>NZ_BBXD01000047.1 GCF_001570545.1 Herbidospora mongoliensis | reverse complement strand
CCCGAATTGTGGACACCGGTTTTAGGCTGCGGCGGTCAGGCTACCTGCGGTTTTCTCGTAGTCGATCGGTGAGATCTGGCCGAGGCGGGAGTGCCGCCTTTTGGTGTTATATCGGGTCACCCACGTGAACACCGCCAGGCGGGCTTCGCCGGCTGATGTCCAGCCATGAGCGCCTTGCAGCGTCTCGCGTTTGAGAGAGGCGTTGAATGATTCGGCGGCGGCATTGTCGGCGCTGGTGCCGACCGCGCCGCGGGAACGGGTGACGCCCAGGCGAGCGCAGGTCTCCTCGAAGTCCTTGGAGCAGTACTGGACGCCGTTGTCGCTGTGGAAGATCGCCCCGTCGAGGGTGCCGCCCCTGGTGCGGGCCGCAGCTTCGAGGGCGTCGGTGACGAGTTTGGTGCGCATGTGGTCGGCGATCGACCAGCCCGCCAGCCGGCGTGAGCCCAGGTCCAGGACGGTGGCGAGGTAGAGGAACTTGCCGTCCCCGATCGGCAGATACGTGATGTCACCCACGTACCTCTGGTTCGGCGCGGACGCGGTGAAGTCCCGTTTCAGCAGGTCCGGGACGGGGGTGGCGTCCAGTTCGGGGATCGTGGTGCGGACCTTCCTGCGGAGGTGCGCCCCGACGATGTGCCGCTCGCGCATGACCCGCTCGACCCGTTTGTGATTGACCTCGAGCCCTTGGGCCTGGAGTTCGGCGGTGATCCGCGGGGACCCGTACGTGCCGTCCTCTTCTGTGTGGATCCTGCGGATCTCGACCGCGAGAGCGTCGTCGGCCCGCTTGCGGGCCAGCCGGGTCGGGGCGGTGGCCAGCCACCGGTAGTAGCTCGATCGGGCCAGCTCCAGGACCCGGCACAACCGCTTCACCCCGAAGGTGTTCTTGTGATCGTCAACGAACTCGAAGCGGCTCACCAGTTCGTCTCGCCCGCGAAAAACTTCGCGGCCTTCCGCAGAATGTCCCGTTCCAGCTCCAACTCCCGCACCCGGGCCTTGAGCTGCTGATTCTCTTCCTCAAGCACGTCATCCGAGGATAGGTTTCCTCGCAAAACCGGCTTGCGGCCAGGCTTCGGCCTCGCGCTGGCCGTCCCCTTCTCCTGCGCGTCGATCACCCACAACCGCAGCGTAGCTCGATGGATTCCGAGATCATCAGCGACCTGCTTGTAGGTCTTGGCCGGGTCCGACAAGAACAACGCCACAGCGTCGGCCTTGAACTCCTCCGGATAGTTCTTCCGCACCATCAAGAACATCTCTTCCCCTGGACCTCAAGATCCAGTCTCCAAGGTGTCCACAATCAGGGGGGAACTCCCGGTCCCGATCGAAGGACGGTGGCCGCCCGCCGGAGCTGCCTCGTCGTTTGCGTCCGGCTACCTGGTCGGATCGTTCGGGGATGGTGTGGCTGATGCCGCGCTGTCGCAGGTGCCGGCGGATGGCGCGGGAGCTATAGCCCTTGTCGGCCACCAGGTGATCTGGGCGGGTGCGTGGGCGTCCCGGCCCGATCCGGGGCACCCGGATGCCGGCCAGGACCTGGATCAGGCGGGTGCAGTCGTTGACGTTGCCAGCGGTGACCAGCACCGACAGCGGACGGCCGTGTCCGTCGCAGGCGAGGTGGATCTTGGTGGTCAGTCCCCCACGGGATCGTCCGATGGCGTGATCCGCCGGATCGGCACCCGGCCGGTGCCCCCTTTTCGAGCTCCGGCCGCGTGCTGATGGGCTCGGACGATGGTGGAGTCGACCGCCACCAGCCAGTCGATGTCCCCGGCGGCGTCGGCTCTGGCTTGAGCTTTCGACAGCATCGCGGCGAACGTGCCGTCCAGCGCCCACCTGCGGAAGCGGGTGTAGAGCGTCCGCCACGGACCATACCGTCCGGGACGTCACGCCAGGCGCTGCCGGTGCGCATCTTCCACACGATCCCGTTCAGCACCCGCCGGTCGTCCTCACGCGGACGCCCCATTCGCCCAGGTGGAAGTAACTCTTTGAGCGAGTCCCACTCCTGGTCGGTCAGCTCATGGCGACGAATCACCCATCGATGATCCCGCACAACCAGATCACTTTGAAAACACGGCCTAGTGGTCGGGGGCGTAGTCGGACGTACGGTCATGCGCGCAATCGGGCGAGGTACATGGTTCATCGAGACCCCCGGATATGCCGATCTACACCTGTCAGGAAAAACAACCGACCTCATCAAACACGTGCGAAACGCCCTCGCGAGATGGCTCTTGTTCGGGCTCAAAGGTGCGCTCGGACTGGCGCTCGTGACCACGCTGGTGTACGGAATCTTGCGGGTGCTCCTAGAAGGCCGCTGAAAATCTTGTTCGCGTGCGGCGCCGTTTGCGGCCCGCGATTTCTCAGATGGTCGTGGAGGCCAGCGTCCAAGACCCGCTCGTGCGGGTGAGCCCGAGGTTGATCAGGGTTCGCAGGTTGAGCGCGGCGGCGCGGGTGTGGAGCCAGGCGTTGTTCTTGATGGTGCCGACATACCGTAATCGGCGGTTGCCCCGGGCGACGATCCAGGCGATGGCGCGTTCGACCGGGGGCCTCCAGCGCCGGTAATCCTCCTGCCAGGCCCGATCGGTCGCGGCGTGGCGGCGGGCGGCGGCAAGCGCGTCGTGGTGGGGGCGAGGGTGAGGATGCGCCCGGCTTTGGTCGTGGTGCAGCGCGGGCGCAGCGGGCAGCCGGCGCACAGGCCGGAGAACAACGCCTTGCGCTGCAGGTGGCGGCCTGACGGCGCTGACAGCGGGACTTGGTGTCCGGCCGGGCAGGTCACGGTCCCGGCGGTGGTGTCGATGGCGAAGTCGTCCAGGTTGAACCCGCCGGGAACGGCCGGCCGCAGCGGCGCGGGTTTGATCACCATGCGATGCCCTGCCGAGGTCAGCGCGTGGCGGCAAGGCCCGGTGGAGTAGGCGGCATCACCGAAGACGTCCACGGAGCCCTCTTCGGCGGCGAGCAGGTCCAGGGCAAGGGCGGCCTCGTGATGGACGGCGCCCGATCCGGGCCGCAGCGCCACGGCGGTGAACAGGCCAGTCTCGGGTTCGACCGCGACGTGGGCCTTGAAGCCGTCCTGGCGGTGAGTGCGGGTCTTGTGCACGTGCCGTGATTCGGTGTCGACGGTGGAGATCACCCGGTCGGTGACGGTCCGCTGGGCGATACGCCACCGCCCGTCGCGGCCGTCGGAGTCGTCGGCCGGCTCGACGTCCTGGCCGCAGACCAGGGCCAGCAGGCCCACCGCGGTGGCCGCCTGCTCCTCCAACGGCTGCTCGGGCAGGCCGACCAGCAGGCAGATGGCGTCGGTGACCAGCGCGTCCACCAGCGCGGCCCGGGCCTGCCCGTCATCCCAGGCGATGCGCGGCTTGCCCGGATCGGCGTAGTCATGAGCGGCGCAGAGTTCGGCCGCGACCTGCGCGGCGCCGGGCACGTGACGGATCACCCGGCGGATCGCGGCGATCAACTGGGTGACGGTGTCCTGGGTGGCCACCGCGTCATCCAGGACCGCCGAATCCAGCGCCCGCCGCTGCCTGCCCTTGAGTACTCCGGTCGCCGCGACCACCTCACCGACGGCTTCAAAGATCCGATCCGACCTGTTGGAGCGGGCCAGCCGCCGCCGGAAATAGGTCAGCAGCGACGGATCGAACGCGCTGTCATACAGTCCCAGCCCGCAGGCGGCCTTCCACCGCAGGTCACACCGCAATGCCTGCACGGTGTCGACGTCCGATAGCCCTTGCAAGGTCTGCAGCACCACCGCGGCCGCCAAGATGTCCGGCGGCATGCTCGGACGTCCGTTGCGCGAGGGATACATGTCCGCGAACATCTCCGCGGGAAACAGCGCCTGACGATGCTCGGCCAGGAACGCGAACACGCTCCCGGCCGGGATCAACTCCCGGCAGGTCTGCCACACATCCGG
>NZ_BBXD01000046.1 GCF_001570545.1 Herbidospora mongoliensis | reverse complement strand
CGATCCCAGGCGGGCGAAACCCCCACCTGCGGCGCCGAACGAACCAGCCTCGGCACGAAGACCTCACCCGCGCGCACAGCCAGCTGCGGCTCACCCGAAGCCACCAACCGCGCCAGCAACCCCTCCGGCAGATCCTCATCGGAATCCACCAGAACGAACCGGCCCGGATTCTCCGCCTGCGCCGAACGCACCAACCCCCACACACCGGATTCGCTCAGCCCCGGCAGCTCCTCATCCCCCACGCCGACCGCGCGCCGTGTGACGACCACCATCGGCGAGCCCGCAGGGTGGTCTTCGTCGAGCCAGGCCTGAAGCCTCCGCAGGGCCGCTTGGGTGACGGCCGTCACGGTATGCGGCAGCTCACCGAACCCGTCCAGGACGGTCCAATCGGTGATCTCCGCGGTGCGCGGCAGCGTGGAGGGCTTCGTCCAGATCGGTTTGAGCAGGTCCGCGCCCCCCGTCCGCAGCGCGTCGCGGGACAGCGGCCGGAAGGCCAGCGCGTCGGCCGCCGCGACCGGGGCTCCGGTGGCGTCCGCGACCAGCAGCGACACCGTGTCCGTTCCGGCCTGCGCCAGTCGTACCCGCAGCCGGGTCGCGCCCGTCTGGAACACCCGCACACCCGACCACGAGAACGGCAGCAGGAGACGACGGTCCCCATCCGTGGCGGCGGGCAGCGCGGCGTGCAGGGCTGCGTCCAGGAGGGCCGGGTGCACCGCGAACGATTCGGCGGACGCCTGCTCGTCCTCGGTGAGGGCGACCTCGGCGTAGATCCCGTCCCGGTCGCGCCAGACCCGGCGAAGCCCCTGGAACACGGGCCCGTAGCCGTAACCGTCGTCCAGCAGACGTTCGTAGACATCGCCGATCGGAACCTCGGACGCCCCAGCCGGGGGCCAGGCCCGCAGCGCTTCCGATTCCTCGTGCTGGTCGCGTGTCAGCGAGCCGGAGGCGTGGCGCTGCCAGGCCGTTTCCTCATCGGCGTCGGGACGGGAGAACACCTCGACCGTCCGCAGGCCCGTCTCCTCGCTTCCGCCGACCACGACCTGGAGGTGCACCCCGCCGCTGTCGGGCACCAGCAGCGGCGCCTCCAACGTGAGGTCCTCGATGCGTGGCCGGCCGACCTGCCGCCCGGCCCTCAGCGCCAGCTCCACCAACGCCGTGCCCGGGATCAGGACCGAGCCGAGCACGGCATGGTCGGCCAGCCAGGGATGTGTGTCGAGGGCGACCCTGCCGGTCAGTACGACCGAGTCGCTGCCGGCGACCTCGACGACACCGGCGAGCAGCGGATGCCCCGCACCCGTCAGCCCCAGTCCGGACACGTCGACCGGTCCGGCGGTGTCGGCCGACCAGTAGTGGCTGCGCTGGAAGGGGTAGGTGGGGAGGTCGGTCCAGCGCGCGTCGGTGCCCTCGAACGCCTGCGCCCAGTCCACCGGCATGCCCTGGACATGCAGTTCGGCCAGCGAGGCCAGGACCCGGTCCATGCCTCCCTCGTCGCGGCGCAGGGTGCCGGTGACCGCGGCGTTCTCGGCGACCTCCCCGATCGCCATCGTCAGCACCGGATGGGCACTGCATTCGACGAAGTACCCGAACCCCTTAGCGGCCAGTGTTCCGACCGCGTGGGCGAACTGGACCGGCCTCCGCAGATTCCGGTACCAGTACCCCGCGTCCATCTCGGCGGTGTCCAGCCAGTCACCGGTCACCGTGGAGAAGAACGGCACCTCCCCCGCCCTCGGGGCGATCCCCTCCAGGACCCGCAGCAGCTCCGCCTCGATCTGCTCGACCTGGGGTGAGTGCGACGCGTAGTCCACCGGAACCGGACGGACCCGGACCCCGTCGGCGGCGCACGCGGCCTGGAACTCCTGGACCGCGGCGACCTCACCGGCGACCACCGTGGCGGTGAGACCGTTGACCACCGCCACCGACAACCGGCCCGCCCACGCCTTCGACCGCTCTTCGACCTGGTCGGCGGGCAGCGCCACCGACAGCATCATCCCCTGCCCGGCCAGCCGCCGGGCGATCAGCTGGGAGCGCAGCGCCACGACCTTCGCGCCGTCTCCCAACGTCAACGCGCCGGCCACGACCGCCGCGGCGATCTCGCCCTGGGAGTGGCCCACCACCGCCGCGGGTTCGACCCCGAAGGAGCGCCACAGCGCGGCGAGCGACACCATCACCGCCCACAGGACCGGCTGCACGACGTCGACCCGCTCCAGCGACCGCTCATCGGGGTCGCGCAGCACCTCGACCAGCGACCAGTCCACGTACGGCTCCAGCGCGGCGGCGCATTCGGCGATCCTCGCGGCGAACACCGACGAAGTGTCCAGCAGTCGCGTGGCCATTCCCACCCACTGCGCCCCCTGGCCGGGGAACACCATCACCACCTCGCCCAGGTCC
>NZ_BBXD01000045.1 GCF_001570545.1 Herbidospora mongoliensis | reverse complement strand
TCCGATGAGGTCTCCGGCCCACTCACCCTGCATGTCAACCACTCTGGCCTCCGTCCAGAAAGAACGAGGCCAGAACACAAGATCTTCAGCGGCCTTCTAGATGTCGGCTGGGGCCAGGGGCTGAGTTGCTCGGGACAATGCGGATATGGCGGGCGACGGCAGGGCGCGGCGGCGGTTCCTGATCATGGTGGCGGGCAGGCGGCGCTGGCCGCCGCGGTGCTAGTGCTGCTGGCGGTCTGGCGGGCCGCCGACCTGGGAACCGCCGCCGATATGGGCGCGGTAAGGGCATGTCTCCCATTCCAGCCAACCGCCCGGCCGCGCGAGGACGCTGTCACCGAACCGTCCTCCTAACGCGAGCTCAAACCGAATTATGCAGGCCCGACTCATGCCGTAATGACCGAATCGCGAGCCAGTGCTCACGAGCCGTCCTGAGACCCGGCCGCCAGCCCGCCGGCCTCACCAGACGCGCCTTCTCCCCGGTGACCTCCAGCCGCCATCCCTTCGGCCAGCGTGGTGGCTGGCCGAAGGTCGCCCCGCTGAACTCGGCGTTCCCGGTGAAGGTTGCCCCATCGAACCAGGCGGTCCCGTTGAAGGTCGCCTCGTTGAACACGGTGTCCCCGGTGAAGGTCGCCTCGACGAACTGGGCGCCGGTGAAGGTCGCCCCCATGAACCCGGCGTTCCCGGTGAAGGTCGCCCCGCCGAATCCGGCTTCCCGGTGGAAGGTCGCCTCACCGAACTGGGCGTTCTCGGTGAAGGTCGCCCCGCCGAACACGGCGGTCCCGGTGAAGGTCGCCCCGCCGAACCGGGCCTGTGTGGCGTGGCAGTTGCTGAAGTTGAAGTTCATGAGGGTGGCGCCGGTCAGGTCGATGGTCATGTCTTCTCAGAGACGGGAGCTGGCGGGTTTGCGGGTTTCGCGTCGGCCGGGTGTTCGGGTGTCGCGGAGGTGGTCGGTCAGGATGGTCTGGGCGGTGAGGCGGACCTGGCGTTCGCCCTCGGGGTCGCTTCCGGCGGCCGTGGGGGTGTCGGTGGCGGTGCTGGGTGTGCGGGTGCGGCGGCGGGCCCGGCGCAGGGCTTGCTTGCGTTCCTGTTCGGGGTCGGCCGGTGCGGATGGCGTAAAGGGCATGCGCAGATAGGCGCAGATGACGTTGACGATGGTCTGCCGGTGGCCGGGGTTGTCCTGGGCCACGCGTTCCAGCGCGTACAGGCCGGCCAGGCGGACGGCGGCCTTTTCGTGGCCGAGTTGTTCGGCGGCTTTGGTGTACAGGTCGGTGACGCGGCGTTCGGTGGCGTCGTGGGTAGTGTGCGCGGTGCTGATCTCCTGGTGACGCTGGCGGCGGAAGGCCAGCGCCAGGGTGATGCCCGCGCCGGCGGCCAGGGCGGTGCGCAGCATCTCCCCACGGGCACTGCCCGCCGCAGGTTGCCCTGCCGGAGTGGGAACTGGCGGTGTCTGGGCGGCCAGGTCAGTTAACAGCCACCACAACGTGCCGCTCACCGCGCCGCCGACCAGGATCACAGCCAAGGAGATCCACCAGGCTGCTGCCCAGGGGGTCCGTAGCGCAGGCGGCGGCACGAACGCGGACACTACTGGAGTACGAGAAGCGCGACGACGGAATGGGCGCGGTAACGGCATGTCCTCCATTCCAGCCGTCCGCCCGGTGGTGTGAGGCCGTCGTCACCGAACCGTCCTCAGACCGCGAGCTCATAGCAGAGCGCCCGGCGCGAACCTGGGAGGCTGGTTGCGGTAGAGGCGTCGGTCATCGCGTGGAGTGGGCGGCGCCGACCCGTGGCGGCCGCAGCGGAGGCCTTCGGGATCCACCGACGGGGGGTTAGTACAGGCCGGACCTCACGAGGATGTCACTGTCCAGCCCCGAAGCAGCGGGCTACGCTATCAACTGCCTCAGCGTCGGTATCAACTGGCTATCAAGTGCAGTTGCGCGCTATCAGGTAGACCACTTCCAGACAGCAGCTGTCTGGCGCAGCGCTATTTGATAGCGGCGCCCCTCGCTGACTTGGGCACTATCAAATAGACGGATATCGAAGTAGCGCGGTCGACCGGAGCGGCCTTCCGGGCGCAGCTTGGGGCCCGCCGCCACAAGTTTCCCGCGCAGCGACCGCCATGGATCGACGTTCGATCCGACAGCCCGCACCTGGGCGGCGCAGACCCGCCGCGCGTGTTCGACGGTGTCGTTATTCATACACGCACCCAGCGATCCAGGTTGGTCACGGTTCGTTCCCCCAGCGGTTGTGCTGAGGTGGGATGGCGCAGGATTTGGTCATGGCGAGGTGGGGCGGTCCGTGGCGGTACGCGCTGACCTGGTGGGTCGGCGTGGCGTGCGTGACCGGGTTGCTCGCACTGATCGGCTGGGCGCTGAGCGGTAAGGACGGCTTGCACGTCCGGCACAGCACGTAGGGTGATGTTCTCGGGGTTTGTCCGCAAAAGGGAGTGCTGGATGGATCCGATCGTGCTGGCGGCGGTGACGGCGTTGGTGGGGGCGATGGCCACCGACGCCTGGCAGCAGAGTCGTACCGCAGTGGTGGCCTGGTGGCGCAAAGTCCGCCCTGAGCAGGCCGATGCCGTGCAAGCCGAGTTGGAAACCACTCAGACCCAGGTGCTGGCCGCCCGCGAGCGGGCAGACTCCGATACCGAACAGGCCCTGGCCGGGGTGTGGCGGCTGCGGCTGCAGCACCTGCTCAATGAGGACCCCGACATCGGCCCTCAGCTGCAGCACCTGCTGGATGAGCACCTGACCCCCGCCCTGCCCGCGGCGGAGCAGGCCCGGGTTCAGCAGATCGTCATCAACGCCCACGCACACGACCAGGCGCGGCAGTTCATCGCTGGCCGGGACCAGCACATCACCGGACCATGAGCAGCCCTGGCACCGAGCCCGAAGCCGCCCAAGTGCACATCGAGGCCCGCGCCGACGGCCAGGCCCAGCAGTTCATCGCTGGCCGCGACCTCTACACCGGCCCGCTGCCGGCTCCCGTGACGGTGACGCGCACCCTGCCACGGGACGTGGTGGCCTTCACCGGCCGCGACACCGAACTGCGGCAACTCATCGCCGCCGCCGCGAAAGCATCCGGGGTGGTGGCCATCCACACCGTCGACGGCATGCCCGGCGTGGGCAAGACCGCACTGGTCACCCGCGCCGCGCACCTGCTCACCGACGCCTTCCCCGACGGGCAGCTGTTCGTCGAGCTCAACACCCACACCGTGGGAGCGCGCCCCGCCGACCCCGCCGACGTGCTCGCCGACCTACTGGCCTGCACCGGCATGTCTCCCCACGAGATCCCCGACAGCGTGCGGGCACGGGCCGAACGGTGGCGCGACCGCCTAGCTGGCAAGAAGGTACTGCTGGTCCTGGACGACGCCGCCGACCACGCCCAGATCGAGCCGCTCCTGCCCGGGGCCGCCGGGTGCCTGGTCCTGATCACCAGCCGCCGCCGCCTGATCGCCCTGGACGGCGCCGAACCCCTCGCCCTGGACACCCTGCCGCCCGATCAGGCCGCCGAGCTGTTCACCCGCCTGGCCCACCGTGGAGCACCGAGCGGCACCGACGCCGACGCGGTGACGGAACTGGCCAGGCTGTGCGGCTACCTGCCGCTGGCCATCGCCCTGCTCGCCAGCCGCCTGGCCCACCACCCCACCTGGGACCTGGCCCGCTTCACCACCGACTTCGCCGCCGCCCAGGACCGGCTCACCGAACTGGCCGCCGGGAACCAGGCGGTGGCCGCCGCGTTCGAGATGTCCTATCGGCACCTGCACCCGTTGCGGCAGCGCTTGTTCCGCTACCTGGGCCTGCATCCGGGTACCGACATCGACGCCTACGCCGCCGCCGCCCTCGCCGGTATTCCCCTGGCCCAGGCCCGCCACGA
>NZ_BBXD01000044.1 GCF_001570545.1 Herbidospora mongoliensis | reverse complement strand
CCTGGGGACGACGCGGGATCACCCCGGTGGTGGCGGTGACCGCCAAAGGCGGCGGCCGGATCTCCATCGCCGCGCTGGTTGCGGTCAAACCGGCTGACCCGGCCGCTGGAGCCAGGCTGATCTACCGCACCCGCCCCTATCGCGGACGCAAAGGGGAGCCGAAAGGGTTCGCAGCCGCCGACTACGCGGCCCTGTTCGACGCGGCGCATCAACAACTCGGCGCGCCACTGGTGGTGGTGTGGGACAACCTCAACACCCACCACTCAGCACGGATGCGCGAGCTGATCGCGGCCCGCCCGTGGCTGACGGTCTTCTACCTGCCCGCCTACGCGCCGGAGTTCAACCCCGTCGAAGCGGTCTGGGCCCACATGAAGAAATCCCTGGCCAACCTGGCCACCCGCAACCAGGACCAACTCCTCGCGCTGGTGAAGAGCCGGCTCAAACGCATGCAATACCGCCGCCGCATCCTCAGCGGGTTCATCGCCAAGACCGGCCTGGACCCCCACCTCTCATAACCTCAGCCATTAAGGCTCTCTAGCAAACCAGCCGCACATCGATATGCGCGGGCTGCGATTCGCCAGTGGGGACTGCCCATCGAGGTCGAGCACAGGGCCCTTTTTGCCCACGCTTAACCGAGCATTTAACCCAGGATATCCGACCTAGCCACGCTAAAGCGTCAGGATAATACGCTTTGAGCGATCCACGTCGGTCAACAACTCCGGATAATCTGAGTACAACATTCGGAGGCAACGCAATAACACGTCAAGGGCATAACCCCTAGCCGCGACAGCCTCTTCATGGCTGAGCTCTTTTGCGCCATGGACAACCTTACTTCGACTGTTATACATGGCGACTAGCGTTTTATGCAGTGCCAATCTTTTTTCGCCATCGGATTCCAGTAACTTCGACATCGCGGCACAAATTCTGAATGACAATTCCCCTTGGCTAGTTCCCGCGAAAATATTCTCCCACGCAACCACAGCATCGACGAATCCATCGACCGCGTTCCTTCGCTCTGTGGTAGCCGAAATAAGGCGCCTTAGCGCGATTTCCACCTTTTCGGAAGATGCGGTGTGGATAAGACCGGCCCAATGTTCCAGTGAGTATATCTCTGTGTCATTGACGACATAGAAGTCGACCGGCATTGCAGCCCGCATATGCGAGGACAGGCCAGTGGTCATCGACAACGGATCGGCCATCAATGTCCAAGATCTACTGCAAGCGGCCGGCAAGGTACGGTCTATCCCTAAAGTAAAAGCGAGTTGAGTCCGTTCACACGAACGCTGCATAGCAAGCTCCGCGCGCTCCATGCTAGCGGGCCACTGGATTTCACCGGACTCGTTTTGATAGTCATAGTCGATCTCTATTTGATAATCGCGCTTTGTTTCAAGCACAAAACCAAGCGTGGCACTATCTTCCCCTCCTCTTGAAGGTCGCGCTTCACCCGGAACGAACTCAAAGCCATTTGGCTCTCCATAAGGAGACACCGTCCCCCATGGAAGTTCGACCCGTCCGGGGACAGCGATATTGTTAAATCCGATCCATACTGGAATCTGGGTCAACTTGCCCGTAGCAGCACGCCTAAGTGTTGCAAATGTATTCTCAAGCGCCACCTTAAAGCCTTGAACATCCAAGCCCGATCTCATTCGGGCATATATATAGGTTGAATTCAATATGGAATTCTGCAATTCCTGCATGAAGATTGCGCTGGATTGGCCTGTGTTTACTTTTACTCTAGCCTTAACGCGTCGCCCTTCTCGCTCCTCCACGTCGACTAGCCGCCTTAGTGCCGAGTCCTCCAATACTGCACGTTCAAAATCCGGACGTTCTGTGCTATCAAAAAAAGAGTGAGTAAGATATATTAAACCAAAGTGCCCCTCCATCCTTTTCGCTATACACAATGGATACATTTCCATTGCAATAGGAGCGAAAGCGTCGACGACAGGGTCACCCGTTCTGAAATCAGGCAAGGACCCGCCAGCGGCTAGTCGCCAAGAATTAAAGACACTCCTCTTCCCGGAGGGAATTTCCTCAGCCAAACTGAACAGTGCACTCGATAATGGCATATCGGCTATTGCGCAGCGAATTCTTTCTTCTTCCAGACGCCGTGTTACCAGTACTAGCAAATCACGGCTTTCGGCAGCGACATCCTCTTCACCAGCCACCATCGCCTGAAGGGCAGTCTCATCTATATTGAGTGTGTACGAGATCAAGGCTGCACCGAAATGCCTAATCGCGGGCTCCAGCATTGCCCGCATAGTTTCTCTTGACACTAAACTCTCCAAATCGGAAGATAATTAAGCCAATCAAATCGACCGTCGATTTTTTTGCTTTCTTCTTCCCTTAAGGCGCTATAAGCAACTCTTTTATCAGCTCATCTTCGCTTGGCAATCTTCCTCGGCGCGAGATCGACCCATCTAGCGCCGTCTCCTGCTAGGCGATCTGATCATCGCTATCTGGTGGCTGAATCACGAGGAGATTCGAGACGCCACCCTGATTCACGCAGTCTAGCGCGAGGTCGCGAACATGCCCCAAGTAGTCCGAGTCTGGCCCTATAGCGTTAAGGGTCGTATCGATAGGCGTGAATCGGTGCAGTGGAGTCGACACTCCATCGTAAATAAAACCACCGATATCCCTTGTTAGAATCCTGAGCGGCTGCTCCCTGCTCCAATCGATGCCAACTCGAACGTCGTAGTCGTCGTTGCCAGCAGCTTCCGCAGTCGTCCTAATAAGCCCCATGAAATCGGCAATAGCGCACTCAATAGCAGCCGACTCAACTTGCCAACCTCCGAAATATCTGTCGCGGTCCATTCTGTGGCCACCAACGGTGGCTGCGAGCGTCACCGAACCGTCGTGGTGAATGCTGACCCACGATGCCTTCCACACCGTGCTCTCGCTCGTTGCGATGTTCACTGCTACCCAGCGGCGCAGTCCAGGGCGAAAGCTTTGCAGGTCAACATTATTCAACGGGTGAATTCCGCCATGATTCGTGAAGGACAGCGCTAAGTCACGGGCCTTTGACAGCACATCCTTGATCCCGTCGCGAGTCAGTCGCGCACCGAACCGGGGAATGCGGGGATGAGCGACCGCTATCAGCAATGCACGCTCGCCGGAGTTAAGCCCCCCAGACGCATCAGTGAACAGCGCGTCCAGCGCCTCGGTTGTATGGCGGCGTTCTTCGAAACGTGCGCGATACATGGCCTCGATCTGGCGCTCTTTCATCCATACCGTGTCTGAGTCGTTGCGCACAGGCGCACCGAAATAATCGTTCCTGTAGATCAAATGCGGTCCGTCGATGCTCGCAGGAACCTCGATGACGACAGCCTGATTACCCTTGGCTCCGACGCGGAATATATGCAGCCCAAACACAGGAGGAGAAATGCCAGTGATCGCTGCGCTGCGCAGCGATCGCTCATACGCTTCATCGAACTCGCCTACATCAACCCGCTCAGTTGCCGCCTTCTGTGACTCGCGTACGCCGTAGACGATTAGGCCGCCACCGCTGTTCGCCATCGCCGCAACATCCTTGGGGAAGTCTGTCTGTGGCAGCCCCTTCGCCGGCGGTAGCTCCAACTTCCAATCCAGGTCGCTCGTCTCGGTCACACCAGCGGCTACGGCCGCGTCAAGAATGTCCTCTGTCAATGGCCCAGGGGGCGCACCGACTGCGCGGTGGAGTGCTGTGAAGCTCATTCGCTAAGCGTACTTAGAGATCGTCGACTGAAGCGATGAACTGCGGCTTGGGCCGGTTGCCTTCTCCCCTTCAAGGGGAGCGACGGGAGCCAAATCAGGGAGCCAACGCCTTCCGACCCCCTCTGACCCACCGCTCCCCTCAGGGTGTTGCTGCAGGTAAGAGACTCACGAATCGACTCAGCGTGATCTAGATCGACCTAGAAATTTCCCTGAAGCGCAGGTGGAGCACCGCGCCTTCGGGCATCGCCATCAGGGCGACGACGATGCCCGTACTGACAATGATCGGTTGAGCCCATTCCAGGCGGGTGACGTGCACAGCGGCACCCGCGAGCACGGTCAGTCTCGAGATCAGCAGCGGGTCCAGTTCGGAACGTCGCCGCCACAGCCACGAGATGACGAGCGTGAAGGCGAGCGGCCCGAACTGCATGTTCGCGTCGATCATCAACAGGGGTTCGACGCCGTACCGGCGCATGCGGCGTATCCGCGAGAGGGACAGGTGGCCCTCATAGAGCCTCGCCACGTTGCGCGGACAGTTCGTCTCGCACGTACTACAGCGATCGTGCTCGCCCTCATGGTCGGCGGCGAGAGTGGCGCGCATGGCGGCGGTCAGGTTGTGGTGGTCAAGTCGGAGCAGGCCAACGCCTCGCGAAGTCCCTCTATCTCGTCGCGCAGGTCGGGAACGGTGGACAGGACGCCCGCCAGGGCCGACCCGTGCGAGGGGGTGAGGAGAGAGGTAGTGAGGAGAGTGAAGACGAAAGGGCGCACAGGCGGGTGTTCGGCGGAGCGGATGAGCCAAGCGTGATGGTTGCGGACCTCCCGGAGATCGGTCTGTCCGTTGGGCCATGTGGTCGACGTGTTGACCACCCCTTTCCTCCCGGGGCGTGTGGCCCCGGAAGCGTTGACGATGTGGACGTTCAGCCCCAAGCGGCTGCGGCTGCGCCTTTTCGCCGTCGCCGCACGTCGGACCTGCCAAGGCCGCCGATTGCGGATGCGGATCGCCGCCCGATGACCCTGGGGCGAAGCAGATCATCACCGCGATCACCTGGCTGCCGACCCTGCCAGCACCGACCTTGGACCTTGACGAGCACGAAGCCGTCCCAACGCGCGAAAAGGCCAACCATGGGCCTGTGGAACACCGTCTACCCGGCACGACAGTCGGGCCACGACGCTGACCCGACCGCGAAATCGATACTCAGCCGGATCATTCACCCGACCACAAGAAGATCACGAAAGTCCGGGCTAGCGGTAGTTCGTTGAATCAAGGTGGTTGGTAGAGGTATAGGCCATGGCCTGCGTGAACGGCGTCGATGAGCGCTTGCAGATCAGCGGGCGGGGGCGCTTTGGACCATGCCCGCCACCAGCGTGTGAGCGCGATGGCCGGGGTCAGCCAACTTCGGACCGCGCGGAGCGTGTGGGGCCAACTGGGGGCCGAGGGGAGCCGCGGGACGCTTGGAGGCTGCTGGGATGAGGCGGTCGCGCTCCCTCTCTACGGCACTGGCCGATGGCATCTCAGGTGGGGGCGGATCAGAGAACCAGGCGGCCCAGCAGAAACTGAAGGCGCAGTTGACCAGCGACTGATGACGTTGGATGGCGATGCCGGAGCGGACTTGGAAGTCGGCCCAGCCCAGCTCGTCCTTGATCTGTTTGTAGCTCTGTTCGATCCAGTTCCGGATGCCGTAGAGGCGGACGAGTTCGGCCAGGTCGGCGGCCTGATGAGGACTGTCGGCCGTGCGGGGTGATCCAGGGCGGGGCAGGTCGGTGGCCAGATACCAAGTGGCCTTGTCGGGCAGCGTGGCCGGATCGGCGGTGGCCACCACCAGCCGGGTGAGCCCGTCCGGGCCCCAGGCGCCCAGCCGGGCCTCCCCGGCCCACCAGGTCTCGGTGTGCCCATCACGGAAGGTGCGCTCGACCCGCTGCCAGTCACCGGGCTGATCCGGCCCGGCCCAGCCCAGCTCCCGGGCGGCCTCTCGCGGTGTATACGCCCCGGGCCCGTAGGCCCAGGTGCCGCGGCGGGCCGTAAGGCCATCACCCAGGCCAGGCCGATCCGGCGCAGTTCGGCGCGGAAGTTGTCCAGATCCCCGTAGGCGCAGTCGGCCACCGCGGCGCGCACGCCCACCCCGGCCTGGATCGCCGCCGCGGCAAGCTCCACCGCGATCTGCCATTTCGTGCGGAAGGCCGGATCGTTCTTACCGCCGGGCAACCGGCGCGCGGGGGTGTAGGGCTGGGCGTGCAGCGGGAAGTACAACCGTTCATCGGCCCACAGCGTGGTCACCGTGACGACGCCGTTGTCGGTCTTACCGAGCCGCCCCAGCCATTGACGGCCGGCGAAGGCGGTCGCCGTGCCGTCTTTGCGGTCCCCGCTGTCATCGATCACCAGCACCCCACCGGCATGCGCGGCGGTGGCCGGGTCGGCCAGCAGCAGCCGCAGCCGCCGCTCATTGATCCGGACGGGATCCCAGCACGACTCCGACAGGAAGAACTGCAGCCGCTGCGCCGGTGGACTCCCGGCACCCGCCACCGGCTCCGCATCGGCCAGGCACGTCAGCGTCTTGTTCCGCGAGCGCGGCTGGAGTAACCCGGCCAGATACTCCCGAAACCCCCGCCGCTGCGCCACATGGGAGAACAGGTCATCGAAGCGGGCCGCGTACTCCTCCAGCGGCCCCGGCGCGGGCGGACACGGCTTGGGTTTGGTCATCCCTCGGCTCCCTTCATCCGGAAGCCCCCGTACCTACGCTTCTACCTCGCCGAACGCCTTGATTCAACGAACTACCGC
>NZ_BBXD01000043.1:3449-3882 GCF_001570545.1 Herbidospora mongoliensis | reverse complement strand
GGTTAGCTGTTTGTTGTTTGTGAATTGCATAGTGGACGCGAGCATCTTGTGGCCAAGTTTTTAAGGGCACACGGTGGATGCCTTGGCATCAGGAGCCGATGAAGGACGTGGGAGGCTGCGTTAAGCCCCGGGGAGTCGCCAACCAGACGTTGATCCGAGGATGTCCGAATGGGGAAACCTAGCACCAGTCATGTGGTGTTGCCTCCGCCTGAATGTATAGGGCGGCTGGTGGTAACGCGGGGAAGTGAAACATCTCAGTACCCGTAGGAAGAGAAAACAAGAGTGATTCCGTGAGTAGTGGTGAGCGAAAGCGGATGAGGCTAAACCGTATGCGTGTGATAGCCGGCGGGCGTTGCGTATGCGGGGTCGTGGGACCTTCTGGTAGTTGCTGCCGCAGCTGCAAACAGTAAGAAATCCAGTGAATAGTCGAAAG
>NZ_BBXD01000043.1:1908-3063 GCF_001570545.1 Herbidospora mongoliensis | reverse complement strand
GCCGTAGACCGTGAGAGCCGGGTAGGCGAAATTCTCTGGACTGTTTGAGGGTATCCCAAGTAGCACGGGGCTCGAGAAATCCTGTGTGAATCTGCCAGGACCACCTGGTAAGCCTAAATACTCCCTGATGACCGATAGTGAACTAGTACCGTGAGGGAAAGGTGAAAAGCGCCCCGGTGAGGGGTCGTGAAATAGTACCTGAAACCGTGTGCCTACAAGCCGTAGGAGCGTAGACAAGCTTGCTTGTCTGTGATGTGACTGCGTGCCTTTTGAAGAATGAGCCTGCGAGTTATGGTGTGTGGCGAGGTTAACCCGTGTGGGGGAGCCGTAGCGAAAGCGAGTCTGAATAGGGCGTTGAGTCGCATGCTGTAGACCCGAAGCGGAGTGATCTACGCATGGGCAGGTTGAAGCGCGGGTAAGACCGCGTGGAGGACCGAACCCACCAGGGTTGAAAACCTGGGGGATGATCTGTGTGTAGGGGTGAAAGGCCAATCAAACTCCGTGATAGCTGGTTCTCCCCGAAATGCATTTAGGTGCAGCGTCACGTGTTTCTTGCCGGAGGTAGAGCACTGGATGGCTAATGGGCCCTACAAGGTTACTGACGTCAGCCAAACTCCGAATGCCGGTAAGTGAGAGCGTGGCAGTGAGACTGCGGGCGATAAGGTTCGTAGTCGAGAGGGAAACAGCCCAGATCACCGACTAAGGCCCCTAAGCGTGTGCTAAGTGGGAAAGGATGTGGAGTCGCAGAGACAACCAGGAGGTTGGCTTAGAAGCAGCCACCCTTGAAAGAGTGCGTAATAGCTCACTGGTCAAGTGATTCCGCGCCGACAATGTAGCGGGGCTCAAGTACACCGCCGAAGTCGTGGCATTCGCGATTCAGTTCGTGGATGGGTAGGGGAGCGTCGTGTCGCCGGCGAAGCAGCAGAGTGATCTAGTTGTGGAGGCGACGCGAGTGAGAATGCAGGCATGAGTAGCGAATCAGAAGTGAGAAACTTCTGCGCCGGATGACCAAGGGTTCCTGGGGCAGGCTAATCCGCCCAGGGTAAGTCGGGGCCTAAGGCGAGGCCGACAGGCGTAGTCGATGGATAACGGGTTGATATTCCCGTACCCGCTGTGATGCGCCCATATCGAGGCCAGTGATACTAACAGTCCTTA
>NZ_BBXD01000043.1:0-1572 GCF_001570545.1 Herbidospora mongoliensis | reverse complement strand
GAACGCTGGACCTGAGCTGGTAGTAGGTAAGCGATGGGGTGACGCAGGAAGGTAGCCCATCCCGGGCGACGGTTGTCCCGGGGTAAGCATGTAGGGAGAGAGATAGGCAAATCCGTCTCTCATATATCCTGAGGTGTGATGCCGAGCCGATTGTGGCGAAGTGGGTGATCCTATGCTGCCAAGAAAAGCCTCTAGTGAGTGTTGTGGCGGCCCGTACCCTAAACCGACTCAGGTGGTCAGGTAGAGAATACTAAGGCGTTCGGGTGAACTGTGGTTAAGGAACTCGGCAAATTGCCCCCGTAACTTCGGGAGAAGGGGGGCCTCTGCTGGTGATGAGTCTTGCACTCTGAGCTGGTGGGGGTCGCAGTGGCCAGGGGGAAGCGACTGTTTACTAAAAACACAGGTCCGTGCTAAGTCGTAAGACGATGTATACGGACTGACGCCTGCCCGGTGCTGGAACGTTAAGGGGACCGCTTAGCTCAAGTAATTGAGCGAAGGTGAGAACTTAAGCGCCAGTAAACGGCGGTGGTAACTATAACCATCCTAAGGTAGCGAAATTCCTTGTCGGGTAAGTTCCGACCTGCACGAATGGCGTAACGACTTCCCCGCTGTCTCAACCACAGACCCGGTGAAATTGCACTACGAGTAAAGATGCTCGTTTCGCGCAGCAGGACGGAAAGACCCCGGGACCTTCACTACAGCTTGACATTGGTGTTTGGAACGGTTTGTGTAGGATAGGTGGGAGACTGGGAAGCTGTCACGCTAGTGATGGTGGAGTCATTGGTGAAATACCACTCTGATCGTTTTGGATGTCTAACCCGCGCCCGTGAATCCGGGTGGGGGACAGTGTCTGGTGGGTAGTTTAACTGGGGCGGTTGCCTCCTAAAGAGTAACGGAGGCGCCCAAAGGTTCCCTCAGCCTGGTTGGCAATCAGGTGTCGAGTGTAAGTGCACAAGGGAGCTTGACTGTGAGACCGACGGGTCGAGCAGGAGCGAAAGCTGGGACTAGTGATCCGGCACCGACGTGTGGAAGTGGTGTCGCTCAACGGCTAAAAGGTACCCCGGGGATAACAGGCTGATCTTCCCCAAGAGTCCATATCGACGGGATGGTTTGGCACCTCGATGTCGGCTCGTCGCATCCTGGGGCTGGAGTAGGTCCCAAGGGTTGGGCTGTTCGCCCATTAAAGCGGTACGCGAGCTGGGTTTAGAACGTCGCGAGACAGTTCGGTCCCTATCCGCTGCGCGCGCAGGAGACTTGAAAGAGGCTGTCCCTAGTACGAGAGGACCGGGACGGACGAACCTCTGGTGTGCCAGTTGTTCCGCCAGGAGCATGGCTGGTTGGCTACGTTCGGAAGGGATAACCGCTGAAAGCATCTAAGCGGGAAGCTCGTCTTGAGATGAGGTCTCCCACCCAGAAGTGGGGTAAGGCCCCCGGTAGACGACCGGGTTGATAGGCCGGGAGTGGAAGCGCGGTAACGTGTGGAGCTGACCGGTACTAATAGGCCGAGGACTTGACCATATTTGTTCGCGTCGACTATGCAACTCTCGAACCACAATCAGCGGTTCGGAGCCC
>NZ_BBXD01000042.1 GCF_001570545.1 Herbidospora mongoliensis | reverse complement strand
CCGCCCTGCTGTGCGGCGGAGATGCGGGGATCGCAAATGCGTGACCGGAGACCACCTGCCTATCTGTGGAACCGCGGTACCCGAGCGGCGAGACACAGCCTGCAACGGGCGATCCTGATGGCGTTCAACACTCCCTTCGTCTCTATCTCCGCGACCTACTGTCTGACTTCTGTCTGACTTCACCTGCGGCAGCGCGTCCACGATCAGGACCCCCAGCACCGCACTGGCCCCTCACGTCCGACCTTCTGCCTGACTGCTACTGCAACTTCACCTGCGGCAGCGCGTCCACGACCAGGGCCCCCAGCACTGCACCGGCCCCTGTCGTCCGACCTTCTGCCATAACGACTACTGCGACTTCACCTCTGGCAGCGCGTCCACGGCCGGGCCCCTTACTACTGCGTGGCCCGTCACGTCCGACCTTCTGCCGTCAATCCACTTCGTGTTGCTCCGGGCGGTTCCTCGTGATGCTCGTACTTCCGCCACCCGGTCGATCCGTCCTTGCGATGTGAGAAACATTAGCTCCGACGCCCGCGAATGTCTACTCCAGTGAGTACAGATTTTCGATGTCAGGTGCGGCAGCCTTCCGCCAGCGCCATGACCAGCGAGGACGCCGCATCTCAGCCACCGGCCGGGTCCGGCCCGCCGTGGAGTGCGGAGCCCTTGGCGTCGGCAGCTTGCCCGATGGTGACGATTCGTCGCGTCGACGGCACGCGCGATGGGCGACGTATCTGCTGACGGGCAGGGGATGGTCATCAACGTGTGGGATTCGCGCACCCGGTCCGATCCCGTCGCCGCTTATATCGGTGGAGTCCCGATGGTCGGCAGGCCGCATCAGACCTGCCGACCCCGTATGGGGTAGAGGTGCTGGTGAGCCGGTTATCAGGGCCGATGCCGGTAACCGGCGCGGTATCCGAACCGTGATCCGCGCATCTGACCCTCCGCGGACGGGCGAGCGACTAATGCATCATGAGGGCGCATGGTCTGGACCGGATGGCTGGTCAGGGGCGTTCAGGCCATTCACCGTCGCGGGACGCGGCCCGGCCGGGATGGACATGGCCCCCTGGTCACGCCGACCAATCCCGTACGCGCATGTATGTCCCGCGCACGGGTCCTCATCCCCGTCCTACCATGATGTCTTTTTCGTGATTGTCTCAACGCCCCCGATATCTCGCGCGCGCCTGCGCGGGTGACGAGGTTCAACCGATGCCCGTTAGGCCACTCGGTCGTGGGAGTACGCGCACGCGCTCACGGCGGGGTCGTCAGCGCTGTGGCCGGCGTGCTCGATCACCGTGTCCAACTGCCCGAGTGCCCGTGACAGGTCGGCGATGGTTCCCGCGATGCGCGCCCGCTCGGCGATCAGGATGTCGAGCGTGTCGGGAGTCGTCACTCCCGAGTCGACGTAGGGCAGGAGCTGCGCGATCGTGCGGCTGGGCAGCCCTGCGGCGAAGAACTGCTGGATGAGCCGCACCCGGCCTATCACCGACTCGGCAAAGTGGCGCTGGCCGCTCGAGCTGCGCTCCGCCCGGATGAGCCCCTGCTGCTCGTAGTAGCGGAGCGACCGTACGCTCACGCCCGCCTGACTGGCGACGTCTCCGATGCGCATGCGGCGACCTTTCCGGACACGGACTTGCCCCTGACATCAATGTCAGGTTTTAGCGTACGGGAGCCGGTCCTCGGCACAGAGAACAGGGAGAACCCATGTCACCCACCACCGCCGACCTCGTACTACGAGCCGAGATCGAGGAGCTGGTCACCCGCTACGCGACCGCGATCGACCATCGCGATTGGGACCTTTTCCGCAGCGTCTTCGCCGACGACGCCCGCATCGACTACGGACCCCTCATGGGAACCTGGGACGACGCCGACGTGTTCACCGATTTCATGCGCCAGGTGCACGCCCCCGCAGGACGCAGCATCCACCGGATGACCAACATCACGGTCAAGCCCGGTGATGTCCTGGCCGCGGTGACCTACGGCGACTCGATCATCCTGGAGGCCGCCAACGAGGCCAATTACGACCACGGAGCGGCATCTTACGACGACACCTTCGTGCGCACCGAGACTGGTCTGAAGATCAGCAGCCGCACCACGCGCGTCGTGCTTTTCGAGAAGCTCACGACGAACATCGCAATCGGGCTCTAGCTCTGCCCGCCAAGCCTGCGATTCCGTATGGCTGCCGAAGCGCGCGAACACGAGCAGGGAAGCCGTGGCGAACCATCAGACGCGGAGAAGGTGTCGTCTTGGCATCGAGGGTGCGGGTCTGGTGTGTGCCGGCTTTCGCAGGGCAGACGGGTCTGCAGCTTCACCCCCCGTCCTTCAAGGGAGCTCTGCATGACCATCACCGGCATCATCATCGCCATCATCGTCGGCGCCATCATCGGCGCGCTGGGCCGCCTGGTGGTTCCGGGCAAGCAGCACATCCCGATCTGGCTGACCATCGTGGTGGGCATCGTGGCCGCCTTCATCGGCACCTTCCTCGCCAGCGCCCTGGGCGTGTCGTCGACCGACGGCATCGACTGGATCGAACTGCTGATCCAGGTCGCCGTCGCCGCCGTCGGCGTCATCCTGGTGGTCAGCCTGTACGACCGGCGCGGCGTCCGCCACTGAGCGCGGCTGACCGACTGACCACGCAGACCCCATCCGGATTTGCCGGGTGGGGTTTTGCGTGCCCGACCAGGTAGGCAGCTGCCATGTACCTGGAGTAGGCCTCGCCGCCGCGTAACCCCTGATCCAACCCCACGCTTCCGAAAACGCGAGATAGGCATCCGGATGCATCCAGTTACGCCAGTGCCGCTCCCGGAGCAAGTAACCCGCTACCGCCGGTTCCGGGACGAAGTAACGACGGCCGAACTGGAACAGTTCTTCCGCCGGGATGCCCGAGCCTTGGACATGCCGGCCGGTAAAACGCCGTCCGGCCGCGAAGCCGGGGTGGGCGGGCCGGGACCTGTGCGCATGCTCGGCACCTTCCTGACCGAAGGTCCTTGGATGGGCCTTCCGAAGCGCTGAGATCAGTCGCCGCGCAACTCGACCTCGATCCGGTCGATGGCCGGGTCGAGGGCGGTCACATGGACGACGTCGTGGGGCAGGTTCGTCCCGGCCCAGCCGCGTCCCGCCGCGAGCACAACTGCGCCTTCAGCGGCGGCGGCAGGGCGCGCGGCTCGCAGGGCTGCGGGCGACGCGGTGGCGGGCATATGAGACCACAGCACCACAACCCTCGGCTGGACTCGGCCGACCGCGTCGGCGAGTGCCGGGTCGGGCATGTCGGCGCCGAGCATGACAGCAGGTACGCCTCGCTCGGCCAGGGCGGCGTTCAGCGCCTCAAGCGGCAGGGAGTGGTGTTCGCCCGCTGTGCAGGCGAGCATCGCGACGGGCGTTCCCGCGACGGCGGTGACCACTTGATGCAGGCCGGTGGTGATCGACCAGGACAGCAGGTGCTCGACGTCGACGCAGTCGCTTCGGCCGGAGATCGGCCCGTGCACGTGGTTCAGGGCGGGTACGCACAGGTGCTGCCAGGTTTCGCTCACCCCGTGCACGTTCAGGGCGAGGCTGATCATCGTGATCATGCTGTGGGTGTCGAGCCGGTGGGCCGCGTCGACGAGCCGATCGACCAGGTCGCCGTCCAGGTTGACGTTCTGGGGCCGCCGGCCCTGAGCGGCACGGGCGGCCGCCGAAGGCGCGCTGCCCTGGGCGATGAGCCGCTGCATGACGATCAAGGCGGCGATGTCGGATTCGGTGTAGCGGCGGTGCCGGCCGCGCTGGTGACCGCTGGGCCCCATGCCGTAGCGGTTGTTCCAGCTGCGCAACGTGGAGACCGGCAGGCCCAACCGGCGCGCCACCGCGCCGGCGGCGAAGGTGGGAGGCTCCGTGGCGGGCCTGGCCGGATGGACGTGCTGTGTCACCTACCTATCGTGGCACCCGTCACGCCATGCGGGAGGGCCTGAGCGATGCACCCGCTCTGGACGGCGTATCGACCCAGGCCCGGATGAGGGAGGTCAGCTCTGGTGGGGGCCGTTCACCTCGCCCCGCCAGGCGCCGCTCTCGCTGCCGCGCTTCTCGATGAACTCGCCGAACCGGCGCAGGTCACCCTTGACCTGGTGGCTCAGCAGGCCGACGGCGTCGGCCACGTTCTCGGCCACCCCTTCAGGCTCGGTGTCCATCTGCAGGGTGACCCGGGTGTGGTTCTCGTTGAGGCGGTGGAAGGTGACCACCCCGGCGTGCCGCGGGCTGTCGACCGACTCCCATGCCACCCGCTCATCGGGGTGCTGTTCGGTGATGCGGGCGTCGAACTCGCGCTGTACGCCGGCGATCTTGATCTTCCAGTGGGTCATCGTGTCGCTCTGCTGGGTGATGGACTCTACGCCGTCCATGAACTGGGGGAAGGACTCGAACTGGGTCCACTGGTCATAGGCGGTCCGGACGGGGACCGCGACATCGATGGATTCGGTGATGGAGCTCATACAGGTTGTTCCCTTCTCATCGCGATGATCTTGAGGAGCGGGCAGGACTGCCGATCTGCGCTGGTGTGGGAACTGGGCCACCCTGACCGCGGCAAGCACGGTCGGGCCAGGAGGTCAGGCGAGCGCGCTCAGCGCGCAGACTGCGGCCCAAGCCAGAGCGACGCCGCCAACTCGCCACCGGGCGGCGGGCGTAGGCAGCGTGGTGCCGAACGACACGGCGTCACCCAGATCGGATGCCACCCGTGCGGCAATGGCCACGTGCAACGGCGCCCCCTGAGGTGCGGCCATCATGGCCGCACCGATCGCCAGATCACGCGCCCCCATCGCGGCGATCAGCGTGGAGGTGCCGGGCAATGGTTCGCCTGCCTTGTCGACCAGCCCGCACGGGCCGGCCAGAAGCCTCGGTCGCACGATGATCGCGACCGAGTAGAGCACGGTGATCGCTCCAAGAATGCGAGGCAGCGGCGTCATGACTGCATCTCTGCCCTCAGCCCCCGCACTAAACGACGCATAAACGACGCATCGGAGAGCCACAGCATCGAATCGCAGCACGATGACGCGCAGGAGATGGAGGCGATGGCCTGGGTGCGCCGGTTCCGGGCCGGTGGGTTGAGCGCGTGGGTGGATCGGTCGCGGCGGCCGGATACCTGCCCGCACCAGACCGATGAGGTGGTGGAGGCGCTGGTGTGTGAGCTGCGGCGCGCCCATCCGCGGTGGGGTCCGGCCCGGCTGGCCTATGAGCCGGAGCGGCGTGAGGTGGTACCGGTTCTTGGCTGCGCGTCATGCACGACGGCCAAGAGCTCATCTCTCACGGAACAGTGATCGTTCAAGCCACCCGAGCCGAACCGCGAAACCCCGCCGCAGAGACATCCACGGCGGGGTTTTCGCTGTTCAGGCCCTACTTGAGCAACTGCCGCGCCATCACCATCCGCTGGATCTGGTTGGTCCCCTCGTAGATCTGGGTGATCTTCTCGCCGGGAATCGGCCACCTGGCAAGAAGTCTCGATCAAGCGCGTGAGCAGGGCGAACGCTCGTCGGAGACTTCCATCGCCTTTGGCCACCTTCCGGCCTTCCACGGAACGGCCACGGAACAGACCATGATCGATAAGCCGCCGACCCGACCCCAGG
>NZ_BBXD01000041.1 GCF_001570545.1 Herbidospora mongoliensis | reverse complement strand
TTCCGGTTTTACGGTCTGCTTCGACAGCCAAATATGGCCGGGCAGGAGAACCTCAGCGCAGAGTCATGATCGTCGTGCCATTAGCCCTGGTGAGACGCGGCTCTCATGGTCTCTTCAGGGTAGAAGGGACCGTCGATCTCGATCATGCAGTTCGCTCTGTCCCTGGTCTCCAGGTACAGCAAGCCCTTGATCGAGCCTGACATGATCATGGTAGAGAAGCGGCCAGAACAATCTTGTTCGTATGCGAGATGCGTGCCAGAACAGGCGGGAGACCACGGTCACTCGCAAGGAAACAGGGGGACTCGCCTTACCCTGACCTGCACCCCTGTTTTCCCAGCTCAGGGCAGCAAGATCAGTCGATGTTTCCCAAGCTGACAGCGCGGGTTCGATTCCCGTCACCCGCTCTCGGCAAGCCTTGCTTGGCGCTTTTGCCGCCTTCGCGGGGCTCTTTTGTTTTCTGGGGGGCGACCCCCAGACCCCCGCTGCGAAGGGACTTCGTCCCCTCGCGCTCCCCCTCCCTGGTCCACTGTGGCGTCCCCGTCGTCGCTGGCGCAGTCGCTAGTCGGGTTGAAGGCGTAAACCGGCCGGCCCAACTTGGACGTCTCTCCAGATTGCCAGCGGAACAAGTGGCCGTTCGTCCACACCACCAGGCCGTACCAGACCGACAACAAGGCCACGGCCTCGCCGATGTGGCAGTCACCCACGATGTCGTGGGTCAACTCCAGGGTGATCTCCCGTACAAGAGCAGGAGTCCATAGTTGTGAACTTCCCCGTCCGCATGTGCCCGTCCGGGGCGGGATAACGGATCTGGAACCGGCCTGATGGAAGCTTGCGGATGTTGCCAAAGAGGTGGTGGTTGTCTCAGCCCCAGCCCACTGTCATGCATCAACCCGCCGATTATCTATGCGCGCGACATACGCTTGTTGTGTGGACTACATCCCGTCTCGTTACGACCAGGTCGACTTATCCGCACAGAAGAAGACCACAAAGGGAAACAAGGCGGTCGAGATCGGCGGCGCCATCATCGACTTACCCGCCACGGTCGGCGCGGGGATGCTGATCGGCGCGTGGAAGATATGGCAAGCGAAGGTACCGCGCCCTGTAAAGATCTTGCTTGTGGCCGTCCTATTTCCCGCGGGACTGTTCCTGCTTCTCCTGGACCTGGTCGCAGGGTAGGGAGCATGAGGAGCGCAGCCTGAGCTGTGAGGGTTGCAGTTCGCAGGGCCGCGATTCGGGTAGCGCGGCATCTGACCCTTCCTCCTGGCGTATGCCCTGGCACGGAAGCTCACGACGAACAACTCCAGCTCATGGACCGCTTCTATCTCCTCCTGAGCAGGGGGTTCGGACAACATGCCGCGTCTGGCCCCGTCTGGTTCCTGAAGCCTGATCTCGGCGCAGTACCCCAGAACTCTTCACGCGACACCCTGCGGGGAAGGGGTGCGCGCGGTGCGTCCAAGGCCGGCTGTGTGGCTTGATCCCCGTGCCATAAGCGTGCCATTGGCCATATGGATCAGCTGGCCTGGATGTGGATGGTGCGGTAGCGGCGGGCGGTGCGGACGAACTGCTTGATCGACCATCTGGTCCGGGCTTCGAGCCACCGACTGACCGCCAAGGTGGTGGACACGAGGCGTTCGGGAGGCTGTGATCCGCCGCCGGCATGGTGTCGCACGTGTCCGTCCCGGGGTCACGCGGTGTCAGCCGTCCCAGCGTTGAGCGTTGTCGTCGTTCAGGGAGCCAGGGGGCTGGGGGATGATGCAGAAGGGCAGTCCAGCGGGGTCCTCCATGACCTGCCAATGGTCGTTCACCAGCCGCATGGGTCGGGCACCAAGGGCCTCCAGGCGCGCGGTCTCCGCTTCCAGGTCGTCGGTGTGGATGTCGAGATGGACGCGCGCATGGCCTGTCCCGAGTCGCTGAACAAGCAGGGCGAAGACGTCACCGGGTAAGAAGGCGCCGTGGTACTCCGGGTACCGCTGGAACGGAGTCAGCGTCTGACCGGTCGCCTCCTGCCAGAACGTCAGTTCCTTGTCGTGATCGCCCTCGGGTACATCGATCACGACCTTGTAGAGCCTGCTGTAGTGCGTCATGTCCCCATCCTCGCCGCCGGATGGGTGCAGCGCTGGTGTTGCGGCCCTCGGGGAGCACCGTCACGTCCTACTCATCCGGGTCCCAGGCCAGGAGCAGGTCGAACAGACGTCGGCCGCCGTCGAGCTTCAGCGCGTCCACTGGAATACGTCCGTACATGGCGAGAACCAGCTCACCAGCCGCGCCCCGGGCGGAGGCGTCGGCCGTGTCCGGGGCCTCGCCGGCAGCGGTGCCGGGCGTGGGGAGACGGGTGATCCGTGCACCTTCGGCGGAGAGCGAGAGGCGCCAAGAGCGGCCCTCGGTAGCGTGGTAGTCGACGGCAGCGGGCTCGTGCGGCCAGGGGGCCGTCCCCGCGACGCAGGTGGACAGGAACTCGTCGACGCCGTCGAGTGCCACCTCGTCCGGCAGCGACTGCGGGGCGCCCAGGGCGACCTGCGCGTCGTAGGTGTGCATCGCGACCTCCTGGAGTTGGTGCCGGGCGACGGCACCGCAGGTCTGCGGCGACTGCGACGTACCCCACCACGTCCAGCAACCGCGATCCGGGCCGGCCTCCCGTAGTGCGTCCAGTAACTCCTGCGTCGATGCGGCAGACCAGGCCAGCAAGGCCTCGCGCTCCCGACGCGCAGCGGGGGCGCCATCCCACGCGGACTTGTCCAGGGCGGCAGGTCCTGCCGCGATGGTTGCGGCCCAGGAGCGGCGCCCCTCTCCTAGGTGCTGCACCAAATCGAACAGCGTCCACTCGGGGCAGGTCGGCACCTGGATGTCGAGGCTGGGCGCGGAGGCGACCGCAGCGCGAAAGGCGGTCGATCGTTCGTCAATCAGCCTCAGCAGATCGGGGAACTCCAGAGTGTTTTCCACTCCGGCTGTCTATCACCGTGCTCCGACATCCGGACATCCCACTCCAGCAGTCCAGTGACTGTTCAGTGCGATGTCGAACGTGCGTTGCCATTGCTCTGCAAGCAGGCTGTCGAGGATCTCTTAGCCCGACGCGCGATGCGCAACGATGTCTTGATTCACGGCAGGCCCTGGCAAACAGCGACGACCTTGAGCACCTGCCAGATGCATGCCAGATTGAACGGCGATCAGCGGGCACTCAGGGGAACTCACGGAGACTCGACCAGCGCTGAGCTGCACCCCTGTTTCCCAGCTCGGAGAGGGTAGATCACTAGTCGATTCCCAAGCTGACAGCGCGGGTTCGATTCCCGTCACCCGCTTTCGGCGAGCCTTGCTTGGCGCTTTTGGCGCCTTCGCGGGGCTCTTTTGTTTTCTGGGGGCGACCCCAGGCCCCCGCTGCGAAGGGGCTATTCGCCCCCTCTCGCTCCCTGGAGAGACCTCGCTTCGCTCGTTAGATCCGTTTCCCGTTACAGCTCCACCCGACCAACCCCGTCACCCGACTGCTGTGCCGACACGGTCATCAATCACTGTGCTATCCAGTCCCGGCGGGAACATCGGCATTCCCCCACCTCTTGCGGGTCAGCTCCCTCAGAGTCTCGCGGAGTTCTTCCGCGGGCTCCCCGAGAACGATCACGCTGAGCACCACCTCAAGCGTCAGGCTGTCGTACTCGTCGTCGTTGCTGCGATAGCGCTCCGGGTCGCGTTCCGCCACAGCCTCGGCGATCTGCCAGCCACCGCCATCAGCTGGGGCGAAGGTTGCCTCGAAGAGGCCGTTGCCCGCCCAACTTCGATGCAGGAAGACGACATTGCCCTCAGCGAAGACATCCCATCTCTCTTCCATGTCTCGGGAGCCGTAACCGAGCTGGATGCGCCCCCAGTCCCCATCCGACCAAATCCTGCGCGGCAAGAGCGGCATCACATGAGGGACGGAGATCCGCTGGATCCTGTCGGAGAACGAAGACCGGGTCACACGTCCGCTGGCTGGCATACCCGGATCTTAAGGAGGGTGCTACTCAAAGCGGCAGTCTCAGCTCGTCGTCAACGGCGGTGTTGAGGATACCGAGAACGAGGCGGTAGGCCTTCGCGATCATCGATGCGCCGGGGCCGTGCTCGGCCAGGCCGGCGCGCCAGACGCAGGCCTGACGGGACGTGATCTCCGCGACTCGGATTGTCAGTGCCCTGGGCCATACTCCGCCAAGCCGGCATGATCACTAACAAGGCGAAGGCGTTGACATGGCACAGTTGCTGCGGAGGCTCGACGACGAGGTCTACGTCGAGTACAACACGGTCGGACTTGATGGCACCGACCTGCCGGAGTTGAGCTCCCCCACCGACGAGATCTATCACTTCGTCGCGGCCGTGCGGCTGGAGTCCTGGGACGCTGAGCCGGGGCCCGCGGATGCCTCGTGGACGCCGGTCAGTTCGACGACGTTCGTCGCGGAGAGTGGCGTGGTCGCGGTCGTCACGATGATGGACGGCAGGGGGCATGATTTCCTGATCGGGCCGCCGCGTTTCGAGTACGGCTTGCACATGTACCTGCGTGAGCCCGAGCTGGGCGACGGGCATGCCACGGGTGAGTCCGACGAGGCATGGCTGCTGAGGTTCTGGCCGATCCGCGATGTGTTCGACCCGATCACGCACGCGGCGCCGTTCTCCTACATCACGCGCGGAGTGCTGTACTACTCGATCGACCTCGAGCCCGAACAGCTTGTGCAACCGCCGGCGCGACGGGAGGCGCCGGTGCCGGTCTCGGCGGTGGCGGACTGGGCTTCGCTGCGCGCGGACCCGGACCTGGACACCTTCGATGGCTGGGTGCGTAGATTGCGCAGCAAGGCGGAGGGCAGGGGCGTCACTGTTCACGAGTTGCTGCGCGCGGCCGGGATCGACATCGAGGACGGCGTGGATCTCACCCCAGCCTCCTGCACCCCGCCGCAGGCGCGTGCTGGACGGTTCAAGGATCCGCTGATCGACCACTACTACGCCGAGCAGGCGCAACGGGGCTCGTTGTCTCAGCAAGACCTCGGCGAGGATCGGCTGCGCGAGTACGCCGACGGCGAGCGCATCGCCAAGGAGTTGTGCCGCGGCGGCACCCGGACGTTCTCTGTACCCGTCGAAGGCCGTGGCGCCTGGCATGTACCAGCGGGTGTCAGCCGTCGCGTATGGCGGTGGGAGGACGACATGCTCGGCGGCGAACTCATGGACGAGGGGCTGACAGTGGACCGGCAGGTCCTGGCCAGGAACCCGTGGACCAGGCAGATCCTCGTCTCCGGCATCGTCACGGTCCTGCGCCGCGATCACGGCAGGCGCGGCTGCGGCGACACCGTCTGGCACTTGGTGCGCGACGCCGAGCCGCACGAGGCGGCCAGGGTCCTGTGCGCGGAAGCCACCTGGGAGGAGGACCCGGATCAGCGTCGGGCCTTGGACGAGGTGGCCAGGGAGAAGTTGATCGACCTGCGGGCCACCTACAGGAGCCGGGAGAGGTGAGGGCCGGGCATCGTCGGGCGGCGAGGGCGGGCTGGGCGACTGATGGTGACAAGAAGCCTCGGGCGGGGGCACTCCGGCTCTAGGAAGATCGCTGTGCTGAGAGCAGAGCCGCAGGCGCTAACGAGGAAGCCGACGGTGTACGGGAACTGCGTGTTGCTCTCGACCGGACGACCTGGCGATTGACCTTTTGGAAGCCGTCCAACAAAGTGATTGTGGTCCTCACGGTCACAAGACACAGGACGGAACGCAGATCACCGACATCGACCGGGCGATCGCCGCCAAGTAGCGGTGCGAGGCAGAGCACGGCCTCACCGTCACGCATGTATTCGAGAGGAGGACGTGATGAGTCACAGCCGTTGGGAAACCGGGGCCTCACCCCTGAGTGTGGACACCTTGGAGACTGGATCTTGAGGTCCAGGGGAAGAGATGTCACTGATGGCCCTGAAGAACTACCCGGAGGAGTTCAAGGCCGACGCTGTGGCCTTGTATCTGTCTGACCCGTCCAAGACCTACAAGCAGGTCGCTGAGGACTTGGGGATCAACCGGGCGACGCTGCGGGAGTGGGTGCTGGCCGCCCAGCGCAACGGCACCGCGGGTCCCAAGCGGCGCGGGACCGGGAAGCCGGCCGCCGGCGGCCAGGTAGCCTCACCCGACGTGTTGGAAGAGGAGAACAGGCAGCTCAAAGCCCGGATCGAGGAGCTGGAGCTGGAACGGGACATCCTGCGCAAGGCGGCCAAGTTTTTCGCGGGCGAGACGAACTGGTGAGCCGCTTCGAGTTCGTCGACGATCACAAGCACGCCTTCGGCGTGAAGCGGCTGTGCCGGGTGCTGGACGTGGCCCGCTCCTCGTTCTACCGGTGGCTGAAGGCCGCCCCGGCCCGGGTGGCCCGCCGCCGGGCCGACGACGCGCTCGCAGCGCGGATCAGTGAGATCCATAAGGCCGAGGACGGCACTTACGGGT
>NZ_BBXD01000040.1 GCF_001570545.1 Herbidospora mongoliensis | reverse complement strand
CAATACCGCCGCCGCATCCTCAGCGGGTTCATCGCCAAGACCGGCCTGGACCCCCACCTCTCATAACCTCAGCCATTAAGGCTCTCTAGCATCCCCTCTTCTAGACCTCCGGTCCAGAGTTGCGGATGTCCGGGAGTGGACAGGAAAACAGTGCAATTGGGACTCGCAGGCCGACGTTACCTTGAGCCTTTTTCATCCTGAGTAGCGATCGGTTTCGATCGCCTCAAGGGTGAGGATCGCCTGCACGATCGTGGTGGCGCGGTGCGGGCAGCAGCGGAGTTTGGCCAGGACTTTCCAGGTCTTCAGAGTCGCGACCGCGCGTTCGCCCATGGCCCGGATGCGGGCGTGAGAGCGATTGACGGCTTTCTGGCCAGAGGACAGCCGTGGCCGATACCGATGGCGCTTGAACGGGGTGCGGATGGCACCGCCCGCGCCTTGGTAACCCTTGTCGGCGAGGACCTGCACGCCGGCGTTGGTCAGAGCGTCGATGAGGCCGGTGGTGCGGGCGGCGGTCAGGTCGTGCACGGCGCCGGGCAGGGCTGGTGAGGCCCAGACCAGCCGGCCGATGGGGTCGGCGAGAACCTGGACGTTCAGCCCGTGACGCCGGTGTTTCCCGGAGTAGTACGGCTTTTGATCGGCGAGGCGGTCGATGGGGATCAGGGTGCCGTCCAGGATGGCGTAGGCCAGTCGACCGGCTCGTGTGACGGCGGCTTGGAGGTCGTCGGCCAGGGCGGCCAGGAGGTCGACCGCCTCCTGCACGTAGCGCCAGGCGGTGGTGGTGCCGATGGAAAATCCCGAGGCCAGGCGGGTGTAGGTGTCGCCGTTGCGTAAGTGGGCGAGGACCAGCAGGGCTTGCCGTCCGGCGCTCAGGCACCGCCATCGGCAGCGGCGTTCGGCACGGCGGGCGCGGATCATCTCGGTCAGGCGGGCCAGGGTGTGGTTCGACAGCGGAATCGCGGCACGGTAAGACAGCAACGAGGCTCCCGGTTGGGGCATCGGATCTTGGTCGACTGCTGTCCTACCGGGAGCCTCATCTCGGCCTCAATCCCGGTTCCTGCGCCTCCCGTGACCAGCACCGTCACGATGGAAAAGGCTCATTTAGGCACTTGAGGCATCGCAAACGCTGGCTCGATTGTGAGGCAAGTTCTTAAGATTTTCTGCGATGCTCAAGCTGGGCAGTTTGTTGCGTGAGACACAATCCGAAATCAAGATAATCTTGCGATCGCGTTGAGAGGCACCATGCAACGTGGGCAAATAGTCATGAGAAGCATATTAATATGCGCTGGCCTAGTCACCTCTTTGTTGCTGGTACTAATCTCCCCTGCGGCTCTGTCGATTTTGAGTGACGCATTTAAATTGAACTGGCGTAGTCTGGCCGACATCGGCCAGACATACGGCGCAATTTCTGCGGTCGTGAGTGCCGTCGCGCTCGCCGGTGTCGCGGTGTCTCTCATACTCCAAGGACGAGCATTACTCATAGCGAGAGAGCAGACCGCACGAACCTTTCACAACGAACTCCTTAAACTATCAATGGACGATGAAGTCCTCATCCGCTGTTGGGGCACACATCCCGACAGCCCTCTCTATTTCCACAAACAACACATCTATATAAATATAATTTTTTCACACTGGGAGGCACTCTTCGAGATAGGCATGCTAGATGAAATGGGGCTACGGCATGGGCTAGCCCGAGAATTATTCCCCGCAGAAGCGCCCCGGACCTTCTGGGAAGAGCACGGAAGCGACCGAATACGCAGTCGTCGCAAAATGAGCAAACGACGTAAACGTGTGGTTGAAATAGTGGACGAAGAGTACCGGAAGGCCATCGCATCCGGTCCACCGCTAGTTGCTGCGTTACCGAACCAGGAATCGGCTAAACAGAACCGGATATCTTCCCGCCAAGTGGCCAACGCCACGATCCTGGGAGTGGTTCTTGTCGCAGGAGCAGTCGGCGGCCTTAAGATCCTGCGCAAACTGCTGTCACTATTTGGATCGTCTCACTTTCGCTGAAGCGAGATCTTACTTGATCGATATATTGAACACTTGCCAGTTCTATAATGCAACTCGTAACAGCAGGGTACACGAATCTGGCGGCGACCTAGGGGCCTACCTCCCCGGGAGATAATCCAGCTTCCGGAGAAATACCTTCCTTCGCTTTCGCCATACGAGCAGGGGCTAGCTAGGGAGCCGACTTCATTTTTGGGTTTCAGCGCTTAAGTGCGCTGCCGACGCCCAAGTCGGTATCGTCAAACTAGTCAACCACCACTCGAAGTCGCGTATCCCCATTTCTAGCAAGAACACTGCAACCCAATTGCGGGCCATGGTGTCCAATTCCAGAACGCTACGACCCTGCGGACGGACGGGGGGAAACCATCCGGCACTCGGATTTTCGGCGCCATCTCTTGGAAAATCGCTGGTGTTTAGGACGTTCGTTACCCGATATTTGCGGGAAGGATTGAACCATCCTTCCCACGTATCCATCCTGATCGGCTCTGCCGCGCCAACCGCTGAAGCTACGGCTTCACATGTTCGTGCAATAGTTAACAGTTGAGCTAATATCCCAGCATAGAGGTCAGAGAGACTCAATGGGATTATTTCCCCCTGCTTCAGATACCAGCGCACCCCAAGGTGAAGTGACAGACTCCGCCCGGCGAGATTTAAATATGCTGACGTACTGACAGGAACCCCGTTTTGGGTTTCGATGTGATCATTTGCGGCGGGTGCACGCACGACAAGAGTCGTTGCCTTGCCTTGTGCTATCCGCCACGACGATGACTCATATCGCGCCGATAACGCAATTCCCCAAACTTTTTCTGGCAAGGGGGAGGCGTTCAATACATCCAAGACTGCCTGCCTGCCGGCACTTCCGATCCACGGACGCTCAAGGATTCGATGTGGCAATAAGATTTCGCCCCTGAATCGCAGAGTGGCAAGAGCAGTATCTTCGTCGGGCCACAAAGCAAGATCTGCTCCTGATCCTTGGAAATGTAGCGGGAAATTAATCGCACCAGCTGGGCTCTTAAGCTCTTGAGCTGCTTGATCTCGCGCCACCAGATCAAGCACTCTTTGTCGGTCGGCTGGCACGTTGTGTCCCGGGATGCGGTAAAGAATCGTCCCCTTTACCAGAACTGGGTGTGGGACGGCATCTGCGTCAACCCGAAACACCCCTATTAGCTTGGTCGTGTTCGGAATCCGGACAGGGATTCCCTCAGGTAGGGCTCTAGGTAGAAGATCCCGTAAGTGGGCAACAAGTCCTTCGAAGTCTCGTTGGCTAATACCCTTAAAGCGGGCCTCACCCGTCTCTTCTTCAGAAACCCCAACCAGGACAAGGCCGCCGTCGGTATTACTCATAGCCGCCACTGCGTCGGCCACGTTATTTCCGCTGCGTTTCAGCTTAAGTTCCAGGGTGATCGACTCAGTAAGCAGATCATTCTGCTCGGCAGTCAAAACGAAGTCTCGGACCACCTCGTAGGTGATCTGTGAACTTGGCACGTCATGCAAGCTACTGCTCAGCGACATGGAGCCACCGTAGCCCGCCGCCCTCCGCTCGTGCCGTTCATTTTCGAAGATCAATTACGGTCAGTGTCTCGCGTAGGCAGCCCCGACCTTCCGTCCGCGTGTTTCAGCGCGATCGAGCCTGAGGTTCGCTGAACTCGCTGCCAGTCCACCCAATGTGCCCTCTCAAGTCTTGAGAGGGGTTCGAGTAGGCGCCCGCTAGGTCCACGGGTAATGGGGATGGCCTGTGGTTGTTGCTCCTTCGGAGCACCTTCCACGGGCCATTTCCCGTTTGCGGACACGGGGGGACGACCCCCCGAACCCGCCGATACGAGAGGGCTGTCGCCCCCTCGTGCTCCCCCTGGTCCGCTAACGCGGCCCCTGGCGTCGCTGTCGCTCGGGGGTCGCTTTCGCTCCCTGGCGAAGGGCTTCGCCCCTCGCACTCCCTCCACCGCCTCGCTTCGCTCTGTGCTGGTCTCATACCAAGTCGGTCAAGAAGCCGATGCCTTCTGGCTGCGTCCCTCAGGACTAAAAGCTCTCCTTGCTGGCGACTTTCACATGATCCGGCCACCCTCGAAATGGGACGGGGCAGGGTCGTCGGCTCGGGATGGCGAGTGTCGATATTCGCGCTAGCTGACTCGCTTCACCGGGGCCGAGAACGTGTTGCATGCTGCGGCGGAGCGAGTGCTGAACGCTCGTTTCGCCCAGTATTCGGCGTTGTCCTGCTTGCCCTTGTTTAAGCCCAGCGCATGATGCATGTTGGCCAGCACCCACAGAACGTAGTCTGGGTCGCGGCCTTCGGCGGTGTAGCCGAGGGAGTCCCAGACGCTGCCGAGGAAAGCGGCCGCGAAACATGTGGTCTGCATTTCCATTCGGAGACCCACGGCCTGCTTGTCCCGCTTTGGTGCCTTTTCAAAAGCTTTCTGGGTGGCGGGAAGTATGCCGGTGAGTTCCTGGATGTGGTAGGCGTAGGCGCGCGCAACGCTCAGTAGGAGGGTCGGCCGGTTGAGCTCGTTTCTCCGTGACCTCACCGGGGACCAGATATGGATCGTCTTGGTCTTTCGGCAATACACACCAGTCGTCGCGTACGTTTTGCCGGAAACCCCACACGCCTTGACGCGGTCGCCGTCCTTGACGATGAGCTTGGCGCGCTTGAAGGGGATCTTCGCCTTGGCGAGCAGTGGCCGCCAGGCCCGTTCGAGGCAGGTCATCGCGTTCTCGGCCAGACGTTGCGTGGTGCCGAAATCGCCCATGTACGCGTCTTCGGTGCAGGTGACCACGGGCAGTGCACCGGCTTTGTAGATCGGATTCTTGGTGAGTGCCTCTGGACCGGACGGCACCGATGCCACTAGCGAGACGGCTATCGCGGCATTAAGGATCAAGGTCATATCGGCGGATCTTAGCGATCAAACGTCCCGATCACGAGATTGCGGGGAGGTTGTTTTCACGGATTTGGAGGGATGGATGATCGGCCCACTGGTGCGCGGAATTCTCTCCGTCGGCACGTCGAATACTCGGCGCAAACCATCTACCTGGTCTTTTGGCTCCACGGGTAATGGGACGGCTGATGGTTGTCGACCCTTCTGAACCACGTGCTGCAAGCCACTTCCCGTTTGCGGGGGGCGACCTCACCACCCCCGGGCGCCAGAGGGCTGCGACCACGCTGCCCCCTGCACACTTCGCGGCCCTGCGTCGCATTCGCCCCAGGGTCCTGCCGCTCCTCTACGAAGGGCTCCGTCCCGCTTCGCTCGTTCTCGACTTTCCCGGAGGATCCGCTTTTCAGAGGTGGGCTTTCCTGGAGGTTGGCAGGTGGATGTTCCTGCTCCCGGTCCGCCAGTGGCGACTTACATCGTTGGGCGCCTCTTTCAAGGCCGATCCATTGGGGCGCGCGGAGCCCAACGAGGAGCGACCTGAACCTTGTTCATCGTTTCGTAGACCCAGTGATGGTCTCGACCGCCGCTCATGATCCGGCGGTGACGGCACTGATGTACTCCTGGCGTGACAACCGTCGCATTGACCGGGAAGGCAACAATCTGACCATCAAGAACGGTCTCCGCGCGCTGGGCGACCGCTACCAATCACCCAAGAAGCCAGGTCAGCCGAACAGGTGTAAAGCATCAATGGAAGCCGCAACGTCAAGCATCACCCGAGGAAAGACGACTTCGACCCAGGGAGCTGATTACAACTTCTTTCGGGTTCAAGCTGCCGCTCTTGGAGATCGCCTTCGCAAGTCATCCCGACGGCGTGTCCGGTAGATCACGTGTGCAGCCATAACAGGCCGCTGACCAGAGTGACGCCAGCCAGGTAGTTGCGGACAATCTTGTCCTAGCGGGTGGCGATGCCGCGTCATTGCTTGAGCCGATTTAAGCGGCGTTCGACGACATTGAATGACGTAAGCGGCCGGGTTGTACAAAGGGCGGGCGCCACCGGGGCTGCCTCACAGGCCGGCACCCCGCCTGCTGGTCGGCGCGTTCGGGAATGGTGGCCGTAATTCTGCGGGTCTGAAGGTAGGTGCGACGGCGCGGGAACTGTAAGCCTTGTGGCAACTCGGCTGGAGAGCGGTGGCTCTGATCGTCGCTGTTAGTGGTCCCAGACACCATCATTCTGAGGCATAACGATCCGGAGGGCCGAGTTCGAGTAGGCAAGCGTTAGCTCCACTCATGAACTTTCAGGTCAGAGGCCAGTTCCGCTCAGCGGGACTGGCCTTTTTGATCTTCTGAGTGACAAACTGAGTGACTACGCCTCTCTGCCGGGTCAGCGGAGAGCGCGTGCGGCTGCCCTCAATTCGCTGGCCGCGCCTTCTAGCTGCATGTTGCGGAGCAACTTGGCCGCCGCATACAAGGTGGTGACGGTGTCACCGAATCCTTCGAGACGCCTCGATGCAAGATCGAGGGCTTTGGCGGCCTCAGGAAGGTCGTCCAACGCTTTCGCGGCATCTGCCAAGTCGGCAGCCGCCTGAGGAAGGGAACGAAGCGCCGACGCAGCCTGGGCCGATGCGCCTTCTGCCGAGATGAGTGTGCATCGACTAGTGAGCTGGTCCGGAGATTTTTGAGCAGTAGCGGCATATTCGATCGATGATCTGGTCTGCGGTCGCGGTCCAGGTGAAGGGCCGGGCGTGGGCGTTCCACACCTCGATCCAGTTCTCCAGCGCGGTGGTCAACTCGTCCACAGAACAGAAGACCCCGCGTTGGAGGCAACGCCGCTGGAGTTCGGCGAACCATCGTTCGACCTGGTTGATCCAGGAGGAATAGGTCGGGGTGAAGTGCAGCTGGAAGCGGGGATGGTCCAGCAGCCAGCGGCGGATCGCCGGCGTCTTGTGCGCGGACAGGTTGTCGCAGATCACGTGGATGTCCAGAGCGGGTTCGGTGCGCCGGTCAATCTCGGCCAAAAAGTCGCGGATGTCCTCGGCCCGGTGCCGGGCCGACAGCTTCCCGATCACCTGGCCGGTCGCGGTGTTGAGAGCGGCGAACAGGTCGATGGTGCCGTGACGTTTGTAGTCGTGGCTGCGG
>NZ_BBXD01000039.1 GCF_001570545.1 Herbidospora mongoliensis | reverse complement strand
GCCCTTGGGTGATCTCAAGGTCTGGGCCGCCTCGTCTTCGAAGCAGAGCCAGGCCCCCAACCGGGTCGCGGTCCTTTTATGATCGGCCACTGCTCGTCCTTCCAGGCGGCAATGGCCTGTTCATCGCGTTCGGCCGCCCTGCGGGAGGGCGCCTGCCAGGACCATCCCGCCCGCCGCAGCAGGTACCAGATCCCGGCCGGGGTGTAGCCGACCCCGAATCGGCGGCGCACCACCTCGGCGATCCGGGACAACGTCCAGCACTGATCGTCCCACCCGTGCACGGCCGGTCCGGCCTCCAGCGCTGTCTCCAGCTCCGCCACCTGGTCCGGGTCGAGCCGGCAGACCTCCCCGCCCGGCCCCTTGGACAGCAGTCCTTCACGGCCGGCGGACTCAAAGGCGTGCCGCCACCGGTTGGCCGACATTCGCGACACCCGGAACTCCCGCGCCACCTGTGCGTCGGTGGCGCCTTCGGCGAACCGGTCGGCCGCCCGTAACCGCACCACTTCCCGCTTCACACGCTGCTCGGCGGTCAGCCCGCCACTGTCGGGATACCTCATCCCACCTGCATAACCCCGCAACCAGTCGCGGTCAGCTCTCCCAGACCACCACAAGCCCGTAACCCAAGCCCTTAACGCTCTCTAGCGGTGTTAGCACAACGTCATGTCATGCGTGTGCTGGGCGGAGATACTTGGGCGAGGTGCTAGATGAGTGATCAAGTGAACTGGTTTGTCATTCCCAGCGACAACTCTGTCACGTCGATTCTTTCAAATAATGAGCCCAGCTATGATCTTTTCAATGAAACCGTATTCCAGCGCTTAGTGTACGGGGAGCGTGAATACGGAATCAATCTTGTATGGGAGGATCCAGAACCGGCAACTCCAAGTATTCGATTTCTGGCTGCGAGCGGCGCCCCGAGTGCGATTCTTTATGGCGAGCGAGTGGCGATTAACGTTCGAGGTGGCGGCTATCTCCGCTACGGAGAACGCGAGTATGGGATCAATCTTAAATGGTCAGATGAGCCGGTGTATGAATGGCGCTTACTCGGCAATCCTTCATTGGTCAATACGCCGGTCGATATCGCCAATCCGGTCGGCCTCTATAACACTGTAGCTAATGATTATGTGTTCTACGATCCGCGTCGGTATGGCATTAATCTAAAATGGTTAAGGGATAAGGGTAAGTTTAACTCGAAACCATGGTACGAATCTGTTGCCGATGCCTTAACAGGCATCCTGGACGAGCTTGGCAATTTTGTTTTTGAGATAGTGAACAGGGCGTTTGGGGTAGTTGATTTCGTACTTACCTTTTTTGGTATCATGCTTCCAAAGCGGGTCCGCGTGCGGATTGTAATCCTTCGCGGCGCTGATGGGCGCGCGATCATTGCCGATGGCCGCCTTCCCCAACGGGACCTGGCTGCCCAGAAGCAGGAGCTAGATGACGCTATTGCCGTAATAAAGAAATGCTTCAGGGAGCAACTAAATACGCGCGTAAGGGCAGCTGGTGGTGTCCTGGTTGAAACACTGCCCTTCCCTGCGCCGCAGGCTGCACTTCATGTGCGATGCGGCACTGGTGCTTGGCGAGAAGATTTCCAGGAAGCTGGCAAGTACTTCCGATACAACGCGGCTACAAATCGCTCGCAGGCTCTGTTAGGCTACGGCGCACCTATCACCATCTTCGTTGTCGATGATGTTGAAGACAAGGTTGGATGCTCGATCTCGCTGCTAAGTGATTACGTGGTAGTGGATCGCGTAGGCATGCAATCTACTAAGGGAGCTCCCGAGCCGCGACCGACAACACCTATGCATGAACTTGGGCATGCGTGCGGGCTATGGCACAGTTGGCCAGCTTTGCTCCATACAGGAAATCTGATGAAAAGTGGTACTCCTAGAGGAATCATTCTGGAGCTATATCAGAGAGCGATCATGCGTAACTCCAGACATATTACGTTTCTCTAGGCCGGGCTGGCGGATCGCCGTCGCCGTGCCGGCCATCTTGGCGGTGGGCGCGGGCCTCGCATGGGGACTCGTGTTCGGGCTGATGGTCGGCCTCCCAATCGGGGGGCCTCATCTGGACATCACCATGCCTGGCTAACTTGTAGGTTCAAAGTCGCCCGATTGGCTGGCACGACGGCTTCCTTTGCGAATCATGGACTTCCTCGATGACGCCCATCGCCTGGGGCTGCTGCGCGCCGTCGGCCCGGTCTACCAGTTCCGCCACGCGGTCCTGCACGACCATCTCGCCGCTGCCCACGCGTCTCTGTCTGAGGGACCAACTGCGTGACAATCGTGGCAGACGATCACGGACGTTGGTGGACGCTCGTGAACGCTGCTGCGCCGGTCGGGGGCTATACCACCTTAATGAAACGTGTGTTCGATTTGCTTTGCAAGCAGGATGTCAGGAGTTCGAATCTCCTAGGCTCCACCCATTCAAAAGCCCAGGTCAGAGGCTATTCCTCTGCCTGGGCTTCGGTGTTTCACCGGGCTATTTTCGCTTCCGTGCCCGTTGCGTGCCCGATGGCTCCTCCTGTGCCCGTCGGGCGAGGTCGTCGAGTTGTCGCCAGTAGGACCAGTGTTCGAGGTGGTTGATCCAGTGCTGTCCGATGTGTTCGGGTGGAATTGGATCTTGAGTCGAGTGCGCACTTGCTCATGCCTTTGCTTGATCCGTGGTGATTGGGTCGTAGCGGCAAGATAGGCCGGTGCGGATGCTGCGGTCCAGGTGAACGGCGAGTTCGGGCAGCACGGGCTTGATCCGGCTGATGGTGTCTCTGATCCGTGCGGTGACTGCCTTGCGGCAACGTTCCGCGGTGGTCATGCCCAGATTGCGCGACTCACCGGAGGGTCGGGTTGCCTGGCGCAGTTCGGCCAGAAGGGTCTCCCGTTCATCGGTTAAGCGCATATGACGTCCGATGTCATCGCGGGAGGCTGTGAGTTGTTCGTCGATGTCGCGTAGCCGCTGGCGGTAGGAGGCGAGGGCGGCGCGGTCCAGGATGGGCGCGGTGGAGTCGATCAGAGCGGCGGCGGCCAAGTCGACCGCGGAGATGTCCACGCCGGGGCGGCTGATGAGCGTGGCGAGATCGCGGAGGCCTTTGGCGTCTCGCAGGATCGCCGACCGCCCTTCATAGGAAAGCTGCCATAGCTGCCCGTCTTGGACGAAGACCGGCCGGTCGTCGCCCATCGCCTCACGTGAGGACTTTTCCCACGCCCTGGCTCCCAGCACGCGGTGGGTTTGCAGCGCTCGCTGCCACCATTGCCTGGCCTGGGCGGGCTGATCGAGGGCGGCATACAGTTGCCCGATGCGGTGGGCGTTCGCGCCCATAAAGCAGACCAGCGCTCCGTTCACGGCACACGCATCGGCCACGGGTAGCAATTCAGCCAGCAACTCGGCGCAAAACGGACGGTCGTGCAATCGCACGGCCGCCTCGGTCATCTCCCCAATGAAGACCGACCAGAGATAGGAGCGATCCAGCCGCCAATCCCCCATGGAACGCACCAGATCCAGCTCCTGGCGGGCCTCGTCGAGATCGCCGGCTCGGGCCAGGAAACCCGCAGCGACCGCGTGGGCATGCGCCGGTACGCCGACCCACCAGCGGACAGCCTCGGCCGCGAACTGGCGAAGCGCTATGGGATCACCGCTGAGCCGGATCAGTTCGAGTCGTTGGGACATCGCGACGTTGCCAGCGTCCGGGTCGCTGATCGCCTCTCCCATCGCGGCTGCCTCGCGACTCAACTGCTCGCCCCGTTCGGCGTCGCCGTCCAAAATGGCCAGTGCCGCTTCCCTCGTTCGCAGTAGGTACTGCTGGCGGGCTTGGTGCAACTGCCCACCATGATGAAAGTACTCGGCCAGCGCCGGACGGAAACCCGGCGAACCGTTCTCCAGCAACGCATTCGCGATAAGCAGTAGCGCTTGGGCGTGGCGTTCGGAGTCGGCCGACAGCTGCGCCAGTACGGCAATCTCCCGGGCGATGGGCAGGCGCTGCGGCGCTGTGCCGGGAGTCCACAGGCAGTCATGCTCGGCTAGCAGGCAGTCGGCGAGTGTGGCCGGATCGCCGAGCGCCCGTGCGATTTCCACGGCGCGCTGTGCCAGCGGGCGGGAGCGGGGCCGTTCGCTGGGCACGGAGTGCTGAAGCTGACGTGCCAGCGCGGCCGTGACCTGCGCCTCGATCGCGGTTTCGGTGCCTTGCAGCACGGCCTGGGCCTGGTCCAGCACCGCAATGAGGTCGTGGCGTGGCATGGCGAAGCGCGCCCCGATCCGCTCGATGCCCAGCGCCACCATGCCGAGTTGCTCTGGATCGTCTATTTCGGACGCTAACTCCCACGCTTGGGCGAGGAGTCCCTGCGCGGTTCGCGGGTCTGCGGCCCGCAGGCGGTCAGCGGCCTCGACGGCGAGCATATTCACGAGGTCTGGTTTGGACAGCGCCATCCCCGCAGCGACGGCCGCGTCGCGCGCCCTGGCGAGATGTCCGGCGGCCTCCGCGAAGGCGAAACGTGCGCGGTCGGCGGCAGCGGCGGACAGCGCCCACCGCAGCGCTGGCTCAGGGCCGCCAGCCGCGACGCCGAGCGTAAAATGCCCGGCAAGCTCAGCCGGGTGCACGTGCGCCCCGCGTTCACACCGCCGTAACAGGGCTTGGGCGATCAGGTGATGCAATTCGACGCGCTGGCTTGCCGACAGCGAGGCGTATATCGATTCGCGGTAAAGGTCATGCTCGAAGCCAGCCAGGCTCAGCACGCCCGTGGCCTCTTCGATGTGCTCGGCAATCTGTGTCGGCGGGACTCCCAACACCTCGGCCAGCACGTCAGGCAGCGGGCGTGGCCCAGCTACAGCCGCCGCCTCCAAAGTCTGCACGCACCCGCCGGACAGGCGGGCCAGCCGCCGCGACACCACCTCCCGGATAGCGCGAGGCACTCCGGCAACGGCTCCGCCAGAGGCCACGACTTGGCTTAGCTCTCTGAGAAAAAACGGATTACCGCCGCTGCGCTCATATATCGAATCCGCCCACGGCTTCGCAGCGGTGTCGATCAGCTCGTCGGCCTCCGAGCGGGCGACCCCCCGCAGCGGCAGGCGTTGCGCAGCCGTGCTCAGGGCGGCAAGGTCCGCATTGGACTCATCATCGCGATACGCGCCGAGGATGAGGAGCCTGTCGAGATGCGGGGCTCCCATCAGGTACCGAATGAGGGCCAGGCTTGACGGATCGCTCCACTGTAGGTCATCGAGGATGACGACCGTCTTGGTGATGCACCGGCTGATCGCGTCGAACAGCTCCAGCCGGTCCTCGATCCGTGCCAGCTCTTTCAGCTGTGGCACCGCCTGCGTCCACGGCCACAGCGCGGGCGCGTCACCCCAGCAGGTACCCCACAAAATGTCATTCCGGCCGTACTCTTCGGCGAACTTCACCAGCAGAGCGGTCTTGCCCATGCCTGCGGGCCCCGTCACCAGGACGAGGTTTCGGCCCTGACCGGCCGCCTCGTGCAGGACGGCCAGGGCTGCGGTGCGGCCGACAAATGGCACCCGTCCATTATCGCCAGGCCGGATCTGGCGGGAACAGTCGAGTTTCTGGCGCGTACAGGTTATGACGACAACATTCGACCCACAGGTCTACAAGAGCACTACCCGCCAGCAATGGCAGGACGCGGCCGAGGCGTGGCACCGGTGGGGACCCACGATCGAGGCCTGGCTCGGCCAGGCCACCACTCGCATGCTCGACGCCGCCAAGATCACGACCGGGAGCAGGGTGCTCGACGTCGCCGCCGGAGCGGGTGGGCAGTCGATCGCCGCAGCCCGCCGTGTCGGACCGACCGGGCATGTCCTGGCCACCGACATCGCCCCCGCGATCCTGCACTATGCGATGGCGGCAGCCTCGGCCGCGGGCGTACACAACATCGCCGTTCAGGAAGCCGACGGCGAGTGTCTTCAGGTACCAGATGAGGGTTTCGACGCCGTGATCTCGCGGGTCGGCCTGATCTACTTCCCGGACCAGCAGGCCGCCCTGGCCTGCATGCGCAACGCGCTGCGCCCGGGTGGGAGGGTGTCAGCCGTGGTCTACTCGACCGCCGACCGCAACGGCTTCTTCTCGGTACCCATCGGGATCATCCGCAGGCGCGCCGCATTGCCGCCTCCCATGCCTGGGCAGCCAGGCCCGTTCAGCTTGGGCAGTCCCGAAGTCGCGCAAGAGACCCTGGCGCGGGCCGGCTTCCGCGACGTCACCATAGAGACGATCCCGTCACCAGTACGGCTCGCGTCGGCGGCCGAATGCGCCCGGTTCGAGCGGGAGTCGTTCGGCGCGTTGCATCAGATGCTCTCCGGCCTGCCCGCCGCCGAGCGGGAGGAAGCGTGGGCCGAGATTGCGTCCGCCCTTTCCGAATTCGACGGATCACGGGGGTTCACCGGACCGTGCGAAATGCTGGTGATCTCCGGCAGCCGCTGAGCGAGCTGACACCGTCGGCCTGTGCCAGGTGGCCGTGCACCTGTCGTACGTCACGGAGGCCGGCACACGCTGATCGATCGGCGTCTATTCCTGCCCGGCGCGTGGGCGGCCGATGAGGAACGCCGCCAGCTGGCCGGGGTCCCCGAACAGGTGATGTTCGCGAGCAAGCCGCAACTCGCGGTCGAGATGCTCGCCCGCCGGTATGCCGGCGGCGTCACCGACGCCTGGCTCGCCGCCGATGAGGTGTACGGCGGCCGGGAACCCGCACCGCGATCCGCGCCCTGGCCTACCGCATGTGATCGCCGTGAAGACCGACCACCGGGTGAGCACCCCGGCCGGCACCTCCACCGTTACCGACCTGGTCAAACGCATGCCCGCCCGGTCCTGGCAGCGACTGCGGACCGGCAGCGGCACCAAAGGCGCGACGTGCCCTGAGCTCCAGGGCGAACAACGCAGGGAACCGCCCGCGCGCGACGTCGGCCGGTCCCGGCCCCACGACAGCCAGCCCGCATGCCTTCGGCCGCAAACCCTGACCTAGCGTTGCGGGATGCGCGGGATGGCGCCATGCCCGCGGAAGACGTACAGCAGCCAAGTACAGCAACAGGACCGTACACCTCCTCACGCCGACACCCACCACCACACGCCCGAACAGGCCGCGGAGCTCCCCACGTGGTGACTGGCTCCCGTTTGCAAGCAGGATGTCAGGAGTTCGAATCTCCTAGGCTCCACCTGAAGCGCTCGCTGGCCAACCTGGCCAAGAAGACCCTCACCGAACTCCTCCGGCTGATCAAGACCCGGCTGAAGAGGATGCAGTACCGGCCCCGACTCATCAGCGGCTTCATCGCCACGACTTCAAACCGCCATAACCGCAGCCTTCGAAACTCTCTAGAGCGTCGATGCTCAGGCACGGGCTACCTCCCGCACCAACACCTCACACAAGAGCCAGCCTGACCAGCTACCTGAACGCCAGCTTTTCAGACATCCTCTAGCTAATTTTGCGCCGTTGTCTATACAGCAACACAAAACCTAAAGTAAGACCTAATGCAATCGCTGCGATTGCGACGTAAAGAAATGGGAGTGTAGAGATCGAGCTACTGTTACTTGTATGGGCGACTGGCCTCGTGGCGCTAGCGGATGAACTATGCAGTTTGCCACCTCCGGCTCCGGCGTTGGGGGCCCGTGTAGGCCAGTCATTCTCATCCTCAACCGGTGAGGGTGTCGATGTGGCAGTCACCGTAACGAATATTGTTCTCGTTGTGGTTACCGTAGATATTGCGCTTGCTTCAGCAGCTTGACCCATCGCGACAGTGGAAGGACTGGCAGATGCCGAGGGATCAGCAGCCGGGCGCGCGGCAAAAACGGCGAGGAGCGCAAACGTTCCAGCAATCATCGCACTTATACACGTGGCCAACGCGGGGACTAGCACTTGGAATTTTGGATTTTTCGTGTTGAGTGAGGAGGGTTCGGCGGGCTTAGCTCGCCGATTCCTTTTCGGGGGAGCCATGGAACGATCCTATGCGACACGAAGCACAAGCGGTTGATTGTCCGATATTTACCATATTGGGCCATTTATCCACATTAATTCCAAGTAATGGATTTGCGCCGAGGTCTGGCTATCTTGGCAATGGTGCCGGGAGGCGCTGGCACGTGAGGGGGTTGCTGCGCCGGCTCGTGTTTATCCTGGCGAGCTCCGGCGCGCCGCTGCTTTCCGCCCGTCCTGAGTTGGCAGTTCCAGAACTGATCTTCTCTGCGCCAATGATCTAAAGCGTCACCGCCCATGGTTACCGCGCATCACTGAGCCTTTTCCATCGTGACGGTGCTGGTCACGGGAGGCGCAGGAACCGGGGTTGAGGTCGAGATGAGACTCCCGGTAAGACAGCAGTCGACCAAGATCCGATGCCCCAACCGGGAGCCTCGCTGCTGTCTTACCGTGCCGCGATTCCGCTGTCGAACCGCACCCTGGCCCGCCTGGCCGACCTGATCCGCGCCCGCCGTGCCGAACGCCGCTGCAGGTGGCGGCGCCTGAGCGCCGGACGGCAAGCCCTGCTGGTACTCGCCCACCTGCGCAACGGCGACACCTACACCCGCCTGGCCTCGGGGTTCTCCATCGGCACCGCCACCGCCTGGCGCTACGTGCGAGAAGGCGTCGACCTGCTGGCCGCCCTGGCCGAGGATCTCCATGCCGCCGTCGCACGAGCCGGCCGCCTGGCCTACGCCATCCTGGACGGCACCCTCATCCCCATCGACCGCCTGGCCGATCAAAAGCCCTACTACTCCGGGAAACACCGGCGTCACGGCCTGAACGTCCAGGTTCTTGCCGACCCCATCGGCCGGCTGGTCTGGGCCTCACCCGCTCTGCCCGGCGCCGTGCATGATCTGACCGCCGCCCGCCCCATC
>NZ_BBXD01000038.1 GCF_001570545.1 Herbidospora mongoliensis | reverse complement strand
CCCGAATTGTGGACACCGGTTTTAGGCTGCGGCGGTCAGGCTACCTGCGGTTTTCTCGTAGTCGATCGGTGAGATCTGGCCGAGGCGGGAGTGCCGCCTTTTGGTGTTATATCGGGTCACCCACGTGAACACCGCCAGGCGGGCTTCGCCGGCTGATGTCCAGCCATGAGCGCCTTGCAGCGTCTCGCGTTTGAGAGAGGCGTTGAATGATTCGGCGGCGGCATTGTCGGCGCTGGTGCCGACCGCGCCGCGGGAACGGGTGACGCCCAGGCGAGCGCAGGTCTCCTCGAAGTCCTTGGAGCAGTACTGGACGCCGTTGTCGCTGTGGAAGATCGCCCCGTCGAGGGTGCCGCCCCTGGTGCGGGCCGCAGCTTCGAGGGCGTCGGTGACGAGTTTGGTGCGCATGTGGTCGGCGATCGACCAGCCCGCCAGCCGGCGTGAGCCCAGGTCCAGGACGGTGGCGAGGTAGAGGAACTTGCCGTCCCCGATCGGCAGATACGTGATGTCACCCACGTACCTCTGGTTCGGCGCGGACGCGGTGAAGTCCCGTTTCAGCAGGTCCGGGACGGGGGTGGCGTCCAGTTCGGGGATCGTGGTGCGGACCTTCCTGCGGAGGTGCGCCCCGACGATGTGCCGCTCGCGCATGACCCGCTCGACCCGTTTGTGATTGACCTCGAGCCCTTGGGCCTGGAGTTCGGCGGTGATCCGCGGGGACCCGTACGTGCCGTCCTCTTCTGTGTGGATCCTGCGGATCTCGACCGCGAGAGCGTCGTCGGCCCGCTTGCGGGCCAGCCGGGTCGGGGCGGTGGCCAGCCACCGGTAGTAGCTCGATCGGGCCAGCTCCAGGACCCGGCACAACCGCTTCACCCCGAAGGTGTTCTTGTGATCGTCAACGAACTCGAAGCGGCTCACCAGTTCGTCTCGCCCGCGAAAAACTTCGCGGCCTTCCGCAGAATGTCCCGTTCCAGCTCCAACTCCCGCACCCGGGCCTTGAGCTGCTGATTCTCTTCCTCAAGCACGTCATCCGAGGATAGGTTTCCTCGCAAAACCGGCTTGCGGCCAGGCTTCGGCCTCGCGCTGGCCGTCCCCTTCTCCTGCGCGTCGATCACCCACAACCGCAGCGTAGCTCGATGGATTCCGAGATCATCAGCGACCTGCTTGTAGGTCTTGGCCGGGTCCGACAAGAACAACGCCACAGCGTCGGCCTTGAACTCCTCCGGATAGTTCTTCCGCACCATCAAGAACATCTCTTCCCCTGGACCTCAAGATCCAGTCTCCAAGGTGTCCACAATCAGGGGGGAACTCCCAGGTTCTACCGGACCGAGCTTGATGCTCTCCTGCGGCGTATCAACACCTACCTGGTGCGCTGGGCGCGACGGAAGTTCAAACGGCTGAGGTCGTTCAAGAAGGCCAGAAGGTGGTGGACCGGGGTGCTGGAACGCCAGCCCGGCCTGTTCGCCCACTGGGCCTGGATGACCGAGTTCTGACGGATCGGATGAGACGAGCGGAATAACGGGAGACTGTTACGTTCCGTTCTGTGGGAGCCCGGAGGTGAGACTCCTCCGGGCCACCCGGCGGCGACCGTCTATGAAACACGACGCTCAGGTTGGGCTCGGGTGGGCTATCGACTGTTGCTTAGGTGAACACCCTATGAAACAGCGAAGCCAGAAGTCGGATCGCGCCAGACCCGGTCCGGAAAGCGAGCATGACTCATCTCTCCAAGCCTCGTCTTCGCGGAGCCGCATCAGGTAAGCGGTCGGTGCGGGATTGAGCTCGGCGGTTTTGACGCGTTCGGCTGGGCGGGGTGCGGGTTTGTCGCCGGTGGCGACGGCACCATCCGGTTGTGGAGGACGGACTCCGGGGCGCACACCGCTGTCCTCGGCGGGCACGACGATGTGTTCACCTCGGTTGTCTTCATGCCGAACGGCGAGTTGATCAGCGGCAGCAGCAGGACGGAACGACTCCGCGTTTGGGGGGTCCTGCCCGGGATCATCGCCTATCAGGGCCGGAAATTCCGGGTTTCCGCAAGTGGCTGACCCGGGTCTGAGCCACGGAGGGGACGCTCCGAGGAACGCCCCCTCCGGTCAGCAGTTTTTGGCGACCAGTCTCTTGCTCTTGCTGTTGTTGTCCTCGCGAGTCTCGACGATCTTCTGGTTGGGGTCGGCCATGAAGTTGACGTCGAACGTGCCCTGCCAGACGTTGTGGAACGAGAGCACCGCAGTGCCCGTCTCACCTGCCTTGATCGAGGGCAGGAAGTGGTTGATGGTGTGACCGTTGGTCGTCCAGCGGATGTCGTACGTGCCGCTGTCGATCTTGCCCTTGTTCTTGATCTCGACTCTGATCGAGGGTGTGGTGCCGACGCAGATGGGTTTCGGCTGTTCGATCTCCATCCCGGTCACCGCCAGGTCGGTGCTCTTGAGAATGCCCGCGAGCCATTCCCCCGCCTCCGCGACCTTCTCGTCATAGTTCTTGTGGTCACCGAAGTCGCAGATTTTCCAGGCATCCTGCCATAGGGCCAGGGCCTCATTCCATCTGCGCGGGTCCGCGACCGCGACTTCCGCTTCTCCGATCTTCGCGACGCACTTGAGCGACGGCTTCCCGCAGACCGGATCCCCGGAGTTGCAGTAGGTCTTGCTCGGTATTCCCGCCGGTAACTCGCTGGTCTCCAGGTTGAAGAGCCGGGCCAGTCCTTTCGGCTCGTTGTTCTTGGTGTTGGCGATCGGGTCGGCGATCAGCACGACGGCCTTGAGGCGGTTGCGGAAGTCCGTCGGGAAATCGGGCCGGTTGAGTGTCTTCTTGACGACCATCGCGCCCTGCGAGTACCCGACCAGCACGAACTGCTGCCCCGGGCAGGTGTTGGCGAGGGCGTAGAAGCGCGACAGAAGCGCGGCCTCGCCGTCCGCGACACTCGCCGAGGTCTGCGTCGTGACGAACTGCACGAACAGCTCGAATACGGATACCGCCGGATAATCGACACCGTCGTCGTATTGTACGGAGATGGCGTCACCGACGAGCGTTTTGAGCACTAAGCTCGTCCGCTGTACGTTTAATCCCATATTCTGATGAATTTGCCGTTCCAGGCTCCCAGTCGGGTCCTCCCCGGCGCCCTTTACGCCGATGAACGCTATCCGCGCGCAGTCATCGGCCATGGCGGAAGGCCCCGGCATCACCACGCCGATCGCACCGGCCAGCAGCACCGCCATCGCCGCCCGTCGGATCCTCTGAATCTTCAACTCCCACCCCTCATGTGATCGGGCCTCAATGATGGCCTGGACCGATCCAGAGGAGAAGGTCAATTCATACCGTTTATCGGGCGAATTGTGTCGGCCAGTAGTTACCGAGAGAGTTTCTGAGTGCGTACAGGTCGGACGGTGAAATCGGCAACGGTCGATTAGGATGCCCGGTTCGGCGGGGCAACCTTCACCGGGCCCGCCGGATTCGGCGGAGCGACCTTCGATGGCATCGCTGGGTGGCTTCGCGCTGGCGTGTGTCCGTTTCCCGCGGATGCATCGCGAGGCGGACGCTCAACGGACATCTCCGGTCTGGCTGTCGGCATCCGCTTCCTGACAACGTCGTGTCCAGTACGCGAGGTTTTTACGCGTTGCCAGCGTGTGGGGATGCTCGGCCCCCAGGACGCGTTCGTGGATGGGCAACAGTGCGGCGAACTGGTCTCGCGCGCCGGCCGCGTCCCCGGCCTCTCCCGTCCAGCGGGCGAGGTGGGCTCGAGCGGTCAAGGTGGTGGGATGTTCGGCGCCCAGGACGCGTTCGCGGATGGGCAGCAGTTCGGCGAACTGGGTCCGTGCGCCGGCCGCGTCCCCGGTCTCTCCCGTCCAGCGGGCGAGGTTGGATCGGGCGATCAGGGTACCGGGGTGTTCGATGCCCAAGACACGCTCGAGGGTCGGCAGCAGTGCGGCGAACTGGCCCCGCGCCGACTCCGCGTCTCCTGCATCTCCTGTCCAGCGGGCGAGGTTGTGCCGGGTGGTCAGCGTGTTGGGGTGGTCGGCGCCTTGGAGGCGTCGGCCTATGGGCAGCAGTGCGGCGAACTGGTCCCGCGCGCCGGCCGCGTCCCCCGCCTCCCCCGAATAGAAGGCGAGATTGTTCCGGGTGGTCAGCGTGTAGGGGTGGTCGGCGCCCAGGACGCGTTCGATGACGGGCAGCAGTTCGGCGAACTGGTCTCTCCCACTGGCCGCGTTCCCCGCCTGTCCTGTCCAGCGGGCGAGGTTGTGCCGGGCGAACAGGGTGTCGGGGTGGTCGGCGCCCAGGACGCGTTCGATGACCGGCAGCAGTGCGGCGAACTGGTCCCGTGCGCTGGTCGCGTCCCCTGTTTGTCCGGTGCAGTGGGCCTGCTGGGCGTGTTCGTTCAGGGTGCGGGGGTGTTCGGGTCCGTGGCGTTGGAGGTGGAAGTGGTGGCGGTGCTGGTGCAGGGTTTTGGCTGTGGTGTAGTCGTCGCTGGCTTTGAGGTAGACGAGGACCTCGTCCATGGCGGGTGAGAGCGGGGGCAGGGCGGCGCGGGCGTGGGGCAGCAGTTGCCGGTAGGCCGGCCAGCTGTCGATGACTTCGGGGTTGTCGGGGAGAGCGGCGGTCAGCAGGTCGGCGGCCTGGAGGCGGACGGCGTGGCGCTGGTCGTCGGTCAGGCTGGTGAGGGTGACGGCTTGGACCAGGCGGTGGACGCTGACTGCGTCGCGGCCCGGACTGATGGCGATCATGCTGTAGGAGGCCAGCACGCCCAGGGCAGTGCCGATCCGCAGCTTGCTGGTGTCGGGCAACTGGTGGAGCACGGTGATGGGCAGGTCATCGGGGGCGTAGCAGGCCAGCAGCGCCAGCAGCCGGGGCGCCAGCGGGCTAGCCTCGGCGATCTGAGCGCAGGTGATCGTCCAGATCTTGGCGATGACGCGTTCGGCGTCACTGCCGGGAGCCGCCGCCGCATACACCTCGCCGGGTTCCTCAAGGAGCAGGGTGCGGTAGTCGGTGATGCTCATTCCGGGGGTGGCGGCGATGAACGCCCCAGCCTGCCGCAACGCCAGCGGTAAAAACCCCAGGTCCTCGGCCAGCCCCGCCAAATCTTCTTCCTCGGCGCGGATGTCCGGGCCGATCAAGCCCGCCAGCAGTTCGGTCGCCGCAGCCGGGGCCAGCACGTCCACATCGATCGCGGCACACCCCAACGCTGACCAGCCCCCGGCGCGGCGGGTGGTGATCAGTACATGCCCGCCAGCCAGCCGACCCAGATACCGGCGCACATCATCGGCATGTTCGACGTTGTCGAAGATGAGCAGCCAGCCGGTGTGGCCGCTCAGCCACGCCATCGCCCACCCCGCCGCCTCCTCGATGGTGGCCTGGGCGGCCGCGACCGAATGCGCCCCCGCGCACAGCGCCCGCGCTACATCCGCGAGCGAGGCTTCGATCTGCGCGGGGGTGTCGGCCTCCACCCACCACACCAGCCGATACTCCTGCCGATGGGCGGCGGCGTACTGCAACGCCAACTCGCTCTTACCGACCCCGCCCAGCCCGTGCACGGCCGCCGCCTGGGTGATCACCGTTCTTGCCGACGGCGTGGCGGTCAGCACGTCCCGCATCTGCCGCAACACCTGCTCGCGGCCGACGAACACCGCCGTCGCGGGCCGGGGCAGACCGGTCAGCCCCAACGGGGCGTCCACCTTGGCCGCATCTGGCAACGGCACACGTGCCGACAGCAGGTGATGGTGGTGGTGCTGGTCGCCGATCGCGACGTCTCGGGCAGAACCGATCTGGTTGGCGTCCCGGCCGACGAAGGAACCGGTGATGTCCTGGCGGTCGCCGCTTCCAGCCGGTGGGGCCGGGGGCGGTCCCGCGCTGGCGGAGGCGTGGTGCGGGTCAGGCCCGGCGGATGCCGACATGACGCGTTCCCCCTTCGCCAGCCCCCGAAGGTCAGCGTGATCGTAACCCGCTCCCCGCGCCCAACCACCACCGAACAACGCGATCCGTCCCCCCCACTTGGCGCGTACCGTCACCCCGTATCGGGCGGTTTCGGCGCATGTGGGAAAGACGGCCCTGGCCGAAAGATCGTCTTGTTTCATAGATTAGCGATCGGTGAAACACCGCGCCGGATTTGGACCCAGGTGAGCAATCACCCGCTTCTTAAGCAAGCGCCTATGAAACAGCCGCGCCGAGTCGAGGTGTGAAGCCGAGAAAGAAACTGAGCGCTGCTTGCTTGTGCCGACCGCTCCTTCGTAGAGCCTGGGCCGTCGGGTGGTCGGTGCGGGATTGAGATCGTCGGTTTGGTGCGTTCGGGTGGGCTGGGTGCTGGTTTGTGGTGATGATGACGCCATGGCAGCAGACGGCTCCAGTGAGCCAAAGGCCGGGCAGTCGGTCGTCTCCAGCCGGATCCACGGTGATCTCACCCAGATCGGGCACGTGGCCGGCGATGTCGTCATCAACAACCATCCGCTCAGCCCGGTGGTGGAGCAGATCGTCGAGGGGGACATCCCGCAGCAGCCGCGCGCTTTCCAGGAACGCGCCGATCTGCTGGAGCGGCTGCATGAACGAGTCGTGGGGCAGGGCGTGGCGGTGGTCGATGCGGTCACCGGGACGCCGGGGGTGGGCAAGAGTCTGCTGGCTGCCTCTTACGCGTGGGCGTGTCAGCGGGTGGGGTGGCTGGTCATCGCCTGGATCAATGCTGAGACCGAGGAGCAGATCGTGGCCGGGCTGGCGGGCCTGGCCCGCCGTCTGGGCCTGTTCGACCCTGACGATGACGCGCACACCGCGGCGGTCAAGGCGCGGGACTGGCTGGCCGCCGCTGATGAGCCGGCGCTGCTGGTGTTCGACAACGCCACCGACGTGGGGCAGGTGAAGAAGTGGTGCCCGGCCACCGGAGCGACCCGCATCTTGATCACCACCCGCAACCGCGCCTTCCACACCCTGTACGAAGCGGTCGATGTCGGCGTCTTCACCCCCGGCCAGGCGACGGCGTTTCTGCATCAGCGCACCGGCTCCACCAGCCCAGGCGCTGAGGAGGTGGCAGCGGAGTTGGGTTTGCTGCCGCTGGCGGTCGGGCAGGCCGGCGCCTACATCCACCGGCGCCGCCTGACCTACCCCGCCTATCTCGGTCTGCTGCGTGGTTACCCGTTGGACCGGTACCTGCCGCACACCGCTGAGGGGTACCCGCACGGGACCGCGGCGGCGATCCTGCTGTCGGTCGACCAGGCCGAACAGACCATCCCCGGCGCACACGACATGCTGGAGCTGCTGGCGGTGCTGGCCGAGGCCGGCGTACCCAGAGCAGTCCTGTACGGAACCACCGACCCGCACCTCGATCCCGCCGACACCGAAGGCGTCGACCAGGTGCTGGCTGATCTGGTCGACACCTCGCTGATCAGTTTCAGCGAGGACGGGACGACGGTGCTGATGCATCGGCTGACCAGCCGGGTGCTGCGCGAACGCGCTCACCACACCCCGACCACGACCAGTAGCGACAGCGAAACCGGCGGCAACGCCGGCGATGGTGAGAGCGGAGAGAACCGCCTTACCCACGTGCTCGACAACGCCATCGCTCTGCTGGACCGCTTCAACACCCACATCCCCTACGACGCGGCGACCTGGACCGCCCGATCGGCGGTCGAAGCGCTGATTGAGCAGACCACCGCCCTCTACAGCTTGGTCACCGCCTTCGGCGACCTTCCTGAACCCCTGCTCGTCTTACGCGCCTGGTGTGGGCGATACCTCCAGGACCTGGCCGACCTGGCTCGTGCCACTCCCCTGCTCCAGCAGAACCTGGCCGATTTCGAGCGAGTGCTGGGCGGCGACCACCCCTCCACTCTGGGATCCCGCAACAACCTCGCCAGTGCCTACCGGGCGGCGGGGGACCTGGGCCGGGCCATCCCGCTGTACGAGCAGACCCTGGCCGACCGAGAGCGGGTGCTGGGCGGCGACCACCCCTCCACCCTGACCTCCCGCAACAACCTCGCCAGCGCCTATCAGGCGACGGGGGACCTGGGCCGGGCCATCCCCCTGCACGAGCAGACACTGGCCGACAGTGAGCGGGTGCTGGGCGGCGACCACCCCTCCACCCTGGGCTCCCGCAACAACCTCGCCGCCACCTATGAGTCGGCGGGGGACCTGGGCCGGGCCATCCCCCTGCACGAGCAGACACTGGCCGACAGTGAGCGGGTGCTGGGCGGCGACCACCCCTCCACCCTGGGATCCCGCAACAACCTCGCCGCCACCTATGAGTCGGCGGGGGACCTGGGCCGGGCCATCCCCCTGCACGAGCAGACACTGGCCGACAGTGAGCGGGTGCTGGGCGGCGACCACCCCTCCACCCTGGGATCCCGCAACAACCTCGCCTACGCCTATCAGGCGGCGGGGGATCTGGGCCGGGCCATCCCGCTGTACGAGCAGAACCTGGCAGATCAGGTGCGGGTGCTGGGCGTCGACCACCCCGACGCCCTGTCCTCCCGCAACAACCTCGCTCTCGCCTACCAGGCGGCGGGAGATCTGGGCCGGGCCATCCCGCTGTACGAGCAGAACCTGGCCGATCGGGAGCGGGTGCTGGGCGGCGACCACCCCGCCACCCTGACCTCCCGCAACAACCTCGCCGCCGCCTATGAGGCGGCGGGGGATCTGGGCCGGGCCATCCCGCTGTACGAGCAGACGCTGGCCGACCTGGTGCGGGTGCTGGGCGGCGACCACCCCTCCACCCTGGGATCCCGCAACAACCTCGCCAGCGCCTACCAGGCGGCGGGAGATCTGGGCCGTGCCATCGGTCTGTACGAGCAGACCATGGCAGATCAGGTACGGGTGCTGGGCGTCGACCACCCCGACACCCTGAACTCCCGCAACAACCTCGCCTACGCCTACCAGGCGGCGGGGGAGCTGGGCCGTGCCATCCCGCTGTACGAGCAGACGCTGGCCGACAGTGAGCGGGTGCTGGGCGGCGACCACCCCTCCACCCTAGGATCCCGTAACAACCTCGCTGGCGCCTACTACGCGGCGGGGGAGCTGGGCCGCGCCATCCCGCAGTACGAGCAGACCCTGGCCGACTGCGAACGCGTCCTGGGAGCCACTCACCCCACGACCAAGACCGTGCGCGGCAACCTGTCCGCCGCCCGCCGGACGGGACAACCAGCAGGTACGGGTACGGCTGCCGGGCAACCGACAGAGGGATACGGGGACGTGGACCGCACCACACCCTGCGCGTGCGGATCAGGCAAGAAATACAAGCGCTGCCACGGCGCGCCACCGGCCAAGTGAATCCGCTAAGCTATCCCCGGCGCAGGCCTGGCCCGACATCATTTTCTCCCTCTCCCGCACAGATGCGGTGCTGGAACGGAGTGTTGTTTCATAAGCGACCGTCTATGAAACAAGTGCACCGAAGCGGGAAACGCGAAGCCACGACACCCGCCTCTTACTGACTTCCTTTCCGACGAACCTCGCCTGGCATCGGTGCGAGATTGAGATCACAGGGTTGGCGTGTTCGGCTGAGCCATGTGTGGGTTGTGATGAGGATGAAGCCATGGAGGGAATCGGTACTAGTCAGGAACTAGAAGGCCGCTGAAGATCTTGTGTTCTGGCCTCGTTCTTTCTGGACTGAGGCCAGAGTGGTTGACATGCGGGGTGAGTGGGCCGCAGAGCTCGTCGGGCCGGATGTGTGGCAGACCTGCCGGGAGTTGATCCCGGCCGGGAGCGTGTTCGCGTTCCTGGCCGAGCATCGTCAGGCGCTGTTTCCCGCGGAGATGTTCGCGGACATGTATCCCTCGCGCAACGGACGTCCGAGCATGCCGCCGGACATCTTGGCGGCCGCGGTGGTGCTGCAGACCTTGCAAGGGCTATCGGACGTCGACACCGTGCAGGCATTGCGGTGTGACCTGCGGTGGAAGGCCGCCTGCGGGCTGGGACTGTATGACAGCGCGTTCGATCCGTCGCTGCTGACCTATTTCCGGCGGCGGCTGGCCCGCTCCAGCAGAGCGGATCGGATCTTTGAAGCCGTCCGCGAGGTGGTCGCGGCGACCGGAGTACTCAAGGGCAGGCAGCGGCGGGCGCTGGATTCGGCGGTCCTGGATGACGCGGTGGCCACCCAGGACACCGTCACCCAGTTGATCGCCGCGATCCGCCGGGTGATCCGTCACGTGCCCGGCGCCGCGCAGGTCGCGGCCGAACTCTGCGCCGCTCA
>NZ_BBXD01000037.1 GCF_001570545.1 Herbidospora mongoliensis | reverse complement strand
CGTTGGCGCAGCGGCCGGGCCGGCCGTTGGAGTTGTGGCAGCCGTCGGGGTCGTTGAATCCGGGTGACCGGTATGTGGGTGAGCGGTATGTGATGACGGTGGAGGGCCACCCCCCCGATCTCACCCCGCGGCACGAAGACATGAGTGGTGAGCAGGCAGGCGAGCAGGGGCGGGTTTCGCCGTGGGCGGGCATTTCCGGGGCGGCGTTGTTCTGCGGCGATCTGCTGGCCGGCGTGATCGCCGTTGATCCGGCCTACTTCTCGCACAGCCGGCTGGAGGCGGTTCCGGCTTACCTGCTGCACGCTGATCCCGGTTTCCGGGCGGCGCTGGATCGGTACGGCGCATCCGGCGCGGGTGGGGAAGCAGGTTCGGGTGGGGGTCGGCAGCCGGGTGGGCTGGTGCTGGAGCCGGTGGAGTGGCAGCACCTGATCTCCCTTACTCAGCGGGGGGTGGCCGGGCAGGACGGGGAGTGGGTGTCGCCGGCGAGTTTGCTGGAGGCGCAGCGTGCGGTGGTGCCTTTCCACGGCCGGGTGGAGATGCTGGCGCGGTTGAAGGCGTGGGTGTCGCGGCCGCGGTTCGGGGCGGCGTTGATCTATGCCGAGGGTGGTCAGGGTAAGACGCGCCTGGCCTACCAGTTGGCCGCTGAGATCAGCGGCCCCGCCAAGCTTGAGGATGCTCCTGAGGTCAGCGGTGCCGCTGAGGTGGCTGATCCTGGTCAGGGCGAGATTGGCGGATGGACGGTGGTGTGGCTGGATCCCCATGCTGCGGCCGCGGGGCTGGAGGTGATCAAGGATGCGGCCGCGCCGGTGTTGCTGATCATCGATTACGCCGAATCGCGGACCGAGCAGATCAAAGCGCTGCTGGGGGTGTGCGCCGAGCCGGCGCCAAGAGTGTCCAAGGTGACGCGCCAGATGCGGGCGATGGTGCGCTCAGCGTCCGAACCGCGGGCCGCCCGGTCGTACATGGTTGCCGGATACCGGGCCAGCAACCGCCGGTAGGCGGCGACGCTGAGATCGTTTTGGCGCATGTAGGCGCCTACCTGATCGAGGGCCAGAGGCAGCCATCCCAGTTCCTCTACCAGTTCCCGGATCCCCTGCCACCGCTCGGCGTCCAGATCATGCGCCGCCGGCCGGCGAGGGCCGGAACCTTCGTGGGCGGAGGTCCCGTAGGTGGCGATCTGGATCAGCAGGTCGATGGCCTCATCCTCGGACAGCACGTCCAGGTGCAGCAGGTGGGCGGGGGTGCGGTGCCAGCCCTCACCGAGCCGGCTGGTGATCAGCACCTGGCCGTTGCCGGCCACCGTCCGCGCCAGCAGCCGACCCACATCAGCGGGGTCGGTGACGTTGTCGGCGATCAGCAGCCACCCCCGGTGGGCGCTCAGCCAGCCGATCGCCCGCTCGGCCAGCATCTCCAGCGGCACCTCCGCCAGCTTCAGCTCCGGCTGCAGCGCCACCGTCAGTCCGGCCAGGCCAAGTTCGATCGCGGCGGGGCTGTCGGCGGTGATCCACCAGACCGGGTTCACGCTGTCGCGGCAGGCCAGGGCGTAGTGGGCGGCCAGGGTGGACTTGCCGATCCCGCCCAGCCCGTGCATCGCGGCCACCACCACCCCACCCAGCCGGTCAGCCAGCGCTTGCAGGTCATCGTGACGGCCGACGAACACCTGACCCGCCGGGTCGGGCACGTTCACCAGACCAGCGGGGGCGAGCACCTCGGCGACCGGCCGGGTGGCCGCCTCAGGCAGGTGAACCTGGGTGTTGGAGGCGTTGTCGCCCAGTGACACGATGCCCGACACCGAACCCTCGACCACCACCCGGCGAACCTGCTGAGCGGCGCCACCAACCGACGGCCGCCCGTCGCGAGCGGAGGGGTCGGCACCCGTCGGTGCCTGCGCTGCGGGGTCAGGTACGGGATGGCCGGTTGCGTCGGTGGGGCGGGCATCCCGTCGGCGGCGCCACCAGCCAGGCATTACCGCTCGTTGATGGTCTGGTCGCGGCCGGCCTGGTACACCCGCCCCTGCCCGGACGCTTCCGCGTTCATCTGAACATTCCGCGCCCCGTCACCAGTGGAGACGATGCCCTGGTTGCCGCCGTGGACGGTGGCCGAGCGGTTTTCACCGATCGTGACGTCCCGGGCTGAGCCGATCTGGTTGACGTTGCCGCCGATGTGGCTGCCGGAGATGACCTGGCTGCCCGCCCCGGCGGTGATCGGCGCCGCGCTGTTGACCAGGGCGGCGATGTCTGCGGTCAGCTGCGGGTCGGTGGTCAGCGCCTTCTTCACCTGGTACCGCAATGCCGACACCGCGTCCTCATCACCGGCGTCGTCGATGACATCGGCCACCGCTGCACGCAGGGCAGGCCGGGACAGCTCACCGCGGATCAGCAACTCCAGCATCCGCAGCCCGTAGAGCGCCACGGCCTGATCGGCCCGGACGGTCGGCGCCATCTGCGAGGCGGTCGCCGCAGGCATGTCCCACACCTGGGTGCCGTATTCGGTGGTCGCGGCCGTGATGTACGGAACCACCCGGCCGGTCAGCTCAGCGACCTCACTCATCGCCATTCCCCTCCCCTTCGCCATTCTCATCCCCCGAAGGTGGATGCGATCGTAACGCGCCCGCCACTCACAACCACGCACCAATGGCGCGAACAGTTCCCGACCGGACACCATTCACCAATTCGAACACCCCGATGCCCGCGCCAAAGCTCCACGTGCTGGAGTTCCAACTGTCGGACTTTTCTGATCACTAAACGCGCGCGGAGCCTGACGCGCCGGGCGCCGGTGTGCCCGACCTGCATCGAGGGGGTGTCCGCAGAGTGGAGGTGTCACGACGGCGGTCACACGTCGGCGGCGCCTCGATCCCACACCGCGAATAGAGAATCCGGCATATGCGGCATTCCAGGAATACTGCTGAAACATTGGAGGCAGGACTTCTCTGGCTCCGTTCCTGTGATGGCGCCGGACTGAGATGGGTGTAGCGCGTCAGAGATTCCGGTATCGGCGGGTGCACGGGATACGATCGCGCGAACCTGAACGCAAAAGACGGAAAAAGGGGACGAGGGGCTGGGATGGATTTCGCGGAAGTGGCCGCGCAGGTGGTCCCGTACGTGACTGCGGCGATCGGCGCACTGGGCACGGCAGTGTGGACCAAAACCCAGGACGCCGCCGCGGATGGAGTGGTCGGCTGGGGACGGCGACTGCTGGGCCGGGTGGCCGAGCGGGAGGAAGGACGCCGGAGTTGGAAAGCGCGGTCGCCGACGTCGCTGCTGACGTCAGTGATGAGGACGCGGTGGCGGTGTTGCGGATGCGGATCCGCAAAGCTCTGGCCGCCGACCTGGCCCTGGCGGCCGACGTCCAGAAGATGCTGGCCGCGGCGGCGCCGGTCACCGCCGGGGCGGGCAGTCAGGTGATCTCTGGTAGCTACATCGGCGGGGATGCCTTCTAGATCGGCTCGGCGGGCAGCGTGTCCGTCTCCCGCCGCCCGCCCTCCTCGTAGTCGGTGAGAACCGGCAGCGGATGAATAGGCGGAGCTGACAGCGCACCCCAGTGGCCACCCGTCCTTGTCGATGAGTGGTGACAGTAGCTCGTCCGGGGCCGAGAGCTGGACATGGCAGAGCCCGCCAGCGCTCCCGCCCGATATCGCGCCGGGCGGGGCGGCGCACGGAGTCAGCCCGCGTTTGTGGATCTTCCTGCGATAACTGTGCTTATGGAGGCCCGAATAATCCAATAATGACCGAATCAAGTGAACACTCACGAGCAGTCCTAAGACCAGCTGTCGGCACCTGTCTCCCCCGCAACCTCGGACCCAGTAGGCGAGGTTGGCGCGGTCGGTCAGTGTGTCGGGGTGCTCGGCACCCAGGACGCGTTCGCGGATGGGCAGCAGCGCGGCGAACTGGTCACGCGCCCCGGTCGCGTCCCCTGTCTTCCCCGTCCAGTGGGCGAGGTTGGCGCGGGCGGTCAGCGTTTCGGGGTGTTCGGCGCCCAGGACGCGTTCGCGGATGGGCAGCAGCGCGGCGAACTGGTCACGCGCCCCGGCCACGTCCCCCGCCTCCCCCGTCCAGGAGGCGAGGTTGGCGCGGGCGGTCAGCGTGTCGGGGTGTTCGGCGCCGGAGACGCGTTCGCGGATGGGCAGCAGCGCGGCCAATTGATCCCGCGCCCCGGCCACGTCCCCCGCCTCCCCCATCCAGCGGGCGAGGTTGGCTCGGTCGGTCAGCGTTTCGGGGTGGTCGGCGCCCCAGACGCGTTCGCTGATGGGCAGCAGCGCGGCGAACTGGTCACGCGCCCCGGCCACGTCCCCCGCCTCCCCCATCAAGTAGGCGAGGTTGGCACGGTCGGTCAGCGTGTCGGGGTGTTCGGCACCCAGGACGCGTTCGCGGATGGGCAGCAGCGCGGCGAACTGGTCACGCGCCGCGACCATATCCCCCACTAGCACGGTGTAGTAGGCCAGGTCGGCCTGGGCGTCCAATGTGTCGGGGTGTTCAGGTCCGTGGTGGTCGAGCTGGGCTTGGTAGCGCTGGTGTTGCAGGGTCTTGGCCGTGGTGTAGTCGCCGCTGGCGTCCAGGTAGGCGATCACCTGGTGCATCATGTCCGATCGCGGTGGCAGGACCGTGCGGGCATGGGCCAGCAGCCGCCGGTAGGCAGGCCAGCTGCCGATCACCGTCGGGTCCTCGGGCAGTTCGGCTGCCAGCAGGTCGGCGGCCTGGTCCCGGACCGTCTGGCGTTCCTGTTCGGACAGGTCGGCCAGGGTGACGGCTTGGACCAGCCGGTGCACGCTGACAGCGTTTCGATCCGGGCTGATGGTGATCATGCTGTAGGAGGCCAGCAACTCCAGCGCCTGCCCCACCCGCATCTCGTCGGTGTGGGGGAGGTGGTGCAGGACGTCGATGGGGAGCTGGTCGGGGGCGTAGCAGGCCAGCAACGCCAGCAGCCGGGGCGCGAGCGGGTCCAGATCGGCGATCCGCTGGCGGGTCAGCGTCCACACCTGAGCCACCACCGCCTGTCCCGGGTGGCCGGCGGGTGCCGCGGCGTGGGCGCGGGCGGGGGAGGTGTGCAGCAGGCGTCGGTAGGCGGGGACGGTCATGCCGGGGGTGCGGGCGATGAAGGCCGCCGCCTGCCGCAACGCCAGCGGTAAGAACCCCACCTCCTGCGCCAGAGTGGCCAGGTCGGCGCGCTCGGAGGGCGATGGCGGGGCGGATGCGATCAGCGCGGCCAGCACGTCGGTGGCCGCCTCGACGTCCAGGACGTCCACACTGATGGGGACGCAGCCCAGGGTGTGCCAGCCGATGTCGCGGCGGGTGGTGATCAGCACACTCCCACCCGTCAAACGGCCCAGGTAGGGGTCCAGGTCATCGGGATGTTCGACATTGTCGAAGACGAGCAGCCCCCCGGTCCGGAAGGCCAGCCAGCTCACCGCCCAGGAGGCCGCCTCCTCAGTGGTGGATTTCGAGGCGGCCACTGAATGGGCGCCCGTGCACAACGCCCGCGCGAGAGTGGCCAGGCCGGTCTGAATCTGGGCGGGGGTGTCGGCGTCGATCCACCACACCAGCCCGTAGTTCGTACGGTGGCGGGCGGCGTACTGCAGCGCCAGTTCGCTCTTGCCGATCCCGCCCAGCCCGTGCACCGCCGCCTGCGTGATCACCGCACCCGCCACCTCCGGGCTCCTCGGGCCGGTCAATGCGGCGTGCACCCGCTCCAGCGCGTCCCCGCGTCCGGCGAACACCGCGGCCGGCCGCCGCGGCAAACCGAGCAGGCCCGCTCCTGCGGCCGGGCCGGCCACGGTGGCTGCGTCCGGCAGCGGCGGCCGCGACGCCTGCTGGTTGAAGGTGACATCGCGAGCGGTGTTCACCTGGGTGAGGTGACCACCCACGGCCGACCCGCTCACGCTCTGCCGGTCAGGCGATCCCTCGCCTGGTTCCTGGACGCCCTGGCTCACCCCGCCCATGCTGCCGCCCACACGCACCCAACGAAAGCACGGCGACACCAATCGTGATCAGAAACCCGCCAGCCCAACAAATAGCTGATTATGTAGGCCCGATCCGTTCCCATTCGTCCTGTTATGACAGCTGCATCACCGCCCCGGACGGACGTCCTTCGGTCCAACGGACGTCCCCAGGACGTCCGAGAGACGTCCTGGGATCCAATACATCGCCCAGATGTCCCGGCGTGTCCGGGTGGGCTGTTTCAAGAGCGGTCGCTTGACGGCGCTCTTGAAACAAGGTGGCTACCGCACCTCGTACAACAGCTAGACAGCGTCGGCATCAGCGTGTCGGCGAGCAGCCGCCATGTTGCTTCGCACGATCTTTGTTGTCGGATGGTCGGCTCCCAGGACGCGTTCGCAGTCGGCCAGGGTCTGCTCGTACAAGGAGATGGCGCGGCCCAGGTCCTCTGGTGCTCGGTAAGCGCTGGCGAGGTTGCTGCGTGAGGCGAGGGTGCGGGGGTGGGTGCTGCCCAGCACCCGCTCACAGTCGGCCAGATTCTGCTCATACAGCGGGATGGCCCGACTCAGGTCCCCAGCCGCCCGGAAGGCGCCGGCGAGGTTGTTGCGTGAGGCCAGAGTGTCGGGGTGGCTGCTGCCCAGCACCTGCTCCCGATCGGCCAGGGTCTGCTCATGCAGCGTGATGGCCCGGCCTAGGTCCCCCGCCTGCCGGTAGGCGCTGGCGAGGTTGTTGCGCGAGGTCAGGGTGTCGGGATGGCCGCTGCCCAGCACCCGCTCCCGATCGGCCAGGGTCTGCTCGAACAGAGGAAAGGCTCGGGTCAGGTCCCCCGCATCCTGGTAGGCGTTGGCGAGGTTGTTACGCGAGGTCAGGGTGTGGGGGTGGTCGCTGCCCAGCACCCGCTCACAGTCGGTCAGGGTCTGCTCGAGCAGGGGAAAGGCTCGGGTCAGGTTCCCCGCGTCCTGGTAGGCGTTGGCGAGGTTGCTGCGGGAGGTCAGGGTGTCGGGGTGGCTGCTGCCCAGCACCCGCTCCCGATCAGCAAGGGTCTGCTCGAACAGCGGGATGGCCCGGCCCAGGTCCCCCACCGTGTAACAGGCGCTGGCCAGGTTGTTGCGGGAAGACAAGGTGTCGGGATGGCCAACGCCCAGCACCCGTTCACAGTCGGCCAGGGTCTGCTCATGCAGCGCGATGGCCCGATCCACCTCTCCCGCCAGCTCATAGGCGTAGGCGAGGTTGTTGCGGGAGATCAGGGTTTCTGGACGGTCAACGCCCAGGACCCGCTGGGAGTCGGCGACGCCCTGTTCGTACATCGGGATGGCCTGGCCCAGGTTCCCCGCCGCCCGGTAGGCGTAGCCCAGGCTGGCGCGTGCGCCCAGGACGAGAGGGTCGTCGGGGTCATACAGGCGTTCGGACAGGTTCAGGCAGCGGGTCAGGTAGGTCAGGGCGCGGCTGATGGCCCCTTGACCTTGGAGGAACATGCCGGTGGTACGCAGGAGTCCGTAGGCGTCGGCGGTGTCGGCGCTGGGGGGCGTGTGGGCGAACAGGGCGTCGATGTGGGGGAGCAGCTCGCGCCATCGGGGCCAGGAGGCCGGGATGTCGCAGTGTTGAGGGTGTGCGTAATCCAGCAGCAAGACAGCTGCAGTGCGGGCGGTGAGGATGGCGTGAAGGTTGCGGTGCGGGTCACCGGGGTCGCACGGCTCGGCCGCTTTGCGGGGGTCGGGGGTGCGGGCGAGGGTTTGGACCAAGCGGTGCACGGTGATCCCGTCCGGATCGAGGGTGATCATGTTGTAGGCGGCGAGTCGGCCCAATGCCTGCTGCAGCAATGGAGGCTCGTTGACGATGCCGTCCAGCAGGGTGCGGGGGATGCGCTCAGGGGCATACCAGGCCAAGATCCGCAGCAGCTCCCCGGCCAGCGGAGTGGTGGTGAGCTGGTCCAAGGTGATGCGCCAGATGCGGGCGATGGTGCGCTCGGCGTCCCCGCCCTCGGCCGCCTGGTCGAACATGACTGCCGGGTAGGCGGCTAGCAGGTCGAGATAGGCGCGCGGGGTCAGCTGGTTCTGGTGCAGGTAGGCACCGACCTGCTCGATCGCCAGCGGCAGACACCCCAGCTCGGCCACCAGCTCGGCCGCACCATCCAGACCGGTGCCCGGGCCCGCGTCGATGGCGGCACCGGGATGGGCGCCAGGGTCGGTGACGGGCCCTGTGACGGCGCCGTTGGGGCGGTCACCGGTGGCGATGCGAGTCAGCAGACCCATCGCCTCATCGACGGCCAGGACATCCAGGCGCAGCAGGTGCGCGTTCAGCCGGTGCCAGCCTTGCCCGAGCCGGCTGGTCACCAGCACCCGCCCGGGCAGCCCCGGGCCGATCAGGTCGCTGATGTGGCCAGGGTCGGTGACGTTGTCCAAGATCAGCAGCCACCCGTCATGGCAGGCCAGCCACCTGGCCGCCCGCGCAGCCAGCACCGCGGAAGGCGCCGCCCGCGCCAGCTCCGGCTGCAACGCCGTCGCCAGAGCGGCCAGCCCCGCCTCAATCGAGGCGGGGGAGTCAGCGGTGATCCACCACACCGGGTTGAACACACCGGCGTGGGTGGCGGCGTATCGGGCGGCCAGAGTGGACTTGCCGATCCCGCCCAGCCCGTGCACCGCAGCCACCACCACCGGCCGGCGCGCCTGCCCCGGCTCCGGATCCGGCAACACCTGCCGCAGCGCGGCCAGCTCCTCATCACGTCCCACGAACAGATGCGCAAGCGCGGGCACATTCACCAGGTGCGTCGGCGCCGCCACCTGGTCCACCGGCCGTAACGCCTCAGCGGGCAGCACCATCTCGTACTCGTTGACGGTCTGGTCACGACCGGCCTGATACACCCAGGCCTGCTCGGAGGCGGTGACCTCCATCCGCCGTGACGCACCCGTGTCCCGGCAATGCCCGCCCTGATCGGCCGCTGGGGTGGTCATCACTCGTTGATGGTCTGGTCGCCGCCGGCCTGATACACCCGCCCCGACCCCGACGCCTCCGCGTTCATCTGCACATTACGCGCGCTGTCCCCGGTCGAGACGATCCCGCTGTTGTCACCGCCGATAGCCACCGACCGCTCACCCGAAGCCGTGACGTCCGGCCGAGTCTGCCCATCGCCGCTGTCCTTGGCGGCCGCGTCCGCGCCGTCATGCGCGCCGCCACCGGCACCGCCACTCGAACCGCCGGCGCTTCTACCGGCCAGCAGCCCGTACAACGCCACCGCCAGCCCGGCCAGAGCGATAAACACTCCGATCACACTGGCCAACTGGTCGGCCTCGGCCAGCTCCACCCGGGACAGGTAGACACCCAGCCCGATCGCGGCGGCCCCCGCGACCGCGATCCCGCCCCATATCAGCACACGCCTGCACATAGCGGCCATCATCGGCCACCCGACAAGATCGCACAACGTGATCAGCGGATAACGCACCGGATGTCCGAGTGCGGCGGGAACCAACGAGCAAGGGCGTGGAGATGAGCTTATGCGGCTCCGTCTCAGTCGCCGACGTTTCATAGATGGTCGCCTAATGCCTCGAAGTTAAGGGTCGCTCCTGGGCGTCAAGAGGCTGGTGGATGCGGTGCTGGCCGATTCGGGCCGGACCGAGTGCCAGCTGCGGGTGCTGCTTCCATGGGCGGGGGTGTACTTCGTGTTGGCGCCGGCCCTGTTCGGACATGGCGGTGCCCATCTGGTGGGGCACAAGCTGACCGCTGCGACCTTCCCGATGACTCACCAAGATCACCCCGGGCATCCACGGATCTCACCTTCAATAGCTACGGACACGGCCCCGTGACCCTTAACTTCGCGGCATTGTTGCGCCACGCGCGCGGAAAGGAGTCGTCATGAGGTAGGAGACGACTGCCTTGACGTGCTGCTGCACAGAAGATGAAGGATTGGGCCCTTCGGCGTCGCCCTGCGGGGGGAGGCGTCAAACCACCCCAAGGTGCGTTAGCTGAAGACTGTCGTGCTGAGCGTTGGGGGAAAGGCGGGGTGAGACTCGTCAGGTGGGGACCGGGAAGACGAACGCGAGTGAACCACCGTTGAAGCGTCGAGATTTAGGAAACGGCATCGAAACCGGGGTCTCAATGCAATCTCGGGATGAGTCTGGCGGGAGCCCGTTTACTGGCCAGGTGGTGTCCGGCGTGCAGGTGGCGTGAGTCCGGTCTGCGGCTTTTGTGTGGAACGTGGGAAGGCGTGCGCCGACACTGCCCTGCTCCTTGCGGGGTTGAGGGGCGAGAGGGAGCGCACCGAACGGCCGAAACCGGAAGGTGCTGAGTACCGTCGCGGCGCACGCCGGCGGACCGGCTCGTAGTAGCGATGAAGCTCCTGTAATGGGGGTGGAGCGAAGGGGCCGGCTCATCTGGAGATGTTCGTTCGAGCAACCGGAAGTTCTCCGGGAGGAGACGAGTGAGCATGCCGGGTCCGGGCGGGAAGCCGTTCGACATACCCAAGCGCCTGGTGTGGAAGGCGTGGAAGCAGGTCAAGGCGAACAAGGGCGCCGCCGGGGTGGACGGGCAGTCCATCGACGGCTTCGAGGCCGATCTGGGGAACAACCTCTACCGGGTCTGGAATCGGATGTCGTCGGGGACCTACTTTCCGCCGCCGGTGCGAGCGGTGGAGATCCCGAAGGCGGGGGGCGGGTCGAGAACGCTCGGCGTGCCCGCTGTCGCTGATCGGGTGGCGCAGACGGTGGCCGCGCTGGTGCTGGAACCCCGGATGGAGTCGATCTTTCATGATGACTCCTACGGATACCGGCCCGGGCGTGGCGCGCTGGACACGCTGGCCAGGTGCCGGGAACGGTGCTGGAAGAAGGCCTGGGTCATCGATCTTGATGTCCAGAAATTCTTCGACAGCGTCGGGGCTTCC
>NZ_BBXD01000036.1 GCF_001570545.1 Herbidospora mongoliensis | reverse complement strand
CCGGCCGCCGCCATACCCTCTCCTTTCTGGGATGGGGTGGCGGGCCACAACAAAGCTTTGAACCACGGCCACCGGCATTCGAAGGTTTGACCGGGTTTGACTCCTTGCGCGCGAATGGCCGCGGCCTTCGCCGTGCTTCGACGACCTGGTGGGACGTGCGCTGGCCGCCCATCCACCACGCGGGTCCGGCAAGCAGAGCCCGGCCCGCAAACTGGCCCTGCGGCTACGCGACCATCCACAGCGCAATTTCCGGAGCGCTCTCAATGTGGCGACAGCCTGGCGCGGTCCCACGGTGGTGCCGGTCTCGGCCAGGTCCAGCCCATCAACCTCTCGCTTGCGGGGCCGGACGCAGGCGTCACAGCCGTCGTCCGCTCCAGCCATGCTCGCCCAGATGCCCCTGGACGAGTCGATGACCGAGACCGCCTCCAGGATCAGAAGGGGATCCGCCGCAGGACGCCCCGAGGCAGGACGCGGATCACTCCGGCCAGGACGCGGGCGGAGCGGGGGGTCCAGACCACCGCGCGGCCTCGCCAGACGGCCTGCGTGATCGCGGCGGCGGCCCGCTCGGGGGTTCCGGCCAGCGGCGGGGCCGGAAGATGGGCGGTCATCCGGCTTCGGACGAACCCAGCCCGCACCACGACCACCCGAACCCCGGTTCCGATGAGGGAGTCGGCCAGCCCGTCGTAGAACGCGCTCATCCCGGCCTTGGCGGACCCATACAGGAAATTGGCCTGGCGTGGACGCTCGCCCGCCACGGACGAGAGCGCGATGATCACACCGTGACCCTGCGCCCTCATCTCCCGGGCCAGGATCACGCCCACGCTCACGGCTCCGGTGAAGTTGACCGACGCGGTCTGGACGGCGATGGCCGGGTCGTCCATAGCCGCCCGCTGGTCGGGCAGTAGGCCGAAGGCCACGATCGCCATGTCGATGTCACGCCGGGCAAAGCACTGCCCCAGCGCCGCCGCGTGCGTCTGCGGTTCGGCCGCGTCGAACTCGACCACTTCGACGACCGCTCCACGGCCGGCCAGCCGCGCGACCGCTTCCTTCAGCCGGGGTGAGTCGCGGGCCGCCAGCACGACGCGGAGCGGTCGCCCGTCGAGATACCGGGCGACGATCGCGAGGCCGATGTCGGAGGTCCCTCCGAGGAGCAGTAGTGACTGGGGGCGGCCCAGCGCGTCCATCACAGTGACAGTCTCCTCGCCAGGTCGGACCTGAACACACCCTGGGGGTCCAGCGTGCGGCGAATCTCCTGGAACTCGGGCAGCCGTGGATACATCTGGGCCATGTGCCGGGCACTCAGGCAGGAGTCCTTGGCGAGGTAGACCCGGCCTCCCGCGCGGGCTACTAGGTCGTCCAGACGGCCGAGCAGCGGGGCCAGTGAGGGGGATGCGGGCATATCGGCGGCGAGGGTCCATCCGTCCATCGGGAACGACAGCAGCCCGGCGTCGCGCGGGCCAAGTCTTTTCAGCACGACCAGCGGCACGCCCCCAGGTTCCGCCGCGAGCAGCTTCAGCGCGGTCCCAAGCGCGTCGACAGCGCTGGGCGGCACGACGAACTGATGCTGGACGAACCCGTGGCGCCCGTAGACGCGGTTCCATGAGACGAGCCGATCGAGCGGGAAAAAGAAAGCCGGCAGCGGCAGGACCCTGGACGTGACCAGAGGGGCCCCAGCGCGTAAGACACCGTTCGCCGCGGCCAGCGTCGCCGGCCGCATCAGCAGCGCTCCGGGCAACGGGGGACAAGGTAGCGGGCGCGGTGCGACATATGCGAGCGGCTCGGCCCGGTACCGGGGCGGAATGTCGGCGGACGCGGCGGGCCGGGCGTGGCTGAGCACCCCGCGCACCCGATGTCCAGACAGATCGATCCGGGCGACGGAGTGTTCGCCGGGTCCTTGGGCCGCGTCGAGGCCGGTGAGCAGCGCGTCCAGCCCGGCGATCCGGCGTTGGAGAACCGTGGCCCAGGCGGTGCGCAGGCGGGCGAGTCGCAGAGTCGCGCGCAGGACAATGCCGGTCAGACCCATGCCGCCCAGCGTGGCCCAGAACGTCTCCGGGGCGGCCGCAGGGCAGACCTCCCGCACCTGACCGTCGGCCGTGAGCAGATCAAAGGCGATCACGTGGCCGCCGAAGCCGCCGCTCTGCCGGTGGTTCTTGCCGTGTATGTCGGACGCGATCGCGCCACCGACCGTGACGTGCGCGCTGCCAGGAACGACCGGCAGACACCAGCCCCGGGGCACCACGGTGCGCAGGAGCGCGTCCATGGTCACGCCTGCCTCCGCGCGTATGACGCCGTCGGCCTCGTCGAAATGCAGGATGCGGGTCCGGTGGGTCATGTCGGCGACGACTCCACCGCTGTTCTGCGCGGCGTCCCCGTAGGCTCGTCCGGCACCCCGGGCGAGCACGCCGCGTGCCCCGGCGTCGTGGACGGCGGCGGCGAGCATCGCGTCGTCCGCGCCTGTCAGGATCCGCGCGTAGGTGGGGACCCCCCTGCCCCAACCGGTGAGCGGCTTCACCGTGGTCATGGCAGCGTTCTGATCGCGAACAGGCAGAACCAGATGACGCCCAGCAGTTGGAGAACGCGATCTCCACGCAGGAGATGTTCGGGGCTGCTTCCCCGCGCCTGCCTCACGGCTACCGCATACCGCACGAGTACGAGCGTATAGGGAATCAGCGACAAGATGAGGAGCACTCTGCCGTCCCGGTCATAGGACGCGGCGGCGCCGAGTGCGTACGACGCCACGGACGCGACGGCCGCCGCCAGCACAATTCTGCGAAGTTGCGGTGCCCGGTAGTGGGCGAGCGAGGGACGAATGCGCGCACGGAGTTCTCCGAAGACGACGGCCTCGCTGTAGCGTTTTCCGGCCACCACGAACAGCGCCCCGGTGAATACGACGACCAGCAGCCATGAGGGGGTCGATATGCCTCCGGCCTGGGCTCCGGCAATGACGCGCAGCGGAAATCCCGACGCCACAGCCACCAGGTCCACGCCGCGGACGTCACGCAGAACTATGCAGTACGCGAGCGAGATCGCTATATAGAGGGCGATCACCGGCCCGGCGCGTACGGCGAACCCGAGGCCGAGACCGCTGATGACCAGGCAACCGCCGACGACGAGCGCCAAGGAGGGAGACAGGGTTCTGGCCGCGACCGGCCGGGACCGCTTGGTGTCGTGCTGCCGGTCCTGTTCGGCGTCCCGTACGTCATTGACGAAGTACACACCCGAGGCGGCGAGGCAGAACGCGGCGAACGCGATGCCGAACGCCAGCGCGGCCTGCGGCTCGAACACGGTCCCGCCGATGAGGCCGGGGAACATCACGAGAACATTCTTCGCCCACTGCCGGGGTCGGGCCGTTTGAATCAGCTGAGAAATGGTCCGGTAACGCCCCGCCATAGTGGCCCCCAGTTAAGGCCACGCCGAAATGGCATTATCGGCGGCCACGTGTGATAAGAACTCCGCGATTCTCAAGCTTAGGTTTTCGTGCCCCACTGCGCCATTGGAAGACAGGCATCTGGATGGCCTCAGGTGGCCCTGCGCCGGGAGATTCATTGTCCATTCATTTCTCCGACGTTGACAGGCCCGCCCATTCCTCGGCTCCGTACTCGGACCAACGGCACAGCGCCGCCACGATTGTCCGGGCGACGCTGATCAACCGCGCGGGAAAGTACCGCTGCCGAGGGCGTGCCTCTACGCTTCGACGAATGAGCAGCACGCGTCCCGATCGCCCGCATGTTTTCGTCTCCTACGCGCGCGAGGACAGGGAACTGTGCCGTCGCCTGGTGCTGATGCTGGGCCTGGTGCTGAATGAGCGGGGCTACCGCGTTTGGTGGGACCAGACCATGGTCGCGGGAGAATGGAACGAGGAATTGGACCTCGCCCTGGACGGCGCCGCCGCGAGCCTGCTCCTGATCAGCGAAGACTCGCTGACCTCCGAGTTCATCATGGAGAAGGAACTGCCCCGGCTGTTGACGCGGGGCCGACGCGTGGCGCCGGTCTACGTCCGGCCGTGCCCGTGGGGCAGCGTGCCCGCCATCGCCGCGTTGCAGTTCCTGGGCTCCGCCGAGCAAGCGCTGACCGAGCGGACCGGCGACCTGGCCGCCGCACTGACCGATCTCGCCCAACGGGCGCCGGATTTCCTCGGCCTCTCCACGCTCTCGCCCGGGTCGTCGGCCGGAGCCGCCGTCGCCGCGAGCGTGCCCAGCGCCGAGGTAGCCCTTCCGTCCGCTCAGCTGGGCCCAGTGCACGGCGTTCCCGAGCTGCCGATCAACCACTTTGTCCGCCCGGCCGAGCTGGGCGCTCTGCGCTCTTTGATACTCGGCACCCATGACGCCGTGGGCGTGCAGGGCGCGGGTGGAATGGGCAAGACCGTGCTGGCCACCGCCCTGGCCCGAGATCCCGCAGTCCGGCAGGCCTTCCCCGACGGCATCTACTGGATCACGCTCGGGGAGCGTCCCGATCCGGTGGCCGCCCAGATCGGGCTGGCCCGCCTGCTGGGTATACAAGGCGGTTTCCGCAACGAGGTCGACGGACGGGCCGCACTGCGCGAGGCGCTCAGCGGGAAGCGGGTGCTGCTGGTCATCGACGACGTCTGGTCCGCAGCTGCGGCCGAGGCGTTGCTGGTCACCGGGGCGGAGGGGCGGACCGTTCTGACCACCCGGCACCTACTGGTCCTGACCCGGCTGCACGCCCCGGCCTTCGCGCTGGAACGGCTCGGGCCCGAGGAGGCCCGAAAATTTCTGGCCCACATGACCTCCCATCCCGAGCCGCTGCCCCCACAGACCGACGAACTGGTCGAGGCTCTGGGCGGGGTAATCCTGGCGCTGGCTCTGCTCGGCGCAACCATCGCCCACGGCACCTCCTGGGCTGCCGCGCTGGCCGAGGTACACAAAGCCGGCGACGTGTACACCGACGACGGCTTCGCCAACCAATTCCGGGCCCTCCAGTTGGCCTGGAGCGCGCTCGACGAGCACGAGCGGCGGCGATACGGCGAACTGGTGGTGTTCGGCGACGACGTGACAGCGCCCGGAGCCACGGTCGCCCGGCTGTGGCGGCACACAGCCGGACTTGACGACGCGGCCAGCAGGTTGCTGTGCATGGCGTTCGCCAACCGAAATCTGCTCATATTCGACGGCGGCGTACGCCTGCACGATCAGCAGCGGGCCTTCCTGCTGCTGCAGATTCCCGACTCCGCGCTGGCGCACCGTCAGCTGCTGATCGCCCACCAGGACGCGCTGGTCACGCCCGGACGGTGGAGCAGCCTTCCCGACGACGAGCCCTACCTGCCCGACCATCTGGTCGAGCACCTCATCGCGGCGGGTGATGTGTTCGACCTGCAGGAGGTGTCCACCGACCCGGTCTGGCTGCTGCGCCGCTTCCACCACGACGGCCCGCACGCCCCGGAGTCCGATCTCGAACACGCGTTGGCCGCACTGCCTACCTTCCGGGCCGGGCAGCAGACTCTCGATCGGTTCCGCCGGATCAGTCACGCGATGAGCGCGGTCTCGACGATCGGCGACCGCGCCCTGACCCTCGCCAACCTCGGCGGTGACCTCGATCCCCGGCAGGGTCTGGACGCGCTCTTCCCGCCAGTGCGTCTGCGCCGGTCGGGAGAAGTGCGGTCAGACGCGCTCGACCGGGTCTTCGTCGGCCACCCCGCGCCCTCCGGCCAGTGGCCCCGCTGGGGAGGCGTGTGGTCGGTGGCCTGGTCGTCCGATGGCCTGCGCCTGGCCACCGGAGGCGCCGGTGGAACCGTGCGGACGTGGCCCACCGGTGCTTCCGGACCTCATTCGACGACCCTGACCGGCCACGACGCAGGCGTGCGCACCGTCGCCTGGGCGCACGGCAGCCAGCGCCTGGCCTCGGGAAGCGACGACGGGACAGCGCGCGTGTGGTATCCCGACGATCCCGGCCGCCCGCCGGTGCAGCTCATTGGGCATGCCGGCAGCGTCTGGTCGGTGGCCTGGTCACCCGACGGCCGGCGGCTCGCCACCACTGATAGCGGCGGCACGGTGAGGGTGTGGGATCCCGGCGCGCCGGGACGGCCGAGAGCCGTGCTAACCGGTCACGCCGGCAGCGTCTGGTCGGTCGCCTGGTCACCCGAGGGGCACCGGCTGGCCTCCGGGGGCGCCGACCGTACCGTACGGATCTGGGACGTATCCGACTCGCCGTCGGACAGGCGGGCCGCGTCGGTCGTACTGGCCGGACACGACGGCTGGGTGTGGTCGGTGGCCTGGTCACCCGACGGCCGGTGGATCGCATCGGCCGGGGACTCCACCGTCCGCGCATGGCCGGTGGGTGGCGGCGCCCGGCTGGTGCTGACCGGCCACGCCGGTCTGGTGTGGTCGGTGGCCTGGTCACCCGATGGCCGGCGACTGGCCTCCGGCGGGGCCGATCGGACCGTACGACTGTGGGACCTCCTTGGTTCCTTCGGCGCGGACGTTGTCGTGCTGACAGGCCACGAGGACTTCGTGTGGTCGGTGGCCTGGTCACCGGATGGCCGGCGCCTGGCCTCCGGTGGGCAGGACGAGACCGCGCGGGTGTGGAAGTCCGACGCCGCCCGCCGCCCCGAGAGCCAGGTCGATCACGGTTGGCGGGTGTTCTCGGTGGATCTATCGCCTGACGGGAGGCAGCTGGCCACCGGCACGGAAAGCGGCGCCGTGCGGCTGTGGGATCCCAACTTTCCCGAGCGGTCGGGCACCGAGGTGACCGATCTCACCAGCGGTGTGTGGGTCGTGGCGTGGGCGCCCGACGGCGGCCGGCTGGCCGTCGGCGGCGCTGACCGAATCGTGCGGATCTGGGACACCCTGGCCATGGGTGCCGCCGCGGTGCTGCTGACCGGTCACGACGGTCTGGTGCGCTCAGCGGCGTGGGCACCCGACGGCCGACGCCTGGCTACCTCCGGCGACGACGGCACCGTGCGGATCTGGGATCTCGACAGGGCAGGCTCGGTCCCGACCGTGTTGACCGGCCACCGTGGCTGGGTGCCGTCCGTGGCCTGGTCGAGCGATGGTAGGAGGCTGGCATCGGGCGGCGACGACGGCACCGTGCGGATCTGGAACGCCGACCTACCCAGTGCGCGGCCGGTGGTGCTGGGCGGCGATCTGGGCCGGGTGGCCTCGGTGGCCTGGTCCCCCGATGGCCGACTACTGGCGGCCGGCGCGGGAAACGGCGGCGTTGGGCTCTGGGACTCCGCCGTCTGGGAGCCGCCCGCACCCGACCGTGACGGGCTGGGCCGACCGGCGCCGACGTTCGCGGCCCACTCCGAAGCCGTGGTGTCGGTCGTCTGGTCGCCGGACGGCCGCCGACTGGCCACCGCGGGCGAGGACCGGACGGTGCGGATCTGGGACGCGGATGCGGCCACGCCGGTGTGCGGGGTCGGCATGGGCAGCGGCGTGTTCGCCATCGCCTGGCGCGGCGACCGAATCGTCGCCGGCATGACCACCCACTGGTCCGTTCTCACGGTCGACGAACCGGCACGGACATCGTCCCGGAGCCTGTTGTGAACGCCGGGCGATACGCGCGGCGGGCGGCGGACCTGGCCCTGGCGCAGGTCGCCGACCGCGCCCACGTCCTGCCCGGCGCGGCCGGGGCGCGACCCGGCCACCAGGACGGCACGCAGATGCGGCCGGCGGGAGTGACGCTGGTGCCTTCGCGCACCGATCCAGCCGACCCTGCCGTGTTCACAGCCCGGTGCGGCGAGCACGTCTGCGGCGGCCGGTTCGATCAGACCGCCGGCGGTATCGCTGGCGGTCGCGCCGCCCACCGCACAGACATCGACTTGCTGGTGTACCTCGCCGAACTCGCCTCACTCCCCGAGCACGACTGGCAACCCTACTTCGAGTTCTTCAGCCCCCGATGCCTCGACAGCGGGTCCGAGGCCCATCGGATCGTCTGGGGCGAGGATTGCCGCGGCCGACGCCACTTCGACGCCGTGGGGCTGGTGAACTGGTGCATGGAACAGGCCGTCGAAGCCCGATACCCGATCACCTTCGACATCATCACTTGGGCCACCGATGCCAGCGGCACCATGTCCGTTCCGGTCACCGACCCGCTTTGCCCCGGCGACATCGTCCTCACCGACGGGCACAACGAGATCGGCATCCTGGCCGACGTCGGTGACCCGGCTGCCCCGGCGGAGTCCGGCCAGGTCGTGCTCGCCGGGCAGACGACGGTCGGCGTGGCCTGTCGCCCCTTCTCACCGGCTGACTGGACGCGACGCCGGAGGCCGACCGCCGCACTGCTACGTGACTGATGGAGGGTCCAGTGAAGCCCGCGACCTACACCTACTGCGGCGGACGACCGTGCGACCTCGCCGCCATCTCCAAACGGGTGCCCATTCCCCCGAGTGGGGACCGCCGATCGTGGGAGCTGGCCGTCCCGGCCGCCGTGCTGGCCGTGGCCGGATGGCGCCGCCGCTGGGCCACGGAGGATGCCTTCATCAACTTCCGGGTCGTCGCCGTTACCCGGCACGGCCGCCAGCCTTTCGCCTTCAACCGCGGTGAACGGGTCGAGACGGCGACCAGCCCGCTGTGGTCGGCCATGCTCGTCGGCCTGGACGCGGCCCTGGGACGACACATCCCACTGGAGCGGCTGGCGGTCGGCGCCGGGCTCGGCCTGTCCGTGCTCGGCCTGTCCGCAGCCACCGCCGCGTCGGCGCGGCTGGTCCGCCATCTTGGGCCGGCTCGTCCATGGCCGGCCGGGGCGCTGGTGCTGGCGGCCCTGCCGCCCTTCTGGGACTTCGCCACCTCAGGGCTGGAGACCGGTCTCACCTTCGCCTGGCTCGGCGGCTGCCAGTGGCTGCTCACCCGTCGCTACACCGATTCGCCCCCCGCTGTGGATTGGCTGCCGGTGCTGCTCGGTCTCGGGCCACTCATCCGGCCCGACCTGGCCCTGTTCAGCGCGGCCTTCCTGACCACCCAGCTGTCACTGAGCCGGCCGGGGCTACCAGCCGCCGCCCGGACGATCGGGGTAGCCCTCGCCGCACCCGCCGCCTACCAGCTGTTCCGCATGGCATACTTCGCCGCGACAGTGCCCAACACTGCGCTGGTCAAGGAGGCAGGTCACAGCAATTGGCGCAAAGGTCTGGCCTACCTGGACAACCACACCACGACCTACTTGCTCGCGGTGCCCGGCGCGCTAGTCGCCATGTGGGCAGGACGGTGGCTGGCCGGGTCGGCGCCCACCGGCGATCGCCGACTCCTGGTTCTCCTCGGGACGCCTGTCGCCGGGGCACTCCTGCACGCCGCCTTCGTCGTCCGGGTGGGCGGCGACTTCATGCACAGCCGCTTGCTGCTCCCCGCCACTTTCGGACTGTTCATGGTCGCCGCCGCCCTGCCCTCCCGCACAGTGAGCTGGATAGTCCCGGCGGCGCTGGTCGCCTGGGCGGCGGCTTGCGGGCTCCGGCTACGCCTCCCCGACCGGCCCCCGGCCCGCTGGTCCGACATCGTCGACGAGCGCGCCTGGTGGGTGCGGGAGTCCGGCCACCCCCACCCGGTCACCCTCGACGATCACAGCCGTGTCGCCAGCGCCCGCACCGGCCGGCGCGCCCGCACGCTCGCCGCCCAGGGCGCAGACGTGCTGGTACGCATCGATGATCAGGAACACGCCCTGGCCCCCGGATCCGGGGTCGTGCTCGAATCCATCACCATCGGCCTGGGCTCGGTCGCGGCCGGGCCCGACGTCCACGTGATCGACGTGCTCGGCCTCGCCGACGCCGTGGGCAGTCGCATCCCCGCCGACCCGGCCGCGCGCATCGGCCATCAGAAACGCCTGCCTCCCGCTCTCGTCCTCGCCCGGCTCGCCCTCGCCGACGAGGATGACGCGGGCCTGCCGGCTGATGTCGACCGGACCGCGCTGGAGGCCGCCCGCCGACTGCTGCGCCAACCGGCCATCGCGCGCCTCTTGGCCGCCACCCAGGATCCGCTGACTCCCACGCGCGCTCTGCGCAACGTCCACCAGGCGGTTGGCCTGACTCGACTTCGCGTGGCCACGGACACGGTGTCGAGGATCACCCCCCGCAGTCAAGTCGGCAGCGACAGGCACGAAAGCGTGGACCCGGCCGAACCGATGGCGTCTCGGCGGTGGGCCCGCGCGGCGGTGCTCGCCGCAGCCGGAGGTGTGGCCGTGGGGGTGTCGGTGGCGGTCGTCCGGGCACTGCGACGCCGGTGATGAATCCCCTAACAGGAGGCTGACCGGTCCGACGCCATCGGCGGAGGCGATCACCGTCTGGCTGAACACCCGCAAGTGCTTCTCTTGTAGGCAGGTTTCGATTCCTGAAGAGGAGCCAGTGCGGCAGGATGGCCGGTCGTGCTCCTTCGCCTGGCCTACCTGGCCGTCACGAACACCTTCGCGGCGCTGCGGTTGCTGCCGTAGGGCGATCGGGACAAGGACATCGAGATCCTCGCCCTGCGTCACCAGATCACCGTTCTCGAACGGCAACTCGGCGTCGGCGCTCGGGTGAGGTTCGCTTCTGAGGATCGAGCGTTCCTCGCCGCTCTCCTGGCGCCGCTTCCCCGCGACGTTCTGCACCGGCTGAGGCTCCTCGTCCGGCCGGATACTGTCGTGCGGTGGCACCGCGATCTGGTGAAACGGTGTCATGCTCCTGTCTGCGTGCCGAAACGGCGCGGGCGCCTGCCCACTGTTCGATCCGCGCCCTCGTCCTCCGCCTGGTCCGGGAGAATCCGTCCTGGGGGTACCGGAGGGTGCACGGAGAGCTCGCCACGCTCGGCATCACGGTCGCGCCGTCCACGGTCTGGGAGATCCTCAAGAGGGAAGGCATCGATCCGGCACCCGAGCGGGCGTCGACCACCTGGGCCGACTTCCTGAGTTCCCAAGCCGAGGTGCTACTGGCGTGTGACTTCATCGAGACCGTCACCTTGGATGGGCGGCGTCAGTACATCCTGGCCGTCATCGACCACGCGACCAGACGCGTCCGCGTTCTCGGTACCGCCGCACACCCGACCGGGAACTGGGTCACCCAGGCCCTCAGGAATCTGGTGATGGATCTGGAGGACACCGGCTGCCGGGCCTGTTACTTGATCCGCGACCGGGACGGCAAGTTCCCTGTTCGTCGACACGCCCGTGGGGGTGAACCACGGGGTGTCTGGAGTGAGTGAGGCCGTGTGCGCCGGTCCCCACGCCCGTGGGAGTGAACCGCCCGCGCGCTGATCAGGCCCGTCTTTTGGTCAGCTCGACTGGCGGAGCTGCGCGGCGTCGTCGCGGCATAGGCGTCACGTTCTGGAAGTAGCCGTTGTCCAGAACCAGCCTCGTGGCGCCCTGGGCGTAGTCGCTGCTGAGTGCGCGTAGGTGACAAGATCATGAAATCTACAATGTAAAGGCAGCGAGTATTGTCGGCACTCTGATCAAATCCCACAACAGACCTTCATCGACAGCCTCCCCTTGACGTGGGCAAGATCAAATTCATCTCATAAGGCTCCGAGTTGGGCCGAGGTCGATTTGACGAGTGGGGGAGTGGTGACACTGCAAAAGCCCCGCGACCGTGGACCAGGCTGAGCCTGGATCACCGAGCCGAATCTGACACGAATGCCGTAAACGTGAGGAATTCCCCCCGACCTGGGATGTGGGAGTTCCTGAGGCTTCCGTCAACCAGTTCGAGATGGCACCTCCGAAGTGCAAGTCTTTTCATGCTCCGGCCAAGACCCATGCGGTCTTCGACGAGGAGCACCTGGTCGCCTATGCGGGCTGGTGTCGGTGATGCGGCTGGCTGAGCGCTGCGGTCTGGACGGGCGGGTGGGCGAGCACGTGGCGAGCGCCGACCCGCCCCTCACTCGCCGAGTGCGGGGGTCAGGTAGCCCACCAGCATCGTCTTCAGTTCGGCGATGAGCTCGGTGGAGCGCTGTGGCGGGGCCGAGGCGACAAGCGGCATGACCGCCTTCACCGTCGCCAGCGACATGGTGGCCAGCGTGAGGCAGCGCTCCTGGTCCAGGTGCGGGGCGCGGATCGAGAGGACCTGCGCGACGCGCGTGGAGATGCCTGCGTGGAGTTGCTCGGAGGCCCAGGCCAGGCGGTCGCCGGTCGCCGAGCCGTGCAGCAGTGCCCAGTAGGCGGGGCGGCTGCCCTTGAAGTCGGCGATCTCATCGACGAGTTGGTCAACCAGCTCGGGCAGCGGTATCCGCGTCACGTCGCCGGTCAGCCGCTCGTTCCAGTGCTGCTGTCTGCCGTCGGTGAACCGGGTGAGCAGGGCCTCCAGGATCTCTTCCTTGTGATGGAAGAACTGGTACAGCGAGCCTGGCGACATCCCGGCTCGCGCGGCGATCGCGTTGGTGGTCGCCTCGGCGTAGCCGATGTCGGCGATCACCTCCTCCGCCGCGTCGAGGATCTCCTCCATGCGTTTGAGGCCGCGTGCCTGGCGGCGTACAGGCTTGCGTGTCTCGACCACGGATCACCGTCCACGTTGACAAATGCGAGCTTTTACTTGTATTTCTGATTCCGACGCTAAATGCGAGTAGTTTACCGACTTCGGGGTTGATCACGATGACCGCCCGCACCCATGCCCCTCCGGTAACCGCGCCGCCGGTGCCCCCGCTGCGCCGCCTCGGCTACCTGCTGATACGACGCCGCCGTCTGGTCATGATCCTGGCCCTGCTCGGCACGGTCGTCATGGGCACGCTGGCGGCCGGCGCCGTGAGCGGGCTGTCCCTCGCCCGCTACGACGCGCCGGGCTCGGAGTCCGACCAGGCGCAGAACGAGCTTGCCGAGCGGTTCGGCACGGGTAGTGCCGACCTCGTCCTGCTCGTCACCGCCAGGGGCGGGAACGTTGATGACCCCGCCGTGGCCGCCGCCGGCCGGGAGCTGACGAGCCGGCTGGCCGCCTTCGACGGGGTGGCCGAGGCCGCCTCCTACTGGTCGCGGGGCACCCCCGCGACGCTGCGAAGCGAGAACCGCGCGCACGCGCTCGTGCTCGCGCGCATCCCGGGGGACGCCAACCTGGTCAGGGGACAGATCCTGCCGCGAATCATCCCCGAGGTGACCCGAGGCAACGACACGATCACCGTTCAGGCGGGCGGCGGGGAGGAGGTCTACCGCCAGACCGTCCCGCTGGCCAGGCAGGACTTCGTGCGGGCCGAGATGGTGATCTTTCCCCTGGTGTTCATACTGCTCTGGATCTTCCTGCGCCGCCTGGTGGCGGCCGTGGTGCCCATCGTGCTGGGCGTCTTCGTGATGGTGGTCTCGCTGGCTCTGATCCGCCTGCCGCTGCTCTACTCCGATGTCTCCACCTTCGCGCTCAACCTGACGCTGGCGCTCGGCCTCGGCCTCGGCATCGACTACGCGCTGTTCATAGTCTCGCGGTTCCGCGAGGAGGTACGGCTGGGCCATGACCGGCACGAGGCGGTCGCCAGAAGCGTCGAGAAGGCAGGCCGTACGGTGATCTTCAGTGGGGTGACCGTGGCGGCCTCGCTCGCGGTGCTGCTGCTGATGCCCTTCGACTTCTTCCGGTCCTTCGGCTACGCGGGGATCGCGGTGGTCATCGGGGGAGTGGTCGGTGCCGTGATCGTCCTGCCCGCGGTGCTCGCCGCGATCGGTGACCGGGTGCTGCCCCGCCGTACGAAGGAGGAGGACGGCATGTTCTGGCGCGGCTTGGCCACGCGCGTCATGCGCAAGCCGCTGATCTTCGGCGGAGTGGCGACGGTGGTGCTCCTGCTGTTCGGCTCGCCCTTCCTCGGGCTGAACTTCGGCGTCGCAGACGATCGCATCCTGCCCACCTCGGCGCCGGCGCGGCAGACCTCCGAGGTGATCCGGGCGGAGTTCCCCGCGGAGGAGAGCGACGCGCTGCAGGTCGTCTCCGCCGGGACCGCCGACGCGGCGGGGGTGCCCGGCTACGCGGCCGCGCTGTCGCGGCTGCCCGGGGTCGCCCAGGTGGACTCGGCGGCGGGATCCTATGCCGAGGGGCAGCGGGTCGGCGACGGCGATCCCGGGCGGTTCCAGGGCGTCGAGGGGACCTGGCTGTCCGTGGTGCCGGCCGCGGAGCTGATGGAGCGTGATCCGGTGGGCCTGGTGCGGGACGTGCGGGCGCAGGCGGCGCCGTTCGAGGTGCTCGTCGGCGGCTACCCAGCAGAGCTCGGCGACTACCGGCAGGCGGTGGTGGACCGGCTCCCGCTGCTGCTCGGGCTGATCCTTGTGGTGACGTTCGTCATCCTGTTCCTGATGACGGGAAGCCTGCTGATCCCGTTGAAGGCCACGGTGCTCAACCTGCTGAGCCTGTCGGTGATGCTGGGCGCGCTCGTGTGGATCTACCAGGAGGGGAACCTGTCGGGCCTGCTCGGCTTCACCGCGACGGGCACCCTGGATCCGAGCATTCCCATCCTGATGTTCTGCATCGGGTACGGGCTCTCGATGGACTACGAGGTGTTCCTGCTGTCGCGGATCAAGGAGGAGTACGACCGCACGGGCGACACCGTCGCCGCCGTCACGGCAGGGCTCCAGCGCAGTGCTCCGCTGATCACCGCCGCCGGTGCGATCCTGGCGATCTCCTTCGCGGCCTATGTCACCGCGGGCGTCTCCTTCGTGCAGATGCTCGGCGTCGGGATGGCGGTGGCGATCCTGGTGGATGCCACGATCATCCGGGCGATCATGGTGCCGGCCTTCATGCGGCTCGCGGGCCGGGCCAACTGGTGGGCGCCCGGCCCCCTGCGGCGGCTGCACGCGCGGATCGGGCTGAGCGAGTGATCCGTCCGCGCCAGGCTGTTGGCGTCCACCCGGCGCGCCCGGGGTTCAGGTGAGGTCATGTGCCCAGATCTGCTCCACGATGGGCTCGCGCTCTGCTGCCGGGTAGCGGTTGCGGCCTCCCACGCGGCCGGGACATCCCAGGGCGCCAAAACCGGAGTGACCGGCCGGATGCCGCTACCCGCAGAGGTCCCGCCTGTTCAGCGAGGCGAACGAGGTAGCGCCCTCGGTAGCGCACCCGCTTACCCCTACGGGGTCCACCGCTACCTTGGCAGCCGGAAAACCTGGCCAAGAGCGTCACCGTTGAGTGAGCCGCCACCAGCGGCGGCGCGGTTCACGGAGCCGGGTGGCCTCCCCCTGATGCCTGACCGACGCCTTGCGCAGGCGCTGGTCACCCGTCGATTCGTACATCTCCTGCTGGGCCTCCACCGCGAGGTCCAGCAGGGCGATGCGGTAGGACGGGTGCAGGCCCCTGATCGCGCGGTGCAGGCCCTTGACATCCCCCGCCAGGAGGCAGCGGAAGTAGTTACCGGTGACCGAGTCGGACGGGAACGCCCTGGCGGCGTCGCGGAGGCCGGAGACGTCGTTGGCGATGAAGGGCGGGATCATGGCCAGGAGCGGATCGTGGTCCGCCGGTGTGGCGATTCGCCGTTCTCTGCCCTCGGCCATGGCCTGGAGGTTGTCCGCGAATTCGATCATGTAGGAGGCGCCGAGCTCCTCCGTGCGGGTGCGGACGGCGGCTAGAAGACCACTGAAAATCTTGTTCGCGTGCTGCGACGTTGCGCGGTTCGCGATTTCTCAGATGGTCGTGGAGGCCGGCGTTTAGGACTCGCTCGCGCGGGTGAGTCCGAGGTTGATCAGGGTTCGCAGGTTGAGCGCGGCGGCGCGGGTGTGGGGCCAGGCGTTGTTCTTGATGGTGCCGACATACCGTAATCGGCGGTTGCCCCGGGCGACGATCCAGGCGATGGCGCGTTCGACCGGGGGCCTCCAGCGCCGGTAATTCTCCTGTCAGGCCGGCTCGGTGGCGGCGTGGCGGCGGGCGGAGGCAAGCTCGTCGTGGTGGGGGCGAGGGTGAGGATGCGCCCGGCTTTGGTCGTGGTGCAGCGCGGGCGCAGCGGGCAGCCGGCGCACAGGCCGGAGAACAACGCCTTGCGCTGCAGGTGGCGGCCTGACGGCGCTGACAGCGGGACTTGGTGTCCGGCCGGGCAGGTCACGGTCCCGGCGGTGGTGTCGATGGCGAAGTCGTCCAGGTTGAACCCGCCGGGCACGGCCGGCCGCAGCGGCGCGGGTTTGATCACCATGCGATGCCCTGCCGAGGCCAGCGCGTGGCGGCGAGGCCCGGTGGAGTAGGCGGCATCGCCGAAGACGTCGCAGGAGCCGTCTTCGGCGGCGAGCAGGTCCAGGGCAAGGGCGGCCTCGTGATGGACGGCGCCCGATCCGGGTCGCAGCGCCACGGTGGTGAACAGGCAGGTCTCGGGTTCGACCGCGATGTGGGCCTTGAAGCCGTCCTGGCGGTGAGTGCGGGTTTTGTGCACGTGCCATGATTCGGGATCGACGGTGGAGACCACCCGGTCGGTGACGGTCCGCTGGGCGATACGCCACCGCCCGTCGCGGCCGTCGGAACCGTCGGCCGGTTCGACGTCCTGGCCGCAGACCAGGGTCAGCAGGCCTACCGCGGTGGCCGCCTGCTCG
>NZ_BBXD01000035.1 GCF_001570545.1 Herbidospora mongoliensis | reverse complement strand
GAAGGTCCGCACCACGGTGCCCGAACCGTCCGCGACCCCGGTCCCTGACTTGGTGCGGCGTGACTTCACCGCCGGGCAGCCGAACCAGAGGTGCGTCGGCGATATCACGTATCTGCCGATCGGGGACGGCAGGTTCCTGTACTTGGCGACTGTCCTGGATCTGGGGTCGCGGCGGCTGGCGGGCTGGTCGATCGCCGACCACATGCGCACCGAACTCGTCGTGGACGCCCTGGAGGCCGCGGCCCGCACACGTGGCGGCAGCCTGGACGGCGCGGTCTTCCACAGCGACAACGGCGCGCAGTACTGCAGCCGCGAGTTCGAGGAGGCCTGCCGCCGCCTGCACGTCACCCGTTCCCGGGGCGTGGTCGGCACGAGCGCGGACAACGCCGCGGCCGAGTCCTTCAACGCCACGCTCAAGCGCGAGACGCTGCGGGGCGCTCCCCGGTGGGCCTGCGCCCGTGACGCCCGCCTGACCGTGTTCCGATGGATCACCCGCTACAACACCCGCCGCCGACACTCCGCGCTCGGCCAGATGTCACCGGTCAACTACGAGAAAACCGCAGGTAGCATCGCTACCGCAGCCTGAGAACGGTGTCCACATTCAGGGGCGAACCCCCATCGGCGGGTGCACGGCGAGCTGGTCACGCTCGGCATCAAGGTGGCTCCGTCCACAGTCTGGGAGATCCTCAAGCGGGAGGGTGTTGATCCGGCTCCCGAGCGTGCCTCCAGCACGTGGGCCGACTTCCTGCGCTCGCAAGCAGACGCGCTCCTGGCCTGCGACTTCATCGAGACCGTCACCCTCAATGGCCAGCGGCAATACATTCTGGCGGTCATTGAGCACGCCACCAGACGCGTGCGCGTGCTGGGCACCACCGCGCACCCGACCGCGAGCTGGGTCATGCGGGCGATGAGGAATCTCGTGATGGACCTGGACGATGCGGGCTGCAGGCGCGCTATCTGATCCGAGATCGGGATGGGAAGTTCCCGGTACTCATGGACGAGATCCTCGCCGAGGCCGGCATTCAGACCGTACTCACCGGGTTCCGGATGCCGCGGATGAACTCGATCATGGACAGGTGGGTGCAGTCCTGCCGCCGCGAGCTTCTCGACCGATGCCTGCTGTGGAACGAACGTCACCTGCGTCACGCCCTGCGCGAGTACGAACAGTTTTACAACCGGCACCGAGCCCATCAAGCCCTGGCCCAAGCGGCTCCACTGCGTGCCGTCCCGGATCCGATCATCGATCCAGAGCGAATCGTTGACTTGAACGTACGTCGACGCGACCGACTTGGAGGTGTCCTCCATGAGTACTCACCCGCAGCTTGAACTGCATGGATGTAGTTTTCGGCAGGCGCAGACTTCTCGCTTGTTCTATGACGGAGAGGGACCTACTGCTAACGCTCCCCGGCATTGTCCGTGGAGTGTTTCACCGTTGTCCCTAAACCTCGGAGTTCATCGAGGAGATCGACAACATCATTTTCGAGCGCCCCGTCGATCACCTCGTTGATCCAGCTGCCGGCAGGTGATCTCTTTCCGGGCTCTGACGATGGAAGAGGTATGTAGGTGAAGGCCTGGGTGGTTGTGCCACTCAACTCGATGTCGACTTCTACAGGTTTGTAAGCGCGACGTTCGCGGCGGTCAAGCACGGTCTTCTCCCACCACGTGACTTCGTAGGCCACGCCATCGAAACGGTCGTCCAGATCACCGGTCCAGTGAATGGTCGAGCGGTCCGCAGGTCCGGCGAGCATCGCGGACACGTCACGCCGCCAGCCTTTCAGCACTGCCCGTCCACGTGGCTTCGCATCCGGTATCTCTCGAAGAACGTTTCGGGCGGCCATGTCGATGCCCCAGGCGAAGTACATGTACTTCTTCGCGAGAAGGTGCACATCGTCAGGGCGGAGCTTTCTCAGTGACTTGGCGCGTTGCGCGAACTGCTGTGCGAGGCTGAGTGCGAATGACTGTGCGTTCTCCACCACTAAAAACAACGAAGGGCGCCGATCGGTGTCAGGGGTGGCGGACAAGGGCGCTTCGAAAAGCATGTAAACAACAGGTTGGTGGCCGAGCGGATCGATGATCCCCAGATCACTGAACGCGGGGTCGTCGAAGTCGACCGCAATTTCAAGATTGGGGAATTCGGTCATCAATCGAGCGTAGGATGATGCCCATGATCCCGCAACGCTGAGGCCGGTGTGAATACGGGTGATCTTGACGCCGTTCTGCAGTGCCTCTTCGTCGGCATGGATCAGTTGGCGATACAGGTTGGCGCGGTTCTCGTCCTTGAAACCTCGTCCGGAACGATAAACAGTACTTGTGGCGTTCCGGACCAGCCGAGAAACCTCGTCGTAGAGACGGTGTTCACTGTCGTCATCGGTGATGGGGAAGCACCGAACGACGGGCTGCCCGGCTTTCGGGGGCCGGCGACGACGCCTCATCTCAACCCACGCGTAAGCAGCCAGCGCCAGGAACGCAGCGATTGCACCGAGCCCCTGCCAAGCGGGCTCTCTCAGCAGGTCCATTCGTTGGCTCCTTACCTTGCGATATCAAGACCAGACGACGAGTCTGTCGTCACTGGTCAGGCCCAGGAAAAAGGCTAGTGAAATCCGTCGACCACTGGAGACGGGGCTGACATCGTGATAGTGCTCAGAACTGAATAGCAAGGCATCGCCGACTTCAGGATTGAAGCTGGCGTAGGGGGCATCAGCCACAACCGTTTGAGTATGGCCATAGCCTATCCGGCTCGATTCATCCTCGGGCTGCCAGCGGCGATGCCATACCGTGGTCGCTCCGCCGTCGACACCGACAGAAAGATAAATATTCAGAGCAAGCTGCGCCGAGATCTGCGTATCAAGGATGCCAAATGGAAATTCCCGAATGATGCAGTCATTGTGAATCAGCGTCCCTGCGTTTATCTCTCTGATCACACCAGCATAGGCGGGCCGATCACTAATCGTCGCGATCTCGGTGCGCTGATGCCATGATGAGTGCAGCGCAGCCAAGGCCGCAGTAAGCGGACCTGACGACAACCCGGCGTTCAGCCATGCGGTCCGCGCAGATTCTGCTAATGACCAATACATCGGGTCGACGCCGTCTTCGGTGCGATGGTCGTTCAGAGCCGGGCCGAACCGCGCGATCGGGGGATGGACGCGATCGACGTCGTACAGGCCCGTAGGGAGCGTCCTCAGCGCACTTGTGATGGTCTCGCAATTACTGGCCTTGAGTATCGAAGGGATTATCACACCGGCAATCTGGCCGCTCGCGACACGCTTCAAGTGGCCTGTTTTCAATACCTGTGCCCTCACCAGCTTGAATCGTCCGTCTGCGTTCATGGCCCCCTGCTTCGTTCGGATGTCACCCCGGACTCCGTAGTGTGGCATTCTTCAGACCGGGACGCGGTAGGTGGATACATATCGATCCGGCCGGTTGTGAAATGAGCCGCGCCAGTTCATCAAAATATGGTGCGCGAATGTAACGCCCGAATCCAGGACTTCCTCTATGGGGTCGAGTAATCCTTGCATGGATGAATGGGTGAGTCCGGCTCGTGCATATCGCAATAGCTCGGTCAACACTTCTGTTATCGGAACGCCGCTGACATGGGCATCCAGGCCGCGGAAGGCGACATCGAGGGCAGCTTGATCCAGCTCTGCGGTGGTGAATCCGGACAACAGGTCTGTGGTCCTGGCGATGGACTCGGCATCGTATGTCAAGCCGACCCAGAGGGCAGGGCCGGCGCCGAAGAAAGGCCAGGGAAGGCCGTCCAGCGAACGAATCTCAAGTGTGCGCCGAGCGCGTACGTGTGGCCAGACCTGACCTAAGTGAAGTGACCAGTCCTCGAATGACGGCCATGTTTGGTCACCGAAACCGCTTGTCATCGCCTGTTTGAATGACATTGGGGGCGCGGCCACATGCCGACCTTCTGAATCGCGGTATATCATGGGAAGGGCGACTGCCCACTCGACGATATCCGCAATGGAGGCGCTGTCCTTGAGTGCAAAATCAAGGACACCGCACCGGCGAGGATCAAATTTCCGCCAATATGCCATCCGCCGCGAAAGCCAGCCTGATTCCCGGCCTTCTTCCAAAGGGGACGCCACGAAGAGTGCCGAGGCTAGAGGCGCCGCACCGACCAGCATGCGAAGCTTCGCCAGCATGTCCGCTTCGGAGAGATAATCGAGAGACGTCTGTGTCGATAAAGTGACGCCCATGACCGCATCGCCGTAAGCTCCGGCGTCACCCAGGCCGGCAAAATAGTCGCGCATCAACTGAACTCTCGGCTTCGGAAGCCATGGTATTCGGCTGACCGGTGTGAACGGTATGGAAGCGCCGGAGAGCAGGGCGATATCGAGACCAGCGGCGACTGCCGCCGCCTCCTCCAGGTGAGTTCGCGTGATCATGATCATGCTGCGGAGATCGGAGTTCGGTGCAGATGCGTACTCCAAGGCGCATCCGGTTTCCAGTGAAAACGCAGCCCCGTCAGGCAGGGTGAGGCTTACCACGTGTTCCCCGTCGAGGCCGAATGTGCCACCAAAGTGCGCGTGCAGTGCTGTCAGCAGTGCCTGAGCGCCACGTGGCCCGTGGTAGGGAACGCTCACACCAGAGCGAGGGTCTACGAGACCATGCTCAACTTCCACTCCTATGAGTTCTTCTCTGTTCGCCTCGACGGAAAAGAGTTCGGAGAGCTCTGATAACGTCACCGGAGGTCCCGATCGATGAGACATCATCAGGGGTCCTTCGTGGGTAGGTGAGCCGTTCAGGGCAGGTTCATTCGGAAAGTCGATCTAGCTCGCTCCGTAGCTATGGCAAGTAGTTGAGATGGTAACAATTCCTAGCACGCAGGGGTCCGGCGTGGAATTTAGGACACAGTGCCAGGAATTAAGGACTCCCTGATGTATGAGTCCAGGCTGGGCGCGTGGCGTTCGGGCCATGAGCGTCTACCCACCAAGGCGGGGTGCTGTGGCGGTCTCCCGCGTTCGGGCCATGGCTCAGATCTCGCACGTTGTTGACGTGATCGGCCTGTGCCAGCGGCGTGCTGAGGCGTCGGCCCTGTGCCGGGCCGAAATTGGACGTTCCAAGGCGTATTACATGCCACCCCGGCCGAGTGCCGCGCTGCTCATCCCCGTTGGCGACACTGCTCCTGCCGATAATTCCATCCGTCCAGGTCACGGCCTTGCGGTGCTTCTCTCGTAGGCAGGCTTCGGCGTCTGAAGAGGAGACAGTGCAGGATGACCGATTGTGCTCTTTCGCCTGGCCTATCTCGCCGTCACGAACACTTTCGCGGCGCTGCGGTTGCTCCCGATGGGAGATCGTGACAAGGACATCGAGATTCTTGCCTTGCGCCACCAGATCACCATCCTCGAACGGCAACTCGGCGCCGACACCCGGGTGAGGTTCGCTCCCGAGGAACGAGCCTTCCTCGCCGCCCTCCTGACGCCGCTGCCCCACGACGTCCTGCGCCGGCCCGGCAACCGGCGTCCTCCAGATCCGTCGCAAGATTCATGACGGCTTGCACAACCCAATTCCCCGTCGGGTGGGCGGTGGTGCCAGAGCACCCGGATGCGTCTGGTGGCGTGGTCGATGACGGCCAGGATGTACTGGGCCGCCCGTCGAGGGTTACGGTCTCGATGAAATCGCAGTGGACGGTGCCATCTTGATGCCGAGCGTGGCGAGCTCTCCGTGCGCCCTTCGGTAGCCCCAGGACGGATTCTCCCGGACCAAACGGAGGACGAGGGCGCGGGTGGAACGGACGGTTGGCGGGCGCCCGCGCCGTTCGGCGCGCAGGCACGAGCATGACGCCGTCGCACGAGGTCGCGGTGCAAGCGCATGACAGTATCCGGCCGGATGAGCAGCCTCAGCCGCGCTATCTGACCCGTGACCGGGACGGCAAGTTCCCCCTCTCTCATAGACGAGATCCTCGCCGAGGCTGGCATTCAGACCGTGCTCACCGGTATCCGGATGCCCCGGATGAACGCGATCATGGAACGGTGGGTGCAGTCCTGCCGCCGCGAGCTACTCGACCGTTGTCTGATCTGGAACGAACAGCACCTACGGCGTGCTCTGCGCGAGTACGAACAGTTCTACAACTGGCACCGAGCCCATCAAGCCCTCGCCCAGGCCACCCCACTATGTCCCGTCCCGGATCCGATCACCGATTCAGAGCGGATCACGAGCTTGACCAATACGCCGCCGAGACCGGCTCGGCGGAATCCTCCACGAGTACTCACCCGCAGCTTGAACTGCACGGATGGAATTTTCGGCAGGCACACAGCTTCGTGCCGCTCTACGCCCAGCTGGCCGACCTCGTGCGCGACATGATCCTCACGGGGGAGTGGCAGGCCGGGCTCCTGACCCCGTCCGAGGGTGAACTGATGGCCGCCTACGACGTGAGCCGGTCGGTTGTCCGGCAGGCTCTCGGCGTGCTTCGTGAAGAGGGCCTGCTCGTCACCGAGGGCCGGCGGGGGAGCCGCGTCGTCGACGTCGACGCCGAGAAGGCGTCGGTCCGTGTCGCCGCAGGGAGTGAGGTGACGTCGCGGATGCCGACCATGGTCGAACAGCGATCTCACGGCCTTGCTCGCGGGGTGCCCGTCCTGGCCATCAAGGGACCTGACGGTCGGGTCGCGTTGTACCCGGCCGACCGGACCGAAGCTGATCTTCCCAGGCTGATTTCCCCGGATTTCCATGGGGTACCACGACCAGCCATGAAGGGCCCCGGAATGCTCTGCCCTGTCAAACGCTCCTGTCACGGCCCTTGCCGGCGATCTTGTGACGGGGAGTTTTCCCAGATAGGAAGTGGTGGGGCGCCAGGGATTCGAACCCTGAACCTACGGATTAAAAGTTCGCAGCATTAGTGTCGCCCAATGCCGCAGGCTGTCTATTTCTATTAGACCGCCCGGATTTGCCGCTGTCAAAGTACCCGCTGATGGTGCCCACTGCCGCCCCGTATCGCGTACCAATGAGCAATCGCCGAGCAACCCCAGGGCCTATGACGTCCCTTGACAATTCGCCCTACCCTGATCGCGGGGCATCATGCGTCGCTGAGAAGGGTTGGAAGCAGTGGGAGGATCTCGGGGGAGAGATTCTTGTTCACAGCCCGCACCTTCAGCCTGGACGATGGCCTTGGCTAATGGCCTAAGCTCGGTGATAGCGGACTCCACCATACGTTTGGCTAATCCGAGATTCTCCTGCTGGTCATCTAGCTCTTGAAATACTTGATGCCGAGGACAGTATTGACCATCCTGGTCGTGTGCGGGCTACACCAATCGCACGGCCCGATGCATCCTTGACTTAACCAGCCACGATATCCAAGAATGGTGGACGTGGCAGAGGATGAGATCATCGAAGCAGTTCGAGCGCTCCCGAATCTCCTGCCTCCCGCTTCACCGGAGGCGATCAGCCAGGTAGAGGAGGTAATCGGACATCCACTACCCCCATTGCTTCGTCGTCTCTACCTTGAGGTTGCCAACGGAGGCTTCGGTCCACGCGAAGGTATTCTCGGGGTGGCCGGCAGCGAATACGAGCACCATTTCGAGGTGGCCGACATCCTCGACTGGTATCCGGATACACGTGATGATTGGCCCGGAATGCTATGGTTGTTCGACTGGGGTTGCAATATTTGGTCTGTGATTGATAGCCGAGATCCGGCCGGACCCATGTGGATATGGGATGCAAATTTCGATGCAACTGAGTATCCTGAAGAATCTCCGCTGGATCCCCAAAATATGACCCTGGCCGAATGGCTTATAGAGTCACTCAACGGAAACCTGGAGAAGGCATTCGAGACATCAGGTCTGATCGCCGTCGCCAAGCGTCGGTCTGCTTGAACTCCTGTTGGGGTTTGAGGTCGGAGAGCCGGGCGGTGAACACCAGGAAGCTTCCTAGGTCGCGGCGAATCCCCCCATCAATCGCTTGAACAAGCCAGAGATGGTTCTCTGGCTGCAGTATCGCTTGAGTCCACAATTCGTGGTTCGTCGAGTTCGTCGCGTAAATCAATGATTGGTTTATCTGAAAATATATCCGCCAGCGCGAGCTCGCCTGAGGATTTGCGTGCCCATGCCGTTCCGGAAGGGTCGATGATCGTCAAGGTAGATGGTCCGTAACCTGTAAACCTAAAGTTGCCATCTTCTCCGACGCGGCGTGATATGAACGCTCCAATGTTATAGCGACTTATGGCGCAGGGTGAGAGTGTGCCGAGATCAATTGTTACATCCCTGGATTTCTCGGGCTGGGTTATTGTGTTGGTCGATGGTGTAGGATTTGATGAGTTTTCGGTGAATTTGACAGCATGCAGAATAATGGTGGCTCGCATGGGTTCGGAGCTGCTGTTTTGAACTGCGATGACGCGAACTCCATCTTTTGATTTTTCACCCCACCAGGTAACCTTCGACGCGAAGCGAGCTTTACGCATTTCCTGCTGCTCGCTCTGCTGTCGAAGTTGGAGGCCGAGAGCCAACAGTGAAACAGCAAGGGCCGCTACGGCGGCAATTCCCGCCATCATCGTGCCGACCATGGCCCACCAGGAGACACCGCGGGCGGCTGGGTCTTCTTTACGACTGGAGGCTACCGGGAAGGTGATCCTGCGCCGAGGTAAGGGAGAGGACACGCTCCAATACGTACCTGATCAACTCGGCGTGAGTAGGGCAAATCCGGCGAACTGCCAGCATGGCCGGGGACCTGCGTTCCGCAGATGTGTAGCGGGAAAAGCACATGGATTTGGGCTGTGAGCTGCGGAAAGGTCGCCGGGCGCGCTGATACGGCGTGTCACTAGGCGTGGGTGTTGTGCCTGGTCAGGCGTCTGCGGCGGGTGTAGCTTCGACAGATCTTCTTCGGGGTCGGGATGTCGAGTTTGGCCAGGATGTCGCGCTGGGGCTTGGTCAGTTCGGCGCGCTGGCGGAAGGTGCCTGTGGGGTGCGGAAACTCAGCTGCCGGGGTTGACTTGGGGGTTCGTGGCTTAAGCATGATGAGGTCTCGGGCATCCTGCTGACGGTGTTGTGGTCCTTGCTCTACCTCGTCCTCGGGCGTGCCTTTCAGCTTCTGGTCCTGCTGGGCCGCGGTGATCGGGCCAAGACGGCCGAGATCGTGGTGCTTCGCCATCAGGTCGCCGTATTGCGCCGTCAGGTGAACCGGCCTGATCTCCAGCCGGTGGATCGGGTCGTGCTCGCAGCCTTGTCGCGGCTGCTTCCCCGCTCGTCGTGGGATGTCTTCTTCGTCACCCCCGCGACGTTGTTGCGCTGGCACCGCGCCCTGGTGACGCGCCGGTGGACCTCGCCGTCCAAATGCCCGGGTCGTCCCTCCACACGCGCGGACATCCGGGAGGCGGTGTTGCGCCTGGCCCGGGAGAATCCCAGGTGGGGCTACCAGCGCATCAGCGGCGAACTGGCCGGCGTCGGCCTTCGGGTACCGCCCAGCACCGTACGCGACATCCTCAACAGAGCCAGGCTCAGTCCGGCACCACGTCGCACCGGCCCGAGCTGGAGTCAGTTCCTCAAAGCGCAGGCCGAGGGCATCTGGGCGTGCGATCTATTCCACGTCGACACCGTGTATCTGAAGCGGCTCTACGTTCTGTTCTTCATCGAGCACGCCACCCGCGTGGTTCACATCGCGGGCGTCACGACGCACCCGACCGGAACCTGGGTCGCTCAACAGGCCCGCAACCTGGTCATGAACCTGGGAGAGCAGGCCGAGGGCATCAGATTCCTCATCACCCCCGCGACGCGAAGTTCACCGCGGTCTTCGACGAGGTGTTCACCTCACTCGCCGCCCGCATCATCAAGACACCGGTTCGCGCACCGCAGGCCAACGCGATAGCCGAGCGTTGGGTCGGCACCGTTCGAAGGGAATGCACCGATCGGCTGCTGATCTACGGTGAAGGCCATCTCCGCGGAGTCCTGCAGTCATACGGACGGCATTACAACCGGTACCGTCCTCATCGCGCACGAGACCGTCGGCCGCCTCAACCACCACATGACCCGGCTCCACCAAGCGATCTCGATCAGGTCCGCCTGCAACGCCGACAGGTACTCGACGGCCTGATCAACCAGTACCGGCGGGCCGCATAGACGGGGCGGATAACCGCAGACCAGAGGCCGCATCCGGGTTTTCGCACCCCACACGCCCAGCTGGTGATGTCCGCCGCCCGCAAAACGGCCCGAACCACCAAAGACCCGGCAGGGACGTGACCCACATGTGTCCCACAGTGACTCACGCCGTGATCCGGCGACTACCGAAACAGGTAAAGTCGCAGGTCAGATGGGTGGGGCGCCAGGGATTCGAACCCTGAACCTACGGATTAAAAGCCTTAGTATCATCCAATGCCGCAGACTATCCATTTCTATTAGACCGTCCGGATTCACCGCTGTCAAAATGCCCGCTGGTGGTGCGCGATGTTGTCCGCTATCGCGTACCAATGAGCAACCGCCGAGCAACCGTAGGAGCGATGCTACCCCTTGACTATTCGCCTTACACCCATCGCATGTGCCTCACATGTTACGGAGAAGGGTCGGAAGCAGTGGAAGCATCTCGGGGGAGAGATTCTTGTTCACAGCCCTCGCCCTCAACCTGAACAATCGCCTCGGCCAGGGGGCGTAGCTCCGCGATAGGTAGGGTCAGGTTAAGCGGGGGCACGTTCAGCGAGGCGTTGGCGCTCAGCGGCCACAATCTCGCGAGCGAGGTCAGCCTCGGAAAGATCCACCGCTTCCGGAGCGGAGTCAGCCATGTCACTAACTCTGGCGAAGTCGTCGAACAGCCGCTTCTTTCCGGCCAGCAACTCAAGAATCCGCTGATCAACGCTGTCCTCGGACAGCAATCGATGGACCTGCACCGACCGCACTTGTCCCATCCGGTGCGCGCGGGCAATGGCTTGTGCTTCGGTGGTGGGCTTGAGCTGAGGCTCACAGAGAACGACGACGGATGCCGACTGGATGTTGAGCCCGACTCCGCCGGCAAGGATCTGGGCAACCAGCACGGCACCGTGCTTGGCCGACGAGAACTGGTCCACCATCTGCTGCCGTTGGTTTGCCGGAACCGACCCGGTCAGAGGCCCGAAAACCGCCCCTGGCAATGTGCGGGCAACCAGGTTCAGTACTTCTCTGAAGTAGGAGAAAACGATGACCCGACGCTCGTTCTCTTCCGCCTCCTGGACGATCTCGATCAGCCGTCGTACCTTGTCTGACTCAGTTCCGTGCAGCATGGCCGCCTGGCGCATCTCCATGAAGTTCCCGCGCTCGACGGCGGCCCGGTAGCGGGCGGTGTCGGCTGCGGACATGGGTAACCATTCCTCAACCTCGACGAGCTCCGGGAGTTCAGTCAGCACGTCCTCTTGATTCCGACGAAGGTACGCCGGCGCGATTTGCCGCCGGAACATCCGCGGTGAGAGATCCGTGGCATCGACGGTGAGGTCAGGGCGTACGTAGGAAGCGAGATTGCGGAACTCTTCGACCTTGTTTTCCAGTGGCGTACCGGTGAGGAGGATCGCCCGATCCGAACGCGCGATGAGGTCGTTGGTCCGGATCGTTCGCAATGCCTGCGGGTTCTTGATGAGGTGGGCCTCGTCAACCACGATGCACGCCAGGTCGCGAAGACTCTTCAGCTCCGGCTCCCACCACGCCAGAGTCTCGAACGTCGTGATGGCGATCCCGCCATCACGCGCCCATGTCCGGGCCGCGCGATCGCGTTCCGGTCCGTGGACCCGATGCGCCCGCAGTTTCGACTTGCCGGTCACCTCGCGGACCCAGTTGGTGACCACGGCTGCCGGGCACACCACCAGGAAGTGGGTCTCACCCCGGCTGCGCAGATGCGCGAGGACGGCGAGGGCCTCGATGGTTTTGCCGAGGCCCATTTCGTCCCCGATGATCACCTTGCGCTGGACCAGGGCGAAGCGGGCCGCGAAGCTCTGGTAGCCGCGAAGGGATGCGGTCAAGTGTTCACCGCTGAGCGCCTGGTCGCGGACGGCCTCGATGATCTCCTCTGGGAGATCCCCGTGCACCGCGTCCTCGTCCTCGGTGATGAAGCCGAGCTCCGAGAGCATGGCGAAGTAGTCGGCCGGTCGGGTAAGAAAGTCGTCCCACGGATCCGTGCCTACGTTCTTCGGCCCGGACGCGGTCGGCCCGCGGAGCAGTTCGGCTCGCCGCTTGACGATGTGGATACTCTCGCGGAGTCCTGCTGTTGTGAGTCTCCTTGTCGGAATCACAAGAAGGTGACTGGTCTGGCCTGTGATCGCCTTCCGTAAGGGTTCGAGCTCGGCCGCACGCTCAAGGTCGGTCGACGCGCCTCGGGTCTGACGGCACGAGTCCCATTCGGCGAGGCGCCGAAGTAGGTGAGTGGTCTCTGGACCACGGCTGTTGATATCGATGCGTACGGGCATCTCGTCGTATGTCGTCTGCCGAAGCGTCTGTGCAGCTCCGAGTATGTGTCGCGCCGAGGTTTCTCCGACGCCCGGAAGCGTCTGCAGGAGGGATGCGCCCCAGGTCAGTACCTCTTGCACCGTGCGGATGCCCGCCTGGGAAAGGACTCCCAGTCGGAGGCGATCGCGAGTGGCCGCCTTCAACGCATCCACCGGCATCTCCTGCAGGATCCGCTGGACCTCGGCGTCTCTGACCTTCTCGCCCGCGTCGCGTGCGGCCGAGAGGTACGAGGCTTCGTTCGCGACGACCTTGGCGATGGCGATCAGCGCCTCGGGGAGGCCCTCGACGACCGACCGGTCCAAAAGCTCAGGTTCTGGGCCGATCCGCTCGGGGATGAGGCCGAAGCGAAGAGCCGGATCTAGCAGTGCGTCGAATCCGGGTCTTTCCGGGGCGACGAGCGTGGTGAAGGCGCCGAGTTCCTCCAGGCGTCCGGGCCCGCCCGCTCCCGTCATCGCCGAATGCTGACGACGCAGGAAATCACCTGCGGCGTCCGCAGCCTGCTTCCTCTCCGCCCCGGTGAAGAAGCGACGCAGGCCGAGCAAGGGGCCGACCGCGGTGATGGCGTGGCGAACGTCCTCGGTGAGCAGTTGCAGCAGGACACGGTCGTTCGCCGTCGTCACAGGGAGATTGGCACGTTCCCGCAGATGCCCGGCGACAGCCGCGTCGGTTTCCTGCAGAGGAACCACGCGCCAGGCGTCCTCGCCCGCGCGGGTGATCACGACGCTGCGTGAGCGCAGATGCCGCTCGTCGCTGTTGGCCGCGTTCCGGACGGCGCGGTGCCAGGACTGCACGTCTGCGGCCCGCCGTGTCCATTGCTCGAAGTCCGCCACGAGGCGACGAACCTGTTCGCGCTCTGTCTTGTTCATGCCTCGCCACGGGGAATGGATGGGTTAGCGTAGGCGATGCTAAAGCACCCGCCTCCGACAGGGAACGGGATCTCCACGGGCTGTCGATCTGGAGGTAACGGGTGAGGCTTGAGGATCTCTCATCCGGGGTCCGCGTGGTCGGGGTGGTGCACGGTGGGGCCGTCTCGGTTCTCGCCGCGCAGTGGCACGGTTCCGATGCTCTGGAGCTGACCTACAAGACTTACGATGGGCAACTGGGTCAGCGTGTGATCTTCCGGGCCGATGAGGTCAAACTGAGCCGCTCCGACGCCGGGAGCCGACCGTTCGACGCCGACGCCGACGAGTTCCGGCTGGTCGCCGAAGCACAGCGGATCTCTCTGGCCGGATTGTTCGACCCGATGCTGGCGGTGGCCACCAGCAACGTGCAGCCGTTACCGCACCAGATCCAGGCTGTGTACGGCGAGATGCTCGACCGCACACCGCTGCGGTTCCTCCTGGCCGACGACCCGGGCGCCGGAAAAACGATCATGGCAGGCCTGTACATCAAGGAACTGCTGCTTCGCGACGACGTGAAGCGCTGCCTGATCGTGGCTCCCGGGGGACTGGTCGACCAGTGGCAGGACGAGCTCTTCTTCAAGTTCGGACTGCGGTTCGACATCCTCAACACGACCATGGTCGAGGCCGCGCTCGGGTCGAACGTGTTCGAGCAGTATCCACTGCTCATCGCGCGGATGGACCAGCTCGCGCGTAACGAGGGACTGGCCGCCCACCTCGACGACGCCGAATTCGACCTGGTGGTCGTGGACGAGGCCCATCGGATGGGTGCGCGCTACTTCAACGGCAAGTTGGACAAGACCCGGCGCTTCCAGCTCGGTGAAAGTCTGCGCGACCGCACCCGTCACCTGCTGCTCATGACGGCCACCCCGCATGCGGGTAAGGAAGAGGACTTCCAGCTCTTCCTCACCCTGCTCGAGCGCGACGGCTTCGAGGGCAGGTACAAAGCCGACGTACACAACGCGGACACCACCGGGTTCATGCGGCGGATGGTCAAGGAGGACCTTCTCACCTTTGACGGCAAGCCACTCTTCCCCGAGCGCATCGCCCAGACGGTGCCGTACGAACTCACCGAAGACGAGCAGGACCTGTACGAGCGCGTCACCGAGTACGTCCGCGAGGGGATGAACCGCGCCGCACGACTGGACGACAAGCGCCGTAACACCGTCGGCTTCGCGCTCACGGTGCTTCAGAGACGCCTGGCCTCCAGCCCCGAAGCGATCTATCGGTCCCTGGTCCGGCGTTCGGAACGACTGCAGCGCCGCCGCGACGACCTGATCCACGGCCGCGTCGTCACTGATGATTCCGTCACGATCGACCTCGGCGACTGGCATGACGGCGAACGCAGTGCCGAAGAGGTCGAGCAGGTCGAGGAGGAATTGCTGGACGCGGCCACCACGGCCCGCACCATTGAGGAGCTCAACGCCGAACTGGCTGATCTCGACCGGCTCGTCCACGTCGCTCGCCGGGTTCGTGATCTCGACACCGACCGCAAATGGGTCGAGCTGCGGAAGATCCTGCAGGACAACGACCTCATCCATCCCGACGCCGAGAAGCCACGCAAGCTGATCATCTTCACCGAGCATCGCGACACCCTCGACTACCTGGCCCGCAAGATCCGCTCGCTCTTCGGCCGCCCCGACATCGTGCAGGCCATTCACGGCGGTGTCCGGCGTGGAGATCGACGGGTCATCACCGAGGAGTTCACCAAGAACCCGGCCTGCCAGTTGCTCCTGGCTACCGACGCGGCCGGCGAGGGGCTCAACCTCCAGGCTGCCCACTTGATGGTCAACTACGACCTGCCGTGGAACCCCAACCGCATTGAGCAGCGCTTCGGACGTGTCCATCGCATCGGTCAGACCGAGGTGTGCCGCCTGTGGAACCTCGTGGCGGCGAACACCCGCGAGGGCGAAGTGTTCACCCGGCTGCTGCAGAAGGTCGAGGAGCAGCGCAAGGCTTACGGCGGCAAGGTCTTCGACGTCCTGGGATCGACCTTCGACGAGATGCCGCTCCGCGATCTGCTTATCCAGGCCATCCGGTACGGCGACCTTCCCGAGACCCGGGCCAAGATGGAGCAGGTCATCGACGACTCGGTCGCCCACGGGCTCGAAGAGCTCCTCAAGGAACGCGCACTCACCCACGACTCCATGTCCGACGCAGACCTGACACCGATGCGGCGGCTCATGGAGGAGGCCCGCGCCCGCAGGCTTCAGCCCTACTACATCGAGTCGGCCTTCCGCCTCGCCTTCCAGCGCCTCAACGGCCGGCTCGCGAGACGTGAGCGCGGCCGGTACGAGATCACCCAGGTCCCCGCGACCGTCCGTGCGGTCACCAAGCATGGTCCCGTCGTCTCCCGCTATGAGCGGGTCACGTTCGAGCTGGACCGGGTCGACGTCGACGACAAGCCACGCGCGGATCTGCTCGCCCCCGGGCATCCGCTCCACGACGCCGTCGCCGGGCTTACCATCACCCAACTCCGCCCCATTCTTGAGCGCGGCACCGTCCTGGTCTCCTCCGAGGTCGAGGAGCCGACTCTCCTGGTCGGTGTCATCGAGGAGATCGTCGACGGCACCGGGGAGTCAATCGCCCGGCGATTCAGCTATGCCTACGTCGATGCCACCGGCCAGGTCATGCCCGCCGGCCCCGCGCCCTACCTCGACTGCGTGGCCGCTCCGCGTATCCCCGCCGTGGCCGCGGCCACGAAACTCGCCTGGCTCGGTGAGGCCGAGTCCCGGGCCCGGACCTGGATCATCGGCCACCAGCTCATCGACTACCTCGCTGAGGTCTCGCCCCGGCGGCTCGCGGAGGTCGAGCGGACCCGTACACGGGTCGACCAGCGGCTGCTCCACGAGTCGAACCGGCTCGGCGCCGAGGCGAGGGCGGCCAGGGAGAAGGAGCGGACCGGCGCCAAGCCGAAGGAGAGCGCCGACAGTCTCATGCGCAAGGCCCACGACCTCTCGACCCGGCGGGAGAACCGGCTGGCGCTGCTCGACCGGCAGGCCCAACTGGCCGCCGAACCGCCCCGCATCGTGACCGCCGCCCTCGTACTGCCGCTGTCCAAGGTCGATACCGGGATCGCGGCGGATGCCCCGATTCACGCGAAGGAGACCAAGGCCGTCGAGCGGCGCGGCGTCAGCCTGGTGATGGCCACCGAGCGCGCTCTCGGCCGGGAGCCATTTGAGCAGGCGTTCAACAACCCCGGCTACGACATCCTGTCCCTGCCCCCTGACGGCGGCCCCTCGATCCGTATCGAGGTCAAGGCGCGCATCGAGGGAGCCGAGGACTTCTACATCACCCACAACGAGATCATCACTGGCAAGAATGCCGTCCCCGACTATCGGCTAGCCCTGGTTACCATCAGCGCGGCCGGCGCCGAGCACGACCAGGTGCGCTATCTGTCCGACCCCTTCGCCGGTGTCGATTTCGGCGATCTCGCCGGGACCGGCATCCGCGCCGGCTGGTCGAAGGCTTGGGCCGCCGGCACCGCACCCTTCTGACTCACGGGGCGGTCGAGACCTGGACTGCCGAGGTCGGTTTTCCAGGCGGAGCGGATATTAGGGCGCCAGGTGCCTGGGAAGTCGGCTTAAGCGAGGTGTACGGAGGTGGGATATGCGAGCCGGTGCTGAGCTAGCCGGCCGTTACCGGCTGCAGAGGTTGCTTGGCCGGGGCGGGATGGGGGAGGTGTGGCAGGGTGTCGATCAGAGGCTTGACCGGCCAGTAGCGGTTAAGTTGTTGCTGCCCAGCCTGCTGGGTGATGATCGGGTCGGCCACGAGGCCCTAGTGCGGTTTCGACGTGAGGGGAAAGCGGTCGCGCGCCTGAACCACTCCAATATCACCGCCGTCTACGACTTAGGTGAACATCAGGATGTCCGTGACGGCGTCGCGTTGACCTTCCCGTTCTTGGTGTTGGAGTTTTTGGAAGGCCGCGACCTGGAGTCTGTCCTGGACGACCACCCGGGTGGTCTGTCGCTCGGCCGCGTCCTGGATTATGGCGTCCAGGCCGCTGACGCGCTAGCCGCCGCGCATGAGGCCGGGATTGTGCACCGCGACATCAAGCCTGCCAACCTCGTGCTTCTGGACAACGGAACTATCAAGGTCTGCGACTTCGGCATCGCCCGCATGCACGGCGCGACCGCCGGTTTGTCGGTGATCGGGACGGTGATGGGCACCGTGCTGTACATGTCGCCCGAACAACTTGAGGGCCACGAGGTCGACCACCGCGCCGACCTGTACGCCCTCGGCGCCACCCTCTATCACTTACTCACCGGCCAGCCTGTCTTTCCTGCAACGGATCTGCGGGTCCTGGCCTACATGCACGCCACGAAAACGCCCGCTCCACCCAGCGCGCTGAGGCCCGGTATCAGCCCCGATGTCGATGGCCTTATCACTGCTCTTCTCGCTAAAGCCCCCGACGAGCGACCCGCCACTGCCGCCGCCACTGCAGCAAGTCTGCGAACCGCTCGGACCTGGAGCGAACGGCGCATTGCGGAAGCTGAACGCATTGCCCGCTTCATCACCGATCCTGACTGCGGCCGCTCCCTTCTGGCCGATGCGGAACACATTGTGCATGCCACCGGCCGAGGCGATATCGCGTTGCACGAGATCGCCAGGGTGGTGGCCTGGCATAACCCGGCTGAGGCCGAACGCATCGCTCGCTCCATATTCGGCGCAGACCCCACGGCTACCGCATTGCGCGGCATCGCCGAAGTGGCGGCCGGGCGTGATCGTGACCGTGCGCGCGACCTGCTGGCCGAGGCGGAACGCATTGCACGTTCTATCGACGTCCTCTCGTGGCAGGTCGATACCCTGCGTCGGATCGCCAAGGTGATGGCCGGGCTTGACTCGGCTGAGGCCGTGCGCATCGCCCGATCCTTCAGCGAGGCACACAGCCAGGCCCACGCACTGCACGAGATCGCCGAAGTGGTGGCCGCGGATGACCGTGACCGTGCGCGTGACCTGCTGGCCGAGGCCGAGCAGGTAGCACGCTTCATCTCATTCCCTTTCTTCTGGTCCTCGGCGTTGTGTGGGATCGCGGGGGTGCTGGCCGCGGATGATCGTGACCGTGCGCGTGACCTGCTGGCCGAGGTCGAAGACATTGCGCGCTCCAGCACCGACCAGGACCTCGTGGTGCACGCGTTGTTGGGCATCGCTGAGGTGGAGGCCAAGCATGATCGTGACCGTGCACGTGACCTGCTAGTGAGCCGGTCTTGAGTTCTTGTATCGCCACCTGAGTCGCGTTCTGTTTCAGATCGTGGGTTCAGGCGTGACAGCGGCCGGTGGCCGGGGTGTGCTGGTGGGTGTGAGTGACAACCGGTTGACGCCGCTGGTGCTGTCGCAGGCCGAGCGGTCGACGTTGGAGAACTGGGCGAAACGGCGATCGACCGCGCAAGGCCTGGCCATGCGGGCGCGGATCGTGCTGGAGTGCGCGGAAGGCCGCAGCATCCTGGCGGTGGCGGCGCGATTAGGGGTGGCCAGGAACACCGTCAGCCGGTGGCGGTCACGGTTCCTGGCCCGGCGCCTGGACGGCCTGTCCGACGAACCGCGCCCCGGCGTGCCCCGCTCGATCAGCGACGCTCAGGTCGAACAGGTCGTCGTCCGCACCCTGGAGGAGGTGCCCGAAGGTTCCACCCACTGGTCCAAGCGGGAACTGGCCAAACAGGTCGGGATCTCCCCGACCAGCGTGCAGCGGATCTGGAAGGCGTTCGGGCTGCAGCCGTGGCGGAGCGAGGACTTCAAGATCTCCACCGATCCGCTGC
>NZ_BBXD01000034.1 GCF_001570545.1 Herbidospora mongoliensis | reverse complement strand
CCCCTGTGCGTGCAGGGAAAGGAATGTATGGCTCAAACTCGCTCGGCTGCCGGTGGAGACACGCTGACTCCCGGCAGGATCGCGCACACGGCCGGACCCAGGAGCGGGTTGGCGGCCGACGACCGGTTCGAGGATCGGTTCGAGGATCGGTTCGAGGATCGGTTCGACGATGAGGACTACCCCGCCTACAGCATGGGTGCGGCCGCCGAAATGCTTGATGTCACCCCGACGTTCCTGCGGGCGCTGGGCGCCGCCAAGCTGATCGAGCCGTTGCGCTCCAGCGGCGGCCATCGCCGCTACTCCCGTTACCAGTTGCGCCTGGCCTCGCGCGCCCGCGAATTGGTGGACCAGGGCATCGCGGTGGAGGCCGCCTGCCGCATCGTCATCCTGGAAGACCAGCTCGCCGAGGCGCTGCGCATCAACCAGGCCCGTGAACGCCCGGCCGCACACTAGCCACGGCGGCAGGCGACGGCCGGCGGGCCCAACTCCTCCTGTATGTGCTCGTGTAGCCCGATCCCGACGACACCGTCGGCCGCATGTCGAACCGCATCCCGGCCGTCCGCGCCCACCCGATGCTCAACGACGCCGGCCCGAAGGCCGCCGGTGAATGTGGCCTTCGGCAGGGGCCTTCGCCTCTACTGAACCGGACGAAAGCCGCATAGCTTCGACAATATGATCCGTGTCTTTCTCGTTGACGACCACGAAGTCGTCCGGCGCGGCGTCGCGTCGCTGCTGGAGGCCGAGGACGACATCGAGGTCATCGGCGAGGCGGGCACCGCCGCCTCGGCCGTGGCCCGCATTCCCGCCGCCCGGCCTGATGTCGCCGTTCTGGACGTACGCCTGCCGGACGGCAGCGGGGTGGAGGTCTGCCGGGAGGTCCGCAGCCGCACGCCTGGGCTGGCCTGCCTCATGCTGACCTCCTATGCCGACGACGACGCCCTGTTCGAGGCGGTTCTGGCCGGCGCGGCCGGCTATGTGCTCAAGCAGATCCACGGCTCCGACCTGGTCGGCGCGGTCCGTACGGTGGCGGCCGGGCAGTCCCTGCTGGACCCGCAGACGACGGCCGCGATGCTGAGCCGGCTGCGTGACCAGGCCGTCCGGCGCGACCCGCTGGCCGCACTCACCCCTCAGGAGCAGCATGTCCTGGAGCTGATCGGAGAGGGGCTGACGAACCGGGTGATCGGTGAGCGGATGTTCCTGGCGGAGAAGACCGTGAAGAACTACGTCTCCTCCGTGCTCGGCAAGCTCGACATGCAGCGCCGCACGCAGGTCGCCGCCCTGGCCGCCCGATTATCGGCCGAGCGCCACGACTGATCCGCCCCCGCAAACGATCAGAAATGGAAGATCTCATGGCCCAGACCGCGAACGTGACCAGCGCCGCCCTCCAAGAGCTCGGCGAGCAGGAGTGCCTGCGGCTCATCTCCCCCGGCGGCGTCGGCAGGGTGGCCTTCGGCAGCGCCACGGGGCCGGTCGTCCTCCCGGTGAACTACCGGATCGTCGACGGCGCGATCGTCTTCCGCACCCGTCCGGGCGGCGCGATGGACAAGGACCTGCGCACCGGCATCAAAGGCCTGGACATCAGGATCGCCTTCCAGGTGGACGAGATCGACAAGACCGCGCACCAGGGCTGGAGCGTCCTGATCCAGGGGCCCGCCCACCACGCGGATGAGGCCGAGACCCGGCCGCACTTCAAATCGTGGGCCGGCGGCGAGCGCGACCACTACGTCCGCATCGTGCCCCTGCGGATCACCGGCCGCCGGATCGGCTCGCTCTGATCACCGGAAAAGGTGCCACACTCCGCATATGAGCCCCGACGGGTCGCGCGGCCTGATTCCAGACATGCGGCTGGGTGAGCTGCTGCTGGAGCTGCGCGACCGGCTCGAAGCGGTGCTGTCCACCCGCGACCGGGTGCACGCGTTGCTGAACGCCGTCGTCCTGGTCGGCAGCGACCTGGATCTGGAGACCGTGCTGCACCGCATCGTGGAGACCGCCACCACTCTGGTCGACGCCGCCTATGGCGCGCTCGGTGTGGTCGGTGAGGGGGACACGCTCATCCAGTTCATCCCCGTCGGGCTGACCGAACCGGAGATCGCCGCCATCGAGCACTGGCCACACGGCCTGGGCCTGCTCGGCCTGCTGATCAAGCGGCCGCAGACGCTACGCCTGGCCCGCATCTCCGACCACCCCGAGTCACACGGCTTCCCGCCGGGCCACCCGCCCATGGGCTCGTTCCTCGGCGTCCCGGTCAAGGTGCGGGACGAGGTGTTCGGCAACCTCTACCTCACCGAGAAGCGCGGCGGCGCGGAATTCGACGAGGAGGACGAGGCGATCGTCATCGCCCTGGCCACCGCCGCAGGCGTCGCGATCGCCAACGCCCGCCTGTACGAGGAGAGCCGCAGCAGGGAGACCTGGTTGCAGGCCTCCGCCGCGGTGACCACGAGCCTGCTGTCCGGGCGGGACGTCCAGCAGGTCCTGGTCGAGGTGGCTCTCCGGGCGCGCCAGATGGCCGGCGCCGACATCACCGCCATCCTGCTCCCATCGCAGAACGACGACGTCCTGCACGTGACGATCGCCGACGGCCCCGGCGCGCAGCGCCTGGTCGGCACGGGGACCGCGATGGACACGTCCCTGGCGGGCGGCGTCTACCGCAGCGGCGCTCCGGCCATGGTCACCGATCTGGCGACCGGGGATCTGCACAAGGTCATGGCCGATCATCTGACCGTGGGCCCGGAGGCGGCCGTCCCGCTGGGCGCCCCCGGATCGGTGCGCGGCGTGCTGTCGCTGTTCAAGCGCATCGGCCGCGCCCCCTTCAGCCGCGCCGAACTGCTCATGCTGCACGCCTTCGCCGGGCAGGCCGCCCTGGCCCTGGAACTGGCCGAGACGCGCAAGGACGCAGAACGCCTGCTCCTGCTGGAAGACCGCGACCGCATCGCCAAGGACCTGCACGACGTCGTCATCCAACGCCTGTTCGCGGTCGCCATGACGCTGATGAGCGTACGCCCGGCAGTGGACGGCGCGGACGCCACCGCGCGGATGGGGCACGCGATCGACGAGCTGGATGAGACCATCCGGCAGATCCGTTCCACCATCTTCGGCCTGCAGCCCCCGCTCACCGACGCCGACCCTGGTCTGCGGGCGCGCGTCATGGCCCTGACGCAGGAGGCGCGCGGCCATCTCGGCTTCATGCCCGGCCTGCTGATGGAGGGCCCGTTGGACAACACGGTCCCCGAACCGGTCGCGGAGCAGCTCCTCGCCGTCCTGCGGGAGGCGCTGTCGAACCTGCTGCGGCACGCGAAGGCCTCCGCGGCCGGCGTCCTGGTGGAGGTGGCCGGCGGCGAGGTCACGCTCGTCGTCACCGACAACGGCGTCGGCCTGTCCCCCGAGGGTCACCGCAGTGGTCTGCGCAACATGCGCGAACGGGGCGAGCGCCTGGGCGGATCGTTCACCGCGGACTCACCGGCCGAGGGCGGCACCCGGCTGGTGTGGACGGTCCCGCTCAACTGACAACTTAGAGCGCCGGGACGGGGATGCGCCGCCCGGAGATCCGGTCGGTGGTCATCACGATGAAATGCCCGCTGACGCCGGGGGTCCAGATCTTGAGCGGCAGCCGTCCGAGCCGGGTGATCTCTTCTGGGTCGGCGGCGGCGCGGGCATGTCCCACCGCCGAGACAGACCAGCCCGCACTCAGCGCCACGTCGAAGTCGTCCGCTTCGAAAGCCACCACGTTGTCGCGTGTCCCGACGGCGAGCCGGGAGCCCGCGGTCGTCCGCATGACGATGTTCGCACCGTCGAGGCAGAAGGTGACGGGCTGCACCGCCGGCAGCGCCTGATCGGTGAAGACGACCCGCCCGATCGCCGAATGAGCCAGCAGGAACAGGCACTGTTCCCGCGAGAGCACCTGCATCCCCGCCGAATCGAATCGCATACCGCTCAGCCTGGTAGGCATGAGATGCCCTGCTTAGGGCCAAAGGTCCCCGGTGGTCGGCTGTTCTGCCCGTCCCTGCCGAAGGTCCCGCCAGGTCAGGGTCCAAGGACTGAGGAATCGAGCCGTACAGCACTGACGCTCATGGTGCGGACATTGGTGTGCTGGAGATGGGAGCACCACCGACAGCAGCACCGAAGGGGACCGGCCATGGCCACCACCAAGGGACCGCCGACCGCGCACATCCACCCCGGCAGAACATCCGGCAGGACATCCGCCGCCGACGACCGCGCGTCCCGGCCCGTGGACTACGTCTGGGCCGTCGCCCGGATCGGGCTCGGCTTCATCTTCCTGTGGGCGTTCCTGGACAAGACGTTCGGCTGGGGCTTGGCCACCGCCGCCGACAAGGCCTGGATCTCCGGCGGCAGCCCCACCACGGGCTTCCTCAAGGGCACCGGCGAGAACGCGCTCGGCGGGTTCTTCTCCGGCCTGGCCGGACAGGGATGGGTCGACTGGCTGTTCATGCTCGGCCTGCTCGGCATCGGCACCGCCCTCATCCTGGGCGCCGGACTGCGCATCGCCGCGATCGCCGGTGGCCTCCTGATGGTCTTCATGTGGGCGGCCGAACTGCCCCTGGCGACCAACCCGATCATCGACGAGCACCTGATCTACGCCGTCGTCCTGGCTGGCCTGGCCCTGTCCAACGCCGGTGACACCCTCGGCATCGGACGGATGTGGGGACGTACGCCGGTCGTCCGCGCCAACCCGATCCTGAAGTGAGGACATCCGCCGTAGGCCGCCCGCGGGTGGCCCACGGCGGGGATCTTCGCCTCTACCGAACGGGACGAAGCTTGGGCGGCGCGATCCGTGTCTTTCTCGTGGAGCGAGCGAGTTCGATGACCGGGTACGCGACGTCTACCACCAGGTTGAGGCAGCGCGAATCAGAACGTACGCCGGGATTCTCCTCCAGCGGTCCGATCGGCGATCCGCCCAGGCCGAATGAGGACCAGGCCGACATCGACGCAATCCTCACCGCCACTCAGGCGCGCGAGCACCGCGTCTTCGCCGGCCGCCTGGACCGGCACCGGCTCGGCTTCGGCGAGCGCGCGGTGGTGGCGGCCCTGCACGTCGCCGACGGCGACTTCCGCGACGGGGACGCCATCGACGCCTGGGCTGAGCGAATAGCCGCCGACATGATCGTCGCAGCGTCCGCATGAGAAGAGCCCACCCCACGGCGTTGCGCGCGCTCAAAGCCGTGCACACGCTCATCTGGCTGTCGGTGGAGTCGAGCATGATGTACCTGCTCTACTCCGGCGCCGCGGGCCGCTCCGACCGGCGGGCCGCCATCGCCGGTGCCGTCGTCGCCGGTGAGAGCGCGATCTTCCTGGCGAACGGGGCGCGCTGCCCGCTGACCCAGCTGACCGTCCCGCTGGGCGGCGACGGCGCTCCCGTCACCGACATCTACCTGCCGAAGTGGCTCGCACACAACCTCCCGGTCATCCACGTGCCATTGATCATCACGGCCGTCCTGCTCCATGCCCGGAACCTGCGACGCCGGAGAAGACAGCTGCCCATCGACCCTGCGTGCACAGGACCTACGGCTGTACCCCCACTTTGAGGACCACGCCATGATCGGCCCGACACACGCCATGCCAGACAACCTCGCCGGTGGCCCGCCCCGTGCGGGACCATCGCAACGCGCCCCTTATGCGGTGTCGGTGCTGCTGGCCGTCGCCGTCGCCGCCGGGTGCGCGCCGACGTTCTTCCTGCCCGGAGTGCTGTCCGGCCCGGACGTGATGAACGGTTCCGCGCGCGGCACCGCCCTGGTCATGCTCGTCGTCGGCCTGCCGATCCTGCTCGGGGCGATGGCACTGGCTTATCGAGGCTCCGGCCGCGCGATCATCGTGTGGCTCGGCACAGCGGCCTATCTGGCCTACAACGCGGTGATGCTGCTGTTCGCCACCCCCTTCAACCCGCTGTTCCTGCTGTACGTCGCGATGCTCGCACTGGCCGCGGCGACCATCGCGACCCTGGCCGCTCACGTGGACGTCGCGGTCATGACCCCCGGCACACCGGCCCGCCCTGTGGCGGTCTACATGTGGGCGGTCATCGCGATCAACGCGCTGGTCTGGCTGCGTGCCATCATCCCCGCGCTGGGCGACGCGGCGCACGCGCCGTTCCTGCGCGGCACCGAGATGACCACCAGCCCGGTATACGTCCAGGACCTGGCCCTGTGGCTGCCCTTCGCCGCCGTGAGCGCATGGTGGCTTTGGCAGCGCAAGCCGTGGGGACTCCTGGCCGGCGGGGCGTACCTGACCATGTGGGTGCTCGAAAGCCTCACGATCGCCACCGACCAGTGGTTCGGCCACCGGGCCGATCCGCTGTCGCCGGTCGCCTCGCTCTCCGTGGTGGCACCGTTCACCGCGTTCGCGCTGCTCGGCTGCGCGCCACTCGTCCTGCTGCTGCGAAGCGTCCCATGCCTGAACCGTCATCGCCGCTGACCCTTGCAGCTAAGCCTGGCGCCCTTGGGATTCTTTGAACGCCGGCCCGACACGTCCCTGCGGGCAATTCCCGACTCCGATGTCACGCAGCTGAAGCGGTCCGGGCCTGATGGAGGTTCGGAAGGTCCTTAAGCATCCAGGTGTCGCGAATGAAGGCCGGTCATTGAGTGGCGGGTACTGTTTGCGATTCTCGACCGCTCTTCGCCCCAGAACGAATTCCACTGGCCCTACTTGTGGATCTTCGGGGGGTCGTCCCCCCGTAGAAATGAGAAACGACCCGTGACAGCCGCCCCGAAGGGGCGCCGACTTCACCACCACACTCTCCGGCACCGGCTCCTTCGCGGTCACCTAACAACAGCGACCCCGCGCTCCCCGGCTACCTGATGAATTCCTCGGACATCGTCCTGGTGACCGCCAAGGAGTCGCCGACCCAGCTGCGGATGAAGCTGAGCGCCGACCAGGTCGACCAGGGCGAGCCGCTGGTGGTGTCGGGTCTGGCCAGGTGGCGCCCGCGCGGGGGATGGCAGCCGCTCGCTGAGGTCCCGCTGACGGTCAAGATCGAGCACGACGGCTCCGAGACCTTCTCGCAGGAGATCACCACCGGCCCGGACGGGCGCTACTCCATCACCGTCCCCACCGACCGGCCAGGCACGGTCACCGTGGACTACGAGACCGACGACCCCTTCAAGGCCAACACGCAGGAGTCGGCCGCCTTCACCATCACCCAAGCGGAGTAGACCAGCACCAAGGCCGGCGCAGGTCGAGGAACCGGCAGATGACTGCAGGCCGCCCTCCGCGGAAGCACTCCCGCGTTGCCACGCGTGCGACACGAAGATCTCGATGATGTCGCTGTCGGTGATTTCAAGATCGCTTGCAGTAGTGTCCCGGCCGAGTTGATCTATCGGAACGGAGCTTTCTGTTGATGTCACAACGGCGCGCATCTGCCCTCACCGCCGCCCTGCTCACCCTGGTCACCGCGTCGGCGGCGCAGGTCATGGCCACCGGGACCGCCGGTGCGGCACCGGGCGTGCGGAACAACGTCGCTTCCTGTGTACGGCAGGGCCAGGCGGCCTACCCGGTGAACTATTACTGGAAGAACATCATCGGCATGCAGCTCGGCAACGGGAACGTGGCCGTGGACACCACGCCCGCGCTGTGGGGCGGCCAGATCGCACCCGGCTCGACCTTCACTCTCCGCTTGGCGCACAGCACCGCCAAGTGGCCTGGACTCGTGCGCAGCTACACCACCACCTGGGACATCTCCTCGCTGCTCGCCAACGCCGACGTGGTCAGCCAGTCGGGCGCGGGCACCATCGGCGGCAACACCCTGACGATTCCGTCGCCGGGCACCAAGACCGACCCCGCCCCCAAGGTCATCACCTTCCAGGTCAAGCAGGGCACCGTCGGCCGCAGCATGACCATCCGCCCGAGCGGCATCAGCAGCGTCGTCGCCTTCCCCGGCCAGCTCGGCGGCAACACCCCGGCGCCGCCGATTCAGATCGTCAGCGGACAGTCCATCTCACCGACCACGGCCGTCAACGACACCGCCACCACCAGACAGGACACGGCGGTCACCATCCCGGTCCTGGCCAACGACACCGGCTCCGGTGCGACGATCACCGCCGTCGGCAAGCCCGCCAACGGCACCGCGACGATCTCCGGCAATGGCATCGTCTACACGCCTCCGGCGGGGCTCAGCGGGACCGACACGTTCACCTACACGATCAGCACGCCCTGCGGCACCAGCACCGCGACCGTCACCGTCGTGGTCACCTGTGTCACCAACCCGATCACTCTGGCCAACGGCAGCTTCGAGGCTCCCTACGTCGCCTCGGCTCGATGGGACATCCCCGACGCGGCCACCAACCCGGCCGCCGGCTGGCGCACCACCGCCTCTGACGGAATGCTGGAGATCTGGCGCAGCGGCTTCCAGGGCGTGCCCTCGGCCGATGGCCAGCAGTTCGCCGAACTGAACGCCAACGAGCCGTCCGCGCTCTACCAGGACGTGCCGACCGTGCCCGGCACCGTGATGACCTGGTCGATGTGGCACCGGGGCCGCGCAGGCATCGACGTCATGCACGTCCTGATCGGCGCCCCCGGCGCGACCGTGGCCCAGACCCCGACCGGGGCGACCTCGCCTGACATCGCCACCGACAACACCGCCTGGCGCCAGTACACCGGAACCTATGTGGTCCCGGCCGGGCAGACCACGACGCGGTTCTCCTTCCAGGCCGTGTCGTCCGCAGGTGGAGGGGCGTTCGGCAACTTCCTCGACGGTGTGGTGTTCCAGACTCCGCCCTGCCAGCCGATGAAGTAGCGCTTCGCTGGAAGCCGCCTGCACGTCTTCGGCGTCATCGGCGCGCAGCCCGCGCGAGTCTGCGACGTGGGCAAGGCGGCGGGTATGTGGCGCCGGCTCGACAACGGCACAGTCGCCGGCAAAGCCACCGTGTCCGTCTTCCGGCGTGTGATGGGCGCAGCCACAGCTGAGCGCCAGGCACTTTGCGAGCGTCTTCGACCTGATCCAGGGCTGATCTGGCGCACGCGACGGATCAGCACCCAGTTGGCCATCAAACACAAAGGGGGTTCGCGCCATATGGCGCGAACCCCCTTTGAAGTTGCACGGTTGGCGCTCGGAGCGCTGGCGGGTCAGCAGCCGGTGGCGGTGGCGGTCATGCCGGGAAAGCGTGCGGCATCGAAGACCCCGTTGGGGTAGCTGCCACGGGCGATGAGTTGGTGGTGCCCAGGGTGTAGATGCCGTACCCGGCGCAGTCGTAGGGCCGCCAGCTCTCGGCCGAGCCGCCGTGGAGCTGGTACGAGTAGTAGTTCGGTTCGTCGCCGCTGCGCAGCAAGGCCCCATCCTTGGTGAGGGAAACTCCTGGCCCGTGTACGCCGAAACCCTCCGTGTGGGACGCGTCCTCACCCTCGAGGAATACCTGAGGCTCCGCGACATCACCGGAGCGGTCTGGCTGGAACACGACCTGTTGGAACGGGTCACCACCGGGGAGATGCCACCGGAGATCCTGAAGCTCAGGCCGATGCGCCGGATGCGGCTGACCACCTGCCGGGTGGTCAGCATCACCCAGGACGTGCAGTCCCTGGCCAAGGAAGAGGCCGCCGGCGACCGGAACAACATCCTGCCGGTGGTGGAGCACGAACTGTCCCTCACCCGCGACCAGACCCTGCTGTACGTCCACCATGACGTCCGCCGCTAGGCCGACGACTTCCTCCTCGATGAGGCCGTCAACCCCACCACCTGGACGCCCTCGGCATCGCGGTGGAGGAACGCCCGCAGATCCACCAGTACGTCACCGGTAGGCGCACGCTGATGATCGGGGACGTGGAATTCTGCGCCACTTCGGGCCGATACCGCTGACAACCACCCAGCAGGACGCCTTCCGTTACTGTCCCATGATCCATATCGAAGGCTCGCAGCGCCGCGTGACGCCCCCGCAGAGCCTTCCTCGGCGATCTCATCAACGAGTACCAGATCGCCAGCTGAGCCCCCCGTGAACCGGCAGGTCAGACATCGAGTCCCGTTATTGAGCCCCACAGGGGCAGCGTTCGCTTCATCGTCCAGCTGACCGGTATCGAGCACATCGACGCTCACACGAGTGCGGCTGATCTGAGGTCATAGCCAACGCTGTGATTTCACCAGCGAGAATTGGCCCATGTACGGGCGCTCTGGCCCACTTGCGGATCTTCGGTAAATGTAAAGCTCGCGCGAGATTCAGCTCAACAAGCCGTCCCATCAGGACTGGGCTTTAGGCCAGTGACCGAGCGAAGCGAGAGCCGCCCGAGCGAAGCGAGGCCCTACCAGGGAGAGCGAGGGGCGGAGCCCTTCGCAAGAGAGCGCAGCGACCCGGAGCGCAGCGACGCCGGGGGCGCGAATGCGCACCAGGGGGAGCGCGAGGGGGCGAAGGCCCCTTCGCATAGGGGGGTTCGGGGGGTCGTCCCCCCGTAGAAATGAGAAACGACTCGTGAAAGCCGCCCCGAAGGAGCGTCAACCACGAGGCGTTTCGAAGGGTGGGGCGCCAGCGATTAAAAGCCGCGTCTGCGTCGTGCCGAGAACAAGATGAACATGCCGCCTGCCAGAATGGCCACCACTGCGCCTGATACCAGCAACGTGAGCCGCTGTGCGTCGGTGCCGGTGAACGGCAGTATGTCGAATCCGGGTGATCGCCAAGCGCCGGGATCCCCATGGACGGCACCGCCAGGGTCGTGCGAACCGCCATCCGAATCGTCCAGGTCGTACGAGCCGCTCGGGGCGTGCGAATCGTCCAGGTCGTACGAGCCGCTCGGGGCGTGCGAATCGCCCGGGTCGTACGAGCCACCCGGGGGGTGCGAATCGCCCGGATGATGCGAGGTCGAATCGCCACCGGTCCAGGGAAGCACGCGCACCGAGGCCTCGGTGGAAGCCGAACCGTCTTCCGCCCCGTGCGGTCCCTTGTCGGCGGGCCCGATGCCGGAGGCGTACGCCGTGCTCAAAGGCACACAGAGGGCGAGCAGCGCCACCATCCCCACGTCAAGCAGTGAAGATCCCAGCCGTCTACCCATTATTCCCCCAACAATGAAATGATTATCCACGTTTGTGGATCGGCGGCAGAGAATTCAGGTTCTCGATGGATTTACCCAGTTGATGTTGGATGTCACCGACGGTGAGCGTTGTGTGGATCATCGCGTTTCCGCAACCGATCAGCGGATTTAGAGGGAAAAATTCCTAAGGCAAGACCATTTAGAGGGATTCCCCGACCGGACACGGGTCGGATTCTTGGTGATCAAGTAAGTACGTTCTGGAGTTGATCACTCTCTGGAGCGTCTTATTTGAACCGGACCGTTCAAGCCCACCGATGTGCCCGGCGCCGACTGGCGATGGGTGGTGTCCTGTGCCTTCTCTGGGCCGGGTCGCCGGCCCTCGCCGAGTCCACGCCGCCGCCGCCGAACTTCTCGCTGCAGGTGAGTCCGACCCGCCTGGTCATCCCGGCCGGTACGGACTCCATCGACCAGCGTTTCCAGCTCACCAACAACGGACGGTCACCATTCGACGTCACCGTGGAGAAGGCCGACTTCGTCGCGGGGGAGGACGGCGCGCTGAACTTCCAGCCGTCGGCGCCCTACGCGGCCGCGGCTTGGGCGACCGTCGCGCCGACGAGCTTCCGGATGGCCGCCGGGACGAGCCGGACGGTGACCGTCCGGGTGGAGGTGCCTCCCGTTCCGGAACCGGGTGATCACCAGTTCGCGCTGGTCTTCAAAGTCCCGGCGGGCCGGAACGCGTCGAACATCAGGATCAACCGTGGCATCGCCACCCCGGTCTTCGTCACGGTCCCCGGCTCCATCGACGCCTCGGTCGAGATCGCGGACCTCCAGGCACCGGGATTCGCGCTGGGCGGTCCGGTGCCCCTCGCCGCGAGGATTCGCAGTCTCGGCACCGTCCACCGGGACTTCCGGGACCTCTCCCGGCTCCACGCCAGGGTCGGCGGATCCGAAGTGGTGTTTCCCGACTTCACCGTGGTGCGCGGAGCCACCCGCGAGGTGACCACGAGCTGGGACCCGCCGCTCATGTGCGTCTGCCACGCCACGGTGTCGGTGGGCGATTCCAGTCGCACGGTGCGGATCATCGTCTTCCCGCTGCACCTGCTCGGGGTCCTGCTCGCCGTTCTGCTGGCCCTGCTCCTGCTGGCCCTGTTCGTACGCCACCGCAACCGCGCGAGGCTTCTCGCGACGCCCCTGAACGGGACTGATGACGACCTCAATGTCTAGGTATCGCACGACGGGATTCCGTCGCCTGGTCGCCCAGGTGGCCGCCGTGAGCCTGCTCGGTTCCGCCATGAGCGCGTCCACGATCGGCCTGTCGCCCCGCTTCGCGAACGCGGCGGGAACCATGCTGTTCAACCAGCCCTTCAAGAACAACGCCCCGGACCCGGCCTACCCGGTGTCGTTGCCGGCCCTGCCCACCGGCACGTCCGGGACGAACGTGGTCTGCCTGAGCGCGGCCGGGAACAGCGGCTCCGGTCTGCACAGTTGCCCGACCAACACCGACGCGCAGGGACTGGGGGCGCTCCGCCTGACCCCCAACTTGACGACCCAGGAGGGCGGGCTCTTCGGCGCCGTCAGCCTGCCGACCTCCCAGGGCCTGGACGTGACGTTCAACGCCTACCAGTACGGCGGCGGCGCCGCCGACGGGCTCACCTTCGTCCTGGCGGCGGTGGATCCCACCAACCCGGTGCCTCCCGCGTTCATCGGCCGCAGCGGCGGCTCGCTGGGGTACGCGCCGTTCTCCACCGGCGTCGGTCTGGCGAACGCCTACCTCGGGTTCGGGTTCGACGTCTACGGCAACTTCAGCAACAGCTCCTACCAGGGGAGCGCCTGCGCCAATCCCCCCTACATCAGCACAACGGGCCGGGTGCCGGGTCAGGTGGTCGTGCGCGGTCCCGGCGCGGGCACCGTCGGCTACTGCGCGCTCAACAGCACCGCGACCACCACCACCTCACCGCCGGTCAACCTGCACGGCACGACGCGGCCCACCTCCCAGGTGCCGGTCGAGGTCGTCATCAACCCGACCGGGTCGAGCATCGTCACCGCGTCGGGTCTCACTGTTCCCTCCGGCACCTACCGGGTGGTGTTCACGCCCCTGACCGGTGGCACCAGGACGCTGTCGGGCCCCCTCCCCGCGGTCCCGCCCGGCCTCTACCCCTCGTCGGCCTGGACGACCGCTGCCGGTATTCCCCGTCAGCTCGCGTTCGGCTGGGTGGGGTCGACGGGCAGCATCACCGACTTCCACGAGATCGACAACGTCCAGGTGGTCAGCTTCAACCCCGTCCCGGAACTCACCGTGGCGCAGACGAGCTACAACGGATCGTCGCCGCAGCCAGGTGATCCGGTGACCTACAGCGTCGTCGCCGGGGTGAGTGCCTCCGGCGCGAACGAGACCTCCCCGATCTCGGTGACCGAGACGCTGCCCGCGGGTGTCGTGCCGGTGGGAGCGTTCGGAGCAGGCTGGACCTGCCAGACCCCGGTCGGGCAGAAGGTCACCTGTACCAACAGCTCCACCCCCTTCGCCGCCGGGACGACCCTGCCCACCATCACCGTGGTGGGCATCGTCACCGGCAGCAGTGTCACACCCGCTCTGATCCAGTCGTCCTCCACCGCGGTCGCGTCCTCCAACGACGCCAATCCCGACATCTCTCAGTCGACGACCGTGGGAACGATTCCGGCTTCGCCATCCGGCATCACCGTCACCCCTGCCACCAGCACGATCGCGGGCGGGGTCGCCGTCACGGTCGGCGGCTCGAACCTCACGGGCGCGAGCGCGATCGAGATCGGCACTGTGGCCGAGCAGCAGGCCGGCACACCCGTCACCCTGCTGCCCTGCCCCTCCGGGCCCGCGCCGGGATGTTTCACCGTCAACGGCAACGGCACGCTGAGCATCTCCTCGATGCCGGCGCGCGCTTCGGCGAGCACGGTGAGGGTGACGGTGGTGACGGCGGGTGTCGCGGGATTCGCCACCTATGTCTACACCGACAAGCCCGCCACCCCGGCCGCTCCCACGGCGACCGCGGGTGTCACCAGTGCCACCGTGACCTGGGTTGCTCCCAGTAACAACGGCAGCCCGATCACCGGCTACGTCGTGACCCCCTATCTCGGTGGGGTCGCCCAGGCGCCGCAGTCCTTCGACGCCTCCACCACCACCTGGACGTTCACCGGCCTGACGGCCGGGGGCTCGTACACCTTCACCGTGGCCGCCGTCAACGCACTCGGTACGAGTGCGGCGAGTCCGCAGTCGAACGCGGTCGTCCCCTACACGGTGCCGGGGCGGCCGACCATCACCGCCGCCACCGCCGGGGACTCTTCGGCCACTCTGACCTGGACGGCTCCGGCGAACGGCAGCAGTCCGATCACCTCGTACGTCATCACGCCCTACATCGGCGGGGTCGCCCAGACGCCGCAGACCTTTGCCGGAACCGGCACGACCCAGACCGCCACCGGCCTGACGCCCGGGACCGCGTACACCTTCACCGTGACGGCGGTGAACCTGGCCGGACCCGGCCTCGCCTCCCTGCCTTCGGCCCCGGTGACTCCCAACGCCAACCCGACCTTGCCCTTCCCTCCACCACCGGGTGGTCAGGTGGGTGTGCCGTACAGCGATCAGTTGACCGTTTCCGGTGGTACGGCGCCGTTCGTGTGGTCGGTCAGTTCGGGGACGTTGCCGCCCGGTCTCACTCTGAACGCGGCGACGGGATTGCTCTCCGGTACGCCCACAACCGCCGGCAGCTACCCCTTCACCGTCAGGGTCACCGATGCCAGTAATCAGACCGCGACGAAACCGGTCACACTCGTCGTCGTCGCCGGCCCGATGCTGACCTTCCCCCCGCCCCCACCCGGGCAGGTGGGGGTGCCGTACAGCGATCAGTTGACCGTTTCCGGTGGTACGGGACCGTTCGTGTGGTCGGTCAGTTCGGGGACGTTGCCGCCCGGTCTCACTCTGAACGCGGCGACGGGATTGCTCTCCGGTACGCCCACAACCGCCGGCAGCTACCCCTTCACCGTCAGGGTCACCGACTCCAACAACCAGAGCGACACCAGGGCGGTCACCTTCGTCGTCGGGGCCGGTCCGCTGATCATCACCAAGACGGCCGACACGACGGCGGCCGCGGCGGGCACGACCATCAACTACACGATCACGGTCGGCAACACCGGACCGAGCACGTTCACCGGGGCCACGTTCACCGATCCGCTGACGGGCGTGCTGGACGACGCCACCTACAACAACGACGTGGCCGCCACCCAGGGGACGGCCGGGTTCAGCAGCCCGAACGTGACCTGGACCGGCACTCTCGCGCCGGGCGCCGTCGCCACCATCACCTACTCCGTGACGGTGAAGCCGCTGAACCCGGGAGACGGCGCTCTCACCAACACGGTCACCTCGCCCACGCTCGGCTCGAACTGCGCGAGCGGCAGCACCGACTCGCGATGCCGGGCGGCCGTCGCCCTGCTCCAACTGACCATCGTGAAGACGGCGGATTCGGCGACGGCGTCCCCCGGCGACACCATCCACTACACCGTCACCGTCACCAACACCGGCACCGCCGCCTACACGCCCGCGAACTTCTCCGATCCGCTGTCCGGCGTGCTGGACGACGCGACCTACAACGGCGACGTCTCCGCCACTTCGGGTACGGCCTCCTACAGCAACCCCACACTCAGCTGGAGCGGGAACCTGTCGCAGGGCGCGTCGGCCACCATCACCTACTCGGTGACCGTGCGGCCGGATCCGGGAGACAAGAGCGCGACGAACACGGTTTCCTCGACCAGCGCCGGAAGCAACTGCCCCGCCGGTGGTTCCGATCCGCGTTGCACCAGGACCGTCGCGGTCCGGGTACCCCAGTTGACGATCACCAGTTCGGCGGATGTGAGTACGGCGATTCCGACGGGGGTGGTGCGGTACACGGTGACGGCGACGAACTCGGGTGAGGTGCCGTATGGGGCGGCGAGTTTCACGTTCTCGCTGGCGGGGGCGTTGGACAACGCGACGTACAACAACGACGCGGTGGCGAGTTCGGGTGGGTTGACGTTCAATGTGGACGGGTCGGTGACCTGGACGGGGGCGTTGGCGGTCGGGGAGTCGATGACCGCGACGGCGTCGGTGACGGTGAACAATCCGCCGACCGGTGGTGACACGATGACGAGTCTGGTCACCTCCGCGACGCCGGGCAACAACTGTCCGGTGGGGGGTTCGGATCCGGCATGTGTGACGACGGTCGACATCCTTCTTCCGGAGCTCACGATCGTGAAGACGGCCGATGTCGCCACCGCTGAACCAGGTGACCAGGTCGCCTACACGGTGACCGTCACCAACACCGGTCAGGCCCCTTACACGGGGGCCGCTTTCAGCGACTCGCTCACCGGGGTGCTGGCCGACGCCGTCTACAACAACGACGCGACCACTGACGTCGGAGCTGTCGACTACACCAGTCCCAACCTGGTCTGGACAGGTGACCTGGGCATCGGCGCCGCCGCCACGATCAGCTACTCCGTGACGGTCCGCGATCCGGATCCGGGTGACAGGTTCATGACCAACACGGTCACCTCCACGACGCTCGGCAACAACTGCCCGGCGGGAGGAAGCGACACCAGGTGCACGGCCGGCGTCCCGGTCCTGGTGCCCGCGCTCACCATCACCAAGACCGCCGACACGGAGACGGTCGTGGAAGGCGACACCGTCGACTACACCGTCACCGTGACGAACACCGGACAGGTCCCCTATGTCGGAGCGGGTTTCACCGACTCGCTGGCCGGGGCGCTGGACGACGCGACGTACAACAATGACGCGGCGGCCACGAGCGGCGCGGTCGGCTACGGCGCGCCCGCCCTGACCTGGACCGGCGATCTGGCCGTCGGAGCCACCGCGACCATCACCTACACCATGACCGTCCGCGCTCCCGATCCGGGCGACGGGCTGCTCACGAACGCCGTCACCTCGACCGCGCCGGGCAACAACTGCCGCACCGGGAGCACCGACATCCGCTGTCAGGCCACGGTCAGGCTGTCCCGGCTCCTCCTGACGCAGAGCTTCGCCGAGTCCACCACCACGCCTGGTTCGGTGGTCCACCTGAGCGCCACCTTCACCAACACCGGACAGACGCCGTACACCGGAATCAGCGTCTCCGCGGCCAGCGCCGACATCGTGGACGACGCCGTTCCCGTGGGCGACCAGGTCGCCAGTTCGGGAACGCTCATCCTGGGCCCCACCGGTATCACCTGGACCGGAAGCATCCCGGTCGGCGGCGTCGTCAACATCGAAGGCACCCTCACCGTGAAGAATCCGGACACGGGGAACAAGCTCCTGACGGGCACCCTCACGTCCGCCGCGCCGGGGAACAACTGTCCCGTCGGCGGCACGGACCCGCTCTGCACCGCCCAGGTGGTGGTCCTGGTGCCGAGCCTGTCCATCAGCAAGTCCGCGGACACCGTCACCCAGGTCCCCGGGGGGACCATCAACTACACGGTGCTCGTGGAGAACACCGGCCAGACGCCGTACAGCGGCGCCGTGGCCAGCGACGATCTGTCCGGGCTGCTCGACGACGCCACGTACGACGGGAACGCGAGCGCCACCGTCGGTTTGATCGACTACACCAGCCCGATCCTGACCTGGACCGGTGACCTGCCGGTCGGCGGCACGGCCGTCATCACCTACAGCGCCACCGTCCTCAGCCCCGATCCGGGCAACAAACTGGTGTTCAACTCCGTCACCTCCGACACCGTCGGCAGCACCTGCCCGCCGGGACAGGGGAACCCGGCCTGCTCCGCGAGCGTCGCCGTCCTCACCCCGGCGCTGACCATCGTCAAGACCGCGGACCAGGAGACCGTGGTGGACGGCGATACCGTCGCGTACACCATCAAGATCACCAACAGCGGACAGACCGACTACACCGCGGCCAACATGACCGACGATCTGTCCGGCGTTCTCGACGACGGCGCCTACAACGGCGACGCCGCCGCCGACTCGGGCACGGTCGGTTACACGGATCCCACGCTGACCTGGAGCGGGGACCTGGCCGTCGGTGCGGTCGCGACGATCACCTACACCGTCACCGTGGACAATCCCGACATCGGGGATGAGAGCCTCGTCAACAAGGCCACCTCCACCACGCCCGGCAGCAATTGCGCGGCGGGGTCGTCCGATTCCCGGTGTGCCGTGACCGTCGCCGTCGCCGACGCGACCAATCTGACCTTCACCAAGACCGCCGACGTGACCTCGACCGTCCAGGGCGCCGTCGTCGGCTACACGATCACGGTCACCAACTCGGCGGCCGCGCCCTATGCCGGTGCGACGTTCACCGACCCGCTGACCGGGGTGCTCGACGACGCCGACTACAACAACGACGCCGCCGCCAGCGGGGGAACGGTGGGGTACACCGCGCCCAACCTCACCTGGACCGGCAACGTCCCGGCCGGTGGGTCGGTCACGGTCACCTACTCGGTGACCGTAAACGCCGTGGCCACCGGTGACGGAGTCATGTCCAACCTGCTGACCTCGACGTCGCCCCAGAGCAACTGTCTGGCGGGCAGCGGCGACCCGCGCTGCGCGGAGACGGTCACCATCTCCAGCCTGACCATTCTCAACGGCTCGAACGTCTCGACGACTGTTCCCGGCGGAACGGTTCAGTTCACCAGTACGTTCACCAACACCGGGCAGACCCCATACACGGGAATCAGCGTCTCGTTCGACGGTGACGATCTCCTGGACGATGCCATCCCCAACGGCGACGAAACGGTCACCTCGGGGACGTTGTCCATCACCCCTGCCGGACTGGTGTGGACGGGGGACATCCCGGTCGGCGATACGGTCACGCTGACCTCCTCCTTCACGGTCAAGAACCCTGACCCGGGCAACCGGAGTCTCGTGGTCGCCTCGATCTCTGACACGCCGGGCAGCAACTGCCCGACCGGCAACTCCGATCCGCGGTGTTCCGCCGGCGTGCAGGTCCTGATCCCCGCGCTCACGATCACCAAGACCGCCAGCGCGCCCGTGACGGTCCCGGGCGGGACGATCACGTACACGCTCACCATCGACAACACGGGGCAGACGCCGTACACCGGGATCAACGTCACCGACCAACTCGCGGGACTCCTCGACGACGCCGTCTACAACGCCGACGCCACCGCGACCACCGGGGCGGTTTCCTACTCCGCCCCGGTCCTCACGTGGACCGGTGACGTCGCCGTCGGCGCGACGGTGACGATCACTTATTCGGCCACGGTCCGTAACCCGGATCCGGGGGACAAGATCATGATCAACGCGTTCTCCTCGGCGGCTGAAGGGAGCAACTGCCCGGTCGCGGGCCCCTGCACCCTCACGGTCGCCGTCCTGACGCCCGCGCTGACCATCGTGAAGAACGCGGACACCGCCACGACGACCCCAGGCGCCACGGTGGGCTACACGGTCACGGTGACGAACAGCGGGCAGACCGCCTATCCGGCGGCGACGTTCACCGACTCGCTGTCCGGTGTGCTGGACGACGCGACCTACAACGGGGACGGCGCCGCGAGCACCGGAGTCGTCTCCACTTCCGGCTCCGGCCTCAGCTGGACCGGCGCGCTCACGCCGGGCGCGTCCGCGACCGTCACCTATTCGGTCACGGTCCTGTCGCCGGATACGGGGGACAAGAGCCTGACCAATACGGTCACCTCGACCAGCGCCGGAAACAACTGTGCCGCCGGTGGTTCCGACCCCCGCTGCACCCGCACCGTCCCGGTCGCCGTGCTGTCCCTGATGAGTTCGGCGGATGTGAGTTCGGCGATTCCGACGGGGGTGGTGCGGTACACGGTGACGGCGACGAATTCGGGTGAGGTGCCGTATGGGGCGGCGAGTTTCACGTTCTCGCTGGCGGGGGCGTTGGACAACGCGACGTACAACAACGACGCGGTGGCGAGTTCGGGTGGGTTGACGTTCAATGTGGACGGGTCGGTGACCTGGACGGGGGCGTTGGCGGTCGGGGAGTCGATGACCGCGACGGCGTCGGTGACGGTGAACAATCCGCCGACCGGTGGTGACACGATGACGAGTCTGGTCACCTCCGCGACGCCGGGCAACAACTGTCCGGTGGGGGGTTCGGACCCGGCGTGTGTGACGACGGTCGACATCCTTCTTCCGGAGCTCACGATCGAGAAGACGGCCGATGTCGCCACGGCTGAGCCGGGTGACCAGGTCGCTTACACGGTGACTGTGACCAACACCGGTCAGGCCCCTTACACGGGGGCCGCTTTCAGCGACTCGCTCACCGGGGTGCTGTCCGACGCCGTCTACAACAACGACGCCTCGGCCACCACGGGCACCGTGGGATACGCGGCGCCCACGCTGACCTGGACGGGTGACCTGGCCATCGGCGCGGTCGCGACCATCACCTACTCCGTGACGGTCCGCGATCCGGATCCGGGTGACAGGTTCATGACCAACACGGTCACCTCCACGACGCTCGGCAACAACTGCCCGGCGGGAGGAAGCGACACCAGGTGCACGGCCGGCGTCCCGGTCCTGGTGCCCGCGCTCACCATCACCAAGACGGCAGACGTCGCCACCGTCGTGGCGGGCGGCACGGTGGCCTACACGGTGACGGTCGTCAACACCGGACAGGCGCCCTATGTCGGAGCGAGTTTCACCGACTCGCTGGCCGGGGCGCTGGACGACGCGACGTACAACAATGACGCGGCGGCCACGAGCGGCGCGGTCGGCTACAGCGCGCCCGCCCTGATGTGGACCGGCGATCTGGCCGTCGGAGCCACCGCGACCATCACCTACAGCCTCACCACCACCAACCCCAGCGGCGGAAACGCCGTCCTTGTCAACACCGTCAGCTCGGAGACCCGGGGCAGCACCTGCCCGGACGGTGGAACCGACGTCCGCTGTACGACCAGCGTCCCGGTCATCGCACAGAGCATCGTCCTGGCCGACCTCACCAGCGGCTTCACACTGACCGGCCCTCCGGACGCCACCGTGCGCGGTGACGGTGCCGTGACCATGACCGTGATCACCAACAGCCCGAGCGGCTACAACGTCACGGTGACCGGCGCCTCGCCCGAACTCACGGCACCTGGCGTCACCGCCACGATCCCGATCTCGGCGCTCCGGGTCCGGGAAAGCGGAACCTCCACCTTCGAGCCGCTTTCCAGCACGGTGCCGGTGATCGTACATGATCAATCCACGGCGTCGGAGCAGGATGGAGACCCACTAAGTAATGACTATGAGGTTGAAATCCCCTTCGTTCCGTCCGGGAACTATTCGGTAAGCCTTGACTACATTGCCAGCACTCAATGAGAGGAGCTTGGTACTCATATGTTGATATGGCCCGCATAGTCCGTTTCATCGGCCTCAATCTCTTCATTGTTGTCCTTGGAATATGATTTAGGGGTTTGTTGTGTGTTGGGCGGGTGATCATTTCAAGTGGCTGCAATTTCTAAAAGGAGTCGATATGTCAAAAATCCGAAACGCGCGTATGACGTTCCTTTCTCTTGCGCTGACGGGTGCGGTAACCGTGGGAGCACTGGAAACGCTCGCATCTCCCGCCATGGCGGACAGCGACTCGGGTGAGACGATCGCCAACGTCGAGGTCACCTCGTCGATCACGCTGAGCGACCTCACTCCCGCGTTCACCCTGACGGGGGCGCCGGGCGAGACGCCCACCACCGGGGCGAATCCGGTCACCATGACGGTGACCACGAACAACTTTGCCGGCTACAACGTCACGGTCGCCCCGGCCGCCGTCAACCTCACCGGTGCGATCGTCGGCAACACCGACGTCATCCCGTCGAACCTCCTTGAGGTGAACGGCCCGGCCCAGGCGGGGACGTTCACCCCGCTGACCTTCGGAACGCCGCTCGTGGTGGCCACCAAGGCTTCGCCCTCGGCGCTGGCAGGCGATCCGATCAGCAACGATTACCGGATCACCATTCCGTTCGTCCGCCCGGACACCTACACCGTCACGCTCAACTACGTCGCGAACACTCTTTAGTCGCGGGTATTCCCGGCGGGATCGCCGGGCAGGGCCGGTGGATTTTCATCCACCGGCCCTATTCTTGGTCCGTCCCCATTCGCCCACGGCATTGCCGGTGGGTGAGACTATTTCTAGTCAAAGGCATTGATTGATGGTCTTTCGAGCCGGTTGTGAGCGAAGAATTGCCGTCTTGGCCCTCTCGCTGATCGCGATCCAGCCCGGGATCGCCGCCGCCCACGCGGGCGCCGAGCCGACGCACAAGCCCAAAGCGGTCACGCTCAGCATCGCCATCGACAACGGGCACACGACCGTGAAGGAAGGCGACCGGCTCACCTACACGGTCAAGATCCACAACACCGGAGCGACCGACACCCCGGTCCTGCGGCTCTCCCAGACGATGGTGCCCGGGCTCAAACTGCTCTCCTCGACGCCTTCCGGCACCGTCTCGGCTGGGCGGATCGAGTGGAGCAAGTCGCTGCCCGCAGGGGAGAAGGCGCAGTTCAGCGTGACCGTCGACGTCGGAGAGCTGGCTCCTCAGCTACAACGACTGGCGGTGGTGGCCTGCGCCTCGGCCAAGACCGGCGACCGGCCGATCGTCTGCGCGACCCACTCAGACCGTCTGCTGACCACGACGGCGAGGAGCCAGGTGCCGGTCCCCGCTTCCGGCTCCGGACGTTTCTACGCGATCGCGGGAATCGCAGCCCTGGTCCTGGCATGTGGGGCTTTCATCGGTCGGCGTGGGCTCCGGCGAAGGACGTCCAGGATCTCCTGAGATGTTCAGTGCCCTTGCGGCGCCGGGGCCTGGCGATGACCGTCAGTCGTGCCACAGGCCGGATGAGTTTCATGGAAACTCTCCTGATTACGGGATGAGGATGTTGAAGCGCTCGTCCACCGGCTTGCGGTTGTGACACCCGGCAGGCGCGGCGGGGACGGGTTAGCCACTTCGGTGAGGAAACGGCTGGGCTTGAACTGGCGCTTCTTCACTCCTGTTACACGCAGCAGACCGAGAATGGTGTGGCTGGCCAGGCTGGGGCTCACGGGTTCACCACCTGGTAGGAGCCGGAGCGCACGTCGTCCAGTAGGGCGGGACCGCTCGTGCTCCACCCGAACGTCTCGTGCGCCTTCCGGGAGGTTGTGCGCGCCGAGGATTGAAGCAGTGCGGCCATCGGCCCCATGGCGCTCTCGGCCTGTTCGGCGGTGATCGAGGTCGCGGTGGTTCCGGTCAGATCCGCGATCGCCTCGGCGAGTTCGCGGAAGGTGAACTGCTGCGGTCCGGACGCGTTGTAGATGCCCGCCACCGGATGCTCCAGGGCCCTCAGGTAAAGGCGGGCGAGATCGTCCGCGTGCACCGGGGTCCACTCGTTGTCGCCGGGGCCGATGTAGGTGGCAGCGCCCGAGCGGGTCGCGGCGCCGATCAGACTGGTCAGCAGCAGGGTGCCGCCTCGACCGTAGACCAGACTCGCGCGGATGATGATGCCGTTCAGGCCCGCCGCCTCGCGCACCAGGCGCTCGCCGACGAGCTTGGACGGCAGCAGACCCGGCTCCGGCAGTTCTGCGTCTTCGTCGCGGGAATGGGCAGGGTCGAGCCCGTAGACCAGGTTCGTGCTGGTGTAGATGAACGGTTTGCCAGTACCCGCCTTTCCCGCCCCACGGGTCAGCGCCTCCACGGCAGCAGCCTCTGCCATGACCGCATCATCGCCGCCGGCGTAGTCGACTGCGGTGTGCACCACGGCGTCGGCTTGTGTCGCAGCCCTTTCCAGGAGCGCGGTGTCGGTCAGGCTGCCGAGCAGAGGACGCGCGCCCGCCTGGGTCGCTTTCGCCGCTGATTCCGGGGACCGGGTCAGCGCCACTACTTCGTGGCCTGCTGCGAGGAAGTGTTCGACGAGCACCGAGCCCAAGTAGCCGGTGCCCCCGGTGATGAGGATCTTCATGTTCTCTCCAGAACCAGACGGGCAATGAAACGGATGGATCATCCGTTTTTCTTACCCTAGCATTAAACGGATGAGTCATCCGATTCGGGTCTGACCCGACCACCCGGAGACTCCGGACCCAGGCGGGGCAAGTGGATCCACTATCCGTTTATGCTGGAAAAGTGACCGCTCCACCGCTCCGTAAGGACGCAGCACGCAACCGTCAGCGAATCATCGAGATCGGACGGAAGCTGGTCGCGGACGGCACCACGATTCAGTTGAACGAGGTGGCCCGCGCGGCCAGCGTCGGCGTCGCCACGGTGTACCGGCACTTCCCCACGCCTCAGGCGTTGATCGAGGCAGTGGCGGTGGACGGACTGGAGGCGCTGATCCAGGCCGCCGAACGGGCCGTGGAGCAGGACGACCCTTGGACGGCCTTTCGCGATTTCCTCGTCAGGATCGTCGACGCGCAACTGAGTGACGCCGCCCTGTCCCCCGTACTGTCCGCACCCACGGCCGCCCTACCCGGCACAGCGCATCTGCTCGATCAGTTGTCCTCGCTGTTCACTCAACTATTCGAACGGGCCGGGGCCGCAGGGCAGCTGGCGCCCGGCATCACGCTCGCCGACATGACGCCATTGATCTGTGGAATCGCCTTCTCCGCCAGGATGCATCCAGCCATCGATCCGCAGGAGCGAGCCGCAGTCGGCCGCCACTATCTCGATGTTGTACTGAACGGCCTGCGGACCCGCTGAGCGCCTCGCACAGGACGGTCTCTTGTGTGAACGGCGAAGGACCCGGCCTTGAGACCGGCATGAATCGTCGATCATGGGGTCTAGCTGCGGATCTCCGTGTCCAGGCGAGGCGTTCACGCAGACATCTCCTCGGGGGTGAGCGGATCCCGAGTCGGCGGATGCGGACGGGCTTGGGTCGCAGCGGCAGGCCGTCGTCTGTTGCGGAGTCCTCGACTTCGGCCAATGCCCGGTAGAGCGAGGCGACCGAGGGGTGCTTGCCCGCGTTCACTGATCGCTGGCGGCGATGACTGGCGTGGTGATCTTGCGGGGTGTCGAACCGAGAGAGAACCCGATCGCGGGGATGTCCCAAGAGAGCGACTGAGGGTCGAACAGGCTGAGCATCTCGAGCACGCCGCCATCAGGCGCTGACCGTCCAGCCCTCGTGACCGTATATGTCGTCACAAGGCTTGGCCAAGATTGAATAATCGCAGGTAGGTGCCGTTATTCTGACATTCCTGGCAGCGAACTCGTCCCCCATCGAAGCTGAGTGATGGCATGAAGGCAGCCGATCGCGTCCACGGAGGAGTGGCCCCCGCGGCCCCCGCGGTCGCCGTCGTCGACAAAGCGGGGTCGGTGATCGGGTGGACGCGGGCCGCCGAGGAGCTCACCGGCTATCCCGCGGCCGACATGTTCGGCCGTCCCATCGACACGCTCCTCCCGCCTGAGGACGCCGGCGCGCCCCTGCCGCGTGTCGGAATGATGGAGGTGCGGCGGCGGGACGGCGAGGTGGTCATGGTGCGGGCCGACGCCGCGCCGCTCACTCTGGGTGACGATGCCCAATGTCCGCAGGAGTCCTGGCTGCTGTCGGCGATCCCGGTCGACATCGACCTGTCCACCGACACCGGCGCGCTGCTGGAGTCGCTGATGAGCAGTTTTCCCGTCGCCATGGCGATCTGGGACCGGGACCTGCGCTGCGTCTGGTTCAACGAGGCGGCCGAGCAGCTCCGCGACGGCTACCCCTACTACCGGATCGGCCGTTCTCTGACCGAGGTCATCCCAGGGGTCGACAACGAGGGGGTGGGGGACGCGGTGCGCGAGGTGCTCGCCGACGGGCGGCCCAAGATCGACCGCGAGGCCCACTGGTCCTACGGCGGCCGGGAGCGCGTGCTGTCGGTCTCGCTGCTGCCCCTGACGGGTGCGGACGGACGGACGCTGGGCGTGTGCTCGGTGGTGCTGGACTTCAGCGACAGCAAGGCGCGCGACCACCTCGATCTGCTGCGCGAGGCCGGTGTCCGGCTCGTCAGCACTCTGGACGTCATGAGCACCGCCCAGGAACTGGCCGAGCTGGCCGTTCCGGTCCTCGCCGACTTCGTGACCGTCGACCTGCCGGACGTGATGCTGCCCGGGGCCGAGCCCCAGCGGCGGCACGCCACGACCGGCGTCGGCGAACCCCTCTTCCGGCGGGCCGGCGTGGCCTCGGTGTACGACGGCGCGCCCGAGTCGCTCTGGAAGCGCGAGGAGACCGTGTTCGTGCCGCCCCGATCGCCGTTCATGGAGGTCCTGCGCTCGCGCCGGTCGTACTTCGCGCCCGTGCTGGACACCTCGCCCGGGACCTGGCTGGATCTGGACCCCCGCCGGGCGCGGATCATCCACGCCACCGGCATGCACTCGCTGATGGTCGTTCCGCTGGAGGCGCGCGGCGACCTGCTCGGCGTCGCGGTGTTCGCGCGCACCGCCAACCCCGCTCCCTTCTCCCGCGACGACCTGCTGGTGGCCGAGGAACTCGTCACCCGCGCCGCGCTGTGCCTGGACAACGCCCGCCAGTACACGCGCGAGCGGCTGACCGCGCTCGCGCTCCAGCGCGACCTGCTGCCGGACGACCTGTGCGGCAGCGGCAGCGTCGAGGTGGCCTCGCGTTACCTGCCCTCCGACGCGCGCGGGGGAGTGGGCGGCGACTGGTACGACGTCATCCACCTGCCCGGCGAGCGGATCGCCCTGGTCGTCGGCGACGTGACCGGGCACGGCGTCAACGCCGCGGCCACCATGGGCCGGCTGCGCACCGCCGTGCGCGCCCTGGCCTACTTGGACCTGCCGCCGGACGAGTTGCTCACCCACCTCGACCACCTGATGGCCGAGGACGTGCGCGGCCTCGACTCCATGGGCGCGACCTGCCTGTACGCGGTCTACGACCCCCGGACCGGCCGCTGCACCATGGCCACGGCGGGGCATCCGCCGCCCGCGATCGTGTCCCCGTCCGGGGAGGTGACGTTCCCCGAGCTGCCCGCCGGCACCCCGATCGGCGTGGGCTTGGGCACCTTCCGGTCACACGACCTGCCCCTGCCGGCGGGAACTCTGCTGGCCCTTTACACCGACGGCCTGATCGAGACGCGGCAGGCAGACCTCGACGCGGGCATGGCCAGGCTCGCCGAAGCCCTCACCCGCGCGGCGCCGGGGTCCGCCACGCTCGACAGCGTGTGCACGGCCGTGATCGGCGACCTCGTGGGCGACGCCCCCGCCGAGGACGACGTCGCCCTGCTCCTGGCCCGCATCCGGTCCGTCTCCTGAGTCGGTACGGTTAAAGTAAGCCACATTACCTACTTGTAATATAGATTACATGGCCGTCGTCATCCGGGCGGGACGCTCCCGCGCCGTCGTTTTCCGATCTCGAACCCGTCAACCTGAGAGAACAACCGCCGAACACGACCACTAGAAGCTGGCCCACTTCCTTCGCGAGCGCGTTCCCCGGTTGACGCAATCAGGCGCCTGGAGCTGATTTCGGGTCAGGCGACTACTTCGATGTTGGCCATCATGCCGTGGTCCTCGTGGTTGAGGATGTGGCAGTGGAAGGGATACTTCCCGAGGTAGTTGAGGAAGCGCATCCTGATGACAACCTGCCCACGGACGGGGAGCTGGACGGTGTCCTGCCAGCCGCGGGCGTTGTAGGGCTTGCCGTTGATGCTCATGAGTTGGAAGTCGTTGACGTGGATGTGGAAGGTGTGTTCCTCGTCGGCGAGGTTTTTCACCGTCCATTCCTCGGTGGTGTTGAGCCGGGCGCGGACGTCGATCCGGTCGGGGGCGAATTGTTTGCCGCCGATGTAGAACTGGGTTGAATCGCTGTTCTCGGAGAAGGTGATGGTGCGTCGGCGGTCGATCTTGTCCTTGGCGAGGTCGTCGAAGGAGGCGAAGGCCGTGGGCAGAGCTGCGGGGGTCATCGGCTGGCCCGTGGAGTGCACGGTGGCCAGGGTCTTCTCCGGGTAGTCGTCGCCCGCCGGGCCAGTGGTGTATGCGAGGGTTCGCAGCGTGCTGCGCCCCGCGGCGGGGCCCTGCACCAGGACGTCGAAGCGGCTTCCCGGGGGCATGACGATCGTGTCGGCGCCCCACGGCTCGTCGACGGGGTTGGCGTCCTGCGCGATGACGAGGAAAGGAGTCCCCGGCAGATTGACCTTGTAGGCGATGTCGGCGCCGATGTTGGCCATCCGCCACAGTTGCGTCTCCCCGGGCCGGATCGTGATGACGGGGTCGATCTGCCCGTTGATGGTGCGGGTGGTGGGGGCGTTGCTGTCGATGTTCGCGGTCGGGATCGCACCGTCCCGGACCTGGAAGTCCTTCAGCGCGATGAGGCGCTGGGTGATGTTCCGTAGCTCGGGCGGCAGGTGCTTTTCGAGTCCGTCGATGATGATGGCGCCCGACAGGCCGGCCAGCACCTGCGGTTCGCTGAACGGGTGGGCATGGGAGTGGTACCAGTAGGTTCCCGGCGCCAGGTCCTTCGGCAGCCGGTAGCTGTAGTGGTAGGTCTGCCCGGGGTGGATGTGCAGGTAGACGTTGTCGGAATTGCCGCGCGGTGAGACGTGCCAGCCGTGGGTGTGCAGGTTGGTGTGCTCCGGCAGCATGTTGACCAGGGTCAGATCGAGCCGGTCACCCGGCCGCAGCCGGATCGTGGGCGGCATGTACTCACCGTTGTAGGTCAACGCCCGCACCTGCTTGCCCCCCAGGTCCACGGTGCGCATCTGGGCCACCAGCCGGACCCGTAGCGTCTTGTCGCGGCTGACCAGCTGGCGAGGCTCGCGCAGCGCGGGCTGGGCTGTTTCGGTTCCGCCGGGGCTTACCGCGGCGACGGGGGAATCCGCAGGGGAGCCGCCGCAGCCGCTGATCGCGACGGCCGTGGCCACGACCAGGCCGACCAGCATCCGCCCTCTGCCTGTCGGCCTTTTCGGCCGCGCAGTTGCCTTGAAGCTGATCGCGGACATCGGTCCCCCTCACGCGCAACGTCCAGGGGGGCTCAAATGCTATGGCTCCGGTGATCGGCGCTCTGGGCCGACACGCAAGCGTGTCCCGATGGCGGAGAACAGGGCTGCAGATGGTTCCTCGAACCCGGTAGGGACAAAAGTCACGACGCCGCCTCCCGTACCCAGGAGAAGGGTGACGACGGCACCAACGACCTGCTGGTCTCCCAGGTCATCCGCACCGGTGAGCTGCAGACCTGGTTCCTGATCGAGCATCTGGTCGAGGCACCGCGCGGCTGATCAGCTCCTCGCGGTCACGGTATAGGTTTGCCCAGTTGTTCGGCCACGGCGGCGATGTCCTCGCGGCTGTGGCCCGCGTCCACCACCTGCTGGAGCGCCTGCCGCAGCAGGCTGCCCAGGCGGGAGGGGTCATCGCGCTCGTCGGCCAGCAGGGTGAGATCTTTGAGCGCGAGAGCGAGCGGGAATCCCGGCGGGTAGTGGTGGGCGCGGATCTCTTCGGCTTTCTGCATCGCGTACGGCATGCGCAGAGGCCCCTCGTCCAGCACCTGCAGTACCAGGGCGGGATCCACGCTCAGCTGCCTGCAGGCGAGCAGAGTGTCGGCCATGGCCACGACCGACGCCGCCATCCAACTGTTGACGATCAGCTTTATTCGGGAGGCCTGGCCCGCCGCGCCCACGTACAAGGTGTGCGTGCCGAGCACGTCCAAGACGGGCCGGGCACGTTCGAGCGCGTCCTCGGCGCCGGAGACGATCAGCGTCAAGGTGCCGTGAGCCGCCGGTTCGCTGCTGCCCGAGACCGGGCAGTCGAGCATCGGCCGCCCGGCCTCGGCGGCCTGCCGGACCAGCCGGTCGGTCCACGCGCCCCCGACGGTGCTCATCTGCAGCCAGACGGCGTCCGTACGCATCGCGGGCAGGAAGCGGTCGGCCAGCGAGGCGACCACATCGCCCGTGGGCACCATGGTGATGACCACGTCGGCCTCTTCGACGGCCTCCTCCGGACTCGCCGCCGCCTTCACCCCCACGGCGGTGAGTGGCTCCAGCTTGTCGACGGACCTGTTCCACGCGTACACGTCGAGGCCCTGGCCGACCATGCGCCGCGCCATCGCCGAACCCATCAGCCCCGTCCCGATGACTGCCACTCGCAGACCGGTACGCCCCGGCTGTCCCTTCTTCATAACGATGCCCCCTCATGGGGACCTGCCCCGCCTTCGTTCACTTGCCCACCACCAAGAGGCAAATGACACCCCAGAAGGCCGATAGGCATGAGCGGCAAGCGTCGATCCATCAAAGGACGATTCACATGGCTGGCGCTCCGGCGCGCGGTAAGCCGTCACGACCCGTAATAGGCCGATCACTCCTGATAGCCTCGCGCTTGTATATAGGGAGGTACCCGTGACGTCTGGGTATGGGCGGCCAAGACATTCACAGCTGGATGCGGGATGGCGCTGAGCACCTCTGCCGCAAGGGCCGATCGCCCTTCCGGCAAGGCCACGCAATTCCCTCACGGTGCGGTCTCCCAGTTACCCGGCAGAGCAGTCGGCTTGCCGCCGGCCTTCTCCCTGTAGGCGACCGCCTGTTCAGCTGCTACCCATCCCATAATTCTCCGCCGCGCGCAGGTGAGCGGCGTCCAGGAGACCTCAATCAAGCAGGGCGTACAACGATGATCATGATGCACCTCGCCGCCTTGACCATTGCCTCGATCGTCGCCGGCTCGGCTGCTGGCGAGGTGAGCGACATCCCCAACGGCAAAGGCAACACTTACAACAGCGGCAACTACCGGGGCGACAAGTTGGGTGTGAACAGCGGTAACTTCTCCAACATCAAAAACTCCCCCAACAGTGGCAACGAGTCTGTCAGCGGAAACAACGCGCTCGGCCCTCAACGCATCGTCGTCAGACGCGTCATTCTCAGACGCGTCATCGCCAGACGTGTCATCAACAAACGCGTCATCAACAAGCGCCTCACGCGTGATTAACGTCCGATTCGAGCCTGCCGGGACGCCGTGCGTCCCCGCTGTTCACGGCCCCATCGAAGACTTCCCCCCCAGGCGCCGTCGGTAGAGCGTCGGCGCGAGCCCTGGTGAGATGGGCCCTGCCCTACCTGTTCGGCCGCAGCTCACTGCACGCAGATCTGTGAGGCGCCCGGCTTGCGCCTCGCCCGCGCGTTCCGTCGCGGCCGCAGGGCATCGCCGGCTTTCACGCACCACTGAGCGCCTCGGCGAAGCGATCCACCTGGGTCACGTCCGAGGCCCAGCAGTAGAACATGACCTCGTCGGCGCCGACGTCCCCCATCCGGATAGCCGTATCGCGGATCTGGCCGGGGGTGGTGAGCAGGCCCGCCGCCGCGCCCTCCGCGAAGCCGGCCGGCAGGTTCATGTACTGAGGGCCGCTGTAGTAGTCGTACAGCCGGTCGCGTGCCTCCTTGATCAGGTGATCCGGTCCCAGGGCGGCGTTGACTTGGGCGACCAGCCGGGGGCGCCCCGTGCGTCCCTGGGCCTGCCACTCCGTCTCGGTGGCCCGGAACAGGTCCCCGGCGTCGGACAGGTGCGCCGCGCACAGGAAGCCGTCCCCCACGCGGGCGGCGCGCCGGATCCCGGCCGGGCTGAAGGCGCCGAACAGCATTTCCGGGCCACCCCGGCGGCCGGGCTCGGGCCCGATCGGGCCGATCCCCTCGCCGGACGGCCCGCCCGACCAGACACGGCGCATCACTTCCAGCATCTCGTCGAGCCGCGCTCCCCGCCGGTGGACGTCCACACCCACGGCCTCGTAGTCGTCCCGGCGCGCTCCCAAACCGATGCCGAGCGTGAAGCGCCCTCCCGACATGCGGTCCAGGGTCGCGCACTGCTTGGCCAGCAGCGCCGGCTCGCGGAGCGGAGCGAGCAGCACCTCGGTCTGCAGGCGGATTCTGGCGGTCGCCCCCGCGAGCACGGACAGGGCCACCAGGGGTTCGGGATTGTCGTAGACGAGGCGGTCCAGCAGGGCGAGCGTGCTGAACGGGCCCTCTTCCGCGTGCCGAGCCCATTCCAGCAGGGCGCCAGGTTCGCTGATGGGCAGGCCGAGACCGACTTTCATGAGTCCCCCCGGGCGTTCTCACCGCCGGCGAGCCGCCGCCGGTTGCGCCGCCACCCCAATCACCGTGCCCTCCGCACCCCCGATGACGCCCACGTGGCACATCTCTGGCCACAACCTTTCCGCCCCCTTGGAGCGGTGGTCACAGAGTGAGGCCCCGTCTAGTTGGCGCCGACGACCTTGAAGTCCTGCGCCGGTGAACTTCGAGGAGGTCGACGTACGGTCGCGGCTGCTCGAACTGACGGCGGTCGGGGGCCGGACAAGTGCATCGACGCCGTCGGCCTCGAGGCCACCCACGGCAGTGCGCACATCGCCGCGTACGACCGGCTCAAACAGGCCGTACGGGCGGAGAGCGACCGTCCGCACGTGCTGCACCAAGCCATCATGTCGTGCCGCAGCGGCGGCGTGGTCTCGGTGATCGGCGTCTACGGAGGCCTGTCGGCTCTCATCCGGGGCCGGCCGCGTTGGGCCGCGTGTCAGTTGAGCTGGCTGGGGTGGATGACGACCTTGGTCCAGCCGGGATCCCGCCGGTCGAAGTGCTCGTAGCCACCCGGTGCGTCGTCCAGGTTCAGTTCGTGTGAGACGACCCAGGACGGCCGGGCCTTCCCCTCGTGGATGAGCCTGGAGAGCTTCCGGTTGTAGCTCTTCACGTTGCACTGGCCGTTGCCGATCATCTGGCCCTTGAACCAGAACATCCCGTAGTCGAAGGCGATCTCGCCCTGCTTGAAGAGATCGTCCGGGCTGCCGGGGTCCGTCGGGATGAAGACGCCCACGACGCCGATGGTCCCGGTGAACTTGACCGATTTGACGAGGTCGTTGAGCGTCATGTTGGGGTGCTCGTTCCCCTGCGGGTCGTGCGCCTGGTAACCCACGCACTCGCAGCCCCGGTCGGCGCCCAGGCCGTTGGTGAGCTCCATGACCTGATCGACCGGTGACCCCTGGGAGTCGTCGATCGCGATCGCGCCGATCTCCTCGGCTTTGGCGAGCCGGTCGGGGTGGCGGTCGACGACCATCACCTTGCTCGCGCTCTTGACCGTGGCGGAGTAGGCGGCCATCAGCCCGACGGGCCCCGCTCCGTAGATCACGACCGTGTCGCCCGCCTCCACCTGGGCGAGTTGAGTCGCGTGCCAGCCGGTCGGCCAGATGTCGGCGAGCATCACGTAGTCGTTCTGCTTCTCCTGCGCGTCGTCCGGGAGGACGAGGCAGTTGACGTCGCCGAACGGCACGCGCAACAGCTCGGCCTGGCCGCCGCTGTAGGGCCCCATGTCCGCGAAACCGTAGGCCGCCCCTGCCATGCCCGGCTCGGGATTGGTGGTGAGGCAGTAGGCCGTCAGGCCCTTCTCGCAGTTCTCACAGAAGCCGCACGAGATGTTGAACGGCATGCAGACCACGTCGCCGACGCGGACGTGGTAGACGGCCGGTCCGATCTCGACCACCTCGCCGAGGTTCTCGTGGCCGAGGATCCGGCCTGTCTCGAAGTCTGTCCGGCCTTCGTACATGTGCAGGTCCGACCCGCAGATGTTGGTCGTGGTGATGCGTACCAGGACATCGGTGGGCTGCTCGATGCGCGCGTCAGGGACTTGCTCGACATCGACCTGTCGAGGTCCGTTGTATACGACTGCTCTCATGATTTCCTCGGATGCAGTTGTTGTGCGAAGGATCGCCTTGCCTGTGCGCCGTGCGGCAGGTCAATGGGTTCATTCCTTCTTCCTCGTTCGCCGGGACGGCGCCCCTGGTCCGGGGCGGGCCGTCAGAGCAGCAGATTGAAGACGCTCATCGTGCGCTCCCACTGCTGGGTCGCGGGGTTCTTCACGTCCGGATCCACGATCTTGAAAGTCTGAGCCAGTGCCACCGACAGGCCACCGACGATCTCGGGCAGCCGGTCGACGGTCTCCTCGCCGATCGACAGGTCCAGCGGAGGCAGTGTGGCGAGCTGCTCCAGGATGGGTTTCAGCTCGATGTCCTCATCCAGGCTCCGGAACCGGTGGATGCTCTCCTGGAGGCCTTTGGTGACGGGTAGATCGGAGGGTTCGATGACGTCGCGATGGTTCGCCTTGGCGTGGGCCTGGCCCATCACCAGAAGATCGTGGACCTTGTCGTTCACGAAGTCGCCGTAGCGCCGGAGGTCGTTCTTGTCGACGTCGACACCTGCGGCGCTGCGGAAGAACCGTTCGAATCTCGGCACCGCCATGAGAACCATGGAGGTCTCCTTCCTTCCGGGCCGGAGTCACTCTCCGGCCTGGAGATAGTCGTGGATCAGCCGTACGGCCATGGCGCCTTCACCGACCGCCGCGGCCACCCGCTTGACCGAGCCGCTCCGCACGTCCCCGGCCGCGAACACGCCCGCCCTGCTCGTCTCCAGCGGGAACGGCCGACCGTCGGAGTCGGACGTGTCTTGCCTGCCGGACCGGATGGCGTCCGCGCCCGTCAGGATGTAGCCCTTCGGGTCGAGCGCGATCTCGTCGGCCAGCCAGGTGGTGTACGGCTCCGCGCCGATGAAGATGAACATCGCGCGGGCCTCGATCGTGGAACGCTCGCCGGTGCGGTTGTTCTCGGCCCTGACCGCGGCGAGCTTCTCCTCCCCGATCAGCTCCCGGACCTCGGTGTTCAGCATGATCTGGATCCGGGAGTGCCGTTCGATCTCGACGGCCAGGTAGCGGGACATGGTCCTGGACAGCGCGTCCTCCCGCACGAGCAGCCGGACACAGGCGGCGTGCCGGGCCAGGAACAGGGCGGCCTGACCGGCCGAGTTGCCTCCGCCCACGACGACGATCGGGTCCCCCTCGCACATCTGGGCTTCGAACATGGTCGCCGCGTAGTAGACGCTCGTGGGCTCGAACCGTTCCAGGTTCGGGACGTCGAGCTTCCGATAGCGGACGCCGGTCGCGATGATCAGGGTGCGCGCGTGGATCGTGCCGCCCTCCCCGACGGTGACGATGTGATCACCCGCGTCCAGGTGCAATCCGGATGCCTGTGCGGGGACGAGGAAATCCGCACCGAACTTGTCGGCCTGGATCACCGCCCGCTCCGCCAGTTCGCCGCCGGAGAGCCCGGCCGGGAAGCCGAGGTAGTTCTCGATCCGAGAGGAGGTGCCCGCCTGGCCGCCCGTCGCGACGTTCTCCAGGGCCAGCGTCGCGAGGCCCTCCGACGCCCCGTAGACCGCCGCCGCCAGGCCCGCCGGTCCGGCCCCGATGACGAGCAGGTCGCATCGGGCCTGCCGCGTCCGTGGCGCGGGGAGCCCGACCGCCCGGGCCAGCTCCGTGGTGCTCGGGTTGCGGAGCACCGTCTCGCCGCACAAGATCACGACCGGGGTCTCCTCCGGGGTGACGCCCATGCTCCGCAGGAACCGCTCTGCCTCGTGGTCCTGCTCGAGGTCGATCCACCGGTGCGGCAGCCGGTTGCGTGCCGCGAACTCCCTCAGCCGCCGGGAGTCGGCCGAGAAGCAGGAGCCGATGATGCGGAATCCGGCGCCCAGCCCGATGAGCATCGTGCGGCGGATGAGGTAGGCCCGCAGGATCATGTCGCCGAGTTCCGGATCCCCGGCGACCAGGCGGCGGAGCGCGTCCGCCGGCACGGCGAGGACCTCGCCGTCCTCGGCCACCACGCCGGTGACGAAGCCCACCTGGCCGGTGAGCACGTTGAGCTCTCCCAGGAACCGGCCTGCTCCGTGGACGCCGATCACCTGGTCGTCCCCTCCGAATCCCTCGACCGTCGCGACCTTGCCGGCCAGGACGGCGAAGAATTCGGCGCGCGGAAGACCTGCCGCGTACAGGACCTCGTCCCGGCGGACCCGGTGCCGCTCGCCGTGCGGGGCCAGCGCCTGGAGCTGCGCGTCGCTCAGCCTCGGGTAGGCCCCCTGCGGGTCTGGCGTCTCTCGGAGCTCAGGCGGCCAGCGCATGGTCCACCCACTCACGTAGGACGGGAGCCGGCGCCGCACCCGATCGCCGGGTGACGACCCGGCCCTGATCGATCATGGCAAGCGTCGGGATGGCCCGTACGGTGAAGCGTTCCGAGAGCCGGGGCGCTTCGTCCACGTTCACCTTCACCAGCTTCAGGCGGCCGGCCAGATCGGCCGCGACCTGCTCCAGCGCCGGGCTGACCATGCGGCAGGGGCCGCACCAGGGCGCCCAGAAATCGACGAGCACCGGGATCCGGGCCGCCTCGACGACCTCGCTGAAGTCGTCGTCACCGGCCTCGGTGACCCAGGGGAGTGGCTGGTGGCATTGGCCGCACCGCGGGATCCCCGAAGCGGCACGGGGCAGCCGGTTCTTCCGCCCGCATGTGGAGCACGAGACGACTTTCGCGTCCTTGGTCAGTGACCGCATGGTCAGACCTCCGGATTCTCGTACGCCACCGACAGCGTGCCGCCGGTCATCCCGACCCGGATGACCGCGCCGTCGAGGACGTCGCCGGCGACCAGGGCGCGGGCGACGCGGGTCTCGACCTCGCGGGCGATGAAGCGGCGCAGCGGCCGTGCGCCGTAGACGGGGTCGAAGCCCTGCTCGGCGATGAACCGCACCGCCTCGGGTGTGACCTCCAGCGTCATCCCGCGTTCGATGATCCGGCTCCTGATCTCGGTGAACATCAGTGCCACGATCTGCTCGATCTCCGGCTCGGTGAGTGGCTTGAACAGCACGATGTCGTCGATCCGGTTGAGGAACTCGGGCCGGAACCGCGCGCGCAGTTCGGCCATCACCATCTCGCGCACCTCGGGGTCGATCTCGCCCGCTGGGCCGGCCTTCTCGCTCAGGAAGAGCGAGCCGATGTTGGACGTCATGATGATCACTGTGTTGCGGAAGTCGACCGTACGGCCCTGGGCGTCGGTGAGCCGTCCGTCGTCGAGCACCTGCAGCAGGGTGTTGAAGACGTCCGTGTGCGCCTTCTCGATCTCGTCGAACAGCACGACCGAGTACGGCTTGCGCCGGACGGCCTCGGTGAGCTGGCCGCCCTCCTCGTAGCCGATGTATCCGGGCGGGGCGCCGACCAGCCGGCTGACCGTGTGGCGCTCCTGGTACTCGCTCATGTCGACGCGGACGATGTTGTCCTGGGTGTCGAACAACGCCTCGGCGAGGGTCTTGGCCAGTTCGGTCTTCCCGACGCCGGTCGGGCCGAGGAAGACGAACGAGCCGATGGGCCGGCGCGGGTCCTTGATCCCGGAACGCGCCCGGATGATCGCGTCCGCGACCGCCTGCACGGCCTCGTCCTGACCGATGACGCGCCCGTGCAGGATCTGGTCGAGGTGCAGCAGTTTGCCCCGCTCGCCCTCCTGGAGCCTGCTGACCGGGATGCCGGTCCAGCGGGACACGATGCCGGCGATCTCCTCTTCCGTCACGACCTCACGGAGCAGCCGTCCCGCACCGTGCTTGGATTCCAGCTGCGTCTCCGCGGCCTCCCGCTTGCGTTCCAGCTCGGGGAGCCTGCCGTGCATCAGCTCGGCGGCGCGGTTCAGGTCGTACACGCGCTCGGCCTGTTCGGCCTCGCGCCGGACCGTCTCGATCTCCTCGCGCAGTTGCTGCACCTTGTGCAGGGCGTGCCGCTCGGCCTCCCACTGGGCGCGCATGGCGTCGGCCTGGGCGCGCACATCGGCGAGCTCGGCGCGCAGCGCCTCCAGGCGGGTCCGGCTCGCCGGGTCGTCCTCGTTGGCGAGGGCCGCGTCCTCGATCTCCAGGCGCATCACCCGGCGGGTGAGCTCGTCCAGCTCCGCCGGCATGGAGTCGATCTCCGTACGGAGCATCGCGCACGCCTCGTCGACCAGGTCGATCGCCTTGTCGGGCAGGAAGCGGTCGCTGATGTAGCGATGGCTCAGGACGACCGACGCGACGATGGCGTTGTCGGCGATCTTCACACCGTGGAACACCTCAAGGCGCTCGCGCAGGCCGCGCAGGATGGAGACGGAATCCTCCACCGACGGCTCGTCCACGAAGACCGGCTGGAAGCGGCGCTCCAGCGCGGCGTCCTTCTCGATGTGCTTGCGGTATTCGGTGACCGTCGTGGCGCCGATCATGTGGAGTTCGCCGCGGGCCAGCATCGGCTTCAGCATGTTCCCCGCGTCCATGGAGCCCTCGGCCGCGCCCGCGCCGACGACGTTGTGGACCTCGTCCACGAACAGCAGGATCCGCCCTTCCGCCGAGGTGACCTCGGTCAGCACGGCCTTGAGGCGTTCCTCGAACTCGCCACGGTATTTCGCCCCCGCGACGAGGGCGCCCACGTCGAGACTGAAGATCGTCTTGTCCTTCAGGCCCTCGGGGACGTCACCTCGGGCGATGCGCTGGGCGAGGCCCTCGACGATCGCGGTCTTGCCGACGCCCGGGTCGCCGATGAGCACGGGATTGTTCTTGGTCTTGCGCGACAGGATCTGCACGACTCTGCGGATCTCGCTGTCGCGGCCGATCACCGGGTCGAGTTTGTCCGCCCTGGCGGCGGCCACCAGGTCGCGGCCGTACTTCTCCAGGGCCTCGTAGGCGACCTCCGGGGTGGCGGAGGTCACCCGCTGGTTGCCGCGCACCTGCGTGAGGACCTCCAGGAAACGCTCGCGGTTCAGCCCGTGTGCTTTGAGCAGCCGTCCGGCGGCGGTGTCCGGCCCTTCGTCGAGCAGCGACAGCAGCAGATGCTCGACCGAGACGTACTCGTCCTTCAGCCTCTTGGCCTCCCCATCGGCCGCCTCCAGCAGGCGGGACAGCCGCTGGGTCAGGTACACCTGGCCGGGTGCGGCGCCGGGACCGGTGACGCGGGGCCGGCGTTCCAGCTCGGCCTCCACCTCCAGCGCCAGCTTGTCCGCGTCGGCGCCGGCGGCCGAGAGCAGGCGGGGGGCCAGCCCCTCTGGCTGGTCCAGCAGCGCCGACAGGAGATGCTCGCCGTCGACTTCGGTGTGGCCGAAGCGGGTCGCCCTGGTCTGGGCGCCCTGTAGGGCCTCCTGCGACTTCTGCGTAAGGCGGTTCACGTCCACGGCATGCCTCCCTGAGTTCTCGTGCGGGTCCGCAGAGCCGCTTCGAGCTCCGCGATGCGGTCGAGCAGGTCCGCCACCAGGCCCAGAGAGGCGTAGTTGACAGCCAGTTGCGTGTGCAGCCGCTGGAGGCGCCCGGCGGCGGCGAGCTGGGAGGGCGGGAAACACAGGTCTCCCGCCGCGTCGCGGAAGGCGTCGATCAGGCCGAGCGCGACCAGGCGGCGCACCAGCTCCGGATGCAGACCGGTCGCCCGCGCGAAGGATTCCAGGTCCAGGAGCGGGAGCCGTACGAGCGGATGCCTCATGGTCGGGTCCTCCCTTCCGATTCGGCGCGCGGGTCGAAGCCGGAGACGGCGGCCAGCCGCTCATAGAGGCGGCGCTCCTCGGCGCTCAGCGTGCGGGGGACCATGATCCGGACCTCGGCGAACAGGTCCCCGGGAGCGCCGCGGGGATGGGGCATGCCCTGCCCCCGCAGGCGCAGGCGGCGTCCGGAGGAGGAACCGGGCGGCACCTTGACCTTCGCCTCGCCACCGGGGGTCTCGACCGCCACGGTCGCGCCCAGCGCGGCCTCCGACGGGGTGAGGGGAAGCTGGACATGGACGTCCCGTCCCTCGACGCGGTAGCGAGGATGATCAGTGATCCGGGCGATCAGGTAGAGGTCGCCCCTCTTCGCGCCGCCGGCGCTCTCGCCACCCTGATCCGCGAGCCGGATCCGTTGCCCGTTCCGGACGCCCGGAGGGATCGTGACCTCCAGCGTCCGGGAACCTCCGGCACCGGGCAGGGTGATCGTGCGGCGGCCGCCGCGGTAGGCCTCCTCGACCGTCAGCGGCAGCTCGGCCTCCTGGTCGGCGCCGGGCATCGGCCCCCAGCCGCGGCCCGCGCGTCCTGCGCGACCCCCGAACATGCCGCCGAACAGATCCTCGAAGTCGATGCCCTCTCCGGTCTCGAACCGGACCTCCTGCCCGGCCGGACCGCGTGCCCGTCCGGCGCGGCCTCCCGTGCCCGCCCCGGCCCGGGCCCGGGCGTACGCCGCCGGGTTCACTCCCTCGGGCACCTGCCGGAAGTCCCGGCCGAACGCGTCGTAGCGCCGCCGGGTCTCGGGATCGGACAGCACCTCGTAGGCCTCCGACACCTCCTTGAAGCGGTCCTCGGCGCTCGGGTCCTTGTTGACGTCGGGATGATAGGAACGCGCGAGCTTGCGATAGGCCCGTTGGATCTCCTCGCGGTCGGCCGTTCGCGGCACGCCGAGGATGTCGTAGAAGTCGCGGTCAGCCATCAGTCCTCCGCCTTGGCCGACACGACGACCGACGCGGGGCGCAACTGGTCGGGGCCCTCGCCGTAGCCGGGCCGTACGACGGCGACGACCGTGCCCGGCTCGGCCTCCGGGTCCTCCACCGTGCTCACGGCCTCGTGCCTGGCGGGGTCGAACCGGGCCCCGAGATCCTCGACACGCGGGAAGCCCAGCCGGGCGAGCACGGCCACCGCCTGGTCGCGGACGGCGCGGACGCCTTCGATGACCGCGCCGGCATCGGCGTCGGCGTGCCGCAGTGCCAGTTCGAGGTTGTCGACGACCGGCAGCCACTCCGCGGCGACCCTGGCCCGTTCGTCGAGCCGCTGCCGGGCGATGTCCCTGGCCGTCCGCTTACGGAGGTTGTCGAGCTCCGCGGCCGCGCGCAGCCAGCGGTCGTGCAGCTCCTCCAGCCGGGCGTCCGTGTCGGCCCCTGTGCCGGCGTTCTCACGGGTCGCGTCCGGCCCTCTCGCCTGCGGCTGAGGTTCGGCCTCCATGGCCTCGGCCGTTGGAACACGACCCTGACGTGGGATTCTGTCATTGTCGGTCATGTCACTCCGGCCTGGTGAATTCGGCGTCGATCACGTCATCGTCCGGCCCGTCCGCGCTGGGCTGCCCTGTCTGCTGCTCGGGCTGCCCCGGCTGAGCGCCGGCGCCCAGCGCGTGGAAGACCTGCTGCAGCTCTCCGGCCAGGCCGCGCAGCCGATCGACGGGCGCCTCCCCCTTGATGGCCTGGCGGGCGTCGGCGACCAACTGTTCGGCCCGGGCCTTCTCGTGCACCGGGACGGCGTCCCCGAGATCGGACAGCCGCCGCTCCACCTGGTAGGCGATCGAGTCCAGCTCGTTGCGGGCGTCGACCGCCTCGCGGAGAGCGGTGTCGTCGGCGCGGTGCCGCTCGGCGTCGGCGATCATCCGGTCGATCTCGCTGGTGTCCAGGTTGGAGCTCTCGCTGATCGTGATGCGCTGCTCGGCTCCGGTGTCCTTGTCCTTGGCGGTCACGTTGAGGATGCCGTTCGCGTCGATGTCGAAGGTGACCTCGACCTGCGGCACCCCGCGGGGCGCGGGCCGGATGTTCTCCAGGCGGAACCGGCCGAGCACCCGGTTGTCGGCGGCGCGTTCCCGCTCGCCCTGCAGGATGACCACGTCGACGGCCGACTGGTTGTCCTCGGCGGTACTGAAGATCTCGGTCCGGCGGGCCGGGATCGTGGTGTTCCGTTCGATGACCTTCGTCATGAGACCGCCGAGCGTCTCCACTCCGAGCGAGAGCGGGGTGACGTCGAGCAGCACGACGTCCTTGACCTCGCCCCTGATGACCGCCGCCTGCACCGCCGCACCGAGCGCCACGACCTCGTCGGGGTTGACCGTCATGTTGGGGTCCTTGCCCGTCATGCGGCGCACCGTCTCCTGCACCGCGGGCATGCGGGTGGACCCGCCGACCAGGATCACCTCGTCGAGATCGGCCGACGTCAGTTTGGCGTCGCCCATGGCCTGCTCGACCGGGCCCTTGACCCGCTCGATCAGGTCCGAGGTGATCTGCTCGAACGTGGACCGCATCAGCGTGGTGTTCAGGTGCTTGGGCCCGTTCGCGTCCGCCGTGATGAACGGAAGGCTGATCTGGGTCTGGCTGACCGCCGACAGTTCCACCTTGGCCTTCTCGGCCGCCTCGAAGAGCCGCTGCAGGGCCTGAGGGTCGGCGCGCAGGTCGATGCCGTCCTGACGCTGGAACTCGTCGGCCAGGTGGTCGACGATCCTGCGGTCGAAGTCGTCGCCGCCCAGGTGGGTGTCCCCAGCGGTGGAGCGGACCTCGACCACGCCCTCCCCGATGTCGAGGATGCTGACGTCGAAGGTCCCACCGCCCAGGTCGAAAACGAGGACGGTCTCGCTGCCCTGCTTGTCCATGCCGTAGGCCAGAGCGGCCGCGGTCGGCTCGTTGATGATGCGCAGGACCTCCACGCCGGCGATCTTCCCGGCGTCCTTGGTGGCCTGCCGCTGGGCGTCGTTGAAGTAGGCGGGCACGGTGATGACGGCCTCGGTGACCTTCTCGCCCAGGAACTTCGCCGCGTCGGCCACCAGCTTCCTGAGCACGAACGCCGAGATCTCCTCCGGCGCGTACTGCCTGTCCTTGACCTTGAACCGCACGGCCCCGTCGGGACCCGCCGAGACGTCGAACGAGACCGCCTTGGTCTCGTCGTGAACCTCATCGAAGCGCCGGCCCATGAACCGCTTGGCCGAATAGATCGTCCCCTTCGGATTCAGGATCGCCTGACGCCGGGCCATCTGGCCGACCAGGACCTCACCCTGGTCGGTGAAACCCACCACCGACGGTGTGGTCCGCGACCCCTCGGCATTCGGGATGACTGATGGATGGCCGTCCTCAGTCGTCGCGATCACGGAGTTCGTCGTGCCCAGATCAATGCCTACTGCCTTCGCCATCGCCATGTCCCCTCACGGTTCCGCGTGGTCTGGCCCATCCCTGCCGGGTTTCGCTGATCTCGGCTGCAATGCGCCGTCGGACTTTCCAGCCGGGGTCGAACGCGACTCCGCGACCGTCTTCACCGGCCTATCTGAATTCGTTCGTGGGGGCGAACTTCGGATTCGCCGACATCTCATAGCTCTCGGCGACGATCGCGTGCAACGACGCGAACGCCCTGCGCTGAATGCCGTAGCCGTCGCCACCTCAAATCAGGCCACGATCGCGGAGCTCAGGGTCCGCCACGACCAAGGGCTGACGATCAGGAACACCAGGCTGATCAGCAGATCCATCCGGACACCGGCGCCTCTGCCGGTGAGCAACCGAAAAGGCTCGGTCACGCCCGATCCAGGCCTAAGATCAACCCCCCGGTCTGAATCTCTATAAATTCAGTCAAAGGGTCTGGATGGCTGCCCGTAACCCCCAGATATCCATTTTTGGATCAAACAAGCAGGGGAGGGTCGGCTGGCGGTCAGCCGCTGGTGCAAGATCTGCAGCGGGGTGTAGGTGTCGCGGGTGAGGTCGAGGAGGCGTGGCCGAGCGTTTCCTGAACGATCTCCATCTCCATGGATTACTCGGCGACATAAACGTTCCCGGCGCGAGCTGGTCGAGTCCTGGGTGGGAAGACCGTAGGGGGGCCGACGCCGACGGCGTCAGCCTCTGGCATTTGGGCTGTCCAGACATTCCGAAGACGTCTTCGCAGATGTCCTGAGACGTCCGTTGATGGCACTTGTCAGTAAGTGGCTACTGCTTGACGTGGCTGGTGGCCCAGACTGGATGTTCGCAGCGCCTCGTGACACTGCGCCTGCCGATAATGCCATCCGTCCAGTTCATAGCCCTTCAGGGCTTCGCGTGACGTGACGCGACCTTCGGCCATTACGGAGGGGCCGCGTGCGGCATGATGAGCCGCCGTGCTCCTTCGCCTGGCCTACCTTGCGGTCACGAATGCCTTCGCCCCGCTGTGGTTGTTGCCGCTGGGCGATCGGGACAAGGGGGCCTCACCCCTGAGTGTGGACACCTTGGAGACTGGATCTTGAGGTCCAGGGGAAGAGATGTCACTGATGGCCCTGAAGAACTACCCGGAGGAGTTCAAGGCCGACGCTGTGGCCTTGTATCTGTCTGACCCGTCCAAGACCTACAAGCAGGTCGCTGAGGACTTGGGGATCAACCGGGCGACGCTGCGGGAGTGGGTGCTGGCCGCCCAGCGCAACGGCACCGCGGGTCCCAAGCGGCGCGGGACCGGGAAGCCGGCCGCCGGCGGCCAGGTAGCCTCACCCGACGTGTTGGAAGAGGAGAACAGGCAGCTCAAAGCCCGGATCGAGGAGCTGGAGCTGGAACGGGACATCCTGCGCAAGGCGGCCAAGTTTTTCGCGGGCGAGACGAACTGGTGAGCCGCTTCGAGTTCGTCGACGATCACAAGCACGCCTTCGGCGTGAAGCGGCTGTGCCGGGTGCTGGACGTGGCCCGCTCCTCGTTCTACCGGTGGCTGAAGGCCGCCCCGGCCCGGGTGGCCCGCCGCCGGGCCGACGACGCGCTCGCAGCGCGGATCAGTGAGATCCATAAGGCCGAGGACGGCACTTACGGGTCGCCGAGGGTCACTGCCGAGCTGCGTGAGCGGGGCATCGAGGTGAACCACAAGCGGGTCGCC
>NZ_BBXD01000033.1 GCF_001570545.1 Herbidospora mongoliensis | reverse complement strand
GACCTCGGCAGGGCATCGCATGGTGATCAAACCCGCGCCGCTGCGGCCGGCCGTTCCCGGCGGGTTCAACCTGGACGACTTCGCCATCGACACCACCGCCGGAACCGTGACCTGCCCGGCCGGACACCAAGTCCCGCTGTCAGCGCCGTCAGGCCGCCACCTGCAGCGCAAGGCGTTGTTCGCCAGTCTGTGCGCCGGCTGCCCGCTGCGCCCGCGCTGCACCACGACCAAAGCCGGGCGCATCCTCACCCTCGCCCCCACCACGACGAGCTTGCCTCCGCCCGCCGCCACGCCGCCACCGAGCCGGCCTGACAGGAGAATTACCGGCGCTGGAGGCCCCCGGTCGAACGCGCCATCGCCTGGATCGTCGCCCGGGGCAACCGCCGATTACGGTATGTCGGCACCATCAAGAACAACGCCTGGCCCCACACCCGCGCCGCCGCGCTCAACCTGCGAACCCTGATCAACCTCGGACTCACCCGCACGAGCGCGTCCTGGACACTGGCCTCCACGACCATCTGAGAAATCGCGGGCCGCAAACGGCGCCGCACGCGAACAAGATTTTCAGCGGCCTTCTAGGGCCTGTTTCTTGGATCAGGTGCGGAGCCAGATGACCAGCGCTGCGATGGTCACCGTGCCGAGGAGGATGTGGCCGCGTTTGTCGTAGCGGGTGGCCACCGCCCGGAACTGTTTGAGCCTGTTGATCGCCCGCTCGACCACGTTGCGGCGGGCGTAGCGGGCGGGGTCGGAGCCGGTTCGGCGGCCACCGGCCGACCCGCGCTGACGCCGATGCGCCTTCTGATCGTCGGGTTCGGGGATCGTGTGCCAGACGGTGTACGCGGTAATCGTGCAGCTGGTTCGAGGCCAATGCTGATCGCTTTCGTTATCGCCGCCTGCGACGATGGCCGCGTCTTCTGGGATGGACGGAGTCGTGATGAGGCGATCGTTAGCTTTGGTCGTGGCCGCGCTGCTGGCCGGTGGGGTGGCCGCGCCCGCTGCGGCGGTCGCGCAGACCCGGCCGCCCGACCCCGTGCGGGCCGTGCAGAAGCAGTTGCGTCAGGGGCACGGGGTGCGGATCTCCGAGCTCGCCGCGATGATCGACGGGACACACTCCACCGCTGCGGCCCGCATACGCGGTCAGGTGCAACTGAGCCCGAAGGGGCCGGTCGCCTACGACGCCACCCGTTACTCCATTCTCGTTCCGTACGACGACCAGGAAACCTCCTGGCGGGCCGCTCTTGGCGGGGCCGACTGGGACGACACCACGTACGTCGGCGGGGTCACGTACACGCATGAACCGCCCGGCAGTCTCCCCGACGGTAAGTCGTGGATCCGGTGGGACTGGAAGGCGCCGGAGGTCGCGGTTTTCAGCGATCAGGCGATCAACGTGTTCGACGAACGCGTTCTGCGCACTCTGCTGCGCGGGGTCACTGGCAAGGCCGTTTCCGGCGGGTATGTCTATCGCGGCGTAGTGAGCCACAAGCGGCTGGGGCTTCCTCCCACCGGTGACGTGAAAGATGAGATCCACTGGTCGCTCTGGACCGACGCCAAGGGCCTGCCCACCCGGCTCCGGACCACGGACCTCGTCTATGGCCGGGAGCCGAAGATGGGCCTCAGCTACGACACCCGCTTCCTCGACTGGGGGTTCCCCCTGGTCGTCACCGCGCCGCCGGCTGACCAGGTGATCGACTCGGCTGACGTGTGACGGCTCACCGGGTCGCGTCCTTGAGGTAGCCCTTGCGGATGTCCGGCGGCGCAGGGGGAGCGTCCTGATGCGCGCCTCCAGGAGTTGGCCGATGCTGTCCGTGAGCGCCGATCGGCCGCCGACATGGTCATCGCTCGCTCGTAACCAATACGCGCTGGCCCAGGCCAACTCCGCCCTGCGGCGTCGCGGATCCAGCGGCGTGCGCTGTTCTGAGCGGCGGCGATCTGTCGGTCGCTGCCAGCTTCTGCCTGGTCGGGCGACGGCAAAGACGGTTCGTCCCCGTCTGATCTGCTCACCCCGCCAACCCCCGCAGCTGCTTGGCCTGCCGTCCACATCCGCGTTCGAGCCCATCGGGCGTCTCGCCGTGATGACACGCCTGTGGGCATATCGGATCCGGACGGGCGATCGTAACCGTCGCCTAGCAACCGTCGTCACGGCGGGCGCTGCGTGAGGGAGTTGCGGTGGCAGGTCTCCGGCCATCGCGGTCCCCTTGCGCGTCGCCACGCCAGCTTGAGCCCCGGGACTTCCCTGAGGACCGCTCTCTCTTCATATGAAACTGTGGTGCCGTCACCTCGCCCCGCACATGTGGTGGTTACGATCGCCCGCCTGAAACCGATAAGCCCACAGACGCGCCGTCACGGCGAGGCGCCCGATGGGCTCAGTCGCGGATGTGGACACCAGGCCGGACAGCGGGATTGGGCAGGTGAGCGGATCAGACGGGAACGAGCCGTCGATGCCGTGGCCCGCCTCCGGGGCCGCCGCCGACCGGCAAGATCGCTGCCGCTCAGGACGGCGCACGTCGTTGGATCCGCGACGCCGCAGTGCGAGGGGGGCGTGGGCGAGCCCGCGGGCGATGCTGGCCGGGCTGTGCGCCAGCGCGCTACTCCCGATAGCGACCGCCGAGCCAGGTCTAGTGGCGGTGGTGGCCGGGGCGAACGTGGCGGGCTCTCACTCGGGGCCAACGTGCTGGCCACGCGGGCCCGCAAACGCAGACGCTCCTCGGGAGATCCTGCCCTGGCGGGTTCAGGAGCCGAGACCGGCACAGAGGGGAGAGCGCCGTCGGGCGCAAGCGGCTGTCAGCGTGAAGGAGGTGGCCTTCGCAGAGCCAGGTGCGTCTGGAGCTGAACGGATCGACCGGATTCTGGCCGCGCCTGCTCGGCAAGCTCGCGGTCGCCTGGTCCGGGAAGCTGCCCTTGCCCGTATGCCTATGAGACTTCACCATCATGGAGATGGTTCAAGTGGTGTCGAGGGACGGGCAGCCATGGGGGCTACATGGAAGCATCTTTGGTGCTCATTGGAGTCGGTTCCGATGGGGTGTCGGTTGAGCAGCGGGACGGGCACCGGCCGCCTGCGGGGGTGATGCTTCGCTGGTTCCTGCCGGACGGCGTCGGATTCCCTGACTTCGGGTTCGACATCCATCGGGCCTTTGTGGGTGATGTTGTGCCGCTCAGACTGGACGACGCCGCAATCGCCGATCTAGTCGGGCAGGCTCAGGCGTCAGTCGACAATCGCGTCGACCTGGCCACCGACGATCCCGCCGGGCTGACCTTCCAGTCGTACGGGATCGCCAATGCGATGAACGTCCCCGCCAGGACACGGCTCACGCTTGGGTTTCCCGGGCTTGCGTGGGACTTGGTCCTGAAAGCTGCCGATTTCGGGGACCGTTTGATCGTCGAGGGATTCGCGGCGGGCCTCTTACGGGAGCAGCAGATACTGCGGCCCGGCGATGAAGTGAGCTGGCGTACGCGCGGCCTGGACCGGGTCGAGATCACCGGCGACGGCGGCGTCTCCTACATCGGCTCGAGGCTGGCCGACTTCCCCTATCAGTGGACATTGCTGGGCCACCGGTCTCTGCCGGTCTCCGACGTCGCTTATCCCGACCTCGCAAAGCCAGCCTCGGGCGCTGAAGCAGAGCAGGCCAGGTCGCGGCTGCCGGCCAGCCCGGCCGCCGACTGGGCGTCAACTTACGGGCCCGGCTTTCCTGACCTGCTTGCCACCCTGACCGCGCTGGCGCTGGGCCGGCCCGCGTCGCCGCCGCCGTCACCTGCGGGTGGGCCACGCCTCTCGGCAGACGGAGGCGCGCTGCTGAGCGCCGCGCTCGTCGACCCGCACATCGCCAGGATCGTGGGACTCGCCTGGGACGACACCCAGGCCGCGACCTTGACCGGTCCGTTCGCCTACAAGGTCGTGGGCCGCTGGCGTGGCGGCGCGTTCAGCGCGCGCCCCGGTGATCCCGGTCTCGACGCACTCGGTCTCCGGGTCACCCTCCACGGCACGGTCATAGCGCCCGACCGGACGACCTTCTCCTACGACGTCGACCTCGGAGTCGGCAACGTCCTGGAAATTGGTCTCGGCACCGCGGTCGATGAGCTCGTACTCGAGCTGCTGACGACCGCCCCCCTGGAGGCGGTGGCCTTCGACGGTTCCGGCGGGGAGGTCGGCCGGACCGCAGCCGATCACAGCGCCCGTGCGGTCACCCTCTCGGCCTCCGGTATCACGCGGGTCGAGCTGCACGGCGGCGGCCGGGTGTCGGTCGGGGGTATCCGCTGGAGCGTGCCATTCGAGGAGCGGTACGGGCTGATCCCCGGCATCGGCCCGGCCGACCCGGGCCCGCCTGCAGGCCCGAACTGGATCACCGCCCGCCGGGCCGCCCAGGACGAGGGCAGACGCATCGAGGTCGAACTCGACTGGGATCTCGCGCCCGGCGGGGAAACGGCGGCGATCGGTGTCCAGCTCGGCGCGCTGCGGTTCGGCAGCAACCCCGCGGCGCCCGCGCCTGAGGTGCCGCCGTTTCAGCACGATTACCTGCTGCGGGACGGCACCGTGGTGATCATTCCACCGGATATCGCGGCCCGCCCGGCGCCCCGTGTCCTGACGCGGGACGTCGGGCCTTCCAGCGCTGGCCTGTCTGATGGCTGGTACGCCTGGTGGGCCAGAGGCGTCGACCTCTTCGGCCGATGCGGCCCCACCACACCACCCGCGGTCCTGGCGGTGACCGACGACGTGCCGCCCCCGCCGCCGGCGCTGGTACTCGCCGAGTATGTCCAGGCGGCGGCGCCCGCGTCACTGCTGACTGTGCTCGGCCGGTCCCCGCTGGCTTCAGCCTGGCTGGCCGCCCACCCCGGCCGTGACGCGCTGGCCTGTTGCGCGGCCTGGACACCCGAACTGGCCAAACTCGCCCCCGACGTCGATGCATTCCGGGTCTATGTCCGCCGACCGAGGCGAACCGTCCCGGCCAGCGCCGCCGACCCGGCCGAGAGCTACTCCGGTGTGTCGTGGGGCGCTTCGGTCGCTTCCACCGGCCCGGTGCCCACCACCGTGACCGGGACCGTGGTCTCGGCCGCCACCACCATCACTGGAGTGGCGGTGACAGAGATCGTCGCCGAGCCCGCCAACAGGCCCGACGAAGCCGGGCCGCCGGTGTTCCGCCTGACCACCGACCTCACCCTGGACACCGGTTCGGGGGAACTCACCGGCGCTGTTATCCAGGCGGGTGGCGTGGCATACACCATCGTCGGCAACGGCGAAGGCCCATCGGCCTGGCTGCTGGTGAGGCCAGAGCCGGGCGGGCCGCCGCCCGAGCCCGGACCCTATGTGCTACGCCGCGGCACCTCAAGCCTGCTCGCTATCACAACGGGGATCGTCTGGCCGGCGTCCGGTGAGGCGTTCGTGCGGGCCAGCGCCGGAGTCCTAGCCGTCCCGGGCGGGACGGATGGATACCGGTACCGGGTGCTCGGATTTCACGGCGACGTCATGATCTGCGCCGACCGGGGGCCCGACGACAATCCCGACGCGGCGGCCCCCGCCCCCACCGCCGGGATGGCGGCGGTCTGGTATCCGGCATGGACGCTGACGTTCGCCGACACTGGGTTCGGCCCGGCGACCGGCGAAGGCGTGCCGGTCGGGAGGGCCCAGGTCGCGCTCACCTCGGTCCGGCGCTCCGGTACGGCACGGGCGGTGCAATCCGCTCCGTCGGCGCCAGGAACCGTCCTGGCTGTCGACACCACTGTCCCGGCGGTTCCTATCCTGCCCGACCTCCTGTCCGGACCGCACTGTGCGGTCCTCGCCACCGCCGCCGACTGGTACGGCGTGTCCCGCTTCACCTTGTCGTTCCCGGCCGACCCCGGCACCGGGTATCTGGTGTTCCGCGCCATGGCCGCCTCCGTCTTCACACTCGACCACCAGCGCCGCGCCGCTCCCGGCTACGCTCTTGACCTCACTGAACCCTGGATGGCTCCGCTGCTCACCGGGGCACGCGGTACCCTGGTCACCAGTGATCTCGCCGCCCTTGAGACGGCGGTGGCCGCCGCCAGCGACGGCTCCGACGCCGTCGAAGCCGCTTATGAGTTGCTGCACGCCGATACCGCCCGCCTCATCGCCGCGCAGTCCTGGACCGCTCCGGCCTACACCCAGCGCCACGCAACCCCGCTGACGGCGGCCGAGCTCCCCTACATCGACGAGCTTGAAGGCCGCTCCCGATCGCACTGGTTCTACCGAGTCGCGGCACGGTCGGCGGCCGGCCTGGCCAGTAGCTGGTCGGCGCCGACCCCGCCGATCTGCGCCCCCAACCGGACACCGCCGCCTGCGCCTGTCGCGAGACTGGCCCTAGCCGACGACCTCGCGGTCACCGTGTCCTGGCTTCCGGTGCCCGCCGACGTCGACCACTATCTGCTGTACCGGGGCAGGGACGACGCCGAGATCGCCGACGTGCGCGACCTCCTCCCCGTGCTGAGCATCGACGCCGCAACGGCGGGAGGAGGTCCCCCGCTCCAAGCGTCCGTGCCCTGTGAGGCGGGAGAGTGGCGGTTCCGGATCGTGGCGGTCGACGCGGCAGGCAACCGGTCCCGGCCGTCGCAGATCCTTGTCGGGCGAGCGCTGCTGCCGCCGCCGCCTGCACCGGTCTGGCTGGCCGCAGTGCGTGAAGGTGACGGCGTCAGGCTCACCTGGCGGCCTAGCGGCTCGCAGGACGCCCCCGACCCGCGCCTGGCGTGCCTGGTCGAACGCCGCCTCGCGGGTGTGGGCTGGTGGTCGTCGGTTTCAGGCTGGCTGCCTCGCGCGGTCTACATCTACCTGGATGCGCCCCCCGACCCTGCCGCAGGCTGGGACTACCGCCTGCGGGTCCGCGACCGTCTGGGACAGGTCGCCTCGGTCCTGCCCGTCGTCTCGATAGCAAGGCTGTGATGGCGCCAATGCTTGAGGACCTGGAGAGCAAGTACTTCCCGCCAGGGCCGTTCCTGGGCACGCCCCACTCCGCCGACACCATGGTGACCCCGCACGTCGATGGGGACGCCTTCTTCGCGGCGATCGCCCGGGTCCTGGACACCTGCGAGGGACCTGGCGACCGGATCTACATCTGCTCGTGGTTCCTCGATCCCGACATCGTCTTGCCGCTCCCGTCCGAGGCTGAGCCGGTGGACCTTGGGGCGATTCTGGCCGATAAGGCGGGCAAGGGCGCCGACGTCCGGGTCATCGGCGCAGCGGCGCGCTTCGCCATCCCGGGTCCTTGGACCAACATCGGGGGGGCCTTGCCGTCGTTATTGGCGTATTTGACCGCAGTCGAGGACGCGCCTCTGGCCTGCATACGCGCGGCGCGCCGACTGCGGGCCGCCGTCCGTGACAACGAGACCCCACTCCAAGGGCGTGTGCTCCTGGACTGGGGCGGCTTCAGCGACTCGCGCCATGAGAAATCGACGACAATCTACAGCGCGAAGACCGGCGAACTGCACGCCTTCCTCGGCGGCATGGATTACGCACCGCACCGGCAAAGCGACGAACTCCACGCCACGTCCTGGTGGCACGACGCCGGCGTCCAGCTCCAGGGCGGCGCCGCCGCGGCCGTGCTCGGCAACTTCCGGACCCGCTGGGAGGAGACGGTAACCTTGCCCGCGGCGCGCTACGCGCTCGATGGCAGCAGAGAGTTGTTCAACCCGGTGCGGGAGCCGTCCCCGCCGTCCCTTCCGCCGTCGACCGCGCCTCTGCCGACCAGTGTCCCGCAGGGCGCGTACCTGGGCAGCAGCATCCGAGTCGGGCGCAGCTACGACAAGGTCCGGGCCACTAACCCGTGGCTGGACGCCCCGACCACGCCCTGGAACAGCCTGCCAGCTGAGGGGGTCAGGGAGATCCTCGCCGTTCTCACCAACGCCTTCGATAAGGCCGTGGACTATATCTACATCGAGGACCAGACCCTGAACCCGGGAGCGGGGATAGGCGTCTACAGCCAGCACGACGCCCTGTTTGGGCGGATCGCCGCCGCGTGCGGCCGTGGCGTGAAGGTCTTGTTCATCACCGAAGGGTACTCCGACGCCTACGCCGCGAACCTCGCGTTGTCCGGCGAGATCTACAGGTACTTCTTCCTGGAGAACGACAAGAACGTGATGGACCACTTCGCGCTCTACTACGTGAAGGACACCAAGGTCCACTCGAAGGTAGTGATCGTCGACGACGAGTTCGTGGCAGTGGGCTCGGCGAACATGTGGGACCGGTCGATGTACGGCGCCGAATCGGAGCTCAACGCCGCGATTGTTCATCCGGGCGGCACCACCTCACTCGCGGCCGACCTGCGGGCACGGCTATGGCGTGGCCACCTGCGGGTGCCGCCTAGCGCCGACGTGGACGCCCAACTGCGCGACCACCAGGCCTTCGGGCTCTTCAAACCCGCCTGGGGGAGCGGCGTCACATTTGACTGCCCCGACAGCGCCCTGAGGGAGGTGCGAGGATGACGCTCCACAGGGCCTATTTCCCCTTGGACGAGCTCGCCCAACCCCACCGCCTGCCGTTCGGCGAGCTTCTTGACGAGCTGCTCCAACACATCTGGATCACCAACCCAGCGTTCGACCCGGAGACGCAGGAGGGCGTCATCGGAGTGCTGGTCGACCAGGCCGTCGAGGCACCCGTGCCCGGGGTGCCCGCCCTGACCCTCGCCCTGGGCGATCAGCAGGGCGGCGTCAACGCCGAGGTGCGCATCCGCGTCTCGCCCACGCCGTCGGTCACCGCCGAGCTGCCGCTGACGCTACGGATCGACGGCTCGGTCCTGCGACCGCTGAAACCCGGCACGGACGAGTCCGACCCCGACCGCAAGACCCTGGATATCACCCTCGGCAGCGTCCGCGTCGGCTACGACGCCGACGGCGGCTTCATCCTCGACCTGCCCGGAGGGTTCAGCCTGCCCCGCTGCATGATCGGAACCAGCGGGGTCATCCTGTCGGCCTCGAACGTGCGTTGGCTTCGACCGGGCGCCGCAGAGCGCCCATCGGGGGTGTCGGAGAAGTTCACCGGCCTATTCGTCGACGGCGCGACGATCGAGCTGTCCGGCCTCCCGATCGCCGCTGGCACGATCACGATGGACGACGTCTGTCTCGGCACCGGAGGTTTCTCCGGCTCGGTGACCTGGAGCCAGGAGGTCAGCTGGGACGGTACCGGATTCCACGGCCTGGCCGCAGGCGATCTGTTCGGGTTCTCCGGCGCGCTGACGAAGGTCGATCTGTCGTTCCGGCAGAGCGCGCTGATCGGCTGCGAGGTCCGTGGCGACGTGTTCATCCCCTATCTGGACCGGCGGATCGGCCTGGAGTTGGCCATCGACGGACGGGGCGGGTTCAGCGCCGCGGCAGGCCTGCCGTCGTCATCCCCGCCCGAGCCCGGAATCGGCCCCGGCAAGGCGCCCGGCGCCCTGCTCCACCTCGACCTGGACGTGCTGTCCCTCGACCTTGACGAGCTCCGGTTCACCACCGGCCCCGCTCCTGCGGTATCTCTGAGCGGCAGGGCGAAACTTGATATCGCCGCGATCGACTCGCCCGCCTACAGTTTCCGCGCTCTCACCATCGACGCCGTCGGCCGGGTCGCCATCGACGGCGGGTGGCTCGACGTCGATAAGGCCAAACCCGCCACCATCCAAGGATTCGCGGTCGAGGTGACCAGGATCGGGTTCGGCGCCGATCCCGGCGGCCGCATGTGGTGTGCTCTCAACGGAGGCGTCAAACTCGCCGAGGGACTGCCGACCGGCGCGTCGGTAGAGGGTCTGAAGGTGTCGTGGCTGCCCGGCCCCGACCGCGCCGCCGTGCTGGCCTCGGCCGCCGTCAGCCTGGAAGGGGTCGGGGTAGACCTGGAGGTGCCCGGCGCTTTCCGGCTCGCCGGTTCTGTCGCCCTGTTTCAGGACGACCCGGACTTCGGTCACGGGTTCACCGGCAGAATCCGTCTGAAGCTCGTCCCGGTGAAGGTCGAACTCGACGCGCAACTCATGATCGGCCGCAGCAGAGACGGCGTCGCCTACGTCTTCGTGTACCTGGGGGTCGACCTGCCTGCCGGCATCCCGTTGTTCGCCACCGGCGCGTCGATCTACGGGTTCGCCGGACTTGTCGCGATCAACCTCAGGCCCGACCGGCGCGCCGAGGAGAGCTGGTGGCACGGCTGGTACAAACGGGAGCCGCGCGGGGTGCTCGACCCGCGCAGCAAATGGCGGGTCGAAGGCGGCGCCATCGCGGTCGGCCTGGGCACGACGATCGGCACCGCCCCCGACGACGGCTTCGCGTTCAACGTCTCGGTGTTGCTGATGCTGGCGCTGCCTGGGCCGGTGATCCTCCTCCATGGCAAAGGCTCTTTCCTCACCAAACGGGCCAGCCTCCGAGACTCCGGCGGCGGCCTGTTCGAGGCGCTCGTCGTCCTGGACGTGCCGGCCAAGTTGTTCAGCGTCAACCTGGCTGCGGCCTACGCCAAGAAGAACCTGCTGGAGCTCCGGGGCGAGGCCGACGCGGCGTTCTCCTGGGCGGCGATACCGCCACCGGACACTTGGCACTTCTATCTCGGTGAGAAGAGCCCGGTGGAAAAGCGCATCCGCGGCTTCCTGCTCGGGCTGCTGCAGATCGACACCTACTTCCAGTTGCACGCCTCCGGGGTCGCCCTGGGCGGGCGGATCGCCTTCGATGGCGACTGGCGCTTCGGTCCGGTGCATGCGTGGGCGCACGCATCGCTGGCGATCGACGCCGCGCTGAGCTGGCGGCCCGAGCAGTTCACCGGTTCGCTCCACCTGCACGGCGATGCCGGGATCGAAGCCTTCGGCGCCAAGGTCGCCGTCATCCTCGACGCGCAGGTAACCGCGAGCGGACCCGACCCCTGGTACATCGGCCTAACCCTCCATCTCGAGATCATCATCGACCTGTGGTTCCTCCACATCCATCTCAACGCCGAGCTGCCGCTGGAGTGGGGCCGTGCCGACCTGCCGCTTCCGGCCCCCGCCACACCGGTCGTCGCCTCCGTCGGCGCGCGGCACCCCAAGGTCGCCGAAGACGTCCTCGTGCTGCACGGTTCGACGATCCCCCCGGATGCACGGCCTACGGTGACCTTCACCCGGCCCGTCCTCGACAAGGGAATGATCGGCACACCGAACACCGGGGCCTTGGACCCCGACACGGTGGGGCCGCGCAGCTTCACCTACCTGCTTGGCCACATCGCTCTGGCCGCTGGCAGCGGCGAGGAACGTAAACTCATCGGCGCGGCCGGGATCCTGCACGTCACTGAGGGACAGGTCCGGCTCCCCGTCGGACTGTCCCTGCCTGAGGTCGCCGAAACCTTCCTCGACCTCCTGGCGGGGCCGGTCCCCGCACCCGTCACCCTGCCCGTCACAGGCCGCACCGCCTCCGGGCTCGCGGTCACCGGCAGCATCCCGGACGGCGAGTACGCCTACCGGCTGCGCCCTGCGCCGCCCAGGGCCGAAACACAGATCACCGCAGTGGCCCCGACACCCCTCCGAACGGCCGAGCTCACCCTCGCCGCAGGAGTGTCCGCCGGAATCTTCGACGGCGGCACGCTCGCCCTCGGCGGAGAATCCTGGAGCGTCCTGGCCGCCGGGGACACCACGATCACCGTCGCTACACCAGGAGCGATCCCCGCGCCCGGGGCCGGGCAACTCACCGGACCGCCCGCTCCCGAGATCCGCGGCTCCTGGCTGCCGGTGCGCGACCGCCCCACGGCCGACACACCCGGCCCCACCACAGCCCTGGTGCTGTGGGCCCGCACCCCGTACACATGGTTCCGCGGCTGCGACACCGAAACCTATGACGGCTTCGACCTGCACAATCCCGACTACGCGTGCGGGCCAGAGCCGACCGAGGAGCCGATCTGCGCTGGGTTCGGCGACCTGCCCGCCGGGCCGCTCACCGGAGCCTTCCGCACCGAACTGCTGTACGGCGAGGCCACCGGCACAGTGGCCGTGGTGGGGTCGGCCGCCGATCCCACCGACCGATTTCTCGCCATCGGGCGTCCCACTGGCTCCTCGGGCGCCTACGGAGCTGTTGAACTGCGGTTCGACCCGCCGGTGGACAAGGTCATGGTGCACTGCCTGACCCAGGAGGGCGGCACCGTCTCGATCCTGCGTGACGGAACCGCGATTGCGTCCTCGCCGATCCCCCGAGACCGTGGGCCCATCGCGCTGACCGGCCCTCTTGACACCCTCCGCGTCGAAGGATCCTTCGTCACGCTGACCTCTGTGTGTTTCACCCCCGGCTGGACGTGCGTGCCGTTCGAGGAGGCGTCTTTCCCGCAGGGGGGTACCGGAGAGCAGACCTACGCGGGTCTGATCCTGACCAGCTTCGCCCCGATGCGCGTTATTGGTGATGAACTGCGCGTCCCACCGGCAGCGCCATCCCCCGACAGCATTCCGCCCGGGGGCGGACCGATGGCCGTTGTGGAGGTGCGGCTGCCGCAGCCGGTCACCAGAATCCGGTTCCGGGTGTCCACCGACTGCCTCGTCCAGATCACCGGCAATGGGCAGGAGGTTCTCACCACTCAGGCGACGGCGGGACAGACGATTGCTGTGATCGCCCGCCAGGGCGTCATCGATCGGTACGTTCTGCTCTCCCAGGCCCCCATCGGCATGATGGGCCCCTGCTTCGATGCAGGCCCGTTCGGGTGGCGCCGCCAGGAGCAGTGGACCTGGCAGCAAAGCATGCGGATGGCGACCGAAACCTTCAGCCGCACCGATCCGGTGCTGGCGCCCGGCCCCTACACTCTGTCCGTCCTCACCGCAGTGGAGATCACCGGAGCGGAGCCCGGGACGATGTGGGACGACCAGGTCGACACTGTGTTCACTGTGGGGCCGCCGCCCGGCCTGACGATCCCGACCGGCGACGCCGACACCGACCTGCGCTATCCGGCCGGCGGCCCGCTCGCCGAGCTCACGCCCTACGTCGACTACACCGTGCCCGGAGCGGGGGAACGGCCGGTGTACCGCTCCTACGACGTCGGCATCGCTTTCACCGAACCGTACGTCGGCCGGATGTTCCTGGCCGCGGGCAAGCACACGACCATCGCCATCACTGACCCCAACGGCATCGACCGCAGGAGTGGCGCACCAAACGTGTGGGGCGGTGGACCCGAGGTGCGCCTGGGCGAGCAGGAGACCCGGTTCATCAAGACCCTGCACGGCGATGGCAGCGCCGTCTGCGCGCCTGTCGACCTCACCACCATCGTCTGGAACCACGGGGTGAGCTCCGGAGCGGGACAACTGATGGCTCCCGCGGCTCAGCACACCGCAGAACTGCGGGCCGCCGGACATGACCGCCCGATCCACCGGTTCACCTTCACGACCTCACGCTTTGCCGACTTCCGCCACCATCTCGCCTGCACCGACGGCCGGATCCGCCAGCACACCGCCGCCGGCACCGGACACGCCGACCTGGACGCGCTGACGGCACGACTCCGTACAGCGCAGGCCAACCTGACCGCCGCGCTCACCGCCTACGCCACCGCCAGGACCGAGGCCACCACCGCAGTGCCGAGCTCCGCCCAACTTGACGCCTACCCTGCGGCGGAGCAGCGGCTACAAGCCGCCCGCGCCGCGCTCGCCCAGGTCCGAGCCGACGGCTTCACCGCCCTTTGGGACATGGCGTTCACCACGCCACCGCCGGCGAACCTGCCCGACGGGTTCGAACTGACCCATGTGCGCGGCCTCGGCCCGATGGAGGCTGTGCTCTTGGAAAGTGCCGAACCCCTCCTGTGGGAGCGGACCGAGGTCATCGGCCTTGCGGTAGCCTCGGCCACGCCTCTGCGAACCTCCACGCTGACCGCCGTATCTGCCGGCGCCCCCGACCGGGGCTCTTTCCGATGGGACGGCGTGGACGCCCGAACCGACGTGGAACTCAGAACCCACCTCGGGACACTGGCTCCGCGTGTACCAGGCGCCTGGACTCTCGACCTGGCGGTCCTGGGAGCGCTCCGCGTCAGCGCCCAGGTTCGCCTATCGTCCGGCGGGTCGGCGACGCTCACCGGCTCCGGCGTGGGAACAGGACCGGATGACACGGCTGGACCGGCTGCCGCGACGGTGATCCTGACGGTCACCGGCATGCCGCTGAGGGGGGTTCGGCTCACCGGGACGGCCATGGAGCTGCTGGAGATCAAGGTGGAGCGGCCGTTCGAACCGGGCTCCGCCTCGGGGCCGTTGCGCCTGGCAGGCGGGGTACTGTCCGCGCCGCACTCGATCGACGTTACCGCCTACGCCGACACCGATTTGTCCGGCCACCGCATCACCTGGTCCGACGCCCTGGCTCCCAGCGCCGAAGTCATTTTCCACACCTTCACGGAGGGAACAACCCTGCAGGACGGGCGCATCGCCCGCGTCTGCGGCGGGACCGAAACCACTGCACCCGACGTTGGCGTGGACCTCTATGCCGGCGGCAGCGCCGAAATCCTGCCGACCACCGGCGTGATCTTCCGTCTGCGCGCACCGAACGGACGTCTGCTTCACGAACGGTGCAGTCTGCCCGAAACGGCCTTCTCCGCTCAGTCAATCCCACTCGACATAGTCGCATCCGCTGACCAGACCCGTGCCTTCCTCTTCACCGGCGGCCTCCTGCCCAGCGGTTTCACCCGACTCCAACTGCGTAGGCTCCGTGACACAGGCAGCGACCTACCCCGTCTCTCCGTCGGCGCCGCAGCCGACCCGGAGAGCGTCGCCCTGTGTTTTTACTCCGGCGATCGTCCGGCGGCGTGAGTCGATCGCCGTCGGGACGCCGATCATCGGTCAGCAATCGTGCGCGAGCGCAATCCGCGTCGAATACGACCACCCGCTCTCGCGGACGGGGCATCGGGCGGCACAGATGCTTGTCTCGGAATTGACAAGCCAGTGCGGATGACAAGTGCCTACAGCGGGCTCACGATCGATACATGGACGAGCTCAGAGTTCTGAACGAACAGCTATTCACCGCAGAGAGCCAGCAGACCGTCGACGGCCTGTCCTGGGAGGAATTTCTCAACAGGGTCCTCGCCGATAACTTCGTTCTGCGGCGATCGGCTCCCGATCACCGCGACGAGGACAAGGCGACGTTCCTTCGAAACGTCCGAGCTGAGAAGAAGCCGCTCCAGCGTTCCTTGGTCGGGAGTGCGACGATATGGGAAGCCGACGCGGTGGGTGTCGTGGTCTGCACCATCAGGGTACCGGGGCGCGACAGCGACTTCCGCAACATCCGGGTGTTCACCCGTGCTCCGGAATCCAGCGCGTGGGCCTGCGTCTATTGGCAGGTCACGGCCGCGCCACGCGGCGAGCCGCCGCCGGCGCAGCGCCTCGCTCATCAAGAACTACACCGGTGGATGCGTCCTGGCCGATGTCGCGCCGGTGCTGACCTTCGACGGCGTCAAGAACGACGGGGTGAAAGAGTCGGCCAAGCACGTGTGGGACGCGTACTTCAACGCCGACGAGTGGACGAAACCGGAGAGCGACAAGCCCAAGAAGGTTCCTGGCCACGCCCCTCACGGGCCTTTGCACCGTGAGGTCGAAGGAGCCAACGCGGATCTGGTCGACCCCGACTTTACGCCCACCGGGACCATCACAGCCTCCACTAATCCCGGACCGCTTCAAACTGCCATCTGCATCGAGACAAGTTGGGCTCTGTCTCAGGCAACTCGTCAACTGGCAGGCTGGAGGCTCGACCATTGACATGATCATTGAGACGGTTTCTGAGCGAGATCGCCAGTCCCTTCCCGTCCCGACAACGCGGCTTCCATGAATCTCAGTCAGGATGTCAGCTCCCTGGCCAGAGGCTCGCAGTGCTCCGTTGATAGCTGAGACGGGACAGCTCTGACCAGGGGTGAGTCGGCACTCCATCGGCGGCCATATAGCTGAGGGGCTCGGGCAGAGCGGCCGCCCCGCCCGAGCCCGTTGCAGAGCCTCACGATGACCTTTTGCCAGCGGCTGTGACCGCGCAACTCGACGAGAGCGGCGACAATTCGCCGTACGTCGGCGGATTCAGCTAGCCCGATTGGCTCACGGGCTGGCTCTGCCGGGAAACGAGACACGTGGGCTGGTAGGGCGCATCTTGGATGTACTGCCGCCATTCCTGCGGGGTGAATCCTCGGCCCGCGATGGCGCACACGGCTGCAGGGAGATCGTTTGGGAGCGTGTTCACGAGGTGTTCGGTGACGACATCGGGGGGTTCTGCTCGGCGCTGGCCGGTGGAAAAGACGCCCGGACCTTCCGTGATCGGTGGCATGAGCAGTTGAACAGAAACGTCGCGAGGAATTGGGCAGGCTGGGAGGCTGACGTGGGCATCCGGGACATCATCGAAGGCAAGGAGCAGTGGCGGGCGCACCTGGCGCGGATCAAGGCGCTTCCGCCGGACTACCAGATCGTCTACAACGAGATGCAGCGCTACTACTTCAAGATCGGGCCGGTCGACCTGGTCGAAAGGAACCTGCTCGCGGGGATCCTCGACTTCTTCGAGGAGGGCGCCGCGGACGGCAAGGGAGTGCTGGAACTCATTGGCGACGACGTCGCCGCCTTCTGCGACGACCTGATCAAGGACTCGCGCACCTACGCGGAGATCTATCAGGAGTCGATCAAGCAGCCTCCCACGGCCTGATCAACTCAGCCGCAGTCGAATTCCTCGCTGGGCAGCCGTCCCGCCGCCGCGGCCTGGAGGCGGTTGGCGAACGTGTCGTAGAAGTTTCTGTCGCGGGCGGTGGTCGAGGTCAGGACGGTCAGCGCGCAGGTGCGGAACGTCTCGCTCAGCCGGCTGTAGTAGGGGATCTGCGGGCGCAGCAGGGCGTCGTCCATGGCGCGGCGGACCGTCAGTGCGAAGTCGTCGAACTCCGCGATCAGGCTGTCCGGCCGGGTCGAGTCGCCGAGCAGACATCCGAGCGCCTCTTTGTAGTTACGCGATTCATACGTGCTCACCTCGTAGGCGGTGCGGAGCACGGGCGCGAAGCTTCCGCACGCGAACAGCTTCGCCTGGGTCTCCGGTGTCGTCAGATGCGCGACCAGGTTCTCCGCGGCGGCCCGGTTGCGTGCATTCGGGGAGATCACCAGCACCGAACCGCCGAGGACACCGCCCCGGGGCAGCGGCCGATAGGTGAAGGTGAGTTTCCCGTAGCGGTCGCGGAACCGGGTGTCGACCCAGAGGGAGCGGAAGACCGAAGGCCAGTGCCGCATGACCGTCGGGGTGGACTGCTGGGCGCTGCGGAAGGCCTGCAGCGTTTCACTCTCCGAGTGAGTCAGTGAACGGGCGTCGATCAGGCCGTTCATCACCGCCATCCGCCACGATTCCAGTTGGGGACCGACGACCTTCTCCAGCTCGGCGCCATCAGGCATGTCCCCCGGGTCGGAGAGAAGCTTGACGAGCTCGGGGCCGATCGCCTCGATGATGTTGACCATCCCGCCCTCGTAGTTCTTCAGCTGGCTCAGGGCCCGGCCCGGCGGCTCGGGGTGGTTGCCGCCGCCCCAGAGCCTCGCGATGAGGTCGTCGGTCTGGCCGATCGAGTAGGTGAGCGGCACGTCGGCGGCGAGGGGGACGCCGTACTGCGTTCCGTCGATCTGGCCGGCGGCGACCGACTTGGCCATGAAGTCGGAGGCCGGGCGGGGCAGCTCCACGGGGGAGGCGTGGCCGCTGGCCACGAACTCGGGGAGGTGCGCCTCGTCGAGGATCTGGACGTCGAGCGGGCAGGCGCCATCTTGATCGTTGGCGGCCATCTCGGCCCGGGTCTCGTCGGGGACCCGGGAGATCTCGATGTACTTCGCCGTGTAGCCCAGCCCCTTCCACTCGTTGACCGCGTTCCGCTGGGAGCGATCCATGCTGTCGTCGTAGCCCGCGCCGACGGTGATCTCCTTGTCGTTGCCCGGACAGTCCGTGACGGGGGCCGGATCCAGCATCGACCTCACCGGGCCGAAGGCGAGGGTCGCCACGAGACCGATGACGAAGGGTGTCCAGGCCAGCGGCCTGCGGCGGGTCATATGGACTTCCGGAGGTGATTCAGGGCCGCCGTGACGTCGAAGTCGTACTCAACGCAGGAGACTCGGCGTGCGGTTTGGCCGGGGTCGAAGCGCAGGACGGCCGGGCACTCGCTACTGCCGACGTTGACGATGAGGACCGCCACCTTGCTCGATAGTCCGTTCACGTGCTCGATCACACCGGGGACGATCCGGCGGAGATCGGCCGCCTTGTCCGGGGCGGTGTCCGTCATAATGACCATGACGTGCATTTGCTGTCTTTGGACGAGCTCGATGGTCGCGTCCACGTCCACGTCCCAGCCGCGGGGCGTCCACTGACTCAGATATCCGACCACCTGGTCGCCCTGTGCGCCGACGGTGTCGAGAGGGTAGGCGTTGTAGCGCGACGCCGTCGCTTCCGGTGACGCCCGGCGCGCGATGTCCAGCGAGACCTTGTCGGTGGGCCGGAGGGTGTCGGTGATCCTTTTGACCGACTCCACCGTCACCGCCAGGTGCTTCTGCATAGACCCCGACCCGTCGAGCACCATGGCGATGTCCAGCCGCTGTTCCTTTGCCCTGATCACTTGGAGCGTCCGGGTCAGCGCGTCGCTCGTCGCGGACTGGGCCATCGGAGTGGGGGTGGCCGGCCGCCGGGAGGTGTCCGGGTCGGGGTGCAGCCCGCTCCAGGGGGCGCCGTTCTCTGATCTCAGCCACTCGGCCAGCTCGCGGACCGTCGTGCTCCGGGCGGTGCTGTCGCGATCAGGCCAGGCCAGCCGGGCCGCCCGATAGTCGAGTGTGGTCAGTGGCGCGATATCCGGAATCCACAGCTGGCCGCGGGCCTCTTCGCCTTTCCTGCAGAATTGGCCGGTCCGGGTGACGTATTCCTCCATCAGGTGGCGGGGCAGCAGGAACGCCGAGCCGAGCAGCGGGTTTTCCGTGTCGTTCTGCAGGTTGCACAGCAGAGAAGCGGGATCCGACTGAGTCTTCCAGAAGGCGTCGCCCATCTCCTCTGGGAGCTGTCTCATCTTGTCTTCCGCAGAGCTGAGGTCGGGAAAGATTCCGTGCCCGGCCAGGGCGGTCGTCGCCATCAGCCCAATTCCGGTGATCAGCGGATCCGTCCTGGCGAAGTTCTGGTCTTTCTCCGCGAAGAACCTGAGAACCGAATCGAGCGAGACTCCTCCGGGCTGCTTCTCAATCCGGTTGTGCAGGGTCATGGGAATTCCCACCGCGATATCCACGCGCGCGATCAGGCCGAGGTCCTCGACGAAGCCCCGGCGCATTTCGGCGCCGATCATGTTCGCGATGGCCTGGCTCTCGACGACGATCAGATCGGGGCGTGGGCCGATCAACCTTTTGTCATCCTGTGTATGCCAATCGTTCTTCAACGCGGCCGCGAGGTCGGCGATGGGTGGCGAAGCGACGACTTCTATCTGTTCCTGGACGCAGTGATTCGTGGCCCGACCCTGCGTGAACTTGCCCACCGAGAAGCGGAAGTCCTCAACGTCGTACGACGGCACGCTGAGGACGATTTGCCGGGGCATCGGACACTGCTCGAAATGCGCCTCGGTATAACCCCAGACGACGGGCCATACCTCCTGCGCCGCGAGCACGATTCCCCCGGTCACGATTCCCGCCGCGGCCATCCGCAACGCAGCGCGCAGCCGTCGGGAGAAGGCGGCCAGCCTGCCGCCGGCACGTGGCCGCCACCGGGATTGGCGGCGGGTGCCCCGAGTCGGTGCGCGACGATTCCGCAGCTTCTGGACGACCGTGCCACCGATGATGAGGACGATGGCCCCCCACACGAACCAGTCCGTCAGGGTGTGGGGGTCGGTCAGCGCGGAAGCCAGCACGGGGATGATCCCGATCGCGGCTATCACGTTCGCGAGATCGAAAGGCCCCGGACGGGAGTCGGCGCGATCCGCCGGGCTATCGGCAGGCTCTGAATCGCCTGAAGGACTCATCGCTTCCGTTGCCCCTTGCCATCCGTGCACTCGATACGCTGCGGACAGAGCGTAGAGAATGACCGTGCCAGTTTCGGGGTGAATGATGGAACTGGCTCGAATAGGCGCCGGAAACGCCGGATGCGACAACCCTGTGGGAGCGCCAATCAAAAGAGCCCTCACCAGCGCTGATGCCGGTGAAGGGCTCTTCTTGATGTCCGGGCGAAACGATCATTGCTCGGTAACGGAATCCCGGGCTGTCACATCGTGTCAGCCATTGGTCATCGAATGAGTAAACCGTTATGGAATGGCTCAGCGCGCGGCGCGCTTGATCAGATCGGCCGCCGCACCCGGGTCGGAGATCATCGCGACGTGCTCGTGCCGACCTTGCGGACCTGCGACTCCGCCCGCTCTGCCATGAACCGCTGCGCCTCGGCGGGGAGCGCCTGGTTGTCGCGGGCGAGGCGGATCTGGTGAAGATCGGTGAGGGCGAGGCCGGCGAGCGATCCACAGCCTGGGACGACAATCCCCCATTGGGGGACGAATCTCCTATTGATCTTCCATCATAAGCCCGGTTTCGGCTCGGGTTATGAGGGCGGTTCGGTGGCGATCACGCACGCGACCGGTGTTGGGTCGAAGCGGATCAAGGCCTGGCTGGCCCCCGCGGGCGTCACGGGAGCCGGGCTCAGGGTGGGGTCAGCGGTGGGTGATCCACCAGATGGCCAGATGGATCGGGGTGGTGGCCAGAGCCGCTGACCAGCATCAAGACGCACCGCCGAGCACGAAAGGAGTGACCGTGCCACCCCCACGGCCAAACGAAAAGGATGATCAGGTGGAAAACGCCGCGAAGATGAGTTGTTCACCCAACTCGACCAAGACCTGAGTCATCGAGGTCGGTGATCACGAAACGGGCGGCCGTTGCCCCACTGCGTCGGCAACAACGGCGCGATCCGCTCCCACGTCTGGTCCGACAACACCTGATCACGGGTCACGCGCCCAGCTCAGCGCCTCACCGGGGAGTACGCCCCAGTTGACGGCGCAGCCATGCCGCTCGAGCCGCGATGGCGTCCTGCGAGAGCACGGCATGGGGAACCACGACGTCGAACCCGTGGAACCCGCCGGGCCAGACGTGCAGTTCGACGTTGCCGCCCGCCTGCCACATGCGGCTGGCGTAGGCGACGTCCTCGTCCCGGAACGTTTCGGCCGACCCGACGTCGACGAACGTGGAGGGCAGGCCGGAGAGGTTTGCGGCGCGGGAAGGCGCGGCGTACGAAGACACGTCCGGTCCTCCGCGAACGCCGTCGCCGAGGAGCGCGTTCCACCCGGTCTCGTTCGAGGAGCTGTCCCAGATGCCGAGGCCGCGCATCTGCTGAGCGGAGGGCGAATCGTTGCGGTCGTCCAGCATCGGCGACAGGAGCAGTTGGGCCAGGATGGCCGGGCCGTTGCGGTCGCGTGCCATCAGGGTGACAGCCGCCGCGAGGCCGCCGCCGGCGCTCGCACCGCCGATGACGATGCGCTCAGGGTCGATGTTGAGCTCGTGGGCGTGATCCGACACCCACACCAGGCCCGCGTAGCAGTCCTCGACGGGACCGGGGTGGGGTGTCTCGGGTGCGAGCCGGTACTCGACCGAGACCACCGCCATGCCCATCGGTTCGGCCAGGTTCAGCATCTCGACCAGGCCGAACCGGTTGTCTCCGACGATCATGCCGCCTCCGTGGACGTGGTAGATCGCCGGAGTCGGGGTCGCCGCGTGCTTCGGGAGACAGATCAGCAGCGAGATGTCCGGGTCCCCGTCCGGCCCTGGCATCGCCCGCTCCTGCACGCTGTAGGCGCCACCGCGCGAGAGGATCTCGTCGGTCGGGGTCTCCACCCCGGGGACGGGCTTGCGCATCTCGACGATGTTGTCCGAACGGTACGCGTCGGGAGGGCGCAGGCCGGTCAGCATCTCAACGACAGGAGCGAGCTCCGGATCGAAGGGTGGTGGCGGTCCGACCGGCTGGGTGGAGGACTGGTCCGTGACTTGCGCAGTCATATGTTCTCCTTGCGGCAAGAGACCGGATGTCTGCCTGCCCCAGGTCATAGGTGATCGATATGTGTCAGGTGGTGGATGCGGCCCGCCAACTGGCAGGCCGAGGTGAGCGTTCGAGTTCTGCTTGCGCAGGAGGGGTTCGGCAGCCGGATCGAACCGTTAGCGAGTGGCTGCTCGGAACCGCCTCCTGGCTCAGACGGTCGGAACAGTCCCGCCGTCGATCACGTACTCGGCGCCCACGATCGCCGAGGCGCGGTCCGACACCAGGAACCCGACCAGGTCCGCGATTTCCTCGGTGTTCGCGAATCGCCCCAGGGGTACTCCTCCCAGGGAGTCGTAGATGGTCTGCTTGGCCGCTTCACGCGTGAGTCCGTTGCCCTCGGCGATCCGGTCCACGAATCGTTCGTAGGCTTCGGTCTCGATCCCGCCGGGGCTGATCGCGTTGACCCGCACGCCGCGCGGCGCGAGCTCGTTGGCAAGTCCCTTGCTGTAGGTGCGCAGAGCAGCCTTCGCTGCCGCGTACGCCAGGGACGCGTCGTACTGGGGTAGTTCACGCTGGATCGAGGTGAAGTGCAGCACCACGCCCGCCCCAGACTCGATCACCGCCGGGAGAAGAGCTCGATCGAGCCGCACCGCTCCCAGGAAGTTGAGGTTCAACTCGGTGAACCACTGGTCATCGGTGATGACCGCGAACCCACCGGCCGGCGTCGACGCACCTCCGACGACGTGCACCAGGATGTCGAGTGCGCCGCCTGCCTCACCGATTCGAGCGGCCACGGCATCGGTGCCCTCGATCGTCGTCACGTCCGCTTCGATGAATCGGTCGGGGTGCTCGTACCCGTCGGGCATCGTTCGCGCCGTCACGTATACGTCGGCACCCATTTCTCGGAGCCTCTCCACGACGGCCTTGCCCGAGCCCTTCGAACCGCCCGTGACCAGCGCCCGGCGACCGTCGAGACGATCGCGATCTGAACTAGACATTTCTCTCTCCACTGAAGATCGACGTAGCGCGGATTCGGTCAGGCTGTGTGGTTGGCGATAACGAGTTCGGCGACGAGGCCATCCCGCAACGCGAACCGGTAGTCGAGTTCGGCGACGCCACCCGGGAAGGTGCCCTCGAGCCGCACGGTCACCACCCAGTGGGCGTCATCGACGCGGCGAGCGCCGATCTGTTCGGTCGTGTACTCGAACTCGGACCCGGCGTCCCGCAGGAACGCGTGGACCTCTTCCCGGCCGCGGAAGGTCTCGCCCTGGTCGACGACCACCGCGTCCTCGGTGAGGAACGACGAGGCGGTGTCGGCGTCGTGGACGACATGGGCGGCGAAGAACTCGCGCACGGTGGTCGGGAGCAGATCGGACGGAAGATCGGTGTGCTGTGTCATGAGCCCACCGTGCGACCTCACGGAGCGGGAAGGTCAAGCCGTGGACTCTCCCCCTGGGAGAGAGTCCAGAATGTGGGGGTGCTGACCATCGGGGAGTTCTCGCGGCTGACCCACTTGAGCGTGCGGACACTGCGTCGGTATCACGAGGCGGCCCTGCTGGAACCCGCCGTGGTGGACGAGATCACCGGTTACCGCTACTACGGCGTCGACCAGATCCCGACCGCGCAGGTCATCCACCGGCTCCGCGAACTCGACGTCCCCCTGAGCGATGTTCAGCGAATCCTGCGGACCCCCGACCCCGGTGTCCGGGCGGCCCTGGTCGCGGACCACCTGCAACGCCTCGAGGACGAGCTCGACCGCACCAGGGCCGCAGTCGTGGCGCTGCGGCGCCTGCTCCGGCCCGACCCCGCGCCGATCGACGTCGAGCTGCGTGCGCAGCCCGCCCGGACCGTCGCGGCGGTGGAGGCCGTAGTCAGAGGTCGTGACGTCGCGACCTGGTACGCAGGCGCGATGGCCGAACTGGAGGCGGCCGTCGGCGCCGCCGCGACCGGACCGCCGGGCGGCTGCTACGACAACGCCCTCTTCGAACAAGAGCGCGGTCACGCGCTCGTCTACCTACCGACCGCTGCGCCACCTCGCACCGGACGCGTGCACCCCGCAACTCTCCCGGCCGCGGAACTGGCCGTCACCACCCACGTCGGCGAGCACGACGGCATCGAGGTCACGTACGGCGCACTCGGGACCTGGGTGGTGGAGAACGCGATGTCGGTGGCCGGGCCGGTGCGGGAGGTCTACGTCGTCGGCCCTCGTGACACAAGCGATCCCGCAGCGTGGCGCACCGAGATCGGCTGGCCGGTCTTTCGCGTCACCTGAAGCGAACAGTTGTGGGACTGCGTTGTGATTGACGTCCGTTCACGTACAAGATCACCGCGCCGGGGGCCTCCCGGGGGATGATGGGCGCGGACCCGGCGGCCTCGCGGCCGGTCCGATTCCTGGAACCGGCCCCCGGCACGGAGCGCTCATGATCGGTCTCGTCATCGACCCGGACGGCATCTCGCGGACGGTCGAGCTGCCGCGCGATCCGGCCGACCGCGCCGCGATGATCGCCACGCTGACCGGCACGAACCCCGGCGGCCAGGCCGTCCGGGTGGCCATCGAGCGGGGCCTGGAACCTGTGGGCGGGCACAGGGCCGGAATGGCGGCTGGTCAACGCGCCGGCCTCGGCGCTGGCGGCTGAGGTGAGCGGCGACCCGTGGACGGACTACCGGGGGCCGGTGCTGATCTGCGGGCTGGAGCTCGACACCCGGGGCGAGGAACACGTCGTGGGGCTCACCGGCCAGCAGGTCGCGGCGCTGCGCCGGTAGCTCGGGCGCCGGACGCCGACTGACCCGGAGAGCAGGACGAACCGGCACGAATCAGGCCCACATAATCCCAGTTATTCACGGATGCCGGGAGAGACGGCCGGAGCAGCGCCCAAGCCGAGCTCGTCGACGCCCGGGCTGCTTCGATATCCGTCTATTTGATAGCGCCCAGGTCAGAGAGGGGTGCCGCTATCAAATACCGCTGCGCCGGACAACATTTGTCTGGCGCGCTTCAAGATGACAGTGAGAAGCGGTAGTTGACAGTGAAATGAGAGTCTAGGACATCTAGCGGTAGTTCGTTGAATCAAGGCGTTCGGCAAGGTAGAAGCGTAGGTACGGGGGCTTCCGGATGAAGGGAGCCGAGGGATGACCAAACCCAAGCCGTGTCCGCCCGCGCCGGGGCCGCTGGAGGAGTACGCGGCCCGTTTCGATGACCTGTTCTCCCATGTGGCGCAGCGGCGGGGGTTTCGGGAGTATCTGGCCGGGTTACTCCAGCCGCGCTCGCGGAACAAGACGCTGACGTGCCTGGCCGATGCGGAGCCGGTGGCGGGTGCCGGGAGTCCACCGGCGCAGCGGCTGCAGTTCTTCCTGTCGGAGTCGTGCTGGGACCCCGACCGGATCAACGAGCGGCGGCTGCGGCTGCTGCTGGCCGATCCGGCCACCGCCGCGCATGCCGGTGGGGTGCTGGTGATCGATGACAGCGGGGACCGCAAAGACGGCACGGCGACGGCCTTCGCCGGCCGTCAATGGCTGGGGCGGCTCGGTAAGACCGACAACGGCATCGTCACGGTGACCTCGCTGTGGGCCGATGAACGGTTGTACTTCCCGCTGCACGCCCAGCCCTACACCCCCGCGCGCCGGTTGCCCGGCGGCAAGAACGACCCGGCCTTCCGCACGAAATGGCAGATCGCGGTGGAGCTTGCCGCGGCGGCGATCCAGGCCGGGGTGGGCGTGCGTGCCGCGGTGGCCGACTGCGCCTACGGGGATCTGGACAACTTCCGCGCCGAACTGCGCCGGATCGGCCTGGCCTGGGTGATGGCCTTACGCGCCCGCCGCGGCACCTGGGCCTACGGGCCCGGGGCGTACACACCGCGAGAGGCCGCCCGGGAGCTGGGCTGGGCCGGGCCGGATCAGCCCGGCGACTGGCAGCGGGTCGAGCGCACCTTCCGGGATGGGCACACCGAGACCTGGTGGGCCGGGGAAGCCCGGCTGGGCGCCTGGGGCCCGGACGGGCTCACCCGGCTGGTGGTGGCCACCGCCGATCCGGCCACGCTGCCCGACAAGGCCACCTGGTACCTGGCCACCAACCTGCCCCGCCCCGGCTCACCCCGCACGGCCGACAGTCCTCATCAGGCCGCCGACCTGGCCGAACTCGTCCGCCTCTACGGCATCCGGAACTGGATCGAACAGAGCTACAAACAGATCAAGGACGAGCTGGGCTGGGCCGACTTCCAAGTCCGCTCCGACATCGCCATCCGACGCCATCAGGCGCTGGTCAACTGCGCTTTCAGTTTCTGCTGGGCCGCCTGGTTCGCCGATCCGCCCCCACCTGCGATGCCATCGGCCAGTGCCGTAGAGAGGGGGCGCGACCGCCTCATCCCAGCAGCCTCGAAGCGTCCCGCGGTTCCCCTCGGCCCCCAGTTGGCCCCACACACTCCGCGCGGTCCGAAGTTGGCTGACCCCGGCCATTGCGCTCACACGCTGGTGGCGGGCATGGTCCAAAGCGCCCCCGCCCGCTGATCTGCAAGCGCTCATCGACGCCGTTCATGCAGGTCATGGGTTACGCCTCTACCTACCACCTTGATTCAACGAACTACCGCTAGTTGACAGTAGATCCGCCTCGTCGGCTGGCTCTGGTGGTGAAACCGCAGGTCAGGGAGTCGTTCGCCTCCTGGGTCGATCGGATGGCTGTTCGGAACCACTGTCCGCCAGGGTTGTTGGCGCAACTACTCGGGTTGCGGCTACGGACTGTGGCTAACGATGTTCGCCCGAGCGGCACGGGCTCTGGCGGATGCCGGTTCGGACTGGTTGCGGCTGGCAGCCGTCAGGCAGCGTGGCCGTTACGGTCGCCCGCCTGAAACCGATAGTCCATGGGCGCGCCGCCACGGCGAGACGCTTCATAGGGTTCGAGCCCGGACGTAGACGGCACGCTAGACAAGCGGGGTTGGCAGGTGAGCCACCGTTGGACGCCGATCTACCTCGACGGGCCCGACTTCCACGACTGGTTCGCCGTCGAGTCGGCCCGGTCGCGTGACATCCTCACCGATCTCGGCGTCAAGCGGTAAGTGGCAAGGCTGTGTCAAGGTGGCCTGCGGATGCTCCGGGAATGAGACCCTCCCGGCGGCTCCTGTTGATCGCCGCCTTCCTGGCCACCCTGATCACCCCTGTGATCACCCCGGCGAATCCCGCGCTGGCCGAGCCGCCACCGTCCCTCCAACCGTCGTCGGTGCAGCCCGAGTTACGCGACCGGGTGCTGGGCGCGAACTGGCAGAAGTCCGCCGACGTGGCCCTCACCACGGCCGGCGACGCGACCGGATTCCACGTGTTCACCGCGTCGGCCGCCTCGGGCTACCAGTGGCGGACCGTCGCCACGCTCACTGAGCCCGGCATGGACACCGACCAGTGGATCGGCAACGCCTGCCTCACCGGATCCGGCTCCAGGATCGTGGCCGTCTACGCGCCGCGCCACTTCACCAACCGCGACTGGCTGTTCAGCCGGGGCGCCTTCGCCGCGATCATCGACGCCAAGACCGGCGCCGTCACCAAGCTCCGCGACCAGGTGACGCTGGCCTACTTCAACCCGGGCTGCGGCGCCGGTGACACGGTCGCGCTCACCCAGGGCGTCAGCGAGAAGCACGCCACCACCCGCCTGCTCACGGTCGACACCGCCGCCAAGCGGGTGACCCGGGCCGTCGTGGCCCGCGCCCAGCTCACCTCGGCCGTCCCCGTGGGCGACACGGTCGTGGCGGCCGACGGGGCGCGGCTCGTCGAGGTCAAGGCGGGCGGCGAGCTGGCCGAACTCGCGGCGACCGGTTCGGTGCCGTTCGACCTGCGCGCGACCGCCGACGGCGGCGTCGCCTTCGCCACCCGCGACGGCGAGTCGGTCAAGGTACGGCAGTACCTGGGCGGCACGACGCGAGAACTGGCCTCGGGCCGCCTGGGCGACCTGACGGTCCAGTCGGGCGTGAACGGCCGCGTCTTCCTCGTCGGCCAGGCCGACAGCAAGGCCACCCTGCCGCAGGGCGTGTCGCTCGTGGACGCCCCGGCGACGGCCGACGTCTCCTCGGAGGGCGGCCTCGCGGTCACCGGCGCGGCGAGGCGTGGGCTGCGCGCGGGCCCCGGCGCACCGCCGACCGGTCGGCCGGAGGCCACCAGCGTGGGAGACGACGAACGCGGGGGCAGCCCCGAGGTGCCCGACGCCGAGCCCGTCGACATCACCGCCCAGGTCGTCACGACCAAGACGGACGTCGGCTTCGAGGTGCAGCCGGGCGCCGACCTGCTCCCGTCGGCGGCCTCGGGCCGCGTCGTCAACCCCAAACTGGCGCTGGCCCTCAAGCCGGTCGGCCCGGCCGTGACCACCTCCGTCACCGGGACCGTCGACACCGGCTTCCGGTGCGCGATCCCGCGCAACGACCCGTCGATCCAGGTCTACCAGCCGCACTGGCGGCAGGTGGAGTGGGCCGTCGACCAGCTCGTCTTCAAGAACCGGCTGACCGTGTCCCGGCCGGCCAACTGGAAGGGCCTGACGGGCCTGCCGGGATGGAACCCGCAGAGCGAGTTCCCCATCCCGGACCTTCAGGGCGGCGGCCGCATCCCGGTGTCGATCATGTTCGGCATCCTGGCGCAGGAGTCGAACCTGTGGCAGGCCCAGCGCAACGTCCTGGAGGGCGAGACCGGCAATCCGCTGGTCGGCAACTTCTACGGCGTCAACATCTACGACAGCAACCCGGCCAATGACTGGGACGTCGACTTCACCAAGGCCGACTGCGGCTACGGCATCTCGCAGCAGACCGACAACATGCGCGGCGACGCGACCCTGTGGAGCCCGAACAAGCAGAAGCGGGTGGCGACCGACTACGTCACCAACATCGCGGCCGGCATGTCGACCCTGGCCCAGAAGTGGAACGAGATCTGGACCGACACCGGCGGGTCGGCGAAGGTCCACGACGGTGACCCGTCGAAGATCGAGAACTGGTACATGGCGGTCTGGGCGTACAACTCCGGCTGGCACGCCCAGGCCGACGCCTGGAAGAACGACAACAACGGCACCCCGAACAACGGCGCCTGGGGCGTGGGCTGGACGAACAACCCCGCCAACTCCAACTACCGGCAGGACCGCCGCCCGTTCCTCGACAACAACAACTACTCCGACGCGGCGCACCCGCAGGACTGGCCCTACCAGGAGAAAGTCCTCGGCTGGGCGGCGTGGCCGATCACCAAGACCTGGTGGGACCCGTCCCAGAACAAGACCCTCGCCGAGGGCGGCTACAACTACGCGTGGTGGACCACCGAGGGCTACCGCACCATGATCGTGCCGACGGTCTCCAACACCGGGATCGTCGACAACAACGCCTTCTGCGCGCCGGGCAGCGAGTGCCAGCCGCCGGTGACGGGGAACAGCCGCGGCACCTGCCAACGGGCCGACTTCAAGTGCTGGTGGCACTTCTCCAAGGCGTGGAAGGACTGCGCGTCGGCGTGCGGGCACGAGGCGTCCCTGCGCTACGACTCGACCTGGGGAGGCACAGAAAGGGCCGAACCCCAGGACCAGTGGACGACATGCCGGACAGCCGGGCTGCCCATGGTCGGCGGGGACACGACGAAGGTCATGATCGTCGACGACACGACCGCCCCGGCGGTCCGCGGCGGCTGCGACAACAGCCTGTGGACCAACAGCGGCACCCTGACGTTCGACTTCGCCCAGGACTCGGCCGGCCGGGTGCCCGCCCGCGCCGACTTCCAGCAGCTCGGCAACGGGTTCGGCGGGCACAGCTGGTTCGGCTACACCCGCACCAGCGCCAGGAACGGCAACACCATGCAGGTGACCGGCACCTGGAAGCCGAACGCGGACATCAACGGGTGGGCCCGGGTGCTCGTCCACATTCCGAGGCGGCGCGCGGAGACCCAGCAGGCCCCGTACACGATCAATCTGGGCAACAACGTGCGGGAGACCCGCTACCTGAGCCAGAGCCGCGAGCAGAACGCCTGGTACAACCTGGGCGTCTTCCAGTTCTCCGGACGGCCGGAGGTGTCGCTCACCAACCTGAATCTGGAGGGCGACGGCTCGGCGGCCATCTCGTGGGACGCGGTCGCCTTCCAGGTGCTGAGAAACAAGCCCAAGCACTTCGTCGTGGCCATGGGCGACTCGATCACCTCGGGTGAGGGAGTCGGGAACTACTATCCCGAGACCGACTTCGGCTACAAGACGCCGCGCTGGAACGCCTGCCGGCGCAGCAAGGACGCCTGGATCAGGCAGACCGTCCTCCCGGGCGAGACCCAGACCGTCGGACAGCTCGCCGACTCCTTCGATCCGAGGCTCGACTTCGCGTTCATAGCGTGCTCGGGCGCCGAGACGAGGGACATGTTCGTGCCGCAGTACACGTACATGACCCAGCCGATCGACGAGTGGTCGGACTACCGGGGAAGCGCGGAGGGCAGGTTCCGGGAGGCGGCCCAGATCGAGAGCGGCTTCCTGACCAAGAACACGACCCTCGTCGCGCTGACGATCGGTGCCAACGACGCCGACTGGGACGGGGTCATCCAGGACTGCTTCATCGTCACCTGCGGAGGCGACACCGCCTACGACGACAACCTCAAGGCGACCATCCTCGCCACCCTCAACACCAAGACGGTGTACAACGCCCCGGCCAACGTCGCCGACATCCTCCAGCAGATCGAGAGCAAGACGGAGAACAAGAACGGCAGCCGGGGCAAGAAGGCGAAGATCGTGCTCATGGGCTATCCGGACGCGGTGGGCACGAACTCGTGGTGCGGCAACTTCGACCCCCAGGCCCAGGGCGTCATCACGCGGGCCAGCGAATACTTCGTCACCGAGGCGAAGAACACGGTGCGGGTGTTGCGGGACGCCGGGAACGAGGTGTCCTTCGCAGACTCCCTGCCGGCCTTCCGCGGGCATGGTTCGTGCAACGTCGACCGGTGGTTCAACCCCGTGCTGTTCAGCAACACCGGTCCCGGCGACTTCATCGTCAGCGTCACCGGCGACCCTGCCATCGACCTCAGGGACGGCTGCCTCAACGACGGGAAGATCTGTGTGAGCCGCAGTTCCATCCACCCCAACCCGAGAGGGGCCCAGGAGTTCGCCGCCGTGTTCAAGAACCACCTCACCAGCCCTGAGGTGAACTACACCGGCTGGTAACGCCAGGACCAGCGCCGCGCGGACGCCCTGGCCGGCTCGTAGTCGAGCGAGGGGTCCGCGCGGGCCATCCGGTCGTGCAGCTCGTGCAGTTCTCTGGTCGGTTCGAGCCCGAGTTCCCGCACGAAGTCGCCGCGCGCCCTGCGGTAGCCCGCCAGCGCGTCGGACTGCCGCCCGTCGCGATACAAGGCGATCATGTACGCCCCGATCAGGCGCTCCCTGAGCGGATGCAGCCGCACCAGATCGGCGAGCTCAGGGAGCAGCTCCCGATGCCGCCCGCACTGGAGTTCCGCCTCGGCCCGCGACTCGATCGCGCCCAGGCGGAGCTCCTCCAGCCCGACCCCCAGCCGATCCCGGAGCCGATCGGACGCGGCGTCGGCGAGCAGCGGCCCCCGCCAGCAGGCCAGGGCGTCGGTCAGCAGCCGCGACCGGGTTCCGGGACCGGACGACCGGCGGGCCTGCCCGACCAGGTCACGGAACCGGAACAGGTCGATCGCCCTGATGTCGGTGGCGGCCAGATAGCCGTCGCCCTGACGCAGCAGCCGGAAGCCCCGCGAACCGGTCCGGTCCGGATCGAGCGTGCCGCGCAGCCGGGCGACGTGGCAGTGCAGGGTGGCCCTGGCGTTGTCCGGCGGCGTGTCGTCCCACAACAGGTCGAGCAGCCGGTTGACCGGCACGACGTGTCCCGCGTCCAGCAGCAGCAGGCCCAGCAGGCAGCGTTGCGCGCGCCGGGAGAGTGTGATCGCCGTGTCCCCTTGCGCAACTTCGACCGGCCCCAGCAGCCGGAACTCCCAACCCCGAATCCGCATGATCATGAGCGTCGGACACGGGGGTATAGATGAGGTATAGAGCCAGGTAGAACCCCTTTTGGCCGGTTGCGACCGGCGGTGGCAAGGTCGTGTCAAGAAACCTGATCGACGCTACGGCCATGCGAATCAAACGATCAATCATCTCGACGGCGATCGCCCTTCTCATCGGTCTCGCCATCCCGCTGGCCACGACCCAGCCCGCGAACGCGGCATGCGGAACAGTGAGCAGCGGCAGCAGCTACTGGGGCTGGGACGGCACCTGGAGCACCCATGTCGTCGGCACCGGCTGTTCCACGCGCTACGGCCGCTTCGTCTGGGACACCAGCGACCAGTGCTGCAACCCCTGGTGGGTGAAGATCGAACGCCAGCTCTGGGGCAGCTACGGCTGGCTGACCGCCAACACCCAGATGAAGAAGGTCAACTTCGGCAACTTCGGTACCCACAACACGGCGACCGTGCCCGCCACCCAACTCGGGGTCAACCTTGAGCGCTTCCACACCTGCTGGGGGATCGGCCCCTCCACGCCGACCTCCTGGACGTGTGGCGGCTGGGTCGGTTAAGGGAAGTCCCAAGGCTCGGCCGCTGGACGCGGCCGAGCCTTTTCCTCGTCCAAAAATCTGACAAAACGCCGGAAATGTGATGATCTCGTGCCGTGACGGAAGCATGAAACTGGATCTCCCTCGCCATCGCCGTGCTCGCCGCCCTGGTCGGGGTCGAGTTGGTGCGGCGCATCCTGCGCTCCCGCCTCATCGGTGACCGCTGGGCCGTCGCGGGGCCGCTCGTACGCCGCTGCATCTGGACCGGGTTCCTGACGGCCCGCTGGCCACCGCCTCGGCCGTCTACGACGGCGGGCTCATCCCGGCGGACAGACATGGTGAACAGCTAGCTTTCGCTGACTCTGGCCGACTTGCGACGGGCGAGCACACCCGCACGCTGCGCATCGCTTCATGTGATCTTGAAGTCACGGAATGATGACGTCATGTCGGGACGCGTTCTTAAATGGGCGGGGATCGCTCTGTTCATTACCACCGTGGGCGGAATGGCTCTCTACTTCTTCCAGACCGGGTTGGAGGCGGCCGACCAATCAGCCAGCGTGGTCGGCGCGTTCCTCGGCCTGAGCAGCCTGGCCCTGACGCTCTACGGAATGGTCGCCGACCGCCGTGCCGTTTCGATCTCGATACCCGTCAACCCCGAAGAAACGATTGCTGCGGCTAGGACGGGGGTTCCC
>NZ_BBXD01000032.1 GCF_001570545.1 Herbidospora mongoliensis | reverse complement strand
CCACCCGCCCGAACAGATGCGGGACGACTTCCTCTTCGGAGGCTTGCAGCGCCCACATCGCCCCACCCTCCGGCAGCGCCTGCATCAGCCGACCACGCGCCTCCACCAGGCGAACCGCATCAGACAGCGACAGCACCCCAGCGACGTGCGCGGCAGCGACCTCACCGATCGAATGACCGACCACCACATCCGGCCGCACACCCCACGACTCCAGCAACCGGGCCAGCGCCACCTCGACCGCGAACAATCCCGGCTGAGCCCAACCCGTCCGCTCCAAGCCCTCACCCGAAGCGATCACCTCAGCCAGTCCCTCGAACCGACCGCACACCTCCCCGAACACCTCAGCGAACACCGGAAACACCCCGGCAAGGCCCGCCCCCATACCCACCCGCTGAGCACCCTGACCAGAGAAAACCCACCCCAGACGACCATCACCCGCCACACCGGACACCACACCCGGCAGACCGGCCCCCAACGCCTCCAAACCCGACACCAGCTCCGCACGATCAGCCCCCACCACCACCGCGCGATACCCGAACACCGACCGGGTGAGCAGCGAGGCGCCGACGTCCAGAGGATCCGCCGTGAGGTCCGTCAACGCCGCCGCCTGCGCCCTCAGCGCCGCCTCGTCGCGGCCCGACAGCAGCCACGGCAGGAGTCCCGGGCGCGCCCGCTCCCCAGCGGCCTCGACGGCAGGCGCTTCGGTGACCACGACGTGGCAGTTGGTGCCGCCCATGCCGAACGAGCTGACCCCCGCCACCAGCGGCTCGTCCGGGCGGGGCCAGGCGGCGAGTTCGGTTTGCACGCTCAGGTTGAGCAGGTCGAGGGCGATGGCGGGGTTCGGCGTCTCGAAGTTCAGGCTGGGCGGCAACTCCCGGTTCCTGATGCTCAGCACGACCTTCAGCAGGCCGACCAGACCGGCGGCGCCTTCCAAATGGCCGACGTTCGTCTTGGCCGATCCGACGAGCAGCGGCACACCGGGGTCGCGGGCCGCGCCGAGCGCCGCCCCCAGCGCGGCCGCCTCGATGGGGTCGCCGACGCGAGTGCCCGTGCCGTGCAGCTCCACGTACTGGACCCTCTCCGGAGCGACGCCGGCGTGATCGTAGGCCTGCCGGATCACCTGTTCCTGCGCGTCCCGCCCCGGCACGGTGAGGCCGGGGGTGGCGCCGTCGTTGTTGACCGCGCCGCCGCGCAGTACGGCATGGACACGGTCGCCGTCGGCGAGCGCGTCGGCCAGCCGCTTGAGGACCACGACCACCCCGCCCTCCCCACGGACGAAACCGTTGGCGCGAGCGTCGAAGGTGAAGCACAGACCGTCCGGGGACAGTCCGCCGAAACGTTCGGCGGTGACCGCGCTCTCGGCGGTGAGGTTGAGGTTCACCCCGGCGACGATCGACAGGCCCGCGTCGCCCGCCCGGAGGGACTCGGCAGCCAGATGGAGCGCGACCAGTGACGACGACTGGGCGGTGTCCACGGTGAGGCTGGCACCGCGCAACCCGAGGAAATAGGAGACCCGGTTGGCGATGACCCCCCGGTTCACGCCGGTGATGGTGTGCTGGGTGATCTCCGAAAGACCCTGCCGCTGAACCAGGCCCGAGTAGTCATCGCGGAGCGTTCCGACGTACATCGAGGTGTCGCCGTCACGCAGCGAGGCGGGCACGATGCGGCCGTCCTCCAACGCCTCCCACACCAGTTCCAGCACCAGGCGCTGCTGCGGATCCATGCCGGCGGCCTCGCGCGGGGAGATACCGAAGAAGTCCGCGTCGAAGTCCCCGACCGCGTCGAGGAAACCGCCCCGGCGGGCGGCGGGCGCCACCGCCCGGTCCCAGCGGTCGGCCGGGGCGTCCCCGATCGCGCTCCTCCCGGTGCGCAGCAGTTCCCAGAAAAGTGCCGGGGAATCGGCGCCCGGAAGCCGGCAGGAGATCCCGACAATGGCGACGGCCCGGTCCCGGTCGGCCCCGGCAGCCGGATCAACAATGGTCATCGCTTAACGCCTTTCGTCTCCCCGAATCGAAAGCGCCTGAAGCGGCGATCGACCTCGCACATTAATTCCGGGCCGGTAACCACGCGTTCTCGAACTGAGCCGCCAGCGGCGAATTGCCCGGCGATGAGCGCGTAATGAGGGCGCATGACTAGCTTGGAGAATTACAGAAGTCGCCGAGCCTAGACGAGGCAGGGAGCAGTCATGTCCACGATCGAGGATTTCCAACTCACCGATGACGCGCAACTGCAGACCCAGTTGTACGTACGAGCCTTCAACTCCGGTGACTTCGAGACACTCGAGCGGCTCTACACCGAAGAGGCCATCGCGGTCTGGGAGCCGGGCCGGCCCTTGAGTGGGCAGGCACGCCGCGACCACATCGCCGAGACGCTGCGGGCCAAGCCGCGCATGACCGCCACGGACCGGCACCGGTACGAGACCGGCGACGCCACGCTGCTGGTCGTCGACTGGCAGGTCGAGATCGCCGGCGCCGACGGCGAGATCGAGGTGCACACGGGCGTCGGCCTCGACGTGCTGCGACGTGGCGAGGACGGTAAGTGGCGGTACGCGATCGACGACCCGTACGGCGAGAGCGAGTGAGGCACACCTCCGGCCATCCAGCCGGTCAGGGCGACGACAGGGAGCAGGAATGGCTGTGAACGAGCAGGCCGCCGCTGTGATCCAGGCGGTGCGGGACGTGGTGCCGACACTGCGCGAGAACGGTCTGGCGGCAGAGGAGAACCGCTGGATCCCCGAGGAGAACATCGAGCTGCTGGACAAGGCCGGGGTGTTCCGGGCCGCGGTCCCGACCCGGTTCGGCGGGCTCGACCTGTCGTTGGAGGAGCAGTACGACATCCTGGTCCAGGTGGCGCGCGGCTGCGGCTCGACCGGATGGGTCGCGCTGGCCTGGGTGTCGACTGCGTGGCTGATCACGCAGTATCCCGACCGGGCGCAGGAGGAGATCTTCACGAGCGACTCGGTGCGGATCTCCGGCGGGTTCTCGCCGACCGGCACGCTGACGCCGGTGGAGGACGGCTATCTGCTGAATGGCACCTGGCGGTTCAACTCCGGGTGCCGGGGCGCGCAGTGGGACCTGCTCGGGGCGCTGCTGGAGTTGCCGGACGGCTCGCACCAGGAGCTGTACGCGGTGGTGCCGATGTCGGTGCTGTCGATCGCCGACGACTGGTACGTGTCCGCCGCCGCCGCGACCGGCAGCTCCACTACCTCCGCCAAGGACGTGTTCGTGCCCGCGCACCGGGTGATGGACGCCGCCGAGGCCCTGGAGGGCCTGACCGGAGAGCGGTCCAACACCGGTGCCACCGGCCGCAACTATCCGCTCATCGGGTACATCATGGCCTCGTCGGTGGCGTCCTACATCGGCATGGCGCGGGCCGCGTTCGAGTTGTTCGTCGAGCGGGTGCCGGGCCGCCCGATCGCGTACACCTCGTGGGAGGACCAGGCCGCGCACCCGCTCACGCAGTTGCGGGTCGCCACGTCCGCCAACAAGATCGAGGCGGCGGACGCGCTGGTGCGCCGCTGGATCACCGCGCTCCAGGCGCACGCCGACGCGGGCACCCAGCCGACGCTGGAGGAACGGGCCGAGGGCCGAGGCCGCTGCGGGTACGCGATCCAGCTGGCCAAGGAGTCGGTCGAGGACCTGCAGTCCATCAGCAGCGGTTCCGCGATCATGCGGTCGGCTCCGTTCCAGCGGTTCTTCCGTGACATCGAGGGCCTGGCGCTGCACGGCATGATGACGCCGAACCCGAACCTGGAGGTGCACGGCAGGGTCGTCCTCGGGCTCGAACCCGACACCTACCTGCTCTGACCCCAGGCCCGCGGGAAGCGGCCCGTCCAGCGTGATGCCGGACGGGCCGTTTCGCCGGGGAACCTACCGGCCGGCCGCGTCGGCTGCCTGGCGGCCGGCGCGGATGCCGGACTCGATGGCGCCGTCGATGTAGCCGTTCCACCCCGCGGCGATGTCGCTGGTGGCGAATGCGAGACGTCCGCTGGGCCGCTGGAGGGCCGCGTGCAGCCGGGTGAGCTGGCCGGGGGTCTGGCAGGCGGCGCCGCCGAGCGAGAACTCGTCGCGCGCCCAGTTCTGCGCCTTGATCGCGGTCACCTCGGCCTTCGGCTCCTGCCGGCGCACCGCGGCGCGGACCTGGGCGAGGTCGGAGCCGTCGAACGTGGGGTGGTAGCTGAACCCGACGACCAGCAGGCCGTCCCCGGTCTCCCGGTAAGGGATCAGTGCGGAGATCGGGCCGCCCTCGGCGTCCTGTGCGAAGAAGCGGCCCACGTCACCACGCACGTGGATCCAGATCTTGGTGCCGTTGGGCACTCCGATGCCCTCCCGGGTGGCGGCGGTGTGGGCGGCAGGCAGGCCCGGGTCGAACCTGATGGTGTGCCACACGTTCGCGGGGAGCGCGACCACCGCCACGGGCGCGGAGAACCGCCGGCCTGACCGGGTGGTGACGTGCACGCGGCGGCCGTCGTCGACGACCGAGGCGACAGGCGTGCTGAGGCGCAGCTCGGCGCTGGCGTCGGCGAGGATGGCGGTCAGCAGCCCGATAGTGCCCGATTCGATCCGGTAGTGACCGGTCGCGGCGTTCCACTTGTCGAATCCCCCACCGGCCAGCGACCACCAGCGGGCCATCTGCGTGTAGGCGCCGCGGGTGCTCCTCCCGCCCGAGTACGCCGAGGTCACCCCCGACATCCAGCTCTCGTCGCGGGCCGGCAGGCGCATCGCGTCAAGCCGGGCGCGCAGGGAGATCCGGTCGGCCGGCCGTACCGCGTCGGCGTTGTACAGCGGGTCGAAGGGGCGGTCGAACAGGGTGGCCGCGCCGTCGAAGAACCGTACGAGCAGCTCCCCCAGATGCCCGAACGCCTCGTCGAGCGGGAAGGACCGCGGTCCGTCCGGGGTGGGGAGGATCGCCCGGTCCGGGGCGGGATCCTCGACGACGCCGATGCCGTACCGCATCATCTCGGCCCATACGTGGGGCTGACTCCAGTGCACCCACGTGCCGCCCCGCTCGACCGGCAGCCCCGCGAACGTGTCGGTCCAGGTGCGGCCGCCGATCCGGTCGCGGGCCTCCAGCACCAGGGGGCGCAGCCCGCGCGCCGCCAGCTCGCGCGCCGCCGTGACACCCGCGTAGCCCGCCCCGATGACGATCGCGTCCGGTTCGCCTCCGCCGCTCGCCGCCGCGACGCCGGTCTGACCGAGCGGCACACCCGCCGCCACCCCGGCGGCCAGCAGTCCGCGACGCGACAGGTTTTCAACGGTCTCTTCGCCCATGATGTGCGCTTCCCTTCCGTCACTGCCCGCGAAATCCTCGCGCGCGGCGAATTTCTTTCAGGTGCGAGAAATAATGCCGATCTCTGGTCACCGACCGGTCTGGCCCGGGCATGAACGGTGAGTTACCGAGCAATTAATGCGGCGGTTTTCCGATCGGTAGACTGAGAGAGCGAACACCGCCGGGTGTTCCGAGAAATGGAGGTCAGCCATCTGATGACGGCGAATCTCAAAATCGACCTGGATAATTTGGACCTGACCGACGATCCGGAGACCCAGAACGAAGTCTTCATGCTCGCCTTCAATTCCGGCGATGGAAACGTGTTCAATTCGCTCTACCGGGAGGACTCGATCTCCAACCTGTCGGGCCAGCCACTGCGCGGCGAGGAGCGCAAGCGTTTCATCGTCGAGATGATCGGCAAGAAGCCGCGTCTGAAGGCCGTGCTGAAGAGCTCCTACGTCGCCGGTGACATCTCGCTGGTGAAAGTGGTGTTCGACCTGGAGGTCACCGGCGAGGACGGCGAGCCGGTCGTGCTGCACGGCTCCTGCACCGACGTCATGCGCCGTGAGGCGAACGGCAAGTGGATGATGGCGATCGACCGGCCCATCGCCGACGCCATGCCGCAGGCCTGACCAACGCACACCCGCACGTCCCGGCCCCTGCCGCCATCTCGACCGGCAGGGGCCTTCGCGCGCGCCCGCCCCGGTCCGCTCTCATGGGGGATGGCCAGAGCGGACCGGGGCGGAGAGCAGCACGTTCAGGCGAGTTCGCGGGCGGGCCTCTCCCGGCCGTCGCGCGGCGCCGGTACGGGAACCGAACGCCGGCCCAGCGAGCCGCGCAGGATCCGCAGGAGCATCGCGGGCTTCATCAACGCCTCGGGCGGGTCCAGCAGGCCCGCGACGCGCAGATAGGCGGAGGCGACCTTGCCGTCCCTGGTCGCGGCCTCCAGCACCTTCGCCACCAGACCGTGCGCCATCCGCACCTTGAACGTCCGCTCCCCCGGCACACCGGGAAAGGTGAGGTCGCCGGTGGTCATCAGGTCCCACGGCCCGTCCAGGACGTCGCGGGCCAGCTCGCGCAGGAAGTCCATCGAACGCGGCGGACCCGAGCGCAGATGCGAGCGCAGCGCCAGCGCGCCCAGCGCCGCGATGGTCATGCCCTGGGCGTAGGTGGGGTTGAAACTGCACACCGAGTCGCCCAGGAGGACGAAGCCGTCGGGGAACCGGTCCAGCCGCTCGTACCGCCGTCGCAGATTGGCCGGAAACTGGTAGGACACCGGATCGTCGACCGGTTCGCTGAGACTCGCGGCGTGCGCGATGTCGGGCACCGCGAGCGAGGCGAGGAAGGCGGCGAACCCTTCTGGGTCGGAGGGCGGCACGTCACCCAGCACTCCGTAGGCGGTCAGCTCGATGTAGTTTCCGTGCCTGCCGCAGATCGCCCCGCGGGGCAGCGTCGGCGAGGCGATGACATTGATGGAGATGTCACGGCCGAACGGGTCGGTACGGATCCGGTAGTGGCGGGTGGTGTACCCGATGCCGATCTTCAAGCGATCCTCGGCGACCCGCTGGTAGCCGAGTTCGGTGAGCCACACCGGGGTGCGCGAACCCCGGCCGGTCGCGTCCACCACCAGGTCCGCGGTCAGCTCCCGCTCGATCTCCGTGTCCGGCTCGCGCACGCGTGCCCCGGTGATCCGGCCTGCGTCGGCGGTGGCGGTCACGCCCAGGATGTCGTGCCGCTCCAGGAACCGTACGTTGGGGATGTCCTGGACCTTCTGGCGGACGTGGAACTCCAGCATCGGACGGCTCACGGTCACCGCGACCATGCCCGACTCGTCCCGCGCCAAGGGGACCCCGTTGAAGTACCAGCGCAGGTTGCCGGCCACGTCACCGCTTCCCGCGCCGGCCGCGACGAGGTCGCCGGTGATGCCGGGGAACAGTTCCTCGATGGCCTGCCTGCCCCGGGCCAGCAGGCCGTGCACCTGGCGGCCCTGCGGAACGCCCTGCCGGGCCTGCTCTACCCCGGTCAGCGCATCGCGGTCGACGACGATGACTTCCGTGTACGTCTCGGACAGGACCCGCGCGGCGAACAGACCGGCGATGCTGCCACCGAGCACCAGGGCACGATCGGTGATTCGACCACTCATGACGGCCACCTCCCTCGTTTCGGATCTCCTGGGTGAGGCGTTGGAGGCGCGAGTCCGAAAAGCATTCCGAACCGGCCACGACCATGCCAGAACCGACCCTAGACAAGCGTGGGAAGCAAGCGTCAAGGGCGCGGTAATCGCCCTGTAACCGCGATTACGTAAGCGCCGGGAACCAGTGGGTTACCGCATCAGGATCCGAACGTATCGTCACCGAAATATTCGCCGGAGTAACCAGCAGTCGCATTTACCGGTGCATCGCCGCGTGGCGGATGGGCGCGTGGCGGATGGGCGGAGTGCTCGTTAACACGGCCCCTGCGCGCCCCGGATCGTGGATGCGACCGCCCACCCGCGCCATGCTTATAGCCGAAACCGGCCGATCCGGCCGGCCCCTTAATCGCGGTCTCTTCCAACGAGATCCGCCGCTGTCAGCGCGAATGGATCGTGCCATCGCCGCACCCTCAACCGGTCCCGGCGACGACACCGAAACCGGGCCCTCCGGTCCTACCACCAGCGGCAACGACCCAAAGATCGATACGTGGCACGGGAGTACCGGGGGCCCAAAGATGGCCTAATGCGGCCACTGAGGCTGCGAACTGCGAACTTAACATCACTTTTATCGGATTTACGGTTATATGAGATCGGTCACACCGACAACTAGATGGACAAACCAACCACTTGATTTCTACCATGAGGCTGGGGTTTACAACGAGCCTGACTATGAGGCCAAGGGGCGACAATCCCGCCCCACAATTCCCCCTTAGCGCATTCCCGTCCTGCTTGTCAAGCATACCTGGAGTGCTATGTGGTTTCGTGTGCTCGGCCCGCTCGAAGTCATTTCCGGCGAACAACCGGTTCCACTAGGTGGCGCAAAGCAGCGGGCAGCCCTCGGGCTGCTGCTTTTGAAGGCGAATCAGGTTGCGTCCACAGACCAGTTGATGGACGCATTGTGGAGTTTCGACGACACTCCCATCACCGCACGCAAAATACTGCAGAACGCGATCTGGGGGCTGCGCCGGGTGTTCGCGGCGCACGGCGGTGAAGGCCCCGATCTCCTGCTCACCCAGGCGCCCGGTTATCGGCTGCAGGTCGCGCCTGAGCGGGTCGACCTCCATTTGTTCCACCAGTGGACCGCCACCGGGCGCGCGGAGCTGGCCAACGGCGCGCCCGAGGCGGCCGCCTCCCAGTTCCGCGCCGCCCTGGCGCTCTGGCGGGGCCCGGCGTTGGCCGATCTGGAGGAGACCGGCCGCGCCTGGCCGGAAGTGATCACCGCGCAGAACGCCCGGCTGGACGTGCTGGAGGACTACTTCGAGGCGGAACTGGCCTGTGGCCGCCCTCATGCCATCCTCGGCGAACTGGAGGCCATGGTCGACAATGAGCCACCGCGGGAACGCGCCTGCGGCCAGCTCATGCACGCTCTGTACTACTGCGGACGCCAGGCGGACGCGCTGAACGTCTACCAGCGGATGCGGATCAGGCTCGTGGAGGAGTTCGGCCTCCAGCCCAGCCCCGAACTCCAGTTGCTCCAGCACGCCATTCTCACCCAGGACCTCGGGCTGGGTCCGCAGCCTCCGGTCGCGCTGCGGGAGACCCGGCGTCCTGCTCTCAGCAGCGGCGCAACGACGGCCCATCGAGTTCAGCCGCCTGGAGTACGGGACACCGCTCCCCCTGTCTCCGAACAGGCTGCGCGGCAGCCTCGCCAGGTAGGTCTCCCGGTGCCGGTGTCTCCCACCGAAACGGTCGTGGCCTCCGAGCGACGCCAGATGAGCGTCGTCCTCGTCCAGACCTGGCTCTGTCTGGACCTCGACAGCGCCGGCGCCACCGAGATCGACCAGGTCATGGAGGAGGCGGCGGTGGTGATCCGGGAGAGGGCAGGGAATTTCGGCGGTTTCGTCATGACCTCGATGGGTTCGTTGTCGATGCTGGTCTTCAGCGCCCGCAACGACCAGGACACCCACGCCGAGCGGGCCGTGCGCGCCGCCGCCGTGATCCGCGACTCGCTCGGCGCGCTGGCCGCTCCGGGCACCCACACCTCGCGCTTCGTGCGCGGGCTGTCGGTGCACGCCGCCGTGGCCACCGGTGAGGCTTTCGCCCGCCCCGGGCCCAATGACGGCCCGCCCGTCGTCAACGGCGCCCTGCTGGACTACTGCCGTTCGCTGCTGTCGGCGGCCCCCGCCGACGACATCCACGTGTGCGACCGGACCCGGCTGGCCACCGGGCCAAGCATCTGTTACGAACAGGTCGAACATCAGGGCGGCGACTCTCCCGTGCGCTGGCGGATGTGCGACGGCCACGGCTGCTACGACCACGAACTCGAACTGCTGCAGCAACTCCTGGAGCGCGCCCATCGCAGCAGCGCCCCGCATCTCGTCACGGTGCTCGGCGGGTCAGGCATCGCCAGGTCCCGGCTTTTCATCGAGTTCCAGCGCAGGGTGCGCGAACAGTTGCCCGAACCCGCCTCGTACGTGTGCGTGAGCGCGGCCCCCAGCGGCGAGCGGACCCTGATGCCGTACCTGGCCGTACCGCCGGAAGGGAATCCCGACCACCTGCTCGTCGTGATCGCGGACGATCTGCACCACGCAGATGACCGGTCGCTGGACCTGATGGAGAACCTGACGGACACCCTCGGCCCCGTCCCGGCGCTCATCATCGTCGGCGCCAAGCCGGAACTGCTGGACCGGCGCCCCGGGTGGGCGGGCGGAAAGCGGCACGCGATCACGATCACCCTCGACCCGCTGATGGCCACCGTGGCCTGAGAAGGGTCATCTGCTCTCCAGGTCGGCCGTCCCCGTCGGACGGTCGACCTGGACGCAGGGCCCGGACCAGGCCCGCGAACTGCGGATCCGCGTCCAAGGTGTCCAGTGCGCAGGCGAGGACATCGGAGTAGGTCTCACTGACCAGGAGGTAGCGTTCCCTGCCCGCCTCGGTGACGACGTTCCACCACGGTCTGCAACCGCAGGAGCCTGGTCCACATGGCCTGATCGGTGCAGGCGCCGGTCACGGCCTTCCCGCCGCGTCACGGCCCAGCAATGCCAGCAGCCGGTCGGACGGAACGGTGGACGGAGTCGAGACGGGCGGCGCGAACAGCGAGTGGCGGGTCGCGTCGTTGATGACCAGCGGAGCCAGGAGCAGCAGCTCCTCGGCCAGGTTCGCCGGGATGGGATACGGGTGACCGCAGGCGCGCCCCACGTCCCAGCCGTGCACCGCGACCTCGATCGCCCCTATGCCCGCCAGCGTCGAGAGCGACAGCTGCCAGTCTCCGACCCGCACCTGGTCGGGAGCGCAGACCATCGCGCACGTGTGCAGCAGGCGGCAGGCGCGACTGCGGAACCCGAAGAGCAGGTCGGCGTCGGGAGCGGGCGGGCCGGTCGGCATGACGCCCACGCACCCCTCCCTAAGGCCCTCCTGCAGGGCGTCCAGCGACTCGTTGAGGTGCAGCAGCAGCGTGGCGAGATCCCACCGGTCGCAGGGCGTCGGCGCGGTCAGCACATCGGCGGTGATGTGCTGACCCGTCGCCAGCGCATAGTCCAGCGCCTGTTTGAGCAGGCCGATTCCTTCGGTCGGTGCGCTCAGCACGTAGGGCATCGTCATAACCGAGCCCTAACGGGCCGACGGGGAATGGCGCACCAGCGGCAAGCCCAGATTGTGGAACATCTCCGGGCGCTGGTGCGACACGATCCGGGCGATGCCCTGCGACGAGATCGTGAGGACCTCGACCGAGTACGCGCGGTGGGTGCCGTCCTCACCCCGCAGGTAGGTGGCGAAGGCCGGCTTCCCCTGGTGAGTGGTGCGAACCATCTGGCAGGTGCCGAAAGCGGGGCATTCGGTCGCCAGGAAACGGGCGATGGCTTCGCGGCCCGCCAGACCGATCGGCTCCGGCGGCACCTCGCAGACGGCGTCGCTGGTGAGCAGGTTCATCAACGCCGGCAGGTCGGCGTGTTCGAACGCGGCCACGTAACGGTCGAGCAGGTCACGTTCGTGCGGGTCATCGGGCTCGTCCACCTCGTCGGCCGGGCCGGCCGCCTTGGTGAGCTGCGCCCTGGCCCGCTGCAACATGCTGTAGACCGCCGCGCTACTGGTGCCGAGCAGTTCCGCGACCTCTCCGGCCCGCCACCCCAGCACCTCGCACAGCAGCAGGACGGCACGCTGACGCGGCGTCAGACGCCGCCACGCAACGGTCAGCGCCAGCCGGACCGACGTCCGCGTCTCGATCACCGTCGCGGGGTCGGCCGGCTCGCTGCCGAACAGCACGCGGGCGATCGGCTCCAGCCAGGCCGACTCCTGGCCGTGCTGGTCGGCGGCCGGATCCGCGGGGCCGCCCAGCCCGGTCGGCAACGGCCGCCGGCTGCGCGCCTCGATCGCGTTCAGGCAGGTGTTGGTCGCGATCCGGTACAGCCAGTTGCGCAGCGAGGCGCGGCCCTCGAACTCGTCGAGCGACCGCCACGCCCGCAGGTAGGTCTCCTGGACCAGATCCTCGGCCTCGTGCGCGGAGCCGAGGATCCGGCAGCAGTGCGCCAGCAACTCCGGCCGGAACCGATCGGCCAGTTGGCCGAAGTTCCCTCGATCCGCCACCACACCCGTCATCATCACACTCCCATTTTCCCTTGCTGACGCCCTCTTCAATGAGGACAGACGGGCGGCCCGGAATCCATCGGGGGACACCCGACGAAAATGCGATCGGCCGTCTGTCTTCATCAACATGGCTCAGTCATCAGAGAAAAACCCCTCGACAACCGGCCCTTCGAAGCCTCCACCCTCACGCTGGGCGGCGCTCGGCCTGCTGTGCGCCGCCATGTTCATGGTCGCCCTGGACGGCCAGATCGTCATCCTGGCGATGCCCTCCATCCAGGCCGACCTCGGTTTCAGCGTCTCCAGCCTCCAATGGGTGCTGAGCGGATACCTGCTCAGCTTCGGCGGTCTGCTGCTGCTGGCCGGCCGGGCCGCCGACCTGCTGGGCCACCGCAGGCTCTTCGTCATCGGCGTCGTCCTGTTCCTGGCCTCCTCGGTGCTGTGCGGCGCCGCCTGGTCCCAGGAGACCCTGATCATCGCCCGCCTCGTGCAGGGCGCGTCGGCCGCGATCATGTCGCCCACCGCGCTGGCCCTGCTGATGACCACCTTCGACGAAGGGCCCGACCGCAACCGGGCACTGGCCATCTGGACGGGCACCGGCGCCTTCGGCGCGACCGCCGCGCTGCTGATCGGCGGCGTGGTCACCGACCTGCTCGGCTGGGAATGGATCTTCTACCTGAACATCCCGGTCGCCGCCGTCATGCTGGCCCTGGTCCCGGTCCTGCTGCGGGAGAGCCACACGCCCGCCACCGAACGCTCCTTCGACCTCGGCGGCGCGATCACCAGCACCGGCGCGGCCGTGGTGCTCATCTACGCCGTCGTGGAGGCGCCCAACATCGGCTGGGGCCACAGCCGGACCATCGGCCTGCTGGCTGCCGCCGCCGTACTGGTCGCGCTGTTCGTCGTCATCGAGAAGAAGTCGGTGGCACCGCTGGTGCCGTTCCGGATCTTCAAGTCGAGCTCGCTGGTCAGCGGGAACCTGATGATGATCGTGGTCGGCATGCTGCTCCTCGGCTTCAACGTCCTGGTCTCCCTCTACGCCCAGCAGGTGCTGCTGTTCACCCCGGTCATCTTCGGCCTGGGCACGCTGGCGTACGCCCTGATGGACATCCTGTCGGCCAACGTCGCCGGTGTGATCGTCGGCAAGATCGGGTACCGGGTCGTCGCGCTGGCGGGCATGGTGCTGTTCGGCATCGGCTCGCTGCTCATGACGGCGATCTCGGCGGACGGCAGCTACTTCAGCGACCTGTTCGTCGGGCTGCTGGTCTTCGGGTCCGCAGTCGGCACCTGTTTCGTCGCGGTCTCCATCGCCGCCCTCACCGGTGTCCCGGACGAGGACGCCGGGCTGGCCTCGGGCATCAACAACGCCGCGTTCTGGATCGGCGGAGCGCTCGGCAGCGCCGTCGTCTCCACCGTGGCGGTCATCTACACCAAGGGCACCGGCCCCGCCGCCCTCACCGAGGGGTTCCAGGCCGGGTTCTGGACCTGCGTGGCCCTAGCCGCCGTCGGCGCCGTCATCGCGCTGATCCTGCTGCTCCTGCCCCAGCCGGCCGAAGAGGAGGCGCTCCCCGCCGCTCACTGACCCTCCATCGGCCCCCATCGGCTGGTAACCGCATGTTCTCCGGAGTCATGACGGCCGCCGACGCAGGGAGAACATGGAACCAGCCGGTCGCCGTCGATCACGGCGACCTCCACGACCGCCAGCGCCGCCCGGAGGCGCTGGCGGCGTCGCGATTCCACGGATGAGTTCACCTGGAGGAGCCCATGACCACACCCGATCCCGAGCGCACATCCCACCCACCGCTGGAAGCGCCCGACACCTTCCAGGTGAACCTGACGGTGAACGGAACCGCGCGAACAGTCGATGTGGATCCGCGCACCACACTGCTCACGCTGCTGCGTGAGCGGTTCGACCTGACCGGCACCAAGGCCGGTTGCCACCAGGGCACCTGCGGCGCCTGCACGGTGCACGTCGACGGGCGGCGAGCCCTGTCGTGCCTGATCCTCACGGTCAGTGCCGACGACGCCGAGATCCGGACGATCGAGGACCTGGCCGAGCCCGACGGCACCCTGCATCCGATGCAGCGGGCGTTCGTGGAGTTCGACGCGCTGCAGTGCGGCTTCTGCACGCCGGGGCAGATCATGTCGGCCGAGGCGTGCGTCCGCGAGGGCAATGCCGAGTCCGACGACGACGTGCGCGAATACATGAGCGGCAACCTGTGCCGATGCTCCGCGTATCCGAACATCGTGCGGGCCGTACGGTCCGTCGCCGAGAGCCGGTGAGGACATGAGGCCTTTCACGTACGCGCGCGTTTCCAGCCTGAACGAGGCGGCGCGGGAGAGCTCCAGACCGGGGGCGATGGTGCTGGCGGGCGGCACCACGCTGGTAGACCTGATGCGGGGCAACGTCCTGGCCCCTGATCATCTGGTCGACATCAGGCGGTTGCCGGGCCTGGACGGCGTGGAGGAGACCGGCACGTGGCTGCGGATTGGCGCGTTGTCCCGGATGGCCGACGTGGCCACCGACGAGCGGGTGCGGGCGCGCTACCCCGCGATCGCCGAGAGCCTGCGGCTGGCCGCCTCCCAGCAGGTGCGCAACATGGCCACCATCGGCGGGAACCTCCTGCAACGCACCCGCTGCCCCTACTACCGCGACGGCGACTCGCCCTGCAACAAGCGTGAGCCGGGAACCGGGTGCAGCGCGCTGGCCGGCCCCGACCGCGACAGTGCCGTGCTGGGCGGGTCGGAATCGTGTGTCGCGGTCTACCCCGGAGACCTCGGCGTCTCGCTGGTGGCGTTCGAGGCGTCCGTGGAACTGCTGTCGGCCGGGGGGCCCAAGACCCTGCCCTTCGCCGAACTGCACCGGGACGTCGCCGACGAGCCGGAGCGGGAGACGACGCTGTCGCCCGGTGACATCGTCACGGCCGTGACCATCCCGAACAGCGCCCTGGTGCGTGGCTCCGCCTATGTCAAGGTCGCCGACCGGGCCCGTTACGCGTTCGCCATCGCGTCGGCGGCGGCCGGGCTCACGATCGAGGACGGCGTCGTCACAGCGGCGCGGGTGGGTTTGGGCGGGGTGGCGACCCGGCCGTGGCGCAGTCACGAGGCCGAGGCGGAACTCGTCGGGCGTCCGTTGACCGCCGACACCGCCAAGGCCGCGGGCCGGGCCGCCTTCGCCGCGGCCCGAGCGGGCCGCGACAACGCTGTGAAGATCACGCTGGGGCCTCGGGTGGTCGAGCAGGCGTGTCTGCGCGCGGGACAGGGAGGGGAACGAGCATGACGAAGATCCTGGGAACCCCGGTGGTCCGGACCGACGCGGTGGCCAAGGTCACCGGCCAGGCCGCGTACGTCGCCGACCACACGCCAGCCGGGACGCTGCACGCCGCACTGGCGACGGGAACGATTTCCCGAGGGCGTATCACCGCCATCGACGCCGGCGGGGCCGAACGGCTGCCGGGGGTCCGCCTGGTCCTCACCCACCGCAACCTCGGCGACGCCGTGAAGGAGGGCCAGTTCCTCACCCCGGTGCTGGGCGGCCAGTTCCAGACGAGCTTCAACCCGCTCGGCTCCGACGAGATCCGCTACTCGGGCCAGATCGTGGCGCTCGCCGTGGCCGACACCCCGGAGATCGCCGAGGAGGCGGCCCGCCTGATCCGGGTCGAGTACGAGGAGGTGCCCGCCGTGATCGCGCTGGCCGACCTCGCCCCCGACGCACCGGGGCGGATCGACCTGCACGGCCTGCAGACCGGCGACACCGCGACGGCGCTCGCCGAGTCGCACGTCGTGGTCGACCGTGAGTACGCCACCTCCGTCAACCATCACAACCCGATCGAGCCGTTCCACGCCGCGGCGCTGTGGCAGGACGGCCGCCTGGAGATCCGCGTCCCCAGCCAGTGGGTTACCGGCGAGCGGTTCGCGCTGGCCGGCGCCCTCGGTGTCACCGAGGAGGACGTGCGCGTCGTCAGCCCGTACGTGGGCGGCGGGTTCGGGTCCAAGGGTGCGACGCTGTGGCACACAGTGCTGACCGCCGAGGCCGCGCGGCGGCTGGACGCCCCGGTGAAGCTGTCGATCACCCGCCGGCAGATGTTCACGATCGCCTCGTTCCGGCCCGAGTCACGGCATTGGGTGCGGCTGGCCGCGACCTCCGACGGCCGGTTCACCGCCTACGAGCACGAGGTCCTCACCCAGACCTCGCGCAGCGACGTCCTGGCCCTCCCCGGCACCGACAACACCGCGCGGCTGTACGCCTTCCCCAACATCCACACGCGTGAGAGCACCATCGGGGTCGACGTGAACACTCCGGGCTTCATGCGGGGGCCGTTGGAGTACCCCGAACTGTTCGCGTTGGAGAGCGCCGTCGACGAACTGGCCATGGTGCTCGACGTGGATCCGATGGAGCTACGACTGCGCAACGAGCCGGCGAAGGAGCCCGTGGAGGGGCTCCGGTACAGCAGTCGGTCGCTGCAGGAGTGCTATCGCCGGGGCGCGGAGCTGTTCGGCTGGCACCGGCGCAGGGCCCGTCCCGGTTCGATGCGGGACTCCGACGGAACGCTCATCGGCTGGGGCTGCGCGAGCGCGAGCTACCCCGTGTTCGAGGGTGGCGTGTGCGACAGCAGGATCACCGTGGGCTCGGACGGCCGGGCCCTGGTGGAGGTCGCGAGCCAGGACATCGGAACCGGGACCTACACGTTGCTCGCCCAGATCGCCGCCGAGACGTCGGGGCTCGCGCTGGCCGACGTGCGGGTGGCGTTGGGGGACAGCGACCTGCCGCGCGGCCTCGCCACGGCGGCGTCGTCGACGACCGGGACGGTCGGCGCGGCCGTCCACGAGAACGCCCGGTCCGTACGGGAACAGTTGCTGGCGGCCGCGGCCGTGCGGTTCGGACGGCCGCGCGCGGTGGAGGACCTGACCATCTCGGACGGCGTTGTACGGGCGGGCGACGGCCTCCGGATCACCGTCGCCGAGTTGGTCGCCGACCTGCCGCGCGGCGTCCTGGCGGTCGAGATCCGGCACACGCCGCCCCGGCTGCCCGCCGAGATGGCGCAGACCACCCTGCGGGACGGCACCTTCAACATCACCGGTCCGGCGCGGCCGGACCACGTGGCCTTCAGCTACGGGGCCAACTTCGCGGAGGTCCGCGTCGATCCGGTCACGCGGCAGGTGCGGATGGGCCGCATGGTCGGCGTCTTCGCGGTCGGCCGGGTGCTGAACCCGAGGATCGCGCACGGCCTGCTGGCGGGCGGGATGATCTGGGGCGCGGGCCATGCGCTGATGGAGAAGACCGTCATGGATCGTGACCGCGCACGGTTCGTCAACACCGACCTCGCCGGGTACCACATCGCGGCGAACGCCGACATCTCCGACGTGATCGTGGAGACGGTCGACGAGCACGACGACCTGGTCAACGTCCTGGGTGCGAAAGGCGGTGTCGGCGAGATGGGCATCGTCGCCATGCCCGCCGCCATCGCCAACGCGGTGTTCCACGCCACCGGTGTCCGGGTCAGAAGGCTGCCGATCCTGGTCGACGACCTGCTGATCGGCTGATCCGTGGGTGGTGCCCGGGCACCGGGCACCACCCACCGTGTCCCGGCCGGATCCGGCCGCTAACGGATGATCGGAGCCCGGGTCCGGCTGCGCTTCAGCTCGAAGAAGCCCTTGGTGCCCGACACGAGCGCCAGGCCGTCGAAGAGCCTGCCCGCCGCCTCACCGCGCGGGATCGGCGACATGACCGGCCCGAAGTAGGCGACGCCGTTGATCGCCAGGATGGGGGTGCCAACCTCGTAGCCGACCCGGTCCATCCCGTCCATGTGCGATGCCAGGAGGGCGTCGTCGTAGTCCTTGTCCTCAGCCGCCTCGGCGAGGTCGACGGGCAGGCCGATCTCGGCGAGGGAGTCCACGATGGCCGCGCGGTTCAGGGTGCGGCCCTGGTGCTGGTAGCGCTTGCCGTAGGCCGAGTACAGGGCGCCGAGTTCGGCGTTGCCGTGCTGCTGTTCGACCGCGATGGCGACCCGCGCCGGTCCCCACCCCTGCCGGACGATCTCCACATGCTCCGGCAGCAGGTCGACGCCCTGCTGCAGGATGGACCAGCTCATGACGTGCCAGCGCAGGTCGACCGGGCGGATGTGCTCCACCTCCAGCAGCCAGCGCGACGCGATCCACGACCACGGGCACATGGCATCGAACCAGAAGTCCACAGGGATCCTGTTTGACTCAATCGTCACGGTCGGTCCTTCCTTGACGCATGTTGAACACCTCTGAAATTAAGACCGCCCGTCGGCTCCGATTCCATCGGGAGGCGAGGAGGGAACCGCCGCACGGGATTCCGCTGATGGCGCGGCGATTACCGGGTCGTGACCGGTGGTGCCGGACCAGCGGCAAGGCTGGCGGTGACCGGACCGGCACGACATAGACAATGGGGACGATGTGGACGAGATGCGCCGGAGATGGTTCCGCGGCTTCGGCCTGGAGGCCGCCGCGGACGCCCCGGACCTGATCTGCTTTCCGCACGCGGGCGGGGCCGCCACCGCCTATCGGCTGCTCGCCCAGCTGCTGACGCCCGGAGTGCGGGTGCTGGGCGTGCAGTATCCAGGCCGGCAGGACCGGCGTGCGGAGCCCGCCGTGGAGAGCGTCACCGGTCTCGCCGACGCGGTGGCCGATCTGCTGCCGCCGGACCCGGGCCGGCCGTACGCGCTGTTCGGGCACAGCATGGGCGCGGCCGTCGCCTACGAGACGGCCCGCCGGATCGCCGAGCGCGGCGGGCCCGAGCCTGAGCGGCTGTTCCTGTCCGGGCGCGCCGCGCCGGCGGCCGATCCCCGCCACAGTGACGTGCTGACCGGGGACGCGGCGATCGTTGCGCGGATCCGGCGGCTCGGCGGGACGGCGAGCGGGGTGCTGGACGACCCGGAGCTGCTGGAGATGGTCCTGCCGGCGTTGCGTGCCGACCATGCCGCGCTGCGGACCTATCACTGGAAGCCCGGGCCGCTGCTGGAGGTGCCGTTCACCGTGCTCGGCGGCGACGCCGACCCGATGGTCACGCCGTCCGAGGCTGTCCAATGGCTGGAGCACTCCGGTCTCCCGGGAGAGGTGAAGATCTTCAAGGGCGGCCATTTCTATCTGGAGACGGAACTGGCCGAGGTGGCGGGACTGCTGTCGGCGGCGCTGCGCCGCTAGAAGACCGCTGAAATCCTGTGTTCTGGCCCCGTTCTTTCCGGAATGAGGCCCAAGTGATTCACGTGCGGGGTGAGTGGGCCGCAGGGCTCGTCGGACCGGACGTGTGGCAGACCTGCCGGGAGTTGATCCCGGCGGGGAGCGTGTTCGCGTTCCTGGCCGAGCATCGTCAGGCGCTGTTTGCGGCGGAGATGTTCGCGGACATGTATCGGCCTTGCCGCCACGCGCTGACCTCGGCAGGGCATCGCACAGTGATCAAACCCGCGCCGCTGCGGCCGGCCGTGCCCGGCGGGTTCAACCTGGACGACTTCGCCATCGACACCACCGCCGGGACCGTGACCTGCCCGGCCGGACACCAAGTCCCGCTGTCAGCGCCGTCAGGCCGCCACCTGCAGCGCAAGGCGTTGTTCTCCGGCCTGTGCGCCGGCTGCCCGCTGCGCCCGCGCTGCACCACTGCCAAAGCCGGGCGCATCCTCACCCTCGCCCCCACCACGACGAGCTTGCCGCCGCCACGCCGCCACCGATCGGGCCTGGCGGGAGGATTACCGGCGCTGGAGGCCCCGGTCGAACGCGCCATCGCCTGGATCGTCGCCCGGGGCAACCGCCGATTACGGTATGTCGGCACCATCAAGAACAACGCCTGGCCCCACACCCGCGCCGCCGCGCTCAACCTGCGAACCCTGATCAACCTCGGACTCACCCGCACGAGCGCGTCCTGGACACTGGCCTCCACGACCATCTGAGAAATCGCGGGCCGCGCAACGTCGCCGCACGCGAACAAGATCTTCAGTGGTCTTCTAGGCCGTACCGGATGAGGTGGGGGACGGCGCGAAACGGCCGTCCTCCTGGTCGCGCAGGACGGTGCACAGGTCGCGCAGCGCCGTCTCCAGGCGGTCGACGTGGTCGGCGGTGAGGCCGATCGAGGGTTCGAAGCGCAGGGTGTTCACGGCGCTGGCGGTCGGGAAGACGCGCATCGCGTGCTCTCGCAGCAGGAACCCGGACAGGAAGTAGCCGAAGAACCCGGACGCCGAGGCCGCGCCGATCGAGGGGGCCGCGGCACCGGACTGGTCGTGGAAGTCCAGGCCGAGCATCAGCCCTCGCCCTCGGACGTCCTTGACGACGCCGGGGAAGTCGTCGCGCAGGGCACGCATCACCGACAGCAGCCGCTCACCCAGTTCGGCGGCCCGCCGGTACACGTGGCCGTCGTCGGCTTCGAGCAGTTCCAGCGTCTTCAGGGCGATGCCGCTGGAGAATCCGTCCTTGGCGAAGGTGGAGCTGTGCAGCAATTCGAACTGCGGGCGGTAGCGGGACTGGCGGACCAGCAGAGCGGCGCACTTGCCGATGCCGCCGCCGAGGCCCTTGCCGATGACGTAGTAGTCGCCGCGCAGACCGACGGCGGTCCCGGCGAGGAAGTCGCCCGTCCGGCCCATGCCGCTCTGGATCTCGTCGACGATGACGGGACAGCCGATCTCCGCGCAAGCCTCCTGAATCTCCTCGACGAACTCCGACGTCAGGGGGGTGATGCCGCCCTCACCTTGGATCGGTTCGAGGAAGAAGGCGCAGAACAGCGGGAAGGGGCGTTCGACCGTCCGGACGAGGCCGTCCTCGACGACCAGGTCCAGCAGCCGCGCCGAGGCCGCCTCGTCCACCAGGGGCTTGAGGCTGCCCGAGCGATCCGGTGACACGAAACGGGCCTGGGCGGCGAGCGCGCCGAACGGGGTCCGCACGCCCGGATTGTGGGTGAGCTGGAGGCTGCCGACGAGCTTGCCGTGGAAGCCGCCCTCCAAGGCGGCGAACAGCGGCGGCCGGGCGGCCAGCTCGGCGTTCACCCGGCGGATCCGGGCGACGGTCTCGGTCACTTCGATGTCGTCGCCGAAACGGGCCAGCGCGCCGTCGATGTGCTGTTCGATCTCGGCCAGCGCGTCGGCGATCCGCAGGACGCGGTCGAGTTCGGCGTGCTTCATCGCCGCCTCGATGCCCTCCGCGCCGGTGCTGGCGAAGATGGCGAAGAACGGCTCGTCGGTGCCGAGCTCCCGCCGCATGATCCGGTTGAGCGCGGCCGCGACCTCACTGGCGACGGACTGCACGGAGAACTGGGCGAGCACCGGAGTCCGCGCGTCCAGCAGGGCCTTGGCGTGCGCCACGATCTCGGGGTGGTTGTGTCCGAACAGCAGGGACCCGTAACCGCCGACGAGGTCGAGTACCGGCCGCTCCGTGCCGTCGGCGCTGCGCTGGTAGAGAATGTCGCCCTCGGCCCGGACATACTCCACGTCGAGCCCGGCCGACATGAGCACCTGACGCAGGTGCGGCTCGGCGAGGTCGTGTTCAGCGTCTACGCGCATCGGCCCATCCTTTTCTGACAGGGAAATTGTCATCAACAGAACGCATTTTAACTTCGCGGTCAAGAAAGGCATTCTCCTGCCGGTAGCGGCGCGGTAATTCGGAGCGGGAAATTTCGAGAGTGAGTGACGAATTACCGCCCAATGGGCCGACGTCCGGTGCGGGCTGGTTGATTGGTCGATAGGCGGCTGTCCGGTCGCCCGCTATTCGCCGCCGTGCCGATTCGCTGAGAGGGATGCCGTGAAGTCCACTCCCACGAAGATCAGTGTCCCGGGTGTGCAACCCTTCGAACTACGTGATGTGATGTCGCGGTTCGCGACCGGCGTGGTCGTCATCACGGTCGGCGGGCCGGACCCGCACGCGATGACCGCCAACGCATTCACCTCGGTGTCGCTGACGCCTCCGTCGATCCTGTGCTCGATCTCCCACAACGCCGTGATGCACGAGGCGCTCACCGCGGCGCGACGGTTCGCCGTGACCATTCTCGACGCCCGCCAGCAGGAACTGGCGGCGCATTTCGCCGACAAACGGCGGGTACTCGGCATCACCCAGTTCGCCGGGGTCCCATTTCGTGCCGGCCCGCACACCGGTGCTCCTTTGATCTCCGGGGCGCTGGGCTGGCTGGAATGCGAGCTGATCGACGCCCACGACTTCGGCGACCACACGATTTTCATCAGCGCGGTGCTGGCCACCGAGCGCGGACCCGGCGACGCCGGGCTGCTGTTCTTCGAGAGCCGATACGACCGGGTTGGCCCGGATGTGTCGGCATAGCCACGGGATGGTAGGGGGACCGATGCGGGAGGTCTTGGACGACCTGCTCGCCTGGTGGAGCGCGGGCGAGACGGTCGGTGTCGGCACCGTGGTCGGGACGTGGAACTCCGCGCCCCGCGCCGCGGGCGCCGCGCTGCTCGTCGGCCCGAAGGGCGAGACGATCGGCAGTGTGTCCGGCGGCTGCGTCGAGGGAGCGGTCTACGATCTCGCCTCGTGGGTCGCGTCGGATCCGCTGCTGCCGCCTGTCCTGGAGCGGTACGGGGTCTCCGACGACGAGGCGTACGCCGTCGGGCTCACCTGCGGCGGGACGATCGACGTCTTCGTCGAACGCGTCAGCAGGGCCGATTTTCCCGAGTTCGGCGAGGTCGCGGAATCGGTCCGCGGCGGCGTGCCGGTCGCGACCGTCACCTGCGTCGGCCCCGACCGGTCCGACCGATTCGGCCGCAGGCTCGTCGTCTGGGCGGACCGTACCGCAGGGGGTCTCGGCCTCGACCGGCTCGACCAGGTGGTCGCCGAGGACGTCCGCGGGCTGCTGGCCGCGGGCCGTACCACCACGCTCCGCTATGGCCGCGACGGGCAGCGCCTCGGCGACGACCTGCTGTTGTCCGTCATCTCCTACGCGCCGCAGCCCGCCTGATCATCTTCGGCGCCGTCGACTTCGCCGCCGCCCTGGCCCGTACCGGGTCGTTCCTCGGCTTCGATGTCACCGTCTGCGACGCCCGTCCGGCCTTCACCACCCCCCGCCAGTTCCCGACGCGGACCGCGTCGTCGTCGACTGGCCGCCCCGCTATCTCCGCGACGAGGCCCCGGCTCGCCGCGTCGACGAACGAACCGGCGGTCGTGTGCGTGCTCGCCACGACCCCCGGTTCGACATCCCCTGCTGGCGACCGCCCTGCGGCTCGACGTGGCCTACGTGGGGGCGATGGGATCCCGGCGTACCCACGCCGACCGCGTGGACCGCCTCCGCCGGGCCGGCCTCGCGGAATCCGAGCTCGCGGCGCTGCACTCCCCCATCGGCCTGGACCTGGGCGCCGACGGCGCGGTGCGTTCGGATGGGGGCACTGGCGACCTCATGGAGGTGCTCAACGTGCTCGCCTGCCACCCGGGCGTCATCCCGGAGCACTTCCTCACCCTCGTCCTCGACGGCCTGGGCCGCCGTGACCCCGGTGATCAGCGAGAGGGCCCATCCATCGCTCGGCGGTGGCCGGCTGTTTCAGGTGCTCGGCCCATCGCCTCCGAACGGCGGGATGTCCGGGGCGGGCGAGTTCCACCCGCATGCGGGGTCGCCATGCTCCGCGCGGGTGATGAGGGATACCGCGCCGTTCGGTTCGAACACCGCCAGGCGTACGGCCGCGAGCTCGGTGATGCCGTGCTGGCGCAGGACGATGTCCAGGTCGGGCCGGGTCATCCCGCAGCGGCGCAGGGCAGAGGGCAGGATCACGCCGTCGTGGACGAGCAGACGCGGCGACGGATCGGCGACCTGGCGAACGCCGGGGAGAAACCGCAGGTAGACGACCGCCACGTGGGCGACCAGCAGTGTGAAGAGGGCGGCGGCGCCGACGAGCCACGAGGCGTCGGTCGCCGTCGCGGTCCGTCCGATGAGCGCTCCGACCGCGACGGCGGTGACGAAGTCGAACGGGGCGAGTTCGGTCAGCGCGCGCCGTCCCGTGAGCCTGAAGGCCACCACCGCGGTGAGGAACAGCGCCAGCATCTTGACCGCGGCCAGCAGCGCCCGTTCCGGATCGCCGACCAGCGCGTCGAGCACACTGTTCATTCGTGGCCCAGTAGGCCTCGGACCGTACTGAGAATTCTGCCGTCACCCTTGGGAGTGATCACTGCGGCTCTGTCCACGTTCCCGTCCCCCGACTTCACGCGAGATCGCCGAGACGGCGGCCGGGCGCCGTCCACTACAGGTATAAGACCTGGTCAGTGATCGGTTGATCTCCCCCAGCGTCTCAACGCGGCGTGGATCTACCCTGCGCGTGCACGAGGAAAACGCGCCGCCGGAACCCGCTGAGTCTTCGGCGCGGCGGTCCATGGTGCGCGGTGATGGAGCAGGCTGTGCAGCCGCGACGATTCGTCCAGGGCAAGCAAGATCCAGCACACGGCGGGTCGGCGATCAGGGCGAGGTCGCGTCGTCGGCGGTCACCTTCGGTAGCCATCCCCTGGCACCCCGCTAAACGACGACGATTCGACGGCTATCAAAATGTCCCCGGATTACGGTTCAAATATCCGAAATGCCCAGAGTGATGACAGGAAGGGTGGGGAGGGCCCGAGGAGTGATACGGCAGGTGGGAGGCCTGGCATGAGTGAGCACCGACCGACACCGAAGCTGGTGACCGAGCAGGCCGAGGAGATCCCCGGCTACACCTACGCCACCTCCGAGGCCGCGTCCACGCCGGGGGCCATGGAGGACCTGGAGCGCCTCAAGGCCGTGGTGGACCTGACCGAGGAAGACGAGAGCGTCTTGGTCGACGCGGCCGCCGTGCCAGCCGACCAGGCCGACGACATGGTGACCGCCTACCGCGAGCGGCTGGGAGAGATGCCGTTCATGCGTCCCCACTTCGGCCATCCGGACAGCTCGGCAAACCCGGAATACGGCGCGGCGTCCAAGCCGTGATTCGACCGCTTCATCATCAACGCCTGCACCCGCCCGCTGGATCAGGACCGGCTGAACTACCAGCACGAGATCGGCCTGCGCCACACCCGGGCCAACAAGAACACCACCGACCACGCCGACTCCCACGCCCACATCCCGACGCGCTCCCTGGTCGCCTTCGCCGCAGTCGTGATCGCCACCACACGCGAGTACCTCGCCGCCGGCGCCGCGCAACGCGACCTCGGCATCTGGGCAAGGGATCTGGACGGATCACCTTGATCTACCAGGCCCCGCCTCCACCCGCCTCTTGACGACTGGGGACGACCCTTAACTTCGCGGCATTGAGCGGTCACTTATGAACACAGCGACTGCACACTATGGCCATTCTAAATAAGGTCGGTATCGGCCTATTGACGTGCAGCCAGTACGTTCCCGCGCACGATCTTTGTTGTCGGGTGGTCGGCTCCCAGCACCCGCTCACAGTCAGCCAGGGTCTGCTCGTACAGCGGGATGGCCCGGTCCAGATCCCCCGCCGCCCGGTAGGCGCCGGCGAGGTCGTTGCGGGAGGCCAGGGTGTCGGGGTGGTCGCCGCCCAGCACCCGCACCCGATCGGCCAGCGTCTGCTCGAGCAGCGGGATGGCGCGTGCCAGGTCGTCCAGGTCCTTGAGGTACGTGCCGCACCAGGAGCGTAAGGACAGCAAGTGTTCAGATGGTTCCCTCAGGAGGGCGGTCAGGGTGTATAGGGCGGTGGTCTGCTCCATCAGCATCTCGACCGCGGCACGCGCGGCCCAGGTGGCGGCGCCGTCGGGGATGTGGTTGTTGAAGCGGTGCAGCAGGTCGACGGCATCGTCGAGCCCCTGGGCCAAGCGGCTTTGGCCACCGCTGTCGCCATCACCGTCGCCGGCTGGTGTGGTGTGGTGGGCGCGTTCGCGCAGGACCCGGCTGGTCAGACGGTGCTTCAGCAAGGTGGTGCCGTCCTCGCTGAAGCTGATCAGTGAGGTGTCGGCCAGATCGGCCAGCAACTGGTCGATGTCGTCAGCGTCGGCGGGTTCGGGTTCTGAGGTGCCGTACAGAACCGCCCGCGGGACACCGGCCTCCGACAACACCGCCAGCAGTTCCAACAAGTCCCGCGCGCCGGGGATGGTCTGTTCGGCCTGGTCGATGGACAGCAGAATGGCTTGCGCGGTCACGGCGGGGTATCCGTCCGCGGCGTGTGACAGGTACCGGTCCAGTGGGTAGTCGCGTAGCAGGGCCAGGTAGGCGGGGTAGGTCAGGCGGCGTCGGTGGATGTAGGCACCGGCCTGCCCGACTGCCAGCGGCAGACACCCCAGCTCAGCGGCGACCTGAGCGGCACCCGGGGTGGTGCGCCCCGTCCGCTGATGCAGGAACGTCACCGCCTCCCCGGGGGTGAAGACACCGACGTCGACCGCCTCATACCGGGTGTGGAAGGCGCGGTTGCGGGTGGTGATCAGGATCCGGGCGGCCCCGGTGGCTGGGCACCACCGCCGTACCTGCTCCACAGCCGCGGCGTTGTCGAACACCAGCAGCACCGGCTGCCGGGCGGCCGACAGCCACTCCCGCGCCCTGACCGCGGCGGCGTACGCGTCCTCGTCCGGGACGATGAGGTCCAACCGCCGGGCGAGGCTGGCCAAGCCGGTGACGATCTGCTCCTCGGTCTCGGCGGTGATCCAGGCGATGACCGGCCACCCGGCCTGCTGGCAGGCCCAGGCGTAGGAGGCGGCCAGCAGACTCTTTCCTACGCCTGGGGTGCCGGTGACCGCGTCGACCACCGCCGCACCGTGTCCGACGCGACCCGTTCATGCAGCCGTGCCAGCAGTTCGGCACGCTCTTGAAAGGCGCGAGGCTGCTGCGGGATGTCACCCTCGACGATCTGCCCGGCCACCAGAGCCGGCGCGGGGGTGGTGTAGACGTTGACGTCGCCGGCCACGTGCTGGATCTGCGTGAGATCTCCATGGATCCGGTTGGCGGTGGCCGACTGCCCGGCCTTGGGCTCTCCGGAGCCGACTGCTGCCATGGCGTCATCATCGCCACAAACCCACACCTGGCCCAGCCGAACGCACCAACCCGACGATCTCAATCCCGCACCGACCGCTTACCTGATGTGGCTGCGTGAAGATGAGGCTTGGAGGGGTGATGGGCGATCTCAGGAATTCTGTGCCGGGACACGATCAGTACGAGCTGCTGGTGGCGCATGGTCTCGGCGAAAGCTTCGGCGGCCTGTGGGTGGAGCGGGATCACGGCGTGACCAGGTTCTGGGCGAGGCGATGGTGGCGATGACCGATCCGCCCGTGATGCTGATCGACAATCCCGCGGTCTGGATCGGGCCGTGTAGTCCCGGCTGGTCGATGGTGATCGGCGCCTACGTACCGTATAGCTCGGGTCCGCGGCTTGGTGTTGTCAATGGGCGCCGCCTGCGGGTTCGCTGGCTCTGGGACATCGACGGCCTGTACGACCTCGGCTTCTACCGCGACGGCGATCTGGTGGAGCAGCTTCCAGGCTTTCCCAGTGGAGAGTTGGATCCCGGCCCTGAACTGGAGCCGTTCTGCCTCGGGCTGCCCCGCGAAGGCGTCGAAGAGTGAAGCGGTCCGGGATCAGTGGAGGCTCAAGGGGCTGACTCCAGCTGCCGGTTGGGGCTGGTGTTGAGCGTAGTAGGTGGTCTCGTATTCGGCGGGTGGGACGTTGCCGATGGCGGTGTGGATGCGCTGGTGGTTGAACCAGTCGACCCATTCGGCGGTGGCGAGTTCGACGTCGGCCAGGCCCTTCCAGGGCTTTCGGGGTTTGATCAGTTCGGTTTTGTAGAGGCCGATCGCCGATTCCATCAACGCGTTGTCTAGGGCGTCGCCGACGGTGCCGATCGAGGCGTCGATCTTCGCGTCGAGCAGATGCGCGGTGAAGGCGAAGGAGGTGTATTGGCTGCCGGCGATGCTCTCCTGTGTGTCAAGTGGCTGAGCGCCGCGGATCCGCATCCTTTTTGATCAAGTAGTAGGCCTCGCGGGCGACGAACCGTTTCAGGCAGCGGATGATCTCTAACTTGGACTTGCCCTCGGTGGTCCGGCGGGCGAGGTAGGCCTGGGTCCGTGCATCGGTGCGGATGCGGGTGACCACGGCCAGATGCAGCGCGGAGTTGGCCTGCCGGTCGCCTCCGCGGTTGAGCCGGTGGCGCTGATGCAGTCCGGAGGAGGCGGGCAGCGGGGCGACGCCACAGAGTTTGGCGAAGCGGGCTTCACTGCCCGGGCGGGTCGGGTTGTCGCCGCAGCTGATCAGGAGCTGGGCGGTGTTCTCCACGCCGAAACCGACTGCTTCCAGAAGAGATGGCGCCAGTTCGCGCACCAGCGGCTCGATCAGGTCGTCGAGGTCGGCGATCTCGTCGTGGAGTTCGAGATAGCGGCGGGCCAGCGATTTCAGCGCGATCCGGGTGGCGGCGACCGGGTCGCGGAAGGCGGTCAGATCGGGCCGCCATGCGGCGATGGTGCGGATGAGCTGCATCCGGGTGAGGTTGCGCAGTTGGTCACGCAGTTCCTCTGGGGCGGAGATGATCTGGGCGCGGAGCATCTGCAGGGCGACGCGGCGGGACTTGACCGCGGTGGTGCGGGCGATCCTGAGCACCCGCAGGGACTCCACCATGCCGTCGCGGGTCTTGGGGGTGATGACGCGGCGTCCAGACAGGGCGGCGTGAGCGGCGTTTTCGGCGTCGATGGTGTCGTCCTTGCCGCGTCGGCGCCGGTCGGAGCGGTCGGGCCGATCGACTTCCACCACCTCGATGCCGGCCTGCTGGAGGTGGCGCAACAGGCCGGCGCCGTAGGAGCCGGTCCCCTCGACGCCGATGCGGCGGACGTCGCCGAAGGTGCGCATCCAGGCCAGCAGGGCGCGGTAGCCGGCTCGGGTGGTGGAGAACGACTGAGCGCCCAGGACCTGGTCGCCGGTGTCGACCACAGCCGCGACGTGCAGGTCTTTGTGGGTGTCGACGCCACCGACGACGACGCGGGAGATCGATGCGATGCTGGGCATGTCGGCCCTCCTGGCTCGGCGGGATTGAGTACCGCAGGTCGGCACCGGCTCGCCGGAGGGGCGGACACGACAGTGATGGGACGCCTTCGGCCAGGCTCTCCTCAGGTCACAACCCGTCGGCGAGGCGAGTGCCTCGCCGGGATGCTCCCGGGCCACCGACAGATCCGAGGAAAGACAGCACCGTCGATCGGAGTGCGGGTCAGGAAGCAAGGCAGCATCCCGGCACCAGCAATCCTGTCGCGTCCATCGCTGTGAGGGTCAGGAAACCAGGAGCACCGGCACTCCCATACTCACTGTGCTCTCCTCTGTCGAAGGTGACTCCCCGCCAAGGTCCCTCTCCCAACGGCCCCGCGCATGAGTCGCCCCCTACTCAAGAGCAGGCAGACGTGACGTTTCCGTTGCCGGGGCCTGGTCATGCGGGGGACGCGGCCCGGGCGCGCGACCAGTACGCCGCGCAGCTGCCCATCCGCGAACGCGTCCTGGGCGCCGGACACCCCGGCACGCTGACCGCTCGCGCCCAACCTCGCCTACTGGGCCCGAGTTGCGGGGAGACAAGCGCCGACAGCCGGTCCCAGGACGGTTCGTGAGCGTTCACTGAATTCGCCATTACTGGATTATTCGGGCCGCCACAAGCGGAGTTATGTTGAGTAGAGAAGTGTGATTGACTCTGCACTCTTCTGACCTGTGACTCTGCAGGTTTCTGATCTGCGGGTTCGTTATGTCGACCGCCGAGACCTGGGCTGGCGGCGACCGTGAGGTCATGTGCGTCGTCTACGACCCCTGCGGTCAGCGGGGCGGCTTGAAGTTGCCCTGAGTCTGACGCCTCGGCTCGTAATCGTCGACAAATGGTGATCAATTTCGTTGCCGGTGTCTGCGATGATGACCGCTCCGCAAGATCACCGTTTCCGGAAGGGCCGTGGCTCCATGAGGCGATGGTTAACCCTGGTCGTGGTCGCGATGCTGGCCGGGGCGGTGGCGGTGCCCGCCACCGCGGTCGGGCAGGCCGCGCCGCCCGATCCGGTACGCGCCGTGCAGAAGCAGTTGCGCCACGGCCACGGGGTGCGCCTCTCTGAGCTCCACGTGTCGAGCTACGGCAAGGAGCCCTTGGGGCGCACGCGCAGCCAGGTGCAGCTAAGTCCCTCCGGACCGGTCGCCTACGACTCCTTCACCCATTACCTGGTGCTGTCGGAACTGATGCCGGACGCGCCCGAGACCGCGATGCACAACTCGCTCGCCGAGATGGACTGGGACGACATCACCCATGTCGGCGAGGTCACCTATCTCCACGCCCTGCCCGGTTATCTCCCCGACGGCAAGGCGTGGATCCGGGTGAAGCCGGACCGCTTCTATGACGGCGCTTTCAGTGGCCAGCCCATCGACGTGCTCGACACGCGGATGTTGCGCACTGTGCTGCGCGGCATCACCGGCAAGGCCGTTTCCGGTGGATACGCCTACCAGGGCGTCGTGACCCGCGGACTGCTGGGCACGGCCAAGGGGCGCTGGGCAAAGGACAAGATCAGCTGGCGGCTCTGGACCGACGCCAAGGGCCTGCCCACCCGGCTGCGGACCACGATCACCATGCATGGCAACCTAGATTCCGGTATGACTCAGGACACCCGATTCCGCGACTGGGGGTTCCCGCTGGTCGTCACCGCTCCGCCCGCCGATCAGGTGATCGACGAACGTGACCTCCCCGAATGATCATCTGACAGAGCTGTTGCGCCGGCTCGACGATCCCGAATGGCCCGAATGGCCGAAGGGCTACGACCGTCACGCAACCGGCGCGCTATTCGAGCGCCTAGTGGCCAGGCTGAAGGCCGGCTTCGGCGCCTCCTGCCCGGCCGAGCGGGACACCCAGGACTCCAGCGAGTACGGGCGGGTCGAAGTCCCCGCGCACGCGACGGTGTGCGGGGAGCGGATCGTCGTCTCGGTCAGCAAGTTCGGCTCCCTGGCCTTCGTGGCGGCCGACAACCCCGGTGCCTTCCTCGGTACGCGGGAGGCACGCGACGAGGGGGCGCTCGACGCCGGGGATCTCGCGAAAGTCGAACGGGCGCTCACCGAACTGGGCTACGTGGTCGTCCCGGAGGAACTTCTCACGAGCGACTACGACGGGCCGACCGCCGTGCGTTCGGGGCGCCCCAGCTGGTGGGACCGCTACTTCGGCACCTTCTGAGGCGCCGCGTACCGTGGGCCGAACCGAACCCCACAGAGGCGATCGTGACCGTTGACTACATCCGTTATCGCACCCGGCGGACACCTGCTCGCCACCACCAGCGACGACCCGACGGTGCGGCTGTGGCCGGATGTCGGGGAGCTTCAGGAGCCTCATAGCGACAGGGCCGCCCGGCTGCGGCGGGTCGTGGTTGAACTGCGCCGCACCTTGAGGGAGGAACGCGGTGCCTTCGTGGAGGACCTTCGCGCGCTGAGACAGGAACGGGACGAACTCACAGCCCTGCTGTCACAGGCCCAAACGAGCACGTTCGCCCAGCTCAGTCGGGCTGAGCTCACAGAAAGAACGTGCCTTCTGTAGGTCGGCGCCCTTCGCTGACGAGGCGCTGAGCAGGCATAACGCCAACGCATGCACCTGGTTGCACCAGTCTTACCGACACCCCGAGATCGGGTGCTCCCTCGCCAGCCATGCTGGCCCGGCTGCCGGAGCGCCTCCACGGCGTGTTCCTGGCCGAGTACCGGGCGGCCATGGTCGCGGCCGCGCACGAAACCTGGCGGTGGCGTCACCTGGCCGAGGTGCTCAACCTGTGGCACCTGCGGGCCGTCACCTACGCCGCTCCCGGCTACGAGGCGGCACGGGCCGACGTCGCGGCCGGCAACGCGGGCGTCCCGGCTGAACAGGTCATCCCCGGCTGGGCTGAGCATATGGCCGACCGCGCGAGCCGTCAGGCGCCGTGACCTACGAGATCAACTTCCACGCGGCCGCCAGCTCCCAGATCCCGGGCCTGCCTGAGCGCGCGTTCGTCGCCCTGCTCGACGAACTGGCCGTCATCGGCGCCGACCCGCATCACCGTGGCGTCGCCCACCCGGAAGATCCCGCGTTCCGTGAGCAGGCGTTCGGGGGCGTCGGCCTGATCTCGTTCGCCGTCAACGACACCACGAAGACGATCACGGTCTACTCGATCACCTGGGCGGGCTGACCACGCCGCCCTGGCCCTGGTTCTGGCCGTCATCGGTCGGCGGCTGCTCACCTTCGCCACCGCTCCACGACGGTAAGTGACCGCGAGAATGGCGATCGAGGCGGTGTGGAATGCCGAAGAACCCCGCCATACGGCAGGCCTTTGGTTCTTAACCAGAAAGCTCAGCGACACCGGGCTGGCAGGCAACGCGACCATTCAGACTGTTTGCCGCACCAGGCCACCGCCGCTGCCTGCCGGGAAGTTGCGAATTACGCGAGCAGGTGTAATACCTGCTGGGCCTGGCGTTCGGTCACTCGATCCTGTCCACCATCACCGCCCCAGAGGTCTGAGCGAGCGCACTCATTACCCTGACCCCGAGCGCCCGCCCAGCAGGCGTCATCCCGTACCCGAAGAGGAACGGACGCCGGAGCTGCCCTCCTGGTCGGAGGCCTGAACGTCAGAATCGCGGCACGCACCAACGCAGCGATTCTTTTGTTACCGGACGCTGACTGTGAGTACATGATTTCGGCTGCGGCACGTACATCACAGTAAATAAGGCGGCCATAAAAAACAATCTTGCTACTTGTTGATCTCTGACGTAATGTCCTCGGCGTAGATCGCTCCACTCGCGACGGGCGCGAAGGGAGCAGCAGGAAAGTCCCTGTGTGCCCCCGACATCGGAGCGTGCTCTTTCCATGCCCCCATTCGCGCCTAGGCTTTCGCGCGCCCTTTTTCAGGTCCGGACGATTCTCCTAATTACAGCCGGCCTTCCCGGGCTGCTTTTCGTCACCGGGCAAACCGCGGCGGCCTCGACCGGGTTACCTGTCCTCACCTGGTCCGACAGCACGGGTGTGGGTGTCGACCCACCTGAGCAGTTGTCCGGGACCGCGGCCGGCCGGGCCCACCTGACCGGCCCGGCGGCCACCGGCCTCGCGGCCGAGCCGGTCGAGCAGGACCCCAAGGCTCCGGGTGACGCGCTGCCGCGCGAGACCCGGCACAACAGCTCGGGCCAGCCCGCGACGGGCGGACTGCTGAAGCCACCTCCACTACCTGAGGAACTGGCCGGGACCGCCGAGGCCGAGAGCAGCCTTGACGCCGACCGACCGGCCGCGAGCACCGAAGCCCGCAAGACCGGCGACCGCGTGCTGGTCGATTCGGCGACCACCGAGTCGTCGCTCACCTACGCCAACGCGGACGGCACTTTCACCACCGAGATGAGCACCGGGATCAACCGGGTCAAGCAGGACGGCGACTGGGTCCCCGTCGACACCTCCCTGGTCAGCGGTGACAAGGTGCTGCGCGCCAAGGCGGGCAAGGCCGACGTGGAGTTCTCCGCAGGCGGGGATGCGGCGCCGCTGGCCCGGATGAGCCTGGAGGGCGGCGAGTCGGTGGACTTCACCTGGCCAGATCCGCTGCCGAAGCCGGTCGTCAAGGGGAACAAGGCCACCTACGTCGACGCGGCGGGCGAGAACGCCGACCTGGTCCTGACCATGCGCCCGGGAGGGTTCACGCAAGATGTCGTCCTGCGTGAGCGGCCCGACGGGCCAGTGAGGGTCAGCATGGACGTGGAGGGCAAGGGGCTCGTCCTGACCGAGAACGCCGGCGGTGGTCTCGACGTGACATCCGCGGCCGGCCAGGTCGTCGCGCGCGCGGCCAAACCGTTCATGTACGAGTCGTCCGGCGATGAAGGGGATCACGGCGACGTCGCGGAGATCGACACCACGATCGTCGAGGAGGGCGGGCGTCAGAGCCTGGTTCTCGAGCCGGATCCGGAATTCCTGGCCGATCCGGACACGGAATATCCGGTCACGGTGGACCCCACGATCACGCGGTGGTCGGGTATGGACACCTACGTACACAAGAACCTTGCCAACACCACACACGACGGCATGACCCAACTGGAGGTGGGCGAGTCGTCGAACGGCAGCTGGGGCTACCGGTCGTTGATCGAGTTCGACCTGCCCAATCTGTGGGACGCCACGGTGACGGCGGCGACGCTCGAGGTCGCCCATCTGCTGTCCCCCTGCGCCACGATGACCGCCAAGCGGCTGACGAACAACTTCTCCTTCAGCACGACGTGGAACAACCAGCCGACTGCGACCAGCACCGGGTCGGCCACCAGCTCGAACGCCGCCTGTCCTTATTCACGGTTCAACGTGGCCTCCATCGTTCAGGCGTGGGCCGACGGGGCGGACAACTACGGCTTCCAGCTCAGCAAGACCTCAGCCTCCGCGGTCCAGACGCTGCGGTCGGAGGAGAGCGGCATCGAGCCGGTCCTGTCGATCACCTACGCGTTCGGCTCCGCCCCGGCGGTCCCCACCCCGATCGTCGCGCCCCGCGTCGCGGCCCCCAACGGCGGGACCATCACCTCTCAGACCCCCGTCATCTCAGCTCCGCTCACCGACCCCGACGGCGGCACGCTGAGCGCCGACTTCGAGGTCCGGGTGGGCAGCACCACGGTCTGGTCCGACACCGCCAGTCTCGTCGCCTCCGGCGGCACGGCCACCGTCGCGGTGCCCTCGGGCTACCTCTCCGACGGGCAGACCATGCAATACCGGGCACGGGCCTCAGACGGCTCCAACACCTCGTCCTGGTCGTCGTGGACCTCGGCGCAGGTCACCGCGATGGCGGTCGGGTCGCTGAGCTTCGTGTCCTACCAGCCCATCGACAACACCCAGGTCGGCTCGCTGACCCCCGCCCTGTCGGCCTACGCCAAGGCGCCGGGCGAGGCGGCGACGAACTACTGGTACCAGATCTGCGAGGGCGAACCCGGCGACTGGGACTGGTGTGAGGACTCCACCTGGTTGAGCGGCGCGTGGACCGTCCCGGCGAACAAGCTGAAGTGGGGACGCACCTACTGGTGGTACTCCCAGGCCGCGACCAGCGTCACGACCTCCACCTCGCCGTGGCGCACCTTCACCACCACCCCGGAGCAGGCGACGATCAACTCGCTGCTCGCCGCAGGCACCGACGGCCGCGAGTTCGACCACGTCACCGGCAATTACACGACCGCCGCCACCGACGTGTCGATCCCGGCCGCCGGTCCGCCGCTGTCGGTCACACGCACCTACAACAGCCTGGACCCCCGTACCGACGGGGCGTTCGGCGCGGGCTGGACGTCCCGCTGGGACACCCGCCTGGTGAACGAACCGCGACGTAACACCGTGCTGATCACCTATCCCGACGGCCGGCAGTGGCGCTTCGCGGAGAAACCCGACGGCGGTTACGCCGCACCCGAGGGCATGTACGCCACCCTGGCCACCCAGCCGGGCGGCGGCTGGCGCCTCATGGACAAGGACTCCACCTCCTACTGGTTCGACTCGGTCGGCCGCCTCACCCAGGTGACCGACCACCGAGGCCGCAGCCAGACCCTCACCTACACCGCAGGGAAGCTGACCAAGGTCACCGCGACCGGCGGCCGCTCGCTCAACTTCACCTGGACCGGCAGCCACATCACCTCCGCCTCCACCGACCCGGTCGGCGGGACCGTCACCCCTCCGGCGTCGGCCTCGGACGCTTTCACCCGGACGGTGACCGGCGGGCTGGGCACAGCCGACATCGGCGGCGCGTACACCACGGCGGGCACGGCCGCCAGTTACAGCGTCGACGGCGGCGCCGCCAAACTGACCTTGCCGGCCACCGGCGCCAACCGGCGCGCCTACCTGTCGGCACCGGCGCTGACCACCTCCGATGTGACCTTCACCGTCAGCAGCGACAAAGCGGCCACCGGTAACGGCATCTACCTGTGGGGCATCGGACGCAGCGTCACCGGCCAGGGCGACTACCGCGCCCGCGCGCGCCTGCTGTCGGGCGGCTCGGTCGTGCTGGCGGCCAGCCGCGTCGACAACGCCCAGGCCGAGACGCTGCTGGTCTCCGAGGTGACCGTCCCGGGCCTGACCTACACCGCTGGAACCCCGCTGAAGATGCGGGTCAAGACCAGCGGCACCTCCCCCACCACCGTCCAGGCCAAGATCTGGGCCGCCTCGGGCACCGAACCGGCCAGCTGGCAGGTCACCGCGACCGACAGCACCGCCGCACTCCAGACCGCGGGCGGCGTCGGCTTCGGCTCCTACCTGTCCGGCACCTCCACCAACGCCCCCGTGGTCATCACCATCGACGACCTCAACGTCACCAACGGCGGGACGGGCGGCGGGACGGGCGGCACCACCGGCACCCCCCTCACCTGGACCTACACCTACAGCGGCGACCTGCTCACCAAGGTCTGCGCCCCCGGCGCCGGGACGCAGTGCACCACCTACGAGTACGGCAACGACTCCCGCTACCGCAGCGCGGTCATGGACTCGAGCCCGCGCGGCTACTGGCGCCTGAACGAGACGGCCAACGCGCTCGGCACCTCGGTGGCCAACGAGGTCAGCGCGGTCTGGCGAGTGGGACACGCGAAACTCGCCGGCTCGCTCGCCGACGCCTCGACCGGCATCACGGCCCCGCTGGCCGAAACGACCGACAAGGCGATGCGCTTCGAAGGCGCGGCCGGGTCGTCGTATGTGTCGCTGCCCTCCGGCGCGGTGAACGGCCAGGGCGGTGACGTCTCCCTGGAGACGTGGTTCCGCACCACCGGATCCGGCACGATCTTCGGCTACCAGAACTCGGCCGGCGCCACCCCGTCCTCCTACACCCCGGCGATCTACGTCGGCACCGACGGCAAACTCCGCGGCCAGTTCTGGACCGGCACCGTCGCCCCGATCACCACCACCGGAACCGTCAACGACGGCCAATGGCACCACGTGGTCCTGGCCGGAGCGCGCAACACCCAGAGCCTCTACCTCGACGGGACGCTCGTCGGCTCGCTGTCGGCACAGATCGGCCACCTGGGCCAGTGGGACGCCCGCATCGGCTCCGGCTTCGGCTCCGCGAGCTGGCCGAACACCACCGGCACCAGCGGAGTGTTCGGCTTCGACGGCGACATCGACGAGTTCGCCCTCTACGGCAAACACCTGAGCACCGAAGAGGTCCAGACCCACTGGACCACCAAGAATGCCCGCCGCCAGATCACCAAAATCACCACACCGTCCGGCCGCGTCTGGGCGCAGAACACCTACCGCGCCGACGGCGGCCGCCTGCTCACCCACACCGACAACGACGGCGGCCAGTGGGAACTGTCCAACCCCGTCGAGGCCGAGGTCTCCGACACCCAGACGACCCAGACCACCACGGTCACCGACCCCCACGACGGAACCCTCGTCTACGTCACCGACCCGTGGCGCGGCTCCCGGCTGATCTCGGCCAAGGACCAGCTCAACAAGACCACAAGCTATGAGTACGACACCGGCGGATACCTTTCGAAGATCACCGACCGGAACGGCAACGTCACCCAGCAGCAGTTCAACCCCCGCGGCAACCTGGTCGGCCGCAACTCCTGCCGGACCGCGGGCACCTGCGCCTGGGAGTGGTTTGAGTACGAGGAGCACGAAGGCCAGTTCGACCCGCGCAACGACAAGACCAAGGTTCGCCGGGATGCCCGTTCCGCGAGTGCCACGGACGACACCTACGCGACGACCTGGGAATACAACGCCTACGGTGAGATGACCTCGGAAACGCGCCCGACGGATGACGGACCCAGGCTGACGCTGACGTACACCGATGGCACGGAAGCGGCGGTCGGCGGCGGGACGGTGCCAGCGGGCCTGCCGAAGAAAGCGACGGATGCGGAGGGCGGCGAACGGACCTACCGCCAGAACGCCTCGGGTGACCTGGCCGAGTCGACCAGCCCGACGGGCCTGGTGACGACGTACGCCTACGACGCGATCGGACGGAAGACCGCGGAGATCGAAGTCTCCGACGACTTCCCCGCCGGGCTCACCACAACGATCACGTATGACGCCCGGGGTCGCATCGCCACCCGGACCGAGCCGGACATCGAGAACGAGGTCACGAATGTGACCCACACCCGGCGGACGACCTACACCTACGACCCCGACGGCCTACCGCTCACCGAGGTGGTGAGCGACCTTACTGGCGGCGACGCGACACGGCAGACGACCCTCACTTACGACGACTACGGTCGCGTCGAGACGGCGACTAACCCGGAGGGCGGAGCACGCGAGTACGCCTGGAACCACAAGGGCGCTCAGGTGCTGGCGATCGACGAGGTCGGGGCACAGCACGTCTACACCTATACACCTCGTGGACAGTTGGCCGCCGAGGTCCTGAAGGATTGGACCGGCAGCCCGGTCGCGCCGCAACCGGCCGCCGACGTGGTTTTGCAGTCCTTCGCCTACGACAACAACGGACGTCTGTCCTCACAAACCGACGCGATGGGGCGTACCACCAGGTACACCTATTTCGCCGACGACCTCCTCGCGGAGAAGATCGCCGATAACGCGCGGCTCAACGAGTCCACCACACCTCGTGATGTGGTGCTGGAGTCCTACCTGTACGACCCCGCCGGCAATCCGACCCGAGTGACCACGGGTGGCGGAAAGACCCGCGCCGACTACGAGAACGACGAGTCGGGCCGCCTGACATCCAGCACCGTGGACCCGGCTGGGTTGGCCAGGAAGACGACACTGGCCTACGACGGCAATGACAACGTCACCGGCGTCACGAAGACCGGCGCGGGCGACCTGCGGACCGAGGTGACCACCTACGAGTACGACGCCGCCAACCGCACGACGAAGGAGACCGTCGAGAACGGCTCCACCGATCTGGTCACGGTAATGAATTACGGCGACCGGAACAATCCAACGCAAATAACCTCACCAGGTGGTCACACCACAACATTCCGATACGACGGGGCCGGTCGCCTGATCGAGCGGAAGCAACCCTCTGTCCACGTCGAACGGAATGGAACTGCCCCGGTCGCCCAGCAGCCGACCACCCGTTATGCCTTCAACACCTATGGCGAGCAGACCCACATCACCGACGCCGAAGGCCGCACCACCATCACGGCTTTCGATAAGGCCGGACGCTCCACTTCCATAGCTTCCCCCGCCTACGCCCGTCCCGGCGGCACCGTCGTCACACCCACAGCGAGCGTGACTTACGACGACACCGGACGTCCGGTGAGCCTCACCGACGCGCGTGGGCAGGTCATCACACACACATACGATGACCTGGGAAGACTCGTCCGAGTGATCGAGCCTCCCGCCACCACGGGAGCAACGCCCGGTCACACCGATTTCGGTTACACGATGAATGGAGAGCTTCTCTCCATCACCGACCCATCTGGCGCTCGTAAGGAGGCCACCTACGACGACCTCGGCCGCCAGACCACTGCGACCGTGATCGAGCGTAAGCCCACCACCGCTGTGCTTGTCAGCCGCTCCACGTACGACGATGCCGGCAACCTCCTCACCGAACAGCGCCCTGATGGTGACGTAGCGGAAGCCGACATCAACGCTTTCGGTGAGATCACTTCGCTGACCGATCCACTTGGGAAGACGACCGAGTTCGGCTACGACCTGGCCGGCCGTCAGACCTCGGTCGCCGATCCGCTCGGCAACCAGAGCACAACCATCTACGATCTGGCTGGCCGTCCGGTCGGGGTCAATGAGCTGAACGACGCCGACAACATCCTGCGCACCCGCTCCATGAGCTTGGACCCCGATGGCAATCCCACCGCCATCGTGGACGCCGAAGGCCGGACCAGAAGCGCCACCTATGACCCGCTTGGCCGGATCGCCCAGCTGGTGGAACCCGTCTCCCCCACGACGTCGATCACCACGTCCTTCGGCTATGACGCCGTAGGCGCGCCGACTCGCTACACCGACGGCAGGGGTAACACCACCGTCACCAGCTACAACACCCTGGGCCTGGTCGAGTCGGTGACCGAACCCGCCACCGCCCAGCACCCCAATCTGGGTGATCGGACCTGGATCACGAGCTATGACGCCGCCGGCAATCCGATTTCCGAGCTGCAACCGGGCGGGGTATCCATCACGCGAACCTTCGACAACCTCAACCGTCCCACCGAACAGATCGGAAGTGGTGGCGGTTCGGCCCCCACTACGACCAAGACCTTCGGCTACGATCTGGCCGGTCGTATCACGTCGGCCGGTGACCTGACCTTCAGTGTCAATGACCGGGGTGACCTCCTGAAGGCCACCAAGGCCGGCGTAGACCAGGCCACGTTCGCCTACGATGCCAACGGCCGAATGATCCAGCGGAGCAACGCCGCAGGTCTGACCTCGTTCACCTGGGACGGCGGCGACCGCCTGACCACCACCGTCGATCCTCTGACGGGTGTGACGGTCAGTTACGGATACGATGACGCCAACCGGCCCAGCACGGTCGCCTACGGCACCGGGGGTCCGCAACGGACCTACGTCTACGATGATCTCGACCGGGTCGTCTCCGACACCCTGAACACCGGAGCCGGTGCGGGCCTTGCGTCCATCGCTTACGGCTATGACAACGAAGATCGCCTGACCTCGAAAACCACAACGGGTACCGCAGGCGCGGGGACCAACACCTACGGCTATGACCATGCCGGACGGCTGACCTCGTGGACCGACCCAGATTCGGTCACCACCACCTACGCCTGGGACGCCTCAGGTAACCGTACTCAGGCCGACGGCCAGAACTACACCTACGATGAGCGGAACAGGCTCACATCGGGCGCAGGCACCGACTACACCCACACACCGCGTGGCACTCTGGCCACCGCGACCTCCAACGGCGTCACCACCGCCTCGACCTTCGACGCCTTCAACCGCATGATCACCAACGGTGCCGTCTCGTACGCATACGATGCGCTCGACCGGTTGGCCACACGCACCGAGGCAGCCGACGTCACCAAGTTCGTCTACTCGGATACCTCCAACGATCTCGCGTCGATCACCAACGCGGCCGGAGTGGCACGGGAGATCTACAGCCGCACCTCCGACGGCGGGCTGCTGTCCAGCAAGACCGGCGGGGCGCCCGCACAGTTCCAGCTGACCGACCGGCACCGCGACCTGGTCGCTGGCTTCACCTCCGGGGCCGCCACGCTTTCCGGATCCACGGCCTACGATCCGTTCGGCGCCGTCGTCACGAGCAGCGGAACCCGCCCCGAACTGGGATACCAGTCGGCGTGGACGGACCAGGACGGCGGCGCCGCCAACATGGCGGCCCGTTGGTACCAGCCCTCCTCCGGCACCTTCCTCAGCCGTGACTCCGCAACCCTTCCGGCGACACCCTCCATTCAGGCCAACCGCTATGGCTACGCCAACGGCGCGCCTACCAACCACATCGACCCCACGGGCCACTCCGCCTACCCCGTGGACATGCCCAGGGTGGAGGTGTCCCTCAACAGCAATCCCGAGGCCGGATATCTCTGCGCCGGTGGCACCTGCACCGAGACGGACGCCCACGCACGATGGTGGACGAGTTACATGGCGTCTCCGGAGTTCAAGAGCCGGCAGCCACAACTCAACGATGAAGTCGCGAAGATGGGCAATTTCCTGTGGACTGGCCGTCCGGCACCTAAGTATTTCTGGAATGACCAGTACAAACATCTCCGCGAGAAGTTCATGACCGACTACTACGACGACGATCTGTCATTGGCCGACGTCGAGATGCTCTGGGCAGTGCTGACGGCAGCGGACGCCGCCTTCAGGGAACATGCGCCGAGTGGAGCGTTGCCAGCGCCATCGTCCACCCAGGCGAAGGAGCCCGGCTGGGTCGCCAAGATCAGGAAAACCATGACCGGGGTCAAGCAGTGCGTCTCGCATGGGCCAGTAACGTGCGGCGTCATCGTCGACCTGATCATCAACTCTTATCTCAAGTCAGGAACTCGGCCCGACATACCCGACAGCAAAACGGGTGGCGATGGCCTAAAACGGCACTTCATGCTCTCGGGCGGCCTATTTGTCATGCTTAGTTTTAATGACGCCAAGTCCATGCTGATGGCTCACGAGAAGGGCGAAGATCCAAACAGTAAAGACTACCAAAAGGACATGAAGGCTAACGTGGCCGGATATCGATTCGTCAAAGACTACGGAATAAACCTCTTAAAAACTTGGTACGTGGTAGATCGAAGTAAATTCTACTATGAGCTGGAAAAGGGCTACGAGATCTGGAAGAAGAGCGGATATCCCGACACGGACATCTCGCAGTGGAAACTCCATGGGAAGGTGTAAAATCTGGCCGCCGATTTTGGCGGCCATCATGCTGGCGATGACGCCAGGGTGCGGGATCGTGGCCAGTGTCACCGGACTTTCCTGCATCGAAGACCCAACCGAGCTCATGATGGAGCGGGTTCTGCGAGAGCCCATTCTTGACATGGCGCCAGCCGGGGCTACTCCCCAGTCGGCAGGATCCATGGAGCCCGCCTGTCTCGACGACGACATCATAGGAGAGGTACAGCGCCCATACAGCTTTCACGGTTCACCGCGTGACGTCCTGGCCTTCTATACGGCTAAGGCGACGGCAGATGGTTGGCGAATGACCAGAGACGGCCTAGGCAAGCTCAATCCGAGGGCGGGAAGCGATGAACTGTGGCCCTCCGACACCTGCTTCGCAAAAGATCTGGGCGGTTTCGTCGCGGATTTGCAGATAGCGTTTGACTACTGGAGCCCAAAAGTAACAAGTCGTCCAGAAGTGCAGACTTACTGGCGCTCCATTACGTTTTCTACGACAGGCGGAGACTGCGCAAATAACATAAATCTCTATTGAGAGAAACTCTATCAATAGATAACGCAATCAGGATTCCGATATACTTGGCTCCCATGCAAAGGAGGGCTCATCGCGATGATCGCGATGAGCCCTTTCTGCGCCAGCCCGCCAAATAGTTGGCGACTATCGGCCCCCATCGAACGCCGTCGGCCTTGTGCGGCCCTCTTCTTGCTAAGAGGCCCGTAGTGCCAAATACAAATCCACGTGGTCAGCCATCGTCGTCAGGTTCTTGCCGGTCAGTTCTTCCACCCACCTGATCCGATAACGCACGTGTTCACGTGCATGTGTAGAGAGCCTTAATGGCTGAGGTTATGAGAGGTGGGGGTCCAGGCCGGTCTTGGCGATGAACCCGCTGAGGATGCGGCGGCGGTATTGCATGCGTTTGAGCCGGCTCTTCACCAGCGCGAGGAGTTGGTCCTGGTTGCGGGTGGCCAGGTTGGCCAGGGATTTCTTCATGTGGGCCCAGACCGCTTCGACGGGGTTGAACTCCGGCGCGTAGGCGGGCAGGTAGAAGACCGTCAGCCACGGGCGGGCCGCGATCAGCTCGCGCATCCGTGCTGAGTGGTGGGTGTTGAGGTTGTCCCACACCACCACCAGTGGCGCGCCGAGTTGTTGATGCGCCGCGTCGAACAGGGCCGCGTAGTCGGCGGCTGCGAACCCTTTCGGCTCCCCTTTGCGTCCGCGATAGGGGCGGGTGCGGTAGATCAGCCTGGCTCCAGCGGCCGGGTCAGCCGGTTTGACCGCAACCAGCGCGGCGATGGAGATCCGGCCGCCGCCTTTGGCGGTCACCGCCACCACCGGGGTGATCCCGCGTCGTCCCCAGGTCCGGCCCTTGGG
>NZ_BBXD01000031.1 GCF_001570545.1 Herbidospora mongoliensis | reverse complement strand
CTTCGAAGCAGAGCCAGGCCCCCAACCGGGTCGCGGTCCTTTTATGATCGGCCACTGCTCGTCCTTCCAGGCGGCAATGGCCTGTTCATCGCGTTCGGCCGCCCTGCGGGAGGGCGCCTGCCAGGACCATCCCGCCCGCCGCAGCAGGTACCAGATCCCGGCCGGGGTGTAGCCGACCCCGAATCGGCGGCGCACCACCTCGGCGATCCGGGACAACGTCCAGCACTGATCGTCCCACCCGTGCACGGCCGGTCCGGCCTCCAGCGCTGTCTCCAGCTCCGCCACCTGGTCCGGGTCGAGCCGGCAGACCTCCCCGCCCGGCCCCTTGGACAGCAGTCCTTCACGGCCGGCGGACTCAAAGGCGTGCCGCCACCGGTTGGCCGACATTCGCGACACCCGGAACTCCCGCGCCACCTGTGCGTCGGTGGCGCCTTCGGCGAACCGGTCGGCCGCCCGTAACCGCACCACTTCCCGCTTCACACGCTGCTCGGCGGTCAGCCCGCCACTGTCGGGATACCTCATCCCACCTGCATAACCCCGCAACCAGTCGCGGTCAGCTCTCCCAGACCACCACAAGCCCGTAACCCAAGCCCTTAACGCTCTCTAGATGACCGCGCGCCGTTCGCCGACGATGAGCTGGCTGCACTGGGTGTGGCGCTCGGGCACCCCGTGCGGCAGGTCCTGGCTCACATCTGAGCTCACAGGACCACGGTCCGCGTCCGGACGCCAGAAACAGAGCCTGCGTCGGCCGCCGATGCGGATGCGCGGCGCAGGGTGGGTTCGCCGGCCGAGGCGATCTGTCGGTCCGGTTTGCCAAGATCTTCGGGACCCCCGCGAAGGGGACGCTCGTGGACGATTCGCGGCCGACGGTGAACTCGTGCTGAGGCTCGACGCGTTCGCCCCCTACCTCGCGGACGAGCACAGAGAGAGGTGGCCGGAGTTGAGCGCGATGACCGACTTCTTCGTCGACTTTGAGGAACGCGACGACGACTACGACTGGCGGGCCGCCTGGCTGGCGCTCATCGATCGGACCACAGGGGCGAGCCTGCCCCGCGAATGGCTGAACCAGGCCCAGCCCTATGTGGCGGTACGTCTCCCCTAGCGAGCGCCTCGGCGAGGTTCAGTAGTTGGGGCAGGCGGAGGACCCGGCCGCCACTGCCGGGGAGAGGAACGTGGAGGGGGTCTGTCCACCGGGCGGGGATCGCGGACAGACCATGGACGGCTCCGGCCAGGGCGCCGGTGACCGCGGCCACGGTGTCGGTGTCGCCGCCCAGGTCGATCGCGGCGCGGAGGGCCTCTTCGTAGTTGCCGGTGGTGCGCAACGCCCATACCGCCGAACCCAGGCAGGGCCAGACGGCGCCGTTGAACTCCGTCGCGTCGTCGGGGTGCCACGTGGGAGAGGTGACCGTGGCGTATCGCCCACGGTGGTCGGGGTGGACGGCGGCGAGGGTCTCCGTCAGGTCCTCCAGGGGATGGGCGCCGGTCAGGGCGGTGCGCAGGAGGTCGTGGAAGATCGCGACGCCCTCGCCCGCCGCCGGGTCGCCGTGGGTCAGGGCCGAGATGCGGCGAGCGGCGTCCACGGTCGTCTGGCGGCCCTCGGGGGCGAAGTGGACCGCCGCGGTGGTGGCCCGCATGAGGGAGCCGTTGCCCGCGGCGCGGTGGGTCGTTCTGTAGTGGGCGGCGGCTGCTTGGTCCCAGGGCAGGCCTCGGGTGAGGACGTCCTCGGTCTGCAGTCCGATGTCCTTGGGGTCGTCGGCCGCCCAGCGCTGGAAGCGGGCGAAGATGTCGGCCGGGTCCAGGCCGCCGCGCTCCAGCAGTGATTCGGCGACCTGGATGGCCATCTGGGTGTCGTCGGTGGCTTCGCCGGGGTCCCAGCCGCCGCCTCCGCGCATCTCGCCTCCGCCGTCGGAGGCGGAGAACATGCCTGCGGGGCCGAACTCGAACGGCGCGCCCAAAGCGTCGCCCACCGCCGAGCCGACGATCGCGCCGGCGACACGCTCCCTGCGGTTCACTCCGGCAGGCTAACCGGGATCGGCTCTAGTGATTCCAGAAATTCTTCACATGACCTCCCCACAATCCGGGGGACCTCCGGATCCCGGGCCAGATCGAATATGGCATGGGGTTATTCGTCGCGCAGGTGGTTCGATTCGCGTGGGCCGAGGCCAGGGCGTGTGCTTTCGCGGTCGCGCTGTTCGCGGGGCTGGCCGTCTCTTCGGTTGTGCCGCTGCCGATTCCTCGTTATGACGCGCTGCTCGTGTACGCCGTCACACTGACCGTCGCCTTTCGCGCGCTCCGGTGGGAGACGACCAGGGAAGTCGCCTTCATCGCCGGATTCCACCTGGTCGGGCTCGCCTTCGAGGTCGTCAAGGTGCGGCTCGGGTCGTGGAGTTATCCCGAGGACGCCTACACCAAAATCCTCGGGGTGCCCCTGTACAGCGGATTCCTCTACGCCGCCGTGGGGAGTTACGTGTGCGCCGCGTGGCGGATTCTGGAGTTGCGGCTGGTGAATTACCGGAAGGCGCCGGTGACCGCGGTGGCGGTGGCGATCTACGTCAATTTCGTCAGCCAGCACTGGTGGGTCGATCTGCGCGTTCCGCTGGCGATCCTGCTGGTTCTGGTCACCTGGGGAACGACGGTGCACTTCACCGTCGGTGAATATCGCCATCGGATGCCGCTGTCACTCGGGCTTCTGCTCACCGGGTTCTTCCTGTGGATAGCGGAGAACATCGCCACCTACCTCGGCGCGTGGGAGTACCCCTATCAGCAGGAGGCCTGGCGGCTCGTCCACGTCGGCAAGATCGGGGCCTGGGCGCTGCTGGTCAGCGTCACCTTCGTGATCGTCGCCTCCGCGCAGGCCAGGCGGCCCGTCATCGCTTCGTGAAGTCGAGGTCCAGGCGGTTCTTCGTGAAAGTGGACACCGAACCGTTCACGAGGACGCGGGTCACCTCTCCGGCCATGTCCACCTGCACGATCTCGTACTTCTTCCCGGACGCCCGCCCGATGATCAGGTGGCTGGAGTCCCACCAGCCGTACACGCCGTAAGAGCCCGTGTGCACCGTGCCGACCGCCTCGCCTGTCTTGACGGACCAGATGCAGATGCCGCCGCCGGGACACACGGTCAGGAAGCGGTCGCCCGACGGGGAGAAGGTGTGTTCCTCGCCGGCCAGCGAGCCCTTGCCGGTCAGGGTGCGCTTGAGTTTTCCGTCCGGGGAGAGGAAGCGGATGCTCTTGTTGTCGTAGGCGACGATCTGTTTCGCGTCGGGGGTCCAGATGAAGCGGGAGTTCTTGTACGACTTCGGCATCGCCACATATCGGGTCCTGCCACTGGCGGCGTCGACCGTCAGGTAACCCGTCGTTCCGCCTTTCACCGTGAAGGCCAGCTGAACGACCTTCTGGTTGTTCGGCGACCAGCTGAAATAGCCACCGGCGAGTTTTCCGCACAGGCCCGACACCGGGATCCGGCGGGTGGCGCCGGTGCGGCGGGTGATCAGGTCGAAGGTGGGGCAGCCCTTGGCGTCCACCAAAGATCTCGCGGCCATCGCGCGTTTGCCGTCCGGGGAGACCGCGACCCGCCAATGGTCGGGTTTCTTCGTGAACGAGTTACGCCCGCTCGCGCGCAGGTACGCCTGCGCGGTTTTCTTGAACTGGTAGTACGTCGACACGACCAGACGGTCCGACGGCCGTTCGTGCACGGTGAGGTCGGTGTCCGGGAGGCGGACGTCCGCGGCGGATCCCTGCAGGGCGATGACGCCGGCCAATGCCAGCGAGATGGTGCTCAACACCCGGGGAGGATAGAAGGCGTGACTTGATCAGGAGAAGCACGGGACGGTAACTGATCACAGCCGGACCCATCCCGGCTCCGAGGAGATACTTCCCCGCGTCGAAGCCCTCCAGAGCGTCGTACACAGCGGCCTTGAAGCCGGGTCGATGCGGATCGTGGTCAGGTCAGGGGACGCCGCCTCCCGGAGGTCGACCACGGTGCTCACCCCGTGGGCCGTCAGGTGTTCCGGGTTGTCCGAGCGGATCAGCGCCTCATGAGGAGTTCGGCCACCGTCGTGAAGTGGGAGACCTCCCAGGTCTCGGGTGTTGTGGCAGCCTTCCCACGCCAGATGGGACACGATGGGCCCTTTCGGGTTCGAGGGCAATGGTGAACATAAACCGACATTTACCTGACCCACAGCATTGACGTTCCCGACACGCCCAGTCAACACTGTTGTCGCAGGTCGCTTGCGTGAAATGTCAATTTAACGCAGAAATATCTTGACTTGTGAGCGCGGAGGGCCTATCACTTGGTGGGCAGAAGTCGGCGATCTCCCTTATGGCGGCATGATGACAACTGAATCCGGTTCGGCTCAAAGTCGCGACGAATACCGGGCTATGCAAGCCGAGGCGTTCAACCGCATCGGATCCCGGTACGACGACGCTTTTCCCCACAAGGAGGGGCAGGTCGCTGCCGGGGAGTGGCTGATCAAGCAGCTCCAGCCGGGTGCCCGCGTCCTTGACGTCGGGTGTGGCACCGGGGAGCCGACCGCCAAGCAGTTCGCCGAGGCGGGCTGTGAGCTGACCGGGATCGACATCTCGCCCGTCATGCTCGATCTGGCGCGCAAGAACGTGCCCGAGGGGACCTTCCTGGAGCGTGACGTCACCGAGATCGACACGTCGCTCGGACGGTTCGACGCGGTGGTGGCGTTCTTCTCGCTGCTCATGCTGCCCCGGGCGGACATCGCCACGGCGCTGCAGCGGATTCACGACGTGATCGTGCCCGGAGGGCTGCTGGCGCTGAGCATGGTCGAGATCGACCTCGACGACGTGCCGTTCCAGTTCCTCGGCGCGCCCGTGCGGGTCACCGGCTACCTGCGGGAGGACCTGCGGGCACTCGTCGAGGAGATCGGGTTCACCGTGGTCGTCGAGACCGACATCTCCTACGCCCCGGCCACCACGCAGGCGCCGCCGGAGATCCAGCTGTTCCTCAACTGCCGGCGTAACCAGTTCTGAAGTGATCGACACCGAGGGTCTGGCGTTTCTCGGTGACACGGCCCGGGCCATCGGTGACTGCCTCGATCCGGAGCAGGTCGCGCGCCTGCTCTGCGAGGCGGCCGTGCCCCGGCTGGCCGACGCCGCCGCCGTCTATCTCGACGGCGGTGCCGTGCACCGGCTCGACCCGCGGGGGCGGTTGCCCTCGCGCTGGTCGGGTGATCTTGCGGCCACGGTTCCCGAGCTGGTGGGCGGGCGGCTGCTGACCGTACCGCTGCGAGCCTACGGCGAGGCCGTGGGGTGCGCGGTGCTCGCCCGGGACCGTGAACGCGACGAGTTCGACCAGGACGACGTGCTGGTCGCCGGTCAGCTTGGGGTGCCGGCGGCGCTGACGATCTTCCACGGACGATTACATCGGCAACAGCTCGAGACACTCGAGATCCTGCAGCGCGGGATCCGGCCCGGACAGCCTCCCTCTCTGCCCGGTCTGGAGATCGCGTACCGCTACCAGCCCGCCGCCGCGCGCGTGGGCGGCGACTGGTTCGACGTGATCCCGCTGCCGGGGTCCCGGGTGGCGCTGGTCGTCGGTGACGTCATGGGCCACGGGCTGGACGCGGCAGCGATCATGGGGCAGCTGCGCATAGCCGTACAGACACTTGCTTCTCTGGATCTTCCGGCCGAGCAGGTGCTGCAGTCGCTCGACGAGATGGCGCAGCGCCTGGCCGCTCAGACGATCACGACCTGTGTCTACTGTGTGTACGACCCCGTCCTGCGCCGCTGCACCATCGCGAGCGCCGGTCATCTGCCCCCGATCCTGGTGAGCCCCGAAGGCAAGGCCGACGTGCTGGATCCGCCCGCGGGCACCCCCATCGGGCTCGGGCGCAACGCGTTCGAGACGGTGGAGATCGCGGCCGACGACGACAGCATGCTCGTCCTCTACACCGACGGCCTGGTCGAGGAGCGCGGCGAGGACATCGGCGTCGGGGTCGAACGCCTGCGGCGCGGGCTGATCGGTGTGCGGCCTCTCGAAGAGGTCTGCGAGAGCGTGGTCCCGAACAGGCCGATGCGCGACGACGTGACGATGATGGCGATCCGGTTCACCGGCATCCCGAGCGAGAACGTCGCGCAGTGGCTGCTGGAGCCGCAGGCGCAGACCCCCTCCCGGGTACGGGGGCTGGTGCGGCGCACGCTGGCGGCGTGGGGGCTGCACACCCTCATCCCGACGGCGGAGCTGCTGGCCTCCGAGCTGGTCACCAACGCGGTGCGGGCGACGGCCCGGCCGATCACGGTACGGCTGCTGCGCACCGACAGCCTGCTGTGCGAGGTCAGCGACGACGACCACCGCATGCCGAAGATGCGCGAGCCCGGACGCTACGACGAAGACGGGCGCGGCCTGTTCCTGGTGAACCACTTCGCCGAGCGGTGGGGGACGAGCCGGGTGGCGGGCGGCAAAACGGTCTGGTTCAGCCTTCCGGTAAAGGGGGTCTGACAGGGCGCCGGCCGCGAGGATGGGATTCGTGAAGCGCCTGGCGACGTTGGTCCGCGACGACAATCTCGACCTCTACCTGCTGGCGGTGGTCGCGCTGGTGTTCACCGTGCTCGGCAGTGTCGGCCTCGCCGACACCTCGGTGCTGATCTCGGTCACGCTGGCGGTGCTGGCGCTCCTGGCGTTCTCGCAGATCAAGTCGCGTAAGCAGGTCGCGGCCGTGGCCGCGGAGGCCGGCCTGCTGCGCGACGACTTCCCCGCCGACCTGCCCGCCCGCCGGGCGGGCGCCCGCGACTTCCTGTTCATCGGCCGGTCGATGGCGCGCACCGCCAACACGATGCGGGGTGACCTGCGGCGGATGCTGGCGGCCGGCGCGCGGGTGCGGGTGCTGGTCGTCGATCCCGGCGACGAGGTCATGGTCGCCTCGTCGGCCCGCCACAGCGGCGCCGACGTCGACCCCGCGCTGCTGGCCGGGCGCATCAGGTCGGTGCTCGCCGAACTCGCCCACCTGCGCGAGACGACCGGCGGCGACCTCCAGATCCGGGTCGCCGGATTCGTGCCCTCGATCGGGGTGAACGCGATCGACACCGCCACCCCCGGCGGGCTGATCTGCGTGCAGCACTTCGAGCACCGTCCGGAGATCGAGTCCGGCCCCATTCTCACCCTCCGTCCCCACGACGGCCTCTGGTATCAGCGCTTCGCCGCCGAGGCCGAGCGGATGTGGAATGACGGGACCCCTTGGCCCGAATAGTCAGGACCGCTTGACACCGCTCGTCACCAATGCAAAGTTTCTTTACTGAGAGCGCTCTCACGGTCTCGTCCATCCCGCTGCCCCCAAGGACCTGTCGTGAGAAGAACCATCCTGACCAGCGCCGTCTTAGTGCTGGGGGTGGCCTTCGGGCTGCCCTCCGGCCCTGCCTCCGCTGCCGCCCCAGAACCCGCTTCCCCGGAAAAGGCACTCCAGCGCGACCTCGGCCTGACCCCGGCCGAGGCGCGGATCCGGCAGGCCCACGAGGCCGCCGCGATTCTCGTCGAGAAGAGCGTCAAGTCGAAACTCGGCGACCGTTTCGGCGGCGCCTGGTACTCCCCCGGATCCGAACGGCTCCAGGTCGGCGTCCTCAACGAGACCGACGCCGCGTTGGTCACCCAGGCCGGTGGAGCCCCCGTACAGGTCGGGCGCAGTGAGAAGCAGCTCGCCACGATGAAGTCGGCCCTCGACCGGGTGAAGCCCGACGCGAAGGTCCACGCCTGGTACGTCGACCCCGCGACCAACTCGGTCGTCGTGGCCGCCGCCGACCAGGCCGGCGGCGCCGAGTTCGCCCGGAAGGCCGCCGTCGACGCGAAGATCGTCGTCACCCAGGCACCCAAGCCCCTCTACGACATCCGGGGCGGCGACCAGTACGTCATCAACGGCAACACGCTCTGCTCGGTCGGCTTCTCGGTGAACAACGGCGGCTTCGTCACCGCCGGCCACTGCGGCGGCACCGGCTCCCCGACCCTGGGCTACAACAACGTCTCCCAGGGCAACTTCGCGGGCAGTTCGTTCCCGACCAACGACTACGCGTGGGTCCGCACCAACGCCAACTGGACCCCGCGCCCGTGGGTCAACAACTACGGCGGTGGCAGCGCCTCGGTCGCCGGCTCGAACGAGGCCGCGAACGGCTCGTCGATCTGCCGGTCGGGTCGCACCACCGGGTGGCGGTGTGGCGTCGTTCAGGCCAAGAACGTGACCGTCAACTACGGCAACGGCCAGCTCGTGTACGGCCTCACCCAGACCACCGCCTGCGCCGAGGGCGGCGACTCGGGCGGCGCGTGGATCACCGGTGACCAGGCCCAGGGCGTCACGTCCGGCGGCTCGGGCAACTGCTCGACCGGAGGAACGACGTTCTTCCAGCCCGTCAACGAGATCCTCGGCGCCTACGGCCTCACGCTGACCACGACCGGCGGCGGCGGTGCCACGAGCCGCCTGATCGGCTGGCAGGACAAGTGCGTCGACGTGCCGAACAGCAACGGCGCCGACGGCCAGCGCCTCCAGCTCTGGGACTGCAACGGCACCAACGCCCAGAACTGGACCTTCCCCGGCGACGGCACCGTCCGGGCCTTCGGCCTCTGCATGGACGTCGCCTGGGGCTCGACCGCCAACGGCGCGGTGGTCCAGCTCGCGACCTGCAGCGGGAACGCGGCCCAGCAGTTCGTCCTGTCGGGCGCGGGTGACCTGGTCAACCCGCAGGCCAACAAGTGCGTGGACGTGACGGGCTGGGGCGGACCCGGCACCCCGCTGCAGCTCTGGGAGTGCAACGGCGGCGCCAACCAGAAGTGGCGCCGAGCCTGATGACCTGACGTGTCGCCGCCTCAGCCCCGGGGCGGCGGCACGTCTCGATTTCGCGACCGAACTAGTGCTGATTCCCCACTCAGTCTGAGTACGAAAGCGCTGCACCGACATGCCCAGATAGAAGATCCTTTGGGCATGAAATGGTGGATTTTCCTGGTTTCCCTGTCCTTTGCGATATTCGCCGCCTGGCTGACCTTCTCGACCGGCGTGGCCCCCAGCACCGTCCTGGCCATCGGGGTCGGCGCGCTCAGCCTGATCTGGCTGCTGGTCCTGCTGACCCTGCCGTGGAACCTGTATTTCTCGGCGCGGCGGGTCGTCCACGAGACCCAGCTGTCGCGTGAGCGGGGCATCGAGGTCCCGCAGGCCCGTGAGGACGAGGCCAGGGGGATCGCGAAGCGGATGCTGCGCCTGGCGGTGCTCGGGCATGTGGTCTCGGCGGCGGTGATCGCGGCGATCACCTACTTCTCGGGTGAGTACGTCGGGTACTACTTCGCCGGGTTCTACCTGCTGGCCACCTTGTTCCGGCCCACCGGGGCGTACCTGACGCATCTGAAGGAACGGGTCGGCACCCTCATGGAGGAGCTGCACTACCCGAGGCAGGACGTCGCGACGCTGCGGGGCGACGTCAAGAGCCTGGTCGAGGCCCGGACGGCCTTGGAGGCGTCTGTGCAGGAACTGACCGAGGACCTCCAGCGGGCCCGCGACGAACTCGCGGCGGCGCGGTCGGCCCTGGAGGACGCCGACCACGACCTGAACCGGCGGATCACCCTGATGACGCGGCGCTTCGACGAGACGGTCGACGGGCTGAGCGACAACCAGGAACTGATCACGGGGCTGAAGGCCTTCCTCCGGTTGGTACGTTCCGAAAGCGCCTAGCCGGGCGCGGGCATCGTCCGCAGGTGACGGCCCTGCAGCGACCCCAGCAACCATCCGCCCGGGTAGGGCACCACGTTGGCGGGCGCGGGGTCGAGGCCGGACAGACGGCGTTCGATCGTGCCGTTCCGGCTGAGCAGCAGGATCGAGCCGGCGGGCGGGTTCTCCTCGTCGGCCAGGAACGTGGCGGGCAGCCGCACCGCGAACTGGCGGGTCCACGTGCCGGGGAGGATCTGACTGTCGAGGAGTGACACCCGGTCGTACACGGCCAGGAGCAGTCTCCCGCCGGGCAGCAGGGTGAAGCCGTCGCCGATACCGGGGACGTGGTCGAGGAAGGTCGTGGTGGTTCCGTCGGCCAGTGAATATCGGGTGATGCGGTAGCGGGTCGACTCGACCACCAGCAGCGCTTTCTGGTCTTCGGTCACGACGATGCCGTTGGGGAAGTACAGGTCCTCGACCAGGGTGGTGGTCGACTTTTCCACTGGGTCGTAGCGGAGGAGCCTGCCTCGGGGGCGGCCCTCCAGGAAGTCGTACACAGAGAAGGCGGAGCCCTCCAGCGTCGAGTTGTTCCACCTGCTGTTGGAGTCGGAGAAGTAGACCATCCCGTCGTCGGCCACGGCGAGGTCGTTGGCGAACCTGATCGGCTCGCCGTCGGCGGTGCCGGTGAGCAGGGTGACGCTCCCGTCGGGGGCGACGGACTGGAGGCCGACGCCGTGGTTGGCGACGAGCAGGTTCCCGCGCGCGTCGAACGCCAGGCCCAGCGGACGCCCGCCGACCTGGGCGAACACCTCTGATCGCCCGGAAACCAGCCTGACGATGCGGCCGTCGATGACCCCCGTGTACACGCGGCCTCGGGCGTCGACGGCCATGTCCTCCGGACCGTGCAGGGTGCCGAGCGAGGTCACCCCGGCGGCGGGCGTGACCTCCGGAACTTCAACGGGCGGTCCGGGATCCCAGGCGACGGGGTCGAAGGGTTCGAGGGGCGGGCGGAGGAAGACGAAGAAGGCGCCGATCAGCAGCGCCACCGCACTTGCCCCGACAAGAGCTGATTTCCTGAGGTTCACCCGGCCGAGTCTCCGGCCGCTTTCAGAAGTGCGGAAGCGTGTCTGTACGCACCCGGGGTGCGGCTGGCCTCACCCGTTCAGGTAGCGCAGCACCGCCAGAACCCTCCGGTGGTCGTCGGGGTGGGCCGGCAGCGTGAGCTTGGTGAAGATGCCCGAGCAGTGTTTCTCGACGGTCCGTTCGGCGATGCCGAGGCGGGTGGCGATGGCCTGGTTGGTGCGGCCCTCGGCCATCAGCGACAGCACGGTCCGCTCGCGTTCGCTGAGGTCGCGGAGGGGGTCGTCGCGCCGGTCGCGGCGGCCGACGAGCTGGTCGATGACGACGGGATCGAACGCCGCCCCGCCGCTCCCGACCTGCCTGACCGCCGCGGCGAGCTCGGCCAGGTCGGTCACCCGGTCTTTCAGCAGATAACCGACGCCGCTGGCGCCGCCCTCAAGCAGTTCGGCCGTGTAGGTGACCCGGACATACTGGGAGAGCACGAGCACCCCCGTACCGGGATAGAGCCGTCGAATCTCCCCCGCCGCCCGCAGCCCTTCATCGGTCCGGGTCGGTGGCAGCCGGATGTCGACGACGGCGACGTCGGGACGGTGTTCGTCCACCGCTTTGAGCAGCCCGGCGGCGTCCTCGACCGCCCCGACGACCGAGAACCCGGCTTCGGCGAGCAGCCGGACCAGGCCCTCGCGCAGCAGCGCGCTGTCTTCGGCGATGGCTACCCGCACGGCAGCACCGCTTTCACGACGGTTCCCCCGTCGCCGGTCACGTGGAACGACCCGCCGCAGACGGCCACACGATCGGCCAGCCCGCGCAGCCCGCTGCCACGCGAGGGGTCCGCACCGCCGACTCCGTCGTCCCGGATCTCGACGGACAGCACACCGCCGGCCAGCACCACCCGAACGACGGCCTCGGTGGCGTCGGCGTGTTTGGTCACGTTGGCCAGCCCTTCGGCGACGACGTAGTAGGCGGCCGTCTCGACCTCGGGCGGCAGTCCGCCGACGTCGGCCGTGACCCGCACCGGCACGGGCGACAGCGCCGCCAGCTCCTTGACCGCCTCGGTGAGCCCCCGTTCGGTGAGCATCGGCGGGTGGATGCCCTGGGTCAGCGCCCGCAGATCGTCGAGCACCGCGAGCAGGGCGTGCCGGGCCTCCCTGATCAGCGGCACGGGATCGCGGGAGGCCTCGGCCAGCGAGAGCGTCATCGGGATCGCCAGCAACCGCTGCTGCACCCCGTCGTGGAGATCGCGCTCGATCCGCCGCCGCTCGGCCTCGGTCGCCCGACCGGCCTGCCTGATGCGTAATCGCAGGTCGGCGGCGAGCCGCTCGTTCCACAGCGCCAGCCCGGCGGCCGCGCACGCCGCCTCGATCAGCTCCGGCTCCGCGAAGAGAACAGGGTCGTGTACGAGCACCGCAAGCCGCTCCCCCGCCCGATCGACCCGCGTGGCCCTTCCTTCGGGAACGTCGATGGCCTTCCCGGTCATGTCGACATAGCGATCCGAAGCCCAGTAGCCGACTCTCAGCGTCGGATCCCGCAACGTCGCCGCCAGCTCGGCCTCGATCCCTCCGGCGGGAACGTCGCCCAGCCGGATGACGAGATCGGCGATCCTGCGGTGCCGCAACCCGGCCAGATAGCCGACGGGAACCAGCCCGACCGCGATCTGCAGAATGTCGGCGGCCAGCGGATCATCCGCGACCGGCTTCAACCCGAGCACCACCACAAGGGCCACCAGCCCTGACAGCGTGACCGGGTTGAACACCCGCCGCCGCGCCGCCGCACTCCCCCACCACCGGTGGACCTGAACCGCGATCACCGCCACCCCGCCGACCACCAGCCCCGCGAACGGCAACGCCCCATAGACGACCGCGACGCCCACGCGCTGCGCCGTGCTCTCGGCGCGCCCGGTGGGAAACGTGATCAGCCAGTGCCCCAGCACCGCCGCCCAGGCACTGCTGACCACCGGCACCGGCGGCCCCAGCTTGGCGAACAGCCAGAGCACCCCCACGGCGACGAGCAGCGGCCCCACCCGATATCGGGGCTGGACGAGCCATCCCACGACCCCGGCGAGGAGATATCCGGTCCCGACGAGCAGAGCCAGCTCTAAACCACCCACGAACCGAGTCTAGAAGTCGCCCGATCGACACCGGATAGTAAGTCAAGCCTTACTTTCCGTATGCCTCCTCCCCATACTTGGGCGGGTGGACGACGAACAGAAGATCGTTGACGGCCTGTACGACCGCCTCGACGCCGCCATCAGCGACACACTGGCCGCCCGTGACCAGGTGCTCTCCGCGTCCGACGATCCACACGCCCGCGACGTCGAACTGTCGCGCCTGACCCGCAGGCTCGGCGAACTCCGGGCCGCCGAACGCTCCCTCTGCTTCGGCCGCGTCGACACCGCCGCCGGCGAATCCCTGCACATCGGCCGCATCGGCCTCCGGTCGGCGGACGGCGACGTGGTCCTGGTCGACTGGCGGGCCGACGCCGCCCGCCCCTTCTACGCCGCCACCCCAGCCTTCCCGATGGGCCTGCGCCGACGCCGCCACCTGCGCCTTCAGGGCCGCGGCGTGGTGGGCGTCAGCGACGAGATCCTCGACGGCTCGGCCTTGCTACCGGGCGACGTGGTCGGCGACGGCCCATTGGTCACCGCGCTCGAGCGGGCCAGAACCGGCCGCATGCGCGAGGCGGTGTCGACGCTGCAGGCCGAGCAGGACGCGATCGTCCGATCGCCGCACCGGGGCATCACCGTCGTGGACGGCGGCCCCGGCACCGGCAAGACCCTGGTCGCGCTGCACCGCGCCGCCTACGTGCTCTACGCCTTCCCCGCCCTCGCCGAACGCGGGGTTCTCGTGTACGGCCCCAACCGCCGCTTCCTCGACTACATCTCCGAGGTGCTGCCGTCCCTGGGCGAGAACGACGTGCGCCTGGCCACCCTGGCCGACCTCGTGGTCAGGGCCCCGACCGGCGGAGCCGCCCAGGCGGACGACCTCGCGCCATGGGTCCGTGGCCATCAGCCGCGGGGAGTCCCGCTGGAGGTCGACACCCTCGTGCTGCCCACGACGGCGGTGGACGCCGCCCGCCGCCACGCCACCCGGAACGGCCTGGCCCACAACCCCGCCCGCGAGGCGTTCAAGGAGCACGTGGTCGACGACCTGGTGAACCTGCTCGAACAGCGCACCCTGGAGACGCTCACCGAGATGGACGATCCCGCCCTCGACCAGGCGGTGGCCGACGACCTCCGATCACTGGGCCTGGACACGGCCCCGGCGGCGGAACCCGAATTCGACTGGGACGCCGTCCGCGAGCAGCTCCTCGACGACCCCGCCGTCGACCGCGCGATAGAAACGGTGTGGCCCCGCCTGAACGCGGAGGCCGCCGTAGGAGGAACCGCCGACCTGGCCCTGCTCGACGAGGCGCGGGCGCTGATCGACGGCCCGCCCGATGAGGTGTACGGCCATATCGTGGTCGACGAGGCCCAGGAACTCACCGAGCTGGAGTGGCGGATGCTGATGCGCCGCTGCCCGGCCCGCTCGCTGACGGTCGTCGGCGACTTCGCCCAGGCGGGTTCGGCCACCACGATCCGCTCGTGGCCCGAGGCGGTCGGCGACCGCTTCGTCCACCACACCCTGACGGTCAACTACCGCACCACCGCCGAGATCCTGGACTTCGCCACCCCGCTGCTGGCCCGCATCGCCCCCGACCAGAAGCCGTCGCAGTCGATCCGCCACGGCGAACCCCCGCGCAGCATCGAGGTCCCCGCCGCGGACCTCGCCGCCGTCGCCCGCGACCTGGCACTCGACCCCGGCAACGGCCTCGTCGGCATCATCGCCCCGCCCGGCCTTCTGGAGGGCGCCCTCGTCGTCCCCGCCCCCGACGCGCGTGGCCTGGAGTTCGACACCGTGATCGTCGTCGACCCCGCCGCCATCGAGGCCTACCGCGCATCGGGCTCCCGGGATCTCTACGTCGCCCTCACCCGCGCCACGAAACGTCTGTTCGTCGTCAGCCCGATCTGACTCCCGACTCAAGAAGCGCGAACGCCCGGCCGGCGTCCGCGACCGCCTCGGGATGGACGTCGTCGGCGGTCCGCCCAGCCACCAGCTTCTCCCAGTTGGCCCGCGAGAGCACCCGCTGGACGACGATCACCTGCGCCGCCTGGAGCCGCGCCGTGATGTCACCGCCGAGGACGGCGGCCAGCGCCTCCTCGTCGTCGAGCATGTATCGGGTGACCCTGGCGGCCAAGCTCGGCGTGTCGAACACCAGACGGTGGAAGGCGAGCACCGTCGGATGGTCGTTGAGCCCCGTGACCGGGTCACGGCCGTCGAGACCGGCCCGGAAGCGCTGATGCAGCGCGGCCAGCGGCGAGAGGTCGGAGGGCCGGTCGCGCACCACCCGGGCGGCCTCGCCCTGGTGATCGGCGATCTGGTGCAGCAGCAGGTCCTCTTTCGCGGCGAAATAGCGGAAGAGGGTCGGCTTGGAGACCTCGGCGGCCGCCGCGATGTCGGCGACCGAGACCTGGTCGAAGCCCCGGGCGAGGAACAGCGAGACCGCCGCCTCGGCGATGGCGTCGCGGGTCCGCGCCTTCTTACGGTCCCGCAGTCCATTCGGCATGTGATCACGGTAACATATGTTACCGAGTTGCTTTTTTAACCGAGTAACAGTTAACTGCCCGCCATGGATGTTCTCGTGGTGGGGGCCGGCCCGACCGGCCTCACGCTCGCCTGTGACCTGGCCCGTCGGGGCGTCACGGTACGCGTCATCGACCGGGCCCCCGAATTCCCCCGGGGTTCACGAGGAAAGGGGCTGAGCCCCCGCAGCCTGGAGGTGTTCGACGACCTCGGCGTGATCGACCGGCTGCTGGCCGCCGGGACCACCCACCTGCCCCACCGCAAATACCGGGGCGCGGAGGTCGTCGCCGAGGTTGACCCGGAGGCGGGCAGGGTGGCGACGCCCGGAGTCCCCTACCCCGTCGGCCTGCTGGTCCCGCAGTGGCGGGTGGAGCAGATCCTGCGCGAGCGGCTCGCCGACTTCGGCGTCACCGTCGAACGCGGCGCCGAACTGCGCACCTTCACCCAGGACGTCGGCGGCGTGACCGCGACCGTGGGAGAGACCGAGATCCGGGCCCGCTACGTGGTCGGCTGCGACGGCGGCCACAGCACCGTCCGCAGGACGCTCGGCCTCCGGCTGCACGGCGAGACCCCGGACATCCAGCTCATGGCGGTTGGCGACGTCGAAGTCGACGGGCTCGGCCGCGACGCCTGGCACCAGTGGTTCGCCGACGGTGGCGCCGTCATGCTCTGCCCGCTCCCCGGCACCGACGCCTTCCAGGTACAGGCCTCCCACGAACTCGCCCCGGACGGCACCCCGCTGGAACCGAGCCTGGAAACCTTCCAGCGGACCTTCGACCGGGTGGCCGGCGTCCCCGGGGTGCGGCTGCACGACCTGACCTGGCGATCGACCTACCGCGTCAACGTGAGGATGGTCGACCGGCTGCGCGTGGGCCGGGTCTTCCTCGCCGGGGACGCCGCGCACGTCCACCCGATCGCGGGCGGCCTGGGCATGAACACCGGCGTCCAGGACGCCTACAACCTCGGCTGGAAAATCGGCCACGTCCTGGCGGGCGAAGCCGGCGAGCCGCTGCTCGACACCTACGACGAGGAGCGCCTGCCGGTCGCGAGCCGGGTGCTCGACATCACCTCGGAACGCCTCGACGCCGTCCTGGCCGCGATCAAGGAGTCCGGCGGCGGCGTGGACGCCGTGTCCGCGCCCGAACTCACCCAGCTCCAGCTCGACTACCGCTGGAGCCGATTGTCCCGCAACCTCACGAGCCACCCCGACGGACTCCGAGCGGGCGACCGGGCACCCATGTCCGGCCTCTCCCGGGGCACGCACTTCCAGGCGTACCAGGTGGGGAACACCCAGGTCCTGGTACGCCCGGACGGCTACATCGGCCTGATCGCCGACGTGAACGACACATCAGCGGCCGCCGACTACCTGCGCTCCCTCAGTCGTGAAGAATGATCGCCTCGCGGGGACAGCACTCCGCCACCTCCTGCGCCAGGGCGACCTCGGCCGGATCGGTGAGCTCCCCCTCGCGCGCGACGGCGAGCCGGTCGGGACCGAGGGTGAACAGCTCGGGTGCGGTCGCGGAGCAGAGCCCGGTGCCGAAACACAGACCCCGGTCCACCTCGAGACGCCCGGCCATCAGAGGATGACCGGGAGGGCGCGGTAGTCGTTCAGCGCCCAGATCTCGTGCCGCCGCACCTCGTTCCGGGGAATGGCCAGCCGCAGCCCGGGGAACCGCTCGACAAGCGTGGCCAGGGCCATCTCGCTGATCAGCCGGGCCGCCGCCGCGCCGAGGCAGTTGTGGATGCCGTGCCCGAGCCCGAGATGCCGCGCTCCACTACGGCTGAGGTCGAGCCGATGGGGATCGTCGAAGACCTCGGGGTCGCGGTTGGCCGAGGCGACCATGACCATGACCGGCTCCCCGGCCCCGATGTCCTGCCCGCCCACCCGGATGTCCTCGCTGGGGAACCGCCAGGGCACCGAGGCGACCGGCGACTCGTAGCGGAGCAGCTCCTCGATCCCGGTCCCGCCCAGGATCGCCGGGTCGTCGGCGATCATCTTGAGCTGGTCGGGATGGTCGAGCAGGGCGAGCATCGCGTTGGTGATGAACATCTTGGTCGTCCCGACCCCCGCGATGATCATGATGATGACCAGCGCGTCGAGCTCGTCCTGCGTGATCCTGCCCTCCTCGTCGGCGGCCCGGATGAAGGCTGAGGTCAGATCGTCGCCCGGCTCGGCCCGCTTCAGCGCGACGAGCTCGCGCCCGTAGGCGATGATGCGCTCCCGGGCGTCGGGGATCCGCGGGAAGTCGGCGGGGTCGGTGGAGATGAGCAGGTCGATGTCCAGCGCGAGCTGCTCGCGCCGCTCCAGCGCGAACCCGAGCCGCGTCGAGATCACCTCGGACGGGACCAGCGCCGCGAACTCCGCGACCAGGTCACGCTCCTGCCCCGGCGCCCAATCGGCAATGGTCTGATCGACGACGCGCCGGACATCCTCCCGCCACCGATCGACGCTCCGGGGAGTGAACGCGCTCATGGCGCAACGGCGCACTTTCGTGTGCTGTGGCGGGTCGAGCCCGGGAATCGTCTGCGCCAGGACGGTGCCCGCGCTGATGGACAGCCCCGACGCCTGGAATTCGGCACTGCCCCGCCATTCGGCCGTGCTGAACCGGGTGTCGCCGAGAATCGTCACGGCGTCGTCGTACCTGGTCACGACCCACATGGGGACGTTTCCGAGTGGAAAGACATATTTGTGGACGGGCGAATTCACCCGCAGCCAGTCGAGGGCCGCATAGGGATCTCGGAAATAGTCGGAGCTGAATAACTCGAAGGGGACGACCGTATCTGCCATGCGAGGATTCCTCCCGCTGAAGAGATCGCCCGCATCGTACCTTCGTATTTTTATCCCGAACAGGTGAACCCTGGAGGGGCGGCGGTGCTACTCACGTACCGATGAATCGGACCGAGCCGGATGCGCGGGTGCTGGCCAGGGTGGCCGACGGGGACGCCGGGGCGCTGGCCGAACTCTACGAACGTTACGGGCGCCCGCTGCTGGCGTTCCTGTTCGGGCTCGCCCAGGACCGGGGCACCGCCGAGGAGATCCTCCAGGACACCCTGCTGGCGGTATGGCGGTCGGCGGGCACCTACCAGGGCCGGTCGAGCGTGAGCACGTGGCTGTTCGGGGTCGCGCGGCGCCAGGCGCACAACCGGCTCCGGGGGAAGCCGCCGCCGGACACCGCGGAGCCCTCCGACCGGGCCGATCCACTGCCGGGCCCGGAGGAACTGGTCGTGGGCGGCGAGTGGCTGACGACCACGCTGGCGCGGCTGCCCCTGGCGCAGCGGGAGGTGGTCGCCCTGCACTCCCTCCACGATCTGACCCACCACGACATCGCCGAGGTGCTCGGCATCCCCGTCGGCACGGTGAAGAGCCGCCTGCACCTGGCCCGCGCGAAACTCAGGGAGTGCCTCGATGGCTGACGTCGACCCCCCGCCGGTCGGGCGGATCATTCCGGCGGTGCTGACCGCCTCCGCGCTCGGCGGCGACCTCGCGGCACCCGGCATGCACACCGTGCCGGCCTGGCGCCGCGCCTGGAACCTGCTGATGGCCGAGGCACGGCTGCTGCACCCGGCGGTGTGGGCCGCGTCCTTCGCCGTGATGGCGGTGTGCGCGGTGTTCTCGCTGCTCAAAGGCTCGATGGCGGCGGCCGCCCTGGGTGCGCCGCTGGTGGCCGGGCTGGGCGTCGCCGGTCTGTACGGCCCCGAACGCGACCAGGCGTTCGAGGTGGTGGCCGCCACGCCGACCTCGCCCAGGGTGCTCCTGCTGGCGCGGGTCACCCTCGTGTTCGGTTACGACCTGGCGCTGGCGTCCCTGGCCGCCGGGCTGATCGCCGTGGCGGGGGTGCCGACGGGTGGCGTGGCGGGGCTGGTGCTGTCGTGGCTGGGGCCGATGGCGCTGCTGGCCGCCCTGAGCCTGCTGCTGTCGGTGTGGTGGCACCCGAACGGCGCCATCGGGGTGGCACTGGCGGTGTGGAGCATCCCGGCCATGGATGCGGCGGGGGTGGCGATGCGGGGGACGTACAGCACGGTCTGGAGCAGTGGCCCATGGACGATCGCCGTGGCTGCCGTCCTTGGACTGGTGGCCTTCGTGCTGGCAGATCGCCGCGAACCGCTGCGGAGGTGAACCCGGGAGTCCTCGCGGCGCTACTCACCGGGTGTGAAACCCATTGAACTGTGGCGATACGAAGCCCGGCGGGCCGGGCTGCCCGCGCTGCTCGGCCCCCCTCTGCTGGCCTCGGCCATCCTGCTGCTGGCCGTCTTCGGCGGCGCGCTCGGCTCCGCAGAGGGGAACACGCGCCGGCTGCTGCTGAGCGCGTTGGAAGCCGGCGTGCCCCTGCTGGCCGGGGTGGCCGCCGCCACGCTGCCGGGCCGGGACGCGACGGCCGAGTTGCGGCTGACCATTCCCGGCGGCTACCGCCCGGCGCTGATACGACGTCTGGCGGTCACGCTCGGCTCGACCGCGCTGTCGGCGGTGACGGTGTCGTCGGCACTGATGCTGAGCGGATGGTGGGACTTCGCCTACTCGGGCCCGGCCGGTCAGCTCGTCTGGCTGGCGCCCTCGGTCTGGCTGGCGGCGCTGGGGTTCTGCTGCGCCGCGGCGCTGGGCGGGACGGTCCCGGCCACGTCGATCGTGGCGGCCGTCTGGGTGGCCGAGCAGCTCAGCTCCGGCCCGCTCCGCCTGTTCGCCACCACGACCTGGCCCGATGCGGAGGGCTGGCCGCTGAACCGCGCCGCACTGCTGGCCACCGCCCTGCCACTCGTCGCCACGGGATGGCTGCTGCTCGGAAACTCCGAGCGCGTCCTGCGAGGAGAACCCGGATGATCGCCACGCTGCGCTACGAGTTCCTGATGCAGATCCGCCGCCCGTCGCTGTGGATCGTGTACGGCCTGGTCTTCGCCCTCCTGCTCATCACGATGCCGTTCTGGTCACTGGACATGGGCCTCCCCCTCGAAGGAGGCACGGCCCGGCAGGACATGACGACCGCGGCGATGATCCTGATCACCCTGCTGCCCGTCGTCTACGGTTGCATGCTGGCCGACCGCCCGGGGCGCGACCGGCTCCTTCATGTGGACGGCGTCCTCGACGCCACCCCGACCTCCGGCACGGCCCGGCTCCTCGGCAAGTGGGCGGGGGTCTGCCTGGCCACCGCCGTGCCGTTCGCCATCGCCTACTTCGGCCGGGCCGTGCTGTGGGCGGTCACCGAGGGCGACCCGGCGGCACTCGGCTGGGCCGTGGTGACGTTCCTCGCCATGATCGTGCCCGGCCTGCTGTTCCTCGGCGCGCTGGCGTTCGCGGGCTCGCTGGTCATGCCGTCGATCATGTTCCGGGTGGTGTTCGTCGCCTACTGGTTCTGGGGCAACCTCATCCCTCCGAACACGATGCCCACCCTCGCGCACACGATCTTCTCCGCGACCGGCGACTACGTCAGGTGGGGCCTCCTCCATCCGCTCCCCAGCGGCATGGTGGCGTACGGAGAGGCCACCCTCGACGTCCTGCGCCCCGCCCACAGCCCCGCCACCGCCTGGCTGTGGATCGCCGTCATGATCGCTCTGGCCGCCGTCCTCCTGTCCGTGGTCCGCCTGCACGCCCTCAGAAGAGAGTCCTAAGCCATGCGAATCGACGTCACCGGCCTGACCAAGACGTACAAGGGCGGCGTCCGCGCACTCGACGACCTGACCCTCACCATCCCCACCGGCATGTACGGCCTCCTGGGCGCCAACGGCGCGGGCAAGACGACGCTTCTGCGCATCCTCGCCGGCCTCCTCCACCCCACCGAGGGCCGCGTCGTCATCGGCGGCCACGACGTGACGACCCAGGAGGGCAAGCCAGCCGTCCAGCGGAAACTCGGCTACCTCCCTCAGAACCTGGGCGTCTACCCCGACCTGACCGCCCGCGCCTTCCTCGACTACATCGCCCTGCTCAAGGGCCTGCACAACCGCTCGGGCCGCCGCCGCAGAGTCACCGAACTCCTGGAGGTCGTCGCGCTCACCGACGCCGCCGACCGCCGTCTGAAGGGCTTCTCCGGCGGCATGCTCCGCCGCGTCGGCATCGCCCAAGCGCTGCTGGCCGACCCCGAACTCCTGATCGTGGACGAACCCACGACAGGCCTGGACCCGGAGGAACGCATCCGCTTCCGCACCCTGCTCTCCCGCCTGGCCGGAGACCGGACCGTCCTGCTGAGCACCCACATCGTCGACGACGTGGCCCAGACCTGCCGAACCCTGGCGGTCCTGGCGAACGGCCGCCTGGCCTTCCAGGGTTCGGTCACCGACCTGGTCTCGGTGGCGAACGGGAGGGTCTGGACGGTGACGACCAACGGCCCGCCCCCGACGGAGGGCCGGGTGGTCTCGGCGCTACCGGAGGCGGCGGGGATGCGCTATCGGGTGGTGTCCCGGCAGTCCCCGGACCTTTCCGCCAAGCCCGCCGAACCGACATTGGAGGACGGCTACCTGGCCCTGATGGACCAGGTGCCGGTCTGAGGATCAGCCGAGGTCGTCGGCATGGCCGGCGTTGATTCTGGGCCACTGGGCGGTCGGGCGGCCGTCCAGCCGGAACTGGCCGCCACGGGAGCCCCAGTGCTGCGGCCAGCCCTCCGGCGAGTCCTCCCAGGACTCCTGACGGCCGTGGACGGTCAGATCGAGCAGTCCATACGACGGCGCCATCGGTTCGTTGCCCCGGCCGGTGGTCCAGTAGGTTTCGTAGACCTTGTCGTCGTCCCGGAGATAGGCGACCAGGATGCCGAAGTGGCGGTTCGCGACCAAGCGGTCGACGGAGTCGGGCGGCACCGAATACCAGGGGATCGTCCACCCCATGAAGTCGCGGTAGCGCGAGCTCTCCTCGTAGGGGCCCTGGCAGAAGGTCGCGTAGGAGACGTCCCGTGAGGCCAGGTAGGACAGTTCGGTGATGTGACTCGTCGAGAAGGTGCAGCCTTCGCACTGCTCGGCCGCAGGCTTGCCGGTGTGCCACATCTGGAAGTAGGCGATCAGCTGGGATCGGCCGCCGAAGACGTCGATCAACGGCACCGGGCCGTCGGGGCCGATCAGCGGGGTCCGCGGATCGACCTCGACCATCGGGAGCCTGCGGCGTTCGGCGGCCAGAGCGTCGCCGGCTCTGGTGTGGGCCTTCTCCTTGACGCGGAGTTCGTCGATCTTCGCCTGCCAGGCCTGCCGGTCGGTGATCGGCGGATGGGTACGTCCACCTGCTGATGTCTCTGCCATGACACCTGTCTAGTCCATGGCCGGGCGGCCCGATGGGCCGCCCGGCCGTAGAGATCAACCGCCGAAGGCGGGCACGGCCTCGGGAGCCTTCTCCGCCGCGACCTCCGATTTCGCCGTCATCAGCAGCTCCACCACACGGTTCGCGATCGCCGAGATGGTGGGCTGCTGCCACAGCAGGGTCGTGGGGAGTCGGCAGCCGAAACGCTTCTCCAGTCGCCGCCGGACCATGACGGTCATCACCGAGTCGAGGCCCTGCTCCACCAGGGGACGCCGGACCGAAAGGTCCTCCGGCGCCAGTCTCATCACGGCCGCGATCTCCGCGCTGATCTCGGGCAGGACCCGCTCGCGCAGGGCCTCGGGCGCCAGACCGGCGAACGACTCCGACGGTCCGCCGAGGTCCTCATCGGCCTGGATCGGGGCGTCGATCACCGGGTAGCGCAGGCCCGTGAGGTGGCCCACCACCCGGCCGTCCACGTCGGCCAGGAGTGCGCGGCAGGTGTCCTCGGCGGTCGGGTCGACGGCCGCGTCGATGATCACTGTTGTGGGCGGTGCGCCGGTCAGGACCATCTCGTCGATGTGGACGACCATGCGCAGCACCGGGTCGCCCGGGAAGACGCACGGTGCCACGGACATGACCGCGTCCAGCGCGGGGGCCCAGCTTCCCGCGTCCTCGGTGCGGACCGTCGCCCGCAGCGTGCCGTCCGCGCTCAGCAGGGTCTCGATCGTCCAGTCGAAGCCCGTCGAGGGCACGCCGACGGCGGCCAGGCGCTTGTGGACGTAGCCGGGGTCGATCTCGGTGAGACCGCCGGAGTCCGGCAGCAGGTCGGGTTTGACCTGGCCGGGAGCGGCCACGTTCGCGGTGACGTGGACCAGCCAGGCGGGTTCCGGCTCGTCGGGGGCCGCCGGGGTGCGGGCCGCGAGGCGTAGTGCCGGGGGCTCGTGGACGACCTGGATCTGCCTGCGTTCCGCGGTCATCAGCGGGTGCATCATCTCGACGTCGGTGAGGGTGACGTCCACGTCCTCGGCGGCGTGCAGGAACGTGTTGACCAGCACGGCGGCCGGCACGATCTCGATGCCGTTGAGGGTATGGCTGCCGGGGTAGGGGCGGTTGGCGTCCTGGACGCTGGTGCGCCACACCCGGGTCCGGCTGCCCGCGAGGCTGGTGCCGGCTCCGAGCAGGTTGAAGGAGTGCACGTCGTGCCCTCGGTTGTCGACCTCGGTGTACGACTCGCGCCAGTGGCGGCGGTGCTGCCAGGCGTACGGCGGCAGGTCGGCCAGGCCGCCCGACGGCTGCAGCCTGCTCCAGTCGACGTCGACGCCGTGGCAGTGGGCCGTGCCCAGCGCGACGAGGAAGGTCTGCCGCTCCGGCTGGTTGCGGCGCAGGGTCGTGCCGACGAACACGTCCTCGAAGCCGTTCTCCGAGAGCGTCTCGGAGACCGAGTGCGCGACGACCGGGTGAGGGGAGATCTCCAGGAACACGCGGTAGCCGTCCTGCGCGGCGGCCGTGGTCGCGGCGGCCAGCCGGACCGGGTCGCGGAGGTTCGCGGCCCAGTACGTGCCGTCCAGGACCGGCGTCGACCGGGGGTCCTCCAGCGCGGTCGTGTACATCGGAATCCGCGGCGTGCCGAACGTGAGGTCGGCGACCTCGGCGGCCAGCTCGACGGCCAGCGGTTCCATGTGCGGGCTGTGGAAGGCGACGTCCGAGGCCACCCGGCGGGTCACGATGCCCTCGGCCGGCCAGTCGTTCACGACCGCCTCGACGGCGGCGATGTCGCCGGACAGGACGGTCGAGCCGGGGGCCGACGAGATCGCGGCCACCAGGTCGGTGCGGCCGGCCAGTCGCGCCGCCGCCTCCTCGAAGGGCAGGTCGACCATGACCATGGCGCCCTTGCCCTCGGCCTGGCGCAGCAGCACGGAGCGGCGGCAGATCAGGCGGGCGCCGTCGGCGACGGACATCGCGCCGGCGGTCACGGCCGCCGCGATCTCGCCGACGGAGTGGCCGATGACGGCCTTCGGGACGACCCCGTGAGCGTTCCAGAGCCGGGCCAGGCCCAGCTGCATCACGAAGATCATGGTCTGGACGCGGTCGATGGTGTCGAGATCGCCGTCGGCCAGGACCTGGCGGGGCGAGAAGCCGATCTCCTCGACGAAGATCGGTTCGACCTCGTCGACCAGCGACGCGAACTCCGGTACCGCGAGGAGTTCCCGGCCCATCCCGCGCCACTGGCAGCCCTGCCCGGAGAAGACCCAGATCGGCCCGGGGCCGAGGTCGGGCAGCACGTCACCGGTGATGATGGCCTCGCCCGGCACGTCGTCCGCGAGCCTGCGCAGGCTCGCGGCCAGTTCGTCCCACTCCGACCCGATCACGACGGCGCGCCGGGTCAGGTGGGTACGCCGCAGGGACAGGGTGTGCCCGGCCGACGCCAGGTCGAGCCCCTTCTCGAACCGGCCGGCGAGCTTGCCGGCGTACTGCCGCAGCGCCTTCTCCGACGCGGCCGACAACGGGTACAGCCGCTCCCCCGGCTCCGCGCCGGGAGTCTCCTCCGGTACGGCCGGAGCCTGCTCCAGCACGATGTGCGCGACCGTGCCGCCGTACCCGAAGCTGGAGACGCCCGCCCGGCGGGGGTGGTCGCGCTCGGGCCAGTCGGTCTGTTCCGTCACCACGCGCAGGCCCGAGGTCTCCCACTCGATGGCCGGGTTCAGGCTGGTCAGCACGCTCGGGGGGATCGTGCCGCGGTGGAGGGCGAGGACCGCCTTGATGACGCCGGAGATGCCGGCGGCGCCTTCGAGGTGACCGATGTTCGACTTGACGGAGCCGATGAGACACGGGTCGTCGGTGGAGCGCCCGATGCCGTACACGGAAGAAAGGGCCCCCGCCTCGAGCGGGTCGCCGAGCCGGGTGCCGGTGCCGTGGGCCTCGATGTAGTCGACGGTGGACGGGTCGACGCCCGCCTGCTTGCAGGCCCGGGTCATCACGTGGGCCTGGGCCTCACCGCACGGCGCCATGATGCCCTGGGTGTGGCCGTCCTGGTTGACCGCGCTGCCGATGACGAGCGCGAGGATGCGGTCGCCGTCGCGCTGGGCGTCGGAGAGACGCTTGAGCACGACCACGCCGACACCTTCGCCGCGTCCGTAGCCGTCGGCCGACGCGTCGAACGACTTCGAGCGGCCGTCGGGGGCCAGGGCTCCGGCGGTGCCGAGCGTGATGGTCTGGCCCGGGGTGACGAGCAGGTTGACGCCGCCGGCGAGGGCGACGTCGTTCTCGTTCAGGCGCAGGCTCTGGGCGGCCAGGTGCAGCGCGACCAGCGACGCCGAGCAGGCGGTGTCGATCGCCATGCTGGGTCCGCGCAGGTCCAGGGAGTAGGAGATGCGGTTGGCGACGGCGCAGGTGGCCGCGCCGATCCCGGTCCACGCCTCGATCTGGGGCAGGTCCTCCAGGAGGCGGCCGCCGTAGTCGCCGGTGCAGACGCCGACGAACACCCCGGCGTCGGTGCCGGCCAGCTGGTGCGGCGGCAGTCCGGCGTGCTCCAGGGCCTCCCACGCGGTCTCCATCAGGATCCGCTGCTGCGGGTCCATCAGCTCGGCCTCGCGGGGCGACAGGCCGAAGAACTCGGCGTCGAAGCCCTCGATGTCGCTCAGGAAACTGCCGTGACGGACGGCGTCGCGCAGTGCGGCGGCGTTCTCGGGGCTGCGGTTCTCGTCCCGGCGCCAGCGTTCGGCGGGCAGCGGGCCAGTCGTGTTCCGGCCGGCGCTCAGCAGGTCCCAGAACTCATTCGGTGAGTGGACGTCACCGGGCAGGCGGCAGCCAATCCCGATCACCGCGACTGGTTCGACCATCTGCGTTCGTTCCCTTCGGTTCAAACCCATTGAGGATTGTCAACGATCTTGATCACGGCGCAGGAGACGGTCACTCCCGGCCCGGTGCCGAGCATCAGCATGTGGTCGCCGGGACCCAGCTGCCCGGTCATCAGCAGGTGGTCGAGGGACAGGACCTGGTCACTGGCCCCGCAGTGGCCGATGGTGCGGCCGTAGTCCCAGGTGGAGCGGGACATGGGCAGGTCGAGCATGGCCATGCACCGCTGTTCGACGATCTCTTCCGAGTAGTTCATGAACGCCACCCGGGTGAGATCGCCCGTCGTGATGCCGCTCTCGTCCAGGGCGCGTTCGACGACCTCCATCAGCGCGCGCTGGATTTTGAACAGCGCCGCGGTGGCCTCGCCCTTGGACATGACCTGCTGCCGGAACTGCTCGTTCCTGGCCGAGAAGCTCATCTTGCGCCCGACCGTGACACCCGGGGGGAACAGGGGTTCGCTGCCCCGGTGCAGTTCCTCGGCCTCGGTCACCGTCGTCGTGCAGACCGACGTCAGGCGCGCGAAGCCCGTCTCCTTGGAGAGCACGAGAGCGCTGGCGGCGTCCCCGCCGATGAATCCGGGGCCCATCCGCCACCGGTCCATCAGGGGGGTGCCGTAGTTGTCGGCGGCGACCAGCAGGGCGGCCCGCCGTCCGGGGGCCGCGTCGAGGTGACCGGCCGCGAGTTCCAGGGCGATGAAGATCCCGTTGCAGCCCTGCCGGATCTCGGTGGCCAGGACGTCCCCGCCGACGAGCTCGCGCTGCAGGTAGGAGTGGGGGGGCCAGCCGTCCGGTCCCTGGTGCCACGTCGAGGCGTACAGGAGGAGGTCCAGATCGGCGGGTGCCCGTCCGCTGCGCTTCAGCGCGCTGCGCGCGGCGTGCAGGGCCATCTCCGGCGCCGGTAGATCACCGGCCACCACCGCTCCGGCCAGGTGGTGCAGCTCGACCTCTTCGGCCGGGTACCAGCCCTTGGCGACGGCCTTCTCGACGCTGACGACGGTCCTGGGGATGAAGGCTCCCACGCCGCTGATGTACGTGTCCGCGAACCGCATTTAGACCGTTTCTAACTCTCTGAGCATGGCCACGATGGTCGTGACGTCCTGGAAGTTCTCGGAGTCGAGCTTCGCGGCGGGGACCGGGACGCCGACGTCCTTGCGGAGGAAGTTCAGCAGCCGCGCCGTCCGCAGGGAGTCCAGGAGACCCGAGGTGAGGAGCGGGGTCGTCTCGTCGACCTTGATGTCGTCGCCGGCCTGGACGAGGTTGTCCTGGATGAAGTCGACGAGCTTCTGCGTGAGCTCGGTCATGCGCGTGCCCCAGTCGTGACGGGAGAGGTGGACAGGACCTTGAAGACGGCCGCGGCGCAGGACGTGCCGGAGCCGAACCCGACCATGAGCAGGTGATCGCCCTCGACGAGCCCGCCGGTCGCGATCAGGTGCTCGAAGGCGATGAACTGGTCCACCGCGCCGCAGTGGCCCACGCGCCTGCCGTAGTCCCAGGTCGTCTGGTCTTCCTCGATGCCCAGCCAGGACATCTGCCCGTCGAGGTCCTCGCGGCGGCCGTGCGGCAGCGCCACCTTGGTGATGTCGGAGAGCCCGATCCCGGCCTCGTCGAGGGTCTTCTCGACCTGCTGCATCATCGTCTTCTGGATCGTCAGGTGGATCCCGGTGCCCTGCTTCTTGAGCAGCTTCTGGCGGAACTCCTCGTGCCGGTCGCCGAAGCTCAGCCCCACGCCGACGGTGGCGTCCGGCGGGAACAGCGGGTAGCCGCCGTCGTTGACGGCGTCGGCCTCCGGGATCACCGTCGCGTTCACCGACAGGAGCTCGGCCATGCCGTAGTCCTTGCCGAGGAGGAGCGCGGCCGCGGCGTCGCCGATCAGCGCGCCGGGGGTCATCGTCCAGCGGTCGACCAGCGGGGTGCCGTGGTTGTCGGAGGACACGACCATGGCCGTCTCCCGCTCGGGTACGGCCTGCAGGTAGCTCGCCGCCAGCTCCAGCGAGCTGATCATCCCGACGCAGCCGCTCCGGATCTCGAACGCGGGCACGTTCCCGCCGAGGAGGTGCATCTGCAGGTAGTGCTGGGGCTGCCAGCCGTTCGGGCCCTGGTGCCACACCGACGGGTAGAGCAGCAGGTCGAGCTCTCGCGGAGAGGACTCTTTCCATCGGTCGTACGCGTCCAGGACCGCGAGCCGCGCCATCTCGGGCGCGGGCATGTCGCCGGCCACCGCCGCGCCGATCTGGCGGAACTTCTCGGCCTCCTCGGCCGGATACCAGCCTTCGCGGACCGCGTGCTCGACGCTCACGCTTTCAGGTACGTAAACGCCGAGACTCCTGACGAACATGTTGGATGTACGCACACGTCCCCTAACTCATCATGATCTGGGAAACGGCTCTTAGGAAGAAAGGGGCGGCTCATCCGATTAATCTCGGGCCCCGGGATATCAAAAGATTCCGACCGGTATGAAAAAGACGGTAAATAGGCTGGGAGCCGCCAGGGGAAACCATAGGGGCCGACCGTGGTTAAGGCAATATGAAGGCCGACGACATTCCGTGAGCATTACCCGACAGTACGTGTCGAGTTTGGAAATGCGTCTCATCGCTTCACAGCCCGGTTTTCCCGGATGCAAAACGGCGCCGGGCCGTCGCCATTCAGCTCGGGCCCGGCGCGTCGTCGTGTCAGGGCACTCGTGTGCAGACGATGTTGTTGAGCTTGAACTGGGCCGGAATGGCGTTCGACCCGGTGGCGGTCGCCGAGAAACCGAAGCTCTGGCTGGAACCGGGGCCGATGTAGGAGTTGTGGCCGGCGTCACGGGCGGTGACCGCGGTGCCGACCTGGGTCACCGTGGCGTTCCAGGCGGTCGTGATGGCCTGGTTGCCGCCCCACGTCCACTGCAGGGTCCAGTTCTGGATGGGGGTCGTGCCGGTGTTCCTGATGGTCGCGGTGCCGTTGAAGGCGCCGTTCCAGGTGCCGGTGGCGTAGGTGACCTCGCAGGCGTTGCCCAGCTTGAGCCCGCTGCGGATCCAGGTCGTGAAGTTGGCCCAGGTGGGGTGCAGCGTGCCGGTGCTGACGGTCTCGCCGCAGCTGGCGGTGGTGCGGACGGTCTCGTTGCCGTACTGGGCGGGGTCCATGATCTGGACCATCATGTGGTCGGCGGCGGGCACCGAGATGAAGGTGGCGTTGCCGCACTGGGCCTTGATCCGGTTGAAGAGCAGGACGCTCTGCCCGTGCGGCACCAGGAAGTCGGCCTGGCCGTGCATGAACATCAGCGGCGGGTCGCCTGAGTCGACGTAGGTCATCGGATTGGCCAGGGCCGTCGCGGCCGGACAGGTCTGGATCGGGCAGCCGACCAGCAGGGATTCCGGGGAGGCGGGCGAGTTGTGGTCGAGCCCCCCGGTGGGCAGGTTCTGCGAGTTCATCTGCAGGAAGTCGGTCGGGCTGTAGAACGCGAGCCCCACGTTCACCGCGCTGGAGACGCCGGTCGTGCCGACGGTGCCCTCCAGTGCCGCGACGCCGCCGGAGAAGACGGCCATCTCCGTCAGCCAGGCGCCCGACGAGTCGCCCGCGATCGCGATGCGGTTGGGGTCGATCTGGTAGGTGGCGGCGTTGGCACGCAGCCAGCGGATGGCCGACTTGATGTCGTGCACCTGGGCGGGGAAGATCGCCTGGGCGCTGGACCGGACGTTGACGCCGGCCACCGCGAAGCCCAGCGGGTTGAAGATGGCCGCGATCGCGGCCGCGTCGGCCTTGGTGTCGTCGCTCGTCCACGCCGAGCCGCTGTGCCAGATGATCAGCGGCCGCGGCGTCATGCCGGTGGACGGCAGGTGGAGGTCCAGCAGATGCCCCCTGGTGCCGGCCGGTGATGCGGACGCGTAGGCGATGTCACTGATCACCGCTGCGTGCGCCGGTGGCGCGATGGCCACGGTGACGCCGATGGTGGCCAGCATGGTCATGACCATGCCGACAACCATGGACATGCGGGTTCGATCTTGCATTCTGCGACTCCGGTCAGTCGGATGATCGCCGCTTTCCCCGGTGACCGTCCGTGTCTCCTCCGGTGCCGGGACAGCCGCGATCAGCACGCCGACCGTAGCGCCTGCGAGAACGACGTGTTCGAGTGTCGCGGCTTACATCGATATGGGCGGGGCGACGATATGCCAAGAAAGTGACGACGGTCAAAGTGTTGTTTACATCGATTCATTCGAACAGGAAGAGCAGCACGAATCGGACGGTAGACATCACACACGGCGCGAAGATGTACAGATCATGCATGCCCTGCACACGCCGTCGGATACGCACCTGCGAGGCCTTCCTGGGCCCGCCGTGTCCGGAATTGGACAGGAGCCGGAAAGTAATTCCGACTTTACTGACGGTGAATTACCGCGCACACCTGCATCCGGTGGCGTCCGCCGATGAAACTTTCAACGAATCCGCCGCCCTGAGCGACCGTGACAATTTTCCTTGCGCGCAGTTGGTGATAATGTCCGCCGTCATGATCTCCACAGTCACAGGAGGACGAATGCGAAAGGCACGCGCTGTTCTCGTCTCGACCGTCGTGGTCCTCGGAGCGTTCCTGACGATCGGCGCCGCCCCCGCCCAGGCCGACAGGCTGGCCGGCGTCTTCAGGTACGAGTCGGAGTGCGAGCGAATCGGCACCCAGGGCGTCCACCAGAACTGGTGGAACGACTACGACTGCGAGTGGGAGGAGCGGTACCGCTACTACTTCCTCTACGCGTGACCCGAACAAGCTGAGGCCGGCCTTTCGCACGTCACCGGGACGACCAAAAGCGGCGGTGTCCCAAGACACCGCCGTCCATGGTCTGCTCCGCTGTCTTACCCGGGGTTACGCGGCCCCGCCGACCGTCACCTCGGGCCAGAACTCCCGGTATCGGCCGGAGTGGAAGACGAGCGGCTCCCCCGCGCCCCGCTGGTAGCGCTCCACCTCTCCGACGAAGATGTGGTGGTCACCGCCGTCGTACACGCGCTCCGTACGACAGACGAAACTGGCCAGCGCGCCCGCGAGGATCGGCAGCGGAGTGCCGAGCAACTCCACCCCGGCGAACTTGTCGGCGGACGGTGTGGCGAAGCGCCGGGACAGATGGTCCTGGTCGGCCGCCAGGACGTTGGCGGCGAACCGCCCCGCCCGCAGGAAGATCGACGCGCTGGGCGCCCGGTTCGACAGGCACCAGAGCACCAGCGGCGGATCGAGCGAGACCGAGGTGAAGGAGTTGACGGTCACCCCGGCTCGCTCACCGTCGTCGGTCACCGTCGTGATCACCGCCACCCCGGTCGCGAACTGACCGAAGGCCTCCCGCAGCGATCTCATGCCGCGACCCTGTTCAGGTAGGCCCCGGCCCGGCCGGCGTCCATGAACCACTCGGCGTAGTCGGTCGGGTCGTCGAACCCGTTGACGAACCGGGAGGCGATCTCCGGATGCTGCCCGGCGGCGCCGAGAAGCGCCAGGTGATGGGGTTCGGCCGGGGCCAGCAGGGCGTTGGTCCAGTTCGTGGCGTGCTGGGCCCGCGTCCAGAAGAGGTCGAAGGTCCGCCCCATCCAGTCGGCGTCGAACGGCTGCCCGCCCCGTTCCACGATGGCCCGTAGATAGGTGGCGGCGCACTTGGCCGCGTTGTTGCTGCCTTGCCCGGTGATCGGGTCGTTGAGCACCACGACGTCGGCGACCCCGAGCACCGGCGCGCCGGAGGGCAGCACGGCGACCGGACGGCGGACCGTGGGCGCGAAGCGGCCGGTCAGGACGGCGTTGGCATCGGTGAGCTCGATCCCGGCGCAGCGCTCGGCCTCCCACGGGAAGAAGGTCTCCAGGATCTCGCGGCTGCGCGCCAGGTGCTCGGCCGGGCCGCGCACGTCGCCCCAGCAGTCCATCGGACCGCCCGGCACGCCCTCGAACACCATGATCTCGCAGGGCCCGGTGTGCGTGAGCGCGGGGAAGACGAAGTACTCCCCCACCCCGGGGAGCAGGTTGAAGCAGACCGCCGAGTGATCGGGCCGGGGAGCCAGGCCGTTGACGTAGGTGACCGCCAGCGCCCGCTGCGGAGCGGTGTACGGAGAACGCGCGGGGTCGCGCTCGAAGAGCGAGGCGATCGGCCCCTTCCCCGCGGCGACCAGGACCAGGTCGTATCGGGCGGCGTAGCTCTCCAGGTCCTCCGGGGTGGCGTCGTGCAGGACGAGCTTGCCGCCGAGCCGCTCGAACTCGCCCAGCCAGGCCGGCATCTTCAGCCGCTGGTCGACCGACCGGGCCGGGACGTCGAGCGGCGCCATCCAGTCGAGCGCCTTGCCGCCGTCCGGGCCGGGAACCGTGAGGGCGATGCCCTCGATGGGCGGGCACACGTCCGTCCACCAGTCGAGGCCGAGCTCACGCTCGTGGGCCTGGGCGGTGCCGAACATGGCCTGGCCCGACATCACCCGGCCGTCGCGGATGTCCTCGGCGGTGCGGTTGGAGATCACGGTGACGTCGTAGCCGTGCTGGAGCAGGCCGATGGCCAGGTGGAGGCCGGCCTGACCGGCGCCGACGATGAGGATGTCGCGCATGGTGAGGTGTTCCTTCTGTGTCAGGAGTGGAGATGTCGATCGGCGCCTGACAAGAACGGTACGGTCGCCGCGTCCACCCCGGCTATCCACTGAGCGCGGATCTCATCCACCTGACGCCGAGCCCGTGCGCAACGTCTCCGACGGCGGCATCCCGTACCGCGCGCGGTACAGCGCGGCGAACCGTCCCTGGTGCAGGAACCCCCACCGGGCCGCCACCGTCGTCACCGTGGCCCTGGCGGGATCGGCCGCCCTGAGCTCGTCGTGCACCCGCGCCAGCCGCACCTGCCGGAGATAGGCCGTCGGAGTCAGCCCGGAATGCGCGCGGAACCCCTCCTGGAGCGAGCGGCTGCTGACCGCGACCGCACGGGCGATGTCGGACGTGGTGAGCGGCAGGTGCGCGTGCCCGTCGATGAACTCCATCGCCCGGCGCACGACCTTCGGCAGCGCGGCCGGCCTGGGCGCCCGGAGCCGTTCCAGATAGTTGGACGGCTGCATGGTCAGCAGCAGCGTGATCAGCGCGTTCTCCAGATGCGCGATGGCCAGCGGATGCCCGGTCAGCCCGTCGTCGCGTTCGGCGTCCCTGACGAGCAGATCGGCCATGTCCCGCCAGGACCGCGTCCACCCCATTCTCAGATCCATGCCGAGATCGAAGACGACCGGATCGCCGAGCCGCTCCCCGAGCATCTGCTCCAGCGAGCGCTCGATGGAGGTCCGCTCGAACTTGATCACCAACTGGGGACACCCCGCGGCCCACCGCATGTCGAGGTGACGCGTCGGCGAGGGCATCGCGGCCAGCGAGGGGGTGGAGACGACCTCCTGGTCCCCGGCCCTGATCAGGCTCCGCCCCACGAGCGGGATCATGACCAGGAAGAACGTGTCGAGGTCCCCCGGTTCGATGTGCACGTCGGCCCCGTAGTCGAGGTAACTGACCCGCACCGAGCCGAGCTGGACGGAGTTGAACCGGGCCGCCAGCAGATCCGCATCCCCGACCAGGTCCAGCCGATGCGGGCAGAACACCTTGGCGACCTCGACCCGGACCTCGTCGAGGTCGGAGCTGGCGAAGACCGCGCGATTGCTCAGGAGCACACCAGATGATCGTCGCTCCCGGCCCCGGCGTTCCATGGAAAAGTACGCGCACGAGAGCCCCCGCTGTGCGGGATCGGCGTATCGGTCCACGTCGGGACAGCGGTGTCACTGGTCGCCCATGACAGTCGCCATGGACCGATCGTGTTGATCGTCTCGGCCGGGCACCGGCGACGTTTCATGAAAGTTACATCCGTTGCCTGCTCCGTCTCTGTCCACTGTTGCCAGACACCCATGTTGGTGCGACATTGCCCCCAGACATTAGTCGGCATACGTCATACGTTTGGCCCTGGCCGACGTGTTAGCGCGAACATTCTGCCTGGAACCAGCGAGAGGAACAGAGCGTGAAGTCAGCCTTATCCACGACCGGGAAGGCGTTAGCAGCGCTTACGGTCTTCGTCGCCACCGTGTTGCTGCCGACCTTCGCAGGTGGCTCGGCGGCCTCGGCGGCGACCCAGGCCACCTACTACGTCGCCCCCGACGGCAACGACGACAACACCGGAACGATCACGTCACCATTCAAGACCGTGCAGCGCGCGCGGGACGTCGTCCGCACGATCAACTCCGGCATGACAGGCGACATCTACGTCTATCTTCGCGGGGGCACCTATCCGGTCAGCAGCACCATCGACTTCACGCCGGCCGACTCCGGCACGAACGGCTTCCGGGTCATCTACGCCGCCTACCAGAACGAGACGCCGATCCTCAGCGGCGGCGTCCAGGTGACCGGGTGGACGCAGCACAGCGGCAACATCTGGAAGGCCCCGCTGAACCGCGCCAACAAGCTCCGCGCGCTCTACGTGAACGACAAGCGGGCGTACATGGCCTCGAAGACCATCAACTCGGCGGGCTGCTACGGCACCTACAACATCACGGCCGGGCAGGCGTCGTGGGCATGGGAATCGGGTTCGCAGTGCGCCGGATCGAAGTACAGCCTGAGTGACTTCCCCGCCGTCTCGAGCAACCAGAACGACATCGAAATCGAGACGGGCACGACCTGGACCACGGCCATCGTGGGGGTCCAGCAGGTCACCTCCGACGGCTCGAACCGCATCGCGACGTTCCAGCAGCCGGGCGCGGCCATCGCCCAGGGCGCCTACAACGGGAACGCGCAGGTCGGCGGCACGCACAAGGTCAGCAACGCCTACGAGTTCCTCGACACGGCGGGCGAGTTCTTCTTCGACAAGACGACCAAGACGCTCTACTACTACAAGGCCGGCTCCGAGAACATGTCGACGGCGGCCGTCTTCGCCCCGAACAACGTGACCACCCTCATCAAGGTCGCCGGCACCTCGACGAGCGCCCGCGCCAAGAACATCACTTTCTCGGGCCTCACGATCCAGCACTCCGACTGGAACCTGTTCAACGTGAACGGCTCGGTGCTCAAGCAGGCCCAGCAGGGCAACCTCGGCGCGACCGTCTACGCCAAGCAGAACTTCCACGCCTACTCCTACCGCAACGTCGACACGGCGCCCGGCATCGTCCAGATCGACAACGCCGACGGGCTCGTGCTGCAGAACAACCGGATCCAGCACACCGGCGTCGACGGCATCAACATGGTCAACGACGTGGTGAACACGCAGCTGATCGGGAACTACACCAACGACGTCGCCGGATCGGCCATCACCGTGGGCCATCCGCAGCACGTCTACATCGGCGACCACACCTCGTCCAACCGCGAGAAGTACACCGCCGCGGTCGAGGGCGCGCCCAAGAACATCGAGATCAAGAACAACTACATCTACGACAGCGCGGTGCTGTTCAACGGGCACAGCCCCATCTCGGCCTACTTCGCCGACACGCTGTCGATCCAGCGCAACCGCATCGAGAAGACGCCGTGGTCCGGGGTGACGCTCGGCTGGGGCTGGTGGAACTTCGACGGGTCGTCCGGCTCGATCCGGCCCAACGTGCCGACCACCGTGGCGAAGAACAACACCATCAGCTACAACCACTTCATCGACACGGTGCAGCGCCTGAGCGACACGGCTCCCGTCTACACGCTGGGCAACCAGCCGGGAACCACGATCACCAACAACTACATGCAGGGCGTCCCGTCGGGTCACAAGTACGGACTCCACCCGGACGAGGGCTCGGGCAACATGGTCTTCCGCGACAACGTCCTGAGCGTGGACAAGAACATCACGTGGCTCGTCAACTCCGACGACTGGGGTCGTAAGCACGACCTGAGCATCACGCAGACCTACGGGCCGATCAACAAGGTCTCCAACAAGGTCCTGCCGAACAGCACGGTCCACGACATCATCGTCTCGTCCGACTATGTCTGGCCGGCGGCCGCGTACGGCATCGCCGTGAACTCCGGGCTCGAGGACGCCTACCGGAACATCATCCCGCAGAGCAACCTGTCCCTGCCGGACTACGTCCTGCCCGCCAGCACGTACACCAGCAGCGGCACGACCTCGATCCCCATCCGCAGCACCGGCGACTCGTCCAAGAGCGTCTGGCTCGCTCCCTCGGGCACGACCTCCTTCACCGCCGGCGCCACGATGACCAGGGCGGGCGGAACCGCGACCTCCATTGCGGTGCCGACGACGAACGGCGAATACCGGCTCTTCGTGGTGGACGCCCAGGGCAACCGCTCCGCGGCGTCGGCGTCGCTGGTCAGGCAGGGCAGCGGCGGCAGCAGCGGCGGCGGCCAGCAGATCGTCGGCGCCCAGTCGAACCGATGCGTGGACATCACCGGCAGCTCGTCCGCCAACGGCACGCAGGCGCAGCTGTACGACTGCGGCAGCGGCACCAACCAGCGCCTGACCTACACCTCGGGCAAGCAGCTGCAGGTGTTCGGCAACAAGTGCCTGGACGCCAACGGCCAGGGCACCACGAACGGCACCCAGGTGATCATCTGGGACTGCAACGGACAGACCAACCAGCAGTGGAACGTCAACTCCAACGGCACCATCACCGGCGTCCAGTCCGGCCTGTGCCTGGACGCCTCCGGCGGCGGCACCGCCAACGGCACGAAGCTCATCCTGTGGTCCTGCAACGGCGGCACGAACCAGCGGTGGACCCTACGCAACTGACATGAGACCCGGTGGGCCGCGGACGATCGACCCCACACCGCCCGCGGCCCGCTCAGCATCAGAGTTCACAGTCGGATTTCGCGGCCTGACCAGCGGGATCGCAGCCAACGGTCATGGCTGGCGATCACGATGGCGCCGGGCCCCGTGCCCAGGGCCTCCTCCAGGTCGTCGCAGAGACCGGGCGACAGGTGGTTGGTGGGTTCGTCGAGCAGCAGCAACTCCGGCGGGCCCGCCACGAGCAGCGCCAGGGCGAGTCGCCGGCGCTGGCCGACCGACAGCTCCCCGACCCGCCTGCCCAGGTCTCGTGAATCGATCAGGCCGAGAGAGTCCAGCGGGACCGACTCGGCACGATCAGAGCCGAGCGCCAGCTCGTAGGTTCTCCGCACGGTACGGTCCGGCCGGTCGAACAGCGTGTCCTGGGCCAGCAGGCCGACCGTGAGCCCGTCCCGCCGTCGCACCTCTCCGGAGGCGTCCAGCCGCCCGGCCAGCACCGCGAGGAGCGTCGACTTCCCCGCCCCGTTCGCTCCGGTGACCAGCAGCCGATCGGTGGACGACACGTCGAGGCGATCCAGCGTCAGCCGGCCGGGGACGCGGACGCCCCGCAGTGCCAGCAGGATCCCCTCGGGAGATCCGGAGGCGAGTGCGGCGGCCCGGAACCGCAGCGGTTCCGGCGGTTCGGCGACCTGGTCGCGCTCCAGCTCCTCCAGCCGGCGGGTGGCGTCGCGTACCCGCCGCGAGATCTGGTTCTGCACGCGGCCACTGGTGTGGCCGTAGCCCATTTTCTCGTTGTCGCGCTTCACGCGGCCCGGCGCGATCCGGTACGCGGTCAGGGCGGCCGAGCGGCGCAGGGCGGCGAGTTCCTCCTGTTCCCCGGCGAAGCGCCGCTGCCACCGTTGCCGCTCCGCGCGCTTCTCGGCCTGGTAGGCGGTGTAGCCGCCGCCATAGCGGACGGGGCCGCCCACCGCCGGATCAAGGCCGATCAGGTCCGTGCAGACGGCGTCGAGGAACGCCCGATCATGGCTCGCCAGCACGACGACTCCGGGCAGGCGGCGCAGCCGCTCCTCCAGAAAGGCCGTCGCCGCGTCGTCGAGATGGTTGGTGGGTTCGTCGAGCAGCAGCGCCGCGGGACGCCGTACCAGCAGCGCGGCCAGCGCGAGCCGGCTGCGCTGCCCGCCGGACAGGGACCCGAGTGCGCGATCGTGCGGTGTCCTCCCGAGGCCGAGCCCGGCGAGGACGATCTCGGCACGCCGGTCGGCGTCCCAGGCCTCGTGTTCCTGCGCGTGGTGGAGCCGCTCGCCGTACCGGCCGAGAAGACCCGCGTAGTCGGGACGGTCCTCGGGGACGTCGGCGAGCGCTCGGCTGAGCCTGTCGAGTTCGGCGAGGTCCTCACGGGCTCCGCGCAGGCTGTCGTCGAGCACGTCGGCGATGGTCGACGCGGCGTCGAACGGCATTTCCTGGTGCAGGAAGCCTAGGTCAGCGGGCCGGACGACGGTGCCGGAGTCGGGTTCGTCCGTCCCGGCGAGCAGCCGCAGCAGGGTGGACTTCCCGGCACCGTTGTCACCGATCAGCCCGATCCGGTGCCCGGGGGCGGCGGTGAGGGAGACCCCGTCGAGCACCCGCCGGGTGCCGAACGTGCGGACGAGATCGTGGGCGAGCAGAGCGGAAGGGGACCCAACGGGATCGGAGTGCGGGCCGATCACGACGAGGTCGTCCCCGTCTCCGTCAGCCGGCCCTCGGAGAGCCGCAGCCAGCGGTTCACCCCGATCTCGGTGAGGAACCGCTCGTCGTGGCTGACCACCACGAAAGCGCCTTCATAGGCGCTGAGCGCGCTTTCCAATTGGGAGACGCTGACCAGGTCGAGGTTGTTGGTCGGTTCGTCCAGCAGGAGAAGCTGGGGCGCCGGTTCGGCGTACAGGACGCAGGCCAGGGTGGCGCGCAACCGCTCGCCACCGGACAGCGCGCCGACAGGCAGGTGGATGCGGGAGCCGCGGAACAGGAAGCGGGCGAGCAGGTTCATCCGCTGCGCCTGGGGCATCCCGGGCGCGAACGCGGCCAGGTTCTCCGCCACGGTGCGGTCCAGGTCCAGCAGGTCAAGCCGTTGGGACAGGTAGGCGACCCGGCCATCGGCCCGCCTGGTCTCGCCGCCCGCCGGCTCCAACTCGCCATTGATCACGCGTAGCAGGGTGGACTTGCCGACGCCGTTGGAGCCGGTCAGGGCGATGCGCTCGGGCCCCCGGATCGTCAGATCGGCGCCCTCCCCGGCGAAGAGTGGCCGGTCACCGTAGCGGACCTGCATCCCCCGTCCGAGGAAGACCGTGCGCCCGGCCGGAACGTTGGTCCCGGGCAGCTCCAGCGCGATCTTCTGCTCGTCGCGCAGGGCACGCCCCGCCTCGTCCAGCCGGGCTTTAGCCTGACTGACCCGAGCGGTGTGCGTCTCGTTCGCCTTCCCCGCCGATTCCTGGGCGTTGCGCTTCATCGTCCCGGCGAAGATCTTCGGAAGGCCGGCGTTCTTGAGGTTGCGGGCGGCGTTGCCCGCTCGGCGTTCAGCGCGCTCGCGAGCCTGCTGCAGCTCGCGCTTCTCCCGTTTGACCTCCTGCTCGGCGTTGCGGACGTTCTTCTCGGCGGCCTCCCTCGCCACGCGCACCGCTTCCTCGTACGCGGTGAAGTTCCCCCCGTGGAACCGGACCTCGCCCCGGTCGAGTTCGGCGATGCGGTCCATGCGGTCGAGCAGCGCCCTGTCGTGGCTGACCAGCAGCAGGCAGCCGCTCCAGTCGTCGAGCACCGCATAGAGCCGGTGGCGGGCGTCGAGGTCGAGGTTGTTGGTCGGTTCGTCGAGCAGCAGGACATCGGGCCGCTTCAGCAGCTGCGCGGCCAGCCCGAGCGAGATGACCTGCCCGCCGCTGAGGGTGCGCAGAGGCCGGTCGAGGGAGACGTCGCCGAGGCCCAGCCGGTCGAGCTGGGCACGGGTGCGCTCCTCGACGTCCCAGTCGTTGCCGATCGTGGTGAAGTGCTCCTCGCTCGCGTCTCCGGACTCGATGGCGTCCAGGGCCCTGATCACCGCGGCGACCCCCAGGACCTCCGCCACGGTCAGATCACCGGCGAGGGGCAGCGTCTGGGGCAGATACCCCAGGATCCCCTCCACCATGACCGAGCCGGCCGCCGGGCGAAGCGCGCCGGCGATCAGCCTGAGCAACGTGCTCTTGCCGGCGCCGTTGGGCGCCACCAGGCCGGTCCGGCCCGTAGGCACGGTGAACGAGAGCTCCTGGAACACCGGGGTGTCATCGGGCCAGGAGAAGGACAGGTGGGAACAGACGATGAACGCATCGGACATGCGAGAACCTCGTACGTGACGCGGGCGCGCCGAAGCCGCCCAGCAGGAAACAGGAATGGAGGAACGACGACATGGCCACGGCGGCAGCGTTCTCACGCGCCTGCCTGCGGCCGATCCATTCCGGGATCACCCGGAGATGTCGTCGTCAACCACCATGTCTGGTCTCCTGGATTCTGATCACTCGAGGTTCGGCGCCGCAGCAAGCATCCGCTTGAGGTACGAACGCGAACCCGCTCTACGTCACGATCGATTCGGCTCTCGGACGGACGTGCCGAGCACAGGAGGCGAGAGCCCCAAGGTCCATCACCGAAAAGGCGATAAGCGGACGAATCGCCAACATAGTGCCAAGGGCCCGATGCTTCGTCAACACGCGTCTGCCCACCCCGAGACACCCTCACCCCCGACGAGAACGCGCGGGCATCCATGTGACTGGCGTGGAGGATGAGACGGGCACCCGCCGCGACGACCCGTCAACAGCTGTTCGGTGCCGGTCCCCACCCGCGTCCACCCACCGAATGGCACGGTCACGCGGTCCCCGAGGGTCGGCGGACCCTTGAAAGCCGGGGAGTCCTCCAACCATTCGAGCCAAGCGACCTGTAGCTTTCGTTTCGGCGAGGCCGGGAACTCGCGCCGCCTACGCAGGCGACACACCCCGCCGCACCGGCACGGAATACGCCAAGGCTCATTCACCAGGCGCTATTGAAGGCCACGCAGACCGGTCCTGACCTGGAAACTCGGCGGCAACACCACCTGGCGACCGACGCACCGCCGTCACCGGAGATCAAAGAGTCTATGCGGGAAAAGGACCCTGAAAGATGGAGCGATATCAGTACCTCCGAGCCCTCATCTCACAACTTCTTGAGGACTCTCCCCTGACGTCGGAGGAGGTTATCGCCGATGTTCGTTACTTGATGAGCGTGGGCGAGGAGGAACTGGCCTTTGACACGATGTGCTCGTGGATCTATGAGGACGAACTCCCCATTTCTTCGGATTACCACAAGCGTCTGACGTCTGCCGCCCAGGAACTGGGCACACCGAGATCAGTAGATAAACTCGACGAACTCATCGAGTCATAGTTGAAGGTTCGAAGTCGGGGCCGCCTTCTCGGAAGCAAAGACCGTGACCGAGCGAAGCGAGGCCCAGCCGGGGATCACGAGGGGCGGAGCCCTTAGCAAGGAGCGCAGCGACCTGGAGCAAAGCGACGCCAGGACGCGAAAGCGGCTAGGGGGAGCGCGAGGGGGCGCGAGCCCTCTCGCATCGGGGGTTCGACGGGTCGTCCCCCGTGTACGCAAACGCGAAATGGCCCGCGACAGTTGGCTCCGAAGGGCCGACAACCACGAGCCATCCATTTCGCAAGGAGCCAACGCTCGTCTACTCGACTCGATCAGCCGGACCGAGATGCCTCATGAATGATGGCGTCGCCCACGCCACGCTGCAGGTCAAGACGCGCGAACACCGGGCCTGCAACGAGATCGGCTGGAAGGCCGGTCCGAATGAGGCCGGCCTCGGCAACCCTGGGGACCCTGTCGAGCCCTACCGGGTCCGATGTCCTTCGGTGTCACGCCTCGCCCTCGCAGGTGGTCTCCTTCTCGGCCGTGCACAGGTCTGTGCCCGGACCGCCGAAGACCTGGTCGAATCCGCCCTCGTCGCCGATCAGGACGTCATTGCCCACGTTGCCGTCAATGAGGTCGTTGCCGCCCTCGCCTGAGACGAGGTCGCGGGCCGAGCCGCCGTAGTAGAGGTCACCGTCCGGCCCGAGAAAGGCCTGGGCCGGGAGGGCGGTGTTGTTCCGCACCGTGTCGGCCCCTGTGTTGGTGCGCACCAGCATCTTGGTGATGCCCGCGCCGGCGCACCGGACCGTGCGGGGATCGACGTTCGTGCAGGTGACGCTGCCTGCGAAGATGGCGTCGTTGAAGTTCCTGACGACGAGGAAACCGCCTTCGACGTTGATGGAGATGTCGTCGTCGGCGAAGCCCGCGCTGACGAAAAGCTGCCCGCCGGACGCCACGACATTGGTGGCGGCCATCGCGGGCGTGGCGCTGACGGCCGCGATGGGGACGGTGAGCAGGGCTCCCATCGCCAGCGCGCGGAGACCGTTCTTGAGTGTCACGATTGTTCCTTCCTGGTGAATACGACGGTTGTCACCCAGGAGTACAGCGATGTCGGCACCGACGGAGTACGTCGAATTACCCGCTGTGGAAATAGGGAGCTCACACGGAAATTCACACGACGGAGGTGGGAAAGCATCACCCGAAGGTTCACACCTGAAGCACCCTGCGGCCGACGAGCCGTTCCATCGGGCCCGTTTCCATGAACTCATCCACGTTTATCGCGTCAACTTCGCTCAACGCTTATGCCATGAAGCGATCCACCAGGCCGCAGTAACTCAGTTGGTCACTCAGAAGATCAAATCGACATCTCAGCCGGTCCGGCGCGGCTCTAATCCATCATCCGAGCGAAGCGAGCTCCACCCGAGCGATAGCGAGGCCCTTCCGGGGAGAGCGAGGGGCGGAGCTCTTCGCAAGGGAGCGCAGCGACCCCAGAGCGACAGCGATGCCGGGCCGCGAGAGCGGCCAGGGGAGCGCGAGGGGGCGACAGCCCTCTCGTATCGGGGGGTTCGGGGGGTCGTCCCCCCGTATGCAGAAATGGCGAATGGCCCGTGGCAGGTGCCCCGAAGGGGCAACAACCACGAGCCATCCATTCGCCAGTGGAGCTATGGGGATTCGAACCCCAGACCCCCTCCATGCCATGGAGGTGCGCTACCAGCTGCGCTATAGCCCCGCCGCACTCGCTTGCGCGAAGTGCTGTGCCAGCATAGCGGATTCTGGAAGGAGGGGTGAACGCGAGCCGCGCCCCCGAAATCCCTTCGCATACCGCGCAACTCACCCCTACCGTTGATCTCGGTGCGGCACAGCAGGGGCGCCCCGGACATCGCCGGTCCGCGTTCCCCGTATCGCGTCGCACCATCCTTCTCTGGCAGGTCACTAGACCATGGGTTCGACTCCCTAAGGCGACCTCCGGCGGGTCGAGTTCGATGCGGTTGTGCGGGCCCTGCGGGCTCCCGTCCACGGACGGAGTGCCCCCGCCCAAGCTCCGCGCGTCCCGCCGGAGGCCGTCCTCCGCAAAGCGACGAAAAGGGGTGAGCAAGATGGCGACGATCACGGTGATGGAGTGGCAGCGCGTGCTGGCGTTCCGCGACGGCAGGTTCGAGCAGGTCCTGGGCCCGGGCCGGCACCGGTACAACCCCCGGCGGACGTCTCACGTCACGGTGGACGTCAGGCCCCAGCTGATGCACGTCCCCGGCCAGGAGGTCCTGACCCGCGACGGCGTCTCGATCCGTGTCTCGGCGACGGCGTCGTGGCTGGTCACCGACCCGGTCGCGTTCACCAACGGCGTCGCGAAGCCGATCCAGGTCCTGTACGCCGCCCTCCAGGACGCGATCCGCGTCAAGGTCGCCGGGGTGGATCTCGAAGCGCTCCTGACCGACCGTTCGGCCCCGGATCTCGAGCCGATACGCGCTGAGGCGACCCCCCTCGGCATCGAGGTCACCGAGTTCCGGATCCGCGACCTGATGCTCCCCGGCGAGCTGCGCCGCGCGGCGATGGACGCGGTCGTGGCGCGTGAGCGGGGCAAGGCCGTACTGGAGGAGGCCCGTGCGGAGGCGGCGGCGCTGCGCTCCCTCGCGAACACGGCCCGCCTGCTGGAGGAGCACCCGGCCCTCCTGCAACTGCGCACCCTGCAACTCGCGGGGGAACGCTCGACGACTCTGATCATCGACCCCCGTACCCCCTCGGCCTAGCCCGGTACAGCAACCGCCGCCACCACGCACGTGGTGGCGGCGTCGGTGCGATGACCTTCGGTGGGGTGGGCGGATGTGCCGACCGCCAGGCCGCGATCACTTCGTCCTCGTCGATGAGGGGGACGATCACGGGCGGCCCGGCCATCGGATGGCGCACCGCGTCCTTGATCCGCTCGTTCATCTCCTCGACGAGCTCCCGGGCCCGCGCCTCGGACGGAGCGGCGACGGCGGCCGCCCGGACCTTCTCGGCCTCCCGCCGCAGGCCCAGCCCTCCGGGCAGCGGGAACTCGAGTCCTTCCTCGTCGAGTTTCCGCTTGACCCAGCCCATCTCGTCGTCCCGCCCGCGCGGCAGCGGTTTCCCGGCCCCGGGCAGGTTGTCGAACTCGCCTCGCGCGGCGGCCTCGCGGATCTGACGGTCGATCCAGGTCTCGAAATCCATCCCAACGGGCTTGCGGTCGGTCACACCAGCCTCCGGAGCAGCTCCCCGAACTCCTCGCCCTCGGCCGGGCCTCCCAGGGCGGCGATCACTTCTCCCTGCAGCGTATCCGCCGCGCTCTGCGCGGTTTCGAGCCGTTCCATCCCGGTGGGGGTGAGTTCGAGGGCGTACCGCCGTCGGTCGAGAGGGTCGTGTCCCCTGGCCACGGAACCGGACGCGACCAGCTCCTCGACGACCTGGGCGGCGGCGGCCTCGGTGTAGCCCATCACCTCGGCGAGCCGCTGCTGCGGGCAGGGGCCGTGGTGTCCGATCGTCCACAACGGCCCGAAGTAGCGCATCTTCATCCCGGCCCCGGCCAGCAGCGCGTCGCCCCGGCGGCGCGCCATGAAGTGGGCCTGGGAGACCAGATGCTCCGCGCTCCCCGCCGATCCCACCAGCCGGGCGAGCAGCTCGGTGAAGCGGTCGCGCTCGGCGGGGGTGAGGGCGGCGGTCAGCTCGCTGTCGCGGGCGGCCATGGCCGCCCGCATCCCCTCAAGGACGTCGCGGCCCTTGGACGTGACCGAGATCACATGGGACCGCCGGTTGGCCGGATTCACCGTCCGGACGACGAGCCCCTCCTCGGACAACCGGTCGATCAGCCGAACCATGATCGTCCGGTTGATGCCGAGCCCCTTGGCGAGTTCCTGCTGCGATTCCGCCGCCTGGTCGGCCAGCGCCTCAAGGAGCACGTAGTCGCGTGGCCCGGAGCCGTCGGCGGCGAAGCGGGCGTAGAGGGTCCGCAACAGAAAGCCGATGTACTCCCGCACCTCGACAGCATAAGATAGTTAAGTTGTTGACGGTTAATCGAGTTGATAATAAAGTCCGCGACATGAGCATCGACATGACGATGATGTACGTCCTCCACGACGCCCTCAGACGCGAACTCGACCGGATCGCCCGGCTGACCGAGACCCCCGCCGACCACCCCGGCACGCTCCTCAAAGCCTCCGTGACCTGGGAGTTGTTCACCGCCTACCTGCACATCCACCACACGTCGGAAGACGACGCCCTGTGGCCCGCCCTGCGCGAGGTGGTCCCGGAGACCGATCTGGCCCTCCTCGACGCCATGGAGGCCGAACACGCGGTCATCGACCCCGCCCTGGCCGCCGTCGAGTCCAGCGCCACCCCCGAGGCCCTGGCCGAACACGTGGCGGTCCTCCGTGACCGGCTCACCGCGCACCTGACGCACGAGGAACGCCAGACCCTGCCCCTGATCGCCGCCACCGTCTCCCCCGAGGCCTGGGCCCGCTTCGGGGAACTTCACCGGCAGCGGGTGGGCGCCGACACCCGGCGCTACCTGCCGTGGATGCTCGACTCCGCCGACGAGGAGCTCACGGCCCGCATCCTGGGCTCCCTGCCCGGCCCCATCACGACGGCCTACCGGGACGACTGGCTCCCGGGCTACCTCGCCGCCCGCGCGAAGCCCTAGCCCGGTTAGTGTCACGCCCCGCGCGCGTGATACGTCTGTGTGGTCATGTTCAGTGAGCACCGGAAGGTCCTGCTCGGGGTCGCCTACCGCATCCTCGGCAGCGTCACCGACGCCGAAGACGTCGTCCAGGAGACCTGGCTGCGCTGGTCGCAGCTGCCCGAAGGCCACGCCGACGACGAGCGCGCCTATCTCGTCCGCATCACCACGAACCTCGCCATCGACCGGCTCCGCCTGGCCAAGACGCGCCGCGAGTCCTACGTGGGCCCCTGGCTCCCCGAGCTGATCGCCACCCCCGACGTCGCCGACGAGGCCGAACTCGCCGACACGGTGGAACTGGCGCTGCTGGTCGTCCTGGAGACCCTGTCGCCGCTGGAGCGGGCGGTGTTCGTCCTCAGAGAGGCCTTCGGCTACAGCCACGCCGAGATCGGCGCGATCCTCGGCAGGGACGAGGCCGCGATCCGCCAGCTCGCCAAACGGGCCCGTGACCACATCAGGGAGCGCCGTCCCCGCTACGACGTCGACCGGGGCGAGCGCCGCGCGATCACCGAGCGGTTCGTCAACGCCGCCGCCGGGGGCGACCTCGACGGCCTGACCGCCCTGCTGGCCAAAGACGTCACGCTGGTCGGCGACGGCGGCGGCAAGGCCAGGGCGCCGCGCAACATCCTCGCCGGGGCCGCGAACGTGGCCAGGTTCCTGGTCGCCATCACCACGGAACGCGGCATCAGCCGCTTCCTTGAGGGTTCCTCCGCCGACCTCACGATCGAGATCGCGAGCGTCAACGGCGGCCCGGCGGTCGTGGTCCAGGCCGACGGCAGAACGGTGGCGGTCTTCTCGGTGGTGGTGGCCGACGGGCTGATCCAGACCGTCTACGTCGTGGCCAACCCGGAGAAGATGTCCCATCTGTGAGCCCGTCCACGTCCACGGACTGGCCGGCCCTGAGGGAACCGCGAAATTCCGGGTTCTGTACGCGCACAAGAGCCCTCCACGCCCCCTGGTCGAGGCTCTCCTGAAAACGAGGCCGCGAAGGCCCCCGTACACGAGAGCTTCGCAACATGGGCGGGGAGGCCGGCCTTTTGGAACGGTACTCATCCCGGATCCCTCCCTCGCGCCCGCCGGAAAGAGCCTTGTTCAGGCCCAGATTCCGCCGCGTCCCGAAGAGAGCAAGATCGCCGCGATCACCCGTTTGGAGAAGCTCGCCGATCTCGGCGGCGGAACCCCGTCACCTGGCGCGGGGAAGCCCTCGTCTCCAGCCGGACCGGTGCTCTTGACCTGCCAGGACACACTTGGCGGGACCGTCCGGCCATCGACCGGGGCGACGGTGTCCGGTCTGCCGGAGACGCGGTCGCGGCCCCCGGTCCGCTCGGTGAGGTGGCGGTCGACGGCTGCCTCGAAGCGGCCCGCCAAGCGGTCGGATCGATCAGGAAGGTGCGACTGGTGATGCAAAGGATGGGGGGCAGATTGGCCCGATCCACCTCCCATGGCCTAGGCTTGTTAAGTGGTCGCCCGAGGCGAGGTCAGGTCGCCTCGGGCGGCCACCCTTATGTCCAGGCCAGGCAGCTCTTCACGACCTGCCTCCGCCCCCGAATCCAAGGCCTGATCTCCGGCCCGGGCGAGGCCTACTTCCGCGACACCCGCGTCGTCATCGCCAGTTCCTCGCCGTCGAAGGCGAGGTCCACCGCGACGGCGTTCAGCTCTCCCGTGCTGGTCAGGTGGGTTCCGCCGCACGGAATCGCCGCCTCGGCCCCGGGCAGCAGGCAGCGCCAGGTGCGGCGGGCGGTCAGATCCTCGTCGGGGCAGTCGACCCACACGGGCGCGTCGGCCGCGATCCACTCCTTGATCCGCTCCCGGACCTGGGCGGTCACCGCGGCCAGATCGAGGCCGGCAGCGTCGAAGCCCTTGCGCCGCAGCGACTTCCCGAGCCGGTAGACGTCCCGGCTGCCGTGGTTCAGAATCCGCGACGACGTGATCGCCAACTGGTCGAAATCGGGGTGGCCGAGGCTGTCGGTCCTTGCCTCTTTGCGCCAGAACGGCGCCAGCGCCTCGTTGAGCGCCAGCGCCGTCAGATGGCACGCGGTGTGCCCGGCCGAGAAGCCGTGCCGCCGGTCGGGGTCGACCCACAGCTCGACCTGACCTTCGATGGGCTCCTCCATGATGTGGACGACCAGCCACTTCCAGCCCTCGGCCCCCCGCTTCACCGGGATCTCGTCGCCGATGTAGAGGAATTCGCCGTCAGTCGCACCGGTCTGGCAGTCGACCACCCGGGCGCCGGCGAGCAGGCCGGTGTCGGCGGGCTGGTCCGGCCAGGCGTGGTCGAGTGGGTGGAACGGCGTCCGGGCCACGATCACTCCGTGGCCGCCCCCCAGCGGCACCCGCGCGACCACTTCCGACGACCCGGTCAGCCCGCCCTTGGGATAGGTGACCTGGGTCGATGCGCGAATGTCCATATTTTCCATTATCGGGTACGTCATCCAGAACCCGATCGCCCCCCGCGTACCATCCCGTGACGGCCTGGCCCGCGACCACCACGAAGAGCAGCGCGAACGGCAGCGTCCAGCCGCCGGAGACCTGGTAGAGCAGGCCCACCAGGAGCGGCCCGGCCCCGGCGATGAGGTAGCCGGCGCTCTGCCCGAACGCCGACAGCGCGGCGGTGGCCTCGGCGGTCCTGGTCCGCAGCCCCAGCAGCGCCAGGGCCAGCGGGAACGACCCCATGGCCAGCGACAGGACGATCGTCCACAGCACGATCGCGTGCCCGGTCATCAGCCCGGCGAAGCCGATCGCGTAGATCGCGACGAACACGAGCACGAGAGGCCGCTGCGAGCGCATCCGGGACGCCAGCGACGGCACCACGAGCGAGACCGGGATGCCGACCGCGGCGAAGATCGCCATGATGGTGCCGGTCTGCTCACCGGTGAACCCGTGGTCCAGCAGGAACTGGGGGAACCAGCCGAAGATGACGTACGCGATCAGGCTCTGCGAACCGAAATAGCCGGCCATGGCCCATGCGAGCTTGTTCCTGACCAGGTCACCGGGCTTGATCCCACCGGCCGCCCCACGCTCGGGCTCGGTGCGCAGCAGCGCGAGCCACGGGATGACCGCCACGGCCGCCAGTGCCGCCCAGACCCCCAGGGCGATGTGCCAGTTCCCGTCGGCGGCCTTCTGGATCGGCACCGTGGCGGCGGCCGAGATCATCGTCCCGAAGGCGAGCCCGACCGAATAGAGCGTGGTCAGCGGCCCGGGACGGCCCGGGAAGTGCCGCTTGATCAGCGTCGGGATCAGCACGTTGCCGATCGCGCCGCCCGACAGGGCGACCGCGCTGGCCAGCAGGAACACTGGGATGTCGGCCACCAGCGACCGGACCAGCAGCCCTACGCCGGTGAGCACCAGCGCGACCACCAGCAGCCGGTGTTCCCCGGCCCTTCGGGACAGGGCCGGGGTCACCGCGCCGAATGCCGCGAAACACAGGACCGGCAGCGTGGTGAGCACCCCCGTGGTCACCGCCGACATACCGAGAGAGTCTCTGACCTGGTCCAACACTGGGCCGACACTGCTGACCGCGGTGCGCAGGTTCAGCGCGGCCAACACGATCCCCAAGGCGACAAGCCAGGCAATCGATCCTGTACGACTTCGGCGGGCGGCGATCGCTGCCATGCCTAACTCAATCCCCCACTCATCGAATCATCCTATGATTCGACAAAGTTTAGGACCTTTTTGTCCCGTTAGGCAAACTGGCCGTAACAAAATGGGCGGCCCGAAGGCCGCCCACGCAGGTCAGCCGATGGGCGGAGTGAGGGGCGGGCCCTCGTCGTAGCGGGGATTGCCGTACGCGCGAGGGGTCGGTCCGGGCGCCGGGAGGCCGGTGTCGGCCGGCAGCGTGCCGCCGGGCTCGTGCCGGTCGTCGACCGTGCCACGCCAGCCGCCGGTCTCCCCGCCGCGCGACTCGATGTACTCCTTGAACCGGTCGAGGTCGCCGTTGACCCGCATGTGCACGATGTGCAGCGCGTCGCCGACGGTCTCGGCGAATCCCTCGGGGTCGTACTCCATCCGCAGCGACACCCGGCACGCCGCGGCGCCGAGCGTCTCGAAGGTCACCGTGCCGGAATGACGCGGACGCTCCATCGACCGCCACTCGAGGCGGTGGTCGGGCGTCTGCTCGGTGATCTCGGCCTCGAACTCGCGCCGGATCCCGGCGATCTCGACGACCCAGTGCGTCCGGCGGTCGTCGAGCTGTTTGACCGACTCGACGCCCTCCATGAACTCGGGGAAGGACTCGAACTGGGTCCACTGGTTGTAGGCGGTCCGGATCGGCACATCCACGTCCACCGTGTGTTCGATCGTGCTCATTCGCCGTTCCTCCTGAACTAGGGGGGAACGGTCACACCTGCCCGAGTCTGCGGTTTCTGAACAGCCAGAGAAGCCCGACCACGGGCAACACCAGCGGGATGAACAGATAGCCGCTGCCGTAACCCGACCACACGGTCGCGTGCGGGAACGCCTGCGAGTCGACGACCGAGAGCGTCCCGACGACCAGCACCCCGGCCAGCTCGATCAGGCACGCCGCCAGCGCCAGCCGCCCGTTCCCCCTGGCCAGCGCCACGGTCAGCACGATGTAGACGGCCGCCGCGAACGCGGAAAGCGTGTAGGCCAGCGGAGCCTCGGAGAACTTCGAGGCGATCTGCACCCCGGCCCGCGCCGAGGCCGCCAGCGCGAACACGCCGTAGACGGCGACGAGCAGGCGGCCGGGACCGGTGTTGACGCGGGTGTTCACGCCATGTTCCAGAGCTGGAGCAGCCGCCCGGTCATGACCCCGGCGGTGAACGCGCCCACGGCGATCACGGCGGGTCCCCATCGGGTGCGTTCGGCGCGCCCCCACCACAACGCGGCCGGCGGGATGACGATCGTGCCGAGGAGATAGCCGACGAAGGTGGCCTGCTCGGTCACCTCACCGGCCCTGGGGAACGCGATGACGGCCTGCACGACGAGGGCCACCTCGACCAGGACCAGCCCGGCCAGGATGACGACCCCCATGGGCCGGTTCCGGATCGCCGTGACGAGGGAGACGACGGCCAGCAGCAGGGCCGCGCCGATCACCCATCCGGAAAAGGCGGAGAACATGCCCAGCAGGTTACCGGTGGGCCGTGCCGGTCCGCCTTCCACGGCCCACCGACGCCATCAGCCCTCGGCGGTCTCCCCCAGCAGCAGGTCCACCACATCGGTGGCCTGCCCCTTCTTCTTGTACGCCGCCCGTTGCCGCCCCGCGGAATCCCCGCGCCGCAGGGTCTCTGCGGCGAGCGCCGAGACGGTCTCCCAGTCGCCCACCGCCTCCAGGGTCGGGCGCAGTTCGTTCAGCAGCGTGTCCACCAGCGCCGGCGCCGGGACCGGTTTCCCGGTGAGCGGCGAGATGAGATCGCCGCCCAGCCCGGAGCGGGCCGCCCGCCAGCTCGTGGCGCGCAGCATCGCGGGCCGCAGGTCCAGCCGGGGCGGCGTGCCGGCCTCGACGGCGTCGGTCTCCCGGACGACCAGGGCGCGGAACAGCCCGGCCAGCAGGACCACGTCGTCGACCCGGGGCAGCGAATCGCACACCCGCAGTTCCATCGTCGGGACGTGCGCCGACAGCCGGATGTCGAAGTAGACCATCCCCCGGTCGTCGATCACCCCGGAGGTGACCAGGTCGGCCACCGCCCGGTCGTATTCGGCCGCCGACTCGAACGGCCCGAGAGGACCGGCGGTCGGCCAGCGCTGCCAGGCCAGGGCCCGGCTGCTGGCGTATCCGCTGTCGGTCTCGAACCAGTAGGGCGAGCTGGCCGAGACGGCCAGTAAGGCGGGCAGCCACGGCTGCACCCGCTGCGCCACGAGCACGGCCAGGTCGCGGTCGGTGATCTCCACGTGGAACTGGCCGCCGCAGATGAACTGCTCGCGCGCGATGAACTGGTAGCTGTCGAGCAGGTATTGGTAGCGCTCGTCGGGGGTGAGCGCGAACCCTCCGGCGCCGTGCAGGGGTGCGGTGCCGGAGCCGATGATGCCCAGGCCATGGGGTTCGGCGGAGGCGATCAGCTGACGGCGCAGGTCGACCAGGTCGGCACGGAGCGCCGCCAGGTCGAGGGTCGGGGTGCTATTGGTCTCGACGACGGCCTGCTGCAGCTCGGCCGAGAAACTCGTGTCGGGAAGCCCGTCAAGGACGACATGGGCCTGAGGGGTCAGCCGACGGCTGACGAGGTCGACGACGTGGAATTCCTCTTCCACGCCCAGCGCCACCAAGCGAGTCATAAGGGGTGATCTACCCATCATCCGGAGAATGAGCACGAACTAGGTCAAGCTCTCGATCCAGGCCTGATGAAGGCCCGCGTACCGGCCCGACGCGGCGATCAGCTCGCCGGGCGGGCCGTCTTCCACCACCCGGCCGCCGTCGATCACGAGAACGCGGTCGGCGATCTCCACGGTCGACAGCCGGTGGGCGATGATCAGGGCGGTCCGGCCGGTCAGCACGGTCCGCAGGGCCCGCTGCACGAGCCTTTCGCTGGGCACGTCGAGGCTGGAGGTGGCCTCGTCGAGGATGAGCACGGCCGGATCGGCCAGGAAGACCCGGGCGAACGCGACGAGCTGCCGCTGCCCTGCCGACATGCGGGCGCCCCGTTTGCCCGCCTCGCCGTCGAGCGAGGCGACGAAGCCGTGCACGCCGACCGCCGCCGCGGCCGCCTCGACCTCGGCCGTCGTCGCGGACGGCCGCCCGAACCTGATGTTGTCGGCGACGCTGCCGCCGAACAGGTAGTTCTCCTGGGTGACCATGACAATCGCACGCCGCAGCGCGGCCTCGCCGAGGTCGCGCAGGTCGACCCCGTCGAGGGTGATCCGGCCGGTGACGGGGTCGTAGAACCGGGAGATCAGCTTGGCCAGCGTGGTCTTCCCGGCCCCGGTCGCCCCGACGACGGCGACGATCTGGCCCGCGGGGATGACGAGATCGAGGCGGTGCAGCACGGGGACGTCGGGGTGGTAGTGGAAACGTACGTCCTGGAACCTGACCTCTCCCCGGCCGGCCGGCAGTGTGGTCGGCAGTGTGGTCGGCAGGGCCACCGCGACGAGGGGTTCGGCCACCCCGGGGCGTTCCTCCAGCACACCCGACAGCTTCTCCAACGCGGCTCCCGATGACTGGAGCGTGTTGTAAAAATTGGAAATTTCCTGCATCGGCTCGTAAAACTGTCTGAGGTACAGCAGAAAGGCGGCGAGCACCCCGACGGTGACCTCGCCCTCGATGGCCAGCCAGCCGCCGTACAGGAGAACCGCCGCGATGGTGACGTTGCCGAGCAGCTTCACCCCGGGCTGGAACAGCGCGATCAGCCGCATGCTGTCGAGGTTGGCCGCCCGGTAGCGCTCGTCGAGCTCCTCGAAGATCTCCTGGTTGCGCGGCTCCCGGCGGAAGGTCTGGGCGGCCCGGATGCCGGTCATCGACTCGACGAAGTGGACGATCACCGCCGCGACCGCCTCACGGCTGCGGCGGTAGGCCGACCGGGAGGCCCGCCGGAACCACCGCGTCATCAGGAACAGCACCGGGAACGGCGCCAGCGCCACCAGGCCGAGGTGCACGTCGAGGATCAGCAGCATCGCGGCCGTGCCGAACAGCGTCAGCACGGCGGTGATCAGCCCGTCGAAGCCGCCTTCGAGCAGTTCGGCGATGGCCTCCACGTCGGAGGTCAGCCGCGAGATGACCCGCCCCGACGTGTACTTCTCGTGGAAGGCCGCCGACAGCCGCTGGAACTGCTCGAACACCCGGCGGCGCAGCTCCAGCAGCGTCTCCTGCCCGATCTGGCCGGAGAAGCGGAGGAACGCCTGCCGGGTCAGCGCCTGGGTGACCGCGCACCCGAGAATGGCGCCGACGATCATCAGCAGGGTGCGGTTCCCCTGGGGGATGCCGGTGTCGATGCCGACCTTCACCAGGTAGGGGATCGACAGCCCCGCCGCGTTCGACACCACGATCAGCCCGACGAGCAGCCAGATCGCCCTGCGGTGCGGCCGCAGCAGATCGCCGAGCAGCCGCCGCGACCGGGCCCGGAGCAGGACGTTGGCCTCGTCGTCGAGGTCGTCGCGGTTCTCCGCCGCGACCCCGCGCCAGTCGGTCAACTCAGCACCTCCTCGGCCGCCAGGAGCGCCCGGTACCCCGGCACCCCCACCAGTAACTCCCGATGGGTGCCGACATGGGTGATCGTGCCGCCGTCGAGGAGGGCGACCCGGTCGGCGAGCAGCACGGTCGAGGCCCGGTGGGCGACCACGATCCCGGTCGCGTCGGCCAGCACGTGGCGCAGCGCGTCTTCGACCAGCGCCTCGGTCTCGACGTCGAGCGCCGACAACGTGTCGTCGAGAACGAGGATGCGCGGCCGGCCGAGCACCGCGCGGGCCAGCGCGAGCCGCTGCCGCTGCCCGCCCGACAGCGACATGCCCTGCTCGCCGATGCGGGTGTCGAGCCCCCAGGGCAGGTCGAAGGCGAAGGTCGCCTGCGCCACCTCCAGCGCGGCCCGCACATCGGCGTCGGTGGCGTCGCGGCGGCCGAGCGCCACGTTCTCCCGGACGCTCATCGAGAACAGCGTCGCCTCCTCGAACGCGGTCGCCACGATCGAGCGCAGGCACGGCAGCGTCAGGTCGCGCACGTCGTGGCCGTCGACGGTCACCCTCCCCGAGGTGACGTCGAGGAGCCGGGGCACCAGAGAGGTCAGGGTCGTCTTGCCCGAGCCGGTCGCCCCGACCACCGCGATGGTCTCGCCCGGCCGCACCTCCAGCCAGAGATCCTCCAGCACGGCCCGATCGGCGCCCGGGAAGCGGAACCCGGCGCCCTCGAACCGCAGGTGCCCGCGCGGCCGGTCGAGCACGAGCGTGCCGCCGATGATCGTGGGCTCGGTGTCGAGCACCTCGAGCACCCGGTCGGCGGCGGTGATCGCCTCCTGCCCCATCGCCAGGATGAAGCCGAGCGAGGACACCGGCCAGACCAGCTGCAGCACGAACGTGGTGAACGCCACCAGCGCGCCCAGCGTCAGCGATCCCCCGCCGACCGCCGTCGCCCCGAGCAGCAGCACCAGCGCGAGGGTGACGCTCGGCACGATCTCCAGGAAGGTGAAGAACCGGGAGGAGAGCCGGACCTTGGCCAGCGCGGTGTCCTTGGCGACGACCGCGAGGCCGTCGTACCGGGAGAAGACGTGGCCCCCGCGGCCGAACGCCTTGATGGTGCGGATCCCGAGCGCCGACTCCTCGACGTGGGTGGCCAGGTCGCCCTGGCGGTCCTGAAGGGTCCGGGAGATCACCCGGTAGCGCGTCTCGAACCGGGCCGACACCACGATGATCGGCACCGCCGCCAGCGCGACCAGCAGGCCGAGCGGCCAGTAGAGCCGCAGCAGCAGGATCGTCACCACGACGAGCTGGATGACGTTCATGACGAGGAACAGCGCGCCGAACCCGAAGAAGCGGCGGATGGTGCTGAGGTCGGTGGTGGCCCGGGAGAGGAGCTGCCCCGACTGCCACTCGTCGTGGAAGCTCATCGGCAGCCGCTGGAGGTGGGCGTAGATGTCGTCGCGGAGGGCGGTCTCGACGCCGAACACCGCGATTCCCTGCTGCCAGCGGCGGAAGCAGATCATGGCCGCCTCGACCACGCCCAGCGCGAGGGCGAGCAGGCCGAGGGGCAACAGAGCGGTGAGGTCACCGGCGGCGATGGGCCCGTCGATGATCTCCTTGCCGACCATGGGGATCGCGAGCCCGGCGGCGATACCGGCTACGGCGGCGATCCAGCTGACGATGACGACGGTCTTGAAGGGCCGGAGATAGGACTTGAGTCGCCAGAGGGACAACAAGTGCATGTGCCAACTCTTGCCGACTCACCCCGTTTCCCGGGGGTGACTATCGCGTGCCGTCGTCCTGGAACTCCGGCTTGTCGTCGCTGCTGACGGGCTCGGGGAGGGTGCCGGCGTTGTGTTCCGCCAGCCGCCAGCCCTTGCGGCCGAGCTGCAGCACCGACCACGAGCAGTTGCCGAGCCCGCCGATCATGTGCCACAGCGGCTGGGGAACCCCCAGCACGCCGAGCATGCCCAGGCGCAGCGCGGCGCCGTGGGAGGCGACGACGAGCAGCCCGTCGTCGTCGATCTCCTCGGCCCACCGCAGGATCGCCGCCGACACCCGGGTGGCGACCTCGACCTCGGTCTCGCCGCCCGGGGGCTCGAAGGCGGCGTATTCGGCCGGCCAGCGGGCCTTCATCACGTCACCGGTCAGGCCCTCCCACTCACCGCCGCCGCGTTCGCGCAGTTCCTTGTCGGTGGTGACCGGCAGACCGGTCAGCCGTCCGAGCGCGAGAGCGGTGTCGTGGGCCCGGCTCAGGTCGCTCGACACGATCTTCGTGGGGCTGAGCGCCGCCAGCAGCGACGCGGCCCGGGCCGCCTGGGCGACCCCGGTCTCGTCGAGGGGGATGTCGGTGTGCCCCTGGAAGCGGTGTTCGGCGTTCCAGCTGGTCTGACCGTGCCTGAGGCAGACGATCCGACGGCTCACCCCTCACCCCGCGCCCTTTGGGCGGCCGCCTCGGCGACGCTCTCGGGCAGCGGGATGGCCGGGCAGTCCTTCCAGAGCCGCCCGAGCCCGTAGAAGTCGTGCTCCTCCTCGTGCTGGACGTGGACCACGATGTCGATGAAGTCGAGCAGCACCCAGCGGCCCTCGCGCTCCCCCTCGCGGCGGACCGGCTTGGCCCCCGCTTCGACGCGCAGGCGGTCTTCGATCTCGTCGACGATCGCGCGGACCTGGCGGTCGTTGGAGGCGGAGCAGACGACGAAGGCGTCGGTGATGAACAACCGGTCGCTCACGTCGTAGGCGACGATGTCGTCGGCGAGCTTGTCGGCCGCGGCCTCGGCGGCGACCGAAACGAGCTGGATTGAGCGTTCAGATGCGGTCACGATGCGGTTTGTTCCTCCATGACGGGGATGGTGATCCCAGAGTGCCCACCCCTCGGCGTGCTCATCAAGCCTATTGCCGCCCTATCGGTAAAGACCCCGCTTGCCGATGTACTGGACGATCCCGTCGGGAACCAGGTACCAGATGGGCTGCCCGGAGGCGACCCGGTCGCGGCACTCCGACGACGAGATCGACAGCGCCGGCACCTCGATCAGGCTGACCTTGCCGCCGGGCAGGCCCGGATCCTGCAGGGTGTGGCCGGGACGGGTGCAGCCGACGAAGTGGGCGATCGTGACCAGTTCCTCGGCGTCCCGCCAGCCCAGGATCTGGGCCAGGGCGTCGGCGCCGGTGATGAAGTAGAGCTCGGTGTCCGGCCCGTAGGACGCCGCGAGGTCTCTCAGGGTGTCGATCGTGAAGGTCGGCCCCGGCCGGTCGACGTCGACCCGGCTGACCGAGAAGCGCGGGTTCGACGCCGTCGCGATCACCGTCATCAGATAGCGGTCCTCGGGGGCCGAGACCGTCCGCTCGGCCTTCTGCCACGGCCGCCCGGTCGGCACGAACACCACCTCGTCGAGATCGAAATGGTGCGCGACCTCGCTCGCGGCCACCAGGTGGCCGTGGTGGATCGGGTCGAACGTGCCGCCCATGACACCAAGCCGCCTGGTCGCGGCTCCGTTTCTCATAGCTCGGACGATAACGTCGACGCGCGGCGAGGGAAGCACCGACGTAGCATGCCGAGCATGACCACTCCCGATCGCAGCCGCACGCCGCTGCCCGGCATCAGCTCCCGCGCCTACGAACACCCCGCCGACCGGTCCGCCCTCGTGGCGATGCGCTCGCTGACCGGGTTCGACTCGGTGCTCAAGCGAACCTCCGGGCTGTTCTCAGAGCGCCGCCTGCGCCTGATGTTCCTCGCCTCGGCCGTCCGCACGTCGGAGACCCAGTTCCGGGCGCTGTACGACATGGGCCGCGACAGCGCCTACATCCTCGACCTGGCCCGGATCCCCGAGGTCTACGTCCAGCAGGATCCCAAGGTCTACGCGATGGCCATCGGCTTCGACGAGCCGTTCATCGTCGTCTCGACCGGCTGTCTCGACCTGCTCGACGACGAGGAGCTGCGCTTCGTCATCGGCCACGAGACCGCCCACATCCTGTCGGGCCACGCGGTCTACGGCACGATGCTGCAGATCCTCACCCGCCTGGCCACCCGGGTCGCCTGGATCCCGCTCGGCTACATCGGCCTGCGCGTGATCGTCGCCGCCCTCGAAGAGTGGGCCCGCAAGGCCGAGATGTCCGCCGACCGTGGCGGTCTCCTCGCCGGCCAGGACCCCGACGCCGCGCTGCGCGCCCTGATGAAGCTGGCCGGCGGCTCCCGCCTCCACGAGATGAACATCGAGGCGTTCCTCGACCAGGCCCGCGAATACGACACCGCCGGTGACGTCCGCGACGGCCTGCTCAAGGTGCTGAACCTGCTGGGCACCACCCACCCGTTCGCGGTCACCCGGGTCGCCGAGCTCGACCGCTGGCGCCGCAGCGGCGAATACGACCACATCCTCACCGGCGACTACCCCCGCCGCACCGACGACCACAACGCCAAGCTCTCCGACGAGGTCAAGGCAGCCGCGGCGTCCTACCGCGAGTCGTGGTCGCAGTCGCAGGACCCGTTCATCGGCGTGCTGCGCGACGTCGCCGAGGGCGCGGTCAACGCCGGCGAGCGGATCTTCAACCGCTTCTCCCGGAGGGAGAACTAAAGACTTGGTTCTCGTCGCGAGAACCAACCGCGCGGGCTAGAAGAGCGATCCGACGATCCGGACCGCCGCCGCGCAGATCGCGACGAACCCGCCGAGCACCGCCAGCGCGCGCAGCCCTTCCCTGCGCAGCTCCGGCAGCTCGGCACCGACCTTCTCGACCTCGCGGCCGATGATCGCGCCGCAGACGACGCTGAAGACGAGCCCCGCGACCGTGACGGGCACGGCCTGGTCCCACCAGTCGTGGGCCAGGCGTCCCCCTGCGGTCGCCCACATCGCGCCGAACGCCAGCGCCCCGGCGGGCAGCCCCGGCCAGGCCACCCCGGCGATCAACGCCCCGGAGAACGACACGGGGAACAGCCCGATCCGCAGGGCCTTCTTGAGCCGTCCGGGGCGGCGCTTCTTCGTCAGCCAGTGCCCCACCCAGAGGGCACGGGCCAGCACGACGAACACCCCGGTCACCGCGAACGTGGCGACCGGGTAGACCACACACCCGATCACACAGGGCACCGACACCGCCGCCAGCACCAGCAGCGAGTTGCCGCCCGTGGGGACCGTCTCCGGCGGCTTGACGGCCCGTTTACGCCGCGTCTGCACGACGGCCTCGGCCCCGAGCTTCGAATCGGCCTCTTTGTCCTTGCCCCGCCGCGGCTCGACCGACACAGCGGCGGAATCGGCACCGACCTCCCGACCGGCGGCATCCCGTCCCCGGCGCCCGCCGTCGGCGGAACCGGTCCCGGCGGCCTCCCGGACACGACGCCCGCTCTCAGCCGCCCCCGCACCGCTTTCCCGGCTCCGGCGCCCTCCATCGGCCGAACCGGCCCCGGCGGCCTCCCGAGCCCGGCGGCCAGGATCGGCCGGCCCCGCGCCGGTTTCCCGAGCGCTCGAGTCCCGGCTCCGGCGCCCACTATCAGCCGAACCGGCCCCGGCGGCTTCCCGAGCGCGGCGCGCGCCATCAGCTGATCCCGAGCCGCTCTCCCCGCTGCCGGCATCCCGCGCCCAGCGCCCGCCCTCAGCCGAACCGGCGCCGCCTTCCCGACTGCCGGAAGCCCAGCGCCCGCCCTCAGCCGAACCGGCGCCGCCTTCGCGGCTGCCGGAAGCCCGGCGCCCGGCATCGGCCGAACCTGCGGCGCTCTCCGAGGCCCGCCTGCCGCCGTCGGTGTCCCGGCCGCCGGAGTTCTTGGCGGCTTTGTCCTTGGCCGCTTTGTCCTTGACACCGCCTTCCGAACCGCCGCCCGCGCGGCCCCGCCGCGAGATCTCGCCCGGCCCCGTGTCGCGGCCGCGTTCCGACCCGCCGGTCCCCCGGCGGTCGCCGGTCCCGCGTGCCGATCCGTCGGCGGCCTCCCCGCCCTCGGCCTGGGATTCCTTCTCGCGTACCTCATGCTCCTCGGCCGCCCGCGCCAGCCGGGTCATCCGGTCGGCGAGGATCGCGGCGGTCGGGCGTTTGGCCGGGTCGCGGTTGAAGGCGGCCCTGATCTGCGGCAGCAGGGCGGGCGGCACGTCCTTGAGGTCGGCTTTGCCGTGCAGGATGGCGTACATCTGCGACTCGGCGGAGCCACCGCCGAAGGTGGGGCGGCCGGTCGCCGCGAAGGCCACCGTCGCGGCCCAGGCGTGCAGGTCGGCCGGTTCGCCGACCTGTTCGCCGGCGAAGAGTTCGGGCGCGGCGTAGCCGGGGGTGCCGAGGAAGGTCCCGGTCTGGGTCATCCGGGTCGCGTCGAGGACCTGGGCGATGCCGAAGTCGATCAGCACCGGACCCTCGTCGCCGATCAGCACGTTGGCCGGCTTCAGGTCGCGGTGGACGATCCCGGCGGCGTGGATGATCGCCAGCGCGGTCGCCAGGCCGCGCGCGAGGCGGATCAGCTCGACCTCGGGCATCGGCCCGTCGCGCTTCACCACGTTCAGCAGGTTGTCGCCCGCGATGTGCTCCATGACCAGATAGGGCCGGTCACCGGAGAGGTCGGCGTCGAGGACCCGCGCCACGTAAGGGCTCTCCACCCGGCGCAGCGCGCGAACCTCGCGATCAAGCCTTAATCGGGCGTCGGCATCGCCTTCGATGGGCTCACGGAGCATCTTCAGGGCGACCTGCTCACCCCGTTTGGTCGCCGCGAGATAGACCTCGCCCATGCCACCACGACCCAGGCGCTCCAGGAGCGCGTATGGGCCGACCCGCCCCAGACGTCCACCCATAGGTCTGGTCACCATAGTGAAGCGCCACGACATTTCCCCGGAGGCGCGCCGGTCACCGCCGGAAGATGTACCGATCCAGCGATATCCGGCCGGGACCGGCAACGGCCAGCATCACCGCCACCGCGCCCAAAGCCGTGACGAGTTCGAACGAGCCGTCCTTGACGTGGACGAAAAGGAACGCTCCCGACATCACCGCGAACAGCATGGCCCCGGCGACGGCGGTCAGCAGCCCCAGCACGAGCAGGACCCCGCCGCCGAGCTCGGCGACCGTGGCGAACCAGGCCGACATGCGCGGCGCGGGCACGCCCGCCTGGGTCATCGCCTGGGTGGTGGCGTCGATGCCGCCGCGCGCCTTGGCGTAGCCGTGCTGGATGAACGTCGTCCCCAGCGCGATCCGGCCGAAGAGGGCGGCGGCGTCGTACAGGGCGGGCCTCACCGGAGCAGGTGGTCGAGGCGGGCGCCGCGTTCGGCGGGGCGGGGGGCGGAGAGCCGCCAGCGAATCAGCCCATGCCGCTCCATCGCGAGCAACAGCCGATCGGCCCCCGCGACGACGGCCACGATGAAGCTCAGCGTGACGAGAAGATCCATGGACCTAATGTCTCACCGACGGTCACGGAGAGTGACTGAAGTGGTCGCCAAGTCATTCTCAAGAGAGGTAAGCCACCCTTTGACCATGAGCGAACCCGTTACCGTCGTCGTGGCCGGCGAGACCTACCTGTACACCGAGGGTGTCCGCTGGGCGCTGACCGACGCCCCCGGGATCAAGCTGCTGGCGCTGGCCGACGACGGGCCCGACGCGCTGAGGGCCGCTGTCCAACTCGGCCCCGACGTGCTGCTGATCGACCTGACCCTGCTGCACGAAGTCGACTACATCGCCCGCCGCTGCCCTGACGTGAAGATCATCGTCGTCAGCCAGAACGCCGACGAACTCAGCCTGATGGCGGCCATGCGGGCGGGCGCCCGGGGCTACGTCATGACGAGCGCCCACCCCGGGGAGCTGGCCGCCGCGATCCGCGCCGTCGGGGTCGGCCACTTGGTGTTCGCTTGTGAGGTGGCGGCCGGGCTCCGTACGAAACTGACCACACGGTCGACCCGGACCACCTTTCCCGAACTGACCCAGCGTGAGCACGAGGTGCTGGAGCACCTGGCCGACGGCCGCAGCAACGCGGAGATCGCCAAGGAGATGTGCCTGGCCCCCAAGACCGTGCGCAACCACGTCAGCAACGTCCTGACGAAGCTGGAGGCCGAGAGCCGGTTCGACGCCGCCCTGCGGGCCCGCGACGCCGGCCTCGGCACCAGGGTCCTCGTCAGGGCCTAACCCCGGATGTGACCTTCACCGACGTAGACGAACTTGGTGGAGGTCAGCTCGGGCAGGCCCATCGGGCCGCGGGCGTGCAGTTTCTGGGTGGAGATGCCGATCTCGGCGCCGAAGCCGAATTCGCCGCCGTCGGTGAACCGGGTCGACGCGTTGACCGCCACGGCGGCCGAGTCGACCAGCGCGACGAACGTCTTGGCCGCCGACTGCGAGTCGGTCACGATCGCGTCGGTGTGGCCCGAGCCGTAACGGGTGATGTGGGCGACCGCCGCCTCCAGAGAGGGCACCACGGCGGCGGCGATGTCGTAGGAGAGGTATTCGCTGCGGAGTTCCTCTTCGGTCACCGGAACCACCTCGCCGCCGCCCAGGGCCGCGATCGCCGGGTCTCCGTGGACGGTCACGCCGGCCTCGGCCAGCGCCGCGATGGCCTTGGGCACGAACTCGGCGGCGATCGACTCGTGGACGAGCAGCGTCTCGGCGGAGTTGCAGACCGACACCCGCTGGGCCTTGGAGTTGACCAGGATCCGCAGCGCCATCTCCTGGTCGGCGGCGGCGTCGACGTAGACGTGGCAGACGCCCACGCCGGTCTCGATGACCGGCACCGACGACTCCTCGACCACGCTGTTGATCAGCGACGCGCCACCGCGCGGGATCAGCACGTCGACGAGCCCGCGCGCCCGCATGAGCTCCTTGGCGGAGTCACGGGTCAGACCCGGAACCAGCTGAACCGCCCCGGCAGGGACGAGAGTGGGCTCCAGCGCCTCCTGCATGATCTTCACCAGCGCGGTGTTCGACGAGTAGGCGCTCGACGACCCGCGCAGCAGCACGCCGTTGCCGCTCTTCAGGCACAGCGCGGCGGCGTCGACGGTCACGTTGGGACGGCCCTCGTAGATGATCCCCACGACACCCAGCGGAACGCGGATCTGCCGCAGTTCCAGGCCGTTCGGGAGGGTGGAGCCCCGGATGACCTCTCCCACCGGGTCGGGCAGCTCCGCGACCTCCCGGACCGCGTCGGCGATCTTCCCGATGCGCGGCACGTCGAGCCGCAGCCGGTCGATCATCGCCTCGGAGGTGCCGTCGGCACGGGCCTTGGCCACATCGGCGGCGTTGGCCTCGACGATCTCCTCGGCGCGGGCGACCAGGGCGTCGGCGATGGCCCGCAGCGCGGCGTCCTTGGCCGCGCGCGGCAGCGGGGCGAGGAGCCGGGCGGCATCCTTCGCCGCATTGGCCACCTGCAGAAACTCACTCATGGTCGCTCCTAGAGGATGACGATGTCGTCACGGTGGATCAGTTCACGCTCGTATTCCGGCCCCAGGCTGCTGGCCAGCTCCCGGGTGGAGCGGCCGAGCAGGTCGGGGATCTCGCCGGAGTCGAAGTTGACCAGCCCGCGCCCGACCAGCTCCCCCGCGGGCCCGCACAGGTCGACCGGGTCACCGGCGGAGAACTCGCCTTCCACCTTGAGAACACCGGCGGGCAGCAGGGACATCCGCCGCCCGATCACCGCTTTCACCGCGCCCTCGTCGAGGTGGAGACGACCGCGCCCGGTGGCGGCGTGGGCGAGCCAGAGCAGGCGGGTGCCGGGGTGGCGACCGCCCGGGTGGAAGTACGTGCCGACGTCGTCCCCCGCCAGCGCGTGGGCGGCGTGGGCCGAGGCCGTCAGCACGACGGGGACCCCGGCGCCGGTGGCGATCTTGGCGGCCTGGACCTTGGTGATCATGCCGCCGGTGCCCACCCGGCCGGAGGTGCCGAGCTCCACGCCTTCGAGGTCTTCGGGGCCGCGTACCTCGGTGATGCGGTTGGCGCCGCCCGGACGCCGGGGGTCGCCGTCGTACAAGGCGTCGACGTCGGAGAGGAGGATCATCGCGTCGGCGTGGGTCAGGTGCGCGACCAGCGCCGCGAGGCGGTCGTTGTCGCCGAATCGGATCTCGTCGGTGGCCACGGTGTCGTTCTCGTTGACGACCGGGACGATGCCCAGCTCCAGCAGCCGCGCCAGGGTGCGCTGCGCGTTGCGGTGGTGGGAGCGCCGCATCATGTCGTCGGCGGTGAGCAGCACCTGGCCGACGCGCAGGCCGTAGCGGGCGAAGGAGCTTGTGTAGCGTGCCACCAGCACGCCCTGGCCGACCGAGGCGGCGGCCTGCTGGGTGGCCAGGTCCTTCGGCCGGGCCTTCAGCCCGAGCGGGCCGAGCCCGGCCGCGATGGCGCCGGAGGAGACGAGCACGATCTGGGCGCCGGCCGCGCGGCGGGCCGCCAGCACGTCGACCAGCGCGTCGACGCGGTCGACGTCGATCATGCCCTGTGGGGTCGTCAGCGACGACGATCCCACTTTGACGACGATCCGCCCGGCTGCGCCGATGCGCTCCCTGACCACGTTTCCCCCTGGATGCGGTTGCCCTAGATACGGTTGTCGGTGCCTCTGGGCCCGGCGACCCTGGCGCCCGCCGAGGGCTGCCAGTCGAAGATGTAACCGTTCTCCATCGACCCGATGACGACCTCGGCGCCGATGGTCGCCCCGGCCTTGATCAGCGCCTCCTCGACCCCCAGCCGCTCCAGCCGGTCGGCCAGGTAGCCCACGGCCTCGTCGTTGGTGAAGTCGGTCTGGCGGATCCACCGCTCGGGCTTCTCGCCGGTGATCTGGAACATGCCGTCGTTGACCTTGCGTACCGAGAACCCGGTCTCGCCGTAGTTCTTGGGCCGCAGGACCAGCCGCGTCGGCTCCTCGACCGGCCGCTCGCGACGGGCCTGCTCGACCATCTCCGCCATGGCGTAGGAGAACAGCCGCAGCCCCTCGTGCGAGCTGGCCGACACCTCGAACACCCGCAGCCCGCGCTCCTCCAGGGTGGGCTTCACGATGTCGGCGAGCTCACGCCCGTCGGGCACGTCGACCTTGTTCAGCACCACCATGCGGGGCCGGTCCTGCAGCGAGCCGTAGGCTTCCAGCTCGGCCTCGATCACGTCGAAGTCGGTCAGCGGGTCACGGCCGGGCTCCATGGTCGCGCAGTCGAGCACGTGCACGATCGTCGAGCAGCGCTCGACGTGGCGCAGGAACTCGTGGCCCAGGCCCTTGCCCTCGGACGCCCCGGGGATCAGGCCGGGCACGTCGGCGACCGTGTAGATCACCTCGCCCGCCGTCACCACCCCGAGGTTGGGGATCAGGGTCGTGAAGGGGTAGTTGGCGATCTTCGGCCGGGCCGCCGACAGCGCCGCGATCAGCGACGACTTGCCCGCGTTGGGGAACCCGACGAGCGCCACGTCGGCGACCGTCTTCAGCTCCATCACGATGTCGATCTCGTCGCCCGGCTCGCCGAGCAGCGCGAACCCGGGGGCCTTGCGCTTGGTGTTGGCCAGCGCCGCGTTGCCCAGGCCGCCGAACCCGCCCTGCGCGGCCACGTAACGGGTGCCCGCCCCGACCAGGTCGACCAGCACCTCGCCGGTCTTGGCGTCCTTCACGACGGTGCCGTTGGGCACGACCATCACCAGGTCCTCGCCCATCGCGCCGTCGCGGTTGGAGCCGGCGCCCTGCTTGCCGTTGCCGGCCTTGCGGTGCGGCCGGTGGTGGTAGTCGAGCAGGGTCGAGGTGTTGGCGTCGACCTCCAGGATCACGTCACCGCCCCGCCCGCCGTTGCCCCCGTCGGGACCGCCCAGCGGTTTGAACTTCTCGCGGTGGACGGACGCGCAGCCGTTGCCGCCATCCCCCGCCTTGATGTGCAGGAGGACGTTGTCCACGAAATCCGCCACAGCGGTCAAATCCCTTCGATTAACAAAACAACAAGGCGGATCGGTTACCCGATCCGCCTCGTCCTTTCCGGTGCTGCGGATCTACTCCGCGACCGGGATGATGCTCACCGCGCGACGACCGCGCTTACGGCCGAACTCCACGTGGCCTGCGGCCAGCGCGAACAGCGTGTCATCCTTGCCACGGCCGACCAGGTCGCCGGGGTGGAAGTGCGTGCCACGCTGGCGGACGATGATCTCGCCGGCGTTCACGAGCTGGCCACCGAAACGCTTGACACCGAGACGCTGGGCGTTCGAGTCACGGCCGTTCCTGGTGGACGAGGCGCCCTTCTTGTGTGCCATGAGTCACTACTTCCCAGAGTCGATGCCGGTGACCTTCACCTGGGTGTACCGCTGGCGGTGACCCTGGCGCTTCTTGTAACCGGTCTTGTTCTTGTACTTGAGGATGCGGATCTTGGGGCCCTTGACCTCACCGAGAATCTCGGCGGTCACCGCAAAACGGGCCAGGGCGGCGGCGTCATGCGTGACATCGCCGTCGTTGACGACGAGGACCGCCGGCAGCGTCAGTGAGGAACCGACCTCACCCGCGACCGTGTCGACCTCGATGACGTCTCCGACGGAGACCTTCTGCTGCCTGCCGCCGCAACGAACGATCGCGTACACCGCGGAACCCTTCTTCTCTACTGGATGCTGCGCCCCGACATCCGATCGCTAACAGATAAACCGGCGAACCAGGGGGGCGCGCGAAGCCAAGCGCGCCACCAGGCGCGCCGATTGACTAGGGTACCGGGTTACGGCACCGAGGTCGAACCGAGCGGCCCGCCGGTAATGAATTAATCCGCTGACCTGGACCTTCGTGACCGGCGCCGCGAACGGGGCTGGTCGTCGACGGTGTCGGTCACCGAGTCGCGGGAGTCGTGGGCCGCGACCGCGTTACCGCCGGTCTCGGTCTTCTCCAGCTTGTCGGCCACAGCCTTCTCGATGGCCATCTTGCCCTGCGTGCCGCGCGGCTCGGGCTTCCCCTCGACCGGTTCGGTCGAGACGATCACCCCGCGCCCGTGGCAGCAGTCACACGGCGTCGAGAACGCCTCCAGCAGCCCCTGGCCCACTCGCTTACGGGTCATCTGGACGAGACCCAGCGAGGTGACCTCGGCCACCTGGTGCTTGGTGCGGTCACGCGCCAGGCACTCGAGCAGCCGGCGCAGCACCAGATCGCGATTGCTCTCCAGCACCATGTCGATGAAGTCGATCACGATGATGCCGCCGACGTCGCGCAGCCGGAGCTGACGCACGATCTCCTCGGCGGCCTCCAGGTTGTTCCTGGTGACCGTCTCCTCCAGGTTGCCACCCTGGCCGGTGAACTTACCGGTGTTGACGTCGACGACAGTCATCGCCTCGGTCCGGTCGATCACCAGCGAACCGCCCGAGGGCAGCCAGACCTTGCGTTCCATCGCCTTGGCGATCTGCTCGTCGACCCGGTAGGCGGCGAAGACGTCGACGTCCTCGTCCCACTTGGCGACGCGGTCGCCGAGGTGCGGGGCGACGTAGTCGACGTACTCCTCGACCGTCCGGGCGACCTCGTCACCCGAGACGACCAGGTTGGCGAAGTCTTCGTTGAAGACGTCGCGGACCACACGGACCGTCATGTCGGGCTCGGCCGACAGCAGCTCCGGCGGGCTGGCCGACTTGGCCTTGCGCTGGATGCTCTCCCACTGCGCCGACAGCCGCGAGACGTCGCGGGCCAGCTCCTCCTCCGAGGCGCCCTCGGCGGCGGTGCGCACGATCACGCCCGCGTTCTCGGGCATGACCTTGCGCAGGATCTGCTTGAGCCGGGTGCGCTCCTTGTCGGGGAGCTTGCGCGAGATGCCGGTCATCGAGCCGTCGGGCACGTAGACCAGGTAACGGCCGGGAAGGCTGATCTGGGAGGTGAGCCGGGCGCCCTTGTGACCCATGGGGTCCTTGGTGACCTGCACCAGCACCGACTGGCCCGACTTCAGCGCGGCCTCGATGCGGCGCGGCTGGCCCTCGAGCCCGGCGGTGTCGAAGTTGACCTCACCGGCGTAGAGCACGGCGTTGCGGCCCTTGCCGATGTCCACGAACGCCGCCTCCATCGAGGGCAGCACGTTCTGGACCTTGCCGAGGTAGACGTTGCCGACGTAGGACTGGCTGGCCTCGCGGTCGACGTAGTGCTCGACCAGCACGTCGTCTTCGAGCACCGCGATCTGGGTGCGGCCGCCGTGGCGGCGCACGACCATCATGCGCTCGACCGACTCGCGGCGGGCCAGGAACTCCGACTCGGTGATGATCGGCGGACGCCGGCGACCCAGCTCGCGCCCCTCGCGACGGCGCTGCTTCTTGGCCTCCAGCCGCGTGGACCCGCGGAAACCCTGCACCTCGTCGACCGACGAGGTGGTGGTGCGCCCGGCGCGCGGCGCCCGGATGCGCACAACGGTGTTGGGCGGGTCGTCGGCGACGACCGCCTCGTCCTCGCCACCACGACGGCGGCGACGGCGACGGCGGCGCGAACCGCCCTCACCGTTCTCGTCGTCGCCGTCGGAGTCCTCTTCGGGCTCCTCAGCGGCAGCCTGGGGCTCCTCTTCGGCGTCCTGGTCCTCGCCGTTCTCCTCGCGGCCACGACCGCGCCCACGGCCGCCACGGCGGCGCCGGCGACGGCGGGACCCCTCACCGGACTCCTCGTCGCCGTCGTCGTCGGAGTCTTCTTCGGACTCCTCGGCGACGACCGTCTCGGGCTCGGGCTCAGGCTGGGGTTCCGGCTGCGGCGCGGGCTGCGGCCGGGCGGGAACCGCCGCGGCGGCGTCGGGCGCCTGGAACAACGGCTGGAATATGGCGGCGGGCCGCTGGAAGGTGTACTGCGGCCGCTCGGCGGCGTGGAACCCGAACGGGTCGGCCAGCCGCGACGGCTTGCCGCCGTCCTCGATGTCTTCCAGATCCTCACCGGCCGGCTCGTCGTCGAGCGGCTCCTCGGTGGGCAGCGAGATCAGCATCGCGGCGGCGACCTCGGCCTCGGCGGCGTTGAGCGCGCTGGATCGTTCCGCGGGAACCTCTTCGTCCCTCTTGCGGGTGCGGCGCCGTCTCGTCGGCTTCTCGTCCTCGTCGGAGGCCGCCTCCGGCGTCTCCTCGATCTTCTTTCTTGTACGACTCCGCCGGACGGGCTTGGCCGTCTCGGCGTCGGCCGCGCCCTGGTCCTGAGCCACATCGCTCTCAGCGACGTCCGGAACGACGGGTTCCGGCGTGACCGCCTTCTTGGTGGCGGCGCGGGTCCTCGTGGCGCGGCGGCGCGTGGGGGTGCTCTCGGCGGCCTCGGCCTCGGGGGCGGGCACGTCAGCGGGGATCTCGGCCGGGGTCTCAGCCACGGCCTCGGCCAGCGTCTCGGCCGGGGCCTCGGGCTCGGCGGAGCGGGTGCGGCGCCGGGTGCGCTTGGGCTTCTCCGCGGGCTCGGCGGCTTCCACGGCCGAATCGGCCGTGCTCTGCGCCTGGACCGCCGGTGCGGCCGAACCGTTGGCGCCCGAATGGGCGACAGCGGCCGGAGCGGCCGTGCCGAGGGCTTCCGCCACGGCCGCCTGGATGGCAGGGGCAGGGGGGATCTCGTCGGGTTCCGGCGGCGGTCCCGCCGGTCGGCTGGCCGACCGTCTGCGGACCGGCTTCGCCGTTGTCACCGAACTCGTCGTATCTGCGGTTGTCGTATCGCCGACAATGGGCTCGTTGTCGAGCATGCGGGCGCTCTCCCGTCAGCCCCCGGGCGCGTTTCCGCGCCGCGCGGGGGCTCTTCTCGTCTCTCGCGGTCCGCCCGGCCACCTTCCGGGGCCATGGCGGCAAGTCCTAGTGGTCTCCACCAACCCGGTCGGCTTCGAGCGGGTCGGCGGGCTCACCGGTCAACGCGTCGAGTGGCCCCTGCGCCAGCCTGGTCACCGAAGGCGGTGACGGCGGCGCGAAGTCGGCCACGAGACGCAGACCCATGAGCACGTCGTCGGGTCGGACGGCCGGAGTTTCGTGCCGAACAACCATGCGAAGTATGACACACGACTGATTCGGCCCTCCCTCCACGTGATCGTCCTGGTCAGCGGACAGCGACTCCACGGCTCCCCGTGCGTCGAATTTCCGCATCCCCTTTTTGGTCAGGCGTTCGACCGCGACCTCCGCCGCGGCCATGAACTCCTTGACCGCTCCCTCGGCCACACCGGGATCGGCTCCCGGCAGGCGCACCTCCCACAGCGAGCACTCCAGCCGGTCGGCCAGGCCGCCGACGCGCGCCTCGACCACGTCGACGACGTCGAGGCCGGGCGGCAGCGAGGTGTCGAGAGCGACGCGGAACGCCTGCGGGTCGCAGATGCGGGTCACCGCGATCTCGAGATATTCGGCCTCGCTGGCCACCCCGGTGGGGGCGGCACCCGCGTAGGAGATCCTCGGGTGGGGGCTGAACCCAGCGCTGAAGGCCACCGGGATATCAGCTCGCCGGACCGCCCGTTCGACGGCTCGCGAGATGTCGCGGTGACTCGTGAAGCGCAGCCGCCCCCGTTTGGCGTAGCGCACACGCAGGCGCTGCACCACCGGAGCGGGCGGGGGTCCATCAGGAGCGTTTTTCAGCGGTCCGTGTTCCTTCCAGTCTCGTACGTTTCACCTCGGGGAAAACGCTCCCCGGGGCATCTCCTCAGGATACGACCGTGAGCGGGAGCAGTTTCCGGCCCGTGGGGCCGATCTGGATCTCCGTGTTCATGGTCGGGCAGACGCCGCAGTCGTAGCAGGGCGTCCAGCGGCAGTCTTCGACCTCGACGTCGTTGACGGCGTCCTGCCAGTCCTGCCAGAGCCACTCGCGGTCGAGGCCGGCGTCGAGGTGATCCCACGGGAGCACCTCGTGCTCCTCGCGCTCCCGGACGGTGTACCAGCCGACGTCGACCGGTTCCCCGTCGAACGCCTTGTCGGCGCAGGCCATCCACCGGTCGTAGGAGAAATGCTCGCTCCAGCCGTCGAAACGGCCGCCGTCTTCCCAGACCGCCTGGATGATCTTGCCGACCCGGCGGTCGCCCCGGGACAGCAGGCCCTCCACGATCGAGGGTTTGCCGTCGTGGTAGCGGAAGCCGATCGACTTGCCATATTGCTTGTCGTTGCGCAGGTTGTTCCGCAGGGCCATGAGCCGCCGGTCGACGGTCTCGTGGTCGGCCTGGCCGGCCCACTGGAACGGGGTGTGCGGCTTGGGCACGAACCCGCCGATCGACACCGTGCAGCGGACGTCCCGCGACCCGGTGACCTCACGGCCGGCCTTGATGACCTTCTTGGCCAGGTCGGCGATGCCGAGGACGTCGATGTCCTCTTCGGTCGGCAGACCGCACATGAAGTAGAGCTTCACCTGCCGCCACCCCTGGCTGTAGGCCGTGGTGACGGTGCGGATCAGGTCTTCCTCGCTGACCATCTTGTTGATGACCTTGCGCATCCGCTCCGAGCCGCCTTCGGGGGCGAAGGTGAGCCCGGACCTGCGGCCGTTGCGCGAGAACTCACTGGCGAGATCGATGTTGAACGCGTCGACCCGGGTCGACGGCAGCGAGAGCGACACGTTGGTGCCCTCGTAGCGGTCGGCCAGGCCCTTGGCGATCGCGCCGATCTCCGAGTGGTCGGCGCTCGACAGCGACAGCAGGCCGACCTCGGTGTAGCCGGACTCCTTGACGCCGTTGTCGACCATCGCGCCGATCGTGGTGATCGACCGCTCGCGCACCGGACGGGTGATCATGCCCGCCTGGCAGAACCGGCAGCCGCGGGTGCAGCCGCGGAAGATCTCCACGCTGAACCGCTCGTGGACGGTCTCGGCCAGCGGGACCAGCGGCTTCTTCGGGTAGGGCCACTCGTCGAGATCCATCACGGTGTGCTTGAACACCCGCGAGGGAACCCCGGAACGGTTGGGCACGACCCGCTTGATCCGCCCGTCGGGCAGATATTCGACGTCGTAGAACCGGGGCACGTAGACCCCGCCGGTCTCGGCCAGGCGCAGCAGCACGCCGTCACGCCCGCCGGGCTCGCCCTCGGCCTTCCACTCGCGGATCACCTCGGAGATCGCGATGGCGATCTGCTCGCCGTCGCCGAGCACGGCGGCGTCGATGAACTCCGCGACCGGCTCGGGGTTGAACGCCGAGTGGCCGCCGGCCAGCACGATCGGGTCGTCGTCGCCCCGGTCGGCCGACTGGAACGGGATGCCCGCCAGATCGAGCGCGGTCAGCAGGTTGGTGTAACCGAGCTCCGTCGAGAACGAGACGCCCAGCACGTCGAACGCGCGCACCGGACGGTGGGCGTCGACGGTGAACTGCGGGACGCCCTCGGCCCGCATCAGCGCCTCCAGGTCGGGCCAGACCGCGTAGGTCCGCTCGGCCAGGGTGTCGGGCAGCTCGTTGAGGATCTCGTAGAGGATCTGGACGCCCTGGTTGGGCAGACCGACCTCGTAGGCGTCGGGATACATCAGCGCCCAGCGGACCGTGGCGTCGTCCCACTCCTTGACTGTGGAGTTGAGCTCACCTCCGACGTACTGGATCGGCTTCTGCACCTTGGGCAGCAGGGCTTCCAGACGGGGAAACAGCGACTCGACAGACATGTGACCCAGCGTATAGGAGCTAGAAGGCGCGCCAGGTACGGTCGTCGCCCGCCCGGAGCGAGGCCAGCCTGAACCGCAGCACACCGAGGGCGTCAGGATCGCGGTGGGCGTTCCTGAGCAGGGCCGTCAGGGTCTGGAGTTCCCGGGTGTCCCGGAGCACCGGATAACCGGCCCAATTGCGGATGTCATAGCCGTAGGCCTCGACGAATCCGTCGCGCTGCGCCTCGGTCAGACCGAACCTGACCCCGACCATCGTCGGCGCCAGGTCGATCTCTCGTGGCCCGGCGCTCACCGAATCCCAATCGCACAGCAGGTAGCCCCCGGGTGCACGGAGCAGGTTTCCCCGGTGCGCGTCACCGTGAACCAGTCCGTACGGCAGGGAGAACTCCAGCCGCTCGTAGTAGGCGTCGGAAAGCGCCGAGCACCGTTCGGTCAGCCACTCGCGCTCTTCGGGACGGATCGCGCGGGCGTCCGCGATGGCCCGCCTGATGGTCCCGAACGGGTCGTAGGTCGGCAGGTCGAACGGCACCGGCGGCAGCGCGTGCAGCCGCCGGAGCAGCAGGCCGAGGGGGACGGGGCCGGGGGCCGGGCCGTCTTGCTCCTCGTAGTGCCAGAAGGTCACCAGGTAGCCGTCGATCGCGATGGGCTGGCGGCATTCGGCGGGCCGGGTAGCAGGGAAACCCTGCGCGGCCAGCCACCGGGTGACCTTGATCGAGGTCACCAGGCGGTCGTACTTGCCGGGGGTGGTGGCGGTCGCCAGGCGTACCACCAGACCCTCTTCCGGCAGGTGGTAGACGACGCTGGCGAAGCTGCGCAGGAGCCGGGCTCCGGTGGAGTCGAGGCCGGCCTCACGGCAGGCCTCGATGAGGGCCGCCGGGATCCCGGCGACGAGGGGGATGGTCACGAGGTGAGCCTCCGCTGGTCGGATACGGCCAGGGTGTGGGTGAGGCCGACGGAGCAGAACCCCTCGATCTGCCGTGCCATCCGGTCGGACACCAGCGACCGGCTGGCCGCGAGGGTGGCGCCGAGACTCTCGATCCGGCGGTCGGGGGGCAGTTCGAGCAAGGGCGCCACGGCCTGCTCGGCGCCCTCCTGGTCGTCCTGCATGACATAGGCGATCGCCAGGTGGGCGCGGGCCATGGCCTCACAGCCGTAGGAGCGGTTCTCCCGCTCGTCGATCGAGTAGAGCGCGATCGACTCCCCCGCCTCCTGGATCGCCCGGGGGGCGTCGCCCAGGTGAAGGTGGGTGACGGCCGCGTAGTAGTGCTGTTTGGCGGGACGGAACGCGAACTCCCCGGCGATCTCGTCGTGCAGCTCGTCACGGTGGCCCTGGGCGCGCGCCTCCTCGGCCCGCAGCAGCGCATCCCGCGCGTCGGCGGTCCGGCCCAGCATCGCGGCCGACCGGGCCCGGAGCATGAAGAGCCTGGCCCCTCCCGACCCCTCGTTGAGGTGGGTGAGCGCGTCTCCGGCGTACCGGAAACTGTCTTCGTAACGCCGGTCCCACAAGGCCACCGAGGCCTGCATCCCGCGCGACCAGCCCATCAGGGACCGGTGCCCCGCGATGCGTCCGTACGTCCACGCCGCGCGGGCGAGGGTGTCGGCGGGCAGCCGGCGGCCCATGTCCATGCTGGCGTTGGCCATCAGGCCGCACAGGGCGCCGGTGAGGAAGTAGAGGTCCTGCGCCTGCGTGGGGTGGATGCGCCGGTCGAGGGCCTTGCGGGTCTGCTCCTGCAACACCCGCATCTCGACGAACAGCGGGAGAGGTGACTCCCACACGTATCGCCTGCCCACCCAGACCACCTGGGTGCGTAACCGCTCCAGCGCGCCGGCGCCGAGTTCGCTGTTCTCGACCTCCTCGGCGTGCTCGCTGGCCTCACGCGCGGCGTCTTCCACCGGGTCGGCGGCCCCGGCCGCGGTGTGCGCCCGGCGGGCCTCCTCCGGCGTGTAGTCACGGGCGAAGCCGAGCTGCACCGGACCGGTCGCGAACAGGCGGCACAGCAGGTCGGTGTACTCGCGGTCGGGCCGCGCCCCGGCCTCCCATTCCCGCCAGGAACGTTCGGACAGGCCGCGCCGCTTGATGCCGGCCCGGTCGCACATGTCGTGGAACCGCTCGATCGCCTCTTCGACGGTCCAGCCGTTGGCCAGGCGCATGCACTTCAGCCGGGAGGTCTGCGGGGAACCCGCGTGGATCTCCTCGGCGATCTGATGGATGATCGCCGTCGAAGGGGGCTCGCCCAGAGCCGCGAGGGTGCGATCGCGTATCGCCGAAGCGAACTGGATCGCGGAACGGTCGGCGCCGCGGGCGGAGTACGTCATGCTCTCTCCAGGTGGGGACAATTCCACGCTAGCGTCGCGATGGTCACGAAACGGTCACCGCGCAGCCTGCGAGCCGCTCTCACGGCTCGCCAGGAAAGGGCCGACGTCACCGCCGCTCCGGACCTGAGCCATGAACAACTGCCCGCAGAGGCTGCCCGGCGTGTCGGCGAACCACACCATCGGTGGGCTGCCGGCGGCCGCGGCGGCCCACCGGCCGTTGCCGTACACGATCCGGTAGTCGGGAAAGGCCTTGCGAAGCAGGTCCAATGCGCGTAGTCGCTCACGCGCCTCGTCATCGGGGGTCACGCTTCCTCCGTCTGCGGAGTCACCGCCTATTCAAGGTTCGTTCCCAGAATGTTCGCCGACAAGTAGCGCCACCAGTGAGAGCCCGCCGCACCTTCATGCGGATCGCTCTCAGGTACGCCGACCGCTGTGGATGGCCTGCAGAAGGCCCACGCCGATCATGTTGGCGAACGTGGCGGTACCGCCGTAGGAGACGAACGGGAGCGGCAATCCCGTGATCGGCATGATGCCGATCGTCATCCCCACGTTGATGAACGTCTGGAACGCGAACCAGCAGACGACCGCCGCGGCGACCAGGGCGCCGAACCGGTCGTCGCTCTGCCGGGCGATCGCGATGCCCCGGACCAGCACCACGCCGAGCAGCACGACCACCGTGAGAGCCCCGAGGAAGCCGAACTCCTCGCCCGCGACGGTGAAGATGAAGTCGGTGTGCTGTTCGGGCACGAACCGGCCGGTGGTCTGGCCGCCCTCGAACAGGCCCTTGCCGTAGATCTCGCCGGAGCCGATCGCGATCAGCGCCTGGGTCGCGTTGTAGCCGACGCCGCGCGGGTCGCTGGCCGGGTTCATGAACGCGGTGAACCGGGCCACCTGGTAGGGCTGCAGCAGCCCCAGGAACCACACGAGCCCCGCCACCGTCACGGCGACCAGCACCACCGCCGCGATCCACCTCTTGCGGATGCCCGAGAAGATCAGCAGGCTCGCGGTGATCACCGTCAGCACCATCGTGGTGCCGAGGTCGGGCTGCAGCATGACCAGCCCCATCGTCAGCCCGGCCGCCAGCAGCGCCAGCACGACGTCGAGCGGCCGGGGCCGGTCGGTGCCCTCGGCGGGCTCCGACAGCAGCATCGCCAGCAGCAGGATCAGCGCCGGTTTGGCCAGCTCGGAGGGCTGCATCGCGAAGCCGCCGCCGAGCATGATCCACGAGTGGGAGCCGTTGACGGTCGAGCCGACCGGCGTGATCACCAGCGCCAGCGCGAGCAGCGCCATCATGTAGGCGACCGGCGCGTAGGCCCGCAGCCGCCGGTGGTCGACCATCGAGATCAGGCCGCACAGGATCGCCCCGACACACAGGTTGAGCAGGTGTTTCTTGAGCAGTCCCGTCGGCTCGATCGCGGTCCAGGTGCGGGTGGAGCTCCAGACCAGCAGGGTCCCGATCGTGCACAGGGCGGCCACGGCGACGAACAGGATGCCGTCCATCCGCCAGACGGCGGCGTCGGTGCCGATGGCGCGGCTGGCCAGCGACCGCTTGCGGATGCGGGTGATGGGCGCGGACATCATGGGCGCACCGTCCGGTCAGGGGCGAACGCCCAGCGGATCGCGGCGGACATCAGCGCTTCACCGTCCCATCAGGGCCGATGACCGGCAGGCGCTCGGCCGGGTGCCCGGCGGGCAGCGCGGGCGGCTTCCCGGTCAGGCCGAAGATGCCCTCGTAGATCTGACGCACCGCCGGGGCGGCGGCCGAACCGCCCATGCCGCCCTGGGAGACCATGACGACGACCACGAACCTCGGGTTCTTGGTGGGCGCGAACGAGGCGAACCAGGAGGTGTCCTGTTTGCCGTAGACCTCGGCCGTACCGGTCTTGCCGCCGATGCGGACGACGTCCATCGGGAAGCCGCCGAAGGCGCCCGCGGCCGTACCGTCGGAGGCGACCTCGCTCAGCGCGCCGCGGATGTAGTCACGCGTCTTCTTGTCGATCGGCAGCTTGCCGATCACGGGCGCCTCGATGACCTTGTGGGAGCTGCCGTCGGGACGCGTCAGCGCCCAGCCGATGCGCGGGCTGCGCACCTTCCCGTCGCTGACCAGCGCGGCGTAGGCGTTGGCCAGTTGCAGCGGGGTGACCAGCACGTCGCCCTGGCCGATCGAGAAGTTGGCGGCGTCACCGGGACGCCACTGGAACCCCTCCAGGCAGTTCTCGTAGGCGAGCTGCTTGAGGAAGGCGGCGCGGGCCGCGTCCTTGACCTCGGGGTAGCCGGTCTTGGACCGGGTGCAGTTCGTCTTACGGGTGGCCGCCCACAGCTCCTTCTTCCAGAAGCGGTCGGGGATCCGGCCCGGCGACTCGCCGACCAGGTCGACGCCGGTGAGCTTGCCGAAGCCGTAGGCGCGGGCCATCGCGGCCATCGGGTCCTTGGCGGTCGACTTGGGCTGCATGCCTCCGTCGCGCTGCCACATCTCGTACGCCGCCCGATAGAAGATCGTGTCGCACGACTTCACCAGCGCGGTGTGCAGGTTCATCGGGCCCAGGCCGATGCCGCGGAAGTTGTTGAACGGCCGGGCGCCGACCATGTAGGAGCCGGGGCAGTCGTAGGTGCCGTTGATCGGATAGCCGTCGGCGACCATCGCCGAGACCGAGCTGACCTTGAACGTCGAACCGGGCGCGAAGGTGCCCTTGATCGCCCGGGAGACCAGCGGCTTGCCCGCCTTCTCCGACAGCAGCCGCTGATATTCGGCCTCGGAGATGCCGCCCGTCCAGACTCCCGGGTCGTAGGTGGGCACGCTGCCCATCGCGATGACCCGGCTGTCACGCGCGTCGAGCACGACCCCGGCGGCGCCGTCGGCCTGGGGCGCCTTCTTCATCGCGTCGGCCAGCGCCTTCTCGACGAGCTCCTGGACGCGCGCGTCGATGCTGGTGATCAGGGTGTCGCCGGCCACCGGCGAAATCTGCTGCTCGACGCCGATGGCCTTGCCCATGCGGTCGACCTGGACCCGGCGCAACCCCGGGCTGCCGCGCAGTTCGTGGTCGTAGACGGCCTCCAGACCGTCGCGCCCCACGAGGTCGACCCCCGAATAGCTGGCCTTCAGGCCCTGCCGCTTCTCCAGCTCCTGCTGGGTGACCGGCTGAAGGTAGCCGAGCACCTGGGAGGCGTCGGCCTTGCCCGGGTAGTCGCGCACGGCCTGCGTCTCGGCGGTCACCCCGGGGAACTCCTCCTGGCGTTCCAGGATGGTCAGCGCCTCACGCTGGGTGACCCGGTCGTCGACCGGAATCGGCTGGTAGGGCGAGCCCGTCCAGCACGGACGGCTCACGCCGGGACCGCACGACCGCAGGCGCTCCCGTAGCTTGGCGACCGGGATGGCGAGCACGGCCGACAGCTTTTCCAGAACTTCCTGCCCGCCGCGCGGCATGCGCTCCAGGCGGGTGCGGTCGACCGACACCACGAGACGGGTCAGGTTCCGCACCAGCGGCCGCCCGGTCGAGTCGAGGATCTGCCCCCGCACGGCCGGCACCACGACCGCGCGCGTGCGCGTCTCGGTCGCGTCGGCCACGAACTCCTTACCCCGCACGACCTGCACCTGGTAGAGGCGCACGCCGAGGACGACGAGCAGCGCCAGCACCGTCAGGTGGAGGACCACGAACCGTGTACGCATCCGCGTCATGCCCGCCTCCAACCCGGCACGGCGGCAGCCGTCGCCTTCTCGGCCCGTGGCCCGTACAGCTTCAGCACGGCCCACACCACGATCGGCGCGGCCAGCAGGTTGACCAGCGCCGCCATCGGCCACACCACCTCGAACGTCTGCAAGTCGACCCCCGGATCACCCAGCAGCCCGCCCACCGCCAGCGCGAAGGCCGGCGCTCCCGCCGCGCAGACCGCGACGGTGAGCAGCGGCCATCGTTCGGCCCATCTGCCGACCGCGAAGCCGACCAGGCACAGCACCAGCGCGTGCTGGCCCAGCGCGTGGTCGGCGGGCGGCAGCAGATCGGCGCCCAGACCGGAGAGGAACCCGATGGTCGCCCCGGCGACCGGCCCACGGATCGCGGCCAGCGCGATCACCACGAGCAGCACGAAGTCGGGTACCACCGACACCGGCAGCCGGTTGACCACGGTCACCTGCAGCACGAGGGCGGTGAGCACGAGCAGCGTGGTGAGCAGGATCCGGGGCATCGAGATCACGCCGCCTCGTCGTCCGGTGGCGTCGAGGCGTCGTCGCGTCCCTGCACGGGCGCGAGCGGGTCACGCGGAGACTCGACCCGGTTCTGGCGGTCGATGTTCCGCGGACCCGTGTCTCCGGGAGCCGTGTTCACGTCTTCCGGAGCCGTGTTCTCAGGGCCCTGGTTCGCGGGACCGGTGTTCCCCGGAACGTTCCCGGGGGCGCCGGTTCCGGGCCGGGCGATCTGCGGCGGCGCCTGCTGCCCCGGCATGACGGGGGCGGCGGGCTTGGGTTTGGGCTTGGCGGCCGGCTTGGGCGCGGGCGGCAGCAGGGCGTCGCGCGGATCGCGCTTCGGCCCCTCGACCACCACCCCGACGATGTCGACCGAGCTCAGGTCGGCGAACGGCTTGGCGTAAGCGGTGCGGGTGAGCTCACCCGGCGTCGCCTCCACCTTCTCGACGGTCCCGATCGGCACGCCCGCGACATAGGGCACACCCTGCTGGGAGCCGAAGCTCACCAGCCGGGCCCCCGCCGCGAGCGGCGCGGTCGCGTCGAGCAGCCGGAACATCACCCGACGGCCCGAACCGCCGTTGGCGCCGAGGCCGCTGACGACCCCGAGCTCACCGCTGGCCTCGAGCCGGGCTCCGGCCGAGGACGCGGGATCGCACAGCAGCACCACGGTCGCGGTCGACGCGGTCGCCTTGACCACCCGGCCGACGAGCCCCTGCCCGTTGAGCACGGTCATGTCGGGCTTCACCCCGTCGGACGTGCCGGCGTCGATCTCCACGGCGTCTTCGAAACCGGGAGACGCGCGGCGCGCCACGACCTGGGCCGGGACGATCTTGTAACCGCCCAGGCCCGACAGGCCCAGCATGGCCTGCAGTTCGGCCGACCGACGCTTGTCGATCCGCTGCGAGGACAGTTCTCCCTCGAGCTTGGCGTTCTGCGACTTCAGGTTGGTGATCTGCTCCCGCGAGCCCTGCGCGCCGGCGAGTGCGCCGACGAAGCCGCCGATCGGCTCGGTGACCGTGGAGACCCCGCGTTCGACCGCGCCGAACGCCGAGGTGACGACCGTGCGCATCGGCCCGAACACGGGCATGTTCTCGCTCCGGTGGTCCACCGTGATCAGGACCAGGGCCGCGGCCAGCAGCAGGCCGAGGAACAGGCGGGAGCGGCGGCTGTCTTTCATGTTCTTCAGTTCCTCGCCTCGGGCACGAGCACCTGCTGCAGGGCGTCGAAGTCCTCCACGCAGCGGCCGGAGCCGAGCGCGACCGAGTCGAGCGCGTTGTCTACCAGGTGGACGGGCATGCCGGTTTCCTCGCGCAGCAGGGCGTCCATGCCCTTGAGCAGGCCGCCGCCGCCGGTCAGGGCGAGGCCGCGGTCCATGAGGTCGCCGGACAGTTCGGGCGGGCACTTGTCGAGGGTCGACTTCACCGCGTCGACGATGGAGCTGACCTGCTCGGCGATCGCCGCGCGGATCTCCATCGACGACACGACCACGGTCTTCGGCAGGCCGCTGACCAGGTCACGGCCGCGAATCTCGGCCTGCGGCTCCTCGGCGGACGCGCACGCCGAGCCGATGGCGATCTTCACTTCCTCGGCGGTGCGCTCGCCCAGCATGAGCGAGTGCTCCTTCTTGGCGTACGTGATGATCGCCTGGTCGAGCTCGTCGCCGCCGACCCTTATCGACTGGCTGGTGACGATACCGCCCATCGAGATGATCGCCACCTCGGTGGTGCCGCCGCCGATGTCGACGACCATGTTGCCGGTCGGCTCGTGGACGGGCAGGCCCGCCCCGATCGCCGCCGCCATGGGCTCTTCGACGATGTAGACGCGCCGGGCGCCGGCCTGATAACCGGCCTCCTTGACGGCACGCTGCTCGACGCCGGTGATGCCGCTCGGCACCGCGACGATGATGCGTGGCTTGGCGAAATGACGCCGTTTGTGCACGCGCTGGATGAAATATCGGAGCATACGCTCGGTCACGTCGAAGTCGGCGATCACACCGTCTTTGAGCGGTCGAACCGCGACGATGTTGCCCGGTGTTCGCCCGATCATCCGTTTCGCCTCGATACCGACCGCGACAATGCGGCCGGTCGAGGTGTTGATCGCCACGACGGACGGCTCGTTGAGCACGATGCCGCGCCCCCGCACGTAGACCAGGGTGTTGGCGGTGCCGAGATCGACCGCCATGTCGCGGCCCAGGAAAGCAAAGTGGCCCATAGGGAAGGAGGCCTTCCTTCAGGTGGTTAGCGGGAGTAACGCATCGCACTCGAATCGTAACGGGTCGTACCCAACGCCGAGCACACCGACCCCACTCTCAGCACATAAATCCGCTGGTCACGGCCTTTCCCGCGGCGAAAACACAGAAAGCCCCGGCGTGGCCGGGGCTTTCGGAGCGGAGCTCAGAAACGGTCGGGGAAGAAGATCTTGATCTCCCGCGCGGCGGACTCGGCCGAGTCGGAGCCGTGCACGACGTTCTCGCCGATCTCCAGGGCGTGGTCACCCCGGATGGTGCCGGGAGCCGACTTCACCGGGTCGGTGAGCCCGGCCAGGGCGCGGAAGGCCTCGACGGCGCGCGGGCCCTCGACGACCAGGGCGACCAGCGGCGCGGAGGTGATGAAGTCGACCAGCTCACCGAAGAACGGCCGCTCGGAGTGCTCCGCGTAGTGGGTCTTGGCGGTGTCGGCGTCGAGCTGGCGCAGCTCCATGGCCGCGAGGGTCAGACCCTTGCGCTCGATGCGGGCGATGACATCGCCGACGAGGCCGCGGCGGACACCGTCCGGCTTGATGAGGACGAGCGTGCGCTCGGACACGGGATCACTCCTTTGTGAAGGCTTCGTGGGAATCCGAGGAGAGCTTACCGGTCGATTCGTCGCTCTCCGGCGTCGCGACCACGGGCGCTTCTCCGACGTCGGCCGTGACCACCCGGTTCCCCCGGCGGGTCGACAGCGCGGACAGCCCGAGGACGAGCACCACACCGAACCCGCCCACCAGCGCCCACACGTGCAGCGCGTCGACGAACCCGTCGACCATCCCCTGGTAGGTAGCCATCCCGGAGGGCGCGGCCGACCGGAGCCACATGACCTGGATGCCCGTGCCGAGCAGGAATCCGGCCAGCATGGCCGGGAAGAGCAGGCTCAGCCCGAACAGAGCAGCCACCGGACCGGCCAGCCGCAGCGCGCTCACCAGCGCCACCGCCGCACCGGCGGCGACCAGCGTGAACGGCACCGTGAGCAGCAGCCCGTCGACGGTCGGCACCAGCAACCTGATCGCGCACAGACCCACGACCAGCACGACCAGCCCGGCCCCCACGAGCTTGGCGCTCTTCTCATCGTCGGCCCGACCGGCGGCCACAGCGGCCGCGAGGGCGCCGATCACCGCGACCGCGAGCGGCCACGCCATCGCCTCCAGCCCAGGCCCACCGAGCCAGGGCATCTCCACATAGGTCACCTGGGCCGCCGTCGGCAGTACGACCAGCCCGACCGCCACACAGGTGAAGCCGAGAGTGCGCGCCCCCGGCGTGGCCGCCGACACCGCGAGCCCCAGCATCGCCACGAGCGCGAGCCCGGCCACCGCCACGACCAGCCCGGACGGCCAGTCATAGGTGGTGCCGACCGCGAGCACCGCGATGCCGGCCGAAGGAACCGCCGCCATCAGCAGCCGGGACCGTTCCGCCGAACCGGGTGGCGAGGAGATCAGCAGCCGGTCGGTCGACGCCGCCGTGGTCTCCCAGGCCAGCCGCCAGAGCACGAGGTAGACGGCGGCCAGGCTGAGCGCGATCCCCGTCAGCAACGGGAACGGCTGCAGCGTGACGGCCCACGACCGCACGTTGTCGATCGGCCACAGCGCCAGCGCCTGGGCGGTGACCAGCGACACCGCGAGCATGCCCGCCCACAGCGCCAGCAGCCCGCGCCGGGCCCGGCGCTCCCCGGCCGCGACGAGCGTCGCCGGGATCAGCAGCCCGGCCCCGATGCCGTGCATCACCCGGAGCACCCCGACGAGCGCGGGCCCGTCGGCATAGCCTCCACCGGCATCGGCGGTGGCCAGCATCGCCAGCCCCAGCACCAAAACGGGTGCCGCCTTGTATCGGCGCACCGCGACCGCCGCCAGCGGCACGGTCAGCAGCATCACCGGGAGCGCCAGCCCATGGGCCCGCATCATGTCGATTTGCGAGACACCCGGCGGCAGCAGCGCCGCCACCTGCGAGATCGTGTTGGGAATCGACACGATGGCCAGCGGCAACGCGACAGCGATCAGCATCCCGACGACGGCGTCGGTGACCATCGGCCGCCGGGCCAGACGCACGACGTCGACCGCGAGCGCCCGGACCCGCTGGGACACGGCTGGCTGAAAAGGGGGGACGGCCATGGCGACCGACTTTAGCGCTTCGTCGCGCCTTCGACACGGCGAGCAACGATAATCGCGGTGACCCAGAGTGCCGAGAAGATGATCCCGAGGAAGAACATGGTCGGCACCATGAACCCCGAGGCGATCGCGAGCACCTGGACGACGCTGCCCACGACGTAACCGGAAGGCTTCCTGAGCAGCCCGGCGGCCACGACGCACAGGACGGCGAGCCCACAGCCGATCCCGACGGCGATCGGCGGATCGACCTTGCCGACCATGATCGCGACCGGCGTCATCAGCGCGACGACGATCGCCTCCATGCCGAGCACCGAGGCGCCCAGCCGGCGCATTCCTGGGGTCACATCGAAGTTCATGAACCGGCCTTCAACAGAATTCGGGCATCACCTGCGGTTACCACCGAACCGGTGATGAGCACACCGGAACCATACTCGTCACCCTGGTCGGCCAGCCCGATGGCCACGTCGATCGCGCCGTCGAGCCGGTCGGACACGTGCACCCGGTCGGTCCCGAACACCTCACGCGCGTGTTCGGCCAGCTCCTCGGCCTCCATCGAGCGCGGCGAGGAGTTCCGGGTGACCACGACCTCTTCGACGACGGGCTCCAGGAGCTCCAGCATCGTCTCGACGTCCTTGTCGGCCATGACGGCCAGCACCGCGATCAACCGGGTGAACCCGAACGACTCACCGACCGCGTCGATGGTCGCCTCCATGCCCCCGGGGTTGTGCGAGGCGTCGACGAGCACGGTGGGCCCGCGCCGCACGACCTCCAGCCGCCCAGGGCTGGTCACCTGGCCGAACGCCTGCCGGATCAGCTCCTGACCCAGCGGCTCGGCCGCGGTGGAGAGCGCCTCGACGGCGGCCAGCGCGGTCGCGGCGTTCCCGGCCTGATGCGCGCCGTAGAGCGGCAGCAGCACCTCTTCATAGGTGGCGTTCAGCCCACGCAGATGAAGCAACTGCCCGCCCATCGCCAGCTCGCGCCCGAGCACCCCGAACTCGATGCCCTCCCGCGCGACCGGCGCCTCGACCTCAGAGGCCCGCCGGATGATCGCCTCGGCGGCCGGAAGCTGCTGCTGCGCGAGGACCACGATCGAACCGGGCTTGATGATGCCGGCCTTCTCCCCCGCGATCGTCTCGACGTCGTGCCCGAGATACTCGGTGTGATCCAGTGAGATCGGCGTGATCACGGCGACCGCGCCGTTGGCGACGTTCGTCGCGTCCCAGGTGCCGCCCATGCCCGTCTCGATGACCGCGACGTCGACCGGCGCGTCGGCGAAGGCGGCGAACGCCATCGCGGTGAGCACCTCGAAGAAGCTCAGCCGCCCGAACTTCTCGTCGATGATGGCGAAGTAGGGCTCCAGCTCCTCGTAGACCTCGACGAACCGTTCCTCGGAGATCGACTCCCCGTCGAGCGAGATCCGGTCGCGCATGTTGGCGAACTCGGGCGAGGTGTAGCGCCCCACCCGCAGGTTCCGCTCCTTGAGCAGCGACTCCACCATCCGCGCCGTGCTCGACTTCCCGTTGGTGCCGGCGATGTGGATGATCGGATAGGCCGCTTGGGGATTCCCCAGCAGATCGACGAGCCCCGCCATCCGGTCGAGCGTCGGATCGATGTCCCATTCGACACCGCGAGCACGAATAGCGGCCTCAACAGCGTGGATCGTCACCCATCCAGCCTAGTGGCGTTCAATAAGCTGTCGGGAATGAGCTCCGACGAGGCATTCTTCGCGGAATGGACTTCCCGCCGCCCGGGATCCACCCGCGACCTGACCCGGGCACGTCACCTGGCGGAGGCCGTGGGCGCTGTTCCCCCCGCGCCGGTGCTGACGGTCGTCGGCAGCAAGGGAAAGGGCACGACGGCGACCTACGCGTCGGCCTACCTGGCCTCAACGGGAGCCCGCGTCCTGACCGTCACCAGCCCCGGCCTGCGGAACAACCGCGACCGCATCCGCGTCGACGGCGTCTCCATCTCCGATGAGGACCTGGCCGCACTGGGCACCCGCCTGACCTCGGCGGCTCTCCCTGATTCCAACGGATACCTCTCCCCAGCGGGCCTCTTCACCATCGCGGGGATCCTCCACGCCCAAGACGTCGGGGCGGACTTCGTCGTCCTGGAAGCCGGCATGGGCGGCGCCTCAGACGAGGTGTCCCTCTTCCCCGCGGAGGTGGTGGCCATCACCGAGATCTTCGCCGAACACATCGGCATCCTCGGGAACACCGTCGCCGAAATAGCCAGGGAGAAGGCGGGAGTAATAACCGAGGAGACCAGGTCGGTGGTGACCCTCCCTCAGTCTCCCGAGGTCCGCGCCGAACTGTCCGCGCGGGCAGGCAGCCGGCTCCACCAGATCACGCCTCAGGCGGAACCCTGGACCAGGAACGCCCTCCTCGGCCGATCTGCGGCCGCTCAGCTCACCAGCGCCGAGCCTGAAGAAAAGACCCTCTTGTCGGTACGTCTTCCGGCCCGCTTCTCCCACCACGACATCGGCGGCACAAGCCTCATCATCGACTCTCCGATCACCGGGGCCGGCGTGGCGATGTCCGTGCGGCGCGCTCTGGCGGAGTGGGCGACCATCGACCGTGTCCTGCTGTGCCTCCCGGACCACAAGGACCTGAGCGGAGCCATCGCCGAACTGGCGGGCCAGGCCGTCACCTTCGTCCGACTCCCCGGCACCCACCTGAAATTCACCCGTGAACTACCGCCGACCTGGGACGTCACGACCATCGACAAGGTCGACGCACGCTCTATCGAGGCTGCCGGCAGGCGAGTCCTGGCCCTCGGCACGATCTATTTCACCGGCCATCTCCTCGACAACCTCGACATCCCGACAGACCGCCTCTTCGAGGTCTGACTGAGACCACCTCAAGGGCAAGAGCCGGCGCCGGACCTGCGGTTTAACCCTAAGCGCCACAGCCGGGCCGCGAATGACCCCCAAACGCAGAAAGCCCGGCCGCAATGGCCGGGCTCTGAACGGCCCCGGAAAAGCGAAAAGCCCGGCTGTCACAACCGGGCCTCAGTCTGTAAACAACGAAAGCCCCGACCACAAATGGTCGGGGCTTTCGCATAAAAATTGTCCGGCGGTGTCCTACTCTCCCACACCGTCCCCGGTGCAGTACCATCGGCGCTGGAGGGCTTAACTTCCGGGTTCGGAATGTAACCGGGTGTTTCCCCTCCGCCATAAC
>NZ_BBXD01000030.1 GCF_001570545.1 Herbidospora mongoliensis | reverse complement strand
CCCCGAAGAGTTCAACACCATCTACCGGCCATCGGCCGGTTCTCTGTTTTCCGCGTCCGCCCTGCTGTGCGGCGGAGATGCGGGGATCGCAAATGCGTGACCGGAGACCACCTGCCTATCTGTGGAACCGCGGTACCCGAGCGGCGAGACACAGCCTGCAACGGGCGATCCTGATGGCGTTCAACACTCCCTTCGTCTCTATCTCCGCGACCTACTGTCTGACTTCTGTCTGACTTCACCTGCGGCAGCGCGTCCACGATCAGGACCCCCAGCACCGCACTGGCCCCTCACGTCCGACCTTCTGCCTGACTGCTACTGCAACTTCACCTGCGGCAGCGCGTCCACGACCAGGGCCCCCAGCACTGCACCGGCCCCTGTCGTCCGACCTTCTGCCATAACGACTACTGCGACTTCACCTCTGGCAGCGCGTCCACGGCCGGGCCCCTTACTACTGCGTGGCCCGTCACGTCCGACCTTCTGCCGTCAATCCACTTCGTGTTGCTCCGGGCGGTTCCTCGTGATGCTCGTACTTCCGCCACCCGGTCGATCCGTCCTTGCGATGTGAGAAACATTAGCTCCGACGCCCGCGAATGTCTACTCCAGCGAGTACAGATTTTTGATGTCAGGTGCGGCAGTCTTCGAGCGGTGCCGTGACCAGCGGGAACGCCGCATCACTGCCACCGGCCGGGGCCGGCCCCGCTGCGGCGGAGGACCAACAAGGGCCCGCACGACATGTGGGCCCCTGGCGTTGGCAGCGATTCGTCGCGCGCCAGAGGCCGCCGCGGTGTGCCACGACTGCTCTATCGGTCTGGCTTGCCGCTATGGGTGAGGAGTTCGGGGAATCCATCCGCACCATCTCCACCAGCGTGAAGGTCTCCATCGGCGCCGTCTGTTCGCGTAAGGGCTGGGCGGCCATCGTCAGCTGGGCACTTCATCGCGCTGAGACTGAGACGCGGAACGAAGACGGAGACACTTACGGACTGCGGCAGCAGCTGCATGCGATCAGCGTGTCGGCACCAGGCAGGAGCGCGCCGAACGCTCCCGCCAGGCCCGTCGATGAGTGCGTTCTGCGGCGGGATACCACGGATGGCGATGATGGCGGAATCAGGCCGTGCTGGCTGGCGGCACGGCCCTGCCCGGGTGCGAAGGCGCCGAGATTCTCATCTCGGGTGGGTTCGGTCACGGCTCGTACCGGGGCCAGGTGGGCGAGGCTCACACGGGGATCCTTCAGTCGGAGGCCCACATCGCGGCTGAGCGTGGGCGGATCCGTGGAGCAGAGGATGTCGTCTACTGCCGATGGTGATGACCTGGCCTCCCTTGGAGATCGCTGGGTTAGCGTGGCCGTCCATGGAATGGGATGGTTCGGCGCCGGACATGGTCCGGTCGCATCTGGCGGGCTTTCCCGTGGTCTGTGCCGATGATGACGTCGCTGAGATCGTCGAGGGCCTGCTGGACAGGGTCGCGGCGGTGGCGGGTGTGGATCGTTCGCGTGGCGTCCGTCGGGCAGGGCCCGGGGAATGGGTCCTGAGCGGCGGCGACGGGACGGTCGTCCGGGTGTCGGCGGGGCGTCCGGCGGTGCCGCGGAGGTTTCCGGCGGCAACCCTGCTGCTGGGGGTCGTCATCGAGCCGGGACCGGCCATGACTGCCGGGCGTCGTGAGCGGCTCGCCGGAGCTCTGGAGGAGGTGGCCTTCACCCGCCGGGAGCTGGCACGGCTGGCAGAGGAGTTGCCGCTGCTGTCGGGGCTGCCGGAGGTCCTGCCGGAGAAGGTGTTCGAGGACACCGCGCTGATGGTCATGGGACATTTCATGAGCGACCTGGTCGTCCAGGTCGAGACGGCGCTGGCGCTGGGCGCGCGGGCCGAGACGCTCACGGTCATCGACAAGGGCTATGCCTACCGGCTGCGGCACCGCGTCACCGCGCACCTGCGCCGGCTCGGGGTGACCGTGTTCCCCGCCGGGCAGATCGTGGCGGCCGCCGAGTCGCATGCGCACCGGTCGAAGGCACACGGCTGCGGGCGGACGATCGCGGTCGACGACGGCGGCTACGTGCTTCCCGCGCTGCTGGACGAGCGGCCCGACCTGGTCGAGAGCTACGACGGCCTGGTCGAGCAGACGATGTCGGGGATCTACCGGCTGGAGAAGTACGGCGACCGGATCCCGGTGCCGATCCTGTCGGTCGCGCAGTCACGGCTGAAGGGCACGATCGAGTCCTACTGGATCGCCGAGGCGGCCGTCGCGAACCTGCTGCGGCTGATGCCGGGTGAGAAATGGGAAGGGCGTCCCGCGCTCGTCATCGGTTACGGCCAGATCGGGTCGGAGATCGCGCGGCTGTTGCAGCAGCGCCGGATGCGCGTCGCCTGCCATGACCGCGATCTGCTGCGCCTGGTCAGCGCCCACGAGAACGGCCACCACACCGGCCGGGACCTGTCCCGGCTGCTCGGCGAACACCGGCCGTGGCTCATCATCGGCGGCACCGGACGCACCAGCATGGGCCGGCCCGAGTTCGACGCGTTGCGCCGCGACTGCGTGCTGGCGAGTGTCACCAGCCGGACGATCGAGTTCGATGTGGACGCCCTGGCCGCCGCGGCCATCGGGATCGAGGATCTCGGGGTGCGGGGCAGGCGGTTTTCTCTGCCGCGGGGAATCGCCGTCGACCTGCTGGCCGACGGCTATCCGGTCAACTTCCATCACGCCGAGAGCATCCCGAACCGCCAGTCCGACCTTGTCATGGCCGGGCTCCTGATGGGCGCCGCCGCACTCGCGGAGCCACGGCACCCCTTCCGGCCGGGGCACAACGTCGCGCTCAGCGACCAGGTCCTGGAATCCAGCGGCCTGCTCGCCGAGTTCTACCGTCTCTACGGCCCTGACTCCGACCACGGCTCGCCGTGATTCTCCCGATCGTTCAGGAGGACTCGAAGAACGGCCACAGGGTTTCAAGGTGCTGGGGAAATTCCGTCAGGTCGGCTTCCACGGCGAAGCGGTGGTCGGCGTAATCGCCGCGGTGACGGGTGCCGCCGGACCGGCGGCGGATCAGGCGGACGCCTGTAACTTGCGGAGCTTGCGCATGATGTCTGCGGCGAACAGGACGGTCTCCTCTTCGCAGTGCCGGCGGATGAACAGGCCCAGCACGATCGTGCGTGCCAGGACCGCCAGCACGGGAGGCAGGATCACCTCGACGGAGCAGGCGAACGTGGACGACGTCGCCGAGGTCGGCGTGGTCGTGAGCGTCCATCGCACCGCGCCGATCACCGGGATGAGATGGAACAGATAGATGCGGCTCGCGGCCGAGTACATTTCGACGAACGACTTCTCCGCCCGCACGACCCGGTAGTGCTGGATGATGAGATTCCCGCCCACCGACTCGGTGTTGACCATGCCGCGGCCTTTTTCGTCGATGAAGGTGCCCGCACCGTGGTGGCCTCGTGCACAGGCCCGATATTCGTCGTCGGAAAGGCCGAAGAGCCAGCTTTCCAGGTCGATGTCCGGGGTGGGCGCGTCCACCGTCGCATATGCGGTGTGGCTGATGGTCATGGTGAGGCCCTTCGTCGACGAAGCCTGCGGCTGAAATCCATCGGCGATTTCCTTGGCGCTTCAACTCTTCGCCGATCTCAATTCTCAGAGGCTAGGTCGAGGCACTTGATTTCGAGTGAATCGGGTCGTCCAGTGGTCGTCAATTGCCCGGGATTTACATTGGCGCCAAAGACCCCCCTTCTCCGCGAGGTGGAACTCATGGCTCTGGACGAAGCCACGGCCCAATTCTTGAAGCAACTGGGCGAGACGGGCGTCAGCCCCCTGCACGAGCTGTCCCTGGCAGCGGCCCGCACCATGTACGCGCAGTTGCACAGCATCGCCGGCCAGGGCCCGCCCATGACCCGCGTCGAGGATGTCACCGTCGAATCGGAGGACGGCGCCTGGTTCCCGGCCCGCCTCCTGACCCCGACGCCGGCCCCGCACGGCGTGATCGTGTACTTCCACGGCGGCGGCTGGACCGTCGGCGGCATCGACGACGTCGAGGCCGTGGGCAGGCATCTGGCCGAGCGCACGAACTGCACCGTCGTCCTGGTGGGCTACCGGCTGGCCCCCGAACACCGCTTCCCGGCCGCGCCCCGCGACGCCTACGCCGCCCTGTGCTGGGCCGCCGCCGCGCTGCCCGGACAGCCGATCGTCGTGGCGGGCGACAGTGCGGGCGGCAATCTGTCGGCCGTCGTGGCCCGGCGTGCCAGGGACGAGGGCGGCCCGGCCATCGACCTGCAGGTGCTCATCTACCCGGCCACCGACTGCGACCTGGACAGGGCCTCCTACCACGACCCGGCCAACCAGCTGCTGCTCGATCGGCACGCGATGGTCTGGTTCTGGGACCACTACGTGCCCGATCCGGCCCAGCGGGCTGACCCGGACGCCTCTCCCCTGCGGGTCGCCGACCTGTCGGGGTTGCCGCCCGCCGTCTTCGTGCTCCCCGAGCACGACGTGCTGAGTGAGGAGGGCGAGGCCTACGCCGAACGGTTGCGCCAGGCGGGCGTGCCCGTCCAGCTCCAGCGCGCCGGCGGCCAGATGCACGCCTTCTTCCCCCTGGTCGCCGCGCTGCCCGGCAGCGCGGCAGCGCTCACCCGGGTCGCGGAGTCCATAGACGCGGCCCTGCACGCCCGTACGAGATGAGCAGTCCCGTTGTCCAAACCGTCGGCTACACGAGGACCCGCGTTCACTCACGACGCGCCTGGGTGCGGGGCTCGGCTGTGGCGGCGCTGCTGGCCCTGTTCGCCGTGGAACTGACCCTGGCCTGGCCGTCTCTGACAGCGGCCCTGGCACAACTCCAAACCCCCGACCTTCGCTGGCTCACCGTCGCGGTGGCCGCGGAGGTGGCCGCGATGAGCGCCTACGCCCAGATGCAGCGCCGCCTGCTGCGCTCGGCCGGGGTGAAGGCGCCGATCCGCCGGCACCTCGCCCTGGCCTATGCCGCCCACTCCCTCAGCGTCACCCTCCCGGGAGGCCCGGCGTTCTCCACCCAGCTCAACTACCAGCAGATGCGCCGCTTCGGCGCGACCCCCGCCATCGCCTCCTGGTGCATCGCCCTGTCGGCCATCCTGTCGGCCACCGCGCTGGCCATCCTCACCGCCGCCGGCGGGCTGGCCGCCAACGGCGCCCCCCAATGGCACACCGTCGCGGGCCTCGGTGTGGCCACCCTGCTCCTCCTCCTGGGGATCCGCCAGGTCACCCGGCGCCCCGAGGCGCTGGAGCCGGCCACCCGCGCCACACTCGCCCGGATCAACCGGCTGCGTCATCGCCCCGCCACTCAGGGCCTGGACGGGATACGCGGGTTCGTCGACCAACTGCGCCTGGCCCGCCTCACCCCCACGCACGCGGCGGCGGCAGTGGCCTACGCCGTCCTGAACTGGCTGCTGGACGCGGTCTGCCTGGGCGCGTGCGTGCTGGCGTTCGGAGGCAGCGTCGGCGTCACCGAACTGCTGCTCGCGTTCTGCGCCGGCATGGCCGCCGCCACCATCAGCCTCATCCCGGCCGGACTGGGCGTCATCGACAACGCCCTGGTCCTCGGCCTGCTGGCCGGTGGCACCGACACCACCACCGCGATCACGGCCGTCGTGCTCTACCGGATCATCAGCTTCGGTTTCATCATCGGCGTCGGCTGGATCTCGTGGCTGGTCATCCGCCGGAACACGACCGAACGCGCCCACTTCCCAGAAGTGCGGTGAACGCTGGGCTCCTGAACCCGTCAGGCTCCCACCACAGACCTAACGAAGAATGTGAACCTCTGCACGCCTTTGTAAAGCGCTCGATGAGGACGTCCGGGCCACCGCACGGGCCCGGACGCCGGAATGTGAGGCGCGGCCGGCTCAGCGGACGGCTTTCGATCGGGGCGGGGAATAGACCGCCCAGACGTGGAAGGCCACTCCGATTCCCCAGAAGACCAGTGACCACATGGGCCAGAAGAATTGCTCCGGGGTGTAGATCCACCACGTGATGATTTGGGCCACGTTGGACACGACGTAGAACAGCAGGTGGACCCGCAGGTCCCATTTCTTGGCGGCTTCGCTCTTCGTTGATCGCATATTCGGAGGCTAGGTCGGGGCACTTTATGACGAGTGACTTCGCTCGTCCAGTGGCCGTCAACTGACCCGGATCTACATTGACACCGGAAGAAAGGGGACGCGATGTTCGAACGATTAGGGCGGACGATGGTCCGCCGCCGGTGGTGGGTGGTCGGCCTGGCGCTGGCTTTCATGGCGTTCGGCGGGCTCTGGGGTACGCAGGTCTTCGGTTCGCTGACGAGCGAGGGATTCAACGACCCGGCCAGTGAGAGTTCCCGTGCGGTCGAGCGCGCCGAGGCGGCGCTGGGCCGGACCGGCAACGACGTGGTCGTGCTCTACACCGGTCGCGACATGACGGTCGACGACCCGGCGTTCCGCCAGGCCGTCACCGGCACGCTCGAAGCGCTCCCCGCCGACGTGGTGACCGGGACCGCCAGCTTCTGGAGCACTGACAGCCCGGCTCTGGTCAGCCAGGACCGGCACGCCACCTACGCGGTGCTGACCCTGGCCGGTGACGACGAGACCGAGCGCGGCGAATCGCTGGAGAAGATCAAGGACGATCTCGCCGCGCCCGGCCTGCAGACCCAGGTCGGCGGCATCACCGTGGTCAACCGCGACATCCGCGACCGGGTCGCGGCCGACATCGCCTTCGCCGAGACGATCTCCATCCCGGTGCTGCTCGTGCTCCTGGTGCTCGTCTTCGGCAGCGTGGCCGCGGCCAGTCTTTCGCTCGCGATCGGCGGCCTGGCCATTCTCGGGGCGTTCACCGCGCTGCGCGGGATGAGCTACCTGACCGACGTCTCGGTCTTCTCGATCAACGTGGTGACGATCCTCGGGCTGGGCCTGGCCATCGACTACGGCCTTTTCATGGTCGGCCGGTTCCGGGAGGAACTCGCCCGGGGGCTCGGCGTCGAGGACGCGGTCGCCCGCACGATGGCCACCGCCGGTCGTACCGTGGCGATCTCCGGCGTCACCGTCGCGGTCTCACTGGCCGGGCTGCTGATCTTCCCGATGACCTTCCTGCGTTCGATGGGGCTGGGCGGTCTGTCGGCCGTCGTGGTGGCCATGGTGGCGGCGCTGACCGTGCTGCCGGCCCTGCTCGGCATCCTCGGCCCCCGTGTGGAGGCACTCTCGGTACGTCGCCAGAAGCCACCCCAGGATCACGGGTTCTGGTACCGCCTCGCGCACAGCATCATGCGCCGGCCGATCGTCTACACGGTCGGGGTGCTGGCGATCCTGCTCCTGGCCGGTGCGCCGTTCCTGCGCGTGGAGTTCGGCGGCATCGACCCCCGGGTGCTCCCGGCGGGCACCGAGAGCCGGGTGGTCTCCGAAGCCGTCGACCGCGACTTCGTCCAGAACAGTCAGTTGCCGATCGAGGCGATCGTGACCTTCTCCGACCAGGCCGATCTGGAGCGTTACGTCACCGCGGTCCGCGACGTCGAGGGCGTGACCGGAGCCGAGATCACCGGGGTGTCCGGCGACGTGGCCCGGCTCACGACCTTCTATCTGGACGACCCCATCTCGGCCGAGGCGCGGAGTCTGGTGGACCGGATCCGGGCCGTGCCCGCGCCGCCGGGTGGCGAGGTGCTGGTGAGCGGTCTGACCGCGCGGCTGGACGACCAGCTGAAATCCGTCGGCGACCTGCTGCCCTGGATGGCGCTGATCATCATCGGCGCGACGTTCATCCTGCTGTTCCTCGCCTTCGGCTCGGTCGTGCTGCCGATCAAGGCGATCGTGATGAACATCCTGTCCCTCGGCGCCTCGTTCGGCGCCCTGGTCCTGATCTTCCAGGACGGCCATCTGTCCGGCCTGCTGAACTTCACCTCCACCGGCACCCTGGAAGCGACCCAGCCAATCTTGGTGCTCGCCGTCGTCTTCGGGCTGTCGATGGACTACGAGGTCTTCCTCATGTCCCGGATCCGTGAGGAGTACGACCGCACCGGCGACAACACCACAGCGGTCGCGGTCGGGCTGCAGCGCAGCGGCCGGGTCATCACCAGCGCCGCGCTGCTCATCCTGGTCGTGATCGGGCTGTTCTCCATCTCCGGGATCACGTTCATCAAGCTGATCGGCGTGGCGATGCTCATCGCCGTTCTGGTGGACGCGACCATCGTCCGCGCGCTGCTGGTCCCGGCCACGATGCGCCTTCTCGGGGAGGCGAACTGGTGGGCGCCCGCGCCCTTGCGGCGCTTCTACTCCCGCCACGGCCTCCACGAAAGCCAGGAGCCGGAAGGGGTGTCAGCGCCGGCCGCCGTGTAGCCGGCTACTGGTCGAGGTCGGCCAGGAACCGTTCGGCGCGGTGGGCGAAGAGGTGGGCCCCGCGTTCGTGGGATCGGGTGCGGGCCGCTTCGGCGGCGGCCCGTACGACGTCGGCGGGTTCGCCGCGAGCGTGCAGCAGGCGCGCGCGCAGCAGCAGGAGAAGTCCTTCGACATAGCGTTGGCCGAGGTCCTTGATGGCCTGCTCGGCCCGGTCGAGGGTGGCCGCGGCCTTGTCGGGCATCTCGGCTGCCAGCCACATCTCGGCGATCATCCCGTGGTGGTAGGCGAGGCCCCATCGCGGCGGATCGAGCAGGGTCGCGGCCAGGTGCTGTTCGGCCTTGGCCGCGTTGCCGGCCGGGTCGTCGCCGGTGAGGGCGCGGGCCCAATACCAGTCCAGCCGTATATAGGCTTCCTGCGCGACACCGGGAAGGTCGGCGCCGGCCGCGACCCACCGCTCGGTCGCGCGCATCGCCCAGGCCGCGTCACCGGCCATCGAGGCGGCCATGGTCTGGTAGCGGACCCAGCCGGACATCTCGAAAGGGTCCCCCTCGGCCTGGTACACCGTGCCGAGCAGGGATCGCGCCGTCTCGACATCGCCGTGCAGCGCGGTGATCACGGCCAGATATCCGACCCACTCGTCCGGGATCCGCCAACGTCCGAGGTCGCCGCGGCGTCGAACCGGGGCACCTCCGAGCTTGTCGGCGAGGTGGTGCAGGCTTTCCTGAGCGGGCCCTGGGTGCGGGTCGGCCGAGTTCGCGAGCAGCGAGGCGACGCCGTCCGCAGTGGTACGGCCCAGCCAGCTGAAACACTGATACGCCGCGCCGATGTCGCCGATGCACCATTGGTGCAGGCCCCAGGCCTGCCGGCCGTACGCCTGGATGATCGGGTCGGCGGACGCCCGGCCCTGCTCATACAGCCGGCGAGCCCACATCCCACGGTCTTTGTCGGTGTTGACGTGGGCCCCGGTCATCCGGACGTAGAGAAACTCGGCGGCGGCCGTCTCGCGGCCGAGTTTGCGGGCGAGATACGCGCCCCGTTCCAGCAGATCGAACGTCGAGCCGCCGAATCCCGGGGGCTCGACGGCGAGGAGGTTGAGCAGCGACAGGATGGACAGCTCCACCTCCGGCAGCCCTGCCGTCCGGGCGATCTGGATGGCCGCTTCCAGGTTCCGATAGGCGGCGGCGAACGCGAGTTTGGTCGCCGCGCGGCGACCGGCGCGCGCCAGTGCCTTCGCGGTGCGAGCCGGGTCGGCCAGGGGGCCGGCGGCCCGCAGGTGGTAGGCGAGGCGTTCGGCGACGGACTCGTCGTCCGTATGGATGTGTTCGAGGGCGTCGGCGACGCGGAGATGCAGCCGGACGGCCTGTTGCTGCCCGGTGGTCTCGGTGACCGACTCGCGGACCAGGTCGTGCGCGAAACGCCACGAGAACGGGTCTTCCGGCGTGGTCTCCAGCAGACCGAGCGCTCGCAGCGGTTCGAGACGTTCGAGGCAGTCCGCGACATTCACGCCGATCGTGCGGGCGAGCAGGCCGAGGTCCACGTCGCGGCCGATGACCGCGGCGATGTGCAGCAGGTCGTGAGCGCTGTCGTCGAGACCGGTCATCCGATCGCGGACGACGTCGCGCACGGTGACCGGCACCCCGGTCAGTGCTGATGCGTCGCCGTCGCCGAGCAGGCGGGACAGTTCCTGGACGTAGAACGGGTTGCCGGCGGTGCGGGCATGGATGCCGCGGGCGACTTCGGCTTCGGGGGCGTGGCCGGTTTCGCGGCGGATGAGCTCGGTCACCTCGGTCAGGGCGAGCGGGCCGAGCCGGAACCTGCGGTGGCCGGGCGCCCGGCTGGCCATGGCCAGAACTCGCGACAGATCGGAACCGGGTGTGGGTGCGCGATCGCGGAGCGCGCCGATGATCACCGTGCCGGTGGGTAATCGGCCCGCCAGATGGCCGAACAGCTGAAGTGAGGCGGCATCCGCCCACTGGAGGTCATCGACGATCAACAGCAGAGGCCGTTGCGCCGAGGCCTGCCCGACGACGGCGACGACCTGCTCGAACAGGCGGAACTGCGCGCCGCCGTCGGGAAGAACCGGCGCGGCGGAGTGGTCGTCTCGCGATTGGAGGAGGCTGCCGAGTTCACTGACGAGCCACTTCTCCCGGAACGGCACGGGCAGGCTGTCGAGGATCGGGCGGAGCGTCTGTTCCCAGGGCCACATCGACGGTGTTCCGTCGCCTTCAAGGCAGGAACCCCAGACGACCAGCGCGCCACGCCTGCTCGCTTCGGTGGCGATCTCCCGCACCAGGCGGGTCTTGCCCACACCCGGTTCACCTTCGACGATGCGCAGCGCTGGGCGGCCGGTGAACGCCATCTCGACGGACTGCCGCAGGAGGGCGAGTTCCTCGGCCCGGCCGACCAGCCCGGCCGCCGTTCGCGCCGACGCGCCCTCGCTCCCCTCCGCCGTCGACGGAGCCGCCGGAGATCGTGTCAGCACGCGCAGGTGTGCGGCCTGCAACTCCGGGCCGGGATCGATACCGAGCTCGTCGGCAAGGCGGGCGCGGACCTCGCGGAACACCGACAACGCCTCCGCCTGGCGTCCCGCCGCCCAGAGAACGGAGACGAGACCGGCCTGTACGGGTTCGTGGAACGGCGCCATCGAGGCGGCCAGCTGCAACGCCGGCAGCACCCCTGCCGGCCGGCGCAGCGACACCGCGAATTCGGCCGCTTCCGTGCACGCGGCGTAGAACTCGTCGTCGAGGCCGGCGAAGATCGGCAGGGCATTCGACCGGTGCGTGAATCCCTCGCCCGCGCGACCCCGCCAGAGACCGAGCGCTTCGACGTAGCGATCGAGCGCCGCTTCCTGGCTTCGCTGCGCCTTCGCGGTCTCGACGAGCTCCCGGAAGGTGAGAAGGTCGAGGGTGCCGGGGGTGGCGGTGAACAGGTAGGCGTCGCCGCCGCCGCGCTGGAGATAGGAGCCGTGGGTGCGGGCGGGGATCGCGGGTTCGAGCAGCCGCCGCAGTGCGCCGACGTATTTGTGGATGACGTTGAGCGCGCTGGAGGGGACCTCGTAGTCCCAGATCAGGTCGATCAGTTCGCTCGTGCTGATGGGCCTGCCCACCCGGGCCAGCAGCAAGGCGAGCAGATACGCCTGTTGCCGGGGACCGGCGTCCAGTTCGACACCGTCACGCCAGACCCGCAACGGGCCGAGGATCTGGAGGCGTAAGCGAGGGTGGTCGGCCGGCCGGATGGGATGAACGGGCAGGGCCACGCCGGACTCCCGGAGATACGACAGATCGCCAGCTTGCGAACTGCCGTGATCTTATCGCAGCGGTGCGAAACGTACCGGGCTCCAGAGTCGGTGCAGTCAGGTCGAAACGCTGTTCAGGATCGGGACGGGTCGTTCGCCGTGTCCGCGCGGTCGGGCAGGAAGATCTCCTCGATGGTCAGGCCGAAGACGTCGGCGATGGTGAACGCCAGGGGCAGGCTGGGGTCGTATCGCTCTGTCTCGATGGCGTTGATGGCCTGTCGGGAGACCTGGCACCGGTCGGCCAGGGCCGCCTGGCTCCACCGGCGGGCGGCTCGTAGTTCTCGTAGTCGGTTCTTCATGGGTGCAGTGCCCTCATTGGTGCAGACGGGTGCGCAGGTCGGCGATCACCAACCAGATTGCCACCCCGCCGATGAGGATCAGCTGGGTGAGCTGATGGAGCTGGATGACGCCCGTGGCGTCGAGCACGGTGGCCACTTGCAGTGCCACGAGGACCGCCGCGAAGGCGATGGCCATGCTTTCCAGCTGGATCTTGCGCAGGTATTCGTCTGAACGCCGAAACGCCCGCAGCAGGACCCAGGCCACGGCGAGCGCGAACGCGGCGGTGGCCGCGATCCACCAGGTCTCCTGAGTGGCGCTCTGGTTGGGATCACTGCCCAGCGCCAGGGCCACCGGGCCCAGAACGGCCACGGGCAGGCCGTCGATGAGGACGGCGCGGCGGGCCGCGCGCGTCACTTGATCCTGCTCTTTCACCATGCCACGAAGGTAAAGCAGACCTTCCATAACGTCAAGGTTGCTTGACTTAGTGGAAAGTGAACCTTACATTTTTGCCGTCTTGAACGCGAGGCAACCCCTGAGCCTGACCCGACGCTCACTGCTCGGCGCTGCCGCGATGGTGGCCGTCGCCCCGATCGCGATGGCCCCCGCGGCCACCGCCCGGCCTCGGGCTCACACCCGGCCAGGTCACGCGAGCCATCGGCGCCCTCGGGCCAGACCGCGCCATCCGGGCGCAACGCGACTACGTACACGCGTTCTTCGATCTTCATCTACGCCACCACGGCCAGTGCACCAAGCGACCGTAATATCCGATTTTGCGGTAATCGGGAATATTTCCACACACTTCACATCTGTTGCGCGGGTATCGGTGATCTTGGTGGCCCCATCAGGGGCTGATCACAATCAGGAGCCTCTCAGTGAGTTACCGAGACACGAGCACCAGGTCATCGTCGGCGAAGGGGGCCCTGTGGGCCGCCGTGGCGGCCACGCTGATGACTGGCGGTGTCCTGTCGATGGCGACGCCCGCGACGGGTGAAGCGCGCCACGCCACGAACCGGCCGATGAAGTCCCAGGCTCCGCGCACCGCCGACTGCCACGGCGAATACCACTGCGGACATCACTACAAGCCCAAGCCCCTGCCGTGCGTGACCTGCGTCCCCCTGCGCGGTCCGCAGGGTCCGCCCGGCCCGCCCGGCCCTGCAGGTGCGCCCGGTACGCCCGGTGTACCCGGAGCTCCCGGCTCGACGGGACCGCAGGGGCCCGCCGGTCCGCAGGGGTCCGCCGGTCCGCAGGGACAACAGGGATCGACGGGCGCGCTCGGACCGGCTGGTCCGGCGGGCTCGGCAGGCCCGCCCGGTGTGGGGGGCCCGGCAGGACCGGCCGGTACGGCCGGAGCGACGGGTCCGGCAGGTGCGACAGGACCCTCGGGTCCGGCCGGTTCGACCGGTCCCGCAGGGCCGGCAGGTCCGGCGGGACCGGCCGGTGAGGCAGGCCCTCCCGGCGCGACAGGCCCGGCAGGACCGGCCGGCACCCCCGGCACTCCCGGCGCGCCCGGCGCGCCCGGTGCGCCCGGTGCGCCCGGCGTCGAAGGCCCGGCGGGACCGGCTGGTACCGCAGGTGCGGCGGGCCCCGCAGGACCGATCGGCCCGGCAGGACCGGCCGGCACCCCCGGCACTCCCGGTGCGCCCGGCGCGCCCGGTGCGCCCGGTGCGCCCGGCGTCGAAGGACCGGCGGGACCTGCGGGTGCGACTGGTGCGGCAGGGCCGGAAGGCCCGGCGGGACCGGCTGGTACCGCAGGTGCGGCGGGCCCCGCAGGACCGATCGGCCCGGCAGGACCGGCCGGCACCCCCGGCACCCCCGGTGCGCCCGGTGCGCCCGGTGCGCCCGGCGCGCCCGGCGTCGAAGGACCGGCGGGACCCGCGGGTGCGACCGGTGCGGCAGGGCCGGAAGGCCCCGCGGGACCGGCCGGTGCGGCAGGTCCTCCTGGTGCGACGGGCCCGGCGGGACCGGCGGGTGCTACTGGTGCGGCCGGGCCGGAAGGTCCGGCGGGACCGGCTGGTGACGCCGGACCTCCCGGTGCGACGGGCCCGGCAGGTCCGGCCGGTACGCCGGGTGCGGCGGGCCCGGCGGGTGCCACAGGTGCGGCGGGCCCGGCGGGCGCCGCAGGTCCGGCTGGGGCGGCGGGCCCCGCAGGTCCGGCAGGCACGGCCGGTCCGGCCGGTGCGGCTGGTGCGGCAGGCCCGGCGGGTCCCGCAGGTCCTGCGGGGCCGACGGGTCCTGCGGGTCCGGCCGGTACGCCCGGCTCGACCATCAGCACGGCCTTCCTGGGCACCAACAAGTACATCGGCTACGCGCTCGCCAACGGCACCACGCTGATCCGTGACCCGCAGACCGTGCCGTTCTGGCACAACATCGACAGCGTGCCCGGGTATCCGGGCCTGGTGAACGGGGTCTCGCTGTCCGTGGAAGGCGACAACCTGCACGTCACCGTGCACAGCTCCACGGGCGAGGTCGCGCAGACGACGTGCCTGGTCAACCCGGTTCCGGGAACGGGCGGCAACCCTGCCTGGCCCGGCAACTGCGCGCCGTTCGTCAACCACACTCCGCCGCTCCGGCTGGCGAGCTTCCAACGATGAGACAAAGACCGGGCGATCAGGCTTGATCGCCCGGTGACTCACCTCAGAGGACGACCAGCGCCACCGGGAACAGACCTTGGTGGCGCTGCAGGGCCGTTTCCACCTGACAAAACGGCATACCAGCGAACCCGCGCGCGGTTCCTAGCGCAGGCGGCTGACCAGGGCGGCGTATCCCCGGGTGGGGTCGACGCCGGTCGTCAGGGACTTGAGGAACTCCGGCAGTTCGGCGCCGACGCCGAGGTGCCGGGACTCGTGGATGAGATGGTCCATGGCCGCCACGTGCACGTCGAGCGTGGAGTCGAGCGGCGGGAAGTCGCCGGCGTCGACCTGGTCGGCGTAGGCGGCCAGCCAGGACTTGATGGTGTCCACGCCCTTCTCGGCGAGCGGCACGTAACTGGCGGCGCTGACCCCGGCGGCCTGGAGGAGGGCCGTCCCGTGCAGGAAGCCGTTGAGCATGTTCCACATCAGGCTGAGGATCGCCATCTCGTGCAGCGCGGCCAGCGAGTGGTCCTCCCCCAGGAACGAGGGGGTGCCGATGGCCTTGAGCGTGGCCTCGTGACGTTCGTACGCCGCCCGGTCGCCGGAGTAGACGATGACCGCCTCGTCGGTGCCGATTCCGTCGGGGACGGCCAGGATCGCGCCGTCCAATCCCGCGGGCGCCCATTCGGCGGTCTCCCTGGCCTGCTCCGAAGTGCCGGAAGAGAGGTTGACCAGCGTGACGGCCTTTCCGAACTGCTCCCGGATCGCCGCGAAATCGGTGACGCAGACGACGACGAGTTCGCTCGCCTCCGTCGCCTCCTGAATGGTCGCGGCGCTCGCGGCGCCCAGTGCGACGAGGTCGTCGGCTTTGCTCCGGGTGCGATTCCAGACGGTGACGGAATGCCCGGCGGTGAGAAATGCCTTGGCAAGGGAGTGGCCCATCAGGCCCAGGCCGATCACGGTGACATCGGTGGTCTGCATGGAAGAATCGTCAAGCTTCACACCGGTATGAAGGTCAAGGGGGAACGCGATGTTAATCGGGGAACTCAGCCGCGAGACCGGGGTCAACACCCACCAGTTGCGTTATTACGAAGCTCAGGGCCTGCTGAAACCGTCACGGAGACCGGGCGGCTTCCGTGAATACGCCGCCGACGCGGTGCTGACGGTGGCCCAGATCCGGCGGTTGCTGAAAGCGGGCCTGTCGACGCAGGAGATCGCGTTCGTCATACCGTGCGCGACCGGCGCGCTGCCCGACCTCCTGCCGTGCCCCGAACTGCTCGATCTGCTGCGGGCCCGGCTCGGCGGCCTGGAAGAACACATCGAGGCGCTGACGGAAACGCGCGCCACGCTCCAGAACTACATCACGGCCACCGAACTCCAGCCTCCCTATCAGCCCTCCTGAGGCTCCTCGCGGTCGGTGAACAGAACCGCGTGCCACTGCTCGGCCGAGCGGACCAGATCGCGGGTCACGTGGTCCATGAAGCGGGCGACGGACTCGAGCCGCTGCCCGGCGGGGGTCGACCGGCCGAGCACCTCCACGCCCTCGCGGGCGACCTCGACCACACGGTCGTTGGCGCGCGCGCTGGCCAGCATGGACTGATACCAGAGGTCGAGGTCGACGACGTAGCGCTCGCGGCGGTTGTCCTGGCGGTCGCGGCGGACCAGGGCCTGGCTTTCGAGGAACGCGATCGACTTGGAGATGGACGCCGGGCTGACCTGGAGGCGCTGAACGAGTTCGGCGGCCGTCAGGGCGCCGCCGTCGCTGGCGTAGAGGCAGGCCAGGATCCGGGACATCATGCGGGGCAGCCCCGACTCGACGAACGAGGCCGTGAACGTCTCCTCGAAGTTCCGGACGGCGTCGGCGTCCCGGCCGTAGGCGTCCAGAGCCGCCACCGGAGCGGCAGCGGATGACCTTTTGCGGCGGTGGGAGCGCCGTTCGGTCGCGCGGTGCGCCATCTCGGCGCGGTAGGCCGTGGGACCTCCGTTGCGCATCACCTCGCGGGTGACCGTGGACGTGGGCCTGCCCAGCCCCCGCGCGATCTCCGCGTAGGCGAGCCCTTCGGCGAGCCCCACCGCGATCTGCTGGCGATCCTGCTGACTGAGTCTGCCTCCCGGCATCGGCCGCGCCCCTTCTCTCGATTCCCCGACGTTGCCGAGTATGCCCTTCACTCACATTCCATTGCAACACAGACCCTAACCGCATTGCGTTAATGCTCACGCCTATTGCAACAGTTTCACTGTCTTGACCTGCATAGATGCACATTTGGCGCAACGAAGCAGTTGAAGGAATCTCGAACGCAACATAGCCTTTCGTTTGTCGGAAACGAGCGAAGACACACGGAGCACACCATGCCGAAGTTCCCCACTCCCCAGACCATCACCGCCAAGATCGACGTCCCGATGGGCCTCGTCCGGATCATCGCCGGCGACCGCGCCGACACGATCGTGGACGTCCGGCCAAGTGATCCGGCCGGTTCGGCCGACGTGAAGGCCGCCGAGCAGACCAAGGTCGAGTTCGCCGGAGGCGTCCTTTCGATCAGCGCCCCCGAGGGCCGCCGCTTCGGCAGGAGCGGCTCGATCCAGGTGACCGTCGAACTGCCGGCCGGGTCGGTGATCGAGGGCAGCGGCATGGCCACCGACTTCCGTACCGAGGGACGGTTCGGCGGCACCAGGGTGCAGACCGCCAAGGGCGACATCTCGCTCGGCACCACCGACGGCCCGGTCATCGCCGACACCGCGCAGGGCGACATCCGCGTCCAGGAGGCGGTCAGCGGGCTCCACGACCTGAAGACCAGCGCCGGGCAGATCGAGATCGCGGTCGCCGAGGGCGTCTCGGCCGGGCTGCAGGCGACCACCGGTCACGGCTCCCTGCGCGACCACCGGAAGAAGTTCGACGGGAACCTCACCGTCGACATCCAGGCCATCACGTCCTACGGCGACATCATCGTTCGGAGCAACTGACCATGATCACGGCAACCGGCCTGCGCAAGTCCTACGGCGACAAGGTCGTCCTCGACGGCATCGACCTGTCCATCCCCGAAGGCACGATCTTCTCCCTGCTCGGCCCGAACGGCGCCGGCAAGACGACGACCGTCCAGATCCTGTCCACCCTCATCCCCGCCGACGGCGGCACGGCGACGATCGCCGGCCACGACCTGGCCCGCCGGACCGACGACGTCCGCGACGCCATCGGCGTCACCGGCCAGTATTCGGCCGTCGACAAGTTACTCACCGGCGAGGAGAACCTGCTCCTCATCGCCGACCTCAAGCACCTGTCCCGCCGCGACGGCCGGAAGAAGACCGCCGAACTGCTCGAACGGTTCGACCTGGTCGACGCCGCGAACAAGCCCGCCGGCGCCTACAGCGGCGGCATGCAGCGCCGCCTCGACATCGCGATGACCCTCGTCGGCGACCCCCGCCTGATCTTCCTGGACGAGCCCACCACCGGCCTCGACCCCCGCAGCCGGCGCGGCATGTGGCAGATGGTCCGCGAACTCGTCCGCGACGGCGTCACCATCTTCCTCACCACGCAGTACCTGGAGGAGGCCGACGAACTCGCCGACCGCATCGCCCTGCTCGACCACGGCAAGCTGATCGCCGAGGGCACCGCAGAGGAGCTCAAGCGGCTCATCCCCGGCGGCCACATCCTGCTCACGTTCACCGACACGGGTTCGCTCGACGCCGCCCGGTTCGCCCTCGGCGCCGGGGTGCCCGACCCCGACGCCCTCACGCTCCAGGTGCCGGGCGACGGCAGCGTCCGGTCCGTCCGCGACCTGCTCAACCGCCTCGACGAGCGCGGCGTCGCCGTCGCCGAGATGTCCGTCCACACCCCTGACCTGGACGACGTGTTCCTCACCCTGACCGGCCAGAAGACGGAGACCACCGCATGAGCACCCTGACCCTCGCCGCCCGCGACTCCTCCACCATGGTCCGGCGGCAGCTGAAGAGAATGATCCGCTATCCGTCGATGACCGTGATGCTGGTCGCGATGCCGGTCGTCTTCCTGCTCCTTTTCGTGTACGTCTTCGGCGGCACCCTGGGAGCCGGGATCGGCGGAGGACCTTATGTGAACTATGTGACCCCCGGCATCCTGCTGATGGCCGTTCTGTCGGCGGCGACGGGAACCGCGGTGTCGGTCGCGATGGACATGACCGAGGGCATCGTGGCCCGCTTCCGGACCATGCGGATCGCCCGGGGCTCGATCCTGGCCGGGCATGTCGTGGGCAGCGTGATCCAGCAGTTCCTCTGCATGGGAGTGGTGCTCGCGGTGGCGCTGGCCATCGGTTTCCGGCCGAACGCGACGCCGGTGGAGTGGGTGGCCGTGGCCGGGCTCATGGGGGTGTTCTCGCTGGCCATGACGTGGCTGTCGGTGGCGCTCGGGGTGAAGGCGCCCAACGTGGAGTCGGCCTCGAACGCGCCGATGCCGCTGATCCTGCTGCCGTTCCTGGGGAGCGGGTTCGTCCCGACCGACTCCATGCCCACGGTGCTGCGGTGGTTCGCCGAATACCAGCCCTTCACGCCGATCATGGAGACGCTGCGCGGGCTGCTCATGGGGCAGCCGATCGGCAACAGCGCGATCATCGCGGTGGCGTGGTGCGCGGGGATCGGGGTGCTCTCGTACATCTGGGCGAAGCGGCTCTTCAACCGCTCGTGAACCGGGATGCCAGGGATAACAGCGACCAGGTCTACGGACTTGGTCGCTGTTCCGCGTTCAGGGCCCGGATCGCCGGTCCCCCGCACCCGACAGGGTGAACGCGTAGAGACCTCGGGCGCCCCCGGCGACCAGCATGCGTGAAGATCCCCAGGAGATGTCGTACATCGCCCCACCGCACCGCACCACGGCCACGCAGTGGGCGTCCTCCCCCATCGTCCACAGCCGGATAGTCCTGTCTTCCGAGGCGGTGGCCAACCAGGCGCCGTCCGGTGAGATCGCCACCGCCTGGATGCGATCCGAGTGGCCGGTCAGTGGTCTCCGTATGACGCCGTCGGCGTTCCAGAACTGAACGGAATGGTCCTGCAGGAAGGCGGCGGCCAGACATGACCCGTCCTGTGCGATCGCGATCGCGGTGACCACGCCCGTATGCTGCCCCAGCACGTTTCCCTTCAGGGTTCCGTCGGTGTTCCACAGCCTCACCCCCTGACCCTGCATGTATGCGCTGGCCAGCCAATCTCCGTCGGGTGCGACGGCGACGGCCTGCACCCAGCCGTTGTAACCGGTCATCCTCCGCAGTTCGGTGCCGCGCCCGGCATCCCACATCCGCACGTGCACGTCGTCGGCGGCGCTCACCAGCCAGGTGCCGTTGGGGGCGATCGCGATCGCGTTGACCGAGCGGGTGTGTCCGTTCAGCACGAGCGGCTCCCGGTCTCCGCCGACCTGCCACAAACGCACCGTCCTGTCTCGTGAGGCGCTGGCCAGCCAGGTGCCGTCACGAGCGACCGCGACGGAGGTGACCGCCTGATCGTGACCTTCGAGCAGGGCCACCTGCCGGCCGTCCGTGACGTCCCACAGGCGTACCGTCCCATCGTCCGAGCCGCTGGCCAGCCACGTTCCGTCCGGTGCGGCGCTGACGCCGAAGACCGCCCCGATGTGTTCGCCGGCCGTGACGCCCGCCGTGGCTGTGGTGTCCCAGATGCACACGGTTCTGCCGGAGGCGCTGGCCAGGCGGGTGCCGTCGGGTGAGATCGCCAGCGCCGTCACGGCTTCGGTGTGGCCGCGGAAGACGCGTCCGGCTGTGCCTTCGGTGGGATACCACATGCGCACCGTGTCGTCCTCGGACGCGCTGGCGGCCCACGTGCCGTCCGGGGAGACGGCCACGGCGTTGACGATGTCGGTGTGGCCGCTGAGCACCCTGCTCTTGGAGCCTTCCGTATCGCTGACGCGCAGGGTCGCGTCCCTTGATCCGCTGACGATCTTCTTTCCGTCCGGGCTGACGGCCAGTGCGGTGGCCGCCTGATCGTGAGTGGCCAGTTCCACCATCGAAGTGCCGTTGGTGTGCCACAACCGCACTTTTCCGTCCATGGACGCGGTGGCGAACCAGGTACTGTCGGGCAAGATCGCGACGGCGTTGACCCAGCCGGCGTCCACCTTGATGGCGCCTCGCTGCCCGCCGTTCATGTCCCAGCCCCGGACCGTGCCGTCCTCGGACGAACTCGCGATCCACGTGCCGTCGGCGGCGATCGCCACCGCGGTCACGGAGTCGGTGTGGCCACTGCAGACGGCGCTCGCCGTGCCTTCCTCCCAGTTCCAGAGAATGATGGACCGGTCGGCGGAAGCGGTCGCCAGCAGTGTTCCCTCAGGGGCCCGCGCGATGGCGGTGACGGCTGCGGTGTGCTCCTTGAACTTCCTGATCGGGGTGCCCTTGTCGATGTCCCACACGTAGACGGTTCCGTCGCGGCAGCCCGTGACGAGCCGGCCACCATCCATGATCGCCACAGCGGTCACGGCGTCGTGATGGGCGGGCAGGGTGCGGATGGAGTCGGAGTCACGGCTCTCCGGGATGGGGAGCAGCGGCACCAGGTCGGGCCGGTCGGCGGCGGCCGTGCGCTCCACCTGCTCGCGGAAGCGGGAAAGGGCGCTGAGATGGGTGCGGCGGTTGCCTCGCGTCACCTCGCCGTCGCCCAGATCGCCGAAGAGGTGGCCGACCCGGGCGATCAGCGGGAGGATTTCGGCCGCTTCCTCGGCGGTGGAGAAGCCGAGGTCGGATTCCATCGCCCACGGGCCCGACCGGTCCAGGCGGGCGAGGACCCATTCGAGGTTCGTCACCAGTCCCGTGAGTTCGGTCTGCCGCTCGGCCTCGGCCAGGTGATAGGCGAGTTGGTCCCAGAGGAAGTGCTCCGGCGGCAACGACCACCACGAGGTGCCCGTCGAGTTCGGTTCGGTGAGCGCATCGCGGGAGGCGTCCACGAACGAACGGTTCAGCTGGATCCGCTGCTCCTTGCCGAGAACACTGGCCGAAAGGGAGAACAGCCGGATCGTCCTGCTGAGCGTGATCACCGGACGGTCTTCGATCCAGCGCAGCGTGAGCAGGGACAGATCGGTGAGTTCATCGCAGAGACGCTCCGACTCGGCCGGGGTCAGTCCGGCTGTGACGTGCCAGAGCTTGGCGGCCATTTCGAGCGGCACGTCCACATCCGGCGCGAAAATTCCCAGCTCGAGAAATCGTGTACGGGCGTCCTTGGACACTACGGCGAGGCTGTATTCGATGGTGGCCTTGACCGCGGTCGTGCGCATTCCGCTGTTGTTGATGTCCCAGGCGGTGACCCCGGCGTCGGCGAACTGGTCGATCACCTTCCGCGCGGCGCGGTTCACATTCGCCCCCCGCTCGACATCCGTCGCCAGACGACGGATGACCAAGCCCAGCAGCTGTGGCCACCTGTGAGTACTGTCCAGCAGTTTGTCCCGGAGCTCGTGGCTCAGCTTGGGGAATTCCCGGGAGAGCATCTTCTTGGCCACGTCAGAGGGCAGAGCACCGATCGGGATGCGCCTCATCCGCCGGGGTAACACTCTGGGCACCTGCGTGGTGACCAGGAGCCGGACCTTCTCCCCCAGAGCCAGAAAGGGCTCCAACTGGCTCTCGTTCCAGACGTCATCGACCATCACGAGCACTCGACCGCGATTCTCGAGCAATTCGCCGATAGAGCCGATCAAGTGTTCGACGCCGGACAACTGGCTGCCGTTCTGCAGCGACCCATCCTCTTCGGGTGGGTGAATGCTCACGAGCACTTCCGCGCCGTTTCGCCCGCGCGGCTGCCCGACCTCCACCCAGACGACTCCGCCCTTGAAATGCGCACGGATTCGCCGATCCATACCGATCGCCCTGGCGAGTGACGTCTTGCCGTAACCACCGGCGCCGTGGAAGCCGACGCCGGGAGAGACGTCCGTGGTGAGATGCCGGATCGCGTCATCGACTTCCGGACGCCACGTCCATTCTTCCGGTAGTCGCGGACCGGGAAACACTTTGACCTGTGGTCGCTCTCCACTCAACCGCGTGACGAGTAGCGCGAACAGGATTATGAGCAGAACCATGAAGGTTAACAGGGGCCATATCCACCAGCCCTCCAGCCAATCGGGCAACTGGTCGCCCGCAGCTTCCGTCAACAGTCCGACGACCGCTGTGAGCAGGGTCGATACCGCCAAGATCACGCCCGCAACGCGCCGACGACGAGCCATCCACCCCGCCTCAAAAGATGACGGCCCCCGCCCGACTCAACTTCAGCTGACTTTGGCGACTTTATCGGGTTATGCAAGTCTCGTGGGCGATATTTACCACGTTCCACTTATCAACGGTCCGAAAATTCAAACACAGTCGCCGTAACCCACTCGCCCATATTTACTGGATAATCTCCTATTTGTCCGTTCGGTCGATCTGGACGATACGAGCTCGGACCTCCGGACTGAGTCCTTTGAGCAGCCGGCCCGCCCGGCCGTCGGACGAGGCCTCGAGCAGACCGGCGACCACGGCGGGCACCACGTGTTCGAGCACGGCGCACGCCCTGGCCAGGGTCATCGCCTCCAGCAGGCGGGTGGCGGGGGCGGTGACGCCGAGCATGCCGACCAGCGTCCCGGCGGTGCGTTCGCTGGTGTGCGCGAGGAGACGCGCGCCCTGGGCCGGCGACAGGAGCCGGAGCACGGCGGCGGCGCCGTCGGGCCGCATGAGACCGAGCACCCGCCCCGCGCGGTCGGCGGGGAGGGACGTCAGTGTCGTGGCGGCCTGGTCGGGGCGGCTCGTCGCCAGGCCGTCGATCTCCTCGGCCGCTCTGCGCGGTTCCATCCGCGCGTAGGGAACGGACTCCGGGCCGGGACGAGCGACCTCCCTCGGCGTGACCGGGCTCCGTCGCGGCGGAGGATCGGCCGCTTTCGGGGCGGGCGTGACGCGATGGGGCACCTTGGGAGGCGCCTTGGCCGGCTTCGGGGCGGACGGGGCGAGGACCGCGTCCAGCCGGGCCGCCAGGCCGTGGGCGTCGATGCGGCGGCCCGGGTCTTTCTGAAGCACGGTGGTCAGGGCGTCGTACAGGGGACCGGGGCGGCGGGGCGCCGGCAGCGGGTCCTTCAGGATGGCGAAGAACGTGGCCGGGACGCCGCCACGGCGGAACGGCGAGTAACCCTCAAGCGCGTGGACGAACGTCACGCCGAACGACCACAGGTCGGCCGCCGGAGACTGGGCGCCGTCGTTGACGCGTTCGGGGGCCATGTATTCGACCGTGCCGAGCAGCAGGCCCGTGGCGGTGACGCCGCTCTCTCCGACGATGCGGGCGATGCCGAAGTCGACCAGGCAGACCTGCTGGTCGCGGGTGACCACGATGTTGGCGGGCTTGATGTCGCGGTGCAGCACGCCGACCCGGTGGACGGCCATCAGGCCGCCCAGCACCTGGCGGGCCAGCGCGGCCACCTCGTGCTCGGTGCGGCGGCCGGCCTCGATCCACTGCTCCAGCGTGGTGCCCTCGATGTAGGCCATGACGATCCACGGCGCGCCGTCGGCGTCGTCCAGGAACCAGTCGTAGACCGGGACCACCGCCGGGTGATGCACCGACGCCGCGGCCCGCGCCTCGCGCAGCGCCCGCTGGCGCTGGGTCTCGACGGCCTCCCTGCCGCCGGTCAGGGTGATCCGCTTGAGTGCCACCCGGCGGCCGAGCATGGTGTCCTGGGCCATCCAGACGGTGCCCATGCCGCCTGCGCCGAGCTGCCTGATCAGCTCGTATCTGTCTTTGATCATCCGGCTGTCAGTGGTCGTCGTCGGGGAGGAGCTCCACTCCCCCGGGGCGGTCCATGCTCGACAGTCTCGCGGCGCGGGTGTCGTTCATCCGGCGCAGCGCGTCGTCGTCGCCGCGCATGCCGCCCGTCCGGTCGGGGCGCTCTTCCACGCTGGTGCCGGTGGGGCCGCGTTCCCCGGAGGTGCCCGGCGATTTCCAGCCGTCGCCGGTGTCGGCAGGCCGGGACCAGACGCCCCAGACGTTCCACGAACCGCCAGGACCGGAGTCGCCGCCGTCGTTCCTCGGGCCGGACGGCGAGCCCTCGCTGAAGCTGCCCCGGGCGCTGCGGTATTCGTCTTTCTCGGCGAGGGCGAGCACCTTCTCGTAGTTGCCCGGCCGCATCATGAGCTTGATCGTCACCGGCAGGCACTCGATGAGCAGGAACAGCAGGAACAGTACGATCCGGGCCGTGCTGAGCGTGCGGTCTTCGCCGGTGACCTCGTCGAGCGCCTGCAGCCGGATCAGCAGGCCGTTGGTGACCAGGTTCTCGTCGTCGAAGGCGTTCTGCAGGTTCGACTGGCGCGCCACGGCCAGGTCGAGCTGCTTCTGCGCCTTCGGCAGCGCCTCCTGGGCGCTGGCGAGCCTGCTCCCCTTCGCCTCCGCGCCCGCGGCGGTGAGTTCCTTCTTACGGTTCTCGATCTGCTGGGTCAGGGCGGCGACGCGCGCCTGGCTGCGGTCGTAGGTCTTCTTGCTGCTCTGCGCGAGGGGGCCGTCGCCCTTCTTGGTGCAGCCCGCGCCGCCGTAGAGCTGGCACTGCCACTCCTTGTAGTGCTTTTCGGCCAGTTTCTCCTCGTTCGCACGGTCGACCTGAAGACCTTTGATCTTCGCGTCCTGCGCGACGTCGACCGGCACGTCCCCGCCGGACGAAATCACCTGCTGGAGCCGGGTCACATCCGCGCGGAGCTCCTCGACGCTCTTGCCCACGGCGCCCTGGGACTGATCGCGCAAGAATGCCTCGGCGCGCTCCTGCTTGATTTCTACGATTTGTGCATCGATTTCCGATTTGAAGATTTGGAGCACCAGTGGCGTGCTGACGACCGCGCCGAGGAGGACGGCCATGAGAAGGCGCGGGATCGCCAGCGCGAACCGGCGCGGGCTGTCGCTCCGCATCGTGGTGACCAGCCACCGGTCGAGGCTCAGGATCATCAAGCCCCAGATCAGGGCGGCCGGCACCGCCAGGAACACATTGACGTCGAGCGCGCTGACCAGGGCGAAACACATCGAGATCACGGCGATCACCGCGGTGGTCAGCACCGCGCCGCCGACACCCTCGAATTTCGCCGATTCGCCTTTGAGCCTCGCCAGGACGTCCGGTCGCGCTCCGGATAACGCGATCAGAAAGCGCCTCATGTTTTCCCCACCCGTGAAGCTTCACGTTCCGTGCTGGGTCTAGATCCTCGCAGTCACGACCAACCCCCGCTAGCCTAACTGCATTATCGCACTTCGCTTAAAACCGGGGAACTTCGCGCAATGATCTGACAGTCGGTCGAATCTTCGAGATACGTGATTCCGACACCATCCCAAATCCATTTATAGACACGCCGCAATTGACGACCCCATCGGAGGCGCACCCGGTGCCCAATCCCGACAACGATCTTCTCCGCAAGGCGCTCGCCAAGGCCGTGGCGGGGCTCACCGGGAGCGGCAGGCTGGATGTGGTGGAGGTGGCGGCCGACGGGGTCACCTCGTTCAAGATCATGCGGGACGACCACGGGGTCCCCCGCGGGCGACGGTGGCACACGCCCTGGAGCGACCTCGCCCAGGACCGCGAGGCCCTGCTCCGGGCGGCCGACGTCGACCCCGACGACGACACGGTGCTCGTCTGCTCCTCGCCCGGCAGCTCGCGCGCCGACCAGGCGTTCGAGTGGCTCCGCGCGACCCGTCCCGACGCGCCGACGCTGCGGGTGGACGATTCCATCGCCGCCCTGGTCACCGAGGTCCTCGGCGCCGATCCGCTGACGCGTTCCTACGATCTGGTCGTGTTACGCCCCCGTACCGACGGGACCCTGGAACTGGCGACGGTGCCGCTGTTCCCGGTGCAGGCCCGGCCCGGCGCGACCACCACGATGACGTTGCACTGCGAGCGGGGCGGCCCGAACGGCACCGCGTTCGCGGTGGTCACCTGGCAGGGGCACGATCCGCTACTGCTGTCGGTGCAGTCGGCGGCGCTGCCCCCGGGCTCCTACGAGATCACCGCCGAGCTCCGGCGGCCCGGCCGGGTGCGGTTCAGCGGCCTGCCCACGCTCTCGGGCGATCCACGCGGCTGGGCGGAGCTGATCGCGGAGGTGCCCGCCCGGCTGCCGTCACGGGCCACCGGGCCGGGACACCTGATCTGCGCGATCGAGGTCTGCGGGGCCGAACCGAAGGTGGCCGAGCGGGTCGGCCGGGCCCGTCAGGTGGTCTCGACGCTGTCGAACCTGCCGGGGCTGTCGGTCTCGGTGGTGGCGTACGGGGCGCACTCCTTCGACCGCTCGGTCAAGGACCATCGGGTGGAGGTGCGCGCCTGGCGCGTCGACGTCTCGACCGCCCAGAGCGTCCTCGACGAACTCGAAGAGCGCGGCCCGATCACCCAGGGCTACCCCTACCATCCGCATGCCGCCCAGCTCGAAGACATGCTGGCCGCCGTCGACCGCGGGCTCGCCGGCGACCCGGCGTCCCCCGTCGCGCTGCTGACCATCGGCGACCGGCCCCCGCATCCGCCGAAGATCGACAACTCCCGGGTGCTGCCCTGCCCCAGCCGGCACGACTGGCGGGCCGTCGTCGCGCATCTGGAGCAGTCGCGGAACGTCGTCTTCGGCGCCGTCGTCGACTACCAGGTCGGCGACAAGCTGCCGCGGGTGTGGCAGCTCCTGGGATCGGCGGCCCTGGCGAACTTCGACGCACTCGACATCCGAGGGCTCACCTCCGGTCTCGGGCTCACCTCCGACGCCGTTCCTGTCCCGTTCCCCCTGATCGACGTGGAGTGACTCGACCCATGCCCGAAACGCCCCGCCACCACATCGCCATGTGGGGCGCACCCGGCAGCGGCAAGACGACGCTGCTGGCCGCGCTGTCCGTCGCGCTGAACCGCCGCGACGACGACTGGAAGATCGTCGGGCAGAATCCGGAGTCCTCCGCGTACCTGACGGACATGACGAGCGCGCTCACCTCGGGCAAGGAGTTCCCCGAGGCCAGCACCGCCCTGGAGACCTACCAGTGGGCGTTGATCGGCCCGCCGCCGACGGGCCTGTTCCGGCGGCAGGCCAAGCGCGCCTCCACCATGATCGGGCTCACCATGGTCGACGCGCCGGGCGGCCATTTCGCGCCCAGCAAACGCACCGGCAGGACCGGCGGCGCGGAAGAGCGGCAGGAGGAGCTGATGGCCAACCTCACCCAGAGCCGCGGCATCGTGTTCCTCTTCGACCCGATCCGGGAGTTCGAGGTCGGCGACGCCTACGACCACCTCCACGGCCCGCTGAACCGGCTGGCCGAGAAGATGCTGGAGACCAACCAGTTCGAAGGCGGCAAGCTGCCGCACCACATCGCGGTCTGCATCACGAAGTTCGACGACCCCCGGGTCCTGCAGACCGCGCACAAGCAGCGGCTGATCGCCCCCGACCTGGACGACAAGCACCAGTTCCCCCGCGTCGGCGTCGAGGACGCGCGCGAACTCTTCCGCGAGCTGTCCAGGGTCTCGGCCACCGGCAGCGCGGAGATGGTGATGAACTCACTCGACAAGTTCTTCCACCGCGACCGCATCCGCTTCTACGTCACGTCGTCGATCGGGTTCTACGTCGACCAGCACTCGGAGACGTTCGACTGGAACGACTATCTGAACCTCGTCCCCGACGAGGCCGACAAGGCCGCCCTGCGCATCCGGGGACCCGTCTATCCGATCAACGTCGTGGAGCCGATGCTGTGGCTCGGTGAGCGCCTGGCCCGTCAGGGGCGTTCGCGATGACCGAGAGCCCCGCGACCGTCCACCACGTGACCGTCGACTACGAGTGGGCGCTGGAGGGCAAACCGCCGGGCAGCTACAACGACTACGAGGTGCTCAGCCACAGCGGAGGGCTCGATCTCGGCATCTTCGACGAGATCAGGAGCCGCTACGCCACCGGCGCCTCAGGAGACCGGCCCGAGGTGACGATCGCCTTCGCGGGCACCCGGCAGCCGGACGGGCAGGACGTCTACTACATCGTGCTCGCCCTGCAGAACGAGTGGTCGGGACACCGCGACGGCACCAACCGCAAGATCTTCTACACGCGGTGGTACTACGTCCCCTACGAACAGCTCGCCGGACATCGGGTGAGTTACGAGGCCCTGTACGACGCCTTCAAGGACCTCGGCGACACCCGGCCCACCACGATCGCGGTCCGGGCCTACGCCGACCTCCCCGAGAAGATGTACCGCGACGCGGTGAGCGCCGCCGGGCTGCTGATGACCGGCAAACACGTGTGCGTGGTCGGCGCCGACGAGGTGTCCATGCTCAAACGCCTGCGGTTCATCGACGAGGTCGCGGCGCTGCTGCCCTATGGGATGCGCACCCGGCTGACCGCCGCCACCTGGGTCAGCGCGACCGCCGACCACAAGATCAGGCTGTCGTTCGCCCCGCACGCCGCCGACGGGACCTACAAGGTCGTCTGGACCCACGGGGCGGAGCTCCCCGCCGGCGAGAGGGCGGCCGACGCCTACGTCAGACTGCTTCATGATCCCCGCGTCACTCCCGGAGAGCTCGTGGAGCGACTCGCACAGAAGATCGCCCAGCTCTCGTTCACCCCGAACGGGATCCTCAAGGCGCGCAACGTCCTGGAGGACTGCACCGAACCGGAGCGGATCCGGCGTGAACTCGTGGCGGCGGAACCACCCGTCGAAGAGGACGAACCTCCGCGGCTTCCGCCGTTGCCGTCTCCTTCCTCCCAGCCCACCCAGATCCTGCCCGCCGGGGGCGATGCCGGCTCTACGGTCGCGATGCGCAGCCCGCTCCTTCTCGAGAGACTCATCGGAAGCCTGAAGAACGCGGGAAGCGGCACCGAGGCGACCAGCCGGCTCGCCGCACTGCGGGAAGCCGTCGATCATGACGAGGCACGTCTGCAACTGCAGAAGGCCATGCTCAGGTTCTACTGCTTCAAGGACGCCATCGACTCAAGCGATCATCCCCGGAAGGATTACACGGCCCTGGCCGAGGCCGCCTTCACCGTCAACACGTGCAGAACCGAGACCGCCGACGCGCTCCTGCAGTCGGGGGACACCCCCAGGCCGGTCAAAAAGGTCATCAGGGGGATGCGCGACGAGCGGGCCTGGTGGCGGCCCGCTCTTCCCGGCAATGCGGCGAAACTGGTGTCGGGTCTGGCGGTGCTGGCCGTCGGCGGTGCGCTGTTCGCCTTCGCCGCGGCCGGTTTCTTCTCCGGTTCGGACGACCCCGCGTCACCGCCCGGCGAGACCGCGACGGCAGGCGTGCCCGCCGTCCCACCGACGGTCGTCGTCCAGGCCGACCAGGCCGACCGGTACCTCGCCGACATCTACGCCCGCCTGGTGCACAACCTGGGCCAGCCGGCCGAAGTACAGAACGTCGGCACCCTCGACCCGGCACAGCCGCAGATCGTGATCACTACGGACGTCGGGCGCTATCCCGGCTACCGCCCGCTGCTGAGCACGCAGTCGATCAGAATGACCCTGGTCGTCAACTCGGACAAGATCCAGAGCAGTGAGCTGGAGGACGCTCTGGAGAAGGGGACGAAATCCGTGGCCGTCCGGGAGGACTTCGCGGACGAGGCCCGATTGAAGGACCGCTTCACCGACATCGAGCTGGTGCGCATGCCGGAGGCCACGATCCTCGACGCCCTCAAGAAGGGCGATGTGTCCATCGCGATCATGCCGTCGGACCTCCCCGGAGTCACCTCCCCTGTGGAACAGTCGTCCCTGCTCGACGACGTGCTGCCGCCGCAACGGTCGATCCAGGTGCTCAGCTCGGGGCTGTCGACCGCGACCTGGACCAGCCTGGGCGGGGTCTCCGACACGCTGGCCGAGAAGTGGCGCGCGGGACCGGGCGGCCCGGATCGGCAGGAGAAGGCGCGGGAGTTCGCCGACTCGCTCGTGCCGCCGGTAGTCGTATCGGCGCAACCGGCGCCCTTGAAGGTCACGCCGGGATCAGCCGTCTACGAGCCCGTCAGTCTCAGCTCTTTCATCAACGGCGTCCTGCTTTTCGTGGCCGCGCTGATCATCCTCATCGCCGGGATGATCATCCTGTTCCGGTCCCCCTCCCGGGCCCCGGATGATCGCCGCCGCTGATCAGCGGCGGGCCGCCGGCGCCGCGACGCTGGGGCGGGGTCGCTCGATCCAGCCCGAGTCCACCGCGATCCGCACCGCGTCGGTCCGGTTGCGGGCCCCGGTCTTGGTGATGATGTTGGAGATGTAGTTCCGGACCGTCGCCGCCGACAGGTGCAGCTCGGCGGCGATCTCCCCCGTCGTCGCGCCCAGCCCGACCAGGCTCAGCACGTCGGCCTCCCGGTCCGTCAGCAGCGAAGCCGACGCGGTCATGGCCTTCACCGCCAGCGACGCGTCGATGACCCGCTCCCCTGCGGCGATCCGCCGGATGCTCTCCGCGAGCCGTTCCGTGGGCGCGTCCTTCAGGAGGAACCCGCTGGCGCCGGCGTCCATGGCCCGCTTCAGCAGCGACGTCTGGGCCAGTGCCGTCAGGATCAGCACCCGGCACGTCGGCACCGCCGCCCGCAGCCGGCACGTCGCCTCGATCCCGTCGGCTCCCGGCATCTCGATGTCGAGGACGGCCACGTCGGGCAGGTAGGCGAGCGCCTGGCCCACGACCTTGTCTCCCCGGTCGGTCTCGGCCACGACCTCGATGTCGCCCGTCAGGTTCAGCAGGACGGTGAGGGCTCCACGCACCACGCCGTGGTCTTCAGCCAGCAGAACGCGAATCAACGGTGATCACTCTTTCCTGATCGTGTACGGCGGGCAGCCACACCCGTAGTTCGAAACCGTCCGTGCCTGTCTCTTCCGCCTGGAGGTCGCCGTGCAGCCGGTCGACCCGGTGGCTGAGGCCGGTCAGGCCCGAGCCGTCGCCCTTGCCGGTGCGGCGGGCGCCGTCGTTGCGGATCAGCAGGCCGACGCGTCCGTCCTTGTTGTCCAGTTCGATCAGGCAGTTGCGGGCGGCGCTGTGCCTGACCACGTTCGTGGCCGCCTCGCGGACGATCCACGCCAGCGCGTCGCCGGTCACCGCGTCGATCTCGGTCATGCCCAGGCGCAGGTCGCAGTGGGCGCCGGTCAGCTCGATCAGGGCGACGGCGGCGGACAGTTCGGCTCCGAGGTCCAGTGAGCTGCGGGCGGCGATGACGTCGCCGATCTCCTCGCGGGCTTCGCTGGCGATGAGGATGGTGGCCTCGATCTCGTCGATGGCGCGTTTCCTGTCCTGGTCGAACAGGGCCAGGGCCACCTCGGTCTTGAGCCTGATCGACGCCAGGGTCTGGCCCAGCAGGTCGTGGAGTTCGCCCGCCATGCGGACGCGGTCTTCGTCGACGGCCATCTCGGCCAGGACGGCCCGGAGTTCACGCAGCTCCCGGATGAACCTGGCGTAGTGCACGATGCCCGCCGCGACCACCGAGGCGACGAGGACGGCGGCGCTGTGCTGCAGGGCGGCGGTGAAGGAGGGCTGGCCGAGGGCGTGGGTCAGCGGGAACTGGGCGACGGTGACCACGGTCAGGATGGCGACGGCGAGGCGGAAGCGCAGCAGGAGCAGGGCCGCGGTGCCGACGATGAGGGGCGTGTAGATCCAGGCCAGGCCGAGGAACAGGAACGAGCCGTAGACGACGGTCGCGAACAGCAGGAAGGTCCGGCCGGCACCCTTGCGGGGGCCGAACGCGGAGATGTGGGCGACGACGACCCTGGTGTAGACGGCGAGCAGGCCGACGAGCAGGACGCTCGACAGCAGGGCCCGGGGCAGATCGCCGACGATCAGGAACGCGATGGGAGTCAGGGCCCAGAGTGCTCCCGTGGGCGCGACGACGCCGATGGAAAGCCCTCTGATCTGCGCTTTGCTCTCCTGCGCCACGAGTGGTCTCCGCTACGTGTCCGGGGCGTCGAGTTTCCTACTGATCGTGACGCTTAAGGGGTTCGCGATCAACAGTCGGCCTTGTCCTTTAACCAGCCATTAGCACGGGCGATACGGACGGCCTCCTCGTCGCTGCGGGCGCCGGTCTTCAGGCGGGCGGCGGCGAGGTAGTTCCTGATCGTGTGGGCCGACAGTCCCAGGCTGCCGCGCAGGTCGCTGCTGCGGCCACCGGCCGACAGGGCCGACAGGACGGTGATCTCCCTGGCGGTGAGCGGGTTGGTGGTGATCTCGGCGTCGCCGTTGCCGCCGTCGTCGGCCAGGTCGAGGTCGATGTACCGTTCGCCCCGCGCCACGGCGCGGATGGCGTCGGTGAGGCGGTGGGCGGGGGCGTCCTTCACCAGGAAGCCCTTGACGCCCGCGGCCATGGCCCGCTCGAAGTTGCCGGGGGTGCCGACGCTGGTGAGGATCAGGACCGGCGGCGGCTGCTCCAGTTCCCTGATCAGGCCGGCCGCCTCCAGGCCGTCGATGCCGGGGAGGCCGATGTCGAGGAGGGCCACGTCGGGCTTGCTGTCGACGACGGCGGTGAGGATCTCGTCGCCCCGCGACACCTCCTCGATCACCCGGATGTCCCGCTCCTCCGACAGCAGGGCGATCAGGGCGCCTCTGATGAGATCGTGGTCCTCAGCGATAAGAACTTTGATCATTTCCGGTCTCCTGTGGCAGAGGTGAGAGTGGCCGCCACGGGGCGGCCGGGAACGTCCAGCGACAGCGTGAACCAGCCGTCTTCGAGGTGCCGGTCGCAGTTCCCGCCGACCTGCGAGAGTCGTTCGTCGAGTCCGGCCAGCCCGCTGCCGCCGACGGTCGCCTCGGCGGCCGCAGGCGCCGAGGGGCGCTCCGGACGTACACCGTCGTTGGAAACGGTGACCAGAATCCGGTCACCCTCCTCCTCGACGCCGAGGAGGCACACGGTGGCGTCGCTGTGCCGGAGCAGGTTGGTGGCCGCCTCGCGGACCGCCCAGGCCAGCGCCACGCGGACCTCCGTCGACAGGGACGCCGGCAGGGCGGCGAAGTCGCATTTGACGCCGGCGCTCTCCAGGACCTTGCGGACGCCGCTGAGTTCCTTCTCCAGTGACATCTCGCGGTAGCCCTTGACCACCGCGCGCACGTCGTGGAGGGAGCGCCGGGCGATGTCGTGGATCTCGGTCAGTTCGCGGTGCATCCGGGGCAGCTGATCGGCCGGGATGCGCATGGACAGTTCGGTGCGCATCGCGATCACCGAGAGGTTGTGCCCGAGCACGTCGTGCAGTTCGCGGGCGAAGCGCAGCCGCTCCTCGGTGATGGCGAACCTGGCCAGTTCCTCGCGGGTGCGCTGGAGCTCGCTCAGCAGCGTCGCGAAGATGGTCAGCCCGGCCAGCGCGGCCGCCGTGAGCATGCTCTGCAGACCGCTGAAGAGCACCCAGCTCGGGTTCTGGCCGGACGCCAGGACGATCTCCAGGACGAGCGCGGCGAAGAAGCCGATCCACGCCGCACGCCCGCGCAGGGTGACCGCGAACGCGTACGGAAGCATGAAACCGATGCTCAGCCACGACGGGCCCGCGGTGAACGGCATGGCCACCGTCAGCGCCGTCATCGTGCCCAGCACCAGCAGGTCGCGCCGGGCGGTGCGGCCGAGCACCGCGCGGACCCCGAGCCACAGGTAGCCGCCGGTCAGACCGGTGATGAGCAGGACACCGAGCGCGCCCCGGACTCCGGGGTAGCCGCGGAGCACCTCCGCCACGGGGATGACGGCGAAGACCGCCATGCCCACCGTGAAGACCGCCGCCGCGATGCGCGCGAACCGGACCGTGCCGGGGCCGACTTTGGTCAGCCTCTCTGAGGCTCCCATTTGAACCACCTCCTCGCCGCCAGCAGCGACAGAACCAGCCAGGCGACCAGGACGAGCCAGCCCGGCCACATCAGCACGAAGCCACCGAAGTAGGCCATGGTGATCCCCTCGGCCGCCCACCCGAAGGGCAGGAAAGCCGCGACGATCCCGGCCCACTCGGGGAAGTCGGAAAGCGGCAGGACCAGGCCGGACAGGCCCATGTTGAGCAGGTGGAACGGCAGGCTCACCGCGATGATGGAGCCCGTCGAGGGCACCCGCCCGCTCACCGCGACGCCCATCGCGGCGAACACCGCGAGCGCCAGGAGCACCGTCACCGCCAGCAGGAGCGGGTCGGCCGGCAGGGCGACGCCGTGCACCGCGTTCGCCACTCCGACGATGGCCACCAGCTGCACCAGGCCGATCGACACGACGGTGAGGATCTCGCCGCCGAAGATGGCCAGGTCGGGCAGTTCGGTGCCGCGCAGCCGCTTGAGGATCAGCAGCTGACGCTTCACCACGAACGACTCCAGCAGCGTCGCGAACCCCAGCAGCCCGGCCCCCGTCACGACGATGCCGACGATCAGCCGGTCGGGTTCCGGCACCGCCAGCGGCAGCAGCCAGGCGAACAGAACGGGGAACCCCAGGGCCACCCAGATCGACACGGGGGTGCGCCAGAAGAGCCGCTGGGTCAGCCTGAAGTGCGCGATCGTGTACGCGGTCATGCCCGCACCTCCTGCCCGCGCGTCTCGGCGACGTCCAGGAAGATCTCCTCGAGCGTGGCCTGGCGGACGTCGAGGCCGGTGACCCGGACGCCGCGCCGGGCCGCCCAGCCCAGCACGGTGTGGGCGGCCGTCTCGGGCTCGGCCGTGGCGATCAGGCACCTGCGGCCCGTCACGGTCAGCACGTCCGGCCCGCCGATCTCCAGGTCTTCGGTGGTCACGCCCTCGGGCAGCTCGAAGGCGACCCGGCCGGTGCCCCGGCCGAGGACCTCGGCCATGGTGCCGTGGACGACGACGCGGCCCTTGTCCATGATGGCCACCCGGGAGGCCAGTTCCTGGGCCTCCTCCAGGTAGTGGGTGGTGAGCAGCACCGTCGTCCCGTGGTCGGACAGGTCGGTGACCAGGTCGCGGATGCGGCGGCGGGCCTCGGGGTCGAGGCCGGTCGTCGGCTCGTCGAGGAACAGCAGCTTGGGACGGCCGAGCGTGGCCAGGGCGATGTCGAGTTTGCGGCGTTCGCCGCCGGACATCTGCTTGACGCGCGTCCTGGCCTGATCGGAGAGGCCGACCAGTTCGAGGGCCTCGTCCACCGATCGGGCGTTGGTGGTGAACCGGCGCCAGGCGGTCACGGTCTCGGCCGCCGTCAGGTCGCCGAACAGGCCGGACTCCTGGAGTACCAGGCCGATCCTGGACCGGAGGGGCCCGCGGTCGGCGGGGTCGTGGCCGAACACCTTCGCGATGCCGCCCGACGGCTTGAGGTAGCCCTCCAGGATCTCGATCGTGGTGGTCTTGCCTGCTCCGTTGGTGCCGAGCAGGGCGAACACCTCGCCCTTGCGGACCTCGAAGGAGATGCCGTCGACCGCGGTGAAGTCGCCGTAGCGCTTCTGGAGGCCCGCGACCTCGATCACCGTCTCGGTCATCACGTGCACGCGACGCAGGGAGAGATGCAACCGACCGTGCTGATGGTGGCGAGCGCGCCGTTCTCGGCACCGGCCGCGAACTCCATCTCGGTGATGTCGAACTCACCCCGGGGCCGCGCCGGCAGTGGCGGCGTGGCCAGTCCCTCGGGGTAGGTGATGCCGTATTCGCTGAGCACGACCCTGGGTTCGGCCTCGTAACGCGCCAGCAGCTCGCCGTCCGACCACGACACCGCGATCAGGCGGGCGAACTTCTTGCGGTCCTCATCTCCGAAGATGTACAGGTACTCGGCCATCAGGCACTCTCATTCCTTCGGTACGGGGTCTCTCACCTGCAACGATCCGGAACTTCCGTGGGCTGGGGCAGATGCGGATGACATCTCTCGTCCATGACGGACATCACAAACCGGTCAGTGGCCACCCGTGATCCAGGTCGCGCCCTGGGAGTAGCACGACGCGCAGGGCTCACCGATCGTCCCGGCCGTGACGCTCGCGGCCCCGGCCGCGCTCTCCAGGTCGGCGATCTCGAACTCGCCCTCGGGCTTGGCGGGCAACGGCGGCGTGGGCACACCGGCCGGGTAGTCGATGCCGTATTCACGGAGGACGACCCGGGGTTCTGTCTCGTAGCGCGCCTTGAGACCCCCGTCGGACCACGCCGCGGCGATCAGCCTGGCGAGCTTCTTGCGGTCCCCTTCTCCGAGGACATACATGCTCTCGGCCATCAGACGCTCCTCATTCGTCGGTACGTGGTCTCTCACCTGCCACGATCCGGAATTCGGGCGAGGGTCGGCAGATGCAGACGACACCAGTCACCAATGACGGACATCACAAGCCGGGCGAACCGCCGATGAGGAACTCCCCGACCGACGACTCCGTGGCCCAGTCGAGCCCGAACGTCCGGGCCGCCAGGTCGGCGTCGCCGGCGCCGAGGCCGCAGGGGGACAGGCCCATCGCGGTGGCCACGAGATAGAAGGTCTGGTAGAGCACGCCGACGTTCTTCAGCGACGCGGCGTAGGCCAGGCCCGCGTACTTCCACGACAGGCGCTGGAACCGCGAGGTGATGGTGACCAGGACGTCGGGCTGGGCGGTGTAGCCGGTCGACATGCCCGCGACGGTCAGCATCGCCCGCGCGTCCTCGGCCCTGGCGGGCAGCAGGACGAGCCGGTGGCCGAGCGGGTCGTAGTAGTAGACGCCGCCCGCAAGGCCCTCGCAGCGCTGGACGGTGAGGTAGAGCTCCAGCTCGTGGCAGGCGCCGCCGCCGGGGTAGGGGCGGCTGCTGGTCTCGTAGGGCGCGCCGGGCGCCGGAGGTCGGACCTCCCTGACCCTCGCCACCCGGTAGAGCAGCTCGCCGAGTTGCCGGACCGTGGGGGCGCCGGCGTAGGCGCGCACCGACCGGCGTCCTTCCAGGACCGTGGTGAACGGGGGGCTGTCCTCGTCGAGAGAGGGCCGGTGGAGCTCGGTGACCGGGCCCTCGGGGACCGGCTTGAGCGCCGGTTCCGGCGGCGTCTCGCCGAGGAAGCGGAAGGTGGCGCCGACCGGCTGGTCGTGCCGGCCGACCCGGGACCGGCTGTGGAAGAGCAGGTCGTGGAACTCCCAGGCGCGCAGCGCGGGGTGCTCGTCCTCGACGTCGCCGCCCGCCATCCCGGCCGCGACCAGGTGGGCGAGCGCCTCGGGGGCCTCCTTCACCATGACCCCGCGGGCCAGCGCCGCGATCAGGGGCATGGCCTCCTCGGTCAGGGTGACCCGGTGCCGCGACAGCGGCGACTCCAGGATCAGGCCCTCGCCGGTGCCCCGGACCAGCGCGAACCGGGAGAGGCGCACGGTGTCGTCCGGGGCGAGGCCGGGCAGCCGGAACGCCGCGTCGCGGGAGATCGGGGTGACCCGCAGCATCGGTTCGACCGTGTGCACCAGGACCGCGTGCAACCGGTCGAGCACCAGGTAGAGCAGGGCCGTCTCCTGGCTCGTCCCGCCCGCTTTGAGCAGGCGTTCGGCCAGGTCGTCCTCGTCGGTCAGGGTGCCGGGGAGCTCACCGATCAGGGCGGCGATGCGGGGGGTCAGGCCGCGCGCGGCCTGGGAGCCGAACGGGTGGGCGATGGTCAGCACGCCGTCGTGCCAGGTGACGACGGCGTCCGAGCGCAGGCCGATCACAGGAACATCGTGATGGGGTTCATCTGGTCCTCCGGGGTCGGCTCGGACAGCCAGCCGAGCTGGACGGGCACGTCGTAGAGGCGGCCGGGCGCCAGCCGGCGCCAGAAGTGGCGCATCCCCGGCACGATGACCTTGACCACGGGCAGGCCGATGTCGGGCCGGGTCTGGTCGAGGACGAGCATCTCCATCCCGCGCTCCTCCACCAGCGCTCGGGCCGCCGCGACGTCGTCGAGCAGGTCGCCGGTGGCGGGCCGGTCGTAGGCCGAGGCCTTCACCTGCGGTCCGGCGGGCACGAGGTAGGGGTGACCCTCCAGGCGGGCGTTCTTCCACCAGTTGACCTGGTCGCCCTCGTGGAAGCGGTAGCGGGTGTTTCCGTCCGGGCCGACGTCGATGACGGCGGGGACGAACTGGTTCATCTCGGTGAGCGCCCGCTGGACGGCGATGCGCGCGTCGAAGTGGGCGCCGAAGGCCATCATGATGTCCTCGGTCGGCCCGCCGACGCGGCGGCTGATCGAGACGGCCACCGGCACGCCCAGGTCGGTGGTCAGGTCGAGGACCTGGATGTCGCGGCCGAGACCGGCGTACACCTCCTGGAACTCGCTCATCCAGGGGTCGCCGAAGCTGTCGAGGTCGAAGGCGGGCCGGCGGGCCCGGTTGTACCACCACAGGGCCACCGCGTCGCGTTCGACGACCTCCATGAAGCCCTGGACGACGGCGTCCTCCAGGGAGGAGCCGGCCGCGTTGCCGTTGGAGTCGGCCCAGGCGTAGTTGGGTCCGCCTGAGTCCCGTTCCTGGTGGTAGTAGTACAGATAGCCGGTGGGCAGGTATTTGTGCCGCTGTTCGGTGAGCGACCAGACCGGGGTCCAGTCGATCACGGCGTCCTCGTCGAGGGGGTCGTTGACGAAGTCGTAGCTGGCCCTCGCCTTCCGCTCGTCCCTGGTGCGATATTGCTCGTCGCTGTAGAGCGAGCAGGCGTTGGGGTGCAGCGCGGCCGTCCCCAGTTCGCGCAGGCTGGCGGCGCGGCGGGACTCGTCGCCCTGGAACATGCCCGAGTAGCGCTCCATCGCCTCGCAGATGGCGCTGACCTTGGCCTGGAGGTCGGTGGTGCCCTTTCCGGCGCTCTGGCTGCGCAGGCCGGTGCGCAGTCCCGCGAGGTTGCGGACCTGCCGGGAGAAGTTGTGCCCGGCCACGTAGGTCTTGACGAAGGGCGTGCCGGTGTCGATCCTGATGAGTTCCTTGACGACGCCGGTGATGGGGCTGACCAGGTGGTTGTACTGCTCGAAGGTGTCTTCGGGGTGCCTGGCGCGGTGCCCGCCCTCGGCGGTGAACGACTTCGGCCGGGACACCAGCTCGACCGGCCCTTCGACCTGCGCGGCCATCAGCCCGGGGTCGCCGCATTCGGGGCACTGCGGCCGGGGGCGCAGGGTGTGCCGCTCGGTGCCGAGCCGCTGGGTGTCGAGGGTGATCACGTCGCGCTGCCGCCCGTCGCGCGCTCCGGCCAGCCACTTCACCACCTCGGTCGCGACCAGGCGCAGGCCCGCGTCCCGGGTCAGCGGCAGGTCGGCGGTGGGCATGGCCAGCGGCCGGGCGCTGCGCAGGCGGCCCTCCAGGTAGGAGATCGACTGGCGGTGCCCTTCGAGCCGCTGGGTCAGGCAGCGCCAGCAGCCGCTCTCACCGGGCTGGAAGACGGGCCCGACCCACAGGACCGGGCCGACGGGACGGGCCAGCAGCCACGGCCGGCCCTCCTTCAGGTGTGTCCGGTTGATCTCGGCGAGCTCGTCGCGCAGGTAGTCGTCGGTGAGCACGACGGTGAGCGCGCCCTCGCCGGGTTCCACGCCCTCGGCGGCCAGCAGTTCCCGCAGGAGTTCGCCGGAGACGTCGCCCACGGTGACCACCTCGGCCCGCCCGGTCCGTACGCCCTCGGCCGCCGCCTCCCCCTGGAGCCCGGTCATCTCCCAGTAGGCGGCCGTCCCCCGGTCCAGGTCCTGGGTGACGTCGACCAGCAGGCCGCGCTCCTGGAGCTGGTGGAGTGCGAAGTAGACGTGCTCCGGGGGGATCTCCGACTCCACCGCGGCGACGATGTCGGAGACGGTGTGCTTGCCGTCGAGGAGGCCCGCCACCGCCTCGATCGAACGGCCGGTGAGCAGGTGCAGGTCACGCTCGGAGACTAAGAAGACCCCTTCGCCCTCGATGACCTCCACGCGGAAGTGCCGGCGAAAGCCTGGCCTGGCGTCCATGGCGGTGTTCCTTTCGATGCGTCAGTGCACGAGCCGGAGGGAGGCGACCTGGTCGTCGGCCAGCCGCAGCAGGGTGAGCCCCGCGGCGGCCAGGCCGTTCACGGCGGACAGGGAGAGGTTGTCGGCGCGCCGCCGGTCGGCGAACCAGCGGCCGGTGTGGTCGCGGCGGGCCAGCAGTTCGGCGGCCAGGTCCCTGGCGGTCCGCGCGAGACCCTGGTCGCCGGTCAGGCGGGCGGTGTGGATCGCCGTCTCGGCGTCCACCACGAGCCCGGCGCAGGAGCGTCTCGGGCTGGGGGCGCATTGGCGGACGACGCGCTCGCGCAGCTCGGCCGGGACCTCGCCGGTGAGGGCGTGGGCGGTGGCGACCGCGGCGAGCAGCGAGCCGGGGGTGTCGAGGGCGAAGCGGTGCGCCGACAGCGCCTCTGCCGGGGCCTCCCCGAGCGCGGCGGTGCTGCTCGCCAGCGCCCAGACGAGTCCGTCGGCGCCGATGGGCAGCCCGGCGAGAGCGGGCACGTCCGGCGGGTAGGGCAGCCGTCCCTTCATCGGCAGCTCGGCGAGCAGTTCCCCGTGCAGCCGCGCGGCGAGCGCGTCGGCGCCGGGCACCGCCGTGACCGACGCCTCCCGCAGTTTGTGTACGGCCAGCAGCAGGCCCGCCCGCCCGAACACCGGCTCGCCCGACGTCGTCCCGGACAGGTTCGACTCGGCCAGCGGGAGCAGCTCGGCCGCCCGCTCCACCAGCCGGGTGTCGCCCAGCGCCTCGCCGCAGCGGCTCAGCGCGTAGATGGCCGAGCCGATGCCGACGAACGCGCCAACGGGCGAGAGCCCGCCGCACATCCGGCGGTAGAAGGCCGACTGGGTGGACAGCGTGGCGAACTCGAACGAGGCGTCCAGCGCCTCCTGCGCGGCGGTCCAGTGGCCGGGGGCACCGGTGTTGGCGTACAGCTCGGCGAGGAAGACGGCCAGTCCCGCGGTGCCGGTGAGCAGGTCGCCGTGCAGGGGTTCGACCTGGTCGAGGCCGTGGGCGGGGTAGGTGACCACGCCCATCCAGGCCGACCGGTCACCCCCGACGGGCACGGCGGCGGCCAGCACCTCGTTCGCGAGGTCGCCCGCGCGGGCGAGCAGTTCCTCGACCGACGGTTCGTCGCCCCGGCCGGACAGCTCGTAGGCGTGCAGGCCGATCTCGCGGAGCGTCTTCGGGCGGGGGGCGGCGGCGGGGAAGCTGACGGGCAGGTCGGCCGCGCCGGTGATGTCGAGGCAGGTCTGCAGGACGGCCAGGTGCTCGGCCAGCGGGAAGCCCGCCAGGTCGGCGACCCGGTCCTGGAGGCGCTGCCAGGCCGTACCGGAGAAGTGGCCGGGGATCTCGACGCCGTCGGGGGTGAACGCCGAGTCGGAGGCCGGCTTGGACAGGAAGAGCGGGATGTCCATCCGGCGGAACGCGTCGATCTCCTGCTCGATGATCTCCAGGATGTCGGTGCGGCCGGGGTCGACCCGGAGCGTCCCCATGGCGCTGCGGAACAGGTGGGCCAGGCAGATCTCCCTGGCCACGCCGTCGACCAGCGCACCCGGGCCGACGCTGGTGCGCAGCATGTCGCCGCAGTCGAAGGTGCTGCGCCAGATGTAGCGGACCGGCGCCTCCTGAAGGAGGGCCAGTGGCCCGGACACGTCGGCCAGCAGTTCCTGGTTGGACTCCAGGCACACCTGCATCTGCCGGTAGCCCTCGGCCACCTCGTCGGCGTAGTCGCGGGGGTCGGCCAGCTCGCCCGCGCCCCAGGTCGGCCGGTATGGCGGCTCCTCCCACCCGGCCGGGAACCCGGTGCTGTTCTTGGCGATCTGTTCCCGCAGCGCGGCCAGGCAGCCGACGTCCTGGGCCTGCACGCCGCCCGCGATCATCCGAGGGAAGGAGACCACGGCGGTCTTCACCACCGTGTCCTCGACCTGCCCCCACAGCGACTCGATCCGCTCGCCGATGACCGACGGCTGGCTGATCCGGCCCTGCAGCACGTTCTCCAGGTCGATGAAGGCCGGTGTCTCGCCGATCGCGACGAGGTTGTCGGCCCACAGGTCGCGGCACTCCAGGAACTGGGCCAGCCGGGCGAACATGCCGAGGCGGGTGTAGAAGCGGCGGACGCTGGCCTCGTCGGTGCCGGGTTCGGCGACGACGTACTCCTCCCAGCCGTAGCCGTCGCGCAGCAGGACCTCGCGGGTGTGCAGGGCGAGCGGCAGGCCGTGGTTGTTGAGCAGGGTGCAGACGTCCATCACCCCGGCGACCGAGCGCAGGTCCTTCGGCTTGTAGACGACCCGCTCGCCCGAGCCGAAGGTGAGCAGGGTGACCACCCGGCCGTGGTTGTGCAGGTCGCCCGAGTCGCCGGAGTAGCCGGTGACCGGGCCGGGCGCGGCCCAGCCCCACAGGGTCCGGCGCAGCCGCGGCAGGTCGGCGCGGAGCCGGTCGAACAGCTCGTGGACGACCCGCCGCCACTGCAGGCAGGTCGTGCCCATGACGTAGGCGAGGCCGGGCAGCGTCTCCAGCCGGTCGAGCCAGCCCGACTGGCTGACGTCCATGCCGGGGCTCTGCAGCCACGACGACATGTCGTTGGACGTGCCGGCGAGCTGGGCCTCGAACGCGAACCCGGCCCAGCACGCCTGCGTCAGCCGCTCGATGAGCTGGCCCGCGATGTCCTCGCGCGCCTCGGCCGTCACGGGCACGCCGCGGACCGACCCGTCCTTGACGTCCACGAGCCGGTTCATGGCGCGCCGAAACGCCACGAACGGGGCACCGGGACGTCCGGCCGCCGGGTCGGCCGCGGCCGTGGGCGGCTGGGCCAGCAAGAAGTCGACCAGGGCGTATCCCCAGTCGGGCAGCCGGCGCGGGTCGGCGAGCTGGACGTCGACCAGCCCGGCGCCGAGGTCGCGGCCCGACTTGTTGCGGTGGTGCAGGACCGCCCGCTTCGCGGCCTCGTCGTCGCCCACCGCCGCCTTGAGCCAGCGCTGGGTGCGCTCGGACGCCTGCCGCCGGTTCCGCCCCGCGACGGGGACGAAATACTCCCCCGCCACCCGTTCGTGGAAGGGCGCCGCCGCGGCGACCACCGCCATCAGCCGGGCGTCTCCGCCGGGTACCGAGAGCAGCCCTTCATGTTGGGGAACCGTGACCGGCATCATCAGACCTCCTGTCGGCGGACCATCCGGGCGAACAGCTCGTTGTCCTCCATCAGCTCCTCAAAGGTGCCGTTGGCGACGACCCTGCCCTGGTCCAGTACGTAGATCCGATCCGCCGATCTGATGGTGCTCAGCCGGTGCGCGATCACGATCCGGGTGATGTCGAGTTCGGCGATCCGGCGGCTGACCAGCGCCTGCGTGACGTTGTCGAGCGCGCTGGTGGCCTCGTCGAGGATGAGGACCCGGGGGCGTTTCACCAGCGCCCTGGCGATGAGCAGCCGCTGGAGTTCACCGCCGGAGAAGGACGCGTTGTCCTCGCTGATGATCGTCTGCATGCCCATGGGCAGCCGGGCGATGTCGCCGTCGAGGTCGGCCAGCCGGGCCGCGCGCCAGGCGTCCTCCTCCTTGGCGCCCGGCACGTCGCCGATGATGTTCTCCAGCACCGAACCGCGCAGCACGCGGGCCTGCTGCATCACCACGCCCACCTGGGTGCGGACCCGGCGCAGGTCGAGGTCGCGCAGGTCACCGCCGTCGTAGAGGATCTGTCCTGTACGTGGCGGCTCGAAGCCCAGCAGCAGCCGCACCAGCGTCGACTTGCCCGCGCCCGAGTGGCCGGTGACCGCGACGAACTCGCCCGGCCGGAACACCATCGAGACCTCTTCGAGGATCTGCTTGGCGGTGCCCGGATAGGCGAAGGACACGTCGTGCATGCGGACCAGGCCGACCAGTTCGCCCGGGTCCTTGGCCCCCGGCGGCGTCTCCGGCGCCCGCTCCAGCAGCGGCTTGAGCCGCTCGAACCTCGGCAGCAGCGCGAAGGCCGCCTCCACCGCCCGGCTCACCTGGCCGAGCGCCAGCACGAACTGGCCGAGCGCGACGGCCGCGATCACGAACGAGGCGGCCGGCACCCCCAGCGACAGCGCGGTGAAGGCGAGCAGGAGCAGCAGCAGCGGTTGCGCCGAGGCGCCGATCGCGGCCGACACGGCCCGCTCGCGCCGGGCCGAGGCGGCGGCGCCCTGCTGGGCGGAGAAGGCCCGCGACCACAGGCCGAAGACCTGCGCCTCGCGGCCCGAGACGTGGATCTTGTCGATGGCGCTGAGGCAGGCGTACAGGAGTGAGTAGATCTTGCCGTACTCCTCGTGCATGACCAGCTCGTGCTTCTGCTGGCGGACCGCGAGCGCGGCCAGCACGGCAAGCAGCAGCAGCACCCCGACGAGCACGACCAGCGCGAGCCGCCAGTCGACGGTCACCAGGATCAGCAGGCCGAGCAGCGAGAACACCCCGCCCAGCAGCGAGTTGACCGCCGCCTCGCCGAGCGCCTTGCGCATGTCGGCGACGGCGTTGGCGCGGTGGACCAGGTTCCCGGTGCTGTACTGCGAGTAGAACGGCAGGTCGAGGGAGACGAGATGGCTCCAGATCGCCGGTTCGAGCCGCTCCTGGAGACGGCCCTGGACGCGTACGAGCACCGCGTTCCGCACCGCGAGGAGCATGGTGCTGGCGGCCACCGCGCCCGCGATGACGACCGCGATCCAGATCATGGCCGGTTGGTCGGCCGGGTTCTGCGCCGCCGTCAGCAGGACGAACGTGAGCATAGGCACGCCGAGCGCGAGCAGCGCCGCGCCGCCGCCGGCGGCCAGCAGCCAGCCGAGTTCCCGGCCCGCGCCGCGCAGCCCGTATTTGAGCAGGGCGAGCGGCGAGGTGATGCCCTCGTCGAGCGGCGGGTAGAGCTGCCAGGCGCCCCGGTCGAGGGTGGCGGCCACCTCGTCGGTGACGCGGCGCACCTCCCCGGACGGGTCGGAGATCTTGTAGCCGCCCTTGTGGGGCAGCAGCGCGACGGGCCGTCCGCCGTCCTTGAGGAAGCCGACCAGCGGGACGGTGGCGTTGCGCCACCACTGGTCGTCCAGGAGCACCTTCCGGTGCCGGACCCTGGCGAGATCGAGCGCGGCGCCCATCGGGTCGACCGACGCCGGGTCGATCTCCTGCGCGGCGAACCCGCAGTGCGCGCCGAGCGCCTTGACGACCTCCATGGCCCGGTCGGCGGCGTTGCGCGGGCTGCCGGGCACCGGCGCCACACCCGCCGCGGCGGCGATGTCGGCGAAGGACCGGTGCAGCATGTCGCTCGAGGCCTGGGCGCGGGCCGCGCGCCAGTTGTCGCGGTCGGCCTCCTCCGCCTCGGCCAGCATGAGCACCCGGGTCAGGGTGCCCCGGTGGACGTCGCGGAGGTTGGGCAGCTCCGCGCCGACGGGGCCGTTGAGGCGGCGTACCCAGGAGGAGACCGCGTCCGGATCCCGCTTGACGCGGCGGACCGAGGTGCCCTCGGCGGGGGCCGCCATGATGGTGTAGCCGCCGGGCAGGTCGGTGGCGGCGAACCCGTGCATGAGCTGGCCGCTCTCCACCCGGACGACGCGGTGGCGGGGGCCCTGGCCGTCGACGGGCGACAGCATGACGTCGACGGAGCCGCTGACCACGGTCCAGCAGGCGTAGGGGTCGATCAGCTCGATCTCGCTGACGGGATATCCACTCATGAGGCTTCCTCGACGAGCGTGCGGTAGTGGCCGGGCACCGCGATGAGCTCGGCGTGCGTGCCACGCTGGACGACCTTGCCCCGGTCGAGCACGAGGATCAGATCACTGTCGCGGACGGTGCTGAGCCGGTGCGCGACCACCAGGCTGGTACAGCCTCTGGCCTGCACGTTCGCGTCGACGAACGCCTCGGTCTCGGCGTCGAGCGCGCTGGTCGCCTCGTCGAGCACCAGCACCGACGGCGACAGCACGAACGCCCTGGCGATCTCCAGGCGCTGCCGTTCACCACCCGACAGGTTGCGGCCCCGCTCCTGGATCCAGCCGCCCGACAGGCCGCCGCGGCGGGCGACGACATCGGCGAGGCCGGCGTCGGCGAGCGCCCGGTGCAGCCGGTACTGCGGGATCGTCGGGTCCCAGAGCGTGAGGTTGTCGGCCACGGTGCCCTCGAAGACCTGCAGGTTCTGCTCGACATAGCCGATCGAGGTGGTGAGCGTCTCCCTGGGCCAGTGCTCCCGGGGGATGCCGTCCAGGAGGATCTGGCCCGACCACGGCTTGACCGCGCCGGTGAGCAGGCGGGCGACCGTGGATTTGCCGCTGCCGGTACGGCCGACCACAGCGACCCGCTGACCGGGTTCGACCCGGAACGACAGGCCGCTGATGACCGGCCCGCGCTGGCGGTCGTAGCCGAAGGCGACGTCGCAGAACTCGACCGCGCCGCGCAGGCCGCCGTCGGTCTCGGGGAGGCCGGGCAGGGCGGCGTACTGCGGGTCGGGTTCGGCGCTGATGGCGTCGTCGTACATGCTGGTCTGCGCGACCATGATCTGGGCCTCGGCGCCGATGCCGACCAGGGCGGTGACCGGCACCAGGAAGGCGCCGACGAGGAGCTGGGCGGCGATGACGGTCGCCAGGGTGACCTCGCCGTTGGCCATCAGCACCGCGCCGGTGATCACGATGGTGGCCCCGGCGAGCGAGCCGAGCGCGGCGGGCACCGCGAGCAGCGCCTGCGTCACCCGCATGAGGTCCTGGGTGGCCGACAGCGCCTTCGCCGACAGGCCCGCCCATTTGGCGAAGAACCAGCCCTCGGCCCCGTCGGCCTTCAGCGACTCGGCCATCGAGATCCCGTTGAAGGCCATGCTGTCGCGCCGGTGCTCGTCGAAGAGCAGCTTCTGCTGGTGCGGGGCGGCGGCCCGGCTGACCGCGCGCATCGCCAGCAGGTTGACCGCCGCCAGCCCCGCGGCGACCAGGGCGAAGGCCGGGTGGAAGGCGTAGAGGATCGCCGAGTGCAGCCCGATCGTCAGGACGGCCGCCACGGCCGCGGCGGCCCGGTCCGACAGCAGGACGGCGAGGCCGGCCCCGAAGGAGGTCTTCATCACCAGGCCGCCGGTCATCCGCCGGTGGAAGAAGTCACCCGGCAGGCGCAGCAGCCGCCACATGTACCGGCCCGACAGGTCGGCCGCCATCGCCGTCTGCACCGCGCCGAGCAGCCGCTGCTGCAACCAGGTCCCGGCCACGGTGAACCCGGCGCAGGCGAGCAGGCCGAGCAGCACGGGCGCCGACCAGGCGGTCTGCCCCGCGATGAACACCTCGCTCAGCAGCAGCCGGGTGAGCAGCGCCGTCGCGACGGCGGGCAGGGCGAGCATGAAGGCCATCACGGCGATGGCGAGCAGCGTGGCGAGGTAGGGCCGCACCTTCGCCAGCGCGGAGCGCACCAGGGGGAAGCGTTTCCCGCCCGCCGTGAATCCCTTGCCGGGGCGCGGCACCAGCACGATCCCGCTGAACCGCTTCTTGAACTCCGGCCGGGTCAGCCGGATGCGACCCACGGCGGGGTCGTTGATGTACGCCCACTTCTTGCGCATCCCCTCCAGCACCACGAAGTGCCGCTGGTCGACGAAGATCATCGAGGGGACGGGGTAGTTCTCCAGCTCGTCGGCGTCCAGGCGGAAACCGCTGATGTCGAAGCCGTACTCCTCGGCCGCCTTCTTGAGCCCCGCCCCGGACAGGCCGTCGCGCCCGACGCCGGAGCGTTCCCTGATCTCGTGCAGCGGGACGCGCAGGCCGTGATACGCGAACACCATGCTGAGGCAGGCGGGCCCGCAGTCGGCGTCCTCCATCTGCGGCCGGCGCTCGGTACGTACCGGGCGCGTCCTGGTCGCCGTTTTAGCCACGACCGGCCTCCTTGAAGAGCGCGTCCACGGGACGGACGACGGCCACGGTGATCTCCCCGGCGACCGGGGTGAGCGTGGCGCCGGGCCAGGCGGGACGGTCGAGGTCGACGGTCACCAGGTAACGTCCGTCGGCCTTCAGCGTGTCGCCGTAGAGGGGGCGCAGCCGGTCGGTCGAGGTGGGGTAGGCGTCGACGGCGCTGACCTTACCCGTCCCCGCGCCGGTGACGGCGACGGTCTGGCCCTCGGTGAGCGAACCGATGCGCTCGGGGCCGACGGTGAGCACCGCGCGCAGCGGCCCGGTGCCGGGGTCGACGACCGCGACGACGGCTCCGGCGGCCAGGGCGGTGCCGGGGGCGGCGGTGCGGATGACCCGGCCGCTCGATGTGCCGGTGACGACGCGTCTGGCGCCCTGGGCGTCGGAGAGCACCGCCAGGGGCGTGCCCGCCGTCACCTCCTGCCCGGCGGTGACGAACACCTCGGCCAGGCTGCCGGACACGGGGGCGGCGACCGGCACGGGCCCGGTGCCCGTCACCAGCACGCCGGAGGCGAAGACGACGTCGCGGACCTGCCCGAGCCAGGCCCAGCCCGCTCCGCAGCCCGCGACGAGGATGAGGGCGACCGCGGCGAGCCACGCCTTGGTCCGTACCGTGGAGACGAGCTCGTCGATCCGCTCGCCTCCGGACGTCTCGACCGCGGTCGTCGTCATCGGGCCGTCACGCCCATCGTGTAGAAGCAGAAGCTGCTGAGGCAGGGCGGCGGGGCCGTCGGGGCCTCGCTGAACGTCTCGACGACCACCTCGGCGGCGGGCCGCGCGGGGAGTGCCGGAGCCAGGGCCCCGTCGGCGAGGTGGATGTCGTATTCGGCCAGGACGGCGGCGGGCTCGCGCTCGTAGCGGAGCCGGAAGCCGGCGTCGGACCAGGAACGGGCGGTCAGTCGGCCGAATCCTCGGCGCTGGGCGGTGTCCCAGCCGATCAGGTCTACAGTCATCACAGGTCTCCCCGCAGCGTGGTATGAGATGCTTCAATGGCGGGGTGGTGGGCATCTGGACTGCCCACCACCCGGCGCCCAAGTGATGAGAAGGTCAGCTGTTCTGACGGGAGAAACACCCCGTGGGACAGCTCACCGTGCCGATCGTGCTGACGGCGGAACCCGCCGACGCTTCGAGACTCTCCAGGTCGATGGCGTTCTCCGGCCGCTCGGGCAGCTCGGGGAGTGGAAGGTCGCTGGGCCAGTCGATGCCCACGGTCGCGAGCGCGGCGCGGGGGTCCCGCTCGAAGTCCTGCCTGAGCACCTCGTCTGACCAGGTGCGGGCGAAGAACCGGGCGAGCTGGGTGCGGAGTTCGGGGGGCAGCGTCGAATCTTCCGGCATGATGTCACCTCGTTTGGCGGCTCCGGCCCGAACGCCCTCGCGCCCGTTTCCGGAGGTTGGAAGGGACCGCCTGTGCCATCAGTTTTGCTATCGGCCTGGACGGTAACCAGAAACGACCATCACGGACATCTAGTGATATTCATCATGTACGGGGAGTGCGATGGGAGAACTCGCGCATCTCCTGTTGCGCTTCGAGGGCGACGTCCAGCATCCGGCGGAGCTGTTTCTTGACGGTCTCGGCCTCACCCTCGGCGTTGCCGAGCACCGTGAAGCCCTGCCTGGCGATGGTGTCGAGCCGGCTGCCGAGGATCTTCTCCAGCTCCCCCATGGCCCGCACCCGCTGGGCCGCCACCTCGACCGCGACGAGCTCGGCCCTGGTCTCGTAGAGGACCCGCGCGGTCTCCGCGAAGTGCGTGAGCGCCGCCAGCGGGACGGATGTCACCGCGACGCTCAGAATCCACGACATGGCCACCGCGGGCTCGTCGCCGAAGGAGAGCGATTTGAGCAGCTCCGCGATCAGCACCACCACGAACGCGGGCACGGCGTGCCGGGCCAGGAAGCCCAGCGCCGTCGCGGCGAGGAACACGCCCGTCGCCGCCCACCACTCGCCGAGGAGCGGCAGCGGCAGGTAGACCAGGACGGTCATCCCGCCCACGACCCACCACCGGCGGCGTCCGCGCACGCCCAGGAAACTGGCCCAGATGTAGAGGGCGACCACGGCCACGCCGAGGACCACGGCCGGGATCGCGCGAACAGGCGGGAGCTGCATGTAGTGGGCGAAGGTCTGGGCCATCAGGAACAGGGCGAACGCAACAATGGCGGCCCGCCCGACCCGCACCTCGAGGGGTGCGCGAAGGGGCGTCCGCGGTCCGGAATATCCCGGTTCACTCACAAACGGATCATGACAACCCGTTCGGGGGAAGGCAACGGGTCACTTTCGGCGGCCTTCCCGGGGGCGCGGCGAACCGCGCCCCCGGGGATCGGGTCGATGTGATCAGGCGGAGCCGTAGGTGCCGGCGGTGCCCAGGCAGCCGCCCAGGGTGCCGATCGTGCCCGCGGTGCCGGCCGTGCCCTCGGCCTGCGCACCGGCCGCCATCTCCAGCTCCTCGACGCTGAACTCACCCTCCGGACGCGCGGGCAGCGGCGGGGTCGGGATGCCCTCGGGAATGACGACGCCGTATTCGGCGAGCACCGCGCGGGGCTCCGCCTCGAAACGCGCCTTGACCTCTTCGTCCGACCACGCGGCGGCGATCAGACGGCCGAACTGCTTGCGGTCCTCGTCACCAAGAATGTAAATGCTGTCAGCCATCGGAGAACTCCTTCTGCCTCGGCAGCGGGCATCTGGACTGCTCGCCGCCTTCCGTCACATGTTTAGATTCGCCTTTTTCAGCGGACGTCACCAGAATCGATTGACACCACCCATGCGTGATAAACATCACAACAATTCGATGACACGGCCGGTAGAAAAGAAAAATGCCCCGCCGGCGCGATGGAATCGCGCCGCCCGGGGCATTTCACGTCGAAGGTCGTGACGAGGTTACGCGGAGCCGTAGGTGCCGGCGGTGCCCAGGCAGCCGCCCAGGGTGCCGATCGTGCCCGCGGTGCCGGCGGTGCCCTCGGCCTGCGCACCGGCCGCCATCTCCAGCTCCTCGACGCTGAACTCACCCTCCGGACGCGCGGGCAGCGGCGGGGTCGGGATGCCCTCGGGAATGACGACGCCGTATTCGGCGAGCACCGCGCGGGGCTCCGCCTCGAAACGCGCCTTGACCTCTTCGTCCGACCACGCGGCGGCGATCAGACGGCCGAACTGCTTGCGGTCCTCGTCACCAAGAATGTAAATGCTGTTAGCCATCGGAGAACTCCTTCTGCCTGGGTGCATAAGATCCGGCGGGAGTGGCAGCGGACATCTGGACTGCTCGCTGCCCCTTGTTCACGAATTAAGATTCGCATCGGCCCACCGGCGCCACCAGAAACAACTAACACGGCCTCATGTGATAATCGTCATCTTCTGTCCGTGACGTTTCCGCGGCAAAACAAATGCCCCGGAGGGCGCGTACGCACCTTCGGGGCAGCCGGCTTTCGAGGACGTCAGGACTCGCTGAGGTGGGCGGTGCTGGCGGCGGTGAAACAGAAGCAGTACGGCGCCGGAAACCACCAGTCGGCCGAGATCTCGAGATCCTCGACGGCGAGCACGTCGTCGGGGCGGGCGAGCAGCGGCGGGATGGGCGCGCCTTCGGGGATGACCAGGCCGTATTCGGCGAGTGTGGCGCGGGGGTCCTGTGCGAAGCGGGCCTCGACCGCGCCGTCCGACCAGGCGGCGGCGATCAGGCGGGCGAACTTCAGGCGATCTGTCTCACTGAGTACGTGCACGTCACCCATGAGGGCGCTCCTCTTCTGCCTGGGGCGTGGCCGACTGGACTGCTCGCCACGTGACTCAGATTCGGCAGATTCGTCATGCGTCGCCAGATACGACTGACACCAATCAGCCGTGACGACTGTCATGGGCGACCAGTGACACCGGCGATCAGGGCAGGGCGGCGGTGTGGCCCGGACCGGCCGTCGGCATCCCGACGGGGACGCCCTGGTCCGGGTGCGTCGCGGTAGGTTTCTACGGCGTGGTCGGGATGGCGCGCGGCGGGCACCACGACGGGTTGGTCCAGTTCCACCACTGGTCACCGTTGTAGGCGTTCCAGCGGCAGCTGTAGGTCCCATTGGCGCCGTAGTGACAGATGATCTGGCCCTGGCCCTGCACCCACGACTGGATCCAGCGGGTGGTGTTGGTGCTGTCGACCACGGTCCACGGGCACATGTACGGGGTGGTCGGGTTCGCCTGGGCCGGGCCGGTGAACAGGATGAACGGGACAGAGGCCGCGGCTGCGACCGTTCCCAGTGCGGCGGCGATACGCTTTCGGATCAACGATTGTCCTTTCCTTGCGCTTTGCTGAAATCTCTGGACGTCGTCAACGTAACAGGATGACGACATCACGCAAGGACTGGATGTTGTAAGGAAATCTTGCTAACGTCCGTCGGCCTTCACACCGCCCGGAAGGTGGACGTAGAAGCGGGCGCCGCGCTGGTCTACGTGACCTGCGGCTGATCGCCTAGCCTCCGCCAGCCCTCTGGTCACACCTGGATCTTGCGGCGGGACTCGGCTCGCATGACGTCTCCAGGCCTACCTGTACCGACCTGCTGTCATCTGGTGAACGAAAGACCTGTCCCGGGCTTCGGTCGAAGCTCGGGACAGGCCTGGTCCCCTCAGTGGGGGAATTCGTCAGCCGGTCGTCCGGAAGCCGCCCTTGGACGGCACGGGAGCGGGGGCGAACGGAACATCGCCGTGGGCGTTCCCCGGGTTCAGGTAGTCACCCAGGTGACCGTTCTCGCCGGGATACCCGCGGTCACCGACATTCCCCCGGTCGCCATAGTCGCCGAAGTCACCACGGTTGCCCTCATCGCCGAAGTCACCCTCGTCGCCGGGCCCGCCTTCATCACCGAAGTCGCCCTCATCACCGAGATCGCCCTCGTCGCCCTCATCGCCCTCATCGCCCTCATCGCCCTCGTCGTCGTCGCCGTTGTCATCCGGAGGGGTCGGCGTGAACGTCGGGGTCGGGGTCGGCGTGGGAGTCGGCGTGGGCGTGGGCGTGGGCGTGGGCGTCGGGGTCGGTGTGGGCGTCGGGGTCGGTGTGGGCGTGGGTGTCGGAGTCGGCGTGGGCGTCGGCGTCGGAGTCGGAGTCGGCGTGGGCGTCGGAGTCGGCGTAGGAGTCGGCGTCGGCGTCGGCGTCGGCGTCGGCGTCGGCGTAGGAGTCGGCGTCGGCGTCGGCGTCGGCGTGGGAGTCGGCGTCGGCGTCGGCGTCGGAGTGGGAGAAGGCGTCGGGGCGCAGATGGTCCTGGTGATGACGTTGTTGTCGAGCGTGACGGCGCCGTTGCGGGCCAGGGCGCGGCCCAGGATCGTGGCGCCGGTGGTCACGGTGATCGACGTCAGGGCCAGGATGTTGCCGATGAAGCTGGAGTTGGTGCCCAGCGTCGCCGAGCTGCCCACCTGCCAGAACACGTTGCAGGCCTGGGCCCCGTTGATGAGGTTGACGCTGGAGGCCGACGCGGTGGTGAGCGTCGAGCCGATCTGGAAGATCCAGACGGACGACGGGTCACCCTGGCCGTCGAGGGTGAGCGTTCCGGTCAGGCCGGCCGAGGTCTGGGCGTTGTAGACGCCCGCGACGAGGGTCTGCCCGCCGAGGTCACCGACGATGGGGGCGTCCGGAGCCCGCCCGGCGGCGTCGTTGTAGGCGGTGACCAGGTCGTTCTGAGCTTGGAGCGCGACGGCGTCGGCGGCGTGCTGGGCTCCAATGACGATGCCGGGCGGAAAACCGACGATCGCCGCGCCGGGGCTCACGCCCAGGTCCCCGGTGATCACGCTGGGGCCCGTGTTGGTGACCGTCTGGCCGCCCAGCACGGCGAAGGCGAGCGTCGTGCCCAGGCCCACCGGAGCCGGAGCGGCGTCCGCGGAACGCGGCATGGTGAAGAGCACGAGCAAAGGCGCGAGTACGGCGATCGCCACCACCCAGAGGAGTCCCGGTCGGCCTTGCAAGCGCCCGTGAGCAAATATGGCTTTCACGCGAAATATCTCTCTTGTCGGCAAGATGCCACGAATCGGCGTCACATTGGCATTTGGGACGTTATGGAGTAACCCGTACCAAAAGAACGCCTCATGGGGTAATGGACAAGTGAAAGCTTACGTATCGACAGAAAGACCATCGAGCAAGAACCATCTGACCGGATCCGAAAAACTGATCAATTCTCGGCCATGGGCAGGGAAACCCCGTGAAAGAAATGGAGACGCCCCCACGCCCGGCGTCGTCTTCGTCGGTACGCGGCCTAAACTCGGCCTCCGAATTCGGCTCCAGTGCCAGCGGGAGTGCTCCTTGCACGACAGATCCAGATTCAGCCGGCTGGGAAACGTGATCGCCGGGCTGACCGTGACGTTCGCCGTCGGCGCCTGCGGCACGACGGTCCCGGCTCCTCCGGCCGCCGTCCCTGAGACACCACGCGTCGTCCAGCCGGACCCGGTTCCGACGGAGCGGATGGCCGCGCTGCCGCTCGCGACGACGTACACGACCCTTCAGGGCGCGCCGCCGGATCCCGCGCCGTCCGATCCCACCAGCGGGCTGGTGCTGCACCCGACCACCACGCAGGTCGTGTACGCCCACCCGGGCGGCCCGCCCGTGGGGAAGCTGCCCGTGACCCAGCTCAAGAGCCCGACCTGGGTGCCGGTGATCGCGACGCAACCGGGATGGGAGCAGGTGCTGCTGCCGAGCCGCCCGAACGGGTCGGCCGGATGGGTCTACGTCGGTGGCGGCGGGGTGGAGAAGGCGCGCAGCCCCTATCGGGTGGAGGTCGAGACGGCCACGCGCACCCTGACCGTCTACCGATCCGGCCGGAGAGTGGGGTCGTGGAAGGTGGCCGTGGGCGCGCCGGAGACGCCCACTCCCACCGGCAGGACCTTCGTCCTCGCGTCGGTGTCGCCGACCTATTCGGGCTACGGCTCCCTCGTGCTCCCCCTGGGAACGCATTCGACCACCCTGGACACCTTCGCCGACGGGCCGGCGACCGTCGCCATGCACGGCTGGCAGGACCAGGAGATCTTCGGCCTGCCGGTCAGCCACGGGTGCATCCGGCTACCCGACGCCGCCCTGCGGGTGATGTCCCGCGTCCCTCTGGGCACCGCCGTCGTCATCTCCTGACGGAGCCCGCTCACGCCTCCCGGAGGTGCCGCCACGCGAGTTCCAGCACGGCCGCACCCGCGGCCTGCATGGGTTCGCGGGTGACATAGCGGCGCACTGACTCCTCGTCGAACGGGACGCCCTTCGTCGCCTGGCCCTCGTCGTTCGAGCTGGTCATGGCGCCGAAGAGGGCGTCGAAGGTGCGCGCCTCGATGACGGTGACGGCGAGGATGTCGGTGGCGAAGCTGAGCGGGTCGACGCCGATGCCCAGGACGAGAGAGCGCAGGTCGCCGCGCTCGCGGGCGTCGGTCAGCCGGCGGTAGAGCGGCCAGGTCTCGTAGTCGAACTCCGGGCCGTAGTGCTCCGGGCGGCCGAGAAACTCCTCGGCGTATTCACGGACCACGCATTTCCACAGGTCGAAGTCGGCCTTCTCGGCCTCGGGGGTCTCCGCCGAGGCCTGGAACACGCCGACGGGCATGACCTGGAAGAGCCCGCCACCGTGGGCGACCAGCGCGGGGTCACGCCAGTGGAGCACGAACGTCGTCTCGCCCGTCTCCCTGTCGTGGCGCAGGGTCAGCATCGAGATCGCGGGATGCGCGGGCCGGGCCCGCAGATCGGTCGGATCGATGACCAGACGACGGATCGGCAGGTCGGGGCCGGGCTCGCCGTTGAGGTCTGCGGCGGCGAACTCGTGGGCGGCGGCCTCGCCCAGGTTGACCGCGTCGAAGTACATGCCGCGGGTGAAGGTCAGTTCCGGCCACGTCACGTCGAGCAGCCGGTAGCAGGTCCGGTTCTCGAAGAGCTTCGGCTTGTCGAAGGCGGTCATCGCCTCGGCGTAGGTCATGTCGCCGGGGACGTCCAGGCAGGGCGCGACCGGTTCGTCGGTCCAGCGCAGCACGACCCGGTGCAGGTCGAGGGGCTCGGCCAGGGCCCACGTCTCCCGGGTCAGCAGGCGGGTCGACCCCACCCGCGCGAGGTCGGGGTAATGAAGGTCGGCCCGCTGCGCCAACCCGTGGCGGTTCTCGTTGAGGTGTCGGCGGACCCGGCGCCACTCGTTCATCCGGGCAACACTAAGGGCTCCGGCAGGGGGATCCGGAGCCCTTCGGCGCGGGTCAGACTCGGTCGGCGGCGATCAGCAGGTATTGGAAACTGCCGTTGCGGTAGGCGTCCAGGAAGGCCTGCTCGATGCCCGTCACCAGGTGAGACTTGGCCCGGAGCTCCCAGTAGGGGATGGTCGCCGCCGTGAGGTCGACCACACTCACGGGGACCAGGCGGTTGTTGGCCATCTCTCTGAAGTATTGACTTCGCGGATGGATGTCGCAGATGTAGTGGGCGTTGATCTGGCTGATCGCCTTCGACGGCAGGCCGTAGGCGTCGTTGTAGCAGCCGGTGATGGTGACGTAGCGGCCCCCGCGCGCCAGCAGGCGCGAGTGTTCCTTGAACAGCAGGGCCAGTTCGACGTACATGGTGCTCTCGTTGTTCCAGATCGCCTGGTAGGCGCCCGTATCGAAGCGGGTGTCGAGCATGTTGCGCAGGTGGAAGCGCACCCGGTCGTCGACGCCGCGGACCTTCGCCTGTTCGTTGGCGAACTCGACCTGTGATTCGGAGATGGAGATGCCGTCGACGTGGCAGCCGTAGCGGAGATTGGCGACCAGGGACGAGCCGCCGCGGCCCGAGCCGGCGTCGAGGAGGCGGTGGTGGGGCTTGATCTGACCGAGGTGGCTCAGCAGGAAGTCGGACTGGGCCGACTCCAGCCGGTGGAGCTCCCTGGTCATGCGTTCTTCGCGGGTCTCCCTCGGCCCCTCCAGGACCGAATCGTCGACGTCACCGATGCCGTAGTGGTGGTGGTAGATGCCGTCGACCTCGCCCAGCCGGAGATTGACCGGGTTCTTCTCGGTGTTCCAATAATCAGCCACGGAGCGCTGGTAATCGCTTTGGGTGATGGTCACCGAACGAAATTCCTTTCGCTATCTGTAGCGTTCGCTTGAGCCGTGCCATTCGAGACATCCGGCCATCCAGGCCTGGGCGCCGCGCAGGAACCGCTGGAGTTCCGTGGAGGGGACGGCGGCCAGGGATCTCTGGCTGGCCTCGAAGCCCCGGACGAAGTCGTTGTGGAGGGCAACGGCACGTTCGGTCGCTTCGCGGATCGAGCACTTCTCCTCTGCGGCGATGAGCAGCACCACATTGGAGTCGGGCAGTTCGTCGGCGGCCTCCCTTTCCACCGAGAAGAGGTCGTTGACCAGGACGCTGGCGGTGCCGGCCTGCATGAGCGCCGTGTGGAACCGCCGGTCGTAGAAGAGGTTGGCGGGCAGCTCGTATTCGCCGACGACGTCGATGAGCGTCATGGACGTGTAGAAGCTGTCGTGCTGCCGGGCGGCCAGGTAACGCCACACCGGCGGCAGGGTTTCGAGGTAACGCCAGGCGGCGGAGGCGGTCCAGCTGACGAACATCTGGAACGTCGTGTTGCAGGCCCGCATGACCTGCGACGGCGTGGCGTGGCGGGTGAGGTGGGCGGTGGCCGACCGCAGCGAGACCAGGACCGGGTCGGCGCTGATGGCTTCTTCCAGCTCGGCCGTGTAGTGACCGGCCGGTGGTGGCGGGTCCATCGCCGACATGACCAGGGCCAGGCGCGGGGGCAGCTCGGTCGGGGTGGCGCCGAGATCGGTCTCGTCGGCGTAGTAGTCGTCGGCGGCCCACCAGCCGGTGTTCATCTGGGCGGCGATCAGCAGCAGGTCGGGGTCGTCGGTGTCGGCGTGGGCCAGCATGACCATGCGGCCATAGCCGGTGTTCCGGAACGCGTCGATGCGGCCCTCGTGGAGGCCGACGCCTTCGGCCCATTCGACCAGGCGGCGGTTGACCTCTTCACCGAGAGGCTCGTCGACGCGCACCGTCTCCGGAATGTAGAGAGGCGGATAACTTCCGTCGCCCCATTCTCTTTCGCGATAGGGCAGCGGGGTCAGGCCGTAACGGCGGACGACCAGACCGGGATCGAGCGAGGGTGTCGGCTCCTGATGGCCGTCGGTGACCGCGGGAGTCTCAGCCGTTTCCATGACGGGGAGCCGGAGAGCGGTGGTGCCCAGACCGGTCGGACCGGGCAGCCGGCCCCATGGAGTTTCGCCGAACTCGGGCATCAAGGCCCCTCCTGGAATTCTTTTTCGGTACGTCTTCCGTCAACAGAAGAATGCATAATTCGACCCCCGAAAAAGAAAGCCACCGCCCCGTCCCCGCGCCAATACTAAAGGCCACCCCACGGTCACGCAATGGTGGATCAATGTGCCCTCAATATGCCGACATTGACCAATATTGTCAGCTCAATCCGGACAGAACCCGACCCAATCCCCACTGGAACTGCTCGGCCGAGTTGTAGGCGAGAATGACGTCGATCTGCCCGGACGTCAGAGGGAATTCCGCCGGGTCGAGCTCGAATGACGGCGTCGAGCCGGTCACTCGATCGGCGGCCTCCAGCGCGATGGCGCCCAGCACGTACACCATCACGGTGTAAGTGGCACGGGCGTCCGGCAGCACCCTCAGCAACGACTCCCCCACCCGCAGGGCCATCGGCCCGTTGAAGGCCGCGCCGAGGATGGCCGGCACGGCGGCGGGATGGGCGAGCAGGACCTCGCGCAGCGCGAGCGCGTAGTTCTCGATCCGCCGATGCGGCGGCTCGGCGGGGTCGTCGAGCAGCGACAGATCGGCCTCGGCGAGCAGGCGGTCGGCGATGGCGGTCACGATGGCGGCGCGGTCGGGGAAGTAGGTGTAGAGCGCGCCGGGGGTGAGGCCGACCCGGGCGGCCAGGGCGCGCATGGTGAGCGCGCCCTCGTCGATCAGCTCCAGGGCCGCGTCGAGAACGGCGTCGGGTTGCACGGAGCGCCGGGGTCCTCGCGTCACAGGCAGACCCTAGCCTCTTCCCAAAAAACTCTGAACGATGTTTACTTTAAACATCGTTCAGAGATTGAGGTGCGGAAAATGAGATCGATCCTTGTCGCGGGTGTCGTCGCGGCCAACCTGGCCTTCATCGGCCTCGGCATCGTGTTCGGCTACCCCGACGTGCTGGCCGAGCCGCCGGCCGAGATCCTCGCCCGGTTCACCGCCGACCAGACGGCCGTCACCGCGCTGTTCCTGCTGCTCGCCTTCGGCGCCGGCACGATGGTCCCGGTCGCGGTCCTGCTCGGCCGCCGCCTCCCCGACAGCCCGGCCGCCGCGCTGTCGGTGCAGGTCGGCGTGCTGGCCGGGCTGGTGCAGGTCATCGGCCTGCTGCGCTGGCCGTTCGCGGTGCCCGCGCTGACGCACGCGGACCCCGCCGTGTTCGAAGTGCTGCACAGCTATCTCGGTACGGGTCTGGGCGAGACCCTCGGCTACCTGCTCACCGGGTCGTGGACGCTGCTCGTCCTGGTCGCCATGAAGGGCCCGCGCTGGTTCACCGCGCTCGGTGCCGTGTCGGCCGCGGCGATCCTGTCGGGGCTGCTCATCCCCCTCGACGTGCCGGGCGCCGACCTGGCCAACTTCGTCGGCTACCTGGGCTGGAGCGCGTGGATGGTGTGGCTGGCGTTCACGGTTCAGCCGCCGACGCGGGAGAACGTGCTCACGGGGTCTCCGGGGATCTCCAGCAGATAGCGTTCCCCGCCGGCCGGCACGATGGCGACGTATCCCCCCGGATTCATGCCGAGATCGGCCAGCAGGGTGGCCGCCACGTCGGGGTCGGGGGGCGCGGCGATCGGGATCATCGAGGTGAGCCCGGGATGGAGGTTCGGCGTCGACGGCCACGGGCCGTCGCAGGCGGCGCACCGGGGAGACCGCGCCCACGACGACTCCACCGCCCTGACCTGGCACACCGCACCACACCGGGTGCAGAAGGCGGTGCGGACGAGGGGTTCCGACGGCGTGATCCAGCCGTCGGGGGTCTGGCGGCGGACGATCTCCAGCAGGTCGGACACCGTGTGCGGGTCCGCCGACCCGGGCGACACCGCACGCACCGGCAGGGGGTCGTGCTCCCCCGGGCAGTCGGGGTTCACCGCCAGGTTGACCCGGTCGAAGGTGGCGCGGCGGATGTCGCCGTAGAAGCGCAGGCCGTAGGCGTTGTGATCGTCGTGCAGGACGTTCATCACCTGCTCGACCATCATCCCGGCCAGCACGGCGGCCGTGGACTGGATCGCCGGGACGATCTGGTGGCGGGCCGCCTCGCGCGCGTACTCCCGGCACGACATCGAGGAGAACGTGACGGGGTTGAAGCAGCGGTAGCAGTTCGCCCCGGCTTCGCCGGAGAACGCGGAGTAGTTGTACTCCGGGCCGGAGAACCCGCCTTCCAGCATCGGCTTCCCGTGCAGCCTCGCCCGCTCCGCCAGCCACGCTCGCGCGCCGATGCCGTCGACGGCGGAGACGACGACGTCGGCCCAGCGGACGCAGCCGTCACCGGCCCGCTGCACGGTCGACTCGCTGAAGAGCGGTTCCGGGGTGTCGGCGGTGCTGATCGCGGACACCCGATGGGCGACGCAGGCGGCCTTGCGCCCGCCGAAACGGGCCCGCTCCCCGGCGTTGGGGAAGAAGGGCGACCGGGTCGCGTTGTGGTCTTCGAACTCGTCGAAGTCGACCAGCAGGAACCGGCCCACCCCGCTCAGCGCCAGCGTCTGGACGATGTTCTGGCCCAGCGCCCCCATGCCGACCACCAGCACCCGGGCCAGGGCGAGCCGGCCGGGGTCGTAGCCCGCCAGCCGGGACCTCGAATGAAGCGCGTTGTCCGTCATGTGATCTTCCTGTGCCTGTCGCAGGTGCAATCGGCGGCCGTACGGCCGGTCAGGTGGCATATCGCGTCGCGCTTGACCCATGTGGTGGCGTTGGCGAAGCCGTCGCCCACCGGCTGTTCCTGTTCGGAGGCGCCGGGAGCCGGGGTGCGGCCATGCCATTCGACGACGTCGAACTCGGGACTCGCGACACCTTTCCCGCGCGGGCGGCGGCCACCGGTGATCACCAGACCGACGATGATCACGATCACGACGATGATGAGGAGGAGCTCCATCGGTCTACCGTCCGATCAAAACCGTCTGCCCGATGTCGTACTCTCCGCGTTCACCGCGGGCCCGCAGCCGGACCGTGTGCGCGCCGGCGGGGAGCACGAACGTGATGTCGCGGGTGGTGCCGATCAGGTAGTCCCCCAGAAACCACTCGGGCCGGGACAGCGCCCCCAGGTCGGCGGAGCACGTGGCGGCCGTCGCGCTGCTCTGGACGACGCACCGCCAGGCCACATCGCTCCGGGGTTCGCCGGAACGCAGGATCGCCAGGAGATGCAGCAGTTCCACGACCAGAATCAGCACCCCCAAAGCGGCGGCGAGGGCGAGGAGCGGCCGGAACCTCTTCGGCGCGGGCGGTGGTGCGAGCCGTGCCACGGGCCGCTGCTCGACGGCCCGCTGTGTCTTCGGGGCCGGTCCCTCCCGCACGTCGGCGGGGTCGGAGTCGATCTCCCCCCGGGAGTCCGGGCCGACGTACACGCGGGCCCAGGGAGAGCCCTTCGCGAAGACCAGGAGGCCGATGTGGGTGGGGTTGGTCCACATGGACTGGTTGGCGCGGTCGACGGAACTGTACGAACTCGGCACGTGGTGCGAGTGCCACCAGCCCGTCACGTCGGCGGTGGGGTCGCGGCGCGCCAGTTCGCGCCGCAGTCTCTCCGTGCCCTCGGGGGTGAGGTGGAAGGTGCTGTGACCACCCGCGACGGGGGGTGCCACGGCCATCGCCGTCACGAGCAGGTAGGAGCCGTGGTCGTCGCGGAACGTCCGGCCCGCGAGCAGTCCCCCGGTCTCCAGCGGCGCCGCCTCCCGGGCGAGCCGCCGCAGGCTCGCGGCGACGTCGGGGGCGACGTACACACTGAGACCCGGGTCGACCGTGAAGCGGAGGTGCCCCGAGTAGTCGGCCCGGGGGCGGAACGGCGCGTCGAACCTACGCCCCACGATCTCGAAGTCGTTTCCGTCACCGGCCATGACGCTCCCTACCCGTCCAGCCGGCGGTGTTCGACGATCTCGAACGCGGAGATGGGCTCGGCCGGGGCGCCCAGCAACCACGTGGGCAGCGCCGGATATTGGAGTTCGGGGTCCAGCGGCCGGCCCCGGTAGTGCTCGGCGTGGTGGTCGATCGCCTCGGGGTTCCAGCCCACGTAGCCGCCGCCTCTGCCCTTCTCGTCCCAGTTGAGCAGCCGGGCGATGTGGATGACCAGGTCGCCGAGGGTCACGTGGCCCTTGCGTGCGGTCCAGAACTCCGCCCCGATGCAGATCGGGCTGCCTTTCTGGAAGTGCGGCGACCACGGCACGGGGTCGGAGACGACCCAGGTGAGCGGCTCGGTGAGCGGGTAGTCGCGCACGTCGAGATCGACCCCGAAGACGGTCTCCGGCCGGAACTCCCCCGCGCCGATGAGCGTGGGCACCCGCAGGGTCATCTGATATTTGCTGACCTCGCCGGCGTCCTCGGCCCGGGTGACCGGGTCGCGGGAGTCCTGCAGGTCGGCGGAGGTGCGGTAGGCCTGGAAGTCGAAGAGGGGGCCGCGCATGCCGGAGACGACCCGGTGGTCGAACCGGCGCCGCTCGACCAGTTCCGCGGCTCTCAGTCCCATGACGCACCGCTTGTCGAGTGCATGACGCGGATGTTGCCGCCGTCGAAGACCCCGGCCGCGCCGAGCGTCTGGCCGTCGTTCATCTGCAGTGACGACCGGGTGTCCATGAGCTTGTACTGCCCCGACTGCCCGGGAGGAGGAATGAACCCCGCGTTGATCATCTGGGCCACGAGCCAGGTCGTCGTGGAACCGCGGGGCACTTTGACAGAAAGAATCTGAGTCGCATCCGTCGGGTGGATGAGGTTCACCAGGATCTTGTCTTCCATCGTTCTTCCAATGAGAGAGAGTTCTCAGGCGGGGAGTGCGACGCCGGGGGCGTATGGCTTCTGTCCGGTCCAGGCGACAATGCCGAATTCGCCGTCTCCGTCGGTGTGCTCAGGACATCTCCGGCTGTTGGTACGTGTTTCCTGAACAGGCTCGGCGCATCTCCGGCCGGATTCATCGCGGAAATCACACATCGGCGCGCTCAGGATTTCGATCGACGGCTCGAACGGCTTCTGAACGGCGGGGAGAAGAGCGGGCTCCGGCGCCCGGGTGAGCATGGGCATCTGGTGGGTCAGCACGGCGCCGTCGATCGCCGCCCGCTCCGCCTCGTCGACCGCACGCCCTCTGATGAGGAACTTCTCCGGCCCGTCGGAGAGGATCCTGATCTCGTGGTGGGCGACGGCCACCAGCATGAGCGCGCTGGTCTCCGACGTCTCCTCGAAGAACAGAGCGGTGACCTGGTAGACGCCTCTTTCCAGCCGCAGCCGCAACCGGTCTCCGTATTTCATGGGGACGCTGAACCGCCACGTCTCCCCCCGGACGAGGCCGACCATCACCATCAACGGCTGCTGATCCTTGGCCGCCACGAATGTGGCGTCCATTTCACCGCGCACGGGGCTCGACGAGAGGTCGATGGGCTCGGAAGGGTTGCCGAAATAGCGGTTCCGCAGTTGTTCGACCCCAAGGTCGATCATCGTCTCGAGGAGCTTGAGTATGAGCCACTCCATGCTTACTCCCCTCGAATCAATGGGATTGTTCTGAGGCCAAAAGAATAACTTTGGCCCCGAGCCACCCACAGGGGAGTTAACCCTCCACCTTCATTCGGCACTTAAGCCCGGTTACGGGCCGGCCGAGTCGATCAGAGCCACACGACGATCCCCGTCAGCCCGTTGAGCACGGCCGCCACGCCCGCCCTGATCGCCGCCGCGCAGCGTTCCGGGGTGAACGACGCCGGGTCATACGCGGACGACGCGCCCAGCCCTTCGCCCCGGAACGACGCCCCCTGCCAGTCGACCGACGTCACGTTGTGGGTGGGTTCGGCCAGCTCCGCGCCGACGACGAGGAACTGCTGCGACAGGTGGCTCGCGGTCACCAGGGCGAGCGGGTCGACGAGGTCGTTGCCCGCGCTGATGATGAGGTCGGGCTTCATGTCCAGGGCCCTCGTGATGCCGGGCACCAGGTCGTGCGGGTCTTCGACGGCGACGGTGCGCAGGTCGGCGTCCACCTCGCCGGCCCAGCTCTCGACGGCCGCGACCAGGTTCTTCGTGGGGGCGTCGGCGCCGTGGGTGACCAGGACGACGCGGTAGTCCGCCGACGGGTGGACGTCGTCCCAGGAGCCCGAAGACGGGGTGATGGTCGCCTCCGGGTGGGGCGAGCTCGAGATGAAACCCGGGCCCAGCGCGCCGACCGCGCTGGGCACGGGGTGGGGGCCGGACCAGTCGGCGCCGCAACCGGCGGACAACAACGCGGACAACAACAGGGCGGTCACGAGGGCCGCGATGCGGAGCAAGGTGATCGACCTCCGGATGTTACGGGTGGTGCGCGTACATCCTGCTATCCCGTTTCGACCGATTTGTAGTTGTCAGGGTGCTTCTGCGGTTATTTAGCGATCCGTTCGACTTCTGTTCACACGTGGCGAGGAACGTGCTCTCTCGCAACGTAAGGAGTCACATGTCCCACCTAGCCCGCCGGATCGCCCTCGGGGTCGTCGCGGCGGCCATCACCCTGCTGAGCTGCGCCGTTCCGGCCGCCGCGCACGGGTTCACCTCGACGGCCTACGTCGACGTCACCGCCGGGGAGGCGGGCCACGTCCTGACGAAACTGGAGCTCGAGTACGACCTGTACGTCGTCTCCACCGCCGACACCGAGAAGAACGACGACCTGTTCAAGGCCGGCACCGCCGCCTTCGACGCCCGCGACACCGAGGCCCAGGGCGCCGCGCTCAACGCGTACGCCGACTCGGCCGTCGCCTACGTCACCAAGCGCTTCGCGGTCACCGCCGAGGGCGCGCCCTGTTCACCGGTGAAGTCGGGAGACCTCACGATCGGGATCCGCGAGGACGTGCCGTACGCGACCCTGCTCCTGGACTGGACCTGCCCCGAGGCGGGCGAGCACGAGGTGCGGAGCACGCTGTTCCCCGACGCGGAGACCTTCGTCAAGGACACCAAGACGATCGTCGTCTACGACCTCGGCGGGATCTCCGGCAGCGCGGCGCTCGACGCGGCGAACCCCTCGTTCTCCACGGTCCTGCCCTGGTACGAGCGGTTCTACGAGTTCTTCCTGCTGGGCGCCGAGCATCTGCTGTTCGGCCTCGACCACGTGCTGTTCCTGCTGGCCCTGATCGCCGGGTCGCGGCGGCTGCGTGAGGTCGTGCTGGTCGCGACGAGCTTCACGCTGGCCCACTCCGTGACCTTCCTGCTGGCGGCGCTCGGCCTCGTGAGTGTGCCCGCGAGCATCGTGGAGCCGATCATCGCCCTGTCCATCGCCGTCGTGGCGGCATGGCACCTGTGGCAGCTCCGCCGCCCGGCCGCGCTCGGCGATCACCTGGACCGTTCCGGGTGGACGCGCCTCGGCGTGGTCTTCCTGTTCGGGCTCGTGCACGGGCTCGGGTTCGCCGGCGCGCTCGGCATCCAGGAGGCCTGGTCGTGGACGCTGCTGTGGTCGCTGCTGGTGTTCAACGTCGGCATCGAGGCAGTTCAGCTGGGTCTCATCGCGTTGATCTTCCCGTTGATCAGCCTGCTGCGGCGCCGCTCGCCGATGGCCGGGCACTGGGTCACGGGGCTCGTCGCCGCGGGTGTGGCCGTCATGGGGATCGTCTGGTTCGTCGAGCGGACCTTCTGGAACAGTCCATAACCGCGCAAGGTGACCGACATGAGTGGTTAACCGGACACCGACACCATTCTTGCCGCTTGTGCAATATTTTGCGACATAAGGAACAAGCAATGACATTAGTAACACGCGTGGCCACTGGCGCCACCGCGGCACTCCTGGGCCTCGCTGTGGCCCTGAGCAGCGCCACGGTGCCCGCGGCCGCGGCGGACGCCGCCACGCTCACCGGCATCGTGCTGGGCGTCGGCGCGGACCAGGCCCAGCGGACCGTGACCTGGTACTCCTCGGCCGACGCTGCGCAGAAGGTGCAGGTCGTGCCGACCGAGCAGGTCGTCAGCGGCGAGTTCCCGGCCAACGCCCCCACCTTCGACGCCGTCGGCGGGGCCAACATTTCCGGTGGCACGTTCAACCGCCACGCCACCATCACCAACCTCCAGGAGTCGACCGCCTACTCCTACCGGGTCGGCTCCGACGGCAACTGGTCGCCCGCGTACGCGTTCAAGACGCAGAAGTTCGAGGGCGACTACGACTTCCTGTTCTTCGGCGACCCGCAGATCGGCTCCTCCGGCGACACGTCGAAGGACCAGGCCGGCTGGGTCGACACCGTGAACGTCGCGACCGCCGCCAACCCCGACGCCGAGATCCTCGTCTCGGGCGGCGACCAGGTCGAGACCGCCGGCACCGAGACGCAGTGGGACGCGTTCCTCGCGCCCGACGGCCTGCGCCAGTACCCGTGGGTGGCCACCATCGGCAACCACGACGTCGGCAGCAAGGCGTACGAGCAGCACTTCACCGTTCCCAACACGGACCGGTCGGGCCCGCTCTACGGCAACGGCAACCCCGCGTCGAACACCTCCGGCGGCAACTACTGGTTCGTCTACAAGGACGTCCTGTTCATCGACATCAACAGCAACAGCTACGCCACCTCGCAGGGTGGCGGCGGTGACGCGGCCCACGTCCAGTACGTGACCGACGTCATCAACCAGCACGGCGCCGAGGCGAAGTGGAAGGTGCTCGTCTTCCACCACGCGATCTACTCGCCCGCCGCGCACGCCCAGGATGGAGACGCCAAGGTGCGGCGGGTCGACTTCCCGACCGCATTCTCCAACCTCGGTGTCGACCTGGTGCTGCAGGGCCACGACCACAGCTACTCGCGGTCGTACCTGATCAAGAACAGCGAGAAGGCCAACCCCGACGAGCAGCCCGGCGCGGCCGACGTCGTCGCCGGTCCCGGCGGTGTCCTGTACATCACCTCGAACTCCGCCTCGGGTTCGAAGTACTACGACATCTCCGCCCCGAAGACCGACCAGCCCAGCTCCGGCGCCGGCAACGGCCCCGACCCGCTCGACGCGTCGAAGTACTGGTACAACTCGGTCCAGAACCAGGAGCACGTCCGGACCTACGTCAAGGTCGGCGTCCGCGCGGACAAGCTCGTCGTGGAGAACCTCCGCAGCGGCACCTGCGCGGCCCCGAACGCGGCCGTGGAGAAGGGCGTGTCCTGCGACAACGACCCCGCCGCCAAGCCGGTCGGCTCGACCGTCGACAAGGTCACCGTCCACCCCTACAACGGTGAGGGCCAGGCCCTCGCGGTCACCGTGCCGAACGCCGCCCCGGGTGAGTTCGGCTGGACCATCGACGGCTACAACGGCCTGGTCAACCTCGGCACCGCCGAGGACAAGGACGGCGACCACTTCGAGGCCGCCGGCTCGATCAACCCGATCGTCGTCTCCGACAACCGCCGTTCGCAGGCCCCCTGGTCGGTCTCGGCCAGCGTCGGCGACTTCGCCGACGCCGGCAAGACCTTCTCGGGTTCGTACCTGGGCTGGGCTCCGAAGGTCGTCGAGGCGGGCGCCGGCGCCAAGGCCGGCAACCCGGTCGTGTCCGGTTTCGACGACAAGGGCCAGGGCCTCGCGAAGTCGCGCGGCCTCGGCTCGGCCGACCAGGGTCACCCGAAGGGCGTCGCCAAGCTCGGCGCCGACCTGACCCTGAAGATCCCCGGCGACGTGGAGAACGGTGGCTACCGCGCCACCCTGACCATCACCGCGCTGTCCAGCTAGTCACCTGTGCGCGGGGTGGGCGCCCGGACGGGCGTCCACCCCGTTTTTTCGAAGGATCCGAGATGCGCCTGTTCCGTACCGCCCTGGCTCTGCTCTCCGCCTGCGCCGTCATCGGGCTCCCGGCCGCCCCCGCGCTCGCCGACGACGGCGACGTCGCCTGGACGGTCCGGACCGACGCGGGCAGCTTCGGCGCCGACCGCTCCAGCTTCACCTACTCGATCAACCCCGGCGCCCGCCTGGACGACGCCCTCGTCGTCGCGAACCGGGGCACCGCCCCCCTGACTCTCGGCGTGTACGCCTCCGACGGCTTCACCACCGACATGGGCGGGCTCGACCTGCTGTCCAAGGACAAGAAGTCGGTCGGCATCGGCTCCTGGGTCCACGCCGGACGCGACTCCGTCACGATCGCCCCCGGCGCCACCGCGAAGGTGCCGTTCGCCGTGAGCGTCCCCGGCAACGCCCCGCCCGGCGACTACGTGGGCGGCATCCTGACCTCCCTGACCCAGGCGTCCACCGCCGAGGGCATCAACGTCGACCGCCGTCTCGGCATCCGCATCAAGTTGCGCGTCAGCGGCGAACTCAAGCCGACCCTGACCGTCGAGGACCTGAAGATGGACTACGACGGGACGTTCAACCCCTTCGGCTCCGGCGACGCGACCATCAGCTACACGATCCACAACACCGGCAACGCCGTGCTGTCGGCGAAGCAGACCATGTCGGTCGCCGGCCCGTTCGGCTGGACGTCGACCGACGCCGGCGACCTGGCCGCGCCGCCGGAACTGCTGCCGGGCGAGAGCTGGCAGATGAAGGTGCCCGTCCACGGAGTCGCCCCCGCCTTCCGGCTGGCCGCCACGACCGTCCTCATGCCGCTGCTCACCGACGCCTCCGGCGCGACCACCTCACTGGATCCTGTCCTGGTCACGGCCGACGCGTGGGCGCTGCCGTGGACGCAGCTCGCGCTCCTGGCGCTGCTGATCGCGATCGTCGTGGGCTGGTTCACGCTGATGCGGGGACGGAAGTCGCGGCGCAGGGAACGCGAGGACGCCCGCGTGAAGGAAGCGGTCGAGGCGGCGCTGCGAAACGCCGGGTAGCCCGGCGGCGATCGAAAGACTGTGACCGACGCACTCGACGACTTACTCGACCTCGTCACCGACATCGATCAGTGGCGGGTGACCCCGGAGCACTGGGAGACGATCGGCGGCCTCCTCGAACTGGCCGCCGCCTCGCTGACCGAGCCCGCCGCGCTGCGCCCGCTGCTGGAGGAACTGGAGAACGCGGGCCAGGACCGGATCACCAGGATCGGCGCCTCCCCGATCGTCCCGCCGCCCCCGCCGGTGCGGGACCGGCTGAACCAGCTCGTCCACGCGCTCTCCGGCCCGAAGAAGTGAGCGCCGTGGAACAGCAGTTCGTGGTCCATCTGTACGCCCCCTTCGAGGCCGCCCCGGCGCTTCGACGCGGCGGTTCCTCGTCGCGTTCGACGACGACCCGGTCGCCAGCGCCTTCACCTGGAGCCGGGGGACCCCGGAGATCCCGCCGCTGGCCCGCTATCTCCTGCACGCCGCCAAGATGCGCTACGAACTGGGCGTCTGGCTCCGCGACGGCGGCGGCAGGCGCGTTCCGCCGAGCCCCGGACGCTCGGCCGATCTGCGGGACATGCGGCACACCGTGGAGATCGCCGCCGACAACATGACGCGGGCGTTCGACGTGACCGGTGTGATGCTGGGGGGCGGGCCGTTCGCCGACGACGCGGCGCTGGCCAGGTCGCTGCTCGAACGCCTCGACGACGATATGCGCTACCTGACGACCTCGGCCGACCGCGCCGAAGACGATCGCGCCGAAGACGGGAGCCGGGACGTCTTCGTCGTGCACGGGCGCGACCTCCAGGCCCGCGACGCCGTGTTCACGCTGCTGCGGGCGCTCGACCTGCGTCCGCTGGAGTGGGAGACGCTGGTCGCGTGGGCGGGCGGGGAGCCGTGGCCCTACATCGGCGACGTGCTGCGCGAGACGATGCCCCGCGTCCAGGCGGTCGTAGTGCTGATGACGCCGGACGACCTCGTCCACCTGCATCCCGACTTCGGGCCCGAACGGCAGGTCTCGCAGTCTCGCCCCAATGTGCTCGTCGAGCTGGGCATGGCCTACGCGCTGCGGCCGAAGAACCTCGTCGTCCTCACGTTCGGCTCACAGCGGCCGATCAGCGACATCGACGGCCGCAACTTCGTGACCGTCTCCGACGACCCGCTGTTCCGGACCCGGCTGGCGCACCGGCTCAAGCTCGCGGGCTGTCCCGTCGACCAGTCGGGCGGCGACTGGCTGAGCGCGGGCGACTTCGGGAAGCAGGACTCCTACCGGCGGGGCGTCGGCCATCACCTGCCGTGATGGACGAACGCCGCCCACAGCGCCGGGGAGTTCGGGAAGTCGGCGCGGAGGCTCTCCACGGCGGCGTGCAGCGCGAACGGCACCCGGTCCAGGTCGAGGCCGTCGGCCAGGATCCGCCCGTAGACCTGGTCGGCGACCTTGGCCGCGATCCGGTCCTTCACCGCCCACAGACTGCCGATGACCTGGGGATATCCGGCGACCTGGAACGCCCCGGCCAGGTGCACGGCCTCGTCGGCCAAGCCGAATCGGGTGCTGCCGGTCTCGCAGGCCGACAGGTAGGCGAGCCCGGCGCCGGTGAGGTCGAGCCGGGCGATCTCACCGACCGTCAGCCGGGCGGCGGCCAGCTCGATGCCGCTGTCCCACGGGGACACGGGATCGGCCATGGCGTGACTGGCGACGTGGATCACCGGGCTGGTGGGCATGGCGCTGAGGATGGCGTCGGCTTGAGAGGGCGTACCGACCGGGATTCCGGCTTTCTCCAGATGGCCGGTGACGCTCGCGAGCTCCCGCACCACCGCGGGAAGCGGCGCGTGGCCGTCGGCCGCGGGGACGGCGACGATGAGCGCGCCGCCCGGCTCAGGGCGGCGGGTCCGTGAGTGCCCGAGCGCCCGCACCGTCGCCGTGTACGACGAGACCACCCTGCTCTGGACACTCGGGCCGCCGCTCTGGTGCCGACCGGCGGCGTGCAGCGGCAACGAGGCCAGCGCCCCGACCGGGCACCACCACAGCCGCGATCCCGGCGCCGGGTCGAGCGCGGTCAGCACGGGTTCGGCGACCGTGTCCCAGAGCCAATCCAGCAGGCCGTGCAGGAAGCCGTTGTCGGGCTTGAGCTGCCCGCCGAGGCGCTGCGCCCACATCGCGGCCTGGTCGTGGGAGAGCTTGGGCAGCGGGACGTGCCTCACCCCGCCTGCGGTCAGGATGAGGGCGTCGCTCCGCCACGCCGAGGCGCTGACCAGGACGATCGGCCCTTCGGCGGCCTGGGCGAGCAGCCGGTCGACGTCCGGCAGGGCGAGGAAGGTCCTGTCGTCCTGCCGGATCCGGGCGACGAGATCGCCGAACTCCGTGGAGAGCTTGAGGCGCTCCGCCGCCGAGTCGAGCAGCGGGAGATGACCGGGCTTCTCCTCCGTCTCGGCCGTCAGCAGGTCGCGCAGCCGCAGGAACTCCTCCGCGGTCTGGTCATCCAGGTTCCGCAGGTCGGTCCGCATCTGGAGGGCCTCGCCGAGCAGCAGCACCCGGGACTGTTCGAGGTAGGTCAGCGCGCGGCCCGGCTCACCCGCGTCGAGCGCCGTCGCCGCGGCCTCGGCGGCGAGCCCGCCGTGCCTGCCGAGCGCGCGGACCCGGCCCTCCTGCGCCAGCCGCCACGACGCGACGACCGGGAACAGCGCGACCGCCCTGTCCATCGCGCCGAGCGCTTCGACGTAGTCGCCGAGCCCGGCGTGCGCGTAGGCCAGCGCGCGGGCCGCCTCGATCCGGTGCTGCGGCGCGGACGCCTCGTCACCGACGCCCGTTTCGAGGAGGCCCACCGCCTCCCGCGCGTCGGCCTCGGTCTCCCGGGCGAGCAGCGCGCACCCGGTCCGGAACGCGATCTCCGCGTCGGTGGAGAGCCTGACGGCCTCGCGGCCCACGTCCACCGCCTCGTCCACGGCCTGCTGTTGCAGCAACGCCCAGGACAGGGAGGAGAGCCGGCGCGCGTCGCCGGGACCGAGCGCCACCATCCGCCGCGCGACCTCGACGATCTCCCGCCGCACCCCCGGATCCCCGCCGAGCGCGTCGTCGTAGCGGGACAGGCAGTGCCGCAGCGAGTCGAGGTGGAGGACCAGGCTGGGCTCGTCACCCGGCTGCTCCACCGCGCGCCTCGCGACGTGGACGGCCTCCTCCAGCGCTTCGATCGTGTTCTTCGCCCGCAGGACGACGCTGAGCGTGTTGAGCACCCGGCTGTTCCCCGGCATCAGGGCGACCGCCTCGCGCCCCGTCGCGGCGGCCTCATCGAGCAGGCGGGCTTCGCCGGTGTGGTCGTACAGAGCGAAAAGAGCCTCGGTCATCCTGGCCAGACAGTCGGCCCGCGCCGGATGCCCGTCGGGCAGCGCCTCGAAGGCCTCCTGGAGGGTGATGACCGACTCCCTCAGCAGGTCAGGGCTCTGCAGCGCGCCCAGATGGGCGGCGAGGTTACTCAGGTGGGCGGCCCGCTCGGGAGCGCCCTGAGGGGTGGCGACGACACAGGCCCTGCCGTATTCGAGGGCCTTTCTCAGTTTCCGTACGTCGGACTCGCGCTTCCCCAGCTCGAACATCGCGGCGGCCACGACGTTCAGGTAGGCGGGCAGCCTGGGGTCCTCCGGCGAGGTCGCGGCCAGGGCCTTCTCCGCGGCGTCGAGGGCCGTGCGGACATCCTCCAGATCACCGCGCTCCATGAGCGAGGTGGCCCAGCTGATCAGATAAAGAGGCTCGTCCGGTACGTCGTCAACCACCGACGCCAGCAGCGCGCAGTTGAGAACACTCATGATCGCCGGCAGAACAGCCGGGGAGGCGGTCGGATCCCATGTCCCCGCTTCACCCTCACTGGTGAGGCGATGCTTCTCGTAGAGCGCTTCGGCGTAGGCCTCCGTGAGAGACCCGCGCCACGGCTCGTCCTCGTGACTCTGGGCGAAGGCGTCGAGGAACGCTCCAAGGGCGTCGTCGAGGCGCAGATCGTCTCGCGCGGTGGCACCGGCGGCCGTCAACCGGCCGCTCTCGATCAATCGCTCTACCGACATTGCTCGATTCTGTCGGGTGCCGATATTTCGGCGCTTGTCACCCGAGTAACGGACACCTGCGGCCGGCTGGTTAGGTTTACCTTAGTTCCATGGAAATGCGCAGGGTGGAGACCGAGGAGCAGCTGCGGGAGATCGTCAAGGAGCCGCCGCGGACCGCGTGGGACAAGGACATCGCCCGCATCGACGAGCACGCGCGCACGATCATCGCGCACTCCCCCTTCGTCCTGCTGGCCACCGCCGACGCCGACGGCACCTGTGACGTCTCGCCGCGGGGCGATCCCGCCGGGTCGGTGCTCGTGCTCGACGACCGGCACCTCGTGCTGGCCGATCGGCCGGGGAACCACCGGGTCGACAGTCTGCGGAACGTGCTGCGCAATCCGCACGTCGGGCTGCTGTTCATCGTGCCCGGCATGAACGAGACGCTGCGGGTGAACGACACGGCGGCGCTCGTGTCGGACGGGCCGTTCTTCGACGACCTGGTCGTGCAGGGGAAGCGGCCCCGGCTGGCGGTGGTGGTCGAGGTGACCGAGCTGTACATGCACTGCGCGAAGGCGTTCCTGCGATCGTCCCTGTGGCAGCCGGACACCTGGCCCGACCGCAAGAGCCTGCCCTCGCTGGGGCGGATCGCCAAGGACCAGATGGGGCTCAAGGTCCCGGCGAAGGTGATCGACGCGGGGCTGGCCCTGGACGCCAGGACCAACCGCTACTAGGCCGCATAGGTTCGTCTCCATGGTTGACGCAGCTTTCGGGCATCCGCGCCTCGCCGCCATCTACGACCAGCTCGATCCGGACCGGGGCGATCTCGACGCGTATCTCGCGATGGCGGAGGAGTTCGGCGCGCGGTCCGTGCTGGACATCGGGTGCGGGACGGGCGTGTTCGCGCTGCTGCTCGCCGAGCGCGGGATCGCGGTCACCGGGATCGATCCCGCGCGGGCGTCCGTCGACGTCGCGCGCGGCAAGCCGGGCGCGGAGCGGGTGCGCTGGCTCGACGGCGACGCGGGGGACCTGCCGCCCCTGCGGGTCGACCTGGTGACGATGACCGGGAACGTCGCCCAGGCGATCACCGATCCGCAGGCGTGGCGCGGGACGCTGCGCGGCGCGTACGAGGCGCTGCGGCCCGGCGGGCGGCTCGTCTTCGAGACGCGCGACCCGGCGCGGCGGGTGTGGGAGGAATGGGCGGGGTGGACGCGCGAGACCACGTACCGCATGACGGATGTTCCGGGCGTCGGCCACGTCGAGACCTGGGCCGAGCTGACGGACGTGAGCCTGCCGCTGGTGAGCTTCCGGGGGACGCACGTGTTCGCGGACGGGGACGTGCTGATCTCGGAATCGACACTTCGCTTCCGCGAGCGTACGGAGATCGAGCGGGACCTGCACGAGCACGGATTCATCGTCGAGGCCGTACGCGACGCACCCGACCGGCCGGGCGGGGAGTTCGTGTTCGTGGCGCGACGCTAGTCGCTTCGCCGGGCGGGGCGTTCTCGCTGCCCTTCGTGGACGTCGCTCACCCATTCCCAGCCGGGCTTGGCCGACGGGCCGACCCGGGGGTCGTCGACATCCCGGCCGTCGCGCAGGGCGTGCACGTATGCCCGGTCCTGGTCGATCCGTGTCTTCAGCTCGGCTGATCCGCCCACGGAACCGTGGCCAGGGATGACGACCTCGACGTCGCCCGCCACGCCCTCGAACAGCAGCAGCGCGGCGAGGTAGTCGTCGAACGGGTCGGCGGTGTCGTCCGACTCGAACATCGGGATCAGGACGTCGGACAGCATGTCGCCGGCGACGAGGACCCCGCGTTCCTCGATCAGCAGCGCCGCGTGGCCGGGGGCGTGCGCCTCATGCTCGATGACCCGGACCCGGGGGCCGTCCCAGGGAACCTGCGTGGTTCCGGCGGGCAGGCCGGTGATGAGGCCGAGCAGGTCGAGCGGCACCTGTCCGGCGATCTCCGTTTCGAGCAGGTGGTCGGCGATGCGGGCCTTCGCGTCCGGGTCCGACAGCTCGGCCCGGATGGCGGCCGCGCAGCGCGCCGTGCCGTAGCGGGGGGCCTCGCCGAACCGGGCGTCCCAGAGCACGTGGTCCCAGTGCGGGTGCGTCGAGAAGCCCGCCACCACGGCCTGCCCCAAGTCCGCCAGGTCGCCGACGAGGCAGTCGAGTTCGGAAGCGGTCACCCCCGGGTCGATGAGCAGCACACCGGCCGGGCCAAGCACCACGACGGCGTTGCTCTGCACGAACTCGCTCTCGTGGACCAGCACACCTTCCGCCACCCGCGTCAGCACGAGCCCGCCTCCTTCGTGTCCAGGATGGCGTAACGGTGCATCGTGACGCCGTGTTCGAACGATCGCTGTTCGAGCAGTTCGAGGTCGATCGGCCGGTCGTAGTCGTCGAACAGCGGTCTGCCGAAGCCGAGGTAGGAGGGGTGGGTGGTGAGCAGCAGTTCGTCGAGCAGTCCGGCCCGGAGAAGCTGGGTGGCGAGCGCCGCGCCGCCGACCGCGATGGCGCCGTCGGTCTCGGCCCTGAGCGCGGCGAGCCGCTCGATCGCGTCGTCTCCGCCGATGATCTGAGTGTTGTGGGCGGCGCTGTGGCGGGTGCGGGAGACGAGCACCTTGGGCATGGCGGTCCAGATCTCGCCGTATTCACGCATGAAATCCGGCAGCGAGGCGTCCGCGGGCGCGCGTGGCCAGTATTCCTCCATGGTCTCGTACATGACCCGGCCGTGGACTATCAGGGCGAGCTCCCGCGTCCGGGCGTTGAACTCGCGGTGCAGTTCCTCGCTGAGGCGCAGCCACTCGCCCGCGCCGTTGTCTCCCGGGACCTGTTCGATCCGCAGATCGAGGGACACGTTCATCGGATACACGAAGTGGCCCATCATCTCCCCTTCCGTATAGTGGTTGCGATTTGCAACCACTATATTGGGGGCGAAACACCTGTCAAGGAGGGAATCGTGGAACCACGGTCCGGGTGCCCGATCAACGCCGCCGTCGAAGTGCTCGGAGATCGCTGGTCCCTGCTCGTCCTGCGCGACGTCATCTTCGGCGACCGGCGTCACTTCCGGGCGCTGCTCAACGGGTCGATCGAGGGCATCGCCTCCAACATCCTCGCCGACCGGCTCGTGCGGCTCGTCGAGGCGGGGATCCTCACCCGCGGCACCGCGGCGCGGGGGCAGCGCGCCCGCTACAGCCTGACCGAAGCCGGCATCCAGACGCTCCCGATCATCTACGCCCTGGGCAACTGGGGCCTCGACTGGCTTCCCGGCAGCGAGGAGCTCCGGAGCCGGCAGCGGCTCATGCGCGACGAAGGTCCGGCGTTCGTCGAGGAGCTCATGGACGAACTCCGCACCCGCCACCTCGGCGCCCCGGCGAAACCGCACGGAGGACCGGGCCCGCTCGAACGCCTCGACGCCGCCCATGCCGCGGGCGTCCAGACGGAGCCGTAGGCGCCGACCGGGGAAAAGAAACAGCCATCCGGTGATCCGGATGGCTGTCTCCCAGCGATGCGACGGGGTCAGACCCCGGAGCTTCGCCTGCTGCGGACCAGCACGAAGAACAGGACGACCGCGGCCACCACGGCGATGCCGACGATGCCGATCTGGGCCAGCGGCAAGCCCTCGGAGGCGGACTCCTCGGTCGCCACGGCTCGTTCGGCCATCTTCGCCGTCGTCAGGGGTGCGGTCGTGGGCACGTTGGCCACCTCGCCCGACGTCAGCGTCGTGGACGCCTGCGCCTTGCTCGGCTTCGTCGCCTTCACGGTGACTTTCCACTTGCCGTCCGGCAGGGGCTCGGCCGGGTTGTAGAGGTTCTGGCCCTCCGGGGCCGACATCAGGGCCACCGGGCCGAAGGTGCGGCCGTCGGGGCTCTCCGCGAACAGGGTCGCGGCCAGGACGTCGGTGACCGGGGTGCCGTCCTTCTTCCACGTCACCAGGACGTTGACGCTGCGGGCGCCGTCGCCGGCCACCTCGAGCTTGATCGGGCCGTCCGCGGCGGCCGTGGCCTGCTGCGCGCCGAGCAGCAGGCCGAGACCGGCCAGCACGACGGCCAGGGCGTACCTCAGTGCCTTGTTCATTCGTGGGGGTCCGTTCCTTGAAACAAAGGCGGGTGCCCCGCGCGCACAATGGCGCGCGGGGCACCCGTTATGGGTTGTACTGCGGTTTCCCGGTTAGACCGGGTTGCCGCCGTTCTCAACGATCAGCGCGTTGGCGTCACGGATGAGCGTGGCCTTCACGACGACGTTGGTGACATTCTTCGGGTCGTTGACCGCCTCGATGAAGCGCGTGAGCTTCTTGACGATCTTCTTCTGGTCGCGCTCGCGCTCCTTGTTCTCCGACACCATGACCTTGTTGATGTCGTCCTGCAGCTTCGCGGCGGCGGTGGCCGAAAGCTGGCCGGCTGCCTTGAAGCGGGAGATGAGGGCCGAGATCTCGTCGGTCGAGGTGACCGTCTTGAACTTGACCGAGGAGGTGAACGTGCCACCCGAGTTGGTGGTGACGGTCACGGTGAGCGTGTGCTCGCCGAGGCCCAGACGGTAGAGCTCCTGAACCGAACCGGACGTGACCGGCTGGCCGTCCAGGGTGCCGACGACCGTCTTGATGCCGGTGCCCGCGACTTCCCAGGCGATGGTGACGTCGGTGCTGTCACCGTACGAGGCGCCCTCGGACACGCCCGAGATCAGGATCGTGGGCTCCGTGGGAGTCTCCTCGATCTTGATCGTGGCGGCCTTGGCCGTCTCGACGTTGCCGGCCTTGTCGGTGGCGCGGTACTGCAGGGTGTGGTCGCCGACACCGGTGACGTTGACCGCCGCGGTGTAGGCGGTCCAGGCGCCGCCGTCGAGTGCGTACTCGATCTTGTCGACACCCGAGGTGGCGTCGGTCGCCGCGAGAGCCACCGGAACCGAGCCCTGACCCACCGGGAGGAAGTCCGCGGTGGTGACGGGAGCGGTGACGTCGAGCTTCAGCGCGAGCGACTTGGTCGCCTCGGTGTTGGCGGACTTGTCCACCGACCGGTAGTTCACGGTGTGGTTGCCGTCGCCGGCGACCGAGAACGCGGTGGTGTACGTGGTCCAGGCGCCGCCGTCGATCTGGTACTCGGTCTTGTCGACGCCGCTGCCACCCGAGTTGTCGGTGGCGGCCAGGTTGACCAGAACCGCCGAGGTGAACCAGCCGCTGGCGGCCGGAGCCGTCGGGGTGGTCGTGGCGGTGGTGGTCGGAGCGGTCGTGTCGACCACGCCGGCCTTGGTCAGCTTGAAGTAGTCGAACTTGACCGTCTTCGCAGCCTGCTGGTTGGTGCCGATGGTGTAGACACCGATCTTCGGAGAACCGACCGCCGCGTTGGTGACGGTCGCCGACATGTCGGTCCAGGTGGTGCCGTTGGTCGAGTACGAACCGGCGAAGGTGGTGCCGGTCTTCTTCAGGCGCAGCCAGACCACACCGGTGCCCGGGTTGGCGTTGGGCTGCGGGTTGGTGACCGTGCCGGCGACCTCGCTACGCAGCTCGACGCCACGCACCACGGTCGCACCGGGCGCGTTGGTGGTGAGCAGGTCGAACTTCACGTAGTTGTCGTCGTCGGTGTACACCATCAGGCCGCCCTGCTGGTACTGCTCACTCAGCGTCGAGGCGTCGACCTTCGTCTCCAGGGTCCAGTCACCCGAGGGCGCGGTCTGGAGGATGAAGTTCTTCGGACCCGAGTTGCCGGTGCCGTAGATGTCACCGGTGGTGGTGTCGAGCTCCAGGTTGCCGCCGGTCACCCGGGCGGTCGCGGAGTCGGGACGCACGATCGCGTTCCAGCGGCACGGGTCGATCGTGGTGCCGTTGAAGTCGTCGTTCGGGTCGGTCGAACCGGTGGCGGTGTCGTCCGGGGTGATGCTGAACCAGTCGAACTTGGCGTCGACAACGGTGCGCTGGCCGGTGCTCGCGAACGAGATGAGACCGATGCGCGGGTTGGTGATGCCGGCCAGCTGCTTGGTCTCGGACATCGCCGTGAAGGTGGTGCCGTCGGCCGAGTAGGAGGCGTTCAGGTTGCTGCCGTTGCTGGAGAACCTGACGTAGTACGTGTCAGGGAAGGCGTCTCCGAGGTTGGAGGTGTTGCTCGCCGTGACCTCGTTGGGCGCGCCGGCCTCTTCGCGGATGAACTGGAAGATGCGCTGCGCGTGGTCCGGGGTCGCGACTGCGGCCCGACCCTGGATGACCATCTTGGCGTAGTTGTCGTCGTCGCCGTACACGACCAGACCGGCCTGCTGGTACTGCTGGTCGGCGCGCATAGTGACCTTGGCGGTCGCGGTCCAGGCACCCGGGGGGAGGGGCTGGAGCACGATGTTGCTCACCGGCGTGGTGTTCCCGGTGTTGTAGATCTCGGTCGCCGAGGTCGGGATGACCAGCGCGCCGTCCGCCACTCGCAGGTCCTGGTTCTCACGGAGAACCGACCAGCGGTTGCGGTCGAGCGTGGTGCCCAGGAAGTCGTCCGAGCGGCCCGAGAAGCAGGTCACGTTCGGCGAGTCGACCTTGACGTTGACCGTCGCGGCGGCCGAGGAGCCCTTGGCGTCGGTCACCGTGACGGTGGCGACGTAGGTGCCCGGGGCGTTGTAGGTGTAGCTCGCGTTCGCGGTGGTGGCCTCCGCGGCGCCGGTGACGCCGAAGTTCCACTTGTACGTCAGCGGGGTGTTGCCGTCGGGGTCGGACGCGGTGGAGGTGAAGTCCACCTTCAGCGGCGCGGTGCCCGTGACGGGAGTGCCCGAGGCGGTGATCGTCGGGCGCTGGTTGTCGGTGACACCCTTGCCGACGAAGTCGACCCAGTTGAAGTTGAGCAGGTAGTCGCCGTTACCGGCGGTGGCCGGCTTGCGGACGATGAAGTACAGCGGCCCGGAGGTCGCCGGGACGTTGGTCAGCGGGACCGAGACGTCCTTGAAGGTCTGCCAGCCACCCGTGGGGGTGATGTCGACCGAACCGACCAGCGTGCCCGTGTTGGGGTTGCCGGTCTTGACCTGCACCGTGCCGCCGGGGCCGGCGGAGGAGACGCGCAGGCTCACCGAGTCGATGCCCGACAGGTTCACCGGGTTGTAGGCCCAGAAGTCACCGTCGTTGGTGAAACCGATGTTCAGGTTCCCGCCCTGCGGGTCGGTGGTCGTCTCGGTCGCGACGCCTGCGGCGTCGGTTCCGGTGCCGCCCTCGACCCGGCCGGTCTCGGTGAAGTGCTCGGCCTGCTTGCGCTTCGGCTGGAGGATGATCTCCGAACGGCCGGTCAGCGAACCGGCGCCACCCTGGCCACCCTGGTCGGCGTAGGTCGCCTCGAGGATGTAGTACAGGTTGTCGTTGATGCCGTGGCCGCTGTCGGACAGCGTCTGGATGGTGCCCGAGCAACCGGTCTTCTGGTCGAGCGGGTGACCGTGGCTGTCGTGGCCGAGGTAGGCCTGCAGCTGCACCTTGGTGCAGTCGATGGTGCCGTCCTCGGCGTCGGTGGCGGTGATGGTGTACTTCACCTGGTCACCGAACTCGAAGAACCCACCCTGCGGGGGCAGCGTGATGTTCACGACCGGGCGGGTGTTACCGACCACGATCGGGACGTTGGCGTGAGCGGCGACACCCTCGGCGTTCTTCACCGTGAGGACCGCGCTGTAGTTGCCGGACTGGGTGTAGGTGTACGACGGGTTGGCGACGGTCGAGTCGACCGTGCCGTCGTCGTTGAAGTCCCACTCCAGGGTGATGGGGTTGCCATCGGGGTCGCGCGAACCCTCGCTGGAGAAGTTGACGGTCAGCGGAGCCGGGCCGTCGGTCTTGTCAGCGGTGATCTTGGCGACCGGCGGGCGGGCGCCCTTGACGTACTCGATGCGGTAGATGCCGGAGTCGGCGTTGTCGCCGCCGAAGCCCGAGCCCCACTCGACCAGGTACATGGCACCGTCGTAACCGAACTTGATGTCCATGGGACGGATGAAGCCCATGTCACGCAGGATTCGGTTGATCTTGATCTGCTGGGTGCCGGCCTCGTTCAGCTGGAACGAGAACAGCGTGTTGTTGTTCCACTCACCGAAGATGGCCTTGCCATCCCAGTAAGCCGGCCACTTGACGGGCGAGGTCGAGGCCTCGTCGTAGCGGTAGACCGGACCGGCCATCGGCGCGCCGCCGCTGAGCTCGGGGAAGTTGTTCTGGTCGACCGCACTGGTGTACCAGATCGACGCGGCCTTGGCGGCCGGCGGGTTGGTCAGACCGGTGTTGTTCGGCGAGTCGTTGACCGGGTTGGTGCAGCTGAACGCCGAACCGGAGGTCCTGGTCGCGAAGTTGTAGTCGATGTAGGGCGTGTTGTTGCCCACACACTGCGGCCAGCCGTAGTTACCGGGGGTCGACAGCGCGTTCCACTCGACCGTGCCACGCGGGCCACGGGTGGCACTCGCGGAACCGGAGTCGGGTCCGTAGTCGGCGACCATGACGTTGCCGGTCTTCGGGTCGATGCCGATGCGGAACGGGTTACGGAAGCCCATGCCGTAGATCTCGGGCTTGGTCTTCTCGGTGCCCGGGGCGAACAGGTTGCCCGCGGGGATCGTGTAGGTGCCGTCGGCCTGCGGGGTGATGCGGAGCACCTTGCCGCTCAGGTCGTTGGTGTTGCCCGAGCTGCGCTGCGCGTCCCAGGCGGAACGGCCGCTCTGCTCGTCGATCGGCGAGAAACCGTCCGAGGCGAAGGGGTTGGTGTTGTCACCGGTGCCCAGCCACAGGTCGCCCGTCTTGTGGTCCATGAGCATGCCGCCGCCGTGGTGGCAGCACTCGGCCCGCTGGACGGGGACGTTCAGGATGACCTTCTCCGACGCGAAGTCGATGGCGTCGCCCACGATGGTGAAGCGGCTCAGCCGGTCGACGTTGCCACCGGTGGACGGCGAGTAGTACAGGTACATCCAGTTGGTGGTGGCGAAGTCCTTGTCCAGCACCATGCCGAGCAGACCCGACTCGTTCGCGGTGAAGACGTTCATCTTGCCGGCGGTGACGGTGCCACCAGACGGCTTGATGATCTTGACGTCGCCCAGGCGGTCGATGTAGAAGACCCGCCCGTCCTTGGCGATGTCGGTCATCATCGGGTTCGACGTGTTGGTGTCGAGCGCGACCTTCTCGTAGCTCCCGCTCAGGGAGGCGGAGCAGTCGGCCTTCTCGACGCCGGCGGCGGTACGGATACCACCGAGCAGCATCTTCGTGAAGTTGGCCTCGACGTAGCTCTCCTTGGTGTGACCAAGGCCGGTGTACCAGGAACGGCCACCGTCATAGTCCTGACACCAGGAGATCGGGTGGTCGATGCCCTGCGTCGAGCCGGTGTACGACTTCTGGTTCATCGACTGCAGGACGTGAACCGCGTTGCGCGGGTTGGCCTGGAAGTCGTACCACTCGTCGACGCGGGTCCACGAGGTGGACAGGTGCTTGGTCGACGGGTGGGCGAGGTCCTCGGTGACGACCGTCGCCTGCTGCGTGGCGGGGTGCGACTTGAAGTACGCGCCCACCAGCTTGCGGTACCAGTCCCAGCTGTAACCACCGTCGGAGGCGGCGTGGATGCCCACGAAGCCGCCGCCGGCCTTGATGTAGCGCTCGAAGGCGGCCTTCTGGTCCACCGTGCTCACCGGGTCGCCGGTGGTCGAGTTGAAGATGACGGCCTTGTACTGCGCCAGGTTGGCGTCAGTGAACAGGGCGCTGTCCTCGGTCACGTCGACCGCGAAGTTGTTCTCGGTGCCGAGCTTTTGAATGGCCGCGATGCCGTCCGGGATCGCGTCATGGCGGAAGCCCGTCGTCTTGGAGAAGACGAGAACCTTGAACTCCGGGTCCGCGGCCGCGTTGGCGGGAGCGGCGGAGAAGGCCAGGACGGGCATCGGGAGCATGATCGCTGCCGACATGACCGCCACGGTCCGCCGTAGGGAATTTTTACTAAAAGGCAGGATCTCGGAGAGCCTGGCCCACGTTCGAGAACGTGGTGACATAGGGGAATCCCTTTCCTGACTGGGGATGTCAGGCAAAGCGCGCGCCGCCGCGCTGGTGCCACTTGTTACATGGGGAGTGCGGTACTGCAACTGCTGGAGGGTGCCACCTCCAGGCTCTTGGGGGCCGGCGCCGTCAGTGAGGCGCCAGCCGGGGAATCGGATCAGGGATCATGGTCGGATGGTCGATGAGCCGATTGACGACCGTGCTCGCGGCGCCGCGAGAGGCGGCGCCGAAGCCCAGGTCGGAGGCGACGAACCGGCACTGGCTGGCTGATCGGGCCACGACCAGCCGTTCCAGTTCGGCCTGCGCGTAGGGCAGCAGCCATTCGGCGAGCGTGGCGAAGTAACCGCCGACGACGATGACACGCGGGTTGAACAGGTTGGCGAGGATCGAGCCGCCGAGCCCGAGCCATTTGCCCACCTGTGCCACCGCCTCCGCCATGCGGAGGTCGCCCGCTGCCAGTCCTCTGGCGATCTCGATCGCCCGCTCCTCCGGGTCGGAGGCCGGGAGAGAGGTCTCCGGAAGCGCTGCCCGCATGAGCGCGGCCAGCCCCACCTTGGTCTCCAGGCAGCCGTATCTCCCGCAACCACAGCGGGTGCCGCCAGGATCGACCGGCAGGTGGCCGACCTCGCCGGAGAAGCCGTCCGCACCGCGGAGCAGCTTTCCGTCGAGCACGATGCCGCCGCCCACGCCGACCTCGCCCGTCAGGTAGACGAGGTGAGACGTGCCGGCGGCGACACCGGAAGTGTGTTCGGCCAGGGCCGCGAGATTCGCGTCGTTGTCGACCGTGACGGGGACCCGCCACGGTCCGAGAGCCGCCGACAGCCGCGCGGCCAGGGGAAGATCGTTCCAGCCCAGGTTCGGGGCGAGGGTGACGATGCCATTCGTCACGTCGACCAGACCAGGAACCGCCACGCTCAACCCGGCGGGCGCGGCCTCGGCCGTCTTCATCGCCTCGACGGCCTCCAGAGCCACTCGGCCGAGCTGGCGAAGGGAGACGTCGGGCCCGCCGGCGATGGCGTCGAAGGCGATCCGCCGTTCGACGAGCACCCGGCCGCTGAGATCGGACCCGTGCACAGAGATGTAATCAACATTGATCTCCAAACCCAGCGCGCCGACGTGGGCGCCGTGCAACGTGACGGGCCGCCGGGGGCGGCCGATCGCGCCGGCGTGTTCGGTTCCGGTCTCCCGGACGAGCCGCCGATCGAGCAGTTCCGCCACCAGAGTGGAGACCGTGGCCCGGTGAAGGCCGGTCGCCTCCGCGATGTCCGCCCGGGACTGCGACGGGTGATCACGAAGGTGGCGCAGGACTAACGAGAGGTTGGTCTGCCGGAGCATCGGTGCGCTCGTCGGCAGGCCCGAAGTCAGGGCGGTGCCGGCCGCGTGGGTCATGCGGTGGTCGTGCGTCACGCGGGTCACCGCCTTTGATTTGTCTCTGCAATCAATTAATGAGGTTTGTAACACGCACGTGTCTGGAGCGCACGGTGTGAGCGGATAACAAGTTCACATCGACACATAAGCGCAGGTTAAAGGCTTGTGCGGCGCGTAACTGGACCGTTACAAAGCGGCGCGCCCGGCGTGGCGGGACGCGTCAACCTTTAATTTGGCTACCCGTGCAAACCAATCGATCTGAGCTTCCCGGCGGTTTCTGAGCCGGATGGGGCTGTGTAGACGAGCAGCGACTGGCTCTGATCGGGGTCGGTCAGCGTCTGGCAGTGCAGCTCGAGCAGCCCCGCCTCGGGGTGCCGGAACCGCTTCCGCGCGCACGACGGCCCGGCCACCGGATGCTCCCGCCAGAGCCCGGCGAACTCCGGGCTGCGCTCCAGCAGCGCCCGCACGATCTCCCCCGCCCGGGAGCGATCACCGTCGCGGGTGTAGATCCGGTGCAGGTCCGCGGCGAGCTCGCGGCTGTGGGTGGCGTGATCGTCGTCGGGGTGGATTCCGCGTACGGCCGGATCGGCGAACCACCGGTAGTGCAGGCTGGCCGAGAGCCCGTCGTGGGCGAGGCCGTCGCCGAGGAGTTCGCGCGCCAGCGGGGTCTGCCGCAGGGTCTCGCCGAGATCGCTGACGACGAGCGCGGCCGCGTCGTCGGGCAGGTTGTCGAAGATCCGTTCCATGCCCGGATTAACCTGCTTTGAGGGCTTTATGCGCAATGGGACGGCGTACCCGCCCAGCCGGAACAGATGGTCCCGCTCCTGGTCGGTCAGCCGCAGCGCGCGGGCGATGGCGGCCAGCATCTGCTCGGACGGCTGCGGCCCGCGCTGCTGCTCGATGCGGCTGTAGTAGTCGGTCGACATGGCCGACAGGGCCGCGACCTCCTCGCGGCGCAGCCCGCCCGTGCGGCGGCGCGACCCGCGCGGCAGGCCGACGTCCTCGGGCTGCACGGCCGCGCGCCGGGAGCGCAGGAATTCAGCGAGACGGGCCCGTTGCATGATGGCTTCAACACCGGCCTGGGCTGGGCCGATTCCTCTCAGGCACGGATTCTTCGTCCCTGGATGCGGTTCGCGGACGACGGCAGATTCGATGCCATGAGCATCAACGTCTACAACCCCGCCACCGGCGACATCGTCGGTGAGATCCCCTCAGGCACGGCGGCCGACGTCGACCGCGCCGTGGCCACCGCCCGCGCGGCCCTCCCCGGCTGGGCCGCCACCGACCCCCTGGAGCGGGCGGCCGTCGTGGGCCGCATCGGGGCCGGCATCGCCTCCCGTACCGAGGAGCTCGCCGCTCTGATCACCGCCGAGATGGGCGCCCCGATCAGCCTGTCGCGCACCGCGCAGATCCAGTTCCCGGTGGCCGTCGCCCAGTCGTTCGCCGCCCTGGCCGAGACCTTCGCCTGGACCGAGGAGCTCGGCACCTCGCTGATCGTCCGCGAGCCGATCGGCGTCGTCGGCGCCATCACACCGTGGAACTTCCCGCTCCAGCAGATCGTCTCGAAACTCGCTCCGGCGCTGGTCGCGGGCGACACGGTGGTCTGGAAGCCGTCCGAGATCGCGCCGCTCACCGCCCGCGTCCTGCTGGAGGTGGCGCTGGAGGCCGGCCTTCCGGCCGGGGTCCTCAATGTCGTGTACGGCACCGGCGAGGTCGTCGGCGAAGCCATCTCCGCCCACCCCGGCATCGACATGATCTCCTTCACCGGCTCCACCCGGGCCGGTCGCCGCATCGGCGCGGTCGCCGCCGCGACGGTCAAGCGGGTCGCGCTGGAACTGGGCGGCAAGGGCGCCAACGTGATCATCTCCGGGGCTGACCTGGACGTGGCCGTGCCGACCGGAGTGGCGATGGCCTTCACCAACGGCGGCCAGGTCTGCGGCTCGTGGCCGCGCCTGCTGGTGCCCTTCGAGCTCCAGGACGAGATCGTCGCCCGTGCGGTGGCCGTCGCCGAGGGCTACACGGTCGGTGATCCCCTGCAGGAGACGACGATGATCGGCCCGATGGCGTCGGAGGAGCACCGCGAGAAGGTGCACGGCTACATCGAGCGCGGCATCGCCGACGGCGCCCGCCTGGTCTTCGGCGGCACCGGACGGCCGTTCGAGAAGGGCGCCTACGTGCGTCCGACGATCTTCGCCGACGTCGACCCCGCGTCGGCGATCGCCCAGGACGAGATCTTCGGACCGGTCCTGACGATCATTCCGTACCGGGACCTGGACGAGGCCGTCACCATCGCCAACGGCACCGCCTACGGCCTGACGAGCGGCGTCTTCGGCCCTGACGAGCCCGCACGGGCGGTGGCCCGGCGGATCCGGGCCGGCCAGGTCGACGTCAACGGCGGCCACTGGAACCCGCTCGCCCCCTTCGGCGGTTACGGCCAATCGGGCAACGGCCGCGAGTTCGGCCGCTACGGATTGGAGGAGTTCCTGGAGGTCAAGTCGATCCAGCTGGGTTGACCTGTAGCGCGCTACAGGTGGCAGTGTGAAGACATGAGCGAGGTGCTGTTGCCCCAGGTCAGCGTGGAGATCCCGCCCGATGGCCTGTCGATCGGCCAGGCGTCCGAGGCGACCGGAGTCGGCGTCGAGGCCCTGCGCTACTACGAACGAGAAGGCCTCCTCCTGGACCCGGCGCCCCGCGACGCGAGCGGGCGCCGGCGCTACCGGGAGCGCGACCTGGCGTGGATAGCGGGCCTCGTCATGCTCCGCGAGACGGGCATGTCCATCGCCGACATCCGGGTGATGGCCGACCTCAGCCGACGCGAGGGCACCGAGGCCGGACGCCTGGAGGTGCTGACCCGGCACCGCGAACGGGTCATCGCCGAGATGCGGCGCACCCAGCGTCACCTGGCGGCGATCGAGCAGAAGATCGCCCACTACAGAAAGTCACTCCAGTGAAGAACGTCAACCTCGGACGGCACGGTTTCCAGATCTCCCCGCAGGGTCTGGGCGCCATGGGAATGAGCGCCTTCTACGGCACCACCGACGAGACCGAGGCCGTGGCCACCCTCAACCGGGCCGTCGACCTCGGGGTCACCCACATCGACACGGCGGAGGCCTACGGTCCGTACGAGAACGAGAAGCTCATCGCCCGCGCGCTGGGCACCCGCCGCGACGAGTTCACCATCGCCACGAAGTTCGGCCTCGACTTCGACAACGGCGCGGCGATGGACGGCGGGCCGGAGCACGTCCGCCGGGCCGCCGACAGGTCGCTGCGGCACCTCGACGTCGACGTGATCGACCTCTACTACCTGCACCGGGTCGACCCGGCGGTCCCCATCGAGGAGACCGTCGGCGCGATGGCCGAGCTGGTCACGGCGGGCAAGGTGCGCTACCTGGGCCTGTCGGAGGCCGGCCCGGCGACGATCCGCCGGGCGCACGCCGTCCACCCCATCACGGCCGTGCAGTCGGAGCTGTCGCTGTTCGCCCAGGACCTCCTGGTCAACGGCGTGAAGGAGACCCTCGACGAGCTGGGCATCGGCCTGGTGGCCTTCTCTCCCATCGGCCGGGGCCTGCTGACCGGCGCGATCCGCAGCACCGACGACCTCGACCCCGGCGACGCCCGCCGCGGCCTCCCCTGGTTCGAGCCCGGGACCATCGAGGCCAACCGGCCGCTCGTCGACCGGATCGGCGCCGTCGCCGCGGCCCGGGGCGCGACCCCGGCGCAGATCGCCCTCGCCTGGGTCGCCGCGCAGGGCGCGGTCGCCATCCCCGGCACGAAGCGGCGCCGCTACCTGGAGGAGAACGCCGCGGCCATGGAGATCACCCTCACCGGCGAGGAGCTCGCCCGGCTCGCCGAAGCCGTGCCGCCCGGAGCCGTCACCGGCGCCAGGGACACACCCCACGGCCTGGCCATGAACAACCTGTAATCCCCGGGGGGCTCCACCAGTACCTGTCTCACCGGTCCGTCGCAGGATCGGCATGCATAGCCTGAACTCATGGCTGTGGGTGAGTTCCTCCGAGCCCGCCGCGCCCGGATCTCCCCGGACGCGGTCGGGCTCCCTCTCGATGTACGGCCGCGCCGGGTGCCGGGGCTGCGCCGCGAAGAGGTCGCGTCGCTCGCGGGGGTGAGCGTCGACTACTACGTCAAGCTGGAGCGCGGCCACACCCGAGGCGTCTCCCGCTCGGTGTGGGAGGCGCTGGCCCGCGCCCTGCGGCTCGACGAGACCGAGCGCGCCCACCTCTACGACCTGATCGCCGCCGAGACCGGCCAGATCCTGCGCCGCGAGCCCCTGCCGAGGCAGCGGGTCAGCCCGAGACTGCTGAACCTGGTCAACTCACTCGATCAGGTCCCCGCGATGGTGCAGGGCCGGTGCATGGACGTGCTGGCCGCCAATGACCTCTTCAAGGCCCTGTACGTCGGCTTCACCGGCCGCAACATGGCCCGCTTCATCCTGCTCGACCCGGCCGCGAAGGCCCTCTACCCCGACTGGCCCCAGGTCGCCCGCAGCGTCGTCGCCATCCTGCGCCTCTACGCCGGATCCCATCTCGACGACCCCGGGCTCACCACGCTGATCGAGGACCTCTCGCGGGGCAGCGACCTGTTCCGCCAGGTGTGGGGCGAGCACAGCGTCGACCGACACGCCGACGGCAGGAAGCGCTTCCGCCACCCCGTCGTCGGCGAGCTGACCCTGAACTACGAGACGTTCCTCGCGGCCGGCGACCCGGAACAGTCGGTCGTGCTGTTCCACGCCGACCCGGGCTCGCCGTCGGCCGACGCGCTACGGCTGCTCGGCTCCTGGCACGCCTCGACCACCAAGGCCTGATTCCCCTTCGCCCCGGGCTGTCTTCGGCATGCCCTTTTCCGGAGAGATCATCATGAGAAGCATCCGCGTGACCCGCTACGGCGGCCCTGAAGTGCTCGACCTGGTCGACCTGCCCGACCCCGTGCCGGGCCCCGGCCAGGTGGCCATCGACGTGACGCACGCCGCCGTCGGCCTCATCGACGTGCTGATCCGGCGCGGCGACCTCGCCGCCTACGACATGCCGATGGAGCCGCCGTACACCCCCGGGATCGAGGTGGCGGGCACGGTACGCGCCGTCGGCGCGGACGTGACCGCGCTGGCCCCGGGCGACCGCGTCGCGACCCTGTCGATCGCCTCCGGCGGCGGCTACGCCGAGGTGATGATCGCCCCCGCGGCGGCCACCTTCCGCCTCCCGGACGGCGTCGACCCCGTCCAGGCGGTCGCGGCGCTCCCCAACGCGACCACCGCAGTGCTGGCCCTGACCAGGGCCATCGCGTTGCCGGAGGGTGCCCGGGTGCTGGTACTCGGCGCGACCGGCGCGCTGGCCTCGGTCTTCCCCGCCATCGCCCGCCGCCTCGGCGCGGCCGAGGTCGTCGGAACCGTGCGATCCGCCGGCCGGATCGTCGAGGCCGAGCGGCTCGGCTTCGACCGGGGAGCGCTCTTCGACTCGCTGGACGGCGAGGAGTTCGACGTCATCGTCGACCCGGTCGGCGGGGCCCTCCGGGGGAAGGCGATGAGCCTGCTCGCCGACATGGGCCGCCTGATCGCGGTGGGCGGCGCCGACAGCTCGGGCCACTCCGTCGACACCAACGAGCTGTGGTTCGGCAACCGGGGCGTGGTCGGCTTCGCCGTCGGCAACTTCCTCGTCAGGACCCCGGCCCTGGCCGCCCCGGCCGCCGCCGAGGCGCTGGCGGCGCTCGCCGGCGGCTCGATCAAGCTGGACGTCTCCACCTACCCCCTCGCGGAGGCCTCCGACGCCCACACGCGGTTGGAGGCCGGCGGCGTCTCGGGGCGCCTGATCCTGACTCCGAGGTAGGGCCACCGGTACCAAGGACCTTCCAGGACGCGGGATCGATGCGAGGGGGTATCGAGCGAAAGGCTGGATATGTCCGCACAACGACGATCCAGCAGGGAGCAACCTGATGTCATCTCTCTCGAAGGGCGCCGTGGCCGTGGTGACCGCGTTCACCCTGACCGCGGCCACCACCGCCGCCGCGTCAGCCGCGCCGAAGCAGGACACCGTCCAGCGTGAACTCGACACCCTCGTCGGCGCCGACTTCCCCGGCGCCCTCGCCTCGGCGCAGGGCCGCGACGGGAAGGTCCGTAACTACGTCGCCGGAGTAGGCGACCTCAAGACCGGCGCGAAGGTCCCGGTCGACGGCCGGGTCCGCATCGGCAGCAACACCAAGCCCTACGTCGCGGTCGTCGTCATGCAGCTCGTCGGCGAGAGCAGAATCGACCTGGACGCGACGGTCGAGACCTACCTGCCGGGCCTGATCCGCCGCAACGGCAACGACGGCCGGAAGATCACCGTCCGTCAGCTCCTCAACCACACGAGCGGCCTGCCCAACTACACCCGCTGGATCAAGCCGATCACCGAATTACGCGACGTCTACCTGAGCCCCCGCGACCTGCTCGACCTCGGCCTGAGCCACAAGCGGGCCTTCGCCCCCGGCGAGAAGTGGGAGTACAGCAACACCGGCTACGTCGTGCTGGGCCTGCTCGTGGAGAAGGTGACCGGAAGGCCCATCCACGAGGAGGTCACCAACCGGATCATCAAGCCCCTCGGCCTTCACGACACCTACTGGCCCGGCCTGGGCGAGCGAGGCATCCGGGGCAGGCACCCGCGCGGCTACCACTTCGCCAAGCCCGGCGCCGACCCGATCGACGTCACCTCACTCGACCCGTCGTGGGGCTGGGCCGCCGGACAGCTCATCGCCACCCCGAGCGACCTGAACCGCTTCTACCGCGCCCTGCTCGACGGCGCACTGGTCAAGCCCGCCCAGCTGACCGAGATGAAGAAGACGGTCAAGCCGGAGGGCTTCGTCCCCGGCTGGACGTACGGCCTCGGCATCGTCAAGATCCCCCTGAGCTGCGGCGGGACCGCATGGGGCCACGGCGGCGACATCGACGGCTACGAAACCCGCAACGGCGCCACCGAAGACGGCCGAGCCGTGACCCTCGCGGTCACCGCCCTCCCCACCAGCGAGAAAGCGGTCATGCGCCCCATCGAGGCCTTGGACCGCACGATCTGCGCCCAGAACTGACCCACGAACGGAAGGACCCCGGCCTACGTGGGCCGGGGTCCTCCGTCGTTCACGTCAGATCGCATGCGAAGACGAATACAGGACAAAGCTAGCTAAACTTAGAATCCTGTGGATCACAGTGATACCGAATGAGGCGAAAGCCGAGCCCGAGGTACAGATAGTTTGGTAGAGGATGTCGCATGGAAAACAGCAGCGGTGATTTTATCCTCTATAAGACCGAAGACGGCCGCGCTCAAATTCAGCTCCGCGCCACCAACGGCACGGTCTGGCTGACACAGGCGCAGATGGCCGAACTCTTCGACACCAGTGTGCCCAATGTCAATCAGCGGATTGCCCATATTCTTGATGACGGCGAACTCACCGAGGCAAGTACTAATTCTCAGTTAATAGTTCGCCAGGAGGGCCCCCGAGAAGTGCGCCGTGAGGTGCGGATCTACAACCTCGACATGGTCCTCGCCGTCGGATATCGGGTCCGGTCACCGCGCGGAGTTCAGTTCCGGCAGTGGGCGACCACCACCCTCCGCGAATATCTCGTCAAGGGATTCGTCCTCAACGACGAACGTCTCAAGGATCCCGGCGGCTTCGACTACTTCGACGAACTACTGGAGCGGATCCGCGACATCCGCGCTTCCGAAAAGCGGTTCTACCAGAAGGTCCGCGATCTGTTCGCGGCGACCAGCGCCGACTACGACAAGACCTCTGATCTGGCCCGAACGTTCTTCGCCGGCATTCAGAACAAGCTCGTTCACGCCGTCACCGGACACACCGCCGCCGAGCTGATCGTCGCGCGGGCCGACGCGGGCAAGCCCAACATGGGGCTCACCACGTGGAAAGGCGATCGGGTCCGCAAACAGGACGTGACGGTGTCGAAGAACTACCTGTCTTCCGACGAGATCACCACGCTGAACATGCTGACCACCCAGTTCCTCGATTTCGCGGAACTACGGGCCCGCCGCAGGCGGCAGATCACCATGGCCGAGTGGGTGACCGCCACCGACCAGTTCATCGCCGTCAACGACATGGACGTGCTGTCAGGCGCCGGCCGGGTCTCCAGCGACGAGGCCGTCACGGTCGCCGGTGACCGGTTCACCGACTTCGACACTCAGCGGCGGGCGCTGGAGGCGGCGCGGGCGGAAGCGGCGGCCGAAGAGGAGATTCGCGAGCTCCTCGCCGAACAGAATCCCGATCTGCTGACCGAGCTCGAACAGGCCGAACACGACCTCGACCGGCACCGCCCCACCCAGGAGTAAGGGTGCTCCCGCCCACCACGATGGGCGGGCGGGAGCACCTCAGACCGTCAGACCGCCGTGCAGGTCAGGGTCGGTGCGGTGCCCGCGGTGCCGGACGCCAGGAGGCCGAATGTGGCCGAGCCGCCAGGGGACAGCGAGCCGTTGTAGTTCACGTTCTTGGCCGTCACGGCGCCGCCGCTGCTGGTCAGCGTCGTGCTCCACGACGAGTTGACCGTCTGGCCGCCGGTGTACGTCCAGTTCACCGTCCACCCGCTGATCGCCTGTGATCCGGGCACGACCCTCACGTCAGCCTGGAAGCCGCCGCTCCACTGCGACGCGATCGAGTACGTCGCCGTGCAGGACCGAGCACCGGACGTGGGCGTCGGAGTCGGGGTGGGAGTGGGCGTGGGGGTCGGGGTGGGAG
>NZ_BBXD01000029.1:88558-112099 GCF_001570545.1 Herbidospora mongoliensis | reverse complement strand
TCCGCTGTCTGGCCGTAAGGATGGCGTCCAGAGCTGAGCTGCTGCAGGAGAGGCCAGGTGTCAGGTTGGCCGTTGACGATTGGCCATTCACTGAATGCCGCGTCGTTCAGCCCCGCGTCGTTCAGCCCCGCGTTGTGCTCCGCGCCTCCGAAATCCGCTGCCAGCCGTTCAAGCAACGCCGGCGGAGCGGCCGGGCGACGTACCGCTCGACTGTGGCCCTTCATAGGGCACCAGTCGGCGCTCCGCTCGGAAGGATCGCTTAGGTGCGCGGAGGCCGTGGACACAGCTGCGGACAAGCCCGCCCATTGGCGAATGATGCAGGCATCAAAATGGGGCCAGGCGCACTCCAGTCAGCCCGGCCCCATCTCGATGTTTCACGTGAAACTAAGCGCCTCGTGCGTGGCAGCGACCAGCGCGTCGACGTCGTCCTCGGTCGTGTCGAAGGACGTGACCCACCGGACGACTCCCCCGGCCTTGTCCCAGATGCCGAAGGTGAACCTCTCCATCAGGTACGCGATCGCCTGCTCCGGCAGCACCGGGAACACCGCGTTCGACTGCACCTCGTACCGGAACTTCACCACCGAAGCCACGCCGTCGGCCAGCCGGTGCGCCATCGCGTTCGCATGTGAGGCGTTCCGCAGCCACAGGTCGCCGCGTAGCAGGGCGGTGATCTGAGGGGAGACGTACCGCATCTTCGAGGCGAGCTGCATGCCCTGCTTCCGCAGGAAGAGCGCTCCGGGCGCCAGATCCGGCCGCAGGACGATCAGCGCCTCGGCGCCCAGGGCGCCGTTCTTGGTGGCGCCGTAGCTGAGGACGTCCACGCCGACGGCGGTGGTGATGTCGGCCAGACCGCAGCCGAGTTCGGCGCCCGCGTTGGCCAGCCGCGCGCCGTCCATGTGGAGGAAGAGGCCGTTCTCGTGGACGACCTCCGCCAGCGCCGAGATCTCCTCAGGCGTGTAGACCGTCCCGCATTCGGTCACCTGGGATATGGAGACCACCCGGGGCTGCGACAGGTGCTCGTTGCCGATGGCGCCGAGATGGGCCAGCACATCGGACGGGCGGAGCTTTCCGTCGTCCGTCGGCACGATGAGTAGCTTCGTGCCGAGCACCCGCTCGGCGGCCCCCGCCTCGTTGCCGTTGATGTGAGCGCTGGCCGGGCAGATCACCCCGTCGTACGCCCGGAGCATCAACCCCAGCCCCACCACGTTGGCGCCGGTTCCGTTGAACATGGCGTAACCCTGCGCCTGCTCCCCGAAAACCTCCCGGACGGCGCTCTCCATATCAGCCGTCCACGGATCGCTGCCGTAAGGAAGCGTGTCACCCTCGTTGGCCGCCACGACCGCGGCCATCACCTCGGGATGAACACCCGCATGATTGTCGCTACCAAAGCTTTTCGCATAAACCACCCGCACAGCCTAGGTGAGCTCCTGCCAGCCGAATGACGTGGCCATCGTGTTCGCCGAACAGCGTGTCTACTTCAGCATCCAGTCCGACCACATCGCCCCTGAGACGATCACCCAGAGCCTGGGGGTCAGCCCGAGCCGATCCGAACCTAAGGAGTCGATCCAACCCAAGGAGTCGAAGCGGGCCCCCGGACCGGTCGGCTTGTGCCGCCGCGACGAGCGTGCCCCGCGACGAGCGTGCCTCTCGCCACGAGCGTGCCGTCGATGCAGAGCTCCCTTTGACGCGTCCCTCGACGATCGATGGCCGCCGTCATCGCCTGCGCTTGGCCGGCGCAGGCGATGGAATCGGCGAACTGACCGCAGAAGGGTGTGAGCCACCCTCATTGTGCTCCTCTCGTTCGAACCCGGGCCGTCGACCTCGTTAGGAGTCCTCCTGGACAAGGAGACGATGCCTCCCTCCACACACCGCCGGAGCAGACATCTGGATCGACGAATACGGATTCCACGAGGACGACTGACGCTCCCCTGCAGCAAATCACCGACGGACCAGAGCAAACGAGGTACCGCCAACAGCCGGGAGTGTTGACCGGTTCTTGGAAGGTGAGCCAGCCGTCAGAGCACTGGACGCGGCGGAACTACCGATTCCGGGTGCCGCAGGACGCGAACTTGCTCTCCAGAGTCGCCCAGCAGGGCGCGTCGATCTGTCGGTACGTCCAATGAAGACATCATCCGGCTGAGCAAAACCGGACAGATACAGACCGCCGCACTGCTCGGCGATCCCCTTTGCCACGTCGCAGGTGAGTGGCGAGCGCTGCGGCCGGGGCACCGCTGGTCCAGGCGTTCAACATCGCCGGGCGGTTACGGTGTCGTCCTGGCCGGCGATCCCCTCCGCCGTGTCCTGGGTGAGCCGGATGGGTGATGTTGTTAGGGCGCGGCCAGTCCAGGTGTTAACAGCGTCGGGCGGACACAGACGCTGCACGCTGGCGATCCCATTCGCCACGTCCCGGGCGAGCCGGATGGGTGATGTAGTTGGGCACGGCTGGTCCAGGCGTTCAACAGCGCCGGGCGGATGCATGCGCTGCACCGCTGGCGATCCCATCCGCCACGTCCCGGGCGAGTCGGATGGGCGATGCGGTCGGGGTACGGCTGGTCCACGCGTTCAACAGCGCCGGGCAGATACAGAAAGCCGTGCTGGTCGGCGATCGCCACATCCCAGGCGAGCGGGTCGGTGATGCAGTCTGGGCACGACAGGTCCAAGCGTTCAACAACGCCGAGTTCGTACCGCCACCGATCCGCAGGTGCGTCTGCCCATCAGACCGTGGTCATCCCTCGACGGCATGGGGTCTGGTCATTTCGAGCTTGTACAACCCAAGGCGCCACGCGCCATCCAGCAACAACGCAAGCTGCCCGGTGCTCCCGAAAAGTGCCTCCACCCAAGGCCCAGCGCTCCGCGCAGAAACCTACCCCCGCCGCGCCGCGATCTCCAGCAGCCCCCGGCACAACGCCCCAAGGTCCCGCCCAGCCGCCTCAGCCGCCATCGGCAGCAGTGACGTCTCCGTCATCCCCGGCGCCACGTTCACCTCAAGGAACCACGGCTTCCCCGCCCCATCGACGATCAGGTCAGTCCGGGACACGTCCCGCAACCCCAGCGCCGAGTGCGCCGCCACAGCCATCGCCTCGCACGCGGCCATCGCCTCGTCCGCCAGCCGAGCCGGTGCGAAGAACTCCGTCCGCCCGGCCGTGTAGCGGGCCGCGTAATCGTAAGCCCCGCCATCGGGCACGATCTCCACGGGAGGCAGCGCGACCGGCCCGTCACCCAGGTCGACCACCGACACCGCTACTTCCACGCCCTCGATGTAGGTCTCGATGAGCGCCGTGTCCCCGTACGCGAAACACCCCACCATCGCCGCCGGCAGTTCCTCAGCCGACCGCACGATGGACGCTCCCAGCGCAGACCCACCCCTGGACGGCTTCACGAAGAGCGGCAACCCCAGGGACTCGACGATCCGCGCCAGGACCGCCGAGGCCCCCAGGTCGTGGAAGGTCTCTTTGGGGAGAGCCACGGAGTCGGGCGTGTTCAGGCCCCACGACCGCACCACGGCCTTCGCGGTCGGCTTGTCGAAGGCGACCCGGCACGCGTCGGGTGCCGCACCCACGTAGGGCACCCCGAGAAGCTCCAGGACGGACCGGATGGCCCCGTCTTCCCCGGCCCCGCCGTGGAGGGTCACGAAGACGACGGTGGGCCGCTCAGAGAGCACCGTCGGCACGAGGGTCGAGTCGGTGTCGCGGGTCTCCACGTCGACACCCTGGGAGCGCAACACCTCGGCCACCCGTCGGCCGGACCGGATGGAGACCTCCCGCTCGTAGGACAGTCCCCCCGCCAGTACGAGCACGTGTCCGAGATCGCTCATAGCCCGGCCTTTCTCCGATTCCTGTACGGCTAGCCCGAACAGGCTAGCCGTACAGACGATCAGGCGAGGTCCGGACCGGGTGTGTCCACGCCGGAGTGACCATCCCGGGACCGGGTGCCGAACATCTCGACTGTCCGCAGCTCTTCCTCGATGACGCCGGCGAGCCGCCGGACGCCTTCGCGGATCCGGTCGGGCTGCGGGTAGCAGTAGGACAGCCGCATGTGCCTGGCCCCGGAGCCGTCGGCGTAGAAGCCCGTGCCGGGGACGAAGGCCACCCGTTTGTCCACAGCCTGGGGAAGCATCGCCTTGGAGTTGAGGCCCTCGGGCAGGGTCATCCACACGAAGAACCCGCCTGCGGGCTTGGTCCAGGTGCAGCCGTCGGGCATCTGCATCTCCAGCGCGCCGAGCAGGGCGTCGCGCCGTTCCCGGTAGAGCTCGCGGAAGGTCTTGATCTGCTCCCGCCACGGCTGCGTCGCCAGATATTGCCCGACGGCGAGCTGGGTGAAGGTCGAGTGCGACAGCACGGCCGACTCCATGGCCAGCACCAGCTTCTGCCGGATCGCGTGCGGGGCCAGGGCCCAGCCGACCCGGAAGCCGGGAGCGAGGGTCTTGGAGAACGACCCGAGGTAGACGACCCCGTCGGGGTCGTCGGCGCGCAGGGCCCGGAGAGGCTCGCCGTCGAAGCCCAGCATGCCGTAGGGGTTGTCTTCGACGACCAGGATCCCGGCCTTCTGGCAGATCTCCAGGACCTGCCGGCGCCGGACCAGGTTCAGGGTGACCCCGGCCGGGTTCTGGAAGGTCGGGATCGTGTAGAGGAACTTGATGCGCTGCCCGGAGGCGTGCAGGGCGTAGATCGTCTGGGCCAGGGACTCGGGGATGAGCCCCTGGTCGTCCATGGCGATGTGGACGACCTTGGCCTGGTAGGCGGCGAACGTGCCGAGCGCGCCGACGTAGGAGGGACCCTCGGCCAGGACGATGTCGCCGGGGTCGACGAAGATGCGGGTGATCAGATCGAGCGCCTGCTGCGAGCCCACCGTGACGACCACGTCGTCGGCGCCCGCATCGATGCCCTCCATGCGCATGACCTCGCAGATCTGCTCACGCAGTGCGGGGTCACCCTGGCCCGAGCCGTATTGCAGGGCTTCGGAGCCGCGGCGGTTGATGAGGTCGGCGACCAGTTCACCGACCACGTCCAGGGGGAGCGCCGTGACGTAGGGCATGCCGCCGGCCAAGGAGACCACTTCTGGTCGGGAGGCGACGGCGAACAGAGCTCGGATCTCGGAGGCGACCATCCCGGTAGCTCGTGCGGCGTACCGATCGACGTAGGCATCGATGCGTGACCCTTGGGTCGCGGGTGTCCGACCGTGATCCGTCTCTTTCGTCACGGTCCACCTCCGTTTCATAGGCGTTAATTAGAGGGTAAGGCAGCCGACTGAACAGTCCGCAATCGGTATCAGCATGAGAGAAGGGCCACCGGGTGCGCGCCGAATTCCCGTTCGGACCGGGAGCACCGGCTACTATTCCAGCAAAACTGCCGGGACCAATGCCGGGAATAGGGGCGTCACGTGTCGCGTCGGCTCGCCAGCATCACGCTCGACAATCTTGATGACCTGCCGCGCAGGTGTCGTAATTGCGTGTTCTGGGAGCTCGACCCCATGGGCGCCGAGCGGGCCGTTCAGGCCGGGGAGCCCAGCCTGGAGAAGGAGGCCTGGGTCTCCGCCACGCTGCTGGAATGGGGTTCCTGCGGCAAGATCGCATATGTCGACGGGGTGGCCGCGGGGTTCGTGCTGTTCGCGCCGCCGCTTTACGTCCCGAGATCGGTGGCTTTTCCCACGTCGCCGGTGAGTTCTGACGCGGTGCTGCTGATGACGGCCCACATCGTTCCGGAGTTCTCCGGGGGTGGGCTCGGGCGCATGCTCGTGCAGGGCGTGGCGAAGGATCTGACCCGCCGGGGCGTCCGCGCCATCGAGGCGTTCGGCGACCTCAAGTGGGAGCAGCCGGGCGCCTGCGTGACGCCGGCCGACTATCTGCTGTCGGTGGGGTTCAAGACCGTCCGGCCGCATCTGCGGTTCCCCCGGCTCCGGCTGGAGCTCAAGACGGCCGTCTCGTGGCGTGAGGACGTCGAGGTGGCCCTCGAACGGCTGCTCGGCTCCATGTCCCCGGAAAGGGCGCTCCGGCCCGTCTGAGGGCCTCTCAGCGCCGTACAGGCAAAAAGAAAGCCCTCCCCGCAGGGAGGGCTTTTCAAACTTTAGACGATGCCGTCGAGCTCGCGAAGGAGCATGGCCTTCGGCTTGGCGCCGATGATCTGCTTCACGACTTCGCCGCCCTTGTAGACGTTCATCGTCGGGATCTGCAGGATGCCGTAGTCACGCGCGATGTCCGGGTTCTCGTCGATGTTGAGCTTGACGACGGTCAGCTTGTCGGCGTGCTCGTTGGCGATCTCCTGGAGGATCGGCGCGACCTGGCGGCACGGCCCGCACCATTCGGCCCAGAAGTCGACGATGACGGGCTTGTCGCTCTGCAGGACCTCCGCCGTGAAGTCGGCGGTGGTGACGTTCTTGACGGTGCCCACGATGGCTCTCCTTGAAAAATTGGTTGGAACTATTCCTGGTCGGTGAGCCAGCGCTCCGCGTCGAGCGACGCGGCGCAGCCCGTGCCCGCTGCGGTGATGGCCTGGCGGTAGGTGTGGTCGACGAGGTCGCCACAGGCGAACACGCCGGGGATGTTGGTCTTGGTGGTGGGGGCGTCGACCTTCACGTAGCCCTCGTCGTCGAGGTCGATCTGGCCCTTGACCAGCGCGCTGCGCGGGTCGTGGCCGATCGCCAGGAACAGGCCGGTGGCATCGACGGTCGACTCCTCGCCCGTCTTGAGGTTGCGGACCCGCACACCGGAGACCTTGGCGTCGCCCAGGACGTCGACGACCTCGCTGTCCCAGAGGAAGCGGATCTTCTCGTTGTTGAACGCCCGCTCCTGCATGATCTTGCTGGCGCGCAGCTCGTCGCGGCGGTGCACGACGGTGACCGACCGGGCGAACCGGGTCAGGAAGGTGGCCTCCTCCATGGCGGTGTCGCCACCGCCCACGACCACGATGTCGTTGTCGCGGAAGAAGAACCCGTCACAGGTCGCGCACCAGGAGACGCCGTGGCCGGACAGGCGCTTCTCGTTGGTGAGACCGAGCTCGCGGTAACCGGAGCCGGTGGCCAGGATGACGGCCTTGGCGTAGTAGGTGTCGGTGTACGTCTTGACGACCTTGGGATTGGCGTTCAGGTCGACCTCGACGACGTCGTCGGCGATCAGTTCGGCGCCGAACCTCTCGGCCTGCTTGCGCAGGTTGTCCATGAGGTCGGGGCCCATGATGCCGTCGGGGAACCCGGGGAAGTTCTCCACGTCGGTGGTGTTCATGAGGGCGCCACCGGCGGTCACCGAGCCCTCGAACACCAGCGGCCGGAGGTCGGCTCGGGCGGAATAGACGGCCGCCGTGTAGCCGGCGGGGCCCGACCCGATGATGATCACGTTACGGACGTCGCTCAACGCTCTGCCTTTCCTTCATGTCTGCAGGGGCGTCAACAGATCCTAGGCGTCGGCGATTCCCGCCACGCATGACGAAGGCCCCGCGGTATTCCGCGAGGCCTTGATCGGTGAGAAATCAGTTCCAGGTGGCGAGACCCTCGGGGCGCAGGCTGCGGCAGTTGGAGCCCACCACGACCACGCGGACCGCGTTGATCGTCTTGTCTTCCCAGAAGGCCATGATGGTGGCGTCCTGCCCGTTGTAGAAGGCGCGGTCGACCGCTATCGGCTGGCGGTCGAGCTCGTTGGCCTTGCGGGCCACGCACTTGTCGGTCTGTTCGTCGCTGTTGCTGCCGGTGCCGGGCTCGGGACCGAAGTAGCCGAGCAGCGGGCCGTTCAGCTCGCGCGAGGTGTAGTTGTGGCCGCTGGCCCGGACGGCCCAGGACTCGGCGGTCTTCAGCGGCGTCTTGTCGGGAGAGACGGCAGGTCCGGCGACCTGGACACCGGAGCTCTCCCCGGATCCGGACGCCACCAGCTGCGTGGCCAGCCCGACTCCGCCGAACACCACGGCTGCCGCGGCGGCGGCCGTGATCGGCATCGCCCAGGAACGGCGAGGCCTCTTCCGGCGAGCGGCCAGCGGCGCGAGCTCGATGACCTGCGCGGCGGCCGGTTCGACGATGGGTTCGGCGACCGGCTCAGCGGGCTGCTCCCAGGGCGAGTCCTTCATGATCTCGTCCCAGTCGGGCTCTTCGACGAGGCGGAGGCCACCCCGCTCCGCCTCCGCTTCCAGGGCCCGGTCGATCCGCATCGCGACGCCCAGCGGCATCGCGGTCATCGGTACTGCGGCGAGAAGTTCACGAACGGCGGCCAGACCAGCGAGGCTTTCCCCGCAGGCGTCGCAGATCGCGAGATGCGACCGGACTTCCAGCGCCGTCACGTCGTCGAGGAGTCCCTCGGCGAGCTCGGCCAGGATTTCCAGGTCGTAGTGCGAGTCACCCGTCACGAAGTTCTGCTCCCTTCGGGGATGAGACGCGAGTGAGGTCTGATCGGTTCCGCAGATGGGAAAGAATCGGGGCAAGTTTCGCGCGCCCCCGGGCACATCGACTCTTCACCGTTCCGGACGGTACGTCCAGTACGGCCGCGGCGTCCTCGACCGAGTAGCCCATCATGTCGACGAGCACCAGAGCGGCCCTCTGATCGGGGGGCAGTAGCTTGAGCGCGGCCGTGACCTCGAGAGACACCTCGCGCTCGGCGGTCTGGTCGGGCATCGGCATGTCGCGCTCGGCGGCCTCGATGAGCTCGTCGTCGGCGACCGGGCGGACCGATTTCCGGCGCATACGGTCAAGGCAGGCGTTGACCACGATGCGGTGCAGCCAGGTCGTGACGGCGGCGTCGCCCCGGAAGCTCTCGGCCTTGCGGTAGGCGGAGACGAATGCGTCCTGAACCGCGTCGGCAGCCTCGTCCGGATCGCCGAGCGTCCGCAGCGCGACCGCCCACATGCGGTCGCGGTGACGCTTGACTATCTCGCTGAAAGCCGTGGTGTCGCCCGCGATGTGACGAGTCAGCAGATCGGCATCACTCAGCACCGGCTGATCCAGTGGATCGGCCGGTTGGGGGAAGTCTGGCGGCGAGGTCACTGGTCTGCCGATCCCGAGGGGTTCACGTGCACGATGGTGCCACCATACTTCCCTCTGCGATCGGCAAAGAGCGTAAACCAGATCAAAGCGGCCTGCTTCTCCAGGCAGGTTCCAGCGCGAGCCACGGTCGGCCTTCGGCCGCCCGCGTCTCGCTTCAATCCTTGGCGGCCATGAGCTTGACGTCGCGGATCATGGTGCGGTAGCCCTTGCTGTGCGGCGGCAGTTCGGTGAACCACACGAGCAGATAGCGGGTCGCCGACGAGCCGTTCAGGTCAAAGGTGACCTTGCCGCTGACGTCTTTCCGGGTCAGGAACGTCTTCAGGCTCTCGGGCTCCGGAGAGGTGCCGGTGCGCAGCTCAACCGTGCCGCCAGATTCGCCGAAGTCGATGACCGCCTGGGTCAGGCGGATGTCCTTGCCCAGGTCGAGCAGCAGGCCGACACCGTTCTTCAGCCGGCCGAAGTCGGGGCCGCCGTAGGTCTCGGTGTGCCAGTCGGTGGTGGCCGAGCCGTCGATGGCCAGGGGGGCGAGCTCGTTGCGCTCCTCGCCGTCGCCGAGCGGGTCGAACCCGATCGCGCCGGCGATCTTCACTTCGGTGGGCTTGCCCGCGGCCCCGCCTTCTTCTGCGGGCGTGCTCGGGGACGCCGTGGGGACGGCGGGTTCGGTGCCCAGGCTCTTGCCGAGCGTCCAGGCGCCGACGCCGACCACGACCATGGCCAGCAGCACCACCACGGTCAGCACGAACCGCGACAGCATGGGGGAGCGGCGCGGAGGCGGCGGCCGGTGGATGATCGGCGGCATCGGGGACCGGCCGCCCATCGTGTCGACCGGCTCGGAGCGCAGCTCGATGGACGGCGGGACGGTCGAGACCGAGGCGGGCGCCGGGCGGGGCACCTCCGACAGGGCCTCGGCGATCTCGTCGGGGGTGTCCATCGGCTCGGCGCCCCTGCGCAGGCCGAGGATGCGGGACGCGATCGTGTCGAGGTAGCCCGGCACACCTGCGGTGACCTGGCGCGGGGTGCAGTAGTGGTGGTCGTCGACGGGGGCCTGGGGCAGGCCGCAGTCGTCGTCGGCGGGCCAGTGGCCGGTGAGGGCGGCGTAGAGCAGGCGGCCGAGACCCTGGGCGTCGGCGTGGGCCAGTTCCTCGTCGCTCATTCCGTCGGTCGCGTCGAGGATGGCGGCGTCGACGCCGACCCCGAGCAGCTTCACCGTGTTCCCGGAGGTCCACATCAGCCGGCTGGGCGTCAGGTTCAGGTGGGACAGGCCGTGGGCGTGGGCGTGGGCCATCGCCTCGGCGGCCTCGGCGACCAGGGCGGCGCCGCGCTCGGCCTCAAGGGGACCGGCCGACAGCAGGTCGAGCAGGCTCTCGCCGGAGACCCACTCACTGACGACATAGGCGACGCCGTCTTCGTCGGCGGCGTCGAAGACCTGGGTGAGCCGGGGGTCGGTCAGCCGGGAGGCGGCCCGCGCGGCGGTCACGACCTCAGACTGGCGCTCGAAGTCGGGTGAGAACGTGTGTACGGCCACCGGCCGTGCCAGCACCTCGTCGATGGCCTTCCACAGGGTGGCGCCGGAAGACTCCTTCACCCGGTCTTCCAGACGGAATCGATCAGCGAGACGGGTTCCGGGCTCGACAGTGGACATGCTCACGCCGCCGCTCCCCAGAACGGCAGCCGACTCCGGGTGGATCCGCCCACACCTGCTCGCTTCCGCTCGACACTGCCTGTACTACGTCTAAACCACGTCTCTACCGCGTCCCCCGTGGCGCACCATGCTAGTGCCGCGCCGGTCTTGCCCGCCTTCCCCTTCGGAGTCGCCTCAACCGGACCTTAAGCCCCGTTGGCGCGGAAACCGTTAGCGTCCTACCCGTCTCGTCACCATTCCAATGATGGACCGCACTTCCTGGATGCCCAGCCGGTGCGCGAGAACAAGGTAGACGCCACCCGCGAGACCGCCGCCGACGACGAGCACGACCAGCGAACTGAGCACGGTCACCTCGGTGATCCGCACGCTGGCCCACAGCACCGCCAGCGCCACGAGGGCAGCGGGGATCGCCGCGAGGTACATGCGCATCAGTCCCGAGGCGACGGCCCGCCCGCCGAGTCCGCCGACCCGCCGCGACGCCAGCACCCACGTGAGGACGCACGCCAGAACGTATGTCACGGTGAACGAACCCGCCAAACCCATGACAACAAGCTCTGGTGGGATAGTAAAGTACAAAGTAAGACCAATTGCTGCGTTGACCACGACATTCGCGCCGGCGATCACGGCCGGGGTGCGGGTGTCGCCGAAACTGTAGAAAACCCGCAGCAGCAACTGGAAGATCGAGAACGGCACCAGCGCGAGGCCGAACACCTGCAGCACGTGGCCGACGTAGATGGCCTGATCGATCGAGACGGCGCCCCGGCCGAAGATCAAGACCGTCACCGAAGGGCCGAGCACCATCAGCAGCAGCCCGGCGGGCACGATCAGCGCGCTGACCGTCCGGATCCCGCCCGCGAACTCCTGGCGGGCCGAGGCGAAGTCCTTGTCGTGGACGAAACGGCTGAGCCGGGGGAGCAGCGCGGTGATCACGGAGACGGCGATGATCCCGTACGGCAGCTGGAAGAGCTGGAAGGCGTAGGAGTAGGGCGTCAGGCCCCGGCCGTGCACGCCCTCCTCGGCGGCCGCCGCGCCGGCGCCGACGGCCAGGTTGGTGGTGATCACGAAACCCACCTGGTTGATCACCGTGAAGGCGAGCGCGCCCGCGCCGAGCCGGGCCATCTCCCCCAGGCCCGCGTTGCGCAGGTCGAACCTCGGGCGGAACTTCACCCCGGCCCGCAGCAGCGCGACGACCAGCACGAAGGACTGCGCCACGATGCCGGCCGTGGTGCCCAGGCCCAGCAGCAGCAGATCGGGTTGGGTGACCCGGTCGACGTCGGAGGGGCCGCCGCTCAGCAAGTAGGCCGCCGCGACCCCGATGACCACGACGTTGTTGAGCACCGGCGCCCACATCGGGGCGGCGAACCGGTCGCGGGCGTTCAGAACCGCCCCGGCCACCGCGCCGACGCCGAAGAAGGCGATCTGGGGAAGGATGAACTGGGCCATCGTCACGGCCGCCGCGATGCCCTCGGGGGAGAGCTTGTCGGCGTACAGGAGAACGAGGGGCTTGGCCAGCACGACGGCGATGATCGCGACCGCGGTGAGACCGAACGCGGCGACGGTGAGGAGCCGCTGCTCGTAGGCGGCTCCCCCGTCGGGATCCTGCTTCTGCCGCCGGATGATCGACGGCACCACGACGCTGCTCAGCACGCCGGTGATCAGCAGGTCGAGCAGCACGAACGGGATCGTGTACGCCACGTTGTAGGCGTCGCCCAGCATGCCGACGCCGATGGCCGAGGCCAGGATGGCGGTGCGGAGGAAACCGGTCAGGCGCGACACGAGGGTGCCCGCCGCCATGATCGCGCTCGCGCGCAACATCCGGCTCATCGATCGACTCCTTGATCCACCCGGGCAACGGCGAGACGAAGGCTACGCCCCTTGGGGCTCCTCCTGCTCCCTGGGTATCGGCACGGGGGCCGGGAAGACCGGATCCTTGCGCTGATGGCGGCGCAGCAGCCGCATCACCACGGCGGCAAGCATGATCGTCACCGCCACGCCGACGATGACCAGGGCAATGCCGGTGTACCCGGTGGCGGAGATGACGATCTTCGTCGGCTTGCCGTATTTCCGCCCGTCGGCCGTCAGGAGCTGCACGTCGAAGTCGGCCTGGCCGTGGTCGGCGGGCACCACGACGGGGATCTCGAACGATCCTGCCTTGCCGGCCTGGACCTCGGCCTGCTCCTGGATGAACACCCCGCGCGGCGCGTCGACCTGAAGCTGCTCGGGGTCGCGCGACCGGACCTCGAGATTGAACTTCACCGTCTCGCGGAGCGTGTTGCGCACCGTCACCAGGATGCGGCCGTTGTTGCCGGCCACCGCGAGCTGGTCGTCGGCGCCGACGATGGAGACTCGGTCCATCTGCTTCACGATGGCGTTGGTGAGCTGCTTGGCGAACCCGGGCGCCTTCTTGCCGCCCCGCCACGACGCCGAGGTGAGCCGCAGCACCGCGCGGTCATAGGTCCGCTGCCCGCTCGTCGGCAGCGCCATCGCGACCTCGGCCGTGCGGCCGAGCTTGCGAACCCCGCTCATGTACGACTTGGGCAACTCCCCCTTCCGCGCCTGGGCCGGATAGACCAGATCGCCGACCGAGGCGTTCTTCCCGGGCCGGACCGAGGCCAGCGGCACCTCACGCACCCACGGCAGCGGCTTGAGCAGAGCGCTCATGAACGTCGGGTCGGGATTCCACAGGTGGTTCGACGGCATCGCGATCAGCGGCGCGGCCTTGCCCGCCGTGAGCCCGTTCATGGCCGTCTCGGCGATGTAGCGCTGCCGGGCCGCCACGGTCGCCCCGGCCGCCCGGCCGTCGGTGCCGAGCAGCCCGCTGAGCACCGGATCGGCCATCTGCACGATCACCGGGCCGCCGACCGTGTCGACCACTCCGGCCGATCCGGCCCGCGCCACGAGCGCCGCCGGGGGCACCGCGGCCTGGGCCAGCAGCACCGTGTCGACGCCGTTGACGGCCAGCGCGTCGAGGGTGTCGCGGTCGATCACACCGCCGACCGGCCAGACCGTGGACGTGGTGGCGGAGGTCAGCTTGAGCAGCTGGTTCGTGGCGAACGAACCGACCAGGAGAGACGTGGGAGTGGTCGTGTCGAGCCCGTTGTGGACGATCGCGCCGAGGTCGGCGTCGGCGTAGGGCATCGCCATGACGGGATTGTCGGACAGCGCGGAGCGCAGCGAGGTCACCCACTCGGCGCCCTGGGCCAGGCCCTGCTTGGCGTTGCCGTCGAGGTAGTAGGGCCGCGACACCCGCTGGGCGTCGTCGAGCACCGACCCGTCGACGAACCAGGTGGCGGTGGCTTCGGTCGCGGAGGCCAGCGCCAGGAGGTTGTTGAGGCGGCCGTCGCCGAACAGGTCGTCGTCGACGAACGTCTGGTCGTCGGCCCGTTTCGGCTGCGCGGTCAGCGGGAGGGCCAGCGCCAGCCGGGTCGGCTTCACGGCGGTGCCCTGGGGGACGTAGGTGACGAAGGTGCGCTCGACCCCGACGACCTGCTCGGTGGCGCCGTCGAGGGCCTCCACCTCCAGCGGGTAGACGCCGGGCTGGACGATGCCGAGCTCGGCCGGGGTGAAGGTGATCGTGAACGGCAGCTTGCCGGCCCCGTCGAGCTGGGTGGGCACCACCTTCGTGTTCCACGACGTGGTGAAGATCGTCTGGCCGGTGACGTAGGCGGCCATGTCGGTCCGCGAGGTGAAGGGCCGCCCGGCGGCCCACTTCAGCCGGATGCGGACGAAGCTCTGCGGGATCCCGGTGACCGCGCCGGCGACGGTGATCACCTGGTCGGTTCTGCCTGGCGACTCTGGGCTGAACTCACTCAGCGTGACCGGGTCGGACGCACGCGCGGAGGCCGCGGCTGCCGGTGGGGTCGCCGGGATCGCCAGACTCGCACCGGCGAGCAGAAAGGCGAACAAGACGGGACCGAGGCGACGCACGCCCTGAATGCTATAGGCCCCGGCCATATGGCCGATGTCAGCTTGCCAGGCCGTGACCGGCGAGCTCCACGGGCTTTCCCGAGGCCAGAGGGAAGAGATGCACAGCGCGTAGTCGCAGCGCTGTCATGCGTTCGCCCGTCGCGGTGTGCACGAACTCTTCGGGGTCGGTCGCGTCGACCAGACGCCGGTCGATCAGCAGCGTGAGTTTCTCGGGCAGCAGCAGCGGGCAGACCAGCCCGGCCGCGTAGTCGGTGACCGCGTTGACCGTGTAGGAGGAGGCGGGCCTGACCCGTTCGGCGCCTAAGGCGGAGGCGATCACGCCGGGGCGGGGGCGGCCGGCCACCGAGCTGATCACCGCGACCGATTCGCGGCAGCCGCGGGTGGTCACGTCGAACACGGTGACGGTCACGCACGTCTCAGGTGCGACACCCAGCATCTCGGGTAGTTCGTCAGCGGAAGTGAGGACGCGAGGAAGCCGTACGATTTCATGGTGGATTTGACGGGCGAGGAGCCAGCGATGGATCGCGAGGGCGTCCTGCATTTGGTGTGCTCCTTCTCCCGGCCCCCGACAGATCTGCACTGAACGTAGCCTGCTGATCGCCATAGGTGTATTAGCCCAGTGGCACCTGTTCCGTAACCGAAGGACCTACCCAGCTTGTCCCCTACAAACCCGATAGAGAACGCTCTGGCCGACCTGCTCCGCCGGATCGAACCCGTCGCCCACGAACTGGGCGACCTGTTCGCCAAGCACGGCCACGAACTGGCCCTGGTGGGTGGGCCGGTGCGCGACGTGCTGCTCGGCAGACCGGGGGCCGACCTCGATTTCACCACCGACGCCCATCCTGGACGAGTTCTGGAGATCGTGCGCGATTGGGGCGAAGCGATCTGGACGATCGGCATCGATTTCGGCACGGTCGGCGTACGCAAGGGCGACTGGCAGCTCGAGATCACGACCTATCGCAGCGAGTCGTACGACCCCAAGTCACGCAAGCCCGAGGTCGTCTACGGCCAGACGCTCGAAGCCGACCTGGCCCGGCGTGACTTCGCGGTCAACGCGATGGCGGTCCGGCTGCCCGGCCGGGAGTTCGTCGACCCCTACGGAGGCCTGGGCGACCTGGCCGCCAAGGTGCTGCGCACGCCCGGCACGCCCGAGCAGTCGTTCGACGACGACCCGCTGCGGATGCTGCGGGCGGCCCGGTTCGCCTCGCAGCTCGGGTTCACCGTCGACCCCGACGCGGTCAGGGCGATGACCGAGATGGCCGACCGCATCGAGATCGTGTCGGCCGAGCGCATCCAGGCCGAGCTCGACAAGCTGATCTGCGGCGCCCACCCGCGCGAGGGCCTGGCGCTGCTGGTCGACACGGGGCTGGCCGACCACGTGCTGCCCGAACTGCCCAAGCTGCGGCTGGAGATCGACGAGCACCACCGCCACAAGGACGTCTACGACCACACCCTGATCGTCCTCGACCAGGCCATCGCCCAAGAGGTGGCCGGCCCCGACCGGGTGCTGCGCTGGGCGGCGCTGCTCCACGACATCGGCAAGCCCAAGACCCGCAGGAACGAGCCGGGCAACCGGGTCTCCTTCCACCACCACGAGGTCGTCGGCGCCCAGATGACCAAGCGCCGCCTGACCGCGCTGCGGTTCCCCAAGGAGGTCACCAACGACGTGGCCCGCCTGGTCGAGCTGCACCTGCGCTTCCACGGCTACGGCAGCGGCGAGTGGACCGACAGCGCGGTCCGCCGCTACGTCCGCGACGCCGACCACCTGCTCGACCGGCTGCACAAACTGACGAGAGCCGACTGCACCACCCGCAACAAGCGCAAGGCGGCCGCCCTGGCCCGTACCTACGACCAGCTCGAGGAGCGCATCGCCAAGCTGGCCGACGAGGAGGAGCTGGCCAAGATCCGGCCCGAGCTCGACGGCAACGAGATCCAGGAGATCCTGGCCATCCCGCCGGGCCCGATGGTGGGCAGGGCCTACAAGTTCCTGCTCGACCTGCGGATGGACGAAGGCATGATCGGCAAGGACGTCGCCCGCGCCCGACTGCTGGAGTGGGTGGCCGAGCAGTGAACCTGGCCGAGCTCGACCGGAAGCATGTCTGGCATCCCTATGCGACGGTGCCGCCCGCCGTGCCCACCCACGTGGTGGAGAGCGCCGACGGGGTGCACCTGTCTTTTCAAGATGGGCGCGAGGTCATCGACGGCATGTCGTCGTGGTGGGCCGCCATCCACGGCTACCGGGTGCCGGAGATCGACGCCGCGATCACCTACCAGCTGGGCCGGATGGCCCACGTGATGTTCGGCGGGCTCACCCACGAACCGGCGATCCTGCTGGCCGAGCGGCTGGCCGCGATGACCGGCTACGAGAAGGTCTTCCTGGCCGACTCGGGCAGCGTCGCGGTCGAGGTCGCGATCAAGATGGCCGTCCAGGCGACCGGGAAGCGGCGGCTGCTGACGGTCCGGGGCGGCTACCACGGCGACACGTTCGGCTGCATGTCGGTCTGCGACCCGGTCAACGGGATGCACCACATCTTCTCGGGCGCGGTCGCCGAGCAGGTCTTCGCGCCGGTGCCGCCGCTGGGCTACACGGCCGCGGTCGACCAGACCTACCTCGACGAGGTCGACCGGCTGGCGAGCGACCCCGAGGTCGGCGCGATGATCCTGGAGCCGGTCGTCCAGGGCGCGGGCGGGATGCGGTTCTACAACCCGGCCTACCTGCGGGCGTTCCGGGAGATCTGCGACCGCCACGGGCTGCTGCTGATCGCCGACGAGATCGCCACCGGCTTCGGCCGCTCGGGCGAGCTGTTCGGCTGCGACCACGCCGGGATCAGGGCCGACATCATCACCGTGGGCAAGGCACTGACCGGCGGCTACCTGACGATGGCCGCCACGCTGACCACGCCCGAGATCGCCGAACGCATCGGGCTGCTGATGCACGGGCCGACATACATGGGCAACCCGCTGGCCGCGGCGGCGGCCGGCGCGTCACTCGACCTGCTGGCCGAGCGCCCCTGGCGCGCGGAGGTCCGCCTCATCGAGGAGACCCTGCGCAAGGGCCTGGCTCCGGTGCAGGCTTCGGTGGCCGATGTACGCGTCCTCGGCGCCATCGGCGTCATCGAGTGTCACGAGCCGGTCGACATGAAGAAGGCGCAGGACGCCGCGCTGGATCACGGCGTCTGGCTGCGCCCCTTCGGGAAACTCGTCTACGCGATGCCGCCCTACGCCTGCACGGAGGAAGAGGTGGCGGTCATCGCGGCGGCGATGGTCGCGGCGGTCACGGCTGGGCGGTGACCGGGGTCGCCTGCCGGACGACCTGGAGAACGGCCAGCCGGTAGGCCCCCGCAGCCACGAAGTAGAGCACGGTGATCATCGTCAGCACGAAGATCGATCGGCCGTCGGCCGGCAGCAGCAGCGCCGAGAGCGAGACCCCGACCACCATCATGCCGTTGAACAGCAGGTCGTAGATCGAGAAGACCCGGCCCCGATAGGCGTCGGCGACGCCGCTCTGCACCACGACGTCGGTGCAGATCTTGCCGCTCTGGCCCAGGACGCCGGTCACGAACCCGGTGACCAGGAACCCCCACTGCTGGAACGGGACGCACAGCACGAACTCCAACGCCCCGCACAGGGCCAGGGTGATCGGGATCCACGTCTCGATCCGGAAGTGCTGGGTCGCCCACGGCGTCAGGAACGCCGCCGCGAAGTAGCCCAGCCCCGAGGTGGCCACCACGCCGCTGAGCGCCATCAGCCCGACTTCGGCGTCGGTGGTGAAGTAGTAGCGGTAGAGCATCAGCACCATGCCGAGCGACATGCCGTAGAGGACCCGATGGGCGGCCATGCTCCCGAGGGCCGCCGCGGGTCCGCGCCGGTGCGCGACGTAACGGACGCCGTCGACCAGCCCGCTGACCACGTTGCGCACGGCGTCGCGGGCCTGGGGCCGCTCGGGGTCGAACGTCGGCCCGAGCAGTTCCCGGCTCATCTGCCGGGCGATCATCGAGCTGGTCGCGAAGATCACACCGGAGATGAGCAGGATGCCGGCGGTGCCGAAATGCTCGGGCCCGAACAACCAGCGCAACCCGAAGCCGACGCCCGCGCCCACGAACGTCACGACGGTCCCTGAGGTGGGCGTGACGGCGTTCGCGATCATGAGCGTGTCTTTGGGTACGACGTGGGGCAACGAGGCCCCCAGCGCCGCGAGGAAGAACCGGTTGACGCCGAGCACGCCGAAGGCGACGGCGTAGAACATCCAGTCGGGGGCCTGCACCGCGACGACGACCGCCGCGAGAAGCAGGAGGGCCGCCCGGACCAGCGGGCCGATGACCAGGATCTGCCGCCGTGACCAGCGGTCGATGAACACCCCGGCGAACGGGCCGACGATCGAATAGGGCAGCAGCAGGACCGCGAACGCGGCCGCGACATCGGCGACCGACGTCTGCTTCTCAGGACTGAAGAAGGCGTATCCGGCTACCGCGAGCTGGAAGATCCCGTCGGAGAACTGCGAGACCAGGCGAGTGCCGAAGAGCCGTCTGAAGTCCCTGCCTCGCAGAACAATACGAAGATCTGAGACGTAGGACACGCCCGCCAGCCTACGCGTGGCCCAAGCCTGGAACATCAGGGTCATCCCCGATAGGGCAGATATGACACAGGAGAGACCGTAGTCTCATTGCGTGACGAACGATGAACACGTCGTGCTTGTTGATTCCGAGGGCAACTCGGTGGGCACCGCCCCCAAGTCCACGGTCCACGGCACGGACACCCCCCTGCACATGGCCTTCTCCAGCTACGTCTTCGACGCGTCGGGCAACGTGCTGCTCACCCGGCGGGCCGACCACAAGATCACCTGGCCCGGCGTCCTGACCAACAGCTGCTGCGGTCACCCCCTGCCCGGCGAGGGCCTCCCGTCAGCCGTCATTCGCCGGCTGTCCCACGAGCTTTCGCTGACCGTTTCCTCGGTCGACCTGCTGCTGCCCCGGTTCTCCTACCGCGCGGTCATGCCCGACGGCACGGTCGAACACGAGCTGTGCCCGGTCTACCGGGCGCTGGTGGGCGAGGAGCCGACCGCCAACCCCGACGAGGTCGGCAGCCTCCTGTGGATGCCGTGGAAGGAGTTCTCCGACGGCGTGCTGTCGGGCGAGCTGGAGATCTCCCCGTGGGCCACCGAGCAGCTCCCCCAGCTGGCCGCCCTCGGTCCCGACCCCCTCACGTGGCCGGTGGCCGACCCGGCGGAGCTTCCCGCTGCCGTACGCGGACTCTAGGAGACGGGGAGCCCCGGTGACCGGGGCTCCCCGTTCGCGGCGGCCATGGCGTGGAAGACCTCCTTGGGCTCCCACGTGGTCGCGTCGACCATCCGGACGACGCCGTAGGACGACAGGTCGGCCGGGCCGATCCGGGTGAACGAGGCGAAGGTGAACCACAGGGCCGTGTCGACGCCCGCCGCCTCGAAGTCGGCCATCAGGTCGGTGTAGTAGCGGGCCTGCTCGCCCTCGTCGGGAACCGCACCGGCGGGCGGCATCCAGGCCATCCCGCCCAGATCTGAGGCTCCCCGATAGGCGCAGGTGCCGAATTCGAGCACGGCCAGTGGCTTGCCGTGGCGGCGCTGCCCGAGTAGTTCGTCGCGGAAGGTCGTGGCGTTGTAGCTCGCGCGGTAGGCGTCGAGGCCGACGATGTCGAAGGGCGACCAGTCGACCGGCTCCCAGGGCGCCGAAGCATAGGTGAGCGGTCCGCCGAAGGTCTGCCGCGCGATCGTGGCGACCTCGGCCAGGAACACGTCGAGCCGCTCGATGATCGGCCCGAGCGACTGCCACCATTCCATGTCGGCGGTGGCCATGGTCCGCATCCGCTCGCCGTAGGTCTCGCCCGGCATGAAGCCCTTGCCGAAGGCGCTGATCTCGCATCCCGTGACCAAAGTGATCCGGGCGCCGTGACGGCGCAGTTCCTCGGCCCGGTGGGCGCACTCGGCGAAGACCGCCAGCATCTCGTCCGGGCCGAGGTCGACGGGGAACGGCGAGAACCAGATCTCCAGGTCGTGTTCGGCGGCGATCTCGGCGGCCGCGGTGAGCCGTCCGGGCTCCCGGCCGGAGATCCTCACGGCGTCACAGCCCAGTTCGTCGGCGATCACGGCGATGTCGGTGCGCACCGCCGCCGGGTCGAACAGGGGACGGCTGAAGCTGTCATCGGGGAGGAAACCTGTGTCGTAGTTGATGCCACGGGCACGCATCGATTCATTCTGCATCCGGAAAGCTCCGGAAATGAGGAAGGCCCCGGGGAAGCACCCGGGGCCGGCCCAAATTTCCCACGCGGCGATGGTCTAGCGCTCGACCTCGCCACGGATGAAGCTCTCTACCGCGTCGCGGGCGTCGTCGTCGGAGTACTGCTCCGGCGGCGACTTCATGAAGTAGGAGGACGCCGACAGGATCGGCCCGCCGATGCCCCGGTCGAGGGCGATCTTGGCGGCCCGGACGGCGTCGATGATGACGCCCGCCGAGTTGGGCGAGTCCCACACCTCGAGCTTGTATTCGAGGTTGAGCGGGGTGTCACCGAACGAACGGCCCTCCAGGCGGACGTAGGCCCACTTGCGGTCGTCGAGCCACGGCACGTGGTCGGACGGGCCGATGTGCACGTCGGCCTTGGCCATCTCGTGCGGGATCTGCGAGGTCACCGACTGCGTCTTGGAGATCTTCTTCGACTGGAGGCGCTTGCGCTCCAGCATGTTCATGAAGTCCATGTTGCCGCCGAAGTTGAGCTGGTAGGTGCGCAGCAGCTCCACACCGCGGTCTTCGAACAGCTTGGCCATCACCCGGTGGGTGATGGTCGCGCCGACCTGCGACTTGATGTCGTCGCCGACGATCGGCACCCCGGCGTCGGTGAACTTCTGGGCCCAGGCCGGGTCGGAGGCGATGAAGACGGGCAGCGCGTTGACGAACGCGACCTTGGCGTCGATGGCGCACTGCGCGTAGAACTTGGCGGCCTCTTCCGAGCCCACCGGAAGGTAGGAGACGAGCACGTCGACGCGGGCGTCCTTGAGCACCTGGACCACATCGGCCGGCTCGTCGTCGGACTCCTGGATGATCTCGCGGTAGAACTCCCCGAGACCGTCGTAGGTGGGCCCACGATGGACGGTCACGCCGAGCGGCGGCACGTCGCAGATCTTGATGGTGTTGTTCTCGGAGGCGACGATCGCCTCGGAGAGGTCGCGCCCGACCTTCTTCGCATCGACGTCGAACGCCGCGACGAACTCGACATCGCCGACGTGGTAGTCGCCAAACTTGACGTGCATGAGGCCCGGCACACGCGCTGCCGGGTCGGCGTCCTTGTAGTAGTGGACGCCCTGCACCAGTGAGGCGGCGCAGTTCCCCACACCTACGATGGCTACGCGCACCGAACCCATCGCACTCGCTCCTTTGGATCGTTATTCATCGGAATCAGGACGTTTGTCCCGTTCTGATTGGCTTTTATCGGCTTGCGCCCGTTCAGTGTTGATCAGCTCGTTGAGCCAGCGGACCTCACGTTCGACCGACTCCAGCCCATGTCGCTGCAGCTCAAGCGTGTAGCTGTCGAGCCGCTCGCGGGTTCTGGCCAGGGCCGTGCGGACGTTTTCCATTCGTTCCTCCAGGCGGCTGCGCCGCCCTTCGAGGATCCGCAGGCGTACTTCGGCTTCCGTATGACGGAAGAACGCGAAGTGGATGCCGAAGCTCTCGTCCTCCCAGGAAGAGGGACCCGCTTGGGTCAGCAACTCCTGGAGGCGCTCTTTCCCTTCGGCGGTGAGCTTGTAAACGATCTTCGACCGGCGGCCGAGGACCACGTCGTCCGGGGGCTCCTCCTCGACGATCAGGCCGTCGTTGAGCAAACCCTTCAAGCATGGGTAGAGCGAGCCGTAGGAGAACGCGCGGAACATCCCGAGCAGGGTGTTGAGGCGCTTGCGCAGTTCATAACCGTGCAGCGGGTTCTCGTGAAGTGAGCCGAGGACGGCGAGTTCCAGGACGCCGCTTCTGGACACGGTCATCGGAACCACCTCCTCGGTATTCTTGAGCGATGTATCGAGCTGATACATCTGAAGGATACGTCGGCTCGCTATAGCGTGCAACGCGAGATGCGGGCGGCCGAAGTCCGGCCGTGGCCCGCGCCCGCGAATCTGACCTGGGCAGGAGTCAACGGTTGGGCACGATTTGGCAAAGGGACGTAATCTTGCCCACATGTGGTCACAGCGGACGGGAGTGGCAGGAGGGTCGATGCGACCCGGAACCATCCCCGCACGCTGGGTAAAAGCACGGTCAGCAAGGGCCCCGATGGCCCATGAATCCGGCGAATACCCCTCTGGGCCGCCGGGGACCTGTCAAGGTTGTGACCGGAACCGTCTGGTGGTCTCGTACGTCCTCGGGACAGACGCCGAGTAGACGTCGATGATCATTCCCCACGAACTTTGATCGAGGACGCGTGAGTAACAGCAGCTATGGCCAGGGGCAGACGGGCGGGCCCTCGGAGGGTGCCGAACCGGCGCCCCGACCTGGGCGGCGCCGTCGCTCGCCCGCCGAATCGGCTCCCCCTCAAGCACCGCAGGCCCCGCAGCAGCAGCCGACCGGCGGCTGGGGACAGCCCCCCGCCCCACAGCACTTCGCACCGCAGCCGCCCGCCCCTCGGCCGGGCCCTCCGGGCCGCCGCCAGGAGGCCGCCTTCGAGGACACCGCCTCCATGGGCGCCGTCCCACCGCCCGCGGGCCCCGGTCCCGGTCCGGGCCCAGGCCCGGGACGCCCCGGCCCCGGCATCAGTCCCGGCGCAGGTCCCGGCGTTGGTCCAGGTGTCGGCCCCGGCGCAGGTCCCGGTGCGGGCCCTGGTGCGGGCCCCGGCCAGCCCACGCGCATCGGCCGTCCACCCGGCGCAGCCGGCGGGAACCTGCCCTACCCGCAGGGCCCGAAGCCGGTCGCACCCGTCGCAACGGGCGGTTTCCAGCGCCCCGTCGAGGGTGAGTCGACCCAGATGATGGGCGCCAACGGCGGCCGCCGCCGTCGTGGCGGCCC
>NZ_BBXD01000029.1:0-88400 GCF_001570545.1 Herbidospora mongoliensis | reverse complement strand
GGGGGGGGCCCCGCCGCAGGCGCTGCCCGCCGGTGGACCCGCCGGACCCGGTGGCCCGCGCGGCCCGCAGGGGCCCGACGACTTCGACGATGACGACGAGCCACGCCGCCGCACCGGCTGGCGCCGCTTCGTGCCGAGCTGGAAGATCGTCGTGGCGGGTGTCACGGTGACCATCGCCGGCGTGTTCGGCATGATCGCGATCGCGTACGCGAACACCCCCGTGCCCGACAAGAACGACGCGCAGGCCGAGGCGCTCGCGCAGGGCAGCACCGTCTATTACGCCGACGGCAAGACCCCGATCGCGCACCTGGGCACCAAGCGCGTCATCGTCGACATCTCCAAGATCTCCCCCACGTTCCAGGACGCGGTCATCGCGATCGAGAACGACACCTTCCGCGAGGACGCGGGCATCTCCATCCCCGGCATGTTCCGGTCGGTGTGGATGACCGCCACCGGCCAGCAGCTCCAGGGCGCCTCGACGATCACCCAGCAGATGGCCCGTAACTACTACGACGGCCTGAGCCAGGAGGTCTCCTTCAAGCGCAAGGTCATGGAGATCTTCGTCGCGGTGAAGATCAACAAGGAGATGGAGAAGGACGAGATCCTCGAGCAGTACCTGAACACGATCAACTTCGGCCGGGCCTACGGCATCGAGGCCGCCGCGCAGGCCTACTTCGGCAAGAAGGCGACCGCCGCCAAGCTCAACCCGAACCAGGCCGCCTACCTGGCCGCCCGCATCCAGACGCCGAACTGGGAGGCGGACGCCCCGGCGCTCCAGTCCCGTTTCAAGGACGTCGTCAACGCGATGGCCAAGCTCGACCCGGCGAAGTACGGCACGCTGCCGCAGACCGCCAAGTTCCCCAAGACCACCAAAGACCCCAACATCAACGAGATGGGCGGTCTGAAGGGCTACATGGTCTCGGTGGTCATCGGTGAGCTCAAGGAGCGTGGTCTGACGGAAGACCAGATCCAGAGCGGCGGTTACAAGATCGTCTCGACGTTCGACCCCAAGCTCATGGTGACCGCCCAGAAGGTCGTCAAGAACGTCATGTCGAGCGTGCCCAACAGCCGCGAGGTGCACGCCAGCCTGGCGGCGGTCGACCCGACCAACGGCCGGGTGATCGCCTTCTACGGCGGCGACGACTACGTCAAGGACAACTGGAACGAGCCCTTCGACTCGGCCAAGCAGGCCGCGTCGGCGTTCAAGCCCTACGTCCTGGCCGCCTGGCTGGACGCCGGCTACAGCCTGAACAGCTGGCTGCCCGGCAACGAGACCGTGCCGAAGGAGATCCCCGGTCAGGCCAGGGGCGGTTTCACCAACGACCACGGCGGCCCGGGGGCGGTCAACGCGATCACCGCGACCTCGGCCTCGGTCAACACCGCCTACGTCTCGATGGCCTACAAACTCGACCAGGACGCCGGGAAGATCGGCGAGCTCGACCCGGTGAAGCAGATCGTGCTCGACGCCGGGTTCTCCGAAGACCGCATGAACAAGGACATCGACGAGCACCACTACCAGTTCTCGATCGGTTCGGCCCAGGTCACCGCGGTCGAGCAGGCCGCCGGATACTCGATCTTCGCCAACGCCGGCAAACACGTGAACTACCACGTCGTCAAGGGTGTCTACCTGGGCAAGACGCTCAAGCTCCCCGAGCGCAAGCCGGTCAAGCAGGTCATCTCGCCCGAGGCGTCCGCCGACGCGGTCGTCGCGCTGGAAGAGGTACTCAAGTCCGGTACGGCCGGGGGCCAGGGCATCGGCCGTCCGGCCGGCGGCAAGACCGGCACCAACAACGGCGAGAAGGAGGCCTGGTTCGTGGGGTTCACCCCGCAGGTCTCCACCGCCGTCGGCATGTACCGCGAGGAGTGCCGCACCAAGGCCGGCAAGGTCGTCCCCCCGGTGAACGCCCGCTGCCCCTGGTGGAAGGGCAAGTCGCAGGAGAAGAGCCCGCCCCAGTTCACGATGGCCAATCCGTACAGCACGCCCTTCGAGGTGTCGCTGGGCTTCGCCGGTGCGAGCTTCCCGACGCGCATCTGGCGGGAGTTCATGCTGGAGGCGCACAAGAGCAAGGAAGTCGTGGACTTCCCGCCGAAGGCCGGGATCGGCACCCCCGAGGACATCGTGCCGAGCCCGACCCCGACGCCCAAGCCGGAGGACGAGGTCATCGACGATCCTCAGGGCGGCGTGCCCTGGGAGGACGACGGCCAGCCCGGCGAGAGCGAGTGCTTCCCCGGCAGCCCGAACTGTGAGGTCGACATCCCCGACGGGGGCGCCGAGGTCCCGTTCGACGACCCGTTCAGCTCCCCTGCCACACCAGCACAGCAGCAGGCCAATCCGGCTTCGGCCGGACGTCGGCCTTAGGTCCGGACTCGTCTAGGTCGGGGTGTCGCCGGTACAGTGCGACACCCCGACTCCTGATCGAATGGCCTCATGATGACCCGGACGACAGAAGCCCCCGGGCCGCGCGCGGCGGTGACCAACGGACTCATTCCGTACGTCCCGCTAGGGCTGCTGGCCTCGTTGGGTGCGATCCTGGCCTATTACTGGAAGTCGGCCTGCCGGTTCGGCGGGGCCTGGAATTCCGGGATCGATCAGTACACGAACTTCTGTTACACCGACATCTATCCGCTCTGGTTCGCCCGCGGCCTGAATGAAGGAAAGATCCCTTACATTCAGGGCGACGTGGAATATCCCGTCGGCATCGGCGGGATCATGGAGCTGGTGCGTCGCCTGTCGATGGGCGACGCGGTCGCGTTCTACGACATCACCGTGATCATCATGGGCATCAGCCTCGTGATCGGTGTCCTGTGCATGGCCGCGCTGGCCGGGCCGACCCGCAAGTGGGACGCCCTCTGGTACGCCCTGGCACCCGCGGTCATCCTGTCCGCGTACATCAACTGGGACCTGGCCGCCGGAGCGCTCGCGCTCGCCGGGCTGCTCGCCTGGGCGCGTGAGCGCCACTATCTGGCCGGGGCGCTGCTCGCGCTGGCGGTCGCGACCAAGTTCTACCCGCTGATGTTCCTCGGGGCGATCTTCCTGCTGACCGTGCGCACCGCCAAGTGGGTGCCGTTCCTGAAGATGCTGGGCGCGGCGGTCGGGGTGTGGCTGCTGGCCAACGTGCCGATCATGCTGGCCAACTTCGACGGCTGGACCCGCTTCTACACCTTCAGCAGCGAGCGCGGGGTCGACTGGGGCGGCCTGTGGTTCTTCTTCCAGAAATACCAGTGGGGCCTGCTGGCCGACGGTGAGCACCTGAACCTGATGGCGATGATCGCCGTGGGCGTGCTGCTGCTCGGCATCGCGATCCTCACGCTGACCGCGCCGACCCGGCCCCGGCTGATGCAGATCTGCTTCCTCGCGCTGGCCGCGTTCATGATCACCAACAAGGTCTGGTCACCCCAGTACGTGCTGTGGTTGATGCCCTTCGCGGTGCTCGCCCGGCCGAAGTGGCCGTCGCTGGCCGTCTGGCAGGTGACCGAGGTCTGGTACTTCTTCGCCATCTGGCTCTACTTCGTCGGGATGGACCCGGCCCACGCCGCGCAGGGCATCGGCGACGGGCCCTACTTCCTGGCCGTGTGGGCGCGGGCGCTGGCGGTCGGCGGGCTGATGGTGCTGGTCGTGCTCGACATCCTGATGCCCGACCGCGACCTGGTCAGGGTCGCCGGGATCGACGACCAGGCGGGCGGGGTGTTCGATCAGGCCCCTGACCGGTTCGTGCTGCGTCGCCGCGCCAAGGTCCCCGCCGAAGCCCCAGCCGAAGCCGAAGCGGGCTGAGGGATGCGCTATGCCGCGCCGGTGTGGCTGCTGACCCGTGTCCTCATCTTCCTGGCCGCGATGCAGATCATCCCGGTGGGCTTCCCGATGTCGTTCGAGAACGACATCCGGCTCTACTCCGACTGGTCGGACATCCTGCTCACCGGCCAGTTCCCGGACAACGACGAGAAGTGGCAGTATCCGCCGTTCGCGGCCGTGCCGATGCTGCTGCCGCACCTGCTGCCGTTCCTCGACTACCTGGTGTCGTTCTTCGTCATCGCGATCCTGTGCGACCTGGGGATCCTGCTGCTGATCTGGCGGTTCTGCCGGCGTACCGGCGGCGGGCTCGGGGCGGTGTGGGCCTGGGTGTTCGGGCCGATCCTGCTGGGGCCGCTGCTGATCGCCCGCTACGACCTGATGGTGGCGATCTTCGCGATGGCCGCGCTGACCGCGTCCGTCGACCCGGCGGTCCGGGGCGCGTTCATCGGCATCGGCTTCTCGATCAAGGTGTGGCCGATCGCGCTGCTGGCCGGGATGCGCCGCTGGCGCGACCTGTTCACCGGCGGCCTGTCGGCGCTGGCCGCCACCGTGGTGGCCTGCGGCGCGACCGCGCTGGTCATGCCCAACGCGCTCGACTTCCTGACCGCCCAGCAGGAACGCGGGCTCCAGGTCGAGTCGATGGCCGCGACGCCGTTCGTGCTGCTGCGCGCCCTCGGGCTGTGGGACGGCTTCTCCACCTACCAGCACGGCGCGATGGAACTCGCCGGCACGGGCGTCGAGACCGCCACCCGGCTCGCCGTGCTGGCCACCCCGATCGCGGCCGGGCTGCTCCTCGTGTGGTGGCTGCGGGCCCACCCGACCGAGGCCACGTTCTACGACGCGGCGTTGACGACGGTGCTGTTCCTCGTCCTGACCAGCAGGGTCCTGTCACCCCAGTACATGATCTGGCTCATCGGCCTGGCCGCCGTGGTGTTCTCGGTGCCGGGGTCGAGCCAGAAGCCGGTGGCGTGGCTGCTGCTGGCGGCCACGCTGCTGACCGGGATCACCTATCCGTGGGTCGAGGAACACTATTCGTGGAAGGGCGAACTGCCCGGCACGCTCGTGCTGGCCGCCCGCAACGCGGTTCTGCTGATCGCCGCGGTGGTGTCGTTCAGGCGGTTGTGGACGAGCACACGCCGCCCGGTCGAGGATGCCGATGGGCGGGAACTCGAGGCCGTACCCACTTCTTGATCCCGGGAATCCGCAGACTTTATCCACAGGCTGTGGATTAAAGGTTCTTCCTGAGGAAGGCGATGTCTTCGGCCTGGCCCTCGCCCGGGGTCTCCACCACGATCGGGGCGCCCGCCCGGCGGCAGATCTCCAGGATGAGCTCGGGGTCGATCTGCCCGTGGCCCAGGTTGGTGTGGCGGTCGGCGCCCGAGGCGAACGCGTCGCGTGAGTCGTTGCAGTGGACCAGGTCGATGCGCCCCGTGATGGCCATGACCCGGTCGACGATGCCCTCCAGGTTCTCCCCTGCGGCGTGGGCGTGGCAGGTGTCGAGGCAGAACCCGATCTTCTCCGGCTCGCGGGCCTTCGCGGTCACCGCGTCCCACAGCCGGGCGATGGTGTCGAGGTGACGTGACATGGCGTTGTCGCCGCCGGCGGTGTTCTCGATCAGCACGGGGATCGGGCAGTCCATCCGCTCGAACACCTTGGCCCAGTTGTCGAAGCCCTTCTGCGGGTCCTCACCCTTGTTCAGGTGGCCGCCGTGCACGATCAGCCCGGTCGCGCCGATCTCGGCGGCGGCCTTGAGCTGGCCTTCCAGCAGCTTGCGGCTGGGGATGCGGATGCGGTTGTTGGTCGTGGCGACGTTGACCAGATAAGGGGCGTGGACGAAGACCTGGACGTCGGAGTCGCGGATCGCGTCGGCGCTGTCGGGCATGACCGGGCCCTTGAACCCCTGCGGATCCCCGAGGAAGAACTGGACCACCTCGGCCTCTCGGGCGGCGGCGTGCGCCAGCGGGTCGTCCTGGTCGACATGAGCTCCGATTCGCACCATGCCTTCGAGCCTAACGGGCTTTTCACGAGCGTTTCAAAGGTGATCGTCCGGGCAGTCGCGAGTGCGGTTGACGCGCCCTGCGACTCGCGCGTCGCGACATAAGGAGACGACATGCGCTACCGGGTCGGGAGTTTCGTCCTGCTGATCTACATCCTGGTCGGCATTTACGTGGCGTGGACCTACGACTACCTCACGCCCGGCATTCTGCGGGACATCGCTGAGGCCCTTCTTTCGATCTTCCTGTGGTTCCTCGTCCTGCTGGGAGTGGATCTGCATATCGGTGGATAGCTTCCCCGTTCATGCAAAAGGGCCGCGGCCGGTTGCCGCGGCCCTTTCTGGACGTGTCTTTGAGGCAGGTTCACAGCGCGAGCCACAGCCGGCCTTCGGCCGTCCGCGTCTCGCTTAGATGAATCCACCGTGGGCGATGCCCAGGCCGGCGCCGACGAAGGAACCGACGATGCCGATGATGTTGAGCACCCGCTGCGGCGTCGTCACCGAGATGAACTGGGAGAACAACCCGCCGAGGAAGCCGACCGCGCCCAGCCACGACGCCGGGACGTGCAGGACCACGATGAACCCGAAGATGAAGGCGAGGACTCCGATCGCGAACACCGAGAGGCACAGGGTGTTCTGGAGTCTGTGAGGCCGCCCGTCGGTGTTGAGCGTGAGCCTGGGCCGGGCACGGCCGACGGGATCCAAGATGTGTGGCATTGGCGCCACCCCCTTCTCCTGTCGTTCAGACAGATTCAGAGCGCGAGCTTCCCTCGTTGATTCCCGGGAGGGCCGGGACACAACCGCTGCCCTGGTAGCCTTGACAGGCTGCGTCTGCTAAGGACGCGTGTTTTTCCTCCTGTCACGGCAAGTCGTCGTGGCCGCAGAGTCCAGAGGAGGTTGGATTCCGCATGCGTCGATACGAGATGATGGTCATCCTTGACCCGTCCCTCGATGAGCGCACCGTGCAGCCCTCACTCGACCAGTTCCTCGCCGTTGTTCGCAACGACGGTGGCACTGTCGAGAAGGTAGAGGTCTGGGGTCGTCGTCGCCTGTCCTACGACATCGACAAGAAGGCCGAAGGCATCTACGCGGTCGTCGACATGTCGGCCGAGCCGGCCACGATCAAGGAGCTGGACCGTCAGCTCAACCTCAATGAGGGCATTCTTCGCACGAAGGTGCTGCGTCCCGAACTTCACTGACGTTTTGTCGGAGCCTGGCTTTACGCTGGGCGACTGATACGTCGGCGGGATACGAAAGGCAACGACCGATGGCAGCAGGCGACACCACAATCACCATCGTCGGCAACCTTGTCGACGACCCGGAGCTTCGCTTCACCCCCACGGGGCAGGCGGTGGCCCGATTCCGCATCGCGTCCACTCCGCGGTTTCTCGACAAGACGACCAACGAGTGGAAAGACGGCGAGGGCCTGTTCCTCACCTGCAACGTCTGGCGACAGGCGGCGGAGAACGTCGCCGAGAGTCTCCAGCGCGGCATGCGAGTGATCGTGCAGGGCCGGCTGCGCCAGCGGTCGTACGACACCAAGGAAGGCGAGAAGCGCACCGTCTACGAGGTTGAAGTCGACGAAGTCGGCCCCTCGCTGCGCAACGCCACCGCGAAGGTCAACAAGACGGCCCGTCAGGGTGGCGGCGGTGGAGGCGGCTTCGGCGGCCCCGCCAACGACCCCTGGGCCTCGGCGGCCCCGGCCCCGTCCGGTGGCGGCGGCTTCCAGGGCGGCGGCAACAGCGGCGGCGGCGGCTTCAGCGGCGGCGGCAGCGGTAGCGGCGGCAGCCCTCAGGGCGGCGGCGACTACAGCGACGAACCGCCTTTCTAATCCACCCGTTCACCGAGCGACCATTCCCGCCTCCGGCGGGGCTCTGAAAGGAGCACCACGATGGCCAAGCCGGCACTGCGCAAGCCCAAGAAAAAGGTTTGCCTGTTCTGCCACGACAAGATTTCCTACGTCGACTACAAGGACACGGGCCTGCTGCGGAAGTTCATTTCCGACCGCGGCAAGATCCGTGCGCGCCGGGTGACGGGCAACTGCACCCAGCACCAGCGTGACGTCGCCACCGCGATCAAGAACGCCCGCGAAATGGCGCTGCTGCCCTACACCTCGACCGCGCGCTAAGAAAGGAGCCTTGGGAAAATGAAGCTCATTCTGACGACTGAGGTCTCCGGCCTCGGCGCTCCTGGCGACATCGTTGAGGTGAAGAGTGGCTACGGCCGCAACTACCTCATCCCGCGCCAGTACGCGATCCTGTGGAGCCGTGGCGCCGAGACCCAGATCTCCTCGATCAAGAAGGCGCGCGACGCCCGCGAGATCCGGGACCTGGGCACGGCCAAGGAGGTCGCCGGCCAGATCGGCGCCCTCAAGGTCAAGCTGAAGACGAAGGCCGGCGCTTCCGGTCGCCTCTTCGGTTCGATCACCACGGGCGACATCGCCGACGCCGTCAAGGCGGCCGGTGGCCCCACGCTCGACCGCCGTCGCATTGTCATCGACAACGCGATCAAGACCACCGGCACCCACCGGGTCAGCGTCAAGCTGCACCCTGAGGTCGCCGCCGCGGTCGACGTCGAGGTCCTGGCGATCTAGCCAGCCCTTCGACAGCCCCTTCCGGCTATGCCGGAGGGGGTTTTGTCATGTTCGGGCTTCAGGGGTTCTGGGCCTTGGCCACGGTCGGGCCGCTGACCAGCCACTTCGAGCCATAGGCGCGGGTGCCCAGGGTGAGCAGGCGGGCGGCCATCCAGACGCCCATGGCCAGCCACAGGCCCGGCAGGGTGCCGGCGAGAAGGGCGAACGGGAGGAAGGCGACCGTGGTCGCGACCGCGGCCCAGGCCAGATAGCGCTGATCCCCGGCTCCGATCAACACCCCGTCCAGGACGAACACCACACCCGCGAGCGGCTGGAACGCCGCCGCGATCCAGATGATCGACATGAGTGCGGCCGTGACGCGGGCGTCGGCGTCGAACAGGACTGGGACGAACGGCCCGGCGGCCAGCAGCCCGAGGCCGAGGACCACGCCCGAGCCGATGCCCCACAGGATCATCCGGGTCGTCGCCCGCCGGGCGTCCGCCAGCGCGCCGGCCCCCAGTTGGCGGCCGATGATGGCCTGGCCGGCGATCGCGATGGCGTCCAGGGCGTAGGCGAGCAGGGTCCAGATCTGGAACATGATCCCGTGCGCCGCCACCTGGGCGGTGCCCATCCGGGCCGCCATCACGGTGGCCACGACCAGGACGATCCGCAGGCAGAGCGTCCGGATCAGGATCGCGAGCCCGGCCAGGCCCGACGCCTTGATGCCCGCGATGCCGGGGCGCGTCGAGGCGCCCTCTCTGCGGGCGCCCCGGACGACCATGACCAGATAGGTCACCGCCATGAGGGTCTGGGCGGCGGCCGTGCCGGAGGCGGAGCCCGCCAGGCCCCAGTCGAGGCCCAGGACGAACCAGGCGTTCAGCACCGCGTTCAGGGCGAACCCGCCGACCGAGACGACCAGGGGAGTCATGGTGTCCTGGAGGCCGCGCAGGACACCCGTACCGGCGAGAACGAGCAGCATCCCCGGAGCGCCCAGCAGACTGATCCGCAGATAGGTCACGGCGTCGTCGACGACGCCCGGCTCGGCACCTACCAGGCCGACCAGCCAGGGTGCCAGCGGCCAGCAGACCACGACCACGGCGAGCCCGATGCCCGCCGCCAGCCACAGCCCGTCCATCCCGCGCTGGACGGCCTCTCTACGCGCACCCGCCCCGATCCCCCGCGCCACCGCGGCGGTGGTGCCGTAGGCCAGAAAGACGCATAGATTGACGACGGTCGCCAGGATCGTGCCCGCGACGCTCAAGGCGGCGAGCGGGCCCGTGCCGAGTCGCCCGACGATGGCGTAGTCGGCCAGTAGGAAGAGGGGCTCGGCGACCAGCGCCGCGAACGCGGGGATGGCGAGCCGGAGGATCTCGCGATCGTCGGGGGACATGGAAGTCATTCTGCCTGGAAGAAAAATCTTCTATCCACAGGCAGTGGATAACATTTCAGCAGATCAGAGCGTTATCCACAGGATGGAGGAAAGGTTATGCACAGGCTAATCCCCAAGGTACCCACACCCTTGAGGCCTTCATCCACAGGTTCTCCACAGGGTTATCCACAGGGCTGCGTTGCTGATGGGGTGAGGTGGCGGGAAACTGTCGGAGGCGTGGCCTACAAATGAGAGTGGGTGCGAGCGAGGAGGGAGGGCCAAATGAGCGTCGTTGACTTCTCCGGCGGGCCTTCCGAGCCGTCTTTCGAACGGACTCCGCCCCACAACATCGAGGCCGAGCAGTCGGTCCTCGGCGGCATGATCCTTTCCAAGGACGCCATCGCCGACGTCGTCGAGGTGCTCCGCGCCGACGACTTCTACCGTCCGGCCCACCAGATCATCTACGAGATCATCACCGACCTCTACGGCCGGGGCGAGCCCGCCGACGCCGTCACGGTCTTCAGCGACCTGCAGCGACGCGGCGAGGTCGGCCGCGTGGGCGGCGGCGCCTATCTCCACACGCTGACCGCAGTCGTCCCCACCGCCGCGAACGCGGGCTACTACGCGAAGATCGTGCGCGAGCAGGCGGTGCTGCGCCGCCTGATCGAGGCCGGCACCCGCATCGTCTCCTACGGCTACGGTGGCCAGAACGAAGAGGTCGACGACCTGGTCGACCGCGCCCAGGCCGAGATCTACAAGGTCACCGAGCGCCGCACGTCCGAAGACTATTTGCCGCTCTCGGAGATCATGCCCGCCGCCCTCGACGAGATCGAGGCGATCGGCAGCCGCGGCGGCCACATGGTCGGCGTCCCCACCGGTTTCCAAGACCTCGACGCCCTCACGAACGGCCTCCACCCGGGCCAGATGATCGTCGTGGCCGCGCGTCCGGCCATCGGCAAGTCCACGTTGGGGCTGGATTTCGCGCGTTCCGCGGCGATCAAGCACAACATGACCACTGTGGTCTTCTCGCTGGAAATGTCCAGAAACGAGATCACCATGCGTCTGCTGTCCGCCGAGGCCAGGGTCGGCCTCCACAACATGCGGGCCGGCACCATGACCGACGACGACTGGACCCGCATGGCCCGGCGCATGGGCGAGGTCGCGCAGGCGCCGCTGTTCATCGACGACTCCCCCAACATGTCGATGATGGAGATCCGGGCCAAGTGCCGCCGGTTGAAGCAGCGCAACGACCTCAAGTTCGTGATCGTCGACTACCTCCAGCTGATGAGCTCCCCGAAGAAGACCGAGAGCCGCCAGCAGGAAGTGTCGGAGCTGTCCCGTGCGCTGAAGCTGCTGGCCAAGGAGCTCGAAGTCCCGGTCATCGCGATCTCCCAGCTCAACCGAGGTCCCGAACAGCGAACAGACAAACGCCCCCAAGTGAGCGATCTACGTGAATCCGGGTCAATTGAGCAGGATGCGGACATGGTCATCCTGCTGCACCGCGAAGACGCCTACGAGCGTGAGTCCCCCCGCGCGGGCGAGGCCGACCTGATCGTGGCCAAGCACCGAAACGGCCCCACCGCGACGGTCACCGTCGCCTTCCAGGGCCACTACAGCCGGTTCGTCGACATGGCGGCCCACTAACAGATTCGTGGACGAATCCACCGCGTCTCTGAGTTCTGGCCCGCCGCCGGTCGCAGCTCATCCGCCGGGGTTCCGCCGCCCAGACGGGATGAATGTCGGCCTTCCCGGCATGGGCTGGGCGAGTTGGGCGGGTGTACGAGGGCGGCCCGCCCCGGGCGATCTTTGTCGTAGGTGATCGCTAGGCTTCGGGCTTTCTGTCGGAACGTCCGGAAAGTCCCCCGAATGCGCTTGGCGAAGTACTTCTGGTGGGCAGCCGTCCTACTGTCGCTGTGGGAGTTGCTGGTTCTGCCGGTCTTCGCCGAGCAGACCAGCATCACGGTCGTCTGCATGTCCGCCCTGCCGCTGGAATTCCAGCCTCCCGGCTTCGCCGCCGCGGCGGCCGGGACACTCGTGAGCTGGTTCACCCTGGCCCAGCCGTTGCTGCTGGCCCTGATCGGGTTCTGGGCGCTCAGGTCGCCGGGAAAGTCGGGTGTGGCGGCACTGGGACTCGCGGTCGCGGTTCTCCCGGTCGGGCTGAGCCTGGCGGCCGAGTGGCTGGCCCCGGAAGAGCCGTTCATGTGGCAGGAATGCCTGAACGACCAGCTCCCCCAGCCGTCGTTCGACGTTCCGGCGATGATCCTGGCCTGGCTGTGCTCCCCTGCGGTCATGGTCATTCTGGCCGGGCTCGCGAGCGCGGGCCTGCGGTCGAGGGCGGCCGACCTGGGGAGGGCCGGGGCCGCGGTGGTCGTCGTCGTGGTGGTCGCGCTGCTGCCGGGTCTGCTGGCCGCTCCGCCGGAGTACGCCGACGGCACGCCCCGCTACGCCGTGGCCGGTGGGGGCCGGCCGTTCGTCTTCGATCTGGAGACGGGAAAGCCGGTGAGCAGGCTGCCCGCCGCGAGCCCCACCTACGGCGGCTACGCGAGGATCGTCCGCGATGTCGAGCCGCATCGGTTCGTCGCCGCCCTGGTGAGCCCGTCGGGCAACTACTTCCGCCTTTACCGGCTGACCATGGCCCCTGACGGTGTGTTCACGGTCGACGAGCGGCTGACTCCCTCGATCAAGGGCAGCCCCAGCGGGCTGGCGGTCTCGCCGGAGGGCCGCATCGCGTACGCGTACGGGACCGACACCAAGAATTTCGTCGGCACCCTGGAGCGGGTATGGCCCGGCAGCGGTTCGGGCGTCCAGTGGCTGGACGAGCGGAGGCTCGCGCTGCCCAGTGAGAGCGCCCCGGTGAACGCGCTGGCCATGCTCGACGTCGCCACGGGGGTGATCGCCCACGTTCCGGCGCCCTTCGAGCACGAGTTCACCCGTCCGCTGCTGGTGCTCCCCGACGGGCGGCAGGTCCGGGTGCTCGGCTGGCCGGCCCGGACGGTCGTGCTGCACGACGGGCTGCGGCTGGTCCGCAAGCTGCTCACGCTCGACTGCGGGCACATCGAGTCGCTGGTGGCCGCGCCTACCGGGCGTCACGTGCTGGTCGGGGTCGACCGGGAGGCTGAGGAGATGGACAGGACACCGATCGCCGGATTGCCGCCGTGTGGCGGGGATTCCAGCCGGTTGGTGCGCATCGACGTCGACTCGGGCGCCGTCACGGTCGTGCCGGGGGAGCGCGAGCCCTACGTCGAGGTCTGGTGAGGAACCACCCGATAGTGGGTGACCAGGTGTTCGCCGTCGTAGATGTGCAGGGCGAAGCCCGGCGGCTGCTCCATCGCGACCGGTATGCGGTCGTCGGACTCATAGGGGGTGAGGCCGGTGCTCACCACGCCGGGACCGACCAGCAGGGGCAGTCCGGCGAACGTGGTGGCGGCCGCCGTGTGGGCGTGGCCGGAGAAGACCGCCACCACGTTGGAGTGCCGGCCGAGCACGTCGGCCAGGTCGCCGGGGTTGCGCAGGCCGATGCCGTCGACGTAGGGGCTGTGCAGTGATGACGCCTGGTGGTGCATCCCGACGAACGCCTTGCCGGGGGTGTCGGCGAGGGTCTGGTCGAGCCAGGCGAGGGTGGATTCGTCCAGCCGGCCCTCGGCGCGGCCGGGGATGCTCGAATCGGCCAGCAGGAGGCTGACCGGGCCCACCCGCAGCACCTGGTTCACCGGGTCGGATCCGTCGCCGTCGAGCAGGACCTTCCGGAACGGGCCGCGGGCGTCGTGGTTGCCGGGGCAGATGATCGTCGGGTGCCGGGTCGTGAGGATCTCGCGGGCGATCTCGTATTCGTCCGGCGCTCCGTGGTCGGCGATGTCGCCCGTCACGATCACGGCGTCGACCCTCAGCCCGTCGATGTGGCGCATGACCCGTTCGGCTCGTTCGGTGGCGCGGGGGCCGCCGTCGATGTGGGTGTCGCTCACATGGGCTACGACGATCATCTGGGGCTCCTTAGACGGTTCCTGTCAGTCTTTCGACGAGAATGCGCGCTCGTGCCATCTGTACCTTGCGGGCCTCGCTCGCGGCGAATCCCATGAGGAGAGAAGGTGCGGACAGGTTGAGGACGTCGTCCACGCGGGTCCTGGTTCCTTCGGCGCTGAGGTCGAATCGGTACGCCATGCGCACCCCGCCAGGGCTCTTGACGTCTCCCCACACGGCGCTGTCGTCGTTGAAGAGCTCGACCGCGATGGGGTTGTCCCACTTGATGACCTTGAAGAACTGGAACCGCTCGATGGAGACGTAGCGGATGACTCCGGGGGTGGAGGTGTCCACATCCTTGACGGCGACGACGATCGGCGAGAGGCCGATGTAGTTCTCCGGGGTCGTCAGGTGGTCCAAGACGACCTTGGGTTCGACGTCGATGTGGAACGTGTTCTTCAACACCTGGTCCGGCACGCTGGGCCTCCGGGGTAGAACGTGATCTTATCTCGCGAATTCTGCCACTTCCCGGCGAGTGTGATCGTCGGCCGGGAAGAACGATTCGATCGCCAACTCGGCCACGGTCACGTCAAGGGGCGTGCCGAACGTCGCCATGATGCTGAAGAAGCGCAGTTCGCCCTCTTTGTGGCGCAGCCGCAGCGGGATGAAGATGTCGCCCGGCCCGGGGAACTCCACCTCGGGCTCGGGCTGATCGCAGGGGTAGGCGCGCAGTTCCTCGTACAGAGAGGAGAGCTCGGGGTCGCCGGTGAAGGAGATCTGGCGGCGCAGCCGGGTGAGCAGGTGGGCGCGCCATTCGCCGTGGTTGACGATGCGCGGCGCCAGGCCCTCGGGGTGGAGGGAGGCGCGCAGCACGTTGGCGGTCAGGTCGGGGTCGATGCCCTCGGCGAGCAGGGTGAGGCCGGCGTTGGCGTCGACGAGGTTCCAGCGCTGGTCGACCACGACCGCGGGGAAGGGATCGTGGCCGGTGAGGACCTGCCGGATGGCCGCCTGAATGGCGGCCATCCGAGGGGCGGCGAGCGGGGTCTCGCCGTAGACCGGGGCGAAACCGGCTGACAGCAGCAGCCGGTTGCGCTCCCGGAGCGGCAGGTCGAGACAGTCGGCGATGCGCAGGACCATCTCGCGGCTGGGGCGGGCCCGGCCGGTCTCCAGGAAGCTGATGTGCCGGGTGGAGATGTCGGCGGCGGTGGACAGGTCGAGCTGGCTGAGCCGGCGGTTCTCCCGCCATTCGCGGAGCAGGGGGCCGACTGCGGTCATCGTCACACCTCCGAACGTAGACACTGAGTGGTCATTCGGGCGATTACCTGCCGGGTAAATCACGACCAGCGGAAGAACCGGACGGCCACGACCGCGGCGACGACGCCCCACGCGGCCATCACGCCGATATGCAGCCACTGGGCGCCGCCCGTCGCCAGCACCTCGACGATGGCGGCGCCGAACGCCCCCGACGGGGTGAAGTCGGCGACGTTGCGCAGCACCTCGGGCATCAGCTCACGGGGCACCCACATGCCGGCGAAGAACAGGCTGGGGAAGAACACGGCCAGGCCGAGGCCCTGGACGACCCGCGAGTTGCGGCTCAGCGCCGCCAGCAGCAGCCCGACGGCGAACGACGACACCATGCCGATCAGGAGCACGCCGGCGAAGGCGAGCGGCGCCTGGGGGAGCGGGACGTCGTACACGAGCTTGCCGGTGACGAGCATGAGCGCGGTGGCGAGCAGTGTCGTGGCGACGTTGAGCACGAGCTGCACCCCGAGCACGGTGATGGGGCTGACCGGTGTGGTCGACATCCGGCGCAGTATGCCGCGCTCCCGGTATGTGACCAGCACGGTCGGGAGCAGCGAGAACGCGCAGGTCAGGACCGACAGAATGATCATCATCGCGGGCAGGTGCGTGTCGATGGGGCGTAGCCCGCCCAGGGCGGGGTCGGCCTTCATGAAGTCGGGGATCGTGCCGCCGAGGATCAGGAACAGGCCGATCGGCAGGCCGATCGCGAAGAAGATCGCCGCCGGTTCGCGCAGGTAGAGCTTGGTCTCGACGGAGGTGAGCCGGCGGACCTGGGGGACGGTGATGGCCATGATGGCAGAGCTCCTTGAACGTGTTCGGAAGGGTGTTATTCGCCGGTCAGGGCGAGGAAGGCGTCGTCCATCGTGCTGGTCTCGGTCTTGAGGTTGGAGACGGCCGTGTCGGGGAGGGCCGTGACGATGGCGCGCAGGACGTTCTGGTCGCCGGTCACGACCACTTGACCGGCCTCGACGGTCACCGAGTGCACCTCGGGCAGGTTCTTGAGACCGTCCACGGGGACGGTGGTCCGGAAGGTGACGCGCTGCAGGCCGCCGGTCCGGGAGATCAGGCCTTCAGGGGTGTCGACGGTCAGGACGGTGCCGTTCGAGATGACCGCGACCCGGTCGCAGAGCCGCTCGACCTCTTCCATGAAGTGGGTGACCAGCAGCACCGTCACCCCGCGGTCGCGGATCCGGGTGATCAGGTCCCAGGTCTCGCGCCGGGCCTGGGGGTCGAGGCCGGTGGTCAGCTCGTCCAGGATCGCGATCTTCGGGTTGCCCACCAGGGCCAGCGCGATCGACAGCCGCTGCCGCTGACCGCCCGACAGCTTGGCGAAGGCCGCCTTCGGGTCGAGGCCCACCTCGTCGAGCAGCTCCTGCACCGGGACGGGATTGGCGTAGAAGGAGGCGTACAGGTCGAGCGCCTCGCCGACGCGCAGCTTGTCGGGCATCATGCTCTCCTGGAGCTGCACCCCGACCTGCTGCTTGAGGTCGGCGTCGACGTGGATGGTCCCGCCGTCGGGCGACCGCAGTCCCGCCACGCACTCGACCGTGGTCGTCTTGCCGGCGCCGTTGCGCCCGACGATGCCGTAGATCTCGCCCGCTTCCACGGAGAACGAGACGTCCTTGACGGCGATCTTGTCGCCGTACTGCTTGCGCAGGTTCTGAACCGTGATGATTGCCATGCCGAGAACGTTAGAAATCCGCGAGCTCGGAGGTAATGAGTCTGGTAACCCGTCCGGGGTGGAGGAAACCCCACCCCCTCAGGGCGCCTTCACCCACTCCCCACAGGCGCGCGTCGCGGTCAGACTGAGACGCATGAAGCAGGTCAGATCGCTCGGCTATGGGCTCGCGCTGTTCGCGCTGATCCTGGTCCAGATCCCGGTCGCGGTCGTGGCGATCGTCGGAGTGCTCATGTCCACGGTGCTGGGCATGGTGTTCCTGTTCGAACCGTCCATGCGGTTGATCCGCTTCCTGGCCGGCATCGACCGCAAACTCATGCACCGCTGGGTGGGGGTCGAGATCCCCGTCCCCTACCGGCCCAGACCGCCCGCGCCGGTGCGCGGCCGCGACGGATACTTCCACCACAAGGGCAAGCGCTACCGCACCGCCCTGTCCCCCAAGATCGACATCATGCTGGTCTGGGCGATCAGCGATCCGGCGACCTGGCGCGAGCTGATCTGGGTGATCATCGATCCCTGGACCAGGACCGTTCTGGCCCTCGGCCCGTCGTATGTGATCGGGTGGGGGATCTGGAGAACGGTGACGGAGGGCCAGTACTGGGGCCTGGCCCTCGCCGTCGCGGCCTTCTTCGCCGCCCCGGTCGCTCTCAAGATCTATGCTCTGTACGCCCTGGGCCTCCTCGGCCCCACGGCCAACGCCCACCTGGTCGGTCAGGTCAATCGGCTCAACCAGGTCAGGGCCGACCAGGTCGACCTCCAGGCCGCCGAGCTCCGCAGGATCGAACGCGACCTCCACGACGGCGCGCAGGCCCGCATGGTGGCCGTCGGCATGACGATCGGGGCCGCCGAGCAACTCCTCGACGACGATCCGGCCGCGGCCAAGGCACTGCTCGTGAAGGCCAGGGAGTCGTCGGCGACCGCCCTCCATGAGCTGCGGCAGCTCGTCAGGGGGATCCACCCGCCCGTATTGGCGGAACGCGGACTCGCCGACGCCATCAGGGCGCTCGCGCTCGACAGCCCATTGAAGGTCAAGGTCCACACCGATCTGAGGGAACGGCCGGAGTCACCGGTGGAGTCGGCGGTCTACTTCGCCGTGAGCGAGCTGCTGGCCAACGCCTCGCGGTACGCGTCCAGGGTGACCATCGACCTGAGCAGGCGCGGCCGGGCGCTGCGGGTGACGGTGACCGACGACGGGCCCGGTGGGGCGAAGGCCGTACCGGGAGGAGGGCTGGCCGGTCTCGAACGCCGGCTGGCGGCCTTCGACGGCGTGCTGGCCCTGTCGAGCCCGCCCGGCGCCGGCACCACCGCGACGATCGAGGTGCTCGACGCGCTGGGCACGGCCGAGGAGGGCGTCCCGGTCAACGCGATGCCGTCGGGCTGGCGCGGCGTGCTCTACGGCGCCTGCTGGGCTCTGTGCTGGCTGCCGCTGATCCCGCAGGGCTTGGTGGCCACCTTCATGCTGATCTTCCAGTCGAGCGAGCGGTCGTGGTTCCTGGCGCTGTACATGCCCGACCCGTTCAAGTGGCCCACGGTCGCGTTCATGATCGCGCTGGGTGCCACGATGCTGGCCACCGGCATCCGGCTTGCCCCGGCGCCCGGCAGAAATCCGGGCGTATGCTGACCGATCATGAGGGTCGTACTCGCCGAAGACCTCCACCTGCTGCGCGAGGGGCTCGTCCACCTGCTCCGCGCCCACCAGTTCGATGTGGTCGCCGCAGTGGAATCGGGTCCTGAGCTGCTGAAGGCGCTGATCACCCACCGCCCCGACGTCGCGATCGTGGATGTACGGCTGCCGCCGACCTTCACCGACGAGGGGCTCCAGGCCGCGCTGGCGGCGCGCAAACAGGTGCCGGGCTTACCGGTGCTGGTGCTGTCGCAGCACGTCCAGCAGCTCTACGCCCGCGAACTGCTCGCCGACGGCACCGGCGGCATCGGCTATCTGCTCAAGGACCGGGTGTTCAACACCGACCAGTTCATCGACGCCGTGCGAAGGGTGGCCGGCGGCGGCACCGCGATGGACCCCGACGTAATCGCCAAGCTCATGGTCAGCAACGCCCGCAACGAGCCGATCGCCCGGCTGACCCCCCGCGAACGCGAGGTCATGGAACTGATGGCCGAGGGCCGGTCGAACGCCGCGATCGGCCAGCGGCTGTTCCTGAGCGAGAGCGCCGTGGGCAAACACACGGCCAGCATCTTCGGCAAACTCGCCCTGGCCCCGAGTGACGACGACAATCGACGGGTATTGGCGGTTTTGGCGTACCTCAACGGCCGTTAAGCGAGACGCGGACGGCCGAAGGCCGGCTGTGGCTCGCGCTATTGAATCTGCCTCAAGGACAGGCGGGTTTTGTCGGTGGTGATGGGTAGCGTGTCGTCACTGCCCGTGGTGAGGTCGGAGGTCAAAGGTGAAGGTACAGGTCAACCGCGACGTGCTGGCTGAGGCCGTGGGCTGGTGCGCCCGGGTCCTGCCGACCCGTCCGGCTCTGCCGGTGCTGACCGGCCTGCTCCTCGACGCGTCGGGCGGTCTGCGCATCTCCGCGTTCGACTACGACGTGTCGGCCCGCGCCGACGTCGACGCCGCGGTCGCCGAGCCGGGCCAGGTGCTGCTGCCGGGCCGGGTGCTCGCCGAGATCGTCCGCAGCCTGCCCGGTGAGGTCGTCGACATCACCACCAGCGGCACCGAAGCGGTGCTGACGTGCGGCAGCGCCGAGTTCGGGCTGCTCACCATGCCGGCCGACGACTTCCCGATCCTGCCGCCGATGCCGGCCAAGGTCGGTGCGATCGGCGGTGGCCTGTTCGCCTCGGCGGTCGCCCAGGTCGCGGTGGCCGCGAGCCGCGACAACACGCTCCCGATGCTGACCGCGATCCGCATCGACACCGACGGCGTCAACATGACGATGGCCGCGACCGACCGCTACCGCATCGCCGCCCGCGACTTCCTGTGGCACCCCGAGGCCGAGACCGCCAACCAGGGCGCGATGATCCCGGCGAAGGTCCTGGTCGATGTCGCCAAGTCGCTGCGGGCCGGAGAGGTGAGCGTCTGCCTCGGCGGCAACGTCGCCGGCTTCGAGAGCGCCGGCAAGTCGACCACGGTCCGCCTGCTCGACGAGCAGTTCATCGACTACCGCGCCCGGCTGACCGGAAACTGGGGCATCACCGCCACGGTCGGCGTGCAGCCGTTCCTCGAGGCGATCCGCCGGGTGGCCCTGGTCTCAGGCTCCAATTCGGCCGTACGCCTCTCGTTCTCCCAGGGCCAGGTGCTGATCCAGGCCGCGGGCGACGAGATCGGCCGGGGCGCCGAGGTCATGGCCGCCGAGCTCGACGGCGACGACATCCTCATCGCCTTCCAGCCCCACTTCCTGCTCGAAGGTCTGGCCGGGGTCGAGACCGAGCAGGCGGTTCTGCACCTCGAGTCGCCCACCCGCCCGGCATTGATCACCGATGCGGGTGACGACCCGGCGTTCCGCTACCTCGTGATGTCGCTGCGGCTGCCCTGATATCGAACTAGTCGAGTTCACCGGTCTCGGTGAGGGCGATCAGGATGTGCTCCATACACGCGTGCCCCGCGTGCTCGGCCGCCGTCGCGTCGCCCGAGGCGATCGCGCGCAGAATGCCGTCGTGGGGGATGTAGTTCTGCTCCAGCGACCCGCCGGCCGCCGCGATGCTGGTGCGCAGCGCCGCCGAGAAGTCGGTGTAGAGGTCGATCAGCACCCGGTTGTGGGTGGCCTGCACGACCGCGACGTGGAAGGCCAGGTCGGCCTCGACGAACGCGTCGACGTCCGCTGATGCCCAGGCCTGCTCGCGCCTGGTCAGCGCCGCCTGGATGTTGACGATGTCGCTGTCGCTCCGCCGGGTCGCCGCCAGCCGGGCCGCCTCGACTTCGAGGGCCCGCCTGACTTCGAGTATCTCCAGCTGCTCGGCAGCCCTGAGCCGCCGCGCCATAGCGCCGGACAGCTCACTGATCGCCCTGACATAGGTGCCGTCGCCCTGACGACAGTCGAGCAGCCCGGCGTGGGTCAGCGCCCGCACGGCTTCACGAACCGTGTTGCGCCCCACCCCGAGCTGCTCGGCCAGCACCGTCTCGGTTGGGATCTTGCCGTTCAGCTTCCACGATCCCGAAGTGATCTGCTCTTTGAGCTGATCGATCACCTGGTCCACGAGAGACGCCCGCTGCGCCGTACGCAGACTCACAACAGTCCGCCTCCTAAGGGGAAACCAGTCATCCCATGAGTCAATGACTGGTCGACCCTAATTATTCCAGAGCTTCCGGCACAAATCCGGAGCTCTGGGAGGCTTACCGGGTGAGCACCGCAGGTGCGACGATCCCCGGCATGTTCGCGTGGACGCCCACCGCTTCGAGCGCCCTACGATACGCCTTCGACTGATCTTCACGGGAACCGGCCTGGCCCCAGAGGTCGCCCAGCTCACGCCAGGTGCGGGCCGCCTCACGGTCGGGCGCGGGCCCGGTCGCGGCGAGGAGGTCCTGCGCCTTGCGCAGCTCGGTGGACGCATCTTGGGACCGTGCCAAACGGACTTCGGCCAGCACGAGATAGGCAGTCGCGGGAATTGTTCCGCGGATGCCGACCAGTTGGTCGAGAGCGCGATTGGCCAGCTCACCTGCGGCTTCGGTGTCTCCGGAGCGCAGACGCACCGACGACATCACGATCAGGCTGCGAGCGTGATCCAGGTGTTCGGCCGGGAATGCGCCGAGCACCGAGCCGGCGGACGCGGCCAGAACGTTGGCGCGGTCCAGATCGGCGTCTTCGGGGTGGGTGGTCGTGATCTTCGCCCAGGTCATCGCGATGCGGGCCATCCGGACCGCCATGCGCGACGGCCGTCCGGCCGCGATCGCGTCTTCAGCGAGCTGCACCGCGAGCGCCGAGTCCTCCCCTTCTGCGGCGGTCACGCTGGCCTGCCAGAGCGCGAGGATCTCGGTCGTTCGGTCTTCGACCTGCGGCAGCCCATTGGCCACGAGCACGCGGTCGACGAACGGAAGTCCGGTCTCGGTCTCGGCAAGCGCGGCGGCGAGCTCCACGGCGAGTTCACCCTGGGTCACCCCGAGCGACTCGACACGGGCCAGCGCATGCGCTCCCAGATCACGGGCGCGAGCAAGGTCGCCGGCCCGGTGGTAACACCGGCAGAGGGCGACGGTCAGGGGCAGTGCGGCCAGGCGCTCGGGGTGGGCGCCGGCCTCCCGCCGCAGTCGTTCATATGCTTCGACGGCCCGGCCGATGCGGCCCTGCGCCTCAAGTGCGCGGGCCCGGCCGAGACGGGCGTGAGCGGCGAGCATGGCGTTGTCTTCGCCGGCCGCCTTGACAATGTCGCTGAATCGGTCGGCCGCCATGGCCGGGTCGCCGTGGTGCAGCTCGAGTTCGGCGTGCCGGAGGCCAAGCTCGGTGTCGATCCGCTGACGCGGTTCGATTCCATGAAGGAGGAACTCTGTCGTGCAGCCGAGTCGCTCGGCGAGAAGGCGGGCGACGACGGGCGTCGGCGTTCGCTTCCCCGATTCGATGAGAGAGACGTAGCTGTCGGACAGATCGGGCCCAGCGAGCTGGGCCTGGGACATGCGCCTGCTCAGTCGCAGCGCTCGGACGCGGTCGCCTATGGTTCCCTGACTCGGCATCTGTTCTCTCAGGGCAGGGGATTGGTCAATGGTCCCGCCATGATGGCACGAAGCTGTCGAATCGGGTAACCCTCCCGTCAAGAATCCCGAGGGCGAACTATGTTCGCTCCTCGGGAATCCTTGCTGGAAAGCGGCATTTCGGACGTTAGTCGTCCGAGTCGTCCTTGTTCGGGAAGATCATCTGGCAGACCTCGAGGTAAAGGGTCTCGGGGTATGGAATGTAAGGGACCGTCCGCAAGGCCTGGTCTTGACCGGCCGATTCCATGACGAATTCCCCGTAGCCCAGGACCCTGCCCAGGAGGTCACGCTGGAAGCTCATGTCTGTGACCTTGCCGAGGGGCATCATCGCCACCTTGCGGGTGATCAGCCCGGTGGCCACCATCATGCGCTGAGAGGTCACGATGAAGTAGTCGACCGACCACTCCGCCACCTTCCAGACGAAGCGGATCAGCAGCAGCAGCCAGGCCCACCAGATGATGACGAGGGCCTGGCCACCGCTGGCGGGGCCGAGCCACTGGCTGGCGAGTCCCGCGAGGATGAGGCCGCCGAAGATCTCGGCGACCGGTCTGAGCAGCACGGCCGGATGGCGCCTGACCATGATGACCTGGTGCTCATGGGGAAGTAAGTAGCGGTTGACTGAGGACGGGGCGGAGTCCCCGTGGGTGACTAGTCTCATGACAGTCGCGCGAAGAATTGGGCCACTGAGTTAGCGCCGTTCACGACCCCTGTGACCGCGCCGGTCACGGTGTCTGCGGCGTCATGCGGCCGCGACAAGAGGTAGAAAGCCACCAGAGCAACAGCTCCCCACTTGAGAATCTTCTTGACCTGCACTGCGGTCACCACTCCCACTGAGTCATAGATTACCCAGGCACCTGGTTCGGTAAAGCGCATAAAGCCGGAACTACCGGCCTCGCTATGACTCCGTCGCGGTAGCGAGAACCTGAAGGTGCCGGCGCGCGATGCGCTCCACCAGCCCGGGATAGGCGTGACCCGTCACTTCCACGGCCCCATGATGGGCGGCCTGAATACAGCGCGTGACAGTGGTGGCCGGGTGAACCCCCGCGAACTCGTCACGGAGCGCGGCCTCGACCTGCTCGTACTGACTCATGGCTCTCCCTGGTGCGCGCCCCCACATACAGCGAGTGACGCTAAAGAGACGTCGTCACTACTGTACGTACCCGAGCAGTCACCAAGTGTAACTAATCAGGCGACGCCGTAGAGCCGGTCTCCGGCGTCACCCAGGCCCGGCATGATGTAGCCGAGCTCGTTGAGCCGTTCGTCGAGACCCGCGGTGACAACCTTGATCGGGCGGCCCGAGTCGTGGAAGACCGACTCGAGGTGGGCCAGGCCCTCGGGGGCGGCCAGGAGACAGAGTGCGGTCACGTCTTCTGCGCCGCGGGAGAAGAGGAACTCGATGGCGGCCGACAGGGTTCCGCCGGTGGCCAGCATGGGGTCGAGCACGAAGCACTGCCGCCCGGACAGATCCTCGGGCAGGCGGGTGGCGTAGGTGGAGGCCTCGAGGGTCTCCTCGTTGCGGATCATCCCGAGGAAGCCGACCTCGGCCGTCGGGAGCAGTCGCATCATCCCGTCGAGCATTCCGAGGCCCGCCCGCAGGATCGGCACTACCAAAGGTGTGGGTCGAGAAAGACGTACACCCCGAGTGGTGGTCAGGGGAGTCTCCACGGTCACCTCGGAGACGCGGACCTCCCGGGTGGCCTCGTAGGCCAGGAGGGTCACCAGTTCGTCAGCCAGCCGCCGGAAGGTCGGCGAGTCGGTCCGCACGTCACGAAGAGTCGTGAGTTTGTGCGAAACGAGCGGATGATCAACGACATGGGTCTCCATGAGAACCGAAGGTACCGCGAAGCGGAACAGACATCCGAACCCGCCCGGCGGTTTTGATCACAATTTGCGCGACAACCGGACGGGGGTGTCGCGCGTCTGAAACCATTACGGCCGTGATGATCGCGTCCGTGGAGACCAGATGACCGACGAAGACGTACTCGACTTCGCCATCGTGGTCTACCGCGAAGACGACCAGTGGGAAGCGGAAATGCTCCCGGTGGCGCTCACTTCTGACCTCAGGGGTCTGCTTCAGGCCCTGCGCCAGCAGCCCAGCAGTGCCGGAACGATTGGCCTGGTGGCTGTGGGGGATGACTTCTTCGTGGCATTACGGGTCTTCGGCGAGCGGGTGAGTGTCTTCCTTTCTGACATCACCGCGTCGTGGGAGTGGCCGCTGGCACGGCAGGTTCTCGACTTCATCGACATCCCGGTTCCCGAGGAAGAAGAGCTCGACAGCGTGCTGCCCGCGGGCGACCTGTCGGTCTTCGCCGACCTCGGCCTCGACGAGATGGAGCTGGGGGCGCTGTCGGGCGACCGCGACCTCTACCCCGACGAAGTGCTGTTCAGCATCGCCGCCCGACTCGGATTCCGCGACCCCTTCGAACGCGCTGTCGACGCCATCATCGGCTGACAAACCTCGGGACCTCGCCATGCCCACACGTACCAATCTCTTCGCCGCCGCTTTCCTGCGCACCGACGGCCGCTGGTCCGGGGCCGAGGTCGACCTGTCCGAGGCCGAGATCGCCGACGACGTCGGCGACGCGGTCAGCGAGGCCCTCGGCCTGTCCGGTGACGAACTCGTGCTGCTCTGTGTCGAGGTCGAGGACGAATGGTTCGCCCTCGTCCGCTACGAGGGCGAACTCGACCCCCGGGTGTTCCTGTCCGACGCGCAGGCCGGGGTGACCGACCCGCTCGGCGAGCTGTTCGCCGAGCTGGCCGGCATCGCGATCGACAAGGAGACGCCCGACCTCGGGGTCCGCCCCGGCGGCGACTTCGAGCTGCTGGCCGACTTCGGGCTGCGCGCCGAGGTCCTGCTGGAGCTGAGCGTCGAGGAGGGCATGCTGCCCGCCGACGTCCTGTCCGTCGTGGCCGAGCGCCTCTCCTTCGGTGAGGAACTCGACCGGCTCAGGTGACTTCTTCTCTGTACGACCAGGTGATGGGCCTGGCCCTCATCGATGCCGCTGAGGCGTCCCAGCGGGGTGAGGTGCCCGTCGGGGCCGTTGTGGTGGCTTCCGACGGCCGTGTTCTGGCGCGTCGCGGAAACGCGCGCGAGTCCTCGGGAGATCCGACCGCTCACGCCGAGATCCTGGCCCTGCGCGCCGCGGCCTCGGTTCTGGGCGAATGGCGGCTTTCCGGGTGCACCCTCGTCGTGACGCTGGAGCCCTGCACGATGTGCGCCGGCGCCGCCGTGCTGGCCCGGGTCGACCGGATCGTCTACGGGGCCGTCGACGAGAAGGGCGGGGCCGTCGGGTCGCTGTGGGACGTGGTGCGCGACCGGCGGCTGAATCATCGGCCGGAGGTGGTCATGGGCGTACGCGAAGAGGAATGTGCTTCGCTCCTTTCGGCCTTCTTCGCCGCGAGGCGCGAACACTGACCGATCTCAGGTAAGCTGCTTCGCGGTGGTGTCTCCTAGTGGCCGATGGAGCGCGCCTCGAAAGCGCGTGTAGGGCAACCTACCGTGGGTTCAAATCCCACCACCACCGCCACATACGACGACCCGGTGTGATCATCACACCGGGTCGTTCTTGTTTTTGGTCCCTAGAGTTCCAGCACCCGCGCGTGCAGCACCGACCGCTGGTGCAGGGCCGCGCGCAGAGCCCGGTGGAGCCCGTCTTCCAGGTAGAGTTCCCCTTCCCACTGCACCACGTGTGGGAAGAGGTCACCGTAGAAGGTGGAGTCCTTGGCCAGCAGGGAGTGCAGGTCGAGGACGGCCTTCGTGGTGATGAGAGCGTCCAGTCTGACCTGGCGGGGTGGAATCTGCGCCCATTCTCGATGCCCGAGACGGTGCTCGGGATAGGGGCGTTCGTCGCCGACCAACTTAAAGATCACGCTATGTAGTTTATGAGACGAAGGTGGCCCGGGTCAGATCGACCCGGAGAACGTGTCACATCGTGCGGGATCCCCTGATTTGTAGCCGTTCGTGAACCAGGTCACCCGCTGCTCCGAGGTGCCGTGCGTGAACGCGTCGGGGTTCACCTGGCCACCGCTCTTCTGCTGGATCGAGTCGTCGCCCACCGCCGAGGCGGCGGCCAGCGCCTCCTGGATGTCGGCGTCGGTGAACGGCTTGGCGAAGAAACCGGTGTCGACCGCGTTCTTGGCCCACACACCGGAGTAGCAGTCCGCCTGGAGTTCCACCCTGACCGATCCGCTGTCGGCGCCCTCGCCGCCGCTCTTCTCCAGCGTGCCCGTCAGGTTCTGCACGTGGTGGCCGTATTCGTGCGCGATCACGTACGCCTGGGCGAACGGGGTGTTCGCGGCGCCGAGCTGGGATTCGAGCTGGTTGAAGAAGCTCAGGTCCAGATAGACGTAGCGGTCGACCGGACAGTAGAAGGGCCCGACGGCCGATTCGGCCGCGCCGCACTCCGTCTGGACGCCCTGTTCGAAGAGGACGGTCTTGGCGGGCTGGTAGCCGTCGACCTTGGTGGCCCAGTAGTCCTGGAGGCTGTTGACCACGCCGACGACCCGGCACTGCTCATCCTGGTCGGCGTCCGCCCCTGTCTTGCACTTGTCACCGAGGTCACTGGACGGCTGGACAGCGGGGTTCTCCGTGCCTCCTCCACCGGTGACGCCACCGATGTCGAAGCCGAAGACGAGAGCGACGATCAGCGCGATGATCCCGGCCGCGCCGCCGCCGACCGCAAGCCCGCCACCGGGGATGCCACCCCGGCCACGGCTCTCGACCTGAGAGGAGTCGAGCTTTGCTTGGTCGTCGAAATCCATGACGGCGTGACTGCCCTGGAGAGGGGCGATCATGCGGGGGCTTCTCGTGGCTTCTCGTTGCTCGGTGGGGCGGGCGCGGCCGGTTGGCGCCGGGAACGGGGAGTGCCGGGGGCGGCGGGCGGTGCCGGGGTGGGCGGAGCCGTAACGGAAGAAGATCTTGGTTGTGGAAATGAAGAAGGGCCGGTCGACTTTGCGACCGGCCCCTTCAGGTGGCGGAGGATAGGGGATTTGAACCCCTGATCGGTTTCCCGAAACACGATTTCCAATCGTGCGCCCTAGGCCAACTAGGCGAATCCTCCGTCGAGAAGCTTACATGACTTGGCAGATGCGTCGTCCTTCCATTTGGCGGCCCATTTCGCGGCCTGGGCACAGGTGGTCGGGGTGGCGGCTAGACTGTCCTCGGACCCCTCGCGCGGCGTCATCCTGTGAACCTCCCCAGGGCCGGAAGGCAGCAAGGATAAGCGGGCTCTGGCGGGTGTGCGGGGGGTTCTTTTGCTTCCGGTTCTGCTCTCCCCGAGGAGACCGTTCATGAGTCTCGCGCTCTACCGCAAATACCGTCCCGGGACGTTTGCAGAGGTCAAAGGGCAGGAGCACGTCACCGACCCGCTCCGCCAGGCTCTCAGAAGCGGGCGCATCAACCACGCCTACCTCTTCAGCGGTCCTCGGGGATGCGGCAAGACGTCGAGCGCGCGGATCCTCGCCCGGAGCCTCAACTGTGAGCAGGGGCCGACGCCCGATCCGTGTGGCGTATGTGAGTCCTGTGTCGCCCTGGCCCCCACGGGGCCCGGCCACCTCGACGTGATCGAGATCGACGCCGCCTCTCACGGTGGTGTCGACGACGCGCGCGACCTGCGCGAACGGGCCTTCTTCGCGCCCGTGTCGGCGCGGTTCAAGATTTACATCATCGACGAGGCGCACATGGTGACCCGCGAGGGTTTCAACGCGCTGCTCAAACTCGTCGAGGAGCCACCGCCGCACCTGAAGTTCGTCTTCGCGACGACCGAGCCCGAGAAGGTCATCGGGACGATCAAGTCCCGCACCCACCACTATCCGTTCCGGCTGATGCCTCCGGCGACTTTGAAAGCGCTCATGGAGGAGATCCTCGCGTCGGAGGCGGTGCCTTACGAGCCTGCGGCCCTACCTCTTGTCGTCCGGGCCGGGGCCGGCTCGGCCCGAGACTCCCTGTCCATCCTCGACCAGCTCCTGGCGGGCGCCGACGAGAGCGGGATCACCTACCAGCGCGCGGTTTCCCTCCTCGGTTACACCGACGGCGACCTTCTCGACGAGATCGTCGGCGCTTTCGCGCGGCGTGACGGCGGGCTGGTCTTCCAGGCGGTGAACCGGGTGATCGAGGGCGGCCACGACCCGCGCCGCTTCGCGACCGACCTGTTGGAGCGGTTCCGCGATCTGGTGATCCTGGCGAACGTGCCTGAGGCAGCGGCCAACGGGCTTCTTGACCGGCCTGCCGACGAGCTGGAGCGCCTGCAGGGGCAGGCGGCCGCGATGGGGCCGGCGGAGCTGACCCGGGCGGGGGAGATCTTCAACGCGGGCCTGACGGAGATGCGCGGGGCGGCGTCGCCTCGGCTGCTTCTTGAGCTGATGTGCGCCCGGATCCTGCTTCCGGCGGCTGAGGCGGGCGAAGCTGCCACGCTCGCTCGGTTGGAGCGGTTGGAACGCGACGGGGTTGCTCACGCTGGTGGCCAGTACGCGGGGGCGCAGCAGGTGTCCCGGCCGGTGGGGGCTCCGGCCTACCCGGCGCGGTCTCAGCAGGGGGGATCGGCGGCTCCGCAGCCTGGGAGTTATGCGGGTGGGGAGCACTCCGGGGCGTCGGCCGGAGGAGCTGCGCAGCCTGGCGCGTACCAGGAGCACGTCTCGCAGTCGGGCGCTCAGCATGGTCAGGCCCAGCAGCCCGGTGCTTATCAGGGTCAGAACTTGCAGCCTGGTGCTCAGCCGGGCCAAGCTCCGCAGGCTGATGGTTACCAGGGTCAAGTCCCTCAGGCTGGCGCTCCCCTTGGGCAAGTTTCGCAGTCTGGCGTTCAGCCGGGCCTGGCCTCCCAGCCCGGCGCACAGCGGGGGCAAGCGCCGCAGGCTGACGCGCAGCAGGGTTCGGCTCGGCAGTCTGGTGCTCCGCAAGATCGGGCGGCGCAGTCCGGCGCTGAGAAGGCTGTTGGTCAATCGGGTGCGGCTTCGTCGGGTGTGAGCTCGTCGGCCGGCGATGACTGGCCCGAAACCGTGAAGCCCGGCTCGGGTGGGGTTCCTTCCGGCCAGGCTGCCGTTCCCCCGGCGGATGACTGGCCCACTGCCGTCAAGCCTGGTTCTGGCGGTCGGCCCGCAGCCGATGTCCCGCCTGCGGCGCAGGCGGGCTCCTCCCCTGCTCAGGCCAGTCCTGCTCCCCCTCCGCCGAGTGCCTCGCAGGCACCCGCCGGGGCGGGGATGGTGGCTCAGGTGTGGCCGCAGGTACTGGAGGCTGTCAAGAACCGTCAGCGGGTCGCCTGGATGATCATCAACGCTCAGGGTCGTCTCCTCGGCGCTGAGGGGAACGTGGTGACGGTCGGCTTCGAGAAGCCGGGTGACGTCCAGGGTTTCCTGAAGGGCAAGCGTGACGAGGTCGTCGCCGCGGCCCTGGGGGATGTGCTCGGTGGCCACTGGCGGGTCGACGTCGTCACGGGTGGCACGGGAGGCGGGCAGGCTGCCCGTCCGTCCCAGCCGTCGCCGCCACCGGCGCCAGCGCCGCCTCCGGTTCAGCCGACCCCGCCTGTTCAGACCGTCCAGCATGCGCAGGCTGCTCCGCAGGTCCAGCCCGTTCAGCAGCCTTCGTCTTCATCGACCGCCCAGGCCGTCGCCTCACCGCGCAAGCAGGCGGCGAAGACCTCCATCGACGAGTCATGGCCTGACGCGCCCACCGATGAGTTCGAACGCCCTGCCCCGCAATCGGCCTACGAGGCACCGCCGCAGCCCAGGGCGGCGCAGCCGGCGCCCCGCCCAGCGGCTGCCGCGGCCGCTCGCCAGGCTTGGCCGGACGCGGTGCCGGCGCGCGCGAAGAAGGCCGACGAGGACGACGTCGACCCGGACAACGACGCCGATGTCGACTCCGACGGCCTCTCGGGCCTGGCCCTGCTCCAGAAGGAACTGGGCGGCCAAGTGATCCAGGAGATCGACCACTCCTAACCGTGCCGGTCGACCTGACCGTCGTGGCACGAGCCGACGCCGCGTTCTCTGGCTGACACAGCAGGCCGCTCTGGCTACGAAGTGGCGTGGAATCGACCCGGTACCGAGCCGGTCTTCCGCGAGTGCTGTGAAGACGCCCGTCTGTCGTTTCCGGGGATCTCGCGCGACGTGGTGCATCCCAGCTCAGGCAAGGCCCGGGCAGGCGATGAAAGCTGGGACGCCCCATTTTGGGCACTCGCCCGTTGTCGCGGGTGGCTGCGAACTCCCTTCGCGGGCCCTTGCATGCGAACTTCCTACGCGGGCTCTTGCACGCGAACTCCTACACGGGTCCTTGCACGGGTCGCAAGCAGTCGGCGGTGGATTTGGACGCCGGGCAGGTGATCACGAGCACGTGGGGCCCTCACACACGTGGGTCCCTATATAGGTCGCCGCGCGCCGATCCCGGCAGAGATCTCTCTTCGCTGGTCGGCGGTGTCCCCGGTTTGAAGCGTCGCTCAGGCGGGAGACGACGCGGGTCTGATGCCCCGGACCACATCCATCAGGTCATCGCCGGTCAGCGGGTTCTCGGTGATTCGGACCGTCAGGGCCACCCCGGGTGAGTCGAGCCAGAACGCCTCGGTCTTCGTCGCCAGCCCTGGGGTGCCGTCCTTCGAGAACTCCTGAAGGTCCCACGTCTCGCGCTCGTCGTATTCCGTCAGGAACTCTCGCAGCGACGGCAGGTCGGTCAGGCCGTCGCCGCGGAGGACCGCCACGCGGAGGTCGGCCTGGTGGCCCTCAGGGATCTCGCGTTCCCAGACCCGGGTGGTGAAGGCCACGTCTTCCCATTCGGATTCGAAGTCGCTGACGGACTCGCCGGCCGTCGCGGGGATGTGGGTGACGGCGAAGCCGTCGAGGGTGCCGCCGTCGCGGCTCGCGGAGCCGGCCGTGGGGGCGGACATGACCAGGAGGGAGGCCATGAGGAGCGTGCCGATCATTGGTGACTCTCCTAGAAGGAGTGGGTGAGGCGGACCGACGCAGCCGCGTGGCGGTGGTCCTCCGCAGGGACGATCGACATGATGCGCTCCAGGATGGCCACGTCGTCGCGGCCTCCGCTCGTCTGTGCATAACTCCAGAGGTGGGTGGCGTTGCCCTTGCCCAGGATTTCGGATCGCACTCGGGCTTCCAGTTCGTTCCGTTCGCGGCGGATCTCGGGGGACTCCGAGCGAGGGAGCAGGGGGCCCTGGTAGCGGTTGACGACGGTGTCGAGGTCTCCGTCGGTCAACGCGCGGCGGACCGCCAGGAGGTCGGCGGCTACCTCGCCGACCAGGCGGTATGGCTTCGCGGCCACGGCTCCGGGTAGTTGCGCGCGGAGGCGGTGGATCTCGGCGCGGATGGTCACGGGGTTGCCGGCATCGCCGTACAGGAGGAAGGAGAGCTGTTCGGCCGTCAGGCCGCGGGGGTGGGCGGCCAGCAGGGTCAGGATCTCGGCGTGGCGCAGGGAGAGGGTGACGCGGCTGCCGCCGTATTCGGCGAAGGGGACGTCGCCGAGGACGGTCAGGGACAGCCGGGGGACGGCTCCCCGGCGGGGATTGACCAGGTAGGAGTCGCCGAGGAACTCCACATCGCCGACGCGGCCGTCGGGGAGGACGACGCGGTCGCCCTCGGACGGGAGTGAAACACGTTCCCCCCGGAACCGGTCTCCGGCGATGACCCGGCCGGTGCAGGAGAGCAGCAGGCCCGATCGGGTGGCGTGGCGGGTGCGGATGCGTTCGTCGTTCTCCTTCATGCGCAGGGCCAGGTGGCTTTCTGCCAGTTGGGCGGCGGCGCCGACCAGGGCGACCGTGGCGGGGGGCAGTGAACGGGTGGTGCCGCTGATGTCGACGCAGCCCAGGACCGTGCCGGTGTCGGGGTCGACGATGGGGGCGCCGACGCACGACCAGCCGTGGAGGACCTCGATGACGTGTTCGTCGGCGTAGACGCTCATGGGGGCGCCGGCCGCGAGGGCGGTGCCGATGCCGTTGGTGCCGACGGCCGACTCCGACCAGGCGAAACCGTCGGCCAGGCCGATGCGGTCGCCGTGGCGGAGGACCTCGCGGTGGCCGTCGCGCCAGAGGATGTTCCCGTCGGCGTCGGTGACCACCATGATGTGGGCCGCCTCGTCGGCGATCTGCAACAGCGTGTGACGGAGCAGGGGCAGGAGCTCACGCAGGGGATGGGCGGCTCGGGCGTCGGAGATGTCGCTTCTGTCGTACACCAGAGGTGCTGTTGCGACCCCTGGGTCGACGCCGGCGGCGAGCGAGCGGCGCCATGACGCAGAGATGATCGTGTGGCGTGATCTCACAGGCCCCAACCCTCCCGGATTTGTGATCCACAATCTCCAGGAGTAACCGATTGATCGCAACCTGTATGCAACGTTCAGGTGGCTACGTTTGGGTCTGCCACTCCGGGCCGCGGCCGATCCGGAGTGGGAAAGGCCGGGTCCCGGACGCTTGGAGGGGGGCCGGGACCCGGCCAGGGCCGTACCTGTGAACACGCTCCGTGCTCCGGTGTCAGATGAGCGGCAAACACCGTAGGCTCGTCGGGACGAACTACGTCACCGGTCGCTGAGGAGCGCACGATTGTGAACCCAGAAGTCAACCTGCAGCAGTTGCTTGAGCAAGCTCAGCTCATGCAGCAGCAGCTCGTCTCGGCGCAGCAGGAGCTCAACGACGCCGAGGTTCAGGGAAGCGCGGGCGGGGGCCTGGTTGTGGCGACCGTCAACGGCAGTGGCGAGCTGCTCGAACTGAAGATCAACCCGAAGGTCGTCGACTCCGGTGACGCCGCCGAGACGGTCGAGACGATCGCCGACCTTGTCATCGCGGCCGTGCGTGACGCCGTCCGCGCCGCCGGCGAGCTCCAGCAGGAGAAGCTCGGCCCGCTGTCGCAAGGCCTCGGCCAGCTTCCCGGTTTCTAGATCATGTACGAAGGCGTCGTCCAAAACCTGATCGACGAGCTGGGCCTGCTGCCCGGCGTCGGTCCCAAGAGCGCGCAGCGCATCGCCTTCCACCTGCTGTCGGCCGATCCCGCCGATGTGAAGCGGCTGGCCCACGCCCTTCTCGAGGTGAAGGAGAAGGTGCGGTTCTGCCGGGTCTGCGGCAACGTGGCCGCCGAGGAAGAGTGCCGGATCTGCCGTGACCAGCGTCGCGACCCCCACGTCATCTGCGTGGTCGAAGAGTCGAAAGACGTCGTTGCGATCGAGAAGACGCGCGAGTTCCGGGGGCGCTACCACGTGCTGGGGGGCGCGATCAGTCCCATCGACGGGGTCGGTCCCGACGACCTGCGGGTCCGCGAGTTGATGACCCGCCTCGCCGACGGCGAGGTGACCGAGCTCATCCTCGCCACCGATCCGAACCTCGAAGGCGAGGCCACGGCCACTTATTTGGCCCGGCTCGTCAAACCGATGGGTTTAAGAGTGACACGGCTGGCCAGCGGCCTGCCCGTCGGCGGCGATCTGGAGTACGCCGACGAGGTCACGTTGGGCCGCGCTTTCGAAGGACGGAGACTGCTGGATGTATGACGAAGAGTGGAAGGACCTGGCCGACCGGGTCGGCGGGCACGCCCAGAACTACATCGACGGCCTGACCAGGCTGGCGGGCGGCGAGGGCGGCGACGCGATCCTGCCGCTGCTGCTGGTGGAGGTCGCCCAGGTCAGCCTGGCCGGTTCCCAGCTCGCCGCGGTGCACGACGTGATCCTCCAAGGCAACGTCGAGCCCGCCCTCAGCGAAGATCCCGACATTGACCCGCTGCGGGTGGCGCTGGCGGCCCGGCTGGGCCTGACCGACGACTACGCCGAGGTGTTCGACCCCTACAAGGACACCGCGATCACCCCCTACCGGCTCTCCGACGACCTGACGGCGGTGGCGGCCGACCTGATCCACGGACTGCGGCACTACCGGGCCGGGCGCCCGCTCGAGGCGATCTGGTGGTGGCAGTACTCCTACTTCAACACGTGGGGGAACCACGCGGGAGCGGCCCTGCGGGCGCTGCAGGCGCTGGTGGCGCACACGCGGCTCGATGTGGCCGCAGAAGAGGTCACCGCGGTCTGAGGTTGTCCACATGCTGGGCTAACTCAGTTGGCCCTCTGAGGCCCGCCGTTAGAATGTGAGCTCCACGTCCTGATTCGTTCGGAGAGATCCAGTGGCGCTCGTTGTCCAAAAGTATGGTGGTTCGTCCGTCGCCGATGCCACGAGCATCAAGCGTGTCGCGCAGCGGATCGTCGCCACGAAGAAAGCGGGCAACGAGGTCGTGGTCGTCGTCTCCGCGATGGGCGACACGACTGACGAGCTTCTCGACCTCGCCCAGCAGGTGTCGCCGCTGCCTCCGGGCCGCGAGCTCGACATGCTGCTGACCTCCGGCGAGCGCATCTCGATGGCGCTTCTCGCGATGGCGATCGCCAACCTGGGCCAGGAGGCGCGCAGCTTCACCGGGTCGCAGGCCGGCGTGATCACCGACTCGACCCACGGCAAGGCGCGCATCATCGACGTGTCGCCCGGCCGCCTGCGTGACGCCCTCGACAAGGGCTACATCGCGATCGTGGCCGGGTTCCAGGGTGTCTCGCAGGACACCAAGGACATCACGACGCTCGGGCGCGGCGGTTCCGACACGACCGCCGTCGCCCTCGCCGCGGCCCTCGGGGCCGACGTGTGCGAGATCTACACCGACGTCGACGGCATCTTCACCGCCGACCCCCGGATCGCCGCGAAGGCCCGGAAGATCCCCCGCATCTCCTACGAGGAGACGCTCGAGATGGCCGCGTGCGGCGCGAAGATCCTGCACCTGCGATGCGTGGAATACGCGCGGAGGTTCAACCTCCCGATCCACGTCAGGAGCTCGTTCAGCACCAAGGAAGGCACCTGGGTCACCTCCGACCCCGCTACCGAAGGAACCGAAGTGGAGCAGCCCATCATCTCCGGCGTGGCACACGACCGGAGCGAGGCCAAGATCACCGTTGTCGGTGTTCCCGACAAGGTCGGAGAGGCTGCCGCGATCTTCCGCACGCTGGCCGACGCCGAGATCAACATCGACATGATCGTGCAGAACGTGTCGGCGGCGGCGACGGGCCGGACCGACATCTCCTTCACCCTGCCGACGAGCGACGCCCCCACGGCGCTGACGGCCCTGAAGAAGATGCAGGACCAGGTGGTCTTCGAGAAGCTCCTGTTCGACGACCAGATCGGCAAGGTCTCGCTGGTCGGCGCGGGCATGCGGTCCCACCCGGGCGTGACGGCCAAGTTCTTCGGGGCGCTCGCCGACGCGGGCGTCAACATCGGGATGATCTCCACCTCGGAGATCCGCATCTCGGTCATCGTCGACCAGGACCAGGTCGACGCGGCGGTCAACGCCGCCCACTCGGCGTTCAATCTCGACGCCGACCAGGTTGAAGCTGTGGTTTACGGAGGAAGCGGCCGATGAGCACCAAGCCCACCCTTGCCCTCGTCGGCGCGACCGGCGCCGTCGGCACCGTCATGCGGGAGATCATCTCCGGGCGTGACGACATCTACGGCGAGATCCGCCTGGTCGCCTCGGCCCGCTCGGCAGGCAAGGTGCTGTCGGTGCGCGGCGAGGACGTCGTCGTCCAGGCCCTGGCGCCCGAGGTGTTCGACGGCGTCGACATCGCGATCTTCGACGTGCCCGACGAGGTGTCGGCCACCTGGGTGCCGATCGCGGCCGAGCGCGGCGCGATCGCCATCGACAAGTCGGGCACCTTCCGGATGAACCCGCAGGTGCCGCTGGTGGTGCCCGAGGTCAACCCGGCCGACGCCGCCAGCCGGCCGCTGGGCATCGTCTCGACGCCCAACTGCACCACCCTGTCGATGATGGCCGCCATGGGCGCCCTTCACGAGGAGTTCGGGCTCACCAGCCTGGTCGTGGCCTCCTACCAGGCGGTTTCCGGCGCGGGCGTGGCCGGTTCCGCCCGCCTCTACGACGAGGTCGAGGCCCTCGCGGGTGACCGTTCGGTCGGGCAGAGCGCCGGTGACGTGCGCAAGGTGCTGCAGAACAAGCTCGGTGACGGCGACGACACCTTCCCTGCGCCGGTCGCGTTCAACGTCGTGCCGTGGGCGGGCTCGCTCAAGGAAGACGGCTGGGCGTCGGAGGAGCTGAAGCTGCGCAACGAGTCGCGCAAGATCCTCGGCATCCCCGGGCTGAAGGTCTCCGCCACCTGCGTGCGCGTCCCGGTGATCACCACCCACTCGCTCGCGGTCCACGCGACCTTCGAACGCGAGATCACCGTGGCCGACGCCCACCGGATCCTGGAGGCGGCGCCGACCGTCGTGCTGCTCGACGACCCGGCCAACGGGGTCTACCCGATGCCGATCGACGTCGTGGGCACCGACCCGACCTACGTCGGCCGGGTGCGGCAGGCCCTCGACTTCCCCAACACGCTCGACCTGTTCGTGTGCGGCGACAACCTGCGCAAGGGCGCGGCCCTGAACGCGGCCGAGATCGCCGAGCTGATCGTCGCCACCGAGTTCGCGAGCTAGCGGAACAGGATGTCCCAGTGATCGCTCTCCCGGGCGAACAGATCCTGCTCGGGAGAGAGATACAGCGCTGAGCCGTCGCCGCGCTTGCCGTTCGGCGTCAGCTTGCGGGTGATGTAGCGGTCGAGGCAGCGGTTGGGAGCCAGGTCGATCTTCCAGCCGTTGCCGTGGCTGTGCACTCCGGCGGCGTGCCCGGTCTCGGTGCCGCCTGTGACGATCAGCCGGCAGCCCGACATGCGTTTCAGCTCGATCGTCTTCAGCAGGGTGCCGAGCCTGACGGCGTGCAGCGACGTGCAGGTCGGGCGGTTCTTGTCGACGCAGTTGCCGGTCGAGCGCCAGCCGAGGCCCGCCCTGTTTATTCGCTTCATCGCGTAGTTGTGGTGGACGCGGGTGTTCATCGCGCGGCGCCAGGTCCAGTAACGGACTTTCAGCACCCCTGTACGGAATGCGGTGCGCACCGCATAGGGCGGCTCGACGGGGCGGAAGGTCAGTTGTGGTCTGACGCGCTGGGTGTCGGCTTCGGCCGCAAGGCCGGGGATCGAGACCAGAGCGAGTACGGTCAAGCCTGCGACACACCAGCCGGTCGTGCGTTGGGTCATCCTACTTCCCCCATTACTCTCCGTAGCGCGGTGGGGGAGCTTGATCACAGGCTTAACTCCCACACCAAGACGGGAGCCACCCCCGGAGAGGCCGAGTGTTTGGGGTAACTCACCCATCATCTGGTGGGTTCATGACCTAACGGGGGCTGGAGACGTACAGTGACCGATGTGTCCAGGTCGAGCAGGGAGCTCATCGTGGAGACCGCGCTGCGGCTTTTCCGCGAGCGAGGGTACGACGCGACGACAATGCGCGCGATCGCGGCCGAGGCCGGAGTTTCCGTCGGCAGTGCCTATTACTATTTCGCCTCGAAAGAGCAGCTCATTCAGGCCTATTACGACCGGGCCCAATCAGAGCACGAGGCGGCCAGCCGGGAAATCCTCGCGCGGGAAAGGGCGTTCGCGCCCCGGCTGCACGGCGTGCTCTGTGCATGGGTGCGGGTCTCCGAGCCCTACCACGCGTTCGCGGTGAAATTCTTCAAGCACGCGGCCGAGCCGGACAATCCGCTGAGCCCGTTCAGCACCGAATCTGCGCCGGCCAGGGATTCGTCGGTAGCGCTTTATCGCGACGTCGTCGAGGGCTGCGCCGATCGAATGGACTCGGAATTGCGCGGCGAACTGCCCGAGCTCCTCTGGCTGTTGTCGATGGGGGTGGTGCTGTTCTGGGTGCACGACACATCGCCCGGATGCGAACGCACCTATCGGCTCATCGACCGGAGTGTCCCCTTGGTCGATCGTTTGGTCGCGCTTTCCTACCTGCCGGGTTTGCGTGGTGTGACACGAGATTTCATCGAGGTGGTCCGCGAATTGCGGGAATGATCTGATTACTCTCTGTCACATGGCGTGGGTCTTCTGGTTTGTGGCGATTGTCGTAGTGGCCCTGTTCGCGGTGCTGACGTGGCTGCGGCGGAGCGGGCGGACCGACGAGGAGGGCGGCGCGGGGCCGATCGACTTCGCGGTCAACATCTCGTTGGCGGTGTTTCTCGTCGTTGTCGCTTATGCCGTGGTGCTGTGCAGGGATGCCATTTCGGCGTCCGACGCCGACGTGCGGGCCGAGTCGGAGAGTCTGGTGGAGCTCTACTGGGCGGTGGCTCCGCTGCCGAAGTCCACTGAGGTGCGGAACCTGGTGCGGGCGTACACGACCCAGACCATCGAACTCGACTGGCCCCGGATGCAGGAGGAATCCCTCGACGGGCGGACCGGAGTCACGCTCGACTCGCTGCGGACGTCGATGCTCCGGCTGCCGTCGACCGATTCCGAACTCCGCGCCGAGGCGCTGGCCCGCGCCGCCGAGGTGTCGCACGCGCGGGCGGCTCGGGCGGACAACGCGACCTCCGGCCTGGAATCGGTCTTCATGGGGTCGATGATCATCTCGGGGCTGCTGGTGATCGCCCTGCCCTGGGCGCTACGGCGGCGGCCCACCTTGCCGTCGGTGATCGCTGACGTGGTTCGGGTCGCGACCGTGGTGACCGGGATCGTGGTGATCCAGCTGATCTCGCACCCGTATGGCATCGAGGGCGTGGTCGATCCCGGGCCTCTCAAGGAGGCCCAGGTCCGTTTCGACGAGATCGACCGATTGATCCCTAGCGACGGCGCCGCCTGAGCACCGCTCCCCCCGCAACGGCGATCACCGCCGTGAACAGCACGACCACGACGGACTGCCGATCAGTGGGCCGATGCGTGGTGGCGGCATCGGCCATCCGCTTCCGGGCTCGCACGATCGCCCCATCCGCGAGGGGCGCGGGGTTGATCTGAACCGGGGCGGGAGCTACGGGAGCCGGGGCGGGGGCTGCCGGTCCGGGAGCATCGGGGCCAGAGGCGGCTGGGTTGGAAGCGGCGGATCCCTGGGTGGCGGGGGCTGCGGGCGGCTGAGCTTGGGCGGGCGGATCCGCGGGCCCGGCAGGCCTGTTCGGTTGTTCCCCAGAGGCCGGCCTTTCGGGCTGAGCGGGGTTTCCTGCCTGTATGGGCTGAGCAGGCACCTTGGGTTCGGTGGGTTGGCCGGGGGGCTGTGCAGGTGCGGGATTCTGGCCTGGCGAGGCAGCCTGCGGCGGGGCAAGCGCGGCAGCGGGTGTATTCACAGGCGGCTTGTCCACAACGGGCTTGTCCACAACGGGCTTGTCCACAACGGGCTTGTCCACAACGGGCTTGTCCACAACGGGCTTGTCCACAACGGGCTTGTCCACAGCCGGGCTTTCCACATTGGGTCTGTCCACGGGCCGCATCTCCACAGCTGGCATCTTCACAGGCTGGATGTCCACAGGCTGGATGTCCACAGGCTGGATGTCCACTGGATTGGTTTCCACCAGCGGTGCTGGAGGCTGTGCGACAACGGGTGTTTCGGCGGCGGGTGTTTTCGCGGTCAGAGCCGGAAGCTCGACGGCGGGCATCGGAATCGGGGCGGCAGGCTTATCCGCAGGCGGGGTTTCCGCAGGAGCTTCTGGATGCTGCACCCCGGTAGGCGGTTCGACGGAGGGTGTCGGCACCTCCGGTGCTGGAATCGCCGCCGTGATGTCGGGCATCGGCAGTGGGTCGATAGTCAGTTCCAGCCACGTCTCCAGCGGTGAATTCGCCGACGCCGACGCCGACGCCGACACCGACGCCGACACCGGCTCCGGATCGGCCGGGCCTGTGGGGCCGGGGGCGACGAGTGCAATCGCCAGGTTTCCCGTTGTCGGATCGGTCACCACGGTCAGGGGAATCCAGCGTGATTCCACGCGCGGCCCCGGCTGGAGCGCCCACGGCAGCAGGGCCTGTGGCAGCCGGATCGTATGGTCCCGTTCGCAGCTCACCTGTACCAAAGGGCCGTGCACTTCCGCGTGACAGGACGTTCTCACTTCGACCGGGATATCTGCCATTTCTTCGTTCTAGCAGGTCAGAGGCCATTTACTTGACGTACCGAACGGTTGGTATGCTCGTGGCTCAATCGAAGAGCCGGGAGGCACTGTGGCGCGCTGGGGAATCACCATCCCGTTCGCGGGGAGCGGTCTCGATCGGGAGCTCATCGCCGAACTGCCTTCCCTCGGTTACACCGACGCGTGGTCGGCCGAGGTCAACGGCAACGACGGGTTCACCCCGCTGACGCTGGCCGCCGAATGGGCCCCCGAGCTGAGGCTGGGCACCGCGATCGTGCCGGTCTCGACGCGGGGTCCCGGGCTGCTGGCCATGACGGCGGCGACGGTCGCCGACCGGGCGCCCGGACGGTTCCTGCTCGGCATCGGCGCCTCCTCCCCCGCGATCGTCGAGCGGTGGAACGCCGGCGAGTTCGTGAAGCCCTATGCCCGGACTCGCGACACCCTGCGCTTCCTCCGCAAGGCGCTGAACGGCGAGAAGGTCAGCGAGAGCTATGAGACCTTCTCGATCCAGGGCTTCAAGCTGGAGCAGGCGCCGAAGACGCCGCCGAAGATCGTGCTGGCCGCGCTCCGGCCGCGCATGCTCCGGCTCGCCGCCGAGGAGGCCGACGGGGCGATCACCAATTGGCTGTCGCCGGGTGACGTGCGGAAGGTCAGGGGCGAGATCCACGACGACACCGAGCTGATCGCGCGGCTGTTCGTCATCGTCAGCGAGGACACCGACAAGGTCAGGGCCATCGGCCGGCGGATGATCGCCGGATATCTGACGGTGCCGGTGTACGCCGCCTTCCACGACTGGCTGGGCCGGGGTGAGGTGCTGCGGCCGATGCACGAGGCCTGGGCGGCGGGTGACCGGCAGGCGGCGTTGAAGGCGATCCCCGACGAGGTGGTCGACGATCTGATCATTCACGGCTCGGCGGAACAGTGCCGGGCGCGGGTCGACGAATATGTTCAGAACGGCCTCACCACCCCTGTTCTCGCCCCGCTTGACCTCGGTGACCAGCCGATGGACCAAACGGTGAGAAAGTTGGCCCCGCAGTAACGGAACCAACGCCGCAAAGTCCTCCGTTAACGGGGCAAATGGCCGGGCAGGGAGGCAATCATGGTGAAGGCACGGCGGGCGGCACAGGCGTACAAGGCCTACCAGGACATTTCCAGGCCGGGCAGTCCCGGGCTGGGCGCCCGCATCCGCGCCCTGCCCCGCATGCTGTCAGGGGCGCTGCGGGGTGACTACCGCGACCTGGGCAAGGGCAAGCTGGCCCTGATGGGCATGTCGATCCTCTACATCGTCAGCCCGGTCGACGTCGTGCCTGAGGCGCTGTTCCTGGCGCTGGGCGTGGTCGACGACTTCGGTGTGTTCCTGTGGCTGGCGTCGTCCCTGCTGGGCGAGAGCGGCCGCTACGTCGACTGGGAGCGCAAGAACCTGGCCATCGCCCCCGAGGTGGACATCAACCGCCGCCAGGTCTGAGAACCCCGCGAGTCGCCGGTGATCTCTGTCCCGGAATTTGGCCGGCCACTCCGGAGGCGTAACGGAAAATGCGTTTCCGGCACGACGGGACCCGCGCGGATGAACCCGCCCGCGCCCTGAGCGGACCTAGATCTCTTCCTGGCGGAGCCACGCTCTCGAAGGCAGCGGGTGGCCGAACAGGCGGGCGGCGTTGCCGTAGGCGACTCGGGCGATGTCGGCCGGGGGCAGGTTGCCCAGGCGCTGGGCCACCGAGCGCTGGGTGTCGGGCCACGACGACTCGGCTCTCGGGTAGCCGCTCTCCAGGAGGACGTGTTCCATCCCCACCGCCATGCGCACGCCGCTGAGCGCGGTGTCGTCGAGGGTGCCGAAGAAGAAGTTGCGGCGCAGGACCTCGCTCGGGCGCAGGCCGCCGTCCCAGGCCGACTCGCTGGAGACCGGGTGGTCGAGGGCGTAGTCGGCGCGTTCGGCCAGCAGGGGGAGCCAGCCCACGCCGCCTTCGACGATCATGATGCGGAGGCCGGGGAAGCGCAGCGGGATGCCGGACCACAGCCAGTCGGCGCAGGCGAACATCGCCGTCGAGGGCATCAGGGTGGTGATGGCCTCGATGGGGGTGTCGGGGGAGGGCACGGGGGCCCACGACGAGGCGCCGGTGTGGAGGCAGACGACGGTGCCGGTCTCCTCGCAGGCCGCCAGGAACGGGTCCCAGTGGCCGCTGTGGATCGACGGCAGGCGCAGGCGCGTGGGGAACTCGGGGAAGACCACGGCCTTGAAGCCGCGGGCCGCGTTCGACTTGATCTCCTTGGCGGCGATCTCGGGGTCGGGCAGCCACGGGAGCTGGAGGGCGATCACGCGCTCGGGGTAGGTGCCGGCCCAAACGTCGACGTGCCAGTCGTTCCAGGCCTTCACCAGAGCTAAGCCGAGGTCTTGGTCGCGGGTGCGGGCGAAGGCCACGCCCGCCTGGTTGGCGAGCATGCCGGGGAAGTTGAGCGCGGCCCAGATCCCGGCACGGTCCATATCTTCGATGCGCGCGTCGACGTCGTAGCAGCCGGGGCGCATGTCGTCGAAGCGGACCGGGTCGAGGGTCCACTGTTCGCGGGGCAGGCCGGCGCCGACGTCGATGCCCGCGGCGGGGTAGGTCGCGCCGCCGTAGCGCCACACCTGATGGCCCGCTTCGGTGTCGACGACCCTGGGGGCCGCGTCGCGGTATTTGGCCGCGAGGCGGTTCTCGAAGACGTCGGGCGGCTCGATCACATGATCGTCGACTGAGATGATGACAAAATCCCGCCGCCTCGGCTCAGGGTCGGGAAGCAGCGGGGTACTCACAACAGTCAACGGTAGGGCCAAGGAATAACGCCAAACAAGCTGGCAGGTCTCCTGTTGGTATCCGTTCGTCACGTCACGGCGTGGCTGGCCGCCTCATCCGCCCCACCATTATCAGTACTTTCCCGCCTGTCGTGAAGCTCTCGGCGGATGAGAAGAATCCAGCCGCCGATCGCCACCCCGATGAACAGCCACCACTGCACTCCGTAGGCCAGATTGAGCCCTCCGCCACCGGCCGATTCGGGAGCCGGCACGGGTTCGGGGGCACTCTCGGAAATCGGCTGCTGTTCGATGAGATCGACGTAGCCGCCGAAGAGGGGGGAGCCGACGATGGCGCCGATGGGGCGGTCGTTGATCAGGAGGACCTGGCCCGCCGGGAGGCCCTTGCGGTCGATGATGCCGGTCGTCTCGGTCGTCTCCGCGGGGCGCAGACGGCCCGTCAGGGTCACCTCGCCGCCGGGGGGTGGGGGGATGTCGGGGAGGGCGTCGATGGTCGCACCGGCCTTCACCCAGCCCCGGTTGACGAGCACGGCGCCGCCGGGGGTCTTCAGCGGGGTGAGGACGTAGAAGCCGACCTGGCTGTTCTGGGTGCGACGGCGGACCAGGAGCTCGTGGGCCGTGTCGTAGGTGCCGGTGGCGGTGATCCTGCGGTATTTGTCGCTGTCCGGTACGGCGCCGCCGACGCTCGTCAGCGTGTCGAACGGCACCGGGGGCGCCGCCAGGTTGGTGGAGTTGCGGTCTTCGGCGGCGGAGCGGAGTTCGTACCGCCCGAACTGCCACCGGCCGAGGAAGACGAAGGCCGGGATCACCAGCAGCACCACGACGTGAAGTGCCAGCCAGCGGGGGGTCAGCAGGAACCGGTACACGCCCTACAGACTAAGGACCTCAGCCAGTGGGCTTGTAATGGGCACCCGGTCCGGGGAGCACGGTGATCTGGCGAGGGCCCGGTACGTCATGGCCTTCGGCGCACCGTAGCTCCAGGTGGACCGGGGCGCCGCAGTCGCGGTGGGTGACCAGCAGAGAGGGGCCCTCGGGGTCGGCCTCGTAGCGGTCGCCCCAGTGCATCAGCGCGATGAGTATCGGATAGAGGTCGCGGCCCTTGTCGGTGAGGCGGTATTCGTCGCGCTGGCGCTGGCCCGGCTCCTGGTAGGGGACCTTGCGAAGCATGCCCTCGTCGACGAGACGGCTGAGCCGGGCGCTCAGCACCTGGCGGGGCGCTCCGGTGCCCTCCTGGAGGTCGGCGAAGCGGCGGATGCCGTTGAAGACCTCCCGCAGCACCAGGAAGGTCCACTTCTCGCCGACGACGGAGAGCGTGCGTTCGATCGAGCAGTTGTCGAGAAAGAACGCACTTCGCGGCAGGACGTCCATGGCAGGCATCGTAAATCATCACCTTCCCGTTCAACTGAGTCTACTTGACAGACCCAGCTGGGCAAGAAACGCTGAGTTCATGCAGAGAACTCAGGTGGCGATCCGCCCGACGGCGCCGGATGACGCGGACGGGGTGCGGAAGTTCCTGCTCGACCTCTCGTCGCACACGCAGACCCGGCGCTTCTTCACCGGGATCCCCCGGCCGACCAACGCGCTGCTCCGGTCGATGCTGGCCAGAGACGACCGCCGCGACGCCCTCATCGCCCATTTAGACGACATGGTCATCGGGCATGCGATGGCCTACCGCAAGGACGACGAGGCCGAGATCGCCGTGGTGGTCACGGACGCCTGGCAGAGCCAGGGGATCGGATCGCGGCTGATCAGAGAGCTGCTGGGCCGCGCGCCGGGGATCCGGTGGCTGACCATGGACGTCATGGGCGAGAACCGGCGGGTTCTTTCCATGATCAATAGGGCCTGGCCGGACGCCGTGATGGCCGTCGAACATGGTTCGGTTCGGGTCAGAACAGGTCTCGCATTTGCAGAACAAAGCTCTGTTAGGCCACCATTGGTGGTGTGAAGAGCGCGAAGATCGGTCGAGACGGGCGAACCCGGATCATGGATGGCGCCCTGCGCCGTTTCAGCCAGGACGGCGTCTCCGCCACCACGCTGGCCAGCCTCCGTGAGGAAAGCGGCGTCAGCGTAGGTAGTTTCTATCACCATTTCGCCAGCAAAGAGCACGTATTTGGGGTGCTCTACGCCGAAATCCTGGCGATGTACCAGGAAGCGTTCATCGCCCGGCTGCTCTCCCACGAAGACGCCCGCGGCGGCATCGAGGCGGTCGTCGCCTTCCACATGGAGTGGTGCGGCGAACACCCCGAACGGGCCCGGCTGCTGATCAGCGAGCGGCCGCCCCGGCGCGAGGAGCCGGGCGGCGCCGACGTCGCCGAGTCGCGGCGCACCTTCTTCCGCCAGGTCGCCGACTGGTGGCGGCCCCACATGAAGGCCGGGCTGCTCCAGCCGGTCCAGTCGACGATGTGTTACGTGCTCTGGCTCGGCCCCGCCCAGGAGATGTGCCGCCTGTGGTTCGCCGGCGCCCACCAGCCGACCGACGAGGAGATCAAGTCCTTGGCGGAAGCAGCCTGGGCGAGCCTGCGCGGCTGACGAGCCAGGTCCGCTGGTTGAGAGAGATCTCCAGCCGCAGGTCGTGCCGTAGGCGCCGCATCCCGGGCACCGCGATCTTCCGGTGCACGGCGTAACGCCCCCGCGCCGGGTAGCCGAACCCCAGCTCCCCCGGCAGGACGCGCATGTCGTCGCGGTTACCGCAGGCCGGGCAGGTCCACGAGACCAGATCGCGGCCCCGGTTGTAGTCGTGGCACGCGCGGAAGTAGTCGTCGGGCCGGAATCGCGAGCCGCAGGCCAGGCACGGTATAAGCATGGCAAACTCCCCGATGAGGTTGTCCGGGTCATACGCCCGCCTGCTTGACCGCAACTTGCAAAGCGCTTACGGCGCTAGATTGCTCTCTGTGGACGCACCATCTGACCTGCTCATACGGCTCCGCGACCGGTTCCTGGAATCCGGCTACACGATCGACGGCGTACGCGCGCGGCTCGGCGACACCGCAGCCTCGGCGCTGTCGCGTGAGGAGCTCGTCCCGGCGCTGCGCGCCACTCGTGACGGCGACTCGCTGGGGACCCTGATCCGCCTGTGGTGGCTGGGTGTCCCGGTCAGCACGGCCGCCGCCGACCTGCCGCTGCACGAGCTGCTGCGCAGCGGGCTGCTGATCAAGGTGGGGGACACCGTCCAGGCCAACGTGCACATCCAGCCCTGGGAGACCGGCGGCTATGTGGTGTCCGACCGGAAGGTCCGGCCCGGCGATCCGGCACTGCGGCGCGATCACGTGGTCGGGGCCGGGGGCGCGTCGGCGAACCTCGCGCAACTTGTTTCACGTGAATCCGTCGAGCGGGCGCTCGACCTCGGCACCGGGTGCGGCGTTCAGGTGCTGCACCTGGCCGATCGGGCGAGCGAGATCACGGCGACCGACGTGAACGCCCGCGCGCTCCAGCTGGCCCGGCTGAGCTGGGGGCTCTCCGGGGTCACCGACGTCGAGACGCGCAAGGGGTCGCTGTTCGACCCGGTGGGCGGGGAGCGGTACGACCTGATCGTGTCCAACCCGCCGTTCGTGATCTCGCCCGCCGGGCGGCTGACCTACCGTGAGGCCGGTTACCGGGGCGACGAGTTCTGCCGCGATCTCGTCCAGAACGTGCCCGCCCATCTGTCGGCCGGGGGCACCTGTCATCTGCTGGCCAACTGGCTGCACGTGCGCGGGGAAGACTGGCGTGACCGCGTCGGCGGCTGGCTCTCCGGGACCGGCTGCGACGGCTGGGTGGTGCAGCGGGACGTCCAGGACCCGGCCGAATACGTGGAACTGTGGCTGCGCGACGCGGCCGAGCAGGGCACCACGGGCTATCGCGACCGCTACGACGAGTGGCTCGAGTGGTTCGCGGAGCAGGACGTCGAGGGCGTCGGCTTCGGCTGGATCACCCTCAACGACTCGGGTTCCCTCGATCCGGTCGTACGAATAGAGCAGCTCACCCACCAGGTCGAGCTGCCCGTGGGGGGCTACGTCGACCGGGTGATCGACGCGATCGCCACCGCCCACCGGTTGGGCGACGACGACCTGCGCGAAACGGCGCTGACCCTGGCAGAAGGGGTGCTCGAAGAGCGGATCGGCCCGCCGGGGGCCGACGACCCGGCGGTGATCCGGCTGCGGCAGACCCGGGGCCTGCGGCGGACCGCCGATGTCGGCACCGTCGAGGCCGCGCTGGCCGGGGTCGTCGACGGCGAGCTCACCACCGGCGCGCTGCTGGCCGCCATCGGCGAGCTCATCGGAGAGCCGGGCCTGGCCGGCACCGAGAGCGTGCGCCGTCTGATCGCCGAAGGGTTCTTCGCAATCGGGCGTTGATCGATCGTCAAGCGTGGTGGGCGACAGTGATGTCGGGCGGAGAACCCGGGGGTAGGGACTCCGCCCAGCCCGGCCGGTCGTTTTCAGAGAGGCGGCTGGCACCCACCGATGGCGCATCGCGGGTCTCCTCGCGCGCCGGGTGGGAGCGGCGGTCGGCCGGGCATACTCACTTTCATCGCCGAGAGGATCCCCAGGTGATCAACCACGTCCGGATGACCAGGCTCGACGACGACCTAGGTCTCGACGCGATCGCTGAGCAGCTGTCTTACGTCATCCGCCTCGGCGGACCCGAGCCGGATGAAAAGGTCGAGGGCCTTCTCTAGCGCGTCGCGGCTGCGGGTGCGGCTGCCGAGCCCTCGCAGCGCCTTGCCGAGCGCGGTGAGCGACTGGGCCTCCCCGTAGGGGTGGGTGATCTCCCGGCTGACCTGGAGAGCCTGCTCGGCGTGCCGGGCGGCCTCCTGGAAGCGTTCGGCCGTGATGAGGGTGTTGGCCAGCCGGACGCAGACCCGCTGTTCCCAGACCCGCTGGTTGCTGGCGCGGAAGAAGTCGAGACATTCGGCGTGGTGCACGACGGCCTCGTTCAGGCGGCCGACGTACGACAGCACGACGCCCAGGTGGTAGCGGGCCCTGGCCACGCCGGGGCCGCTGCCGATCTCACCGAAGATCTGCAGGCCCTGCTCCGATACGGCGACCGCGTCGGCGGCCCGGCCGAGCAGCAGCAGGTCGCGGGCCGAGTAGCTGAGCACCAGCGCCTCCCCCGCCAGGTTGCCCGACGCGCGGTAGACCTTGGTGGCCCTGCCGAACCAGTCGAGCGCCTCCGGGTGCCTGCCGAGGCGTCCGGTCACCACGCCGAGCGCGTTGTAGATCTCGCCGAGCACCACGTGGTCGCCGGTGCGTTCCGCGATCTCCAGCGCCGCCCGGAACTCCCGGTCGGCCTCGGCCAGCCGGTTCACCCCGAACAGCATCCGGCCGCGCACGTAGTGGGCGCGCAGCTTCGTCGGGTCGCCGCCGGCCTCGATCAGGGCGCGGGTGCGCAGGTCGAACTCGCGGGCGAACGCGCCCGCCTCCAGCAGCGGCTCCATCGCGACCAGCAGGTCACCGGCGGCCGGCAGATCGGCGCCTTCCTCGGCGACCTGGCCCAGCATGGCGAACAGGTCATCGGCCTCGGCGGCCAGCCAGGCCACCGACTCGTCGGCGGAGGAGAACGTGTGGCCCCGGGTGCCGATGACCGTCAGGTTTTCGGCGACCTTGCTGCCTTCGTAGGCGAGGCGGTGGGCCGCCCGCGCCGAGCCCAGGTAGAAGCCGAGCAGGCGCTGCAGGGCCTGGTGGCGGACCTCCGGGGTATCGGTGTCCTCGGCCTGGCGGCGGGCGAACAGGCGCAGCAGGTCGTGGAAGCGATAGCGGTTCGGCGCGGGCGCCTCGAGCAGGCTGACGTCGACCATCGACTCCAGCAGGTCTTCGGTCTCGACCAGGCTCAGGTCGAGCACGGCCGCGCCGGCCGGGGTCGAGATGTCGGTGCCGTTGGGCAGGGACAGCAGCCGGAACGCGCGGGCCTGGCGGGGGTCGAGCTGGCCGTACCCGAGGGCGAAGGTGGCGGAGACGGCCAGGTTGCCGATTTTCATCTCGTCGAGGCGGCGGCGCTCGTCGGCCAGCCGGGGGACGAGCGAGGCGACCGTCCACGACGGGCGGGAGGCCAGCCGGGCGGCCACGATCCGGACCGCCAGCGGCAGGAAGCTGCAAGCGGCGACCACGTCCATGGCGGCGGCGCGTTCGGCCGCGACGCGCTCCGGGACGGCCACGGCCGAGAACAGGGCGAGGGCCTCGTCGGGTTCCATCACGTCGAGGTCGATCAGGCGGGCGGCCGGGAGGTCGGCGAGTTTGCCCCGGCTGGTGATGAGCGCGGCGCAGCCGGGGGCGCCGGGAAGCAGATGCTCGACCTGGTCGGCGTCGCGGGCGTTGTCGAGCAGCACCAGCATGCGCCGGTCGCCCAGCAGCGAGCGGAACAGCGCGGCCCGGTCGGCCAGGCCGTCGGGGATGACGTCGACCGGGATGCCGAGCGCGCGCAGGAACGCCGCCAGCGCGGTCTCCGGCGGGGTCGGCTCCTTGCCGTAGCCGCGTAGGTCGGCGTAGAGCTGGCCGTCGGGGAACGTGTCGTGCAGCAGGTGGGCGACGTGCACGGCCAGGGTGGTCTTGCCGACGCCGCCGATGCCGCAGATCGCCGCGATCGGCACGCCGTCGGCGGTGGCCGACAACAGGTTACGCAGCCGGTTCACCTGGGCCTTGCGGCCGGTGAAGTCGGTCACGGCGGCCGGGAGCTGCGCGGGTTTGGGCATCTCCACGACGGGCTGGGGTTCGACGGGCTCGTCCGGTGCCTTCTCAACGGGTCTGACGAGCGTCAGCGTCGGGTCGGCGGCGAGGATGCGGCGGTGCAGGGCGGTGAGTTCGGCGCCCGGGTCGATGCCGAGTTCCTCGACGAGGGCGTTGCGGGTGTCAGTGAAGACGTTGAGCGCCTCGGCCTGCCGGCCGCAGCGGAAGTAGGCCAGCATGAGCTGGGCGCGCAGGCGTTCGCGCAGCGGGTGGTCGTCGGTCAGCACCATCAGCTCGGAGATGACGACGGCGTGCCGGCCGAGCTCCAGGTCGAGGTCCATCAGCGTCTCGACGGCCGCGATGCGGCGTTCCATCAGGCGTTCGCGCTGAGATTCGGCGTAGGGGCCGACGGCGCCCGCGAGCGGCTCGCCGCTCCACAGGGCCAGCGCCTCGCGCAGCGTCTCGGCGGCCCGGTCGAGCTCCCCCGCCTTGCGGGCCGACTCGCAGGCGTGCGCGGCCTTCTCGAACCTGGCCAGGTCGAAGGCGTCGTCGGGCAGCCTGAGCGCGTAGCCCTTGCCGACCGAGGTGAGCAACTGCGGTGGTGTACGGGGAGAGCGGTCCGGCTCCAGGGCCGTGCGTAACCGGGAGACGTAGGTGCGCAGCGCGCCCAGCGCCCGGGGCGGCGCCTCCTCACCCCAGACGGCGTCGATGAGCTCGGTGGGGGTGACCGCGCGACCCTCGCGGAGCAGCAGCATCGCCAGGATCGACCGCTGGAGCGGCGTGCCGAGGTCGAGTTCGACGTCGTCTCGCCAGGCTCTGACGGGTCCAAGTACCGCGAAGCGGAGCTGACCAGACATCAGACGCCCTCTTTGTACCTATCGGAAAGTTTTCGATCGAAATGATACGGCGTCAGGTCGCCCGCAATGAGGTCTCAAGGACGGTGAAAGTCCCGTGCAGGCAGGGAGTTCTATCAATAAGGCGTACCCGGAAACGGGATCGTCCTCAGAAAACCCCCTGGAGTTTCCCATGCGTATCCGCACTGTTCTCGGCGCCGCCGCTACCGCGACCGCTCTGACCCTTGGTATGGGCGGCATGCTCGCCTCCGCCGCCAACGCCGCTCCGCTCTCGTCCAATGACTGGGACTACGACAGCGACTGGGGCTACTACTACAGCCAGAACGGCAAGGCCAAGGCCAAGGGCTTCGTCGACGTCGAGTACGACGACGAGGAGTCGAACAAGGTCCACATCAGCGGCAAGCTCTTCGACCGCGACTACCGGACCGAGCACCAGGGCGGCAAGTGCGGCTACGTCGCCTTCCGCTACACCTCGTGGGACGACCACGAGGACGACTGGTCCTCCAGCTACAAGTCCTACAAGCGCTGCGGCACCGACGGCTACAAGAAGTTCGACTTCTGGCGCTCCGACGTCGCCCAGGTCGAGGTGAAGGTCTGCCAGATCGGCCTGTACAGCGACTACCCGACCAAGTGCGGCTCCTGGCACGAGATCTACAACGCGTGGGACGACGAGTTCGGTTACACCGTCTGAGTTCCCTCGCTCCACATAGATAGGGGACAATCGTTCCAAAGCGAACGGTGACACGCCACCGAAAGCACTTCCGCAGCAGTGAGAACAGACAGCGGCCGGTGCGGGCGATGGTCACCCGGACACGCAGCGGCCCGCCCCCCGGCATGGGGGCGGGCCGCTCGTTCCGTTTTCGGCTCGAAGTAATGGCTGATCAGGCGGCTGCGTGCGCGTAGTGCATACGCGCCAGGATCCGTTCTCGTACCGCCGGCCATTCGGAGCGCAGGATCGAGTAATACGCCGTATCTCGGACCGTGTTGTCGGCGCCTCGGCTGTCCGCTCGCCGCACACCGTCGAGGTGTGCGCCGAGGGCCTCGATGGCGGCCCGGGATCGGTGGTTGCGTACGTCTGCCTTGAGAGTTATCCGGTGGACCTGCCAGGTCTCGAACGCGAGGGAGAGGAGAAGGTACTTCGCCTCCCGGTTGACACCGGTGCCCTGGGCGGATGCGCCCAGCCAGGTGTAACCGATGTCCGCGACCGACGGGACCTCGCCCACCACGCCTTTGGTACCCGGCGGCCAGGGCATGGGGCCCTGCCAGTACTCCAGGTGCATCAGACGGGTGGCGCCGACCACGCGGTCGGCGTGCAGCCACCGGATGGCGAAGGGCATCGTGCGGCCCTCCGCCTGCTCAGCCAGAGCGGCCTCCACGTAGGTGACCATCTCCTCCCGGCCTTCGGGAACGCGAGTAAACGAGTACGTCGCGCGGTCCTCGCTCGCCGCGGCGACCAGGTCGTCGACGACCGCGAGGGTGAGCGGTTCCAGGCGCACAAGGCGCCCGGACAGGGTGACAAAAGCGGGCATGAGCACATGATGGGGTCTGGACGACATGTCTGGTGCCAAATGACACACGACATCTTGTGGAACCCCAGGTAGAGCGCCCACCATAGCCACAAAACCGCAGGTCAGAGGTGTTTCTTTGCAGCTTTGGCGCGGTTACTCAGGGTAAAGATTCGACAAAGATCGTCAGCGCGCCGGAGCGGGTGCCAGGAACATCCCCCTTCGTGCTCTCGACGGCTCCTTCGCGGTCAGTCCGCGGAGGGCTTCCTCCAGGTAGTCGAGCGATTCGACCACCCACGGGAGCGCCAGCGGATCCGACCCATGCAGCGCCGCGAGCCGCTGTTCGGCGGTCTCGCCGTACAGCAGGGAAGTGGCCACCCGGACCCGGGCCGAACGCGGGTCGTCACCGAACGCGGTGCCCGGCAGCACGCCGACGCCGTGGCGGTCGAGCAGAGTCCGGGCCAGCTCGTCGGAGCTGTCGAAACCGGGGATCTGCGGATAGAGGTAGAAGCCGCCCTGCGGCATGTCCACCTTCGCGCCCGCCTTGGCGAACCGGTCGGCGACCGCGCGGGCCACGGTGGCGTGCAGCCGCCGCGAGTCGTCGATACGTTCCACGATCTCCTCGGGCTCCTCGAACGCGTAGGCGGCGGCGTGCTGCACCGGCGCGGCCGGGGCCGACCAGATCTCGCTGGCCACCGCGAGCAGCCGCTGGCGCAGCGCCCACCCGTCGGGGGTGTGCGGCAGCCGGGCCACGCCGATACGCCAGCCGCCCAGCGCGAGCGACTTGCTCAGGCCGCTGGTGATGACGGTGCGTTCCGGGGCCACGTCGGCCGGGCTGAGAAAAGGAGTCGCCTGCGGCTCGTGGACGAGGTCGCGGTAGATCTCATCGGAGATGATCACCAGGTCGAGCTCGCGGGCGACCTCGGCCAGCCTTCGCACCGTTTCCGGGCGGGCCAGCCGGCCGGTCGGGTTGTCCGGGAGCGTGACAAGGACGGAGCGGACCGTCCGGCCCTGCGCGCGGGCGTGCAGCACCGCCGACCTCACCTGGTCGGGGTCGGGCACACCGCCCTCGCCGGGCGGGGTCGGCACCAGGATCGGGCGCACTCCGATGATCTCCGCCTGGGCCGCGTAACTGACCCAGCTCGGCATCGGCAGCACCATGTCCCCGGGAGACCTCCACTCGCCCGGGTCGGCGCCGATGGCGACCAGCAGCCCGAACAGCAGCGACTTGCTGCCCGGTCCGCAGACCACCAGGTCGGGGTCGGTCGGCAGTTCGCGCCGCGACCAGTAGCCGGCCGCCGCCGCACGCAGCGCGGCCAGACCCGCGACCTCGCCGTATCCGTTGCTGACACCCGCGTCGGCGAGACGGGCCAGCAACACGGGGTGAACGGGTAGTCCGGCCTCGCCGAATGCGAGGTGAAGCACCCGTTGCCCCGACCTCCGTCTTCGGGCAATGTCTTCGTTTGCGGCCAGAGTCGCCGAAAGTGTGACGTGCATACTGATTCCTCCTGATTGCCGTGGAACGTACCCACCTTGTGTGGGTACGGGCATCAGGACAAGCGAGGCTTTTCGGTGCCGGGCATAAGGAGATCCGATGCTGGATCTGCGACGTTTGACGTTGTTCTGCGAGTTCGCTCGGCGGGGCAGCATCGCCGCGACGGCAGCGTCTCTCGGCTACAGCGCGTCGGCGGTATCGCAGCAGCTCGCGGCGCTGGAACGGGAGGCCGGGGCGGCCCTCATCGACCGGACCAGTCACAGCGCCGAACTGACCGACGCGGGGCGGCGACTGGTCGTCCACGCGGAGCGGATCCTGTCCATGGTGGAGACGGCCGAGTCTGACTTGTCGGCACATGCGGGGACTCCAACCGGGCGCGTCGTCATCACCGCGTTCCCCACCGCCGCCGTCGCCTTCGCGCCCGCCCTCGCCCAGTCGCTGCGGCGGCACAAACAACTGGCGTTCCGGCTGTCGCAGAGCCGGTCGGGGCGCGGCATGCGGGAGGTCGAGTCGGGCGAGGCCGACATCGCGCTCGTCGACGACTGGTGGGGCCGGGTGCGGCGGCGGGAGACGCTGACGGTGTTCCCGTTGCTGCGCGATCCGCTCGTGCTCGTGGTGCCGCGCCGGCATCGGCTCGCGAACCTCGACGAGCCCGTCGACCCGGCCGACCTACGCGACGAGGCGTGGATGGCCACGCCTGAGGGGGAACCGTCCCGGACCGCCGTCGACCGGCTGCTCACCGATGTCGGGGGCGCGCCGCCGGTGGCTTGGGAGTTCGAAGGTCTCGGTACGATCCTGAGCCTGGTCGCCAAGGGCATCGGGATCGCCGCCGTTCCTGCCCTCTCGCTGGCTGCCGGGGTTCGGGGGGTCGTCGTGCGGGAGTTCCCCGGGGAGCCCGTCGAGCGGGTGATCACGGCGGTCGCTCGGGAGTCGTCGGTGCACCGAGCGTCGGTCGCGGCCTCTCTGCGGGCGCTGCACGTCGCGGCGCGGTATCTGGCCAACGATCTTGGTTATCTGTCCACCACGAACGGGTTCGCTGACTAGGTTGGGCCGGTGCCGTCGTACACACTCGAACGCCTGCTCACCGCGGGAAACAACAAGCTGGTCGCCGGGGTCGACGAGGTCGGCCGGGGCTCCTGGGCCGGACCGGTCTCGGTCTGCGCCGTGGTGACCGACTTCAGCGAACCGCCCGAAGGGCTGACCGACTCCAAGATGCTCGCGCCCGGTCGTCGCGAGGCGATGGTTTTGGAGCTTGAGCAGTGGGTGGTCGGGTTCGGGCACGGCGAGGCGTCGGTCGAGGAGATCGACACACTGGGGATGACCGAGGCGCTGCGCCGGGCGGCTCGGCGAGCACTCGAAGCGCTGCCGGTGAAGCCCGACGTAGTGATCTTGGACGGGAAGCACGACTACCTCGGTTCGCCCTGGCCGGTGCGGTGTGAGATCAAGGGTGACCTCAACTGCGTGTCGGTGGCGGCGGCGTCGGTGCTGGCCAAGGTACGGCGCGACCTGTTCATGGCCACCCTCGAAGGCGCCGACATCTACGGATTTGCGGAGAACGCGGGCTATCCCTCGCCCGCCCATCAGATTGCGCTGGCTGAGCACGGGCCGGGAAAACACCACCGACTGTCCTGGTCCTACATGGACGACCTGCCGAAATGGCGGCACCTGAAGCGCCACCGCGATCCGGCCGCCGGGGAGGGACAGCTCAGTCTCTGGGGTTGAGCATCTCCTTCAGTTCGCCGATCTCCTTGAGCGCCTCGCGGAGCAGTTTCTCGGTGTCGTCGCCGGTGTCGAATCTGCGGCCGAACCACGAGGCCAGCGTCGCGGTCACCACGCCCAGGAGGGCGACGCCCCCGAGCATGAGGGCCGCGCCGATGAGGCGGCCGTCGGGGGTGATCGGGTAGGTGTCGCCGTAGCCCGTGGTCGTCATCGTCGTGACGGCCCACCAGGTGGCGTCGCCGAAGGTCAGGATGTTGGCGCCGGGGGCGTCGCGTTCGGCGCGCAGGACCGCGAGGCTGGCGGACAGGCCGAGCACGAGCGTGGTCGTGGCGGTGAAGGTCAGCACCTTGCGCTGGAAGCCGCGCCGCCGCTGGAGCATCCGGAGCGGCATCATCAGCGGCAGCAGGATGACCAGCAGGTCGAGGGCGTTGTTCTTGACGAACGCCTTCTTGTGGTCCGCCCGGGTCAGCCGCACCGCGTATTCGGCCAGGAAGAGGAGCCAGCAGCCCAGCTGGGCGAACCAGCAGGCCAGTTTCCAGTCATGCGGAAGGTGCGGGAAGAGGATCGGGGTCGCGTACGCGACCAGGAAGACGCCCGCGAAGACGAGCAATCGCCACTCGGCCCTCATGACGATCAAGTCTAGGCGGGCGCCTTCTGTATGCCCTGGTCAACGCGCTGCTAGCAGTCGACGAGCTCCGGCTGCTGGTTGAGGATCTGGGCGCGCGCGGTGGTGAAGTCGGCCAGTTCCGCGGTGGCCGACGGGTCGAACACGGCCACCCGGTGGCAGTTCTGGAACGCCAGCTTCACGTCGAAGTGGCGTTCCAGTGCGCCCCGCATGGCGTCACTGGCGAGGCAGCGCAGCAGCTGCCCCCGGGCCGCCTCGTCCGGCGGCGGGACCATGTTGTCGGCGAAACTCGCGCCCGACTCGGTCCTTGTTCTGACCAGCTCACTGATCAGCTCCCACGCGTACGGCAACGAGTCGCGGACGCAGGCCACGAAGGCCGCGTCGTCCACGTCACCGGCCCTGGCCTGGTCGAGCAGATCGTTCGGAACGGTCAGCGACATGAGGCTTTCTCCTCTCGGTTGGGGCACTTTTGACGTTAACTTGGGCAGGTTCACAGCGCGAGCCACAGTCGGCCTCCGGCTGCCTGCGTCTCGCTTTCCAAGGCGACGTTCCCGAAAATGAAGTCGGGGTCGATTTGTTCGGCCAGGTCGTGGCCGGTCGCCTTGTTCGCCCAGGCGTGCGCGTTCCGCAGGTGGAACTCGTGCGCCTGGCGGCCGAACTTCGCCCAGTCCTTCTCGGCCGCGTCGACTCGGTCGAGCAGGGTCTGGAGACCGGCGAGGTTCCCTGGCTCCAAGTCGTTCAGGGTGAAGGAGCGGCCCTGTTCCATGGCCCGCACGGCGGGGCTGTGGTCGAGGCAGGTGAGCAGGTCGGGGCCTACCTGCTCGCGCAGGAACGCGCGGTCGCCGGCGGTCTGGATCTTGTTGCCGACGACCGCGATGGTCACGTCGAACTCGGCGGCGTACTCCTTGTACTGGTGGTAGACGCTCACGCCCTGGCGGGTGGGCTCGACGACGAGGAAGGTGACGTCGAACTTGGTGAACATGCCGCTGGCGAACGAGTCGGCCCCGGCGGTCATGTCGACCACGACGTATTCACCCCGGCCGTCGACCAGGTGGTTGAGATAGAGCTCGACCGCGCCGACCTTCGAGTGGTAGCAGGCCACCCCGAGGTCGCTCTCGTTGAACGGGCCGGTCACCATCAGCCGCAGGCCCTCGACCTCGGCCGACGGGAAGAACGGGTCGTCGAGGGTGACCAGGCGGGAGCCCCGGCCTGGCGGGGTCGTCTTCACCATCGCCGCCGCCGAGGCGATGCGGGGGTTGTCGCCGCGCAGATGGTCTTTGAGCTCGGTCAGCATGCCGCCGAGCGGGCGGGGCGGCTCGGCGCCGAGGACGAGCGCCAGGTGCTGGTTGATGTCGGCGTCGATCGCCACGACCCGGGCGCTCGTTGCCGCATAGCGGGCGAACAGCGAGGAAAGGGTGGTCTTACCGCTACCGCCCTTGCCGACGAAGGCAACACGCACGGGTGGTCTCCCTGATCACGACAGTGAAAATGATTGTCGTAATCAGTTTGCCACGAGTCTCAGGTCTGCGTGGGGGAGTAGGCCCGGAAAACCCTCAGCAGGGTGGGCCGCATGCGCTCCCATTCGGCGGCGGTGGTCGTCCAGGTGAGAACCGTTGTCGTGGTTTCAGTGGAGATGACGCGCCGATATTGGTGGTACGTCTCCCCCTTCACCAGGTGCGTTTCCTTGGCGTTACGAACCTGGCGCCAGGTGAACTCCCAATCGGCCGCCGACCCCAGCTTCGACCCGACGGTCTTCAGGCGCAGTTTCGAGTACGCCTCCACGTTCGGATAGAGGAACGCCTCCGCCTCGTGGAGGGCGGCGAGGGGATCGGTGCCCACCTGGTTCGTCATCTCTATCGACAGGTGGCCCCGGTTCCTCGGGTCGACCCACCAGACGGAGTATTCGCCGACCGAGCGCTTCCACGCCCTGGGCGCCATGGTGTGCCAGCCGGCCGGGGAGTCGTACCGCTCCAGTTTGAACCGCAGCGCGGCGATCGGCGAGGGCGACGGCGAGGGGAGCACGACGGGCGCGGTGGTGGGGTCGGTCGCGGCGGTGCGGGTGGTGATGACCGTCGTGTCGGGCCGTAACAGGGCCCAGCCGCTGAGCGCGCCCGCGACCACGACGACGGCCGTGCCGACCGCGATGAACCGCAGCCGCATGCTGCCCCGCACCGGCTTCGGCTCGGGCGGGGGCGGCGGGGGCTCGAACGCCGCCAGCAACGCGTCTGCGGCCTCGTGGGAGGGCCGCCGCTTCGGGTCGCGCGCCAGCAGCGCCGCGAGTACCGGCCGCAGCTCCTCGGGCGCGGCCGACACGTCGATGTCCTTGGGGATGCGCGCGGGCTTCTCGTCGTGCAGCGCCGGAGGCTTCCCGGTGACGGCGAAGTAGAGCGAGGCCCCCAGCGACCACAGGTCGGCGGCCTCCCTGACCGGCGTGTCCGGATCGGTCCGCTCGGGCGCCCGGAACGCCGACGTCGACCGCGCCGAACTCCACGACTCCCCGTGCGCGGGCGACCGTTCGCCCACCCGCTTGGCGAACACCGGATCGGCCGCCACGGCGCCCACCCCGAAGTCGGCCAGCACGACCCGGCCGTCGTGCCCGACCAGGATGTTGGCGGGCCGTACGTCGCCGTGCCGGACCCCCGCCGCGTGGGCGACCGTGAGGGCCGACAGGGCGGTCCTGATCACGTGGGCGGCCTTCGGGACCTCCAAAGGCCCGTCGCTCGCCACGATCCCGTCGAGAGACCGGGAGCGGGCCAACTCCATGACGACCCAGAGCCTGCCGTCTTCTTCCGCGACGTCGAAGACGGCGGCGATGCCGGGATGCCGCAGGCGTTCGGCCTGCCGGGACTCCCGCGCGATGCGCTGCTGCAAGGCGGTCTGGCGGGTCTCCCGCAGCCCGGCGGGGAGCAGCACCTCGCGGACCGCGACCGGGCGGTCGAGCAGGTCGTCGTGGCCTTCCCAGACGACGCCGGTGTTGCCCTGGCCGAGCGCCCGAACAAGCCGGTACCGCTTGACGACGAGCTGTCCCGGACTTCCCATCACGCCGCCTCTGCACCGGGCCGGACTACTGGACTGGGAGTCTTCCATAACTAATGGGGCAGAGGTGAGATAAGCGTCACAGGTCGATCTACAGGGTCGGTAGAGAGCCGCCCGCGAGATGCGCGAGCGTCACGCCGGTGAGCACGCGGGTCTCGTTCTCACGTATCGCCGACCAGACCTTCTCCAGCGGTTCCGAGGCGCCGAAGAACGCCTCGTTGTCCTGGGGCACCCCCTCGATGACCACGATCACCTCGGCGAGCGTGATCTGGTCGGCGGGCCTGGCCAGCCAGTAGCCGCCGTCGGGGCCTCGCTGGCTGTGGATCAATCCGGCCCGCCTGAGCTGCAGCAGGATGTTGTCGAGGAATCTGCGAGGGATGCGTTGGGCGGTCGAGATGCGTTCCGCCGGGACGGGCCCCGGAGGGGCGGCCGCGAGTTCGGCCGCCGCCCGGAGCGCGTAATGGGTGCGGGCCGACAGGCGCATGCCTGTCAGCCGATCCGCTGGTCCAGACCCCACCGCCGGCGCAGCGCGTTATCCGCTGCGCCGAAGAGCACGTCGACCACGATGCCGATGAGCAGGATGACAATCATCGTGGCCAGCAGGCGGGCCGAATCGGCCAGCTCACGGGCGAAGTGGAGCTGCTCGCCCAGCGACGGCTGATTGGCGATGATCACGAGGATCTCGCCGGCCATCAGCGACCGCCACGCGAACGCCCAGCCCTGCTTCAGTCCCGCCAGGAACGACGGCAGCGACGCGGGGAGGATCAGGTGACGGTAGAGCGAGAGCCTCCGCAGGCCCAGGACGTGCCCGGCTCGCAGCAGGATCGGTGGGGTGTAGTCGACGCCGGTGATGAGGCCGTTGGCGATCGAGGGGGCGGCGCCGAGCACGACCACGAAGGTGATCGCGTTCTCGGTCAGGCCGAAGAGCAGGATGGCGAGCGGGAACCAGGCGATCGACGGCATCGTCTGGAGACCGGTGATCAGCGACCCGAACGCCGCCCGGAGCAGCTTGATCCGGGAGACGGCCGCGCCGACGGCGACGCCGACGAGGATGGCGAGCAGGAAGCCGGAGACGGCGCGGCGCATCGTGGTGGCGACGGCGTGCCAGAACTCGGCCTCACCCAGGCGCGCCCCGAGCTCGCCGAGCGCGGTGACGGGCCCGGCGAAGACGTATTCGGGCCAGAACTCGGCCAGGACGACCGCTTCCCAGATGGCCAGGACGATCGAGATGGCCAGGAACATGGGCCACACGCGGCCCCAGAGCGCGGCGGGGAGGTTCCGCTTCGCCTTGACCTGGATCTCGAGCGCGTCGAGCCCGGCGATTTGGGCGTTGACCTTCTCTTCCGCGGTGTCGACGGCGGTTTCAGCGGCCATGCCGGCTGACCTCCTCCTTGAGGCGGACCGTGATCTCTCCTGCGAGCTTGGCGACCTCGGGCGACTCCGTCCGGCGGGGCCGTTCGAGATCCACCGTGTAGTCCTCGATGACGGTGCCCGGGCGGCTGGACAGGAGAACCACCCGGTCGCCGAGGCGGACCGCCTCGCGGACGTTGTGCGTGACGAACAGGATCGTCAGATTGCGCTCACGCCAGATGCGCTCGAGTTCGTCGTGGAGCAGGTCGCGGGTCATCGCGTCGAGGGCGCCGAAGGGTTCGTCCATCAGGAGGATGTCGGCCTCCTGAGCGAGCGCGCGGGCCAGGGCGACCCGCTGGCGCATGCCGCCGGACAGTTCGTGGGGGCGCTTCTTGGCGAATCCGCCGAGGTGGACGACGTCGAGAAGCTCGGCCGCCCGCTCCTTGCGCTTCTTGCGGTCGAGCTTGCGCAGGGCCAGCTCGATGTTGCCCGTGACGGTGAGCCAGGGGAACAGCGCCGGTTCCTGGAACATCATGGCGATCTGCTTGCCGCCGGTCTCGATGGTCCCGGCGGTCGGCCGGTCGAGGCCCGCGACGAGGTTGAGCATCGTGCTCTTGCCGCAGCCCGACGCGCCGAGCAGACAGACGAACTCGCCCTGCGCCGCGTTCAGGGAGACCTGGTCGAGGGCGAGGAGGCTGGTGGCGCCCCGGCCGTACACCTTGGAGACGGCGTCCAGCCGGACGGCGGGCGCGGGGCCCTCCGTCCGGCCGTGGCCGAGCTCCTGGGTAGGAGCTGTCACTTGTCGCTCACCGCCGTCTCGCCCTTGGCGGACAGGATCCCGTTGAGCGTGGTCAGGTCGTAGATGCCGTTCAGGTCGATCGGCTGGAGCAGGCCCACCTTGATGGCGTGGTCGGCGCTGCCGACCAGCGACGAGGCGATCGGGTCGTTGGTGAACGTGATGTTCTTGAACGCGGTGTCCAGCACCTCGGGCTTGAGGGGCTTGCCGGTCAGCTTCTCCAGCTGCGAGTTGACCGCGGTGGCCGCGCCGGCCGGGTCGGAGTTGATGAAGGCGGTCGACTCGACGTGGCCCTCGATCAGCTTCTTGACCAGGTCGGGGTGCTCCTTGGCCCAGTCCTGCCGGACGATCAGGTGCGTGATCACGAACTGCTTGTTCGGCCACAGGTCGCGCTCGTCGATCAGGATCTTGCCGCCGCTCTCCTGGATCAGGCGGCTGGCGAAGGGCTCAGGCACCCAAGCGGCGTCGATGTCACCGGTGGCGAAGGTCTGCAGGGTCTGCGAGTTCTCCTGCGGCACGATCGACACCTCGCCGCCACCCTTGGTGTCGGTCTTGATGCCCTTCTCGTCCAGGTAGTAGCGGAGCGCGACGTCCTGGGTGTTGCCGAGCTGCGGCGTGGCGACCTTCTTGCCCTTGAGATCCTCGATGGAGTTGATCTCCGGCTTCACGATCAGGTAGACGCCTCCCGACGCCGCCCCGGCCACGATCTTGATCGCCGCGCCCTTCGACTTCTCCCACGCGTTGATCGCGGGGTTCGGGCCGATGTACGTCGCGTCGATGGCCCCGGAGAAGACCGCCTCGATGGCGGCGGGACCGGCGTTGAAGGTGGTCGTCTTCAGGGTGACGTTGTCGCCCAGAGCCTTGGTGTAGAAGCCCTTCTCGACGCCGACGAGGGCGGTCGAGTGGGTGATGTTCGGGAAGAAGCCGAGCCGGAGCTCGCTCTTCTCCGCGGCAGCGGTGCCACCGGCGGGAGCGGAGGCACCTCCGTCAGCGGTGGTGCCACCCCCGCCGCAGGCGGCCGCGAGCGAGGTCACGACCACCGCGGCCAGCGCGGCGACAACCCCGCGAACCCTGCGAGCCTTCATACGCTTCTCCCTGATTCCTACTAAATAAGTCGGGTTAGGGAGTATTAAAGAGCGATCAAAGATTCCCGTCAAGTCCGATAGGTTTTAGGACTTCAATACGTCTACAGCACGTCTACATGCCAACGACATGTGTCCTGGAGGCGAGACCGGCTCGTCCGTTCGGTATGAGTAGTTCGCCTTATACGGCGCTTCCGGTGGGGCCGAATCGAACGCCCGTTAGGCGCAGGACTCGTCGAGGTCGATCGCCTTCTTGGCGGCCTTCGGCTTGGCGGTCGCGGCGACCGGGCGGGGGCTCAGCTCGTCGTGGACCTTCGCGCGGATGAGGTCCCAGTCGGGGCTGCCCGTCCGGATCAGCGGCGGCACGAACTGCAAGCTGGTGATGTCGGCGTCCTTCACCTTCGGAGCCAGGTCTATCAGGCCGGGCAGCAGGCTCCGGGGGATGTCGGTCGACACGTATCGCTTGGTCACGTCGGCGATGCGCTCGAAGCCGCTCAGCACCTTCAACGGATCGGCCTGTTCTGCGACCGCGTTCAGGAGGCACTTCTGCCGGCCCATGCGCTGGTAGTCGTCGCTGTCGGTCCGGGAGCGGCCGAACCACAGCGCCTCGGTGCCGTTCATGTGCTGGGTGCCGGCCTTGATGAGGCCCTCGCGGTAGGCGCCGAACACGATGTCGTTCTTCACCGTGAGGGTCACCCCGCCCATCGCGTTGATGATCTGGGCGAAGCCCCTCATGTCGACCATCGCGTAGTAGTCGACGTGCAGGCCGAGGATGTCGCCGATCGTCGACTTCAGCAGGTCGGCGCCGGAGTCCCCGTGGTCCTCGCCCCACTGGAAGACCTCGTTGAGCAGCGAGGCGGAGGGGAAGTCGTCGAGCGGGACGTTCTGCAGGTTCCTCGGCAGGGAGAACAGGATCGACTCCCCCGTACGGGTGTCGACCGACGCGACCGTCATGCTGTCGGTCCGCGCCCCTGGCCGGTCGGGGGCCGCGTCGGCGCCGACGAGGAGGATGTTCAGGCGCTGGCGGCCCGCCCACGGGTCGGCGGCCACCGGGGTCACGACCTGCGTTCCCTGGTCAGCCGGGTCGTCCGCGACGAACACCGAGCTGACGACCTCGTTGGACACGTACGCCACCCGGGACGCGTATCCCAGCGGCGCCACCACCAGCGCGCACAGCCCGGCCACGGCGATCAGCGGAAGCCCCAGCCGCACCCGCCGGGGCGCGACCACCAGCCACGACCACACGATCACCGCCGCCCACACCACGGCCACCACGACCCCGGCGACGGCGGCCGCGTCGAGCCGCTGCAGCAGCAGGGACGGCAGGTGTGACCAGGCGTTGGTGACCACGGTCACGACGGCGGAGACGACGAGTAGATAGACACCGGCCAGCGCCAGTCCGGTCCGGGTCCGGCCCGCCCAGATGTGCGCGACCCCCCACAGAAAAGCTGAAGCCAACGTCAGTGCCAGCGCCCGACGCAGGCTCCTGTTTTCGCGCATGACGCCCCATATGCCCGGTTCGATACCGGGCTAACGCTACTGGGTGGTGCAGGTGTCGTGCGTCGCGTCGAAGCCCTCGACGTCCTCGATGGAGGCTTTGGGCTGCTTGAGGCCTTGGTAGTCGGAGCCCAGCACCAAAACGACTTGTTGTGTTGTCCCGTTCTTCACGTTGAACGTCGTCGACTTCAGCAGTTCGCGGAACACCCGCACCGCGCGGGTCTGGCCGCTCGGGGTGTATTTGACGAACGTCTTCGGGTAGGGCTTCGGCGCGTCCTCGACCTTGAGGATGTGGTAGCCGCGCTGCTCCAGAACGGCCGCCACGTTCGTGGCCAGGCCGCCGCGGCCCGAGCCGTTCTGCACGACCACGTGGATCTGGCTCTTGGGTATCCGCTGCTCGCCGGATTCGAGCTTCGCCGTGAGTTCGTCTTGGGCCGCCATCGTGAACAGGCTCTTGGCTTGCGGCTGCGTCCACTCCACGCGCCCGGGGCTGGTCAGCGAGTAGTGCCACGGCGTGGTGATGAACCGGATCGACCCGGCCTGCAGGCCCTCGGCGCTGAGCGCCAGGTCCTTCAGCACGGACGGGGTCAGGTCGGGATCGGTGGTGATCGACTTGGTCACCGCGTCGAGCAGGTTGAGCAGGGCGCCGGGGTTGGTCAGCGTCTCGCCGCTCATCGCCTTCTTGGACATCGCGGCCAGGAACATCTGCTGGCGCTGGATGCGGCCGATGTCGGAGCCGTCGCCGAGGCTGTAGCGGGCGCGTACGTAACCCAGGGACTGTTCACCGTCGAGGGTCTGCCGGCCGGGTGGGAGGGTCAGCAGGGCCTTCTTGTCGCTGATTCCAGGTTCCGGTACGCAGACCGGCACGCCCCCCAGGGCGTCGACCATGCCCTTGAAGCCGGTGAAGTCGACCTTCACGTAGTGGTCGATGTGGATTTTGGTGAGCGTCTCGATCGTCTTCCAGGTGCAGCCGATGCCGCCCGAGTTGAACGATTCGTTGATCATGCCGACGTGGGCGTTCTGGCCGGGGAAGCCCTTGCGTGCGGGGCACTCGGGTAATGCGACCAGCGAGTCTCTGGGGAAGCTGATCAACGTGGCGCCGTCCCGCTTGGGGGAGATGTGGGCCAGGATGATCGTGTCGGTGCGCTCACCGGCGAAGTCGCCGTATTTGGCGTTCGCGCCCTTGCGCACGTCGGAGCCGACGATCAGCACGTTCATCGCCGGGCTGACCTTGTCGGGGCGCGGGCCGAGGTCGGTCGTCGCCACCGCTTCGTGCTTGACGTTCGTGGTGACCTTCACGTAGCCGACGACCACGAAGCTCACCGCGCCGACGACGATGCCGAGCACGGCCGCGATCAGCACGTGGACCCACGCGACCCACAGGCGGGGCCGTTTCTGGAGCGGCAGGAGAACCGGCTCCGGACGCACGTCGACCTGACTCAACGCCCTACCCCCGGGTAGAACAGCCCGGGGCCACCCCCCGGTCACCGCTGCAAAGTGTAACGACGAATCCCTAATGCCCGGCCGAAACCGGCGGTCCGGTACTCCCCCTCGGGTTCAGCGTGGCCGCGCGGTCCTCGTGGGAACCGCGTTCGAGACCGTCGATCAGGCCCAGGAGCTGCCGTGCCGCCTGCGCCCCGTAAGCCGGGATATCCCTGGTCAGGGCGGTCAGCGGGGGGCGTACGACCTGAGAGAGGGGCGAGTCGTCCCAGGCCACGATCGACAGGTCGGCGGGGACGGTCAGGCCCATCTCCTGGGCGACCGAAAGTCCGGCGACGGCCATGATGTCGTTGTCGTAGACGATCGCGGTCGGCCTGACCCGGGAGGAGAGCAGGCGCCGGGTGGCCCGCGCGCCCTGCTCGCCGGTGTAGTCGGTGTGGACGACCGGGCAGTCGTCGAGGCCGGCGCAGGCGCGGCCGAACTCCTGGTCGCGTAGCGTGGTGTGGACGAGTTTCGGCAGGCCCGCGATCCGGGCGATCCGCCGGTGCCCCAGAGCCACCAGGTAGTCGACGGTCTCTCGCACGGGCGCGCCCTCGTCGGACCAGACCGACATCAGTGACCCCGAACCCGATGGGTCGCCGATGACCACGACCGGCATGCCGAGGTCTTCCATGACGGGGACACGCGGATCGTTGACGTGCAGGTCGACCAGGAAAGCGCCGTCTATGCGGCCCTCGCCCCACCAGCGCTGGTGCACCGCGATCTCGCTGGGGTGGTCGCCGACGACCTGGAGCATGAGCGCGAAGTCGCGCGCCGACAGCTCGGCCTCCAGGCCGCTGATGAGCTCCATGAAGAACGGTTCCATGCCGAGGATGCGGGCCGGACGGCACAGCGCGAGGCCGATCGCGTTGGCACGGGCGCCGTTCAGGGCGCGGGCGGCGCTGTTCGGCCGCCATCCGATTTCATCGGCTATGGCAAGAATGCGTTGCCGGGTGGACTCGGATACACCGGGCTGCCCGTTGAGCGCGTACGACACCGCGCCCTTGGAAACCCCCGCCTGACGTGCGATATCACCGATCGTCGGTCTTTTCACGAACCCGCCCTGTCGCGCAACTTAACTGGTTCAGTATATATGAGGCTATTGACACCAATGTCACAGGGATTTTACCGTCACGGTACTTATCCGGTTCAGCCATGAAGCACGCACCGGAGCGCCCGTTGGGAGCGCTCCCAAGAAGAACGTCGGCCGGGGCTCCCGCCGGTCGGCCCATCGGGGTTGGCCAATATGTGTGGAAGCAAGGAGAAGGATGATGCGGAACCGAGTTACCCGGTTTCTGATCCCTGTCGTGGCCGCCAGCCTGCTCGCGGCAGCGTGCACCAGCGGCGGTACCCCCACCCCGGCCCCCGGGGCATCGGTGCCGGCCGCGCCGGCTCCCGTCGCCGAGGGCGGCGCGTTCCCGCGGAACGAGACGCTCTACACCAGCGGCACCCAGTGGGGGCCGCCCGCGAACTTCAACCCCATCCGTGAATGGGACTCCGCGACCGGCACCAAGGGCCTGGTCTACGAGACGCTGTTCCACTTCGACCCGGTCGCCGGGAAGCTCACTCCCTGGCTGGCCGCCAGCGGGGCGTGGGTCGACGACACGACGTACGAGGTCAAGCTGCGGCCGAACATCACGTGGTCGGACGGCAAGCCCCTGACCGCCGAGGACGTCAAGTTCACCTTCGAGCTCGGCAAGATGGAGACGATCCCGTACCACAACCTGTGGAACTGGCTCTCGGCCGTCGAGGCCCCTGACGCCTCGACCGTGCGGTTCACCTTCTCCAAGGCCAACTACCAGCAGTGGGACTTCAACATCTACAGCCGGTCGATCGTGCCCAAGCACATCTGGGAGGGGCGCGCGGAGAAGGACGTCCTCGACGGGATCAACGAGAACCCCGTCGGGACCGGCGCGTACAAGTACCACAGCCACGACCAGGACCGTGTCGCGTGGGTGAAGAACGACACCTGGTGGGGCAAGGCCACGCTGAACCTCGACCCGAAGCCGAAGTACATCGTCGACATCGTCAACTCCTCCAACGAGGTGGCGATGGGCCTGCTGCTGCAGAAGGGCCTCGACCTGTCCAACAACTTCCTGCCGGGCGCGGCCAACCTGGTCAGCGGCAACTTCGGGATCAGCACCTTCTACCCCGAGCCGCCCTACATGCTGTCGGCCAACACCGCGTGGCTCGTGCCCAACACGAAGAAGAAGCCGCTCGACGACGCCCAGTTCCGCAAGGCGCTGGCCGCCTCGGTCGACACGAAGAAGATCGTCGAGGGCGTGTACGGCAACCTGGTCAAGCCCGCCAGCCCGACCGGCCTGCTGCCCCAGTGGGACCAGTTCGTCGACCAGGCGGTCGTGGGCTCGAAGGGTTTCGGGTTCGACACCGCCAAGGCCAAGAAGCTCCTGGCCGACGCCGGTTACAAGGACGCCAACGGTGACGGCCTGGTCGAGAACAAGGACGGCTCGCCGATCGCGCTGAAGCTGATCGTGCCGGCCGGGTGGACCGACTGGATGGAGAGCATCCGCGTCATCGCCACCAGCGCCAGGGCCGCCGGCATCAACGTCGAGGCCGAGTTCCCCGACTACAACGCCCTCGTCGAGGCCCGTTCGTCGGGCAAGTTCGACCTGCTCATCAACAACGAGCGGCAGCTCTCGAACTCGCCGTACACCTACTTCGAGTACGTCTTCCAGCTGCCCGTCCAGGCGCAGCAGAACACCGTGAACTTCGGCCGCTACGAGAACCCGGAGGCCTGGAAGCTCGTCCAGCAGCTCGACGGCACCAAGACCGACGACGTCGAGGGCATGAAGAAGGTCGCCTCGCAGCTGGAGGGGATCCTGCTGGACGAACTGCCGGTGATCCCGCTTTGGTACAACGGCCTCTGGTCGCAGGTCAGCAGCACCACGTGGAAGAACTGGCCGTCCAGTGAGGGCAGCGCGCCCAAGTCGGCGCCCACGATGTGGCGCAACTGGCTCGAACTCGGCGGCTTCGAGTCCCTCGCGTCGCTGCAGCCGGTCGCTCCCTAGTCCTTTTCGCCCTGGCCCTCCTTCTCGAGGGGAGGAGGGCCTCCCTAGGGAGAACCCCTTTTGCGTCGATATTTCGGCAGGAAACTGCTCGTCTACGGGTTGACCTTCTTCATGGCCGTGACGGTCAACTGGCTGGTGCCGCGCCTCATGCCGGGTGACCCCGTCGCGAGCATGCTGGCCCGCGCCAGGGTCGCGCAGCCGGAGGCCCAGGAGGCCCTGCGCGTCTACTACAACAACCTGTTCGGCTTCGATCAGCCCTGGTGGCAGCAGTATCTGAACTCGTGGGGGGCGCTGTTCCGCGGTGACTTCGGGATCAGTCTGTGGGCGTTCCCGACGCCGGTCGCCGACCTGCTCACCCGCGCGGTGCCCTATTCGCTGGCCCTGCTCATCCCGTCGATCCTGATCAGCTGGGTGATCGGGAACCGGCTCGGCGCGCTCGCCGCGCGCCGCAAGGTGCTGGACAACACGGTCCTGCCGGTCTCCTACGTCCTGACCGCCACCCCCTACCTCTGGCTGGCCGCCCTGATGGCCTGGGGGTTCGGCATCGTGTGGGGGATCTTCCCGGTGGCCGGCGGTTACAGCTTCTCGATGACGCCCTCGTTCACCTGGCCCTTCTTCGTCGACCTGCTCTGGCACTGGGTGCTGCCGTTCGCGTCGCTGTTCCTGGTCGCGCTGGGCGGCTGGGCGATCGGCATGCGCAACGTGATCATCTACGAGCTCGAATCCGACTACGCCAACTACCTGTCGGCGCTCGGGGCGCCGCAGAAACTCATCCGGCGCTACGCCTTCAGGAACGCGGTGCTGCCGCAGATCACCGGTCTCGCGCTGCAACTCGGCGTCCTGGTGGCCGGTGCGCTGGTGACGGAGATCGTGTTCTCGTACCCGGGACTCGGCAGTCTGATCTTGGCGGCCATCCAGAACAAGGACTTCTTCCTGTTGCAGGGGGCGTTCCTGTTCATCGTGCTGGGCGTGCTGATCGCCAACTTCATCATCGACGTGATCTACGTGATCGTCGATCCGCGGACCCGAGTCGGAATGGCGGGAGCCTCCGCATGACCACCACGACTGTCGAACCCCTACGTCCGCCGGTCCGCTGGGAGGCGCTCTATTTCGCGCTGCGCAACACCAAGCTCCTGGTCGGTATGGGCATCATCCTGATCCTGCTCGGCATCGGCGTCATCGGGCCGTTCTTCATCGACAAGCCGCCGAGCGAATACGTGGGCATGCAGATGCAGCCGCCCAGCGGCGAGTTCTGGCTCGGCACCAACACGTTCGGGCAGGACCTGTGGGCGCAGTTCGTGCACGGCCTGCGGACGACCTTCCTGGTCGGCGCGCTCGGCGGGGGCATCGCGGCGGTCATCGGGATGGCCATCGGCTTCCTGGCCGGATACAAGGGCGGCTGGATCGACGAGATCCTCACCATGTTCACCAACGTCGTGCTGGTGCTGCCGACCCTGGCGGTGCTGTTCATCCTGAACGCCTACATCGGCGTGCGCGGCGCGGGCATGCAGGCGCTGTTCATCGGGCTGACGCAGTGGCCCTGGGCGGCCCGGTCGATCAGGGCCCAGACGTTCTCGCTGCGCAGCCGCGACTTCGTCGACCTCGCCCGGCTGAGCGGGGTCGGGTCGGGCCGCATCATCATGCGCGAGATCGCCCCGAACATGAGCTCCTACCTGCTGCTCACGTTCATCCTGCTGTTCGGCGGCTCGATCCTGATCGCCTCCTCGCTCGACTTCATCGGCCTCGGCCCGACCGACGCGGTCTCCCTCGGCCTGATGCTGCAACAGGCCCACCAGTGGAGCGCGATGCATCTGGGCCTGTGGTGGTGGTTCATCCCGCCGGGGGCCGGGATCACGCTGATCGTCGGTGCCCTGTACGTCGCCAACGTCGGCCTCGACGAAGTGTTCAACCCGAAGCTGAGGGAGCTCTAGTGACCCTGGAAGTCGACGACCTCCGGGTCTATTACCGGACGCTGAAGGGTGACGTCCAAGCCCTGGACGGGGTCTCCTTCGGCGTCAAAGACGGCGAGATCCTCGGCCTGGCAGGGGAGTCGGGTTGCGGGAAGACCACGCTGGGCAAGGCGCTGATCAGGCTCGACGGGCGGATGAAGCACGTCGGGGGCAGCGTCACCCTCGATGATCAGGTTCTGCCGATCGGCGACGACGTCAAGATGAACCCTTACCGGTTCAAGCAGGTCTCACTCATCCCGCAATATTCGATGAGCGCGATGAACCCGACCCGCAAGATCGGCCGGATGGTCCGGGAACTGCTCGACTCGCGCAAGGTGAAACTCGACCTCGACGAGCTGCACAACCGGCTCGACCTGGTCGAACTCCCCCGGGAGGTCCTCGGCAAATACCCGATCGAGCTGTCGGGCGGCATGAAGCAGCGCATGGTCATGGTCATCTCGACCCTGCTCAACCCGTCGCTGCTGATCGCCGACGAGATCACCTCGGCCCTCGACGTCTCCACCCAGAAGGCCGTGGTCACGACGTTGAAGGGCTTCCGCGACCGGGGCTTCGTGAAGTCGATGCTGTTCATCACCCACGACATCTCCCTGACCAACCAGCTCGCCGACACGATCATGGTCATGTACGCCGGGAAGCTCGCCGAGAAGGCCCCGGCGGGGGTCGTGGTGAACGCGCCGAAACACCCGTACACCCAGCTCCTGATCTCCTCGCTCCCGGAGGTCGGCGTGCGCTACGCCGACAAACGCCTCACCGGCATCCCCGGGAACCCGCCCTCCCTGCTGAACCCCGTCCCCGGATGCCGGTTCCGGGACCGCTGCCCGCTGGCCTTCGACAAGTGCGCCGAGGAACCGCCCCCGGTCGAGGTCGAGAAGGACCACGTCGTCGCCTGCTGGAAGGCCGCCTGATGCTGAAACTCGACGGGGTCACCAAGGTCTACCGAATCGGCGCGTTCGGCGGGCAGACCATGACGGCGGTCGACGAGGCCGGCTTCGAGATCAAGCCGGGCGAGGTCGTTTCGCTCATCGGCGAAAGCGGCAGCGGCAAGAGCACGATCGGCAAGATGGTGCTCCGGCTCCTTACGCCCACGGCCGGAACCATCTCCATCGACGGCCGCGACATCCGCCAGATGGGCAAACGCGACTACTACCGCAAGGTCCAGGGCGTCTTCCAGGACCCGTTCAGCTCCTACAACCCGGTCTTCAAGGCCGACCGCGTCTTCGGGATGCTCCGCGAGGTCTATTTCAGGGGTGTACCCGACAAGGAGTGGACTTCAAAGATCGAATCGGCACTGGATGCGGTGCGGCTCAGCCCGGAGGCGGTGCTGAACAAGTTCCCCCACCAGCTCTCCGGCGGCCAGCTCCAGCGCCTGCTGATCGCGCGGGCGCTGCTGCTCGACATCGAATACCTGGTCGCCGACGAGATCATCTCGATGCTGGACGCGTCCACCCGCATCGACGTGCTGAACCTGCTCGCCGACCTGAAACTGCGCGGTCTCGGGGTCCTGTTCATCACCCACGACCTCGCGCTGGGCAACTACATCAGTGAGCGGACCGTCGTGCTCCACAAGGGAAGGATCGTGGAGTACGGCGCCACCGACGCCGTGTTCGAGCAGCCCGAACACGCGTACACGCGCAAGCTGCTGGCGTCGGTGCCGCAACTGCACACGAAATGGGAGGACGCGTCGTGATCAGGACGCTGCACGAGGGCTGGACCGTCACCGCCGTCTCGTCGACCGGGCAGCCGCGCCCGGTCGTGGCGGGGCTGGCGGCGACGGTGCCCGGATGCGTGCACACCGACCTGCTCGACGCGGAGGTGATCCCCGATCCCTATCTCGACGACAACGAGAACAAGCTGAAATGGATCGGGCGCACCGACTGGTCGTACGAGACGAACTTCGACTGGACCGACCCCGGTGACCAGCGCGCCGATCTCGTCTGCGAGGGCCTCGACACGGCCGCGACGGTGATCCTCAACGGGGTGCAGGTCGGGCAGACCGCCAACCAGCACCGCGTCTACCGCTTCCCGGCCCGCCACCTGCTCAAAGAGGGCCGCAACACGCTGAAGGTGCTGTTCGAGGCCCCTTACGGCTACGCCGAGAAGCAGCGGGCCGCGCTCGGCGACCGGCCCGGCGCCTACGGCGAGCCCTACCAGTTCATCAGGAAGATGGCCTGCAACTTCGGCTGGGACTGGGGCCCGACCGTGGTGACCTCGGGCATCTGGCGGCCCATCTACCTGGAGACCTGGTCTTCGGCCCGGCTCGCCGAGGTCCGCCCCCTGGTCACTCTCGACGGGCGGGACGGCAGGGTCCGCGTCCACGTCACCGTCGACCGCGCCGCGCAGGCGCCGCTCACCGTGACCGCGTCCGTCGCGGGGGTCGAAGATCGTGTACGTCTGGCGCCAGGCGAGCGCACCGCCGTCATCACCCTGACCGTGCCCGAGCCCGACCTCTGGTGGCCGCGCGGCCACGGCGAGCAGGCCCTCTACACGCTGAACGTGAGCGTGGGCGACAGCGTGTGGGCCAAGGAGATCGGCTTCCGCTCTCTTGAGCTCGACCGCGAGGCCTTCCGCCTGAAGGTCAACGGCCGGCCGGTCTTCATGAAGGGCTTCAACTGGATCCCCGACGACTGCTTCCCCAACCGGGTGACCAGGGAGCGCGTCGCCGAACGTTTTCAACAGGCTGTGGATACCGGCGCGAACACGCTGCGCGTCTGGGGCGGCGGCCTCTACGAGAGCGAGGACTTCTACGCCCAGGCCGACGCCCTCGGCGTCATGGTCTGGCAGGACTTCCCGTTCGCCTGCGCCGCCTACCCGGAAGAGGGCCCGTTCCGCGCCGAGGTCGAGGCGGAGGCCCGCCAGCAGGTCACCCGGCTGTCCAGCCACGCCTCGCTCGTGCTGTGGTGCGGCAACAACGAGAACCTCGAAGGGCACGCCGACTGGGGCTGGCAGGACCGCCTCGACGGCCGTAGCTGGGGCGCCGGCTTCTACTTCGACCTGCTTCCCAAGATCGTCGCGGATCTCGACCCCACCCGCCCCTACTGGCCGGGTTCGCCGTATTCGGGCAGTCCCGACGCCCCGCCCAACGACCCCTCTCAGGGCACCACCCACATCTGGACCGTCTGGAACCGCGAGGACTACACCTTCTACGGCACCTACACCCCGCGCTTCGTCGCCGAGTTCGGCTTCCAGGGGCCGCCCGCCTTCGCGACCCTCCGCCGCGCCGTCTCCGACGAGCCGCTGACCCCTTCGTCCAAGGGCGTCCTGCACCACCAGAAGGCCGACGACGGCAACGGCAAGCTCCTGCGCGGCCTCGGCGACCACCTGCCCAAACCGGAGAACTTCGACGACTGGCACTACTACACCCAGCTCAACCAGGCCCACGCGATGGCGTTCGGCGTCGAACGGTTCCGCTCGCTGATGCCCTACTGCATGGGCACGATCGTCTGGCAGCTCAACGACTGCTGGCCGGTCACCTCGTGGGCCGCCGTCGACGGCGACGGCCGCAGGAAGCCGCTCTGGTACGCCCTGCGCCGCAGCTTCGCCGACCGGCTCGTCACCTTCCAGAACCCCGAAACCGTCGCCGTGGTCAACGACACCTCTGGCGAGTGGCACGCCGACCTGTCGGTGGTCCGGCTGACGGTGACCGGCGAGGTGCTGGCCCGGGAGCGGTTCCCGGTCCGCCTGGCGCCGCGCGGGGCGATGACCGTCCCGCTGCCCGCCTCGATGGTGCGCGGAGACGGCGGGCAGGAACTCCTGTCGGCGTCGGTGGGAGACCTCCGGGCCCTGCGGTTCCTCACCACCGACCTTCCGGCAGCGGCCTATGACGTGACGACCGAGCGGCTCGATGACGGCGTACGAGTAGAGGTCACGGCCCGCACGCTGGTCCGCGACCTGGCACTGTTCCCCGACCGCCTCGACGCCGGCGCGACCGTCGACGACATGCTCGTCACCCTGCTCCCCGGCGAGACCGCGACCTTCGTCGTGACGGGCGAGGATCTCGACACGGCGGCGCTGACGGCCTATCCGGTGCTCCGCTGCGTCAACGAGATGCCATGACCGTCCTGGCGATCGAGATCGGGGGCGCGAGGTTCGCCGCCGCGACGGTCGAACCCGCCGGAGTGATCACCGCCAAGCTGGAGATGCCGGTGGGCCCCGATCCCACGGCGACGCTGAAGGACCTGGTGGCGCGGATCGTCGTACCGGGGCTGATCTCCGAAGAGGGGCTGACCGGCGTCGGGATCGGCGTGGCCGGGCCGCTGGACGCGGTGCGGGGCACGGTCAGCCCGGCGAACATCCTGGCCTGGCGGGACTTTCCGCTGGTCAAAACCGTGTGCGGGCTGTTACCCGGGGTGCCGGTCCACCTCGCGGGCGACGGGCAGGTGATGGCGCTCGGCGAGTGGTGGCGGGGGGCGTTCTCGGCGGGGGCGCTGCTCGGCGTCGTGGTCTCGACCGGCATCGGCGGCGGGCTGGTGTTCGAAGGGAGGCCGCACCTCGGGTCGACGGGGAACGCCGGGCACATCGGGCACATCCGGGCCGGTGAAGGTTGGGAGACCTGCCGGTGCGGGGCCGTCGGGTGTGTGGAGACGATCGCGTCCGGGCCCTCGATGGTGCGGTGGGCGCTGGCCAACGGCTGGCAGCAGGCGGTGGAGCCGACCTTCTGGGCCGGACGGCCGGTCGACTCGCGGGCCCTGTCCGCCGACGCCAAGCGGGGCGTGACGGTGGCCGTCGAGGCGTTCGACCGGGCGGCGGGCGCGCTGGCCACGGCGGTGCTGACGACGGCGGCCCTCTTCGACGTCGAGAACGTGGTGATCGGTGGCGGGGTGGCCGGAGCGGGAGCCACGTTGCTGGCGCCGCTGCGGCGGGCGGTGGCCGACCAGGCGGGGCTCGGGTTCCTGCGGCGGGTGAAGGTCGAGGCGACCGGCCTCGGGCGGGACGCCGGGCTGTTCGGGGCGGCGGCCCTCGCACTCCGGGGTGAGTGACATCCTGTTGACCGGAGAACCGCTCACCGACTTACGAGGACGTAGACGTGGACCTGCTCACCAACCCGATCAAGGACTACGGATGGGGTTCCCGCACGGCCATCGCCGCGCTGACCGGCCGTACCGCGACCGGACCCGAGGCGGAGATGTGGCTCGGGGCGCATCCGTCGGGCCCGTCGCGCCTGTCGCGGAGCGGCGTGGAGAACGCGCTCAACGAGATCATCGCCGCTGATCCCGTGGGTGAGCTCGGGGCCGAGGTCATCGAGCGGTTCGGGGAGCGGCTGCCCTACCTGATGAAGCTCATCGCGGTCGACCAGGCCCTGTCCATGCAGGTCCACCCGACCCTCGACCAGGCGGCCGAAGGGTTCCTGCGGGGCGACAAGAACTACTCCGACCCGTGGCCGAAGCCCGAGATGATCGTCGCCCTGACGCCGTTCACCGCGCTGGCCGGGTTCCGCTCCGGGCCGGAGGCGGCCGAACTGGTGGCGGCCCTCGAACTGCCCGCGCTGCGCCCGGTGGTCGACCGGCTGGCCGGCGGTGACGTGCTCGGCGCGCTGCGGGTGCTGCTCGAACTGCCCGCGGACGTGCGGCCCCAACTGGTGGCGGACATCGTGCGGGCGTCGGGCGATCCGCTGGTGGCGACCCTCGCGGCGACCTACCCGAGCGATCCGGCCGTGCTGGCGCCGCTGCTGATGCGGCGTCACGAGCTGGCTCCCGGCCAGGCGATCTACCTCGGCGCCGGGGTTCTGCACGCCTACCTGAGCGGGTTCGGCGTCGAGATCATGGGCAGCTCCGACAACGTGCTGCGGGCCGGGCTGACCCCCAAGCCGATCGACATCGAAGAGCTGCTGCGGATCACCGACCCGAACGAGCAGCCCGCAGAGATCGCCCCCGTCGACGGCCTCTACCTGCCCTACTGCCCCGAGTTCCAGCTCCGCCGGATCGCCCCCGGCGACGGCCGCACGCTGCCGGGCGGGGTGCCCCGGATCGCCGTCTGCGTCGAGGGTGAGGTCGTGGTCGACGGCCGGCTCACGCTGCGTCCGGGCGACTCGGCCTTCCACGCCGCCTCGGCCGGAGCCTTCGAGGTGGCCGGGAACGGCGTCGTCTTCGTGGCCGAACCTCGGCAGTAGCTATCGGGCGGCGACGACCTGGATCTCGAAGCCGTCGCCGCTCACCACGTGGCCGGGCCGGACCTTGAAGCGCTTGCGCAGCTCGACGTCGCCGTTGACCAGCACGTAACCCTCGGCGATCAGGTGCTTGGCCTCGCCGCCGCTCTCCGCGACGGACAGGTATTTCAGCAGATCGCAGAGCGGGATGAAGTCGTCTTCCAGTTCAAAGGTCTCGCGCACCTCCCCAGCATAGGGAGGGATCAACGGTTGCCCGCCCAGACGAACAGGGCTGCACCCGTCAGGAGCAGCCCGGCGCAGCTCGCGAGCGTGCGCAGGTGGTTCCACGGCGCCCACTTGGGCGCGAACGCGGCCCAGACCTGGGCGGCCCGCGCGGGGTCTGTGATGTCCCCGGCCGCCACTAGCGCGTTGTTGAGCGGCACGTTCACGATCATCGTCGGGACGAAGGCGCCCAGCACGTACACGGCCGCCCCGGCGAAGATCAGCACGGCGGCGGCGCGCTGCCCCGAGCTCAGCAGCAGCACCCCGGCGACCGCCGCGACCAGGGGCGCGCCGATGAACGAGGCGAAGAACACCGGGTTGAGGATCTTGAGGTTGATCTGCTGCATCGCGGCGACGGCGTGGTCGGCCCGCGACGCGTTGAGCCCCGGGATGACCGAGACCGAGTAGGCGTAGAACAGCCCGGCGATGTTGCCCATGAGCAGGAGGGCGAGGCCGGCGGCGAGAGCGGTGAGTGCGAACATGCCTCGACGGTAAAGAAGGGGACCGTCGCCGCGTATCCGACCCGGGTCTGGACATGTCTCCCCCTACGGGGGGAAGCCGGGGTGCCGCATGATCTTGTGTTCGGTGTTCGTGCTGGTCACGGTGGTGTGGTATCTCCTCCGGGGGTTGTCGCGGTGGTGGGGGCCGGCGGGCAGGGCGGTGGATTTCGGGAGGCCGTACACGCGATTCGTCCATCGATGGGCCCTCGCGGCGCCGGCGACGTTCACCTACATCGTGGTGTTCAGCAGTTCGACGCTGCTGCAGCGGACCGGCCCGCCGGATCTGATCGACGTGCTGACCACCATGCAGAGCACCAACCTGGTGCGGCTGTCCGCCAGTCCGCTCGTGGTGCTCGCCGACAGCGCGCTCTGGGTCTCGGACCGCGGCGCGTTCTTGGCCTTCTACGTGTTCGTGTACGCCACCGTCGTCGCCTGGGGCGAGCAGCGCTACGGGACGCCGCGCATCATCCTGATCGGCCTGTGCGGGCATGTGCTCGGCTCGCTGCTGACCGCGCTCGTGGAGTATCACGCCATCACCAACGGGCTGGCGCCGGCCCGGCTCGCGTTCACGACCGACGTCGGGGTCAGCTACATCATGGTCGCCGGGGTGGCCGCCGCCGTGATCCTGATGCGCGGGCGGTGGCGGGCGACTGGGGTCATCGCGCTCGCCGTCGGGGTCGGGGCGCCGGTCGTGTTCACCGGCACGATCTGGAATCTGGGCCATCTGCTGGCCACCATGTGCGGTCTGGCGGCTGCGGTGATCTGCCTCCGGATCGCGCCGCCGCGCACTCCGCCCGCTTTTGACCTGCGGAGATGGGGTATGTCCCCGTCGGTGACTGAATAAGGGGGAACGGGATGGCGCGGGGTGACGTGCCGCGGGTCGCGTCCATCGTGCTGACCGTGCTGGCGATCTGTTCGGCGGCCATCGCGATCGTGCCGTCGCTGCGCCGGGTGGCGCGGCCGCTGACGGAGCTGATCAACGACTACACGGTGCCGCTCACGCCCAACCTGGCCTACGCCGCGTTCCTCGGGCTGCTCGCCGGGGCGCTGGCCCGGCGCAAACGGGTGGCCTGGTGGCTGCTCGTAGGGCTGCTGGCGTTCTCGGTGCTGCTCAGCATCATCGCCACGCCGCTGCTGGCGATCGCGCCGATGGCCGAGGTGCCCGACCGGGACCGGGTGCTCAACGAGGTGATCGTCTCCGGGGTGGTCGCCCTCTTCCTCATCGCCTACCTGTGGTGGGGGCGGGCCGAGTTCTTCGCCAAGGTGCAGCCCGCGTCGGTGCGCAAGGCGGTGGCCACGATGATCGGGCTGCTCGGGGTGTCGTACGTCGTCGGCTACCTGCTGACCATTTTCTTCCCCGGCGATCTGCTGCGATCCGCGCGGGCGGTCTGGGTGCTCAGCCGGACGCTCGGCGGGGTGATCGAGGTCGAGATGTACGGCCACCCGTCGGCCTGGATCTCGTTCGTGATCGGGCTGATCAGCGCCATCGCCCTGCTGGTGGCCTTCGCGGTGCTGTTCCGGTCGCAGCGGCAGCGGGCCGTGCTGGCGCCGGACGAGGAAGAGCGGCTGCGGGCGCTGCTGGGCGAACGCGACTCGCTGGCCTACTTCGCCACCCGCCGCGACCGCAGCGTCATCTTCTCGCCGAGCGGCAAGGCCGCTGTGTCGTTCCGGGTGGTCAACGGGGTCACCCTCGCCGGTGGCGACCCGCTCGGCGATCCCGAGGCGTGGGACCACGCGATCAGGGCGTGGACCGGCCAGGCCCGCGAGTTCGGCTGGATCCCGGCCGCCATCGGCGCGGGCGCCGAAGGGGCCAGGGCTTACCAGCGGGCCGGGCTGAAGGTGCTCGAACTCGGCGACGAGGCCGTCATCGAGGTCAAGCGGTTCAATCTGCAGGGCCGGGAGATGCGCGGCGTCCGGCAGGCCGTCAACCGGGTCGAACGGGCCGGATATCAGCTCCGGATCCGCCGCCACGGCGACCTCGCGCCCGAGGAGATGCGGCTGATCAGCGAACGGGCCGACGCCTGGCGCGACACCGAGACCGAACGCGGCTTCTCGATGGCTCTCGGCCGTCTGGGTGACCCGCGCGACGCCGAGTGTGTGCTGGTGGAGAGCCTCACCAAGGACGGCGACGAGGCCGCCCTGCTGTCGTTCGTGCCGTGGGGCGACCGGGGGCTCTCACTCGACCTGATGCGCCGCGACCGGTCGGCGGAGAACGGGCTGATCGAGTTCATGGTCGCCGGGCTGGTCAGGAACGCCGGCTGGCTCGGGGTCGAACGGGTCTCGCTCAACTTCGCGGTCTTCCGGTCGGCCTTCGAGGAGGGCGCCAGGATGGGCGCGGGCCCGGTGATCCGGGCCTGGCGGCGCACCCTGCTGTTCCTGTCACGCTGGTGGCAGCTCGAAGCGCTCTACCGGGCCAACGTGAAGTATCGCCCTGAGTGGGTGCCCCGCTTCCTCGCGTACGGGGACACCCGCGACCTCGTCAGGGTGGGCATCGCCTCGGCGATCGCCGAAGGGTTCTTCAGCCCGCCGAGACTGCCCCGGCTGCTCAACCCTGGACGAACACCGACCGCCAGTTCGGCTGCTCCAGGTAGCGACGCAGCTCGACCAGCCCGCTGAGCCAGCCGGCCCAGGAGGCGTAGGGCGGCTGGGCCGCGTCGAACCCGCTCGTCACGAAGGTGAGCGTGGTCTTGCCGCCGGAGCCGTCGAGCTCCCAGCTCGTCACCATGCTGCCCCAGTCGATCCTCGCCGAGGTGTCGTCGAGGGCGACGAACTTGGCGGCGTGGTCGCCGGCCGCCTCAAGGCCGCCCATCGCGAACCGGCCGCCGACCTCGGGCTCGATCCCGATCGGGTAGCCGAACCATGTGGACGCCTGCTCGGAGTCGGTCAGCGCGGTGCGGACCCGGTCGGTGGGGGCGTCGATCTCGAGCGTGGCGGAGAACTCGCTCACCTTGGCGGTGTAGTCGACCCGCGGGCCGAGCTTGCGGCCCTCGACGTGGTCGGCCAGGTTACCGAGGGCCAGCGCCCAGAAGGTCTCCAGCGCGCCGAGCGGGCTCGGGCTGCCCGAGAAGATGAGCTCACGGTCGAAGTGAGACTGCGTCACCGCCACCGTGGTCTCACCGTCGGTCTCGGTGAGCCGGAGCTCGGCGGTGGTCTCGGTGTCGTCGAGCGTCCAGGCGAACTTGATCACGTCGTCGCCGGCCTCGATGACGCGCTGGTGGGGGGCGTCGCCGTCCAGGGTGTAGCGACCCCAGAACTCATACCGGTTCGGGAGGTCGACCTCGGCGTGCTCGGCGAACCACGCGCGCATCTCGGCGGGGTCGGTCAGGGCGTGGAACACGGTCTTCAGCGGGGCCTGGATGCGGACGGACGTCATCGGCTCGGTCATGACTTCTGTTCTCCTTGCTGGCTGGGGTAGCAGGCCACGACGAGCTTGAAAGGGTCGCCTTCCGAACCGCCGTACTTGGTGAAAAGGGCCTGCAGTGTGGCTTGGAGTTCGGCCAGGAACTGCGGCCGAAGCTCTGGGGGGACGCGGATGTCGCCCGAGACACCGATCGACGGCAGCTCGGGAAGTGAACGGTCGAGTGCGGCGATGTCCGCCTGAACCTCTTCGACCAGGTCGAGGAGGTGGCCCAGGCTGAGTTCGTCGCGGGCCCGGCCCAGGCCGATGTGGCCGACGAGCCGGGGTGAGAGCCAGTAGGACCGGGCGGTGGCCTGGTAGATGCCCTCGGAGATGCCACGCACCTTCCGTTCGGACACCTGCTCGACCAGCCCGGCCTCCACCAGGCGCTTCACGTGGTAGTAGACCCGCTGCGGGGTCTGGCCCAAGATCGCGCCCACCTCGCCGCAGGTGCGCGGCTCGGCGAGCCGCCGCAGCACGTCGATGCGCTGCGGCTTGAGCAGGGCTTCGGCCTGCTCGATCTCTTCCAGGTACAGGACGTCTCTCATCGCAAAATCAATTTTGTACGTAAAAAACTTCCTTGTCAATGGGTCGCGAAACCGTGATGCGTAGGGAGCGGGTGTCCCCCTAAAGTGCCCACCGTGGAACAAAACGTGACGAGCGTGGACCGTCGTGCCCTCATCGCCGCCGGGGTGACCGTGGTGCTGTGGGCGTCCGCCTTCGTGTCCATCCGGCACGCCGTCGTCTCGTACTCCCCCGGAGCGCTCGCGCTGGGCCGGATGCTGGCCGGGACGCTGGCCCTCGGGATCATCCTGCTGATCCGCCGCGAGGGGCTGCCGCCGCGTGCGGCCTGGCCGGGGATCGCGATCTCCGGCGTCCTGTGGTTCGGGATCTACATGATCGCCCTCAACTGGGGCGAGCAGGAGGTCGACGCCGGGACCGCCGCCATGGTCGTCAACATCGGGCCGATCATCATCGCGGTGCTGTCGGGCCTGTTCCTCAAAGAGGGCTTCCCGCGTCGGCTGCTCATCGGCATGGCCGTGTCGTTCGCCGGCGCCGTGGTCGTCGGCTTCTCCATGTCCGAGGGAGGCGGGGCCTCGATCCTCGGTGTGGCGCTCTGCGTGGTGGCCGCGGTGACGTGGGCGATCGCGACGATCGTCCAGAAGCCGGCGCTACGGCACGCCTCGGCGCTCCAGGTGACCACCTTCGGCTGTCTCATCGGCATGGTCACGTGTCTGCCGTTCGCCGGACAGCTCGTCAGCCAGGCGGCCGAAGCGCCGCTGTCGGCCACGCTGAACCTGATTTATCTGGGGATTTTCCCAACAGCGTTGGCTTTTACGACGTGGGCCTACGCCCTGGCGCGGACCACCGCGGGGAAGATGGGCGCCACCACTTACGTGGTTCCGGCCATCGTGATCCTGATGGCCTGGGTGCTGCTGGGGGAGACCCCGACCTGGCTGGCCCTGGCCGGCGGCGCGCTCTGCCTGGCCGGTGTGGCCCTGTCGCGGCGCCGAACGGCCTGACCCCGACGCCGGCGCGTACGCGCCGGCGGCCCCCCGCGTTCTGCTTCTAGGCTCGGGCCCGCTCGCTGGCGAGCAGGTGCGTCAAGCGTTCGACGGTCGGCCGTGATTCGACGTGCAGCCGGGTCACGTCGAGCCCCTCGTCGGCGAGGATCGCCAGCAGCGCGATGTTGCCCAGCGCGTACACGACGATGTAGCCGCCGCGGCAGCGGATGACCACTTCCCGCAGCTCATGGAGCCCTACCTCGTACCCGAAACGTTTGCCGAGGCCGAGTGTGGCGGCCGCCAGGGCAGACACGGTCTCGGGGGAGACGGTGTCGGTGTCGGCGCCGACGACCAGGCCGTCGACCGTGGCGACGGCCGACTCCATCACTCCCGTCACGCGCTCGCGCAGGGACTGCAGTTCCGCCTTCAGGGCGCTCAGTGACATGGTTCTTGACTTTCGTTACTTGCCATTACGGAGGTCGGCGCCCAGCAGTCTGGCGATCCTGCTGGTGCCGGGTCGGCGGCGGGGCAGATTCGGTGGCTTGCGCTCGTCTTCGACGACCACCACGTGCTCTTCGACGACCGGCGGCGGAGGAGGCGGGGCGATGGCCAGCAGCCCTTCACTGACCAGGGAGGAGATCTCCTTGAGCACGACGAACAGGCCCTGCCCGAGGGCGAAGGCGATGTCTCTGGGTGTCCGTCGTCCGTTGGCTTTGACGAGGATGTCGTGGCGCAGCTGATCCGCGCCGATTTGCATCGGCGTGATCGGCCGCACCGCTGTCGGGCGGATGAACGGAGTGACGCCCAGCTCACGCCACTCGTCGGTGATCGTCAGCCGACGGGTGGTCTCGCGGGCCAGCCACTCACGGGGGATGCCGGGCCGGACCGGTAAAGGCGGCGGCACGTCGTTGGGGCCGATCACCTCGGGCTGGCTGTCCTCGATGCCGAACAGGGCCATCGCGAAGGCCGCGTCGAAGACCGCCGACAGGCAGACCACCTGCAGCCCGGCCTCGCCCACGCTGCCACGGTCGACCAGTTCCGCGGCCAGCCGGTCCTGGGGTGCTCCTGCGGTGTACGCCTCGTTCCAGGCTTCCTCGCTGACCCGCCCCGAGCGGATCAGCAGGGATTCGGCACCGGGTGACGCCGGTGTCGTCGCGGAGATCACCAGGCCCTCACGGACATGAATGATTCCGCCCGGACTTCCCATCACGCGGAGCAGATGGAAACCGCTGATGGGCTCGCCCATACGGAGCATGGACTCGACGTCCGCGGGGTGAACGAGGTGGTGCGATGACACTTTTGTGCCCTTCACTATCTGAGGCCGCAAGAGTTACCTTATGTCCCTGCAAGCACAACAGCATTGGATTGAGCATCATGAACATCGAAACCGCACTAAAAGAGGCCATGGCCATCGACGGAGCGACGGGCGCCGCGCTCGTCGACTACGGCAGCGGCATGAGCCTCGGCACGATCGGTGGTGGCCGGGGACTCGACCTTGAGGTCGCCGCTGCAGGAAACACCGAGGTGGTGCGGGCGAAACTGCGCACCATGTCCTCCCTCGCCATCAACGACGAGATCGAGGACATCCTGATCACGCTGAGCGGTCAGTACCACATCATCCGCCTGCTCAAGACCGCAGGTGGCCAGCTGTTCCTCTACCTCGTCCTCGACCGCGAGCGCTCCAACCTCGCGCTCGCCCGTCACAACCTGCGCAACATCGAACGGCAGATGACCCTGTAATTACCGACTTTTCCTAACGGGATGCTTCCCCCTCCATCCCGTTGTCGGTTTCCGTCGGCCTGCCGCCTCCTGCGGCAGCGTTGATCTTTTTCACGCGACCGAATGCGTGATTGTTCCCGAATAGGAACCCGCTACCGCCGATGACGGAATTCTGACAATTACGGTCGGATTCCACGCGGCTGAGGTGTTTCCCAACGCCAGCGTCACGGTGAACGCCGTCGCCGTCCCTGTGAGGACGACCGCGAGCGCCGCCGTGGCCTGTCCCGGGGTGAATACGCCGACGCCCGAGAAGGAGGTGGCCGGGCCCGACCAGTAGGAGATGTTGGCTTTCGCGATCGTCGACGAGTTGCCACCGATCGTGGTGGTGAAGACGGTCGAGCTCACCGTGGCCGTGTAGCCCAGCAGGCCGCCCAGGCCGCGGGTGTCGGACACGGTGACCGTGCCGAGCTGGGCCGAGAGCTGGCCGCCGATGGTGGTGGCGCCGAGGGCTCTGGATGTGGGGGCGGTGACGGCCAGCCCGGCGTTGGCCAGCCGTTTCGACGAGCCTTTTTCCGGTTTTTTCGGCTTTTTTCGAGGGGGCGAGGCGTCGTCACGTAGCGCTTCCGACTCCGGGCTTCCTTGGGCGGAGCTTTCCTGTGTGCCATCCAGGATGCCGCCCGAGGTTCCGCTCTCCTCCGGTGGTACTGAGGGCTCGACCAGGTAGGTCCGGTCGTCGTCGATCTCGGGTATCCCCGGATCGCCGGACGCCCAGGCGGGGGTGGCCGTCACGACGGCGGCGACCAGCACCGCCGTCACGCGCAAATTCACGGAGTCCTCCGGGCTCGTCGCCAGATGAGGTAGCCACCGCCCGCCACGGCCAGGGCCGACGCTCCGGCGAGCAGGATGGGCAGTGAGGGAAGTCCGGGGCCGGTCAGTTCCACGGCGGCCATCGCGTTGGCCTTCACCGGGAACGTCACGGTGCCGCCGGCGGATCGGGTGACCCGCCCGCTTTTCAGTTCCAGATCCGCTCTCCAGGGTCCCACGGGAAGCGCGGGATCGAGGATCGCCTCGACCGTGCCCACGTCCTTGGGCGCCAGAGTCACCCCTGTCGTCACCTTGAACGGTCCCGCCGAGGTGCCACCGGGTCCGGCGGAGAGCCGCAGCTCACCGGTCATGTCGACGGCCCGCAGACCGGTGTTGGTGATCTGCGCCTCCAGGCGGGGCTTTCCGGCGGGGTCGCGGCTCGCCCAGATCTTGTCGATGTGGAAGTCGGTCGGCGGTTCGCCGCCGGTCCCGACGTTGAGGTAGACGCGGATGCCGACCCGGTTGTTGACCTGGACGTTCCGTTCCTTGGTCACCGGCGCGCGAGCCTCGGCCCATATGACCGCGTACCGCTCGCCCTTCCAGGCGGTCTGCGGCACTCGGATGGTGGCCTGGACGATCTCCTGGCCGCCCGGTGGCAGCGTGACCGCCGGCCGGCCGAACGAGATCCACGACGACAGCTCGTTGCCGGTCTGTTCGGGGAAGAACGTGAACTTTCTCTTCTTGATCTCCGCCCCGGCCGAGTAGAGCCACAGCGTCTGCGACTTCGGCGAGGTGTTGTTCACGGCGAAACGCCGGTGGATCACGGTCCCCGGCTTCACGTGGTCGACGACGTACACCCGCGCCCGCGGGTCGTCGGCTCTGTCTTCTGGCGCCTCAAGCAGCCGGATCCCGATCTGCCCCTCCGGCTCCGCCACCGCCTGGCCGGTCAGGGCCAGGACGGGAAGCAGGACCAAAAGAGGCGCGATCAGGATCCGGTGAAGAGCGGCGCGATTACGCGACCGAATGGGTCACCGTCCCCGTGTACACACCGGCGACGGCAGCGGCCGGGACGTTCACCTGGAGAGTCGGGTTCCAGGTGACGGTGTTGTTGCCGACCAGCGCGGTCGCGCTGAACGCGGTGATCGAGGCGGCGAGCGGCTGGGCCAGCAGCACGGTCAGCTGACCGGGCACGAAGACGCCGATGCCGCTGCTCGAGGTGGCCGGGCCGGAGGCGTAGGAGACGCTGGCCTTCGGAACCGTCTCGTTCGGGGTGCCGCCACCGGTGACGAAGTTGGTTGAGGAGACGCTGGCCGTCCACGTGCCGAGCAACGTGCCGCGCAGGTCGGTGACCGTGACCGGGCCGATCGTGCCCTGGAGGGTGGCCCCTGCGGTGGTGTTGCCCAGGTTGATGCTCGCCGGGGCGCTGATGGTGAGGGCGCCACCCGTGATCGTGAAGGTCACGATGGTGTCCGCTGCCTGAGCCGGTGCGACCGAACCGATCAGCAGTGCCATGGCCATGCCGATCACATATTTGAGAAACCGCATTGGTCATCCTCACATCGCCTGGAAACACCGGGTTGCGAACAAGTCAGCGCGAGCGTAGATCGCTGACGAGTTCGCGCCCGATGATCCGCGCGCAGGTCAGAGGACTTCTTGACCGATCACTGGCCCACTGCAGAGCGATCAACCTGTAGTGAGCTCGGGCAGGACTTTCGCGCCGAACGTCTCGATGAACCGGGTCTGTTCCTGGCCCACGTGGTGCAGATAAACCTCGTCGAAACCGGCCTCGGCGTACCCCCGGAGCCAGTCGGTGTGCTGTGAGGTGTCGGAGGAGACGAGTACCGATTTGGCCACTTCGTCGGGGGTGACGAAGCGGGCCACGCTGTCGAACATCTCCGGGGTGTCGAAGTCCCAGCTTCCGGGCGGCCCGACCACGTTCGACTTCCATTGGTCGTGCGCGATCGCCAGCGCCTCGTCGTCGCTCGGCGCCCAGCTCAGATGCACCTGTACGGCAGCCGGCCCCCGCCCGCCCGCCTCGCGGTAGGCGTCCAGGACCTCTTTCGAGCGGGGACTGTTCACGGTGATCAGCCCGTCGGCCCACTCGGCGACCCACCGGGCGGTCTCCACGCTGACCGCCGCGCCGATCAGCTTCGGCGGCTCGGCCGGCAGGGACCACAGCTTCGCCCGGTCGACCTTGACGAGCCCGTCGTGGCTGACCTCCTCGCCGTCGAGGAGCGCCCTGATGACGTCCACACACTCGCGCAGCCGCTGCTGGCGGATCTCCTTGCGCGGCCATTGGTCACCGGTGACGTGCTCGTTCGACGCCTCGCCTGAGCCGAGCGCGGCCCAGAAACGGCCCGGGAACATCGCCGCGAGCGTCCCGATGGCCTGCGCGACGATCGCCGGGTGGTAGCGCTGGCCCGGCGCGTTCACCACGCCGAACCGCAGGGTCGTGGCCTGGAGCGCGGCCCCCAGCCACGACCATGCGAACCCCGATTCGCCCTGCCGGGCGCTCCAGGGCGCGATGTGGTCGGAGCACATCGCCATCGCGAACCCGGCCTCGTCGGCCAGGCGGACGGCGTCCAGAAGATCACCGGGAGCAACCTGTTCATGGGAAGCGTGAAAGCCATAGATCGCCATCGCCTCGCACTACCCCGGCAAGTCATCCGCTATCGGGTGTAAAGCGGGCGGTTCTAGGGTGTGCCCATGTCCTCAAGATCAATGCTCGCCGGCGCGGCGTTAAGCGCCACCGCCCTCCTCACGATCGCCGCGCCCGCCGCCCAGGCCCAGGCCGCACCCGCTCACTCCACCGTGGCGAAGAAGCTCTTCGACGGCTGGCTGAAGAAGAACAAGACGACCATGGGCAAGTACGCGACCCCCGCGGTCGTCACCAAGATGCTCAAGTACAAGTTCCGCGCGCCCGACAAGTTCGCGGGCTGCACGGCCGGTGGAACGTGCCGATTCGTGCACACGAGCGTGAAGGTGCCGGGCGACCTCAACGGCATGCTCATGCTCGTCAAGAACGGCAAGGTCACCGGCTTCTGGATGTCCCAGCACATCACCAAGCCCGCCACGGTGGCCCAGCGCTTCGTCACCACCTGGAAGCTGACCCAGAAGAACAACGCCCGCGAGATCGCCACCGCCGGGGCCATCAAGACCCTGTTCAAGGTCAAGTGGGACCCGAACGGTGTCCCCTACCACTGGCAGGGCTGCTCCAAGGAGCCGAAGGGCTACAGCTGCGCCTACTCCTACGAGGGCGGCGCCATGTTCCTGCACGTGCGCGGCACCAAGGCGGCTGGCTACTACGTGAACTCCGTGAGTTACATCGCCGACTAAAAAGGTATTTATGTGCTGTCCTCACCGGAATGACAGTGCACAGATGCGTCTCACGTCGGCACGCTGAGTGTCCAGCAGCTCTCCTGAAAGGGGAGTCCCATGGGCACTGTCCTGTTCATCCTCGCCGTGATCCTGATCCTCTACGTCGCGGCGTCCCGCAACCCCCTCCGAAAGTGCCCTCGCTGTGCGGGCAAGGGCACTCTCGAATCGGGCCTCCTCCAGGGCCGCTACCGGATCTGCCCCCGCTGCAACCGCAAGGGCGAGATCACCGGCTAGCTGTACTTGGCCGAGATCTTGGTGACACGTGGCCATCGGTGATTGATCATGAAGAAGACCTCCGGGCGTAGTGGAGTTGGTCGCTTCACCCACGCGCGGAGGTCTTGATGGGTCACGCTAACGCCCGGCTGACATTTCACGGCAGATGCCTGCTGGTTCGCCGTGTCGTGTTCGACGGCCGCCCGGTCGCGCACGTGGCCGCCGAACTGGGCGTCTCACGCCAATGCGGACACCGGTGGGTCCGCCGCTACCAGCAGGAAGGCTGGCCGGGACTGCATGAGCGGCGCAGCGGCCCGCGCACCAGCCCCCGCCGCACCCCGCCCGCCACCGAGCAGCGCGTGCTGGCCGCGCGTGCCGAGCTGCGGGCCGGACCTGATCGTCTCGCGGCCGCCACCGGGGTGCCGGCCCGGACCATCACCCGGATCCTGCGCCGCCACGGCGTCCCGCCCCTGGCCATGTGTGACCC
>NZ_BBXD01000028.1 GCF_001570545.1 Herbidospora mongoliensis | reverse complement strand
GAGTGGAACAAGGCCGGGGTGTGGCAGCGGCTGCACGAGGTGCTGCTGGATCGCCTGCGCGGCGCCGATGCCCTGGACCTCTCCAGAGCCGCAGTCGATTCCTCGCAGATCAGAGCGCTAAAAGGGGGGCGCAGACCGGCCCGTCACCCGTCGACCGAGGGCGGGCTGGAAGCAAACACCACCTGATTACCGATGCCACCGGCATTCCGCTCGCGGTGATCCTCACCGGAGCCAACCGCAACGATGTCACCCAGTTGCTGCCCCTGCTGCACGCCATCCCCAAGATCAGGGGCAAACGCGGCCGGCCCCGCCAGCGACCCGACGTCGTCCTGGCCGACCGCGGCTACGACCACGACAAGTACCGCCGCCTGGTCAGAGAACTGCAGATCCGCCCGCTCATCGCCCGCCGCGGCACTCCACACGGCTCCGGCCTGGCAAACACCGCTGGGTTGTCGAACAGACCTTCGCCCTGCTCCACGCGTTCCGCCGCCTGCGCACCCGATGGGAAGTCAGAGCCGACATCCACCAGGCATTCCTCAGCCTGGCCTGCGCCCTGATCTGCTGGCGCCGACTCACGTCATTGCGTTAGAAGCTCTAAGCGATACGGCGGCGAAGAAGCCCAGTCCCCAGCCAGTTTCGAACTCGGTGATCAGGCGATCGTTTCAGTGGATCGCTCGTTGTTCTCGTAGCGCTGTCGCATGATCGGCCCCGCCGCCGGTCCGGCCGCGAACACATAGTCGTCTCCGTCGGCGCGTTCGCCCGTGATCGCGTCGACGACCATCGGTTCCGCCTCAAGGCCGGTTCGCCTGTCGACGAGGATCATCGCGCGGTCGTCCGGGCCGAGTTGCGCGTTGCGCCAGGCCGCCATCGCGACCAGTACCGGGCGCAGTGAGCGGCCCAGGTCGGTGAGGACGTATTCGTGGCGCACCGGCCGTTCCTGGTAGGGCCGCCGGTCGAGGATGCCCCGGTCGACCAGCGTTTTCAGGCGGCTGGTCAGCATGCTCGACGACAGGCCGATGTTGGCCTGGAAGTCGTCGAAGCGCGTGTAGCCGTCGAAGCAGTCGTGCAGGATCAGCACCGTCCACCACTCGCCGACGATGCTCATCGTGGCTGACAGTGGGCATTCGCGGTCTTCCAGCCTGATCTTGCTGACCATGGGTGACTCCTCGCCGAGGTTACTGCTATGTTAGCAGCAACCTAGTAACTTCTAAGTTAGAAGTAACCGATATGGCAGATTTGCTGTCCTTCTCTCTCGACGGACGCCTGGCCCTGGTCGCCGGAGGCACCAAGGGCACCGGTGCCGCCGTCGTCGACCGGCTGAAGGCCGCCGGTGCCGAGGTGGTCGCCGTGGGCCGGTCGGCCGCCCCGGGCAGCGCGGCCGACAGGGTCATCACGGCCGACCTGGCCTCGGCCGGGGCCGCCGCCGAGATCGCGGCCGAGGTCCCGGCGCCCGACATCCTGGTTCACGTCGCGGGCGGGTCGAGTGCGCCCAGTGGCGGGTTCGCGGCGCTCGACGACGCCACCTGGCAGCAGGAGCTCGATCTCAACCTGCTGTCGGCGGTGCGGCTCGACCGCGCGATCGTCCCGGGCATGCTGGCGAAGGGCCGGGGTGCGATCGTGCACGTCTCCTCGATCCAGGCGCGCATGCCGCTGTGGAACGGCACCCTCGGGTACGCCGCGGCGAAGGCCGCCCTGCGCGCCTACAGCCTCGGCCTGGCCAACGAGCTGGCCCCGCGCGGGCTGCGGGTCAACACGGTCTCACCCGGCGGAATCCACACGCCGTCCGCCGACCGCCTGGTCAGCCGCCTCGCGACCCAGTTCGGCGGGGATGTCGACGCGGCCTGGAGGTCTCTGTACGACTCCCTCGGCGGTGTCCCACTGGGCAGGTTCGCCGAACCTCATGAGGTGGCCGAGGTCGTCGGCTTCCTCGTCTCCGACGCCGCCGCCAGCGTCATCGGCGCCGACTACCTGGTCGACGGCGGCACCGTCCCCACCTTCTGAAAGGAAACAGACCGATGCATCCTGCCGCGATCCGCGCCTACCTGACCCTCTCGACCGGCGCCGACCCGCTCTCGGCTGTGGTCACCTTCGCCCCGGACGCCCACGTCACCGACGACGGCCACGACTACCGTGGCCACGCGGAGATCGGGGAGTGGCTGGGCAGCACGTCGGCCGAGTTCGACTACACCTCGACCCCGATCGGCGGCGACGACACCACGGTCACCTGCCGGGTCGAGGGGAACTTCCCCGGCAGCCCGGTCGACCTCGATTATCGATTCACCCTCGACGCCTCGGGCCGGATCTCACGCCTGGAGATCGGCGCACACCTGGATTGACCAAGGTCGAAGCGAGTGTGATGCGGCATATGATACGACGTCATCTGACTGGCTTTATCATATGAGTTAGCATATGGCTGTGGATGCTCTTGAGACGGTCGAGTCCGCCCTCGGATCGATCGGTGACGGCTGGGACGCCTCACGGATCGAGTCCGCGAGCGTCGACTTCAAGGAGACGCCGGAGACCGCGAACGATCGCTCGCCCCGTGCTCGCCAGAACTTTCGCGAGATGCTGGCCGAGACCGCCGTCTGCTTCGCCAACGGTGAGGGCGGCGCCATCGTGATCGGTGTCAAGAACCGGGCCGCCACGGCTCAGGACGCCGTGCCGGGCGTGCCTTCGAACTACCAGATCGAAGAGCTGGTGCGGGCGGTATACGAGAAGACGGCACCCGCGATCACCGTTCGACCTCATGTCTACGAGGTGGAAGGCAAGCCGGTCTTCGTTCTGGTGGTGCCCAGAGGCGTCGGCGTCCACAGCACCCGGCAGGGGGTCTACAAGATCCGGCTCCACGATGGGTGCATGCCGCTCGCGGGTGACCAGCTCAGGGGCCTGCGCGCACTGCGGGAACACTATGACTGGACGGCATTCCCGTCAGGTCTCGGCCTCGACTCCATCTCTCCCGCCGCGTTGGAAGAGGCCGCCACTCTGCTTCGCCGCTCCGATCACGATGATCTGGCCGATCTCGCCGAGCGGGACCCGGCGGCGTTCCTGCGGGCCACCGGCCTGCTGCCCGACGGTGAGGTCAGCCGGGCCGCCGTCCTTCTCTACGGGCGCCGCGAAGCGCTGGCGAAGGTCACCCCGGACTGGGGGGCGATCATGCAGACCCGGGAATCGCTGGGGAGTGAGCCGACCATCCTGCTCCGTCAGCGGGACATGAACCAGCCGCTGGTCTTCCTGCTCGACTGGCTGATGGCCACGGTCCGAGGTCTGGTGAAGGTCAACAGCTTCCGGGTGGGGGCCGAGCAGATCGAACTCGCCGACTATCCGCTCGACGCCATCCGCGAGATCATCGCGAACGCGTTCGTCCACCGTGACTGGGAGGCCCCCGGCGTCGTCGAGGTCATCCACACTCCGGACGAGCTGATCGTCACCAGCCCCGGTGGCCTGCTGCCGACGCTGCGGGTCGATCGGCTGCTGCATGACGCGTCGTCGCCGCGTAACCGGCTGCTGGCGGAGAACATGTCGCGGCTCCGGCTCGCCGAAATGGCCGGTCTCGGGCTTGACCGGGCATTCCGGGAGATCGCCAGGCTGGGCAAGGAGCCGCCCATCCTGGAGGACGGGCCCCGATTCCGGGTGGTGCTGCCGGGCGGCCGGGGGAACGAGACCTTCGCCCGGTTCATCAACGGGCCAGGCTTCCCCCGGGGCCTGGTGGGCGATCTGGACGTCCTGCTGATCCTCACCGCGCTGCGCAACACGAAGAGCGTCACCGCGAACTCGCTCTCGGGGCGGCTTCAGCGAAATGTCGGCGAGGTCGAGCGGATCCTGCGGCGGATGGGCGACGCCGGTCTCGTCCACGCCACCAAAGGTAGGTACGGCCTGACCCCGTCGGCGACCGCCGGGATGCGGGCCGCCGTCGCCTATCGGGTCGACTCGGTCGACACCGATGACAGGAAGCTCTTCGGTCATCTCAGGCGGCATGGGCGGATCACGAACGAGGACGTGCGGAACTACCTCGACTGCGACCTCACCACGGCACGCAACCGGCTCACCCGGCTACGCCGACGGGGGCTCATCGATTTCGCGCCTGAAGGTCCTCGGCGGGGTGCTCATGTCGTGTACGTCAAAACCGCGAAGTTCGACGACATCTCCCCTGACTAGACGGTGCCCCACACGATCGGGGCGGCCAGTACCTCGGGGAATTTGCGTTCGGCGTATTTCACGTACTCCTCGATGTGCGTGGCCATGGCGGCGGCCGACGCTTCCGGGGAACGGTCGCGGATGGCCTCGTAAATCTTCACGTGGGCGCGGTGCACGGCCGAACGTCGCGTTTCCGGATAGTCGATTCCGATGGCCGAACCGTCGAGGATTCCCAGTAGCGCGTCGATGAGGTAGCCGAACATCGTGTTGCCCGAGCTGCGGGCGATGATGTCGTGGAATCGTTTGTTCTCGGCCAGGAAGACGCTCTGGTCGTTGAGATGGGTGCGCATCTCGTCCACGCTCGACTTGAGCGCCGCGAGTTGTTCGTCGCCGATTCTCTCGGCGGCCAGGCCGGCCAAAAACGGTTCCAGGGCGCCGCGGGCCTCGGCGACCGTGCGGAACGGGGCGTTCTCGAACTGCAGGAGCAGGGTCAGCGCGGTGACGAGGCTGGTCGCGTCGGGTTGCTGGACGACCGGGCCGCCGCCGGGGCCGGGCTTGAGGGAAAGCACGCCCTGGAGTTCGAGGAAACGCAGGGATTCGCGGAGGGTGCCGCGGCCGACTTCATAGGTGTCGAGCATGGCGCGTTCGGGAGGGAGCCGGTCGCCGATGGTGTTGCCGCGGCGGTTGATGTCCGCGACGATGCGCTGCGCGACCAACATGGCCGTCTTCTGCGGACGCAGTGACACCTGTGCCATTTCTCATGACCTCCGAGAGCGAAACGCGATGAGGCCCTCGCTCGAGGACGGCTTTGGGTTTATCCACCCGTGGGGGAGACGCCGTCACAACTCGGGCCCCGATAGTTTCTCACATACGGGATGAGGTGGAGCATCAACGTTTTAATTCGTGCAATTGAGAAAAAAAGATGCGCATGAATTAGTTGGAGTGCTGCCAGCGGGGGGTCGGGCTGAGCCGGGTCATGACCAGGGTGACGGCCATGGCCAGCACCGGGACGCACAGGGCGGTGAGCCAGCTCGTCATGGCCATGTGCCGGACCGTCTCGACCCGGCCGTGGACGAGGATGACCACGGCGAACTGGGCCATCGCGGCGAGCGGGAGGACGACCGCCAGACGTCCCAGCGTCTTCTCGGACGCGGTCAGGGAGCGGCGGCGCACGACCAGATAACCGGCGCCGGCCGTCGCGACCCAGAGCACCAGCGTCAGCAGCGGGCCCTTCCTGAGGATCTCCCAGAGCGTCGAGTAGACGACGACCCGGTGTTCCCGCGCGCCCTCGGGCCTGCCCGCGCCCTCCGGATAGGAGCCCAGGTAGTGGGGGCTGAGGCCGGCGACGCCCTGGAAACCCCATCCGACGGTACGGATGGCGTGCCACGGACGGGTCGCGTAGAAACCGGCGACCCGCAGCGGGGAGGGGTGGGCGGTGCGGTGGTACCTGTCGGCGAACGACACCCAGCCGGCGCTGTTGCGCGACAGCCCGGCCGCCGGGGCGAGCTTCGGATCCAGGCCGAGTGAGGTGAGGTCGGCGGCGGCGGTCGGGTCGTCGTACAGGATGGTCTGGAAGACGACCTTGTGGTCGTCGAACCGCGCCTCGGTGACGGTGTGGAAGATCCCGATCCCGGCCAGCCACGTGGCGACCATGAGCGCCACGATCCGGCGGCCCCGCACCCAGAGCAGTGCGAACGCGACCACCGGCACGAACGTCACATACTCCGGCCGGGCCCCGATCACCAGCAGCGCCGGGGCCGCCGTCGCCAGCACGCGCGGCACCGTCGGACGCTCCCAGAGGAACAGCAGCGCGACCACGAGGAACCCGGCGGCCACCAGCGCGGTCGGTTCCGCGTAGGGCGAGATCAGATAGCCGGCGAACGCGGCGTCGGCGTAGACCAGCCCGACCGCCGAGGCGAAGGCCACCCGGACCACCGGCCTCCCCGGGACGACCGCCACGAGCAGCCCGCAGATCACGCCGATGAGCAGCCCGAACATGACCCCGAGCGCGCGCAGGTCGAGCGCGCCGGGATAACCGAGCAGCGGCGTCAGCCACTTCCCCGCGGCCTGCGCGAGCAGGGCCGTCGAGAGTTCGGGCGGGCAGGTCTCACCCGTCCACGCATGCGAGGTCCAGGTCGGCTGTACGTGTTCCCACCCCGCCAGGGCCCGGTTCCCGAAGCTGGCCAGCCCGAGCCGGCAGGGCAGGTTCTCACCGAACCCGGCGAGCCCGACATGCCCCCCGGCGAACAGCCGAACCTGCATGATCGCCGCCCACACGACCCCGACGATCACCGCCACCAGCGGATATCGGCGAACCCCCCTCTGCCGTGCCCGCCGAGACCCGGGCACGAGCCAGGTCCGCCGATGCTTGCCCGCGTCGGACTCGGGAGCGCCGAGGGTCGGCTGAGTTCGAGGGCGGGAGCCGAGCCAGGCCAGGCGGCGTCTGCGCGAGGCGGGCTGGTCCGGGAATCTGTCGCCCCAGGCCGTCGGGCCGCCGGATTCGTGCTGGTCGAGGGTCATGCCATCATCCCGTTGCGCAGGGTTCCGACGGAGATCCGGTGGCGTTCCTGGCCGACCCAGCACGACCGGTCCCGGCCCAGCCGGATCCGCAGCCCCCTCAGCCCTCCGGCGAACATCGCCGCGTTCGCGCGGCAGCGGTTCCGGGTCAGGCCCTGTGGCTCGACCCACTCCCACTCGTGGGGCAGCGCGCACTGCAGGTCGCGGCCCTCCAGGTTGCAGCGGCGGATCGCGGCCGACTCCGGCCGGGCCATGATCCCGCGCAGGGGGGCCGTCAGCGTCGGGCCGCCGTTCGGGTGGGTCGTGGGGACCAGCAGGTCGCAGCGCAGGGTGCGGTCGCCGGCCGCCCACTCGTCGGGCGTCGGCACCTTGCCCCAGACCGACACGCCCCACTGGGCGTCGTGCGGGCCGGCGGCCAGATACGGCCGGATCGGGCGGTAGTCGCAGCCCGCGGTCACCATCGGGACCAGGAGTTCGTGGGGTGGTCTGATCGGGGCCGAGGCCAGGGGCCCGGAGAGCTGGGTCACCAGGTAGGTCTCGGTCTGGTGGGGCCGGTGGCACGGGACGGGGGGCCGGACGTCGCTGAGGGCGTACAACTCCTCGGGCTGGGACATCACGTGGCAGCTGCCCACGGGCATCGAAGCGCTCGGGTGCGTGGTCGTGGCGGCGGTGCAGGCCGTCGCGCAGAGCAGCAGCAGCGCTGTGCATCTGCCCCAAAGAAGCAAGGGGACCTCCTCGGGGCGTCAGAGAAAACTCGCGGCACCGTAACAAGCGGGCGGGACCCGAAGCTCGTGGGGCGCGCGGTCACTGACCCTTCCGAGTGAGCCGCCGGGCGTGTTTCGGGGGCGGAAACGCCGCGCGCGGCTAGGTTGCAGGTCGTTCAAGAGGGGGGAACATGGCCGTTCGGGTGGCCCTTTCGGGGGTGCTTGGCCTGCTGCTGGGGGTCGTGCTGCTGGTCGACGACCGGGTGCGGGGCTGGGAGGCGGTGCTGGCCTCTCACGTGGTCGCGCTGTTCGCGCGGACCGAGACGGCGGTCAACTCGGTGATGGCGATCGTGTCGTTCAACGAGGAGACCGGGGACGCGCACGGGCTGTGGATCTCGCCCGAGTGCACGTCCGGGTTTCTGGTCGTGCCGCTGCTGGGGGTCACGATGCTGATCCTCTGGCTGTCGAAGAAGACGAGCGTCTGGCCGCTGGCCGCGCTGGCGGTCGCGGTCGTGGTGCTGTTCGCGAGCAACCAGATCCGCATCCTGGCCGTGGTGGTGCTGATCAAGGGGCTGGGGTTCGAGCCCGGGTACTACTGGGGGCACACCATGGTCGGGTCGGTGATCAGTGTGTTCGGCATCGGGGTGGCGCTGGTGGCGTACACGCTCCTGACGGTGCGCGGCGTGCGGCACCGGGAGAAGAGCTGATGGGCTATCTGCTGGGGCTGACCCAGGCCTTCGCGCTGTTCCTGAGCGTCACCTTCCTCACCTACGTGCTCACCATCGTCCGGCCCTACCTGCGGCAGCGGCCCGACCCCGCGGGGAACCCGGCCGCGTTCGAGTGGCACCTGTTCATCCCGTGCCGCGACGAGGCGGCGGTCATCGGGGCGACCCTGCACTACCTGCGCGAACGGTTCTCCCACGTCAACATCTGGGTGGTCGACGACGGCTCCGAGGACGACACGGCCCGCATCGTCGAGGAGATCGCCGGCACCGACGCGCGGGTGCACCTGGTCAGGCGCAGGAGCCCGGAGGCGCGTACCGGCAAGGGGGACGCGCTCAACGCGGCCTACCGCGCGCTCGACGACTTCCTCTCGCCGGACGCCGACCGGACCCGGCACGTGGTCTGCGTCCTGGACGCCGACGGGCGGCCCGCCCCGAACATGCTGAGCGTGTGCGCGGGCGAGAAGCTGTTCGGCGACCTCGCGATCGGGGCCGTGCAGGTCGACGTGTGGATGGTCAACCGCGACGACCGGAACCCGTGCCCGGAGCGGGGCCGCTTCAAGAACGCGTTCGGGCGGCTGCTGGTCCGGATGCAGGACCTGGAGTTCCGGGGGCCGATCTCGGCCATCCAGCTCGGCCGGCGGCGCAGCGGCACGGTCGCGATGGGCGGGAACGGGCAGCTCACCCGGCTGAGCGCGCTGGAGAAGATCGCGGGCGAGGAGCGGCGGCCGTGGGGCGGCTCGCTGCTGGAGGACTTCGAGCTCGGGGTGCAGCTGCTGCTGGCGGGGGAGCGCAACGAGTACACCCCGGACACGTGGGTCGAGCAGGAGGGCCTGTGGTCGTTCCGGCGGCTGATCACCCAGCGCACCCGCTGGGGCCAGGGGACCATGCAGTGCGCCAAGTATCTGCCGCAGATCTGGCGGTCGGCCAGGTTCAGCAGCCTCGGCGCGCTCGAAGTGCTCTACTACCTGTCGCAGCCGTGGATGCAGCTCGTCGGGACGCTCATCTACCCGATCCCGATGATCTATCTCGCCAGCCGGGTGATCGCCGATCCGGCCGGGATGTCGTGGTGGCTGCTGGAGGGCGGCTGGATCCTGTTCGCCATCTACGGTGCCTTCGGCATTCTGCCGTTCGTCATCTGGGGGCCGCTTTACTGGTGGCGCTGCGAACCCGGGATCGGCCTCGGTAAGAGTCTGCTGTACGGGTTCGCTTACGCCTTCTACATTTACAATTTCTACATCACGTCATGGCGCGCCTTCTGGCGGGTGATACGCGGAAGAAGCGGCTGGGCCAAAACCCGCAGAAATGCCGAGACACATGTCGCGGGAACGCCCGTGGCCCGGGAGATGTGAAATCCCGGGCCGCCGGAACATATCACCGCACCTGGTGCATCCGGAACAACAAAGCCCCGCCGACGATCAGGACAACCGCCAATGTGACGATCACCAGCAGGGGAATTCCGGTGAAAGGCAACACGGCGAGTGGGACACCGGTCTGCCAGCGCGGGCCGTGTCCCCAGGATCCGTACACAAGTACACCTCAGTTTTCTTGATGGATGAGTTCCGCGCAGGCCTGAGCGACCCGCGCGGCGGCGTGGCCGTCGCCGTAGTGGCAGGGCGCGACGTGCCTGACCCGGCCGGCCACGGCCGACTGGAGGAACAGCCCGGCGGTCTTGGCGACCAGTTCCTCGTCGGTGCCGACGAGGTGGGCGCCGCCGCCGTCGAGGGCCTCGACCCGTTCGGTCGACTCGCGCATGACCAGCACGGGCAGGCCGAGCGCGGCGGCCTCCTCCTGGATGCCGCCCGAGTCGGTGATCGCCAGCGCGCTGACGGCCAGCAGCCGGGCGAACTCCCGGTAGGCCATCGGTGGCACGCACCGGATGTTGGCCCGAGGCCGGACGACCTGGTCGAACACCTGACGTACCGCCGGATTGAGATGGGTGGCGACGACGAAGTCGACGCCGGGATGGCCGGCGGCGAGCCGGTCGGCGACGCGGGCGATGCGCCGCATGGGCTCGCCCCACGACTCGCGCCGATGCGCGGTGATCACCACCAGCGGCCGTTCCCGGGGCGGCGGCCGGTCGGCCAGTACGGTCGCCAGCGCGTCGACCACGGTGTTCCCGGTGACCAGCACCCGATCGGCCGGGATCCGCTCGTTCAGCAGGTTGTCCCTGGCGGTCGGCGTCGGCGCCAGGTGAAGATCGGCCAGTGTCGCGATCAGCCGCCGGTTCACCTCCTCGGGGAACGGCGTGGACTGGTGGCTGCGCAGCCCCGCCTCCACGTGGGCGACCGGGATCTGCCGCAGGTACGCCGCCAGCGCGCCCCCGAACGCCGAGGTGGTGTCCCCTTGGACGACCACCAGATCGGGACCGATCTGCGAGAACACCTCGTCGAGACCGAGAATCACCGATGAGGTCAGTGCGGCCAGCGAGTCGCCCGACCGGCGCAGGTCCCGGTCGACGCGAGCGCCGAACAGCGACAGCACCTCGGCCACCACCTCGCCGTGCTGCCCGGTGGAGACCACGTCGACGTCGAAGAACTCCCGCAACGCCGGCACGACGGGACCGAGCTTGATCGCCTCGGGACGGGTGCCGGCCACCACGCAGACCCGCTTCACCAGCCGCTCCCGGTGCGCGCGTCGCCGAGCACGACCGCGATGGCGTGGGCCCGGTCGCGGGCCCCGATCTTGCGCAGGATCGCCTTGACGTGGGTTTTCACCGTCTCGTGGGCGATGCACAGCCGCCCGGCGATGGCCCGGTTGTCCAGGCCCAGGATGATCTCCTCCAGCACTTCGTGTTCGCGCGGGCTGAGGTCGAACCGGGTGCGGTGGCCACCGCGCGCGGCGGCCGACCGGCCGAGCCGGTCGTCGACGATGATCTGGCCCTCGGCCACCCGCTCCAGGTGGAACAGCAGGTCCTCAAGCGGCGAGGACTTCAGCAGATACGCGTGCGCGCCCGCGTCGAGCGCCGCGCGGGCCAGGTTGACGTCGTCGGCCGAGGTGAGCACCACCGGCATCACGCCGGGATGCTCCAGGCCGATCCACCGGCACAGTTCCAGGCCGCAGTCGTCGCCGATCCGTGTCTCGCATATCACGATTTCCGGCATAAGCCGGGAAATGATTCTGCGCCCTTCCGTTCCCGTTGTCGCGGAAGCGGCGACCGTGAATGCGGGGGCCTGCCGGAAAAAGGCGTGCAGGGCGAGATGTGCGAGTGGCCCTTCGTCGACGACGACTATCTGGCACGTTTTCCGACGGACAGCTCCGCGTGTCCCCATTTAGGCTCCTGTTCTTCGAAGGCCCAATGTAAGAGCGAATCAATCACGTCCGGCGCCGCGACACTCACTCTCTGGAGTGAACTGGCCAGGCTCTTACCGATTCCCGCTCGGCCCACGCATAACTTGGAGCGTCATCGACTGATATAGGAAGCCCGCGGAGGGTGTGCATATGTTTTTCGGACGTACTTTCGCTGTTTCCATGGCGGCGGTATCCACGCTGCTGATGGGGATGACGAGCACCGCCCACGCGCGAAGCACCACCGTCAACGCCTTCGGCGCGCAGATCAGCCTGCCGCTGGGCATCACCTTCGGCCCCGCGCCGGTGGCCAACCTCGGCAACCCGACCGCGTCGCTCGCGTCGCTCAGCGTCGGCACCGTGTCGACCGGCGTCATCGGCGTGGAGGTCGAGCAGAACACCACCGTCGGCACAGAGGCCGCGCGCGCGTCGGTCGACGGCCTGAGCGCGACCCTGCTCGGCATCGGCATCAGCGCGGGCGCCATCCAGTCGGAGTGCACCGCCACCACCGGCCTGCCCACGACCGGCTCGACGTCGCTGGCCAACGCCCAGGTTCTCGGCATCAGCCTGGCCGCCAACCCGGCGCCGAACACCGTGATCCAGATCCCGCCGCTGCTGCCGCTCATCGAGGTCCGCCTCAACGAGCAGATCAACAACCCCAACGGCAGCCTGACCGTGCACGGCATGCACGTGATCGCCCTGTCGGGCGTCGGCGACATCATCCTGAGCTCGTCCACCTGCGGCCCGGCCACCCTGGACCCGGTGGACCCGGTGCCGCTCGCCTCGGGCGCCGGCCTCTACCTGGCCCTCGGCCTGGTCGCCGCCGGTGGCGGCACCCTGCTGATGCGCCGCCGCCGTCAGCTCGTCTAGTTCTCTGAGAATGGGCGCCTCCGAACGAGGCGCCCTTTTCTATTCCTGTACGTAGAGGGCGAACCAGGAGTAACCGAAGTCCTTGTAGTACCGGGCCTTGTACCGCTTCTGCAGGGCCAGATAGCTCTGATCGGTCTCCACGAACGCGCTGTTCTGGTGCTTGCGCCCGCCGGACACCACCCAGACCCGGTCGTAGTCCCCCAGGGGCGTGTGGGTGATGTCGATCAGATTCGTGTACGCGTCCTCATAGACCGCTGCGAACCACTTGTTGTTCTGGTCGACGTACAGAACCGCGTCACCGGGCCGCTGCCGTTCGAGCAGCGCGGCGGCCATCGACCGCAGATCGTCGGGCCGATGATCGGGCGCCCGGAGCCAGAGCTGCTTGGGCACCGTCAACGCGGTCAGCAGCGCCAACGCGATCCACGCCAGTGGCTTCGGCCGCAACCGGTCGAGCCCCGCCCCCGCCAGCAGGGCGAGTCCGGGCAGCGCGAACAGCACGTAACGAGGGCTGTAGATCGGATAGACCAGCGAGATCACCATCGACAGCGGGATCACCAGCGCCCACGGCCCGGCCACCCGGCCCAGCGCACCCCGCGCCCCGAAGGCCGCCAGCGCCAGCAGCGGGATGATCCCCCACTTGCTCCCCATGACCTCCTGGGCGAGCGTCGGCGGCGCCGCCCACGTGGGCGGACGCAACCACCCGAGCTGGACGCCCCGCTGCCCGGCCGCCAGCACCGCCAGCGGAATCAGCCCGGCGGCCACGATCCCCATGGCCTGGAGGAACCGCCGGCGATCCGGCGCGATGAACACGTGCGCCGCCACCAGCAGCAGCCCGTAGACGTGACACCACCCCAGCAGCACGATCACGACCGCGTACAGGATGTGGGACCGCCGGGTCACCAGCAACCAGGTCGCCAGCACCGCCAGCGCCGTCACCAGGGCATACGACCTGACCTCCTGCGCGTACCGGGTCACCATCGGCAGAGCCGTGAACACCAGCCCCGCCAGCAGCCCGGCCCGCGCGGTGGCCAACCGCCTCCCGATCGCGGCGATCCCGTAGGCCGCGGCGGCCATGGCCAGCACCGAGGGCAGCCGGAGCGCGAACTCCGACGTGGAGATCCATGCCACCGACCGGAGCAGCAGGTAGTAGAGGGCGTGCACCCGGTCCATCTGGCCGAGCAGGTCCCACAGCTCGCCGATGGGCCGCGAGGCGGCCAGCGCGGAGACCGACTCGTCCCGCCAGAACGACGGCACCCACACGTTCCACAACCCGACGATCAACGCGACGACGGCGACCACCGGCTCGGCCCACCGCCAGGTGGGCGACTCAACCGGCGTCTCGGTCAAAGCGATCGTCATGGCGACAGTTCATATCACTTGACCGGGCCCACGCCATGAACGTACGTTCATGAACACACGTTCATAAGGAGGAGACGTGATCGTCAACACCCACCAGGCCGAAGCGTGGAACGGCTACGAGGGCGTCCACTGGGCCACCCACCACGACCGCTACAACGCCGTGAACGACGCCTTCAACCCCTTCCTCCTGGACGCGGTCAGACCCGGTGACCGCGTCCTCGACATCGGCTGCGGCACCGGCCGGACCACCCGGCTGGCCGCGGCGAGAGCCCTGTCGGCCGAAGGCGTCGACCTGTCGGAGCCGATGCTCGCCGCGGCGCGTGAACTCGCCAAGGACCTGGTCAACGTCGCCTTCACCCACGGCGACGCCCAGGTCCACCCGTTCCCCGGCTCGTCGTTCGATCTGGCCGTCAGCAGGTTCGGGATCATGTTCTTCGGCGATCCCGTCGCCGCCTTCGCCAACATCGGCCGGGCGCTGACCCCGGGTGGGCGGCTCACCTTCCTGTCGCTGCGCGGCTACGGCGACCTCGCCCGGGTGGTCGCGGCCCTGGGCTTCCCCGAAGCGCCACCGGGCACCGGCCCGCTCGCGCTGGGTGAGGCCGAGACCGTCGAGCGCGTCCTCACGGCGGCCGGATTCACCGGTGTCGTCACCCGTCCGGTCGACGCGCCGCAGAACTGGGGCGCCGACGCCGCCGACGCGGCCTCCTTCCTGGCCGCGTGGGGACCCGTGCGCCACAACGCCGGCGACGGCGCGGCCGAGCGGATGCTCCCGGCGCTGCGGACGTTCGAGACCGCAGGCGGTGTGCTGCTCAACGGGGAGGCGCTGCTGGTCAGCGCGGTGCGGCCGTGATGTCACCGCGCCGGGCGGAGGCGGTGGGCGACGGCCGGGATCTGCGTGACCACCTGGTCGAGACCGCCACCCGGCTGATCGCCCGGCGTGGCACGGCCGGGCTGACCGTCCGCGAGATCGCCCGCGAGGCGCGGGTGGCGACGGGGGTGCTCTACAACCACTTCACCGACAAGGAGGAGCTTCTCGCCCTCGGGCTGCACGGTCACGTCAAGGCCGTCGAACGGGGTCTGCCACCGCTGCCCGCCGATGACGAGGCGGTGGACGTGGCGCTGGTGGCGTACACGAAAAGGGCTCTTGATCTGCACCGGGAGATCGTGCCGGCCTTCGTGAACCTGGCGCCGGCGGTGCTCGAACGGTTCGTCGGGCTCGGCAACCCGGCCGCGGGCGGACAGGGCCTGCGCGACCAGCTGGCCGCCTATCTGAAAAGGCGGCTGGCAGCGGGGGAGATAGCTCCGGGCGCACCCGTCGAGGCCGCCGCAACGATGATCATCGGGGCCTGTCACGAGGTCACCCTGAGGGGGCCGGGGGCCGTTCCCGAGGGGTTCGCCGAGGACTTGGCGGCCATTGTCCTGACAGGGATTCGGGTGCGGTGACGAAGTGCGCGATACCCTCGAAGAATGGTGCGATGTTCGTTGAGGTGCCCATGAGTCTGCCCGGGGCCTGGCCGATCACCGACGACGTCGGTTCGATGCGCGACCGCATCGACGCGTTCGCCTCTGGCGCCGGGCTTGCCGGGCCCCGGCTTCACGATCTCGTCTTCGCCGCGAACGAGGCGGTCGTCAACGTCCTCGAACACGGAGACGGGCACGGCACCGTCCGAATCTGGGTGGAAGAGGGCCAGGTCATCGTCGAGGTGAACGACCCGGCCGGGCGGCTCACCCCCGCCCATCTCAGCCCCTCCCGGCCCTCGCTCGACGGTCGGCGCGGCTTCGGGCTGTGGCTGATGAGCGAGGTCTGCGACGGGCTCACGATCGAGCAGGGCGACGGCGGCTCCCGGGTGGAGATGCGCATGAGCGTCCACGAGGGCACGGGGATCAAGCCCCGGGGCGGCGCGCAGCAGCGTCTCGGCGTGGCCGTGACCCAGCGACCGGCGGGGCCGTTGCTGACCGTCTCCGGCGACCTCGACGCGATCACCTCGCCGCAGCTCCAGGCGGTGGTCAGCGATCTGCTGAGCTCCGGCCGTCCGTTCATCGCGGCCGATCTCTCCGGGGTCGGGTTCTGTGACTCCAGCGGGCTGCGGGTGCTGCTCATGTCCACGGTCGCGGCCAGGGAACTCGGCGGGCTGCTGGTGCTGGCCGGGGTGACGGGGCCGATCGACCGGCTGCTCCGGCTGACCGGGAGCCTCACCGTGCTGGCCGTCCGCGACAACGCTGAGGAGGCGTTGAACCTCCTGTCCGAACATCGGGCCGGCTCATGACCGACGAGCTCGACGACCTGATCGCCCGGCTCCAGGAGGAGACCCGGCTGGTCGAGACGCTCCATGAGGTCGGCCGCGCGCTGGCCGCCGACCTCGACCTGCCGAGGATCGTGCAGACCGCCTGCGACGCCGCGACCTCTCTCACCGGCGCGGCCTTCGGCTCGTTCTTCTACAACACCTACGACATGAACGGCCAGAGCTACTTCCTGTACGTGCTCTCCGGCGTCCCCCGCGAGGCCTTCGAACGGTTCCCCATGCCGCGGAACACGAAGGTCTTCGACCCCACGTTCCAGGGCGAGGGCGTCATCCGGATGCACGACGTGCGGGCGGATGCCCGCTACGGCCAGAACCCGCCCTACCACGGCATGCCCGAGGGCCATCTCGACGTGCGCAGCTACCTGGCCGTGCCGGTGATCTCGCCGTCGGGCGAGGTGCTCGGCGGGTTCTTCTTCGGCCACCCCGAGGTGGGCATGTTCACCGGCCGCCACGAGCAGCTCGCCTCCGGTGTGGCCGCGCAGGCCGCCGTCGCCATGGACAACGCCCGCCTCTACCAGCGCCACCGCGACGCCGCCGTGGAGCTCCAGCGCAGCCTGCTCTCCCCGTTGCCGCGGTTCAGCGGTCTGCGACAGGCCTGGCGTTACTACCCGGCACGGGGCATCGACGTCGGCGGCGACTGGGTCGACCTCATCCCGATCGACGAGAGCCGGGTCGCGCTCGTGGTCGGCGACGTCATGGGCAAAGGCATCCAGGCCGCCGCCGTGATGGGCCAGATGCGGACCGCCGTCCGGGCGCTGGCAGTCAGCCACATGTCGCCGGGCGAGATCCTGCGCCAGGCGGCCGTGGTGCTCCGGGCCGCCGACCGCGCCCGCCTGGTGACCTGCCTGCTCGCCGTGTACGACACCGACGCCGCCACCCTGACCTGGGCCAACGCCGGTCAGCTCCCGATGCTGCTCGACGCGCCCGGCGGTCCCTGCACCTTCCTCGACGAGGGCGCCGGACCGCCGCTGGGCGTGGTCGACTACAACTACGTCGAGCACAAGGTCGCCTTCCCGGCCGGAACCCGCCTGCTCCTCTACACCGACGGCCTGGTGGAGCGCCGCGACCGGCCGATCGACGCCGGGATGGCCAGGCTGAAAACGGTCTGGCGGGCCACCCGCGACCAAGGCGACCTCGACGCGGTCGCCGACCGGCTGGTCGACGCGCTGGTCGACGTCCGCGCCCACGAAGACGACATCGCCCTGCTGGTCGTCGCTACCAGCTGAACGTGGTCGTCAGCTCCAGGGCCTGGCCGGTCCTGGCCGATTCGTGCGCCTTCAGCATGATCTCCAGGGCGTGCCGGGCGACGTCGCCGCCCATGACCTCCTCTGCGGTGCCGTTCACCACGTCGGCCAAATGGTCGACGAGCAGCGCCCGGCGCAGCTTGTCGACGCGCTGCTGGGCGGGCTCCAGGTGGGCGAGGTCGAGGTCGACCCAGCCGCTCAGCCCGGCGGCGGCCTCCAGCAGGAACAGGTCGATGCCCCGGCCGCCGTTCACCGGCAGGTTGTTGGGCAGGTTCAGGGTGCCCTTGCGGCCGAAGACCTCCAGGCGGGGGCCCTTGGCGGCGTTGACGTTGAAGGTGCCGTCGACGACCGCGAAGGTGCCGCCGCCGAAGTCGAGCATGATCAGGGTGTTGTCGTCGGTGGTGACGGTGATCTCCTTGCCGGCGTACGGGCCGGAGCGCACCGTGCGAGTCGGCTCGGTGATGCCGGAGAACGCGGTCACCCGCTTGGCCGGGCCGAGCAGGCCGAGCATCTCGTGGATGCCGTAGACGCCGACGTCGAACAGCGGCCCGGAACCCTCCTGGTAGAACCACGACGGGTCGGTCGGCCAGTTCATCATCGAGGCGGGGCCGCCGTGGCTGGCCCGGACCTTGGCGAAGGCGACCTTGCCGATGATCCCCTCGCGGATCAGCCGGGCGGCCTCGATCCGGCTCGGGTAGAGCATGTTGGGCGGCGAGCAGACGATCTTGCGGCCGGTCGCGGAGGCCAGTTCGATGAGCGCGTCGGCGTCCTCCATCGTGGTGGCCAGCGGCTTCTCGGTCGCCAGGTGCTTGCCCGCTTCCAGGATCTTGAGTGAGGTGGCCCCGTGGGCGGGGATGGGCGTCAGGTTGAGCACGAGGTCGATGTCCGACTCGTCGAGCATCTCGTCGAGCGTCGCGTAGGTCTCGCGAGCCCCGAACTCCTTCGCCGCCGCGGCGGTGCGTTCCTCCACCGGGTCGCAGAGCGCGACCAGCTCCACTTTGTCGGCGATGTGGTGCAGGTTGGGCAGCACTCCGTAGCCGACCGTGGCGATCGCCCCGACCCCGAGAACCCCGAGCTTCAACATCAGACAGAACCCTTTCTCAACCCTTGACCGCGCCGGCGACCATGCCCTGCATGAGGCGCTTCTGGACCAGCAGGAAGAACACGACGACCGGGATCGTGAAGATCACGCTGGCCGCCATGACGCCGCCCCAGTCGGAGTAGTAACTGGAGAAGAACTGCTGCAGCGCGACCGGGAGCGTCTCCCTGGACGACTGCTGCATGTACGTCGCCGAGAACATCAACTCGTTCCACGACGTGATGAACCCGTAGATCGAACTGGCCGCCAGCCCCGGCCAGACCAGCGGGAACACGACGAGCCTGACGGCCTTCATCCGCGAGGCCCCGTCGACCATCGCCGACTCCTCCAGGGAGACCGGGATGTCCATGAAGAAACTCCGCAGCATGTACGTCGCCAGCCCCACCGTCAGCGCCAGGTGCGACAGGACGAGGCCCTGATACGTACCGAGCAGATCGGTGGTGCGCAGCACCGTGAACAGCGGGATGACCAGAACCGTCTGCGGCAGCATCTGGATCGACAGGATCACGATCAGCAGATAGCGCTTCATCGGGACGTTGAACCGGGCCAGCGCGTAGCCCGCCAGTAGCGCGATCAGCCCGGTGATGATCGTGGTGGCCCCGGCGACCAGCAGCGAGTTGAGGAACTGGCGCGGGATGGCCCCAGAGAACAGCGCCGTGTACCGCGACAGGATCGGCTCGTGCGGGATGAACTGCGGCGTCACCGTGAAGATCTCGGTGTCCGGCTTGAGCGAGGTGATGATCATCCAGAAGAACGGGAAGAGCGCCACCAGGCAGATGACCACCATCGCCGGATAGACGATCAGTTTCCGGGTCACGCGCCCTCCTTCGACAGCTTCACGTAGATCGCGGTGATCGCGGCCAGCAGCACGAACGTGACGACCGCCATCGCCGCCGCGACCCCCTGGTCGAGCACGGTGAACGCCTGCAGCCAGGTCAGCAGCGACAGCACCTCGGTGCTGTGGCTCGGCCCGCCGGGCGGCGTGGTCATCACCAGGAAGTGGTCGAACGACTGGTAGGCGAAGATCGTCGACATCACGCCGAGGATGACGAGCAGCGGCTTCATCATCGGCAGCCGGACCCTGATCAGCTGCTGGTAGAAGCTCGCGCCGTCGACGCGGGCCGCTTCCAGCACCTCACCGCGCGTCGCGCGGAGCCCGGCCAGCATCGAGATCGCGATGAACGGCACCGAGTGCCAGACCACGGCGATCGTGATGGCGACCAGCGAGGCGAACCCGTCGTTGAACCAGGCGTAGCCCTTGAACTGCTCGAACCCGAGGGAGACCAGCAACCAGTTGGCGATGCCGTACTGGTCGTTGAACATCCACTTGAAGATGATGCCGCTGGCCACCCGGGGCATCGCCCACGGCAGCAGCACCACCACCGTCACGATCCTGGCCACCCACGAGCCCGCGTCCAGGACCAGGGCGATGGCCAGGCTGATCAGCAGCGTGCAGAGCACGCAGACGACCGCGAAGATCGTCGTCCGGAGGAGCGCGGCGAGGAAGTAGGGGTCGCCGAAGATCTCCGTGTAGTTGTCGACGCCGTTGAAGGCGCCGGTCATCAGGTATTCGCCCTCGTGGAAGGAGAGCCAGACGGTCCGCACGATGGGGTAGCCGACCACTCCCAGGATCACGGCCAGGAGTGGGGCGAGCAGCAGGCTGGGGAGTCCGAAGCGGTCCCATCTCAGACCTGCCCGGGCGGGCACGACCTCGTGCCGCGCCCGCCCGGTGGTGGTAGAGGTCATTGCTGTCCGATCGCGGCGTCAATCTGCGAGGCCAGTTCCTTCATGGCCGCTTCGGGCGTCTGCTGCCCGTTCATGATCGCCTGCATGGCGTTGACGATGGCCCCGGTGCCCTCGACCTTGCCCCACGTGGCCACCGGCGGAATCGAGCGGGTGCTCGGCGCCTGCTCGGCGTAGGCCTGCAGCAGCGGGGTGGAGAACGAACCGCTGGTGCGCTCCTTCTCCAGGGCGTCGACGGTCGCCGGGAGGAGACCGATCTTGGTGGTGACCGGCACGAGGTTCTCGGTCTTCATCAGGAAGTCCACAAAGCTCTTGGCGGTCGCCTTGTTGTCACACCCCTTGAAGATGGCCAGGTTGCTGCCGCCCGCGAAGGTGTCGTTGTTGCCGCCGGGACCGGCGGGCAGCGGCGCGGTGGCGAGCTGCTGCTCCATTCCGGGGTTCTGCGCGAGGATCGTCTTCAGGTCCCACGAACCGCCGACCATCATGCCGATCTGCCCGAGCGCGAACGCCTTGGAGGCGTCGGCGCCCTGCCAGGTGGCCGCCCCCGCCGGGGCCAGCTTGTGTTTGGTCAGCAGGTCGGCGTAGAAGGTGAAGGCCGCGACCGCCTCGGGCGAGTCGACCTTGGCCTTCCAGGCGCTTCCCTCCTGGACGGCGATCTCGCCGCCCCAGTTCCAGATCATCGGCAGCCAGTACCACTGGTTGCCGCCGATGATGCCGAAGCCGTTGACGCCCGGGTTGTCCTTCTGCACGGTCGTCGCGGAGCTGAGCACCTCGTCCCAGGTCTTGGGAGCCGCCAGACCCGCCTTGTCGAACAGGTCCTTGCGGTAGATGAGCGCCCGGACGCCGGTGTCGTAGGGCACCGCGTACGAGACGCCGCCGAGCACGGTCGAGTCGATCATGCTCTGGGTGTAGACGCCCTTCATCGTCGCCGGGTCCTGCGCGATCGGCTCCAGGGCCTGGAGACCGGCGAACTCCGGGCTCCACGTGTTGCCGATGAGGGCGACACACGGCACGGTGCCGCCGGCGATGCTGGTCAGGTAGGTCTTGTGCGCGTCGGCGCCGAGGAACCTGAGGTTGACCTTGGTGCCGGCGTGGGCGGCCTCGTAGTCCTTGGCGAGCTGGATGATCGTCGGCTGCTGGGTGGCGCCGATCGGGTCGCCCATCCAGACGTCGATCGCGCCGGTGACCTCACCGGTCGCGTTGCCCTCGGTGGCGTCGTCCCCGCCGCATGCCGAGGCGAGCATGAGTGCGGCCGCCGCCGACGTGGCGGTGATGATCTTCAGTGCGCTTTTCCACGGTCGTTGCATTTCTTCTCCTGGCAATGGCGGTCGCGAAAGCGGAGTATGAGCGCCCCCCGAAGTGCGCTGAGATTTGCGTGGGTCGAGCAGCCCGAGGGCTACCGGTGGCGTTCCTCCAGACGGAGGAACTCCTCGAAGAGCGGGTCATACCTCGTCGCCAGGGTTGGATCGGCGGGCACGGTCCTGGCGACCCGTGTCCACCGCTCAAGGAGGTCCTCGACTTTTCGAGGACCAAGCGCCGCGTTCGCGATCATGGCCGTGCCGAGCAGACCGGCCTCGGTCGTCTCGGGGACCGTCAGGTCCCGCTTCAGCACGGCCGCGAGAATCCGCAGCCACAGTTCACTGCGCGCACCGCCGCCGACCGCGACCAGTTCCGCCGGATCGCGTGCGTCAAGTGCGGCTCCGGCGATGGCCCGGAGCCAGAAAGCGGTTCCTTCCATTACGGCTCTCGCCAGATCCGGAGCGCCATGGGCGAGGGTCAGACCGTGCACAGACCCCCTGGCAGCGGGATCGTGGCCCATGCCGCGCTCACCCATCAGGTGGGGCAGGAAGACCACGCCACGTGCTCCGGGCGGGATCGAGTCCGCCGCCGCGACCGCTTCGGGGGCTCCTTTGCCGGTCAGCCCGCCGATCCAGTCGAGCGCCGACCCCGTCGAGGTCGCGGCGGCGAAGCAGAGGGGTTCGGTCAGCGTCCTGGCGGCCTCAGGGGAGGCGAAGCCGCCGACGGCGCCGGCCGTACCGAGATAGAGACAGGCCCGCTGCGGGAGCACGGCCGCGGAGCCGAGCAGGGTGGCCATCCAGTCGCCGGTGCCCATCACGACCGGGGTCCCTTCGCGGAGCCCGGTCGCGGCCGCGGCCTCCGCCGTGACCGTCCCGGCGACGTCGAGCGGCTCGCCGATCGGCGGCAGCCTTTTGGTCGAAATGCCCGCTTGGGTGGCGATCGCGGGCGACCAGGCGCCGTCGCGGAGGAACCCGGTGCCACCGGCCTCGTAGCGGTCGGTGGCGACCGCGCCGGTCAGCCGCATCCGCAGGAAGTCCTTGACCGGCAGATACCACCGGGTCAGCGCGGCCAGCGGGTCGTGCCCGGCCCACCACGCCACCCTGTCGGCGGCGCTCGGCCCGGCCGGACGCTGGTCGGGCCACAGCAGCGCGGGCCCGAGGACCTTGCCCTCGTCGGTGACCGGCACGACCGTGTGCATGAAGCCGGAGATCGCGACCGCTTGGACATGCTCGACCGGAAGGCCGCGCACGCATTCGACGAGCGCGCGCCACCACATCTCCGGGTCGGCCTGCACCGCGGTCGTCTCGGGGTGGTCGACCGGCGTGCGCCGCGAGGTCAGGGCGACGATGTGTCCCTCGCCGTCGACGACGGCGGCCTTCGTGCCGCTCGAACCCTGGTCGATCGCCAGGACGTGCATGCCGGTCACCTCCCTTCTACGGCTCGATCAGGACTTTCATGGCCAGTGAGTGCTCCTTCTCGTCGGCGGCGGTGAACGCCTCGACGATCCGGTCGAGCGGGAACCGGTGGGTGATCAGCGGATCGGCCGCGACCTTGTTCGTTGCGACGAGTTCGAGTGCTTTTTCGTAGGCGCCGGGGCCGTAGCTGTTGGCCCAGTGGATGGACACCTCTCGCACGTAGGCGACGTGCGGTTCCAGGCGGGGCGGGGTCGGATAGACACCCAGCACACAGACCGGGGACCCTTCGGCCACCGACTCGATCGCCTGCTGAAGCGTCACGTTCGGGATGGCGACGGCGTCGACCACCAGATCCGCGCCCTTGCCTGATGTGAAGGTCTGGATCTTTTCTCGAGCGTCTTCGGCGAAGGCCACCTCGTCGGCGGCACCTGCTTCCAGGGCCAGGTCGAGGAACTCCTTCGCGGTGCCGGTGAGCAGCACCTTGACGCCGTGGGCGCGCAGCACTTGGCCCATGGTCAGGCCCATCGTGCCGCTGCCCAGGACGACCGCCCTGCTTCCGGCGGGCGTCTTGACCAGGTTGTAGGTGTGCACGCCGCACGCGTAGCAGTCGAGGATGGCCCCCGCCGCGAGGGAGACCGAGTCCGGCAGCACATGGACCCGCTCGGCGGGGGCCAGGTCGTATTCGGCGAAGCCCTCGCTCGTCACGTGGACGTCGCCGACATAACCCCTCCGGCGGCACAGGTGCGACCTGTCGTTGCGACAGGGCGGGCACTGGCCGCAGGCGATGAGGTGCTTCGGTTCGACGGCGACCCGCTGGCCGACCTGAAGGCCGGTGACCTCGGAGCCGAGCGCGGCGATCTCGCCGGCCAGCTCGTGGCCGTCCCGGCCGGGCTTGTCGGCGCTGTGCTGCCACGGGCCCTGACCTCGGAAGGCCAGCACGTCGCTGCCGCACACTCCGGCCGCGCCGACCCGGACCAGCACCTCACCGGGGCCGGGCAGCGGGATCGCCAGGGTCTCGATCCGGATGTCCCGGCCGCCGTGGAAGACGGCGGCACGCATCATCTTCGGCTCCTTCTCGCTACAGAGGGATGTTGAGGTGCTTGGCGGCCACGTCGACGCTCGCGCCGCCGTGGACGATCTCGACCAGGGCCGCGACCATCCGGTCGGGCCGCTCGGCCTCGACGATGTTGCGGCCGTAGACGATTCCGCTGGCCCCGGCCTGGATCGCGTCGTAGGCCATCTGCAGCGCGTGCAGCGGGGTCGGCTTCATCGGGCCGCCGAGCGCGAGCACCGGGGTGAGGCAGCCCTCGACGACCTGGCGGTAGTCCTCCGGCGTGCCGGTGTACTGGGCCTTCACGAAGTCGGCGCCGGCCTCGGCCGACACCCGCGCGCCGTGGGCGATGTTGGCCAGCGTGTGGGCCTCCAGCGCCTTGAATCCGATCGGGATCGGCTCGGCCATCACCGGCATGCCCCACTTGTCGGCCTCGGCGCAGAGTTCGCGCAGCTCGCCCATCTTGGTGACCTCGGGGTTGCCCGGGAACACCTTCAGCTCCAGGGCGTCGGCCCCCCAGCGGACGGCCTGCTCGACGCCGTACTGCGCCGAGGGGATCTCGCTGTCGAGGGCCAGGATGAGGCCGGTGCCGCCCAGTTCGTCGTCGGCGGCGCGGGCCAGGCCGATGGTGGCCAGGATCGCGTCGACACCGCCGTCGACGATCCGCTTGACCGCATCGCGGCCCCGCTCGAGACCGGGGGCGACGCCCTTGGTGATCCCGGCGTCCATGGCGGCGATCACGGCTCGCCCGTCGGGGGCGAAGACGTGGTGCATGCGACGACGGGGCCAGTGGGTGCTCATTTCTCTCCTTCTTGGACTTCTGCCACGACCAGGGACTTCAGGCCGAGTTGCTGCTTGGTGGTCTCGAACGCCTCGGCCACCGCGTCGAGCGGGAACCGGTGGCTGATCAGCGGGGCGACGTCGACCTGGCCGAACTGGAGCAGGCGCAGGGCGGTCGCGAAGTCGTTGGGGATGAAGTCGTGGCTGCCGTTGATGGCGACCTGGTCGTAGTGCGGCACGTCCGGGTTGAGGGCGAGATTGCCCTTCGGGTGGGTGCCGGCGAAGAGGTTGACCGCGCCGTTCTTGGCCACCAGGCCGAACGCGGCCTCGATGACGGCGGGGATGCCGACGGTGACGATGACGACGTCGGCGCCGCGTCCGTTCGTGAGGTCGAGGACCGCCTGCTTTTGGTCTTGGGATGCGTCGACCAGGTCGTGGGCGCCCAATGCGGCGGCTGTTTTGAGCCGGTCGGCCTTCATGTCGGTGACGATGACCCGGCCGCCGCGTGCCTTCGCGACCTGGGTGTGCAGCAGGCCGATCGGGCCCGCGCCGACGACCAGCACGTTCTCGGTGAGCGGCAGCGGCAGCGCGCGGTGCGCGTTGAGCACGCAGGCCAGCGGTTCGGCGAAGCTCGCGGCCTCGAAGCTGACGTTGCCGGCCAGCTTGGTGAGCTGCCGCACCGGCATCACGGTCGCGTCGGCGAAGCCGGCGATCGGATATTTGATGAGGTTCTCGCAGAAGTTGGCCGCGCCCCGTGCGCACTGGTGGCAGCGCCCGCACACCCCGCGCCAGTCGACCGCGACGCGGTCGCCGACCTGGAGGTCGCCGGTGTCGCCGCTCCCGAGTTCGGTCACGACGCCGGCGATCTCGTGGCCGGGCGTCCACGGGTCGCGCTTGGCGGCGGTGGCGGCGGTGTAGCTGCGGATGTCACTGGGGCAGACCCCCGAGGCGTGAATCCTGATGACGGCCTGGCCCTCTCCCGCGACCGGGTCGGCGACCTCTTCGACTCGCAGGTCGTTGTGGCCGTACAGCAGAGCTGATTTCACGCCGACCCCTTTCCCAGCAGCCCGTCAGGCTGTCTGCTTGTCTGGCAGGTTGAAATGTTGCCTGGTGTTACAGAGCCGAACAAGGCTCCGTTTGTCACGATTTGGTGTTATTGGAATAGTTCGCGAAGTACGCGGAGGGTCCTGAGCTGGTCCTCAGGGCCGCCGCCCTCGTGGTTGTTGTACGGCCAGACGGAGATGTCCTTCGGGCCGTGGTAGGCGTTGAAGGCGGCGTACACGGTCGAGGGCGGGCAGACGCCGTCCATCAACGCGACCGAGAACGAACCCCGGCAGGTGGCGCGGGCGGCGAACGCGGTGGCGTCGAAGTAGGCGAGCGTGGCGAACGCCTGCTCCCACTTCGTGCGGTGGATCGAGCACCATCGGACGATCTCGGCGTAGGGCTCCCGCTCGGTCATCGCGGTGCCCCTGCGGAACGCCGACAGGAACGGCACGTGCGGGATCGCGCCGTGGACGTCATCTCGGAGACCGGCCACGACCAGCGACAACGCGCCGCCCTGGGATCTTCCGGTGACCGCGATGCCGGCCACTTCGGGATGTCTTCCGACCGCGTCCACGGCTCTCACGGCGTCGGTGTAGAGGCGGCGGTAGTAGTAGTCGTGGGGGTCGAGGATGCCCCGCGTCATGTAGCCGGGGACGGCGGGGCCGGTCGCCGACGGGTCGCCCGTGTCGCCGGCCCGCCATGAGCTGCCCTGGCCCCGGGTGTCCATGATGAAGTGACCGAAACCTGACGACACATAGGCCAGGGACTCGATCGGGATGCCGCGCCCGCTGCCGTACCCGAGATATTCGACCGCCGTCGGAACGGGGCCGGATCTGTTCGCCGGGAGCAGCAGCCACGCCTTGATCGGGTCGCCGCCGTAGCCGGTGAACGTGACGTCCCAGGTGTCGACGGTGGTCAGACCGGCGTCGTAGGGCTCGAAGGTGACGTCCAGCGATGGTTGTTCTTCGAGGGTCCTGGCCCAGAAGGCGTCGAAGTCGGCCGGTTCCGGTTCCAGGTAGCGGTATTCGCGCAGCTGGGGGAGTGGGAGGTCGAATTGCGGCACGTTCTCACCCCTTCAGAGTCGGGAAGAGCCGGGCGGGGTTGGCGGTGGTGACGGTCTCCATGGCGGGGCCGAGCACCTCGGCGGCTTCTCGCAGGCACGCCGCGACGGTTCTCGCGTCGACGAACGGGAAGTCCGAGCCGATCAGGAAGCGTTCAGGACCGGCCAGTTGCAGCGCGGAACCGAGCGCGTAGGGCGTGGTCGCGAGGGCGAAGTCGTAGTGGAAGGCCTTCAGGGCCCGGTAGATGCCGCCCTCGCCGACCTGCTCCATTTCCGGCAGCGGTTCGGCGATGGCGAGGCGTCCGGCCAGGTAGGGGGCGGTCCCGCCGCAGTGGGAGAAGATCCACGTGATGCCGGGATAGCGGTCGTGGGCGCCGTTGAGCGCCAGGTTGACGATGGCGCGGGTGCTGTCGAAGACGTACTCGATCAGCGAGGGCCGCAGGTTGATCTCGGCGGCCGGGTAGTGGACCGGCAGCTGGGGGTGGACGTGCACCACCGCCTCCCGCCGGTCCAGCTCGGCCAGCACCGGCTCGAAGGCAGGGTCGCCGAGATACCGTCCCCCGTAGTTGGTCAGCAGGCCGACCCCGACGAACGCGTCATGGCCCGCCCACCGCTCGATCGCGTGCAGCGCGTCGCCGACCGAGGGCAGCGGGACGGCCACGAACGCCCGGAACCGGTCCGGATGCCCGGCGACCGTCTTCGCCAGGTCGGCGTTGGTGCTCTCGCACAGCTCACGGGCGAGCACCTGGTCGCCGTCGAAGAAGAACCCGGGTGACCCGGCCGACAGGACGGCCAGGTCGATGTCCAGGTCGTTCATCATCGCCAGCGACGCGCCGACCGACCAGTCGGGCAGGCCGATGCCCGGCTGGGCGCCGATCCCCAGGCCGTTGAGGACCTCCGCGTAGGACGGGAAGATCGCGTGGTGGTGGACGTCGACGCGCATGTCTAGGAGTCGAGGACCGCGTAGGCCCGGTAGTTGGACGAGCCGGGGCCCGCGGCGCGGTTCTTCATGATCGCGGTCGCCGTGTAGGCGGGCGAGGAGTGGGGCGGGGAGGCCAGGTCGGGCAGCGGGCCGCCCTTGGCCGGTTCCCTCGCTTCCAGGGCGTCCTTGATCGCCGCGCAGAACTCCGGCAGGTCGTTGGGCAGCCGGGAGGTGATCAGGTTGCCGTCCACCACGACCGGTTCGTCCTTGTACTGCGCGCCGGCGTTGATGACGTCGTCCTTGATGGTCGCCACGCAGGTGGCGTTACGCCCGGCCACGATGCCGGCGGTGGCCAGCATCCAGCCCGCGTGACAGATGGCCGCCACGATCAGGCCCTTGGCGTCGGCGTCCTTGACGAGCTTCACCATGTCGGGGTTGCGCCGCAGGTACTCGGGCGAGAAGCCGCCCGGGATGATCACGGCGTCGACCGAGTCGAGGTCGATGTCGGCCGGCGTCAGGTCGGCGCGGGCGGGGTAGCCGATCTTGCTGGCGTACACCTCGTCGGTCGACGGGCCCACGACCCGCACCTGTGCGCCGTCCTCGCGGAAGCGCAGCACCGGATACCAGAGCTCCAGCTCCTGGTAGAGGTTTTCGACCAGCACGACGATCCGTGCGTCGGAGAGTTCCACGATGTTCCTCAGACCTTGATGGAGAAGATGCGGCTGGCGTTGTCCCGGGTGATCGCGTCGATCTGCTCGTCGGTCACGCCCTTGCTCTTCAGGCGGGGGATGAACTCGGTCCACATGTAGCCGAGGTCGACGCGCTCGTTGGCGAGCTGGGGGTCGGACTCCGTGACGTCGGAGCGCGGGTTGTAGAACCAGCGGTCGTAGGAGAGCACGAGCTGGCTGGTGAAGCCCTCCTTGATCAGGCCGACGAAGGCGTTGGCCATGCGCTCGTCGAGCTCCTCGACGGAGTCGACCCGCCACGGGATGCCGATGTGGTCGAGCTGGAGGTTCGCGCCGCGGTTCAGGATCTCGTGCAGCTGACCCTCGTTCGGCTCCACGAAGGCGTGCCCGATGATGACCTTCGCCGGGTCGGCGCCCTCTTCCTCCAGGATGTCGAGCTGCTCGATGCCGGGGTTGGTGACGCGGTAGTCCATCGGGTCGGTGTGCGTGTTGATCGCGCAGCCGACGATGCGGGAGGCCCGTCCGGCGGCCCGGATGACCTTGTCCTCGACCTCGTGGATGCGGCGGCCGTTCGGCCCGATCGGGCTCGGCAGCGGCGTGACGCTCTCCTGCCCGGTGGCGATCTTGATGGCGCCCGCCTTGTACGGCGTCTGCTGCCAGGCGAAGACCATGCCCTCGGTCAGGTCCTTCACGAAGAAGTCGGTCAGTTCCTCGACCGTCTGCCGCCGCCAGTAGTAGGGCACGCCCATGCGCTCGGGGAAGAACCCGGTGATCGCGATGACGTTCATGCCGGTCCGGCGGGCCACCTCGGCCATCAGCTCGGGGTGGCGGCCGACCTCCGGCGGGGTCATGTCGACCAGCGTGCCGAAGCCCCAGTCCTTGATCCCGTCGGCGACCTGCTTGGCGATGAACGCGACGTTGTTCTCGTAGTCGAGCACGGTCCGGTGGTCGAGCTCCGCGCCCGGGTAGCCGTAGAGGAGGTGCTCGTGGGTGAGGAACCTGCCGGACGTCTCGGGTGAGACGTCGCCCAGAACGGTCCTGAAGACTTCCATGTGACTGCGCTCCTAAACGGTCTGCCGGACGGCGGCGAAGAAGGTGGTGAGGTCGTCGGTGCTCTCGGCGGCGATGACCCGTTCGGTCGTGTCTCCGATGGCTTGGGCGACCACGGAGGCGCCGTTGCCGACGAAGGCGACGTGCCCACCCGCCGCGTGGACGGCCGTGACCAGCGCGATCTGCGCGCCGGTCGGCTGGGGCAGGTCCCAAGGAGCGACACCCGGGGCGATGATCACGCTGACGGAGGCGGGGTCGAGGTCGGCGGCGTCGGTGTCGGGGATGACGGGGTAGCCGAGGATGCTCTCCGCCCCCGCGGCGGCGGCCACGATGTGGACGGTCGCGCCCTCCTCGCGGCTGCGCAGCACCGGATACCAGAAGTCGAGCTCCTGATAGCCGGGGTACGCGAGGACCACGACCTTCTGCTGGGCCAGCGACATTTATACTCCAATGTCTGTTTTGTCCGTATGGACGTTATTCGGCGGGATGAGATGCGGCAAAGGAGTCGAGGACGTCGGCGCAGGCCCGGAGGGCGGCCAGGGCGCAGGCGTTGTCGACGTGCGGGGCCGCGCCGCTGACCCCGATGGCCCCGACCAGTTCGCCGTCGGCCCGCAGCGGGAACCCGCCGGCGATGACGACGATGCGTCCCGCGAGCGCCGAGGTCAGCCCCCAGTCGGCCGCGCCCGGTTTGGTGACCTCGCCCCACGCGTCGGTCGGCGCGTTGAACGCGGCGGCGGTGAACGCCTTGTCGACGGCGAGGGTGAGCGCGACGCGGGCGGCGCCGTCCATGCGGGTGGCCAGAACGAGCTCGCCGTGGCGGTCGGTGATGGCGATGGCCATCGGCTTGGTGGCCGCGGATCGGGCCGCCTGGGTGAGCTTCTGGGCCAGTTCGAGGGTCACGACGGATTCGGTGCGGATCATGTGTACGGCCTCACGGGCGAGCGGGCGGTCGGTGGCGACGGATTGGGCGTGGACTGTGTGCGCGAGCCGTTGTTCGGCGGAACCGGCGCGGGTCATTTCCGCGTCCTCACGAGGCGAGCAGGCCGCCGTCGACGACGACGGCCTGGCCGGTCAGATAGCGGGAGCCGGGGGAGAGGAGGAACTCGATGACGGCGGCGACGTCGTCCGGAACCCCCTGGCCGCCGAGGGGGATGCGCGACTCGAGATTCGTCAGATTCCTGTCGTCCTTGCCGCCCACCCTGGTCCAGTAGGGGTCGTTGAACGGGGTGTCGATCCAGCCGGGGCAGACGCAGGTGACGCAGATGCCGTCGGCGCCCATCGCGACCGCGAGCGACCTGGTCAGCGCGACGAGTCCGCCCTTCGAGGCGGCGTACGCGAAACTCCCGCCGCCGCCGCGGAAGGCGGCGGTGGAACCGGTGAGCACCACGCGGCCGTGCTCTGCCGCGGCGAGATACGGAGCCGCCGCCTGGGTCATCAGGAACGGCGCGCGGAGGTTGAGCGCCATCGTCCGGTCCCATTCGGACACGGAGAAATTTGCCAATTCGGTCTCGACGAGAAGCCCCGCGCAGAAGACGATGGCATCGAGGCGGCCGTGCGCGTCCATCGCGTCCGCGACCGCCAGGGCGGGTCCGTCGGCCGTGGCCAGGTCGACATGGCTCGCCGTCCCCGAACCGGGGTGGGTGTCCAGGGCCTTCACGACCTCGGCGGCGCCCGCCGCGTCGATGTCGGCCACGTGCACGTCGGCGCCCGCCGCGCGCAGCCGGGCCGCGGTGGCGGCTCCGATGCCGCTCGCGCCACCGGCTATCAGCACAGATGTCACCACAACTCCAACCTGTAGGGCTGCCTGACATCATGAACCTGTTTTTTGAGTTCTGGCAAGGCGTTATGCCCGAAAAAGCCGCTAGTTGACACTTTTGGGCCTGCGCTCCCACAATCAACATGTCTGACAGCCAGGCACCCTGGACGGTTGTCCAGCCTCACGTGAGGGGAGCGGCCTGCTCATGCACCGCACGAGCTTCCCCGTTGTCCGCGTAGCCGGACCGCCCGCCGACCGCGGCAAGCAGTACGGCCTGCTGGCCCGCACCCGGATCCACCGTTCGATCTCCGCCTACCAGCGGGTCTTCGAGCACTACGCCGGATGGGACTGGACCACCGTGCGCGCGCACGCGGCCGGTTACCGCGACGTCATCGGCGATTTCGCGCCGGCGTCGCTGATCGAGATGCGGGGCATCGCCGAGGGCGCGGGGGTCGACGTGGAGGAGATCCTCGCGCTCAACACGCGCAGCGAGATCATGTTCCACGCGGGCAACAAGGACATCCCGCACGAGTGCACGTCACTGACGCTGCTGCCCGAGCGCTCGGCCACCGGCACCACGCTCCTCGCGCAGAACTGGGACTGGCTGCTCCACTCGATGGACACCGCGATGCTCCTCGAGGTCACCCGCGACGACGGCCCGTCGTTCGTCACGCTGGTCGAGGCCGGGCTGCTCGCCAAGGTCGGCATGAACGACGCGGGCGTAGGCCTGTGCACGAACACGCTGGTCAGCGATGGCGACGAGGGCCGGATCGGGGTGCCCTACCACGTGCTGCTGCGCGCGGCCCTGGACAGCACCTCCGGCCGCGAGGCCGCCGAGACGATCACCGGAGCCGAGCGCGCCCTGTCGGCCAACTACCTGATCGCCGACGACACGGGCTTCGCCGCCGACCTCGAAACGGCCCCCCGCGCCGACGGGGTGAGAGTACTCACACCCGTGGAAGGCCAGATCACCCACGCCAACCACTTCCGGTCGACGGACCTGACAGGCGAGGATCTGTACGCGCGCCGCAAGCCCCACACGCTCACGCGGCTGCGCAACGTCACCGAGAGCCTGAGCGAACGGCCCAGCCTGTCGGTCGACGACGTCAAGAAGGTGCTCGCCGACCATCAGGACAGCCCGTCGAGCGTCTGCCAGCACCCGAACGAAGACATGCACGAACGTGAGAGAACCGCGACAATCGCCGGTGTGATCATGGACGTGTCCGGCCGTACGATGCATCTCGCCGCGGGGCGGCCCTGCGTGGCACGGTGGGAGACGAGAACACTGGCGCCCAGATGAAGAAGGACCTGCCTGTAATGAAGGTTGTCCCCGTCGAGCAGAAGAGCGCGGCGGAGCATGTCCGCACGCAGCTCATCGAACTGATCGAGTCGCGCCACTTCGCGATTGACGACCGCCTCCCCTCCGAGGCCGAGCTCGCGTCGTCGTTCGGGGTCAGCCGCTCGGTCATCAGGGAGGCCCTGCACAGTCTCAACGCCCTGGGCCTCACCAAGTCCTACGCGGGGAAGGGCACCTTCGTCGCCGCCACCCGCGTGCAGTCGCACCTGCTCAGCGGCCAGTATCTGCCGTCGCAGCTCAACGAGGTCAGGCGTTACCTGGAGGTCCCGGCCGCCCGCCTGGCGGCCGAGCGCCGCACCCAGGAGGACCTCGACGGCCTGGCCGAACTGGTCGCCGCCTTCGAGGTGAACGACGACCCGGCCGAACGCAACAAGATCGACGCCCTGTTCCACATCGCCATCGCCCAGGCCACCGGCAACCCCCTGTTCTCCCGCCTGGTCGAAGACCTGCGCGCTGTCCTCCAGGACCAGGCGCTGGCCGTGTCGGCCTCCCCTGGCCGGGCCGCCCAGGCGCGCGCGGAACACCGGGCGATCTTCGAGGCCATCAAGGAGAGCGACGCCGAGATGGCCGCGCTGGCCATGCGCCGCCACCTCCAGGCCGTCGTCGCGACCTCGGCCGCGCTCACCGACTCCTGAAGTTCGTGTAAGTCGCCCGGAACGTCGTCGTGAACAGCCCCGCGCCGCCGAGCGGCCGGCCGAGGTCGAGCACGAAGGAGACCGGCCGGTTCAGCTCGTCGATCGTCAGCGTGTAGGTGACCAGCGACCGGTCGACGGCGTCCCCGGTGTATTCGACGAGCAGGAGCTTCAGCGCGTCACCCGTCAGGTTGGCCGGGACAATTCCCCGATAGACCCGCCCCTCACGCTCGAACGTCACATTGCCCTGCACGACGAGCGACCGGATCACGGTCAGCCCCGCCGTCGCCATGACCAGGATCGGCGGCTCATTGGTTCCGTCGCCGAACTCCCCGAGCGAGTCACCTGACTCCACCACCACGTAGTCAGTGATCGTGTACCGCTTCTTCTTCTCGCTCCCGTACGTGATGTCGGCGACGAAGTCGTCATGAGGCAGGCCGGAGGGCCCGGCGACGGTCACGGTGCCGGTGGACTTCGTGTAGTTGTCGCCCTCCCCCATCCCGCCCTCGCTGGTGAAGGTGGCGGTGGGCGTCTTCCGGTAGACCTCCGACAGCACCGCTGCCAGCTCGGCCTGTGTCTCCGGGGGCCGGTCGCCACGCGGCCAGAAGACGAAGCCCGCGACCAGCGCCACGACGACCAGCGCTCCTCCCACCACCGCTGCCCAGGGAACGCGACGGCGCGCGACCGGCTGGGTGGCCTCGGTCCGGCCGGACTCCAGGACCTTGAGATCGTCTTCGTCGTCGTGCCCGAGCAGCGCGAGCAACAATTCCTTGGAGGTGGGACGCTCGGCGGGCGACTTGGCGAGGCAGCGGCGTACAAGAGGAAGCAACGATGCCGGCACCCCGGTGAGATCGGGCTCGGAGTGCAGCACCCGGTAGGCGACCGCCGCGATGCTGTCCCCGCCGAAGGGCACCCGCCCGGTGGCGGCGAACACGATGGTCGCCCCCCACGCGAACACGTCGGCGGCGGCGGTGACCCGCTCCCCGGAGTACTGCTCCGGCGCCATGTAGGGCGGACTGCCGATGGCCCGCCCGGTCGTCTCGCTGTGGACGAGCCGTGAGATCCCGAAATCGATCACACGCGGCCCGTCGGGAGCCAGCAGGACGTTGCCCGGCTTGAAGTCCCGGTGGATCACCCCCGCCCGATGGATCGCGACCAGCGCCGTGGCGGTGCCGATCGCGATCCTCTGTAACTCGGCCCCTTTGCGGGGCGGCACCCGGTCGAGCGGAGTCCCCGCGACGTATTCACTGACGATGTACGGGGGATCGAGATCGAGCCTGACATCGATGATGCGCGCGGTGCAGAACCCCGCGACCTGCCGGGTGGAGTTCACCTCCCGGATCACGGCGTCGTCCCCACTCCGCCGCAACACCTTGATCGCAACCGGCTCCCCACCCCACTCGGCCAGGTAGACGACCCCCTGGCCACCTTCTCCGAGCCGGGAAATCACCAAATAGGGCCCGATCGACCGGGGATCCCCGGTCCGCAATGGCATAGTCACAAACCCATTGGACTCCATCGCACCCCCCATGGTTGGGTCCGACGGTGAGATTGGCCTTGGTCGTGGAGATCGACGACTCCGGGCTGGAGTTCCGTGAACTGTCCGGAACCCTGACCCCCGCCGAGGTCGCCGAGGTCATCGACGTGGTGGTCGAACACAACTCGTGGCACAGCTCGAACGGGACATGACCGGCTTTCTCGCCCTGATCGAGGATCAGGACATGCGGACCAGGTTCCAAGTCTTCGCGTGAGAACCCGGCCTCGGTGGCGTCACTTTCCCGTGATGCTCTTGAGGAAGGCGTTCACCGCCTCCTCGAACTTGTCCTTGGTCACCCCGAGGCCGGTGAGCACCGCGTTGTCGGCTCCCAGCAGGGCGAGGACCATGTGTTCGGTGCCGATGTAGTTGTGACCGAGCCGCAGTGCCTCGTTGAAGGTGAGTTCCAAGAGGCGTTTGTTGTCCTCCGCGAGTTCGCTGTTGCCCGTCAGGGGCTCGGCGGCCGGAGCCAGTGCGGTGTTCGCCGCCTCGCGGGCCGTGTCGAGGTCGATTCCGACGGCCACGATGGCTCGGACCGCGAGGCCGTCGGCGTCGGCGAGGATGGCGGCCAGCAGGTGGTCCTGGCCGGCCTCGGGGTGGCCCGACTCCTTGGCGATGCGCTGCGCTTCGAAGATCGCCTGCTTCGCGCGCATGGTGAACCGGGAGAACTGCTGCTGCGGGTCGTCGAGTTTGGGCACGAACCGCTTCTGCGCCGCCTGCTTGGTGACGCCCATGCTGCGGCCGATGTCCGTCCAGGACGCGCCCGACTTGCGGGCCTGGTCGACGAAGTGGCCGATGAGGCTGTCGGCGACGTCGCTCATGTGCTCGGCCATGAGCACGGCGCCCGAGAGCTGTTCGAGGACGTTGGGGTTGGCTGACTTGATCCCGGCGATGAGATCGTCCAGCCGGACCACTGGAGAGGAATCACTCATGCCGTCAACAGTAGGTTGACGCTCGGGAAATCGTCAACCCCTTGTTGACGCTCAAAGTGCTCCTGGAGCGGACGCCAAGTCGGGTCCAAACGCACGCCAAGGGTCGCTTGACATCGTCCCGGTGATCGCCGATCACAAGGAGACTCCCCGTGCGAAAGCCCCTTCGTGCCCTGCCACTTCTCGCCATGACGCTGGTGCTCAGCAGCGTCGTCCAGCTCGGAACCGTGCCGCAGGCGGCCCTGGCGGCCAGGCCCGCCGACCCGCTGCCCAGGGCCTACCGGATCGACAGCGTGGCCGAGGTTCCCGACCTCCAGGTCCAGCTCGGACAGCTCGCGCTGTCGGCCGACGGCGACACGGCGTTACACCTGTCTCCACGAGGGGACGACCCACCCGTTCTGGTGGCCACCGACCTGCGCGACGGCGGTGAGGAGGTCGTCGGGCTCGACCTCGAAGGTCTGACCGTGCCGCAGGTGCTCGACGCCGCGATCAGTGGCGACGGCCGGACGGTCGCCTTCGTGGCCAGTGGGTCCGACGCCGCCGATCTGCGGCTGCCGGCCGACGCCGATCCCTTCCTCAAGCAGGCACTCTTCGTCCGGGACCGGCTCACCGGCGCCACCGCTTGGGTGCGGGTTCCCGACCTCGGCGTTCCGGCCTCGCACCACAGGCTGGAAAACCTGGCCCTGAGCGCGGACGGCAGGCGTCTGGCCGTGGGCCTCTCGCTGCCGCTGCCCGAATACGACCACATCGGCTCGCCGGAGGGCGTGCTGCTGGTGACACTGGCGGCCGACGCCGCGCCGGTGCCGCATGTCGTCCGGCCGGAAGACCTCGTGGGGCAGCGGCCCGACGTGCGGAACTTCGCCCTGTCCGGTGACGGGAAGGTCCTCGCGGTCAACGTGGAAAGTGGGGCCCAGCGGGTGCTGCTCCGCTTCGACGCCGCCTCCGGCGACCGGTTGCCCGGCGAGCGCGAGCTGACCCAGACCCAGCACCTGGCCTGGTTCCCCAACCTAGACCAGTCGGGACGCCGGACCGCCTTCGGCGGCGTCGGCGCGGGGGTGGTCGTGGCCGACCTCGTCACCGGCCCGTCGGCCGATGTGACGCTGGAGGCCTCGGCCAAGGCGCCGTACGTCTCCGGCGACGCCGGCTTCGCCTTCGACGACCTGCCCGCCACCGCGCGGCTCAGCGCGGACGGCGCCACCGTCGCGTTCCGGCGCTCGGGCGCGCTGTGGGCACAGCCGGCCCAGGCCGGCCGGGCTCCCGCGCTGGCCAGCCCCGGTCTGGACGGCCGGATCGCCGACCCCGTCCTCGGCGAGTCGACCACGTTCCCGGACTTCGTGAACTCGTGGGCCATCAGCGGCGACGCCGCCACCCTGGCCTTCATGTCCATGAGCACCGCGTTCACCGCACCTCGCACGGACGAACCGCAGCCCTCGCACCTCTACCGCGCCGTCCCCGCCGACGCCCCCGCGCCCTCCTGGCCGCAGGACGCCGCGCTGACCGCCGAACCCGGCACGACCAGCGTCGCCCTCTCCTGGCCGGCCGCGAGCGCCACGGTGAAGACCTACGACGTGAGCGTGAACGGAGCCAAGGTCGCCACCGTGACCGCGCCCGCCACGCAGGCGACGCCGTCCGGGCTCACCCCCGGCTCAACCGTGGAGATCGCGGTCGTCGCCAGGGACGCGGACGGCCGGGCCTCGGCCCCGCTGACCACGAGCGTCACCCTGCTGGGAGACGTCCCGCCCGGGGAGGCCCCGCTCTCGGCGGTGGCCGGGCCCGGCGCGCGGGTGCGTCTCCAGTGGGAGGCGTCGGACACGACCGGGCTGACCGGCTACCGGGTGCTGCGCGACGGCGTCACGCTGGCCGACCTGGCCGCTGACGCGACCTCCTATGACGACACGACGGTCGCCGCCGACACCACATACACCTACGCGGTCGCGGTGCTGCGCGGCGCCGAGCAGCTCCGGCTGACCAAGGACGCCCAGGTGCGCGTCGACAGGCTGGCCGTCACCGAGACGGCCGCCAACCTGCCCAAGGTCGCCGGATCGACCGTGCTCGCCCTCGGCCGCGAGGCCACCTTCGCGCTGGTCGGCGCGGCGGGCTTCACCGCCACCGCCGACCTCGTCGTGCGCACCGCCGACGACCCGGCCAAGCCGGTGACGGTGCCGCTCGCGGAGGAGCGGGCCGGGCGGTATCGCGGCTCGTGGCCGCTGCCGGAAGGCGTGACCGAGATCGTCTCCGGCACGATGCGGCTCGCCGACGGCGCGGGCCACTCGCTCTCCAACCCGGTCACCGGCCTGCCCGCCACGGTCGGCGGCCTCGCCCGGGTCGGCGTCACCGTCCCCGGCGGGGAGCCCGACGGTGTGCGCCTCCAGGTGTGGAGCGGCACCACCGGCACGGGGTACGTGACCCAGTTGAAGGCCAACGGCACTCTCATCGTGCCGGTCGTCCCGGCCCCCGATTACGTGATCACCACGCGACGCTCCGACGGCCTCGACGGCACCGCGCCTCGCACGGTGACGGTCGCCTCCGGGCAGGCGGTGGACGTGACCGTCGCGCCGCACGCGCCGGCGTCCCTCACCCTGACGCTGCGCCGTCCGGGTAACGAGGCGCTGGCCGAGGTTCCGGTCGTGCTCACCACCCGGATCGGGCCGAGGTCGGGTCGTACCGACGGGAACGGGCGGGTGACGTTCGGCACCCTCGACGCGGGCACCGGCGTGACCGCCAAGATCACCGTGCCCGTGCAGACGCTCGCGACCTACGGCCTGGCCGCCGCCGCGGACAGGACCGTGACCCTGGTGCCCGGCGACAACGCGCTCGCGGTGACCGTCGGCGCGCTGCCCGAGGTGACCGTGCGCGGCACGGTCAAGGACGACGACGGCCGCCCGCTCCGGGCGGCGGTCACGGTGCGGCAGACGATTGGCGGGGTCGGGGTGCCCACGCGCGTCGAGACGGCCGCCGACGGCACGTGGTCGGCCCAGGTGTTCGGCGGCGGAACGCGGACCGTGGCGTCGGCCACCCGCGCCCGGCAGACGACGGCCGAGGCCGAGGTCGACCCCGCCACTCCGGTGGAGCTGGTCTTCCCCGACGTGTCCGGCTATGTCGTACGGCCGAAGCTGGTGACGGTCTCGATGGACGGCGACCAGACCGAGCAGTTCTTCGACACCGAGACGGCCGGCCCCTTCCAGCCCGTGATCCTGGCCGGTGGCAGACGTATCGTCGCCTGGACCGGCGAGGTCCCGGTCGACGTGCCTCCCGGCTCGACGGTGACCTTCTGCGCCGACGGCGCCTGGCGGGGCCTGAGCAAGGCGTGCGCTGAGGTCGTCACGGGCGACTCGCCCGACGTTCCGGTGACCGTGGAGATCCGCGAGACGTCCAGGATCACCGCGCGCATCCTCGAACCGGACGGCACTCCCCGGGCCGGCCGCACCTGCTCGCAGATCGACGGCGAGGACACCTCGGCTGTCTCGAACTTCGCCGGTCCCGGGCTGCGGATCTCCGCGCCCGCCGCGGGCACGTACGTGCTCACCGTGGTCGCCTGCAAGGACAGGCTCAGCGGTTCCGTCCAGCGGCTCGTGACGGTCGCGGCGGGCGAGCAACTCGACCTCGGCGACCTGCGGCTCGGCGCGCAGTCCACACTCATCCGCGGGGAACACAGCGGGTTCGGCGCCGTCACCGACGCCGTGCTCCCGGGCGGGCTGGCCCACCTGCGCGCCGACATCGAATTCCAGAACCCCACGCGGAGCGGCAGCGCCCGGCTGACGATCCCTCCGGGCGTCACGGTCCCCGACGACGCGGTGCTGCGGGACGGGAAGCCGGTGGCGGTCACCCGCGAGGGGAACACCGTCGTGATCCCGCTCCCGGCGGCGCGGACGCGCACGGTCGACGTGTACGTCCGCGCCCCGGGGACGGCCGGGGGAGAGCTGCCCTTCTCCCTGGCGGCGACCTCCGACGATCTCACCGAACACCTGGGATCGGCCGGGGTCCGGGTGGGGATGGTCACGCTGCTGGCGCCGGCGTCCAGCCAGACCGGGCGGTTCATCGCCTCGGGGCTGGCGTCCGCCGGTGCGCGTGTCGTCGTACGCGACGGTGACACCGTGATCGCGGAGGCCGACGCCGGCGACGGCGGGCGGTGGAACGCCATCGTGGACCTCGGCGCCGGAGACGAGGCGGTGCGGCACGTCCTTCGGGCCGCCGCCACCGTCGGCACGGTGGAGCTGGCGTCCGACCCGGTGACCGTGGTCGTCGATCCGTACGCCAGCACGCTGGAGACGGTGACGATGTCCCAGACGGGAGTGACCAGGACCTTCCACCCGGCCGACGGCGTGGCGCGGTTCCCCTGGGTGTGGAACCCGTCCCAGGCCGTCACCGTCCGGGCGGAGTTCAGCGGCCCGGTCGGCGGCCCCCGGGCGCGGCTCGGGACGCTGGATCTTCCCCTCACGCCGGTGGCCGGCCAGGAGAACGTCTTCAGCGTGACGACCAAGACGCAGGCCGCCGAGGTCGGCGACCTGACGATCGCCTACGCGGCGGAGCAGGACCGGCCGCTGCTGCCGCTCCCCGCGGCGCCCGGCCCGGCCGACGGGCTCTTCGACCCGCAGACCGCGGTGATCGAAGCCCCGGTGACCGACGGCGACGCCGTCAGCCAGGAGTTCACCGTCCCCGTGCCGAAGCTGGGCCCGGCCGCGCAGGGACGCTTCACCTTGATCGTGGAGCCGCTGCCGGACTACGAGCCGGACGCCGACGCGATCAAGGCGGCCTCCGCCTCCGGGGTGCCCGTCTACGGGCCCGTCCTGTCGGGGACCGATCCCCTGGCGATCTCCACGACCGGGCGTTACACCGGCGAGGTGGCGGCGATCGTCGACATCGGCGTGCTGCGGAGCCAGTCGCCGAACGCGCCGCTGGTCAAGTCGCTGAACGCCGCCGGGTTCGTCAACGGAGCGGCCCGGGTCGTCTTCAGGAAGTCCTTCTGGAACGTCACCAACGCCGACTCCCTCAACTCGGCGTGGACCGGCGACGGCAAGTACGCCGACCTCAACACGATGATGAACATGGCCAACAAGTGCAACGACGGGGCGCAGGGCGACATCTACCGCAACGCCCTGAAGCGGCTGATGCAGCGGGCCATCCAGCTCGACGTCTACAACGGCGTGTCGGCCGTCGTGGGCCTGGCGCTCGCCCCCGCCACCTTCGGCCTTGGCACCGTCGCGGTCTGGGCGGTGACCTGGGGCATCGGCAAGGCCATGGAGGTCCCGCTCAACAACGACATCGAGGCACTCCGCCGCCAGATGAACAGCGACCAGGACTGCCGGTGGCCCGAACGGGACACCTCCTACCGCGACCCGCACGGCCCCCGGCCGGACGCCGACATCGACTACCGCTTCGACCCCTCCGGCTACCTCTACGAGGGTCTCGACGAGCGCCGCGTCGCCGGGGTCACCGCGACCCTGCTCCGCGCGTCCGCGCCGGAAGGCCCCTGGCAGGTGTACGACGCGTCGGTCTACGGCGACCTCAACCCGCAGATCACCGACGACGAGGGCCGCTACGGCTGGGACGTGCCCGAGGGCTGGTGGAAGGTCGTCTACACCAAGAACGGCTACCTGCCGGCCGAGTCCAGGGCGCTCAAGGTGCTGCCCCCGCACACCGACGTCGACGTCAGCCTGCTCCGCGCCGATCTGGCCGAGGTCGACGAGATCGAGGCCGACGGCGAGGGTCTCACGGTCACCATGACCCAGCCGACCCGGGTCACCCAGGCGCTCTCCGGCGCGCTCACGGTCACCACCGCCGACGGCGCGTCCGTGGGCGGCCAGTGGACCGCCGTGTCCCCGCAACTTCCTCCGGCCGGTCACCCCTACCCGGCCGAGAAGCTGGCCATGAAGTTCCGGTTCACGGGTGAGAAGCGCTCCGGCGAGGTGAAGGTCGTGGTGGATCCGTTGCTCCAGGACCACGGCGGCCGGGCCGTCGCCGACGGCGTGACCAAGACGCTCGACGTCCGATGGTCCGGCCCCGACGCGGCCGGACCGCAGGTCGGCGTCACCGGCGTCGCCGACGGCGCGACCTACCGCCTGCACTCGGTGCCCGCGGCCACGTGCGTCACCGTCGACCGGGGCTCCGGCGTGGCCACCCAGGCCACGCTGACGCTCACCGGCGGAACGCCCGCCGGGGTGGGGGTCTACACGGCCACCTGCGCCGGGGCGAAGGACAACGAGGGCAACGTCACTGCGCCGGTGTCGGCGAACTACAAGGTGGTGTACGTCTTCACCGGCTTCGCCGCGCCGGTCAAGAACGACGGGGTCGTCAACACGGCGAAGGCCGGCCAGGGCATCCAGATCAAGTGGCGGCTGACCGACGCGGCCGGCGCCCCGGTCAACGGCCTCACCACGGCCGCGCTGACCGTCAGCCCCCTCGACTGCCAGACGGGCCGGCCCATGAGCCAGGAGCGGGTGCCCGCCGAGGGCGCGTCACAGCTCCAGGTCCTCGGGAACGGCAGCTACCAGGTGATCTGGCGCACCCCGGCGTCCTACCTCGACAAGTGCCTGACGCTCCACGTCGACGCGGGGGAGGGAGCCGCCGCGTCGCACACCGCCCTGTTCCGCTTCACCCGCAACGAATCCCTGTAATCGGAACCGGTGCCGCGCCCGCCTCTCCTGCGGGCGCGGCACCGCCGTTTCAGGCCTCGAACCGGCGGGTCAGTTCCCGGCCCCGCGCGACCTGCACCTTCTTCGCCTGGCCCATCGCGAACCGCAGCAGCCCGAAGGGCGCCGACAGCCGATAGTGGTCGACCACCCGGGTCCCGCCGGGCACGGCGTCGATGTGGTAACCCCAATCGACCCGGACGCCGCCGGGGCTGACCACGTCGCCGGTGATGGCGCCCTCGCCCAGCCGCAGGGTCACCTCGATGACGTTGTCGCGGCGCAGCGGCCCGAAGGCGAATCGCTCGACCGCAGTGAAGCGCACCGCGGCCGCCTCGCGGCGGATGTCGCGGACCTCCACGACCAGCGGGGACAGGCCGACGTGGTTGTCAGGGTCGGCCAGGTGCTCGTAGACGTCCCCGGGCGCGGCGGGCAGGGTGGTCGTGGTGCTGAACTCGACACTTTTCATGCGGTATCCCGGTGGTTGAGTAACCGATCGAGGACGGCGTCGACCTGGACGGCGTCCGGGCCGAGGAGGAGGCAGTCGGTGCGCATACCGTCGATGACCTGCGACAGGATCGTGGCGGCGGCCGAGGGGTCGGGGACGCCCGCACGCTCGAACTGCCGGCCGAGCAGATCGAGCAGGATCTCGCGCTGCGCGCGGTAGTGCGCGGCGAAGCCCGGATCGGTCGTGGCGCGTGAGACGAACGCCTTGGCCACACTCGTCTCGGCGGCGCGTTCCTCGTCGAGGGGAAGCAGCTCTATCACGATCGCCGACAGCACCTGACGCGGGGAGCGCGCGCCTGTTCCCGACCTGGCCCTGAGCCGGTCGGCGCAGCGTCGGCAGTGGTGCTCCAGCGCGAACAGGAGCATGTCGTCCTTGGTGCTGAAGTGGTGTTGCAGCGCTCCGGTCGTCACCCCGGCCTCGGCGGCGATCTCCCGCATGCCGGGAAACGTGCCGTGGCCGCGCATCAGGAGCCGTCCCACCGCGTCGGCGACCGCGGTGCGGCGCGCATCGGGCATCCACCGTTCTCGCATCTCCACCTCCATTACAAGTGTAATGTAATGAGAGGACAGATTCTGACCGCAATGCCTGGCACCGTCAGAAGGTGACCGTTCTCGACACCCGGGCGCTCAACCGCGCGACGCTCGCCCGGCAGCTGCTGCTCGACCGCGCCGACCTGCCGGTCCTCGACGCCGTCGCGCATCTGTGCGGTCTGCAGGCGCAGGAGCCGCAGGAGCCGTTCGTCGGGCTCTGGTCACGGCTGCGCGCGTTCGACCCGGCCGTGCTCTCTGACCTGCTGGTGGGGCGGAGCGTCGTGCGGACCCACCTCATGCGCCGCACCGTTCACCTGCTCACGGCCGACGATGTGGTGGCCTGGCGGGCCCGGCACGACGGCATGCTGCGCCAGAAGGTGCTCGGGGTCTACCGCAAGGAGCTGGCCGGGGTCGATCTCGACGAGCTCGCGGCGGCGGGCCGGGCGCTGATGGCCGACGGCGAGCCACGGGCGATGGCCGAGCTGACGCGGGCGATGGCCGGGCGATGGCCGACGACCGAACCGAGGGCGCTGGGCGAGATGCTGATCTCGGCGCTCATCCCGATGGGGCAGTTGCCGCCGCGCGGCGTGTGGCGGGCCAAGGCGGGGGTGCGCAACGTCCCGCTCTCCCTCTGGCTGGGCCGCGAGCTCGACCCGCCCGCCCCGAACGGCGCGGACCCGGTCGGCCGGACGTTGGTGCTGCGCTATCTGGCCGCGTACGGCCCGGCCGCCACGGCCGACCTGCGCGCCTGGTGCGGACTGGCGGGCCTACCGGCCGCAGTCGCCTCGGTACGCGACGAGCTGGTCTCCTTCCGCGACGAGCGGGGCCGGGAACTCCTCGACCTTCCCGACGCGCCGCGCCCCGATCCCGGCACACCCGCCCCGGTGCGGTTCCTGCCGGCGTTCGACAACGCGCTCCTCGGTTACGACGACCGCACCCGGATCGTCGACGACGCCCACCGGAACCTGTCGGTCGCGGGCATCCGCGTCGTCCTGGTCGACGGCCGGGTGTCCGCGACCTGGACCGTCAAGGACGGCGCTCTGGACGTCACCCCGCTGCGCGACTTCTCCCTGGCCGAGCGCGACGCCGTGGCCGAGGAGGGCCAGGCCCTCACGGCCTTCCTCATCGGGTAGTCACGACGATTCGAAGTCGTCCACCCACTTCAGCACCCGGTCGGCGCCCGACTGTTCGGCCGCCTCGCGGGCCTCCGCGACCAGCTCGGCCGCGTCGCCGGGGCGGCCCTCGTCCCGCGCCACGTAGGCCAGCCCGAGCAGGTTCGCCGCCACCCCGGGAAGGAACCCCAGCTCACGCCGCAACCGGGTCGACTCCTCCAGCAGCTCCCTGGCCGCCGGAGTGCCCTTCGAGGCGAAGGCCAGGTGCCGCAGGGTGTAGGCCAGCGTCTCCCGGTCGCCGACCTCGGTCGCCAGGTCGCGGGCGCGTTCGAAGAAGGGCCGCGCCACGTCGTCCTCCTGGCCGACGACCTGGTGGAAGATGCCGATCCAGAACAGCGACTCGGCCTCACCCCGGACATCCCCTAACGCGTTGTAGAGGTCCACGGCGCGCTCGAACGCGGTGACGTCGCCGGGCCCCTCACCGGCCAGGAAGCGGGCGTGGGTGACGCGGCCGCGGGCGAGCATGAGGTCGGCTTCGAGGCTGTCCAACGCCAGGTCGGCCTGGTCGAGGGCGTCTTCGGTCCCGTGGAAGACGGCCTGCTCGTACAGTGTCTTGGCGTTCTCGATTCGTCCCATTCGCCGACCCTACGCCCGGGAGCATCCACCGCATGGGAATCACCTGCCAGTACCTCAACGTGCGGCCGGAGGAGATCGACACGCTCCTGCGGTGGCCTCAGCGGATCGACGAGATCATGGAGGACGTCGAACGCGGCCTCAACATCGGCGAGGCCTGGGACGGGCTCGCGCACCTGCTCGGCGACCTGCCGATCAACGTCATCTTCGGCGGTACGCCCCTGGAATCCGGCCACGGTTTCGCCTACGGCCAGCCGCGCTACCTGTCCCCGGAACAGGTCGCGATCGTCGCGGAATCACTCCCCGGAGTGCTGACCTACGACGGCCCCGCCATGACCGGCGTCTATCCGGGCAACGACGACGAGACCTTCTACCGCCTCCACTACGCCGACCTGTGGGACTTCTTCTCCCGCTGCGCGAAGAACGGCGACGCCGTCGTCGTGGCACTGTTGTGACCATGGACGGCTACTTCGGCGAGGACGTCGCCGCGCGGTACGACGATCCCGCCAGCCAGATGTTCCAGGCCGAGACGGTCGACCGGACGGCCGGCGTGCTGGCCGAACTGGCCGCCGGCGGCCGGGCGCTGGAGTTCGCGATCGGCACCGGCCGCATCGCGCTCCCGCTGGCGGCGCGAGGTGTCGACGTACAGGGAATCGATCTTTCGCGGGCCATGGTGGCCAAGATGCGGGAGAAACCCGGCGGCGACCTGCCCGTGGCCTTCGGCGACTTCGCCACCACCCGGGTCGAGGGGGAGTTCGCGCTCGTCTACCTCGTCTTCAACACGATCATGAACCTGACCACGCAGGACGCGCAGGTCGACTGCTTCGGCAACGCCGCCGCCCACCTCGCGCCCGGCGGGGCGTTCGTCGTCGAGGTGATGGTGCCGCAGCTGCGCCTGCTCCCGCCCGGCCAGACGGCCGTCCCCTTCAGCGTCGCCCCCGACCGCATCGCCTACGACGTCTACGACCTGGCCACCCAGGCGATGAGCAGCAACTACGTCGAACCGGCCGGCGACGCCCACGTGTTCCGGAGCATCCCGTTCCGCTACGCCTGGCCGTCGGAACTCGACCTGATGGCCCGCCTGGCCGGAATGACCCTGACGGACCGCTGGGCCGACTGGTCGAAGGAGCCGTTCACGGGCGAGAGCGAGCGGCACGTCTCGGTCTGGCGCAGGCCCGTCTAGAGTGCCCGCACCGCCGCGCCCACGGCGGCCTCTTTGACCTGCTCATAGGGCTCCTGGGCGAACCGCACCACCGTGTCGGACAGCCCGCCGACCGCGACCGTGGCGCGCACCTGCGCGTCGAGCGGCGGTTCCGGTCCCATCAGGAGCGTGGTGAGCCCGTCGCGGACGGCCAGCATCCGGGCGATCAGGTCGAGTTCGTGCAGTACGGCCAGGTCGGACAGGATCGTCACCAGCACGTCGCGCCGCCGCCAGGCCATGTCGAAGTAGGCCGCCAGCAACTCCTCCGGCGCGGCCCCCACCTGCTCGGCGAGGAACGCCTCCAGTTCGTCGAACAGCGGCAGCACGATCGTGCGCAGCAGGTCGCCGCGCGAGGCGAAGTGGTAGTAGAGCGCCGGTTTCGTGATCCCGAGCCGGTCGGCGATGTGCTGCAGGCTGGTGTCGCGCACCCCTCGTTCGAGGAAGAGCTCCCTGGCCGCGGCGAGGATGCGGTCTCGGGTGTCGGTCGGCCTCGCCATGGAACTCAGCCTGACTTACCATCCGTTAGGTAAGCAACTTACCTTCCGTTCAGTAAGGAGCTTTCCATGCGCATCCTGATCTCCGGCGCCAGCGTGGCGGGCCCGCTCACCGCTTACTGGCTCTCTCGGTACGGCCATGCGGTCACCGTCGTGGAGAAGGCCCCCGAGCTGCGCAAAGCAGGCGGCCACGCGGTCGACCTCTTCAGCCCCGCGGTCGAGATCGCCCGCCGGACAGGTGTCCTCGACCAGATCAAGGACCGCCGCACCCACGTCGACCTGCTGTCGTTCCGCCGCCCCGGCGACCCCCGCCCGGCCGAGCTTCGCACCGACAGACTGATCGGCGACCACGTCGAGATCATGCGCGACGACCTCAGCGAGATCCTCTACGAAGCGGGCCGCGACCACGTCGACTACGTCTTCGGCGATTCGATCGCCGCCGTCGACGGCCGTTCTGTGACCTTCGAGAAGCGTCCACCCGAGGAGTTCGACCTGGTCATCGGGGCCGACGGGCTGCATTCCAACGTGCGGAGACTGGTCTTCGGCCCGGTGCCCGACCATTGGATCGGCGCCTACATCGCGGTGATGACCCTCACCGACCACCCGGGCCCGCCCGGCCGCGTCGACGGCGTCGTCGACGTGAACCGGATGGCCGCGATCTACCACGACCCCGCGAACGCGCGGGGCCTGTTCCTGTTCCGGACCCCCGCTCCGGTCGACTACCACCACCGGGATGTGGAACGGCAGAAGTCGCTGGTACGCGACCATTTCGCCGACCTCGGCCACGAGGTGCCGTGGCTTCTCGACCGCCTCGGCACCACCCCCGCCTTCTACTTCGACGCGGTGACCCAGTTACGCATGGACACCTGGTCGAAAGGCCGGGTGACCCTGGTCGGCGACGCGGGTTACTGCCCCGGCCCGGCTGTGGGAGGCAGCACCAGCCTGGCCATGGTCGGGGCGTATGTGCTGGCCGGCGAACTCTCGCGCTTCGCCGACCCTGCCCACGCCTTCGCCTCCTATGAGGGGGAGCTGGCGGAATACGTCCGGAGAAGTCGAACCTTCGCGATCGGCGCGGCCAGAAGACTGGTCCCCGGAAGCGAACGGGCCCTCCGGACGACGGTGTACGGAACGCGGCTGCTCAACCGCCTCCCCGGGCCATTGGTCCGGCTGCTGACGGCGTCGAGCGTGGGCTCACGCGTGCACACGTCGTATCGGCTCAAGGACTACTGATCGACTAGAAGCGGCGGCACTGGTCTTCCTTGTTGCCGCCTGCCTTGTTCCCCTTGCCGGTCGGGCGAGGCGAGTTCTCCTTGCACTGAAGGTTGCCCTTCATCGTGTTGCGGTTGATCTGCGCGCCGCCCTTGTTCCCGACGACCTGGATCGAACCGCCGACGCGGTTGGAGTCGACCTTCAGGTAGCGGCGGTTGGCGTCGAGCTGGATGTCGGAGTCGACCCGCGACGACGTGACGGTGGCGGCGCCACCCTGCTTGACCTGGACACTGCCCTTGACGTGAGACCCGGCGAGAACACTGACGGCCTTGGCGTTCTCGGCCTGGACGTTGCCCTCGACCCTGACGCCCCGCGCGATGAGCGTCGCGCCCCTCTCCACCTTGAGCGTGCCCTTGACCTTGGTACCGGTCAGCCTGCACGTGGCCCCCGCCGGCACCCGCAGGTTGTCGACGGTGACGGCCCGCAAGGACTTCCGGCACGACCGCTCATCGGCGACCGCCGGCGAGACGAGCCCGACACCCCCGAGCAGCGCACCCAGGACGACCCCACCCAGCAGGACCTTCTTGTTCATAGGAACCCCTCCCCAGCGAAAGCGGGTGACTCGCCCGCCTGAGAAGAGCTTCAAGGCCGGGCGTGAGGGCCGGATGAGCCGTCGATGAGCGGCTTCTCATCCGACGGCGGCAGGTAGGATAAAAGTATGATCGAAGGTAAGAAGAAGATCAGCGTGACTCTGGACCACGATCTGGCCACCTTCGCCGACCGGCTCGTCGAGAGCGGTTACGCCGCCTCGGTGTCGGCGGTCGTCACCGCTGCGATGGAGTCGCTGCACGCCCGCGACGTCGCCGCTCGCGCTGCCTGGCAGGCCAAGCTTGATGAGGCGGACGAGAACCCCGCCATCGCGGCGAGGGTCGAGCGGATGAAGGCCCACATCGCCCGCCAGCTCAGAGACAAGGGCCTCGCCGCCCCCGGCGGTGCCGCGTGAGCCACGTCCCGACACCGCTGATTCTCGACACCAGCACGATCGAGGAGCTGGTCCGAGGGGATGTCGGGCTGATCAAACTGCTCCAGGGATACGACGCGATCGGCCAGCCTCTCGTCGTGCCGGTTCTCGCGATGGCAGGTGTCGCGAACGCCTTACCAGGTGACGTCAGTGCGCAGGCGCTGCTCGGCGGTCTCGCCCGGCTGAGCCATGTCACGGTCGCGCCCCTCAACGGCGTCGACCAGGCGGTCATGCTCGCCAACGTGATGAACCAGACCGGGCTCGCACCGTGGGACGCGCATGTGGCGGCCATCGCGGATGCGAGCGTCTGCCCGATCCTCACGATCTCCGCCGCCAAATGGGAAGGCCCCTCGGCCGCGCTGGACAACCCTCTGCACGTCATCGAGATCGCCGACCCGGACGAATGACACGGAAAAGCCCGGCGCCGGCCGCGCCGGGCTTCTCCGGTTCAGCTGGTCACTGGGCGGGCGTGAACGTGTAGGTCGCGCCCTTCGCGGCGTTGATGCGCAGGGTCGCCTTGCCTGCGCCGACGTTGCTCGTCGTGCCGTTGTCGGCGGCGACGTTGACCTTCGTGCCCGTCCACGGGTTCTTGATCTCGAAGACGCCGCCCTGCTCGCTCTTCACGGTGATGTACTCCACCGCGTCGCCGGTCCGGGAGGCGCTGACGAGGAGGCCGCCCTCGTCGCGCAGGTTGTGGAAGGCCCCGCTCTTGCCGGTGGGCCACACCGGGAAGACCTGGACCAGGCCGTCCCAGCTCTGCAGGAGCATGTTGTTCAGCGCCTCGACGGCGCCGGCCTTCTCCAGGCCGTGATTGCCGTCGGCGATGCGGAGGTTGGCCACCGATCGCTGGTTGATCTGCTGCTTGAGGCGGTCGATGATCGTCTGGGCCGGGTAGCCGACCCGGGCGGCCTGGGTGAAGACCTTCGGGAAGCTGTTCTCCTGGCCCCAGGCGTTCATCGCGTTGATGGTGTCGATCGCGGTCTGCCGCTCACTCAGAGGGGAGCCGATGCCGATCTGCCTGCCAGGCGCGATGAACTCCAGGTTGACGGTGTTGTCACCGGGGCGGATCGGGCGGTTGTCGCTGACCGTGCCGGGCTCGCCGAGGGCGTACACCGTCTTGCCCTGATAAACGGTCGTCGGGGCCGCGGGCAGGTTGCGGAGGATCTTGCCCCAGACCCAGCGGTGGTCGGCGTCGACGCCCAGCTGGGTGCTGGTGTCCTCCAGCGTGGTGAGCAGGAGCTTCAGCATGCCGAGGTCGGCGCTGGGGTTCTTGGCCCAGGTGATCTCGTGGGGGCCGCCCCAGAAGGAACCGTCTTCTTCGACCCAGTTCTCGAAGAACGCGGCGACTTCCTTCATGAAGGGGTAGCCGGTCTCGCGGAGCCACTGCTCGTCGCGGGTGTGGTTCCAGTATTCGATGTGCTGGGTCACCGTGAACAGGGCGTTGGCGACCTGGTTGTGGTAGTTGTCGTCGCTGACCGTGCCGAACGGGCTGATGCCGACCGGGAACAGCAGGCCGCTCTTGACGCCGCCGCTCGGGAAGCGCGCGTCGACGTAGTCGGGCTTCACCCGGCGCAGGTCCTCGGCGGCGCGGCGGCGGGCCTCGGGCACGAAGGCGTCGACCGCGTCGAAGTAGGGGAGCGCCAGCTCCGGCCTGTTGGAGCTGTAGACGCCGTAGTAGTTGGCCTGCCAGTTGTAGTTGAGGTGGAAGTCGCCGCCCCACTGCGGGAAGTCGGTGGTGGCCCAGATCCCATACAGGCCGGAAGCGGTCTTGCCCTCGCGGAGCGAGCTGCCGAGGAAGTACAGGGAGCTGTAGTAGAAGCGCTCCAGCACGTCGTCGTCGAGGTCGACGTAGGAGCGCAGCCAGTAGTTCTTCCACCAGTCGAGGTGCTCGGAGTAGAGCTGGTCGACCGACGCCGCCGTCTGCGCTGCGGCCAGACCCACAGCGGCCGGACCCGGGTCGGCCGGGTTGACGCCGCCGCCGGTCACCGCGGTGACGACGTCGACGGTCTCGCCGGGGGCGATCTCGAAGTTGATGCGGCCGTTCGAGACGGTGGAGCCGCCGCCGATGACGCGGGTGGCCAGTGCCGCCCGTGAGACGCCACGGGGGCTCGAAGGGGTCTGGCGGGTGGCCCACAGGGTGTCGCCCTGGACTCCCGAGGTCTGCACCATGCCGCCGCGCGCGTCGGGGGTGCCGGCGACGGTCTGGGCGCGCAGCCTGACCGGCGTGTCGCCCTGCGAGGTGATGGAGGTGACGACCACGTTGCTGTCGGCGCCGGTGAAGGTCTTCATCGTGACGGGCACGCCGTTGATCTGCATGGACGTGTCCACGTCGCCCTTGAGGACGTTCTGTACCTCCAGGAAGGCGCCGGTGGGCTGGGTGGGGCCCTCGGTGTCGTACAGCTCGAAGGCGCCGACGCGGGCGCGCGGGTTGTTGAGCGAGTCGGCGGTGGTGCCCTGGGTCGGCTCGGTCAGGTTGAGGCGCAGGTAGCGGGCGGTCACCGGGGCGATGGTGCGGTCGCTCGTGGCGGCGGTGTTGCCGGTGACGGTGTCGATCGTCGTCCAGGTCTGGCCGTCGGTGCCGGCTTCGACGGTCCAGTTCTTGGCGTTGTTGGCGGCCTCGCCGGGGCGGGCGGCCTGGTCGTGCTTGAGGATGTAGCGGCGGAAGGTCTTCGCCGAGCCCAGGTCGAGGCGCAGCCACTGGGGCTTGCCCACCTCGGAGACCCAGCCCTCATATCCGGAACCCCAGGCACCCGACACGGCCCGCGAAGGCGGGAACGACGGGTGGCTGCCGGACGCCGTCGCGGTCGACCCCAGCGCCAGGTTGGTGGCCGTGATCGTGGTGTCGGCCGAGATGGAGACGTTGCCGAGGGCCACCAGGGAGGGGCTGCCTGCGGACGTCCAGAAGTCGCCCTTGGAGATGTAGAAGGTCTTGCTTCCCTGGCCGCCGCCGCTGGTCACGCCGATGTCGCCGTTCCCGAGGAGGGCGGTGTCGGGCATGGTGCGGCTGACCGCGCCGGAGTAGGTCTGGGTCGTCCAGCGGCCCTTGACCGCGCCGACGAGCTGCTGGATCTCAGCCCACTGCTGGTCGGCGGTCGGGACCGCCGCGTTCGCGGGGAGTGCCGTCAGAAGGGAAGCGGCGACCGCTGCCGCCAGGATGCCTCGGGTTGTTCTCATGGGGGGTGCCTTTCTGCCCCTGCCTGAGCAGGCAAAATACCTCGGACGGCCTGGGTCGGACCGTCGAGATAACGTTATCTCGGAACGATAGAACGTTTCCGGCGGGTTTCTGAAGATGGACGTCCATAACAGGTTCATCACGTGTCCCGGCGGCCCATCGACTCCCGATACTTTCGCCGATGTCAGCCCGACCTGCTGGAGAACGCTCTCCCAACGACTTAATTCATGTCATGTGGTTGCCTTGATCAAGGCGATGTGCTGCGAATATCGCTTGAGAGAGCGCTCTTGTGAGTGTATTGACTCGATCCAGTAACACGGTCAGGATTCGGCGTGTGCAGCCCTCAATACGAAAGCGACGCATCGCCGTCCTCAGTGGTTTGTCCCTGCTGTTAAGTGCCGTCGTCGCCTCTCCGGCGCCCGCGACGGCCGCCGAGCCTCCCGTCGCCGGGCAGCCCGCCCTTGAGAACGGGTGCGCGAAGATCGAGGACACCCTCCCGGCCTACAGCGACTGGCCCAAGGTCGAGAGCAAGATCGAGAAGGACCCGGCCATCGAGCGGAAGGTCGCCCGGCTCGTCGCCGACATGACCCTCGCCGAGAAGGTCGGCCAGATGACCCAGCCCGAGATCAACGCGATCACGCCGTCCGAGGTGAAGGAGTACTTCATCGGCTCGGTCCTGAACGGCGGCGGCTCCTGGCCCGGCGGGAACAAGCACGCCACGGTGGCCAGCTGGCTCGGCCTCGCCGACGCCTACTACGACGCCTCCGTGACGACCCGGACGAAGGTCCCGGTGATCTGGGGCATCGACGCCGTCCACGGCAACAACAACGTGTCCGACGCGACGATCTTCCCGCACAACATCGGCCTGGGCGCCGCCGCCGACCCGTGCCTGATCCGCAAGATCAGCGAGGCGACCGCCGAACAGCTCCGCGTGACCGGCCAGGACTGGGCCTTCGCGCCCACACTCGCCGTCGTCCGCGACGACCGCTGGGGCCGGACGTACGAGGGCTACGCCGAAGACCCCAACATCACCCGGGCGTACGGATACGAAGCCGTCCAGGGACTCCAGGACTCCAACTGGCGCCGCCTCGGCAACCGGGGCGTCATCGCCACGGCGAAGCACTTCATCGGCGACGGCGGCACCCGCAACGGCGCCGACCAGGGCGTGAACCCGTCGTCGGAAGCCGAGATGATCAACCTCCACGGCCAGGGCTACTACGGCGCGCTGGCGGCCGGGGCCCAGTCGGTGATGGTGTCGTTCAACAGCTGGACGAATGAAGAACTCGGTATCAACGAGGGCAAACTGCACGGCAGCAAGAAGGCCATCACCGACATCCTCAAGGGCAAGATGGGCTTCGACGGCCTGGTCGTGTCCGACTGGAACGGCATCGGCCAGGTGGCCGGCTGCAACAACGCGAGCTGCGCGCAGGCCATCAACGCCGGCATGGACATCGTGATGGTGCCGAACGAGTGGAAGGCGTTCATCACCAACACCATCGCCCAGGTCGAGTCGGGCGAGATCGCGATGTCCCGCATCGACGACGCGGTGACCCGCATCCTGCGCGTGAAGTACCGCGCGGGCATCTTCGACGGCCGCCGCCCCTCCGACCGCGTGCTGGCGGGCGACGAGTCGCGCCTCGACGCGGAGAAGCTGGCCCGCGAGGCGGTCCGGAAGTCGCAGGTCCTGCTCAAGAACAACGGCAACGTGCTGCCGCTGGCCCGCGACTCCAAGGTGCTGGTCGTCGGCAAGACCGCCGACAGCCTGCAGAACCAGACCGGCGGATGGTCGCTGACCTGGCAGGGAACCGGCAACACCAACGCCGACTTCCCCGATGGCACCTCGATCCTGACCGGCCTCCGCGAGGCCCTCGGCACCGCCAATGTGACCTTCAGCGAGACCGCCGACGGGGTCGACCCGTCGCAGTTCGACGCCGTCATCGCCGTCATCGGCGAGACCCCCTACGCCGAGGGCGTCGGCGACCTGACCCGCCGGACCCTGGAAGCGGCCAAGCTCTACCCCGGTGACCTGGCCGTTCTCGACAAGGTGGCCGGCAAGGGCGCTCCCGTGGTGACCCTCTACGTCACCGGCCGTCCCCTGTACGTCAACAAGGAGCTCAACCGCTCCGACGCCTTCGTGGCGTCGTGGCTGCCCGGCACCGAGGGCGGCGGCGTGGCCGACGTGCTGTTCGGGCGCTACGACTTCACCGGCAAACTGTCCTACTCGTGGCCCAAGAGCGCCTGCCAGTCGCCGCTGAACCCGGGCGACCCCGGCTACGACCCGCTGTTCGCGGTCGGATACGGCCTCAAGAACGGCCAGCCCTCGAACGTCGGCCAGCTCGACGAGACCTCGCACGAGTTCCCGTCGTGCACCTCCACGGGCGGCGGCGGCACCGCCACCGAGGACCTGGAGATCTTCGTCCGGACCGACGTCGACCCGTACCGCAGCTTCATCGGCTCGCCCGAGAACTGGGGCGGCACCCAGATCGGCCCCGACGGGGCGGCGTCCCACGCCGAGATCAACACCGTCCCGGCCGACGTGAACCTGCAGGGCGACGCGCTGAAGGTGACCTGGACGGGCACCGGCCCCGGCCAGGTGTATTACCAGAACCCTGCGGGCGGTTCTGACCAGCGGGGATACCTGAACGCGAACGCCGCGCTGGTGTTCGACACCATCGTCCATTCGGCGCCCGCCGCGCGGACCGTGATCAGCGCGCACTGCGTGTACCCGTGCTTCGCCGAGGTCGTCGCGACGAACCTGTTCACCGGGCTGGCCGGTGACGGGAAGTCGACGGTGAAGATCCCGGTGTCGTGCTTCAACAACGGTCTCGACTTCGAGAACGTGAACACCCCGTTCCTCGTCTACACGGAAGGGGCGTTCTCGGCGTCGTTCGCGAACGTGCGTTGGGTACCCCAGGCGGCCGACGACCCGGACGCACTGGCGTGTTCTGACCTGACATAGGCGTTAATCGGAGTAGTCGCCGGGCCGGTCATTTTCGACCGGCCCGGTTTCTCTTTTGATCCAGGGGCCGCGTGTCCATTGATGTCCCGCTCATGTTCTTTTCTTTACGGCTCCCGCACCCCCCGCAACGCCACGACCAGCGGAGATCACCGCAACATCAGACGCGACGACGAAGCGACAGTCCCGTGAGGGCGGCGGCGAGCACCGTGACGCCGATGAGCACCACGGCCCGCCCGTCGGGCCCCGCCGAACCACCGCCACCCGTGGCGACGCCGCCGTCCGGGGTCTCCATGTCCGTCTCGTCGTCGACGATCGTCTCGTCCTCTTCAGGCTCCGCGGTGACCGTCTCCGTTGTGGTGGTGGTCGGCTCCGGAGTCGGCGTGGGGGTCTCGTCGGTGCCGGATTCGGTGACGATGAGCTCATATGTCGTGAGAGCGTCGCTGTTCTGCGGCTCGCAGTCGATCAGCCGGTCATTTGGGGTGGTGCCGAAGGTGATGTCGCCGGGGCGCACGGTTCCGGTGCCGGCCGTGCGGGGGGTCGAGCGGACCGCGGTGGTGTTGGCCGGGAGGGTGACGGTGTTCCCCGCCGTCACGGGACCGACGACGTCGCCCACTCCGGTGCCCGAGGTCAGGTTCGACGGGAAACCGCTGATCGAGACGTAGGCGTACATCTTCGCGGTGGCGGGGAGGGCCGCGGTGGCCTGGATCGCCGTGGAGTCGGCGTAGGTGGCGCGGTGGGTGATGGAGAACTGTTCGTCGGGGTGCGCGGTGGCCGGCATGGTGAGCTCGACCTTGATCTGGACCGTCTGCGGGGTGCCGTCCTTCGGAGTGCACGTGTATTCGACGATGTCGGTGGCCGCGTGAGCGGTCGGGCTGAGCGACATCAGGCCCATCAGGCCGATCAATGCTTGTAACGCTCGTCGCTTGCGCACCGTCACTCCTCATTTCCGCCAAGGCGTATAAGAGACGGCTCGGTTCGCCCCGTGGTTGACGGTGACTCCTGAATTGTCATGTGGCACAAGAGTTCTGTCGGTGGTGGTCGCTAGCGTTCGGGAGTTCGAATTGCGGCGAGGTTGAGGAGACGCGGTGAGCCTGGACTGGTCCGACATGGCGTGGGATGCGTGGGACGACTACCAGAGCGGCCACGCCGAAGCCTTCTGCTGCGGCTACGCCGGCCTCCGCCCGACCGACACCCGGCCCGTCGAAGGGCCGCCCGACTTCTGGCTGCGCCTGCCTCCCACCAGCTGAAAACCGGTGGCGTCCAGTGCGGGAGGCCGATTCACTGTGCGACGGGTTTCCGCACCACGAGGAGTTTCATGTACGCAGTCACCGCCGCCACCGGCAATCTCGGCCGCCTGGTCCTCGACCGGCTCAAGGGTGACGTGGTCGCCGTCGTGCGTGATCCGTCCCGCGTCCCATCGGGCGTCGAGGCGCGGCACGGCGACTACGACGACCCGATCAGCCTCCGGGCCGCCTTCGCCGGGGTCGAGCGCCTGTTGCTGATCTCCTCCTCGGAACTCGACACCGCCCGCCGGATCACCCAGCACCGCAACGCCGTCGACGCCGCCGTGGCGGCGGGCGTGACCGCGATCGTCTACACGAGCTTCCTGAACGCCGACACCGTCGCGACCGGGATGACCGAGGGCCACCACGCCACCGAACAGGCGATCTTCGAAAGCGGCCTGGCCCACACGATCCTGCGCAACCCCTTCTACGGCGAGGCCTTCCTGCCCCAGGTCACCGACGGCGTCATCCGCAGCAGTACCGGCGGCCGTGGCCTGAACACCGCCTTCCGCGACGACCTGGCCCAAGCGGCAGCCAACGCCCTGACCGGCGACGACCACCTGGGCCGTGCCTACGACCTGACGGGCCCGCTGTGGAGCTGCCCCGAGGTCGCCGACGCCCTGGGCGTGGCCTACGAAGAGGTGCCCGACGCGGCCCCCGGACCGATGGCCTGGCTCAACGGCCTGGTCCGCGCGGGCGCTCTGGAACGCCAGACCCCAGACCTGGAAATCCTGCTCGGCCGCCCGGCCGAAAGGGTGATCGCGCGACTGAAGGGCTGAGCTCCGGAAGTGGTTCGGGCCACTCCGCCGACAGGCGCGCGTTCTTCTAGGGTGCGGTGTCGTGGGAGTCATCAACGCCTATGTCAGCGTCCCGGCCGACTGGCTCGACGCCGAGACGCCGGAACCGGAGCCCGGGTTCGACATCGACAAGGCCGGTGACGAGCTCGCCGACCTGCTGGCCGACGCGCCCTTCGACATCATCGACGGTGACCGGCTCACCGCCGCCGAGGTCAGGGCCTCGGCCGACTACCTGGCCGCCACCCCGTGGGAGTCCCTTGCCCACGACCTGCCGGACGACGAGGCCGACTACGTCCGCGACCACTACGAACGTCTCAGGGCGTTCTTCGCGCACGCGGCCGAGTCGGGGCATGCCGTGGTGATCGTCCAGAGCTGAGTCATATCGTCGTGCCCCATGAGCACCCCCCTCATCATCGGCCTGGCCGCCACGCTCGTCAGGAACCCCGTCTACACGGCGGGCAGGGTCCCCGCCGCGACCTGCCGGCAACACCTGGACCGTCTCGGCCCAGCGGATCAGATGAGGCGGTCGCACCAGGCGAGGAGTTCGGCCCGCAACGGGGCCGCCCGAGCGGCGAACTCGCGCTGCGCGGCGGCGTAGACGGTCCGGCCCTCGGCGGTCTCGATCGGGATCGGGTCGTAGCCGAGGTGCCGGAGGTCATAGGGGCTGGCGCGCATGTCGACCGCCCGGACGTCGCGGGCCAGCGCGAAGCAGTCGGCCACCAGTTCGCTGGGGACCAGCGGTGAGAGTTTGACCGCCCACTTGTAGAGGTCCATGTTCGCGTGCAGGCAGCCGGGCTGCTCCGTCACGGGCTGGAGTTCTCGGGTCAGCACCGCCGTGTTCAGGGGGCGGGCCGGTTCGGTGAAGAAGCGGAACGCGTCGAAATGGGTGCACTTCAGCGGCCGTTCCTCGACCGCCGCCGCGACCTGCTCGGAGGAGAGGCGCAGCGGCTGGGAGGCGTGCCGGATGTCGTCGGTCCGGTAGACCATGGCCCACTCGTGCATGCCGAAGCAGCCGAACTGCCCGGCCCGGGAGGCCGTGCGCCGGAGCAGGTCGGCGATCCAGGCGATCGACTCCGACCTCCGGCCGATCAGCTCCTGAAGATCGAGGATCTGGCCGCCGGAGGCGGGGACGTAGCCGGTGCCGAAATCCGAGGCCCCTTCCAGCACGGTGAACGCGCCCGGATGCCAGCGCCGCAACCGGCTCGGCCGGTAGCCGTAGTAGCTGAACAGGAAGTCTTCGACCGGATGCGTCTGGGATCGCCGGCGGCGTTCGAGATGGGGCTCGATCCATACGTCCACCCGCGCGTGGTGAGCTTCCCGGCGGGCCCGCCACTCTCGTTCGTCCAGACTTCTCACGGGCATCATGCTAGACATGCGACGTACCTATGTGGTCACCGGAGGAGGCCGTGGGATCGGTCGGGCCATCGCCGAGCGGCTGTCTCGCGACGGTCAGGTGGTGGTGGTCGATCTCGATCCGGGGCCGGTGGGCATTCCGGTCAAGGGCGACGTCTCCGACCCGGCGGTCGCCGAACACGCCGCTGATCTGGCCGAGGAGAACGGCGATCTCGTCGGCTGGGTCAACAATGCGGCGATATTTCGCGACGTGTCCCTTCACGACGCCCCGCCGCACGAGGTCATCGACGCCATCGGGCTCAACCTCAACCCCGTGATCACCGGTTGTGCCACGGCGGTCAGAAGATTCCTGGCCAGGAGCGAGGGATCGATCGTCAACGTCTCCTCGCACCAGGCGCAGCGGCCGGTCAGGGGAGCCATGGCCTACGCGACCGCCAAGGCCGCCACCGAAGGACTCACCAAGGCGCTCGCCGTCGACTACGGGCCACACGGCGTCAGGGTCAACGCCGTCGCGCTGGGTTCGGTCTGGACCGAGCGCTACGCCGCGTACACGAACGACCTGGTGGAGGAGGAGATGCGCCGCCTCCACCCGATCGGCCGCGTCGGGCGCCCGGAGGAGGTGGCCGACACGGTCGCCTACCTGCTCTCCGACGCCGCCTCGTTCGTCAGTGGCGCCGTCATCCCCGTGGACGGCGGCCGCGCGGCCCTCGGCCACGACCCCGAGGCACGATGATCACCCGAGGATCGACGCGTCTCTGATCGCGATGCCCGGATAGTTCACAACCAGGCCGGACGGGTCGTAGTCGAGGCGGCAGAACGTGCCGAACGCGGGTGAGGCGTAGTCGAAGGACAGATCCCCGGTCCGGGTGTAGTGCTGCTCCAGCCGTTCGACCCGCAGGTCGACGGCCCGGACGTACACGGCCGGTGCGTCGAAGGCCGGCAGGTCCTCCCGGTGCACGGGGAAGGCGTTGGTCATCGCCGACGACTCGAGATCGACGTCGTGGACGCCGTCGAGGAAGGGCTGCGGTTCCCCGTTCACCGTCCAGTGGCCGGCGCCGTCGCTCTCGATCAGAAGAACGTTCTCTCCGGCCGGTGTCCGGTTGCGGATGCGGGCGACGCGGGTGCGCCACGACGGGTCGAGGGTGATGTCGTACTCGACGTGCCAGGGCTCGCCGTCCTCGACGGCCGAGGTGGAGCCGTGAGCGCGGACGCCCTCGCGCGAGACGGTGAAGAAGACGACCTCGAATCCGTTCCGCGCGTCGACGTGCCGCCAGGCCGCCGCCGCTGGGGGGTTCTCGAAAATGCTCATGGTTCCACTCTGGCCGCTTACTCCTGCGCGACGTACTGCTGAACGGCCATCTGCCGGGCCGTCTCGATCTCCTCCGCCGTCGCCGTTCCCGACGTCTCGACGGCCGCGACCCACGCCGCCACCGTGGCCCGGCCGTATTCGGGGGTGACCTGGCCCTGCGCCTCCTTGCCGTCGAGGAAGAGCTCCAGTGCGAGGTAGGCCTCGTCCCAGCCCGGCCCGACCCACAGCGCGCCCGCGCCGCTCTGGGCCATCGCGACCGGGACCGTGTGGGTCAGCTCCAGCGTCGTCGACTCCTCGCGGGCGGACAGTCTGACCGTCACGACGCTGGTCTCGCCGCCGTAGGTGAACTGCAGGAACGGCTTCTCGCAGGCCAGGATCGCGCCGCCCGCGCCGCCCTCGGTGGTGAACGTGCCGCCCGCCCGGAGGTCGCCGCTGACCGGGAGGAACCAGCGCTTGAGGCGTTCGGGGTCGGTCAGGGCGTCCCAGACGTCGTCGACGGGGGAGCCGAAGTCGCGGCGCAGGACGACGGCCACGGTCTCGTCGTCGCGGGTGACCTCGCGGGAGGTCCAGGCTATGTCGATCATTTCTTCCTCCTCGTACGGGCCAGCTCGGTCTCCAGCGCGTCGAGGCGCTGCGACCAGAACCGGCGGAATCGGTCGAGCCACACGTCGACCTCATTGAGCGGGGTGGAGTCCACGACGTAGAGGCGTCGGGTGCCCTCGGCGCGCACGGTCGCGAAGCCGGTCTCGCGCAGCACCCGCAGGTGCTGGGCCACGGCCGAATGCGAGATCCCGAACTCGGCGCGCACGGCCGAGGTGATCGCGCCCGAGCCCTGCTCACCCTCGCTGAGCAGCTCGAGGATACGGCGGCGCACGGGATCGCCCAACACGTCGAAGGCGTTCACGTGCCCGACTATGTCAGGATGAACTTATATAAGTCAAGGCCGACATAGGGAGCGACCGCGTGATGGTGCGGGCGGTCCCGCTCTCACATACGAGTTCTTTACGGCTCCGCCCACCCTGAGACCGGGGCGACCCCGGCCCAAGTCGAGCAGGTCGTACACGCGCACGAAAAAGGGCCCGCGTGGGAGCCGCGGGCCCTTTTCGGTTACTGGTGGTTATCCCTTGAAGCGAGGAGCGAAGCGGTCGCCCGTCACGCAGTACTCGCCGGTGAAGAAGGTGCTCTCCGGCACGCAGCGCCACATGCTGGGGTTGGTGTAGCTGGGGGCCAGGCGGTCGTCGATCGCCTGCTCCAGCGCGTAGCCGCCCGCCAGCAGCTTCGCCTCGGAGAAGGCGCCGCCGATGAGGGTCACACCGATGGGGTTGCGGCCCGAGGAGCTGGCCTGCGCGCCATACCCGGCGGGGATGGTGAGCGCGGGGTAGCCGGCGCGGTCGGCGTAGCCGATCACGTTGCTGCCGCTCGGGACCAGGATCAGGTCGTAGCCGCTCAGGACGGTGTCCAGGACGGCCTTGTTGGCGGCCTTGCCGTTCGCCAGGTCGGCCTGGTACTTCGCCGAGACGGCGGGGTCGGCCAGGTCGATCGCCTGGGCGGCCAGCAGTTGACCCTGCTGGTACTTCAGGCCCTCGACCGGGTTGGCGATGTTGTAGTCGATGATGCTCTGCAGCGTCGTGCCGGGCTTGGTCGTGGCCAGGTAGGCGTTCAGGTCACGCTTGAACTCGGTGGCGACGATGCTGTCGGTCGCGGCCGGGGTGGCGACCGAGACCTGGGTGACGGTCGCGCCGAGGCCCTGCAGCTTGGCGATCGCGTCCTGGTAGGGCGCGCTCGTGCTGGAGACCACGGCGATCTTCTTGCCGGCGAGGGCGTCGGCCTTCAGATCCTTGGTGTAGTCGACCGGGGTGGCCGGGTCGGCGATCACGTTGAGGATCGTCGCGGCGTCGCCGACGCTGCGGGTGATCGGGCCGGGGGCGTCCTGCGACTTGGCCACAGGGAGCACACCGGTGGTGCTGACCAGTCCGACGGTCGGCTTGAGGCCCACCACGCCGGCCGCGTCGGCCGGGGCGAGGAGCTGCGCCGAGTCGAGCGAGGTCTCCGAGCCGATCGTGATCGCGGCCAGGCCGGAGGCGGTGGCCGCCGCGGCGCCGGCCGACGAACCCGCGGGGGTCTTGTCGGTGTCGTTCGGGAGCAGGACCTGGCCGCCGAGCGAGGAGTAGCCCTTCGGCAGGTTGGCGTCGAAGACGCCGTTCAGCTCGGTGACGTTGGTCTTGCCGAGCACGATCGCGCCGGCGGCCTTCAGCTTGGCCACGATGGCCGAGTCGGCGGCGGGCTTGGTGCCCTGGAGGGCGATCGAGCCACCGGTGGTCGACAGCGACTTGGCGTCGATGGTGTCGTTGACCAGCACCGGCAGGCCCCAGAGGGCGGGACGCAGCGGGCGCGTGTCGTTCGGGCTGGTGGGCTCGCCGGTGCGGTACTTCCACCGCTCCTGGTCGAGCTTGCGGGCTTCCTTGATCGCGTCGGCGTTGATCTCGCGGACGGCCTGGGTGGCCGGGCCCTCGGCGTTGGTCAGCGCGATGCGGTCGAGGTAGGCGCGGGTGAGCTCCTCGGCGGAGACCTCGTCCTTGTTCAGCTTCTGGATCAGGCTCTGCGCGGTCTCGGTCTCCAGGGAGAAGCCGAGGGCGCGGGAGTCGTAGCCGGTCACCTTGAGGACGGCGTCGTAGTCGGGGTTGCAGCCGCCACGCCCGGCGAACGGCGGAGCCGGGGTCGTCTTCGCGCAGCGGTACATGCTCGGGTTGACCAGCGACGCCGGCTGACGGAGCTTGGTCGACTGCTCGATGACGTACGCGACGCCGAGCAGGTCGAACTCGTCGTAGGCGCCACCGTGGATCTGGACGCTCTGGGCGCGCCGCTGGGTCGCGGTGTAGCCCATCGGGATCGTGATCGACGGGTAACCGGCCTGCGGGGCGCTCGGCGCGCTGCCCAGGATGGCGATCACCGGGTCGGCCGGCGACGCCGGGTTCGAGTCGGTGTAGGTCATCATGTCGTCGATGCCCTTGTGCCAGGCGGCCTTACGGATCGCAAGGTTCGTCCGGTACGCCTGCTCGTTCGCCCCACCCGGGGTCACGTCCGACAGCGACGAGTTCAGGTGGTTGCTGTTGCCGAACTTGAGCGCCTGGTGCGCCTCGGCCTGGTTGACCTGCACCTCTTCGAGCAGCGAGTTGATCGGCGCCTGCGGGCCGAGCCGCTCGTAGTAGGAGTCGATGCTCTTGTGCTGCTCATAGCCGCTGGGCAGCGCGGGCAGCGAGGGGAGCGTCGACTGCGGGCGGGGCACCAGGATGGCGCCGGCGGCCACGAGGGCGTCGTACGCGATCTTGAGCGGGCTGCCCTCGGTGAGGTTGCCGTTGTACCCGATCTTCTTGCCCGCGACGAAACCGAGGTCGATGGCCTTGGTGTAGTCGGGCAGCGTCGTCGGGATCGCGGGGATGATGCCCTTCGCGATGTAGTCGTCGCCGAACATGGCCTTGTAACCGGCGTCGGCCACCGGGTCGGGCCCGGCGATCGAGGCCAGCGTCAGCGCGGCGTCGGAGACGGTGCGCACCATCGGGCCCGCGATGTCCTGCGAGGCCGAGATGGGCGCGATGCCGTAGCCGGGGACGAGCCCGACGGTCGGCCGCAGACCCACGAGGCTGTTCGCGCCCGAGGGCGAGATGATCGAGCCGGAGGTCTCGGTGCCGATGCCCAGCGTCGACAGCGCAGCGGCCATGGCCGAGCCGGTGCCCGACGAAGAACCCGAGGGGTTCTGGTCGGCGTCGATGCCGTTGAGGACCTGACCGCCGTAGTTCCCGAAGCCAGAGGGCTGGCTGCCGAAACTGTTGGCGAACTCCGACAGCCCCAGCTTGCCGAGGATGACGACGCCGCTCGCCTTCAGCTTCTTGGTGATGCCGGCGTCGGTGGCCGGATAGGACTCGCGCAGCGACCAGTTGTTCGCCGTCGTGTGCATGCCTTCGACGTCGATCAGGTCCTTGAGCAGGATCGGCAGACCCATGGCCGGGCCGAGCGACTTGCCCTTCTTGCGCAGGCGGTCGTACGCCTCGGCTTCCTTTAACGCGTTCGGGTTGAGGTCGGTGACCGCGTTCAGACCGGGACCGCGCTTGTTCAGAGCTTCGATCCGGGCGATGTACGCCTTGGTCAGCTCGACCGACGTCAGCTTGCCGGCGGCCATGAGGGAGATGGCCTCGGCACCGGTCAGCGTCTCAAGGTCGAGTTCGACCTTCGCGCTGGCCTGCTGCGGTTGGAGGGTGACGAGAGTGAGGGAGAGTGAAACGAGGGAGATCAGGACTTTGCGCACCAAGTGCTCCTTGAGGAACCAGGTAATGCGCGTGACGCTATAGATCATCCGTTACGGTGATATGTCATATATGTTCCCTGGGAGAAACCTCCCGTACTGACTGGTTTATTAGGCATCGGAAGAGATGGAACCTTCCATCGGGTTACCGTGAGGATCATGGATGCCCACCAGCAGGAACGGCTGTCGAGCGGTGTGATCACCACGGTCTCCAGCCGGGAGGTCTACACCAACCCCTGGATGACCGTCCGGGAGGACGAGATCGTCCACCCCGACGGCACACCTGGTCTCTACGGCTACGTCCAGCGGGCCGATTTCGTGCTCGTCATCCCCGAGGAGAACGACGGCTTCCACCTGGTCGAGGAGTATCGCTATCCGATCGGGCGCCGGTCGTGGAGCTTCCCGCAGGGCTCGGCGAAGGTGCCCGATCGCGAGGACGAGGCCCGCACCGAACTCGCGGAGGAGACCGGGCTGCGGGCCGAGAGCATGCGTTTCCTGGCCCGGCTCGACAACTCCCACGGCCTGAGCGACCAGTCGATGCACGCCTTCGTGGCGACCGGTCTGACCCGGGGCGACACCGCCCGCGAGGTCACCGAACAGGACATGCGTCAGCAGTGGGTGTCACGTGCGGATTTCGAGCAGATGATCCGGCGCGGCGAGATTACGGACTCCTCATCGGTGGCGGCTTACGGTCTATATCGGCTACTCGGGTCGTAGCACCGCGCGCAGGTTCTCCAGGGTCGCCGGGTCTTCGATCGTCGAGGGCACCGGTTCGTCGCGGCCGTCGGCGATGGCCCGCATCGAGCGGCGCAGGATCTTCCCCGACCGGGTCTTCGGCAGGGCCGGCACGATCGCCACGTCGCGGAACGCCGCCACCGGGCCGATCTCCCGCCGGACCGCGTGGACCAGGTCGTCGTGGAGCCGTCCCGGCGAGATGTCGGCGCCCGCCTTCAGCACGACCAGCCCAAGCGGGACCTGGCCCTTCACCGGATCGGCCACCCCGATCACCGCGCATTCGGCCACGGCGGGGTGGGCGGCCAGGACCGTCTCCATGGTGCCGGTCGAGAGACGGTGGCCCGCCACGTTGATCACGTCGTCGGTGCGGCCCATGACGTAGAGGTAGCCGTCGTCGTCGAAGAAGCCGCCGTCGCCGGTCAGGTAGTGGCCGGGGTAGCGGGTCAGGTATTCGCGAATGTAGCGCTCGTCGTCGTGCCACAGCGTCGGCAGCGATCCCGGTGGCAGGGGGAGTTTGAGGGTGATCGCGCCGTCGTCCTGGATCTGGACGTCCCAGCCCGGCAGCGGGACCGTCGCCGAGCCCGGCTTGGTCGGCATGGGGTCGAGGCCGCGCGGGTTGGCGGCGATGGGCCAGCCGGTCTCGGTCTGCCACCAGTGGTCGACGACCGGGACGCCCAGGTGGTCGTGGGCCCAGTGGTAGGTGTCGGGGTCGAGCCGTTCCCCGGCCAGATAGAGGGCGCGGAAGGTCTTCAGGTCGCCGATCATCGTGCCGTCGGGGTCGACGCGTTTGATCGCCCGTAGCGCGGTGGGCGCGGTGAACAACGTGACCACGCCGTGCTCGGCGATGACCCGCCAGAAGGCACCGGCGTCGGGGGTCGCGACGGGCTTGCCCTCGTACAGGATGGTGGTGGCGCCGATGAGAAGCGGCGCGTACACGATGTAACTGTGCCCGACCACCCACCCGACATCTGAAGCCGTCCACCAGACCTCGCCCGGCGCGACGCCGTAGACGTTCAGCATCGACCAGGCCAGCGCGACCGCGTGCCCGCCGGTGTCGCGCACGACGCCCTTCGGCCGCCCGGTGGTGCCCGAGGTGTACAGGATGTAGAGCGGATCGGTCGCCTTCATCGTCACCGGCTCGGCCGGGCTCGCGGTGGACATCAGCTGCGTCCAGTCGACGTCGCGTTCGTCCATGCGGGCGACCCCCTGGTCGCGCTGGAGCATCACGATGACCTCGGGCCGGTGCCGCGCCAGTCGCAGGGCCTCGTCGATGATGGGCCGATATTCGACGGTACGGTTCGGCTCAAGCCCACACGAAGCGGCCACGATGGCCTTGGGCGCGGCGTCGTCGATGCGGGCGGCCAGCTCACGCGGCGCGAACCCGCCGAACACGACCGAGTGCACCGCGCCGATCCGCGCGCACGCCAGCATCGCGATCACGGCCTCGGGGATCATCGGCATGTAGACGACGACCCGATCGCCCTTTCCGACGCCGAGCGACCTGAGCCCACCCGCGAACCGCGCGACCTCGTCGAGCAGCTTGCCGTACGTGTACCGCCGCACCCCACCCGTCATCGCGCTGTCCCAGATGAGCGCGGTCTGCTCACCCCGTCCCGTGGCGACGTGCCGGTCGAGGCAGTTGTACGCGGTGTTCAGCTCCGCATCGGGATACCACCGATAGAGCGGAGCGGCGGAGTCGTCGAGCGCCCGCGAGGGCGGCGTCACCCAGTCGACGGCCCTGGCGGCCTCCAGCCAGAACGCCTCCGGGTCGGCCAGGCTCCGCCGGTACACGTCTCGATAGTCGCCCATGACGTCACATTACGCGCCGATCATCATGGACTCATGACCCTCTCCGATGCAGAAGTCGCCGTCACCGCCGCAGAGGCCGGCGCCGCCGTGGTCCGCTCCTACTACGGCAAGCCAGTGCCCAGATACGACAAATCCTCCGTCGACTTCGCGACAGTGGCCGACCTGGAAGCGGAACAGGCCATCCTGGACGTCATCCGCGACCACCGCCCCGACGACGCCTTCCTGGGTGAGGAAGGCGGCCTGATCGGCTCGTCGGACCGGGTCTGGCTGGTCGACCCCCTGTGCGGAACCCTGAACTTCGCCGCCCAGACCCCGCTGATCGCCGTCAACGTGGCCCTGCGCTCTCACGGCCAGGACGTGGCCGCCGCAGCGGCCGACCCGATCAGCGGCGAGGTCTTCTGGACTGATGGTGCGCGGGCTTACCTGGGGGGCGACCCGCTCACGCCGTCACCGGACTCCAAGCTGGTCGACCTGAACATGGATCCGCCCTTCGCCGGCCTGCTGGGCGTGTTCACGGCGCCAGGCTTCGGCGAGCGCTTCGGCCCCCGGGTCCTGTCGACCACGTTGGCGTTGGCGTGGGTGGCGGCCGGGCGGCGAGCGGCGTATCTGAGCGACGGGGACAAGCGGGACAGCGTGCATTTCGCGGCCGGTCTGGCGGTGTGCCGCGCCGCCGGGTGCGTGGTGACAAGCCTCAACGGCGAGCCGTTCGAGACGGGGGAGGGACTGCTGGTCTCAGCCGACCGGGACACACACGAGACGCTGCTCAAGATGATCCGCGCAGCGTGACGGCGTCACGGCCGATCGCGTATGGGCATGAGGGCGAGCGCCTGCCGGGCGAGCTCCCGGGTTCTGGCCCAGCCGGGATTCGTTTTCAGGGCCTCTTCGGTCCAGGCGTCTTCGCCCTCGTCGGTGAGGTTGTCCAGCAGGCGGTCGATGGCGGCGAGGACGGCGTCGAGTTCGGCGGAGATCCAGCCCTCGTCACGTGACCACCAGGCCGCGCCGTAGAAGTTCTCGTAGTCGAGAGCGAGTTCGTCGACCGGCAGCTGCCGGTTCAGCCAGGTGATCTGCTCGTCCGCTATCCAGGCCAGCTGCTGAACGCTGGCTCGCAGCATGGAGTAGTTTCCGTGAGCTTCTTCCATGATCACCTCAGCACGACATGACCGTCCGACGGGGGAATGGCCCGGCGGCTCCAGCTCCAGAACGTCGCCTGACCGTCACAGCTCAGGCAGAGGCTCGCCTTCCCGGGGCTGTCGCCGTTCGGCCAGCCAGAACAGATAGTCCCGGAGGTAGCCTTCCAGCTCTCCACCGGAGATCGACGCCGCGAAGTCCCGCCAGGCGGGCACCTGCTCCCGTTCCCAATCCCAGTCGCTGTTCCCGTACGTCTCCGCGAGCCGTCCGGCGAGCTCCTGAACCTGAGAACGCCGGGCCCACCACTCCCGCACCGACTCGGGTGTCCAGTGCTCATCCCCGTCGCGGGCGTAGCCGGCGATCGGGTCCGACCAGGCCGCGTCGAGAACCGCTTGGACCTGGTCGGCGCTGCCCGGTTGCCGGTAGACGAACTCCTGCCCCTCGTCGTCACACAACACGTGGCGTGGTGCCACGACTGGTCCGCACAAACAGGTGTCGGTCTCGGCTCCGTAGAACGGGCCGGGCACATTGAGCCGGTTACGTTCCTCCCACTTGCCGAGGAAGTGGTCCCTACCGCCGAGGAGATGGGGCATGTAATCGTCGACCGCGATCCGTTCGAGCGCTTCAGGCAGGGGGTCCCAGTACATCCAACGATCTTAAACGTCGAGAATTTTCTGCCTGAAGCTCGTCGGGGCTGATGATTTCACCTACGTTCTGCCAGTGTCGCGGCCCTGGCCGGGGCGGAGGTCTACAAGGCGCTCGGCGCGGGCGACAACATCTCCTGCTGTGGGACGGTGTGCGTTCCGGCAGCGGTCAGAACGTCATCGTGAAGAACGAGAACTACAACGGCAACCTCGCCGCCGACGCGAGCACCACGTTCGGTTTCACCGTCAACGGTGCGGCCGCCGCACCTGCTCTGACCTGCACCAGTCCCTGATCCGTACCGAGGAGAAAAGGATCCGTGGCCCATTTGTGCCACGGGTCCTTCGTGACTGATGGGGTTTACGCCCATATCTGGCACTATGTGAACTTGTGAGACGAACCCTCATCCCCGGCCTGGTCTTAACGGTCGCCCTCGCGGGTCTCGCGACCCCCGCCCACGCCGACCCCGTCAAAGAACCCAAGCTCGCCAAGAACGTCCTTTATTCGAGTGGAACGATCCCCCGCTCGACCTGCGCCGAGAAGCCGATCAAACGGCGCAACCACGCCCCGACCGCGAAGACCTACGTCACCTTCCTGGCGGGGTGTCTCGACAAGGTCTGGTCCAAGCAGCTCGCCAAGGCGGGCATCAGGTTCAAGAAGCCGAAGCTCAAGCTGGTCACCAAGGACCCGGCCAGGTACTGCGGGTTCAAGTGGTCGAAGGACGAGTTCGCCGACTACTGCGAGGACACCAGGGAGATCCTCGTCGTCCTCGACCGGACCGTTCTCAACCTCGGCCCCAGTGACCTGTGGATCTGGACCTCGGTCGCCGACCGATACTCCGAGCACGTGCAGTATCTCGCCGGAATCGAGGCGGCCTCCTACAGCGTCATGCCGGAGGAGAGCGACCCCGGCTTCGAGGAGACCCTCCGCCGCATCTTCCTGCAGGCGAACTGTCTCACCGGTGCGTTCACCGGCAGCGTCTACAAGTCGATGCCGCGCAAGGCGTCCGAGTGGACGTTCATCGTCAAGGAGCACGCCAAATACGGCGGCGGTGACATCCTCGGCAGCGCCAAGAGCATCGCGTATTGGATGAACCGCGGCTTCAACACGCGCAATCCCAAATACTGCAACACCTGGACTGCCTCGAACTCGCTGGTGGCGTGACCTCGTACCCGCGAAAGGGCCCGTGGCGCGTTTCCGCCATGGGCCCTTTCCGGCACGATGTAGATCTTGTGCGACGCATTCTGATCCCCGCCCTGGTCTTATCCCTGGTGGCGGCCACTCCCGCCCATGCCGATCCCTCCGCTGACCCCAAGCTCACCAGGAACGCCCTCTACAAGAGTGGCGTGATTCCCCGTTCGACCTGCGCCGAGAAGCCGATCGAACGGCGCAACGACGTGAAGGCCGCCAAGGCCTACGTCACCTTCCTGGTGGGGTGTCTCGACCGCGTCTGGTCCAAGCAGCTCGCCAAGGCGGGCGTCAGGTTCACCAAGCCCAAGCTCAGGCTGCTCACGAAGAACCCGGCGCGCTACTGCGGGCTGACGTGGGAGAAGGGCGCCTACGACGACTACTGCGAGGACGACAGGGAGATCCTTTTCGTCCTCGGCCGGACCCTGCTCAACGTCGATCCCGACGACCTGTGGCTCTGGACCGCGGTCTCCAGCAGATATGGCGAGCACGTGCAGTACCTCACCGGCATCCAGAAGGCTCTTTACAGGGCGTGGCCGGAAGACGGTGACCCCGCGCAGGACGAGGTCCTCCGCCGCCTTTTCCTCCAGACGTTCTGTCTCACCGGGGCCTTCACGGGGAGTGTCTTCCGGTCGATGCCGCGCAGGTCGTCCGAGTGGAAATACCTCGTGGGCGAGTGGACGGCGCTCGAAGGCGAGACGGCGGGCACCGCCGAGAACATCGCGCACTGGATGAACCGCGGCTTCAACACGCGCAATCCCAAATACTGCGACACCTGGTCGGCTTCGAATTCAGTGGTCGCCTGATCTTCGTAAGAAAAGGTCTTGTGTGATCTTCGGCGGGCCGTCACGATCTTGGACTTGTGCGACGAATTCTGATCTCCGCGCTGGTCGTGACAGTCGCCCTCGGTGGGCTCAGCACGCCCGCGTACGCCGACCCTGTCGACGACCCCCAGCTCACCGGCAACGTCCTCTACACGAGTGGAACGATCCCCCGCTCCTCCTGTGCGGAGAAACCCATATCCCGGCCCGACCACGTGCCGACCGCCAAGGCCTACCTCACCTTCGTGGCGGGGTGCCTCGACCGCGTCTGGTCCAAGCAGCTCGCCAAGGCGGGCGTCACCTACAAGAAGCCCAAGCTCTCGCTGCTCACCCGGAACCCCGCTCAGTACTGCGGCCGGAAGTGGCAATGGAACTGGATCTACAATTACTGCGAGAAGAACGGGACGATCGTGTTCGCCCTCGACCGGCGGATCCTCAGCCAGAAGCCGGACGACCTGTACATCTTCACCAGCATGGCCGGCCTCTACGGCTACCACGTCCAGGTCCTCACCGGGATCACCAAGGCGGTCGGCGCGGCCGCTCCCGGCCTGGACGAGGCAAGCGCCAAGGACCTGACCCGCCGCGGCGCGCTGCAGCGGCTCTGTCTCAGCGGCGCCTTCACCGGCAGCGTCTACAAGACGATGCCCCGCAGCATGACCGACTGGAAGTTCGTCATCTGGGCGAAGGGACGGGAGGCGAGCAGTTCCCTGGGGACGGCGAAGAGCATCGCGTACTGGATGAACCGCGGTTTCAACTCGCGCGACCCCAAGAACTGCAACACCTGGACGGTCGCGAACTCGCAGGTCGCCTGACCTTCGTACCCAAGTGAAAGGCCCGCCGCAGGTCTCGTGCGATCTACGGCGGGCTGGGCTGGTGCGACGCGGAGCCGACCGCGAAGAACTCCCTCTTCCACTGAAATCTCAGGTTCTTGCCAAGAAGGATCCCTATCGTCCCGAGCGCAACATCCGGTCACACGAAAGGGAATCCCTCCCATGCGGCGTAGCACCCTCGTTCCCGCTCTGCTCGGCGCGGCTCTGGCCGGCGCCACCCTGGTCGGCGTCGCTCCGGCGTCCGCGACCGACGCCAACCCGTGCGAGAAGGCGCCGTGGATCGGCCAGGTGCAGGGCAAGCCCAAGGGTCTCACCCCCGGGGCGCGGGCCGGCAACTACTTCTGGCACGACAAGAACGGCTTCCACCTGCGCATCACCCAGAAGAAGCCGCGCAAGGCCACGACGTACACCGGCACGATCACCTCGAACACCCCGATCCGCGACTTCAAGTGGGTCAAGCTCGAGGAGAAGCAGGACTCTGTCGTGCTGTCCGCCGACAAGCTCAGCATCTCGTTCAAGGTCGTCAACCACGGCCTGATCGACGGCTTCTCGTTCCGCACCTCCTGCGCCGACAGCCTGACCGTCTCCGCCCTGACCATCAACACCAAGACCCTCCCGCTGGGCAAGGTCTACCTGGGCAAGACGAAGGCGCACCCGGCCTCGATCCCCTTCACGGTCAACCGCAAGGCCTAAACTGCCAGGTCCGGCCACATATCGGTCGGAGGAGGTAAGCAGATGGGCGCACACCGGATCCTGGCCGTCGACGACGACCCGGCCATCCTTCGGGTGCTCCGGCGGGGGCTCACGCTGGAAGGTTTCTCCGTGGAGGCGGCCGACGGCGGCCACGCCGCGCTGGAGATCGCCGATCGAGTCGACGCGATCGTCCTGGACGTCTCGATGCCGGGCGTGACGGGCATCGAGGTGTGCGCCGAACTGCGCCGGCGGGGTTCGGAAGTCCCGATCCTGATGCTGTCGGCGCTCGACGAGGTCGCCGACCGGGTCGCCGGTCTCACCGCCGGCGCCGACGACTACATGGTCAAGCCGTTCGACCTCACCGAACTGGCGCTGCGGCTGCGCGCGCTGCTGCGCCGGTCGGGCGCGACGACCGTGGGTTCGGGCGTCAGGGTCGGCGACCTGGTCCTCGACACCGACGGACGCGACGCCGTCTACCGGGGCCGGCAGTTGTCCCTCACCCGGCGGGAGTTCGACCTGCTGGAGGTGCTGGCCAGGAACAACGGCATCGTGCTGTCCCGTGAGGTCCTGCTCGAAAGAGTCTGGGGTTACGACTTCGCGGTCACCGCCAACGCCGTCGAGACCTTCATCGGCTACCTGCGCCGCAAACTCGAGGCCGAGGGCGAGCCGAGAATCCTGGAGACGGTCCGGGGCGTGGGATACGTCCTCCGGGTCAGGTCATGAAACTGTCGACCAGGTTCGCGCTGTGCGTGGCTCTGCTGGTCCCGCTGCTGGTCGGCGGGGCGGGCCTGCTGATCGTCCACCTGTCTGTGGAAGACCTGTACACCGCCCGCGACCAGCGCCTGACCCAGCGGCTCCAGTCGCTCACCCCGCTCGCCGTGAACTACGCGCAGCGCCCGGTCCGCATCCGCCCGGCGGAGGGCGAGACGGCCGAGGGCGTCTACGTCGATCCCGTCCGCGGCCAGCCGCTGACCATCGGCGCCGTCCCACCGGAACTGCCGACCCCCTCGACCGTCCCCGCGACCTCCGGGACCTGGCGTTACGTCAGCACCGACCTCGGCCGCCGGGGCCGTCTGTGGGTCTTCGAACAGCAGCGGCCACTCGACGCCCAAATCAGTGATCTGTACGACCAGCTCCTGATCGCCACCCTGATCGCACTGGCCGTGGGGGCGGTCGCGGGTCTGGCCCTCGGCCGGTTCGCGCTCCGCCCGCTCGCCCGCCTGACCAGGGCCATAAGAGCCGGCAACGGGCGGCTGACCCGCAAGACCCGCGCCCGCGAGATCGACGAACTCGCCGGTCTGGTCAACGGCCTGCTCGACCGCCGCGACGAGGCCGTCCACCGCACCGCCGAGGCACTGGAGACCGCCCGCGCCTTCGCCGCCACCGCGGCCCACGAACTGCGCACCCCGCTGACGAGCATGGGCGGCAACATCACCTTGCTCGGCTACCCGAACCTGCCGCCCGAGGAACGCGTCGGCGTCATCCGCGACCTGGCCGTGGAACAGGCCCGGGTAGAACGTCTCATCACGATGCTCCGCCAGCTGGCCCGGGGCGAACTGATGGAACCCGACTCGCTGAAGGACGTCGACCTGGCGGGGGTGAGCGAGGTGGCCGTACAGGAGGCGACCCGAAGGCACCGCCACGCCAGGTTCGCCGCCCACCTGCCCGACTCGGCCATGGTCAGAGGCTGGCCCGATGGCCTGCGCATGATCGTCGACAACCTCCTGGAGAACGCGGCCGTCCACGGCGTCAGCCCACAGGGCACCGTCCGCGTCGACCTGACGGTCCGTGTGGAAGGCACCGTGGCCCTGCTGCGCGTAGCGGACGACGGCCCTGGCATGCCCCGCGAGCTGCACCAGGAGGCCTTCAACCGCTTCAGCCGCCGAGCCGGCAGCCCCGGCACGGGCCTCGGCCTGACGTTGATCCACCAGCAGGTGGTCCTGCACGGCGGCACGGTCGAGATCGAGCCGTCGCCGGGGCGGGGACTGTCGGTCCTGGTCCAGATGCCGATCGCCTGGCGCCCCGACGGCCCGAGCGACGGCCTGTCATGGCTCTCGCTGCACCAGAAGCTCTAGGGAACGTTGCCTGTACGCGCCAGGTCTGCGGTCGGCGTACACCCCAACAGGGCAGGTCAGGGCGCTGTGATGGGAACTTGTGTGCGATGTGTCTCGTGGACCGGCCCGGGCTCGCGCGGCAGACTGACCGTGATCTGTCGGCGCCCAGCGGGGACGGTGTCAAGGTGACGGTCGATGAGGCTTGGGCTGTGGCGGTGCCGAACGGCTATCGGGTGGGGGAGTGGGAGGTCACGCGGCCCATCGCGTCGGGGAGCTGGGCCAGCGTCTATGAAGGCCGGCGCGACGGGCGGGTGTCGGCGCTGAAGTTCCTGCCGACCGGGACGGTCACGCGACGGCAGGTGCGTCATCTCCAGGACATGACCGAGCGCGAGATCCGGCTGCACGACCAGCTGCGGCACGACCGCCTCATCGGGTTGCACGAGATCCTCACCGTCGACGACGCAGCGCGGCCCGAGCTCGACGGGGCCTGTGTGCTCGTCACCGAGCGGGCGGAGCGGTCGCTGGCGGAGCTGGTCCGGGAACCCGTGCCGGTACGCCACACGCCGCGCATCCTGGCCGAGATCTGCGAAGGTCTCGCGCACATGCACAGCGAGAAGTGGGTGCACGGCGACCTGAAGCCCAGCAACATCCTGCTGATGGCCGACGGGTCGGTGCGGCTGGCCGACTTCGGGCTGAGCGCCGAACTCCAGGGCACCCACGGCTATCTGCCGCCGATCGGGTCGATGGACCACCTGCCGCCGGAACGATGGAGCGAGCCCCTCACCGTGCGGGGGAACGCGGTCCGCACGTCGGCCGACATCTGGGCGCTCGGGGTCACGGCCTGCCAGCTCTTCACCGGGCGATACCCGTTCGCCGCGCCGACCGCGCGGGGGCGCTACGTCGCGGCGGCCGAGTACGCCGCGGGGCATCGGGGGCTCGATCTGCCCGCGTCGATCCCCGACGGCTGGCGGGAGTGGATCGCCTCGTGCCTCGACCGCGACGTGAGGTCGCGCCCGACCGCCTTCGAACTGCTGCACCGGGCGCGGGTGCTCAACGGCGCGCCCGACCCGACGACGCCCACGCGGCTCAGGGTGGCCAGGTCGATGGTGGCGGCCCTGCTCGTGCTCGGGTGTACGGCGGCCTCGACCGCCAATGCCGTCTCGGACGACCCCTACGCTCAGTGGCTGAATCCGGCGGCGGGGATCCCCGACCAGTACAAGGAGCTGATCGTCGAGGCCGGCACGATGTGCGAGGAACCCGGAGTCAGCCCGGCGCTGATCGCCGGGATGCTGAAGGCCGAGAGCGATTTCAATCCTGGCCTGTCCGACCCCGAAGGCAACGAATACGGCATCGCCCGCTGGACCCCCGCCGTCCTGCAGTACTACCTGCCGATGGACCGGCGCGGGACCGTCCCCTCGCTACCCCTCACGGTGGAGGACTCGATTCCGGCGATCGGGCGGTATCTGTGCATGCGGTTGCCGCTGATGTCGTCGGTGCCCGGCGACCCGGGGCTGCTCGGGGCGGCGGCGTTCCGCAGTTCCGACGATGTCATCCGGAGGGAGAACGGAGTGCCCGAACGGTTCCGCGCGCACGTCGAGAAGGTCCGCGTGGCGCGGGACCGCTATCTGCCCGGTTCAGCCGTCGAGTAGCTTCAGGTGCTCATCGCGGACGAGGTCGAACCGCAGGGCGATCGACACCAGTGAGGCCCGCTGCCAGTCGGCCTTGCGGGTCTCCTCGGCCGGTTTGACGCGGAGCTTCGTGCGGGCCAGATAGTCGATGTGGAAGTTGACCCCGCCCCGGGTCAGGTCGGTGCCGCCGATCCGGTCGAGGATCTGCGGGACGGTCGGGATCACCGTCGAGGAGCAGTCGCGCAGCCTCGGTTCGCAGAGGGCGACGAGGACGAGAAAATACTTCGCCGTCTCGTCGAGCGAGAACATCGACAAGGTCGGCTCGCCCTGATGGGGGCGGTCACGGTCGACGAAACTGTGCTGCGAGGCGAACACGAGAAACGAACACTCGCCCACGGCGACGGGGAGAACGACCCGCGCGAATTCGAAGGGAATGGGTGCGGCGGCCCTTCCCGGGGCGACTTTGAGGAATTCGCCGCCGCCTTCCGGATTCTCCACGACCAGCGTGGAGTCGTGGCTGAAATTGGTCAGCAGCCAGAAGTCCTGAACGGCCGTGATGGACCCGGCCAGGCGCGACACCTCGGGGTGGACCAGCGGAAAGTCGACAGGATGACTTTCGGTGCCACGGCCGAATGTGACTTCTTGGCCGGGGTTAAGCCCGAGCGTTCCCGTGGTGGATTTCTCGCCCTGCAGGAGAACTGTCCGGTCGATGGCCACCTTATGATTTTAAAGGTTGCTTCGCCGGACGGCCCGCGCGCCGGGAAGCTGTAACCGACGCGTTTGTCGGTGGCGTCTTCTACGCTCCGTGCCCATGACTGAAGACGGAATGCAGACCCTCCGCTTGGAGCTTGACGTCGAAGACTGCGGCCAGGTCCACCTGCTCGAACACGATTTGGGCGACACCCCCAACACACCTCAGCAGGTCGCCTACGTCGAGGTGAACAGCGGGATCGCCGACTTCTGGATCTCCGCTCAGTGGGGGCTCATCCCGTTCACGGTGACCGTCTCCGACCGTGATCCGGGTGCCGATCTGAACGGCTATGACGACGTCGTGGAGATCGACTACACCTCCGCGTCGGGCCGGTTGGTGATGGCGGGCTGGGCTCTCGACTGGAGCGACGAGGACGCGCGCCACCTCCCGCCGCTGCCCGCCGGCCCCGGCAACTACCGGCTGCGCTACCACGTGCGCGGCATCGACGAGGAGCGCTGCGACGTCGACGACCACTACCTGCAGATCTGGCCCGCCGAACCGGCCGGACCGGCGGTGCTCAAGGCCACCAGCCGGGCCTACGAATACTTCAAAGACCCCAAGGCCTACGAGGAGAACCAGCGAAGGACGATGGTCGAGGAAGCCGGCGCCTGATCCTCAGGTCTGCGGCACCGCCACCTGCGGGCCGTGGCCGGGGGCCACCGAGCCCTGCAGCACCAGGGCCGCGCCGCCGATGGCCGCCGCGTCGCGGGGGTTGCTCGACAGGTCGACCTGGACGGCGTGGATCCGGTGGGAGAAGGCACGGGAGGCCAGCCGCCGCCGGATCTCGCTCACATACAGCGACCCCGCGACGGCGAAGCCCGGCCCCGCGAGCACGAGGGTGTCGAGGTCCCACAGGTTCGCCAGGGTCAGCGCGCCGTCGGCCAGCAGCAGGGCCGACTCGTCGATCAGCGCCCGCGCCTGGTCGTCGCCGTAGATGGCGGCGCGGGCGAGGACGTCGAACGCCCGCGCGTCGGGGTCGCCCGCGCTGATGAGGAGCCGTTCGGCCAGCCCGGGGATCGCGCGGGCCCGGGCGACCAAGGCGGCCGGGGCGGCGTAGAGCTCCAGGCACCCTCGGTTCCCGCACCGGCACAGGTCGCCGTCGCGCACCACCGACACGTGGCCGATCTCGCCCGCGTTGGAGCTGGCCCCGCGTTGGAGCGCTCCGTCCAGGACGACGCCCGAACCGATGCCCGAGTTCATGTAGAGGCACCCGAAGGTCCGCTCGCGCGAGACCTGCCGGCCCCAGAACTCGCCGACGGCGGCGGCGGCCGCGTCGCTGTCGAGGAGCACCGGCACGCCGAGCCGGGCCGACAGCTCGCGCCGCAGGTCGAGTTCGGCCAGGCCGGGCAGCGAGAGGAAGCGCCCACGGGCCACGTCGACGGGGCCGGGCGCGACGACGGCCAGACCGGCCACGCTCTGGGGCGCCAGGCCGAGGCCGCCGGTCACGTGCAGATAGAGCGCCCCGAGCTGGGTGACCAGGTCGTCGGAGACCGCGACGAGTTCGCGGCCGATGGTGCCGCCCCGGGTGTCGGTGACCACGCACGTCAACGCGTCGGTGCCGACGCGGATGCCCACGCCGTATGCTGAGCGCGAGTTGATCACCAGCATGGTGCGGGGTTTGCCGCCGGTCGCTACTGTGTCCCCGGTCTCGCGCACCACGCCGTCGTCGAGCAGGCGGCGCACGATGTTGGAGATGGTCGGCTGGGTCAGCCCGGTCGCCTCGACGAGTTCGACCCTGCTGATCGGGCCCGCGGACCGGATGAGGTCGACGACGAGCGCACGGCTCCCGGGTCCCGCAGCCGCGGACTCTCGCCTGGCCAACGCTCGACCGCCTCTCTATTCTTGCCGCCACTCGGCGGCATCTGGGCACGAGGTTAGTTCACGAGGAGGACATCGATGCTCACTGGTCCGCGTGCGGGCACGCCGGTGGGGCTCGCGCTGGTGCGGGACGCCGAGGTCCTCGGGGCCGAGCCGTTCTTCCACGAGTTCATCGCGGGCATGGAACGCATCCTCGTGCCGCTCGGGGTGCCGGTGTTGTTGCAGGTCGTGGCCACGGTCGCGCAGGCCTCCGAGCGCATGCGGGCGTGGGCGGAGCAAGGGCAGGTGCAGGGCGTCATCCTGATCGACCTGCTGCCGGGTGACGAGCGGGTCGAGCTGGTCGGCGAGCTGGCCATGCCGGCGATAGTGATCGGCGACCCGGTCACCGCCGGAGGACTGTCGGCGGTCTGGACGCAGGACGAGGTCGCCATGCGCGACGTCGTCGCCAAGCTCATCGCCAACGGCCATCGGCATCTGGGCCACGTCGCGGGGCCCGCCGAGATGGCCCACACGATCATCCGGCGGCAGACGTTCGACGAGGTCGCGGCCGAACAGGGCATCCGGACGACCACGTTCGACGGCGACTACTCCGAGGCGGCCGGCGTCAGGGCCGTCGCGGCCCTCGCGGAGATGGACGACCGGCCGACGGCCCTGGTCTTCGACAACGACGTCATGGCGCTGGGCGCGCTGCAGGAAGCCGGGAAGATCGGCATAACCGTCCCCGATGACCTGTCGCTCGTCGCCTGGGACGACTCCGCCCTGTGCCAGCTGGCCGAGCCGCCGCTCAGCGCGGTCAGCCACGACGTGCAGGCCCTCGGCGAACTCGTCGGGGCGGAGCTGCAGGAGATCCTCTCCGGCACCGTGGCGAAGGTGATCCGGGCGGTGCCCGCGGCCTTCGTGGTCCGAGGTTCGAGCATTTAATAGATTACTAATCTTTCTTATTGACGGGCGGGCGTCCGGTCCTGTTTGCTGTGGTTCAGCAGGCTCAGCAATGTCTCTGCAACCCAGCAGTAACTCCAGGGACACAAGACACCCCCCGGAACATAAGCAAAGGAAGCCCCATGCACCGCACCACGCCTCGGGCGACACGCGGGGTGGCCGCGTTCGCCGCCGGAGCCCTCGTTTTCGCCCTCGCCTCCTGTGGCTCCTCCGAGGAGCCCGCGGCGGGTCCGGCCTCCGCACCGGCGGCCGGTGGCGGTTCCATCGATGTCGTCACCCGGTGGACGGCCGGCAACTCGGCCGCCGCGGCCCAGAAGCGCGTCTTCGACGCCTTCACCGCCGAGACCGGCATCAAGATCAACCTCACCGAGGGCCTGGAGACCATCGACGACCAGGTGGAGACCTCGGTCGCCGCCGGCAAGTCGCCCGACCTGGTGATCGTGAACCTCTTCGACAAGACCATCGGCTGGCTCGACGCGGGTGTGACCGTCCCGGTCGACCAGTACGTCAAGGACTGGGGCCTGGAAGCCTCGATGAAGCCCGAGGCGCTCGACGAGTGGCGCGTGGGCGGGGTGGCCGGCGGCGAGCTGCAGGGCCTGCCGTTCTCCGGGTTCAGCTGGCCGCTCTGGTACAACACCGAACTGCTCAAGAAGGCCGGGGTCGCCGCGACGCCGAAGACCACCGACGAGCTCATCGACGCCGCCAAGAAGCTGCGCGCGGTCGGCATCGGCCCGGTCACCGTCGGCGGCAACGACTGGACCGGCCAGAAGCTCTTCTACCAGATCGCCCAGTCCTACACCGACGCGGGAACGATGCAGAAGGTCATGCAGGAGGGCGGCTACTGCGCCACGCCCTCGGTGCAGCAGGGCATCAAGCTGTTCACCGACCTGCGCGACGCCGAGGTCTTCGTCGACAACGTCGCGGGTCTGAGCGCCGACGACATGTACGCCTCCTACTACTCCGGCAAGGCCGCGATCATGTCGGCGGGCGCGTGGGCGTACACCGAGTCGAAGGCGTCGGGCACCGGCATCGAGACCCGGACCGAGCTCGGCGGCTTCCCGGTGCCGAGCGGGGCCGCCTACACCAAGCCGACCGCCTACCAGGGCTTCACCGGCGTCGGCTTCATGATCACCAAGCAGGGCGCCTCGCCCGAGAAGATCGACCTGGTCAAGCAGCTGGTCACCAAGTTCTACGACCAGCCGACCGTCGGCGACTTCGTCAAGGACGCCAGCATCCTGCCCCCGGTCACCGGTGACTTCGCCTCCTTCGCCACCGACCCGCTGCTGAAGTCGAGCCTCGGTCTCGACGCCAATGTTGAGTACACCGTCCTGCCCGACGTCTGGATCGGCGCCGCCTCCGACCCGATCACCGCGGTGCTGGCCGGGGCCTACGGCAAGGCGACTCCGCAGGAGATCTGCGAGGGCCTCGACAAGGCCACCCAGGCCTGAGGGACCACCTCCCAGAGTTGGGGCCGCCGTGCGCCGCGGCGGCCCCACCCCTCCTGCTCGAAGGAAACGTGCTCGTATGTCCTCGTCCAGCATCCGTGCCGGCACGTCGTCCCGGATTCTCTGGCTGACCGTTCCGTCTCTGGTCTGGTTCGCCGTCTTCTCGGTCGGCCCCCTCGTCGCGATGTTCGTGATCGCCACGCTGAAGTGGAAGGGGCTGCTGTACGAACCCACGTACATCGGCCTGGGCAACGTGACCAAGGTGTTCGGCGACCCGACGTTCCACGCGGCGGTGCGCAACAGCCTGATCCAGGTCGCCATCGCGATCCCGGTGATGATCCCGCTGGCGTTCATGCTCGGCTACCACCTGAACACCAAGCCGCGCGGCTACCGGATCCTGTCGGTCTTCTACTTCTCGCCGGGCCTCATCTCGATCTCCATGACCGGGATGATCTTCTACGGCGTGCTGTCCCCGAACGGCGGCGTCAACGGCCTGCTGAGCGCCGTCGGCCTCGACTCCGCGGCCACCGCGTGGCTCGCCGACCCCGCCACCGCGCTGCCCGCCCTGATCGCGATCGACCTGTGGCGGGGCGTGGGCTGGACCGCGGTGCTGTTCGCGGCCCGGCTGGCCAGCCTCGACGGCGAGGTCATCGAGGCGGCCCAGATGGACGGCGCCGGCCGGTTCCGCACGATGTGGCGGATCGCCTTCCCGATGGTCAAGGACTATGTCCGCACGCTGACGATGCTCCAGTTCCTCTGGACGCTGTTCACCTCGGCCGCGCTGGTCCTGCTGCTCACCAAGGGCGGTCCCGGCACCTCGTCCACGACGCTGTCCTACCTGGTCTACGCGAAGGCCTTCTCCCAGCGCGACCTCGGATACAGCCAGGTGGTCGGCGTGGTGCTGCTCCTGGTCGGGATCGCCGGGATGTTCCTCATCCGGGCCCTGTTCCGCACGCGGAAGTCCCGCACGCCGAAGGAGGACACCCGATGAAATGGCGCAAGGGTGGCCCGCTCGCGACGGTCCTTTCCTGGGTGTACGTGCTGATCCTGGCGGCGCCCCTCTACTACCTCGTGGTCAGCGCGCTGAAGACCAACATCGAGATCTTCACCCGGCCGTTCTCGCTGCCGGCCAAGTGGCTGTGGGAGAACTTCGGCACCGCGTGGGAGACCGCGCGGCTCGGCCGGGCGCTGCTCAACTCGGTGCTGGTGTCGGGCGTGGCGATCGTGCTGACGCTGCTGCTGGCGATCCCGGCGGCCTACGCGCTGGCCCGGACCGACAACCGGCTGTCCAAGCTGATCACCGGCACGTTCTCGGCCGGGTTCCTGATCCCGCCGTTCGCGGCGCTGATCCCCACGGTCGTGCTGGCGATCCAGACCGGCCTGTTCGGCACCCGCGAGTTCCAGATGCTGTTCCTGCCGGCCAGCGCGCTGCCGCTGTCGGTGCTGCTGCTGGTGCAGTTCATGCTGACCGTGCCGTCGTCGCTGGTGGAGTCGGCCTCGATGGAGGGCGCGGGGCACTGGCTGCTGCTGACCCGCGTCTACGTGCCCATCGCGATGCCCGGTGTGGTCAGCGTGGCCATCCTCCAACTTCTCACCTTCTGGAACGAGTACCTGTTCGCGCTGACGATCACCGGCACCGCGCCGGACGTCCGGACCGTCCAGGTCGCTCTTCCGACGCTCGTCTCCGACGCCACCAACCTCGGTGTGCTCGCCGCCGGCACCGTGCTCACGGTGCTGCCGGTGTATGTCGCCTACTCGCTTTTGAACCGTCGTATGCAGGAAGCACTCACCGCGGGGGCGGTCAAGGGATGACTCAGACCACAGAAACGACCACCACCACTCGCCGCGACCTCGGCGGCGTCTGGGAACTGACCTGGGCCGGCGGTCCGGGGCCGGAACGCTCGATCACGATCCCGGCCACGGTGCCGGGCGAGGTGCACACCGCGCTGATGGCGGCCGGGCTGCTCGACGACCCCGACGTCGGGGTGAACGAGTTCGCGCAGGTCTGGGTGGGCCACTCGCAGTGGGTCTACCGGCGCACCTTCGACTGGACGCCCGGCGGCCGCACCGACCTGGTCGCCGACGGGCTCGACACCATCGCCGACGTCTACGTGAACGGCCGCCTGATCGGCCGGGGCCGCAGCCAGCACCTCGCCTACCGCTGGCAGGTCGACGGCGTGCTCGTCGACGGCGAGAACACCGTGGAGGTCAGGTTCGCCTCCGCCTGGGAGGCCGCGCTCGCGCACGAACACGAGCACGGCCCGCTGCCCAGCCCCTACGACGAGCCCTACGCGCACGTCCGCAAGGCCGCGGCGAACTTCGGCTGGGACTGGGGACCTCACTTCGTCACCGCCGGGATCTGGCGGGCCATCCGGCTGGAGACGTACACGGGCCGGATCGACCATGTCAGGCCGCTGGTCACGCTCGCCGACGGAAAAGCCGAGGTCGCGGTCCATGTGAGGGTGGACGCCCCCGAGGCCACCGAGGTCCGCGCCGAACTGACCGACCCCTCGGGCCGACCCCTGGGCGCGGCGACCGGCTTCGTCGAGGGCGACGAGGTGGTCCTGGTCCTGAAGGTCGACGACCCCGAGCTCTGGTGGCCCGTCGGACTTGGCGGCCAGCCGCTCTACCGCCTCGACGTCACCCTCGGCGCCCTCGACGCCCGAACGACCCGATTCGGCCTGCGCAGTGTCGAGGTCGAGGAGACCCCTGACTCCCTCGGCGCCCGCTGGGCCCTCAAGGTGAACGGTCAGCGCGTCAGGATCCGGGGCTACAACTGGATCCCCGACGACACCTTCGCGAGCCGGGCCACGCCCGAGCGCGTGACGGCCAGGATCGACCAGGCCGTCGCCGGGAACGCGAACCTGCTCCGGGTCTGGGGCGGTGGGCACTTTGTTACCGAAGAGTTCCTTGACGCATGTGATGAGCGCGGCGTCCTGGTATGGCACGATTTCCTCTTCGCGTGTGCCGCGTACTGCGAGGACGACGAGATGGTCGAGCTGGTCACCGCCGAGGCCGAGCAGGCCGTCGCGCGGATGGCGGCCCACCCGAGCCTCGTGATCTGGTGCGGCGGCAACGAGACCGTGCTCGGCTGGCACCACTGGGGGTGGGCCGACCAGATGGGCGTCCGCGGCTGGGGCGCCCGCTTCTATATGGACCTGCTGCCCAAGGTGCTCGAACGGCTCGACCCGACCCGGCCCTACGTGCCCAACTCGCCCTGGTCGGGCACGATCGACCGCGACCCCGCCGTCGACACCCACGGCATCAGCCACCTCTGGGACGCCTGGAACGAGCGCGACTACGTCCACTACCGCTACCACGACCCGTCGCTCGTGTCGGAGATGGGCTGGTGCGGCCCGCCCGCCTGGACCACGCTGCAGCGTGTCGTCCCCGGCGAGAACCCCGGCCCCGAATCACCGCTGACCAAGCACCACCTGCGCGCCATCGACGGCATGCACAAGCTGACCCGGGGCCTGCAGCCGCACGTGCCGGCGCCGCGCACCGACGCCGACTGGCACTTCGCCACCCAGGTGGTGCAGGCCCGCGCGGTCGCGGCGGGCGTCGAGTGGCTGCGGTCGCGCGAACGCTGCGCGGGCGCGGTGGTCTGGCAGCTCAACGACTGCTGGCCGGTGATCAGCTGGTCGGCCGTCGACAGCACGGGCATCGAGAAGCCGCTCTGGTACGCCCTCCGCCACGCCTTCGCCCCCCGGCTGGTGACCGTGCAGCCGGTGAATCCCGGCCCGACGCACGACCCCAGCGGCGACGCCGGCCTGGAGGTCGTGCTGGTCAACGACACGTCGGAGAGCTGGGAGACCGAAGTGGTCATCCGTCTCCTGAGCCTGGACGGCCGGGAACTCGACCGGCTTTCCAGGAACCTCGCCTGTCCGCCGGACGGGATCGTCAAGCACGCCATCGACCTGACACCCGACGACCCCGCCGCCGAAATGCTGGTGGTGGAGGCCGACGGGACACGTACCACCTGGACTTATCGACCCGACCGTGAGCTGACCGCTCCACGGCCCGAACGGACCGTCGGCGTCACCTTCGCCGACGGCGCACTCAACGTCACGGTCACCGCCGTGACCACGCTGCGCGATGTGTGCGTGGCCGCCGACCGGCTCGCCGGGACGCTCGGCCTCGAACCGCACGCGCTCATTGTCGACGACGCTCTCGTCACGCTCCTCCCCGGCGAGAGCCACACCTTCGCAATCACCCGCCGAGACGGTCATGTGATCGGCCATGCCGTTCTCCCCACCCCCCTGCTCGACGCATCGGTCCGGTCCTTCGGAGAGGTCACCGGTCCGACTCGCAAAGGACATTCATGAGACTCAAGGCCATACTCGGCGGCCTGATCAGCGCCGTCATGGTCGCGACGATGGTGACGCCATCGCACGCGGCCGCCGGGCGCCAGCTCCACGTGGCGAAAACCGGTAACGACACCAACGCGGGCTCCTCCGCCGCGCCGTACCTCACGATCAACAAGGCCGCGCAGGAAGCGCAGCCCGGAGACACCGTCGTCGTGCACGCCGGCCTCTACCGCGAGTGGGTCCGCCCGGCTCGCGGGGGCACCGGCGAGGACGCCCGCATCACGTACACCAACGCCGGTGACGGCGAGGTGACGATCAAGGGCTCCGAGGAGATCGACACCTGGAGCCGGCAGAGCGGTGACGTCTGGAAGGTCACCCTGCCCGACACCTACTTCGGCTCCTTCAACCCCTACACCGCCAAGCAGTGGCAGGGCGGCGAGGGCGGCTCGTTCGCCGGCTACAGCGCCGGTGACGTCTACCTGAACGAGCAGGCGTACTACCAGAAGCCGTCGCTGAGCGCGGTCACGTCGGCGGCCGGCACCTGGTTCGCCGAGGTCGGGGGCGGCAACACCACGATCTACGCCAACTTCGACGGCGCCGACCCCAACGCCAAGCTCGCCGAGATCAACGTGCGCCGCCAGATCTTCGCGCCGGAGGCGTGGGGTCTGGGCTACATCACCGTCAACGGCTTCACGATCAAGCACGCGGCCGGCACCTACTCCGACTTCCCGAGCAGCCCCGACCGCCGCCAGGCGGGCGCGATCAGCGTCAACGGCGGCCTGCGCTGGATCATCGAGCAGAACAAGGTCATCAACGCCCGCACGATCGCCATCGACATCGGCCTCGGCTGTGACGAATGGGCCGGCAACCGGCCGGGCACCACGAAGACCAACTTCCGCGACACCGCGAAGTACGGCTCGCACATCGTGCGGAACAACTACATCGGCAAGGCCGGGCAGTCGGGCATCGCGGGTGTGTTCTCGTGGAACTCCGAGCTCCTCTACAACATGATCGAGGACACCAACTACCGCGGTGAGTTCAGCGGCGCCGAGACAGCCCCGATCAAGGTCCACTACATGAACGAGGGCCTGATCAAGGGGAACTACGTCAGGAACTCCAAGGGCGGCAACTCGGCCGGCATCTGGACCGACTGGGGCAACCAGAACGTCCGCGTGACCGGCAACATCGTGATGAACGCGCCGTGGGGCTACTACGCCGAGGCCGTCCACGGGCCGATCCTGGTCGACAACAACGTGTTCATCGGCGCCCAGGACATCCGGATGCTCGACGCGACCGGCATCGTCTACGCCAACAACCTCTTCCTCGACAGCGGCCGTTTCGCCGTCGACGGCGGTGGCCGGGACAACTACTACTTCCAGCCCGGCACGATGAACGAGACCAGCGCGGTCAACTCGGTCCAGAAGTTCTTCTGGTACAACAACCTGGTCCAGGGCATGACCCTGCCGGTCGACGCGACCGGCAAGACCCATGTGAAAGAGGGCAACTCCAGTCCTTTGAGCAACGTCCAGGTCGCCGCGACCAACAAGGACGTCAAGCTCGACTTCACCCTGACCGGCGGCACCGGAAACACGCCTGCCACGCGCGCCCGCGTCGGCGTCATCCCGCTCGCGAACGAGTCGATCGCCGCCGACGTCACCACCGACTTCTTCGGCAAGCCGTTCAGCGGTGTGGCCGGGCCGTTCGCCGAGGCCGCGCAGGGCGCCAACTCCTTCACGCTGTGGCCCCCGGCGGGCCAGACCGTGCCGGAGCCCCCCGCTCCGCCGACCGACACCCCGGTCAACCTCTCCCGGAACGCCGCCGCCAAGGCGACCGCCTCCTACGAGGACGGCACCTACCTCGCCAAGAACGCCATCGACGGCGTCGCCTCCGGCGCCTCGCGCTGGTCGAGCGACCACAGCAACGACCCGAACGCCTGGATGCAGGTCGACCTCGGTGACACCTACGACATCTCGCGCGTGGTCCTCCAGTGGGAGGCGGCGTACGGGAAGTCGTACAAGCTCCAGCTCTCCGACGACGGCGAGCAGTGGACCGACGCCTTCTCGACCACCGCCGGGACCGGCAGCACCGAGTCGATCACGGTCCGCAAGCAGGCGCGATATGTCCGGATGCAGGGTGTGCTGCCGCAGACCGCCTACGGATATTCGATCTACGAGTTCGAGATCTACGGCACCCCTGTGCAGCCGGAGGTCCCGGTCAACATCGCGCTGAACCTGGCGCCCTCCTCGTACACGGCCTCCTCGCAGTCGAACGACGGCAGCGGGCCGGACAACAGCCAGCCGCAGAACGACCGGTCGGCGTTCCGCGCCTTCGACGGCAACGACGCGACCCGGTGGGGCTCCAACGGCGGTGACACCCAGTGGATCCAGGTCGACACGGGCAAGTCGCAGCTCGTCGATCGCGTCCTTTTGAAGTGGGAGGCGGCTTACGCGTCCCAGTACAAGATCCAGACCTCGGCCGACGGGTCACAGTGGACCGACGTGCACACCGCAGCCTCGTCTGACGGCGGTACCGACGAGATCACCTTCGCCCAGCCGGTCGAGGGACGTCACTTCCGCGTCCAGGGCGTCAAGGCGGCCACCCAGTGGGGCCTGTCGCTGTTCGAGTTCGAGGTGTACGGCAAGGCGAAGCCCGCCGACACGGGCCCGACCTGGCCGGTCTCGGCTCAGCTCTCCATCTCCAACCTGACGGGCACCGCGGGCAATGCCACCTGGCCCGCCGCGTCCGGCAACGTGACCGGCTACAAGGTCTACCTCGGCACCGCGCTGAAGGCGACGCTGGGCGCCGACGCGCGTTCGTTCGCTCTCACCGGTCTGTCCGCAGGTCAGACCTACACCGTCAAGGTCACGCCGGTCGGCACCGTCGAGGGCCCCGGTCTCACCCGGACCTTCACGACCCCGGGCAACTCCGCTACCCGGGCGATCTCCACGACCTACCCTCGCACTTACGCGGATTGGGAGGAGGGTCTGCTCGCCGGTGACGGCAAGCAGGGCCTGATCGTCTTCGGCAACCCGCGGGACGAGACGACCGTCTTCACCGACCGCGACTTCTTCATGGCCCGGTCGGAGAACCGTCCGCACCGCACCTTCAACACCGTCAGCACGGGCAACCTGCAGCGGATCCGCGACCTGCTGATCGGCGGCCAGTACCAGCAGGCCAACCAGCTCGCGGCCGACGTCCAGGGTTACCAGGGCGGCGGCGAGGGTTCGAAGCACCCCGGTTTCAAGATGACCATGCAGGTGGGCGGCAGCAGCGAGGTCGTCAACTACGTCCGCTCGACCGACTACTCGGCCGGTGTCGTCTCGGTGAACTGGACCGACGACAAGGGCGACTGGCGGCGCGACGCGTTCGTGTCCCAGACGGATCATGTCGCCGTGCAGTACCTGCCCGCGCCGTCGGGCCAGAAGCTCGACGTGCGGCTCGGCCTGTCGATCGACCCGGGCATGAACCTGCTCAACAAGGGCCTGGTGGCGACGAACAATTCCTCCGTCGACTACCTGAACCTGCGGGTGAAGTACCCGAACGGCAGCTACAACGCCGGCTACGAGGGCGTCACCCGCGTCATCACCGACGGCGTGAAGACGCTGGTCGGTGGCGAGGTCCAGGTCACCGGCGCCACCTACGTGACGCTGCTGACCCTGACCCAGCGCTACGACGGCACCTACGAAGGCGGCGTCCCGGCCGAGCAGGACTGGAACAAGAACCTCCTCCAGACCAAGCTGGCCGCGCTGCCGGGCGACTACCAGGTTCTCAAAGACCGCCATGTCGCCAAGCACAGCGAGATGTTCAACCGCGTCGCCGTCGACTTCGGCGCCTCGGCCGCCGACCGCTCGAAGTCGAACGAGGACCTGCTCGCCGAGCAGAAGACCGCGACGTCGCCCAACCTGGCCCTGTTCGAGCGGATGTTCAACTCGGGCCGCTACCACCTGATCGGATCGAGCAGCGCGACCGCGCCGCCCGACCTGCTCGGCAACTGGACCGGCGACAGCAACGTCGGCTGGGACGGCTACTACCACCTCGACGCCAACCTCAACCTGCAGATCTCCGGTGGCAACATCGGCAACCTGCCCGAGGTCATGCAGGGCTACTGGGCCATCAACAAGGCCTGGCAGAAGGACTTCCGGACCAACGCCCAGAAGCTGCTGGGCACCCGAGGCATGCTGACCGGCGGTAACACGCCGAACGGCGAGGGCCTGATCTCCAACATCAACTTCGACTACCCGTACCAGTACGTCACGGGCGGCGAGTCGTGGCTGCTCTACCCGTTCTGGGAGTACTACCAGATCAGCGGTGACCGGACGTTCCTGGAGCAGCAGTACTACCCGCTGATCCGCGACATGGGCGACTTCTACGAGGACTTCCTCAAGGAGAAGGACGCCAACGGCAAGTACATCTTCGCCGGGTCGATCTCTCCGGAGAACCGTCCGGCGGGCGGTGTGCCTCTCTCGGTGAACTCCGTGTACGACATCGCCGGCGCCCGGTTCGCGCTGGAGACCCTGATCGCGACCAGCAAGACCCTGGGCAAGGACGCCGACAAGATCGCGCTCTGGCAGGAGAAGCTCGACAACCTCCCGCCCTACCTGATCAACAACGACGGCGCCCTGGCCGAGTGGGCCTGGCCCGACCTGGCTGACAAGAACGCCTACCAGCACCGCCACTCCAGCGGCCTGATGCCCGTCTGGCCCTACGGCGAGGTGACCCCCGAGAAGAACAAGGGGTTGTACGACGCCGCGAAGGTCTTCCTGCAGAGGAAGGACGGCGGCAGCTACGAGAACGCCGGTCACGGCCTGCTGCACGGCGCGCTCATCGCGGCCAACCTCAACAACGCCGACTCGGTCAACGCGAAACTGATGCGCTTCGCGAAGGACGACTACTACTACAGCAGCCTCGCGACCAGCCACTACAACAACAAGGGCGTCTTCGCCACGGACGTGGTCAACTCGGTGCCCACGATCATGATGGAGATGCTGGCCACTACCGACCCCGGAACCCTGGAACTGCTTCCGGCCCTCCCCAAGGGCCTGAAGAAGGGCAGCATCTCGGGCCTGAAGGGCAAGAGCCGCTTCACCATCAACCAGCTCAGCTGGGACATGGACACCCACAAGGCCCGCGTCACCCTGACGTCGGACGTGGACCAGAACCTCACCCTGATCCAGCGCGCCGGCATCGAGCAGATCACCGGCGCCACGGTGCAGAACTCGCCGCTGGGCAGCATCGCCAGGATCGTCCCGCTGAAGGCCGGTCAGCCGGTCACGCTGGACCTGACCCTGCGCGACGTCTCGCGGGTGAACCTGGCCCTGAACAAGACGGCGACCGCCTCGTCGCAGTCGAACGCCGACCAGGCCCCCGCGAAGGCCTTCGACGGCGACCCGGTCTCCCGCTGGGCCGCAGGCGAGGACCCGGCCAACTGGGTGCAGGTCGACCTGGGCGGCATCTACGCCCTCACCGAGGTCGATCTGGCCTGGGAGGCGTCGTACGCCAAGAAGTACAAGCTCCAGGTCTCGATGGACGGCCAGAGCTGGACCGACGTGTTCACCCAGAACGCCGGCGCCGGTGGCAGCGAGAAGATCCCGCTGAACACCCAGGCCCGGTTCGTCCGGATGCAGGGCGTCGAGAAGGCGTTGCAGTGGGGCTACTCGATCCACGAGTTCGAGGTCTACGGCCAGGAGGCGCCCAACATCGCCCTCGGCAAGACGGCTCTCGCCTCGTCGGCGTCCAACGCCTCGCAGACCGCCGCGGCCGCCTTCGACGGAGACGGCTCGTCGCGCTGGAGCGCCAGCGAGGCCGCGAACAACTGGCTCCAGGTCGACCTGGGGGAGACCTACCGCGTCTACCGCGTCGCGATCGACTGGGAGGACTCCTACGCCAAGGGCTACAAGATCCAGACCTCGCCTGACGGTCAGGCTTGGACCGACGCGTTCACCGAGGTGAACAGCAACGGCGGCTCGGACATCATCGACCTTCAGGCCGACACCCGGTTCATCCGGATGCAGGGTGTCACCAAGGCCGGCCAGTGGGGCTACTCGATCTACGAGATGAAGGTGTACGGCGCCATCCCGCAGACCGGCAACACCATCCTCATCTCGGGCGTCGAGGACGGCGGGTCGTACGGCGACAGCCAGGACCTGACGATCGGCTGGGACGTGACCGGCAGCGGCGTGAAGACCGTGACCGGAGTTCTGGATGACCAGCCACTGACGTCCGGCGCGGTCACCGAGCTCTACAAGCTGGACCTGGGCGAACACACCTTGACGGTGACCGCCGAGACCCACTCGGGCGCGTCGTTCGAGCAGTCCCTGAAGTTCACCACGACCACCACCACCGACGAGATCTCCGCCCTGATCGTCGCCTTCAAGACGGCCGGCACGCTGTCGACGACCGGCGCCGCGAAGCTGGAGGACAAGATCTCCAAGGTCATGGTCTCGGAGGACAAGGGCCGCGAACGCGACAAGCTGAAGATCGTCAAGAAGCTGGAGCGCTTCGTCGAGGCGGTGAACGACCCCAAGACCGTCAACAACACGGTGGTCAAGGACGTCTTCATCCGCGACGCGGAGAACCTGATCGCGTCCAACGAAGCCTAAGTAGATGTCCGGTGCGGCGGCCGACCGCCGCACCGGATGCGCCGGGTCCCGTCACCGAGGCCCGGCGGTCGGCGCGTCCCCGCCGCTGGTTCGTCCAGCGGCGGGGATGTCCTTTTGTCAGTGAGACCGGCGTAGACCGAAGCGTTCGGCGAAGGCGGTGAGCTCGTCGAGCCGCCCGGCCGGATCGGCGTCGGCCGCGCCGACGACGACGCGGGTGACGCCCTGCGCGGCCCACTCCTCGACCTGGTCGACGGTCATGTCGATCGAGCCCGACCGGGTGTGCTCCAGCGCCTCCGGGTCACGCCCGGCCTCGGCGGCGGACGTCCGGGCGAGTTCCCACTGCGCGGCGCGCTCGGCGGCGTCGAGCGCGCCTCCGGGGAAGTAGCCGTCGCCGCGCAGTCCCGCGCGACGCGCGGCGGCCCTGCTCGACCCGCCGACGTGGATCGGCAGGGAGCCGCCGTGGGGCTTGGGGAACTGGACCAGCCCGTCGAAGGCGAAGAACTCACCCGCGAAGCCGACCCCGTCGTCGCTCCCGCCCCAGAGCAGCCGCATGACGTCGATCGCCTCGTCCGCGCGCCGCCCCCGGCTGGGGAAGTCGACCCCCACGGCCGCCGCCTCACCAGGCAGCGCGCCGAGCCCCACGGTGAGCAGCCGCATCCTCCCCTTGGAGAGCACGTCGACGGTCGCCAGCCGCTTGGCCAGCACGACCGGATGGTGGTAGGGGAGGAGCAGCACGCCCGTACCGAGCAGGATGCGGTGAGTGGACGCGGCGACGAAACTCAGGCAGTCGACCGGGTCGAGGTAGGGCAGCGTCGGCGGGATCTCCCAGCGTCCGAGCGTGGCACCGGGATAGAGCGCGATGTGCTCCGGCACGTAGAACGACTCGAAGCCGCAGTCCTCGGCATGACGGGCGTGAGCGGCGAGGTCGTCGGGGTCGATACCGTAGTAGGGCGTGCTGTAGCTGATACCGAACTTCACCCGCAGCAGCGTAGAACCCTGCCACCTGCGTCAGGGCAAGGGCAGATGATCGACGTGGAGTTCCGCCGATGGATTCCGGCGGTCGGTCCAGGTCCGTCCCATCCCGATTTCGGTGCAGTAGTGGATGCCGGGGTACTTGGCGAGGTGGGCGGGGCCGTCTTCGGCCAAGGCGCGAACCCGGTGGACCTCCAGCTCGAACGCCGTGCGGCTGCCGATGAGGAGGAGGGTGTCCGCGGCGACGCTCCACCGCAGGTGATCGCGGAATTCGCGATGCCGCTGCGGGTGGTGAGAAGCCCGGCGGAATGCTCGCGGCGGCAGCGTCACGCGGTGCGGGGCTCCGCGACCCAGCCGGGCGCGGACCTCCTTCCAGCGGGAGACCGGGAACGCCAGACGGTGGTGCAACAGGACCAGATCCAGCGGCCGCACATCATCGGCCGACGTGGGGCCGCGCAGGGGGAGATGGATCAGGCTGTGCGGGGAGCGGGCGGCCAGCCCCCAGGCCATCGCGAGCACCACGGCGGCCCGTTTGCCGATCTCGAAGTGCGCGCCGTACCGGCCTTCGTAGAGCAGCGCGTTCTCGACGGCGCGGGCAGGCCGGACGACTCGGTATTCATCGCTGCCGAGGCGAACCTTGCTCACCAGCACCGGCCATGTCTGTTCGGAAAGCCGCACCCTGCCCCCTTTCGTCTCCTGGGGGCAGGTTAGAAGGTGAGACTCCAGCCTGACGAACGGTTTTGCCTGGGAGTCTTTGATCAGCTGTTGAGCCGGAGTTCGCCCACCCGCAGCCCGGCCTGGAAACGGGACGCCGCCTCCAGCTTCGTCATCAGCTCCGCGACCCGTCTCCGGTAGGTGCGCAGGGAGAGGCCGAGCTGCCGGGCGGCGGTCTCGTCGGTGTGTCCCGCGCCGAGCGCGCGCAGGACGGCCAGGCTGTCGGCGTCGAGGTGGGGCGCGTCGCCGTGGAGGAAGTCGGCCAGGTCGGTGGCGGTTTCCCAGGCGGCTTGGAAGAGGGCGTACACGCCGCCCACCAGGGTCGGCGAGGTGGTGACCGTGTATTCACGGGGACCGGGCCGGTCACGACCGGCGAGGATCATCACCCGGCGGTCGATGATGATCGTCTCGTGGGGAAGAGGGGTCGAGCTGATCCGGACGTGGACGCCCTTCGAGGCGACCTCGTGGAGGTGCAGTCTGGCGGCCTCGTCGGCCAGGGCGGCCGGGCTGAGGAGCTTGCTCACGTCGAGGCCGGTCGCTTGCATGTTGTTGTTGATCACTTGTCGCGCGGCGGGCAGGGACCACGTGTCGGGGTCACGCGCCGCGCAGACGAACTCCTGCCGGACACTCGTGAACAGATGACCGGCCCGGGTGACGAGTTCCGCGTCACCTCGGACGGTGAAGACCTGGTCGGCGGCCATGTGTCGATCATCCCCGTCAAGGTGCGGGTGATGGCAGTTTGCTGCCATCGCATTGGGCCACTGTACAAACCCGGGAGAGGCTGGCCGACATGGACCACGGACAGTTTCTCCTCGGCGGCACACTACCCGTCAACCGGCTCGGCTTCGGCGCCATGCGGCTTCCGACCGGCAGTTTCCAAGGGCCCGCGCGCGACCCGAAGACCGGCATCGCGGTGCTCCGGCGTGCGGTCGAACTGGGGGTCGACCACATCGACACGGCCTGGTTCTACCGAAGGGACGGGGTGGCGGCCAACGAGCTCATCAGGGAGGCGCTGGCTCCGTACGGAACCGACCTGGTGATCGCGACGAAGGTCGGGCCGCTGCTCGGCCCGGACGGATTCCCCCGCGAGGAGGCCGGGCCTGACCGGCTCCGCGGCCTGGTGGAGGACAACCTGCGCAGCCTCGGCGTGGACCGGCTCGACCTGGTCTACCTGCGGGTGGGCGCCGCCCTGACCGTCCCCACCGGAGAGTCGCTCGCCGCCCGGTTCGAGGTTCTCGCCGCGCTGCGCGAGGAAGGGCTGATCCGTCATCTGGGCATCAGCAACGTCGACGCCGCCCATCTGGCCGAGGCGCGGGCGATCGCGCCGGTGGCGGCCGTACAGAACAGTTTTCACGTGCAGGACCAAGGGGACCTCGACCTGCTGACCGAGTGCGAGGAGGCCGGCATCGCCTTCGTGCCCTACTTCCCGCTCGGCGGTGGCCATCGCCCGATCGACGCGACCCTGATGGCGGAGGTGACGTCCCGCCACGGGGCGACCGCCGCCCAGGTGGCACTCGCCTGGCTGCTGGCACGATCACCCTCCGTGCTCGCCATCCCCGGCACCGGTTCCCTCGACCACCTGGAGGAGAACATGGCGTCCGGCCGCATCGACCTGACCCCGCAGGACCTGATCACGCTCGGGGGCTGACCGACCAGCGGCCCTTCGCCGCGCCCGCGATGGTCAGACGTTCTCCGAGGCTCCGCCCTCAGAGGGTGTGCTGCGCCCAGAAGTACAGGAAGGCGAGCCAGCAGAGCTGTGTGGGTCCCCAGCCTCCGATCACCGCGGACGCCCATCCCGGGTCGAGAGCCCGCAGGACGCCACAGCCGTCTGGGGACATGTGCAAGTGGGTGGCCGGTTCGACCACGGCCATCAGAGTGAGGGCGCCGGCCACGCGTCGGGCGACTCGGGGGGTGTGGAGCCTCGGGATGGCGTACAGAAGAATCAGCAGCGGGGGAACGGCCCACAGCGTGGCGTTCTCCAGGATCGTGGCGAGATCGCCGAGCAAGGGATCGATCGGCGAGGGCCCGCCGTAGTCGAATGGCCCCAAGCAGGAGAATGCCCCCCACTCGCCGGGCGACCAGGAGAACCGCAGGGCGTCCCAGGTGGGGATAAGCCGCGACCAGCGCCGCGACGACCGTGACGGGTCGGGTGATCAAGGCTCGATTCCCGACCATCGGGGTCACGGAGACATCCGGCATCAGAGACGACCTTGGCGCTGGATGGTCTGTGCGGCCAGGTCACGTAAGCCCAGGAGCATGAGGGTCAATATGCCAGCGAATCGGACGGCGTGATCCCATGGTCCGCGAGCGCCCTGAGTGCCTTGTCCAGACATTCCTCCGACGAGATCGCGTCCACCCGCACGAACCACTGGTCAGGTGCCGCGCCGCCGCTCGCGTGGAAGGTCCACGGACGCACTCCGCCCCGCCCCGCGTCCACCCGGAGAAGCGCCTTGACGTCACACTCCAGCAGCCAGTCGAGCAGGGTGATCGCATCCATCCCGGCACGGTACATCAACGCTTGACGATCCGCCGGATACGCGGTCTTGTAGGTGAAGCGGTCTAACAGGATCTTGACTCGGTCGGTGAGTCGTGTTGTCATCGGGATACCCTCCATTACCGCCCAGTTTGATAGGAAATCCCGCATGCGTACACTCCGCCGGGCAGCAATCACGACCGCACTTCTCTTAGTCGCGGCAGGAATCCAACTCGTCCAGGGCGGAGCCGCACAAGCGGCGCTGCCGACGGCAGCCGTCGCGCTCGGCGACAGCTTCATCAGCGGTGAAGGCGCCGGCGACTACCAGTCCGTCGTCGACGCCAACGGCACCGCGCAGGGCTTCCCCGGCTGGTCGGCGCCCAACAACAACGCCTACTTCTGCCACCGCTCGGCCAACGCCTCGCTGTTCAAGGCGACGCTCCCCGGCATCCAGGACCGCTTCAACCTGGCCTGTTCCGGCGGCCAGCCCACCGACGTCGCCAACGCCGGCAGCGCCCGCCCCAACGGCCGCACCGTCAAATCCCAGCTCGACCAGCTCCGCACCGTCGCGCAGACCCACGACGTCGACGTCGTGCTCATCGGGCTGGGCTCCAACAACAGCCAGTTCACCTTCGGCGACGTCGCCACCCTGTGCGCGAACCGCTTCATCGCCGACGCCTGGACCGGCTGGTGGGAGTTCTGGGCCTACCTCGGCGGAGACGTCCCGCAGGAGCCGTGCACGGTCTCCGACCTGGCCTCCGACGCCGAAGTGGCCACCGGCACGGCCGAGACGGTCGCCGCCGTCCGCCAGATCCTCGACACCCTCGCCCAGGTGGACGCCGACGGGCAGCACCAGGTCGTGCTCCAGACGTACACGAACCCCCTTCCCCTGGACGTGGCCACGCAGTACCGCGACGAGGACAACCGCACCGACACCCGCGACAAGTTCCGTGAACTGGGCGCCGAGCGCTACGCGGCCGGCTGCCCGATCCACCGCGCCAGCCTCGCCCCCGGCCACGTGTTCTCCGCGAACCTGGGGAACCTGGTGAAGAACGCGTACACCACCCTGGCCGCCGAGCGTCCCACCGCCGACCTGCGCGTCCTCGACGTGCAGAAGGCGTTCGACGGCGCCCGCCTGTGCGAGAACCCCGGCAGCCCGACGGGCGCGCTCGCCACTCCTGTACGAGTTCAGGACGGCCCCTCGGGCAATCCCATCACGTCGCTGTCGGGCCGCGACAAGATCGCCATCCAGCGCTTCGCGAACACCTGCGTGACCTACTTCCAGACCTGCCAGGAGTCGTGGCACCCGAACGCGGCCGGCCACACGGTCCTCGGCCAGTGCCTGTCCAGCGCGCTCACCGCCGCCACCCGGACGGTGGTGACCTGCGCCCGGAACTCCAACGGGAGCCTGACCATCTCGTAACCGCGAGCAGCACGGCACTCCCGACCAGGTCCAGCACATAGTGGTTGCCGGTGACGATCACCACGACCGCCATCCCCGCAGGGAACGCCCACGCCAGGGACGCCAGGCGTGGGCGTGCGGACCAGACGGCGTACGCGGCCCACAGCGACCAGCCGAAGTGAAGACTGGGGAAGGCCGAATAGAGGTTCGCGCCCCGCGACCCGACGATGTCGACGACGCCGGGAAGGGCGAATCGCGGCGGCGACATCGGGATGAACCAGAAGACGACCAGGGCGAGAGCGGCCATCAGCAGCAGGGTGCGGCGGGCTTTGGCGTATTCGTCGGGATGGCGGAGGAACAGCCAGATCAGGACACCGGCGAGGACGGCGTAGTAGCCCCGGTAGTAGTAGAGCGCGGGCTGGATCAGCGCCGGGTGTCCGGTGAGCCACTGGTTGGCGGCGAGTTCGACGTCCAGGTGCAGGCTGCGCTCCCACGACTGGAGGGTGAGCGCGTTGGCGGTGGCAGCGGAGACGACGCCCTCACCGACGACGGCGTGCAGCCGAGAGAAGAGCAGGAACGCGACCGCCAGCACGACGAGTTCTCTGACCAGGTGTGACGGGCGGGGATGTCCGCTCATGCAGCGACCCTAAGTGCCTGAGCTAGGGATATTCGTGAGGGCGCGGATTGCGTACCTTCGGCAGATCGAGTTCGCGGTTCGCGCCGAAGTCGGCGAAGTTCGAGCGGGCCTGGGTGAGGCTGAGGGCGCCATTGGGGCCATGACGGATGACATCGGCGTCGTGGTCGTCCTGCCCGTCGTCCTCCCAGAAGCAGACGGAGCAGATCTCGTACATCGCCCGTTGGCCGAGCGTCAGATAGCCGCAGCAGGGGCACGCGTGCGGTCCTTCGCCGGCGGGGCGGTCGACTGATCGAAGGCCGGTGTACCAGTGGAACCAGCCGAGTCCCGCTTCCGTCTTCATGTCGCACCCGTCGTCGGCGGCGTGAAGACGGAGAAGTTCCCGAAGAGCGTTGACCGGGAAAGGATGCCTGATCCATTTCGCCAGGTAACCCTCATCGTCGTTCTCCGCGAGGAGCCCCTGCGCAGCCGTGACCGCCGCGTGCGCCAATCGGGCCCGCGACCGCACCGATCTCCAGACGAGGTCACCGGCGGAGTCGGGGAGATCGAGACTGACCGCCACATCCCCGAATCGATAGACCGAGATCTCGATGAGCTCGCCGTCGCGGCGGGTGACCCAGCGGATCTCGGCGGGCTCGGCATCGAAGAAGAAACGGTTCGTCGTGAGTGGCCCGTACAGTGCCGTCATCCCGTGGAGGAAGTCGGCCAACGCGTCGGTCTGGTTCCCGAACGTCTCCGACAGAGAGGTCGTGCCGTCTCCGATCAGGATTTGCGCGACTCCCGTGCCGATGAGCCGCCATTCGAGTTCAAGGGTGTCGGAGGCCATGACGATATTCTCCAAGATCTTCGGGTCGCCACAAGAACAGGCTCTGAGCCATGTGACATCCCTGTCGGCGGGCGGCCCCATCGACCCGCGAACACGAGTGACGCTGAACTTCCATCCGAGCCTGCCGGTGCTGCGCAAGCTCGTAGAAGACGGCTGTTTCCACTCGCAGTTCGTCACCGGTACGAGCAACGGCGGCCTGACCGCCCATCCCGGCGGCGATCGGTGGCGGTGGGAGAGCCGTATCTTCGGCGGGGCCTACGATCACGCACCCGCTGACGAACGCCCCGTCTACGGCGCGCTGAACTTCCGCCGGAAATCCGTCGGCGCGGCGCCACGTTTCGGCTCCGCCCATTTCCGGCTGACTGAGGACGTCCTCGCACGCACCACGTTCTGCTATCCCGACAGTCACTTCGAACCGTCGGCCTTCGGCGTCGCCTCCCGTATGGCGCTCATCGCCATGGCCGAGGCCGACGATCGGGACGCCCTCGACGACTACATCGAGGCCCAGGTCCACGGCCCGGTCAGGCTTGACCGCGACGTGGCGGCGCTGGTCCTGGACCCGAGCCACCGGGGAACAGTCGTGGAGGCCGAAGCGCACCGGCTCCCGTGCCCGATCGAATGGCACGCCGGTTTCCGGCTGACCATTGATCGCCTGCGGCGATATCCCGATTACCGTGGCCGGGAATACGTCGACCTGGCCGCCGAGATCGCCGTCGACGGACGACTGGATCCGCGAATCCTCGGAATGGCGGACGGTCACGACCCGCAGGCGCTCAAAAAGGTCTGGCACTACCTGGCGCGGTTCGGCTCGCCGCGGGAAGAATCCGTTCCAGGCAGCGCCGGCCCATGTTGCTCATGACCGGATTGGTGTCGACGTAATACCAGACGCACCCCATCGCCTGCACGAAAGCCCACGCCTTCCCGCGCTCCCATTCGAGGTCGTCCGGCCCGAGCAGCGAACGGAACACCTCGCGCGGCCCGGCTTCGAGAAGATTCCAGGCGCTCAGCAGATCCAGCGCGGGATCGGCCGCCCCGAACCCGCCCACATCGAGAATCCCGGTCAGCCGCCCGCCGGACACGAGCACGTTCCCGGCGAGCAGGTCGCCGTGGGTCATCACGTCGGCCGAGGTGCGCGGCAAGGCCCGGAATTCCGCCCACAGTTTGCGCAGCCTCGGCACGTCCAGCAGCGTTTCGCTCTGCCGGAGGCAGATTTCGACCCACTCGTCGTGGACGTGAATGTCCCCGCCTCGCCCGCTTCCGGAAAACGTCCGGCCACGCGTGTCGATCGCGCGCAGATCGGTGACGAGATCGGCCAGGTCATGCGCGAACGCGACCGACTCACCGGGATGCTCGTCGGTGGCCACGACACCAGGTAGCCACGTCTGCACCGACCACGGAACGGGATATCCCGCCCCGGGTTCTCCGATCGCGACCGGCTCAGGCGAGGGGAACCGTGTCAGCCCGTTCAGCTCCCGCGCCGCCTCCGCCTCGGCTTCGAGCCAGCGCCGTGTGGCATCCAGGCCCTCAGGTGGCTGCAGGGGAAACCGCGCGGTGAAGCGGTCGCCGATCCGGTAGATGGCGTTGACCGTCCCGTGCGAGACGACGCTCGTGATGGTCAGGTCTCGCCATTCGGGAAACTGCTCGTCGACCAACGCGCGTACCGTCTCGGGCGACACCGTCAGCTTGTTGGCATGCATCTCCCCGAGCCTTCTCCGCCTCAGCGTCGTCGTGCAACGTGTTTTCCACGTCAGGACATGTCGGGCATGGTGGGCCTGTGCAAGATGTACCCCGCCCGTTCGACATGTGCTGGTGCCACTGGATGGCCGTCCCGACAGGTGATCAGGCGGGCGTCATGGAGGTGCTGGGCCTGTTGCCGTCGAGGCCGATGACGTTCGCCGAGGCGGCGGAGATGGCCGACGACGACGTGCACGGCCTGGACAATCCCCACCGCCTGTCGCGGGTCTTCGTCACCCCCGAAGTCGATGGCTGGACGCTGGTCATCGGGGCCTGGTGCGATCCTTCCGATTCCGGGCGCCGCGACGACGTGCTCGGGCTGTGCACCACGCTCAGCGTTCGCTACGGATCTGCCCAGGCCTACTACTTCGGTGGCCACGTGGACGGTTCGGCCTGGCTGATCGCCGAGAACGGGACCGTCGTCCGGCGGTATGCCGCGACCGGAGAGCCCGATGACGCGTTGCTCACCTTGGGCCGTCCACTGCCGTTGGAGCAGGAGGTGCGTGCAGCGGCTGGCCTGCCGGACGGAGACCCTCAGACGCTGAGCGAAGATCAGCGGGACGAGCTGGAATCAGTCACCTTCGACCTGGCTCCCGAGATCGCCGCCGCCTACGGCGTCACCCCGCTGACGCTGTCGCCCGGGATGAAGGTGAGGGGAACCGGCCTGCTCGCCCTGACACCGCATCCGTTCGGCTAGGAGCCGATCACATGGGTGGCTGGACCGCCGTACCGGACAGAAATCGAGCGGAGAGCGCGGCCCAGTCGCTGGCGGCGTTCCCCTTACGGGCTGGACGACGTCCCCTGAGCAGACCTCAGGCAGCCACGCCGAGGACATCGCCGGCAGGTGTGCCCGCCATGCCGTGGGCACCGGCTGGACGTGCCCGGCACGCCGGGTCGGTCAGCACCTCTTCATCGACGACGCGCTCGCCGCGACGAACAACTCCATCTCCGGGTCGTGGCCGAATGGCCGGGCGACTGGTCATCACGCCCCTTCCTGCAGGTCGTTGGCCTCGGCGTAGCTGATCGAACCTCGCAGTGCGCCGAACGTCCCCTCGCCCGCGATCTCCCGGGCGGCCGTCAGCGTGGCCGTCAGCGCCGCCCGCGACAGGGCCGACCCCAGGCTCACCCGCCGCGCCCCCAGTTCCCCGAGCTCGGCCACCGACAACCCGAGAACCGGCCCGGCGGCCAGCACGTTGACCGGTCTGGACACGGCCGCGCACACTTCCCGGACCGCCTCGGCATCAGGCAGACCGGGCGCGTAGAGGACGTCGGCCCCGGCCTCTTCGAAGGCGCGCAGGCGGCGGATCGTGTCGTCGAGGTCTGGCCGTCCGTACAGGAAGTTCTCGGCGCGGGCCGTGAACGTGAACGGAACCGGCAGCGCCCGTGCCGCCTGCGCGGCGGCGGCCACCCGTTCCACCGCCGCGTCGAAGTCGTAGACGGGCCGGTCGGGGTGGCCGGTGGCGTCTTCGATCGACCCGCCGACCGCGCCGGCCTCGGCGGCGAGGCGGATCGTCCGGGCCACGTCGCCTGGGGTGTCGCCGAAGCCGTTCTCCAGGTCGGCCGAGACCGGCAGGTCGGTAGCGGTGGCGATGGCGGCGATGTTGCGGAGGGTCTCGTCGCGGTGCACCAGGCCGGCGCCGTCGCGGCGGCCGAGGGTGAAGGCGAGGCCGCCGCTGGTCGTGCCCAGGGCGGCGAAGCCGAGGCCGGCGAGCAGGCGGGCGGTGCCGGCGTCCCAGGGGTTCGGCAGGACGAATGTGCCCGCCTCGTGCAGTTTCGCGAACGCCAGGCCCTTGTCGTGCTGGTCGATCATGCCGGCCCCTCTCAGATCAGTGTCTCCCCTGATCGGACCATACGGGCGAGCCGCCAGAGGCCGATCCAGCTCTCCGGGAAGACCGACGTGTCGACGAGCGCGGCGTGCGCCCCCGCGTCGGGGTCGGCACACGCGTCGACGCAGACGGCGACCTCGTAGCCGATGTCGCGGGCCCATCGCGTGGTCGACAGCACGGTCCCCGAGGTCGCGACACCGGCGATGACGATGCGGCCGATCCCGGCCTCCTGCAGCCGTTCGTGCAGGTCGGTGGTGGCGAACGCCGACATCGAGGTCTTCCCCAGGACTACCTCGCCGTCGCGTGGCGCCAGGGCCGGATGGATCTGCTCCCGCATGGGCTCGGGCACCACGTGGAACACGGGCAGCCCGGCTGTCCTGGCCGATTCGAGCGCGGCGGACGCATGCTGTACGACAGCGGGATCATGACTGAAGTTCTCGACGATGTAGGTGACGAAGTCCAGCGCGAGAAAAGCGGTCCGGGTCATCTCAGCTCCTTCTCCGGGGGTGCCCGACAAAAATGAGGCTATCGTAAGCGGAGACACCGCCCCGCTTTCGAGGAGCTGATCCCCATGCGGTCCGACGCCCGCCGTAACCGGGACCGGATCCTGCAGGTCGCGAGAGAGGCCTTCGCCACCGACGGTCTGTCGATCCCCCTCGACGAGATCGCCCGCCGTGCCCACCTCGGCCCCGGCACCCTCTACCGGCATTTCCCCACCAAGGAGTCGCTGTACGAGGCGATCATCCTCGATCACCTCCACGACCTGGTGGACAGGACCCGTGAGGCCCTGACCGCCCCCGACCCGGCCGACGCGCTGTTCACCGCACTCGGGCTGGTCGTCGCCGACGCGGAGGCCAAAGGGGAGATCATCGATGCGCTGACGGGCGCGAATGTCGACGTACAGAGCAAAGTGGCCGCGCGGAGCGCGGACCTCCGCGACGGGATCGCCCTGCTGCTCACCCGGGCCCAGGAACAGGGCGGCATCCGCCGCGACGTGGGCGTCGGCGAGGTGATGGCCCTGCTGGGCGGCGTGATCCTCGCCATCCGCAGCCGAACGGGCGACCCGCAGCGCGCCCTGACGATCCTGCGCGACGGACTGAGAGATCCATTACGGTCGCAGCCATGAGAATCCTGGTCGTCGGCGGCAGCGGCTTCCTCGGCGGCGAACTCGTGCGGCAGGCCGCGGCCGGGGGGCATGTCGTGGCCGCGACGTACCTGAGCAATCCGGGCCCGGCGGCCCTGGCCGAGTGGCGACCGCTCGACCTCCGCGACCGCACGGCCGTGTCCGACCTGATCGGCGACGTGGGCCCTGACGTGGTCGTCAACGCGGCCTACCGGCAATCCGACTGGCAGACGACGGCCACGGGCGCCGCCCACGTGGCGGCCGCGTCGACGGGCAGACGGCTGGTGCACGTGTCCAGCGACGCGATCTTCTCCGGCGCGGCGGTCACCTACGCGGAAGACCAGGTCCCCGATCCCGTCTACGCCTACGGCGCGGCGAAGGCGGCGGCGGAGACGGCCGTGCAGGCCATCGACCCCGGCGCGGTGATCGCCCGGACCTCCCTGATCATCGGCGACGGCGGCTCACCGCACGAACGCCTGGTCCACTCCCTGGCCGGGGGAGCGCCCGGCATCCTGTTCACCGATGCCGTGCGCTGTGTTGTCTCTGTACGCGACCTCGCGGCCGCCCTGCTGGAACTCGCCGACTCCGATCGGGCGGGCATCCATCATGTGGCCGGGGCGGATGCGGTCAGCCGACATGAGCTGGGATGTCTCATCGCCCAGCGAGACGGCCTCGATCCGGCCCGGCTGACGCCGGGCCTGTGCGCCGACGTCGGCTTCACCGGGCCACGCGACGTGCGGCTGGACTGCACGCTGACTCAGCGGCACCTCAAGACCAGGTTGCGCGGCGCCCGGGAGTTCGTCGCGGCGGACGCCGGCTAGACCTTGGCCAGGAAGGCGTCGAGCTTGGCCAGCAACTCGTCGGCGTAACGGTCGTCGATGAACATCCCGCCTGCGTGCTGGGCTCCCGGGTAGACGAGCAGTTCGCTGTCTTCCGTGGCTTTGTGGAGTTCCTTGGCGAGGGCCGGCGCGCCTCCGCTCGTGTCCTCTTCCGCCACGGCGTAGATCGCCGGGATCGTGAGGGTCTTGACCGTCTCCGCCTGTCCGTCCAGTCCGCCGGACAGGGAGACGACGCCGGCCGCCTCCGCCTCGGGCTTGGCGGCCGTGGCGAGGGCGACCGATCCGCCGAGCGACCCTCCGGCGTAAACGATCTTCTGGGCGCCCTGTTTCCTGAGCTCCGCGGCGACGGCCATCATCTCCTCCGGCCCTCGGTCGAGCATGGCCGAGATGCCCGCCATCCGGGGCGGGAACCCGTATTCGAACACGGCCACCCGGACCCCGCTCTTGATCAGATGGTCCGCCCACACCAGCCAGTCGCAGTGGTAGCCGTCCAGCGTGTTGGCGATGACGACGCCCACCGGCCCGTCTCCCGCGATGCCGACGGCCAGGTGCTGCACCTGCACCGGCGTGAACGCCACCGATGGCCCGATCTTGCAGCCGACCAGTTTCGGCGGGGGCGACGCCTCCGGCGCAGCCGACGACACGACAGGGGCCGGCTCCTGCGCGGCAGGCGTCGCCTCCTGCCCGCATGCGGACACGGCGAGTAACAGCACCAGAATCAGGCCCCAAGCGCGCATGCGGTCAATATCCGCTGCATCTCCCCGACCGTCAAACGAAGCTGTGTGGCACTGTGCTCTCCATGGATGTGATCTCCGTGATCCCCCCGCTCGACCTCGGCGACGAGGATCGCGACCTGCTCGAAGCGCGCGTCCGCAAGTCCCTGATCGGCGGCTACGTCACGCGGCGGGAACTGGCGGAGATCGCGGAGGACTACCTCGTCTCCGGTGACCACCGGCCGGTCTCACCTGCACAGGCCCGGCGACTGGCCGATCAGATGTGGACGGAACGGGCAGCGGAACAGGCCGCTTGGAGCGGCGAAACGGACCCGGACCGGCTCACCCGCGCCTTCCAGGCACTGGAAGCGGCCGGCATCACGGCCCAGGAGAACTTCACCTGCTGCCGTTCATGCGGCCAGGCGGAAATCGGCGCGGCAGGCTCCCCGGACGCCCGCGGCTTCGTCTACTTCCACTCCCAGTGCACCGACGCGGCCGCCGACGGGCACGGCCTGACCCTCCTGTACGGCGGCTTCGACGGTTCGCCGACGGCGTCCATCGGCCGGGAGGTCGTGGCGGCGCTCGCGGAGGCGGGCCTGCCGGCGGCCTGGAACGGTGACCCCGGCCAGGCCATCACGATCACCCCGCTGGACTGGCGCAGACGACTCGTCGGCTGACACCAAGGCCCAAGCCGGTGACCCGGGCCTTGATGCCGGGCGTTCAACGCTGGGCGGCGTCCAGCTTCGCCTGGAGCGCTGAGGCGCCGACGGGCACGCCCGGCGACTCCCAGAAGTTCTCGTTCTCCCCGGCGTAGAGACCGCCGTACGCGGGAGTCCCCGGCTGGAAGCGCCACCCGTCCGCGAGCGTGCCCGCGTCGAGGGCGTCGTAGCCGATCCGCTCGAGGAACGCGGCCGCCTCTCCCTTCGCGCCGGCGTCATCGCCCGAGATCGCCAGAACGCTGCGGTCGGCCGCCCCGGCGGGCCGGGCCAGCGCCTGGAGATGGACGAAGTAGATGTTGTTGAAGGCCTTGACGACCTTGGACGTCGGCAGGTGCCGCTGCAGCAGCTCGCTGGACGTGGTCGAGTCGGCGTCGAGCTCGGGGATGGCCCCGTCGCGCTGCGTGTAGTAGTTGTTGGTGTCCAGGACGGTCTTACCGGCGAGGGGCTCCACCGGAACGTCGCGGTAGACCCCGAGCGGAACGCTGACGATCACCAGGTCACCGGCTGCGGCGGCTTCGGCGGAGGTCCCCGCGCTCGCCTTCGGCCCGAGCTCGTCGACCAGTTCCTTCAGCGTCTCCGGGCCGCGCGAGTTGCTCAGCACCACGTCGTAACCGGCCGCGACGGCGAGCCGGGCGACGGTGCCGCCGATGTGCCCGCTTCCGATGAATCCAACAGTTGTCATGTCAACGACCAACCGTCGTACCCCACCCGGCATTCCCTACCGTTTTGCTGGATCCGGGATTCAGACCGGGCATTCTCCCGAATTCCTCCTGGTAGTTTCCCGGGATGTTCTCGTTGCACGAGCCTCCGCTGTTCACCCGGCTCAAACAGGCGCACCGGATTCTGGTGGCCGGAGCGGGCGGGGGATTCGATGTGTTCGCCGGGCTCCCGCTCGCCGTGGAATTGTGGGACGCGGGCAAGCAGGTCTACTTGGCCAATTTGTCCTTCAGCCGGTTAGAAGGGCTGGATCTCGAGGTGTGGCTGGATCAGGACGTGGCCGCGATCGGTCCGGAGACGGTCAGCCGAGACGCGTATTTCCCCGAACGGTCACTCGCCCGCTGGCTCGAAGCCCACGACCTGCCTTCCACCGTCTACGCGTTCCCCAAGGTCGGGGTAAGCCCACTACGAGCGGCCTATCAGGCGCTGGTGGAACGCCTGGACATCGATGCCGTCGTCCTGGTCGACGGCGGGACCGACATCCTGCTGCGCGGTGACGAGACGGGGCTGGGCACCCCGGAGGAGGACATGGCCAGCCTGGCGGCCGTGCACGGGCTCGACGTGGCGGAGAAGCTGGTCGTCTGCCTGGGGTTCGGCATCGACGCCTACCACGGGGTGAACCACGTTCAGGTGCTGGAGAATCTGGCGGCGCTGGACCGCGACGGGGCTTATCTGGGCGCTTTCTCCATTCCCCGTTCCAGCAGGGCGGCCGAGCTCTATCTGGACGCGGTCGCCTACGCCCAGGCCGAGACCTCAGTGCATCCGAGCATCGTCAACGGCTCGATCGCGGCCGCGCTGAACGGGCAGTTCGGCGACGCCCAGTTCACCACTCGCACCAGGGGCAGCGAGCTGTTCATCAACCCCCTCATGGCCGTCTACTTCGCCGTCGACGCCGGGGGGCTCGCCCGTCGCTCGCTCTATCTGGACCGGCTTGAGGACACCGTCCTCATGCGTCAGATCAGCACGATCATCTGGAGCTTCCAGGCGGAGATCACCTCACGCCCGCCCCGGGCGTTCCCGCACTGACGCATATCTTTCAAGTTTCCTCTTATCAAATCGTTCAACAATCCTTACATTGAACATATGTCCAAAACCTTGATCGGTGTCTTACTAGCCGCCCTGACCGGGCTCGCGCTGATCACGTACACGACCGGGTTCACGCAGACGGACGCGGGAGTCATCGCCGTCGTCCGGGACGGCGGTCCGCTCGACGAGAGCGGTATCCGTCAGGTCCTCAACCCGGCCACCGGACCCAGCTGGACGGGGTTCTGGTCCACCGCGCACACCTACCCGGCGCAGCAGCGGATCTACACGATCACCTCGGACCCCAAACGGGCCACCACTCTCGGGGTGGACGAGGTCGTCGTGCCCAGCGGTGACGGGGTCAACGTGGGTGTGGAGGGCACGTTCTACTTCACGCTCAACCTCGATCACCCGACCCTCGAAGCCTTCGACGACCGGTACGGAACCCGTACCTACATCGGCGACGACGGCGAGATGCTCTACGCCTGGGACGGCGACGAAGGCTGGAGCGCCTTCTTCAGCCAGGCGGTCCGCCCTGTCATCTACAACACGATGCGCGTGCAGATCGGGGCCATGCGCTGCGCGGAGCTGGTGCCCACCTGCGCCTTCCTCAACGGCGCCGAGATCCCCGAGCCGAGCGCCGGCCTGGCGAACCTGGCCCGCGTGCAGTCGGGGGTCAACGCCAGCCTGGAGCGGGAGATCCAAGCCATGCTGGGCGGCCCCTACCTCACCGGATTCCGGTTCAACCTGGTCCGGATCACCCTGCCCACCGAGGTCCAGCAGAGCATCACCAACGCCCAGGGCGCGCAGGCGGACATCCGCCAGGCCGAGGCCAGGGCCGAGCAGGCCAAGATCGACGGCCGGGCCCTGGTGACCGGCGCCGAGGCCCAGGCGGACGCCAACCGCGCCCGCCAGGAGGGCTACGAGGCCTGCCCGGCCTGCGTGGAGATCGACAAGATCGGGGCGCTGCCGGACGGCATCACGGTCTACGCCCCCGGCAACCCCGACGCCGTGGACGCCACCGGCAAGTAGATGATTGTCTGCCAACCGTGAGTGAACCAGGCTCCTCGGACGCATATGGGGAGACCCGCCCGTTCCGGGTCCGCAGCAGCACGGCCGAATGGGCGGCGGCGATCCTCCGGCAGCGGGTCACCCAAGGTGGCCTGCTGCCCGGCAGCCGTCTGGCCGAAGACGAACTGACCGCCGAGCTGGAAGTCTCCCGCAACACCCTGCGGGAGGCGTTCAGCCTGCTCAGCCAGGAGCGGCTGCTGGAACACCGGCTCAACCGGGGCGTCTACGTGCGCGTGCTGTCCCCGGCCGACGTCTCCGACATCTACCAGGTCCGCCGCATGATCGAGGGCGCGGCGGTGCGAAGGTCGTACAAGGACCCCATCTCCCTGACCGCCCTCAGGGGCGCGGTCTCCGATGCCGAGAAGGCCGCCGCCGAAGGCCGCTGGCTCGACGTCGGCACCGCCGACCTGCGCTTTCACCAGCTCATCGCCTCGCTCAACGGGAGCCGGCGGGTGGACGCGATGATGGCCCAGGCCCTGGCCGAACTCCGTCTGGTGTTCCACGCCATGAACCCCCGCGAGCTGCACGCGCCCTTCCTGCCGCGCAACCGCGAACTGCTGACCCTGCTGGAGTCCGGCCGGAACGCCGAGGCCGAAGCCCTGCTCGCGACCTATCTGGACGAGGCCGAACGCCTGCTGCTCGCCGCGTGCACCCCGTAGTGAGCCCGCGCGCTGGTATGGGACAGTTGCGGACATTGTTCTCTACAGGTCTCGAAGCGGGAGCCATGGCAGCGGAGTTCCACCTCGGCGATTACATCCTGGTGCAGGACGGCAGGACCCTTGAGATCTTCCACCGGGATCTGTCCGAGAGCAGCCGCTATCACGTGGCGTTTCTTGGAGTGGACGTCCAGCCGCGCGGTGACGCGTTCAAGGTCCGGCTCGGCGCCAGGCGGGGCGACAACCAGGTCATCGGCGGGGTGGGCCTGAAGATGAACCAGGAGGAGTTCACCCGGTTCCGCGAGTTCATCGCCCTGGCCATCGCGGCCCGCGACGGCTCCTGAACAGGCCGGGCGCATCCCCCGTGAGAGCTACCCGAAGTGTTCGCCTGCCGGGGATCCGTCACCCGGGGCCGCGTTCGTAGCGTTGCCGACGAGTCGCCGCACCGATGCGGCGCAGGTCACCGGAGGCTTCGATGAACACGACACAGCGCTCCCGTTCTCCCCTCATCTGGCTCCCGGCCGGGCTGATCGGCGTCGGCGGGGTGTCGGCACTGGCCTCGGGCGGAGCGTTCCTCGCCGTCGTGGCGGCGGCGGCCGCACTGGCCGTCTACTGGACGGTCATGCGTTTCGTCGCCCGGCGCCCCATGCCCGAACTGGCCACACGGGGAGCCGGTCGGGAGGCGTTATCCGGCGGCGCGATCGGCCTGGGGTTCGTCCTCCTCTCGGTCCTGGTGATCACCGTTTTCGGCGGCTACTCGTTCACCTGGTCCCAGGGCCTGTCGGCGGTGCTGCCGTTGGCCGCGGTCTCGATCGGCGCGGCGGTCACCGAGGAACTCCTCTTCCGCGGCCTCGCGCTGCAGGCGCTGGAGGGCCTGCTCGGCAGCCGGGCCGCGCTGGCGATCACCGCGCTGCTGTTCGGCGCTCTCCACCTGGCCAACCCGGGCGCCACCTTGTGGAGTTCGCTGGCCATCGCCGTCGAGGCGGGCGTCCTGCTGGGAGCGGCCTTCCTGTGGCGGCGCAGCATCTGGTTCGTGATCGGGCTCCATTTCACCTGGAACGTCACCGTGGCGCTGCTGGGCATCCCCGTCTCCGGCCACCCGTCCGAAGGAGTGCTGACCACGCACGTCTCCGGCCCGGAGTGGCTGACCGGCGGAGCGTTCGGGCTGGAGGCCTCCGTCGTCCCGGTCGTCGTGAGCGTGCTGATCGCGGCGGCGATGCTGGTCCGCGCCCGCCTGGTCCGTCGTTAGGCTCGTCGCGTGTCACTCAGAAGGGACACTCTGCTCGCTGCGGTCCTCACGCTGCTGGCCTTCGTGCCGACCGTGTCGGGCATCGGAGCCGAAATCGGCGACCTGCCCAAGCACCCGTCCGACGCCCTGGCCGTGACACTGACCTTGGCCCTGACCCTCCCGCTGGCACTGCGCACCCGCCGGCCCGCCGCGTGCCTGGCGATCGTCGGTATGGCCTTCGCGCTGCACCAGACACTGTCCTACCCGCCGACGTTCGGCACCGTAGGCATCTACCTGGCGCTGTACGCCGCCGGCGCCCATCAGGTGCGCCTGCGCCGGACCACCCAGATCGCGGCGGCCACGGGCTACATCATCCTGGCGATCGTCCTGTACGTGCTGGGCTCCCCCCGCCAGATCCCCGACTTCCTGGCGTTCTCCCTGGTCCTGATGGCGAGCTGGGCGGCCGGAGCCCTGGTGCGCCGATGGCGGGCCGACGAGGCCGAGCGGCGACGGCTTTCGGCACAGGTGGCCGTGGCCGCCGAACGGGCCAGGATCGCCCGCGAACTCCACGACGTGGTCACCCACCACGTGACCGCGATGGTGGTCCAGGCCGACGCCGCGCAGTACCTCATGGATAGCGCGCCAGACCGAGCCGGAGACTCACTCACGGCGATCAGCGGAACGGGCCGCCGTGCGCTGACGGAGCTGCGCTCCCTGCTCGGCGTGCTGGAAGCCACCGGCGACCCGGCGGCGGCCGACCGCACACCGGCCCTGGGCAAGGTGAGCGACCTGGTGGAACAGGCCCGGTTATCCGGCCAGCCCGTCGAGTGGACCGAACTCGGCGCTCCCCTCGCGCAGAGCGTCGACGTGGAGCTGGCCGTCTACCGAGTCGTCCAGGAGGCACTCACCAACGCGCTCAAGCACGCGACGGGACACCCGACCGCGGTGCTGGTGAGGCACGGCGACACCCACATCGAGATCGAGGTGACCACCGAGGGCTCGTCCACCACTCCCGCCACCGCGCCGGGCGGCCGAGGCCTGGCCGGTTTGCGTGAGCGGGTGCGCATGCTCAATGGTGAGCTGATCGCCGGACCGCGGCCCGAAGGCGGGTTCAGCGTCCGCGCGCTGATCCCGTCCAGGAGCGACACATGATCCGGGTGCTCGTCTGCGAAGATCAGGCGCTGGTACGCGCCGGATACGTCACCATCTTCGACGCCCAGCCGGACATGGAGGTCGTCGGCGAGGCGGCCGACGGACGCGCGGCGGTGGAGGCCGCATCGCACCTGAACCCCGACGTGATCGTGATGGACATCCGCATGCCGGTGGTGGACGGCATCGAGGCCACCCGGCGTCTGGCCGGCCCCGGCACCGCGAACCCCGCGAAGATCCTGGTGGTCACCACGTTCAACGTCGACGAGTACGTCTACGAGGCCCTCCGCGCGGGCGCCAGCGGTTTCCTGCTGAAGGACGCGCACCCATCCGAACTGATCAACGGCGTCCGGACGATCGCGGCAGGCGACTCCCTGCTGGCCCCCGCCGTCACCCGCACCCTCATCGGCCACTACGCCGAACGCCTCCGCCCCGCTCCCGGGAACCACGTGGTGGACGTTTTGACACCTCGCGAGCTGGAGGTCCTCCGGCAGCTCGCAGCCGGGCTGTCCAACGCCGAGATCGCGGCCCAGCTCTTCATCACCCCGGAGACGGTGAAGACCTACGTGTCCCGAATCCTGACCAAGCTCGACCTGCGTGACCGAGTCCAGGCGGTCGTCCTGGCCTACCGGATCGGCTTGGTCTGATGCACGGCCGCAGTGGGACCGTCAGCACGATGCCGCCGGACTCACCCAGCAGCACCTGGAGATCGCGGTGGCGCATCATGCTCCGGACGGTCCTGGGGTCAAGCTTCCGCCTCCGCACCTGCCAGACGCCACCGTCGGGATCGGTCAGTTCTCCCGAGGAACCGGGGCTCAGCGTAGACATATCGCAAGTTTCGCACCCCGTCAGAGGCCGTCGAGGAATTCCACGAGCAGGCGGTTGACCTCGTCGGGCCGTTCCTGCTGGATCCAGTGACCACATTCCAGAAGGTGACTCCCGAGAGTCCGGGGATAGGCGTCCAAGGCATCGGAAAGCCACATGGTGGACGCGGCGCGCTGGTGACCAATTGGTGATCACCGCAACGGATTCGACCTCCGGACAACCGCTGCTGTGGGGACTGCGGAAGGTACTTCCCGAGCAACTCCGCAACGGGCGATCGTCGGTGGAATAACCAGCTATATCCAGTCAGCCTGGCCTATCGGGTGGTACGTCGTTCTTGACCCGTCGCGTCGGAGAGCTTCGTGACGTCGCCGGACTTGGAGGTGTCGTACCCGCCCAGTGCGGAGATCCTGTCGCGCAAGGTCGGCGTGTGCAGTGCGGCGATGAGTTGAGCAGCCTGGCCGAGAGCATTGCCGGCCAGCCCGATGTCGAAATCTTCCCAGGTCAGGGGGATGAACTCGAGGTCCATGTCGCTCGCGGCCGAGCGGACCCCGAGGCCGGCGTCGACGGTGCCGGTGGCGACGGCCACGGCGACCTCGAGATGGGTGCCGACCTCTGGTCCTCGAAGGGCGTCCGGGTCGTGACCGGCGGCGAGGAGCAGCCGGTCCAGAAGGATTCGGGTCCCGCTACCCGGGCGCCGCGTGGAGACCCGTCGCCCTGCGAGATCGGCGACGCCGGTGATGCCCAGGGGGTTGCCCGGCAGCACGATCAGCCCCTGCTCGCGCCGCCAGAGGTGGATCAGGTGCGGATCGAGGCCACGCAGCATGCCGAGCGCGAAAGGCGCGTTGTAGATCCCGGTGTGGTGCAGCAGATGGATCGCGGCGCCGTCGGCGCGACCCTGGCGCACCGCGCCGAGGCCGGCGACGCTGCCCTCGCCGACGACGACTCTCAGCTTGCCGTCGAGCGCGCCGGTGACGAGGCCGAGGGCGGGATCGTCGCTGCCCGTGAGAGTGAAAACCGAGTCGGCGTGCAGGAACCGCCGGGCCGCGAGCGCGGCGCCGGGGGCCACGCGTGCACGGCGGCGGTCGGTCAACTCGAGCACTCCAGCGTCGGCCAGCACGCGTTGCGCCCGGCTGACCGTAGAGGCGGTGGTGTGCCACTGCTGGGCGAGATCGCGGACCCCCGGCAGCTCGTCACCGGGGTGCAGGGTTCCCGCACTGATCCGATGGGCGAGGTCGGCGCAGATCTCCCTATATCGGGTCACGCTTGCATACTGCATACTTTTATTCTTGCACTACTCTGAAGTACCGCAGAAGGGGCCACAGTAATGCGTAGAACGCTGACCGTTGTTTTCGCGTGGGCCGCAGCGGTCTTGCTGGCGGGGTGTGGGACCGCCGCGACCTCCGGCGGAACGGCGTCGAAGCCCACGGTGGAGAAGTCACTGATCCTGGCCACCACGACCAGCACCCAGGACAGCGGCCTGCTCGACGAGCTGTTGCCGGTCTTCACCCGCGACAGCGGCTGGCAGGTCAAGACCTTGGCGGTCGGTAGTGGGCAGGCCATTGAGCTGGGACGTCGCGGGGAGGCCGACGCGCTGCTGGTGCATTCCCCCGCGGCTGAGACGGAGTTCGTGGCCGAGGGCAGCGTCGGCTCGCGGCGGCTGGTGATGCACAACGACTTCGTCCTCATCGGTCCCAAGGCCGACCCGGCCGAAGTACAGGGCACGAGCAGCGCGGAAGCGATGAAGAAGATCGCAGCCGCGGAGGCCGTGTTCATCTCCCGGGGCGACGAGTCGGGCACGCATGCCAAGGAGAAGGGCCTCTGGTCCAAGGCCGGGGTGACCCCGGACGGATCCTGGTACCAGTCCACCGGGCAGGGCATGGGCGAGACACTGCGGGTCGCCAGCGAGAAGGCCGGTTACACCCTGTCCGACCGGGCCACCTATCTCGCGCAGCGCGGCACCCTGGCGCTTGACGTGCTCAGCGAGGGCGATCCGGGCCTGCTGAACGTCTACCACGTCATCGAGATGACGAAGAAGGCAGGCGACCTGGTGCGGCCCGACGGCGCGAAGGCCTTCGCCGACTGGATCGTCGGCCCGTCGGCGCAGCAGCTCATCGGTGAGTTCGGGCGGGCGAAGTTCGGCCAGCCGTTGTTCATCCCGGACGCCGGCAAGGACGAGGCGACCCTGGGCCAGTGAGCCCGGCGCGGAGGTGAATCGATGGACGTGCTGTTCAACGGGCTGGTGGACGCGATCAGGCTGCTGCTCACCGGCGACCAGGACAGCTGGTCGATCACCGCGCTGACCCTGCGCGTCTCGTTGACCGCGACCGCGATCGCCCTGCTGATCGGCCTGCCGCTGGGCGCGACCGTAGCGCTGGCCCGCTTCCCGGGCCGGCGAATCGCCCTGGCGGCAGTGAACACAGGGATGGGCCTGCCCCCGGTGGTGGTCGGCCTCTTCGTCACCGTGCTGCTGTGGCGCAGCGGCCCGGTAGGCGGACTAGGGCTGCTCTACACCCCGACCGCGATGGTCATCGCCCAGGCCGCGATCGCCACCCCGATCGTCGTAGCGCTGGTCGCCGCCGCCCTGCAACAGGTCGACCCCGACTTCCGCGTCCAGATGCGAGCTCTCGGAGCGACCCCGATCCGCGCGCTCGCGGCGCTGCTGGGCGAAGCCAGGTTGCCGCTGCTGGCCGCGGCGATGGCCGCGTTCGGTGCGGTGGTGAGTGAAGTCGGGGCCGCCCAGATGGTCGGAGGGAACCTGGCCGGACAGACCCGCGTGCTGACCACCGCTGCGGTATTGGCCACCAGCCGTGGCCAGTTCTCGCTCGCGATCGCGTTCGGCCTGATCCTGCTGCTGATCGCGTTCGCCGTGAACCTGTCGCTGACCCTGATCCAACAGCGGCAGCCGGTGCTGCGGTGAACGACGCCGGGATCGGATGCCGAGGCCTGCGCGTACACGCCGGCCGCCGGGAACTGCTCAGCGTGCCTGAACTGCACGTCGCGTCAGGACGCACACTGGCTGTCCTGGGCCCCAACGGCGCCGGCAAGTCCACCCTGCTGCGCGCACTGGGCATGCTCAGCACCCACCGCGTCAGCGGGGAGATCCGGCTCAATGGCCACCCCGCGACGCGGCCCCAGATGCGCGACGCGGTCGTGGCGGTACTGCAACGCCCGATCATGCGCCGCGGCACCGTGGCCGCCAACGTGATCAGCGGGCTGCGTTTTCGCGGCATGACCCGCCGCGAGGCTCGCGCCCGCGCATGGCCGTGGATCGAAGCGCTAGGCCTGGAGTCCCTAGTCGACCGGGACGCCCGCAGCCTGTCCATAGGCGAGGCCCAGCGGGTCAGCATCACCCGCGCGCTGGCGGTCGCCCCCCAGGTGCTGCTGCTCGACGAGCCGTTCAGCGGCTTGGACAGCACCACGCGCGCCGACCTGCTGGCCGACCTGCGCGCCGCGCTGACCGGCCGGCCCACCGCCACGATCCTGGTCACCCACGACCGGCACGAGGCCCTCGCACTGGCCGAGGACACCGCGCTGCTGATCGACGGCCGAATCCGCCAGCACGGCCCGACCGCCGAGATACTGGACCGCCCCGGCGACACCGACACCGCCCGACTGCTCGGCTACACCAACCTCCTTCCACCGGCTCTCACCGGCGGACCCCACACCCTCGTGGCGCGACCCGAGCACACCCAACTCGTCCTCACCTCAGCGGACACCCCCGGGGACCCAACCGACGATGTACGGCCGGTGATCGGAACACTGCGCCGGACGGTCGCACTCGGCGTCGTCACGCGCGTCGACGTCGACACCTCTACGGGCCCGCTGACCTGCCTGCACCCCGGCGACGTCCTCGCGACGGAGTTTCCCCCGATCGGCAGCGACGTCCATGTGAGGATTCGGCAGGCACGGCCGTTGACCACGGCCGACCGAGACGAGCCGACGGAAAGCACAACCGACTCCGCCGCCCGGCCTCGGAGATCGACAGGGAACCGGCGGGCCGGCACTCGATGGTGAGCTTCATCCATGCGCAACAGCGGGTCAGGGCTTTGCCTCGGCTTGTCCCGGTTCGAGGGCCATACGGCTGGCACGGGCCGCGGTAGTGTTCCCGCCACTGTGCTGGCGGTAGCGGCGACCGCTCAAGTGGAGAGGGTCGAAGGACGGGCCCTCAGCTTCTGTCGACCGAACTGATGAGCAGAGCCTTTGGCGATCGTCATGGAGCCCGAGCGCAGTTACGCGGCCGACCGGGCTGGTGCTGGTGCTTGTCGGCTACGACAGGTTCGCGACGCGTCATCGCGAGGTCGCTCGGGCGACGCTCGACATAGTCGCCAGGAATGCGCTGTCGGCGATGATGTTCGGGCACCGAATGTTCTGTCTGGTCCAGACTGATGATCCGACACCGTGCTTAAACCGGTGGGGCGGTCGGCATCAGGTGGAACCGCGCAGAGTGGCTGGTCGAGAATCGCCGCCCAATGTAGATCGCTTTATTTCCATCTTCGATGCGGCCCGCACACAAAGCTCTCGGATCTCGCTCGTCGGTGAGCGAATACTCACGAAGCCCGGAGGATAAGAGGTAGGATAAAGGGCATGAGTGAGCCTACTGGCAAGTATTCGATCACTATGCCACGCGACATCGCGGAGGCCGCCAGGTCACGAAGTGGCCCCTCTGGACTGTCTGCCTACGTCGCGGCTGCCGTCGCCCGCCAGATCGAGCGTGACAACCTCAGTGAACTCATCCAGGTCGCTGAAGCCGAGCATGGCCCCATCACCGACGACGAGGTTCAAGCCCTGCGTGACCAACTCCACCAGGCTCGGCATGAACAGCCTCCTGGCGCGGCGGGCGCCGCATGACCCGTTCTCCCGCCACCCCCGGCGGCACCCTGGTGCTCGACAGCGAGGGGCTGGCCAAGGCGGTCCTGCGTGATCGTGCCGTTACGGCATGGCTCGCCCTCGCCCGTGCCGACGACCTTCGCGTGATCACCTCCGCCGCCACCCTCGTCGAGGTGGTTCACCCCCGCGTCAACCGGCCGGCCCTGGAGTGGATACTGTCGCGCCTCGTCGTGGAACCGGTCACCGAACCGATCGCCCGCCACTCCGCCAAACTTCTGTCTGACGCAGGCCTGCACGGACACAAGCACGCCATCGATGCCATGCTCTGCGCCACTGCTCTCGCAGCCCCTGCTCCCGTGACGGTTCTCACTTCCGACCCTGACGACCTGGCCGCCATGTGTGGCGGACTCGTCATCGTCATGAAGGTCTGAAGGGGGCCGCGACGAGCGGCGTTCTGGATCGGCCCCACATCGGACCGCGTCGCGCATGACGAAGGTTGATCGTGAGGTCCCGACCTGGGAACGAAGGTGTAGCGCAGAGGGAGGCCGGTGACAGTGAATCCCCGCGAGTGACCGTGGTTCCTCGTTCGTTCCGGCACGCATCTGGCACGAGATCGCAGACATGATTGCCGCTACCTGCGACGTACATTGGCCACGTGATCAGTATGTGGGCCGCCGAGGCGATCACCCGGTTGGATGAGGAGAAGGCTCGGGCGGGTGTCACCCCGCTCTGTGAGTTCCCTCTGCCGGCGTCCTGGGGAGTTCGCCTCTGGTTCAAGGACGAATCGACCCAGCCGACCGGTAGCCTCAAGCATCGGCTGGCCCGTGCCCTGTTCGCCGACGCGATCGCCGCAGGTCGCATCGTGGCCGGCACCACCGTCGTCGATGCCACCGGCGGCTCCATGGCCATCGCTCAGGCTTACTTCGCCCGTCTGCTCGGCCTGCCGTACATCGCCGTCATGCCGACGAAGTCCCCAGGCGAAGGGGTCGAACAGCTTGGTGGGACGTGCCTGCACGTGGACCCTCCACTGGCGATCTACGAGCACGCCGCGAGGCTGGCCCGTGATGTGGGCGGACATTATCTGGACCACTACAGATCCGCAGCGACCGTCGGCTGGCGCGGCGGCAGCCTGGCCGACGAGTTGTTCGAGCAGGTCGTTGAGTGCCCCCACTGGATTGTGGTTGGTGCGGGCACCGGGGCGACCGCAGCCGCCCTCGGCCGTCGCCTCAGAACCGACGGTTTATCCGGACAGCTGGCGGTGGTCGATCCGGAGAACTCCGCCTACTTCCCCGGCTGGGTATACGGCGCCCCCGACTACGGCACCGGCATGCCCTCTCGAATCGAGGGCATCGGCCGCCCCCGAATGGAGCCGGGATTCGCCGCCGATCTCGTCGACCTGGTCATCCCCGTCCGCGACGCGGCCAGCGTCGCCGCCGCACGTCGGGTCCGCCAGGTGACCGGGTCCTCGGTGGGACCGGCCACGGGCACCAACCTGTGGGGAGCACTGGAGCTCATCACGAGAATGCGGGCCCAGGGCGTCCGGGGCGAAGTCGTCACCCTCATCGGCGACGCACACCCACGCCACCTGCGGGCCTGTCACGACGACGATTGGGCTGAGAGCAAGGGCTTCGACTGGCGGCCGCACGAGGAAAAGCTTGCCCGCCTCCTCGAAGTGAACGACGCAGATGGACGGTGAGGACGAAACCGCAACTATCACGGGTGCTTTGGCGTTGCCCCCGACTACATCACCGCCACAGTCGGGGGATGGGCGGACTTTCACCATGCTCCACCCCGCTGATTCTCCGTCGCCGCCGTCGTTCCAGCGCGCGGGTCATCCAGAGACGCATTGTTCAATCAGGGCGCCATAAGGCATGATCACCGAGTGCAGAGGGATGATGAGCTGGTCCGGACACTGGCCGAGCTGGTTGTGGACATGACGTGGTTCTTGGAATCGTGTGATGACACGGTCGTAAATCCAGATGATGCCGTGAAGCAGATGGAGTGGATAAGTCATAAGCTCGGCACGTTACCGGCTGAGGATCAGTCCAGACTTATCGCACTCATCCGCGAGAGGGCGGAGTCCGAGCCCGAGCCCCATTTTCGTACGTTCCTGGAGACCTTCGCGGAGAACAGCGGACTGCTCGGCGAAGATAGCTGAGTTCGGGTACCGATTTCCGCCCGCTGATTTACAGGAAATCACACGAAGATCAAATAGCGCTACAAGACCCGAGTCGCCACGAGGTACGAGCAGATCCGGCAGGAGTCCCCGCGATATGACCTCGCCGGTCGGGTAGGGAACATGCCTTGTGGAGGCGCTGACCTGCGGCTGGGATTGGTCATGGCAACTACCTGCAAGTCATACGTTCGCGACCTGTCGATGATGCACTGTTAGGGGCTCGATTTCAGTAGTGTCGTCGTCGACAATGAGTTCGACCCGGAACCGCACTCCCATTGCCGCACCGAGACGCACAAGCGTCGCTATATCTGGAATGCCGCCACCGCTCTCGATGCGGGATAGCGCAGGCTGGGACATCCCTGCCCGCTCCGCCACGCTTTTCTGAGACAGGCCTCGGCGTCTGCGGATCTCACGCAACTGATCGCCGAGTTCCAGGTCACGGCCCGCCTGCTCGTATTCGGGGTGAGGCTGCGCATCTGCTTCCATCTGGCGCAGACGCTTTGCCTTGTAGGTGGGGGTTCGCCCCTGAATGTGGACACCGTTCTCAGGCTGCGGTAGCGATGCTACCTGCGGTTTTCTCGTAGTTGACCGGTGACATCTGGCCGAGCGCGGAGTGTCGGCGGCGGGTGTTGTAGCGGGTGATCCATCGGAACACGGTCAGGCGGGCGTCACGGGCGCAGGCCCACCGGGGAGCGCCCCGCAGCGTCTCGCGCTTGAGCGTGGCGTTGAAGGACTCGGCCGCGGCGTTGTCCGCGCTCGTGCCGACCACGCCCCGGGAACGGGTGACGTGCAGGCGGCGGCAGGCCTCCTCGAACTCGCGGCTGCAGTACTGCGCGCCGTTGTCGCTGTGGAAGACCGCGCCGTCCAGGCTGCCGCCACGTGTGCGGGCCGCGGCCTCCAGGGCGTCCACGACGAGTTCGGTGCGCATGTGGTCGGCGATCGACCAGCCCGCCAGCCGCCGCGACCCCAGATCCAGGACAGTCGCCAAGTACAGGAACCTGCCGTCCCCGATCGGCAGATACGTGATATCGCCGACGTACCTCTGGTTCGGCTGCCCGGCGGTGAAGTCACGCCGCACCAAGTCAGGGACCGGGGTCGCGGACGGTTCGGGCACCGT
>NZ_BBXD01000027.1 GCF_001570545.1 Herbidospora mongoliensis | reverse complement strand
CTCGGTCCGGTACCGGCGGGCGATGATCCTGCTGGCCTCGGCCGGAGGAAACACCGTCCCGGTGATCGCCCGTCTGGTGGCAGCTGATGAGGACACCGTCCGCGATGTGATCCATCGGTTCAACGAGATGGGGCTGGCCTGCCTGGACCCTCGGTGGGCGGGAGGCCGTCCCCGCCTGCTCAGTGACGACGAAGAAGACTTCGTCGCCGCGACGGCCATCACCCGCCCGGCCCGGCTCGGGCAGCCCTTCACCCGCTGGTCCATCCGCAAACTCGCCATCTACCTGCGGGCTCTTCCCGGCCAGGCCATCCAGGTCGGCCGGGAGGCGTTACGCGTCCTGCTGAGGCGGCGCGGGATCACCTTCCAGCGCACCAAAACCTGGAAGGAATCCCCAGACCCCGACTTCGACGCCAAGCTGGACCGGATCGAGTACGCCCTGACCCAGCGGCCGGAGCGAACCTTCGCCTTCGACGAGTTCGGGCCGCTGGGCATCCGCCCCGCCCACGGATCGGGCTGGGCACCACAAGGACGGCCCGCACGGCTGCCGGCGACCTACCACCGCACCCACGGGATCACCTACTTCCACGGCTGCTACTCCGTCGGCGACGACACCTTGTGGGGCGTCAACCGGCGCCGCAAGGGCATCGATCACACCTGGGCCGCGTTGCGATCGATCCGCGCGGCACGCCCCGACGGGGCTCCGATCTACGTGATCCTGGACAACCTGTCGGCGCACAAGAACTGGCGCATCCGCACCTGGGCGAAGAAGAACAAGGTCGAGTTGTGTTTCACCCCGACCTACGCCTCCTGGGCCAATCCCATCGAGGCCCACTTCGGACCTCTGCGCCAGTTCACCATCGCAGGCTCCGACCACCCCAACCACACCGTCCAGACCCGGGCTCTGCATGCCTACCTGCGCTGGCGCAACGCCAACGCCCGCCACCCCGACGTCCTGGCCGCCCAACGTCGCGAACGCGCTCGCATCCGCAGTGAGAAACGCGTCCGCTGGGGTGGCCGACCCTTGCCACTCGCAATCTGATCAAGGCACCAGAACCCGGCGATCGTTTCCGGTCACAGCACTAGGGCCTGTACGGAGTTGAGATCAGAGGGATTTGCGTGCGGGTGATCTGCAGGTCCTGATAGGTCATCGCCATGGCGCGTGGAGACCTCAACGATGCAGAGTGGTCCCTGATCGAGCCTCACCTGCCCTTGGGTGAGCGGGGCCCGATCCCGGACCTGCGGCATCAGTTCAATGCCGTGATGTGGCGGTTCCGGACGGGCAGCCCATGGCGGGACCTGCCGGTGGAGTACGGGCCGTGGTCCACCACCTATGACCGGTTCCGGTCCTGGGCCAGGGCCGGTGTCTTCGAAGACCTGATGCAGGCGATGATCGCCGAGTCCGCCGCTCGCGGGCAGGTCGATCTGGGACTGATCAGTGTGGACTCCACGACCGTCCGGGCCCATCAGCACGCCGCCGGGATGGTCCTGGACGGCGAGCTGGCCGCAGCGCTGGCCGAGGCCCTGGACCAGGAAAAGGGGCTACGCCAAAGGGGCGAATCACCCGCCCAGGCGTAGCCGGCCCGGCAGAGCAGGAGCGCCGGGCCGCGCGACGATGGTTACGGCTGCGGCACGGCATCCGGCTGAAGCTTGCCGCGCTGGGACGTTCGCGGGGTGGGCTGACCAGCAAAATCCACCTGTCGGCCGATCGGCGATGCCGGCCGCTGTCCTTCGTTCTCACTCCAGGTCAGGCCGGAGACAGCCCGCAGTTCCGCGCCGTGCTGTCAAAGATCAAGGTTCGACTTCCGATCGGACGTCCACGCACCCGACCCGCGGCGGTGGCCGCCGACAGGGCCTACTCCTCACGCGGCAACCGCGCCCACTTACGTGAGCGCGGCATCAAAGCCGTCATCCCGGAGAAGAAGGACCAAGCCGTCCACCGCAAGAACCGCGGCTCACGCGGCGGCCGCCCCATCAGCCACGACCTCGTCCTCTACCAGCAGCGCAACACCGCCGAACGCTGCATCAACCAGATCAAACAATGGCGTGGCCTGGCCTTCCGCTCCGATAAGACCCCTGACAGCTATCTGGCCGGGCTCTATCTACGCGGTGCTCTTCTGTGGGTCCGAAGCCTTCAGCTCAGCTGAAGATCCGAAGTCCATACACGCCCTAGGACGGCGACCGATGCCCCAATCACGACGGCGCTCACTGATATATCCCCTGTTCCCAGCGCCGCATCAATGCCCGAGCCCCGGAGAAGATCGACGATTATGGAGGGCGGCAGGCGAACGCGTTCATGAGGCGTCTGCGCCGCATCTATCTCTCTATAGCTTGCGATCAGGGCCGACAGGTCGTTTTCCAAGAGCCGTTCTAGTCTGTCGCCATCAAAGCTGAATACACACATCTCGAACCGAAGGTCACTATCCCTGTCGGCTCGTCGATGAACAGCCACAAGATTGGCATATTCCGGTCGAGACGAGCTTGCGGTTTACACTCTCCCGCCCGTGACACACCGCGATTCCTCTGATGCTCATAGACCTGTGTTCAGGACACAGCAGAACAAACGGAGGCCGAGCCCCGCGCGGGCCCGGCCTCCGGTTTCAGAAGGGTGTGTACGTCGCCGCTAGATGAATGAGTCCAAGGGATCTGGTCGCGTTCAGTGGTCGTAGGCGATCAGTGAGCGTTTGATCGGCTCTTCGGTCTTGTCGTTGTGCCAGATCACCGCGGTCAGCGCGAGGATCCTTGACAGCACGCGGATGATGACCCCGGCGGGGGTGCGGCCGCCGTGGCGTTCCAGGTCGAGCTGGCTCTTGAAGGTCTGGTTGATCGATTCGATGGTCTGGCGCAGGGGTTTGAACAGCGGACGCAGGAGCCGGAGTTCACGTTCGGTCAGCGCCCGCTCGAAGTCCCGGCCGTAGTACTGGCGGTCGGCGATGATCGACTGGCCGGGACGCCCGGCCACGACGTCGGGAGCGGCGTCGAGCATGCCTGGCAAGGTCTGCCGTTCATCGGCCTTGGCGCCGGCCAGGGCGAACATCACCGGCAGCCCGCCCAGGGTGCAGACCAGATGAAGCCGCAGTCCCTAGAAGTAGCGCGAGTGGCTGGCGCAGTAGCCGTACTCGGCCCATCCGGCCAGGTCGCTGCGCCGGGCGGTGTCGCGGGAGCGACCGCATTCCACCGGGGTGGAGTCGGCCACCCACACATCGTCGCTCCACAGCATGGTGTCGGCGGCCAGCGCCCGGATGACGTGCAGGACCAGCCCTGATGCCTTGCGCAGGCGTTTGCCGTAGCCCGACTGGCCGGGCAGGTAGGGGAACATCCCACCGAGTTCGGCGTGGGCGTAGCGCAACCAGCGCCGTTCGGAGACGAAGCCCAGCAACGCCGACATGACCGCCAGGGTCACCAGTTCGGCGTCGCTGAGGGTGGGGGCGATTCCCGTCTTCGGTCGCCATGGTGCCAGGCCTGGTGAGGCCTTCAGCAGGTCATCGACCTTCACGTACAGTGCGGTTGCGAGGGTGTCTAACTTGGTCGTCACAACCCGAGCGTGGGCACCCTCGCCCTATCTCCGCAGCTACGCCTTGGACTCACTCATCTAGTCGGCGGCCGGCTCCACCTTGGTCGCGGGGTCGCCGTCGATCGCCTGCGCCAGCTGCGGCACCAACCGGTCAAGCACGTAAGGCAGCGACAGCACCGTCACGAACGAGAACGCCACGCCATAGTTGGTGCTCTCACCGATGAAGACCTCGCGGCCCTCCTTGGTGACCTTCATGTCCTTGTAGACCGCGTCCTTGTGCAGGGTCTCGACGTCCTTCGTCGTGTCCGGCACCGTCCAGATGATCAGGTCCTGGTCCAGCAGGTCCGAGCGCTCCTTGGAGATGCTGGCCCCGAACGTGTCGCCGATCACCGAGTCGAGGTCCTCGGGCAGGGTGAAGCCGAGCGACACCATGTTGCGCGAGCGGGTGTCCTGGCTGCCGTACACGAAGAAGCCCTCATAGGGCGTCGCCACGACGGCCTTCTTGCCCGCGAACTCCGGGTGCTCGGCGGCCATCGTCTTGAACTTGGTCTCGACCTCGGCCACCAGCGCGGTCGCTTCGGACTCCTTGCCGAGGGCCTTGCCGATGGTGACGGTCTGCTCCTGCCACGGGATGCCGTAGTCGTTGTACGCCGCGGGCTGCGCCACGACCGGGGCGAACTTCGACAGGGTCTCGTACTGCTCCTTGGTCAGGCCCGAGTACAGCGCGACGATCAGGTCGGGCTTCAGCGCGGCGATCTTCTCGACCTGCGGGCCGGTGCCCGGGTCCTCCAGCAGGGTCGGAACGGGCGCGCCGTTCAGCAGCGGTGTGGCCCACGGGCCGACGGCGCCGGGGAAGCCGCCGAACCAGTTGGTGGTGCCGACCGGGACGACGCCGAGGGCGATCGCCGCGTCCTGGTCGGTCAGGCCGACGGTGAAGACGCGCTTCGGCGCGGCGGGGATGGTCGTGGAGCCGAACTTGTGCTCGATCGTGACGGGGAAGGCGGCGGGGGCCGTCGTACCGGCCGGAGGGGCGGCCGGGGCCGACGCGGCGGGGGTTGCCGTCTCCGACGACGACCCGCAGGCGGCGATGGTGCCGAGCAGGAGGGAGGAGGCGAGCACCGCGGCGAACCGGATGCCTCTCGTAATGCCGAGCATCGAATTTCCTTATTCGAGGGGGTTTTCAGAGGTGGTTGGGCGGACGCCGGACCACGCCTCCCAGAGGGAGGAGTACCGGCCGCCGGAGGAGCGCAGCTCGTCGTGCGGGCCGCTCTCCACGATGCGTCCGCCATCCATGACGACGACGCGGTCGGTCGCCGCCGCCTGGGTCAGGCGGTGGGCGACGATGAGGGCCGTGCGGCCCTCGACGGTGGTCTCGATGGCCTTCTCCAGGATCCGCGCGCCGGCGCTGCCCGCTTCGGCGGTCGCCTCGTCGAGGACGGCCACCGGGGGGTCGGCCAGGATCAGGCGGGCCAGGGCCAGTTGCTGGATCTGCGTCGCCGTCAGGCGGTGGCCGCCTTCGCCGACGACGGTGTCCAGGCCCTCCGGCAGGGTTTCGGCCCAGGTGAGGGCGTCGACCCTGGTCAGGGCCTCCCGGATCGAGGCGTCGGTGGCGTCGGGGCGGGCCAGCCTGAGGTCGTCGGCCAGGGGGCCGGCGAAGACGTGGACGTCCTGGGTGACCATGCCGACCTCGCCGGGGCCGGCGATCGTCCCGGCCAGCGGGCGGTGGATGCCGGCGATCACGCGGGCCAGGGTGGTCTTGCCCGCGCCGCTCGCGCCGACCAGGGCGACCCGTTCGCCGGCCCTGATCGTCAGGTCGACGTCGTGCAGGACCGGGCGGCCCTCGTCGTAGGAGTGGCTCAGGCCCTTGACCTCCACGTCGCCCGTCGTCAGCGCGCGGTCGAGGGGGGCGGGTTCCGGCTGGTCGATCACGCCGACCAGGCGGGCCAGGGCGGCGCCGGCCGACTGGGCGTCGTCGATCAGGACCAGCGCGGTGTTCACCGGGGCGAACAGGGAGTGGAAGTAGAGGGCGGCGGCGGTGGCCGTACCGATGGAGGCCGTGCCGGAGCGGACCATGAAGAAGCCGGCGACCAGCACGGCGGCGAGGCCGGCGTATTCGGCGACGTGCAGGCGGCTGTAGAAGCGCAGCACCAGGTTCACCCCGCGCAGCGTCAGGTCGACCGCTGTGGTGGAGCGTTTGGCGACCTTGGCCGTGTGGTCGGCCTCCAGGCGGAACGCCCGCACGGTCTCGGCGCCGCCGATCGTGTCGAGGAGCTGCTGCTGCTGGGCGCCGCCGGCCACGCGCTGGTGGGCGTAGAGGGGGCCGGCGTTGCGGACGTACCAGCGCGCGGTGTGCCACTGGATCGGCACCGAGATCAGCGCGGCCAGCAGGAACCGCCAGTCGAGGATCGCCAGCGCGCCCAGGGTCAGCACGATGGCCAGGCCCGAGCGGGCCATCTCCGGCAGCGCGATCCGGACGGCCTCGGCGATCAGCGAGACGTCGCCGGTCACCCGGGAGGTCAGGTCACCCGACCCGGCGCGCTCGACCTGCTCCAGCGGCAGCCGCATCGCCCGGTCGACGAAGCGTTCGCGCAGCCGGGCCAGCAGGGTCTCGCCGAGACGGGACACCAGGGCCAGGCCGACGGTCATCGCGCCGCCCTGGGTGATCGCGACCGCGACCAGCGCCAGCACCGGCATCGTGATCGCGGACGCGAGCTGTCCGGCGTCCACCAGGTCGACGATGTGGCCGAGCAGCGGCTGGGTGAGCAGCCCGATCGAGGTGGCCACGATCATCACGGCGAACCCGCCGATGGCCAGCCCGCGGTAGGGCCGCATCAGGTCGAACAGCACCGCGCGGGTGCGGGCCGCCGTGGCGACGGGAAGGAGTTCGCGACTCATGCGAGCACCGCCGTCCGGTAGGTGGCGTTGCGGCGGACCAGGTCGGCGTGCGGGGCGGTGTCGGTGACGCGGCCGCCGTCGAGCAGGACCACCCGGTCGGCCACCGCGAGCAGCGCGGGGGAGGTGGTGACGAGGATCGTGGTCCTGTCCCGCCGGACGTCCCGTAGCCGGGAGGCGATCCGTGCCTCGGTCACCGCGTCGACCGCTGTGGTCGGGTCGTGTACGACCAATACGGCGCGATCGGCGGCCAGAGCCCTGGCCAGGGCGACGCGCTGGCGCTGACCTCCCGACAGCGACTGGCCGCGTTCGCTGATCCGGCCGTCGATGCCATCGGGGAGTTCGTCGGCCACCTCGTCGGCGCCCGCCGCGGCCATCACCTCGGGGAACTCGCCGCCGACGTTCTCGCGCAGCGTGCCCTCGAACAGGTCGGCGTCGTGGTCGGCCACGAGTAACACGTCGCGCAGCGCGGCCGGGTCGAGGTCGGCCAGCGCGATCCCGTCGAGTTCCACGGTTCCCTCGAACGTCGTGGTCCGGCCGAGGCAGCGCAGCAGCGACAGCGCGTCGGCCGGGTCGACGGCCGCAATGCCGAGGACCTCCCCGGGGGACACGTCCAGGTCGACGCCCTTCAGGGTGTCGTGGGAGAGGTCGCGGAGGGTGAGCGAACCTCGTACAGAAGAGGGCATTTCGACAGTGCCGGCGGCGATGGCGTGGGGGGCGGCGAGCACCTCCGCGATGCGGGCCGCCGAGGCCCTGCCCATCGCGAACTGGGCGTTCACCCAGGCGAAGACCTCCAGCGGGCCGATCAGGAACAGGGCGAGGCCGACGGCCGAGACGAGCTGGCCGAGCGTGATCTCACCCGAGGCGGCGAGCCGGCCGCCGACCAGGGCGACGACGGCGATGAAGATGCCGGTGAGCGCGATGACCAGGCCCGTTTGCAGGGCTTCGGCGCGGGCGGCGCGCAGGGTGGCGGCGAGGGAGTCGCCGCTGGTGATCCGGTAGCGGGTGACCGCGGCCGTCTCGGCGCCGATGCCCTTCAGGACGCGCAGGCCCTTGATGAGGTCGGCCGCCACGCCGGAGGAGTGCGCGGCACGGTCCTGCTGGTCTTCGCTGGCTTTCTCCAGCGGCTTGCTCAGCAGGTGGCCCAAGTAGAGCAGCAGAGGGGTGCCGGCCAGCACGACCAGGCCGAGCGGCACCGAGATGAGCAGCAGGACGACCGCCGCGACCAGGATGCCCATCAGCGCGGACACGGCCAGCATGACCGACATGTTGACCGCGCCGACCCGTTTGGCGTCTTCGGTGGCGGTGTTGGTCAGGTCGCCGGGGAGACGGCCCTTCTCCGCGCCGCCCCGGGCGTCGAGGACCCGTTCGACGAGTTCCATGCGCAGCGCGTGCCCGGCCTTCTCGGCGGCGCGCTCGCCCGCTCGGGCGCCGAAACGGTAGGAGAACGACAGCGCGACGTAGACGGCCGCGAGGACGACGAGCCACCGCGCCAGCGCGGGCAGGTCGCCGCGCGCCACACCCTGGTCGATCACCACGCCGATCAGCACCGGCACCATGACCTCGCCCACCTGGTGGGCCGCTCCCAGCACGGCGCCCGTGACGACATCACAGCGCTGCCCCGAGATCGCCCGTCGCAGGACAGCCCTCACCCGTCACCCTCCGCCTCGCCCAAGTAAAACTTAGGTAAGGCTACACTAACCATCAGGGCTGGGCCAGTTCGGAAGTCCGCCACGGGTGGCGCCGTGGCAGCGGCGCCACCCGTGTCCCCCGCGCGGCCGGATGGTCTACGTCCCGCACGCCTCGTTGAGTGCGTTCCCCTGCTTCCGGAGGGTGGCGTCCAGCTTCTCGACGTTCTCCTTGCGCAACTGGTCGGACTTGAGCTTCTCGCCCCACTGCTCCGTGACGGTGCCGCCCGACGACGTCACCTGGGTCGGCCGGAAGGCGGCCAGCGTCGTCCGCACGTCTCCGAGGGCCTTCTTCACACCCTCGTCGGCGGCATCGGCGACGAGGGCGGGGAAGCGCGCGCCGGCCGATTCGGCGATCTGCCCCACCACCTCCTCGGGGGCGACGACGGTCATGCTCAGCGCGTATTTGACGAGCTTGCGGCCGGTGTCGCACGCCTTGGCGTCGGCCTCGCTCAGCCCGCCGCACCCGGCCAGCAGCAGCATCGAACCGGCGATCAGCAACCGTCGCGACTGGGAGGTAGCCATGACACTCCTTCGTTGACTTCTTTTCAACATAAGAATCGTTGAACAATTCGACAAGAGGTTTGTTGCCATGTTCTGCTGGTAACTGTGCGTGAACAGACGACCGGGCCCCATCTCCTGCGATCCAGCACCGCCGAACTCGTGGCGGGCGTCCTGCGCGACCGCATCGCCCAGGGGGTGTACGAACCCGGCGAACGCCTCTCCGAAGAGGCCATCGGCGCCGAACTGGAGATCTCCCGCAACACGTTGCGCGAGGCGTTCCGGCTGCTGGGCCACGAGAGACTGCTCGTGCACAAGCTCAACCGGGGGGTCTTCGTCCGGGTCCTGTCCGCCTCCGACGTGCGGGATCTCTATCTCGTCCGCCGCGTCATCGAATGCGCCGCCGTGCGCAACAGCGCCGGGGGAGACGTGACGGCCTGCCGCGAGGCGGTCGACGACGCGGAACGGGCCGCCGCGGAAGACCGCTGGCGCGACGTGGGCACGGCGAACCTGCGCTTCCACCAGGCGCTGGTCGCGCTGCACGGCAGTTCACGGCTCGACGAACTGATGGGCCAGCTGCTGGCCGAACTGCGCCTGGTCTTCCACGTGATGGAGAACCCGCGCGCCTTCCACGAGCCGTTCGTCGCCCGCAACCGCGCCCTGGTGGGCCTGCTGAAAGCGGGCCGCCTGCCCGAGGCCGAGACGTTCCTGTCGGACTACCTCGACGACGCGGAGGCCTTACTGCAGAAGGCCTTCAGCTCAGGATCGCCATCCCGGCCGGGGGAAGGCCGACTCTGACCAGGGCCCTGCCCTCGTGGTGCACCACCGACGGAGGGGTCGTCTCGCCGTAGAGCACCGACAGCACCGACCCTTCCGGATGGAACGGCCGGTGCACGGTGACGAGCGCCGTCATCGGGTTGAGCGTCGGATTCAGCGCTACCAGCACCTCGCGGTCGTGCAGGATGCGCGACCACGCGGTCATCTCGCCCGTCGCCGGGAGCCGGAACGCCCCGCCGGTGGAGATCTCCCGCAGGTACATCCGCCCGCGCCGCAGCGCCAGCCCCACGCCGTCGGTGCGGTTCCGCACCGCCGCCAGCGCCTTGATCCTCGTGTACGCCGGATGCTCCGGATCGAAGAAATGACACCCCGCGGTGCCGAACGCCCCGAACGAGCCGCCGAACATCGACTCCCGGATGTACCGATCGTCGCCGCCCGCCGGGGACGCGCCGTCGAAGGCCTGCTCGGTGCCGTAGTAGACACACGGGATGCCCAGCGTGGTCAGCTGCACGCCGACCGCGTGGGCGACCTGCGCGGCGACGTGGGGGCCGGTGTTCCCGGCGGAGAACCGCCGCCGCTCGCGGCCCACCATGTCGTGGTCGTCGAACATCGTGACGTGGTAGCGCCCGGTCTCGCGGTGGCCGCCGAGTATGTCGTGGCCCTGGTACTGGTCGAAGAACGCCCGCGGGTCGGCGAACCCCTTGACCAGCCCCGCGATCAGAGCGGCGGGCCGGCCGATGTCGAGCACGGCGTCGACGTTGCGGCCGAAGATGTCGAGGTAGTCGCGCGCCATCGCGGCCCCGCCGGTCACCTCGCCGAGCAGCAGGAAGTTCTCCTTGCCGATCGATTCGGCGTATTCGCGGATCGCGCCGCAGAAGTTCCGCGACACCTCCCACGGCACGTGCTTGACCGTGTCGATCCGGAACCCGTCGCAGTCGGTGAACGAGATCCAGTGCTTGTAGACGTCGACGATCGCCGACAGGACGCCCTCGCGGCCGAGGTTCAGATCCTTCAGCGTCTGGAAGTCGCCCCGCCGGAACTCGACGTCGGGGCTCCGCGGGTCCTCCCACGGTTCGGGGTCCCAGCGGCCGATGCTGCCGGCGCGGGTGTACCACTCGGGGTCCTGGAACGGCTCCGGCCAGACACCGTCGTCGCGGCCGGCGATGGCCGGGATGCTCGCGCCCTGGGCGGACCGCCAGCCGTGCATCGGGTGGGGCGGGCTGTGGCGGTAGGGGACCTGGGAGACCGGGACGCCGTCGTCGTCGTAGAACCAGTTGTCGCCGGTGTGGTTGTAGATCACGTCGAGCAGCACGTACATGCCCAGGTCGTGGGCCCGGCTGACGAGCGCGCGTAACTCCTCGGCGCTGCCGAACCTCGGGTCGACATCCATGAAGTCCTGGATGCCGTAGCCGTGGTAGGTCTCCAGGTCGGCGCGCTGTTTCCAGATCGGGCCGAGCCAGAGCGTGGTGACGCCGAGGTCGCGCAGGTAGCCCAGTTTGCTCGTGATGCCGGCGATCGTGCCGCCCTGGAACCGCGACCCCGAGTCGGCCCAGGGGATCGGGTCGGGCGCCCGGTGGGTGTCGGTGTGGTCATACTTCGGGCGGGATTGCTCCCGGCCGTCGCTGAACCGGTCGGGGAGCAGGAAGTAGAGGAACTGGTCACGCCACGTCACCGGGCTCGGATGCATGAGGTCCTCCGCTTCACGTCGGCGTCCCTGTTTGTCATGGTCCAGACCACGACCCCGCAAACCGCCGAGCGCAAAGTGTGACCAAGAGGAGTCACTTCGTAGTCAGACGGTCCACATGGACGGGCCGGACTTCGAGTAGTTCCTCTTGATCTGCAGCCACTTCTTGCGGAACGACAGCAGAAACCACAGTTCCATAGCGGACGCGACCAGCAGCACCCCGCCGAGCAGCCAGACCAACTGGTCGGCGGGCAGTCCGGTGGTGGTGCGCAACTGCATGATTCCGACGAATATCCCGGCCCAGCCCGCGCCCAGCAACAGCAGCAGAACGGACGAATAGGGATAGGACATATGTAGCGAATTGCTCAGCAGTGTGCTTTCCCAGGACATGGCGTTCTTGTGGCCGACGGCCGCGTTGATGCGCAGCTCGAGTTCGGCGAGCCATTTCCCCGCGCGCTGGGAGCGGTTGTATTCGCCGAGCCAGATCATCAGGCCGACTTTGGCGATCTGGGGGACGCCGATCAGGCTGATCAGCGCGGTCCCCGTGGTGGGGGTCGGCTGGCCGATGAGCGCGGCCAGGATCAGGGCCATCGCGCCGAACATGAAGTTGGCGATGGTGACGCGGTTGCTGATCGCGTTGAGGCTCTCCTGGCGGAGCCAGTTGTATTCGACCAGCATGGCCTGGAAGGCCTGGGTCCCGCGGCCGAGCTCCTGAATCTCCAGCGGGGGAGGTGGAGGATCGCGGCGTAAGAATCGCACGCTACCGGTCCGTGCTCTCCGCGATCGCGTCGAGCAGCCGGGAATCGCCGCCCAACGTGTAGAACCGCGTCTGGAAACCCGCGCTCGCGGCCCTGTCGATATTGTGCGCCCGGTCGTCGACGACCAGGGTGCGCGACGGGTCGAGTGATCGGGCGGCGATTTCGTAGAGGCCCGTTCCGGTGCTCTGTTTGGACACACCGAGAAGATAGGACAAGTATCGGTGAGTCGGCCAGGTGCGCACCACTTCACCGAGAAGACTCATCTGTTTGGGAAACCAGAACGAGGTGTTGTCACTGATGAAGCCGACCGAGATCTGCCGGCTGACGAGCAGGCTGACCACCCGCGACGCCGCCGGATCGGTTCTCAGCGTCGAGCCCTCCGCCGCGGTGACGACGTCGGCCGGGATGTCGCGGCCGAGAGCGGCGCCGAAGTCGCGCCAGTAGTCCGCCTCCTCCCGCGCCCGCAGGGAGTATTGCGGCCACAGGTCCTCGCCGACCCTGTCGACCTGGTCATGGTCGAGGCCGAGCCGGTCGGCGATGCCGTCTCCCGGGGTCAGCCACAGCGCCTGCCACGGGTCGACCGTCAGGACCCCGCCGACGTCGAACAGCACGGTGTCGAACTGTGCGGTGTCGATCATGCGCGGCGATCAGTGGGCCGGGAGGATCTGCCGGAGCTCGCCCGGAGACGCCGCCCTGGGGCGCCACTCTCGCGGGTAGCCCAGGGAGACCTCTTCGAAGCGGACGCCGTCGTGCCAGGTCGTGCGCGGGATGTGGAGATGGCCGTAGACCATGGCGAGCGCGCCGAACCTGACGTGCCAGTCGGCGGTGCGGTCGGTGCCGCACCAGATCGCGAACTCCGGGTGGCGCAGCACGAACGTGGGGTCGCGGACCAGCGGATAGTGGTTGACCAGCACCGTCGGGAGGCCGCCCGGGCGGTCGGCCAGGCGGCGTTCGGTCTCCTCGACCCTGGCGGCGCACCACTCGTCGATGCTGTCGTAGGGGTCGGGGTGCAGGACCATCTCGTCGGTGCACACCACGCCCTTGTCGTAGGCGACCTTCAGGGCCGCCTCTTTCGTGGTGATGCCGGGCATGCGGTAGGAGTAGTCGTAGAGGACCATCAGTGGCGCGACCGTCACCGGGCCGTCGGGGCCCTCCCACGTCGGGTAGGGGTCTTCGGGGGTGACGACGCCCAGGTCACGGGCCACCTTCACGAGGTGTTCGTAGCGCTCGACGCCGCGGAGCTGGACCGTCTCGCTCGGGTGGGTCCACAGGTCGTGGTTGCCCGGCGCCCAGACGACCTTGGCGAAGCGGCGCGCGAGGGTGCCCAGCACCCATTCGAAGTCGGCGACCTTCTCGGACACGTCTCCGGGCAGCAGCAGCCAGTCGGTCTGCGACCGGGGCCGGATGCGTTCGACGATGCCGCGGTTCTCCGGGTAACCGACGTGCACATCGCTGATCGCCAGAAGAAATGTCATAAGGGGCAGTCTCTCCAACCTGGTCGCCCAAATCCACCTGCGAGCCGCTCCCCGTCAGGTGGCGAGTTCCCGCCGCACCAGGTCGCTGATCGTGGCCGCCGTGGTGAAGTCGGGGCTGAGGACGTTCTTCATCAGGGCGAAGGCCATGCCCGTCTTCGTGTCGGCGTAGGCGCTGCCGCCGCCCGCGCCGGGGACGCCGAACGTGGTCGGGTTCGGCTCGGCGAAACCGCCCGGGTGACCGATGCCGAAGCCGAGGCTCCACCTGACGGGGTTCCCGAAGACCGCGTCGGTGCCCTCCGCGGAGATCGCGGAGATCTCTTTCAGCCGCTCCGGCGAGATCAGCCGGACGCCGTCGACCTCGAACATCAGCGCCGAGTAGAGCCGGGCCATCGCGCGGGCCGTCATCTTGCCCCCGGCGGGGATGTCGGCGGCCAGGATGTCGGGCCGGTTGCCGAGCGCGGCGGTCGGCATCAGCGACATCGGGCCGGCCCTGAACATCGGCAGGTCGGGCAGCTCGGTGGGCAGCCCCGCAGGCGGCTCGGGGGACGGCTCGGAGAACGCGTCTTCGAGGACGGCCAGCCGGGGCTGCTGATCGGCCGGCATGCCGAAGTAGAGCTCGTCGGCGACGCCGAGCGGCCCCGCGACCTCTTCGAGCAGGACCTGGGAGATCTTCTTGCCGGTGACCCGCCGGACGATCTCACCCACGATGTAGCCGAAGCTGTAGGCGTGGTAGCCGATCTCGGTGCCCGGCTCCCACCACGGCTCGGCCGCCGCGATCGCCGCGCACATGCGGTCCCAGTCGCAGAGATCCTCTTCTGTCGTGGTGAGCGGGATGCCGGGCACGCCCACCGTGTGGTTGAGCGCCATGCGGACCGTCGCGCGCTCCTTGCCGTGGGCGGCGAACTCGGGCCACACCTCGGCGATCGGCGTGTCGTAGCCGATCAGACCCCGTTCGGCCAGGACGTGGAGCACGGCCGAGGTGGCGCCCTTGCCCACGGAGTAGTTGTAGAACGGCGTGCCGGGAGTCACCGCGCGCCCGGTCACCGGATCGGCCACCCCCGCCACCGCGTCGACCACGGGCTCACCGCCGACGTAGACCACCACCTGGACACCACGTTCGGTGCCCTTCTCGACGAGTTCGTCGATCGCGGTCTGTACGACCTGCTGAAGATCGCTCATGTGTTCGATTCTAGCGTGTTCTTGGAATGTCGGTCGCCGCCGCTAGGGTCCTGGCCATGTCTGACGCGCAGATCGCGTACTCCTATTCGCGAGCTTCCGAACTCGACCTGGCCGCCGGCTTACTGGGCCTGTCCACCTCCGGCGGGCTCACCTCGTCCGGCCTGGTCGCCCGGCCCCATTTCTTCAGCGGGCTGCTGACCCGTGCCGCGCCCGCCGCGGCCGCCCTGATCGGGCTCGCCGACGTGGCCAAGACGCGCTACTACGACGCGCGCGCCGTGACGTTCATGCGCGACCCGGTGGTGACCTGCAACGGCGACCGGCTGCGGTTCGAGTCGTTCTCGGCCTGCGGCGGCGTCTACGCGCGGCTCGACGTGCTGCAGGAGGCGCTCGACGGTGACGTGGTCGAACTCGGCACCACCAACGTCGACGTGAACGTGCCGCTGCGCAAGGCGCTGGCCCGCGTCGGCGGCAACGACCCCCTCCACCTGGCCGTGGGCGACGACGAGGTGGTCGCCACCACGCTCGACGGCGCCGTGGTCGAGAAGAAGGTGCCGCTGCCCGAGCGCTGGTTACGCGGCTTCGCCGAGGTCCAGGTGATCGCCTCCCGGTTCGACCTGCGCGCCTCGCTGGGCCGGGCCGAGGCCGTGAAGTTCGTGCGCGACCTGCCCAAGAAGGGCGTGCTGTGGGCGGTGCCCGCCGGGCGGTCGCTGCGGCTGACGGCGCGTCCGGCGCCCGGCGCGGTCTGCCTGGCCGGGCCCGAGCGGCTGGCCGTGCTCGCGCCGCTGCTGCGCTTCGCGACCGGCCTGCGCGCCTACGGCCCGGTCGTCGAGGGCGCCCTGCCGATGGCGTCGGCGTGGGAGCTGGAGCTGCCCGGCATGCGGTTCACGCTCACCCTGTCACCCGAGCTGAGGCGAGGATTCTCCGGCGAGGGGGCAGTCCTCGACGACCTGACCGGCGACACCGTGGGCGACGACGCCGACCTGGTGGGCGCGCTGCTGCGCTTCGAGCCCCGCCTCGACGCCGACCTGCTCGCCGAGCAGTCGGGCCTGACCCGCGCCCGCGTCGGCGCCGCCCTCACCCGGCTCGGCACCGGCGGCCGGGTCGGCTACGACGTCGCCGAGGCCGCCCACTTCCACCGCGAACTGCCCTACGACGCCGGCCGCGTGCTGGCCATGAACCCCCGCCTCAAGTCGGCCCTCGGCCTGGTCGAACAGGGCGCCGTCCACTTCACCGGGCCCGACGTGGCCCGGGTCGGCGAACGGACCGTCCGATTCGTCATCGGCTCGACGCCCACCTGCACCTGTCCCTGGTGGATCGACTACCGAGGGTCGCGGGGGCCGTGCAAACACGTACTGGCCGCCCAGAAGGTCGCGTCCCTGGTGACGGTGTCGGCATGAACCCCGTGCTCAACCTCGTCACGCAGACTCGTCTCGACGACATCCCCGCCGCCGTCGCCGCCCTCGACGCGGCCGGGCGGAAGGAACTCCTGGCCGAGCTGACCGCGCGGCTGCGCCAGTTCGCCGACTGGCGGTTCGCGAGCGACCACAGACACGAGATCACCGGGCTGCGGCTCGCGGGCGCGCTCTGCCACGGCGGCGCCGCCCAGGTCGCCACCTGGCTCAACCGGCGCGAGTTACGCGACCCCGCCGACGCGTGGGCCGACGCGCGGGCCGTCGTCGCCGCGCTCGGCGAGCGTCCGCTCGAATGGCGGGCCGACCTGGCGCGGCGTCTGGTGGCCGCCCTCCGGGCGCCGCGCGACGCCAACTGGTCGTGGCGCGGGCGGGAGAACGGCCCGCCCGGATACGCGCTGGCCAGGTCCATGGCGCTGGAGACCGGCGTCGAGCCCGACGGCGACGTGTTCGTCGTCTGCTGGGCGTGGCACGTCTACCTGAAGGGCGATCTGCGGAACGACCCGATGGCCACGACGATGGTGCCGCGCCTGTTCGACGTCGAAGCGGCGGCGGCCGCCTTCCGCAGCAATTTCGACGGCACCGGGAAGTTCATCGACCGGCTGTGCGCCGAGGTGGAGCGGGGCCGGTTCGACCGGGCCATGATCCTCGACGGCACGATCGGCCGGTTCCTGATCGGCGGCGACGCCCGCGACACCGCCGTCTTCGTCGACCTCCGCCGCCGCCTCGCCCCGGGCCTCGACGAGATGCCCGCCCGCGACCTCGTCCGCTGCCTGCCCGCCGGGCCCGCCAACGTCGCCGACCACGTCGTCGAGGAGCTCTACGCGCTCGACCAGGCCGGGCGGCTCGACGCCGGGCTGTTCGGCGAGGCCGTCGGCGCGCTGGCGCTGCGGGCGGAGAAGAAACACGTCACCGCCGCGCTCAAGTGGATCTCCGAGACCTTCAAGGTCACCAAGGCCGACCCCGTCCGGGCCGAGGGCGCCCTGCTCGCCATCGCCGACGTGTTCGCCGCCGAGACCCCCGCGACCCGCACCCGCGCGGTCCGGCTCGCGGTCAAGCTCGGCGCCCCCGACGACGCCACCCGGGCGGCCGTCGCCGACGCGGCCGCCAGGCTGCCCGCCGACGAACGCGCGCCGCTGGCCGCCGTCTTCGGCGTGACCGACACGGCCGAAGAAGAGGTGTTCACCGGCGTCCCCCTGGTCAGCGCCCCACCGGTCGCGCCCCCGATCCGCACCGCGCCGGAACTCGCGATCGAGCTGCGAGACATCCAATACTCCTCCGACCACGACGCCCTCGAACGCGTCATGGCCGCGCTGGCCGAGATGGGCCACCAGGGCGGGGGCATCCTGGCCACCGAGTTCAAGGCCGAGTTCCAGCGGGCCGAGTGGGACGACTGGAAGCGGTTCACCGACATCCCCTGGGACATGGGCTGGATGCTGACCTGGGCGGCCCTGCTCATCTGCGACCAGGCCGACCTGGTGTTCCGCCGCCGGGCCCGGACGCTACTCGGCCTCGACCGGTCGCTCCTCGAACGGTTCAAGGACATGGTGCTCCCGCCCCGCAACCCCCACGAGCGGTCGAACACGCCCCACACCCGGATGTTCCGGCAGCGGGTCACCGAGGTCCTCTGCCTGGCCGCCGCCGGCGAGACCCGGCCCTGCCTGCTGGCCACTCCCACTCTGCCCGGCCACCTCGTCGACCCCGACACCCTGATCAGCCGGCTGGAGGACTACGGCGACCGCGAACCGCTGCCCGCCGACCTCGCCCAGGCGCTCCTCAGGCTGCCCCGCGACGTCGACCTCTCGGTCGCCGACCGCGCGGAGAAGACCGGCGGCCCGGCCGGCCGCGCCGTGGCCGAGTGGATCCGCGGCGGCGGCCTGCCCGACCCCGTCATCGAATGGACGGTCAAGGTCACGACCGACCGCGGTTACACCGACCGCAAGCCGGCCGTCACGATGGAGCCGCCCACCCGGCTCCCCGACCACCTCGACCCGCTGCTCCGCCTGTCCCCGCGCGACGACTACGTCTACTGGATCCACCCGCGCGACATCTGGCCCGGCGTGCTCCCCAACCACCCCGAGGCCACGGCCGCCTACCTGCTCCGCTGGGTCTGCAACTGGGCCGAACAGAGCGAACCGGCGGGCGAGGCGGTCATCCCGCTCGCGCTGAGCCCCGGCCCGGTCGGCCCGGTGGTGGCGGCCGCGGTCGTCGGCGCGATGGGCCACCATCGCGCGCTCCAGCGCTCGGCGGCCGGCGAGGCCTTCCTCGCCCTGGCGGGCCGCCCCGACTACCCCGCCGACGGCATCGGTGACGCGATCCGCCGGCTGGTGACGGGCGACGTCCTCAAGCTCAACCGCATCACCGAGGTCCTCGGCCAGTCGGCCGACGCGGGCGCCCACACCGCGGTGTGGGAGGCGCTGTCGATCGCGCTGCCCGGCCTGCTGCCCGAGGAGGGCGCCAAGCCGCGCTCGGGGCTGGGCGACCTGCTGGGGGTGGCGGTGAAGTCGGCCCGAGTCTGCGGCGCGAAGGGGAAGGTGCCGGGGCTGGCCGAGCTGGCGGCCCGGAAGGGGTCCAGCCGGGTGAACATGGAGGCCAGGTCACTGCTGAAACTGATCACCGAATAGGCGGCTGTGGGCGGATCGCAAGATCGGTACCCGGGTCAGGTCCGCCCCCCGAACCGCCATTTTCGGTTACGGCTACCGCGTCCCCCAGACCATCCACGAAGCGGTCAAAGTCGGGCAGACCTCCTGAGGCATCCAGCGGTGCCCATTGCGACCCGAGGCCAGCGGGACCTTCCCGGTCGCCTGGACCTTCTCCAGCGCCTTGAGGAACTGTGGGAGGGGCTGCGGCGCCCCCCAAGGTTCAGGCGCGGTCCTGAGGAGCGACGGTCGATGTGACCGCGTCGCGGGGTGTCGTCTCGCCGGGTTCGCGGAGCATGCCGAGCATCAGGTGCGGTTCCTCGATCGCCTCCGGGCTGGCCTTCTCCACTCCGTGCAGTCGGTCGGCCTCGCGTCTGTGTGGCAGGTCGGTCTTGCGTCCGTGGAGCAGGTCGGTCTCGCGTCCGTGCGGCAGGTCGGTCTCGCGGGTCGGCCTCGCGTCCGTGCAGCAGGACGGCCTCGCGCGGATGCCGGGTGGAAAGCCCTCGCGTTCAGCGTCGTGGGGGACATCGCCTCCTCGTCGCGGGGGACGCCCGCACGTGTGTCCGGTCCCTAGCCTTCCCGCACGTCAAGTGCAGATTCGTTGGAAGGTAGTGCCGCAATGCTCCGTGATCCCGTCCGGTTCTTCCGGACCGTCGCCGGAACCAGTCTCCTGGTCGTTCCGGTCCTGTATGTCGCCGGTCTCCTCATCGATCCCGCGATCCGGGCGGGTGGGGGCATCGGCTACTACGGCGCCCATCCCGGTCAGGTCTCGATCAGCGCCTCGGTGCTGCACTGGTCGTGGGTGCTGCTCGTCCCGGGGATCCTCGGCATGATCCACCTGGCCAGGGAGCGGACGCCGGTCGCGGCGCACGTCACCGGGGCGATCGCGGTGCTCGGGGTCATCAACTTCTCGTCGCTGATGCTGGGTGACTTCGTCTACTCGCGGCTGGAGCGGGCGATGGAGCCCGAGGCGGGGTCGGCGCTCGCCGATCTGGCCCTGGGCGATCCGGGCGCCGAGTGGGGGTTCCGCGTCCCCGGCTTCCTCGGAATGCTCTTCGTGATGGTGCTGGCGCTGGTGATGGCGTACGGGAAGAAAGCGCCCTGGTGGGCGGGGCCGGCCATGCTGGTCGGCATGCTCGGGACGCCGATCTTCCCCATCGGGACCGTCGTCGGCGGGCTCGCCTACCTCGCCGGAGCGGGGGTCATCGGGCTCCGGATGCTCCGGATGAGCGACGCCGAATGGGCAGGCCCGGCCGGGAAGCTCACGGCGGCCCGATAGCCGCACGGGGCCGGTTGCGGTGGACTCGCGGTCGGCCTAAGGCTTCGCCGGGAATGTCGCCATCACCCGGTAGCCCGCAGGGGAGCCGCTGGTCGTCAGTGTCCCGCCGTGCATGGTGACGCGTTCGCGCATGCCGATCAGGCCGTGGCCGGTGCCGGGGCCCGGGGCGCCGCCGGGGCCGTCGTCGGTGATCGAGACGGTGAAGGTGTCCGGTTCGTAGGTCAGGGTCACGTCGGCGCGGGTGGCGGCCGGCGCGTGTTTGCGGACGTTCGTCAGGGCCTCCTGGACGATCCGGTAGACCGACATGTCCACCCCGGGAGGCAGCTCGCGCGGGTCGCCGGCCTGTGAGAGCCGCACCTCCAGGCCGGTCGCGCGGACCTGGTCGACCAGGTCCCCGAGGTCTCCGGCCGGTGTGGTCTCGCCGGGTTCGCGGAGCATGCCGAGCATCAGGCGCAGTTCCTCGATCGCCTCCCGGCCGGCCTTCTCCACGCCGTGCAGCAGGTCGACCTCGCGCGGGTGGCCGGTGCCGAGCAGCCGGCGGACGCCGCCCGTGTGGAGCGTCATCAGGCTCACGTTGTGGGCCACGATGTCGTGCAGTTCCCTGGCGATCCGGGCGCGTTCCTCCGCCACGGCGCGTTCGCGGTCGAGTTCCAGGCGGGCGGCGTGCTCGGCCATCCGGCGGGTCCGGTCGATCTGCCGCCGCAGGGCCACGCCGGTCAGGTAGGCGCCGCCGATGAAGACGGCCGAGATCAGCACCTCGGCGGGGTCGCTCCACTGGCGCGTGTTCAGATGGGCCCAGGTCAGCAGGACCGCCGCCACGCCGAGCAGGCCCTCGCGGGTGCGCAGTTCGTAGGCCCACCCGATCGTGTGGGCCAGGATCAGCGTCGAGTAGAAGTGCCAGGCCGGATAGTAGGCGCCCTGGACCACCACCATCCCGAGCACGGTCAGCGCCAGCAGCCCGACGACGGGGAAGCGCGACCGGAAGAACAGGATCACCCCGGCCGCCACCGCGCCCAGGGCCAGCGGTGCCGGGTGGGCGATCTGCAGCGGACGTCCGAATGCCTCGACCAAGCCTGCCACGACCACGGCCGCCGCCAGCAGCCATCTCACTGGGGGCCTCCCGGCCGGATCAGGCCCGTCTCGTAGGCGAACACGACCGCCTGCACGCGGTCGCGCAGGCCCAGCTTGCGCAGCACCTGGGCGACGTGGCTGCGTACCGTCGCCTCCCCGACGAAGAGCGAGTCGGCGATCTCGCGGTTCGAGCGGCCCCTGGCCAGGCCGGTGAGCACCTCGTGTTCGCGGGTGGACAGGGTGCCGATCTCGGGTGGGAGGGTCAGCCGGGCGGTGGAGGCGAAGGCGGCGATCACCCGGAGGGTGACGGCGGGGTCGATCAGGCTGTCTCCGGCGGCGGCCGTCCTGATCGCCTCGACGAGCTGTTCGGGCGGGGACGACTTCAGCAGATAGCCGCTGACGCCCAGGCGCAGCGCGGTGTGCAGGTTCTCGTCGGTGTCGAACGTCGTGAGGATCACGATGCGCGGTGCCTCGTCGTCGTCCAGGAGGATCCGGGCGGCCGCCAGGCCGGACATGACGGGCATCGCGATGTCGAGGAGGAGGACGTCGGGCCGCAGGGAGCGGCTCAGCTCGACCGCCGTCCGGCCGTCGGACGCCTCGCCGACCACGTCGACGCCTGGTTCGGTCTCGGCCATCAGGCGCAGGCCTGTGCGGATCATCGCCTGGTCATCGGCGATGAGCACCCTGATTGTCACCTGGGGAGCGTACAGAACAGAACAAAGCCGACTCCTCCGCCGCGAGGCGGAGACCGGTTCATCGTGACGGGTGAGGGGCTTGCGGTGATCCCACGGAAAGTGCCAGTGTCGTCACGGCGAGTACCCGCCCCGCCCCCGAGGAGAGGACGCTCTTGAAGGCCTTCACCATGCCCGACTTCTACGTCCCGTATCCCGCCCGGCTCAACCCGCACCTGGAACGTTCCCACGCCCACACGATGGCGTGGGCGAAGGAGATGGGCATGCTCGACGCCCCCAAACCGGGGGGCGGCGTCGTCTGGACCGCAGAAGAGCTCGACCGCATGGACTACGCGCTGATGTGCGCGTACACCCATCCCGACTGTGACGGCCCGGCCCTCGACCTGGTCACCGACTGGTATGTGTGGGTGTTCTTCTTCGACGACCACTTCCTGGAGCTGTTCAAGCACTCCCGCGACTTCACCGGCGCGCAGAAGTATCTCGACCGGCTCGAACTCTTCATGACCGCCACCCCGCCCGAGCCGGAGAACCCGGCCGAGGCCGGGCTCAAGAACCTGTGGGAACGCACGATTCCCCAGATGTCCGACGACTGGCGCGAGCGGTTCGTCGTCTCCACCCGCAACCTGATGGTCGAGTCGATGTGGGAGCTGGAGAACATCGACCGGGGGCGGGTCGCCAACCCGATCGAATACGTCCAGATGCGCCGCCGCGTCGGCGGGGCCCCCTGGTCGGCCAACCTCGTCGAGTTCGCCGCCGGGGCCGAGATCCCCGCCCACCTGGCCGCCACCCGGCCGCTCCAGGTGCTCTGCGACACCTTCTCCGACGCCGTCCACCTGCGCAACGACCTGTTCTCCTACCAGCGCGAAGTGGCCGAGGAAGGCGAGAACTCCAACGCCGTGCTGGTGCTGGAGAGGTTCCTCGGCATCACCACGCAGGAGGCCGCCGAACGCGTCAACGACCTGCTGACCTCCCGGTTGCAGCAGTTCGAGACGACCGCGCTGACCGAGGTCCCGGTGCTGCTGGCCGACCAGGCCATCCCGCCCCACGAGCAGGCCGCCGTCGCCCTCTACGCCAAGGGCCTGCAAGATTGGCAGTCGGGCGGCCACGAGTGGCACATGCGGTCCAGCCGCTACATGAACGAGGGCATGGTCTCCAAGCCCAAGGGCCTGGGGATGTCCACGTTGAGGATCGGGGCGGAGAAGCGCGTCCGGCAGCACTCCCACGTGCCGTTCGAGCGGGTCGGGCCGCAGCCGGTGCCGGAGTTCCACCTGCCCTACGTGCTGCGGATGAGCCCCCACCTCGACGCGGCCCGGCGCTATTCGATCGGCTGGGTCAAGGAGATGGGGATCGTCGATGGGACGATCTGGGACGAACCCCGCTTCAAGGGCATCGACCTGGCCCACTGCGCCGCGATGATCAACGCCGACGGGACGCTGGACGAGGTCTGCCTGACCACCGACTGGCTGAGCTGGGGCACCTACGGCGACGACTACTACCCGGTCGCCTTCGGCGCCACCCGCGACATTCCGAGGGCCAAGGCGCTGAACGCGCGGCTCAAACTGCTCATGGGTGACGCGCCGCCGGTGCCCGTCGAGCCGATGGAGAAGGGGCTGGCGGATCTGTGGCGGCGTACCGCCGGAGATCTGCCCGAACGGGCGCGGGCCGGGTTCAGGAAGTCGGTCGAGGACATGATCGACAGCTGGGTGTGGGAGCTGGAGAACCAGGCGGCCAACCGGATCCCCGACCCCATCGAATACATCGAGATGCGCCGCCGGACCTTCGGCTCCGACATGACGGCCAGCCTGGCCCGGCTGGCGTCGGCTGAAGTCGTCCAGGACGAGATCTACCAGACCCGCGTCATGCGGGAACTGGAGACCGCGGCGCAGGACTACGCGTGCTTCACCAACGACCTGTTCTCCTACCAGAAGGAGATCGAGTTCGAGGGTGAGCTGCACAACATCGTCCTGGTCGTGGAGAACTTCCTCGACGTCGACCGGGTTACCGCGCGGGCCATCGTGCTCGACCTGATGAACGAGCGGATGCGTCAGTTCGAGCACATCCTCGCCAACGGTCTCCCCGCCCTGCTCGCCATGATCGGCGATCCCGAGGTCGGCCGGGTGCTGGAGAGCCACGCCGCCATGCTCAAGGACTGGATGGCCGGGATCATGGAGTGGCACCGCCGCTGCGTTCGCTACCAGGAGCCCGAACTGCTCCGGCTGCGCGGGGAGTCGCTGTCGCCGCTTCCTCTGCTGCGGCTGCTGCCCTCGGGCCTGGGCACGTCGGCGGTACGCCCCCGGGCCGCCCGTTAGGCCTTTTCCCGCCGCGAGCGGAGTTCGTGACCGGATCACGGGCTCCGCTTCGCCATGCCCGAAGGACGCGGAGGTTAGGTTGGCCTAAGAGGGTGTTCGGATGGGGGAGTGGAGATGGCCGGCACATCACGGCGGCGCCTCGACACCTCCGTACCCCACCCCGCCCGGGTCTGGGACTACTGGCTCGGCGGCACCGACAACTTCGCCCCCGACCGCGCGGTCGGTGACGCCATCACCGCCGTCTGCCCCCAGCTGCCGATCATCGCCCGCGCCGAGCGCCAGTTCATCGGCCGGTCGGTCACCCTGCTGGCCGGCGATCTCGGCGTCGACCAGTTCCTCGACATCGGCACCGGCGTCCCCACCGCGGGAAACACCCATCTGGTGGCCCAGAAGGTCAATCCGGCCGCCAGGATCGTGTACGTCGACAACGACCCGATGGTGCTGGTGCACGCCCGGGACCTGCTCGACAGCACGCCCGAGGGCGCCACCGACTACCTCGACGCCGACCTGCGCGACCCCGACCCGGTCCTCCAGGCCGCCTCCGACATTCTGGACTTCGCCCGGCCGATCGGGCTGATGCTGATGGGGGTGGTCGATTTCGTCGCCGACGACACCCTCGCGTCCGACGCGGTGAACACCCTGGTCGACGCCCTCGCGCCGGGCAGCTACGTGGCCATCGCCAGCAGTACGCCGAGCGCGGAGATGGACAGGGCGGCCGAGGTCTGGCACGCCCATGGCGGCACCCCGATCGTGCTGCGCGACCCAGACCACCTGGCCCGCTTCTTCGAGGGGCTGGAACTGCTGGAGCCCGGCGTGGTGTCGCTGCCGAAGTGGCGTCCTGACGCGGCGACCGACTACATCGACCGGGAGGTCTGTCAGTACGGGGGCGTGGGCCGCAAACCCTGAACATTTGACGCGATAGCCGGATAAAGTGGCTGGTGGCAAGACTTTTCCCCCACTGACGGGCCCACTTCTTGTATGTCGATTGACGACCCGCGGGTCGACGGCCTGACGGAGGCCTTCCTTCGCCAGCCCCGTCGCTACACCAGCCATCAGGTCGCGCAAATGGCGGGCGTGCCGTTCCACCGGGCCCGCCGGTTCTGGCGCGCGCTGGGCTTCGCCAACGTCGCCGACGACGCGATCGAGTTCACCGACGCCGACGTCGAGGCGCTGCGCACCCTCATGGCCCTGCTCGCCGACGGCACCTACGACGACGAGCACATCATGCTGATGGCCCGCTCCCTGGGCCGCGCCTCCGCCCGCCTGGCCGAGTCGCAGGCCGAACTCGGCGCCGAGACCCTCGACCTGGCCGGCGTGCCTCTAGCCCGGCGCAGCGTCGCCTGGCAGCTCCGCGCCGACCGGGTCGTCCCGGACCTGGAACGCCTTCTCGTGTACGCCTGGCGCCGCCACCTGGCCGCCTCGGCCGGTCGCATCGTCGACCAGGAGACCGCGTCGGCCCGGATGGCCGTCGGATTCGCCGACCTGGTGGGGTTCACCCGGCTCAGCCGCCAGATCTCCGAGACGGAGCTGGCCCGCCTGGTGGAGCGCTTCGAGAGCCGCTCGGCCGACATCGTGGCCTCGTCGGGCGGACGCATGATCAAGACCCTGGGCGACTCCGTCCTGTGGGTCAGCGACTCGGCGGCCCGGGCCGCCGACATCGCGCTCTCCCTGATCCAGGCGCACGCGCGGGTGCGGGAGATGCCGGAGCTGAGGGTCGGCCTGGCGATCGGGCCGGTGATCGGGCGGATGGGCGACGTCTTCGGGACGACCGTGAACCTGGCCTCCCGGCTGACCTCGCTGGCGCCCGCCGGAGGTGTGCTGGCTGATCCGGCGATCGCGCGGGAACTGGAGGATCATCCGCGGTTCGGGTTGCACGCGGAGGACCGTCAGGTCGTGCGGGGCGTGGGCCAGCTGGTGCCCTACGTGGTCACCCGAGCCTGAACGTGCCTCGAAGGCCTCGAAGCCTCGGTGCCTGAAGCCGCCCCGGCCGGATGCGTTCCGGGGCGGCCCCAGGGGTCTCCTGGGGTCTACCTCGCGGGAGCGTGGACCCGGGAGTTGCCCGACGTGCGGGTGCCCATCTCCATGTCGGAGTCCATCTTCCGCATTTCGTCGTCCGTCATGTGGGTCTCTTCGACGCGGAGTGCCACGCCCATGGCCATGAGCGTGGGCGCCCACTGGCCGATGAAGATCCCCCATCGGTCGGCCCGGTCGATGCCGGCACTCTCCATCTGCCTGGAGACGACCCACGTACAGAAGGACAGCCCGATCGACGCCATGGCGGCGGTGTACATGTGCGAGGACCTGAGGCCCATGTTGTGAAGCTTCTTGATCACTGGTGTACCCCCTTCGGTTCGGGATGGGCGTGCCCGTTCCGGCGACCCCAAATTCGGGACATATCACGATATGGGGGAGAAATTTACGGCCTGATCAGCCGACCTCGGGCGGCCAGCTCGATCGTCAGCACGACGGCGAAGGCCTCCGCGGAGAGCAGCGCGACCAGGACGACGAGCTGGACGATGCCCGCCTCCACCGGGGTCGCGCCCCCGATGAGCATGCCGACGAAGGCGCCGGGGAGGGTGACCAGGCCGACCGTTCTGGTCTGGTCGAGGGCGGGCACCAGGGCCTGGGCGGCGGCGGGGCGGCAGATCTCCAGCCGGGCGTCTCTCGGGGTGAAGCCCAGCGACATGGCGGCCTCCACCTCCCCGTGCCGGGTCGTGAGCTCGTCGGCGGCACGGCGACCGGCCAGGCTGGTGGCGATCAGGCAGCCGCCGAAGACGATCCCGGTGACGGGGATGATCACCATGCCGTCGAGGGTGACCGCGCCGGTGGCGGTGAGGACACCGAGCACGGGGGCGCTGCCCGCGGCGACGGGAAGGGCCGCCCAGTAGGTGCCGATGCGCTTCGCGGCCGTATGGGTGGCGAAGGCGTACATGACCAGGATGAACCCGGCGACGGCGAGACCGTTCGCGACCACCCACGCGATGATCAGCGAGACGACGCCGAGCTGCAGCACCCCCCGCAGACAGGCCCGCACCACCGCCCAGCCATATCCCAGCCCACCCGCCGCTGCCACGCCGGCACCGCCCGCGACCAGCAGAACCAGGGCCAGGGGGAGCGCCGGGGTCAGCGCGATCAAGGAGGAGGATTCCACGCTCAGCAGTATTTCGGACACCTATGCGTGTTATGAACCGGTTTGGTGCGGCGCGGTGCACGCGCGGCGGGGTCGGAATGGGGCGAGTTCGCGCCGCCGGTCCGCATCGCCCGGCCCGCGCGCAGGTTTCGGGCATTGGCGAACATCGCTTGCGTCGTCACGCTCAACCGGTGCCCTTCGACGCCGCCGAGCCCTGGAGGCCGTGGTGTGCGTAAGGGTCGGTTGTTTGATTTGATCGTCTCTTGTCGGCTCATTCCCGGGCCGACGTCAGGAATTCCGGCTTACCCGAAGGGCGCTCCGCGGCTACTTCTCTTTGGTCAGCTCAACAACATTGCCTTTAGCTGGCTCAACTAGAAGTTCTCCCACAGCTGGTCTTCCGGCGCACGCGTCGGCGGGGACCCCGCGCGGGCCGCCAGCGCCATGGCCTCTGCCAGCAGCGGATGCCCGTCACCCAGGGCGGGCTTCCCGTGCGGGAGGGCCCGGCGGTCAAGCAGCGGAGCGAGCAGATCGCCCACCTCGGCCGCCCGATCCGAGCGCACCCGCTGCAGGGCGAGGCCCAGCCGGGCGCCAAGCACCGTTGGGTGGGTGGCGTCGATCTGGTCGCCGCCCATCGCCACGACCGACTGGCACGCTTCCTCGGCGGCGGCCTCCCGGCCGAGCGCGCTGGAGACGCGGGCGGAGAGCAGCAGCGTCTCGGCCCGGTCGGTGACGGAGCCGTCGCCCTCGATGTCGTCGAGGAGGCGGGCGGCCGACGCCGGGTCGCCGACGGTCAGGCGGGCTTCGGCCTGGGCGCGGAGGACCGCGCGGGTCTGGGTGAGCTCGGCCAGGTCGTTGAGTGCGGTCAGGGCCTCGCCGGAGTGGATCATGCCCAGTGACCGCACCAGGACGGACTCCTCGTGGAGGCGGGGGGAGACGCGCTCGGCGAACCACGTCGTCGTCACCGTCGCCTCGTCGAGGAGGCGGACCGTCTGCGCCGGGAACCCGGCGTGCAGTTCTATCTCGGCGAGGCGCACCAGGTCGTACTGAGGCCAGAAACCCTCGCTCGGGAGGTAGAGCGACCGCAGGCGCATCGCCTCGGTCAGGTGGTGGCGGGCCTGGGCCGGGTGGGCGGCGGCGAGCAGGGCCTCGGCCAGGGTCACCCGGGCCGAGGCGGTGTTCACGTTGTCGGGGCCGAGGCGGTCTTCGCGGTCGGCCAGCGTGGACTCGGCCAGGCTCACGCCCTCGACGATCCGGCCCGCCTTCGTGGTCGCGCGGGCCAGCGCCTGGCGGGTGAGGGTGTGCCGGCGCCATTCGGGGCCCGCGCCGGCCTGCGGGACTCCGTTGCCGCGGCGGGCGGCCACGTCGGCGAGGATCGCGCGGCCACGCTCCGGCTTGCCCTCGTCGACGAGGAGTTCGGCCAGGTTGTGTTCGGCGCGGGCGATCAGGGACGCCGGGTCGGCCGAGTCGGGCAGCTTCTCGGCGATCCGCCGGGACTCCTCGAAACAGGCCCGCGCGCCGGCGGTGTCGCCCAGCCGCAGGAGGGCCAGGCCGCGCCGCGACGTCACGTCGCACAGCGTCAGGCCGTCGGCGGGGGAGCCGGTCAGCAGGGGCACCAGGTCGGCGCCGACCTCGGCCGCGCGGACCAGCAGCGGGCTGCTGTCGAGCAGCACCTGGAACACCACGACCAGGGCGTTCGCGCGGGAACGGCCGTTGGGGCCGATCTTCTCGACCAGCTCGGCCGTGCGTTCGGCGGCGTGGAGGCGGTCGGCCCACTCGCCGGTCAGCGGGATCAGGTCGCGGGCCAGCCAGTAGGCCGCCAGGCCCTCGGCCTGGCGGTCGGCGGGGGCGTCGGGGTCATCGGACATCGCGCGGAAGGCCAGTTCGGAGAGGCGCTCCGCGCTCTCCTTCGCCCAGCTCTCGGTCGGGACCGCGACCGCGCGGGCGGCCTGGTCGAGGCGGGGGGCGAGATATTCGGCGTACGCCGTCACCCGGCCCTCCCAGCCCGCCGCGGCGGCCGAGCCGTAGGTGCCGGTGAGCCAGACAGGGGGAGTCTGGGCCGCCGAGGGGCGCTTCTCCGAGGTCGAGATGTCGCCGATGCCCAGTCTGACCTGGGCCAGCAGGAAGCGTTCGACCTGGTGGAAGCGGGCGATGCGGCGCAGCGCGGCGGCCACCGACTCGGCCGCGCCGAGCATCGAGGTGACCGGTTCTGAGGGGCTCTCGCCGGTGGTGAACTCGTCGAAGGCGTGCTTGGCGGCGAGCGCGACCAGGACGCGGCGGCTGCGCACCTCGTTGTAGAGCCACACGGCGGAGCGGCCGGTGTCCTTCTCGCCACCCCGGGGCAGACGGACCCGTTCGGCGACGTCCTCCGCGCGGACCTGGTGGTAATCGCTGTGCCGGAAGGCGGCGGCGGAGGCCGCGGCGATCGCGGCAAGCCTTCGCTCCTGGGCTAGCACCGCTTGGTTCCCCCTATATGAGCTCATTACTTGCGAATATATCTCACTAAGGTTGGGCGAACCTTAGTGAGATGAGCTGACTCTCGCAAGGGTCAACCCGTAAACGCCCGGGTCTTGCCCGCTGCGCGACCGGCTACCGCACCAAGGATGCCGCTTCCCTGGAGGCACCACTCACCGGCGGACCAGGAGGCTTCCAATGCGGGTGACCGAAATGACCGAGGCGGAGGACAGGCTGGCCACGCGGGGATGGGTGGTCGTACGGGGCTCCTGGGACGTGCCCACCCACGCCCAGGCGCTCCGTTTCGCCGCTCGGTTCGGCCGCCCGTCGTCCCGCGACGGCGGCCGGCCCGTCTGGGAGGTCCGCCCCCGCCCACTCGGCGGCACGTTCTCGCAGCGGAGTGGCCCCGTGCCGCTGCACACCGACGCCCAGTACCACCCCGACCCGGAAGACGTCGTCTGCCTGTTCGCCGTCCGCCCGGCCGTCGACGGCGGCCACTCGCTCCTGCTGTCCGCAGACCAGGCCCTCACCGCCCTGCGCCGCCACCCCGAGGGCGCCCGCGCCGAGGCCGCCCTACGCCGCCCCCAGTGGTCCTGGACCACCCCGGCCGTCTTCTCCGAGAACCCGGGGAGGAGTTCGCCGCCCGCGCCGGTGTTCGCCGGGGAGACGCTGCGCTGGCGGCCTGACAACCTGGTGCCGGTTCCTGAATCTTCGTGGCGGGCAGCCGCCTCGGTGTTCACCGATGTGCTGGTTCGGGTCGAGCCGGTGGAGGTGCGGCTCGCGCCCGGGGACGTCCTTCTGGTCGACAATCACCGGACCCTCCATGGCCGGACATCGTTCGCCGATCTCCAACGGCTGATGTTCCGGATCCGGCTGTGGTCGCGGTGACGCTGACCCGGAGCGCGTCGGGCATGTGGGCCTGGGCGGCGGGCCGGGCCCTGGCCGCCAGGGACGTCCCGGCGTCGGGGGCCGAGCACGCCGCCTGGACGGTGCGCGGGTGGGCCGAGATCGCCCTGGGTTGCGCCCTGCTGGGCCCCGCGGCCTTCGACGGGCTCGACACGGTCATCCTGGCCACGCGCATCCGGCGCGGCGGTCCGGCCGCCGACCGGCTGCGCGCCCTGCGAGGTCGTGCGGGCCCGGTCCCGCGCGGCTACCCGTCGTCCGACGACCCCGGTCCGGTGGACGGCCCGGGAGAGGAGACCCGCGAGGCCTGCCGGGCGCTGGCCGCCTGGTGCGCGACGATCCCCGACCGCGACGGCCCGGTCAGGCCGGTGCGCGACCACCTCCGCTGGGGCGAACGGCACCGCCCGGCCGCCACCCGCGACGTCACGATCCTCGACGGCTCCCGGTTCACCGGGCTCGCCTGGCGCACCTGGATGCGCCTGCCCGGCGAGCGGGGCCTGATCACGGTGCTGGTCGACCACACCCACCGGGCGCCGGAGCTCCGCCGCCGGGTCTGGCGCGGCATCCACGACGGCGCCCATCTCGACCACCTGGCGGCCTGCGGCGAGGACATCGAATTCGGCCGGGGATTGCTCGCGGCCGAAACCTACGCCATGGCCGTCGAGCTGGTGGCTCTGGCGGAGACCCGGGACGCGGCGGTGCGCCGCATACTCAAGCACGGCGTCCTCGAACGCATCGCCCGCATCCCCGGCAACGGCGCGGACAACCCCGAGCTCCAGCGCCTCCCCACGCTGGCCGCGACCTACGTCACGGGGGCGCTCAGACTGCTGGGGGGCGGTGCGGAGGGCGTACCGGCGCGACTGCGGGAACCCCTCCGGGCGCGCTGGGTCAGGGCGACAGCTGGCGCAGCACGATGTCGGCCTTCTCTGGTTCCGGCACGCTGAGATGCACCTCCCAGCCCCGGCTGCGGGCCAGGTTCTCGCTGATCGCCGACCACAGCCAGTGCAGTCCGGGCCGCACCGCCAGGCGGCCGTGGCCGGTCCCCAACAGGGGGAAACAGATGGTTTTCAGTCGGTACGCCACCCGCTCCTCCTCCGCCAGCGCGAACACCCGGTGGACGGCCAGCATGATCGTCGACGGCGTGACGTCCTGATGGTCGGTCCCGGGCCGGGGGACCGCGACCGCGGCGTGGTAGACCCGCCGGACCCCGTTGAACGCCAGCGACCCGGGCCCGGTGGGCGCGACCGTGCCGGGGGCGACGGTGAGGCCGGGGCGGTGGTGCTTGGCCATCCACTCGTGCAGCTCGCGCTGGACGGTGTCGTCGAGCAGCTCCCCGGCCGGACCGCGCCGTGACCCGGCCTTCCTGATCGCGCCCGACACGCTGGGCGAGAAGACCCGCGCCATCTCCAGGTAGACGTTCTCGGGGTTGACCAGCACGTCGACCCCGGAGATCAGCTCGATCGGCCGGATCTGGAGGATCGCCCGCCCGCCGTCCGACTCGACCGGGATGCGGGCGCCGACGGCGATCCGGGGGAGCGCGGCCTCGCCGCCCGCGCCGCAGAGCGCGATGATCTGGTCGGCGACCTGGGCCAGCAGCATGCGCTCCTGGTTCTTCCTGAACCGCTCGACGCTCAGCCGGTAGACGTCGGCGGCCCGCTTGCGCCGCGCGGCGGCCGACCAGTCGCGGGTGCCCTGGACGAGCCCGAACGTGTACGCGGCCCCGGAGCCGAGCGTGCCCTCGCCGAGCCGCCCGACGGCGTCTCTGAGCGTCTTCTCCACGGCGGCGACGGGGTCGGTCGCGGGGTGGCACAGGGCGGCGGCGCGGCGCAGGTGGGGCAGATCGGCGTCCCGTAACCGGATCAGCCCGCGCTCGCGGAGGGTCAGCAGATCACGGACCAGATCCTCGTGCTCCGGTACGTCCATGCCCCCATTAACGCCGCCGAGGTCACCGGAGGAAAGCCGCGACCTCCTTCACGTAACCGTCGGGCTCCTCCTTGTGGACGCTGTGCCCGGCCTTGAGGACCACCCGCCGCCCGTCGGGCAGCGCCTCGGCGAACTCCACCAGCGCCTCCTGCGGCACGAGCTCGCTCAGCCCGCCCCCGACGACCAGCACCGGCATGGTCAGTTCGGGCAGCCGGGCCCACCACGTGGGGTCGACCCTGCGCACGTCGGTCCGGATCACGTCGACCACGGCGGGGTCGAAGTCCTCGTCGCCGATCACCTCATAGGGCTCGATGACCTGCGGTTCGTGCGCGGCGGGGAACGAGTCCTCCAGCACCAGCCGCCGGACCAGCCCCGGCCGGTCGCGGGCGACCAGCGCGGCGACCCTGCCGCCCATCGAGTGACCGACGAGGTCGATCCGGGTCAGGCCCCGGGCGTCGAGGAACGCGAGGGTGTCGGCGGCCATCAGTTCGAGGCTGTAGTCGGGGTGACGCGGGCTGGCGCCGTGGCCCCGCATATCGGGCGCGATCCAGTGCCGTCCGAGGGCCGGGGCGATCCGGTCCCACGTGGCCGAACTGCCCGTCAGGCCATGTATCAGGACAACCGGGATGTCTCCCGGCGTTCCGCCTTCTTTCCACGCAAGTGGTACGACATCCATGGGCGCCACACTACGGGCCACGGCTCAACCCGGAAGCGTGATCCAGGTCGCGCGGGCCCGGGCGACCACCTCGTCACCGTCGAGCAGCGCCGAGGCGCTGAACAGCTTCCGCCCGGACGACTCCAGCGGCCACCCCACGGCGACCAGCCGTTCCCCGGCCGCAACGGAACGCGCGATCTCGGCCTCGAAGGTGCCGAGGAGGGCGATCGTGTCGGTGCCCTGGGCGAACGGCGGATAGCTGACACAGTCGAGCGCGGCCCACACGATCTCCGGCCGCACGATCCCGTCGCCGGCGACCGTCTCGTCGGGCTCGAACGGCGACGCGCACACGTCGGCGTCGGCCAGCCGCCCGGGGGTGACCCGCAGCCCGTCGGCCCGGCCGTGCCCGCACACGAAACAGCCGGTCAGCAGGTTGTCGGCGCCGATCCACGGATGCCGGTCGCGCGCGGCCGAGGCCTCGCCGAACGTCGGCCGTACCGGAGGATCGAGGAATACCGCGCTCGACGGCCCGGCTTCGACCACCAGCACGCCGTCGTGCGTGACACGGACGGTGTCGCCGTCGCGGGTGACGTCAAGAGGGGTCTCCAGCGGCGGCGGCGTCCGCAGCAGCACCCGCGCCGGCCCGTCGACGAACGCGGCGGCCAGCCCGCTGACGTAACCGCCGTTGGCCGACGTGGGCGGCCCGTTGAACCGGGCGCCGATGACGATCTGGTCTTCCACGCCCCCAGTCAACAGCACTTCCTTCCGTTACGGCTCCGCCCACCACGGCACCGCCCGCCGAGCGGCATCCCGCCGTATCCGGCGCCGACCGGCCCCGCACCACCGACGCCGCGACGAGAATCGGGCCATGGACACCGCCGACGTCTACCGGACCTTCGCCGTCCGCGAAGCGCGGGGCCCCTACCGGGAACTCGCCGCCGCGATCGCCGCCGACCCCGGCCTGATCGCGCTCATCGACGCGTTGCCGCAACCGAAGCGCCAGCCCAACCTCCTGCTGGCCTCGGTCCGCTACGAAGGCGGCCCCGCCACCGAGCAAGACGGCTTCAGGACCTGGGCCAAAGACCACTGGCCCCAAGTAGAACGGACCGTCCTCACCCGCCGCACCCAGACCAACGAGGCCGGCCGCTGCGCCAGCCTGCTCCCCGTGCTGGCCCAGGTGGAAGGCCCGCTGGCCCTCATCGAGGTGGGCGCCTCGGCGGGCCTCTGCCTCCAGCCCGACCGCTACCGCTACGTCTACGACGCCCGCCCGCCCATCGGCCGGGGCCCGGTGACCCTGACCTGCGCGACCGAAGGCGACCCGCCCATCCCGGACGCCCTCCCCGGCATCGCCTGGCGGGCCGGCATCGACCTGGCCCCCGTCGACGTCACCGACCCCGGCGAACGCCGCTGGCTCGAATGCCTCGTCTGGCCCGGCGAGGACACCCGCCGCGACCGCCTCCGCCAAGCCCTCGCCATCGCCGCGGAGAACCCGCCCCGCCTGGTCGAGGGCGACGCCACCGCGACCCTGCCCGGCCTGGTCGCGGAGGCGAAGAACCACGGCACGGTCGTCGTCTACCACTCGGCGCTGCTCCCGTACCTGACCCCCGGGGCCCGCGACCGTTTCGTCGACCTGGTCACGAGCCTCGACGTCAGGTGGATCTCCAACGAGGGAACCGCACGTCTCCCGCACCTGAAAGTCCCGGACGGAGACCGGCTGGCCTTCGTCACCGCCCTGGACGGTGTGCCGAAAGCCCTCACCGACCCCCACGGCTCCTGGCTGAACTGGCTCTAAGGCCCGAAAGCGCCCTTGCGCCGTTCCATCAGCAGGGCCTCGATCCGCACCAGCCGTTCCTCCAGCCGCGCGATGTCGGCCAGCGTCGCGTTCTCCTCCTCGGGCCGGAGCCGGACCACCACGGTCCCGCCGGGTTCGAGGGTCGCCTCCGACACGTCCTCCACCCGGGTCCCGCCCTGCCGTTTGATCGCCACGTCGAGATCGGAGTGCCGCAACCCGAGACGCTTCAGGGTGTGGTCGTCGTAGGCGCCGTCCCGGGCGAGCACGGTCGGTTTGCTCTCGAAGAGTTTCGCCAGCCAGCCCCATTCGGCCGCGGCCCGCGTCAGCATCGCGTTCCCGGTCACCAGCACCACCGCGCCGATGATCCCGCCGAGCACCGAGTTGTCAGGTCCGATGATGGCGTTCTGCACGACGTTCGACAGCAGCAGCATGACCACCAGGTCGAACGTGTTGAGCTGGGCCATGTCCCGCTTACCGACGAGCCGGAGCAGGATCACCACGCAGAGATAGACGGCGACGGTCCGGATCACTTTGTCCAGGACCGGCACCCCGAGAACCAGGAGGTCGTTCATGCGACACGGTAACGCAGCCAGACCAGTCCTCCGCTGAACGTGTCGGTGTCGATCGGCTGAAGCGTGCGCGCCGGCGGCGGCCCCTCGCCCCACCAGGTGCGGGACCCGACGCCCATCACCGGATGGACCAGCAGGCTGATCTCGTCGACCAGACCGTCGGCCAGCAGCCGCCCGACGAGCCTGCCGCCGCTCGCCACCCGCACCACCTCGACGCCCGGACGCCGCCCGATCGAGCGCAGCGCCGCCCTCAGGTCGACCTGGTCGGTGCCGACGACGATTTCGGGGACGAAGCGGCCGATGGGGCGGGGAGGGGTGGTGCGGCAGTGCAGGGCCAGGACCTCCGACCAGTGGCCGGCGTCGCGGAGCTCCTGCCAGTGGGTCACCCGGGCTCGGCCGTCGACCACGGCGAGCAGAGGGCCGGGGTCTTTCGGGCCGGGGCCGGCGATCAGGGTCGGTTCCAGGGACAGGACGGTCTCCGAACCGGCCAGGGTGGCGTCTTCGTGCCAGGTGGTGCTGACGAGCTGGTGGAACCGGGCGGCGTCGAGGGTGAAGCCGTCGGTGTTGCCGTCGAGCGAAACGGCCAGGTGGGCGACCACATAGGGCGTGTCGGACGGCATGTACCGAGCGTAGTCGAGCGAAAACGGCTTGCCGCTGTCGGCGCGCGTGATGAGACTGGCGCGATGCTGATCCGACGTGAGCTTCCGGGCGACGAGGCCGCCATCCGTGAGGTCGTCCGGCTGGCCTTCGCCACACCGGAGAACCCCGACACGATCGAGTCGCCGCTGGTCGACGAGCTGCGCGCCGACGTGGGCTGGATACCCGCCCTGTCGATGGTCGCCGAGATCGACGGCGAGGTGGTCGGCCACGTCGTCTGCACCCGCGCCGACCTGGGCGGGGCCCCGGCGCTCGGCCTCGGTCCGCTGAGCGTGCGGCCCGACCGGCAGCGCCAGGGGGTGGGCCTGGCGCTGATGCACGCGATGCTCGGGGCCGCCGACGCGCTGGGCGAACCGGTCGTGGTCCTGCTGGGGAACCCCGCCTACTACTTCCGGTACGGCTTCCGCACCGCCGCAGGCCTCGGGATCATCTCCCCGGAGGAGCAGTGGGGAGTGCATTTCCAGGCGCGGCCGCTGACCTCGTACAGAGGAGAGAAAGGCCTGTTCGGCTACGCCGAGCCTTTCACCCGGTTGTGAACGGCCGCAGTGCGGCCAGTTGCTGCTCGAACGGGATGATCTGGGTCGCGGCCCTGGGCTTGGCCGGGATCCGGCTGACCAGCGCGGCGAGTTCGCCCGCCGCCCGGTCGACCCGGGATGCCAGCCCGTCGCCCGAGGTGGCGCCCCAGTCCTCCGACGCCGCGTAGACGGCGGTCGGCACGACGACGGCGCGCAGGTAGCTGAACATCGGCCGCAGCGCGTGCTCCAGCGCCAGCGAGTGCCGCGCGGTGCCGCCGGTCGCCGCGATCAGCACCGGCGTGCCCTGAAGGGCCGTGTTGTCCAGCACGTCGAAGAACGACTTGAACAGCCCGCTGTAGGACGCGGTGAAGATCGGGGTGACCGCGATCACGCCGTCGGCCTCCGAGACCGTGTCCAGCGCCTGCTTCAAAGCGGGCGGGGGGAACCCGGTCACCAGGTTGTTGGCGATGTCCACGGCCAAGCCGCGCAGCTCGATGACGCGGATGTCCGCACCTTCGAGGTGACGGCCGGTGGCCTCGGCCAGGCGGTCGGCCAGCAGCCGGGTGGACGACGGCTGGCTGAGCCCGGCCGAGACGACGGCGATGACGGTCATTTCCGGTCCTTTCAGGCGACGAGCGCGCTTTGCGAAGCGACGCGTGCGGCGTGGGTGGGGGCCTCGGCCACGCCCTCCTTGCGGCGGGCGGCGAACTCCTTGCGCAGCACCGGCACGACCTCCTCGCCGAGCAGGTCGAGCTGCTCCAGCACGGTCTTCAGCGGCAGCCCCGCGTGGTCCATCAGGAACAGCTGGCGCTGGTAGTCGCCGAAGGAGTCACGGAAGGTCAGCGTCTTGTCGATGACCTCCTGCGGGCTGCCCACGGTCAGCGGCGTCTGCTCGGTGAAGTCCTCCAGCGACGGGCCGTTGCCGTAGACGGGGGCCTTGTCGAAGTAGGGGCGGAACTCGCGGACCGCGTCCTGGGAGTTCTTCCGGATGAACGCCTGCCCACCGAGACCGACGATCGCCTGGTCGGGGGTGCCGTGCCCGTAGTAGGCGAAGCGGGTGCGGTAGAGCTCGATCAGACGGCTGAAGTGCTCCTTCGGCCAGAAGATGTTGTTGGCGAAGAAGCCGTCACCGTAGTAGGCGGCCTGCTCGGCGATCTCCGGGCTGCGGATCGAGCCGTGCCAGACGAACGGCGGAACGCCGTCGAGCGGCCGGGGCGTCGCGGCGAAACCCTGGAGCGGGGTGCGGAAGTTGCCCTCCCAGTCGACGACGTCCTCGCGCCACAGGCGGTGCAGCAGCGCGTAGTTCTCGATCGCCAGGGCGATGCCGTTGCGGATGTCCTGCCCGAACCACGGGTAGACCGGGCCGGTGTTGCCGCGGCCCATCATCAGGTCGACCCGGCCGTCGGCCAGGTGCTGGAGCATCGCGTAGTCCTCGGCGATCTTCACCGGGTCGTTGGTGGTGATCAGCGTGGTGGACGTCGAGAGGATGAGCTTGTCGGTCCTGGCGGCGATGTAACCGAGCATCGTGGTGGGCGACGAGGGCACGAAGGGCGGGTTGTGGTGCTCGCCCATCGCGAAGACGTCGAGCCCGACCTCCTCGGCCTTCAGCGCGATCGTCACCATGGCCTTGATCCGCTCGGCCTCGGTCGGCGTCGTGCCGTCGGTCGGGTCCGTGGTGACGTCACCGACGGTGAAGATCCCGAACTGCATCTCTGCTCATCCTCCTCGGTCTCGTGTTACGGGCGCTGTAGCGTGATCAGCCGCCAACTTATTCCGCGCCGCAAGTATCTCTGTCATGGCAGGCTATGCCAATGCGACGTACAGGACAGACGTTGATTTTCGACGCGGATGACACCTTGTGGGAGAACAACGTCTTCTTCGAGCGGGTGATCGACGACTTCCTCGACTGGGCGACGCATCCGACGCTCGACCGGGTCCAGATCCGGGGGATCCTGAACGACATCGAGCGCGCCAACGCGGTCTCTCTCGGCTATGGCAGCGCGGTCTTCCTGCGGAACCTGCACGAGACCTTCGAGAAGCTCCAGGAACGTCCCGCCTCTCTCGTCGAACGAAAGAGGATTGATCAGTTGGCGGGCCGTTTGATCAGGGGCGAGGTCGACCTCATCCCCGGTGTCAGCGACACATTGGCCGAACTGGGCGCGCGCCATGAGCTGTTCCTGCTGACCAAGGGCGACGTGGAGGAGCAGCAGCGCAAGATCGACGCCTCGGGCCTCGCGGGCTGGTTCCGGCAGGCCCACATCGTGCGGGAGAAGGATGTGGACGTCTACCGGCGCCTCGCCCTCGACTCGGGCTTGGCGGTGGACCGCACCTGGATGATCGGCAACTCCCCGAAGTCGGACATCTGGCCCGCCCGTCAGGCCGGGATGGGCGCCGTCTTCATCCCCCACGAGCACACCTGGGTCCTGGAGCACCACGACCTCGACCCTGCGGACGACGGGGTTCTGACGCTGAAGGCGTTCACCGAACTCGTGGACCATTTCTGAGCCCCGGTGATCCGTTAGTGGGGCATAGTGCGGCAAACTTAGGCGCATGGTGCATCAGCGAGCGGGACAGCCCGCACTGCCGACCGATCTGGTCGACGTCCCCCGCCTCCTGACCTCCTACTACGCCCTGCGCCCCGACGTGGAGCAGCCGTCGCAGCGGGTCGCCTTCGGCACCTCGGGCCACCGGGGCTCGTCGCTGAACACGGCCTTCAACGAAGACCACATCCTGGCCACCACCCAGGCCATCTGCGAATACCGCCGAGCCCAGCGCATCGACGGCCCGCTGTTCCTCGGCATCGACACCCACGCCCTCTCGGAGCCCGCGCGGGTGTCGGCGCTCGAGGTGCTGGCCGCCAACGAGGTCCGGGTGCTGATCGACGTCCACGACGGCTTCACCCCCACCCCGTCGGTGTCGCACGCGATCCTCACCTACAACCGCGGCCGCGACACGGGCCTGGCCGACGGCATCGTCGTGACCCCCTCGCACAACCCCCCGCAGGACGGCGGCTTCAAGTACAACCCGCCCAACGGCGGTCCCGCCGACACCGACGCGACGGGCTGGATCCAGAACCGGGCGAACGACCTGATCGCCGCCGGGATGAAAGAGGTCCGCCGCATCCCGTTCGAGCGCGCCCTGAAGGCGGAGACCACGGGCCGCTACGACTTCATGGGCTCCTACGTGGCCGACCTCCCGTCGGTCGTCGACCTGGACGCGATCCGGAGTGCCGGTGTACGCATCGGCGCGGACCCCTTGGGCGGCGCGAGCGTGGCCTACTGGGGCGAGATCGCCGAGCGCCACCACCTGGACCTGACGGTCGTCAACCCGCTGACCGACCCGACGTGGCGCTTCATGACGCTCGACTGGGACGGCAAGATCCGCATGGACTGCTCGTCGCCGTACGCGATGGCGTCCCTGATCGCCTCTCGCGACAAATACGACATATCAACCGGAAACGACGCCGACAGCGACCGCCACGGCATCGTCACCCCCGACGGCGGCCTGTTGAACCCCAACCACTACCTGGCCGTCGCCATCTCCTACCTCTACGCCCACCGCGACGGCTGGCGCCCCGACGCCGGCGTCGGCAAGACCCTGGTCAGCAGCAGCATGATCGACCGCGTGGTGGCGGGCCTGGGGCGGACCCTGGTCGAGGTCCCGGTCGGCTTCAAGTGGTTCGTGCCGGGCCTCCTCGACGGCTCACTCGGCTTCGGCGGCGAGGAGAGCGCGGGGGCGTCGTTCCTGCGCCGTGACGGGCACGTCTGGACGACCGACAAGGACGGCCTGATCCTGGCCCTGCTGGCCTCGGAGATCACGGCCGTGACCGGCAAGTCGCCGAGCGCGTTGTACGGGGAGTTGACCGAACGCTACGGCGCCCCCGCCTACGCCCGGGTCGACGCCCCCGCCTCCCGCGAGGAGAAGGCGATCCTTTCGAAGCTGTCGCCGGGCCAGGTCACGGCCGACAGCCTGGCCGGCGAGCCGATCACCAACGTCCTGACCCACGCCCCCGGCAACGGCGCGGCGCTGGGCGGCCTGAAGGTGGAGACGGCCTCGGCCTGGTTCGCCGCCCGCCCCTCGGGCACCGAGGACGTCTACAAGATCTACGCCGAGTCGTTCCTCGGCCCTGACCACCTGGCGGAGGTCCAGCAGGAGGCCCGCACGGTCGTCTCGGCTGCCCTCACCGCCTGAAAAATCGTCCCAAACCTCACCAAAGCCCATCGAGATCCCACCGGACGGACAGCTAGTGTCCAAATGGTGGAGCGTTGGTTGAGACGCGAGGACGAACGGCTGCTCAGCGGCACCGGCCGCTACGTCGCCGACCTGCGCGTGCCCGATTGCCTGGAAGCCGCTTTCGTCCGCAGCCCCGTCGCGCACGGCGCCCTGCGGTCGGTGGACTGCACGGCCGCCCGTGACGTGCCGGGGGTTGTCGGGGCGTGGTCCGCCGCCGACCTGCCGGACCTGCCGCCGCTTCCGCATGTCGCCTCGATGGGCGCGGACGGCTGGGAGTGGCCGGCGCTGGTGAAGGACGAGATCCGCTATCCCGGCGAGGCCTTGGCGGTGGTCCTGGGCGAGGACCGCTACCGTGCCGAGGACGGCACCGCCGAGGTCGCATTCCAGATCGACGAACTGCCCGCGGTGGTGTCGACCACGGACCGGGCCGACGTCGCCTTCCACGGCGAGGCCGGGGAGCCGATCGACGACTCCGTGTGGGACCAGGCGGCGGTCGTGGTCGAGGGCCACTATCGCCAGCAGCTGCTGATGCCCTCGCCGATGGAGTGCCGGACCATCCTGTGCGCGCCCAAGGGCGACGGACTGATCATCTGGTCAGGACACCAGGCGCCGCACCGGCTGCGCCGGGAACTGGCCGGTCTGCTCGGCTGGCCGGTCGACCGCATCCGCGTGGTGGTGCGGGACACCGGCGGCACGTTCGGCTCCAAGAGCGCCCTGTTCCCCGAGTACATCGCGGTCGTCGCCTTGGCCCTGCGGCTCGGCCGTCCGGTCCGGTGGGTGGAGGACCGGCGGGAGTCCATGCTGGTCGCCACCCGTGGCCGGGGCCAGGACCAGCGGGTCAGGCTCGCCGCCGACGCCTCGGGAAAGCTTCTCGCGTACGAGCTGATCATCGACGCCGACGTGGGCGCCTACCCCCACCTGGGGGCCGCGCTCCCCATGCAGACCGCGTGGATGGCGACGGGCCCCTACCTGACGCCCCGCGTCCACGCCACCGTCCGCTCGGTCCTGACCAACACGATGGTCACCTACCCCTACCGGGGCGCGGGCCGCCCGGAGGCGGCGAGCGCGCTGGAGCGCACGATGGACACCCTGGCCCGCCGCCTGAACATCGACCCGGTGGACCTGCGCCGCCGCAACTTCATCCCCCCGGACCGCTTCCCCTACCTGACCCCCACCGGCCGCGACTACGACAGCGCGAACCACGCCGCCGCCCTCGACCTGGCCCTGCGCACCCTCGGCTACGACGCCTGGCGCGCCGAACAGACCCGCCGCCGCGCCGACCCGGACGCCCGCCCCATCGGCATCGGCCTGTCCTGCTACGTCGAACGCTCCGGCGGCGAGGCCGGCGGCCTGTACGAATACGTCGGCGTCGAAGCGGGCGACGACGGCACCTTCACCGCCCGCTGCGGCGCGGCCCCCAGCGGCCAGAGCCACGAGACGGTCTTCCCCGCGCTGGTCGCCGAGACCCTGGGAGTGGACGCGGTCCGCGTCCACCTGCTCGAAGGCGACACCACCGCGACCCCGGACGGCGTGGGCTCCTTCGCCAGCCGCTCGGCCCAGATCGACGGCGCGGGCCTCCAGCACGCGGCGACCCTCCTCATGGACCGCGCCCGCGAACGGGCGGCCACGCTGTGGGAGGTCCCGGTGGACGACACGGAGTGGTCCGGAGGCGTCATCCAGGGACCTTCCACCATCGACCTGGCCGAACTGGTGAAACTGACCGGCCCGCTGCGGGTCGACGAACGCTACGAGGCCGGCATGGCCTTCCCGTTCGGCACCCACATCGCCGTCGTGGAGGTCGACCCCGACCTGGGCACGGTAGAGGTCCTGCGCCTGGTCGCCGTGGACGACTGCGGCCACCCCATCGACCCCGGAGTGGTCCGAGGCCAGGCCTTCGGTTCCGCCGTCCAAGGCCTGGGCCAGGCACTTTACGAGGACATCCCCTTCGGCGAAGACGGCGTCCCGCAGCTGCCGGGCGGCCTCCTCGACTACCTCCTGCCGACCTACGCCGAGATCCCGCCCATCGACCTGAGGGAGACCAGCACCCCCAGCCCGAGGACCCAGCTCGGCGCGAAGGGCGCGGGGGAGTCCGGCTGCATCGGCACCCCACCCGCCATCGTCAACGCGGTGGCCGACGCCCTGCGACTCACCGACGCCGACGTGCTCCAGATGCCCCTGACCCCCGACATCGTCTGGAGGGCAGCCCGATGAAACCCGCCACCTTCGACTACCTCGCCCCGCGCACCCTGCCCGAGGCCCTGGCCGCGCTCGGCGAGGGAGCCCAGGTGCTCGCCGGCGGCCAGAGCCTCCTCCTGGAGATGCACCTGAAGCGCCTGGACCCGGCCCTGGTCGTGGACGTCAACCACGTCCCCGGACTCGACCACCTGGACGTGGCCGACGGAAGGGTGGAGGTCGGCGCGCTGGTGCGTCACAAGGTCTTCGAGTCGCCGGAAGCCGTCCCCGGCCCGCTCGGCGGCCTGTTCGCCCGAGCCGTCGTCAACATCGCCCACCCGCCCATCCGCACCCGGGGAACCATGGTCGGCAGCCTCGCCTGGGCCCACCCCGCCTCGGAGTGGTGCGCCCTCGCCATGGCCCTGGACGCCGAGATCGACCTGGCCGCAGCCCACGGCACCCGCACGATCGCGGCCCGCGACTACTTCCTCGGCCCCTTCCGGACAGCCCGCCGCCCGGACGAACTCATCACCGTCATCCGCTTCCCCCTCCTCAGCCCCGACACCGGCGTGGGCTTCCTGGAACACCGCCGAACGGGCTTCTCCTTCGCCCAGGTGGCCGTGGGGGCCGCCATCACCATCCGCGAAGGCGTGGTCACCGAGGCGAGGATCGGCCTGGCCAACTGCGCCGACCGCCCGATCAGGGCCGAAGCGGCGGAACAGTCCCTGATCGGCGCCGAGATCGCCTGCCCGGGAGGCCCCCGCGTCCCCGCCGACCACCCCTTCACCCGCGCCGGCCGCACCGCCGCCGACCAGGACGCGGCCCCCGTGCCCGAGCCCCACGCCGACGTGGAGTACCGCCGCCACGTCATCGCCGTCCTGGTCGCCCGAACACTGAGAGAGGCCGCGATCCGATGAAGATCACCCTGACGGTCAACGGCGATGACTACCCGCTCGACGTCGAACCCCGCCGCGTCCTGGCCGACGTCCTGCGCGACGACTGCGCCCTGACCGGCACCCACCTGGGCTGCGAACAGGGCGTCTGCGGCGCGTGCACAGTGCTGGTCGACGGCGAGGCGGTGCGGTCGTGCCTGATGCTGGCCGTCCAGTGCGACGGCCACCCCATCCACACCGTCGAAGGCCTGGCGGGCCGCGACGGCGAACCGCACCCGCTGCAACGCGCCTTCAGCGCCGAACGCGCTCTGCAGTGCGGCTTCTGCACCCCGGGATTCCTCATGATGGCCGCAGGGGCCCTGGAGAACGACCCCTCGATCGGCGACCACCCGGAGCGCGTGGCCGATCTGGTCCGCTCGAACCTCTGCCGGTGCACGGGCTACGAACCCATCCAACGCGCGATCATGCGAGCCGCCCGAGGCGAATGATCAGCACTGTCCATTCTCGCTCGTGCGGTCCCCGTACATGCGCGAGGTGCGTATCGACGACGAGGCGCGCCGGACTCGGTGAACGGCGCCTCCGTCTCTGAAATTTCAGGCTTCGCTGCGGGCTGATCGCCAGTGCTGCGGGACGTCCAAGATGATGGGCTGTATGCCCTACTCAGATCTTCCGCTGCCCGACCTGCGCCACTACGTCTCCTCCGTCTCGGAGCCCGACGACTTCGACGACTTCTGGGCCGCGACGCTGTCCGAGACCCGTTCCCATGAGCTCGCCCCGGTCTTCTCGCCCGTCGTCACCGGGCTGGTCACGGTCGACGTCTACGACGTGGTCTTCCAAGGCTGGGCCGGGCAGCCGGTCCGCGCGTGGTTCCTGGTCCCGGCGAACGCCGAGGGCCCGCTCCCTTGTGTCGTGCAGTATCAGGGCTACGGCGGCGGCCGGGGCCTGCCGCACCAGTGGCTCTACTGGCCGAGCGCCGGTTACGCCTACCTCGTCATGGACACCCGTGGCCAGGGCAGCGGGTGGTCCGTGGGCGAGACGCCCGACCCCGAAGGCTCGGCGCCCGCGCATCCGGGCTACATGACCCGGGGCATCGGCGACCCGGCGACCTATTACTACCGCCGCGTGTTCAGCGACGCGGTGCGGGCCGTCGAGACCGTCAGGCAGCACCCGCTCGTCGACCGGGCCAAGGTCGCGGTCACCGGCGGCAGCCAGGGCGGCGGCATCACCCTGGCGGTGTCGGGGCTGCTCCCCGACGTGGTGGCGGCCATGCCCGAGGTGCCGTTCCTCTGCGACTTCCCGCGTTCGATCCGGCTGACCCCCAAAGATCCTTACACGGAGATCTCCCGTTATCTGAAGGTCCACCGGTCGGAGGTGGCGCGGGTCGAGCGCACCCTGTCCTACTTCGACGGCGTCAACTTCGCCCGGCGGGCCGCCGCCCCTGCGCTGTTCTCGGTCGGGCTGATGGACGAGATCTGCCTGCCCTCGACCGTCTACGGCGCCTACAACGCCTACGCAGGCGCGGCCAAGCACATGGAGGAGTACGAGTTCAACAACCACGAAGGCGGCGCCGAGGCGCACCTTCCGGTCCAGCAGGCCTGGCTGAAGGCCTGGATCGGCGGTTAGCAGCTACTCGATGGCGACCGGCTCCGGTGAAGAGGAGCCGGTCGAGCGGGCCTTTTAACCTGGGACTCCAGTTATTTGTCCGGCTAATACGGATTAATCGCAAACTAGCGACATACTGTCCATTCGCTCGGGGTTTACGGTGAATGCGAGAGTGGCTCGTGAACGTTGAAAGTGCGGTGGCCGATCCCGTCGAGATACGGCCGTCTCTGCTGGCCAGGCTCGCTCCCGGGTGGCCCGCCGAATTCCCCATTCCACTAATGTGGCTGGAAACCTGTATTCTCCGCAATCCGCGCGGAACGGTGACCGCGCTCGTCGCCGCCTGGCTGTTCCTTCCGGCCGCGCTGGGATTCTCGGTCACGCTGGCGATCGTCGGCGGCCTGGGCGCGTTCGCGTACACGGCGGTCACCGGTGACGCGGCGCTGCCCGCGCTGCTGCTCGACGCGCCGGTTCTGGGCGACGCGCTGCAGGGCTGGCTGGTGAAGGGCGGTGGCGTGGGGGCGACGCTGCTGGGCGCGATCGCCGGGGCGATCATCGGGTTCACCTACGGGCTCGTCGCCGTGTTCCTGGGGCCGTTCCAGGACGGCTTCCTCGACGGAGCGGCGGCCGTGCTCGGCACCACGGCGCTGGGCGTCATGGCCGGTCTTCTCTACACGCTTTACCGGACGATATTCGAACACCGAATCCTTATTCTGACCGGCGCGAGAAGACTCAGCCGCCGAGAGGCGGATCTGCTGTTTCCGCTGATCGCGGAAGCCGCCGCACGGCTGAAACTAGCCAATCATCCGATATTGCTCGTGGACGATTCCGGCGAACCGAACGCCTTCGCATATACCCGGCATATCGTGATCAATCGGGGATTCCTTGAGGAATTCGACTACAACCGCGACGCGATCGCAGCCGTGCTGACCCATGAACTGGTCCACTGGCGCAACGGCGATCCGGTTTCCGGGGCATTCATCCGCGGGGTCGCGTTCCCGCTCTATCTCGTCCAGGCGGTGGGCGGCCGGCTGCTGGCCCAGGCGAAGAGCCCCGTGCTGCGCTTCCTCGTGTGGACGGTGTTCTGGCCGGTGTTCGTGACGGTCCGCCATCTGGTGGTGCCCATGCAGGCGGCCGACTCGCGGCGGGCCGAATACCGCGCCGACCAGGGGGCGGTGCTCGCCGGATACCGGGGCGGCATGCGGCGGATCCTGACCCGGTTCCGCCGGTCGTTCGAAGGCGGCCGGAACGGCTGGGTCGAGGCGATGCGCGCCTCGCATCCGCCCAACGAGTTCCGGCTCGAACGCATCGAGGAACCCGGCCGCGACTACCCGCTCCCGGAAGACGACTTCGCCCCGTTCGAGCCGGTGGTCCGGCCATGACGACCGATCTCGCCCAGCCCGACATCTTCGTCCGTCACGTCCCCGGACGCCGGCGGTCGTTCATGGTCGGTGTGGCCGTCTTCCTGGCCCTGTGCCTGACCGTGGCGGTCCTCAAGATCGTGGAACGGCAGGTCTTCGGGCCCGAGGAGACCGTGCGCTCGTTCTTCGCCGGGCTCGCCGGGCGCGATCCCGTGGCGGCGGCCGCCTTCGTCGTCGAGTCCACCACGGCGGACGACGGGATGGCGGCCATGGTGGGGAAGGCGTACACACCGCCGGAGTCGGTCCGCGTCGTCGACGCCGTGATCGACGAGAACCGGGCGACGGTGGCGGCGGCGTACACGATTCGCGGGAGCGAACAGGAGATCCTGCTGACCCTCGTCAGGAACGAGCAGGCCACCGCCGGTCTCTTCCACGGCTGGCTGATCACGGGTGGCGCCGTGTCCCAGCTCGACGTCGACGCCGGGGCGGTCGACTCCGTCACGGTGGGCGGATCGACGGTGCCGGGACGCCGGGCGCTCGTCTTCGGCGCCTATCCCGGCGGATATGAGGTCACCCTGCCTGTCCACCCGATCTGGCGGCTCGATCCGGTGACGGTCTTCGCGGGCGCCGGCGGCCTCCCGTCGACGGCGACCCTGAGCCCGCAGGTCCAGGAGGCTGCGTGGACCGCGGTGGGGAAGCAGCTGCGCGGCCATCTCGACGCCTGCGCCAAGAGCGCCGAGGCGGCTCCGGCGGGCTGCCCCTTCGCCTACTCGACCGGCTACTACTCGCTCAACGATCTCGATTGGCGGATCGTCAAATATCCCCTCTACAACGTGGTGCAGGACGAGACGGGCTCCGTCGTCGTGCAGACCATCGAGGAGGGCGAGGTGGCGATCTCCGGAACCCGGTCATATGGGTTCTACGACACCGCGCAGCCGTTCACCGAGAGCGTCACCTTCTCGCAGTCGGGCCAGGTCATCGCCGACGGAAAGGAGATCGTCTTCATCCCGGTCGCGTGACCAGCAGGGCCGCTGTCTCCTCGGACACCGGCGTCGCCAGCACCGACGCGACGACGTCGACCAGGTGGCTGGTGAAGAGCCGCTCGTCCCGCGAGCCCGTTTCGGCCCTGCGGGCCAGTTCCGTGTACGTCACCCGGATCGCCGTGAACCGCCGATGCAGTCGCGTCACGGCGATCTCGGGCAGCAGGGGCCCCACGATCTCCCGCCACCGATTGACACTCGTCGGCTCATGAATGGAAGCCTTCAGAACGCCAGGCGAAGCCCGGCGCACCACCTGATCCAGCAGCAGCAGATACCGCCGGCCCTCCTCATCGGCCAGCTTCGCCGCGAGCGGCCGCACGAACGCCCCCGCCAGCGGCCGTAGCGGCTCCGAAGGCGGCGCCGCCTCGAAGGCGTCCAGCAACTCGTGGCGAGCGGCCTCCACCGACGGCAGGTGCCGCGCCATCACGGCCTTCAGCAGCCCTTCGCGATCACCGAAGTGATACTGCAGCGCCGACGCGTTCCGCTGCCCGGCGGCGGCGTTGATCTCCCGCAGCGACACCGCGTCGATGCCCCGGTCGGCGAACAGCTTCTCGGCGGCCAGGACGAGACGAAGGCGGCCATCGGCGACCACGGCACGGCTCCTTCTTTCAGAATTAAGGCGACCGCATTAATGTAATGCGTATGGCCATCGACTTCACGCTCGATCCCGAGCACGAGGAGATCCGCCGCCGGGTCCGCGCGTTCGTCCAGGACGTCATCGTCCCGGCGACGACCGAGGGCCTGCCGCGCGACGAATACCTCCGCACGATCTTCGCCCTGCGCGAGAAGGCCAAGGCCGAAGGACTGTGGCTGCCCCACATGCCGAAGGACGTCGGCGGCATGGGCCTCGGCCACGTCGCGCTGGCGATGGTCCAGTCGGAGGCGGCCAAGACGCGGCTCGGCCCGTGGGTGCTCAACTGCCAGGCCCCCGACGAGGGCAACATGCACACGCTGCACCACTGGGCGAACGAGGACCAGAAGGAGAAATACCTCAAGCCGCTGCTCCAGGGCCGGGCCATGTCGTGCTTCGCGATGACCGAACCCGAGGTGGCCGGCTCCGACCCCACGCTGATCCGGACCACAGCCGTACAGGACGGCGACGAATGGGTCGTCAACGGCCACAAGTGGTTCATCTCCAACGCGCGCCGGGCGAACTTCGCGATCCTCATCGCCCGTACCGAACTCGACATCCCGGAAGGGCAGCGCGGCGCCACCACGGCGTTCCTGGTCGACATCCCCAGCCCCGGCTGGACCGACGTGCGCGAGGTCGAGACCATGCACGGCTCGACCGGACACAGCGAGATCGTCATCGAAGACCTGCGCCTGGCGGAGAGCCAGATCCTGGGCGGGCGAGGCAACGGCCACCGCCTGGGCCAATATCGCCTGGGCCCGGCGCGGCTGGCGCATTGCATGCGGTGGATATCGCAGGCCGAGACGGCGCTCGACATGATGGTCGACCGTGCACTCAACCGCTACAGCCACGGCTCGCTGCTGGCCGACAAACAGGGCATCCAGTGGCTGATCGCCGACTCGGCGATGGAGCTCTACCAGTGCAAACTCATGGTCCTGCACGCCGCCTCGAAGATCGACAAGGGCGAGGACTTCCGCACCGAAGTGTCGATGGCCAAGCATTTCGTGGCCAACAGCCTCAACCGCATCGTCGACCGGGCGATCCAGGTCCACGGGGCGCTCGGCTATTCGACCGACACCCCTCTGGCGAGCATGTTCCAGCACGCCCGCTGGGCCAGATTCGCCGACGGCGCCGACGAGATCCACCAGATGCGCATCGCCGAACGCACCATCGCCGCCTATCGTGACACCGGCTCGACCAGGGCCGCGACGGGAGGACTCCCCCTGTGAATCCCCTTGTGAATCCCACTGTGAAGGTCGCTTTGGTCACCGGAGGAAGCAGCGGCATCGGCGCGGGGGTCGCCCGCCGCCTCCGAGAATCCGGCACGACGGTGGTCGTCGCCGATATCGCCGACCCCGCCGACGTGAAGTGCGACGTCTCGAACCTGGAGGACAACCTCAGAGCCGTCGACTACGTGATGGCGAGACACGGCCGCCTCGACCTGGCCTTCCTCAACGCGGGCGTGGCCTCGGGCTGCGGCATCGGCGACGACTTCGACCTGGCCCTCTACCGCCGCGCGATGGGAGTCAACCTCGACGGCGTCATCTTCGGCGCCCACGCGGCCATCCCGGCGCTGAAGGCCTCCGGCGGCGGCACCATCGTCGCGACCGCCTCGATGGCCGGCATCGTCGGCATCCCCCTCGACCCGATCTACGCCGCCAACAAACACGCGGTCGTCGGCCTGGTCCGCTCGCTGGGCGTGTCCCTGGAGCCGGACAACATCAGGGTCCAGGCCCTCTGCCCGTCCTTCGCCGACACCGCGATCCTCGGCGACAGCCGGGTGATGCTCGAAGCGGGCGGCTTCCCGATCATGGATGTGGAGGACGTGGTCGACGCCTTCGAAAAGCTCCTGGCCGGCGAGGGCACGGGGGAGTGCTGGTTCGCCGTCTCCGGCAGAGAACCCGAACCCTTCGCCTTCCGCCGGGCCCCGGGGCCCCGCCCGAAACCCTGAAAATCCTTCTTCCGTTACGGCTCCGCCCACCCTGGCCCCGCCCGCCGTCTCCGCCCCGCGCCGTATCCGGCGCCGGTCATCCGCTTCCGCCGCGCTCCGCGACGTCACGGGGGTGAACCCGCTGCGACCGGTTGGCGCCGGATGCGGCGAGTAGTGGGGCGGCGGGCGGTGCCGGCCAGGCGGAGCCGTAACGGAAAGAAAGAATCCACCAGCGGCGCGGAAATGTGGAGCGGGCATCAGCCTTCGGCGGCGCGCGAAAAAACAACGCGCGCCGGTTCGTGGGGGTCCGTTATGGTGTGGCCATGAACTGGCGACATTGATCTTCACCTGAGTCCCGATTCGCCCGGCGTCTCTACGCCATGGTGTTCTTCGAGGAGTTCGTTCTCCTCTATCCCGTGTACGCGCTTCTCTTCGCCGACAACGGGCTTTCAGCGGGCCAGATCTCCACGCTCTTCGTCATCTGGTCGCTGACCTCGTTCCTGTTGGAGATCCCGTCAGGAGCCTGGGCCGACGCGTTCTCCCGCCGTCGCCTCCTGGTGCTGTCACCCCTGCTCACAGCCACCGGCTTCGGCCTGTGGACGTTCCTGCCGGGCTACTGGTCGTTCGTGGCCGGGTTCGTGCTCTGGGGCGTGGCGACCGCGATCAGTTCGGGCACGTCGGAAGCCCTCGTCTACGAGGAACTGGCCCGCCTCGACGCCTCCGACGCCTATCCCCGCGTCACCGGCCGCGCCGAGGCCATCGGCACCACCGCCATGATGATCGCCAGCGCGATCGCGGGCCCGGCCATGGCCTGGGGCGGCTACCAGGCCGTCGGCGTCGCCTCCATGGCCACCCTCGTCGCCGCCTCCCTGATCGCCCGCACGCTCCCGGAAACCCGGGAGGACCCCGACGAGGACGACGGCTACCTCGACGTCCTGAAAGCGGGGTTCCGCGAGGTCAGAGGCTCGAAGAAGCTGCTGAGACGGCTGATTCTGGTCTCGGCCGTGACCGGGCTGTCGGCGTTCGACGAGTATCTGCCGCTGCTCGCCCAGGGCACCGGCGTGGGCGACGAGACGGTCCCGCCGCTGATGGTGCTCGTCTCGGCCGGGTTCGCCGTCGGCGGCTTCCTGGCCGGACGCGGGCTCAGGTGGACGGGCCCGATCACGGCCGCCGGCGGCCTGTTCCTGATCGCCGGCGCGGCCGTCCGCAGCCCGTGGGGGTTCGTGTTCGTCGCCGCCGCCTTCGGGATCATCCAGTGGGCGATCACCGCGGCCGACGCCCGGCTGCAGGACGGCCTGTCCGACCGCTCACGCGCGACCGTGACCTCGATGTCCGGGCTGGGCACCGAGGTCATGGCGGTGCTGACCTTCGCCTTCTACGGTCTCGGGTCGGAGCTGGCGCCGTCGTGGGTGCTGTTCGTCGTGCTCGCGGTGCCGTACACGATCATCGGAGCCTTTCAGGGCCGCAGTGCCGAGAAGAGCACCTGATCGTGCCAGGCCCCCTCACGCCACTGCGCCCGGCGCAGCACGCCCTCGCGGACGAACCCGGCCTTCTCCAGCGCCCGCTGCTCGGCGACGTTCTCGGCGTCGGTGAACGACTGGACGCGCTCGGCGCGGGTGTGCGCGAACAGGTAGGTGGCGAGCTGGACCTGCGCCTGCGTGCCGATGCCCTTGCCGCGGTAGCCGGAGAACACGCAGATCCCCGTCGACCAGCACCACGAGGTCAGATCGGGCCCCCACGAGTTCATCCACCACGTCACCCACCCGACCGGGACGCCGTCGCCCTCGATGGTGAGACGGCCCGAGTCGGCGCCGAGGAACCCGTTCTCGGCGTATTCGCGGTGGAACGGCTGCGGCGGCCGGTGCCCGAACCATTGGTATTGGCCGGTGCCCTCCCGGTCGGCGCGTTCCCGCTCGAAGAGATCGAGATCCTTGGCCCGGACCGGGCGAAGTGTGACCTCCATGGGGACTCCTTTCATGCGCGTATGACGCAATCTTCCTCTTTTCGCACCGGGGTTAGGGTGGAAACCCGACCCGTACCGAACTGGAGGGGGCCACATGTTCGAGAACACCCGGGCTTTCAGCGGGTTCTCCGTGGTCGACACCGACGCCGCCAGGAAGTTCTACGAGGAGATCCTCGGCCTGCGCGTCTCGGAGAGCAACGGCATGCTGCGCCTGCACATCGCCGACGGCCACGACATCCTGGTCTACCCGAAACCCAACCATGTCCCGGCCGAGTTCACCGTGCTCAACTTCCCCGTCGACGACATCGAGGCCGCCGTCGACGAACTGCGCCGGCGGGGCGTGGAGTTCCTCGTGTACGGCGGAACCGACGAGAAGGGGATCTTCCGCAAGGGCGGCCCGTTGATCGCCTGGTTCACCGACCCGGCCGGGAACATCCTGTCGGTCCTCCAAGACGGCTGAGGCCGGAAAGATTCGTACGGAAACGGAAACCCCTGGTCGACCGGGGCCACCCTGGTGGGGATGGACCGATCCCCGCGCGAGCGCGCGTTCACCGCGATCTACGACCGGCAGGTCCGGGGGATCGCCGCATGCCGCTGCGGCCAGGTGGACATCGAGGACCTCCACGAGAGCCTGATCGCCGCCTACCACGACCACGCGCCCTGGGCGCCGTGGTCCGACCACGAGGGCTGCGCGCCGCTGCGGGGCCCTTCCGACGATCAGGTCCGCCGTCTCCTCGACCAGGTGGCCGCCGGGTTGCCGTCCAGAGATCGGCGGCTCTACGACATGGTCATCCGCCGCGGCGCCGACCGCCGGGACATCGCCGAGGCCTTCTGCGTGGACCTGCCCCGGGCCGGCCTGATGCTGCGCGACCTGCGCCTGACGGTGACCGGCGGGTTCCGCCTCCTCGTCCTGGCCCGGGAGACGCCGGACTGCCTCTCCGTGGACGGATGGGACGGATTCGTGCTGACACGGTCCGTGCGGCTGGCCGTCGATCGGCACGTGCGGGCGTGTGAGGCGTGCGAGAAGACAGCCGAGGAGGCGGTGCGGCCCTACCTCCCCGCGCTGGTCCCTGTTCTCCTGCCGGGGATGCGGGAGGAGATGCTGGCCCGGATCGCCCGGCCCGCACGCGGGCTCGGACTGGCTTGGCAGCGGGCGGGCGCGGTCGTGCTGGTGGTGGTGGCACTGGTGCTGCTGGCGGCGTGGGCGACGGGTCAGACGTCGAGTTCCAGTCTCGACAGCGGCTCGACCAGTTCCTCCTCCTCGTATGCCAGGTGAGACAGCAGCGCCTCCGTCAGCGTCGTGACCTGGCGGCGCACCACGTCGAGCCCCGACGGATCCTCCACCATCGCCACCAGGGCGGAGTCGAGCCCGGTGAGGATGTCCGCGATGACCTCGTGCTCCTCCTCCAGCCGCTGGATCACCGGCGCGAGCGAGGCCTGCGCCGCCACCAGGCCGGGGAACATGTGCGCGTCCTCGATCGAGTGGTGGGCGGTCAGGACCCGGCAGTAGGAGGCGCAGAAGCTGCCCAGGGTCCAGTAGTTCTGCCGCATGGTCAGATCGTTGATCATCGACCGCACCATCGCCGCCTCGGCCCGCCCCTCCGCGACCTGCCCCACGGCCTCCCCGATGCGGGCCAGCTCCTGCCGGAGGTGGTTGTGGATCAGCACGAGCCGGTTGCCGATCTCCCGCTGCCGGCGCGAGAGCTGGGCAGGGTCCCGCTTGGGCAGCCGAGGCCGGGAGGCGTCGTCGATGAGCGTCGTGATCGTGGAAGCCGCTGCCGGACGTTCGGCCGCGACGAGCTCGCGCACCTTCGGCGCCACCTCGGCGGCGAAGATCTTGAGCTGGCGTTCGTCGGACGTACCGAGAACGAAAACGCTCATCCCGAGGTCGAGCACCAGCTCGGCGAGCTGCTCGGCCCACAGCTCCGGCGGCCCCTCGAACCACCCGGTGCCTCTCGGGTCGAAACTCCCACTGATGTTGAACGCCTTGGTGACGGCGCGCCCACCGGCGGCCTCGTCGACGATCCGGCTCAGCTTGGGGAGCTCCTCCCGGGAGACATAGCCCTTCGACGGAATCCACCCGTCGGCCTTGGCCCCGGTGACTTCGAGCAGTCTGGGCTTGTACGCCCCTACCCAGATCCCCACCGGATGCGCCGGAAACGGCCCCGTCGGGGCGGCGTCCAGCCGGTAGTGGTCGCCGTCGTAGCTCACGGGCTCGCCCGGCGTCCACAGCAGCCGGATGACGTCGATGGCCTCCGAGAGGGCGTCCACCGCCTCCCGGGGAGACCGGCGGGACCCGCCGTAGGCGGCGACGCCGTCCCAGAAGAACCCCGCGCCCAACCCGAACTCGACGCGCCCCTTAGTGAGGAGATCGAGGCTGGCCACGGCCTTGGCCAGCATCTGCGGCGGCCGCAGGGGCAGATTGGCCACATTGGGCAGCAACCTGATCCGCTCGGTACGGGCGCCGATCTGACCCAGGGCCGTCAGCGTGTCCAGATGGCGAGGCTGATAAGGATGATCCTGGAGGGCGACGAGATCGAGCCCGGCTTCCTCCGCGAGAACGGCGAAATCCACCAGCCACGCCGGACTGTCCGCCCGGGGCTCCGGCCCCACTCCGAACCACAGCTCATGCCCAAGATCGCCCACGTTGGTCCACGCTACCAAGAGAGCAGGTCAGGTCATGTCAGTACTTGTCGCCTTCAGCGTCACCCCGATCGGCAAGGGCGAGGAGGTGGGCGAGTACGTGGCGGAAGCCATCCGCGTGGTCCGCGCCTCCGGCCTCCCGAACCGCACCGACTCGATGTTCACCACGATCGAGGGCGAGAACTGGGAGCAGGTGATGGCCGTCGTCCACGCGGCGGTCGCCGCCGTCGAGGCGAAGTGTGACCGCGTCAGCCTGGTCCTGAAGGCCGACATCCGCACCGGCGAGCCGGGCCGGATGGCGGAGAAGGTGGCCTCCATCGAACGCCACCTGGCCTAACCGACTGTGACTATGGGCTGGCAGCGCAGTGGGCTGGAAAGCTTGCTTGACGAGGTCGTCATCGCAATGAGGTAGCGCTGCCCGTCGGCCCATCCGTCAGTCGAGGGCGCGGCGAAGGGAACTCCAGGTGGCAAGGTCTTCATTCTGGGCTACGGCGAAAAAGAGTCGTCCTTCCATGGCGATGTCGAGAGGGGCGACGGTATTGCGTTCAAGCCTGGAAATGTAGGCCCTTCGGATTCTCTCCAAGGTGCTGCCCTCAGGAGTTTCTCTGAACACGCCAACGAATAGAGAGCGTCTGGTTGCGCTGAGAGCTGTCCACTCGCCACGAATGGGAAGACCGGCAAGGAAGTAATCGTCGGGATTGGGGTTCGGGGCGGTCCACCACAGCGAATCTGCGTCAGATTCCTCTAAAGTTGGCTCGATCAGAGAGCTGACCAACCTCTCCCACTCAAGCTCTTCTGGAGCCATTCTCGGCGGAGCTGTCGGATAGGCCTCCGTGGTTGGTGGGAGAGGCTCATAATTTGGATATTGGTATCGGGGCTCTTCGTGTATGGGCTCCACTTCCTTGGTGAGATCGGTATGATAAAGACTTAAGATTGTCCTGTCCTCGAGAATTGAAGCCCAGCTCAGTGCGAGTGGACACCCTTTGAACTCGTTATTTGATGCCCACTCATGCAGCTTGGTAAGATATGTCCTCTTTTCTTGGGTGAAGTGTCCAGAATGGTCTCTTCGGCCTTTTGCTTCACCTACCAACTGGCGGTCGCCGGGTAAATTGATCAGCAGGTCTGGCCTGGAATTTCTGCCACTTGATTTCCTCGGCGTCGTGGCCGGTATCAAGTCGAATTGTTTGATTTGAAGTGGATTGAATTTATTTTTGACAATCAGGCTTTCTAGGCTTGCGGTCAATAGGCCGAGACCTGCAGCGGTGATAATGAACGACTTGATGTGCAGGGATGAGCAGTCGAAGGCTTTTGTCCTGCGTAATGGGAATTTGCCATTCATCTGCGTGTTGTCGAGTGCTGTCGCCAGCAATTCGGCTTCAAGCCTCAAAGAATCATAAGATCCGTGGGGGTTGCCGGCGACAGAGGAAATACCGTTTACGGCTATGACGCGGGCGAGGCTGATCGCAATGTCCAACTCCTCGCGCTGGAAGATTCGATCTAGCGCCTTTCCTGGAGTAGGTGTCCATGCATGTCTGTAGAACTTGACGATCCCCATGGCCGGGATGGTATCGCCTGCTCCTGGGCATCGTTGACAAAATTGCTGCCTGCATGACAATGAGAATCGATCTACCCGTTTGTCCCAGAATGTTGCTTAATCCAGGTTCCGGTAGATTCAGGCTGAGACTAGTTTCACCACGTCAAGAGCGCAGCCCCAGCTCATGCTGACCCCCACGCCCGCGTGCCCGTAGTTGTGGATCAACCGCCCCTGGTCGGCGTTCTCCTCCTCCAGGCGGATCGACGGACGCCCGGGGCGCAGCCCCACGTCCACCTTGATCACCCGGGCGTCGGCCAGACGCGGCTCCACCTCGGCGCAGCGCTTGATGATGTCGGCCGTCTGCCGCTCGTCGGGCTCCAGGCTCCAGTCGCCGGGGCGCGCGTTCCCGCCCAGCACGACGTGGTCCCCGTGCGGGAAGAACCCCGTCCAGTCGTCGTCCGCGCCGCCCTCGTAGAAGAACTCGGTCAACCCGGGGTTCGCGACGACCACGTGCTGCCCTCGGACAGGTGTCACCGAGTCGTCGCACGCGAGCGTCCCCCCGGCCACGCCGGCGCAGTTGATCACGACCGGTGCGACGGCGGTCGGCTGCTCGAGCGAGGCGACCGTGCACACCTCGAGGTCCCCGCCCGACTGGCACAGCCGGTCGACCAGGTAGTCGAGGTAACAGGGCATGTCGGCGACCGGGCTGGTGATCCAGAACCCGCTGGGGAACCCCGCCAGCTCCTCAGGGGAGCACTCGGCGAAGCCCGGCAGGTCGCGGGCCCACGGAGGGGTCCCGGGGCCCAGCTTCGACACCAGGCGGCCCCGTGCGGAGGTGACGCCGGTGTGCGGGCGCGCGGCGAGTTCGTTGAAGATCTCCAGTCCCGTGGTCTGCCAGCGCATCGCGTCGGCCCGGGGCTCTGTCATGACGGGGCCGCCGAGCAACGCTCCCGCTACGGCGGAGGTGGTCCGCCGGGGGAGTTCGGCGGTCCAGACGAGGGTCCGCATCCCGGCCTCGTTCAGGGCGATCGCCGTCGTCAGCCCGACGACGCCTCCACCCACCACGACAACGTCGGCCTGCTGTGTCATCAGTGAAACTCCTTCGAAGCGTGCCAGGTCAGAAGGAACTTCCCGTAAACGGGCCCTACATGCGCGAGTCCCGCCCCCCACATGCCGGGGGGCGGGACGGTGGTGCCTTTCAGTGATCGGCTGGGGCGGCCAGCCGATCGGCTTCCCAATGGAGGGCCTCCACGAGGACGAGCTCCAAACGAAGATCCCCGTCCAGGAGGTTTTCCAGGACGTTCATTCGGGCCTCCCTTGCCAGACAGGACGCCCCAGGGGTCACTTCGGTTCACCGGATTGAACCTCCGTTCTTTCCCCCGCGTATCCCCGAGCGTGCTGACTGTTTCGCGCCATGCCGCCCTTGCCGTCGCCGCCCTGGCCGTCGTGTCGCTGTCCGCCTGTTCGGGTGGCGACTCGCCCGCAGGGGTGGCTTATCAGGAATCCGACCCGGCTCCGGTCGCGGCCGCCAAGGTCGACGCCGGGCCCGCCCCGACCGTCGAAGAACTCGCGAAGAAGGTCGGGTGCAAGGTGAACATCCAGGTCGATGCCGAAGAGCTTCGCACCGGCGCCTGCTCGACCAAGGCCGGGGACTTCTTCGTCAACACCTTCGCCACCGAGAAGGGGAAGGACGCCTGGATGGATCAGGCGCCCGAGTACAACCCCCATCTCGTGGGGCGGCTCTGGACCGTGCTCGGGACCAGGGAGACGCTCGACAAGCTGCGGGCCGATCTCGGTGGCGACCTGCACCTCACCGACCACCGGGTGACGCCGAAGGCGGTCGCGTCCTCCCCGAGCGCGTACTGAAATGATCTTGTGATTGAGTTCGGTGCGTGGAAATCCTCGTCCTTGCCCTGGTGGGGGTGGCGACGGGGATTGTGAGCACGGTCGTCTCACTCGCGTCGATCGTCTCCTATCCCGCACTGCTCGCCTTCGGCCTGCCGCCGCTGGCCGCCAACGTCACCAACACCGTCTCGCTCACCTTCACCGGGGTCGGGTCGGCGGTCTCGTCGCGGCCGGAGCTCAAGGGGCAGTCGCCTCTGGTGCTGCGCCTGCTGACGGCGACGGCGCTCGGCGGGGCCACGGGGGCCGCGCTGCTCCTGCTCACGCCGCCGAGGGCGTTCGAGCTGGTCGCGCCCGTGCTGGTCGCGGGCGCGTCGCTGGTGCTGCTGCGGGCGCCCAGATCCGCGGCTCTGCACGGGCCCAACCTCTGGATCGGGGTGTACGTCGTCTCGATCTACACCGGCTATTTCGGGGCGGCCGGTGGGGTGATCATGTTCGCCATCCTGTCGGCGGCGCTCGACCAGAGTCCGGCCCACGTGAACGCGGTCAAGAACGTGATCGCCATGGGGTCCAACGGCGTCGCGGCGATCGGGTTCGTGCTGTTCGGGCCGGTGCGGTGGGACGTGGTCGTGCCGCTGGCCATCGGGATGATCGTCGGCGGTTGGATCGGGCCCTTCATCGCCCGGCGGCTGCCGGGGCAGTCGCTGCGGATCCTGACCGCCGTCGCGGGGCTGGTCGTGGCGGTCAAGCTCGCGTTCGACACCTACACCTGACGGCCGAGACCGGCCTCGCGGGCCTGGATGATGGCCTGGGCGCGGTCGGCGACCTGGAGTTTGGCGAACACGTTCGACACGTTGTTGCGGACCGTCTTCGGGGCCAGGAAGAGACGATCGGCGATCTGCCTGTTCGACAGACCGGCCGCGATCAGCGCCAGCACCTCCCGCTCACGTGCCGTGAGCTGGGGGAACGGTTCCGAGGGCAGCCGGGCGAAGAACCGGGTCACCCGGGACGCCAGCGCCGGGCCGAAGATCACCTCACCGCCGGCGACGGCCTTGATGGCGCGCAGGATCTCGGTCTGCCCGGCGCCCTTGACCAGGTAGCCGCGGGCCCCGGCGCGCACCGCCGAGAAGACGGTCTCGTCGTCGTCGTGCATGGTCAGGGCCAGCACGCCGACGCCGGGCAGTTCGGCCACGATCCGCTGGGTCGCCGTCACGCCGTCCATGACGGGCATCTGGAGGTCCATCACGACGACGTCCGGGCGCAGGTCCAGCGCCTTCTCCACCGCCTCGCCGCCGTCGGCGGCGGTGCCGACCACGTCGACCTCGCCGGTGGAGGCGAGCATCATGCGCAGCCCGTCGCGATAGACGGGGTGGTCGTCGGCGATCAGCACCCGGGTCACGCGGGTACCGCCAGCGGCAGCACCGCGTGCACCCTCGTCCCGGTCGCGCCCCCGGTGACGGTGCACCGGCCGCCCAGTTCCTCGGCGCGTTCGCGCATCGCCAGCAGGCCCACTCCCACTCCTTCTCCGGTACGCAGCCCGCGCCCGTCGTCCACGATCTCGACCTCCAGCGTGCCGCCGGTCGCGGTCAGCCGCACCTCGCAGCGCGCCGCCCGCGCGTGCCGGGTCACGTTCACCATCGCCTCGCACCCGATCCGGTACGCCGCCACCTCCGCCGCCGCCGGGAGGCCCGTCAGGTCTCCGGCGGTGGACACCACGATCGCCACCGTGCCCTCGCCGAAGCGCTCGGCCGCCTGACGCAGGGCTCCGGCCAGGCCGAACTGGTCGAGCGCCGGGGGACGCAGGTCGTGGACCAGCCGCCGGACGTCGTTGAGGACCGTCGACAGGTCGCCGCGCACCTGGCCGAGCGCCTCCCGGGCCAGCGCCGGGTCGCGGTCCATCAGGTTCCCGGCGGCCTCGACCTTCAGCGCCGCCGCCGCGAGGGTCGGGCCGAGGCCGTCGTGGAGGTCGCGGCGGAGCCGCCTGCGTTCCTCCTCGACCCCGCCGACCAGGCGTTCGCGGCTCTGCTGCAGTTCTTCGGTGAGCGCGGTGGCCCGCACGGCGGCCGCCGCCTGCCTGACCACGTCGGCCAGCAGTCGCTGGTCGGCCTCGGCCAGCCTCGTGCCGGCCCGGGGGACCAGGGTCAGCCGGCCGATCTCCACGTCACGGTAGGCGAACGGCAGCACGACCACCCCGTCGTCGCGCCGGGTGCCGTGTTCGACGGCCACCACTCCTCCGCTGGGGCGGTCGAGCTCCACTCGTACGAAAGGAGATCGGAAAGCCGACGCCACGGCGGTGGCCACCGCGAGCAGGAGTTCCTCCGGGCCCGCGCTCTCCTCCAGCCGCCGGGCCAGCGCCGAGACCACGTCGTAGGGTTCGCCGCGCAGCACCCCGCCGACCTTCTTCTGGATCCAGGTGCGCAGCGGGCCGTAGAGCACCGCGACCACCCCGGCCGCGAGCACGGCCGCCGCGGGCTCCTCGACCAGGGCGCTCATGCCCGCGAAGATCGTCACGTCGATGCCGACGACGGCGGCGGCCAGGGCGCCGTAGACGAGCGTCCAGCCGAGAACCGGATCGATGTCGTAGAGGCGATACCGGCCGACCGCGATGAGCACCGCAGCGGCCAGCGCCACGATCGCCGCCACGAACACCGCGTCGTCGGGCAGCCAGTCGGCCACCAGGGGAGCGGCCAGCAGGACCACATTGAGCAGCCCGGCCAGCAGCATCCAGCGCAGCTGCGCCCGCCGCACCCGGTCGGCACCCCGGAACCGGGCGACGAACGCCGCCACCGAGACCACCAGGGTCACCGCGATCAGCACCGGCGCGACCCCGAACAGCACCCGCCACACCTCGTCGGGCAGCCGCACGAACGCGACGTCGAGCCCCGGCCACTCTTCACCCGGCTCCACGATGTGCCACGGCACGGCCAGGAACACCAGCACCGCGAAGCCGGTCCCGCCCAGGCTCAGCCAGGCGGGCCGGCGCCACCGCGCCGACGGCAGCCGCCCGTCCGGGAAGAACAGCAGGACGAGCACCGGCACCAAATTCATGAACGGCCCGAGCCGCGCCCCCGCGTAGAAGGCGGGCGCGGTCAGCGGCAGCGCGCCGCCGTGGTGGGTGATCGAATAGCCCGCGTACGCCGCCCCCAGCCCGTTCAGCGCGGTGGTCAGCCCGCCCGCGAGCAGGATCCAGGTCACCGCGTGGCGGGGCAGCCGCAGCGCCAGCACCGCCCCCGCGACCGCCAGAGCCACCCCGGGCACGGTCGACGACCACGAGGAGAACGAGATCGGGCCCGGCCGGGTCACCGCTCCCGTGAGGATCTCCGCCCACGCCGCCAGCACCGCCGCGACCAGGCAGAACGCCGCGATCGACAGCGCGGCCACGGTGCGGCGCGAGAGGGAGGGGAGCATCCGGAAAGCGTGCCACACGACCGGACATTCCCGGCAGGGGCCGGCGTCCCGGAAAAGACGGGACTCCTGCTCCCTGGGCGCCCGGGACGGGCGATCACCACTCTTGGAGTCGCTTCGCACGTTCCCCAACCAGGAGGGCCTCATGGTCTCCACCCGCACCGCCCAGGTCCGCCCGGCGGGCCTGCTGCTCACCTTCGGCGCCACCGCGTGGGCGATCGGCACGCTGATCGTCGGCGACAAGATCTACGAGGGCATCCAGACCCTCGACACCGTCACCGGCATGCTGTTCGTCGTCGGCGTCTTCGCCTGGATCGTGCTCGTGGCCCAGCAGCGCCTGGCGGGCGACGGGGTGACCCGCTTCCTGCCGTACGTCCTAATGGCCACGCTGACCGGCGCGTTCGTGCTGAACGCCCTCTCGTTCGGCTACAAGTCACACGACGACTTCCCGCTCTGGCTGGCCGCGATCGACGCCTGCTGGCCGCTCAGCCAGTTGCTGCTGCTGGTGCTCGGCGTCGTCATGGCCGTCCAGGGACGGTTGCAGGGGGTACTGTGCTGGCTGCCGCTGCTGGCCGGGGCGTGGTTCCCGGTCACGATGGCCGCCTCGATCCTCGGGGGCGACACCTTCAGCACGATCGTCAGCGCCGCCTGGCTGATCGGCACGTTCGGGGTGCTGGGCGCCCTCGTCGCCGCCCAGCCCCACCGTCTCGTGTCCGTCGGGCAGTTCACAGCCGACCGGCGGCCGTCCGCGTCCCGCTAGAGAGTTCGCCGGGCCATCAGCGTGGACAGCCCGGTGAGCTCGGCCGCCGGGCGGGGCGCGCAGCCCGCCTCCGCCAGGTGACCGGCGGCCCGCGCGAGCAGGCCGTCGGCGGTCTCGCGGCACCAGTCGCGGCCACCGGCCCGCTCCACCAGCTCGGCGGCCCTGGCCAGCTCGCCGTCCGACAGGACGGTGCCCGACCGGTAGATCGCGGCCAGTTCCGCGGCCTCCCCGGTCGCGGACGTGAGCGCGGCCACCACCGGCAGCGACTTCTTGCGGTTGGCCAGATCGGAGAACACCGGCTTGCCGGTGACCGCCGGGTCGCCCCAGATGCCGAGCAGGTCGTCGGCCAGCTGGAACGCCAGCCCCAGCTCGGCCCCGAAGGCGCGCAGATGCTCGATGGCCCTCGCGTCGGCGCCCCCGTAGAGGGCGCCGAGCGCGCAGGCGCACGCGATGAGCGCGCCGGTCTTCGACCCGGCCATCCGCATGCACTCCGACAGGGTCACGTCGGCCCGGTCTTCGAACCCGACGTCGGCGCTCTGCCCGTCGAGCAGGTCGAGCACCGTCGAGTTCAGCAGCCCGGCCCCCTCGTGGGCCAGCGGATGACCGCTCTCGGCCAGCCGGGCGAACGCCAGCGACACCAGTGCGTCACCGGCCAGGATCGCCTGGCTCACCCCGAACACCCGCCACGCCGTCGGCCGGTGCCGCCGCGTCGCGTCGCCGTCCATCACGTCGTCGTGCAGCAGCGAGAAGTCGTGGACGAGCTCGACCGCCACCGCCGCCGGCAGCGCCCCCTCGGCCGACCCGCCCACCGCCTCGGCCGCCAGCAGGGCCAGCGCCGGGCGCACCGACTTGCCGGAACCGACGGTGATCGGACGGCCCCGTTCGTCCCACCAGCCCATGTGATAGCCGGAGATGTGCCGCATCGACGCGGGCAGCGAGTCGACCGCCGCCCGGATCGCCGGCTGAACCAGCTCCCGGCTCCACGCGAGCACCTCCGCGACGTCGCGAGCCCCCGCTTCGGTCGTCGTCATCGGTGCCCTAGCTCGACGTTCTCCAGGACGCCCAAGGCGTCGGGGATCAGGATGGCGGCCGAGTAGTAGGCGCTGACCAGGTAGTTGATCACCGCCCGGTCGTCGATGCCCATGAACCTCACGTTGAGGCCGGGCTGGTATTCGTCGGGGATGCCGGTCTGGTGCAGGCCCACGATGCCCTGGTTGTCCTCGCCCAGGCGCATGGCCATGATCGAGGTGGTGCGGGCCTCGCTGATCGGCAGTTTGTTGCACGGCAGGATCGGGACGCCCCGCCAGGCCGTCAGGCGGACCCCCTCGACGTCCACGTTCGTCGGGTAGATGCCGCGCTTGGTGCACTCGCGGCCGAAGGCGGCGATGGCCTGCGGGTGGGCCACGAAATACTGCGTCTTGCGGCGGCGGCTGAGCAGGTCGTCCATGTCGTCGGGGGTGGGCGGGCCCGACCGCGACTGGAGGCGCTGCTTGAGGTCGGCGTTGGCGAGCAGGCCGAACTCGCGGTTGTTGACGATCTCGTGTTCCTGGCGTTCGCGCAGTGCCTCGATGGTCAGGCGGAGCTGCTGCTCGATCTGGTCCATCGGGTCGTTGTAGAGGTCGGCCACGCGTGAGTGCACCCGCAGGACCGTCTGGGCGACGCTGAGTTCGTATTCGCGCGGTGAGGTCTCGTAGTCGACGAACGTGCCCGGCAGCGCGGCCTCGCCGTGGTGGCCCGACGCGAGCGCGATCTCCGCCTGTCCGTGCCGGTCCTGCGGTTTCTCCGGGCTGCTACGGTACGCCTCCACGTGCGCCCGCAGCGTCTCGAAGCGGTCGGTCAGTTCCTCGAACGCGCGCCGGCCCAGCGTCAGCACCGTGCCCGCCGTCGTGGCCTTCACGGTGAAGTCCCACGTTCCCGGGGCGAGCAGGGCGTGATCGCCGACGTGGTCGCCGTCGGCGAGGAGGCCGAGCGCGGTCTCCCCGCCGTAGGCGCCGGTGCCCACCTTGGTGAGTTTGCCGTGGGCGACCAGGATCACCTCGTCGGCCTGGTCGCCCTGCCCGGCGATGACGTCACCGGCGGCGAAGTCACGCTGGGAGAAACGGCCCGCGAGCGCGTCGAGCGCCTCGGGGTCGTCGAAACCGCGTAGGAGGGGGAGTTCGGTGAGCTCGGCCGGGATGACCCTGACCTGGCCCGACTGGACGGTGAAGGTGACCCGGCCGTCTCCGACGGCGTAGGACAGGCGGCGGTTGACGCGGTAGGCGCCGCCGGAGACCTGGACCCAGGGCAGGACCTTGAGCAGCCAGCGGCTGCTGATGCCCTGCATCTGGGGGACGGTTTTGGTGGTGGTGGCCAGTTTTCTGGCCGCCGCCGTGCCCAGGCTCAGTTGATCGTTCACGCCACTCCCTTGCTGATGGTAAACAAAAGGGCGGCCCGAGGAATTCACGCACGGGCCGCCCTGGGGGAACCATTCGTCAATGACCGACTTCGACGTTCTCCAGAATTCCGAGGGCGTCGGGGACGAGGATCGCGGCCGAATAGTAGGCGCTCACCAGATATTTGATGATGGCCTTCTCATCGATGCCCATGAATCGCACGGACAGCGACGGCTGGTATTCGTCGGGGATGCCGACCTGGTGGAGGCCGACCACCCCCTGCTTCTCCTCGCCGAGGCGCACCACCATCATCGAAGAGGTGCGGGTCTCGGTCACCGGGATTTTGTTGCAGGGCAGGATCGGCACCCCGCGCCACGACGGGAAGTGGTGCCCCCCGACGTCGACGCTGGTCGGGTAGACCCCGCGGGCGCTGCACTCCCGCCCGAAGGCCGAGATGGCCAGCGGGTGGGCCAGGATGTACGACGGCTCCCGCCACACCAGCGACAGCAGCTCGTCGACGTCGTCGGGGGTCGGCGGGCCCGACCGGGTGTGGGTGCGCTGCTTGAGGTCGGCGTTGGCGAGCAGGCCGAACTCGCGGTTGTTGACGATCTCGTGTTCCTGGCGTTCGCGCAGCGCCTCGATGGTGAGCCGGAGCTGCTGCTCGATCTGGTCCATCGGGTCGTTGTAGAGGTCGGCCACGCGTGAGTGCACCCGCAGCACGGTCTGGGCGACGCTGAGTTCGTATTCGCGTGGTGAAGTCTCGTAGTCGACGAAGGTGCCCGGCAGCGCGGTCTCGCCGTGGTGGCCGGAGGAGAGCTCGATGGCGTGCTCGCCGTATTCGTCTTGCGGGCGGCCCGAGTCGGCCTGGTAGGACTCGACGTGGGCGCGCAGCGCGTCGGACTGGTCGACGAGCCGTTCGAACTCGCTGCGGGGGAGGGTCAGCACGGTGCCGGCCGTGGTGGCCTTGACCGTGAAGTCCCAGGTGCCGGGGGCCAGCAGGGTGTGGTCGCCGATGTGGTCGCCGTCGGCCAGCAGGCCCAGGGCGACCTGGTCGCCGTAGGGGCCGGTGCCGATCTTGGTCAGTTTGCCGTGGGCGACGAGGATCACGTGGTCGGCGGGCTGGCCGGCCTCGACCAGGACGTCGCCGGCCGAGAACTCCCGCTGGGTGAAGCGCTCGGAGAGGGTGGTCAGGGTGTCGGGGTCGTCGAAACCACGGAGCAGGGGAAGCTCGGTGAGCTCGGCCGGGATGACCCTGACCTGGCCCGACTGGACGGTGAAGGTGACCCGGCCGTCTCCGACGGCGTAGGACAGGCGGCGGTTGACGCGGTAGGCGCCGCCCGAGACCTGGACCCAGGGCAGGACCTTGAGCAGCCAGCGGCTGCTGATGCCCTGCATCTGGGGCACGGTTTTGGTGGTGGTGGCCAGTTTCCTGGCCGCCGCCGTGCCCAGGCTCAATTGCTCGTTCTCAACGGTCAACTCGACTCCTGTTCCTGCGGCGAAGCAAAACAATTCAGGGGGCCCGCGCGAGAAACCTCATTGGGCTGGCCGAACGGATCAATAATGCAGGGGCGATCTTCGGAGTGTCAATTACGAGTTTGCATTCGAATGACTCGACCACAAAATAATGAAATGGTAGGTGATTATCCGTAGTGGGTTCGTTACCCGATTTGGTAGATTCTTCCCGTGTTAACCTCTGAAAGGGTTCCGTCTGTGGGGTCGGGACCCGTAGGAGGCGAGGGCCGTGCAGCAGCGTGCACTGGCGACCCGTGAACGGCTGCTCCGCGCGGCCGCCGAGATCTTCGCGGCCAACGGGTACGCCGGGACCAGCCTGACCGAGATCCACGAGCGGGCGGGGGTCACCAAGGGAGCGATCTACTTCCACTACCCGAACAAGGAGTCGGTGGCCGAGGCGATCGTCGAGCGCCAGCTCGAACGCTGGCCCGCCCTCGTCAAGCGCTTCTGCGCCGAGGAGTCCGACCCGGTCGTGGTCGTGGTCGCGCTGACCTTCGCGATCACCAAGGCGTTCCGCGACGAGCCCGTCATGCGCGCGGGCGCCCGCCTGGCCCTCGACCGCAACGTCGGCGCCTGGGAGATCGCGTTCACCGAGGTCTTCAAGGCGGCCGAGCGGGCCGGCGAGCTCGCCGAGGGCGTCACCGCCGAGGAGGCCGCGCGCGTCGTCGTGAGCTCGTTCTTCGGCGTCTTCCAGGTCAGCGACACCATGGGCCGCACCGACACCGAGGAGCGGCTGCGCGAGATGTGGCGCGTCGTGCTGTTCGGCATCCAGGCCGAACCGTCGCCCCGGACCACGGTCCGCCGGGCCGAGGCGCTCGCCCTCACCTGACAGACAGGTTCTGCTGTCCCCCCTTCAGTTCGCCCCGAGTCCGCCCTATAAAAATACATTCCGGTCGGTTTTTTTCGGGGACGTCAACACGCGCTGAAGGGGCCGTCATGGAACGGATCGGCACGCTGGCGAAAGCCATGGTCGTCCTACGCACTCTGGCGACGTCGCCGGAGCCGGTGAGCCTGACCACACTGGCACGCCAGGTCCAGATGCCCAAGTCGACGGTGCATCGGCTGCTCGCCGCCCTCGAGGCGGACGATCTCGTGGGCCGTACCGGAGCCGACTATCGCGTCGCCGCCACGCTGCGGACCTACGCGCAGCCCGAACGGGTCAGGCAGTTCCAGTGGCTGCGCCGCATGGCCACCCCCCACCTGCTGGAGCTGTACGAGCACACCCGCCAGATCGTCTCCATCGCGGTCCTGACCGACCGCCAGGTGGAGTACGTGATGACCCTCTACCCGCGCACCCACTCCAAGGCGCTGTGGCGGACGGCCGAACTCGCGCCGGTCCACTGCACGGCGTCCGGGAAGGTCCTCCTGGCCTACCAGGGCGGCCCCGCCGACCTCCGGACGCCGCTGCGCCGGCACACCGACCGCACCATCACCGACCCCGGCGTGCTCGAACGCCAGCTGGCGGTGATCCGCCGGCAGGGGGTGGCGTGGTGCGTCGAGGAGTACGTCCAGGGCCTGAGCGCGATCGCGGTCCCGGTGCTGGGCGTGCCGAACTTCGGCGCGGTGGCGGTGGGGGTGTCGGGCCCGGTCGCGGTGCTGCGGACGGGGTCGGCGGAGGCGGCGGTCCGCCGGGCCGGCCACGAGCTCGCGGTGACGCTGAGAGCGGCCCGGCTCGCAGGGTGATCGCCCTCCTCGTCGAGATGCCCTCGTCATCGAGATGGCGGGCATCGGGATGGTCGGTCCTTCTGGGGCGAACTCGCCGACCGAATCGACATAGATGCCATTTGTTCCAATATTTGGAACCAGTCGTGGCATCGCAGGATTCGGCCGTCCTACGCTCACGGTCCCAGAGCACGCCCCCCTCAGATCGAGGAGCGCCCCATGCCTCCGCAGCGGATCTGCGCAGCGATTCCCCACCCCCGGCTCCTGTCCGGGCTCGCCCCGAATCCTCCACGCGGCCGGGCATCCGCGCGATCGGGTGAACCCGGACAGGACACCCCCGCGCTCGACGCGCGGGACACCCGGGTGATCGACGCGCGCACCGACGAGATCTACTACGGTCCGGTGCTGCGGCGGGCCATCCAGCGGGCGTCGCTGCGGCTGGCCCGGCTGCCCGAAGGGCTGCTGATGCTGGCCGCGCCCTCGACGGCCGAGGTGATCATCACCTACCTGGCCGCACTGCGCTCGGGGCGGCCGGTGGCGCCGGTCGACCCGCGGCTCGTCCGATCCCGCGCGGGCGAACTCGCGACCAGGTTCGCGCCGGCCGTCCTGCTCGGGGCGCCGGGGGCACCGCCACCCGGATACCGCGCCGCCGGCCGGGCATGGGTGCGCACGGACCCCGGCGCCCCGGTCCACCCCGACCTGGCGGTCGTGCTCCTGGACGGGCCCGGCGGGATGCGGCTGTCCCGCCGGGCCGTGCAGGCCGAGGGCGTGGCGGTGGCGCGGGCGCTGCGCCTCCGCTCCGGCGAGGCCACGCTGACCAGCCCGCCCCTGTTCACCGGCGCGGGGCTGGCGCTGCTCAACGCCAACCTGGCGGCCGGTGCGGCCGTCGTCGCCGCCGAGGGCTCGGTCGCCGGCGCGGAGTTCTGGGCCGCCGCCGAACGCTGGGCGTGCGGGTCGTTCGCCGCCTCGCCGCGCGTCTTCGCGCTGCTCCACCGGCTCGGCTGGGCGCCCGTCCGGCACCGCTCGCTGCGGACCCTCACCATGGTCGGCGGCTCCCCGCCGGAGGGCTTCTCCTCCCTCCTGTACGGAATCGCCGCCACCCCACCCGGCCACGCCCGCCCCGGCTCGGTGGGTCCGGCATTGCCCGGCGGGCAACTGTCCATCGCGGGCGGCGAGGTCGTCTACGAGGGCGACACCGTCGGCATGGGCTCCGTCCGATCGGCCGCGGACCTGGCCAGAGGCGACGACCTGCGCGGCGTCCTGCGCACCGGGGAACGCGGCCACCTGGACGCCGACGGCTACCTCCATCTCGCCCGGGACCACGACTACGTCGACCTGTTCGACACCGTCGTCCTGGACCCGGGCGCCTGACCGGACGGCTCGCGCGCGACGGAGGAGCGAACCCACCCGCTCCTTTTCGACTGGTCGTCGCGCGCGGGCCGTTCTCTTCCAGGTGAGAGCAGGCGAATCCAGTTCCGGTGAGGGTCTCTTCTCTGCGAGCAGGCAGAGCCTCCCGATCTCTCGGAGCCGGTCGCCTCAAGTTTCACCTCGGTCTTCGGCCGCCCTTTACGCGGGCGGGCGGGCCCAAGTCGTCCAAGACCGCTTTCAAGTGAGCAGCCGGACCAGGTCGACCCGCGATCGGATGTCGAGTTTCGCGAAGATGTTCCGCAGATGGTGTTCCACGGTCCGGGGACTCAAGTACAGCTGGGCCGCGACCTCGCGGTTCGTCGCGCCGTCGGCGACCATGCGGGCGATCTGGAACTGCTGCGCCGTCAGCTCCTCGGCCGCCTTCGGCCGCGTCGTGCGAACAGCCTCCCCGGCCGCGCGCAGCTCGCTCCGGGCCTGGTCGACCCACAGCCGTGCCCCGTATCGCTCGAACGTGTCGAGCGCGCTGTACAGGTGCTCTCTCGCCGCGCCCGGACGGCGGTCGCGGCGCAGAGCGGAGCCGTACAACAACTCGGTTCTTGCCGTTTCGAACTCGGAGAAGCCCTGATGGTGCAGGTCGAGAGCGGTGCGGAACAGTTCGTCGGCCTCCCCGGGAGGGGCGAGCAGGGCGCGGCAGCGGACCGCGAGCGCCCGCCGGTCGGGGCTCCCCGTGCTCTCGGCCCAGCGTTCGAAGACGCGCAGGGCGCGGGCGGCCTGGTGGCGTTCGCCGGTGCGGGCGGCGGCCTCGACGAAGTGGGGGGTCGCGGTGACCTGGACGACCAGATGGGTGTTGCGCACGTCGGCCCGTGCGGTCGGCCGGAGCCGCTGCACCGCGGCCGCCGGGCGGCCCGAGGCCAGGTCGATCTGGGCCAGCGCCCAGTTGCCCAGGGCCCCGGCGATGCTCACCCCGTGGGCGCCCGCGAGTTCGATCGCGGCGCGGGCCCGCGTCTGGACGGTCTCCTCGTCGCCCTGCACGGCGGCCATCATCGACAGCCAGCCGAGGTGCTGTCCGGCGCTGCCGCGCTGGCCGGTCTCCTGTGCCAGCCGCAGCCCTTCCGAGGCGTTGGCGGCGGCCGAGGCGTACCGGCCGAGCCAGTACTGGCTGTTGATCGCGAACTCCAGCACCTGCGGCACGGTCGCCACCGCACCCAGCGCGCGGGCCGTCTCGACCGCCCGGGTGGAGAGCCGGAAGGCCTGCACGTCGTCGCCCAGCATCAGGCTCGACACGGCAGCCCAGACCAGTACCGACGGGCTGTGGACCAGGGGGGCCAGTTCGACGACCCGGCGCAGCGGGCCCGCCGCTTCGGCGTGGCGGCCGCGGAACGACTCGGCCATGCCGGTCAGATATTCGAACATCAGCCGGATCGCGGGCGGGTCGTCGTCGCGGCGCAGCGTCAGGGCGTCGCGGGCGATGACGACGAAACGCTGGTGGTCTCCGGCGAGATAGCTGGCCTCGGCGGCGCGTACCAAGGCCCGGACCGCCATCGTGCGGTCGCGTTCGAGCAGGGAGGCGGCGACCGCGAGGAGTTCGTCGCGGGCGAAGCTGGTCTCGCCGCCGCGTAACTCCAGGCGGGCCCGGATGCTCTCGGCCTGCTGGCGCAGCTCGGCCGAGATGGTGCCGCTGCGGAGCCGGTCGAGCAGGGCGTGCGCGCGGTGGGGGCGGCCTTCGAGGCGGGCGTACTGCGCGGCGGCGGCCAGCCGGGTCGCCTTGGTGTCGCCGCGGGTGCTCAGTTCGGCGGCCCGTTCGTAGGCGAGCGACAGCTCGGGGAACGGGCACGGCGCGCCGGTCGCGGTGGCGGCGGCCTCGAGTTCGTCCGCGAGTTCCTCGGGCGGGCCGTCGAGCGCGGCGGCCCGGTGCCAGGCTCGCCGGAGCCGGTGGTGGGCCAGCGCTCCGGCGAGCGATCGGTGGGCGGCACGGCGGGCCAGCAGCGACGCGTTGTGGTAGACGACGGGCCCGGCCGCCGGATCGCGGAACCTGAACCGCTCCCCGGTGACCTCGACGATCCCCGCCTGCTCGGCCGCCTCCAGCGCGGTGAACGGATCGCCGTCGAACGCCTGCACCAGCGTGGCCGTGTCGACCCGGGGATCGGCGGCCAGCAGCAGGAGCAGGTTCCGCGTCGGGCCGGGCAGGTCCCCGATCTGGTCGGTGTACGCCCGCCACAGACGCCCCTCGCGCGGCAGCGTCGCCGGAGGGGCGGCCGTCCCGGCGAGCTGCTCGGGCGTGAGGGCGAGGGCGAGTTCGGTGAGCGCCAGCGGGTTGCCCCGGGAGATCTGGTCGAGCGCGGCCCGGAGTTCGTCGGGCAGGCCGCCTTCGACCAGATCGTCGGTGAGCTCGTGGGCGGCCTTCTCGTCCAGGCACTCCAGCGCCCTGACGGGCACCGCGCCGGCCCAGACGTCGGCCCGCGCGCCCAGCAGGAGCGCGACCGGTTCACCGGCCAGGCGCCGGGCGGTGAACAGCAGCGCTTCGCGGCTGGGCGCGTCGAGGTGGTGCAGGTCGTCCACGATCGCGACCACCGGCCGGTCGGCCGCCGCCAGCGACAGCAGCGTGAGCACCGCCGCCGGGACGACCAGACGCCCCGTCGGCGCGCCCAGATCGAGGGCCTCGGTGAGCGCCTCGCCCTGGGCTTTCGGCAGCGCCGCCAGCCGGTCGATGAGGGGCCGCAGCAGCCCGTGCAGTCCGGCATAGGGGAGATCGCGCTCGCAGGCCACCCCACGGGCACGGAGTATCAGCAGGTCACCGGCCTCGGCGGCGCAGAGGTCGAGCAGCGCCGACTTCCCCGTCCCCGCCGCGCCGGCGAGAAGGAGAGCGCCGCCCGACCCGGTCCGCGCCCCGGCGAGCAGCCCCCGCAGCGCGGTCAGTTCGGCGTCGCGGCCCCGCAGTGGCGGGAGTCCGGAGGCGGATGTGACGGGGAGGGCTGCTGACACCACCCCAGTGTTACGGCCACATGACATCCCTGAAAGGGGCACATGAAAGGAATGTCATGACTTGTTCTGACAATGCTCTCGACCTGCGGTGAGGCCCTCCATGACGGGCCAAGACTGGTGATTTCACCGATGCGTGACCGGGTCACCGCTGCAAAGACTCATGCACCGTTCCGTCGGGGCGCGTGGTGAATCTGCCTCGGAGAAGGGCGGTGGTGCACATGCTGGAGATCGGACGCCTGACCGTGCGATTCGGCGGCGTCACCGCACTCGACGCCGTCGGCCTGGTGGCCGGGCAGGGGGAACTGGTCGGCCTGATCGGCCCGAACGGCGCCGGCAAGAGCACGCTGTTCGACTGCGTCACCCGCCGCCGCGACCCTGACGACGGGGTTGTCCGGGTCGGCGGCCAGGACGTGCTGACCCTGGCGCCCCACCTGGTGGCCGGGTGCGGCATCGCCCGGACCTTCCAGCAGCCGACGGTCTTCCCCCGGTTGTCGGTACGGGAGAACGTGATGACCGGGGCCCACCGGTTCGGCGCGGCCGGGTTCTGGCGGGCCGCGTTCGCCTGGGACTGGGAACGGCGGCTGCGCGAGCGCGCCGACGACGTGCTCGACATGTTCGGGCTGCTCGACGTGGGCGACCACCCGGCGGCGGGACTGCCGTTCGGGGTGCTGAAACGGGTGGAGATCGCGCGTGCGGTGGCCGCCGAGCCGAGGTTACTGCTTCTCGACGAACCGGCCGGCGGGCTGAGCCCCGAGGAGGCGCTGTCACTCATGGCCCTGGTCCGCGCCCTGCACCGGACGACGGGCATGACGGTCATCGTGGTCGAGCACCACATGGAGTTCGTCCTGGGGCTGTGCGAACGGATCGTCTGCCTGGACCTGGGCCACAAGATCGCCGACGGCCCGACGTACGTGGTGCGCCGGGATCCGGCCGTGATCGCGGCCTGTCTGGGGGCGCGATGAGCGGGCTTGAGGTCGGGGGGTTGCGGGCCGGGTACGGGGCCGCGTGGGTGTTTCACGGGGTCGATCTCGTGGCGGGGGAGCGGGAGATCGTGGTCGTCCTCGGGCCCAACGGGGCCGGGAAGACGACCCTGCTCAGGGCTCTGTCGGGGCTGGTGACGACCAGGGGCGCGGTGAAGGTCGGCGGGGTGCCGGTGCTCGGGCTCGCGCCCGAGGAGATCGTGCGGCGGGGGCTCGGGCACGTGACCGAGGAGCGCGGCGTGTTCGGTCCGCTGACCGTCGAGGAGAACCTGCGGGTGGGGGCGTTCGCGCGGCCGTGGCCACGCCGGGGGGTCGACGACGATCTGGCGCGCGTGTTCACCTACTTCCCGGTCCTCCAGGCCCACCTCCGCCAGCCCGCCGGCACTCTCAGCGGCGGCGAGCAGGGCATGCTCGCCATCGGCAGGGCGCTCATGGGCCGCCCCAGGGTGCTGCTGCTGGACGAGCCGTCGCGGGGGCTGTCGCCAGGGCTGACCGCGAGGCTGTTCCAGACCCTCGCGGCCATCGCCGGGCGCGAGGGCGGCACGATCGTCGTCGCCGAGCAGAACGCCCGCGCCGCCGCCCAGGTCGCGCACCGGGTGCACACCCTCGACGCCGGGCGGCTGGTCGCGTGATCGGTCAGGTCTTCCACGGCTTAGGGACCGGCGCCGTCTACGCCGCGCTGGCGCTGGCCCTGGTGCTCGTCTACCGCTTCACCGGCGTCGTCAACTTCGCCCAGGGCGAGCTCGCGATGGTGTCGGCCTATGTGGCGTGGCAGCTCGTCGACGCCGGACTGTCCTACTGGGTGGCGCTCCCGCTGACCATCGCGGTCGCGTTCGGCGCGGGCGCGCTGGCGCAGCGGCTCGTCATGCGGCAGGCGGAGGACGCGGCTCTGATCATGACCATCGGTCTGTACGTCTTCGTCCACGCCCTGGCCGCCCAGATCTGGTCCTCGGCCCTGCGCACCTTCCCCAACCCCTTCCCCGGCGGCCCTCTCGGGGTCGCCGGCCCGCTGGGCGTGGTGGCGGGGGTGCTCGCGCTGCTCTACGTCGTCATCCGGCACAGCGGGGCCGGGCTCACGCTCCGGGCGGTCGCCGCCGACCCGAGGGCGGCCCGGCTGTCGGGGATCAGGGTCGGCCGGGTGCACGCCCTCGGCTGGGGCCTGGCCGCCGCGGCGGGGGCCGTGTCCGGCGTGCTGATCGCGCCCGTCGTCTTCCTGGAGCCCGGGATGATGGGCGGCGTCCTGGTGTCCGCGCTGGCCGCCGCCGCCGTCGGCGGGTTCGTGAACCCCGCCGGGGCCGTCGCTGGCGGGTTGCTGATCGGGGTCGCCGAGACGCTGGCCGGCACCTACCTGTGGGCCGACCTGCGGGTCGTGGTGCCGCTCGTGATCATGCTGCTGGTCCCGGCGATCCGCGTCCGCGGGCAGTCGCGGGTACGGGCTTGAGTACCGTCACCGGGCACCGCCGCCCGGCCGTCGGGGAGTACGCGGGCGACCGGCGCCGGGCCTGGCCCTACCCCCGGGCATCGCTCGCCGTGGCCGTGCTCGCCGCCGCGTCGGTGCCGTTCGTGGTGCCGCCCTTCCCGCTCTACCAGGTGACGCTGGTGCTGGTCTACGTCGTGGCGCTGCTCGGGCTCGACCTCGTGACCGGGCACGGCGGCCAGATCTCGCTGGGCCACGGCGCGTTCCTCGGGATCGGCGCCTACGTGGCGGCGATCCTGCTCTCGCTCGACGTGCCCTACCCGGTGACGCTCCCGGCGGCCGGGCTGGTCGCCTACGGGCTCGGGCACGCCTTCGGATGGCCGGCGGTCCGCCGCCAGCGACCGGCCGACCCGCGAGCCCAACTTCTACAAGGACCCGGCCGGATGGGGCTCCGATCCCGCGGTGAAGACCTACCTGAGCGCGGTCGGCCGGTACGTCCCCGACGCCGACCCTTCGAGTTCCCAGGTCATGTTCGGGTGGACGTCCGCCGCCGCGTTCGCCACGACGATGGACCGGATGAAGTGCCCGTCGCGCGAGGGCCTGATGGCGGCGGCCAGGGACCTGCGCGGCGTCGAGATCGGCACCCTGCTCCCCGGCATCAGCCTCTCGACCGCGCCCGATGATCCCTATCCCGTGGACGACCTGCGGGTGTTCCGGTTCGCGGACTCGCGGTGGGAAGCGGTTTAATCTGGCATTGATGAGTCATGTTCACGTCGACCGGAAGGTCCTGCAGGCGGGTGCGGCCTACCGCAACCTGCTGGTGTCGTCGACCGGTCTGGTGCCCGACGAGCCGACCGTCGTGACGACCGGGTGCGGAATCCAGGTGCCCTACGCGCTGACGTCGGTCCGTCCGGAGAGCGTGACCTGTCTGGCCTGCCGGGAGCACGCGGCCAGGGAACACCTCGCCTACGCCGACCAGGTGCGGCGCCTCGGCCGGATGACCGGATCGGTCATCAGCGCCGACGAGGCCGACCAAGCCGCTGACCGGGCCCGGGACATCGCCCGGAAGTTCGCGAACTGATCTCCGTTGCCCGCCTGTCCGATGACCATCGAGCTTCCGCCCTGATATTTGATGATCATGTGGTGATCAGCGGATATCCGGGGGAGACGCGGTGGTTGAACGGTTGCTGCTCGACATCGACGAGGTCGGGCGGACGACGCTTTCGGGGTGGCCTGAGGTCGGCGACCCCGCCGATTTCGCCTGCCCTCCCGACCCGCCCGACCTCCGGTGGTACCTGGAGGACTATCTGCGCGCCCCCTACGGCGTCGACTCCAGCCGGGGCATCGCCGAATCCGCCCGGCTGGCCGCATGGGGAGAGGCGCTCTTCGAGGCCGTCTTCGGCCCGGCCGACCGGCGGGCGGCCTATGAGGCGGCGCGTGCCGGTTCCGTCGAGCTGGTGATCCGATCGGCCTCGGCCGAGCATCTCGGCCTGCCGTGGGAGTCGCTGCGCGATCCCGGCCGGGCGCGCTTCCTGGCCCTCGACGGGGTGGCGGTGGTCCGGGGCGGGCCGGGAACCGACCTCGAGAACGACCCCGGCGAGCCCGCGTCCGGTCCCGGACACCGGTTGCGGGTGCTGACGGTGCTTTCCCGGGGGGACCACCCGTTGATCGCCCGTCCACTCCTGGAGCGCCTGGGCGGCGCGGTCGACCTCGTCGTTCTGCGGCCGCCCACGGTGGCGCGGCTCCGCGAGGTGCTCGACGAGGGGGAGCCCTTCCAGGTCGTCCACTTCGACGGCGGAGGCCTGCCGGAACCGGCCGACGACGTGGCCGGGGCGCTGAAGGACGTGCCGGTGGTGATCGTCAACGCCTGCCCGCCCGAGACCGCCGTCACCCTGGCGGGCGCCGCCGCGTCGGTGGTCGCCCTGCCCCACCGCATCGACGCGATCGCGGCGGCCGACTTCCTGACCGGCCTGTACGCGAGCCTGCTCGCCGGTGACACCGTCACCGCCGCCGTCACCGCGGGACGCGCCCGGCTGGCCGAACGCCCCGACCGCACCAGCCCCCGAGGCCCGCTGCCGCTGAGCGACTGGGTGATCCCCGTCCACCACCTCCGGCGCGACATGCGGTTCCCCGACCTCCTCGACGCCCCCGGCGGGTTCGCCCCGGCGAAGGAGACGTTCGTCGGCCGCGACGCCCTCTTCTACGAACTCGAGGACGTCGTCCACCACAAGAGGGCGGCCCGCCTGCACGGCCCCGCGGGGATCGGGAAGACCGAGCTGGCCCAGGCGTTCGCCCGATGGTGGCGCGACACCGGCGGAGCCGACGACGACGGCGTGGTCTGGCACCCGGTGCGGCCGGGAACCGGCCCCGACGAGGTCGTCGCCGCCGTCGGCCTGCGGTTCCTCGGCGCCGCGTTCAGACGCGCCGACCGCGTCCGGCGTCGCGAGATGGTGCGCCGGCTCCTAGCCGAACGGCGGCTGCTCCTGGTCCTCGACGACGTCGAGACGCCCGAGTTCGCCGACTTCGCGACCGAGGTGGCCGCGTCGAGGCGCAGCGCGGTCCTGCTCACCGGCCGCACGCCCCAGATCGGCGGCCTGCCCCGCGTCGAGGTCACCGGCCTTGCCCCCGAAGACGCGAACAGATACGCCGACCACCTGCTGAGGTCACGCCCGGCGGCCCTGCCCCGGCGTCAGCGGTGGCTGTTCTCCGACCTGATGGCGGCATTGGGGGGCCACCCTCTCGGCATGCGGCTGATCCTGCCCGGCCTGGAGACCACCGAGCCCGAGGAACTGCTGGCCGCCCTCCGCGACGACGCCAGGACCCCGCTGGAGGCCGGCGTCCGCTACGCCCTGGCCCACCTGCCGGCCGACGACCGGCGCAGGCTGGGCGCCGCCTCGCTGTTCCCGGGGATCGTGATCGCCGACGTCCTCGGCATGATGTCGCACTTCTGGTCGGCCCCCGGCGCCTTCCTCGGCCTCGACGCGCCCGCCTGGCGCGCGGTCCTGGACCGCGCCGTCGCGACCGGCCTCCTCACCCGCGTCCACGTCGACACCGACACGGGCCCGGGGCTGAGCACCGGCACGGCCCTGGCCATGGCCCTCGGGATGTACGCCGTCCACCCGGCCCTGCGCGCCCACCTGACCGACAGCTGGCGGTCGGTGGACCCGCGCGACTTCGACCGGCAGTACGCCGTGACCAGGTTCGCCCTCCTGGAGGCCACCGCCGGATTCGCCACCAGGCTCCACCGGCAGCTGACCGAAGGCGAGGCCGAGATCGCCTCCCGGGTGCTGCACGTCCAGTACGACACTCTCGCCGGCATGTTCGGCGCCGCCCTGGACTCTCGCCAGTGGCGCAGCGCCCAGACGATCGCCACCGTCCTCACCGAACGCTGGTCCCGCGACCTGGACGAGGAGGGACGCGAATGGACCGCCCGCGCCCGCCGCACCCTGGAGTTCGCCGGCGGGATCGCCCCCGCCGTCGACGGCCCCGCAGGTGAACTGTGGTTCTCCCTGGTCGCCGGCGACGCGGAACGCCACCTCGCGGCCGGCCGCCTCGCCGAGGCCGGGAGCGCCTACCTCGACCTGCTCCGCGCCCTCCCGCAGCGGCCCCTCAGCGCGTCGCTGGTCGCGATCCAGCACCAGCTCGGGCGGGTGGCCGAGGAACGGGAGGAGTGGGACGAGGCGGACGAGTGGTACCGCACGTCCCTGACCGGCGGCGAGGCCCTCGACTACCGCCCGGTCATGGCGAGCAGCCGCCACGGCCTCGGCCGGGTGGCCCATGAGCAGGGACGGCTGGCCGAGGCCGAGACGTGGTACCGCACGTCGCTGGAGGTCAACGGGGCGCTCGGCGACCCGCGCATGATGGCGGCGACGTATCTCCAGCTGGTCAGGGTCGCCGGGGAACAGGGCGCGCTCGAGCGCGCCGCCGAGTGGGCGCTGCGATGCGTCGGGCTCGCCGGGCACGACCCGGCGGAGGTCGGCGTCGACCGGCTGGAGACGCGGTGGCGGGAACGCACCGGAGCGCCGCTCCCGACCGTGGTTCGCGACTACGTGATGGACCGCGCGGAGTGGACCGGGAGCTGATCGGCCGGGTGGAGATGCGCTCCACCCGGCCGAGTCCGTGAGGCCCTCTTAGGCGGGCGGCGGGACCTGGTAGGTCTTGGCCAGGTCCGAGATCGCGTGCTCCTTGAAGATCACGGCGCCGCCGATCGCGTCCTTGTCCGGCTTGGCGATGTACGACGACAGCGACGCCGGCTTGTCGTACACGGTGAAGTCCATCGGCGTCCCGCCGAAGCCGCCCTCCCAGGCGCTCTGCGACCGGTGGGCCTTGATGATGCCCTCCCGCGAGAGGTCCTTGGCCGCGCAGGCGGCCTTGAGGGCGTCGCCGACGATGACGGCCTGCGTGTATCCGGACGCGACACCGCTGTCCAGCAGCTCACCGGGGAACTTCGCCTGGTAGTCCTTGATGAGCTTCTCGTAGGCGGGCAGCGGCGCCGAGATGGGCGCCCCGGCCGTCACCACGTAGTAGTCCTTGAGCAGCGCGGGCGCGGCGGGGGTGTCGAGCAGCAGCGGGCTGTAGGCCGAGTTGCTCCCCATGAACGGCACGTCGAGCCCGGAGGCCAGCGACACGCCGACGAGCGAGGCGGCCTGACGCGGCCCGACCGACACCAGGATGGCGTTCACCCCGGCCTTCTTGAAGGCGGTCGCCTGCGCTGTCATGTCCTGGTCGGTCGCCTTGATCTTCTGCTCGACCAGGGTCAGGCCGAACTTCTCGGCGGCGAACTTCGACCCGTTGAGTGCGCTCTCGCCATAGTCGCCCTCGAAGTACAGGTGCCCGATCTTGTCGCCCGCCTTGATGCCCTTCTCCTTCATCAGGAAGTCGACGCCGTTGATCATGTCGACGTCGTAGGTCGTCCCCGTCACCTGGATCGCGTCGCTGCCGAGCAGGCCGGTGGCCCACGCGTTGGGAATCGTCAGGATCTTGTCGGCGGTGATCTTCTCCTTCAGGGCCTTCACCATCGGCGACCCGATGAACTGCGGGATCGCGGCCGTGCGCGGCGCGACCTCGGCATAGGCGGTCATCGCCTTCTGGACGTCGTAGCCGTGGTCGCGGACCACCGTCTCGATCGTCCGGCCGCAGATGCCGCCGGCGGCGTTGAGCTGGTCGAAGTACAGCTGCTGGGCCTGGGTGACGCTCTTGCCGAGCGGCGCGTAGGGGCCGGTGAGGTCGGTGAGCAGCGACAGGGTGATGGCCTTGTCGGTCACGCCGGCGCCGGTCTTGACGCCGTCGCCGCCCGTCGCGGTGGCCGGGGCCGCCCCGCCGGTGGCCTTGTCGCTGGCGCAGGCCGACGCGGCCAGCGCCAGGGCCGCGAGGACGATCGCGGCCTTCCTGTTACGGGACATGCGGACTCCTGGATTCTGAGGGGGAGGGAGTGGAGAGGGGCAGCCGCAGGCGCGGCGGTCTCAGGCGGATCTTGCGGAAGAGCCCGAGAAGGCCGCCCGGCAGGAAGAGCACGACCGTGACGACGGCCGCGCCGTACAAGATGCGGGCGGCCTCGGCAGGGGAGACGCCCCCCGGCGTCCCCGGGACGGCCACCAGCGGGATCGCGTCGCTGTACTTGGTGAGCAGTTGCGGCAGGAGGGAGACGAACAGGGCGCCGACGACGGCGCCGCCGACCGAGCCCAGGCCGCCGATGACGATCATGGCCAGGTAGTCGAGGGACAGCAGGACGCCGAAGTACTCCGGCACCGTCCGTTGGAAGACCAGTGCCAGCAGGACGCCGGCGAGACCCCCGTACATGCTGGACAGGACGAAGACCCCGGCCCGGTAACGCGCCACCGGGACACCCATCACGCCGGCCGCGATCTCGTGGTCGCGGATGGTGTTCATGGCCCGGCCGGGACGGCCCTTCAGCACGCCCTGGGCGAAGACCATCGACAGCGCCACCAGAACCAGGCCCAGGAACCAGAGCCGTTCCAGCGTCCCGAACGGGACCTGAAGGACGATCAGCGACGGGGTGTCGCCGAAGGAGAAGCCGAACAGGTTGAGCTCCGGTACCGCGCGGCCGTTGAAGCCGCCGGTCAGATGCTCGGCGTTGAACAGGACGTGCTGGCCCCCGAAGATCAGCGCGAAGGTGGCGATGCCCAGGTAGGCGCCCTTGAGCCGGCCCGCGATCGGGCTGAACAGCCCGCCGGCGATCCCGGCCGTCAGCACCGCCAGGACGACGGCCACCCCGGTCGGCAGGCCCAGCCCGCTCAGCTTGGCGGTCGGCTCGGCGGAGAAGAACACGTACGAATAGGCCCCGACTGCGAGGAAGAACGCGTGACCCATCGACAGCTGCCCCGTCGCGCCGGTGAGCAGGTTGATGCCGATCGCGCCGATCGCGGCCGACATCGCGAACAACCCGGTCTGCAGCCAGAAGCCGTCGAGGTAGAACGGCACCAGGGCGAGGACGACCACGACGCCGGTCCAGGCGAGATACCTATACACGGGCCAGCTCCTTGGTCCCGAACAGCCCGGCGGGCCGGATGAGCAGGATCACGAGCATCACCAGGAACGGCGCCACGTCGCCGATGCCGCGGCCGAGGAACGCCATGTCGTTCTGGTAGCCGCTCATCATCGACTCGGTCACGCCGATGATCAGGCCGCCGACCAGCGCTCCCGTGGTCGAGTCGAGGCCGCCGAGGATCGCCGCCGGAAAGGCCTTCAAAGCGACCAGCGACGTGCTCCGGTCGAGGCCGGGCGTGGGAAAGACGCACAGGAACAGCGCGGCCACCGCCGCGAGCGCGCCCGCGACGGCCCAGGCGCTCATCGACACGCGGCCGAGCCGGATGCCCATCAGCGAGGCCGTCTCGGCGTCTTCCGCGGCGGCGCGCATCGCGACGCCCCAGCCGGTGTACTTGAACGCCAGCAGGAACGCCGTGATCAGCAGGGCCGCCGTCACCAGCGCCACGATCCGGGTCTCGGCGATCGTCACGCCGCCGAACCGCATCACCTGGCTGCCCCACGGGTCGCCCATGGCCAGCACGTCGGTGCCGATCTGCCGGGTGAGTTCGGTCGTGAGCACGATGTCCACGCCGATCGTCACGATCGCGAGCACACTGTGCGAGGCCACATTCGCCCGGCGGATCACCAGGAACTCGATCGCGGCGGCCACCAGTGCGGCGGCGAGGATCCCGGCCAGCAACGCCGCCCAGAACCCGATGAGGGGCCACAGCCGCGCCACCAGGTAGCCGCCCGCCAGCAGCAGCGACGCGTGGGCGAAGTTCACGACCTCGGTCGCCTTGAAGATGATCACGAAGCCGAGCGCGATGAGCGCGTACACGGCTCCGATGGAGAGTCCGTTGACGAGCAGCTCCACGAATGTGGTCACGTGCCCTCCGTCCCGAGGTAGGCGCCGATGACGGCGGGGTCGGCCTGCACCTCGGCAGGGGTTCCGTCGGCGATGCGCCGGCCGAAGTCGAGGACGGTGACCCGGTCGGCCAGCCGCATGACCATGCCCATGTCGTGCTCGACCAGCACGATCGAGATGCCGAGGCTGTCGCGCACCGACAGGATGAGCTCGGCCATCTCCTGGCGCTCGCCGCTGTTCATCCCGGCCACCGGTTCGTCCAGGAGCAGCAGCCTGGGTTCCATGCAGAGCGCACGGGCCAGTTCCACCCGTTTCTGTACGCCGTAGGGAAGCAGCCCCACCGGGAACGCGAGCTTGCCGGTCAGCCCGACGAACTCGGCGATCTCGGCCACGCGCTGGAAGTGCCGCCGCTGCTCACGCCGGGCGTTGGGCAGGCGCAGCCCCGCCGACACGAACCCCGACGACGTCAGCCGGTGCCGGCCCAGCAGGAGGTTCTCCAGCACCGGCGCCCGGGGGGACAGCGCGATGTTCTGGAAGGTGCGGGCGACGCCCAGCGCCGCGATCCGGTGCGGCCGCAACGCGGTGAGCTCGGCTCCGCCGAACCGCACACTCCCGGACGTCGCCTTGTAGACCCCCGACAGCACGTTGAAGCAGGTCGACTTCCCGGCCCCGTTGGGCCCGATGACGGCGTGCACGGTCCCCGGCGCCACGGTGAAACTCACGTTGTCGAGCGCGGTGAGCCCGGCGAACCGGACGGTCACGTCGCGCACTTCGAGCGGTTCCATACCGTCCGGTTGGTATGCAGTAGTCATACTACGACCACCTCGACAGCGTGCGTGTCTCCAGCGCGCCCTCCACGGCGTCGGCGATGCCGAGGTAGCGGCGGCGCACCTCGTCGCTGGTCCGCAGTTCGGCGGAGGTCCCTTGCAAGGCCACCTCGCCGACCTCCAGGACGTACGCGTGCGACGCCAGCGACAGGGCCATCGCCACGTTCTGCTCCACGAGCAGGACCGAGGTGCCCAAACTGTTGATCTCCTTGATCGTTTCGGTGATGCGGGCCGCCATCAGCGGCGCCAGCCCCAGGGTGGGTTCGTCGAGCAGCAGCGTCGTCGGCCCGGCCATCAGCGCCCGCCCGATGGCGAGCATCTGCTGCTCCCCGCCGGACAGGAGCCCGGCCCGCTGTCTCGAGCGCTCTTTCAACACGGGAAACAGCTCGACGACCTGGTCATGCGCCTTCGCGTACTCCCGGCGCGGCCGTCCCAGGCCACCCGCGCGCAGGTTGTCCTCGACCGTCATCCGGGCGAACACCCGCCGCCCCTCGGGCACCTGGACGACCCCGCGGCCCACCACTGTGGCGGCGTCCAGGCCGGTCAGCCGCTGGTCCCCCAGGGTCACGCTGCCCTGGCAGCTGCCCCGGTGGAACCGGAGCGTGCCGGAGATCGCCCGGAGCAGGGTCGACTTGCCCGCGCCGTTCGCGCCGAGCACGGCCACGATCGACCCGGACGGGACCCGCATGGACACCCCGCGCAGCGCTCGCACCGGCCCGTAGCCCACCACCAGATCGCTGACAGCGAGATCGGCCATGACGCATTTCCTCCAAGAGCATCGGTGGTGCACACCAAACCCCGCGCGTGCACCGTCGTCCAGATGCCCCGGTGAAGTCGCGACCCCTGCCCACTCATGACGCGACCCCGTTGTGCAACCGCACAACGGCGTGTCACGAAACGAAACCGAACCTTGTTCCGGAACGAGGGGGATGGCAGGTTGGGGAGATGCGCTCCCTCACGCGGTCCCAGCACGACGCGGAAGTCCGTGAGCTGCTGCGCGACGCGGCCGGGGCCCTGCTGGCCCGGCTCCCGGAGCTGACCGACGAGCTGGTGACGCGGGTGCGCGGCGGTGACGAGGCCTACTGCACGTTCGTGCCCGCCGACGACCACTGGCAGAGCACCCGGGAGGGGCTCCGCATCGGCATCACCACGATGATGCAGGACCGGCGCGAACGCCGCGATCTTCCGTTCACCGAGTCGATGGCCCGCCGCCGGGCCGAGCAGGGGCTGCCGGTCGACTCCCTGATGCGCATGTACCGGCTGGCCGCGCAGGTGATGTGGTCGGCGCTGGTCGACTACGTGGAGAGGGAGCAGCCGGAGCGCATCGGCGTGCTGGTCAGGGTGGCCACCATCGTCTGGCACGCCATCGACCGGCAGGCCCTGGTGGCCGGCAACACCTACCGGCGCAGGGAACAGGAACTCCTCGGTCGCAACCACGAACGCCTGAACGCCCTGCTCGACGCGCTCCTCGACGGCACCGCCGACGCCGGCGTGGTGCACGGCGCGTCGGCCGCGCTCGACCTGCCCGAGCGGGCCCGCTTCGCGGTGGTGACGGTGCGTTTCCCGATCCGCCACGACCACGAGAGCACCCGCCTGCCGGAGAAGATCGGCCAGATGCGGCTGATGTGGCGGATGCGCACCGGCCACGAGGTCGCCGTCGTCGCCCTGGGCGACGCGTCACTCGACGATCTGACCGAGGGCCTGCGCCTGGTCGTCAGCGGGGTGGCCGGGGTGAGCCCGGTCGTGGAGAGCTTGGTCGACCTGGGCGACGCCCACCGCCTGGCCGAACTCGCGATGCGCACCTGCGTCGACAGCGGCCCCGAGATCGCCCGCCTCGACCAGCGGCTCCCCGCCGTGCTGGTCATCTGCCAGCCCGAGATCTCGGGCCATCTCGTCGGGGGAGTGCTGGGGCCCCTGCTCGCGCTGGAGGGCGCCGACAAAGAGGTTCTCCTGATGACCCTGGAGACCTGGCTGCAGTGCGAGGGTTCGGCGGCCCGCGCGGCCGGGCGGCTCTACTGCCACCGCAACACGATCATCAACCGGATCCGCCGCATCGAGCAGCTCACCGGGCGTTCTCTCTCCCGTCCCCGGGACATCGTCGACCTCACTCTCGCCTTGGACGCGGTCCGTCTCTTACCTCTCTGATGGAGAGCGCTCTCCGCTAAAGTGGCGGTCATGAGGGAAGATCGGGTGGCCTCACCCACGCTGGAGGACGTGGCACGGGCCGCCGGGGTCTCCCGGGCGACGGTATCCCGCGTGATCAACGGCATCCGCAACGTCGATCCGTCGATCCAGGAAGCGGTCCGCCGGGCCATCGCCGAAGTGGGCTACGTCCCCAACCGGGCCGCCCGGCAGCTGGTCACCGGCAAGACCGGTTCGATCGCTCTGGTCGTCTCCGGAGCGGGCCAGTTCTTCGCCCGCGTCTTCACCGACCCCTTCTTCGGCCGCGTCGTCGAGGGCATCAGCGGGCACCTGCGCCCGCTCGGCGTGCACCTGGTGCTGATGCTGGCCGAGGCCGCCGACGCGCGGGCCCAGGTCGTCGACTACGTCCGCGAAGGACACGTCGACGGCGCGATCCTGGTCACCACCCACGCCGACGACCCCCTCCCGGCGATGCTGGCCGAGTCGGGCACCCCCGTCGTCCTGTTCGCCCGCCCCGACCACCCGATTCCCATCTCGTACGTCGACCTCGCCCACGGCGCCGGCGCGCGGATGGCCGCAGACCACCTGGTCGCGCGCGGCTGCGAACGGGTCGCGACCATCTCCGGGCCGCTCGACGTGCTCGCCTCGATGGAGCGCCAGTCGGGCTTCCGCGAGGCGATGGCCCGCCACGGCCACGCCTACGTGCCCAGCGTGCCCGGCAACTTCACCAAGGAGAGCGGCCAGCAGGCCATGGCCCGGCTGCTCGACGACCACCCGAACATCGACGGCCTGTTCGTCGCCAACGACCTGATGGCGCAGGGAGCGCTGGAGGTCGCCGCCGCGCGCGGCCTGCGGATCCCGGCCGATCTCAAGGTCGTCGGCTTCGACGACAGCACGGCCGCGCTGGCCTGCCGTCCGCCGCTGACGACCATAAGGCACCCCGTCGAGGACATGTCGGCCGAGATGTCCAAGCTGCTGCTGGCCCAGATCGAAGACCCGGCCCGGCGCCCCAAGTCGATCATCTTCGAGCCCGAGCTCGTGGTCCGCGAGACGACCTAGCGGAACAGCCCCGCGGGGACGGAATCGGCGATGGCCCGGTAGCCCGCCGGGTTGAGGTGCAGGTGGTCGCCGGTGTCGTAGGCGGGCAGCAGCCGGCGCGGTTCCGCCGGGTCGCGGGTCACCTCGTCGAAGTCGACGACGGTGTCGAACCTGCCGCTGATCCTGATCCAGCGGTTCACCTTCTGCCGGGTCGCCTCCCGCAACCCCGCCGGGTCGTCGTAGGGGGTGTTCGCGCCGAAGGGGGTGATCGTGGCTCCGTACACGCGGATGTCCTGGGCCCGCGCCCGCACGATGATCTGCTCGTAGGCGGCGATCAGGTCGGCGGCGACCTGGTTCTGGGCGGCCTCGCCCGCCTCGGCGGTGCCGATGTCGTTGACGCCCTCGAAGACCAGCAGCCACTCGACGCCGGTGGTGGCCAGCACGTCGCGGTCGAGCCGGGCCAGCGCGTTGGGGCCGAGCCCGTCGTTGAGCACCCGGTTGCCGCCCGCCGCCTGGTTCAGCACCGCGACGCCGCGCAGCCGGTCGGCCAGCAGGTCGGGCCAGCGGTCGTTCCCGTTCGTGGTCGAGCCCCGGCCGTCGGTCAGCGAGTCGCCGAGCAGGACGACCGCCTTCGCGCCGGAGGTGGTCTCGACGCCGCTGAGGAGATACCAGTGGTCGGTCGGCGTCGCTCCCGGCAGGTCGGTGTCGGCGACGTGGTCACCGGCGAGCAGATGCGATGTCGTCCGCGACCCCGGATGCGACGTCACGTTGTTCGAGGCCTGCCCCTGGGCCAGGTACACGGTGACCGTGAGGTTGGTCCCCGCGGCGACCGGGAAGTTCAGCGGGTCGGAGACCGCGAGGGCGCCGACCGGCACGGAGACGGACTCCCGCCCCTGGAAGGTCACCGGCCGCGACGACCCCGGCCTGATCGAGGCGGCCCCCGCCTGACCGCCCGCCGGCAGCGCGACGGCGACCTTGGTGATGGGCAGCGCCGCGCCGCCGAACGCGTTGGAGAACCGCAGCCGGAGCTGCCGCCCGCCCGCGGTGACCCGCACGGTCTGCCGCAGGGTCGTGTCGTCCATGACCAGGTTGTCCTGCGTGAACGGCGCGGGCGGCAGGTTGTGCGGCTCGGTGAGCTGCGGCATCGCCGTCCACGTGTGCACCCAGCCGACCTCGCCCGATCCGAGCGCGGGCGACACACCGAGCAGGGCGACGGCGAGCGCCGGCGGCGAAAGATTCAGGGCTTGGGCCACGGGTTGGCCTTGCAGCCGCGCAGCGAGATCGTCTGCTGGACCATCACCGGCGCCGGCTTGCCCTTGGACGGGCAGTCGCGGTGGCCGTGCCCGAGGCCGTGGCCGACCTCGTGGCTGATCACGTACTGCCGGTAGAGGTCCAGGTCCTTGTACGTGTCGGCGCCGAACGCCCATCGCCTCGCGTTGATCACCGCGCGGCGGCCGTTCCAGCAGGACAGCTGGCCGAAGGTGCGCAGCGGGAGGCACTCGCGGTTGGTCGTGCCGGGACTGGACAGCGTCACCCGGAGCTGCACCGAACCCTTGGACACCCGCTCGAACCGCCCCCAGCCCCGGGGGTCGTTCAGGATGTCGTGGACGGACGTCGCGAACTCGTCCACATCGAAGGGAAGGCCCTTCTCGACCTCCACCATGTACTTGATCACCGGCCCCTTGCCCTCGCGGGGCTCCGCCTCGCCGCCGGCCGTGCGGAACTTCCCGGAGCCCCTCTCGGGCACCTTGATCTTCTTCGGCTTCGGCGCGGGTGGCGGGATGTAAGGGAGTGTGGGCCTCGGTGACGCCCGGACGGGCGGGGGCGCTGGCACGGTCCCGACCTGGGCCACCGTTGTCGGGATCTCCTCGGACGGCAGCGTGAAGCCCCAGGTCACCGCTCCCACTACGGCGATCCCGGCCGCCGCGAGCAGGACACGGTGGTTCACGACCCTCCCAAAACGAACAGAAGGTGATCATACGGGAGGAGATCATCCTCGCAGTTACGGTTGGGGGGTATTGCTGGCGCTTTCCGGTGAATCGTGGGCGTAGTCCGATTTCGCGAACTAGAGTCCCCACTATCGGGCGGCATGGAGGACAGAACGGGTGGAACGTTCCCCTGAGACGATCACCAATGACCTTTTAGCCGTCGTCACCCGAGAGCTCGGATACCGGGAGAAGCCCGGACAGCACACCAAATACGGCGCGTGGTACGCCGAGACCGTCAAGGATCCGCAGTACCGCAACGCCGCCTGGTGTGACATGTTCATCGCCTGGGCCGCGGACAAGGCCGGAGTCACCGACTACGTCGGAGCCTTCGCCTGGACGCCGTCGCACGCGCGCTGGTTCGAACAGCGCCAGGCATGGACGGAGACCCCCGAGCCGGGAGCCCTGGTCTTCTTCGACTGGGCGGGTGGCGACGACATCAAGGGCATCGATCACGTGGGCATCGTCGAGAGCGTCAACGGCGGCAAGATCCACACGATCGAGGCGAACGTCGACAAGGTGTGGCTCAAGCGGAAGGTCCGCGACGAGAGCAAGGTGGTCGGCTACGGCTTACCCCGGCTGGTCAAGCCTGACCTGACCGTGGAACCGGCCGACGTGACGCTCGCGTTACGGCCCGACGCGGTCAGCGCCACCACGAGCCACGCGGGCGGGATCGACCCGGTCGCGGCGATGGCGACCGGGGTGCTCGTCGTGGCGGTGGGGGTGAGCCTGATCTTCGGCGGCTTCCACGTGAAGAAGATCGCCTTCTCCGAAGGCCGGCACCGCAAGCGCGCCCGCCGCTCCGACTTCGACTTCGACGACTGATCAGCCGTCGGCCGCCCAGGTCCACGTCTTCTTCAGCATCGCCGCCACCCGCGCGAACGCGCGGGGGTCGAGGATCGCGCCCTCGCGGCGGATGTCGTCCTCGTCCATCTCGAAGACGCGGTCGAGCCGGAGGTAGGACGGCCGCGCCTCGCCGTCCCAGGCGCCGGCGCCCAGGGACAGCCACTCGCGGGGGTCGTCGCCGCCCCTGCTGGAGAGCATCATGCCGAGCAGGCGGCGTCCGTGGCGGCCGACGACCAGCAGCGGGCGGTCCTTGCCCCGGGACGGGTCCTCCTCGTAGGGGACCCAGGTCCAGATGACCTCGCCGGGGTCGGCGAGGCCGTCGAGGTCGGGCGAGTACTCCATGAACGCGGCCCGGTCGATCCGGTGGACCTCGCGGACGGCACCCCGCGACGGACGCGGGTCCTCTCCATGATCACGCACGTTACGCACCTTATCGGACGGTACGCACCCAGTACGGATCCTCGTAGAGGACGGCTCCCTCTTCGTCCATGAGCTGCTCGGGCGCCGAGATCAGGGCGACCTCGCCCTCCTGCTGGAGTTGCAGCAGGACGTCCCGCACCCGGGGGCCGACCGGCAGCTGGCCCGGCGCGAGACTCAGGCGTTCGCGCACCAGGTCGGCGAGTTCGGACAGGCGGAAGGGGCGTCCCGGCAGCAGCGCCAGGACCACCCGGACGGGGATGACCGTCTCGGCCTCGACGTGGGCCAGCTCCCACACGAGCTGCGGGCCGCGCCTGCCGGTTCCGGCGCAGGCCAGACAGCGGCGTTTCCAGCCGGGGAACGGCTCTTCCTCCATGGTGCCGAAGCAGGCCGTACACAGATTGGCTTCTGAGGCGTGCAGCTCGGCGGTCACCTGGTCGGGGAGATCGACCCCGCAGGAACAGGCCAGAGGCGTGCGCGACATGATGTGCTGCGCTTTTTCCTGATTCATCCCTTCGCACTGTAGCCACTCCCGTTCCGACACGCTGCCTCCTGACCAGCACGTGAACGTGTTGTGACACCATTCCTCGTATGCGAAAAACCGGATGGCTTGTCGCGGGGGCACTCGCCGCTGGTGTCGCGTGGAGACTGCGCGACATCCCCGAGGCGATGGGCGCGAACCCTACGGGCGTGCGCGCTGATCGGGTCCGCCGTTCCCCCCAGTTCCACGGCACCGCGTTCGCCAACACGACGCCCGCCGTCATCACCCCGCGCGAGGAGAGCGGCAAAATCCTCCGCGACCTCCTCTTCGGCCGCGAGCAGCGCCGCCCGCGCGGCGAGATCCCCGTGGTCACCCCCGACCCCGACCCCATCAGTGACCTCGACATCGTCTGGTACGGCCACGCGTCCGTGCTGGCCGAGATCGAGGGCCGCCGGGTCATGTTCGACCCGGTCTGGAGCGACCGATGCTCGCCGGTGCCGTTCGCCGGACCCCGGCGCAACCACAGACCCCCGGTGCCGCTCGACATGCTGCCCCGGCTCGACGCGATCGTGATCTCCCACGACCACTACGACCATCTCGACATGCGGACGGTCCAGGCCCTCATCGGGTTCCAGGACGCCCCGTTCGTCGTCCCGCTCGGGGTGGGCGCCCACCTGGAGCGGTGGGGCGTGCCGGAGTCGCGCATCGTCGAACTCGACTGGAACGAGAGCGTCACCATCCGGGGCCTGGAGCTGACGGTCACCGAGGCGCGGCACTTCTCCGGCCGCGCCTTCACCCGCAACACGACCCTGTGGGGTTCGTGGGTGGTGGCCGGGGAGCGCCGCAAGGTCTTCTACACCGGCGACTCCGGCTACTTCGAGGGGTACGCCGAGATCGGCCGGCGGCACGGCCCCTTCGACGTGGCGCTGATCCAGATCGGCGCCTACAGCGAGCGCTGGCCCGACATCCACATGACGCCCGAGGACGCGGTCCGGGCCCACATCGACCTGAACGCCGGGCTGCTGGTGCCGGTCCACTGGTGCACCTTCTCGCTGGCCTTCCACTCGTGGGGCGAGCCGGTCGACCGCCTGTGGCGGGAGGCGAAGGGCAGGGGCGTGCACCTGGCCGTACCGAAGCCCGGAGAGCGGTTCGCGGTGGCGGAGCCGCCGCTTGTGGACGGGTGGTGGCAGCAGATCGAATAGGCTGTCGGCTTCCGTAAATCGTGAAGACCGGGGGAGTTGCCACGTGGCCGAGAAGGTCGTCCTGATCGATGATCTCGACGCGTCCGAAGGGGTGGACGTCTCGCGGCGGGAGTTCCGCCTGCTCGACAAACTGTTCGCGATCGACCTGTCGGAGGCCAACAACGCCCGTCTGGCCGAGGCCGTCGGCCTGATCGAGCTGGCCATCGACAAGGGGCGTGAGGTCAAGCAGGCGGGGCGGGGCCGCAAGCCCGCCGAGCCCAGCAAGCTCCAGGGGTTCACCAACACCGACGTCCGCGACTGGGCCAAGGCCCAGGGGCTCGAGGTGCCGGCGCGCGGCAAACTGCCGGAAGACGTGATCGACGCCTTCGTGGCGGCGCAGGCGGAGCCCGTGGAATCCTGATCGGGTGCGGATCGATCTCCACAGCCACAGCAGCGCCTCCGACGGGACCGAGCGCCCCGCCGAGGTGGTGTGGCGCGCCCGGGAGGCCGGTCTCGACGTGCTGGCCCTCACCGACCACGACGGCGTGGGGGGCCACGCCGAGGCGCTGGCGAACCTGCCCGACGGGCTGACCCTGGTGCCCGGCATGGAGCTGTCGTGCCGCCGCGACGGGATGAGCATCCACATGCTCGCCTACCTGTTCGACCCCGACCACCCGGGCCTGGCCCGGGAGACGGCGCTGATCCGCGAGGCCAGAGACGGCCGGGCCGCCGAGATGGTGGCCCGGCTGATCGGTCTCGGCGTCCCCATCACGATGGCGATGGTCGAGGAGATCGCGGGCGGGGGAGTGATCGGCCGCCCCCACGTGGCACGGGCGATGATGGCCGTGGGCGCCGTGGCCGACTTCGAAGAGGCCTTCTCCAACCGGTGGATCGGCTCCGGGGGCCGGGCCCACGTGGCTCGATACGCCCTCGATCCCGTACGCGCCGTCGAACTGACCCGCGCCGCCGGAGGCGTGGCGGTGCTGGCCCACCCCCGTTCGGCCAAACGTGGCCGGGTGGTGCCCGACGAGTGGATCGCCGACATGGCCGCCGCCGGTCTGGCCGGGGTCGAGGTCGACCACCGCGACCACACCACGATGGCGCGTGAGGAGTTGCGCGGCCTGGCCAAGGACCTCGGGCTGATCGTGACGGGGTCGAGTGACGACCACGGCGAGCTGACGGGTCACCGGCTGGGCTGCGAGACCACCGCCCCCGAGGCTTACGAGGCGCTGCTCGAAGCCGTCCCGTACGCCGGCCGACACTAGGAGAAGCTCGCGCGGGCGATCATCCGGTCGACGGAGGACCGGAACACCGCGGGCCCCGGGCCGTCCAGGATCATGACCTTCGCATCGGGCAGGATCCAGGCGCGGACGAACTGAGTGTCGCCGTCGTCGCATCTGACGGTCCACTCGCGGTACACGGCGGTTCGGTCGCCCACCCGCCCGGTGGCGGAACGGCTGAGCCTCGTGTCGACGATCAGGGCCGGGTCGCCGTGGCCGAAACAGACCGGTGGGCCGCTGCCGGTCCACCATCCGTCGTCACCGTCCCGGCGGAACGGGCTGGACACGTCACCACCGGCCAGCACCTGGTCATAGGCACGATCGGCGTAGACCATGAAACCGTGGCAGTAGGCCCCGTCCTCACAGGACCGCACGTTGACCACGCCGTCCCCGATGTCCGGGATGATCTGCCACCCGGCGGGGGCCTCGACACAGACCGGCCCCGGAGTGACCGATCGCGGGCCGGGCACGCAGTGGTCGGCGAAGGGCAGCCGGGGGGCGAACCACTTGCCGTCCCATCGCCAGGAGAGCGTGTGCGGAACGGAGGGTCCGCTCGCGTGGGAATCGGTCTCCGAGTAGTAGCGCACACCGGTCTTCAGCAGGCCGTCTTCGACGGCGAACGTCGCGCTGTCGTACCGCGGGCCGAGGCCGAGCCCGGTGGGCAGCGGCTCAAGGGCGGGCAGGCGGGCCATCTGACGTGGGCCCTCGGTGAAGACGAGGACGTCCTCCACGGAGAAGTTGCTCGGCTCGCCGGAGCAGGCGAAGAGCACGGCGGCCTCCGGTCTCCCGTCTCCGGTCAGGTCGCCGACCGCCACGGCCTCGACCGCGAGGGCGTAGCCGTGGGAGTAGCGCCGGTCGCCCGGATGCCGCGCCCTGCCGTCGCGCATGGTGACCTTGAGCGGTTCGGGCGAGATTCCGCCGCAGGGAAGGGTGTACTCCCGGTTGCGGAAGTCCACGCCGGCGACGGGATGTTCGACGGTCGCGTTGAACGTCACCACGCCCTGCGCCGAGCCGGAGAAGAGCGCCGTCGCCATCTCGGCCGCCATGACGGACAGTCCCGCGATGCCGATCAACGATGAGATCACCGGCACCAGCCGGGCCGCCACCTCCTCGCTCACCGGCACCCCCAGCAGGGCGAGGGCCTCCATGAGCACCGCGCGCTGCTGCTCGTCGGCCAGCAGGAGGTAGAAGTGACGGCCGAACGCCTCCAGATCGCCGTCGTAGAGGGCGCGGACGGCCTCCATGAAGTCCACGCTGGTGGCCGCGACCGCGGCGGCCCGCTGGATCGCGCTCGCCGAACGCGCCTGCGCGATACCGCCCAGGATGCTGGAGGCGATCGTGAGCAGGTTCAGGATGCCCGCGACGTTCTGGGTGCCGCGCAGAGCGGGGGTGATGACGATCGACTGGGACACGGGCTGCCTGGTCGCGTCCACCTCCCAGGTCCAGACCGCCTTTCCGCCGGGGCCGATCGCGCCGATCTGGGCGTACAGGCCGCCCGGGTCGTCGAGCGGGTCGGCGGGAGTGAGCCGGCCGGTGCCGCTGGGGGCCTGGACCACCACGTTGGTCCAGAAATCATGCGTGTTGACCACCACGACGCGCGCCTGGGACTGCGAACCCTCGATCAGGGTCACCTCGGCCTCGGCGGCTCCTGACGCGAGCGAGAGGTCGGCCATGACCTTGAGGTAGGGGCGTTCCGCTGCCGGGGGAGTGAGCAGCGGGAGGAGGATCAGGGCGGACAGGACGGCGTTTCCCCATTTGAGGCTCATCGGTACGACTCCTCTAACTCGCTGCCGTACGGATGAACTCGCGCCCCGTGGAGAGTGTCGTGGCCAGCCGGTAACTCTTCCCGTCACCTGCCGGCGTGTAGTGGCTGCCGCTCGGCGGCCTGGTCTGCGGGGCGCCCTCCCGGAGCGGGGCGAAGCGGGGAAACAGGTCGTCCAGTGAAGCGGGGAACCGGTTTTCGGCGGTGCGGTATTTCTCCAGGCTGATCTGGAGGGCGAGCACGTCGAGGATGCGCCGGGCGTCGGGGGAGAACCCTTCGACCGGGTCATATCCGGTCTGATCCGGGTCGGCGATGAAGGCGGGCGCCGAGAACACCGGAATTCGGGTGATTTCTTGTGGTTGGACGTTTCCGCGCTGCAGTGTGATCCCCTGGGGTGCCACCCGTGCCACCGGCTGCGGTGACCTGATGATTTCCGCTGACTCGCCGCCGACCAGGGCCAATGTCAGGGCGCAAACGAGAGCCGCCATAAATCTGGAGCTCCAGCGCGGAATATTCATGAGCCATCACCGGACCGATCCAGGGGCGCGCAAGGATGGCCAAACTAAGACCGATCTACCGGTACCGTCAATTCGGTGGAAATTGGAATATAAATTAGCTAAATCCCATTTTCCGGACGTCTCTGCGAAGGAATTCGGCAGGGTCAGGACGGCTGAACGTCGTCGAAGAGGGCGAGCGCCTGGGCGGGGTTCGGGCTCACGAGGCGTTCCAGGCCGGCCGTCGTGATCTCCGCCCACCGGCGGGCCCGCGCCCACATCTGTTCCTCGAAGGCGCGGGCGACCTCGTCCAGATCCCCAGGGCCGGAGGCCGTCGCGACGGACTCGGCGAGTTCCGCGCCTTCGAGCATCGCGAGGTTCGCCCCCGCCCCCAGCGGCGGCATCAGGTGGGCGGCGTCGCCCATGAGCGTCACCCCGGGCACGTGGGCCCAGGTGTGGCCCACGGGCAGGACATGCAGGGGACGGTGGATGAAAGCGACGCCGTGGCGCAGGAGGTCGAGGACGGGCGGGGCCCAGCCGTCGAACAGGGCCAGCAGGTTCGACCGCACGGCCCCGGCGTCCGGGTGCCGGTCCAGCGGCGCGCGGAACTGGGCGTACACCTTGACGTGGCCGCCGCTGTTGCGCTGGGCCACGAGGTTGCGGTTCATTCCGTAGACGGCCACGGAACCGTCACCGATCAGCCGGGCGAGGGCGGGGTGGCGGGTGTCGACGTCGTCCAGGGAGGTCTCGACCATGGTGACGCCGGTGTAGCGCGGCGTCGCGGCCGAGACCGCGGGGCGGACCCGGGACCAGGCGCCGTCCGCGCCGACCACGAGGTCGAACGCCTCCTGCCGCCCGTCCGCGAAACGGACCAGTGCGCCGTCCCCCGGCGTCACCTCCGTCACCATCCGCCCCCACTGGACGTCGAGGGGCCCGAGCAGCAGGTCGCGGAGCTGTCCCCGGTCGATCTCGGGGTTGGCGAGGTCATCCGGCCGGGGTCGCCAGTCGCGGAGGACGGTCCCGTCCACGTCGAGGATGCGCATGGCCTGCCCCTCGGGACGGGACAGTGCCTGGAACTCCGCCAGCAGCCCCGCCTTGTCCAGCGCGAGCTGCCCCAGCCCTTCGTGCAGGTCCAGTGTGCCACCCGGGGGCCGGGCGTTGGGGCCGGGATCGCGTTCGAGCACGGTGACGGGGTGACCGTGCCGGTGCAGGACCCGGGCGAAGGTGAGACCGGCGGGACCGCCCCCCACCACGGCGATACGATGTCTCATGGCGATACACTGTATCGCAACACTACGATGTAACCCATGACCGTGTGGGACCGCCCGGAACCGTCGGCTCGCCCCGCCCCGCTCGACCGGGAGCGAATCGTCGCCGCCGCCGTCGCGCTGGCCGACGAGGGCGGCCTGGAGGCGGTGTCACTGCGCAAGGTCGCCGCCCGGCTGAACGCCGGCCCGATGCGGCTGTACGGATACATCGCCACCAAGGAGGAACTGTTCGACCTCATGGTCGACGAGGTCCACGCCGAGATCCTCCCGGAGGAGCGGCCGGCTGACTGGCGGGAGGCGCTGCGCGGCCACGCCCACCGCACCAGACAGGCCACCCTCCGCCACGAATGGCTGGCCGACCTCCTCGGCGGCCGCCCGGCCCTGGGCCCGAACGCCCTGGCCGTGGCCGAGACCACACTGGCCGCCCTCGACGGCCTCGCCGACCTCGACACCGTCATGCGCGCCGTGGAGACCGTCGCCGCCTACTCCACCGGCGCGATCAGACGCGAGATCGCGAACCTGCGCGCCGAGCGCGCCACCGGCCTTTCCGACCGCGACTGGCAACGCGCCCACGGCCCGCACGTGGTGAGGATGCTGGCCACGGGCCGCTTTCCGACCCTGGCCAAGGTCGTGCACGACGGCACGGAGGTCGACGCGGAGACGTCCTTCACGACCGGCCTGGACTGGGTCCTCGACGCCGTGGCCACCAAACTCACGACCTAGATCATCTTGGCGGAGGCAGGGTTCGACGGGGAAGTTCCCGCGCCAGGACGGAGAAGTAACGCTGCTGCGACCACGCGGTGTGGTCTCCGATGACGTACAGGCGGCGTTTGGCCCGGCTGATCGCGACGTTGAGCAGGTTGGGACTCTGGGCCGCCCACTGTTTGGCGCCGGGGCGGGCAGGGTCGCCGCCGAGAATGAGGACGACGACGTCGGCCTCCTTGCCCTGGGCGGTGTGGACGGTGCCCGCCTGGATGCCGGGGAACCGCGTCAGCAGCGACCTCACCCTGCCGACCACCGCCCGGAACGGGCTGATGACGAAGACGTCCTTCGGATCCACGCCCTCGGTCGCGAGACGGGTCAGGATCCGTTGCAGGACGGCGCCTTCGGCCGGGATCCAGTGCCCTTCCGCGCCACTGGTGTCGGAGACGTCCAGCCACATGCTCTCCGGCAGCGGTCCAGGTGGCAGCGTCGGCTTGCCGTACACCATCAGCCCGTCGTAGGCGATGTCGTTGGAGACGGCGAACATGGGCTGGTCGCAGCGGCGGTGAACCCGCAGCGGCGCGCCAACCCAGACCGGGCCGTTCTCGCCCGGCAGGTGGGTTCCGTAGCTGTTGGAGAAGTCGGCCAGCTGCTGGACCGATGTGCGCGCGGGCAGCCACTTCTCATCGGGCACGCCGAACGTCCGGCGCAGCGCCTGCTGGGCGGTGAAGGGCAACGTCACGATCGGTTCGAGTTGCAGCGGATCGCCGACCGCGACGACGCGACGGGACCGCCAGATAGCCCCGGCGGCGAGTTGCGGCGCGGCCTGGCCCGCCTCGTCGATGAACAGCCAGCCCAGGGCGTCCTGGGTGAGGTGGGCGAACATCCGTTCAAAGGACGCGAAGGTGGTGGAGACGACCGGCACGACGAAGAACAGCGCTCGCCAGGCGTCCCGCACGGCCGCCTCGGACGCGCTTTCCGGCACTTCACCGGTGAGGATGTCCACGGCGGCCTGCAGGCTGTCGCGCATGGTCTTGGTCTCGGCCCGCAGGAACGCCTGATGCAGGTGGAGGGCCTCGACGAACAGGTCGCTGCGGGCGGCGTTCCAGACCGGGTCCGTCCACAGCGTCTTCAGCTCCCTGCCCTCCGCGTCGGCCCACCATCGGTCGTCCGGGAAGAAGTCCCCCAGTTCAGCTCGGTGGAGGGCGATGCGGGCGCGAAGTTCGAGGATCTCCCGATGAGTGGCCGCCAGGCGCGTACGTGCCGCCGTGAGCCGCTCGGTCATGCCGGAGACGGACGTGTCGAGGTCGCGTACCCGCTGATCGGCCCGATCCAGTGCCTGGATCGCGGTCCACTGATCCGTCGCGAGCGACTTGTCCCTGGCGGCCCACTCGCGCGAGGCCCGGCCGAGGGTGAAAATCGCGGTCACCAGCGTGGGCTGGGTCAGACTGTGCGCGTAGCGCGCGGCCCCGCGCCGCTCCGCCTCGCCGTTCGCGGCAGCTTCTCGACGCACTGTCCCGCCACGGGGGATCGAGGGCGTCGCGGCCGGGAATCTCGGTGGTCACGTTGGCGACCGCGCCGTTGTTGGCCGAGGTGACGACCATCTCGAAACCGGTGAGGTCCTCGCGCCACTTGCCGATGACGCGTGTGCGCGTTCCGGTCTTCCAGACGTGCCGCCCGGTGAACGCGGCCGACGTGGTCGGCAGTTTCGACAACCTGATGGCCCGCTCCACGACGTTGGCGGCGACGAGGTCGCGCAGCATCGTGGTCTTGCCGGTGCCCGGAGGGCCGTTGACCGCGAACAGGCCGGAAGCCGGAGCCAGCTCCGCCATGATCGCGTCGACCGCGAACTGCTGGCTGAGGGCGAGTGGTCTGTTCGGCGCGGTCGGCCAGCGGCCCGGCGGGACCCGGTCCGGAGCCACCTGGTCGTAGACGACGTGCGGACGGGTGCGTAGGTCGATTCGCTCGCCTTCACGGTCGGCGAGGTAGGCGTTCAGAGCGGCTCCGGTCTGGCCGTCCCGGACCGCGTCCGCGACGCGTTCCAGGTCCGACACGATGAAACTGTTGAGAAAGTCCGTGCCGTCCTCGGCGTACTGCCGTGTTTTAGAGGTCTGGACACTCTTGACCAGCAGCCCCTGCGGGCCGAGAGCCGCGGTGACGCCCAAACGCTGGGTGATCACGCGGATGAGGTCGTCGAAGGTTGCCCCATCCACCGGGCTCCCTACCAGGATGTCCTGCTTCTTCAGCCTCTCGGCCTCCTGGTCGTCCTCATCGGCTTCGATGACTTCCGCCGCGGCCAGGCGGGTGGCACCGAACGTGCCGGCGTAGTCGCGCAGCCATTTCGGTGACTCGGGGCCGGGGTCGAGTGTGCGGCCGGCGGCCCAGGCCGCGCTGGAGAGTTCCAGGGTGCGCATCAGCGGTCGGCCGTCCCCGGTCACGACGACGGCGAACAGGGCGCTGGATCCGAGCGATCTGCCGTCGAAACTCTCCGGGTCCCTGCCGAACGTGGCCTCCAGCAGGTCGCGGATCCGATCCACGGGGAAGACGCCGCCGAAGACGATGTGCCGCCACACCAGTCCCGGGCCGATGCGGCGCCGCTGGAGCGGATGGCGCTCAGTGATCACACCACAGCGGATTTACCTTTCGCAGAGGAACCAATCAATCGCATTCCACGCCGCAGGAGTTACGGATTGCCGTACTTGTGGTTTTGTTCGATACATATCCGCGGGATATGACATCTCTTCGTTCCGATAAGGAATCAGGTCTTGACTTGGGAACGGTGATCATTGATTGATGTCCCTACGGCATCGGATCGGTCGCTTGGCTCATCCGGAACGCAGGGGTGCGTATGGATTTGGACCTCGGGTTGGTCGCCGACTTCCTGGTGCTCACAGAGGAAAGGCATTACGGGCGTGCGGCACTGCGGCTGCACCTGACCTCATCGGCGTTGAGCAAGCGCATCCAACGTCTGGAACGACAACTCGGAGTCGTCCTCATCGAGCGGAACCCCGCCGGCGTGCTCGCCGTGACCCCAGAAGGCCGGCGGTTCGCGGCCGACGCCAAACCTCTGATCGCTCAGGCCGGCGCTGCTCGTGAGAACGCCAGGGCCGCGTCCGCACGGTGCACGGTGCGGCTCGGTGTCCCCGCCGGTACGGGGGCGATCCTCGGGCAGATCGACATGGGCGGCATCGCGCGGGAGGTCCGCCGCAGCTTCCCCGAGACGCGGCTGGTTCGCCAGGACATCGCCTTTCCCTCCCTCACCCGCTGTCTGCCCGACCACCAGGTCGATCTCCTCTGGACCTTCGCGCCCGTGCGGCATCCCGTCGTGGACTCCTTCCCCCTGTCCCTCGCCAGCCCGAGGGTCGGCGTGGTCGCCGCCCGGCATGCCCTCGCCGACGCCGAGACGATGAAAGTGGAGGACTTCAGCGAGCAGCCGATCCTGTACAACCCGGTCTGCCCGGAGGAGTGGATGAGCCAGTTCTGGCTCGGGGACATACGGCCGCGCCGCCAGGCGCGCCTGGTCGAGACGCACGCCGGTAGCTTCACCGGAGTGCTGCGCCAGGCCGCCGACGGTGCGGCCGTGATCGCGACCGTCACAGGGGTGGAACCGCTCCTGGGCTCCGCCTTCCGTGCCGTGAAACTGACCGGCGCCGCCCCCGTGGCCTTCCACATCGCCCGTCGGCGCACCGACCGGCAGGGCGTCGTCAACGCCCTCTTGGAAGCCTTCCGATCTCTCAGCCCGAGAGAGCCTGCATGACCGGCGCCCCGAGCGCTCCCAGCCATCCGGCCAGGGCCGACAGGGGTCCGTGCAGGGACTGACCCGCCTGGGCGATCGCTCCCGCCGAGGTCAGAGCCCCGGTCAACCGCTCCAGGCGGGTGGCGACGGCCTCGCGGTCGGGCTGCGAGCGAGCCAGTTCGGCCCTGATCAGCTCCGCCTCGGCCGCTTCATCCTGAAGGCCGAGGGCGCGGAGCCGGGTGACGAGTGACTGGGCCCAGTCATTGGGTTCCCCCGCGTGGACGGTGCCCCGCTGCCCGCCGTGAATGGTCTGGTCACCGCCCACGTTGTTGATGTTGGCGGCGTGCTGGTTGCCGATGTTGAAAGTCAATTGTGTCCTCCGACCCGTCCGCGCTCGACGGGTGTGTTCCAGGAGTGCCGCGGGTCGCTGTCCACTTTCTTGCCGCAGGCCGCGGCGATGATGTGCATGATCGACGCGACGATCAGGAGCATGACGCCGATCACTCCGATGATCAGTCCGATTTCCATGACGAAAGACGCGGAAGCCTGCTCCCTGAGTAAGTCGTCGTAGGACGGCATTCGGCCGGATCGCACATCTTCCATGGTTCCGGAGAACCCGGTGAGGGCGCTCTCGCTGGCGAGGTGACCTCCCCAGAGGTAGACGATGAGGCCGCCGAATATCAGCGCCAGGCTCGACCAGATCATTCGCAGAGATCGGGTTCGAGCCGCCGCGACCTCCCGCAGGAAACTGTCCCGCTTCTGGACGTAGTGGTACTGGTCGCGGCCCACATTGTTTATCTGATCACCGGACTGCCGCTCGACGTCGAAACGGACCGGCCCCTGTTCGGCGGGACGGGCGGACGGCACGACAATGGTCGCTTCGGGCTCCTCATATCGGGCTCGGACGATGCCGAACTGGAGCACGTCTCCGTCGCGCAGGACCTTCGGCCGCTGCACCCGTTCACCGTTCACCATCGTTCCGTTTCGCGACCCCAGATCCTCGACGCTCGTCTGGCCGGTCGCATGGCTCAGCACGGCGTGGAAAGAGCTGAGGTGAGGATCATTGAGTTGCAGGTCGGCGGCCTTTCCGCGACCCAGTGACTGGCGGTCACGGCCCAGCCGGAGCACCTTTCCCGCCAATTCCGGCGGGTGGATGACGACTAGCCGTGGTGCATCCGATGGCCGCATGCCACGTCTCCTCAGAACCGATGGAGAATATGGTTTTTTTCGAAAGTGTGGCTCTTTTCTACGCGCGCCGACGGGGGCGTGACACCCCTCGTTCCAATGCGGAACCGGGTCTTGACAACTGCCGGATAAAAGCGGGCCGCGTGACATTCCGTTCCCGCGGCTGGACCGGTGAGGAACGCCGTACAGGGAGAACCTGAACGGAGACGACGACGAGATCACGACTGATGGCCGTCGCGGTGACGCTCGCGCTGACCGCCGCGATGGCGGGAACGGCCCTGGCGTCCGGCGAGGTCGGCGCGCAGGTGACGGCGGTCGAGTTCTGGTGCTGGGGCCTCAACGCCGAGGGCCAGATCGGTGACGGCGGCACGGTGGACCGGCGCTTTCCCTTGCTGGTGGGCGGCCTGCCCGGCGAGGAGACGATCAGGCAGATCGTCACCGGGAGCACCTTCAGCGGCGGCGTCGACTCCACCGGCTCGGTCTTCCTGTGGGGCGACCTGCCCGGGGTGGTGAACAAGAGGGTGCCCGGCGTCGATGGCGCGGACCCAGGTGAACGCCGGGGAGAAGCCCGGCTACGCCATCGTCGAGCGCCGGGTGTACGCCTGGGGCGACAACACCAGCGGCCGCCTCGGTGACGGCACGACCGCGTGTCTGGTCACAGGTACGACGGCCGGGTCACCCGGTGCCGGAACATCCACCACATCCACGCCTGCGCCGCCATCAACACCGGAAGCACCGCCAGCGTCGGCGGCAGGAGGAACGCCAGCGACGCCCGATCCGCCGCCATACCCGCCGGTTCCAGACGCGCTCCCGCCAAGATCCCGATGACGGCCACCGCGGCCGAGGTGAGCAGGAACCGCGCCGCCGCGCCCGGCAGGCCGAGCTCGGCCCGGCGGCGCAGCACGCCGGTCAGGCGCAGCGCGGAGAAGGCGAGCCCGTGCAGGCCGAACAGCACGGCGGCCGCGGCCATGCCGATCAGGGACGGCCCGCCGAGAACGGCCCCGATCAGCGCGCCCCAGCCCAGGGCCATGCACCAGCTCGCCGTGAAGACGGCCACGTCGGCGACGGCCCGCCAGGCGCGGCGATCGACCCGGCCGCGGAGCCACAACCCCATGTCCCGCACGACCCACCCGAAGAGCAGGAGGGTGAAGGGCACATACAGATCGTGGACGACCACCGCCTCCAACTCGGGGAACGCGCCCGCCAGCAGACCGATCGTCGCCACCAGCCACACCTCGTTGGCCAGGAAGAACGGAGCGATCCCGGTCAGGACCAGGCGGCGTTCCTGGTCGGTGCGGCCCAGGTAGGGAAGCATCATGCCGGTGCCGATGTCGGCCCCGCCGAGGATCAGGTAGCCGAGGGCGAAGAACGCGAGCACGGCGACGGCGACGACTTCCATGGTCATGTCCTTAGAAGGTCGGATGCGGGATCGAGGCGGCGGGATCGGCGGAGGTGACTCCCAGCGCCGAACCGTCGGGCCCCCGGCGGGCGAACCGGGCCAGCAGCCAGTAGTTGACGACGCCCAGGAAGACGAACAGCCCCGTGAAGACCACCAGTGAGGTCCGCAGCGCGAGGGGTGACATCGGTGACAGGGCATCTCCGGTCTTGAGCAGGCCGTACACCACCCATGGCTGGCGGCCCGTCTCACGGAACACCCACCCCGCCAGCAGGGCGATGAACGGGAGCGGCAGCGCGAGGGTGAGCAGCCGCAGCCGGACGCGGCGGCCGGCCAGCCCCACCAGCGTGACCAGCAGCATCAGCACCCAGCAGAACATCATCAGATAGGCGGCGATCGTCCCGATCGAGGAGGGGACGTACTGGTCCGGACCATATTGGGCGGCCAGCTGACCCTGAAGAAGAGCCTGTTCGGCACTGTCGCCCAGCAGCGCCGACTTCATCGGCTGGGTGGCTTCCAGGACGTCGAAGTGCGTCACACCCATCCACGCCGTCACCGGCAGAGCCGGCAGCGCGACCCGCAGCCCCCACTTCAGGGACGTCGCGTAGACGACCTCGTCGCCGTGGCGGGCGCCCCGTAGCTGCCAGGCGCTCACGCCGGCGAAGACCAGCCCGCCGGTCAGGAGCGCGCCGCCCATCAGGTGCCCCAGCGCGACCAGGGCGCTGGCGTTGGTGAAGACCGCGCTCGCGTCGGTCAGCCGCAGGACGCCGTCGACGACGCGGGAGCCCACGGGGTTCTGCAGGAACCCGTTGGACAACATGATCCAGAACGCCGAGGCGTAGGCGGTCAGCACGATGCCCCAGATCAGGCCCAGGTGCAGCCACCGGTTCATCCGGCCCCACCCGAAGATCCACAAGCCGAGGAACGTCGACTCCAGGAAGAACGCGGTGAGCGTCTCCATCGCCAGCAGCGATCCGAAGACGTTCCCGGAGAAGTGGCCCAGCCCTGACCAGTTCAGGCCCAGTTGCAGCTCCATGACCAGGCCCGTGACGATGCCGACGGCGTAGTTGATCACGTACAGCTGACCCCAGTAGCGCGTCATCCGCCAGTGGAGCGGTGAGCCCGTGACGGTGGCGCGGGTCTGTACCAGGGCCACCAGTGTGGCCACGCCCAGGGTGAAGGCGACGAACAGGAAGTGGATGCTCGCCGTGACGGCGAATTCCAGCCGGGCGAGATCCAAAGTGGCGGTGTCCATCGACGTGGCGGGGCTCAACTGGAGGGCCGCTCGAACACGGCCTTCTTCACCGCGGGGACTCGGTCGGCGACCCGCAGCAGGACACGGAAGGTCCCGCGGGCGAGCCGGTTGGTCGTCCCGGCCGACTCGGCGTTGCGGCGGGAGGCGGCCAGCGCGGCGTTGGCCCAGCCCCGCATTTCCTCCTCGTACGAGGAGACGGCCGCCAGGAGTGCGCGATGTCCGGCGTGGACGTCCAGGAGAATCCGGCGCAGCGCGGCCGCGTCACGCAGGGCCGTGTTGGCCCCCATGCCGGCCATCGGCGTCATGTTGTGGGCCGCGTCGCCGAGCAGGGTGACATTGCCGCTCGGCCACGACTCGAGTCGCGGCATCGACCTGAGCACCACGGGCGCCACCGAGCCGGGGTCACCGTGCCGGACCAGGGTGGTCAGCGCCGGTGACCAGGTGGCGATCCTGGACAGGACGAGGTCCCGCAACTCCGTACCGGAACGCTCCTCGACACCGTCGGGGAACCCGGCACGGCTGCCGATGTAGGCCCAGACGACGTAGGGACCGTCGGCCGGGCCGCCGGACCAGGTGCAGACGAACATCCACCCCGGACCCGCGGGCACGACGCTGTTGGGGGTGCCGTCGAGGATGGCACGGGGGAGTCCCGCCGTCGCCTCGTCCGTCATCGCGGTTCGACCGGCGATGCTGATCACGCCGAGGTCCTCGCGCCGCAGCTGTGGCAGACGCTGGGCGCGGACCCGCGAGTTGCTCGCATCGGCCCCGACCAGCAGGTCGCCGTCGGCATGGCCGCCGTCGGCGAAATGCGCCCTGACCTGCCCATTGGGGAGCTCCTCGTAGCGGAGGAACTCCTTCCCCCACCGCACCGTGTCGTCGGCCAGGCCCGTGAGCAGCAGGTCACGCAGAACCGATCGGCCGACGGAGCGGCGCCGGCCCTGCGCGCCGTTCCCGATCCGGGTGAGCCGGCGCAGTCGCTGATCGTAGAAACCCGAGGTGGCCCCCGCCTGGCCGGCCCGCTCGTCGATCAGGGCCCATACCGCTGCCGGGAGCGAGGCTCGCAGGGCCGCGCACCCCGCCTCGTTGAGGTGGATGCCGTAACCCTGGAGGTCCACGGTGCGGTCGTGGCGGCGTTCGAAGACCTCGACGTCGATGCCGCTTCCACGTAGCCCCTGAGCGAGGCACAACCCGCCCAGCCCGGCACCGATGATCAACACCTTCATGGGGAATCCCCGTTTCCTCTCCTGAGTCCGTCCTGTAAACGCGAACTCGTCCGCATCGTGAACTGTTTTTATGCGGAGTCGCAAATTTGCGTTTTCCCGATGAATGGTGAATCGGGTGCGCGGAAGAGGTGGCGACATGCGCCGGTACGGCGTTCAGGCGCCGTCGCGAAGTGCGAAAATACTCCACTGGGGGTACGCGGGTTGCTCCTCCCGGATCCCTGCCTCGGAGCCGGGCCAGCGGGGAGTACCGCGAATTCATTCGAAAGCAGGAAATGTGTCTTTCCAGCAGTCCGGCTACTCCCGTGGGGGTGTTTCCCGTGACCATGTCCTCTGCGGGAGTACGCGGAAATCCACCGCCGGCGCGATCCGATGAGTTCGCCGAACCGCGAGCATGGATGGACGAGACGCCTGACAGACCACCGAGGACACCACGTGCACACCGGCATGACAGCGGGCCGAATCCTGCGCACCGACATCCCGCTCGCCCTGGCCCTCATGGCCCTGTCGGTGCTGCTGACCCGGCTCGGCGACAACGGGAGACCACCCGACACCCTCGGCTGGGTGCTCATGATGTGCGGCCAGGCCTCCGTCGCGCTCCGCCGGCTCCATCCCACCGCCGCCGTGGTGATCCTGGTGGTCTTCATCGGCCCGTACCACGCGCTCGGCTACAACCACATCGCCCCGACCCTGGCCGCCATGCTGGTTCTGTACGGTTTCGCCACCACCGCCCCGCCGCTCCGGGCCTGGACCGTGGGCACGATCGTGATCGCCGGCACCGTGGCCGCCGACTGGATCGCGGGCTCCGGCGACGCCCTGGAGACCCTGCGCGTCTCCGGCTGGATCGCCTTCGTCGTCGCGACCGGTGTGTTCATGCGAGCCCATCGCGAGCGGGCCGACCGCGCCGAGCGCACCAGGGAAGAGGTCGCCGCCCGTCGCGTCGCCGAGGAACGACTGCGCATCGCGCGTGACCTGCACGACATCCTGTCGCACTCGATCACCCTGATCGGGGTGCAGGCGTCGGTGGCCGCCCACGTGCTGAACGTCGACCCGGCGCGCATGGATCGCCGGGCCTTGGCCGCCGCCCTCGACGACATCGCGGAGAGCTGCCGCACCGCCCGCTCGGATGTCCGGGCGGCCCTGGAGTTCCTGCGCGACTCCGACGGCCCGGACCGCGCCGAGCCGGTCCCCGACCTGTCGGCCCTGCCCGCGCTGGCGGCCCGATCAGGGGCCGACCTCGTTCTCGATGTGGACGAGATTCGCCTGCGCCCCTCCCTGCAGGCCGCGATCTACCGGATCGTCCAGGAAGCCCTCACCAACACCACCCGCCACGGCGGGCCCGCCGCCCGCGCCACCATCCGCGTCACCGGCCGCGAACCCGACACGGTCGAACTCGACGTCACCGACGACGGCCGGGCCGCCGGCGACACCAGCGGCTCCCGGCTCGGCCTCGTCGGAATGACCGAACGAGCCCGCAGCGTGGGCGGCACGCTCACCGCCGGACCCCGCCCGGAAGGCGGATTCCGCGTCCACGCCCGTTTCCCCGCAGAGAAGGCCCCATGATCCGCGTACTGCTCGCCGACGATCAGCATCTGGTCCGCGGCGCGTTCGCCATGCTCATCGGCACGGCACCCGACATGGAAGTGGCCGGGCAGGCGGCCACCGGCAGGCAGGCCGTCGACCTCGCCCGGATCACCCCCGCCGACCTCGTCGTCATGGACATCAGGATGCCCGACCTGAACGGCATCGAGGCCACCCGCGCCATCACCTCCGACGCCGCCCTCTCCCACCTGAAGGTGCTCATCCTCACCACCTATGACACCGACGACAACCTCGTGGAGGCGTTGCGGGCCGGCGCGTCCGGCTTCGTCGTCAAGGACACCCACCCGGCCGAACTGCTCGCCGCGATCCGCACGGTCGCCGCCGGGGACGCCCTGCTGTCTCCCGGCCCCACCAGGACACTGATAGCGCGGGCCCTGTCCCAACCCTCACCCCGCGGCAGTGATCACCCGTCGCATCGGGCCCTGGCCGTGCTGTCCGATCGGGAGAAGGAGGTGCTCACGCTGGTCGCCCAGGGCCTGACCAACCACGAGATCGGCGCCGCACTCGACCTCAGCCCGCTCACCGCCAAGAAGCACGTCTCCCGCATCATGGGAAAACTCCACTGCCGCGACCGCGCCCAGCTCGTGATCACCGCCTACGAGACACACCTGGTCACCCCTCACCGGCAGGACGAGTGACCGCCGCAGGACCGTGGATGATCTGCTCCAGACAGTCGCGGAACAGGTCGTCGACGGTGTGGCCAGGCTGGAAGTACTCCGCCACGCCCGCGATCACGGTGGGGTAGGCCGCGGCGTACGCGGCCATGTCGAAGCCCTTCAGAGCGTCCGCGTCCGGGGGACCGGTCTGTTCCTCCAGGACGAAACCGACGGTGAACCGCAACACCGTCAGCACGATCAGGCGAGCCCGCCGCAGCGGAATGCCCCGCCCGACCAGTGTGCTCATCGCCAGTTCTGAGATGCCGGCCATCTTCAGCGACAGCTGGGAGGCCGAGATGATCCGGGCTCCGTCCGGGTGGGCCAGCAGCGCGCGCCGCAGCCGCTCGGCCAGGCCGATCAGCCAGTCGTGCCAGGGCTCCTCCGGCGCGGGTGAGTCCATCTCGGGGAACTGCTGCTCGAGAATCGCCTCCGCGATCGCGGTGACCAGCGCCGCCTTGTTCGGGATGTGCCAGTAAAGGGTCGGCGACTGCACGCCGAGCCGGGCGGCGAGTTTGCGCGTGGTCACGCCGTCGAGACCCTCGGCGTCCAGTAGCGCGACGGCCTCGGTGACGATCCGCTGTTTGTCCAGAGCCAATTCCGGCACCTCCCGTCCGCACCCTATCGGTGATAGAGTCTCTATCAGTGATAGAGACGCACGCGCAGAGGAGACACGATGAGACACCGACGCTCGCTCCCCGACCTGCTGCACCGGGCGACCCACCACATCCCGGGAATCCCCCCGCACGCCGAGCGCCCGACCGGGCACCACGGCCATGGGTGGCGGCACTCGCACACACATCACCGTCCGCCTCGTGTCCTGGTGGCGTGGCAGACGCGGATCGCCCGCCTGTTCGGTCAGGACCCGGTATGAAGGCGGCGGTGCTCCACGAGCCCGGCGGCATCCCGCGCTATGAGGACTTCCCCGATCCGGTGGCCGGCGACGGCGAGGTGATCATCGACGTCAAGGCGGTCGCCGTCGAGAACGTCGACAAGGCGATCGCGGCCGGCACCCACTACGCCAGCGAGAAGTACACCGGCAGGTTCCCGGCGATCCCCGCCTTCGACGGCATCGGCGCCCTCCCGGACGGCACACTCGTCGGTTTCGGCAACATCCGTCTGCCCTACGGCGCGCTCGCCGAGAAGTCCGTGGTCCCCCAGGGCTCCTACGCGCCGATCCCCGACGGCATCGACCCGGCCGTGGCGAGCGTGATGGCCTCGGCCGTCACCGCGATGTCGATGAAAACGGCCGCAGGGTTCGTGCCTGGGGAGACGGTGCTGGTCCAGGGCGCCACCGGTGTCGCCGGCCGGCTCGCGGTCAAGGTAGCCCGGCTGCTGGGCGCCGGCCGCGTCGTCGCCACCGGCCGCGACGACGACCGGTTGCGGGCCCTCGGGGCCGACACGGTGATCAACACCGCGGTCTCCGACGAAGCGCTGGCGCAGGCCTACCTCGACGCCCGGGGAGACGGCTACGACGTCGTCGTGGACTACCTGTGGGGAAGGCCCAGCGAGATTTTTCTGCGCGCGCTCGTGCCGCGGTCGTTCGCGTTCGGCAAGCCGACCCGAGTGGTCCAGATCGGGGAGTCGGCAGACGCCGAGATCGCCCTCGCCGCGTCGAGCCTGCGCACCTCCGGCGTGGAGATCTACGGCGCCGCCAAGGGCCTCGACCCGCAGACCATGGCCGAGGTGTACCAGCAGATCGTGACCTGGACGCGCTCAGGCGAACTCACCTTCGACGTGGAGAAGGTCCCACTGAGCGACATCGAGACCGCCTGGCAGCGCACCGACCTCAAAGGCAGGCGACTCGTCGTGATGCCATGACCGTCCCGCGCCCAAGAGACAGCGTTCTGTCGCCGTCCCCGGTCCACGACGTCGACGGCACCGTCTCGAGCGGCGGTGCCTGCGTTTGTGTGGAACGCCGTTTCTCGGACGGGTGCGGAGGCCGACATCCGGGTTCCGGATGATCGCTCAGCGAGATGGCGCTCGAGCTGCCGGACCGGGCCGGGTCGGGCGTTCGAAGCGAGCCGGGCGATCACAGCTCGGGGACGCGCCCGGTTCGGCGGAGGTCATGGGCGGCTTCGCCTCCGCCGCTCAGCCCTGGATCACGCCGGGAAATCCTTCGGGTTGACGCCGCTCGTCCGGGCGTTGCCGCCCTTGACGGGGTTGAGGGTGAGCGTCCAGCCGGTCGATTGGGTCGAGGTCGTTTTGAACTTCAGCCGGTCGTTGAAGCGCTGGTAGACGGCGCTCTTGGTGAATTTGCGCTTCGAGGTGCTGAACCTGTATCCGGTGGTGAAGTAGACGGTGTAGGTACCGTCGTCGACCCTTTTGAAGCTCGCGGTCGACCTCGCGCGGACATAGAGGCTGAACGCCTTGGACTTGCCCCGGACAAGAGTGACGACACCGTCCTTGCCGGTGCCATTCTTGATCTTCAGAATGCCCTCCCCGCCGCTGATGCGGTCATAAAGGATCTTGCCGTTGCCCGGCCGCGCCGCAGACGAGGTCTGGGAGACCGCGGATTCCTGGACGGAGGCGGCGGCCGGGGCGGCGGCGTAACCGGTCAGAAGAACGGATGTGAGGATCGCTCCCGCGAGAGGACGTAATGAGAACATTGCGCCAATATGTCGAATTTCTGTCGGCAGGTCAACGCAATTCGACCCAGCGAGCTCAGGGCCTCATCGATGTGGCCTGCAACCATCTCTGACACAACGACCGGGCCGCTGCGGCGTCCGCCCTACTTGCCTCCGAACGACAATCAGCCGGGACCATTGTCTTCAATCAAGCACGTACTGCGACCACGGGGATCGTTGAGGGCGAGACGCCTGCAACGTAGCCTGTTGGATCTTGCCGCTCGGGATGCCGGTGCCGGGGTAAACGGAGCTGGTCCCGACTAGCGCGTCCTCTCGCTGAGGCCGAAGAGCGGAAGCGTTGAGAATGGTCGAGGAGGGCCCATTCGCAGCGGGGGCTCCTCGTATGAATGAGAAACGGCCCGTGATAGCTGTCCCGAAAGGGGGTCGACCACGAGCCGGTTCGAAGGGGTGGGCGTCAGGGATTCGAACCCTGAACCTACGGATTAAAAGTATACGGACTTAGTATCAGCCAATGCCGCAGGCTATCCATTTCTATTGGACCGCCCGGATTTGCCGCTGTCAAAGTCCCCGCTGGTAGTGCGCAATGCCGCCCCGTGTCGCGTACCAATGAGCAACCGCCGAGCAACCGTGAACTACCCGGTCGGGCTTTACCGAACCACAAGGACGCGACTTCGACCCTGATCTTTGCACTGGCTTGCTCTGCCGAAAAGGCCGAGCGGGCTCCGGGCGCGGATGGTATCCACATGCCGCTTGAACCGCGCGGATGGAATTTTCGGTAGGCACAGCGCTCACACGCTGGTCGCGGGCATGGTCCAAAGCGCCCCCGCCCGCTGATCTGCAAGCGCTCATCGACGCCGTTCACGCAGGCCATGGGTTACGCCTCTACCAACCACCTTGATTCAACGAACTACCGCTAGTCAGTTCGGCATAGATCGGAGCCATTGCGCCAAGGTGGTAATCGCCGCGTGCGGCATCATCTCGGGCAAGTCGGTTGTGCACTTCACGAGCGCTTTTGCTCAGCGGTAGCCCCATCATTCTGCGGACGACGGACGCATATTGGTCAGGAAGTAGTTCGATGTAGAGGCGCATCTCCTCCGTCGTCTCTGCTCTGCTCGCAGGAGCCTGCGCTGGGTTTGCGTCCGCGCCTTGAAATCGAGCGGGTTGCGCCTACATGCTGAAGTTCGAGGATCAGCAAGTCTCTGCGATCGCGCCAGCGCTGATGTCACGCTGCTTGTTGAGGCGCTGATCAGCATCGACGATCTTGATTTTCTTTTGACTCGGTCTTTTCGTAGGCGCATGGCCGTCCGGCTCTCTGTCCTCACGGCAAACCCCGAGCAGCCACGATGACCGCTGCTACCCGTTCCCCAGTCTTAAGGGGAGGACTATTCGAAGTAAGGGGACGGTGGCTGCCGAGTAGCCCGAAAAAGTTTAAGGTCATCTATTGGGTGCACGTCGAGTACCAATGTTGGAGGGCTATTGGGCTGGCGTGACGAGATGATCACCGCGCTGGACGAGTGGGTCAGGGCCGAGGGTGGCGGCGCCCGGCGGGCGGACAGGTGGCGGCGCATCGGTGCGGCGCGGGCGACCGCAGAGCCGGGCGTCTTCGTCGTCGATGTCCGAGGGCTGGACGTGGGGCCCGAGCAGCTCGACGGGTTACGTCTGGCCGGCCCGGAGGAGACGAGTGCGCAGGCCGGGTTTCGGGTCATGGAGGCGGTCGTCGAGGAGCAGCTTCTGCGGGTTCGCGTGGCGGAGTTCGCGGCGCCGCCGGATCCCTACCTCTGGTCGTTCCGCAGGCTACCGGGATTCCTGGTCAAGGCGCTGCGTGACGGTGTCGCCGGGATCGGCGACGCCGGGCTCGCCAATCTGCTGGCCCTCCGCGAGATCGGGGGGACGCCGGCGCGCGGACCGGCACCGGCCGGGCTGCTGCCCGCTCAGGCGCAGGCGTATCGCGCCTGTCTCGGCACGGGGGTGTGGCTGGTCTGGGGTCCGCCCGGGACGGGGAAGACCCGGCTCCTCCAGGAGGCCATCGGCGACCTGATCACCCAGGGGAAGAGGGTTCTCCTGGTGTCGGCCACCAACATCGCGGTGGACAACGCGCTGCTGGGAGTCCTCAAGCGGCATCGTCCCGCTGCGGGGCGGATCGTCAGGGTGGGGCCGCCGCAGCTCCGGCAGGTCGCCGACGATCCTGAGGTCTGCCTTCCCCTCATCGTCCGCGCTCGGCTGGCGAAAGTGGAGAAGAAGCGTCGTGACCTGGCCGTCCAGCTCAAAGAAGTGCTCCGCGACGAGGAGCGGTCGAGTCAGCTGCGGGGGCTGCTCGACGGCTTCGACCCGGCGGCCTATGCGGGCGCCCGGTCGCGGCTGCGGCGGCCGGAATTCGCCTGCGCGCCGCTCGCCGCCACGGTGGCGGAGTGCGAACAGGCCTTTGACGCGGGGGCCGTCGCGCGTATCGGGGCGCAGCGGCGGATCGATGCCGCTGGCAGGCGTGTGGCGGAGACGGAGGAGGCCCGGCGGCTGTGGCGGCGGATCGAGGAGAAGGAGCGCGGGGCGGGCGAGGTCGCGAGTGCCGCGACCCAGGCGGAGGCGCGGGCGCTGCGGTCCGAGGCCGGTTGCGGGCGGCTGGAAGACGAGGCCGCCCTGCTGGTGGGGCCGTCCGGCAGGCCTCGGTTGTGGGATCGCCGGGCGTTCGGGGAGCTTGAGCGGCGGATCGCCGAAGCCAGGGCGGAGGCTGCCGGACTCCGTTCGCGGGCCGTGGCGGCACGGGCCACGGCCGATCGGGTCCGGCGCGACGCCGACGCGTCGACCAGGGACCTGATCGCGCGAGCGGGGTTCGAACTCGACGAGATCCGCGCCCGCGACGTCGAAGCCGATGACGCGCGCAGGAGCCTCGACGAGCTCCGCTCGGCTCAGCGGGCTACGGCGGAGCGGCTGGCGGCAGCACGCCGGGAGCTCGCGGCGTCCGAGGCCGCGGCGAAGCTCGTGGCCGAATGCGACCGCCGTCGCTGGCCCAAGCTGCATGACGAGGCGGAAGAAGTACGCCGCAGGGTCGAGCGAGACGCGCCCCGCCTCGATCCGTTAAAGAAGCGCTACGAGGCGGTGCAGAACGAGTACGAGGCGCTGGAGCGTGACGCCCAAGGGGAGATCATCAAGGGCGCGCGGCTGGTGGCCACCACGCTGGCCCGGTTCCGCATAACCAAAGCGGTGGCCGAAGGGCCCTACGACGTGGTCCTGATCGACGAGGCGGGCGCCGCGACCCTGCCGGAGGTGCTGCTGGCCACGTCCAAGGCGTCGGCGTGCGCCGTGCTGCTGGGCGACTTCCTGCAGCTTGAAGCGGTGCAGAACAAGGTGATCGAGGACAGCGGCCGTCAGGACATCCGGCGCTGGCTTCATCCCGACGTCTTCCGGCACTGCGGCATCACCACCCCCGAAGAGGCCATGGGCCATCCGGGCTGCCTGGTGATGGACACACAACACCGGTTCGGGCCACAGATCATGGAGCTGGCGAACCGGATCGCGTACAAGGGAGTTCTCAAAGCGGGCGGCACCGCCCGGCCGCGTGCCACCGACGATCCGGAGATCGTCATCATCGACACCGATGGGCTGCACGAACTCGCCCGCGTGCAACGCACCGGGCGGAGCAGCGGATGGTGGCCCGCCGGGACCCTGCTCTCCCGGGCCCTGCTCGACCTCCACAACGACAACGGCGAGATCGCCGGGGTGGTCACTCCCTACAGCGATCAGGCGGCGGCGACCCTCGAAGCGCTTCGCGACATCGAACAGCCGGACGGCCGGCTGGCGGAGGTCGGCACCGCCCACCGTTTCCAGGGCAGAGAGTTCCCCATCGTCATCTTCGACACCGTGGAGGCACAATACGGCGACCGCATGTGGATGGCCGAGGCTTCCCTGGCGTCCGGTGCGACCGGGTGGCAGCGGAAAGGTGGGCGTCTGTTCAACGTCGCGGTCACCCGCGTCCAGACTCGGCTGTACGTCGTGGGCAGCGGTGAACGCATCCTCGGAGCGCCGTCCATGACCGCGTTCGGTCAGCTGGCCCGGCTCCATCACGACGGGAAGGTCCGGCTCGTCAGGGCGACCGCGCTGATCGCTCCGCCGACGGCGGTCACCGAGGCGCTGGGCCCGTTCGGCGCCCGTCTGGCCGAGACGCTCGCCCGCCATGTGGAGATCACCGACGTCCACGACGAACTCTCCTTCTACGAGACGTTCGCCGCCCGCCTGGCGGAGGCCAGGTCATCGATCTGGCTGTGGGCCCCGTGGGTCGCCACCCGGGTCCGCTCCCTGCTGCCCGCCCTGAGAGATGCGGTCGGTCGAGGGGTACGGGTGACGGTTTTCGTCCGGGATCCCGGTGACAACCTCCAGGGGAAGGAGAACTACATCGCCTACCTGGCCGAACTCCAGGCGATCGTTCCTGCGATCGTCCGGGTCAACGTCATGCACCAGAAGATCGCCGTGATCGACGAGCAGACGGTGCTGCTGGGCAGTCTCAATATGCTTTCGCAGAACTGGACGCGCGAAATCGTGCTGACCGTTCGCGGGGGACATTTCGCGCGCAAGATCCTCGAGCACGAGCACGCCGAAGACTTCAGCCGTCCGCCCCGCTGCGCCGGATGTCAACGAGATGAGGTCGACCTGAGGCGGCGGAGGGACGGACGATGGTTCTGGCACTGCCACAACAGGGAGTGCCCAGCTCGCCGGGGCAATCAGGCCTGGACGAGCGACGTCGTGTTCAGCCGCCATCAGGTATGACAGAGCGGCCCAGCCTTTGCAAATAGGGCGAAATGTAATAAATACTCATTTGTGTACCCGTTGCCGGATGGTCGGGATTGTTGTGTTTGCCCGTGCCTTAACTTGCGAACTCTCCACCCTTGCTCTGTAGACGAGTGCTTTTTGTCAGTGGGGTTTGGCAAACTCGGCGATGTCGGAATGATCGGGCAACGTATTGGGATGTTCATGGAGATCACAAGCGAACGGATCCGAGCGGCACTGGAATCGAATCCGACCCTGACGCTGCTCAAGGCGTACTCGCGAGACTGGGTGCTGCCGCTGTTCGCCGAGCACCTCGAACACGCTGACGGGTCGGTTTCCGCCGAATGGTTCCATGAGCGGGTCGCAGAGGCCCGCGAACAGACTCCCGAGTGGCAAGGTGAGGTGACACCGGCCGTGCACTGAGCCTTTTTCATCCCCTGTGGCGGGTGAGCTGGTCACGGCATGATCGCGGTGTCGAAGTTTGCCTCATAACGTAGTGAAGCCCCTGGTAGACGGGTTGATCACCACAACCAAAACCGTCACTACCAGGAGCTTCGAGTGTTGTTCTATCGCGCTTCCGTCGATTTGTCGCGTTCAACGCTGAACTACGTGGCCGGGATCATCCGCCGGCACCGTAAGGCGATCAGGTCGGTGTGGCGGGCGCTCAACCCCGGCCGCCAAGCGCTCCTGGTTTTGGTCCATCTGCGTAAGGGTGAGACGTTCGCCCAGCTCGGAGCCGGTTTCGATGTGTCGGCGGCGACCGCCTGGCGGTATGTGCAAGAGACCGTGAAACTGCTGTCGGCCCGCTCCCCGACACTGGCCGCGGCACTACGCAAGGCCGGCAAGGACGGGCTACGGCACCTGGTCCTGGACGGCACCCTCATCCGCACCGACCGCGTGCGGGCCGACCGGCCGTACTATTCGGCCAAACACCGCATGCACGGGATGAACATCCAGGTCATCGCCGGTCCCGACGGCGGAGTGGTGTGGACGTCGGGAGCGCTGCCGGGCAAGACGCACGACCTGACCGCCGCCCGGATCTGGGGCATCCCCCGCCACCTGCGAGCAGCCGGGATCCTCACCCTGGCAGACAAGGCCTACCAGGGCATTCACAAGGAAGCGGCGGTGGTGATCACCCCGTACAAGGGCAAGGACAAGCCCGAACCTCAGAAGGCGGCCAACCGGTCCCACGCCCGGCTACGCGGACCCGGAGAACGCGCGAACGCGCGAACGCCCAGCTCAAGAGCTGGCGGATCCTGCAACGGTTACGGTGCAGTCCGTCCAAAGCCGGTCACCTGGTCAAGGCGATCGCGGTCCTTCAAAACCACCGAGTGGCCCGAGGATGAAAAAGGCTCACTGTCGCGACTGGGTCGAGAAACGCTGGCTGGAGACGGAAACGCTTAACGGACGGCTGAGATATCGCCTGTCACCCCACTCCCTGCGTGCCCTACGGTTCGTCCGCGAGCTCATCGAAGGGCAGACGAACGTCAGCAGTGCCCGCCTGGACTCCATCTCCCATGCGGTACGGCTCCTGGCCGATATGACCAATCCGGATCGAGGCGTCCAGGTTCGCCGTATCGATCAGCGGATCATCGAACTGCGCAAGAAGCGGGACGACATCGCCTCCGGCCGGGTTCGGCTGGCAACGTTGGAGGAGATGAGGCAGCAGCTGCGCGAGATTCTCGGTATGACACGGTCGCTGCCCGCCGATTTCCAGCAGCTGCGCACCATGGTCGAGGGGCGCCACCAGGAGATCGCGCGGCGGGCCATGGTCAATGGGCCGCCCAAAGCGGATCTCGTTGAGGAGTACCTCCGGGAGAACGATCTGCTGTCGCGGACCAGCCAGGGTGCGGCCTACCTCGGATTCTCCCGATTGTTGTCCTCCCGGCAGTCCGACCAGATCCGCGCTGACATCGACCAGATCCTCGACCAGGAGTTCGCACATGAGCACATGACCGCCGCGCAGCGCGAGGAACTCGACAGCATGCTCTCCACGCTCCTCGCCGCCGAACTCGACGTGCAGAACAGAATATCTACACCTCGGTCCTGTCGTAGCTGTATCACGACGGTGCCCGGAATACTGCGCAGCTGGTGATGTCCGCCGCCCGGCAAAACGGCCCGTACCGTCACGAATCAGACGGGGACGTGACTCACATGTGTCCCACAGTGACTCACGCCGTGATCTGGCGACTACCGGAACAGGTAAAGTCGCAGGTCAGATGGGTGGGGCGCCAGGGATTCGAACCCTGAACCTACGGATTAAAAGTTGCCCACATCACATGCCGAATCGACATACTTGAATCTGTCCGTCGTGGAACTCAAGCGGGATACTGGGAATGTGAGCGGACCCGCCGAAGACGAACAACGCCGACGCATGCGTCGAGGCGTACGCGACCATATCGGCCACCTTGCACGGACCAGCGGTGCACTGGCGCATCAAGCCGCTCCAACCGCCCTGCTTGCGGCTTTGGCGGCCGGGGCATTCACTCCACTGCTCATGACCGATAGCGGATTACTTGTCACCAGCCTTGGTGCCATGACGGCGGTCGGTGGCAATGTATTGACCGACATCCTCAAGGCAGGGATCAATAAGTTACGTCGGCAACCCGACCCCCACCGTGATGACGTTCGGCAGGAGTTGGAGTTCCAGATCAAGAAAGCGCTCGAAGCCGGTGGAGCCACGTCCGATCAACTTCGTGCGGACCTTGCCGCAACCCTGCGCTCGATCGAAGCAACCGCAGTCGCCACGGAAGCGGCCGTGCGATCAGGTGACCATGAAATTCAACGATGGCTGATCACGGGTTTGGCTATACTGGGCGAACAGTATGACGAGTTCAGCTACGTCATCCCGGATCTGAGAGTTCAGCTCGGGCGCCTGCAGGAGAGCCTTGACGGGCAGAGCAGTCAACTCCGCCAGCAAAGTGCGGAACTGCAAGTGGCCGTGGGATTGGGATATCGACAGGCCACCGACATTCGGTTGATCCTTGAGCACGTGGCGACGATCGAGCAGCGTACTCGATCCGCGACGGCCGCCGGTCCGGCCGATGTCCGCTGGCAGGAGCCGCCCTATCGCGGACTCCTACCCTTCCGAGAGATCGACTCCAAAATCTTCTATGGGCGAGAAAATCTTGCCGCACAACTCCTGAGCGCCATCGCGCAGCAGCCATCAAATAGCGGCATTTTACTGGTGACCGGGCCCTCAGGGTCGGGCAAGTCATCACTCATTCAAGCAGGTCTCTTCGCCGCAGTGGCGCGTGGCGAGTTGTCCGAGTCAGCCAGGCACTGGCCGCGACACGTTATCAACGCGCCGAGCGCCACCTCACTGGAACAGCTGGCGACTCTGCTCGCCGGGCTTGCCCAACTGGACGCGTCCTCGGTCCTGGGTGTCCTCGCACGCCGGCCGGACGACGCGCATTTGTTGGTGCGGCAGGCCGTGGACGAGCACATGCGCCGACACGGCCTCGCTTCCTCATCTTCAGCCCGGCTCTTGCTAGTAATCGATCAGTTTGAACAGATATTCGATAGTGGCGTAGACGACCTTCAGCGAGCCTGCATGATCTCAGCGTTGCACGCTGCGGCCACCAAACCGTCAGGAGTCGACAATCTACCGGCGGCCTTGATCGTTCTGTGCGTACGCGGTGACTACATTGACCGATGCGCGGAGTACAACCCGTTGGCCGAAGCGCTCCAAAAAGGCGCATTCGTCGTTGGCCCCATTTCCGCAACCGACCTTCGACGCGCCATCACCGGGCCGGCCGACTCTGCCGGTCTACAGGTCGAACCTGGTCTGGTTGACGCCATTCTTTCCGAGCTACGCGGCTCGTCAGGAGCTTTCGACGCCGGGAGCCTGCCGCTGGTTTCCCAGACCATGCTGACCATCTGGGAGCACCGCGAAGGAATCCACCTGACGAGTCGAGGCCTGGCCAAGACCGGCGGTGTGACTCGAGCCCTGGCCACGAACGCGGAAGGAGCATATGCGGATCTGCCGCCCGACCATCAAGATCTTGCTCGCCGGGTATTTCAGCAGCTGTCCGCAGTTACATCCAGTGGCCAGCTCACGCGACGACCGAGTACTCGAGATTTCTTGCGCGCCCTAGGGGAAGGCGAAGCGGTCGACCGAATTATCGACAAATTCGCGAAAAGACGCCTCATCATCGTCGACGCCGATCACGTCCAGATTGCTCACGACATCCTCTTGAGCGTATGGCCCCGGCTGAACAATTGGCTCGAAGCAGACCTCGGTCAGCACGTCGCCAGGGGTCAAATCATGCGCGATGCGGAGGAGTGGATCACGCAGGCTCGGGCCTCCTCGTTTCTGTATCGGGGCGATCGTCTCCGCGCGGCATTATCGAATCGGCACACGTGGAAGACGGATGCGGCAAGATATTCGGCGCCACCCGCACCGGTCGACGAATTTCTCGACGCCGGTAAACGCACAGAAATCAGGGCGACACGACGTCGCCGATCCGCGCTCGCCGTACTGATCATCTCGCTGATTCTTGTGACCACAACTGCGGTCATCGCCGTGAGAGCCCAGCAGACGGCCACTATTCAACGTGATTTGGTGCTTTCACGTCAACTGGCCGCGAAGAGCCAAATATTGGTCACCGATCCCCCCACGTCCGCTCTCCTTGCGGTCGCGGCATGGCGTATAGCGCCCACGAATGAAGCCAATGCGAACCTGCGCGGCCTTCTTACCCGGCCAGATCGCGGCATAGTTCTCGACGGCAGCGACGCGAATGGGGTCACTTTCAGCCCGGACGGCCGATACCTTGCCACTGTCCCCTTGAGCACGGACGATCACGTCGTCGGCTTCGGCTTCGGCTTCGCGAGCAAATCCTTCGGTAATCCCGTCATCGTATGGGACTTGAAGACCCGGCATCGGCTGGGCGACCCGTTCTTCGGTCGTGTACGCACCCTCGACTACCCGCCGATTCTAGGATTGAACTCTGAGAGCTTCGGCGCCAGCACGGTCGAGTTCAGCCATGACGGCCGGACCATCGCCATCAGTGATGGCGAAGATTCCATTCAGTTGTGGGATGTGGCGAGTCACCGCCCGATTGGATCCGCCCTTGGCCTCCTCGATGATGATCATATGGTCACTGACGCCGCCTTCAATGCCGATGGCAGTGTCCTGGCGACAATTGCCGACAACGCAATAGTCCAACTTTGGAACACCCGAACCTACGAGCACATCGCGACTCTAGGTAAAGAACATATCGACGACGTCGCGGGTTCTGAGACCGTTACCTTCAGTCCAGCGGGCGAGAATGTGGCGATCGGTGACGGTGCTGGGGTCCGGATCTGGAACGTTGTCACGAAAAAACCCGTCACCCGCCCGCTTCCCGGCGCGACCGGCGCCATCGAGTTCAGTCCGGACGGGGGCACAATCGCCGGTGAAGCCGGTATAGGACTGCAACTCTATGACGCCTACAAGGGGACTCCCATCGGTGAAGCCATCGATAAAACCTACCCTCCGATGGCCTTCAGCCCTGATGGAGAAATTCTGGCGGCCACGTACGGCGAAAAAATTCGCCTTTGGGACACGCATAGTCAGGAACAACTCGGCGAGCCATTAATCGGTCATACCACAAATGTCGGCGCGCTTCGATGGGATGCGACCGAAGGGATGCTCACAAGTAGTGGTTTCGACGGCAGCGTCCGCTCCTGGGACACGCGAGTTCATCGCCAGATGAGCTCCCCCGTTATTAGCACTCAAAATCACACTAACTGGTCCCTTGATTTTAGTCTCGATCGCCGCCGTTTCGTTATTGGTTATCTCGAAAATACCGCGCAAATCTACGGCATTGATTCCGGCGAGACGATCGGCAAATCTTTCGTGGTCCCTATGAATCCGGATGATCCAAGGTCGAAGGACAACTACGGCATCGGCGCCGTGGCCTTCAGTCCGGACAACACCATCTTGGCGACCGGAGACGACGCCACCAACATCCGGCTCTGGGACATTGCCACGCGGAGGCCCCTGGGCAGCCCTCTCGAACGTTCCGGAAATTATGGCGCCGGCGCGGTCACATCGCTTGCCTTCAGTTCGGACGGCAGTGTCCTCGCTGCCAGCGACCAGAGCAACGCTGCTCATCTCTGGGATCCGAGGACTCGCCGTCCGATCGGCAACGCTCTTGTACATGCTCGGGCCGAGCAGGTCCACACGGTGGTTTTCAGCCCGGATGGTGAAGTTCTAGTCACTGCCGCGGACGATGGAACCGTTCGGCTCTGGAGCGTGCGAAATCAACGGGAAATCACCGGTCCATTGACGGGTTTCGCAGGCGACGTCGAAGCGGTTGCGTTCAGTCCAGACGGCCGGACTCTGGTGACAGGGGGCGAAGACGGAAAAATTCGGCTCTGGGACGTCATCACTGGGCGCCAATTGGGTTCTCCCTTGTCGGGCCACACGAGCTGGATAAATTCGGTCAGTGTCAGCCCTGATGGCACGCGTATCGTCAGCGCAAGCAACGATGCTACTATCCGCTTGTGGGACTTTTCCACCGGACAACAATTGGGACTTCCCATGTCCGACCATTCGGGGAACACATACGGGGTTGCCTTCCTGGACAACTCCACACTGATAGGCCTCGATCAAAGCTCTGTGCGACGATGGGATGTGTCGGAGCCGGACAAGCTGGTGGCCACGGCATGTGCCATAGCTGGTCATTCACTTTCACTGGCGCAGTGGAAAGAATATGTGCCCGAAAATCGGGATCCGCCGCCGACCTGCTGAGAGTGCGGTCCGCGAGCCTGTGTCCGTGATGTCGCAGTGTGATCGTATGGATTTGTAGCGTTACCGCCGGTCGGTGGGTTCGGATGTGCTGGGATGGCCGGGTGACCGAGCGCAAGCCGTACCTCAGCGACTTGTCCGACGCGCAGTGGGCGTTGATCGAGCCCGTGGTCACGGCGTGGAAGGCCGCGCACCCCTCCGTCAGTGGCCACCAGGGCAACTACGAGTTGCGGGAGATCGTGAACGCCATCCGCTACCAGGGACGAACCGGCGTTCAATGGGGACTATCTCCCGCACGACCTTGCGCCTGCCGATACTGCCATCCGTCCAGTTCATAGCCCTTCAGGCTTCGCGTGGCGTGGCGGGACCTTCGGCCACCATGGAGGGGCCGAGTGTGGCATTCTGAGCTGCCGTGCTCCTTCGCCTGGCCTACCTTGCGGTCACGAATGCCTTCGCCGCGCTGCGGTTGTTGCCGATGGGTGATCGGGACAAGGACGTGGAGATTCTCGCCCTGCGCCACCAGATCACCGTCCTGGAACGGCAACTCGGTGCCGACGCCAGGGTGAGCTCGCCCCCGAGGACCGAGCCTTTCTGGCCTGTATCGCTTCAGAATTCATCGCGGGGTGCTTGATCTGCGGCTTTGACCGGTGGAGGGGATGCGTGCAAGATCGCGGTTTGTGTCTGTTCGTCTGCTGTATCTGATCCTGATTCGGGTGTCCGGCTGGCTGGTGCTCCTCGGCCGTGCTCAGGCGTCCAAGGATGTTGAGATCATGCTGCTCCGGCATGAGGTGGCGGTGTTGATGCGTCAGGTCGCCCGGCCGAAGCCGGACTGGGCCGATCGGGCGCTCCTGTCGGCGTTGGCCCGCTTCCTACCCACGGTGCTGCGAGCTCATCGGCTGGTCACCCCCGGCACCTTGTTGGCCTGGCATCGCCGTCTGATCAAACGTGCGTGGACCTACCCCAGCCGCGCTGGCCGTCCCGCGACAAGTAGGGGGGGCCTCACCCCTGAGTGTGGACACCTTGGAGACTGGATCTTGAGGTCCAGGGGAAGAGATGTCACTGATGGCCCTGAAGAACTACCCGGAGGAGTTCAAGGCCGACGCTGTGGCCTTGTATCTGTCTGACCCGTCCAAGACCTACAAGCAGGTCGCTGAGGACTTGGGGATCAACCGGGCGACGCTGCGGGAGTGGGTGCTGGCCGCCCAGCGCAACGGCACCGCGGGTCCCAAGCGGCGCGGGACCGGGAAGCCGGCCGCAGGCGGCCAGGTAGCCTCACCCGACGTGTTGGAAGAGGAGAACAGGCAGCTCAAAGCCCGGATCGAGGAGCTGGAGCTGGAACGGGACATCCTGCGCAAGGCGGCCAAGTTTTTCGCGGGCGAGACGAACTGGTGAGCCGCTTCGAGTTCGTCGACGATCACAAGCACGCCTTCGGCGTGAAGCGGCTGTGCCGGGTGCTGGACGTGGCCCGCTCCTCGTTCTACCGGTGGCTGAAGGCCGCCCCGGCCCGGGTGGCCCGCCGCCGGGCCGACGACGCGCTCGCAGCGCGGATCAGTGAGATCCATAAGGCCGAGGACGGCACTTACGGGTCGCCG
>NZ_BBXD01000026.1 GCF_001570545.1 Herbidospora mongoliensis | reverse complement strand
GTCTCAGTCCCAGTGTGGCCGGTCGCCCTCTCAGGCCGGCTACCCGTCGTCGCCTTGGTAGGCCACTACCCCACCAACAAGCTGATAGGCCGCGAGTCCATCCCTGACCGAAAAACTTTCCACATCCATCTCATGCGAGAAGACGTCATATCCGGTATTAGACCCAGTTTCCCAGGCTTATCCCAGAGTCAGGGGCAGGTTACTCACGTGTTACTCACCCGTTCGCCGCTCGAGTACCCCGAAGGGCCTTTCCGCTCGACTTGCATGTGTTAAGCACGCCGCCAGCGTTCGTCCTGAGCCAGGATCAAACTCTCCAAAAGATGTCTTCAGAGAATTTTCCCGGCTGACATAATGTCAACCAAAGGAATCCGTCATAAATGACGGGGTTTGTGCATCATGCACTGGCTTTTAGCACACTGTTGAGTTCTCAAGAAACGGACTTGCTTTTTTAAGCTTGTGTTTCGTCTTGCTGTTGTGCCTTTATCTTTTCAGCGGTTCCGGTTAGTGTCAAACTGGCACTTTTTCCGGTTCCTGCCGAAGAGCAACCCCTCTAACTTACCCGCGTCCTGGGCGATGTCAAATCCGCCCGGTTCCCCGGATGTGTTGGAGGGGGTCTGCCAGGCGCTAGCCCGACAGATCAAAGATTAGCAGCCCCGCAGAGGCCGTCAGACCATTTCCAACGACGACACCGCCCCGCGCATTCCCACGGAAGATCAAAGAAGCGCCTAGTGAACAAGCCCCGGTGATCAAAGGACGGGTGCCTAGACTCGACCGGGTGAGTAGTGAGCAGCCACCGACGGCGAAGAAAAACCCTGTTGAGCGTACGCATCACGGCGACACCGTGATCGACGAATACGCCTGGCTCGCGAAGAAGGACGACCCAGACGTCGTCGCCCATCTGGAGGCGGAGAACGTCTTCACCCAGCAGGTCACCGGTCGCCTCAAGCCGCTGGCCGACTCCATCTTCCAGGAGATCAAGGGGCGCACGCAGGAGACCGACCTCTCGGTCCCGACGCGGCTCGGGGCCTGGTGGTACTACTCCCGTACCGAGGAAGGAAAGCAGTACGGCATCCAGTGCCGCGTACCGGCCGAGGGGGAAGACCCTCCGATCGTCGAACCCGGGAAGACGCTCGAGAACGAGCAGGTCATCCTCGACGGGAACGAGCTGGCCGGCGACAGTCCCTACTTCGGCCTCGGGGTGAGCAAGGTCAGCCCGGACGGCACGATGGTGGCGTACTCGACCGACTACGACGGCGACGAGCGGTTCACCCTGCGCTTCAAGGACCTGCGAACCGGCGAGCTGCTGGCCGACGAGATCGCGGGCATCTTCTACGGCGGCTCCTGGTCGAAGGACGGCAGCACGTTCTTCTACACCACGGTCGACGACGCCTGGCGGCCCGACCGGGTGCATCGCCACACGCTCGGGCAGGCCGAAGACGTCGAGGTCTACCACGAGCACGACGAGCGGTTCTGGGTCGGCGTCGGGCTGTCGCGCAGCGAGCGCTACCTGCTGCTGAACGCGCACAGCAAGATCACCAGCGAGGTCTGGTTCCTCGACGCGCTCAACCCGGCCGGCGAGTTCAAGGTGGTCCGCCCGCGTGAGAAGGGGCTCGAATACCACCTCGACCACCAGGGCGAGCGCTTCCTGATCCTGCACAACGAGAACGCCGAGAACTTCGAGCTGGCCAGTGCCCCGGTCGCCGATCCGACGGCGTGGACGCCGCTGATCCCCCACCAGGAGGACACGCGGCTGCTCGACGTCGACGCCTTCGAGTCGCACCTGGTCGTCCACTTCAGGAGGGACGGTCTGACCGGCCTCCGGATCCTGCCGGAAGACCAGGACCCCTACGAGATCGAGTTCCCCGAGCCGCTCTACGACGTGGCCCCGAGCGGGAACGGCGAGTTCGTCACCAACCGGCTCAGGCTCGGTTACACCTCGATGATCACGCCTCCGTCCGTGTACGACTACGACCTCCGCTCCCACGACCTGATCCTGCTGCGCCAACGCCCGGTCCTGGGCGGCTACGACCCCGGCGACTACGAGCAGTTCCGCGAGTGGGCCGTCGCCGAAGACGGCACCAAGATCCCCATCTCGCTCGTGGTGAAGAAGGGCACCCCGAAGCACGCCCCCACCCTTCTCTACGGCTACGGCAGCTACGAGACCTCGATCGACCCCTACTTCTCGGTCGCCCGGCTCTCGCTGCTGGACCGCGGGCTGGTCTTCGCGGTCGCGCACGTCCGGGGCGGCGGGGAGATGGGCCGGCGGTGGTACGAGGAGGGCAAGTTCTTCCACAAGAAGAACACCTTCACCGACTTCGTCGCGGTCGCCAGGCACCTCAAGACCGACTGGTCGGGCCCGATCGTGGCCCGGGGCGGCAGCGCCGGCGGCCTGCTGATGGGCGCGGTGGCCAACCTCGCCCCCGACGACTTCGCCGGGGTCCTCGCCGAGGTCCCGTTCGTCGACGCGCTGAACACGATCCTCGACCCGTCGCTCCCGCTGACCGTCATCGAGTGGGACGAATGGGGCGACCCGCTGCACAACGCCGAGGTGTACGAGTACATGAAGTCGTACTCGCCCTACGAGAATGTGCGGGACGTGACGTATCCCCCGATACTCGCGATCACCTCGTTCAACGACACCCGGGTCTTCTACCACGAGCCCGCCAAGTGGATCGCGCGGCTGCGCGACACCGCTCAGGGCGGGCCGTTCCTGCTGAAGACCGAGATGGGCGCCGGGCACGGGGGTCGCAGCGGGCGATACGACGCGTGGCACGAGGAGGCGTTCGCGCTGTCCTGGATTCTCGACCGACTGGGAGTGACCGCATGACGTATGTCGCCGCCGCCGACCGTTATGGGCCGATGCCCTACAACCGGACCGGACGCAGCGGGCTGAAGTTGCCGGCGGTGTCGCTGGGGCTCTGGCACAACTTCGGTGACGACAAACCGATCGAGTCGCAGCGGGCGATCCTGCGCCGGGCGTTCGATCGCGGGGTGACCCACTTCGACCTGGCCAACAACTACGGACCGCCTTTCGGCTCGGCGGAGAAGAACTTCGGAACGATCTTCGCCCAGGACTTCCGGCCCTACCGCGACGAGCTGGTCCTGTCGACCAAGGCCGGTTACGACATGTGGCCGGGGCCCTATGGCGAGTGGGGGTCGCGCAAATACGTGCTGGCCAGCCTCGACCAGTCGCTGAAGCGGATGGGCGTCGACTACGTCGACATCTTCTACAGCCACCGGTTCGACCCGGAGACCCCGCTCGAGGAGACGATGGGGGCGCTCGACACGGCCGTCCGGTCGGGCCGGGCGCTGTACGCGGGCATCTCGTCCTACTCCCCGGAAAGGACGGTGGAGGCGTACGAGATCCTGAAGAGCCTCGGCACGCCGCTGCTGATCCACCAGCCGTCCTACTCGATGGTCAACCGGTGGATCGAGGGCGGGCTGCTCGACACGCTGGGTGACCTGGGCGTCGGGTGCATCGCGTTCTCCCCGCTGGCGCAGGGCCTGCTGACCGACCGCTACCTGAACGGCGTGCCCGCGGGGTCCCGCGCCTCCCAGGGCAAGTCGCTCGACCCGGAGACGCTGACCGACGAGACGCTGCGCCACGTGCGCACGCTCAACGAGCTCGCCCAGAGCAGGGGTCAGACGCTGGCGCAGCTGGCGCTCGCGTGGGCGCAGCGGGACAAGCGGGTCACGTCGGTGCTGATCGGGGCGAGCAGCGTCAAGCAGCTCGACGACAGCCTCGACTCGGTCAAGAACCTGGAGTTCACGGCCGACGAGCTCGACGCGATCGACAAGGACGCGGTCGAGGCCGGCATCAACCTGTGGAAGCGCAGCAGCGACGGCTAAAGCTGGTCGTGCCGTTGCAGCCAGGTGAACGAGGCCCAGCCGGGCAGGACCGGCAGCCAGAAGGTCATCAGGCGGAACAGCAAAACGGCCGAGGTGGCCATCGTCGGGTTGAGCCCGGCGACGGTGAGACCGGCCGTGAGTGACAGTTCGACCGCGCCGAGGCCACCCGGCGTCGGCGCGGCCGAGCCGATGGCGTTCCCGGCGAGGAAGACGACGGCGACGGCGGTGATGCTCAGCTCACCGCCGAACGCCTTCACACAGGCGGCCAGGCAGATGACGAAAGAGACCGTGACCATCACCGTCCCGCCCACGGCCTCGACGAGCTTGACCGGCGACTGCAGCACGTCGAGCAGCCGGGGCACCACTCCGCTGAACAGCGACCTGACCCGGGTCGAGATCATCCGGCGCAGCGGCGGCACGGCCAGGATGACCACCATCACGACCGCGACGGCGAGCAGGGTGATCAGGATCCCGCGTGACGGCGTGAGCGAGGGCGCCGCCTGGGTGCCCGTCAGATATCCCGACAGCACCAGCAGCAGGATGTGGGAGGCCAGCCCGACGAGCTGCGAGCCCCCCACGCTGGCCACCGCCTGGCCCGAGGGGATTCCGCGTTTCTGCAGGTAACGGGTGTTGATCGCGACACCGCCGACCGCGGCCGGCGCGACCAGCTTGACGAACGACGCGGCCAGCTGGACCAGGATCGTGCGGCCGTAGGGCAGGTGTTCGGGGACGAACCCGCGCAGCATCGAGGCGGCGGCGATGTAGCTGACCGCCGCGGTGAGCAGGGCGATGCCGCTCCAGCCCCAGTGGGCGGTGGTGATCACCGTCACCAGGTTGACCTGGCTGAGCTGGGACAGCAGCAGGTAGGCGGCCAGCGCGCTGGCGATGATCGTGACCAGGGTGCGCGGGCGGAACCGTTCGAGCCGGACCTCCTCGACGGTCACCTGCGGTTTCAGGGCGACAATCTGCTCGCGCAGGGCGGGCAGCAGGGTCTTCTCCTTGCGGGCCGCCGACCGGGTCTCCCGGGCCAGCGCGATGCGCTGGAGCAGCGGCAGCGCCGAGGCGATGGCGTCGGCGCCGAGCACGGCCGCGCCGCTCTTGATGGCCCGTTCCGGGCCGACGCGCAGGCCCAGGTAAGCGAGCAGCTGGGCGATGTCGAGGCGCAGCAGCAGGTCGCCGGCGGCGATCTCACCCGATCTGGCGTCGACGAGCACGATCCGGCCGTCGGGCGACAGGTGGATCGACTCGCCGGTCAGGTGGCGGTGGGCCAGCCGCCGGGCGTGCAGCAGGCGGACCTGTTCCCAGGTCTGGGTCAGCAGTTCGTCGTTGAGCTCGTCGTCGGGCAGGTCTTCGATCGGGCGGCTGTCGACGTGTTCGTACGCCAGCAGTGCCGCCTCGGTGCCGACCTCGCTGGTGCCGAGCAGCCGGGGGGTGCTGGCCCCGGCGGCCTCGGCGGCGTAGGCCATCAGGGCCTCGCGTTCGAGTTCGGCCCGAAGTGACCGGATGGCCTTTCGGCGGGTCTCACTGTTCAGCCGCAACCGCCGCCAGAGGCGGTAGACGACCCCGGCGACCTGGCGGTCGCGGTCGAGGACGGTCACCGCCAGGCGGGTGGTGTCGGCCAGGCCGACGATGTAACGGCGGCCGCCGGAACTGTCGTCTTCGATCCGGCGGGCGCTGACGATCGAGAAGCCGAGGCGCTTCAGCGCGGCCACGACGGCGCTGCCCGGCGGCCGGGTGTTGGCGCTGCCGACGCCGTAGAGCGTGGCGAACCCGACCGCGAGGCCCACCAGATAGGTCACGATCGCGCCCAGCGCGGTGATCTTGGTGGACGTGAAGAGCGCGAAGAAGTCGAGGGTCAGCGCGAACCAGAGCAGCGCCCGCCAGCGCGGCCGGCGCGACATGCGGACGGCGGTCGCATAGGCGATCGCCGGGGTGAGGACCGTGTTGAGCGGCTCGACGTCGCGATTGCCGGTGAAGAGTTCACGCAGCTCGGCGGTGCTGGCGCTGACCACCCACTCGCCCAGCGCGTAGGAGAGCAGCAGGGCCAGGATGGCCGCGATCAACCCCTGGGCGACTCGCATGCCGTCGCGGTGGAACACCCGTTCGACCGCGAAAGCGACCGGCACGGCCAGCACCGCGACGCCGCCGAGCAGGCCGGCGATCGACGAGAGCCATTCGGGCGCCCGGCCGGTGCCGGCCTGGACGTCGGTCTCCAGGCCGTTCAGAGTCCGCTGCGCGACGAGCGCGAGCAGCACCACCGCCGTCACCGCCAGCAGCGTCATCAGCAACCGGAGCAGGTCGGACGGACGCCGGATGCGCTGCGGCAGCAAGGGCTCCACGACGAGGACGACCCCGGAGTCCGGGGACGTCACTGGGTCGTCCTTTTCCTTGATGCCCCTCACCACCGTGATTGTCTGCGATCTTTGTTGCCAGTGTCCACAAGCGGATGTCACGGCACAGCGACGCGACCCCCGAGCCCCCTCGAGGTTGAGTCTATGGATCCCGGCCCGTTTCGCGCCGACGCGCCGTAACCCTCGAACCTGGCCTGAACGCTCGCGCGCTGCCAGTCTGGTGCCGCCTTCCCCCGGCCCGTTCATCAAGGGGGAATCTGTGCGCATTGTGGTAATTGCGGCTCTGGTGCTGACGACGACGGGTATGTCCGCCGATCCGGGTCTGGTCGAGGCGGTCTCCGAACCCAATGTCTTCGCCCATGTTCAGGACCTGGCCGAAATAGGCAAGCTGCACGGCAACCGGGCGGTCGGCACCGCCGGTTACGAGGCCTCGGCCCAGTATGTCGAGAGCGTGCTCCGCGCGGCGGGCTATCAGGTGACCTCGCAGACCTTCACCCTGCCGCACTACCGCGAGGTGACCCCCGCCGTGCTGACCACGGCCAGTGGCCCGGTCAGCGCGGTGACCTTCGTGTACTCCCCCTCGGGCCGGGCCTCGGGACCGGCCCAGGACGTCGGCACGGGCTGCCGTCTGTCCGACTGGGCCGGGTTCCGGCGCGGCTCGATCGCGGTGGCCGGGCGGGGCGAGTGCTCGTTCAAGGTCAAGGCCGACTGGGCGGGCCGGGCCGGCGCGGGCGCGCTCATAGTGGTCAACTCCAAGCCGGGCGAGCTGCGCGGATCGCTGGGCGCGCCGGGCGCGAAGCTGCCGGTCGTCGGCGTGGCCCCCGAGGCGGAGATCGAGGGCCAGGTGACGGTGGAGACCAACACCACGTCCTCCACCAAGGTCACCAGGAACGTGATCGCGCAGACCGCTCAGGGCGACCCCGACGACGTGCTGGTCCTGGGGGCCCATCTCGACTCGGTGGAGGCCGGGCCGGGGATCAACGACAACGGTTCCGGGGTCGCGGTGGTGCTGGAGATCGCCGAGCAGATGGCCCGGATGCGGCCCCAGCGGGCGGTCAGGTTCGCGTTCTGGGGGGCCGAGGAGGTCGGCCTGGTCGGGTCGACCCACTATGTGAAGGGCCTGTCGCCGCAGGACAAGGCCAAGATCGCCGGGTACGTCAACCTCGACATGGTCGCCACCAAGAACCACGCCAACGGGATCTACGACAGCGACAACGCGATCGAGACGGCCGCCTGGGAGTTCTACCAGCGGCGCGGGCTGCCCGCCGAGGAGGTCGCGTTCGACGGGCGGTCGGACTACGGGCCGTTCATGAAGGCCGGGATCCCGTCGGGCGGCATCTTCACCGGCGCCGAGGACATCAAGACCCTCGACCAGGCCCAGAAGTACGGCGGCGTCGGCAACCAGTCGTACGACCCCTGCTACCACAAGCTCTGCGACACGATCGAGAACGTGAACCGGCAGGTCCTGGACGTGAGCGGGGACGCCGTTGCCCACATCGTGGAGCGGCTTGCCTTCAGCGGGAGCCCCGTACGATGACGAAATGGAATTGCGGGTTCTGGGGGCATGTCCCCTTGATTGTCCGGATACGTGCTCGTGGGTGGTGACCGTCCAGGACGGTAAGGCCACCTCGTTGCGGGGCAACAAGGAGCAGCCCTACACGCGGGGCGCGCTCTGCGTGAAGGTGAACCGCTACCTGGAGCACGCGGCCTCGCCTGACCGGATCCTGCATCCGATGAAGCGGGTGGGGCCGAAGGGCTCCGGGGAATTCGAGCGCATCAGCTGGGACGAGGCGCTCGACATCCTCTCGTCCAAGCTGACGGAGATCGTCGGCGAGCACGGCGGCGAGGCCATCTGGCCCTACCAGGGCACCGGCACACTCGGCTTCATCCAGGGCGAGTCGGGCATGGCCGGGCGACGGTTCTGGAACGCCCTCGGGGCCTCCTTCCACAACATGAACATCTGTTCCCGGGCCGGGAACGACGGGCTGCGGCTCACCATGGGCACCCCCGGCGGCATGGACCCCGAGACCTTCGCGCTGTCGAAGCTGATCCTCCTGTGGGGCACCAACACCCTGACCACGGGCCACCACCTGTGGAAGTTCATCCAGGACGCCCGCGCGAACGGCGCCCACATCGTCGCGATCGACCCGATCCGCACCCGGACCGCCGAGCAGGCCGACGAACACCTCCCCATCGCGCCGGGCACCGACGGCGCGCTGGCGCTGGGTCTTCTGTACGTCGTCCTCGAAGAAGGCGCGGAAGACCGCGACTACCTGGAGAACCACACCACCGGCTGGGACGAGTTCAAAGCCGAGATCCTGCAGTACCCGCCGTCGAGGGTCGCCGAGATCACCGGCCTGCCCGAAGAGGACATCCGCTCCTTGGGCCGGCGGCTCGCGCACACCCGCCCGACCGGCATCCGCGCCACGATGGGCATCCAGCGCCACGAGGGCGGCGGCTCGGCGATGCGGCTGATCGCCTGCATCCCCGGCGTGACCGGCGACTGGCGCCACCCGGGCGGCGGCCTGGCCTTCTCCACCTCGGCCCACGTCCCGCTGAAGGTCGACCACCGCCCCGGGCTGCTCCCCCACCCGGTGCGGTCCCTCACGATGACCCGGCTCGCCGACAGCCTCGACGAGTCGGTCAAATGCCTCTGGGTGTACGGCGCCAACCCGATGGGCTCCACCTCGGATCAGAACCGCATCCGGCAGCGGCTCCTGCGGGAGGACCTGTTCACCGTGGTCATGGAGCAGTTCCCCACCGACACCGTCGACTACGCCGACATCGTGCTGCCCGCCACGATGCAGATCGAGCACCTCGACCTGCACGAGGGCTACGGCCACATGTACCTGATGTGGAACGAACCGGCCGTCGCGCCGGCGGGTGAGGCCCTGTCGACGACCGAGACCTTCCGCCGCCTGGCGGCGAAGATGGGCCTGACCGAACCGGCCCTCCACGCCACCGACCTGGAGATCGCGGCCGAACTCCTGGAGGGCACCCCCACCATCCAGCTCGACGAGCTGCGCAAACGCGGCTGGGCCCGGCTCGACGTGGCCGAGCCTTTTGTCCCGTTCACCCACGGCTTCCCCACCCCCAGCGGAAAGCTCGAGTTCGTCTCCGACCTGGCCGAGAAGGCGGGCCTGTCGCGGGTCGCCACCTACGTGCCGTCCCGGAGCGCCCGCACCCGTAAGGACGGGAGGCTGACGCTGATCACCCCCGCCTCCCACACCTTCCTGAACACGATCTTCGCCAACAACCCCGAACTGCTCCGGCGCTCCAAGGGCCCGACCGTCGTGGTCAACCCCGAGGACGCCGAACGCCGGGGCCTGGTCTCAGGGTCGAAGGTCAGGGTCTCGAATCAGTTCGGCGCGTTCGAGGCGCATGTAGAGGTCTCCGACAAGGTCCGCCCCGGTGTCGCCGCCTCGCCAAAGGGCCACTGGCCCAAGCTGAGCGGGGGCGCCAACGCCAACGCCGTGGTCGAGGAGCGCGACGCCGATCTGGGCAACGGCCCCGTCTACCACGACAACCTGGTGGAGATCAGCCCAGCGGTCTGAACCCCTCGCCGTGACATGGGCTCCAGGATGCCTCAGGGAGCGCTCAGGGGCTTCCCCGATGCGGACAGACCGCCCGATTGCGCACTCTGTACGTATGAACGAACTGACTCGACGCGACGAGATGTCGCTCGCCGGCGCGGCCCTCCGTGGCGCGCCCTGGAAGGCCGCGGCCGTCACCGGCGGCGGCGTCGCGGCGACCACCCTGCTGATGGGACTCATCACGGGATCGGTCGATCTGGCCTTCGCCCTCGGTGTGAGTGTCACGCTGTTCACTCTGGTCGCGTCCGTCGGCGCGATCTCCAAGCCGAACATCGGCGACCGGGTCACCCAGCAGGCCCGGAACTGGTCGCTGCGCCACCCGTGGCGGTTCGCGCTCTACCCAGCGGCCGGCGCGGCGATCCTGCTCTACCCGGTCCAGCTCGTGCTCGACGGCGAGGGCGTCTTCGGCGCCGCGTGGGACGCGCTCTGCGGCGGCGCGTTGATCTACCTGATGACCGGGATCGTCGCCATGGCCATGCGAGGGCGGGCGGCGAAGAACTAGCTGGTGGTGAAGGTGCGCCGGGCAGCCCTAGCCGTCCGGCGCGGCTGCATCCCAGTGTGAGAAATAACCGCTTATGGGGGGTTACTGGCGGGTAGCATTCCGGTAGAGTTACTCATCAGTAGCACTCTTATCGGAGGAGCGGTGATGGGCCACTACAAGAGCAACATCCGCGATCTGGAGTTCAACCTCTTCGAGGTCTTCAACCGGGGTGAACTCTTCGGCTCCGGGCCGTTCGCTGAGATCGACGAGGAGACCGCCCACGCGATCCTCGACGAGGTCGCCAAGCTGGCCGAAGGACCGATCGCCGCGTCGTTCACCGACGCCGACCGGCATCCCCCGGTCTTCGACCCCGCGACGAGCAGCGTGACGATGCCGAAGAGCTTCGTGGAGTCGTACAACGCCTGGGTCGAGGCCGAATGGTGGCGGCTGGAACTCCAGCCTGAGCTGGGCGGCACCCCGGGCCCGCGTTCCCTCAGCTGGGCCATCGCCGAGATGGTCCTGGGCGCCAACCCGGCCGTGTGGATGTTCGCCTGCGGGCCGCAGTTCGCGCACGTGCTCCACACCCTCGGCAACGACGACCAGAAGAAGTTCGCCCAGCTGGCCGTCGAACGCCGCTGGGGCTCCACCATGGTGCTGACCGAGCCCGACGCGGGCTCCGACGTCGGCGCCGGCCGCACCAAGGCGGTCGAGCAGCCCGACGGCACCTGGCACATCGAGGGCGTCAAGCGCTTCATCACCAGCGCCGAACACGACATGGCGGAGAACATCTTCCACCTGGTGCTGGCCCGCCCCGAGGGCCACGGCCCCGGCACCAAGGGCCTGTCGCTGTTCCTGGTGCCCAAGTTCCTGGTCGACCTGGAGACGGGCGACCTCAAGGAGCGCAACGGCGTCTACGTCACCAACCTCGAGAAGAAGATGGGCCTCAAGGTCTCCACGACCTGCGAGCTCACCTTCGGCGACAGGCACCCGGCGATCGGCTACCTGGTCGGCGACAGCCACGAGGGCATCAAGCAGATGTTCACGGTGATCGAGAACGCTCGCATGATGGTCGGCACCAAGGCCATCGCGACGCTCTCCACGGGCTACCTCAACGCCCTCGACTACGCCAAGAACCGTCTCCAGGGCGCCGACCTGACCAAGATGACCGACAAGACAGCCCCCCGCGTCCCGATCACCGCCCACCCCGACGTACGCCGGGAGCTCATGCTCCAGAAGTCCTACGTCGAGGGCATGCGGGCGCTGGTCCTCTACACGGCCACCTTCCAGGACGCCGTCCAGGTCGCCCAGTCGGAGGGCCGCCGCGACGAGATGGCCGAGGCGATCAACGACCTGCTGCTCCCGATCGTGAAGGGCGTCGGCTCCGAGCGGTCCTACGAGATGCTCACCCGGTCGCTCCAGACCCTGGGCGGGTCGGGCTTCCTGCAGGACTACCCGATCGAGCAGTACATCCGGGACGCCAAGATCGACTCCCTCTACGAGGGCACCACCGCGATCCAGGGCCTGGACCTGTTCTTCCGCAAGGTCCTGCGCAACCAGGGCGCCGCGCTGGGCGAGCTCCTCGGCCAGATCAAGGCGTTCGCCGGCTCCGACGCAGGCAACGGCCGCCTCAAGGTCGAGCGCGGCCTGCTCGGCGACGCCGCCGACGAGGTCAAGGCGATGGCCGACACCATGGCCGGCTGGGCGATCTCGTCGCTGGAGTCGCCGAAGGAGGTCTACCGGGTCGGCCTCAACACCACCCGGTTCCTGATGGCCCTCGGCGACCTGGTCATCGGGTGGCTGCTGCTCCGGCAGGCCGAGATCGCCCTCACGGCCCTGTCAGGCGAGGTGGCCGAGAAGGACAACGACTTCTACGCCGGCAAGGTCGCCGCGGCGACCTTCTTCGCCGGCAACGTGCTGCCCCGCATCGAGTCGGAGCGGCGCATGCTGGCGGCGACCACGCAGGAGCTGATGGACCTGCCGGAGAGCGCCTTCTAGCCGAGCGGGAACTGCACCGCCGCCCGGTCCGCCAGTACGGGCTTGATGACGTCGGCGATCACCTTCAGGTGGACGGGGTGGTCGCGGTAGACGACGTAGTCGTCGGCCGAATCGAAGTCGGCCACGATGCCGAGGTCGAAGGTGCCTTCACTGACCTTGACATCGGGGCCGATCACGTACTTCTTGATCTCAGGAATGGCGACAGGGAGCGTCTCCAGCCCGGCGACGACGGCGGCCTTCTGCTCGTCGGTGGCATCGTCGATCCAGCGCAGCAGCACAATGTGACGGAACATGGGCGCCAGCCTAGGACGTCGTCCAGTGCCACTCGATGGAGGCCCGCTCACGACGGCCGGAAAGCCACTCGCCGAACGCCGCCCGCCCGGCCGTGGCCAGCGTCTCGGGGTCGGCTCCGGCGGGGCGGCGCTCCAGGACCAGGCCGGTCAGATAGCCGCCGTCGAGAGGCACCGGACCGATCAGGGTGTCGCGCGGCGCGTGCCGCAGCGGAGCGGGCAGGTCGCGGGCCCGGCGGGTGCCGACGACGACGGCCGCCTCCGGGCAGCCGAGCAGGCCGCCGAGGCCGCGCAGGATCTCGCCGTTCACCGGGTGGGCGCTGGTCACCCACATCGCCCTGACCTGGTCGAAGTCGTCTTGGTGGCGGGCCAGGTAGCCGGGCGCCAGTTCGGCCTCCTTGCGGCGGCGGAACCGGCGGCGGCGGGCGATCAGGGTGATGAACCCCTCGAACTGGCCGCCGCTCATGCCCATCTCGGCCACCCACGCCAGGGTCTCGGCCCGGTCGCGCAGGGGCACCCCGTCGCGGAACTCCTCGGCGGCGGCGCGGAGGTCGTCTTCGGTGAGCGGTTCGACGTCGGCGCGCACCTCGGCCCTGATCAGGCAGTGGTCGACGATCTCGTCGTGGATCGCGCGGTCACGATGGGAGAACTGGCGGACCATCGTGACGGCCTCCGCGACCGGCAGGTGGACGTCGTCCACCCGGACGAGGCAGTCGGCGACGCCGTGGGTGATCACTGACTCCTGCTCCTCTCAGCAGGCCGTGCCGCGCGGCGAGGCCCTTTCCGAGGGGGCCCGGCGCCGCCTCGCCGCGCGACGATCAGCGGGCTCCCGGGGCACCGGGGACATGCGGCACACCCCCGACGGGAACCCGCCTCCGACGGTAGAAGGAGTCACTTGGGGATCACTGGTGCCGACTTGCAGGACTCTTGCGATCAACCCCCCGCTGCCTACGACCAGGCGAGCATGCGCAGCGGATCCTCCAGCATCGCGCCGACGTCCCTGAGCACGTAGGAGCCCAGCTCGCCGTCGATCACCCGGTGGTCGAACGACAGCGCGAGCGTGGTCACCTTGCGCACCACGATCTGCCCGTCGACCACCCACGGCATGTCTCTGATCTGGCCGAACGCCAGGATCGCCGACTCGCCGGGGTTGATGATCGGGGTGCCCGCGTCGATGCCGAAGACACCGACGTTGGTGATCGTGACGGTGCCGCCGGACATCTCGGCCGGGGTGGACTTCCCGGCCCTGGCCCGCTCGGTCAGCTCTTTGAGCGCCGTGGCCAGTTCCGGCAGCGACATGGCCTGGGCGTCTTTGATGTTCGGGACGACCAGGCCGCGCGGAGTCGCCGCCGCGATGCCCAGGTTGACCTGCCTCTTGATGATGATCGCGTCGTCGGTCCAGGTGGAGTTGGCCTGGGGATGCCGCTTCATCGCGGTAACCAGCGCCTTGGCCACCAGCAGCAGCGGCGAGACCTTGACCTCGGCGAAGTCAGGCAGCTCCCGGAGCCGGCGGACGGCGTTCATCGTCTCGGTGACGTCGACCTGCAGGAACTCGGTCACATGAGGCGCGGTGAACGCACTGGCCACCATCGCGGCGGCGGTGGCCTTGCGCACCCCGCGTACCGGAATGAGCTCCTGCTCCCCGGCCGCCTCGACGTCGGGCACGGCCCGCACGACCGGCGCGCCCTGCGCGGCGAGCACGTCGTCGCGCGTGATCGACCCGTTCGGCCCGCTGGGCGCGACCACGGTCAGATCGACCCCGAGGTCCTTGGCCAGTTTCCGCACCGGCGGCTTGGCCAGCACGGCGACGCGGTGTGCCGACCCAGCCGGAACAGCCGGAACAGCCGACGAGATGGGCACCGGAGCAGGCATTTCGGCAACCGGCGAAACCGGCGCCGAGTGGCCCTTGCGGGCTCTGCGCTTGCTCGGGCCCTGCTTCACCCCGTAGCCGACCAGCACCGGTTCCCGTTTCTGGGGCTCCTCCGGGACGAGGCTCTCGGTCAGGGCCTCTTCCGTCAGGTCGTCGATGGTGATGATGACGTTGCCCACGTCGACCGTCTCGCCCTCGGCCGCCAGGAGGGCGACCACCTCGCCCTCGTAGGGCGACGGCAGCGCGACGACCGCCTTGGCGGTCTCGATCTCGACGAACTCCTGGTTGACCTTGATGACATCGCCCACGGCCACGAGCCAGCGCACGATCTCGGACTCGGTCAGCCCCTCGCCCACGTCGGGCAGCTTGAAGTCACGTTTCATCCGGACGGCTCCTAGTAACCGAAGACGCGGTCGACGGCCTCGAGGATCCGGTCGAGGTCGGGCAGGTAGTGGTCTTCCAGTCGCGACGGCGGATAGGGCGTGGAGTATCCGCCCACCCGCAGCACCGGCGCCTCCAGGCGGTAGAAGCACTGCTCGGTCACCCGGGCCGCGATCTCGCCACCGAGACCGTTGAAGACCGGCGCCTCGTGGACGACGATGCACCGGCCGGTGCGGTTGACCGCGTCGCGGACGACCGGCATGTCGAGCGGGTTCAGCGACCGCAGGTCGATGACGCCGACCGAGCGCCCGTCTTCCTCGGCCGCGGCGGCGGCCTCCAGGCAGGTCTTCACCATGGGACCGTAGGCGATGAGGGTGACGTCGTCGCCCGGCCGGGCCACCCGGGCCTGGTCGAGCGGGAGGCCGGGGGCGCCGAACTCGACGTCGGCCTTGTCCCAGTAGCGGCGCTTGGGCTCGAAGAACACCACCGGGTCATCGCAGCGGACCGCGTCTTGGATCATGGTGTAGGCGTCGACCGGGTTCGAGCAGGCCACCACGCGCAGGCCGGCCGTGTGGGTGAAGTAGCTCTCGGGCGACTCACTGTGGTGCTCGACCGCGCCGATGCCGCCGCCGCACGGGATGCGTACGACCACGGGCAGTTTGAGTTTGCCCAGGGAGCGCAGCGGCATCTTGGCGAGCTGGGTGATGATCTGGTCGGCGGCCGGGAAGACGAAGCCGTCGAACTGGATCTCGCAGACCGGGCGGTAGCCCCGCAGCGCCAGGCCGATCGCGGTGCCGATGATGCCCGACTCGGCGAGCGGGGTGTCGATTACCCGGTCTTCGCCGAAATCCTTCTGCAGGCCGTCGGTGACCCGGAAGACGCCGCCGAGCTTGCCGACGTCCTCGCCCATGACCAGGACCTTCGAATCGGCGTCCATCGCCGCGCGCAGACCCTCGTTGAGGGCCTTCGCCAAAGTCAGAGTGGTCACTGGGCCCCCTCGAAACCGCTCAGGTATGTGGTGAACTGCTCGCGTTCCTCATCGATGAGGGCGTGGGGCTCGACGTAGACGTGGTCGAACATCGCGGTGGGCTGCGGGTCGGGGAGGGCCAGGCAGCGGGCCCGCAGGTCCTTGCCGAGCTGCTCGGCCTCGGCCTCGATCTTGTCGAAGAACTCCTGGTCGGCGAGCTGGCTGCGGAACAGGTAGGCCTTCACCCGCTCGATGGGGTCTTTGAGCTTCCACGCCTCCAGCTCGTCGGCGACCCGGTAGCGGGTGGGGTCGTCGGAGGTGGTGTGGGCGCCCATGCGGTAGGTGAACGCCTCGACCAGCGTCGGGCCGTTGCCCTCGCGCGCGTTGCGCAGCGCCGCCCGGGTGACCGCCAGGCACGCGAACACGTCGTTGCCGTCGACCCGGATGCCGGGGAAGCCGAAGCCGCTGGCCCGCTTGTAGAGCGGGATCTTCGTCTGCTTCTCGAGCGGCTCGGAGATCGCCCACTGGTTGTTCTGGCAGAAGAACACGACCGGCGCGTTGAACACCGATGCCCAGATGAAGGCCTCGTTCACGTCACCCTGTGAGGTGGCGCCGTCGCCGAAGTAGACGAGCGAGGCGGCCTCGGCGCCGTCGCGCTGGATGCCCATGGCATAGCCCACCGCGTGAAGGGTCTGCGAGCCGATGACGATCGTGTAGAGGTGGAAGTTGTGCTCGTAGGGGTCCCAGCCACCGTGGTTGACGCCGCGGAACAGGCCGAGCAGGTGGAGCGGGTCGACCCCGCGGCACCAGGCCACACCGTGTTCGCGATAGGTGGGGAACGCCATGTCGGCGTCGGTCATCGCCCGGCCGGAACCCACCTGGGCGGCTTCCTGCCCGAGCAGCGAGGCCCACAGGCCCAGTTCTCCCTGCCGCTGGAGGGCGACCGCTTCCAGGTCGACCCGCCGCACCAGGACCAGGTCGCGATAGAGCGCGCGGACCTCTTCGGCGGTCAGGTCGATGTCGTAATCAGGATGCTCGACCCGTTCCCCCTCGGGTGTGAGGAGCTGAACGAGTTCCGGGGGTGTCGTAGGGGCAGTCATGCGCCACTCCTGGGCATTCGGGGCCGCACACAAATGGGGTCACCATCATGCTCTGGCCGGGTCTCTACGCTTCCGTCCCGATTGGTGGTGGAACGTCCGCGTATGCGGACATGGTGGCAGACAAATCTTCTGGCCTCCACACCCATTTCCACACCTTTCCGGTTCCCTTCCGACCTGCTGCCACACCATCCACAGCCTGTGGATAAGCTTGTCGCGCTCACTCCCCATCCTCAGCCAGGAGGCACCCTAAGTGGCGCGCGTGATCGTCGATGTCGTGCTCAAGCCGGAGATCCTCGACCCTCAGGGTCAGGCCATCGCCCGCGCGCTCCCCCGGCTGGGGTTCTCGGGGGTTTCGGACGTGCGTCAGGGCAAGCGGTTCGAGGTCGAACTCGAAGGTCCGGCCGATGACGCGGCGATCGCCGAGGTCAGGAAGATGGCCGAAACCCTGCTGGCCAACACGGTGATCGAAGACTTCGTCGTCCGGGTCGAGGGGTAAAACAGTACATTCCACACGACCCGAACTCCGCAAAGGGGCATAAGGGTCGCATCTGGCGTCCGTAAACGGGCTCCCTGGCTTGCCTAAATAACAAGAGCGTCATTTTGCGGTTAGCCCCCATCACACAGGGAAGCTCTGCTTAGGTACCGCCGACGACCGGGGAGGGAACCCCGTGGACATCGAGTTCTCGCTCGCTTTGCCAAGGGATGCCATGGGCATCCCGATGGTCCGTCGTGTGATCGGAGACGCCCTTCGTTCACTCGGCGTGACGGAGGACTGTGTGTCCGACATCCTCCTCGCCACCTCCGAGGCGTGCGCAAACGCCGTCCGCCACGGTGGCCCGTCCGCCCGTTATCAGGTCGAAGCGGCCATCGACGACGGCCGGTGCGAGCTCCGGGTCGTAGACGGCGGTCGCGGTCTCACCGCGATCCCGCAGCGATATCCCTCGGGCGAGGTAGAGAACGGACGCGGCATCCTCATCATGCAGGCCGTGGTCGATGAGATCTCCTTCGACATCACCCCAGGCAGCGGCACCACCGTGCGCCTCTGCAAGGAACTCGACTGGGATCACGACGCCATCGCTCTCTCGATGGCCAAAGACCGCGAGCTCGCTGCCGTCTGACCGCTGTTAGGCCACCCGACGTGGTCCGATAACCTGAGGCGTACCGCCAACGACCGCCGGACAGTAAAGAGCCGGGGTCTTCGCGCGCGCACTTTGGAGGGCTCGGACCATGCGGGTGGGCGTCGTCACCTTTCCCGGAACACTCGACGATCAGGACGCGGCGCGGGCGCTGCGACTGGCCGGAGCCGAGGCCGTGCCCCTGTGGCACGCCGACCACGACCTCAAGGGGGTGGACGCGGTCTTCCTCCCCGGGGGGTTCTCCTACGGTGACTACCTCCGGTGCGGGGCGATCTCCCGGTTCGCGCCCCTGATGACCGAACTCGTCCCGGCCGCCCATGCCGGGCTGCCGGTGCTCGGCACCTGCAACGGCTTCCAGATCCTCTGCGAGGCCCATCTGCTGCCGGGCGCCCTGGTCCGCAACGCGGGCCTTCACTACGTCTGCCGCGACCAGCGCATCCGCGTCGACAACGCGACCACCGCCTGGACCAGCGACTTCGCCGAGGGTCAGGAGATCACCCTCCCGGTCAAGCACGGCGAGGGCCGCTACGTCGCCGACGCCGAGACCCTGGCTCTGTTGGAATCCGAAAACCGAGTGGTCTTCCGCTACAGCGGCTCGAACCCCAACGGCTCGCTCAACGACATCGCCGGCATCACCAACGAGGCAGGCAACGTCGTCGGCCTGATGCCGCACCCCGAACACGCCGTCGAAGAACTGACGGGCGCTCCCGGGGTCGACGGCCGCGGCTTCTTCTCCTCGATCGTCTCGAAGCTGGTGAACGCGTGAATCTCGACACCGTCAAGCGGGCCGGGCAGACCCCCGACGAGCGCATGCCGTTCGCCGAACTCGGCATGAAGCAAGACGAGTACGACCGCGTGGTGGCCATCCTCGGCCGCCGCCCGACGGGCTCCGAGCTGGCCATCTACTCGGTCATGTGGAGCGAGCACTGCTCGTACAAGTCGTCGAAGGTGCACCTGCGGCAGTTCGGCACCAAGGCCCCCAAGTCCGAGGCGCTGCTGGTCGGCATGGGCGAGAACGCCGGGGTCGTCGACATCGGCGACGGCTGGGCGGCCACCTTCAAGATCGAGTCGCACAACCACCCCTCCTACGTCGAGCCGCACCAGGGCGCGGCCACCGGGGTCGGCGGGATCGTCCGCGACATCATGTCGATGGGCGCCCGGCCGGTCGCGGTGATGGACTCGCTCCGGTTCGGCGGGCTCGACCAGGGCGACACCCGCCGGGTGCTGCCCGGCGTGGTCGAGGGCATCTCCCACTACGGCAACTGCCTGGGCCTGCCGAACATCGGCGGCGAGGTCGTCTTCGACCCCTGCTACATCGGCAACCCGCTGGTCAACGCGCTCTGCGTGGGTCTCCTCCGCAAAGACCAGATCAAGCTGGCCGTGGCCCCCGGGCCTGGCAACAAGGTCATCCTGTTCGGCGCCCGCACCGGCGCCGACGGCATCGGCGGCGCCTCGGTGCTGGCGTCGGCGACCTTCGAAGACGAGTCGCAGGCCAAGCGGCCCGCCGTCCAGGTCGGCGACCCGTTCATGGAGAAGCTGCTGATCGAGTGCTGCCTGGAGCTCTACCAGGCCGACGTGGTCGTCGGCATCCAGGACCTCGGCGCGGCCGGGGTGTCCTGCGCGACCACCGAGCTCGCCGCCAAGGGCACCGGCGGCATGGACGTCGACCTCAACCTCGTCCCGCTGCGTGACCCCACGCTGCGGCCCGAGGAGATCCTGATGAGCGAGTCGCAGGAACGCATGATGGCCGTGGTCACGCCCGGCGACATCGACGCCTTCCTGGCGATCTGCGCGAAGTGGGACGTCCCGGCGACCGTGATCGGCGAGGTGACCGACACCGGCCGCCTGGTCATGACGTGGGACGGCGAAGTGATCGTCGACATCCCGCCGGGCACCGCCGCCGACGAGGGCCCGATCTACGAGCGGCCCCTCCACGAGCCGCTGGGCCAGCACGACCTCAACCTCGACACCCCCGACACGCTGGAGCGCCCGACCGACCTGCGGACCACGCTCCTGCAGCTCATCGCGTCGCCCAACCTGAGCTCCCGCGAGTGGGTGACCTCCCAGTACGACCGCTACGTGCGCGGCAACACCGTGCTCGCCCAGCCGGCCGACGCCGGGCTGCTGCGGGTCAGCGAGATCATGCCGGGCGCCGAGGACACCACCCGGGGCATCGCGCTGGCCACCGACGGCAACGGCCGCTACGCCAAGCTCGACCCCTACGCCGGCGCGCAGCTCGCGCTGTCGGAGGCCTACCGGAACGTCGCCGTCACTGGGGCCACCCCGCTGGCGGTCACCAACTGCCTCAACTTCGGATCGCCGGAAGACCCCGAGGTCATGTGGCAGTTCGCCGAGGCGGTGCGCGGTCTTGCCGACGCGTGCAAGACCCTCGGGGTGCCGGTGACCGGCGGCAACGTGTCCTTCTACAACCAGACCGGCTCGGCCGCGATCAACCCGACGCCCGTCATCGGCGTGCTCGGCGTGATCGACGACGTCGCCAAGCGGGTCAGGTCGGGCTTCACCGCCGCGGGCCTGCGCGTGGTGCTGCTGGGCGCGACCTACGACGAGTTCGGCGGATCCGAGTGGGCCCACGTGGCCCACGGCCACCTGGGCGGGCTGCCGCCCCGGGTGAACCTGGAGGCCGAGCGCGATCTGGCGACCGTGCTGACCGAGGCGGCGAAGTCGGGTCTGCTCGAAGGGTCCCACGACCTGTCCGACGGCGGGCTGGGCATCGCGCTGGCCGAGGCGTGCCTGTCGCAGGGCGTCGGGGCGACCGTCTCGCTGCCGGGCGGCGACGCGTTCGTCGACCTGTTCGCCGAGTCGTCGGCGCGGGCGCTGGTCTGCCTCAAGCCGGAGAACTTCGAGGCGCTGACCGACCTGTGCGCCCGTCTCGACGTGCCCTGCTACGGCCTGGGCGAGACCGGCGGCGACCGCCTGGTCGTCGAGGGCGTGCTCGAAGCCACGATCGCCGAGCTCCGGATGTCCCACGAGGCCACACTTCCGGGCGTCTTCGGCTGAGCTCAGGTCGTACAGAAAAGAATTGAAGAGCCCCTCCGGCGCCGATCCGGAGGGGCTCTTGTCATGTGTACGAGGCATCGGGGCCCCCACGACCCCAGTGCCTGTGACAGCAGGTGACAGAGAGAAAGACGGGCCAGGTGTGCTGTTGGATGGCTTTGGAACATCACGTCTTCGCATCGGTGAACGCGTATTAATCCCTGGTACGGCCCTTTCGCGTTGGCCGTGCTCCCACCCGGCGGGATAATCAGCTCCGTTCGGGATGAACCCGCACTTCAAGCCAAGGCTTACTCCGGAGGACCCCCGTGGCCTCGAACGACCAAGACCTCTTCTTACCCCCGGCGACGCAGCCGGTCAGGGGGGTCGTCTGGTTCATTCACCTGATCGTGCCGATGCTGGGCTTGTGGTTGCTGCTGGCCCACCCGGTGGACGAGGACCCGCACACCGTCGACCTCGACCACGTCTGGCAGCACAACCCGAGCCACTTCTGGCTGGTCCTGGTGGTGGCCGGGGTGAACCTGGTCCTCGGAGTGCTGATCAGCCAGGCGTCGGCACGGCGCAAGGACGCCCGGCTCCTGCTGGTGTCGCTGGTCTTCCTGAGCAGCGCCGGGTTCTTCACCCTCCACGCGCTGAGCACCCCCGCGGTCATCCTGCCGGGCGCCACGGTCGGCTTCGACCTGGCCCATCCCGTCGGTCTGATGATCGCCTCGGTGTTCGCCTTCCTGTCCGGCCTGCCGCTGAACGACAGGCAGGGCGAGACGGTGCTGAGGCTGCAGCTCCCGCTGCGCCTGGCCGTGGGCGTGCTGCTGGTCGGCTGGGGCGTCGCGTCGCTGGTGCCGGGCCTGACGCCGCTGACCGGCAAGCTCCCGCCCGGGGGCATCGGGCTCGGCTACTGGGGGCTGATCGGGGTCTTCCTGTACGTCGCCGCCGCCGCCATGCTGTTCCAGCTGCACCGCAAGCGACCGGCCGCCGTGCTGATCTCCCTGATCACCGCCTACGCCCTGCTGGCCGAGGTGATGGTCGCCGGAATCGAGCACCGAAACTGGGCGATCTCCTGGTGGCTCTGGCACGCCCTGTTGACGCTGGCGTTCTTCTTCGTGGCCTACTCGGCGTACATCCAGTTCCGGCGGGAGGGCTCCAGCCGGGGCCTGTTCGACGCGGTCACCCTGTCGGCGACCGCCCGGCGCATCCAGGCCCAGTACGAAGAGGCCCTGGAGGAGCTCGTCTCCCACCTGCGCCGCCGGACCGAGTCGGGGGTCCCGGTGGCCACCAGGCTGGCCGGGCGGTTCAAGCTGACCGAGGGCCAGGCGGCCGTGCTCGACCGGGCCGGTGAGGCGCTGGCCAGCGAGCGGGAACTGTCCGAGCGGCTGGGCGCGCTCGTCGAGGTCGGTGGCCGGGCCCGGGTGGGCCTGCCCGAGTCGGAGCTGCTGACGGTGTCGCTGCGGCGGATCCGGGAGGCGTACGGCGACGTGCGGGTGAGCGTCATGAGCGACGGCGCGCTGACCCCGCTCGGCTCGCGGGGCGCGCCGGTCCTGACCAGTCAGGAGCTGGCCGTGCTGACCCGGGGAACCCCGGTGGAGATGTCCGGTTCGGTGGTCCACCCGCTGACAGTTAAGGGCCATCTGGCCGGTGCCCTGTCGGTGCCGGTCGGCCAGACCTCCCAGGACGCCGCGCTGGCCGCCACCCTGGCCACGCAGCTGTCCATCACGCTGGAGAACGCCCGGCTCTACGCGGAGCTGGAGACCCTCTTCCGCGCCTACATGTCTCCCGACGTCGCCAAAAGCCTGCTCGCCGACCCCAACAAGGCCGCGCTCGGCGGTTCGCTGACCGAGGTCACCGCCCTGTTCGCCGATCTGCGCGGGTTCACCTCCTTCTCCGAGAAGGTCTCGCCCGGCGAGATCGTCGACATGCTGAACCGCTTCCACACGGCAGCGGTGCCCTGCATCCTCGGCAACGGCGGCACGATCGTCCAGTTCGTCGGCGACGCCCTGCTGGCTCTGTTCAACGCCCCCGCGCCGCAGGCCGACCACGCGCTGCGGGCGGCCCAGGCGGGCCTGGAGATGCAGCAGGCGGCGGCCCGGGTGTCGGCCGAGGTGCTGCGCGAGCAGGAGGCCGGGCTACTCTCTGAGGTCGAGTGGCCGAAGTTCCGGGTGGGGGTCAACACCGGCCTGGCGCTGGTCGGCAACATCGGCAGCCCCGAGTTCCGGGGCTTCAACGCGATGGGCGACGCGGTCAACGTGGCCGCCCGCCTCCAGGCGCTGGCCGAACCCGGATCGGTCGTGATCGGCCAGTCGACCTACGACCTCCTCGACCGCGCCGACGTCGTCTCCCTGGGCGATCTGTCCTTGAAGGGCAAGGAGAACACCGTGCACGCCTACGTATTGCGAAACATGGACTAATGAACGCGCTTGACCCAAGACTTGGCGATATGAAATCACCGGAGCCAGGGGAGTTCCTGGCCCTCCTCACCGCCGAGGAGATCGCCGACCTCCGGGCCGCCGGCCGGCCCCGCAAATGGGATCGCGGCGAGACGGTCATGACCGAGGGCGACACCAACGACTGGGTGATCGTGCTGACCTCGGGGCGGGTGAAGGTGTCGTCCCACACGGCGGGCGGCACCGAAGTCGTGCTGGCGGTACGCGGCCCCGGAGCCCTCCTGGGCGACATGTCGGCCGTCGACGGCGGCCCCAGGTCGGGCACCGTGACCGCGCTGGAGCCCATCGAGGCCATCGTCGTCCGCGACTTCGCGGCGTTCCTGCGCGAGCACGGCCGGATCGCCGTCCTCCTGCTCCAGCTCATCACCGGCCGCCTGCGCGACGCCGACCGCAAGCGCGTCGAATACGGCGCCTTCGACACCACCGGCAGGGTCGCCACCCGCCTGGTCGAGCTCGCCGAACGCTACGGGGAGCAGACCAGCGGCGGCGTCAGGGTGATGCTGCCGCTCTCGCAGGACGAACTGGCCGGATGGACCGGCGCCTCCCGTGAGGCCGTCAGCAAGGCCCTCAGGACCCTGCGCGACCGCGGCCTGCTGGAGACCGGCCGCCGCCGCGTGATCATCTACGACCTGGACGGGCTGCGCAAGAGAGCGCGGTGAACTACGCCTGGCGGGTCTGTCTGGTCACCGGCCTGGGCTTGGTCCTCATCGGTATGTCGGGCAGCACGCTGAACGTGGCGCTGCCCGTGGTCGTCCGGCACTTCCACGCGTCGCCGTTCGCGGCGAACTGGATCCTGCTGTCGTTCATGCTGGTGAGCACGGCGACCCTGGTGTTCTTCGGCCGGGTGGCCGACCTGCTCGGGCGGCGCGGGATCTACCTCGCCGGGTTCGCCCTCTTCACCGTCGCGTCGGGGCTGGCCGGGCTGGCCCCCGACGTCGGGTGGCTGATCGCGATGCGGGCCGTGCAGGCGGTCGGGGCGTCGATGATCCTGGCCAACGGGACGGTCATCATCACCGACGCGTTCCCGCCCGATCGGCTCGGCCAGGGCATGGGCGTCTACATCGGGACCCTGTCGATCGCCCAATTGGCCGGACCGACACTGGGCGGGCTGATCGCCGACACGCTCGGATGGCGGTGGATCTTCTGGGTGAACGTGCCCGCCGGGCTCGTCGCCCTGGTCGCCGGGTTGGTGATCTTACGGCCGGGACGTCCGGGACAGCGGGCGCCGCTCGACGCCGCCGGGAACCTGGTGATTTTCGCGCTGCTGTCAGCGGCGCTCTACGCGCTGACCGAGGGGTCTCTCGTCGGGCTGGCGGTCGCGCTGTGCCTTGTTCCGGTGCTGGTCGTGATCGAGCGCCGGGCCGCCGACCCCGTGCTGAACGGGGCGCTGTTCGCGGCGCCGCTGCTGGTGTTCTCGAACCTGGCGTCGTTCTGCGCGGCACTGGCGCGGTCGTCCCTGGTCCTCCTGGCGGGGCTCTACTTCCAGGCGGCGCGCGGGGTCGACGTGCTCCAGGCCGGCCTCGCGATCCTGCCGGTGCCGGCCGGGATGGCCCTCGCCTCCCCTCTGGCGGGGGTGCTGGCGCGCAGACACGGCGCCTATGCGGTGTCGGTCGGCGGAGCGGTGCTCGCGGCCGTCGGGATGGCGGTGCTGGCGCTCTCCACCGAAGCGCCCTATCCGGTCATCGCGGCCGGGCTGTTCCTCGCGGGGTGCGGGAACGGGACCTTTCTCACCGGGAACACGACGCAGGTCATGAACGCGCTTCCTCCGGGGAGCCTCGGGGTGGTCAACGGGTTCCGGCTGATGATCCAGAACATCGGCGGCGCGCTGAGCATCGGCGCCACGTTGACCCTGCTCACGGGTGCGGTCACACCGGATATCCGGGCGCAGGTCTACCAGGCGACCATCTCGCTGCTGTCCCCTTCGGCCGTGGAGCAGCTGATGGGGGGCTTTCGGGTGACGTACACGAGCCTGTTCTTCGTCAGTCTCGCAGGAGCGTTGTGTGCGGCGCTCGCGCGGCCATCGTCTCGACCCCGGCCATGAGCAGGTCGACGCCGTAGGTGTAGTAGTCGCTCGCGTCGGCCTCCTCTTCGAAGGTCTTGGCGAACTCCATCAGCATCGGGAAGCGCTCGGCCGACAGGTTCTCGATCTGCAGACGCTTGCGCCGCCGCCATTCCCTGGCCTCCGCCCCGCTCAGCGGCGGCGGGCACACGGGAGCGCCGCCGACCAGGCCGATCGCGCCCGACAGCAGGTAGGACGACACCAGGAACCCCTCCTGGACGGTGAAGCCGCCCCTCTTCAGGAGTTCGAGGGCCATGTCAGTCGCCATGTTGAAGCTGTCGAGGACGTGCTTGTCGACGGTCTGCAACAGCGGCGCCATCGCCGGGTGCCGGTCGAGCAGCGAGACCAGGCGCTCGACCATCGCGCGCACCTGCACGTTCCAGTCGGCGTCGGTGACCTCGGCGAGGATCTGGGTCAGCAGGTGGTCGGTGACACCCGCGAGCAGTTCGTCCTTGTTCTTGAAATGCCAGTAGAGGGCCATCGGCGTGACGCCGAACTCCTGGGCCAGACGCCGCACGGTGACGGCTTCCAGACCCTCGGCGTCGATCAGGTCGATGGCGCGGTCGACGACTGAATCCCGGCTCAGTTTCTCAGCTGCCACTTGACAACTATACGACGTACAAGCTGAGCTATGCACTGTACATGTACGCCGTACAAGTACACCGTATAGCCAGAGGGGGCACTTCAAGTGCGATCAAGATGGTGGGTGCTCGCGGCCGTGTCGCTGGCGACCTTCATGACGTACCTCGACAACAACGTGGTCAACGTCGCGCTGCCGACGATCGAGCGGGAGCTGGGGCTGACGCTCGCCGGGCTCGAATGGATCGTGAGCGGCTACATCCTGGCCTTCGCGGGGCTGCTGCTCGCGGGCGGACGGCTGGCCGACGTCTTCGGGCTCCGGGTGATGTTCTTCATCGGCCTGGGCGTGTTCACGGCCGCCTCGGTGGCGGCGGGCCTGGCCGGGTCGCAGGAGACGCTGATCGCCGCACGGGTGGTGCAGGGTGTGGGCGCCGCCCTGGTCACGCCCACGTCACTGGCGCTCATCCGGTCCACCTTCGTCGACGCGCGCGAACGCGCCACCGCCGTGGGCATCTGGGGCGGCGTCTCCGCGCTGGCGCTGGCCGTGGGGCCGCTGACCGGCGGGGTGCTCAGCGAGAACATCAGCTGGGGATGGATCTTCCTGATCAACGCGCCCATCGCCGTCGTGGTGGCCGTGATCGCCGCGATCAGCCTGCCCGCGAGCGTGCGTCAGCGGGGCGTGCGGATCGACATCCCCGGCGTGCTCGCCTCGTCGCTGGCCCTGTTCGCGCTGACCTTCGCGCTCATCGAGGGCGAGGGCGAGGGCTGGACCTCCGGGCTCATCCTGGGCTCGTTCGCGCTGGCCGCCGCCGCGTTCGTGACGTTCCTGCTGATCGAGTCGCGCAGCCGTCAGCCGATGATCGACCTGAGCCTGTTCCGCGCCCGGATGTTCAGCGGCGGGCTGCTGTCGATGGGCATGTGGGCGTTCGGCGTCTTCGGGATCTACTTCTTCACCGCGATCTACCTGCAGAGCGCGCTGGGCTTCAGCCCCACCGAGGCCGGCGCCGGGTTCGTGCCGATGGCGCTGCTCATGGCGGCCGTCGCGGTCTTCTCGCCGCTGCTCGCGCGGCGCATCGGCACCGGCCCGTCGGTGGCCGCCGGGCTGGCCCTGATGGCGGTCGCCATGGTCGGGCTGTCGACCACGGGCGTGGGCACGACCTACCTCGAACTGCTGCCGTGGTTCCTGGTCTTCGGCGCGGGCGGCGGGATGCTCGTCCCGCTGAGCGATGTGATCATCAGCGCGGTGCCCGCCGAGCGCGCCGGGGTCGCCTCGGGGATGCTCAACGTCTCCCGCGAGGTCTTCGGCCTGCTCGGGATCACCATCCTGGGCGCGATCCTCAACGCCAGGCAGACCGCCCCGACGATGGAAGCGTTTCTGGACGCCTACCAGTTCACGCTGCTCATCGCCGCGGCGATCGTCCTGGTCGGGGTCCCGATCGCCCTGTACGCCCTCCGCCGAGGCCGCCCGGTGGAAACGATCACCGAGGAGGACCGGGACCCGGTCCTGGTCTAGCTGCCGATCTTCCTGCCCTGCTTGTGCCAGGCCACCACGACCGACGGACGGGGCTGCGAGTTCCCGCCGTCGGGGAAGTGGGAGATCGGGGTCGCGGGCGAGGCGCCGGTGCCCTCACCCGGGTGCTGCACGGCGACGAAGACCGACTTCTGGTCCTCGGAGATCAGCGGACCGCAGCACTCCGCGCCCTTGGGCATGGTGAGGAACTGACGGACATGGCCCTTGTCCTTGCCGCGGACCGGCATGGCGAACAGACCATCGTGGGTGCCCAGGGCGTTGCCGTCCGTGGAGATCCAGAGGTTGCCGTCCCTGTCGAAGGCGACGTTGTCGGGGCAGGAGATCGGCGAGACCCTGGTCTTGTCGAAGCCGCCGAAGTAGGTGCCCGGGTCGGTGGGGTCGCCGCAGACCAGCGGCAGGTTCCAGGCGAAGGTCAGCGCGGCCGCGTCGTCGCGGTTCTCTGCGATCTCCAGGATGTGGCCGTGCTTGTTGTTGAAGCGCGGGTTGGCCTCGTCGACGACCTGGCTGGGCAGCGTGCGCGCGGTGTTGTTGGTCAGGGCGACGAAGACGGTGCCGGTGACCGGGTTGCGCTCCATGTCCTCCGGACGGTCCATCTTGGTCGCGCCCACCTTGTCGGCGGCCAGCCGGGTGAAGACCAAGACCTGCTCGGCGGTCATGCCGGAGACGAACGAGCGGGTGCCGCTGACCAGTGGGATCCACTTGCCGACCCCGTCGAACGCCTTGTCGGCGGGCAGCTTGCCGGTGCCGTCGATCTGGGCGGCCGGGCTGTCACCGGTGAACCGGGCGACGTAGAGGGTGCCGTTGTCGAGCAGCGTCCGGTTGTGGCGGTCGTTGCCGGGGACGTAGCGGTCCTTGGACACGAACTTGTAGATGTACTCGAACCGCGAGTCGTCGCCCATGTACGCGACCAGACGGCCGTCGCGGCTGATGGTCGTGGTGGCCGCCTCGTGGGCCATGCGGCCCAGCGCGGTGCGCTTGATCGGGGTCGAGGTCGGGTCGGTGGGGTCGATCTCGACGATCCAGCCGAAGCGGTTGGCCTCGTTGGGGTTCTTCTCCAGGTCGAAGCGCTCGTCGACGCGGTCCCAGCGACGACCGCCCAGAGCGGCGGGCATGGCGTAGCGGGTGAGTCCGGCCTGGGCTTCGGCGGGCGCCTTGGCGGCGTTCACGAAGTACTGGTTGAAGTTCTCCTCGGCGGTCAGCACGGTGCCCCACGGGGTGGTGCCGCCGGCGCAGTTGTTCAGCATGCCCTTGACGAAGCGGCCGCTCGGGTCGGCGGCGGTCTTCAGGTAGCTGGAACCGGCGGCCGGGCCGGTGAACTTCATCTGGGTGTCGACCGTGATGCGGCGGTTGTAGCGGCGCGGGCCGGAGGTGACGAGCTCCCAGCGGCCGGAGCCGCCGCTGCGCCTGACCTCGACGACCGAACCGCCGTGGGCGGCCTGGGCGATCTTGATCTGGTCGGGCGTCGCGTTGTCGCCGTTGGTGTAGCCGCGGAACATCAGCTCCTCGTTGGTGTACTCGTGGTTCACCCACAGCAGCCCACGGTCACGGCCCAGCTGGAACAGCGTCACGAAGTCACAGTTGTAACCGAACTGCCTGGCCTGCGCGTCGGCCGTCTGCGCCTCGAAGTCGAAGGCGGGCGCACCCGGGACGACCGGGTCGCCCCAGCGGACCACGATGGCCGACTGGTAGCCGTTCGGCACGGTGATCTGGTCATTGGTGTTGGGCGCGACGGGAGAGAAGCTCAGGCCGCCCTTGTAGGGGTGGGAGCCACCGCTGTTCCAGTTGCCTCCCTTGTTCCACCAGTCAAGGGTGAACTTGTCATCGGCGGCGGCGGGGGTCGCGGCAGCGGCGGCGGCCGCACCCGCCGACAGGACCAGCGCGCCCAGCGCACCCGCGCGCAGCGCGCCGCGACGGGACATGTCGGTGACGACGTCACCGAAGTAGGCGTTGTCACTCGTGTTGGGGACTTCGTGGAAACAGGCGTCGCCACAGCGGTACTTACACGTCATGGCGCTGCGGCCGCCCGGGTGGGCAGGGGTCAGCAGCGGCAGGGATCGACGCGGTGAGGGGTTCGTCACGGCTCCTCCAAAGGGTCGCGCGGTAAGGGGAGCGGCTCACATGGCGTGGGCCCCCGCCGGGACCGTATTGTCGGCGACCGAATCGAGGGTGAACATCATTCGCCTCGATGGTGAACGCTCCACTCGCGTCACACTGGTCACATGCCGTCCCGCCGCCAGGACCCTTCGCGCGTTCGCGCAGCTCTCGATATTCAGTTGGCAGATCTGGGCCTGCCGCCGTTCGCCGGCGCCGACGACGCCGCGGGTCCCGCCGTGGTGGCGGCCGTTCTGTCCGCGTACGAACGGGAGACGCCGCCCCTGCGCGAGGCGCTGCGCGCGGCCGTGCGGTTCCTGCTCGACGAACTCGTGGCCAGGGCGCCCGGCCGGACCGTCGAGGTGCGGGTGCCGCCGTTCGCCGCCGTCCAGTGCGTCGAGGGCCCCCGGCACACCCGCGGCACTCCCCCCAACGTCGTCGAGACCGACCCCCGGACGTGGATCGCGCTGGCCACCGGCCGGGAGGAGTGGCCGGCGGCGCTGGCCGACGGGCGGGTCAGGGCGAGCGGCGGCCGGGCCGACCTGTCGCCCTACCTCCCGGTCGTCTAGTAACCACCCTCCGAGACCGGCGCGTTCAGCTTCCGCTGCACACACTGCTGCGACGACTCCTGGGTCGGGTGCAGCCGGGTGTCGAAGCACTCCGCGATGTTGTTCTTGTTGGCCCAGTTGACCACCACGGCGATGATGATCGCCCCGATCACCAGCGTCAGGATGCTCAGGATCAGGCCGACCACGGCGCGTCCCTTGTTGGACCTCTTCGTGATCGCGATGATCCCGACGATCACTCCGGCGATCGCCACCAGGAGCCCGAGGCCGCAGACCAGCAGCAGCACGATCGCCACGATGCCCAGCACCAGCGCGGCGGTGCCCAGCCGCCCGCCCCTAGCCGGCGCCTGGGTGCCGTAGGGCGCCTGCTCGTAGGGCGCCTGCGGGTAGGAGGCCGGCTGCTGCGAGGCGGGCTGACCGTAGATCTGCCCATGCGGCGGCGGATACGGCGGCTGACTCTGGGGCTGGTTCTGGGGCTGGTTCCGCTGCGGATACTGCGGCTCGTTCTGTGGCGGATTCTGTGGCTGACCCTGGGGCTGGTTCTGCGGCTGGTTCTGGGGCCGATCCGGCCGGGCGTCCCGGGGATACGGCTCTTGGGCGCTGAAAACGGCGGTGTCCTCGGCGTCCGGCGACGGCCTGCCAGGGGCCTGTTCGGGCGGCACGTCCCAGGGCATGCGCCGCTTGGGCTGGTCGTCCCTCGGCTCGTCAGGAGTCGTCATGCTCCTGTCAATTCCCCCACAGAGCGGGCGATACGGCGGCCGACACAGCAAAGCACTGGTGATCGTTTCGCCGGGGATCGTCCACCCGGGTGCGCGAGCAGCCAGAAGGCCGAAATAGACTCAAGCATGTGCTGAAGGGCGACGGCCATCTGAGCCATGACCTTGACCCCCTCGACCAGGGCCCGAAAGACGCTTGCGGCGTCTTCGGCGTCTGGGCTCCAGGGGAAGACGTCTCGAAACTCACCTACTACGGCCTGTACGCGTTGCAGCATCGCGGCCAGGAGTCCGCGGGCATCGCGGTCAGCGAGGGCAGTCGAATACTCGTCTACAAGGACATGGGCCTGGTGGCCCAGGTTTTCGACGAGTCGATTCTCGGCACCCTCAAGGGCCACCTAGCCATCGGCCACTGCCGTTACTCCACCACGGGTTCGAGTGTGTGGGAGAACGCGCAGCCAACGCTGAGCTCGACCGACGTGGGCGGCCTGGCGCTGGCCCACAACGGCAACCTGATCAACACCGGTGAACTCGCCGAGCGGGTGGCCCCCGGCACCATCAGGGCCACCACCGACAGCGAGATCCTCACCGCGATCCTGGCCAAAGACCGCGACGAGCCGATCGACGAGGCGGCCGCCCGCCTCCTGCCGAAGGTCCGTGGCGCCTACTCACTCGTCTTCATGGACGAGAAGACGCTCTACGCGGCCAGAGACCCCCAGGGCATCCGTCCGCTCGTCCTGGGCCGGATGGAGCGCGGCTGGGTGGTGGCCTCGGAGACGGCCGCCCTCGACATCGTCGGCGCGAAGTTCGTGCGCGAGGTCGAGCCGGGCGAGCTCCTCACCATCGACGAGCGTGGGGTCCAGTCGCGCCGGTTCGCGCCGGCCGACCCCAAGGGCTGCCTCTTCGAATACGTCTACCTGGCCCGCCCCGACACCACGATCGCCGGGCGTGGCGTCCAGGCGACCCGGGTCGAGGTCGGCCGCCGGCTGGCCAGGGAACACCCGGTCGACGCCGACCTGGTGATCCCGACCCCCGAGTCGGGCACCCCCGCCGCGATCGGCTACGCCGAGCAGAGCGGGATCCCCTACGGCCAGGGCCTGGTGAAGAACTCCTACGTCGGGCGGACCTTCATCCAGCCGTCCCAGACGATCAGGCAGCTCGGCATCCGGCTGAAGCTGAACCCGCTGAAGGAGATCGTCCAGGGCAAGCGGCTGATCGTGGTCGACGACACCATCGTGCGCGGCAACACCCAGCGGGCGATCGTGAAGATGCTGCGTGAGGCCGGGGCGACCGAGGTCCACGTGCGCATCTCGGCCCCGCCGGTGGCCTGGCCGTGCTTCTACGGCATCGACTTCGCCACCCGCGCCGAGCTCCTGGCCGGTTCGATGGACGTCGAGGAGATCCGCGAGCACCTGGGCGCCGACTCTCTCGGCTACGTCTCGATGAAGGGCCTCACCGAGGCCACCACCATCGCCGAGGACAAGCTCTGCCGGGCCTGTTTCGACGGCAGCTACCCGATCCCGATCGACCAGGACAAGGTCGGCAAATTCGTCCTGGAGGCCCGCGCATGACCTCGTACGCCGCAGCCGGTGTCGACATCGAGGCCGGTGATCGCGCCGTCCAGCTGATGAAGTCGAAGGTGGCCCGGTCCCGGCGTCCGGAAGTCGTCGACGACGTCAGCGGTTTCGCGGGCCTGTTCGACGTGTCGGCGCTGCTGAAGTTCCGCCGGCCGCTGCTGGCGACCTCGACCGACGGGGTCGGCACCAAGGTCATGCTGGCCGGTCTGCTCGGCAAGCACGACACGATCGGCATCGACCTGGTCGGCATGGTCGTCGACGACCTGGTGGTCTGCGGCGCCGAGCCACTGTTCATGACCGACTACATCGCCTGCGGCAAGGTGGTGCCCGAGCGCATCGCCGAGATCGTCGGGGGCGTCGCCGAGGGCTGCCGCCAGGCGGGCTGCGCCCTGATCGGCGGCGAGACCGCCGAACACCCGGGCGCGATGGGCCCCGACGAATACGACCTCGCGGGCGCCGGCACCGGCGCGGTCGAGGCCGACGAGCTCCTCGGGCCCGACCGGGTCCGCGCGGGTGACGTGGTTGTGGCCATGGCGTCATCCGGGGTCCACTCGAACGGCTACTCACTGGTCCGCCACATCATCAGAACGGCGGGCCTGGGCCTGGAGTCACAGATCCCCGAGCTGTCCCGGACCCTCGGCGAGGAACTGCTCGAGCCGACCCGGATCTACTCGCTCGACTGCCTGGCCCTCATGCGCCACGTCCCGGTGCGGGCCTACGCCCACATCACCGGCGGCGGCCTGACCGCCAATCTGGCCCGCTCGCTGCCCGGGAGCGTCGACGCGGTCCTCGACCGCGGGTCCTGGACTCCTCCGGCGATCTTCTCCGTCCTCGGTGAGGCCGGGAAGGTCCCGCGGAACGAGCTCGACAAGACCTTCAACCTGGGCGTCGGCATGGCCGCGATCCTCCCGGCGGGCGACGCCGACCGGGCGCTCGAACTACTGGAGACCCGGGGCGTTCCGTCGTGGGTGCTCGGCGAGATCGTCCCCGGCACGGGCGAAGCGCGCTACCGCTGATCGATATGCAATGGTGACGTGGCCCGGCGGCATTTCCGCCGCCGGAGCCCCGTCAGGGCCGGATGAGACGACCGTTCAGAGGGTGCGTCCGCCGGGCGTGGCGAACCAGTCGGCGACCCGGCGATGTCGGTAAATATCGGCATCCGGCGACGACGAGTCACCTCCCTGGAGAAATACGAAAGGCCGCCCGGGGTGCCCCGGACGGCGCTTTCGATCTCGTATGGAAATGACTGTATGCACTCCGGTCACCCGGAGCGCGAGACCCTCACGAGGCCGCGCAGAAGACACCCGGCGTGGCGAACCGCGCCGGGCGTGATCAACGCTGGGTCAAGTGCCGCTCAACGACGGCCCCCAGATGAGGAATCATCCTCATCGTCCTCGTCATCAGGGTTGGCGTAGTCGGCGTACCGCTCGGCCAACTCGTCATAAGGGTCGGGTTCGTCACTGCGGTCGGAATCGACAGGCTCCACAGGCTCCTCGACTCCGAGCTCCGCGCGCAGGCGCTCAAGATCGGTGCCGCCGCTGTTGTACTTCAGCTGGCGGGCAACCTTGACCTGCTTGGCCTTGGCTCGGCCGCGCCCCATTGGCTCGACCCCCTCATGCGGGGTCGTGCCCGACCCCTCGTCGCTAACGCACCACGCACTGACGTCACCTGACTTTGGACGTCAGCCATTCGTTCGCCTACAACCGTACCTGTTTTGCGCCCCGCTCGGTACGCCGTATGCGCGGCTGCGGTCATCGGCCCGGCCAAATAGCCCTAAGCCGCCCGACTTCCGACATTCTGCGCTCGGCCAGCCTATCTGCTGCGACGGCCGGTGGAACGCCTTCGTCGTCGGCGATGGCGAAGATTTTCAAGGTGGTGTCGAAGATCTGAGCCGTCCTCGCCCTCGCCCTGTCCATGTCGAATCCGGCGATCTCATCGGCGACCTGGATGACTCCACCCGAATTCACCAGGTAGTCGGGGGCGTAGAGGATGCCGCGGTCGGCGAGTTGCTTCTCGACGCCGGGGTGGGCGAGCTGGTTGTTCGCCCCGCCGCAGACGATCTTCGCCCGGAGCTCGGCCACGGCCGTGTCGTCGAGGGCGCCACCGAGGGCGCAGGGGGCGTACACGTCGAGGTCGCTCCGCTTCAGGGCCGCCGAGTCGGCGACCGCCTCGACCTCCGGGTGCCGCTGCCTGACCCGGTCGACCGCCCGTTCGTCGACGTCGCAGACGACGACCTCACCGCCCTCGGCGAGAATGTGTTCCACCAGACGGTGACCGACCTTGCCGACCCCCTCGACGCCGACCCGGCGGCCGCGCAGGGAGGTCGCGCCGAAGGCGTGGTGGGCGGCGGCCCGCATGCCCTGGTAGACGCCGTAGGCGGTGAGGATCGAGCTGTCGCCGGCGCCGCCGTTGGCCACGGTGCGGCCGGTGACGTAGGAGCTCTCGCGGGCGATGACATCCATGTCCTCGCTGTAGGTGCCCACGTCAGCGGCGGTGTAGTAGCGTCCGCCGAGTGACTGGACGAACCTGCCGTAGGCCCGTAGCAGGGCCTCGGACTTGTCCGTCGCCGGGTCGCCGATGATCACGGCCTTGCCGCCGCCGTGGTCGAGACCGGCCAGCGCGTTCTTGTAGGCCATGGCCCGTGACAGGTTGAGCACATCGGCCAGCGCGGCGGATTCGTCCGGGTAGGGATAGAAACGTGTTCCACCCAGGCCGGGGCCGAGGGCGGTGTTGTGGATGGCGATGATCGCGTACAGGCCGGATTTGTCGTCGGCGCAGAACACGACCTGTTCGTGACGGGTCTGATCCTTGTGGGAGAGCCCGAAGACGTCGGTCACTTTGGTGACTCCTGATCGTCTGTGGCCGCCGCTCCGTTGCGGCGGTTCCGTCTTCCAGCGTAGCTACGATCATGAATTGCGGAACGCCCGGCGCTGCGGGACGCCGCGTGGCATGGCACGATGCGATGGTGCTGCCCTACGCCGCCTACCTCCGCGTCTATGAGCCGCTGAGCGCCTTCTCCGAGCAGGATCGCCTCCGGTGGAACGCCTATGCCCAGAATCCGCGGCGGCCCCGGCGCGCGGGAGCCCTCTCGGTCGAGCACGAGGAGTCGGTCCGCCGGCTGTTGCGGGTGCCACCGGCGCCGGCCCCGGCCGCGGAGAGTCACAACGCGTATCTGCGCCGGGTCGACGGGGTGCTCTACGTGTGCCCGTGGCAGACCCGGCTGCGGTCGTGGCTGGCGTTCGCCTCGTGGCGGGGCAGCCTGCCGACCAAACTGGCCAACCGCTTCGTCCCCAATCCCGTCGCCGAACGCACGGCCGACGAGTTCGACGCCTTCAAGCGGGGCGAGCCCTCGCTGCGCATGCACATCATGACCAGCACCTGGCATGTCCCGACGCCGTGGTTCGTGCCCTTCGACTCCGCCGAGCGGTGGCTCGTCCTGCGCGGTGAGGAACAGCCGGAGACCCCGACCGGGGTGACCATGGCCCCGGCCAGGAACATGCTCTACGTCACCTCCATGGCCCAGGCAAGGAAGCGGGTCGCCCGCGCCCTGGTGGTCATCCGCCGTCACATGGGCGACGTCGACACGCTCACCGACGTCGAAGAGGTGGGCCGCTGGCTGGAGGAGTTCCACCCTCACTCGCTGGTGGAACTCGATTACGGCGGCATCGTCCACCTCATGGACGACGAGACCCTCCAGGCCGATCAATCGGTGGCCGAGCTGGCCGCCGCTCTGACCAGTTTGGACAACGGTCAGGAAGAACTTGCCTACGCCATGTACCAGCGAGTGATCCTCCGCTGGCGGTCAGTCCAGAGCCTCGAATCGGCCAACTGACCCTTTTGCTCGTGCGCTGACCTGCAACGTTGGGTCAGGAGATGCACGATCTCACAACTGCGAACTGAGTAGTTTGCCGTTTTCACTGCGATACCACGAAACGTGTCGCTAGAATCACCGAGCGTGACATCAACACGTGGTCGAGACGTTGTGCCCACAGGGCTCGCCAATCGCGCTACGTGGCTGTATGGTCACATCGGGTGATGCCGCAAATGGTCCATGAAACCGCACGTTATGGATCTTTGAGGGACATCCGTGACAAGCGCCAACATAAGTCGCAGGATCGCTGTCGCCGGTCCACACGGAGGAGAGGCCGCACTAATGTCAGCTCGTACACCCGAGGCAGAGCCACTGCTCACCCCGGCGGAGGTCGCAACGATGTTCCGGGTCGACCCCAAGACCGTCACGCGGTGGGCGAAGGCCGGCAAGTTGACGTCCATCCGCACGCTCGGTGGGCACCGGCGTTACCGGGAGACCGAGGTGAGGGCGCTGCTCGCGGGGATTCCGCAGCAGCGTTCGGAGTAACGCAGCGGGGGGTCGCAACCACGAGGGGACGGCGCGCTCGCGTCAGTGAGCGCGTCCAAGAGCCGCACACCTGCAGTAGGGGTGTGGACAAGGCGCCGCCCGCCCGGCGCCACCCCACCGGTTCCGTGGCCCCGCCCGCTTCTTCCTGACTCCTTCTCAAGGATCGAGACAAGTCACCCGTACCTTATTCGGCCCTCGATCGTTCTTCTTGGCAGGTGCACATCCGCGCATCGTGGGGAGAACCATGTCAGGACCGTCCATGCAGACCACTGCCCGGCGCGACATCGCGGTACCCGGACCTACCGGACTCGACGGATTCAGTCCACGGCCACGGCCGACGATTCGCAACGTAGCCGAGCGCGCGGGCGTCTCTAAGTCCCTGGTCTCGCTGGTCCTTCGCGGCTCACCGCACGTGAGCGAACATCGCCGTGAGGCGGTTCTTCAAGCGGCCAGGGAGCTGGGATACCGGCCCAACGCGGTCGCCCGCAGCCTCGTCGAAGGCCGCACCCACCTGGTCGGCGCCCTCGTCGCCGACCTGCACAACCCCTTCTACGCCGAGTTCCTCGACGGCCTGCAGGAGAGCCTCCACGGTGAGGGCCTGCGGCTGCTCATCGGCTCCGGCCGCTGGGACCCGGCCTTCGAAGACGAGGCGGTCGAGGCCTTCCTCGAACTGCGCGTCGACGGGCTCGTGCTGCTGGGCGTCGCCCCCTCGAGCGACACCCTCGCCGAGGCCGCCGCCTACACCCCGACCGTCGTCGTCGGAGAACGCGACGTCGACCTCGAAAGTGTTGACATCGTCGTTGACGACGACCAGCTCGGCGCTCGACTGGCGGTCGACCATCTCGTCGAGCTCGGACACCGCCGGATCGCCCACATCGAGGGTGCTCCGTCGTCCGCGGCCCGCTGTCGCTGCGAGGGTTACCTGGTCGCCATGCGCCGTCACGCGCTGGCGCCCTACATCATGGTCGAGCACGGAGACTTCACCGAGGAGGGCGGCCGCCGCGCGGCGCTGGCCCTGCTCGAGCGTGACCCCCGGCCGACCGCGATCTTCGCCGCCAACGACGTCGTCGCCCTCGGGGTGCTCACCGCCGCCAGCGAGCTCGGGCTGCGGGTCCCCGAAGACCTGTCGGTCGTCGGCTACGACAACACCCACCTGGCCGCCGTCCACCACATCTCGCTGACCTCGGTCGACCAGCCGCGCCGCGCGATGGGCCGCTCGGCCGCCGCGCTGCTCAGCGACCGGATCGCCGAGCCCGGCAAGAACTCGCGCCTGCGTCAGGTGACACCGCAGCTCATCACCCGCCGGAGCACTGGCCCCGCGCCAACAGATTCCCAAAGCTAGGTCAACCGGTCCGGCGTCGGGTCACGTTCCGTGTTGACTCGGGCCACGACGCCGGACGGTGAAGATCTGGGGGAATTCAATGCGTGATCCTGAGTTGGTCTCCTGCGCCCAGCGTGCGGCGGCCGAGCTCGAACAGGCCTGGGGCAACTGGCGCCATTCCCGGGGCCGCGCCGAAACGGGCGACGAGTCGGTGGCCAGCTACGTGGCGCATTCGATCGACCATCCGTGGGGCCGTCCCCGGGTCGTCCTCGGTCTCGACGCCGAGGAGGCCCGCGAACTGGCGGCCCTGCTGCAACGGCAGGAGCTGGCCGAGCCCGCCTGGTGACAATCCATCCTTTACTCACATAACGGCCAGGTCACGGCAGGGGAACGCGTAGGTTGGGTGTTTGTAAGTGCCCGCCTGCGAGAGGAACCACCGTGATGAAGACTCGTCCGGCGCTCGCCGCCGCTCTGGCCGTGCTCGGCCTGGGAACCGCCGCGTGCGGTGGCGGGGCGGCCGCAGGTGCCGAGTCCGCCCCGGCCGCTGTTTCGAAGAGCACCTCTGAAGCGGTCGCCGCGCCAGCGCAGGCTCCTGCGAAGCCTCTCGCGGGCAAGGTCATCGTGATCGACCCGGGGCACAACGGCGGTAACTACAAGCGTCCCGACCTGATCAACAAGCAGGTCGACGTGCTGACCCAGAAGAAGGCCTGCGACACCACCGGCACCGCGACCAACGACGGTTACTCCGAGGCGGCCTTCACCTGGGACGTCTCGCAGCGGCTGGCCAAGCTGCTGAAGGCCGACGGCGCCACGGTCAAGTTCACCCGCAAGGACAACACGAGCGTCGGGCCGTGCATCACCGAGCGCGCCGCGATCGGGAACAAGGCCAAGGCCGATCTGGCGATCTCGATCCACGCCGACGGGGCCGCCTCCACCAGCCACGGCTTCCACGTGATCATGCCGAAGAAGATCAACGGCCCAGTCGACCCGGCGGTCGCCAAGTCGGCCAAGCTCGGTCTCACCGTGCGTAACGCCGTGAAGAAGCAGACCGGCATGCCCTACGCCAACTACATCGGCAAGAACGCGCTCGACTACCGCAGCGACCTGGGCGGGCTCAACCTGTCGACGGTGCCGAAGATCTTCATCGAGTCGGGGAACATGCGCAACGCCGGCGACGCGGCCAAGCTGAAGAGCTCGTCGTGGCGGCAGGACCTCGCCGAAGCGCTCGCGAGCAGCTTCCAGACCTACCTCAAGTAATCCATGATCAGGGGCATGCACGACTTCCTGCCTGCCCCCCGGTCCGTCGAACCTCTCCCGGGCGTCCGCACGCTGACGCCCGGTTTCGGGGAAGATCCGGTTTCGGTACGTCACCACGTCGCCCCCGAGGCCTACACCCTCACCGTGACGGGCGCTGGAGTCGAGATCGTCGCGGGTGACGCCTCGGGCGCCTTCTACGCGACGCAGACCCTGCGCCAGCTGCTTCCCGCGAGCGCCTTCCGGGCAGCGGTCTCCGGCTTCGAGCAATATGAAGTGCCGTGTGTCCGGATCACCGACGCCCCGGCCCTCTCCTGGCGCGGGGCGCATATGGACGTGTCCCGCCATTTCCTGCCCAAGCACGAAGTGCTGCGGATGATCGACCTGCTGGCGATGCACAAGCTGAACCGGCTGCACCTCCACCTGGCCGACGACCAGGGCTGGCGGGTCGAATCCAAGGCCTACCCGCGCCTGCACGAGATCGGGTCACACCGGGCCCGCACGATCACCTCACGCAAGGGCGAGCCGGAGGCCTACGACGAGACCCCGCACGGCGGCTTCTACACACTCGACGATCTGACCGAGATCGCGGCCTACGCCCGCAAGCGCGCCGTCACGGTGGTGCCGGAGATCGACGTGCCGGGCCACGCGTCGGCGATCCTGGCCGCCTACCCCGAGTTCGGCGCCGACCCGTCGGAGAGTCACCGGGTGCTGGAGCGCTGGGGCATCTCCCCCGCGATCCTGTCGCCGCTGCCCAAAACGATCGAGTTCCTGGCCACCGTCTTCGACGAGATCATCGGCGCTCTCGGGGAGACCCCGTTCTTCCACATCGGCGGCGACGAGTGCGTCCTAGACGCCTGGGCCGCCTCCCCCGCGATCACCGAGTTCCAGCGCGACCGGCAGCTCGCGACGCCGGGCGATCTGCACGCCTGGTTCCTGCGCCAGTTGGCCGACCTGCTGGCCGAACGCGGCAGCCGGGCGGTCGTGTGGGACGAGGCGTTCGTCAGCGGCATGCTCCGCCAGGACACGATCGTGATGCCCTGGCGCGGTATGAACGTCGCCAAACGGGCCATCTCGGCGGGCCACGACGTGGTTCTGACGCCGGTGTTCCCGCTCTACTTCGACTACGCGGAGGCCGCGTCGGCCGAGGAGCCGGCCGCCCTGGGCGAGACGATCACCATGGGAGACGTCGCCGCGTTCGACGTCTCCACGGAGAGGGTTTTGGGCGCCCAGTTCCAGCTCTGGTCGGAGTACATCCCCGACGGCCGCACCCTCGACTACAAGGCCTGGCCCCGCGGGTGCGCCATGGCCGAGATCGCCTGGACCGGCCGCCCCGCCTCAGCTGACTTCTCCGGCCGCCTGGAACGCCATCTCAGGCGCCTGGACGCCGTGGGGGTCAACTACCGCCCGCTCGACGGGCCGAGGCCCTGGCAGCGCTCACGGCCGCACAGTCCGGGGCGCATGGATGTGATCGCGGTCATGCGGCACCTCGACGAGCTGACGCTGTCAGCCGACTCGACCCGCCCGAGCATGTAGGTCGCTCACCGAAGAGAGGCCGTGGCGCTTCAACCGGCGGGACAGCTGCCGGTTGATGGTCGAGGCCCACAGCGGGCCGCCGTAGATCAGGCCGGTGTAGCCCTGGACGAGGGTCGCCCCGGCCAGCAGGCGCTCCCAGACGTCGTCGACGTCTTCCACGCCGCCGACGGACACGATCACCAGGCGGTCGCCGACCTTGGCGTGGAGGCGGCGCAACACGTCGAGCGAACGGTCTTTCAGCGGGCGGCCGGACAGGCCGCCCGTTTCGGTGCTGGAGACGCCGGCGCGGCTGATCGTGGTGTTGGTCGCGATGATCCCGGCCAGGCCCAGTTCGGCGGCGAGTTCGGCGAGCTCGTCGATGTCCTCGTCGGCCAGGTCGGGGGCGATCTTCACCAGCAGCGGGGTGCGGCCCGCGACCGTCTTGACCTCGGTCAGCAGCGGGCGCAGCAGGTCGACCGCCTGGAGGTTGCGCAGGCCCGGGGTGTTGGGCGAGGAGACGTTCACGACCAGGTAGTCGGCCAGCCCGGAGAGGATCTTCGCGCTGGCGACGTAGTCGCGGGCCGCCTCCTCTTCGGGGACGACCTTGGTCTTGCCGATGTTCACCCCGACGACCACGGGCACGCCGCGGACCCGCTTCAACCGGCGGGCGGCCGCTTTGGCGCCCTCGTTGTTGAAGCCCATCCGGTTGATGATCGCGTGGTCGGGGACCAGGCGGAACAGCCGGGGCCGGGCGTTGCCGGGCTGGGCGTGCGCGGTGATCGTGCCGACCTCGACGTGGCCGAACCCGAGCGCGGCCAGCGCAGGGACGCACTCGGCGTTCTTGTCGAACCCGGCCGCGAGCCCGAACGGCGAGGGGAAGTGGACCCCGAACGCCCGCACCCGCAGCGATTCGTCACGCGGGGCCAGCCAGGCGTGGAGGATCCGCTTCACGACCGGCAGGACCGACAGGGTCGCCAGCAGTCTGATCGTCAAATGGTGGATCTTCTCCGCGTCGGTGCGGCGCAGGACCCACGTGAAGAGCATTCGGTACGACATCACCGGCCAGCGTATCCACTCCCAGGTACCGGTCGAATTCCAGGAGGCGCAGCAATCGCAGAACCTCGCCGGGCGGGTTCACGATCGACACCCGCCCGAAGGCCCTGCGGTACGCCCAGAGCAGTGTCCGGGCGCCCGCGACGTCGATGAACGTCACCAGAGCCAGGTCGAGCCGCAGATGCGCGGCCCGCCCGGCCCGCCAGACGGCGCGGCGGAGCTCCACGGCGCCGAAGACGTCGAGATCGCCTCTGAGAGTGATCGTCACATTAATCCCAAACGGGCCGTCAGATCGCGTGGTCCGGATCTCCACGGCCCTGCTCTCCGAGTAGTTCGGCGGCCAGGTCGGCGACCCTGCGGCGGCTGTCCCTGGCCTGCTTGCGCAGGCCGGTGAAGGCCTGGCTGGCGGTCAGGTCGTGCTTGCCCATCAGATAGCCGACGGCCCTTTCGATGACCACGCGGTAGTCGAGCGCGTATTGCAGCTGGTCGGCGAGCTGAGACTTCTCATCCGCCTCCACCGCCGCGGCGATGACCTGCTCGATCACGTGGGCGTAGGCGTGCAGCGCCTCTGTGTCGGATTCCTCCCAGTCGTGGGTGGTGTCCTGGTAGACGTTCAGCGTGCCGACGGGTTCGCCGCCGAGACGCACCGGAACCCCCGCTACCGCCCGCACGTCGGGGTGCAGCAGCGCCGCGAGGTCGGGCCAGCGGTCGTCCTTGCGGACGTCGAACGTGGTCACGGCGCTGTCGGTGATGTAGGAGGCCACGCAGGGCCCGGCCATCACGGTCGCCTGAGCGTGTTCGAGACTGCGGCCGGCCTCGTCGGTGGCGAACAGGTATCGCAGGGTGCGATCGGGGTCGGCGAACATCAGACCGGCCCCGGAATATCCGAAGATCCGGTCGACGACCTGCACGATCCGCTGAAGGTGGTACACGATCCCGGTCGCCGGAGCGGCCTTCTGCAGTCGTCGCAGGCTCGCGACGAGCGCTTCCGGATCGATATGGGTCATTCCGTATCCTCCCGTGAACCTCACCTGTGCGCCGGCGCGGTCGGGGAGAGGTGATTTCGTGGTCATCTCACCTGCCCTGAGGGCACGCGTTCAGTCGTGCCCTCGGGCATGAGGGCACCACGCGGCACATCAGGGAGCGAGAACTCAACGCCGTGCCCGGACACGTAGCCACCCCATTGACATGAGAAAAGGCCCGCGGACACACGGCGGATTCACTGGTGGCCAAGCGTAGTGGTTTTTCGTCCGAACCGTTCGACTTTGCGGCCCGTTTCAGGGACATGTGGCGTCGAATCCTGATCGTTCTCGCACTCGTCTCGGGCACCGTGGTGCTCGGGTCGACCCCGTCGTATGCCTGTAGTTGCATGGCCCCGGAGGTGCCCTATCACCTGAAGCATTCGACTGTGGTGTTCACCGGCACGGTCAAGGCGGTGAAGCGGCCGAAGGACCGGTGGGACCCGGTGAAGCCGGTGGTGTACACCTTCCGGGCCGACCACTCGTACAAGGGGAAGCCGAAGGCCAAGGTCACGGTGAGCACGCACACGCAGTCGGCGGCCTGTGGGACTCATTTCTCCCGTGGCGTGCGCTATCTGGTGTTCGCCTACAAATGGGAAGGCCGGCTGACCACCAATCTCTGCGCCCCCAACATGTCGGTCGACCACGGCAAGGGCCCCATCACCGTGGCCGACCTGCCCAAGGGCGCGAACCCCAAGACGATCAAGCAGCTCGGCAGGGCCAAGAAGGTGCGTTAGCTGGGGAAGATCCCTCCGGTCACGTTGACGAACGACGCGGTGATTCCGGCCGCGTGGTCGGAGGCCAGGAACGCGATCGTCGAGGCGACCTCGGCGAGCCTCGGCGATCGCTTCAGCATCCGCATCTGGGCCAGCCCTTCCAGCAGGCTGTTCATGGCCGTCTCGTCGAGGGCTATGTCGGGGTTGACGGCGGCCAGCTTCTCGGGGGTGAACGTCTCCGGGATGCCGGCCACCCAGACGCCCAGCACCCGCACGCCGTCGGCGCCGATCTCGTAGGCCAGGTTGCGGACGAAGGTGTCGATGGCGGCGTCGGCCGGGCCGGTGCCGCCCATCATCGGGCTGTTCACCCCGGAGCCGCTGCCGCTGTCGAGGGTGAGGATCACGCCCCGCTTCCGCCTGGTCATGTGGCGGGCGGCGGCTCGCGCGGTGATGAAGGTGGTGCGCAGGCCGTTTTCGACCGGCCTGAGCAGGTCGTCGACGGACATGTCGATCAGCGGCGTGCCCTGGACGTCGCCACGCGGCACCAGGTTGAGCGAGATGTCGATGCCGCCCCGCGCGGCCACCTCGGCGGCGTGGGCGTCGACGGCGACCTCGTCGAACGCGTCGACCACGGCGAACTCGGCGTCGATGGTCTTGGCGAGGGCTTCGAGGGGCTCGCGGGTGCGTCCGGTGAGGAACACCCGGGCGCCCTGGCGGGCGAACTCCTCGGCCACCGCCGAACCGATCATGCCGCCGGCGCCGTAGATGATCGCGTTCTTGTCCTGAAGCATCTGTTTTCTCCCTGTCGGTAGGCCTCACTGACGCGTCGACCGGCGGGATGCGATTTCGACATCGGCTCAAGAAGATTTCTGCGGCTCGGCGATCAGCGTCTGTCCCGGCCGGTAGAGGACCGCCGCGGGCTCGCTGACCGTGATGCCCGCGACCGTGCCGGGCCGCCAGAAGTTGACGGCGGTCAGGCCGCCCGCGGTGACCGCCTGGTGGTCGGGCGTGTTGGCCACGACGGTCGCGCGGGCCTGTTTCGTGGTGGCCACATCGGCGTTGGGGAGCAGCAGGTAGGAGTAGCTCGCGTCGGTCGGGTCGGTGCCGTGGTCGAGCCAGAGCGTGGTGTAGTCGTCCTGTCTCACCCGCAGCGAGCCGTCGAAGACGTAGCCGCCGTGGCCTTCCAGGTGGGCCCAGCCGTCTCCCACGGTGAGCTTGGCGCGGGTGCGGCGGTTGTCGATGATCGTCTCTACCGGCACGCCGTCGCGGCAGGTGATGCCCGCGCCCAGGCAGACCACCATGTCATCGAGGAAGACCCACGACTTGCGGGCCTCCAGGGTGCTCTCCAGGCCGAAGAGATGCTGGCCGACCGTGGCGTAGGTGCCGTCGGAGGCGCCGCCGACCCAGGTCGCGGGCGGGCAGCTCTCGCCCCAGGCGCCGCCCGCGCCGTCGGGGAGGCGCTTGGTCGAGACGGTGGTGCCGGGGAGCCGGTAGGGGTCGACGGTGTGCCAGAAGTCGCCCGAGTAGTGGCTGCCGTGGCCTTCGCCCCACCAATAGAGCATTCCGGCGCCGGTGTGCCAGCCGCGAAGGTTCTCGCCGTTGCCGTGTTCGTAGTGGGCGATCCGGTCGGAGGACATGCTGAGCGCCGCCACCCAGGTCGGCCGGCGGTGGACCGCGCGGGCGCTCGCCCGCATGAGGCGGTGGCCGATCGGCTGTGGACGGACCGGCACGCCGAGCAGGTCGATCGCGTCGAGGAGGGCCCGGCCTCTTCTCTCGTCTCCGGACGCCTTCCGTGAGATCGCCCGCCCGCTGACCAGGTCCATCATCCGTCCCTCATGGAGGAAGGGCAGGAAGGAGTGTTCGACGCTGTCGAAGACGTTCTGGAGCGCCGGGTCGGTGATCTCCCACGGGGTGCCCCGCAGCGTTCTGAGGATCGAGCCGATGCCGTGCAGCATCGAGGCCCCGTAGGTGCCCTGGTAGGGGACGGTCGAATGCTGGATGAAGCTGCCGTCGCGGTAGAGGCCGTCGCCTTCGGTGACGTATCGGAAGACCGGAGAGAGCGCATCGGCGGCCCGCGCGATCCTGCGCCGGTCTCGCGACAGGATGCCGTTGAGCAGGGTGACCAGGCACAGGTCGGTGCGGTTGGCGCCGGTGCTGGTGCCCGAGTAGAACTGCAGCCGCCACGGCCGCACGAAGTGGTCGACCGCCGCGATCAGGTCGTCGTCACGGTGGCCGATCAGGATCGCGGCGTCGAGCAGCCGCCTGGGCAGCCCGATCTCCCAGTTCCACCAGTTCCCGGCCTTGGTCGCCCCGGCGTGGTAGATCTCGCGCACGGCCCGGTCGACGACCTCGCGAACCTCGCGCGCGACCGCCGGATCGCCGGTGCGCAGGAACTCCCGGGCCAACGCGTGCTCCGGCGAACGGGGCTCGCCCCGGGACGACACCGACGCCCAGTTGCGCTCCAGCGTCGCCCACACGTCGTCGGACCGGCCCGACGACGCCAGCAGGGCCCCGGCCACGAAAGCGCGCCGCGAGAGCATGCGCCTCAGCCTAGGGTAGGTGTATGCGTACTTACGTTCTAATCCCCGGTGGCGGCTCCGGCCCGGGTTACTGGGACCGGCTCGCGCCCCTGCTCGACGGCGAGGTGATCGCCCTCGACCTGCCGACCGGCGACGAGTCGGCGGGCCTGTCCGCATACGCCGACGTCGCGGTCAAGGCCATCGGCGACCGCGACGACATGGTCTTGGTGGCCCACTCGCTGGGCGGCCTGACCGCTCCCCTGATCGCCGCCCGGGTCCCGGTCCGCGAGATCGTGTTCGTCACCGCGATGATCCCCAAGCCCGGGGAGACGGGCGGCGAGTGGTGGGAGGCCAGCGGCTTCACCGCGCTCGGCGTCGACATGAGCGACGAGATCGCCACCTTCTACAACGGCGTCGACCCCGAGGGCATCGCGATCGGCCAGGCCTCCGGCCGCGACCAGTCGGGCGGCCCGATGGTCGAGCCCTGGCCGCTGGAGGCCCTGCCCGACGTACCGGCCCGGTTCCTGTTCTGCACGGAAGACCGCTTCTTCCCCATCGACTTCATGCGCGGCATGGTCGCCGAACGCCTTCCTGGCGCGGTCACGGGCGAGGTCCCGGCGGGTCACATGCCCATGCTGAGCCACCCGAAGGAGGTGGCCGACTTCATCAACCAGGGGTGACCGTCACCCCCTCGCCACTCGCTGGCGCCGGCCGAACTCGTTCAGACTGGGGAGCTCAACTGGGGAGCTCAAGGAGTGACGCATGTACGAGCTCATCACCCCCGACCATGACGACTACCACCTGGCGAGAAGGGTCTGGAACCGGGCGATCGACCGCCGCCCGGCCGCCCTCGCCCGCTGGCCTGCGACAACCTGCTGTCGGCGGAGGTCCTGACGGCGAGCGGCGTGGTGACCGCCTCTCCTGATGAGAACCAGGATCTGTTCTGGGCCCTGCGTGGAGGCGGCGGCAACTTCGGGATCGTGCTGGAGTTCACGCTGCGACTGCGCCCGGTCGACGAGGTCGTCGGCGGCATGATCTTCTACGCGCTGGAGGACGCCCCCGAGATACTCCGGGCGCTGAACACGTGGGAGGCGCCGCAGGAGGCCGGCGTGCTGGCCGCGTTCCTGGCCGCGCCGCCCTTCCTCCCCGAACCGGGCCTGCCGGTCTTCGTCATCGCCGCCTGCTGGGTCTCGGGCGAGCAGGACCTGGCCTGGCTGCGCGGCCTCGGCACCCCGCTCGCCGACCTGGTCGGCCCGACGACGTTCGCGGTGCTCCAGCACACCAACGACGCGCAGGCCGCGCCGACGCCCTACCGGATGCGCCACCACCTGGGCGGCCCGCTGACCGAATCGCTGATCGAGACCCTGACCGGCTTCGGGGCCGAGCCGTCGTCGCCGGGCAACCTGATCCTGCTGGCCTCGCTGGGCGGCGCGATCGCCGGCGTCGGCCCGTCCGAGACGGCCTACTTCCACCGGAACGCGGCCTGGTGCCTGGAGATCGCCGCCTCCTGGCCCGAGGGCGTGGCGAGCGAACCCCACGTGACCTGGGTGGACGCACTCTGGCAGGCCACCCGCGACTGGTCGGTGGGCGCCGAGGTCAACCACCTGGCCGAGGAGGGCGTGCCGCTCGCGTACGGGGACAACCTCGCACGGCTGACCGAGCTGAAGCGCAAATGGGATCCCGAGAACGTATTCCACCTCAACCAGAACGTGTCACCCGCCTAGGATCGCCTGTGTGCGTTTAACCCCATTCGTCACCGCTCTCGCCTTACTGCTGGTCCTGGGCGCGGCCCCGGCGAACGCCTACCCGATCGACGACCGCGTCCTCACCCAGCACGCGCTCTACCGAACGGGTCAGTTAGCACCGGCCGACTGCCCGGAACCGCCGTTACGCGACGGCGACGCGGCCTCGGCCCGCCGGTACGCGATCGCGGTGACGAAATGCCTCAACGAGGCATGGGGTGCGCACTTCCGTAAGAACGGGCTGCCCTTCGCCCCGGTCCGGATCAACTTCCAGACCAGGCCGAAGGCGTTCTGCGGCCGCAAGTGGGGCGACGCCGCCGGCCGCTACTGCGACTCGGAACGGCGTTTCATGGTCCTGCTCGACAAGGGCGCGCTGGCCGACTCGTCGAACCTGTACCTCTACCTGGTGATCGCCCATGAGTTCGGCCACCACCTGCAGAACCTGACGGGCATGGCCGACGCGTACCGCACGCACCCCTACCACTCCAAGGCCGAGCTCTACGAGCAGATCCGCCGCAACGAACTGCAGGCCGAATGTCTGGCCGGGGTGTTCTTCGGCGCGGTGTGGCCGTCGCTGGGGCGCAGCGACGCCGACTGGCAGTACCTGCGCGAGCTCGACGGCACCGGCCACAGCCGCACCCACGGCAAGGGCAAGAACGTGCTGAGGTGGCTCGACGACGGCTTCGCGACGCGCAGACCGGGCGCCTGCAACACTTGGACCGCAAAAGCAGGCAAAGTGGCCTGATGCACGCGATCCTCGTCTCGCTCCTGCTGTTAGGCGGCACCGCCTACCCCGTTGACGACCCCGTCCTGACCGGCAACCTGCTCTACCGGGCCGGGCAGATGGCCGAGATCGACTGCCCGGAGAAACGCGTCGCCCCCGGGAATCGCGACCTGACCAGGAAATACCTCCGATCGATCGCCGACTGCCTGAACACCGCCTGGTCGAACCACATGGCGGCGGTCGGGGTGCCGATGCCGCCGGCGGGCGTCGGCTTCGTCAACCGGCCCGAGGTCCGGTGCGGGGTGACGTGGCGGCAGAACATCCAGGGCCAGTACTGCCCCGCCGACCGCCGCTTCGACGTCCTGCTCGACCAGCGCCTGCTGGCCACACCCCACGACCTCTCGACCTTCCTCCTGGCCGCCCACGAATACGGCCACCACGTTCAGCACATGACCGGGATCCTGTGGGCGGAGGTCAATCTCGCGACCTCCGGCCAGGACGAGGAGCTGGAGCGTTCCCGCCGGATCGAACTCCAATCGGAGTGCCTGGCCGGCGTCTTCCTGGGGAGCACGTGGAAATCCCTGCGCCGCCCCGACTCCGACCTGCGCGATCTGCGGCGCATGATGGCCCTCGACGACGACGGCGGAATCAACGGCAGCCACGGTTCCCCGCGCAACCGGGAGACGTGGTTCATGCGCGGCTTCGAGTCGCGGGACGCCAAGTCGTGCAACACCTTCACCGCGGGCGAGCCGAGGGTCGGGTGACCTACTCTTTACGGAGGGTTTTCAGGCCTGGCCTGTGAACAACCGGCGCGTGCGAGCCGAGCGGAGTCCCGTTGGTCGAGGATGCCAAGGCACGGCTCGCCGCCCGGCTGCGCGAGCTGAAGGAAGCGACCGGCCTGTCGCTCAAGCAGCTGGAGATCGCGAGCTCCAGAACGCCCCGGCGGCACCCCGGGCAGGAGCCGATCCGGCTCGCGCACAGCACGATCGGGGACATGATCAGCCTGGCTGATCCGGGCTTACCCAAACGCCCCAACGTCGAGGTCCTGGTCGACACCTGCCTCCGGGTGATCGCCCAGAAGGAGCGGCCCCTTCCCGCGGGCTTCGACGACCGGCGCACCTGGGACGACGCCTATCGGGACGCCTTGGAACAGGCCGCGGACGCGCCGCCGCCCCGCCCGGCCGCGAGAGCGCCCAGGCCGTCGGCTCCGGAGCCGCCCTACCGGGGGCTGGAATCGTTCAGGTCCGCCGACGCGCGGTATTTCTTCGGACGGGACGAACTGGTCGGGACACTCCTGGACCGGGCGGGCTTCGGCGGGCTTCTCGTGGTCACCGGGGCGTCGGGGTCGGGGAAGTCGTCGGTGCTGCGGGCCGGCCTGCTGCCCGCGCTCGCCCGAGGCTCCGGCCGCCCCGGCACGATCTTCGAGCCGGGCGCCGATCCGGTCCGCACCCTGTGCCGGCAGCTCGGTGCGACGCACCCGGACGAGCTCGCCGCGCTGGCCCGCCGCGCATGGGCGGGCCGGGTCGTGGTCGTCGACCAGTTCGAAGAGGTGTTCGCCGCCCCGGAGGAGCAGCGCCGCGCCTTCATCGGCGTCCTGGCCGAGCTCGCCGAAGACGGCGGCGCGCAGGTGGTCGTCCTGGGCCTGCGGGCCGACTTCTTCGGGCAGTGCGCCGCCCACCCGGCGCTGGTGCCCGCCCTCGAACGTCCCGTGGTCGTGGCGCCGATGGATCGCCCGACCCTGCTGGAGGTCATCGAGGCGCCCGCCTCGGTGGCCGGGCTCACCCTGCAGGACGGCCTGGCCGACCTGCTGCTGGAGGACCTGCGCAGCGACCGCGACCATGCCGAAGCGGTCGGTGTGCTGCCCCTGCTGTCCCACGCCCTGCGCGAGACGTGGAACCACCGCGAGGACACGACGCTGACCCTGGCGGGCTACCGCGCCACCGGCGGCATCAGCGGCTCGCTCGCCCAGACCGCCGACGCCGTCGTCGACGACCTCGATCCGGCCGACCGGCGTACCGCGCGAAACCTGCTGACCCGGCTGGTCCAGGTCGGCGCCGACACACCGGACACCGCCCGGCGGCTCCCCCTGTCCGACCTGGTCTCCGAAGGGGCGGGCGGTCCGGTGCTCGACCATCTCGTCCGGGCCAGGCTGGTGACCGTCGACGCCGAGAGCGCGCAGATCACCCACGAGGCCCTCATCCGGGGCTGGCCCCGGTTGCGGATCTGGCTCGAAGAGGACCGGGCCGACCTGCTGGCCCGGCAGGAGCTCACCGCCGACGCCGTCGACTGGGACCGCAACGGGCGCGACCCCGCCTACCTCTATTCGGGCACCCGCCTGATCAACGCCACCACCGCCCACGACGTGAGCTCCGTCGCCGCCGAGTTCCTGACGGCCGGCCGCCGGGCCGCCCTGGCCCGCCGCCGACGCAGCCGGGCCACCACGACCGTCCTGGCCACCCTGCTGGTCGTCTCGCTCATCGCCGCGATCTCCGCGATCGTCCTCTACCGCGACGCCACCGAGCAGGCCGTCTTATCGCTTTCGCGGCAACTGTCGGCCCAGGCCATGTACACGGCCACGACCGACCCCGTCACCGCCCTGCGACTGGCCGCGACGGCGTGGAGTGTCGCGCCGACCCCCGAGACCCGGCAGGCCATGCTCCACGTGCTGGCCAACCCGTTGAGGGCGGTGCTGCCGGGCCACACCTTCTGGGTCCAGGCCGTGGCCTTCGCCCCGGGAGGCCGGATCATGGCCACCGGCGGCGACACCCGGATCATCCTGTGGAGCACGACCACTCACGACCCGGTCGGCCGGCCTCTGTCCGGCCACAAGGCGAACATCACCTCCGTCGCCTTCAGCCGCGACGGCGGGACGCTGGCCAGCGGCGACGAGATCGGCACGGCCCGGCTGTGGAACGCGGCCACCGGGCAGCCGCTCGGCCGGCCGATCGACGCCCACTCGGGCGCGCTCAATTCCGTCGCCCTGACCTCCGACGGGACGACGCTGGCGACCGCCGGCGACGACGGCACGGTCCGGCTGTGGAACACCTCCAGTCACGAGAAGATCGCCACCTTCGACCAGGGCTCCCTCGTGTTCGAGGTCGCCTTCGACAAGGACGGCCGGGTCCTCGCCGCCGCGGCCGAGGACGGCACCACCCGCCTGTGGGACGTAGCCGAAGGCCGCATGATCGCCGAACTGCGCGCCGGCCCCGGCCTGTCCGCCACGTCAGCCGCCTTCAGCCCCGACGGCGGGCTGGTGGCCACCGGCCATGTCGACGGAGTCACCCGGCTCTGGAATGCCGGCACCGGCGATTTGGTCACCGAGATGACGGGGCAGCACGAAGGCGCCGTCAACACCGTCGACTTCAGCCCGGACGGCGACTTCCTGGCAACCGGCGGCGCCGACTGGACGGCCCGCCTGTGGAACGTCGGCACCGGCGCGGTGCTCGGTCAGCCGCTCGACGGGCACGGCGACGAGATCTTCGGTGTCGCGTTCAGCCCCGACGGCCGCAGTCTGGCCACGGCGAGCGCCGACCAGACCACGCGGGTGTGGGACGTGTCCCTGCCGCGCCTGGCCGACGGGGAGTTCGGCGATCACGACGGGCAGGTCAACGATCTCGACTTCTCGCCCGACGGCGCCACACTGGCGAGCGCCGGCTACGACGGCAGCGTCCGGCTGTGGAAGGTCGCCTCGCGGGAGCGGATCGGCGCGCCGCTCCTGCTCCCCTGGGAGGTCAACGGCGTCGACATCAGCCGCGACGGCCGTCTGCTGGCCGCGGGCGCCGGAGAACGTCAGATAGTCAACAATCAGTTCGTTCCCGGCGACGGCCGCGGTGTGGCGAGGATCTGGGATCTCGACACCCACGCACAGCTCGTCCCCGACCTGGCCCCCCAGGGTCCGGTCGTCACCGCGGTCGCCTTCAGCCCCGACAGCCGCAACCTGGCCACGGCGGGATTCGACAACATGGCCCACCTCTGGGACGTCGCCACCGGACAGGAGATCAGGCGGTTCACCGGCCACAGGACGTGGCTCAGATCAGTCGCCTTCAGCCCTGGGGGTGAGACCCTCGCCACCGGCGGCCTCGACAGCGACGTCCGGTTGTGGCGGACCGCCACGGGCGCCCCGATCGGCCGGCCCATCATGGGATCCGCCAACTGGGTGAAGGGCGTCGCCTTCAGCCCTGACGGAAAGACCGTCGCGGCGGTCTCCGACGACAAGATGGCGCGTCTGTGGGATGTGGCCACCCAGCGGCAGCGCGGCCGGACCCTGGTGGGTCACGCGCTGCCCCATCTGTACGACGTGGCTTTCAGCTCCGACGGCGAGACCGTGGCCACCGTGGGCGACGACCAGACCGTCCGGCTGTGGGACGTCTCCACGCAGGAGCAGATCGCACCGCCCATCCGGCATCCCGCCATCGTCTTCTCCGTGGCGTTCAGCCCCGACGGCACCACCCTGGCCACCGGCGCCGGCGACGGCCGGATCCGCCTCTGGGACGTGACCCCGCCGCCCGACCTGCTCCAGCTCGTCTGCCAGACCGCGGGCCGCTCGTTCACCCCCGGCGAATGGGCGGCGCACCTGCCCGCGGACCGGGACTTCCAGCAGGTCTGTTGACCCATCCGACGCCGCCGGACGACCGGTCGCCGACCGGCGTGGCCCGCTGCCTGCGGGTTCGTCGTGGCCCCGGCGAACCCGTCCGACAGGTCTGCCCGGATGGATGCCGGCTCCCCGACCGTGGGTGAGGTGAAAGCCGGAAGCCACCAGAAAGCGAGTGATCCCTCAATGCCCGCGACAGCACCACGCCGACGCACGGCCGCAGCCGTCATCGCCGCCCTCGTCCTGGCCCTGACCTTCCTCCAGCCGCCCGCCCCGTCTGCCGCCGCGACGGCCACCCAGATCGCGGCCGCCTCCGGGCGGATCCAGTGCTCGGGACTGACCTGCCGGTACTACTTCAGCCAGGCCCGGACCGCGAAGATGAAGACCACCCTGGACGCCCGGGAGTGGACCGCCTCGGCCGGGTTGCAGCTCATCTGCCTCCCGATCCCGAACAAGGTCGTCGCCACGGCCTGCCTGGTGGCCTTCTCCTGGGTGTACGACCGCGCCAGGGCCGAGATCGTCAACGCCTACGAGATGGGCGGCTGCCTGGTGATCCAGGCCCGGATCAGCCTGCGGAAATCGATCACGTTCACCAGCGCTCCCCCATCGGACAGTCGCTGCGGCTGACCGGCGAGAATAGTTCTCCGTGAAATCAAAAATGCCCCGGCACACAATGTGTCGGGGCGTTTTCGTTCAAACAAGAGATGTGGTCAGGGGCGGGGTCGAACCGCCGACCTACCGCTTTTCAGGCGGTCGCTCGTACCAACTGAGCTACCTGACCCAAGCGGTCCTGACGGGACTTGAACCCGCGACCTCCACCTTGACAGGGTGGCGAGCACTCCAAACTGCTCTACAGGACCTCGTCTTGCTGTCTTACTCGCCTTCGGCGTTTCCGCTTTCCGGCTTTTGTAGCTTACCAGTTCTTCGGAGGTCTTCGACCTGCCGTTTTCCTGGCCCTTCCGTGCCCCCAACGGGATTCGAACCCGTGCCGCCGCCTTGAAAGGGCGGTGTCCTAGGCCGCTAGACGATGGGGGCGCAGAGATTGCTCTCTGTCCTTACCGCGCTCCGTCGGGGACTTCTGAAGCATAGAGGACGTTTGCCCTCCGTGCCAAAGCGACCGGCGACGGGGTGTCAGTGATCGTTCCCGTCGGCGACGGGACGTTCCCTGGCTCCGGGAAAATTGTACGACCTGGATCGGCCTCGATACGACGCTCCACCGCGATTCGTTGTTCCCCGAGTCCTCCGACGGTGACATCGTCCCAGGCCTGGAGCCTGTGAGTGTCTTTGCTGAAGTACAGAACCGATGCCTGCAGAGGCGTGGGCTCCTCGTGTTCGAGGCCCCGCAGGCCCGCTCCGCCGGTCGATCCCTGGATCATCAGCCGGGTTCCGGTGGGCGAGAGTTCGGACGACCGGGCGTGGACGTGACCGGTCAGGACGAGCGCGGCCGACCCGTAGAAGGCCCGGCCGATGGTCGGGTCGTGGACGGCCACCAGATCCACCGGAGCGCGCTGCGGCGCCGTGGTCGAGGAGGAACGCGGCCACTCGGGCGGAGAGACGCCGGCGGCCTTCTGGCGGCCGAGGGCGGCCAGGGACGCGGGATCCGCGTCGACCTCGGTGGACTTGTCGGGGGTGAAGCGGGGATCGCCGATGCCGTAGATGCGCAGGCCCTGGACCTCGACCACCCGGTCGTCGAGGACGATCGCGTTCTTCTGCTTCTCGACCGCCTTCTGGGTGGCCATGGAGTCGTGGTTGCCGCGGACGAAAACGTAGGGGATCCCCAGCTCGCCAATGTCCTCCACGAAGGAGTTCTCCGGTTTGGTGCCGTGGTCGCTGATGTCGCCGGTGTCGACCACCAGGTTGATCTTGAACTGGTCGATCAGGGATCGGACCACGTTCCAGCCCACCGGGTTGATGTGCAGGTCGGAGATGTGCAGAACCCTGATCGTGTCGGGGTCGGGATCGTAGATGGGGAGGGTCGAGCCGGCTTCGTACAGACGACTGATGTTCGTGACGAGTTTGGCCAATTGGCCCCGGTATTCGGAGAATTTGGTGACGATCGACTGGGCGTTGCCGACCAGGGAGGGGACTCCCGTCAGCAGGCCCGTGTAGCGGGGTTCGGCGATCGCCTGGGGGTTGAAGCTCAGCGCGGCCGTGACGGCCATCGCGGCGACGACCAGGATCGCGCCCAGGGCGCTCCACAGACCCTTGAAGAAGTCGCGGAAGACGATCAGGCCGGCCACGAATCCGGCGATGATCGCGCAGATCGCGGCCCTGATGAGCAGGTCCTGCACCCCGCCCATGAGGTCGGCCTCGATGGTCTCCGGCAGCCGGTCGGCCCATCGGGGGTTCTGCAGGATCTCCTCAGCGGCGTCGGGATGGACCGCCTCGATGCTCAGGTTGAGCCGCACCGGGCCCGAGTGGGTGTCGAATCGGAGCGTTCCCAGGGGGCGCACGTCGACGACCGTGCCTCCGTCGAGGGAGGGGCGCAGGGCCATGTTGATGTCGGCGGGGCCGATGGGGGTCTGTACGGACGCGCCAAACAAAAGCCCCAGCCATGCTCCGGCCAGGGCCACTGCGATAATCGTCAGAACCCGTACAAACCGGCCCTTCAGGAACCGGATCACGGATTCCCCCCATTTCGGCAAATCCACGTTCCTTCCTGTCTACCCGAAAACCACGGGGAAGTAGATTTGACGTGTGATCGACGTCTCGAGAGGCAAGTTCGAAGAGCTCGTGGCCGAGGCACTCGACCTGATACCGCCTGATCTGGCCAAAGTCATGGACAACGTGGTCGTCGTGGTCGAAGACGATCCGCCAGAAGAGGGCCTCCTCGGTCTCTACACGGGCATTCCGCTCACGGAGCGGGGCGAGTGGTACTCAGGAGTGCTTCCCGACCGCATCGAGATCTACCGAAATACCACCTTGGCAATCTGTGAAACCGAGGCTGACGTGGTGGAGGAGGTGCAGATCACCGTCGTGCACGAGATCGCCCACCACTTCGGAATCGACGACGATCGGCTTCACGAACTCGGATGGTAGTCGCAGGGTTGCTATTCACGAGCGCGATAGGCACTGTAGGTGACATACTGAACACAGTCTGTCAGCTATGGCCTGAGCTCAGCGGAGAGAAATGGCGGCCACGAAGCCCGGAAAACTGCCGGGGAAACACCGCCGTCCAGCGGAGCGCCAAGCGACTTACGGCGAAGTCATCGCGATCAAGGAGTTCCGGGCCCTGTGGCTCGGTCAGGGGTTGTCCCTGCTCGGCGATCAGCTCGCGCAGGTGGCGCTCGCCGTGCTCGTGTTCAATCGCACCCAGTCGGCGCTCGCCACGGCGGCCGTCTACGCGTTGACCTATCTGCCGCCGATCCTCGGCGGTCCCCTGCTGGCCGGTCTCGCCGACCGCTACCCGCGCCGCCGCGTCATGCTCGTCTGTGACGTCGTGCGGGCTCTGCTGGTCGCGATCATGGCGATCCCCGGCACGCCGTTCTGGGCACTGTGCGTGCTGGTCTTCATGGTGGTCCTGCTCAGCGCGCCGTTCTCGGCCGCGCGGGCGGCCCTGCTGCCCGAGATTCTCGAAGGCGACAAGTACGTTGCCGGCAGCGCTCTGCAGAACATGACGAACCAGGCCGTCCAGATGCTCGGTTTCGCGGCCGGCGGGGCCGTCATCGCAGGTCTGGGCCCCTATCGGGCGCTGGCGCTCGACTGCGCCACGTTCCTGGCGTCGGCGCTCATCATCGTCGCCGGGGTGAGCCGCAGGTCGGCCACCGTGTCGGCAGACGGGGGGAAACCCTCGATGTGGACGATGACCTCCGCGGGCGCCAAGCTGGTCTTCGGCGACCGGCGGCTGCGCACCCTCGTGCTGTTCGCCTGGCTCTGCGGTTTCTATGTGCTGCCCGAGGGCATCGCGGTGCCCTACGCGGCGGAGCTCGACGACGGCAGTCTCCCGGTGCCCGTGATCACCGGCCTGCTCATGGCGGCCATGCCGACCGGCACGGTTCTCGGGGCGTTCCTGTTCAGCAGGTTCGTCAATCCCAGCACCCGTCTCAAGACGATGGGCTGGATGGCCATGCTGACCTGCGCTCCGCTGGTGGTGTGCGCGATGCGTCCACCACTGGAGGTCGTCTTGGTGCTGTGGGTCCTGTCCGGCGTGGGAGGCGCATACCAGCTGGCGGCCAATGCCGCCTTCGTCCAGTGCGTGCCCCCCGAACGACGGGGTCAGGCGTTCGGCCTGGTTCAGTCAGGCCTGCTCGCCTCACAGGGGGTGGGCATCCTCATCGGCGGCGCGCTCGCGCAGGTCCTCGGTCCGGAACCCGTGGTGGCGCTGGCCGGGGTGGCCGGGCTGAGTGCCGCGGCCATCCTGGCCATCGCGTGGACGGAGTCCCGAACGGAGATCATCGCCAAGGTGCACACCACGTGATCAGTCGTTCGGCTGCTTCGTCTGGGCGTAAGGGTGGGCGGCGTACGGGTCCACCGGCTGTGAAGGCGCCGAGTGGCCGTTCGGCGACTTGGTCGCCTTGGCCCACCCTTCCTGCGTCTTGTTCTTGACGTCGAGCCAGACCGGGTTGTCCTTGTTCTTGTCGATGAGGTCCTGGACGATCGAGGCGTCCTTCTCCTCGCTCGGGATCAGGAGCCAGGCGACGGCGTAGACGCCGATGCCGAGGCCGCCGAAGAACGACGCGACCGCGAGAACGATCCTGAGGATGTTCGCGTCGATGCCGACGTACTGTCCGACACCGGAGCAGACACCGGCGACGATCCGGCCGTTTCGAGTCCGGCGGAGTTGCTTGACGTGGCCACTGGGCTGTATCTCGTTCATGTCCATAGCGTGCCCCTTTTGTCGTCTATGGCACATCGGGATTCCCCCTGGCCCTACCCCGATGCGGCCCGGATACCCTGCACTCATGGACCTTCTCAACCTCGATGACCGGCTGACCGCAGACCAGCGACTGGTCAGGGACACGGCTCAGGGGTTCGTCAGGGATTCCATCCTCCCCGATGTGGCGACCTGGTTCGAGGAAGGGACTTTCCCGGCCCGTGACCTGGGGCCGGTCCTGGGATCGCTCGGCATGCTGGGCATGCATTTGAGCGGATACGGGTGCGCCGGGCTTGATGCCACCTCTTATGGGGTGGCATGTAGGGAGCTGGAGGCCGGGGACTCGGGGTTGCGGTCTTTTGTGTCGGTTCAAGGATCTTTGGCGATGTTTCCCATGTGGAAATACGGCTCTTCTGAGGTCAAAGAGGAGTGGCTGCCGCAGCTCGCCGCCGGAACGGCCATCGGATGCTTCGGGCTGACCGAGCCCGATCACGGATCCGACCCTTCGAACATGAAGACCTTCGCGAAACAGGACCCCTCGGGCGACTGGATCCTCAACGGGTCGAAAATGTGGATCACCAACGGGTCGGTGTCCGACGTGGCAGTGGTGTGGGCGCAGACCGACGAGGGGATTCGCGGTTTCGTGGTGCCCACGTCGTCTCCCGGGTTCTCGGCTTCCTTGATCCATCGGAAGCTTTCCCTCCGGGCTTCTGTCACCTCGTCGCTGTACTTCGACGACGTGCGGGTGCCGGCTTCTTCCGTTCTGGATGTCGTCGGGCTTCGCGGGCCTCTGGCGTGTCTGTCGGAGGCTCGGTTCGGGATCCTCTGGGGGGTTGTCGGCGCTGGGCGGGCTTGTTTCGAGGCGGCGCTTGAGTATTCGAAGACGCGGGTTCAGTTCGGGAAGCCGATCGCCGCTTTTCAGCTCACGCAGGAGAAGCTGGCGTGGATGGCTGTTGCTCTTGGGCAGGCCGGGTTGACGGCGCTGCACCTTGGTTCCCTTAAGGACGCGGGCGTCTTGCGGCCGCAGCAGGTGTCGTTCGGGAAGCTGGCCAACGTACGGGCGGCTCTGGATGTGGCCCGGGAGGCTCGGTCGATCCTGGGGGCGAACGGGGTGACGCTGGAGTATCCGGTCATCCGGCACATGAACAACCTGGAGTCGGTGCTGACGTATGAGGGGACCCAGGAGATTCACACGCTGGTGCTCGGGGAGGCGCTGACCGGGGTGGCGGCGTATCGGTGAGGCGGCCGGTAGGCTGATCACAGGGAACTGCTTCGCTCCGGTGAGCCGATCGCTGTACCCTGCATGGCAAGGGGTGCTAGCTCAATGGCAGAGCTCCGGACTTTTAATCCGTAGGTTCAGGGTTCGAATCCCTGGCGCCCCACCACTCTTGTCCCGATTTGACCGGTGGTTATGCCCCGGTTTGGGGCCTCGGACAGCGAGGCGAGATCGGCCTTGGTTGCTCGGCGATTGCTCATTGGTACGTCCGCATGCCAGGGCGAAGATCGCTAAGTGGGCCGGCGTCATGTCGGATCGATCTGACGGCCATAGAACATCACTCGAAGGCGGGCTTACGAGCGCCGCCCTCCTGGACCAGGTCGGCTTGGGGTCAAGCCTTGGTCAACACGCCGAGGCCGGGGTGAAGGTCGTTCAGGATGGCAGCCGTTTTGACGGCCCCTCCTGGAACGGATCGTTGTGCTTGTTCGTGCGTTCATCCTCTCGGCTGTCCTCGCCGCGACGGTCGCCGCGTCCGCAGCGCCCGCTGATCCCGGCCCGGAATGGGGCCACTCGACCGCCGCCGGGAGCATTCATGTCTCGGAGGACCGCCAGCACATCGTGGTGTGCGACAACAAGGCCGACAACCTGTATGTCGAGGCCGAGTACGCCACCTCGATCCTCGGCATCCATACCGTCGCCGACACCAACGGAGCCGAGTGGGGATGCAGCGAGAAGAGCACCATCTTCAGCCACATCGACGTGATCAAGATGTGCACCGGCATCAGGGGCGTCACGCGACGCTGCGAGCAGCCCGTATGGACCAGAAGCCGGTAGCCACGCGAACTGCGCGTCGCCCATCTCAGCCACCTCAAGGGACATGGCGGCCAGAGGGCGGCTCACTTGAGCACTGGCTGTGCTTGCCCGCCAATAAGGCAGTCCGCCCCGGTTGCCCCATTGAGCCGTTTGGTCCGGCCTGCTCTCAAATAACGAGATCATAAGCATCATGACGTATCCCGACCATGCTCCGTTGCCGCCGATTCTGTCCTCTACCGGACCCGGCCAGAGCAACTTTCTGATCCACTTCTGTGGTCGGAAGGCATGGTCGCCGATCACTCCCCACGTACCCCCTCCGATTCGGGCGATGACCCCTCAGGAGCGCTTGAACTCCATCCTCACCACTCAAACCATCCGCGGATTCACTCCTTTCCGCGCCCACGGGCCAGCCGTGTGCCTGTCCGAGAGCCCTGGCGATCATCTCTTACACATGCTCGCCGAGCGGGGGATGCCCCCTTGGGGCATCTTGCTTCGCCGCGCCGATGTCATCGCGGCCGGTGGCGGAGGCATCGCTTATCCCCCCGAGTCGGCCCACCAGCAGTGGCCCGAAGACGTGCAGGTCTGGGGAAATCCAATCCGGACTGACGGACGTGGGTTACTGGATTTCAGCTGGGAACGTGAATGGCGGGTTCCAGGCGAGTCCGTCGTTCTCAAACCCAAGATGGTCGCCGCAGTTCTCATCGGCGACCCAGATTGGAAGCCCAGCCCTGTAGCCACAGAGTGGGTGAACAGCTATACAGGTGAACCTCTGCCTCCCGATGTGTTCCCCGAATTCACGCCAGAAGCCGTCCGGTTGAACCGCTACCCGACCTCGTGGACCGATGCCGAGCATCTCTACTGGGATGGCGCGGCCCTGCACCTCATGCCATAAGAAATTTAAAACGATGAAACCTATGCCGCCAATCAATACCAGGCCCCAGATGTTGCCTATCGACCAACTGGAATGGGTCGACGCTGAGCATCTGTTCCAACGGCTATTGCAGATTGTCGAACGTGTCGATGCCAGGCTGTTCGGTGTGGCAGGGCAAGCGCAGGATGGGATCGACGTCTACGCGCGGCGCTCAGTGCCTCCGACGAACGAGGGAGACGGAGAGAGGGTTTACGCCGTCCTGCAGTCACGTCGGGTCAAGACTCTCACCGCCGCAAGGATCAAGAAAGCTGTCAACGATTTCCTGGTCGGCGAATGGGCAGACAAGACCGCCTCGTTCTACTTCGCCACTTCCTTCGATCTGCGCAAAACACAGCTTGACACCGAAATCCGGAAGCAGAGTGAACGACTGGCACAGCTTGGAATCGTCTTCGTTTCATGGGGCTCTCAGGAAGTTTCAACTTTACTGAAAGATCACCCACGTCTCGTGGACGAATTCTTCGGCCGACACTGGGTCGAGCATTTTTGCGGCCCGGAGGCTATCTCGGTTCTGGCCGGCCACGAACCGGTTCTCGTCGCCGATCGGACCGAGGACACCGCCGTGAGTCCTGCTCGCACGTTGAAGGCTTTTCTCGCCCATCACCAGTGGGAAGACGATGACGATTCCGAGATCCGGGACGGCAATGTCGCGGCTATGGCCACGTTCGCGGAGAGCATCCAGAGCCTCAGCCGACCTGCCCGAGTGATGCTCGCCCTCCTCTTGCAACACGGCCGTGACCTCGTCGGGCAAGTGGAAATCGGTGCAACATACGCCGTTGAAATCCAGGAGTTGATGGATTTCACAAGGATGACCGAGCAGGAGGTGGTCAGTCGGGTGGGTCAGCTGATCGGACGGAGGTTCGCGAAGATCGAATACGAGGACATGCACTTCGACACCTTCGTCGGCCCATACGTGGCCACGCGACCACATCCCGGCGACCTGCAGTGGGAAGACATCGTGTCGTACTGTCGCGCCCACGATGTACCGATCGACAAGATCTTCGTGGACCTCCGATTCGATCTGCTCGATGACCCAACAGGAAACCCGACATGACAGTCGTCCCCTGAACTCGATGCCGCCGACCGATGACGCGATCGGTTCCTCACCTCACGCGGAATCAGACCGAGGTCGGAGTTCCCATTTCGCCCCGAAGTCGCACGTGGGTTGAAGGCTTCACCTCGCAGAGTTATGGCCAGAGGCGGCGAATCATCTTCGAAATCGGGCCTGGGCGGTCTTGATCGAGGTGCTCCCGCAGGTCTCTTCGGTCGCGAGCCCGGTTGTCGGCGATCTCGTCGGCCGTGTAGCGGCGGCTCCACCGCACCGCGCCTTCCTTGATCCAGTAGTGGGAGTAGCAGGGCAGCCCCCAGTTACCGATCGAAGGACGTAGGGAAACGTTCTGGCCGTCGTAGGTTAGTGCCCACTGTGCGGGTGACAGCGGGGTGACGATCTCTTGTCCGCAGCCGCAGGCGCATAGGTGTCCGCAGGTCGCGTAGGGGATGGAGACGTAGAGGACTCCGTGCGTCATCTCCGGAGGGAAGCTTTCGACGAACTCCGGGCGCAGGAACGCGACCGCAGTCATGGCAGGTCCTCGTTGGCGATCTCGTTCGTGATCAGTGAATAGGTGGTGAAGGCCTCGTTGGTCATATCGGCATAGACGCCGATGTGGCGTTTCCAGCGGCCGACAGCGAGAAGTGCGTTGAGCGCGTTGAGGTCGGCGGTCTGGATGTTGCGGCCGTAGTCGTCGCGTTCCGGGGCCGGGGCCGGGATTCTGCGACGGGCTTCTGCGCGACGTTGCGGCAGGCTGGTGGAGACTCGCAGCAGGCCCGTGAGCTTGCCATCGATCTCCTCGATGCCCATGCCGACGTCGATGAACGGCACGCCTCGGGTCTCCAGCCAGTCCATGATCGGGATTTTGCTCAGCGCGTCGTCCGAGGCCAGGAACACGAAGGTGACCCCAGACAGGACTTCGAGGTTGTCCTCGTCGAGGTAGTGCTCGTGCGTCGTGATGCCGCGGTGCATCCGGGAGTAGACCGACGCGAAGTAGGCGGCCTTGTTCGGGCGTTCTCGGAGTGTCTCCAGCGGTGCCGCGCCCGGTGCGCGGAAGGCGTTGTGGTTGTCGAAGTGGTCTCCGTCGATGAGCAGGATCGACTCGACCTCGGTCTTGGCGACCTGGTCCACGATGTACCCGCCGGTGCCGCCGAGTCCGATGATCGCAATGTGGTGGCCCCGGAAGCGACGGTGGACCGTCGCAAGCCCGGCCCGCGAGGTGGCAGTGTCGCGGTAGACGAAGGGCGAGTCGTCCTCGACTTCCTGCCAGGCCGCTCCCGGGATGGCCGTGACCATCGGGTCCAGTGCCTGTGCCTGGTCGGCGATCATCCGGGTGTAGGCGGTGACCTTGGTGTACTGGTCGGGGTAGCCGTTCGGGCCCGGTTTGGAGGACAGCATGAAGTTCGCCTGGACACCGTCGGCAATCGCCCGGAACTCGTCGTTGACCATCGGCAGCCTGCGGCCGTGCTCGTCGCACGGTGCCGAGCCTCCGAACCAGATGCGGTGGTCGGTGTCGGAGACGACCCGGTCGCCGCTGACGGTGACCGGGTAGGCGAGGAATCCGTATTGGACGGTCCCGGCCTCGGTGACGTAGGGAATGTGCCGGACGAGCAGGTGCCCCGCCTGCACCACGACGTCATAGCCGTCGTCGAGCAGGCGGGACAGGTCCGGATCACGAACGAGAGGTGCGGACGACATCGAAGACCATTCCGTTCTTGACGTTCACACTGCGGCCGGCGGTCAGGCTTCCGGCTCCGTGCCCGTCGTGGCCACGGCTGTACCGGACAGTGAAGGTGTCCTGGTCGGTCGGCGGCTGGCCCGGGTAGGCGAGCTCGACGAGCTGCTCGAAAGTGATGGCCTTCTCCCGCCAGGGGTGCGAGCGGGTGTTGACGATGATCGAGACGGGCGGACGCCCGTGGTCGTCGTGAGACATGGGTTTCTCCTGTGGCGCATGGCGAGCCCGGTCCACACCTGCGCCAGATGTAGACCAGTGCTCGAAGTTTCGAGCACTGCTACTGTGGCAGGGGTGAGCGACATATCGAGCGTTGGTAGAAGTCAGGGGCACCCGGGATGAGCGACAGCCCTGGGGTCAACGTGAAGGCGCTGCACGCGGCCCTGGATGCCGCGCGCACCGAAAGGGACCTATCGTGGCGGCAGTTGGCCAAGGAGATCGGCGTGTCAGCGTCGACGATCTCCCGCATGGCCAGCGGCTTGAAGCCGGACGTCACGGCGTTCGCGGCGATGACCACCTGGCTGCGGATGCCAGCCGAGTCCTTCTACGTGGATCCGATGCGAACAGACGACGAGGAGCCGGAACTCGTGGCCTCCATCGCCCCCCTGCTGCGGGCGCGTCGTGATCTGTCAGAGAACGATGTGGCGTACCTCGAAGAGGTCATCGCCGCCGCAGCCCGGCGGTTCCGGGTCGAACGAGAAGGCCGGGAGGGCTAAATGGCCCGAGGTGGGTGGACGCAGCCGCTGATGCGCGAGGTCGTGCTCGAGGAGCGGGCAGAGCTCGGGCTGAGCCCGACAGATCCACTCGATCCGTACGCGCTGGCCGACGCCCATGGGATCCCTGTTTACGGAATCGGGGATCTACTCGATCACGGTGTGAGCCCGGAAGCCTTTGGTCACTTCACCCTCGGTGATGCGGCCGCGTGGTCCGCCGCGCTGGTTCCGCTGGGCACGGCACGTCTCATCGTGGAGAACGAGTCCCACTCCCTCGCCCGGCGCCGGTCGAACATCGCCCACGAACTCGGCCATTTCTTGCTGGAACACCCCTTCGACAGGGTGATCCTCGGAGAGGACCACAAGCGCCAGTTCGATGAGAAACAGGAGAACGAAGCTAAGTTCATGGCCGGCGAGCTGTTGATTCCACTCGCTGCAGCCGCGCGGATGGCCTTCGACGGCTGGGACAACACGCGCGTCGCCGAGGCTTACGGGGTGAGCAAGCAGTTCGCGCAGATGCAGATGAAGGGCCAGCGTGTGCGGGCGCAACGAGCCGAACTCAAATACGGCTTCGGCAAGTCGGCAACCGCTACCTCGAACTGAACTCCATCCTGCTACGACGGGCCAGCCAGTCCGCAATGCGAGGCAAATCTCAGCCATCCGACTCAGCGCCGACCACCCTCAGACCCGCAGTCCAACAGTCGACTCGGTTGTCAGAGAGCGGGCCAGAGCGCTTCGAAATAGGCGAGATATCGGCGTCGACCCATGTCCTTCATGCACCCCCACCCACCGAAGACAGCATAGGCCCGCCTCGAGTTCGAAGCGGGCCTGTGCTGATCTGGAAATCAGCCTTACTTGAGCACCTCGTGACTACCGGATCAGTGTCTGAAGCGTCGCGCGGAACTCGGTTTGCGTCGCCCATGAGAAAGAACTGACGGGGACGGGGTGGCCAGGAGGGCTGCCGTCGATTCCGCCGCCGCTGCCGCGACCTCCGGGTAGACGCTGGTATAGGTGTCGCGAGTGAAAGTCGAGGAGACATGGCCGAGTGTCTCCTGCACGATCTTCATCTCGACGCCCGCCGCCAGCATCAGGGAGGCGGCCCCGTGGCGGAGGTCGTGCAGCCGGACCGGCGGGAGGCCCGCTTCGAAGGCGATCCAGTAAAACTGGTCGGTTGCTATCTGCGGGTGTAGCGGCCGGCCGAGTTCGTCGGTGAAGGCGAATCCGCTGTCGGCCCAGGCGTCTCCCGCCGCCAGGCGTTCCTTGGCCTGGTTGGCGCGGTGTTTTTTGAGGAGTCTCATCGTCTCGGCGTCGACGGCGATGACGCGGTCGCTGGCGTCGGTTTTGGGTTTGCCCTGGACGGGTTGCCAGCCGAGTTGGGTGATCTGCCAGTGCACGCCGATCGTGTTGCCGGCGAAGTTGACGTCCTGCCAGCGCAGGCCCACCGCCTCGCCTCGGCGAAGTCCTCGCAGGGTGATCAGCCGGTACAGCAGGTGGAGGCGGTGGCGTTCGGCGCGGGTCAGGAAGGTTGAGGTCTGGGCGGGTGTCCACACCATGACCGGTGAGGGGCGCGGGGTGGATATGTAGCAGCCGATCACGTCCACCCTGGCTCGTGCCCGGCGTGCCAGGTCGGTGCGGGCGTTGTAGTCGGCTCGCCAGCGGGTAACCCGTTCGTCGGTCCAGATGACGGGTTTGGGCCGGGTGACGGCTGGGAGTTCGACGACGGCGGCGGGGTTGAAGTCCCGCAGCCGGTCTTGCTTGATCGCGATGTTGAGGGCGTGCCGCAGAGTGGCGCGGATGCGGTGCATCGAGGAGGCTCCGACCGGCCGCCGATAGCGCACCTTCTTGATCCGCTCCGGGTCGCCGCTGGCCCGCTCGATGGCGATGACGTCGTTGAACTCCTCGATCGCGTCGAACATCCCGGCGACGTCGGAGACCCGCAGGCGGTCCAGCCGGATGTCCCCCAGGTAGGGGGTGAGGTAGATGCGGACGTGGGCGGCGTAGCCGTTTCGGGTGGTGGCTTCGATCCGGCGTTTGCGGGCCAGGAACTCCTCGAGCCATTCGGCGACGGTGATCTGCCGGTTGAGGTCCTGGTGCGTGCGGGCCTTGCGCCGGACCTCCTCGGTGTCGGGGAGTTTCTTGGTGTTCTTCAGCACCGCCAGGATCAGGTCGGTGATGCGTCGTTTGACGTGGGCGTCTTCGTCCAGGGCGAGCAGGCCGCGGGCGTGGTCGAGTTCGGCTTCGGCTTCTTCCTGGGTGTCGAATCCGGTCCGTCGCAGGGGGTTGCGGCGCGTGCCGTCGGCGTGTGGCGGTAGTTCGAGTTGGTAGGCCCATTTGCCGTGGGTGCTGCTCCAGCGGTCTCCGCCTCGGCTCGGTCTGCGGAGTTTCGGGCAGTTGGCGCCGAGCCGTTTTCCTTTCTCGTCGCGGCATGTGCAGGTCTTGTAGGTGGTTCCGTTGGCCACCGAGGTCATCCCTTCTCGTGCTCGTCGCCGCGACGGGGTTCGTCGTCGGCGTATCCGAGCAGCGCCCGCACACCACGGACCGGGACGACGTACCGGCCGCCGATTCGCAGGACCCGGCACGGGAACTCACCGTCTTGGGCCAGGCGGTAGGCCTTGGTACGGCCCATGCCGAGCAGTCGTCCGGCGGTCACCACGTCGACCACCTCGGCCCCCGCCTCCCCGAGATTGCCGGGGAGGTTCGGCAGGCTTCGCGTGTTCGTCCTCACTGATCACCTCTGCGGAAGCGGTGGGACACGAAACCGGCCGTCTATGGGTTCGATCGGCCGGGCGGCCGACAGGGCGGCCGGTCACGGTGACGGCGGCGTGTGCGGGGCGCTGCGCCACCGACCGGCCCGTCCGGCACCCCCGGGCGCTGGACCCGCGTAGGTCGGGTACAGCGGCCCCCTGGGCACGTGGCGGCACCGGTCGGTGGCGGCGGTATCGACGCCCACCTCCACACCCGCCGTCAAGCAAAATCCGCTGGTCAGAACGCCGATTGCCCTGGGACTAGTCAGTCCCCGAATGGCTATGGGTTCTGCTCTGGCGCTGCTTGGATCGGGCCGGCCGGAGCCTTGCGGAAGATCAGCAGGTCCTCGTGCGCGGTGGCGTGGATCGGCAGACCCCGCGCCCAGCCCTTGCGGGCCTCGTGAAGCTGGAAGAACGACGCCCGGTTCACCAGACGGTCCTGGCCCAGCCCGCACAGCAGGCACACGATCCGGTCGGTCAGGACAAGACCAACCTGTCCGGCGGCCTGCTGGACCTGGCCCGGCAGGTCGATGAGTTCTCCGCGTTCCCGATAGGGGCGGACGGTGACCGCCACCACCCCGCCGGGCCGCAGCAGCCGGACACAACCCGACAGGATCCGGCCGAACCCCTCCAGCAGACCAGGCAGACCTTGATGAGCCAAGTTGGCCCGGTCCCGCGAGTAGAGGTGGTTCCACTTGCGGACCCCGGGCTGGCCGCTGTCGCGGCTGGAGCGCACGTGACCGTGTGTGGCGGCTCCGTAGGGCGGCGAGGTGAGAACCAACGCCGCCTGCCCAACCGCATCGGACAGCAGCGCGCTGATGGCGCGGGCGTCTCCGACCACAACCTTGCCGTTCGCGGCCAGCTAGAAAGCGGTTCATGTACACATAGCTGACTCCATAGCTTGCCGCAGAGATGAGGGCCGCGACTCCTCCCCAGCTAGCAATCTCAGAACTGGACTGCCACGGCGAGAAGATCACCACAGTGCCGGCGAAGCCGATGCCGAATCCCGCGAGCTTCAAGCGGGAGATCGCACGATCATAGCCCGTGAACAGCCCAAATAGGATCGTCCAAATCGGCGTAGTGGCGTTGATCACTCCGGCGATACTAGAACTGACCGATTGCTCAGCCACCGCGAACAGCGTGTATGGAATCGCATTCGCGAATAGCGCCGCGACGGTCAGGTGAAACCACAAGGTGCCGTTAGCAGGGAAGACTAAGTTTCGCACCCGCACCACGATCAAAAGGACCAGTGCACCGAGGGCCAGTCGAGCGAAGGCCACCTGGGCCGGGGAGAGTCCTCGCAGAGCGATCGAGATCCATAGGAAGTTTGAGCCCCAAAGGATCGCCAGAAGCGCCAGGCGGCCGACATTCGCACCTCCCACTCGATCCATGCCCTTCATCATTCAATAGGCATCTCATAGGACAGGCCAGCAAGGTCAGAGCGCGAGACAAATCTTGTCATTTCATAGGGCGTACCATCCTGATCGATACTGATATGCACCGTGTCGAGCACTGGCACACCGGGAGGGAGTTGCAGGTATCCAACCTCGTCGACCTTCGGCATTCGCGCCCCGACATCCTCTTGCTGCCTTTTCATGATGTGGCCGCGCTCTTCCAGAATCCCGTGGATTCCATAGGGATGGCCTACGTCGGGATTGAGAAGGCCGGTCCCCTCTGCTATGACCCACGGGATGTACGTCGTGACCCGATGAACCGGGTCGGCATCGGCGAAGAATATGTTTTCGCGTACGAGAACGCTGTGTTCAGTGGCGGAGATCCGGAGACGCGAAGAAACTTCTGCCGGCGGAACAGCTCGTTCGATGCTCAGCACCTCGAAGCGGCCGGTCTTTCCCTGCTTCGCGCACTCAAGCAGGAATGGCGACAGCCCGGATTCACGGTATTTGGGCGAGTAGCGGTCGCTTCCAAGTCGTATGAGAAACGCGGACAGCATCTGCGAAGCCGAGATCGAAACTCATCCGTTTCGGCGTACTAACACCCCAAAACCTGTGACCCAGACGTGGTGCGGTGCGGCGCCCCACGTCCCCACGTACGACCTGGCTGGCAAGGAGGGAACAGCCAGGCCGTACTCGAGGAGGGCACCAATGGCCGGAGTAACGCTCTCCTCGCCTGGCGGCGCCCGGCATGCTGCTCGACGCCGAGGCGCCGCCAGGACTCCCCGGCCAGCACGGAAACGAGTCACCGAAACCTACGGGGCGACTGCGGATAACGGGTCTGCCGCGAAAGACGAATCTTCAGGCTACTGCCGCGTGGCCGCCGAACTGTGACCGCGCTCTGGGAGGTGCGACCCGTGGATGGCTTCCGAACTACTCGACACAAGCAACAACCTGACCCGACGGTGCACGACATCGCCCGGGACAACGGCGGACGACATGGTTCTTCACCGGCAGGCTTACCAGGAGTGCCACAGGAGCGACGCACCGAGGCCGGCACCGGAGAGCGTCGTAGGTACGAGGCAGAGGGCAGCGTCGAAGGCATTCGGCGGCCCTACGAAAAGCTGTCTGCGCACCCGATCTCCGTACGCGTGGCGCGCGCCTTGGTTCGGGATCTGCTCCATCAGTGGCAGCGCCCGGACCTGGTGGAGAGCGTGGAGCTCATCACCGCGGAACTCATCTCCAACGCTCTGAAGGCGACGGCAGACGCCCTGGCCGCCGAAAGCCGTAACGCCGGGGAGTCCGGCGAACCGCCGACGGTGGTTGGCCTGGGCCTCTACCAGATCCGGACTGGCATCGTTGTAGAGGTCTGGGACCGCTCCCGCATGCCGCCGAAGGCGGTCAACCCCACAGAGGAAGAGGAAGGCGGCCGGGGACTGCTGCTGGTTGGCGCGCTGTCACGGGCCTGGGGTTACCGGCGTCCGCTCCCCGGCGGGAAGGTCGTGTACGCGACGGTGGAGGCGGGTGCGGGAGCCGACACGTTACGTCTAGTGACGGTGCCCAAGTCCGAGCAGACGGCGGCGACCATCACGGCCTACGAGGGATCGCCACCCGCAATCGGTACCGCGCGACCGTGCGCGGAACGGGCGATCTCGTCGTGACGTGGCCGATGGTGCAACCAAAGCTGCGCGTCCCGTTCGTGATCGCGTATTCCGGTGAGCTGGTCTCCACCCCGATCGGGTTCGTGAAGCGATCGATCGGAGGCGTCCGGTTGTCCTATCGCCTCAGCCAGAGGGGCGATGTGGTGAGCGGGGTGTTGCGAGCGCGCTGTTTGCAGACACGGGCGGGGTTGCCTCAGTGGCGGCTACTCAATACACGGCGTCAGTGGGCAGCGATGGAGAGACTGCTGTGCCAGGTATGCGGAGAACCGGCGCCGGACGATGATGGCCGCATTCCGTGGATCATGACCGCGACGGCGTTCCGGGAGATCGACGAGACGAGTGGCCTGACCAGCGCACCCCCGACCTGTAGGACCTGCATCCCCGAAGCGCTGGACAGCTGCCCCCGGTTGGGAATCTCCTCAGCGGTGTACACAGCAGGCCGGTCCCATGTGGCTGCGGTCCTGGCCGACATGTACACCCCTGGCCCACGCTGCGGCGCTGGCCTCTACCAGGCGGTTCCCACAGGGGAGCACAACGTGGAGGTGTCTTTCAGCCGGGCCGACCTGCTGCCATACGCATTGGCGACCCAGCTCATCGTCCAGGTTGACGACCTTCAACCCGCAGCCCCCTATCCCCCAGAGACAAGGCGGTCGTGATGCTCACCGGAGTCACGACGAACAGAGAGAAAGAGAGGCCATGACACAGAAGACGGAGGAATCGCGGACCGAACCCGTTGGAGCGGCGTCGTGGCTGAACGGCATCGCCTGCCTGGTACTCGACTATGCGGCCCTGACCGACAAAGACGCCGCCATCAACCCGGCGCTTGGGATGCCCCCGGTCAAGGCCGAACACGCCGAGGTAGTGCACGGACTTTACGCGGCGGGCTTCCGGCTGGTGCTGGCCACCGACAGCAACCCCGGCCTGGACCGGCGATGGGGACTGCGGGAAGCGGGGATCGACGAGCTATTCGCCGTATTCCTCCAGTCAGGGCAACTGGGATTGAGCAAGCCGGACGGCATCTTCTACGAACTGGTCACCACGGCTGCGGTATGCCGCCCGGACCGGATCGTCACCATCGGACACTCCATGATCAAGGACTGCCAGCAGCCAATCCGGTATGGGATGTACGCGGCGCTTATCCGCCCCCTCGGGCTGGAAGCCGGCGAAGTCCTCCCGCACGGCGCACGGCTGATCCGCGGACTGGAAGATCTGATCGAGCGCACCCCTGTCAGCCAGTCCGCGAGCTGACTAGCGCCCCCCGGTGAGAGCGAAGACCGACGCGGAACCCAACTCTCACTCCGATGAACCGCCGCCGACCAACCCCAGGTTCCGTGGGCCTGGGCGAAGCCGTCCTGCGCGTAGCCCCCGCAGGCGCGGACGGCAGGTCTGGCGGCTGGCGGCGGGGAGGGCCGAGCATGCTCCCCTCCCCGCCGTCCAACCTGAGGGAACGGCATGTACGACACTGTGGAGTTGATCGGCGTCCACCACATCAGTCGGTGATGCCGGCGGATCACCTACCTCACCTTCCCGGCTGTTGAGGCTCGCTGGCTCTGTGCGATGCGAACTGTGTGATGACGGCTTCGCTGACGGAGAGGGCCGTCTCCAGCAGATCGATCGTTGACGTGGGCAGCGGTCGGCCGAGGCCACTCTGGTCTAGCACGGTCTCCAGGTCCTGGGCCTGTTCAGCAGTTCCTGCCGAGATGCAGTCGTGGTGCGCCAAGAGGTCACGGGCGGCATAGCCATCGCGGGCGTCGAGGACGGCACGGAATATGTCGTGTGCGACGGCTTGCGCGGTTGGATGATTGAGGTCGCCGATGGCGTCGATGAGCGACAGCGCCAGCCGGGTACGGAAGACCACCAGCGTGGCGTCCGGCTGTACGTTCCGGCACCGGGACACCACGCCAGCCAGGTCAGATGGGCGCAACTGCTGGATGTCCGCTCGGATCAGCGTGGTGAGGCAGGCGTTCACGGCGGCCTCCCACGGCTCACCAGGTTCGGTGTCGGCGAGCAATTGCAGGGCATCGGAGTGCTCGCCGCAGGTGGCGCGGGCGATGATGGCGACCTGGCGTCCGTCGAGCATTCGCGTACCGATGCCGTTGTGGCACCGCAGCCAGGTCTCGGCTTCGTACCAGCGGCCAGCGACGGTCAGGGCACGAGTGCCGTCGGCCAGTTGCACACTCCACAGCCAGCGGCTGAGTTCACGGTGGCCGTCGGCGGTGTTGGTAAGTGCGGCCGCAGGGACAGTCAGGCCGTCGATGACCGTGTCTATTCGGCTCAGGACAGACTGGTAGAGGTCGTCGAGCAGAGCGACAGCAGCATCTCCGGAGCCGGCGCGAGTGTGGAGCCGGGCTAGGTTGACCAGGGGTTCGAGAGCGTTGCGGGCTGTTTGGGAGTCGTCGACCGGCCCGGCGAGATAGGCGAGTGCGTGGCGGTGGCACCAGGCACGGGCGAGGTCGGGCTGCCCACAATCCGACGCGATGAGGGCGGCCTGGTTGTGGACACGTGATGCGGTGGTCCGGTCGCCATCCTGGGCAGCCCTGTCCGCGAGTTCAGCGAGAGCGGTGATCCTCGCGGACAAGGCTGTACACGGTGGACGCGACCGGGCGATCAGAGGAAAGCGTTGTGCTATCGGCCCGGTGGGGTCCATCGCGTCATTCCCAGATGACGCTGATGGGGTGGCGCGGCCGGTCGATGACGAACTGGCCCTCGTCCGGGTTGGCTGTCGGGGCGGTGTCGGACAGCTCGAAGCGAACAGCGCGGTGCCGGAACCGAGCATCCCAGGTGGTTGCCTCCGCAGCGATGCGGTCGGCCAGGGACACGGCGGCGGGCCCGTGGCCGGTGACGCCGATCTCGTACCGTTTCTGCCCGTCGACCGGCGTGGCCGGACGCAGGGCGAGGTAGGCGAGGTTCGGTCCTTCGACGGTGGCCATCGCGCCCCACGGGAACATCGGATCGACCTGCTTGCGGTCGATCGCCGCCTCGGCCGCGTTCATCCGCATGATGGAGTTCGGGAGCCGCAGCGCCAGCCACAGGTCGAGCCACTCGTACGGCACCATCGGCGGGAAGACGACGCCGGTCCACACGGTCACGGCCAGAGTGTCGAGCAGGTCGGCGAGCTGGCCGGCGTCAACGTCCTGGTCCTTGTTGACCTGGAGCGTCACGTCCCGCTCGGAGTTGAGGGCCACGATCCGCCGGGCGTCGTCCCCGAGCCCGCGCAGCGGCATGAAGACGGCGAGCTGGGAGTCGACGCTGCGCCATCCCTCGCCGGTGCGAACGAATGCGATGGAGCGGGATGCGGCGCCTCGCAGCCGGAGCGGGACGACCAGACGGCCGTCTGCGGCGAGCTGGTCAAGCCAGGCGGTGGGGACCTCGTAGGCGCCGACGGTGGCGATGATCCGGTTGTAGGGGGCGCCGTCCGGGTGGCCGAGTGCGCCGTCCGCCAGGAGGACATCGACGTTGCCGACCTCGGCCGCGGCGAGGTGCTGGCGGGCGCCGTCGACGAGATCGGCGTCGACGTCGATGGTGGTGACGTGTCCGGCCTCGCCGACCAGGTGCCCCATGAGGGCGGCGTTGTAACCGGTGCCCGCGCCGGCCTCAAGCACCCGGTCACCGGGTCGGAGGTCGAGCTGTTCGAGCATCATGCCGACGATGCGGGGCTGGCTGGCCGCACTGATCTTGGCACCGTCGCCAGCGGTCTTGGTGTAGACCGGCTCGTCGGCGTAGGCGTCTCGTGCCGGAACGTGGGGAACGAACAGGTGGCGGGGAACAGCTGCGAACGCGGCGCGCACGCCAGGACTCTGGATCACCTGGTCCCCGGCCAGCCTCTCGGTCATCGCGACGCGAAGGGCCTCGGGAGTTGCCTCTTGATCACTTACGGTAGTCATCTGGGAAACCTTAAAGGTCGGTGGTGACCCTGGCCGGAGCAACACCACGGCGTCGAAGCCGAAGGTGCCGGTCATGGCGAGGGCCGCCATAGTGGATAGATCGGACACGGAGATCCCGGCCCGGTTGGCGTGAAAGATGATGTGGTGCGCCAGCACGGCGCGTAGCCCGCGCGTCAGCAGGCCACGTTGGGCCAGCGTGAGCAGCGCTTGACCGGTCTCCTCGAACGCGTCGATCCAGGGCCGGTATCCGGCAAGCGGACCGTCCGATTCGGTCAGTCCGACCGGGTTGACGCTGAGCAGCCGCGTCATGGCCGTCACCAGAGGCGCGCGGCGCTGCTCATCGAACACGGCCGGATCGACGAGGTCGATCGGTCGTTCTTCGGCGACCTTGGCCCACACGTCGCCCTGTTCGTAGCGGTCGAGTCCCGCGGCGCGCAGCAGGACAGCGCAGAGCATGGCGGTGATTTCCCGCTGGCCCAGCGGTGACGGGGTGCGTTCACGGGCGAGCAGGTGGTGGCTGTCGACGTGGAAGAGGCGGTGAGCGCAGTCAATGCCGTCTGAGCCACCGAAGGCGATGATCTCGGGTTCGTAGATGTTCGGGTGCCAGTGAAGGATCTGCCCGTCGACGACGAGCTTGTCGAGCTGGTCGGCGACGGTGGCGAAGCCGGCGGCGTCAGTGCAGACGCGGAGCCGCCACACCTGCTTGCGGATGTACCACCAGCCGGTGAGCAGCCCGCTCTGCACAGCACGGTCGAGCTCGGGGGCGAGGAGGCGGGCCAGGATCTGACGGCCGGTTTCGGAATTGGTGGCGATGTCGGCCTGCTGCCAGAGGTGATTCGTCATCGATGCAATTCCCTCGGATGGTCGATGGATCAGCGGATGAGCAGGCAGGCGTCCCACCCCGTCTGCGGCAGCATCGCGGCAGCTGGTGCCTGTACGGCCAGGGCGACACCGGCCGCGCCTTCCAGGAGCCCTGGGCCACGACCCTCGGGGTGGAGCAGTGCGGCCGTGGTGATCTCTGGATCGGTGTCCGGAGGATGGACGGCGTCGAGCATGGCCTCGGCGGCGGCTCGCAGTTGTGCTGCGGTTTCCAGGTCAGCGTCGGCGGCCATCTGCGTAGCCAGATGCGCCATGCCACCGAATCCATGGCATAGGGAGGCATCGACAGTGGCGGCGCGTTGAGCCGGATCGTTGAGGGCCAGGACCAGCGCCCGCTCCGCCGCCCGTTGCCGATCGACGTCGCCGAGGACGATCGCAGCGAGCTGCTGCGCGCGAGCGAGTCCGGCCGTGCCGTAGCACCAGGACGGGCGCTGGGGGTGCTCATGGGAGGCAGGTGCGCCACCATCGTGTTGGTCGCGGGTGACCCAGTAAGGCCAGGCCGGTCCGGTGGCGGTGTCAGCGCGCCAGTGGTCCAGCCATGTGCAGATCGCGGTGATGGCCTCCGTGTGGCCGGGCACGGTGATCCCGGCGCGGACCGCCAGGGCCAGGAGGGCGAGTGGTCCGCCGATGCCGTGAGCGACGCCGACGTTGGCGTGTCCGTCCGGGAACTGTTGGTCGAGGTCGCCGTGCGGCCCGACCGGTGTCCACCAGCCGGGGACGGTTCGCCCGGCGTGTGTAGCGGGTTCGGTGAGCCGCACCAGGTAGGACAACACCGCTGCGAGCGCCGGGCTGTCGGGCGTCCGGTAAAGCAGGTAGGCGCCGAGTCCGGTCACCCCGCGGACGACGTCAAAGTCTGCCAGGAGGGGACGGTGACCGGCGGCGAGCTGGCGGTCGTGGTCGGCCGCTCGATTGTGGGCGTCTTCGGCGACCGTGGCGTCCAGCTGGCGCAGCGTGGACTGGTAGGCGCCGGGCAACTGCTCGGCGACGGTGGCGAGCGCGAAGGCGAGCGCTGGTACGCCGTAGTTCAAGTGGCTGTTCGTCCCGCTGGTGGCGGCGGTCCGAGCGATGTAAGCGAGCCAGTCGTGCGCGCGTTGCCATGGGGCCAGCCCGGCAGCGGCCCGCTCACTGTGGAGCAGCACGATCCCGGCCGCACCGTGGGCGAGGTGATGTGGCCACCAGGTCCGGCCAGCAGCCAGCGAATCAGCGATTGCAGGATCGGCCAGGTGATCCGCGACAGCTTCGGCTACGACGAGTACGGGGTGGTCGCGGTTCACGTGGCGGCCTTCCCGGTTCGGGCCCGCCAGGCGAGCGCGGCAGCACGAGCCAGGTACAGGCAGATCGGCTCGTCGTCGAAGTCGATGCCATAGGCGCGGATGTAGTGCCCGTGCAGGATGTGCCGTAGCGCGTCATCGCCGCTGATACCGGCGACATCAGGCCCGGGTTCGGCGAGGAGGGAGTGCCAGTCGGCCAACGCCGCCTCTCGGGGCCGCCATGCATCGACGATCGCGGCACCGCCAGGTGCGGCACGAAGCGCAGCCCATCCGGCGTGGGGGTTGGCGATTCGTACCGCCTCAGCGAACACGGGCCGGGGAACTGCTGTCCGAGGTGCGGCTGCGGGGAGATGCTCGATGAGCCAACGCATTCCGGCGGCCACGTCACCGAGATAGGCGACGGTGATGGCGACGGTGTGTGCGGCGATCAGCGCCTGCCGGTGCGGCCGGATTGCCTGCTGGAGCTGGATGAGCACGGTGCGCGAATCTGCGGCGAACACCCGCTCGGCGGCGCCGAGTGCCGCGCCGGAGCCCCACCGGCCGGTCTCGGTGTAGGAGGTCGGGTATCGAACTTCGCGCAGCAGCCCTGCCCGGTGCAGGCGCTCCGCCCACTCACTGACGATCCGTGCAGCGGGCCCGAAGGCATGCGGATCGGTGAGCCGAAGCCGCAGGCGTAGGTGCGGGTCGAGCCGGTCGGCGTCCCGGTAGCGCAGGAACCACCAGTGCGGCTCGACGTCGAATGAGGCGAGCAGCTCGGGGAGGTGATCAGCGAGCAGCGTGTCCTGGCGGCGCATGTCGCCGTAGAGCTGCGCGTACAGCACGGTTGACGCGCCGGGTGCATCACCGTGACAACGGTGGATGACCCTGCCTGGTGACGGTACGGGCAGCCGTGGCCAGGGCGGCGGAGCGGTTGCTTGCAACGGCACGATCACTTCGTGCGCGCGGTCGGCACACCAGCCTGCCCCGAGCGGGTCCACGACCTCGGTCAGGAGGGCGTGTGCAGCGACTCGCAGGTGCCGACGTAGCAGTACCCGATGCCCTGGTTGGCTCAGGTCGAGTGTCAGCCGGTGGTCGTCGACGACAAGGCGTATGTGCGCCGGCATCCGGCGCCGTTCTCGCCAGTCAGCCAGTTCCTCGTCCCATTGCGCAGCCGAGATGTCCGGACCTGGTAGGTCTGTGGCGAGCAACCGCCAAGTCGCCGGTGCCAGGATCACCCTGCCGTAGCGGATCCGGGGGCGAAATGGCAGCTTGGAGGCGGCGCCCCAGCGCAGGCCGGTGACCAACGCGCACTGAGCACGGGTGACCTCGATCATGAATCGCGCCACAGGCGGAGTGTGGGTCCGCAGGTTCAGCGAGTGCAGCGCCGACACTTCGATCCGGTGACCCAAAGCCGGGACCGCGAGGTAAAGCCGACGGCCGTCACACCCGACGGCTATGTCGCGCACGGTGAGTGACCCATCGCCTGCCGGGCGGTGTTCGGCGAGGCTGAGCACCATCGGGAGGACATGCGGTGCTCGGGTGACGTGCGCGGTCGCCGGGTCCAACGGCGGAAACGACGCCTGGACCAGCAAGGTGTCCTCGTCAGGGGCTGGCAGCGCGGTCATCGCCGCGGTGTGCTCCTCGACGGTGCCGGGGTCCAGGACAGGAAGAAAGCGGCCGGTCAGCCCACCGACGTTGCGGGAGACCTGCACCATCTCGAGCGTGTACTTGCCCTGCTGCAATGCCTGCCGCCCCGTGGCGTTGACCCGGACGGCGATTTCGAGGTGCGACGGCAAACGTGGTTCGGTGGGGCCGACGTCCAACGCGGCGATCAGGGCCTCGTCGAGTTGGACCTCTCGTTGGCCTTCGATCGCGGCGGTCTGCGCGAGCGACAGCAGCAACTCGTCGCGTTCCTTCACGTGCGGCGGTGGAGGGTCGATGAGCGTTCCGGGATATCCGGCCGGAAGCCCGATGCCACAGTCGGGATCGACGAGATCCAGCAGCGGGACCAAGGCCCCGATCCCGTAGCGCTCGTAGAAGGCTCGGTGGTAGTCCCGCCAGGACGGGGTGCCGTAGGGGTATTCACTGAGCCGGGCCAGCACGAGCGCAGCCTGTTGCACATCGGCGGCGACCTGCTGCGGCAGGACGACTTCGGCATCCAGGCGAAGATCCAGAGCCAGGGGGTGCCGTGTGGAAGGGGACTGCGACCGCATCCGTTCGACGAGCTGCTGCCGTACCTCGGCCTGACCGGCGGGCGGTGCGGTGTTGTGCTCGCCGAGCAGGTGAAGGGAATCACGCAGGCACCGCGTGAGTTCGGCGATCTCATCGAGATCGGTGATACCGGCAGTGTCGAGTACCCGCACGAGATGGTCGAGCGGGTTCGTCTCGGTGCTGGGAGCATGCAGGTTGGTGATCAGCACCCGGCGGGTGATGAGCGTGGACACCATCGCGGTGATTCGCTCGATGGAAACGGTGGCGGCTTCGGCCTGGAGCTTCGCCACGAGTTCCGCAACAGGGATCGGGCGTTGGGCCGACTCGACCACCAGCTGTACCGCCGAGGTCAGCCTGATCGTCACTTCGGTGGGAACTACGGCACGCTCACCGTCGAAACGTGGCTGGTGCGGAACGACCACGTCGTCACCGCGTTTGGTCAGAGTGGAGTTCGTGGTCACATCGAGCCGGATCAGCACATCGGGGGTGGCTTCGAGCCGGTCGATGACCTCGGCCAGCCATCCGGCCGCCGGTTGAGCTACCGCCCGGTGGGCATCGCCCCATGTCGCTCCCGCAACTGTGGCCGGGCCGAACTCTGCTGGGGCGACGCCAGCGACAAGCCCGAACGGAGTGGGGCGCCCGGTCATGCGAAGCAGGTATCGACTCACCGAGAGCAGGCTGCGGCGGACCCGGCGGGCATCCAGTTCGGCCGGGTCGGCGGCATACTGCTCTTGCACCGCACGGGCCAGATCGGGGCTGGCATGGCTGATGGCCTCGGCAACCGGGCCGATCTCCCACACCTGCCGCAACCAAGTCTGCGCGGCCTGGACGCTCGCTGTTGTCCACGGTTCCTCAATGTCTGGCCATGCGGGCAGAGCGAAGGGCGCGTGCGCGCAGGCTCGCAACAGAGCGGCCCCTACGACCTTGAACGATGCCGAGGGCACAGTCACCTCCGGAAGCGAGATTCGGTGCTGGCCAGCATCTGCCGCCGACCAGCACCCGGACGCGAGGTCGTTCAGCTCAGCCGGTGGTACAGGCCGTGCAAGTGCTGCCGCACCCGTCGTCGGTCAGCCGGACCAGACCGCCGAGGTCCGCCTGCTCGATCACGGTGATGTCCAGCTCGAAGGCCGCCGAGTCGAGGCGACCCTGCTGCTTCGGTGCGTCCAACACGGTCGGTGCTGCTGCTGCCATGCCGATCACTCCTTCGGTAGGGGCGACGGTTGCCAGGGAATGTGCAGAACGGCGGGCCATCAACCGCGCCGCCGACGACGTGAGATTCGACCAACGTCACCGGCCGATGCGCTGACGGCTATCGGCTCCCCGCCGGCCTCCACATGACGGCCACCTGTTCAGACGCTAGGGACGACGACACCTCGCGCTCAACGATCTTCTATGAAGTTGCACGGCGATTTACGCGAGCGCGTTGCGGGCGGCGACGATCAGAGACCGGGCGGCGGCACCATACTGCGCCAGAGCTGCCAGCTCGCTGAATGCCTGGACGTAGAGCTCGATTTCGCTCGGCTGGGTGATGGTCAGGTAGCCGGACACCAGCTCGACGTTCACCTGAGCAGCGTCGTAGATCCAGAAACCTTCGACCGGCCAGCGGCTGCGATCTGACCGCATGGGCACCACACCGAGGCTGACGTTGGGCAGCGCGCTGACCGCGTGGAGGTGCTCAAGCTGGCTGGCCATCACCGCAGTGCCGCCGATGCCTGCGCGGAGAACGGACTCCTCCACCAAGATGGCGAACCGGTGATCGCCTTCGCGGAGTATCCGCTGACGTTCGACGCGTGCGGCCACCGCCTCGTCGACGTCGTCGACAAGGCCACGGCGCTGCTGGACGGCCCGCAGGACGGCTTCCGTATAGGCCGGCGTCTGGATCATGCCGGGTATCAGCCATGAGGAGTATGACCGGAAGTTACGCGTTCGTTCGTACAGCGGCAGCCTGGCTTCCTGGGCCTGGCGCAGCCCGGCCCTCTCCATCCGGCGCCACTCGACCCACATACCCTCCACCACGCGCAGCGACGCGATGAGATCCGGGGCCTGCTGGTCAGCGCCGCAATGGGCAGTCCACAGCTGGATGTCCTCCGCCGATGGCGGGGTTACCGCGTTCTCGATGCGCGAGACTTTCGAGGCGTGCCAACCGCACCGGGCGGCCAGTTCGCGCCCGGTGAGATTGGCGTCGCGGCGTAGTTCGGCGAGCCGGTCTGCGAGAACTTGTCGCGCCCGTTGGACGCTCGATGACGCCGCTGCGCGCATGGACGGAGGTTCAGTCGGGCTGGTACTGGTCGTGCGGGATGGCTCGATCCCAGATGGCCTCGAACGCCGCGGCGCAGCCCTTCGCCACGTGAAAGTCGTTGCACAGCTCCATTCCGGGGTCTGCCCATTGCCCGGCGCCGGTGAAGTGGTTGAAGATCACCAATTCGTCGTCGAAGGCCCAGAAATCCACGCCGGGCAGCAGCAGGTCGGTGGTGCGTCGACGCGGCAGCCACCGGACCTGCTCGCCGGCGGCGATGTTGGTGAAGGTCCCGTCGTACTCGTAGCGGATGTACGGGTGGATCGGCTCGGAGATGATCCGCGCTCGTCTCATCACCACGCCGCGCTGGGTGGCTTCGGCTACAACGTCCAGCCAAGGCCGCCACCATGAGGCCCGGTCGTTCGGGTCGGACCGTTCTCCACGCTGCCACGCGAGGAACGCGGGGTCGTCGAGCATGTAGCTGTCGCGCATCTCCAGGTGCACCGCTGAACGTCTGGCCGACGCGAGCGCTTCACGAATTGCTGTCACCGTGTACCTCGCTGTCGGGCCGAGGAAGGAACTGGAGCATGTTGGCCGGGAGACGGATCACGGTCTCGTGCTCGGGGACGTCGGTCGTGTGCCCAGGCACCGATCCGACCTCCTGGCAGGTCCGCAAGGTCGCCTCGTCGGCCTTGTACGACTGGATCACCAGGTCCCCGGTGTCTTCGTCCAGCCAGATGGTCGGTGAGCCGTCGTCCGGGGTGTTGGGGTAGATCCCTAGAAACTTTAGCTTCACGGCTGCCTCCAGGTGCCATGCGTTGCACGGATGTGCACGACGATTGACGAGCCCGTCTTGGCTCGTCAATCACTGCGCGGAATAGGCATATGTCCATGACGGTCAGGACGCTTTCTGCGCGGTGATACTGGTGGAGTTCGGATCGCCCTCATGCGAGCGATGTCGATCATCTGCCAGACGTAAGAAGCCGGTCTTGGCCATGAGGTGCAGCCCGATCGAACAATCCGCACTGATGGACGACAGCAACAGGGCTCGAACAGGCCGGGAGATTGACACCATGCCCGAGGGAAAACAGCCCGTTCTGTATGTGATCGGCTGTGGAGGGCGCCCGGCCGGAGGGCTCCCAGATCTGGTCACGTCGTTGCAGTCCGATGGCTGGACGGTCTGCGTGATCAGCACGCCGTCAGGCGCGAGGTTCGTCGATCGCGCTCTTCTCGCTGAACTGACGGGCTATCCGGTACGGGTGGAATACGAGCGACCCGAAGAGCCTCCGGTCTTGCCGCTGGCCGATGCCATAGCCGTAGTACCCGCGACCTTCAACACGATCAATAAGTGGGCGCTGGGAATCAGTGACACCCTAGCTCTGGGGCTGCTGAACGAGGCGATCGGCCTCGGACTGCCTTTGGTCGCGGCCCCCTGGCCCAACACCGCGTTGGCCCGCCACCCTGCGTTCATGCCGAGCGTGGAGCGCCTGACCACCTGCGGAGTTTCCTTCGTGTGGGATGTCGAGCGACTGCCCCTGCCCAACTCTGGCGAGCCGGGCGCAGCTTCGTTCCCCTGGTCGGAACTGCACTCCGAAATAGGCAGGATCCGCACTATCTGTACGAATCGGATCGGCGGCGGCCGATGAGCCGAGTGGCGTGATCCAGGCCCTATCGCCACCCACTCAGCTTCCGCCTACGCTCAGCGACGTGACAGCCGGGATCGCAACCCAAACGCTTTCAGGAAGCCTCGCGCTTCCTTTCGGCCCTACGGTAAGTGCGCTTTACCAGCAAGTTTTTCGGCTTCCGCCTTTCCATACGGACGATGCGGGGTTCGCCGGCCAACGAGCGAACTTTCCAAAGCTGCTCAATCGGCCCGGCTTTCTGCTGACGCTCGCGCACGTTAGCGGAGAGCACGTGGGGTTCGGCTACGGCCATCTGCTGCCGCCCGAGACCCGGTGGTGGAAGGGTCTACAGGAGCCTCTCGAAGAGGAGTTCGCCATTGAGACCGGGGCGAGAACCTTCGCGATCATCGACTTCGGGGTTCTTCCTGACTGGCGCGGACGCAGCATCGGCCGCCTGGTGCACGACGAGCTTCTGAGCAGGTCAGGCGCGGAGCGTGCGACCCTGGCCGTCCGGCCGACAGCGACCGAGACCCGTGCTGTCTATCGGCACTGGGGCTGGCGAAAGGTCGGACATGAAGTCATGGACCCACCGATCCCATCACCGTCATTCGACATCATGATCTCGGATTCGATGCCCAAGATCGACGGATAAGGGCCACCACCCCCAGGCTTGTCCGCCCTTCTCGGTCACCGGGTCGACCAAGCGCAACCGGACTGGCTGCCGACACGGGATACTCCAACCCGATCACGCACTCCTCCCCTGCGAAGACGCCGGACTTCTCATACCGGCCGCGAACGCGCTAACCAGCCAGCCGACACGAGCCCGGCGCGGATAGCGCCGCTGCGGTGTCGACCAGGAGCGCTACAAGCGGCGCAAGATCAGGAACCAACGACGGCGCGTTAGCACCCCCTACCCAGGGTCCGGCAATCGTCGATGAGCATCTGACGGAACTCGCTGGCGCCCAAGCACCCGGCGGGAGATCCAATAATTTCGGGCTTAACAAATAACCCCCATTAAGGCCTCTCCAAATCCAATACATGATGCGATTCGGCACTTGTAGCGACAGCAAGCCCATGCGGCGCGGCTGCCTGACTCACCAGAGCCAGGGCCACCCGTAGAACATTCTTACCCCTGCCTACCTGCACCAGGGCGCAATCTTTTCCACCTGCCAGCCTCACAGAAGCCCAGGTAAGCCGCGTGGCAAGAACCGATGAGCTACCCAAACGCCATGTGATGCCAGGGATGGCCACAAAAGACAGGGATTCTGTCGGTGGGCCCCTCTAACCTTCTGGATGTGTCGTGGCATGCACAACAAGTGGAGGATGGCCGATGACTGAGGCCGCACGCAGGCAGCACATCCTGAAGGCTCTCGAGGCGCATGGTCAGCTAGAAAACGGCGAGCGGCGCCCCTTCCCGCTGAGCCGCGGGAGTACGAACCTGCCGGTGGTAACCCTTCCGCTCTCGGTCCCGATCCTCAACGCGAAAAGCTTCCGGATCGCGCCCGCGCTGGCCGACCACTCTTCAAGCGAAGCGGTGGCCGCCGACCCAGAGAGCCCGGCAGCCCAAAAGCTCATCGCGGAGCTTGTGAGCGAGTCACACAAATTCGCCGAAGAGCTTAAGCGCTCTCTGAGGGAGGAAGGTCAGGACGAGCCCGGCATCATCACCCGGTCCGGGGTGTTGATCAACGCGAACACCCGCTGCGTTCTCATGAGGGAACTGTTGGCGGAAGGTGAACTTCGTAACGACGCCATCCGCGTCGCTGTACTGCCGTCCGACACCGGACCCGGCGAACTGTACGACCTTGAGGCAGTCGTTCAGAAACAGCGTGATCACAAGGATGATTACGACCTCGTAAGCGAACTCATGATGCTGCGAACCCTCCATGAGGAAGGTCAAATGACCGAGCAGCAAATCGCAAAGCGTCAACGGCTGAATCCGAAAGATGTCGTACTACGCTTCCGCCTGCTTGCACTCATGGATCGTGCACGAGTGTTGGTTGACCCGCCGATACCGATCAAGTCGTTCGGCAGTGGCCGCAAGAAGGGAGCACTTCAGAACTGGAGAGAACTGGACACTCGCGTTCAGGCGATCGATGAGCGTGAGGGACCAGAGGCAGGAGATGACCACATCCGCGAGTGGCTCCATCTCCATTTACTCGATATGGGATCAGTCCATAATCTGCGCGTGGCCACCCAGGGATGGGTGAACAAGCATCTGATGAATGCGCTGACGCACGGCGGAGAGATAGGCACCAAGATCGCTGCAGCGGCTACCGATACGAAGCCTGCACTCGAGCCGAAGACCGACCCTGGAGGCGACGGCCTGGACCTGCTGGACTTCGGACGGTCCTCAGAAGACAAGCCTGCCGGGAACGCGGTTCGTTCCTTGCTTAATCTCACGATCGCAGCCACAAATGCCGGCCCGCGAGGAGTAGTGGAGTTGCCGGATGGTAGTAGGCACAGCGGCAACGAAATCCTCAAGGTTCTCAGGGACACCACCGATGCCGGTCTAAAAGACAGCAGCATGCGCATTGACGCCGGCGAAAAATTGGAAGCACCATCGAGACTAATAGAGAAGGCCCACGCAGCCCTGGTCGCTGCAAACAAGGCGATTTACGACGTACAAGACCAAGTCGAATTCGCCAAAGCCGCTGAAGGGGTCACCTCACTCCTTGACGACCTCGTAGTTCAGATAGATGAAGCACGTGAAGCGCTGGAGCAGATTACGGCCAGGCACTCATGACTGCGAACACCGCCACACCCGTGCTGACGATGCGTATGGCCGACGATGGACGCGCCATTGCGGTCACACGAACGAACCTCTCGGACTCAGCTTGGTCCCAGATCGCGATCCTCATTGCGGGGTCGCTACCTCGCCAGGGCCGACCACTGCTAGTTGGCGCGGACCAGTTGGTCAGTAGAGCTGGCACTCTCCAAGCGCATCTACGCCGACTAGGAGCACGCCTCGTCCCAGACGATGACGTGAGAGCTCTACTTCTACGGCTCAGGAGCGACCAAGAAGCCGTTACCAATCTGCTCGACTCCAAGAACCGCCCCCGCCCTGAACCCGATTGGGAAGCAAGCGGCCACCGGCTCACACGAGAGCTTCGGCCATTCCAAGTCCGGGATGCAAACAGGCTCTGGCACATGCGCCACGGCGCGAACTTCTCTGTACCTGGTGCGGGGAAGACGACCGTAACCTACACCCTTCACCTGGGCGAACGCGGCGCGGGACGCGTGGACAAACTTCTGGTTGTGGCGCCCCTATCTGCCTTCGAGGCATGGGAAGAGGAGGCGCTTCAAGTGGTCGACCCACCCCTGACCACCGCACGCTGGACTGGCCCCCTTGAACACAACCCAGATGTTGTGATTGTGAACTACCAGAAGCTACGCAATGCCCTTCCGGATCTGGCTTCATGGATGGGTGACCACAGCGTTCATCTTGTCATCGACGAAGCGCACCGGGCCAAGCGCGGAAGTATGGGCGAGTGGGGCCGCGGACTACTCGCATTGGCTCCGCTCGCCGCTCGCCGCGACATTCTTACTGGCACCCCCGCGCCCAACCATCCCCGCGATCTCGTCGCTCTAATTGACATCCTCTGGCCTGGCGGTATGGCGTCGAAGTCAGCACCTCGGGCAGCCCTTGTAGCAGAGCCAACAACCGACTCGATGAACGCCTTGAACAATTTCATTGAACCGCTCTACGTGCGAACCACGAAGGCTGACTTGAGGTTGCCGCCCGTCACGTTTGTACCGGTCGCCCCTATACAAATGGGGCCGGTCCAGAAAGACATTTACGACGCGATGGTCCAGAGGTATGCCGGACTGGTCGACCTCGGCCGAAGGGACGCCGAGATGTTCGCTCGGCTGGGTGAGGTGACAATGTATCTCATTCAAGCAGCGTCCAGCCCGCAATTGCTGGCAAGTAGCGCAAACCCGTCCCGGGCATACCGTTTCCCGCCACTGACAATCCCGCCTGGTAGCCCTCTGGGTCGCATGATCGAAACATACTCAGAGTACGAGATACCCCCAAAGATTGCAGAAGCCTGCAAGATCGTCTTTCGCAATGCCCAACAGAACCGTAAGACACTTGTCTGGTCGAACTTTCCGGGGAACCTACTTGCATTGGAACGTCAACTCGCGGGACTAAAGCCAGCAATTGTCTACGGGGGCATCCCCAGTGCCGACGATGCGGACCCTGGCGTACGTACTCGAGAACGAGAACTCACGCGGTTCCGTCGGGACTCTGATTGCAAGGTTCTGCTAGCCAACCCGGCAGCAATGGCTGAGGGCGTCAGCCTGCATCATGAATGCCATGATGCTATTTATATCGACCGAACATTCAATGCTGGTCAGTATCTCCAGTCGCTAGACCGTATCCATCGTCTCGGCCTTGCCGAGGACACGGAGACTCGGATCTACCTACTGACCACAGAGGGCACCATCGACGAGCGTATCCACAATCGCGTCAGGGCAAAAATGGTTCGGCTTGGACAAATGCTGGCTGATCCCGGACTTGTACCGCTGGCGCTACCAGACGATGAGTACTTCGGGCTGGAGCTCGACGACGAGTTGGACCTGCAAGAAGTATTAACTCATTTGGCGAGCGGTGCGTCCTAGATGACAGCTAGTCCAACGCGTTATCAAATTGCTGCGGCCATCCAGGTCGCTAAGTTCATCGACAGCGCCGGCAACGCACACGAAGATGCTCGAAGCAGCTATCGAACGACCGCTACACAAAAGACATTTCCGCCTTCCACCCTGACAATGGGGGAAGGCCTTCTCATCGCCGCAGGCCTTCTTCGGTTAGAGAACGGCAAGCTTCTGCCGATGCCAGCGCTATCAAGTCTCACTGCCACCCGCGATGAAGATACCATTGCGGCGACTATCGAGCGCTTGATTGCCGAGCGCAACAGGAAAGTTGATCGCAGCAATGTCGGCGCTGCTGGAGAAGAATTTGTTCTGATAGAACTGCAAGGCGAGTTCGAGACGCTGCACAGGCCGGACCTCGCGACGGAATGCACGCGAGTTAGTCTTATATCTGACTATTTTGGCTACGACATCACGGCTCCGACTCTGGACGGATCGAGCATACGCCGATTAGAGGTTAAGACCCAAACGGCGGAAGAACTCCTGTCTTCGTTCAGGTTCTACCTGACGCGCAACGAATACGACGTAGGTCGCAGCAACCCTACGGAATGGTCTATGGTCGCCTGCTCCAGAGTTACGTTGGGCGATGAGATAAGAATTCTGGGATGGTGTCGAGCAGCTACTCTCAGCCCCTATCTTCCCGTAGATCAAGGTGGACGGTGGACGGAGGCCCTAGCCCTGATCCCTACGTCTCTGTTGACGCCAGGATTACCCCCGCCGCTCTGATCGGTCTCTCCTGTTCATGCTCGAGCGAATGCCTGCAAACCCAAAGCATCCCAGGAGTGTCAATTACACCAGCCCTCCTCTCACCACAAAGTGACTCGAAGAGGTTTGGGTCGGGTATCAGTATGACTCTGTTCAGAATATCGAAGAATGCGTTTTGGAATCTTAACGCCTAGAAGTGCCCGAGGTTCCAGCTTGAGGAGCCCATCGCCATGCCTGCGAGCAATCGCTGTTAGCGCATCCTGGCCGTCAGGGCCCCGAAGCCACTCGGCCAATTGTCGACGACTCTCAACAGAGTCAACAGCATCGAAGAGCCGAATGCCATAAAGCGTATTCGTAGGTATCGCTCCGATAGCGTTAACCATTACGCGGAAGACTTTTTTACTCATCGGGCTAAGGACAAGATGAGGGGTTGGAAATCTCTCTAGCTCATACCATACAGGTCGGGTCTTGCAGAGATACGCCGTATGCACAAGCTCTGCTTCACCCGACGAAAGAAGCGCATCTACTGCCGCGTTTGATCTATCCTCCTTCTTGACCTGCAACATCCAACAACGCTCACCTTCCTCTTGAAGCTTATCGTGGAGCTCCTTCGTAAAACAATCCTCTTCCATCTCTCGCAGTCTCGCGATTGCAGGAGTATATGACCCTTCAGGCAATATAGCGACTTGCTTATTTGTTAGCAGGAAAAATTTGTTATTCCCCGTAGCCACTCCTCGCCGAACGGTCGCAACATCGCCCAGAGTGACCATTTCCTCGCTCGGCGCATAGTTGCCGGCGGCACGCCTAAATGCTGCTGGCATAAGCGTGTTAGGCGGATCCCCAATCCGCTTCTCCTCCATGGGTACACCTGCCATGAAGGCGCCATTCGACTCTTCTACCTCATATATTCTAATCGGCTGGTCGGACTCACTACTCATTCTTGGGCCGACAAACAAGACCATTGCCGATACCTGGGCACCGGGGAAAACATCCTTTTTCTCCGGAAACAAATGCACGTCGACCGATCTCTTGGTCTCGTACCACAAGTGACGGCGGACAGAGCGGGCATAGTCTGCCTCTAGCCAGTTAACGGGCAAGAGAAGGCAAAGGCTATCATCGGGGCGAAGTGAATTGAGAGATGCCGCAAGAAAGTAGGTAGATAGCCCCGACCTTCCCGACGGAGAAAGGCTTCCTGACGCTACCGCAGCAGCCTGCTTTTCTTCCATATTCAACAACTGATGGCGAGTATAGGGTGGATTTCCAAAGATAAGCCGAGGACCAGGCTCCTTATCCCACTCTCCAAGCAGCCATCCGAGGAATTCTTGCCTCCAGATACGGAGATTGCTGGATCTATTCTGCCGCGACGAATCAGGCGAGGCAGCCAGCAAGCCAAGAGTAACTAGATTAACATCAACAGCGTGAACCACCGCTTCAGGCCATAGATCAAGTGCAGCCTCGCTGAAGGCGCCGACCCCGGCACCGGGATCCGCAATCGCATTAGCCCTAACATTATTCTCTATCATGAGATTAGCGATGTAATTCATGATGTCCCGCGGCGTGAAAAAAGTACCTAGCTTCCGGCGATTCTTCCCTGCGACGATTCGCCCGTAGAGGGATCCAAGGACATCCTCCCCAGATCGGATGCGATCCGCGATTGCAGCTGCAATCTGTGTGTCAACGACACGGGGGGCGTGGTCCATCCACTTATTAATCTCTGGCGGCCAGCCGCTGGTGTCAAGGCCGCCATAAATAACTAGGGATTTTGCAACTCCCCCAAGGGCATTGAGTACTTTACGTTCGTACTTTTCAGCACCACGAACCACTTCTTCGTCAAGCGCGTCAAGCGACTTTGCTTGCTCGACACACCATGCAAGTAGGGCAGGAACAGAGCCAATTGCCGCGTTATGCTGGGGAATCTCGTCGCTCGACAATCTAGCGCCTTGCCTTGCCTCGTCCCGTAGCACGGGGTTCCTATATATTTCTGCGGTAACATCGTATCACAATAGGGGTGATCTTGACTGAATTTTCAATTGAACGTGACTGCCAATCTAAATATCACACGCCTCAATTTCCTAACCCTGGAGTGACCCCCGAGGGTTAGTTATTCCATCTGTTCAACCCGTGCTTTTGTTCTCTTCCAGTCGCCCCCTCTTCGCTGCGTGCCTCAGACTTTGCAAGGGCGACCAGGAGGTTCGCCAGGCGAACGTGCGAACGGGGTCCAGGACCCGGCTGACCACACGGGGCCTGCTGCAGCGACAGGAGTTGATCACTATAACGAATGCTGTCGCCGCCATGGGCTGCAATGCAACCTCTATCGGCTCTATGGAGGCACTCGTTCTCTCCGCATGCACGGCTGTGCCTTGTGCGATCGACCGGGCTGCTCAAGACTGCGAGATTTGCTTCGGGAGCTGGAACGGCTCACCCAAGTAGGTCCCTCTGAGCTGGGATCTTCCGCGTCTAGCTAAACGCTCAGCTGGCTCGTGGACCAGATCCGTTGTCAACGACCGTCCCTCTGCTTGAGGGAGTTCTAGATACTCCCCGCCGACCTTCCCGCCTGAGGTGCCGCACTCAAACCTGGCATCTACCGCTAGGAGGGGCTCCATGGAGGAGGCCCGATGGTGGGCCGGCCGTACTCCTGGGCCTCTGGGGGTACGGGTGATACACATCCGACTCCGTCTTATCGCGCAGTACGAGTTTCGGACGGGAGGATGTCTAACGCTGGGTATTGGACCGCGCAGAGAAAGTAGCAGAACTCTAGGTTCCGGGACCGCACCGCAGTCGTTCTACCTTATGGAGAATTGCCTATTTTGGGCTAAGCTCCAGGATCTCTAGTCCTTGCAGATATTGCTACTTGCACCGTCTTCTCGGTAACCCACAACATATGGCTCACCGCGGCAGCAGCAAATGCAATCGCTGTAAAGCTAAGGATAAATAATATGCGATTTGCCGCAGTTTCCCTGTCAATGAGAAAGGCCCCGAGCGCAAGGATCGTCGTCATCGCGGTCCATCTCATGCTCCGAGTGTAGGAGTTAAAAAGACGTGGCCACTGTCTACTGCGCCGCAAGATTTCAAATCGAGGGGAGCTCGCAAAGCTCAGGGCAATCGTGATCGCGGCAATGATGAATCCAAGGAGGCCTCCATGGAGACCGATCACAGCTGCATATATTTCCTTACGGCGATCTTTCAGGATGTCGAAAATCGCCTTGTCCACAGCCGACGATTGCGAAGCCCAATAAAAGATAACGCAAACGAGAGCGAAAGTGACGAGTTCAACGGCGAAAGGAGGAAACCGCCGACGCGTCATCGAAGTGCACCTCTCAGGGGACGTGGTTGGAACCCTCAAAGAAGACACTAGCTGATGAGGCCGACAAAAGATCTTGATGCAACTCTCTGTAAGCCAAGGCGATCTGACGGTAGGCGTCCTCGCTGTTAAGGACTCGAGACCGCTGATTTTGGCGGAGGAATTTTCTCCTACTTATGAGCTGATCTTCGAGCAGGTTGATCTCATCTGCGCGACCGGTCTCGTCATCGACTATCGTCGCCTTGAGTTCCTGCGTTTGCTCACGAAGATCGTCCCTACGAATCATCCTCCTCAAGAAGCGAATTAGTTCGGAGTTTAGATCCATACGCTTGTATGGTTCGGGCTGGAGCAGCAAACCCACAACTGCCGCGTCACTTCCGGAAGCTGCAGCATCCAGCGCTTTGCCAAGAGATTCATTCGCGTCCCGAATGGCCGCCACATAGGACCTGCGGACACGGATCGTCAACTTTCGAACAGACTTACCCCCCTCTAGTTGCTCGGCGATGTCATTTCGCAGCAAGGCTTCGAGAGCGAATGAAGGTGCGGCATCGGAAAGTACATGTGTCATATACGTGGAGAGGCGTTTGGCTCGCGGTCCATAGAAGTTGTGCTCTACACCGACAATGCCATCGGGGAATATGCAGATGTGGGACGTCTCACATAGCCCTTCGTCGTCCCCGAGATTTAGGTGCCGAAGAGTTCCTCCTCTTTCTGATTGAGGAAGAGCATTTCTGCGGATCGTACCCAGCCGGATTTTCGCCACGTCACCCGACAACTCGTCGATCCAAGCGCAAATACTGCTACCGTCGGACTGACTCATGTAGCGGCGGAGGTCGGTGTCGAAGGGGAGGTCATCTATTGCTTTCAGCCCTGCTGACAACTCCGCATCGATGTTCCTCGCGATCCCAGATTCATCTGCGCCGGCGTCAACGCGGTAGAAGTAGACGCTCCGCTTGACGGTCGGAGGCTTCGATCGAGATCGACGAGGCGCAGGCGGTGCAGAACTCATAGGGATAGGGTCCCATGGGAAGGGACCAGTTGCTCTGGTAAGCCGTTCTTCGTGAGATTCCGCACCCGATGCAGGAGCTCGTTCGCGTACTTTGCTGTTGCCAGCTCGGCCTTCAAACCGTGCTCCTGCAGGTTGGTACGGGTCCTCGGATCCACATCGAGCGGGAAGATGCCGTACTGCCCCCTAAGGCAGTCGTAGGCGGCGACTGCTCTCGAACGCAGAGGCCGGGCTTCTTGGAGCCCGGCTGGTCCGCAGTTCACGCGGCATTGCAAAGCCGAATCCCAGTGCACTTGAAAGACGCGCTTTCAAGATCAAGGCTTAGACAACACTCGACGGCCGTCGTAAGTCCGTCCAGCACCAGATTGAAGTGCGCGCCGGGGTCGGGGTTACGTCCCCGCGATTCGGTAAAGCCCAGCCGGGTAGTTCATGGTTGCTCGGCGGTTTCTTTTAATCCGTAGGTTCAGGGTTCGAATCCCTGGCGCCCCACCACTGTGACCTGCGCATCCTCCCAGGTCCAAGATCCCCCGATCATGGCCTGGGACACAGATGGGTCATACCTGGGTCATCCACCCGCGCCTCCCCCGCCGCACCTTCCGGGCAGCTCCGCGGGCCGCTGACATCACCAGACGCGCCGTCGCCCTGGCGGCCTCATGTTGCAGCTCCGGCAACACCGAGGTGTAGGTGTCAGCGGTCAGCACGATGCTGGCGTGCCCCACCTGGTCTTGGACCACCGGCAGATCCACGTGCGCGGCCAGCGCCATCGTCACGGCGCCGTGCCGCAGGTCATGCAGCCGCACCGGTGGCAGCCCACTCTCGCGAACCAGCTTATGGAACCGGTAAGTCAAGTAGTCCGGCGCCACCGGGCTGCCGTCCATCCGAGTGAAGACCTGCGCCCTACCGTCACAGAACCTTCCCTCCGTTCGCTGCTCGCGTTCGTGGCGGCGCAGTAGCCGGACCGTTTGCGGATCCAGCGCGACCGTGCGCCTGCTGGCCTGGCTCTTCGGCGGGAAGGACACCAGCCTTCCACCGACCTGCACCAGTTGCCGGACGACGGCGAGTTCGGCGGTCTCCAGGCTGAGATCCACCCAGCGCAGGCCGGCGAGTTCTCCCCGGCTTACCAAGGCGCGGGCGGCACCATCCGCACCCCGTTCAAGCGGCACCGGTATCGGCCGCGGCTGTCATCTGGCCAGAAGGCCGTCAACCGCTCCCACGCCCGCATCCGGGCCATGGGCGAACGCGCGGTCGCAACGTTGAAGACCTGGAAAGTCCTGACCAAACTGCGCTGCTGCCCGCACCGGGCCACCGCGATCGTGCAGGCAATCCTCACCCTGGAGACCATCGAAACCACTCGCTACTCAGGATGAAAAGAGCTCAGTGCGGGACCCGGGCGGTGATCGCGGCCGCGATCGGGGGCGTGGGTACCGGTGAGCGGGAACTGGCCATGGAGCTGGCCCGCACGGAAAGATGCGACGATCCGCCAGAACCACCCCTGACGAAAGTCAGGTCCCGCACCTTGTGGCGGTTGAGCCAGCGAGACTAGCGAACTCTCGTCGAGACCGGGTCGAGGAAGAAGAGGCACTGGTCCGCGTTGAATTCGCCCACCTCGGCGACGAAGCGGAACTTGTCGCCCACGCCGATGGTGTCGGGGACGTTCTTGCCGGTCAGTTTCAGTTCCAAGACGTTGACGTCCTCATATTTGAAGGCCGGGCCGATTCCCGTGTTCGGTCCCTTGTCGCCCGGGCCCAGGAGGAAGTCGTAGCGGGTGTCGTAGTCCCCGTGGGGCGCCATGTTGACGATCGAGCCGTTGAACGCGATTGTCCGGCCCTCGTACTTGGCCGCGAAGTCCAGGTTCGCGTCATCGCAAGAGTCCGCCTTCAATAGCGCCGCAAACTCCGGATTGTTCCGAGGTGTGATCACCTCAGCGGCACCCGACGCGGCCACGGTCGGAGCCGACGTAACGGAAGGCTCCTCGCTCATGGCAGCCGTCGACCTATCCGACTCGTCGCTACTCTCGCCCCCACCGCTGAGCGCGGCGGCGGTTCCGATGGCGACGCTGAGTATCACGAGGACGGCAGCCAATGCACCGATCAGGAACCACGGCTGCGGCTTCTTCGGCCGCCGGAAGTCAAGGGTGGAGCGAAGCGTGCCCGGGGTCTGGCTGACGAACTCCCAGCCGTCCTTCCGCATCTTCGAGATCACCAAGCCGTCGGTGCCGCGAACTGTCCGCACGGTCGTGTACTCGTACTTGATCTCGTCGGCCATGCGGCTCTACGCCCCTAATTGGACTGTTCCACACCAACTGTCACGCGAGTATAGGGACTCCGTGAGGAAATCGGCATAACCGACATCACCCAAAGGGACGTCCGCTGGCTTGCGCTGGCGCCGTTTCACCCAGACGCCCCAGCGGGCGCGAAACTTCTCGACCACAAGTGCGGGACTTCTCCGGATGGCTGGCCAGGATGGTACGGAAGGCTGGCATCTGAGATAGGCAGGAACGACCACCACCACGATGGGATCGAACCGGGTCTGCTGGTGGGGACGTAGGTGCACAGGTGGGAAGGTGATTCTTGCGGAGCCGCATTAGATGAACTCGAATCAGCCGGTCGGCAACTCTCAACCCGTAGACCAATCGCGTGCCCCGATCTCCTCGCTGCTCACCGTCCTCTCCCTCGGGTACGACTGGACGCCTGCCTCCTATACTGCAGAAGCCAATCGAGCTGTTCTTTGTATTCATTGGCAGGCAGGCCGTGAAATATGGGGATACCTAGACGGCCAGCGCCTATCTCGTCCTGGCGGCCGCCCACACGTGCCGGGTTCTGTAGGACCGGCGGGTCGCCTCGCCTCAGGCGCTACGCCCTTCCAGTCCGCCGATGCTGATCGTTCCGGTGGAGCCTCGCACGCCGAATCCGTACCGGTACTGCTCTCGAGTCCGCGCGACGGACAGCACGTCGCCGATGGTGGCGGAGCCCAGCCGACGCCACACCCCGCTGATCTCGGCATAGGCGGTGACCGTGGCATCGGACACCCGCAACGCGAAGCGGTCTCCCTTCTTGAGGGACAGGAGGGTCTCGCCGGGGGTGCTGAGGAACGTGCCGTCCACCCGGACGTTGATCCCGGAGTCTTTGCGGGTGTGGTTGTACCAGGCGGTCACGTAGTTGTCGCCGTCCTTCACCCAGCCGACGAAGAGGCTGTCCTCGGCTTCGCCGACCTCGGTGAAGGTGCCGACGGTCACGACGCTGACGGTTTCGCCCGAGGACGGCATGTCAGGTCCCGCGACGAGGCCGAAGAAGGGGATCGGTCCGGTTCCGGCGAAAGCGCCGCCGCCGGTCTTGGTCACGGGCAGCTCTTCTGCGGGGTTCGGCTGGAAGGTGACGTACTTCCCCGAGGTGTCGGCGGCGAACCGGTCGGCGGAGTCTACCTGGGGGAACGCCTCCAGATCGAGCGGCTGCCGGGCCGCCGCGCCACCACCGAAGACGGACGGCACGAGCACTGCTCCGGACCCCACGAGCAGCACCGCGGCCGCCAGGGCGAGCGCTGACCTGCGGGACATCGCGCGCAGCGACCTGGGCACCACGAACCGGGACGGCCGGGTCGACCGCAGATCGGGCTCCGGCGTTGGTAGTCCGGCGACCTGACCGGCGGCCTCCTCGACGAGCGTCGCCCCGCGGGGTGCCTGCGACGGCTGGGCCGCCGCATGCCGTCCGCGCCGATTTTCGGCCTGCGGTCTTTCCGGTTGTCTTGTCGGAGGTGTGGACGCGGGGTGGTCGCCGGTGAGCTGGCGCAGCAACAGCCCTGCGGCCGGGCGTGCCTCCGGGTCCTTGCTCAAGCAGGCGGCCACCAGCGGCCGGAGCGGATCGGGTACGCCCGAGATGTCGGCCCGGCCGGACAGGATGGCGTGCAGGATCGCCGGGATGGTCTGGCCGGGGAAGGCGATCCGGCCGGTCGCGGCGAAGACCATCGTGCCAGCCCACGAGAACATGTCGGAGGCCGTTGTCAGCGGCCTGTCGGTCAGCTGCTCGGGCGACATGAAAGCGGGAGTGCCGACCAGCTGGGTGTTGCTGGTCATGTGGTGGGGCGCGCGGGCGATGCCGAAGTCGATCACGACCGGCCCTTCGGGGCCGAGCACCACGTTGCCCGGTTTGAAGTCGCGGTGCACGATGCCGACCCGATGGATGGAGGCCAGCGAGGTCAGCGTGGCGATCGCCAGCCGCTCCAGGCCGCCGCCGGTCCGCGGCCCGCCGGTCCTGACCAGCTCGTCGAGTGAGGGTCCGGGGACGTATTCGGTGACGATGTACGGGCGCTCACCGGCGAACCCGGTGCCGAGCACTCTGGCCGTGCAGAAGGCGGCGACGCTCGCGGCCACCTCCGCCTCGCGCAGGAACCGCCGCCTGACTTCGGGGTCGGCGGCGAAGCGCGCGTGCAACACCTTGATCGCCACATCGGCCCTGCCGGGACACTGCCCGAGGTAAACCGCACCCTGGCCACCCTCGCCCAGCAGGGACACGATCCGGTATTCACCGATGTGCTCGAATTCGTGAGATCCCAGCGCGCGCCGAACCATCACCGCTTCACCCCGCACGATTCGGATGATCGCCCGATAATGCGCTCAGGCTAGCCTCTGCGGGTATTGCGGCACGGGATATCGGAACATTTCCGGCAGCGAATGGGAGCGCTCCCGCGGTTCGATATCGGCTTCGAACTCCGCGAAGATGGGCCCGAAGTCGGCGGACGCGATGCCGTCGTCGCCGATCACCGGTCGGGTAACAGGATGTTCGGGTCCAGACCGGACAATGCGCCTATATCGGTGGGTGAGAGGCGGCTCGCCCGCCGCCGCCGTGTCCGCGTGGACCTCGGTAGAGAAGCGTGAATATTGAAGGCGAAGTCCCCGGGCTGGGGCTCGTCGTCATCCTCTGGTGCGGGATTTCGGTCACGGGGGGAGACAAGCGCGTATCTACAGGTCGATCGGGGTTAACGTCTACCGCTCAATCCGAGCCTCGCCGCTTCCTCCAGGTCGGGGCCCGTTCGCCCGGTCGCCTCGCGCAGCCCTTGGGCCCGTGACCGGCGATGGCCAAAGTGCGCTCGTTCAGTTGGAGACGCCCTTCATGCGAGGCCCGGATCGCAGAGCGACGGTTGATCACCGCGCCCGCGATCATGGGCTTGAGCAGGGCCGTCTCTTGCACAGGAAGCCTTCACCCTTTTCTGCGGGGAGCCGAAGCGTGACTTGCGAGGCTGGGCGCGTTTCCATCGAACGACAGAAAGTGGTTTCAATGTTCTCCCGCAAACTCGCCGCTGCGCTGATGTCTGCGGTGATCGGATTGTCCGCCGGTTGCGGCGCATCCCCCTCGGCAACAGTCACATCTCCCTCGACGGCGGCCGCGTCCTCCTCCCCCGCAGGGCACGGCGCGGCCCCCAGCGGCGGTCCCCGATCCGGGGGCGGGGGCTCCAACGCCCGGTCGGGATCGGCGGCAGGGGGAGCAGTCGGCACGGTCAGCAGCGTGTCCACGTCGGGCTTCACATTGTCGACGTCGGGGGATCAACAGGTGACCATTACCGAGGCGTCTTCCACGACATACAAGAAGGGGACGACATCAACCTCGGCCAGTGCGGTCGCGACGGGCGAACCCGTCCTCGTACTCGGGACGGTCAATGGAACGGCCATTACGGCCACGCAGGTCATCGTCCAACCGGTTGGGGGCCAAGCTTCGGCCTACTCCCCGGCGCAGGTGGTCGCTTTCCAGCGCGGTGCACCGTCCGCGCCGAAGGAGGAGGGTCAGATCCCCGCGAACTACACCGAGGGCGAGGGGACGATCGTCAGCGGAGCGACAGCGATCAAGGCGGCGGAAGCTGCGCTGGCCACCTATCAGGGGGGCGTGGTCAACCGTGTTGTGCAGGTGAGCGAAGGCATTTACCAGGTCCACAATGTCGGCGTCAACTGGCCGCATCACATCTTCGTCAACCAGGATTTCAAGGTCGTCGGCGCCAACTGAACAGGGCCTGACTCGGTGACCACCGCTCCAAGGAGGCGGAAAGGTTGTGGCCGGAGATGCGCCACGAGGCGTCAGCGGGGGCGCGGCGGGCACGGTGAACGGGTGCGCGGCGCAACCGGCGGCGGCTCGCCGGCGGTGAGAACGCTCGGGGGGACTCATGAAAGTCGGTCTCGGCCTGCCCATCAGTGAACCTGGGGCCCTGCTGGAGTGGGCTCGGCGTGCGGAGGAGGGACCGTTCAGCACGCTCGCCTTGCTGGACCGGCTCGTCTACGACAATCCCGAGCCTTTGGTGGCCCTGTCCGTGCTCGCGGGGGCGACTGCCAGAATCCGCCTGCAGACCGAGGTGCTGCTGGCTCCGCTCCGCGAGCCGGCGCTGCTGGCCAAGCAGTGCGCGACCCTGGACCGCATGTCGGGAGGGCGCTTCACGCTCGGCATCGGGTTGGGGGCGCGCCGGGACGACTACGCGGCCGTGGGTGTGGACGTCCATCGGCGGGGGGCGCGGCTGGACGAGATGCTGGAAGCGATGCGCCGTGTCTGGTCGGGCGAGCCGTACGCCGAGGGGATCGGCCCGATCGGGCCCGAGCCCGGCCGCCGGGGTGGCCCGGAAATGTTGTTCGGCGCCTTCAGCCCGGCCGGGATCCGTCGCGCCGCCCGCGTGGGCGACGGTTTCCTGTGCGCGGCACACCTGTCCGACGCCGAGGACCTGTTCCGGGCCACCGAGAGGGAGTGGCAGGCGCAGGGACGGACGGGGCGCCCCCGGCTGGTCGCCCAAGTCAACGCCGCCCTGGGGCCGGATCACCTGATCAAGGAGGCACGCGACCGGTTGTACGACTACTACAGCGGCCCCCAGTACATGAACCTGCCGGCTGGCTTCGCGGAGGGCGCGGCGGCGGGCCTGCTCACCACGCCGGGCCAGATCCGCGACACGTCCACCCGGATGGGGGACGTCGGCGCCGACGAGGTCATGTTCTACTGCTGGGCCTCGGACGTGACCCAGGTGGATCGCTTCGCCGAGGCGCTCAGCGGCACTTGAAAACAGACGATGCCCTAAGGCCCCAGCAGGACGCGCGGGCGGCGCGGGCCTGATCGGCCAGGTCAGCGTCACATCGGGTTCGAACGGTATGGGTCGAGGACCTGAGCAGGCAACTGGCTCCTCCTACGCCTTCCGGGCCGGGAACCTTCGACGTTTACCCGGTGGGGACCTCAAGGTGTGGACCGCGGACCACATCGGCAGTGCGATCGACGGCGTGGCTGACGTGGCGCCGAGAAGAAGATCCTCTACCGCTGACCCGGACCGAGTAGAGCGCCTGGTCGGCTTCGTCACCGGATGGAAGCCGGACACCTCATGGATCGGGGCGTTAATGGATCTTGAGGCGTTTGTTGATGACGCGTCTGGCGATAACGCGTCTAACAATGACGCGTCTGACGACGATGCGTTGAGGGCCGAGTGCGTTGTTTCCGCTGACAGATTCGTTGCCACTGTTAGGGGAGTTTCTGATGTTAGAAAAGTTACCGCTGTTCACACCCACCTTGTCGCCTCGGTAATTGCCACTGTTGTAGGTGTTGCCATTGCCGTTGGGAATGTCGGTCATAGCGCCCGCAGTCGAGTTGGCGGCGATCGTCGAGGCAACAGCCAAGACGGCAAGGTGCATCATGATCATTTTTGTACGTCCTGCTTGATTGGAGTCTCCTGGACGCCGCTCACCTGGCTCCGCGAAGAGTTGTGGGATGGGATACCTGAGTGGGCCTCGGCCGGAGAACGACCGGCCCATGTGTGGCAGAGGCGCTCCGCACCATCACGCGTACGGCTGTAGGTGTGCTGGTCGCCCATGCCCAGATGTCGTCGGATACCTCCTCGTATACGAGCGTCGAGGCTAGCAAGGGTATTCGACCAATTACGCGTCGTGACGACTTGCCGCGCCGGAGCGCCGGTCAGCGAATCGTCCTCTCCGGTGAGGCCACGCTTTCGGGCTAATTGCCTATAGGCATCCTGGGGCCGGCTTTGCCCTCTGGCGGCGGACATGTGAACGCTGGCGGGGCAAGTCCCTCGTGGGAGGCATCGTCATGGAGAAGGTACAGATCGCGGTCATCGGGACGGGGCTGATGGGTTCGGCGATGGCGCGGCGCATGGCCGGCCAGGGTCTCGACGTGCACGCGTGGGACAGGTCCGTCGACAAGCTCGACGCGCTCACCGCCGTGGGCGTGACGGCGGCGGCCAGTCCGGAGGAGGCCGTCGCCGGGGCGGACGTGGTCATCACCATGGTGCCCACCGGCGACGTGGTCGCCTCGCTGGCCGACCGCTTCCTGCCCGCCATGCGCGAGGACGCCGTCTGGCTGCAGATGAGCACCGTCGGGGGCGCCTGGGCCGACCGGCTGGTACGACAGGCCGCCGAAGCCGGACGGCCGATGCTCGACTGCCCCGTCTCGGGCAGCAGTGAACCGGCGGCGCACGGCACGTTGACGCTGATCGTCTCCGGCGCCCAGGACGCGCTCGAACGTATCCGGCCCGTCCTGGACGTGCTCGGCACGCGCACTCTGTACGTGGGCGCGGCGGGCCGGGCCTCCCGGGTGAAGCTGATCGTCAACAGTTGGATGGCGGCGTCGGTCGTGGCTATGGCCGACACCCTGCTCGCCTGCCGGCAACTGGACGTGGATCCCGCCTCGGTGCTGCAGGTGCTCGACGGCGGACCCCTGAGCATGCCGTACGCGATGCAGAAAGCCGAAGAGATCCAGGCCCACAGCTACCCGCCGGGATTCCCGCTCGCTCTCGCGCTCAAGGATCTCACCCTGCTGGCCGACGAGCGCGATGGCCCCTCCCGTCTGGGCAGCCTGCTGCGGCAGGCGCTCCAGCAGGTGGTGGACGCGGGCCACGGCCGCGAGGACATCGCCGCCGTGGCCGAACAACTGGGCAAACCCCTCGCGTAACCGCGTCAGGTGCGAGGTGACTCGACCAGCGGGGTGTCGACCAGGTGCTCGATCAGGAACCAGGTCTGCAGCTCGCCCGTGCGGATGACCTCGGAGACCAGCAGGTCGTTGGTGCCGTCGTCGCCCTTCTCCTGGGTGCGGGCGGCCGCGTCGTGGCAGGCGATCAGGATCGTCTCGTGCGCCTCGACCAGGCGCGACAGCATCGCCGGGACCTCCTCGCAGCCGTCCGGCGGGCGCGGGATGACGGTGATCTCAGCCACGTGGCGCGGGTCCCCCACGGCGACGCCACCCAGCGTCTGCACCCGCTCGGCCAGCGCGTCCACCAGTTCCAGTTGCTCGCCGGCGTGCTTGTCCAGCAGCAGATGGAGCTGGTAGAAGGTCGGGCCTCGCATCAGCCAGTGGTGCTTCATGTACAGGCTGTAGAGGATCTGGGTGTCGGCGAGAATCTGATTGAGCCGCTGGCAGGAGTACTCGCGCGCCTGCGCGGACAGCCCGAGCGGGAACGTCCGCACGGTGCCGAACTCCTGGATCTGCGCACCGTCGACGTGCAGCCACGGCTGGCTGCAGGGCTTGGAAGAGCGCTTGGCCATATGGATCTCCTCGGATGCGCCAAAGAATCGTTCGTCTGAAGCCTCCCCTCAGCTACGCCATTTTCAACCACAAAGGGTTCAAAACAGGCGTTTCAGCATTTCCGCACTTTTTGTCCATACCAGCCCGAGTAACTATCCGCAGCCCTGTTCTCCGCCATCGGGACACGCTTGCGTGTCGGCCCAGAGCGCCGACCGCCGGAGCCATAGCATTTGAGCCCCCCTTGACGTTCGTGTGAGGGGGACCCATGTCCGCGATCGGCTTCAAGGCAACTGCGCGGCCGAAAAGACCGGCAGGCAGAGGACGGATGCTGGTCGGCCTGCTCGTGGCCACGGCCGTCGCGATCAGCGGCTGCGGCGGCTCCCCTGCGGATACCCCCGTCGCCACGGTGAGCCCCACCGGAACCGAAACGACCCAGACCGCGCTTCGCGAGCCTCGCCAGTTGGTCAGCCGGAACAAGACGCTGAAGATCCGGCTGGTAGCCCAGATGCGCACCGTCGACCTGGGCGGCAAACAGGTGCGGGCGTTGACCTACAACGGCGAGTACATGCCGCCCACCATCCGGCTGCGGCCGGGTGACCAGCTCGATCTGACCCTGGTCAACATGCTGCCCGAGCACACCAACCTGCACACCCACGGCTGGCACGTCTCACCGCGCGGCAACTCCGACAACATCTACCTGCACATCCACCCCGGGCAGACCTACCACTACAGCTACCGGCTGCCGAAGGACCTGGCGCCGGGAACCTACTGGTACCACTCCCACGGCCACCCGTTCAGCGAACCGCAAGTGCTGGCCGGCCTGTCAGGCGCCATCATCATCGACGGACTCGAAAACTACCTGCCGCCCGAGCTACGGAACATCACCCAGCGCCTCATCGCCCTGAAGGACTTCCAGGTCCGCGACGGCGCCATCCCGACCGCCGGCATCGACAGCAACGCGCCGACAACGCGCACCGTCAACGGGCAGATCGACCCCGTCATCACCATCCGGCCCGGAGAGACGCAACTGTGGCGGATGGCCAACATCGGTGCCGACATCGCCTACAAGGTCAATCTGCCGGGGACTCGTTTCCTCGTCATCGCGCAGGACGCCAACCCCGTCAACGAGCCCTGGGGCGCCGACACGATCGTCATGCCGCCGGGAAGCCGCTTCGACGTCCTGGTGCAGGGCCCCGCAGCGGGCCGCAGCACGTTGCGAACCCTTGAGTACACCACCGGCCCGGCAGGCGACGACTACCCGGAGACGACCCTGGCCACCCTGGTCTCCACCGGCGAGCCCATGACTCCTGCGGCTCTGCCCGCGACCTTCGCCCCCGTCGACGACCTCGCCAAGGACAAGATCGACCGCCGCCGCACCATCACCTTCTCCGAGAACGGCGATTCAACCCAGTTCTACATCGGCGGCAAACAATTCGCCGCCGACCGGATCGACATCCGCGCCCGGCTCAACACCACCGAGGAATGGACGGTGAACAACACGTCCGACGAGGAACACACCTTCCACATCCACGTCAACGACTTCCAGGTCATGAGCATCAACGGCAAGCCTTACAACGCCCGCGGCTGGCAGGACACCGTTCAGCTCCCGCTCCGCGGGGAGGTCGTCATCCGGATGCGCTTCCGCAACTACCTCGGAAAGTATCCCTACCACTGCCACATCCTCAATCATGAGGACCACGGCATGATGGCCAACATCGAAGTGGTCCCCTAACCGAGAATCAGCTCCAGGCGGATGGGTTCTTGCCGACGCTTCGACGATGGCGGGTCGCGCTGGACTTGTTCGTGACCCGCCTGCGTCTGCGCCCTCTACCGCGCGGGGGTCGCCAGACCCAGATCGCGGGCGATGCGCCTGCCGAGGTCGGGGTCGACCTTGCTCCAGTAGTCGTTGACCGCGCGTTCCTGGATGAAGCGCTCCACCCCCTGGCTCAGGTGCCAGACGATGTTGCCGACCAGATGGTCCCGGTCGGTCGGCGACATCACCTGACGGTAGAGCGTGCCGGGCTGGACGAAGTCGTCGTCGTCTTTGTGCGCCACGTAGGCCGCGCGCATGATCTCGGCGGCCTCCACGAACCAGCCCGGATCGCGGTAGCGGTGCGCGTCGGCCCGGGGGCCGCCGTAGCTGTTGGGCGCGTAGACCGGCTGGCCGTCGGAGTGCTGGACGCGCATCGGGCCGTCCTTGTTGTAGTTGCGCACCTCGCTGAGCGGCCGGTTGACCGGCAGCTGGTCGTAGTTCGGGCCGGTGCGGTAGCGGTTGGAGTCGCCGTAGGCGAACATCCGTCCCAGCACCATCTTGTCCGGACTGGGCCCGATGCCCGGGACCATGTTCGACACCTCGAACCCGGACTGCACGATCTGGGCGAAGAAGTTGTCGGGGTTGCGGTCGAGCACCATCCGGCCGACCGGGATCATCGGATAGTCCTCGTGCGGCCAGACCTTGGTGATGTCGAACGGGTTGAACCGGTAGTCGGCCGCGTCCTGGCACGGCATGACCTGCATCTCCAGCCGCCAGGCCGGGTAGTCCCCGCGGTCGATCGCCTCGCGCAGATCACGCCGGTGGCAGTCGAGATCCTCCGCGCGCATGGCCCTGGCCTCGGCGTCGGTGAAGTTCTGGATGCCCTGCTCGGTCTTGAAGTGATACTTGACCCAGAACTTCTCGCCCCCGGCGTTCTCCCACAGGTACGTGCTGCTGCTGAAGGCGTGCATGTGCCGCCAGGAGCGCGGCGTGCCCCGGTCGCTCATCAGGATCGTCACCTGGTGCGCCGACTCAGGCGACAACGTCCAGAAATCCCACTGCATATTGTTGCTGCGCAGGCCGCTGTCGGGCATTCGCTCCTGCGAGTGGATGAAGTCGGGGAACTTCATGGGATCACGCACGAAGAAGACCGGCGTGTTGTTGCCGACCAGGTCGTAGTTGCCCTCTTCGGTGTAGAACTTGAGGGCGACGCCGCGCACATCGCGGTCGGAGTCCGGGTAGCCCTCTTCGCCCGCGACCGACGAGAAGCGCACCAGCATCGGTGTGCGTTTGCCGACCTGGTTGAGAAAGGCGGCCTTGGTCCACTGGGTGACGTCAGCGGTCACCTCGAAATAGCCGAAGGCGCCGCCGCCCTTGACGTGATAAACACGATCGGGGACACGCTCGCGGACGAAGTGGGCCAGCTTCTCATTCAGGTAGACATCCTGCAGCAGCACAGGGCCGGCGGGACCGGCCGTGAGTGCGTACTCATCGCTGGCCACGGGGACACCGGCATTAGTGGTCGTGTTCGGCGGTTGCTCACTCATTCCCATTTCCCCCTGATCTTCTCTTCCCCGACATGGTCGCAACCGCTCCGGCACCCAGAAGCAATCGCCAATTCCGATGGATGAAGATCTTTTAGGGGGATGTGCACGGGTCGTTCTCGGTGTCTGGCTCGTCGGTTCTTTCGGCGAATTCGCTGCTGACCTTGCGCTGTTACGAACGGCGCGGGCTGATCGCCGAACCACAGCGAAGTCCGGGCGGGCACCGCGCCTATCCGCCGGGGACCGTCACCCTGCTGACTGTGATCAAGGCCGCCCAACGGCTCGGTTTCACGCTGGAGGAGGTCGCCGAGTCGATCGACCCGGCCGACGTGGTCACCCGACGCCGGATCTACGAGCCCGCGCCGAAGCGAAAATCCTGACCCAGACGCTGACATGGACATTCACCTGAGTCCAGCCGCCTGACATGGTGATCACACCTCAAGCGCCTACGCTCGTCGTCTGCGTCGGCCGGCTGTCCTTCAGATGCTGGTTGGCCCATCGCGCCAATTCCTTCAGCGCCGGCTCCAGCGCGGCACCGGACTCCGTCAGCCGGTAGGAGACGCGCAGCGGTGGCCCTTCATTGACTTCGCGGACGATCAGCCCTGCTGCGCCGAGTTCGGTGAGCCGGTCGGAGAGCATGCGTTCGCTCACACCGGGGACGGACCTGCGCAGTTCGCCGAAGTACACCGGACCCCGCAGCAGCGCGGCCACGATCATGCCCGTCCAGCGCTTTCCCAGCAACTGGAAGACGGGCCCGATGCCATCCTCGACCCGCCCGCACCCCGCTTCACCGGGAGTCCCCTCATCAGCCATGTACCCATAGTACTACCCACATCCTTTGCTACTGAGAAAAAGTAAGCTACTGTGAGAAATATAGTTACATACTAATTGCGGCCTGGGCGGATGATCCGGGCCGCTGGTCACAGGAGACACCCATGGCTACCCTGCTCCACCTGGACACGTCCGTCTTCCCGCTGTCGGCATCCGCCTCACGCGCGGTCACGCAGGCCTTCCACAAGGCCTGGCAGGAGCAGCACCCGGAAAACGTCGTGATCTATCGCGACCTGGCCGCCAACCCTGTTCCGCACCTAGACGGCATCGCCGCCACCGCCGGATTCGCCGCGCCTACCGACCACAGCCGAGAGCAGGCCGCCGCCTTCGCAGAGCGCATCAGGCTGGTCGAGGAATTGGAGCTTGCGGACGCCGTGCTGATCGGCGCACCGATGTACAACTTCTCGATTCCCTCGACCCTCAAGGCATGGCTGGACCATGTGATCCTGCCGAGGCGAACGGCGGGCGAGGACTCGACCGTCAAGGGCAAACCGGTCGTCGTCGTCGCCAGCCGCGGCGGCTCCTACTCGCCGGGGACCCCGCGTGAGCCCTTCGAATACGTCCAGAACTACCTGCGCGACGTTTTGACCGTGTATCTCGGCGTCGAGGTCGACTTCATCGTCCCCGAGTTGACCCTCGCCGCCACCAACCCCGCGATGGCCCAGCTCATCCCGCTCGCAGAAGCCTCGCGCGCCAAGGCTCTCCAAGACGCGGTCACCAAGGCCAAGCACCTCGCCGAGCGTCTGCGCGCGAACACCGCCTGACGGCCCATCTCACCCCGGGTGGACAAACCGCGGCCTTCTCGCCCGCCCGCTCAAACAATTGCCGTGATCAATCACTTGGAGTGACCATGTTCGTTGCCTACGCAGTCATCGCGGTCCTGCTCGCGCTAGGCCTGCTGCCGTCCGCATGGGCCAAGCTGACTCGCCAGAAACGCGTCGTGCAGACCTTCACCGAACAACTCGGCGTGCCTTTGGGGCTGTACCCGTTCTTGGCGGCGTGTGAGATCGCAGCCGCGGCGGGCCTGGTCATCGGCCTGTGGTACGGCCTGCTCGGCATCGCGGCGGCCGTGGGCCTGGTGCTCTACTTCATCGGCGCCATCGGCACCCATCTGCGCAAGAGCGACGTCAAAGGCATCGTCAACCCAGGGGTGATCCTCGTCCTCGCTGTAGCAGCCCTGCTTCTGCGGGCAGCCTCAATGTGACCAAAGCCAGTCGCCCAGGTAAATGACCCAAGCCCTACCACTCTCAGCGCCTCCAGGGTCGCGCGCAGCTCCCGGGTCGCCTCGCAGGGCTTGCGGCACCTGTTCGCCTCGTTTTCGGGCCACGTGGACGGGTACCTCGTCCCCCACCGCGCAGTCGCCCGCCCCAGCCTTCAAGGAGTTCGCATGAGCCTCACAGGCACAGGCGGCTTGGCGGCGAGGCAGACCGTCCCTACGCGACGACCATGGCCGCCACACCGTAGGGGCTGTTGCCGACCGGGATCGTCGCGACGACCTTGAGCGTTTTCGGGTCGATGACCGTGAGGGTGCCCGCTCCCTGCTCGGTGACGTAGACAGCGCCGGAGGTGACGGCCACGTTGAACGGGTCGGTGCCCGGGGGGCCCACGGAAACGGTCGCCGAGACGCGGCGGGTCCGGGTGTCGAGCACCGAGACGTTCCCCGGGCCCAGCACGGCGACGTAGGCCGACCGGCCGTCCGGTCCGAGTGCCACGTCGAACGGGCCTTCGCCGACCGGAACGGTGGCCTTCACCGTGCCTGTACGGGCTTCGATGATCGAGACGCTCGCCGCCGACTCGTTGGCGACATAGACGGACTCGCCGTCCGGGGTGACGGAGACGCCCACGGGAGAGCGGCCCGCGGCCAGGTCCCGGACGACCCGGCGGGTCCGGGTGTCGATGACCGACACGCTGCCCGAGCCGGAGTTGGCGACGTAGGCTGTGGCACCGTCGCCACTGATGGTCACGCTCACCGGGGAGCTGCCGACCGGGATGGAGGCGGTCACCCGGTTGGTTCGGGTGTCGAGCACGGAGACGCTGTTCGAACCGCCGTTGGCGACGTAGAGGAACCTGCCGTCCGGGCTCAGGTCGACACCGCTGGGATCCTTCCCGACCGGCGCGCTCGCGACGATCGTGTTCGTCCGGGTGTCGAGAACCGAGACCATTCCCGAACCGTTCTCGGCGATGTAGACGTGCCCGCCGTCCGGGGCGACCGCGATGCCTTCGGGCGCCGAACCGGTCGGTACGGTCGCGGCGACCTTGTTCGTCCGGGCATCGATGACGGAAACGGTGTCGTCGAGCTGGTTGGTGACGTACACGCGCCCCTCGACGCCCGGGAGGAGGACCGCGGATGACGCCGGGACCGGGCCGGCCGACGCGGCGGGAAGACCGGAGACCAGCAGCACTCCAGCGCTGAATCCCAGTACTGTCCGGTGCGGCTTCGGGCTCTTCCTGCCGATACGGCGTGGCCGGCAGAAACGCATGGCGCCTCCTGTATGACTCGCGGGGTTCGGCCGGTGGCCCGGACCGCCTCTCGTCCTGAACGGACTCTGCCGGCGGTCAGGCCAGGAGCCCGCGGGCGTAGTAGTCCTGCGGGTCGCGCACGCCCGGCAGGGCGAAGAAGTAGCCTCCACCGCGCGGACTGATGTAGGGCACCAGCGCTTCGCCTTCCAGCCGTGTCTGCATGGCGATGTAGGTGTCGAGTTCACGCTGGAAGCAGCAGAACAGGTGTCCCAGATCGAGACCGTCTCGTTCGTTGACGGTCCGGTTGTAGTCGTAGCTGCGGCGCAGGATGGAGCTCGTGGCCGCCGTCTCGGGGGTCTGCGGATTGGCGAGCCGGACATGGGAGTCCAGCGGGGTGATCAGCCCCTGCGGGTCGTTGGTGTAGATGGGATCGAGGCTGTCGGGGGCGTCGTCGGAAACGGCGTACATCGGGGCGCCACTGGCCTTGCGGCGGCCGAAGATCCGCTCCTGTTGGGCCACCGGCACCCGCTGCCATTTCTCGATGTCGAAGTGAACCAGGCGCAGCACCTGGTAGGTGCCGCCGGCCGACCAGGCGGGCTCGGTGGTGCCCGGCTGGACCCAGACCTCCTGGTTCATCTTGATGGCGTTCGTGGTGTCGGGGTTGGAGATGCCGTCCTTGAAACCGAACCAGTCCCGGGGTGTGCCGACGGGGCGGGGCGGATTGCGCTGGCCGTCGATGTGCCAGCGCAGCTTCATCGCGCCGCCGGTGTGCGCCAGGATGTCGAGCATCGCGTGCACCAGCGTGTCCCGGTGCCCGGCGCACAGCTGGATCAGCAGGTCGCCCTGGGACAGCGCGGGGTTCAGGTCGTCGTGCAGGAACGGCGTCATGGTGATGAGCTGAGCCGGCTTGCGCGCGCCCAATCCGTAGCGGTCGTCGAAGAGGCCGGCGCCCAGGCCGACGGTCACGGTGAGATCATCCGGCACGACCGAGGCTCCCAGGATGCCGTTGTCCGGGGACGCGGAATCCGGGGACGGCTTCGGTGGCGTGCCGCCTCCGGTCAGGAAGCGGGCCCGCGCGGTCAGCGTCCGGAACAGGTCGGTGAGCTCATCGCGACCGGCGGCCGTCACGTCGAAGGAGGCGAAGGTCCCGATCGGCTGCGGCGGCGTGGCGATGCCCGCCTGATAGTAGCCGTGGAACGGAATCACACCCGTCCTGGCGTTCCTGTCGCCGACCGTGTCGACGATGGCGCCATCGTCCAGCAGCCCCACCGCTCCGGCGACGCCCGCGGCCACTGTGCCCTGGAGGAACGAGCGCCGCGCGAAGACACTGGCCGGACACTCCCCGCGGTGCGCCCCGTCTTGTGGGACACGACGCCCTGCGTCCGTCATGAATTCCCCCCGGCGATGAACTCGGCACTGTGCCGCGCCACCGAGCGGTTATGGCCCACAGGCGATTCCGAGCAGTGTCCAGGCTGCGGCTTCCAGCCGGAACGTACCCAGCGAGAAGGCCAGATATGTCCAGGTCAAGTAGGGTCACCGGGAAGGTGAGAACCCTTGCGGTCGCCGGGGAGGTCCACTCGGAAGAGGGTGTGGCCGGGCGTGCTCTCCAGCGCGACGTGACCGCCGTGGGCCTGCACCACCGCCTTGACGATGGCCAGGCCGAGGCCGCTGCCTCCGCTGGCGCGGGTCCTGCTCTTGTCCGCGCGGGCGAACCGTTCGAAGACCTCGTCGCTCATCGGCTTGGGGATCCCCGGGCCATCGTCCTCGACCTCCAGCCGCACCCAAGTTCCGTGGCGGGTTATCCGTACGGTCACCGTGGTTCCGGCGGGTGTGTGGCTGCTGGCGTTGGTGAGCAGGTTCATCAGCACCTGGTGCAGCCGCCGGCCGTCCCCCACGATCAGCACCGGCCGTTCCGGGAGTTCCAGCACCCAGCGGTGGTCCGGCCCGGTCGCCCGGGCGTCGCTCGTCCCGTCCAGCACCACGCGGGTCAGGTCGACCTCCTCTTCGAGCAGGGGCCGACCGGCGTCCAGCCGCGCCAGGAGCAGGAGTTCGTCGACGAGGTCTCCCATCCGCACGGATTCGGCCTCGATCCGGGTCAGCGCGTGCCGCACGTCTTCGGGCAGCGGTTCCCGGCTGCGGAGCGCGAGTTCGGCGTGACCGCGGACCGCCGCGACCGGGGTGCGCAGCTCGTGGCTGGCGTCGGCGGCGAATCGACGCAGTCGTTCCTCGCTGGCGTGACGGTGTTCCAGTGCCTCTTCCACGTGTTCGAGCATCCGGTTCAGGGCCGTGCCCACCTGACCGACCTCGGTGCGCCGGTCGACATCGGGCACCCGCTGACTCAGGTCGACCGCGCCGCTGGACAGCGGCAGTTCGGTGACTTTCACGGCTGTCGTCGCGACGCGGCGCAGTGGCCGCAGCGACAGGCGGATCAACCCCGCGCCAGCCATCCCGCTGATGAGCAGCACGATGACGAACACCACCGCCTCCACCAGGACCAGCCGCTCCACCGTCTCCTCCACCGGGTGGACGGGCAGACCGGTGACGAGCACCTCACCGCCTTCGCCGCGGACCGCGACGACCCGGTAGTCGTCGAGCGTCGAGAGCTCGATCTGGTGACCCTCGCCGTCCACCGGGACGGCGAGCAGAGAACGCCGGTCCACTGCCGACAGCCGCACCGCCGTGTCGTCGGAATCCGGCCCGTTCCGGACCAGTCCCTGCTGGACGACCTGCGAGCCGAGGATCCGCGCGCCGAAGGTTCCCGGCGCCTGTCCACGAGTGTCGGGGTAACGATCGTCGGCGTCGCGGTCCTGGACCCGGTGCCCCAGGCTGGCCGGGAAGCGGCCCCCGGTCGCGATGATCTGCTGGTCGAGTCTGCCGATCAGAAACCGCTGGAGCAGGAGGGAGGTGGCGACGCCGACGGCCAGGCAGGCGACGGCCAGCAGCAGGACGAGACCGGTGGTCAGCCGACCCCGGAGGGTTCTCACGGCGTCCCCGGCTTGAGGACATAACCGACCCCGCGCGCCGTGTGGATCATCGGTTCCCGGCCGAGGTCGATCTTTCTGCGCAGATAGCTGATGTAGAGCTCGACCACGTGGGCCTGGCCGCCGAAGTCGTAGCTCCAGACGTGGTCGAGTATCTGGGCCTTGCTGAGGACGCGGCGGGGGTTGCGCATGAGATAGCGCAGGAGTTCGAATTCGGTGGGAGTCAGGTCGACGGGACGTCCGTCCCGGGTGACCTCGCGGGCGTCCTCGTCCATCACGAGATCCCCGACGGTCAGCAACCCGGCGGGGTCGGTGGCCCGGGTCATCCCCGCCCGTCGCAGCAGGCCGCGCAGCCTGGCCAGGACCTCTTCGAGACTGAACGGCTTGGTCACGTAGTCGTCGCCGCCCGCCGTGATCCCGGCGATGCGGTCCTCCACGGAGTCCCGGGCCGTCAGGAACAGCACGCACACGTCCGGGGAGACGGCACGTAGCCTGCGCAGGACCTGGAGACCGTCCAGGTCGGGGAGCATGATGTCGAGGACGACCGCGTCGGGACGGAACGTCCGGGCGATGCCCACCGCGGCTTCGCCGTGGCCGGCGGACCGCACCTGCCAGCCCTCCTGGCGGACCGCGCGGCAGAGCACCTCGGCGATGTCCGGCTCGTCATCGACGACCAGCACCCGGACGGGTTCGCCGTCCGGGCGGTGGAGTTCCTGCGGATGGATGGTCATGGTCTGCTCAGCATCCCGCCCGAACCTCTGCGTTTCCTCTGAACACGCTCACACGGGCTGATATCAGAGGGAACGCAGAGGTTGCGCTGCCAGAGTCGCTCTCATCGACGTGAGGGGGACCCGATGACAGCGATCGAGCGGAGCCGCGTCCGCAGACCGGGACATCGGCGGACACATCAGCAGACGGGGTTCCGGCCCAGGCTCAGTCCTGAGGGGATTCTCACCTTGATCGGCGTGGGCGCCGCCTCGGTGATCGCGCTGTGGTGGCAGGACACCGAATCGGTGGTCGGGCTGGACGGCTGGCTCACGAACGCCGGCCGGATCACCGGCCTGCTCGCCGGCTACGCCACGGCGATCCTGCTCCTGCTCGTGGCCAGGGTCCCCGTCCTGGAACGCGAAGTGGGCGCCGACCGGCTGGCCCGCTGGCATGCGATGGGCGGCCGGTATGTGGTCTCACTCGCCCTCGCCCACACGTTGCTGATCATCTGGGGGTACTCGGTGACGGCCCGGACGGGCGTCGTGAGCCAGACCGTCACCCTGGTGTTCGACTACCCCGAGATGATCAAGGGGACGCTGGGTTTCCTGATCTTTCTCGGCATCGGTGTGGTCTCTGCTCGCGCCGCCCGCAGACGGATGCGCTACGAGACCTGGTACTACCTGCACCTCTGCACCTATCTCGCCGTGTTCCTGGCCTTCTCCCACCAACTCGCCCTCGGCGCGGACTTCGTCGCCCAGCCACTGGCCAGGACCGCCTGGTACGCCCTGTACATCGGGGTGGGCGCCCTGCTCGTCTGGTACCGATTCCTCACCCCGATCCGCCGATCCCTGCGGCACCGGCCACAGGTCGCCCAGATCACGCGGGAGTCGCCGGGGGTCGTCTCGGTGTACGTCACCGGGCACCAGCTCGACGAACTCGGGGCCGAACCCGGCCAGTTCTTCCGGTGGCGGTTCCTGGCCCCCGGCCTGTGGTGGACGGCCAACCCCTACTCCCTGTCGGCGCCCGTACTCCCCGGCCAGATGCGGATCACCGTCAAGGAGGCGGGCGGACACAGCCGGGCTCTGGCCACGCTGCGGCCCGGCACCCGGATCTGGTTCGAAGGACCCTACGGGGCGTTCACCCAGGCGCGACGCCGCAGCCGCAAGGCACTGCTCCTCGGGGCGGGGGTCGGGATCACCCCGCTGCGAGCGCTGTTCGAGACGATGCCGGGCGAGCTGACCCTGATCTACCGGGCCCGGCGGCCCGAGGACCTGGCTCTGCGCGGAGAACTCGACGCCATCGCGGCAGCCCGCGGCACCGCCGTCCACTACGTCACCGACCAGCCCGCCCGCCACGCGGTCCCGCTCACCGCCGAAGCCCTCCGCCGGATGGTCCCCGACCTCGCCGCGCACGACGTCTACCTCTGCGGGCCACCCGGCATGACCGCGACCGCGCTACCGGCCCTCCGCGAGGCCGGTGTTCCCCGAAGGCGCATCCACCACGAATCGTTCGAGCTCTGAGAGGAGATTCCCGTGCTCCGCGCATTCCTGACGACCCTCGTGACCGTGACCGGCATGGTCCTGCTCCTGTCTGGCAAACCCCATCAAGCCCCCCGGCCCATCGCCGAGCCGATCCACCAGTCCGCCGATCCCGGCGCGACGACGCCCGCCAACGGGCCCGTGCCCACGTCCACGACCGTCACCGGGGACCTGATCGACACCAGATACGGTCCCGTCCAGGTCGCGATCACCATGGCGGGCTCGCGCATCACGGCCGTCGAGGTCCCGCTGGCGCCGTCCGGCAACGGCCGCGACCGCCAGATCACCTCGTTCGCCGTTCCGCAACTGGTTGAGGAGACCATGTCCGCCCAGAACGCCCACATCGACGTGGTCTCCGGTGCGACCTACACCAGCGAGGGATACATCTCCTCACTGCAGAGCGCCTTGGACAAAGCCGGTGCCTGACCACTTCCGGCACGTCGAACACGTCATGGGCACCGTGTTCACCCTGGACATCCGCAGCGCTCCCACCGCGCAGGCCCGGCGGACCGTCCGGGAGGCCGCGCTCTGGCTCCACCACGTGGACGAGGTCTTCTCCACCTACAAGCCCGGCTCCCAGATCAGCAGGCTCGGCCGTGGCGAACTGACCGTGGCGGACTGTGACCCTGAGGTGGCCGTGATCCTGCGGCGATGCGACGAAACGGCCGCGATCAGCCAAGGCTGGTTCACCACCCAGATCGACGGAAGGCTCGATCCGTCCGGAATGGTCAAAGGATGGGCCGTGGAACAGGTCTCCCGACGCCTGTGGGCGGCCGGCCTGCGCGACCACAGTGTGAACGGCGGCGGCGACGTGCAGGTCGCCGGAGAATCGGCCCCGGGGAGACCCTGGCGGATCGGCATCGCCGACCCGTTCCGTCCCGGCGGACTCACCGCCGTCGTGTCCGGACGGGACCTGGCCGTCGCGACCTCCGGGACCACCGAACGCGGACGGCACATCCTCGACCCCCGCAGCGGCGGACCCGCCACCGGGCTCGCCTCGGTCACGCTCATCGGACCCCGCCTCACGGAGATCGACGCGTACGCGACGGCCGCGTTCGCCATGGGAGCTCACGCCAGAGAATGGATCCCGTCTCTCGACGACGTCGAGGCCATCGCCGTCACCGAGGATGGGCAGTCTTGGTGGACACCCGGATTCCCCGCGCTACGAGCGTGAGATCACCGGAGAGGGCTCAGGGAAGGCAGCCAGGAGTTGTCAATGTTCAAGGGGACCGAACCGGCTACGGCGCAGCCGGCAAAGCCACAGATCAACCGCCCTGCGATGAGTAATGAGCGGGTGCACGCTGAACACCGCGTTGGCGTGTGGGGTGCGAAAACCCGGAGATGGGCGGCGTCGATGACCAGGGTGTCGAGGGTGACGGTGGGGAACTCAGTGAGCAGGTCACGGGCGCGCATCGTGGCCTCCGGGGTCGGCGAATGAACCGCCGACCAGGCTTCCCGGCTCACCTGCGATCAACCTACCAACCAGGTCGGCCGCCGAACAGACGCGACTTTCCACAAAGGCAGGTTGATCAGGGCTGGACGAACCACGAGCCCGCCGCACACACTGGCGCGATGCCGACCGTGTACAAGAATCCCGGTGGTCAGCACGCGGTGCGGCGATGGTGTTCCGAAGCCCTGGCCCGCGCGGACTTCCCGCTCACGAACATGACCTTGGACACCAGCGTCGGCCAGGTGTGACTCACCTCCGCCGGAGCCTGACGGCCGCAGGTCGTACTGGTGACCGGGACCGGTTTCAACGCCGCCGTGACTCTGCCATGGCTGCGGGCGCTGTCGGCGCGCTGGGCGACCACTGTAGTAGATCTGCCGGGTCAGCCCGGACTCAGCGACCCGCGCCGGCCGCGCCGGGACCGGCTTTCCTGGTATGGCCGGGTGCTGGACGAGGTGCTGGCGGCCATGAACGCCGACGGGGTCGTGCTGGTGGGCATTTCGTCCGCGACCACGGGCATCTATGGCCTTCCTCGGGGTATCGCGGGGGCATCCACCTACCGACACCGCCAATCGTGACTAATCGGGACCCGGGAGGCTGAGGTGGAGGATCGCGGACAGACGTTGCGGGTGCGGGTGACCCATCACGGACATTGCAGCGTGCTGGAGGTCGGCGGGCACCTGGACTTCATCACCGCACCCGCGTTCGCCGGCCGCGTGGAGGCGGTCTGGGACATGAGCGAGGGGCCCAGGCTGGTACTGGAGCTCTCGCGACTGACCTTCTACGACTCCACCGCTCTGGGGGTGCTGGCCCACACCCGCCAACGCGTCCGCGACACCGCCACCGGTCGGCTGCTGTTGGCGGGCGTCCCTCATGGTCTGCGGCAGTTGCTGCACCGCACCGGCCTGCTGGCCCATTTCGAGCTGCGCGACAGCGTCGAGCACGCCGTCGCCGAACTGCTCCCGACAGCGTGAAGGCTCAGCACTTCATCTCTCCGGCCCCGAAAATCTATAGTGACCGAGGTAGACATCCGCAGTGAGTAGGGGTAGGTTTCCTGACATCGCAAGGAACGGATCCACGAGGGCAGAGCAGGACGTAGGCATCACGACGAACTGCCCGGACGACCGTGGATAGCTGGATGAAAAGACGATGCAGTGAAGAGGGGCAGAAGGTCGGACGTGCCAGGGCCGGCAGAGATTGAAGGGCCCCGGCCGTGGACGCGCTGCCATAGGTAGTGAACGACAGACAACGTCGGACGTGCCAGGACCAGCAGTAGGTGAAGGGTCCCGGCCGTGGACAGAGCAGCTGCGGCAAGAAGTGATGCATGAGGTCGAAGAAGTAGCGCCAGCAAAGAGCGAAAGGAGTGTTGAACGCCATCAGGATCGCCCGTTGTCGGCTGATGTTCGCCACACGGGTACCGCAGTCCCACGAATTGGAAGGTGGTCTACGGTCACGCATACGCGATCCCCGCAGCCCCGCCCCCATTGGGCGGCCACTGCGGAACAGGCAGATCGGCCCCAGGGCCGGTAGATGGTGTTGAACCTCGCGGGCCCCGGCGCATCATGGCGCCGGGGCCCTGTTGGCGTTTGGAGCAGGTTGTCAGGAAGGTTGTATGGACCAAGCATCGATGGCATCGGCCGTTCGCGCGCAGCCCAGGCTCCGCGACAGTGCCGATACGGCTGAACCGGCCCCCAGGGCCGACACCACGGGCAGCGCCGACAAGGGCGATAGGGCTGGTGGACTCTGTGCCTGGCCGAGTAGCCGGGGGCATCGCAGCCCCCGGCCCTCACAGATCCGGACGTGACAGTCTCCCGTCATCCGGCTCGTGCCGTCTCTACTGTCGGATCAGTACCGCAGCACCCAGTGCGCAAACAGCTTCGGAGCACTATTCCGCACCCGCTGCAGCCAATTCTTCGCACTGTGCCTGCCGAAAACTCCGTCCGTGCAGTTCAAGCGGCACGCGAGTATTCGTGAAGGACTCCACCGAGCCGGTCTCGTCGGCGAACGTTCAGGTGGGCGGTTCCAGCCGGATCGGTGGTGGAATCCGGGACGGCGCGTAGCGGAGCCGCCTGATCCAGGGCTTGATGGGCCCGATGCCGGTTGTAGAACGCCTCGTACTCGTGCAGGGCGTGCCGCAGGTGGCGTTCATTCCAGAGCAGGCATCGATCCAGAAGCTCGCGACGGCAGGTGTCCCTGCCGAAAATTCCATCCATCCAGTTCAAGCGACATGTGAGTACTCGTGGAGGATTCCGCCGAGCCGGTCTGGTCGGCGGATGGTCAAGCTCGTGATCCGCTCTGGATCGGTGATCGGATCCGGGACGGGACGCAGCGAGGCCGCCTGGGCAAGGACGCGATGGGCGCGGTGCCGGTTGTAGAACCGTTCATACTCACGCAGGGTGCGCCGCAGGTGGTGTTCGTTCCACAGTAAAGGCCAGGGTCGAGATCGCCCCACCGTGGTTCGGTAAAGCCCGACCGGGTAATTCACGGTTGCTCGGCGGTTGCTCATTGGTACGCGACACGGGGCGGCATTGCGCACTACCAGCGGGGACTTTGACAACGGCAAATCCGGGCGGTCTAATAGAAATGGATAGCCTGCGGCATTGGCTGATACTAAGTCCGTATACTTTTAATCCGTAGGTTCAGGGTTCGAATCCCTGGCGCCCCACCACGTATGACCCGATTTGACCGGTTGCTTTGTCCCGGTTTGGGGCCTCGGTAGCGAGGCGAGATCGCCCGTGGTTGCTCGGCGGTTGCTCATTGGTACGTTCGCACACCCGGTGAAGATCGTTAAGCGGGTCGACGTCAAGCCGGACCCATCTGATGACCACAGAGCATCCCCAAAACGGGGCTCGAGAGCCCCGCTTCTTCTTCACCAGGTCGCCCAAGCTCCGAGCCTTGGTCAACTCATTGATGCCGAGGAGAACGTCGTTCAGGACTGGAGCCGTTCCGCGGCCTCTTCTGGAACGGCTCGTTGTGCTTGTTCGTACGTTCACCCTCTTAGAGGGTCTTTCGTTAGTCCTTGGACGCCTTGATGGTGAAGAGTCCCGGTTTGGGTTCGGTGGCGAGGTCCCGGCCGACGAGGCGTTTGAGTTTGGCGCGGACGCCTTCGACGGTGTTCTTGCGGGTGTGGGGCAGGCCGAGGGCCAGGCAGGCTTCGCGGGCGGTGAGTCCGTCCGGATGCCGGGCCAGGACGGTAAGAAGGTCCTGGTAGGCGGTTGGGAGCTGGGGCGGTTCGGGTTCCGGCTCGGGCAGGGCCTCGGGCGGGAGAAGGTCGAGCAGCGTTTGCCGGGTGACGTCCAGGCGGGTGAGCTGCTGGCGGGCGTGGTCGAGGGCGGTGGTGAGCCGGTCGATCTCGGCGGCCGCGGCGTCGCGCAGGCCGGTCAGGTGCGCCAGCAGCGGTTCGGGCAGCGGGGGCGGGACGTCGTTCACGCCGACAGCACGGCCGGTTCGGTGGCGGGCTGGTCACGCCACCGGGCGGTGGCGCCGGTCAGACGGCGGGTCATCCGGTCGGTGCAGGCCCAACGGAGGTGGGCCTGGCTGCTGGCGGTGGTCTTCTCATAGTCACGGACCAGCCGGCGGTGCAGCATCAGGGTGCCGAAGGTCTGCTCGACTACCCACCGTTTCGGAATCGGCACGAATCCCCTGGTCCCCGGGTCTCGCCCCACCGTCTGGACGGTGATGCCCAGGGTCTGGCCGTGGTCGGCGACGGCGTTCTTGAACCCCGCGTCCACCCACGCCGTCCGCACCGACGGGTTGTCGATCGCGACCCGGTCCAGCAGATCGATCCCGATGGCGTTGTCATGCACGCTCGCGGCGGTCACGACGACCGCCACGACCAGGCCGAGCACGTCGGTCGCGATCCCGCGTTTGCGGCCCCGGGACCTCTTGCCCGGATCCAGGCCGGTCGTCTCGGCCGGAACCCCGGCCGCGGCGTGCACGGTCTGGGAGTCCACCGCCACCGCGGACGGCTCCTCCCGGCGGCCCGCCGCCTCTCGTACCCGGCCGCGGAGCAGATCGTGGATCGTCTGGGTCAGCCCGTCATCCCGCCACGCCGCGAAGTAGTAGTACACCGCCGACATCGGCGGCAGATCATGCGGCAGATACTCCCACTGAACCCCCGTCCGCTCCTGATACAGGATCGCGTTCACGATCTCCCGCATCGGATACCGGCCCTGATGGCCCGAAACGGACGGATGCCGCGCCTTCCACGCCGAGATGAACGGCTCGATCAACGCCCACCGCTCATCCGACAGATCGCTGCGGTACGGCTTGCGGTCACTCTTCTCGACCCCCATGCCGCCCACAGCAGCTCTGCGGGTGCCGGACGTCAACGCGCTGCTACAACCCTCACCAGCACGGCAAGCCGCATAAGCCGCACTCACTCTCAAAAGACCCTCTCAGGCTGCGGGGATCGACGAACACTTCGCGGTGTTCCTGCAGTCGGGGCAGCTGGGATTGAGAAAGCCGGAGGGGATCTTCTACGAGATGATCACCACGGCAGCCGTATGCCGGCCGGATCGAATAGTCGTTGTCGGCCGGTCCATGATCAAGGACTGCCAGCAGCCGATCCGGTATGGGATGTTCGCGGCGCTGATCCGCCCCTTCGGGCTGGAGGCCGGCGAGATCCTACCGCACGGTGCACGGCTGATCAGTGGCCTCGGGGACCTAGTCGAGTCCGTACCCGTCACCCAGCCCTCGAAGTGCGAGGCCGTGTGATGACCGATGCCAAACAAGTCAGTTCCGCATCCAGATGAGCTGCCGCCGGGCCGATCAACCCAGGTTCCGTGGGCCGGGGTGAAGCCGTTCGCGCGTGTGCCCCCGCAGGCGTTGACGGTTGGTCCGGTGGCTTACAGCGAGGTGATCTCCCACCTTCGTTACCAACGGCGTGGTGTGGTGCGACGCACCACGCCATCCGACGTACGGCTTGGCTGGCAAGGAGGGAGCAGCCTGAGTCGTACACGAGGAGAGCACTAGGTGCAGAACAACTGTTCTCCTCACTGGCGGCGTCCCCGTGTCGTCCTTCACGCCGAGGACGCCGCCAGTCTCCTTCACCTGACGGCCCCAAATCGAAGCGGCGGGCGCAAGCGATCTCTCGTCTATCCGCCGAGAGCAGCAAAGGGTGAGCGATCGTTCTACCTTCCGAGCCAGTGAGGAGCACTCGTGGTGATCGGCTTCTTGGTCAACGAAGACAGCAGGCGCACGCTCCGGGCTGGTTTGCAATCCGGCCTGGTGCGGTTGAGCACGGGATGGCGTTCATGATCCCCGTAGAACGCGTCGTATCGGCCGAGTTCCGTGGTGAAGCCATGGATCTGATGATGGCGCGTGACGCGGTGATCGAGGCGATCGCCAAGGTTGCTGACATCGGAGAAATGGCCCGCGATGGCGTGGGCCTGCGCCTACGCGTGGGAACCGAGGCATGCGTCCGTCTGCTGGTCGGCGCGCCGGCCCAGCCGAAGGCATCCGCGGCGGGCACTTACACCGTGACTCTGATAGCGGAGGAGACAGCAGGCCTGTCGTCTGATCAGGTGCAGGCGATTCTGGCAGCGGTGCGGCGGATCCCGTTCACAACGACCGAGATGAACGCGCTGCGCGGTCAGATGCCGCTGACGGGCGAACTGCCGGGGTTCCTGCCGCCGAGATGCCTGTCGTCGGTGGCGCCGGTACTGACCGTGCACCACATGACCGACTTCTTGGTGATGGTGGAAGCGGTGCTGGCGATGGGCGTGCCTGCCCAGGCCATCACCGTGTTGGACAAGGGTTACCCCTACCAGCACACCGACCGGGTGGACGCCCACCTGGCCAAGCAGGGCATCGCGGTGTGGCCGTGGGCGGATGCAGCGAACGCCCTGGATGATCACACCCGGCGTGCCGCCGCGCTCGGCCTGCGAGGTCTGCTGATCGATGACGGGGGCTACACGTTGCCGGTCCTGCTGGAGCAGCGCCCCGACTTGCTTTCGCACTTCATCGGCCTAGTGGAACAGACCATCTCGGGCATCACTCGACTGGAGCCGTGGGAGGGGAGGATTCCAGCGCCGATCTTCTCAGTAGCCGAGTCCCGCTTGAAGGCGACGGTGGAGTGCTACGGCATCGCGGACGCGGCGATCCGTAACCTTCTGCGGCTCCTGCCGGAGGAGAAACTCGAAGGCCAGCCCGCTCTGGTGGTGGGGTTCGGACGGATCGGCGAACATGTCGCCGACGTGCTGAGATCACGACGCATGCGCGTGGCCGTACACGACCGGCAGTTGGTTCGCCTGATCGCGGCACACGAACGCGGATACCTCACCAGCCGTTGCGTCAGCACGCTGCTGCGCGATCATCGCCCGCTGCTGGTCGTCGGCTGCACGGGCCGGACCGGACTACGGGGTGAACATGCCGCCGCAATCGGCCGGGACTGCTATCTGGTGTCCACGACCTCACGCAACCGGGAGTTCGCGGTAGCGGAGCTGGAGCAGGAAGCGCGACAGGTCACCGACGAAGGCGTGCTGGGAACCCGGCTTCACCTGCAGTCGGGAGCACGGGTGACGCTCGTGGGCGACGGCTTCCCCATCAACTTCCACCACGCCGAGTCGCTGCCGAACATGTACTCCGACCTGATCCTCGCCAGCCTCCTGGTGGCCGCATCGACCCTCGCGGCTCCTGATCACGGTTTCGCCGCCGGGCACAACGTGACGGCCTCCAACCGAGTCCTGGAGTCCTGCGGCCTCCTCGAGCGCTACTACGCGCGGTTCGGTCCGGAGTCGGGCCGATGATCACTGCCCAGGGAGAGCGACTCTTCTCCGCTCAAGACGCCGGCGCCCTGTTCAGTCCGGGTGTCGTCACCGGCGGGGCGAAACGGCGGGTCTCCTACGAGGAGCATGATCCGGTTGTTGCGGTGCGCCTCGCCCTGGGCTTGGCCCGGCGATCGTGGGTCGAGGCCGTGGCCGTCGCCCCAGCCGGTGTCGTGCTGGCCCACACCGGTCTCGCGCTGGCCTTCTCCGGCCACTTGAGCACGGTCAGAGGTCGTCGCGGCGGCGAAGCCGCGTGCGTGACGAGCCCAGTGCGGCCGCCATTGCCCAAGCCTCGGCTGCTCCGCATCCCCCACCTGGTTACCGCAGCAGGTCCGGACGGGTCTTGGGGGGACGTCGTGGTGTGGGAGGTCATGACCAGGGAGCAGTTCAGCTCATGGCTCGACCATGGTCCCCCGATCGATCTGGGCGGAGTCGAGGCGCGAGTACCGCAGCTGATCGCGCTGCGCCGGGCCGCTCGCGAGGGAACTCTTCCTGACACGCCGGCCGTCCGGGCACTGCACGAGTTGCTTCGGACCCGCTACTGGTCGATTCGGCTGGTGCTTCAGCACCAGGACCTGTTCGATTCGCTGCTCTCGCCGAAGGAGACACATCCGTGAGCAACAGTTGGACGTCGGCGTCCGGCGCCGATCTGTCGGCCGGTTACGCCCGTCACGCCGGTACGTTGCGGGGCGCGCTCCGCCACGCATTGGTTGCCCGCGCCCTGCGCACCCATCTACCCACCGACTCACAGCGGGTTCTGGACGTCGGCGGCGGAGACGGCCACCAAGCCGTCCTGCTCGCACGGGCCGGGCACCGGGTGACCCTGCTGGACCCCGATCCGGGCATGCACAAGCGGGCCGCCGAACGGCTCGCAGCGGAAAGCGAGCAGGTCCGCGACCGGATCACGCTGGTCGAAGGCACCGCCGACCAGGCCACGGATCTGGCTGGCGACGGCTTCGACCTCGTCTGCTGCCACGGCGTGCTGATGTACGCCGAGGACCCGCGCGCGTTCTTGAACGATCTCGCATCGGCGCTCCGGCCGGGCGGTCTGATGTCGTTGCTGACTAAGAACGCGGACGCCCTGGCCATGCGGGCCGGGTTGGAAGGCCGATGGGCGGATGCGGTCGCGGTGATGGGAGCCGGGTCCGTCGAGGGCAACCTCGGGGTGAGCAGCCGGGCCGACACCCTCGCTTCGGTCGAGGCGATCCTCGACGACGCTGGTGTGACGACCTCCTGCTGGTATGGGGTGCGGGTGTTCACCGACCACCTGGGCGACGCTCCGGTCGGCGAAGGTTTCGACTACGTCCTGGAAGCCGAATGGCAGGCCGGATGCCGTGACCCCTACCGGCAGATCGCCCGCCTGTTCCACCTCATCGGGCACAAACAATGACCGTCTCTCTCACGATCAGGGGCGCTTGGACGGCCGCCCGCAAGAGCTGCTCCCCGGACTGTTTCTGCTACCACGCCTCGTGGCGGCTGTTCCGACTGGCCGGTCTGAAGGGCAACCCCCGCTGGCAAACCGCCTTCTACCAGCGCGCAATGGCCGGCAAGCAGCCATCGAACGCCCTGGTGTGCGGCTCCTCGGATGAGACCATGCCGCAGACCCTCTCCGAGCTTCAGCCCGGCATGCAGATCACGGTGGCTGACGCCTGCCCGACCCCGTTGACCCTCATCAACGCGTGGGCGAAGGAAACGGGCGAGCAGGTTTCCACCCTTCAATCCCACGCGCCGGAACTCTCCGGGATATCCGGGCCCTTCGACCTGATCGTCACCGACGGGCTGCTGTCACTACTGCCCACCCCCGCCAGCCGCGAGGCGGTGATCGATCGCATTGCAGGTCTGCTATCTGAGGACGGCCTGCTGCTGTACACCACCCGTATCGCCGGGCCTGCTGGTCACCTTGAATACGACCTTCTCGGCCGGGCCGGACAAGCCCTGGCCGCCACCACCTGGCCCGCGACATCAGCGGAACGGATACAACTCGCCCGGCAACGGTTGCGCCGCCCGTCGAGGCCCAGCCCGTTCACCTCCCCTGGCCAGGTCGCCGACGCCTTCCGCAGTGGGTTCGGCCAGGTTCGCCTCTTCACCCGTGCCGCCCCGCCTACGACCGCGCTGGCTCTACATCCGGCCTTCGTAACCGAACGTGGCAGCCTCTGCGTCGGGATAGCAGCCACCCAACCGAGGCGCCCATGACACCGCCGATCAGCACCATCGCCTACCAGCCCGGGACTCCCCTGGATGAGGAGCTCGCGGACCTGGGATACGCCGCCATGCGCGGCTGGCCCGACCAGCGGCCGGTGACCCCGGCCCTCGTGCGTTCCCGACTACGCCCCAGCGGGAACGCCCAGCCGACGACCGTACTCCTGGCCCGCCTCACAGACGGCACCTTGGCCGCCGCCGCGGCACTGCGCCAGGCGGGTCCCGGCTTACCGGCACGCCTATGGGGTCCCGTTGTCGCCCCCGAATGGCAGAAGCGCGGGCTGGGTACGGCGCTGCTACAGCAGGCAGCCACATGCCAACCTGACGGGGAGACGATCCTGCTCACCGCCGAGATCCCCGAGGTACGGAAGCACGGCTGCGAATTCTTCGAGCAGGCCGGATGGCAACCTCACTCCACCGCCGCCCTCCTGAAAGCCGATCTCACCGCCCTGTCGAACCTTCCCGACCGTGACTGGGTGAGGGTGCGACGGGCCGAAGCCTTCGACGCCGACGCCCTGAGCCGCCTGTATCAAGCAGTTAACCCCGATCACGGATGGCAGGTCGCTGAGGACACTTACCGGCGCTGGAGCGCAGACGAGCGGTTCGTCTCCGACGGCCTGCTCATCGTGGACAGACCCGGCGGCGACCTCCACGGGGCGGCCCTGATGTATCCGCTGGCCCACGACGACCCCGCAGAACCCGCCGAGGCTCTGCTGGCTGATGTGCTCGTCGACCCGGCCACCGACCGTGCTGACGTGGCACCGCCGCTGATCACGGCCGCTCTGACTGCCGGGCTTCGCCATCACGCCGTGGTGGCGCGCGCCATCGTCCCGAGCAGCGCACCCTCCCTCCTGGCCGACCTGCACACACTCGGCATGACCACGACAGGACAGATTCGCTACTACCAGGCACCCCCCACTAGGAGGTCCTCGTGACATTGCCACCCGCCCTACTGCCTCAGCGAACGCTGGGCCGATCCGGCATCACCGTGCCCGCCGTCGGCATGGGCTGCTGGGGCATCGGCGGCCCGGACGAAAACCTCGGTCTGCCGATGGGCTGGTCCACCGGCGCTTCGGCTGAGGCATCCGCCGCCGGTCTGGAGGTCGCCTGGCAGGTGGGCGCCCGCCTGTTCGACACCGCCGACGTCTACGGCCACGGCCGCTCCGAACGGCAGATCGGCGATCTGGTCGCGCAGGTCCCCCGCGAGGAGATCGTCCTGGTGTCCAAGGTCGGCTACTTCGCCGGGACGGCCCAGCACGGGTTCGATCCCCGGCACATGCGCCGCCAGCTGGAGCAGTCCCTGGACAACCTGCGCACCGACCATCTCGACATCTATTTCCTGCACCACTCCAACTTCGGCGACGACGACCGCTGGCTGGAACCCGCGGCCGAGGCCATGCACACCTTCCGGCGAGAAGGACTGATCCGTGCGGTCGGGATGCGCGGCCCGCACCGCTTCGCCCTCGACCGCCTCAACGCGACGCCCGATCAGCGCGACGACAAGATCGCCCGGTTCCGCGCGGTGTTCGCCGCCGTGCAACCTGACGTGCTCGCGGTCCGCGACCACCTGTTGTCCCCTGCCGATCGCTCGGAGGGCATCTTCGCGTTCGCCGCCGAGCACGAGGTCGGCGTGCTGATCAACAAGCCGCTCGCGCAGGGCCTGCTCACCGGCGCCTACGACCCGGCCGCCCCGCCGCAGTTCGGAAGGGGAGACCACCGCTCCCGGAAGCGATGGTTCACCCCTGCGGCCATTGCCCTCATCGCCGAAGGACTGAAAGAACTACAGGAAGTGGTCGGCCCTCGCCGAGAAGACCTCATTCATATCGCCCTGTGGGCGTGCCTCGATCGGTATGCTCACGCGGCCGTGCTGGTCGGATTCACCACCCCCGAACAGGTGACGATGAACCTGTCGGCACTGGGCGACCGCCCGCCTTCAGAGGTGATCAGCCAGGCCCGCGTGGTCATGGGCCAGCTGCAGGAACGTCTGGACGCCCAGGGCGAGGTCAGTCTTCACCGACGAGATCACGAGGTAACCCATGTCCAGCGCCGAGGACCGCCAGCAGCTCAGCCTCCTGCCCGGTGCCGAGCACGAGACACGACCCGGCCTGGTACGGATGCTGACCCTCAACGTCCAGCACGCCAACCCCGCCCGCTCCCGGCGGCAGGCCGACTGGCTGGCCGAGCAGGACACTGACGTGATCGTGCTGACCGAGGTCGCCCCGGGCGGACACGCCATCACCCAAGCCTTGGGCGAGCACGGGTTCACCGTTCATGTGACCGACGGCGGCCCGGATTACCTGACCCTTGTCGCCTCACGCATCGGCAAGCAGGAACCTGTCCCCGGGATCCAGCTGGTACATCTTCCGCATCGCTGCGCGGCCGTCCGTCTCCACCTGGACGGAGATCACACCATCGGCGTGGTCGGGCTGTACGTGCCCTCCCGCGGCCCCCAAGCCCGCCGCAACCAAGACAAGCGCGCCTTCCAAGCAGCGGTGACAGCGCATCTGCCGAGGATGGCGGACGACCTCGCCGTGACCGGCCCGATCGTCATCGCCGGCGACCTCAACGTCCTGGAACCGGGCCACCAGCCCCACCACAAGGTGTTCGGCGCCTGGGAGTACGACTTCTACACCGCCTTCACCGCCGCCGGGTACGGCGACGCCTTCCGGCACCTCCACCCTGACACGGTCGATCACTCCTGGTACGGGCGGCGCAGCGGCGACGGCTACCGCTTCGACCACATCTTCTGCTCACCCATCAGCGCGGCGCTCGACTGCGGCTACCTCCACCAGCCCCGCACCTCGGGCCTCAGCGACCACGCGGCTATGACGGCCGTCATCAGCATTCCCACCTAACTCTCGACTCCCCCATAGCCCCGGCGTCCTCGACGCCGCAGGGCCATGCCGTCATCCCTTCTTTTCGTGCGGAGGTCCGTATGCTCACCATCGGCGCCGATGCAAGCCACGAACTACTCCTGGACGCCATCGGCCGACTCACTTCACTAAGCACCGACCAGCGCCAAGCCCTGGCCGCGATCCCGTGGCTAGGACGGTTTCATTTGGCCCCATCTGACGGTTTGGAGTGGGCCCAGTTGCCGATCTTCACGAGTAATCGTGACGGCTTGAAGTGGCCCCACTCTCGGCGCCTTGCAGCCGCGTTCGGAGCTCAAGCTTGTTTGTCTTGCTGGGCTCTGGTGTGTGCGAGTCGGTAAGACTGGGTGCCCGTCTCGATGATGTTGCCGCCGAAGGTGAGCCGATCAACGATCGCGGCGCAAAGCCGGGGGTCGGTGAAGGTCTTGGTCCAGCCGGAGAAGCTCTCATTGGACGCGATCGCGACGCTACTTTTCTCCTCACGTTCGGTCAGCACCTGGAACAGCAGTTCAGCGCCGCGCCGGTCGAGTTCCATGTAGCCGAGTTCGTCGATGCAGAGCAGGTCGACGCGGCCATAGCGCGCGATGGTCTTGGTCAACTGGCGGTCGTCGGCGGCTTCGACAAGTTCGTTGGCGAGTTTGGAGGCCAGCACGTAACGGACCCGGTGGCCGGCCATCGCGGCTGCGGAGCCCAACCCGATGAGCAGGTGGGACTTGCCGGTGCCCGAATCTCCGATCAAGCACAACGGGGCGCCTTTCTTGACCCATTCGCAGGTCGCGAGCGTGTTGATCACGGCAGCCTGAACGCTGGAGTTGGCGTCGTAGTCGAAGTCGCTCAGCCACTTGGAGCGAGGGAAGTTGGCGGCGCGGATGCGCCGGTCGGCTCGCCTTCGGTCGCGTTCCTCGCATTCGGCCATGAACAGTTCGGCAAGGAAACCGCGATAGGTGAGCTGGTCACGTTCGGCTCGGTCGGCCAACTCGTTGAACTGAGCACGGATGGTGGGCAGGCGCAGCATCCGGCAGGCAGTGTCGACAGCCGCGTCGGCGGCCTGTTCGGTGATGCCTCGGGCTCGGGTCATGACGCGCTCTCCTTGGTTTGCGGCCGATGACGTAACAGCTGGTCGTAGGCGTCGACAGTGGGAAGCGGGCGGGAATCGGCGGGCAGGTCGGCCAGCCTGCGCAGGGTCAAGCTGGTGACCTGAGCGGTCTCGGCAGGCACCACGGTGACGGCGGGAGTCGAGGTCAGGTCGTAGGCAAGGCCGGCGCTGCGGGCGTCGGCGGCTTTGCGGGCCTCGACCGCGACGATGTCGACCGCGAAGGCGCCGACCGACAGCGCCGCACGGATCCCGGCCACCACGTCGCCGTCGTCCATGTGTCGGTGCAGCAGTAACACCTCGATCAGGGCGCGGGTCGCGGCGGGCTCACCCAGCGCGCGGCGCGCTGCTGACCACAGCGCTTCATGGGCGTCGGTGAAAGCGCCGCTGGCTCGGGCTTGTTGCAGCGCCGTCGATCCGCTCATGGCTCCGGGCTTGCGCATCAACGCCTCCAGGTAGTGGTCCAGCACGAGGGTTTCGCCGCCTTTGGCGGTCTGCCGCTCATAGCGGGCGACCTCCTGATGCCGGTCGTAGATGACCAGCTCAGAAGCTCGCAGCACGACTCTCACCTGCTGGCCGATGAGATGGACCGGAACCGAGTATCGGCAACAGCGGACGGTGATTTGGCTGTAGCGGTCAACCCGCGGACTGAGCCGCAACCCGATCTCGAACCGATCCGCGGGCAGCGGCCGCAGGAGCGGCGCCTCGCTGGCGAAGTCCTGGCCGATGGTGCGGATTCGGGCGCCGATCCGCCGGGCGTCCTCGGCCTGCTCGGCCAGGGCGATGCGGGCGTTCAGTTCCGCCAGCGAGTCGACCTCGGGAACGGGCACCAGGTAGTTGCGGCGAAAGTAGCCGATCTGACCTTCGACGCCGCCCTTCTCATGCGCGCCGTCGATGCCGCGTTGGCAGTAGAACGCCTCGAACTGGTGGTGGGAGCGAAACAGCAGCCAGCGGGGGTTTTCGACCCTGGCCCGGCCGTGGAAGAGTAGTCGGCTCACCGCTGAGGTCAGGTTGTCGTAGCGGATGTGACCGGTGGGGATGCCGCCCAGGGTGGTGAAGGCATGCACGTGTCCTTCCAGGAACGCTTCCTGGCCGCAGGTGGCGAACACTTTGTGCACCGCCTTGCCCGAATACGACATGCGGTAGGCGAATAGGTAACACACGGTCATGACCCCGGCCAGCCGGACCCATAGCTCCCCGAAATCGACCTCGGCCTCCCGGCCGGGCGGATGATGCTGGGGGATGAATACCTGAGCCGGACCACGCCCTTCTTCGATCCAGATCTCGGGCTTGCGCCGGGCCACGTAGTCACGCACCGCTGAGTAGGACACCTCGCCCATGCCCTGTTCGTCCACCAGTCGGCGATGGATCCGCGTTGAGGTGTGCCGCTGCTTGCGTGGCGCGTCCAGGTCGGCGCGCAACCACTCGTCGATGACTTTCTTGAAGGGCTCCAGCTGTGCCGACCGCCGCTGGGGAGTCCTTCTCGGGGTGGGCTCCGCGCGGGTCAGCGCCTCACGTACCAGGCGCCGGTGCACACCGTACTTACGGGCCAGCGCCCGGACCGACAGGCCCTCACGCCAGGAGTCACGGCGGATCTGCTCGAATAGTTCGGCCTTGGTGAGCGCCACCGCGAACCTCCTTGATGCGGCCTAGCACAAGGAGCGTCGCATCGTGCGAAGAAGGGTGGGGCCAATTCAAGCCGACATCCTGGCCCACCAGATTGACGCCGTGCTCAGGTGGGGCCACTTCAAGCCGTCAAGGTGGAGCCATTTCGAACTGTCATAGCCAATCCCGCGTAGCCAGCCCAACGCCCTTCGGAGGGCGGTGACCGGCATCGTGCCCGCCCAAGACGTCGTCCTCACCGGCACGCTGGAGCGGCGGCTTCTTGCCATGAGGACCGACCAGCCCGGCCAGTGGCTGCTGGCCGACCTGTCCGGGCAGCCGCACGAGACTCGTGCCTGGCCCGCCTGGAGCGCGGAGAACCTGCAGCTGCACAGGCCCGGCGACTGGATCAGCCACGCCGACATGACCCCGGACGCCGTCAACCGGCTGACCCGGCCACGCATACTGCTCGCCGCGCTGTACCGGCCTGAGTACTTCCCGCTGCCGCGCTTCCCGCTGGCCATCTCCGATCTGGCCCGCGCCGCCCGTTCCACCCTGTCAGGCCACGTCGACCTGATGGACATGCAGCTCGGCGTCACCCTGGAGGACATCCTCACCGCCGTCAGCGTCCAGCAGCCGGATGTCCTCGGTGTCTCGGCCACCTTCGGCCAGTACGACCTGATGACCCACCTGCTGGACGAAGTCCAGGACAAGGTGCCGCTGATCCTGGCCGGCGGCAGCCTGACCGCCCGCAACGAGGCCCTGCTCCTAGAGCGCTACCCTCGGCTGCTCATCGCGCGCGGCGCCGGGGAACCGACCATCCGCGACGTCATCGCCCACTGGCACGGCGACCTGGCCCGCGACCAGATCCACGGCATCGGCTTCGTCGGCGCGCCCCGAGGCGGCGCAGTGGCCATCGGTCGCCGCCGGACCCCCACCGTCCCCAACCGTGACGCCCAAGATTTCTTCCCCGAACTGGATCTGCTTCAAGCCACCTTCGCCCACCAGGGAGTGGCGCAACTGGAGACGACACGTGGATGCACGAGCACGTGCTCCTTCTGCCCACGTGGCCACAAAGGCGTATGGGCGGGAGGGGCACCCGAGGACCTGCCCTGGATGCTCGGAGCCCTGAACGAGGAATTCGCGCGTCACCCAGAGATCTCCCGCACTCTCTACCTGGTCGACGAGGAGGCCATCGGGCGCGACGAGAACGCCGTCCCGCGCATCCTGGCCATCGCCACCGAACTGGCCAAAGCCGGTTTCCGATGGGAGACGTCATGCCGCATCGATCAAGTCACCGATCCTCGCCACAACCGCGCCTGGCATGTGGAACGCGCCTCGATGTGGCGGACCCTGGTCCGCAACGGGCTGCGCCGCTGCCTGTTCGGAGTGGAGTCCGGCGTCACCTCGATTCTGGAGCGCTTCCACAAGGAGACCACCGCGGAACAGAACGCGCTGGCCATCCGCACCCTGTCGGCGCTCGGCATCCCGACCCGCTACACGTACATCACCTTCGATCACCTGATGACCGAAGAGGAGCTGCGGGCGACACACGCTTTTCAGGGACGAACTGACCTGTTACTACGCCCGCTCCCGCACCTGAGCGCTGAGCAGATCGTCGACGGTGTCGTCGACCCGGCCTTCGTTGCCGAGCACAGCACCGCCAAGCCCTTCTACTCCGGCATCTCCTACATGCTCGTGTCGATGGAGTGCCTGATCGGCGCCTCCTACACCCGCAAGGCCGAGGCCGCCGGGCTGACCCGAGCGGTCCGCCCATCCATGGGCCGGGTCGACGCGGAGTTCGCCGACTGGCGCATCGGCGAATGTTCCCATCGGGCGCAACTGTGGGTGGACCGCAATTTCGCCCTGGACTACACCCTGAAGAGCCTGGAGAAGATCCTCGATGGAGAGCCGCGACGACAGGTCCGTATAGCCAGGGCCGTCATCAAGGAAGCCGCGTTCGCGGTCCTCACCGGCATGATCGACCTCATCGGCCGAAACACCGACCTCTCGCAGCGCCCGCTGCTCACCGCTGGGCTGGACGCCATGCTCGACGAACGGTTGGCCGACCTCCGGCAGCGCATGGACTCCACACTGCCGGACGTGGTGACGGCGCTCCCGTCGCAAGCCGCTGATCGGCTCGTCCACGAGTCCAGCCGGTGGGCGTCCGACACGACGTGGGAGCTGATCAACGCCGCCGATCCGTGTGGAACCTAGCCCACGGTTGGCTCGGCGATCGGCACCCACTTGAACTCAGGGCAGAAGCGGGCGTAGGTGACGAGCTTCCAGCTCGCATAGTCCTCTGCCCTGCCCGCCCGGCGTAGCTGGTACTTGACCCAGGTGTGGGCGATCCGCTCGGCTTCGGTCATCTCGCTGTCGATCTGGTTCAGCATGCGGCACGCGACGGCGAAGTCCTCCTCCGTCAGCGCGGATAGGTCGATCTCGATGCCGTCGAGGGTGAAGGCGAACACCAGCCGGGTGGTGTCGAAGCGGGTCCGGCGCTCGTCCTTGAAGACCACATGTGGGGCGAGCGCCGCCATAAGACCGTCCCGGCCTGCAACCGGGTAGCCGATCCCGAGGTCGAGATCACTGCTTTCCAGGTTGAGCTGGATACCGAGGGAGCCGACATCGCGCGGGACACATCCGGTCCAGGACTCTACGAGAGTGGATGCCTTGGCACGAACCCGCAGTAGCTCGGCATCTGCGGCCCGACGTTCAAGCCAAAATGCCTTGGCGCGAGCGAACTCATCTCCCGAAAACGACTCGGGAACAGCCCATCCCGAAGCAACAATGGCGTCCAGATCAAGTGCCGTCTCCCGGTCGTTCGGAGAGATCGTTTGATCGGTCATCGAGCCAGACTAGCCACACAATCATCGCTGGCCCCATGAGTGCATAAATCTGATGGGGACTCCAGCTCAAGGCCGACGAACGGCATATCCAGCGCCAGCCTGTCAGAGCGGCCTATCAAGAGTGGAGGCCGGATTGCCGCCGGGGGCAGGCTGGCCGAGGCGCCGATCATGGACAGAACGGCGATTGCCGTGCAGAAAGCGAGGGCAACGTCGTCGGCGTCGTAGTAGGTCTGGGCGAGGCCGGCAGCAACGATGGAGATTGAGAAGGCCAAGTAGAAGACGGCCATCACACCGGCCCGTTCGCGTGCGCGTGCGGCTTCACTGACGGCGCGCACGCCGCCGAGGAAGGCCAAGCCGAGCCCGGCGCCTGCGATCACGCTGCTGGTGATGAACAGCGCGACGTTGCCAGACGTGATCGCGAGCAGGCTCAGCAGTGACCCTGTGGTCAGGGCAATTGAGGCTGAAAGAGCCCATTTGGTCGCAAATCCTCTGCTGGCGGTAATCCGCCTTGCTCCGGAACCGGCAGACCGGGTGTGATGATCGACGTGAACATCTTCTCGGCGGTTGAGCGGACCGACCCGTCTCCGGCGCGGCCTGGTGAGAGCCATTTCCAGTTTTACGATCGCGTGGCAGGCCCCTTCTGGGACCAGATCCGGGACCTGATCGAGAATTGGTTCTCTCGGCTCTGTCCAGACGCCCAAGCGGACGTCAGGGGTCGGCTGCGTTCTAGGGACAACCGACAGTTCCATGGGGCTTTCTTCGAGCTGTACCTGCACGAGAGCCTCCTTCGGATGGGCTACGACGTGACTTGCCACCCGGAAGTCGACGGGACCAGTCGCCGACCGGATTTCCTCGCGGAGAAGGATGGCAATGCGGTCTACTTCGAAGCTCGATCAGCGTCCCCAAGCGATGTCGAGGTGGGCGCGGCCGCAAGGGTCAACACTGTCTACGCGTCGCTCGGCAAGATCGACAGCCCCAACTTCTACCTGTGGATCGACGTGGAGAAGCAGGGAGGTGGCCCGCTTAGTGCCCGCCCGCTGCGCTCCAAATTAGAGAGGTGGCTAAGGGAGCTGGACCCGGACGTCTATGGTGACGCGAACAGCCGCCGCGACTTCCCAGGCATGCCCTACGAGGCCAGCGGATGGCGGATCCAGTTCCACGCGCTCCCGAAGCCGCCCGAGAGGCGAGGGAAAGAGGGCGTGAGACCGATTGGAATCTACGGTGGCGGAGGGGCCTTCGTGGTGCAGGACAAGGAGGGGATCAAGAACGCGCTGAGCGACAAGGGTTCCGCATATGGGCGGCTCGCTGCTCCCTACGTTGTCGCTGTGGCGTCCAGCAGCATGACCAGGGATGACCACGATGTGGAGAACGCCCTGTACGGTACCGAGGCCATGCTGATCGGCCCTGGCCTTGACGGCGAGACCCGTGTGGAGGCATTCGTCCGCGAGCCCGACGGCTACTGGTTTAGGGGTCATTGGGACCACCGCCATGTGTCAGCGGTGCTCGTTGTCAAGCACCTGCATCCCGGCTCCGTGGGCACTAAGCAGCACACCATCTGGGAGCACCCGGACCCCGAGCATCCTGTGCCCGCACTCCCGATGTGGCGGCGATCGACGTCCGACGCCCGCGGTGCAATCCATTTCACCGATTCTGCGCAGACGCCGACGGAGTGGTTCGGCCTTACAGACCCGTGGCCGATCGGGGAGCCTTTCCCTGATGAACGGTGAGACGACCCTGCTCGGCCTCGTCGAGTGATCGGCAGAGAGACTGCGCCTCGCAGGCCGGCAGAGCAGACCTTGCTGAGCGAGAGTTGCCTGTGTTTCTTGGCGAGCCGGTCTAACCCTGTGTCCGCTCCACGCTCCCCCGACCGGTGACCTCGCGAGCGGTGCGCACTTCTTGAAGTGCCTTCTCGTAGTTCTCCATGTAGACAACACATGCCCGGCGCCGCGTCGCGTTCTTCACCATCAAGTCCTCTACGTCCATGCCCCAGAAGGCGCCGAACGTCTCGATCGCCTTCCCGCACCCGGCCAACGCGACATCGACTGCGCCGCCCATGCTCATCGGATTAATGCGCACGCTCGTTCCCGACACGCTCCGGGCGTCGAGCGCGAGGACCTCTTCTAGGTGCCACGGCACGCTGTGCACAGCTCCGGACCCGACTTGGTAGAAGCTGGTGAGGTCGGGAAACCAGGTGGCGAACTGGCTGGTCCAATTCCTCCGGATCGGATTCGTCGTCATATCGGTCCACACAACGTGTGTGACCTTCTTGCCGTCCGCGGACAACTCTTCGCCGATCCCGCAGCGCTGCAGCACCAGCGCAGTTCGCCTGCCGCATTCCAAGTTACAGTCCGATTTTTGGATTAGTTACAGTCCGATTTTCGAATGAGGGAGCAGCGTTCCTTTGGCCTGGACCTCGTTGGACTGCCAAAACGTCCCAGCGGCTACGGCCTCGCGAGTTCATCCGCTCAGCCGTTCCACGTCACCCATGGCAAAAGGCCGGGGGCCTGGACGCCTTAACTATTTGCACAAGCTGCGCCAAGGTGTACCGATATCCGATCGAAAGGAATAAACTCCGCAGAAAGTGACCTAAAGTCGATACCTTGTCAGCGTCCCCGACGAGGAAGAAATAGGGATGACCCAGGCCGACGACGTGCAATTGCTGACGCCCGGACGAGTCGTTCGACTTCGGGAACGCCTGTGGCGGGTCGACTACCAGGACGGGTCCGTCTTCGGTGCCACCGCGCTCGACGGGAGAGATAATCGGCCCACGCGCTTCCACTCCGAACTCGAACATGTCGAGTCCGGAGAGTTGCCGTTCCCGGACCCGAACGCGATCGGCGATGAGCAACAGCAGCGCCTGCTGCTCGACGCATACCGTTTCTCCCTACTCCATGGCACCGCCCCCATCCTGGGGTTGCAACGTTCACGGGCGATCCCTACCGACTTCCAGATCGTCCCGCTACTGATGGCGCTTGGGTCGGACCGAGTGCGACTGTTGATCGCGGATGATGTCGGCACGGGCAAGACCGTTGAGGCTGGCTTGATCCTCTCTGAGTTGCTTGCCCGCGGGCGCGCACGACGGGTGCTGATCGTGGTGCCTGCGAACCTGCGTGACCAGTGGCGCGACACGCTGGACAGGATGTTCCACATCGATGCCACGATCGTCGCCGGCCACCTGTTGCCCTCACTGGAGCGGCGCCTATTGCCAGGCCAGAGCGTGTGGGCCACCCAGGATGTGGTCATCGCGAGCATCGACTACCTCAAGACGCGCACCGAAGAAGTCCTGTCCCACGGCTGGGATCTCGTCCTCGTGGACGAGGCGCATCTCGCCGCCCAGCCGCACACCGAACCCGGCCGGGCTACACCCGACATGGAACGGTTCGGGTTCGTGCAAGAAGCAGCCGCGCGGAGCAGGCACCTGCTGCTGCTGACCGCCACCCCCCACAACGGATACACCGACTCGTACGCGTCGCTGTTCCGGATGCTCAACCCGGCCCTGGTCCAGGACGGGGTCCATGGTCCGCGCGTGCAACGTGCTGCCGCTCGCGAACACCATGTGGTCCAGCGTCGTCGCGTCGACATCGAGGAGTGGTATCGCGAGCGCGGTGTCCCCTCTCCATTCCCAGTTCGCCGTGCCGACGAGCAGATTGTCGAACTCCGGCGTTCTCCTGACATGGTCGCGCTGCTCAATGAGCTCAAGGCGTACGCCGGTGACCTGTACGACGCCGCCACGGGCAGTGTCGACCGCTGGGTCGCGGCGCATCTGCAGAAACGACTACTGTCCAGCCCTGCGGCGCTGCGGTCCAGCATCGACAAGCGACTCTCCGCTCTCACCCGCGGCGCGGCCCTTGATGCTAGAACGACCGCGACGAAGCTCGCGGAGGAGACGACCAGCGACCTCATCTTCACCGAAGACGATGAAGCCGACGCGGCACACCTGAACGCATCCGTCGGTCTCCCAGAGGAGATCGAGGTAGCAAGGCTGCGTGTCATCGCTGACCTCGCAAAGAAGGTCACCCCGGGGAAGGACCCGAAACTGGTTGCGCTCCTGCGGCTTCTTCCAGAGCGCATGGCAGCCCACCCGCGCGCGCAACGCGTGCTCGTATTCACCAAATACAAGGACACCCTCGACTACCTGGTGACAAACCTGATCCGGGCCGTGGGGAAGGGCAAGAACGGGTTACCAGCAGAGACCCGGGTGTTCGAGATCCACGGCGGCCTGAATCTTGCGCAACGCAACGAGGTGTTCGCCGCGTTCGAGCGGGCCGACCGGGCTGTGCTCGTCGCCACGGATTGCATCAGCGAAGGCGTCAACCTGCAACGCGCATGTGCCGAACTCGTCCACTACGAGCTGCCGTGGAACCCCAACCGGCTCGAGCAACGCAACGGCCGCATCGACCGGTTCCAACAGCGCGAACCGTTCGTCGGGATTCGGACTCTCGTCCTCGACGACCCGCTGGACGCGAGCCTGCTGTATCTGATCGTTCGCAAGTCCGAACAGATGCGCGCCGACTACGGGTTCGTTCCCCCGTTCCTGGCGAACACCGACATCCTGCTCCACCTGTCCGACCCTGACGCCGCATACCGCGGGAGGCTCAGCGCCCGGTCCAGCTCCGAACAGCTCAGCCTTGTGGACCTGTTCACCAACGAAGCGGAAAGTGACCTCAGAGACCTGGACGAGGAGCTCGCCCGCATGGCGGAGACATCGCTGACGGAGACGGACAAGCTCGATCGGGTGCGGGATGAGTCGTTCTACGGCCAGACCAGGATCTCACTGACAGCGATCGAGGACGCGCTCAACCAGTCCCGAGCGTTGACCGGCACCACGGAGCAGGTACGCGACTTCACCCTGCGGTGCCTTCGTGACATGCACGCCGACATCACCGAGGAAGGGGCGATGTTCCGGCTCGCCCACCCACCCGCGCCCGTGGCCGACCTCGCTTCGGCGGGGTACCAGTTCACGTTCGACCCTTCCATCGGGATCGACCGCCCCGAGATCGACGTCGTTGACCTGGCCCACCCGTTGCTACGTCGGCTCATTGACATCACCCTGGATCGAGCACAGCTCCCGGACTGCCACGGCAGGGTCGCGGCCCGAACGACCACAGCACAGGTGGGACACGCCGCTGTCCTGCACGTTCTGTTCCGGTACGTTGCGAAGGCCGAACCGCCTGTGCTGCTCGAAGAGATCGTCCCGATCGGGTGCCGCACCAGCGAGAACACCACATTCGACGCTGAGGCCGTGATGGCCGCGCCCGCCGGGTCCGGCACCCGCCACCGTGACGACGTCCTCGATGACGCGACCGACATCCTTCATGCTTCGGACCTTAGAGAGCGGCTCGACCGCGTCGCTGCGCAACGTGCCACCGAACTATCGCGTCGGCACGCCCAGCTATCCGCGGCGTGGGCGCACGGCCTAGAACGGGTCGAACCCACCTCGCTGGATCTGGTCGCGGTTACCGTCATCTACCCGGAGGTGACCCGGTGACCGACGTCAGCCTCGTCCACACCAGCGGCGGACTGATCGGCGACGTCATCACCGATAGCCTCCGCCAACCCGACGTCGAGGGGGACGCCAAGTTCCTCGCCGATGTGGCCACGTTCAACGACCGTGCCGGACAGTCGCCGACAAAGGCGCAGTACGCCTCCGACTTAGAGGCGGCGTTCCGGACGGGTGTCGCAATCTGGTCCGCGTACGCCGACGAACTGCGTGACGGGATGGATGTGTCACGGATCCGTGACCGGCTCGTCCTCAAGCTGCTCGACTTGCTCGGTTTCCAACCGGTGTACCAGCGGTCCCGGCTCGTCGCCGGCGGCAATGCGTGGGACATCAGCCATCTCGGGTGGGTGGGAGAGCACGCGCCACCGGTCCACACCACTGCCGCCGCTGACCTCGACGCCCGCGTTGCGGGCAGACGCAGTCCCCACGAAGAGCTGCAGGGGTGTCTGAACGCCGCCTCGGTTCGGTGGGGCATCCTCACCAACGGGCGAATGCTGCGGCTGCTGCGCGACTACCACCACACGCGTAGTCGCGGGTATGTCGAGTTCGACCTTATAGCGATCTTCGAAGCCGCCAGCTATCCAGACTTTCTCGCGCTTTGGCGGCTGTGCCACGCCTCCCGGTTCCAGCGCCTCCAACCGGAAGCCGCAACCACCAACGAGGATCTGAACGGTGAGGACAGCGACGAGGAGTCTGGTGGCACGGGGCCGGTCGCCGACGATACGCCGGACACCCTGCTGGAACGGCTCCACGCCAAAGCACTGTCCGCCGGTGTAGCGGCTGGAAAGCGGGTGCAGCCGCAGGTCCGTGCGGCCATTAGTGTCCTCGCGAACGGGTTCCTTGACGCCAACCCCGGGCTGCGGCACCGGCTGGAAGCCGACCCGGACACCGGTCGCCACCTGTACCGCGAACTCCTCACCGTGCTGTACCGGGTGCTGTTCCTGCTGTTCGCGGAACAGCGCGGCATGCTGAACAACGCTGGCCCGCTTTACGACGAGACGTACAGCATCACCCGGCTGCGTGCGGTCGCCACCGACGGCCACGCTGAACCGCGTCGGATGGATCTGTGGGAAGGGCTGAAGACCACGTTCCGGGCCTTCAGCAACGAGGAAGATGCCGCCAAACTCGGTGTGTACCCGTACAACGGGTTCCTCTTTGACCAGATCCAGACACCGCTCACCAGCGGCGCCCGACTGCCGAACCTGCACCTCACCCAAGCGATCGAGGCGCTCAGCACCGTGCAGACCGGCCAGGTCCGCATGCACGTCGACTATCGCAACCTCGGTGTCGAGGAGCTCGGCGCGGTGTACGAGTCCCTGCTCGACTACACCCTGTCCATCGCGTCCATCACCACCGTCGTCGACGGGCGGACCGTGCGGCCGGGTGAGGCGTACCTGGCGCCGCTGAGCATTGAACGCTCCGACCTCGCGTCGTACTACACCCCCACGGATCTGGTCGACCTGCTGCTTGCGCGGTCGCTCGACCCGCTGATCGAGCTCACCCTCGCTAGGGCCGGCGATAATCCCGACGACCAGGTTCGGGCGCTGCTGGGGCTGCGCGTGATCGATCCGGCGTGCGGATCCGCGGCCATCCTGATCGGTGCACTGGACCGGATCGCGTACGCCGTCGCCAAGGCGCGCAGCGCCCCTCAGGAGCCGCGTGACACAGACCTGGCGCACGCCCGCCGCGAGGTGCTGCAACGGTGCATCTACGGGGCGGAGAAGGATCCGTTCGCCGCGGAGCTCGCCAAGGTGGCACTGTGGATCCACTGCGTCGTGCCGGACGAGCCGTTGACGTTCCTCGACCACCACATCGTGTGTGGTGACAGCCTCGTCGGCTGGCCCCTGCTCGACGTGCCCACCAGCATTGCCAACGGCGCGTACGAAGTGCAGAAGGCCAAGGGTGCGGAGCGGGCGATGTTGACCAAGGCGCTGCACCGCAACGAGCAGTTCACGGCCTCCGGCGCCGACCTGTTCCAGCAGGGCGATGTCGCGTTCACCCTGACACTTCCCAACGAGTTGCACGCCGACGAGCACACCCCCGCCGATGTACGCCGCAAGGCCGCCGCGTACCGATCGTGGCGGGCCAGCGATGAGTATGCCTGGTGGAAGAAGACCGCGGACCTGTGGACCGCCGCGTTCTTCTGGACTGACATCGACCAGCGGCCACCCACCAGTGTCGAGTACGCCGCCGCTCTAGAAGGGCACCCCGACGAGGAACTGGCAAAGGCGGCCGAAGCCTTTCTCTCAGATATCAACCCTCTGCACTGGCCGCTGGCGTTCCCGGAGGCCTACGCCGCCGGAGGATTCGACCTCGTCCTGGGCAACCCGCCCTGGGAGCAGTTCAAGGGCGAAGAGCAGCCGTTCTTCAAGCAGCACAAGCCTGCGATCGCAGCCATGACAAGCGAGACCCGTAAGACGGCCATCGCTGAACTGGAAAAGTCCGACCCGCAGCTGTTCGCTCGGTGGAAGACCTACCAGGCCCTTCAGGGCCGTCTCGCGCACTACGCCAAGACGTGCGGCCGGTACACGCGCACCAGCAACGAGGCGAACACATACGTGTTGTTCACCGAGCTCGCCGCCCGATCCAGCAGCCACGTCGGCCTCATCGTCAAGAGCGGCATCGCGACCGACGCCGCCCAGTCCCCGGTCTGGAAGCGGCTGCTCGACCAGCGGCGCGTGCGGCAAGTGATCGACATGGTCAACCAGGAACGCAACGGCAAACGGGTCTTCCCTGCAGTTGCCGCCGTGGAACGATTCAGCATGATTCACCTTGGCCCCGCCTCCGCAGACCCGGTCCAGGCGTCGCTGCTCAACTTCGGTGTCTCCGAGGCGGCGTCAAGGCCGTTGCGTGCGTGGTCCCGTGACGAGCTGCGCGCTGTCGCGCCGCGCACGCACACCCTCCTGTCCACCGACAACGCGGCGGAGATCAGGCTTGCATTGGAGCTGCACGATCGCTTCGGAACCCTGGACTTCGCCGAGGGGGACGGAGCCAACCCCTGGGGACTGCGCTACACCACACTGTTTCACTCGTCTGGGGCGAAGGAGAAGGGACTGCTTCTGCGCGGCCCCGCGATAGAAGCCGACGGGTTCACCCTTGGAAAGGACAAGCGGTACCGGCACCCCGACGGACGGGTCGCCCTCCCCGTCTACGAAGGCCAGATGGCCAACCGGTGGGACCACCGCGCCCGCACCTTCGAAGGCTTCGTTGGCAAGGACCGTTACGGCCGCAAACCACACATCCCCTGGGTAACCGATCAACAGCACGCCAACCCCGACTTCGAGGTCGAACCCAGGTACTGGATGCATGAGAAGGTTGCCCAAGAACGGCTGGCTGATGTCGTTAGGGAAGGGGAAACGCTCCTGGCCTTTCGGGACATCGGACGGTCTTGGACTGATCGGCGCATCATGCGCGCTTGCCTCTACCCGGCATACCCCGCAACACACAAACTACCGATGTTGGCTGTGCAGCGGGCTCAAGCCTTCACTACTCTGGCGATCTTGAATTCAATGACCTTTGACTTCCTTGTACGCATTCACATGCCGGGAGGCAGTCTGACCACGTGGATACCGTCGCAGTGCGCAGCGCCGCCCGTCAGCGAACTCGATAAACGGGCTAGCGCAATTGCGGAGGAACTGTCGGTGACGTCCCGCTCCATGGCTGCGGTGGTCAATGTTGCCATCTCCTCTTGGAACCCAGATCGTCGTAATCATCTAGATGCATCGGCGGATGCGCTGGTCGCGAAGGGATACGGCCTAAGTGTGGCCGAATACGAGACGGTGCTCGACCACTTCGCCCTGCTAGCGAAGATCGAGACCAAACAGTTCGGCGAGTACCGCAGCAAGCGCCTCCGCCTCGAGGCGTTCGAGGAGATCGGTGGAGGGCGCTGATGCACCCGTTGGCGATGTTGGCCGGGCTGCGCGGGGACTACGAGCGGTACGTCGACTCGTTCCAGTTCTACAAGAACCCCGCCATCCGGGACTGGGTGCAGGCCAAGCGGCGTGAGGGTCGACTGCTGTATCGGGAGCCGTTTCTCACGTTGGCGAAGCCGTTCGCGGACGGCTGTTCCCTGCAGTCCCTGGTCGACGAGGGTGTCCTGGACCCTGGTGTGCTTACGGTGTTCACCCGCAAGCATGGCGATGTGGGCAGCGGTCCGGTGTCGCCGTTCGTGCACCAGGAGAGCGCGATCAGGCAGGTCATGGCCGGGGTCAACACGGCAGTGACCACGGGCACCGGGTCGGGTAAGTCCTTCACGTTCTACATGCCGATTGTCTCGACCGCCCTGATGTTGGCTGCGGGCCGTGATGAGGGGGCGTTCCGGTCCCCGGTCGCGGTGATCATCTACCCTATGAACGCGCTGGCGAACAGCCAGTACGAGGACATCGCGGCACGGTTGGCCGGTTCGGGGCTGACGGTGTGCAATTACACCGGCTCATTGAAGACCACCCCCGAGGGGGCGATGAAGGACTTCAAACAACTCACCGGCCGGGACACGCCCTATGACAGCGAGGTCATCGACCGGGACACCTTGCACGGCGGCGGGTGCGACATCTTGCTGACGAACTTCAAGATGCTCGAGTACGCGCTCGTGCGGCGTGAGGACGCGACCCTTTTCGAAACCCTCAGCCGCGGCGGACGGCTGAGGTTCCTCGTCCTCGATGAGATGCACACCTACTCCGGTCACCAGGGCGCAGACATGGCGCTGCTAGTGCGCCGGTTCAAGGCGCGGACGGGCACAGCGGGATCGCTGCGGTGTATCGGCACGTCAGCGACCGTCGACTCAGGCGACCCGGCGGAAGCCAGCGCGGTCATCGCCGGGTTCGCGGGCAAGCTGTTTGGAGAGCCGTTCCTGCCTAAGCACGTCGTGCGGGAGTCCTACGGACAGTACGAGACAGATGACCCTGCGTCCGGCGGGCTTTTCCTCGCGGCTTCGCCGATTTCCCCGGAGGTCGTTGCCAAGGCAGCGGCTGCCGGTACCGACGAGGAGACAACTGGTCTGCTTGGACCGGGTTTGTTGGGTGGCCCGGTAACGGTCGACGCGGTGCGGTCATGTCTGCCGGTTGCGTGGCTGGAGCGTGCCCTGTGGGGTGGGGTTCTTTCGGCGAAGCTACTTACGGAGCGGTACGTGGAGCAGGTCCGTCCCGGTGCGTCCCCGGACGTGGCCTGGGCGGAGATCGAGGGGGCCCTGATGCTGGCCTCGGCGGTGAAGACGCCCGGCCCGAAGGGCGACCCGGTGGGCCTGCTCACCCCGAAGGCGCACGCGTTCTTCTCCCAGGGCCTGCCGGTCACGCGATGCCTGGTGTCGGAGGACCCGCCGCATCTGTCCGAACAGGGCGAATCGACGTGCGGGGGGTGCGCCGATGATGAGCTCGCCGGGGTGCCCGCGTTCCCGGTCGTGTTCTGTCAGTCCTGCGGCCAGGACTTCTACGTCGCCGAGGACGCTGGACAGCACCTCGTTTCCCGGGACTTCCTCGCCGCGGCCGAGGACGGCGACGCGGTCTATGTGATGACCGACGAGTGGGACCAGGATTCCGCACCGATTGACCCCAAAGACACCTACAAGAACGGGGTGACCCCGAAGAAAGGCCGCGAAGGCGCGGTGCCCCGCCTGTCGCGGGTGTGCGGCAGGTGCGGCGAATGGGACGGAAACTGCGGTCACGCACAGGTCCGGGATGCGGTGATGGTAGCGGCCCCGATGCTGCTGTGCCCCTCTTGCGGTGTCCGGTATGACGCGTCGCACTCGGAGTACAACAAGTTCTTCCAAGTCGGCACGGTCGGTAGGGCCACTGCAACGGACGTGCTCGTCGAGGGCATGTTGAATCGGCAGGACACTGGGCCAGGGCATGCCAAGCCACAGGTGATGGCGTTCACCGACAATCAGCAGGACTCCTCGTTCCAGGCCGCGCACATGCGGTCGATGTCCCGCCGGTTCCATGTGCGCCGCGCGATCATTTCCGGACTCGCCGCCAAGGGCGCCCTTACCCGCGAGGGCGCGTTGGACACCGGCGAGATGGCGGACGCCGCGTTTGAGCAGATGAAGGCGACCGGCACGGTTCCGAAGTTCTCCCGAAATACCGATGGCGGGGGAGGTTTCGACCCACACGAGGGAGCAAGCAAGTCCAGGGGACGCTACCTCAGGTATCTCAAGACGGGTGTGCTGATGGAGACCAGCGGCGGGCCGCGGAAGACCCAGCCGAACCTAGAGGACACCGGACTGGTCGTCGTCAACTACTCAGGTTTCACGCCCGGAAAGATTGCCCCGGCGGTCGCCGCGGACGAACGGCTTGACCCGTTCCTCCGCAGTTATGCCGGCACCGATCCCGACCTAGTGGAGGACCTGCTGCGGGTGATCCTGGACGTGATGCGACGCCAGCGCGCGATCGTGTCAGCGAGCACGGACGGCCCTGCCGCCGCGTTCACCGACCCGGACCGGTTCCGCAGCGACGTCCTCGAACAGCTCAGCGAGGCCGCGTTCTTCCATGGCGGGCCAGAGCTGCCGCGCCGCCGCACCCTGTACGACGAGCAGAAGGAGTCCAGGGCGCGAGCGCAGTACCGCCGCATCGCCGGCAAGCAGATGCCTGATGGCAGCGACGCGCCCCAGACTACGGCGCTGACCCGGTGGGTCAAGGTCGAGGCTGGGCTGCCCGTGGACGCGACCGGGAGCGCGGCGGCGAAGCGGCTCATCCGGCAGGCTGCGGAGTGCCTGACCCGGTATGGCTACCTCGTCTCTGACAGCGGCGGGCTGGCCGTCGATGAGGAACGGATCCGATACTGGTTCGCTGAGGAGCCGCAAGGGTTCCGATGCACCCGCTGCGCCGGCCGGTGGATCCTGTCCCGTGAACGGGCGTGCCCCCGTTGCGTGAAGGCTCGCGTCCAACCGGATCGCACCGGTCGAGACGACTTCTTCCGCAGCGCCTACATCGGCGCATTGGCCGACACCACCCGGGTCGAGGCGGAGGAACACACCGGCAGCCTCGATGGTGATGCCCGCAAGGTCATCGAGACCCGGTTTCGCGAGCAGACCGACCCGCTGAACGTGCTCGTGTGCACACCCACGATGGAACTCGGTGTCGACATCGGCACCCTCTCCGCGGTGTACATGCGCAATGTCCCTCCGTCCCCTGCGAACTACGCCCAACGACAAGGCCGCGCCGGTCGTGCCGCACAACCCGCCACGGTTGTCACGTTCTGCTCTGCCCAGGGCCGGGCTGCCTCGCACGACCAGTACTTCTTCAAACGGCCAGAGCGGATCATCGCCGGCAAGATCGCAGCGCCCCGATTCCTCCTTGATAATGAGGCCCTGATCCGGGCGCACATGAACGCGATCATTCTGGGCGCATGGGCAGGTGAACATGATGACCTCCCGCGGGAGATCGACACCTGGACGCGCATTGACGAAGGCATCGGCGGACTGCTCCCGGACATGCGCGACGCACTCGACAGGTTCATTGGGGCCAACAGGGACCCGCTTATCGAGGCCGGGACGGCGGCGTTCCAGGACGTGTTCGACGACGCGACTGCCGTAACCCCTCAATTGGTCGGCCAGGCCGTCGACGGATTCGTGGCCGCGTTGGACGACGCGATGGGATCACTGGTGGATTACGCCGCCGAGCTGAAGGCCGAACTCGACGAGCTCAACGCCCGGGCTGACAAGCAACCGCTGGACAAGTCGGAGAGACGGCGCCGAGAGGCAGTTGAAGCGATCCGAGGGAAGATCCGCACTGGCGATGGCGACTACCACCCCCTGTCGTGGCTCGCCCAGCGAGGGTTCCTTCCCAGCTACGCATTCCCGCGCAAGGCACTCATGCTGCGGTTCAGCGACCGTGAACGCCCACGGGTCAGGTCCAGGTCCATCGCGCTGCGCGAGTTCGCGCCCGGCAACTCCATCTACCACCTCGGCCGCCGCTACCAGGTCACCCGCGCGTCATCCGGCCGGGACGCCGAAGCCATCACCTCGAAGGTGTTCCTGTGCCGCTGCGGCTACTACCTCGACCGTGACGCGGTCGACACCACCAGCAAGTGCCCCAACTGCCAGGCGCTCACCGACCAGCAGCGGATCTACCGCAACGCGATGCCCGTCACCGACCAGTACGCCGTCCAACGCGACAGTGTCGGAGCCGACGCGGAGGAGCGGCTGCGGCAGGGGTACAACGTAATCGCCGCGTACCGGCTGCCCAACACCCGGGTACGGCGAGGCACGATGACAGCCGGGGACGACGTGTCGGCTGAGCTCACCGTGGCCCGTCTCGGGTTCGTACTCCAAGCCAACACTGGATTCGTCCGCAGCGGAGAACCCTTCAGCCTGTGCGCGCGTTGCCGGTTGTGGAACCCGGACCTCGAGCACTACAAAGCCGGCAGCGAGTGCCTGCCCCAGAGCGAGAACCTCATCGAGAACGTCGTGCTGTTCAACGACGACCGGCATGACATGCTGCTGCTGGACGTCGTCGCCCCCGAAGGTGTCAACGCGGATACGCATGCGTACAGCCTGATGTACGCGCTGCAGGCGGCGATGGGCACCCAGTTCGGCATTGAGGAGAACGAGCTCGCCGGACAGGTCTACCCGCAAGCCGGCGCACCGCAGGCACGGCGGATCCTGCTGTACGAGGTCGACGAGGGCGGCATCGGCGTACTCGACCGGATGATTGACCCGGACATGTGGCTCGCCATCGCTGAGCGGGCGTTGGACATCCTGCACGTCAACCGAGACGGGCATCCCCAAGCCGACGCCTGCCACACGTCGTGCTACGAGTGCCTCCGCAGCTTTTACAACCAGTGGCACCACGACGTCCTGGACCGCAACCTGGCATTCCCATTCTTTCTGTCGATCCTGCAACGGATCGACCTAGCCACTGAGCCGATCGGGGCCGACTGGTCTGAGGTAGTGACCGCGTTCGACTCCAAGACAGAGGAGAAGATGGTCGCCGCGATCAGAGCTGCGGGGGTGCCTGCACCGACCGCCGCGCACAAGGGTCTGCCCCCGGAGAACCCCATCGCGTCGGCTGACCTCTATTACGAAGGGGAAGGTGTGCACCTCGCCGTCTTCCTTGACGGTGGGATCCATGACGCACCCCTGCAATCTCGCCTCGACGTCGCTCGGCGCGCCTCGTTGAAGGACGCCGGATACAGCATCTTGGTAATTCGACATAACGATCTTGAGAATGGCATCAACGCGCTGAAATCACGACTTGATCACTGAATGGCAAGCCGCGCCGAAGCCCGTGACCGTATCCGCCCAGAATCATGACGATCGATGAACGGCCTCACGCGAGGCCGTACTCAGCGGTCCGAGAAGCACCTTGTGGGGTGCCCTAGAGATTCCGGACAGCTCCCCAACTAGGGTTGGGGCGACCGGAAGGACGTAGGAGTTGGTGCGGCGTAAGGGCCCGTATTCGCGGGAGTTCAAGGACGAGGCCGTCCGCATGGTGCTGGGCGGGGACCGTCCGGTGACGCATGTGGCGAGGGAACTCGGTATCAATGACACGACGCTTCATAACTGGGTGAGAGCCTGGCGGCGTGAATACGGTGATGTTGAACCCGGCTCGTCTCCGGCGGACGGGAGGAAGAGCGAGCGGGAGCTGGAGCGGGAGCGGGAGAACCGCAAACTCCGGGAAGAGAACAGTTTCCTGAAAAAAGCCGCCTTAGATTCAAAGAGTCAAGGCAACGCATTGGGCGGGGGTTCGGTAGCCGAGGCATTTGCGGGGCGGTTGTTCAGTCGGGCGGCCAGTGCGTCGAGGTCGGTTTGGCTGTACAGGCTCAGATCGATGCCTTTCGGTAGGTATTGCCGGATCAGTTTGTTCGTGTTCTCGTTTGTGCCTCGCTGCCAGGGGCTGCGCGGTGCCGCGAAGAAGACGTCGACGCCGGTCGCTTCGGTCAGCAATCGGTGGCCGGCGAGTTCCATGCCGCGGTCCCAGGTCAGAGTGCGGAGCAGTGCGCCTGCCGAAAACCTCATCCGTGCAGTTCAAGCGGCATGTTGGTATTCGTGGAGGATTCCGCCGAGTCTGTCTCGTCGGCGTATATTCAGGTTGGTGATTCGTTCGGGGTCAGTGATCGGCACCGGGACGGCCCGCAGTGGAGTCGCCTGCGCAAGGGCTTTGTGCCTGCCGAAAATTCCATCCGTGCAGCTCAAGCGGCATGTGAGTACTCGTGGAGGATTCCACCGAGCCGGTCCCGCCGACGTATCGTCAAGCTCGCGATCCGCTCTGGATCGGTGATCGGAGCCGGGACGGCACGCAGCGGGGCCGCCTGGGCAAGGGATTGATGGGCGCGGTGCCGGTTGTAAAACTGTTCATACTCGCGCAGGGCGTGCCGGAGATGGCATTCGTTCCACAGCAGGCAGCGGTCAAGAAGTTCGCAGCGGCAGAACCGCACCCACCGCTCCATGATCGCGTTCCTCCTCGGCATCCGGATACCGGTGAGCACGGTCTGAATGCCGGCCTCAGCGAGAATCTCGTCCATGAGCGCCGGGAACTTCCCGTCTCGATCGCGAATCAAGTAGCGGGCCCGGCAACCGGCGTCCTCCAGATCCATCACCAGGTTCCTGACGGCCTGGGCGACCCAGCTCGCGGTCGGGTGCGCGGTGGTACCGAGCACGCGGACGCGTCTGGTGGCGTGGTCGATGACGGCCAGGATGTACTGACGCCGCCCATCAAGAGTGACAGTCTCGATGAAATCGCAGGCCAGCAAAGCCTCAGCCTGGGAGCGCAGAAAGTCGGCCCACGTGCTGGACGCCCGCTCAGGTGCCGGATCGATGCCCTCCCGCTTGAGGATCTCCCAGACCGTGGACGGCGCGACCGTGATACCGAGGGTGGTGAGTTCTCCGTGCACTCTCCGGTAGCCCCAGGACGGGTTCTCCTGGACTAAGCGCAGGACAAGGGCGCGGATGGAACGGACGGTTGGCGGACGCCCGCGCCGCTTCGGCACGCAGGCACGAGCATGACGCCGATTCATCAGATCACGGTGCCACCGCATGACAGTGTCCGGCCGGACGAGGAGACGCAGCCGACGCAGCACGTCACTGGGCAACGGCGCCAGGAGAGCGGCCAGGAAGGCCCGGTCCTCAGGCACGAACCGCGCCCTGGCTCCGATGCCGAGCTGCCGTTCGAGGACAGCGATCTGATGACGCAGGGCGAGAATCTCCACGTCCTTGTCCCGATCTCCCATCGGCAGCAACCGCAGCGCCGCGAAGGTATTCGTGACAGCGAGATAGGCCAGGCGAAAGAGCACGACCGGTCATCCTGCCGCACAGGCTCCTCGTCAGGAATCGAAGCCCGCCTTCGGAGAGAAGTACTGCGAGGCCGCGACCTGGACGGATGGAATTATCGGCAGGCGCACAGTCGGCGGGCCGCATGACGGTCTACTACGACGCCGTACTCCCCCAGATCGAGCCCGTCTTCGACGGCTACGCGAACATCGTCGGCCAGGCCCCCACCCGCGCGGGCGCCGAGCCGGTGTTCCAGGTGATGTCAGAGACGGACGTGCGCACCCCCGTCCGCCCGCCCGACAGCGACAGGTTCCGCCGCTGGGAGGTGGCCGGCGCCGCGCACTCCGGCTGGGCCGGCCAGGAGTACCGCCGCCCGCTGCTCACCCGCGACCTGGGCGCGGCACCCGAGTACACGTGTGACCCGGCCTCCGTTCAGCCGCGTGCCGCTGCAACACGTGCTCGCCGCCGCGTACGCGCACCTGTCCCGCTGGGTGACGACGGGCACCCCGCCGCCCACCGCGCCCCCGCTGCTGTTCAACGCCGACGGGACGAAGGCACGTAACGAGCTGGGCCTGGCCGAGGGCGGCATCCGCCTGTCACAGGTCACCGCCCCGACGGCTCTGAACACGGGAGAGAAGACCGGCCAGACGTTCTGCGTGCTGTTCGGCACGCACATCCCGTTCGAGGAGGCCCAGCTCAAGCGGCTCTACCGCAGCAAGGCCGCGTACGTGGCCGGCGTGATCAAGGCGGACGCGTCGAACGTCCACAAGGGTTATCTGCAGCCGGCCGACGCGGTCCAGAACCTGAAGAGGCGACTACCGTGGATATCGGAGCAGCCTCCGTCCAGGCATCCACCGGGACAACGAGGTGATTGTCTGAGCAGGCAAGTTCCGCCCGGCGTCGCGGCGCCTCATGGATGATACCGACGAGCTGGCGATCAACCGGCTCGAACAAGTTCCCTGATCAATAACCGAGGCACCCGTAGTCCCGTGGGATCGTCACCAACCAGGTGGGCGGTTGCGGCGCTCGCGCTGCTGACGCTGTTGCTCGGCTTGCCACTGCTGCTGCCGACGCTGTTGCTCCATCCGGACCTGGTCATCCTGGGCCGCCCGCCTTCTCTCGTTCGCCGCCCCCGTGCCAGCATTCTCGATCAACGGTCGCTCGGGGCTCAGCAGCCAGAGTGGTAGGAATATCTGGGCGAACCACAATCCAAGATATGCGGCGAAGAAAAAGGCGACGAAAAGAATCGGAGTGATCAATATCCAGCCCCATAGGGGGACGTCGTCGTTGCTGCCGGACTGTCCAGTGAACGTGAGGAAGCTAAGTACGCAGGCGATCACAGAGCTGAGCACCACATTGACTTTGTTCCAGAGTGACAGCTCTCTCCAGGTCATGCCGAAGCCGGTAGCACGTCGAAGATGCGGACGCCAACGTGCGGCGCGAACGAGTTGCGGTCGAACCTTAACGAAGTAGTAGAGCGTGAACCCGGCCCCTACCGGCAGGAGGAGGAACGAGAGAACAGGCGACAGAAATACCAGGAATCGCAGTTTCTGGCTGCGGTTGACCGATTCCCAGAGCTGCGGGTGGTATCGCACGGCATCTATGGCCGCCACGACACCCATGCCGATCGACAGTGGTTGTCCGACACCGAACACGAAATCTAACATGTGATGAATCCCCCAGCCTGATGGGTAAGGCTTCCCCGCAACTCCACGCGCACAATCCCCACAGGAGCACCCGGGCCATAGTGTTCACTGTCCCCCGTTCGTGACGGTACGCTAGAAAACGTTAGCCGGGAAGATGTATGCGCAGCACGCATATGGATGGCGAGCAGCAAACACCCCAACCTGCACTTACGCGTGTAACCGTGCCCAAGAAATACACATTTCCGGCGGCGCCGACTTAGTTTGATCGATTGTCCGAAAGGCGTTACAGCTACAGCCCACGCACTGATTCGGCAGGTTGGCCGAATTCCTCGGGCACCTGGCAGCAGCGGCAGTGTCCCCGCGGGCGGCGCCCCAAACGATCCACAGCAGCCCGGGCACGTTGACGCCCAACGTCCCGACATCGAAGCCCATCTGGACGTTCATCAGCCCGGCCGATATCAGCACGACGGACGCGGGGATCACAGCCAGCGCCGGCGCGACTCGTTGGCCCTGTGGGGTGCGAAAACCCGGAGATGGCCTCTGACCTGTGATTATCTCTACTTCGTCTATGCGGCCCGCCGGTATTGGTTGATCAGGCCGCCAAGTAGCTCACTGCGTTGCAGGCGTATCTGATCGAGATCGGTGGGTGTAGCCCGGTCATGTGGTGGTTGAGGTGGCCGACGGCCTCGTGAGCGATGAGGACGGTGCTGGTTGTCATGCCGTTGGTATCTCTGCAGGACTTGGCGGAGATGGCCTTCGTCGTAGACCAGCAGCCGATCGGTGCATTCCCTTCGAACGGTGCCGACCCAGCGCCCGGCTATCGCGTTGGCCCGCGGGGCGCGCACCGGCATCATGATGACGCGGGCGCCAAGTGAGGTGAACACCTCGTCGAAGACCGCCGTGAATTTCGCATCGCGGTCGCAGATGACGAATCTAATCGCCTCAGCCTGTTCGCCCAGGCCCATGACCAGATTGCGGCCCTGCTGAGCAACCCAGGCGCCGGTCGGATGCGCCGTGACGCCGGCGACGTGGACCACGCGGGTGGCGTGCTCAATGAAGAACAGAACGTAGAGCCGCTTGAAGAAGATCGTATCGACGTGAAACAGATCGCACGCCCAGATGCCCTCGGCCTGCGCCTTAAGGAACTGACTCCAACTCGGGCCGGTGCGACGTGGCGCCGGACTGAGTCCGGCTCTGTTGAGGATGTCGCGTACGGTGCTGGGCGGTACCCGCAAGCCGACGCCGGTCAACTCTCCGCTGATGCGCTGGTAACCCCACGTGGGATTCTCCCGCGTTAGGCGCAACACCGCCTCCCGGATGTCCGCACGAGTGGAGGGACGACCCGGGCGTTTGGACGGTAGGTCCAGCGGCGTGTCACCAGGGCGCGGTGCCAGCGCAGCAAGGTCGCGGGGGTGACGAAGAAGACATCCCACGACGAGCGGGGAAGCAGCCGCGACAGAGCCGCGAGCACGACCCGATCTCCCGACTGGAGATCGGGACGGTTCACCTGACGGCGCAATACGGCCAGCTGATGACGAAGCACCACGATCTCGGCCGCCTTGGCCCGATCACCGCGACCCAGCAGGACCAGGAACTGGAAGACACGCCCGAGGATGAGGTAGAGAAAGAGCCTTTTCCATCGTGACGGTGCTGGTCACGGGAGGCGCAGGAACCAGGGTTGAGGTCGAGATGAGACTCCCGATAAGACAGCAGTCGACCAAGATCCGATGCCCCAACCGGGAGCCTCGTTGCTGTCTTACCGTGCCGCGATTCCGCTGTCGAACCGCACCCTGGCCCGCCTGGCCGACCTGATCCGCGCCCGCCGTGCCGAACGCCGCTGCCGATGGCGGCGCCTGAGCGCCGGACGGCAAGCCCTGCTGGTACTCGCCCACCTGCGCAACGGCGACACCTACACCCAGCTGGCCTCGGGGTTCTCCATCGGCACCGCCACCGCCTGGCGCTACGTGCGAGAAAGCGTCGACCTCCTGGCCGCCCTGGCCGAGGATCTCCACGCCGCCGTCGCACGAGCCGGCCGCCTTGCCTACGCCATCCTGGACGCAACCCTCATCCCCATCGACCGACTCGCCGATCAAAAGCCCTACTACTCCGGGAAACACCGGCGTCACGGCTTGAACGTCCAGGTTCTCGCCGACCCCATCGGCCGGCTGGTCTGGGCCTCCCCAGCTCTGCCCGGCGCCGTGCACGATCTGACCATCGGCCTCATCGACGCTCTGACCAGCGCCGGCGTGCAGGTCCTCGCCGACAAGGGTTACCAAGGCGCGGGCGGCACCATCCGCACCCCGTTCAAGCGCCATCGGTATCGGCCACGGCTGTCCTCTGGCCAGAAGGCCGTCAACCGCTCTCACGCCCGCATCCGGGCCATGGGCGAACGCGCGGTCGCAACGTTGAAGACCTGGAAAGTCCTGGCCAAACTCCGCTGCTGCCCGCACCGCGCCACCGCGATCGTGCAGGCAGTCCTCACCCTGGAGGCCATCGAAACCGATCGCCACTCAGGATGAAAAGGGCTCAAAGGACCACAACACCGTCAGCAGGATGCCCGAGACCTCATCATGCTTGAGCCACGAACTCGCAGGTAAACCACTACGGCTGAGTATCCGCACCCCACAGGTACCCGACGCGGAACTGATCTCTGCGGCCAGTTAGAGACCGTCCATGGATCTACATCGCTCCTTCCACTCGGTTTCTTAACACGGAAACGAAGTTCGGAGTATTGCCCGAGCCAGTCCGATGTGATGTCATCGAGGCTACCTAATATCTCGCCAAAGCGAGGTTCATCGTGTCGGGATCCGGTGATCGTAATTCTGTCCTGCCGCCTGGGACGGTGTATTTATCCGTGCTCGACCGGCAAGCCGAGTCGTTCGTCGACCCGGCGGCCTGGCAGAGCAATTTCGAACAGAGCCTGCTGAACAATATCCTGTTCGAGAAGGCAGTCCTTGTCCCGGATGTGTTCTTCTTCATATCCCGTGGGCTGATGGGACATTTTCGCAGCGCGATGCTTAATGGTCAGACGAGTCTACTGGAAGCAGGCGTTTCGCAGGGGATTATTATCCCCGCATTCCGGGAGATCGATTGCGCGGGATTCACGCAGGCTTACACTACAATTCGCGATACCGGCATTCGAGGACTGCTTCCATACGAGGAGAACCTTCAGCACATTACCTCGCGGCTCGATACAGCAGTGCGGCGCAGCGAGCTTTTTCGGTCGATACCTTGGCCGGCCAGCAGTGTTGGGGCGTCATTCGAGGAGAATTTGGTAAGGTTCTTTCAGCCACCCGGCGATCAGCCACCTCTATCATCTCCACTCGTCCAAAGAATCTGGGAGATTACGGGGCCGTGGCGGTACGGGGCACTTAATCAGGCCAGAGGACAGCGGGCCACCGGGTTCCGGCGGGGCGACTACATGGCCGCTCTGGGCGAGTCGGTAGGAATAAACGACCGACCGATTGATGACATCAGTCAATTATTTCCCGCCGCGCGAAGCTCGCAAGAGAACCTTGCGTTACAGGTGCTGTGTTTCTGGATGAATGAATGCTATGCTTACAGTCAAGCCCGTTCTTTCGGAGTAAGCCCGAATTTTCCGAACTTCCATCCGGAGTACAGTATTGCCACGCTGGCCGCATTGGAACCTGCGGGCGAGGACTCGCCAAGTGACGCGGCCGAGTTGACAATCACCGCCCGGCTACCCCCTCGGCATGTGCTCCTCACCATGGACACTGAGGCTTTCGTCAGGTTGCGCGAAAGCCCGTCGGGTCAGGACTACTTCGCCGCCACTGACTACTGGCATGCGAATCCGATGAACGAGGGTGCGCAACGCGCTGTCGCCCTCACATTCGAGTACTACGCGGATGCCATCAGGCGGATTGCATACAAGCGGGATATATACAAGGAGACGTTTGTAAATCTTCGGCTGGCGGCGTATGACGGACCCGCGCGCAGGTTGGCGACAGCGGCTACTGCTGCCATGGGTGCTGCTGCCGTTGGCGTCACAGGGCTACATTCGTTACCATATATTATGGCTGGTGGAGTTGCTTTTGCCACGTATGTATGGGCTGCCGATCGCGCCCGCGCTCAGAATCACACACTGCGGGCATCCGCCGAATTATCTCTTTCGGAGTAGATGCCCGTCGCGGGTCAGGAAAGGCATCTCAAAGAATCACAGCAGAGGTGCTGGTTGACGTAGTTGTCAGAGACCACAAAAATGATCATTAGAGTGGCTTCCAACGCGAGCATACTGACCTGTACCGCTTCAAAACTCGTACACATGGCCTGATCTGGCGTTTCATAAGGTCAGTTACGCGGCTCGGTAGTACTCGTTGATCGCTCCGCTGAGCACCTTCCGGCGCTGAATCCGGCCTTCCAGCGGCACCACAACTTGCTCGTCTTGATCAGGTGGCCGCTGTTGACGGGACTGGTGCGGGCGATGCGCGTTGTAGTGATCGGCGTACTCTTGCAGGACTGTGTGCCTGCCGAAAATTCCATCCGTGCAGCTCAAGCGGCATGTGAGTACTCGTGGAGGATTCCGCCGAGCCGGTCCCTCCAGCGTATCGTCAAGCTCGCGATCCGCTCCTGATCGATGATCGGAGCCGGAACGGGACGCAGTGGGGCCGCCTGGGCGAGGGCTTGATGGGCTCGGTGACGGTTGTAGAACTGTTCGTACTCGCGTAGCGCGTGCCGCAGCTGGTGTTCGTTCCAGAGCAGGCAGCGGTCGAATAGTTCGCGGCGGCAGGACCGCACCCACCGTTCCATGATCGCGTTCATCCGCGGCATCCGGATACCGGTGAGCACGGTGTGGATGCCGGCCTCGGCGAGGATCTCGTCCATGAGCGCGGGGAACTTCCCGTCCCGGTCGCGGATCAGGTAGCGGGCCCGGCAGCCGGCGTCTTCCAGATCCATCACCAGGTTCCTGACCGCTTGCGCAACCCCATGCGCGGTCGGGTGAGCGGTGGCACCGAGCACACGGATGCGTCTGGTGGCGTGGTCGATGACGGCCAGGACGTACTGACGCCGCCCATCAAGGGTGACAGTCTCGATGAAATCGCAGGCCAGCAGCGCCTCGGCTTGGGAGCGCAGGAAGTCAGCCCAGGTGGTGGACGCCCGCTCGGGTGCCGGATCGATGCCTTCCTGCTTGAGAATCTCCCAGATCGTGGACGGCGCGACCGAGATGCCGAGCGTGGCGAGCTCTCCGTGGACCCTCCGGTAGCCCCAGGAGGGGTTCTCCCGGACAAGGCGCAGGACAAGGACGCGGATGGAGCGGACGGGTGGCGGGCGCCCGCGCCGTTTCGGCGTGCAGGCACGAGCATGACGCCGTTTCATCAGATCGTGGTGCCACCGCACGACGGTGTCCGGCCGGATGAGAAGCCTCAGCCGGCGCAGGACGTCGCGGGGCAGCGGCGCCAGGAGAGCGGCGAGGAAGACCCGGTCCTCGGGAGCGAACCTCACCCGAGCGCCGACGCCGAGCTGCCGTTCGAGAACGATGATCTGGTGACGCAGGGCGAGGATCTCGATGTCCTTGTCCCGATCTCCCATCGGCAGTAACCGCAGCGCCGCGAAGGTGTTCGTGACGGTCAGGTAGGCCAGGCGAAGGGCCATGACCGGTCATCCTGCCGCACTGTTCCTCTTCAGGAATCGAAGCCCGCCTGCAAGGCCGTGACCTGGACGGATGGAATTGTCGGCAGGAACAGCGTTCAGGCCGTTCTCCGTGGCATCACGGTGCCGCAGGACCAGGTCAGGCAGCTTATCGACGTCCGCGACGGCGTCGTGCACGTCGGCTACCTCGATGAGAAGGACACTCAGCAGATCCTCGCGAGCCGGTTTGGAACCTGAGGCCTACATGTCGGACTGGGATGAGGACGAGCGGCCCTATCAGTTAGGGACAAGGTCTGCAGGTCATGGGTCAGGATCGGAGGCCGCCGCACAGGAGCAAAGGTGACGTCATCGTCCTGGCTGGCGCGGAGGGGCAACTATTGGGCCGGGATCGCCCGCTGGGTGTAGGCGTTCAAGAAGGCGTCGGCGGTCAGGTGGTGTGATGTCAGGAGCTTGCCGACCCGAACGGGGTCGCGGAACGCGTCGTCGGCTGCAAGCTCGGTTGCGAGCTTCCTGAAGGCGTCGCGGAGACGGGTCAGTTTCTGCGTCGTGACCACCCTGCAGCCATGTGGGACGGCTGCCTGTCTCTCGAATTGCGCGCGGGGGTGGATCAGGACGGGCATTGCCGTCGCGACTGTCGTGTACTCGGCGGTGAACCAGTCCATCGCGTTGGACAGCTGCCGTGCGCTGGACTTGTAGACCGGATGGTCGTTCTTGGCACTGCTCTTGGCTTCGATGACGTAGAAGGTCCCGCCGGCGACGGCCCACAGGCCGTCCGGGCCGCGGCCGGTCTCATGCTCGGGCTGCTGGCTCGCGAAGCCGATCACGCGTGCAAGGTCCGCCCATGCCTGTTCGAAGGCGCGGGTGCGGGGTCCCCAGTCCAGGTCGCCGATCAGCGCGTTCAGCTTGATAAGCAGTTCGTTGCCGGAGCCGCAGGCCCTCTGGAGATGGGCGGCGGCTGCGGCCCCCTGCGCGTAGGCGGGCGCGGACAGCTTCTCATACCTGACGCCTTCCAGCGGGCGCAGCAGGTTCCGGTTGGCTGCGTTCGCCGATTTCTGCGTCTGCTGGGCTCCTGCCGGGTCGAAATGGTTCTGGTAGGCAGCGAGCTGCTGCCTGAGGTAGGCGCTGACGGCCAGGTCGCTGGTGCCGTTGACGGCCTCCTGCAACTCGGCGACGGCGGCCCGGTAGTCCTTGGCGGCCGCGTGCCCGAAGGCTGCGCGGGTTGCCCTGGCGAAGGTGGTGACGATGGCGTCCCCGTACCGCAGGGTGGCGAGCCGCCCTCTGCTTGCCGCGAGCCAGTTGGGATCGCGGTCCAGGCATTGTTGGGCGGCCTGCCGCAGGGTGCCGATGTCGGTTCCCCCGATGAGGTCTTCCACGTCTTCCGACAGCTCGATCTGCGCGCGGGTCGCCGGGGAGAAGGCAGCGCGCGCAGCCCGGCCGTGCAGCCGCTCGGCGAGCCGCGCCCCGAGCAAGAACACCACGCAGTAGTCCTCGTTCGAGCGGGTGGCACGCCCCATGCCCTGTTCCAGCCGTTGGACCTGTCTGGCGGTCAGCACGCGGGTACCCGACAGGTAGGCAGCCTCGGCCCGCTCGATCCCGCCTAAGGCCTCCGGCAGGCCATCGATCACCAGCACATGGCAGGCGTCGCCGGGGAGGTCGACGCCGTCGTACCGGTTGACGAGTACGTACAGGCCGGAGGCGGGGTCCGCGCGCATCGCTTCCACCCCGGCCGCCAGGTTGTCCTTGTTCAGGACCATCGTGGCATCCTCCCGCCAGTACGCGGCCCGGGCATCACTCGGCACGATGACGGCGACGTTCCGCGTCCCGGCTAGGCCAAGGATGATTTCTCGGATCTTGTCCTCGGACGCGGCGGGGTGCGTCTGCTGCGGGACCAGGATCAGGCGATCGCCGATGTCGCCGGCGTTGGCGGGGACGATCGGGTGCTCGACCTCGTCCGCGTCGGCGCCGAAGTCAGTAACGAGGACGCCGTCATCGGCGAGGGTCGCGGTCAGGTAGATGCGTCGCCCGGCCTGCCGGAACCCGGGAAGGACGTCGGAGTTGACGCAGGGGGCCGCGATCTCAAGGCTGTCGGCCGTGAAGACCGCACGGCAGTCGGGCAAGATGTCGGCCAGCAGCGGCCAGGCGAAAATGTACGGCGCCTCGCTGCTGAGTGGGTGCAGCGTCTCCAAGACCGAGCGTTGCCCGTCGATCCAGGCCCAGTAGGGAACCATCTGGACCGCGCGCGGACGCTCGTCGGCCAGGTCCAGGTAGGAGGTGGGTGACTGCTGCTCGATCGCATCCTGGAACAGGACCAGGAGCTTGTCGTAGGCGGGGCTGTCCCTCGGGACGATCAGCCGGAACGCCTGCTCGGCCTTACCAAGGCAGGCGTGCGCGTCATCGATGACGATTGCCCCTGGGGCCGGGACTGCGGCGGCCCGGCCGGCGCTGCCGTCCACGCCGAACACCGACCGGCCGTTGAAGAGTCGTTGGAACACGTCGACCAGGATCGCCCGGCCGCGCGCATAGTCCATGTCTCTGGCGTCGTTCGTGACCGCGATGCCCAGTCGCCGGGCCTCCGCCGTCACCTGGTCGGCGAGGTAGTGATCGGGCACCAGGTACGCGGCCGGGCCCGTGCCTTCGGCCAGCGAGCTTTGTGCGATCAACAGCCCGACGACCGTTTTCCCGCCGCCCGTGTTCATCTTGATGACCAGATCCCGGGCTAGCCGCCGGTTCCACCACTCCTGCAGGACCTGGTCCTGCGGACCCCGGAGGTAGTCCATCCCGCGCGGCTTGTTGGGCAGTGCGTTGAAGATGTCCCGCGGTTGCACTGCTTGCTCGGGGCCTGGCCCCTTGTTCAGCACGCCGAAATTGATGCTCACCTAGCTGTCCACCCCTCGGTAGGTTCGCTGCCCGTTTCTTCTCGCGGGGGCTGGCACCTCAGGCGCTCTCGCCCGCGCCGCCGCCTGCGCGACGACGATCATGTCGCGGGCGATCTGGTCCAAGTGCGCCAGACGCTTATCGCATCAAACCACGGTGTTGTGGTAAGAGAAGAGGCCAGCGCACCGCTCATGCCACCACCAGGACGAGGTCACGTGGCCATGTCGCAGAATGCGTTCGCCAGGGCAGACACGCTGACCACCCGGCACCAACTCGCCCTCTGGTCGGGGATGGCGGGGGATGCGGTCGGGACGCGGGATGCGTTCGCCGCGCTGCTGCCCATCTGCGAACGCGTCTTGGGCGCCGAGCCCCGCGGCCTCCTTCTGCGGAAATATGAAGCTCACTCGACGGCATTGCCGGCAGGGCTACGTCCGTAACAACCCCAATTCAGAGAGGACGCAAACAAGCCTTTGGGTTACCTCGGTTATGTGTGGGCGGTAGTGTAATTGCCACATTTCATTAGCGTCCGGTTACCGGCCCATGCGACGGGGTGCGATGACAAGTAAGGCCATGCAGGTGCTGCTGCCCGGTGGTGAAGTGATCTGGGCTCATGTAGCGGTGGATGGGCCCGCGAATGTGACCGCTGGCGCAATGCCCCGCCTAAATGTCGATGAGCTGCGCGATACCGTCCACGGAGTCTCCAAGAGCCTTCGCGCCGCGGTGGACGACCTTTTGCCCGACCAAGTACAAGTCGAGTTCGGGCTCGAATTGACCCTCAAGTCAGGAAAGCTGACCAGCATACTGGCAGAGGCTGGCGGCAAGGCCAGCCTCAAGGTAAGCCTGACTTGGAGCACGTCGAAGACCAGCACCACGATCGAGCCGGTAGGGGCGGCACCGGCCGAAGACGAGGATTAGGCCCAGGCGTGGCGGACCCACAGGTACAGCTGAATGAGCTGACAGCCGAGTGCATGGTACGGCTTGGCCGGGATCTGGAGGATGCTCCGGATGAGGGCGGCTCCGGAGCATGGATCGCTCCAGGAATCATCCTCACCTGCGCTCACGTCGTCCCCGGCGGCGTGGGCAGTTCGGTTCAGGTCCGGTGGGCCGGGCACACAATGAACGGGATCGTGACAGATCAACAACCACACGGCCCGGGCGAGGGAGCACTGTGGCCATTCCCGGATCTGGCCGTGGTCGCTGTTGAGGACAAGAACGCGAAGGGACACCCGTGCGTTCGCCTGTCGGAGGCGGTGCCGGTGGACAGCGCGCGGCTCGTGGCGTTCGGGCACTCCGCGATCCTGAACGAAGGGCTGCGTCCCACCGCGGTGGAAGGGCGCATGAGCGGGTGGCATACCTTCGGTGACTGGCGCCTGTGGCAGTTCAAGGAGAACGAGCTGTGCGCCTGCCGAAAACCTCATCCATGCAGTTCAAGCGGCATGTTGGTATTCGTGGAGGATTCCGCTGAGTCTGTCTCGTCGGCGAATGTTCAGGTTGGTGATTCGTTCGGGGTCGGTGATCGGAACCGGGACGGCCCGCAGTGGAGTCGCCTGTGCAAGGGCTTGGTGGGCTCGGTGCTGGTTGTAAAACTCCTCGTACTCGCGTAGGGCGTGACGCAGGTGGCGTTCGTTCCAGAGCAGGCAGCGGTCCAGGAGTTCGTGGCGGCACGATTGCACCCACCGTTCCATGATGGAGTTCATGCGGGGCACGCGGACGCCGGTGAGCACAGTCTGGATGCCGGCATCGGCGAGGATCTCGTCGATCAGGACGGGGAACTTCCCGTCGCGGTCTCTGATCAGGTAACGTGCCCGGCCGCCCGCGTCCTCCAGATCCATGACGAGGTTCTTGATCGTCTGGATGACCCAGGTGGCGGTCGGGTGGGCCGTGGTGCCCAGCACGCGGACGCGCCTGGTGGCGTGGTCGATGACGGCCAGGATGTACTGGCGCTGGCCGTTCAGGGTGACGGTCTCGATGAAGTCGCAGGCCAGTAGCGCACCCGCTTGGGAGCGCAGAAAATCGGCCCACGTCGTGGATGCGCGGTCAGGGGCGGGGTCGATGCCTTCCTGTTTGAGGATTTCCCACACGGTAGAAGGGGCGATCTTGATGCGAAGGGTGACGAGTTCGCCGTGCACCCGCCGATATCCCCAGGACGGGTTCTCCTTCACCAGACGCAGAATGAGAGCGCGGATAGAGCGGACCGTGGGCGGACGTCCAGCCCGCTTCGGCCGGCAGGTGCGCGCGTGACGCTGTTTCACCAGGTCGCGGTGCCAGCGCAGGATGGTGTCTGGTCGAACAAGCAGCCGTAGCCGGCGCACAACCTCGCGAGGCAACGGTGTCAGGAGTCCAGCCAAGAAGGCTCGATCCTCCGCAGCGAATCTCACCTTGTCGGCGCCGAGCTGCCGTTCAAGGACGGTGATCTGGTGGCGCAGGACAAGAATCTCGGCGTCTTTGTCGCGATCGCTCATCGGAAGCAGCCGTAGCGCGGCGAAGGCGTTCGTGATGGTGAGATAGGCCAGACGAAGGAACACAAACGATCATCCTGCTGCGTTTGGCCCCTTTGCTCCAGGCCAGGACACGCGCTGGCCCAGAGGAACCAGACAAACCTCACCGACCTGCACGGATGCAATTATCGGCAGGCGCAGTGATGCCGAGTGTGGCGAGCTCTCCTTGGACCCTCCGGTAGCCCCAGGAGGGGTTCTCCCCGACCAGGCGCAGGACAAGGACGCGGATAGAGCGGACGGTTGGCGGGCGTCCACGCCGTCTCGGCGCGCAGGCACGAGCATAACGCCGTTTCATCAGATCGCGGTGCCACCGCACGACGGTGTCCGGCCGGATGAGAAGCATCAGCCGGCGCAGGACGTCTCGGGGCAGCGGCGCCAGGAGAGCGGCGAGGAACACAGGAGCGAACCTCACCCGCGCGCCGACGCTGAGTTGCCGTTCGAGAACGACGATCTGGTGACGCAGGGCGAGGATCTCGATGTCCTTTTCCCGATCTCCCATCGGCAGTAACCGCAGCGCCGCGAAGGTGTTCGTGACGGTCAGGTAGGCCAAACGAAGGAGCATGACCGGTCATCCTGCCGCACTGTTCCTCTTCAGGAATCGAAGCCTGCCTGCAAGGCCGTGACCTGGACGGATGGAATAATCGGCAGACACACAGTTCTAGGCCGGAACGCGGACCAGTGAGAGTTTGCCCCACTTGGCCGCCAGCCACTCGTCGATAATTGCGCTCGAGGCTGAGATGCTGTTGCTGTCAACTTGTCGCGTGCATCAATCACGCAGCCTTGACCGTTCGTCTAATTGCTGACTTGCCGCTACGCGCCCGCGTACGACAAACACATCCATGCGAAGAGTCTCTGCCAACTGCTGCCACTGCCACCGAGTTGAACTCCAGGAACAGAGCCCATGAACGTCATGAACTAGCCCATCTGAGTACTGGACCGAGATCCTCATCGCAGCTGTGACCAATGACATGGAAACCTCGAGACAAATGCCAACTAAATCCAGGCATCGCCAAATGGTGGACTGAGCGCGGGGAACCAGTTCCTAATACTTCCAAGACGGCGGAGGGCCAGGATATTTGACACTCTCTAAGGCGTCGCCGATAGAGAAGACCACCTATTCCAAACCCCCGAAATCGGGGTAGCACCTCCGAGGAGCATAGATAGACTCCTTCTACTGTGCGCATGGAGCCTGAATGGTCCAGATACCTAGTATTGCGTCCCTCGACATACGACGTGCAACCGACTATTTCGTTCCGATGGATAGCGAAGAAAAATACCCGGTGCTCTGCCACTAGGCCAGAACTCGAAAGCCCGCTCAGGCTCTTTAGCGTACATCGCCTTAGAAAGCTATAGATCGGGTCATTGGGTGACCCGGGAAGCGATTCTATGCGAATAAGACGTAGGCCGACCGGTCCGGCTAGTTCAAGCGCTGCGGCCGCATATTCTCCTCCGCACCCTTTGATGAGCAACCCAATTACCTCCGCCGGATACGGGAAATCGTCCAGGTGTCACGGAACCGAGAACTAGTAAAGTCTTGAAGCATGCTTCTCCCGGGTAGCAGTTGAGGCACATTCATGCCCCAATTCGGATTGCCCTCTAGTAGAAACATGCCTTGATTTGAAATTCCTACGTCCCAGCCAATCGACCCGACACACGAAAATAGCTCATGTGCTCTCAGGCACATGACCCGAATATCATCCAATTGAGGCGAGCTAAACTCAAATCCGCACGCCTCCCACCTTTTCCCGAATTTGTCCAACCCTTCACTACATGCACCACTATCGTTGATAACATATAACTTCCCACCATGCTTTCGATGTGATGTGAGTGAACCGGACGCGCCGCGAAAAAGGACCAGCCCGACGACTGCAGTTGTCGTGCCTAGCTTTGATGTAACAACGCGAACTGTGGGCAATGCAGTGTCGCCGGCATCGGAGAAGTAGCGTTCCGGGCGCAGGAATTCTTCTGCCACTAGTCGGCCACTCCTCCCAAGATGCTCCAGCATCCTTGCAAGGACATCATCCCCAAGTTCTCGGGCGACCAGCGGAGTGCACGCCTTTCCTGCCCAAACGGCATCGCCTTGCAGGCCCTGTCGATCCTTTAACATCCACAACGTATTAGGAGTCACTGCTGGGTGGCTGAATTCCAGAAGATTTGATCTATTTGTAGACCTGACGACTATTGACCCATCGAGGGAGACTTGAGTGGGAACTTTGATTCCCGCCCCTCGGGCTCGTTCATTACAGATAGCTTTATCATTAAGCATCGCTGCGCCGATCCGGCAATTGTTCCAGTCCCGATGCTCCGCACGTCTACTGCGTGGAACTACGTCATACAGAAGCGATAAATCGTCTTTCCCGCACATCTTCAAGGCGGCAATGTCCCGCGAATCGCAGCCCGTACGCAGAGCAAGCAGCAAGGCGTCGCGAAGTTTGTGATCGGCAGCGAAACTAGCTCTGGAGATCCAGACGTCTACTCCCGCCTTGAACCCGAAGAACACGGATCTGATGACCCGCCCTCCGGCGCCGAGAGCCTTAGTAAGTGTCATTAGATCAGCCATTGATGGAACTGCGACCGGATCCAACTCGTTTTGATGCATATGGCAACAAAACATCCGAGCTAAACCGGAGATCGCCCTACGGTGGATCATACGGAACCTCGCTTAGCAGATCCGCCCATGAGCGCAGGACGCGATTACGCACAGCCCCTGCCTCCATTGATCTATATTCACTCACCGCACGGTGAAGAAAATCCGAGGAGGGGGGAATTCCATCTTCGAGAAACTCTCGAAGATGAATGACGTCGCGGGCGCTGAGTCCGCTTCTAGCGAAAGCCTCAAAGTTGTACCGTAAAAAGCAAGCGGGGTTTCCAACTACAAGCTCGCCTATTCCCACGTTCCGCGTAACTGCCGCAGCCATCCCCGCGAAAGACCAATGGCCCATTACGGTGCGAGGGTGAACCACGCAGCCAATACCTAGACCGCTCCAGGCGAGCATTACAGAATAGCCGCCGAGGGCGCAGTTAACCGATACCGTTACATGTGATCCTATTCGGGAGTCGTGCGCGATATGGGTTCCAGCACCAATCGAATTAAAGTCGCCCACGTCGGTACACTCACCTACTGGCCTATGTATTACAACGCGTTCTCCAAAATAGTTGCCGGAGCCAATTTCAACTCTGCCCAAGCCTCTTTCCCTGCTCAATCTGTACGACTGTCGGGAGATCCCGCCTATCGCGGCGTAAGCGCCAAAGAAATTTTCATCCCCGATAGATGCCGGCCCGTATATGACGACACCCGTTTCAAATGCGTTCCTATGGCCAAGTGTAACCTCGCCTACTACCTGTGGCTCCATATCAGTTCCCTTTATGCAATGGCGCTTGGCTCGGCTTAGTCAAGTTTGCGCGACCTTCTGGCCGCAGGCTAGATCCAAGGTTGAAAACCCAGCCTGCGACGCACATCATTCGTAATCGTTTTAATGATGTCTATAGTTTCGCTATCCAGCATTGGCCGGACGCGGGGTGGGGATGGGTGCCAATCTCTGGCAATTCCATAAAATCCATCCCGTCCGGCATGCATGGGGAAATCTTCATAAGGCCATAGAGAGACTTTCCAGCCGGCTTCACTCAAAGCCAGATACTCATCTGCAGTTTTTCGCCAGCGCTCCGCATAGAAATAGGCAAACCAGGAATTTGGCCCGCCATACTGAGCTGCAACATCGCCATGACGTGATAACTCGCACATAGATCGATAGGCTGCAGTTGGTTCTCGGAGAAGAAAGATTATGCGACGTCGACCACATAAACGAAGCAGATGCTGCTCTGCCCACGTGCTCAACACGGCCGTTGTATTCGGAGTACTGGCGACTAGATCGAGATATTCGCGTACATGGTGAAGGCCGGGACGTTCACTCAGCTGCACGCCGCCTGTTCTTCTTGCGAATTCCTTGATTCGTGCGTCCGAGCCCTGTTTCACCCAGTGGCGGTGGAATACGATGTCAGGTTTGTTATGTACAGTAAGGCCTAACCCAGTCAATGCACTTCTGAGATGCGTCGACCCAGAACCGCCCATGCTGCAGAAAACCGGAACTGGAAGGAGACATCTGGTGCTTTCAGCTAAGCTCAAACTGATCACCATCAGAGAGCAAACGAACGCTGGCAAGGCAATCCAGGAACTTTTCTAGCACCAGCTCCTCCTCATCGGACGAGAACCCCACATGGGTGAGGTGGGCCGAAACAAGATGGGGACGACGCCGCAGAAAATCTGCAATGTCGTCGGCTCCTGCATGACCCGGCGTACTGCTGAGCCCGCCGCCACAGTCAATGATGATCGATCTAGCCGTTTCGTCAACGGCTGACGCTAGAAGGTCATCGCATACGGCATCTCCCGTGAAGATCGTGTCTGCGAGTCGGTACCCAACCGCCTCATCGTTCCCGTGGGTAACTGGAAAGCTTGTAACCGGCGGACCGTATTGAGAGTTCAGGTCGGTAGCTGACCAGGCGTTTACAGGGTTCCATTGAATGCGGACTGCGTTCTTCCGTTCTTCGAGGCCGAAAGGGGCCAGTAGCGCTCTACCCACCTCAAGAGTCTTAGGTGAGCCATAGATGGCGAGAGGCTCCTCACGGAATAGGCCAAGCATCCATAGAGAATGGATCAGGCTAGGAAGGCCATAGATATGGTCGGCATGACCGTGGGTCAGGTAGACGTGCCGAAGTACGGTGATGTCGAGGCCGCGACGCAATATCTCGTGAGATGGGCTGCCACTACAGTCGATAAGCGAAAGACACGCCGTCTCGATCAAATATGATGAGTTGATGCGATTTGCAGTCGGCTTCGCCGATCCGGAACCGAGGACATGGACGATATCCACTCTATTTCCTTTCATCTTCGAGAATCAATTTCTTCAATCTCTTGCCAATTTTTCACGATTGGACTTCTTGCCGCAAACAGCTCCTCTATATTAAATGACTGCCTACCGGCGACGGCTGCCTCCTTTATTGCCTGAACGCGCCTTCTAAGGCTTTTCCTGTCTATACCATCCCGAAACACTGGCGTCATGGTGTGAAGCACGAAAGGATGTTGGAGGATCCTTGCATACTCATAAGCAACCCTCGGCTCAATGCCTCCTGTCAGTGCGGGCAAGCTGGCCCTGGCGAGGTTTCCCTTATTGAGTAACGGCATAATTGTCTCGTGCAGGGTCCCTCTGTGTAGTGCGGTCAGACTCAAGAGCCCAACATTAACAATATCTCCTCCAATTGCATTGACCATGGATGCGTAAGCAGCTTGGCTCCAAGCGGCGTGTCCGGCTGGATATGCTGTAAGCGTATACGCAAAAATCGGTAAGTTCCAAGTTCGCAGGTACTCGAAAACCGAGAAACCCATTGCGACGGGGCAGATACGAACTCCGATGCGAATATTTGGCGCTCTCGGTTGGAGGGTGGTCACGATTTTTTCGGCGAGCCGCAATGTGTATTCGAGGCGGGTCGTCGCATTCAAAAAGATTGCAACCGGCCTCTGCGGATCTGCTGCCTCTGACACAGCGGCCACGCGAGAGGCCATCTCGTTGTCTGTGAGGTTCAGACTAAGATCGGTAAGAACCTGAACTCCGCTGTCAATCAGAGTCCGGCTAACGTCAGCCCAGGAGTTGCGTGCGATGGACTTAGGGATCGGAACTGAAAGCAATGGCGAAGTCCAGGCTGAGGTTGCAAGCAGGCTTATTCCGTGTAGGGGGCCTGGGAAAGATGAATCGTCGCGGCTCAGGCTGAAGGTGCTCAGAGTCGCGCTTCGTATCTCCGGATCTCGGAAACTTGTGCCGCCGAGAAAGGCTGCAAGGCCAGCAGCGCCACGTTCCATCATACCGAAATCGGGTAGTTCGATATTCACGCTTAATGACAGCGCGAGACCGTCCGCACCCGAACGCGTCCGGTAGGTCATTTCGAGTTCCGCAAACTTATTTGTACGGTGCGCCAGCAACCCCGTACGAACTGTCTCCACCACGCGATCTACATGGGTTGGAGGGGTAAGCGTGAGATCGTACTCAAGTCTAAGGGTCATGATTCCATTCGAGCCCCTACAAGCCCCCATGCGATGGCGGCTACCGTAGCTACGTTCAGAGCCAGCGCCCAGGCGCCGAGAAATTTGTAATGCACAGAAGTGGTGGCGATCACAAATGAGATTAGCGCAAATATTCCCGCGAAACGAATCTGTATGGAACGGCGTAGGGCGTAAGCAGCCTTAATCTTCTCGTCAGAACTGGATCGAAGGGTCGCCAAAGCGACGAAGACCGTGGTAGCTGTGCCATCAAATTGCGATAGCAGCCCCAAAAAGGTACCGTCTTCCACGATTGACGATCGCCTAGTTAAGAGGAAGACTACAATGGTGATACCAATCATGACTAATGCGGGGATGCGGAGTGTTCGCAGATATAAGCGCATGATGCCCTTCTCTCCGCTTCGGTTTTAGTCGAAATCTGCTTGAGTATTTCTGTAAGACCGAACAACGAGTCCGCCATTTCTTAGTGCATCCGTAACGCGGATCGCTCGGATCGGCGGCATCATAGCCTGAGAATCATACACAGTGAACCATCCCATATCAGCCGTCTCGTCGGAGCTGTGCTCTCCATAACTTCTCACACTGCACAAGAATGCTATCGAAATAGTGAACCTGTCGAGGTTCTTATAGATTCCGGTCACGCGGATGGGGCTCACAGTGACACCAGTCTCCTCGAGGACCTCACGAATAACTCCTTCCTCAAAGCCCTCTCCCCATTCAAGGATCCCGCCTGGCGGGACCCAACTTCCGTCGTCCTCCCTTCGAGTTGCTAGGATCATGCCGTCATCCCTTACTACAATTCCGGTAACGCTGACTACATGTAGAGGAATTTCGTGATTCGGCATCGATAGGTTTCCTTCTGGTAATGAGTCGCCTTCTCCACTCCACTCAGTGTGAGGTCCTAAGCGAGCCGCATCAACCCCGAAATCGGTCCTGTACTGGTGGCACCGCCGCTCTGCGATAGCGCTTTCCCCACAACGCTGTCCCTGCCGAAATTCCATCCATGCAGTTCAACTAGCATGTGAGTACTCGTGGAGGATTCCGCCGAGCCGGTCCCACCGACGGATGGTCAAGATCTCAATCCGCTCCTGATCGATGATCGGATCCGGGACGGCACGCAGCGGGGCCGCCTGGGCAAGGGATTGATGGGCGCGGTGCCGGTTGTAGAACTGTTCGTACTCGCGCAGAGGAAGGGCCAGGGGAACATCGGCATGTTCCGGCTCTGGCCAGGACAGGCCGCCGCCAGGCAGATCCGAGTGCAGAACGATGCGGACGGGCAACCTGACGACCGCACCATCCTGACGTTCTCCGTGCACAACTGACAGTGGGCTCCATGGCCTTCGGTCCGGTGGCCGATGATCCGTGACGGTGGGGGCCGGGCACGGGTGACTGGCGCCGGGTGCGGCGCGGACCGGGGGCGGTGGTCGGTGCCAGGGGGGGCGGATCCGTAACTAAAAGCGGTTTGCTTGTCAGGCGTCAGGAAGGGAAACGGCCGAGCCCGGTGATCCGGCTCGGCCGTTTCCGGCGGGAAAGCCACCCACAGAACACTCCTGGAGTGGAGTTGCCACACCGGGATTCCACGGATGGCGATGATGGCGGAATCACGGACCGTGCTGGACAGCAGCACGGTCCGGGCCCGGCACGAAAGGTGCCCTGATTTTCACCGGGGCGGGGTTTGGTCAACTGCTCGTTTTGTTGGCGGCAGCGGTCGTCTCATCGTGTTCCCGGAGCATTCGCATGACCGTCGCTGGGGAGGGGCGCCGGCCATTCTTTTTGCCTTTGGTGATGACGAGTTTGGCGGCGATGTCGCGCAGGCTCAGCTCTTGTCCGCGCAGGAGCAGGGCCATGGACAGCATGGTGTCGTCGGTGACGCCGGCGCCGCCGATGGTCTTCCCGCGGGTGCGGGCCGACTCGTGGCCTTCCAGGGTCCGGTCCCGGATGTATTCACGTTCCATCCCCGACAGGGCGACCAGCACGGTGAACACCACCCCGCTCGGGTCGTGTGACCCTTGCAGTTCTCCGGTCAGGAACTCCAGCCCAACGTCGTAGGCCTTGAGCTGCTCGGCGAGCTCGGCCAGTTCCAGTCCCCGGCCCAGGCGCTTGTGCTCGTGGGCGACCATCGTGACCGCCACCCCCGAGGCCCGCAGCTCCCGGGCCAAGGCGATCGCCTTGTCGAGCTCGGGCCGCTGGCGGGCGCGCGTGGAGATCTTCTCCTGGAAGATCCGGGTCACGCCGATCGCTGCGAGCGAGTCGAGCTGGGTGTCCAGGGACTGCCGGACGGTCGATGCGCGGGCATACCCGATCCGGATGTGCCCGACCGGTTCGACGCCGGCCGCCGCAGGGCGGGGAAGCTCGATCCATCCCGACCCCGGCTTACGGACAGCGGGGGTGGCAACGTTGAGCGCCTTGGCCAGATGGGGCACCAGCCGGAAACGTGCCGCGTGGTACTGCACGGCCACTTTGCCCTTGCTTGTCCGGCATGGCGACCCGGCGGGGGCAGCGCAGGCCGACATCGGACAGTCTTTTGCTTCCACGCGCCGGAAGTCGTCGTCGTTCACCCCCGAAGTGTTTCATGTATACGTTTCAGTGGTCGAGTCATTTGCAACGACACATGAAACGTCATTGGCCCTGGATGATCGCGCCCGGCCGCCGTGTTTCATAGGCCGTCGTCTATGAAACACGGCGGCTACCCCAGAGCCGACGAACTGCACAACAGGTACGTACTGATGGCCGCGCTTCAAACAGACTCATTCTGGAGCTGGCAACCCGAACAGCCTCACTCGCTCCCACTCCTCAACCCGGCCAGACATCTTGAGGGCATCGATTAACGCTGGTGCTGCGTAGCCATCACCAGTGATCACAAGGTCCAGCAGCCGAGTGACGTCCTCGCGCTCACGTAACAGCGCAACTAGTGAGCCGGTCCGGAGATTTTTGAGCAGTAGCGGCATATTCGGTCGATGATCTGGTCTGCGGTCGCGGTCCAGGTGAAGGGCCGGGCGTGGGCGTTCCACACCTCGATCCAGTTCTCCAGCGCGGTGGTCAACTCGTCCACAGAACAGAAGACCCCGCGTTGGAGGCAACGCCGCTGGAGTTCGGCGAACCATCGTTCGACCTGGTTGATCCAGGAGGAATAGGTCGGGGTGAAGTGCAGCTGGAAGCGGGGATGGTCCAGCAGCCAGCGGCGGATCGCCGGCGTCTTGTGCGCGGACAGGTTGTCGCAGATCACGTGGATGTCCAGAGCGGGTTCGGTGCGCCGGTCAATCTCGGCCAAAAAGTCGCGGATGTCCTCGGCCCGGTGCCGGGCCGACAGCTTCCCGATCACCTGGCCGGTCGCGGTGTTGAGAGCGGCGAACAGGTCGATGGTGCCGTGACGTTTGTAGTCGTGGCTGCGGCGCTCGGGGACGCCGGGCAGCATCGGCAGCACCGGCGCGGTCCGCGACAGGGCCTGGATCTGAGGTTTCTCGTCCACGGAGAACACCACCGCGTTCGCCGGCGGGGCGAGGTAGAGGCCGACGACGTCCCGGATCTTGTCGATCAGCAGCGGATCGGTGGAGATC
>NZ_BBXD01000025.1 GCF_001570545.1 Herbidospora mongoliensis | reverse complement strand
GAACAGGCCATTGCCGCCTGGAAGGACGAGCAGTGGCCGATCATAAAAGGACCGCGACCCGGTTGGGGGCCTGGCTCTGCTTCGAAGACGAGGCGGCCCAGACCTTGAGATCACCCAAGGGCCGGACCTGGGGACGACGCGGGATCACCCCGGTGGTGGCGGTGACCGCCAAAGGCGGCGGCCGGATCTCCATCGCCGCGCTGGTTGCGGTCAAACCGGCTGACCCGGCCGCTGGAGCCAGGCTGATCTACCGCACCCGCCCCTATCGCGGACGCAAAGGGGAGCCGAAAGGGTTCGCAGCCGCCGACTACGCGGCCCTGTTCGACGCGGCGCATCAACAACTCGGCGCGCCACTGGTGGTGGTGTGGGACAACCTCAACACCCACCACTCAGCACGGATGCGCGAGCTGATCGCGGCCCGCCCGTGGCTGACGGTCTTCTACCTGCCCGCCTACGCGCCGGAGTTCAACCCCGTCGAAGCGGTCTGGGCCCACATGAAGAAATCCCTGGCCAACCTGGCCACCCGCAACCAGGACCAACTCCTCGCGCTGGTGAAGAGCCGGCTCAAACGCATGCAATACCGCCGCCGCATCCTCAGCGGGTTCATCGCCAAGACCGGCCTGGACCCCCACCTCTCATAACCTCAGCCATTAAGGCTCTCTAGTGGTTATGGTTCGACGTCGTGAAAGCTGTATGGGGAATCCTGATAGCTATTCTGGTGTCCCGTACGAGCGTGTACCATCACTGCCCGATCGCGCCATACCGCCGAGTCGCGTAGATACCCATGCCGTACTCGTATTGCAGGCCACCTGTGTTCGATGACCTGTGCAGCGTGCGGCCACTGCCATCCGGTGAATAACCCGATTGAGTCGGCCGGAAGAGCGCGTGACAGCAGCCCAATTCCATTCACAGAAGTCGCCGGTACTGCTATATGATCTCTTTGAGTTTCGCCTGGAGTTGTCGCTTGACGTCTCCGCCCGAGCTCTGGTTGATGAAGTAGAGGATCGCGGCCTCGCCAACAGCTTTCGTGCCAGTTGCGGCGACGAACCCGGAGACAACATTTCCAGCCGCTGGAATCAGCTTCGCCAGGGCCCTGGCTGACTCACGGAAGATCGCTCCGACGCCCACGTTCACCCCCATGGCGACCAAGAACTCACTTGCCGTCTTCCGGGATATCTCCCGACCGGAGATATAGGCGATAGCCATGACCATGCTCAGTTGGAAGCCGGTGATGATCGGAAGATCGGCTAATGGTATGGGGGTCGATCCGACTGCCCCGCAGATCCCCGCATGGACTGTCACGATTTTTCTGGCAAGCTTGGTCTGGATTTTCTGGAATTGGGCGACTCGAACATACTCCAATCGGGTCTCATTCGGGATGACATCCATGATGATCTCGGAGAGCTTGTCGATGTTCCACCGATAGTCTCTGCGGGGGTTGATCTGTTCGTCGTGAAAGAACATCTTCGCCGAAGTGGGCAGGGCCGACGAAGCGAGATGAGGTTGGACGTAGGGCCGGGATCTAAGGTGGCGGTCCAGAACAGCACACGCCTCTTGGACGTGCTTCATCTTGTCGGGATCGGAGAAATCCAGGTCGCTGGGGTCGAGTTCATCGCACTGCGTGACCACTGGGACGATCTTGACCTCGTCGACGTCGCCCATGCTCACGACCAGACGATGAATCTCATCGAGGAAACCGAGGTCCGCGTCGACGGCCGCGCCGACTTCTTTCGCTTTGGCCAGGAAGAGGATGACGTCCGGGCATTTTTTCGAGAGAGCCAACCGAATGGAATCGAAGGCCGAGTCCGCCGCGTCGGTCTCGACGGGTTTCGATGCTTCCTGCGCTCCTCGCGTATCCAAGATCTCGATCTGCCGGTTACCGAACCCCAGCGTCTCCCAGGTCGCTTCTCCGGTTTGGGGACTTACCGCGCCGACCGGCCTCATCGGCGCACCGCACAGAGCGTTGATCAGCGAGGATTTTCCCGCGCCTCGCCGACCGATCACCATGACTCTCGGCCGTCTCCGGTCACCGACAAGGCTGACCAGTTCCCTGATCTCCTTCTTGGCGGCGTTCTTCACCGGCCCCGGGAGTGCGTCCAGCATTTCATTGAGCTTTTGGGCGATCGAACCAAGCCCATCGAGGGAGTCACGCTCGTCACTGGTCACCGTTCGCTCCTGCGCTAGGCGGTCCGGTGGATTCGCCGCCAATGCTGGCATAGGGAATCGTCTACGTGACACGCCCATCTGATATCGAAGGTAACGATCCAGGGAAGCGATAGGTCCGAAATGCATTTCGGGGCATGGCTTATCTACTACTTTGCCCCAATTCAAATACTCTGTCCGTCTGTGCTTCAGGAGCCGCACGTCTTGCTCGAACCCGCTAATCGTTCAACCACGTCAGCCCCGCATCGGAGGTGTGGGGCGAAGCCCCATCAACGGTCGAGCGAAGCGAGATCTATCCGAGCGACAGCGAGGCCTCACCAGAGAGCGCGAGGGGCGGAGCCCATCGCCAGGAGCGCAGCGACCCGGAGCGAACGCGACGTCGGGCCGCAACAGCGGCCAGGGGGAGCGCGAGGGGGCGAAGCCCTCTCGCATCGGGGGGCTCGGGGGGTCGTCCCCCCGTGTACGCAAAAGGGGATGGCCCGTGGCAGTTGGTCCCGAAGGGCCAACAACCACGAGCCATCCCATTACCCGTGGAGCTATGGGGATTCGAACCCCAGACCCCCTCCATGCCATGGAGGTGCGCTACCAGCTGCGCTATAGCCCCGAAGGTGTGAGAGAAGTCTATCGGACTGAGGGGGGTGCCCGTGACGGTGAGCGCGCCTGCCGGGGGCTCCTAGTCGTCGTCAAGTCGCGACCATCTCCATCCCAAGTGTCGGCGCCCATGCTGTGACTGTGCCCGGCGGTGACCTGCCCGGCAGGCAGGAAACCGCACGGGGAGAGGGACACGATGAAGATCGCCATCTTGCCGGCGGCGACCGCCCGTCGTCGGGGAACGCGACCAGGCGGTGGCCTCCACCCAAGCCGTCGGCCGGCCTGAAGTCTCCCTGCGGGGCCGGTATGGCACTCATACTCCACCGGCCCCGCAGGGCTCCAACAGAGCCGAAGCCCACAGCAGCCTGCCCCGACAAAGGACATTCAGTGACGAACACCATCAAGCCCCACGCGACCTACCCGGCCGGCGCGAGCACCTGCGGCCGTTTCAAACCCGTCCCCACAAGACTCCGGGAATCCAGCCATGACCACCATCAGAACCCGCCTGGCGCTGGCCGCGACCATCTTCCGCGCCCGCCCCACCGACGACGTCCACCCGCGTCAAGATCGCCCCTACGTGCCGCACTGGACTCTCGGCAACCTCCGCTGAGCGACGGCCCACGCATGAAATGATCACAAGGCCTGTGGGGCCGTCAGCACGTCCACCCCCCGGCGCTCGACCGTCCCGTCGACAAGCTCGATCTCGAAACCCTCGCGGGCCCAGTACTCGAACCCGCCGATCATCTCCTTCACTCGATACCCGAGCCGCGCGAACGCCGCTCCGCCCTGATAGGCCCCGTTACATCCGGGGCCCCAGCAGTAGACGACGACGGTCTGATCGAGCGGCAGCGTGGTGGTGGGGATCTCACTGACAGGGATGTGTACGGCACCAGGAACATGCCCCTGGTCCCAGCTGTCCCGGTTCCGCACATCGACGACGACGATGCCGGGAACGCCGTCGGCGAGGTCGCGGGCGACGTCGGACACGTCGGTCTCGACGGCCAGCCGGGCGGTGAAGTGGGCGAATGCGACGGCGGGGGAGGCGGCGGGGGTACGCAGAATCGCTGACATGCCCCAAGGGTGACCCAGGTCCGCCATCCGGCAGCAGTGGCGGAAACGCCCTCTTCCGCTAAGATTCCGCCATGCCCCATCGCGTCGCCGTCCTGGCTTTCGACGGCATGGCCCCGTTCGAACTCGGCTGCGTCGTCGAGATCTTCCGCGTCGCGAGACCCGACGGCGTCGAGTGGTACGACCTCACCGTCTGTGCCGAGATCCCCGGCCCGCTCGACGTGGTCGGTGGTTTCACGATGACCCCGTCCCACGGCCTGGACGCCTTCGAGAAGGCCGACACGATCGTCATCCCCGGCGTCCGCGACGTCCGCCGGCCCATCGCCCCGGCGCTCGCGGCGGCCATCGCAGGCGCCCACCGGAACGGAGCGCGGATCGTCTCGATCTGCTCCGGCGCCTTCGCCCTGGCCGCCGCCGGGCTTCTCGACGGCCGGACCGCCACCACCCATTGGCGGTACGCCCCTCTGCTCGCAGCCCGCTTCCCGGCGGTGACCGTCACGCCTGGCGTCCTCTACGTCGACCACGGCGACGTCCTGACCAGCGCCGGCAGTGCGGCAGGGCTCGATCTGCTCCTGCACCTGGTCAGAACCGACCGCGGCCCCACGATCGCCAACGCCGTCGCGCGCCGGCTCGTCATCGCTCCCCACCGCGAGGGCGGTCAGGCCCAGTTCATCGAAACCCCGGTCACCCCGACCGAGGAGGACGCCGTCGGCCAGGCCATGGAGTGGGCCCTGACGAGACTGGCCACGCCGATCACCGTCCGCGAGATGGCCCGCCAGGCCGCCATGTCGGAGCGCTCGTTCCTGCGCCACTTCGCCCGCAAATCCGGAACCAGCCCGCTCAAATGGGTCATCGCCCAGCGCGTCGCCGCCAGCCTCCCCCTCCTGGAGGGCACCACGGCCCCGGTCGAGGAGATCGCGACCGTCTGCGGCTTCGACAGCCCGGTGACCTTCCGCCACCACTTCACCCGGGCGATGAAGACCTCGCCTTCGGCGTACCGAAGGGCATTCCACGTGGGAACCGACTCGCTCGCCGTCGGAATCCGGTGAAGATCTACCGTCGGCCGCAACCCTCGGGTGGGCGGGCGATCCGGTCGACTGTCGGGTGACGAAACCCTTCTCCCTGGCCTACCTGCGAATATTCAGGGCAGGGACAATCCGCATGAAGCGAATAATGCAGGTGTTCGTCACCCGGTGGCTGTCGAAAACCCCGTGGGGCATGGCCCTGCTGGGAGCGGGCTGGTTCATCAACAGGCGGCGGCGTAAGGCCCGTGAAGAGCAGGACGCGAAGCTCAGGCCGGCCCGCCGGCGACAGCCTCAGCGGGCGAGTCGTAGATAGGAATGTGATCCGCCAGGCCCACGAGCTCCATCACCTTGCGCGGAGACGGGCGGGGGCCGCTCAGGGCGATGCTGCCGCCTTCGGTCTGCGTATGGTGAAGGGCGTCGAGGAGCACCCGGATGCCCGCGCTGTCCATGAAGGTCATCTCGGCCAGGTCGAATACCAGGTGGGCCGAGATCTCCCGGGCCCGGATGACCGCCTCGTGCAACTGCGCGGTGGTGGTGGCGTCGACGTCTCCGGCCACGGTGATCACGGCGTAGGCCTCGGACGGGGCCACGTGAACCCGGAGGTTGTCCATGATCTCCCTCTGTTCGTAACGGCATAACACCTACCACAGGAGAGCCTCTATCCAGAAACATGTCGCGGTCCCGGGGACTTCTCTAGGGTGGGGGTCGCGAATACTGCGAATCCGGTACGACTTGGAGGGCGAATGACCTCGGAATCCTTCGGTGACCTGATTGAGCGTTGCCGGGCGGCGGAGGACGAACTCGTACGCCAGTGGCGGACGGACGTGGCCGCGTCGTTGCGTGGACGGGTCTCGGAGATCGAGCTCGACAAGGAACTGCGTGACCTTCTCGACGCCGTGTTGTCGGCCGTTGGCTCCCCTCAGGGGAGTGACACGCGGTCGCCCGCCTTCGGTGAGGTTCGGGCGTTGCTGGTCGAGCTGTCCCGGTCACGGGCCCTGCAGGGGTTCAGCCCGCGTGAGACGGCGATCGGCGTCTTCGCCCTGAAGCGTGCCGTGCGGGAGTCCGTGGGGGCGGGGCCCGAGTTCCAGGCGTTCTCCGACGTGATCGACGAGTTGGGTCTGTTCACCTTTGAGACCTACGCGAAGGCGCGCGAAGAGGTGATCTCCAACCAGGCCGAGCAGCTGCTCGAACTGGCCACCCCGGTGGTCAAGCTCTGGCACGGCGTCGTGGCGCTGCCGCTGGTCGGCACGCTCGACTCGGCCCGTGCCCAGGTGGTCATGGAGAAGCTGCTGCAGACGCTGGTCGACACCGGCAGCGAATACGCGATCATCGACATCACCGGTGTCCCGGCGGTCGACACGCAGGTCGCGCAGCATCTGCTGAAGACGATCGTGGCGGCCCGGCTGATGGGCGCCCAGTGCATCATCTCCGGCATCCGGCCGCAGATCGCGCAGACGATCGTCGCCCTCGGCATCGAGTTCGGCGACATCCCCACCAAGGCCACGCTGGCCGACGCGCTGATGCTGGCCCTGGGCCGCAGCGGGGTCGACGTCGCCGCCGAGATGACCAAGCGCGGGCTGTGATGGAGCGTCTTCCGATCCTGAAGATCGGCCCGATGCTGCTGGTCTCGATCCAGGTGGACCTTCGTGACGACATGGTCATCGCGCTCCAGGAGGACCTGGCCGAACGGATCGTCGACACCGGCGCGCGCGGTGTGGTGATCGACATCACCGCGCTCGACATCGTCGACTCGTTCACCGGCCGGATGCTGGCCACGGTCGCGGCGCTGTCGCGGGTGCTCGACGCCGAGACGGTGGTCGTGGGCATGCGCCCGGCGGTCGCGATCACCCTGGTGGAGCTCGGGCTGTCGCTCGACGGGATCAAGACGGCGCTCGACGTGGAGCGCGGAATGCGGCTGCTGAGTTCGGGCGGCGGCTCCGGGCGATGACCGCCCAAGAGCTTCCCATCGCCGGTGACGCCGACGTCGTGCGGGTCCGCCAGGCGGTCCGGGCGGCTGCCGTGGCGGCGAAACTTTCATTGGTCGACCAGACCAAACTGGTCACCGCGGCCAGCGAGCTGGCCCGTAACACCCTCACCTACGGCGGGGGCGGAAGCGCTGTCATCGAAGAGGTGTTCAACGGGCTGCGCAAGGGCGTGAAGGCGGTCTTCAGCGACAAGGGGCCGGGGATCGCCGACCTCAAGCTCGCGTTGACCGACGGCTACACGAGCGGGTCGGGCATGGGCCTCGGGCTGAGCGGGTCCCGGCGGCTGGTCGACGAGTTCACGATCGAAACGGCGACGGGCGACGGCACCACCGTGACGGTGATCAAATGGGCCCGCTGACCGACGTCTGGATCGACGTCACCGAGGAGAGCGCGGTCGGCGCGGTCCGCCGCGCGGTCGTCGACCGGGCCAGGGCGGCCGGACTGCCGGAGCCGCGGATCGCCGAGGCCGCCATCGTCGCGTCCGAGCTGGCCGCCAACGTGCAGCGTCATGCGGGCAGCGGGCGGATCTTCGTCCGCCGGGGCATCGGGTACGTCGAGATCGTGGCCATCGACTCCGGTCCCGGCTTCGAGCCGCCGCCGGTGGAAGGGCTGTCGACCAGGGGCGGCCTGGGCATCGGGCTGGGGGCCATCACCCGCCTCTCCGACTGGTCCGACGTCCACTCGCGGCCGGATTCCGGCACGGTCTTCGCGGTACGAATAGGGGAGCCCGACCCCCTCGACATCGCGGGTCTCACCCGGCCGATGCCGGGTGAGGACCAGTGCGGCGACGGGTTCGCATCCCGTACCGACGAAGGAAAGATCACCCTGATGGTCTGCGACGGGCTCGGGCACGGGCCGCTGGCCGCCTCGGCGGCGCAGGCGGCGATCCGGGCCTTCGAAGACGCTCCCGCCGGGCCGCCCGCGCAGCTCGTGAAGTACATCCACGGCGACGTCTCGCACACCCGGGGCCTGGCCCTGGCCATCGCCCAGGCCGGTGACGGCACCCTCACCTTCGCCGGGCTGGGGAACATCGCGGCCACGGTCGTCGACCGGGGCGACCACCGGGGGCTGATCTCCCTGCCGGGCATCGCCGGGCACCGCGCGGCGGCCATCAGGCAGTACGACTACCCCCTCGCGCCCGGGTCGCTGATCGTCATGCACACCGACGGCCTGCGGCAGCGCTGGACCTTCGGCGACTACCCGGGCCTCTACACCCGCCGGTCCCTGGTGATCGCCGGAACCCTCCTGCGTGATCTCGGGGTCCGCCGTGACGACGCCGGGGTGCTCGTCGCCAGGATGCCGTCATGACCTCGAGTGAGCTGCTGTCGATGGAGGTCCGGGGCGAGGGCGACGTGTTCACGCTGCGGCAGCGCGCCCGCGTGGTGGCCGACGCGGCCGGGTTGGTGCAGCAGGACCAGGTGCGCCTGGCGACCGCGCTCAGCGAGGTCGGCCGGGAGGTGCTCAACCAGGCCGGAGGGGCGAGAATAGCCTTCTCCATCGATGGTTCGCTGCGGGTCCGGGTCCGCGGCTACGGGCCGCTCAGCCCTGACGCGCCCGGTTTCGCGGCGGCGGGCCGGCTGGTCGACGAGGTCACGCGCGAGGGGGAGGACGTCATCCTGAGCAAGGGGTTGCCCCCCGGCCGTTACACCGGTGAGTGGCTCCGCGACCTGCGCGGCCACCTTGCCGGGCTGGCCAAGACGAGCCCGCTCGACGAACTGCGCGCCCAGAACCAGGATCTGATGGCCGCCCTGGAAGACGTCCAGGCCCAGCGCGACGAGCTGGAGGAGACCAACCGGGGCGTGATGGCCCTCTACACCCAGCTCTCGGAGGAGCTCGAACACACCAACCAGGGTGTCGTCGCCCTCTACGCCGAGCTGGACGACAAGTCGGCCCGGTTGCGCGAGGCCAGCGAGGCCAAGACCCGGTTCCTGGCCAACGTCAGCCACGAGCTGCGCGCCCCGGCCAGCTCGATCCTGGGCCTGGCCCGCATGATGCTGGACCTCGGCGGGCCGCTCGACGCCGACAGGCGCCACCAGGCCGAGCTGATCCGCGAGTCGGGCCGCGACCTGCTCAACCTCGTCAACGAGCTGCTCGACCTGGCCAAGGCCGAATCGGGACGGCTCGAACCCGAGGTCGTCGACGTCTCGCTGCGCGGCCTGCTGCGCCGGACCGAGGAGACGCTGCGGCCGATGGCCCGCGAGGGCGTCGCGCTCGTCGTCGACGACCCCGACGGCGTGGAGATCCTGCAGACCGACGAGCGGATGCTCACCCACGTGCTGCGCAACCTGCTCACCAACGGCCTGAAGTTCACCGAGAGCGGCGAGGTCAGGATCGGTGCCCACGCCGACGGCGACCACGTGCTGCTGCGGGTGGCCGACACCGGCATCGGCATCCCCGCCGACGAGATCGAGCGCATCTTCGAAGAGTTCCACCAGGTCAGGGGTCCTATACAGGCGTCTGTGACGGGCACGGGGCTGGGCCTGCCCTACGCCCGGAGCCTGGTCGCCATCCTCGGCGGCGAGATGTCGGTGCGCAGCGTGGTGGGGGAGGGCACGGTCTTCGAGGTACGCCTCCCGCGCCTCGACCGCATCCATCTGGGACGGGTGGTCATCGCCGACGACGATCCCGCGTTCCGGACCATGATCCGCGGCCTCCTGCACGGTGTCGCCGAGGAGATCGAGGAGGCCGCCGACGGCTACGCCGCCCTCGCGGCCGTCCGGCGGGAGCGCCCCGACCTGCTGCTGCTCGACCTGCGCATGCCCGGCATGACCGGCGAGGAGGTCATCCGGGCGCTGCGCGCCGACCCGGAGATCGCCGCCACGCCCCTCATCGTGGTCACCTCGGCCGACACGGCCGGGATCGACGGGATGGCGTTGGACAAGTCACGCCTGACCCGGGGGGAACTGCTCCGCGCGGTCGGCGAGATCGGAAAACGTGATGCCTGAACGGATCCTCGTCGTCGACGACATCAGAGCCAACCGCTATGTCATCTCCAGCTGGCTCCAGCACTCGGGCTACACGGTCGTCGAGGCCGCCACCGGCGCCGAGGCGCTCATCCGGGTCAAGGAGGAGCTGCCCGACCTGGTGCTGCTCGACGTGCGCATGCCCGACATGGACGGCTTCGAGGTCTGCGAGCGGATCAAGGCCGACCCGGTCAGCGCGGCCGTGCCGGTGATCCATCTGACCGCCTCGGCGGTCGGGGTGGGCGACCGGACGCAGGGCCTCGAACGGGGCGCCGACGCCTATCTGATCGAACCGGTCGAGCCCGAGGTGCTGCTGGCGACGGTCAACGCGACCCTGCGGTACGCGCGGGCCCGGCGCCGGGCCGAACGGCTCGCCGGGCGGCTGGCCGGGCTGTCGGACACCACGCTGGCGATCAACATGGCGAGTGACCTCGACGGGCTGCTGCGCGCGGCGGCCGACGGGGCGTCCCGGATGTTCGGCGGTCCCGCGACCGTGTTCGCGCCGACCGAGTCGGGGAGTCGTTACGTCACCTGTGATCGCGAGAAGGTGGTCGCGGGGGACGTACCGCTGATGGATCCCGGCGGGGTGCCGCGCGGGCCGACGATCCGCACCACCGCCGGGGCCGAATGGGCCCGGGTGCTGGCGCCGTCGGTCACCGGCAAAGAGGTGACGGTCGGGCTGGCCCGGGTGCAGGGGCGGCCCCCGGTCGGGGTGCTGGTGGAGGCGGCGCTGTCCCACGGCGACGACGACGCCAACGTGCTGCGGCAGTTGTCGATGGGGGTGGCGCTGGCGGTCGAGGCGCTTCAGTCGATCGACGAGGAGCGGCGGATCGCGCTGACTCTCCAGCGGGCCCTGCTGCCCCGGTCTCTGCCGACCGTGGAGGGCGTCGAGCTGGCCGCCCGCTATGTTCCGGCCAGCGCGAAGGCCGAGATCGGCGGCGACTTCTACGAGGTCATCGAGCTCGGCGACAAGCTCCTGGTGGCGATCGGCGACGTGATGGGCCATTCGCTGCACGCCGCGACCGTGATGGCCGAGATCCGGCACGCCGTGCGCGCCTACGCCAGCGAGGGGCATCCGCTGGATGAGATCCTGCGGCAGGTCAACATCCTGATGCTGCGCTTCCTGCCGCGCGAGCTGGCCACGGTGGCGCTGCTGCTGCTCACCCCGCCGACCGGCGAGATCGTGATGTGCAACGCGGGGCACCTGCCGCCGCTGCTGGTCTCGGGCGGACGTACCGAATATCTGAGCATGCCCGGACCGCTGCTCGGGGCCCGCCTGCACCGGCCCGGTGAGGCGCGGTTCACGCTGCGCCGGGGTGACGCGCTGGTGCTGGTCACCGACGGGCTGGTGGAGCGGCGCGACCTGACCCTGCAAGAGGGCATGGCCCGGCTCCAGGAGCTGTCGGCCGTCGTCGACGACGACCTGGAGGCCTACTGCGATCGGGTGATCGGCGCGATGATGCGCTCCGATCACGAAGACGACGTCGCGCTCGTGGTCCTGCGCAGGGCGGCCTGAGGCCGGAAGGTCTGCCGGTAGGCGATGGGGGAGACGCCGACCGCCGCGTGCAGGTGCTGGCGCAGCGACACCGCCGTGCCGAACCCGGCCTGCCTGGCCACCTCGTCGACCGGCAGCCCGGTCTGCTCCAGCAGCTGGCGGGCGTGCTCGACGCGCTGCCGGTTCAGCCAGCGGGCCGGGGAGAGGCCGGTCTCCTCGCGGAAGCGCCGGGTGAAGGTCCGCACGCTCATCCGGGCGTGCGCGGCCAGCGCGTTGAGGTCGAGCGGTTCGTCGAGGCGGGACAGCATCCAGGCGCGGGTCGACTCGGTGGACGCGCCCTGGGCGGGCGGCAGCGGGCGTTCGATGAACTGGGCCTGGCCGCCCTCCCGGAACGGCGCGGTCACGCAGCGGCGGGCCACCCGGTTGGCGACCTCGGTGCCGAAGTCCGACCGGATGATGTGCAGGGCCAGGTCGGTGCCGGCCGCGACGCCCGCCGAGGTGAGGATGTCGCCGTCGTCGACGAACAGCACGTCGGGGTTGAGCAGCACGTTCGGATAGAGCCGCCGGAACTTGGCGGCGTAGCGCCAGTGGGTGGCGGCCGGGCGGCCGTCGAGCAGCCCGGCGGCGGCCAGCACGAAGGCGCCGGTGCAGATCGACACGATCCTGCCTTTGAAGGTGTTCAAGGCTTCGGTGACTTCATGATCAAGAACCCCTTCGAACGGCGGCCCGCCGTGCACGCCCGGGATGATCACCGTGTCAGCCCACTCCAGCAGGGACAGGTCGTGGTCGGGCATGATCGCGTATCCGGCCGGCCCGCGGACCGGCTCGCCGTCGGGGGTGCAGGTCCGCACTTCATAGAGCTTGCGCCGGTCGGGGCCTTCCGCGGTGTGGAAGAACTGGCCGGGGATGCCGACATCCATGGTCGCGAAGTCGTCGAACACCAGCATGGCCATACGGTGAGGCATGGCCGGATTCTTTCACATATTGGCTTATGGGCCACTGGCGGGGTATCCGGCCTGGTCGACAGGATGTCCGGCATGACCATAACTCGGGGGGTGACCCGGCCCGCGCGTGTGCACCGGGCCTGGATCGTGGGCGGCATCGCCCTGATCGCCATCATCGGCGCGGCCGGGTTCCGGGCCACACCCGGGGTCCTGATCACACCGCTGCAGGAGGAGTTCGGCTGGTCGCGGGGCACGATCGGCTTCGCCGTCTCGGTCAACCTCATGTTGTACGGCCTGACCGCGCCCTTCGCCGCCGCCCTGATGGACCGGTTCGGCATGCGCAGGGTCGTCACCATCGCCCTCGCGCTGGTCGCGGTCGGCAGCGGCGTGACGGTGTTCATGGAGGCCAGCTGGCAGCTCGTCCTGTGCTGGGGCGTGCTCGTCGGGCTGGGCACCGGGTCGATGGCGCTGGTCTTCGCGGCGACGCTGACTCAGCGGTGGTTCGTGCGCAGCCGGGGCCTGGTGACCGGCATCCTGACCGCCGGAGGCGCGACCGGGCAGCTCATCTTCCTGCCGGTCCTCGCGCTCCTCGTCCAGTCGACCGGCTGGCGGGCCGCCTCGCTGGTGGTGGCGGCCTGCGCGCTGGCGGTGGTGCCGCTGGTCTGGTTCCTGATCCGCGACCATCCGGCCGACGTCGGTCTTCTCCCGTACGGCGCCACCGAGCCCCTGCCACCCGCCGCCCCCGCCACGGTCGGACCGGCCACGCGCGCGATCCGGGCACTGCGGGACGCCGCCAGGACCAAGTCGTTCTGGTACCTGGCCGGCGGGTTCGCCATCTGCGGCGCGTCCACCAACGGCCTGGTCGGCACCCACTTCATCCCGGCCGCCCACGACCACGGCATGGCCGAACCGGTCGCGGCCGGGTTGCTGGCCATCATCGGGATCTTCGACATCGCCGGGACGATCTTCTCCGGCTGGCTGAGCGACCGCGTCGACGCGCGGGTGCTGCTGGGCGTCTATTACGCCCTGCGGGGCGCGTCGCTGCTGATCCTGCCGCAGCTGTTCAGCGACTCCGCGCACCCCAGCATGATCGTGTTCATCGTCTTCTACGGCCTCGACTGGGTGGCCACGGTCCCGCCGACGGTCGCGCTCTGCCGCAAGATCTACGGCGACGACGGCCCGATCGTGTTCGGCTGGGTCTTCGCCTCCCACCAGATCGGCGCGGCCTTCGCGGCGACCCTGGCCGGGGTGACCCGTGACCACCTCGGCACCTACGACCTCGCCTGGTACGTTTCGGGCGGTCTTTGCGCGCTTGCCGCCATCATGTCGATACGGATCGCGCGTGGGGCTGGCAGTATTGGCCGGTGAGCCAATACGTGCTGCCGATGGTGGTCCGGATCGAGCGGGCGACCCCGCCTCGGCGTACCGACGCGCTGGAGGCGGCCGCCCTGGCGGTCCTGCGCATGGTCAACGACCCCCGGTCGGGCGGCGAGGGCGAATGGGCCGAGGCCGTCCGTGGCTGGGAACAGCACGGCGTCCGGAAGGTGGTCCGGCGGGCGCGCGGGTCGGAGTGGATCCGGGTGCTGGGGCTGCCCGGTGAGACGGTGTCCGCCGGAACCGCTCTCGTCCGCGTCCACCCGCCCATCCCGCTCGACGGCTGGCCCAAGGACCTGTCGAAACTCCAGGTGTCCGGCACCGACCTCGAGGATCCCGAGCCGCCGGGGAGCCCGGGAGCGCCGTGCGTGCTGTGGGTCAACCCCCACCTGGAGATGAGCGCGGGCAAGGCGATGGCCCAGGCCGGGCACGCGGCCCAGCTGGCGTGGTGGGCGACCTCCCCGCGCGACCGGGCGGCGTGGATGGAGACCGGCCTCGCGACGTCGGTCCGGACCGCGAGCCCACACGACTGGGCCAAACTGGCCGCAGCCGACCTGCCGTCGGTCCGCGACGCCGGATTCACCGAGATCGAGCCCGGCTCGGTGACGGTGATCGCCACCGCGCCCTGGCTGGCCGAGGGCAGCTACCGCCCGGCGGGCCGGGGACCGCTGCGCAATTCCTGAGCCTGTCAGGCGAACAGATCGGGATCCGGTGGCATGACGACCTTGCCGTACGCCAGCTTGTTGAACATGACGAACCACCAGTCGGGGTTGATGGTCTCCAGCCCCAATGGGGGCGATCCGACCATTTCGAGCCGGATGATGCGTCCGTCGCAGTCGGACATGCGGATGTTCTCGAACCAGAGATCATGCCATTGGGCCTGGCCCTGAAGGGCGAACCGCCGGTTCGTCAGATAGATGGTTCCCTGGTCGACCGGTCGCCATTGGGGGGCGGCCTCGCGAGCCGCGCGCGACTTGCGTACCTGATTGCCGACGACGTTGCTGGTGAATTTGGCCGCACTGAAAATCGCGCCGAGCGCGAATCCACCGGGCGAAGAGCCGATCACATAGCCGCCGGACTTTTTCAGATACTCGGCTTCGGCGTCCGTGTAGTACAGAAGGAGAGCGGCGGAATGGCCGACGCAGAACTCATCGCGCTGCAGCGCCATTTGCACGTCGACCGCCTGCGGCTCCACGCCGCGGGTGAACGCGGCGGCGAGTTCGCGGCCGAGAATGCGTGATTGACGGATACGGTTTGCGGCGTCCGGATACCCCACTTCAAACCCCCTTACACCAACATCCGAAATTCAGGCTAGTCAGATAATTGGAACGAGACAAGAGGTGTAAGGATTTATCCGGAAGATAATATATCGCCGACAAATATCACTAATAAGGCCCGAACATTTCTCAATCGGTAATCATTGCGACAATGCGGACCTTTGTTGCATATCGACAGGCGTTCGCCGACGTCAACCGGAAAGCGTCAGGACGTCCGCCCAGACCCCCTCCGGGGTCAGCCGCTGAGGTGACGGGCTGTCGTGGACGATCATCAACTGGCCGTTGCTGAGCAGCGTCAGGCCTTCCGGACGGTCGTCTCTGACGCCCGTGTGCAGGTCGGCGACGTGGACGGGCTGGTCGCTGAAGTCGTTGCCCGGGGTCCAGCGGACGATCTTCACCGGGCCGTCGTGGGTCATGGTCGGGCCGGCCAGGATGAGGATCTCGTCGCCGATCGGGCACAGGTCGCGGATGCCCAGGCCGTCGAGGTCGACGAAGTGGGTGCGGTAGCGGGCGTCGCCGACCGGGGCGAAGCGCAGGCGGTCGTCGGCGTGGGGGTCGGGTTCCGGGTGGATCTCCAGGATGACCGCCCAGCCGCGCAGCACCGGGCCGCGCAGGCCGACGAAGACGCGCTCGCCGATGACCGCTATGCCCTCGATGTCGAAGCCGTTGTCCTTGCCGGGCAGGCGCAGGAACGGGGCCAGGTGGGGGTCGTGTTCCAGCATGTCGGACAGGTTGCGCCCGGGGCCGCTCAGGATCGCGGCCTGGCGGCGGCCGTCCTTTCTGACGGGGGTGGGCAGGCCGTCGCGGTCGACGAGAGGAAGTCGTACGAGAACGAAGCGGTTCTCCTCTCTGACCACGGTGGCCAGGCGCTTCCTGGCCTTGTCGCCGTGCTGGCCGGGCTTGACGCGTTTGCGTTTCAGGCTGTGGGAGCCGACCGCCCAGAGCCAGCCGTCCGCGCGGGCCAGCCCCTCGATGTCGGCCTCCTCGTCGGGGCCCGCCGGGAGGTCCACGAAATCGGCCAGCCGAAAGGTGTGATGATCTTGGAAGGCGCCGTCACGCCATGTGAGGCGTTCGACCCCCGCCCACTCGTCTCCGGCCACCCAGAGGCACCGGCCGTCTTGGCGGACAGCGGAAAGATCGTGATGTATCGCCGATCCCGGGGCGAAACGGAGCTCTACCTGCACCCCGTCATTATGGGGCGCAAACCTCGTTCCCGAAGTGTGATGGCTACCGCACCCGAATTGCCGTGTTTTGCCGTACGCTCACCGACGTGTCAGGGGACTATGGGACGAAGGCGGTTCCTTCGTACGTCGCGGCGGAAGCGGAGACCAGCCCGTTACCGAAGATCACGGTCCAGGATCCTCCGCAGCCTTCATCCACCAAAGGTCTGAGCGACCTGCCGATGCGGCTCGTCTACCGGACCGCCGCAGTCGTCACCGTGATCGCGGCCGTAGGTGTGGTGACCGCCGCCGTCGTGCTCACCCGCAACGACGGAGAGGCAGCGGCCGCCGCGCCCGCCCCCAAGACCGACCCGGTGACCACGCTGTCCTCGCCCACTCCGGCTGCGACGAGCGCCGCGCCGTCTCCCTCGCCGTCTCCCTCGGTCAGCGCCGTCTCGACCGCGATGACCGACGCGCTGGACGACCCCCGGATCCCCGAGCTCCCCGACGGGCAGGAGAAGCTGCGGAAGTTCGCCGGCAAGAGCGCGAAGACGCGCGGCTCGGTCAAAGACGAGCGGTCGGGTGTGTCCTTCCCTCGCTTCGCCGGTGACTGGGACCTGGCCTCGGCCTCGCCGTTCGCGTCCCGCCAGGAGTTGCCCAAGGTCAAGGGCTCGGCCTACCGGGGCATGCTGGTCTCCTGCCCGGTGCCGATCGAGGTCCAGGAAGATCTGAAGGACACGGCCTTCCTGGCCGCCCGGTGGACGCTCAACCACCACCCGGCCGGCGCCACGATCAAATGGACGTCCGCCGACTACACCACGATCGACGACCGTCCGGCCTGGGTGCTCGGCTACGAGGTCAACTACACGATCAAGGGCGACAAGCGGAAGTCGACGGCCGCGATGGCGCTGGTGGACGTCCCGGACAGCAAGCCCGCGCTGGTGCTCATCACCGTGCCGGACACCCAGAAGAAGAGCTATCGCGACATCAATACCGTAATGGGCGAGATCAAGGTGCTTTAGACCTAGTCTCATCTGGGGAAATATCCTCCTATCTGGACTTCGGGGGGAGCTCCATCATGGCAACGTTGATCGCTGTCGCGTATGACGACCTCGGTACCGCCGTACAGGTCAGGGACAAGCTTTTCGAGCTGCAGAACGAGCACCTGATCACACTCACCGACGCCGCGATCGTCGAGCACACGGCCGAGGGCAAGATCAAGATGAAGCCGGCCGTGAACCTGGCCGCCACCGGCGCGGCGGGCGGCGCCCTGTGGGGCGGCCTGATCGGCCTGATCTTCTTCATGCCACTGGTCGGCGCGGCCGTCGGCGCCGCGACCGGCGCCCTGGTCGGCTCCAAGACCGACATCGGCGTCGACGACAAATTCATGAAGGACGTCGCCGAGGGCCTCAAGCCGGGCGGCGCCGCGCTGTTCCTGCTGGTCGAGGACAGCACCCGCGACAAGGTGCTGCCGAAGATCGCGCCCATGGGCGGCCGCATCATCCACACGTCGCTGTCGCAGGAGGCGGAGAACCAGCTCAAGGAGGCCATCGAGGCGGCCCGCCACCACTGACGCACGTCCACCTGACACGAGAAGAGGGCGACGTGGGTGAGCCGCCGAACGACTTCCGGGAGGGGGATCGCGACCGTCCGGACAGCCGTCCGCAGAAGGACAAGGACGGGGACGAGACGAAGCCCTGGCGGGCCGAGGGCCTGCCCCCGCCCAAGCCGAACCGCCCCAAGATCAACTGGTGGCGCTTCGCGCTGACCATGGCGCTCACCTATGCCGCCTTCTTCATCGTCAGCTCGTTCTTCGACGGCGCACCCGTCCGGACGATCTCCTACACCGAGTTCATCCGGCAGGTGAACGGCGGGAACGTCAAGGACATCTACGCCACCGGCATGTCCATCACGGGCAACCTGAAGAAGGCCCAGCCGATCCCCGGCGACAAAGAGAAGGACACGTTCACCAAGTTCTCCACGGTCATACCGGTCTTCGCCAACCAGGACCAGATCTCCCAGCAGCTCAGCCAGCAGAACGTGATCGTCCAGGCCGAACCCACCACCGACCAGCGCGGCACCTTCTGGAACCTGGTGCTTTCCCTGCTGCCCATCCTGCTGCTCGCGGGTGTCTGGATCTGGTTCATGCGCCGGGCAGGCAACATGATGGGCGGTGGTGGTGGCGGCCTCGGCGGCATCGGCCGCAACCGCGCGGCCAAGCCGGTGGAGAGCGGCAAGGTCCGCGTCGACTTCTCCGACGTGGCCGGCATCGACGAGGTCGAGAACGAACTCATCGAGATCGTCGACTACCTGAAGGAACCCGGCAAATACCGCCGCCTGGGCGCGAAGCTCCCGAAGGGCGTGCTGCTCACGGGCCCGCCCGGCACCGGCAAGACTCTGCTGGCCCGTGCGGTCGCCGGAGAGGCGAGCGTGCCGTTCTTCTCCGCCAGCGCCTCGGAGTTCATCGAGATGATCGTCGGCGTCGGCGCCTCCCGCGTCCGCGAACTGTTCGACGAGGCCAGGAAGGTCGCCCCGTCGATCGTCTTCATCGACGAGATCGACGCGATCGGACGCACCCGGGGAGCCTCGACCATAGGGGGTCACGACGAACGCGAGCAGACCCTCAACCAGGTCCTGACCGAGATGGACGGCTTCACCGGCAACGAGGGCGTCATCGTCATCGCCGCCACCAACCGCCCGGAAGTCCTCGACGCCGCGCTTCTCCGGCCGGGCCGCTTCGACCGCAACATCGTCGTCGCGCCACCCGACCAGCAGGGCCGCATCGCGATCCTGCGCGTGCACACCCGCGGTGTGCCGCTGTCCCCGGCCGTGCAGTTGCCGGCCATCGCGAAGAGCACTCCCGGCATGACCGGCGCCGACCTCGCCAACCTCGTCAACGAGGCGGCCCTGCTGGCCGCCCGCCGAGGCCACAACGTGGTCAGCCCGGCGGATTTCGCCGACGCGCTGGAGAAGCTCCAGCTCGGTACGGCCCGCGCCATCGTGATGCCGGAGGAGGAACGCACCCGCACGGCCTACCACGAGGCGGGCCACGCCCTCCTGGGGATGCTGCTGCCGGGCGCCGACCCGGTCCGGAAGATCTCCATCATTCCGCGTGGCCGGGCGCTGGGAGTGACCCTGTCGACGCCAGACGACGACCGGTACGCCTACGACGAGCGCTACCTGCGCGGGCGGATCACCGGGGCGCTGGGCGGGATGGCGGCCGAACAGGTGGTGTTCGGCATCGTGACGACAGGGGCGGAGAACGACCTGGAACAGGTGACCTCGATCGCCCGGGGGATGGTGGGGCGGTGGGGCATGTCGCCACTGATCGGCCCTCTGACGATCCTGCCGACCGAAGGTCCGCCCCAGGCCGCATCGGCGACGCTGGCGTCGGTCGACGAGGAGGCGAGGCGGATCGTGGACGAGTGCTACGGCGAGGCCCAGCGTCTCATCACCGACAACCGGCATCGGCTGGAGGGCATCGTCTCGGCCCTGCTCGACCGGGAGACCCTCGACGAGGCCGACGCTTACGCGGCGGCGGGCCTGAGCCGCGACTGACGCCACCACTCAGCGGTGATCTCCTTAAACTGGCGCGATGGACGTTGACCGGATTCCCTGGAAGCGCATCGAGCCGTTGACGTCCATCAACGGCGAGATAGCCACCCGGCTGGCCGGAGTGGACGCGCTGCAGTCGGCCTGGAAAGACGTGCAGGCCAACGCGACCCCGGCGGAGGTGGAGGCCTCACTCAAGCGACGCCTGCGCAGGCACGCCATCGAGACCGGAATCATCGAACGACTTTATGACGTGAGCTGGGGAGTCACCGAAGCGCTCGTGGCCGAAGGGCTGACGACCGAGGTGGCCCTCGCCGAGGGCGACATCACCGCCTCGACTCTGGACATCATCAGAGATCAGTTCGAGGCTCTCGCCTACCTGGTCGACTGGGTGAGAGAAGGCCGTGACCTGTCCGTCGGCTTCATCAAGGGCCTGCACGGGATCATCGTCCAGCACCAGCCCACCTACGAGGCCAGATACCAGTTCGGCCGGACGGTTCCGCTCCCGCTGGAGCCGGGGACCTGGAAGGAGCTCGACAACCGGATCACCAGGTCGGACGGGACGATCCTCGAATGCACCCCGCCGCTCTTCGTCGAGGAGGAGATGGAGCGGCTGGTGGAGCTCTGGAAGCAGACGTCCGGCCAGCACCCCCTGATCCAGGCGGCTTGGCTTCATCATCGGTTCATCCAGATCCATCCGTTCGCCGACGGCAACGGCCGGGTGGCCAGGGCGCTGACCCTGCTGTCACTCCAGCGGGGCCACTACGCCCCCATCACCGTCGACCGGCTCCAGCGTGGTGAGTACATCGCCGCCCTCGACGAGGCGAACGCCGGAGACCTGCGTCCGCTGGTGCGGTTCTTCACCCGGCTGGAGGAGAAGGCCCTCCGAGCTGAGATCCAGGCGCCTCTTTCTCCGGTTCCCCAGGCCAGCGGCGCCCTCGCGGTCGCGAAGGCATACGCGACGCGGCTGCGCGCCAGGGAACTGGGCGAGCTGAAGACGAAAGCGGATCGCAGCGTCCAGCTCGCGAACGCGGTGCACGCGAATCTCCTGGGCTATTTCGAGCCGTTCAGCAACGACCTCGGGAACGTGTTCAAGGAGTTCGACGAACGCGCGGGCACCTCGGTCGACCAGGCCGCACCGCCCGACTCCAAGTCGGGCTACTGGCACGGGCAGCTCGTCCACGCCGCCAACCTCGCCGACTTCCACACGAACCTCGCCGACGGGTCCTGGTGGGTGCGCCTGCACCTCCGGGTTCGCGGGAGCCTGCTGCGGTTCATCACGGCGGTCCAGAAGGTCGGGCAGGGGGAAACCGGCGTGCTCGCGGTGACCGTCTACGGCGAGGTGCTCAACGCCGCGACCTCTCCTGGCGAGCGGCAGGAGTTGCTCTTCCGGATCTTCGAACATCCGAACACACCTGACAGCGCCACGCTGGTGTACACCGATGACGCCGAGGAACGGTGGCCGGAGATCCAGCATCTCGTCGACGACGCGCTGGCCGTCGCCATCGGGCGGTTCTCGGAGCATCTGGCTTAGGAGCCGGCGGGCTCTCCGGATCTGCCGACGCATGTCGCCCTGCGCCGGGACTGTCTCAGGGTGGGCGGGAGCCGTAACGGAAGGAAACCCATCAGCGGGCCTGGAGCGACAGCGGTGATTTGGTGCAAAGCAGGCATTACCCCTAAATCGGACCGGGCAGATTGATCGCGGAACACTTCTGAAACGGGGGAGACCGACCGTGAGTCAGTCGAGTCAGTCGATGCACGAAGAGATCATCACCAAGCTGGGCCCGCAGGGGATCCAGCAGATGGCGTCCCTGCTGGGGACCGACGCCGAGTCGGCCAAGCCGGCCATCCAGGCCTGTCTGGCCACCGTCATCTGCGGCATGGCCCGCAACTGTGGCGAGCCCAAGGGCGCGCAGCAGCTGCGTGCCGCCATGGACGACCACTCGTCCGCCGACCCCTTCCGGGACGTCGCCGGCCTGGCGAACGACCAGGACGGCCAGCGCATCCTGGCCCACGTCCTCGGGGTTCCCGGCAGCCGTCAGGCCGCTGAGGGCATCGCCCAGTTCATGGGCATGAACTCGGGCGCCATCATGAAGATGATGGCGATGGTCGCGCCCATGGCGATGGCCATGATGGCCCACCGGATCGACGAGAACCACCTGGACGCCACCGCCATGGCCCGTGAACTCCGTCGCCAGGAGTCGGCGATGAGCACGACCAGCTTCGGCGACATGCTCAGCGGCGTCCTCGGCGGGATCTTCGGTGGCGCGCAGCAGCAGCAGGGCGGCGCCAAGCCGAAGTCGAAGCCGCAGCGGGGCCAGCGCGTCTAACGCTCCGCCAGCACTATCACCTTGTCACCGGCCTCAAAGGTGAGCTCGGCCGACTTGGCCGGATTGAGCACAACGCCGAAGTGGGGCGGTTCGCTGACGCGGGCCGCCCGCCGGTAGCCGATGGCCGTCTCGCCTCTGCGGCGGGCCGATTCGATCACCGTCGCGAACGTGACGGGACGGCCATCGGTGACGTAGTCGCTCGACGGTCTCGGGTAGATCTCCGAGCCGCGCGAGTCGAAGAGGTAGCCGAAGACCTCGGACAGATGGCGGTTCTCGGCGAGCTGCGCGAGCAGCAGGCCGATGACGGTGTCGCTGATGACGATGTCGTCGGCCTCGGTGACCTCGGCGAGTTCCCTGTTGTTCTCGTCGTGCATCTCGCTGACGATCGAGTATCGCTCGTGCATGACCGTCTGCATGTCGCGCAGCTGCAGCAGCGACATCAGCGTGCGCGTGTCGGCGTGGTGGGCCTCGAAGCGGTCGTCCGACAGGACGATGACGTGCTGGTAGATGCCCACGCCGAGCGATTCCAGGGCGAAACGGTCGGTGGTGTCGCAGTCCTTCACGTTCAGCGTGAGGTTGCGCAGCCCGACCAGGTTCCCGCCCGCGTCGGGATGCCCCGCCGCCACGTCGAGCACCGAACCGGGCGCCACATAACCGTCGAGATACCGCACGATCGTGCCCGCGCGGCCGTTCCACCCGAGCACCAGCGTGCGTTCGGGTTCCAGCCTGGTACGGCCCGCGCGCACGATCGCGTCCTCGGCGATGTCCGGGGCTTTCTGCGCGAGCCGGATCGAGGAGTCGTCCTGGGCGATGACGATGACGACGTCGCCGTCGGCGATCGCCGTGTCCATCGGCGGGTTGAGCTCCACACCGGTGGCGCGCTTGAGGCCGATGACGGTGGCGGTCTCGAAAGCGGTCAGAGCCTGGCTGTACGTCTTCCCGGTCAACGACGGGAACGCGCGCAGATAGATCTCGCCGTCGTCGAAGTTCAGCAGGTCCATGCAGACGACCGACATGCCCGACTGCCGCGACGACTGCACGATGAGCCGCGCGGACGTGTCGTCGGAATCCACCAGATGCACCCCGGGCCCGCCCGCGAGCCGCGCCGCGGCCATGTTGCCCGACTTCGCGATGGCGGCGACGACCGGCGGGTGGTCGCCCCGGCGCTTGGCGAGGGCGAGCAGGGTCTTGATGACGTGGGCGTCGGGATCCTCACCCGAAGGCGACAGGACGACGATCGACCGCGCCGCGCCCAGATTCATGAGGTCGAGGTGGCCCGATTCGGTGGGCCGGCCGGTGCGGCAGACGATGCGGGTCCGTCTCGTGTCGGGGATGCGGTCGCGGAGGTCGTCCTCCATGGCGACCTTGTCCTTGTCGGCGAGGATCGAGATGACCGACTTGTGGTTCCTGGCCTTCACGAGTTCGGCGACGATGGTGAAAACCTGGTCGGACCAGCCCAGGATGACCGTGTGCTGCGACTCGATGATGCGCGACCGGCCCTTGCGTAAATCTTCGACCTTGGTCTTGAGCCCCGCCGACAGCAGACCGACGAACAGCGAGACGAAGAACAGGCCGCCGAGCGAGGCGATGAGCATGATGGCCAGATAGGGCGCTGTGCCGTCGTCGGAGGCGATCTTCCCCGGGCTGAGCGTGCGCATCAGCGAGGCCCACAGCGCCCCCGAGAAGCCGTTGTCGATCTCACCGGGCGTCAGCCAGACGGCGAGCCCGCCGACCCCGACGATCAGGCTCGCGCAGAACGCGGCCAGCCATCCGATCAGCGCACCGGTTCCCCGGGACATGGTGTTGTCGAACCAGTACCGCGCCCTCTCGCGCACACTCGCTTTCGCCACGTAGCCTCCCCCGCCGCCGGTCAACCCGGACAAGGTACCCCTCATGACCGTCAGCCCGCATATCGGTTGACAGTCGCCGAAAACGACTTCGGGACTAAGGTGGGCTGACGTGACCGAGCTCATTCTCGCCTCCGCGTCCCCCGCTCGCCTCGGCGTTCTCCGCGCCGCCGGGCTGGAGCCCAAAGTCATCGTGAGCGGCGTCGACGAGTCCGCCATCACCGCGCCGACCCCTGCCGACCTCGCCCTCGTGCTGGCGAAAGCCAAGGCCAGGGCGGTCGCCGACGGTGTTTCCGGGGCTGCGTTGGTGATCGGGTGCGACTCCGTGCTGGAGTTCGACGGGGTTGCCTACGGGAAACCCGCATCGGCCGAGGAGGCTACGGAACGGTGGCTCTCCCTGCGCGGACAAACCGGACGCCTGCTGACGGGCCACAGCGTGATCGACGTGGCTTCGGGACGCGAGGTGGGAGAGACGTGCGCGACGACCGTCCACTTCGGGGTTCCGTCCGACGCGGAGATTGCGGCCTATGTGGCGAGCGGGGAACCGCTGCACGTGGCGGGGGCCTTCACGCTCGACGGGCTGGGCGGCTGGTTCATCGAGGGAATCGAGGGAGACCACGGCAACGTGCTGGGCATCTCCCTTCCTCTCGTACGCCGCTTGCTGGGCGAACTGGGGGTCGAGGTCACCGGGTTGTGGACCCGGGGATAGCCCTACGGTTCGTGGGGTCGTCGCGACTTCCCAGGCCTGGTCGGGTGGGGTCAGGCCGCGTGGGCCTCGAACCAGACCGACCCAAGGTCGTGCCCGGCAGTGAGCCGCACGTCGGCGTCGAGCGCGGCCGCGAGCAGTCGGAGCAGCGCCACCGTCGGCGGAGTGCCGCCCTCTTCGATGCACTCGATCTCGTCGGCCGTCAGCCCGGCTCGTTCCGCGAGTTCCGGCACGGAAAGGCCGAGCTCGTTGCGGCGGTCGTAGAGCGCCTTGCCGAAGGCCAGGGACTCTCTGATGGCGATCCGCTCGGGGTCCTCGGGTTGTTCCTGGGGACGGACCCAGCGGGTGTGGTGGCCGGTCATCACACCTGCCTTTCGAAGATCTCGACGGCGCGTCCGTGGTGGTCGCGCTCGCAGAGCTTCTGCGCCCGCACCGCCCGGTCGATCTCACGTTGGTCGTGCTGTCTGGTCTTGCGGAAGACGGTGAGAAGCACGAGCCTCCCGTCCGCAGTACACCAGTACGTTACCCGGATCGCCATCCCATGAAGACGGATGCGGAGTTCCCAGACCGGGCCTTCCAGATGATCCGACCACGGGCTTCCCAGCGAAGTGCCTCCCTCTGCGAGGAGGCCCGCCACCTCGTCGACGCGCTTGTAGTCGCCGTCGCTGAGCGCCGTCAGCCAGGCCCGGACCTCGGGCTCGATCTAGAATCCGTACAGCTCCCCTCTACGCACGGACCGGGACTTTACTCAAAGTAGCCGCGTGATTGCGAACTGGGATTCGCGTAACGGTACAACTCTGCAGATCGCGGGTGGGGCGGGGATTCGCTAGCCTCGCCCTCATGGTCGGTGGTGGGCCCGTGCGTCAGCAGGCCGGTGGGTTCTTCGATGGTGTCAGGTGCTATTTGCGGGGGATCGGGTGGATGGCCCGGCATCCCCGCTGGTGGCTTTTCGGGTTGATCCCGGCGTTGATCGCGTTCGCGCTGTTCGCGGGCCTGTTGGTGCTGCTCGGCACCAACGCCGGTGAGATCGCCGCCTGGATGACGCCGTTCGCCGACAGCTGGGGGTGGCGGGAGGCCTTCCGTACCCTCGTCGGGGTCCTGCTCGTCATCGTCGGGGTCGCGCTCTCGATCGTGCTGTTCACGGCCGTCTCGCTGGCGATCGGGGAGCCGTTCTACGAGAAGGTCTCCGAGCAGGTCGAGGAGAGTCTCGGCGGGCCCGTGCACCACGACGACACGCCGCTCCTGTTCAGCATCCTGCGGTCGATCAAGGACAGCCTGATCACGCTCTGCTATGTCCTGCTGTTCACGATTCCGTTGTTCGTCCTCGGATTCATCCCGGTCGTCGGGCAGACGGTCGTCCCGGTCATCGGCGCGCTCGTGTCCGGATATTTCCTGACCGTCGAGCTCACCGCACTGGCCATGGAACGCCGGGGGATCCGCCGGAAATACCGCTTCGCCGTGTTGAAGGCGAATCGCGGGATGACGCTCGGGTTCGGGACGGCCGTCTTCGTGACGTTCCTCGTCCCGTTCGTGGCGATCGTGGCGATGCCGTGCGCCGTCGCGGGGGCCGCGATGATGGTGCGCGACCGGATGCTAGTTCAGGGGCCGGGGCAGCCGGCCTTCCAGCCGCCGCCGCACCGCCTGTAGCTCCGCGATCCCGTCGTCGATCAGGCCGATCCAGCGGCGGATCGCCTCGGGGGTGGGCTCGCCGTCGAGTTCGCCCATCAGGTCGCGGACGGCAGACAGCCGGGGCTCCGGCTTGCGTCCAAGATTGGCCATCAGCCCGGCGGTCGCGATCTGCCGGTTGGCGTGGTGACGGGTGAAGCCCCAGCGCTGCCGGCAGTAGTCGTCGAACCCGGCGTAGGAAGCCCGGTAGAGCCGCAGGTCACGGATGCGGGTGAGGGCCTGACCGGTCCGGCCGAGCCCGCCGGTCCCGGCTGCCTCGATCTCCGCTTCGGCCTCCAGGAGTGTGGCTTGTTCGTCCCGCGACAGCGCGGGCCGGGCCACCACGCCACCGGCGAGCCGTTTGAGCACCTGCCCGTGGCACGGCCCCGGGACGCACCAGCATCCGAGCACCTTGCCGCGCAGTTCGGGCACACGTTCCAGCAGCTCGGGCCGCCCGATCAGGTAGGACTCGTAGCGGCGTAGCTGCTCGCCGCGCAGCGCGTCGTCCTTCTCGTGGGGGTTGGCCCACTCGCTGCGGGTGTCGATGCGGACGTACAGGCCCTCGGTGCGCGCCCACGCGATCAGGTTCGGGTGACCTCTGCGGCGGTTCATGCTGACGATGACCGTTTCTCCGGCCAGCAGGCTCTCGAGCCGGGCCCGCTCGTGGCCGGACCATTCATCGGTGACCGGAACGTCTCGCATGCCCGTCAACGCTGCTCCCCTCGACGCACAACCGTCCCATGCCGCGCGGTTCCATTTGCGGTTTCCAGAGCTATGCCCATAGCGAACGCGGTTTTCCACAACCGCAACGATGTCCGTTTCCTATTTTCCGTACGCCACCACGATCGCCCCCATGCCCATCGATCACCGGCTCCGCCTGTCGTCCCCGGCCGACATCCTGGCGGCCATTCCCTACCTGCTCGGCTTCCACCCCGCCGACAGTCTCGTCGTCATCGGCCTGGAATACGTCGCGGTCCGCGTCGCGACACGCTGGGATCTCCCGCTACCTCCCGGTGCCCTCGACGACCTGCTGCCGTTGCTCGCCCGCGAGAAGGCCGACGCGACCATCCTGGCCGCCTTCGGCCCGGCGACCCTGACCGCGCCCGCCCTGGACGACGCCGTGCGCTTCCTGTCGACGACCGGCATCGGCGTCCACGACGCGTTACGCGCCCACGACGGCCGCTACTGGTCCCACCTGCGCCCGTGTCCCCCCGACGGCGTCCACTACGACGCCGAGGCCCACCCGGTCGCGGCCGAGGCGGTCGTCCGAGGCATGGTCGCCCTCCCGGACCGCGAGGCGATGGAACGCACCGTCGCGCCCGCGATCGGCCCCGCCCGCGAGGCGATGAACCGCGCGACCGAACAGGCCGAACGAGAGGTGTGGGGCTGGGTGGAGAAGGCCGATCCGGCCGCCTACCTGGCCGACGGCATCGCCCGCGTGCGGTCGGCCGTCGAGTCCTACGAACGCGGCGTCCGGTTGTCCGACGACGACGCCGCCCGGCTCGGCCTGGCGCTGTGGATGATCCGGGTCCGCGACGAGGCCTGGACCCTCATCGACGACCGCCCCGCCCACATGACGCTGTGGCGCGACCTGACCCGCCGGTTGTCCCCGCACCTGGTCACCCCGGCGGCGTCACTGCTCGCGGCCTCGGCCTGGCGGATGGGCGACTGCGCACTCGCCTCGATGGCACTCGACCGGGCGCTGAAGGCCGAACCGCGCTACACGATGGCATTGATCCTGACGGAGGCCATCGCCCGACTGCTGACCCCGCAAGACGTCGGCGACCGCATGCCGACACCAGAACAGCTCGACCGTGAGATGGGACCGCCGCTGATGAGCTGGTTCACCCCGATCCTGCAGCGAATCACCGACCCTGACCTGGTGCCGCATCGATGAGGCGGCCGTTCGAGCGTGAGGGCTGGCGCGTGACTCGCGGCCGACTTCGGTGCCGCATCGACAAGGGCACCGGCGCGTGTCTCGCGGCCGAATCGACAGGGGGACGCGCATTCACCCTGCTGCGGGCTCGGCGGAAATCCGGGGCCCGGGGTTCGGCGGGAAAAGGAAAACCGGGTCTGCCTCCGTCGACGGTGGCGAACCCGGTTCAGACCTCGTCCGCCTGGCGGCGGCGTTCGTTGTAGGCGCGCATTCGGGCCGGATATCCCGTCAGTTGCACGTCATACACGGGAAGCCGCAGGTTGTGGGCCACCTTTCTGATGACCGCGGGGGAGCCGACCCGGCGCCGCGTCCATTCCCCGTCGTGGGCGACCGCGACGGCGGTGGTGTCGGTGGCGAAGGTCTCCGGCTCGACGTAGAACTCCACGCCGACGCGGGTCTTCGCGAACTCGATCAGGGCCTCGATGTCCTGATCGGTCGCTTCTCGGTCGAAACGCTGCACTTTCGGACCTCGGTTACGACGGAGTCCGTAGCGGTCACGCCATCTCATACCCCTTGTATACCGTCCGATCGGGCATCGCGCGTCCCTCCGACACATCTCCGGGGCGGGTCGGGGTCATCCCCGATTCTTCTGTGTCATGGTGTCGGACAGGATGGGAAGAGGCAGACTCGAAAAGACACATTTCTTTGGAGAAGGCAGGGTTTCATGGCGGCGTCGTTCTCACCTGCAATGCCGGGCCGCGGACCCGTACCGCCGGCCCAGCTCCGCGTCAGCGACGCCGATCGCGACCAGGTCGTCGAACACGTCAAAGCGGCCTACGCCGAGGGCCGCCTTGATAAAGACGAGATGGACCTCCGGCTCGACCACGCGATGACCGCACAGACCCACGCCGACCTGATGCCCATCATGGCCGACCTCTACAACCGCGTCCCCACGGCCATGTCCTACCCGAAGCCCCACGACGAACCGGCCCGCGCCGTCGACGCGACCGATCGCGTGGCGGGCGCCGCCGCCCACCTGATCACCCTGACCGGCCTGTTCGTCGTCGGCCCGCTCATCATGCTCCTCACGGCCGGCCGCACCTCGCCCTACGTCCGCCGCCAGGCCATGGAGGCACTCAACTTCCACCTGACCGTCTTCGGCGCCACGATCCTGCTCCCGTTCACGATCGTGGGCATCGTGCTGGTGCCGCTGTTCTGGGTCCTGGGCATCGTCCTGTCCATCGTCGGCGGAGCATCGGCCCTGGTCGACGGCGAGTTCCGCTACCCGCTGACGGTCCGCTTGATCAAGTAACCCGACTCGTCCATCAGAGAAACGACTTCTTCCTTCGTTACGGCTCCGCCTACTCCGACACCGCCCGCCATCTCCGCCGCGCCCCGCAGCCGGCGCCAACCGGCCGCGCCCGCCTCGCCCGGCAACGAGAAGGCATGACCGGGAAGGCCGGTCAGGCCGGGGGCAGCAGGGCACGGACCGCTGACACGGGGTCGGCGTTTTCGGCGCGTTTGTCCGGGCGGTAGCGCAGCACGCGGGCGAACCTCAGCGCCATGCCCCCCTCGTACCGCGTCGATCGCTGCACGCCGTCGAAGGCGATTTCCACGACCAGTTCGGGCTTGAGCGGGACAGTCCACTCCGTGGTGGGTCCGTCGGCGAGTTCCAGAAAACGCTCCGTCTGCCAGGCCAGCAGTGCGTCGGTCAGACCCTTGAAGGTCTTGCCGAGCATGACGAAGCCGCCCGTCTCGGGGTCGTACGCCCCAAGGTGCAGGTTGGAGAGCTTTCCCTCGCGCCGCCCGTGACCCCACTCCGCGGCCAAAACCACCAGGTCGAGCGTGTGCCGGGGCTTGACCTTGATCCAACCGGCCCCGCGCCGCCCGGCCGCGTACACCGTCGACGGCGCCTTGACCACCACGCCCTCGTGACCGGCGCGGACCGCCTCGGCGAAGAACTCCTCGCCCTCCTCCGCGTCCTCGGTGACCACTCGGGGAGTGATCAGCGTAGAAGGGACCGCCGCGGTGAGGGCGGCGTGGCGGTCGGCGTCGGGGAGGTCGAGCAGGTCGGTGCCGTCCACGCGGAGGGCGTCGAAGAAGAAGACGCTCAGCGGGACCTCGCGTGGCCCGATCTTGGTCGCCACGCGGCTCGCCGTGACCTGGAACGGCAGGGGGCTGGCGTCCTCGCGCAGGGCGATGACCTCGCCGTCGAGGACGATGTCCGTCGCGGTCAGGCCGCGGACGGCCTCGACCAGTTCGGGCACCTGCGCGGTGATGTCTTCGAGGGTCCTGGTGAACACCCGAATGTCGTCGCCCGAACGGTGCGCCTGGATGCGGATCCCGTCGAGCTTCCACTCGATCGCAGCGGGGCCGCCGATCTTCTCCAGGGCCGCGGTCACCGTGGGCGCGCTCTGGGCCAGCATCGGGGCGACCGGGCGCCCGACCTCCAGGTGGAAGTCGCGCAGGGCCGTCACGCCTCCGGCCAGGGCGGCCGCGCCCACGGCGGGCAGCCAGCCCCGGAGCATGAGCGCGCGGCGTACCTCCGCCGACGGGACGTCCGCCGCTTTGGCGATGGCTTCGATCATGACGCCGTCGAGGGCGCCCTGGCGGAGTTCGCCGGTCAGGAGGCGGCTCAGGAAGGTCTGTTCCTGGCGGGTCGCGGCGCCGAACAGCTCGGTGACGAGGGTGCGGCGGGCGGTCTGCGAGCCGGGGCCCGACTGGGCTTTGATGCGTTCGAGGTAGGCGTCGATCTGGGTGAGGGTGGCGGTCGCGGCCAGGCGGGGTTCGGGGAGCTCCTGGAGGGAGCGCCAGCCGACGCCGATCTGGCGCTGGGGGAGTTCGCCCGACAGGTAGGCGATGGCGATCTCGGCCTCCTCCGGGCCCACCCGGGCGAGCAGTTCCGCCAGATGGCGGATTTTCGCCAGCCGGGCCGAGTCGGCGGCGACGGCCGCGGAGGTCCTGGCAAGATCAATCAGCAACACACCGTAATCCTGCCGTACCAGCCCTTCCAATGCCACGGCCCGGCCGCCTCGCGGGGACCGGGCCGTGACAATCAGGCGAACGTCAGCTCACGCCGAGCAGGTCGACGACGAAGATCAGGGTCTCGCCGGGCTTGATGGCGGCGCCGGCGCCCCTGTTGCCGTAGCCCAGGTGCGGCGGGATCGTGAGGCGGCGGCGTCCGCCGACCCTCATGCCGGCCACGCCCTGGTCCCAGCCGGCGATGACCCGGCCGCCGCCGAGCGGGAACTGGAACGCGTCGCCGCGGTTCCACGAGGCGTCGAACTCCTCGCCGGTGGAGAACGCGACGCCGACGTAGTGCACACTCACGCTGTGCCCCGGCTTGGCCTCCTCGCCGTCGCCGACAGTGAGGTCGACGATCTGAAGGTCGGCGGGCGGGTTCCCCTCGGGAAAGTCGATCTCGGGCTTCTCGAGTGCCACGGTGGGTCTCCTTGTTTCATGGCGCGTCGTTCTGACGCCCGGACACACCGGCCGAAGCGACGCGCCGCCCCCGACCGGCCGCCGACCCCTCTGCGGGCCGGACCGCACGACTCTACCGGTCCCTCCGCACACCTCGCCGGTCGTGTCGCCGCCTCGCGGCCAAAGGCACGATGACATGCGCGGACATCCGGCCTGAGCCCTCTCGCCGCCGCGTCCGCAGGCAGCTCAGATCAAGAAATATCCGGTACGAGGTCGGTCGGCACCCGGCGAGGATCGAGTCACGATATTTCCGCTACGCCACCGCGTAGCAGCCCGCATCGGATTGTCGGCGCCTCGGGTGCCGGACTTCTCAGAAGAAGGCCGGTCAGTGTCGGGCGGAGGACAGATCGCGATATTTCCGGTACGACATCACGCGCATCCCCGCGTTCTCGTTGTCCCCTGGCCGTCTGGATCGCCAGGTAGGCGGCATCCCGCGTCCATCTCGCAGACTCTCAGGTCACGAAATTTCGGGACACCGCCCTAGCGAAGGCTCAACTGCGCTTCGTGCTCGCGTCCGATTCCTCGGCGCGGCGCTGGGCCGGGATCTCGTGCTCGGCCGTCATGCCGTCAGAGGTGGCGGGGGGCATGCCGTCCGAGGTCGCGGGGGGCATGGTGCCGGCGCTCGGGGGGCGGGGGACGACGACCGTCTCCGCGGGGGCGAGGCCGCCCTGGACGATGGTCTGGGCCCGCTCCCAGAAGCCGGCGGTCACCAGGACGTCGTAGCGGCCGGCCACGATCGAGTTGCGGCTGGTGAAGTCGCGGACGCCGCCCTGGAACATGTGGCTGGTGAAGCCGAACGCCGCGCCCGCGACGGCGCCCCACAGGATCGACCAGAGGACCAGCGCCACGAACGAGGTCGTGGTGGTCGTGAACAGGCCCAGGAACAGGCCGACGACGAGGCCGAAGACCCCGCCGCTGACGGCCCCGGTTAAGGCCGCGCGGCCGTTGGTGAGGCGGCCGGTGACCTTCTCCTCCATGCGGAGGTCGGTGCCGACGATGGCGATCTCCTGGACCGGGAAACCGGCGTCCGACAGCGTGTCGACGGTCTTCTGCGCGGCGGTGTAGCGGTCGAAGCTGACGAGCAGGCGCCGGTCCGCCAGATGCATGGCCGGGCCGTGCGTGGGCGTTTCGTACATCAGGGCCTTCTCCTCGGATCGCTTGGTGGAAGACCCGCCCTCTACCCGCACGGCCCGCCCCATCACTCGAACGGGGTCACCAGCTTTGGTGGAGCGGCATGCCCTCGCTGTAGCCGGACGCGCTCTGCACGCCGATGACCGCCCTCTGGTGGAACTCGTCGAGGCTGGTCGCGCCTGCATACGTACACGAGGATCGGAGGCCCGCCACGATGGCGTCGATCTGATCCTCCACACCCGGGCGGGCCGGGTCGAGGTACATGCGCGAGGTGGAGATGCCCTCTTCGAACAGCGCCTTGCGGGCGCGGTCGAACGGGGTGTCCTCGGCGGTGCGGAGCTTGACCGCGCGGGCCGAGGCCATGCCGAAGTTCTCCTTGTAACGGCGGCCGTCGGCGGCGGTGCGGGTGTCTCCCGGCGACTCGAACGTCCCGGCGAACCACGAGCCGATCATCACGTTCGACGCCCCGGCGGCCAGGGCCAGCGCGACGTCACGGGGGTGGCGCACGCCGCCGTCGGCCCACACGTGGCGGCCGAGCCGGCGGGCCTCACGGGAGCAGTCGAGGACGGCGGAGAACTGCGGGCGGCCGACGCCGGTCATCATCCGGGTCGTGCACATCGCGCCAGGCCCGACGCCGACCTTGATGATGTCGGCCCCCGCTTCCACCAGGTCGCGGACCCCTTCGGCCGTCACCACGTTGCCGGCCGCGATCGGCACGCCGGGGTCGAGGGCGCGGACCGCGCGCAGCGCCGCGAGCATCTTCTCCTGGTGGCCGTGCGCGGTGTCCACGACGAGGACGTCGGCGCCGGCGTCGACCAGTTCCTTGGCCTTGGCGGCGACGTCGCCGTTGATGCCGACGGCGGCCGCGATCCGCAGCCGGCCCGAGGTGTCGACGGCGGGCTGGTAGAGCGTGGCCCGCAGCGCGTTGGTGCGGGTCATCACGCCCACGAGCCGCCCCTCGCCGTCGACGACGGGAGCGAGCTTGTGGCGGCGGTCGTGCAGCAGGTCGAACGCGGTCTGCGGGTCGATGCCGGCGGTCAGGACCTGAGGCGAGGGGGTCATCACCTCGCCGAGCTGGGTGAACATGTCGACGCCCTGGCAGTCGGCCTCGGTCGCGACGCCGACGGGCCGGTTGTCGAGGTCGACCACGATGACCGCGCCGTGGGCCCGCTTGGACAGCAGGGTCAGCGCCTCGCCGACGGTGTCGTGGGCGGTCAGCGTGATCGGCGTGTCGTGGACGAGGTCGCGGCTCTTGACCCACGAGATCACGTCGGAGACGACGTCGATCGGGATGTCCTGCGGGATGACGGTGATGCCGCCGCGCCGGGCGACCGTCTCGGCCATCCGGCGGCCCGCGACGGCGGTCATGTTGGCCACGACGATCGGGATGGTCGTGCCGGTCCCGTCAGGGGAGGACAGGTCGACGGCGAGTCGCGACCCGACGTCTGACCTCGAAGGGACCATGAAAACGTCGCTGTAGGTGAGGTCGTACGGCGGGGTCATGTCATTGATGAATCGCACGTCTGTCCAGACTACTTGGGTTACATAGGATTACGGCTGATCACCATTCGTCGAGGGGAACGATCTTGATCATTGCCGACCGGCCTGAGTTGCTCGTCGTGGGATATGCCATCCGCACCACCAATGACGCCGAGGGAGACCCGGATCGCGCGCTGCTTCCGGCGCTGTGGCAGCGCGCGGGCGCTCCGGGTGCTTTCGCCCACGTGCCGGGACGGGTCGACGAGAACATCTACGCCGTGCTGACCGACTACGAAAGCGACCACACCGGGGCATATACCCAGGTCGTTGGCATTGCGGTGCATACCGCCGCAAGGCTACCTGAGGGTATGGTGGCGGTCCGGGTGCCGGGGGTGCCGAGCCTCCATCTGGAGGTGCGCGGCCCGCTGCCCCAGACGCTGATCGAGGCCTGGCAGTACCTGTGGCAGCACCCCGGCCAGCGGTCGTTCACGACCGACCTGGAGGTTCACCACCAGGCCGGTGTCGATCTCTACATCGCGGCCCGGTCGAACTACTCCGAGGCCGGGTAGTTCCAGAGGGGTTCGTCGGCTTCGAAGCCGACCGGTTCGCCCCACTGATTGCGGTAGCTCACCTCGTGGACCGGCCGCCGGGGGGCCACGCCCCATCTGCCGGTGGGGTAGCCGAAGGTGACCGTACAGGCGAGTTCCCAGCCCTTGCCCTCGGGCACGCCGAGGATCTTCATCGCCTCGGGGCCGTGGAAGAGGCCCAGAACCGTGGTCAGGGCGGTGCCGACGCCGTGGCCACGGGCGGCGAGCTGGGCGCTCCAGACCGACGGGTAGATCGAGCCGCCGCTCGCGTCGTTGCGGGTGAACGCGAACAGCAGCAGCGGATATTCGGCGAAGTGGTCGGCCAGGTGCTGCGACGACCTGAGCACGTTGAGGGTCCGCTGGTCGCCGGTGGCCTCGGCGACCTCGCGCTTCTCCTTGTAGTGGCCGGAGTAGAGACGGCCCAGGGAGTCCTGGTAGAGCGGGGCCAGCTGATCCTTGATCGACTGGTCGTCGACCAGCAGGAACCGCCAGCTCTGGGCGTTGCCGCCGCTGGGGGCGCGGACGGCGGCGTCCAGGATCTGCCGCTGAACGTCCATCGGGATCGGGTCGGGCTTGACCCGGCGCATCGCGCGGGTCGTGTAGAGGGCCTCCAGCAGGTCCATCAGGCCAAGAGTCCTTTCGCTCGCAGGTGTGTCGTGGTGTCTTCGGAAAGGCCCCACCCGGTGAGGTCGTCGAGGCGTGTCGCGGGGGCCAGGTCGCCGGTGCCCGCGCCGAGCAGGCGGGGGGCGGGGGCCGCCTGGGCCAGGCCGCCGATCTCGACGAAGGTGCCCCGGGCGGCGTTGTGGGGGTGGTCGGGCGCTTCGGCCACGTCCAGGACGGGGGCCACACAGGCGTCGGAGCCGGCGAAGACGGCCTCCCACTCGGCGCGGGTGCGGGTCTTGAACGCCTCGGTCAGCCGGTCTCGGAGCAGGGGCTCGGGGGGATCGGACAGCTCCAGCCCTCGAAGCAGTTCCGCGTAGAACTGGGGTTCCAGGGCGCCGACCGCCATGAACTTCCCGTCCTTGGTCTCGTACGTGTCGTACCTCGCCGCCCCGCCGTCGAGGAGGTTGGTCCCTCGGGGGCCCCAGAAGCCCGCCTGGCTCAGCGAGTAGAACATCGAGAACAGCAGCGCGGCCCCGTCGACCATCGCGGCGTCGACCACCCGCCCCCGGCCGGTCCGCTCGCGTTCGAGCAGGGCGAGCAGGATCCCGTACGCCAGCATCAGCCCCCCGCCCGCGAAGTCGCCCAGCAGGTTGATCGGCGGCGTCGGCCTCTCGCCGGCCCGGCCGAGCTGGGACAGCACCCCGGAGATCGCCAGGTAGTCGATGTCGTGCCCGGCCCGGGGGGCCAGCGGCCCGTCCTGGCCCCAGCCGGTGAGGCGGCCGTAGACCAGGCGCTCGTTCACGGCGTGGACGTCGGCCGGCCCGATGCCGAGGCGTTCGGCCACACCGGGGCGGAAGACCTCGATCACCGCGTCGGCGTTGCGCGCCAGTTCGAGGAACGCGGCCACGCCCTCAGGGGACTTCAGGTCCAGGCCGATCGAGCGTTTGCCCCGGTCCATCACCTCGCGCCGGGGTGTGTCGGTCACCGCGGCGACCCGATCGACCCGCAGTACGGACGCGCCGTGGTCGGCCAGCATCATCCCGGCGAACGGGCCCGGGGCGAGTCCGGCCAGTTCCAGCACCTTGATTCCGGCAAGCGGGCCGCTTGTCTCCATGCTCACGGAGGTCAGTAGAACAACATTCGGCAACGACCCGCAACCCGGTCGCGCCGTGTCGGGCGCGGCATGGCAGTCTGAGCGCATGACCGACTTAGGGCGTCCCTGGCGGTTGCTGGCGCTGCCGCCTCTTCCCGCCGACGCCATGCGCGGGCTCCTGTCCGGTCTGGGCGACCGGATCGACGTCGTCACCCCCGAATCCCGCGATCGGAACGCCATGCTCGAACTGCTGCCGGAGGCCGAGATCGTCGTCGGCGACTGGAGTTCGCAGCTCGTCCTCGACGCCGAGGCGGTGGCCCTCGCGCCGAAGCTGGCGTTCGTGCAGCAGCCCGCCGTCGGGATCGACGGGCACGACCTCGGCGCGCTCGCCGACGCCGGGGTGCCCCTCGCCAACACGGCGGGGGTGAACGCCATCGCGGTCGCCGAATGGTGTGTCGCGGCGGCGTTCGCGCTGGTCCGGCGGCTCGTCCAGGGCGACGCCGACGTGCGGGCCGGGAACTGGCCGCAGCTCACCCTCCAGCCGCGCGAGCTCTCGTCGTGCCGGGTCGGGCTGGTCGGGTTCGGCCCGATAGGAGCGGCCTGCGCCCGGATGTTCTCGGGGATGGGGTGCGAGGTGACCTACTGGTCGCGTACCGAGAAATCGGACACCTACGGCGCCACCTACATGGGACTGGACGAACTCGTAAGAACCAGCGACATCGTCGTGATCGTCGTCGCGCTGGCCGCCGAGACGCGGGGCATGTTCGACGCGGCCCGGCTGGCGATGATGAAGCCCGGCTCGTTCCTGGTGAACGCCGCCCGTGGCGGCATCGTCGACGAGAAGGCGCTCGTCGAGGCGGAGAACCTCGCCGGAGTGGCTCTCGACGTGTTCGTCACCGAGCCGCTGCCGCTGGATGATCCACTGCGGTCGAGCGACCGGATCCTGCTCTCGCCGCACGCCGCCGGAGTGACTCCGCAGTCGACCACACGGCTCATTCAGTGTGTGGTCGGGAACCTCGCGGCGGCCGTCGGCGGGGCGCCGGTGATCAACGTCGTGAACGGTGTGAATCCGGTCATAAAACGCCGCTGACCAGGTCCGGACAGTTTTCCGGTGCTTAACGTGTCGAGTCTGGTATGCGGGGGTTTCGGGGGATATGGTGCGCTTGGGAAGATCTCTATCACGACTACACATGGGGGTGGCGTCATGCCCGAGCGCATGACCAGTATGACCACCCATAGGAGAGCGGTCGAGCAGATTCGCGACTCCTACGCGGCGATTCCCGAAGGCTCGGCCCCGCGCCTGGCCAAAGCCACCACGAACCTCTTCCGTTTCCGTGAGCCGGCGAACGGCGCCAAGCTCTCGGCGCGCGATCTCGACCAGGTCATCCACGTCGACCCGGAGACGATGACCGCCGAAGTCCAGGGCATGACGACGTACGAGGACCTCGTTGACGCCACCCTGCCGCACGGACTGATGCCCTTCGTGGTGCCGCAGCTCAAGACGATCACGCTGGGGGGCGCGGTCACCGGTCTCGGCATCGAGTCCACGAGCTTCAAAGACGGCCTGCCCCACGAATCCGTGGAGGAGCTGGAGATCCTGACCGGCGACGGACGCATCGTCGTCGCCCGCGCCGACAACGAGTACGCGGATCTCTTCAACGCCTTCCCGAACTCCTACGGGACGCTCGGCTACGCCCTGCGCATCAAGATCAGACTGGCGCCGGTCAAGCCCTACGTGAAGCTGACGCACCTGCGCTTCTCCGACGCGGCCAAGTGCATGCTGGCCATGCAGGAGATCTGCGACCGGCGGGAACACGAGGGGGAGAAGGTCGACTTCGTCGACGGCACCTACCACTCGCCCGACGAGATGTACGTCACCATCGGCACCTTCGCCGACCGGGCGCCCTACGCGTCCGACTACACCGGCATGCGCATCTACTGGCAGTCGATGCGCAGCCGCAGCCGCGACTGGCTCGCCATCCGCGACTACCTCTGGCGCTGGGACACCGACTGGTTCTGGTGCTCCCGCGCGTTCGGCGTCCAGCAGCCGCTGGTACGTTCCCTGATGCCGAAACGCTGGCTGCGCTCCGACGTGTACCGCAAGCTCGTCGGGCTCGACCAGCGCTACGGCATCACCGCCCGAATCGACCGCTGGCGGGGCAACCCCCCGCAGGAGTCGGTCATCCAGGACATCGAGGTTCCCATCGATCGGGGCGCCGAGTTCCTGGACTTCTATGTCAACCACGTCGGGATGACCCCCTTGTGGATGTGCCCGCTCAAGTCGACCCGCGACTGGTCCCTCTACCCATTGGAGACCGGCCGCCTCTACGTGAACTTCGGATTCTGGGGCATGGTGGCCCTGCCCCGGGGCCAGCAGGACGGCTACTACAACCGCGCGATCGAAAAGGCCGTCCACCAGCTCGAAGGTCACAAATCCCTTTACTCGTCGTCCTACTACGAGCGCGAGGAGTTCTGGGCGTTCTACAACGGGGAGGCCTACTGGCCGGTCAAGCGGTCGTACGACCCCGGAGGTCGGCTGCTTGACCTGTATGAGAAGTGTGTACGGGGAAGGTGATGCACGCATGACACTCGCCGAGATCTTCGAAAAGGTCGTCGGCACGGGAGCCGGCATCGAGTTCCACGCCTACGACGGGAGCAAGGCCGGCCCGTCGATGGCCGACATCCGGCTTGAGGTGAAGTCGCCCGTCGCGGTGGCCTACCTCGCGCAGGCCCCCGGCGAAATGGGTCTGGCCAGGGCATACGTATCCGGGCACCTCGATGTGCACGGTGACATGTATGACCTGCTCGACCGGATGTGGTCGATAACGCTCCACGATCTGCCGTTGACGGAGAAGCTCGCCGCCATCCGGGCCCTCGGACCCAAACCGCTGCTGATGCGGGTGCCGTTGCCCCCGCAGGAGGTTCGGCAGTCGGCGATGGCACGGCTCGGCAGCCGCCACGCCAAACAGCGTGACGCCGAGGCGATCCACCACCACTACGACGTGTCCAACCGGTTCTACGAGTGGGTGCTGGGGCCGTCGATGGCGTACACCTGCGCCGCCTACCCGGAGCAGGACAGCACGTTGGAGGAGGCCCAGTTCGCGAAGTTCGACCTGGTCGCGAAGAAGCTCGATCTGAAGCCCGGCATGCGGCTGCTCGACGTGGGCTGCGGCTGGGGCAGCATGGTCCGCCACGCTGCCAAGCACTACGGAGTGAAGGCGCTCGGCGTCACGCTGTCCAAGCAGCAGGCCGAATGGGCGCAGAAGGCCATCGCGGAAGAAGGCCTCGGAGACCTCGCTGAAGTGCGATTCTCCGACTACCGCGACGTCACAGAAGGCGACTTCGATGCGGTGAGCTCCATCGGCCTGACGGAGCACATCGGCGCCAACCAGCTGAAAAGCTACTTCTCATTCCTGTACGACAAACTCAAGCCGGGCGGTCGTCTGCTCAACCACTGCATCACCCGGCCGTCCTCGAGAGACCGCACCATCAACAAGACCGGCTTCATCAACCGCTACGTGTTCCCTGACGGGGAACTCGAGTCGGTCGGCACGCTGATCCGAGAGATGGAAGACGTCGGTTACGAGGTCCGGCACGAGGAGAACCTGCGCGAGCACTACGCGCTGACCCTCCGCGACTGGTGCAGGAACCTCGACGACCACTGGGACGAGGCCGTGGCCGAAGTCGGCCAGGGCACCGCCCGCGTCTGGCGCCTCTACATGGCCGGATGCATCGTCGGCTTCGAGCGCAACAAGGTTCAGCTCCACCAGGTGCTCGGCGTCAAGCTGGGCGAGGACCAGAAGGCCCACGTCCCGCTGCGGCCGTCGCGCGACTGGCCCTGACCGTCCACATGAAGAAGGGACCCCGGGCATCCGGGGTCCCTTCTTTCTTCTACGAGTTGAGACTCACCTTGATGATGCGGTCGTTGCCGTCGGCCTGACCGCCGTTGTCGTCGGTGTTGCTGGTGGTGATCCAGATCGCCTGCTCGTCTGGCACCCGCTCGACCGCGCGCAGGCGGCCGTAGGTGTTGGCGTAGTAGGAGATCGGGTCGCCCGCCTCGGTGCCGGTGAGCGGGATCGCGTAGAGCCGCTTGCCGCGCAGCGCCGCCATGTAGACGACGTCGTCGACGATCGCGATGCCGCTCGGCGACGCGTCGGCCGTCGACCAGGTCTTCTTCGGGTTGGTCATGCCGGGCTCGTCACACGTGCCCTCGCACTTGGGCCAGCCGTAGTTCTTGCCCGGCTCGATCAGGTTGAGCTCGTCGGTCGAGCTCGCGCCGAGTTCGGCCGACCAGAGGCGGCCCGCGGAGTCCCAGGCCAGGCCCTGCGCGTTGCGGTGGCCGAGCGAGTAGACGCGCGAGTCGTCCGGGTTACCCTCGGCTGCCGCACCGGTCTTGGTGATCCGCAGGATCTTGCCGTTCAGCGAGTCCGGGTCCTGCGACAGGCTGGTCTCCTGCGCGTCTCCGGTGGAGACGTACAGGAAGCCGTCGGGGCCGAACTTCAGGCGGCCGCCGTTGTGGTAGGTGCTCTTCTTGATCCCGGTCAGGACCGGCGTGTACGCCAACAGGGTCGTGCCGTCGTACTCCATCTTCGCGACGCGGTTGCCGTCGGACGAGGAGTGCATGAAGAACACGTCCTTGTCGGTGGTGCCGTTCCAGCCGGGGGAGAAGGCCGCGCCCATCAGGCCGCCCTCACCACCGGTTCCCATCGATTCCGGTACGGCTCCCGCCTCGGCCTTGGCGCCGTCCTTGTTGACGCGGAAGACCTTGAAGCTGTCCCGCTCGGTGACCAGCGCGAAGTCACCGGCAGGCGACCAGGTGATGTCCCAGGGGACGGTCCACTGCTGCGAGACGACGGTGGGGGTTCCAGGCACGCCGGGCGCGCCGGGGGTGGTGGGAGTGGGGGTCGGGGTGGGCGTGGGCTCGACGGTCGGCGTGGGCTCGACGGTCGGCGTCGGTTCCACGGTCGGCGTCGGCTCAATGGTCGGCGTCGGTTCCACGGTCGGCGTCGGCTCAACGGTCGGCGTCGGCTCAAGCGTGGGCTCAAGCGTCGGTTCCACCGTCGGTTCGACTGTCGGCTCCACCGGCGGGGTGGCGCAGGGGGTCGGGGTGCCGGTTGGGCTGAAGCTCGGCGTCGGCGTTTCCGAGACGGTCGGAAGACCGGTCGGCGTCTGGCTCGGCGTCACCGTGGGCTCGGCGGTCGGTGTCTCCGAAGGCCGGGCCGTCGGGGTCACCGTCACCGTCACCGTGACCACCGGCTCAGGTTCGGGCGTCGTGAAGGTCGTCGCGGTCTCCGCCGGCGGGATGACCGGACACGGCGGCAGCGGTGCGCAGGTCGGCGTCGGCTCGGGCGTGACCGTCAGGCTCGGCGTCGGTTCCGGTGTGCCGGGACCACTCGACGGCGTCGGGAGCGGAGTCTCCGAAGGGCCGGCGGATGGGGTAGGCGTGGGAGCGGGCGTCTCCGGGAGACCCGACGGCGTCGGCTCCGGCGTCGTCTCCTCCGGGAACCCGGGCACCGGGTCGGTGAGCGGGATGACCTCGAGGTCGCACGGCGGCGGAGGCGAGCAGGTCACGGTGGGCGTCGGTGCCGGGACGGGCGGGACGCTCTCGCTCGGCGTCGGCAGCGGACCCGACGTCTCCTCGGGCTGCGTCCGCGCCGCGGCGTCCGGCAGCGTGGAAGGCGTCTCCGAGGGCGTCACGGTGGGTGTCACGGAAGGCGTCGGCTCCGGTGCCCAGGTCGGACACGGTTCCGGGACCACGCAGCCCACATCCGGCGGGCTCACTTCCGGCACGTCCGGCGGGGTCTCACCGTCGGGCGGCATCGGGCTGACGCAGGGCGTCGGCGTGGACTCGGGCGTGGGGTCGAGGGTGGGTTCCGGTGTGGGCTCCCCGGAAAGCGACGGGCTCGGAGCCGGCGTCGAAGGCGGCGTGGTCAGCGGGAACAGGCTGATGCTGTCGAGGTGCGGGTTGCCGCGCCGCGTGGTGGCCACGACCTTGACGACGGACTCGCCCTCGGGCAGGTCGGCCTCGACCGCGACGGAACGCCAGTAACGGGACCCCCGGAACCGCAGGTCCTCGGCCACGACCTCGTCGTTGACGAGCAGGTCGGCGTGGAGGGTGCGGCTGGTCAGGTAGCGGATGTGGATCCGGTTGGGACCGGCGCCAAGCGGGGTGACCGTCCATTCGACGAAGTTGCCGCGCCGGTCGGCGCCGTTGACGTAACCACGTCCGGTGAATCCCCAGAAGCGTTTCTGGACCACGCCTCGGGATATTGCGGCCGTTTCGGCCTCGTACCGAATCCCTTTCATGTATTGAGTCGTGCGTTTCTCTGGTGTGTTCGTGCTGGCCGTGGACACGGGCACCATCACCGATCCGGTGATGAGTGCGCCTGTCACGAGCAGCAATAACGATCCGGTGAGCGCGCGCATGGAGTTGTCTCTCCCCGACATTGACTACGGCGGCACGGGCGCCTCCCTACCCGGTTCGTCACCCCGGAATCATCTAATATCCGACAATAAAAGGCCGCGCCGGAACGGAACCGGCGCGGCCCCGAGCGCGTCTCAGCGCAGTTCGCGCTTCAGGATTTTGCCGGTCGCGGTCATCGGGAGCTCGTCGCGGAACTCGACGAGGCGCGGATATTTGTACTGCGCCATCATCTCCTTCCCCCACGCGACCAGTGCCTCTTCCGTGACCGACGCGTCCGGCTTGAGGATCACGTAGGCCTTGATCTCCTCGCCGTGCGAGGGGTGGGCGACACCGACGACGGCGGCCAGTGAAACGGCCTCGTGCGTCATCAGCACCTCCTCGATCTCACGCGGATAGACGTTGAACCCGCCGCGAATGATCATGTCCTTGGCGCGGTCGACGATGAAGTAGTAGCCGTCTTCGTCGCGGGTGGCGATGTCGCCGGTGCGGAACCAGCCGTCGTTCATCACCTCGGCGGTCGCCTCGGGCCGGTTGTAGTAGCCCTTCATGATGTTGTGGCCGCGGATGGCGATCTCGCCGATCCCCTCGGCGGTGTTCCAGCCCGCGTCGATCAGCTTCATCTCGACGCCCCAGATCGGGGTGCCGATCGAGCCGGCCTTGGTCACCCGGCCCGGCTGGTTGAACGAGGCGACGGGGGAGGTCTCCGAGAGCCCGTACCCCTCGAGGATCGGCACCGCGAAGGTGGTCTCGAAGTCCTTCAGCACCTCGACGGGCAGCGCCGCGCCGCCGGAACAGGCGGTCCTCAGCGTCGTCGGCACCGGCCCGCCACCCGCGTGGACGGTGGTCAGCAGCGCCCAGTACATCGTCGGCACCCCCGCGAACAGGGTGATGTTCTCGGCGGTCATCAGCCGCAGCGCCTCGACCGGCTCGAAGCGGGGCAGCATCACCAGCGTCGCGCGCCGCCGGAACCCGCCGTTCATGACGACGGTCTGGCCGAAGGAGTGGAACAGCGGCAGCGTCGCCAGATAGACGTCGTCGCCGGTCGACTCGAACATCGTGTCGTTCACCAGGGCGTTCAGCAGCATGTTCTGATGGCTGAGCTCGGCGCCCTTGGGCTGCCCGGTGGTGCCGCTCGTGTAGAGGATGACGGCGGTGTCGGAGGGGTCGGTCTGTACGGGCTCGAACTCCCCGCTCATGCCGCCCAGCGCCGCCCAGATCGTCTCGCCGAACTCCGATTCGACGGCCAGCGGCGTGGCGGGCAGCACGAAGAAGATCTCCGCGCCCGACGCCTCGAACCCGGCCCGGCCGCGCTCGCCGAGGGGCAGCTCGGGGGTGCCCTCGAAGCAGAAGAACGCTTTGGCCTGCGAGTCGTCGAGGTGGTAGGCGATCTCGCGCCCCTGGAGAAGCACATTCAGCGGTACGACCGTCGCGCCCGCCTTCAGGATCCCGAAGTAGACGAACGGGAAGTAGGGCGAATTGGGGCACGCGAGGGCGACCTTGTCACCCCGCCCGATGCCCCGTGACACCAGCAGATTGGCCACCTGGTTGGCGACGGTGTTCACGAACGAGTAGGACAACCGCAGGTCACCGAACACGACGGCGGTGCGGTCGGGCGCCTCCCGGGCGCTGTCCTCCAGCACGATCGACAGGTTGAGCATGGGCCCACATCCTCGAGGGGGATCGACATACCTACCGGTACGTAGGTCACCCTAAATCCTGGACGAGGGCAATTGTGAGGAGTAAGCACGGAGCATGGAGTTCGACTATGTGATCGTCGGTGCCGGTTCGGCCGGTTGCGTCCTGGCCGCCCGGTTATCGGAGCACGCGTCCACCACGGTGGCCCTCATCGAGGCCGGCGGCAGCGACCGGAAACTGGAGGTCCGCATGCCGGCGGGCTTCAGCAAGCTGTTCGGCACGAGCTACGACTGGAACTTCACCACGTCGGCGCAGCCCGGCCTGTCCGACCGGGAGATCTACTGGCCGCGCGGCCGCATGCTCGGCGGCAGCTCCTCGATGAACGCCATGATGTGGCTGCGCGGCAACCCGCTCGACTACGACCAGTGGGACGTCCCGGGATGGTCGTACACCGAGATCGAACCCTATTTCCGCCGCGCCGAACACCGGGTCGGCTCCAACGTCGGCGGTGTCTACGGCACCAGCGGGCCGATTCACATCTCCGAGCTGCGCACCCCCAACGAGGCGACCGGCGCGTTCCTTTCCGCGTGCGCCGAACTCGGCATGACGAAGCTCGACGAACTCAACGGCCCGTCCACCGAGGGCTACGGCCCGACCCCCGTCACCCAGGACCGCGGTCACCGCTGGAGCTGCGCCGACGCCTACCTCCGTCCGGCCATGGGGCGGCGCAACCTCACCGTCCTGACCGCCGCGCAGGTCCACCGGATCGTGGTGGAGAACGGCCGGGCGGTCGCGGTCGAATACGGCGCGGGGGAGCGGGTCGTCGCCCGGAAGGAGGTCATCGTGTGCGCCGGCGCGATCGGCTCGCCGCACCTGCTGATGCTGTCGGGCATCGGCGACCCCGACGTGCTCACACCGAACGGGATCCCGGTGGTGCACGCCTCGCCGAACGTCGGCACGAACCTGATGGACCACCTGGCCACCGGAGCCTACTTCGCCTGCCCGAAGCCCATCACCATGTCCGGTGCGGAGAGCGTGCCCAACCTGCTGAGCTACCTGGTCGGCCGCAAGGGCATGCTGACCTCGAACGTCGCCGAGGCGGTCGCCTTCATCAGGACCTCGGACGCCGAACCGGCCCCCGACGTCGAGCTCATCTTCGCGCCCGCCGTGTTCGTCGACCACGGCCGCACCCCGCCCGCCGGGCACGGCCTGACCGTCGCGGCGGTGCTGCTCCAGCCGGAGTCCCGGGGCCGGGTCACCCTCGACGGCCGCGACGCCGTCATCGACCCGCGCTACCTGACGGAACCGGCCGACGTGCGCAGACTCGTCGAGGGGCTCAAAGCCTGCCAGCGGGTCGGCGCCACCGACGCCCTCGCCGACTACGTCAGCGGCCCGATCGAGCCGTACACCGAACCGAAGACCGACGACGAGATGACCCAGTGGGTGCGCGACAGGTCGGAGACGCTCTACCACCCGGTGGGGACCTGCCGCATGGGCGCCGACGCCGAGTCGGTGGTCGACCCGGAGCTGAAGGTGCGCGGTGTCGAGGGGCTGCGCGTCGTCGACGCGTCGGTCATGCCGACGCTGAACCGGGGCCATACTCACGCGCCCGTTGTGATGATCGCCGAGCGCGCGTCCGAGTTGATATGGCAGCATTGATACCGAATGTGGTTCTGGTTTCCCTCCCCCGGAGGCTCCACTCATGACGATGCCGCCGATCGTTTCGGCCGCCGATGTCGACCTGTCCGACTGGGAGTTCTGGAAGCGGCCGATGGCCGACCGGGAACACTCCTTCCAGTTGCTGCGTGACCTCGGCAAGCCCGCCTTCTACGAGGAACCCCAGGTCTCCTTCGCCAGCCAGGGCATGGGCTACCACGCCCTGGTGACGCACGCGGACATCCTGGAGGCCAGCCGTACCCCTGAGATCTTCTGCTCCGGCGACGGCGGTGCGACCAACATCGTCGACATGCCGCCGGAGTTCGTCGAATACTTCGGCTCGATGATCAGCATGGACGACCCCAGGCACGCCCGCCTGCGCCGTATCGTCTCCCGGGCCTTCACGCCCAAGATGATCAAGCAGTTCGAGGACGACGTCGCGCTCGCCGCCGCGCAGATCGTCGACGAGCTGCTGGAGAAGGGCTCCGGCTGCGACTTCGTCGAGGAGGTCGCGGCCCGGCTGCCACTGAAGATCATCTGCGACATGATGGGCATCCCGGAGAAGGACTACCGGTTCGTCTTCGACCGCTCGAACATGATCCTCGGCGCCCAGGACCCCGAATACGTCGGCGACATCGAGGCCGTCGGCACCGCGCTGCTCACCGCCGGCATGGAACTGCAGCAGATGGTCGGGGAACTCGCCGCCCACCGGGAGCAGAACCCCACCACCGACCTCATCTCGTCGCTGGTCAACGCCAACATCGACGGTGAGCGGCTCACGCTGCAGGAGCTCGGCTCGTTCTTCATCCTGCTCGTGGTGGCCGGCAACGAGACCACCAGGAACGCCATCTCGTACGGCCTGCGCCTGCTGACGACCAACCCCGACCAGAAGGCCCGCTGGCTCACCGACGTCGACGGCCTGGCGCCCGGCGCGGTCGAGGAGATCGTGCGGCTGGCCAGCCCGGTCAACTACATGCGCCGCAAGGTCACCCGTGACTACGTGATGAACGGCCACGAGTACAAGAAGGGGGAGAAGGTCGTCATGTACTACTGGTCGGCCAACCGGGACGTCGCGGTCTTCGACGACCCGCTGCGGTTCGACATCGGCCGCAACCCCAACCCCCACGTCGGGTTCGGCGGCCCCGGGCCCCACTTCTGCCTCGGGGCGCACCTGGCCCGGCGCGAGATCACGGTCATGTTCCGGGAGCTGCTCACCCGGGTGCCCACCATCGAAGGTGGCTCACCCGAGCGGCTGTTCTCCAGCTTCATCAACGGGACGAAGCACATGAAGTGTGAGTTCTAGGACTTCTTGATCGAGTTGAGGATCGTGTTGACGTCGGGCAGCAGGTCGTCGCGCAGGTCCGGGATCATCATGTAGACGATCGACGGCACTTCGGCGCCGGTGTTGACCGCGGCCACCACGACCAGGGTCCCACCGGCGTCGTCGGTCACCTTGTAGGCGGCGGCCTGGCCGAGGTTGCCGCGCAGCTTCTGCGCACCGACCTTGGCGACCTTGTTGCCCTTCGGGAAGATCGTCTGCCGGGCCCTGACCACCACGCCGTTCAGCACGGGGCGCATGTCGGTCGGCGACTTGTACTGCGAGGCCAGGTCGGCCGGCAGCGGGCCCGTCATGATCATCGCGGACCAGGGCTTGCCCTTGGAGGTCAGCCCGGCGCTGACGAACTGCCGGGTCGAGTAGCCGTAGGTCGCCTTGACCGTCTGGGTGTCGGCGTCGACCTTCCACTGGCCGCCGAGCTTCGGGACCGAGATCCCGGCGGTGTCGTCGGTGATGGCGCCCGTGACGGCCGACTTCTCCCCCTCGTAGACGGGGATGCCGCTCGACTGGCCGCCGGCCGCCGCCGACGGCTTGGCGGACGGTTTGGCCGACGGGGCGGGCTGCGCGGTGGTCTCTGCGGCGGAGCTGAGCGGCCCGGCCAGGAACGCCCACAGCAGCGCCACGATCAGTGCGACGAGCACCGATCCGACGAGCGCGAACAGCCAGACGGGCTTGCCCTTCTCGTCGTCGTCCTCGTAGTCGTCGTCGGTGGTGTGCTGGCCGTCGCCCCAGACGGTGTTCCACAGCTCCTGCTGCCGCGCCGCCGGAGGAGTCTTCGGGCCGCTGATCTGGCCCGCCGTGACGAACGGCTTGTAGGGGTCGTCGGCGGGGATCTGCTGCACCAGGTGCTCACCGGTGGTGGGACCGGAACCGTAGCTCGGTGCCTGCTGGGGCTGCTGCCCGTGCTGTGCGTGCTGCCCGTGCTGTGCGTGCTGTCCCTGCTGGGACTGCGGCATGGGCTGCGCCTGCGGTCCCGGCTGCATCGGCGGGCTCATCGGCTGCTGGGCCATCTGCTGCTGCGGCGGGGCCTGGCCGGGCGGCGGCCCCATCGTGACCGTGCGGTCGGTGGCCGGGGCGGGGGCCTGAGCGGCCTGGAAGTGCTGTTGCGGGTCGTACGGCGGCTGGGGGACGCGGGGGTCGAACGGGCCGCGCGGGGTGCCGAACGTGGTGGCCGGCTCCTGGTAGGAGAACGACGGTTCGGGCTCCACGGGGCGGGGCGGGTAGGACGGGTTCCGCTCGTCGCCGCGCGGGAAGACGTTGGGGGCCGAGGCCCAGGGCCCCGTCTCCTGAGGGGGAAGCTCGGGGAAGCCGGGGAAGCCGCCGCGCGCGGGCTGCGGTCCCGGCTGCTGCGGCTGCTGGTGCATGGGCTGCTGCTGCCCGGGCTGGGGTTCGGGGAAGCCTGGCGGGTTCATCGGAGGGGGGAACACCGGTCCACTCCCGGCCCTCACGGGCGGCGGGAAGTCGGGGGCGGGGGGCCCGGGGCGTACAGGAGGAGCGGCGCCGCCGTTGGGCGGGAAGGCGGGGTAGTCGTCGGCCGGGCCGAACGGACTCGCCGGGGGGCGCACCGGGGGCGGCACCGGGAACGGCGGATGTTCCTGGTACGGGGCCTGCACGATCGGCGGGCTCTGCGGGCCCGTCTGGTGTTCCGGCCGCTCGCCGAAGGGCGACTGGTGCCGGCCGGGCGGGGCGGCGAGCGGGTTCGGCGGGAAGGATCCGCCGGGCGGTGGGGTCTGCGGGCCGGTGTGGCGCCCGTGAGTCGTGCCGTGTGGGGTGCCCTGCTGAGTGTTCTGGGGTGTGACGACCGGGTTGGGCGGATATGAGGCGGCGGGCGGCGACACCTCGGGCCAAGCTGGCGGGATCTCCGGCCAGGCCGGGCCGCGCCGTGGATCGCTGTGCTCCGAGGGCATGGAACCTCCCGAGATCATGCCCGAATTAGACGTGCTTGGCATGATCTCATGCGCGCCAGGGGGCGGGGCGGCGAAACTGGAAAAGCCCCCTCTGAACGTCTCGCCCGTGGGGTCGGTCGGCGGGTCCTGCATCGGAAGGTCCGCCTGCGGGAAGTCCGGGCCACGCCTCGGGTCGACAGGGTTCACGAGATGAGGGTAAACGAAAGGGACAACCGAGGTCACAATGGATCTATCACCATCCGATATCAGGCCTTTACTGTCCGTGTAAGATCGACACTTAATCGTCAGCGGCCCTTGCGTCCTGCGCTACGCTTGCCCTATGCGTGCGGCGAACCTGCTTCTTACCGGGCCGCGTCGAGCGAGCTGATCGAGCAGCCTCGACGCGGCCGCCCCTCGTGCTTGAGCCCGGGGGGTTTTCTTATGGGCAGGTGTCGATAAATCAGGAGATCAAACGTGGACGAGCAGGTATACGACCCCCAGGCGATCCAGGCCAAGTGGCTGCCGCGCTGGGAGGAACTGAAGCCCTTCGCCGTCGTGGAAGACGACGCCGATCCACGGCCGCGGCGCTACATGCTCGACATGTTTCCCTACCCGTCCGGTGACCTGCACATGGGTCATGCCGAGGTGTTCGCCATCGGCGACGTGGTGGCGCGTTACTGGTTCCTGAAGGGTTACAACGTCCTGCACCCGATCGGCTGGGACTCCTTCGGCCTGCCCGCCGAGAACGCGGCGATCAAGCGCAACGCCCACCCGGCCGAGTGGACCTACTCCAACATCGACACGCAGGCCGCGAGCTTCCACCGCTACGCGATCTCCTTCGACTGGACCCGCCGCCTGCACACCAGCGACACCGCTTACTACAAGTGGAACCAGTGGCTGTTCACCCGCTTCTTCGACCGCGGCCTGGCCTACCGCAAGGGCGGCCTGGTCAACTGGTGCCCCAACGACCAGACCGTGCTGGCCAACGAGCAGGTCGTCGCGGGCAAGTGCGAGCGCTGCGGCGCCGACGTCATCCGGCGTGAGCTGACCCAGTGGTACTTCAAGATCACTGACTACGCCGACCGCCTGGTCGACGACATGGCGCGCCTGGAGGGCGGCTGGCCCGACCGCGTGCTGACCATGCAGCGCAACTGGATCGGCCGCAGCACCGGCGCCGACGTCGACTTCGAGATCGAGGGCCGCAAGGACCCGGTCACCGTCTACACCACCCGCCCCGACACGCTCTACGGCGCGACCTTCTTCGTCGTCGCCGCCGACGCGCCCCTGGCCATGGAGATCGTGACCGAGGGGCAGCGGGCGGCGCTGGAGGCGTACAAGGCCGAGGTCGCGAAGCTGAGCGACATCGAGCGCATGTCGACCGAGAAGGAGAAGACCGGCGTCTTCCTGGGCGTCCACGCGATCAACCCGGTCAACGGCGAGCGCATCCCGGTCTGGGCCGCCGACTACGTGCTGGCCGACTACGGCCACGGCGCGATCATGGCGGTCCCGGCCCACGACCAGCGCGACCTCGACTTCGCGGTCAAGTTCGACCTGCCGGTGAAGGTCGTCGTGCACACCGGCCTGGCCGACCCCGGCGAGACCGGCAAGGCCACGCCCGGCGAGGGCAAGCTGGTCAACTCGGGCCCGCTCGACGGTCTGGGCAAGGCCGACGGCATCCAGAAGATCATCGAGATCCTGGCCGAGCGCGGCACCGGCAAGGCCACGGTCAACTTCCGCCTGCGCGACTGGCTGCTGTCCCGCCAGCGCTTCTGGGGCACCCCCATCCCGATCATCCACTGCGGCGAGTGCGGCGAGGTCCCCGTCCCCGACAAGGACCTGCCGGTCGTGCTGCCCGACCTGCGCGGCGAGGCCCTGTCGCCCAAGGGCGTCTCGCCCCTGGCCTCGGCCACCGACTGGGTCAACGTGCCGTGCCCGTCGTGCGGCGGCCCCGCCAAGCGCGACACCGACACGATGGACACCTTCGTCGACAGCTCCTGGTACTTCCTGCGCTACCTGGACCCGAACTTCGACGACGGTCCCTTCGACCCCGACCGGGCCGAGAAGTGGGGCCCCATCGACCAGTACGTCGGCGGCGTCGAGCACGCGGTCCTGCACCTGCTGTACAGCCGCTTCTTCACCAAGGTCCTCTACGACATGGGCATGATCTCCTGGGACGAGCCCTTCACCCGGCTGCTGAACCAGGGTCAGGTCATCAACGGCGGCAAGGCCATGTCCAAGACCCTGGGCAACGGCGTCGACCTGGGCGTCCAGATCGACAACTTCGGCGTCGACGCGGTCCGGCTGACCATGGTCTTCGCCGGTCCGCCGGAAGACGACATCGACTGGGCCGATGTGTCCCCGGCCGCGTCGCTGAAGTTCCTGGCCCGCACGCTGCGCGTGATGACCGACGCGGCCGCGGCCGCTTCCGACTTCGCGTCGGGTGACCTGGAGCTGCGCAAGGTCGTCCACCGGACCATCGACGAGGTCACCAAGCTGGTCGACGGCCACCGCTTCAACGTGGCGGTGGCGCGGCTGATGGAGCTGACCTCGGCGGCCCGCAAGGCGATCGACTCGGGCCCCGGCGCGACCGACCCCGCCGTGCGTGAGGCGGCCGAGGCGCTGGCGGTCATGCTGTCGATCGTGGCGCCGTACACGGCGGAAGAAGGCTGGGAGCGACTGGGCCACCAGCCCTCCGTCGCCCGCGCCTCGTGGCCCGTGGCCGACCCCGCGCTGCTGGTGCAGGACTCGGTCACCGCCGTCGTGCAGGTGGCCGGCAAGGTGCGCGACCGCCTGGAAGTTTCACCGGACATTTCGGACACCGATCTGGAGGCGCTGGCCCTGAGCTCCGAGAAGGTGAAGGCACACCTCGACGGAACTCCGCGCAAGGTCATCGTGCGGGCCCCCAAGCTGGTCAACATCGTTCCGTAGGAGCAGCATTAGCGCCCGAGCCGATATCTCGAACATCGTCGGGCGTGCGGTCAGGGCATGCCTCAGCGGGGCGTGCCTGAATCCGTACCGGCTCGACGGTCAGGTGTGCCCCCGCCTTGGAGGCACCTTTGTCCAGATTCACCGCCCTGTTGGCGGGGACCGCGCTGCTCACGGGCTTACTCGTGGGAATCAGCGTCGCCCCCGCCAACGCGGCAGGCACGGGGACCGGCTACCTGCGGACCAACGGCAACAAGATCGTCGACAGCACCGGGGCGACCGTCCGGCTGACGGGGATCAACTGGTTCGGCATGGAGACCGACAACAAGACCTTCCACGGCCTGTGGGCGAGCGTGACCTGGCGCTCGCAGCTCGACCACATGGCCCAGCTCGGCTACAACACGCTGCGCATCCCGTTCTCCAACGACGCGCTGAAGCCCGGGGCCGTGGCCACGGGCATCAACGACTTCACCAACCCCGACCTGGTCGGGCTGTCTCCCCTCCAGATCCTCGACAAGGTCATCGACTACGTCGGGACGAAGGGGATGCGGGTCATCCTCGACCGGCACCGCCCTACCTCGGCCGGGCAGTCGGCCCTCTGGTACACCTCGACGGTGTCGGAGGCGACGTGGATCGCCGACTGGCGGATGCTGGCGCAGCGATACGCGGGCAACACCACCGTCATCGGCGCCGACCTGCACAACGAGCCTCACGCCGACGGGACGAACCCGAACGCGACCGGCGCGTGCTGGGGATGCGGGGTCGAGTCGCGTGACTGGCGGCTGGCCGCCGAACGGGCCGGCAACGCCGTTCTCGCCGTTCAGCCCAACTGGCTGATCTTCGTCGAGGGCGTCTCGTGTCCTTCCGGCGGACTCTCGAACGTGTGGGACGGCGACACGTCCAACGACGAGGACTGCGGCTGGTGGGGTGGGAACCTCTCCAAGGCCGGACAGTTCCCGGTTCGGCTCAACGTGGCCAACCGGCTCGTGTACTCGCCTCATGAGTACGCGACGTCCGTCTACAACCAGACGTGGTTCTCCGACCCGAGCTACCCGGCGAACATGCCGGCCATCTGGGACCGGTACTGGGGTTACCTGTACAAGCAGAACATCGCGCCCATCATGATGGGCGAGTTCGGCACGACGATGACGGCCAATGTCGACCGGATCTGGCTGACGGAGCTGATGAAGTACACCGGGACCGGCGTGAACGGGATGTCGTTCACGTATTGGTCGTGGAACCCGAACTCGGGTGACACCGGCGGCATCGTGCTGGACGACTGGGTGACCGTCCAGACGGCCAAGCAGAACATTCTCTCGCCGTACCTGATCGCCCCGGTCCCCCCGGGGACGACCCCGTCACCTTCGCCATCCCCTTCACCTTCTCCTTCGCCGTCACCCAGCCCGTCGCCCTCTCCCTCGCCCTCGCCTTCACCCAGTCCCTCGCCGTCGCCTTCTCCGGGTGGCTGTGTGGCGACGTACCGGATCGCGAACCAGTACCCCGGTGGGTTCCAGGGTGAGGTGACCGTGCGGCCTTCGTCGGCGGCGATCAGTAAGTGGACGGTCCGCTGGACCTTCGCCAACGGCCAGACGATCACTCAGCTCTGGAGTGGTCAGCACACCGTTTCCGGTTCTCAGGTCACGGTGAACAACATGCCCTACAACGGCTCGATCGCGGCCAACGGATCGACGACGTTCGGCTTCAACGGCACGTGGAACGGCACCAACGCGGTGCCGTCTTCGGTCACCTGCACCATCTAGCCTGAACGGCCCGCCACTCTCGTTGAGTGGCGGGCTATTTCAGTTGTGCTGTGACTTTGACGGAATGAGCCGGAAGAAGCGGCTGATTTATGCGAAGGATCGCCGCGACGACTACGGCGAGAATGCCAAGAACATCCCGCGCAACAAGCGTTTCCCCATCGGGCGAACCGGCACCGCGATCACCAGATCCTCGAATCGGCCCGGTCGAGGAGCGTCTGCACACATGGTGACCCAAGCACTGGTGGAAGGTGCCTTACGCGCCGATCAGCGAGGGTTCAGATCGGGAGCATCGGACGCGTACTGATGTAGCAGGGGTGCTCGGCGTCCAGCCATTCAGCGGTGAGGCGGAACCCGGTGAGACGCTCGGCGATGGCGAGGGCGTTCGCCGCCCAGATGACGGGTTCGATGTCCGGGTCCAGCAGCGGGGGCTCTCCGACGATCTCTTCGAGGGATATCGGGCCTTCGATCCTGGGCTCGTCGATCCGGGGGATGACCACCAGGGCCTCTCCGTCGGCGGTGTAGGTGAAGGTGTGAAAGGCCTGGGGGTGGAACCGGAGCGAGAGAGCGGTTCCCTTTTTGGAGAGCGCCAGGAGCGTATCGGTCATGGCGCCGCCGTCCCCGAACGGCTCGATGCAGATAAGCCACGAACCAGCCCTGTCGAGCAGGATCTCGCTGCCGGAGCAGCCGCGCAGCTGGAAATCCTTGAAGGCCGCGGAATGGCAGTCTTCGAACGGAAGCGACAGCTCTGAATCGGGGTCGCCGCCGAGAATGTCGAGGGCGGTCTCAGGCTCCAGGCCGGAGATCCAGGTGATGGTGCCCCAGCGGGACAACGACGCATTGTCCTCGAGCAGCCCGAGATAGTGAGAAACATCGGTCACATGCGTATTCTGTCGAGAATCTCGTCCAGGATGAGGCTCGACGTGCCGAAATTGAGCCTGATCCAGGTGTCCGGGGCCCCGTAGAGCGTGCCCGGTGCGACTTTGACGCGGGCCTCACGTTCCAGGACGGTCGTCGCGTCGGGGATGCCGGTGTCGATCCAGGCCAGATAGGTGGCTTCCGGGACCCGGTAGGTCCAGCCTGCGGGGAGCCGCTGGGCGAGGGTCTTGCGGTTGCGGTCGAGGAGGGTGACCACCTCGTCGAGCCAGGCGTCGCACTGCCGCCACGCCGCATCCGTGGCCGCCACGGCCAGGACGCTCGGGTTGCCGTACAGGTTCGGGGGCCGGGTCGCCAGGGCCGCCCGGGCTCGGGCGGAGCCGATGTGGGCGATGGCGCAGTGCACGCCGCCCATGTTGAAGGCCTTGCTGGCCGACGTGAGGGTGACGGTGCGGTCGGGGCGGAGCAGGCCGAACGGGATGTGCTCGTTCGGGGCGAAGGTCAGGTCGGCGTGGATCTCGTCGGAGATCACCGTGAGGTCGTGGCGGTCGGCGTAGCCGGCCAGTTCCTCCAGCTCTGTACGGGTGAAGCACCGCCCCGTCGGATTGTGTGGATTGACCAGGAGCAGCACCCGCGCGCCACCGGGATCGGCGGGGAGTTCGGCCCGCCAGGTCTCACCGTCGGGGACCAGCGGGATCGGGATCGGCGGGCGGTCCATCGCCTCCAGGGTCATCAGGAAGGCGTTGTAGGTCGGGGTGTGCACCAGCACCCCCTGGCCAGGCTCGGTCAGCACGTCGAGGAGCGCCTGAAGCGACTGGTTGAGGTCGGTGAACACCCTCACGTGGGCGGGGTCGGGGTGGAAGCCGTAGCGGGTGGCCATCCGGTCGGCGAACGTCTCGGGCAGCGGCAGGCCGGGCTGCTCCCAGGGCCAGTCGGGGTAGCCGAGGTCGGTGGTGACCCGGTGCATGACGGCGTCGCGGATGGGGCCGGCCACGGGGAAGTCCATGTCGGCCACCCACGCGGGGATCACATCAGGACCGGCCAGGGTCCATTTGGTGCCGTCGCGCTTCCTCGCCTGCTCAACCGTCAGCTGATCAAGGTCCACACAAACAGCGTATGACGTGACGAAAGGGCCGACCAGGGATTTACCGGGCCCCAGCCGTTGCTTGGCGGGGGGCCTGGTGCGGGCAAGAACTGGCGCGGGCAAGAAGAAGCCGGCCCGGCCGCCTGATCGGCCACCGGACCCGCTCGGTGTGGCTAGAGCTTGCGGAGGACCGCGGTCACCTTGCCGAGCACCGTGGCCTCGTCGCCCGGGATCGGCTCGTAGTTGGAGTTGTGGGGGACCAGCCACACGTGGCCGTCTTTGCGCTTGAAGGTCTTCACGGTGGCCTCGCCGTCGATCATCGCGGCGACGATGTCGCCGTTGTCGGCGACCGGCTGCTGGCGGACGACCACCCAGTCGCCGTCGGCGATGGCGGCCTCGATCATCGAGTCACCCGAGACCTGGAGCAGGAACAGGGTGCCCTCTCCGACCAACTGCTTGGGCAGGGCGAAGACGTCTTCGAGGTTCTGCTCGGCCAGGATCGGCCCACCTGCCGCGATGCGCCCGACGAGGGGAACATAGGCCGCGGTCGGACGGTTGAAGCCGCCGGAGTCTTCCTCGGTGGAGTCGGGATCGACCCAGAGGACCGGCTCACCGGGGAGACGGACCTCGAGGGCGCGCGGTCGGTGCGGGTCGCGGCGAAGGTAGCCCTTGCGCTGAAGGGCGGTGAGCTGGTGGGACACACTCGACGTGCTCGTGAGCTGCACCGCCTCACCGATCTCGCGCATCGACGGTGGGTAGCCCCGCTGCTGGACCGAGTCGCGGATCACCTCCAGGATCTTGCGCTGCCTGGGGGTGAGCCCGAGCGAGTCGCGGCGGCGCACCGCCAGATCGCTCACGCTCTCGTCGCGCTGGCTGGCCAGCCCGTCGTTGTTCACCTGGGCACCTCCCATTCCGTGTTCCTTACGTCGCACAGAGCGACGCTACCGCGATTCAAGATCAATATCAAACAGTTGTTCGATTCCACTCGAAAACGTCGGTGGCGTGGTGTACAACATCGTACGGGAGTTCGATCGACATCGTGTTCGATTCACGCGATCTTTCTTCCGTCCTGCAGGGGCAGTCGAGGAGGTTCACGATGAAGCCCACGCAGAAGGACACCCCTACGACTTCATCCCTACCCTCGAACATCCGACCGCCGCAGGCTGCGGATTCGCGCCCGGCGGAGCATCCCCATATGAAGCGACGCCACCTCGCACTGGTCCCGGATCTTCCGGATCAAGGCCCCGGGGATTCGGGGCTCCAGGCTGGTCCGGGTCAGAGCTCGGGGGGTCGGTCCGATGTCGGGCATCCCGCGTCGAACCACCGTGTGGGGCGGCGTGCGGGCAACGATGCCGATCACCACATGAGGAATGCCGACGGCGGCAGGCGGCCAGTCGGGCCTCGGCCAAGCGAGCAGCCGCTTGAGGCGGCCCGGGCCCGGAAGGGTGGCATGGTGCGGGAGGCGGCCTCGCAGAAGGGCGGTTCCCGTCAGGCTGACGCCAGGAGAGCGTCGTCGTCGGGTGAGCCTGCCATCTGGGGTGCTGCTGATCGCCTCATCGCCGGAAGGGCTGACGTGAGCGTGGTGTCCGGCGGTGCCGTGAAGGAGCCCTCCCCCCGGTTGGCGCGCCCGCAGCGTTGGGGCGACGCCGTGCGTCCACCGCGTACAGAGAAAAGAAATGCGCCGGCGCAGGTCGCCTCCGGCGGGGTGGAGGCGGCGCCGATCCGGCTCACCAGGCGAGGGCGGATCGTCCTCATCGCCCTGATCGCGGCGCTCAGTTTGGTCGTTCTGTGGCTGGGCACTCGTGCTGCCGTGACCGCGTCCACCTCGCGTTCGGTCGAGGGGCTGCCCTCTGTCACGGTCCAGGAAGGCGACACCCTGTGGGGGATCGCCGTCCAGACCGGCGAAGATGGCGACCCGGCGGTCGTGGTTCGCGAGATCATGGATCTGAACGGGTTACCCGACCCCCTCATCCGGCCAGGCACGACGCTCTATCTCCCCGGTGACGGCCCAGGTCAGTAGGCCCTTGAGGGTGCTGGGGTTTGAGTTGCGATCTAGGGGACTCGCTTCTAGGGTTGGGGAACCACAACATCTAGTGGTCGTGCTCATATGAGCGAACCATAAATTGTGTTTCCTTTGCCGCACCTCGCTTCATGTGGGGGCGTGCGCGAGCGTCTGGACAATGAGGAGGCAACGGCGTGCATTGCCCGTTTTGCCGTCATCCCGACACCCGGGTCGTCGACAGCCGGTCGACGGAAGACGGCGGGGCGATTCGCCGCCGGCGCACCTGTTCCGAATGCGGGAGGCGTTTCACCACGCAGGAGACGGTCCTGCTGATGGTGAGCAAACGCAGTGGGGTGACCGAGGCGTTCTCCAGGGAGAAGGTCATCGCCGGGGTCCGGCGGGCCTGCCAGGGGCGTCCGGTCAGTGAAGACTCGCTCGCACAGCTCGGGCAGCGGGTTGAAGAGAGCATCCGCGCCTCCGGCGTCGCGGAAATCCCCGCCCATCAGGTCGGCGTCGCGGTCCTCGGGCCACTGCGCGATCTCGATGAGGTGGCTTATCTACGATTCGCCTCGGTCTACCGGGGGTTTGAGACCCTCGCGGACTTCGAGGTTGAGATTCAGCAACTCAAGGCACATGCCAAGGGGGAGTCATGACGGAGACGGTCAACGGCACATCCACGCGGACCCGGCGCGGACGGGCCAAGGGGCTGAAGGTGAAGCGGATCTTCACCACCGAGGGCGTCCACCCCTATGACGCGGTCGAGTGGGAGCGCCGCGACGTCGTCATGACCAACTGGCGCGACGGTTCGGTCAACTTCGAGCAGCGCGGGGTCGAGTTCCCGGCGGCGTGGTCGGTCAACGCGGCCAACATCGTGACCACCAAATACTTCCGGGGCGCGCTCGGCACGGCGCAGCGCGAGTCGAGCCTGAAGCAGCTGGTCGACCGGGTGACGGGTGTCTACACCCGCACCGGCATCGAAAACGGCTACTTCGCGACCGACGAAGACGCCGAGATCTTCGACCACGAGCTGAAGCACGCCCTGATCCACCAGCTCTTCGCGTTCAACTCGCCCGTGTGGTTCAACGTCGGCACCCTGTCGCCCCAGCAGGTCAGCGCCTGTTTCATCCTTGCCGTCGACGACACGATGGAGTCGATCCTCGACTGGTACAAGGAAGAAGGCGTGATCTTCAAGGGTGGTTCAGGCTCGGGTGTGAACCTGTCCCGCATCCGCTCCTCGAAGGAACTGCTCTCGTCCGGCGGTACGGCCAGCGGACCCGTCTCCTTCATGCGCGGCGCCGACGCGTCGGCCGGCACCATCAAGTCGGGTGGCGCCACCCGACGTGCGGCCAAGATGGTCGTGCTCGACGTCGACCACCCCGACATCGAGGAGTTCATCGAGACGAAGGCGCGCGAGGAAGACAAGATCCGCGCGCTGCGTGACGCCGGGTTCGACATGGACCTCGGCGGAAAAGACATCGTCTCCGTGCAGTACCAGAACGCCAACAACTCGGTCCGCGTCAGCGACGAGTTCATGCGCCAGGTCGAGACCGGCGGCAAGTTCGGCCTGCGTGCCCGCCTCACCCACGAGGTCATCGAAGAGGTCGACGCCAGAGACCTGTTCCGCAAGATGGCCAAGGCGGCGTGGGAGTGCGCCGACCCGGGCGTCCAGTACGACGACACGATCAACGACTGGCACACCTGTCCGGAAAGCGGCCGGATCACCGCGTCCAACCCCTGCTCGGAGTACGTCCACCTCGACAACTCCTCCTGCAACCTGGCGTCGATCAACCTGCTGAAGTTCCTCACCGACGACGACCAGTTCGACATCCCCCGGTTCGTCAAGCTGACCGAGCTGATCATCACCGCGATGGACATCTCGATCACCTTCGCCGACTTCCCGACCGAGAAGATCGGTGAGACCACCCGCGCCTACCGCCAGCTCGGCATCGGCTACGCCAACCTGGGTGCCCTGCTGATGGCCACGGGCCACGCCTACGACTCCGACGGCGGCCGCGCCATCGCCGGGGCGATCACGTCGCTGATGACCGGGGTGTCCTACCGCCGCAGTGCGGAGCTGGCGGGCATCGTGGGGGCGTACGACGGATATGAGCGCAACGCCGAACCGCACAAGCGGGTCATGCGCAAGCACTCCGCCGCCAACGACGCGGTCCGCCCCGTCGGCGCCGTCGACCGGGCGATCCACGTCGAGGCCACCAAGCAGTGGCAGGAGTGCCTGAAGCTGGGCGAGAAGAACGGCTGGCGCAACGCCCAGGCGTCGCTGCTCGCCCCGACCGGCACCATCGGCCTGATGATGGACTGCGACACCACCGGCATCGAGCCCGACCTGGCCCTGGTCAAGTTCAAGAAGCTCGTCGGCGGCGGCTCGATGCAGATCGTCAACCAGACCATCCCTCGCGCCCTGCGCCAGCTCGGCTACCAGGAGGAGCAGGTCGAGGCGATCGTCGAATACATCGGGCAGAACTCCCATGTGGTCGGCGCCCCCGGCCTCAAGGTGGAGCACTACTCGGTGTTCGACTGCGCCATGGGCGAGCGGGCGATCGCCCCCATGGGGCACGTCCGCATGATGGCCGCCACCCAGCCCTTCCTGTCCGGCGCTATCTCCAAGACGGTCAACCTGCCCGAGTCGGCGACGATCGACGACATCGAGCAGGTCTACCTCGAAGGCTGGCGCCTCGGCCTGAAGGCCCTGGCCGTCTACCGCGACAACTGCAAGGTCGGCCAGCCGCTGTCGGCCGGCAACAACAGCAAGAAGACCGAAGAGGCCGCGGTCGTCGCGGAGCCCGTGACCAAGGTCATCGAGGTCTCCCGCCCGACCCGCCGCCGCATGCCGAACAGCCGCCCGAGCATCACGACCCGCTTCACGGTCGGCGGCGCCAAGGGCTACATGACCGCCTCGTCCTACCCCGACGACGGTCTCGGCGAGGTCTTCCTCAAGATGTCCAAGCAGGGCTCGACCCTCGCGGGCGTCATGGACGCCTTCTCCGTGGCGATCTCCATCGGCCTCCAGTACGGCGTGCCGCTCGACACCTACGTGCAGAAGTTCGTCAACATGCGCTTCGAGCCGGCCGGCATGACCGACGACCCGGACGTGCGGATGGCCCAGTCGGTGATGGACTACATCTTCCGGCGTCTTGCCCTCGACCACCTGGCTTACGAAGACCGGGCGGCACTGGGAATCTTCTCGGCCTCGGAGCGCGCGGCGCAGCAGCGCGGGGAGGACCCGGCGGCCCAGCTCGACACCGCCGCCCTGGCCCAGTCGGCCCCGATCGAGCCCCCGGTGAGTCGGCCGGTGCCGGTGGCGGAGCCGGTTCGTGCTTCGGTGGAGGGTCACCTGGAAGGGCACCAGGGGTTCACGGCCGACGCGCCGCTCTGCATGACGTGCGGGACGAAGATGCGTCCGGCCGGTAGCTGCTACGTGTGCGAAGGATGCGGCAGCACCAGCGGCTGCAGCTGATCCCGAGATGTCCCGGGCCGACCTTCCTCAAGAGGTGGGTCGACCCGAGATGCAAGGCCCTGACAAGGTCAGGGTTATGCGGCTGATCTCTGTCTGGAGATCGGCCGCAAAACAAACGCCCGGCTCCAGGGAGCCGGGCGTTCGGTGCGGCACTGAAGCGAGTCAATGCGCTGCGTAGGAACACGCATGACATCAGCTTTCAGGTCGCGATGCAAGTCGATCTGAAGGAGCAGTGATCCATGGCGAAGAACCCCCGACAAACAGGCGCGAAAGCTGCCTCAGCTGCAAGTAAGACGCTGAGTGGCTCCAACGCCAGCAAAACAGAGAAGTCTGCTGCGGCAAGTGCGTTGTCGCAGGCGCCCCAGAGTACGGGCCAGTCTGGCAAGAAGGCTGCTTCGGCGGCCGGCAAGACGCTGGCGGACCCGAAGGCCACCAAGGCGGAGAAGTCGGCTGCCGCAAGCACGCTGGCTCAGACGCCGAAGAAGAAGTAGTTAGAACTGGTGCCCGGTTCCCCTATAACCGGGCACCACACCACACCACACCATGCCGTGGAACAGCATTGATCAGAGCGCCTTCTCGACCGCTTCCACCAGGTTGGCGGCGCGTCTGTCGTTGATGGGGTCCTGGCAGTGGTTCATGACGTAGCCGAACGCCAGGCCTCGCGCCGGGTCGGCGAAGCCGATCGAGCCGCCGTAGCCCGGGAAGCCGAAGGCCGTCGGGCTGTACCAGAAGGCGTCCGGGGTCGGGAGGCCCAAGCCCAGGCCGATGCGGACCGGCACCCGCAGGACCTTGTCGATGCCGCTGACCTGCTCGGTCGTCGCCATGGCCAAGCTTGAGGGGCTGAGGATCCTCCCGTCCAGCAGGGCCGCGTAGAAACCGGCCAGGCCGCGGGCGGTGCAGGCGCCGTTGGACGACGGCATCTCCGCAGCCAGCTCGGCAGGGTCGTTGTGGTCCAGGAACGGGGTCACGGCCATCGAGGCGCGCATAGTCAGTGACGTGGGGTCGAAGTAGGGGCGCAGCGCCTCGGGGAGGGTCGCCGGGTCGACCGACATGTCGATCTTGGGGGAGATGATTCGGGCGACCCGATGGTGTTCCGAAGGCGGGAGGCCGATCCAGAAGTCGAGGTCGAGCGGCTCGGCGATCTCCTGGCGGAGGTAGGTCCCCAGCGTGCGGCCCGATACCCGGCGGACCACCTCGCCGACCAGCCAGCCGAAGGTGTGGGCGTGGTAGCCCGGGTCGGTTCCCGGCTCCCACAACGGTTGCTGTGCCTCCAGTGCGGCCACCACCGGTTCCCAGGCCACGGCCTCGGCGGGGGTGACGGGAGAATCCAGGGCGGCCAGTCCGGCCTGGTGGGTGAGCAGCCAACGTACGGGAATCTGGGGTTTTCCGAACTCCGGCCAGTAGTCGGAGACGGGGGCGTCCAGATCTACAGCGCCTGATTGGGCCAGGTGCAGGGCGCAGGTGGCGGTGATCGCCTTCGTGGTGGAGAAGACGACCTGCAGGGTGTCGTCGGTCCAGGGGCGGTCCGTTGCGGGGTCGGCCACGCCGCCCCACAGGTCGACGACCTTCTCGCCGTCGACATAGACGCAGACGGCGGCGCCGATCTCGTCGTGGTGGGCGAAGTTGTCGGCGAACGCGTCGTGGACGCGGTCGAATCCGGGTGCGGTCGTGCCGTTGAGGGGCATGGGTCATCGCCTTTCGGCCTCAGCGAGGCCTCAGTGAAGGTCAGTGGCGCCAGCTCTCGATGAGCCAGGCGCAGATCTCCGGCTCGGTCATCTCGGGGAACTCTTCGGCGAAGGTCGTCAGGGCGCGGAGCGCCTCGTCGCGGTCGAGGCCGCGTTCGATTGCGGCTTTCAGGTAGTCCTGGCGGGCCGCCGGGGGGCGTCCGCCGCCGGCGCCCCGGCCGGGGAGGCCCTCGCGCCAGCGGACGATCTCGTCGAGGCGGTCGGGGCGCCAGCCGGGGGCGCCGTCGATCTCGACGTCAGGGTCGGGGAAGGGGTGGGCGGAGTCGCCCGGGTAGCGGGCGCGCCATTTGTGCACCGCGTGCCGGCTCACCCCCAGCGCCTCGCCGATGCCGAGTACGCCGAGGTATCGCTCGGTCATGGTGCCTCAACTCGTCTGTCCGCCTCCTGGTGGGTCACTTCATACCACGACTGAACATCGTCTCTTGTAGAGACAATGTAGGGGTGGCTCATAACATCGTCAACACTGGAGACGATGTTGGCGGCGCGTCCGTGGAAACCGGTGACAAAAGGGGCGTTCCGGGTCCGTCATCGGCCTGCGGAAGCGGGAATGTCGTCGCCCTCGCCTGGGTTCGGGCAAGTATGGTCATCGGATTCATAGGCAGTGGGCACATCGGTTCCGCCGTGGCGCGGTTGGCCGTCGACGCAGGTCATACCGTCGTGATGAGCAACTCGCGCGGGCCGGAGACCCTCGCCGACCTGGTCGGGGCGCTGGGCCCGGCCGCTTCCGCGTCGACCGCCGAGGGTGCGGCCGAGGCTGGGGACATCGTCGTCGTCACGGTGCCGTTCTTCGCGTACACCAAGGTGCCGGTGGCGCCGCTCGCGGGGAAGATCGTGATCGACACCAACAACTACTACTTCGAGCGTGACGGGCGGTTCCCGGAGATCGACTCCGGTGCGAAGACCCCGTCGGGGCTGCTTCAGGAGCACCTGCCGACCTCGAAGGTGGTCAAGGGCTTCAACAACATCATGGCGGCTCACCTGCTGTCCGACGGGACTCCGCCGGGCACGCCGGACCGCCGGGCGCTCCCGATCGCGGGCGACGACGCGGAGGCGAAGAAGATCGTCACGGACCTGATCGAGTCCTTCGGCTTCGACGTCGTGGACGTCGGCCCGCTGTCCGAGGGCTGGCGGCACGACCGCGACAAGCCCGCCTACGTCGACCGCTTCAACGCCGACGAGCTGCGGGCGGCGCTCGCCAAGGCCTGACGCCGCATACCGGCCGCTGGTACTCGCGGTTCACGGGGCAGAGAAGTGCCGGCGGCCCGGAATCGCGCGCCGACATTCCGGTCGTAGGGAAGGGGTGCGGGTGGCCGTCGCCTGCGCCTGACATCGCACGCTTGCGTCTCTGGGTTCACAGGGGCCCCACGCCTCACGCCGCGCTCTCCGTCTCCCGTTCACGGGGAAGGTCAGAAATATCTATTCGGGACGCGCCGGATGTGCACGGATATCACAGCTTTCAGGGCGTCCTGTGGTACAGACTGAACCATGATCGAAGTTGCGGACGGGGTGTGGATTCGGCGGCATGCCGAACTCGACCTCACTCTCGGGCTCATCGTGGGCGATACCGGCTGTCTCGTCGTCGACACCGGTATCGACGAGGCTTTCGGGCGGGCGTGGGCGAACGCGATCAGGGAGGTCACCGACCTGCCCTGGACGGTCGTGCTGACCCACGCGCATTTCGATCACGCGTTCGGTACGGCCGCCTTCGGCGGGTGTTTCGCCCATGAGGGCTGCCGGGAGGCGCTCGTCGACACCGCGCACCAGCAGGCCGCCGAGTGGTCGGGGCAGTTTCCGGGTGTCGCCACGGCGCCGCTCGTCCTGCCGCTGCCGGCTCCGTTCAGCGTCGACCTGGGCGGCCGGGAGGTCCTGCTCGGACATCCGGGGCCGGGCCACACCGGGCATGATCTGATCGTGCGGGTCCCGGACGCGAAGGTGGTGTTCGCGGGGGACCTCGTGGAGCAGGGGGCGCCGCCGCAGTTCGGGGACTCGTATCCGGCGGCCTGGCCGGTCGCCCTTCAGAAGATTCTGGAGGCGGGGCCGGAGATCATCGTTCCTGGCCACGGCAACCCCGTGACGCCCGATTTCGTCGAGCGGCAGCGTGGTGAAATCACAGAAATCGTCACGCTCTGTGAGCGTCTTAATCGTGGTGAGATCGACCTTGAAGGGGCCGTCTCACGATCGCCGTACCCGCAGAAGACTCTGGAAGAGGCTCTGTCGAGGACTATTCGGCGTCGTCCTCTTCGAAGGCCAGACGGTCGCTGAGCCAGCGGTGGAACTTGATCGCTGACCTGACCCAGTGGGCGACGATCGTCATCAGGTGCTCGTAGGTCACACCGGCGCCGATGTAGAGCTGGGCGTCGCCGATCACGCGGATCACGCCGTTGTCGGGGGTGAAGGCGTAGACCTTCGGCCACATGGTGTCGGCGTTCCACTCGTTGAGCGCGGTGAGCAGAAGCGGCTTCTCGTCGACGTTGTAGTGGCGGTCGTAGAAGGTCCGGATCGTGAACAGGTCGCCTTCTGATCCGAACAGGAAGAAGACCGTGAGCGCCTCGGTGGAGATCGCGAGGTCGCCGTCTGCGTCGAAGGTGAAGTCGATGTCGAGCTCGTTGAGGATCTCGATGATCAGTTCCTGGTCGGGCTGGACCACGGCCGGGGAATGGCTCACCCCCCCATCCTGACAGACCTGGGCCCCGGATTCATGAGCCTGTGGGGTGAGTTCGCTCAGCGCGTCGCGATGGGGTATGGGGCATATAAATGCCCCAACAGGTGGGAAATCATCATGAACAGTACGATTCTCGTCACCGGTGGCTCCGGACTGCTGGGCCGTCAGGTCATCGGGGAACTTCAGCAGACGGGCCGGGAGGTCCGCGACCTGTCCCGGAGCACTCAGGGGCCCTATCGAGGCGATCTCGTCACCGGAGAAGGGGTGGCCGCGGCCACCCAGGGTGCGGGCACGGTCGTCCATCTCGCCAGCAAGCCGCCCGGGAAGACCGATCTCCAGGCGACCCGCAACCTGCTCAAGGCGCTGGCTCCCGGGACCCACGTGGTCTACATCTCGATCGTGGGGGTCGACCGGCATCCGTACCCCTACTACCAGGTCAAGCGCGACGTCGAGGAGCTCGTCGAGGCCTCCGGGCTGCCGTACACGATCCTGCGGACGACCCAGTTCCACGACTTCGTGGCCTCGCTCGCGCGGTCGCTCGTGAGGTGGCCGGTCGTGCCGGTTCCGGCGGGCTGGGCCTCGCAGCCGATCGCGCTTCAGGAGGTGGCGGCCCAGCTCGCCAGTCTCGCGGTCGGCGATCCGGCGGGGCGGGTCGCCGACATGGGCGGGCCGCAGGTGCTCACCATCCGGGAGATCGTCGAGTTCTACCTCGCGGCGCAGGGGAAGCGGAAGCCGATCGTCGAGCTCGCCGTCCCGGGCAAGGTCGCCGCGGCGTTCCGGGCCGGCTACCAGCTGACGCCCGAGCACGCCATCGGGCGGATCACGTTCGAGGAGTTCCTGAAGGGCGGGGTGCCGTCCTCGTCGTACTTCCGGAAGGCATGAGAATGCAGATGATGCATTATCTGTATCGATCATGTAATGTTCCTTCCTAATTGTGCGATGGAAGGAGCCGCCGGATGTTCCAGGCCGATTCGGTCACGGTCACGGTCCTGGTCGAGAACTGGGTGGACATGCTGCTGCCCGACATGGAGGACCACTGCGTCAGCCGGTACGGGCTGATCGAGCACTTCGACGGCAAGAAGGTGCCGCCGCAGGCCGAGAACGGGATCAGCATGCTCGTCGAGGCGACTCGGGGACGGCACACCACCCGGGTGCTCTTCGACGCCGGCCTCACCGGCACGGTGCTCGCGCACAACATGAAGGTGCTGGGTGTGGATCCGGGCTCGATCGACCACCTGGTGATCAGCCACGGCCACCCCGACCACTTCGGTGGCGTGCACACGTTCCTCGAACTGGCCGGGCGACGGGTCCCGGTGGCCACCCACCACGACGCCGAACTGCCGCGCTACGCCGTGATGGGCGACGGCCGGGTCTCGCCGGTCTACAACACCGCCTTCACGTTCGGCCAGGTCGAGGCGAGCGGGGGCGCGCCGGTGCTCAGCCGTGACCCGCTCGACCTCGGCTGGGGAGTCTGGACGACCGGCGAGATCCCCAGGAACGTTCCGTTCGAGGCGGCGGCGCCGCCGTTCGAGCGCGGCACGCCGGGGCTCTACCAGGTCTCCGAGACCGGCGAGGTGCGCCGCGACGAGGTCATGGACGAGATGGGCCTGATCATCGACGTCAAGGGCGAGGGGCTCGTGGTCCTGACCGGGTGCGCGCACGCCGGTGTGATCAACACGCTCAACCGGGCGAAGGCGATCGCGGGGGACAAGCCGATCCGGGCCGTGCTCGGCGGCTTCCACCTGGGGTTCCCGACCACGCCGGCGAAGAACGTGGAGCTCACCGCCGAGGCCTTCCGCGATCTGGACGTGAAGACGGTCGTACCGATGCACTGTTCCGGGCTGCGCAGCCACGCCCACATGTCTTCCGAACTGGCCGACCGCTACGTGCAGCCGTCCGTCGGCAGTGTGTTCACGTGGGGTGAGCGGTGAGAGGCGATCTCGCCGGAGTGCGGGTCGTCGCGGTCGAGCAGGCGGTCGCGGTGCCGCTGTGCTCGCGGCACCTCGCCGATCTGGGGGCCGACGTGATCAAGGTCGAGCGGCTGTCCGGTGACTTCGCCCGCGACTACGACGACTTCGTGGGCGGCATGTCCAGCCACTTCGTCTGGCTCAACCGGGGCAAGCGCAGCGTCGCGCTCGACCTGAAGACCCCCGAGGGGCGGCGGGTGCTGGGCGAACTGCTCCGCACCGCCGACGTGCTGGTCTGCAACCTGGCGCCCGGCGCGTTCGACCGGATCTTCACCGACGACGAGCTCCTGGCGCTGAACCCCCGGCTGATCAGGTGTTTTCTGTCCGGGTACGGCACCCGCGGGCCCTACGCCGGCCGCAAGGCCTACGACATGCTCATCCAGGGCGAGGCCGGGGTCGTGACCTCGACGGGCACCACCGCGCAGCCGGCCAAGCCGGGCGTCTCGCTGGCCGACCTGAGCGGCGGCACCTACGCCCTGTCGGCGATCACGGCGGCGCTGTTCTCGCGGGAGAGGACCGGGCAGGGCCAGCGCATCGACGTGGCCATGTTCGACGTGCTCCTGGAGTGGATGAGCCCGCTGCTGCTGGCCCAGTCGCACGCCGGGACCGCCCCGGAACCCGCCGGTCTGAGCCACGCGAGCATCGCCCCTTATGGGCCCTATGTATCGGCCGATGGAGACCTGGTCCTGATCGCGGTCCAGAACGAGGGCCAGTGGCGACGGTTGTGCGAGATCGTCGTCGGCGATCCGAACCTGGCGGGCGATCCCGACTTCGCGCTGAACACCGACCGGCTGCGGAACCGGGAACGGCTCGAAGCGATCATCGAGGCCACGCTCATCACGCTCCCGACCGACGAGCTCACGGCCCGGCTGGAGCGAGCCGATGTGCCCAACGCGCGCCTCAACCGGCTTCCTGACGTGCTGGAACACCCGCAAGCCAGGGCGACGGGCCGGTGGTCGTCGGTACTGCTTCCGGATGGCGAGAAGGCGACAGTGGTCACCTCGCCGTTCCACCCCGGTGGTGCCGAGGAAGACCTGAAAGCCATTCCCGCCGTCGGCGAGCACACTGCGGAGGTGCTCGGCGAACTCGGGCTGTCAGAGGAAGAGGTGGCCGGGCTCGTGGCGGCCGGAGTGGCCCGCCAGTCGAGGCCGGCCTCGGACCGGTCTTAGGTCAGTCGTTGTCTACTTCGAAGGGGTCGGGGACGTCGTGACCGACGAGGTGCCTGGCCAGCGCGAGGAAGCTGTTGGCCAGGTGGACCTCGGTCGCGCGGGCGAGCGCGTCGGCGTCGCCCGCGCGGGCCGCCGCCAGGATCAGGCGGTGCTCCTGCGCGGCCTGGTCGCCCCGGCTCTCCACCACCTGGAGCATGTCCCACGGGAACCGCTGCCAGAGCAGCGCGACCTCTTCGCTCAGGCCCTCGTTGCCGCAGCGGTCGTAGAAGAGGAAGTGGAACCGGCGGTTCCTCTCGTTGAGCGTCGTGCGGTCGCCCGCCGCGAGCGCCGCCTCCATCTCCTCGACGAGCTTCTCGGCCTGGTCGAGGTCCTTGGGCGAGAGCCGGCGGGAGGCGCGCCGCATGGCGTAGGGCTCGACCGCCATGCGCAGCAGGTAGACGGTCTTGACGCGGTCGTAGTCGGCGTCGGCGACCCGGACCCCGCGATGGGGCTCGCTGGTCAGCATGCCCTCGGCCTCCAGCAGGCGCAGCGCCTCGCGGACCGGGGTGATGCTCGTCTTGAACTGGGAGGCCAGCACGTCCTGCCGGATCCGGCTGCCGCGCGCGAGCTCGCCCGCGGAGATCATGCGGCGCAGCTCCGCGACGATGATGTCGCGCTTGGTGCGCGGACTGCCGGTCATGAGGGTTCCTCCTGCGCTTCGGCGGCGCGGTGAAAGGCGTCGAGAACCTCACGGAAGCCGCGAGGGGCGTCAACGTAGGCGACGTGCCCGGCCACGGGAAGAGTAACGTAATCCGCCCCAAGGGTGGCCGCCAGTGATCGGGCCGCCTCGTCGGAGACGCGGGCGTCGTGCTCGCCGCGCAACACCTTTGTTCTTGTACGAGCTGCTGGAGTCGTCCAATCCAGAGCCGCCGCCAACGCGCTCACCAGCCCTTCCGGGCGCATGGCCGCCATCGCCCGTGCGAAACCTTCATGAGGGCGGAGCAGCGTGGCCTCCATATAAGAGGTGGCGAACCCGTCGACGCCGATGGCTTTCAGCGTCGACGCGGTGGCCTCGACCCTCTCCGGACCTCCTGCCGCCGGGAAACCCGCCAGCACCAGCGACGCGACCCGTTCCGGCGCCGTCCGAAGGACTTCGAGTGCCACGAACGCGCCCAGCCCCGAGCCCACCACGTGCAGGAGACCGGTGCCTGAGAGCGCTGTCGCGACCGCTTTCGAGGTCTCGAACACCTCGTCCCGCCGCATACCGTGACCGGGGAGGTCGGGGGCGGAAAAGCGGCTCTGATCTGCGCCGATGACCTCGGACCAGGTGTCCCCGGAGGCGCCCAGCGTGTGCAGGAGCAGTACAGGATGCTTCAAATCATGCATTATTAACTCTCATGACACATCACTCTTGTATAGAAGGCATCATTATGCAACAGTACGTCGCATGTCACTGCACGACCGGCGCAAAGCCTCCACGCTGACCAGCCCCGAAAGGGGCGGCGCGGCAGTCACCATCGACGGCGTCACGATGCGGTTCGGGGACCGCGTCGTCGCGTCGGACATCCGGGTCGAGGTCGCGCCCGGCGAGATCGTCTCCGTCGTCGGGCCTTCGGGCTGCGGCAAGACGACGCTGCTCCGTGCGGTGGCCGGGCTGCTCACCCCGTCCGAGGGGAGTGTGAGAGTCGACGGCGAGATCGTCGACGGCACCCCCGACGGGGTCGGGATGGTCTTCCAGCACTTCGGGCTCTTCCCGTGGAAGACCGTCGAGGCCAACGTGGCCTACCCGCTGCGGCTGCGCGGTCTCCAGAAAGAGGAGATCGCCGCCCGCACGCGGGAGCTGATCGAGATGGTGGGCCTCTCCGGATTCGAGAAGTCCTACCCGCACCAGCTCTCCGGCGGTATGCAGCAGCGCACGGGCCTGGCGCGCGCGCTGGCCGTGCGGCCCCGGGTGCTCCTCATGGACGAGCCCTTCGGGGCGCTCGACGCGCAGACCGCCGAGGTGCTGCGCTTCGAGCTGCTCCGCATGTGGGAGGAGCGCCCGATCACCATGTTGTTCGTCACGCACTCGATCGACGAGGCGGTGCTGTTCGGCGACCGGGTGGTCGTGCTGAAGGGCCGCCCCGGCAGGGTGCACGAGGTCATCGACGTCGCGCTGCCTCATCCGCGCGACCGTGCGGTGGCGAGGTCGGAGGCGTTCGCCGCGCTGCGGGAGCGCGTCTGGTCTCTCGTCATGTCCCCCGACGCCGGTCAGGCGGGCTAGAAGCACAACGGTGCCCTCGGGCACCTGGGAAGGACAGCAGATGTTGTCGATCAAGCGCCTGGGAGTGGCCGCGCTGGCCATGGCCTCCCTTACGGCTCTCGCCGCCTGTGGCGGTTCCACCTCCGGGGACGAGGGCGGCGCCACCACACTGAGCGTCGGTGTCCCGGGCATCCCCCCGGTCTTCGTGAACCTCATGGCGTACGTCGCCGAATCGAAGGGCTACTTCAAGGAGGGCGGCGTGGCCGTCACCCTGAGACCCCTTCCGACCGGCGCCGACGTCGGACGCGCCATCCAGAGCAAGGAGCTCGACGGCGGCATCGTCGGCACCTCCGGCGCGGTCGCGCTGCGCGCCTCCGGCGGCAACGTGGTCGCCATCCTCGGCAACGAGAACCCGTCGTTCCTGATCGCCTCCTCCGACCCCGCCGTCACCGACTGCGCCTCGCTCAAGGGCAAGACCATCGCCGTCGACGGCGCGGGCGCTCCCAAGGCACTGTCGGTCAACACGATGATCGCGTCGTGCGGGCTGACGGCCTCCGACATCACCACCGTCAACGTCGGCGGCCCCCAGTCGGTCGACGCGCTGATCGCCGGCCAGGTCGACACCGCCGTGCTGCACCCCGACGAGCTCGCCGCGGTCAACCAGAAGGCTCAGGCCCACGAGGTGGTCGCGCTGGCCAAGGTCGACCCGGTCTCCCACTACACGATGCTGGTCACCCGCCAGGACGAACTGGCCGACGGCGGCAAGCGCCCGGCCTGGGTGAAGGCCGTGGCGGCGCTGCACAAGTCGATCGCCTACATCAACGACCCCGCCAACGCCGACGACGTCGCGCAGATCGCCGCGACGATGACCAAGCGCACGCCGGAGATCTCCAAGACGGCGCTGAGCGAGTTCATCGGCATCAAGTTCTGGCCGACTGATGCGGGCCTGGCCCGCGAGCGGGTCGACAAGGCCGTCGCCGACCAGGTCAAGGCCGGGAACGTGGCCGCCGACAAGGCGCCCAAGTACGACGACTTCGTCGACCTCACGGTGTTCGATGAAGCGCTCGGGAAGTGATTCACGGCTCCGCGCGGTCGCGATCGCGCTGGCCGGTCTTCTGCTCGGACTGATCGCCTGGCAGATCGCCGGCCAGAGGGATCCGGTCCTGCTGGCAACCCCCGTCAGGTCGTTCGAGGCGCTGGTCGCGATGGTCGGCGACGGCACCCTGCCGGCCGCCCTGCTGGACACCGGCCTGCTGTTCCTCGTCGGCCTGGCCGCCGCGATCGTCGGCGGAGTCGGCTACGGCCTGGCCCTGTCCCGGTCGCGGATGCTGCGCGGCAGCACCGGCTGGCTGGTCTTCGCCCTGCAGTCGGTGCCGATCGTGGCGCTGGCGCCGCTGATCCTGGCCGCGTTCGGCTTCGGGTTCGGCGCCAAGACGCTGGTGGTCTTCCTCAGCGCGGTCTTCCCGATCCTGATCAACACGGCCGAGGGCGCGAAGCATGCCCCGAAGACCCTCCTTGAGGTGGCGCGGGTGCATCGCAGTGGGGAGTGGCCTCTGTGGCGGGACGTCCTGGTTCCGCACACCCTCCCTTATGCGATGAGCGGGATCCGGCAGGGGATCGCGATGGCCTTCGTCGGGACGTTCATCGCCGAGTTCTTCCTCCAGGCCACCGGGATAGGCGGGCTGCTGCTGTCGGCCTCGGCGCGGTTCGACTCGGCGACGGTGCTGGGCCTGACCGTCCTGGTGTCGGTGATCGCGGCCCTGCTGATGGGCCTGGGACGACGACTGGAGAAGGCGTTCGCGCCGTGGCGTGAGGGGAGCACCGAATGACCACCCTGACCATGAAGGCTCCTGTCCGCGGTGATGTCACCGGCAAGATCGTCGCCGTCCTCGTGCTCCTGGCGGTGTGGCAGATCGCCGGGTCGACGTTCCTGCCCGACTACCTGCCGACCCCCTTCGGCGTGCTCACCGAACTGGTGCCCACGCTGACCTCGTCGGCGTTCCTCACCGCGTTCGGGGAGACCGTGGGCGCGGTCCTGCTCGGGCTGGTGCTGGGGTGTGTTCCCGGTACGGCCGCGGGCCTGCTCATCGGCCGGGTCACCTGGCTGCGGCAGATCAGCACGCCGTACATCAGCGGGCTCTACGCCATGCCGATGCTGGCGATCGTGCCGATGGCGACGATCTGGTTCGGCTACAACAACGTCACCCGGGTGATCGTGATCGCCCTGTCGGCGTTCCTGCCCTGCGCGGTCTCCACCGCCGACGGCGCCCGGTCGCTGCCCGCCAACCTCGGCGACGTCGCCCGGGTGCTGAACGTGCCGCGCGGCCGGTTCGTGCTCGACTTCGTGCTGCCCTCGGCGCTGCCGTTCGCGGTGGCCGGGGTGCACATCGCCGTCGGCCGCGCCCTCGTCGGCGCCGCCGCCGTCGAGTTCCTGGCCAACATCGACGGGCTGGGCACATTCATCCTGACCAACGCGCGGTCGTTCGCCCAGAACCAGGCGTTCGTGGGTGTGGCCGTGCTCGCCCTCCTCGGCGTGCTCGCCCGCGCCGGAACCGAACGGCTGATCCGGCGCGTCGCGCCCTGGCAGCAGACCCACCAGGACTAGGAGCCCTGTCAATGATCGTCGAATGGGACGTACCGATCGAGACCGACGACGGAGTCGTCCTGCGCGCGGACGTCTTCCGCCCCGACGCCCCCGGGCGCTACCCGGTCGTGCTCAGCTACGGCCCCTACGCGAAGGGCCTGTCCTTCCAGGAGGGCTACCCGAGCGCCTGGAACAAGATGGCCGCCGAGCACCCCGACGCGCTGGAGGGGTCGTCGAACGTCTACCAGGCGTGGGAGGTCGTCGACCCGGAGAAGTGGGTGCCCGACGGCTATGTCTGTGTACGAGTGGATTCGCGCGGCGCCGGCTCCTCGCCCGGCGTGATCGACTGCTTCTCGCCGCGTGAGACGCGCGACTACTACGAGTGCGTCGAGTGGGCCGGGACCCAGGAGTGGAGCAACGGGAAGGTCGGCCTCAACGGCATCTCCTACTTCGCCATGAACCAGTGGCACGTCGCCTCGCTCCAGCCGCCTCACCTGGCCGCGATCATCGTGTGGGAGGGCGCGGCCGACTGGTACCGCGACGCCACCCACCACGGTGGGATCCGCACCACGTTCTGGGACAACTGGTACGGGATGCAGGTCACGACCGTCCAGCACGGGCTCGGCCGGAGCGGCCCGCGCAACCCGGTGACGGGGGCCCTCGCCACCGGCGAGGTGACCATGTCGGCGGAGGAGCTGGCGGCCAACCGGGCCGACCTGGGCGGGAGCATCCAGGCGCATCCGCTCGACGACGCCTACCACCGCGACCGGTCGCCCGACTGGGACCGGGTGACGGTGCCCGTGCTCTCATCAGGGAACTGGGGCGGGCAGGGGCTGCACCTGCGCGGGAACACCTACGGCTATCTGCGGGCGGCGTCCGAGCACAAGTGGCTGGAGATGCACGGCGACACACACTGGTCGCTGTTCTACGCCGATTACGGCGTTGACCTGCAGAAACGCTTCTTCGGGCACTTCCTGGCCGGAGAGGACACGGGGTGGGCCGAGCAGCCGTCCGTGCAGCTGCAGGTCCGGCACGTGGACGCCACGTTCACGCCTCGCTTCGAGGAGGCGTGGCCGATTCCGCGTACGCAATGGACCCGCTATTTCCTCGACGCGGCCGACCTGACCCTGGGAGAGCCGTCGGCGCTCGCGCAGGTGACCTATGACGCGACCGGGCGCGGTGTGCAGTTCGAGCTGCCCGCGTTGACCGACGCGACCGAGATCACCGGTCCGCTGGCGGCGAAGCTGTTCGTGTCGTCGTCGACCACCGATGCCGACCTTTTCCTGGTGATTCGCGTGTTCGACCCCTCCGGGGAGGAGATCGCCTTCCAGGGCGCGCTCGACCCGCACACGCCGGTCGCACAGGGCTGGCTGCGGGCGTCCCATCGCGAGCTTGACGCGGAGCTGTCGGAGCCCTGGCTGCCCGTCCACACCCACGCGAACCCGACGCCCCTGGTCCCCGGCGAGGTCTACGAGCTCGACGTGGAGATCCTGCCGACCTGCCTGGTGGTCCCCGAGGGGTATCGGATCGTGCTGGAGGTGCGTGGCCGCGACTACGAACACGACAAACCCGCCGGTCACCTGTCGAACCTCCGCAACCCACTCAAGGGGTGCGGCCCGTTCCTGCACGACGACCCCAGGGACCGGCCGGCCGAGATCTTCCACAACGAGGTGACCCTCCACACGGGCGGCGGCCACGGCTCCTACCTGCTGCTTCCCGTGGTGCCCGGCTGATGGTCCGCGCGGCGCTGTTCGTCCCCGGCGACCGTCCCGACCGCTTCGCGAAGGCGGCCGCCGCCGGGGCGGACCTGATCATCCTTGACCTGGAGGACGCGGTCGCGCCCGCCGCCAAGATCACGGCCCGCTCGCAGGTGCGGGCGTGGCTGGCAGGCGGGGGTTCCGGGATGGTGCGGATCAACGCGCGCGGGACCACGTGGCACGCGGATGACGTGGCTTTGGTCGAGGAGTTCGGCTGCCCGGTGATGATTCCCAAGACCGAATCGGCCGGGGATGTCTTCGGAACGGCCTACCCCTTGATCGAGACCGCCACGGGTCTTCTCCACACCCGCGAGATCTGCGCGGCGCCCGGCGTGGTGCGGCCCGCTTTCGGAAGCGTCGACCTGGCGGCACAGCTGGGCGTCGACCCGGCTGACCGGATGGCGTTGTGGCACGCCCGGTCGGCGCTGGTGCTGGCGGCGGCGTCGGCCGGCGTGGGGTCGCCGCTGGATGGGGTCACCACCGACCTGACCTCGTCCGAGACGCTGCGTGAGGACGCGGCCCACGCGGCTTCGCTGGGGTTCGGCGGGAAGCTCTGCATCCACCCGAAGCAGGTGGGCCCGGTACGGGACGCCTTCACCCCGTCAGCTGAGAACCTCGCCTGGGCTGAAGAGGTGATGGCCGCCGCGACGGGCGGAGTGGCGGTGGTCCGGGGCCAGATGATCGACAAACCGGTCGTGGACCGTGCCCGCCGCCTGCTGAGAAGTGGGGGCAATCCGGACGGCGCGCGGCTCCGAAATGGATGAGGGAGGCGGGTGACGACTGTGTTTCAGGCACAGTCGTCACCCCGGAACCCTGCAAGGAGGTGGCCGGCTGTGATCAGCAGCCGTCATCCCCGTCATGCATGTGGCGGGGTGGTGACTGTGATTCAGGCACAGTCGGCACCCCGTCACCGTGGTGGCGTCGCGCGGCGCGCCGATTGCCGCGCGGCTTCCACTGAGGGATACGGTCGTTCAGGCGACCGTGGTCGGGCCATTGGTGCGGGGAAATCGGATGATTTTGGCGTCGCGGTACGCTCGCAGGTCAATGACCGTGGAATCGCCCCTGATGTCACGGCCAGACGCGCGGCGGCGCAGCGCCGACGTGATGTCTCTGACCTTCGCTAGCGATGGCACCACCTTGAGCATCGTTCTCCCCCGCCGTGATGGTTCCCTTACCTCTCACCATGTGTACCGGTTGAATAGTAAGAGGGGCGTAAAAGGCAGGTCAGAAGCCGTTCATAGGCTTTGTCGGCCAATCGCGTCGATACGTACCAGGCCTTACCGAGACGCGTGATGGCAGGGGTTCCATCGGGATAAGTGATGACCGCCTCAGCACCCTCAAGGCGGATCTCCTCGCTCCAGAGTGAGGCCCGCGTGCCGTCCGAGAGGGTGAGCGGTTCGGCGAGCGGGCGGTGCTCCTTGATCGTGATCCCGAACGCGGGAAGGTGGCCGCCGAGCCGCACCCGGAGGTGTTCGTCGGTGACGGCGGAGAAGTAGGACATCAGGACGGCGCCCCGGCAGGCGGCGAGGTTGGCGAGGGCCGCATCGGTGATCGGGAGCAGGCTCGGCACGATCACCAGGCGGTAGGGCGAGAGATCGTGTTCCGGGTGGGCGAAGGCGATCTGATGCCCGGCCCGATAGAGGAGCCGATGCGGCTGTTTGACCGCTTCCAGGTAGTCGAGGTCCTGGGAGGGGAGGCTACGACTCTGGAGCGCCCACCACGCCTCGTCATCCCAGATGATGGCGATTTCTGGGGCGCGGTCCTTGATCGGGGTGAGCGCGGCGGATCGGTGGGCCCTGGCGGCGAGGGTTTCGCCCAGGTCGGCGATCTCCCGGAAGGTTCGGGTGTCGGGGCCGGCGTGCGGGACCATGCCGTGGTGCCACTGTTCCGCGCCGCCCCGGGAGGCGCGCCACTGGAAGAACATCGCGCCGATCGATCCGCGTTCGATGTGGATCAGGGTGGCTCGAGCGAGATCGCCGGGTGGGCGGGGGAGTGTGCGTTCACGGGTGTACTCGACCGCCGCCGCCTGTTCCATCAGGATCCAGGGCTTGTCGCCCGCCCATGATCGGGCCAGGTCGGCCGCGAAGGCCGACTCCTCGGCCAGGTCGCCGGTCGGGTAGTCGTCGACGGCGATCAGGTCGGCCTCGCGGGCCCATTTCCAGTGGTCGACGGGGACCCAGGAGCCGAAGGCGAAGTTCGTGGTGATCGGTCTGCCGGTCGGGCGCAGGATGTCGCGCTGCTCGGTGAAGTGGGCGAGCATCTCGTCGGAGAGGAACCTGCGGAAGTCGAGCACCTGCGAGGGGTTCGGCAGCCATTGGGTGGCTCTGGGCGGCAGGATCTCGTCCCAGTCGGAGTATCCCTGCGACCAGAACGCCGTGGTCCAGCGCTCGTTGAGGGTGGCCAGGTCGCCGTGGCGGGCCCGCAGCCACACTCGGAAGGCGGCGGCCACGTGGTCGCAGTGGCACCAGGTGCCGTATTCGTTGTGCACGTGCCACATCGCCAGCGCCGGGTGCCCGCCATAGCGGTCGGCCAGCACCGACGCCAGTTCCTTCGAAGCGGCTCTGTACGCCGGCGCGCTCACACAGTAGGTGTCCCTGCTGCCGTGGCTGAGCCGGGTGCCGTCGGCGGTGACCGTGAGCGTGTCGGGAAATCTCCGCCCGAACCACGGCGGTGGTGACGCGGTCGGCGTGGCCAGATTGACCTGGATGTCGTTGTCGTGGAGCAGGTCGACGACCCGGTCGAGCCAGCCGAACTCCCAGCGTCCCGGCGCGGGCTGCAGGCTGCTCCACGAGAAGACGCCCAGCGTGACGAGGTTGACCCGGGCCCGGCGCATGAGGGCGACGTCTTCGTGCCAGACGTGCTCGGGCCACTGCTCGGGGTTGTAGTCGCCGCCGAAGTACATGGCACCCTCTGCCCTCATTTTTGTTTGGTGTTCAAACTAATTAGCCGTGGAAAGCCATGTCAACCGGATCGGCCCGTTCTCGTGGTCTGGTCAGCCTGCGTTGACGTTTGTTGGGATGGACGGCAAACTAATTCACAGATGGCCCCCATAGCGTTGGAGTGCAGCGATGCCGTACCGCCCCCCGTTGATCGCGCGCGAGTACTTCGTCGCCGACCCTCCCGAGCTGCCCGTCCGGCGGCACGGCGAAGGTGGGCTCGCGAGGCTGGCGCGGGCCGAGGTGGTGGCGACCGACGGGAGTGGCGTCACCCTGAAGGGGGTCACCTCGACCGAGGAGTCGCTCGTCGTCCAGGTGAGCGCGGCGGGGGACGGGATCATCCGCGTCAAACTCAGCGAACAGGCCGATGCCCGCACACGATCCGCGCGGGCCCTCAAGCTGACCAGGCCGGTGGAGTCGCCCGCCGAGGTCACCATCGGGGATGAGACGGTCGTCGTGGACGCGGGGGCCGTACGGGCGGAGATCCGCTTGAACCCCTGGAACCTGCGCTTCACCGACCCCAGCGGACGGACCCTCACCGAACAGGACCCCGGTCGTCCTGATATTTCGGGACGGCTCCGCACTCTTCCCTTCGGACGGTCCCAGACCGACGGGGTCACCGTCGCCTACCACGAGACGTTCCTGGTCCCGGCCGACGAGGCGTTCACCGGGTTCGGCGAGTCGTTCACGCCGCTCGACAAACGCGGGCAACGGCCGCTGATGTGGAACTTCGACGCTTTCGGGGCGGAGTCGCAGCGGGCGTACAAGAACGTGCCGTTCTATCTGTCCAGCCGGGGATACGGGATCGTCGTCGACAGCGGCATGCCGGTCGAGTTCGACATGTGCCAGTCGACCCACAGCGACGTGCAGATCGTGGTGCCCGACGACCTGATCGACTACTACGTCCTGGGCGGCCCCAAGCCCGCTGACGTGCTGCGACGGCTCCACGCGCTCACCGGCCCCGCGGTGCTGCCGCCCAAGTGGGCGCTGGGGTCGTGGATCTCCTCGGGGTTCTTCCGGGACAGCCAGGAGCGGGTGCTCGACCGGGCCCGCAAGATCCGCGAACGCGGCATCCCGTGTGACGTGCTGCATCTCGACACGTTCTGGCAGATCGACGGGCACTGGTCCGATCTGCGGTGGGATCGGGACGCGTTCCCCGATCCGGAGGGAATGCTGTCCCAGCTGGACGAACAGGGCTTCAAGGTCTGTCTTTGGATGAACCCGTACATCTCCCATCTGAGCCCCTGCTTCGAGGAGGCGGCGAGCAGCGGCTACCTCCTGCTGACCCGCGACGGCGAGGCCTACGTGGCCGACGCCTGGCACGGCTCCTACCCGGCCTGCGGCATCGTCGACTTCACCAACCCGGCCGCCCGCACCTGGTTCCGCGCGCTGCTGAAGGGGCTGCTGGAGCAGGGCGTGCAGGTCTTCAAGACCGACTTCGCCGAAGGGGTGCCGGCCAACGCGGTCGCCTACAACGGGATGACCGGGACGGAACTGCACAATGTCTACTCGCTGATGTTCAACGACCTGGTGGCCGAGGTGACCCGCGAGGTCGCCGGGCACGGCCTGGTCTGGGCGCGCTCGTCCTATCTGGGCGGCCAGCGTCACCCGGCGCAGTGGAGCGGCGACGTCGACGCGACCTACCCCGCGATGGGCAGCACGATCCGCGGCGGCCTTTCGCACGGGCTGTCCGGCATCGCGTTCTGGAGCCACGACGCCGGCGGTTTCACCGGAACGCCCACGCCTGACCTCTTCGTCCGCTGGGCGCAGTTCGGGGCTCTTTCTCCGCTGGTGCGCTTCCACGGCACCACCAGCCGCGAGCCGTGGGAGTTCCCCGAGCACGCCGAACGCGGCGCGGTCGAGGCCCTGCGGCTGCGCTACCGGCTGATGCCCTACCTCTACTCGACGGCGATCGAGGCGGTCGAGACGGGCCTGCCCATCATGCGCGCGCTCTGCGTCGACCAGCCGAACGACCCGGTGAGCTGGCAGGCCGACCTCGAATACCTCCTCGGCCCCGACCTCCTCGTGGCCCCGATGACCGCCGCCGACGGGACCAGGGACGTCTACCTCCCGTCGGGCACCTGGGTCGACCACTGGACCGGCGAACACCTCACGGGCGGGCGCCACATCCGCGTCTCTCCGCCCTTGGACCGAATCCCTCTGTACGGGCGTCTCGGCGCCCTCATCCCCACCACGGCGACCGCCGGCGTGACCGTGACCGACAGCCCGGAGATCTCCCTGCTGGTGTACGGCCTTCCAGACGGCGAGAGCCGGACCGTGGTCCGCGACGACGACGGGGAGACCGTCGTGACCGCCGTACACGACCGAGGGCGGCTCGTCGTGCGGGCGGAGGGCCCGAAGACGGTCGTCCAGGTGGAGATCGTGGGCGGTTCGGCGGAGATCGTCATCGACTAGACCTGGATGTGCCAGGTTGTGCGTTCGACTCGGATAACCGGGCCACGAATGGCCCATCCGAGTGGACCGGTACATCGTGGCTGAGCTGCCGATGCTCACCTGTTTCGTGGTCCGCATCCGGCCCTGGAGCGGGGACGGCATTGACGAATGGTCAAATCGGGCGGGTCCGGTTTCGCTATTCTCCCGCTATGGCCGAATCGATCGGGGAACGACTGGCCTCCCGATACCTCTTGCTGCGTCCTCTCGGCGCCGGCGGTATGGGCACCGTCTGGCTGGCGCGGGACGAGATGCTCGACCGTGAGGTCGCCGTCAAGGAACTGCGGGTTCCCGAGGGCATGGGGGGTCGGGAGCGGGCGGAGCTCGTCACCCGGGTGATGCGCGAGGCCGAGGTGACCGCACGGCTGCGGCACCCGGCCGTTGTCGCCGTGCACGACGTCCTGGTCGAGGACGGCCGTCCGTGGATCGTCATGGAGCGTCTCAACGGGCGCTCGCTCTCGGCCGAGATCGCCGCCCACGGCGGGTTGCAGCCGGGCGCGGTCGCGGAGATCGGCGCGCGGATGGTCGACGCCCTGTCGGCCGCGCACGCCCACGGCGTGCAGCACCGGGACGTCAAGCCGGGGAACGTGTTCCTCACGTCCGACGGGCGGGTGGTGCTGACCGACTTCGGCATCGCGCGGCAGGCCGACACGACCAACCTCACCGGCGACGGGATGCTGATCGGGTCGCCGGGCTTCATCGCGCCGGAGCGGCTCGAGGGCCACCCCGGCGGGCCGGCCGCCGACCTGTGGTCGCTCGGGGCGACGCTCTACACCGCCTTGGAGGGTGAGGCGCCGTACCGGGGGAACCACATTCAGGTCATCCAGGACACGCTGACCGCACCCGTGCCCGTCCCGCGCACCGCGGGGCCGCTGGGCACGCTGGTCGCCTGGCTGATGGCCCGCGATCCGGCCGACCGGCCCGACGCGGCGACCGCGGTGCGGCTGTTCGAGGAGATCGTCCGGGGCGGGAATCCGCAGATCGCGCCGCCGCGCAAGCCCCGCAGGATCCCGTGGGTGGCGGTGGCCGCCGGGCTCGCCGCCGTCGTGGTGGCGGCCGTCGTGGTCGTCGCGCCGTGGGAGCCCGCCGAGGAGACGCCCGTGGCGGGGCGGCGGCCTCCGGCGCCGGTCTTCGCGGCGGCGGTCGACCTGTGCCGGGTCGTCCCTGCAGAACAGGTCAAGGCGTTACTCGGGCAGCCCGCCCGGCCGACGGAGATCAAGGGCGGCTGCCAGTGGACGACGAAGGGCACCGGCCTGCGGCTGGAGCCCGCCACCGACTCCGACACCGCCGACTGGTGGGACCTGAGTCCCGAAGCGGCCCGCGCGCTCTACGGGGGCCTCGAACGCCACGTCGCCAACAAGCCGCGTGACTCCTCCCTCATCTGGTACGAGATCGGCGCCAACCGCCGCCTCCCCACCGTCATCTCGGTGGTGCGCCCGCTCACCGGCGTCGGCGAGGAGGCGTTCTCCTGGGACATCACCTCGGCCGAAGGCCGCCTCGTCGGCGTCGACGTCTACTTCCGCGTCGGCGACTTCGTCGGCTGGCTCGAATACGCCGACCTGGGTGACCGCACCGCCGACCAGATCCGCGCGGGCGCCGAGAGCGCCTCCCGCGCCGCCGCCGACGCGCTGTGGGGCCACGCGTGACCCTGCTCGCCGGCCGCTACCGGCTCGCCGAACCCCTTGGAGAGGGCGGCGCGGGCACCGTCTGGCGTGCCCACGACGAGCTGCTGCGGCGCGAGGTCGCGGTCAAGCAGATGCGCATCCCGCGCGACATCGGGCCCGGTGAGCTGGCCGAATACACCTCCCGCGCCATCGGCGAGGCCCGCGCGGCCGGGAAACTCAACCATCCGTCGATCGTGAAGATCCACGACGTGGTGCCGCATGACGGCACGCCCTGGATCGTGATGGACCTCGTCCCGGGAACCTCGCTCGACAAGCTGCTGCCGCTGCCGAGTGGCCGGGTCGCCGAAATCGGCCTCTCCATCCTGGACGCCCTCGAACTCGCCCACGCCCACGGCATCCTGCACCGCGACGTCAAACCGGCCAACGTGCTGGTCGGCGACGACGGCCGGGCCATGCTGGCCGACTTCGGCATCGCCGCCCCGTTCGGCGCCGACCCCGCCGACGGGTCGGGGTCGCCGGCGTACATGGCTCCGGAGCGGTTCCGCGGCCTGCCCGCCGGACCGCCGTCGGACCTGTGGTCGCTCGGCGCGACCCTGTACGCGGCCGTGGAGGGCCGGGGCCCCTTCCACCGCAACCTGCCCGCCGCCGTCGTCGCGGCGGTCGTCATGCACGACCCACCCCCGATGGCGCAGGCCACCCCCGCGCTCGCCCGCGCGGTCGGCGCGCTCCTCGCCAAGGATCCCGCCCACCGCCCACCGGCCGCGACCACCCGCCACCTGCTGCGGGACGCCGTCGCCGCCGTCCCGCCCCGTCCCCGCCGCACCGGCAGGTGGGCGCTCGCCGCCGCCCTCACGATCGGCGTCGGCGTCGCCGCCGGATGGGCCGCCTCCCAGTTCACCGCCGACGACCCGGCCGTCATCCCCAGCCGGTTCGCCGCCGCCCCCGACGCCTGCGAGAGCCTGACCACCGCGCAGATCACCCGGCTGCTCGGCACCCAGGCCGACGCCGAACCGACGTCGGACGGCGGCTGCCGCTGGATCAACCGATCCGGCGGCACCGAAGTCGTCGTCGGCTACCGCCTCACCACCGGGACGGCACCCACCCGCCCCGACGGCGCAGAAGACCTCACCGGCGTGGCCGACGAGGCATACATGGCACCCGCCGACGGCGGCGCCACCGTCTGGTTCCGGAGAAGCAATCTGTCCGCCCAGGTCACCTACAAGTCGCCCGGCGACGACACCAGGGAGCGCGCCCGCCAGGCCGCCCAGCTGGTCGCGGCCGGAATCGGCTGACCAAGGAGTCCCCCTATGCCCGAAGACCCCCAGAAGCCCCGGAACCACCTGCGCGCGGTCCCCCCGCACCCGGAGGACACGCCGTCGGCGGACCCCCCGGGCGAGGCCTTCGGCTCTCCTGGACGTGATGCGCGCCGCCCCGCCTACGACGCGGACGACCCGGCGACGGGCGAGATCCCGAGGGCGTCCGGAATGCCGTTCCCGCGCCGGACGGGGGAGCCCGGCGTCCCCATGATCGGCGACCCGAAGCGGATACCGTCCTGGCGCTCGGCCGGGGAACCCTCGGAGGAGCCCGAACCGCAGTCCGCCGCGGACGAGCCGCCCGCGGCTTCTCAGGTCCCGGCGCCTGACGAGTCGGACCCGTTCGGCGCGATGCTCCGCGACCTGGACAAGAACGCGGCGGCCAGCCAGGGCGACGCCGGTCCGAGTGGACCGCAGGGCGACGGTGGCTCGGGGAAGCGGCCGGGCGAGGATGCCTCGGCTGCTCGGCTTGGCGATGGTGACTCGGCCATGCGGCCGGGGGACGCCGGTTCGGTGAATCGGCTGGGCGACAGCGGCTTGGGCGGCCGTCCGAGTGATGGTGGTCGACTGGGGGAGAGTGGCTTGGGCGCGCGGCCGAATGACGGTGACTCGACGAAGCGTCCGGGTGATGGTGGTCCGGGCGAGAGCGGCCCGACCGGCCGGCCGGGTGGCGGCGATTCGGGCAACCGGCCCGCGACCGGCGAGCCGCCGACGGGCGACACCACCGGAATCGATCCGGCGACCGCCCGTTTACGTGAGGGCGCCTCGGAATTACCTCGCCGGATTCCGAAGTCCTTCGGCAGGCGGCGGGAGGATCCTCCTCCTTCGTCTCCCTCCGATCGTCCAGGTTGGTTCGACACGCCGACCAGTCAGCCCCGCAATCCGGAGATCCCGCAGACCCCGCCCGGCCAGGCGCTGCCGCCCGCGATGTTCGGCGCGCCCATCCCCGGGGCGCCGCCCGAGGGCCGGTCTGATTTCCGTGACTTCGGCCGCCCGGACGTCCCCGGACGCGGCGGCGGCCCCGTGCCCCACCACCCGTCGGACCAGAAGGCTCCGGGCGCCAACGGCATCTCGCCGGTCGGCGACAACGCCGGCTCCGGCCAGGGTTTCAGCGCCTTCACCGCCCACCGGCCACCCCAGCCTCCGGGGAGCTCGGACCAGCCCTGGCCCACCGCAGGTCCGGACTGGCCCGGCATGCCGCAGCCGCCCGCCGACCCGAGCCAGTTGCCCCCTCAGCCCCCCACTCCTGCCTGGTCCAGCCCGGAGGACCGCCCCTGGCCGAGCATGGAACCTCGGGCCGACGCTCAGCGGCCGGGCACGGAACCACCGGCCGACGCGCCGTGGCCGGGTGCGGCCTCGCCGCCCGGCGCCGGGTGGCCCGGGATGGAGCCCACGGGCGACTCGCCCTGGTCGATCATGGACTCCCCGGCGGGTGGTGGCTGGCCGGGCATCGAGCCCAGGGCCGACGCTCAGCGCCCCGGCGCCCAACCACCGGCTGACACGCCGTGGCCGGGCGTGGATTCCCCGACACGCGTGGGCCGGCCGGGCGCGGAGCTTAGGGCCGACGGCCAGCGGCCGGGCTTGGAACCGCCGGCTGACGCGCCGTGGCCGGGCGTGGACTCCCCGACACGGGTGGCCCGGCCGGGCGCGGACCCCAGGGCCGACGCTCAGCGGCCCGGCGCCCAGCCACCGGCTGACACGCCGTGGCCGGGCGTCGAATTGTCGGCGGGTGCTCAGTGGCCCGGTGCCGAATCACCAGCCGGTGCTCAGTGGCCCGGCACGGAGGCCGCGTCTGACGGCCAGTGGGCCGGTGCCGACCCCAGGGCCGACGCTCAGACCGGCCCGCAGTGGCCCAGCGCGGAGCTGAGAGGCGAGGTCCAGTGGCCCGGCGCCGAGTCCAAGGCCGGTGCGCAGTGGCCCGGTACCGAGCCTCAGGGCGACGTCCAGCCGGCTCGGCCCGGCGCGCCCGGCGCCCGTCAGGACTCCTCCGGCCTGACGGCTCCGGGGTCGGCCTGGTCGACCCCGTCCGACGGCACCGCCTGGCCCCCGCAGGGCCAGGAACCCCGGAGCATCCCGGAGACCCCCGGCCCGCACGGCCACGTCCCCCGGGGCAGCGAACGCTGGCGCGGCGCGGCGGACGCGAACCCGCCTCTGCAGGGCCCCTGGCCGCCCACTCCGCCGCCCACCCCGCCCACCCCGCCGGCCGCGCAGGCGCCCGCGGGCCCCGAGGGCACCGCCGTCCTCTTCCAGCCCCACGTCAACGGGTCCGGGAGCGGTGGCGACGCCTGGCAGGGGCAGAACAACTGGCAGCAGAACTCGGGCCCCTGGCAGGGCACCACCCAGCCCGGCTGGGCCCAGCCTCCCGGTCCGCCGCGCAAGACCAAGTGGCTCTGGCCCCTGATCGCGGCCGTGGTCGTCCTCGTCGTCGCGGGCGGCACGTTCGTCTACATCCAGACCTCCGGCGGGGAGAGCCCGCAGACGGCGCCGCCGCCGAAGACCGGTGCGTCGCCCCAGGCGTCGGGTTCGGCGCCCGCCGTGGCGAGCGGCGGCCCGAAAGGCACCGACATCGACGTCTGCGCCATGCTCGACCCGGTGCAGACCGAGCGGCTCGTCCCCGCCGCCAAGATCGACATGCGGATGTCGGACGAGCGCACTGGCAACAGCCTGGTCAGCTATGTCCGGTGGACCTGTGAGTGGTCGAACCACAACATCTCGTTCGGCGAAGTGAACCGCCAGCGGCGGATCACGATCAACGTGGCCCGCTACGAGGCGGTCGGTGACACCACCGCCGACAAGGCCGCCACGATCCAGTTCGACGGTCAGAAGCGCCAGTGGGCGTACACCGCCTCGGTCTCCGACGACGAGCGCTACTACTCCAAGCCGCAGGTCTTCTCGGGTCTCGGCGACGCGGCGATCGCCCAATACCAGTGGGTGCGCGAAGACGACTACCGCTACGCCTTCGGCACCGGCTTCGGCCGGGTCGGCAACATCACGTTCGAGGTCAAGTACGAGGCCAGCCAGCAGCACAAGGAAGCCGACGTCCTCTCGAACGACACCAAACAGTCGATCACCGAAGAGAACGCCATCCGCGAGATCAAGGGCCTGCTGGGCCAGCTCGCCCAGTCGGCGGGCGCCTTGAACGCCGGCAAGCCGCTGCCGTTCGAGGGCAAGGCCAGGCCGACGGCCGCCCCGAGCGCGAGCCCGTCGCCGGTCAAGATCGCCCTCCCGCCCAACTGCGTGGCCGTGAACGCGACGGCCGCCACCCTGGTCCCGAACACCGAGGGCCTGGCCCAGTCGGTTACCCAGGGCAAGGCCAAGGTGACCGAATGTCAGTGGTGGAACGACGCCATGCCGGTCGAGGGCGGCAAGGTCCGCTGGCGGAACCTGCGGGTCGGCATCCGGGAGTTCCCGAACTCCGAGATGGCCAGGTTCTACCTGGTCGACGAGCGCGGCAAGAGCCGGGGGACGGCCAGCTCGAAGATCGGCGGTATCCAGTGGGGCAAGATCCAGAAGCTCCCCGGCCTGGGCACCGACAACTACGGCCAGGCGATCAGGCAGCAGACCGAGACCGCCTACAGCGGGGCCTATGAGATCAAGGTCATGCAGGACAAATACGTCGTGACGGTCCTGCTCGGCGGCGCCGACCGCCCGTCCGGGACGGAGATCAACAACACCGACGCGGTCCTGATGCCGCTGCCGGAGGCCGCCGCCGGCGCGAAGGAGATGGCCGCGGGCCTGCTCGGCACGTTGTGAGGCTTGGTCGCCCCCTGGGTAGGTACGCGAAGAAACGACCTATCCGGGGGGAATCATGGCCGCTTGCGAAGTATGCGGTAACGACTACGACATGACGTTCGAGGTCCACGCCCAGGGCGCCGTCCACACCTTCGACAGCTTCGAATGCGCGATCACCAGGATGGCGCCGATCTGCGAACACTGCGGCTGCAAGATCATCGGCCACGGCGTGGAGGCCGACCGCCGCTGGTTCTGCGGCGCCCACTGCGCCCGCTCGGTCGGCGCGTCCCAGATCGTCGACCGGGTGATGGCCTAGGCCGGACGATCACCCGGGCGACCACCCGAAGGCCCGGGTGGTCGCCCGGGAGACGGGGCTAGGAGTAGTGCACCTCCGTCTGGCGGTCGGAGCCGATGTCCGCCAGCGTCCGCCTGGTCGCGCCGCTCGCGGCGTCGATCGCCAGCACCTTCCGGCCGTCCCTGACGATCAGCGTGTCCTCGTTGAACCACCCGATGACCTCGCCGGACGACCGCAGCGCCCCCGGCCCGCAGATCCCGAACGCGCAGCCCCCGGCGTACCGCCGCCCGGAGGGCGAGAAGACCAGGCTCTCCATATCGTCAAATGTCCGCGAAGAAACGCCATCGAGACCATAAACCACCCCGCCCGACGTCACCCCGTCCGGTGCGAACCGGAAATCCGTCGACGGCGAGTCGACCTCCACATACGTCGTCCGCCGCGCGGCCACATCGACGATCGCGAACCCGACCCTGTTCGCCACATCCTCCGACGCCACCGTCAGCAGCAGCCTCGACCCGTCCGAGGACCAGACCGGCGAACTCACCACCAGCGGAACCTCGACCGTGGGAACGGTGAACGTCCCCCCGTCCCGCGTGAACGTGACCACGTTCCCGTCGGACGCCTGTCTCGGCGTCCAGTTCACCTCGGCCACAGTCTCGCCGTCAGGCGACGGAACGGGATTGCGGTGCAGCTCGATCGGGACGAAGGAGTCACGCCCCCGCACATACGACCGGATGCTCAATGTCGACGTACGGACGACGAAAGCCGTGAGCCGCACCGGGTCGGACGCATGCTCATAGACGGAGCCGGGCAGCTCGGGCACCTGCCGAGTGGTGAAAACCGGAGAGGGCGCCCCCGCCAGCCGGGGCGGCTCGGGCCGGGACACCCAGAAGGCCACCCCGGCGGCAGCGGCCGCCAGGGCCAGCGCCGCCCCCGCGAACCACAACCGCCGCCCGATGCGGCGGGAAGGTGCGGGGCGCGGCCCGAGCAGCCGTAACAGCACCTCGGACGAGGTGGGCCGGGCAAGCGGATCCTTGACCAGGCAGGCCGCGACGATGTCCCGCAATTCGCCGGACAGCCGCCCCAGATCAGGCTCGCCCCGCAGCAGCCGGTTCAGCACCGCGGGCACCGAATCCGCCCCGAACGGGGGCTTCCCCGACGCCGCGAACACCACCGTCGCCGCCCAGGTGAACACGTCGGCGGCAGGGCCGGGCGCCGATTCCCCCAGCTGCTCCGGTGCCATATAGGTAGGAGTTCCCACCGCTCCGGTACCGGTCGACTCCGTGTCCACCGCCCGCGCGATCCCGAAATCGATCACCCGGGGCCCGTCCCGGCCGATGATCACGTTCGCCGGCTTGAAGTCGAGGTGCACCACTCCGGCCTTGTGGATGGCCGACAGCGCGGTGATGGTCCCCACCGCCACCCGCCGCAGCGTCCCGTCGGTGAGGGGCCCGCGCTCGCGCACGGCGGCCTGCAACGTGGGGCCCTCGACGTATTCGCTGGCGATGAACGGCACGCCGTCCTCCACCCCGAACGCCAGCACCTGCGCCGCGCAGAATGAGGCGACTTCGGGCAGGACCTGCGCCTCGCGGAGGAACCGCTCGGCCGACCCCTCTTCGGACATGGCGTGCAGCACCTTCACCGCCACCCGGCCACCCTCGGGCGAGGAGGCCAGATAGACCGTGCCCTGCCCGCCGGCCCCCAGTTGCCGCAGGATCGTGTAGCCGCCCAGCCGGGTCCCCTCCACGAGGGTCAGCTCCGCAGGAAGAACAGCTGAACGGTGGGCTCGTCAGCGGGCAGGTCGAGCTCCACCAGCGTCCGAGACTTCTTGCCCGAGAAGTCGATCACGTCGGCGCGGTATTCGCCCTTCTTCTCCCGGGAGAAGAGCAGATGCGTCGCGTCGAACCACCCGACCATCCCGTCCCCCTCCGCGGAGGGTACGCCGCCCCGCCGCGCCCCGGTCGCGCTGTCCCACACGCAGAAGACGTGCCGTTTCTCGCACTGGGTCGTCACGAACGACTGGCCGTCGGGCGAGAACGAGGCCGGCCCGGCGGGCAGCCCCACCCAGTGGAAACTCCGCGCCACCCGTCCGTCGAGTTCGTGGAACCGCACCCCGAACCGGCTCTCCGGCGTCAGATAGGCCCCCGCGACCTGGAGACCGTCGGGCGTCCACTGGAACGCGGGCAGCGCCCCCAGCCGCACACCCGGATCGGTGGCCAGGAACTCCTCCCGGTCGGCGTCGTTGGCCGTCTCGACGACGGTCGCGGCGCGGGTGGCCGGATCGACGATCAGGAACCCGAAGGGGGCCGTGTCGGTGGGCGCCCCCTCGGTGATCCACAGCGACAGCAGCAGCCGCGTCCCGTCGGGTGACCAGGCGGGATGGTGCGCGGTCAGCGGCGAGGAGATGGTCGGCACGGTGAACCTGCGGCCGCTGCCGCGGTCGGTGAACTCGACGTCCAGCCGGTCCTTGTTCGCGACGAACAGTTCGTCGATCGTGGCGGTCCAGCGCCCGTCGGACGAGATGACCGACACATGGTGGTTCCCGCCGGTCTGAGCGAACCCGGCGCCGTTGGGACTGCGCGCGAACGCGGCCGTCGCGTCGGCCGACACATTGGCCCGATAGGAGGCCAGCCGCAGCGGATCGCCCGGCTCCTCGTTCAGCACCCCGTCGGCCAGCGCCATCGGCGAGGGCCCCGGCGAGGGGAACGCGGGCGGGTGCGAGGTCGGCGCCGCACTGGGCGGGGGCTTGCGGGCCTGCGACACCGGAGCGGGCGCGAGGAGGTACCCACCCCCACCGGACACGAGCGCCAGCGCCAGCCCGCCCGCCGCGAGCCCGATCGCGCCGCCCTTCCTCCGCTTTTCTGGTTCTGTACGGCTCACGCTCACCCGAGGCGCCACGACCACCGGCGGCGTCGCGGCCGGCAGCACACTGTCGAGCGCCCCCGCGTGGCCGAGAAGCCGGAGCAGCGTCTCCTCGGCCCCCGGCCGGGCGGCGGGCACATCGGCCAGACAGTCGGCGACGAGGTCCCGCAGCGCGCCGGAAAGGGGCCCGAGATCGGCCGCCCCATAGGACACCCGCGTCGGGTTCTCCCCGAACGGAGGCCGCCCGGTGGCCGCGAACGCGATCACCGCCGCCCACGCGAACACGTCGGTGGCGGCGGAAGGCGTCTCATCCGGGTCCTGCCACAGCGAGTGTTCTTCGACGTGCCAGGCGGGCGTGACCGGCCGCTCCGCCCCGATCAGCCGAGGCCCGTCAGGCCCGAGCAGCACCCGCTCGGGCGCGATCGCCCCATGGGTCAGCCCGGCCCGATGGAGCGAGGCCAGCGCGGTCGCCGTGGTCACCGCGAGCCGGTGCACCGCCGGCCCGGACAGCGCGCCGCCGTCGGCGATCTCCTCGGCCAGGGTCGGCCCCGGCACGTACTCGGACACGATGTAGTCGCGCCCGGTGTCCAGGATGTGCGGCGTGCCGACGGCCGCGGCCTCCCAGACGCGGGCCAGCGCCTCGCGTCCCGGGGCGTCGAGCGGCCGGGGGAGCCTGCGCGCGGCGACCTGTTCGCCGCCGGGCGCGGTGGCGAGGAAGACATCGCCGCCCAGCCGCCCCACCAGGGGGTAGGGGCCGAGGGAGGCCGGGTCCTGCGGGGTGAGCGGCTCGACGGGAGGCATCTGGGTTCAGTTCCCCGTGTAGTAGAGGAGCAGGTCGGTCGTGTCGTCCTTGGGCTGGATCTCGGCCAGCACCCGCTGCGGACGGCCGCGCAGGTCCATGGCCACGATCCGGTGCGGGTCGCCCTGCGGGTCGGCGACGATCAGGTGGGCGTCGTCGTACCAGCCGTAGAGCAGGCCGTCGGCGTAGAACAGCGGGATCGACGCCTGCCGCACGCCGGTCGTGGTGTCCCAGACGCAGTAGGTCCCGCCGCTGGGGCAGAACGTCACGAACGTCTTCCCGGACGGCGAGAACATCCGGCGTCCGTACGTCTCGCCGACCCAGTGGAAGGCCTTGGTCTGGCGGCCGGTCAGGTCGCGGAACCTGATCCCGCGCGCGGTCTCGGCGCGGTAGCCGACGGCGACGCCGGAACCGTCCGGCAGCCAGGCGAACCCGTCTTCTCCGCCGGTGGTCTCATCGTCCGTGTCGACCGTGGTGACCGCCCTGGTGGCGACGTCGACGATGACGAACCCGGCCGGAAGGGCCTCATCACCGGCCGTCATCGTGAGCATGAGCTTGGCCCCGTCGCGCGACCACGTCGGGCGGGTGTACGGCACGCCCGGCGTGACCGTGAACGGCTCACCGGCGCCGGTGAACGTGATCGTCTCCGGCCCTACCGCAGCGAGCCACCTGCCGCCGGGGGAGCGGGCCGGTTCTGCGTCCTTCATCGGCAGCTGGGTGAACGTGTCGCCCTCGGTGCGGACCCAGGTGTCGGCGCCCTTGCGGTAGCCGGTGAGCCTGGCCGGGTCGGCCGGGTTCTCCAGCAGTTTGATGGCGGGGCCGGGGGCGGTGAAGTCGCCGACGGCCAGCGGCGGCGGCGACGGATCGTCGGCGGCGGCCAGCGTGCTGACCGAGGTCGACGGGATGCCGGTGGCGGCGGCCGGGGTGGTGGCCGCACCGGTGCGGTTGCCGCCCAGCAGGTAGCCGCCCAGACCCGCGACCAGCACGATCGCCACGGCGGCGGCGATGATCGCGGCCCAGCGGAGGTTCTTCCTGGCCGGGGGAGGGGCGACGGCGGGCTCGGTCTCCTGCTCCTCGGCCGGCGGCGCGGCCCGCGGGACAGTGGCGTTCCGCACCGCTTCGAGGGTGGCCCGGTCGATGGTGAGCTGCGCCTCGCCGATCAGGCGTTCCAGGGCCTCCTGCGCGGTCGGCCGCTGGCCGGGGTCCTTGGCGAAGCAGGCCGCTGCGACCCCCGCCAGGCCCTCGGGCAGGCCGTCGAGGTCGGGGTCGTCGTGCAGGACGGCGTAGATGGTCTCGCCGCGCGAGTCGCGCTCGAAGGCGCGGCGTCCGGTGGCGGCGAAGACCATGACGGCCGCCCAGGCGAACAGGTCACCGGGCGGCGCGGGCGGGGCCGGCTCGGGACGTAACACCTCGGGCGGAAGGTAGGCGAGCGAGTCGACCGGCCGCGCCTCGTCGAGCAGATCGGGCCGGACGACCGTCCGCACCTGAGAGGTCGCGTCGGGATCACCGGCGGTCCACAGGGTGACCCGCTCCGCGAGTCGCGGAGCCGTCTTCGGTACTCGGGTGGTCGCGTCGGGGTCGGCGACCGCGGGGGCGTCGACCTGCGGCACGTCCTCGGCGGCCCTCGCCGTCACCCGTGCGGTCGCGTCGGGGTCGGGGGTCTCGGCCGCCGCGTGGGGAGCGCGCCCGGTGGGCTTGTCCGCGTCCGGTGCGCTCTTGGTGGCCCCCTCTGCAACCAAGGCGTCCAGGTCCAGTAACGCCAGTCGCGGGCCCGCGCCGGTCAGGATCACCGACCATGGCGTGAACGAGCCGTGTGCCACGTCTTCGCGATGTAACCCCGCCAGGCCCGTCATCGACGCGATGGCCAGCCGTTGCAGCGCGCTCTCCGGCAGAGGCCCGTCCAAGTGGGCGCCGTCGACCTTCTCGACGACCACGTAGGGCTCGCCATTCGCAGTCCCCGCGTCGATCAGGTCGAGCCACGGATAGCCGCCCGCGCGTTGCAGCCGGTCGATCCGCTCCAGGAACGCGTCGGGGTCGGCCAGGCGAGTGTGGAACAGCGTCAGAAGGGCGCCGTCACTCGTCTCGTATACGGAGGACCGATCTCCCGGCGGGTACGCACCGGTGAGCGTATGGCCGCCGAGCCGGCGGGGATCGCGGAGCGGCTGTGGCACTGCCAAGTGGATCCTCCGAATACGCGTCGGTGGATCATTATGGCGACCAGCCTACTGCGAATCACGAAAAATCAGGATTCAAAAGCGACCAATCGGACAATGACCCACCCGTCCCCGTCGGGCATCGGCGGGAACGTCGTGCCGGGCACCGCCGCGAAGACGTGCGGCATCTGCTCGCGGGTCACCGTACCGAACATGTCGCCGGGGAGGGTCATGCCCAGGGCGTCGGCCCGTTTGGCGGCCGAGTAGAAGCTGCCGCCGTTGTCGAGCTCGGCGGCGATCGAGGCGGCGCCCCAGGCGTCCGCCAATCGGATGAAGGCGACCTTGGCCCGCTCGGGCCGCTGTGACTGGGCGACGAGGTAGTCCTCGATCTCCCAGATGAGCAGTTCGCCAAGGTACTGAGGGGTGTCCTTCCACATGAGGCCCGATCTTGGCGGAGGCCGCTTGATGTCGGCTTGTCTCTGAATTGCACTGGTTCTGGTGGCTTCCAAGTTGCGACCTGCTCACAACCTGGCCAATTGTCCGGTGAAGCCGGTCAAGGTCTTCTCGTCGCTGGTCGTAGGTACCACACTGCTAGGTGTGAGCGACTTTGATGTACTCGTCCTGGGATCCGGGCCGGGTGGGCAGAAGGCCGCCATCGCGGCCGCCAAGCTTGAGCGCCGGGTAGCCATCGTTGAACGGCGCAACATGATCGGCGGGGTGTGCATCAACACCGGCACGATCCCGTCCAAGACCATGCGCGAGGCCGTGCTCTACCTGACCGGGCTCAACCAGCGCGAGATGTACGGCCGCAACTACCGCGTCAAAGAAGAGATCGGGATCGCCGACCTGACGGCGCGCACCCAGCACGTCGTGGGCCGTGAGGTCGAGGTGGTCCGCAACCAGCTCACCCGCAACCACGTGACCGTGCTGACCGGCTCGGGCCAGTTCCTCGACCCCCACACCGTCGCGGTGGTCGACGACCTGGGCCGGGAGACCAAGGTCACCGCCGACAAGATCATCATCGCCACGGGCACCCGCCCGGCCCGTCCCGACAGCGTCGAGTTCGACAACTCCACGATCATCGACTCCGACGGCATCCTCGACATCACCCACGTGCCCGACTCGATGGTCGTGGTCGGCGCCGGCGTCATCGGCATCGAGTACGCCTCCATGTTCGCCGCCCTCGGCACCAAGGTCACCGTGGTCGAGCGCCGCGACCGGATGCTCGAGTTCTGCGACCTGGAGATCATCGAGGCGCTCAAATACCACCTGCGCGACCACGCTGTCACGTTCCGGTTCGGCGAGACGGTCGCCGCCGTCGAGCGCCACGACCGGGGCGCGCTGACCATCCTGGAGAGCGGCAAGAAGATCCCCGCCGCCATGGTCATGTATTCGGCCGGCCGCCAGGGCATGACCGAGGCGCTCGCCCTGCCCCTCGCCGGCCTGGAGGCCGACCCGAGAGGTCGCATCGCGGTCGACGAGCACTACCGGACCAACATGCCGCACATCTACGCGGTCGGCGACGTCATCGGCTTCCCGGCCCTGGCCGCCACGTCGATGGAGCAGGGCCGCCTGGCGGCCTATCACGCCTGTGACGAACCGGTCTCCGACATGAGCCGCCTGCAGCCGATCGGCATCTACACGATCCCGGAGATCAGCTTCGTCGGCGCGACCGAAGACGAACTCACCGACGCCCACGTGGCGTTCGAGACGGGCCTGTCCCGCTACCGCGAACTGGCCAGGGGCCAGATCATCGGTGACACCCACGGCATGCTCAAGCTGCTGGTCTCACCCGAGGACCGCAAACTCCTCGGCGTGCACGTCTTCGGCACCCAGGCGACCGAACTCGTCCACATCGGCCAGGCCGTGATGGGCTGCGGCGGCACCATCGACTACCTGGTCGACGCCGTCTTCAACTATCCGACCCTGTCCGAGTGCTACAAGGTCGCGGCCCTCGACGCCATGAACAAGCTCAGGAGAGTCCAGCGCTTCTCCCATTAGCCGGATGTGGGCGGGCCCGGGAGGCGATCAGAGCTCGTACGCGAGGATCGTGCCCGGGTTCGCCAGGGTCCGCGTGGGCGTGCCGGCGGCGTCACGGGTGAGGCCAGCGCCGTCGGTGGCGATGTAGAGGGTCTCACCGGTGGGGTCCACGGCGGTGTCGCGGTAGCGGTTGACGCTGTCGGCGATCCTGGCGGCGGCGCCGGCCTTCTCCCCGCCGGAGGTGAGCGGGACGCGGTAGACGGCGCCGTCCTTGAGTGAGGTCGCCAGGAGCGTCCCGGCGGGCCCGGGTTCCAGGCTCGACAGGGCCAGGGTCGGCCAGCAGATGAAAGCCGTCGACGGGTCGCAGCCGGCGGCGGCGCGGAAGTCGTAGTCGTCCTCCACGGTGTCGAAGGTGACGAGCGGCGGCGTGAATGCCGGGTCGTCCCAGTCGGTCTCCTCCGTGTAAGGAACGCTCGCCGGGATGTCGTAGTCGTTGAACGTTTCAGCCTCGCAGCCGTCTTTCGCCTCGGCCCAACGGGCGTAGACGTACGCCTTGCCGTCCCGGTAGCCGGCCACGTGCGGCCAGCCGTAGTTCTTTCCCGACCGCACGAGATTGACCTCGTCGTCGGATTTGGGGCCCTGGTCGGTGCCGTAGAGGAGACCCGAGGGGGTGAAGGTCAGTCCCTGGGCGTTGCGGAAGCCCACCGCGTAGACGTGGCTGCGGACGCCGCCGAACTCCGGATTGTCGTCCGGGATCGAGCCGTCGAGGTTGAGGCGCAGGACCTTGCCCTGGTAGGCGCTCCAGTCGCGGGCCTTCACCTGCGCCGCCGAGGGGAGCGTCTGCGCCTGGATGGTCTCGCAGTAGAGGCCGAACTGGTTGGCCCCCTGGTCGCCGATCGTGTAGTAGAGCGTGCCGTCGGGACCGAACCGCAGCTTCCCCGACTGGTGGTCGACGCTGGAGACCAGGCCGGTGATGACGTCGACCGGGCTGGTCAGGACCTGCCCGGCCGGGTCGTAGGTATATCGGACGATCTTCGTCCGGCGGTCATTCTCGGCGGCGTAGGTGTGGGCGAGGTAGACCCAGTCGTGGCCCTTGCCGCCCAGCAGGTCGGGATGGAGGGCCAGGCCGAGGACGCCGTCCTGGCCGCCCTCGGTGTGCAGGGCGTCGTCGACCGTGAGGGCCACGATCTTCCGGCCGTTCGCCGGGTCGACGCGGGTGACCCGCTTGCCGGTCTTCTCGGTGACCCAGAGGAAGTCGTCGGGGCCCCACACGATCTCGTAGGGATCGTCGAGCCCGGTGGCGACCACCCGGATCTCGCTCGGTTCCGGTCCTTCGGCGGCGGAGGCGCACGCGGAGACCAGCGCGACCAGACAGGCCACGGCCGCCACTGAGATGACCTTCATGCGGCTAGATGTGAGCACAGAATCCTGGGGAAGACTACCCCTTGACCGCGCCGATGATCACGCCCTTCGTGAAGTGACGCTGGACGAACGGATAGATCAGCAGGACCGGCACCAGCGCCACCACGATGATGGCCATCTTGATGGCGAGGTTCGGCGGCAGGGCATACCCGGCGGCGGTGTCGATGGCCCGCTGGTTCGGCACCAGGTTCATGCCCTGCTGCACGTACTGCCGCAGGATCAGCTGCAGCGGCCACTTCGTGTTGTCGTTGATGTAGAGGACGGCGTTGAAGAACGCGTTCCAGTAGCCGACCGCGTAGAACAGCCCGATCACCGCCGTCACGCCCTTCGACATCGGCAGCACGATCCGCCACAGGATCCGGAAGTCGGAGGCCCCGTCGATACGGGCGCTGTCGAGCACCTCACCGGGAATGTTCATGAAGAACGCCCGCATGACGACCAGGTTGAACGCCGACACCGCCGTGGGCAGGATCAGCGACCAGTAGCTGTCGATCAGCCCCAGCTCCCGCACGATCAGATAACTGGGGATCATGCCGGGCGTGAACAGGAACGTCAGCAGGAACAGGAACAGCAGCGGCCGGTGCAGCACGGATCCGGGCCGCGACAACCCGTACGCGGCGAAGATCGTGAGCCCCAGGCTCAGCAGCGTGCCGACGACGGTCACCCCGGTCGAGACCAGCACCGCGCGCGTCACCACGCCCCCGCCGAACAGCTCCCGGTAGGCGTCGAGCGACAGATCGCCCGGCAGGGTGACCAGGCCGCCCGCCTCGGTGACGGTGGCGGCGGTCGACAGGCTGGTCAGCACCACGACGTAGATCGGATAGACCATGGCCAGCACGAGCAGCGTCAGCACGACGGTCTTCAGCGTCAGCCCGAAGACGGTCGGCCGTTCCTGCCAGACGGGACGGGTAGTCATGATCGTTTGTAGATCCCCTGCTCGCCGAACCGATGGGCGACCTTGTTGGCCACCACGATGAGGATGAGCCCGACCAGGCCCTTGAACAGCCCCGCCGCCGCGCCGTAGCTCCACGCGCCGGTCATCAGGGTCCGCCAGTAGACGAAGGTGTCCAGCACCTCCGCCGCCTCGGCTCCCACGGCGTCGCGCTGCAGGAAGAACTGCTCGAAGCCGACGTTCAGCGCGTCGCCCAGCCGCAGGATCAGGAGCAGCAGGATCACCGGCCGCAACCCGGGCAGCGTGATGTGCCACATGCGACGCCACCGGGAGGCCCCGTCGACCGCCGCGGCCTCGTACAGATTCGTGTTGATCGCGGCGAGAGCGGCGAGAAAGATGATCGTGCCCCAGCCCGCGTCCTTCCAGACCGACTGAGCGGTGACCAGCACGATGAACGCGTCGGGGTTGGTCATGATGTTCCACGGCTCGTGCCCGGCCTGGCGGAGCGTCTGGGCGAGCAGCCCGGCCCCGCCGAGGATCTGCTGGAACAGCGCCACGACCAGCACCCACGAGAAGAAGTGCGGCATGTAGACGATGCCCTGGATGAACAGGCGCAGCCGCCGCGACAGCACGCTGTCGAGCAGGATCGCCAGCGCGATCGGGATCGGGAAGTAGAACACGAGCTGGAACGCGGTGATCGTGATCGTGTTGCGCAGCGCGGTCCAGAACTCCGGGTCCGACAGCAGCCACTGGAAGTTGTAGAGCCCGACCCACGGGCTGCCGGTGATGCCGTCGTAGGGGGAGTAGTCCTGGAAGGCGATGACGTTGCCCAGCGTCGGCACGTAGTGGAACACCACCACCAGCGCGACCGCCGGGAGCGTCATGGCCAGCAACTGCCAGTCACGCCGGAGTCTGGCCAGTAACGGAGGCCGGGCCCGGCCGGCGGATGAGGTCAGGGCATCCGCCGGCCGGGAGTCCGCGCGCTTGCGGGCCTTAAGAACGGCCATTGTCGGTGAGGACCTTCGTGTAGAACTCACGACCGGCGTCGCCGCCGCCCGTCTTCCACTCGGTGATCGCCTGCTGGAGGGTGCTCAGTGCGCGGCGGCCCCGGATGATGTCGACGACCTTGTCATCGAACGGCTTCGCCGCGGCGGTGAAGTCGCCGGGCTCCTCGATCCTGATGCCGTCGAACGGATCCTGGTGCCGGACCTGCGCTGCGGCGTTCCACCAGGTGGTCGCGGTCTCCACGTACTTCGGGTGGGCCTGCGACTCGAAGATCGGGTCGACCCGGCCGCCGAGCCACACGTAGCTGCCCACGATCTCCTTCGGCCCGAGCTCGGTCACCTGCGGGGCGCCGGCCGCGTCGCGGGTGAAGTGGACGCCCTCGACGCCGTTGTTGAACAGGAGCTGCTCCTGGCTGCCGAAGGGCGCCGAGAGGTATTCGAAGATCGCGAGCAGTTCCTCGACCTTCTCCTTCGGGGTGCCCTTCTTGATGAACGTGTAGCCCGGGTCCTGGTTCATCCGGTATTCGGGCTTGCCCCCGTCGGCCCCGAACACCGGCACCGGCTCCATCCAGAAACCGGGCTTCTCCTTGCCGACCTGGATGAGCGTCTCGGCCCAGAACGAGAAACCGTCGCTCTTCACCAGGATCTGGCCCGACTTGAACAGCTCCTTGTCGTCGGCGGCCGACTTGGCCGACAGGACGTTGGGGTGCACCAGCCCGGCGTCCACGGCCTTGCGCATCCACTCGACGGCGGCGGCGTATTCGGGCGTCTCGTAGCGATGGACCAGGGAGCCGCCCTCCTTGCGCCACTTCTTGGGGGCCCGGAAGATCTCCTCCACCATCGGGAAGATGTCGCTGAAGGCCCAGCGGTCCTTCTTGGCGTCGGTGACGGCCTTGCCCATCTCGAACAGGTCGTCGGCGCTCTTCGGGGCGGCCTGACCCAGTTCGTCCCAGAGGTCCTTGCGGTAGAAGAGCACCCAGCCGAACTGCGGCGTCGGGTAGGAAGGCACCGCCTTGAGCTTGCCGCCGAAGACGGAGTACTGCCAGGCCAGGGTCGGCAGCGCCGACAGACCGGGGTACTTCGCCGAGACGTCGCCCGCCAGATACGGGGTGAGGTCCTCGAACAGGCCGTCGACCGCGCGCGAGTAGTCGGGCACGGCGGTCAGCGCCCAGCCGGGGAGCGTGGTCACGTCGGCGACGTCGCCACCGGCCAGCAGGGTCGGCAGCTTGTCGTTGATGGTCAGGCCGTCGAGGTAGTTGAACTCGACGGTCGCGCCGAGGTCCTTGTTGACGGCGTCGTAGTAGGCGTTCTGGCCGAGCGGCGCCGGGAGCGGGCTCCAGGTCGGCACCATCACCTTGTATGAGCCGCCCTTGCCGGGGACGGCCTTGACCAGGTCGACCAGCTTCTCGCCCGACGGATAGGACAGGTATCCGTCGCGCCCGAAGCCGGGCACCGAGCCCGGAATGTCGGGGGTCAGCACCGTACGCGGCACATATTTGGGCACCAGCGCCGCGAGTTTGTCCATCGCGGCCGCGGTGGCCTTGGCGCCGGGTTTCGGTCCCGGCGGGGCGGAGCAGGCGGCGAGCACGCTCAGCCCGGCGAGACCGAGGAATCCCCGTCTCGTTGTGGTTCTCATGAAGCGCCCCCTTCCTGGTAGAGTTAGTTAGTCTAACGACCAAACAAACTAGTCCAGAACCCAAGTCGCCACAAGTGCGGGATGATGGGGCCGACACGGAACGGGGCTCAATTGATCACCAACACGCAGGGAAGCGCCTCCGGCCCACAGCCGGCCGACTTCACCGATGTGCGGGCCACCAACCTCGCCGTCGTGCTGCGGTTCGTGCGGGAGAACGCCCCCTGCTCGCGCGCCGACATCGCCGCCACGACCGGCCTCAACAAGGCCACGGTGTCGAGCCTGGTCGCCGACCTGATCGACCGCCGGCTGCTGCGCGAGACGGGGCTGACCGAGAACCGGGTGGGCCGCCCGGCGACCATGCTCGTGCTCGACGGCTCGCCCTACGCGGCGGTCGGCATCGAGGTGAACGTCGACTATCTGACGGCGGTCGCGGTCGACCTCAAGGGCGAAGAGTTGCTGTCGTGGCGGCGGTCCTTCCCCGGCGGCTCGGCCTCGCCGGGCCAGGCGGTCGCCGGGATCGCCGGCGTCGCCCGCCGCGTGGTGAACCGGATGACCAAAGACGCCCGGCAGGTGCTCGGCCTCACCGTCGCGGTGCCGGGGCTCGTCGATCTGAACGGTTCGGTGCGGGTGGCCCCGAACCTCGGGTGGCGCGACGTCGACCTGGCCGGTGACCTGGCCAAAGCGCTGCGCGATCCGGGCTTCCCGGTGCTGGCCGACAACGACGCCAATCTGGGCGCGCTGGCGGAGTTGCGGTTCGGGCCTCATCGCGGCGTGCAGAACCTGATCTATCTGACCGGCGAGATCGGGGTCGGCGCCGGGATCGTGCTCGACGGGCGGCTGCGGCGCGGTGGGGCCGGGTTCAGTGGCGAGATCGGGCACATCGAGATCGTGCCCGGCGGGCCTCCGTGCCTCTGCGGGCGGCGGGGCTGCCTCGAGGTGGTGGCCGGACTGGGCGCGATACTTGCCCGCACGGTTCCCGGCGGGGTGTCCCCGGAGGAACTGGAGCCCGAGATCGACGAGGTGGTGCAGCGGGCCGAGGCCGGCGACCCGACCGTGCTCGCGCTGCTCGACACCCTCGCGGAGAACCTCGGCAAGGGCGTCGGGATCGTCGCGAATCTGATCAATCCCGAGGTCGTGGTGCTGGGCGGCTACTACGTGAAGCTCGCGCCGTGGATTCTGGCGCGGGCCGAACAGGAGATGCTCAGCCGGACCCTGGCGCCCGGGGGAGGCGGCTGCCGGCTCGTGGTCTCCGGCCTCGGCTACGGCGCCGCGGCTCTCGGCGCGGCGGCCCGGGTGCTCGACTCCGTCGATTCCGGACGGCTGCCCGCGCCTGCCTAGGACTTAATTTAAGGCCCGGATTCCCGTTGACGCGGAGGTCGTTCGCGCTGATATTCAGGGCATGAGTCGTTTATCGCGGGTTCTCGCCGTCGCGCTGCTGGCTGTTCTGGTGACACCGGTCGCGCCGGCCCAGGCCGCCTACGGATCCGACCTCCCGGTGAACATCGACGTGTACGGCCAGGGCATCAAGCTCTCCGGCGCCTACGGCACGATCGCCTTCGACGACGGGAACACCAAATACCGCTACTCGATCGCGGTGTGCTGGCAGGGCAGCTACAGCCGCCCCACGCTCTACGCGTCGGTCAACGGCGCCTGGCGGAGTCCGCTTCCGGCCGGTGGCACGGCGGTGACGATCCCGCAGTGCACGGGTCAGGCCACCCTCCTGTCCGGCGAGGTGACCGCGGGCGCGACCATCAACAACGTGGCGATCGTCGTCGACGGCGTGAAGTTCAACCCGCCGAACAGCACCTACCACACCAATTCCGCCTTCTACGACAACCCGTACAACTAGAAACCCGGCAGGACGAGGTCGCCGAGCCAGCCCGGGTAGGAGTAGGTGTCCAGCGTGCGGATCGTCCCCGTGGTGACGTCGATCGCGTAGGTCCGCCAGAGGCGGGAGGGCTTCTGGTCCCCGGGTCCGGGGGATCGCGGCGTGGCGACGACCGCCGTGACCTCGGTCGCGTTGAGCCAGGGCCCCATGCGCAGCGGGAAGAAATCGCCGGGCGGTCGCTGCAGCCGGGTCCTGGTCCGCGTCTCGCTGGTGCCGGCGTCCACGGTGACGATCTCGGTCTCGCCGGGGGAGGCCTCCTCCCGCGCGGGGCGGGTGAGATAGGCGACGGTCGTCCCGTCGGAGGTCGGCCAGCCGGGGGTGTGCCATGCCGTGTCGGTGAAGGGCCGCATCTCCCCGTCGGTGAGCAGGCCGAGACGGTCGGGGCCGTACGCGACGAGCGGGCCGCCGCCCGCGCCGATGCTCCGCACCTGCCAGCCCGCCGGGAGGACGGTCGTCTCGCCCGTCTCGATGTCGACCAGGGTGTCGGTCTGAGCATCGACCGGGTTCGTCGCGTCGCCGACGGCGAGGAAACGTCCGTCGGGTGACAACGTGATCTCCGCGCCGTTCTTCACGATGTCGGCGGTCGAGAAGAGCGGCGGCGCGAGCCGCACCTGGCCGGACTCCAGATCGCGGACCGCGAACCTGCCGTCCTTCACGCTGTAGTAGGCGATCTTCCGTCCGTCCGCGGTGATCGCGACCGGGGCGGCGACGAGCATGTACGGGCCTTCGTGCTCCCCGGGGACGACGCTCATCGCCTCGGGCATGTTGTAGCTGTCGCCCGAACGCGTCACCACCCGCCACTGGAGGCAGTCGCGCCCGGACAGGTCGGGCATCTTCCCTTCCTTCGGTCCCTCGCCGCACCAGTCGAAGGAGGCGTAGGCCGCCGGTGACACTCCCGAGGCGGGCAGCACCGCCTCGGCGGAGGTCGCGACCTGCCCGCCCGCGCCCGGCAGCACCCCGGCGAGCACGGCGGTGATGATCGTCAGGACGGCCGTGACGCCCAGGGCCGAGGAGGCCGAGAGGGCCACCGCCCTTCTGCGCCGCGCCAGGCCGGCGGTCTCGTGGACGCTGCGGTCCTCGTAGAAGCGCAAAACCAGAACGGCCCGCTGCCGGGGTGTCAGCCGGGACAGCGCCTGCCACAGCACGATCCGGCTGACGCTCTCGTCGCCGGGATCGCGGCTCTGCCTCGCCGCGCCGGCGACCGTCAGGTTCCGCCGCTGCCGCCGCCACCACGAGATGTGCTCGTTGACCAGCGACCGGCGCACGTAGGCCTCGGGGTTGCCCGCCGCGGCGATCCTCCGCCAGTTCCCGGCCACCCGCACCAGCACGTTCTGAACAGGTCCTCGGCCTGATGGGCGTCCCCGCACAACAGATAGGACGTCCGCATCAACGCCAGCTGCCTGGCGCGGAGGAACTCCCGGAAACCCTCATATCGATCCACGTTTCTCCTCTCATCCCTTATGAACGCCGGGGCGGAGACATCGGTTGGAGGGGGTACGACCGGATTCATGACATCGTTCACCAGGGAAAGCGCACTCGAACGGGTCCGCCTGGCCGAGGACGCCTGGAACAGCCGCGACCCCGAGAGGGTGTCGCGCGGCTACTCCCTCGACAGCCGCTGGCGCAACCGGGCCGAGTTCGTCACCGGCCGCGCCGAGATCGTCGACTTCCTGACCCGCAAGTGGCACCGGGAGCTGGAATACCGGCTCATCAAGGAATTGTGGGCGTTCACCGGGAACCACATCGCGGTCCGGTTCGCGTACGAATGCCACGACGACTCCGGCCAGTGGTATCGCTCCTACGGCAACGAGCAGTGGGAGTTCGACGACGACGGGCTGATGGCGCACCGGCACGCCTCCATCAACGACCTCCCGATCGAGGAGTCGGAGCGTAAGTACCACTGGCCGCTCGGCCGCCGCCCCGACGACCATCCCGGGCTGACCGATCTCGGTCTGTAGCCGGGGGCCAGCACCCTGTTGCACCAGGCCGCAGGCGGCGGAAAGTCGGCTTTGTGGGAATACTGGCCGCCTGGTTCGGCATCGAGGCCCGCCGCAGGCGGCGGGAACTGTGCGCACTCGTGCTTCTGGTCGCCGTCGGGGTGGCCGTGGTGTCGGCCGCGCTGGCGGGGGCGCGGCGCGGGGAGAGCGCCCGCGACCGGCTGCGCGAGGCCACCCTGCCCGCGCACGCGATGATCTCCAACCTCGATCCCGCCATGGACTGGGACCGGGTGCGCGCCCTGCCCGGGGTCGAAGCCGTCGCCCCCTGGGCCGTCGCCGGGCTCTACGTCGACGACGTCCCGCTGAACTGGTTCTCCGTGCCGCCGGCGGACGCCGCGCTGTGGCGGGACATCGAGCGCCCGGTGCTGCTGGCGGGCCGGTTGCCCGATCCGGCGCGGGCCGACGAGGTCGTGGTCCAGCATCGTTACACCGTGCTCTACGGCAAGACCGTCGGCGACACCGTGACGATCAAGCTCAGCACCCCCGAAGAGGTCGACCTGCTGGCCGACGCCGGAGGCGGGCTCGGCGGCGGTCACGGACCCCGGATCACCGCGACGATCGTCGGCGTCATCAGGTCGCCGTTCTTCTCCGACGGCGTCGACGGCCCCGGTGTCGTGCTGCCCTCCTCCGGTCTCTTCCGGCAGTACCGCGACAACCTCATGGGCGCCTCGGGCCGGGGCTTCACCGTCGCGCTGGCCCGGCTCGCCGACGGTGCCGCCGGGGTGCCGAGGCTGCGCGCCCAGATGGAGGCGCTGACCAGGATCCCCATCCAGGTCGACGACCTGAGCGTGACCTTCCGCCACTACGACCGGCTCACCTCCTTCCAGGCGCTCACCGTGCTCGCCTTCGGCCTTGCCGCGCTGGCCGTGGCCGCCGTCACGATCGGCCTGTACGTCGCCCGCACCGCCGAGTCGTCGCAGGCCGACCTGAGGATGTTGCGGGCGGGTGGGCTGACGCCGTGGCAGGAGACGGCGGCCGCCGCGCTGGGCCCGGTCGCCGCCGGTCTGGCCGGAAGCGCGCTCGGCTTCTGCGGGGCGGCGGTGGCCTCGATCTGGACGCCGGTCGGCGCCGCCGCCAACTACGAACCCGACCCGGGCCTCCACCTCGACATGCTGATCCTGGCGCCCCCGCTCGTCGTGGTCCCGGTGCTGATCGCGGTGGAGGTGGCGGTGCTCACCTGGGCCAGACGGACGCCCCGCAGGCCGGCCGGGTCGGCCATGTCCTCCTCCCTCGTCCGGCTGGACCTCCCGGTGCAGGTGGTCGCGGGCCTGCGCCAGGCCGTGAGCCGTACGGTCGCCGGGACCCTGGCGGGGATCGTCGGGCTGGTCGCCGCGCTGACCTTCTCGGCCGGGGTGGCCGACGCGGCCGGTGACCCGTCCCGCTTCGGGCAGACCCACCAGGCCGTGGCGTTCCTCGGTTACAACGGTGACCGCGGTGAGGCGGGGGTGCTCGCGAAGATCGTCCAAGACCCCGATGTGGCGGGTGTCGTGGAGGCCCGGTCCACGGTCGTCTCGGCCGACGAAGCCGTCTTCGTCGCCTACGGCATGTCCCCGATGAGCGGCCGGGTGCCGCCGGAGGTCGTGCGGGGGACGGCGCCGGCGGCCGACGACGAGGTGCTCCTGGCCGTCACCACCGCCGATCAGTTGCGCGCCGACGTGGGCGACCGGGTCAGGCTCACCGGGCCGGTCGGCGCCGGGGACTTCCGGGTCTCGGCCGTCGGCCTGCTGCCGATCGGCGTGTCCAACATCTACGACGACGGCGCGATCGTCACCTCGGGCGGCTACGACCGGCTCGCCCGGACGTTCGACATCATCCTCGGGCTGGTCGCCTTCCGGCCGGGTGCCGAGCCGGGAACGGTGCTGCGGCGGCTCCGGCAGGCGATCGGCCCGGAGGTGAGCGTGACACCCGCGCTCCTGCCGCCGCAGGTCGCGGGGATCCGCGACGCGCGGGTGCTGCCGTTGGTGCTGGCGGGATCCCTCGGTCTGCTCGCCCTGGCGACGCTCGCCAACGCGGTGAGCGCCACGGTGCGGCGACGGCGGCACGACGTCGCCGTGCTGCGCGCGCTGGGCATGACCCCCCGGCAGGTCCGCTGGATCCCCCGCACCCAGGCCGTCGCGCTGGCGGCGACGGGCCTGCTCTTCGGCGTGCCGCTCGGGGTGGCGGCCGGTCGCGCGCTGTGGCGGCTGGTGGCCGAGAGCACCCCGCTCGTGTACGTCCCGCCGACTCCCGTGGAGACGCTCGCCCTGGCCGTGCCCGTCGCCCTCGTGGTCGTCATGGTGCTGGCGGCGCTGCCCGCCCGCCGGGCCGCCCGGCTCCACCTGGCGGAGACGCTGCGGGCCGAGTGATTGGGTCTTGACCCCGAACCGGTTAAGCGGCACTCTTCGGATAAGTCCGGCGTAACGTCGGCGAAACGTTTTCGAAGCGCTTCGACATCTGACCTCCAAGCGCTTCTTTCCGCGTCTCTGCTCCCATTTCGAAGCGCTTCGACCGAGGACGTGCCCATGAGCGAACCCTTCCGCGACCCCGCTCTCCCGGTCGCCGAACGCGTCGCCGACCTGCTGGCCCGGCTCACCATCGACGAGAAGATCGGCCTGCTGCACCAATATCAGGCCCCTGTCGAACGGCTCGGCCTGGAACCGTTCCGCACCGGCACCGAGGCCCTGCACGGCCTGGCCTGGCTGGGCCCGGCGACCGTGTTCCCGCAGGCCGTGGGCCTGGCCAGCACCTGGAACCCGGAGCTGGTGCGCCGCGTCGGCGCGGCCACCGCCGACGAGGTGATCGCCTTCCACCGCAAGGACCGGGCGGGCGCCGGGCGCAACGTCTGGGCGCCGGTCGTGAACCCGTTACGCGACCCGCGCTGGGGCCGCAACGAGGAGGGCTACAGCGAGGACGCGTGGCTGACCGGCGTCTTCGGGACGGCCTACGCGTCGGGCCTCAAAGGCGACGGCCGGGTCATGAAGACGGCGCCGACGCTGAAACACTTCCTGGCCTACAACAATGAGACCGACCGCTGCGTGACGAGCAGCAATCTGCCGCCCCGCGTGCTGCACGAATACGAACTCCGCGCCTTCCGCGCCCCCGTCGAGGCGGGCGCGGCGGTGGCCGTGATGCCCAGCTACAACCTGGTGAACGGCCGCCCGGCCCATCTGTCCCCGCTGATCAACGACGTGCTGCGCGGCTGGGCCCGCGACGACCTGCTGGTCGTCAGCGACGCCTACGCCCCCGCGAACCTGTTCGGCCTCCAGGCCTACTACGACGACCCGCCCGCGGCGTACGCCCACGCCCTGAAGGCGGGTCTCGACAGCTTCACTCAGGACGACGCCTCCCCGGAGGCGACCCTCGGCCACATCGTGAAGGCCCTGCAGCGCGGCCTGATCGACGAGTCCCACATCGAGACCGCAGTTCGGCACGCCCTGTCGCTGCGCGTCCGGCTGGGCGAGTTCGACCCGGTGGAGCCCTACCAGGAGATCACCGAAGCGGTGGTCAACCGGCCCGAGCACCAGGCGCTGGCCAGGGAGGCCGCCACCGAGTCGATGACGCTGCTCAAGAACGACGGGCTGCTGCCGCTGACGTCCAGGAAGGTGGCGGTCGTCGGCCCGCTGGCCGACGTGCTGCTCGAAGACTGGTACAGCGGCACGCTGCCCTACCAGGTCACCGCCCGCGCCGGCCTCGCCGGACGCGTCGAGACGCTGTTCTGCGAGGGCGTCGACCGGATCGTGCTGCGCTCCGACGAGGGCTACGTGTCGGCGAGCGCCGAGACCACCGGCGGGCCGCTGGTCACCGGCCCGTCGGCCGAGTTCGACCTGTTCGACTGGGGCGGCGGCGCGATCGTGCTGCGCAGCGTCGCCAACGGCCGCCACGTCGGCGTCGACGGCGGCGGCGTGCTCGTCAACGACCAGCCGGGGCCGAGCGGCTGGGAGGTCCGGCAGACGTTCCGGATGGAGGACCGTTTCCGGGGCATGGTCCTGCGCCACATCTCCACCGGGCGATACGTCGGGATCGACCGGGGGGTCCTCACCCTGGCCGACGACCCGGAGAACGCGGCCGTCCTCGTCGTGGAGACCGTCGAGAGCGGTCAGGCCACCGCCGTCCGGCTGGCCGCCGAGGCCGACGTCGCGATCGTGGTCTTAGGCGACCATCCGCTGGTCAACGGCCGGGAGACCGAGGACCGCACCGACCTCGCACTCCCGCCGCTGCAGGAGGAACTGCTCAAGGCGGTGTACGCCGCCAACCCGAACACCGTCCTCGTCGTGTCCAGCGGCTACCCGTTCGCGCTCAACTGGGCCCAGGCGAACGTGCCCGCGATCCTGTGGTCGTCGCACGGCGGCCAGGAGTACGGCCACGCCCTCGCCGACGTGCTCTTCGGCGACGCCGACCCGGGCGGGCGGCTCACCCAGACGTGGTACCGGTCGGCGGGCGAACTCCCCGACCTGCTCGACTACGACATCATCGCCACCGACGCGACCTACCTCTACTTCCGCGGCCGGCCCCTCTACCCGTTCGGCCACGGCCTGAGCTACACCACGTTCGGCTACCGCGACCTGACGGCCGCACCCGGCGGGACGACGCTGCGCCTGGAGGCCACCGTCACCAACACCGGCGCCCGTCCTGGCGTCGAGGTCGTGCAGTTCTACACCCACCAGTGCCGCTCACGGGTCAAGCAGCCCGTGCGCTCGCTGCGGGGTTTCGTGAAGGTCTGCCTCGCGCCCGGTGAGAGCCGCAGAGTGGGCGTCACCGTGCCGCTCGACGACCTCGCCTTCTGGGACGTGACGCGGAGCCGGTTCGTCGTCGAGGCCGCCCCCTGCAAGGCCCAGGTCGGGTCCTCCAGCGGCGCGATCAGGCTGTGCACCAGGTTCGACCTGCCGGGGGAGACCGTCCCGCCCCGCGACCCCGCCCGGCTCGACGCCGTGACCTGCGACGACTACGACGGCATGACCCTCTGTGAGGCCACCCGCGAGACCGGCGACGCCGTCAGGTCGGCCGGGCCGGGAGCCTGGATCCTGTTCCGCGACGTCGACTTCGGCGAGGAGACGACGGTCGCGGTGACGGCCGCCAGCGACGACGGCGGCGTGGTCACCCTCCGGCTCGGCGACCCCCTCGGCGAGATCGCCACCACGGTCGCGGTGCCCCGCACGACCTCGCGGTTTGATCCAGTCGAGACCCGGGCGCACCTTTCGCCGGTGACCGGAGTGCGCGATGTTTATCTCGTGTGCGAGAACGAGGGAGTAACCGTGACCGTGGTGGAGTTCCGTCAGGGATCCCACGCGTGAGGACGGTGACGATCGCCGACGTCGCCCGGCACGCGGGGGTGGCGGTGTCCACGGTCTCCTACGTCCTGAGCGGAAAGCGGGCCATCTCGGCCACCACCCGGCAGCGGGTGCTCGACAGCGTGCGGGTGCTCGGCTATCACCCCAACGCGGGCGCCCGCGCCCTCGCCAGCAAGCGCGCCAACGTGATCGCCCTGGTCCTGCCGCTGCGAGCCGGGATGAACCTGCCGGTCCTGATGCAGTTCGCGACCTCGGTCGTCGCCACGGCCAGGCAGTACGACCACGACGTCCTGCTGATGACCGCCGACGAGGGCCCCGACGGCCTGCGCCGGGTGGCGGCCAGCGCTATGGTCGACGGCCTGCTGCTGATGGACGTCGAGGTGCACGACGCCCGCGTCTCCCTGCTGCGCAAGCTCGCCGAACCGAGCGTGCTCATCGGTTTCCCCGCCGACGCCGAGGGCCTGACCTGCGTCGACCTCGACTTCCAGCGGGCCGGCGCGCTGTGCGCGGAGCACCTGGCCGAGCGTGGCCACCGCGAGATGGCGCTGCTGGGCGCCCCCGAGGTCGTCTACGAACGCGGCACGGGTTTCGCCGAACGGACCAGGGCAGGGTTCCTGGCGGAGGCGACCCGGCGTGACCTGTCCGCGCGAGCGGTGCCGTGCGAGGAGACCTACGACGAGGTGGCCTCGGCGGTGAAGCTGCTGCTGGACGCCCACCCGGGCCTGACCGGGCTGGTCGTGCACAACGAGGCGGCCGTCGGCCACGTGCTGGGGGCGCTGCGTGCCCTCGGCCGGTCCGTGCCCGACGACGTGTCGGTCGTCGCGATCTGCCCCGACGACATCGCCGAGCGGGCCCGGCTCACCTCGGTGCTGATCCCGGCCGAGGAACTGGGCCGGGAGGCGGTCCGGCTGCTGATGGCCAAGCTCGACGGGTTGCCGGCCGGGTCGCTCCTGCTGGAACCCCGTCTCACGATCAGGGAGAGCACACGTTGATCACCTTTCCGGAAGGCTTCCGCTGGGGTGCGGCCACGGCGTCGTACCAGATCGAGGGAGCGGTCACCGAAGACGGCCGAGGTCCTTCCATCTGGGACGTCTTCTCGCACACCCCCGGGAAGACCGCCGACGGCCACACGGGTGACGTCGCCTGCGACCACTACCACCGCTACCGCGAGGACGTCGGCCTCATGGCCGACCTCGGCCTGAAGTCCTACCGCTTCTCGATCGCCTGGCCCCGCATCCAGCCCGAGGGTAAGGGGGCTCCGCTCGAAGCGGGCCTCGACTTCTACGACCGCCTCGTCGACGAACTCCTGACCAGGGACGTCGAACCGGTCGCGACCCTCTACCACTGGGACCTCCCGGCCGCCCTCGACTGGCGCGACCCCGCGACGCCCGAGCGGTTCGCCGAATACACCGCGATCATGCACGCCCGACTCGGCGACCGCGTGCAGACCTGGACCACCCTCAACGAGCCGTGGGTCTCCGCCTTCGTCGGCCACGCCTCCGGCCGCCACGCCCCCGGCGTCACCGACCCGGCCGCCGCCTTCACCGCCGCCCACCACCTGCTCAAGGCCCACATGCTGGGGGTACGCGCGCTGCGCGCGGGCGGCGCCCAGGAGGTCAGCCTGACGCTCAACCTGACCCCGATGGTCGGCGACCCCGACGTGACCACGCTCCCCGACGGCCTGGCCAACCGCCTGTTCCTCGACCCCGCGCTGAAGGACGGTCGCTACCCCGACGACGTGGCCGCCCACATCGCCAAGTTCACCGACCTCGACGACCTGCCGTTCGAGCCGATCGACCTGCTGGGCGTGAACTACTACACCGTCGCCCGCCTGGCCGCCGACCCGGCGTCGAAGGGCCACGACGAGTACCCCGGCTGCGAGGGCATCGCCTGGCTCCCGCCGCGCGGCGAGCCGACCGAGATGAACTGGGAGGTCATCCCGCAGGGCCTGGAAGACCTGCTGGTCCGCCTGTCGGTCGAGTATCCCGGCGTCCCGCTGATGATCACCGAGAACGGCGCCGCCTACCCCGACGGCGTCGACGACCAGGACCGCGTCGCGTTCCTCGACGGCCACTTCAGAGCGGCCGCGAACGCCATCGAACGCGGCGCCGACCTGCGCGGATACCTGGTGTGGTCGCTGCTCGACAACTTCGAGTGGGCCCGCGGCTACCACAAGCGCTTCGGCCTGATCCGGGTCGACTACGACACCCTGGAGCGCACCCCTCGCGCCAGCGCCCACTGGTACCGCGAGGTCATCGCCCGCAACGGCCTCTAGATGACCTCGGTCTTCAGGTCGGGGAACACCTTGGAGACCTTCCCCAGGAGGTAGTCGCCGTAGGTGCCGGTGAAGGCCCGCAGGTCCTGCCCGTCCCACCGCTGGAAACCCTTGGCGGTGGGCGGCAGCGGCGGCAGCTCGCTGTCCCAGCCCGGGTCGAAGAAGAACGGGAACGACAGCCGGTCGCGCCCGCTGCCGTTGAACACCCGGTGCGGCGTCGACCGGTAGTGCCCGCCGGTCAGCCGGTCGAGCATGTCCCCGATGTTGCACACGAACGTCCCCGGGATCGGCGGCGCGTCCGTCCACCCCTGCGACGTGCGCACCTGCAACCCCGCGTTGGAGTCCTGCAGCAGCAGCGTCAGCAGCCCGTAGTCGGTGTGCTCACCGACGCCCCAGGAGTCCTCCACGCCGGGCGGATAGTGAAATATCCGGAACAGCACCGTCGGATCGGCCGTCGAGCCCGCCGAGAAGTAGTCCCGGGGCTGCCCGAGGCTGAGCGCCACTCCGCTCAAGACGGCCTGCGCCGCGACTTCGACCGCGCCGAGATAGCGCAGAACGACGTCGCGCATCTCGGGGATCTCGTCCGGGAACAGGTTCCGGCCGTGCAGCGGACGCCCGTCGGGCTCCCGCTCCGCACCGAAGTAGATCCCTTCCTTCAGGTCGGGCTTCCCCGAGGTCAGCTCACCGCCGACCGGAAAGAACCCACGCCAGGCCTTGCCGCCACGAGACATGGCGATCTTGAGCTTGGTCTCCTCGGGCAGCGCGAAGAAGCGCCGCGCGCAGTCGTCGAGCTCGGAGATCAGCTCAGCGGGAACCCCGTGCCCGGCCACGTAAAAAAATCCGCTGTCCACACAGGCGGCCTCGATCTCGGCGGCGATCTGGTCAGCGGGCCCGTGGGAGAGCAAGGGGCTCACGTCGATAACAGGAAGGCTCATAAACCCATTTTCTCCGTTACGGCTCCGCCTACCACGGCACCGCCCGCCGACCCCCGAGGCGACCGCACCCGGCGCCAACCGGCCGCGCCGGTTTCACCCCGCGACGACGACAGGCCTGGCCATCAGCTCCGCCGAGCCGTGACCGGTGGCTATTCGGGCTTGCCGCTGCGGCGGCCGGCGACAAGGGTGTCGCCCGGCTCTCCACCGCCCGGGGCAGGCTCGCTGCGGCTTTCCGTCGTCGTGTCGCGGCGGGGCTTGCGGGCGACGGGTTTCGGCTTGGCGTGGGGGGCGGTCGACTCTTCGGGCTGGTTGGGGAAGGTGACCGGGCCCTTGTGCGGCTCGGTCTTCTCCGGCGTCCTCTCCGAGTCCGGAGAGGGCTTCGACTGGGTCGGTTCGCCCCGCTTCGGCTCTCCCCGCGTCGGTTCACGCAGCGCGTTGATGACGTTGTCGGCCTCCATGTCGGCCGCGATCTCGTCGGCCGCCTCGGCGTCGCGCCGCTTGATGATGACCATTTGGTCGACCGAAAGACGTCCGGCGCCGTTGACCGACAGCAGCACCGACGCGGCGCCCAGCGCCACCACGAGCTGCACGCTGCCACCCGTCAGAGGGAGGCCGGTGTCACCGGCGGCGAGGATGAACACCGCGAGCGCCTCGGCGAACAGCAGCACGCCGACGACCTTCACGGCCGCTCCGGCGATGAGCAGGGTGCCGCCGAGCAACTCGATGAGCATCGTGGCGGCCGCCCAGAACTCCGGGATCGGCGCGTCGAGCTGGGTGAACTGCGTCTCGGTCGCGTCCAGGCCGGCCCGCAGCTTGGCCCAGCCGTTGGCGAAGAAGATCCCGCCGACGCCTATGCGGGCCGCGAGCGTGGCGAGGTCGTGGAAGGTTTTCTTCACGTGACTCATTCTGAGGGGTTATGGGTTGGCTTCACGAGGCAATTGCCCCATAACCAACCCTCCTATGTCAGACAGAGAGACGTTCATTTTCGGTCCGTCGTTCACGAGCCGGCACCAGCACCGCCACCACGAACGCGTTGGCCAGCAGCAACACGACACTCACCCCGACGGCGGCGTGCAGCCCCGACACGAACGCCGATCGGGCCACTTGCAGCAGGGCCACTCCGGCCGCGCCGCCCAGCTCGTCGGCCACATGGGCCGCCGCCGCGAGCGACCCCTTGGCCTGGGCGATCACGGCGTCCGATACGTCGGCGATCGCGCCGATCCCCGGCGCGTACACGATGGTCGTGATCGTGCCCAGGCCTGCGATGCCGAGGCCCGCGCCCAGTTCGTAGGCGGTCTCCTCGATGGCGGCGGCGCCGCCGGCGCGCGACTCGGGCGCGGCCGACATGATGGCGTCGGAGGCGGCCAGCAGGGCGACCTCGATGCCGAAGCCGATCCCGGCGAAACAGAACGCCAGCGAGATCGGATGGTCTTCGGCCCCCCAGCCGAGCGTGGGCAGCAGCGACAGCGCGGTCAGTGTGAGCCCGCCGCTCATGGTGGCCCGCAGCCCGACGCGCCGCAGCACGTAGGCCGCCGTAAGAGCGCCGCAGATCGCCGCGACCATCAGCGGCAGCATCCGCAGAGCCGCGTTGAGGGGCGAGAGCCCGAGCACGAGCTGCAGGTACTGCGCCAGCACCAGCTCCAGCCCCACCAGCGCGAACACCGCGAACAGCACGCACGCCACCCCGGTCGAGAACCCCCGGTTGGCGAACAGCCCGAGGTCGAGCAGCGGCGACGCCAGCGCGCGCTGCCGGGCGACGAACCACGCCAGCACCGCCACCCCGGCGAGCAGGATCAGCACGGCCGCGCCCCGGCCCACCGTGTGGCCGTACCCGGCCTCCTTGAGCCCGAAGGCGACGGCGAGCACGCCCGCGACCGACAGCAGCGCGCTCAGCCCGTCCCAGGAATGGCCGTGCGACTCCGAGACGTCGGGGATGAGCCGGGCGGCCAGCGGCAGCGCGACGATCAGCAGCGGCACGTTGATCAGGAAGACCGTGCCCCACCAGAAGTGCTCCACGAGCACGCCGCCGAGCACCGGCCCGACGGCCGCGCCCCCGGCCGCGACCGCGCTCCAGATCCCCAGCGCGATCGCGCGTTCCCGCCGGTCGGTGAAGACCTGCCGGATGATCGAGAGCGTGGCGGGCATGATCATCGCCCCGCCGACCCCCTGGAACGCCCGCGCCGCGATCAGCGCCTCGGGCGTGGTCGCGAACGCGGCGGCCAGCGACGCGAGCCCGAACACGACATAGCCGAGCAGCACCAGCCGCCGCCGCCCGTAACGGTCGCCCAGCGTCCCGAACGTGACCAGCAGCGGCGCCACCACGAGCGAGTAGACGTCGATGATCCAGAGCAGCTGCACGCCCGTCGGTTCGAGTGCGGCGGTCAGCGCCGGCACGGCGATGTGCAGGACTGTCGCGTCGACGGCGATCAGGAGCAGGCTGAAGCACAGCAGTGCGAGGATCGCCCACCGGTCCGATCTCGGGTCGGCCCTCGGGAACATGACGCGCAGCCTAGGCGATCGGTTGAAGATCACTCAGGCCGTTGCGAAGACTCGCCTCTCCACCGGATATCACGCCAGGAGGTCCCGGCGTCGCCGTCGTCACGCTCGCCGCACCGGAGCAGATTCCCTCTGTGAGGAGCTCTGAGCCCCGTCATAGTGTGAAGAGCATGCTGCCCTGGAATGCAGAAATGTCCGGACGCGTCGACCAAGCGACCGTGGTCAGCGACGTCCTGCGCGACAACCCCCTCGGCGACCCGCACGAGCGCCCCCTGTGGGTGTACGTCCCGCCCGGCTACGACGACGGCACCACCGCGTACCCGACGATCTATGTCATCCAGGGATATTCGGGCCAGGTCGTCATGTGGGGGAACCGCCAGCCGTGGCGGCGCACCTACCCGGAGCTGCTCGACCGCCTCATCGCCGACGGCGAGGCGCCGCCCGCGATCGTCGTCTTCGCCGACGCGTGGACCCGCCTGGGCGGCAGCCAGTTCGTCGACTCGCACGGGCACGGGGCCTACCACTCCTACCTCTGCGACGAGGTCGTGCCGTTCGTCGACGAGCACTACCGCACACTCGCCGGGCCCGCGCACCGCGCGATCACCGGCAAGTCCAGCGGCGGCTACGGCGCGATGATCACCCCGATGCTCCGCCCCGACCTGTTCGGCGCCCTGGCCACCCACGCGGGCGACGCCCTCTTCGAGGTGCTCTATCCGCGCGAGTTCGTCCCGGCCGCCCGGGTCCTGCGCGAGGAGTACGACGGCTCCTGGCCGAATTTCCTGGACCGCTTCCACGCCACCGGCGGCCGCTGCCCCGGCAGCGACCTCATCCTCCTGTACGGCAACGCCGCCTCCTACTCCGGCAACCCCGACGGCTCGGTTGACATCCCGTTCGATTCCGTCGGCAGATTGGTTCCCGACGTGTGGTCGAGGTGGCTGGAATATGACCCCGTCGTCCTGGCGCGTTCGCACGGCGAAGCCCTGCGGAGCCTGCACAGCATCTGGATCGACGCCGGAAAAAGCGATGAATATTACCTCGATCTGGGCGCCATGGCCTTCCGCGAGGAGGTCGAGAAGGCCGGAGTGCCCGCCGAGAACGTGTTCTTCGAGCTCTTCGAGGGAACCCACGCGAACCTTGAACACCGTTACCTCATGGCCGTCAAGTGGCTGTCGCGGCGCTTGACTCCAGGCCGACCTCTCTAGAGAGATAGAGGTGTATTCCAGGGCCTAGCCACGCGCCGCCCGGCCGCCAGATCATTCGGGGGTGGGGAGCGATGCCGAGGATCGGCGACCCGAGGTGCCTCCCCCAAGCGACCGTGCCGACCCCCGGGCCTGGTGTGGGGTCGCGGCTGCCCGATTACGCCGCGACCGGCCCGAGGAGGCGCTGGAGGCCGCTCGTCAGGCGGTAGATCGTGATCCACACGGCGAGTGGGGGCATCGCCTGGCGAGCCTCTCCCTTGAACGTCTCGGCCGCGACTCCGAGGCGGTCGCGTCGGCCCAGGAGGCCGTCCGGCTCGCGCCGGGCTCCTGGGCCGCGCGGCTCAGGCTGGCCGGGGCGCTGAGAAGGCTCCCGGCCCGCTGGCGGGAGGCCAGCGACCAAGTCAGGCTGGCCGTCCGCTACGCCCCCGAGGAACCGGGCCCCCACGCCCTCGCCGGCGACCTGGCGCTCATCAGGGGCGACCACGAATCGGCCGCGGCCAGCTACCGCGCGGCGCTGCGGAGAGATCCGGCCCAGCCGGGGGCCCGGGTCAACCTGGGCCTGACCTTCCTGCGCTGGGACCGCCACCGCGACCACCACGACCCGGCCTGGGACGCCGACCCGCGCGACACCGGCCGGGCCCGCCGGGCGCTGGAGACCTGGTCACGGCGCATCCGGCTGCTCCTCGCCATCGCCCTGGTGGCCGTGTCGGTCGCCGGGCTGGGCTTCGACCTCCACCAAGAGGCCAGGATCGCCGGATACGCCGTCCTGGTGGCGGTCGCGGTGATCACCTTCAGGCAGGCCGCGAAGATCGGCGTGTGGTCGCTGGTCCCGGCGATGCTCGGGCGTGACCTCTGGCTGAGCGTGTCGGTCACCGTGGCGGTGATGACCGTGGCCGCCTACGTGATCGGCGTGGCCGGGATGCCCGCGCTGGAGATCACCCTGACCGCGTCGTTCCTGGCCCCGGCGACCGGGGGAGAGTGGGCGGGCGCGCTCGGGTTCGTGCTGTTCAACGCGCCGGCCGTCGTCGTGCTGCGGTTGCTGCTGGAGGCGTGGCGTGGCCGGCCGGTCAAGGCGCTCGCGCAGTTCGCGCGGGTGCCCGGCGACGCGGTCGCCTGGCGGGACACCGACGTGACGCTGTGGGTGATCGCCGGGCGGGCCTGGTGGGTGACCCTCGCCATCGGCCTCGCGCCGTGGCCGCATGTGGCGGTCGCCGCGCTGACGGTGCCGGTCGGGCTCGTCCTGGCCGGGCGGCGCACCTGGCCGGGCCGGGTGCTGCGCCGCGACCGGTGGCTGGCCGTCGCGTTCGCGCTGCTGGTGGCCGCCGCCATCTGCCTCGCCGTCGCGGGCGTCAGCCCCGATCTGACCCGGGCCTGGCAGGGCGGCCTGGCCGCGCTCGGCGGGGTGGCCGTCGCGTTCGCGATCAGAGGTTCGATCGCCTGGTGGCGCGGCGCCCCCGGGCCGACGCGTGCTTCCCTGGTGCCGCGCGGCCACCCGCCCGCCGACCTCGGCCCGTCGTCGGGCCTCAGCGACGAGGTGCGACACGCCGTCACGTTCTCCAGAAGCGTCGTCCTGTCGTACGCCGGCCCGGGAGGCCCCCGCTCGGTCGCGGTCAGCGCGGTGACGTCGGTCAGCCCGTCGGGCGAGATGCGGGTGATCGCGGGAGACGAGGCGTGGGAGGCGGTGGAGCGCGATCCGCGCGTGTCCGTGTTCGTCGGCGACCCCCGGTTCTGGGCCGAGGTGCGAGGAGTGGCCATCGCCGACAACGACGTTTTGAGGATCACCCCGCGTGAGGTTCTGGTCCGGGAATATCCCGGCCGCCACCAGGCTCGCACACGCTAGGTCCACCCATTCGTCTTTCCCGTGCGGTATAACCGGTGCGGACCGGGGAGGCAGGATGCGGGAGGACGGCCGAGCCCGCCCCACGGGGCGATTGGCTGCGAGAAACGCTTTCGAGCAGGCGCGACTGCGCTATTTCGCTCTTCCTCCGGTCGCGCGAAGAGTCATTTTCGGCGTGTTACTGGTGGCGTCGATAGCGGCTGGCGCGGGTTTCGGCTGGGATCTGCTGAATACCTTTTTCGTATCAGTAACGGTCCTGGGGTTCATCGTTCTGGCTCTGCACTTCCCGCGAGCGGCTGCGACGATGATCGTGGTCGCGGCATGGCTGCCGGTTTGCACCTTGATGCTCCAGATTGCCAACAGTCAGACTCCTGGGCCCTACCTGCTTTTTCCTCTTTGGCTGCTTGGATTCATCGTCGCCGGGGCCGCTCATCTCATCCGGTGGGTGCCACCGTGGTTGACCACAGCCCTGGCACTCACCGCCGCAGCGATCGCGGGCATGTTGCTCCGCCTCGGTGGTGATTGGGCTGCCTTCTACGGCGCCTACGGTGCCGCCACCGTCGTGCTGATCTGGCGGTTCGTGCTGGCCCGCCAGGCCAAGGCCCGGCAGGCGCCGCCCGAGACGCAGGCCCAGCAGCGCGTACGCGCGGGCAACGCGCCCTCCCATCCCCACGCGCAGGCGGACCAGAACCGCCCCCCGCCGATCAGTGTCGAGCAGGCCCTCGCCCAGCTCGAAGGCATGATCGGCCTGGAGCCGGTCAAGGAGCAGGTCCGCTCGATAGCCGCCTCCATCGAGGCCGCCAGGCTGCGCCGCGAGGCCGGGCTGACGACCGACGCGCCGATGCGCCACTTCGTCTTCGTCGGCCCGCCCGGCACCGGGAAGACCAGCGTGGCCCGCAGCCTCGCCTCGATCTTCTACGCCTTCGGCCTGCTGGAGACCCCCTACGTCGTCGAGGCGTCCCGGCCCGACCTGGTCGGCGAGTTCCTGGGCGCGACCGCCATCAAGACCAACGAGATCATCGACCGCGCCCTCGGCGGGGTGCTGTTCATCGACGAGGCCTACGGCCTGATCAACTCCGGTGACGGCCAGCCCGACCGGTTCGGCGCCGAGGCCGTGCAGACGCTGCTGAAGCGGGCCGAAGACGACCGCGAGCGGCTCATCATCATCCTGGCCGGATACGAGAAGGAGATGGGCACCTTCCTGGCCTCCAACCCGGGCCTGTCGAGCCGGTTCTCCACCCGCGTCCGGTTCCCCAGCTACGGGCCGGCCGAACTGCTGGAGATCACCGAGGCGCTCCAGGTCAAGCGCGGCGACCAACTCGACCCGGCCGCCCGGCCGGTGCTGCTGGGCCTGTTCGACGACGTCCACCGGCGCGGTCTAGTCGACGAACTGGGCAACGCCCGGTTCGCCCGCAGCGTCGTGGAGGCCGCCGCGCAGGCGCGTGACGTGCGGGTGGTCAGCGCCGGGGGAGCGCCCAGGGGTGAAGACCTGGTGACGACGACGGCGTCCGATGTCTCGAAGGCGTTCAGCGAGATCACCGCGCGGTTCCGCGGCTACCAGGCGACCCCCACACTGGCCGACGCGCTGGCCGACCTCGACCGCATGGCCGGGCTCGAACCGGTGAAACGGCAGGTCAGGGCCATCACCGCGCAACTGCGGGTGGCCCGGATGCGCGAGGAGCAGGGGCTCCCGGTCCAGTCGGGCACCCGGCACTTCGTGTTCATCGGGCCGCCCGGCACCGGCAAGACCAGCGTGGCCCGCATCATCGGGCGGATCTTCTCGGCGCTCGGCCTGCTGGCCCGGCCCGACGTGGTCGAGGCGTCCCGGCCCGACCTCGTGGGGCAGCACCTCGGCGCGACCGCGATCAAGACGAACGAGCTGGTCGACCGGGCCCTCGGCGGGGTGCTGTTCATCGACGAGGCCTACGGGCTGATCAACTCGGGCTACTCGGGTGGTGACGCGTTCGGCCAGGAGGCCGTACAGACACTTCTGAAAAGGGCCGAAGACGACCGCGACCGGCTCGTCATCATCCTGGCGGGCTATGAGCGGGAGATGGACACCCTGCTGGCCACCAACCCCGGGCTGAGCAGCCGGTTCAACAGCCGGGTCGTGTTCCCGAGCTACTCGCCCGTCGAACTGTCCGAGATCGCCGAGATGACCGCCGCCGACGCCGGAGACCTCTTCGACGCCGCGGCCCAGCGCGATCTGGCCGACGTGTTCGGCTACGTCTGCCAGGAGCGCCTCATCGACGGCCTCGGCAACGGGCGCTTCGCCCGCTCCCTCTACGAGCGGGCCGCCATGCGGCGCGACGTCCGGCTGGCCGCGCTCGGCAGCGCGAGCGCGACCGAGCTCGTCACCATCACCAGCGACGACGTGCAGTCGGCGGTCGACGAACTGTCCTGACCGACACCTGGCCCGGGTTTTGCGGCTCCATCGGTGGCGTGATCACATGATGGTGGACCATGAGGAAACGCGCCGGTCTGCTGGTCCCGGCCCTCGCGATGGCCCTGTGCTGCGCCTGCGGGGGCGGTGAGACGACGGCGACCGGGAGCGCCCCCCAGAAGGGCGGCATGCTCAAGGTCGTCGGCTCCGGCGACGTCGACCACCTCGACCCGTCGTCGTCCTACACGGTCGTCGCCTACAACCTCGGCCGCACCTGGACCCGCCAGCTGGTGACCTATCCGGCCGGCAGCGGCATCTCGGTCGCCGGTGCGGTGGTCCCCGACGTGGCCGCCGCGCTGCCGAAGATGAGCGCCGACGGGAAGACCTACACCTTCACGCTCCGCCCGGACGTCATGTGGAACACCAGCCCGCCGCGCCCGATCGTGGCCGCCGACTTCGAACGCGGGCTGAAACGGCTGGCCAACCCGGTGCAGCCGTCGGGCGGCATCTCCTATTACACGCAGACCATCGACGGTTTCCAGGAGTTCTTCACCGCGTTCCAGAAGCAGCCGAAGACGGCCGCCGGGATGGCGAAGTTCATGAACGCGACGCCCATCAAGGGCGTGCAGGCTGTCGATCCGACGACGTTGCGGATCCAGCTCACCGCGCCGGCCAGCGACTTCCTCAACATCATGGCGCTCGGGTTCGCCTCGGCGGCGCCGGTCGAATACGAGAAATACGTCCCCGACGGGCCGGACTTCCGGCAGAACACCATTTCCGGAGGGCCGTACCAGATCACCACCTATTTCGCCGGGCGGCAGATCATGCTGGAACACAATCCCGTGTGGAAACAGGAGAGCGATCCGGTACGTCACCGGTGGGTCGACCGCATCCTGGTCACCCTCGGCCAGGACAGCCCGGACGTCGTCCAGCAGCAGCTCGAAGCCAATGTCGCCGACCTGTCGTGGGACCAGCCGGTGCCGACCTCGGCCATCCCCCGCCTGACGGGGAACCCCGCCTACAAGGTCTACGAGGGGTCGACGCTCAACCCGTTCCTGGCCTTCAACATGCAGAGCCCGAACAACAACCGCGCGCTCGCGAACGTGAAGGTCCGGCAGGCGATCAACTACGTCGTCAACAAGGCGGCCATCGCCCAGATCTACGGCGGCCCGAAGATCAACACAGTCCTCGACGGGGCGATCCCGCCGGGCTCCATCGGGTACGACGCGGCGGTGCGCCCCTACGCCACCTCCGGCGGTCATGGGGACGTGAACCGCTGCAAGGCACTGCTGGCCGAGGCCGGGGTGACGAACCTGAACCTCCAGTTTCCCTACCGGACCAACGGCAACCACCCGAAGGTCGCCCAGTCGATCGCCGGCGACCTGACCAAGTGCGGCATCACCTCGCAGCTCATCCCGACGGCTCCCGACGACTTCTACGGCCGCTATCTGTCCAGCGTCCAGAAGAGCCGCGAGGGCAAATGGGACATCGGCGCGCCCGGCTGGATCCCCGACTGGTACGGCAACAACGCCCGCTCGATCGTGGTCCCGCTGTTCGACGGCCGGAACTACACCGAGGGCTCGACCAACTACGGCCACTACAACGACCCCGCCGTCAACGACCTCATCACCAGAGCGCTGACCGCCCCCGACACCGGCGCCGCCGAGACCCTGTGGCGGCAGACCAACGCCCGCATCATGGCCGACGCCCCGATCGTCCCGCTGACCTCGCAGAACGTGCCGATCTTCCATTCGGACCGGGTGCGGAACGCGATCTACACGCCCCTCACCCAGCAGTTCGACTACACCCAGCTCTGGCTGGCCTCATGAGCCTCCTCGAGGTCTCCGGTCTCCGGGTGACCTTCTCCACCCCGGACGGCGACCTGCAGGCGGTGCGGGGGGTGTCGTTCGAGGTCGAGGCAGGTCAGACGCTCGGCGTCGTCGGCGAGTCGGGTTCGGGGAAGAGCGTCAGCGTGCAGGCCCTGCTGGGCCTGATCCCCGGCGCGCGGGTCGAAGGCTCCGCCCTGTTCGACGGCGAGCAGCTGATCGGGATGCCCGCCGAGAAGCTGCGCCGCATCCGCGGCGCCCGGATCGGAATGATCTTCCAGGACCCGCTGTCGAGCCTGCACCCGATGTACTCAGTGGGCCGCCAGATCGCCGAGGCGATCCTGGTCCACCGCAAGGTGAGCAAGGACCAGGCCTGGTCGGTGGCGCGGGAACGGCTCGAACAGGTCGGCATCCCGGCCGTGCGGGCCCGCGACTACCCGCACCAGTTCTCCGGCGGCATGCGGCAGCGCGTGATGATCGCGATGGCGATGGCCCTGGACCCCGAACTCATCATCGCCGACGAACCGACCACGGCCCTCGACGCGACCGTCCGCGCCCAGATCCTGGAACTCCTGGGGCGACTGGGCTGCGCGTTGATCATCATCACGCATGACCTGGGCGTCATCGCCGACATGGCCGACCAGGTCATGGTCATGTACGCCGGCAAGCCCGTCGAGAAGGCCGAGCGCCGCGCCTTGTTCCGCGACCCACGCCACCCCTACACGCGCGGCCTGCTGAACTCCCTGCCGAAGGGGAAAGAGCGGCTGCAGCCCATCGAGGGACGGCCCCCGAGCCTGCTCAGCCCCCCGACCGGCTGCTCCTTCCATCCGCGCTGCCCGGTGCGCATTCCCCGCTGCCCGATCGAGGAGCCACCGATGCTCGGCCCCGACGACCACCCCGACGCGTGCTGGCTGGAGGTGGGCCGGTGAGTCTTCTTGACGTCTCTGACGTGCGGAAATACTTCCCGATCAAGTCGGGGATCTTCTTTCAGCGCGAGGTCGGCCGGGTGCACGCCGTGGATGGCGTCAGCCTGTCCGTCGAGGCCGGTGAGACGCTCGGCGTGGTGGGGGAGTCGGGGTGCGGGAAGTCGACCCTGGCGCGGTGCATGACCGGGCTGCATGAGGTCACGTCCGGAAATATCACCTTCGACGGGGATGTGCGGCGTGATGTGCAGATGGTCTTCCAGGACCCGTATGGGTCGCTGAACCCCCGCCGCCGGATCGGGTCGATCATCGCGGACCCGCTGGTCATCCACCGCGAGGGCACCCCGTCGTCGCGACGAGACCGGGTGCGGGATCTGATGGCGCTCGTCGGGCTCAACCCCGAGCACTACAACCGCTTCCCTGCCGAGTTCTCCGGCGGTCAGCGGCAGCGCGTGGGCATCGCGCGGGCGCTGGCGCTCAACCCGCGCCTGGTCGTCTGCGACGAGCCGGTCTCAGCGCTGGACGTCTCCATCCAGGCCCAGGTCGTCAACCTGCTCAAGGACCTGCAGGCCGAACTCGGCCTCACCTACGTCTTCATCGCCCACGACCTCTCGGTGGTCCGCTACGTCAGCGACCGCGTGGCCGTGATGTACCTCGGCAAGATCGTCGAGATCGCCCCGGGCGAGGAGCTCTACGAGCGCCCCCGGCACCCCTACACGGCGGCGCTCCTGTCGGCCGCCTCCGTCGCCGACCCGGACCGGCCGAGAGACCGCGTCATCCTGCGCGGTGACGTGCCGTCTCCGATCTCGCCGCCCTCGGGTTGCCGCTTCCACCCGCGCTGCCCGAAGGCCCAGGAGCGGTGCACGGTCGAGGAACCGCGACTGATGGGCGACGGGCACAAGTGGGCCTGTCATTTCCCGCTGGAGCCCGGCGAGCGGCTTCAAAGCCGAGAGGTGGGCGAATGAGAGACGCCCATGGCGACAAGGGCCGGTCGGGTGGCCGGCCAGGCGGAGCCGTAACGGAAGAAGATCTTTACCAAGAGAGCGGCGAGGAGGGGGTGCCGGCGTGAGCCTTACTGATGCGGCTTTCGAGGCGGAGCCCGTCCATGCCGAGGTCGTCCACGGCAAAGGGCCCTGGCAGCTGGCCTGGGAGCGGTTGCGCCGGGACAAGGCCGCGGTGATCTCCATGGTCGTGATCGTGCTGGTCGCGCTGCTGGCCATCCTCGCGCCGCTGTTCGCGCTGATCACCGGGCACGATCCGCTGACGCAGTATCCGTCCACGGCGCTGACCCCGGAGGGGCTTCCGGTCGGGCCGGGGGCCGACTTCTGGCTGGGGGCCGACAGCCTCGGGCGGGATCTGTTCGTGCGGCTCGCCTACGGGGCGCGGATCTCGCTGCTCGTCGGGTTGAGCGCCACGTTCCTGGCCACGCTGTTCGGGGTGATCGTCGGGCTGCTGGCCGGATACTACGGGGGCTGGGTCGACGGGGTGCTCGCGCGGGTGCTCGACGTCGTGCTGAGCTTCCCGTATCTGCTGGTCGCGATCGTGCTGGTCGCCGCCGTGGGGGCCTCCGTGTCGCTGACGATCTTCGTCATCGCGTTCTTCTCCTTCGCCGCGATGGCCCGGGTGGTGAGAGGCCAGACGATCGGCTACCGGGAGCGGGAGTTCACCGAGGCCGTCAGGTCGCTCGGCGCGTCGCCGCTGCGGATCATGGTCATCGACGTGCTGCCCAACCTGGTCGCGCCGGTGACGGTGCTCGCCTCGCTGCTCATCCCGACCTCGATCGTCTTCGAGGCCACGCTCAGCTTCCTGGGGCTCGGCGTCGATCCCCGTACGCCCAGCTGGGGCGCCATTCTGGCCGACTCGACCGACTTCTACCGGGTGGCGCCCGGCCTGCTGGTCTTCCCGGCCGTGTTGCTGCTGCTCACCACGCTCGCGTTCAACCTCCTCGGAGACGGCATCCGCGACGCGCTCGACCCCAAGAGGTGACCTGTGTGGCGCTTTCTCATCCGGCGGATCGTGTTCGGGATCGTCGTGCTGTGGCTGGTGGCGACGACTGTGTTCCTGCTGTTCTTCGCCGGGCCGGCCGACAACGTGGCGCGGCGGCTGGCCGGGCCCCGGGCGCCGATCGAGGTGGTCGAGCAGATCAAGGACACGCTCGGGCTCGACCGTCCGCTGTTCACGCAGTATCTGGGGTTCCTGGGCGACCTGCTCCGAGGTGATCTCGGCACGTCGTTCATCAGCCAGACGCCTGTCTCCACGCTGATCCTGCAGAGCCTGCCGGGCACGTTGTGGCTGGTCTTCGGCGCGGCCGTGCTGTGGATGATCATGGGTGTCGGCGGGGGAGTGCTCTCCGCGACCAAGCCGCGCAGCCTGCGCGACCGGACGCTCACCGTGCTCGTGCTGGCCGGCATCTCGCTGCCGACGTTCGTGCTCGGCATCCTGATGATCTATCTGGCGCTGTCGGTGTTCCCGGGGACGGGGCTCCAGCCCGGCCCCTACATCTCACCGTTCGTCGACGTCGGGGCCTTCCTGTCGACCATGGTCATGCCGTGGGTCTGCCTGGCCGTGGTCCAGGCGGCGGTCTACGTGAGGCTGACCCGCGGCTCGATGCTCGACACGATGGGCGAGGACTACATCCGTACGGCCAGAGCCAAAGGGGTGCCCGAACGGGGGGTCGTCTACCGGCATGGTCTGCGGGCCGCGCTGACGCCGGTCATCACCCAGTTCGGGGTGGATGTCGGGACTCTCCTCGGAGGCGTGGTCGTCACCGAATCGGTCTTCGGACTGCAGGGCATCGGGCAGCTCATGATCCGGTCGGTGCGCGACGGTGACCTGCCCGTCATCATCGGCGCCGCCATCCTGGCCGCCGCGTTCATCGTGATCGCCAACATTCTCGTCGACGTGACGTATTCGTTCCTCGATCCACGCGTACGGCTCGCCTGATTCGATCACGCTCTGCCATTACTCTGTGACGCGAGGTGGTGGGGGAATCATGGTGCGACTGGTGAACTACGTGGCGTTGATCGTCGTCGCCTCCAGCCTGGCGTGGCTGCTGGCCGCGGTGACCCTCGATCCCCGGGCCAACTACGCCGGCCGCACCCCGGCGCCACCGGCCGGCGTGGTCGACGCGGCCCTGTCCGAGGTCAACCTCAACGACAAGGACCCGCTGTTCGACCGCTACCTGACCTGGGTCTCCGGCGTGGTGCGCGGTGACTTCGGCCATACGTGGGACGGCGCGAGCGTCGGCGCCGACCTGGCCGAACGTGCCGGGGTGACCCTCCGGCTCGTCACGAGCGGACTCGTCGTGGGAGCGCTGCTCGGGCTGACCGTCGGCACCCTCGCCGCCGTCGGCCACCGAGGCTGGTTCGACCGGCTGTCGGGCGGGGCGGTGTTCCTGCTGCTGGCGGTGCCGACGATCGTCCTGGCGAACGTCCTGATCATCGGCACGGTCTGGTTCAACGACACGACCGGCACGCGGTTCCTGATGGTCAGCGGCGAGTACACCTCAGGCGGACCGCTCGACCGGCTCCGACATACCGTCCTGCCCGCGCTGACCCTGGCCCTGCCGCTGGCCGCGATCCTGAGCCGCTACCAGCGCAGCGCCATGCTCGACGTGCTCGACGCCGACTACGTCCGCACCGCCCGCGCCAAGGGCCTGCCCCGGCGCAAGGTCATCGTCAACCACGCCCTGCGGACCGCGCTGATCCCCACGATGACCTATCTGACCTTCACCTTCGGCGCGCTGCTGGTCGGCGCGACGATCACCGAGACGGTCTTCGGCTGGCACGGCCTCGGCCAGCGGCTCATCTCCGCGATCGTGACCAGCGACGTCAACACCGTCGCCGGGATCACCGCCGTGGCCGCCGTCACGCTGGTGCTGTGCGCCGTCGTGGCCGACGTGTTCCAGCGGGTGCTCAACCCCGGGAGGGCCCGATGAGCACGAGGCTTTGGGGCAGATTCACAGCGCGAGCCACGGCTGGCCCTCAGCCGGCCGCGTCTCGCTTTCCCGGCATCTCCGCGCCGGTCGAGACGCGTCAGGAGAAGCGGCCGCGGATGTTCTCCGCGACCGGCATCGCCGGGCTCGCGCTGCTCAGTTTCCTCGCCGCGCTCGCCGTCCTCGGGCCGATCCTCATCCCCTGGACGTCTTCCGATCGCGATTTCGAGGCCTTCCTCCAGCCGCCTTCGGCGAACCATCCCTTCGGTACGACCGCCTCCGGCGGCGACATCCTTGTCCTCACTCTTCTGGGATTGCGGAAATCGCTCATCATCGGGCTGGTCGTGGCCGTCGCGGCGACCGCACTGGCCGCGCTCGTGGGGGCGTTCGCGGGCTATTTCCTCGGCTGGGTCGACCGCACGCTGATGTGGGTCACCGATCTGCTGCTCGTCATTCCGGCGTTTCTCGTCGTCGCCGTCGTGTCGTCGGGACAGGAACAGTGGATCGCCCTGGTCGTCCTGCTGGCGGCGTTCATGTGGATGGTGACGGCGAAAGCGGTGCGCGGGGTCACCATCGTGATGCGCGACCGCGAATACGTGAAAGCGGCCCGGTTCATGGGCGTGCCGGCGCACCGGATCGTGCTGCGCCACGTCATTCCGAATCTGGCGTCGCTGCTCATCGCCGACGCGACCGTGAACGTCTCCGCCGCGATTCTGGCCGAGACGACGCTGTCGTATTTCGGCTTCGGGGTCGTGCCGCCCGACGTGTCGCTCGGGTCGCTGATCGCCGACGGGGCGCCCACCGCGCTCTACGCACCCTGGACCTTCTGGTGGGCGGCCGGCCTGCTCATCGCCCTGATCGTCGCCGTCAACCTGGTCGGCGACGACCTGCGCGACCGGTTCGACCCGGCATTGCGAGCGCCCGAATGATCGACGTCACCGACCTGTCCGTCTCCTTCGGCACCACCCCGGCCGTGAAAGGCCTGAGTTTCTCCGTCGCGCGGGGCGAGATCCTCGGGCTCATCGGGGAATCGGGCTCGGGGAAATCGGCGACCGCGCTGGCGCTCATGGGACTGCTGCCCCGGACCGCCTCGACGAGCGGGTCGATTCTGCTCGACGGCGAGGAACTCACCACCGCTTCGGAGAAAAGGCTGACCGCGCTGCGCGGGCGCGCGATGGCCATCGTCTTCCAGGATCCGCTGCAGGCGTTCACCCCCGTTCACCGCGTCGGGGCGCAGATCGCCGAGGCCGTTCGGGTGCATCAGCGCGTTCCCCGGAAAACGGCCGCGCGGCGGGCGGTGGAACTGCTCGACCTGGTCGGGATCCGTGATCCGCACCAGCGGGCGCGGGCCTATCCGCACGAATTCTCCGGCGGAATGCGGCAGCGCGCGCTCATCGCGATGGCCATCGCCAACAATCCCGGTCTGCTCATCGCCGACGAACCCACGACCGCGCTCGACGTGACCGTTCAGGCGCACATTCTCGAGGTGCTGAAAACCGCGCAGCGGGAGACCGGCGCGGCGGTTCTGCTCATCACCCACGACCTCTCCGTCGTCGCGAAGGTCGCCGACCGGGTTCATGTCATGAGGCGCGGCGCGACCGTGGAGACCGGCACAGTGGAGGAGGTGCTGCGGGCGCCGAGGGAGACGTACACGAAAGAACTCATCGCCGCGATGGAGGCCGAAGACCGGCCCGCGAGCCCCCGGCCGCTCCGGACCGTTCTGGAGGTACGCGATCTTGTCCGCCACCACCCGGGGGTCAAAGCGGTCGACGGGGTGAGTTTCGACCTCCGGTCGGGCGAGACCCTCGGGCTCGTCGGCGAGTCGGGGTCGGGCAAGACCACCCTGCTGATGGAGATCATGGCGCTGGCCCGGCCGCAGCAGGGCCGGATCACCGTGCTCGGCCGCGACACCGCGAACGTGTCGCGGCGCGACCGCCGCAGGATCCGGCGCGATCTCCAGATCGTCTTCCAGGACCCGTCGTCGTCGCTCGACCCGCGCATGACCGTCGGCGCGATCATCGCCGAACCGCTCACCACCCACCGCCTCTCACCGGCGCGGGTCCCTGAGCTGCTCAAGCAGGTGGGACTCCCTCTCGACTACGCCGCCCGCCACCCCGTCCACCTCTCCGGCGGCCAGCGTCAGCGCGTGGCGATCGCCAGGGCGATCGCGCTCGACCCCGAAGTACTGGTGTTGGACGAACCCGTCTCCGCGCTCGATCCGACCATCCGCGCCGAGATCATCACGCTGCTGGAGAACCTGCGGGCCGAACGCGGCCTGTCCTACCTGTTCGTCGCCCACGACCTGCCGCTGATCCGCCGCATCGCCGACCGCGTCGCGGTCATGTATCGCGGCCGGATCGCCGAGATCGGCCCCGCCCACCAGATCTTCGCCGCCCCCGCACACCCCTACACGAAAGCCCTGCTGCGCGCCTCCGCCCTGAGCGACGACGACCCGTTGATCGCCCAGGGCTGCCGTTTCCGTCCCCGCTGTCCCCTGTACGCCGAGCTCCCCGCCGCCCCGAGATCCCGCTGCGTCACCGAGGAACCCGAGATCACCGGCGACTCGGGAGCCGCCTGCCACCACCATCCAGGAGAAGCACCGTGAAACGCGCGTACGCCCTGCTACTGGCCGCCCTGACGACCGCCGCCTGCACCGCCCAACCGGGTGAGCCGGGCGAGCCGGCCGCCCAGGTCACCGCGGCCGACCTCAACCTGACCCCGCGCGCCCAGGTCAAGACCGGTGGCACGCTGCGCTGGGGGCTGACCGAATATCCGGCCCAGTGGAACCAGAACCACATCGACGGCAACATGGCCAACGTCAAGACCGTCATGGACGCCCTGATGCCCCGCCCGTTCCGGGCCGACGAACACGGTGTGCTGGCACTCGACCCCGACTATGTGACCTCGGCCGACGTGACGCGGACGGCGCCGAAGCAGGTGGTCACCTACACCCTGAACCCGAAGGCGCGCTGGTCCAACGGCGAGCCCGTCACCTGGGCCGACTACGCCGCCCAGTGGAAGGCGCTGCGCGGCGCCGACCCGGCCTACCACGTCGCCAACGTCACCGGATATCAGGACATCGCCGCGGTGACCAAGGGCAAGGACGACTTCCAGGTCGTGGTCACCTTCACCCGGCCGTTCGGCGACTGGCGCTCCCTGTTCGCGCCGCTCTACCCGAAGGGCGCCAACTCCTCGCCGCAGGCGTTCAACGCCGGGTGGGTCGGCCGCATCCCGGCCACCGCCGGTCCGTTCAGGTTCGGCGCCTTCGACACCCGGGCCAAGACGGTCACGCTGGCCCGCGACGCCAAGTGGTGGAACGAGCCCGCGAAACTCGACTCGATCGTGTTCCGCGGCCTGGAGTCCGACGCCCGCGTCGCCGCCTTCGCCAACGGCGAGCTCGACGTGTTCGACATCGGCCCGTCGGCGGCCGACCTATCCCGCGCCAAGTCGGCGGCCGGCGCGGTGGTCCGCCAGGCGGCCGGCCCCGACTTCCGCCACTTCACCTTCAACGGCGAGAGCCCGATCCTCTCGGACGTCCGGGTCCGCCAGGCGGTCGCCCTCGGCATCGACCGCGCGGTCATCGCCAAGAGCGACCTGAAGGGCCTGAACTGGCCGGTCACCCTGCTCGACAACCACTTCCTGATGAACAGCCAGCAGGGCTACCGCCCCAACACCGGGGAACTGGCCGGCCCCGACGCGGCCCGCGCGGGCGCCCTGCTCGACGCGGCGGGTTGGCGCAAGAGCGGCTCGGTGCGCGCGAAGGGCGGCAAACAGCTCGACCTGCGCTTCGTGATCCCCTCGGGCCTCCAGCTCGCCCGGTCGGAGGGTGAGATCACCCAGGCCATGCTGGCCAAACTGGGCATCAAGCTGACGATCGAGACCGTCCCGAGCAACGACTTCTTCACCAAGTACGTCATCCCCGGCAACTACGACATCGCGCCCTTCTCCTACGTCGGCACCCCGTTCCCGGTCTCGGCCTCCTACGGGACGTACGCGAACGGTGTCCGGGCCCAGGGCGACGAGATCGTGTGGAACGCCAACCTCGGGCGCAGCGGCAACGCCGAGATCGACGCGAAGCTGAAGGCGGCCATGGCCGAACTCGACCCGGCCAAGGCGCTCAAGCTGATCAACGAGGCCGACCGCCTGGTGTGGCGCGAGGTCAACGTCCTGCCCCTCTACCAGCGGCCGCAGACCGTCGCCGTCAACGAGGGCCTGGCCAACGTGGGCGCCCGCGGCTTCCGCGACCTCGACTACGCCGACATCGGCTTCAAGTCGTAGTGACCGGTCGATCGAGGCCGGGGAACGTGGTCGGCGGGTCGGCGGGTCGACGGCGTGACGATCTCGGGTGCGTGGTCGCGGGAATCGGAATTGTCGTAGTGCTCGGCTAGCGTGCGGCCATGGACCTGACGTGGCCGCAAGTGCTGGCGTGGCGGCTCGGCCGTCAGTTCGTGACCTCTCCTGGCCCCGACGCGGTGGCCGTGGCCGAACGGCTCTGCGGGGTGCAGACCCAGGTCGCGTCGTCTGCCGAGCTGGCGATCTCGCTCCGGCTCGGCCGCGTCGCCGGGCCGGAGATCGAGCAGGCCCTCTGGACCGACCGGACGCTGCTCAAGACCTGGTCGATCCGGGGCACCCTGCACCTGCTGCCGACCTCGTCGTGGCCGGTCTACCGGGCGGTGCTCGGCACCCTTCGCTACTGGGACAAACCGTCGTGGCACCGGGGTAGCGGGGTGTCGGCGAAGGAGCTCGACGCCATCATCGGCGCGGTCCCCGAGGCTCTCGGCGATGCGGAGCTGACCAGGGAAGAGCTGGTCGACGCGGTGATCGCGGTGACCGGCGACGAGCACCTGCGCGGGTTGATGGCCTCCGGCTGGGGGCAGCTGTTCAAACCGCTGAGCTTCCTCGGCGAGCTCTGCCATGGGGTGCCGCGCGCCGGGAAGGTGACCTTCACTGCGCCACCCCGCGTCGGGGAGATGACCCCAGAAGAGGGCGGGGCCGCCCTGCTGCGGGCCTACCTGGGGGCACACGGCCCGGCGAGCATGGCCGCCTTCGACGGATGGCTGTTCCGGGGGCTGACCCGGCGGGCCGTCCTGCGCCAGTGGTTCGCCGACCTCGCGCCCGCGACCGTCACGGTCGAAGGCGAGGAACTCTTCGTACTGCCCGAACACATCGACGAGCTGCGGGCGACCTCGCCGTCCGAGGAGACGTTCCTGCTGGCGGGCTTCGACCAGTACATCATGGGCGCTCCCCGTGACCTGGAGCCTCTGCTGCCCGCGGCGGCGAAGGCGGCGGTCAGCAGGACGGCGGGCTGGATCTCCCCGGTGGTGGTCCATCAAGGACGGGTGGTCGGAACCTGGGACGCCCGCGACGGCGCGCTGACCGCGACCATGCTGGAGCAGGCGCCCGGCGTGGAGCAGGCGGCCGAGAAGGTGCTCGCCCTGATGGGGAAGAGCCTGAAGGTGGTGGTCGCCTGACCCGGATCCATGGTGCCCGGTCGGGTGCCGGCCGGCTGTTCTCCCCAGAAGGACGGCCGTCCGGCGGCCTACTCGGTCGCGCAGGTCGAGTAGGTGACGACGCTCCAGTCTCCGCCGGTGAAGCTACAGAGGATGGCGGCCGTGGCCCGCGCCCGCCGCTGACCTACGACGATCGGGCGGGTCTGAACCGGAGCTGATCCCCGGGCCGGAGCTGGGCCACTTTCGGCAGGTCGGCCACCGTGACGACGCCGATGACCGGGTAGCCGCCGGTCGGCGGGTGGTCGGCGAGGAAGACGATCGGCTGGCCGTCCGGCGGGACCTGGATCGCGCCGCTGACCATGCCCTCACTGGGCAGTTCTCCGGTCCGCGCCCGCCTGAGCGCCGTCCCGGTCAGCCGCGCCCCGACCCGGTTGCTGTCCTGACTCACTCTGTACGCCCCCGCGCACATCGTGGCGAAACCGTCGTCGGTGAACCAGTCGTCCCGGGGTCCCCGCACCACCTCGACGGTCGGCCCGGCCGAGATGGGGCGCTGCGGCGCGAGGTCGGCGTGCAGCCCGGACATCGGCTCGCCCAGCGCCAGGACCGTTCCCGCCGTCAGCGGCGCGGGCCCCAGGCCCGAGAGCGAGTCGGTCGACATGCTGCCCAGCACCGGCGGCACCCAGACGCCACCCCGGATTGCCACATACGTCCGCAACCCCTCGTAGGGAACCCCGAACGACAGGACGGTCCCCGACGGCGCCCAGAAGGGCGCCCACATGCCGCCTGCCGACGTGCGGACCGGCGCTCCGGCCAGCGCCACCCACGCGCCGCGGGTGAACCCGAGCGCCGCCCCGCCGAAGGTCAACTCGATCGCGGCGGCGTCCTCCGCGTTCCCGACCAGCCGGTTCGCCAGCCGCAGGCTCGGCACGTCGGCCGCCCCCGACCGGGGGACGCCCAGGTGCGCGAAGCCCCGGCGACCGAGGTCCTGGACCGTCGCGTAAGGGCCGGGAGCGATGATCTCCACCGCCGCGACGCGACCGGCACCGCCGGAGATCTCCGGATCCGGATCCCGGCCGGACGATCTGTGAGCGTTCACCTGGCGACCATCCTGACCCGCGTCCCTGGCTTGAGCAGGGCGGGGGAGTCGCCGGTCACGTCCCACACCGCGAGGGAGGTGTGGCCGATCAGGCGCCACCCGCCGGGCGAGGCCGCCGGGTAGACCGCCGAATAGGCTCCCGCGATCGCCACCGCGCCTGCGGGCACGGCGGTCCTGGGCCGGTCCAGCCGGGACACATGGAGCAGAGGATCAAGGCCGACCAGATAGGCGAATCCAGGAGCGAAGCCCAGCCATCCCGCCACGAACTCCGATCCCGTGTGCCGGGCGATCACCTCGTCGACCGAGATCCCCGCCAGCGCGGCGACCTCGGGAAGGTCCTCGCCGTCGTACACGACAGGGATGTCGACCGTCTCCCCGTCGAGGTCGTGCATGGGGGAGTGGTCGAGTTGCTCGATCAAGGGGATGAGCTGATCGACCCGGCCGCCCACGACCAGCACCGTCTCCGGTCCCGGGACGATCTCCTCCACGTCGGTCAGCAGCCGCAGCCGGGCGTCGAGCCGGTGGGAGGCGGCCAGTGACCCCGTGTCGACCAGCAGAGCGCGTTCGCCCACCCGCCGGATCACGCGAACGCCTCTACTGTCACACCCGCGCCGACGAGCGCATCGCGGACGGCGCGCGCAAGACGTACAGAACCGGGTGTGTCGCCGTGCACGCAGATGGACCGGGCCTCGACCCGCACCTCGGAACCGTCGATCGCCACCACGACGCCGTCGCGCGCCATCCGGACCGCGCGCGCGGCCACCTCGTCGGGATCATGGAGCACCGAGCCGGGCTCCCGCCGGGACACCAGCGTGCCCTCGGGCGTGTAGGCCCGGTCGGCGAAGCACTCCGCGACGGTGGGAACTCCCCTTCCGTGCACGACCGACCCGGGCAGCGTCAGCACGGGCAGCGTGCCGTAGTCGGCCACCGCTCCCACGACGGCGGCGGCCTGGACGGGATCCCAGATCACCCGGTTGTAGAGCGCTCCATGTGGTTTGACGTAAGTGACCCGGCCCCCGCACGCCCGCGCGATCCCGTCGACCGCCGCCAGCTGGTAGAGGATCTCGGCCCGGAGTTCCTCGGCCGGTACGTCCATCTCACGCCGCCCGAACCCCGCCAGGTCGCGGTAGGACACCTGGGCCCCGATGGCCACCCCCCGGGCGACCGCGGCCTCGCAGACCCGCCGGATCGTCAGCGGGTCGCCGGCGTGGAAGCCGCAGGCGACGTTGGCGCTGGTCACGATCTCCAGAAGGGCGTCGTCGTCGCCCAGTTTCCAGGCCCCGAACCCCTCGCCGAGGTCGGCGTTCAGGTCGATCCTCATGATCCTCAGCCTAGACGGGAGGCTCGTCGGGGATGTCGGCGATGTCGTCGAGGGCGGCGGCGAGCTCGTCGGGGTGGTCGCCGATGCGCTCGGCGATCTCGATCAGCACGTGCAGGACGTCGTGGCGATCATGACCGAGGTCGATCAGTCGCTGCGCCGCCTCCCACATCTGGGGCGGGTCGCCGTCCCAGAGGCGCTTGGCGATCTCCTCGTGCCAGGCAAGGTGTTCGGCGAAGTCGGGCCGCGACAGCTCGGCGGCGTGGTCCATCTCCAGCAGGATCCGCCGGTCGGCCTCGTCGGCCGGGTTCAGCCGGTCGAGCTCGATGTCGCCGTAGGTGCCCTGGAGGACCGGGAACGCGAACGCCCGCCGGGCCAGCGCGGACAGATCGCCGTCGGGCAGCAGCCGTTCGACTAACTCGCGGTCGAGCCCGAACGACGTCGGGTCGCGGTAGGCCACGCCGAACCGGCCGGTCGCCTCCCAGACCGCGTCGAGCGTGGCGCGGATCGCCTGGTCGGGCAGGCCGATGCGCTGCCCGGCGAAGCGGACCCAGGCGGCCAGCACGTGGGGCATGGCCTCCTGCTGCGCAGGGGTCAGCATGATCTTCCGGGGCAGCCAGTCGAGCAGGAACGTCTCGCACTTGGCCGGGCTGACCCGATGCGGACGGCCGAAATCGCGGTCGCAGCCGTAGTCGATGATGTGGTCGGCGCAGCGCGAGGCCGAGGAGGGGTCGGACAGGTTCTCCGCCGCGTCGCTGGACAGGAACTCGGCCGCGAGCATGGCCCGCCGCTCCCTCGTGTAGGGAGCCTCGCTGTGCGCGGGGGCCGGCCGCTTGCGTCCGGGCGGCAGCGCCTTGATCCGGGAGCGGGCGAAGGCGTGGTAGGCGGAGTAGCTGTCGCTGACGACCTTGGGCGCCTTGCGGTCGTAGGCCTCTTCGCGGGCCGCCTTCATGGCGAACTCCAGCAGCGCCCGCGCCTGCTGCGGCTCGATCTCCTCGAACCGCAGCATCGGGTTGCCGGCGGCCTCCAGGCCGGCCTGTTCGAGCAGCTTGTCGACCTGCGTGGAGACCCAGGCGTCGCGGGCCATGCCGCGCATGTTGTAGTCGACGACCAGCACCAGCGCGTGGATGTCGTCACCGTTGTAGGCGAACGTGCTGACCACGGTGTCCTGATCGCCGTAGATGTCGCGGGAGACGTAGCAGCCCTGCGGTTTGACCGCGCCGACCCGGTCGGCCCAGCCGGGCCTGGCGACGTCGGACTCCATCAGGGCCAGCGCCGCCCCCTCGGCCTTGGCTGCCTGGCGGGCGGTGCCGAGGTAGGCGACCGAGATGAGCAGCGTGAGCGCGGCGGGCGTGCCCGCCTTGGCGGCGTAGTCGACGAGGCCCTCACCGAGGATCTGCTCGACGTCGCCGCCGCGCAGCCGCTTCCCCCACCAGGCGCCCAGCATGTCGGAAACCATGAGCTCGGCGTCGAGCGGGCTACGGACCGCGAGCAGCTCGCGGGCCGCGAGAAGCATCTCCGCGAAGACGTCGTCCGGCGGATTTTCCCGGGGATCTCGTCTCCGTCTTCGACTCACTGTTCCACCTTCTCGCATTACGACGCCAAAAGGCACCGTAACGCGACCCGGTGACTACCCCGTTATTTATCTTCTGCCGGGCGGGGAGGAGTTGACCAGGGCGAGAAGGTGCTCCCGGGCGATGAGTTCGACGCTCACGGGAGTGACGTCGACCCCGAGGTGTTCGGCGCAGGCCCAGACGTCGTCGACGCAACGTTCGACGGTGACGATGGGAACGGTGAGGAATTCCTCGTTGAGCCGGGTGGTGACGGCCTCGCGTGTACGAGCTTCTGTGGAGCTTGTGGCGAGAGTAGGCATGGAGGTAGGCATCCTCGCTGAGTGTGGGAATTGCGGCGCTCGGTGGGGCACCGGTTGTCGGGCGAAAGTGCCGTCTCTCATTCCATAACTTTCCGCGCTGGTGTCAACCCTCCGCGTGGTTTTGTTACATGAGCCAAACACACCAGGGTGACGCGTGCGAAGCTGGAAACATGTACATCCGGCTAACGCAGCGTCCCGAGGCCGATGATCTTCTCGGGCGCAGCGGCCTGGCGCTACTCGTGGGCATGCTGCTCGATCAGCAGGTCCCCATGGAGTGGGCCTTCCAGGGGCCGTACACGATCTCCGAGCGGCTGGGCCACGATCTCGACGCCCACCAGATCGCCGCGATGGACCCGGAGGCCTTCGCCGCGATACTTTCGGCCAAACCGGCCGTGCACCGTTATCCGGGCTCCATGGCCGGCCGGATCAGGCAACTGGCGGCCCATCTGGTGGACCACTACGATGGCGACGCCGAGCGGGTCTGGGCCGACGCGGGCAGCGGAGCCGAGTTGCTGCGTCGCCTCACGGACCTTCCCGGGTTCGGCAAACAGAAGGCGCAGATCTTCCTGGCGCTGCTGGGCAAACAGCTCGGCGTGCAGCCGCAGGGCTGGCGTGAGGCCGCGGGGGCTTACGGCGAGGAGGGGGCGTTCCGGTCGGTCGCCGATGTGGTCGACGCCGGCAGCCTCGCCAAAGTGCGCGCGACCAAGCAGGAAGCGAAGAGGGCCGCCAAAAAGTAAGTCTTATCTTGCTGCGCGAGGTGGCGCTTTTTTGACAGGATGCGTTGACCGCATGCCGGGCGGGGCTTCCGTCCGCGCGTGCCCATCGCCGATGATGTAGGGCAGAACCGCGCTACTCAATACAGTTATGGAGATGTGCCTCGTGGGAGACCCTGGCACGCGACGGAGGTGCCGACCATGAGCGCCGAAACCTCCGTGCCCCGTCCCCGGGAGTCGGGTTTGGACATCTCAGACTCTGCCCTGTTCAAGGGCCTCATGGCGGAGGCGCCTTACGCCTTCGCATTCTTTGACATCTCTGGCCGTTTTGTCCGTGTCAACTCGACCTTTACCGAGCTGACCGGGATGGCTGTCGACCGGCATATCGACCGCGCTCCCGCCGACATCCTGTCGGCCGACCTGGCCAACGTGATCGACTCCGCCCTGCGCAGGATCGGCGACGACCGTCTCCCCGTCACCGACCAGCGGCTGCGCACCCGCGCCGAGAACGGCGACACCCGCCACTGGGCCATTTCGTTCTTCCCGCTCCACGACGACGAGGGCGCCACGATCGGCACCTCCCTGTTCGGCGTCGACGTCACCGAGCGCCAGACCACCGAAGACGACCTGCGCCGCAGCGAGGAGCGCTACCGCTCGCTCGTGCAGTCCCAGCAGCAGCTCGTCTGGATCACCTCGCCCAGCGGCGCCGTCATGGAAGACGCGCCGGAGTGGCGCGCCATCACCGGCCAAGGGCTCGAGGAATACCTCGCCCACGGCTGGCTCGACGCAGTCCACCCCGACGACCGCCCGGCCGCCGAGGAGGCCTGGCGCGAGGCCCTGCGCGGCCGGACCATGTTCGAGTGGAGCTACCGCGTCCGCACCCGCGCCAGCGGCTACCGCGACTTCGAGGTCCGGGCCGTCCCGATCATCCGCCACGGCCGCGTGATCGAGTGGGTGGGCGCCAACTCCGACGTCACCGCCCAGCGTGAGGCCGAGGAGATGCGCGGCCGCCTGACCGACCAGCTCGGCGCCGCCGCCCTGCGCACCGCCCGCCTCCAGGGCGCCACGGCGATACTGGCCGAGGCGCTCACGGTCGAGCAGGTCGTCCAGGTCATCATCGACGTGGGCCGCACCGCCCTGGCCGCCGACCACTCCGCCGTCGCGCTGCTCGACCCCGACCGCGGCACCCTCAAGGTGATCAACTCCGGCGCCATCCCCGACGCCGGCGGCGCACCCGGCGAAGACATCTCACTGTCGCGCTCCAGCGTCATGACCATGGCCGTGAACAGCCGCCGGCCGGTCTTCGCCGAGTCGCCCGACAGCCTCCGCGCCCAGCTCGCCGACGCGGGCGGCGAGACCGACCAGATCAACGGCTTCCTCGCCCACACCCAGGAGCGGGCCTGGGTGGGCCTCCCGCTGCTCGCCGCAGGGCGTGCGCTGGGAGCGCTCCGGTTCTCCTTCACCCGCCCCCAGAAGATCTCCCAGGAAGACGGGGTGTTCCTGGAGGCCCTGGCCGGTCAGTGCGCCCTGGCCGTCGAGCGGGCCACCCTGTTCGAGCGCGAGCACCGCACGGCCGAAACGCTCCAGCGCAGCCTGCTCCCCGAGCGGCTGCCGGTCGTGCGCGGCCTCGTGCTGGCCCAGCGCTTCCGCTCGGGCTCGCGCCACGTCCAGGTCGGCGGCGACTGGTACGACGCCTTCGTGCTCCAGGACGGCCGTGTGGCCGCCGTGGTGGGCGACGTCATGGGCAAGGGCGTCAAGGCCGCCGCCGGAATGGGCCGCATCCGCAACGCGATGCGCGCCCTGGCGCTGACCAATCCGCCACCCGCGGCCGTGCTGACCGGGCTCGACCGCGTTTTCGAGGCGACCGAGGAAGAAGAGCAGGTCACGACGCTGGCCTACATGGTCGTCGAACCCACCACGGGCGAGGGCACCCTCGCGCTGGCCGGTCACCCGCCGCCCCTGCTGGTCTCCCCGCAGGGCGTCGGAATCCTCCACGAGACCGAGCCCGGCACCCCGCTCGGCTGGGCGACCAGCCGCAAGCAGTTCCGTTTCTCGGTGCCGCCGGGCCACACGGCGGTGCTCTACTCCGACGGCCTCGTCGAAAACCGCAAGCGGGGCTTGGACGCGGGCCTGCGGGAGCTGTCCGCCGTCGTCGCGGAAGCACCTGAGGAGATCTTGACAAGTCCCCATATGTTGCTTGATTTCCTGGTGGACCGGATGTTGTCCGGGTATGAACAGGATGACGACGTCACGGTGCTTGCGGTCCATGTTCCCGCTGCCACGAAGAGTGACTGAATGAATCAGTCATAACGGTTGCTTTCGGGTATCGGTGACTGGCTTCCGTACGCACCAGTCCTTCGGTCGGCCTAGGGTGGAGGGCAACCGGCCGGAGGCGGCCGTACGGGGTTTGGCGGCGTGTCAGAATGGCATGTCGCCCGCCGTGCGACCTCGCCATCGGAGAAGAAGCAACCACCTGGGTCCATTCTCGCCATGCGTTCGTTCGAGAGGTGTTCGTGTCGCCTGCAAGTTCGACTCGCTCGAAGCCGTCGGAGCTGAACGAGCCAGTGATTCAGCAGCTCCTCGAGCGTGGGCGCTCGCAGGGTTTCCTCGAAGCGGAGGATGTCCGCCGGGCTGTCGAGGAAGCGGATATTCCGGTGCCGCAAGTCGCCGGAATCCTGCGCAGCCTCAGCAAAGAGGGCATCATCGTCCGGCTCACCGCCGAAGACTCCGCGGGGCCCAAGAAGGCGAAGCCCCCCGCGAAGAGCCGTGCCAAGGCCGCGCCCGTCAAGAAGACGTCCACCAAGGCCGCCGCCGCCAAGGAGTCGCAGCCCGAGACCGTCACCGCCGTGGTGACCGATCCGGCGCCCGCTCCGGCCGCGAAGAAGCCGGCCGCCAAGAAGGCCGCCACCACCGCGAAGCCCACCGCGCCCGCGAAGAAGACCGCCCCCGGCGCCAAGGCCGGTGAGGCGTCGGCCAACGGTCCCGTCGCCGGCAAGGCCGAGCCGAAGGCCAAGGGCGAGTCGGCCGACGACGATGACATCGAAGACGTCGAGATCGAAGACTTCGACATCGAGGACATCGAAGAAGTCGAGGTCGAAGTCGAGGTCGAGGCTGAGGGTGAGGCCGACTCCGAAGAGGAGACGACCGACGAGCCCAAGGTCGCCGAGGTCGTCGCCAAGGTCGAAGAAGAAGTCCTGATCCTCACCGACGACGACGATGACGCCCCCGTGGCGCAGGTCGCCGCCGCCGGTGCCACCGCCGACCCGGTGAAGGACTACCTGAAGCAGATCGGCAAGGTCCCGCTGCTCAACGCCGAGCAGGAGGTCGAGCTCGCCAAGCGCATCGAGGCCGGCCTGTTCGCCGAGGAGCAGCTCGGCACCGACGGCGACCAGCTTCCGGTAGACGTCCGCGCCGAGCTCGAGTGGATCGCCGAAGACGGCCGCCGGGCCAAGAACCACCTGCTGGAGGCCAACCTCCGCCTGGTGGTCTCGCTGGCCAAGCGCTATACCGGCCGCGGCATGCTGTTCCTGGACCTGATCCAGGAGGGCAACCTCGGTCTGATCCGCGCGGTCGAGAAGTTCGACTACACCAAGGGCTACAAGTTCTCCACCTACGCCACGTGGTGGATCCGGCAGGCGATCACCAGGGCCATGGCCGACCAGGCGCGGACGATCCGCATCCCGGTCCACATGGTCGAAGTGATCAACAAGCTGGCCCGCGTGCAGCGGCAGATGCTCCAGGATCTGGGCCGCGAGCCCACTCCGGAGGAACTGGCCCGCGAGCTCGACATGACCCCCGAGAAGGTCATCGAGGTCCAGAAGTACGGCCGCGAGCCGATCTCCCTGCACACCCCCCTCGGCGAGGAGGGTGACAGCGAGTTCGGTGACCTGATCGAAGACTCCGAGGCCATCGTCCCGGCCGACGCCGTCAGCTTCACGCTGCTCCAGGAGCAGCTGCACAGCGTCCTGGACACTCTGTCCGAGCGCGAAGCAGGCGTCGTCTCGATGCGGTTCGGCCTCACCGACGGCCAGCCGAAGACCCTCGACGAGATCGGCAAGGTCTACGGCGTGACGCGTGAGCGCATCCGCCAGATCGAGTCGAAGACGATGTCGAAACTGCGGCACCCGTCGCGTTCGCAGGTACTGCGCGACTATCTCGACTAAGGGATATCCATAAATCGGGCTCGGTGCGCATTTTTGCGCGCCGGGTCCGATTTAGGTTCCGGTTTTACGCGGGTGTAACACGAAAGTAGCGCCTCGCCAACTCGCCACTTCTATGCTGCCTCCCCATGGGAGTAATCGAAGTGGATCGAGCACGTGCTCGGGGGCCACGAGTGATCCCGGACCGCCCTTGGGCGGACATCATGCTGGACGAGGCGGTTCTGGCTGTTCAACGCCGTAATTTCGAGGCGGCAGCCCCCCTTCTCGCTGCCACCAGGGGCGATCCGGAAGTACGCGCATTACGGATCGAAGCCCTTTCTCGCGCCGCCATGGGGATGAGCCGCGGCATCGAGAGCCTCATCGCCCGAGACCAGGCCAACCCTGATTTATGGCTGTGGCTCGGCCGGACCAGAATCGAGGAAGCCTGGGACATAAAGCCGGAAGTCAAGGCCAGAGCCGTCCAGGCCCAACGGCTGGAGGCCTACCACGCGGCCATGGAAAGCGCCCGTCAGCCCCTCGTCACCGCAGCCGGCCTGATGCCCGCCGACCCCGTCCCGTGGGAGTCGATGCTCTGGCTCGCACTCGGCCTCGAACGCCCCAGAGCCGACAAGGATTCGGTCTGGTACGAATGCTCCCGCCGCTGGCCGACGCTCTATTCGGCCAATGTGGCCCGCTTGATCACTCTTTCCCCCGGCTGGGGCGGCACCGCGACCGAAATGCTGGAATTCGCCCGCACGGTCCTCGCCAACGCTCCTGAGGGAAGCCCGCTTCCTGCCTTGATCCCCCTGGCGCACTTCGAGAACGTCGCCTCGGAACGCACTCCCATGTCGCGCGGTGGCTGGTTCAGCTTCGACGCGCAGCGGGAGATCGTCGCCGCGGCGGGCCAGTGGTCCCAGCGCCGGATCGGCCCCGCTCATCCACGGTCCATAGAGGCCCACAACGCCTTCGGCGCCGCCTTCTACCTGTCTGATCTCCGACGTCCGGCGAGGGGACATCTGACGCGGACGGGCGGCAGGTTCAGCAGACTGCCGTGGTCCCATCTCGGCGGGGAGCCGGAGAACCAGTTCCACCGGGCCTGCAACAAGCTGAACGTCATCACGAACTGAGCACCACGTCGAGCCTGCCAGGGTGGAGCTCGACGGCATGGCCGAGCCTGGTCAGCAGGTGGGCGAGCTCGCCGGGGTTCTTCGCCGGGGCGGGGCTCTCCACCAGCGACCGGGCGATCAGCCCACGGGTGTGTTTGGCCATGTGGCTGACGACGGTGCGATCTTTGGTGAGGACCCTCACCGCGACCGTCTCCCTCTTGGGCTTCCAGGCCGCCGCGTAGGTGGCCGACCTCAGATCGACCACGAGCCCGTCCGACTGATCGAGAAGCGGGGCGAGGGCCGGTTTCCAGAAGGCGGCCAGGCCGCCGACGGGCGGGAGCCGGACCCCCATCGACAGCCGATAGGGCGGAATCCGGTCACCGAGCCTCAGCGCGCCCCAGAGCCCGGAGAAGACGACGACCCGGCGGGTGGCGCGGCTCCTGGCTTTTGCGTCGAGCGTGGCCAGGCTCAGGGCGTCGTAGAGGACACCGGTGTACAGGTCGGAGACCTTGACGGTGCGGGCGGCGCGAAGCCCCTGATTGCGGCTGATCTCCCCGGCGAGGCCCGGAGGCAGGCCGAGGACCTGGTGGGCCTGCTCGGGGGTGTGGCAGAGCTCGATGAGCGCGTCGAGGACCTTCTCGCGGGAGGAGGTCAGCTCGGGGAAGCTCAGCGAGTCGAGATCGACGGGACGACCCCGGCCGGAGGCCGCCTTGCCCTCCGAGGGCGGCAGGAGGATCAGCACGGGCCCAGCCTAGGGGTGAACGCGCAGGCCAGTGGCATCCGGGATCCGTCGTCGCGGAGGGACGCGGGGCGACCGGTTGGCGCCTGATGCGGCCGTTCAGGGGGCGGAAGGAAATGGCGACGGCGTGATCAGGCAATGCCCGATCACGCCGCCGTCATCGATGTCAGGGGCCGGATCACCGCTCGTCGGGAGCCGCGGATCCAGCTGGTGTACTGAGTCGTGCTGATTCGTCCTGGATCTCAGCGCCCTTGTCGCGCAATGCGGCCACGTGCTGTCGGCCATGGTGTGCGCAGAACAGGAGTTCAGCGCCTACCGGAAGAATCGCGCGAATATAGGCCTGAGCGCCGCATCGGTCGCAGCGGTCTAGGGCGGTCAGCGGCTTGGTGGGGGCGAGAGCTCCAGTCACGTATCGCCTTTCGGGTCACCCCGTTGACCGGGGATGTTGGCGTCACAGTCACTTGGGACAACATCTAACCGGATGAGGGCGTTCCCAATCACCTCCTGACTACGCCGAGAGCGGAATGTTCCGAAAGGTGACGTGGATCACACCGCAGGTAACGAGAAGCCCTGGACAGCTGGCAAGCTGGTAGTCCTAAAACCACGCCAAGCGCTAAGCTGCGTACGCGTGTTCGACTGTTCAACGTGGGAGCTGGAGTGACGGTAGCGGAGACGGGTTATACAGCTCGTCATCTGTCGGTTCTGGAAGGTCTCGAAGCCGTCCGCAAGCGCCCGGGGATGTACATCGGCTCGACCGACAGCCGTGGCCTCATGCACTGCCTGTGGGAGATCGTCGACAACGCGGTTGATGAGGCGCTGGCCGGCTACTGCTCGCTGATCGAGGTCGAGCTCCATCCAGACGGGTCCATCGAGGTGCGCGACGACGGGCGGGGCATCCCGGTCGACGTCGAGCCCAAGAGCGGGCTCGCGGGTGTCGAGCTGGTCTACACGAAGCTCCACGCCGGCGGGAAGTTCGGCGGGGGGTCCTACGGGGCCTCCGGCGGTCTCCACGGTGTGGGCGCCTCGGTGGTCAACGCGCTTTCGTCCCGGCTCGACGTCGAGGTCGACCGCGACGGGCGGATCCACGAGATCAGCTTCCGGCGCGGGGTGCCCGGCGCCTTCGACGGCGACGGCCCCTCGGCCAAGTTCAAGAAGAAGTCCGGCCTGCGCGACGGCGGTCCCCTCGGGGTCCGGGTCACGGGCACGCGGGTGCGCTTCTGGGCCGACCTGCAGATCTTCCTGCCGGAGGCGGAGGTCTCGCTCGACGAGATCCACGTCCGGCTGCGGCAGACCGCCTTCCTGGTGCCGGGCCTGACGCTGTCGGTGCGCGACAGCCGTCTCGAGGAGCCCACCGAAGACGTCTTCCGGTTCGACGGCGGGATCAGCGAGTTCACCGAGTTCCTGGCGCGCGACGAGGGCGTCTGCGAGGTACTGCGCATGCAGGGGCTCGGCAACTTCAACGAGACCGTGCCGGTGCTCGACGACCAGGGCCACATGACGCCGACCAAGGTCGAGCGCGAGATGGTCGTCGACGTGGCGGTGCGCTGGGGCAAGGGCTACGACTCCACCGTCCGGTCGTTCGTCAACGTGATCGCCACGCCCAAGGGCGGCACCCACGTGCTCGGGTTCGAACGGGCGCTGGTCCGCACGATCAACGAATTACTGCGTGAGACGCGGCTGCTCAAGAACGGCGACGACGGCGTGACCAAAGAGGACATCCTCGAAGGTCTGACCAGCGTGGTGACCGTCCGGGTGGCCGAGCCGCAGTTCGAGGGGCAGACCAAGGAGGTCCTCGGCACCTCCGCGGCGACCCGCATCGTGTCGACGGTCGTCTCGCGCGAGCTCCGTGAGATCTTCACCAACCCGCCGCGAGGCGCGAAGCAGCAGCTCAGGGCCGTTCTCGAGAAGATCGTCGCGGCGGCCAAGGCGCGCATCGCGGCCCGGGAACACCGCGACAACCAGCGCCGCAAGACCGCGCTGGAGAGCTCGGCGCTGCCGGCCAAGCTGGTCGACTGCCGCAGCGACGGCGTCGACCGCAGCGAGCTGTTCATCGTCGAGGGAGACTCGGCGCTGGGCACCGCCAAGCTGGCCCGCGACTCCGAGTTCCAGGCGCTGCTGCCCATCCGAGGCAAGATCCTCAACGTGCAGAAGGCGTCCGTGAGCGACATGCTCAAGAACACCGAGTGCGCGGCGATCATCCAGGTCGTGGGTGCGGGGTCCGGCCGGACCTTCGACATCGAGGCGGCCCGCTACGGCAAGATCATTCTCATGGCCGACGCCGACGTCGACGGCGCGCACATCCGGTGCCTGCTGCTGACGCTGTTCCACCGCTACATGCGGCCCATGGTGGAGGCCGGGCGCGTTTTCGCCGCCGTGCCGCCGCTGCACCGGGTCGAGCTGACCAACCCCGGGCGCGGGCAGGAGAAGTACATCTACTGCTACTCCGACGCCGAGCTGCACAAGGTCCTCGGCGGGCTGCGCAAGCGGAACAAGAAGTGGAAGGAACCCCCCCAGCGCTACAAGGGCCTGGGTGAGATGGACGCCGACCAGCTGGCCGAGACGACCATGGACCCGCGCCACCGCGTGCTGCGGCGCATCCGGATCGAAGACGTCGAAGAGGGCGAGCGCATCTTCGACCTGCTGATGGGCAGCGACGTGGCCCCTCGGCGCGAGTTCATCGTGAGCTCGGCCTCGGAGATCGATCGCGACCACATCGACGCCTGACGGGCGGCGGTCTACTCCGCCTCCTGGAAGTCGCGCCTCATCCGCTGATCAGGATCGTGCGCATGAGGCTTGTCGGCCCGCCCCTGGGATGTGGGGGGTGCGGGCCAGGCGACGCCTCGGGCGTCAGAGGAACTTGCGGAAGTGGTTGGTCCGGCCGATGGTGGTGAAGCCCAGGCGGCCGTAGAAGTCCTTGGGCCAGTCGTCCTGGTCGGCCTCCATGAACACGGTCAGGCCGCCGGCGCGGTGGATCGCCTCTCTCACCAGGGCGCGGGCGTGGCCTCGGCGCTGGTGGTCGGGGTGGGTCACCAGGTCTTCGATCTGGGCCAGGCCCGTGGCCGGTTGGACGTAGAGGTCGCCGTGGCAGACGATCGTCCCTCCGTCGCGGACCGCCAGGAAGGTGACGTCGTAGCCGTCCTGGAGGAGGACGCCTCGGCGCTCGGTGAGCTGGTCGAGGTCCTCAGGGGCGATCTGGGGGTATTCGGCGGCCCAGGAGGCTCTCACGACCTCGTGGAGGTCTTCCAGGGTCACGGGGACCACCTGGGGTTCCCGGGGCGGTGTGTCGCCCTGGTGGAGCATCAGGACGTTGGTCTCGTGGCTGTAGCCCGCTTCGGCCAGTGCCCCGGCCACCGCTGCCGCCGTCGGCTCGTGGTGGATCTCCACCAGCCGGTGGCCGGCCTCGCCGAGGGCTTGGTCGGCCAGGGCCAGGATGTCTCGTGCGTCGGCCGGGCCGGTGATCACCACCTTGTTGTGGTGGTGTGACGCGGCGTAGCGGAAATTGCGCACGGTGAAGCCGAACGGGTGCTCCTGGACATCGTCGGCCTGGGAGCGGATGTAGTCCTCCTTGAAGCGGAGGACCTGGTTGAGCACGATCATGCGGCGGCGTTTCTCCGGAGTTCTTCGATCGGGGTGAGCTTCCCGGTCCGCACATCGTAGATCGCGCCGCCGACGGCCACCACGCCGTCGAGGAACGGGCTGGTCCGGATGCGGATGAGGTCGTGCCGCAGGGCCGCGTTCTGGTCGGGGACGGTGTGGAAATCGAGGCTGCGGGTGTCGACGCCCTGTGTCCTGGCCAGGTCGTGGATGTCGTCGTCGGTGACCTTCGTCATGCCGCAGTCGGTGTGCGGCATCACGAGCACCCGGTTGACACCCAGGACGAACACGGCGACGACGAGGGTGCGCAGCACGTCGTCGGTCACGCGGGCGCCCGCGTTCCGGAGGATCTTGGCGTCGCCGGGCTGGAGGCCCAGCAGGCCGAGGGGGTCGATGCGTGAGTCCATACACGTGACGACGGCCAGGCCCCGGGCGGCCGTACCGGTCAGGCCGGAACCCGTGAACGTGGCGGAATACGTCTCATTGGCGACCAGGAGGTCGTCGAAGGCACCGTTCATGTACGGAATGTTCCCGCAAACCGCTTTCGTGACCTTTCCCGGGGTCTACCAATGCGGTGAAGGACCTCTGAACTTCTGTCACCCTAGGTAATTATCCGTGACGTAAAGTCGCCGACCGTTTGAGGAGATCCGAGAACATGAGCACCACCGCGCCCCTCTCCGACCATCTTCGCGCCCACGCCCGCCGTCGCCTCGACCGCGTGGAGCCGTCGGATGAGGGCCGCAACGCCCGTCTGGCCCTCGCTCTGATCGATGCGGCCTGTTACGTGGACACGCTCCCGGAGGACGACCCGGTGATCGTCGCGCTGTGTGAGACGGGGATGTTGAAGCCCGACGGGTTCGAGCCGGGCGACCGTGAGGCCCAGTTGCTGGCGGAGTGGTCCGGCGGCGACCCCGCACACCTCCTGGCCGCGCTGGCGCGATAGGGCGGACCGCCGGTGTCAGCCGAGGCGGCTGGAGGACTGGCGTGGGCAGCCTCGGGGGTTGGGTGGCGCCCTTGAGGTCGGGCTGTGACGGCGCGGGGGCGGTGAGCATCGGGATGTCCGGGGCAGGGCGGGGATATTGCCTGGCATAACCGGCGACACCGGTATACGTTCTTCACCGGTTACTTCATACGGGAAAGCGAGAGACGTCCATGGCCATCGCCACCCTCCACTCGTTCGTGTACGACTGCCCCGACCCCAAGGCCCTCGCCGGCTTCTACAAGGAACTCCTCGGCTGGGAGATCGTGAAAGACGACACCGACTGGGTCACGGTCGGTGACGGCGGCCCGGTGCAGCTCGCGTTCCAGTACGCCGCCGACTACGTCCCGCCGGTGTGGCCGCAGCCCGACCACCCCCAGCAGGCCCACCTCGACGTCGTCGTCGAGGACCTGGTGGAGGCCGGGAAACAGGTCGTCGCGCTGGGCGCGGTCAAGCACCACCACCAGCCGGGCGACGAGAAGGGCTTCGTCGTCTATCTCGACCCGGCGGGTCACCCGTTCTGCCTCTGCGATTGACGCCTTATATTCCTTCAGGGGAATATAGGCAGGTGGACGTGTTCGTAGTACTCGCCGAGCCGGCCAGGCGCCGCATCCTCGACCGGTTGCGCCGGTCGGAGAGCAGTGTCGGAGAGCTCGTGCGGGAGCTGTCGATGGGCCAGCCCGCCGTCTCGAAGCATCTCAAGGTGCTCCGGGAGGCCGGGCTGGTCTCGTCCCGTACGGCGGCGCAGCAGCGCATCTACCGCATCGAGCCCCGTCCGCTGGCGGCCCTCGACGAATGGCTGGCGCCCTACCGCCGCCTCTGGGACGACCGCCTCGACGCCCTCGACCACGGCAGGCAGGACCTCGCCGACGCCTGCACGGCGAAGCTCTCCTGAGACCGGAAAACCCCGGCGCCCGCAGAGAGGGCGCCGGGGTTTCTTCGGAGGTCAGAGCGCGCCGCCGATGGCCGAGACCGTGTGGGTCAGGCGCACCCCCGAGCCGTCGCGGCGGCCGATCTCGTCGGGGAGCGGCACCGGCTTGCCGACCGACGACACCGCCTTCGCGGGGCTGGGGCCGGCCCAGGCCAGCAGGAGCACGTCTTCGCCCTTGAGGAAGCGCTGGGCGCGGACGCCGCCGGTGGCGCGGCCCTTCGCGGGGAACTCGGCGAAGTCGGAGATCTTGCCGCCGCCGATCTGGGTGCCGGGCAGGGCGGTCGACGAGCCGGCGATGGTCACCACGCACGACTCGCGGGCCGGGTCGAGCGCGCCGAACCAGATGACCTTGGCGCCGGGCTCGATGCGGATGCCGGCCATGCCGCCGGCCGGGCGGCCCTGCGGGCGGACGCTGGTCGCGGGGTAGCGCAGCAGCTGGGCGTCGGAGGTGATGAACACCAGGTCGTGGTCTTCCGAGGTGAGCTCGACGGCGCCGATCACGACGTCGCCGTCCTTCAGGCCGATGACCTCGAACTCGTCGCGATTGGCCGGATAGTCGGGCACGACCCGCTTCACCACGCCCTGTTCGGTGCCGAGCGCCAGGCCGGGGCCGTCGGGGTCGAGGGAGCCGATGCCCACGACGGTCTCGTCGGCTGCCAGCGAGACGTATTCGGCCACCGGGTGGCCGCCCGCCAGCGAGGGCGGGTTCTTGGACCCGGGCAGGATCGGCAGGTCGACGACCGACACCCGGATCAGGCGGCCGAGCGAGGTCACCACCCCGATCTCACCGCGGACCGTCGAGCGGACCGCCGATATGAGCACGTCGTGGACGGTGCGCTCGCCCGCGCCGGGCAGCGGCGAGGCGTCGGCGGTGCGGGCCAGCAGGCCGGTGGAGGAGAGCAGGACCAGGCACGGGTCGTCGGCGACCTCGAGCGGGACGGCCGCCGTCGCGGCCACGCCGCCCTCCAGCAGGACCGTGCGCCGGGGGGTGCCGTAGGTCTTGGCGACCTGGGCCAGCTCGTCGGAGACGACCTTGCGGAGCTTCAGGTCGGAGGCGAGGATCTCGCTGAGTTCCGCGATCTCGCGGGTCAGGGTCTCCTTCTCCTTGTCGAGCTCCAGGTTGTCGTAGCGGGTCAGGCGGCGCAGGGGGGTGTCGAGGATGTAGTTGGCCTGGATCTCGCTCAGCGAGAAGGTGTCCATCAGGCCCGTGCGGGCCGCCGCCGAGTCTTCGGAGGTCCGGATGACCTGGATGACCTGGTCGATGTTCAGCAGGGCGACGATCAGGCCCTCGACCAGGTGGAGCCGTTCCTCGCGCTTGCGCCGCCGGTAGAGCGACCGGCGGCGGACGACGTCGATGCGGTGGTCGACGTAGACGGTGAGGAGTTCGCGCAGGCCGAGGGTGCGGGGCTGGCCGTCGACCAGGGCCACGTTGTTGATACCGAAGGTCTCCTCCATCGGGGTCAGCCGATAGAGCTCCTCGAGCACCGCCTCGGGGTTGAAGCCGTTCTTGATCTCGATGACCAGCTGCAGGCCCTTGTGCCGGTCGGTGAGGTCTTTCAGGTCGGCGATGCCGGTCAGCTTCTTGGCGTTCACCAGTTCCTTGATCTTGGTGACCACCCGCTCGGGACCGACGTTGTAGGGCAGCGCGGTGATGACCAGGCCCTTGCGGCGGGGCGTGACGTTCTCGATCGCGGCGGTGGCCCGCATCTTGAAGGTGCCGCGGCCGGTGCGGTAGGCGTCGTGGATGCCGCCCAGGCCGTTGATGTAGCCGCCGGTCGGCAGGTCGGGGCCCGGGATGAAGTTCATCAGGTCGGTGAGCGTCGCGTCGGGGTGCTTCAGCAGGTGCCGCGCGGCGGCCACGACCTCGACCAGGTTGTGGGGGGCCATGTTGGTCGCCATGCCGACCGCGATGCCGGTCGAGCCGTTGACCAGCAGGTTGGGGAACGCCGACCCCAGGACCGAGGGCTCGGTCTCCTGGCCGTCGTAGTTGGGCTTGAAGTCGACCGTGTCCTCGTCGATCGACTGCACCATCAGCATCGCCGCCTCGGACAGGCGGGCCTCGGTGTACCGCATGGCGGCCGGCAGGTCGTCGGGCGAGCCGAAGTTGCCGTGGCCGTCGACCAGGGGCAGCCGCATCGAGAACGGCTGGGCCTGGCGGACCAGCGCGTCGTAGATCGCGCCGTCGCCATGGGGGTGGAGCTTGCCCATGACTTCGCCCACGACGCGGGAGCACTTCACGTGTCCCCGGTCGGGGCGCAGCCCCATGTCGTTCATCGAGTAGAGGATGCGGCGCTGTACGGGCTTCAGCCCGTCACGGGCGTCGGGGAGGGCGCGCTGGTAGATGACGCTGTAGGCGTATTCCAGAAAACTGGTGCGCATCTCCGCGGACACGTCGATGTCGACGATCCGCTCCTCGAAGTCCTCGTCGGGCGGGGGGCTGGTCGTTCGTCGGGCCATGTCGAACATTTTGCCGGTCCGCACCGGCACCCGCGACTCAGACCTTCGAGACTTCCGTCTTGTACAGGCGGAATCCCCTGGCCTCGTAGTTCCCCCGGGCGATCGGAGAGTCGAGAGAACAGGTGTGCACCCACACCCGGGACGACGCCAGCTGCCAGGCCCTGGCGATCCCGAAGTGCAGGAGGTGACCGCCGATGCCCTTCCCGATCGCGAAGGGCAGCAGCCCGAAATAGGCGATCTCCACGTCAGAGCCCTGCTGCTCCAGGGCGATATAGCCCGCGGGGGTTCCGTGCAGGTAGGCCACCCAGGTCTCGACGCCGCCCGCCAGCCACCCGAGCCACTGCTCGTCGGTCCACTCACGCCGGTCGGTCCACTGCCAGTCCGACCCGACGGCCGAATAGAGGAATCGATGGAAATCGGCCGAAGGAATCTCCGCCTGGACGATCGCCACCTCCTCGCGAGGGGGCCGGGCGGGGCGCAGATCGGTGACAGAGGTCTGTTGCAGGTACCACGTGGTGACGTCCACACCCGGAGATTACTGGTACTAAGGACACCGTGAGCGAAGAGGAGATGCTGCGCGAGGAGGCGGAAGAACGCCTGAGGGCGCTCGCCGGCGACCATGCGACCCTGCGTGACGACCAGTGGACCGCCATCAAGTCCCTGGTCCTCGACCGTCGGCGCACGCTGGTGGTGCAGCGCACCGGCTGGGGCAAGTCGGCGGTCTACTTCATCGCCACCGCGCTGCTGCGCGAGCTCGGCGAGGGGCCGACGGTGATCATCTCGCCGTTGCTGGCGCTGATGCGCAACCAGATCGCCGCCGCCGAGCGGGCCGGGATCCACGCCGTCAGCGTGAACTCGGTCAACCCGGGCGACTGGGAGAAGATCTACGGCCAGGTCGCCGAGGGCACGGTCGACGTTCTGCTGGTCAGCCCGGAACGGCTGAACAACCCCGAGTTCCGCGACCAGGTGCTGCCCGAGCTGGCCGAGTCGGCCGGGCTCGTGGTGGTCGACGAGGCCCACTGCATCTCCGACTGGGGCCACGACTTCCGGCCCGACTACCGGCGGCTGCGCACCCTCCTCGAAGAGCTGCCGCCCGGCGTGCCGGTGCTGGCCACGACCGCGACCGCCAACGCGCGGGTGACGCGGGACGTCGCCGAGCAGCTCGGCGACGCGCTCGTCCTCCGGGGGCCGCTCGAACGCGACAGCCTGCGGCTCTCGGTGGTACAGCCCGGCGGGCCCGAGAAGCGGCTGGCGTGGCTGGCGACCGCGCTCAAGGAACTGCCGGGTTCGGGGATCATCTACACGCTGACCGTGGCCGCCGCGTCCGAGATCGCCGCCTACCTGCGCGACCAGGGGTTCCCGGTGGTGGCCTACTCGGGGCAGACCGAGACCTCCGAACGCCTCGCCGCCGAAGACGACCTGCTGGCCAACCGGGTCAAGGCGCTCGTCGCCACCTCGGCGCTCGGGATGGGCTTCGACAAGCCCGACCTGGGGTTCGTCGTGCACGTCGGGGCGCCGCCGTCGCCGGTCGCCTACTACCAGCAGGTCGGCCGCGCCGGGCGAGGCGTGGCGCGGGCCGAGGTCATCCTTCTTCCCGGCACCGAAGACCGCGACATCTGGGCCTACTTCGGTTCGCTGGCCTTCCCGCCGGAGAACCAGGTCCGGGCCGCCCTGACTGCGCTGCAGGACCAGATGCTCTCGACGGCCGCGCTCGAAAGCCGCGTCGACCTCAGCCGCAACAGGCTGGAGATGATGCTCAAGGTCCTCGACGTCGACGGCGCGGTCCGCCGGGTGAAGGGCGGCTGGGAGTCGACCGGCGAGGAATGGGCCTATGACGCCGACCGTTACAAGCGCGTCGCCGCCGAACGCACCGCCGAGCAGGAGGCCATGCTCGCCTACCTCACCACCACCGACTGCCGCGAGATGTTCCTGCGCCGCCACCTCGACGACGACACCGCCACCCCCTGTGGCCGTTGCGACAACTGCACAGACTCCCGGTGGGACGCGAGCGTCGCCGAGACCGCGGTGAAGAGCGCCCACGAACGCCTGATCAGGCCCGGCATCGACGTCGAACCCCGACGCCAGTGGCCGACCGGCCTCGACGAGCTCAAGGGCCGCATCAAGCCGGAACTCGCCGCAGGCACCGGCCGCGCGCTCGGACGCCTCACCGACATCGGGTGGGGAGCACGTCTCAGAGAGTTGTTCGCGGGGCCTGACCAAGTCGTACCGGACGATGTCTTCGCAGCCGTGGTCGAGGTGCTCAAGCACTGGGGCTGGGAGCAGCGGCCGGTCGCCGTCGTGAGCGTTCCCTCCGTAGGGAAACCCCAGCTCGTGCGCAGCCTCGCCGAGCGCCTCTCCCAGGTCGGCCGTCTCACCTACCTGGGCGAACTCGGCTACCGCAACGGCACTCCCGGCAGGCAGTTCAACAGCAACCAGCGGGTCCAGGCGATCAGGGCCACCCTGGCGATGCCGCGCGAACTCGGCGCCAAGATCGCCGAAGCCGGGGGTCCGGTGCTGCTCGTCGACGACCGCGCCGACACCGGCTGGACGCTCACGCTCGCCGCCGCACAAATTCGGCACGCGGGCGCACCACAAGTGCTCCCCCTGGTGTTGGCGACCGCTACGTAGGTATAGGGGAGGGGTGCTTCCCTCCCACCGCGTCGCGGACGCCCTCATCACCGTCACCGCCGACCGAGCACCGGTCGCCGGCCAGGACGTTCTCGTAAGGCAGACCGATCACGAGTTCCTCTTCGGCTGCACCGGATTCGAACGCGACATCCCGCTGGCCGACCAGTGGTTCGGGCTGTTCAACTTCGCCACGCTGCCCTTCTACTGGGGCCAGTTCGAGGGCGAACGCGACAACCCGCAGACCGAGAAGCTGACCGAGATGGCCCGGTTCTTCAAGGACCGGGGCTGCGTCGTCAAGGGTCACCCGCTGGCCTGGCACACCCTCGCCCCCGACTGGCTGCTCGACCTCAACAACGGCGAGATCGCCGCCGCGCAGGTGGAACGCATCACCCGCGAGGTCACCGGCTTCGCCGGGGTGATCGACATGTGGGACGTCATCAACGAGGTCGTCATCATGCCGATCTTCGACAAGTACGACAACGGCATCACCCACCTGTGCCGCGACATCGGCCGGATCCCCATGGTCCGGCTGGTCTTCGACGCGGCCCGGCGCGCCAACCCCCGCGCCACGCTGCTGCTGAACGACTTCGACATGTCGGCCGCCTACGAGTGCCTCATCGAGGGCGTGCTGGAGGCGGGCGTCCGCATCGACGCGCTCGGCCTGCAGAGCCACATGCACCAGGGCTACTGGGGTGAGGAGCGCACCCTTGAGGTCCTCGACCGCTTCTCCCGGTACGGCCTGCCGATCCATTTCACCGAGACGACCATCCTGTCCGGCCACCTGATGCCTCCGGAGATCGTCGACCTGAACGACTACCAGATCGACGACTGGCCCAGCACGCCGGAAGGGGAGGAGCGCCAGGCCGACGAGATCGTCCGGCACTACCGGACCCTGGTGGGCCATCCCGCCGTCCGGGGGATCACCTACTGGGGGATCCAGGACGGCGAGTGGCTGGGCGCGCCGGGCGGCTTCATCAGGGCCGACGGCAGTCTCAAGCCCTCCTATCACGCCCTGCGGAACCTGGTCAGGGACGAGTGGTGGCTGCCGGAGACGACGATGCGGACCGATGACGAGGGCCGGCTCTCGTTGAAGGGCTTCAAGGGGACGTACACGATCGAGGCGCTGGGCAGAGCGGGCACGGTGACGCTGGGAAACGGCAGTGCTTCTGGCGTCGAGTGCGAGCTCGTACCATGACGGCGTGTGGAACGAGCCCCGTCCCCCCGGCGCCCCTCGAAGGGTCTGGCGTGACTACGCGCTGATCGGCCTGCTGGTCCCGGTCGCGGTGCTCGAAGGGGTGCTGCGGCCGGAACTGCCCTGGTCGGCGGTGGCGCTGACGCTCGCGCTGGTGCCGACGCTGTGGTGGCGGCGGTCGCATCCCCTGCGGGTGGTCGTGATCGCCTTCGGCGCCACGCTCGTGGCGCGGTTCGTCATGGGCGGGGATCCCGACACCTACACCGCCGTGTTCATGCTGATCCTGCCCTACAGTCTGAGCCGGTGGGGGTCGGGGCGGGAGATCCTGGCGGGGGCGGCGGTCGTCCTGGGCAACGTCGCCCTCTCGATGACGGGGCTCACCGATCTCGTCGGGGCCTTCGCCGTGGTGTCGATGGCGCTGCTCGCCGGGATCGCGATCCGGTTCCGGGCCCGGTTCCAGCAGCGTGAACGCGACCAGGTGAAGCTGCTCGAACGCGAACGGCTGGCCCGCGACCTGCACGACACCGTCGCCCACCACGTGTCGGCGATGGCGATCCGCGCCCAGGCGGGCCTGGCCCGTGCGCCGAAGGATCCGGATGCGGCCGTGGAGGCCCTGAAGGTCATCGAGGCGGAGGCGTCCCGGGCGCTGGCCGAGATGCGGACCATGGTCCGGGTGCTGCGGCAGCCCGCCGAGCTCGATCCGGCTCGCGGTGTCGCCGACCTGGTGGAACTCCAGAAGGGCTCCGGGGTGCCGGTGGAGGTGGAGATCCACGGCGATGTCGGGGAAATCATGCCTTCGACCGGTGCCGCGATCTTCCGGCTGGCCCAGGAGTCGGTCACCAACGCCCGACGGCACGCCCGTCACGCCACCCGCATCCACGTCATGGTCACGGCCGAAGCCGCCGAGATCAGGCTGAGGGTGACCGACGACGGGGAGGCGACGGCGCCGGGCGCGACGGGTTATGGTCTGCTCGGCATGGCCGAACGGGCCACCCTTCTCGGCGGCACCTGCGAGGCGGGCCCCGCCCCAGGCCGTGGCTGGACCGTCACCGCCGTGCTCCCGAGGACCGCATGACCATTCGCGTGATCGTGGCCGACGATCAGGAGATCGTCCGCACCGGCCTGGTGATGATCCTGGAGGCCCAGGACGACATCGAGGTCGTGGGAGAGGCCGCCGACGGCCGCCGCGCGGTCGAACTGGCCCGCCGGCTGAAGCCCGACGTCTGCCTGCTCGACATCCGGATGCCCGGCATGAACGGCATCGAGGCGACCCGTGAGCTGTCCGGCGAGGTGGCCGTGGTCGTCATCACGACCTTCGATCTGGACGAATACGTCCACGCCGCCCTGAGAGCGGGAGCCCGTGGCTTCCTGCTGAAGGACGCCGGGTCGGCGCTGCTCTCTCAGGCCATCAGGGCCGCCGCCGAGGGCGACGCGTTGATCGCGCCCAGTGTGACCGCCCGGCTGCTGCACGCCTTCGCCGGCACCGCCGACCCGGTCGCGCCGATCGAGGCGCTGACCGACCGGGAGGAGCAGATCCTCGCCGCCGTCGCCCGGGGCCACACCAACAACGAGATCGCCGACGTGCTGCACATCTCGGTCAGCACGGTGAAGACCCACGTCGCCAGCCTCATGGCGAAACTCGGCGCCCGGAACCGGGTCGAGATAGCGATGTGGGCCTACGAGACGGGCCGGATGCGGCACGCCGGATAGCCCACTCGGCGACGGCGATGTTGATCGCCCACCCGGCGGCCATCGCGATCGTGCGCCCGGTCGCGTCGGGGACGGCGCCGGTGAACACGAAGGGCAGATGGGTGAAGACCTGGGTTCCGGCACCCATGGCCAGCGCGTAGGCGCGGATCATCCAGGCGCGGTGTGTGGTGAAGTCTCTGCGGCGGACCGCCAGGAACCCCAGCACGAGCGCCAGGGCCATCGCGCCACCGGTTGCCAGCCGCAACCCGACGATCGCGAACCCGCTGTCGATGTCGGGCACGTCGTACCAGAGCGTCATCCAGATCCCGCTGAGGGCCACCACGAGTCCGGCCGGCAGCAGCACCCGCCCCGCCCGCCGATGCCACGGCCGTGACCGCAGCGACGGGACGAACTGGAAAGCGCCCAGCAGGCTGTAGATCAGCGCGGCGAAGATGTGGGCGATCACCGGCGACGGCATGTCGAAGAACCGGACGTTCTCCGGCGTGACGGGCCCACCTGAGGAGAGGTCTTCGAGCCGGATGGCCCCGCCGAGTGCGGGAACCAGGCCGAGGAGGACGAGCCCGGTGGGGAGCGCCCATTGGCGCCTGACGGTCATGCCTCAGATCGTCGCGATCAAAGGCCTCTCGCCACATCCCGCCAACGGCTCCGGCCCCATCGTCCGATGGGCCGGCAACCGGGCGTACTTTCGGCTAGAGGCGGGGCCGGGCGCCCAGGTTGACCAGGCACTTGGCGGCCAGCGCGTTGCCGGCGGACAGGGCGTCGGCCGGCTGCTTGCCGTCGAGCCAGCTCGGCAGGAACCCGGCGGCGAACGCGTCACCCGCGCCGGTGCCGTCGACGACCCGCTCGACCTGCTCGGCCGGGACCTTGACGGCCTCGGACCGGTTGTTGCTGTACCAGAGCGCGCCGTCGGCATTGCACTTGATGACGACCTGTGGGAACCACGCGGTCAGCACCTTGGCGGCGGCCTCGGGGTCGTCGCGGCCGGTCAGGACCTTGGCCTGGTCGGCGTTGGCGAACAGCAGCTTGGCGCCGTGCGTCCACTCCAGGAAGGGTTCGGCGCCGGTGCGCTCGACCGGAGCCGAGGAGGCGCAGTCGACCGAGATCGACATGTTGGCGCGGCGGGCCAGATCGAGAGCGGCGAGCGCCGCGTCGCGAGAGCCCTCGCAGATCAGGGTGTAACCCGACATGTGCAGGTGGCTGCCCTGTGTGAACAGGTCACGGGGCAGATCTTCCGGCGACAGGGCCGCGTTGGCGCCCGGGTCGGAGAGCATCGTGCGCTCACCCTTGTGGGTCACCAGGACCACACACGTGCCCGTGGGGCGCTCGGGGTCCATGACGAGCCGGGCGTCGACGCCGTAGCCCATCAGTTCCATGTCGCGGTTTCGGCCGGTGATGTCGGCGCCGCGCCGCCCGATGAAGGCGACCTCGGAACCTTCCACAGCGAGCCAGGACGCGACGTTCGCCCCTGAACCACCACCATGCATGGTCACCACGGCCGGGGTGTCGCTAGCCCGGGCGAGTGGGAACCTGGCGCGGGCGACCGCGTCGGTCATGAGATCGCCCACCACGACGACCCGCGTCATGATGTCACCACCTTGCCCCTGCAAATCGACGCTGACCCCGCAAAACTTAACAGCTTCCGCAAGCTCCGTGGGGGGTGAGGCGGACACTCGTACACAGTCGATGCACATCCGTTGCCCAACCACCGCGATTGCGCACAGATACCCTCGAATGGTGGAAGCACCGTATCCCGCCCACTGGGAGGCCGACGTCGTCCTTTCCGACGGCGGCACCGCTCACCTGCGGCCTATTCACCCCGACGACGCCGAACAGTTGCGGTCCTTCTACTCCCGCCTCTCTGACCAGTCCATCTACTTTCGTTTCTTCGGTCCCCGACCCCGCTTGTCAGAACGGGAAGTGACACGCTTCACAACAGTCGACTACAACGACCGACTGGCGTTGATCGCCACCATCGGAACCGAAATGGTGGCGGTCGTTCGTTATGACAGAGTGAAGCCCGCCGACCACGCCGAGGTGGCCTTTCTCGTCGAGGACGCCCACCAGGGCCGGGGAATGGCGTCGGTGCTTCTCGAGCACCTGCGCGCCGCCGCCAGGGAGCGCGGGATCCGGACCTTCATCGCCGACGTGCTGCCCGCCAACCACCGGATGACCCAGATGTTCCGGCAGGCCGGTTACACGGCGCAGAGCACCTTCGAGGACGGCGTCGTCCGGATGACGCTCGACCTGGCGAGCACCCCCGATTCGGTGGACGCGATGACCGGCCGGGAGCACCGGGCCGAGGCACGGTCGATCGAGCGGCTGCTCAAGCCCGAGTCGGTCGTGGTCATCGGGGCCAGCAGGGAGCCGGGCGGCATCGGGCAGACGGTGCTGCGCAACCTGCTGCGGGCCGAGTTCACCGGGCCGGTCTACCCGGTGCACCGGGAGGTGCGGGCGGTCGCGGGGGTGCGGGCGTACAAGAACGTGAGCGCGATCGACGGCGAGGTGGACCTGGCGGTCGTGGCCGTCCCGGCCGAGAGCGTGCTGGACGTCGTCGAGGAGTGCGCGCAGAAGGGTGTCAAGGGCCTGGTCGTGGTCTCCAGCGGCTTCGCCGAGACCGGCGAGGAAGGGCTCCGGCGCGAGCAGGAACTGGTGCGGATCTCCCGCGCCTACGGCATGCGGGTCGTCGGGCCCAACTGCCTCGGCATCGCCAACACCGACCGGTCGATCAAGCTCAACGCGACCCTGGCGCAGCGGCTGCCCGCGCGCGGGCGCATCGGCTTCTTCAGCCAGTCGGGCGCGCTGGGGACCGCCCTGCTGCACCGCGTCGATCAGCGGGGGCTCGGCATCTCGACCTTCGTCTCCGCCGGGAACCGGGCCGACGTGTCCGGGAACGACCTGCTCCAGTACTGGGAGGAGGACCCCGCGACCGAGGTCGTCCTCCTTTATCTGGAGCCGATGGGCAACCCGCGCAAGTTCACCCGCCTGGCCCGCCGGATCTCCCGCACCAAGCCCATCGTGGCGGTCAAGTCGCAGGCCGCCGAGCTCGGACTGCCCGACAGCGCGGTCTCGTCGCTGTTCGAGCAGGCCGGCGTGATCCGCGTCGACGACCTCACCCAGCTCTTCGACGTCGCCCAGCTCCTCGCCTGCCAGCCCCTCCCCGAGGGGCCCCGGGTCGGGATCGTCAGCAACTCCGACGCGCTGGCCCGGCTGGCCGCGCACGCGTGCGTCAACGCGGGCCTCACGCCGACCACCGTCGACCTCGGCGCCCGCGCCGACGCCAACGCCTTCGCCGACGGGCTCTCCGGGCTGATCCCCGAGGTCGACGCCGCGGTGGTGGTCTACATGCCGCCCGTGCCCGGCCCCGACGCCGAGGTCGCGGCCGAGTTGCTGCGGGTCGCGGGGGAGAGCGGCAAGCCGGTGCTGGCCACCTTCAGGGGAGAGGCGGGCGTCCCGGCCGCGCTGCGCGCGCCGGGAGAAGGTCCCGCACGGGGTTCGATCCCGTCGTATCCGGCGCCGGAGGAGGCGGTCCGGGCCCTCGCTCTGGCTGTACGTCATGCGCAGTGGCGACGCCGCGACGAGGGCACGATCCCCGTGCTTGACAGGATCGACGTGGTCGGCGCCAGGGAGATCGCCTGCGGGGCCACCGAGGAGCCCGTCGAGATCGACGCCACCGATCTGCTCGCCTCCTATGGCGTCGAGGTCTGGCCGTGTGAGGTCGTGGAGTCGCCCGAGGAGGCGGTCGCGGCGGCCGAACGGCTGGGTTATCCCGTCGTGGTCAAGTGGAACGGCATCGGTCGCGCCGGGACGGTCCGCCTCGCTCTGTCGGACGGGGGCGCGGTGGCGAAGGCGTACACAGACCTCAGAGAAGTTCTCGGCCCCCGGCTGGCGGTCCAGCGGATGGCGCCCCAGCCCGCGGTGCCGACCGTGATCACCTCGGTTCAGGACCGCGATTTCGGGGGCGTGGTGTCCTTCGGGCTGGGCGAGATCGCCGCCCGGCTGCTCGCCGACGACGCCTATCGGCTCGCTCCGCTGACAGCGGAAGACGCCGCCGGGCTGGTCCGCACCCCCAAAGCGGCGCCGCTGCTGTTCGGCGAGCACGGATATCCGCCCGTCGCGGTGGACGCCCTGGAGGATCTGCTGTGCCGGATCGGACGGCTGGCCGACGCGCATCCGCAGGTCACGACGCTGCGGCTCGATCCCGTGCTGGTGGCTGAGAGCGGGGTGCACGTGCTGGGGGCGCGGATGGTGCTGGAGGCCGTCACCGGGCCGCGGCCCGACGTGGGTCCCCGGCGGCTTCCCTCCTGACAGACCAGTGAAATCACCCCGGTGAAATCAGGGTGCTTGACAGGGCAGGATGGTCCCATGAGGGATACTCGAGTCTCGGCTGCAGGTCTGCGCGAGGCCATCGACCGAAGTGGCTACTACCCCGACCTGGTCGCCGACGCCGTCGATTCCGCCCTGGGCAAAGAGAGCGTCAGCGCCTACGTCGTCCATCATGAGGCCACGTTCGACCCGGCGATGGAGGTCCGTCGCCATGTCACGGTCCTGGTGCTGTCGCCCACCCGGTTGCTCGTCTGCCACACCGACGAGCATCCGCCCGCTGAGGGGAATCCTGCCTCCCACGCCTCCACGACCACCGAGGCGGTCCGGCTGAGCCGGGTCCAGTCGGTCGCGCTCACCCGCCTCGTTCCCGACCCGGCCAAATACTCGCCCGGCGTCGCCCCCAGCGAGGTCACGCTCACGATCGGCTGGGGCGCCATCTCTCACGTGGACCTCGAACCCGCCACCTGCGGCGACGAGAACTGCGAGGCCGACCACGGCTACACCGGCTCGATCACCGCCGACGACCTCCAGCTGCGGGTCAGCGAGGCCGCCGACGGCCCCGAGGCCGTGCGCCACGTGCTGGCCTTCGCGGGCGCCCTCTCGGAGGCGACGGCCCTCTGATGGCCACCCTCGCCGACATAGCCGGTTCCGTCTACGCCACCTTCGACGGAACCGGCGGCGGCGCTCTCGGGCTCGACCCGGCCGACAAGGTGTGCCTGTTCATCGTCGACGGGTTAGGGGCCGACCTGCTGGCCGCACACCCCTCCCGGGCGCCGTTCCTGTCTTCCGCGCTCGCCCGGGTGCTGACGGCCGGCTTCCCCTCGTCGACTCCCGTCAGCCTGGCGACCATCGGCACCGGCGTCCTGTCCGGCCACCACGGGATGCTCGGCATCCAGGTGGCCGTGCCCGGCGAGGGACGACTCCTCAACTGCCTGCGCTGGACGACCGACGGCCCGCCGATCGCCCCTGACACCTGGCAGCCCCTCGACACCGTGTTCCAGCGGCTGGCCCACCTCGACGTGGCGTCCTCCTATGTGGCGCCCGCCGTCTTCGACGGCACCGGGCTCACGCAGGCGGTCTACCGGGGTGTCCGTTACGTCCCGGCCGACACCCTCGACGAACGCGTCGAGGGCGTGCACGCCGCGCTGCGCGCGACCCCGAAGGCCTATGTGACCTGCTATTACGGTCATCTCGACTCGATGGGCCACATGATGGGGTGGGGGTCGCCCGAGTGGCTCGACCAGCTCGCCATCGTCGACGGCCTGGCCGAACGGCTCGCCGGTGCGCTGCCTCCCGGTGGCGTGCTCTACGTGACCGCCGACCACGGCATGATCAACGCGACCGACAAGATCGACCTCGACCTGCATCCCGAACTGACCGAGGGAATCGCGCTGTTCGGGGGCGACCCCCGGGGGCGGCACCTCTACACCCTTCCCGGCTCCACCGACTCCGTCCTTCAGGCGTGGCGTGCGGTGCTCGGTGAGCGGGCCCAGGTCGCCTCCCGGGAGGAGGCGATCGACTCCGGCTGGTTCGGGCCGGTCAACCCCGAGCTGCTCGGCCGCATCGGCGACGTGGTCGTCGTGACCGGGGGCGGGTGTGTGATCGCCTCCGCCGGGGCAGAGCCGCTGGAGTGGTCGATGATCGGCCACCACGGGTCACTCACGCCCGCAGAGCAGAACGTGCCCTTCTTGGAGATCCGCCGATGAGCCCTCTGATCAGTGCTGACGACCTGGCCTCGACGCTGGGCGAGGTGACTCTCCTCGACGTGCGCTGGCGTCTGGGCGGGCCGCCCGGACCGTCCGAGTTCGCTCTCGGGCACCTTCCCGGGGCCGTCTACTGCGACCTCGACACCGTGCTCGCGGCTCCCGCCGGGAGCGGTGGCCGTCATCCGCTGCCGGCTGCCGCCGACTTCGAGGCCGCCATGCGGGGGCTCGGCGTTTCCGACGGACGCCCGGTTGTCGTCTACGACGACTGGAACGCGCTGGCCGCGGCTCGGGCGTGGTGGTGTCTGCGCTACTTCGGGCACCGTGATGTCCGGGTGCTCGACGGTGGCCTGGGTGCTTGGGCGGGGGAACTGTCCAAGGACGCTCCTGTCGTGGCGCCCGGCGACTTCACCGCCCGGCCGGGTGGGATGGCCCTGATCAACGCCGACCAGGCGGCGATCCTGGCCGACGACGGGCTCCTGCTCGACGCTCGCGCTCCTGAGCGTTACCGGGGTGAGGTCGAGCCGGTCGACCCGGTGGCCGGGCATATTCCGGGCGCGGTGAACGCGCCGACGACCGAGAACCTGGAGCCCGGCGGGCGGTTCCACCGGCCGGAGTTCCTCCGGGAGCGGTTCAACACGCTGGGGGCCGTGGAGGGCGTGCCGGTGGGGGCCTACTGCGGCAGCGGCGTGACGGCGGCGCATGAGGTGCTGGCGCTGGAGTCGGCAGGCATCAAAGCGTCTCTGTACGCCGGTTCATGGTCCGAATGGATCACGAATCCCAACCGCCCGGTGGCTTGAGAACGCTTTCGGCCATAGTGATCGATACGGCGGCGACGGCGCCCTCAAGACCCAAGCGGCGTGGGTGGGTGACCGCGGCGGTCTGGCTGATCGTCGCGGGGTTCGCGGTCTGGGTGGGGCTCCGTCTCGTCCCCGGTGATGTGGCGTTCTTCTGGGTGCAACTGGTGGCGTTCACGCCGTATGTGGCTTTGTCGTCGCCGCTCGCTCTCGGAGTGGCCCTGGTGTTTCGCCGGTGGGCGGCCGCCGCGGCTGCCCTCGTGGTGTGTGTGATCTTGGCGGTGCTGGTGCTGCCCCGGGCGCTGGGGGAGGACCCGCCCGGAGGCGGTGGGCCGCACGTCCGGGTTCTGTCGATGAACGTGCTGGTCGGCGGGGTGCCCGCTGATCGGATCGTCGGGCTCATTCGTGAGACACGGGCCGACGTGGTGGCCTTTCAGGAGCTCACCCCGGCGGCTGTGGCGAGGATGGAGCAGGCGGGTATCGACGCGCTGCTGCCGCACAAGGTGCTGGAGGCTCGCCCGGGAACGGGCGGATCCGGAATCTACTCGCGGTTCCCGGCGACTCGCGTCGGTCTGCTCGACTTCGGCGGCTTCGGCCAGGTCATCGGCCGGTTGGACGTCGAAGGCGCGCCTGTGGAAGTGGTCTCCGTGCACCCGTGCGCGCCTTACCGGGCGGCCTCTCACTCGTGCTGGGCCGAGGGGCTCACCGCCCTGTCCAGGACCGGCGGTCCGGCCAGGATCCTGGCCGGTGACTTCAACGCCACTCTCGACCACGCCAGGATGCGTGACCTCCTGGACTCCGGCTATCGCGATGCGGCCGACGTGACCGGAGACGGGCTGGAGACGACCTGGCCGGTCATCCCGCGCAGATTCCACGGGCTGCTCCCCATCCCGCCCGTGACCCTCGACCATGTCATGGTCGACGAGCGCACTGCGGTCCACGCCTTCGCCGTCCACGTCCTCCCGGACACCGACCACAAGGCCGTGTTCGCCGCTCTGGAACTTCCGCCAGGCTGACCGGGGTGCTATCCCGTGCCGAAACAGGCGAATCCCGGTACGTCGGTCGCGACCGCCGCTCGGGCGAGCGCCTGAGCCGGGGACTGTCCCCGGGCCAGCAACCGATGGAACTCCACCATCAGCCGAGCCGCCTCGTCGTCTCTGACCGGGACGATGCCCGCGACCACGGTTCGCGCGCCTCGATCGAGGAAGGCCCCCGCCAGACCGAACGCCGCCCCGTCGGCGGGCGCCGAGGCCATCCCCGCGTCACAGGCGGACAGGACCACGAGCGGCGGCACTCTGGCGAGGCGGAAGAACTCGTGCACCAGCAGCGGGCCGTCGTCCAGGAGGATGCTCGACATCATCGGCCGCCGTCCGGAGAAGATGCCGTGCGCGGCGATGTGCACGATCCCGGCCCGTCCGAGAGCCTCCAGGAGAGCGTCTCGCGTGGCGGGGACCTGTTCCCCCTTCTCGTGTACGCCCACAACCGCCGCCACCTCGTCGTCCGCATGAGCCAGATCGGGCCCGGCCAGCGCCACCACGGGGCCGTCGACCTCCCGGCCCGCGACGGCCATCGCGGCCGAAGGCGCGACCGACACCGGTTGGCCGCGTAGCGACGGGAGCAGTGACCAGGGCAACGAGTGCAGCGCCGCCGTGGGGACCACGCTGACGGCGCCCGTGGGCAGTTCGAGTGGGCGGATCAGCACGTCGTCGAGTGCGGCCAGTTCTCTGAGGAGGCCTGGTGAGAGCCCTTCCTCACCTTCCGGGCGGGTGTCGCGGAGGTTCCGCCGGCGCAGGTTGTAGCGGATCCGGACCATGGCCTCGGTGATCGACGACAGCGACCCCAGGCCGTGCAGGGAGACCCGGTCGTGGTGGGCGACCACGGCGTGGAGGGCGTCTTGGTCGTGTACAAGCTGCACCAGCACTTCCGGCCGCTCGGCCACCGGCTCCGTACCACTGACGAGCGCCCGCCACCGCTCCGACCACAGCAGCACCTTCTCGGCCCGCCCCATCCCGATCGCCAGCTCCAACCCCAGCACCGCGATCTCTTCAGCGACCCGCGAAACCCGCCACCGCTCATCAGAGAGCGGCTTCGCCGTGGACGCGTCCCTCACGTCGCCACCCGACGCCGAAGTCGGGAACGGGCGACCTGTAAATCCTTCCCAGCCGGGAACCGTGTCTGTGGCAACGCTGGAGCCTGTCATTCCAAGAGGTCGCGGGAGACGCTGACCTTCGCAGAGGGGAATCGTGGGGGGATGCTCCGCGTCTGGGACGGTGTCCGCCACGAGATGCCCAGCCGATGCCTCGGCCTGTTGCCGGACTTCAGGCTCAGACTCCGCCGAGGCAAGTCGCGACATGTCCTGAAGTGACTCGGAGAATCCCTGCTGGGCTACCTCGAGCGCTTCCGTGAGATCGCCACTGGCCCACCTCCGTAACGCCTCCGCATGCAGCCGCGAACTTGCGCACCCGGACCCACCCTGAACCTGGTCCAGGATCCGATGGACCTTCGACAGGTCCAGCGGGGTCGATGAGGTGGTGTTGGCCACCACCGACTTCAGAATCGCGTTCGCCATGTGACCTTGAATTGTGTGCGTCCCGCGGTCCGGAATCGGGTTCGTCATGGGCCCCGGGACTCCGGACGAATCGGTCGTCCCGCGACCGTTTTGGCGCACGACTGTAGAGACCACGAAGAGTCGTAGCTCGTCTGCCTCCGAGTGTCGGCCCGCCGCCTCCAGCCCATCCGCCCCGGCCGTGCATTCGGCGAGGAGGCCCTCGTCGAGGCCGGTCTCGACCGCTTGGGTCAGCCGGGCGCGCAGCTTCACGTCGAGGGCCCTCTGCTCCCAGGCCACCTGTCCGAGCAGCCGGAACTCTCCCAGAGCCGTCGACGCCGTGTCCTCGGCCCGACGGACGTCGCCGGTCAGCAGTTCGACGGTCGCCAGGAGGAGGCGGGCCGCTGCCGTGGGGGTGCCCGGTCTGGCCCAGGTCAGGTCGGGGAGGGCGAGTTCCAGGAGCATGCGGGCCTCGCCCGGCAGGCGGGCTCCGACGAGTGCTGAGGCGAAGGCGGCGCGGGTGACGGCCAGGCGGTCGGGGGACTCGTACAGCGAATCCTCGGCGGCCAGATGGACGTCGAACGCCGCCAGGATGTCGGCGCGCCGAGCCGCTGCGAACGGGCCGTAGGGCTCAGGCGCGGACACGCAGCCAGCGGGTGACCACCGGGGGGCCGCTCGGCCGGTGGTAGGCCACGCTCACCCAGCCGGGCGGCAGGCCGGTCACCGCGAACTGGCCGTCGGAGGACGGTACCCGGACCTTCGTCAGGTGCGGGGTGCGGACCTCGACATACGCGTCGGGGGTTGGCGGGGGGCTCACCTGTCCGGCGATCTCCAGGCGGCCTTCGGTGATGGTCGTCTCCACGTCGAGGGTCGTCTCGCCGGCCGCGAAGCGGTGCATCTGGGGCTTTCCATCAGATCGGGCGCCGGAGGCCGCGGTCAGGTCGGCCGGGGTTGCCACCACGCTGCCGGGCAGGCGCATGGACAGGGCGGCCATCGCGTCGGCGGACAGCCGCGCGGGGGGCGGGTCGGCGTGGGCGGCCAGGCGCATCGCCGCGAGGAGGTAGGTCTCCAGTGCGGTGTCGTCAGCACTCAAGGGGGTCCTCCGCGAGCAGGGTCCGGAGCTTGGCCGAACATCTGATCTTGGTCGGTCCGACGCTGCCGACGGGGATCTGCATGCGGGACGCGACCTGCGCGTACCGCGCGTCTGGATTGAGGGCGAAGAGCCGGAGCATGGTCCGGCAGGGCTCGTCGAGCCGGGACACGCGCGACCACAGGGTGCGCCCGTAGTCGGCGTCGACGATCTCCGTCGTCGGGTCGGGCGTCAGGAGCGTGGGATGTTCGTACAGGTCAGGCGGGTCGGTCGGGAACTCCTGGCCGGCCTTGCGGCCGAGGCGGAGCGCCTCGCGCCGGGTCGTGGTCATCAGCCACGCCCCGATCGCCTGCGGGTCGCGGATGCGGTCGACGCTCTCGACCAGCCGGAGCCACGCCCCCTGTACGGCGTCCGCCGCGTCGGCCGCCCCCAGACCCGCCGCCCGCGCCACGGCCCACATTCGGCTGTCGAAGCAGGCGACCAACTCGGACCACGCGTGGTCGTCGAGCAGATCGAGGGGGATCGATTCATCGTGAACCTCGAAAAGCACGCGTCACTGACCCTTTCCGCACCAGACTTACTCACTGTGCTGACAGAGGAGCGTTGCGTGAGCAACTCTAGCCATGGTGTCCGGCGGAGCCCGGTGAGATCAGGGAAATCCGGAAGGGTCGCCAACTTCCGTGATCGCGGCGATTTACGCCCGGGGGTGAGCCCGATTCGCTCGGTGGCTCAGCGGGAATCGGTATGACCCTCCTCTGGCGGCCCGCCGCGACGGACGGTAGTCTCTCCTAGAGTCACTAGTGATCATCCCAGTATGAGGCCGTTGGGGAAGGCGTACCTCGTACGAATCGGGAGGTCCGGTGGCTGCTGCACGTGGCGTCCTGTACGTCCACTCGGCTCAGCCTGCGCTGTGCCCACACATCGAGTGGGCCGTCGCAGGCATTCTTGGCGTTCCCGTCGACCTGACGTGGACGCCCCAGCCCGCTGCGCCTGGCGCCCTGCGCGCCCAGGCCGAATGGGAGGGGCCCGCTGGCGTCGCCGCCAAGATCACCTCATCGCTGATGGGGTGGCAGCGCATCCGCTTCGAGATCACCGAAGATCCATCCCAGGGCAGCGACGGGGCGCGCCATGCGTACACCCCTGCCCTGGGTGCCTTCACCGCGACCATCGGCGCCAACGGCGACATCATGATCCCGGAGGACCGCCTCCGGAACGTCATGCTCATGGCCGCCCAGGGCCGGGCGGTGCTCGAGGACGAGCTCGACAAGCTCCTCGGCAAGCAGTGGGACGAGGAACTGGAGTCCTTCCGCTACGCCGGCGAGGGCGCCCCGGTCCGCTGGCTCCACGCCGCCGTCTGACCGACCCACGCGATCGGCCGGGCCCGCCTTACCCGGCCTCCACCTCCTGCACCTGACAGCGCCCGGCTATGAGCCGGGCGCTTTCACGGCGTCCGGCTCAGGCGGGGAACAGGATGGTCTTGCCGGGCAGGCGGCCGGTGACCGCCTCGTCGTGGACGGCGGGCAGGTCGGTCAGGGGGCGGCGGGCGGCGACGTGGATCGCCAGGGTGCCCGCGTCGACCCGGGTCGCGAGGGCGGCGAGCTGGGTGGCGTCGGCTCGGAGGAACATGCGCATCGCGCGGACGCCGCGTCCGGGGCTTTCCGGGACGGGGCCGGTGGTGCTGACGAGTGCGCCTTCGTCGGCCACCAGGTCCGTCAGGGCGGCGGTCTCGTCGGGGGTGGTGGGGACCAGGTTGAGCACCACGTCGAAGCGGCGGCCCGCCGCCGCTTCGGGGAGCGGGGTGCGGGTGTAGTCGATCACGTCGGTGGCGCCGTAGCCGCGGATGCGGGTGGCGGAGCGCGGGGCGGCCGTGGCGGTCACGGTGGCGCCGTGAGCGGTGGCGAGTTGCACGGCGTACCCGCCGACGGCGCCGCCCGCGCCGTTGACGAGGACGGTGTGACCGGCCGTGAGGGCCGCGTGGTCGAACAGGGCCTGGTACGCGGTCAGGCCCACGGCCGGGAGCGCCGCCGCGTCGGCCAGGTCGACCGAGCGGGGCGCGGGGACCAGGAGATCGGCCTGGACGGCCACGTACTCGGCTGTCGCACCTGCGGTCGTCATGGGCAGGACCGCCACGACCGGGTCGCCCTCGGCCCAGCCGGTGACGTCGGCGCCGATCTCCGCGACGGTCCCGGACACGTCGATGCCCGGGATGCCCGGGAAGGTGACGGGGAACACCTCGCGCAGGTATCCGGCGCGGATGGCGGCGTCCACCGGGTTGAACGAGGTGCCGGCGACCTTGACCACGACCTGGCCGGGCCCGGCCGCCGGGCGGTCGGCCTCCTCGTGGGTGAGGACGTCGCTGTCGCCGTACCGGTGGAAGCGGATTGCCTTCATGGTTTCTCCTCGGATAGTTGCTTCGAATTTGAATAACTTGCTTCGAGTTCAAAGCAATCCCGGAGAGCGATGTGACCTCCGTCACATCGCGTGGAGGCCGGTACCGTGGGGCGGGTGACGCTCGACGCCCGGCAGCTCAACACGTACTTCGTCCTCACGGAGGCCGTGAGCCTTCTTCAGCACCACGTCGAGCAGCAGCTCCGCGACGAGGGCGGCCTCAGCGCCGTGCAGTTCCAGCTGCTGGCCCGGCTCGCCCACGCCCCCGGCGCGCTGACCATGACAGAGCTGGCCGATGGCGTCGTCTACAGCCGCAGCGGACTGACCTACCAGGCGGGCCTCCTGGAGAAGGCGGGCCTCATCGAGCGCGGCCCCAGCCCGGGTGACGAGCGGGCGGTTCAGGTCGCGATCACCGACAAGGGACGTGACCTGGTGGCACGCGTCCTTCCCGGCCACGCGGAGGGCGTCCGGGACATGCTGTTCGCATCGCTCGCCGACGCCGACGTGGAGACCCTGGGCACGATCATGACCCGGGTACGCGACCACATGCGCGCCCTGCCACCCCGATCGGCCGCGCCCCGCAAGAAGCGCTCAGAGTAGGACTTGCTCGGCCGGAACGGCGAAGCGCCGCCCCCATCGAGGGAGCGGCGCTTCGGACGTACTGAGAACTAGATGTACTTGGTCATGGACTTGGTGACAGTCGGCTGATGGGCGGTCGGCCGCCGAGGGCTGAGTGCGGGCGTGTGGTGTTGTAGTGCTCCAGCCAGGGGCTGAGGGCTTGGGTGCGGTGCTGGTTGCTGACGTAAGCCTGCCGGTAGGCCCATTCGGTGGCCATGGTGCGGTTGAGACGCTCGGCTTTGCCGTTGGTCCAGGGGCAGTGCGGGCGGGTGAACTTCTGGCGGGCGCCCAAGGCTGCGCAGGCCTGCTGGAAGGCGTGGCTGACACGGTAGTTCTTGGCGTTGTCGGTCATCACCCGGTGGATGCGGGTGATCCCGCGGGCGGCGAAGTAGGCCGCGGCCCTGGTGAGGAAGGCGGCGCAGGTGACGCCTTTCTCGTCGGTCAGGGCTTCGATGTAGGCCAGGCGGGTGTGGTCGTCGATGGCGGTGTGCAGGTAGTCGTAGCCGATGCCCCGGCCGCGTGCGGAGTCGGCGCGGCCGTGGACGCGGTGGCCGCCGCCGTCGGGGATGCGGCCGAGCTTCTTGACGTCCAGGTGGATCATGTCGCCAGGTGCGGGATGCTCGTAACGGCGGGCGCTTTTGCGGCAGGCGCGGATCGGGG
>NZ_BBXD01000024.1 GCF_001570545.1 Herbidospora mongoliensis | reverse complement strand
GAGCCAGGCCCCCAACCGGGTCGCGGTCCTTTTATGATCGGCCACTGCTCGTCCTTCCAGGCGGCAATGGCCTGTTCATCGCGTTCGGCCGCCCTGCGGGAGGGCGCCTGCCAGGACCATCCCGCCCGCCGCAGCAGGTACCAGATCCCGGCCGGGGTGTAGCCGACCCCGAATCGGCGGCGCACCACCTCGGCGATCCGGGACAACGTCCAGCACTGATCGTCCCACCCGTGCACGGCCGGTCCGGCCTCCAGCGCTGTCTCCAGCTCCGCCACCTGGTCCGGGTCGAGCCGGCAGACCTCCCCGCCCGGCCCCTTGGACAGCAGTCCTTCACGGCCGGCGGACTCAAAGGCGTGCCGCCACCGGTTGGCCGACATTCGCGACACCCGGAACTCCCGCGCCACCTGTGCGTCGGTGGCGCCTTCGGCGAACCGGTCGGCCGCCCGTAACCGCACCACTTCCCGCTTCACACGCTGCTCGGCGGTCAGCCCGCCACTGTCGGGATACCTCATCCCACCTGCATAACCCCGCAACCAGTCGCGGTCAGCTCTCCCAGACCACCACAAGCCCGTAACCCAAGCCCTTAACGCTCTCTAGTCGGATTGTGATGCGAGGTCTTCCGGACGGGCGATGTAAGTTCCTTTGGCTGGCAGGGTAACGACCAGCCCACGATCGCGCAGCTCCTCAATCGCACGTCGAACCGTCCCAAGCGCTACGCCATACTCTGCGGCCAAATCACGCTCTCCCGGAAGCCGCGTACCCGGCACCAGTTCGCCAGCCGCGATCCGTGCCGCGATGTGGTCGGCCACTCGTGCATAGACGTACATGGCGGGCCCGGGTGCGTCAGGGTCGTACGGCGGCACAGCACTCATGCAGATCACCCTAGAACGCCTCTGAGCTGCATAGACGTCCATGACGCGGCATGCCGCTATACACCGCTCTATATGGCGGTCTATGCTCTGCGGCGGGCGGTGACGAGCCCTTGGAAGGTCCGCACTTCCACCTGATCAGGCCCGTCGGCTTCTGGCGTCACCCAAGGTCGGCGGGCCGCCCGGCATGGTGACGCATGACCCCTGACATGCTCAAAGACCTCTATCCGGAATGGACGATCTGGGAGTTGGCAGGCATCTGGTACGCCACCGGTTCCTGTTCAACCCCGAACTGCGGATGCCGCCGCACGCTTCACAGCCAGACGGTCAACCGTCTCGCCGAGGTCCTCGCGGGCGGCACACATCCACGCGACGGAGAGGAGGACGGCATCAATGACAAGCACCCGATCTGACCAGGCGTCGAAGATCCCCGTCCCCTACGTCATCGCCTACTCCGACGAACTGGACACCTCGCCGATCAAGTTCGTGCGGAGCCCCATCGGCGGCCTACGACTCAGCTACGAGCATCCACATGAGGGCGATTGGCGGTACGGGGCCCTTCGTGCTCGCTCCGGGCAATCACGCGAGGGCCAACCCCAGTGGCGCAAGCTGAACACGCGCCGGCAGTGGGACTGCATGGAGAACCTTCTCTGCCAGGTGTGCGGAAACCCCGCTCAGGACCCCGCAACAGGCCGCGTCCCCTGGATCGTCACAGACGCCGTGTTCCGCCGAGTCGGCGCTACCGGAGGACTCGCAAGCGCACCCCCGACGTGCCTGAGCTGCATTCCGGTCGCGCTCTCTCTATGCCCCCATCTGCACGCATCGCCAGCGATCTACATGGTCGGTAATTCAAGACCCGCAAGTGTGCTCGCCGACATGTACACCCCGGACGCTGAAGGCCGCGCTTACTTCACCGGTGAACACAATGTGGAGCTCCCCCTGTGGGGCAGCACAAATCTGCCCTTCGCATTCGCTCACCAATTGGTCATGTTCATCAGCGAAATGACGCCAATGGCCATGACCCGCTAACCCTCCGGCGGGGCCGCTTCGAGGTCACCGCTCAAGCAGCCTCGCCGGAGCACCACGGGATCAATGATCATTCGTGATCTTCAACGCCGTGACGATCGTCTGAGCCGCCGCATCGACGTCCAACAGGTGCGTCTCAATGCAGATGTGGAACGTGTGCCCGTCGTCATGGGCCTGAAGATCGGCAAGAGTCTCGTCCCACGCGCGCAAGCGCTCAGAGGTGTCCGCATCGCCCCTCTGCCGAGAGCGCTGTTCACAGACCTCCCGGGGAACATGCAGCCGCACCCGGAACCAGGTGTCGGGATCGCTGGCACTGAGGGCCCGCAGATCAGAGATGTTCCCCATGTGGACAACGGGCGTCGCACCCGCCGCGAGCATGGCAGTGACGTCGGCCTGGTCGACGGCATAGACGTTCCCGTAACGGTGAGTCTCGACGGCTAATCGCCCCTCCTGACGTAACTCGTCGAGCTGCTCACGGCTGGCCGGCCGGTACCCCACCGACCGGCCACCCCCGACTTTGAGCTTCTTGAGGTACGTGAACCTCTCGTCGGCGTGCGAGAGCGCTGCCGTGATCGTGTCCTTGCCGCTCGTCGGGGGCCCGTACAGGATGATCGCCCGCAGCGTCATGGGAGAAGCCGGCGCAAGGTCTCGCGCGTACGGTCGGCGGTGGCTATCGCCATCCCATAGCGGTTGTCCACCGTGACATGAACACCCGGGGGACTGTTCTCCGTGTCGATGGAGTTCGCGTAGTCATCCCAGTTCTGAAGCTTCCAGGTGTCACGTGGAGCCGACCGGAATTCCATGTATTCGCGCATGGAATCCACATCGCACCGTACCCAGATAACGGCCACCTCGACGCCCTTAGCCGCGCACCGGTTCTCCAGCCGCTTCAACCATGCATCTTGCTTGAGTTCCGAGATGAACGGCGCTGAAAGAACCGTGGACACGCCACAGTCGAGATTGTCGTAAGCGGTCTCCATCAGGCACCGATACTCCAGCGGACGGACCTCGCTCAAATAGAGTTCTGAATGCCGGTCATTCGGATCGCCACCCAGCGAAACCAGTAGCCGTTCAGCGATTCCCCGCGTCATGGAATCCTTGTCCAGGAACGCCCACCCGGTGATATCGCTGAGAAACCGTGCGAACTCCGTCTTCCCCGATCCGGCATACCCGCCGACCAGGGTGAGCGTCTTCTTCTGCGACGCACCGATGACAAACCGCGAACCCCACGCGTCGAGTACCCGCGATTCGAGCACGGCCCGCATCGTCCCGTCACCCTCGCTCACCCCGCTCGCGATGCGCTCCAGGGCTTCCGTTATGGCTCGCGCGGCCTCCTTCTGGAACGCGGGCTCCGACACGATCCCCGGCACGTTCAGCACCGGCACCGGGCCGGTCACATCGGCGGGCTGGGCGCGGAACCCCAACGTGAACTCGTCGCTCTGGTAGAGCAGCGAGTACGCGCGCCGGTAGTGGACGTGCGGGAAGCTCTCCCCGCGTTCGTGCTTGCCGATGGTCTGGAAGTTCGCCGCAAGGTTCCAGTTGTGGACCTCTCCGATGTGGCGCAACTGCTCGCCGGCCGCTTCGAGCGTCAGCCCGGCGGCCTCGCGACGTTCCCGCAGCTTGGACGGCTGCCAACCAGCATGCTTGACCTGCATCCGTCGGTTCCTCCTGTAGGTCACCGCTACTTGGGGATGATCGGAAGTCCAGCGCGATACTACGGCCCGTCAATGGGGCAAGCCAGGGGAACGCCCAACTCGTCTAGTTCGCGTTTAGTCGATTAGTCGAGGCGTCTAGAAACCCGGCTAGGGATTAGTGATGGGGGTTTTCGCGGGATTTCGGTGAACTTGAGGCACGCCAGACAGAAGCGCTGGCGAACCTCAGGAGGTGATCCGAAATGACCTACGACCCCAAAGAATTGCAGGCCCGCGAATTCGTTTCTGGATTGCGCCGGCTGGCGTTTTTCCTCGAAAGGAACCGCGCGCTCCCCTCTCCGCTCAACGTCGACATGATCGTCTTCCCGCGTGGCGAGACCGACGAGGCCCGTTGCGCCGAGGTCACGCGGATCGGTGCCGCCCTCCGGAGCGAGGTCCACCACGACCACCACGAGAGCGGGCACTGCCGGACCAGCAAGAGTTTCGGCGGCGTCAGCTACACGGCCGTGGCCATCTCGTCCCGAGCGCGAGCACGACACGACGCCCTCATGTCCTACGACGGCTCGATCCACCCCACCGACGCGGATGCGCGGTGACGAGCCCGATGCGCATCCCCGGAACACACGGCCACCGATGCCGATGCGGCGGAATCGCCGATCTCGGTGCCGTCATCTGCCGCAAGTGCTTCGCCCGCTACCGCTGGCTCCGCCGCAAGGCCCCCCACACCGGAGAGGAGAACATCCCGTGTTCATGATCATCGCCTTCGGTGGCGCGATCGGCCTCATCGCCTCCGTGATCGCCGTACTCGGGATGTCCTCCGAGATCCGGCGCGAGGACCGCACCCGCGTCAGCATCCACCACACTCCCGACTCCGTGCCCTGCGCCATGACGCGACGGCTCTCGGGACTGCGCGTCCTCGACCCGCCGCCAGCCCACCTGAGGAGGAGGTGAATCCCCTTGGTGGTCTCCGTCTCCCTGGTGCTGCTGCTCGGTGCCGTCCTCCTGGTGGCACTCCGCTACACCCGACTCCGGCTCTGGCACGCGGCGGTGTGCGTGGCGTTCGGCTTCTGTCTCGGCAAATCCGTCTCGACGCCGGAGTTCCAGAACGTCATCACCACGCTCACCCGCGTCCTCAAGCTCCTCATCGGCTGATCGTCCGATGTCGTCTACGCTCCCGGGGCCCTGCGCCCCGGGAGGAAAGGGGGTGATCATCACGTCGACCACACGGCCCACCCGACAGAACGGCCTTCAGGAGGTCCGCAACCGCCTCGACTCCCTCACCCAGTTCGCCGAACAGCCCTCCGTACGCCCGTTGGTGTCTGCTCTCCTCACGACCCCGCAAGGGTTGGCGCTCGCCCGTATCCTCGCCGCCGTTCCCGTCCTGTGCGACGAGATCGAACGACTCCGCGCAGAACAGACCATGCTCCGACTCGACCACCACAACCTCATCGCCGCTGCGCTCGCCACTCTCGCCGCCGACCGTGAAGGCGAGCACGATCCGCTGTACTACGTGCGGGACGAACTGGCCGCTCAACGTGGCGAGGCTCCATGAGGGCCCGTCACCTGTCCCGTTCTCAGGTTCGCCGCATGCGCCGGTATGGCGTCGAGCCCATGATGATGATCGACGCGAACATGCAGTTCGGGCCGCTCGCCGTCGCGGTCATCTTCTGGTGGCTGTGGCGGAGACGGTCCGAACTGGGCCCGCTGGTGATCTCCGGATTGACCGTGCTCACGGGTGCCGTCATGCACGTCACCCACCCGGAATGGGCTCGCCCGATCATGGCCGGTACGGGCGTCGCCGTCGCCCTGGTCGCGATGTTCGGCGGTGCGGCGCTGCATCTGCGCGTCAGTGAACGCGTCTATTCGGCGCTCACCGTCGCCGGCGTCGGTAGCTGGATTGCCTTCTCCGCCGCGTACGGCCCGTTCAACCCGCCGATGCCCGCTCTCCTGGCGGTCGGAACTCTGGTTCTCGCGCTTCCGTGGTGGGTGCATCGCCGGCGCCGCGCCCGGGTGCGGGTTGAACGCACGCTGGCCGCGTGGCCGGAGATCTCCAACGCCATCGGCCTTGCCGGCTCCCGCGTGCAATCCGCATTTGTCGACCTGTGGGGATACCGCGCCCGCATTGGCCTCGCCCGAGGTCAGACCGTGGAACACGCACTGGGACGCGTCCCCGAGATCGAGTCCGCGTTGGGCACCCGCCGTGGTGCCGTGCGCATCCAACCGATCCCCGAGAAGGCCAACCGCATGGAAATCCGGGTGATCGAGACCGACCCGCACGCCGACTCCATCGGCTGGACCGGCCCATCTGTCACCTCGATCAACGACCCAATCGAACTGGGCGTCTTCGAGGACGGCACCCCGGTACGCGTCTCATTCCTGCGCCGGCACGGCCTGTTCGGCGGAGTCTCCGGATCGGGAAAGAGCGGCGGACAGAACGTCCTACTCGGCAACCTCACCGCGTGCACCGACACGATCGTGTGGGGCGTCGACCTCAAACGCGGCATGGAATTGCTCCCATGGGCGTCCTGCCTCGACCGCATCGCCACCACCCCGCGGGAAGCCGAAGCCCTGTTCCGCGACGCCGTCGCCATCCTCGACGGTCGCGCCGAAATGCTCGCCATGCAGGGACTACGCGTCTGGGAGCCCACTCCCGACGCGCCAGCACTCGTCATCGTCACCGACGAGTACGCCGAACTCTCCGACGAGGCCCCGAACGCGCTGGCGCATGCCGACTCGATCGCCCGACGTGGCCGCGCTCCCGCCGTCCAACTCGTGATCGCCACCCAACGCCCGTCACAGAAGACCATGGGCAACAGCGCCGTCCGCTCCCAGATGGACATCAGAGTCAGCTACCGCGTCCGCGAACGCCGTGACGTCGACCTGATTCTCGGACAGGGCATGCACAAAGCCGGCTGGCACGCCGACAAACTCGACGCCCCCGGCAAGTTCCTGGTCAGCTCACCCGACCACGACATTCCGCGCCGCGCACGCGGCTACCTCCTCGAAGACGAGACCGTTCAACGCGCCGCACTACGCCACGCCGACCGGCGACCCGCCCTCGACGAGATCTCGCACCAAGCACTCAACGACGTCCACCCGGACGAACCCCGCGAACAGCCCAACCGCAGAAACACCCAGGACGCCGACGAGGCTTTGATAGCCGCCCTCGACGATGCTCCCGACGAGGGTGTCGGGCTGGCCGATCTGTTGAAGGCGACCGGCATGAGTCGCGCCACGCTGTACCGCCGTCTGGCCCAACTCGAAGACGAGGGACGCGCCCGCCAGACCCGACGAGGCCGTTGGCGCGCGACTGGCAGTCATCACGATGCGTAATCGTCTCAACGTCTCAATGTCTCATCGTCTCGCGTGCGTCTGCACATAGGCGTGAGACGAACGCTGAGACAAACCCGTGAGACAAGCACACACCGTAACCAAGAGAGGTGATCGCCAGACGACAACCAGACACCCCGGGCGACGCCCGGGGGAGAGGAGGTGATCGATCATCCAGGCGTACACGGTCGAACAGGTCGCCGAGATCCTCAACATCGGACGCGACAAGGTCTATGCGCTTCTCCGCACGAAGCAACTCAACAGCATCAAGATCGGCAAGCTTCGCCGAATCACGGACCAGCACCTTGCCGACTTCGTGGCCTCACTCGAAGAGATGCAGTAGAAGCATGAAGCGGTATAGAGCAGTATGCAGCGCCATGCCGCTGTGCTACGTTGCGCTACAGACCCAGAACACGCCGACCGGACATCGGTCGGAAGGTCCCGAGGTCAGACGCCTTTTGGCAACTCCATCGGCAAGTCAGCGCTCACAACAGCGAGAGGAGGCATCCCATGTCGAGCGACCGGACGACGTTGCCGGCTGTACGGGTCGGAACCGCGTTCAAAGCGCGTCTCACCCGCTACGCCGAATCGCAAGAGCGCGACGTGTCATGGGTGATCCGGAAGGCGATCGAGGAGTACCTCACCCGCCACGAGGAGGCATCGCATGTCAAAGATCATGATCGGCACCTATGAAGGCACCATCTATCCGGAGGGGAACGGCTTCACCGGAGCCGTTTCCCTCGGGTTCGGCGCGGACGGCACGCGTCAGCGACTCAAGCGCAAGGGCAAGACGAAGACCGACGTGAAGAACAAGCTCATCGAGGCCGTCAAGGACTTGGAGCTTGGCATCAAGAGCCCCGAGCGCTACACGGTAGGCCAAGCCGTCACGGACTGGTTGGCCAGTGGGCTCAAGGACCAGAGCGCGAGAACCGTTGACACCCTCCGGAGGCTCGCGACCAAACACCTCATCCCGAAGATCGGCAAGGCCAAGCTCAAGACGCTCCGCGCCGACGACGTCGACAAGTGGTTAGAGGGACTCAAGGCCGTCTTGTCGACGAGCACGATTCACCGCGTCCACTCCATCCTGAAGCGCGCGATCCGGCACGCTGAGGTCAGAGACATGGTCGGCAGGAACGTCGCCGAACTGGTCACCGCTCCCAAGGGCAAGTCGGGCCGCCCGAGCAAGGCCCTGACGTTCGCTCAGGCAACGGCGGTGCTGCAAGCGGCCGAATCGTCGGGCCTGCACACCTACATCGTGCTCAGCCTCATGACCGGCGTCCGCACAGAAGAGGCCCGTGCGCTGCAATGGGATCACGTCGTGGCGTGGGTGAAGGGCGAAGGTTGGCAGCCCGTCACCGAAGTCGGGTTCGACCACCAGCGGTTCGCCATCTACGTGTGGCGGGCCGATCGCGTCGGGGGAGACACCAAGACCCCCACCTCACGCCGCACCCTCGAAGTCCCCACGCAAGTCGGGACCGCGCTGCGACGGCAGCACGCGAGACAGGCCAAACAGAAGCTCCGTGCCGGTGAGGCTTGGCAGGAACACGGCGTGGTGTTCTCCACCCGCACCGGAACCCCGAAGGACGCCGCCAACGTCCGCAAGTCGTTCCAGCGCATCACCGCGAGCGCCGGCCTCGACGGCACGTGGACCCCGCGCGAACTCCGGCACTCGTTCGTCTCGATCATGAGTGCCCATGGGGTCCGTATCGAGACGATCGCCGATCTCGTCGGCCACGCCGGCACCCGCGTCACGGAGTCGGTCTACCGTCTCCAGCTCAGCCCGGAGATCACGCAAGGCGCGGAAGCAATGAACGAGATCTTCGGTAGTCAGGAGAAGTCCGCCTGAGGTGGCTCCCGAATTGGCTCCCCGCGACCTTCTAAGATCGAAAAAGGGCCCCGGAGAATCTCCGGAACCCTTAGTGACCTGCGACTATCTGGTGGACGATACAGGGATTGAACCTGTGACCTCTTCCGTGTCAGGGAAGCGCTCTCCCGCTGAGCTAATCGTCCAAGCAAAACTGCCGAGCGGAAGACGGGATTCGAACCCGCGACCCTCACCTTGGCAAGGTGATGCTCTACCCCTGAGCCACTTCCGCGTGATCGCCTCGGGTTAACCTCCGCGACACCTGTCTTACTCTAGCGGACTTCACGAGGTTCTCGTGACGACCTGGAGGTGGAGACGGGATTTGAACCCGTGTAGACGGCTTTGCAGGCCGTTGCCTCGCCTCTCGGCCACTCCACCGAGCGGAAGACGGGATTCGAACCCGCGACCCTCACCTTGGCAAGGTGATGCTCTACCCCTGAGCCACTTCCGCATGATCTTCCGAGCCCCGCAGGGCTCGGCCTCACGAAGAAGACTTTAGCGTGTTTCCCGGGTGCTCGCGCGCACCTAGCGCGTGCCGCGCCCCGGCGAGAATCGCGCCGTACTGGATGGCCACCAGGTGAGCGATGGGTATCGTCTGGTCGGACATCTCGTTTTCCGCGTCCACACACCACTTCTCGTAGGTTTCCGTCAGGGCGCGGCAGCCCCTTCTGATGGCCGGCGTCCCGTTGCCGATGGCGAGTTCCCCTTCGAGGCCGCGCAGCAGCATCCCCCCGAAGCGCAGCCGGTAGCTGTGTACGAGATCACGGCACGAGGAGACCTCGGCGGCGGTCGCCGAGCGGGATGCGGACGGGGCCGTCGAGCGGTTCTCGTCGGTCGCGGCGATGCTGGCCAGCATCGGGATGAAGAAGCGCGAGGCCCGCAGGAAGGGGGAGGAGCTGATCAGGTCGGCGGTCACCCCGGTCAGCGTCTCTTCCAGGATGGTGGCGGTGTCGCGCAGGTGGACGGCCTGGGTGCGGATCAGTTCCCCGTACGAGATCGAGGTTTCCGAGGTGTCGCCGGCGGCCGGGTCGACCCAATAGGGGAGTTCGGCGGTCAGGCAGAGCGTGCCCCAGCGGGCCGCGTAGGTGTCGGAGGCGGCGCCGGTGATGACCTCCGTCGGGTCCTGGCCGAGCGCCTCCACGTAGTCGTAGGTCTCCTCCATGCGCGGGGTGAGGAAGATCGCGGGGGCGAGCTGGCCGATCGCGGGGTGTTCGGGTTCGCCGACGTGCAGGGGGAGGCCGAACATCGCGGGGAGTTCGGCGAGCACCGCCTGGAGTTCGGGTTCGGGGCGCGACAGGTAGTAGAAGACGCCGCCCAGTTCGCCGTTGTGGAGGGTGGTCAGGAAGGCCGGGCGGGTGCGGTCGATCAGGCGCATCAGAGCCAGGGTCTCCGGCAGGACGCGGTCGAAATAGGAGCGTTTGTAGGTGAAGGGAAAGGTCCATTCGACCTGTTCGTCACCTGCCGGGCGGTAGAAGTGCCGGCCGTAGTGGGCTTTGGTGTACGGGCCGGCGAACCAGCCCTCGTTCAGGCGGGTGCCGTCCGGGTCGAGACAGCCGACGATGTGCCAGCGGGCCCCATAGCGAACAAAAGGATCCTCGCAGAGCCTGGTGGCCAGGTGCATGACCGTCAGGCCGCCGATGGGCTCGTTCGGGTGCGGTCCGGCGGCGACCACGATGTCGCGGTCGCCGGTGCCGATGGTCAGGCACAGGAGGGGATCGCCCAGGCGGGAGGTGCCGATGCGGTCGATCGAGGCGAGGTCGCGATGGGCGGCGGCCAGGCCGGTCAGGTAGTCGTTGACCTCGTCGACGGTGGCGAACCGGTCGTACTCGGGGACGGTGCCGAGTTCACGCTTCAGTTCGTGAGCAAGCATCCCTTAAGCATGCACACGGACCATACCCCCTATAAAGACACAAAGACTGACAAATAAGGTTCAAGGCATGTCTCTCCTGTTCAGGAATGCCCAAGTTGGGGTTGGTGGGCCGCTCACCGCGTTCGCGATCTCGGCTGGGCGTGTCGTCGCCCCCGACAGCATCACCCCCGACGAAATCGTCGATCTCCAGGGTGCGATCGTGCTGCCCGGCCTCGTGGACGCCCACGTGCACTCCGTGCAGTGGGCCCAGAACCGCCGCCGCGCCGATCTGTCGGCCGCCACCTCCGCGGCGCACGCCGTCTCTCTCATTCTTTCTGCTGTACGACCTGGCGAGCCCACCATGGGCTTCGGCTTCCGCGACGCGTTCTGGTCCGACGAGATGCACAAGGACCTGCTGCCCGGCGAGCACCCGATCATCCTGGTCAGCAATGACCTCCACACGGCGTGGTTCAACCAGGCGGCCCTCGCTCTGATCGGGCGAGGCGATCACCCGACCGGGGTCCTGCTCGAAGGCGACTGCTTCCGCGGGCTGGCCGCGCTGCCGCCGCCTCCGGTCGAGCAGATGGACGCGTGGGTGGCCGAGGCCATGACGGCCGCGGCGGCGCGGGGCGTGACGGGGATCATCGATTTCGAGTACGCCGACAACGTGAGCGACTGGCAGCGCCGCCGGACCGACGTGCGGGTGGCCTGTTCCATTCCCCGGGACCGATTGGAGGAGGCGATCGCGCGCGGGCTGCGTACCGGACAGGAAATCGGTGAGTTCCTCCAGGTCGGGCCGGTCAAGATGTTCGTGGACGGGTCTCTCAACACCCGGACCGCCTACTGCGCCGACCCCTATCCCGGCACGACCTCCCGAGGCCTGCTGGAGCTCCCGCCGGCGGAACTGGCCGGGGTGATGGCGCGGGCGAGTCAGCACGGGATCCATCCCGCCGTGCACGCCATCGGCGACGACGCGGTCACGATCGCCCTCGACGCCTTCCACGCTCTCGGCTGCCCGGGACGCATCGAGCACGCGCAGCTCGTCTCCCGGAAGGACTTCCCCCGATTCGCCCTGCCGGGTCTCGTCGCCGGTGTGCAGCCTGCCCACCAGCCCGACGACCGTGAGGTCGCCGACGCGCAGTGGCCGGGGCGGACCGACCGTGCCTACGCCTTCGCCGACCTGCTGGCCGCGGGGGGCACGATCGAGATCGGCTCCGACGCGCCGGTGTCGCCCCTCGACCCGTGGGACGGCATCGCCTCCGCCGTCACCCGGACCGACGACGACCGGCCGGCCTGGCATCCCGAGCAGGCCATTCCCTTGGAGATCGCGCTCGCGGCGGCTGCTGGAGGTCGGCTGACGATCAGCCACGGTGAAACGGCCGACCTCGTCATCGTGGGCGACATGTCTGATCTGCGGCATCCGGAGATCCTTGGAACGCTGCTCGCCGGGAGATGGACGTACAGAAACGGAGTTTGATGCCCGATTCCGGGCAGGATTCTTGGTATTCCCGGTTTCTCCTCCGTAAGGTCCATCTCTGTGCCGTACGACGACCTCATCGCCCACCTCATGCGGACGACCTCGCTCGGTCCGGGTGAGGCGGCGAGGGTGGTCGCCGACGTGCTCAGCTATTTCGGCGAGACCACCGATGCCTATGTCAGGCGTAGGCATGCCGAAATGCGGGCACGCGGGCTCGGCAACGACGAGATCTTCCGCCGGGTGGCCCTGGAGCTGCCCGCGCGCCGGGTCGCGGCACCGGAGCTGTCGCAGCGCCAGCTCCGCCGGATCATCTACGGAGGGTGAACTACATGTGCGGAATCGTGGCCTACGTCGGGTCGAAGGACGCCGCGCCCATTCTGCTGGAGGGGCTCCAGAGGCTCGAATATCGCGGCTACGACTCCGCGGGCGTCGCCGTCGTCGCGTCGAAGGCGCTCAAGACCCGCAAGGTCAAGGGCCGCGTGGCCGACCTCGCGGCCGTGATGCCGGCCCGATTCAAAGGCGCCACCGGCATCGGCCACACCCGCTGGGCCACCCACGGCGTGCCGAGCGACCTCAACGCCCACCCCCACCTGTCGACCGACGAGCGCATCGCGGTCGTCCACAACGGCATCATCGAGAACGCCGACGCGCTGCGGCAACGCCTCGAAGGTGAGGGCGTCAAGTTCCTCAGCGAGACCGACACCGAGGTCCTCGCCCACCTGATCAGCCGCGCCGTCGAGGAGACCGACTCGCTTGAGGACGCCGTCCGGCGGGCCCTGAAGAGCATCGTCGGCACGTACGGCATCGCCGTCGTCGACGCGCACCGCCCCGGCGAGGTCGTGGTGGCCCGGCTGGGCAGCCCGATCGTGCTGGGCATCGGCGAGAAGGAGATGTTCGCCGCCTCCGACGTGGCCGCGCTGGTCCGGTACACGCGTCAGGTCGTCCACCTGGAGGACGGCGAGCTGGCCGTCCTGAAGGCCGACGGCTTCAACACCTTCGGCGGCGACGCCCGCGAGACCGCCAAAGAGCCGCTGACCGTCGACTGGGAGACCGCCAACTACGACACCGGCGGCTACGAGCACTACCTGCTCAAGGAGATCTCCGAGCAGCCCGACACGATCGCCCGCACGCTGCGCGGCCGCATCGACGACCGGTTCCACATCGCCCACCTGGGCGGCCTGAACATGGACGCGCGCGAGACCCGCTCGTTCCGCCGCGTCAAGATCATCGGCTGCGGCTCGGCCTACTACTCCGGCCAGATCGGCGCCCAGCTCATCGAGGAACTGGCCCGCATCCCCGCCGACGCCGAACCCGCCTCCGAGTTCCGCTACCGCAGCCCCGTCGTCGAGGCCGACACCCTCTATGTGGCCATCAGCCAGTCGGGCGAGACCTACGACACCCTGGCGGCCGTGCAGGAACTCAAGCGCAAGGGCGGCCGCGTCCTCGGCATCGTGAACACGGTCGGCTCGGCCATCGCCCGCGAGTGCGACGGCGGCGTCTACCTCCACGCGGGCCCCGAGGTCTCGGTCGCCTCGACGAAGGCGTTCACCTCCACGGCCGCGGCCTTCGCCCTCCTGGCCCTGCACCTCGGCCGCGTTCGCGACCTGTCACCCGCCGACGGGCGACGCATCTGCGACGGCCTGCGCGCGCTCCCCGACCAGATCAAGGAGATCCTCACCCAGGAGGAGCACATCCGGGCCCTCGCCCACAAATACGCGGCGTCGCCCGGGATGATGTTCATCGGCCGGGTGCGCGGCTACCCGGTGGCCCGTGAGGGCGCGCAGAAACTCAAAGAGGTCTCCTACGTCCACGCGGAGGCCTACCCGGCGAGCGAGCTCAAGCACGGCCCGCTGGCCCTGATCGGACCGGACATGCCGACGGTCGCGGTCGTGCCCGACGACGAGATGCTCGACAAGAACCTCACGACCCTGGGCGAGATCCGCGCCCGCAGCGGCCGCATCCTCATGATCGGCCACCGCCAGTCCGACCAGGCTGACGACTGCATCGTCGTCCCCAAGAACCAGAACGAACTCGACCCGATCCTGCTGTCGATCCCCTTGCAACTGTTCGCCTACCACGCGGCGGTGGCCCTGGGCCGCGACGTCGACAAGCCCCGCAACCTCGCCAAGAGCGTGACGGTGGAGTGACCACGTAGGAATGCCCTGACCACTCGAGAAGTGGTCAGGGCATATTCTTCCGATACGGGCGGATCATCAGTTAGGTCGCCGGCGCCGACCGAGCCACCATCTTCGGCGCGGCGAAGGGTCGCGAACGCCGTCCTTGAGGCGGGCCAGCTCCTCCATGGTCCTGATCGACGCGTCCCGCAGGTGCGGCTCTCCGGTGGTTGCGTACAGCTCCTGCTGGCCTTCGGCTGCGAGGGCCAGCAGCGTGCTGCGGTCGGACAGGGGCAGCTGGTCGATCGCGCTGAGCAGGCCCTCGATGTCGCCCATCACCAGGGAGCGCAGGTACGCGCCCGTGACCGAGTCGGGAGGGAAGGTCGCGATCGCGTCACGGAGGGACGTGAGGTCCTTGGCCATGAACGCGGGGATCATGGCCAGGAGCGGTTCGTTGTCCGCCGCCGTGGCGATACGCCGGTCCTTGCCCTCTGCAAGGGCGCTGAGGTTGTTGATCAGCATGATCGCATGGGGGTCGCCGAGTTCCTCCGCGCGATTTCGGGCGGCGGCCAGGTCGGCGAGGTCTTTGGTCTGGCAGTAGGTGAGGAGCAGTTCGGAGAACGCGGGGTCCACCCTCCCATTCTGGATCACAAGTGGACGATCATCCCTTCCTTCGGTTCCGCCACAGCCGCGCGGGGCCGCAGGGTCGTCACGATCACCAGCGACAGCACCGAGAAGCCCGCCGCCGTCAGGAACGTCGCCTCAAGGCCCACCGACGAGTACACCGTCACCAGGACCGCCAGCCCCAGCGATCCGCCGATCTGCTGCATCGCCTGGAGCAGGCCCGACGCCGCGCCGGCGTCCTCGCCCGGGACCCCGTTGATGATCCGCATGCTCATGACGACCAGCGCCCCCGCGATGCCCACGCCCATGATGACCAGCGGGACGAAGATGCCGGGGAAGTAGGACGTCGTCGCGTCGAGCTTCGACAGCCACACGTGGCCGGCCGGGATCAGCAGCATGCCGGCGACCGCCGCCGTCTGCGGTTTCACCACGCGCAGGATGCGGCCCGCGAGCTGCGAGACCGTCAGGATGGTCAGCGCCAGCGGCAGGAAGGCGAGGCCCGCCTGCAGGGGTGAGTAGCCGAGCTGGAGCTGGACGAACTGGGTCAGGAAGAAGAACATGCCGATCATCGCGGCCGGGATCAGCAGCATCGTCGCGTAACCGGCCACGCGGGAGCGCTCGGCGAGCAGGTGCAGCGGCAGCACCGGCTGCGACGCGCGTCGTTCGACCAGGACGAACAGGGACAGCAGCAGCGAACCGCCGATCAGCGAGACGAGGGCCCACCCGTCGTTCCAGCCCTGTTCGGAGGCGCGCACCAGGCCGTACACGAGACTGGAAGAACCTGTCGTGGCGGTCACGGCTCCGGCCAGGTCGAAGCGGCCGGGGACGCGGGCGGTCTCGCGGACGAACAGCGGGGTCAGGGCGAGGATCGCCAGGCCGATCGGCACGTTCACGAACATGACCCAGCGCCACGACACGAGGTCGGTCAGCACACCGCCCGCGAGCAGCCCGATCGCGGCCCCCGCCGCACCGACCGAGGTGAACACGGCGATGGCCCGGTTGCGGAGCGGGCCCTCAGGGAAGTTGCCGGTGATCAACGCCATGCCCGCCGGGCCCGCCAGAGCGCCGCCGACGCCCTGCAGCACGCGGGAGGCGATCATGGCCTCGGGGCCGGGGGCGAAGCCGCCCAGCAGGGAGGCCAGGGTGAAGATCAGGACTCCGGCCATCAGGGCGCGGCGGCGGCCGAGGATGTCGCCGGCCCGGCCGCCGAGCAGGAGCAGGCCGCCGAAGGCCAGCATGTACGCGTTCATCACCCACGACAGGCCTCCCGGACTGAAGCCGAGTTCCTCCTGGATGCCGGGGAGGGCGACGGTCACGATCGTGCCGTCCAGGATCAGCATGAGCTGGGAGAGGGCGACGACGAACAGCGTGATGCGCTGGCGAGGGTTCATGGGGAGGCCCTTCGGGCGATAAAATAATCGGAGGCCGACTCCGGTAAATATACGGAGGCTGCCTCCGCTTATGCAAGGGAGTTGCCGTGAGGGCTGATGCGCGCCGCAATTACGACCGTCTGCTGACCGAGGCCGGCGCGGCGTTCGCGGAGAAGGGCACCGAGGCGTCGCTCGAAGACATCGCCAGGTCCGCTGGGGTCGGCGTCGGCACGCTCTACCGGCACTTCCCGACCCGGCAGGACCTGATCCTGGCTGTGCTCCGCGACGGCTTCGAGGCGATGGCGACCTTCGCGCGCGAGCTCGACGTCGACGATCCGGGGCTCGCGCTGCGGCAGTGGCTGCTGGCCCAGCTCCGTCACATCACCACCACCCGGGGGCTCACCGCCGAGCTGGCCGTGGCGATCAACAACCCCGAATCTCCGCTGTGGGGATCGTGCGAGGTCATCTTCTCCGTCGGCACCGAACTGCTCGGGCGCGCCCAGAAGGCCGGAGTGGTGCGGGCCGACCTGACCCAGGCCGACGTGTCGTCGGTCGTCCAGGGCATCGCGTGGTCGTGCGAGAGCGACCCGGTCCGGCAGGAGCGGCTGCTCGATCTCTTCCTCGAGGGCGTGCTGCTGTAAGTTTCAGGCTCTCGCGCAGGTCGGCGCCTTTTCCTTAAGGCTTCGATAGGCCGCTTCACCGAGCCGACTTAGCGTCCGTGACATGAGACGCATCGCCCTTGTGGCGGCGTTGCTCGGCGGTTTCGTGCTCTTCGGCGTCACCCCCGCGCAGGCCGCGCCCGTCATCTGCGAGAAGTACGGTGCCACCACCGTCCAGTCCGGTCGCTACGTCGTGATCAACAACGTCTGGGGCGCGAGCACCTCCCAGTGCATCGACGTCAACCAGGCGGGTGGCTTCACCATCCAGTCGGCCAATCACAACAACGCCACCAACGGTGCTCCGGCGTCCTACCCGACGATCTACGCGGGCTGCCACTACGCCAACTGCTCGACCGGCAGCAACCTGCCCATGCAGGCCTCCTCCTCGGCGTTCGGCAACGTCCGGACCAGCGTCAGCATGAGCTATCCGTCGAGCGGCACGTGGGACGCCGCCTACGACATCTGGTTCGACCCGACGCCCCGCACCGACGGCCAGAACACCGGCGCCGAGGTCATGATCTGGCTCAACCGCCAGGGTTCCATACAGCCGATCGGCAGCCAGGTCGGGACGGTGAGCCTGGCCGGGGGGACCTGGCAGGTCTGGTTCGGCAACATCGGCTGGAACGTGATCTCGTACGTCCGCACGTCCGCGACCTCCTCGATGGACTTCGCCGTGAACACCTTCTACAGCGACGCGGTCTCCCGCGGCTACGCGCAGCGGTCGTGGTACCTGACCAGCGTCCAGGCCGGGTTCGAACCGTGGATCGGCGGCGCGGGGCTGACGGTGAACAACTTCACCTACTCGACCGGCGGGGGCAACAACCAGGACACCACCGCCCCCAGCGCGCCCTCGAACCTGAACGGCGGCAGCACGACGTCGAGCTCGACGAACCTCTCGTGGAGCGCCTCGTCCGACAACGTCGGCGTCTCGGGCTACCGGATCTTCCGCCGCCAGGGGTCCAGCGGGTCGTTCACCCAGGTCGGGACCTCGACGTCGACCTCGTTCAGCGCGACCGGGCTGAGCGGCTCGACCGCGTACCAGTTCTACGTGGTCGCCTACGACGCCGCCGGGAACGTCTCCTCCCAGTCGAACACGGCTTCGGTGACGACGACCACGGGAGGGGGGCAGACCGGAAGCTGCACCGTCCGGTTCGACCAGTGGGGCGGCGGCTATGTCGCCCAGTTCACGCTGACCGGCCCGGCCTCGAACTGGTCGCTGCCCTTCACCCTGCCGTCCGGCCACCAGATCACGTCGAGCTGGAGTTCCCAGGTCACGGTCAGCGGGTCGAGTGTGACGATCCGCGGCATGGGCTACAACGCCAGCCTGAGCTCGGGCCAGAGCACCAACTTCGGCTTCCAGGCCACCCGGTCGGGCAGCAGCGGAGTGCCGTCGATCTCGGGCTGCACCCAGGTTTGACCTGGAGCGCACTCCAGGGTTCAAGGTTGGGGACCATGACCTCCCTCGTGCTCGGGGCCATGAATTTCGGCACCCTGACTGACGAAAGCACCTCGTTCGCGTTGCTCGACCGGTTCGTCGACGCCGGTGGCACGGTGATCGACACCGCGAACTGCTACGCGTTCTGGAACGACCCCGGCGGTCGGGGCGGCCAGAGCGAGCGGCTCCTGGGCCGCTGGCTGGCCGCCCGTCCGGGCCTGCGTGACCGGCTCACCCTGGCGACCAAGGCCGGGGCCGAGCCGGTGGGCCCGGGTGAGTGGCCCGCCAACCGCGAGGGCCTGTCGGCGCGGGCCCTCAAGGAGGCGCTGCACCTGAGCCTCGACCGCCTCGGGATCGACCACGTCGACCTCTTCTGGACCCACATGGAAGACCGGTCGGTCCCTCTCGAGGAGACGGCCGACGCGCTGTCGGGCCTGGTCGCCGATGGCCTGACCGGTCGCGTCGGCGTCTCGAACCACCCCACGTGGCGGGTCGAGCGCGCCCGCGCCCTGGGCGCGCCCTATTCGGCGCTGCAGTTGCGCTACTCGTACACGACCCCGAGACCGTGGACCCGGGTGGAGGGCGTCAACCACCGATTCGCCTGGGTGACCGACGAGACCCTCGACTACGTGGCCTCGGAAGGCCTCGACCTGTGGGCCTACACGCCCCTGGTTTCCGGTTCCTATGTACGACCTGAGCGCCCCTTCCCCGAGGCCTACGACCACCCCGGGAACACCCGGAAGCTCGCCGCGCTTTCACAGGTGGCCGACGGCCTCGGGGCGACCCGGAACCAGGTCGTGCTGGCCTGGCTGCTCGCGAACGGGGTCAGCCCGATCATCGGCCCCTCCACGATTGCCCAGCTGGACGAACTGCTGGCCCTCCCTCGGCTCTCCCCCGGGGACCTGGCCGTGCTGGACGTCTAGCCGGGATCGCGGTGCGTGACGAACCACCACGCGCCCGCGATGAGGGCGCCCGCGAGTCCGGCTGTGATCGCGGCCTCCACCGCGCCGAGCGTGGCGGGGGCCCAGCCGAACTCGCGGGTGGCCCGGTTGCGCAGCCCCTCGGCGATGAGCTGGCAGGCGGCGACGCCGAAGAACGCCGAGCCCATCGCGACCGTGGTCCGCCGGGTGACGGCGCTCCAGAACGTGCCGAGGGCGACCGCGAAGAGCGTCCAGGTGAAGGGGAGCAGGCCGGTCAGCTCGTGGGGGAGTGTCCGCAGCGACCACCAGATCAGGCCGGTGACCAGCCCCGTCGTGGCCAGCCCCAGGACGGCGGCGGTGATGACCTGGGGGGCGAGCCACCGGCTGCGGGTGACGCTCTGGGTCCAGGCGAACTGGTGGGTGCCGCGTTCGTACTCCCGCGACAGCAGCGGCGCGCCCAGGAACACGCCCATGACCAGCGGGAGGTAGGCGAACAGGCTCGCCGAGATGCCGCGGATGCCCGGATAGAGGCGTTCGGCGGTGACGAACCCGGCCCACAGGACGACCACGAGGGCCATGCTGATCATGCGGATGCGGTGCTGTCGTATCGCGAGCCAGGTCACAGCGCCACCGGCCTCGGGGCGAGCACCGCGTCGGGCGTGCGCAGGTAGCCGAGCACCATGTCCTCCAGGGAGAGTTCGCGTGCGGTCCAGCGGGGGTCGTGGATCGGGCCGCGCACCCTCGCCAGCAGGGTGGTCTGCCGTTCCGTCTCGCTGCTGCCGACGACGTCATAGGTTCCGGCGGGAGCCGTACCGGAAGGACCCACCAGCAACCGGTGTTCCGACACCAGCTCCTCGATGTCCCCCGCGACCTGCACCCTTCCCTGCGAGACCAGGATCAGGTGGTCACAGACCTCGGCCAGCTCGGCGACGACGTGCGAGGAGAGCAGCACTGTCAGCCCCCGCTCGGCGACGGCGGACATGAGCCCCTCCATGACCTCGTGCCGGGCGAGCGGATCGAGGTTGGCCAGAGGCTCGTCGAGCACGATGAGATCGGCCCTCTTGGCGACGGCCAGCGTGATGGCCACCTGAGCCCGCTGGCCCCCAGACAGCTGACGGACCTTCTTGGCCTGGGGGATGCCCAGATCGTCGAGCCGCTTGCGCGCGCCCGGCGTGTCGAACCGGGGGTTCAGCCCGGCCCCGGCCCTGATCGTCTCGGCGACGGTGAGCTCGGGATAGAGCGGCTTGTCCTGCGCGACGAACGCGACCCTCGGCAGGTTCGCGCCGCGCGGGGGCCGCCCGAACACCCTGACGTCACCCTCATCGGCCCGCCGCAGCCCGACGGCGAGCCGCATCAACGACGACTTACCGGCACCGTTGGGCCCGACCAGAGCGGCCACCCGCCCTTGCGGCACGCTGGCGAAACACCCACGAAGGGCCCAGGTCCGGCCATACCGAAGCCCGGCATTGGTCACCTCAAGAGCAGGAACCGAACTGGGATGTACGTCGCCGGCAACGAAATCCTGATTCATGCGCCGGCCTCCACGGCTGGTTGGTGATGGCGTAACGAAATTTCGGTATATGAGCCGTTGACGGTCATGCCGTGGCCTCCTCCGTCAATCCGCCGGACAGGGCCGACTCCACCAGGGCCCGGATGTCCTCAGGTCCCAGCCCCGCGGCCCGCGCCTCCCGCACCCACGACACCAGCCCCCGTTCCAGAGCGGGGTCGCGCGGCCGGCCCAGCGACCGCTGCACGAACGTCCCCAGCCCCGGCCGGGGCTCCACCAGCCCTCGGGACTCCAGCTCCCGATAGGCCCGCAGCACCGTGTTCGGGTTGATGGCCAGCCGCCCCACCACCTCGGCCGCCGTCGGCAGCCGGTCGCCGGGGCCCAGGCGCCCGAGCCGCATGGCCTGCTCCACCTGCTGAACGATCTGCATGTACGTCGCCACGCCCGACCTCTTGTCGAGCGAGAACTCGATCAATCCGCTCACCTCATTCCACTAATGCATTAGTTAATCGACGAAGCTCGGCCGGCGTCAACCCAGACCCCGCCTATGTAACGCCAAGTAATCAGACATATGCTCATCGTGTAACCGAAGGGAGGGCGGAGTGCGGCGTCGGGAGTTCCTCCTGTGGGGAGCCGGGCTTGCCGCATTGGCCGCCGGCTGCGGGGCAGACCCACGTCCTCTGGGCGTGCCGCTCTCCCTGGTCGTCCCGGCCACCGTGGGCGGCAAGGACGACCGCTTCGCCCACGAGCTCAGAACGGTGGTCCGGCGACGCGGCCTCGCCCACGCCGTCAACGTCACCACCTGCGAAGGCGACAAGGCCACGATCAGAGGCTTCGCCCGGGGCAAGGGCCACGGCAGACTGCTCGTAGCCGGGCCGGCCCTGGTCAACACGGTCGGCACCGTCCCGCTCGCCCGGATGGCCGGGGAATGGTCGGTGGTCGTCGCCCCGATGGGCGGCAAACTCCGCGACTTCGACGGCCTCGCCGCCACCCTGCGCGGGAACACCGCCTCGATCCTGATGGGCGGCCGTACCTACGGCGGCCCCGACCACGTCCTGTGCGGCCTCATCGCGAAAGGCCTCGGCGCCGACGCGAGACTGGTCGACTACGCCGCCTTCCCCGGCAAGGAAGGCCTCCTCGGCGCCCTCCTCGACGGCCGCATCGCCGCCGGCGTCGGCGGGCTCGCCCAGCTCGCACCGCAGATCCGCGCGGGCCGCATCAGAGCGCTGGCCGTCTCCGCCCCCGAGCGTCTGCCGGAGGTCGACGCGCCGACCCTGATGGAATCGGGTGTACGCCACATCCACGCCGACTGGCGCGGCCTACTGGCCCCCGGCAGCCTGCGCGAGGAAGACCGCGCCCACCTGCTCGACATCTGCCGAGGCGTCAGCGCCTCAGCCGAATGGTCGGCCTCCTGCCGCCGCCACCGCTGGGCCCCGCTCTACCTCGACGGCCCGGATTTCCACGACTGGCTGGGCGTCGAATCCACCCGCTCCCGGGACATCCTGACCGACCTGGGCATCAGGCAATAATCTGACAAAATGCTAGAAATGTGATGATCTCGTCCAGTGACGGACGCATGGAACTGGATCTCCCTCGCCATCGCCGTGCTCGCCGCCCTCATCGCGGTTGAGCTGGTCAGACGCATCCTGCGCTCGAGGCTCATCGGGGAACGCTGGGCTCTGGCCGGGCCGTTGGTCCGGCGCTGCACGTGGCCCGGGTTCGTGACCGCCGCTCTCGCGACCGCCACCGCTGTTTACGACCGGGGCCTCATCTCGCCGGGCGCCGAAGGCTGGGTCGGGCATCTCGCCACGATCGCGTTGATCTTCTCGGTCACCTGGCTCGTGATTCAGGCCGCCTACGCGGTGACGGATGTCGTACTGGAACGGCTGGTCCTGGTCGAAGGGGCCGCCAACCGGCGGGCGCGGCGGATCAGGACGCAGATCGCGCTCGTCAGACGGGTCTGCGCCGCCGTTGTCATCGTGGTCGCTCTCGGGGCCATGCTGTTCACGTTCCCGCAGGTCAGGGCGCTCGGCGCTGGGCTGCTCGCGTCGGCGGGGATCGCGGGGGTGCTGGTCGGCATCGCGGCCCAGTCGACCCTCGGCAACCTGCTGGCGGGGTTACAGCTCGCCTTCTCCGACGCCATAAGGCTGGACGACGTCGTGGTGGTGCAGGGGGAGTGGGGGCGGGTCGAGGAACTGACCCTCACCTACGTGTCGCTGCGGCTCTGGGACGAGCGGCGGCTGATGCTGCCCGTCTCCCATTTCGCCAACAATCCGTTCGAGAACTGGACCCGGCACGAGAGCCGGATCCTCGCCACCGTCTTCCTCCGCGTTGACTGGGCGGTGCCGATCGCCGAGCTGCGGGCCGAGCTGCACCGGGCGATCAAGGAGAACCCGCTTTGGGACCAGAAGGACTGGACCCTTCAGGTCACGGACGTGCTGCCCAACGGTCTGGTCGAGGTGCGCGCGCTCATGTCGGCCGCCGACTCGGCGAGCGCCTGGGACCTGCGATGTGACGTAAGGGAACACCTGGTGACCTGGATCCGGGAGAACCATCCCGAGAGCCTCCCCAGGGTCCGGATCACAGAAGCCTGATCGTCGAGCCGATCTGCTCGAACAGGCTCTCCATGCCCGCCAGGTCGGTCGTCAGCGTCACCACGCAGGTGGTGCCCTTGGGGGAGGGGATGTAGTACTGGGTGCCCTGAGACTGGGCGCCGTACATCTCCGCGGTGTAGCGGATGCGCACGCCGTGAACCGTTCCCAGCGTCACCGGGCCCGCGTCGACGATCTTCGCGTCGTAGGAGGCGATCTCCTTGCTCGCCACCGCGATCAGCGCGTCGTCGGAGGCGCCCACGCTCGGCCGGCACAGGCCGCTTAAGTTGGTGACGAGGCCAGCTGCGGACTTCTTCTCGCTGGTGGGATCGACGGCGTAGACGGCCTTCGCGGACATGAGGGCCGCGATCCCCTTCTTGGCCCTCTCGAGTGCCGTGCCGGTCAGGCCCGTGGCGGTCATCTGGGCCTCGCCGTCGGGCTTCGAGAAGTCGGCGCTCTTCCAGACGGTCGGTACGCCGATCGAGACGCCGTTCGCGATCCCGCCGATGCGGTGGAAACCGTTCGGCACCTCCGTGCCCGGGATGGGCTTCGGCTCCTCCTCGGTGCAGGCCGTCAGTAGGAGCAGCGCCATGAGGGCGACGAGGGCTGGACGCACGCCCCGAGCCTAACGCGAACCGTCGGGAAGGCCTGCTCGCAAATCCGGAAATAGGCATAAACCGGATGTGAAGTGGTAGGTCTCCCTAGAGGTGGGGAGATGGCTGCAAATCCCGTGATCCGGTTCCGGCGCTGGCTTGGCCTCGATCGGAACCCGCTGCGCCGCCCGTGTGACCGCGCCGAGGCGACGGTCCGCCGGTTGGCCGTCCTTGTCACGTTCGCCGCCGTGGTGTGCGGGCTGATGCTGGGCATGAAGGCCTACGGCGAGGGTGTCCGGACAGAACAACAACAGGCCCACGCCCGGCACGCCACCGAGGCGACACTGCTGGGCGACGCCCGCATGCACACGACCGTCAACGCCCCGGCCACCGCGACCGTCCCGGCCGGCTGGCAGGGCCTCGACGGCCGGAGCCACGAAGGCTTGATCCAGGCCCCGGTCCTGGCGCTAAAAGGCCAGAAGGTCACGATCTACACCGACGCGCAGGGCCAGGTGGTCCCGCGCCCACGCGACCGCGAGACCACCGTCGTCGCCGCGCTGACCGTGGCCACCGGCATCCCGCTCGGTGCCATCGTCGGAACGTGCGCCCTGCTGGGAATGACCCGGATGCTGGTGTGGCGCCGGGTCCGCCGCGAATGGGCCGACGCCTGGACCGTCGTCGAACCCACGTGGCGAATCAACGGGCGCTAGCGGGCTGGTGGTCATCAACGGAGCCAATGACGTCGAACGGGCGCTACCGTCATGGCCGACCTTGAAGTTCAAAGGTCGGCCATGACTCACGTCAACGGTCGATGATCTCGTTCTTGCCGATCACCACGACGCCGTCGTCGGTGACCTCGAAGCGCTGACGGTCCTCTTCGAGGTCGAACCCGATGCGGGCCCCGTCAGGAATGACGACGTTCTTGTCGACGATGGCCCGGCGCACGATGGCGCCCCGCCCGACCTTCACGTTCCCCATCAGCACCGAGTCCTCGACCTGCGCGTGACTGTGCAGGATGACCCCGGGCGACAGCACCGAACGCAGCGCCAAACCCCCGGAGATGATCACACCCGCCGACACCAGCGAGTCGATCGCGCGCCCGACGCGGTCGCCGTCGTTGTGGACGAACTTGGCCGGCGGCAGCGGGTCGTGGCCCGTGTAGATCGGCCAGCGGTCGTTGTACAGGTTGAAGACCGGGTGGGGCGAGATCAGGTCCATGTGGGCGTCGTAGTAGGCGTCCAGGGTTCCCACGTCGCGCCAGTAGCCGCGGTCCCGCTCGGTCGAGCCGGGGACGATGTTGTTCTTGAAGTCGTACACCTCGGCGCTGCCCGCTTTGACCATCATCGGGATGATGTTGCCGCCCAGGTCGTGCTTGCTGTTGGGGTCCAGGGCGTCTTCGCGGACGGCCTCGATCATGGCCTGGGTCCTGAAGACGTAGTTGCCCATCGAGGCGTAGATCTCGCCGGGGGCGTCGGGCAGGCCGACGGCGTCCTTCGGCTTCTCGCGGAACGCGGTGATGCGGCGGCCGGTCGGGTCGGTCTCGATCACGCCGAACTGGTCCGACAGCCCAAGCGGCTGGCGGATCGCGGCCACCGTCACGTCGGCGCCCGAGTCGATGTGCTGCTCCACCATCTGGCGCGGGTCCATGCGGTAGATGTGGTCGGCGCCGAACACGATCACGTGGTCGGGCAGCTCGTCGTAGACCAGGTTCAGGTTCTGGAGGAGGGCGTCGGCCGATCCGGAGAACCAGTGGGGGCCCAGGCGCTGCTGGGCGGGCACCGGCGTCACGTAGTTGCCGAGCATCGCCGACAGGCGCCAGGTCCGCGAGATGTGCCGGTCCAGGCTGTGGTTCTTGTACTGGGTCAAGACCACGATCTGCAAATAATGCCCGTTGGCCAGGTTCGACAGGACGAAGTCGATCAGCCGATAGATGCCGCCGAACGGCACCGCCGGTTTGGCCCGGTCCGCAGTCAGCGGCATCAGCCGCTTACCTTCACCACCGGCGAGCACAATTGCCATGACCCTCATGAGGCAGACCTTAACCCGTCAAAAGGGTCGCAAACACTAGGCTGCGTATATGCGTGTCGATCTTTTGAGCCGTGAGTTCCCGCCCGACGTTTACGGCGGCGCGGGTGTGCACATCGAGTACCTCTCGCGCGAGCTGCGACGGCTCCTCGACGCGCGGGTCCGCTGCTTCGGCGAACCCCGCGAAGGAGCCGACGCCTACGCCACTCCGCCGGGCCTGACCTTGGCGAACGCCGCCCTTCAGGTGCTCGGGACCGATCTGGAGATGGCCTCCGCCTGCGCGGGCGCCGACGTCGTGCACTCGCACACCTGGTACGCCAACTTTGCGGGCCACGTCGCCAAGATGTTGTACGGCATCCCGCACGTCGTCACGACCCACAGCCTCGAGCCGCACCGCCCGTGGAAGGCCGAGCAGCTCGGCGGCGGTTACGTGCTGTCGTCGTGGGCCGAGCGCACCGCCCTGACCGCCGCCGACGCGATCATCGCGGTGTCCGGCGGCATGCGCCGCGACGTCCTGGCCTGCTACCCGGAGATCGACCCCGACCGGGTCACCGTGATCCACAACGGCATCGACACCGACGAGTACGCGCCCGCGCCGACGAACGCCGCCCTGCTCAGGCACGGCATCGACCCGACCAAGCCCTATGTGGTCTTCGTCGGCCGGATCACCCGCCAGAAGGGCCTGACCCACCTGCTGCGCGCCGCCAGGGACTTCGACCCCGCCGCCCAGCTCGTGCTCTGCGCCGGGGCTCCGGACACACCCGAGATCGCCGCCGAGGTCACCGCCCTGGTCGAGGAGCTCCAGGCCACCCGCAAGGGCGTCATCTGGATCACCGAGATGCGCCCGCGCCCGGAGATCATCGAGATCCTCACCCACGCGACCGTCTTCGTCTGCCCGTCCGTGTACGAGCCCATGGGCATCGTCAACCTGGAGGCCATGGCCTGCCAGACGGCGGTGGTGGCCACCGCGACCGGCGGCATCCCCGAGGTGGTCGCCCACGACGAGACCGGCCTGCTGGTGCCCATCGACGCAGGTGAGCACGGCGAGCCCCGCGACCCGGCCGTCTTCGCCCACGCCATCGCCGCCGACGTCAACCGGCTCCTCGCCGACCCCGCCCTGGCCGCCCGGATGGGCCGCGCGGGCCGGGCCCGTGCGGTCGCCTCCTTCTCCTGGCCGGCCATCGCCGACCGTACGAAGGATCTCTACGAGAGCCTCAGCCGCCGCAGCAGCTGAGCGTTGGTGGCGACGACGACCGTGGAGGCCGACATCAGGATCGCGCCGACCGACATCGGCAGCACGAACCCGACCGGGGCGAGCACCCCCGCGGCCAGCGGGACCGAAATGATGTTGTAACCCGCGGCCCACCACAGGTTCTGCTTCATCTTCCGGTACGTCGCCCGGGAGAGATCCATGACCGACAGCACGGCCCTGGGGTCGTCGCCGGCGAGGATGACCCCGGCCGACGCGATGGCGACGTCGGTACCCGCCCCGATCGCGATGCCGACGTCCGCCCGCGCCAGCGCGGGCGCGTCGTTCACCCCGTCGCCGACCATCGCGACCCGCCGCCCCTCGTCCTGAAGTTCCTGTACGGCTCCCGCCTTGTCCTCCGGCCGCACTCCCGCGTAGTAGCGCTCGATCCCCAGCTCCTGAGCGACCACGGCGGCCACCTGATGGGCGTCTCCAGTGATCATCACCACGTCGACCCCGCGCGCCTCGAGCCGGGAGACGGCCTCCCGCGACTCCGGCCGGATCTCGTCGGCAAGTGTCAGCGCGCCCTTCACGTGACCGTCGACCAGCACGTGGAGCACCGTGGAGCCCGAGGCCTCCCGCAGCGCCCGCGCACCCTCCATCGCGAGCAGTCCCGGCCCGCCGACCTGCACCCGCGCGCCGTCGACCTCGGCAGACACGCCGATCGCGGGGGAGGAGGTGAAGCCCGACGACGAAGGGACCGACAGCCCCCGTTCCTTCGCGGCGGCCACGATCGCCCTGGCCAGCGGGTGTTCCGAGTCGGCCTCGGCCGCCGCCGCGAGGGCCAGCACGTCGTCCGACGTCACCTCGATGACCGCCGGCTCGCCCTTGGTCAGGGTGCCGGTCTTGTCGAAGATCACGGTGTCGACGGTGCGCATGCTCTCCAGCGCCAGCCGATCCTTGATCAGCACCCCCGCTCGCGCCGCCCGCTCGGTCGCGATCGACACCACCAGGGGAATCGCCAGCCCGAGCGCGTGTGGGCAGGCGATCACCAGCACGGTGATGGTCCTGATCACCGCCTCGTCGGGGTGCCCGAGCAGCGTCCACACCACCGCCGTGATCACCCCGGCGCCCAGGGCGAACCAGAAGAGCAGCGCCGCCGCGCGGTCGGCGAGACGCTGCGCCCGGGAGGTCGAGTTCTGCGCGTCTTCGACCAGCCGCCGGATGCCCGCCAGCGCGGTGTCCTCACCGACCGCCCGCACCTCGACCCGCAGGCCGGAGTCGGTCGCCACCGTCCCCGCCACGACGCGATCGCCCTCGGACCTCCGGACGGTCGCGGACTCCCCGGTGATCATGGATTCGTCCATCCCGGCGGAACCGGAGACGACCACGCCGTCGGCCGGGACCCGGCCACCCGGCCGGACCAGCACCAGATCGCCCACCCGCAGCTCGGACGGCGGCACCACCGAGCCGTCGGCCAGTTCGGCCTCGTCGGGCAGCAGCGCGGCCAGCGAGTCGAGGGCCGAGGTGGTGCGGGCCAGGGAGCGCATCTCGATCCAGTGGCCCAGCAGCATGATCACGATCAGCAGCGCCAGTTCCCACCAGAAGTCCAGCTCGTGGTCGAGGAAGCCGAGGCTCGCGCCCAGCGACGCCACGAACGCGACCGTGATGGCCAGCCCGATCAGCAGCATCATCCCGGGCGTGCGGGACCGCAGTTCGCTCACGGCGCCGGTCAGGAAGGGCGATCCGCCCCAGAAGTACATGACGGTGCCGAGGGCCGGCGAGACCCAGCCCGCGTCGGGAACCGAGTAGCCGATGATCGCGGCGAACATGCCGGAGGTCAGCACCGTCGGCACGGCCAGCACCAGCATGACCCAGAACAGCCGCCGGTACCGCGCCACATGGTGATCGTGCATTTCGGGTCCTCCTCGTAGAAACCCCCGGGGGGTATGCTAGATTCTATACCACTACCCCCTAGGGGTACTCTTGAGCAAGGACGAAGGCCCGGGGAGGTCGCTATGCACGGTTACACCGACAACAAGCAGGACCACTTGAAGCGGCTCCGCCGGATCGAGGGCCAGGTCAGAGGCCTACAGCGGATGGTCGAAGAAGACAAGTACTGCATCGACGTGCTGACCCAGGTGTCGGCCGCCAACCGCGCGCTGCAGTCGTTCGCGCTGGCCCTGCTGGAAGAGCACCTGGCCCACTGCGTCGCCGAGGCCACCGCCAAGGGCGGCCCCGAGGCCGACGCCAAGATCAAAGAGGCCTCCGACGCCATCGCCCGGCTCGTCCGCTCGTAACTTCCCGAACGTGAAAGAGGATCCGTCATGACCGTCACCGCCTACTCCGTCACCGGCATGACCTGCGGCCACTGCGCGAGTTCCGTCTCGGAAGAGGTCAGGGGCATCGCGGGCGTCAGCGACGTCAAGGTCGACGTGCCGACCGGCCAGGTGACCGTGACCAGCCAGACCCCGATCGACGAGGCCGCAGTAAAGGCCGCCGTCGAGGAGGCCGGCTACACCTTGGTGGGCCCGGCGTGAACACCGTGACCAAGCTGGGCGTGTTCGCCGCGGGCCTCGCCGTCGTCTTCGGCGGGGCCTACGCGGTCGGCGCCACCCAGAATGACACCATGCCGCGCCGCTACGCCGACTACGCGCCCGCGGACGCTCCGGAGGCGCCCGCCCATGGGGGTCACGCCCATGAGGAGACCGGGGAGACCGCCCCACCCGTACCGGGCGGCCTGCGGATCTCCCAGGACGGCTACCGCCTGCGCCCGGTGACCACCACGCTGAAGCCGGGCAAGAGCCTCGATTTCGCCTTCCACGTGCTCGGCCCGGACGGGAAGCCGGTCACCGCCTTCCAGCTCGCCCACGAGAAGAAGCTGCACCTGATCGTGGCCCCCCGCGACCTGGGTGGTTTCCAGCACCTGCACCCCGAGCTGGCCTCCGACGGCACCTGGACCATCCCGCTCACCCTCCCGGAACCCGGCACTTACCGCATGTACGCCGACTTCGCCCCCGAAGGCGGCCCGGCCATGACCCTCGGCGCCGACCTGACCGCCCCGGGCGACTTCCGCCCCGACCCGTTCCCGGCCACGAGCCGAACGTCGACGGTCGACGGCTACACCGTCACCCTCCAGGGCGCGATGAACCCGGGCCAGCCCTCGCCGCTCTCCTTCACGGTCAGTAAAGATGGCCAGCCGATCAAGGAGCTGGAGCCCTACCTGGGCGCTCAAGGCCACCTGGTGGCGCTGCGGGCGGGCGACCTGGCCTACCTGCACGTCCACCCGATGTCCGGGCTGATCTTCATGGCCCAGGCGCCCCGCGAAGGCGGCTCCTACCGGCTGTTCTTCGACTTCAAGCACGGCGGCACCGTCCGCACCGCGTCGTTCACGCTGGAGGGATGACATGCCGAACCTGATCCAGCTCTCGATCGGCGGGATGACCTGCGCGTCGTGCGCCAACCGGATCGAGCGCAAGCTCAACAGACTCGACGGCGTGACCGCCACGGTCAACTACGCCACCGAGAAGGCCAACGTCGTCTTCGCGCCAGGTGTGTCCGTGAAGGCGCTGGTCGAGGAGGTCAAGAAAGCTGGATACAGCGCGACATTGCCTGAAGAGACCAAACAGGCAGAAGGCCGAGACCCGCTGCGAGACCGGCTGATCACCGCCGTGGTCCTCGCGGTCCCGGTGATCGCGATGGCCATGATCCCGGCACTCCAGTTCACCTACTGGCAGTGGCTCTCGCTCACCCTGGCCGCCCCCGTCGTCACTTACGCCGGCTGGCCGTTCCACAAGGCCGCCTGGACCAACCTGCGCCACGGCGCCGCCACCATGGACACCCTCGTGTCGCTCGGCACGCTGGCCGCGTTCGGCTGGTCGCTGTGGGCGCTGTTCCTGGGCACCGCCGGAACGCCCGGCATGATCCACCCGTTCTCGTTCGCGATCGAGCGCAGCGACGGCTCCGGCAACATCTACCTGGAGACCGCCGCGGGTGTGACCGCGTTCCTGCTGGCCGGGCGCTACTTCGAGGCCCGCGCCAAACGCCGCGCCGGAGACGCCCTGCGCGGCCTGATGGAACTCGGCGCCAAAGACGTCGCGGTGTTGCGCGACGGCAAGGAGACCCGTCTCCCGGCCGAGCTGCTGAAGGCCGGCGACCTGTTCGTGGTCCGTCCCGGCGAGAAGATCGCCACTGACGGCGTCGTCCACGAGGGCGCGTCGGCGGTCGACGCCTCGATGCTGACCGGCGAGTCGATGCCGGTGGAGGTCAGCGCGGGCGACGCCGTGACCGGCGCGACGGTCAACGCCGGTGGCCGCCTGGTCGTGAAGGCCACCCGCGTCGGCGCCGACACCACGCTGGCCCAGATGGCCCGCATGGTCGAGGAGGCCCAGACCGGCAAGGCCCGCGTGCAGCGGCTCGCCGACCGGATCTCCGGCGTCTTCGTGCCGGTCGTGATCGCCCTCGCGGTGGGCACCCTCGGCTTCTGGCTCGCGGTCGACGGTCCCACGGCCGCCTTCACCGCCGCCGTGGCCGTGCTGATCATCGCCTGCCCGTGCGCCCTGGGCCTGGCCACCCCGACCGCTCTCCTCGTCGGCACCGGCCGGGGGGCCCAGCTCGGCATCCTGATCAAGGGGCCGGAGGCGCTCGAATCGACGCGAGGCGTCGACACGGTGCTCCTGGACAAGACCGGCACCATCACGCAGGGCCGGATGACCCTCACCGACGTGACCGTGGCAGCGGGCTTCGAGGAGGAAGCCGTCCGCCGCCTCGCCGCCGCCGTCGAGCATGCCTCCGAACATCCCATCGCGGGCGCCCTGACCCGCGGCCACGCGAACCTCCCGCCGGTCACCGACTTCACGGCGATCCCCGGGGAGGGGGTCAGCGGCGTGGTCGAGGGCCACGAGATCGTCATCGGCCGCGCCGACTCCAGTGAGGGCACGGGTGTGCGGATCACCATCGACGGCGCACCCGCCGCCGTCATGGTCGTCGCCGACGTCCTGAAGCCCTCGTCGGTCAAGGCCGTCGCCGAGCTGAAAGCCCTCGGACTGAAGCCGGTCCTGCTGACCGGTGACAACGAGGCCGTGGCCCGCCGGGTCGCCGATCAGGTCGGCATCGACGAGGTCATCGCCGGGGTCCTCCCGGCCGGCAAGGTCGACGCCGTCAAACGCCTCCAGGGCGAGGGCCGCGTCGTCGCCATGGTCGGTGACGGCGTCAACGACGCCGCCGCGCTCGCGCAGGCCGATCTCGGCCTGGCCATGGGCACCGGCGCGGACGCCGCGATCCAGGCCGCCGACCTGACGCTGGTCCGGGGCGACCTGCGGGTGGCCGCGTCGGCGATCCGGCTGTCCCGGCGGACGCTGCGGATCATCAAGGGCAACCTGTTCTGGGCGTTCGCCTACAACGTCGCCGCCCTGCCGCTGGCCGCGCTCGGCCTGCTCAGCCCGATGATCGCCGGTGCCGCGATGGCCCTGTCGTCGGCTTTCGTGGTCGGCAACAGCCTCCGGCTGCGCGGCTTCAAGGGCTGATCAGCGTCACACCGGGCTTGCCGCCCTGGACGAGCGCGTCGGCCGCCTCGTCCAGGGAGATGGTCCGGGTGATCAGCAGCTCCGGCACCAGCGAGCCGCTCTCGATCAGCGCGAGCATCTCGGGATAGGCGTGGGCGGGCATGCCGTGGCTGCCGAGGATCTCCAGCTCCCACGCGATCACCCGGCCCATCGGCAGCTCCGCGCCACTGGGCAGCAGCCCGATCTGCACGTGCCGCCCGCGCCTGCGCAGGCTCCTGATCGAGTTGGCGCAGGTTTCCGGGCTGCCGAAGGCGTCCATCGACAGATGAGCTCCGCCGGTGACGTCGACCAGCCGGTCGATCCGGCCAGGGGGAAGCGTCTCGGTGGCGCCGCACGCGGCGGCCAGGGCGAGGGCGTCGGGGTGGACGTCGACCGCGACCACCCGGGCACCGGCCGCCGCCGCGATCATCACCGCGGACAGGCCGACCCCGCCGCAACCGTGCACGGCCACCCATTCGCCGGGCCGCACCCGGCCCTGGTGGACGACGGCGCGGAACGCGGTCGCGAACCGGCAGCCCAGCGCGGCGGCGGCGCCGAACGACAGATCGGCGGGCAGCGCGATCAGGTTCACGGCGGCGTTGCGCACCACCACGTATTCGGCGTAGGACCCCCAGTGGGAGAACCCCGGCTGGGTCTGCGCCGGGCACACCTGGTGGTTCCCGCTCCGGCACTCGCCGCAGTGGCCGCAGGACATGATGAACGGGGCGGTGACCCTATCGCCGAGGGCCCAGCCGGTCACCCCCGGCCCGATGTCGCTGATCACACCCGCGAACTCGTGCCCGGGAACATGGGGAAAAGTCTGGATGTCGGCGTCGTGCCCCTGCCACCCGTGCCAGTCGCTCCGGCACAGCCCCGTGGCCGCGACCTTCACCACCACCTCGCCCGGCCCCGCGACCGGATCGGGCACCTCCCGCACCGACGGCTGTTCTTTGAAGGCGTCGTAAACCACGGCGCGCATCAGCGAACCATCTCAAAAGTCATGAAAGCCAGCCTAGGGAAGGCGGGCGACCGTCTTCTTCGTGAGGTCCGCGATGAGCGGCGTCATGTCCGGCCGCTCGCTCAGCAGTTCGTCGAACCTGGCCCGCCACATCCCGGTCTCCGCGACCGTGGCCGCGTCGTTCTCCAGGATGTGCATCCGGGTCTCGGTCAGTTTGAGCTGGTAGACGACGCCCAGGTGACGGGTGATCATGTCGCCCAGCCACCAGTAGGCGTCGGCCGTCGAGGCCTCGACGAAGACCCGCGCGGCCTCCCAGGCGACTCGCCGCGTGTTCAGGACTCCTGCCATAAACCGGATCGTAAGTGTCGTGCAAGGAGAATCCGAGATGGTAGGGACACAACAGAGAAAAACCCCCTGAAGGGAACCAGCCGTGCGCCTCCTTGGTGGCCTCGTCGCAGCTCTTGCCCTCGTCCTCATCCCTTCCGCCCCCGCGTTCGCCGACGACCCCTCGGTGGCCTCGAAGACCGAACTCACCCACCAGGCCCCGGCCAAGAAGTTCACCCGCTACAGCCCCGCCAAGAAGGCCTACACCTCCGGTTCCGTCTCCGGTGTGATCACCAACCCCGGCGCCGTCATCGAGGATGCCAACATCCAGGTCAGCGGCAAGATCAGCGACCTGACCAAGGGCTCCGCCTGCGGCTACGCGGTCTTCCGCATCACCTACCAGAAGGGCGGCCAGCAGCCCTTCACCCACAAGACCTACCGTGACTGCACGTACAAGACGCCGGCGTCCTACAGCTTCACGTACAAGCACGCGACCCTCGTCGAGCTGAAGGTCTGCTCCGAGGCCAAGCACGCGAAGGTCTCCGTCCAGTGCCTCTACGGCGGCGCGTGGAAAGTCGTTTACGCCACGATATGACCCGTTAATCCTAATGCGCGAAGATCTACCCTGAATCTGTAGATTTCTTGCGCTAGGAAGTTCGATGGGTGAACTGGACCACCGTTATCGGGGCGAGCATCCGATCCGGACGCTCGCCTACCTCTACCGCGACCACCGCAGATCACTTCTGATCGCGGTGGTCGCCTTCGTGTTCAAGCACAGCCCCACGTGGATGCTGCCGCTGGTGACCGCCAACATCATCGACGTGCTGGTCGACGGGGGACCGGTCAGCGGTATCTGGCTCAACGCCGGGGTGCTCTGCCTGCTGCTGACCCTGAACTACCCCTTCCATCTGCTCTACGTACGCCGCCTCAGCGGCACCATCCGCAAGGTGAGCACCGGGCTGCGCTCCTCGCTGTGCGCCAGGATGCAGCAGCTCTCCATCGGCTACCACGCCCGGGTCAGCGCCGGAGTGCTGCAGACCAAGGTCATCCGCGATGTGGAGAGCGTCGAGACGATGTCGCAGCAGGCCGGCGACATCGGGCTGTCGGCCATCGTGATGCTGGCCGGCGGGGTGACGGTGATCGCGATCAAGGTGCCGCAGGCGCTGCCGGTCTTCCTGGTCGTCGTCCCGGCCGCCGCGATCCTGGTGATGAAGATGCGCGACCGCATGCGCACCGACAACGAGAGCTTCCGCCTGGAGGTCGAGCGGCTGTCGTCCCGGGTGACCGAGATGACGCACCTGATCCCGATCACCCGCGCGCACGGCCTGGAGAAGGACGCCCTGCACCGGGTCGACGGCACCCTGCGCAACGTGCTGCGCAGCGGGCTGCGGCTCGACCTCGTCAACGGGCGGTTCGGCTCGCTCGCCTGGATCCTGCTGAACACGCTCGGCGTCGTGTGCCTGGCCGGGGCGGCGCTGGTGTCGTACTACCGGGTGTTCGCGCTGACCCCCGGCGACGTCGTCATGCTCAGCACCTTCTTCACCACGCTGACCGCCGCGATCACGTCGCTGATGAGCCTGACCCCGATCATCAGCAGGGGCCTGGAGTCGGTGCGGTCGATCGGCGAGGTCCTGCAGGCCCCCGACCTGGAGCACAACGACGGCAAGGCCGAGGTCGCCGAGGTGACGGGCCGCCTCGACTTCCAGGACGTCGCCTTCACCTACGGCGTCCAAGAACTTTCTCTTTCTGTACGCCCCGGGGAGGCCGTGGCGCTGGTCGGTGCCTCCGGCGCGGGCAAGTCCACCGTCCTCAACCTCGTCATCGGCTTCCTCCGCCCGACCGAGGGCCGCATCCTGCTCGACGGCGTCGACATGGAGACCCTCGACCTGCGCACTTACCGCCGGTTCGTGTCGGTCGTGCCGCAGGAGTCGATCCTCTTCGAGGGCAGCGTGCACGAGAACGTCACCTACGGCCTGCCCGACGTCCCCGCCGAAGTGATCCGCCGGGCGCTGGAGGACGCCAACGCCGCCGAGTTCGTCGACCGCCTCCCCGACGGCTGGGACACCGTGGTCGGCGAGCGCGGCGCCCGCCTGTCGGGCGGCCAGAAACAGCGCCTGGCCATCGCCCGCGCCCTGATCAGAGACCCGAGGATCCTCATCCTGGACGAGGCCACGAGCGCCCTCGACACCCGCTCGGAGAAGCTGATCCAGGAGGCCATGGCCCGCCTGGTGGCCGGCCGCACCGTGCTCGTGGTGGCCCATCGGCTGTCCACGATACGGAACGCCGACCGCATCGTGGTCATGGAGCACGGCCGCGTCACCGAGACCGGTTCCCACGACGACCTGGTCCGCGCGGGCGGCGCCTACGCCCTGCTCCAGTCGGCCTGACACGCGTTTGCAAGGAGTCTGCAGGCGCCCGGGTGCATAAGGGAGGGCAACACCCGCGCCCTCCTGGAGTACCACCGATGATTCTGCGTACCCTCACGGCCGCCGCCCTCCTGCTCGGCACCCTGGCCGCCCCCGCCCACGCGGCGCCGCAGACCTGCCGTGAGGGGTACGTCTGGCGCACCGCCCGCCCCGCCGACAAGGTCTGCGTGACCCCGGCGACGCGGGCCCGAACCCTGGCCGACAACGCCCTCAAGGTCACCCGCTGGGTGGACGACACCCACATCTGCGAAGACGGCTACGTCTGGCGCGAGGCCTTCCACGAGGACGACGTCTGCGTGCTCCCCTCGGTCCGCGACCAGGCGCGGGCCGACAACGCGGCCAACGAGTCGCGCCAGGTCCGGGCGAGACTGTGGATCACCACCCAAGAGCACGTCGTGAAGCTCAACGGCAGCCACTACAACGTGGGCCAGGTCAAGCTGTACGTCCGCCGCACCGCCGGCGACCTCGTCTGGAGCGGCGTGATCGCCGCCGCCGAGTTCGCCGGCTACCCCGGCGGGAGCTGGGGCAAGAAGACCGGCCTGCCCCACTGCCACGGCGCTCCCAACGCCTACGCCCGCGCCCAGGACGCCACCTCCGGCCGCTGGTCGATGAAGGTGCCGCTGCGCGTCGGCTGTTGACGGTCCGCCCGGCCCGGCCCGGCCGGTCGCGCGCCGGGTGTTGATGTTCGTCGGGGCCTCGCCGGGGTAGCACGGGCGTCCATGACGGAGATGCGCCGATGGTTGCTGGGACCCGACGGCGCCTTGGGCGCCAGGCTGACAGTGGCGGCCCTGGCGGCCGCGATTCTGCTGGTCCCGTTCATGTTGCTTCTTGTCCTGGTGAAGAACACCTTCACCCCGCTCTACCGGCTCGACCAGGGCGTGGCCGCCGATCTGCATGGTTTCGCCCTGCAGCATCCCGCCTTCGCCGACGTCATGCGGTTCATCACCGACGCGCTGGCGCCGGAGACCTGGCGGGTGCTGGTCGGCGGCGCGGCCGTCTACATGGTGCTGCGCGGGGCGCCCCGGCTGGCCATCTGGGCGGTCACGACCGTGATCGTGGGCGGCGTGATCGGGCTGGCCGTGAAGGTCGCCGTCGAGCGGGCCCGGCCGATGCTGCCCGACCCGGTCTCGTGGGCGCCGGGCTGGTCCTTCCCCTCGGGGCACGCCCTCAACGCGGCGCTGGGGGCGGTCACCCTGGTGCTGGTCCTGCTGCCGGTGCTGCACGGCGTCTGGCGCGTGGTCGCCTGGGTGCTGGCCGGGCTGGTGTCGGTGACGGTCGCGTTCACCCGGGTGGCCCTCGGGGTGCACTGGGTGAGCGACGTGGTCGCCGGGATGATCCTCGCGCTGGTCGTCGTGGCCGCCACGGCCGCCGGGTTCGAGGCCTGGCGCCGCCGGATGGGCCGCCGGCCGATCGAACCCCACTTGGAGGGGATCGAGCCGGAGATCGTCGCCCCGAACGGCAAGGGGGAACCCCGATGACGGGCCGGGCCGGAATTCTGCAGTCCATGTTCGTGAAGGGCTTCGAGCCCGAGATTGGAGCCCCCAATGGTGACGACGAGTCCCGCTGAGACCTCTCAGACGAAGCATCCCTGGCAACGGGTCGACTTCAAGGAGGTGGGGCGGCGGATCCTGCTGCCGCTGTTCGCCCTTCTGGTCGCCACGCTCGGCACCGGCCTGCTGCTCGTCAACGTGCTGGGGGACACCTGGCTGATCGAGCGGGACGAGGCGTTCAGCCGGGAGATCGCGGCGGAGCGGTCGGGGTTCTGGAACGGCATCACCGACGTCGTCTCGTCGTTCTCGGATACGCCGGTCATCGTGGTGGCCACCGCGATCTTCGCGATCGGCTTCAGGATCGCGTACAAGCGGTGGCGTGAATCGGTGTTCCTGATCTTCGCCGTGTGGGCGCAGTCGCTGATCTTCCTGGCGTCCACGGTCGTCTCACAGCGGCCCCGGCCCGAGGTCGCCCACCTCGACCCGGCGCCGCCCACCTCCAGCTGGCCCTCCGGCCACACCAGCGCCGGGGTCGCCTTCTACTTCGGGGTCGCCGCAGTGCTGACCCTGCACATGCACCGGCACGCGATCCTGCGATGGGTGCTGCTGGCGATCGGCCTGGGCGTCCCGCTGGCCATCGCGGGGTCGCGCCTCTATCGGGGCATGCACCACTTGACCGACGTGAGCTGGGGCTTCATGCTCGGCGCGGCCTGTGTGGCGATCCTCGCGGGAGGCGCGCTCTACCGTCCCGCCTTGAAGGCGGCCAGCGGCCGGGTCTCCACCTGATCGGTAACCGTCACCTCAGCCGCCACCATGGCCTGCACGTCGGCGATGGCCGCCGTCAGCAGATCCCGCAGGATCGCGTCGGGGTCGTCGACACAGGCCTGTGAGACGCCCCGGACCGCGAGCTGAACGGTGTTCGGGGCGGCGTAGCGGCGGAAGCCGCGGCGGGAGACCTTGACCCCGCTGCGGAAGCCGTAGGCCCAGCGGGCCGCCTCGGGCACCAGGTCGAGCGCCTCCTTGCTGGCCGGTTCGAGGCCGGGCTCCCGGCCGTCGAGGTCGGCGAGCACGTGCTCGGAGGCCAGCACCGACACCGCGAGGGCCAGTTGACGTTCGGCCGCGACCACCGGCAGGGCCGTCGTCGCCGCGCGCATCGCGATGCGGACGTCGGCCCGTGGGTCGGTGGTGGTCAGCCCGATCACCGACGGGATCAGCGGCGTGAGACGTTGCCGGTTGGCGTCGGTGGTGTAGTCGTTGACGAGTCGCGCCATGGCCGCCAGCAGCGGATGGGTGCAGGCCGGATGATCACTCCAGCGCTCCCCGGCCAGGTAGGACGCGAATTCCATGAAACACGCGCCCTTGCGCGGGTTGCGGTGCTTGCCTCGGGACAGCAGCGGGACCGCCGCCGGAAGGTGACTATGCACAGCCGCTCCATGCGATTTCGCCCAGGATGTCACTTTCCATAGTGCGCCCGGATCACGCGGATCGGAAGGCCCCCCTCCGATGGCGGCCCCACTCAGTGGACGTCAGCCCCCGCTCTTGCGGCGGAACGAGCGTTTGCCGCCGGCGGCCTCATGCGTGCCGTGGATCTTCGATGACCCCCGTGCACCCTTCTCGTTCCGGTCGGACTGCGCCTGACGCTTACGGTCGAGCGCCTCCCGGAACTTACGCTTGAGATCGTCTTCCGTGGTCTCCTCGTCGGGGACCCCGTCAGCCGACTCGTCGATCACCTCCGCCTCGACGGCGGATTCGGGTGTGCTGTCAGACATCGGACCTCCTGGGCTGTCACTTTACCGTGACCCTCCACACGGTAGGGTTCCGCTGTGCTGGAAGCCGTCCTTCCTCCCGGGATCAGGTGGCACGAGAGCTTCGGTGACGTGCCCGGAGTCCTCCCCCTGCCGGAGGAGGAATTCGTGGTCGCGAGGGCCGTGCCGCGCCGCCGCGCCGAGTTCGCGACCGCCCGTTGGTGCGCCCGCCAGGCGCTCACCCCGTTCGGATACGGCGACGTGCCGATCCTCCCCGGCCCGAAGCGCGAGCCGCTGTGGCCGAAGGGCATCGTGGGCAGCATGACGCACTGCGACGGCTACCGGGCCGCCGCGGTGGCCTCCGACGACGTGGTGATCTCCATGGGCATCGACGCCGAGCCCGACCAGCCCGTCCCCGACAGAGTGCTGAACTCCGTCGCGTTACCCGGGGAACAGGCCGTGATCTACGGGCTGCTGCGCGATCGCCCGGTGGTGGCGTGGGATCGGCTGCTGTTCAGCGCCAAGGAGTCGGTCTACAAGGCGTGGTTCCCGATCACCGGGCGCTGGCTGGGGTTCGAAGAGGCCCATGTGACCTTCGGGGACGGTGTGTTCAGCGCCCGGATCCTCATCGACTCGCCGCTACCGGTCTTCGAGGGCCGCTGGGCCGCCGAAGGTGGGCTCATCGTCACCTCCGTGGTGGTGCAGGCGTAATGTCGGTTATGTGCGCGTGATCGTGTTCGGGGCGACCGGGATGGTCGGCCAGGGGGTCCTGCGGGAGTGTCTGCTCGCCCCCGACGTGTCCGAAGTACTCGTTGTCGGGCGCACGCCCATGGGCGTCACCGACCCGAAACTGACCGAAGTGATCACCGATGTGTCCCGGCCGTCGGGCTACGCGGCGTTCCTCCAGGGGTTCGACGCGGTCTTCTTCTGCCTCGGGGTCGGTTCGACCGGGATGAAAGAGGCCGACTACCGGCGGGTGACGTACACGATGACCACTGATGTGGCCCGCACGCTGCGGCGCGATGTGACTTTCGTGTACGTCTCGGCCCAGGGCGCCGACGCCCACGGGCGCCGGATGTGGGCCCGGGTGAAGGGCGAGACGGAGAACGCGCTGTTCGAGCGGTTCGACCGGGCCTACGCGATGCGCCCCGGTCTCATCCGGGCGATGCACGGCGCGATCAGCAAGACCCGGTCCTACCGGTTGCTGTACAAGATCGGCACCCCGCTCTGGCCGGTTTTCACGCGGGTCCTCCCGCGCTGGGTGACCACCACCGAGGCGATCGGCCGCGCCATGCTGACGCTGGCCCGTGGCGAGAAAAACGCCCCAAAAATCCTGTATGCGACCGGTATCAACCGACTCGCCCGGATGTGAAAGGCTTCGGTGCCATGGAACGCATTTGTGTCACCGGCGCCGCCGGTAAGGCCGGCAAAGTGGTCGTCGCCTACCTGCGCGAACACGGCTACGACGTGGTGGCCACCGACCTTTCCGGCCCCGGCGTGCTGGCCGCCGACCTGACGGAATACGGGCAGGCGGTGGAGGTCCTCGAAGGCTGCACGGCCGTCGTCCACCTGGCCAACATCCCCGCCCCCGGCATGGCCACCCCGGCGATCACCTTCCAGCGCAACGTGACCATGAACGCCAACGTGTTCCTGGCGGCCGCGGCCCTGAAGCTGCGCCGCGTCGTCTGGGCCTCCAGCGAGACGACCCTCGGCCTGCCCTTCGACGACGACCCCCGCTACGCCCCCGTCGACGAGGCCCACTATCCCGTGCCGACCTCGACCTACGCGCTGTCGAAGGTCGTGACCGAGACGACCGCCGAGCACGTGTCGGCCTGGTCGGGCATCCCGTTCGTGGCGCTGCGGATCTCCAACATCCACCTGCTCGACGACTACGCGAACGTGCCGTCCTACTGGGACAGCGCGGCCTCGCGCCGCTGGAACCTGTGGGGCTACGTCGACGCGCGCGACGTGGCCCAGGCCTGCCGCCTGGGCCTGACCGCCGAGGTCACCGGAGCCGAGAGCTTCGTGATCGCGGCGGCCGACACCATCATGAACCGCCCCTCGGCCGACCTGCTCCGCGAGGAGTTCCCCGAGGTCGAACTGACCCACGACGTGGGCGAGTTCGGGACCCTCCTGTCGATCGACAAGGCCAGGAAGGTGCTCGGTTACGACCCCGAGCACTCCTGGCGCGATCACGTGGGCTGAGCGTCGACCGGGGACGGCGGCCTGCACGGCGTGATCGCGTCGGCTAGGGGTTCAACCTTCCCGGGAACGACGACGGGTGCGGCAGGCCAGCCCTTTCGATCGCGGCCTGCCGGGGACGTCCGTCCTCGAAGCAGTCGATCTTGTAGACCTCGTGCTCCTGGGGTGGTGTGCCGTATTTGGCCTTGCCCTCACGGGGTGAGGTGTCCCCGGTGGCCTGGATCCTGATGCCCTCTGGTGTGGTCAGGTCGAAGGACATGTGCCGGCAGGCGTAGCCGAGCAGCGGTGCGTCGGCGTTTCTGGCCAGGTCGAACCTGGCGCTGAGTAGGTCAAGGCTGCCCTTGAGCAGGTCGAACCCTGGTTTGAACAGGCCGAACCCCGGGACCTCCGCCGGGAGCAGGTCGTCACCGGGCGTCATCTCCCGCCACTCGACCAGCAGGGCGCCGGACCAGTCTCGCCCGATCGCCCTGCCCTCCGAGCGCCGGCCGTCGGCGCTGGTCCATTCGACCTGGACATCGTGCCGCGGTCTCGGGGTCAGGAAGATCGTCACCAAGGTGGTGAGTTTTCTCAGTCCGGCTGAGGAGTCGGCCCTACGGTGACCCGCTCCTTGACCACGACCGTCTGGGTGACCGTGACGGTCGGGGCCGGGCGCGGTGGGTCGTCCGAGGCGGGCAGGACCTCCCACGCCAGTACCGCCAGCACTCCCGACGCCAGGCACACCATCGCCACCAGCAGGGTCGGCGGCACCATGATGCTCTGTCGTCTCCGTGGTTCCACCGGGATCGACTGTCCTCTCCGATTTGCTGGACCGTTCCGTTTCCTGAGGTGCGGCGTCCGGCCCACCGGCTGCGGGTGGACCGGTTCGGCTTTTCCCAGAGGGCGCCGCCCCTCGACGATCTCCCGGTTCGGCCGGGCCACCAGCACGGCCAGGTCGCCCCGCTCGTCCTCGGCCAGCGCCGACACGTCCCCGGCGCTCTCGGCGTAGGTGAGAATGACCGCCCGGCCCGCGCGCCCGCCCAGCAGCCCGGCGACCACCGCGAGGAACGCGGCCTGGCTCTCTTCCGACTCGATGTCCCCGAGCCAGCGGGCCGGATCGTCTTCCGCGTCGGGATCGGCCATGGTTCGGCGGCTTTCCGGCTCAATCGCGCCGAGATCGCCACCCGACTCGTCCTCGGTCGCCTGGCCGGTCGGGCTGAAGACGGCCCGCACGACCGCCTCGCCCTCCTCCCGGTCTCCTGTTTCGAGGAGCGGGTCGACCGGGCCCAGCGCCTGGTCGAGGGCCTTGCCCGGGGCCGCCGACGCGGTCGTGATGGAGCTCAGCCACTCGCCGACGATGCCGTGGGCAAGGCCGGTCTCATCGGCGGCGTCGCCTTCGAGGACCAGGCCGTACACGATGGGGGTTCCCCGGTAGTCGGAGCGGTCGGACTCGACGCCCTGGAGGTAGATGCGCCAGGTCGGGCCCGTGGACTCGGCCAGGATGACGGGTTTCTCCGGGTCGGTGAGGTCGCGGTCGTGGTAGTCCCGCCACCAGTACTCCGCGGGTCCTGAGCCGATGAAGTCGTAGTCGCGGTTGGTGCCCCGCGTTCGCAGGTAGGCGCGCATCCCGTCCTTCCTAGAGCCGTTGCACGCGGGGGCCGAACTTACGGGTGGCGATCTTCTCCAGGACGGTGTCGAGGGACTGCAGGCGGCGTACCGCCTCCTGGGCCTCGCGGTCCTGGCGACCGGCCGCCTCGCGGCGGGCCTGGCGTTCGCGGTTGAGCCACATCAGGACGTCGCGGAAGAACCCCTCGCTGCGGTCGGCCAGATCTTGGGCCTGCTGGGCGCGCTGGATCAGGTCGGCCGACTCGTCGGCCGTCATGGTCCGCTTGCCCTGGATGAGCTGCTGGGACACCGCCGTCATCAGGTCGTCGACGCCCATCCGGGAGATCTTCCGGTCACGCCGGACCCGGTATTTCGCGTCGAAGGTCCAGTCGCCGGCCTCGTTCAGCACCCAGTCGGACTTGACCATCTCCACGCAGCCGAGCGTGTCGACGGGGGTGTAGAGGAGTTGCGCGTGCGGCGCCTCGGCGCGGACCGCCGCCACGACGCCGCCGTAGACCTCGTCGAACTTCTGCCGCAGCAGGTGCGACTTGTTGCGCAGGCCGCCGTTGTCGTTGAAGTAGGCCTCGCACTTGACCGGCGCGAACGCGATCAGCGCCGGTTCGTGCGGCCGCCGGTTGCGCTCGATCGCCCATTCGCGCGCCACGCTCTCGACCTGGGTGGTGGTCAGGTGCTTGGGCAGCAACTTCACATGCTGCTTCTCGTACGTCTCCATCAGCAACGCCGCGTCGATCGGCACCAGCAGGGCGGTGCTCCGGGTGATGAACGACCGGCAGGCGTCCCAGTCGCTCTCCGAATGGGCGCTGCGCCCGCGCCCGGCGAGCCAGCCGCCCGGGAAGTCGAGCAGTTCGATGCCGATCCGGGCCCCGGGCACCCCGGGGTCGAGGGCCAGCCGGAAGTAGAACGGCTCCATCGTGCCGCGCAGGTTGCCGGGGGTGAACTCACCGGCCAGCAGGTCGCCCTGGAGCTGCTCCCAGTTGTCGGCGATCTTGTCTTCGGTGGCCCGGCCGTCGGGCAGCATCGCCACGCCGCTGCCGGCCAGCAACTGCTGCCCCTCGGAGATCAGGGCGGTGACCAGCGAGGTCTTCCCCACCCGCGACGGGCCGAGCAACCCGATCTTGAACGCGGTCATGCGGCCCTCCCGGCCCCGTCGATCTTGCGCTGGAGTGACTCGATCAGGGTCTGCACCCGGTCGTGCCGGACGTTGCCCTCGGCGATGCCCTGGTAGGTGCCGGGCCAGATCTCGTTCCGGTAGGCCCGCGCGAACCGCTCGAACTCCCGCCGCGACCCCTTCGAGTCGCCGATCGGCCCCGAGCGGATGAAGATGTCCACGAACTGCTCCACCGCCGCGTAGGTCACCTGGACCGGCGTGACCTCGCCGTCCAGCAGCGCCTTGCGGATCTCGTGGGCGGCGTTCTGGGCCATCTCCTGGCAGAACCGGAAGAGCTCGTGCGCGCCCTCCTCGTCGCGCCTGATCTCCGGCGAGCGCTGCGACATCTGCAGCACGTCGAGATGCGGGCGCAGCCTCGGGTGCAGGTGGCTGCGGTACTCCATCCGCAGCTCCAGCAGCCCGGTCACCGCCGCGCGCAGCGCCGGACAGGGCCTGCGCGGGTTGTCGAGCAGGTCGGCGAGGTCGCGCAGCAGCTCGGAACCCTCCCGGTCGAGCAGGGTGCCGGTGTTCTCGCGCAGGATCACGCCGACCTCGCGGCGGGCCTCTTCGATCTGGCCGGAGTAGAAGCTGTCGAGGGCGGCGAACCGGCGGGCGATCTCCACCCGGATCCAGTTGACGGCGTCGTCGGCGAACGCCCCGGTGCCCCGCTCGGCGGTGAACCGCCGGACCGCCTTGGTGATCCAGGCGTCCTTGCCCGACCCGAACCCGTCGTCGATCCAGTCGCTCACGTCCTGGTAGACGCCCTTGATCGCGGAAATGTACTCGGGGTCGTCCTCCTCCGACAGGGCTCGCAGCCGCAGCCGCTCGACCAGCGCCTCCAGGCCGCCGGCCAGGTCTTCGCGCAGTTCCTCGGCGTTGATCAGCACCGACTCGATCTCGTCGCCGCCGGTCGAGCGGATGCCCCGCACGGCCTCCTGCAGATCGGCCAGCGCCGAGGCCAGGGACGCGCCCGTCGAGACCGCCGCCTCCTCGGCCCCGGCCAGGTATTCGGCGTCCATCACCGGAAGGCGGGTCGCCAGCGCGTGCAGCAGCGGCCTCAGCACCCCGGACCGCACCGACTCGGCGTCGCTCGCGTCGGTGTCGAGCATCGTGAAGTATTTGCCCGGCTGCCCGTTGTTGACGTGCTCCACCATGTGCGCCCGCATCGGCTCGGCCAACGCTTCGGCGCCCAGGGGCGTGTTGACCACGAGGAACACGAAGTCGCCCCGGTTGCGGATCGGCCCGCGGGCCCGGTCGAGCAGCTTCAGCGTGCGGGCGTCGGCGGCCGTCCAGAACGCCGAGGCGTCCACCGCCTTCTTGACCAGCAGGATCACGTCCACCTCGTGCTGCAGGCCCCGGACGTGGTGCTGCTCGGCCTCGGCCGCGACCTCACCCAGGCCCGGGAGGTCGACGATCCCCAGGTGCTCGACCCCGGGATGCGGGAAGGCGCAGTCGATGCGCACATCGCGTACCGCCAGATAGCGCCGCGAGACCGGAGCGTCGCCGGACACCTCCCGATGGGTCGGATAGGCCACGAACGGGCGCAGGTCGTCGAGGTCGACGACCATCTCGGCGCCGGTCAGATCCTTCTCGTACGACCAGAGCGCCCCATGGATGTCGCGCAGCCGCCGCAGGAGTGACACCTGATCGGTGGACGGCTCGGGGAGTTCGTCGGGATAGGCGTGATTTCGGAAGTCGTCAATGGTGCGTGGGGAGGCGGCGAATCCAAGTTCCGAGTGGTATGGCTGAATTATCTCCTTTAAGAATGATTCGCGCGAATGCAGTTTGAGCACCGCCCGCCGAATGGACGGCGAGTGATAAATGCGACTCCGGACCGCCGTGACCGGCAGGTCCTTGCCGGTCGGGATGTGCCGGTCGTCGAGCCCCGACACCGACTGGAGCAGCGTCGACTTGCCCATCCGCGCGCTGCCGCTCACCCCGACGTTCACCGTGTCCCGGGAGTAGCGCGCCTCCACCGCGGTCAGCTGCTCGATCGTCAGTGCGATCTGACTCCGCAGGTCAGCAAGGTGCGGAAAGCCCAGTCCGACAGCCGTCTCCGCCGCGATCGACGGATGCTCGCGCAACAGGTCGAGCGCGGCGGCCAGCTCCACCAGCGTCTGATCGGTGTCACGCCAGGCCGCGATCTTCGCCTGGACGCCCGGCAGCAGCGCCCGGCGGGTGGTCAGCAGCGACCTGATCTCCCCGGCGATGAAGTCACTTCCGTTGTTCGCCATGAGGCGAGTCAACGCGACTCCGTGTTATTCCGGTGAAAATCGGGACCGATTGTTATTTCGCCGCAACCGGATTACAGATAATAGCCGGATTTAGTGGAACGAAAGGCGCGCTGGGCACCTTCTTCGATCGCCGGCAGCAGCAGGAAGAGGTCGAGGATCCGGGCCAGCCGGGTCACCTCGGTCCGGTGGAAGGCGGGCCCCTCGACGCGAGCCAGCAGCAGCGTCAGCGCCAGCGGCGGCAACGGCGCGTGCACCACGTGGGCCCCCGACTCCAGCGTCGCCGCCACCGGCCGGGCCGGCGCGAGCTCGGGGAACCGGATCGACTCGGGCGCCCGCCAGCTCGAACAGACCACCTCGTGCACCCGCTCGGTCGCGCAGGCCGCCCAGTCGGCGCTGAACATCACCGGCATCGCGTCGACCAGAGTGGCCAGCGCGCGATCACCGGCGGTGGTCAGGAACTTGAGGATCTCCAGCTCCGGATAGGTGCCCGGGGCCTCACGAGTGGCCCAGACCCCCTCGACCTTGATGTCGGGTATCTCGTCGAGCGCCCGGACGAGATGCTCACGCGGCGCGGTGTCGGGCCACGAGACCGTGAAGTCGTCGACCGCCCGCTCGTCGCCCCGATCGAGCACGACGACCTGGATGATGTCGGCCCCCGCGACACCGAGGGCCTGGGTGACGACGCCGAGGGCGCCCGGACGGTCTGGCAGCGCGATCCGCAGCCGCAGCAGCATGTGATCAGGCTAATGCACCGGTCACTTCTTCCCGTGAAGGACAATGAGAGGATGAAAATCGGGTCGCTCGACGTCTGGCCCCCCGTGGTGCTCGCCCCCATGGCGGGTATCACCAACCGCGCCTACCGCACTCTCTGCCGCGAGCAGGGCGGCGGCCTGTTCGTGTGCGAGATGATCACCTCGCGGGCGCTGGTCGAACGCAACCCGCTGACGTACGAGATGATCCGCTTCGGCCCGACGGAGACGCCGCGCAGCATCCAGCTCTACGGGGTCGACCCGGTGATCATGGGCCGGGCCGCTCGCATGATCGTCGAAGAAGACCTGGCCGACCACATCGACCTCAATTTCGGCTGCCCCGTGCCCAAGGTGACCCGGCGGGGCGGGGGCGCGGCGGTGCCGTACAAGAGACGGCTGCTGAGATCGATCATCCGCGAGGTCGTGGCCAACGCCGGCCCGCTGCCGGTGACCATGAAGATGCGCAAGGGCATCGACGACGACCACCTGACCTACCTCGACGCCGGCCGGATCGCGGCCGAAGAGGGTGTGCAGGCCATCGCGCTGCACGCCCGCACCGCCATCCAGCACTACGGCGGCTTCGCCGACTGGGACGCGATCACCAGGCTGCGCGACGCCGTGCCCGGCAGTGTGCCGGTCCTGGGCAACGGCGACATCTGGACCGCCGACGACGCCCTGCGGATGGTGGCCCGGACGGGCTGCGACGGTGTGGTGATCGGGCGTGGCTGCCTGGGCCGGCCGTGGCTGTTCCGGGACCTGGAGCACGCGTTCAACGGGTCGCCCGAGCGCTCCGAGCCTCGCCTGGGTGAGGTGGTGACCATGCTGCTGCGGCACGCCGAGCTGCTGGTCGAGGTGATGGGCTCCGAGAAGCACGGCGTGTCCGACTTCCGCAAGCACGTCGGCTGGTATCTGAAGGCGTTCTCGGTCGGCGCGGAGACCCGTCGGCTGACCGCGCAGGCCTCCAGCCTCGACGAGCTGCGGGAGCGCCTGTCCGGCCTCGACCTCGCCCAGCCGTGGCCTGGAGAGGCGGCCGACGGGCCGCGCGGCAAGAGCGGCGAGCGGCAGAAGGTGTCGCTGCCGCTGGGCTGGCTCGACGACCCCGACGACTTCGCGGTGCCCGAGGTGGAAGACGCACTTTCCGGCGGTTGATAGGCACTTTATAGATTCGTGACTTATCGTGCTTGCATGCGTCGCAGATCGGCTGTCGCCGCCGTGTTCACGGTGGCCCTGCTGGCGGCGCCCGCGAGCGCGGCCGCGGGCGGGCCGGTGACGACCCTGTCCCCGACCGGGGGACGGGCCGACTATGACCAGGGCGTGCTCGACGTGTGGGACACCGAGGCCGACGGCCACGCGGTGCGAACCTACGTCGGCGTCGGAGGCGTGGGCCAGGGCTACGACGAGAACACCGGCGGCGCCGGAACCGTGGTCCGGCACTACCTGAAGCCGGCGGAGGGCGCTGATGTGGCGCTCCAGACCTGCCGGCAGACCGGAGACTTCGTCTCCGACTGCGGCGCGGTGGGAGGCTGACGTGCGCATGAGTCACGTGGATTCCAGTAAGCGTGGGGGCCTCGCGCCCGCGCTTTTCTCAAGACGCGGCTCTGTGGGTGGCTGACTTTGCGCATACTGCTCGCCGCCCTCGCGCTCACCGGCACCCTGAACGGCAGCGCGCTCGTCGAACGTCCCCCGCTCGTGCAGAACCTCTGGCCGCAGGCCGTGCACGTGATCCCGGCCGTGCTGGCCGACGGTCGGGCGATCACGCCTCGGCTGTTCCTCGATGACGACACCGTGCTGGTCACCGCCGCCAAGGGCTTCGAGCGCTCCGACGCGTTGATCGCGTACAAGCTGGCCGATGGGGAGACCACCGAGCTGGCCGATCTTCCACTGCCGCCCCGGACCGTCGTGCATCCCTCCGGCGTGGCTGTCGGAGCCGGGCACATCGCCTGGTGGACGGCGCGGCGGGACGGAACCGGGCGGGTGGGGGAGATCTGGTCGGTGCCCGTCGAGGGCGGCGACCCGGTTGCCATCGCGGCGTTCGCGCTGACCGGGACCGTCACCGGGTTGGAGCTGACCGCCCAGGGCGTGGTCTGGTCGACCGATGCCGGGGGCGTGTGGCGGGTTCCTTTCGAGGGCGGGCGTCCGACGGCGGTACCGGGGACTTCCGGGCAGCACGTGCTGAAGTGGCCGTGGGTGGGGTCGCCGGCCCGTGAGTTCACGACCGCGATCAACGTCGAGACGGGGGAGCGGCGGGTCACCCGGGCGGGGTCGCTGTGCGGGGTGAACCTGTGCGTGGGGCCTGATCGGCTGGCGTCGGCGCGGTCGGGGGCGGGGCTGCGGGCGACCAAGCTGACCGACCCGCCGGTCTCCCGGCCCGCGCTCGACCGGTTCGTCACGTCGAGCACGATGGCGGGGCCGGGGGAGATCTGGGCGGGCCTGTATGACCTGGTCTCCGGGCAGGTGGCCGATCTCGGGGTGAAACCGCTGCCGGCGCGGGGGGTGCAGGCGGGCGGGGTCGCGATCCCGGTGCCCGCCTCCGATGACCGGCTGCTGAGCTACCAGCAGGACGGGCGCTACGTCATCGTCGACCTGGCCAAGGCCGGGAGCTGACCTCACCGGGACATATTGACCCTGTGCCTCCGAGACCAGAAAGCCCTCGCCGACCTGCGACAGGCCCTTCTCGACCTTGGTCACCTTGAAGGCGAAGTCGCCGTCCTTGACGGTGTCGCCGATGCCGGCCGCCTTCGGCTCCTCGGGCTCCGCCTCGGCCCTGGCCTGCTCCGATTCCGGCGCGGCCCTCGCCGTGATGACCTTGGGTTCGGCCCCGCCGTTGACGATCGCGCCGACCACGGTCAGGCCCATGAGGACGGCGGCGCCGATCAGGACGGCCGACACCCATTCCCGGCGCGTACCGGAGGATCTCGAACGCCTGGTGCTCTGGCTGCTGCGCAAGGACCCGGGCGAGCGTCCGGCCTCAGCGGCGGTCGTCTACGACCGCCTGCTGAGCTTCTGCCGCGACCTGCCTTCGTTCCCCGGCTATGTGGACGCCGCTACGCCCGACCCCGTCCGCATGTACGCAAACGTCGTCGGCCGGATCAGAGCCGGTTGATGCCCACCACGTGGAGCACCGCCGACCCCTCCTCGTCGGACGCCGCCAGGTCGACGTCGGCCGCCACACCCCAGTCGCCGTCGCCGTTCGGGTCTTCGATGACCTGGCGCACCCGCCACAGCCCGGTCTCCTCCTCGATCCGGAGGAAGGCCGGTCCGCGGGCGGAGGGCCCGGTGCCGATCGTGTCGTGCTCCTCGTAGTAGGCGTCCAGGCCCGCGGCCCAGTCGACGTCCGGGTACATCTCTTCGAGCGTCTCCTGCTGGTCGAGGGCGGCCAGCTCCACCATCCGGAACATCGCGTTGCGCACCAGCACCCGGAACGCGCGGACGTTAGCGGTGACCGGCCGCAGCTTCGACTCCAGTTCGTCGCGCTGCTCCAGGGCCTCGGTCGGGTTGGCCAGTTTCTCCCACTCGTCGATCAGGCTGGAGTCGACCTGGCGGATCAGCTCGCCCAGCCACTCGATGAGGTCGATCAGGTCTTCGGTCTTCATGTGCTCCGGCACCGTCCGCGACAGGGCGCGGTAGGCGTCGGCGAGGTAGCGCAGCACCGTTCCCTCGGAGCGGGACAGCTCGTAGAACCCGATGTAGTCGGTGAAGGTCATCGCCCGCTCGTACATGTCGCGGATGATGGCCTTCGGGCTGACCGTGTGGTCGCCCACCCACGGATGTCCCTGCTTGTACGTCTCGTAAGCGCCGAACAGCAGCGTCTCCAGCGGCATCGGATAGGTGATCTCCTGGAGGAGCTCCATCCGCTCCTCGTATTCGATGCCGTCGGCCTTCATCTGGGCGACCGCCTCGCCCTTGGCCTTGTTGAGCTGGGCGTGCAGGATCTGGCGCGGGTCGTCGAGGGTCGACTCGACCACGCTGACGACGTCGAGGGCGTAGGTCGGGCTGTCGGGGGCCAGCAGCTCGAAGGTCGCCAGGGCGAAGGTGGACAGCGCCTGGTTGAGGGCGAAGTCCTGCTGGAGGTCGACGGTCAGGCGGGCGTAGCGGCCCTGCTCGTCGGGTTCCTTCAGCGTCTCGACGATGCCGCCGGCCAGCAGCGAGCGGTAGATCGCGATGGCGTGGCTGATGTGGCGGCGCTGGTTCTTGCGCTCTTCGTGGTTGTCGGTCAGCAGGCTCTTCATCGCGTCGTAGCAGTTGCCGGGACGGTTGATCACCGCCAGCAGCATCGCGTTGGAGACCTTGAAGCGGCTGGTCAGCGGCTCGGGCTCGGCCGTCTGGAGCTTCTCGAAGGTCTCCTCGCTCCAGTTGACGAAGCCCTCCGGCGGCTTCTTGCGGGCGTAGCCGCGTCGCCGTTTGGGGTCGTCGCCGATCTTCGCCAGCGCGCGGTCGTTCTCGATGACGTGGTCGGGGGCCTGGCAGGAGACGTAGCCGATCGTGTCGAAGCCGGCTCGGCCGGCGCGGCCGGCGATCTGGTGGAACTCGCGGGCGCGCAGGCGGCGGACGCGGCTGCCGTCGTATTTGGTCAGCGCGGTGAACAGGACCGTGCGGATCGGGACGTTGACGCCGACGCCGAGGGTGTCGGTGCCGCAGATGACCTTCAGCAGGCCGGCCTGGGCGAGCTTCTCCACGAGTCTGCGGTATTTGGGCAGCATGCCCGCGTGGTGGACGCCGATCCCGTGGCGTACCAGACGAGAGAGGGCGCGGCCGAACTTGGTCGTGAAGCGGAAGTTGCCGATCAGGGCCGCGATGGCCTCCTTCTCGGGCTTGCTGCACATGTTGATGCTCATCAGCGCCTGCGCGCGTTCCATCGCGGCGGCCTGGGTGAAGTGCACGACGTAGACGGGGGCCTGTCCGGTCGACAGGAACTCCTCCAGCGTCTCGTGCAAGGGGCTCATCCTGTACGAATAGACCAGCGGCACCGGCCGCTCGGAATGCTTCACCACGGCCGTCGGGCGGCCGGTGCGGCGGGTGAGGTCCTTGTCGAAGCGGCTCACGTCGCCGAGGGTCGCCGACATGATCACGAACTGGGCCTGCGGGAGCTCCAGCAGCGGGACCTGCCAGGCCCAGCCCCGGTCGTACTCGGCGTAGAAGTGGAACTCGTCCATGATGACCATGCCGATATCGGCCTCGCGGCCCTCGGCGAGCGCGACCTGGGCGAGGATCTCGGCGGTGCAGCAGATGATCGGGGCGTCGGCGTTGACCGAGGCGTCGCCGGTCATCATGCCGACGTTCTCGGTGCCGAAGATCGCGCACAGGTCGAAGAACTTCTCCGACACCAGCGCCTTGATGGGGGCGGTGTAGAAGGAGACCTGGTTGTTGGCCAGCGCGGCGAAGTGGGCTCCGGCCGCCACCAGCGACTTGCCCGAGCCGGTGGGGGTGGACAGGATCAGGTTGCTCCCGGTCACCACCTCCATCAGCGCCTCCTCCTGCGCCGGATAGAGCGTCAGCCCCCGCTCTTCGTTCCAGGCGGCGAACGCCTCGAAGAGGGCATCAGGGTCGGGGGTCCGCGGCAGTCGCTCGATCAGGCTCACCGCTCTATCCTGCCCCGAAGCAGGGGGAGAGCGAAACGAGACGCGGACGGCCGAAGGCCGGCCGTGGCTCGTGCCGGGAACCTGCCCGAACGAACAGAGTGTTCGTACAAGCTCGGGAAAGTCCGCGTGTCAGGGGGCTCGCGGCCCGGCTGGAGCACCGACATTGGCGGGATGCGGGAGACGATCGACCAGTGGCGGGAGCGCTGGGATTCCCTCGACCAGGAACGGCGGTCGCGGGTCGTCGACGTCACCCTGTCGGCCACGCTCCTGGTCTACACGCTGCCGCCGGCGCTGGTCGATCCGAACGACTCCGCCATCGCGGCGCCGATCTGGGTGGCCACGGCGAGCGCCGTGGTGGCGTCGCTGGCCATGCTGGTACGGCGGCGGTGGGCGGCGCCCTCGGTGGTGTTCTCGCTGGTCTGCTACCTGTTCACCGCGCAGGCGATGCCCGTGTCGATCGCCGCCTACGCGATGACGGCCCACCGGACCGTGCGGTGGTGGCAGGCCGTGGCGGCCCTGCTGACCGTGGGGTTCGCGCTGGGGAACTACTACCAGCCGCACGAGCATCCCAACGTGCTCGTCAGCGTGGTGCGGGCGTTCACGACCGTGTACGTGGCGGCCGTCCTCGGGACGTGGGTGCGCGGTTACCGCGATCTGATCCAGCGGCTGACCGATGACGTACACATCAGGGAAGAGAACGCCGCCGCGCGGGAGCGCAGGCGGATCGCGGCCGAACTGCACGACACCGTGACCCACGCCGTGACCGTGATGGTGCTCAAGGCCGGGATGATCCAGGAGGACACCGACGAGGAGGAGAACCCCGAGCTGGCCAGGGACATCGAAGATCAGGGTGTCCGGGCGCTCACGGAACTCCGCGAGCTGCTGACCGTTCTGCGGGCGGGGGATCTGCCCAGTTCGGCCCGGGGCGTCGACGGCATTCCGCAGCTCGTGGCCGACAGCAACACGACCGGGCAGCGGGTCGATCTGAACTTCGCGATCGAGGGTGTACGGCTGTCTCGCAGCGTCGAGCACGCCGCCTACCGGGTGGTCCAGGAAGGGCTCAACAACGCCCGCAAGCACGCGCCCCGGGCCACCGTCACGGTCACCGGGACCGTCTCCGACGACCAGCTCGTGATCGTCATCCACAACGCCGCCGCGCCGCCGCGCGTGCGGGTCTTCGGGGAGTCCGGCTACGGGCTGGCGGGCCTCCGTGAACGGATCATGCTGGTCGGGGGGACCCTGGCCGCCGGGGCGTCCGCCGGCGGGTTCACCCTGACCGCGCGAATCCCGGTCGCTCCAACAGTTCCCGAACCCTCCTGAGCGCCTCCTGAGCGCCGGTGCCGGGGACCGGGACGTACATGATCAATCGTTGACCCGAATCGGGGACGTCGAGAATCTGTCTCCGTACGTCGATCTCGCCGACGATCTCATGGAGCAGCTGTTTGCGCAGCTCACGACGGATCTCGACGTCGTGGGCGGCCCAGAGCTCGGCGAACAGGGGACTTCCGGCGGCCAGCTCGGTGGCGAGGTTCCGGAGCTGCGGCCGGGTCGCCGTGGCCGCCCTGAGCTCGCGGACGGCCGCCGCGGCGAACGAGTCGGCGTAACGGCAGACCTGCCGATGCACCGGACCGGCGAAGATGCCGCGCATCTCGTTCCCGCCCACCGTCAGATACGGGATCAGGTGCAGAGCCAGCGGGTTGGCGGCCAGGATGTCGAACCCGGCGTCGAGGACGTAGGCGGGAATGTCGGTCAGTGTCGCCAGGAAATCCTGAATGCCCTGCCCAGGAGCTTTTACCGGGCTGGACGCCTGCCTGGCACGAGAGGGCCCTGCTGACACCCCGGCCGGGTGGTCTTCTCCGTGGCCGGGTAGCTCGCCCGCCAGGTGGTAGAGGTGGGCGCGTTCGTCGCCGGTGAGCATGAGGGCGCGGGCCAGCGCGTTCAGGACCTGCCTCGACGGATGGGGGCCCCGGGCCTGCTCCAGCCGGATGTAGTAGTCGATCGACATCCCGGCCAGTTCGGCGACCTCCTGCCTGCGCAGCCCCGCGGTCCGCCGTCGGACGCCGTCGGGCAGCCCGACGTCGCGGGGCTTCAGCCGGGCGCGCCGGGTGCGGAGGAAGTCGGCCAGCCCGTTTCGGTCCATGAACCGATTTTTCCTCTTATTGGGGCGGCGTGGGTGGTACCACCGATCCCAGCCTCCGCCGGTCTCTCGTCCCCGGCACGCCGCCCGCCCACTGTTGAGCTCATGACAACCGCACTCATCACCGGCGCCAACAAGGGAATCGGCTACGAGACGGCCCGCCTCCTGGCCGAACGGGGCGTGACCGTCGTGATCGGCGCCCGGGATTCCCGGAAGGGCGAAGAGGCCGCAGCCCGCCTCGGGGCGACCTTCGTCGAACTCGACGTGACGTCGCCCGCGACGGTCAAGGCCGCCGCCGCCACCGTCGAGGAGCGCTTCGGCTCCCTCGACATCCTCGTCAACAACGCCGGGATCGGCGAATGGGGCCTGCCCTCGGCGACTTCGGCCACGCTGATGCGCGACCTCTACGAGGTCAACGTCTTCGGCGTCGTCGAGGTGACCAACGCGATGCTCCCGCTCCTGCGCAGATCGCCGGCGGCCCGGATCGTCATGGTCTCCAGCGAGGTCGGCAGCTTCGCCTCGGCCATCGACCCGGACGGCCCGTGGTTCGACATGAACGCCCTGGCCTACCAGTCGTCCAAGACGGCCCTGAACATGGTCACCGCCCTGTACGCGAAGGAACTCGCCCCGATCAAGGTCAACGCGATCTGCCCCGGCTACTGCGCGACCGACCTGAACGGCTTCCAAGCGACCCGACCGGCCGCCCAGGGCGCGGCCGTGTCGGTGTCGATGGCCCTGCTCGGCGACGACGGCCCGTCGGGCACGTTCGTCAACGAGGAGGGGACGCTCGCCTGGTGATCAGACGCGTTCGATGACGACGACCGGGATCTCTCGATCGGTCTTCTTCGTGTATTCGTTGTAGTCGGGCCAGGCTGCGGCCATCACCTGCCACATGTCCGGCTTCTCCTCCGGGGTGGCGGTCCGGGCCCGGGCGCGGAACCTGTCGCCCAGCACCTGGAACCCCACCTCGGGGTTCGCCTCGAGGTTCAGGTACCACTCGGGCGGGTTGTCAGCGCCGCCCTTGGAGGCGACCAGCAGGTAGTCGTCGCCGTATTTCTGGTAGATCAGCGGAGTCGTGTGTTCCTTGCCGGAACGGCGGCCCTTCGTGGTCAGCAGGGCCGCTGTCGTGCCCTGCCACTCGTGACCCTCGGCGCCGTCGGTCGCCTGATAACGCTCAACGTGTTCCTTGCCAAAGAGCATGTTGGCTCACCTACCCTTCCGGGCGGATCAACCCTCGTTCGCCTCGATCAATTCCAGGGCAACCTTCAGTGAAGTCTCGTAGCGCTCGTCCTCGTCGATCTCCGGGCCGGGCAGCATGAAGCCCACCGCGTGGATGGCGAACAGGGCGAGGCCGCGCTTCAGCCGGACCGTCAGCGTGTCGTCGTGGGAGACCAGCAGTCCGCTGAGTTCCAGGACCTTCTCGCGCATCTGCATGATCACCGGGTGGTGCTTCATCGCGGTCGGGTTGCGCTCCATGAAGCGGGTGATGGCCCGGCCCTCGTATGCGCCCTTGGCGTAATGGACGATCGCCTCGCGGCGCATCTCGGGCGTGACCGTCTCGTGGGCGCGCAGCTCCATGATGATCGCGTCGAGGGAGGAGATGCGGTCGACGACCATGCCCGCGACGATGTCTTCCTTGGTCTTGAAGTGGTAGTACAGCGCCGCCTTGGTCACCCCCAGCGCCTCGGCGATCTCCCGGAGCGAGGTCGCCTCGTAGCCCTGTTCGGTGAACAGTTCGAGCGCGATCTCCTGGATGCGCTCACGGGTGTCGCGGGTCTCCCGGGGGGCGAACGCACTTTCGGTGCTCGTCCGCTCACTCATCGTTAATTGTGTCCTTTAATCCAGCTTGACGGGCGGCAGGTAAGGACCTTACCTTAACCACGGTCACTTGCCGGTCGGCAAGTAAGCAAACGGGTTAACAAGGGGGCCCCGAAATGTCGGAAGCCGTCGCCACTCCTCCGGCGCGGTCCAGAGAAGTCATGATCATCCTCCCAGGGTTGCTCCTGGCGATGATGCTCGCCTTCCTCGACAACATGATCGTCGGCACCGCGATGCCCCGCATCGTCGGCGAACTCAACGGTCTCGAATACTTCACCTGGGTCACCACCGCCTACATCCTGGGCACGACGGTGTCCACCCCCATCTGGGGCAAACTGGGCGACCTCTACGGCCGCAAGACCGTCTTCCTCACCTCGATCGTCATCTTCCTGGTCGGATCGGCCCTGTGCGGCATGTCCGGCTCGGAGTTCCTCGGCGGCGTCGACAACGGCATGACCGAGCTGATCGCCTTCCGCGCGCTCCAGGGCCTCGGCGCCGGCGGCCTCATCGTCGGCGTGATGGCCATCATCGGCGACCTGGTCCCCCCGCGTGAGCGTGGTCAGTACCAGGGCATCATGGCCGCCATCATGTCTCTCGCGATGATCGCCGGCCCCCTCGCCGGCGGCTTCATCACCGACCACCTCGACTGGCGCTGGGCCTTCTACGTGAACCTGCCGCTCGGCGGCATCTCGCTGGTCTGGCTGTGGCTCAAACTCGACATTCCGAAGAAGCGCACCGAACACCGCATCGACTGGCTCGGCGCGATCATCCTGACGATCGGGATCACCGCTTTGGTCCTGCTCACCTCGTGGGGCGGCCAGAGCCATGGCTACCCGTGGGGATCCTGGCAGATCATCGGCCTCGGGGTGCTGGCCGTCGTGTCGTTCGTCTTCTTCATCCCTGTCGAGCGCCGCGCGCCCGAGCCGATCATGCCCCTGCACGTCTTCAAGGACCGCAACTTCAGCCTGATCTCGGGGGTCGGCTTCCTGCTCGGCTTCGCGATGTTCGGCGCGATCTCGTTCCTGCCGCTGTTCCAGCAGCTCGTGCAGGGCGCGACCGCGACCAACTCCGGCCTGCTGCTGCTGCCGATGATGGCCGCCTCCATGGTCGTCTCCCTGTACGTCGGCAAGCGCATCACCACCACCGGCAAGTACAAGTCGTTCCCGGTCATCGGCGGCGTGATCATGGCCATCGGCATGGCCCTGCTCACGCTGATGAACGTCGACACGCCCCTGTGGCAGACCGGCGTCTTCATCGCGGTGCTCGGCCTCGGCATGGGCTTCTTGATGCAGACGACCATGCTGATCGCGCAGAACAGCGTGGAGCAGAAGGACCTCGGCGTCGCCTCCAGCGCGGCGACGTTCTTCCGGTCGATCGGTGGCTCGTTCGGCGTCGCGCTGTTCGGCGCGGTGTTCAACAACCACCTGACCGACAGCCTGACCGACAAGTTCGGCCCGCAGGCCGCGGAGATGGTGTCCTCGGGCGGCTCGATGAGCCCGGCGGCCATCGCGCAGCTCCCGGCCGAGGTCAAGGGCGGCTTCCTGGAGTCGCTGGCCGGTTCGATCAGCGGCGTGTTCCTGTGGGCGGTCGTGTTCGCGGTCGTCGTGCCGATCCTGGCGGCCTTCGTCAAGGAGGTCCCGCTGCGGGGCGGCCCCGAGGAGCTCAGCAAGGAAGAGCCGGTCGCGGCGCTTTAGAACCTTCCTGCATTTCTGTCGGTACGGCCCCCGCCAAGGCGGGGGCCGCACTCATCTCATCCGCCGGTACGGCGGCCTCGGACCAGGAACAACCCCAGGCCCAGCAGGACGATCAAGGCGGCACCGGCCCACAGGAAACCGCCGCCGGAGTCCTCTTCGGTCGCGGAGACGGGCTGAGGGTTCACCTTCGGGGCCGCCGGTTCGGTGGCGGCGGGCGTGCTGCCCGCCTGCGGACTGTCGGCGGTGTCGGTCGCGGGGCCGGTCGCGGAACCCGCCAGGGTGAACGGGATCTCACCCTCGATCGGGTGCCCGTCCGAAGAGACCACCCGCCAGCCGATCACATACTTTCCCGGCGGTGGTGGCGACACCGGCCCGGCCACCAGGTCCTTGCCCCGCACCTCCGGCTCGGTCAGCGCGATCGTGGCGCCCGCCGCGTCGTGGAGGACCATCGCGGGGAACCGCACCCCGGCCGAGAAGGTCAGCGTGATCGAGTCGAGTGACTCGACGGTCGCGTCCTTGGCGGGGTCGCTGCCCTTGAGCTGGTCATGCGCCAGCGCGGGCGCGGCCCCGGCAATCAGCACCAAGGCCATGGCGGCAATCGCCGCGACCACGGTGGTGAGCGCCGCGGCCATTTTCACGACCGTGGCCGCGAGCGCCTTCACGACAGGACCTCCTGGCCGATCCAGCCCTTCTCGTCGCAGCCCTTCGGGATGGCGAACACCGCCGCCCCGATCGGGGTGATCCACTCGTTGAGCAGATCGGCCTCGGCCAGCCGCTTCTGGATGGGCACGAACTGGCGCTCGATGTCCGCCTGGTAGGAGGCGAACACCAGGCCCGAGTCGGCGTGGCCCTGCGAGGTGACCTCCTCGTCGTAGTTGTACACACGCCGCAGAATGCGCAACGACGGGTCGCCGACGTGGGCGCGGCGGATGTGCGCGTACTCGGAGATCACCGGGAAGCCGTGCGCGCCGGCGGCGGCGAAGTCGGGCGGGTCCTGCTCCCGGGTGCCGGTGAGCGGGGCGCCGGTCGACAGGCGGCGGCCGATGGTGAACTCCCTGGCCACGACGTCGGCGGCGTCCCAGGTCTCCAGCTCGGCCCTGATCCGGCGCACGACCAGCTGGGTCGTGCCGTCGGGCCGCCACACCGCCAGGTCGAACTCCGGAGTGCCCGGTCTGGGGTTGGCGGTGCCGTCCATCTGGCCCATCACATTGCGCTGGGTGTGCCCGGACGGCTGGGTGCCGGCGGCGCGGCGGAAGCCCCGCTGGGTCCAGCGGACGGTGGCGAACGAACGGGCGTCCTTGACGATCATCCGCAGGGCGTGGGTGACGGTCAGCGGGTCGTCGGCGCAGATCTGGACGAGCAGGTCGCCACCGCTCCACTTCTTGTCCAGCTTGTCGACGGCGAACCTGGGCAGCGGCCTGATCGGGGACTTCGCGTCCGCATGGGCGTACAGACCGGGACCGAAACCGAAGGTCACGGTCAGTCGCGCCGGCGACGCCGCCAGTTCTGGCTCGGTGTCGGCGAGCGCCGGGCGGCCCTGGGTGAGCCGCCTGGCGTCGTCGGTGAGCAGCCGCATCATCCGGGCCAGCGCGTCCCGATCGGTGTCCTTACGCAGGTCGAAGGCGACGAAGACGGCGTGGGCCTGCGGCTCGGTGGCGACGCCGGCCTGCCTCGGGCCGTGGAAGGCCACCGCGGTCTCGGCGGCCCTGGCCGAGAGGGCCGGAGCAGCCGGGGCGAGCGCGACCACCCCCGCCACGACACCGCCGGTGAGCAGGCCCCGCCGGGTCAGCTCAGCCATTGTCGGACTCGCCGCCCATGTCCATGCCCGGCTGGTAGTCCTCCTTCGCCCCGGCGAAGTCCTTGCCGAGCGCGGTGAACTCGAAGGTGCCGCCGTCGGCGAGGGTGAGGGTGAACGGGATCTCGGCGCCGGGCTCGACCGGCTGCTTGGCGTCCATGATCATGATGTGGTCGCCGCCGGGCGTCAGCTCGTGGGTGCCGCCCGCCGGAATCACGAAGCCGCCCTTCTTGGGCTGCATGACCATCTTGCCGTCGGATTCGACGACCTCGTGCAGCTCGATCATCGGCGACAGCGGGCTGGCGCCCGACACGACGGTGATGTCGGCCCCGGAGTTGTTGACCAGGGTGCCGAAGGCGGCGGTCATGCCCTTCTTCGCCGTCTTCACCCACGGATCGGTGATCGACAGAGCGGGGGCGGCGGGCGTGGACGCGGCGGGTGCGGACGCGACCGGAACGGCGGCGACGGGAGCGGCGGCCGGCGTCTCGGTGGAGCCGCACGACGAGATCGCGGCGGCGGTGGCGACGGCGAGCAGGGACAACGCGAAGCGCGAAGACATGAGAGAAAGAACCCTTCAGGGGAAACGGCAACGTCAGAGAACCGCGCTGACCTCAGGTCAGGCGGTGGCGAAGGCTGACGTGCCGGGAGGCCCCCGGCGGCTGATCTCATGCCGGGACAGCGCCGACGACGGGACGACGACCCGATCGGCGGACGGCGGGCAGACCTGCGGATGCCCCGGCTCGATGGCCACGCGCAGCAGCAGGAGGAGCCGGACGTCGAGGCGGCGCAGCAGCGTCCACAGCAGCGCCTCACCCCGCGCCAGCCACAGTGCCGTCAGCCCCGCCGCCCACGTGTGCGTGAGCAGCATGCTCAGGCTGGGCAGCAGCGTGGCCGGGTGGTGGTGCCCCGCCATCATGGGCTCGACGGTGTGGGCGTAGGAGAACATCAGGTGCAGCACGGCCTGACACCCGGCCAGCGCCGGGAAGATCACCTGGATCGGCCGCTCGCGCCCGGCCAGGGCGCACCCGACGAGAAACGACAGGGCGAGCGCGACGAACACCGACGCCGCCGTGGTCGTGCCGCCCGCGTAGGCGTGCGCGCCGACACTCAGCATGACCGAGACCGCCCCGAAAACGGCGGCCCGGACGACGCGGAAGGGCGTCGAAGCTGGCGTGGCGCTAGTCATTTCGCGGTCATCATCGCACGGCGCGGGCCCGGTGCGTCCACCGGCCGAGGCTGTGCGCCCGCTTCGAACGTTCCGTCACGGCTCCCGCCTGAGACCGGGCCGTGAACCCTCTGGCTGCGGGGAGCGTCCATGTGTCCATGAGGCTCTCCCCGCTGTTACCGGCGATTGTCCTGAGTGCGGCCTGCACGCCCGCGCCCGCAGCCGTCACGCCGGCCCCGGGGTCGGGGTCATCGTGAGGACGGGCTGCCGGCCACCCGTCTACAACGGCAGTCTCATCGGGATCGGGGAGTTCCCCCAGCTGAAGGCGTTGTCCACCGGGGGATAGCGGCAGGGGAGTCATCCCCCGGTCGCCATGGCGTGCCATCCGAGCGGATGAGACCCACCTGCCGAAGGATGATGTCCGCGAGGCCCCGCATAGGTGAGCGTGGAAGGTATGAATCGACTATGGGGAACTACGGCCGCCCTCGTCTTGTTCGGCGCGCTCGCGGCCTGTGGCACTCAGGAGGCGGCGGCACCCCCCGTCGCCACCCCCAAGCACGGTCATTCGGCGGCCGAGGAGAAGCCGCTCCCGTTACGGGACGGCGAGCGGTTCGTCACGTTGACGATGCCGGAGCCGTACACCCCCAAAGGACCCAACGGCGGGTCGGACGACTATCGGTGCTTCCTCATCGACCCCGGCACCGAAGGCAGCGGGTTCCTGACGGGAGCCCAGTTCCAGCCGCTCAACACCGCCGTCGTCCACCACGCCATCTTCTTCCGGCTGTCGCCCGAGCAGGTCGCCGAGGCCAAGAAGATGGACACCGCGGCCCCCGGCCAGGGCTGGACCTGTTTCGCCGACGCGGGGGTCCGCGAGGCCGGTTGGGTGTCCCACTGGGCGCCGGGCACCACCGAGACCCTGCTCGACCCGAAGTACGGCCATCCGGTACCGCCGGGCAGCCAGCTGGTCATGCAGGTCCACTACAACACCCGGGCCGGGTCGGGTCCCGACCAGTCGGCGATCCGGCTGCGGGTCAGCGACAAGCAGCTCGAACCCCTCAGCACCGCGCTCTTCCCGGGCGGGGTCGAGTTGCCGTGCACGGCGGAGGAGTCGGGGCCGCTCTGCGAGCGTGGGGCCGCCATCCAGGACATCGGCCGCCGGTTCGGGCCCGAGTCGCAGGCGACGCCGGACGGGCTCGCGCAGATGTGTGGCGCGGCCGAACCCGGGCCCACCCAGCACTGCGACATCCCCGTGCGGCGGCCGGGTCTGCTGCACGCGCTGACGGGGCACATGCATCTGCTCGGACGGTCCATCAAGGTCGAGCTCAACCCCGGCAAGGCCGAGGCCCGGACGCTCCTGGACGTCCCGGAATACAACTTCGACAACCAGGCCCTCGTCCCGCTCGCCACGCCCGTGAAGGTCGGCCAGGGTGACGTGGTCCGGGTGACGTGCACCCACGACGCCAAGCTCCGGTCGATGCTGCCGCAGTTCGAGAAGGAAGAGCCCCGCTACGTCGTCTGGGGTGAGGGGACCGCCGACGAGATGTGCCTGGGGGTCGCCATCATGTCGGCCTGAGTTACCCTTCCGGGCCATGGGGCACTCGCACGGGCCGGTCGCGCCCGCCGACCGCAGAACCGTCTGGGCCGTGCTGGCCGTCATCGTGCCGCTGGCGATCGCGACGCTGGTCGCGCTCGTCGTCCTGTGGCCGGGTGACGTCAGCAAAGCGCAGGAGCCCCAGCTTCCCGAGCTCAAGGGGACGATCACGTCGATCTCCCAGGAGACGGCGACCGTCGAGTTGTCGCGGTTCCACACGGTCCGCGCCCTGCTGCCGACCGCGCCGGGTTCCGCGACGTTCGCCGACGGCGACGAGGTCATCGTGCTGGACCTGCAGGACGGCACCTACGCCGTCTCCGACCACGACCGCTCGTCGTCGATGTGGCTGCTCGGGGCGGCGTTCGCGCTGGCGGTGATCGCCTTCGGGCGCTGGCGGGGGCTCACCGCGCTGGCCGGGCTCGCGATCACGTTCGGGCTGCTGCTCACGTTCGTGCTCCCGGCCATCCTGGCCGGGAGATCCCCGTTGCTGGTCGCCGTCGTCGGCGCGGCGGCGATCATGCTGATCGTCCTGTACGTCACCCACGGCGTCTCCGTGCCCACCTCGGTCGCCGTGATCGGCACCCTGGTCAGCCTCGGCCTCACGGGGGTGCTCTCGATGCTGGCCATCGACTGGGCCCATCTCACCGGCGTGAGCGACGACAGCAGCTGGCTGCTCGGGACGAACTACCAGATCAACACCCAGGGCCTGCTGCTGGCCAGCATCATCATCGGCTCGCTGGGCGTCCTCGACGACGTCACGGTCACCCAGAGCGCCACGGTCGCCGAACTCGCCCACGCCAACCCCGGGTACACGGCCCGGCAGCTCTACCGGGCCGCGACGCGGGTCGGGCGGGCGCACATCGCTTCGGTCATCAACACGATCGTGCTCGCGTACGCCGGTGCGTCGCTCCCCCTGCTGCTGCTCATCAGCATCGGGAACGAGCCCCTGGGTGAGGTGCTGACCGGGCCGGTGGTCGCGCAGGAGCTCGTGCGGAGCATCGTGGGGACGATCGGGCTGGTCGCGGCGGTGCCGATCACGACGGCGCTGGCCGCGCTGACCTGCCGGGGGCGGGCCCGTCCGGGCCGGGACGTGCCCGAACGGACCCGCGATCTGGTGACCGGTTAGACGCGGCGAAGGTAGTAGCCGTACGACCAGCCGGTGGTGCCGTCCTTCCTGGTGATCTTCACCCAGCCGCCCTTCTTGACCGGGGAGCCCTGGACGGTCGCCCTCCACTTGAGCTTGCCGACCACCTCGTGCTTCAGGCCGGGGCCCGACCGCATGTTGAGGCGGCTGCCCTTGCGGACGTGCTGGACCCGGTACGTGACCGAGGTCCCGGCGGCCACGACCGTCAGGTAGCCGAAGGCGGTCGGGTAGGGCTGGCCCTGGCAGGCGACGGAGATCGAGTAGGTGCCCGGCTTGGTGCCCGACCAGACGGTGGCGGTGCCCGCGGCCCGAACACCGTTGGGCAGCAGGGTGACGCTGCGGCCCCAGGCCGGCGAATAGGCGTAGCCGGGCCGGGTGGGGCAGGCCTTGGTCCGGAGCCGGACGGTCTGCCCCGCGTGGACGGTGGAGGGGGCGGCGGTGACCGCCGGGGCGGCGGCGCGGGAGGGCGCGGTGCTCGCGTCGGCCGGGAGGGCCAGGCAGAACACGGTCGCGGCGACGAGGGCGGCGGGCTTGACGAGATCCATGATCTCACTCCTTACGTACCAGGCAGGCTTTTGACCTGCTGTTACTACTCATAGTAATCGCATGATTACTTATTGTGAATAGCTTGAAGCAGATCTGGTTGCCAACCCGCGGTGGGGGGTCCGTACCGTGGGAAGGGCCGGGACGTTGAAGGAGGATCGATTCCATACTAAGTTTGTAGGAAAAGTGGAGGATTATCGTGACTCTGCCCGGCTTCCTGGTCGTCGGGGCCCCGAAGGCCGCCACGACCGCCCTGCACGCCGCGCTCAGCGCCCACCCCGACCTGTACCTGTCGGCGGTGAAGGAGCCCAAGTTCTTCCTGTCCGACGGTCCGCCGCCGGAGAAGGGCGGGCCCGGCGACGCGGAGACCTACCGCGAGCACGTCTGGCGCCGCTCCGACTACGAGGCCCTGTTCCGGCCGGGATACCTGAACGGTGAGTCGACCCCGTTCTACCTGTACGACCGGGACGCCCAGCGGCGCATCAAGGACCTGATCCCGGAGGTCCGGCTGATCGTGGTGCTGCGGGATCCGATCGAGCGGGCCCATTCCAACTGGACGCACCTGTGGTCGGCCGGGCTGGAGCCGGTCGGCGACTTCGTCGAGGCGTGCGCGCGCGAGTCGGAGCGGATCGCGGCCGGATGGGCGCCGTTCTGGCACTACGTGGGTCTGGGCAAGTACGGCGAGCAGCTCCGTGACCTCTACGACCTGTTCACCGAGGAGCAGGTGCTCGTCTTCCGCTACCGCGACCTGCTCGACCGCCCCCAGGAGACGCTCGACCGTATCTGCGGGCATCTGGGGGTGCGTACCGGACTGATCTCCGAGGTCCCCCGCGAGAACGTGACCGTGCACCCTCACGAGACGGTGCTGCACCAGGTGCTGTCGCAGGTGGTCCGGGTCGGCGACCGCCTCGGCGGCCAGGCGCTGACCGCCCCGCTCGCCCGGGTGCTCCAGCGTGACGGCCGGGCCCGGCGGCCCCTGACGTGGGAGCAGCGCCAGGACCTGATCCCCTACTTCACCGACGACATCAAGCTGCTCGAAGAGGTGACGGGGGAGGACTTCGCCGACTGGGTCAGGCCGAGGGACCGCTCGGGCGGCCAGGTCGGCCACCGGCCGGAGGGCCAGGGCCAGGCCAGGAACGGGCGGCCCAGGTAGGTATCGCTTCTCAGGGCTGAACGGAGGGCCGCGCGGGCGAGTCGCCGCGCGGCCCTCCGGCTGTCGTCGTGCCAGATCGTCGGCAGGTGCCGCGATCGGCCGCCAGGCCGGCCCCTCGTCTCCTAGACGAGTTCCGTGCGCAGGTCGTGGGCGCCGTCGGGGCGGGTCCACTCGTAGTAGATGCGCCGGCCGCCGCCGGGCAGGTCGATGATGTCGAGGTACCTGAGGCCCCCATGAGGGGACTGGGCGTGCGGGTGGACGCCCACCGCCGTCAGCGTCGACGGGTCGGGGCCGGTGGCGACGCCCGTGCGCTCCTCGTAGTTCTCGGCCGCGCTGGCCCGGCCGTCGTAGTAGGCCAGCACGCCGTCGTCGGTGAAGCGGACCGCCGAGACGCGGACGCCGCGTGAGTCCCAGGCGCCGGGGCGGCGGTCGAGGGCGGTGCCGTGCCAGGTCCAGTCGCGGCCGTCGGGGCTGGTGGCGTAGTCGGTGACCATCTGGTCGGCCTCTTCGGCGATCTCCAGCGGGTGGCAGGAGGCCCACAGGTGCCACTGGCCGCCGTGGTGGACGATCACCGGGTCCTTGACGCCCGTTTTGAGGTCGCCGGGGAGGACCACGTGTGCGGTCGCGGGGTCGAGGTCCTCGGGGCGGGAGGCCTCCAGGAGTTCCACCCGCCAGTGTTTGGTTCCGTAGGTGGCGCAGCTCAAATAGAGCCGCCAGGTGCCCGACGGGGTCAGCACGAGCGTGGGGCGCTCCAGCGACTCGGTCCGCATCTGGTCTTTGGTGATCGTCAGTACCGGTTCGAAGCGCTCGCCGTCGTCCGAGCGGGCGATCTGGATCGCGTAGCCGCGACCCTCGCCGATCGGGCGGCGTAGCCGGTAGGCCAGGTAGATCGTCCCGTCGGGCGTGACGACGGCGCTCGGCGCGCCGGCCCAGAAACCGGGGCCGTCTCCTGGCGGGGGAATCGCCACGACGGAACGCTGGGGCTGAGGGAGGAACATTCCGGAGTCTCCAAGGATCACACGACGACCATAGACAGCCAGGTCGTGGGGTCAGAGAGGTTTTGCCAGGTCGTTAACTCGACAAACCCTACCCTTTTAATAGGTTTATAAGTCGGTGATATTTCCCTGAACCCTCCTCGGCGCACCCGCGTATCTCCGCCCGTAAGGGAGCTTCGCGAACCTCCGCACCTTAGGTCATGCACCGAGAAGGCCCTCGAAGGAGACCACCAGATGCGTTCACGCGTCGCCGTGCTCACCGCCGGGACGCTCGTTCTGAGCACCCCGCTGAGTATTCCCGCCAGCGCTCAGGCAGCCCCGCAGGCCAAGCCAGCCACCGTCGCCAAGCCCGCCGCGAAGCCCGCGGCCAAGTCGGCGACGAACCGCTACTCCCAGGTTAACCTGGTGTCCGACGTGCCCGGCAAGGCTGCCGTCACCGACCCCAAGCTGGTCAACCCCTGGGGTCTGGCCATGGGCAAGACACTGTGGGTGTCCGGCGCGGGCACCGGTGTCGCCACCGTCTACTCCGGCAACGCCAAGAAGGAACAGACCGAGGTGGCGATCCCGGGCGGCACGCCGACCGGCCAGGTCGTCAACATGTCGCAGGACGAGTTCCTCATCAAGGACAAGCCCGCGACCTTCATCTTCGCCAGCCCCTCGGGCGCGATCACCGCGTGGAACGCCGAGGTCAACCCCAAGAACGCGGTCATCGCGGCGTTCACCAAGGGCGCCGACTACAAGGGCCTGGCGGTGATGAACACCAACAAGGGCGGCTTCCTGCTCGCCCCCTCGTTCTCCCACCGGGCCATCCACGTCTACGACGAGGAGTTCGACCGGGTCAGGCTGTCCCGCTCGCAGTTCCGCGACCCGCGCATGCCCAGGGACTACGCCCCCTTCAACGTCGAGGTCGTCGGCAACGTGGTCATGGTCGCGTACGCCAAGCGCGACGCCGTCACCGGCAAGGCCGTCCCCGGCCGGGGACTCGGGTTCGTCTCCCGCTTCTCCGCCAACGGACGCTACCTCGGCCGCTTCGCCCAGCGGGGCGCGCTGAACGCGCCGTGGGCGATGATTCAGGCGCCGCGCGGATTCGGGGCCTTGGCCGGCGCCGTTCTGGTGGGTAATTTCGGAGATGGGCAGGTCAACGCCTTCAACGCCCGTTCGGGTCGATACCTCGGCGCGCTGCGGCAGACCAACGGCCAGCCGATCGTGCTCGAAGGTCTGTGGGATCTGGAGCCGGGCACCGAAGCGAACGGCGGCACGAACTCTGTATGGTTCGCGGCGGGCATCGACAAGGCCCAGCACGGCCTCCTGGGCGTGCTGAGGCCGTCGGACGCCGGGCCGTTGCCCGGTGCCGGGTCGCCGTCGGCTCCGCCGGCGGCGTCGGCGACGCCCAAACCGTCGGCGAGCACTACGCCGACGTCGTCTGCGGGCGGCAACTACAGCTACTGAGCTGCCCGGAAGGATAGGAGCGGCGCATGGACAAGAACGTTTTGGGCACAGCCGACATCGGAGTGACGGGCCTGGCGGTCATGGGCCGGAACCTCGCGAGGAACCTGGCCCACCACGGATACGTCGTCGCGGTGCACAACCGCACCGAGAGCAAGACGCAGGAGCTCGTCGAGAATCACGCCGGGGAAGGCGCGTTCATCGCGACGGGCACGACGGCGGAGTTCGTGGCGTCGCTCACGAAACCCCGTAAGGCGATCATCATGGTGAAGGCCGGTCCGGCCACCGACGCCGTGATCGAGGACCTGGCGGCCCACATGGAGCCCGGCGACATGATCGTCGACGGCGGTAACGCCCTTTTCTCCGACACCAGGCGCCGCGAGGCGGCGCTGAAGGAGCGCGGGCTGCTGTTCGTCGGCACCGGCATCTCCGGCGGTGAGGAGGGCGCGCTCAACGGGCCCAGCATCATGCCGGGCGGGTCGCCGGAGGCCTATCGGTCGCTCGGCCCCATCCTGGAGGACATCTCGGCGAAGGTCGACGGGGTGCCCTGCTGCGTCCACGTCGGCGCCGACGGCGCGGGCCACTTCGTGAAGATGGTCCACAACGGCATCGAATACTCCGACATGCAGCTCATCGCGGAGGCCTACGACCTGCTCCGGCAGGCCCTGGGCCGCACCCCGGGCGAGCTGGCGGAGATCTTCACCGAGTGGAACCGGGGCGACCTGGAGTCCTACCTGATCGAGATCACCGCCGAGGTGCTCGGTCACGTCGACGCCAAGACGGGCCGTCCGTTCGTGGACGTCGTGGCCGACCGGGCCGAGCAGAAGGGCACCGGTCGCTGGACCGTCCAGAACGCCCTCGAACTCGGCGTGCCGGTCACCGGCATCGCCGAGGCGGTGTTCGCTCGCGGTCTGTCGGGTGACGTCACCCGCCGCCAGGCCGCCAAGGACCTCGAAGGCCCGATCGGCTCGGCGCCGAACTACTCGCTGGTGGACGACGTCCGGCAGGCCCTGCTCGCCTCGAAGATCGTGGCGTACGCCCAGGGCTTCGACCAGATGGCCGCCGCCTCCAAGGAGTTCGGCTGGGACCTCAAGCTCGGCGACATGGCCACGATCTGGCGGGGCGGCTGCATCATCCGGGCCCGCTTCCTCGATCGCATCCGTGACGCCTACGCCAAGGACCCGGCGCTGCCGACGCTGCTGGCCTCGCCGTCCTTCGCGGAGGCCCTGGCCGAGGCGCAGGGCGCCTGGCGCCGGGTCGTCTCGACGGCCGCCTCGATCGGCGTCCCGACGCCCGGGTTCTCCTCGGCGCTGGCCTACTACGACGGCCTGCGCCGCGACCGCCTGCCGGCGGCCCTGATCCAGGGCCTGCGCGACTTCTTCGGTGCGCACACCTACAACCGCGTCGACCGCGAAGGGGTGTACCACACCGACTGGAGCGGCGACCGGTCGGAGATCCAGGAGTCGTAGGGGACCGTCCGGGGTTCCGGTGACCTGACCACCGGCCCCCGGCCCCACGTCCCGGATCGCGGGGTGAGACACAGGCGGCGCGCGCTCACGTCTCACCGCGATCCGGGGTTCCGGCGTGGGGGCCGATGAACCATTCCACATCGGCCCCCACCCGCCAGAACCCATTGACCCCCACACGCCCGTCTTGTCTATTTGTGCCATTCAGGCTTTGAAGACTGGACCGGTAAGTGAGACGCGGGTACCGCAGGCCCGTTCCGGCGTGATCCAATGCGCGGGTGCCGGGCCCGCTACCGAAGTTCGTCGAGCAAGTCGCGGAAGACGACCGGCAGCTCCTTGACCTGACCTGCGGAGAATCGGTCAAGCTTGCCGGTGAAGGCGAGCTCGTAATCGCCGCCTCGCGGGGTCGCGGTCAGCATCAGGTCGAGCGCGGCGTCGTCGACCTCGTGGTCCCAGACACGTGCCGTCAGGCCATCCCAAGTCGCGGGCGGCTTCGGGTCGTCCCGGTGGATGAACGACGTCTGGAACACCGGATGCACGCCCGGGATCCGGGCCACCCCCGCGCGCGAGACCAGGGTGTCGAAAGGGATCTCGTTGGCCAGCGCCCCCGCCGCGGCCTCTCTGACCTTGGTGAGCAGTGCGGGGAACCCCTGCCCTGCGGGCAGCGCGACGCGCAGCGGCAGCATGTTGACGAACGTGCCGACGACCGATTCCAGCTCCCGGCGGGTGCGCGAGGCCGCCACGATGCCGGTGACCAGGTCCCTGCGTCCGGTCATCCGCTGCAACAGCGTCAAATAGGCCGCGCAGAGCGCCACGAAGGGCGTCGTGGCCCCGTCGCCCAGCCGCCGCAGCCGGTCGACCGTCTCCCGGCCGACCCTGACGGCCGCGGTGGCCCCGGCCCTGGAGGCCTTCTCGGAGACGGCGCCCTCGAAGAGCGGGCCGGGCGCGCCGCTCAGGAGGTCGGTCCAGTAGGGGAGCCGTTCGGCGATCCTCGACTCGGCGCGGCGCACCGACCAGACGGCGTAGTCGGCGTACTGGATCGGCAGTTCGGGCCGGTCGAGACCCGAGTAGAGCGCGGCGAGATCGTCGGCGACGATGCCCAGCGAGCCGCCGTCGGCGGCGATGTGGTGACACACCAGGAACAGCCGGTACTCCTCACGGGCCACCCGGAACACGGTCAGCCGCAGCAGCGGCCCGTCTCCCACCGGGAAGCGCTCGCCGCTCTTCGCCAGCGCCAGGTCCAGGGCCGCCTGTTCGGGCAGGCCGGTGAGGTCCAGGTACTCCAGCGGGGCGGGCAGCACCTCGTGGACCACCTGCGACGGCTCGGTGGTGTACGTCGTCCGGAACACCTCGTGCCGTCTGATCAGCGCGGTGAACGCGTCGGCCAGCCGGACGAGATCGAGATGGCCCGAGAGGGCCACGCCGAGCGTCACATTGGGCGCGGCGGCCGGGTCGGACTGCTGGGCCAGCCAGATGCGGCGCTGCTCGTGGGAGCACGGGAGCGGGCCGCCGTCCCGCGGAACCGGGGTGACCCCCTGCGGGGCGGCCTTGCGCGCCAGCAGCTTGGCCACGAGGGCGCGGCGCTTGTCGGCCTGTTCGGGCACTGTCATCCCGCGATTGTGGCTTACGTCCATGATCGCGGAGAAGTCCTGTTTCATCCCTGGGAGATGGCTGCATGATCGATACCACCCTGACGGACGTCCCGGCCTTCCTGGACCTCTTCGAGGCCCACGCGGAAACCTCGCCCGGCCGGGTCGCGGTGGTGTGCGGGGACCGCACGCTGACCTACGGCGACCTCGACGCCGCCGCCCGAGGCGTGGCCCGCCGCCTCGCCGACGCCGGGGTGACGCCCGGCGACCTGGTCGCCCTCTACGTCGACAGATCGGCGGAGATGGTCGTCGCCTTACTCGGCACGCTCAAGGCCGGGGCGGCCTACTTACCCATCGATCCGGGCTACCCCGCCGCCCGGATCGCCATGGTTCTGGAGGACTCGGGAGCTGCGGCCGCCTTGACCAGGCCGCATCTCCGCGACAGCCTCCCGGGTTTCACCGGGCCGATCGTCGACGTCGACGGCGCGGCCGAAGACGCGGGCCACGCGCTCGGCCGCCGGAGCGCCCGCGCCTACGTGCTCTACACCTCCGGCTCGACCGGCCGGCCCAAGGGCGTCGTGATCTCGCATCGGGCCCTGCTCAACTTCCTGCAGGCCATGCGGGAGCTCCTCGGGGCCGGCAAGGACGACGTGTGGCTCGCGCTCACCTCGCTTTCCTTCGACATCTCCGGGCTTGAGCTCTACCTGCCCCTCGTGACCGGCGGACGCATCGTGGTCGCCGACGCCGAGACCGCCCGCGACGGCGCGCTCCTGCGCGACCTCGTCGAGCGGGAGGGCGTGACCCACGTCCAGGCGACCCCATCGGGCTGGCGGGTCCTCCTCGACGCCGGGTTCGCCGGAAAGGTCACCGGGCTGGTCGGCGGCGAGGCCCTGCCGGTCGCGCTGGCCCGCAGGCTCGCCGCCCGCTGCGCCCGGCTGATCAACGTCTACGGCCCGACCGAGACGACCATCTGGTCGACCGCCTGGGAAGTCCCGAAGAATCCGTCGTATGTCAGCATCGGCACCCCGATCGCCAACACGACCATCCACGTCCTCGACGACGACATGCGGCCGGTCGGCGAGGGCGAGCTCTACATCGGCGGTCTCGGCGTCGCCGACGGCTACCTCAACCGGCCCGAGCTGACCGCCGAACGGTTCGTCCCCACGGGCGACGGCGACCGCCTCTACCGGACCGGCGACCTGGTGCGCCGCCGCGCCGACGGCGGGCTCGACTTTCTCGGCCGCGCCGACACCCAGGTCAAACTGCGGGGACACCGCATCGAGCTGGGCGAGATCGAAAGCGTGCTGGAGGAGCTCGACGGCGTCCGCCAGGCGGTCGTGGCGGTCCACGGCGAGGTCCTGGTGGCCTACGTGGTCGGCACGACGAGTGACCACGGCGATCTTCTGGCCGCTCTGAGAGAGCGTTTGCCCGCGTACATGGTGCCCTCGATCGTCATCCCCCTCGACGCGCTGCCGCTCACCCCCAACGGCAAGGTCGACCGCCTGGCCCTCCCGGCGCCCGCCCAGACGGCGGGGGAGATCGCACCACGTACCGCGACCGAACGCGTCGTCGCGGAGGCGTTCGCCGAGGTGCTCGGGCTCGACAGGGTCGGCGCGGAGGCCGACTTCTTCGCCGTCGGCGGGCACTCCCTGCTGGCGACCAAGGTCACCGCGCGGCTGACCCGGCGGCTCGGGGTGGAGATCCCCGTCCGCGAGCTGTTCGGCGCGCCCACGGTCGAGGCGCTGGCGGCGGTCCTCGACGGCCTGGACACGGTCTCGGTGCCGCTGGAGCTCCGCCCGGCCGGGTCGCCGGTGCTGCTGTCGCCCGCGCAGGAGCGGCTCTGGTTCCTGCACCGCTTCGACCCCGGCGACGCCTCCTGGAACCTGCACCTGACCCGCCGCCTGCCCGGCCGTCTCGACGCCGAGGCGCTGGAACGCGCCCTGCAGAGGGTGGTCGACCGGCACGAGGCGCTGCGCACCCGTTTCCCCGACGCCGACGGCCGTCCGGTCGCGGTCGTCGAGGAGCGCTTCCCGCTCCCGCTGGAGCGCCTGACCGCGCGCGACGAGGATGAGGCCAGGGCGCTGCTGTCGGCGCGGGTCAACGCCCCCTTCGACCTGGCCGCCGCGGCGCCCGTGCGGGCCGCGCTGGTGAAGGTGGCCGACGAGCACGTGCTCTGCGTGGTCTTCCACGGCATCGCCGGGGACGAGTGGTCGCTCGACGTCCTCGCCGAGGACCTCGCCGCCGACCGGGAACCCCTGACGGTTCAGCCCGGCGACGTGGTGGCGTGGCAGCGCGGCCGGGAGGCCGCCGGTCTCGGCGCCGACGCGCTCACCCGCTGGCGCGACCGGCTCGCCGGCCTGCCGGTGCTCAACCTGCCCGCCGACCGCCCCCGCCCCGCCGTCGCGTCCAGGAGAGGCGCTGTCGTACGCGCCGAGCTCCCGATCCCCCCGCTCGAAACCCTCGCCCAGAGCCAGGGCACGACCCTGTTCACCGTGCTCCTGGCCGCCTACCAGGCCGTGCTGTCGGCCGAGACGGGCCTGCACGACTTCGCCGTGGGCGCGCCCACCGCGGGCCGGGGCCGCGTCGAGCTGGAACCGGTGTTCGGCCGTCTCGGCAACGTCCTGGTGCTCCGCGCCGACCTGTCGGGCGACCCCACGTTCGCCGGCCTGCTGGCCAGGGCCCGGACGACCGTGCTGGCCGCGATGGCCGACGAGGAGGTGCCGGTCGAACGCCTGCTCACCGAACTCGACCTCGGCCGCGACCTCGGCCAGACCCCGCTCTACCAGACCGTGCTCACCCTGGACGACCGGCCGGCCGGCGTCTTCCCCCTCGACCACGTCCCGGCCCGCCACGACCTCACGGTCGACGCCTGGCGCTCCGGCGACGGCCTGACCCTCGACCTCACCTACGACGCGACCCTGTTCGACGCCGCCCGCGTCGAGGCGCTGGCCGCCCGCCTCACCGGCCTGCTGGCCACCGTGGCCGACGCCCCCGACCGGCCCCTCTCCGACCTGCTGTTCCCCGGGGTGACCCTCGGCGGCGCGGCCTGGCGCGCCGAAGGTCTCACCGCCTCGACGAGGGTGGAGGCCGTCCCGGTGACCCGTACGCACCGGGCCCCCGAGACCCCCGCCGAACGCCGCATCGCCCGGGTCTTCGGCCAGGTCGTCGGGGTGGACGACGTCGGCGCCGACGACGACTTCTTCGCCCTCGGCGGCCGGTCGCTGCTCGCCCCGCGCGCGGCGGCGCTGCTCACGAAGGCGTTCGGCGTGCCGGTCCCGGTCAGGACCCTGTTCGCCCACCCGACCGTCGCCGGGCTGGCCGCCGCCATCGGGGCCGACCCCGGCGTGGTGCCGCTGGAACCCCGCGAACCCGGCACCCCGGTGCCGCTCTCGGCGGCGCAGGAACGCCTGTGGTTCATGGACCACTTCGACCCCGGCGACGCCTCCAGCAACATGTACCTGGCCCGCCGCCTCCACGGCCCCCTCGACCCGGCCCGGTTCGCCGCCGCCTACCGCGCCCTGGTCGACCGGCACGAGTCGCTGCGCACCCGCTTCCCGGCCGACGACGGACAGCCCCGGCTGGTCATCGACCCGCCCGGCGGCGGGGTGATCGAGTGGGTGCCGCTGCCCGAGGACGCCGTCCGCGACTTCTGCGCCGAACTGGTCAACACCCCGTTCGACCTGGCGGCGGCCCCTCCCGTGCGGGCGACCCTGATCCAGATCAGCCCCGACGACCACGTGATCTGCGTCGCGATGCACCACATCGTCGCCGACGGCTACTCGGTCAACGTGATGATCACCGAGCTCGCGGCCCTGTACGAGGGCGCAGAACTCCCGCCGCTCCCGGTGCAGGCCGGCGACGTCTCCCTCTGGCAGCTCCGCCGGGAGGCCCTCGACGAGGGCGCGGCGGCGCTGGCGCACTGGAAGGAGAAACTGTCCGGGGTCCCCGCCCTGGAGCTCCCTCTCGACCGCCCGCGGCCCCTCGACGCCGCCCGGGTCGGGGCCGAACTCAGCGTGCAGGTGCCCGCCGACCTGGTCGCCCGGCTGGAATCCATCGGCCGCGACAGCGGGACGACCCTGTTCATGGTGCTGCTGGCCGCCTACCAGACCGTGCTGTCCCGGCACACCGGCCAGCACGACTTCGCGGTCGGCTCGCCCACGGCGGCGCGGGAACGCGTCGAACTGGAGTCGGTGATCGGCTACCTGGCCCACACCCTGGTCCTGCGCGCCGACCTGCACGGCGACCCCGGCTTCGACGAACTGTTGCGCCGCACCTGGGCGACGCTCGTCGACGCGCTGGCCCACCAGGACGTCCCGGTCGAACGCCTCAAGTCGGTTTTGGGCGTCCGGCGGGACCTGGGCCAGTCGGCGCTCTTCCAGACCATGCTGATCCTGCACAGCCACACCGCCGGGGGGAACCTGCCGGAGACCTTCGGCGACCTGTCGTACGAGCCCTACGACGCCGGAGCCATCAAGACGGCCTTCGACCTGACCCTCACGGTCTGGCCGGTCGCCGAGGGCCTGAACCTCGTCTTCGACTACGACCTGGCCCTCTTCGACACCTCCACCGTCGAACGCTTCGCCGCCCGCCTGGTCTCCTGCCTGGACGAGATCGCCGCCGACCCCACCGCCCCCCTGTCGGCCCTCACGATGCGCACTCCCGAGGACGACGCGGCGCTGTCCGAGTGGGGTTCCGGCCCGGAACTCCCGCTCCCGGAAGGCACCCTGCTCGACCTGATCACCCCCGGCGACCGGATCGCGGTGGACGACCTCACCTACCGGGACCTGCTGTCGTCGGCCGACGCACTGGCCGGGAGACTCGCCGCGCTGGGAGTCGGGCGCGGCGACGTCGTCGCGATCCTCGCCGAACGCTCCACCCAGGCGCTGACGGGGATGCTCGCGGTGATGAAGGCGGGGGCTGCCTACCTGCCCCTCGACCCCGCCTACCCGGAGGCGCGCATCGCCTTCGTGCTGGCGGACGCGCGGCCCAAAGTCCTGCTGGCCGACCGGGAGCCGTGGGGGAACGGGGACCTTCCCGTCATCCGCCTCGACGCCCCTGCCGCCTCCTCGGACGTGCGCGCGCCCATCACGGGCGGACCCGCGCCCGGCGATCCGGCCTACGTCCTCTACACCTCGGGTTCCACCGGCAAGCCGAAGGGCGTTGTCGTTCCGCATCGGGCGCTGCTCAACTTCCTCGTCTCGATGCGCGAGCTGCTCGGCTCGACCCCGGACGACGTCTGGCTCGCGCTGACGTCGCTTTCCTTCGATATTTCGGGACTTGAGCTCTACCTGCCCCTCGTCACCGGTGGCCGGGTCGTCATCGCCGATCCCGACATCGCCCTCGACGGACAGGCGCTCGCGCAGCGGATCGCCTCCGCAGGGGTCACCCACGTCCAGGCCACCCCGTCAGGCTGGCGGGTCCTGCTCGAGGGCGACATTCCGCGGGTCACCGCACTGGTCGGCGGTGAGGCGCTGCCACCCGGACTGGCCAAGGAGCTCAGGGCGCGAACCGGGAGGCTGGTGAACGTCTACGGCCCGACCGAGACCACCATCTGGTCGACCGCCTGGGAGGTCCCCGATGATCCGGGGGAGATATCGATCGGCCGGCCCATCGGCAACACGACCGTCGCGGTCGTCGACGCCCGGCTCAACCCCGTCCCGCCCCGCGCCCCCGGCGAACTCGTCATCGGCGGGCTCGGGCTGGCCGACGGCTACCTGCACCGTCCCGAGCTGACGGCCGAACGGTTCGTCGACGGGGTCTACCGGACCGGTGACCTGGTCCGCTGGACGTGGGACGGCACGCTCGAGTTCCTCGGCCGGGGCGACGGCCAGGTCAAGCTGCGCGGTCACCGGATCGAGCTCGGCGAGATCGAATCGGTCCTGGAAAGCCTCGACGGCGTCACCAGGGCGGCCGTCGCGGTCAAGGGGGACGTGCTGGTCGCGTACACGGTGGGAAGGACGAACGCCCTCAGGGAAGAGCTGATCGCGCTGCTTCCGGCCAGTTTCGTGCCGAGTGTGTACGTCTCGATGGACGCGCTGCCGCTCACCCCCAACGGCAAGCTCGACCGGCTCGCGCTGCCCGAACCCGAACCGCAGCGGCAGGAGAGCTTCGTCGCGCCGAGGTCCGACGCGGAGGCGCTGGTCGCCGACGTGTGGAGTGAGGTGCTGGGGATCGAGGGGATCGGGGTGTTCGACGACTTCTTCGAGCTCGGCGGTCACTCGCTGCTGGCGGTCCGGGTCGCGGCGCGGCTGGACGCCACGATCGGCGTCGTGGTGCCGATCAGAACCCTGTTCACCCACTCCACCGTCGAGGCGCTGGGCCAGGCGGTCGAGGAGTTGCTGCTGGCCGAGTTCGACGAACTGTCCGACGACGAGGCGCTGGCCCTGATGGAGGAGTCATGACCCAGGACCTCTCCGCAGCCAAGCGGGCCCTCATCCAGCAGCGGCTGCGCCGCCGCACCGCCAAGGCCGTCATCACCCCGCGCGAACCGGGGGTCGTCCCGCCGCTGTCGCACGCGCAGGAACGCCTGTGGTTCCTGGAGCAGTACCGGCCCGGGACCACCGCCTACACGGTCCCGTTCGCGGTCTGGCTGGAGGGCGACCTCACCGCCGGCCAGATCGGCGACGCCCTGCGCGAGGTCACCGTCCGGCACGAGACCCTGCGCACCCGCTTCACCACCACTGACGACGGGCTGCCGGAACTCGTCATCGACGACGAGCCCTCGATCGACCTGACCGTGCGCGAGGCGGACAGCCCGCAGGAGGCCCGGCGGCTGATCTCGGCCGAGCTGGCCCGGCCGTTCGACCTGGCCACCGGGCCGCTGCTGCGGGCCACGCTCGTCAGGCTCGCCCCGGACCAGCACGTGCTCCAGCTCGCCGCCCACCACGCCGTCACCGATGGATGGTCGGGCGACGTGCTGCTCGGCGACATCCTCAGCCGGGTCGCCGGACGGGAACTCGCGCCGCTGCCGGTCCAGTACGGCGACTACGCCCTCTGGCAGCGCGGCCGGGTCTTCCAGGCCGACGTCGACTACTGGCGCGACCGGCTCGCCGACGTGCCGCCGCTCGATCTGCCCACCGACCTGCCCAGGCCGTCGGAGCAGAGCGCCAACGGGTCCGGGCACGGTTTCCAGCTCGACGGGGAACTCGTGGCCGCGCTGACCGAATTGGGGAACGCGCGCGGGGCGACGCCGTACATGATCTTCCTGGCGGCTCTCGAGGTGCTGCTGGGCCGCTGGTCGGGGCAGGACGACTTCGCCGTCGGCACCCCCGTCAGCGGGCGCGGGCAGCCCGAGCTCGACGGGCTGGTGGGGATGTTCGTCAACACCCTCCCGATGCGGGCCGACCTCGGCGGAGATCCCTCGTTCACCGACCTGCTCGACCGGGTGAAGGACGGCGCCCTCGACGCCTTCTCGCACCAGGAGCTGCCGTTCGACCAGCTCGTCAACGAGCTCAACGTCGAACGCGACGTCAGCAGGACGCCCATCTTCCAGGTGCTGTTCGCGCTGCAGAACTACCAGACCGGCCCGGCCGGGGCCGACGTCATCAAGGTCACCGGATTCGTGGCCGACGTGACCGCGGTCAGGTTCGACCTGGCGCTCTACCTCTTCGAGGGTCCCGACGGGATGGGCGCGTCGTTCATCTACTGCACCGACCTGTTCGAGCCGTCCACGATCGAGAGGCTGGCGGCGTCGTTCCAGACGCTGCTGCGCTCGATCGTGGCCGACCCGTCGGCGCCCATCTCCACGCTCGGCCTGCTGCCCGCCGGCGAGGCCGCGAAGGTGCTGGCCTTCGGGGAGTCGACGACGCCGCAGCCGATGACGGCCACGCTGCTGCACGAGGTCGTCAGGGTCTCCGACGCCGCCGCCGTGGTGTTCGGGGACGACACCCTCACCTACCGGGAGCTCGACCAGCAGGCCAACCACCTGGCCCGGCGGCTCATCGAGCACGGCGTGCGGCCCGGTGACCGGGTCGCCGTCTGCCTGGAGCAGTCGGTCGACCTGGCGGTGGCGATCCTGGGGGTGCTGAAGTCGGGGGCCGCCTATGTGCCGGTGGATCCGGAGCTGCCGGCGGCGCGGATGGCGTACATGATCGAGGATGCCGGGATCGCCCTCGCGGTGACCACCCCCGAGCTGAAGCCCGACCGGGTCACCGGTGTCTATCTCGACGGCGGCGTTCAGGACACCGCCCCGCAGACCGATGTCACCCCCGATGACCTGGCCTATGTCATCTACACGTCCGGGACGACCGGCCGCCCGAAGGGCGTCGCGGTGCAGCACCGGGAGGTGCTGGTCTACCTGGCCGGGGTGCACGAGCGGTTCGCGGTCGAGCCCGACTCGGAGTTCGCGCTGCTCCAGTCGCTGGCCTTCGACTTCGGCATCACCGTCTTCTACCTGTCGCTGATGACGGGAGGCTGCCTGCACCTGCTGCCCCCGAAGACCGCCGCACCCGACCTGACGGCATATTTCCGGATCTATCCGGCGGACTACCTCAAGATCACCCCCTCCCACCTGGCCGCGCTGCTGGCCGAGGCCGACCCCGCCGAACTGCTGCCCCGCAAGCTCCTCATCCTCGGCGGCGAGGCCGCCCCGGCGGAGTGGGCTTCGGACCTGGCCACGCGCGTCCGGGTCGTCAACCACTACGGCCCCACCGAGGCCACCGTCGGCGTCACCACCCACGAGGTCGGCACGGAACGCGGCCTGCTGCCCATCGGCCGGCCGCTCCCCGGCGCGACGGTCCGCCTGCTCGACGCCGACGGCACCCCGGTCCCGATCGGCATGCCGGGGGAGATCCACCTCGGCGGCGCGCGCCTGGCCCGCGGCTACCTCGGGCGCCCCGCGCTGACCGCCGAGAAGTTCGTCCCCGATCGGTACGGCCCTCCGGGAGCCCGCCTCTACCGAACCGGTGACCTGGGACGATGGCTGGAGTCGGGCGAACTCCAGTTCCTCGGCCGCCGCGACCTCCAGGTCAAGGTCCGGGGCTACCGCGTCGAACTGGGCGAGATCGAAACCCTCCTCGGCACCTACGAGGGCATCGCCCAGGCGGTGGTCGAACTCAAGGACCAGCGTCTCGTGGCCTATCTGGTCGGCGCGGGGGACACCGCCGAGCTGCGGAGTTGGCTCAAGGACCGCCTGCCCGACTACATGGTTCCCGCTCGGTACGTCTGGCTCGACCGCCTCCCGCTGAAATCCCACGGCAAGGTCGACAGAAGCGCCCTCCCCGACCCGGCGACCGTGCTGGAACCGACAGCCGAGTTCACCGACCCGGCGACGGAGCTGGAAGAGCTGGTAGCGGGAATCTGGGCCGCTGTTCTGGGTCTGGAACGAGTCAGTGTCACCGACGACTTCTTCGACCTCGGCGGCCACTCGCTGCTGGCGATGCAGGTCGTGGCACGGCTGCGCAAAGCGGGCCACGTGGCGACCCTGCTCGACCTCTTCAAGCACCCCACAGTCCGTGACCTGGCCAGACTCATCGACCCGTCGACGGAGAAGACATCCGGAGGACTGCTCCACCGCCTCACCCCAACGCGCAAGGTCAGAGCCTCGGTGGTCTGCGCCCCCTACGGCGGTGGCAGCGCCGTCATCTACAAACCCCTCGCCGACGCCCTGCCGGACGACTGGGCCCTGTTCTCGCTGGCCGTACCGGGCAACGAACTCGGCGAAGAGCCGCGCCCCCTGGACGAGGTCGCCCGCGACTACGCCGAGGAGATCCTCGCCAAGGTCACCGGCCCGATCGTGCTGTACGGCCACTGCGGCCTCGGCGCCACGATCTCCATTCAGGCCGCCCGCCATCTCGAAGCGGCCGGACGCGCCCCCGAGGCCGTCTACCTGGGCGGCGTGTTCCCCTTCGCCAGGCCCAAGGGCGTCCTGTCGAAGGTCGGCACCTGGCTGGACGAGGCCGGCGGCGACCAGGGCCGCATCAACGCACTCTCCGCCGCCGGACTCGACGTCGCCGAGTTCGACCAGGAGGAACTGAAGCTCATCGTCGCCAACCGCAGAAGCGGCACCCGCGACGCCGAGCAATATTTCACCGAGGTCTTCGAACAGGCCCCGCCGCCCATGAAGGCCCCGGTCATCGCGGTCGTCGGCGAGCGCGACCCGGCGATGGAGTTCTACCAGGAGCGGTTCCGCGAATGGCACGTCGTGGCCGAGACGACGGCCTGCGTGGTCCTCGACGAGGCCGCGCACTACTTCGTGAAGTACCGCGCGGACGAACTGGCGACCATCGTCACCCGCACCCACGCCGCGATCGAAAACGGCGTGGCCGAAACCCTGGAACGCCGCACCGGCGACGAGTCGTGGTGGCTCCAGGACGTCTCCCACGACGGCAAGCCGGTCAAGGCCGGGCCCGAGCCGAGCATGAAGCGGTTCGCCGCGCTGTCGGCGGGCCAGCTCGTCTCCATCATCGGTTCGGCGCTGACCGAGTTCGCCCTGCCGCTGTGGATCTACATGACCACCGGCTCACTGGCCAACTTCGCGCTGTTCTCGGTGCTGGCCCTCGTGCCCGGCATGATCGTCGCCCCGCTCGCGGGCACCATCACCGACCGCTTCGACCGCCGCAAGGTCATCCTGTTCGGCGACGTCGCGGCCGGCGGCTCCCAGCTCGTGCTCGGGGTGCTGGCCTGGACCGGCGGCCTGGAGATCTGGCACGTCTATCCGCTGCTCGTCACGCTCTCGGTGGCGCTGACCTTCCAGCGGATCGCCTACGCGGCGGCGATCCCGCAGATCGTGCCGAAACGCTTCCTGGGTCATGCCAACGGGATGATGGGCCTGGTCAACGGTGTCGCGCATCTCATCGTCCCGCTCGCGGCGGCGGGCCTGATGGCCCTGATCGGTCTTGAGGGCATCCTCGTCATCGACGTCGTCAGCTACGGCGTCGCGATCACGACGGTGCTGCTGGTCAAGTTCCCGAAGACGATGGCCTGGCGCCGCCGCGAGCCGCTGCTCACCGAGATGGTCCAGGGCTTCAGGTACACCTGGGGCAACCACGGCATCCGCCGCATGCTGCTCTTCTTCGCCGTGGTGAACCTGTTCATGTCGCCGCTGTTCCTGCTCATCTCGCCGCTCGTGCTGAGCTTCGCGGAGCTGCCGGACGTCGGCCGGGTCACCTTCGCGGGCGGCCTGGGCATCTTCCTCGGCGGTCTGCTCATGACCATCTGGGGAGGGCCGCGCCGTCTGCGGCTGCGGGGTCAGCTCTGGGCCACCGTGTCGCTGTCGGCGGGCGCCGTCGTGGTGGGGGCGCACGAGAGCCTCGTCGTGATCGCCGCCGGGGTGTTCGGGATGTTCTTCTCGCTGACCGTGCTCAACGGGATCTACAACACGATCATCCAGGTCAAGGTCCCGCAGCGGTTCCACGGCCGGGTCTTCGCGCTGAACCAGCTGATCGCGTTCTCCACCCTGCCCATCGGCTACGGCCTGGTCGCGCCCTACGGCACCGCCCTCTTCGAGCCGCTGATGGCGGAGGGCGGGCTGCTGGCCGGTTCGATCGGGCTCGTCATCGGCACCGGCGAGGGTCGCGGGATCGCGCTGATGTACGTGCTGTTCGCGCTCGTCATGGCCTCGGCGGTCCTGGTGGCCCGGTTCATCAAGGGCCTGTGGTACTTCGACGACCAGGTCCCCGACGCGCTCCCGGACGACCTGATCGGCCAGGAGATGCTGAAGGGAGCCGGTCGGACCGGCCCCCTCGCGGTCAGGTCCTAGCAGTAGCCGAGCATCGAGTTCAGGGCCGTCTTCTCCGACGCCTGGAGCTTCAGGGAGTACTTGTACTTCACGGTGATCCAGGACTTGGCGTAGTTGCAGTAGATGGCGGTCCTGGACGGCTTCCACGCCGCCGGGTCCTTGTCGCCCTTCGACTGGTTCACGTTGTCGGTCACGGCCCAGAGCTGCGGCGCGGACAGGTCGTTGGCGAACTGCTCACGGCGGGCGGTGGTCCAGGCGTTCGCGCCCGACTTCCAGGCCTCCGACAGCGGGACCATGTGGTCGATGTCGACGTCGGCCGCGTTGGTCCAGGTGGCGCCGTCGTAGGGCGAGTACCAGCTGCCGGAGGTCGCGGCGCAGGAGGAGTTGACGACGACACCGGTGCCGTCGCGCTTGAGCACCTGCTCCCGGGTGTTGCACGCCCCGGAGACGGTGCTCCAGTGCGGGAACAGGTCCCGGTTGTAGGAGCCGGAGTTGGCCTCGTTGGCCACGGTCAGCGCGTTGAGCTGGCTGACGGCGGTGGCGTAGGAGGGGATGCCGGGGACGGCTGCGGAGGCGGGGGTGGCGAGCAGGGCGAGGGTGGCGATGGAGGCCAGGCCTAAGGACAGGGCACGCCGCACGGGAGCTCCTTGAGGGATTGTGAACCTTGTCAAGAAGGACTCTCACATCGCTGACAAAATCCTGAAATATCAGGCTTTGACTACCAGGGCCACGTGTCTTCGTGTGAACGCGCTCAGGACACGTTCGGGAAAAACCCCAGTTCACCGCCCGGCCACCTGGCCGCCGCCCGCAGGCCGAAATGTCAGCGCAACACGTGCAGATCGACCGGCCGGGTGTCCCGGAACGACGACTCGACGACGAGCTCCTCGACGCCGCGCATGAGCGTCACCATCCGCTCGCGCGGGAAGCGGCAGGTGTCGGCCGTCAGCCCGATCGCGAGCGTGCCGGCCTGCCGGGTGATCACGAAGCAGAAGTCGCAGTTGAAGTGCTCCACCCCGGGCAGCCACTGGACCTCGGTCGGGCACGGTCCCTCGGCCGCGACCTGGGTGGTCGTCCGCTGCTCGATCGGCCGCACGTCGTTGAAGCAGCACGACGGGTAGACGCGCACGCCCCTGTCGGTGCTGACCTTGTCGACCATGGCGTCCCAGGCGCGCTGGTCGTACTGGGCGTGGCGGTAGGAGCGCATCGCGTCCGAGTGGGACTGCTCCAGCGTCTTGGCCAGGGGCGCGCGCGGGTCGCTGCGCATGGTGAACAGGCCGAGCTGGGTGAGGGTGGCCACCAGGTTGCGGGTCGTGGGCCGGTAGCGGTTGTGCACGATCGGGGTGATCGCGGAGACGTCGTGCTCCATCTGCGTGCCGAGCAGCACGGCCACCGCCGTCATCAGGACCGTCGCGGTGCTGACGTGATGGCGGGCGGCCACGACCGCGACGGCGTCCTCCAGCGCGCGGGACTCCAGCACGGCCCGGCTCCAGCGCGGCTCCGCCGGTGGTCCCACCACCTCGGGGAACATCGTGGGCGGGATGCGGCGGTAGCCGTTCTCCCAGTGGGCCAGCGCGGCCTCCGAGCGGTAGCGGCCGACGCCCGACTCCTCCTCGGCCACCAGGTCGAGCAACTGCTGCGAGGGCTGCACGGGGAACCCGCCGCGCAGCAGCAGGTTCCGCAGTTCGCGGGCCACCAGGTCGGCGGCGTAGTCGTCGGCGGCCAGATGGCACAGCACGAACACGACGTGCCGGACCTTGCCCTCCACGACGACCAGGCCGAACCTGGCCGGCCACTCGTCGCCGGGCTCGAACGAGGTCCGGGCCAGCTCGGCCAGCAGGACGTCGGCGACCTCGTCGGCCTCGTCGTCGCCGCACTCGGCCAGCCTGATCGGCAGCGCGCCCTCGCCGTGCACCACCTGATAGGGCTCGCCGTCCTGGTCGACGTGGGTTCTGGCTCTGAGCGCCTCGTGCCGCAGGACCAGCGCGGCCACCGCCGCGAGCACGTCCTCCAGCGGGAAGGGGCCCCGCCCCCGGGCGAAGGCGATCAGCCGCCCGATGTTGAAGAAATGGGCGTTGGCCGGTCCGGCCTGCTGGATCGCGTCCCAGATGGCGCGCTGTCCCCAGGCCAGGCGGGCCCGCCCTTCTCTGGCCCCGGCGAATTCTGCTCTCACGGAGTACTCCAAAGCCCCGGTGCGTGCCGAGGGCACGCACCGGGGACTCACCTCAGATCGTCAGCCCGCCGGGAACAGCGTGCCGTAGTCGGCCAGGGCCATGGCGATGTCCGCCTGGGCCCAGAACCGGTGGTAGGTGAACGTCGGCACCGCGCCGCCGTTCAGGTAGGTCTGCACCTTCGGCCACTCGGGGTCGCTGGTGTAGAAGGAACGGAGGCCGAGGAACGACTTGCCCGGGACGACGGTGTCGCCGTTGGGCATGACGCCGCTGAAGCCCGAGGGGATGTAGACCCCCTGCTGGGTCGACGACGAGTACACGTCGTCGAAGCGGTTGTAGTCGGCGCGCGGCTCCGGCAGTGCGATGCCCTTGCTGGTCTTCGACAGCAGCATGCGGTCGATCAGGCCCTTGGCCGTGGCCTTGGCCGCGTTGCCGGTGGTCGAGCCGTTCTCCTTGGCGGCGTACCAGATCAGCGTACGGGCCAGGGAGGCGGCCACACCGACGTCGGTGCCGGTGTTGCGGATCGTCACGTGCAGCCCGGGGTTGTCGGCCGGCACGCCGGTCGAGCTGGAGAAGCTGGCCGACGGGGTGCCCGACCAGTCCATCTCGTTCGGGATGGCGAAGGTCGCGCCGCTGCCCAGGGTCGTGTTGGCGACGGCCCACGGGACCCACTTGTCGAGCACCGACTTGGCCGTGGTGTCGCCGGTCACGTAGTAGAGCTCCGCCAGGCGCTGCATGCCCCAGGCCTGGAAGCCGAACCACTGGTTGGAGGGCGGGTCGTGGTAGACGGGGTCGACGTCGTAGGTCTGGCCGAAGAACTGCGGCACGCCGCTCGGCCGGGCGGCGTAGGCGCCGTCCCACGAGTTGGTCGCGCCACCGGCGATGCCGCCTTCAGCCGACTGGAGCCACTTGTAGAACTGCACCTGGCGGGTGAGCGAGGTGTTCCAGTCGCTCGCCGCCGTCGGCGACTGCGGGCGCAGCGCCGTCGGGCCCGACGGGCTGAGCACCCAGGCCGCGAGCGGGTTCTGGTAGCCGCCGTGGTTGTGGCTGGAGCCGATCCGCCACGCCCACGTGCCGTCCATGGCGCCGCCCCAGGCGAAGTACCAGCTCAGCAGGTAGGCCGAGCTGCTCTTGCCGGAACCTGCGGCGCACGTCGGCGACGCGCAGCCGGGGTTCTTGAAGTACTTGTCGTACATCGCGTAGCGCAGGTAGTCGCCGAGCTTGGCGGCCTTGGTGATGGTGGCCGAGATCTGCGACTGGTTGCCCTGCGCGGTCGCCCACTGGAGCGCCCAGTAGGCGGCCTGGACGGCGCGGGCGTCGGCGTCAGGGGCGTTGGTGTAGCGCCACTGCGGGGCCGCGGTGCCCTGGATGAACAGCGGCTGGAAGCCGCCGCCGGTCTGGCCGTACCGCTGGGTCTCGCACGAGGGGTGCGGGATGGTCTCCCAGACCGACTCCTGCGGGCCGCGCTGGTAGGTGTTGATGTAGGTGACCCGCTTGGTGTTGTCGCCGCACTCGCTCAGGCTGCTGCCGCGGCCGGTGCCGAAGCCGTAGACGTCGTCGACGTCGATCAGCCAGTGCATGGCGTACATGTTGCGGTTGCCGTAGGTCGACTGGAGTTCGGCCGCCAACGGGTCGGCGCCCGCGACGACACTCGTGGAGAGCGGCGACGGGTACTGGTTCGGCTGGTTGAACTCGGGCGCGTAGTCGGCCGGGTCACTGGGGTTGTACGCGGTCTGACCGCCGGGCTGGCCGGCCGCCGACGGGATGATGTACGTCTCCATCAGCGTCCACGACGCGTTGAACGGCGCCCAGTTACCGGTGATGCGGCCGTACTGCGCCTCCAGCCAGATCAGGTAGGAGAACGCCTCGGAGGTGGTCTCGTGCCCGTGGTCGGGCGCCTCCACCAGCAGCGTCTCCACCGAGTGGTAGGGGATGCCCTCCGGTGACAGGTAGCCCGAGGCCGAGGCCTTGAGCTTGTTGTACTGGGTCTGGAACTCGGTGATGTACGCGTTGGCGGTGCTCTCGTCGTCCGCTTCGGTCGCCGTGACCGCCACCGAGGTCAGGCCGGTGGATGCCACGTTGAACGTGCGGGTGCCGTTGGTGCTGTCGGAGTCCTGCGCGGCGCTCAGGGTCACGTTCTGCGTGGTCGCGTAGTTCGCCGGGGTGAACGTCAGCGACGCGCCGCCGGTGACGGTCAGGTTCGTGTCGCCGCTGGACGCGGCTGTGGTGGTGACGGTGACGTTCGACGTGGGGGCGATCGCCAGCCGTACACCGAAGATCGCGGTGTTGCCCTCGGGGACCGTCAGCGCGGTCGGCGAGACGACGAGCGACTGGGTGGTGCCCGAGTCGTCGTCGGCCTCGTTCGCGGTGACGCTGATTCCGGCCAGGCCGCTGGAGGCGACCGCGATCGTCCGGGAGCCGTTGACGCTGTCGGAGTCCTGCGCGGCGGCCAGGGTCACGTTCTGCGCGGTGGCCCAGTTCGACGTGGTGAACGTCAGGCTGGCCCCCGAGCTCACGGTCAGGTTCGTGTCACCCGAACCGGCCGTCGAGGTCACCGTGACGTTCGACGTGGGCTGTGCCTGGAGCCGGACCGAGTAGGTGGCCGTGCCGCCCTCGGGCACGCTCACGGTGGTCGGGGTCACGACCAGTGCCTGCGGGGTGGGCGAGGGGGAGGGGGACGGCGACGGGTTCGGCCCGTTGCAGACCGTTCCGTTCAGCGAGAACGAGGTGGGGTTGGTGTTGGTGCCGCTGTACCCGCCGTTGAAGCCGATCCCGACGCTCGCGCCGGTGGCCAGGTTCTGCGCCCACGACGGTGCGACGACCGTGACGTTCGCGCCCGACTGCGACCAGGTGGCGTTCCAGCCCTGCTGGACGGTCTGGTTGCCCGGCCAGGTGTAGGTGAGCCGCCACGGGCTGACCGCGTCGCCGAGGTTCTGGATCGAGATGTTGGCGCCGAAGCCGCTGCCGTTGTCCCACTGCTTGGAGTAGGTCACCTGGCACGCGATGGCGGCGTTGGCGGGAAGGGTGGGGATTGTGGCGAGCGCGACGGACGCCACCAAAGCGGTGAACACCGCCATGACGCGGAACCGCCATGACCGCAGCCGAAGTCTGGGTGGGGGTCTCATAAGCAGGTCATCTCCGGGGCAGGGGGTGGGCGGATCTCAATGTGGGCGCGTTTCCGCGCCGCGTACAGGGTGTTTCGGGAACGTGACGACGCTGGGTGAGCCGACGTGGGACTGCGTACGAAGGGTGGTGAAACGTTCAGGATCGCGGCTTGTGCGGGCTTAGGCGGGGAGTTATGCTCATTCATAGAAGTACTCAGTTTGAGAAAGACGGTGGAATGGAAGAGGCGCAATGGCTGAAGTCCTATGAGCCGCGTGATTACCCAGCGGTGGGCGTGACGGTCGACCTCGTCATCCTGACCATCCGTGACAAGGAGCTCCACGTCCTGCTGATCGAGCGCGGCCAGCCGCCGTTCGAGGGCGAGTGGGCGCTCCCCGGCGGATTCGTCCAGGAGAACGAGGACTTGCACGACGCCGCCGCGCGGGAGCTCCAGGAGGAGACGGGCCTGACCCAGAGCGACCTCGACCGTGTCCACCTGGAGCAACTGCAGACCTTCGGAAAGCCCGGCCGCGACCCGCGACCCCTGCGGGTCTACTCCGTGGCCTACCTGGCCTTCGCCCCCCGGCTACCCGAACCGGTCGCCGACACCGACGCCAAGAACGCCGCATGGATCCCCCTGGCTGCCACCGGGGAGATGAAGCTGGCCTTCGACCACGAGGAGATCCTCTCCGCCGGGGTCGAGAGGGCCCGCGACAAGCTGGAATACAGCCCGCTCGCGACGAAGTTCGTCGGCCCGGAGTTCACGATCTCCGAACTGCGCACGGTCTACGAGGCCGTGTGGGGAGAGCAGCTCCACGCCGCCAACTTCCACCGGAAGGTGCTGTCGGTGCGCCACTTCGTCGAGGAGACCGGCCGCACCACCGAGCGCGGGGGAGAACGTGGGGGCCCCCGCGCCCGCCTCTACCGGCGGGGCGACGCCACCCAGCTCCACCCGGCGTTACTGCGCCCGACCGCTGAATGACGCTCGAAGCCACCGAACAGGAGTCACCGCATGGGATGGGGCCACTGGTCCGACGATGAATACGAGGCCGCGCACATCTACCGCGAGCAGCGCGGTCTCGCCGCCTTCGGCCACAACGAGTCGATGCGCAACCGGCCACGCCACGCCTGGCGGGTGCATCAGGCGCTCGACCCGTACAACCTGAAGTTCCGCGAGGCGCGCGACTCGCAGGAGCACCCCGAGAGCCTCGCCGTCGCGGTCTTCTTCGACGTCACGGGCTCGATGCAGCGCATCCCCAGAGAGCTGCAGGAACGCCTGCCGAGCCTGCTCTCCACCGTCACCGCGCTGGTCCCCGACGCCCAGATCCTCTTCGGCGCCGTCGGCGACGCCACCTGCGACCGCGCGCCGCTCCAGCTCGGCCAGTTCGAGTCGGACAACCGCATGGACGAGGACCTGCGCCGCATCCTCCTGGAGGGCGGCGGTGGCGGCGGCATGGAGGAGAGCTACGAGCTGGCCCTCTACTTCCTGGCCCGGCACACCGTGCTCGACTGCCACGAGAAGCGCGGGGTGAAGGGCGTCGCCTTCATCATCGGCGACGAGAAGCCCTACTTGTCCGTGGCCGGTGACCAGGTCGCCGGGCTGTTCGGCGAGTCCATGCCCAAGAACGTCCGCATCGAGGACATCGTCAAAGAGGCCTCCCGCACCTGGGACCTCAACGTGATCATCCCCGGCGGCACCTCCCACGCGGGCGACCAGCAGGTCAGCGGCCTGTGGCGCGCGCTTCTCGGCGACCGCGTGATCGAGCTCGACGACATCTCGTCGATCTGCGACACGATCGCGCTCACCGTGGTCGACCGTGTCATGTCCCAGAAGGCCCACTAGCGAGAGTGGACGCCGCCATGGAAGATCACATCATCGTCACCGACCTCGGATACGGCGACGCGGGCAAGGGCACCATCGTCGACTGGCTGTGCTCCCGCGCGCCCTACCGGGCCGTCGTCCGGTTCAACGGCGGTGGCCAGGCCGGCCACAACGTCGTCACCCCCGACGGCAACCACCACACCTTCTCCCAGTTCGGCGCCGGCACGTTCTGGAACGTGCCGACGTTCCTGTCGCGGTTCATGATGGTCGACCCGATCAGGCTCGCCAGCGAGGCCAAGCACCTGCTGCGGCTCAACGTGCCCGACCCGATCGGCCTGCTGACCGTCGACCCCGACGCCCTGGTGACCACGCCCTACCACAAGATGGTCAACCGGTTCCGGGAGAGCTCCCGGGGCGAGCGCCGCCACGGTTCGTGCGGCATGGGCGTCGGCGAGACGGCGTCCTACGCGCTCGACAACCCCGACGCCGCGATCCGGGTCGCCGACTGCGGCAACCCCTGGGCGCTGCGGCCCCTGCTCCGCCGGCTGCGCGACTGGGCCTCCGCCGAGATCGGCGAGCCGATCAGGTTCCCGGCGGTCGACGACGTGGCCGACGCCTACCGCCAGTTCGCCGCGACCGTCCACACCGGCCGGCTGCCGTCGGGCGGCCCGCTCATCTTCGAGGGCGCCCAAGGGGTGCTCCTCGACGAGTGGCACGGCTTCCACCCGTACACGACCTGGTCGACCACCACGTTCACCAACGCGTTCGAGCTGCTCGGCGATGTCGGCATGGACGACGCGAAGCGGCTGGGCGTCGTGCGGACGTACATGACCCGACACGGCAACGGCCCTTTCGTGACCGAGGACCCGACCCTCCACCTGCCCGAGCGCCACAACGTGACCGGCGAGTGGCAGGGCCCGTTCCGCACCGGCCACCTCGACCTCGTCGCCCTCCGCTACGCCGCCCTCGTCTGCGGCGGCGTCGACGAGATCGCCCTCACCCATCTCGACGTGGCCGAGGAGCACCCCGAGCTCAAGGTCTGCCGCGAATACGCCGACGGCCTGACCCTGGTGCCCGGCGGCGGCCTCGACCACCGTGCCACGGTGTCGGAGCGCCTGCTCACCGCCCGCCCGATCCTCTCCGAAGCACCGGAATCGTGGGGCGGGCTCGTCGCCCAGGAACTCGGGGCCCCGGTCACGATCCGCTCCAACGGCCCGACCTGGCTCGACAAGAAGGTCCGCCGGGCCGCCGCGGCCCACCGCTGACCCAGACGGTCGATCTAAGCGGTTTGATCTAGACGGAGGCGACGGCCACGAGGGCGCCGTCGACGAACCCTTCGACCCTGATCTGTTCACCGCCACCCGGCAGCGGGAGACCGCCGGGCCCGTCGGTGACGTCGACCGACCCACGGGGGCGTCCGTCGACGTAGACGTCGACCCGGTCGAGTCCGAGAGTGTCGAAACGGACCTCGGCCGGGTCGCGGCTGAGCTTGAGCCGCCGTCTGGGCAGTTTCACCAGCTCACGCCCGGCCGTCTCCATGAGGTCGGGGTTGCCTTCGAGGAGGTCGGCGACGGTGAGCCGGTGGCGTACCGCCGGCACGACGCCGAGGTCTTCGAGCGGCGTGCCGGCCGACTCGCCGACGCGCAGGGTGCGCCTGATCGCGACGCTGATCGCGGCCCCGGCCGGGAGCGGCTCGTAGGGGGTGCCGGGGACGTCGCGCAGATCGTCGAGCAGGTCGGCCTGGCCGACCACGTTGGCGCCACCCGCGCCGGTGTTGTCGTCGGTGCCGATGATCGTGCCGATGCCGTGGTCGGCGAACCCGGCGGCGAAGATGTCCGAGGTGGAGTAGCAGCGCGCGTCGGTGATCAGGACGACGGGCCCGTGGTAGAACTGCCCGAACGCGTTGACCAGCTCCTCGGGGCTGAGCGGGAACGCGTCGGAGTAGACCGCGCCCGTCCGCACCGACAGCTCCAGCGACCTGCGCCACTGGGCGTAGTCGCGGGTGTGCGCGGCCAGTTGCAGGTTCAGCGGCGAGCTCACCATCTGGGCCGGTTCGGGCTGGATGCGCCGGTGGGTGAGGAACTGCAGCAGGATCTCCCCGGCCAGGATGTGCCCGCCGGGGTTGCCGCGGATGTCGATGATCAGCCCGTCCTCGGGCATCGACGTGATGATCGACGCGAACGTCTCGACGTGCGCCTGGAGCGCCGCGACCCACTGCGCCTGCGAGGTGAACTCGCCCAGGCTGAAGCCGGTGATCCTGACGTGGCCGAACGTACCCGAGGCCGTCTCGACCGGCCGGAACAGGAAGATCCCCGACTGGGTGTAGTTCGACGGGCCGGCGCCGGTGAACAGGAAACCCCGGATGGAGGCCAGGTGCTCACCCTCGATGTCGACCCCGCGTGGCGCGTCCCCGCCGACCGGTGCGGCCGGGACGGTCCGCCGCAGCACCAGCCAGGGCATCCGCAGCTCCTGGGGCTTGCCGTCGAGGTCGATGTACGAGAGGACCACCCACTCCTCGTCGGGGGGCAGATGCCCGGCCAGCGCCCGCTGGGTCAGCGAGTCGAGGCCACGCGCGTGCCGGGCGGCCAGGTTGCTCCCGGCGTACCGCTCGCCGTTGACGTCGGCGGCCCTGGCGATCGGGACCCCGTTCCAGTGGGTGACGGTGACGCCCACCTTCAGGTCCGCCCCGACCGGCAGCAGACCGGCGTTGACCCGGGTGACGACGTAGGCGTCGGTGGCCCGCTCGATCTGGAACGGCAGGAACGCCGCCGCGTCGGCGAACGGCTTCGGCAGCTGGTAGCCGGTGTGCAGGTCGCGGACCGAATGGAAGATCGACTGCAGCTCGAAGTGGAACGCCCACTCGGGATCGGGCGTCTCCTGCCGGCTCAGCCGCGCCTGCAGCAGCCGCAGCCGCTGGACCGGGTTGACGCCGTGCATGGCGACCTTGAGCGGCAGATGCGCGAAGTTCTGCTCGAAGACGATCAGCGCCTGCCGCACGATGAGCCGCCGCTGGTCGAGCGTGAGCGTGCCGGCGGTGGCCAGGAAGTCGGCCAGCGTGCCCGGGACGATCGTCCAGACGGGCTGCGGGGCGGCGGCTTCGGGCTGGGGTTCCGCAGCGGCGGCGGATAAGACGGCCTTTACATCCATATCGGCCTCCTGGTGGCCTTCAGGTGGGATGTCGGAAGTCCACCATGTCGCCCAGGAACGGTCCAGGGGAGAGTAGGGGCCTACTCAGCGCCGCCGGGCTCAGGCACGAGAGAGCCGATCCGCCAGCCTGATCGGCTCGGGCAGCCGGAACTCCGGCGCCAGCCGCAGCACCTGGGCGCACGCGTTGTCCAGGCTCATCCGGTGCCCCTGCGACACGTACACCGGTTTCACCCCGTCGCGCGTCCGCAGGACGCGTCCCACCGTGTCGCCGTCGAGGGTGATGGGCGTCCACGAGCCGCGGTCGGCGGCGGGTTGCGTGTACGTCCCCACGAACGCCGTCTTCGCCACCCCGATCGCCGGCAGCCCCGTGACCACGCCCAGATGGCACGCCAGTCCGAAGCGGCGGGGGTGCGCCACCCCGTAGCCATCGCAGACCAGCAGGTCGGGTGTCACCGACAGCCGGGAGAGCGCGGTCAGCAGCGGCGGGATCTCGCGGAACGCGAACAGCCCCGGCACATAGGGGAACCGGGCCTTCTCCCGTGCCACCGCCTGGTCGACCACCCGCAGGGAGGAGTCGAGCACCACGACGGCCCCGGTCACCGTGTCGCCGGGCCCGTAGCCCACGTCGAGCCCGGCCGTCAGTTCCACCCGCGAAGGTCCGTCGGACACCAGATCGGCCAGCGGGCGCAGCCGCGTCTGGATCGCCGTGGCTTCGTCGACGGTGGCCGGTTCGTCCCAGGTCATCCCCACAAGGGCCCACCGTAGACTGCCGGAATGACACGAGCGGGAGGTACGCGTGCGGCGCTGCTCGAAGCAGCCCTCGCCGTGTTCAACGAGCGTACCTATGGCGACACGCCGGTGGCCATGGTGGCCGATCGGGCGGGGGTGTCCGTCGGCACCCTCTATCGGTATTTTCCCAGCAAGGAGGCGCTGGGGAACGCCGTCTACCGGCTCTGGAAGCAGACGCTGGTCGAGCGGCTGGCGGCCGAGCACGTCGCCGACGCGTCGTCGGAGAACATCTTCGCGGCGATGTTCCGGACCTTCATCGGGTTCGCGGCCGACCATCCGGAGGCGTTCGCGTTCCTCGAGCTCCAGCAGCACGAGAGCTACATCGACGTCGACAGCCGGGACGTCTCGGCATCCGTCGACGAACTGGCGGTGGAATTCGTCAGAAGCGGGCAGAAGGCGGGGGAGATCCGGGCCGGCGACCCGCACATGCTGCTCGCGCTCGTCTACGGCGCGATGGTCGGGCTGGTGAAGGCCCGCCGGGCGGGGCTGCGCCTCGGCGACGACGATCTGGCGGTGGCATTGGCGGGTTGCTGGGCGCTACTTGACAGGCCACGCCCTGCGGAGTGAACATTCACTCCGTCAAAGGAGAGAAGATGCGCCTGACGTTCAACGGCGGTTCGCGCGAGCACGACCCCGCGCCCGACGACACCGCGGCCGAGGTGATCAGGACGGCGTTCGGCGCCACCGGCACCAAGGTCTCCTGCGGCGCCGGGGTCTGCGGGGCCTGCACGATCCTCGTCGACGGCGAGCCGAAGGTGTCGTGTCTCCTGCCGGCCGCCCATCTCGACGGAACCTCGGTCACCACGGTCGAGGGGATCGGCGGCGACCATCCCGTGCAGCGGGCGTTCGTCGAACTCGACGCGCTCCAGTGCGGCTTCTGCACCCCCGGGTTCGTGACGGAGGCCACCGCCTTCCACGACCGCTGGCGCGAAGACCGCGAGGGCGTGCCCTCACGTGAGGAGGTCGCCGACGCGCTGAGCGGGCATCTGTGCAGGTGCGGGGCCTACGAGAACATCCTCACCGCCGTCCAGAAGGCGTGCGCCGGCGCGTTCGACGACCGGGAGCCGATCCCCGCCCGGGTCGAGGCGCCCGACAAGGTCACCGGCGCGGCCGAATACACGGTCGACGTGACGCTGGAGAACATGCTGCACGGGGCGATCGTCCGCTCGTCGCAGCCGCACGCCCGGGTCACCTTCGAACTGCCCGAAGATTCTGTACGTCTCCTCGAAGGCGACATCGTCAGATACACCGGCCAGCCGATCGCGGCGGTGGCGGCCGGCACCCTCGAAGAAGCCCGGAAGATCGCTCATGCGCTGAAGATCTCCTACGAGCCGCTGCCCTCGGTCGTCGACCCTGACGAGGCCCGGCGCCCTGACGCCCCCGTGATCTTCGACCAGAACGAGCGGAAGAACGCCCCGTCCAGCGCCGAAGGCGCGGGGTTCCCGGCGCGCTGGAAGGGCAACGTCAGGTCGGGCTATCCGTCGGCCTGGCGCGGACGTACCGCCAGGAAACGGCTCGACGCCGCGCGGGAACGGAACGCCCCCGGCTACTTCGCCGCCACGTTCACCACCGCCGGTCAGTCGCACACCGCGCTCGAACCGCACGCCTCCGTCGCCGACTGGCGGGCCGACGGGCTGACGCTCTACACGTCCACCCAGGGGCTCGGGCACATCAAGGCCGCCGTGGCGAAACGCTGGAGCCCGCCGAAGGTCGAGGTCATCGCCCGCCATGTCGGCGGCGGGTTCGGGGCCAAACTCTCCCTCGGCACCGACGCCGTGGCCGCCATCGAGCTGTCCAGGAAGACCGGCCACCCGGTGAAGGTGGAGATGTCCCGCGCTGAAGAACTGACCGACACCGGCTACCGCCCCGGCACCCGCACCGAACTGCGGATGCTCGGCACCCCCACCGGAGGCCTGGCCGCGATCTCGCTCGACGTCGCCGGGCACGGCGGCGTCTCCACCGGTTCGATGGTCGCCACCCTCGGCCTGATGATGTACGGCCGGGGCCCGCGCCACTTCCGCGACCGCGACATCATCGGCAACGCCCCTCCGGCCAGCCCGTTCCGCGGCCCCGGCGGCCCGCCGTTCGCGTGGGCGGTCGAGCAGGGCGTCGACGAGATCGCCCACCGGCTCGGCGCCGACCCGCTGAAACTCCGCCGCACCTGGGACGGCAACCTGCGCCGCCGCGCCCTCTACGAGATCGCCGAAGAGCTGCCGCTGTGGCGCGAGCGGCCGATCGGGGCCCAGACCGGGCGCTTCCGGCGGGGCGTCGGGGTCGCCGCCGCCAACTGGATCTACACCGCCGACGTCGACACCAAGATCGAGATCACCGTCCGCGACGGCCGGATCGTCGCCAGGACCGCCACCCAGGACATCGGCACCGGCGTCAGGACCGTCATCCGCAACGCGATCCGCGACGTCTTCGACGACGCCGAGATCGTCGTCGAACTCGGCCACTCGGGAGCGCCGCACGGTCCCGTCGCAGGTGGCAGCCGGTCGACCGCCTCGGTGGGCCCGGCGGCCAGGGACGCGGCCAGGAAGCTCGCCGACCACCTCGACGGCAAGCCGGTCAGCGAGGCCGAAGGCGTCACCGTCGTCGGTCAGCGGCCCAAGGACAAGGGCGGGTCGGCGGTGCCGGTGTCCATGGACCATATGCGCATCGGCCGGGGGCTGGCTGGGGCCGTCCATATGACGGAAGTCGAGGTCGACACGCTGCTCGGGCACACGCGGGTCCTCAAGGTCTGGGGCGGCATCGCCGTCGGCACCGTCTACTCACGGCAGACCGCCCGGAACCAGTGCGAAGGGGGCATCGTGCAGGGCATCGGCTACGCCCTCTACGAGGAGCGGATCACCGACCCGCGCACCGGCGTGGTCCTGTCGGCGAACCTGGAGGACTACCGCCTCCCGGGCATCAAGGACACCCCCGAGATGACCATCCACTTCCACGAAGACGGCTGGGACCACGTCCCCGGCGGCGGAATCGGCCTCGGCGAGGTCTGCACCATCTCCGTCGCCGCCTCGGTCGCCAACGCGGTCTTCAACGCGACCGGGTTCCGCCCGCTCGACCTGCCCATCCGCCCTGACCGGCTGCTCGAAGGGATGCCCCGATGACCGCCGAATACCGCGCAGGCGGAACCGACCTGATGGAGCGCCGCGCGTCAGGCCGCTCAACAGGCCACATCATTGATCTGTACGACCAGGGCCTCCGGTCGATCGAGCCCACGCCCGACGGCGGGTTCCGCATCGGCGCGATGGTCACCGTGGACACCCTCGCCACCGATCCGGTCCTGGCGAAGGCATACCCGGCGCTGTCGAAAACGGCCGGCTCTCTCGCGACCCCGCAGATCAGACGGGCCGCCACGGTCGGCGGGGTGCTGCTCCAGAAGACCCGCTGCCGCTACTACCGCAACGAGCACTACGAGTGCCTGAAGACCGGCGGCACCGGCTGCCCCGCCCGCGACAACCCGGGCGAACGCGCCGTCGTGCTCGACGTCGGCCCGTGCGTGGCGCCGCATCCGTCGTCGGTGGCCCTGGCGATGCTGATCTACGACGCGGTGGCCGAGGTCGATCGAAGCCCCAGCCGCAGAGTGGCCGACCTCTACTCCGACGGCGCCCGCGACCACCTGCTCGAAGACGGAGAGCTCCTCACCGCGATCACCCTCCCGCCCCCGGTGGAAGGCGAACGCGCCGGGTACAAGCGCGCGATCAGCCGCGCCTCGGCCGAATGGCCGCTGGCCGAGGCGGTCGCTCATCTGACCGTCAGAGACGGCGTCATCATCCGGGCCGGGGTGGCCGTCGGGGGAGTGGCGGCGGTCCCGCTCCGGCTCGCAGGCGTCGAACAGGCGCTCACCGGCCAACCGCCGTCGGAGGAGCTCTTCACCCGGAGTCTCGACTGGACCGCCGCCTTCCCGGAGACCGCCTACAAGATCCCGTTGGCGGAGACCCTGATCAGGGACGTCCTCACTCAGGCCCTGTAGTTCTCCAGGTGGGCCAGGACCGCGTGGTTGGCGGCCCAGCCGTCCGGGAACTTGATCGGCACGTTGAGCTGCACCCGGGGGCTCATCGGATGGTGGTCGAGCAGGTCGGCGATCCCGGCCCGCGCCACCACGACGCACGCGTGCCGGTGCCGTGACGTCAGCACGCACAGCCGCCCCGACTCCAGGTGGAAGGCCGTCGCGTCGCGCCGGCCCGACAGCGGGTGCAGCACGATGGTGACGTCGTATTCGCGGCCCTGGAGCCGGTTGGCCGTGTCGACGGTGACGCCTTCGGGCGGCCCGGCCAGCCGGACGGCGGCCACCTGGTCGTTGTGGGCGCAGCCGATCGCGATGCGGTCGGGCGTCACCGGGTGGGAGCCGTGCTCGTCGTGGGCGACCGCGCCGCGCTGGACCAGCCGGCGGGCGATCTCCGCGCAGGCGTGCGCGGCCTCGGGGTCGGTGCGGACCGTGTGCCGGTTGGGCAGTTCGTGCAGCGCCCATCCGGTGGCGGCGGCGATCTCGACCGTCCGGTCCCAGGCGGAGCGCATGCCCGGCACGGTCAGTTCCAGCTCCCGGGTGCCCGCCTCGGTTCCTGCGGTGAAGCCGCCCGCCGGGTAGAACGCCTCCGACACCATCGGGGCCGCGCTGGCGGGCAGCCGCCACGACACCGGCAGCCGGTGCGTCCGCAGTCCGTTGAGGCGCTGCGTCACCGCGACCGCGCTCTGCAGCGGGTCCCACTTCAGGCCCATCCACCGTTCGCTGTCGACCACGCTGAACGGGTCGAGCTGGCCCGGATCGCCGACGAACAGGGCGTGGCCGTCGGCGAACAGCCGGGCCACCCCGAGGAGCTTGTCCGAGCGCATCTGGTAGGCCTCGTCGACGATCGCCCACCGCCAGCTCCGGTCGGCCACGTAGGCCCACTTGTCGGCGGTGGCGGTGACGACCTGGCAGGCGTCCACCTGGGCGATCTTGCTGCCGGTGGTCACGGCGGCGTGGCGGCGGACCCGCTGCGGCGGGTCGAAGCCCTCGGCGTGCAGGCGTCCGATCGTCAGCTCGGGTGACCGCCGGGCGAGGCGGTCGACCAGGTCGTCGACCTGCTCGTTGGTCTGGGCCACGATCATCAGCCGCTCGCCCTTGGCGGCGATGGCGGCGGTCGTCTCGACGACCAGCGTGGTCTTGCCCGCGCCTGGCGGGGAGTCGACGACCAGGCCGGGTGTGGAGGCACTGGTGTAGTCGGCCAGGATCGTGTCGGTGGCCGCCCTGGCGGCCTCGGCGGGATTCACGACCAGGGCTCCATCGCGTCGTCGTCGGTCGGGACGTATTCCGGCGGCGGGCCGCCGTGGGTCCACGGCGTCTCCTCGCGCGGCGGCAGCGGCGCGCGGCGCGATTCGCCGGGGTCGAGTTCGGTGTAGCAGATCACGGTCCCGACGCCCGGCACGCTGCCTTCGGCGGGCTGAGCGCCCCGGCCCATGCCGTCGTCGATCTGGACCGTGATGATCTTCTCGGAAATCGCGGTGATCGTCGCCGACTGGCGTGGACGCGAGGGCGACCTGACCTTCTTGCCGCGCCCAAGACGTACCGGATCGGAAGTTTCGATGGTCACCAGGGGACGCGGGACCTCGCGCTTCCCGCCGGGGGGCACGATGCGGCGGGTCAGGTCGACCGCCACCACCTCGCCCGCGAAGGCCACCCCGTCGGCCCGGTATTCGGCCATGACGAGGGGGTCGTCGAAGGCGCGCGTCGCCTCGAACGACTGCTGCGCCGCCTCCAGCCTGGCCAGCCGCTTGGCCGCCGCGACCGCGCTGTCGCGCTTGCCCTGCGGGAGGCCGCCGCCGTCGATCCAGGCGCGGTGCATCGCGACGTGGACGCGGTCGCGCTCCCAGCGGGCGGTCGCGCCGGGCGACTCCTTGAGCGCCGCGAGCAGGCCGATCGCCTGCCACATGCGGTCCCAGGTCGGGCGGAGCTGTCCGTGCAGCGCCTGCTCGACCTGGTCGGTCGAACCGGTCACGTCGTAGTGCTCGATCGCCTTCTGGAGCTCCTGCCGGTCGAACTCCGGGTGCGTGTCGGGCCCGGCGGGCGGGGTCAGCGGATCGTCGGCCAGCGCCGCCGCCTCGGGCCCGGTCATGCCGTCGGGCGGGTCGATCCAGCCGAGCAGCGCGGCCAGGTCGCCGTCTTCGGGCGCGCTCTGGCCGGTCACCCAGTGGGCGGTCAGCAGGTCGGTCATCGCCACCATCAGCGACGACCCGGCGAACTCGCTCTGCTCGGCCAGGAACGTCAGCCACCGGCCCAGCATCGGCACCGCGGGCTCGACCGCGTAAGGGCCGGTCGTGCGCCGGAACCGGGAGGAACGCCCCAGTTTGGCGGTGAACTCCACCCCGCCCGCGCTCGGCACCACGATCTGCGGCGCGTCGAGGCACCGGTCGAACGGGGTCTTCGCCTCGACCGTCTCGACCTGCCGGGAAATCCGGTCGATGTACGGCAGCAGCACCGCCCCCAGGTCGGCGAGGAACTGGAACCGCAGGTCGCGGTTGCGCGGCTGCGGCACCACGAGCAGCGTGGGGTGGAGCGGGTCGGTGCCGACCATCGCCGCCAGCGGCGCGGCGGCCTCACCGGCCAGCCGGAGCGGCACGAACACCATCGGCGCCTCGGCCAGATGGATGTGCCGCACGGTCGCGCGCGGCAGCGCCCGGCCCCGTTCCCGCGCCCGCACCTTCACGTAGGAGTGGAGCAGGCTCACGCGACCGCCTCGTCGTAGATGCGCGCGACGTGGCGGAGCCGCTCGGCGATCTCCGCCTGGTCGTCGGCCACCGGCTCACCGGGCGTCGCGACCCGCAGCGCGGTCGTCACCGACTCGATGCCGCCCAGGTCGTCGCGGACGATCCGGCCCAGCGCGTCGACCTGCTCGTTGAGGTGTGCCTCTTTGCGGCACAGATGCGACAGCTCGCAGGCCGACAGGCACTGCGGCGCGTAGCGGGCCGGGATGGCGGCGACCGCCGCCTCGATCTCGCCTGACGACAGGGTCTCGAGGTCGAGGCTGAACCCCTCGGGCAGCCGGTCGAGGAGCGCGTCGATCCGCGTCAGCCGCGAGAGCTGGCGGGCCAGCGTGACGAGCTGGTGGCGCACGTCGACCGTGGTCGCCGTCGGCGCGTTGGTGAAGTCTTTCGGGCAGACCAGGATCACGTCGTGGGAGACGAGGTCGCGGCCGACCACGTCGCGCAGGGCGTGGACGTAGACCGCCGCCTCGCGTGCCGCCGCCGACACCTTCGGGGTGTCGGCCTGGTCGTCGAGGATCGCGAACGACTTGATCGCCACGATGTGGAACATCCCGCCGAGCTGGAACGCGATGACGTCGGGCTCCAGATAGACCTGCGCGCCCGCGACGTCGAGCCGCAGCAGCGGCCGGTCGAGGATCGTCGCCCGGCCCAGGCCCTCGGCGGTCTGCTTGATGACCCGGCGGGTGTGCCCGTGGCGCGCGAGGTGGCCCTCGTGGCCGCCGACGTCTTCGAGGTTGACGTAACCGGCCTCCTCGATCGGCAGGTCGAGCAGTTCACGCAGCAGCCGCAGCAGGTGGGCCGCGCCGTTGGCCTTCACCAGGTCGGTGAACTGCTGGTTGCGCTGGATCGCGAAGGGCGACTGACCCCACCGGTCGTCGAACCGCAGCCGCTTCATCAGCAGCGGCTTGTCGATCGCCGCCGCGTCGAGGATCGCCCGCCGGTCGCACGCCGGGTTCGCCGCCAGCGCCGCGATGCTGCGCGCGTTGTGGTCCTGGCCCGGGGTCCCGCCCCGGATCCCGTCGAGGCGGTTCACGCCGACCTCACCGACTTCAGCCCGGTACCGAAGAGCCGCTCGACCGGCTTGAGCCGGTCGGCCGCCCGCGCGGCCGCCTCGCGCCTGTCCATCTGATCCCTCTCCTGGTGTACGGCCAGCTCCGCCCCCGCCGCGGCGATCACCTTGGCCGGATCGGCCGGCCCGAAGCCGTCGCCGCCCCCCGGGATGTTCTGCGCCAGCTGCCCCAGCAGCCGGAACGCCCCCGTCGAGGCGCTCTCGAGCCGCATCAGGTGTTCGGCGAGCCGGATGGCCGAGGTGAGGAAGTCGGTGCGGGGGCTCAGCGGCCCGATGATCCGCTGCGGCAGCTCCCATGTGCTGAGCGCCAGTAAACCGCGTGCCGGTGACAGAAGTTCGGAGGTCAGCGCCGCGCACAGGTAGTAGGGCCGGGCGCCGGGCGCCGATCGGTAGGACTTCTCCTCGTCCCGCCGGAGGCTGGTGAGCTGGGTGTTGGCCATCTGGCCGCCGAAGAACGACTCGTCGACCGCGACGATCATCTTCGCGGCGGTCGGGGCGCCGAGCAGGGTCAGCGCCCGGTGGACCTGTTCGCGGACCGGAACCAGCGGGGGCTGGGCCGAGGGTTGCTCGACCCCGGTGTCCCACTGACGTTCGGCCTCCCGCAACCGGGCCCGTAGCGCCCGCGCCTCGGCGTGCCGACCGGCCGCCGTGGCTTGCCGGATGGCCGTCCTCAGTTTCCCCATCTGTGCTTCCAGCCCGTCCAGATCCACGTTTCCGCACCTTAACAGCGCCCCCACGGAAAGCCAAGCTATTCCAGTTGCTTCCAGTAAATTCCAGCATTATGTTCACGGCTGTGACCCGCGAGAAGAGAGAGAACCCATGAGCCGCTGCCAGCCGCCCTTACCCCGGGCCGAACTCGACGCCCGCCTCGACACATCCATGGGAGTGACCGACGTGTCCTGGCAGGTCGTCGTGCCGCCGGCCTGCCGTGCCGCCCTGCCCCGGGCAGACCGCTTCCGCGTCAAGGTGGGCAGCGTGGCGGGCTTCCGCGACACCGTCGACGTCGCCTACCTGCTGGAGCGCGCCCTCCTCCAGCCCGAGGGCCGGCGGGTGGCCGCGCTCCGGTCGGGGATCATCCGCATGTACGCCGGCCCGAAGGACATCGGGGGAGCGCGGGTGCCGGCCTGGCTCCAGGCGGTCGTGGACGACCGCTGGGCGCTGGTCGACGGCGACTGGCGTGAACTCGACCCCGCCGCGCTGGCCGCCGCCCTCGACGAGATCCGCCCTCTCTTCGGGACCCGGCCCGACCTGCCCGCCTGGCTGCCCGGCGACTCGCCCGCCTCCTACGCGGGCAACGCCGGGAACCTCCACCCCGGCCTGCTCCCTCTCGGCGGCGAGTTCGGCGACCTGCTCACCGAGACGGGCGACCTGGTCCACGTCACCACGGTCGCCGACCTCGGCTTCACCGTGCGGGGGGCGCTGGCGTCGGCCCGTTCCCTGGCGACCTCGCGGGAGACGCGGGCCCGGTTCGCCGGTCAGGTCGAGTCGGCGAGCCTCGGCCGCCGGAAGGTCGGCACCAGGTTCCGGCCGTCGTCTATGGTGTTCGCACTGCTCACGGCCACACCGGTGCCGCCGGAACGGATCTTCCCCCTGGTCCGGCTGTCGCTCGCGGAGGCCGCACGGGAGCTCGGCTCGCTCGGGGTGGATGTCGAAATTTCCGTACACCGCCCGTAATCAGGCAATATACGCAGAGTATACGCCCGAGTGTAATTCTGAGGTCACACCGAAGAACGCAAACGGGGAGTAAACATGCGAAACCATACCAAGAACCTCGTCGCCGCTGCCGCTCTGGTCATCGGGGGCCTGGGCGCCACCGCGGCGACCGCCGACATGCACTGGTCGATCGGCAAGATCCAGGCCTGGGTCGGTCCGGGCAGCGCCAAGCTCGCGGCCTGGGTGGGGCCGGGGAGCGCGAAGCTCGCGGCCTGGGTGGGCCCGGGTAGCGTCACGAAGTCTGCCTGGGTTGGTCCGGGCAGCGCCGCGAAGCCCGCCTGGGTCGGCCCGACGAAGGTTCAGCCCGCCGCGTGGATCGGCCCGACGAAGGCGCAGACGGCCGGGTGGATGGGGCCGACCAAGGTGCAGACCGCTGGGTGGATTGGCCCCACCTGATCTGACCTCCGCGTATACGTCGCTTATACGTGGGTGTGCGACTCTGCTTTTCCACCATCAACCCGGAGGTTGGTATGCGGAGTCGTACAAAGGCGATCATCGCCTCAATCGCTCTGGCCCTCGTGGCGGGAGTCGGCGGCTGGGCCGCCGCTCCGGAGGATGTGAACGGGGTTCTGGCCGGCCACATCGCGGTGGACTGACGAGTGGATATACGCCGGTTATACGCCGTCGTGCCACTCTGGCCTCTCACCTCTGACGGGGGACCACCATGAAGGAAAGAGCAAAAGCGGGCCTGACCATCTTCGCGTTGACGGTCGGTGCTCTGGGGGCACTCAGCGCGCCCGCTGCGGCCCTCGGACCGTCCGACGGCACCATCATCGGCATCCGCTTCGACGATCCCACCAAATACCCGACAAACCCCATTGTGTGCGGGGACAACATGCACTGGGGCAACCCCGAATGCGGCAACGACATCGACGGCGATGCGGACGGGGGCGACGAGTGAAGGTGAAGCGGCGCACGAAGGCGCTGGTCGTCGCGGCGCTGACTGTGGGCGCGCTCGGGGGCGCCGCCTCGCCCGCGTTCGCGCTGCCGAAGGTGCCCGTTCCGCCCACCTGTGAGGAGTACACCGATACCTGCGTCGACGCGCCCGACGAGAACATGCACTGGGGCAACCACCCCACCGGCTGAAAGTGACCAGGGAACCACGATGAACAAGAGCCTGAAAGCTGCCCTGATCGCCTTCACGCTGACCATCGGCGCGCTGACGACAGCAGGCGCACCGGCCTCGGCGGCGCCGTGGCACTTCAACACGTGCCCCGAGAACATGCACTGGGGCAACGGAGAGTGCGTCGAGTGATCACTCGGGGCGGAGTCGCTCGGCCATCCGCGTCTCGCGCCTTCGCTATACGCCCGATATACGGAGCCGTGTGATTCTGGGGCGCGTCTCGCACGGGGGAGTGACCATGAGGAAGAGCACGAAAGCAGTTCTCGCCGCCTTCGCGCTGACCGCCGGTGCGCTCGTGGGCCTGAGCGCGCCGGCGGCAGCGGGTCTGCCGCCGCCGGCCGGTTGCGACCGGTACGAGTGGTGCGTGCCGCTCGACCACGTCAAGGAGCGGCCCGGAGAGAACATGCACTGGGGCAACAAGCCGATGGGGTGACCACCTGCGGCCGATGGATGTGAGGGGTCTACTCGAGGCGGGACCTGAGTTCCGCCGCCTGTCTCGCGGCCTCGGGGGAGTCGAGGCCGTCGAGCAGGGAGCAGGCCCGCTCCCACAGGGCCCGCGCGGCCTCGTCGTCACCCACTCTGCGGAGGGTGATGGCGAGGGCGTCCATTGCGCGGGCCCGCCAGGTGGTGTTGTCCATCTCGGCGAACAATGTCACCGAACGTTCGAGATGGGGCACCGCGGCGCCGAGGTCGTCGCCGGACTCGTACAGGCGGCCGAGTCCGAGTGAGGCGCTGGCCTCGGCGAACTGGTCGCCGACCCGTTGCGCGGCGGCGACGGCGGCCTTCATCGACGTCTCGGCGTCGGTGCGCTCCCCGGCGGCGAGCTGGGCCTGACCGAGGCCGCGTAGCAGGTAGGCCTCGCCGACGAGGTCGCCGATGGCGCGCACCAGCGGCAGCGCGGCGGCGAAGGAGTCACGGGCGGGGGCCGGTTGCTCCTGCCGGACGTAGGCGTCGCCGAGCCGGAACAGCGCCTGCGCCTGGCCGCGCCGGTTGCCGATGTCCTCGAAGGTGCGCAGCGAGTCGCGCAGCAGCGCCTCGGCCTCGGCGAACACGCCCTCCTCCAGTTTGATCTGGGCGAGCCCGATGCCCGCGTGGGCCTGGGCGGCCCGGTCGCCGGCCTCTCCGAGCAGGTCGGCGGCCTCCTTGTAGCGGTGGTGGGCGCGTTCCGGCGTGCCCGTGATGCGGTCGAGCAGGGCGAGGTTGCGCAGCGTCAGCCCCACGCCGTGGTCCGAATCGATCGCCTCGAAGCGGGCCGAGGCGTCTTCGAGCTGTTCGGCCGCCGAGGCGTACTCCTGCCGGAAGAGGGCCAGGCTGCCCAGTCCGTACACCATCGCGGCCTCGCCGAGCCGGTCGCCCGCGGCGTGGGCGGCGGCGAGCGCGATCTCGTGGGTGGAGCGCCAGTCGTCGAACAGGCTGCGGGCCTCGAACAGCGTCACGCACGTCATCGCCAGCTCCCAGGCCAGCGACGCCAGCCCCAGGTCGGCGGCCTGCGAGACGGCCGACACGAGACCGGCCCGCTCGGCGGCCAGCCACTCGATCGGCTCGCCCAGCAGCGCGTCGGCCAGCGCGGGATCGGGCAGGCGGCGAGGCGTGCCGCCGCGCAACACGGCGAAGTCGCCGCCGTATTCGCGGCGGTGGGCCTCCTGCGCCAGCGCCAGCCAGGTGCCGAGCGACCGGGCCATCGCCTCGGCGCGGGCGCTCTCGTCGTCCTCCTCCAGCGCGCGTTCGCGGGCGAACAGCCGGACCAGGTCGTGGAAGCGGTAGCGCACCCCGCCGGCGTGCTCCTGCGCCACGACTTCGAGGAGCTGGGCGGCGACGAGCTGCTCGAACAGCTCGCCGAGCGGCTCGCGGGCGATGCCGAGCAGCGGTCCGCCAGCCCATTCGCCGAAGTCGGGCACGCCGAGCAGGCTGAGCCGCCGGAACAGGGTCGCCGCCGCCGGGTCGAGGTCGCGGTAGCTGAGCCCGAAGTTGGCCCGCACCCGCACCCCGCCGTGGCTGAGCTCGCTGAGCCGGTTCCGCTCGTCGGTCAGGTGACCGGCCAGGACGCCGGCGGTCAGGCGGCTGCGCCCGGCCAGCCGCGCGCCCGCGATGCGCAGCGCCAGCGGCAGCCCGCCGCACAGCTCGCTCAGCCGGGCCAGCTCGGGGTCGGCCGGGTCGACCGCGCCACCAGCGAGCCCGGCCAGCACGGCCACCCCCTCCCGGTCGCCGAGGGTGTCGACGCGCAGGATGTCGGCGCGCTCCTGGGCGACCAGCCCGTCGAGGCCGTCGCGGCTGGTCACCATGACCGCGCACCCGGGGCTGCCGGGCAGCAGCGGCCGGACCTGCCCGGCGTCGCGCGCGTTGTCGAGCACGAGCAGGACCCGCCGCCGCGACAGCACGCTGCGCAGCAGCCCGGCGCGCTCGTCGACGTCGTCGGGGATCCGGCTGCCCGGCACGCCGAGCGCCCGCAGGAACCGGTCGACCACCTGCCGGGGCGCCAGCGGTTCGGCGTCCTCGGCGTAGCCGCGCAGGTCGACGTAGAGCTGACCGTCGGTGAACCGGCCGGCCACGCGGTGGGCCCAGTGGACCGCGAGCCCGGTCTTGCCGACGCCGCCCATCCCGGTGAGCCCGAGGAAGGCCGGGACCCCCTGACGGCGGCGCAGGTCCAGGAGCCGGTCGAGTTCGGTGAGCTCGTCGGCCCGGCCGACGAAGTCGGCGACGTCGTGGGGGAGCTGCGCCGGGGTGGGGAACAGGTTCGGGCTGGTCTTCGGCTCGGCCGGGCGCGGCGCGGGCACCCCGGAGTCGCCGCGCAGGATCTCCTCGTGCAGGGCGCGCAGTTCGGCGCCGGGCTCCAGCCCGAGTTCGCCGATGAGGACGCGCCGCCCCTCGCGGAAGGTCTCCAGGGCCTCGGCCCGCCGTCCGGCGCGGTGCAGCGCCAGCATGAGATGGGCCCGCAGCCGTTCGCGGGTCGGGTGTTCGGCGACCAGGCCGGTGAGCTCGCCGATGAGATCCTCGTGGCGGCCCAGCGTCAGGTCGGCGGTGATCCGTAACTCGGCCGCGCGCAAGCGGGCCTCTTCGAGACGGGTCGCGGCGGGCCAGATGGCGGGGTGGTCGGCGAGGTTGCCGTACGCCGGGCCCCGCCACAGTTCCAGCGCCCTGGCCAGCAGCCGGCGTCCGGTGGTCGGGTCGCCGCCGTTCATCGCGCGGGCGCCTTCGGCCGTGAGCGCCTCGAAGTCGGCCGCGTCGAGCTCGCCGGCGCCGACGGAGAGGGCGTAACCGGACGGATGCCGGACCACCCGGTCCCGGTCTCCCAGGGCCTTGCGCAGATGGTAGACGTACAGCCGGAGGTTCTCGTGCGCGGACGCGGGCGGTTCCTCCCACAGCGCGCCGATCAGGCGTGAGCCCGCCGTGGGGGCGTTGGCGTTGCCGATCAGCAGGGCCAGCAGGAGCCGCTGCTTCTCCGACCGCAGCGGCACGGACGCGCCGTCGACCGTGATTTCGAGCGGACCGAGAACGCGAAGCCTCATCGCCACCTTCGGGGGTGATCTTCGGGAGTGACAAGCACCCTACCGGGCGATCGTGCTATGTGCCCTATCCATTAACGGATCACCGTATATCGCGTTATACGGCAAAAATACGCCGGTGCCTCATGGTGTGCCTCAGCCCCAGCCTTACCTGAGGAGACATCGTGGTGTCCCGTTCCCGGGCGGCCTCGTTAGCCGTCCTAATCTCCCTCACGACCGTCGTGGCGCTGCCCGCTCCGGCGACCGCCGTTCCCGTCCCGATTCCGGGCGGTCCGCAATGCGTGGCGGCCGTCGACGACCAGTTCGGCGCGGCCGGCCTGGCCGCTCAGTGCGGCAACCCCGTCGAGGTGCTCTCGGAGCGCACCGAGACCAGCCAGGTCTTCGCCCAGCCCGACGGCTCGCTGGAGTCCGTCACCTCGCTCTTCCCCACCCAGGTCGTCAAGAACGGCGTCTGGACCGACGTCGACACGGACCTTCGCCTGTCCGGCGGCGTGACCCCGGTGGCGACCTCGGCCAACGTGCGCTTCTCCACCGGCGGTGCCGACCCGATGGTGACCCTCACCGAGGGTTCCGCCGTGGTGAGGATCAAGTCGCCCTGGACCCTGCCCACGCCCACCCTGAGCGGCGACACGGCGACCTACGCCGACGTGCTGCCCGACGTCGACCTGCGGTTGCGGGCCGAACCCGACGGCTTCTCGCAGTTCCTCGTGGTGAACACCCCGGCCGCCGCCGCCCTGTCCGAACTCAAGCGGATCGCGTTCCCCCTGGAGGCGTCCGGCGGGGCGTCGATCCGCGAGAACGAGTCGGCCCTGGAGGTCGTCGACGCCGCCGGGAACGTCCTGTTCGAGTCGGGCTCGGCGCTCATGTGGGACGCCGACGGCGCCGGTGACGAGGGCGCCGACACCGCGCCCGGCCGTACCGCCGAGATGGACGTCGAGGTGGCCGCGCACGAACTGGTCGTGGTGCCCGACCAGGCCCTGCTGACCGCGTCCGACGCGACCTTCCCGATCTACATCGACCCGGCGTTCAGCAAGCCCAGCATGGGCGGCAACTGGACCCACACGAACAGCTGCTCACCCGGCACGAGCTTCTACACCAGCTACCGGTCCGAGCTCCGGGTCGGCCGCCAGTGGAACACCTCGTGCAAGTGGCGGGCCTACATGCGCTTCGACACCGCCCAGCTGGCCGGCGCGACGATCCAGGCCGCCGAATTCGCGGTGACCGCCGACCACGTCGCCAACTGCGCGGGCGCCAGCACCAACCTGCTGTTCCGCAACAACATCTCCGCGATGAACACCGCGACCTGGAACAGCACCAGCAGCGGCAACGTGCAGACCATCGGCACCGAGAAGTTCGACGCCAACGAGTCGAGCTGCCCCTCGGGCGACCAGAAGAAGGTGTACGACGACGGCACCGCCCGGGTGCTGGAAGGCCGGATGCAGAGCCAGGCCACCGCCCGCGCGTCGCAGACCACGTTCGCGCTCATCTCCGCGAACGAGGGCGACGACATGGGGTGGAGCAACTTCATCCCGGGCTCGGTGGCGCTGATCATCACGTACAACCACACCCCGTCGGTGCCGACCGCGCTGACCATCACCACCGACTGCGGCATCTCGTGCGCCTGGGTGCGCTCGGGCACGCCCACGCTGCGGGCCGTCGCCGCCGACCCCAACGGTGGCACCCTCGCCCGGGTCGAGTTCGAGGTGTACGACCGCGCCCGCACCACCCGCAAGGCCGCGTCCGGCACGGCGGTCTCCAACCGCGCCTCGGGCCAGGCCGCACCGTGGAAGGTGACGCCCACGCTGGCAGAAGGGGCCTACTCCTGGCGGGTCCGGGGGTGTGACGCCTACGTCTGCGGCGGCTGGGGTGGCTGGTTCGACTTCACCGTCGACACCACCGCGCCCACCAACGTGAGCGTGACCTCGGCGGACTATCCCGCCGCCACCGAGGGCACCTGGAACGGCGCCGCCGGTCAGGCCGGCACGTTCGCGATCGGCGCCTCCGGCGCGAACCGCTTCGAGCTGACCCTCAACGGCGTCAACAAGGGCTGGGTCAACACGACCGGCGACGTCTGGACCGGGCCGATGACGCCCGACCGCGACGGCGTCAACCTGCTCACCGCCCGCGCCGCCGACGCGGCCGGCAACGTCGCCGGCAGCCCGTTCACGTATGAGTTCCTGGTCCGCCCCGTCCCCGCCAAGGCCATCGGATGGGGCTTCAACGAGACGAGCGGCAACACCGCCGCCTCCGACCCCGCCGGGATCAATCTCGACCACAAGGTCGGCTCGATCGTCCGTACCGCCGGCAAGAACGGCGGGAGCGCGGTCGTCCTGGACGGCGCCTCGGCCTGGGCCTCCCTCCAGCCGGTCGTCGACACCAAGATCCCCTTCACGGTGACCGCCCTGGTGAAGCTGGACTCCGCCACCGCGAGCGGCCCGGCCACCGCCGTCTCCGCCCACGGGCCCAGCGGCTCGGGCTTCCGGCTCGGCCACCGCGCCGAGGGCTGGTGCTTCTCGATGTACGCCGCCGACGACGGCGCCGAGACCAAGGCCTGCTCCACCGAGGCCGTCGGCACCGGCTGGACCCACCTGGCCGGCGTCTACGACGGCACCCGCCTGCGCCTGTACGTCAACGGCCTGAACTGGGAGGACACCGACCAGGTGCCCTTCACCTCCACGTGGTCGGCGACCCAGGGCTGGTCGGTCGGCCGGGCCAAGGCCGGCGGCGTGCTCACGCAGTACTGGAACGGCGCGGTCGACCGGGTGGCGGCGTACCAGAAGGCACTGACCCAGAGTGAGATCGTCACGGACGGAGCCAAGGGATGAGGAAGCCGGCCGCGTTACTGATCGCCCTCGTCCTGTCGGGGGCCGGAATCGTCAGCGGGGGGACCGCCAACGCCCTCGCCGACTGGGAGGCCCCGGTCCCCGTCGACGTCACGCCGGTCCCGGTCGAGGACAACACCCGACGCACGGTCGTCGCCACCGCCCAGCCGCCCCGGATCAAGAGCCCGTCCACGATCGCCTGGCCGGCCGACACCGCCGCCCAGATCACCCCCGGCGCCCGCGCGATCGCCGGCCAGCCGGTCACGGTCGCGGCGGCGGCCTCGGTGGGGAAGGTCGGGGTCCGCGTGTACGGCCGCGCCGCCGCCGAGACCGCTGGGATCAGCGGCGTCATGATGGCGGTGACCCGCAGCGACGGCCAGAAGTCGACCGGCACGGTCGGCGTCAGCCTCGACTACTCCGCGTTCGCCGGCGCCTTCGGCGGTGACTGGGCCAGCCGCCTGCGGCTCGTCCAACTGCCGGCGTGCGCCCTGACCACCCCCGGCGTGACGGGCTGCGGCCTCGACGCCGCCGTGCCCGTGGTCTCGAAGAACAGCTCCACGACGCAGACCCTGACGGCCGATGTCGCCCTCCCGGCGGCCGGGGCGCCCGCGCTCCTGGCGGCCGCGGCCGCCCCGGCGGGGCCGAACGGCGACTACAAGGCGACGTCGCTGACCCCGGCCTCGACGTGGCAGGTGTCGCAGCAGACCGGCGCCTTCTCGTGGAAGTACCCGATCAAGAGCCCGCCCGCCGTCGGCGGCCCGGCCCCCTCGCTGGCCTTCGCCTACTCGTCGCAGGCGGTCGACGGCAAGACCTCGGGCCAGAACGGGCAGGGATCCTGGATCGGCGACGGCTGGGACATGTGGACCGGCTTCATCGAGCGGACGTACAAGAGCTGTCTCGACGACACCAAGGCCGTCGGCGGCAAGGACCCCAACAACAAGGACAAGAAGACCGGCGACCAGTGCTGGTGGAAGCCCAACGCCACCATGAGCCTGAACGGCAGCTCGACCGAGCTGATCGACCTGGGCGGCGGCAAGTGGAAGGGCACCGGCGACGACGGCTCCCGCGTCGAACTGCTCCCGGACGCCTCCAACGGCGTCTACAACGGCGAGCACTGGAAGGTCACCACGATCGACGGCACCCAGTACTTCTTCGGGCGCCGCACCGACTCGGCCTGGACCACCCAGGTGTACGGCAACCACCCCAGCGACCCCGGCTACGAGTCCGGTGACTTCGCCGGCAGCCGCGAGACCCAGGCCTGGCGCTGGAACCTCGACTACGTCGTCGACACCCACGGCAACACGATGACGCTGAACTACGGCAAGGAGACCGGCGCCTACGGCCGCGAGTTCGACGCCGACAAGCGTCAGACCTACGACCGCGGCGGCTACCTGACCACGATCGACTACGGCACCCGCACCGACCAGTCGACCGCCTCCACGCGGATCGCGTTCGAGGTCGCCGACCGCTGCCTGCCGGGGTCGACCTGCTTCGACTCGGGCGGCAAGGCGGTCGCGGCGTCGTGGCCGGACGTGCCATGGGACCAGTACTGCCGCGACAAGTGCACCGAGCAGATGTCGCCCACCTTCTGGACCCAGAAGCGACTGGCCGTGGTGCGCGCCCAGGTGCGCGACGGCAGCGGCTTCCGCACCGTCGAGTCGTGGACGCTGCGGCACTCGTGGCTGAACGCGGGGGTCAGCCAGAACGAGGGCGTGCCGATGTGGCTCGACTCGATCACCCACTCCGGGTCGGGCATCAAGGGCGGCACGACGATCACCGACCCGGCGGTGACGTTCTCGCCCGGCGCGGACCCGTTCCCCAACCGGGTCGACGGCGGCGACGACGGCCGGACCGCGCTCAACCGCTTCCGCATCGTGTCGATCACCACCGAGACCGGCGCCCAGATCGGCGTCACCTACCTGGCGAGCGACTGCACCCGCAGCTCCCTGCCGCAGGTCCACTCCAACGGCAAGCGCTGCTTCCCGCAGTGGGCGACGCAGGACGGCACCGATCCGACCCTCGACTGGTTCAACAAGTACGTGGTCAAGCGCATCGACCTGTACGACAACGGCGGCGGCTTCACCCACGAGCAGACCAATTACGACTACATCGACGCCCCGATGTGGAAGTACGACGACAGCGAGCTCGTCGAGGAGAAGAAGCGCACCTGGGGCCAGTGGCGCGGCTACGGCCACGTCCGGGTCAGGAACGGCCTGGAGACCGGGCCGCAGACGGTGTCCGAGTACCGCTACTTCCGGGGCATGGACGGCGACAAACAGCCCGACGACAAGGTCCGCGACGTCTGGGTGAAGGACAGCCTCGACGGTACCGGTGACGCCCACTCCAAGCGCATCGAGGACCACGACGCCTACCAGGGCCAGCTCCGCGAGCAGACTACCTTCGACGGCGTCGGCGGCCAGTGGATCACCGGGAAGCTCACCGAGCCCGGCTTCACCCAGACCGGCGCGTCGGGGTCGCTCAAGGCGTACATGGTGCACACGCCGGTGCAGCTCACCCGCACTCGGCTCGCCGACGGCCGGACCCAGTGGACCAAGGTGCTGACCAAGGTCAACGCCGAGAACCTGCCGACCGAGGTCAGCGACCTCGGCGACGAGACCACGGCCACCGACGACCTGTGCACGAAGACGTCCTACGTGCACAACGGCGGGCTGTGGATCAAGGACAAGGTGCTGCAGACCGACCAGTACGGCGTCGCCTGCTCGGTCACCCCCGCCGTCCCCGGCGACGTGATCATGATGGAGCGCAACTACTACGACGACCCGGCCAAGGCGCTCGGCACCGCGCCGACCCGCGGCCTGGTGGTCAAGGAGGAGGAGCTCAAGGGCTGGAGCGGCACCACGCCCCAGTGGTTCGCCGTCACCTCCACGACCTACGACGCCAACGGCCGGGCCACCTCGGCCACCGACGCGCTGAACCGGACGACCAAGACCACGTACGTCCCGGACAAGGCCGGCCCGGTCACCGAGGTGAAGACGACCAACGCGCTCAACCACACGGCCTCCCAGCTCATGGAGGCGGCCTGGCCGGTGCCGACGACCATCACCGACGCGGCCGGGCGCAAGACCGAGCTGGAGTATGACGGCGCTGGCCGACTCACGAAGATCTGGCTGCCGGGCCGGCCCAAGAGCGCGGCCGCCAACATCCTCTACGACTACAAGGTGCGCAACAACGCGCCCTCCGTGACCACGACGAAGAAGCTGCTCCCGGACGGCACTGGCCGCTACCAGACCTCCACCGTGCTGTTCGACGCGTTGCTGCGCCAGCGCCAGGCGCAGAGCCAGGCCGTCGGCGGGGGCAGGGTCATCGCCGACACCGTCTACGACTCGCGCGGCCTGGCCGCCTGGTCGTCGGAGCCCTACTACCACGACACCGCCGGGCCGGGTGAGGCCATCGCGGTGCCGACCAAGGCGATCCCCTCGGTCACCCAGAACACCTACGACGGGGCGGGCCGGATCACGAAGGCCGAGTTCAAGGCCTACGGCGTGACCAAGTGGGCGACCACGACGGCCTACACCGGGACCGGCACGGTCGTCACGCCGCCGATCGGCGGGACCAAGACGGAGACCGTCCAGGACGGCAGGGGCCGGACCGTCGAACTGCGCCAGTTCCACTCGTTCACGGCGGCCACCTTCGACCGGACCCTCTACACCTACACCGACAAGGGCGACCTGGCGACCATCACCGACCAGGCCGGGAACGTCTGGCGCAACATTTACGACGTGCGCGGCAACAAGGTCAGGCTGGAGGACCCCGACAAGGGCGTCAGCGAGCAGACCTTCGACCTGACCGGGCAGCTCACCAGCGTCAAGGACGCGCGGGGCGCCGTCCTCGCGTACACCTACGATCCGCTGGGCCGCAAGACCGGCCTGCGCGAGGGCTCCACCACCGGGCCGTTGCGCGCGGAGTGGCTCTACGACACCGCCCCCGGCGGCCTCGGCAAGCCCACCGGTTCGATCAGGCACAACGGCACCGCCCAGTATCCGACTCTGGTCACCGGCTACGACGCGGGCGGCTACGCCACCGGCATGACGGTCACCCTGCCCGCCGAGACCGGCGCGCTGGCCAAGACCTACGAGTACAAGACCACCTTCAAGCAGGACGGCCAGCTCGCGACGCTGACCCTCCCCGCCGCGGGGAACCTGCCCGAGGAGAAGCTCGAGTACGGCTACAACGCGGTCGGCAAGCCGTCGTACGTCAAGAGCGGTTCGCAGATCTACGTCAACGACACCGTCTACAACCAGATCGGCGGGCGCATCCAGCGCATCCTCGGTCAGGACGACAAGCGCGTCTGGCAGACCGACACCTACGACGAGTCGACCGGCCGCCTGGTGACCAGCTCGACGACTCCGGAGCTGAAGAACCAGACGGTCAACTTCAACTACGAGTACGACCAGATGGGCTCGGTAACCAAGGTCAGTGACCGGCCCAACGGCGGCCAGGCGGCCGACCACCAGTGCTTCACCAACGACCACCTGCGCCGGATGACCGAGGCCTGGACCCCAGCCAACGGCGACTGCAACCCGGCCACCCGCTCGGCCGCCGGACTCGGCGGCCCGGCGCCCTACTGGCACAGCTACGCCTACACGACCACCGGCAGCCGGGACACCGAGACCTGGCGCACCGCCACCACCACGACCATCCGCGACTTCGTCCAGCCCGCCCAGGGCGGCGCCGCGGGCACCAAACCGCACACCGTCACCCGGATCGACAAGTCCACCGGCGGTTCCGACACCTACGCCTACGACCAGGCCGGCAACATGAACAGCCGGACCGTCAACGGCGCCGCCACCACCCTCACCTGGGACCCCGAGGGCGACCTGGCCAGCACCGTCCAGAACGGCCAGACCACCTCCTACCTGTACGACTCCGAGGGCGCCCGCCTGATCCGCAAGGAACCCGGCGCCATCACCGCCTACCTGCCCCACGGTCAGGAGGTGAAAGCGGTCGGCACCACGGTGACCGGCATCCGCTACTACACGCAGGGCGACGACACCGTCGCGGTGCGGACCGGGACCGGCCTCACCGGGCTGGCCTGGCTGGCCCAGGACCACCACAACACCGCCGAGGCCATGATCAAGGCCGCGGACCTGTCGGCCACCCGCAAGCGCAGCCTCCCCTTCGGTGCCCAGCGCGGCGCCAATCCGGCTTTCTGGTCGGGGGAGAAGGGCTTCGTCGGCGGCACGAACGATCCCACGGGCCTGGTCAACATCGGGGCCCGTGACTACGATCCGCTGCTCGGCGCCTTCATCAGCGTCGACCCGGTCATCGATCCCCTCGACCCGCAGCAGATGCACGGCTACAGCTACTCCAACGGCAACCCGCTGACCTTCACCGACCCCGACGGCCTGCTGTTCGGTATCAGCAAGCCGAAGTGGATGGACAAGGTCACCAACGTCGCCAAGGCGGTCGCCGTCACCGCGGTCACCCACCAGATCAGGACGATCAAGAGCGCCGGCAGTTTCGTCGTGGAACACTCCGGCAAGATCTCCGCGGTCACCGGATACGCGGCGATGGCCGCCGCGATGATCCCCGGCGGCCAGCCGTTCGCGGTGGTGCTCGGCGCGGTCTCCACGGTGACCGGCGTCATCGACACGGTGAAGTCGTGCAGGGAGGGGAAGAAGGTCGACTGCGCCGTGGGCGCGGCCGGGCTCGTGCCCTTCGGCAAGGTGCTGGCCAACGGCCCGGCCAAGAACGCGGCGAAGAAGGCGATCAGAGAGGCCGACGCCAAGATCCAGGCCAGGAGACAGGACATCACGATCGACGAGGCCGTCATGGGGCACGCCAAACCCGGCATGAACATCGATGTCGAAGCCGAGCGGCTCTACCAGAACCGCCTCAAGATGATCCAGGCCCAGAAGGACCGGGAACGCGCACTGGCCGCACAGGCACGGGCCCGCGCCCGGGACCGCGCGTGGGATACCTGGGGCACCGCGATGAACGTCGAGAACGGCTACAACGAGGTCTGCAAGGGCTACCGCATCTGCCACGAGCGGGAGGTCTTCGTCCCGGCCGTGGTCCGGACGGTGACGACCCCGCCCCGGCGGTTCCGCATCCCCCCGCAGTTCATGTGGTAGCCGGGAGCCGTCCTACGATCGAGGCATGAGTGCCGAGATCACCCCAGAAGTCATAGAGAGGTTCCTGGTCGGGGGCCGCCTGGTGCAGATGCCCGCGAAACACGCGGTGCGCCTGGCGGTCCTCGACCGCGTCTCCCAGTCGTTCGAGATCGGTGTGCGCTACCCGGAGAAGGAGGTCAACCAGATCCTCGCCGGGTTCTTCGACGACTATGCCGCGCTGCGCCGCTACCTGATCGATAATGACTTGCTGTCCAGGGAGGACGGCGTCTACTGGCGCAGCGGCGGCACCGTTTGAAACCGCTGTCTGGATCGGCGTTTCTCGGGTAATAAGGGGCCATGCGGGTGAGCGGATGGAGCGGATTCCGCCTTCGCCATCCCTGGATCGACCACCATGTCCGCGCGGTCGTGCGGTTCGACCAGGCCGACGGTGGCCGCCTGTCGGCGGGCATGACCTACTACGCCTTCTTCGCGATCTTCGCGCTGGGCCTGCTCGCCTTCGTGGTCATGGGCCACGTCTTCGACACCCCCGGCGCGCTGGCTCAGGTCGCGGGCTACCTGGCCGACACCTTCCCCCGCCTCGACGTCGCGGCGCTGCGCGACGCCCGCGACACGGCGGGGTGGATCGCCATGTTCGGCCTTCCGTTGACCGGCCTGTTCTGGGTCGACTCGATGCGCTCGTGCAGCCGCGCCGTGTGGGGCCTCAACGAATATCCGGGCCGGTTCCTCCTTCGCTGGCTCATCGACCTGGGCGTGCTGACGGCGCTCGGCGTGCTGCTCGCGGCGTCGCTGGCGCTGTCGTTCGGCGCGCAGTCGGCACTGCTGTGGGTGACCGGCCACACGGTCGGCCCCGACGCGCCGTCGGCCAGATTCGCGCTCCAGGTCGTCGCGTTCGCCCTGGGTTTCCTGGTCAACCTGCTGCTGTCGGCGGCCCTGCTGACACTGGCGCCCAGGCTGCGCCTGTCGCCGCGGCGGGTGATCGGCCCCGCACTGATCATCACGGTGGGGCTGGAGGTGCTGAAGACGGCCGGGCAGATCTACTTCAACCTGAGCTCGTCGAACCCGGCCTACACGGTGGTGGCCGGCGCGGTCGGCATGCTGCTGTTCCTGAAGCTCATGAACGTCCTGATCCTGTACGCCGCCGCCCACGCCGCCACCAGCACCCACGGCACCGTGGTCGACCTCACCAAAGGCTGGCGGGTCAGGCCAGCCGCATCCAGTTCTGGCCACGCTGCACAACCCCAGCCCGATTCGTCCGGATCCCTCGTGAGGCCAACTCCGTGATCAACCGCCGGGGGTCACGCGGAGTGACCGCCGGGACGATCCGGGCCCCGACGTCCACCCACAGCGCCACCCGGCGCGAGGGCCGGTCGCGGTCGAGGTTGTACCAGTGCACGAAGTCTCCAGTACCCCACAGCCGCCACGACCCGTTGGGCAGCGGGACCGCGTTGACCGCCCGGATCGCCCTCAGGGAGATGCGCTTGTCGCCACCCCAGAGGTAATAACGCTTGATGATCAGCTCGGCGTCCGTACAGGCCACCAGACCGTCGTCATACATGATTTGAACATATACCCAGGTCAGGGATGTATACGGAGGGACGACCCCCCGAACCCCCCGCTGTCAGGGGGCTCCGCCCCCTCACGCTCCCCCCGGCCCGCTTCGCGGTCCCGGCCGTCGCTGCCGCTTCGGGGGTCGCTGCCGCTCCCTGGCAAGGCCTCGCTCCGCTCGGACCGCCCTCGCTTCGCTCGTCAAAGTCCTTCTTCCGTTACGGCTCCGCCTGGCCGGCCACCCGACCCCTTTCGACCGCCCGATTCCCCGGGCTTCCGCGACGAAGACTTGGCGGCGATCTACTGTCATGTGATGGCGAGGGGTGGACTGTGTCCACCTTCCGACCGCTACTCGGGTGTGGTCTGCTGCCGATTACGACCTTGGAGGCGTCGCGCTGTTCTAGAAGGTTGGTTGCGAAAGGGCAGATCTCATGTTCTCCCGGTGCCAGGGAGCAGATCGCGGGGCGGTGGGTGAACCGGGGTCGCGGCCCCGGGACGAAGGTATAGGTCGGCGGCCCGTAGTTCATGCTGCTCATGCCCCAGGTGAGGTAGAAGGGGCGACCGTTGTCGTCGATCACTTGCGAGGGCGCCACCCCGTCCACGGTGTAGCCGACGTCCAGCACGTAGAACGCTGACCCGGACGCGTGCGAGATGCTCACCTTGACCATGAAGGAATCGGACTCGCCTGGTGGCAGGGGCCGGGAGTCGTCACGTTCGAAGGTCGTGGTCTCGCCCGACCAACTCAGGATCAGTTCCTGGATGTCCGCACGCGCGCCGTCAGACTCGCACTCGACGGTGATCGGGGGCGCAGGAGGGAGTTCCCGATCTTTCACGACTCGCGTCGTCACCCGTATGTCGCCCAGCCTCACGGGGCGCATCGCGCGGACGTTGACGACCATCGGCCGGGACATGATCCGGACCGGTTCGAGGCCTTGGCGTCGAAGCCATTCGAGGGCCTCGTCGCAACCGGTAACATCCGGCGGCGGCATCGTGGTGAGGAGGGCTGGCGCCGGGAACCGGTGCCGGTTTCGATCGCCTCGACCAGGAGCCCGGTCTTGTGCAGGTGCAGCTCGTCGACCACGCCGCCGTGGATGTTGCCACCGTGCTGGGCGTCGGCGGCTGAGGCGATGACCTTGAAGTAGCTGCCGCTCGCCGGGTGAATGATCTTTGCGGCGAGTGGCTTGACGTGCCCCTTGAGGGCGGGGGCGTGCTCGGCGAGCTGCTTGATTGGGTCGAAGACGAACCCGGCCTGTTCCCTCGTCGTCGCCGCGGCGAGGACCTGGGCGCCGGGCTCGCCGTCGGCCGCCGTGAGGTACATCGCGATGCCGCCGCACAGCGTCGACTTGCCGTTCTTGCGCGGGATGTCGACGTACAGCTGGCGGACGACCCGCACCCATTCGCCGGCGCGGTTCTTCTTGACCCACCCGAAGACCGGGGCCAGGACGTAGGCGATCGATCTGATCGCAGGTCGTCCCAAGGCGTATCCGCAGGTCAGACGTCAGCAGGACGTTAGTTCGCAAATGTGGTTAGGTCTGCCCCACCTCGGCGCCCGCCGAGGCGTTCGCAGAGAGGAGCAGCTCACATGACGGTGAGCCTCAGCGGTAATCCACTCGGGTGCTACATGGGCGAGTGCGGCCCGCGCATCTGGGCGGTCGACGTCGTGCCGGGTCACTGGCGCGAGGGGTGGATCCCGCCGACAGCGGGCGAGCCTGGAATCCGGGTTGAAGGATGGTCCGCCGAGACGGTCATCTTCACGTGCGACCGCCACGGCGGGAGCATGGGGCAGGCCGTCGTCACGATCATTCCGGGTAGCCGGGACGAGGAGGCGATCCAGCGCACCGGGGTGGCGATGCGGGCACTGGGGGCCGGGTGGCGCGAGCGGCACGGGATCCCGGCTGCGACCCACGATCACGACAACGTGCGCCTTCAGGAGCTGGCCGACGCCGTAAAGCGGATCGGGTCGGTCGCGGCTGCTGCCACGGTTCGCGACGGGAGCTAGCCCGATCAGCAGGGCCCGTGCGATCCGCCGACGCACGGGCCCCTCACCTGATCTACCGACCTTCCGACCCCCATCGGAAGGTCGGTAGTGGAGGGGCCGAGGACCGCAGACCCAGTTGCCGTGCTCTCCCTGCACCCATCGACCCATCGGATCCCCATCCGAGAGCTATGAGAGGACGACAGCGGGGGCCACTGCCGTCCTCGGGACACGTCCGCGCCACGTGCCCGACCAGCGCCCACGGGGAGGTAGGCGCCGGAGTGGAGCCCAGCGCAGGGACGGTGTCCTGCACCGGGAGCGTGTGGGCCCGGCACCCCGCGAAGGTGAAGGTGCCGGGCCGGTGGCCTGGCCGCCAGATGAGACCCGACGCCAAGCGATGAGGTTCGGAGGATCAGGGACCCGCTTCCGAGCTGCGGGCGCTCGCCGGCACAGCCGCTTGCGCGGGGGCCGGACATCCCGATCCCTGAGCGATCCTCCTGATGGGAATCTTGTGAACCTCCAGCCAGACGGCCAGAGCGGTGTCTTCTTCTCGGATGGCGGCGGCGGCTTCGGTCGTGTGGTCTGGGTGGATCAGGATCGTGCCCGTGAGCGCTTTGCCGGTGCCGGGCCCGGCCGGCCTCCCGAGCGGCCGAGCCACGTTCTGTGGATAACCGGTGGTGCTCACAAGGGGCGGGCGGACAAAGGAGCCGGGACGGCCACTCCATGGACATCCACCCTGATTGCGTCCCGGAGACGACTCAGGCCCGCACGGGGCGGGCCTGGGCATACGTCATCGGCTGAGGGCATGATCCCTGAGCCTTTTCCATCGTGACGGTGCTGGTCACGGGAGGCGCAGGAACCGGGGTTGAGGTCGAGATGAGACTCCCGGTAAGACAGCAGTCGACCAAGATCCGATGCCCCAACCGGGAGCCTCGTTGCTGTCTTACCGTGCCGCGATTCCGCTGTCGAACCGCACCCTGGCCCGCCTGGCCGACCTGATCCGCGCCCGCCGTGCCGAACGCCGCTGCCGATGGCGGCGCCTGAGCGCCGGACGGCAAGCCCTGCTGGTACTCGCCCACCTGCGCAACGGCGACACCTACACCCGCCTGGCCTCGGGGTTCTCCATCGGCACCACCACCGCCTGGCGCTACGTGCGAGAGAGCGTCGACCTGCTGGCCGCCCTGGCCGACGACCTCCACGCCGCCGTCGCACGAGCCGGCCGCCTGGCCTACGCCATCCTGGACGGCACCCTCATCCCCATCGACCGACTCGCCGATCAAAAGCCCTACTACTCCGGCAAACACCGGCGTCACGGCCTGAACGTCCAGGTTCTCGCCGACCCCATCGGCCGGCTGGTCTGGGCCTCACCCGCTCTGCCCGGCGCCGTGCATGACCTGACCGCCGCCCGCACCATCGGCCTCATCGACGCTCTGACCAGCGCCGGCGTCCAGATCCTCGCCGACAAGGGTTACCAAGGCGCGGGCGGTGCCATCCGCACCCCGTTCAAGCGGCACCGGTATCGGCCGCGGCTGTCCTCTGGCCAGGAGGCCGTCAACCGCTCGCACGCCCGCATCCGGGCCATGGGCGAACGCGCGGTCGCAACGTTGAAGACCTGGAAAGTCCTGACCAAACTCCGCTGCTGCCCACACCGCGCCACCGCGATCGTGCAGGCAGTCCTCACCCTGGAGACCATCGAAACCACTCGCTACTCAGGATGAAAAGAGCTCCCTGTGGATAACCCGCCCCGTCAAGCTCTTGGGGGATTGCTTCGAGCCCGATACCTCAAGAATAGATGATATAGATAAATTGCGATGACGGTCGGAATTGCCAAGATAAACAGACTCGGCCAAAACGCAATCTCGTGTTTCTTGATACCAGTAACAGGAAAGTAAACTATCGCTCCAACCATCCCGAAGAGCGCCCCAAATTCTCCCGCCAAATAGTAATCCATAAAATTCTCAGGCAGAGACCAAGAGGCTGCCCACCTTGCAATCCTCGTTGATTTCCGCGATACGACGGCCGCGATTGCACTGGCAGCAAAGCCGAGCGCCGTAAATAGCTTGAGTAATTTACCGGGCCGATCCTCGATTACTGCAATCAGCTCTTCGGATCGGATATGAGATCTAACTGCGTCGCCATACTGCCACGAGACAGACCGTCGAATGATCTTCACCGCCAGCCAGGGACATACCTCGAACATCTCATTGGCGGCTAGCCCGAGCACTAGGCCAATGAATATTTCCCACCCACTCATTGAGCACTCCCGAACAGCATTCGTCGGAGGTGGATGAGCGATGCGAATCCTGTCGTCGGCTTCAACCGGAACGTCTGCGGTCGACGTTGGGCGAGATGATTTTGTGCTGCGAGGGCACCCTCGCCGGTGAGTCTGTAGAACCGGCGGCGCGGCCCGGCCTGATCGGGGCCGAGCTCCTCCCATTCGCCGACGATCCAGCCGGCGTCCTCGAGGCGGTCGAGGACCTTGTAGACGGTCGGACCGCTGCGCTTGATGGTCTTCATGATCGCCCACCCGTGGACGGTCGCACCTTGCTGGGTTGCTTCCAGCAGGACTTCGAGCACGTCGAGGGTGGGCTGCGTGATCCTCTGCAGCTCCTCCATGTCCTTATATTACCTAGTCGAAATAGATGGCGCGACGGTATCCTCAGCTCTCCTTGGCTTGCTGGCGTGACCGGCTGACGATCTCGATCGTGACGAGAAGACCGACGTAGGTCGCTGCGGGGAAGATCCAGCCAAGGTGAAACGGAAGCTGCGCGATCCGGTCAGGTACTCCGTTTAGAACGATGCCCGCGATGATCAGAGGGGTGCCACGGGCGTCGAACCTTGCGGACTGTGCGTCGCTTGCAGCCAGCTTTTTGTCGACCGCTGCGAAGCCTGCGGTTGCCTGTGCGCGGAGCTCCCTGACGTCGGCCCGGCGGGCGACGCGCTCCTTCGTGATTTCGCCGCTGAGGGTATTTGCCCGGTTCATCAAATGACCCGTGACGCGCCGGATGTGTTCGAGTTGAGCTTCGACGGTGGCCCCTTCAGGCCAATCACCCATGCCCGTCTTGACTGTGGCGCTCCCTGCGAAATTGATGCCACCACCGCCCGACCCAAAGATCACTCCAGTTCTGCGACGCCCCAGCATCGCTAGGGCGGAGTCTCTCCAGTCCCGAACTCTTCCTATGAGCAGGGACATCGCCTTGGGAGCGACGACGATGACGCCTGCTACGCCAGCCACGACACTGACCCACCGGTTCACTTCGGTGAGCCACATAGCCTCGGTCCAAGTGGCTATTTCCAGGGTCGGTTCCATGGACGACCAGGTTAGAGATGTTCTGGCCTGCTTTAGCCTGGAGTCGCGAAGATCGTCCGATGCGTCGTGCCGGCCCATGAACGAATTGGCCGATAGCATCCAATCGTGCTGATTCCTCCGCCGAGCGGCCCGCCGCCTGACAGTAGCGACGACTAGAGCATCTGGCAGGACCTGATTTTCGGTGATTTTGGTGGCGCTTTTCTAGGTGCGATAGCGGCCGTGGGCGTCGCTATCTACGTCGTACGCCGAGACCGGGTTGCGCGGCTGAACGATCGACGACTCGATATCTGTACGCAATTGATCGACGCGATCGACGATCTGCGTACCAGCTTGGTTGTCGGCCTCGATGAGGTGCGCGTCCCTGCTCAGCGAACCTATGCCGCAGTCGCTAAGATTCGCGGAATGTTCGAGACCACCCATCCGCGCTATTGCCGCTGGCTGAATGAGCGGGTCACGGAAGTGCGAAGTGAGCTTCTGGCCCTTACAGCCGAAGACGTCGTTCACAAGTATGGGACCGACGCCGAAAAGGAAGGCATCGTCGTCCGGACACGGAAGCGAATCGATGCCGTCGGCAACTTGGATGCGAAATTGGCGTCCCTCATCGAGAACACCACTTTCTGGATGGCCAAGCCAAGCGCCTGGAAACCGGATACGAAGATGATCGACAACTGGCAGAAGGCGAAGACGGAGTACCCGTGGCTGGTCCATCACCGCGAAGACGACCCACCGCCTACGCAGGAGTGAGCCGCGCCGCCCGTTCAGCCAGCCAGTCCCACTCGTAGACCTTCCAGCACGGCCACCCCCGCCACCACGTCCCCACGTCCTTGCTCGGCGGCTCGCACTCGTTCTCGCAGACGATGACGATCTACTGGTCGCACCGGTCACAGAACCGACGGTCCGGCTGCCCATGAGCACACGCCCGGTGGCCGAGCAGGTCCCGCACCCTCCACGTGTGCGCCCCGCCCGCCGGCGACTCCGGCGTCACCCCCTTGCACCACGGGCAGACGACCTCCAGCGCATGGCCGTCGTAGACCAGGCCGAGCCCGCGGGCGACCGTGGCGACCATGACCCGGGTCTGCCGGTGCGCGTTGGCGATCGGGTCGAACTCTCCGGCGCGGTCGAGTTCGGCGATGCGGCGGCCGGCGAACCGCAGGTACGGCCGCGCGTCGGCCATGTCCGAGCTCGGCGGCGGCAGCTCGGGGCAGCGGGCGGCGTGGGCGAGCTCGTCGGCCAGGAGCACGGCCTCGGCCAGCAGCCCGGTCAGGACGTCCAGCACCGGCACCCGGACCGGTGCCGGGCTCGCGCCGATCGCGTCCGCGGTACGTTCCCAGCGCTCCATCTGGGCCTCCCAGTCGCGGTCGTCGCGCTGCTCGGCGGTCATCTGCGGTCGGCGGAACGGGGCGGGGGTGTCGTGCATGCGGGACTCGGCGAGGTCGGGCCAGTAGGCGGATACCCAGCGGAGGTCGGCGGCGGCACGGGCGGCGAGGGTCACGGGGCGGCTCCAGGGGTCGGGATAAGTCAGAACAGGGTCAGGAGCTCGGGCACGGCCAGGCCGCTCGACGGCTCGCGGCCGGCCGGTGTGGCAGGTGCACGAACACGTCCACCGGCAGGCCCGATCGGCCAGCCACACGTGGGCGTCGTGCAGGCGCCGGGGGCCGGTGATGGCCTGGGGGGATGGCAAGGCCTTCTACCTGCGCCTATACCGGCCCTATACCTCCGCCCGCGACGGTCACCCCAAGTCGCTTTCGCAGCATCCAGCGCATCGTGCTGGAGAGCGCAAGCTTCGAGACAGGAGAAGACGTGAAGTTGAGGACAAGAAGGGCAGTCATCGCTGCCGTGATGGCGGCCAGCATCTCGGGAATCGGCCTGGGAGTTGCGGCCCCCGCTCAGGCGGGCCCGCCTCACGACTACCCGCGCATCTACAGGGGGTACGCCACCCAGTTCGAGTGCCTCATCAACAAGGCGGTGCTGAGCACCCAGTGGGACTGGTACCAGTCCTGGTGCACGTACACCTGGCAAGGGGGAGAGGACGCGGACTACTGGCTCTGGTACGTCGAAGATTGATGCGCTGAAGTGCGCCAGCGGGTAGGAGTTCCCTCCCGCTGGCGTGGCCGGCAGCGGAGTCCGGGCGCTCACCGGACTCCGTCCCGGACCCACTGGGCGATCTGCTCGCCGGTCGGCTCGATCCAGTACGTCGTCCCGTGCGGGCAGGTGTGCGGGTCATCGGTGTACGAGCCGTCCACGAGGGGCGGTTCGGTCGAGACGGTGACCTCGACCCCCATGTCGGCCATGAGGGTTCGGAGCACGTCGGCGCACGTGCTGTGGTCAGCCATCGCTCGCCTCCGGCAGGTGGTCCAGGGCGGCCGCGTGCATCAGCTCCAGCTCCCGCACGGAGGCCTCGCCCTCCCGCTCGGCCTCGGCCCGCAGGATCGGCGGCCCCGAGTCGATCGCGGCGAGGGCTTCGTTACGACCGGCCGGGCGGCCTTCGGTGAACCAGCGGGTCTCGGTCGGGTTGCCGATCTGGAACAGCAGGCCGTTCTCGATGCGGTGCCGCTCGAAGGACCGGGTGACCCAGACGACAGCGGCACCCGGATTGCGGCGGAGCATGACCCCGGCCGGGTCGACGCCATCCTCGACCTCGCGGCGGGTCATGTGCGGCGTCGTCAGGAACGGGCACGCTCGAACCGCGTACAGGGCACAGTCGCGGTGCGACGGCGGCTCAGACGTGACCCGGTTGACCGCGCACATGGGGCCGATCACGAACGCCCGATAGGAGCCCAGCGGGCCGCCACACAGCCAGCAGCAGCCGAACCGGATCGCGTCCTGGAGCTTCCCCGGGCCGACGATCCGGTGGTCGGGCTGGCCGCGATCCACGCGACGAACCAGGGGACGACCCGGCCGTGCTTGTCGATCGGGAGGGCGGCCATCCGGGTCGGGACGGCCGGTTGGGGGGTCAGTCATGGTCGACTCCAGGTGGGTGGCAGGGCTGTCCGTCGGACATGTGAGTCCAGGCGGGAGGGAACACCACCTCGTCGTGGGCGGCGCAGGCGTACGTGACGTGGCGGGCGACATAAGGACGGTCCGTCTCCTCCCACGGCGGGACTGGGCCGCCTTGCGAGGTGGCAGCCAGGCGGGACAGGGCGCGCTCGCGGACCTCCGGCGGGACGTCGCCATCGAGGACGACGTCCCAGTCGCGCACCTGGAGCTGGGCCAGCGGCAAGGTGGCCGCCAGACCGGTCAGCGTGGGGGCGGCCGGCCTGACGTGAGGGGCGGCCGCGAGCAGGGCGCGGTCAGCCACCGTCCACCTCCGGCCGCTCGACCCGCGCGGGCTCCGGCTTGCGGATGACCGTCGTTGTCCCCCACGGAGTGGACTCGGTCCGCATGTCGGCCGTGGTGAGGGTCTGGCCGTGCTCCCGCAGCCAGACCTCGCTCACGGCCCCGATGACGGCGGCGGCAACGTCCAGACGGGCCGGGAGTGGGATGACGGCCAGGACGGGACGGTCAGCCATGGGTGTCGGCCTCCCGGTCGGCGGCGTGACGTGCACGCACCGCCCCCGCGATCTCCCCGAACGCCTCGGCGAGCTCGGGCGTGACCGGCCCCGGACCCTGAACCTTGATGGGGCCGCTCGGCGTGTCGATGACCTCGCAGGTGGGCGGCCGGTAGCCGCCGTGCATCTCGGCCTCATGGTCGAGGGCGGCACCCTGTCGGAGGTTGTCAGCCACGGCGGGCCCGCCATTCGTCGAGCGTGATGCCGTCCTCGAAGCGGCCATGGGCGATGTCGAGGGCGAGCTCCTTCAGCTCACGCGCTTCCTCGTCGCTCTGGCTTCGATCGTGATGGAGATCTCGTCTTCGTTGATCTCGATGGTCTCTTTCATGATCCCTTCCTGTGAGTCTGTGGCGCTCTGCATGTGGTCGGCGCCCCTCCGTGTCGACAGGGGGCGTACGGGGCCCCTGGTGGATGTGAGGGGCGTGGGGGGTGGGCTATCGGCGGAGTCGCCTCGGGAATGGGACGACGTTCGCCGGGAGCGGGGCTGGCGGCTTGGGCTCGGGCCAGAGCGGAATCAGGTCCGACACAGCGGGAGTCATGGCCCCTCGTCGCTTCGGAGCTTCGCCAGCAGTTCGGTGGCCGACCCGGGCTGGGAGCTCCATCGCTGCCAGACCCTCGGCCATGGCGTTGATGCCTTAGGCCGCCGGGCTCAGCTTCTGTCCGGTCGTCTGGCCGGCGAAGAGGATCTGGTCTCCACGCGTCCCGAACTCAGCAGCCGCACGGGACGCGATAGCCGTCAGCTGCTCCGGAGTACGGTCCACCATCTCCGCCATCCAGAACGGGACCAGCATCAACATCGCATCGGCGAGTACGGCGAGATCCCACGGCCCCGGGGCGTTGATTCTCGTGGCGGTCAACGGCCCTCCTGGTCGTGGTCGAGTCCGAGGGCGGCCTCCAACTCCTCGCGTGCCCGCTGGGCCCCGCGCTGGGAGGTCGCGGCCGGATCGGCCGGCGGCGGCGTCGGCCGGAGCGGCTGGCCAGGGAGCGGAGGCCGCCACCCGCGCAGCTTCAGACCCTCGACGTAACGACTCGCCAGGTCCTGGACGAACGCCGCCTGGACGTACGGGCGGAGCATCAGGGCCAGGCCCTCACGGGCTTCTTTCCAGGCGGCCTGGATCTCCGGGTCGGTGTGCGCGGACTCGGGGCTCATGGCCGGGTCCCTTCGATCGCGGCCCGGAGCGCGTCCAGCCGGCGGATGCCGACCCCGTGAAGGGTGAGTCGTCGTCGGTGCGCTCGGAGAGCTGGCCCACGGTCGCGATGCCCTGGGACGTGAACGGCCGGGTCGTGTGCCAGGTGAGGCCGGGCAGCGACGTTACGAGCGTGTCGGCGGCCAGGCCGGAGGCGGCGATGAGTTCGGCGAGGGCCACGGCTCCCGCCCTTCGAGGGCAGCGAGCACGCGTCGCCCGGCGTCGGCGCCGGTCATCTCGTTCGCCCAGTCCTCATCGGGCTTGGCGGCCCAGCTCTCGGCAAAGGCGCGGACTCGGGCGACGGCGGCGAGCGCGTCGTTACGTCCGGGCCCTGTGGGCAGCGGGGCGTGTCCGTCCCTCTGGGCTGCGGTGTCGTCCCCATCGAGGGCGCCGAGGATGAGATCGGCCATCGCGGGGCCGACGGATGGCCACGGCCCACCCGGCATCGTCGAGGAGGTCGGGTTCCGACGCCGTGACGCGGACTGGAGTAAGCGGCGACGGTTCCGGATCGGGGTGCAGCCCGGCCGACGAGAGCGTGGTCGCCAGCATTATTCCGACGCCCAGACCCACCGCGGCGAACGCCACGGTCCTCAGCGCGCCCATCGTGGGCTTTCCCCGGGGGCGAGTTCGTCGTAGCGCTTGGTCCAGGCGTTGAACTCGAACTCCGACCCGTATGGGGGAGCGAGGGCCGTCGTGCGGAAGGGTTTCCCGTCGTTGTTGATCACCACTTCCTCTTCCACCTGGTCGGATTTCGTGGTGAGGACGATCTCCCATTCGCAGTAGCAGGTCTCGGTGACGGCGTCCGCGATGAGGACGATCGGCTCACCGGTTTCCAGGGAGATGGTATGGGCGTCGATGTAACGCTTCTCCCGCCACACGTCCCTTTTGTCTATCGTGACGGCTTCCCCCGGCTTGTCGAGATCGAATCCCAGCCGGACTGTCTCCTCCTGCCCTTGGGGCCAAGCGACCACCAGGCTTCCGTTCCACGGCGACAGGCGCTTGGTGATCCGAGGAACGATGCTATCGACGGTCACGGCTTTCATCCGGTTCCCCCATAATTTGATGCGAATTTTCGAAAGGGATTTGCCGGGGTCGATCTGGATCGGGTCGTATTCCTTGAGGAGTTCTTCCATGGGTGGGATGAACCCTCGAATGTTTCGCACCCGGTTCTTCCCGGCTTCGTCCAAGGGCTTCACGAACGCGTAGATGTCGCTCGAGGTGGAGTCGAAGTCGTATCGAGCCTCGTGGAGCAGTGCGGGCTGCTGTTTGAGCAGCTCTTCTTTGCTGGCCAGCACGGCCTCCTCGTTGCGGATCTCCAGGAGGGGCTGACGAACCAGGTCGCGATGCTCGCGCCCACGAGGGCGATGAGGGCGACAAAAAGGTCACGCCGTAGTGGGCGGTCTGGCCGGTCGGTCTTGTTCCGCTTTCCGCCTCGCGGCCGCATCGATCCTGATTTGCCGCGTTTCTTGCTGCCCATCCGCTATGTCCCTCGTCATCGCAACTGATCGCTGGGCACAATACTTGGATTTCCTAATGCGAATCGTCGATAAAGCGATTTGCGTCCTGATTCCTCAGGAATATGCGGGAGCCCCAACCTTGGGTGCGCGAGACGAGGGCGGCCCGTGGTTGGGTTTTTTGCGGAGGAACGGCGCATCCTCGACCAAGCGGGCATGGTCGCCTTGTCAGCCCGCATATTGCGGCACGCCTTCGCGACGAACCTAGAGCGTCTGACCTGCTTTGAAATCCCGCGTGCGTGTGGCCGGGCCGACCGGCCCACATCGCTCGGCTTCCCGTCGCAGGACCGCGCGGTCAGCCCAGGAACGAATGAGCCGCCAGCCCCCTCACGCCGGGGTCGGCCAGCAACGTCTGACCGGACAGCGGATGGTCGCCCGCCGCCGTGGTGATGGCGAGAACGTCGAGATCCGGTCCGGCGAAGGCGCATCGGGTCGGCCGCTCGACGGGGACCTTGAGGATGCGGTCGATCGTGCCGTCGGGGGCGTACCGGACGATTCTTGAGCCGTTCCACTTGCAGTTCCAGACGCCGCCTTCGGCGTCGACGGCCAGGCCGTCGGGGAAGCAGTCGTCGTCGGTCGCGAAGATCCGGCTCTCTCCTTCTTGCGTGTACGCGGTGATCCGCCTGCTCGTGGAGTCGACGTGGTAGACGGTTCTGCCGTCCGGGCTGAAGGCCGGGCCGTTGGAGCAGATGACCCCGCCGAAGATCTTCTCCACGGTGAGGTCGGGGTTCAGGCGGTAGAAGGAGCCGGTGGGGTCCTTCTCGGCCAGGTTCATCGAACCGAACCAGAACCTGCCCTCGGCGTCGACGGCGCCGTCGTTGAGACGGTTCTCCTCGGCGCTTTCGACCTCGACGATCGGTTGGATCGTCCCCGCGTCGATGTCGGCGAAGGCGATCGTGTGGCGGAGTGTGGCCACGAGGCCGTGTCGTCTCAGGGCCACGGCGCCGACCGGGCCGGGGGTTTCGAGGGTGAGGGTGTCGCCGCCGGCCCAGGGTTTGGCGTAGATCCGGTGGCCGAGGATGTCGACCCAGTAGAGGCGGACGCCGTCCCACAGGGCGCTTTCGCCCAGGCGGCAGGGGATGTCGCTGAAGACGTCAATCATGGGCTCTCTCCCGGCCGTAGGCGAACAGGATGGCGAGGATGACCAGGCCGTAGATCATGAGCCGGCCGTGTTCGGGCACCTGCTGCGCCCGCAGCACCGTCGTGACGGCCACCAGCGTGAGCGACCCCGCCACGACGCCGACGTAGTCGCCGCGGCCGCCGAGGATGGACACGCCGCCCACCACGACCGCGGCGATCGACTCGAACAGGTAGGGGTCCCCGAGTCCCAGGGACGCCTGCCCGCCGTAGCCGACCAGCATGATCCCGGCCAGCGCGGCGAACCCGCCCGAGAGGGTGTAGAGGGCGACCGTGACCCCCTTGACCCCGACCCCGGACAGGAAGGCGGCCCTGGGGTTCACGCCGGTCGCGTACACCCGCCGCCCGAAGACGGTCAGCCGCAGCAGGACCGTCACCAGCAGGGCGATGCCCAGCCAGACCAGCAACGCGGCCGGGACGGTGCCCGCGAACAGGTCCCGGAGCGGCGACGGGGCGTAGTGGCCGCAGTCATCGCAGGTCAGGCCCTGGGAGAGCCCTAGCGTGAGACCTTGGAGGACACCGTTCATCCCGAGCGTCATGACGACGGCCGGCACTCCGAGCCAGGCGACCCCGAGCCCGTTGACGAGCCCGGCGGCCAGTCCCGCGCCGATCGCCAGCGCGAGCGCGACGGGGAGGCGCTGCGACATGCCGAGGCTGGTGGTGGTGAGCACGATCGCCGCCGCGTTCAGCACCCACGGGATCGACAGATCGATCCCGCCCACCAGCACGACCAGCATCTGCCCGGCCGCGACGAACCCGGTGAAGCTCGCGACGACCAGCACGGCCCGCAGCCCCGGCCAGGACGCCAGCCCGGGGGTGAGGACGGCCCCGATGACCAGGACCGCGACCGCGATGGCGGCGGCGTAGAGAGCGCGGCGGTTCATGTGGCCCTCCGGCGGTGGATCCCGCGATTCTCCGGCGGCGCGATCATGTCGTCCTCCGGCGGGCGAGCAGGGCGGCGGCGGTGCCGAGGAGGACCGCGACGACGAGGAACAGGCCCTGGAAGAGCGACTGGTAGAGCGGGTCGATGCCCGCGAAGAACAGCACGTCGATCACCAGTGTGAGCGCGACCGCCCCGGCGACGGCGCCCATGGCGCTGCCTCTTCCGCCGGTGAACGCGACCCCGCCCACGACCACCGAGGCGATGGACGTGAGGATGAACGGCGCGCCCGCGTTGGCGTCGCCCGCTGTGGTGGTGGACACGTAGAACACCCCGGCGAGCGCCGAGCACAGGCCGGAGAGCGCGTAGACGGCCGTTTTGACCCGCTCGACCGGGATGCCGACAGCGCGGGCGGACGTCTCGTCGCTGCCGACGGCGTAGACGCGCATGCCGAACCGGGTCCGCCGGAGCACCCACCAGCCCGCCACCGCGAGCGCCAGCCATCCCAGCGCCGTCGGGATGTTCGGGTTGGACAGGACCGCCCTGACCTCGGGCATGATCGACCCGCCCGGAACGGGCAGCACCCAGAGAGCCGCCCCGGTGTAGATCGAGAGTGTGGCCAGTGTGGTGAGGATCGGCGCGATCCGCCCGAACGCCACGATCAGCCCGTTGACCAGCCCGGCCGCCGCGCCCAGAAGCAGCACGACGAGGATCCACCCGGGGGCCCCACCGGTCGCGGCGGTGACGGCGACGCAGACGCTCACCACACCGCCCACGGACAGGTCGATGCCGCCGGTGAGAACGACCAGACTCTGCCCGATGGCGACGAGCGCGAGCGGCATCGTCGTGTTGAGAATGGCCAGATAGTCGAACGAGCCCGGAGGCCTGCCCAGGCTGGTCGTATAGACGGCGAAGTAGGCGACGGCGGTCGCGATCAGCACGAGATAGCCGAGCCGATCCTGCAGATCACGCATCGGCCGTCTCCCTGATCGAGGCGGCGACGATCTCCTCCGCGTCGCCGACCGGGCCGGCGAGTTCGGCTGCGATACGACCCTCGCGCAGGACCAGGACGCGGTGGCAGAGGTGGGCGATCTCCTCGGTCTCGCTGGAGTAGAAGAGGATCGCCTTGCCGTTCCGGGCCAGGTCGGCGATGAGGTGGTAGATGTCGTGCTTGGTGGCCGCGTCCACGCCGCGGGTGACGTCGTAGAGCAGGAACACGTCGGCGTCGGTCAGCAGCCAGCGGGCCATTACGGTCTTCTGCTGGTTGCCGCCCGACAGCTCACCGGCCGCTCGGGAGGTCGCGCGACCGGCGCCGATGGCCAGCTTTCCCGTCACGTCGGAAATCGCGGCGTTCTCCGCCTGGTGACGGATGAATCCGGCGCGGGAGCGCCGGGTCAGCGTGGTGAGCGCGATGTTGTCGCGGATCGACAGCGGCAGCAGCAGCCCTTCGGCCTTCCGGTCTTCGGGGACATAGGCGATCCCCGCCCGGATGGCATCCTTGGGCCCCCGCAACGACCACCTTTCTCCTGTCCTGTGTACGCCGAACCTCCGGGCCACCGCGCCGAAAGCCCTTCTCGCGACCACCCTCCCGTCGTCGGGCGGCTGTCGACGAGCGGAGATCCGACTCCGCCCGACGGACAACTGGCCCGCCACGGGCTTCCGGGCGCCGAACAGCGTCAGGAAGAGGTCGCGCTGGCCCTGGCCCGCCAGTCCCCCCACGCCGAGGATCTCGCCCTTGCGCAGGTCGAAGGACACGTCGCGGAGGCGACCGCTCGTCAAGCCGGTCACCGTGAGCGCGTTCTCGCCGACCTCGATCGCCGAGACATCCGGATAGGTGGCGTCGAGGGTCCGTCCCGTCATCAGGGTGATCGCCTCGTCTTCGGTCAGCCGCTCCCGGGTCGCGACGTGCGTCCCGTTGCGGAAGACGGTTACCCGGTCGGCCAGGCGCTCGATCTCCCGCCAGCGGTGCGAGGTGAAGACGACACAGGCCCCGCCGTCGCGCAGCCGCCGCATGTGCCCGGCGAGCCAGTCGACCTCCCGTTGCGCCAGCGCCGCCGTCGGCTCGTCGAGGAAGACCACGTCGGGTTCCAGGGCCAGGACCCGGACCAGCTCCACCACCTGTTTCTGCGAAACCGCCAGGTCACGCGCGGGGGAGCGGGGGTCGATCTCGCTGACCCCGTACAGAGACAGGAGGCGGGAAGCCTCGGCGGCGAGGTGGCTACGGCGGACGAGGCCGAGCCGCCCCCGGGGCGGCGCGGTGAGCAGCAGGTTCTCGGCCACGGTCAGGTCGGGCAGCAGGGACAGTTCCTGGAAGGCCGTCGCGACCCGCCCGGAGACCGTCACGGTTCCGGCGTCGGCCCGGAGCACGCCGCACAGCACCTTGATGAGGGTGCTCTTGCCGGCCCCGTTCTCTCCGGCCAGAGCGTGGATCTCTCCGGGACGCGCCGTGAAGGACGCGTCCCGGAGGGCCAGGACACCGCCGAACGCGCGGTGTATCCCGGTGGCCTCGACCGTCATGGGGCGCCGAGCTTGACGTCGAGGGTCTTGCCGGGGCACGGGGTGCCGTCGGTGGCCGCCTCCTGGCAGAGGATCAGGATCGCGTCCGGGCCGGAGTCGGTGAAGTCGGCGAAGAAGCTGTCGGGCAGGTCGGGGAAGACCGTCTCGCCCGGTGTGAGTGCGGAGCCGGTGACGACCGGGAACGGGATCGTCAGGTTCCCCTTCTCGCGCTCCTTCTTGATGACCGCCCGCGCCAGTTCCAGCGCCACCACCGACAGGTAGGGAGGCTGGCCGATCGACATCCCGGTCACCTGCGGGGTGAGGGTCCCGGCCATGTACTTGCGGAAGCCGTTCTCGGCCTCGCCGCCGAACACCGGCATGTCCCGGTCGGCGTCGGCGAAGGCCTTGATGACGCCGTCGGTCCCGCCGGACACCCACACCCCGTCGACCTTCGGCAGGCTCGGGAGCTGCGCCGCCGTGACGCGCTGGGCGGTCGCCGAGTCCCACATCCCGCTGTATTCCGCCACGACCTTGATGCCGGGACTGGCGGCGAAGACCTCCTTGGCGCCCTTGTTGCGGTCGCTGTCGGCGCCGGTCCCGGCCACACCGGTGACCATGACCACGTTCCCCTTGCCGCCGAGCTGGTCGACGACGAACTGGGCGAGCTGCTGCCCGAACTTCACCTGGTCGGTGTTCACCGTGAGGCCACACGGATGATCGACCGTGTTGTCGAACGACACCACGACGATGCCCCGGTCACAGGCCTGCTGGACGACCCCGTTGAGCCCGCTCGTCGAGGCCGCGTTGATCACGATGCCGTCGACGCCCTGCGAGACCAGGTTGGAGATCTGGCGTGACTGCGTCGACACGTCGTTGCCGGCGTTGAAGACCGAGCACTCGACGGCGGTGGCGTAGGGCGGCATCGCGCAGGCCGCTTTGAAGACGTTCTCCATCTCGACCCGCCACTGGTTCCCGATGAACGAGTTGGACAGGGCGATCTTCAGTTTTCCCTCGGGCGCGGTGGCGGGCGGCTCGGTAGCCGTCCCGCAGGCCGTCGCCACCACCAGCATGAAGAGCATGCCGAGGCGGGGTAGATTCATGATTGCTCCACATTTGTATCGCCGCCACGGGCCCACCCCGTGGCGTAAATGGCCCGGCTCCCGGCGGCAACCGTGAGCCGGGCCGTCACTTCCTGACGGGCAGCGGAAACCTCTCGTCGTCCCGCAGCACCACCGCGGCGGCGCCCAGGACGACCACCACGTCCTGATCGAGCTCGCCGACGATGAAGGGCGGCAGTACCTCCCCTGCGTGGATGGCCCGGCGGGCCATGGACTCCCGCAGCGGCCCCAGCAGGATCTCCCCGGCGGGCGCGAGGTTCCCGCCCAGGACGATCAGTTCGGGGTCGAGCAGGTTGTAGAGGTTGGCCGCGGCCAGCCCGATGTGCCGGCCCGCGTCGGCGATGACCCGGCGGCAACCGAGATCCCCGTCGTGGGCGAGCGTGATGACCTCGGCGATGGACAGTTCGCGTCCGTGGCTCCGCCGCAGGTTCTGGGTGATCGAGAAGGCGTTGGCCAGCGTGTTGAGACAGCCCCGGCCGCCGCACTCGCAGATCTCGCCGTTCTCGTCGATCGTGGTGTGGCCGAGTTCCCCGGCGGTGCCGTTCGCCCCGGCGTACAGGGATCCGTTGAGGATGAAGCCGACGCCGATGCCGGCGGCGGAATAGACATAGGCGACGTCCCGCAGCCCGCGTGCCACACCCCACGTGGCCTCCGCGACGGCGGCCAGGTTGGCGTCGTTGTCGACGGCGAGCGGCAGCCGCAGCGCCTCGGCGGCGGCGTAGGGGTTGACGTCCACCCACGGCTTGAGCGTGGTGGCCCGGCCGCTGCGCCCGGTGCCCCGCTGGATCGGCCCGGGGATCGCGACCCCGACCCCGAGAACGCTCTCCCGTGGCCGCCCGTCGAGCAGCCGCTCGATGAGTTCCCCCACCACGACCAGGGTCTTCTTCGGGTCTGTACGCTCATCGACCGCGATCTCCCCCTGCGAGAGAAGCCGCCGGGAGACGTCGCAGACCGCGGCGCGCACCACCCCGTTGGCGATCTCCACCCCCACCGCGACCCCGAGCCGGGGATTGAGGGACAGCAGCTGAGCGGGCCGCCCGGCACCCCGGACCGGCCCTTCCACCTCGATGACCACCCCCGCGCCGATGAGTTCGTCGACGACCACGGTGACGGTCGAACGGGAGAGCCCGAGGTCGGCCAGTTCCCGGCGCGACAGCGGCCCGCGTTCGCGTAAGGCGCGGATGACGCGGGTGCGGTTGGCGGACCGCTGGGACATGGCCCACCCCCTCACAGAGAACGCTCTCTCGAAGTGAACCGAGTATCAGCCGGGTGCCGAGAACCGTCAATACTCATCGGGTCTTATGGCTCATCACGACTGAATTACGCCTGAAACAGGCATAAATCAGGCCCGAACCGATCCGGCACACGTCGAGAAAACGAAAAGGAGGACACCCGGATCGCGGGCGTCCTCCCTTGGTGACGGGTGCTAGGAGCGGCTCCACTTCTGGTTGGAGGCGCCCGTGCAGTCCCACAGGTGGAGCTGTGCACCGTTCGCGGTGTTGCGGCCCACGATGTCGACGCATCGGTTCGCCGCGACGTTCACCAGGTCACCGGCTCCCGACAGCGTGAAGCGTTGCGCCGCGGTGCCGTTGCAGGTGTAGAGCTGGATCGGGGTGCCGTTGGCCGTCCCGGCCGCCGCCGCGTCCATGCACTTGCCCATCGCGCGGACCGTGCCGTCGGCGTTGATCGACCACTGCTGGGCGGTGGTGCCGTTGCAGTCGTACATCTGGAGACGGGCCGCGTCGACCGGGTTGGCCGCCGGGATGTCGACGCACTTGCTGTTCAGCGCCGACCGCAGGTTGCTGCCGGTGCCGCCGCCGTCCTGCTGCCAGGCCGAGACGCGCACGTAGTCGATCAGCATGGTCTGCGGGAACTGGGTGGTGCCGTCGGGGTAGCCGGGCCAGTAGCCGCCGACCGCCACGTTGAGGATCATGAAGAACGGGTGGTCGAAGACCCAGGCGTTGCCGCGCAGGTTCGACGGGGTGACCCGGAAGTACTCCGAGCCGTCGAGGTACCAGATGATCAGGTTGGGCGACCAGTCGACGCGGTAGGTGTGGAAGGCGTCGGCGAGCGGGACGCCGATGTTGCGGTTGCCGCCGATCGCGGTGCCGCCGAAGTAGCCGGGCCCGTGGACGGTGCCGTAGACCGTGTTCGGCTCCTTGCCGACGTTCTCCAGGATGTCGATCTCACCGCCGTTGGGCCAGGTGCCGCCGCCCAGCATCCAGAAGGCCGGCCAGATGCCCTGGCCCCTCGGGATCTTGATCCGCGACTCGAACCGGCCGTACGCCTGGGTGAACTTGTCGGCCGTCAGGATGCGGCCCGAGGTGTACTGGCAGGTGCCGTAGTGGCACTGCAGGTTGGACGGGTTCTCCCGCCGCGCGGTGATCGCGAGGTTGCCCGCGCCGTCGTGGGAGACGTTGCGCGTCGAGTTCGTGTAGTACTGCTGTTCGTTGTTGCCCCAGCCTCCGCCGCCGATGTCGAACTTCCACTTCGACCCGTCGATCGACGTGCCGGCTGCGGCGTTGAACTCATCTGACCAGGTCACAGGACCGATGGCGGCCTGAGCCTGAGGTATGGCCACCAGCCCGCTGACAAGCGTGGCGGCCGCGGTTAACAGGGCTAGGAGCAGCCGGGGTCGGCGCATGGGGATCCTCCGGTCGCGCTTTACGGCTTAAATTAAGAGGATGTAACACCCCTGTCATATGGACTGTCAATAGGAAAGTTTACTTTTTATTCCACACCGCGCGAGCCGTAGGCCGGGCCGAAGACCACCAGGAGGGTCAGATCCTCGGTCACGTCCACGAAGCGGTGCTCCTCGCCCGCCGGTACGAAGATGACCGCCCCCGGCCCGACCTCCGCCTCACCGCCCGGCGTCACGATCCTGGCCCGGCCCGTGGTCACGACGTAGATCTCGTCTTCGGTGTGGGGGCTCTGGTCGTCGACTCCGCCTGCCGGGATGCAGTACGTCCCCACGGACATGTCGGGGGTGCGGAGGTGTTCGGTCCAGTCGCCGTCGGCGTTCGTCCACACGCCGGCGCCTTCGATGATCTGCATGCGCGTCAGCGTACCGACGGGGTCAGGCGGGAGTCGGGCGGACCTTGATCCTGAAGTGGACCTCTTCGCCGTCCACCTTGAAGCGGGCGTGGGCCACCTTCCCCTTCTCCGGGAAGGTCACCACGAAGGACTCGCCCTTGGCCAGGCGGTCCTGGCCGACGCTCTTGTCGTCGTCCTTGTCGAGGTACAGCCGGACCTTGCTCCAGGGGCCGGTCGAGCCGTTCGCCAGGGACACCACCACGTCGCCTCCCTCGGCACGGGCCGTCAGGCCGTAGGGAACGCGTGGGTCGGAGCCGATCGATCGGTCCAGCAGCTCGATGAGTTTGTCGACCAGGTCGGGGTAGCGCTGGGCCACGTTGTGGCGTTCGCCCCGGTCGCCGCGCAGGTCGTAGAGCTCGATGCGGCCCTCGGCGCCGGCGCCGGCGATGTTCGGGTTGAAGCGGATGAGCTTCCAGTGGCCGCGCCGGATCGCCTGCATCTTGCGGGGGCGGTTCCAGATGAGGAACGGGTGGCCCGCGTAGGTGTCGCCGGTCAGCAGGCCGCGGATCGAGCGGCCGTCGATGCCGGCCGGCCGCGGCACGCCCGCGATGTCGGCCACGGTCGGCAGGATGTCCCACAGCGCCACGTGCTCGTCGACGACCTTCGGGGTGAAGGCGGGGTTCCAGGCGATCAGGGGGATGCGGATGCCGCCGTCGTAGAGCTGGCGCTTGACTCCGCGGTAGGGGCCGTTGGAGTTGAAGATGTTCGGGTCGACGCCCTTTTCGTGGTGGGGGCCGTTGTCGGCGGCGAACACGACCACCGTCTCGTCGGCCACGCCCGCCTCGCGCAGGGCGTCGAGGATGTCGCCGACGTGGGCGTCGAGCCGGGTCACCTGGGCGGCGTGGCGGCGGTTGGCCTTCGTCCACGGCTCGTCCTGATAACGGCCCGCGTCGCCCGGGATCTCGCTCGGCGAGTGGGGCAGGATCGTGGCGAACTGGAGCAGGAACGGCTTGCCGTCCTTGGCCGACTCCTTGATGAACTTCACCGCGCGGTCGCGCAGGAAGTCGGGGGAGTAGGTCGCCCCGTCGAACGCCACCATCTCCCTGTTGTGCCACAGGTACGTCGGCCAGTACTGGTGCGCGTGCGCGTGGGTGATGTAGCCGTAGAACTCGTCGTAACCGCGCACGTTCGGGTGGGAGTCCTGGTCGGGCTGCTCGGGCCCGAAGCCCCACTTGCCGATGAGCGCGGTGCGGTATCCGGCCAGCCGCGCGATCTCGGCGAACGTCAGGTCGCTCGAGTTCAGCGAGTGCTGGGTGCCGCCTTCGGGGTTCTCGCGGACGGTCCCGTGACCGGTGTGCACGCCGGTCAGCAGGGCGCAACGCGAAGGGGCGCAGAGCGACGAGCCGGCGAAGGCGTTGGTGAACTTCACACCCTGGGCCGCCATGCGGTCGAGGACCGGCGTGGCGATGATGCGCTGGCCGTACGGGCCGATCTCACACACGCCCAGATCGTCGGCGAGGATGAGGACGATGTTGCGCGGAGCGCGAGCGCGTGCCTCCGCCGTCTGGGCGGTTCCCGCGGACGCCAGCCCGGCGGCGAGAACTCCGCCGGAGCCCGCGAGGAATCCTCGCCTGGTAGTGGACAGCATTGATCCTTGGCTTCTGGTGAGGGCAGGGGAGGCCGGAATGCGGCCTGCCGTGCTGGAACGTACCGGATCTGATCATTTCACGCCAGCTGTCGGGAAATTCTCATCAAGTGGTCCGGAAGTCGGTCCAAATTGGGAACAGAAGTGGCCGCCGGGTAGGGACCCGGCGGCCACTTGGGTGAGATCGGTTAGCCGACCTTCACCGTCTTGGTGCTGTAGTTGCCCGTGCCGGTGGCCGGGTCGTAGTTGCGCTCGACGTTGCCGGCGATGTCGATCGAGAACCAGTTGACGGTGGTGTTCTTGTCAACCGTGATCTGCGCGGCGCCTTCACGCATGCCCGCCTGCTCCAGCTTGGTGCTCTGGAGCGTCGGCTTGCCGCCGTCGAGGGTGTAGTAGACGTTGGCCGCCTCGTTCACCGAGAAGGTGAAGGTCGCGGTGCCTTCGCCGCTCGACACCTTGACCAGGCTGGAGGTGGGCCGCTTGCTGTCGTCGGCGAACTCGCTGGCGACCTTCAGGATGGCGATCTGGCCGTTGGCGAACTCCATGGCCTCCTGGTGACCTTCGGCGAACGGCGGCTGGAAGCCGACGGCCTCGAAGCGCTTGGTGGTCGGGTTCCAGAGGTCGGCGCCGACCTCGAAGTCCCAGCCGATGATGCCGCGGTTGAACCAGTGCTCGTCGGCGCTGTTGCCGGCGGCCGAGTACAGGACGTCCGGGACCGGACCGGTGCGGCCCGGCCAGATGCCCGTGCCACGCCAGGACTGGACGGCCGACAGGATCTCGGACGAGGCGTCCCAGAAGTAGTTCTCGGTGCCGAAGTCGACGCGCGGGAGCAGCTCACGGCCGGCCGACTTGTAGGCGCCGGGAGGCCACATGAAGTAGCCGCCGTACGAGTGGGTGTTCATCGCGAACTTGATGTTCGGGAACTCGTTGGTCAGCCAGACCTCGTTCTTGGCCTCCGGCTCCGACAGCTCCGCCGGACCGGCGTAGGTGTCGCTGGTGCAGGTGGCCGAGGCGCCGCTGTAACCGTCGGAGAGGGAGCCGACGGAGAAGTTGCGGTTGAGGTCCACACCCCACGAGTTGCGGCGACCGGGGTCGCCGTTGTTCTCGGGGCAGTGGTTGGTCATGTTGCGGCGCATCGAGTTGAAGTCGTAGAAGCTGTAGTGCGCGCCGTCGGGGTTGGTCACCGGCAGGATGAAGATGTCGAGGTCGTCGACGAGGTCCTTGGTGTCCCGGTCCGTGGCGTAGTTGCGCAGCAGCCGCTCGGCGGTCTCCATGCAGGTGATGGGGGTCACCCACTCGCGGGCGTGCTCCTGGCAGTACAGGAAGACACCCGTCTTGGAACCGTCGCGGTTCTTGCCGATGCGCAGCACCTTGGTCTGCCAGGGGTCGCGCGAGATGTTCGCGGGGGCCTGGAGACCGTCGGTCAGCGTCGCCGCCGCGGCGGCGGGCGCGACCGCGGTGCCGGTGTTGGTGCGGTAGAGGCTCGCCTTCACCAGGGCCGCGGCGGGCGCGCTGGCGTTGATCGCGTCCACGACCTGCTTCGACGTGCTGTTGACCGCGCCGGCCTCGTTGGTGCCGAGGCTGACGGTGATGGCCTTGGCGTTCACCGCGACGGAAAGCGGGCTGTTAGCGCTACCAGGGTTGGTCAGCGCCGTGGTGATGCCGTTGCCGCCCTCCGAGCCGTAGGCCTTCGAGCTCACGTAGAACGACGACGCGCCGGTGCCGCCGAACTGCGCCTGTGCCAGGCGGCGGTAGCCGTTGGTCAGGTTGGGCATGTCGACGATCTCGGCGATCTTCGGGAACTCGGCGGCGAGACCGACGATGCGGTCGGTCAGCTCCGTCGGGTCCATGTAGTGGTCGATGAAGTCCGACACGTAGTGGGGGCTGGGCGCTTTCTGCGGCGCGCCGAGCCACTGCTTGACGTCCACGGTGACGGTGCCGCCGCGGTTGCTGGTGATCGTCACCTTCGAGGGAGCGGTGTTGATCGGCAGCGGCGAGTTGAACCGGTGGTACATGTACTGACCGGCGTCGGTGAAGCGGCTCATCGTGGCGGTGCCGCCCGAACCGGGCTCGGTACCCGGGCCGTTGTCCCAGCTCACGCTGAGCACGGTCTCGGCGTCCACGGCGCTCGACTTCACTTCGACCGACAGGAAGCGCTGGCCGCCGGTGTTGGTGAACCACTCGGAGCGCAGCACGGTCAGCTTGTCGCTGTCGGCGGCCTCGGCCGCGGCGATCCGCGCGAGCGCCTGGCGACGCTGCGCCGTGTTCTCGGCGAAGTCGCTCTGGTCGGAGATGGTGCCGCGCAGGTCGTAGCCCTGGTCGCGGAGCGCCTGGGCCTCCTCCGGGCTCAGCACCGCGTGGATCTCAAGACCGTCGTCGACGGGCTTCTTGTACTCGGCGAGGTCCACGCCCATGTCGTTCAGGCGGTCGACGGCCGCCTGGTCAGGAACGACGATGCGAATCAGCGCGACACCGTCTTGGGTGCCGGAAGGCTGCCGGTCAGGGGTGACCACGCTGACCGGTGGCACCGGGTCGGCGAGGCTCGGCAGGGGGCTGAGCACCAGGGCGAGTGGGATGGCGAGGCCGACCGCCAGTTGGCGGCTCCTCCTTCGGGGAACGATCCTCACTGAAGTTCCTCCAGGTGTGCGTGCCTGCCAGGCGAGGTTCTACCGGGCGGGAGAGGGCACGCGAGTGTTTTTGAAGTCTTCGCCCATGAGATGATCACCGTCAAGGTATCGAAACAACCGATTTAGGAAGTTTCGATAACTAAATGGTCTATTCGGACACAAAGCGACAAAACGCCCAGGGTGTTAGGGTCGCTCCGTGGTCTTTCGGGTGACTTTCGTCTGCACGGGTAACATTTGCCGCTCTCCCATGGCCGAGCACATCCTCCGTCGCAGGCTCCAAGACGAGGCCCTCGACGTCGAGGTCGACAGCTCGGGCATCCACGGATGGCACACCGGCAAGCCCGCCGACCAGCGCACGGTCGCCGCCCTGCGCCGCGCCGGATACACCAGTGCTCACAGCGCGCGCCAGTTCCGCGCCCTCTGGTTCGATCGGTACGACCTGATCATCGCACTCGACGGCGGACATCTCCGTGACCTCCGCTCGATGGCGCCGACCGACGCCGACCGGGCCAAGGTCCGCCTGCTCCGCGAGTTCGACCCGGCCGCCGACTCCCCAGACGTGGACGACCCCTATTACGGCGACCGCGCCGGTTTCGAGCGGACCCGCGTCGAGATCGAGGCCGCCGCCCCCGGGCTCATCGCAGAGATAAAAGCGCATTTGACCCCGTGATTGACTCGGCATAAATGTCCGTCTCGCCATAAAATGCCCGGAAAAATGAGCGGGAGGCGGCTGTGACGTACGTGAAGAGTGGGCCGCACCCGCCCGTCGTTCCCCGGCGACGCTCCCGGACGCCCCTGGTCATCGCCGCCGTGGTCGTCGTCGCCCTGGTCGCGGCGGTCGGCGGCCCGGCCGTGGCCATGGCGGGTGAGTTACCGCGCAACACCTACGTCGCGGGGATCGACATCGGCGGTCTCGACCCGGCCGACGCGCGCGCCAAGCTGACCACCGCGCTGGCCGACCGGGCCGTGCGGCCGATCGCCGTCACGACCGGCGAGAAGACCGTGCCGGTGACGCCGCAGCAGGCCGGCCTCGCCTTCGACGTCCCCGCCACCGTGGCCGACGCGCACGGCGGCGTGGTCACCTCGCTGGGCTCGCTGTTCGGGCGGCGGGACATCCCGCTGCGGCTCACCGTCGACGAGGCCCTGCTGACGACCGCCGTCGCCGGGATCGCCGAAGGCGTCGACCGCCCGGCGAAACAGGGCGGCATCCTCTACCAGGGGACCACTCCCCGGGTCGCCGCCCCGGCCGACGGACGGGTCATCGACCGGAACGTCACCGCGACGCGGTTGCGGCAGGCCTATCTCGAGGGCGCCGAGGCGGTCACCGTCGAACTCGGGACCGTCCAGCCGCGCGTCACGGCCGACGAGATGCGGCGCTTCGCCGACGCCACGGCCGCCGGGGCGATCGAGCCGATCACGCTGACCAACGGCGACCGGTCGGCCGAGCTGTCCACCGAGGTCGTCGCGGCCAACCTGCGCTTCCTCCCCGACGGGACGGGAAAGTTGCGGGCGCAGTTCAACGCGCGCAAGGCCCTCGTGGGAGTCGAGGACCGGCTGGTCGACGCGGCCAAGGCGCCCAAGGACGCGTCCTTCGAAATCGTCAAGGGCAAGCCCGTGGTCGTGCCGTCGGAGACCGGTCAGGGAGTCGACGCGGAGGCGCTCAAGACGTCGGTCGAGGAGACCGTCGCCGGCGGCGGGAACCGTACCGTCGAGGTGTCCTTCACCACGAGCGAGCCCGCGCTGACGACGGCGAAGGCCGAGGCGCTGGGGATCAAGGAGAAGGTCTCGACGTTCACCACGCAGCACCCGTGCTGCGCGCCGCGCGTCACCAACATCCACACCATCGCCGACATCCTCGACAACCACCTGGTCATGCCGGGGGAGACGTTCTCCCTGAACGGGACGGTCGGCAAGCGCGACACCGCGCGCGGCTTCGTCTCGGCGCCGATGATCTCCGCCGGCCGGTTCGTCAACGACGTCGGCGGCGGCATCTCCCAGTTCGTCACGACCATGTTCAACGCGGTGTTCTTCGGCGGCTTCGAGGACGTCCAGCACATGGCGCACCAGTACTACATCTCCCGCTACCCGGCCGGGCGCGAGTCGACGGTGTCGTTCCCGCAGCCCGACTTCCGGTGGAAGAACGACTCCAAGTACGGGGTGCTGGTGACGACCTCGTACACCTCGACGTCGGTGACCGTGACGTTCTGGAGCACCAAACGCTGGGACGTCGAGGCCGAGAGTTCCGGCGCGTATGACACCAGGACCGCCGCACCCATCACTGACTCGGGGCCTGACTGCCTTCCCATGGGCGGCGCCCAGGGTTTCTCGATCGACGTGACCCGTGTGTTCAAGAAGGACGGCAAGGAAGTACGCCGCCAGAAATTCCACACGGTCTACGACGCCGAGCCCGTTCTCACCTGCGAGGGCTAGGGCAGGATCGCGTCCACATAACCGCCGTCGACCCGCAGCGCGCCGCCCGTCGTCGCCGACGCCAGCGGTGAGGCCAGGTAGGTCACCATGTTGGCGATCTCCTCCGGTTCGATCAGCCGCTGGATCAGCGAGTGGGGCCGGTGCAGCCGCATGAACTCGCGCTGCGCCTCCTCCCATGGCAGGTCACGGCCCACCAGGCTGTGGACGAACTCCTCGACCCCACCCGTGTGGGTCGGCCCGGCGATGACGCTGTTGACGGTGACGCCGGTCCCGGCCGCCTCCTTCGCGAAGCCACGGGAGACGGCCAGCAGCGCCGTCTTCGACATGCCGTAATGGATCATCTCGCTGGGCGTCGTCACCGCCGAGTCGCTCGCGATGTACTGCACCCGGCCCCACCCGCGCGTCATCATCCCGGGCAGGTAGGCGCGGGTCAGCCGGACCGCCGACAGGACGTTGGCGTCGAAGTAGCGCCGCCACTCCTCGTCGGTGATCTCCAGGGCGGGGCGCGACTCGAAGATCCCGAAGTTGTTGATCAGGATGTCGACGTCCGGCAGCGCCTCGTCGGCGCCTGCCACCACGTCGGCGACGACCGGGAATCCGCCCACCTCGGCCGCGGCCTTCTCCACCCGCTCGGCGTTGCGGCCGTTCACCCCGACTCTGGCCCCGGCGCGGGCCAGGCCGGTCGCGATGGCCAGGCCGATGCCCTGCGTCGAGCCGGTGACGAGCGCGGTCCTGCCGGTCAGATCGATGTTCATGTCTCTCCACGTCGGTGCTTCGGGCGGTGGCTGGTGTCGCAGAACGGATAGGTCTTGCTGCGACGGCAGGCGCACAGCGCGACCACGAACCGGTCCGACCGCACCACCTGCCCGTCGTCCAGGGTGATCTCCACCGGGCCCTCCACCAGGATCGGCCCGCCGGTCACCATCGTGATCCGCCGCTCATCGGGCATCCGCGGCCTCCCGCAGTGAGGTCCGGCCGGCGTCCCACGCGCCCAGCAGGTGGGCGGCGAAGCGGCCTTCCACCAGGTCGGTCGCCTGGAGGCCGAAGACCACGTCCGCGGTGAGCTCGGGTTCGCGGCGGAGCAGGTCGCCGATGACGTCGCGGCGCATCACCTGTTCGTGGACGGCGTCCGCCTCCACGTGTTCGGTGAAGAACACCGTCTCCTCGACCCCCAGCCGGTCGAGTGCCCGCGTCATCCTGGCCGCGCTCGGCGAGCTCGTGATCTCGGCCGCCGCGAAGTGGCCCACCAGGGCCCCGCGCAGCGACCGGTGCAGGCCGAACATCGACATCAGGTTCACCACGGCCAGCATCGGCGCGGGCACGTCGTCGAGCCAGGCCAGGTAGGAGTCGTCGAGGTCGAGGCCGCGCATCAGGTCGCAGAACAGTGCCGAGTGCATGGCCGAGCCCTGGCCGCCGCCGTATTCGTCGAATTCCACGGCGACCACCGAGGCCTTGGCCTGGCCGGTCAGCCGGGGGATGACCCAGGCGTGCGGGTCGGCCTCCTTCTGGTGGTAGATCGAGCGGTGGGCGACGTACTCCCGCAGGTGCCAGAGTTCGCCCTTGTCCTCCAGGAAGTGGGAGACGCCGCCGGGGGCGTCCGTCATCAGCTCGTCGATGGCCGCCTCGACGTCGTCGCCGCCCGGGACGCCGTCGCGCAGCGCCCCCAGGAAGACCCGTTCGAGGTCCAGCCGCAGTCTCAGCAGGTCGGGGTCCCACTCCCAGCCGGAATCCACGCCGGAGAAGCCCTGGTAGTGGAGCTCGTAGCAGACGTACAGGGACAGTTGGAGATCTTCCCCGAACGGGTCGGTGACGCCCGCCGATGGCAGTGCGCCACCGCTGAGCGCCGAGATGATCCCCTCGGAAATAGGGCCGCGTGGCCTGGGCAGGTGTCCCATTTCGACCCCATACCCGGCCTGCCGTCGATAACCGAGAAGTGACGAGGCTAACAGCGCGGTCGTTGTAGGAAATCTTCATCCTCTTGTACCTTCTTGGAAGGTATTTCCAGGGGGATGAGCTGTGACAGCTTTGATCATCGGAGTCGACGGCGGGGGCACCAGCACCCGGTGCGTCGTCGTCAGCGAGTCGGGCGAGGTCGCCGGACGCGGCCTGGCCGAGGGCGCGAACGTGCTCTCGGCCGCCGATCCGGCCGCCAATCTGCTCGCCGCGCTCCGCGACGCCATGCGCGGGCTCGACCCTTCCCGGGTCGTCGGCGGCGTGTTCGGCCTGGCCGGATCGGGGGCCGGCCGCGCCGGGAAACTCGCGGGGGAGGCCTGGCACTCGGCCGGGCTACCCGGGCGCCCGAGCGTCGTGGCGGATGTGCTCGTGGCCTTCGCGGGGGCGACGGCCGAGCCCGACGGCACGGTCCTGCTCGCGGGGACGGGCGCGGTCGCGGCCCGGATCTCGGGGTGGGAGGTCGCGAAGGTCGTCGACGGCCACGGCTGGCTCGTCGGCGACGAGGGCTCCGGCGTCTGGATCGGCCGCCAGGCCGTGAAGGCGGCGCTGCAGGCCCTCGACGGCCGGGGAGTCCGCACGGATCTGGTCGACCGGCTCGACCTCGGCACCTCGGAACCGGAGATCGTCTCCCACGTGTACGCCCAGATAGCCGACCACGGCCCCGCTTCTCTCGGCCGGTTCGCGCCCATCACCGACCAGGCCGCCCGCGAGGGCGACGAGGTGGCCCGCATGATCATCGTCGACGCCGCCCGCCGCCTGACGAGGTCGGCCCGCGCGCTCGGGCAGCTCAAGGGCCCGCTGGTCCTCGCGGGATCTCTGCTCACCCAGCCCACCGAACTGGCCCGTCTGGTCCGCCAGGAAGTCGGTGAGGCCATCCCGGCGAGAGACAACGCGGCCGGAGCCGCCGCGCTCGGGCTGCGGGCCGCCTTCCCGTCGGCCGACGCGCACCGCCGGGTGATCGGGGACGCGCATGCGGCTTGAGCGGATGGCGATGAGCGTGCTCCAGCCGGGGTTCGACGGCACCGAGCCGCCCGACTGGCTGCGCCGGGCCCTCGGCGACGGCCTCGGCGGGGTCGTCCTGTTCGCCCGCAACCTCCCCGACCAGCGGAAAGCGGCCGATCTGGTCGCCTCGATCCGCGCGGAGAGCCCCGACGTCATCGTGGCGGTCGACGAGGAGGGCGGTTCGGTCACCCGGCTGGAGGCCCGGACCGGCAGTTCGTGGCCGGGCAACCACGCCCTCGGCATCGCCGACGACATCGCCCTCACCGAACACGTCGCCCGGCGGATCGGCAGGCTGCTCGGCACGACCGGGATCAGCCTCGACTACGCCCCCGTCGCCGACGTCAACGCCAACCCCGACAACCCCGTCATCGGCGTCCGCTCGTTCGGCGCCGACCCCGAACTCGTGGCGCGGCACACCGCGGCCTGGGTCGACGGGCTGCAGAGTTCCGGGGTGGCGGCCTGCGCCAAGCACTTCCCCGGGCACGGCGACACGGTGGCCGACTCTCACGTGGAGCTCCCCACCGTCCACGTGTCGCCCGAGATCCTCACCGAGCGGGACATCCGGCCCTTCCGGGCCGCGATCGACGCCGACGTGCGGGCGATCATGTGCGGGCACCTGCTCGTGCCGGCGCTCGACGACGTGCCCGCGACGCTGAGCCACACCGTCATGACCGGCCTGCTCAGGGGAATCCTGGGGTTCCAGGGTCTGATCGTCACCGACGCCATCGAGATGCGCGCCGTCGCGGCCCACTGGGCCCCTGAGGAGATCGCCGTCCGCGCCCTGTCCGTCGGGGCCGACGCGGTCTGCGCGGGGATCTCCTCCCACGACGGTTCCTCCGTGTACGCCCTCCGCGACGCCATCGTGGCCGCCGTCCACGACGGCCGGCTCCCCGAAGAACGCCTGGCCGAAGCCTCGCAGCGTGTTCAGGATCTCGTGGACTGGCACGCCCGGCAGGCCCCCGCCAGGGCGCTGGCCGCCGCCGAACCCGACGACGACCTCGGCCTGACGGCCGCCGCCGCGGCCCTCCATGTGGTCGGCGAACCCCGGCTCGAAGAGGCGCCGCTGGTCGTGGAGATCGTCGCCCGCCCCCACCAGGCCGCCGACAGCGGCACCCCGCCCGGCGTGGCGCGGGCGCTGGCCGAACTCCTCCCCGGCACCGAGGCGATCACCGTCACCGTCGGCGACCCCCTGCCCGATCTCGACGGCGACCGGCCCCTGGTGATCGTCGTCCAGGACGCCCGCCGGCACGGCTGGATAAGGGAGATCCTCGGCCGCGCCCTGGAATCCCGGCCTGACGCGATCGTGGTGGAGACCGGCCTCCCCGGGCCGCCCTCCGGCGCCGGCTACGTCGCCACGCACGGCAACTCCCTCGCCTCGGCCAGGGCCGCCGCGCGCCGGCTGGCCCACCGACCCCCCGTACCGGAGAAAGAGAGCCCCCCATGAGCGGACCGACGGCCGCGAACCTGGTGGCGAGCGTGCGGGCCGTGCTGCCCTCGCTCACCCCCTCGGTGCGATCGATCGCGCGGCTGATCCTCGACGATCCCGCGATGGTCGCCCGCAGCACGATCACCGAGCTCAGCGCCACCTCCGGCGCCAGCCAGGCCACGATCGTGCGGACCGCCCGCGCGCTGGGCTTCTCGGGCTACTCCGAGCTGCGCCTGGCGCTCGCGGCGGCCTCGGCGCAGTCCCAGTCGCAGCGAGGGGCCGACCGGCTGGTGCCGGGCGACCTGGGCCCCACCGACCCGCTCGCCGACCTGATCGCCAAGGTCACCCGCGCCGAGTCCGACGCCATCGCCGACACCGCCGCCCAGCTCGAGCCGGAGCGGCTCGGGAAGGTCGTGGACGTCCTGACCACCGCCCGCAGGGTCAGCATGCTCGGCGTGGGGGCCTCCGGGCTGGTCGCGGCCGACATGGCGCAGAAGCTGATGCGCATCGGCCTGGCCGGGCACCCGTTCACCGACGTCCACCTCGCGCTGACGGCGGCGGCGCTGGCCTCCGCCGACGACGTCTGGGTGGCGGTGAGCTGCACCGGCGAGACGGCCGACGTGGTCGAGCCGGTCAGAACCGCCCGGGAGGCCGGCGCGGTCGTCGTGGCGATCACCAACAACCCCCGCTCGACTCTGGCCAAGTTGGGGCACCACGTTCTCGTCTCGGCGGGCCGGGAGACCGAGTTCCGGCCCGGCGCGCTCGCCAGCCGGATCAGTCAGCTGCTCATCGTCGACTGCATCTTCGTGGGCGTCGCCCAGCGGACTTTCAGCGTCTCCGACGCCGCTCTCCGGGTCACCAAAGACGCATTGGACACCTACGGTTCACGACGTCTTCGCAGCTAGATGCCGATTGGTAAAAATTTACTCCACACCCGTCGCCACGGGTGAAAAAAATTGACCTCTCCGGAAGCCGCCCGTATCGTCCAGGGAAACCGGCAACCAGGAGAAGTTCATGAGACGACTCGCGGCGATCGCAGCCGTGGCGGTGATCGCAACCGTCACGGGCACCGCGTGCAGCGGCGTGGGGGGGTCCGGCGAAGCGGGCGTCTACACCACGATCGACGGAGCCAAGCAGATCGACGCCACCGCGCCGATCAACCCGTTCAACCCGCAGGGCAACACGTTCCTCGGCTACGACGCCATGTCACTGGCATGGCCCAAGAACGATCCGGTCGACCCCAACCTGTTCTATCCGGGGATCGCCCAGAGCTGGACGACCACGCCCGACCAGAGCCAGGTCGTTGTGCACCTCCAGCCGAACGCCAAATGGTCTGACGGCAAGCCCGTGACCAGCGAAGACGTGAAGACCTCGATCGGCCTGGCCTACACCCAGGGCGGCACCGCCTACGCCGTCGACCCGAAGGCGGCCGGAGCGGCGGCCGACGTGATCGTCGTCGACGCCCACACGCTCAAGGTCACCCAGGGCGCCAACAAGAGCAACACCTTCCTGCGGAACGTGCTGTCCACGGTGGTCGTCCCGGCCCACGTGTTCGGCTCGCTGCTGCCCGCCGACTTCTGGACCCAGCTCAAGCTGGCCAGGGGCACCGGGCCCGCCGCCGAGAAGGCCAAGGCCACGATCACCGGGCTGGCGCAGAAGGTCATCACCTTCGCCCCGGCCAAGGACGTCTCGGCCGGGCCCTTCGTGCTGGAGCGGGTGAATCCGGGCGAGGCGCTGCTGGTGAAGAACAAGCACTTCTGGGCCAGCGACAAGATCGCGCCCAAGATGGTGAAGGTGCTCAACTACACGGGCAACCAGCAGATCTGGAACTACCTGATCGCCGGTCGCCTCGACAGCGCGCCTTTCACCGCCACTCCTTCCGGGGTGCTGAACCGCATCCGGCAGACCGACGGCAACGAGGTCGTCAAGGGCTTCTCCCCGGTCGCGGTGTCGATGGCGTTCAACCAGACCAAGGCGCCCTACGACAACGTGCACGTCCGTAAGGCGCTGGCCTACCTGATCGACCGCTCGCAGGTCACCAAGGTCGCCTCGCCCGAGGGCGGAACCCCGTCCCCCACCACGACGGGCATCCACTCCGAGTCGGCCAAGTCGTGGCTGGGCAACTCGGAGAACGGCCTCGACCAGTACAAGCTCGACCCGGCCAAGGCCGCGCAGGAGCTGAAGGCCGCCGGGATGAAGCAGGTCAACGGCAAATGGACCATGCCCGACGGTTCGCCGTGGGTCGTGGAGCTCCACGTGCCGGCCTCGTTCTCCGACTGGGTCGCCGCCGCCAAGGCGATCACCAGCCAGCTCAACGACCACGGCATCCAGGCGTCGGTCCTGACCTCGGCCGACTACACGCTCTACCTCGACGAGCTGGCGGCCGGGAAGTATGACATCGGGCTGTGGCTGATGGCTCTCGGGCCCGCGCCGTACAACATCTACCAGCGCATCTACGGCTCGGCCAACGGCTGGCAGCTGCTCGCCGGGAACCTGACCCACGTCGCGCCGGGCACCCAGGGCAACTGGATGGGCGGCCCCGAGACCGTTGACGGCGTCAACCCCGGTGCGCTCACCAACCAGCTGAACGCGGCCACGCCCGCCCAGCAGAAGCAGATCGTCGGCACCCTGGCCACCCTGACGAACCAGAACCTGCCGATGATCCAGCTGTACGACTACGTGAACACCCAGTTCGTCAACGACTCCCGCTTCACCGGCTGGCCGCCGAACGACAGCGACATGCTGCGCCTGCCGGCCGGGGTGTGGATGCAGCTCGGTCTGATCAAGCAACAGGGGGCCCGATGAAAACCGTCGTCCGGCGGCTCTCGGGCCACCTGGCCCGGGGTCTGGCCATGATCTGGGTGGTCACCACGCTCAGCTTCGTGATCATCCGCAACATCCCGGGTGACCCCGTCAGAGGCCAGTACGAGAAGCTCATCGAACAGGGCATGTCGCCCGACGCGGCGGAACGCGCCACGGCGGCGCTCTACGGCTTCCTGCCGAAGGGCAGCCTGTGGAGCCAGTACGTCGACTACCTGAACGGCCTGATCCACGGCAACCTGGGCCAGTCGCTCAGCACCCCGGGCACCGGCGTCGCGACCATCATCGGGTCGGCGGCCAAATGGACCATCCTGCCGGTGCTCGGCGGCACGCTGCTGAGCTTCCTGCTCGGGGTGACCCTGGGCGTCTACGCGGCGGTCAAGCGGTCGGGCAAGCTCGGCGACGCCCTGTCGATCTCGGGCTCGCTGCTGCACGGCGTGCCGCAATATGTCATCGCCCTGCTGGTGGTGGCCGTCTTCTCCACCCTGTGGCCGATCCTGCCCTCGGGCGGCCCTGTCGACATCATGTTCACGCCGGGCTTCAACGGCCCCTACATCGCCTCGCTGATCCAGCACGCGACGCTGCCGGTGCTGACCTACGCGCTGGCCAGCTACGGCGGCTGGATCCTGGCGATGAAATCGAGCGTGGCGACCGTGCTCGGCGACGACTTCATCATGGCCGCCGAGCTGCGCGGCATGAGCCGGGGCATCCTGTTCCGCTACATCGCCCGCAACGCGATCCTGCCGCTGTTCACGATCCTGGCCCTGTCTCTGGGCATGCTCTTCGGCGGCGCGATCTTCATCGAGTCGATCTTCAACTATCCGGGGCTGGGCCTGCTGCTCGTCAACAGCATCGGCGCCCGCGACTACGCGCTGATGGGCGGCACCTTCCTGGTGCTCACCGTCGCGATCGTGATCGCCAACATCGCGGCCGACCTTCTGTACGCCGTCATCGACCCCCGAGTCCGGAAGGGAGAAACGGCATGACCGTCGTTGAAGGAATGCCGCCGACAACGGTGACGCTGCGCCGCAACTTCTGGCGCGGGGTCGGGCGAGTGATGCGGCGCAAGCCCAGCCGCATGGTCGGCGTCGGCATCGTCCTCGTGTTCGTGTTCATGGGCATCTTCGGCCCGCTGCTCTACCCGAACCCGCTGCCGCGCGACGACAACGCGCTCTACGCCTCACCGAGCTGGGCGCACCCGTTCGGCACCGACTTCGAGGGCACCGACGTGCTCGCCCTGGTGGTCACCGGAACCCGATATGTGCTGCTCGCGGGCCTGACCACGGCCGTGATCACGGTCGCGCTCGGCACCGTCATCGGCCTGCTGGCCGGGTTCCACCGGGGCCGCTGGGACACCGTGCTGATGCGGCTCACCGACCTCCAGCTCACCATCCCCGGCCTGCCGCTGCTGCTGGTGCTGTCCACGGTGTGGAAGTTCACCAGCCCGATCGAGATGGGCGTCGTGCTCGGCCTGCTCGGCTGGGGCGGCATCGCCCGTGCGGTCAGGTCGCAGTCGCTCTCGCTGCGGGAACGCGGCTTCATCGAGGCGGCCAAGGGCCTCGGACTGTCGACCCGGCACATCATCGGACGCGAACTGCTGCCCTCGATGGCTCCTTACATCGCCATGAACATGCTCATCGCCGTCACCGGCGCGATCTACGCGCAGGTCGGCCTGTTCTTCCTGGGCGTGCTGCCGTTCGACGCCAACAACTGGGGCGTGATGCTCAACCTGTCGGTCTTCGGCGGCGGAGCCCTGTCGAGCACCGCGGCGCTGCCCTACCTGCTGGCGCCGCTGCTGGCGATCCTGCTGCTGACGCTCGGCATCGTGCTGGTCGTCGACGCGATGGACGAGATCTTCAACCCACGTCTGCGTGAGGAGTAGGCCAAAATGACCAGAACTTCCGCGCCCGGCGTGCGCGTCGACGACCTCACCGTCGTCTACAAGACCCCCGCCGGGGAACTCCCCGCGCTCGGGGGCGTGTCCCTGTCACTCGCCCCCGGCACCATCACCGGCATCGTCGGCGAATCGGGCTCCGGCAAGTCGACTCTGGCGCTGTCGCTGCTCAACGCGGTGCAGTCGCCCGGCCGGATCAAGAACGGCACCGTCGAGATCGACGGCCTGGGCAACATCGTGGAACTCAAGGGCGAGGACCTGCGCAAGGCCCGTGGCCGCCAGGTCGGCTACGTCTTCCAGGCGGCCCAGAACTCGCTGAACCCGCTGAAGACGGTCGGCAAGCAGCTGCTCGACCTCGGGCGCTCACACGACTTCGACGATCTGCCCGCCCTGCTGAAGGACGCGCGTTCGCTGCTCGGGCGGATGGGTCTCGACGGCGGCCGGGTGCTGGACTCCTACCAGCACGAACTCTCCGGCGGGATGCGGCAGCGGGTCGGGATCATGCTCGCCCTGGTCCTCAACGCCCATCTCGTGGTCCTGGACGAACCCACGACCGCCCTCGACATGATCACGCAGGCCGCCATCCTGCGCATCGTCCGCGAGGTCCACCACGAGCGCGGGCTGACCACGCTGATCGTGACCCACGACATGGGCGTGGCCGCCGAGGTGACCGACAGCCTCGCGGTCATGTACGGAGGCCGCGTCGTCGAACACGGTCCCACCACCGAGGTGCTGGGGGCGCCCCGGCATCCGTACACGAAGGGCCTGATCAGGGCGATCCCGCGCCTGTCGGGCGACATCGACGGGGCCACGGCGCTGCCCGGACGGCCGCCCACGCTGGGCACCATCCCCCTTCAGGGGTGCGTGTTCCGCGAGCGCTGCCCGATGCGGATCGCCGTGTGCGACACCGTCGACCCCGTGCCGGTCACCCGGGACGCCAGGACCGTCGCCTGCCACGCGGTCGGGCGCCTGGCCACCCCGGTCGTTCCCAAGGAGTATGCGTGATCACCGCGAGTGGCATCACCAAGACGTACAAACAGCGCGGGAACATGCTCGGCGCCCGCGCGGTGCCCGCTCTGCGCGGGGTGGACTTCACCATCCCCAAGGGCGGCGCCGTCACGTTCATCGGCGAGTCGGGCTGCGGGAAGACCACCCTCGGCCGGATCGTCGCCGGGCTGGAGACCTACGACTCGGGTGACATCGTCATCGACGGCACCCCGATGTCGACGCTGAAGCACCGGCACCGCCAGCCGTTCTTCCGCCGGATCCAGCTCATCCACCAGGACCCCTATTCGGCGCTCAACCCGACCCGCACCATCCACCAGACCCTGGCCGCGCCGCTGGCCCTGCGCGCCAAGCAGACCGGCCGCGACAGCGCCTGGATGGACGAGCGGGCCCGTGAGCTGCTGGCCCTCGTCGGGATCGACCCCGGATACGTGCTGCCGCGCTACCCGCACCAGCTCTCCGGCGGCATGCGTCAGCGCGTGGTGATCGCCCGCGCGCTGACCGTGGATCCCGAGGTGCTGGTCGCCGACGAGTCGGTGTCGATGATCGACGTGTCGCTGCGGCTCGGCGTGCTGTCCCTGCTCAAGGACCTGCGCGAACGGCTCGACGTCAGCGTCCTGTTCATCACCCACGACATCGCCACGGCCCGCTACATCGGCGGCGACGGCGAGCTCTACGTGATCTACCGGGGCATGGTCGTCGAGAGCGGCCCGACCGAGAGCGTGATCTCCGGCCCGGTGCACCCCTACACGCAGGCGCTGCTGTCCGCGATCCCCGTCCTGCACGGGGTGGAACTGCCGGGCCCCGACCGCGTCGTCCCGACCGAGGCCCTCGACGAGTCCCACGCCGACAGCGGCTGCCTGTTCGCCCGCCGCTGTCCCTTCGTCACCGCGGAGTGCGAGGCGGCGGTGCCCGCCCTGGTGTCCGACGGTGCTCAGGCGCACGCCTGCTACCACCCGCAACGCCGCAGCGTGATCCCGGTGGAGGCGCTCGCGTGAACCTCGGCGAGGCTCTGCATCTCGACGCCGACGTCGCCCTCGCGCTGGCCGACCGCCTGGTCGCGCCGCCGGAGGACCGCCGCTGGACGTCCTTCGCCTTCAAGGACGGTCTCGTGTTCACCTCGATGTCCGGTGAGGTCGGGCATATCGACCTGATCGCCGTCGATCCGGCGGCCCGGCGGCGCGGGGTCGGGCGTGCCCTCGTCGCCGAGGCCGAGACGTGGGCCCGTTCAGAAGGGGCGAAGGAGATGCGCTTCGCCGGGAATCCGCCCTGCTACGCCTGGCCCGGCATCGACGTGCGCTACACGCCGGCGTTGTGTCTGGCCGAGAGTCTCGGGTACGAGCGGTATCAGACGGCCTGCAACATGACCGTCGACCTTTCCCAGGATTTCTCCGACGATCTCCCGGTCTCGGATGATCGGGAGGGGGTTGCCGGGTTCGTCCGGGAAAACTGGAATGAAGCATGGGCCTGGGAGGCCTCACAGGCCACCGGGTGCTATCACGCCGAGGTCGATGGAGAGATCGTGGGATTCGCCGCCTGGGGGACACGCCCTCACTGGTTCGGCCCCATGGGCACCGCTCCGGCGGCACGCGGCCGGGGGGTCGGCCGGGCGCTGCTGCGGCGCTGCCTCGCCGACATGGCCGCCACCGGGCTGTCTCACGCGGAGATCGCCTGGGTGGGCCCGATCCCGTTCTACGCGAAGGCCGTCGGCGCCCGGGTCGAGCGGGTCTTCTGGCTCTACCGTAAGGAGTTCTCATGACACAGTCGCTGGGCGGCCTGGTCACCGAACAGAGCGATCCCCGGCACCGCCGGATCGACGAGCTCCCCACCGAGGAGATCGCCCGCCGCATGAACGCGGCCGACGCGACCGTCCCCGGTGCGGTGGCCGCGGTGGTCCCCGCGATCTCAGCCGCCATCGACGCCATCGCCGCGCGCATGGCCCGGGGCGGACGCCTCGTCTACATCGGCGCCGGCACCTCGGGCCGGCTGGCCGTCCTCGACGCCTCGGAATGTCCTCCGACGTTCGGGACATCACCTGATCAGGTGTGCGGCATCATCGCCGGAGGCGAGGAGGCGTTGGTCAGATCGGTCGAGGGCGCCGAAGACGACGCCGCGGCGGGCGCCGCGGCCGTCGGCGACGTGGGCCCGCTCGACTCCGTGGTGGGCATCTCCGCCAGCGGCCGCGCCCCCTACGTGGTGGGCGCGGTGACCGAGGCCCGGCGCCGGGGCGCGCTGTCCGTCGGGCTGTCGTGCAACGCCGGCGGCCCGCTGTCGGTCGCGGCCGATCACGCGCTCGAGGTCATCGTGGGCCCCGAGGTGATCACCGGGTCGACCCGGCTGAAGGCCGGGACCGCGCAGAAGCTCGTGCTCAACATGATCTCGACCATCACGATGGTCCGCAGCGGCCGGACCTACGGCAACCACATGGTCGAGATGTCCCCGACCAACTCCAAGCTCGCCGACCGCGCCGCCCGCATCGTCAGCGACATCACCGGCACCGGCCTCAACGAGGCCCGCTCGGTCCTGGAGGCCGCCGGCCTGGAACTCAAGACGGCGGTCATCATGATCGAGCACGCCGTCCCCGCCGACCGGGCCCGCGCCATCCTCGTCGCGTCAGGAAACCGCCTGGACTCCGCACTCAACCATGCTTGACCGGCTCCTGGCCGCCGCGGTGCCCGAGGTGGCCTCGGCGGCGGTGGCGCTGATCGCCGTCGACGGGGTTCCGGTGGCAGTGGCTTCCGCCGGAGAACTCGTTCGATACGCGGACGCCTCCGGGACACTCGCCTCCGAGCGGCCTCCTGTCCGGGAGGACAGCGTTTTCGATCTGGCGTCGCTGACGAAGCTGTTCACGACGGTGGTGGCGTTGTCGCTGGTCGAAACGGGCCTCTTGGCGCTGGACGAGCCGGTTGCGACGTGGCTGCCCTCCTATTACGGCGCGCGGCCCTCGATCACCGTCAGGCATCTCCTGACACATACAGCCGGGCTGCCGCCGGGGCGGCGGCCTCATGGGGTGCCGCCGGGGGAGGGGCGTTGGGATTTCGTGCTGTCCGCGGAGTCGACCGCGCCGCCTGGGGCGGCGTATGTGTACTCCGACGTCGGGATGATCACGTTGGGGCGGGAGTGCGAGATCGCTTCAGGTTCGACGCTGGACTCGCTGGTGCGACGGATCATCACGGGGCCGTTGGGGCTTGGCGACACCTCTTTCCGGCCGCCTGCCACTTTCCTGCCGAGGATCGCGGCGACCGAGTTCAAGCCGGAACGCGGAGCGCCCGGCGAGGTCTCTGACGAGACCGCGTCGACGGTGGGACGCGCGTGTGGTGAGACCACACTGACTTCAGACCGCGGCAGGGTCGGGCGAGGTGAGGCGCTTGCTGAGACCGGGCCGACCTCGGAACGCGGGGCGGGCACGCAGGGTGAGGCGCGCGTCGTGACCGCGCTGACCTCGGAGCTCGGGGCGGTCGTAGGGGGCGAGACCACGTTGACGTCGGGACTTCCCGGGGTTGTGGTGCGGGGCGAGGTGCATGACGAGACGGCTCACTCGCTTGGCGGGGTCGCCGGGCATGCCGGGCTGTTCTCTTCGGCCGGCGATCTGATGCGGTTCGCGGAGATTCTGCGCGCGGGTGGCGCCGGGGTGCTTTCGGCTGAATCGGTCGCGGAGATGATGCGGGATCAGAGGGTGCCGGGGGCGTCCTTCCGGCAGGGGCTGGGTTTCCGGATCGGTGATCCGGCGATCGTCGGGCCCTTGGCCGACGCGTATGGCCATTCGGGATTCACGGGGACGTCTCTGGTGGTGGACGTCGCGCGTGGACTGACCGTTGTCCTGCTTACCAACAACGTGCATCCGGTGCGGGGGCGGGCCGGGATTCGCGAACTGCGCAACGGCGTCGCCGCGTTCGGTCACTCGTTGCTCTCTTCCTGACGACCGTCTCGACGATCGGATGCTCCGTGGTCGCCCGCAAGTAGTCGCTCGCGTTGATCGATTTGCTGAGTGCATACTCGGTATGCATACTGAGTAACTATGTCGATCAGGCACGGGTTGCTCGCTCTGCTCAGCAGGGGGCCTCGTCATGGCTACCAGTTGCGGGTGGAGTTCGAGGCGTCCACAGGGGCGACCTGGCCGCTGAACGTCGGCCAGGTCTATACGACGCTTGCCCGCATGGAGCGTGACGGCCTGGTCGAGGCGGGGGAGTCCGACGACCAGGGCCGGGTCGTCTACGCGATTACCGAGGCCGGTCGGGCCGAGATGGAGCGGTGGTTCACCACGCCGGTGGTCCCGTCCGACCGGCCGCGCGACGAGCTGGTCATCAAGCTGGCCATGGCCGTCGCGGCCAAAGCGGTCGACGTCGCCGAGGTCGTCCGCCGGCAGCGCACCGCCACGATGCGCACTCTCCAGCAGCTGACCCGGGCCAAGCGTGACGTCACCGGGGGGCCGGCCCAGCTGCTCGTGCTCGATTCCATGATCTTCCAGGCCGAGGCCGAGCAACGGTGGCTCGACCACTGCGAGGCCGTTCTCAAGGAGGCACGATGACCGTCTTAGCGCTGGCCGGGGTGACCAGAGTCCATGGAGACGGTGAGACGGCCGTCCACGCCCTCAAGGGGGTGAGCCTCCAGATCGCTGAGGGGGAGCTGGTCGCGGTCATGGGTCCGTCGGGGTCGGGCAAGTCGACCCTGCTCAACGTCGCGGGTGGGCTCGACCGGCCGACGTCGGGCACCGTCCACATCGACGGCCACGACCTCGCCGCCGTGCGCGACCTGGCGGCGTTACGCCGCCGCAGCGTCGGCTACGTCTTCCAGGACCTGAACCTGATCACCTCACTGACGGCGGCCGAGAACGTCATGCTGCCCCGCGAACTCGACGGCGTGCGGTCGCGGAAGGCCCGCGAAGAGGCCATGGCCGTGCTCACCGAGATCGGCGCCGAGTCCTTCGCCGACCGCTTCCCCGACGAACTGTCCGGCGGCCAGCGTCAACAGGTAGCCATCGCCCGCGCTCTGGTGGGTGAGCGCCGTCTGCTGCTGGCCGACGAGCCGACCGGCGCCCTCGACACCCCTGGGGGCGACGAGATCCTCCGGCTTCTGGCCGCCCGTTGCGAGGCGGGCGCGTCGGTGCTGCTCGTGACCCACGAGCCCCGATACGCGGCCTGGGCCGACCGAGTGGTGTTCCTGCGCGACGGCGTCGTCGCCGACGCGACCGACGTGCCGATGGTGAGCGCCCGATGAGCGCCGTGGTGGCCGCGCTGCGGATCTCCCGGCGGAGCGCATGGCGGGCGAAGGGCCGTAGCGCCCTCATCATGGTGATGATCGGCCTGCCCGTCCTGGTGACCACCGGCATGCTCGTCATGTACGCCACCAGCAGCGTCAACGCCCAGGAGGGAATGGCCGGCCGGCTCGGCACCGCCGACGCGCTCCTTACGCGGGTGCCCGACGGGGTGTCGCTCCAGCAGGGCCCCGACGGATCTTCCTGGAACACCGGTGTGGCGATCGGCCCACCGGCCGGCACGGCCGAGGTCATGGCGGTCCTCGGGCCGGGCACCCGCCTGGTTCCCTTCGGCGTCGGCGACCTCCGGCTCGACACCGGCCGGGTCATGGCCGTGGTGACCGATCTGCGCGACCCTCTCACCAGCGGGATGCTGCCCCTGAGCGAGGGTCGGTATCCCGACGCCGGCGAGGTCGCCGTGACGCCCGCGTTCGGTCTGCGTCCCGGCGATCTCCTCCGCCCGGTCGGTGCCGCGCCGCTGCGGGTGGTCGGTGTGGTCGACCATCCGCATCAGCCGACGATCCGGCAGGTCGTCGGCCCGGACGTCCCGCTGACGCCGGCGGATGAGATGTGGTCCGCGAGGGAATTCGGCACCGGATGGCTCGCCGACACCCCCAAGGCCGTCTCCTGGACCGATGTGGCCTCGCTGAACAAGGCGGGCCTGTCCGTCACGGCCCGCGCTCTGCCTTTCGGCCGGGGAGGCACCTCCGCTCAGGACTGGAACATCCCCAACGCCATCGCCGTCGGCGCCATGGTGATCATGGTCGTACTGGTGACCGTGCTGCTCGCCGGGCCGGCCTTCGCCGTCGGTCTCCGCAGACGCCGCCGCGAACTGGCCGAGATCGCCGCCCAAGGCGGTTCGGCCGGGCACCTCCGGCTGATCGTGCTGGCCGACGGCCTGGTCCTCGGCGGTCTCGCCACCCTTGTGGCCACCGCGCTGGGCATCGCGGGCGGGCTGCTGGCCGTGCAGGTCCTCGGTCGCCTCGGGGGCACTGTCGGGCCGCCGGACATCCCCTGGGCGTCCCTTCTCGACGTGGCCGCCCTCGGGCTGGCGACCGGGCTGGTGGCGGCGCTCGTACCCGCCGTGCAGGCGGGCCGTCAGCACACCGCGTCGGTCCTGGCCGGACGCGCGCCCGTAGCCGCCACCGCGCGGCGCGGGCGGGCTCTGATCTGGCCCGCGATCGGGGCCGTGCTGGTGCTGGCCGGGGTGGCCGCGAGCGTGGTGGCGCGGCGGCAGAGCGCCATGGCGTGGCCGTTCGTCGCCTCGGTGCCGATCGTGCTCGGGCTGGTGATTCTGACCCCGTGGCTGATCTGGTTCACCGGGCTGCTCGCCCCACGCCTGCGGGTCCCGCTGCGGGTCGCCGTCCGCGACGCGGTGCGCAACCGGTCTCGCACCGCCAGCGCCGTGGCCGCGGTGATGGCCGTCACCGCCTCGGCGGTCGCGGTGGGCATCGGCACCGAGAGCCAGTGGCAGGACTACCGCGACTCCTACACCTCGGCCCGCCCGGTCGGCATGCTGGCGATCTGGGGCGGCACGATGAAAGACCCGACCTGGGCGAAGCTGCGGAGCGAGGCGGCCCGCCTGCTCCCGCGCGAGCCGCTGGCCGGCGGCTACCAGGCGTACGACGCCGAAGGACGCCGCCACGCCATGCGCTACACGACACGCTGGAACGGCATCCGCACCGCGCGGACCGCCGCCATCGGCGGTCAGGACCTGCTCACACTCCTGCAGGGCCGCCACGATCCGGCGGCGGCCGCGGCTCTGGCGAGCGGAAAGGCCGTGGTGTTCGACCCGTCCTCCGTTCGCGACGGCAAACTGACCCTGCGGGCCAGCGTCGCGTCTCACCCCGATCGCCGCCTTGAAGTCCCCGCGGTCGTGGCCACCCCCGCCGACGACCACCAGGGCGGCGCGCTGCTGCCGCGATCACTGATGGAGCAGGCCGGATTCACCACCGCCGAACGCGCGCTCTACACGATGCAGCCGCTCCCCACCGACTCGACCCTTCCGCGCGACCTCTACAAGGTGTCCAACCGGGTCTCGTTCAGCAGCGAAATGGGCATCCGGGACAGCAGCGGCCCACTGTGGATCTGGACCTGGCTCCCCGCCGCCCTCATCCTCGTGATCGGCGGCACCCTGGCCGCGACCCGCCTGGCGGCGGCCGACATGCGCCCGGAACGGGCGACGATGATCGCCATCGGCGCCTCACCCTGGACACTGCGGGCGGTCGTGGCCGGTCAGGCCCTCTTCATCGCGGGCCTCGGCGCGGCCATGGGACTGGCCGCCGGAGCGGTCACGGGAGTGGCGCTGAGCCGCCCGATGTCATCGCAGGGCACGGGAGATCCGGCCACGATCGCCATACCGTGGGCGTTCCTGATCGCCCTGGTGGTGGGCCTACCGGCACTGGCGAGCGCGCTGGCCCTGATCACCAGAACCCGTTCCCTGCTCGCCCGGCGGCTCTCGTGACTCACGCCCCGATGCATCAACGGGCGCGATCTCTGCCCCATGCGACCCTCGCCATGATCAGTGGCACAAGGGCCGCCACGATCCAGGCGAAGTGGAGGACGGTGACGGTGAGCCAGGCGCGTTCGTTCGTCAGCTCGGCGGTCGCCATGGCGATGGAGGTCGCCATGAGGCCGCTGGTGATGAGCAGGTAGACGCACAGCGTCAGGCTCGAGGTGAGGAACCGCCGAGGTTGTCCGGGGCCGAGCCACCAGCGCAGGGCCAGCCACAGGAGCAGGCTCAAGACGGCGACGGCGACGGCCGCGCGGGCCGCCGCCCCGGGACTGGGCGTCACCCCCTCATCCAGCACGCCGAAGCCGAGCCACCCCGTCACGAGGAGCGGCACGAAGCAGAGCCAGCCCGCGAGATTCAGGGCAGAGATGGCGCGCTTGGCGGGGAGCGTGACCTGGAGTTCGCGGGACACGGCCCGCCAGCGCTGGATGGCGTGATCGATCCTGTCGTCGCCGCGCCGGATCCTGACCGCCCGGTGGATCCACACTCCCGCCACGGCCACTGCGAGGACGATCAGCATTCCCACCAGCGGAGACTGGTCCTGAGGCCGGTCGATCCCCAGCAGATCCTCGATCCGGTGGCCCAGCCATCTCATGGTCAACGTGACGACGACCGCCGCCACGATCCACCCCAGGCTCCAGGAGGTGCGCTTCTCCACCAGCTCGTCGGGCGGCGGCTCGGTGTCCGAATTCTCGGGCGCCAGCTCGGCCGCCTTCGCGGCGTGGTGGTCGGCCACGAGCATCAGGTCGAGGTCGGGGTCGGCGGCGTACGCGTCGGCCAGCGCCTGGTGGGCCATCGGGTGGTCGGGATCGATCTCGATCGCGCGCCGGCCGTAGGAGATCGCCTGGGTGATGTCACCGAGCTGGCAGAAGAGCTGACTGGCCTGGACGAGTTCGCGGGCCCGGAGTTCCGGAGTGATGATCATCGCCCGGTCGATCGCCTCGCGGGCGGCGCGAGGACTGCCCTCACAGATATGGACGTGGGCCAGGAGAAAGATGGGAAGGGGATCGTCTGGATACTCCGCTATCAGGTGGTCCAGTCGGCTGCGAGCCTCATCAAAACGTTCCAGATCGCACAGTTCCAGGACAAGGTCTAGCTCACCCCTCATTTCTCCAGGTTAGCCATCAGATCCTTTACGTGAGCGGCACCACTTCAGGTGTCGAATGAGCTCATCCGAGATGGGCGGCGGCGCGCCGACTGGTACTACACCGACCCTCGATACGCGGCGGGCTTGCCGAACTGGTCGAGCGTGCAGCCGATGGCGCCGACTGATACAACGCCGCCCCCTCGATGCGCGGTCGATTCGCATCCAGGTGAGCGCCCGCGCTCGATCGCCTCAGGCTTTCTGGCTCATCGGTGGCTTGCGGAGAGACGTACAGAAAGCCTGGAAGAAGCTCGTGAACCGGCCACGCCGGCCGAGGTGAGCCCCGGCCGGCGTGTATTCGGAATCGCTGCGATTAGTGGTACGAGTAGATGTTCGCGGCGGGGTGGTTCTCCTGCAGTTCGCGGAAGTTGCCCTCCGCGCCCCACAGGGCCCGGTAGCCGAGGACGTTGAGGCGGTGCGCCTTCGCGTGCTGGTCGAAGACGACCCAGTTGACCGGCTGGAAGTAGTTGCCGACCTCGTCCGGGGTGGTGAGCGAGCCGGTGTAGCGGAAGGTGGCGCGGTTGGCGGGCAGCATGTCGTTCAGGTGGATGCCCGTGATGGGCTTCGACGCGCCGAGGGCCGGGGGCGACTTGATGAGCTTGTCGTGCTCGGTCTGGCCCAGGAAGGTCTTGGCGTCGATCATCACGCCGAAAACGACGTAGCCGGTGCCGGTCGCCTTGGTGTGCACGAAGTGCGCCTCGAGCGGAGCGGTCGCCTGGCCGGCGAACTTGTGCTCGGCGTGCCCGTGGAAGTGCACGTTGTTCAGGTTGTAACGCTCGCCGCCGTAGGTGATGTACGGCTGGGTGCCACCGGTGCCGATGAGGAACCGCACGTCGTCGTGCTCGCTGGTCTCGCCGAGGGGAGCCTTGTCCTGGAAGAGGAGCGTCCCGTTGACGGAGGCCGGGTAGTGGATCACGATCGCGGGGCCGGAGCCCGGGCACGACTTCGACCGGTCGATCTGGATCGGGCTCTGGACCGCGGCGTTGGTGCCGGTGCCGTGGCACGGCTTGACCTGGGCCTGAGCCGGAACCGACTGAGCGATTAAGGGAAGGGAGAGAACTGCGGCAGCCGCAAGGGGCGCAAGACGGTAACGCACCGATCGCCTTTCGTACGAGGGGATGCCCGGGATACGCCGCCGACGGACCGCCAAGGGAGCAATGTCCGCTTTTAGGGCGACATAAAGGCATTCGCGAGGATAGCCGAAAGAGATGAACCGTCACTCGGCGGGGCCGCGGCCAAAATGACCAAAAGTGAAACTTTGGTAGCGAGGTGGCCCGATGAGCTGGGGCCCCAACTGATCCATCACCTGGGAGTGGGACCCAGCCACGCGCAGAGTTTTGGTCAGAGGAGTCGCGAATGGGCAGGGCGGGCCGGCGACGGAGGGCGGAACTCCGCGCCTGCCGCACCCCGCCGGAATCGGGATACTGCGGGGATGAGCCGGATGTTCGTCGCCCTGATCCCGCCGCCCGCCGTCCTGGCCGAAGTCGAGCGGGTCGTGGCGCCCCTGCGGGAGGCTTGGCCGAACCTGACGTGGGTCGAGCCCGCCAACTGGCACATCACCCTGGCGTTCCTCGGCGAGGTGCCCGACCAAGCCCGGCCGGAACTGACGGAGAGGCTGGCCCGAGCCGCGCGTCACCACGAGCCGCTCCCGCTGGCCCTGGGGAAGGCGGGCACGTTCACCGGACGAAGCAGGGCGAACGCGCTGTGGCTGGCGGTGCGGGAACCGGGAAGGCTGTCGCGGCTGGCCGGTTCGATCGCGGCGGGAGCGCGCCGGGCCGGTGCGGGGGACACCGACGGGCGTACCTACCACGCGCACTTCACCGTCGCCAGAACCCGGACCCACGCCGACCTGGCGCCGCTGACCGAGGCCCTGAGCGCCTTCGAATCAGACTTCTGGACCGCCGGCCAGGCGCAGCTGTTCGTCAGCCACCTGGGCCCGCCCCTGCGGTACGAATCCGTCGAGACCTACCCGCTCGGCACGTGACCCGGAAAGACCGCCAGGCGTGAATCGAACGGGTTTTTGTCGAATTTCCTGACCTTGGCGAGAAGAATGGCAACGGCCATCCGAAAATACATGGTGGCGTTTCCACCGGGCAAACACCGGAAACGCGCCCATTGCGCTTGGTCCTCCGGATGTGCATGCGCGCCTAGCAGGCCGAATGAGCCCCGCGCCGCCTTCGGCGGGAAAAGGAGAACCTGAAAGTTACACGGCGTCTTGACGCCCTTAATCGTGCTCCTTACCCTGCTCCCACCGATATCGGGAGAAGCCTCTCAATACGGTCGACGAATTTCTTCAGTGCCGTGGGAGTGGGATTGAACCAGCCGTTCGGCCACAGCGTTCCGTGCGACGACCTCAAGATCCGTTTCGCGGGACCGCGATCCGGCCGTTGGCCCCTCACGGTCGGCCAGAAGAACGTGCTGGAGTGGATCAGGCCGGACCTCCCCGGGCCCGCCGACATCCTGTCGGCGGTGGTGCGCGCGACCCGGGGCAGCACGATCGACACGGTCGGCGCGGCCCTGGGCGAGCTGATCGGCCGTCACGAGGCGCTGCGGACGGTGTTGCGGGGCGGTGAGCAGGTCGTACACGCGGAAGGAACGCTTCTCGCCGAGGTCGTCGAGGCGACGGGCACCGAACACGACTGGCACCCGTCCGGCGGGCGGGCCTTCGATCCCGCCGTCGACCTGCCGATCAGGGTGAGGGTGGTCACCCGGTCGGGAGTCCCGTTCCTGATCGTGCTGCACGTGTCGCATGTGGCCGCCGACCTGTCGGCGATGACGGTGCTGCGCAGTGAACTGACCGCCCTGCTGGCGGGTCGTCCGCTTCCGCCCGCCGTCTACCATCCGGCCGACCGCGCCACCTATGAACACAGCCCGACCGGTCAGCGGCAACTGGACGGCTCGATCAAATACTGGGTTCGCCAGACGGTCGACAGGCCGTTGTGCTCCCTCGGTCTGCCACACCGGTTTCCCGACGCCGAGGGCCACCACCAGATGCTGCTCGGCTCCCGGACCGCAGCCCAGGCACTGGCGGACGTCGCCGAGAAGACGGGCGTGCGGCCGCTGGCCGTCGTGATGGCGGCCTTCGCCTCGCTCCTGACGCGCTGGACCGGCAGCCCTGGATGCATGCTCAACTGCCTGTGCAGCAACCGCTTCTCCCCAGAACTGCGCGACTACGTCGGCACGGTGTCCCAGGAGACCTGGATCCCGTTCACCGCGTCGCCGTCGTTCCTGGAGACGGTCGTCCAGACGAACTGGGCGGCCTTGGCCGCCTACAAATACGGCCGGTACGACTCGGCGAAGCTCAACGCGGCCATGCGCGGGGCCGAACGGGCCCGGGGCATGCCGTGCCACCGTGACGTGGTCGTCAACAACACGACCGGCCACTCGCGCGCGATCCTGCCGGCCTCCGGCCTGGAACCCGGCGCGGGCGACCGGACGTTCGACGCACCCGTCGAGTTCGACGTCTACCGCCTGGACGGCAAGCTCGGCTGCGGCCTCGGCATCGACGGCCGGCTGGCCACCGCCGACGAGACCGCCGCCATCCTCGGCGGGGTCGAGCAGCTCATCGTCGCGGCCGCGGAGGGCGACGTCGATCCGGCCGCCTTCGGCATCGCGCCGGTGGAGCGGGGGCCGGGATGGGTGCGTGCGCGTTCGTGCTGGGTCGACCTTCCCGCCGTCCAGGCCGTCGCCGACCAGGCCCTCGGCCAGGGCGGCGCCCGGATCGAGGCCGACGGCGAACGGCTCGTCGCCCGGCTCGCGCCGGGCCTCGACGCGTCGGCGGCCGCCGAAGCGATGGTCGCGGCGGTCATCCGGCAGACCCGCCACGGAGTGGTCGCCCCCGGCGACTACGTCTGAGCGCGGCCAGGTTAGCGGACGGTTAACGCCCACCTCATCGGACGCTGATCTTCGCCTCTCTAGCGTGGACGGAGCCAATCCGAGGGGGATCTTTCCATGAGCAGCGACCTCGGCGGCCTCGCCGGGTGGGTAACCGGCCTGATGGAGACGCTGGGGGCACCCGGCGCCGGGATCGCCATCGCTCTGGAGAACCTCTTCCCGCCTCTGCCCAGCGAGGTCATCCTGCCCCTCGCCGGCTTCGCCGCGGCTCGGGGGGACCTCTCCCTGTGGGCGGTCATCGTGTGGACGACCCTCGGGTCGGTCGTGGGCGCCGCCGCCCTGTACGGCCTCGGCGCGCTCCTCGGCCAGGAGCGGTTGACGCGGCTGGCGGCCAAGCTGCCCCTGGTCAACCCGGCCGACATCGAGAGAACCCAGGCCTGGTTCGCCCGGCACGGCCGCAAGACCGTGTTCTTCGGGCGCATGATCCCGCTGTTCCGGAGCCTGATCTCCATCCCGGCCGGCGTCGAACGCATGCCGCTTCCGGTGTTCCTGCTGCTCACGACGCTCGGCAGCCTGGTGTGGAACACACTCTTCGTGCTGGCCGGCTATTTCCTGGGCGAGAACTGGGCCGTCGTCGAGGGCTACGCCGGCGTCGCGACCAACGCCGTCATCGTGCTGGTCGTCGTGGCCGTGGTCTGGTTCGTCGTCTCCCGGCTGACCAGGCGACGCCGGAACAGAGGCCCCGAGGCGTCTTCGCCCCGGGGCCGTCACGTCGCCTAACGCAGGTAGTCCTGCCAGGGGCCGGTGATGGCCAGCTGGATGCCCGGCGTCTGGATGTTCACGAAGAGGACCTTGCCGTCAGGGGAGAAGGTCGGCCCGGTGAACTCCGAGTAGGTCGGCTGGCCGTTGCTGGTGCCGATCTGGAGCTGGTTGCGCGCGATCGCGTAGGTCGGGCCGCCGGGGACCGAGCTGAGCACGTGGGAGGCGCGGACGCCGTCCTCGGCCAGGACCAGCGTGCCCCACGGCGTCACGGTGACGTTGTCGGGGCCGTCGAAGGTCATGTCGGTGTACTTCGGCGGCACGCCCTCGCCCTCGGCGAACGGGTTGTGCGGGAAGTACGTGACCAGGGTGATGGTCTCGTCCTTGTAGTCGTAGAACCAGACCATGCCGTCGTGCTTGGCGGCGTCCGGGGGCAGGTCGGCGGTGGCGAAGGCGAAGCTGTTGACGATGTAGCAGCCGTCGCCGTTGCTCCACACGCCCTCGAACTTCTTGCCCCGGGTGACGGTGCCCTCGGCGAACTGCTGGCGCGTCGGCACGGTCTTCGCGTCACGATCGGGGACCGCGATCCACGTCACGTTGAACGGGCGGCCCAGCTGCGCGGAGGTGATGTAGGAGACGTCGGTGATGATGCTGCCGTCGTCCGCGCGGATCTGCATGGCCTCGAGGGTGCCCTCGGTGTCGCCGAGGTGCTCGGCGAAGCCCTTCTCGAGCTTGCCCTGGCTCGCGGTCCAGCGGTAGAACAGCCCGTTCGGGCCGCTGGCGTCCTCGGAGAGGTACACGCGGCGCTGCTTGGGCTCGACCGCGAGGGCCTCGTGGTCGTAGCGGCCGAACGCCTTGATCGGCTTGGGCAGCTGGGTCTCGGAACCGGTCGGGTAGACCTCGAAGACGTAACCGTGGTCCTTCTGGTAGGTGCCGGACTGGCCACCGCCCGACCAGGTGCTACCGGCCTTGTTGGACGACTCCTCGCAGGTCAGCCAGGTGCCCCACGGCGTCACGCCGCCCGCGCAGTTGCGGACCGTGCCGGAGATGCCCACCCACTGACTGAGGAAGCCGCCGTCGGGGCCGGTGTTGACGACGGTGCAGCCGCCGGCCAGCGGCGCGCCCGGGTCGTAGACGGTGCCGGGGACGAGCGGGACACCGTTCGCCGAGCCCGGGCCCAGCTCGTGGTTCAGGATGATCGCGAAGCCCGCGTGCTTGCTGGAGACGACGCCGGCGCCGTCGTGGAGGCCGGGCGTCTTGCCCTGGCCGAACGACATGTCCGTCACGCCCTCACGGGTGACGATCTTGTACGAGAAGCCCTCGGGAAGGGCCAGGATCCCGTTCGGGTCATCCTTCAGCGGCGGGAACGGCCGCAGCGGCCGTCCGGCGGTTCCGGTGGAGGAAGCGGCCGAGGCCGGGGTCGTGGCGAGGCTGGGCAGCACTCCGCCGACAGCCAGCCCAACGGCGGTGCTTCCGAGCAAACGACGACGAGAGAGGCTCATGCATAACTCCTGCGATACACCCGAAGGCGGTGGTTCCCCGACCGGAAGAGTGTTTGAGCTTCAACTGAACCGCAGGCCAACGGTCCGTGGCCACAGAATGTTCATCTGACGATCACTTTGCGGGGGAGTGCCCACCGGCCGAGCCGACCCAGCCGTAAGAGTACGACTCATCAGGGTGGACGATCAGTCGGACACATATGAATGATTCATTCGGATCGTCGACGCTGACCGGCCTGACAGGCGGACATAACCCCAGCTCAACAGGTGGACACGGCAACCTCACCTGACGCCGGTACGCGCGAGCGCGGGAATAAGCGGGCTTAAGTCTTGACGATCAGGGCCGGTCCGACCGTAATGGGTAGCGGGTTCCCGAGGCGGCACACCTCTGGCCACACAGAATGACCCCGGCAACAGCGTGGCGGCGCGCGCCTTGCCCTGACTGATCTCCCATGTCAGGAAGGAACACGCATGTCCCGACGTCTGTGGCTCAGAATGCTGACCACGATGGCGCTCATCACGCCCGCAGTCGTCGCGCTCAACGCCTCTCCGGCGAACGCGCTGACCATCTCCGCCTCCGACTACCAGCAGATCTCGCTCGCGTCGGGCGGTAACGAGCTGGGGGAGGCGATGTCGCTGGCCGTACTGCCGAACCGATCGGTCGTCCACACCTCCCGCGACGGCACGGTCCGCGTGACCGACGTCAACGGCAACACGAAGGTGGCCGCCCGGCTCAACGTCTACAGCCACGACGAGGAAGGCCTCCAGGGGGTGGCGGTCGACCCGAACTTCGCCACGAACCGGTACATCTGGCTGTACTACTCGCCCCGGCTGAGCACCTCGAGCGGCGACGCCCCCGCGACCGGCTCCCAGTCGCAGTTCGACGCGTGGAAGGGTGAACTGTACCTGTCCAGGTTCACCCTCAACTCCGACGAGACGCTCAACACGTCCAGCGAGAAGGTGGTCCTGCGGGTCGCCAACGACCGGGGCCAGTGCTGTCACGTGGGCGGCGACATCGACTTCGACGCCCAGGGCAACCTCTATCTGACCACCGGCGACGACACCAACCCGTTCGAGTCCAGCGGCTACTCCCCGCTCGACGAGCGCACCAACCGCAACCCGCAGTACGACGCCCAGCGCTCCGCCGCCAACAGCAACGACCTGCGCGGCAAGCTGCTGCGGATCACCCCGCAGGCGGACGGCTCCTACACGATCCCCAGCGGCAACATGTTCGCGCCGGGAACGTCGGGCACCCGCCCGGAGATCTACGCGATGGGCTTCCGCAACCCCTTCCGGATGAGCGTCGACAAGGCGACCGGCGTCGTCTACCTGGGCGACTACGGGCCGGACTCCGGCTCGACCAACTCCAGCCGGGGCCCGAGCGGCCAGGTGGAGTTCAACCGGGTCACCGGTCCCGGCTTCTACGGCTGGCCGTACTGCACGGGAAGCAACTCCAGCACCGAGACCTACAACGAGTGGAACTTCTCCAGCAACAGCACCGGCAACAAGTACAACTGCTCCGGCGGCGCGACCAACAACTCCTTCCGCAACACCGGCCTGACCACGCTGCCCGCGGCCAAGCCCGCGTGGATCAGGTACGCCGGTGACTCCGGCTCGCCGTCGGAGTTCGGCTCCGGCTCCGAGTCGCCGATGGGCGGTCCGGTCTACCGGTACGACGCGAACCTGAACTCCGCCGTCAAGTTCCCCTCGACGCTCAACGGCCGCTTCTTCGCCGGCGAGTACGGCCGCCGCTGGATCAAGGCCATCGAGGTGACCTCCTCAGGTGGCTACGGCGAGATCTCCTCCTTCCCCTGGTCGGGGACGCAGGTGATGGACATGGCCTTCGGCCCCGACGGGGCGCTGTACGTGCTGGACTACGGCACCGGCAACAACAACCAGGCCCTCTTCCGGATCGAGTACATCGGCCAGGCCAACCGCAACCCGATCGCGCGGGCCACCTCCGACAAGACCTCCGGAGCGGCCCCGCTGACGGTGAACTTCTCCTCGTCGGGCAGTTCCGACCCCGAGGGCGGCTCGCTGACCTACTCGTGGGCCTTCGGCGACGGCACCACGTCCACCTCCGCCAACCCGAGCAAGACCTACTCCGCCAACGGCGCGTACACCGCCACGCTCACCGTCCGCGACCCGCAGGGTCTGACCGGCAGCGCGAGCGTGAACGTGACGGTCGGCAACACCGCCCCCTCGGTCACGCTCTCGAGCCCCGGCGACGGCCAGTTGTTCTCCTTCGGCGACACGGTGCCGTTCCAGGTCAACGTCAGCGACCCGGAGGACGGCACGATCGACTGCTCCCGGGTGACCGTGACCTACTCGCTCGGCCATGACAGCCACGCCCACCAGATCACCTCCAGGACCGGGTGCAGCGGATCCATCGTGGTGCCGGTCGACGGCGAGCACGACTCGGCGGCGAACATCTTCGGCGTCTTCTCCGCCTCCTACACCGACAACGGCAGCCTGACCTCGACCAGCACCCGCACGCTGCAGCCGCGGCACCGGCAGGGCGAGCACTTCGGCGCCCAGCAGGGCGTGCAGACGGCCGACCACACCACCGCCGAGGGCGGCAAGACGGTGGGCTTCGTCGACGACGGCGACTGGATCTCCTACACGCCCTACAACCTGAGCAACGCCACGAGCTTCACCGCTCGGGTCTCCTCGGCGGGTGCGGGCGGCCGGATCGAGGTCCGGACGGGTTCGGCGACGGGCACGCTGCTGGGCACGGCGACCGTCACCAGCACCGGAAGCTGGGAGACCTTCGCCAACGTCTCGGCGAACCTCAGCGGCGCGCCGTCCGGGGCCACCACGCTGTACCTCGTCTTCCGCGGCGCGACCGGCTCGGGCTACCTGTTCGACCTGGACGCCATCACCTTCACCACCGGCACACCTTCGACCGGCTGGACGGGCGCGTTGCGGGGCACCGCGTCGAACCGGTGCCTGGACGTCAACGGCGCGTCGACGACCAACGGAGCGCTGGCCCAGGTCTGGGACTGCAACAGCGGAGCCAACCAGCAGTGGACCAGCAACAGCTCCAGCGAGCTGCGGGTGTACGGCAACAAGTGCCTGGACGTGAGCGGCGCGGGCACGGCCGACGGCACCGCGGTGCTCATCTGGGACTGCAACGGCCAGAACAACCAGAAGTGGCGCCTGAACTCCGACGGCACCATGACCGCCGTCGGCGCGAACAAGTGCCTTGAGGTGAACGGCACCGCCAACGGCTCCAAGGCGCGCATCTGGACCTGCAACGGCGGCACCAACCAGAAGTGGGCCCGCGTCTGAGGTCCTCCGCCCCACCACAAAACCATTGAGGTGACGCCCGGCGCGGTCGCGCCGGGCGTCACGACGGAAGGACACACCCAATGCTGCGACATCTGACCTCTGCCGCACGCGGGCGCATGGGCGGCGACCGGAGGACATCGGCGCTGCGGCGCCTGGCGTTGACCGCGATGGCCGTGACCACCGCGGCCGCCACGACCCTGGTCCCGGCCGTTCCCGCCCAGGCCGCCGCCTTCAAAGTGCTGGTCTTCTCCAAGACGGCCGGCTTCCGGCACGACTCGATCGCCGTCGGCACCCAGGCGATCCGCGACATCGGCTCGGCCAACGACTTCACCGTCGACTCGACCGAGGACTCCAGCGCCTTCAACACCTCCAACCTGTCCCAGTACAAGGCGGTGGTGTTCCTCAGCACGACCGGTGACGTCCTCAACGACACCCAGCAGTCCGCCTTCCAGTCATACGTGGACGGCGGCGGCGGTTACGTGGGCGTGCACGCGGCCGCAGACACCGAGTACAACTGGTCCTACTACGGGCAACTGGTGGGCGCCTGGTTCAACAGCCATCCCGCGATCCAGCAGGCCACCGTCCGGAACGAGGACCGGGCCCACCCGGCGACCTCCCACCTGGGGACGACCTGGTCGCGTACCGACGAGTGGTACAGCTACCGCACCAACCCCCGAGCGAACGTGCGCGTCCTGCAGAACCTGGACGAGAGCACCTACAGCGGCGGCGGCATGGGCGACCACCCGATCACCTGGTGCCACCCCCAGTCAGCGGGCCGCTCGTTCTACACCGGCCTGGGACACACCCAGGAGTCCTACTCCGACTCCAACTTCCGCACCCTGCTGCTCGGCGGAATCAAGTACGCCGCCAAGGCCGCCAACGCCGACTGCCGCCCCGAGACCGGATACACCGCTCTCTACAACGGCTCGACGACGGGCTGGCAGCAGGCAGGTCCGGGATCGTTCTCGAACAGCTCGGCCACGCTGACCTCCTCGGGCGGCATGGGCATGCTGTGGTACAGCACCAAGCAGTTCGGGTCCTACTCACTCAAGCTCGACTGGAAGCTGAACGGCGACTCCAACTCCGGCGTCGTCGTCGGCTTCCCGGCCACCAGCGACCCGCAGACGGCGCTCAACACCGGCCACGAGGTGCAGATCGACGCGACCGACAGCTCCGACAAGACGACGGGCGCGATCTACGGCTTCAAGGCCGCGGACATCACCGCCCGCGACGCGGCCCTGAACCCCCCGGGCCAGTGGAACACCTATGAACTGCTGGTGGAGGGCGAGCGGCTGCAGGTCTGGCTGAACGGCGCCAAGATCAACGACTTCACCAACACCGACGCGAACCGCTCGCTCACGCAGGGGTACATCGGCATCCAGAACCACGGCTCCCCCGACGTGGTGCAGTACCGCAACATCCGCATCAAGGAACTGACCACGGTGACGCCCTCGCCGTCGCCTTCCCCCTCGCCCTCCCCGACGCCCTCGACCGGCTCCGCCCCCCTGCGCGGGGTGGCGTCAGGCCGGTGCCTGGACATCAGCGGCGCCTCCCAGTCCAACGGCGCGGTCGTCCAGATCTGGGACTGCAACGGCCGCACCAACCAGCAGTGGGCCACCACCTCCGCGAGCGAACTGCGGGTCTACGGCAACAAGTGCCTCGACGTGAGCGGCGCCGGCACGGCCAACGGAACCGCGGTGAGCATCTGGGACTGCAACGGCCAGAACAACCAGAAGTGGCGCCTCAACTCCGACGGCACCATCACCGCCATCGGCGCCAACAAGTGCCTGGACGTGGTGGGCTCCGGCACCGCCAACGGCTCCAGGCTGCACATCTACACCTGTCACGGCGGCGGCAACCAGAGATGGACCCGCTCCTGACGACAACCTGACGCGCCCCTGGAGCCGGTCGAAGCGCCCGGCTCCAGCGGGCACGCCCGCACTCGCCTAGATGAATGAGTCCAAGGGATCTGGTCGCGTTCAGTGGTCGTAGGCGATCAGTGAGCGTTTGATCGGCTCTTCGGTCTTGTCGTTGTGCCAGATCACCGCGGTCAGCGCGAGGATCCTTGACAGCACGCGGATGATGACCCCGGCGGGGGCGCGGCCGCCGTGGCGTTCCAGGTCGAGCTGGCTCTTGAAGGTCTGGTTGATCGATTCGATGGTCTGGCGCAGGGGTTTGAACAGCCGTGCTCCGGCCCGCTCGGGTTCGCCCTGGCGGGCCGGACGCAGGAGCCGGAGTTCACGTTCGGTCAGCGCCCGCTCGAAGTCCCGGCCGTAGTACTGGCGGTCGGCGATGATCGACTGGCCGGGACGCCCGGCCACGACGTCGGGAGCGGCGTCGAGCATGCCCAGCAAGGTCTGCCGTTCATCGGCCTTGGCGCCGGCCAGGGCGAACATCACCGGCAGCCCGCCCAGGGTGCAGACCAGATGAAGCCTCAGTCCCCAGAAGTAGCGCGAGTGGCTGGCGTAGTAGCCGTACTCGGCCCATCCAGCCAGGTCGCTGCGCCGGGCGGTGTCGCGGGAGCGACCGCATTCCACCGGGGTGGAGTCGGCCACCCACACATCGTCGCTCCACAGCATGGTGTCGGCGGCCAGCGCCCGGATGACGTGCAGGACCAGCCCTGATGCCTTGCGCAGGCGTTTGCCGTAGCCCGACTGGCCGGGCAGGTAGGGGAACATCCCACCGAGTTCGGCGTGGGCGTAGCGCAACCAGCGCCGTTCGGAGACGAAGCCCAGCAACGCCGACATGACCGCCAGGGTCACCAGCTCGGCGTCGCTGAGAGTGGGGGCGATTCCCGTCTTCGGTCGCCATGGTGCCAGGCCTGGTGAGGCCTTCAGCAGGTCATCGACCTTCACGTACAGTGCGGTTGCGAGGGTGTCTAACTTGGTCGTCACAACCCGAGCGTGGGCACCCTCGCCCTATCTCCGCAGCTACGCCTTGGACTCACTCATCTAGACAGAAACGAGTTCTCCGGACAGCCGATCTCCCGTGACCCTGGCCCGGACCATGGCCGTGAACAGCCCCGGCTTCTCCCCGTTCCACCCGTGCCCCACCCCGGGAACCAGACGCGCCTCGCCCTTCGGAAACGCGGCCGCGATGCCGGCCAGGGAGCGTTTGATGAGATCGTGCTCGTTCTCCCCGGCCACCGCCAGGATCGGGCACGGAGAGCTCCCGGCCTGGGCGGGAAGCCGAAAACCGAGTGCTTCACCGCTGACCGCGCGGAACGCCTGCCGCGTGGTGGCCCGCGCGGCGGTCTGATAGCCGTCCATGTCGTCCGCGGGAACGTTGAGCGCACGGGCATTGGCCCGCAGCACCGGCCCCCATTTCATGACCGGCGCGATCAGCGCGCCCATGAGCCGCATCCGCCCCGGGTTGGGGAACGGCAGAATGTTCACCCCGCTCACGACCGCCCCGGTCACCACGTCGGACGAGGTCGCGGCCAGACAGGCCCCCATATAGCCACCCAGCGAGAGCCCCACGACGTGAGCCTCGGCCGCCGGCACCCGCGAGGCGATCACCTCGGCCACCTGGCGCGCGGTGTCGGCGATCGAGATCCACGGCTGGGCGTTGCTCCGCCCGTGCCCCGGCAGATCGGGCACCAGGACCCGCATGTCGGTGGCCAGCGCGGCGACCTGGCTGGCCCACATCCAGCCGCTGGTCCCCACACCGTGGAGAAGCACCACCGCCGGCGCGTTAGCCGGGCCGGATTCCTGCACGAAGATCGCCATATCGGTCATGCTCGCACAGCCTCGTACGTCCACGGCTGGTGAAGTGGATCTAGCGGTAGTAGCAGGCGGGTGCGCTGCCCGCCATCTCGCACGTCCGGTTGTCCCCGCTCGAGATCTTGTACCAGCGGAAAGCCGCCACCGTCTGGTACGAACCGTTGATGCCGTAGATCCGGTAGCTCGATTCCACCATCAGCGCGTCGGTGTCCCAGTTCTGGCCGTTGATCTGGTCATCGGCCTTGCCGTAGGGCAGCCAGAAGGTGCGGCAACTGTAGGTCGTCCCGTTCGTCGCGGCGCATCTCTCCGTCCGGTTGGGGCCGGAGAAGGTGGCGATTTTCACGGTGTAATTCGAAGGAAGCCAATTGGTGACGTCTCCATCGAAGACACCTGCCTGGGCGGGTGCCACCACATGGACGGCCATACCGATGCCCATGATCAGCGCGGCCAGAAGGCGCGTCGTGCGTTTCATGCAGATCTCCGTGCTCTCGAGAAGTGCGGACGCCCGCCAGGCTATTGACCGGCAATACATTTCCCGTATACGCCGAAGACCAGGCTGCCTCCACGCGAAGTTCATGGCGAAGCGAGGCTCTCCAGAGAGCGCGGGGCGTTTGTGCGTTCGCGGCGGCGGTTCGGGCGTCGTCCCGCTGTATGAACGAAGGAGACCCGTGGAAGCGCCCGAAGGCGCGACCACGGGTCGCCCGTCTCCTGGCGGATGTTCCGCGCCACTACTCGAACCGGCCGGAGAGCCGCCGGCGGCATGTCACCAGGCCCAGTCCTGTTTTGGATTGGATCGGGTGCAAGTCTCGGAGTCCGTCACCTTGGGCCTCACACAGAGGTAGTAGTAGATCGGCATGGCCGGCGACTGCGCCCTGTTCCAAGCGCTGAAGCTCCGCTCCGCCGCGCTGGTGCTGGTGGGCCAGACGTTCTCGTAGTCCTCGATGTCGCTGGTGCTCCAGAACTCCCAGAAAACCCGGGCGTTGTAGATGCCCTTCTCCGCCCTGAGGGTGAAGGAATTGCGGCCCTTCGACATGTTGTGAGTGCCGGCGTTGTACCAGACGGTGGCGATGGTCTTACCGGACATCGTCATGGAAACCAAGCTGGTCGCGGCGTTGGCCGGTGTCAGGGTCCCGGCCACGAGGCCCACTGTGGCCGCGAGCGTCATAAGGGTCCGGCGGATCGTGCGCTGCATTCATGCTCCCTTGTCGTCGTACCGGGGGAACACTACGGAGCGCCTGCTATTGCTGTGACCGGAAACGATCGCCGGGTTCTGGTGCCTTGATCAGATTGCGAGTGGCAAGGGTCGGCCACCCCAGCGGACGCGTTTCTCACTGCGGATGCGAGCGCGTTCGCGACGTTGGGCGGCCAGGACGTCGGGGTGGCGGGCGTTGGCGTTGCGCCAGCGCAGGTAGGCATGCAGAGCCCGGGTCTGGACGGTGTGGTTGGGGTGGTCGGAGCCTGCGATGGTGAACTGGCGCAGAGGTCCGAAGTGGGCCTCGATGGGATTGGCCCAGGAGGCGTAGGTCGGGGTGAAACACAACTCGACCTTGTTCTTCTTCGCCCAGGTGCGGATGCGCCAGTTCTTGTGCGCCGACAGGTTGTCCAGGATCACGTAGATCGGAGCCCCGTCGGGGCGTGCCGCGCGGATCGATCGCAACGCGGCCCAGGTGTGATCGATGCCCTTGCGGCGCCGGTTGACGCCCCACAAGGTGTCGTCGCCGACGGAGTAGCAGCCGTGGAAGTAGGTGATCCCGTGGGTGCGGTGGTAGGTCGCCGGCAGCCGTGCGGGCCGTCCTTGTGGTGCCCAGCCCGATCCGTGGGCGGGGCGGATGCCCAGCGGCCCGAACTCGTCGAAGGCGAAGGTTCGCTCCGGCCGCTGGGTCAGGGCGTACTCGATCCGGTCCAGCTTGGCGTCGAAGTCGGGGTCTGGGGATTCCTTCCAGGTTTTGGTGCGCTGGAAGGTGATCCCGCGCCGCCTCAGCAGGACGCGTAACGCCTCCCGGCCGACCTGGATGGCCTGGCCGGGAAGAGCCCGCAGGTAGATGGCGAGTTTGCGGATGGACCAGCGGGTGAAGGGCTGCCCGAGCCGGGCCGGGCGGGTGATGGCCGTCGCGGCGACGAAGTCTTCTTCGTCGTCACTGAGCAGGCGGGGACGGCCTCCCGCCCACCGAGGGTCCAGGCAGGCCAGCCCCATCTCGTTGAACCGATGGATCACATCGCGGACGGTGTCCTCATCAGCTGCCACCAGACGGGCGATCACCGGGACGGTGTTTCCTCCGGCCGAGGCCAGCAGGATCATCGCCCGCCGGTACCGGACCGAG
>NZ_BBXD01000023.1 GCF_001570545.1 Herbidospora mongoliensis | reverse complement strand
CCCGAATTGTGGACACCGGTTTTAGGCTGCGGCGGTCAGGCTACCTGCGGTTTTCTCGTAGTCGATCGGTGAGATCTGGCCGAGGCGGGAGTGCCGCCTTTTGGTGTTATATCGGGTCACCCACGTGAACACCGCCAGGCGGGCTTCGCCGGCTGATGTCCAGCCATGAGCGCCTTGCAGCGTCTCGCGTTTGAGAGAGGCGTTGAATGATTCGGCGGCGGCATTGTCGGCGCTGGTGCCGACCGCGCCGCGGGAACGGGTGACGCCCAGGCGAGCGCAGGTCTCCTCGAAGTCCTTGGAGCAGTACTGGACGCCGTTGTCGCTGTGGAAGATCGCCCCGTCGAGGGTGCCGCCCCTGGTGCGGGCCGCAGCTTCGAGGGCGTCGGTGACGAGTTTGGTGCGCATGTGGTCGGCGATCGACCAGCCCGCCAGCCGGCGTGAGCCCAGGTCCAGGACGGTGGCGAGGTAGAGGAACTTGCCGTCCCCGATCGGCAGATACGTGATGTCACCCACGTACCTCTGGTTCGGCGCGGACGCGGTGAAGTCCCGTTTCAGCAGGTCCGGGACGGGGGTGGCGTCCAGTTCGGGGATCGTGGTGCGGACCTTCCTGCGGAGGTGCGCCCCGACGATGTGCCGCTCGCGCATGACCCGCTCGACCCGTTTGTGATTGACCTCGAGCCCTTGGGCCTGGAGTTCGGCGGTGATCCGCGGGGACCCGTACGTGCCGTCCTCTTCTGTGTGGATCCTGCGGATCTCGACCGCGAGAGCGTCGTCGGCCCGCTTGCGGGCCAGCCGGGTCGGGGCGGTGGCCAGCCACCGGTAGTAGCTCGATCGGGCCAGCTCCAGGACCCGGCACAACCGCTTCACCCCGAAGGTGTTCTTGTGATCGTCAACGAACTCGAAGCGGCTCACCAGTTCGTCTCGCCCGCGAAAAACTTCGCGGCCTTCCGCAGAATGTCCCGTTCCAGCTCCAACTCCCGCACCCGGGCCTTGAGCTGCTGATTCTCTTCCTCAAGCACGTCATCCGAGGATAGGTTTCCTCGCAAAACCGGCTTGCGGCCAGGCTTCGGCCTCGCGCTGGCCGTCCCCTTCTCCTGCGCGTCGATCACCCACAACCGCAGCGTAGCTCGATGGATTCCGAGATCATCAGCGACCTGCTTGTAGGTCTTGGCCGGGTCCGACAAGAACAACGCCACAGCGTCGGCCTTGAACTCCTCCGGATAGTTCTTCCGCACCATCAAGAACATCTCTTCCCCTGGACCTCAAGATCCAGTCTCCAAGGTGTCCACAATCAGGGGGGAACTCCCGACCGGGCGGGTTCACGCCGGTCATCACCGACCGGTGGATGGACCGCGGATGGCGCCAGGCGTAAATCATGGCGGTACGGGTTCCTACGCTCTGGCTGATCAGGTTGATCCGCTGGTAACCCAGTGCCCTGCGGACGGCTTCCAGATCCTCGACTCGCTGGGGTAACGAGTAGCCGTCGAGGTCGGCGCCGTCCTCGGTCAGTCGTCGCGCACAGTCGGCGTAGGCCTGAGAGGTGCGGCGCGTTGTGTCGGGTCCGGCGAGGTCGGCGGAGTACCGCATCGCCGTGGTCACCTCAGGACAGTCAAGGACAACGGCACCGTCGATGCCCCGGTAGCCGACCAGGACGATGTCGTGCCGGTCAGCGAGGCGGCCGGCTTCCTTGAAGGTCATGTTCGTCTGGCCGGGCCCACCCCCGAGACGGAAGATCGGCTCGCCCGGATCGGGGCCGGTGGCCCGGATGCGGTTCACGGGCAGCGTGATCGGCCGGGAGCCGGGAACGTCGTGGTTCTCGGGGACGGTCAGGGTGCCACAGTCCGCTGGGAGGGCTCCGTTTTCTGTCTCGTACATGCAGGGGTTCAGGGTCAGCGTGCCGACCTCGGCCGCAGGGGAACCGCCGGTGTCGTCGTATCCCGCACACCCAGGTAGCCGAGGGCAAGGGTGGTGAGGGTCATAGCCGCCAGGGCGACGATTCTGGCGGGGGTCAGTCTCGTGGTGTCCATGGCTGACGTCTCCTGTGTGTCAGGAGCGAGTCTGGTGCGAATGGATCGGCGGCTCGCTGACGCCTGCCGGTGTATCGGAGGTAAGGGCAGCCCTACCCCAAACGGCTCAAGGGCGAGAACCCGGACAAGGGGTCGAGCCTGACCCGCAAGGGGTCGGCACCACGACCACGCCACCGAGCGCCCGAACGGTCAGACGGCTAGGTCCAAAGTCGCTGCGGCCGCCGACTCCTGGCCCGACGTGATGATGACGCAGGAGGAGTTCGACCAGCCGACGACCCGCGGCCCGGCAAGCGTCAGCGTCTCTCTTCTGCCGGGAGTGCCCGTCGCAGCGGCTCGTCAGGCAGCGCCGGTGGTGGTACCGAGATCCTGAACGTCCGGCCCGGTCGAGCCCCCGTACGTGGCGATCTTGTATTCGACCGCCGTGAGGGAAAGGGTCAGCTCACGGATCCGGCGGCGGATGGTGTCGCGATGTTCGACCAGCACATCGAGCCGCTCCGGCACCGTGTGCCCGCCGGCATCGACGAGCGAGATGTAGTGCTGCAGGTCACGCATTGGCATACCGGACAGCCGCATCCGGGTGAGGAACACCAGGCGCCGAACCGCTCCGGCGTCGTAGACGCGATGACCATTACCGTCGCGGGCCACCTCGACCAGCCCGGCCCGTTCGTAATAGCGCAGTGTGTGAGGCGAGATGTCGAGGAGGTCGGCAACCTCGGCGATCGTCATCGCCTCGGGCAGATCGGCCAGATCGGCGAGCCGGTGGATCGCCTCGACCGACAGCGGACCGTCGTCCCCAAGCGCTTCGAGCGCCCTGGTCATCAGATCGTCGGTAGCCATGACCACGAGCCTAGATAGGCCGTACCGATGCGGAGACACCCTCGAAGTCGGCGCTGCGGGCGGTCTCGGCCCACCGCTCGACCTCGTCCAGACCGCGCCGGTAGGCACGCGAGATACGCTCGACCGCCTCGCGCCCGAGCGGCAACCGCAGCGGCACCTCGTCGCCGTGCACGAGGGACACGATGATCTCGGCGCCCGCGCCGGGTCACCTTCCTGGCGACCGTCGCTCCCGGCCATGTCCGCACGAACCTTGGCGAGCAAGTCACGGTAGATCGCGGACGGCTCGACGAACTCGAGCACGTCACCCCCGTTGAAGCCAGTCCTGAAACGGCTGGGCTCGACGAGCATCACCCGGATCCCGAACGGCGCGACCTCCCCGGCCAGAGCCTCGGACCAGCCTTCGAGAGCGAACTTCGACGCGGAGTACGCCGACACGCCGGGGAACGACGTCCGCCCACCCTGGCTGCTCATCTGCACGATCGTCCCGGTGCCCCGCTCACGCATCGCAGGCAGCGCCGCCCGGACAAGCGCGGCGGGCCCGAACAGGTGCAGATCCATCAACTCGCGCAACTGCGCATCACTGACCTCCTCGACCGCTCCGACCACGGCCCGACCCGCGTTGTTGACCAGCACATCAAGCTGACCGAAGCGGTCGAGGGTGTCGCACACGAGGTCCGCAGCCGCAGCGACGTCCCGGGCATCGAACTTCGCGACAAGGCAGTTGTCCGGGTACTCGGCCTCCAGATCGGCCACACTCTCAGGCCGGCGCACCGCCGCCACCACATGGTCGCCCGCCGCGAGCGCCGACTCCGCCAGCGCCCGTCCGAACCCGCGGGACGCGCCAGTGATGATCCAGGTCTGTGTCGTCATGGCGGGACGCTATGCCTTCGAGCGCACTCGAACGCAAAACCGACGTAGCCACCAAAACGGAAGATCGCGTCCGAAAAGCGCAAAGGCGGACCTCCACCTGCCGGGTCCGGGATGTTCACGAGTAGCTGTGACCTGGGATGAATCAAGAGTCTGAAGAGTTCTTGGTCGAAGCTATCAATCGCTCAATCGCCCAAAGCCACGCGTTGGACGATAGGGCAGAGCCCCCAACATCGGAAGTCCGAGCGAAGCGAGGCCTTACCAGGGAGCGCGAGGGGCGGAGCCCATCGTAAGGAGCGCAGCGACCCGGAGCGACAGCGACGAGAGGACGCGACAGCGGCCAGGGGGAGCGCGAGGGGGCGAAGCCCTCTCGTATCGGGGGTTCGGGGGGTCGTCCCCCCGGGTAAACGACGAAGGGACCCTAGGGGAAGCCGCCCCAGAGGGGCGGCGACCATAAGGTCCCTGGTCACGAGTGGAGCTATGGGGATTTGAACCCCAGACCCCTTCGATGCGAACGACGATCACCGAACCCGCTGACCTGGGCGATCATGGATCGCCCTGGTCAGAGCTTCATCAGAATCAATCTCGGTGAATCTCGGTGAACCTCAGTGAGGCTCGCTCAAGATCACGTCTCCCATTTTTCTCCCACCCCCGCGAGGCCTACTCCCCCGCCTCGATCCTGATGGCCCACCGGTCGGAGGGCAGGACCTCGTCACCCTTCGCCGTGGTGACGACGAGCACCGGCACCCCCTGGCCGATAGCCAGTCGCCGGCGTTCCTCCTCGCTCGGCATGCGGGCCGTCACCACGGCGCCTGACGGGGTGACCTCCTGACGGTTGTCCTCGCCGCGCACGTACGAGCCGCGGGGCCCGGTGACGATCGCGCCCTCCGCACGGAGGTGCGCGAAGGCCTGACGGACCGTAGTCCGGGAGAGGTCGTAACCCTGCATGAGGTCGTGCTCGCTGGGGAGTCGGTCGCCCGGCTCTAACTCGCCCTTCGCGACCTGGTCCCGGATGATGTCGGCCAGCTGTTTGTACGCGGGCCTTTCCAGGCTGTGGTCAATCCGCCGTCGCCTCCGCATGGACAGCGACCCTACGTAGTGGCGTAACCGCTCTCTGATGTCCCTACATACTGATGATCGGTACGTACCTACAGAACGTTCGTCTACTCCGACGGCCAGTTCTGGGGCTCGGACACGTAAGTCCCTTGCTGGGGAAGGGTGTAGACCCAGCCCTGATCCCGAAGCACGGCGACCGCCCGGCGCACCGTCCCGATACTGCAGTCGTAGATCTGGCTGAACTGGAGCTCGCTGGGGATGGCCTTGTTGGGCTGACGCCGGCCCGACCGGATCTCGGCAGCGACGTCAGCCGCGATCCGCTCGTACGTCCAGGTCTTCCGTGCCGGGAGCTCCTCAAGCTCGGCGACGGGGCCCACGAACGTTCCTCGGCCGGGGACCGCCTCAAGGAGGCCCTCGTCTCTCAGGATCAGAAGGGCTCGGCGAGCCGTCTGCCGAGCCACCCCGAACCGGTCTTTGAGCTCCTTCTCTGAAGGCGCGCGAGACCCGGGCGGCATCTCGCCCTCTTGGATCTCGTCGCGGACGATGTCCGCGACCTGCACGTACAGCTTCACAGGCCCATCCCGATCGAGCACGGACCGCACGTTAGATGTGCGTCTACCTGCATCATTGTCGCGCTACAGGCACTTGCCATTATGCAGACATCCTATTGCTCTTACGTAGACAAGTAAGTGCATGTATATTCCAGCCATGCGATTGCTCACGGTCACTGAGTGGCGCCAGGCCGAACTCGACCAGATCGACGGCCGCCATTGGGATCGGGTCAGCCTCGAAAGGGCCTTCCCTGAGTGGTGCGTCTGGGAAGGGCGTGACTCCAACGGTGACGGTCCCTTGCGTTGGTGGGCAATGCGGCGGCGGGGCCGTGGTGCGGACAACGCCATCTCGGCAGAGACCCTGCGCGAGGTGGCCGAGGAACTGCACAAGGTGGACACCCCCACTCCGAGGCCTGACCTGATCGGGCGAGGGCGGGAGCGGCTCTGATGTCGTACAAGATCGACTACCGTGGCCAGCTGCCGGACGGCGCTCCCGGAATCGCGGGCGAAGTGCTGATGTACGGCCCGAGCGACCAGCTCCTCACGATCTCCGTCACCGGGACCACGATGTCCCAGACGTGGCAGGGCTCCGACTCACCACCACGCACCGACCCGGTCGACCCACGGCCGGCCGACGTCCGCGCATGGGTGTTCAACCGGATCACCGAACTGGAGCGCGACGGCTGGCGCGTGAGCGCCGTCTTGAGCCGCCGCTCGGCCAGATAAGGGTGCCGCGATGGACCAGGACGTCCCGCCCGTTCGGCCTTGGCATGAGGTGGCCACGCACGCTGAAGTAGCCGCCGCCATCAAGGCGGCCCGTGCCGTCCCCGGCCTGCTCGCCTCCATCACGAGCCGCTACCGCTGCTCCTGCGTCCAGAAAGGGAAGCAATGCGGCTGGGACACCGGCTACACGCTGGGCGCGATCTGCCCGCAGTGCCGGGTGACCTGCGACCTCGGGAAACCGAATGTTGTCGAGCCAGGAGAGAAGACGTGGACGGCGTTGACGCGCGGGGCGCTGGTGTCGCTTCCGCTGCTCCATCTGGTGCGGCCGTTGCGGCCTGATCCCTTTGACCAGTCCGGAGCTGAAGTGCCCCCGTACGCTCCGGACTGCTAGACCCCCCGCCCGCCTCGGGAATCTCGTCCTTCAGGCGGGCGGGGCCTCAACGGGCCGTGGTGTCGGGGTTGGGAGAGCTCGGCACCACGGCCTCGCAAGACTCGGCATGGCCAGCTTCCTCGAAGGGTCCGAAAGCAACCCGACCACCCTGGCCCTGCCGACTCCCGTCACGCTCGGCGGCGTGACGGGATGGGCCGTGGCGCGGATGGCTTGTCAGGCTATGTCCGCGCCACGGCCCGCTACCGCAGTACGCTGCCCCCGAAATAGAGCGGCCCCGGCGACGCTGTCACGTCCGCCCGGGGCCTAGCTCAGCCCATCTCCACAGGACAGAGACGAGCGGAACCAATGAAAACCCTAGACCCTGACACCGCCCGCCGCCGCAGGTCCGCGCGCCTCGTCGCGACCGTCGCCGGCGGCCTGGCGCTGCTGCCGATCGCGGCCGGCGCCGTGGTCCTCATGACCACCTGGTGGCACATCGCCACGGCGGCCGGGCTCCTGCTCGCGGTCGAAGCCGCCGCCGCAGCCGCGCTGATACAGCTGCTCGACCTCGCCCGCGTCCCCTACGTGCCCGCCCGGGTGCGCGAGATGAACGCGCTCCAGACCGCCCATGATGAGGCGCTGCTGCTCGCCGAGAAGGAAGCGCGGCGGGCGGGGAAGGAAGCGCGGCGGGCGGACATGGCGGCCGCGTGCCGGGAATCCGAGGCGGCCGAGGCCGACCTCATGATCGGGAACTTGCGCACCGCGTTGAGCGCGGCCCGCGCTGTACCCGAGCCGGGCCCCGCCGTACCCGACGGACCCGAGCACCGGGTACGCAAACGCCTGGCGATGCCCCGGCGAACCACGGCCGCACCTGAGCGGGTTCCCTCCATCCGCGACCTCAAGGCCAAACTCGGCGTAGGCCAGGCCAAGGCGGCCCGCGTCCAAGCTGTGCTCGCCGACGTCGCGGCCTGAGCTGGACAGACGCCCGGGTACGCGCTGTACCCGGGCATACCTCGTAGCTGGGGTTCCAATTTCCTGGTAGCCGGGTGAACTCTGGGTCGGTTTGGAACGTCCCACATGTCACTCCCATCCCCCTGACCACGAGGTGCCCATGGGCTGGATCAAGGACGCAAAGGCCGCTCAGCTCCGCGAGGAGGCCGAGCGCGCTCTGAAGGAAGGTCGTTACACCTTCGCCCCGCGTCTCAACACCCCAATGACGCAGCACAACCTCAGCGGCTCGATCGCCGGCTGGGCCGAGATGATCGAGATGATCGAGAGCGTCGGCTGGCAGATGCAGTTCTGGAGCGTGTCGACCGACCCGAAGGGCCGGCCGGAGGCGTACCCGCTCTTCCGCCGCCGGGCCTGACCCACAACGAAAACGCCCGCCCCTCCCGGAGGAGGGGCGGGCGTTCGTGCGTCGCAGCGGCCTACCGCAGAGGCGTCCCGAAGACTTCCGGAACGAGGCGGCGGCCGCCGTCGTCCTTGGGCGCGGCCACCGGGGTCACCTTGCGGCGGGCGGACCAGAACGCCCAGATACCGGCCACGTAGGTCAGCCAGTCCTGGACGTCCTGCTCGTCCACCACCCAGTCGGCGGGCACCCAGCCGAGCAGGTTCAGCACGCGGACGATCGCGACCACCGCGATGGCCACGATGAGTCGGGCCAGCAGAGGCTGGCGCTTGATGAAGTCGGCCAACATGAGATCACCTCATGATCTTTCGAGGAGAGGGGGCAACCGGTCGGCCATGGATTGGGGCGATGCCACGGAGAGGCCGCCGGACAGGTGAGGCCGCGATCAGGACGCGGGCGAGGGGGACGGCGACGGGCTGGGCGTCGACCAGACGCAGTCGTACGTCGCGGTCTTGGCGGTGCGCGTCGCCAGAGTGCAGGTCTTGGTCTGGCCGGGGAAACGCTCGACGAGCTTCTCCACCGCCCGGCCGAGCTGGGTGGGGACCAGAACCTTGGTCTCGTCGTCCAGGCAGGCGCCATGCTGGGAGCGGCTGAGTTTCCGGCGCTCCAGCTGGCGCCAGTCGCCAGTGCCGAGGTCGATGCACACGCCGAGCACCGTCACGGGCGGCGGCGGTACTGCGTGGGTCTGGCTGGCCAGCGCGGCGCCGACCGGGACCAGGGTGGACAGGAACATCGCGGCGGCGGCCGCGATCGCCAGGGATCGTTTCACCGGGTTACTCCTCGGGCTCGGGTGAGATGGAGACCTGGACCGTGACCCGGTCGAGGGCCTGCTCGATCCGGGCCAGGAACGCGTCGACGTCGACGCCGCCGGCGTTGCCGAGCGCAGTGGCCAGCTCGCGGATGACGGCGGTCTGGGACTCCTCGCGGATGCGGGCCGCGTCGAGCTGGCCGGAGATCTTCCTCAGCCACGTGCCGTGGTTGGCGAGGATGTTGCCGGCCTGCCAGGTGGGGTTTTCCTGGTCGCCGTAGGGGACCTTCAGCTCGTACTGCCACAGGTCTTTCGGTGGGGGCATGTCGTCTACTCCGTTCGCCGGGTTCGTCATCAGGTGGGCCACGTCGACCCGGAACTGGTGCATGTTGAGCGAGTGGGGGTCGACCTTGCTGGTGTTGACTTCCTTGTGGCCGCACACGCGGGAAGCGGTCAGTCCGAACTCGTTGCACAGCTCGGCCGACAGGGCCTTGAAGGCGCGCAGCTGGTCGGCGGGCCAGGGCGTCTTGCCGTCGTTCTCGGCCTCGATGCCGATGCTGTTGCTGTTCTGGTGGTGGCGTGAGGTCGATGGCGCGTTCTGCCAGGACTTGCCCGCCGCCACGACGTGGATCTTCGCGCGGCGGCTGAGCCAGAACTGTGAGAGCGGGCCGTCCAGGCCGGGGCGGCCGTCCCGCACCACGTGCAGGTCATTCCAGCCCGCGGTGTGGTGACACACCACGCCCTGGATTGGGTACATCTCGCCGTGGCCACGAGTACGCCATCCGGGTTCCTCTACCACCTCGAAGCCGGTGCGCCTCGCGACGTCGGCGAGCTGGGTGAGCCAGGGCATGCGGCAGCCCTCCGTTCAGGAGTGGGGGCCGGCCGAGGTCTACGGCCGGGGACGGTGGGCGCGCTCAGCGCGGCGCTCGCGCAGCTCGCGCGGCAGGGCTCGCAGGATGATGGCCAGCAGCCATCCGAGCACGACGGGCAGCAGGGCGAAGGTGGCTAGCCGGAGGTAGGGCCACCAGGACCACTCGCCGATCAGGAGGCGGGCCATCCACACGTCGATGATCACGGCGACGGTGGCCATGTAGGCGAGCAGGTGCCGGCCGTAGCCGCTGGTCCACCAGCGGAAGCCGAGCCCGTAGACCAGCGTGCACGCGTTGGCCAGGACGGCAACGACGACGATCATCACGCTACCGGCGGTCTCGATCATGGACACCTCCCAGCGCCTCGTCGAACAACCTGGAGATGCCGTTGCGGCGGGTGTACTCGCGCATTCGTGCGCCCATCTCGGTAACGTCGCGCCACCGCTCGCGGACCTCGTCGAGGCCAGCCTCGGAGACCTCGCGGGCGTGCCGAGCCTCCTGCATGCCGCTGGTCTCGGGGAGGGTGGGAGCCGCGCAGTCGGCGGGCTCGGGATCCGGGTCGCGCCTGCGTCTACGCCACATCATGGGCCACTCTCCTCGCGGGGGTCGGCCGGCGACTCGCCCAGGGCGCGGCCGTACAGGGCCCGCATCACGCCATCCGTTACTCGTGCGTACTCAAGCAACGTCGACACCTGGTTTCCCTGCTCGCGGCGCGCCGCCTCGGCCGCCATCCACGCGGCCCGGAACTCGGACGCCTCCTGGGCCTTCTCATCTCCCCGCTGTTTGGCGACCGCGACCAGATCGTCGCCTCGTTTGTTCGCGGCAGCGACGAGCTCGTCGTGACGCGACTTGGGGATCAGCTGCCCGCGGATCACCAGGCCTAGCGTCCCGACGACGAGCCCGACGCCGAGGGCGACGAGCGAGCCACCCCAGGGGATCGATGCGAGCCAGTCCACTACGCTCCCGGCGGGGTCGCGAAGCCGAGCATCCCGGGGAAGGAACCTGGGGGCTTGAGGTCGAACGTCGGTCGCACGGGTCCGGCCATCTGGGCGCGCTGCCACTCCACCGCCATCCGGCGGCCGGCGACACGGACCGGGTCAAGCCGGGTCAGGGTGCGGATCGGGTCGAGCGGGTCGGTGGGGGCGCGCCGTTCGGAGCCGATGTAGACGAGCGCGGCCTGGCGGTCGGCGCGCCGGGCCGGGGCCAGCCGGACCCGGTGCTCCTTCACGGCGGCGACCCTGGCCAGGTGGGCCTGCAGCCGGTCGGTGTCGGAGACGCGCGGGGTGGCCACCGTGGGAAGGCCGTGAATGACCTTGAGGACCTCTTCGGCCGTAGGGTCTGCCCACACCAGCGGGTCGTTGGGGTCCGGAATGAACGGCTCATGCAGGATGACGTCCAGCAGCGTGGCGGTGTCCTCATGATCAATTCCGTACTCGGCGCATCGCCATTCCAGCGTCGAGTGCGGGAAGACGTGTATCCAGTTCCGGCCGTCAGGCCGAACCTGGTAGACGCCCCACATGGGGTTGCCGCCGTCGCCGACGTGCACAGGTTCGGCGGGCGGGCCGCCGGTTTCGGCCGCGGCTGCCGGCACCTTGATGCTGGCTGGGCTGTGCGAGAGCTCGGCGTCCCAGATGGTCCACGTCTGCAAGATTCCTCCCATCGTTAGTGCCGGTGAACCCACCAGTAGACGGCTTTGCCGGAGTAGACACCGCCACCGATCGACCACTCGACTACGAACCCGGATTGGTTGCTGCCGACCAGGCACCAGTAGAAGTTCGCGGTCACGGCGCCGTCCCTCACGGTCACCACGGGGCCCATGTTCCCGGTCATGGTGGAGCCGTAGGTGTAGTTGGCCCCGGACAGGCCAGAGCTGACGGTGTCGCTGCCCGCGAGGATCCCGGCGGTCGGCCCGAGGTCGGCGTAGTCCCACCATCGGCCGACGTGCCTGGTCCTGCCGGAGCGGTCGAACCAGAAGTACTGCTCGTCGCTCGCGTCGTGGAAGAACCCGTACCTGGCGTAGTCCTCGGTGAGCTCCATCAGCCCGCCGTTAGCCGCGTTCAGGGCGGCGTTGCGGACCTGCATCTGCATGTACCCGGCGGCGATCGTCGTCTGGCTCGCGGCCGTGACGCCGGCGTTGGTGCCTGAGGTGATCTCCCACATGGCCTCGCCGGTGAAGCCGTCACCCCGGGTCCTCTGCCGGGTGTAGTTGGCGCCGCTGTTCGGGTAGAAACGCATCTCCGGGTAGGCGGCGCCGGGGGGCGCGAGCTCGATCCGCTGGCCGCTGGCGGCCGTCCTGATCCAAGCGCCGGTGATGGTCTTGCCGTCGATCGCGGTGGCGGCGATCGCCGCGGCGGTCACCGCGCCGGCCTCGATGGCGTCGGCGGTCACACTGTTGGCCGACAGGTGGCCGGCCTCGATCGCCTCGGCCGCGATCAGCAGCGCGGTGATCGACTCGGCCACGATCTTCTCGGCCGCCACCAGGCTGCCGTCGACGATGTTCGCGCCGCTGACGACCTGGCCGATCAGGTCCGTGTCGACCAGGGGGACGGTGGCGATCGTCGCCTCGTCGCTGGGGTCGGACTCGTTGCCGGCGCGGTCGACGGCCGTCAGGTGGAACGTGCGGTCCTCGCCGTAGGGCTGGCCCGCCACGACGTAGGAGCCGCCGATGCGGAAGGCCCCGATCTCGATGGCCGGGTCGACGCCGTCGGTCATGAAGATCTTGGCGTGGTCGAAGTCGACCGGCATCGGCCCGGGCGCGGGGTTCAGTCCCTGGCCGTCCCAGGTGACGTAGATGATGCCGAGCCGGGTCGACAGCGTCGGCGTGGTCGGGACGGGCGGCGGCGTGACGTCGTTCGGGATGAGCACGGCCAGGGTGTCGGAGAACACGCCCTTGGTGCCCTCACTGACCGCCCGGACCTTGAAGGCGTAGGTGAAGCCGACGCTCAGCGGGCTGTAGGTGGCGGTGTTGTCCCCGCCGTCGGTCGAGGTGATCTGCTGCCACGGCTCGTCGACGTCGTTGATCCGGGCGTGCAGCTCGTAGGTGTCGACGTCGATGGCCACCGACGAGACGTCCTCGGTCACCAGGCCCCACGCGGCGGTGATCTGCCCGCGCGCGAACCCGTACTGATCGACGTAGGCCAGCGGGTCGACGATCAGTCCCTCGGGCGCTGCCGGCACCCGCCCGGGCGGGCTCTCTGGCGCGGGCTCCACTCCGGTCCCGCCGTCGGCGGCCGACCCGCCCAGGATCCCGGCCGACCGGCGGGCGAGCTTGATGTCCCTCTCCAGGAACCGATCGTTGAGCACCAAGTTGCCGCCGACGACACCGGCCTCGTCCTTGGTGAGAGTGATCTGCCGGACCCGCAGCGACTCCATGACACCGCCGTCGCCGGGCGCCAGGATGTGGTCACCGGGCCGGTAGTCGATCAAGGGCAGCCACTCGGCCACCTCGACCGTGATCCCGCGCGTCAGCTGGACCCGCTCGCGGCCCGCACGGGCCAGCGCCTCTTCGGCCAGCAACTGGGCGGTGCCCTCATCCGTCACCCCGCCCTGGCCCTGATACTGCTCCCACCGTCCCCACGGTGTGTCGGCGCCGGGGTTCTCGACCTCGACCCGGAGCGAGCCCTCGCCCTGAATGAGGATCGCCGAGGCGGCCTCCTCGTAGGTGCCTTCGACCGGGGCCTCGGTCACGTCCCGCCCGAACCGCAGGTCGACCGGGTCGGGTCCGCTGGCCAGGTCTCGGCCGAGGGTGGTGTCGCCGTTGTAGACCTGCAGGGTCCGGCCCTGGGTCCTGAAGTCGATCAACCCTTGCTCGGACAGGTTGATCAGCACGGTCAGCAGGTCGACGCCGATCTCCATGTAGACCGTCATCACGTGGGACCAGGCGTTGCCGGCCGAGTCGTGCGTCGTGGTGAAGTCGTGGTCCAGGCCGGGGATGGTGCCGCGGCCCTGGCCCTCCTGCAGGAAGGTCCGCAGGATCGCGCCGGGGCTGACGCCCAGGAAGGGACGCTTGCCGTCGACCAAGGTACCGAGGTCGTCCGGCGGGTACAGCACGCACTTCTTGGCCTGCCAGATGTACCCGGGGCAGGAGTACTCCCGCGAACCGGTGACGTCGACGTCGTCGCCACCGCGGCCGATGCGCATGAACCGGGCGTCGGGCGGCTCCACCCACTCCCCGCCGGTCACCAGGGCGCGGTACTCCACGGCGATCTCGCCGACGGTGGCCAGGTGCTCGTACCCGGGCGCCTCGGTGCTGTACCCGACGGTCAGGCCGGGCACGTCGCCCAGGGGCATCCCGGCCTCGAAGGTCAACGGCGAGGCGAGCAGGCCGCGCCGCGCCCCGTTGGGGTGATAAGCGACCAGCCGCAGATCGAAGGTCACAGGTACGCCCTTCGAGCCCGGATGGCCAGCCTGGTCGCGCCACTGGTCCCCGGTGCTGTGCCCCCGACCTGGATGAGACGCGAGTGCGCGTCATGTCCGTAGATGCTGGGCGTGAGGTGCAGCCACCGGTAGGCCGAGCCGGGGCCGGTCGAGTCGATCAGCCCGGTGACGTCCTGGCCGTCGGCCAGGTCCCACGTGTCGGTGTCGACGACGGCCGCGCGCATGCGCCCGCAGTCGATCAGCAGCCGCTCGCCGCCCGACAGGTCGACGTCGGCGACGACGCTCCCGCCGGAGGCCAGATCGTTGACCACGATGTCGTCGCCGGCCGGGCCGGTCACCCGGATCAGCGCGTCGGTGATCTCCCCCGAGCAGCCCGACAACGGGGTGGCCACGTACGACCAGCCGTCGAGCCGCCCACCGGACCACGTAGCCGCGGCGACGTCGCGCCAGAAGACTCCGGGGATCCGAGCGGCCATGGTCAGCCGGATGGCGTTCGCGCCGGCGAGCAGTTCAGGTTCGGACCCGGCGTTGAACTTCGCGTCGGCCTGGCGGATCATGCCCTCGCCGATGTGGTGGCGCAGGTCGACCAGGCGGTGGGGTGGCATGAGCAGCGCGATGAGCGCCTCCATGTTCCGCTCAAGATCGGCCTCGGTGCCCGGACGGCCGTCCGGGCGGCGGCCGCGCACGTTGAACGTGAACGGCAGCACCGTGGGCTCCAGGTCCTCGCGCGGCATGGGCAGCTCACCGGCGCGACCGGCCAGCGCGACGTTGATCCCGCGGCGGGCCGGGATGGCGCGGCGGCCAGTGCCCTTCTCCAGGTACCACAAGCCGAGCGGGTGATCGAGGGCCAGGCCGTCGACGGTGTAGGTGCTCATGCGAGCCCGAGCGCGCCGACGAACTGCAGCGACCGGTTCGTCGTCTTGGACGTCGGCTCGGCGACGGGGTAGTGGTTGGTGACGTTCAGGTTGACCGTCCTTCCGGGACCCGCAGGGACCAGGCCGGGGCCGTCGCCTCCGGGCGCGCCGCCGAACCGGGGCGGCGGCGGGGTGAGCTCCTCGCCGAGCTTGGTGGCGATCGCCGAGGCGGCCTTCAGCAGGCGGGCCCGGCGGGCGAGCAGACCGCGCAGCATGCCCAGCATGGTGTTGCCACCGATGCCGGCCATGACCCGCGACGGGCTCTTGATCTTGAGGGCTTTCTTGATCGCCTCGGCCATGCTCTTGCCGATCGCGACCATCTGGGACTCAAGGGTCTTGATCTGGGATTTGATGCCGGACAGGAAGCCCTTGCCGCTCTGTTTCCCGGCATCGAACAGGGCCGAGGCGGCGGCGTTGCCGACGTTCTTGGCGGCCTTGTCGATCCCGGACTGGGCGGAGTTGATGGCGCCGAAGGTGGTGGCGTCGGCGTCCAGGAACATCTTGGCCAGGGGCAGGCCCTGCTCCGGTCCGGCCCCGATGATCTGCCCGAGCAACGATTTGTTCAGGCCGCGCTTGGCCAGCTTCTTGATCGCGGTCCCGAACTGGCGCAGCTGGCTGAGCTTCTGCTGTAGGCCGCTCTGGACCTGGCTCGCGTTGGTGACCCCCTCGCCGAGGTTGGTCACGCTGGCGAAGTCACGGGCCGCGGACGCTACCTCGTTCGCCTTTTCCTGGGCGGACTTCATGACCTCCAGCAGGCGGTTCCGCTCGCCGACCAGGTCGCGCAGTTCGCTGGTGCCCTTGGCGATGGTGGCGACCAGACGGTCTTCGACCTTGCCCTCGAAGGTCTTCTTGACCATGTCGGTGAGCTTCTTCGAGCTCTCCTTGATCTTGGCGAGCCCGTCGTCCATGCCCTTCGCGACGCCGTAGGAGACCATCTTGCCGATGACGGCCATGACCTTCGACGGGCTGGCGATGCCCAGGGCGTCTTTGACCCAGCCGGGCATGATCGACGAGAAGAAGCCGAGGATCTTGTCCTTGAGCCAGCCGGCGAGGGCTTGAATCCCGTTCCAGAGTCCGGTCAGCAGGTCGCGACCGGCGTTGACCAGGAGTTTCCCGAGGTTGCCCAGGGAGGACAGGATCCGGCCTGGCATGCCCTTGAGCCAGTCGACGACCTCTCCGGCCTTCTTGATCGCGGCTTGGGCGAGCTGGGAGAACCAGGCGCCTACCTTGCCCGGGAGCGCCTTCAGCCAGTCGATCGCGGACACGACCGCCTTGACCCCGGATTCGATCTTGGACTTCAGCCAGGCCCAGGCCGCGCCGGTCTTGTCCTTGATCCACTCCCAGACCTTGCCGATGACCTCTTTGATCTTGTCCCAGTTGGCGACGATCAGCGCCACGACGGCGATCACCGCGGCGATGATGATGCCGATCGGGCCCATGGCGATCAGCCAGGCGAGCGCCACCCGGGCGGCCTGGGCCAGGGCCTGGGCGCCCATCAGCACCCAGCCGGCCACGACCCGCGCGGCGGTGGCGGCCATCGAGGCGACCATCCGGGCTGCGCTGGCCAGGAAGCTCGCCGCGGTGGTGGCGGCGGTCACCGCGAATCGGCCCATGGCCGCCCCGCCGGTGACGAGCTTGGGCCCGAGTTTGACCAGCCCGCCGTAGAGGAGGCCGACCCCCTTGATCAGGGGGAGGAGCTTGGTCCCTACGGTCCCGGCCACCATGGCGAACGCCAGGAACTGGGTGACCACGCCCTGCGCGCCGGGCGGCAGGGACATGATCAGGCCGGCGATCGCGCCGAGTGGCCCGACGAGCAGCCCCAGGATGGGCAGCAGGTTGCTCGCGGTCTGGCTGATCAGCCCGAAGACTGTGGCGAGCTGCTGCTGGCCGCCCGCCGATTGGGACCAGGCGGCCATGCGGGCGGTGAGCTGCTCGATGGTGGTGAGCAGGTTGCCGCCATCGCTGTTGGCGCCCTTGAAGAGCCCGCCTATGAACGCGCCGATGTTGACGGCGATCCGGCCGAGGCTGCCCAGGGCCGAGGCGCCACGCTCGGCCCAGTCGGTCAGCTTGGCCGCGCCCTCCTTGGTCTTCAGGAACGCGGCCGCGGCCTTGGCGCCGTTGACGACCCAGGCGGCGAACCGCTGGGCCAACGGCATGCCGAGGTTGACCAGCCGCAGCAAGATCGTGATGAGCGGGGCGACCCCGCCCTTCAGGGTCTTGACCACGCCTGAGGTGCCGGAGAAGACCTTCGCCAGCTGGCCCTTGAAGAAGGGCGTCGCCGCGACCCGCAGGCCCTCGCGGCCGAGACCGTTGATCTCCTTCGCTACCCCGACCATGCCCTTGCGGGCGGTGGGCAGGACGTTGGCCGCGGCCGCCTTCAGCGGGCCGGTCAGCCGCTCGAAGAGCTTCTCCTGTACGGCCTTCTGCAGGGGGTCCCAGGCCTTCTTCTTGAGGCCGGCGAACTCCTTGACGAAACCCGCAGCGTTGGGAGAAAGCCCCTTGAGGGCCTTGTCGAGCTTGGCCGCGTCGCCCTCGGCGACCGCCGACATGGCGTCGCCGACGCCGGTCAAACCGACCTTGAGGGTCAGGCTGGCCACCTTCACAGCGGCCATCGCCGCTGGTAAGGCGAGTAGCGCCCCCGCAGCGGGAGCAAGCGCGCCGGCCAGCTGCAGCGCGCCACTGGCCATGACGGCCATGCCGCCGGCCTTGGCGATGCCGTTGAGCCGCTCGGCCCGCGCGGCGATCGACTCCAGCCCGGCCAGGGTCCTGCTGACGCCGGACTTGAAGTGCTTGGTATTCAGGCCAAGCTTGATCATCAGGGTCTTGAGGGTGGCCACTGGTCACCCCCATCCCTGCCGTCAGTCCGTCTCCGGTTCTGGCGTGGTCCGGGCGTCGGTGCCGCCCAGCTGGGTGTTGATCTGCTTGATCCGCTCGTACAGCTCTTGCGGGCTCATGGGCTCGCGGCGGTCCCAGCGGAACACCAGGTCGGCGACCGTGAGGGCGCGCTTGCCGCGCTTGCGGTTGACGTTGAGGATCGCGGCGGTGACCTGGGCTGACTGGTAGTCGCCGCGTGCGGACCCGAGCGGGCCCGCCATCTGCTCGTAGATCATCCACTCGGTCAGCTCACGACTGCTGATCTCCCGCAGCAGCTGACCGACCGTCTTCCCGAGGTGGCTGGCCAGGCGGAAGTAGAAGGCCCGCTCAGGGCGGGCCCTTATTCCCCCTCAAGCTTCTCCACGTCGTCCTCGGCGAGCCCACTCAGCTTGGTCGCCACGTCGGCCACACGGCCCAGGGCCGCCGCATTCTTGCGCCCCAGCGCGGCGATCTGTTCCTTGCTGAACAGCAGCTGGCCAGCCTCGTTGACGATGGTGAGCTGGGCGAGCTTGGCGCGGAAGTTCTCATTGCGGACCTGGTTGTTCTTGCCGATGAGGGACTGCTCGAAGCGGTCCCGCTCGGTGCCGGTCAGGCTGCGCACCTTGACGGTTCCGCCCCATTCCGGAACGGCGACGTACTCGAAGGTCCGGTCGGCAACCGCGATGATCTCGTCGGCGGTGAGCAGCACCGGTGGCCCGGCCGGCAGCGGCGGCGAGATGACGTCACCGGTGCTGTACCCGGGGCCCGGCTGCTCGGGGTAGAGAGGGTTCACGCGCTCGCTCCGATGATGTAGATGTCGTACGCGACCGCTGTACCGGAGCCGGAGTTGGCGACCTGCAGCAGGTCGCCGGTCCCGGCGGTCACGGCGTAGGCGGTGGCGTCTTCCTCGCCCGCCCACAGCGCCAGGCCGGCGGCGGGGCGAAGGACGATCTTGTCGGTGGCGTCACCGAACGGCGTGATCCAGCCGTTGGAAGCCACGCCGCCGATCACGACGTTGTTGACGTTGTCGGCGTGCGCGCGGATCGCGAGCATCTTGACCCGGGCGAACACGGCCGGGCCGCCGAGTACGTCCTCCAGCGAACCGGACAGGTCGAGGCTCTCCGACCCGGAGGCGGCCAGGGTGCGCGTGTCGGTGAACACGCGGTCGGCCGCGCCGGCGCCCGTGCCGGGTGCCAGGGCCACGACGTGGCGCAGGTCGGTGAGGGCCTCGGGGTCGGACAGGTCGGCCTGTCCGGTCAGCCGGGTGATCAGCGACAGGGTGAGCTTGGTTCTCAGGCTCATCGTGCTCCGTTCGGGTTAGGAGATGACCGGCTTGCCGGACACCTTGAAGGTGACCTCGGCCGAGAGCAGGTCGTCGAAGGGGCCCTCGGGCGAGAAGCCGGTGAGGATGGCTTGGAAGTCCCACTGGGCGCCGGTGATCTCCGGCCAGATCAGCCGGTAGTCGCGCGGCTCGTCGTCCTCGAAGTCCTCAATGAGGGTGTCGTGGTCGCGCGGGTCGTACCGCAGCTCCAGCGACACCTCACCGCCGTCCTTCAGGCCGCCGAGGAACGTGCGCCACTTCTCGGCCGAGTCGTGGGCGGTGGTCTCGTAGTTCTCGCGCTCGATCTCCGGGCCGCCGACCGACGTGACGCCGGCGGTCGCGGTGTAAGTGGCGGGCGACTCGCCGTCGCTCCGAAGGAACTGGCAGCCGAACCCGTCTACTGCGGACATCGGCTCACCTCCTGGGGTCAGGGCCCTACGGGCCGGGTGACCCAGACGCGGAAGCGTGCCTGGGCCTGGCGGATGTTGGGGGTCTGGTTGCCGCTGGTCTTGCGCACGCCGTCGGCCAGGTGCGCGATGCTGACCAGCTCCCAGCCCTCGATGGGGAAGCGCTGCCGGTGCAGCAGGTCGACGACGGCGGCGATCATGAGGCTGGCCTGGCGGTTGCCCTTGTAGCCCGACCAGGCGTTGATCGTGACGATGACCTCGTACTCCTGGGAACCGTGCGTGCCCATCGCCTTCTCGGTCAGCTCGCCGAACGCGAGGTAGGGCACCTCGGCCCGCTCGGGCGGCTCGTCGTACAGACCGGTCACCTCTGCCAGCGGCTCGGTGGTCGCGGCCTGCACGGTCGGGTTGACGTGGCTGAAGATCGCCTGTTGGACCGGCCAGAGCGCGCTCACTCGGGCAGCCACCTGTCGATGGCCCGGCGGGTGATCTCCTCGATCTGGGCGTCGCCGAGCTCGGCCGCCGGCTCGATGTACGGCTCGGCCGTGATCGATTCGGTGCCCTTCTCGGGGAAGACGCCGTAGAAGCCCCGCTTGTCGAACACACCGACCTGCGCGGCCATCGCCGTGCGGGAGACCTTCTGGCCGATGTGGTCGCGCAGGAACCCGGTGTCGACCGGCGCCAGCTCTTGCGCGTAGGCCTGGACGACGTTGGCCCACTCCTGGGCGACCTCGGCACCGGCCCCGTCGATGTCGTTGAACATGCGGTAGACCTGCCGGCGGAGCGCGCGGCCGTCGACCTTGACGTCCATCACAGCGGTTCCTCTCCCTGCCGTTCGCGGCAGTCGGCCCGTAGGTAGACCGGCTTGGAGGGCCGGTAGACGAACGTGACCACCAGGGCCAGGCCGTCGACGTCGAGGCGATCGCCGCGGCGTACGTCGTCACCGGGTTCGAAGTAGACGGGGTGCTTCAAGTCGGCGCCGTCGGCGCCGGCCTGCTCGCGCTCGATCGCGACGGGCTGGTCGCGCTTGCACGGCAGCGGGTCCAGGTCGACCCACTCCGAGGAGGTGCCGCCCCCGCCGTCGGCCGTGGTGTCGAGGCGGGAGCGGGCCGCCGTGGTGGTGAGCAGGTGGCCGATCACGTACGCGCCCGGTAGGTCGAGATGGCGTTGATCTCCTGGGTGGTCAGCGCGATCCCGGCGACCTTCCAGGCGGCCTGCCAGTCGCCGAGCCGCTCGCTGACCTTGCCGGAGAAGTTGTCCCACGCGCTGACGGCCATGCGCAGGCACGGGGCGCGGGCGCCGTCCGGGATCGGGTCGTACCCGGCGGAGAGGGTGATGATGATCGACTGCTCCCAGCGGGGCCAGCAGCCGCGCCGGAGGGTCATGATCCCGGCGGTGCTCCACCGGTAGTCGGCCGGGTAGGACAGGTCGGTCGCCGCGTCGTCCTGGTCCAGCACGGTCACCGCCGTCACCTCGGTGACCGGCCAGCGCGGCAGCAGCAGGCGCACGCCGCCGGGCCCGTCGAGGGTGAACGTCTCGGTGGTGAGGGCCAGGTGCTGGCCGAGCTCGCGGTCGATCTCGCCGGTGGCGAGGTTGAGCAGCAGCTCGGCGCGCTCGCGCTCGGCGTCGGTGAACCCGGTGACGGGCTCGCGGCCGAGCGCGGTCGCGAGCTCGTCGACGGAGGCGTACGACGGCACCAGCTACTCCGGCTTCTTCTCCGGAGTCGGCGACTGCTGCGGGTTGGCCCCGCCGGTCTCGCCGGTCTCGCCGGTCGTCTTCTTCGGGACGGTCTTACGAGGGCGGACGGGGCGCGCCGGCTCGTCGACGGGCCGGGTTCGGATCCCGTCGCGCGGGCCGTCGACGGCTCTTGCGGCGCCGTCGCGGATCAGCTTCTCGGCGGTGTCGTTCGGGAACTGGGCGCGCTCGCCCGGCGCGATGCTGCGCTCGGCGTCGGCGTGCTGCACGATCATCTCCACCCACATGGGCCTGCTCCATTCGTCTTTCGGGATGGTGGCCCGCGGCCGGGTACGGGGAAGCCCCGGCCGCGGGTTGATTGGGCGCCCGGTCAGGCACGGTTAGGTGACGGGCCGCTTGCGGCTGCCGTTGCGCAGCACGATCGCGTCGGCGATAAGGGCGGGCGTGGTGCCGACCTTGGCGGTGATGGCCACGCGGATGTACCGCTTGATGCCCAAGTAGCCGATCACGTGCAGCTGCTCGTCGTTCGCGGCCGCGACGACGGGCTCGGCCCCGTCCAGGAAGGCGTCGGCGACGGCCGTGAACGTGGCGTTGTCGTCGGAGTCCTGCACCTCGAAGGTCTGGCTCGGGCTGGCCGAGCCGCCGATGGTGCCGACGTTGATGAGGACCAGCGCGCCGTTGTAGCCGGAGAGGTCGACGCCGGTCCCGTTGATGGGCAGCGAGGGGTCGGAACGGTTGGCGGGCGGCAGGCTGACGACGGCCGCGATGTTGTTTCTCAGGTCGCGCATCGACATGAGCGAGAGTCCCTTCTGGGGTTAGGCGACGATCTTGAGGCGGACGAACGGCTCCTCGTAGATCGGCATCCCGTCGCCCTCCAGGCGGCCGATGAAGCCGATGAGGTTCTGCTCGGCGTAGAGCTCGACCAGGCGTTTGACCGTCATGTCCAGGGCGTCGACGATCCAGTAGTAGGAGAAGTCGCCGATCATGCCGACGTAGGAGCCGTCGGTGTAGGTGCTGGGCACCCACTCCGACAGGACGTAGGGCACTTCGAGGATGGTCGGCGGCCGGTCGTTCACCAGGCCCGGCTGCCAGATGAACTGGCCGGTGCCGGGGCCGGCGCCGTCGTCGGTGCGGATCTTGCGGATCCGGGCGATGGTGTTGCGGTGGAACAGCCACCGGGCGCGCGTGTGGTAGCCGGCCTTGAGGGTGTACTTGGCGTCGATCAGGCCCTCGGGCGAGATGTCCCACTGGTCGGCCGAGATGTCGCCCACCGTGACGTCGCGGTTGGTCGAGATGCCTTGGGAGCTGGCGGTGAACAGGCCGAGCGGCTTCTTGTTGCCGTTGCCCGTCATGTAGGCCTTCTCCATGGTCAACGCGAACTTGTAGCGCAGGCGCTCCCGGACGAGGGTCTCGGGGTTGATGGCCGCCTTCCGCAGCAGCGTGTCGGAGATCTTGACGCGCTTGGCGATCGGGTTGGGCGACAGCTCGCGGCCACCGAGGCGGATCGAGTCGTCGTCGCTGCCGGTGGCCAGCTCGGTGGTCCACTCGGCGTCGGTCAGGTCCTGGTCCAGCGTGGGGACGCCCAGGCTCTCGCCCGTGGTGAGCTGCATGACCGTGGCCAGCTCGCGGAACGGCAGGTCGTCGTCCAGACCCTGGATCAGGTCGGCCACCCACTGCTGCGGGGCGACCAGGTAGCCGCCCTGCGGGTCGTTGCCCATGTTCAGGGCGCGGGCCATGTCGGGGGTCAAGCTCGCACGGCCGCCGCGCAGGAACGCGCCGAACGCAGCCGCCTGGCGCTCCTGCTCGGTGCCCTGGCCCAGCTGCGGGTCGGGCTTGGGCGGGTTGGCGCCGGCGATCCGCCTTTCCTGCTCGCGGAGGCCCTCCTCGCGGGTGATCGTGCGCTCCAGGCCGTCCGCATCGGCCATGAGCTTGTCGAACTTGGTCTCCTCTTCGCCCGTCATGGAGCGCTGAGCCGTCTCGACTTCCTCCATGAGCGCGCGAGCTTCGTTGACCAGCGCGCCGCGCTTCTGCTTCAAGGCGTTGATGTCCACGCCTCTCCTCCCTCTTCGTGATGCGGGCAGCCGCCAACGCAGGACCCGGCGGGCCCTGTGGCGGAAGTTGGTTAGGTCAGACCTTCAGCGAGGCCTCGGCCAGGCGCAGACGTCGCGCCCGGTCGATGGCCGCCGCGCCAGGCGCGACGGTCGTGGGGGTGAGCAGCTGCTCCAGCGCGGTGATCGCGTTGCGTACGGCGGCCGGGTCGACCGGGCCGGAGAGCGCGCCGAGCCCTGCGGGGCCGAGCGCCCGGGCCAGCGCGGCCACGCCCGCCCGGTCAGGGTCGGCGATGGCGTTGGGGTCCATCGGGAGCGGCACCACCGAGATCTCGTAGAGCTCCCAGCGCTCGGGCACCCCAGCGTCGTCGATGTTGTTGACGCCGAACCCGATGGAGACGGCGTTCAGGAACCGGCCGCGGATCTTCCGGTCGACGGTTCGCGCGAACTCGTCCTCCAGGTCGAAGACGAGCTCGGTCCGCAGCGCGTCGCCGTCGGTCCGGACGTTCTCGGCCCGGCCGATCGGCAGGGCGTCGCGTCCCCAGTACTCGTGGTCGTACATCACCACGGGATTGGCGATGTACCGGTCGAGGTCGACGCCGGACATCTGCAGGTTCAGCCCGTCGGCTTTCTGGCCGGCAGTGGCGGCCACGAACGGGATAGGGCCCTCGCCGGTCGCGCGCGCCAGGTCGGCGAAGCCCCGGAGGTGCACAGTCTTCATGATCACTCCTCAGGCGGGCACCAGCTGGCAGTCGCAGCCGGGGTGGAGAGGCGGGTGGTGGATCGCTCGCGGGGGCGAGAGCTTCTGACCGTCCGGGCCGTCCAGCTCGGACCCGGCCGGTACGAACGGATCGTCGATGGGCACGGTGGTGCCATCGAGGGGGCCGCAGTAGCCGCAGTCGTCCGTGCCGAAGGTCACCCAGCGCACCGCGCGCACGCCGGCGGCCTTCCACGTCTCGCGCGCCGAGCCGTTGGCCAGCTGGACGCGCTGCCACGCGGCGATGCGGCCGGGCCGCTCGGTGACCCACTTGGCCAGCCGGGCGAGCACGGCGGCGGCAGGGGAGTCGGCGTCCAGCTGGGCGGTCAGCTGGCCGAGCTCGGAGGCGATCCGGTACGCGGCGTGCGAGGCGACGTACTGGGCCACCCACTGCTGCAGGTCCACCGCGGCGTCGTGGGCGACGTCGGCGGCGGCGTCTTCGGAGATCGCGGCCGCGAACTCCCCGAACAGCGGCATCCACGCCTCGGTCGTGCGCTCCAGGATGGCGCCCCGGTAGAGCTCCTCCAGCGCGGCCAGGAACCGGGTCTTGGAGGTGACCGCGCCGGTGAGGTGCTTCTCGACCAGCTCGGTGACGCGTTCCTGCTCTAGGTCGGCCAGCTTCACGTCGGCGGCCTCGATCAGCGCGGCGTACCGGTCGGCGATCTGCTGGCGCACCTCCACACCACGGCCCCACAGACGTAGCCGGCGCGGCTCGTCCGGGTCGTCGGGGTCGGGGGCCGGGGCGGGAGGTTCCGGCGCCGGTGCCGGGGTGGGCGCCTTCTTGGCCGCCTCGATCTCCTTCGGGCTCTGCGCGGGGACCATGTTGAGCGGGACCAGGTACACCTCGCCGCGGCCGTCGGGCAGCGGGTTGCGGTTCTCCATCTCGCCGACGTCGTCGGCGCTCAGCCAGCCCCAGTTCCGGCCGATCGCGTACGCCTCGTAGCGGCTCTTGATGTCGCCGCGCAGCAGGGCGTCGACCAGGTGCTCGCTGAAGTAGCGGCCACGCTCGGCCGAGGTGAGCAGCCGGGTGAGGATGCCGCCTTCCCACCGGACCAGCCAGATGCGCAGGGCCGAGGTGACGTAGTCGAGCGCCTGGTGCTCGATGTTGGTGTACGTCGCGTGCTCGAGGTCGCCGATCTTGTGGGGCGGCAGGCGCAGCCAGCGCGCCATGTCGGTCACGCCGAACCGGCGGGTCTCTAGGAACTGGGCGTCCTCCGGCGGGATGCCGATGGTCTGCCACTCCATGCCCTCTTCGAGGATCGCGACCCGCTGGGAGTTGTCCAGGCCGCGGTGCATGTTCTCCCAGTCGGCGCGCAGCCGCTTGGAGGCGGGTTCGCCGAGGGTCTTGGGCGTCTTCAGCACGCCCGAGGGCCGGGCCCCGTTGGAGAAGAGCGCGGCGCCGTACCGTTCGGTGGCCAGGCCCAGGCCGATGCTCTGGCGGGCCAGGCCGACGAGGCTGTACCCCTCGATGCCGTTGCCGCCCAGGCCGTGGATGTGAAGGACCTCGTCAGGGTGCAGCATCGTGTAAATGCCGTTCACATCGTCGGTGTAGCGGTACATCAGCCGCATGACGCCGGGCCCGGTCCGGGTGATCTCCGGCTTGATCCGGTCGGGGCGTAGCGGCCAGAGCTCTTCGACGTGGCCGCCGCCGTTGCGCACGATGTTGGCGAAGCCGCCCTTCCAGGTCATGACGTGGCCCTGCAGGGTCTCCCGCAGGGTCACCGAGCTCATGTAAGGGTTGGGCTGGTCGTGCAGCACGCTGTAGAGCGGGTGATCGGTCGCGCGGCGCTTGCCCCGGCTCAGCCGCTCGTAGGTGATGAGCGGCAGGCTGGCCAGGTCCTCGGCGATGACCCGCACGCCGGCGAAGAACGGGCTGTAGTGGAGCGCGGTCTCCTCCGACACGTAGATGCCGGCGTTGGTGGCCACCCCGCCCGCCCACCAGTCCTCGGCCCATTGCTCGGGCGTGGCCAGCCCGCTGGGCTTCATGACCGAGGCGCGCGAGGACCGTACCGCGGACCGGACCAGACCCACCTCAGGCCCCCCGGATCGAGGTCGGGCGGCGGACCGGTTCGACGAGCTCGCCGTCGACCACCGGATCGAGCACGGACGCGGACGCGTTCCGGGCGCCGGCGATGCCCAGCGCGAGCACCAGGGCGCCGATGACGGTCAGGGCCGGGCCCGGGCCGAACCACACCACCAGCCCGACGGCCAGGATCAGCACGCCGCCGGTGCAGACGGCGTCCCACAGGTCCAGCCCCAGCCGGACCCACCCGTCGACGAGCACCTCCCATCGACTGGGGGCCTGCTCTTCCTGCTCAGGTTCCTGCTCGGCCATCTCGCCTCCCCTCACAGCACGGTCAGACCGCGCGTCTCGTAGATGGACAGGCCGGGCGCCCGCCGCCGGGCGTCGATGCCGTACAGCAGCGTGATCATGCCGTCGATCCGCTTGCCGGTCTTGTCGCGGTTGGGCTTGACCGGCCGGAGGCGCTCGGGGTCGTCGACCGGGCTCTTGGCCTCAAGGTTGTCGGCCATCCACCGGGCCACCGGGTTCCCGCCGTGGAGAAACTCGCCGTCGTGGGCCTTGAGCAGGCGGCTGAGCTCCTTCATGGGGTCGGTCATGCGGTCGTAGGTGGTGTTGCTCTCGTACATGGTCAGCCCGGTGCGCTTCTCGATCTCCTGGCGGACGGGCTCGCCGGTCCACTTGTCGTAGGTGATGTCGGCGATCCGGAACCGCAGGTGCTCCTCCTCGACCGCGTCGTAGACGGCGTCGTAGTCGATCGTGTCGCCGTCGGTCAGCTCGACCCACCCGTCGTCGACCCACTGGGAGAACTGGTTGTCGGTGTGCTCGTCGAGGACGGGCACGATCGCCTCGGGCGCCCAGAACCGCCACCAAACCCACCCGTTGTCGAACATGAAGCACAGGCTGGTGAGGTCGAGCCGGGAGCTGAGGTCCAGGCCGCCCCAGCACTTGCGCCCCTCGATGTGCGGGAGAATCCACTCCGGGTTCGGGGCGACCTCGCCGATGCACGCGTCCCACAGGTCCAGGGAGATGTAGCGGGTGACCTGCTGGACCCGGCAGTTCATCTGGAACTGAAGGAACCCGTTCTCCTTCATCTTGCTGCCCCGGGCCTCCAGGGCCTGCCGGCGTAGCGCGTCCCTCGACTTGAAGTCGTCCAGGGCCGGGTTGGGCCACTTCCAGTTCCGCTCGTCGTACGGGTCGCACGACACGGGCAGGTCCGGGTGCCCGGCGAAGATCCGTTGGAGCCGCTCCAGCGCCTCGGGCGTCCGGGGGGACTTCCTGACGAACGCGAAGACGTGCGGGGCGCGCTTGGGGTCCTCCTGGACTCGCTCGGCGTCGTCGATCAGCCCGGCACCGAAGGACGCCGAGTCGTTCGTCTCGGTCGTCGTGGAGAACATGAGCTCCTGCTCGCGGGCGCCCGCCGCGGTGGTCATCGCGGTCCAGAGCGACCCGTCCGGCTGGCTGAGGACCTCGTCCAGGCCGAACGAGTGCGGGTTGTGGCCGAGCTCGCCCTCAGCGTCCGACGTGATCACGCCGTAGTGGCTGTGGGACTTCTCGTCGACCAGCCGCTTGGCGTCCTTCATGTGGCGCAACCGGCCGCGCAACAACGGGCTGAGTTGGACCATGCGGACGGCGGGCTCGAAGACCTTGGCGGCCTGGTCCATGTCCTTGGCCGCGCTGTAGACCTCGGCGAACTCCTCGTCGTCGCCGACGAGCATGTACAGCTGGATCGCGGCGGCGATCTCGCTCTTGCCGTTCTTGCGGGCGACGACGATGTGGGCGATGCGGTAGCGGCGGACGTACCGCTCCCACTCGGCCGACCAGACCACCTCGCCGAACAGCGGCCGGGCGATCTCGTGCTCCTGCCAGAACCGCAGGATGAACGGCTTACGGCGGTGCGGGCCCTTGGTGTGGACCAGCAGCTCGGCGCAGAAGAGCACGAACTTGTCGGCGCGCGGCTCGCAGTAGTGCGCGCCCTTCTTCTCGCACGTCAGGCCGCGCAGCGTGAAGCCGCAGACGGGCCCCTTCCGGTCGGCCGGCCGCCAGCGCTTGTTGTGGTCCGGCGGCCGCCGCTCAGGTGAGGAGGTCCTCCGCCGGGTCACGATGGCCGCCCTTCCCGATCGACAGCTGGGCCCGGTCCGAGGGCGTCATGCCGAACCGTCCGCCCCAGCGGAGGATCTGCGCGTCAGCGTCGGCCAGCACGTACAGCCACGGGTTCTTGAATCGGCGCCAGATGATCTCGCCCTGAAAGTCGTTGGCCAGCTCGGCGTCGGGGTCGCCCGACGGCGGCAGGCGGACGTACTCGCCGGCCTTGGTGAGCAGCGGCACTTGGATGATCTCGCCCTCGGCCCGCAGCGCTTTGACCGCGGCCCGCCGGCGGACCACCGCGTCACACAGGATGGCGAAGGTCTCCACGTCCCACCCGGTGAGCACGCCCGAGCGCTCCAGGTCGGGAGCGTACTGGCGCCACACCGTACGGGCCGTCGGGCTGAGCCAGGCGGGCGGCTTGATGTCGACCTTGGACGGGACCGGCTCGTCGGTGTTGATCCTGTCCTTGCGGTCGCCGTGCAGCTGCCGGACGTTGGTCGGTTTGGGCGCTGGCCCGCGCTGTCCCACGGTGATCACCCCCTCACGATCGGCCGGAAACTCGGACCCCGAAACCTGTCACTCTCCCGAGCGACTCCCCCCCGCGCGTTCGCCAAGGGCCCCCTGGTGATCGAATGCCCCCTCCCCCGGGTCGACCGGGTCAAGGGCGCGGGGTTCGCTTGTTGCCGAATCCACCGTCGTGGCGTGCGGTCTTGCGGCTGTGGCACGAGGAGCACAGCGCCTGCAGGTTGGACTCCGCCCAGTTCGACTTGTTGCCGTCGATGTGGTCGACCTCGTCGGAGGGGGCTGCCTCGCAGGCCTCGCATACAGGTCGTTGCGCACGAATGCGTTCGGACACCTCACGCCATCGCCGCGTGTAGCCCTGAGCGTGTGAGCTGGGGCGGGGCTTGGCTGGGGTGCGTCTGGGTGGGTGCTGGTGCTCGCTGCAGCGCCCACCATTGGTGGCCTTAGCGCCGCATCCTGTGGCTGTGCAACGCCGTGGTGCACGCGTGGGCATCAGGGTGTGGTGGCTGGTGTGACCTGTCCCTCAACGTCCCTGTGGACGACGGCCCAGCAGCGGCCGCCGCCCAGGAGCCGGGTGACGATCTTGTATTCGGGCTTACAGGGGCATTCCCGGGTCAGGACGTGGTCGTATTCCTCGCCGATGGGGACGTCATGGCGCATGAGCAGCACCTCTCAGAAGACGTCGACCAGCCCCGCGCGGAAGACGGGCGTCGACTGGGTGGCGTTGACCCGGACCCACATGACCCAGGTTCCAGGAGTCAGTTCGAAGTCGGTGTCGGGCCCGACGTCGACGTAGGCCTGGGCGCCGGCCTTGGTGGTGGCGCCCCATCGGCCGGTCTTCCAGTCGCCGCCTGCGGGGTTGGCGTCGAGGGCGTCCAGGAGGGCGAACTCCACGGTGCCGGTCCCGTCAGCGCCCTTGATCAGGGAGCCGATCGGGACCTTCGAGAGGGAGGAGATCGGATCCATGGCTCTCCTCAGGGGGTGAGGCTGGGCTCGCCGGCGGCCCAGTCGGTGAACGGCGGCCCGGCGGCCCAGTCGATGAAGGGCTCGCCGGCGGCCCAGTCGGTGAACGGGGGTCCGGCTGCGGTGGGCCGGGCGCGGGTCTTGATGGCCGTGATCGGCAGGGCGACGTCGGTCTCGGCGGCGGTGTTGATGCGGTCGTCGAGCAGGACCAGGGCTCGGTCGCGCTCGATGGCCACGCCGAGGACGACGCGCTTGACCGCCCGGATCGGGAGCGCGATCTCCTCGACCGCGGCGAGGCCGAGGATGACCCGTTTGGCCGGCCGGATCGGAAGGGCGACGTCGGCCTCGGCGACCTGGTCGGCGTGAGCTCGCTTGGCTGGCCGGATGGGCAGCGCCAGGTCGTCCTCAACGGCGACCGGAAGGGAACTGGAGTTGCTGCCGGTGACGGCGAGGGCCAGGTCGCCCTCGATGGCCACGCCGAGCCGGACCCGCTTGACCGCCCGGATCGGGAGCGCGATCTCCTCGACCGTGGCCACGCCGAGGACAACGCGTTTGACCGGTTGGATCGGAAGGGCGACGTCGGCCTCGGCCGCCGTGTTGGCGATGGCGGCTTTCCCAGCCTTGGGCGGGCGGGAGACTGCGACTCGGGAGGGGAAGCCGCGGCCGAATCGTGCCACCGGTTGTCCTCCTTACCAGAGGCTGGCGCGGCGGCCGGCCACGCTGAGACCGGGGTTGAGAGGCCGCCGTGGGGTGGGCGGCATCAGGCCGTAGCTGGCGACCACCCATTGGGTGTGGAAGCCGCCGCTGGTGGTGAGGCTGGACACCTGGAACTCGGCGGACCCGGGGCCCGGGAGCGGGACCGAGGTGAAGTCGGCGTAGTTCTGGGTGCCGCTGGCGGTGAAGTCCCGGCGTAGGTCGTGGCTGTAGACGGCGGCGTTCAGGGGGTTGCCGGCCTTGCACAGCCCGAAGACCCAGCCCTCCAGCGCGGCGGGGATGGTCTCGGTCACGATGAGGCTGGAGGGTGAGTTGCTGCCGTTGGCGCCCTCGGTCAGCAGGGCCCAGGGCGGCATCTGGTAGGCGGTGGCCATCACGCGGGTGTCGGCGGAGGCCAGCGTCAGAGCGAGCGAGGTGTCTCCGGAAGCGGCGATCTTGGAGTAGATGCCGCGTGAGCTGTCGCCGGCATCTCGGACCCAGCCGCCGCTGAAGGAGTTGACCGCGACGTGGGTGTTGACCGCGACGACCAGGCGGCGGCCCGGGATGACTCCCGACCACGAGATCGTCTGGCTGGTCGAGGACGGGCCGCTGCTCATGGTCGTCAGGACCGTCGGGGTGTCCGCGAAGAACTCGACCGTGTCGATCCAGGCGGTGTCGGAGCCGCCGATGGAGCCGGAGTCCTTGACGTACCGGAAGGTGATCGTGCTTCCGGGGGTTACGGGGATGATCGGTGTCTGGGCCCAGCCGAGCTCGCCGCTGACCTCGAAGACGACGTTGGAGCCGACCAGGAAGCGCAGGAAGTCCCAGGTGGCCTCGGAGCTGACGCGCCACTTGAAGCGCACGCCCGTCGCGCCGGCGGGGAGGGTGACCACCGCGTCGGATGTGCCGTTGTCGGAGGTGGCGGGGGCCTTGTAGGACCATGAGCCGTCGCCCGCCGTGGTGTTGACCCGGGTCCAGCTGCCGGTGACGGAGAAGGCCAGGCTGGCGTCTTCGAAGTCCTCGGTGACCAGGAGTACGGGCATGGTGCTACGCCTGCGGGACCGGCGGCCGCCAGAGGACCTCGCCGTTCTCGGCGATGATGTGCACCGGCGCGCTGGAGTAGTCGCCAGAGGCCACGCACAGGGCCAGGTCGTGCTCGGCCTGGGCGAGTGCCGATTCGTAGTCCGCGTAGTGGGCCTTGCGGGTGTTGTGGTCGACCGAGTCGTGCCAGTTCCACACGAGCCAGACCATCAGCCCTCCTCGACTTCGACGTAGCCCTGGACGTTGCAGGCAGCGGGGGCGGTGCAGCGCACGACGTAAGCCTGTCCGCTGGTGGTCTGCTGCGGTTCGCGGCCGAGGGGGAATTGCCAGGTGCGGCCGGTCTGGGGGTGGACGAGCCAGCGCTTGATGACGGTGAGGACGGTCGGTTCGGCGGTGAAGTTTCTTTTGCCGGTGCCCTGGGCGGTCCGAGGGGTGCCGCCGGCGGTCTGCACGGTGTGGGAGGTCGCGGTCCCGGCGCCGGCCTCGGTCGACTTGCACAGCTCGACCGTGACGGCCTCGGCGGTCGGGGAGGTGCCGTCGAACCCGATCTCGAGTTCGATGATCTTGAAGGGTGCGTTGCTGCCCGCGATGTAGGACAGGACGGTCTTCGCGGTCGCGGCCGACAGGGCGATGTCGCCGTTGGTGTCGACGGTGTATGTGGTCATGGCCGCCTACGCGGGTTCCTGGGCGCGGAAGAAGCCGCCCGCGTTGATCTGGGCCAGGACGTCGGTGCCGTCCGGCTCGATGGCGAAGTCCTGACAGGTCATCGGGATGATGGCCGTGTCGGCGCCGCCGGTGGTGTCCGGGTCGTACCCGATGACGAGCTTGGCCCAGTTGGTGCCGGCCAGGACCTCCAGCCAGACCTGATCGGGTATGTCGGTGGCCAGCCAGTCGTTGGCGTCATCCGGGGCCACCGCGTCCAGGTCAACGTCGGTCAGGACCTTCCGCACGTAGCCGGTGTTCGTGGGCTCGTTGGTGGTGCCGGCCAGGACCGCAGACAGCGTGTCCTTGTCCTTGAGCACCGCGTCGGTCTCCAGCCCGGTCACGGCCAGGACCGCGACCACCAGACCGCTGGTGGACGGATCGTTGTTCTTGACCCGCCAGACGAGCTCGCCCACTCTGCCTTTCGCGATGTTGAACACGAAGTCGGCCATGTCACCTCCAAGGGTTGAGGGTTCGGTCGGTCAGAGACCGACGTGGAGCTGGCCCACGCGGCGGACCGGCCGGCGGGAGCTGGGGCCGGTGAGGCGCACCCAGATGTCGTAGTCGCCGGCGGTGACCGCCAGCTGGGAGCCGGGGCCGATCAGGATGACGATGTCGGAGCCGTCCCAGGCCGCATCCTCGTACTCGTCGTCGTCGGGCTCGCGTCCGTAGCGGGTGGGCAGGCAGGCGACCTCGGCGGGCAGGCCGACGATGTTCCCTCCGGCGGGGATGACCATCTCCTCGGTGCTGCTGGCGGGCACGCGCACCGCTACCTCCTCCTGGGCGGGTCGAGGTCGAGAGGGCGCGGCCGGGGCTGGCCGAGCGCGAGCTCTCGCGCGGCGGGTCGGCCGAGATCGAGGGGGCGCGCTCTGGGCGGGCCGAGCACGACTTCCAGGGCGGTGTCTGGGGAGGTGCTGTTCGCGACGTCCGTGACGGCCAGGGCGTCGACGGCCGAGCGGGCCCAGTGCGTGGATGCCCGGGTCGCGGTGTCGGTGACCGCCAGCTCGTCGACGGCCGCGGCGGGGACCGTGAACAGCTGCTCGGCGAGGTCGGCCAGGGCCAGGCCGTCGGCGGCCGCGCGGGCGGTGGCGGCCGAGCGGGTCGTGGCGTCGACGGCGGTGGTCGTATCGCTGGCGGCCCGCCCGATGGTGAGGGCCGAGACGGCGACGTCGGCGACGGCCAGCTCGTCGGCGACGGCCCGGACGCGGAGCACGGAGGCCGCCGCGGTGTCGGCGATCGTGGCCGTGTCGGCGGCCGCGCGCTCCAGAGGCGCCGCGGTGGAAACGGTGTCGCCGGCCGTGACCGCGTCGGCGGCCGAGCGGGCGGTGGTGGTCGTGGGCGCGGCGACGTCGGCGACGGCCAGCTGGTCGACGAGAGCTCTGGGCGCGGTGCGGGATGCGACCGTCGCGTCGGTAGCCGTGAGCGTGTCGAGGGCGTCGCGGGCCAGCGGGGTCGACGCGGTCGAGGCTTCGTCGGCGACGGCCAGCGCGTCGGCGATCGAGCGGGCTTGGACGGCCGAGCCGGTCGCGGTGTCGGCGGCCGCCAGCGCGTCGCCGGCAGCGCGGGCGGCCGTGGTGGTCGACGCCGTGGTGTCGGTGGCCGCGATCGCGTCGGCGGCCGCGCGGTCAAGGGGCGCGGCGGCGGTCGAGACGGTGTCGCCGGCGGTCAGGGTGTCGCCGGCAGCGCGAGCGGTGGTCGTGGTCGACGCCGGGGCGTCGGTGGCCGCGATCGCGTCGGCGGCCGCGCGCTCCAGAGGCGCGGCCGAGGTCGAGACGGCGTCGTCGGCCGTGACCGTGTCGGCGATCGAGCGGGCTTGGACGGCCGAGCCGGTCGCGGTGTCGGCGGCCGCCAGGGCGTCGCCGGCAGCGCGGGCGGTGACCGTGGTCGACACTGCGGTGTCGGTGGCCGCGATCGCGTCGGCCGCGTCCAGGCCCTGGGTGACGAGGGCGGTCGCCTCGTCGGCGGCCGAGACGGTGTCGGCGGCTGCTCGCGCGGCGGTGGCCACGCCGGTGGACACGTCGGCCGAGGTGACGGTGTCGGATGCGGCGCGGGCCAGCGTAACCGAGCGCGTCACGGCGTCGGCCGCGGTGAGGGTGTCGGCCGCGTCGCGTTCGGCCGGGCCGCCGCCGCCGTCGTCGGCGGCGAGCAGCGCCAGGGACGCGGTGACGACGCCGGAGGAGGAGACCGAGCACACCGACGCGGGCGGGGTGACGGGGACGGTCGCGGGGTTGACCGTGGCCAGGCCGTCGTCAGCGGCCTCGGTGATGGTGCCGCCGGACCCGTTGGCGAGGGCGAGCGTGTCGCCTCGCTCGGTGTAGCCGGACGGCGGGGTCACGTTGTTCGACCCGGTCGACTGGCGCTCGCCCAGGGCGGAGATGATGCTGCAGCCGTCGACGGTCGGGGTGACCGCCGGGTGGGTGTGGGTGGCGGTCGGGGTCGAGGTCTCCTGGCGGAAGGTCAGCGCGTCGAAGTAGCCGACGGGCGCCGCGCCTCGGTAGATCTCCAGAACGGCGGACTGGCGGTTGGTGCCGTTCATGACCAGCGGGATGTTGCCGCTCTCGCTGCCGGTGCACACCTTGTGGATGCACCGGAATCTGAGAGATCCCTGGGCGCTGTTCTGGCTCCCGCCCAGGGACCAGCCCGCCGGGTCGGTGACGGTGTTCCCGCTGGAGGAGGACCACCAGATGATGGCCACGTCGTCGGCGGCCGGGGCACCTCCGGCGGTGGGCCAGGCGACGTTGAGCGTCGCGGTGTTCCCGCCGGCGGTGTTACCCGAGACGTATTCGAGTCCCACGCAGCCCTCCCCGGTGAGGCGGCGTTAGGACAGGGTCACGGTCTGGGTGACGGTGAGCTGGTCGCCGCTGGCCGACAGGGTGGCGGTGGCGCCGAGCAGGGTCTCCCACACCATCGTGCCGGAGCTGCTCGCGTTGAAGATCCCGACCTTGGCGACCGTCACCGGCAGGGAGTCGGACCCGTTGGCCGTGAACGTCTTGGTCAGGGTGTAGGTCGCGGCGCCGCCGGTATGGGCGTAGGTGGCGGCCGCGCGGATCAGGCCGCCGCCGCCGGTGGTGATCTCGCCCGTGAGGGTGGTGTTCCCGGCCGAGGGTGCGGAGCTGTTGGCGGTCAGGGCCATGTACTCGGCGACGGCCGGGCGGCTGGCGGCCTTGCCGATGGAGTCGGCGATCATGTCGCGGCCGGCGGTGGTCAGCATGGTCAGGCCTCCGGGTCGGGGTCTCGGAGCTCACAGCCGTAGTGGTCGGCGAGCAGCTGGGCGAGGGCCGGATCGGTCGAGGCGACCCAGGCCGGCGCGGGGGCGTCGGAGTGCGCGGCCCAGACGCCCTTCGGGTGGGTGATGTCGGTCGCGGCGTCCAGCAGCGAGGCGTCCTCGCGGATGGCGACGACCGTGCAGCGCTTGCCGGGGAGGGCCTGCCGGTCGTCTTTGTGAACGGCCTGGCGGTTGCCGAGCCACACGTGGATGGGCATGGGGTGTACCTCCCGGGTGGGATCGCGGGCAGGCCGCACCCTCAAGAGCCCGCCCGCGACGAACATGGGAGCCTCACGAAGAGGCGGGGAAACGCGAAAGCCCGGCGCACGGCCGGGCTGCAGACATAGGGGTGGTAGGACGAATTAAGCCAGGTAAATAAGCTGATCGTCAACTGGCGGGCTGGCGAGAGCGGGTGGAGATCACGGCGGCGTGGGCCTGCAGGAGCTGTCCGATGTCGTAGACGGCCGGGGGCCGGCCGCGTCCGATCGTGCGGTGACCGATCGGGCTGAGCCCGAACAGCATGACGAGGGCGCGGACCTCGGGCCCCGTCATGGCGGGGTGGAGCATGGCGACGGCGTCTTCCAGGGTCCACCCCAACACGGTCATCAGGCCCAGTCCCTCCGGTAGGTCACCCGCCCATCGGCCCACTGGATCGTGGAGTCGCCGTTCAGGTTGCTCTTCACCAGTCTGCCTTCCGGACGATGATCTTCGCGGTCCCAGCAGTGCGGGTTGATGCACCGGATCCGCTGCTCCAGGCCCCGCATGCGCAGCCCGTAGGTCTGGCAGTACGGGCAGCTCGGCGGCACGGCGCCGTGCGGGACGGGGACCGGCACCCACGGCTCCTCCAGCCCGATGTCCCGGATCTGCCGGGCGGAGCGGATCCACCGCTCGATGATCCGCCGGGCGGCCGAGGCGGCCTCGCGCGGGACACCGTGAACCAGGTGGGTGATCGCGTTCAACGCCGCGGCGGTGTTCGCGTCGCTACCGCCGCGGCGTTGGCCGGGGTGGCCGGCGACGACCAAGCGGAGCGAGGCCTCCAGGCGGCGGGCCTCCTGATGGATGACCATGAGGACCATCCCGGCCTCGGGATGCCACGGCGCGGGCGACCCGCTCACCTTGTGGTGGGTGGTCGTCCCCCGTGAGGCGTCGCCCATCTGCTCGGGGAGGAGGGCCTCAACCTCTTCGAGCAGGTCTTGCAGCTCGGCGACCAGGGCGCCGATGTCGGTCTGGTCAGCCACTCAGTGCTCTGTAGATCATGCTGAGGTCCTATCGGTCGGCGCGCGGGACGGCGGCGATGTCGGGGACGTAGTCACCGGTGCGGAGCGCGGCGGGCGGGCCTCGGTGGCCGAGACACACCGGGGTCCAGGTGGGGTTACCGCGCACCCATAGCCATCCGGTCGAGGCCTGCCCGCATGCTGTGTCGAAGCCGCACCGCCGGCCGCCAGCCCGGGGCGGGGGCAGGGGACGGTTCATGGCGCCATGCCCTGGGCGCGAAGCCGGATGAGGTCGCGACGCTCGATGAGCATGTTCTCCAGACTGGCCTTGCCCTCCCGGCGGGATTGGGGGTCCGTGCCGGTGAAGATTTCCTGCAGGCGGTCGAACTCGCGCGCGACCTTCTCGACGTTCTTCTCCATGGCCTGCTTCGTCTGGTCCCCCAGGGTCTCCAGCCCTTTGGTGACCGCAGCCACGATCCGCGCGTCGACCTTCGCGGGGATGCCGTCGATCAACCCGACGACCTCGGCCTGCAGCGTTCGGAGATCCTTGTGGGCCGTTCGCAGGTCCTTGAGGAGCTCATGCCCTTCGCGGATCGCGGCGCGCAGTTCTTCGATCTCCTCTGAGGTGGTCTTGGGTGCCTTACCCACCGAGCTTCTCCTCTGCGGTCAGGGCGGCGGGCCGGGCCTGGAGCTCGGCCTCGGCACGCAGCGCGCGGAGCTTCCAGGGCAGGCCCCATTCCGGCGGGAGCGGGCCGCCGCCGCCGGTGATCGTGTGGATCTGCTCGGCCGCCTGGCGGTAGCGGTCACGGTCGCGGCCGAGGTCCTCGTGGCGCTCTCGCAGTCGGTGGTACTCGGTGATCATGCGGAGGATGTCTTCGAGTGGAACCTGGGCGGTCCCGTACCGGAGGTGCATCTCCATGTCGCGGATCTCGTCGGGTGTCATGGCGTTCCTGTTCAGCGTCGGGCGCGTCGTCGGCGGCTCGGGCGGGCGACGGCGGGCAGGCCGGGGAGCGTCAGCTGGACGTCAGCCAGCGCGGCGCACCCTCCCTTGCGGAAGTGGGGCTTGTAGGTGTGTTCGACCTTCGCCGGGGCCAGGGCGCCGGGGCTGGTGAGGGAGCGCGACACCCAGCGGCCGAGCCCGTCGCGCATGCACGCCTGATTGCCGGCGGGGTCCGGCTCGGCGTCGACGGCCATCCGCTCGCCGTACTCCGTACGGGTCCAGAGGATTCGTTCTCCGCAGAGGTTGGGGCAGTCGGTCAGGTCGTGTCGGGTGGGCCGCACGGCGCCCTCCTCGGTCAGGTCCGTCGTATGCGCGGTTCGCCGCAATTCGAACAATGTTCGAATACGGTGGGGCCGATCTGCTCGGGCGGGTCATGTCGGGGGTGGGAGCACGGGCGACGGCGCTGACGTCGCCCTTTGCGCCTCATCTTCATGATCCACCGAGTTCGGCGGATCTTCAGTCGGATTAGCGTTCGAATCACGTTCGAACGACCTGAAACAGCAACTGCTGCCCCTTGATGTCTCCCGGCGACCGGACCCGGCCGAGCCGCAGCGCCTTGAAGCTGCGCTCGACACCGAGCTTCTTCGCGCACTTGGGGCCGAGCTTGTACTCCAGGGAGAGGTCGACTCGGATGGGGTGACGGCACTCCTTGCAGCGGGGGCGGTTGGTCAGCCCGCGCCGGCCACGGCGGGGGCGACGGTCGTCCTCCTCGATCACCTCAAGGGGCGGCAGGTCCAGCGGCAGCAGCCCGAGCGCGGCGGTCATAAGCCGATCTCCTTTCGGACCGCGCTCACCGCGATCTCGGCCAGCGCGTCCACGTACGCCTCCCCGAAGATCGGGTCGTTGACCAGGTTGGGCCACGCCAGGAGCAGCGCCTCGGCGATGCCCGCGCGGGCGACGGCGGCCGGGTCGACCTTCGCGCCCGACGGGCTGATGCGGGTCTTGCCGCACCGCTCGACCATGACGTCCCCGATCACGTCGACCGGTTCCCAGCGGGGCCGGTGGAGGATCATGACGGGTGCTCCATCCCGCGTCGGGCGGCGTCTTCCTGGTTGCTCATGCAACGACTCCATTCGCTCGAAGGTGGACCCGGGCCTCAGCCGCGCCGCGACCGGCGCGCTTGGGGTCAGGGGGCGGGCCGTCCCGGATGACGGTGGACGGCGCGGTCCAGGGCACGTGGTCGGGCTCGGGCCGCAGCAGCATCTGGTCCAGGCGCCATCGGGCGACGGCGGCCGGGTGCTCGGCCTCGTGCACCCCGGCCAGCGCCCGGGCCAGGTGGGCCGTGCTGTAGCCCTGAATCATCAGCGCCATCACGCTGGGCGCCAGGTACCACGGCGCCTCGGCCCGGGCCAGCACGGTCATCGCCAGCTCGCCGTACCGGGGCGGGTAGTGGCTCATGAGGCTGAGCACCTGGCCGGGCGTGAGCCAGAACTGACTCTGTTCCTCGGGAGCTGGTAGTGGCGGGAGGGCGGACAGGGCCTTGAGGTCGGCGACGGTGCGGACCACGACCGGCGTGGTGTCTGTGGGATCCGAGGGGAAGTAGTTAACTGGTTTTATGTGCGCTTTTTCGACACATGTTGTGACCTGGTGTTCCATCGCATCGCCGCAGGTCGCAACATGTGCGCTCTCAGGTGAGATGTCACCGGGGTCGTGAGCGGGATCGGCGGCCGCCTCGGCCGCCAGAGCGGCGTCCAGCAGCGCCCAGGCCTCGTGCTCGGCGGGCAGGTCCCCGGGGTGGTCGGTGACCAGGATGAGGTGCTGCCACTTACCGCGGGCAAGCGAACGGCGGTGCTGCGTGAGGTGGCCCGCGTTGGCCAGCTCGGTATTGCCGGCGCGCAGTCCGTTACGGCTCACCTGGTAGGAGGCCGCCACGTCCTCCCGGCTACTGCCGGGAGCGGGCGGGCAGGCGAGATAGCGGACCAGCAGGCCGATCGCGGCCGCGCTGAGGTCGCGGGCGGCCTGGACGACGGCACCGATGGTGTCGTGTTGGAAGGCCAACACGAACGTCCCGGTCAGGGCCATAGGCCACCTGCCGGGACGTGAGACCGGACGGTGCGGGTCCGGTGTCGTGCGGTCATGGGAGTCGGCGCCTTCCTTATGGATCTAGTGGGGGGCGGAGGCGGTGCTGCGTAACCAGTGCTCCAATCGGCCGCGTACGCCGCGCTCGATCCGGTGCACGCGTAGCTTCGTGACGTCGTCTCGGCTGATGTCGGCCAGGTCCGGCAGCTCGGCCCAGTCGGCGTCCATCTCGTCGAGGCGCGCGGCTACGGCGTCGACGAGTTCGGCGATGGGCCGGAACTGGCGGGGCCGGACTTCCAGAGCGCGGCAGCCGGGGTCGAGCGTGGTCAGCCACCCTGCGGCGGCCAGGAGCTGCTCGGCCCAGTTGACGACGCGGTCGTAGTCGAAGGGGTCGGCGCCGGCCTCGTCCACGGGCCGGGCGATCAGCATCACGTGGTCCGACCCGGCGGGCGGGATGCCGACGACCAGGCGCAGGCCCATCGTGCCGAGCTCCGGCGCGGTCTCGTCGCGGATGTGCCGCCGGACCAGACGACTCACCGCGTCGCCCATAACGGTCAGGTCGTGGCGAGTGAGCTTCCGGGGCTCGGCCGAGACCTTGCTCTGGTCTCGGCCAGGAGCCGGGCGCTTAGCTGTCCGCGTCATGACGGCCGTCCGAACGCGGTCAGGAACAGCACACCAAGGCCGGCCACCAGGCACGCCAGCGCGAACACCACGGCGTACGCCATGGGGCCGTTGAGGCGTACACCGGCGAGCAGGCCGACGATGACAACGGTGATCGTCATCATCAGGTCTCGGACGGGTCGGTGGCGCCGCGCTGCCAGTTGATCTCGCTCTCGTGGATCAACAGGCCCTGGTGGTTGACCTTGCCGTAGATGACCTCGTTGTCCTCGGGCAGACCGCTGGTGGCCGCGCGTGCCTGGTAGGCAATCGCGACGGGGTTGAAGCTGTCCTGCCACGACTCCCCGGCCAGGTGGTCCCACCAGTCTTCGACCTCGAACTCGGTGCCGGTGCCATGCAGGATGACCGTGCTGCCCGCGAGCGGGTGCCGCTCCTGGTGGCCGGCGGTCGACGTGTCGGGCTCGGTGCCGGCGGCCCAGTCGGCGACCTGCGCGGCCACGGTGGTCGTGATGGTGCTCGCTTCGGTGTCGGCCGGGACCTGGACCATGCGCTCCTCCGAGCAGCCGCACGGCGTCCGCAGGTAGTGGGTCGTGTCCGGCGGCTCGCCGCTCCAGCCGGTCATGAGCCACCAGCCGCGGCCGCCGCACGACGGGCAGGCCAGGGCGCCGTCGCCCTCGTCCTCGTCGCCCTGGCCCTCGTCCTCGTCCTCGTCGGAGTCGTCGAACTCGTCTTCGTGGTCGAAGGACCAGGCGTGGGCCTCTCGCGGGCAGTGCTGGTGCGTGGAAGCGCCACAGCCTCGGCAGGCGGGGCAGATCTCGTCGAGCAGAACCGCGCGGGTCTCGTCGTCGGCGTCGATCGGCATGCTGAACCGCACGCCGGTCAGGCCCGTACCCGAGCATCCGCCGCAGGGCGTGGCCCCCTCGGGCACGGTGGGTGCGGGGAGGGGGAGGTGGAACAAGATGGTCATCAGAGGGTGCGACCTCTCCGTTCAGATGTGAATGTGCCTGGGCTGCATGAGGGTGAGGCGGGGCCGCCCCCGGTCCTGTGACAGGGCGGCCCCGCGCGTACCCGGGCCCCGCCCCCACAGCGGGACCCGGGAACTCAGGGGGCTACTCCCAGCGGGCCGGGATCACCAGTGCGGCCAGCAGACCGAGGTTGTGGACCACGGCGCGGACGACGCTGAGGAAGGACCGGCGGTGACGCTGGGGATGGCGGCCGAGGTGACGACGCCGGGATGTCACCTCGGCTGATGAGGGCCCGCGGCCTGCCCGACGGCCGCGAACCCCGCTCCGTGGGCGACGAACGAGCGGCCGAGCGGCGGGTCGGGCTGGTGCACCTGGGGCTGGCCCGGCCGGACCCCCATCGCCTGCGCCAGCGTCGTCCGAGCCAGGTCGGGTCCGTCCAGGCGCTGCTCATGCGGCGAGGCGTGCGCGCCGGTGGCGGGAGCGGTCACCGGCTCGGGCCCCTGTCCGGACGGCACGGGGGCCGGGGCCGGCATGGACGGCCCGCCGATCATGCGGGTGAGCTGCTCCCGCTGGATCTCAGCGGCGGCGATCAGGGCGTCCAGGTCGGCGGGGTCCTCGAACCAGAGGCGCTGACGGTCGTTGAACGCGATGGCCACGGAGGGCGGCTGCCCCATGACGTTGTGGATGCCGCCGGGGACGGCGGACCTGAGCGGGGTGAATGTGGTTTCGGCGAAGACGCTCATGAACTCTCCGAGGGTGCGGTGGAACCGGCCGCGTGCGGAGCGGCCGGAGACTGAGGGGTGTGGGTGGCCAGCACCCACCGCACGGCGGCGGTACGGCTGGTCTGGGTCTCGGTGTTGGCGGTCGGCGCCATGCCGTTCCGGCTGGTGGGCCTGAAGTTGGTGGCGGCGATCCACCGGGACTTCACCTGGCCGCCCTTGTTCCGCGCCATGGAGACCATGCCGATGACGTCCGACCACGACATGGGCCACTCCCGAGAGCGCGAGACGAGCCAGTAATCGGGCTCCTTCTCGAACCGGGGGATTAGCAGCGGGCCCGCGTGCAGCCAGGCGTCACCGACCTTGACCGGGGCGGTGCCGAAGCCGATCTCCGCCACCAAGCCGGACCGGTACGCCCATGGGCCGTCGTCGGTGAGGGACGTGGCCGCGCCGATGCGCCACTCCTCGAAGGCTCCGCAGCCGGCGGGGAGCGGGCAGACGGCCCGGATGGTGAGCCCCCGGGAGCCGAACAGCGTCATCTCGTCGGTCTGGAGAACCCAACCGGCGGCCTTGCAGCCGGGCCCGTGCCCGACCGTCTCAAGGAAGTAGTCCCGCGCCACGCTCACAGCCGACTCCCGGGAGCGTCCTTGGGCGGCTGGAAAGAGCGCAGGCGTGCGGCGGCCTGTCGGGCGACGTCGGCGAGCCAGTCCATCGCCTCGGCGTCGGCTGCCCGGTCGGCCGTCTTGGCGCCGAGCTCGATCGCGATGGTGTGGGCACCGTCGCACAGCTGCAGGTTCAGGCCGCGTCCACCTACGGGTTCGAGGCGGATCTCCCCGACGCGCGGGTCCCTGATCGTCGTGAGGGTCCAGGTCCGCGCCATCAGCGGTTGCCACCGTGAACGACGACACCGTCGCGGACGATGGTGATGATGTGCGGGCCGCCCTCCAACCACGCGTCCATCAGCGGGTCGGGGTCATCGGCCACGGTCAGATCGGTGCCGGGGTCGAAGTCGCCGGAGCGGACCATCAGCCGCATGTTGAGGAAGCCGTCGCTCGACCCGGCCTCGATCGCGTACGTCTCGCCGAAGGCCGGCATGACGTCGTCGATCGCGTCGTATCGGATGTGCACGATGTCGCCCGGCTTGAGCGGATACCAGGGCGCGTTCTTCAGCGACTGCTCGCCCGCCATCAGTGCGGCGACCTCACCACCGAGGTCGCGGCGGCGCTTGGCGTCCTCGGCCTGGGCCAGCGGGCTCTGCTGCTCGGCCGGGGCGCCGTATAGCGCGCGGCCGATGCGGTACTGCGGCGCGTGCTCCTGGACGTACGTCAGCACCGGTTCCCCGCTGGCGGGCTGGTCCTTGCGGAACAGTTGCACGGCCAGTCGCTCCAGCGGTTCGCAGAGCTGCTCCAGCTTGTCTTGGGCGAAGGACCAGTCGCCGATCTCGATGGCACCGGTCATGCGGGACATGAAGTCGAACATCCGGACGGTCTCTTCGCCGATACGCTGCTCGCGGTCGTTCACAGGTCGCCGCCGTGCAGGGTGTTGGCGTTGAGCGCGACCGCGAGCTGGGTCCGCATGGCGAGCGCGGCCGACACCAGGGCGTCGGCCTCGTCGAGGCTGGTGACGGTGAGCTCGGCGTCCTGGTCGTCCGCGTGCAGCACGATGGCTGCGACCGGGCGGCCGTCGTGCATGCAGGTCGACGATCTGTCGACCGTCGTGCAGGGCCTGGCCTGTCTGGGCCGCCCGCTACGCTTGATCATCATCTTCTGTAGTCCTTGAGGGCTTGTCGGGTCCCTCGGCGCGCACCGCCGAGGGACCTCGTCATGTCGGGGGTCAGAGCGGGAGCGGGGGCATGCCCGGGTAGGGGTGGCCGCTGGCGTCCCGGGGGATCACGGTCCGGACGGCCCAGTCGGGCACGGCGTCGGCCTCGGTCATGAGGCCGTCGGACAGACCGGCGAACATCGCCCAGGCGACCTCGCGCGGCGCGAGGAACCACTTCTTGAGCACCGGGTGGTCGATCATGATGAGCACCGGGTCGACCTCGCCGCCGATCCGGATCAGCACGCGGCCCGTGGCCCGTGGCCGTCTCGCCGACCGGGAAGTCGATCGAGTAGAAACGATCGCCGTCCGCGCCCGGCGGCAGGCCGTCGACGGGCTGCCCGTCGGACAGGTCGACCGGGACTTCCTGAGCCGAGGGGATGCCGGTCATGCCGGGTCCTGGGAGCGTTCCCGCTCGGCGAGCTTGGCCGTCAGGACCTCGCGGTAGCGGATGTCCCACTCGGTGTCGTTGGGGCGCGGCGCGGACCCGGCGAGCTCGGCCCGGAGGTCCTCCAGCGACATGGAGTCCAGGTGCTTGATCTCCTTGGCGAGCATCGCGTCCTCGCGGGCACGGCGCTCGTCGTCGTGCCGGGCGGCCAGGTTCAGCGCCTCGGCCACGTGCTCCGGCGTCAGACCGCGAGACCAGTTCGCGATGTGGGGGACGAAGTCGGCCGGGAGCATGCCGTTGTTGTTGTCGTCCCAGAAGTCGCGGCTGACGTAGCGCAGGCCCATGGCCAGGCACCGCAGCGCGGACATCGCCAGCTCGTTGTGCGGCTCGTCGCCGATCGCGTTCTGGCCGGCGGCCAGGCGGACCGCGCCGACGACGGTGAGGCCCTTGTCCGGCCGGAAGCCGCGCGGCAGGTCCTTGTTGTAGCCCTTCAGCTCGATCAGGGTGACGGCGTCCCGCAGCACGTGGCCGGGGGTCATGATCGGTTCAGGGTCAGGGGTGGTCATGGTGCTCCGTTCAGCTGTAGGTCTCGCCGTAGCGGCGGCCAGGCCTAGATGTCAGGGAGACGAGATCGCCGCGTTTCTTGGGCGGCGGGGGAACTTCGCGGGTACGCGTCGCGGCGGTCGGGGCCGGTGACCCGCCGCGCTCGGTCGCCAGGTAGGCAACCGCGCCGGCGATCTGAGGCACTGTCCAGCCGACCTTGCGGCCGTTGCGGGTGTGGTCGACCAAGCCGAGCCGGGCGAGGCGGGCGAGGGTAGAGGGGCGGACGACCTTGAGGTCAGGGTCGATGAGCCGCGCCGCTTCTTCGTTCGTGTAGACGCGCGGTACCACTGCCTCCTCGGCCGCCGCGGTGCTCATGCCAGGAGGTCCTCAACCGGGCAGTCCAGTGCTGCGGCGAGCCGGTGCAGCACCTTGACGCTCGGCGAGCGCTTGCCCGATTCGAGCAAGGACAAGTAGGGCCAGCTGATGCGAGCCCGCTTGGCCATCTCCTCCTGGTCGAGGCCGGCGAGGACGCGACGTCGCTTCAGCTCCCCGTGCTTGTGGAGCGTTGCTCGCGTGGGCTGAGTTGCTGTCATGGGAAGAAAAGTAAAGGAGAGAAAAGGATCTGTCTAGTCATAGATCTATCCTCTTCTTCTCTATGATCTCCAACCCTCTGATCACTTGCCTATGTACGCCAAGGTCGGCCACGCTGAGCACTGCACTTAGCTACACTTAGCTGTACTTTTCTTCATCGCGAGGAGCGACGGGGCAACCATGGCGAGGGACCTGCCGTCTCCTACTCCGGAAGGCGCCCTCATCCGGCGCGTGCGTCTGAGCGTCAAGCCCCGGCTATCCGTAGCCGAGGCGGCGAAGCGCGCCGGGGTGGGCGAGGCCACCTGGGGCAACACTGAGCGTGGCTACAAGACCGTCGGTCGGGACGCCGAGCCCAACGAGTTTTCTCCGTCGGCAATGATCTTGGCCCACATGGCCGACGTCCTCGGATTGACGCCTAACGACCTGCATGGAGTCGACCGGGGAGACGCTGCGGAGATCCTGGCCGAGATCGCGAAGCCGACCGTCGAGACACGCGGGTCGGGCGAGACGCAAGTCACCTTCATGGTTCCGGCAGGACTCCCAGAGGAGGACAAGGAAACTGTCCGCCGATGGGCCGAGCAGATGGCGCGAGACCTTGACCAGCGCCATCACCACCATGGAGATCATTAGTCACTACTGACCCTTTGGTGACATCTGTGTAACCGAATGTCCCAATCACCCCTTTTGTGTCCCGTTCCAAAGGGGGGTCACTACGTGACGAATCGCCCAAATGGTGTTGGAATACGCGGACGCGAGTGGGGCGCGTTGTAGGTACGTACGGACCAACCAAGGGAAGTCCGGCATGGATTCAAGCCGCCGCCGTCGTCGCATGATTTTCGAGCCAGTCGCCCCGACTCTCCTGAGGAATGGCCTCCCTATCGTCATCGACCGGCCATGCTGCTCCACGTGGCTTGTGAACGGCGAGGAGATCGACGAGCGTCTCGCCGCTCGCTTTAACGTCATCGGCGGGCCAGCGCAGAACGCCATGGAAGCGCGTGAGTTCCCGGCAGACAAACCCTTCGGCGGGCTAGTGCTGAGCCGAGAGGACATCGGGGTCGACGAGGTGTTCTACACCCTCACCTCCGCTGGCCTTCACGTTCCTGTCCCCCGAAAGCTCATTACCCAGCGCCTGATCGACCAGATCACGGTGACGGGCCTGGAGCGCATGAAGTGGTACTCCGCACCGAAAGAGAGATGAGGAGGGAGGGCTATGGCGTACACAGAACAGCGCGGGAAACGCTGGCGTGTGCGATGGAAGCTCGCTGACGGTACCTACAGCACCGGCACCACGTTCAACCTTGAGACCGGCGAGCACTTCGAGACCGAACCCGAGGCGAAGCAGTACGGCGAGGACAAGGAAACCCTGATCCGGCTGGGTCTCTACAAGGAGAAGGACAGGATCAAGTTCGGGCCCTACGCGGCTACCTGGTTCAGCGGACTCGACCTCGAACACAGCACGTGGGAGACCTACCTCAGCATCATGGAGAGCCACGTCATCCCCCGGTGGGAACACACCTGGGTGGACGAGATCGAGCTCCGTGATGTCGAGGCCTGGGAGCGCGGCATGATCCGGGCCGGCTACGCCCCTCGGACCGCGAAGGACGCCCGACGCCTGCTCGGCAACGCGCTCAGCGACGCGATCCCGAAGTACATCGACAAGGACCCGACGGTGAAACCGCGCGGCAAGGGCCGCAAGGGCCTGCGGCGGATCGCGCAGTACCAGCAGGCCGCGAAGGTCTGGGCCTCGCCGGAAGAGGTCGTGCTGATCGCCGAGCGGGCTGCACTTCTCGCCCGCGACGACGACCTGTTCCTCAAGCTGGTCACGAAGGCGTGGACCGGCGGACGCTGGTCAGAGATCACGGCGCTGTCCCCCGAACAGCTGACAGTCGACGGCATGCTCGACATCGACACCAAGCTCTACCAGGCCACGCGAGGTTTCTACCTCGGGTACCCCAAGGACGGCAGCCTCCGGGTGATCGACCTCCCGGACTGGCTGCTGCGCATGCTGCAGGACCAGGCCGCCGAGGCCCGACACTGCGGGTGCCGGCGGCCCGAGGACCCGGGGCGCATCGGCGCGGTAGAGCCCGACTGGTGCGAGGGCGGCCGCAGGAAGTACCTGTTCCTCACGCCGGATGGCGCGCACTACCAGCGGGGGACGATGGCCCAGATCATGGGGCCCGCCGCGAGCGGGGTCTTCCAGAAGCGGAAGGACGGCGGGCGCATCCGGCCGGAGCGGCCGGTCCTGGTCGACGTCGCCCGCTACATCGTCGGCCCGCTGCCTCGAGGAGCCCGCCGGCCGGTGGCCGATGGCGGCGGGTGGCCCGGGCAGCCGCTCACGCACGCCTGGCCGTACGCGGTGAAGGGCGAGGACTTCGAGCCGCCGCGGACCCGTGGCCGGCCGAACTTCGCGGCGTGGCCCGAGGCCGAGCAGCCGCACCTGATGAGCTGGCGGCCGATCCGCGCCGACCTGACACCGCACGGTTTGCGCCACAGTCACCAGACCTGGCTTGATGACGGCAACATCAAGCGGGCTCTCAAGACCGAGAGGATGGGTCACGAGGACCTGAGCATGCCCGGGCGGTACGGCCACATCACCGAGCGCATGCGCGTCGAGCTCGCCGAGTTACTCGCGGCTCTGTGGGAGAACGCGATCGGCGAGCGCTTCAAGCGGTGGCCGAGCTCTCCCATCCCGCTGCTCGACCGGGAGCTCGCGCGGTGGCGAATAGGGACGGCCGCCAAGGTCGTCTCCCATATTTCTCCCAGAAACGCGAAGAGGGCCCTGACCGCGTAAACGATCAAGGCCCTACCTGCAAGTTCATGGTGGAGCTATGGGGATTTGAACCCCAGACCCCTTCGATGCGAACGAAGTGCGCTACCGGACTGCGCTATAGCCCCGTGAACGAGATCTAGGCTACCAAACTCCAGCACCCCTTCGCGCCATCCACGCCCTAGTCCCCCACAGCCCGCCGATGATCCGCGTACTGGTCGAACACGTAAGCGCGCTTCTTCTCCAGCTCGATGATCTCGGCCTCCCGAGCCGCCTCAGCGGCCCTCCTGGCCTCGAACGCGGTCCGCCGAACCCGATCGGCCCGGACCCGGGCCGCAAGATCCTGCTGCTCGTCCTCAAGCTTGGAGGCCACCCGCAGCAGCAGCACGTACAGCCCGAGAAGAAGGGCAGCCGGCGCAACCCCCCACCAAGCCACCACCCCGAGAAAGGCGGCCAGGCCGGAGACGAGGACCATCGCCACACACCACAGGAGGGTGCGCCGCCGGCGCACGCGGATGCGGGCTCGCCGTCGCTTGGTCGCGAACTGTGGGTCGGAGGAGGGCGCGGCAGGTTCAGACACCGGGGCCTCCTCCTCCAAAGCGGTCGGGGCGGCCACGGCCTGATCGAGGGACTCGATCAGGGTGTCGCCCTCGGTGGTGGTGTCCTTGTCTTCGTCCATTAGGACATAGCGGTCGCGGCGTAGCCACATCGGGACGAGGACGCCGAGCCACATCGCGACGATGGCCAGATAGAGGAGGACGCTGCTCATCGGCTGCTCTCCTCCTGATCTCGACCCGCCTGCATGCTCACGTCACGCACCGTAAGACGGCGTGTCACTGATTGACGAGCATTCGGTGCGGTGTGTCGCGAGATCGTCGAAGCTGTTGATGCCTAGGGGGACTCTCCGTGACGCGCTTTCGATGAGTCTCGGGCTCTCCGCCACTGGACGAGCAGGCCCCTCGGCACATCTTCCACGGTCAAGGCATAGCAGATGTGGTCTCGCCACGCTCCGTCAATGTGTAGTTGCTTTCTGCGTACGCCCTCCTCACGGAAGCCCAGTTTCTCGACGACGCGGCGGCTGGCGTGGTTTTCGGGGCGGATGTTGGCCTCCAGGCGGTGGAGGCCGGTGGTGAAGAAACAGTGGTCCACCGCCATGGCCAGGGCCGTGGGGGTGATGCCCCGGCCGGCCAGGGCGCCGTCGACCCAGTAGCCGACCTGGGCGGAGCGGGCCGAGCCCCAGACGATGGCGCCGACGGTGAGCTGGCCGGCGAAGGCGCCGTTGTACGTCACGACCCACGGCAGGGCCAGGCCCTGTCTGGCCTCCCTGCGGAGGGTGCCGACCATGGAGACGTAGGGACTGAGGCCGGTGCGGAACAGGGGCGTCTCGGGGTTGCTGGGTTCCCAGGGGCGCAGCCAGTCGGCGTTGCGCAGGCGGGTCTCACGCCAGACGCGCACGTCACGGAGCCGCAGCGGCCGCAGCCCTACGGGGCCCTCCGCAAGGGTCGCGGGCCAGCCGCGAAGTCGATCCACTTGTCAATCATCCCTCTTGTTCACCGAATCACGCCATCAGACGCGATGGTCACCGCCTCGGATCTGGTCGACCGCGTGACCCAGGACGGGACCGAGGACGGCCATGCCGTCGCGTACGCCGCCGGTTGATCCGGGCAGGTTGACGATCAGCGTCTTGCCCGCCTGTCCGGACAGGCCGCGCGAGAGGACCGATGTCGGCACCTTTTCACTGTTGGCCTGCCTGATCGCCTCGGCGATGCCGGGGATCTCCCGGTCGAGGACGCGCGCCGTCATCTCCGGGGTCAGGTCGGTGGGGGTCAGCCCGGTCCCGCCGGTGGTGACGATGACGTGGTACGCCGACTCAAGGCCCTTCACCAACGCTTCATACACCGGTTCACCGTCGCGGACCACCACTGGACCGTCGACGGTGCAGCCCGACTCCTCCAGCAGGCCGTAGAGAAGACGACCTGACTTGTCCTCGTAGACGCCGCCGGCGGCCCGGTTGGAGGCGGTGATGACCAGGGCGCGGATCATGAGCGCCGCCAGTCGCCGGTCTTGCCGCCGGTCTTCTCCTCGACGCGCACGTCGGTGATGACCGCAGCCGGGTCGACCGCCTTGATCATGTCGATCAGGCCCAGGGCCGCGACGGTGACGGCCGTGAGGGCCTCCATCTCGACGCCCGTCTTGTCGGCTGTCTTCACATAAGCGGTGATCTCGACGCCCTCGTCCACCACCACCAGCTCCACGCGAACACCATGAAGGGCGATCGGGTGGCACAGCGGGATCAGGTCGGGGGTCTTCTTGGCGCCCATGATCCCGGCGATGCGGGCCACGCCGAGGGCGTCGCCCTTCGGGGTGTCACCCGAACGGAGGATCGCCACGGCCTCTTCGGAGAGAAGGACCCGGCCGGAGGCCGTCGACGTGCGGACAGAAACTGATTTTTCCGACACGTCGACCATGCGGGCCGCGCCCGATTCGTCGAGATGAGTGAGATTCACAGCCGGATCACTTCCACAGTCGTCCCCTCCGGAACCTCGGTCACGTCTTCGGGCACCACGATCAGCGCGTTGGCCGCCGCCAACGCCGCGAGTTGATGAGAACCCTGGCCACGGGCGGGGGTGACCATGTCGCCGGTCAATACCGCACGCAGGTAGGAACGGCGGCCCTGAGGTGATCTCAAAGCCGCGGTGGAAACCGCCCGGACCGAAGAAGGCAGCGCGGCGGGCAGTCCCTGCATCTGGCGGAGCGCCGGTCGTACGAACAAAACAAACGACACATATGACGAGACCGGATTGCCCGGCAAGGTGAAGATCGGGATCTGGTCGTCGCCGACCACGCCGAAGCCCTGGGGCATGCCGGGCTGCATCGCGACCTTCTCGAAGCGCACCGTGCCGAGCGGGCTCAGGCCCTCTTTCACCGGCTCGTAGGCGCCCATCGAGACGCCGCCGCTGGTGATCACCGCGTCGGCGCGGACGAGTTGCGCGTCGAGGGTCTCCATGAACACGCGGGGATCGTCGGTCACCGCGCCCGCGCGGAAGGCCTCACCGCCGGCCTCGCGGACCGCCGCGGCGAGCATGAAGCTGTTGGACTCCCAGATCTGGCCGTACCCGAGATTGGTTCCGGGTTCGGCGAGTTCGGTGCCCGTCGAGATCACGGCGACCCGGGGCACCGGACGGACCGTCACCCGGCGCCGCCCCACCCCCGCGAGCATGCCGATCTGGGCCGCGCCGATGCGCGTGCCGACCGGCAGGACCACATCTCCCACCCGCACATCTTCACCGGCCCGGCGGATCGCGTTGCCGCGTTCGACCGGCTTGTGGATAACCACGCTGGCGGTGCCGCCGTCGGTGTATTCGACCGGTACGACCGTGTCGGCGCCCGCCGGCATCGGCGCGCCGGTCATGATGCGCGCCACCAGGCCGGGCCCGATGGCGCGCGGATGAGAGTCTCCCGCCGCGATGTCTTCGGTCACCGGCAGCGTGACCGGTGCGTTCGCGAGGTCGGCGGCCACGACCGCGTAGCCGTCCATCGCCGAGTTGTCGAAAGGCGGCAGGTCGACCGGCGCGGTCACGTCTTCGGCGAGCACCGACCCCAGCGCCCGCTCGAGATCGAGCTCAAGCGGCGCGAGGGGGCGGACGGTCGCCAAGATGTCGGCGAGGTGCCGATCGACCGGTTTCAGATCGCTAGGACTGTGCCTCATCCAGGAATTCTCGCAGCCACGGCAGGAAGTCGGGGGCGAGGTCCTCTCGCCGCGCCGCGAACTCCACCACGGTCTGCAGGTACTGCAGCTTGTCGCCGGTGTCGAAACGGCGACCCCGGAACAGAACGCCGTAAACGGGCCCGCCCTCCTCGGGCGAGCTCCCCGCGAGCGTGCGCAGCGCGTCGGTGAGCTGGATCTCGCCGCCGCGGCCGGGCGGGGTCTTCTCCAGCACCTCGAAAACGGCCGGGTCGATCACATAACGCCCGATGATGGCCCAGTTGGACGGCGCCTCCTCGATCGGGGGCTTCTCCACCAGGTCGGTGATCCGCACGACGTCGTCTTCGTCGGTCGCCTCGATGGCGGCGCAACCGTACTGGGAGACCTGCTCCGGCGGCACCTCCATCAGCGCGATGACGCTGCCGCCGCGCTGCTGGCGGATCTCGATCATGCGCTTGAGCAGCGGCTCGTTCGGGTCGATGATGTCGTCGCCCAGCAGACAGGCGAACGGCTCGTCGCCGACGTGCTGCTTGGCGCACAGCACGGCGTGGCCGAGGCCCTTCGGCTCGCCCTGGCGGACGTAGTGCATGGTCGCGAGGTCGACGGGCTCCTGAATCTGCGACAGGCGCTTCTCGTCGCCCTTCGCCCGGAGGGCACCCTCCAACTCTGCGGCCACGTCGAAGTGGTCTTCAATCGATCGTTTGTTGCGACCGGTGACCATCAGCACGTCGAGCAGCCCAGCCGACACGGCTTCCTCAACGACATACTGGATCGCCGGTTTGTCGACGATCGGCAGCATCTCCTTCGGAGTGGCCTTGGTCGCGGGGAGGAAACGCGTCCCGAGACCGGCGGCGGGGACAACGGCTTTGGTGACGGAGTCGAAGTCAGCACCCATGAGTGAAGGCTAGTGGAGGCCCCTTTGGACAAGTTCGAGCTGAGGCGTGAAATTCTGTGTGAACGTTCCATCATGGACGCCGATCATCGCCGTGAGAGCGCTCGCCGAATAAGAGAAACCCTGCTTGACCAGCCATGGGTCCAAATGGCCGGGTTGGTGGCCTGCTATTGGTCGACCGGAACAGAACCTTCTACCGAAGGCCTCGTATTCGCACTGTGGAAACACGGCGCGACCGTGATCCTCCCGGTGCTGCGCGACGACGACGACCTCGACTGGGCCGTCTACGACGGTCCCGACACCCTCGCGCCGGGCAGGCACGGGATCATGGAGCCGGTCGACACGCGGCGCGGCGTGGACACGATCCGCACGGCCGCTCTGGTCATCGTCCCGGCGCTCGCCGTAGACCCCCATTCGGGTGTACGTCTTGGGCGAGGCGGTGGCTCCTACGATCGAGCCCTGGCCAGGGTCGGTCCGAACGTGCCGACCGTCGCCCTCCTCCACGAGGGGGAGATGCGCCCCGGCCTCCCGGCCGAACCTCACGATCGGCCGGTCAAGTATGCGGCGTTGCCATCAGGAATCCGTGTTGTCCCTGTGAAAGAATCTACATAAATCTAACGAAAGGGGACCTAGTGCGGCTGGACCTCGACGGATGGCTCCTCCTCTCCGCCGTGATCGTCCTGGCGGCCGTGATCTCGGTCAGAGTCGCCCACCGCACCGGTCTGCCGTCGCTGCTGCTCTATCTGGCCCTGGGCGTCGCCCTCGGCGAGTCGGGTCTCGGCGTCCATTTCGAGGACGCCGAGCTGGCCAAGCAGCTCGGACTGATCGCGCTGGCGGTCATCCTGGCCGAAGGCGGCCTGACCACCAACTGGGAACACGTGCGCAGGGCCGTACCGACGGCACTGGTATTGGCGACGTTCGGCGTGGCGATCAGCATCATCGTGCTGGCCCTGGCCGTTTTCGGCTTCCTGGGCCTCGACTGGCGCTCGGCGATGCTCCTGGGCGCGATCCTCGCCTCGACGGACGCGGCCGCGGTCTTCAGCGTGCTGCGACGGCTCCCGCTGCCGCCCCGCCTGGCCGGCACCCTGGAAGCGGAGTCGGGCTTCAACGACGCCCCCACGGTGATCATCGTGGTGATGTTGAGCCAGGTCAGCGAGCCCATGCCGACGGTGTGGAACGTTCTGGGCACCTCTCTGTGGGAACTCACCGCGGGCGCGGCCGTCGGCTGCGCCGTCGGACCTATCGCCGCATACGCGTTGAGAAGGGTCGCGCTGCCCGCCTCGGGCCTCTACCCGATCGCCGTCCTCGCGGTGGCCTTCATCGCCTACAGCGGCGCGGTCAGCCTCCACGCCTCAGGCTTCCTCTCCGTGTACGTCGCCACACTGATCATCGGCAACAGCCGCCTCCCCCACCGAGCCGCGACGAGAGGTTTCGCCGAGGGAACGGCCTGGCTGGCCCAGATCGGCCTGTTCGTCATGCTCGGCATGCTGGTCAGCCCTTCGGAACTGCCGAGCCAGATCATCCCCGGCCTGGTCGCCGGCCTGGCCCTGGTCCTGCTGGCCCGCCCGATCTCGGTGATCCTGTCGTCGTGGGCGGTCCGCCTGACCAGGATCGGCCTGGTCACCTGGCGAGAACAGGTTTTCCTGTCCTGGGCGGGCCTGCGCGGCGCCGTACCCATCGTGCTGGCGACCATCCCCTGGGCCGCCGGGATGCCGTACGCGAAAGAGCTGTTCAACGAGGTCTTCGTGATCGTGGTGGTCTTCACCCTGATCCAGGGACCGACGTTGCCGTTCCTGGCCCGGGTCCTCGGCCTGTCGGCCGACGGGGAGGCGCGCGACCTCGACGTGGAGGCCGCCCCCCTGGAGGAACTGGACGCCGATCTGCTCCAGATGCGCATCCCGCCCGAATCCAAACTCCATGGCGTCGAGGTCTTCGAGCTGCGGCTACCCTCGGACGCGGCCGTCACCATGATCGTGCGGGACGGCCGTTCGTTCGTCCCCGACGGCAGCACCAGGCTCCGGCGGGACGACCAACTGCTCGTGGTGACCACCGCCGCGGTGCGCCGAACCGTCGAAAAACGCCTGCGCGCAGTGAGTCGCAGAGGCAAACTCGCAGGCTGGTATGGGGAGACAGGGGACTAAACTCCCCCACGGCAACGTTGACGCTTGCCAGTTGCCTTATCATTTAGCAGTCACTTGGGCCGAGTGCCAAGTCACTGAGGAGGACCGCGTGCCCACCTATCAGTACGCCTGCACCAGTTGTGGCGAGCAGCTCGAAGTCGTCCAGAAGTTCACCGACGACGCCCTGACCGAGTGCCCCGCATGCGCGGGCCGCCTCCGCAAGGTGTTCAACGCGGTGGGCATCGTGTTCAAGGGCTCCGGTTTCTACCGGACCGACAACCGGTCGTCGACGTCGTCCGCGCCTGCTGCTTCGCCGTCCAAGCCGTCGACGGAGAGCAAGCCGGCCGAGACGAGCTCAACCACCGGCAGCAGCAGCACCAGCACCACATCTGCGAGCACCCCAGCGGCCTGACCTGCGGCGAAACGGGTTGTCCACAGGAAGCCACATAGGGCCTCACCGGGTGGGGCGCAGGGCGCTAGGGTCGGCGCCATGGTCAATCGTGCAGACATCGGTGTCATCGGCGGTTCAGGGTTCTACTCCCTGCTCGACGACGCCGAGGAGATCGATGTCGCGACCCCCTACGGGCCTCCCAGCGACAAGGTGACGGTCGGGCGCATCGGCGGGCGCAACGTCGCCTTCGTGCCCCGCCACGGGCGGGGGCACAGCTTCCCGCCGCATCGCATCCCCTACCGGGCCAACCTGTGGGCGCTGCGCAGCCTCGGCGTGCGCCAGGTGCTGGCCCCCAGCGCCGTCGGTTCACTGCGGGCCGAGCTGGGCCCGGGGGCGCTGGTCGTCCCCGACCAGCTCATCGACCGCACATCGGGGCGGATCCAGACCTTTTACGACGCGGGCGGCGCCGTCCACGTGTCGCTCGCCGACCCCTATTGCCCCGACGGACGCTCCGCCGCCGTGTCGGTGGCGCGCTCCTCCGGGTGGGAGGTCTCCGACGGCGGCACCCTGGTGGTGATCGAGGGCCCGCGGTTCTCGACCCGGGCGGAGTCCCGCTGGTTCGCCAGCATGGGGTGCTCGATCGTCGGGATGACGGGGTTTCCGGAATCGGTGCTGGCTCGGGAGTTGGCGCTCTGCTACACGTCGATGTCTCTCGTGACCGATCACGACGCCGGGGTCGAGGCCGGCGAAGGGGTCACCCATGAAGAGGTGATGGCGTTCTTCGCGGCCAACGTCGAACGGATGCGGTCCTTGGTGGGCCAGGTGGTGCGGGAACTGCCGGATGAACGGTCGTGCGCGTGCGGGAACGCGCTTGACGGGATCAAATTGCCGTTCGAACTGCCTTAAGTGATTTCGTCGCACGGCGCCGTTGGGTGAGAAGGCGGCGCCGTAGGACGGACAGACTGACCTGCGTCATCCGCTGGGGGAATGACGACCGATGTCTGCGTGAACACGCCGTCTGGTCGCGAGCCCTTTCGTCTTGGAGTCTTCTGATGCGTGTCGCGGTGCCGGCGCGGTGGGCTCGTGTGCTCGCCAGACGCCGTCGGCTGATCTCCGCTGTCCTGCTCGGGCTGGCGTTGGCCGGAACCCTGGTGTCCGTACGGGCTCCGTCGGGTGTGGCCGTTCTGGTCGCGGCCCGTGATCTTTCCGGTGGACGGCTGGCGGCGAGTGATCTCGTGACTGTTCGGCTGCCGTCGTCGGCGCTGCCTGATGGGTATCTGGTCGCCGGTTCCGCCGTGGCGGGGAAGGTGCTGACCGCGCCGGCACGGCGGGGAGAGGTGCTGACCGATGCCCGGCTGCTGGGTGGTGGGTTGCTCGCCGGGAACGCGCCGGGATTGGTCGCCACTCCGGTACGGATCGAGGACGCCGATGCGGCCGGGCTGGTGACGTCCGGGGATGTGATCGACGTGCTGGCCGCTTATGAGACCCATGCGGAGACCGCGGCGCAGCGGGTGACCGTGCTGACGAAGGCGCAGTCGGAGGAGGGCGGGCTGCTCGTGCTCGCCACGACGACCGGTCAGGCCACGTCACTGGCACGGGCGCAGGCGAGCGCGCGGCTGTCGTTCGCCATCCATCCACGTTGAGGGAAAGCTGCTCCCCGGTGGGTCGTATCGCCGGGCTTGCTGTCGTTGCGGGGTGGGGCGGGAGCGGGTGGTCGGCGCCGGATACGGGGCGGGCCGGGGCGGTGGTCGGGGCCGGCCAGGCGGGAGCCGTAACGGGAGAAGAGCTTTTAAATGACCCGCTAGAGGAGGGATCCGACCTTCGGGTCGTATTCCCAGTGCCAGGGTTCGAAGGGGCTCACGTAGGCCCAGTCGGGGTGGATCCAGCCGAACTGCTTGCCGTTCTGTTCGAGCCAGACGAATTCGGTGGATTTGTACACGCGGATCGCGCCGCAGAAGTCGATCGCGAGGCCGAGTCCGTGGTTGCTGCGTCCGGGGATGGCGGCCAGGCCGGGGCGCTGGTAGTAGACGATCTGCTGGTCGCGGAGGCTGCGGTAGCTGTCGACGACACAGAGGGGCTCGCCGAAGCGTCGCTTGTACGCCAGGTTGAGGTCGGCGAAGGCGATCGCGGCGTCGGCGCGGAGTTCCTCGCCCTTGAAGGGCAGCGGGCAGAGCACGTTCGTGGGAAGCAGCCCGTTGGCATACTCCTCGGCGAGCACGACCCTCGTCGGGTCACACGCGCCGCCGCCGCGTTTCACGCCAAGCTTCGCCAACGCGGACGTGAGGGATTTGACGGTCTTCTGCGACTGCTTCCGAAGCGTGTCGATCTCGAACGTGAGCTGGGCTTCCTGGAGGAGCTTGGTGGCCCGCAGTTCCTGCGCCTCGGCGGCCAGGCTTTCGCGGTCCTGGAACAGGCGGGTGGCGTCCGCGACCACGATGTTGCGCCCCGCGATCAGCTGGTTGACGTCGCTCAGAGCCCGCAGCGAGACCTCACCGTTCGTGCTGGTCATGAGAGAACCCATGTTCTTGCTGGTCGGGTTCTGGTACATGACCTCGATGAGGTCCGACAGCGGCTGGCGGATACGCGCGAGCTTCTCGTCGGCCGTGCGCAGCTCGGTGAGCTTGGCCTCAAGCTGCTTGTTGGAGGAGTCGAACTCCTTCTGCCGCGCCACGAGCGCCTTGGTGGCCGACTCGATCCCCTTGGCCGCCTCTTCGGCGTCCCGGCGCAGCTCGGTCAGCGTGGCGGGCTCCTTCTTCGGCGCCGCCTGGGCAATCCCCACCGGTACCAGGGAAAACACCAGCATGACGGCCGCGACCAGTCCCGCTGATCGAGGAGTAGGCACGCTTCGACTCCTCCGTTTGCGAATTCGTGACCTCGGTCAGGGAGGCACGTTACTACAGCAGGATGCGTGGTCGTGCCCGAGTCGTTGGAGCCGTTACATACCGATTGGCGTGTCTTATGCCGAATGGGCTTTGTGGACCGTTCTTGCTGGTTGGGCTGACGTTTTCAGGCCGGCTTGCGAGCTTCCTCCTGGCAGAGTTCCCAGAGCCAGGTGTCGGTCCATTCGTCGGGGCAGGCGGCCCTTACCTCTGCGGGGGGCTGGTGCCTTGGCTGCGGTTGGGGGGTGCCGGCGCTCGGGGGGTGCTTGACCTCGCTCCTCGGGGGCGCTGCGGCCTGGACGGGGGGCTTTGGGCGCCTTGGGCGTTTTTGCTTGGGGGCGGGGACGCGGCCTTCGTACAGGCGATCCGGGGTGAGGGGGCGCGGGAGCGGGGTGGGAGCCATGAACGTCGGGGGCTCCGCGGGCTTCGCTCGCAGGTATGGCGGGACGCCGAATTGGGTCAGTTCGGCGACGAGTAAGCCTAAGGCCAGTACGGCTGGGGCTAGCAGGGCGGCCAGCAGGACCATGGGGCGGAGTGCGCGGCTCCCGGGTCGGCGTCCTCGGTTCACGGGTCCGAGCCCATCATCTTGCGGGAGCTTGGGGGGTGGGGGTTGCCGGGAGCTTTACCTTTGGGCGTGATGACCTTGAGGTGGGGTGGGTGGCGCGCGGGGGCGCTTGGTTTCGCTAGGCTGGGGGGGTCGGCTCCCGTAGCTCAGGGGATAGAGCACAGGTTTCCTAAACCTGGTGTCGTAGGTTCGAATCCTATCGGGGGCACCAATAAAAAGAGCCCTGACCTGCACGGATGCGGGTTGAGGGCTCTTTCTTGTGTTCGGTGGTGTGCGGTTAAAGCTGATCGTTTGTGGGTGTCCTTACCCAGTTCTTACCCACGGGATCAGCCGGCGGAGAGGGCCGCTTCGATGCACTGACGTGCGACAACGTCTTGTCCAGTGACGCACTTGGCTTAGATGCGGAGCAGAACCTCGACGCTGTGGAGCCGTCTGCCTGACCCTGCCCGGGTCGGTATGAGCTTGGTGGCGGGCTGACCGCACGAGCGTGCGCGACGGGAGCGATCACGCCTGCAGAGTCACCCCCGTGGGAGTGCGAGCTCTAACTCGATCCAGTAGATGCCGGTCATGATGGGGGCGAAGTCGGCGACGACCTCTTCCACGTAGTCGCCGCCCTTGCGGAGCTTCACGGAGAGAGGGCGGCCCTCGTAGTCGGCGGTGATCCGGTAACGGCTGATGGGCACGTCCTCCAGGCCGGAGCCGTCTCCGTTCCTCGTCGCCATCCCGACGATCGGAGGCCCTTCGGAACCGTCGATCAAGGGACCGTCCGGAGTGAGAGTGAGCCGCACCTTCTCGTCTTCCAGGAAGGCGTCTGGGTTGAGCGGGTCGGTGCTGTCGAGGTAGAAGAGCACCTTTCCCCCGTAGAAGCCGAGACCGTCGGCCTGCTTCCCTGTGAGTTTCCAGGTGAAGTTCCTGATGGCGCCGCTCGGCCCGGCGAAGGGGCCGTCGTCGTCGGGCGCCAGGCTCAAGGTGTATTCCTGGCCGTTGTACTCGCTGGTCACGGTCGCCGTCGCGTGAAAGGTCGTCGCGACGTTCGTGTCGACTCGGTAGAAGCCGTCGCCGTCGGTCCTTACGACCGCGTTGCTGTTGTAGAGCAACTGATTGTCGGCGACGATCTCAGCCCCCTTGATCGGCTTGCCCGCCGCGTCGACCACCCGCCCCCGCAGCACGCCGGGTTCGATTGTCCCGCCGTCCACGGATTCCTCCTGGCTCACCGCGCCGTTCACCTGACTTTCGTTGGTGATCTCCGCCGTCCCGCACCCTGTGAGGGCCATCAAAAGGACGCAGATCATCAGCCGTTTTCCCATGTCGCACCACGTTAAGGTCACTAACTTGCGAGGGACTTGGTAACGGAGTGAAGCGAGGTAACGGGCCTGCTCGTGATGTCGCACGACCTCCGACGCATCGCACGGGGTCGCGCGGGACGGCAACGATCTTGGCTGCGTTCCCCCAGTCATGCCCCGAATGACTAGTGGTCGCGCGCGTTGATTCGTCGGGGGTGGGCCGGGCCTTAGTCGAGGGCTTCCTGCGCGGTGCCGGGCGGGTAGCCGCGACGAGACTACTGCGTGCTGACCGCCTTCCGTTGCGTGTTCCGGCGGAGGGCGAGCACGATGAGCCCGTAGGCGAGGACTGCCAAGGCCCAGTACGCGCCATCCGGGCGGGTGCCGAGGTAGAAGTCCGGCTGGCTGCCCGCGGTGTCGTCCACGGGGAGACCGATCATCTCCAGTGTTGACGGCAGCGCGTCCGAGACCTCCACGAGGTGGGCCAGCCCCAGCAGCCCACAGACTGTCCCGACGACCGTCCCCGGGATCCGCGACTTCGCCAGCAAGGCCACCGCTACCAGGAGCGGCATGACGCCGATGACGAAGACGTCCACCGGATAGAGCAGGCCACGATGGCCGCTGCCCGGGAAGAGGGTGCCGATCATCCCGATGGGCATCGGCGGGACGGACCCGACTCCCTCACTTTGCGCCAGCAGACCGATCGGCACCACTGCGGCTGCCAGCGCCATCAGGGACCATGGGCGAAAGATCCGGGGCAGCACGCGGTAGATCGTAGCGATCACGGCTTTCGCTTCGGGACAGAGCAGACCTCCTGCCGGCGCCACGGCCTCATATGGACTTTCTCGACGCAGGTCATCCCGGGCACCCGCCATCGCGTCGTCGACGCGGGCGAGCCGCCACGCGGTAGGCCTGCATCTGTCCCATTTGCACGGATATGCCCGCTCGGGCGCCGGCTCGGCACTTCTCACAGGTTGGTCACGGGTGTTGACCGTGATCGGCCAGTGGACCGGACTGTTGGGGGATCGCGCGGTCCAGGAAGGGGCGGACCAGGAGCTCGTCGTCCTCCCAGATCGGATCATCAGGGTTGCCGCCACGACCCTGGGGATCCACGGTCGTCTGTGGTGCCCGGCCAGTGGTCAGGTACTCCATCATGAAAGGGCGGATGATGGGTCCGTCCTCGATCTCCGGATGATCGCCGCCCGTGCCGGTGTCACGGGTCAGCGCCAGTTGGACGGTGATCCAGCGGACCGACACCGACTGCTCGTCCGCGGCTCCCGTCGAATCGCCAGGATCGTCGACCACGTCGACATGGTGGTTCAGGATCTGGTCCAGTTCCTGTGCCGCCAGTCGGTCGGTGTGCTGGCAGGCGGCCCGTACCAGCAGGAATGTCAGGGCGGCTTCCTCCCTCCTCGCGGGGGAAGGGTCGGCGGCGCAGGCGTGGTGCCGACCGCTGGTGGTATCGACCCAGGTCAGGAACGCGGTGGCGGCCATATCGGGCCATGACTGTATGGCGATCGACCTCTGTGTGGGCACCTGCTGGGGCGCCGTCGGCCCACCGGCGTCCGGCCGGTCCCGTAGGCGTCCCCGGGCCTGCAGTTGATCGCGGCGCTTGAGGATCTTGGCGACTCGATCCGGCGGCGTGGTGCGGCGGATCCTGCCCACCGGTTCGCTCTCCATCGACGACCTGCTGATCAGCAGTAACGCCCAGGTGACGTGCGCCACCTGCTCGACCACCGGCCGCTCGTAGTCGGCCAGGTGAGTGCACGTCGTGAGTTTGCGGGTGAAGTCGGTCACGTCCGTGCTGGAGCTCAGCATGGCCAGCATGCACTGGCCTCGGTTGACGGTCAGGTCCTGCCAGATCAGCGCCTCGGCGAGCCTCGGCACGTACACCTGATCCCGGCCGGTGCCGGCGATGCCGAACCGGTGGTACTGGACGTCGGCGTAGCGGCGCAGGGCCTCGGCGAACGTCGCTGGGTCGAGTCTCATCTGGGCCATCACTCCTCCTGTTCGTTCAGCCGCAGCCGATGACGCAATCGGTTCAACCGCATCTGTACCGCTTCCACGGTTATGTCCAGCTTCGCCGCCATTTCCTGCTGTGAGGCGTCGCCCAGCAGCATCCGCACCAATTCCTGATCGGCCGGCTTCAGGCTCCTCAGCACCTGTTTCAGATGCATCCGCGCCATGACCGAACGAGCAGGATCGGCGAGCGGATCGACCAGCAGCGCCAGCGTGTCCTCCCCGATCGCCGCGAGAGCGGGCTGCGGCGGCACGGGCTGCTCCTTGCGCCATCGGCGGAAGACGTTGGGGAAGGCCAGCAGACAGGCGCCGACGAAGTAGGTCGCCAGCGAGGCGCCGTGGTCCGGGTTCCATCTTCCGCCCCGCAACGCGTCCTGCTCGAACAGGTGTAACGCTTCGGCCACCGTCTCCAGTGCGACCTGCCGGCGTTCGTCCCGCTCTCTGAAGAGCAGTTCACGATGGTAGTTCTCACAGGTCACCCCCCTCCCACGCGATGCGCAGCGCGCATAGATCGAGCTGTCGTACAGCCACGCGCTGATCACCGCGTCACCGTATTCGACCAGCCCGATGATCAGCGCGTCGTACAGGTGCCCGGTGAAGTCGTCGGCGGCGATCTGCTCGATGACGTGCGCGTCGTCGGCGAGCAGGCGCCGACGGTCGTCGGAGTGGTCGCCGACGCGGGTTTCGGGGAGGTCGTCGAAGGTGGGGCGGATGTGTGCCAGGGCCTGGGCGTGCAGATCCTGCTCCAGCTCCGCGAGCTGGGAGTGATCCCATGACCAGACCTGCTCCTCGGTCGGCTGGCCGGGCGTTCGGTCAGGTGGCGCCGGTACGGGTTGTAGGTGTCCGGCGAGCCGTTCGGGCTGCGCCCGCGTCATTCCGGGGATTCCCTTCGCTTGGGCCCCCGGGAAACAGCGGAGGAGGAGTCGGCAACGAACGACCCGTCATATGTCAGCAGAGCCGAAAACCCAACACGGACTTTTCAAGATTCTTCGTGAAATTTGTGGCTCTATCCGCGTTGGGTTGGCGCCGAGGAAGACATACGAACCGGCAGACCCAAGATGAAGATCAACGTGCCCTCGGGTCACACCCCGTCCGCGAGGAGTCCCGATTCGGCACCGATGATCATCGCGCCGGGCGCCCAGCACAGAGGGCGCTTTCCGCCGTTCTGTGGAATATCCCGAAATGGCCAGCAGATATCACCAATAAATGAAGGGTTCAAAAATGGCTGACGACGAGGCATCTCTGAGCTCGCGGGCAGAGCCGCGCGAGGAATCGCCGCAGGAACCCGGCGACCCGGCGGAGGATGCGGCGTCGACAGCGTTTCGCGAGGCCGGACGGACGGTGCGGGACGCCCTCAGGAGCTGGCCCGCCACCGCCCGTCTCATGGTGATCGTCGCGTCGGGTGCCGCGCTGATCGCCTGGTTCTCCGGCGGATCGGCTGGGACCGAGGCGGCGGGATGCAAGATCGTCCACATCACGGCTCCGGATGGGAGAGCCGGAGGTGCGAACTTCTGATCCTCGGGTGTGACGAATGAGGGGCGGCGTCAGATGTCATACACGTGAGTGTTGTCGCGACCATCGAGACGGACCTGTCGGCCGACCTGCGTGATCTGCACGCCTGGCTGAACGAGGATCACGAGCTGCGGGCCTGGGTGGAACTGGTGGAGAGCCCGTCGCCGATCTGGTGCGGATCGTCGCGGAGTCGCCGGAGGTCGTGGTGGCGGCACCAGTGGGATCCTCGCCTGGCTGCGCTACCGGCAGGGCAACGTGAAGATCAAGATCAGGAACACCAAGACAACCAGCCAGGTGGACGTCACCGTGACTCATGTGAAGGGGCTCGACGATGCTCAACTGGGTGAGCTGACCCGGCAGATAAAACGGGCGATCAGCGGAGAGCCGCCCGCCGAGATCCCACCCGACGGCGGGGCCGGTGGATGAGCCGCCGCTGCTGCTGTCGGCGGCCGATGCCCGGGTGCTGGTGGTCCGGCTTGTTCAGGTCGTCGAGGAGCCCGGCCACCAATAGCTCGTGCCGTTCATAGGTGAGCTGATACGCGGTGACCGCGTGGACAAGTCGGTGCACGCTGATGAAGACCTGCTCCGCGATGCCGTTGGCGACATCGCCAGGGCTCGTGGTGACAGCGACCATGCTGTAGGACGCCGGCAGGCTTGCGGTCTGCGGTTCATCCGCCCGCACTGCCCCTGAACCAACGGCAAGGCCGAACGCCTCACCAAGCACATCTAGGCGACAGAGCCGTCAACGTGCAGGAGCGTTGCCGAGCTCCTCGGCGGCATGTACCTGCAAGAGCCCCTCGACTCCGAGCAGGAACGTCTCGCTGATCAGCGCCGGGTCGAACAGACACCCGGCGGCCATGGCGCCGTCGCGCATCATCACGAAGTGGCGGGCGGCGGGTTCGGCGCCCGTCTCCCGGAGCTTGGCCAGAAGTTCCGTGGCGGTTTCCAGGAACCATTGCCGGTGAGCGAGTACGGCCTTGTGTACCGGAGACTCGGGGTCGGGATACTCCGCGGCGGCGTTGAGGAAAGCGCATCCCCGGAAGCCCGAAGACTGGATGCCCTGGGCGATGGACCCGCTGAGGGCTCGGATGGAGTCGGCGGTCGGGAGTCCAGCGGCGACGGCCTCATCCGCCTGGCTTCGCATGGCCCGGTCGACCTCGTTCAGGTAGGCGAGGACAAGGTCTTCCTTGCCGGGGAAGTGCCGGTAGAGGGTGGCCCGCGTCACCTGGGCTTCCGCGACGATGCGATCGATGCCGACCGCGTGGATGCCCTCCGTGTAGAAGAGCCGGATGGCTGTGGCGAGCAGCCGGGATCGCGCTTCGGATGGCCGGCTTTCGGATGGGCTCCGCATGCCGCTCATTCTAGTAGGTAGAACGTTCGGTCTTGACAGTCAACGACCTGGATTGCGATGCTAGGCCGCGATAGAACGTTCTGTCTTGCTGGGAGTCGATCCAGTGGCTCGTGTACGCAATCACGCAGGTCCGCGCTCTCCTCGTCACTCATCCACCGAAAGGACCATCATGAGCACCATCGCTGCTTCGCCTGGTATCTCCGCTACCGCGTCCACACTCCGGCGCCTGTACTTCGTCCGGTTCGGGTTCGCCATCGTCTGGGCCCTCGCGATGTTCACGACCGCCTCGACGCTGGGACCTCTCGCAGTCACACTGCTCGTGCTCTACCCCCTGTTCGACGTCGCCGCCGCCATCATCGACGCCCGCGCGTCGCGTGCCACCGGGTCACCGACCCTGCTCTACGTCAACATCGCGGTCAGCCTGATCACCGCCGTCGGCGTGGCCGTCGCGTGCGCGTCCGGTATCCCGGCGGTGCTGCGGGTGTGGGGCGCTTGGGCGGTCGTAGCCGGAGCGGTCCAGCTCCTCGTGGGAGTCACCCGTCGCAAAATGGGTGGCCAATGGCCGATGATCATCAGCGGCGGCATCTCCGTGCTCGCCGGTGCGTCGTTCATTCTCGGCGCCTCCGCAGCCAACCCCACGCTGACCAACGCGGCCGGCTACGCCATCCCAGGCGGCATCTTCTTCCTCATCTCGGCCTTCCGTCTCGGCCGCGCCGCGAGGCCACGCATCTGACGATGGTCAGCCTTGCCGGGCGTCTGCTCGTTGACCTGGACGGTCAGTGTTCCGAGCGAACGCGATGCTCATCGTGGGCCCAGGTTGTCGTGCGCGTATCCGGCGGCCTCCGTGCGGTTACGGACGCCGATCTTGGCGAAGGCGTTGTTGATGTGCGTTTTCACGGTCGTCTCCGCGATGAACAAGGTCGCGCCGATCTCGTTGTTGCTGAGGCCACCGGCGATGAGCCGCAGCACCTCGACCTCCCGGGCGGTCAGCCCATCCGGGAAGGTCGTGACCGGCGGCGGAACGGCGCGGGACAACGCGTCGACCAGACGGCGGGACACCGACGCCGTAAAGGTCGACTGGCCCGCGGCGGCGGAACGGAGGGCGGCGGCGATCTCGGCTCGCCCGGCGTCCTTAGTGAGGTAGCCACGCGCACCGGCCAGCAGCGCGGCGTCGACGGACTGATCGTCGTCGTAGGTGGTGAGCACGACGACGGCCACCTCCGGATACTGGCGGACGATGCGGCGGGTGGCCTCGACGCCGTCCATGACGGGCATGCGCAGGTCCATGAGCACGACGTCGGGACGCAGCTCGGCGACCAGGCTCATCGCCTCCTCGCCGTTGGCGGCGGCGCCCGTGACCTCGACGTCGTCGACCAGGTCGAGCAGCGCTACCAGGCCCTCGCGCATGAGCTGCTGGTCGTCCACGACCACGACCCTCACTCCGGCACCTCCGCCCTGACCTCCCACATATCTTCTTCCGGCCCGGCGCGCAGGGTGCCGCCCGCCAGGGCCAGGCGTTCCGCCATCCCCTGCAATCCATGCCCGTACGAGATGGGGACGCCCTCCAGGTAAGGGTTGCGCACCACCAAGCGCACCACGCCGTCGCCATAGCCGAGTTCGACCGTGACCGGCTGGTTCGAGGCGTGTTTCGCGGCGTTGGTGAGGGCCTCACGGGCTGTTCTGAGCAGGCAGACCTCGGCGGCCGGGCTGATAGGGCGGCGCGCGCCGGTCGTGCGCAGCTCGGCGGGCACGTCGTGGTCTCTGCGGTGTTCGGCGACGAGCAGGCCCAGGGCGTCGGGCAGCGGCGGGATGTCCTCGCGGAGGGCGGCCACCGCCGAGCGGGCCTCGATGAGTCCTTCCCTCGCGAGCGCCCTTGACCTGCGGATGCGAATCACTGCTCCGTCGACGTCGCCGCGTTCGGTGAGCAGGGCCTCCGCCACCTCCAGCTGGACGCCGAGTGCGCCCAGAGAATGGGCCAGGACGTCGTGGAGTTCCCTGGCGATCCGGGCGCGTTCGTCCAGGGCCATGGCTCTGGCCCGGTCCTGCTGGGCGCGGCGGTAGTGGCGGCGGTGCAACGCGAACAGGACGGTGCACAGGATCACCGCGCCCCGGACGACGATCGCCTCGCGCGGCCGATCCCACCAGATCATGCTGGCGGCGGTGAGGGCGAGGTCGAAGACGGTGACCGCGACGATGGCGGTCATGGTGGGCGTGACATGGGCGGCGAACAGGAGCAACGCCGCGAACAGGAAGACCGTGGCAGCCGCCTGCTCCGACCCCGACACCGACGCGGCCAGGGCCGAGCCGCCCGCCAGCAGCGCCGCGGCCGTTCTCGGGGCGCGACGGTCGAGCAGGACGAAGGCCAGCCAGCAGCCCATGGACACCGCGAGCGCCGTCCACACCAGGGCCGGGGCCTGTGACGTGGTGGCGAGCGACCAGGCCAGGACGAGCGTCATCAACAGCCTGACCAGACGACCGGTTTCCGGGTCGTCGGCCGCCAGCAGCCGGACGACCCGGGCTCGCACCTCGCGCATGGCCTAGCGGGAGTCCTTCAGGGTCAGAATCATGTCGACCAAGATAATCCGGAAGACGACGAAGCCGACGATGACGAGCACCGCGACGACGACGATCGCGAGCAGGAGCTTGCCGTTCAACTTTCCCCCGTTGGCGTCCAGAAGCCGGTGCAGGAGATCGAGCCAGAGGCCCGACCGGCCGTTGCGTTTTTCCATGGACGAGACGGTAGGAACGGGACGGGGTGGAGCGGCACCTCCGAAGGGTGGAGCCCGGGGTGGAGTCAGCCGGCGGCCTGGCGGCTGAGGTGTTCCCAGGCGCGGTACTCCGCCGTGCGGGCCTGGAGGTCCTGGTGGACGATGTCGTAGGAGGCGCTGCCGACGATGAGGCGTCGGGGTGGGTTGGGTAGGTCGACCAGTTTCATGATCACAGGGGCGGCGACGGCCGGGGGCTCGCCTGCCTCGTCGCCCCACATCTCGATCAGCTTGTCGCGCAGTTCCTTGTAGTGGGGGGCGGGGGGCGTCGTCGTGGTGCCCGTGGTGAACAGGCCGGTGTCGTAGCCGCCCATCTGGACGATCGTGAGTTTGATCCCGAACTGCTCCGTCTCCATCGCGACGGCCTCGGAGATCGAATCGAGGGCCGACTTGCCGGCCGCGTACAGACCGACCATCGGGAATCCCCCACCGGTGCCCATCGTGGTGATCTGCAGGATGTGGCCGGAGCCCTGCGCCCGCAGGTGCGGGAGCACGGCCTGGGTGACCCAGGTCGCGCCGAAGAGGTTGACGTCGAAATGCGCCCTGATCTGGTCTTCCGTGGCCTCCTCTACCATGCCGAGCAGCAGGCCTCCGGCGTTGTTGACCACGATGTCTAGCTGGCCGAAGGCCGCCGCCGCCTGGTCGACGGCCTCGAACACGGCGGCGCGGTCGGCGACGTCGAGCGGTAGCCGTACCAGATGGGCGGGGTGTTTCCGGGCGAGGTCGTCGAGCGGTTCGACGTTCCGCGCGGCACCGACGACCCGGTCCCCCGCTTGCAGGGCCGCTTCCGTGAACGCCCGGCCCAGACCTCGCGACGCGCCGGTGATGAACCACACTCGGCTCACTGGCTTCCCTCCTTCTGTCGGTTCCTGACAACAAGACAAGACGGTACGTCTCGGCTCGCGAAAGTGTCAAGACGCAACGTCTCGTCTCAGAACGTAGTAAGGTCACGGTATGGCGAAGCAGCCCAACCCCGCCCGCCGCAGTGAGCGCTCCCGGCAGGCCATCCTCACCGCGGCCCGCGAACTGGTCTCCGAGGTGGGGTACGCCAAGCTGACCATCGAGGCCATCGCGGCCCGGGCCGGCGTGGGCAAACAGACCATCTACCGCTGGTGGCCCTCCAAGGGCGCGGTGATCTTCGACGCCTTCCTGGCGCTCAGCGAGTCCGGGCCGGAGCAGGACATGACGCTGCCCGACACCGGTGACCTGGAAGCCGATCTCAAAGTGGTGATGCGGGCGACGGCGGCAGAGTTCGCCGACCCCGCGTTCGAGGGGCCGATCCGCGCGCTCAACATGGAGATCATCGACGACCCCGAGCTGGCCGCCCAATATCGCGAGAAGCTGGCGGGCCCGCTCGAAGAGGCGAAGAAGGCCCGGCTGCGCAGCGCCCAGCAGGCCGGGCAGTTCGCCGCCGACGCCGACCTCGACCTCGCACTGGAGTTGTTGTACGCGCCTCTCTACCAGCGATGGCTACTCCGCTCCGGCCCGCTGACCTCGGACTATGCCGACAGCCTTGTCGAAGCCCTCCTCCGGGCCATGGGTCCCGCGCGGGGCTAGCGGCCGGGCAGGCGGTGGGTGATCTCCTGGAGGAACCAGCCGTTGCCGTCGGGGTCGTCGAACGACGCGAACGAGCCGTAGCTCTCGTGGTCGGGAGCGGGGCCGGAGACCCGTGCCTTGCTGTCGGCGTGGTGGAACAGACCGCCCGAGTCGTGGAACACCTGACTCATCCGCACTCCGTGGTCGGCCAGTTCGGCGCAGGCGGCGTCGATGTCGTCCACGACCAGATGCAGGCCCTTCGCGGAGCCCGGCGGCGTGGAAGTGACGCCGGTGCCGAAGATGACCGAGCAGGGCGACCCCGGCGGGGTCAGCTGAACCACCCGGAAGTCGTCTCCGGTGGTGAGGTCGGCGTCTTCCCGCCAGCCCAGGTTCGTGTAGAAGTCCTTCGCCCTGTCCACATCGGAGACGGGCAGGACCATGACTTCGAGTTTCATGTCCATCGGGACGGTCCCTTTCGGTGTCGGTCACCTCTCCTCCACCCTCGCCATGCCTACTGCCGGAAGTCCACCAAGAGTTCCTCTTGAAAGGCTTGAGTGCGAGCCGGCCGTGACACGCGCAATGCGAACGCGGTCCTCTTCGCAGGCTAGAAGGGATGCAGCCTGCGGGCCAGTTCGGCGGCCTTGAGGCCCAGCTCGTCCACCTCGGCTGGAAGATGCACTTCCGCGTCGACGTCTCTGAACACCTGCTGCGCCTCCTCGAAGGCGGCCACCTGCTCACTCGTCTCCGGCGGGGCGATCATGACCTGCAGATCGACGTGCTGGTCTATCTCGCTGACGCGCCCAGCTGAGTCGATCACTCTCGCCGTGTCCCCGCTGCGAAGCCGCTGCAGCGCGTACCCCCAGGCCTTGATTCTCAACGGCACTTCGTCGACCTGGGCAAGGCGGAAGGACCAGGCCTGGCTGAGCTGGACCACCCGCCCGTTGGCGATGGCGAAGTCGACCGGCGAGTGCAGCTTCTCCCCCACGTAGATCTGGACACGGGGCCGGACGAAATCTTCGGGGATCTCCGCGCGCTGGAAGGCCTGTCGCATAGTGCGTTGCAGGTCATATCGGGTTACCGAGTGCTGCCGGGCGGTTGCGACAGGATCGATCAGCATGTGTTCGAAGATGACGGCCAGTGCGTCTTCCGCGCTGTCGGCCAGAATCGGGGCCGGGGCGCTGAACTGCACGACGTTGCGGTGGTCGTGGTGGAGCCGGTCCAGCCAGTTGTCGGGGATCAGTTGACCACGATCTTGGCGCAGAGCCTCCTTGTGACGGTCGATCTGCTCATCGAGGTCCAGCAAGGAGCCGAGAACCACTTCGACCGCCGGGCGCCCGGCGAACTTCCGAGCCCGTTCCAGATTGCTCAGCTGACGGTAGGACCAGTCTCCGGTCACGGGATCACCGGCGATGGCCCCTACGTTGACGAACTCACCGGTCCGCGGATCGGGGAGACAGCGGACAATCGAGTAGACATAGCGACTCATTGGACCCACCTCCTTAGATCAGCGTGCGGATGCGAGCAGCGACGGCCGGCGCCCTATGTTCGAGGAACCAGCCGAGTGTCTCCAAATCGTTGTCGGCCACTGGCCACGATGCTGGCACGCCACGCACGACCGTGACGAGAGCATCGCGACTTATTGCCCCTAATGCCGTTGCTACCCTTTCGACCGCTTCCGGATCCAGCCCGTCAGGAGGATCGGCGAGCGGGTTCGGCTCGTTCACGGCGTCGGCCAGGTAGCGGCTTCGGATCGTTCCATCGTTGGGCGGCAAGTAAAGGCCGTGGTCGTGGCTGTAGCAACTGCGATCGTCGTTGAGATCGTGAAGCCACTGCGGGTCGTCGCCGAAGCACCAGTCGTACAAGGCGTAGACACCCGCGTGACGACGGGGGTTGTCGTCGCTGAGCCGGTCCGACAGGTGCGGCCGGCACTCGATCGCGTGGCCGAGGGCCACACTCGCGTGCGCGATGCCAGGCTGAAGCTTGCCGTGGGCCATCGGCCATCCGGCGAGATCCTCCGGGATCCTGATCAGGCTGGTGTCGCAGACCGGGGCGTGGATCAGCCGGCCTACCTCTGAGACGACGTATTCGATCGCGAGAGTGGCCCGCGCGTGTGAAGGGCAGCCGCTGAGAGCTTCGACGAAGTATCGATGGTTGTCCGAGGCGATCACCTCGAACGGGCTGGCGAAAGACGCTCCGCCCGAACCGACAACGGCTTTGACCGAGAGGGCCTCGAAATCGTCGTGCCGACCTCGAACAAGGCCGGCCCAGTCCCCCTGATCGACCACCGCGTCCTGCCTTTCGCGTCCCATTGACCGCAGCAGAGTAATGCAGCTTTTACGGGCATGTACGAAGAGTGCGCGGATCGCTACAGAAGTAGATCTTGACAGTCATTCCTCTTGTCGGATTCAGAGCTGGATGTCCGGTTAAGAAATCCGTGACCGCTTGTTGATGCGGCTTCACTAGCGTCACCAACCATGCCGTCCTTAACAGCCCGGGCCTTCGCCGCCGTCACCCTCGCCGCCGTTGCCCTAGCACCCGCCGTCCCGGCGAACGCCGACAATGGTGATGAGGTCAAGGTCACGATCATGGCCAGTTCCGACATCCACGGAAACGCCCTCAACTGGGACTATTTCAAGAACGCCGAGTACGACGACAGCGCCCACAACGACGTCGGCCTGGCCAAGATCTCCACGCTGGTCAACCAGATCCGCCAGGATCGCGGCGAGGACCGGACCCTGCTCTTCGACTCCGGTGACACGATCCAGGGCACGCCGCTGGCCTACTACTACGCCAAGGTGGAGCCCATCACCGAGACCCGTGAGACCCACCCCATCGCCAAGGCCATGAACGCCATCGGCTACGACGCCGTGACCCTGGGGAACCACGAGTTCAACTACGGCATCCCCCTGCTGGCCGAATGGGTCAAGCAGATGAAGGCGCCGGTGCTGGCGGCCAACGCCGTGTCGGCGAAGAACGGCAAGCCCGCCTACGAGCCCTACATCATCAAGACGATGAAGGTCCGGGGCCAGGCGAGCCCGATCAAGGTCGGTGTGCTCGGTCTGACCAACCCGGGTAGCGCCATCTGGGACAAGGCCAACGTCGAGGGCCAACTGAAGTTCCTCGACCTGGTCGAGACGGCCAGGAAGTATGTGCCGATCATGCGCAACAAGGGGGCCGACGTCGTGCTCGTCACGGCGCACGCCGGTGACAACGGGCTGTCGTCCTACGGCACGGAGCTTCCGGTCGAGAACGCCTCCGCCCTGGTCGCCCAGCAGGTGCCGGGCATCGACGCCGTGCTCTTCGGGCACGCGCACAACGACGTACCGCAGCGGTTCGTGACCAACATCGCCACCGGCAAGCAGGTGCTGCTGACCGAGCCGGGGCGCTGGGGGCAGCGTCTGTCGGTCGTCGACTTCACCCTGACCAAGATTCGGAGAGGGTGGGAGGTCACCGCGAAGGCGTCGACCACGCTGAACGCCAACACCGTCGCCGAGGACCCGAAGATCGTCGAGCTGATGAAGGAGCAGCACGACACCACGGTCGGCTATGTCAACCAGGTCGTGGCGCAGTCGAAGGAGCAGCTGGCGGCGGTGGAGTCCCCGTACAAGGACACCCCGATTCTCGACTACATCCAGAAGGTGCAGACCGACGTCGTCACCGCGGCCATCGCGGGGACGCCGGACGCCGCGCTTCCCGTGCTGTCGATCGTGGCGCCGTTCAGCCGGAGCGCGGTCTTCCCGGCCGGGCCGGTGAGCGTGCGTGACATGGCCGGTCTGTACGTCTATGACAACACCCTGCTCGGCATCAAGCTGACCGGGGCCCAGGTCAAGGACTTCCTGGAGTACTCCGCCAAGTACTTCGCCCAGGTCGCCCCCGGCGCGCCGATCAACCTCGCGACCCTCACCAACGCGGGCGGCACGCCCGACTACAACTACGACCAGCTCTCGGGCGTGGACTACGACGTCGACATCTCGCAGCCGGTCGGGTCGCGCATCGTCGGGCTGAGCTACAACGGCAGCCCGGTCGCCGCCGACCAGCAGTTCGTGGTGGCCATCAACAACTACCGCCAGTCGGGCGGCGGCGGGTTCCCGCACGTCACGACGGCTCCCGTGCTCTACAACGGGCAGGTGGAGATCCGCCAGGCGCTGATCGACGCCGCGACCGCCTCGGGCACGATCGACCCGGCGACGTTCGCCGACGTCAACTGGAAGCTCGTGCGCGCGGGCGTGCCGGTCTTCTAGGACAGGCTGATCGCCGCGCACGGGCAGTGATCGGCGGCGTCCTCGACGGCATCGTGCAGAGCCTCCCCCGGTTCCGGCTGGAGGAGGAGCACGGTGCCGTCGTCGTCGTTCTGGTCGAAGACCTCGGGGGCGATCATGGCGCACTGGCCCGACGAACAGCATCTGTCCCTGTCCACGCTGACGATCACTGCGGTGTCCTTTCCATCCCGGCGGCCAGGTGGCCGATCGCCTCGTCGATCTGTTCCCGCAGCACGGTCATGGACGCCGGGTGGTCGAGCCACCGCTCCAGGACCAGCCGCATCGCCGTCAGCGCCGTCGCCGCGCACAGTGCGGGATACAGGCTGTCCTCCAGGCCGAGACGGTCGGCGATCGCCTCGGCCAGGGCCTTCTCGCGGGCGGCGTACACGGCCAGCCGCTGGGGGACCAGCGATGGGGCCCGGACGACGAGCCGCAGGGCGTCGATCTGCTCGGGGAGGTCGCCGGCGGCCATGACCGTGACGACCGCCTCGCGCAGGGCGCGCAGCACCGGTTCGGCGCGCGGGCGGGCCCGGAATTCGGTGATCAGGGCGTCGGCCTCGGCCGCCAGGCCGGCGACCATCGCCTCTTCCTTGCTGGAGAAGTAGTTGAAGAAGGTGCGTACGGCGATGTCGGCCTCGGCGGCGATCTGGTCCACGGTCACGTGCTCCACGCCGTGCCGCAGGGCCAGGTGAAGGGCGGCCTCCCGCAGGGCCGTCCGGGTGGCGAGTTTCTTGCGCTCCCGCCGGCCGACGACCGTCATGACCAGGTCACCGGCAGCGAGTGGACGCCGAAGATGAGCATCTCGTCGCGGAGCGGCACCTGATCGGCCGGCACGGCCAGGCGCAGGTTCGGCAGACGGGCGATCAGCTCCCCCAGGCCGACCTTCATCTCCACCCGGGCGAGTTGCTGGCCCAGGCACTGGTGGACGCCGTGGCCGAAGGCCAGGTGGGAGACGCGGGGGCGGCTGAGGTCGAGGCGGTCGGGGTCGTCCCAGTGCCCGGGGTCGCGGTTGGTCTCCGGGGTGGCGATGATCACCGTGGTGTAGAGCTCCAGCCCCTGACCGCGCCCGATCGTCGGGGGGAGCCTCGGAGTTCAACGCCAGGGCGGCAGCCCGCGCAGCGCGGTCGGGGACTGTTTTACGGAGGTCATGGGCTCTGCTCTACCCGGCAAAGTTGCACAGTATGCATTGATGCATAACGCGCAATTTACAGAATCATTGACAGACGTGGTCATTTGTTAGGAAACTTTCTTAAGAAAAGATGGCCCTGCGGCGCCGGTGGCCACCTCCTCACCGTTCAAGGGCAGGTAATCCCGTGAAACGTCTCTTCGCCGCGTTATTCGGTCTCGTCCTCATCGCCGTCCTCAGTCCGCCCGCGCAGGCGGCGACGTTCAAGGTCCTGGCCTTCTACAACGGCACCTGGGACGCCGCGCACATCGACTTCACCAAGGAAGCCAAGGAGTGGTTCCCCTCCGCGGCGGCCCAGAACGGCTTCACCTGGGAGGCGACGACCGACTGGTCGCGGCTCAGCTCCTCGACCATCTCGCAGTACAAGGTGGTCATGTTCCTCGACGACGCACCTCCCGCCAGCCAGCGGGGGGCGTTCCAGACGTACATCCAGAACGGCGGGGCGTGGATGGGGTTCCACGTCAGCGCCTTCACGACCGATCCGAACTCCTGGAGCTGGTACTACAACACGTTCCTCGGGTCGGGGGCGTTCGCCACGAACACGTGGGGCCCGACAGCCGAGACGCTGAAGATCGAGAACCGGAACCACCCGTCGACGGCCGGGCTGCCCGCCACGATCCAGTCGTCGGTCAGCGAGTGGTACTCGTGGAGCCGTGACCTGCGACAGAACCCCGCCATCAGCATTCTGGCCTCGATCGACACGTCGAGTTTCCCGGTCGGCACCGACCCGAACCAGCAGTGGCGCAGCGGGTTCTACCCGCTGATCTGGACCAACACCAACTACAAGATGCTGTACACGAACTTCGGGCACAACGGGATGAACTACTCGACCAACACCCGCACCTCGTCGACCTTCGCGAGCGCCCAGCAGAACCAGTGGCTGATCCAGGGCATCCGCTGGCTCGCCGGCGAGGGGACCACCCCGCCGCAGCCGGGGCCGATCTCCCCCACGGCCTGGCACTCGGTGATCAACAAGAACAGCGCCAAGTGCGTCGACGCCCGCGCCGCCGGGACGGTCAGCGGGACGGCTATCCAGCAGTACACCTGCAACGCGAGCAACGCCCAGCAGTACCAGTTCGCCACGACCAGCGGCGGCTACGTCCGGATCAACAACCGGGGCAACTCCGCCCAGGCGCTGGACGTCACCAACGTCTCGGTGGCCGACAACGCGCCCATCCAGACCTGGACCTACGGCGGCGGCAACAACCAGCAGTGGCTGCCGGTCGCCGAAGGTGACGGCCACTACCACTTCGTGAACCGCAACAGCGGGAAGTGCCTGGACGTCCCGGCGGCCTCACAGGCGAACTCGGTGCAACTGGTGCAGTACACGTGCAACGGCACCGCGGCCCAGTCGTTCCGGCTCGTGGTGCAGGGCTGAGAACAGGCGTCCCCTGCCCGGTTGGTCTCCGGACTATCGGGCAGGGGAAGGGTTCACTGCTCAGAGGGGAGACTGACATGCTCGAAGGCAAGACCATCGCCTTCCTCGTCGCACCCGAAGGGGCCGAGCAGGTGGAGCTCACCGAACCCTGGCAGGCCGTCAAGAACGCGGGCGGATCGCCCGCGCTGGTCTCCACCAAGCCCGGCGAGATCCAGGCGTTCGACCACCTCGACCGGGCCGGCAGGTTCCCGGTCGACGCGACCCTGAAGCAGGTCGAGGCGGCCGACTTCGACGGGCTGGTGCTGCCCGGCGGGGTGGCCAACCCCGACTTCCTGCGCACCGATCCCGAGGCGGTCCGGTTCGTCCGCGACTTCTTCGACATGGGGAAGCCGGTCGCGGCGATCTGCCACGCGCCGTGGACCCTGATCGAGGCCGACGCGGTCCGGGGCCGCACGATGACCTCGTGGCCGAGCCTCCAGACCGACCTGCGCAACGCGGGCGCGATCTGGAAGGACCAGGAGGTCGTCATCTGTACGGAAGCTCCGTCGACCCTGGTCACCAGCCGGATGCCGGATGACCTCAAGGCCTTCTGCGAGGCCACGATCGACGCCTTCGCCTGACCCGGCTCGAAAAAGGGCCCGGCCGGCGCCGGGCCCTTTGCCATGTGCCGGAATACCGGCACCGTCGCCGCTGATCATCAACGGGGGCGGCAGGACCGCGTACAGGACCTCAAATCGTGGTCAAGTCCGGTCCAAGTCGGCGCTGCCACGATCTCGAAGTGAACGTGAGAGTACCGGTCCGCCTGCAGTCCGGCCTGGCCGAATGCGGGGCCGCCTGTCTGGCCATGGTGCTGAGTCACCACGGCCGGCACACGGGGGTCCGCGAGGTGTCCGAGCAGTGCGGGGTCGGCCGGGACGGCCTCTCGGCGCTGGCGATCGTCAAGGCGGCGCGCGGCTACGGGTTGACCGCGACCGCCTACAAGGCCGAGACCATCGCCGACGCGCCCCTTCCCGCGGTCGCGCACTGGCGGCGCAACCACTTCGTCGTCGTCGAGCGGCAGACCGCCCGGCACGTCGACATGGTCGATCCGGCGGCCGGTCGCCGACGGCTGACCAGGGACGAGTTCGCCGAGGGCTACTCGGGGGTGCTGCTCACCTTCGCCCCGGCCGAGAGGTTCCAGGCGCGCGGACGGGCGAAGAGGACGTGGGTGGGGCCGCTCGCGCGGACCGCGCTCAAGAAAGGGCTGATCGCCCGGATCCTGCTGGCGTCGCTGTTCCTGCAGGTCCTCGGGCTGGGCGTGCAGACGTTCTCCGGGATCCTGGTGGACGGCGTGCTGCCCACGAAGGACACCTCGCTGCTGACCTCCCTCGGCATCGCGCTGGTGGTCGCCGGGATGGTGCATCTGGCGCTGACCTATCTGCGGGCGGCGACGGTGCTCAAGCTGCGGTTGCGGGCCGACCGGCTGCTGACGACCGAGGTGGTCGGGCATCTGTTCCGGCTGCCCTACCGCTATTTCGCCACCCGGGGCGCCGGGGACCTGGCCCAGCGCAGCGCGAGCGTGAGCCGGTTGCGGCAGCTCATCTCCGGGCCGATCACCACGGCGCTGCTCGACGGGCCGCTCGCGGTCGGTTATGTCACGGTCGTGCTGATCTCGTCGCCGCCGCTGGGGCTGTGCCTGCTGGTGCTGGCGTCGGTGCAGGCCGTGCTCCTGCTCACCACGCGGAGGAAGCGGGCCGACCTGAATATGGCGGCGCTGTCGGCGCAGGTGCAGACGCAGGGGCAGCTCATCGAGGCCATCAAGGGCGTGGAGATCCTCAAGGCGGGCGCCATCGAGGACGCCGCGCTGAGCCGCTGGTCCCGGCTGTTCATGGACCAGCTCAAGGCCGACGGGGAGCAGGGCCGGACCGAGAACCTGGTCACCTCGGTGCTCGACAGCATGCGGCTGCTCGCCCCGGCCGTGCTGCTCTGGACGGGCGGCTGGCAGGTCCTGGACGGGCGGCCCCTGGGCCAGACGCTGACGCTGGTCGCCCTGGCCGGGGCGGCGCTGGCGCCGATCACGTCACTGGTGGCGACGGTCAGGACCCTCCAGGAGGCGGGCACCCACCTCGACCGACTGGCCGACATCCTGGAGTTCACGCCCGAACCGTACGGCGAGGTGCAGGTAGGCCACCTGCGCGGGCGGATCGAGCTCAGCGACGTATCGTTCCGGCACGCCCCGAACGCGCCGTGGATCCTGTGGAAGATCTCGCTGACCATCGGCCGGGGCCAGAAGATCGCCCTCGTGGGCGGGAGCGGCTCGGGCAAGAGCACCCTCGCCCGCATCATGGTCGGCCTGTACGAACCCACCTTCGGCGCCGTCAGCTACGACTCGGTCCGGATGGAGGCGCTCCAGCGCTCCTCGCTGCGGCGCAACTTCGGGGTGGTCACCCAGGAGGCCCACCTGTTCACCGGCACCATCAGGGAGAACATCTCGCTGGGCCGGCCCGACGCCACGCCCCAGGAGATCGTGCGGGCGGCGATGACGGCCTGCGTCCACGACGAGATCATGGCGATGCCGATGAACTACGAGACCAACCTGTCGGAGGGCATGGGCCTGTCGGGCGGGCAGAAACAGCGGCTGGCGCTGGCCAGGGCGGTGCTCGGGCGGCCGAAGGTGCTGCTGTTCGACGAGGCCACCAGCCACCTCGACACGGTCACCGAGGCCGCCATCGAACGCAACCTGGCCGCGCTGACCCAGACCCGCATCGTGATCGCCCACCGGCTGAGCACGGTCCGGGACGCCGACCTGATCGTCGTCATCGACGACGGCCGCGTCGTCGAGCAGGGCACCCACGATGAGCTGCTGGAACTCGACGGCCACTACAGGCGGCTCGTGGCGCACCAAGAAAACGCCCCAAAGAGCATCAAGATCCCACCAAGTGCCCCTTGCGAGTCTTGATTCGCACGGTTCACACGAACGAAAAAGGGGTCAAGGTGAACAACTTCGAGTCCACCGCGCAGGAGCTCGGTGACACCGAGCTCGCCGGCGTCACCGGCGGTCTTCCGTGGAACTACGACTGGGCCAACTACGACTGGCGCGACGCGGTGATCGAAGCCCTGCCGTAACCGGGGGCGGCCCCGACGCGTATCCAGGGCGACTTGGAGAGGGCTGTGCGCGACTTGTAAGCGGCCAGGAAGTGGGGGCCGAGTCGCACTCAAGAGATCGCCAAGTGGCCGCTGAGATCTTAGGTCCGCAAGGTTCACGAACGGAAAAGAGGGGGTTGTCATGAACAACTTCGAGAACACCGCGCAGGTGCTGGCGGACGCCGACCTCGCTGAAGTCACCGGCGGCATGTGGGCGAACTACGACTGGATGAACTACGACTGGCGCGACGCCGTCATCGACGCCCTGCCGTAACCCACCCCTCGTCACCAGGGGGTGGAAACGGGGCCGGCCCTTCGGGTCGGCCCCGTTTCGCGTGTCAGGCTGTACGCATGATCGAAGCAGTCGTTTTCGACCTCGACGGAGTCGTCGTCGACTCCGAGCCCGTCTGGGAAGAGGTCCGCCGTGCCGTCGTCGCCGAGTTCGGCGGCACCTGGATGCCCGACACGCAGAAGCGCCTGATGGGCATGAGCACCCCGGAGTGGGCCGACTATCTGAGCGGCGAGCTGGGCGTCTGGCTGACCCCTGAAGAGACCGCCCGCACCGTCATCGAGCGGATGGCCGAGCACTACCGCCACCACCTGCCCCTGCTCCCGCACGCCGCGGCGACCATGCGCGCCATCGCCGACCAGTGGCCGGTCGGGGTGGCCAGCTCCTCTCCCGCCGTACTGATCGACACCGTCCTGACGGCCCTCGACGTGGACGTCCGGGTGGCGATCTCGACCGAGACCATGAAGCGCGGCAAACCCGCCCCCGACGTCTATCTGGCCGTGGTCGAGCGGCTCGGGGTCACGCCGGAGCGGTGTGTCGCGGTGGAGGACTCCAGCAACGGGCTGCGGTCGGCGGCGGCGGCCGGGCTGATCGTGGTGGCGGTGCCGCAGGCGGCCTATCCGCCGGACGAGGACGCGCTGGCCGGAGCCACGCTGGTGCTGGAGAACCTGGCCGAACTGACGCCCGAGACGGTGGCGAAGCTGGCCTAGTGGCGGGCCAGGCCGGGGATGACGATTTCGGCCCGGGGCGGATATTCGCCGAGCAGCCTCTCCTGCTCGCCCGTTTCGTAGAGGCGCTGGGCCTGGTTTCCGGGCTCGACCACGACGTATCCGGTCGCGGTCGGGCCCACCGCGAAGCGGCCGTCGGGAATCCGCATCAGGGTGTCGGCCGTCCCGTCGAGGTTGAAGCTCTCGACGCTGACCGATTCTCCGTAGACGAGCAGGTAGAGCCGGTCGCCCCGCGACTGGACCCAGAGGCCGTGGTCCGCGTCGGTCAGCGGGCCCGACTGGGGGCGGAAGAGGACGGCCCTGCCCGCGACGTCCAGAGCGAGCTCGTCGACGGCCTGCTGGTCCGGTTGGAGGATCAGGTCGTGGCCCGGGGTCAGGCCGACGATCTCGTTGCCGTCCAGGACCATCGGGCGGGTGATCCGGCCGGTGCCGAGGTCGACGTCGAGGTAGTGGGAGACGTCGCCGTCCTTGTGGTGGCCCAGGATGATCCGGTTCGAGTCGGCCGACCAGACCCAGGGGCCGTAGACGCCGCCCGGTTCGGCCGGAACTCGGTAGATGGTGTCGCCGAGCAGGTCGCGCAGGACGTAGCCGCCGCCTTCCGGGAGGCCGAGCCAGCGGCCGTCCGGGGAGATGGTCATGTTGCCGGGCGGGTTGATCGTGCCGACGCCGATCTGGATCTCGCGGCCGTCGGTCAGGCGCAGCAGGGTGGGGCAGTCGACGCGGCAGACCGCGTAGAGCGAGTGGGCCCGGGCCATCGGGTGTGTCACGACGGTGACGGGCTTCTCCTGGACGGGTCGCATCAGGACCGCGCCGACGATCAGCACCGTGAGCACCGTCGCCGCCGCGCTCCATCGGATCACCTGGCGGCGGCCGACGGTTCGGATGGCGCGGTCGGGGTCGCCGTAGTCGCGGGCGTCTTCGGCCAGGTCGTGGAGTGCCTCACGCGGGTTCATGGACACCTGCCTTCCGGAGCCGCTTCAGGGCGTCGTGGGTGTGGCGTTTGACCGTGCCGACCGAGCAGCCGAGGCGGGCGGCGATCTGCGCCTCCGGCAGGTCTTCGTAGAAGCGCAGGTAGAGCACGATGCGCTGCTTGGCGGTGAGGGTGGTGAGGGCGTGCCGGAGCACGATCTTCAGGTCGGTGTCGGGGGGCGGGGCGGGAGTGTCCGGGGGCTGCGAGGTCGGGAAGAAGATCAGGCGGCGGGGGCGGTGCCAGGTGCGTAACTGGTTGATCATGATGGTCTTCAGGTAGGCCTCGGGGTCGTCGGCGGCCGAGATCCGCCGCCACTTGGCCGCCGCCTTGGCCAGGGTCTCCTGCATGAGGTCCTCGGCCCTGGCGTGGTCGCCGGTGAGCAGGAACGCGGCACGCGACAGGGCGCGGCCGCGGGCGGCCACGAACGTCCGGAAACCCTCTGCGTCGTACATCTGCCCTAAGGACTCCGCCGGGGGCCGGAAGGTTGAGACGCGAGGAACTCCGCCAGGTGCAGGGCGTGGATTCCGGTGCCGTGTTCGATCTGGGTACGGCAGCTGAAGCCGTCCGCGAGGATCTTCGCTCCGGCCGAGGCGCGCAGAGCGGGGAACAGGGCCTGTTCGGCCACGGCCATCGACAGGTCATAGTGGTCGGGTTCGAAGCCGAAGTTTCCGGCCAGGCCGCAGCAGCCGGCGTCGAGCTGGGTGACGTCGGCGCCGGTTCTGCGCAGGAGGCGGAGGTCGGCGTCGGTGCCCATGATCGCGTGCTGGTGGCAGTGGGGCTGGGTGACGACCCGGCCGGGAAGGTGGGGCGGGTCGATGTCGTGGTCGTCCAGGAGCTCGGCCAGGGTTCTCGTTCTGTTGGCCAGTCTTCTGACGTCGGGGTCGTCGGGGAGGAGTTCGGGGGCGTCGGAGCGCAGGACCGACGTGCACGACGGTTCCAGGCCGACGAAGGGGATGCCGTCGTCGAGGGCGTCGCGGAGGATGCGCGCGGTTCTGCGGATGACCCGTCTGGCCATGCCCAGCTGGCCGGTGGAGATCCACGTGAGGCCGCAGCAGATGGGGGCGCGCGGGATGCGTACCGAGAAACCGGCTTTTGTCAGGACCCTCGTGGCGGCGACGGCGACCCGAGGGGTGAAGTTGTCGGTGAAGGTGTCCGGGAGCAGGAGGACCTCGGGGCCGCCTTTCTGGGCCCGGAAGGTGTCGCTGAAGCGGACGCGGGCCGGTCTCGGCAGGTCCCGCTCCCGGGTGAGGCCGGGGACTCTCGGGATCTTCAGCAACAGGGGGAAGCGCGCCCAGAGCGGGAGCCAGCCCAGGGCGTAGTGGGAGAGGGGGCGGATTCTGCCCCGGTAGTAGTGGTGCAGGAACTCGGCCTTGTAGGTGGCCATGTCGATGTGGACGGGGCAGTCGGAGCGGCACCCCTTGCACGACAGGCAGAGGTCGAGGGCGTCCTTCACCTCGGGTGAGCGCCAGCCGTCGGTGATCACGTCGCCCTGGAGCATCTCGAAGAGCAGCCGGGCCCTGCCCCGGGTGGAGTGCTGTTCGTCGCGGGTGACGCGGAAGCTGGGGCACATCACCCCGCCGGTGTCGCGGCGGCACTCCCCCACTCCGGCGCAGCTCGTCGTCTCGGCCGCGAAGCCGTTCCGGAAGGTGAAGACGGTCTCCACCTCGCGTGGGCGGTCCTTCAGGTGGTCGTCGAGCCGGTCGGGGTCGATCAGGCGGCCGGGGTTCATCCGGTTGCGAGGGTCGAAGGCCTGCTTGAAGCGGGTGAACGCGGCCATGACCCGGTCGCCGAACATCTTCGGCCACAGTTCGCCCCTGGCCAGGCCGTCGCCGTGCTCGCCGGAGAACGAGCCGCCGTAGGAGACGACCAGGTCGGCGGCCTCCTCGACGAAGGCGCGGTAGTCGGCGCGGCGGAACGGGATCCGGGTGTGGACGCAGCCGTGGCCGAAGTGGCCGTAGAGGGACGACGCGCCGTAGCCGTGGTCTTCCTGGAGTCGGCGCAGGTCCCTGAGGTAGTCGCCGATGCGTTCCGGCGGGACGGCCGAGTCTTCCCAGCCCGGCCAGGCGTCGCCCGCCGTGGCGCCGACGGCGGCCTCGCGGATGGCGGCCACCTCCTGGACATCTCGTTGGATGACAGGCCGCACGCCCAGGTCGGCGGCCATGTCGCGGGCCTTGGCCTCGGCCTCCTCCGGGGTGTCGGCGCCGAACTGGACGACCAGCCAGCCGCCGCCCTTGGGGAGGCGGTCGATCGCGGCCAGGTTGAGGCGGCGGGCGCGTTCGTATTCGATCAGGCGGTCGTCCATGCCCTCCAGGGCGATCGGGTCGTAGGGCGCGATCGACGGGGCGGCGTCGGCGGCCTCGAAGACGTCGCGGAACCCGAGGATCGCGACCGCTCCGGCCCTGGGCTGGGGGACCAGCTTCAGCCGGGCTCTGAGAACGGTGACGAGGGTGGATTCCGAGCCGACCAGGGCCCTGGTGAGGTCGTGGCCGTTCTCCGGGAGGAGGGCGTCGAGGCCGTAGCCGGAGACCCTGCGGGGGATCTTCGGGAACCGGGCTCGGATGTCGTCCTCGTACTCGTTCGCCAAGGTCTTCAGAGCGGTTTTGAGGGGTTCGGGTGGGTCGGAGGTCCAGAAGCGGGTGCCGCCATAGGTGAGGACCTCCAGGTCGAGGACGTTGTCGGAGGTCTTCCCGTAGGCCTGGGCGGTGGCGCCGCAGGCGTCGTTGCCGATCATGCCGCCGATGGTGCAGTGGTTGTGGGTGGCCGGTTTCGGGCCGAACATCAGGCCGTTGCCGGTGAGGTCGTCGAGGACCGTGCCTGGTTCGGTGACGACGGTGTTCTCGCCGGTGTCCCACGTCCGCGTGCAGTGTTTCGACCAGTCGATGATCACCGCGGTGTTGCAGCACTGCCCGGCCAGGCTGGTGCCGCCGCCTCTCGACAGGACCGGCACGTCGTGGTCGGCGCAGATCTCCACCGTGCGGGCGGCGGCTTCGATGGATCTCGGTACGACCACACCGATCGGCACCTCGCGATAGTTCGAGGCGTCGGTCGAATAGACGGCCCTGGTTCCCCGGTCGAATCGGATCTCGCCGTCGACGTGGTCACGCAGGGCGCGCTGGAGGGCGTCGAAAAGCGCCATGCGTTCCGCCCTTGCCTGAGGCCGGTAGGTCCATGCGGGGTTTCCGGCAAAATTTCCCGTGGGGTTGCGACCCCGTCAATACGGCGTAGGGAATGCGCGAGAACGACATATAGATCCCGATTAATCGCTTTTCGGGTGCTTAATGTCGATTCATGTCACTGGCTGAGATCGCCCGGCGATTCGGGACCCCTGCGTATGTCGTGGACGAGGACGCCGTCCGCCTCCGGTGCCGCGACTACCGCGCCGCGCTGCCCGCTTCGACGGTCGCCTATGCGGGGAAGGCGTTTCTGACGCAGGCCATGGCGTCGTGGGTGGCCGAAGAAGGGCTGTCCCTGGACGTCTGCTCCGGCGGCGAACTCGCGCTCGCCCGGTCCGTCGGGTTCCCCCTCGATCGGATCATCTTCCACGGGAACGCCAAGACACCCGCCGAGCTGCGGGAGGCCGTCGGGGTCGGACGCGTCGTCATCGACAACGTGGCCGAGATCCACCGGCTGGCGGCGCTGGTGCCCGTCGGGCAGCGGCAGGACGTCTACCTGCGGGTGACGCCCGGGGTCGAGGCGGGCGCGCACGCCGCCATCCGCACCGGGTCGGAGGGGCAGAAGTTCGGGATCCCGCTGGCCGAGCTCTCCGACGCCGTGGCGCGGGTGCTCAGCCAGCCGGAGCTGCGGCTGGCCGGGCTGCACTGTCACATCGGATCGCAGATCACGTCGGTGTCGCCCTTCGAGGCGGCGGCCCGGGTGATGGTCGACCAGCTGGCCATGGTCCGGGATCGGTACGCGACCGTCCTGCCGGAACTCGACCTCGGTGGCGGGCACGGGGTCGCCTATCTCGACGACGAGCACGGACTCGACCTGGGGCAGTTCGCGGCCGCGGTGCCGAAGGTGGTCGCCGAGCGGTGCCGGGCTCTCCGTCTGCCCGTCCCCCGGCTGGTGTTCGAGCCCGGACGGGCCATCGTGGCCGCCGCCGGAGTGACGCTCTACCGGGTGATCTCGGTGAAGCGGCAGGGCGGGCGGACCTTCGTGGCGGTCGACGGCGGGATGAGCGACAACCCCCGGCCCGCGCTCTACGGGGCGCGCTACGCGGTCTCCGTGCCCGGACGGTCGGGGGCGCCGGTGACGATCGTGGGGCGGCACTGCGAGGCGGGGGACGTGATCGCCGAAGGCGTACCGGCTGGGGACGCGCGGCCGGGGGATCTCGTGGTCGTGCGGGTGACCGGGGCCTATCACCACGCGATGGGGTCTTCTTACAACCTGACCTGCCGTCCGCCGGTGGTGGCGGTGAGCGGCGGGGCGGCGCGGCTGATCGTGCGGCGCGAGGAGCCCTCGGAGCTGCTCCGGCGCGAGGTCGGGCGCTGACCCTCTACGACGGAAACGCCGCCCCGCTTCAGGCGGGGCGGCGTTTCCGCAGTTCAAACGGGGTCAGACGGCGTTGACGCAGACCGCCCTCGGGACCAGCACGAGCGGCAGGAGGCCGCCGTTGTGGACGTTGACGTCCCACGTGGTGCCCGCCGCACCGGGGATCGTGGTGACGGTGTACGCCGGCTGCGCGGTCGGCTCCAGGGCGTAGCCACCGCCGACGGCGCGCTTACCGACCGGGCAGATCGCCTGGGCGGTGCACTGGGTGCCCGGGGCGCAGGTGGTGGGCAGACCGTTGACGATCTCGTAGCCGGAGACACCCGGGAGACCCTGCGGACCGGCCGGCCCGGTGGCACCGAGCGGCCCCATCGGACCAGGGAATCCGGGAGGTCCGGCCGGGCCCATCGGGCCACGCGGACCCTCGCAGCAGCCGTGACCCTTACAGCACGGATGCGCGGCAGCCACCGACCGCTGCGCCTCAGCGGCACTCTCGGCCTTGGTCGCGGCGACCGGAGTCGCAGCAGCGGCCTTGGCGAGCAGCGTCCCGGCCTGAGCCGGAGCAGCGGCCTGGACCGGGGCGACAGCCTGAGCCGGGGCGGCGGCCTGCTTGACCAGCAGGGTCGCGGCCGGAGCGGCGGCAGCCTTCACGGCCTGAGCCGGAGCAGCAGCGGCCTTCACCGCCTGAGCCGGAGCAGCAGCGGGAGCGGCCTTCACCGCCTGAGCGGCGGCCACAGCCTGCGCCGGAGCGACAGCGGCGGCCTTGGTGGCAGCGGCGGGCGTCTTCGCGTCCGGAACGTCGGCGGCCCTCGCCGGAGCGGCGGCAGCCTTGGCGGCCTGCTCCATGAGGGTCTGCTTCGTGACCGCGGCCTGCATCGCGCCGGCGGCGGCGCGGGCCTGGATCGCGTTGGCCATGGCCGTGGCGTAGGCGGCAGCGGCCTGGACGCCGGCAGCGCCCGGAGCGGCCTGCCCGGCAGCCTCCTGGGCCTCTTCCGCAGCCTTCATCGCGGCGGCGGCGCGCTCCTCGAGAGCCTTCCGCATCAACTCGGCCCGCTTGGCGGCGGCCTTGCGCATCATCTCGGCGCGCTTGTCGGCGGCCTTCCGCATCATCTCGGCGCGCTTGGCAGCGGCCTTCCGCAGTGCCTCGGCCCGCTTGGCGGCGGCCTTCTCCGCCTTCGCGACCTTGGCCGCGGCGGCCTCGACGGCAACCGCCGGAGCAACCTGCGCGGCCTGAGCAGCAACTGCCTGAGCAACCTTGGCCGGAGCGTCAGCAGCCGGAGCGGCAGCAGCCTCAGCGACCTTGGCCGGAGCAACGGCGGCCGGAGCAACATGAGCCGGAGCAACCTGAACCGCGGCGGCCGGAGCCGGCGCGGCCTGGGCCTGCTTGGCGGCGGCCTTGGCCGCCTTGGCCGCCTTGGCGGCGGCCTTCTCGGCGCGGCGCTTCTGCTTCGCCTGAGCGGCGGCGGCCGGGGCAGCGGCGCCGGCCTGGGCCGGGCCGGTGGCGGCCGGGGTGGTCGCAAGGAGGATGGTGGCCTTCTTGGCGGCGACCGCCGCGGCCTTCTGGGCGGACTTCTCCGCGCCTGCGGCGCCCGGGATGTTCTCCGCGACCGGCGCCGGCTTGGTGGGGGTGTCGATGGGGTTGACCTGCGCCGAGGCGGCCGCCCCGGAGAAGGTGACCAGGGCGGCGGCGAGTACGCCGGTCAGCCCCAGGCTCAATTTGTTAACACGCGCGGGCATGTGGCACTTCCATACGGGTTGTCATTGTTCAACGTCCGAACACCATTGAGGTGTCGGCCGGAAAGTACCCGTATGGATTCTGGCGGCAGCCCTGCGGAACGCTAAGTCAGGACAAAGTCTTATGGTGCGCAATTCGGTCTATACGCCGATATTCAGTGACCGCCGGAACCCGGACCGAACCCCGCAGCGGCATCGGCGTCCGCAGTGCCGCGCCCACCAGCCCCGCCACGACCAGCAGCGCCAGCCGCAACCAGTCGGCCCCCGCGAACGTCAGCTCACCGAGCCCGTTCACCAGGAAACCCGTCATCAGCAGCCACGCGACGCACGCGACCGCGCCCACCGCCACCGGACGCCGGACGACCAGCCCGATCAGCGCCGTCATCGCGGCCATCGCCGCGACCCGCTCCGAGGTGTCCGGTACGGCCATCGCCACCACGACCACCGCCCCGACCGCCATCGCGGCCCCGGCCGGAATGAGCATCTCCAGCGAAGTAACGTGCCGAGAAACCATTTCAGGTCCTCCTTTCACCTCCTATCCAACAAGCGTCCGGGCCGTTGGCAAGCCATACTTACGGCATTCCTACGCCCTCTTGACGCCATAACCACGCGTCAACACGGCGTCAGCATTGACCGGTCACCCGTCAGAACGCCGTAGGGAAACTCCCACGGCTTTTCGCGCGCCCCTAACGTCGATCCCGTGAACAAGGAAGGGAATTCGACGATGGACGTCCCACTATTCGTGCCGGTCCGGAACTCCGGCTGCGCCAACGCTCTCCGGGTGTTCCGCACCCCCGGCGGAGCCCGCACAGCGGTGGCCTTCACCTCTCCGGTCCGGCTCGCCCTCGTGCTCGGCGCCGACCAGCCCTGGATCCAGCTCTGCGAACCGGCGCTGCGCTCCCTGGTCAACGACATCGGCATCCGGGACCTCGTCATCGACCCCCAGACTGCGGCGGCCACCCAGCCGACGCCCCACGCGGCATAACCCCCAGACCCGCCTCGGAGTGGCGCCGGAGCCACTCCGAGGCGTTCCAACGCCCAAGGGAACGTGCACGCCGAAGGGCCGCCCGCGAGGCCTCTGCACGAGGCCCGGCGTCGGGCGGCCCTTCTGGGAACGAGGGTCATCGCTCCAGGAAGTCGAGGAGTTCCTTGTTGACCTCTTCCGCGTGGGTCCAGCCGATGTTGTGCGGGCCGCCCTCGATGGTGATGAAGGTCAGGTCCTTGATCAGGCCGGGTAGCCGGGCGGCGGTGCTGGCGTAGGGCAGGATGCGGTCCTGGTCGCCGTGGACCAGCAGGACCGGGACGTCGATCTTCGACAGGTCCTCCCGGAAGTCCTCCAGCCACGTGTCGACGCACTTGTACGCCGAATACGGGCTCCCCAGGCAGGCCGCCATGAACGAGTTGTTCCAGGCTTCCTGGCTGATCCGGGTGTTCATGTACATGTCGACGTTGTAGAAGTCGTCCAGGAACTTCTTGAAGTAGCCGGGACGGTCGTGCGCCACGGCTTCCTTGATGCCGTCGAAGACGGACTTGTCGACGCCCTCGGGGTTGTCGGCCGTCTTGAGCAGGAACGGCGGGATGGCGCCCATCAGGACCGCCCGGCGGATCCGCTTGTTGCCGTATTTGCCCAGGTAACGGGTGACCTCGCCGGTGCCCATGGAGAAGCCGACCAGGTCGACCTCGGGCAGGTCCAGGCGGTCGAGCAGCATCTTGAGGTCGGAGGCGTAGGTGTCGTAGTCGTGCCCGCTGGTGGGCTGGCTGGACTTGCCCCAGCCGCGCCGGTCATACGTGATGACCCGGAACCCGGCTTCGAGCAGGACCCGCTGCTGCTTCTCCCAGGACGCGCCGCTGAGTGGATAACCGTGGATCAGGACGACCGGCCGTCCGGAGCCGTGGTCTTCGTAATGGATGTCGATCGTGTCGCTGTTCTCCCGGCCGACGGTGACCTTGCCCATTTCGCTCCCCCTGACATCGATTGGCCCCGGCCACGCTAGCAACACGGCATTTGTCACGTTTTACTACTCAAAGTCTCGTTCGTGGACGACCTGCGGCATGATCCCAACGCCCATTCGCTTGACCTGGTTGGGGGAGACTTGTCCCATGGCCAACGAACCGGTGGTGCTCGACGGCGGCGACCGGCGCTGCGTGCTGCTCCTGATCGAGCTGCGCAGGCTCGTCGACTCGCTCGCCCCGGGAGCGGTCGTCCACCTCAGGGCCACCGACCCGGCCGCCCCCCTCGACCTGCCGGCCTGGTGCCATCTGACCGGGCACTCCTACCTGGGCGTCGTCGGCGAGCACGTCTACGGCGTGCGGGTCGCCGAGACGGCCACGCCGACCCAGTCGGAACGCCCCTGGCACGTGAAAGATTCATCTCGCTGACCTGGGCGTCCGCGTCGTTTCATTGACCCGGCGGGCCCCTCGCCGGACCATCCGCCCATGAGGATCCTGACCGCCCTCGCCCTCGCCGCCGCCCTCGTGCTCGGCATCTCCGCACCCGCCCGCGCGATGTCGTACTCCTGCGACGTCACCTACGACACCAGCGTCTGGACCGGCGGCTTCGTCGCGTCCATCACCGTCGAGAACACCGGTACGAGCACCTTCTCGCCCTGGATCCTGCAGATCGTCTTCGCGGGGAACGAGACGATGAGCAGTGGATGGACCGCCACCTGGACCCAGACTCCCCCGAGTCTCCAGGCCGTCAATCCGTCGTGGGCTCCCTCGATCGCACCGGGGGTCACCTCGGCGGCCATCGGCTTCGTGGCGACGTACACGGGAACTTATGTGAACCCGACCGGCATCACGCTCAACGGCGTCGCCTGCACCGTCACCTACATCTGAGCGATTCCAGCAGTTCGGCCAGGGCCCGCCGGGTGTCGGCCAAGGCCGACGGTTCCGTGGTGAGCCACAACGCGGCCTCGTTCATCGCGCCGGAGAGCAGGCGGGTGAGCGGGGCCGCCGGGCGTTCGGGGAGCAGGCCCCGGCGCATCAGGTCGTCGATGGCCTCCTCCAGGTGGAACGCCGAGGTCGCCTCGTCGAAGGCGCGCCATTCGGCCCAGCCGAGCACCGCCGGGCCGTCGATCAGCAGGATGCGCTGGAGCGCCGGATCGGTGCTCGCCGTCAGAAAGGCCTGGCAGCCCGCGACGAAACCGGCCCAGGGGTCGCCGTCGGACGCGGCCACGATGCGGTCGGCGACCTCGTGGTGGACGGATTCCAGGACCGCGCGGAACAGCGCCGTCTTGCCGTCGAACTGGTGGTAGAGGGCGCCCTTGGTGACTCCGGCGGCGGCGGTGATCTCCGCGAGACCGACGTCGGCGTAGCCGCGTTCGGCGAACAGGCGCCGGGCTTCGGCGATCAGGGCCAGGCGGGTGCGTTCTTTCTGTTCGGCTCGCACGAGGTTCACTCCAATTGACATACCGTCGGTATGCGAAATAGCGTACCGGACATGAAGACCTCGAGTTTCTATCCCGTGGTCGCGACTCCGGTCATCGCCGAGTCCCGCGACTTCTACGTGCGGAACTTCGGCTTCTCGATCGTTTTCGAAGCCGATTGGTACGTCAGCCTGAAGAACCCCAGCGGCTATGAGCTGGCTCTTCTCGACCCCGCGCACCCGACGATCCCGGCGGGATACCGCACCCCCGCCCGGGGGCTACTGCTCAACTTCGAGGTCGACGACGTCGACGCCGAATGGCGGCGGCTGGTCGTCGAGGGCGGCCTGAGGCCCGAACTGGAGATCCGCAGCGAGGAGTTCGGCCAGCGTCACTTCATCGTCGCGGCGCCCGAGGGCGTGCTGATCGACGTCATCACGCAGATCCCGCCAGGAGAGGAATTCGCCGGGAATTTCAGCACCGCCAACCTTTAGCGGCCTTCCCGGCGTCGATAGAGAGTGTGAGAGCAGACGAGGGATTCCGGGAGTTCGTGGGCCGCCACCAGCGGGCCTGGATCCGCACCGCCTATCTGCTCACCGGAGACGCCCATCTGGCCGAAGACCTGCTCCAGAGCGTGCTGATCAAGGTGCTCGGCAAGTGGAACGGGCTGGCCCGCCTCGACCACCCCGACGCCTACGTCAGGAAGGCGCTGGTCAACCAGTACATCTCCTGGCGGCGGCGCCGGAGCGGCGGCGAGATCCCCAGTGCCGATCCGCCCGACCGGTCCTACTCGACCGAGGACTCCTCGGTCACCCGCCTGATGGTGCGCCAGGCCCTCATGCGGCTGACCCCCAAGCAACGCGCGGTGATCGTGCTGCGTTACTACGAGGACCGCACCGAGAAGGAGACCGCCGAGATCCTCGGCTGCTCCCTCGGCACCGTCAAGAGCCAGGCCCACCAGGCACTCGCCCGGCTGCGCGAGTTCACCGGGATTCTCACCGACATCGAGGGGGCCCGGCGATGACCTGGCTGTCCGACGCGCTCGACGACATCGCCGAACAGGCCCCCGACGTCGACCTGGCCGACCGCGTCATCGAGGCCCGGGGACGCCGCCGCCGCACACTGACGGCGGTGGCCGCGGGGGTCATGGTCGTGGTGACGGTGGCGGGCGTGGTGGCCGGGGTCCGGCTCCTGCACAGGGGCGAGGAGCCGGCTCCGGCCATCGACATCGACCCGCCCAAAAGCGCGATGGGACCGGCCACCCAGGCCTACCGACTGCCCTGCAAGGAACTCGACGGGAGGGAGCCGGACTGCCGGGGGGCCGGATGGCGGCTCGTGATCGGCAAGAGGGAATACGAGCTGGCCGACGCCCTGCCCGGCCGCAACGGCCCGCTGGCGATCACCGAGAACGGCTGGACCATCGCCTACTACAGCCTCAAGGCCGGCACGATCGTCACCCGCGACCTGCGGGACGGGAAGGTGACGGCGGCCCCCGCGAAGATCCCGCTCAACAAGATGGGCTCGGTGGCCGAGCTGGTGATCAGCGATGACGGCCGTTACGTGGCCTTCTCGAAGGTGCCGGAGTTCAAGGACCCGGGAATGTTGTTCGACATGGTCGCGCAGCGCACCCGGCTGCTGCCCAATCGGGTGGCGCCGGTCTGGATCTCCGAGGGCGCCGACCGGGTGATCCTGGCGACCTTCTCGCCCCGGCCCCGGCTGATCACGATGGCCGACCTCTGGGAGACGGCGTCCGCGTCCGACCAGACCGACATCACACTGAATCGCCCCTACTACTTCGGCGCCGCCGCCGTCGACGGCACCACGATCGTCGCGCTGGAGGACAACACCACGCGGCAGGACAACTGCGTCCCCGGCGACCTGGTCCACCTCGAAGCGCGGACCGGCAAGGTCCTCGCCACCATCAAGAATCCCCACCTGCCGATGCAGGACCGCCGCGTCTACCTGCGGAACTGGCGCAGCCAGCGGGAGATCCTCGCGCTGGCCTTCCCCAACCCCGACTGCGGCTCGAAGGGCATGGCCATCACCGCCTACGCCCTCGACGTGCACACAGGGAAGACCCGGAAACTGCGCACCTACAAGGGGGACGACTTCTGGTCGACGGCCTTCCCCGGCATCGGCGGCACCCCCTGACCGCGCCGCCGGGCATGCGCCTCGGCCCACTCCCCCACGGCGATCACCAGCGGCAACAGGTCATGGCCCGCCTCGCTGAGGCGGTATTCGGCCCGGCCGCCCGGCCCGCTCGGCGCGGCCCGGTCGACGAGACCCTCACGGACGAGCGCGGCCAGGACCCGGGTGAGCATCCGGCGGCTCAGCCCGTCGACCGCGCGGTCGAGCTCGTTGAAACCGAAGGGACGTTCGGCGAGCACGCCCATCACCAGCAGGCTCCACTTGTCGCCGACGGCGCGCAACACCGGGGCCGCACCACAGGCGGCCCGGTTGACGGGGAGGAGGGGGTACATCGATGTTCCTTCTTTCGCCGCCGGCGACGCTCGCCCGACCATCGACCCTATGCGCACATTGGTCATCACCGGCGGCACCTCCGGCATCGGCCGGGGCCTCGCCCACCACTATCTGGAGCGCGGCGAACAGGTCGTCGTGGTCGGCAGCGACCCTGAACGCGGCGCCGCGATGGAGGCGGCGGGGGCCCGGTTCGTCCAGGCGGATCTGAGCCTGGCCGGGGCGACCCTCGACCTGGCGCGGCGGTTGCGCGACGACCTTCCGGTCGTCGACGCGCTGGTGCTGGGGGCGTTCCGGTTCCAGCCCGCCCGCCGTGAGACCGCCGAGGGCGTGGAGTTCACTTTCGCTCTGTACGTCATGAGCCGCTTCCTCCTGGCCGAGGAGCTCCGGCCGGTGCTGGAGGCGGCGCCCGATCCCGTGGTGGTGAACCTGTGCGGAACCGGCCTCGGGAAGGGCCCGCTCGACGAGCCGGCCCGATACCGGGGGTTCGACGCGGTCCGGCGCGGGGCCTACGCCAACGACCTGCTCGCCGTCGCCTTCCACGCCGACCACCCGACGAGCAGGATCCGGTACGTCCTGCACAATCCCGGCTTCGTCGACACCGGCATGGCCGACACCCTGCCGCAGCCCAGGAAGGCGCTGACCCGCCTCGCGGCGCGGCTGCTGGCCCGTCCGGTCGCCAAGGCCCTCCCGCCGATCGTCAGGAAGATCGACGTACCCGAGCTTGCCGAAGCCCGGCGGCTCACCCGCGCGCTGGCTCCATAATCGGCGGAATGACGACCATCGAGACCGCCGTCGCCGATATCGCCGCGATCAACGCGTTCTTCGCGATCGGCGTGGGCGGCGGGGTCCCGCTCGTCGAACGCCTGCACGACGACGCCGTCATCGACGAGACGGCGAAACGGCTCCTCACCCAGGACCGCAGGGCCGCCGCGTCGATCCTGTTCCAGGGGGCGATGGCACGGTTGTGGTCTCCGTACGTCGCCCTGCGGGCCGCCTACGGGATCTCGATCGACCTGAGTGACGCGCGCTGGTCGGATGACGGGGTGCGGGTGCCGTCACTGCGCGAGGGACCGAGGTTCGCGCTCGAGCCGCTGGTGGCGGCGCTGCCGTGGGTGTCGCCCCTGGTCCTGTACGGAAACGCCGCGTCGGCGCTGGTCGGAGCGGTCGGGGCGTTCTCCCGCGCCCGTCCGGGAGACGCGTCGCGGGCGGATTCGCTGCAGCGGGAGTTACTGGCCGAGGGGCCGCTCGCCGGGCGGCTCGACCGGCGGGGGGTGCGGCGGTCGTGCTGTCTCTACTACCGGGTGGGCGGGATCTGCGGCGACTGCGTCCTCCTCGCCGTACGGTGAAGCACTCCTTGTCGGGAAATTTCCATAAATGGGGATAGAGACGACCTGAGCCCGGCCATGACCGTCCAATGCCTCCTTTCTTCAAAGACGACGGGTTCGACTTCTCGACACAGGTCGCTCTTGGGGCCGTCTACCACCGGGCCGCCGACGCCGGGGAGGTGCTGGCCACGATCGACCTGATCCGCGACGGGAAACCACGCTCGTGGGTGGACGCCTGGCTGTCGACCGCCGACCGGGTGGCCGACGAGGCGGAGGGGAACGCGGGGGCGGGGCGTACACGATCAGCGGCTTGTGAGTTCCTGCGGGCCGCCACCTATTACGCGACCGCCACTGACATGGCCGACGGGGTCGGCGAGCCGGGCCTGTTCGAGGACATCTGGGAGAAGCACCGCGAGGCCTGGGATCGCTTCGCCGACCTGACCCACGTGGAGCGACTGGCGATCCCGTTCGGGTCCTCCGTACTGCCCGGCTACTTCTTCCGGGCGGGCGACGGGCGGCGGCGGACGATCGTCTACAACAACGGCAGCGACGGCCCGGTCACCGAGGCCTGGACGCAGTGCGCCGCCGAGGCCCTGGCGCGCGGCTGGAACGTGGCCACCTTCGACGGGCCCGGCCAGAACGCGGCGCTGGTGCGGCAGGGGCTGCACTTCCGGCCCGACTGGGAGCACGTGCTGACCCCGGTGACCGACCATCTGCTGACCCGGGCCGACGTCGATGGCGACCGGCTGGCGGTCATGGGGGTCAGCCAGGCCGGATATTGGGTGCCGAGGGCGCTGGCGTTCGAGCACCGCTACGCCGCCGCCATCGCCGACCCGGGTGTGGTCGACGTGTCGGAGGCGATGACGAACCACATCCCCCACTCGCTGGCCAGGAAGCTCGACGAGGGCGATCAGGCGGCGTTCGACCAGGAGATGGAGTGGGCGCTGAAGCTGTCGCCCCGGACCCGGTCGATGCTGGTGTGGCGGATGCGGCCCTACGGGCTGACCAGCTTCTACGAGTTCTTCCGCGCGGCCCGCGCCTACCGCCTCGACCCCGAGACGGCCACGAGGATCACCACGCCGATGCTGATCACCGACCCGGAGTCGGAGGGCTTCTGGCCGGGGCAGTCGCGGCGGCTCTACGACATGCTCGGCACGAAGCGGACGCTCGTCCACTTCACCGAACCGGAGGGCGCCGACGCGCACTGCGAGCCGATGGCCAACGGGCTGCGTGGCGAACGGATCTTCGACTGGCTGGACGAGCAGGTCAGCCCTTAGTACCCGACCAGCGTCCGTCGGCTTTGGCCTCGTCCACCTGGGCCTGGCCGGCCGGGCGCATCCGGCCCGCGTCGATGAGGCGCTGGGCCAGGTCGCTGTTGCGCGGCGACCACTTGGAGGTCTTCTTCCTGGGCTGGTAGCGGAGGATGTAGTAGTCGTCGTCGTAGCGGTACATCTTCGAGTCGACCCAGCCGTAGCAGGCGGAGGCCTCCAGTGCCTCCTCGAAGGTGATCGTCGGGATGCCGCGCCCCTTCTTGGCGAACTTCAGCCACAGGCCGGGTTCGTGGGCGTGGTTCTTCTCCAGCCAGTCTTCGAACGCCTCGGCGGAGGCGAACGGGATGATCAGGAATCCGTCGGACTCGTGGCGCTCCATGGCAGAAGAATCTGCCACCAGGGGTGGCGATCTAACGGGCGTCCCGGTTCTGTTTCCGTACCGGGGCTTTGCCCAGACTTGATGCGTTTTGCCCGAACTTGAATTGGCAACAAAGGTTAGCCTAACCTAAGCCTCGTGACCGAATCCACCGCGTTACGCGGCTCCGGCCTGTCTCTCGCCTATCACGGCACTCCCGTCGTCCAGGACGCCGGGATCGTGCTGTGTCCCGGCCGGGTGACCGCCCTCGTCGGCCCCAACGGCAGCGGCAAGTCGACTCTGCTGCGCGCGCTGGCCCGCCTCCACGAGCCCGTTTCCGGTTCTGTACGGCTAGGCGACGGCGTCTCGGCGTTCGATCTCGCACCCCGCGAGTTCGCCAGGAAAGTCACCCTGCTGTCCCAGTCGCGGCCGACGCCTTCGGGTGTGCTGGTGCGGGACGTGGTCTCCTACGGACGCCACCCCCACCGGGGCCGCTGGCGAGCCGACGACCCCGAGGGCGCGGCCGCGGTCGCACGGGCCATGGACCTGACCGGGACGACCGAGATGGCCGACCGCCCCGCCGACGAGCTGTCCGGCGGCGAACTCCAGCGCGTCTGGCTGGCCACCTGCCTGGCCCAGGAGACCGGCGTGCTGCTGCTCGACGAGCCCACGACGTTCCTGGACCTTCGCTACCAGGTCGAACTCCTCGACCTGGTCCGAGACCTGGCCGACCGTCACGACGTCGCCATCGGCGTCGTCCTGCACGACCTCGACCAGGCCTCCTCCATCGCCGACGAGATCGTGCTGCTGTACGAGGGCCGGATCAAGGCCGTCGGCTCCCCCGCCGAGGTGCTCACCGAGGCCCACCTGACCGAGGCCTACGGCATCCGCGTCGAGGTCACCCACGACGGCCCGACGATCCGCACCCGCCCGGTCGGCCGCCACTCGCAACGAACCACCGTTTGAACAGTGCGCCGGCCCACACCCCTGGTCGGCCGCCAATCCACCAGCACCACCGTTTGAAGGACTGCCCTACATGAAGCCCCTGCGCACCGCGCTCCTCATCGCCGCCGTCCTGGGATTGGGCGCGTGTGGCACAACCGAGCCCGCCGCAGCACCCTCCGCCCCCGCAGCCGCGCCGGAGAGCTCCGCCCAGGCGATCACCATCACCGATTCGCTGGGACGTGAGGTCAAGCTGGCCAAACCCGCCACCCGGGTCGTCGGCCTGGAGTGGGGCGAGACCGAGATGCTGGTCGGCCTCGGCGTGATGCCGGTCGGCGCGGCCGACGTGAAGGGCTACGCCACCTGGGTCACCGCCGCGCCGCTCGATGCCGCGGTCAAGGACGTCGGCACCCGCAGCGAGCCGAGCGTCGACTCGATCGTGGCCCTCCAGCCCGACCTGATCGTCATGGAGGCCGCGGCCAACAGCCCGCTGGTGGCACAGCTGGAGAAGTTCGTCCCGGTGCTGGTGCCGAAGGGCTCGTCGGCCACCGACAACATCGGCCGTATGCGCGCCGACCTGAAGATGATCGCGACCGCCGTCGGCAAGCAGGCCGAGGCCGACACGCTGCTCGCCGACATGGACGCCAAGTTCGCCGCCGCGAAATCCACGCTCGAGGCCGCCGGACACGCCGGCAGCCCCTTCGCGATGGCCGACGGCTGGTCCGAGGGCGGCAACGTGTCGATCCGCCTGTTCGGCCAGGGCGCCCTGGTCACCGAGACCGCCGAGGCCATCGGCCTGCGCAACGCCTGGGAAGGCGAGGTCGACCCCGACTGGGGCCTGGGCACCACCGACGTCGAGGGCCTGTCCCCGCTGAAGGACGAGAAGATCCGCTTCTTCTACAACGCCAGCGACGGCACCGACGTCTTCGCCGACGACCTCAAGGGCAACGCCATCTGGACCTCCCTGCCCTTCGTCAAGAACGGCCAGGTCACCAAGCTCCCCAACGGCATCTGGACGTTCGGCGGCCCACTCTCCCTGGGCCAGTACGCCGACGCCCTCGTGAAGGCCTACGCGGCTTGACCACCGCCCGACGCCAGGGGGCCGCGGAACCTCTGGGATCTGAGAAAACTCAAGGAGCCGAGGGAGCTCTGCCGGCTCAGGGACCTCGGGGCGCTGACGAGCGGCCGGGAGTCGCGAAGCGGCTAGGGGTCGTCGGAGTATTCCTGGTCGCCGGTGCCGTGACCATCGTCATCGCCGCCGTCCACATCACCCAGGGCACCTCCTCCGTCGGCCTGTTCGACCTGCTCGGCCAGGGTGACGAGGCGATGCGGGTGCTGCTGGCCTCGCGGTTGCCGCGGCTGCTCGCCGGGGTCGCGGTCGGGGTGGCGCTCGGCGCGTCCGGGGCGCTGCTCCAGGCGATCTCGCGCAATCCGCTGGCCTCGCCCGACACCCTGGCGGTCTCCTCCGGGGCCTATCTGGCCGTGGTCGCCGCCGCCGCGCTCGGGATCAGCCTGCCGACCCTGCCGTCGGGCGGGCTGGCGTTCCTCGGCGGCCTCGCGGCGGCGGGGCTGGTCATGGCGGCCTCCGCGGGCGGGCGCAGCGGCACCACCCGGCTGATCCTGGCCGGGTCGGCGGCGGCGCTGGCCTTCACCGCGCTGACGAACCTGATGATGATCCTGTTCCAGCAGGAGACGACGGGGCTGTTCGCGTGGGGCTCGGGCGCGCTGACGCAGAAGGACCTGTCGGTCCTGACGCAGATCGGGCCGATCATCGTGCTCGCGCTGGCCGCCGGGATCCTGCTCGGGCCCCGGCTCGACGTGCTCGGGCTCGGCGACGACGGTGCGACCGTGCTCGGGGTGAACGTGCGCCGGGTTCGGTTCTGGGTGACCGTGCTGGCGGTCCTGCTGGCCACGGCGGCCGTCGTGATCGCCGGGCCGGTCGGGTTCGTGGGGCTGTGCGCGCCGGTGATCGTACGGCTGGCCGGGCGCTGGTTGCCCGCTCTGCTGGCGCACCGGATCCTGATCCCGCTCTCCGCCATGGCGGGGGTGCTGGTGGTGCTGGCCGCCGACGTGTCGCTGCGGGCACTGTTCGGCGGCCAGTCCGGGGTCGACGTGCCGCCCGGTGTGGTGACGGCGCTGATCGGCGCCGTGGTGATGATCTACCTGGCCCGGCGGCACCGGGACGGCGGACCGGCCCGCCGTCCGCCCGGGATCCGGTCGGCCGCCCACCGGTCCCGCGCGGTCTTCACGGTCTTCGTCGTCGCCGGTACGGTCCTGCTCGCCGGAGCCGTCGTGCTCGGCATGCTCCTCGGGGACACCTTCCTGCGGACCGGCGACGTGGCCCTGTGGTTCCAGGGCCGGACCGGCATGGGCATCACGTTCGTGCTGGACCAGCGCTATCCCCGGGTCCTGGCGGCGGTGCTGGCCGGGGCCGCGCTCGCGGTGGCCGGAACGGTGATCCAGGCCGTCTCCCGCAACCCCCTGGCGGAGCCGGGCGTGCTCGGCATCACCTCGGGAGCGGGGGTCGGCGCGATCTCCGTCCTCTCGTTCGCTCCGGCGGCGGGTATCTGGGCCGTCACCGGCGCCGCCGGGCTCGGCGCGGTGGTGTCGTTCGCGCTGGTCTACGGCCTGGCGTGGAAGGGCGGCCTGAGTTCCGACCGGCTGGTGCTGATGGGCTTCGCGGTCGCCTCGGCCGGGACGGCCCTCACCGTGCTGATCATCGTGGAGACCGACCCCTGGAACACCGCCACGGCGCTGACCTGGCTCTCCGGTTCGACCTACGGGCGAACCCCGCTGCAACTGCTGCCCGTGGCGATCGCGCTGGCCCTGGTCGTACCGCTGGTGGTCGCGCAGCGGCGGGAGCTCGATCTGCTCTCGCTCGACGAGCACACTCCGCGCATCCTGGGCGTACCGATGGAACCGGCCCGGCTCACCGCCCTGGCGGGCGCGGTCCTGCTCGCCGCGACCGCGGTGTCGGCGATCGGTGTGGTCGGCTTCGTCGGGCTCGTCGCCCCGCACGCCGCCCGTGCCCTCGTGGGCGGCCGGCACACCCGCGTCCTGCCGGTCGCCGCCCTGCTGGGCGCGCTGCTGGTCAGCCTCGCCGACACCCTGGGCCGGACGGTCATCGCCCCCGCCCAGATCCCCGCCGGACTGGTCACCGCCATGCTCGGCACACCGTATTTCGTCTGGCTGCTGTGGCGGTCACGAGCGGGACAGGAGTCCTGACATGCACGACCCATGGCACGTCTTCCAGGTGCGGGTCCGCCGCGTCGACCGGCTGAGCCCGGCGTTCCTGCGCGTCACCTTCACCGGCGACGACCTGGAACACTTCGCCGACCCGGGCTACGACCAGCGGATCAAGCTGGTCCTGCCGATCCCCGAATACGGGACGCTGCTGTTCCCCGACGGCCCCGACTGGTACGAGCGCTACTGCGCGCTCCCCGCCGACCGGAAGAACCCGTTCCGGACCTACACGGTCCGCGCCGTCCGCCCGGAGAAGGCGGAAGTGGATGTGGACGTCATCATGCACGCCGACGACGGCCACCTGGGCCCGGCCGCCGCCTGGGCGACCACCGTCCAGGAGGACGACCGCTGCGCGCTGTGGGGGCCCGACTCCCGGCACGGCGGGCCTTACGGGGGGCTGGAGTTCAAGCTGCCCGCCGGCGGGGGGAACCTGCTGCTGGCCGGGGACGAGACGGCGGTCCCGGCGATCATGCGCATCCTGGAGCAGCTCCCCGCCGACGTGACCGGTGAGGCTCTGATGGAGGTGCCGTCGGGGGCCGACGTACTGAAGGAGACCGCACCCGCCGGCATGCGGGTGACCTGGCTCCCGCGCGACGGCGCCGAGCACGGTTCCCGGTTGGTCGGAGAGGTCGAGGCCGCGGCCGCCCGCCTCATTCCGCCGGCTGCTCCCACGCAGGTGGAGGACGTCGACATCGACGAGGACATCCTGTGGGAGATCCCCGAGACGCCTCCGGCGGCCTGTTCCGTGTGGCTGGCCGGAGAGGCCGGAGTGGTCAAGACGCTGAGACGTCACCTGGTCGGCGAACGGGGACTGGACCGGAAAGCGGTGGCCTTCATGGGCTACTGGCGCCGCGGCAAGGCGGAGTCGATCTAAGGGACAGGATCTGACCGCATGGGTTCCTAGGGTCGGCGGCATGACACGCATCCTGGTGACGGGCGCGACCGGAAACGTCGGCCGCCCCCTGGTAACCCAGCTCCTCGCGGCAGGCCACGAGGTCCGCGCGCTCACCCGAAACCCCGAGAAAGCGGGCCTCCCGGACGTCGTGGAGATCGTCCAAGGCGACCTGTCGCAGCCGTCGGCCCTCTTCGAGGGGGTGGAGGCGGCCCACCTCATCACCTTCGCCGGCGACCCGGCGGCCATCGCCGAAGCGGCCCGTGGCCTTTCCCGCGTGACCGTGCTGCGCGGCCACCCCGAGGCCGACCCCCTCGAACTCGCCCTTCGCGAAGCGGGCCTGCGCCCGACCTGCCTGGCCCCGGTCGAGTTCATGTCGAACGCCCTGGAATGGGCCGACAGCATCAAGGCGGAAGGCGTGGTCCGGCACGGCTTCGCGACGATGCCGAGTTCGATGGTCCACGAGTACGACATCGCGGCCGTGGCGGCGGTGGCCCTGACCGAGGACGGCCACCAGGGCAAGGAGTACTGGATCACCGGCCCCGAACTGCTGACCGCCCCGGAGAAGGTGGCAGTGCTGTCGAAGGTCCTGGACCGCGAGATCCGCTTCGAGGAACTGACCGCCGAGCAGATGACGGCGCACTGGGCCGCATGGGGCTTCGGCGAGGAGGACATCGCCTTCATGCTCCAGATGAGCACCGACCCCCCGATCGCGGGCCGCACGGTCCTGCCGACCGTGGAACAGGTGACCGGCCGCCCGGCCCGGACGTTCGCCGACTGGGTCGCCGAGAACACGGGCGCTTTCGCCGACTGACCGCGAACGCCGGAGTCGCTCGTATGGCCGGCCAGGCGAAGCCGTAACGAAAGAAGGCCCTTTACCGGCAACGGCGCGCTGCGGAGAACGAGACAAGCGGTTCGCCCGCGCCCTCCCAAAATGGGAGAACGCGGGCGTGTTCTGCTCTTCGGTCAGAGTCCCAGGCGGGCGACCGCGAGGCTGCCCAGGCCCGGCACGTACTGGCTGGTGCCGTCGCCCAGCGGGGCGCACGTGGCCTCCGCGGTCATGGTGCGGCAGGCCCAGCTCTTCTTGGCCTTCACCTTCGTGTACTTCACGAACTTGTGGGGCCGGTGGTGGTGCTTGTGGTGGTGCTTCCAGCCCCACTCGCCCCAACCACGGTGATGGTGGCGGTGGTGCCACTTGTGGTGGTGATGATGACCGTGGTGCCACTTGTGGTGATGGTGGTGGCGGCCCTTGTGGTGGTGGTGCCGTCCCTTGTCGAGCTCCTCTTCGCCCTCGTCATCGCCCTCGTCCTCGTGGTCGACCGGATCGATCGGCTCGATCGGCAGCGGCTTCACCGGCTTGTGCGGCCGGGGCCACCAGCAGTGCTTCTTGTTCTTGTCCCAGCCCCGCTTGCAGTGGTGGTGCGGCGGGCGGGGCGGGAAGGTGCGGCTGACCAGGACGCTCACGCTGCAGGGCGCGGCGGTCGAGCCGGGCACGCAGATGGTGTCGTGGACGGTGGTGCTGATCTCGTCCACCAGGTTCTCGCCGGCGGCGTTGGCGTTGGCCCTGATCCTGAAGGTGATGACCACGTTCGCGTTGTCGGCGAGCGTGCCCTCCCAGATGAGGTCGGTGCCGCTGACCGTGGCGGTGCCGGTGGAGCTGATGATCGAGCCGGGGACGAGCGTGCCGTTGTTCAGCACGTCGACCAGCGCGGTGTGGATCTGGACCGGCGAGAGCGCGAACCCGGAGACGTTGGTGACGGTCTCCGTGACGGTGACGATCTGGCCGGCGCGGACCGGGTTGGGCGTGGCGGTCTGCGAGACCTGCACCTTGGGCAGCAGGATCTGGACCGGGACGGTCGCCTGGCTCTGGTTGGAGGCCAGCGGACCGTCCTCGTCCGTGCCCGACGCCTGGGCGTAGGTGGTGAACGTGCCGGTCTTCGACTCCTCGCCGGTGATGACGTGGGAGGCGGTGCAGACCAGCGTCGCCGAAGGCGTGCCCTGCGGGCCGACCGTGGTGGTCGGGCAGACGATGTTCGACAGGGTCGGGTCGTCGATGACGACGCCGGTGACGCTGCCGATGCCCTGGTGCGTGAGCGTGAACTGGTACTGAACGGTGTCGCCGACCTGGAACGGGTTGTCCGGGGTGCGCGGGTTCAGGACCGTCGTGGTGAGCTGGAGCTCCTGCGGGTCCGCGTTGATCGTGACGACGGGGCCGCACGGAGTGGTGCAGGTCGCGCCCTGCGTGGTCGAGCTGACGTGGTCCTGGATGGTGTCGCCACCGGCGTCCTGCTTGATCGTGACGGAGAACGTGATGGTCTCCGTCTCACCGGGAACGAGCGCGTCGGTCCAGGTCAGGGTGTTGCCGGTGATGTTGGCCAGACCCGCGGAGACCGCCAGGTCGTTGTTGTAGTTGGCGTGCAGGAACACGTCCGACAGGTTGTCGGTGAGCTGCGCCGGGTCGATGTCGAGCAGACCGGCGTCGGTCACGTGGATCGTGTACGTCACCACTGCGCCCGGGTGCACCGAGGTCGAGCTGACCGACTCGGCGATGTGCAGGACCGGACGGACCACCACGGTCGGGACCGCGGTCTGGGTCTCGTTCGAGGCGATCGGCGTGCCGCCGTCGTTGCCCTCGGCCTGGGCCAGGGTGATGAACGTGCCGTCCTTGGCGTCCTCGGGCGTGATGACGTGCGAAGCGGTGCAGGTCATCGTGGCCGTCGGGGTGCCCTGCGGGCCGAGCGTGGTGCTCGGGCAGACGATGTTCGACACGGTCTGGTCGAAGACGACGACGTTGGTGACCGACCCGATGCCCTGGTGGGTCACCGTGAAGGTGTAGTTGACCGTGTCGCCGACCTGGAACGGGTTGTCCGGGGTCCGCGGGTTGGTGACGGCCGCCACCAGCGTGAGCTTCTGCGGAGCCGCGGCGACCGTGACCGCGCTGGTGCACGGCAGGTTGGTCGTCGGGCCGGTGGCGCAGGTCGCGCCGGTGACCGGCGAGGTGATCGAGTCGGTCAGCGTGGTGCCGCCCGCGCTCTGGTCGGTGGTGACGGAGAACTTGATCTGCTCCGACTCACCGGGCGCCAGGTTCGCGGTCGACCAGGTCAGCGTGTTGCCGTTGATCGCCGCCGTGCCCGACGTCGCCGTCAGGTCGTTGTCGTACGTGGCGTTGTTCAGCACGTTCGCGAGGTTGTCGCTGATGCCGGCCGGCGCGATGGCCAGCTTGCCGGTGTTGGTCACCGTGATGGTGTAGGTGACCTTGCCGCCGACGTCGACGGTCTTCGCCGAAACGGTCCCGGCGATGGTCATGTGCGGCGTCTCGACGACGACCGGAACCGAGGTGGTCGTCTGGTTCGAGCTCAGCAGGACGCCGTTGACGGTGCCGGTGGCCGTCGCCTTCGTGGTGAAGGTGCCGGTCAGCGTCTCGTTCGGCTGGATCACGTGCGAACCGGTGCACGTCATCGTCGCCGACGGCGTGCCCTCCGGGCCGAGCGTGGTGCTCGGGCAGACGACGTTGGTGAGGTCCGGGTCGTTGATCGTGACGCCGGTGACCGTGCCGATGCTGCCGTGGGTGACGGTGAAGCTGTAGTCCACCGTGTCACCCGCCTTGAACGGGTTGGTCGGCGGGCGCGGGTTGGTGACCGTGGCGGTCAGCGCGAGCGACTGCGGGTCGGCCGTGATCGGCACCGACTGTCCACAGGGCAGCGGGGCCATCCCCTTGGCGCGACGCGCCGACGACGTGGCGGCGACACAGTCGGCCCCGGAGGTCGTCGACGTGATGACGTCGGTCAGCGTCTGGCCGCCCGAGCTCTCAGCGGTCGTCACCGAGAACGTGATCTTCGTCTGGGCGCCGACCGGCAGGTTGCCCGACCAGTTCAGCGTGGTGCCGTTGATCGAGGCGGTGCCGACCGTCGCGGTGAGGTCGTTGTTGTACGTCGCCTCGTTCAGCACGTTCGCGAGGTCGTCGGTCAGCGTGGCCGGGGTCAGCGCGACACCGCCGGTGTTCGTGGCGGTGATGGTGTAGGTGACCTTCTGACCGACCTTCGCCGGGTTCGGCGTGACCGTCTCGGAGATGTCGAGCCTCGAGATGAGCTCCTGCACCGGAACCGTGGCCGACGACGTGTTCGAGTCGATCGGGCCGCCGATCGAGGTCGCGTGGGCGGTGCCCGTCGTGGTGAAGGTCTGCTCGCCGGTCGCGTCCGCGACGGTGATGGTGTGCTCACCGGTGCAGGTCATCGACGCGGTCGCGGTACCCGCCGGGCCGAGCGTGGTGCTCGGGCAGACGATGTTCGTCGCGGTCGGGTCGGTCACCGAGACGGCTGCCAGCGGGCTGGGGCCGGTGTTGGTCACCAGGAAGTCGTAGTGCACCGTCTCGCCGACGAGAAATGGGTTCGACGGCGGACGCTGGTCCTGCTGCTGGACAGTGGTCACCAGGTCCAGCAGCTGGAGCGGCGTCACCGAGCCGACCACCAGATTCCGGATCAGGTGGGTGTCGATGAGGCCACCGGTCGAGGCGCTGAAGCCGAACTTGAACGTCGGCGGCGCCTCGTCGGTGAGCTGCTTGTCCAGCACCCGCACGTAGCCGTTGCCGTCGTTGAAGTCGATGTCGACGTGGAGCAGCTCGGACGGGCTGAGGGTGATGCGGACCTTGCGCAGCGCGGGGGCCGGGCTGGCGCCCGGGTCGCGGAGGCTGCCGGGCAGCGTGGTGACGAAACCGGACGGCTTGGTCGCGTCGGGCGTCATCGTCGTCGCGATCCAGCAGTAGCCGTCCAGACCTTGGCCGGGGCCGCGCACCGTGACGGTGTCGGGTACCTGGATGGTGGTCGCGATCGGCGACTTCTGATTCGCCGGGCACTGGTTGCCGCGGTTCTCGCCGTCGTTGACGAAGTTGCCGTAGGCGTCGAGGCCTACACCCAGGTAACCGGAGTCGACGCCGGGGGTCAGGTTCCGCTGGGCGTAACCCAGCGAACCGCCGTCGGCGCCGTCAGACGTCAGCTCGGCGGTCCCGTCGACCAGGAAGAAGCCGATGCCGTCGGCGCCGTTGCCGCCGTACTGGAACTGGTCGAACTCGACGACGAGGCCGTTGTTGTTCGACAACGGGCGGTTGTAGACGATGCCGCCGACCCGGTAGTTGCTGTTGTCGGTCATCTGGAGGTAACCGGGGATCACACCGGGAGCGGGAACCGGCGGGGTCTGCTGGTCGGCGTTGTCGCACGGGCCGGTCGTCGACACACCGGGCGGCGGTGCGACGGTCGCGCCGGTGAGGCAGACCGTGTCGAGCGGCATGAAGCCGGAGTCGGTGACCGTGGCGCCGGTGAAGGTTTCATTGAGCAGCAGCGAGGCGGGCGCCTTGCGCTGCGCGACCTTGTAGACCTGGGTCTCCTTGCGCAGGCGGTTGGCGACCTCCTGCTGGTACCGGTTCAGCTTGACCGGCTCGGCCGTGACGGTGGCACGGCCGACCTGCGAACGGACACCGGCGGGGTTCTTCTCCACCGGGTCCGCGGAGGCGACGGAGGTACCGGTCGTCCCCGCTATGAAGAACGCCAAAGTGGCGGTGGATAGAGGTCGAACAATCGACCTTGATGCGAAGATCACCCATTCACGCTAGGTTGACGAACTCGCGCTATTACGGAGCGCAACCATCCGTGTTCGGTCAACGATCACCAATCGGCTGATGTGCCGGTAATCGAACGGCCGACCCCTGTGTCGCGTATCTCCGGTCGTGAGGGCTTGGGTCTTGCCTCTTTGATCGTTTCTGGGAGCATTGCGGTCGTGGACATCGGCGGGCCCGGGTTACGCGTCGCACGCGCGGCGCTGTTCGCCGTCGTCTGCGTGCTGGCCTCGCTCGCCATGCACATCCTCGCCGGGGGCTCCCCCGTCCACCTGCCGCTGATCGGCGCCGCCACCTTCGCGACCGGCTGCGTCGCGTTCGCGCTGGCCCGCCACCGGCTGTCCGGCCCGGTCATGCTCGCGTTCTGTTTCCTGTTCCAGTACGGCATGCACCACCTCTTCGCCCTGGGAGCCGTGACACCTCCGGCCGACCACCACACGGGCGGAGCGGCGGCCACGCTCGGCATGGCCGTCGCGCACGGCGTCATCGCGGTGCTCTGCGCCGTCTGGCTGTCGCGGGGCGAGAGCGCCCTGGCGGAGCTGCTGCACCTGCTGGTGGCGCGGCTGTTCGTGCTGCTGCGGCCCCGGATCCCGGCCGTCGGGGTCGTGGTGTTCCGCGGCGAGGCGGCGGCCGTACCCGACGAGAGGTTCCTGACCTCCGTACTCCGGCGGAGAGGTCCACCGGTTCAGCCCGCCCGCTGAACCCGTCGACCTCTCATTCCGGAGAAAAAACATGACCACGATCGACGTGCGTCCAACGACGCCCGAAGCCGACCCCAAAGCGTCAACACATAACTACCGCCTGCTGTGGCGCTGGCACTTCTACGCCGGGGTGTTCGTCGCCCCCATCCTGTTCGTCATGGCCGTGACCGGCTCGATCTACCTGTTCAAGCAGCCCTTCGACGCCGCGATGCAGCGGGACGTGCGCGAGGTCGCCGCCGTCGCGAACCCCGTGCCGCTCGCCGAGCAGGTCGCGGCGGCCCAGGCCGTGAAACCGGGCGTCGACATCCGGGCGGTGATCCCGCCCTCGGGCCCCGACCGCTCCACCCGCATCATCTTCCAGGGCGCCGACCCGGGTCCGTTCGCCGACGGCATCTCCGTGTACGTCAACCCGGCCGACGCGAAGGTGCTCGGGACGGTCGACGACGCGGCGACGTTCATGACGATGATCCGCAAGATCCACGGCGAGCTGATGGCCGGGGTCGTCGGCGACCGGATCGTGGAGACGGCCGCCTGCTGGTCGCTGATCCTGATCGCGACCGGCACCTACATGTGGTGGACGACCAGGAAGCGCGCCGCCCCGAAGAAGAAGACCCGCGGCTCGCTGCGCCGCCTGCACATGTGGACCGGCGTCGGCGCCGGCGTGGCGATCGTGTTCCTGGTGCTGTCGGGGCTGCCCTGGTCGGGTGTGTGGGGCGACTACGCGAACAAGGCCCAGGCCTACTTCGACTCCGGCTACCCGGAGGTGACCTCGACGTCCACGCTCAGCGGCGACCTGTCGCACCACCCCGACGTGAAGGTGCCGTGGGCTGCGGAGAACCTGCCCGTACCGGAGTCTGAGCCGCACCACGGCGGTGGCGGCGGCGTGCTCCAGCCGGGCGCGATCGCCCTGGAGGCGGCGCTGACGGCGGCCCGCCCGGCGATCCGCGACTGCCCGCCGGGGCAGTGTGACCTGAAGATGCTGCTGCCCGCCGAGCCGACCGGCGTCTACACCGTCGTCACCGACCACTACCGCGACCCGTCGGCCGGGCAGACCCTGCACATCGACCAGTACAGCGGGAAGATCCTGACCGACTACGGCTGGCAGGAGTACGGCGTGATGGCCAAGGCAGTCGAGCTGGGCATCGCGATCCACGAGGGCCGCCGCTACGGCATCGTGAACCTGCTGGTCATGCTCGGGGCGTGCCTGGCGCTGATCACGCTGATCGTGACCGGCGTCTGGATGTGGTGGAAGCGCCGCCCGAAGGGCAAGATCGCCGCCCCGCGCCGCCCGGCGAACGGGCGCACCACCTGGGGCGTGGTGGCCCTGCTCGCCGCGCTGGGGCTGCTGTTCCCGCTGGCCGGGCTGACGATGGTGGCGATGCTGGTGATCGACCGCCTGGTGGTCCGGTTCGGTCGCTGACCTGTCAGGCCGCCGGGGTCAGCTCGGCCTCGGCGGCCTTCGTCTTGCGGTGCTCGCCGACCGAGTAGACGATCGAGCCGATCCAGACGGCCGCGAGGATGACGTACACCACCGTCTGGGTCGCGCTGGAGGCGGCGATCCAGTCGCTGCGCAGGAGAGTGCGCACGTTGGTGATGATGATCAGGCCGCCGACGGCGGAGCCGAGGATGCGCGGCGCGACGTAGCGCACGATGAAGGCGGCGATCGGCGCGGCGATGACGCCGCCGAGCAGCAGCACGCCGACCCAGGCCCACTCGATGTTCTCCGAGCCGATGCCGAACAGGAAGCCGAGCGAGGCGGCGATGGCGACGAGGAACTCGCTGGCGTCGATGGAGCCGATGACCTTGCGCGGCTCCATCCGGCCGCTGGCCAGGATCGCCGGGGTGCCGACCGGCCCCCAGCCGCCGCCACCGGTCGCGTCGACGAACCCGGCCACCAGGCCGAGCGGCGCGAGGAAGCGCTTGCGCATCGGCTTGCCGAGCTGGCCCTTGGGCAGGCCGAAGGCGGTGAACCTGATCAGGATGTAGATGCCGAGCGCGAGCAGGATCAGCGACATGACCGGCGCGGCGGCCTCGGTCGAGAGGTTCGACAGGAACGTCGCGCCCGCGAAGGCGCCGACGGCGCCCGGGATGCCGATCTTCGCGACGACCTTCCAGTCGATGTTGTTGAACCGCCAGTGCGCGATGCCCGAGGCGAGGGTGGTGCCGATCTCGGCCAGGTGCACGGTGGCCGACGCGGCGGCGGCGTTGGTGCCGATGGCCAGCAACAGCGTCGTCGACGTGACGCCGTAAGCCATCCCGAGGCTGCCGTCGACAAGTTGGGCCAGGAACCCCACGAACCCAAGCAAGATCAGTGATCGCACGGCATCCCCTTGTCTTCCTACTGTGCCCCTAGGTTAAATGATGACCTTTCTGCGACGAAACAGTAGTTTTGAGCTGTACGTGGAGGACCAGCGATCGGTAAGGATCTCTCCAGGCTCCACGTGAGCGGCTCCCCGGATGTCTAACGTCCGCGACGTGAACGCATTGACGAACGGAGACCTCGCGCTCGGCGCGGCGGTCGGAGTCGGCGGGCTCGGCCTGAGCATGGTCGGCCTGTGGGTGAACCGGCGCACGCTCGAAGAGCCGGTGCCGCCCCCGGTGTCGTGGCGGGTCGCCCGCGTGCGCGGCGCGCAGTCGCTGTGCTGGCTTACCAACACGGGCACCGACCGCGCCCTGTCGGTGACGGCCGACTGGCGCAAGGCCGGGCCGGGCCTCGGCGACCTGCCCTCGGAGGTCGCCATCGGGCCGGGCTCGAGCTGGCAGTTCCTGCTGCGCCCGGCGGCCCGCCACCCCTCGGTCATCTGGCTGACCTGGGAGGGGCAGCGGGAACCCGTGGCCGTCCCGATGCCTTGACCTGAGGTTGACGGCACGCTCGCTAGTTTCGGAGTTATGACCGTTAAGACGCCTTTTGGGGCAGATTCCACGGCGAGCGAGGTCATCGACGGCATCGACCTCGGCGGCAAGCGCGCCATCGTCACCGGCGCCAACTCGGGCATCGGGCTGGAGACCGCGCGGGTCCTGGCCGACGCGGGCGCCGAGGTCATGCTCGCGGTCCGCGACGTCGACGCCGGCATCCGCGCCGCCGACGAGATCGGCGGCAAGGTCGCCATCGCCCACCTGGACCTGTCCGACCAGACCTCGGTCCGCGACTTCGTCGCCGGATGGGCCGGTGGCCTGGACATCCTCGTCGACAACGCGGGCATCGCGGCGACCCCGCTGACCCGCACGCCGCAGGGCTGGGAGTTGCAGTTCGCGACCAACCACCTGGGCCACTTCACGCTGACCACCGGCCTGCACGAGGCGCTGGCCATGCGGCCGGGCGCGCGCGTGGTGGTGCTGAGCTCGGCCGCGCACCTGCGCTCGCCGGTCGTGTTCGACGACATCAACTTCCTGCACCGCGAGTACGAGCCGATGCTGGCCTACGCCCAGTCGAAGACGGCCAACGCCCTGTTCGCGGTCGGCGCGGCCGGACGCTGGGCGGGCGACGGCATCATGGTGAACGCGGTGATGCCCGGGGTGATCTCCACCAACATCCAGCGCAACTTCACCGAGGAGAGCTTCCAGGAGCTCAAGACCGGCACCGGCCGTCCCGAGGGCAAGACGGTCCAGCAGGGCGCCGCGACCAGCGTCCTGGCGGCGACCTCACCGCTCCTCGACGGGGTCAGCGGCCGCTACTTCGAGGACTGCAACGAGGCCGAACCCTACTCCGGCACCGGCCCGAGGCGCGGCTACGCCGAATACGCCGTCGACCCGGAACTGGCGATGAGGCTCTGGTACGTCTCCCAGGACATGCTCGGAGCCTGAGAGGTGAAGCACCGAGACCACCGTCGTGGTCCGCCTCTCAGCTCAGAGGAGATGATCAGCTGAGCCGGTCACCGCGCCGACGCGGAGGAAGTCGAGTTTCTCCGCCGACGGCGACCCGGCCGGCGCCGTGTAGGCGACGATCCTCAGGTCGGCTCCGGGAACGGTGAGCACGTCGCAGTCGAGGGTGACGTCGCCCACCAGCGGATGGCTGATCGTCTTGCGATCGCCCAGGTGAAGGCCCACCGCGCCCTGGGCCCAGAGCTCGGCGAAGCGCGGACTCCGCGCCCGGCATTCGCCGATGAGCTCCCGCAGGCCGGGGTCGTCGGGATAGGCGACCTCCGCGGTACGCAGATCCGCGACCAGCGCCTCCTCCAGCATGCCGTCGCCACTCTCGGGACGGACCGGCGAGTGCTCCGGGGTCCGCGGCGGCAGGAAGGTGTCCCGCACCAGATTCCGCCGATGCCTGGGGATCTGGGCAGGGTCGCCCAGCAGCGCCGACCACAGCGGCGTCCACGTCAGCAGGCTCCAATCGGCGCCGAAGACCGCCAACGGCTGATCTCCGAGCCGGGCCAGCAGGCGCTGGACCCCCGGCGGGATGTGCGAGGAGACGCGCCCGGAGGAGGGCGGCGGCAGCCGCGCCAGCCGATAGAGGTGATCGCGTTCGGCCGCCGCCAGTTGCAGGGTCCGGGCCAGCGCCGCCACGACCTGCTCGGACGGCCTGGTCGCCCGCCCCTGTTCCAGCCGCACCAGGTAGTCGACGGAGAGCCCGGCCAGCCCGGCGAGTTCCTCCCGGCGCAGCCCGGCGGCCCGGCGCGCACCGCCCCGGGGCAGCCCGACGTCGGCCGGGTCGAGCCGGTCGCGCCAGCGCCTCAGAGCCAGGCCGAGCAGGTTGGATTCGTCGCTCATGGATCCCAGTCTCACCCTGCCGGAGCCGATCAGGGTGGGTACTGCGAGTCCTACCGTCGCGGGAGGCACTGGCTGATGCCACGGCGCCGACCCAGGCTGGAGGCAAGATCCTCCACCAGAAGGCGGTCACCGCGATGTCTCTCCTCGACGGCAAGTCCACCCTGATCATCGGCGCGAGCCAGGGCATCGGCGCCGCCGCCGCCCGCCACTTCGCCGCCGAGGGCGCCAGGCTCGTCATCGGCGCCCGCAACGTCGAGGCGATCGAGGCCCTACGCGACGAGTTGCGCGGCCAGGGCCACGAGATCGACGCCATCCGCGTGGACGTCACCGAACGCCCCACCGTCGACGCCGCCGTGCAGCGGGCGCGCGACCTCTACGGCCGCCTCGACGCCGCGTTCAACAACGCCGGCGCCAACGCCCTGAGCCCGTTCCACGAGTACGACGAGAAGACCTACGACCACCTGCTCGACGTCAACCTGAAGGGCGTCTTCCTCGCGATGCAGTCGGAGATCAGAGCGATGCTGGCCGACGGCGGCGGCGCGATCGTCAACACCAGCAGCGTCGGCGGCCTGGTCGGCAACTACGGCCTGGCCCCCTACATCGCCGCCAAGCACGGCGTGATCGGCCTGACCAAGGCCGCCGCCTTCGAGTACGGGCAGCAGAACATCCGCGTGAACGTCATCGCCCCGGGCGCGACGGCCACCGAGATGTTCCTGGGCGGGATGGCGCACGCGCCCGCCGAACTCGCCGCGAAGTTCAACGCCTTCAGCCCGATGAACCGCATCGGCCGGCCGCTGGAGATCGCCACCGCCGCCGCCTGGCTGCTGTCCGATCAGGCCACTTATGTCACCGGCGCCACCCTGCCCGTCGACGGCGGCGCCGTGGGGGCCTGATTCCTGCGTGCAAATGGGGTAAGACGGACCTATGGGGATCATCTCGCGCGCCTTCCACGGCCGCCCGAGGGAGCCGGACGCCAAGCTCCCACCAGGTCAGTATCTGGTCCACGACTTCCCGGTCCTGTCGGCCGGGCCCACCCCGCGGGTCCCGCTCGACCGCTGGGAGTTCTCCATCGACACGGCCGAGGGCCCCGTCCACCGCTGGTCGTGGGAGGAGTTCCTGGCGCTGCCGCAGGAGACCCCCACCGTCGACCTGCACTGCGTGACCAAGTGGTCGAAGTTCGGCACCGGGTGGAAGGGCGTCAGCCTCGACGTCCTGATGGAGGACGTCGAGTCGGCCGCCGAATACGCCCTGGCCTACAGCTACGGCGGCTACACGACGAACCTGCCGCTGGAGGACCTCCTCGACGGCAAGGCCTGGGTCGTGCACGAGTTCGACGGCGAGGAGCTCGAACCTCCGCACGGCGGCCCGGCCCGGCTCCTGGTGCCGCACCTCTACCTGTGGAAGTCGGCCAAGTGGATCAAGGGGATCCGCCTCCTCAACGAGGACTGGCCGGGCTTCTGGGAGACGGCCGGCTACCACAACTACGGCGACCCGTGGCGCGAGCAGCGCTACGACGGTGATTAAGCGGCTGGCCTGGCGGGTGGCCACCCTGGAGTCCGCCCGCCAGGAGACCCCGACCGCCAAGACGCTGGTCCTGGACGTGCCCGGCTGGCCCGGCCACCTACCCGGCCAGCACGTCGACGTGCGGCTGACCGCCCCCGACGGCTACAGCACCCAGCGCAGTTACTCGATCGCCAACGCGTCCGCAGGCGACCGCCTGGAACTGACGGTTCAGACGGTGGACGACGGCGAGGTGTCGCCGTACCTGACCGACGTGCTCGAACCAGGCGACCAGATCGAGCTGCGCGGCCCGGTCGGCGGCTGGTTCGTCTGGCGTCCGCACTCCTCGCCGCCGGTGCTGCTGATCGGGGGCGGGTCGGGCATCGTCCCGCTGATGGCGATGGTCCGGTCGCGGGGGAAGGCCGACACCCCGTTCCGGCTGCTCTACTCGCTGCGGGACCCCGGCCAGCTCTTCTACGCCGACGAGCTGGAGAAGGTGAAGGCGGGGGTGGAGGTGGCCTACCTCTACACCAGGATCGCCCCGCCCGACGCGGGCCGCGCGGCAGGGCGTCTGCAGACAGCCGACCTGATCGCCTACGGCTGGCCCCCGGAGACCGGCCCCGACGTCTTCGTCTGCGGCCCGACGGGGTTCGTCGAGAGCGCCGCCGACCTGCTGACCGCTCTGGGCCACGACCCGGCCAAGATCAGAACCGAACGTTTCGGACCCACCGGAGGCTGACCATGGACTACCAGGACGGCAACGCCCTCGCGGGCCCGCTGAGCGAGATCTTCAGCCTCGACGTCACCGTGGCGCAGGGCAAGTGCGCGGCATGTGGCCTGCGCGGACCGCTGGCGCAACTGCACGTCTACGGGCCCGACCCAGGTCTGGTCGCCCGCTGCCCCTCGTGCGAGGAGGTCGTGCTGACCCTCGTGCGGGGGCCCAACGACGCCTGGCTCGACCTGCGCGGCTCGGTCTCCCTCAGGATTCCGATCGCTGAGTAGGCCCCTGCTCACGCGCCGGACCGAAAACCGGCAGATATTGGGGTCATGCTCATCATTCGCGCACAGCGCGTCTTCGACGGCAGGGAACTGACCGGCAAGCGGGCCGTCGTCGTCTCCGGTGGGAAGATCGTCGAGCTGCTCGACGACGCCCCGGAGAGCGGCGACGTCCGCGACCTCGGCGACGTCACTCTCCTGCCGGGTCTCATCGACACCCACGTCCACCTGGCCTTCGACGCCTCCCCCGACCCGATCGCCGGTCTCGACCGGCCCGGCCTGTACGACCGGATGCGCGCCCACGCCCGCACCCATCTGGCCGCCGGGGTCACCACGGTCCGGGACCTGGGCGACCGCGACTACCTGGCCTTACGGCTCGCGAACGCGATGACCGACGGGCCGGAGATCCTCAGCGCCGGAGCCCCGATCACCTCGGTCGGGGGACACTGCTGGTTCCTCGGCGGCGAGGCCGAGGGGGTCGAGGGAGTGCGCAAGGCCGTACGCGAACGGGCCGACAAGGGCGCGCACGCGATCAAGATGATGATCACCGGCGGTGAGATGACGCCCGGGTCCCCCTCCCATCTGAACCAGTTCACGCGGGAGGAGATCGACGCCGCGGCCGACGAGGCCCACCGCCACGGGTTACCGATCGCGGGGCACGCCCACGGCGGGCCGGGCATCGCGGCGGCGGTCGCGGCCGGGTTCGACTCGGTCGAGCACGTCACCTTCCTGACCGAGGACAGCGTCGAGCCCGACCCCGCGATCATGGCCGCCATGGCCGCGAACGGCGTCGCCGCCTCGCTGACCGTCGGCGTCCTGCCGGGCTTCACGCCCCCGCCGAGGATCGCCGCGCTGCTGCCCATACTGGGCGAGAGCCTGCGGATGCTGTACGGATCGGGCGTCACCATCGTCGGCGGCAGCGACTCGGGCATCGGCCCGACCAAGCCCCACGGCATCCTCACCCACGGCGGCGACATGCTGACCATGGCCGGGATGACGCCGGTCGAGATCCTGCGCGCGTTCACCTCCGACGCGGCCCGGGTCTGCCGGGTCGAGACCCGCAAGGGCCGGATCGCGCCGGGCTTCGACGCCGACCTCCTCGCGGTGCGCGGCGACCCCACCAGCGATCACACCGCGCTCCGGAACACGGCCGCCGTGTTTCGGAACGGCGCTTCACTCTGAGTGTCTGCCGATGTCCTGATGTGATCACGCCCTAGCATGCGGAACCGGACTGCTTGTCTTTCCCGGGGGGGAATTCCGATGACGCATGCGCTCGCGCACCAATATGTCTTCGACAACGATGGAGATCACTCCGCCGACCAGCACCGATGCCTGGCCGACCTGCTCGACCCGCTGACCTTCGCCCGCCTGGCCCAGACCGGCGTCGGCGACGGCTGGAACTGCCTGGAGATCGGGGCCGGCGGCGGCAGCGTCGCGCGGTGGCTGGCCGACCGGGTCGCGCCGCGCGGCCACGTCTTCGCCACCGACATCAAGCCGGGGCTCATCCCGGCGCACGACCGGCTGACCGTCACCAGGCACGACATCGTGCACGACCCGCTGCCCGAGGCGGCCTTCGACCTCATCCACGCCCGGCTGGTGCTCAGCCACCTGACCGAGCGCAAGGCGGTCCTCCAGAGGCTGCGCACCGCGCTGAAGCCGGGCGGCTGGCTGCAGATCGACGAGATCGACGTCACCCACTGGCCGGCCCTGATGGCGCCCGACCACTCGTCCCGCGAGCTCTACGAGACGTTCCTGCTCGCGATGGCCTCGGTGCTGGTCGGCGTGGGCAGCGATCCGACGTGGGGGCGCTCGGCCGCGCAGGAGATCGCCGAGGCCGGCTTCACCCAGATCGACCCGTGGTGCCACGTCGAGGTGTGGGGGCCGAAGTCGGCCGGGCTGGAGCTGCTCACCAGCAACAGCTTCCACCTGGAAGACCACTTCCTGGCCACCGGGCTCACCAGACACCAGCTCGACGAGGTGCGGGCCGTCATGGCCGACCCGGAGTTCCGCGCGGTGTCCTTCACCGTCCATTCGGTGCTCGCGCGCCGGCCAGAGGAGACCTGATGGAACTGGTGCGGACGGTACCCATTCAGGATCCCGGTCCGCTGATCGACGCCGTGCCGTTCGCCGACAGCCTGCTCTGGCTGCACGGCGACGAGGGCATGGCCGGATGGGGCATCGCGGCCCGGTTCGAGGTGAGCGGCCCCGGCCGGTTCGAGCACGCCCGGCGCTGGTTCCGGCGCTGGCTGGCGCAGCGCAACGTCGACGACCGGGTGGGCCTGCCAGGTTCCGGACCGGTCGCGTTCGGCAGCTTCACCTTCGACCACGGGCCCGGACGTTCGGTGTTCGTGATCCCGCAGGTGCTCATCGCCCGGCGCGGCGGCACCTCGTGGATGACGACCGTGGGCGACCCCTGCCATCCCGATGGAACGGTCCCGGACCCGCTGCCGAACGTGCGGTGGCTGACCGAGCCCGACGCGCAGGAGCGCTGGCACAAGCAGGTGTCCAGGGCGGTCGACGACATCAGGGCCGGGCGGCTGCACAAGGTCGTGCTGGCCCGCGACGTGCGGGGGCTGCTCGGCGGTCCGTTCGACCCCCGCACGGCGGTCTCCCGGCTCAACGACAGGTTCCCCGGCTGCTGGACGTTCGCCGTCGACGGCCTCGTGGGGGCCTCACCCGAGCTGCTGACCGGGCGGTTCGGGCGGATGGTGAAATCGCTCGTGCTGGCCGGCACCGACTGGCCCGGCGGCGCGATCGGCCTGGGCACCGAGAAGACGGCGGTCGAACACGAACTCGCCGCCGACTCCGCCGAGGACGTGCTGCGGGCGCACTGTTCGGAGCTCAACGTCCACGAACCACACGAACTGGAACTGGCCAACGTCACCCATCTGGCGACCCGGATCAGCGGCACGCTCAGCCACAACGTCGACGCGCTCACGCTGGCCTCGCGGCTGCACCCGACCGCCGCCGTCTGCGGCACCCCGTTCCGGGAGTCTCTGCAGCTGCTGCGCGAGCTGGAGAACCTCGACCGGGGGCGCTACGCCGGCCCGGTCGGCTGGCAGGACGCCCGCGGCGACGGCGAGTGGTGCATCGCGCTGCGGTGCGCCGAGGTGAAGGGACCCGACCTCCGGCTGTTCGCCGGATGCGGCATCGTGGGCGACTCGAATCCGACGTCCGAGTGGCACGAAACGGAGGCGAAGCTCGGCGCCATCCGGGATCTGTTCGCCGAACCCTCTTGCGTAAAGTGAGACAGCATGGTTTCTGAACTGTTCGACGAGAAGGCGTGGCGCCCCGTCGAGGGCTTCGACTTCGCCGACATCACCTACCACCGGGCGGTTGATCAGGGCACGGTTCGGATCGCATTCAACCGTCCCGAGGTGCGCAACGCCTTCCGCCCGCAGACGGTCGACGAGCTCTACCGGGCCTTCGACCACGCGCGCCAGCAGGTCGACGTCGGCTGCGTGCTGCTGACCGGCAACGGCCCTTCTCCCCGTGACGGGGGCTGGGCCTTCTGCTCCGGCGGCGACCAGCGCATCAGGGGCAAGGACGGCTACCAGTACGCCGACGGCCTCCCCTCGACCGGCCGCCTCCACATCCTGGAGGTGCAGCGCCAGATCCGCTTCATGGGGAAGATCGTGATCTGTGTGGTGCCCGGCTGGGCGGCCGGCGGCGGCCACAGCCTCCACGTGGTGGCCGACCTGACCATCGCCAGCCGTGAACACGCCAAGTTCAAGCAGACCGACGCCGACGTCGCCAGCTTCGACGGCGGCTTCGGCAGCGCCTACCTGGCCCGCCAGGTGGGCCAGAAGTTCGCCCGCGAGATCTTCTTCCTGGGCGACACCTACAGCGCCGACGACGCCCACCGCATGGGCATGGTCAACGCGGTCGTGCCCCACGAGGAGCTCGAGGTCGTCGCGCTGGAGTGGGCCCGCAAGATCAACGGCAAGAGCCCGACCGCGCAGCGGATGCTCAAGTACTCGTTCAACCTCATCGACGACGGCCTGGTGGGCCAGCAGGTGTTCGCGGGGGAGGCGACGCGGCTGGCGTACATGACCGATGAGGCGGCCGAGGGCCGAGACTCGTTCCTGGAGAAACGCTCACCCGATTGGAGCCCGTTCCCATGGCACTTCTGAGCGGGAACGGCTCCACGGCGCTGGCCGGTGTGGTCGTCGACGAACTGGCCCGCTGCGGGCTGGCCGAGGTCGTCGTCTCCCCCGGCTCGCGGTCGACGGCCCTCGCGCTGGCCTTCCACAACAGCGAACACGTGCGGCTGCACGTGCGGGTCGACGAGCGTTCGGCCGCGTTCCTGGCACTGGGGCTGGCCCGGCGGTCGGGCCGCCCGGTCGCTCTCGTGTGTACGTCGGGCACCGCCGCCGCCAACTATCTGCCCGCCGTGGTCGAGGCCGCCGAGTCGGGCGTCCCGTTGCTGCTGCTGACGGCCGACCGGCCGCCGGAGCTGCGGGCGACCGGCGCCAACCAGACGATCGACCAGATCAAGCTCTACGGCGGCCACGTGCGCTGGTTCTGTGAGATGGGCGCGGCCGAACCCGGCCAGATGCCCTACTGGCGCACGACCATCGACCGGGCCTGGTCGGCGATGCTGCACCCCGACAGGGGTCCGGTGCACCTCAACCTGGCCTTCCGCGACCCGCTGATCCCGTCGGGCGACGCCGACAAACTGCTGGAGGGCCGCGCCGACCGGCAACCGTGGACGTCGATCACGCCGCCCGCCTTCAAAAGCGAGCCGGTCGAGCTCCCGGCAGAGGAGCGCGGTGTCATCGTGCTCGGCGACGGAGCGGAAGACGACGACTGGGAGGGCCTGGCCGAGGCCACCGGCTGGCCGATCCTGGCCGAGCCGACGAGCGGCCACCGGCACGGCCCGGCGGCGATCTCGACCTACCGCAGCCTGCTCGGCGACCCGGCGTTCGCCCGGGTGTTCCGGCCCGGCCTGGTCGTCACGTCGGGCCGGGTGGGCCTGTCCCGCGCGGCGCTGGCCTACATCCGGTCGGCCGAACGCCACGTCGTGGTGGCCAGGTCACCCCGCCACCCCGACCCGACCCGCACCGCGACGGCCGTCGTCCCGTCGGTACGCCCGGCTTTCCCGAGCGGGCCGACCGACTGGACGGCCACCTGGCACGAGGCGGAGAAACGCGCCCGCGACGCCATCGACCTGATGCTCGACGCGACCCCGGTGAGCGAGCCCCGGCTGGCCCGCGACCTGGTGGCGGCGCTGCCGCACAACGCGTTGCTGTTCGCCGGGTCGAGCATGCCGATCCGCGACCTCGACCTGGCCATGCGGCCGCGCGACGGGGTGCGGATCGTGGCCAACCGGGGCGCCTCCGGCATCGACGGCCTGGTGTCGTCGGCGATCGGCGCCGCCCTGGCCCACGACGGCCCCTCGTATGCGCTCATCGGCGACCTGTCGCTGATCCACGACCAGAACGGCCTGGTCATGGGCCCGATGGAGCCGAGGCCCGACCTGACGATCCTGGTCGTCAACAACGACGGCGGCGGCATCTTCTCGACCCTGGAACCGGCCGGGCGCCCCGAGTTCGAGCGCCTCTTCGGCACTCCCCACGGCGTCAGCGCCCGCGACGTCGCCGCGATGGCGCAGGTGCCCTACGCGCGCGTCAACGCCGTGAACGAGCTACAGCCCAGCACCGGGCTGTGGGTGGTCGAGGTGGTCACCGAACGCGACGAGCAGGCCGCCGTGCGGCGAAGGATCCAGGAGGCGGTGTCTCAGACCCTGGCCACCGGGCGGCTGCTGTGATCGGTGAGCGCGAAGGGCAGGCCGCACCTGTCTGATGGAAGGATCCAGGAGGCGGTGTCTCAGACCTTGGCCACGGGCCGTTTGCTGTAGGCGTGCTGCATGAGGGCGATCAGCACCTCCTTGCCGGAGGCGCGGCGGCGCGCGTCGCACAGCAGGACCGGGATGTCCGGCGGCAGGCTGAGCGCCAGCTTCACCTCGGCCAGGTCATACGTCGGGGCGCCCTCGAAGCAGTTCACCGCGACCACGAACGGGGTGCCGCGCCGCTCGAAGTAGTCGACCGACGGGAAGCAGTCGGACAGCCGCCGGGTGTCGGCCAGCACGACCGCGCCCAGGGCGCCCCTGGCCAGTTCGTCCCAGACGAACCAGAACCGCTCCTGGCCGGGGGTGCCGAACAGGTAGAGCACGTAGTCGTCGCCGACGCTGATCCGGCCGAAGTCCATCGCGACCGTGGTGGTGGTCTTCTTCTCGACGCCGGACAGGTCGTCGACGCCGACGCTGCGGTCGGTCAGCACCTCTTCGGTGCGCAGCGGCCGGATCTCCGAGACCGCGCCGACCATCGTCGTCTTGCCCACCCCGAAGCCGCCCGCGATGAGCAGCTTCACCGGTGTGGGCATCCGAACCTTCTCAGAGGGCACGGAGGCCATCGAGCACCGCCCTATACATTCGCTCGTCGAGTACGTCCACCTCGGGTTGGGGGTCCTGGACCGCCACGAAGCCCGCGTCGAGCAGGTCGCCGAGCAGCACCCGGACCGTGCCGGCCGGCAGGTCGAGCGCGGCGGCGACCTCGGCCACCGACAGCGGGCGGTGGCACATCTTCACGATCGCCAGGTGCTCGGGGTCGAGCCCGACCTCCAGCCCGGTCGGCTGCCTGATGGCGACCGCCAGGGAGATCAGGTCGAGGTTCGCGCGGGCCTCGGTGCGTCCGCGCGAGATGACGTAGGGACGGACGACCTGCTCGTCGAACAACTGCTCGTCGGGGTTCACGGGTCGCTCCTGACCGAGGAAGCCGCCACGGTGCGTGCGGGAGAGGTCAGGTACTGCCCGACGCGGACCACGAGCATCGCCATCTCATAGGCCACCAGGCCCACGTCGGCGTCCTCCTCGCAGAGCACGGCGAGGCAGGCGCCCTTGCCGGCGACGGTCACCAGGAGATACGCCGACCGCATCTCGATGATGGTCTGCCGGACGGCGCCACCTTCGAACCGTTCGCTCACGCCGCGCGCCAGCGACTGCACCCCCGCGGCGACCGCGGACAGGTGCTCGGCACTGGCTATCTCCAGGTCCCGTGAGTTCGCCAGCAGCAGGCCGTCGGAGGAGAGCACGATGCCGTGCCGGACCTCCCGGACGTTGCTGACCAGGTCGTCGAGGAGCCAGGCGAGGTCGGCCGCGGTCACCGATCGTCCCCTTCGTTCTGTTGGAGTTTGCGGGCCGCATCGGACCGTCCACGCCGGGTGCCCGACTGGAACGAGCCCATGATGCGCATGATTTCCTCGGGCGAACGATCGTCGTCGTCCTCCTCCGGTTCGGCGAGGTCGTCGGCCGCGTCGCGGAGCGACGGGGCGATGCTCGCCTGGGGGACGCGGAAGGGCAGACCTGAGGGGGTGAACTCGGTCACGGTGGCCTCCGGGACGCGCGGAGCGACAGGGGTGTCCTGCACGGGCTCTGGGCGGCGCGGCATGAGCTGCGCCACCGGCGCGGCGAGCATGGTGACCGGGGCGAGCCTCTCGAGAGGCTCGACCTCGGGCGACCGCTCAGCCGGGGGGATGTCGGCGGGCCGGTCGTCGACGACCAGATCGCGCGGCAGCAGTACGACGGCGGTCGTGCCGCCATAGGGGGAGCTCTTCAGGTGGACCTTGATGCCGTGGCGTTCGGCCAGGCGGCTGACCACGTAGAGGCCGAGCCTGGCGGTGCTCGACAGGTTGAACTCCGGCGGGTTGAGGATGCGGGCGTTGGCCTCGTCGAGGTCTTCCTGGGACATGCCCAGACCCCGGTCTTCGATCTCGATGGCGTAGCCGCTGGCGACCGGCTGGCCGCCGACCTGCACAACCGTGTACGGCGGCGAGAACGACACGGCGTTCTCGATCACCTCGGCGAGCAGGTGGATGACGTCGCCGACGGCGCGTCCGGTCAGGTCGACCGGGCCCATCGGCACGATCGACACGCGTGTGTAGTCTTCGACCTCGGCGAGCGCGCCGCGCACCACGTCGACCATCGGGACCGACCTGCGCCAGGCGCGGGCCGGGGTGGCGCCGGAGAGCACGATGAGGTTCTCGGCGTTGCGGCGCATGCGGGTGGCGAGGTGGTCGACCCGGAACAGGTCCTTGAGCTCCTCGGCGTCGGTCTCGCGGCGTTCCATGACGTCGAGCAGGGTGAGCTGGCGGTGCACCAGCGACTGGGTGCGCCGGGCCAGGCTGAGCAGGATGTCGCGGATCGACTGCCGGAGCTCGGCCTCCTCGACGGCGGTCCGGATCGCGGTCTCCTGGACGGCGTTGAACGCCTGGCCCACCTGGCCGATGACGTCGCCGCCGAACTCCAGGGGCGGCGCCTCCTTGGCGACGTCGACCTTCTCGCCGTGGGCGAGCCGCTCGACCACGCCGGGCAGCCGTTCGTTGGCCAGTTCGAGCGCGGCCTCGCGGAGCTTCTCGAGCTGCGCGACCAGCCGCCGGGCCGTGGTGATCGACAGGATGATCGACGCGATGACCGCGATCAGGCCGAGACCGCCTGCCAGCGCCAGCCGGATGATGACCCCGATCGCGACCGGCGTGGCCCGCTCGACCACCCGGTCGCCGCCGGCGAGGACCTCGTCCATCATCTGGCCGAGCGCGACGGAGGTGGTCTGCCGCCACTGGTCGGCCGAGACGGGCGGAACCTCCAGGGTCCGGCCGCGTTCCATCACCACGTTCTCGGTCTGGCGGAGCCGGGAGAACGCGTCACCGCCGAGCAGCTTCTCGAAGGCGGGCCGGTCGGCGGGCCGCAATTCGGCCACCTGCTCAGCGGTGTGAAAACGCTGGGCACCGACGATCTGAACGAATTTAGCGTGTTCCCCGGCGGTGAATCGGCCGGCCGCAATTGCACCCGCGAGCAGCATGTCTTCCTGCGAAAGGACTTCGCGTGCGCGCTGAAGACTGATCAGGGTGCGGGCGTCCTTGGCGATTTGGTCGTCGTCGAGGGTCGCGACCGAGAAATAGGTGCGGAAGATGGCGTCGAGCACCTTGGTGTAGGCGGCGGCCGCCTCATCGCGGCCGATCTTGCCCTGGTCGACCGACTTGCGCACATCGGGCAGCCCGGCCAGCAGGCCGAACAGCTCGTCGAGGCGCTTGGCCGAGTCGGGGCTCATGGCGAACGCGACGTCATCGCCCCTGGCCAGGCTCTCGAAGTGGGCCCTGGTCTGGTCGGTCGTGCCCCGTAACCCGGCCAGGCCGGCCGACGGCCGGCGACCGGCCAGCTGCACCACCGAGGCGCGCCGTTCGTCCTGGAGAGCCAGCACGAGTGGGTCGCTGGGCGCCGCGACACCTTGGTCGAAGGTGTTCACGAACAGGAGGTTGACGCCTTCCCGGAGGGTGACCCAGGCCGCGAACCCCCAAAGGGCCGCGAGAGACAGTAGCAGTGCCACCACCTTGGTCCGCACTCGGGAATTGCGGAAGCGCATATCAACCACCTTGGGACGTTTCCCGGCGATTACTTACTGTTCACCGCTTAGCGGGGATTTCCGGGGCGCAAGCCGCACGCGCCCCGGGGAACCTTAGCAATGCCGGGAAACACACTCAACTCACACGTCTCTTTTATGTACTCATATCTGAAGGTAGGTCGCGACATTCTGTCGCGTAAGATGACGCGCCGCGATCATGGCCGCTCGGACGATGGAAACGGGCAGGTACAGATCCTTGTCATGCCACAGCGGCGGCCATTTGGAGATGTCATCGTCTTCTGTCAGAAAGGCGTGCCCACGTGCCACCGCCTTGCGATGTCGCTTCCCGTCGGCCAGCAGCAGCGTCTGCAGCGCGTAGGCGGTCTCCTCCGGCGTGCCGGCCCACCTGCCCCAAGATCCATCTTCTCGCTGGTTGACGAGAGTCCAGCTCAACGCCCGGTCAACCTGGCGTCGCGCGGCTGGCCCGCCGTACTCGTGCAGGGCGAGGGCGGCGCAGGCGGTGGCGTAGAACGGGCTGGCGTGCCAGCGGTCGGTCCAGGAGCCGTCGGGGAGCTGCTGCCCGGTGAGCCAGGTGGCGACTTTGTCCATCCGCGATCGGTAGTGGACGGCACCGGGAACGAGGGTCAGGTAGCGGCCCAGGGCGTCCAGGACGTGGGCGTTCGTGCTGATGGAGGCGCCTTCTTCGCCCTGCCAGGTGCAGAAGTGGGTGTCCAGCTCGTAGGCCAGCAGGCACTCGGGGTCGTACGGAATCCCGAGCAGCCCCAGGGCGTAGAGGGCGACCGAAGTGGTGTCGCAGTCGGGCGGCAGACCGGGCCCGGCCGGGGTGCCGGCGGGGCCGATGGCGGCCACCAGGTCGGCCAGCATCTCAGCCGGTGGTTCGACCGGCACACCCGCCCTGACCAGCGTGCTGAGCACCCAGCCACGCTCGAAGACGGTGATCGGCAGGCCCACCGGCATGGGTCCGCCGAAGCGCCGGGCCACCGCCTCCAGGTGCAGGCGGGCCGGGTTGCCGGGTTCCAGGAGCCCCCGGTCTCCCAGGTAGGCCGCCGTCGCCGCGGGAGAGGCGCCGACCGTACCAATAGAAGTAAGTACTGTTTGCGCAAAAGTCGCGGAATCCCCAGCTATTTCCAAGGCATGGAGCAATTTCTCTGGAACTTGCCCACCGGATTTCAACCTGCCCCGAATTCGACCGAGCGGGGCCGCGCTCATGCCGGGCGGGAGGGGCAGGCCCGCGCCGCCGAGACGTTCGTTGATCAGGCCGATCAGGTGCGGCACGATCAGCTCGATCGCCGGCATGTCGGGCAGCGGCCGCCACGGCTCGTGGACCAGCCGCCGCGCCAGCGCGGCCGTGCCGAGGTGTGCGGCGGCCTTCGGATCACCACGGCGTGGGGCCGGATCCCCCCGGTCGACGGCGGACAGCAGCGCCTCGGTCGCGGACAGGGTCGGCACCAGGTCATAGCCGTCGGGCGGGCCCCAGACGCCGTCGGGGCGCTGCTCGGCGCACAGATATTCAATACGCTCGATGTGGCCGCCCAGCCAGGGGGCCAGGGTGACCATACGGCCGGTCTCGTAGACCGACGGCGACACGTCTCCCCACGGCCTTGCCATCAGATCGTCGAGCAGCTCGTCGGCGCTCACCGGCTGCCCCAGTAGTCGGCGACCCCGTAGAAGCCGGAGCTGTAGCCGATCTGGCGGGCCAGATAGTCGCGCTGAGGGCCGTTCAGCTTCTTGGCGTTGCCGACCAGGACCTCGATGTGGGCGCGGACCTCGTCCGGGGTCGGGCCGAGCATCAGGGCGTTGAGGTCGCCCCAGCTCACGTCCCGGTGGTGGGTGGCCAGGTCGTTCAGTAAGCGCAGTACCTTCTGCACCTCGTCACTGGCCGGGAGGAGGTCGGGCACGCCGGTGACGCCGTTCCTGATCCAGTGGGCGACGTTGACGAACGTCGATCCGAAGTTGGCGGCGTTGTCGAGGTAGGCGTCGAACGTCGGCAGTTCGTCGCCGGTCTTCCAGACGAACTCCAGGCGCATGGCGTGCAGCATCCTGGTCAGCTCGTTCTCGAAGAGGCCGCTGGTGTCGGCGACCTCGTCGCGGATCTCGCAGAGGAAGGCGGTCAGCGGGCTCATGGCGGTGCCGTCGAGGCATTCGTCCACGATCGCGTCGATCTCGGAGAGCTTCTCGGCCCGGTGGTCGATCAGCCAGTCGACCGCGAAGATCCACAGCGACAGGCGGTTGGCCACCCGCAGTCCGGCCACGGTCGCGTCGGGCGAGCCGAACGCGTTGGCCAGCGAGACGGCGCTGAACAGGGTCGCGTCGAACGGATTGGCCGGGAAGAGCGTGGGGTGGGCGGCGGCGCACGCGGTCAGGTCGCGCGCCGAACCCGCCGCCAGCCCGCTCACCCGGCCGGCGGAGTAGGCGTCGATCACTTATTCACCGGGCGCAGGATCATCTCGATCTTCTTGCGGCTGCGCAGCGTGCCGGCCGGCTGCACCGGGAACGGCCCCTCGGTGATCAGCTCCGGCCGGAACCGCTTGAGCAGCCCGGCGATCAGCAGCGGTGCCTCGATGTAGAACAGGTGCTGCCCGAGGCACTGGTGCGGCCCCGCCCCGAACGGCAGGTAGGAGTAGCGGTTGCGCCGGTTCTCCTTGTCGGGGTCGAAGCGCGAGGGGTCGAAGGTGAGCGGGTCGGGCCAGAACTCGTCCAGGCGATGGGTGACGTACGGGCTGATGAGCACCTGCGACCCTGCCCTGATGGTGACCCCGCCGATCTCGTGGGTCTTGACGACCATGCGCGGCATGGCCCAGCCCGACGGGTAGAGGCGCAGCATCTCGCGCAGCACCATGTTCAGGTAGCGCAGCTTCGGCAGCGTCTCGCCGTCCACCGGGCCGTCGCCGGTGACCTCGTCGATCTCGGCGTAGAGCTTCGCGGCGACCTCGGGGTGGCTGTGCAGGATCGGCCACAGCCAGGTCAGCGCGACCGCGGTGGTCTCGGCGGCGGCGCCGTAGATGCTGGCCAGGTCGTCACGCAGCTTGACGTCGGTGAGCTCGCGACCCTCGTCGTCGCGAGCGCGGACCAGCGCCGAGATGATGTCGGGCCCGTCGCTCTTCTCCCTGCGGGCCTGCCTGATCAGCGGGTAGATCACGTCGTCGATGACCTGCCGGGCGCCCATGAACGCGCGGTCGCCGGGCAGCGGCACCCGGTCGGGCACGAACGGCAGCGCGATCCGGAAGCCGAAGGAGGTGTTCGCGACGGTGTACGCGGGCCCGAGGACCTCCGCCTCCCGGGGGGAGATCCGGTCGCCGAAGAGCACCGAGATGACCGCGCGGGTGACGATGCGGTTCATCTGGTCCATCGCGTCGATCGGCACGTCCGGCGTGAGCTCGTCGAGGCCCTCGTCGATCGTGGCGGCCATGTCGGCGGTCAGCGATGTGACGTAGCGGGAGGTGAAGAGCGGCTGGAGGACCTTGCGGCTGGCGGCCCAGCCGGGTCCCTCCCCGATCACGCTGTCGCCGAGCAGGCGCTCGATGGGCTTCCAGAACATGCCCTTGCGCAGATAGCTCGTCCAGTCGCCGCGCAGTGCGTGCTGGAGGTGGTCGGGGTGGCTCAGCAGGTACGGACGGAACGGCCCGACGTCCAGCCGGACGATCTCCCCTCCGGCCTCCCTGGCGACATCGGCCAGGCCCTCCAGCGGGGCGCGGACGACCATGGGCAGCAACCGGTGCAGTGGCAGATTGCGCTGGGGCCGGGCGGATCTCGCGGGCGTGTCGACGGACATTTCTGGTGGCTCCCCACACTGATGGATTTGCGCAGCACAATGGCGCTCACGGCGGATGAGCGCTTGTGAACTGTCCACGAGAGTCGTGCGTACGTGACCAGGAACGATGACCGAATTTGACGGTCCGTAGAGTGTCGATTACCTCCCGTTTCTCACTTCACTGGGCTTATGTCGCACCTGTGATGATTTGCAGCAACATCGGCATCACCGGCGCAGTATCACATGATCAAATGACGATGATCAATATTGCAGCGGAGTGACACTTTTGTAGATGCCTGACCGAAATACCGCGATCGGTCCTAATTGATGGGTTTTGGACCGAAATATGCCGATCTGACCTGCGCAAACACCCCTAGTCGAGAGGCCAGTGAGGCTGGTTGGATCACGGAGTGCCCCGTCACATCCCCCGCCGCATCACCGTGAACCCGACCGCCCTCCGCGCCGCCGGCGCCGGGTCCGCCCTGCTCGCGGGGCTGCTCTGGGTCTTCAATCTGGTCGACTTCACGGGCCTGCTGGCGCCGGACCTCCCCGAAAGCGCCTTGACCGTGGCGGCCTTCTTCGGCGGTTCCTACCTGTTGCGGCGGGGCTTCCTCGCGACGTGGGGCGTGCTCGCGCTGGCCGCGATGACCGGGCGCTTCCTTGGGACCGTTCCGCTGGGCGAGGGCCCCCTCACCACCGCATGGGCGACCGGGTTCACCGGCATCTACCTGGGCGTTCTCTGCTGGCCCGCCGCGATCCCCGGTTGGATCGTGACACGCGGGGCGCGGCGGGCGTGGGGGCGGCCGGTGCCGGAGTTCACGCTGATGGCGGCGTTCGCGGCCATCGGCGGGCTGCTCGCGCTCGGGCACGAGTGGTGGACGCACTCCCCCGTCGGCTACGCGTTCGGGGGCGGCTGGTGGTTCTTCGCGCCGACGCCCGACGCCGGGGTGGTCGGCGGGCTGATGGGGCTGGCGGTCTTCCTCGCCGTCGTCCACCTGGCGTCGGCCCGGCTGGTGCGGGAACCCGGGCGGTTCGTCGGGTGCTGGCTCGCGTGCGTCTGCGGCGGCCTCTTCCTGGGCATCGCCCAGAGCCTCACGGCCCTCTTCGCGTACGGCCCCGCCGACGCCGTCACCACCGACCTGTGGCCGGTCTACTCCCTGGTCATCAGGCTGGCCGTGGGCGCCTCCTACGGCGCGGTGATCGGCCTGTTCGCCGCCACGGCCACGATCCTGCTGCCCAGCGGGAAGAGGCGAGACGCGAACGGCCGGAGGCCGGCCGTGGCTCGCGCCGCGAGTCTGCTTCGAAGGAGCACGGCGCCGACCCTGGCGCCGACCCTGGCGCTGGCCCTGGCGCTGGCCCTGGCGCTGGGCCTGTCGCCCGAGGCCGCCGCCCTGTCCGGCCCGGTGATCACCGACGCCGGGGGCCGCCAGGTGCTCTTACGCGGAGTTGGAGTGAACCAGCTCGTCGACTACTGGAGCGGTGACGCCACCAAGGAGACGGTGCGCCCCCTGACAGACGACGACTTCCGCCAGATGGCCGCGATGGGCTTCTCGGTGGTCCGCCTGGCCGTCTCGTGGTCGCTGCTCGAACCCACGCCGGGGGCGCTGGACACCGGCTACGTCGCCCGCATCCGCGCGGCCGTCGACCAGGCTGAAGACAACGACATGGTCACCGTCATCGACCTGCACCAAGACGCCTGGGGACGGGGCGTCGTCGCCCCGATGGGCTCCACCTGCCCGGCCGGCAGCACCCCGCTGACCGGCGGGAACGGCGCCCCCGGCTGGGCCACCCCGTTCGACGGCAGCAGCCGCTGCGCGTTCCTGGCGAAGGAACTGGCCCCGGTGGTCACCCGGGCCTTCACCGACTTCTACGCCGACCGCGACGGCATACAGTCGCGGCTGGTGGCGACGTGGGGACGGCTGGCCCGCGAGTTCGCCACCTCGACCGCCGTCGCCGGGTTCGACCTGCTGAACAGCCCCGGCCTCGGCGAGACCCCGCCGCTGACCTCCTCGGCCGCCCTCGGCCGCTTCTACGCCCGCGCCGTCGCCGCCATCAGGGCCGCCGAACGCGCGGCGGACGGCCACCCGCACCTGATCTTCTTCGAGCCGGGCCCGCTGTGGTCGCCCTGGCCCGGCTTCGCCGCCGATCCCCGCCTGGTGCTGGCCGTCAAGCCCGACGACCTGCCGATCGACCCCGAACGGGCGGTCGGGCTGGCGGCGCGGATGGCCGGACGCTACGGCACCCCGTTGTGGACCAACGCGTGGGGCGGGGGGCGGCTGAAGGCGTACGCGAGAGCGGAGGACAGCGCCATCATCGGCGGCGCCTTCTGGGTGTGGAAGCAGTCCTGCGGCGATCCACAGCTCTTCGGGACCGATCCGGCGACCGCCGGCAACCTGATGGCCGTCGACTGCGTGACCGGCGCGGAGATCGCGCCGTCACCCTCCGTGCTCAACGTGGTGAGCAGGGCCTACCCGAGGACAGTGCCGGGCCGTCTCACCTCGGTGTCGTCGGATCCGGAGCGTCGCCATCTGCGGCTGACCGGAACCGGGGGAACCGGACGGTGCGATCTCGACGTGTGGGCGCCGGGCGCGACCCGCCCGGCGGTGACGGCGTCAGGGATGTCCAGCGTGGCGTTCCGCGAGGTGCCCGGCGGCTGGCGGATCTCCGGCTGCCCGGCGGGCGACTTCGCGCTGGAACTGCGGTAGACGCCGTTCCGGCGCGGTCAGACGGGGCTTTCCGGCTGCGCGTCTCAGGCGGTCGCGGTGACCAGCCAGGCGAGGCCCAGCAGGATGACGACCGGGATCAGCCAGACGACGACCTCGATCGCGAACTCCTTGTACATGAGCCTTCCTTTCCTTGAGGTCCGCAGTTTTCGTTCCGCAGCATATTGGGTGACCCGAAATCCGCCGAAGCTGGCGTTCCATGTCACGGTGGCAGAGCTCTCCGTGACTGTAAAGCCGGGCAGAATCGGGCGCATGCGCTACATCATCATCGGGGCCGGCGGCATCGGGGGCACCATCGGCGCCCGCCTCTTCCAGTCCGGCCACGACGTCATATTGACTGCCCGAGGGTCTCATCTGACCGCGCTCCGCTCAACCGGACTACGTTTCATCACGCCGAACGGGTCTGGAACACTTCCGATCACGGCCGTTGGCGACCCCTCCGACCTGGAGTTGCGCGAGGGCGACGTGCTGATCGTCGCCACCAAGACCCAGGACACCGCATCCGCCCTCCAGACGTGGGCACCCCACGCCGACGGCCTGCCGGTGGTGTGCGCGCAGAACGCCGTCGAGAACGAACGCATCGCCCTGCGGCTGTTCTCCGATGTCTACGGAATGCTGGTCTGGATGCCCGCCCTGCATCTGGAGCCCGGCACCATCGTCGCCTACGGCGCCCCCAAGTCCGGCATGCTCCCGCTCGGGCGTTATCCACAGGGTGTGGACAAACTGGCCGAGACGATCGCCGCCGACCTCGACCGCAGCGGCTTCGCCTCGTGGGCCGACCCCGCGATCATGCGCTGGAAGTACGGCAAGCTCCTCGGCAACCTCGGCAACGCCGTCGAGGCCCTGGCCGGACCCGACCCGGCCGGGCAGGACCTGGCCCGGCGCGCCCGCGACGAGGGCGTCGCCGTGCTGGCCGCCGCCGGCATCGACGTGACCACTCCCCATGAGGAGCGGGAGCGGCGCGGAGACTTGGTCGAGCACGGCGAGATCGAAGGCGTGCCCCGGCCGGGCGGCTCGTCGTGGCAGAGCCTGGCGAAGGGCAGCGGCACGATCGAGGCCGACTACCTCAACGGCGAGGTCGTCCTGCTCGGCCGTCTCCACGGGGTCGCGACGCCGGTGAACGCGATGTTGCAGCGGGAGGCGAACCAGGCGGCGCGGGAGCGGCGGGCGCCCGGCTCGGTCGGCGTCGCCGCACTTACTGAACTGGTTCAGTCGTGAAACGTACATAGGTCGCCGCAGGTCAGAGCATCGTCCGGAATGAGTTTCTAGGAGTCCAGGAGAACCGGTTCTTACGATCCGGCCGTGAAGACGTCGAAGATGACCGCCTTCGTGGCGGCTCTGGTGCTGCTCGCCGCGTTCTTCGTGACGCGGCCCGCCGAGGCGGCCACAGTGCGGATCATGGCACTGGGCGACTCGATCACCGGTTCCCCCGGCTGCTGGCGCGCCCTGTTGTGGCAGCGCCTGCAGCAAACCGGTTACACGTCCGTCGACATGGTCGGCACCCTCCCGCCGCAGGGCTGCGGCTTCAGCTACGACGGCGAGAACGAGGGCCACGGCGGCCTCCTCGTGACCAACGTCGCCTCCCAGAACCAGCTCGTCGGCTGGCTCAACTCGACCAGCCCCGACATCGTGATGATGCACTTCGGCACCAACGACGTCTGGAGCAACCGCTCGACCCAGCAGATCCTGGACGCCTACTCGACCCTGGTCACCCAGATGCGGGCCAAGAACCCCGCCATGAAGATCCTGGTCGCCAAGATCATCCCGATGAACCCGTCGAGCTGCGGCGAGTGCGCCGGACGGACGGTCGCCCTCAACAACGCGATCCCCGCGTGGGCCTCCGCCCGCACGACGGCCCAGTCCCCGATCACGGTCGTCGACCAGTGGACGGGCTTCAGCACCGCGAGCGACACCTCCGACGGCGTCCACCCGAACGCGACGGGCGACCAGAAGATCTCCAACGCCTGGTACCCGGCCCTCACCGCCGCCATCAACGGCACCACCCCCTCCCCGACCCCCACGCCGACGCCCTCCCCCACCCCGTCCCGTTCGCCGAGCCCGACGCCTACCCCGACCCCGACACCAACACCGACTCCGACGCCCCAGCCCGGTGGATGCACGGCGACCTACACGCCCGGCACCCAGTGGGGCGGCGGCTTCCAGGCCGAGGTCACCGTCAGGGCCGGGAACACGGCGATCAGCGCGTGGACGGTCCGCTGGACCTTCGCGAACGGCCAGCAGATCAGCCAGCTCTGGAACGGCTCCCACACCCAGTCGGGCGGCCAGGTGACCGTCCGCAACGCGGGCTACAACGGCAGCCTCGGCGCCAACGCCGCCACCACATTCGGCTTCCTGGCCTCCTGGAACGCCACCAACACCGCTCCCGTCCCCACCTGCACCGTCGGGTGACCCTTGACGGAGGCCGCGACCCTCACGGGAACCCGGCCTCCGGCTGACCCGACCTTCCCGGGGAACCCGCCGATCACGGACCCCACCGTCGCGGCGCCGCCTGACAACGGCCCGCGAACCCTGGAGCCGTGGCCATCCCAGGCCACGGCTCCAGGGCTTTCACCCAGTCACTCCTCGATCGGCGCGCCCGTTCGGATGTGCGTCGCGAAGAACCCCAGAACTGTGTCAGCGAGGTCGGCGGGCTTCTTCTCCGGGGCGAAGTGGTCGAGTGCCGGAAAGGTCGCCGTCTCGGCGCGGGGGATCGTCTCGGCCAGCCGGCCGAGGGCGGCGAACCGGCCCCTGCCGCGCATGATCAGGGTGGGCGCGTCGATGTCGCGGTAGTCGGCCAGGTGGCGGTCCAGACGCGCCACCTCGGCGTGTTCGCCGATCGTCTGGGGCATGAGGGCGAGCTTCCACCTCATCTCGGCGCGCGGGATCGCGAACCGCAGGACGAGCTTCAGGTACCACCGGGGGACCCGTCCCGTCCGCTCGGGGTTGATCCCGCGGATGAAGGTGAGGAACGCCGCCAGGTCCGCCCCCTCGGCGACCTCGCGGCGGGCGCGCTCGATCCAGTCGGAGGGGATCGAGCCGTCGACCGACACCCCGGGCTCGTAGACGGCCACCGCGTCATAGGCCGGGTTGCCGCACGCGGCCCGCAGGGCCACCAGCCCGCCGAAGCTGTGCCCGAAGATCAGCCGTGCCCCGGTCTTCGCGCGGACCGCCTCGACGTCCTCGCACTCCCGCGCGATGCCGTAGTGGTGGCCCTGCGGCCCGCTGCCACCCCGGCCGCGGCGCTGCACGATGTGCACGGTGTGCCGGCCCGCCAGGAGCCCGGCGAACGCGGCGAAGTCGCCCGCCACGGCGAGCGCGCCGGGGACGACGATGACGTGGGGCCCGTGCCCCACGGTGAGGTATTCGATCGGCGTGCCATCAGCCGAGATCACTGGGTCAGTCATGCTTACAACGTACGCAGAACCGTCTTTCCAAAGCATCGAAGGTAGTACAGTGCGGCCAGCGCACTAGTGCACCTGGAGACCGATGACCGACCGGCCGCTCTACCTCCGCATCGCCGACGACATCGCCGACGACATCCGGAGCGGTCGCCTGGCGGCAGGCGGGGTGGCCCCGTCGACCAGGCAGATCGTCCGCGACCGGGGGGTCGCGATGGCCACCGCCACCAAGGTCATCGGCGCCCTGCGCGCGCGGGGCCTGGTCGAGACGGTCCCCGGCAGCGGCACCGTGGTGCGGCGGCAGGACCCGCGCGCCGCACCGCCCCGCGACCGCGCGCGCCGCCCAGGGCTGGCGCAGCGCGAGATCGTCGAGGCCGCGATCGAGATCGCCGACGCCGAAGGGCTGCCCCTGGTCACGATGCGGCGGGTCGCCGTGGCGCTGGGGGTGTCCACGATGGCCCTCTACCGGCACGTCCCGAACCGGGGCGACCTGACGCTGCGGATGGCCGACCACGTCTTCGCGGGCACCCGCCTGCCCGAGATCCCGCAGGGAGAGTGGCGACGCCGTCTGGAGGCGGCCGCCCGTCTCTTCTGGACGACCTTCTCCCGCCACCCCTGGGCCGCCGAGATCTTCTCGCTGAGCCGCCCGCAGCTCATGCCCAACGTGCTGCCGCTCGCCGAATGGTCTCTCGGCACGCTGCACGCGATGGGCTTCGCCGCCCACGACATGCTGTGCACGCACATCAACCTGTTCGGCCACGTCCGCGGCATGGCCCTGGTCCGGCTGGCGGAGGCCAGGGCCGAGGAGGACACCGGGATGTCGGCCGACGACTGGATGCGCGTGCGGGGCGGTGACCTGCGCCGCTGGGCGACGTCCGCCGACCATCCGGGCCTCGGCCACGTCGTCAGGGAACAGTTCGACTTCGACCTCGACACCGTCTTCGAATACGGCCTCCAGCGCCTCCTCGACGGCATCGCCGCCCACCACCGCGCACTGGGCGCAGAAACGCCCCCTCAGTGACGCCTTTCCTGAGTGAGGAGCAGCACGCCCATCACGATCGTCCAGATGGGGAGGGGATAGCCCGCCAGGCGTTCCATCGTGCCGAGGCCCAGGCCGAGGAAGGTGTTGGTGAGGTAGAGAAGGGTCGAGACGGTCCCCACCGCGCCGATGACCAGGGAGAAGACCGCTCGGGCCCGCTGGCGCGGCACCCGTCGCGTCGCCAGGCCGGTCATGATCATTCCGGCGTTGCCGCCGACGATCACAGCGAGGCTGCCGAGACTGTGGACCAGCAGGCTCTCGTTCTCCGGCGCCAGCCCGGTGAGGATCCAGCCCAACCCCGCGATCCCCAGCAGGACGCGCGCCGCGCGTCCACCCGGCCACCGGGTCAGGAACAACCCGAGCAGGAGCAGCACCCCGCACGCGACGAATGACGCGTTCATGAGGTCGTGCCGCGGCGAGCAGACGAAGACCGGCTGCCCGTCGGTGTAGTAGGTGAAGGGCCCGCACACGGTGTTGCCGAGGTCGCTGACGAACTGCAGGGAGGGGTGGTACGGCGCCGCGGACGCGACCTGCGCCACGACCTGCGCGACGAAGAACTGCAGCGTCAGGATCCAGGCGGTCGCGCCGATGACCGTCCGTGTGTCCCATGTTTGTGGCACGGCTGTTGGTGGCATGGCGAAGCGCCCCCTTGAGGGGTGTGGGGTGAGAAGGGACTAGAGGCCGCGTTCCAGCAGGTCGAACGCCTCGTCGATGAGCGCGTCGACGGATCTGGCGCCATCGGTCGCCCAGGAGGCGCGCACCGCCCACTGGATCGTCGAGATCGTCATCGTGACCAGCACGCTGGGATAGACGTCGCGCATCGCGTCGGCGCCCATCCGCTCTCCGACGGCCAGCGACAGGGTCATGAAGATCCGCTCCTCATCTCCCGGCCGCGCGCGGGACAGCAGCTCGGGATGCCGCCGCCACAGCTCGATCTCCTCCCGCGCGGGAACGTAGGACTCGGCGATCTCTTTCGCCAGGGCCCGCATGGAGCGGACCGCCGGCTCATCACGGGGACGCGCCGCGAGCAGCGCGCCGAGCTCCTCCGCCGTCCACGACGGCTCCATGACGAGCGCGTCCTCTTTGGCGGAGAAGTAGTTGAAGAACGTGCGCGGCGAGATGTCGGCCGCCTCGCTGATCGCCTCGACGGTCAGCGCGTCGAGCCCCCTGTCGAGGGCCAGCCGCACCGCGGCGAGCTTGATGGCCTGCCGCCTGGCCGCCTTCTGACGCTTCCGACGATCCTCAGCCGACATCACACATTGCACATTACGCACATTTTGCAGTCCATGCAATCGATGCGCGACATGCAACCCACTAAGGCTGGAAGCGGTAGCCCATGCCCGGTTCGGTCACCAGGTGGACCGGGTGGGCCGGGTCGCTCTCCAGTTTCCGGCGGAGCTGGGCGAAGTACTGCCGCAGGTAGTGGGTCTCCTTGAGATAGGCGGGGCCCCACACCTCGGTCAGCAGCTGGCGCTGGCTGATGAGCTTGCCGGGGTTGCGGACCAGGATCTCCAGGAGGTGCCATTCGGTGGGCGTCAGCCGTACACCACCGGAGATGGTCTTGTCGGACAGGTCGATCACGTGGTCGCCGATCTTCACCGCCGCCGGGTCGGCGCCCGTCGTGGCGGTGCGGCGGGTCACCGCGCGGATGCGGGCCAGCAGTTCGTCGATGCCGAAGGGCTTGGTGATGTAGTCGTCGGCGCCGGCGTCGAGGGCGCCGACCTTGTCGGTGCTGCCCGCCCGGCCCGACAGCACGATGATCGGCACCTTGGTCCACCCGCGCAGCCCGTGGATGACCTCCACGCCGTCGAGATCGGGCAGGCCGAGGTCGAGGACGACCAGGTCAGGGTGCCAGTCGGCGGCCAGCCGCAGCGCCGCGGCGCCGTCGGCGGCCACGGCGACGTCGTATTCGCGGGCCGCCAGGTTGATCCGCAGCGCGCGCAACAGCTGAGGCTCGTCGTCGACGACGAGGATCCGCGTCATGAATGCGAGGCTACGCCGCTCTTGGGCAGTGATATCCCGCTAGGGTGCTGATCGCGTATCTGAGGAGGATTTCATGAGCGAATATGCTCCCACCTTCGCCCTCGTCGACGCCGACGGGGACGGCCTCATCTCGTCCGAAGAGCTGACCCGGCTGGCCGACCTGCTCGGGCAGCCCCTCGGTGAGGCGGGCGCCGCCGCGGTGATCGCCAAGGTCGACGGCGACGGCGACGGCCTCATCAACCTGTCGGAGTTCGGCGCCTGGCTGGAGTCGTCCCGCTAGGCGATCAGTGAACGCGGCCGGGGCGCCCGCGCCCCGGCTCATTCACGCTTTTCTTCCGTTACGGCTCCGCCCACCACGGCCCCGACCGCCGTCCCCGGTCCTCGCCGCATCCGGCGCCGACCACCCGCTCCCGGTCGCGCGACGCCACGAGCGAACCTATTCGCCTTCGACGACCTTCCCCGTGAGGGGATCGATCATGATCGCTGACTCCGGGTCGACCGCGCAGCCGCCACCGGTGCACTCCTGGTCTTCTTCGACATAACCCTCGGGGAACGGCGACGTCTCGTCGCCCATCTCGCCCGCGTCACCGATGGGGCAGCCGCCTTCGCAGACCAGATCGACCGCCGGGGCCTCGACGGGGGTGGCGCCTTCCAGGCCCGGAGTCGTGTCGGACACGCCGGAGATGCCGGGCACGCCGGTCGCCACGGGAGCCGCCGAGGCCGTCAGGACCGCCGCCGCGAGCAGGGCCATCACGATCTTGCCGAAGGCCGACGCCTTTCCGGAGAGCGCACCCTTTTCGACCGCGATCTCCTCCGCCGCCCCGAATTCACCCATGCCGGGCAGTAGATCACGTCTCGCCGCTGGTTCGCAGGCCGCGCACGCTATCCCTCTGGTGGAGGCCGAACCGGGGGTCGATGGCCGCCTCGCCGGTCAACACCGAGGTCAGGTAGGTCGCCAGGGCCGGGGCGTGCTTCGCGCCGTGGCCGCTGTCGCCGCCCAGCACCCAGACGCCGTCCTCGATCTCGGTGATGACCCATTCGCCGTCGGGGGTGAGGGCGTACTGACAGACCTGGGTGAGGCCCAGCGGGACCCCGGCCAGCGAGGGGAAGCGGCGGGCCAGGTAGTCGCGGGCGCGCTGTTCGCTGGCAGGCAGGATGTCGCCGCGCGCGGAGTCGGGGTCGAACCCGGGCTCGCCCTCGACGTCACTGGTGATCTTCATGCCGTGGCCGCCGACGTCGCCGTGGCCGTAGGCGGAGGCGCTGTAGTCGCAGAACGCGGGGACACCGGTCCAGCCGGCGGCGAAATGGGTGGTGTCCTGGCGGGTCACCGTGATCGGCAGGCCGGGGAACAGCTCCGGCAGCCAGGCGCCGCAGGCCCAGACGACCTGGTCGGCGGTCATCGCCTCGCCGTCGATCACCACCTGACGCCCGGCGGGCCCGGCCGCGCCCCTGATCAGGGTCACCCCGGCGTCCTGGGCCAGGCCGGTGATCACCTCGGTGGCCCGGCGCGCCCGGACCACGCCGGCCTCCGGCTCGTGGAGGACCGTGGCCAGGTCGTCGTGGCGCAGCTCCGGGTAGAACCTGGCAGCCTCGGCGGGGTCGAGCAACGTACAAGGAATGTCCAGATTTTTCAGGACCTCGGCGCTGCGGGCCTCCCAGCCGTCCGCCTCCCGGCCGAACCACATGACGCCCTGGGGGAGGAAGATCTGCTCGCCCGCGCGCTCGTTGAGGGCCAGCCAGTCGCGGGTCGCCTGCCAGGCCATCCGCGCGTAGAACTCCGAGGTTCCGTGGGCCGACCGCACCAGGCGGGTCGCCCCGGCGCTGGCGCGGCGGGGGTCATCGCCGGCGAGACGTTCGACGAGGGTCACCTGACGGCCCGATTCGGCCAGCCGGAGGGCCAGCGACGCGCCCCAGATCCCGGCGCCCACCACAATCACTTTCTGCACCGTCCCATAATCGACCCCATGGCTGTTGAGTCGGCACAGACCCTTGAGCGCGGTTTAAGGCTGCTCCGTCTCCTCGCGGAGACCCCCAACGGACTCACGCCGACCGAACTGGCCGCCGCTCTCGGAGTGAGCAGGCCCGTGGTCTACCGGCTGGTCGCGTCTTTGCAGAACGAGGGGTTCGCGCGGCGGGACGCGGCAGGCCGGGTGCTGCTCGGGTTCGGGGTGGTGAAGCTGGCCCAGGCGGTGCAGCCGCTGCTGATGGCGGCGGCGGTGCCGGCATTGCGGCGGCTGGCGGAGGCGTCGGGGGCGACCGCCCATCTGACCGTGGCCGAGGGGGGCGAGGGGCTGGCCATGGCGGTGGTCGAGCCGTCGTGGACGAATCTCCACGTCGCCTACCGGGCAGGATCCCGTCATCCGCTGTCGAAGGGCGCCGCCGGGCTGGCGATCCTGTCGCTGCGCGAGGGGAAGCCGCGTATCCAGGCCACCGAGGGGCAGCTCCAGGAGGGAGCCCGCGGGGTGGCCGCGCCGATCACGGGGCTGGAGTGGCTGGAGGCGTCGGTCGGGATCATCTCGTTCGGCGACCTCGACGTCAGGGTCGCGGGGCCGCTCGTGTCGGAGGCCGCCAAGGAGCTCGGGGAGGCGCTTGACGTATAGTGGACGCCAACGTCCGGTATGCGTACAGGAGGCGACGATGCCGCACTATCGCAGCGTGGGAGAGGTCCCCCGTAAACGCCACGTCCAGTTCCGCCGTCCGGACGGCGGGCTCTACGCCGAAGAGCTGATGGGCGAGGAGGGCTTCTCCTCGGACGCCTCCCTGCTCTACCACCGCTACGCGCCCACGGCCATCACCAAGGCCGAGGCCGTGGATGCTTTTAAAAGCGCGCTGGAACCCAACCTGCCGCTGTCACCCCGCCACTTCCGCACGCAGGATCTCGCCCCCGACGGCGACCTCGTCTCGGGGCGGCGGCTGCTGGCCGGCAACGGCGACGTGCGGATCGGCTACGCCGCCTCCGACCGGGCGAGCGAGCTCTACCGCGACTCGATGGGCGACGAGTGCGTCTACATCAAGTCGGGGCGGGCCAGGTTCGAGTCGATGTACGGCGCGATGGAGGTCGGCGAGGGCGACTACGTGGTGATCCCGACGGGGACCATCCACCGGTGGGTGCCGTCCGGGCCCGTGGAGGCGCTCACGATCGAGGCCTCCGGGCACATCCGGCCGCCCAAGCGCTACCTGTCCCAGTTCGGCCAGTTCCTCGAGCACGCCCCCTACTCCGAGCGCGACCTCCGGGGGCCGTCGGAGCCGTTGATCGTCGAAGGGGAGGACGTGCCGGTCCTGGTCAGGACGCGGGGCGGGCTGACCCGGCTGACGTACCGGAACCACCCGTTCGACGTGGTGGGCTGGGACGGCTGCCTCTACCCCTACGTGTTCAACATCAGCGACTTCGAGCCCATCGTGAAGAGGACCCACGCGCCGCCGCCCGTGCACCAGACGTTCGAGGGGCCGGGCTTCGTGATCTGCTCGTTCTGCCCCCGGCCGCTCGACTTCCATCCGGACGCGGTGCCGATCCCGTACAACCACCACAACGTCGACTCCGACGAGTTCATGTTCTACGTCGGCGGCGACTACTCGGCGCGGGCCGGTTCGGGCATCGACGTCGGGTCGGTGTCGCTGCACCCGGCCGGGTTCACCCACGGGCCGCAGCCGGGCGCGGTCGAGGCGGTCATCGCGTCCGGGGCGACGCAGACGACCGAACTGGCCGTGATGATCGACACGTTCCGGCCGCTCGACCTCGGGCCGGGCGCGCTGGCCTGCGAAGACGGTGACTACGCCTGGACCTGGGCCCGATGAACCCGCTGTTCGCGGACCTCGTCGACGACGCCGGGCTGTTCCCGCCGACCTCGCTGCCGATGGCCGACGCGCTGGCCCGGCACGAGGCCGACCGCGTGGCCGGAAGCAGGGTGCTCACCCATCGGTTCCTCTGCCTGGCCAGCCGCCTGCACGAGATCACCGCGCCCCGGCCGGAGAGGATCGGGGTGATCGTGGACGATCCCCAGGTCGACCCGGGAGACGTGGATCTCATCGAGGTGCGGCTCGGCAAGCCCGTTCCTCTTTCGGATGCGCGCCTGTTCGTCGAGGTCACCGCCGACGAGCTCGACGGGATCGACGCCGTCGCGCATCCGCATCCCGAGAACGGCCGCGCCGGGTTCAAGATCAGGTGTGGCGGGCTGACCCGGGAGGCGTTCCCCTCGCCCGAGGAGGTGGCCAGGTTCATCACCTTCTGCACGCGGAACGGCATCCCGTTCAAGGCGACCGCCGGGCTGCACCACGCCGTCCGGCACTACGACGCCACGCTCGGCGTCTGGCGTCACGGGTTCCTCAACCTGCTGCTGGCCACCCACGCCGCACTGCACGAGGGTGACCCGCTGCCGATTCTGGCCACCTCTGACGCGGATCGGCTGGTGCGTCTGGCGGTAGCCGTAACAGAGGAAGAGGCAGTGAGCACGAGGGCGACCATGATCTCGTATGGCTCCTGCAGCACCGGCCAGCCCATCGCTGACCTGCGAGAACTCGGCCTGATCGGAGAAGACGCGTGAGTTTCGGGCTCGACAACCTGCCGTATGGCGTGTTCTCCGTCGACGGCGGGAACCCCCGGATCGGAGTGCGGCTGGAAGACCAGGTCCTGGATCTGGCGCCCCTGCTGCACGACGACGTGTTCCTGGAACCGACGCTCAACCCGTTCATGGCCCGGGGCCGCGCCGTCTGGCGGGCGACCAGGGCCCGCGTGCAGGATCTGCTCGCCGACGACCGCTGCGCCGAGCACCTGATCCCGCTCGACCGGGTGCGGCTGCACCTGCCGATCGACGTGGCCGACTACGTCGACTTCTACGCCTCTCTCGAACACGCCTCCAACCTGGGCCGCATGTTCCGCCCGGACGAGGAGCCGCTGAAGCCCAACTGGCGGCACCTCCCGGTCGGCTACCACGGCCGGGCCGGCACGGTCGTCGTCTCCGGTACGCAGGTCCGCCGCCCCTGCGGCCAGCGCCCGTCGTTCGGCCCGTCGCTGAAGCTCGACATCGAGGCCGAGGTGGGCTACGTCGTCGGCACCGGCGGCACGGGCTCCTTCGAGGAACACGTCTTCGGGGTCGTGCTGGTCAACGACTGGAGCGCCCGCGACATCCAGGCCTGGGAGTACGTCCCCCTCGGCCCCTTCCTCGGCAAGTCGTTCGCCACGTCGATCTCCGCCTGGGTGACCCCGCTCGACGCCCTCGACCACGCCCGCGTGCCGGGCCGCGCCCAGGACCCGGAACCGCTCGACTACCTGCGCCGGAAGGCCGAATGGGGCCTGGATCTCCGCCTTCACGTGTCGTTGAACGGCGAGACGCTCAGCAACCCGAACTACCGGGACATGTACTGGACCCCCGACCAGATGCTCGCCCACATCACCGTCAACGGCGCCCCGCTGCGCACCGGCGACCTCTACGCCAGCGGCACCGTCTCCGGCGTGGACGACCCCGGATCGCTCATCGAACTCACTTGGAACGGCGCCCAGCCGCTCAAGAGCGGCCAGTCGTTCCTCGAAGACGGCGACACGGTCACCATCACGGCCACGACCCCGTCAGGACTGTCCCTCGGGGAGGTAACCGGGCGTATCCTGCCCGCTACCCTTCGGTAACGTCGGCGCGGTGCCGCGCTTCCTCTGCCTGCTCACGGCCCTGTTCATGACACTGATCACCCTTGTCGGTTGCTCCCCGGTGACCGCCCTCACCCCCATCGGCGTCGCGATCTCCCCCGCCCTGGGCGAGAAGCGGGCGGTCCCCGACCGAGGCCTGACGATCAAGAGCTTCGGCGGCGTGTTGAAGTCAGTCACCGTGACAGCCGCCGGTCTCCCCGTCCCCGGCAGGTTCAACCAGGCTCGCAGCGAATGGCGCTCGTCGTGGACGCTGCGCCCCGGCGCCGACCACGTCGTCACGGCCGTCACCACCGACCGCCGCATCAGCGGCCGCTTCCGCACCCTGACGAGCACACCGCCGACCCCGCCCAAGATCGACCCGCTCCCCGACGAGACGGTGGGCGTCGGCATGCCGATCGTGGTCACCTTCCCCCTCGCGGTTCCCGACAGAGCCGCCGTCGAACGTGCTCTGGAGGTCGTCCCCGACCGCCCGGTCGAAGGCGGGTGGCACTGGTTCTCCGACACCCAGGCCGTCTGGCGCCCGCGCTACTACTGGCAGCCCGGCACGAAAGTGCGCTTCACCGCCCACCTGGCGGGCCTGCGCTTCGCCCCCGGCGTGTACGGCATCGCCGACTCCTCGGCCACCTTCGTCATCGGCCGGAACATGAGCAGCCTCATCGACACGCGAACCCACCGCATGACCGTAGTAAAGGACGGCCTCCCGGCCCAGGACATGGCGATCAGCGCCGGCACGGCCACGACCAGGGAATACACCACGACCAGCGGCGTCCACCTGACGATGGAGAAGAAGGAGAAGGTCCGCATGGTCTCCCCCCGCCGCAAGCCCGGCGACCCGGAATACTACGACCTGATGATCGACCACGCCGTCCGCATCTCCAACAGCGGCGAATACGTCCACGCCAAGGACAACCTGTGGGCGCAGGGCCGGCTGAACGTCAGCCACGGCTGCGTGAACGCCCGTCCGGACCAGGCGAAGTGGTTCTTCGACAACTCGCTGAGGGGCGACCCGGTGGTGATCGTCGGCACGGACAGACCACTCGAACCAGCCAATGGCTGGGGATTCTGGCAACTCCCCTGGAACCAGTGGAAGGCGGGCAGCGCGCTGGCTCCCTGACGGGTAGGTTGGACTGTAGGAACCCCCTATCGATAGGGCGGTGCACATGGACTCGTGGATCGTATGGTTGATCCTCGCGGTGGCCCTTGGCGTGGCCGAATTGTTCACGCTCACCGCCGCGATGGGGATCATCTCGGTCGCGGCCCTGCTGACCGCGGGCTCCGCCGCCCTCGGGTTCTCCCCGGGCCTGCAACTTCTGATCTTCGTCCTCAGCTCCGGCGGCGGCCTGCTCGGCCTGCGCCCCCTGGCCCTGCGGCACCTCAAGCAACCGCCCGCCGCCAAGTTCGGCGTCTCAGCCCTGGTGGGCAAGCCCGCGTACGTGACCCACGAGGTCACCGGCCGCGGCGGCCGCGTCAAGATCGGCGGCGAGGAGTGGTCGGCCCGCGCCTATGACGAGACCCTCGTCATCCCCGTGGGCGCCACCGTCGACGTGTTCGAGATCGAGGGCGCCACAGCCCTCGTCTATCCACGGGAGTGACCATATGGAAGTCGCCCTGCTCGTCATCCTGATCATCGTGGCGATGTTCGCGGTCGTCACCGTGTTCCGGACGCTGAGGATCGTCCCCCAGGCGCGTGCCGCCAACGTCGAGCGCCTGGGCCGCTACAGCCGCACCCTGGATCCCGGCCTGAACTTCGTGATCCCGTACATCGACCGGGTGCGCCCCCTGATGGACCTGCGCGAACAGGTCGTCAGCTTCAAGCCTCAGCCCGTCATCACCGAAGACAACCTGGTCGTCGACATCGACACCGTCCTGTACTTCCAGGTGACCGACCCGCGCGCGGCGGCATACGAGATCGCCAACTTCATCCAGGGCGTCGAGCAGCTGACCGTGACGACGTTGCGTAACGTCGTCGGCGGCATGGACCTGGAGAAGACCCTGACCAGCCGGGACACCATCAACAGCCAGTTGCGGGGCGTCCTCGACGAGGCGACCGGCAAGTGGGGCATCCGGGTCAACCGGGTGGAGATCAAGGCCATCGACCCTCCCAAGAGCATCAAGGAGGCGATGGAGAAGCAGATGCGCGCCGAACGTGACAAGCGAGCGGCCATCCTGACCGCTGAAGGCTTCCGGCAGTCGCAGATCCTGACGGCCGAGGGCGAGAAGCAGTCGGCGATCCTGCGGGCCGAGGGTGAGCGCACCAGCCAGATCCTCAAGGCCGAGGGCCAGTCCCAGGCGATCGACGAGGTCTTCCAGGCCGTGCACCGGAACGACCCCGACCCGAAGCTGCTGGCCTACCAGTACCTGCAGATGCTGCCGCAGCTCGCGGCGGGCCCGGGGAACACGTTCTGGGTCATCCCGTCAGAGGTGACTTCGGCCCTTCAAGGTGTCTCGAAGGCGTTCACCGAGGCGCTCCCGCAGTCGGCGGCGACCCGGGAGCAGCCCACCCGCGAGCGGCCGGCCGGGGCGGACGCGGTGCGCGAGGCCGAGGCGGCGGCAGCCCAGGCCAAGGCGGAGGCGGAAGCCGACTCCCTGCCCCGCTCGATCGAGAAGGGCCAGGCGATCCCGGATCCGCTGACCGACCTGACGAAGTCGAAGGACCGGGCCTAGCTGTCGTCAGGACCCGGCGAGCTGCTAATTCTGGCGAAGTTGACAGCTAATTAACTGTTAATCGGACCAGAATTAGCAGCTGATCAGTCGCGCGCCATCTTCGCCTGGTCCAGGAATGTGGCGTATCGGGTCTGTTCGTGGGTGATCGGGGCGATGACCATGCGGTCGGCGGTGTCTGAGATGTTCTGCCGTAGGACCTTGGCCGACTTGCGGGCCTTCCTGCGGCTGCCGATCCAGGCCAGGCCTCTCGTCAGCAGGGCCACCGCCACACCGACGATCGCCGCTCCGACCAGCAACGTCGTCGGCCACGGGACGTCCCCGGCCGTCGGGGTGTAGAGGTGGGGTAGTTGCAGGAAGCCCACCACGTACAGAACGACGAGCCAGGCCAGACCCGCCAGCAGTGTCACGAACAGCAGCCACTGGAGGGTGTTCACCGTTCGCCACCACAGCGGGCGGCGTTCCATGCCCAGGTCGCTGCCGGCCACCGCGCCGTCGAGGGCGTCGGCCAGGCGGTCGTGGTGTTCTCTGGCCGAGCGGCGGATGGAGGCGGCCCAGGGTTCCGGGATGCCATCGGCCGCTTCCTGGCCGACGGCGCGGACGGCGGCGTCCATCTGGGAGACCTGGATCGCGTGTGCCTGCGGCAGTGAGGTGCGGCCCGCCGTGGGGCGGTGCAGGTGCAGGCGGCGGAGCGGGTCTGGGCGGAAGCGGCGCAGCCAGCGGGTCACCGGCCAGCCCATCGCGGCGACCGCGCGGTGCCGGTGGGCCTTGGCGACGGCCCTGACGACCAAGGGGACTCCGGCCGCTTCGGACAGGGCCTCGTCGAGGGCCTCATGGTCGGGGGTGCGCAGCTCGGAAACCGGTAGGCCGCCGGAGGCGGCGATCAGGTGATCCGCCGCGCCGGCGGTGTCGGCCTCCAGCCTCGACGACCACGCCTGTCGCCGGTCGACCAGTTCGGCCAGGAGGTTCTTCAGTTCCGGTACGCCCTGGCCCGTCACCGTCGACACGGGCAGGATCGGCACGTCTCGCAGGCCGTCGGCGGCCAGGAGGCGGCGCAGGTCGTCCATGCATCTGCGGACCGCGTTCTCCGGCAGGCGGTCGACCTGGTTCAGAACGACCATGGTCACGTCGGCGTGCCGGGCCAGCGGTTGCAGGTAGCGCTCGTGGATGGCGGCGTCGGCGTACTTCTGGGGGTCCATGACCCACACGAGCTGGTCGACGACGGCGACCAGGCGGTCGACTTCCAGCCGGTGGGAGAGCTCGATGCTGTCGTGGTCGGGCAGGTCGAGCAGGATCAGCCCGGCCAGTTCGTCGGAGTGGACGACATGTCTGGTGGGGACGTCGAGCCAGTCGAGCAGCGGGCCCGAGCCCTCGGGGGACCACAGGGCGCCCTGGGCTTTCGAGGTGGTCGGGCGGGTGACCCCGACGGTGGCGACCTTCGTCCCGGCCAGGGCGTTGAACAGGGAGGACTTGCCGCTGCCGGTCGCGCCGGCCAGGGCGACGACCGTGTGGTCGACCGACAGGCCCGCTCTGGCCCCGGCTCGGGCGACCACCGCGTGGGCGCGTTCGACCGGTTCCCCGGCCACGCGGCCCTCGGCCAGGTCGGCGGCGGCTCCCAGGGCTTTGAGGCGGTCGTCCAGGGAGACGCGGGAACGGCGGCGCAGGAGCTTCACGCGGCACCGCCGGGGATGTCGCGTTTGCGCTGTTCGACGGCGTCGGCGGCGGCTCGCAGGGCGTGGGTGTCGGTGGTCTCCATGCCTTCCAGGAGGACGGAGAAGCGCCCTGCCTCCTCGTCGAACAGGTTTCTGACCCGTTGGCGCAGGTTGGCGCGGGCGGCGTCGGTGAGGCGGCGGACCGCCTGGTCGCCGAAGACCGCCTCCAGGAGCTTCTGGCTGAGGACGGTCGTGCCACCCGCGACGCCGATCTCGATGCCGGTCAGGCCGCCCGTGGAGGCGAAGACGGTCAGCATGATCAGCAGGCCCAGGCCGTTCACGCCGAAGGAGGCCGCCCTGGCCATGCTGCGTTTGTCGGCGCCCTCGTTGCGGACGAGCTCCAGTACATAACCCTGCCAGTCGCGGACCGCCGCGGCGGCCTTCGGTGGCAGGTTCGGGGAGACTCGGCCGAGTTTTCCCGCGGTTTCGATTCCGGTACGTTCGAGCAGGTCACGACCCTGTGGAGTGGAGAGCCACGCGTCCACGGCGCGTTCCGCCGAGCCGTCGGCGGTGGTCCTGATCAGCGATTCGACGCCGCTCTCCAGGGCCACCCTCAGCTTCTTGTCAGGGGCCGGACGGCCGGTGAAGGCGGCCACGATCTGGTCGCGCAGCCAGCCGACGCGGGTCTCCAGGGAGCGCATGAGGTCGCCGGTGCCGACGAAGTCCTGCCAGCGGGCCAGCACCTCGCCGCGCAGCAGCGTGCCGTCGCGCATGGCCTCGTCGAAATCGGCCATGCCGACCTCGTAACTCTTCTCGACCAGACCGCGTAGTTCGTTCGCGCCCAGCAGTTGCCGGTCGGCCGCCTCGGCCAGGGCCGGGACCCGGACGGACAGGCTGTCGAGGGCGCCGCTCAAGGTCCGGCGGACCACGTCGGCGCGGGCCTCGTGGTCGGCGGACAGGCCGTCGAGCCACTTCTTGATCGGGCGGACCGCGATCTCGGGGAGGCGGGCGCGTTCGCTGGGGAGCGGGAGTTCCGGGATCTCGAACAGCGGGGTGTCGGCCAGGCCGTTCTCCTTGAGCAGGCGGCGCAGGTCGGCGGCGACCGGGATGCGGGCCTCCTCGGGGACTCGCTGGAGGATCACCGCCATGGCGGTGCTGCGTTCGCTGGCGATGCGCAGGAAGCCCCAGGGGACCTCGTCGGCGTACCGGCTGGCGGTCGTCACGAACAGCCAGAGGTCGGCGGCGGCGAGGAGCTGGGCGGCGAGTTCGCGGTTGGCGGTGACCACCGAGTCGATGTCGGGGGCGTCCAGCAGGGCCAGGCCGGGCTGGATCAGCGGCGAGGTGACGATCTTGAGGGTGCCGGGCTGGCCGTCGCCGGTCGAGCGGGGCATGCCCGGAAATATGTGCGCGGAGGTGAACCAGGCCGCGTCTTCCGTGCTGGCCACGAGGGTCGGGGCCAGGGTCGTCGGACGCAGCACGCCCGGGGCGGTGACGTCGTCCTGGACGAGCGAGTTGACCAGGGTGGATTTGCCCGCGCCGGTCGAACCGCCGACGACGGCCAGGAGAGGCGCGTCGATGGCGGCCAGGCGAGGGAGCAGGTAATCGTCGAGTTGGCCGGTGAGTTCTTTCTGGGCGTGGCGGTCGGCGTCGACATTCCCGATGGCGAGCGGGAACAGGTCGCGGCCGAGTTGCGCACGCAGGCTTTGGAGAGCCGTCGCCAACCCGTCTTCGGACATACCGTCCGACTTCCCTCAAAAGGGCGTGCGCAACGTGGCGCACGCCCCAACTCACCGCAAAGGTCTACGACGCGGGTGGCGCTGAGGGCGCTCCGGAGGGCAGCAACGGCCCGCACTTCTCCAAGGCCTTCTTGATCGCCGGGTCGTCCCGGTTGACGTCGCGGAAGCTCCGCACCTCCGCGCCGTTGTCTTTCATGCAGGTACGAAACGCGTTCAGCGCCGAGTCGTCCATGCCACCACCGCCACGACCGCCCATCATCTGACCGCCGCCGCAGGCCTGGAGGGCCTCGCGCGTCTTGTCGTCCATGGACGGGAAACCGGAGGGCCGCACCCGAGGCTCGCCCGACGGGCGGCTCTCAGGCGGGCCCGATGGGCGTTCGCCTGGTTGGCCGCCGTTGCGGTTGCCGCCCCATCCACCGCCTTCGGGCAAGGTGACGCCGTGCTCCTTGAGGCATTCGGTCAGGGCGGCGCGGTCGCCCGGCGCGCCCGAAGCGGCGGCGGAAGGGGCGGCGCCGGTCGCCTCGGCGTCGCCGCCGCAGGCGGTCAGGGTCAGGAGAAGGGCCGCCGTCATGGCGGCGAAGACGGTCTTCTGCACGTCACCCATCGAAGTCTGCGGGCATATGAGCCCCTTGAACTACTCCTGTGAGGATGCTGGCAACTCCACGCGGAAGATCGCGCCCTTCGTCCCGTTGGACGCGCTGATCGTGCCGCCGTGCGCGTCGACCAGGGCCGCCGCGATCGACAGGCCAAGTCCCGCGCCGCCCTTCCTGGCCCCCCGGCTGCGAGAAGGGTCGTCGCGGTAGAAGCGCTCGAAGACCCGCTCGGGATCGCGCAGCCCGGGGCCCTCGTCGGCGACCTCGATCACGACGCCCGAGACCGACGAGCCCACCGCGACGGTGAAGCCCGAACCCTCCGGGGTGTGTTTGAGCACGTTGCCCACCAGGTTGCCGAGGACCTGCCGCAGCCGGGCCTCGTCTCCGATGATCATGAGAGCGTCTTCGGAGTCGTCGAGTCGTACAAGATCGATCTCGCGCTCCGGAGCCAGGAGACGGGCGTCGAGGACCTCCCCCGCCGCCAGGCTGAGCACGTCGACCGGCTCCAGTTCGAGCGGGCGCTGCTGGTCGAGGCGGGCGAGCAGGAGCAGGTCGTCGACCAGGACGCCCATCCGGGAGGCCTCGCCCTCGATGCGGCCCATCAGCTTCTCGGTGTCGGGGTCGGCCTCCTGGCGGTAGAGCTCGGCGAAGCCCCTGATCGAGGTCAGCGGGGTGCGCAGCTCATGGGAGGCGTCGGCCACGAAACGGCGCATCTTCTCCTCCGAGCCGCGCGCCTCGGCGGCCGACGCGCGGGCCGCCGCCTCGGACTGCTCCCGGTCGCGGAAGGCCAGCTCGATCTGGTGCAGCATGCCGTTGATCGCGCCGCCGAGACGGCCCATCTCGGTGCTGCGGGGCTGTTCGGGCACCCGCTGGGAGAGGTCCCCCTCGGCGATGGCCGCGGCGGTGTGCTCGATCTCACCGAGGGGGCGCAGGCTGCGGCGTACCAGCAGATAGCAGGCGAGCCCCAGCATGATCAGCACGCCCGCGCCCACGCCCGCCACGATGGCGGTCAGCCGGGCGACCGTGTGGTCGATGTCGCCCATGCTGACCGCCACCACGCGGCTGCGCCCATCTGGGGTGGGCACGGCCACGACTCGCCATTCCGGACCCGTCCCGCCGATCGATCCGACGGTGAAGGGGCGCCCGGCGAGCGTCTTGACGGCGGCCTGGTCGAGGCCGACCAGATGCGGCTGCTCCGCAGTGGTCGAGGCCGCTATCTGGAAGGCCACGTTGCCGTCGGCGTCGAGGATCAGCACGTGGAACAGGCCCGGCAGCCGCTGCCCCGACCGGGGCCGATCCGGTTGAGGGAGATCCCGCAGCGGCGGCGCGGCGGCGGTGAGCTGCTGGTCGATGCGGCCCACCAGGTAGCCGCGCAGCAGCCGGACCGCGAACACGCCGGTCAGCGTGATCGCCAGGGTGACCAGGACGAGCGTCCCGGCCACCAGCCTGGCCCAGAGCGGCACGCGCCTCATCTGCGTGGGGCACGCAGCACGTAGCCGACGCCGCGCAGGGTGTGGATCAGTTTCGGGTCGCGGGTGTCGATCTTCTTGCGCAGGTACGACACGTACGACTCGACGACGTTCCGGTCGCCGCCGAAGTCGTAGCGCCAGACGTGGTCGAGGATCTGCGCCTTCGACAGCACCCGGCCCTGGTTGACCATGAAGTAGTGGAGCAGCTTGAACTCCGTCGGCGACAGCCTCACCTGGCGGCCGGAGCGCCAGACCTGGTGGGCGTCCTCGTCCATCTCCAGATCGGCGACCCGCAGCCGGGCGGGCGCCGGATCGGCGGCCCCGGCCCTGCGCAGCACGGCCCGGATGCGGGCCAGCACCTCGTCGAGGGAGAAGGGCTTGGTGACGTAGTCGTCGCCGAGGGCAAGGCCCGCGATCTTGTCGTCGTGGGACTGGCGGGCGGTCAGGAAAACGACCGGAACCCGCCGTCCGGCGGACCGGAGGCGGGTGGCGACGGACAGGCCGTCCATGTCGGGGAGCATGACGTCCAAGACCATCAGGTCGGGTCTGAAGCGTTCGGCGGCCGCGACCGCCTCTTTGCCGTCGGCCGCGGTGATGACCTCGAACCCGGCGTAGCGGAGGCTGGTCGACAGCAGCTCCCTGATGTTCGGTTCGTCGTCGACGACCAGGAGCCTGGCCTCACTCATTGGTTCGCTCGCATTCTCGGCACGCCACCGCCCTCGGTCACGCTGGTGGCCGCCACATTGCCGTCGGCGTCCTTCTCGCCCTGGACGACGACCGCCGCCCCGGGCTTGAGGTCCGCCACCTTGCCCTCTTTCGACAACCTCACTTCGGTCTTCTCGCCCGTGGTGACGACGGTGGTGCTCCCGTCGGCGCCGGCGACGTAGATTTTGGCCCCGTCGACCAATTTGACGGTACCGACCGTTCCGGCAAAGCCGGACCCGCTTCCCTGACCGCCCTGAGACGTGAACCCGCCCCGGGCGATGTTCGGGAACGCCGGCGTCGTCGGCTCCCCGAATGCCTTCTGGGCCTGGATGCCGACCAGGATCCCGGCCACCAGGAGCACTCCGGCGGCCAGGAACACGGTCAGTCGGGGGAGCTTCGCCCGCTTCGGGCGCGCGGTGAGCTCCTCGGTGAGCTCGCCCCGGAACGGGGAGGTCTCCAGCAGCTCGTCGGCGGACATGCGCCTGGGCACCGTGACTCCTTTACTCGAAGCGCAGGGCTTCGATCGGCCGCAGCTTGGCGGCGCGGTTGGCGGGATAGCTGCCGAAGAACAGCCCGATGGCCACCGAGACGCCCAGCGCCAGCACGACCGAGCTCGGCACCACGACCGGGGTGATGCCGGCGATCGTGAACTGGGCGCCGACGACCGCGATGGCGACCCCGAGCAGGCCGCCGATGAGACTCAGCAGCGTCGCCTCGACCAGGAACTGGCCGAGGATCGCGCCGCGCGGGGCCCCGATGGCCTTGCGGATGCCGATCTCCCGGGTCCGTTCGGTGACCGTGACCAGCATGATGTTGGTGATCCCGATCCCGCCGACCAGCAGGCTGATCGCCGCCACCGCCGCCAGCAGGACCGTGAACGTCGAGGTCGCGGCGCTGACCGTCTCCTGGAGGGTGGCCTGGTTGAGGATCTGGTAGTCGGCCGAGACCGCGCCGCCGATGCCGTGCCGCTGGTCGAGCACCGAGGTGATCTCGGCCTGCGCGGCGTCCACGTCGTCGGCCGACGCGGCCTTCACGAGGATCTGGTTGAGCGGCCCGAACCCGGTGAGGCTCTGCTGCACCGAGGGCAGCGGCGCGATGGCGACGTCGTCGGCGTCCTGGAACCCGCTGCTCGACCCAGCCTCCTTCAGCACCCCGACGACCGTGAACGGCACGCCGGTGATGGTGATCTGCTTGCCGACCGGGTCGACCGCGCCGAACAGGTTCTCGGCCACGGTCTGCCCGATGACGATGACCTTGCGGGCGGCCAGCACGTCGTCGTTGAAGAAGTAGGCGCCCTTGGCGACGGGCTTGTTAGAGGCCTCGAAGTAGCTCGGGTAGGTGCCGACCACCTGCGAGATCGTGTGGGATGCCCCTTCGTACGACGCCGTCTGCGAGTTCGCCGACACGACCGGCGACACCGAGGTCACGTTCGGCGCGGCGGCCTTGTCGGCGAGCGCCCTGGCGTCGTCCACGGTCAGCGCCTTGGCCTGGGTGCGCGGCCCGCTGCTCTGCTGCTGCTGACCCCCGAACCGGCCGCCGCCCTGTGTCGAGGCACTGACCGTCAGCGTGTTGGCGCCGAGCTGCGCGATGTTCTTCTGGATCGACTGCGAGGAGCCCTCGCCGACCGCGACCAGCAGGATCACCGCCGCGACCCCGATCAGGATGCCGAGCGTGGTCAGCGCGGAGCGCATCTTGTTGGCCGCCAGCCCCCGGATGGCGAACCGCACGATCTCGATCGCGCTCACGCGGTCACCTCCTTGAGCCGCGGCGGCAGGCCGTCCACGGGGGCGAGCCGGGTGTCCTCGATGATCCGCCCGTCCCGCAGCCGGACCACCCGCTTGGCGTGCTCGGCGACATCGGGTTCGTGGGTGATGACGACGATCGTGCGGCCCGCCGCCGACAACCGGTCGAAGATGCCCAGCACGTCCAGGGTGGAGGTGCTGTCGAGCGCGCCGGTCGGCTCGTCGGCGAGCAGCAGGGTCGGCGAGTTGACCAGCGCGCGGGCGATGGCGACGCGCTGCTGCTGGCCGCCGCTCAGCTCGTTCGGCTGGTGGTTCACCCGGTCGGCCAGGCCGACCAGTTCGAGGGAGGCCAGCGCCCGCCGTCGCCGCTCGGCCGGCTTGACCCCGCCGTAGGCGAGCGGCAGTTCGACGTTCATCAGGGCGCTCATGCGCGGGATCAGGTTGAACGACTGGAAGACGAACCCGATCTTGCGGTTGCGGACCACCGCCTGCTGCCGGTCGTCGAGCCCGCCGACGTCCACCCCGTCGAGGTGGAACCCCCCGGCGCTGGGGACGTCGAGGCAGCCGATGATGTTCATCAGGGTCGACTTGCCGGAGCCGGAGGCCCCCATGATCGCCACGTAGTCACCGGGCTCGACCTGGAGAGACACCCCGCGCAGGGCGTGCACCGCCGTCTCGCCCACGCCGTAGACCTTCGTGGCGTCCCGTACGTCCAGAACAAGACTCATTGCCGTCCGCCCCCACCGAAACCGCCTCCGGCGGGGCGGATGCCGCCGCCACCGCCGAAGCCGGGGAAGCCCCCGGTCTGGCCGGTCGTCGAGGCCACCGGACGGACGACCCGGTCGCCTTCGTCGAGGCCCGAGACGATCTCGGTGCCGGTGGTCCCCTTGACCCCGGTCTCGATGGCCTTCACGTTCTGCTTGCCGTCCGCCAGCACGGTCACCGTGCTCCGCCCACCGGCCGTGGTGATCACCGCGGAGGGCAGCGTCAGCACGTTCTCGGCCCGCTCGATCACGACGCTCACCGACGCCGTCTGCCCGAGCCTGACCTGTTCGGGGATGTCGGTCAGCTCGATCGTGGCCGCGTAGTTCACGACGTTGTTCTCCGTCTGCGGCTGCGCCCCGATCAGCGCGACCTCCCCGGCGGCCGTGACCCCGGGAATCGCGTCGAAGGTGATCGAGGCCTCCTGGCCGACCTTCAATTTGGTCACGTCGGACTCGGTGAAGTTCCCGACGATCTGTAGCTTCTTCGGGTCGACGATGTCGACGAAGCCGCCCTCCTGGACTTGGGAGGGCCCGCCGACCGTCCCGCCGACCGCCGTGACGGTCCCCGCGAACGGGGCCTTGATGACGGTGCCGGCGAGGGTCCGCTTCGCGGCCTGGTAGGCGTTCTTCGCGGAGACGTACTGCGAATAGCCCGAAGCCGTGTCGGTGTCGCCGTCTTCGGCGGCGTCGAGACCGGCCTTGGCCGCGTCGACGCCCTCCTGCGCGCTCTCGTCGTCGAGCCGCGCGAGCACCTGCCCCTTCTTCACCTTCTGCCCCGGTTCGACCGCGATCGAGTCGACGGTCCCCTGGGTCGCGAAACCCAGCGACCGGCTGCGGGAGCTCTCCACCGCCCCCGACGCGGTGACGGCCGATTCGACGGTCCCCCGGGTGACGGTCGTGGTCAGCACGTTCCCCGACTCCGCCGGCTCGCCGCCGCCCCCGAGGGAGCCCCAGGCCGCTCCGGCCCCGCCGAGCAGCAACACCCCCAGCGAGGCGTTGAGGATCAGCGCTCTGCGCTTCGTCGACAACTTCACAGGGATGGACACTGCCGGGTCAGGTTGGGAACGCCCTCCGCCGGCCCTGAACGTTTCCTGTCAAGCGGTACACAGGTAACTCGCAGTTTCGCCTCAGCGGAGCATGACGCGGACTCACCAGGATGGCTCACCATGACCCGTACCCGGCTACGCGCCGGCGGCCTGACCCTGGCCGCCGTCGTCTTGGTGACCACCGGCGTGATCCTGACCAGAGAGGACGCACGGGCCCTCCCGAGCGTGGAACTCGTCGCCGCCCAGCGAGGCGACGTGACCTCGGTCGCGTCCGCGGCGGGCAACACCATCGACGACGGCATCCACGACCTGGCCTTCTCGACGGCGGGAACAGTCAAGAGGGTGTACGTCAAGATCGGCGCCCAGGTCCGCAAGGGCGACCTGCTGGCCAGGATCGACGACACGATCGCCCGGGAGAACTACAACGCGGCCAAGGCTTCTCTGGACGCGGCCGAAGAGCAGCTCGACGACATCTCGGGGTCGGGCTCGACGGGCGGCTCGTATGCGGCCCCCACCCAGCAGCCGCAGGGACAGTCCCAGGCGGGCTGCCCTCCCACGGGCGGCCAACCGAGCGCACAGCCAGGCGGCCAGCCGACCGGCGAGCCCAGCAGCCGGCCATCAGCCTCGCCCAGCCCGTCGCCCAGCCCCAGGCCATCAGGCCAGCCAAGCAGCGAACCGTCGGTGCCGCCCACCAGCGCGCCCTCCCCGTCTCCCTCCCTGTCGCCGTCGGCCACTCCGACCGGCACTGGCAGGGGCATCCGGGCTGCGGCGGTTTCCTTCACCAAGATCACCAATAAGCCCCCGAGCCCGACCCCATCCCCGTCGGCTTCGCCGTCCTGGAAGCCGAGGCAACAAGGTGAGGCGGAAGTCCACCTCGACCCCACGGGCAAGCCGTCCTCGTCCCCTTCTCCCTCGCCCTCCCCGACCGGCACCGCCCCGACTGCCGCCCCCTCACAGCAGCCGCAGCAGCAGAACTGCGACCAGGGTCAGCAGCCCCAGCAACAGCGCCCCCAAGGCGGCGGCACCCAGTTCGCGCAGGGCGGCGGTGGCCCCCAGATGACCGAGGCGGAGGCCGAGTCGGCCCTCACCAGGGCCAAGAACGACCTGACCGCCGCCAAGGACGCCCTGAAGGGCGTCGTCATCAAGGCCCCCGCCGCCGGTACGGTCCTGCAGATCAACGGCGTCGAAGGCGACCCCTACACCGAGGGTGCCTTCGTCAGCCTGGGCGACCTGAACGACCTCCAGGTCAAGGCCCTGTTCACCCAGTCGGACATCGGCTCCCTGAAGACCGGCCAGCAGGCCACCATCACCCTGGGCACCGTCGACGGCACCTACGAGGGCACGGTCTCCCACATCGACCCCATGTCCACCACGACAGACCGCCTCGTCCAGTACGGCGTCACGATCTCCTTCGCCGACCAGCCCGAGGGCCTCCTGCTGGGCCAGACCGCCACCGTCCAGGTCGTCACCGACGAGTCCCCTGGCGTGGTCTACGTCCCGGCCAGAGCCGTCCAGAACGACATGGTCACCCTGTCCGGCGGCGCGAAGCGCAAGGTCACGACGGGCGTTCGCAGCGACACCACAGTGGAGATCACCGGCGGCCTCGCGGAAGGCGAAAAGGTGGAACTCCCCGGAGCCTCAGCCCTCAACGGAGAGTTCCCCGACAGCACCTTCCCCGGGCTCTAAATGGAGGCCGGGGACGGATAGCGGTGAATCTCTGCCCGGTGCCCGGTTGAACCGGCGAACTTGGCGTCATCGGTCAGCAACGGCACCTGCAGGTACTCGGCGAGCGCGACATACATGCCGTCGTAGGCGGTGAGGTTGTTGCGTAGCTCCAGGACCCGCTGCTGGAGTGGCGCCATTCGATGCCGGACTATTTTCAACTGGGCGAACCGCTCCAGCATGATTTGTGCTCGTTCTGCGGAGATCCGCACCTCCGGCTTACTGGTGATGAGGTGCCCCCGCACAACCGATGCGATCTCCACGTCGATCAAGGCGGGTGCATGCATCTGACGGCTCAGCCGCTGCCGGAGAAGATCGTCGCCTTTCACGTTCGCAAGCAACCGGAAGACGATCGAAGCATCGACCACCAGGCTCAACGACGGCCGTCCCGCATCGTCTCCCGGACGAATTCAGGGTCGTATGGGACGGGTTCGTCGGTGGCGATCTTCGCCATGACCTCGTCGAGGGTTGGGGTCGCCACCATCTCATCCAAGACGTCGCGAAGATAGGAAGCCAGCGACTTGCCCTCACGCTCGGCTCGCGCCTTCAACGCGAGTTCGGTGGACTCAGAAACGTCGCGGATCTGAATGATGCCCATTCCCGCACAGTAGCATGCATCATGCATGCATCACGTCTCATGGCCGGCTTTCGTCTGGCGGGGCATAAGGAATTGGTCCGGCGAGAGTCTCTTCCAGCAGATGCCGTTCGAGCTGACGTTCCACAGCGGCGTTCACGTAAGCGGAGAACCCATCCGCTCCGACGCGGTCGTGGGCAGCGCGGACATTGCCCGCACGCAGCCACACATCCACCTTGGTCAAAGGGCCGGATCCCAGCTCGAAGTCCTGTTCAGGCACACCTGTACAAAATCACGGCTCCAATCGCAACGCCACCCGGAAAGCCGCCCCCACCCCCGGCGAGGTCTCCACCGTCACCGTCCCTCCATGGGCCTTGACCAGGGACGACACGATCGACAGCCCGAGCCCGGTCCCCGACGACTCGTCGTGGGTCCGAGCCGGGTCGGCGCGGTAGAAGCGCTCGAACACCCGCTCCGCCTCGTCGGCCGTCATCCCGGGCCCCTTGTCGGCGACCTCGATGAAAGCCTCGTCCCCGCCCGCCCCCACGGTCACCGTCACCGGCACCCCGTCAGGCGTGTGGGCCAGCGCGTTGGACATCAGGTTCCCCACGACCTGCCGCAACCGAACCTCGTCCCCGGACACGATCGGCGCCGTAGTCCCCTCGACCACCAGCGAGATCGACCGGCCGGGCGCGAGGATCCGCGCGTCCTGCACGGCATCCCCGGCGATGGCCAGCAGGTCGACCGGCTTCGACTGCAAGGGCCGCTGCTGGTCGAGACGCGCGAGCAGCAGGAGGTCCTCGACGAGCAGGCTCATCCGCTCGGCCTCGCTCTCGATACGCCGCATCAGCCGCGTCACGTCGGACTGCGGGGCCTGCCGGTGGAATTCGGCGTACCCGCGGATGGAGGTGAGAGGAGTGCGCAGTTCGTGGGACGCGTCGGCGACGAAGCGGCGCATCCTTTCCTCCGACTCCCGCGCGGCGGCCTCCGAGCGGGAGCGGTCGTCGAAGGCGCGCTCGATCTGGGCGAGCATCCCGTTCAGCGAGTGGGCCAGCCGCCCGACCTCGGTGCGTGGATCTCGATCGGGGATGCGGCTGCTCATGTTGCCGGCCGCGATCGAGCCCGCCGTCCGTTCGATCTCCGCCAGTGGACGCAGGCTCCGCCGCACCAGCAGGATCCCCAGCCCGGCCGCCAGGCACAGCACGACGACCCCGCCCAGGATGACGATCATCCCCAGCCGGGTCGTGATCTGGGTGACGCCGCCGAGCGCGATGGCCGTCACCAAGGTGCCCCCGCCCGGCAACGCCGCTGTCTTCACCCGCCACGACAGCCCATCTGACGCGTGCGTCACCGGCTCCCCGGGGGCAGGCAGATCAGACAGGGACGGCTTGCTTACCACGGATTCACCGCTGGCCGACGGACCGGGCGAGCCGTCCGCCATGACCAGCTGGACCAGTCCCTCCGGCGGCAGTCGCTGCATCGAATAGGTCAGGTCACCGCCGTGGGCGAGCCTGGCGACCGTCTGGTCGCTGAGCTTGGTGACCTGTTCGTCGACGCGGTCGACCAGGTAGCTGCGCAAAAGGGAGACGCTGGCCGCGCCGATCACCAGCAGGGTCCAGGCCACCAGGGCGAGCATCGCCGCGATCAGCTTCGTACGCAGCGACACCCTGCTCATCTCACACCGACGTTCGCATCACGTAGCCGACACCGCGCAGGGTGTGGATGAGTCTCGGCGCCGACCGGCTGTCGATCTTGCGGCGGAGCACCGACACGTATGACTCGACGATCCCCGCGTCGCCTCTGAAGTCGTAGTCCCACACATGGTCCAGGATCTGCGCCTTCGACAGCACCCGTCCAGCGTTCGCCATGAAATAGCGCAGCAGTTTGAACTCCGTCGGCGACAGCGGCACCGGGTTGCCGGACCGCCAGACCTCGTGGGACTCCTCGTCGAGTTCGATGTCGGCGAAGGTCAGCCGGGGTGGCGGCGCGGTCGGGTCGCCGGCGGTGCGGCGCAGCACGGCGCGGATGCGGGCGATGACCTCTTCCAGCGAGAACGGCTTGGTCACGTAGTCGTCGCCGCCGAGGGTCAGGCCGCGGATCTTGTCCTCGGTCGCGTCGCGCGCGGTGAGGAACAGCACGGGGGTGAAGGTGCCGCCGCCGCGCAACCTGCGGACGACGTCGAAGCCGTCCATGTCGGGCAGCATGACGTCGAGCACGATGAGGTCGGGCCGGTGGCGGGTCGCCGCCGCGACCCCATCGGTGCCGCTGGAAGCGGTGCTGACGTCGAATCCGGCATACCGCAGGCTCGCGGCCAGCAGTTCGAGAATGTTCGGCTCGTCTTCGACGATCAGCAGTCGGGCTTCAGGAGTCACTATGGGCATCTTCTCGGACGAGGGGGACGTACCTGAGCACTTTATGAAGGATCGCTTAAAGCTGACGTCAAATCAGCTACATGCCCGGCGATGGCGAAACTCGACGTCGCCGCCGGGGAGGGCGCGTTCCGGACGATCAGCACCCGTCCGTGCCTGTCGATGGCGAAGTCGTCGATCAGCGCGCCGTCCCGCCCGACGGCTTGGGCCCTGACGCCGCTGCCCGCCCTGACCAGGTCGCCCTCGGAAAGCGCCGGGACATATCGACGGGCCGCCTTGAGAAACGCCGAGGGCCGCAGCGAGCCGTTCAACTCGCGCAGGCCGGTCCGCCAATGGCGGCGGGCCATCTTGCGGGTGCCGGGCCAGGCGAGAATCCGCGCCAGTTCGCCGATGCGCACGTCGCGCCACGAATAGCCCTCCAGCGCGAGCGCCATGACCGCGTTGGGGCCGACCAGCACCTCGCCGTCGACCCGTTTCGTCAGGTGCACGCCGAGGAAGGGGAACCTCGGGTCGGGTACGGGGTAGATCAGGCCCTTGACCAGGTCTTTCGCCCGGCCCTTCAGCTGGAAGTACTCGCCCCGGAACGGGACGATCCGCACGTCTCCCTTGCCCGCCAGGGCGTCGGTGCCCAGTCCGGCGCAGACGACCAGGTGGTCGAAGCGCAGGTCACCCGCCGCCACGTGCGTGGCCGACTCGTGGATGGCCGATACGGGGTGCGAGAGCCGTACATCCAAATCTGCGGCGAGGTGCCGGGCCACGGCGGGAAAGTCCGCGACGGCGGTGTGGGGAGAATGCACGGCGCCGACACCGACCGCGTGGGGTTCGATCTCCCGCAGGCCGAGAGCGTCGAGTTCGGAAATATCCGGTACGCCATTCGCCCGCGCCCGATCCGCGATCTCGCGCAACCCCGCCCGTTCCGCGCGGGTCGAGGCGATGACGAGCTTGCCCACCTCGTCGTAGGGCAGCCGGTGCTCCTGGCAGTAGTCCCGCAGCAGCGCCACTCCCTCACGGCACAGCCGCGCCTTCAGCGACCCGGGCCTGTAGTAGATCCCCGCGTGGACGACCCCGCTGTTGTGCCCCGTCTGATGCGCGGCGACGCGGTCTTCCTTCTCCAGCACCGTCACCTCGGCGCCCCGGGAGGTCAGCTCGCGCGCCACCGCGAGCCCGAGGATGCCGGCTCCGACGACCCCGATCTTCATGCCCTGATTGTCACATATTCGAGGTCGAACTCACGTTCGGTTAGACTGACTGACGTGTATGTTCCGCCGGGATGGCCACCCGAGATACCGCCTCCGGGCAGCCCAGACTGGCAGACATCGGCGGTCAACTGGCTGCTCGACGCGGTGCCGCCCGACTACCGCGCCTACGGCGTGCTGCGCCGCCACCCGCTGGCGCTGGCCCGCATGGCGGGACACACCGTGCGCGCCCAGGTCGAGGGCGCGCGGGCGGGCTACCGCGACGCGGCCGTCGACCTGAAGGAGCACCTGCCGCCCCACGTGGTCGAGGCCGTCTTGGAGGTCTACCGCCGCGAGGGTCCCCGGCTGGTGGCCCTGGCCGCCTCGATCGCCCTGGTCGAGCGCGCTTTGCGGGGCGAGGAGTTCGTCGAACGCTTCACCGCAGACCCCGGATCGCCGCGCCGACCCGCTTGACGTCGCGGATCCGGCTCTCGTAGGTCGCCCCGACGAGCAGCAGCAGGAGCCCGCCGGCCGCCATCGGCACCCACCGGGGCACGAGCAGCACCAGATCGACCACCCACGGCGCGATCTCGTGAATGGTCACCGCCGCGAGGGTGAACCCCCCGAGCACGGCGGGCGCCTGCAACCTCTTCAACGCGCCCACGACCAGCACGACCAGCGCCACCAGGCCCAGCGCCAGCGGCCTGACCCACCCTTCTGGCTGGTCGTACAGCACGAAGAGGCTGGGCAGCAGCGTGAACGTCAGCCCCGCGCCATAGGCCTGCCACGACGACGCGCTCCGCGCCTTCCACCACCCGAACACCAGCAGCACGGCGGAGAACGGCGCGGTGTAGGCCTCGACGAGCGTGACGTCCTCGATGTAGAGCCGCGACCACGAGGCGATCAGCAGCAGCGCGGTCGCGAGATACGCCACGTTCCCGCGCTCCTTCCGCAGCGCCACCCCGGCGGCGATCACCCCGGCCGTGGCGGCGGCGAGACTGAAAGTCCTCAGGTCCGGTACGACCACCAGCCCCGCCAGCCCGAGCACCCCCGCCCCGATCTCGGTCCACCGCCAGGGCGCGGCCGCTGCGGCCACCGCGAGCAGCACGAACGGGAGGAACCGCGTCTGCTGATCGGCCGACAGCCATGCCGCCACCGCGAACCCACCGGCGCAGAGGACGCCCACGTTGGCGGCCCAGACGCGCAGCTTCTCGTCCCTGAGGGCGACCCAGGCCGCGATGACGGCCAGCACGGCAAGCACCACCAGCGTGGCGGTCTCGCTGACCAGCGCCCACAGCGTGGCGACCACGCCGATCACCAGGGCGAGCCGGGCATACGACGGCTCCAGCACCGTGGCGGCGGCGATGGTCATCGCGAGCAGCAACGCGATCATGACCGGGTAGGGCAGGTCGAACACCGGCGCCACGAACGCGACCGCCACCGCGCCCGCGATCACCGCGAAGATCTTCTTCTTGACGGTCAGCGCCAGCGCCACGGTGATCAGCACGACCAGCACCAGATCGGGCAGTCGCGGAATCCAAGGGGCCCGGCTCAGATAGTCGCCCGCGCCGACGCCCAGCCCGCCCGACCAGACGCCGCGCCCCATGTCGACGACGGGCCCGCGCAGCACGACCACGACCGGCGCCAGTACGACGACCGACGCCACCGCCCCGACGCCCAGCGCGGTGACCCTGGCCTCCTTGCGCAGCGCCAGCGCGAAGGCGCCCGCGATCGCCGGGATGACCACGATGAACCACTCGTCCGGCACGACCACCATGAGCGGCGCCCGCACCGCGAACACCCCCGCCAGGACGCCCCCGATGATCGGGACCAGCCGATACTTCTTCGCCCGCAGCGCCAGGAACCCGGCCTCGGCGGCGGCCACCGCGAGAATCCCCCCGTAGGTGAGGGCCCGGGACAGGTCGTCGAGATACTCGGTCGACTGGAAGAGCGCGACGGCGCACCCGAGCAGCCACGTCGCGAAGAGCCCGGCCAGCGCGACCTTCTGCTTCGTGGTCACCCAGAGGGCGACATCGATGGCGGCGGTGAGGATCAGCGCCCCGGCGGCGTGCGCGGCCGTCTCGTCGGCACTGAGGATGATCAGCGGAAACTGGGCCAGCCCGATGGCGACCGGAAGCGGCAACGACAGCTTGGCCAGCCGGCCGTAGAGCGCGAACAGCCCCGCGGCGAGCGCGATCAGCCCCGCCGTGTACGGCAGCGAACCGACGCGCCCTTCGAACCAGACCTGGAACGCGGCGTACCCGTCGAGCAGGAACAGCGCCGCCCCGAGGATCGCCAGCGTCTCGGCGGTCGCCTTGAGACCCCGCCTGACCAGCACGAACGGCGCGGCGAGGGTCAACCCGGTGAACCCGAGCAGAATCGCGGCCCGCCCCCCGATCCCCACGGAACCCCAGCTGACGATCGTGAACACCACGGCCGCCACCACGAGCAACAGCCCACCGAGCCCGAGCAGCAGATTCCGGACGGCGGACGGCGACATCTCCCGCTTCGGCGGCAAGGCCTGACCTGGATTCCCCAACTGCCAGCCCGCCGGACCCTGCGCCCCGGCCCACCCTGCCTGGCCTTGGGCCCCCGCCTGCTGCCACGCCTGGCCCGGCGCTCCCACCTGTTCGCCCGCCTGCGCCTGGGCTTGCGCCGTTCCGCTCGCCGGTGCCGGGGCTCCCCCAGCCTCGGCACCGGCGGGCTGGTGCTCTCCGGCGGCGCGGAGCGCGGTCAGCAGCTCCGTCCTCCTGCCGAGCAGCCGGGCCTCGCGCCCCCGTAGTTCGTTCAGAGCGAGGTCGAGCTGCCACAACTCAGCCGCGATCGGGCCATGGAGCGGAAGCTCGCAGGCCGGGCATCGGCGTGGTGACCCGTCCAACGGGGCACCGCAGTCGGGGCAGGTAGGAGAGCCGACGGAGTGCATACGGGAACGATCCCGCGCCGCCCCACGTGAGCGCTATGGAGCACCTACTCAATTCGCGGTGAGTATCCCGGTATGCCCCTGACAAAGAAGCTCGGCTTCGCGCTGTCAGGCACCGCGTAGCTCATCACGAAGTCCGCCATACGGCCCCAAGGGCATCCGTCTGCACCCGGCGACGCCCAGCCCTACACCTGGCTAACGTCCGGCCCACCTGGCGACTCCGATGATGATCCCGATCGCTCCCACGGCCACGCCCAGCCACAAGACGATCATGAACCCGGCGTCCGGCCCTTCCGACTCGGAGGCCACCGGCAGCGCCGCCGGGCTCGCCTTCGAGGGTTTCGGTGTCGGCGAAGGGCTCGGCACGGCGGCCTCCGGCAGCGGGACCCGCACGACCGGGCTGTGCTCCCCTTCCGACCCGGTCAGCAGCGACTTCCCGTCGGCGGAGTAGGTGATCGACTCGGCCTGCCGCAGCATGGGCATCCCGACCCCGGAGATCTCGTCGTCGACCTTCCGGTAGAGGGTCGCCGAGAAGTAGGTCCGCACCACGAAGCTCGACCCGTCGGGGGCGAAGGCCGCGTCGGTGGCCATGGTCGGGGCGGATCCCACACGCTTGAGAACGTTCACCCGATCCGTCCGTAGCTGCTTGGGCGCGGCGTAAATCAGCCCGTCGAACTCCTTGGTCACCACATACAGCCGCCCCGTCCGGGGGTCGACCATCAAGCCCTCCGCGTTGCGCGCCCCGTCGGCGTACCGGAACCGATAGCGGACCGCCTCCAGGCTGCCCCCGCGGAGCCGCGTCGGCTCGGCCACTTCATAGACGGAGATATCCGACCAGGCCCCGTCGAGGTTGTCCCCGATGTCCCCGAAGAACAGCACCCCGCGCCCCGCCTGATCGCGATAGGCCGCCATGCCCTCCCAGTCACGGGCCTCGGCGTTGGTGATCGTGTACGCCGCCTTGGTCCGCCCCGTGGAGCCGTCGACGGCGTAGAAGACGGCCGCCGCGGCGCTGTCGTTGTGCGTGTAGACGATCCCGGGGTGCGTCGGCGACACCGCCAGCCCACTGGACTCGGTGATCCGGGAGTCGGCGAACTCGAAGAGCTCCTTGTCGTCGTCGGCCTGCGCCGGAACCGCCCATACGAGAAGGATCAACGCGGCCAGCGCCATCCCCCGAAAAGTCCACCCCATGAAGACATCCTGCCCTGTTCGATGGCCCCGCCCCCGGCGCGGCGGCCGGGGCGCTCTGGTCCGCGTTGGGGGCTGGCCTGGAGTCCACTCCAGGTTCCTAAGGTGGAACCATGGACTACGCGCAGCTCGGTCGTACCGGACTCAAGGTCAGCAAGCTCTGCCTGGGCACGATGAACTTCGGCCCGCAGACCACGGAGGAGGACTCCTTCGCGATCATGGATCGCGCCCATGAGCTGGGCATCAACTTCTTCGACAGTGCCAACGTCTACGGCTGGAAGAAGGGCGAGGGCGTCACCGAGCAGATCATCGGCCGGTGGTTCGCCCAGGGCGGGGGCCGCCGCGAGAAGACCGTCATCGCCACCAAGCTCTACGGCTCGATGGGCGACTGGCCCAACGACACCTTCCTATCGGCTCTGAACATCCGCCGCGCGGCGGACGCCTCGCTGAAGCGCATGCAGACCGACTACATCGACATCTACCAGGCGCACCACATCGACCGGAACACCCCCTTCGAGGAGTTCTGGGAGGCCATGGAGGTGCTCCGCCAGCAGGGCAAGATCCTCTATGTGGGCTCGTCGAACTTCGCCGGCTGGCACATCGCCAAGGCCCAGGAGACGGCCAGGCGCCGCAACTTCCTCGGCCTGGTGAGCGAGCAGTCGAAATACCACCTGCTGGAGCGCTCGGTCGAGCTCGAGGTTCTGCCCGCGTGCCAGGACTACGGCCTGGGTGTCATCCCCTGGAGCCCGCTGGCCGGCGGCCTGCTCGGCGGCGTCCTGCGCAAGATCGACAAGGGCCGCAGCGCCAACCCCGACCAGGTCGAGGCCCTGGAGAAGGTCCGCCCCCAGATCGAGCAGTGGGAGGCCTTCTGCGACGAGCTGGGCGAAGACCCGGCCAACGCCGGCCTGGCCTGGCTCCTCCACCAGAAGGCGGTCACCGCCCCGATCATCGGCCCGCGCACGGCCGACCAGCTCAACGGCTCCCTGCGAGCCCTGGAGATCAAGTTCGACGACAAGGCCCTGGCCCGCATCGACGAGATCTTCCCCGGCCCCGGCGGCACCGCCCCCGAGGCCTACGCCTGGTAGAACACGTCTCCTGGGGCGGCGGCGCGTCGAAAAGCGCGCCGCCGTCGCCGGTCACAAGCGTTTCTGTTACGGCCCCGCCGGGGCGCGCCCCGGCCTGCCGTGCCGGAGGCGCGGCCATCAGACAGGGTCACTGGAGGAGTGCGCCCACGACGACGAGCAGCATGAGCAGGCCGAGCACGGTCGGCAGCAGCCAGCGGCGGGGACGGTCCACGGCGTTGAGCCTAGCCAAGCCCATGGGGTGCCGCTGACCGTCCTCAGACCGCGATCGAAGCGGGGGCGGGGTTGAGGGCCACGTTTTTGCGGGCCGCGACCATTTTCGTGACCAGCAGCGCCAGTGCCACTCCGGTGAGACTGAGCACGCCGGAGACCAGAATGCCGACCCGGGGACCGGCCATCTCGGCGATCCAGCCGATCAGCGGGGCGCCGATGGGCGCTCCGGCGGTGAAGACCAGGACGTAGATGCCCATCACCCGGCCGCGCATCTCGCTGGACGCCCCGAGCTGCAGAGTCGAGTTCGCGGTCGTCTGAACGGTGATCATCGCCAGCCCCGCCGGGACCAGGGCGACCAGGAAGGCCCAGTATCCGGGGCTGAACGCCGCCGCGATCTGGAACAGCCCGAAGGCGACGCCTCCGATGATCAGCGTGCGCCGCGACGGGGTCACCCGCCGGGCCGCCTGGAGCGCCCCCACGACGGCCCCGATGGCGAACGCGCTGCTCGCGATGCCGAACGCGGACGCCCCCGAGTCGAACACCTCGGTCGACATGAGCGCGATCGACGTGCTGAAACTCTGGGCGAAGACGGCGACGAAGGCGACCATGAGCACCGGCAGCAGCAGGTCGGGGTTGCCGAACACATACCGCAGCCCTTCCCTGGCCTGCCCCTTGCCGCGTTTGACCGGCTCGGGGGTGCGCAGTTCGGTCTTCCGCATCAGCAGCATGCCGCCGATGGTGAAGGAGAAGGTGAGAGCGTTGACCAGGAACAGCGGGCCGGTGCCGCCCAGCCAGTTGATCAGCAGTCCGGCGATGGCCGGGCCGACCACGCGGGCCAGGTTGAAGGAGGAGCTGTTCAGCGCGATGGCGTTCGACAGGTCGTCGCGGCCGACCATCTCGACCACGAACGACTGCCGCGTGGGCACCTCGACACAGGCCAGCAGGCCGAGCGTGAAGGCCATCACGTAGACGTGCCAGACCTGGGCCTGGCCGGTGACGGTCAGAACGCCCATGGCCAGCGCCAGCACCGCCATCAGCGACTGCGCGATCATCAGCAGGCGCCGCTTCGGGAACCGGTCGGCCAGCACGCCGCCCCACATCCCGAACACCATGATGGGGAGGAACTGCAGCGCGACCGTGATGCCCAGCGCGGTGCCGGACCCACCGGTCAGGCTCAAAACGAGCCAGTCCTGCGCGGTGCGCTGCATCCAGGTCCCGACGTTGGACACGACGGAGCCGGAGAGGAACAACCGGTAGTTGTGGTTACGCAACGACCGGAACATCCCGGATCTCTCGGACGCGGCCTCGCGCTCCGACAGGGCCATTTCGGTCGCCACGGCCACGTCGGAGCCGAGTTCTCCCGCCGAAGCGGAGGTCGCGTCAAAAGGGTCTGGGCCGGACTCCCGAACCGGCCCCATACCCGTCCACTTCGCCAGATCCGCCGCTGACCGCAGGCGTCTCACATTTGGGAGAGCTTTTCCAGGATCGGAGCGGCCTGGCGCAGGATCGCCTTCTCCTCCACGGTGAGTTCGCCGAGGCGCTGGGCGAGCCAGGCCTCCTTGCGGCGGCGTTCCTCGATCAACAGGGCCTGGCCCGCCGGGGTGACCGACAAGGTCACCTGACGACGGTCCGTGGGGTGGGGCGAGCGGGCCAGCAGGCCGCGTTCCTCCAGATGGGCCACCACCCTGGTCATCGAGGGAGGTTGCACCTTCTCGTGGTCGGCCAGTTCGCCGGGGGTCATCGTGGTGTGCCGCTCGACGGCGGCCAGGGCCGCGAGCTGCGTGGGCGTCAGGATGTGACCCACGGCCTGTTTGCGCAGGCGGCGAGTCAGCCGAGCCAGCGACACGCGCAGCGCGGACGCCAGGCCGGCGTCGCTGCGCAGGTTCGCAGCCGGTTCCGTTTTCTGGGGATTCGTTAGCATGAGTCATTACCTTTGCTAACTATATGTCGGTCCGTGACATTCCTCCACCGAGATACCTGCCCAAAGGAACGGGCACGGCCCCCCGGAGGGGAGACCGTGCCCGAAAGATACCGGTCAGGCGCAGGTGTAGCCCGACGCCGTCGAGGTGTCGCTGCTGGGACGCGCCACCTGGAAGCCGAACGTCGTGCTCGCGCCGGAGCCGAGGTTTCCGTTGTAGGCGGCGTTGCGCGCCGTCACCGTGTTCCCGGAGACCGTCAGGACGGCGTTCCAGGAGCCGACGATGGTGTGGCCGGAGGGCAGGGTGAAGGTGATCGCCCACGAGGTGCGCGCGGAGCTGCCGTTGGTCACGGTCACCGGCTGCACGACGTAGCCGCCGCCCCACTGGGTCTGCAGGGTGGCGGCGACGGTGCACCCGCCGGTGGAGCCCCCGGTGGTGGTGAAGGTGACCGAGGCGGAGTTGGACGACAGGTTGCCCGCGCCGTCACGCGCCCGGACGTAGACCGTGTAGGCCGTCGAAGCCGACAGGCCCGTCAGGGTGGCCGAGTTGGTGGTGGACGTCGCGATCTGCGTACCGCCCGAGTTGTAGACGTTGTAACCGGCCAGACCCGAACCGCCCGAGTCGGTCGAGGCGGTCCAGCTCAGCGTCGCGCCCGACGAGGTGATCGATGAGGCGGCGGGGGTGCCGGGAGTGGTGGGCGCGGTGGTGTCGCTGCTGCCGCCCGTGGTGGTGAAGGTGGTGGAGGTCGAGTTCGACGACAGGTTGCCCGCGCCGTCACGCGCCCGGACGTAGACCGTGTAGGCCGTCGAGGCCGACAGACCCGACAGGGTGGCCGAGTTCGTGGTGGACGTCGCGATCTGCGTACCGGAGGAGTTGTAGACGTTGTAACCGGCCAGACCCGAACCACCCGAGTCAGTGGACGCGGTCCAGGACAGCGACGCGCCCGACGAGGTGATCCCGGAGGCGGTCGGGGCGCCCGGGGTCGTCGGTGGCGTCGTGTCGGTCGGGTTGGTGCCGTCGTCGAGGGCGTCGTGGACGGCCGTGTACGACGGTTTCTGCGAGTAGTTGTTGTCGTAGAGCAGCGCGAAGCCCTCACCCGGGAAGGTGTCCGGGACCCACGAGTACTTGTCGGTGAAGCCCCAGATCGTCACGCCGGCGCAGGCCGTGACCGCCAGGCAGGCGTTCACCACGTTGCGGTAGTAGGTCGCCTGGGTGGCGTCCTTGGCCGAGGTGCGCGAACCCTGGATGCGGACGTCGAGCTCGGTGATCCTGACCTGGACACCGAGGTTCGCGAAGCGCTGCAGGTTCTGCTGGAGGTCGTTCGGGAAGCCGTACTGGGTGGACAGGTGCGACTGGAAGCCGACGCAGTCGACCGGCACGTTCTGCGAGCGGAGCTGCGAGACCAGGTTGTACATCGCGGTGCTCTTGGCGTTGATGCCCTCGACGTTGTAGTCGTTGATGCACAGCCGCGCGTCGGGGTCGGCGGCGCGGGCGGCGCGGAAGGCGTCGGCGATGAAGCTGGAGCCCAGCGTGTTGTACCAGAACGACGAGCGGAAGCTGCCGTTCTCCTCGAAGACCTCGTTCACCACGTCCCACGAGACGACCGTGGGGTTGCTGGCGTAGCGGCCCACGACCGTCGCGATGTGGTCGTTCATGGCGGTGCGCATGTTGGTGGCCGACAGGTTCTGCACCCAGCCCGGGGTCTGGCTGTGCCAGACGAGGGTGTGACCGTGCACCTGCTGGTTGTTCGCGGTGGCGAAGTTGACGATCTGGTCGGCGCCGGAGAACGTGTACTGGTTGTCGTTCGGCTCGGTGTCGCTCCACTTCATCGCGTTCTCGGCCGTGACCTGGTTGAACTCGCTCTGCGCGATGTTCCGGTAGGCCGTCTCGTTCGCCAGCGGCGAGGTCGCCAGCGCCGTGCCGATGAACTTGCCGCGAGCCTGGGCGTGCACGCGTAACGCCGCGTCGGCGGACGCCGGGGTGGCGACGAGCACCGTCGCGGCGGCCGAGGCGAGGGCGAGAGCCGCCGCCGCCACAGATCGCCATTTCAAGGAACGCACTGGATCTCCTCTTTCCGAAACCTTTCGGTAACGCTCGTGTCGCACGGAAGGCTAGGATCGGCCGGTAAAGCGGTCAATGAACCGACCGTGCGACAGAGAGAGATCCAGCAATATATCGGCTTTAGGCTGAAACTTTCAGAACCCGAAGAGGATCTTGATCGGGCCGAGCGCGAAGTAGATCGTGAACAGCACGGCCACCAGCCACATGAGCGGGTGCACCTCACTGGTCTTGCCCTTCACGGCCTTGATGAGCACGTAGGTGATGAACCCGGCACCGATGCCGTTGGCGATCGAGTAGGTGAACGGCATCAGCACGATCGTGAAGAACGCCGGGATGGCGATCTCCAGATCGGTGAAGTCGATCTCCCTGATCGAGGTCATCATCAGGAAGCCGACCACCACCAGCGCGGGCGCGGCGGCCTCGTACGGAATGATCTCGACCAGCGGCGCGAGGAACATCGACGCGAGGAACAGCAGACCGGTCACCACCGAGGCGAGCCCGGTGCGCGCGCCCTCGCCGACCCCCGAGGCCGACTCGATGTAGGTCGTGTTCGACGACACCGACGCCGCACCACCGGCGGCCGCGGCGATCGAGTCGACCAGCAGGATCTCCCGCGTCTTCGGCAGCGTGCCGTCCTCCTGCACCAGGTTCGCCTGCTTGCCGACGCCCACGATGGTGCCCATCGTGTCGAAGAAGTCGGTGATCAGCAGCGTGAAGACCAGCAGCACGGCCAGCACGACCGACAGCTTGGTGAACGCCCCGAACAGGCTGAACTGGCCGATCAGCGAGAAGTCGGGCAGCGCGAAGATGTCGCCGAACCCCGGCAGCGCGGGCACGTTGAGTCCCCAGCCCTGCGGGTTGGGCGGGTCACCGGCCGCCGCGGAGATGTTCCCGATGGCCTGGACGATGATCGCGAAGATGGTCGCCCCGACGATGCCGATCAGGATCGCGCCCTTGACCTTGCGGGCCACCAGCAACGCGGTGCCGAGCAGGCCGACCACGAACACCAGGATCGGCCAGCTCGTCAGCCCGCCGCCGATGCCCAGCTCCAGGGGCGGAGCGGGGGCGGCCGTCTTGCGCACGAACCCGGCGTCCACGAAGCCGATGAGCGCGATGAACAGGCCGATGCCCACCGAGATCGCGGTCTTCAGGCTCGCCGGGATGGCGTGGAAGACGGCCGTGCGGAACCCGGTCAGCACCAGCACCAGGATGATCAGGCCCTCCAGCACGACCAGACCCATCGCGTCCTCCCAGGAGACCTGGGAGGCGATGCCGTAGGCGACGAACGCGTTGAGACCCAGGCCCGCCGCCAGGGCGAAGGGCACATTCGCCACAATGCCCATGAGGATGGTCAGCAGGCCGGCCGCCAGCGCCGTCGCCACGGCGATCAGCCCCAGATTGGGATCGGCTCCGTCACCGAGGAACTGACCGTCCGCGTCCTGGACATAGCCCAGGATGATCGGGTTGAGCACGACGATGTACGCCATCGTGAAGAACGTGGCGAAACCACCACGAACCTCGGAGCCAACCGTTGATCCACGACCGGAAATCTGGAAATACTTGTCGAGGAAACCACTGTTTTGGGGGGTTTTGACGTCACTCACGAGCGCAGAGTGACACCCCTTACCAGCTGGGAAAAGACCCATGCTGCCGACGTGACTTTTTCGTTGCGGTTTCGTACGCGGCCCGCGTCGAACCTCACATGGGGCACTTGTGACCTGCCGGATTTAGGCTGACGTTTAGGGTGAGACTGTGACCCAGCAGCGGCGGCCTGATCCAGAGCCACTCAAGACCAACGACTCAGCCACGATCACGGTCGGCATCATCCTGTGGGCGGTCGCCCTCATCGCCATGCTGATCGTCCGGCCCGACCATGGCTGGTACGCGTGGACCTGCGTGGCCGGGGTCGGCATGGGCTTCTTCGGGCTCTGGTTCGTCAGAAGGCGCGACCAGAAGATCAGGAAGTCCGCTTCAGCAGCAGAGTGACGAAGCCCAGCACCCCCCGGTAGCCCTTGAGCCACATGTCGCGGTGGGCCAGCGCGGCCGTCCGTGCCGCGTCGCCGTCGGGGCCGGGGTGGTCGCCCGCCCAGCGCAGCAGGCTGCCGGTCCACGACCACTCGTAGTCGTCCCACTCGGACAGTTCGCTGGTGTAGGCGTAGACCGTCGAGTAGCCCGCGCTCTCGGCCCGCTCGACGGTGCCGGCGAGGTCGGCGTACTCCCCCGGTTCCGCGCCCAGCGTGATCAGCGTCTCCGCGTTCGGCGGGACCTCCCAGAAACCCTCGCCGATCAGCGCCAGGCCGCCCGGCTTGAGGTGCTCCTTGATCGCCGCCGCGGTCTCGACCAGGCCGCCGTAGGCGTGGGTGGCGCCGACGCACATCACCAGGTCGTAGAGGCCGTTCTTGTAGTCGGCGGCCGGCATGTGGTGCAGGGCGAGCTGGTGGTCGAGCCCCTGCTGCTCGGCCATGATCCGGCAGGACTCCAGCCCTTCCCGATGCAGGTCGACCGCATCGGCGGTCGCGTCTTCGTGCATGGCGAGCGCGCGGAGCGTCCAGACGCCGTGGCCGCAGCCGAGGTCGAGGACGCGCGGCTGGCCGCCGAGCTTGGCCCGGCGCAGGATACGGGTGATCGTCTGGCCGCTCACGGGAGCGGCGATCGGGTGGTCGGTGTGCGCGATGTGACTGATCAGATGACGGTCCACCCGACTAGCCTGCCAAACTTCACGCGTCGAGGTCGGCCTCCGCCAGCAGCAGCGGCACCCTTTCCGGGTCGCGCAGCAGCGCCTCGACCGCCAGGCGGTCGCTCCACTGCCCGGCCGCCCAGGCCAGCCCGCGCGCCAGCCCTTCGACGCCGCTGGCGTGCACGCGCCCCTCGAAGAACCGCCAGGGCACGGCCCTGCCGTCGACGAGCAGCTCCTCATGCCGCGTGTACGAACCGGGCGCCCCCGGAAGCAGCCTGCGCACCTGCACGGGAACCGGCGCCTCGACGCCGGAGGAGGTCACGTCGCCGGTGACGACCTCACCGACGAGCGGCAGGTCGAGCACCTCCGACAGCGCCTCCGCCTGGTCGAACCCGACCAGCACGAGCGGCCGGTCGGCCACCAGGGCGAGCAGGTCGGGCGCCTCGACGACAACCGGCTCCAGCTCGCCGTCGACGTCGGCGACCACGATCTCGCCGTTGAGCACCGCCCGGACCGCCGACGGAGGGCTGACCCGGTCGGGGGCGACCTCGGCCAGCGCCTTCCACAGGGCCCGCAGCTGGGCCCGGTCGACCGGGAGCGAGCCGTCGGCCATCAGCTCCAGGAGCTCCTCGGGGCCGCCGTGGGAGGCCAGCAGGTCGGCCAGGGTGGACCTGACCCCGATCATCGTGAGGGCGGCCTCGTCGGCGATGGGGGGCGCGTCGGCGTACAGGCCGAAAAGGAGCGGGTCGGCCGACGGCAGCCGCAGGGCGGTCGGCGCCTTCCCGTCGATCACGGGGTGATGCGCCAGCCACCAGGCCGTGTAGGACGGCACCTCGTGGACCTCGCCGTTGGCGACCACCCGGAGCGGCTGGAGGGCGGCGCGCAGCGGCGGCCGGGCCAGCAGGGGCAGCCCGGCGGCCCAGTCGGCGACGTATTCGAGGTCGCGGATGGCGGTGAACTCGCGCGCCACCGGCGGCACGTCGAGCTCGGGCAGCAGGTCGAGGACGGCGTCGAGCCATTCGTCTTCGCGGTCGAGGTCGTGGTCGCAGTCGTCGGCGTCGAGGACCACATCGGAGTCGTTGACCACGGCGAACCCGTCGAGCACGCCTGCGGCGGCCAGCACCCGCGAGCCGAACTTCTCGACCAGGTCGGGGGCCGCGAACGGAGCCTCCTGGTCGATCAGCTTGGCCAGGTCGCCGCCTTCGAGCAGCAGGTCACCGGCGGCGTAGACCTCGCCGTCGGCGCCCCGCAGCGCCAGCGTGGCCAGCCAGGGCGCCTCTCCGGCGGTCAGCCCGGCCGCGTCGACCAGCGCGAGCACCGCCTGCGCGACCGGCTCGGGGTCGGCCGAACCGGCCGACTCGGTGACGGCGGCGTGGGTGAGCGGGTCGTCGAGGACGGTCCGGGGCGTCGCCTCGGCCGCACCCAGCCGCAGCAGCAGCGGATGGGCCGCGTCGGGGTGCACGATCCGCAGCCCCAGCGGCGCCAGCAGCGAGGCGTCGAGGGCCTTGTCGCCCTCGGTCATGACGAGCGTGCCCCGGGCGCCCCGGACCAGCCGGCCGTCGGCCAGCGGCACCGCCAAGGCCCCGACCGCTTCCAGGTCGTCGGCCGGGATCACCTGGTAGAGCGCGCGCCACCAGGACGGCGACCGGTCTTCCACGGCGTCGCCGGAGAGCATGTCGATCACGTCGGCGAGCTCGATGCGGCGGATGCTCAGCCCCGGCAGCGCGTGGTGCCGCACCGGCCACCCGGACGGCAGCAGCCCCGGCACCATCTCGGCCACCATCGTCAGGAACTCGCTGGGCCCGGCCACCACCCGGGCGTCGCGCCCGGCGATGACCAGCTCCTCTTCGTCGGCGAGGGAGACCGGGGCCAGCCCGTCGGCCACCCGCCGGGCGTTGACGATCTCGGCGTGACGCTCCGCGGGCTCCACGGGCGCCGAGATCGCGGGCAGCAGCGGCAGGTCGGGCAGCAGCCGGAGGATCTCGCTCCGGATCGCCGCGTCGAGGTCGCCCTTCGCCAGCACCTGCGGCACCAGGTCGAGCAGCCGGGGAGTGCGCGGCAGCGACCGCAGCAGGTCGCAGTAGACCTCGGCCGAGCGGCGCACCAGGAAGTCGGTCAGCGGCCCGGACGCGATGTGACGCCGGTCGGTGGCCAGCGGGAACGTCGCGATCAGCAGCGCGGGCAGGTCGAGCGGCTCGTCGGAGGGCGTCGGCGCGTGCACCGACGACGGCACGTCTTTCGGCAGCGCCAGCGCCTCACCGGCCCTGCGGGCCTGGTCGCCCCAGGCGCGGGCCTGGCCGTGGGCCACCACCCCGGCGATCGGGACGGCCCAGCGGACCTGCCAGAACGGCCGGGCCCGCTCCTCGGTCGGCCGGTCGGCGAACAGATCGCCGACCTGCTCGGGCGTGAACTCGCCCGACGCCTCCACGACGTGCCACCCGGTGGCGGTGACGCTGCGCCAGACCCCGTCGAGCTCGATGTCGATCGCCGACAGGGCGGGCATCACCAGCGGCAGCGCCGGACTGGTCTCCTCCAGCATCCGCCGGACGGCGTCTTCGGCGGCCGGGTTGCGGAGCGGGAGGCGGACGACCGAGTCGAAGCCGTCGGGGACCGACAGCTCGGCCGGGAACGGCAGCCGGAGCAGCGGCACGTGGCCCTCGCGCCCGGCCAGCTCGGCCCGCAGTTCGGGGATCGCGGCGACCGTCTCAGAGGTGAGAGCGCGCGACCAGCGCACCCCGCCGGTCGCCCGCGAGGCGATGGCGGGCTCGTCGCTGACGGAGACGACGGCCGCGAAGCCGACGCCGAACCGCCCGGCCGCACCCGCCTCGTCGCGCTTGCCGGAGACCCGGAGCGTGGACAGGCCCTCGACCCCGGCGGCGTCGAGCGCGCCCCCGGTGTTGGCCGCCTCGAGCACGCCGTCGCGCAGCGTCAGCCGCAACCGGCCGGGCACCCCGGCGCGCAGCGCGGCGTCGGCGGCGTTCTGGGCCAGCTCGATGATCAGGCGGTCGCGGTAACCGCCGAGGGCGAAGTCCTCCTCGGCGTTGGCGTCCTCGCGGAACCGGGCGGGCGAGGCCGTCCAGGCGGCGAGCACGTTCTCACGCAGGCGGGTGGTGCCGAAGAGGTCGTTCATCACACGCTTCCGGATAACGGGATAAAAGGGAGGTCAGCCTTCCGGCATGGGGTCGTAGCCCATGTCGTCGAGAATCGGCTGCGGAGCCTCGCCCCCCGCGGTGGGCGACGGGGTCGCCTCGGAGTGGGCGCCGCAGCCGTGGTCGGCGGCGACGACCTTACCGTCGTCGGGGGCGAACTCGTTGGCGCAAACCCCGAAGCCCAGGCGCAGCGCGCCCGCGAGAGGCCAGTAGAAGCCGCAGGTCGAGCACTGGGCGGGGGCCGCCGTCGCGAGCGGGGAATCGGGGCCGGATTCGCCGCTGTGCCAGCGGTTGACCGCCAGGTCGCGGCCGATGGCCGACAGCACCCGCACCCGGCCGAGGCCGTATTCGAAAATCATCTGGTGGTCGGTGTCGTCTTCGGCGTCGGCGGTGCCGGTGGTGAAGCCGGGCGCGAGCCGGTCGTCGTCGGCCTCGGCCGGCAGCAGGTCACCGGGCCCCAGGTCACCGGGGCGCAGACGGCGGCTCCACGGCACCCAGGTGGGCGCCAGCAGGGCGCCCTTGCCTGGCAGCAGCACGGTCTCACTGACGGTGACGGACTTCGCACGCGAAGCACGGGTCACTGTGATCGCCCACCGCCAGCCCTCGTATGCTCGATCGAGGCAGGCGAAGTAATGGGTGACGATGCGGTCACCTTCCGCATCGAACCCCAGGTGGTCGCCGACCTCACCGGGCCTGGCGATGTGCTCGGCCGCCGAACGAGCCAGGTCGACGGCGGCGGCGCAGGCCTGGTCTGCGGCGGGGGTTCTCACGCGGGTGCGGCTCACACTTCATTTTCACCTACCTGAGGAGCGATTTTCACCCTCGCCGACAGCGGACAGCATCCGACTGCGTCGGTAAGACTGGAAATTCGACACGAGAGGAGCGGATGGGGTGGCGGGTGCCTGGGGCAAGGTCCGTGACGCGAGCCGGGCGGTGGCGTCCGCGACGGGTCGTACCGGCCGGTCCATCGGCCGTGGCGCGAGCGCTTTCGGCCGCGGTGTCGGCCGTGGGGTGCACGGCGTCGGGCGGGCCAGCAGGAGACTCACCCACGCGAAGGGCGCCGACCGCACCGGCCTCGGCCGGCTGATCGAGGTCACCGCGGTGCACAGCGCGGGCGACGCGTTCATCACGGTCTCGCTGGCGGGCGCGCTGTTCTTCGGCATGCCGGTGGGGCAGGCGCGCGGCCAGGTGGCGCTCTATCTGCTGGTCACGATGGTGCCGTTCACGGTCGTGGCCCCTTTCGTGGGCCCGGTGCTCGACCGGTTCCGGTCGGGGCGCCGCTACGTCATCGCCGGAACCCTGTTCGCGCGCGGGCTGCTCTGCTGGGGCATGGCCTCCAGCGTCGTCTACGGCGACACACTCTCGCTCTTCCCCGCCGCGCTGGCGGTGCTGGTGCTGTCGAAGGCCTACAACGTGTCCAGGGCGGCGACGATGCCGAGCGTGCTGCCCGCCGACATAGGGCTGGTCACCGCCAACGCCCGGGTGGCCCTGTTCGCGCTGGTGGCGGCCGGTGGCGCGGCCGGTCTCGGGGCCGGTCTGGTGGCCTGGGTGGGCGCCGAGTGGGTGCTGCGCGTCGCGATGGTGCTGTTCCTGGTCGCCGGGGTGGTCTCGATAAGGCTCCCCCGCCATGTCGACTCCCCGGAAATCGAGGAGGACGCCAAGCCGCCGGGCGTGCGCGCCCTGCTGAACGTCGGCCCGATCGTGGCCGAATCGATGCGCGCCAACGCGGTGATCCGCTTCCAGGCCGGGTTCCTCGTCTTCTTCCTGCTGTTCCTCGTCCAGGACGAGCACCTGCCGGGTCTCGGCCCGGAGATCACGCTCGGCCTGCTCGCGGCGGCGGCCGGCGGCGGCGGTCTGTTCGGCGCGGCCGTGGCGTCGTGGGTGAAGGCCTACCCGCCGCAGCTGATCGTGCTGGCGACGCTGGCGATGACCGCGCTCACCACTCTCGTGGCGGCCTTCTTCTTCAGTCTGTGGACGGCCGTCGCGGTCGCCCTCATCGGCGCGTTCGCGCAGGGCCTGGGCAAACTGGCCCTCGACGCGATCGTTCAGCGCGAGATCGGCGAGGAGGTCCGGTCGTCGACCTTCGGCGTGGTCGAGGCGCTGCTCCAGATCGCCTGGGTGTTCGGCGGGCTGATCGGCCTGATGCTGTCGCTGTTCGCGCAGGGCACCGCGGGCCTGTCGGTGATGGCGGGGGCGCTGGTTCTCACCCTGGGCTGGCTCCTGGTCATGCGACGGGGGCGCAAGCGGGTCAGCATGGCGAGCGCGGTCACCGTTCCCTTGCGGCCGGTGACTCAGCCACCGGCCACAACGGGGGATACAAAACCGTTGACAAATCCCTTTTAGCCACTTTTATCCGTCGATGTCATCCGCAATAGCGCGAATGACAACGGCGACCTTCTTGGCGGCGACAGGCTCGGGGAGTTTGCCCTTCTGGTACGACGAGGTCGACAGTTCGTCGAGCAGCTTGATGAGGTCTTCGACGATGACAACCATTTCGTCGGGCTTTTTACGCTTCCCCTTCGGACGCGGCGCCTTGGCCAGGGTCGGGGGTTGCTCCAGCACCCGCACCGACAGCGCCTGCTGACCGCGCCGCCCTTCGGCGACTCCGAACTCGACTTTCTGCCCGGGCTTGAGGGCTTCCACGCCTTTGGGCAGTGCGGATGAATGCACGAAGACCTCACCACCGTCGTCGCGGGTGAGGAAACCGAAACCTTTGGCTTCGTCGTACCACTTGACCTTGCCGCTGGGCACAGGAGTGACCTCGTTCAAACTGTCGTGGAAGGGAATGGATGTAGGTTATGCCCACTTGGGCTACCGGATGACCGCCGAAAGCCCGTCAAATTACGCGAGAATCGACGTCCGGGTGGTGTACCAGGAGACGAACTCGGTGAGGTCGCGAAGCACCACGTCAGCACCTTGCCCGGCCAGTTGCGCGGGGGTGCAGCCGCCCGTCGCGACCGCCACGCTGATCGCCCCGCCCGCCCGTGCGGCCTCGATGTCGGCCACGTGGTCGCCCACGTAGACCCCGGCGCCGAAGGCGGCGATGGCGGCGCCCTTGTCGGCCCCGAAGACCGATCCGGCGATCTCGTCGACGTCGAGACCCAGGGCGTCGACGGTACGGCGGGCGTCGCGCGGGTTCTTCCCGGTGACCACGATGACCCGGCCACCGGCATGGCGTACGGCGGCCAGGGCCTCGTGGGCGCCGGGCATGGCGGTCGTGGCGGGCAGCGCGATGGCCGGATAGAGGGAGCGGTAGAGCGCGACGGCGGCCGGGATCTCGTCGGCCGGCAGCCACTGGGCCAGCTCATCTTCCAGCGGCCAGCCGATGCGCGACACCGCGACGGCGACGTCGATGGGGGTGTCGAGGGAAGGCAGCATCGCCTCGTAGACGGCGGCGATGGCCGCGCGTGTGTCGGCGAGTGTCAGGTCAAGGTCGAAACCGACGTGAATCCCCATGTTGTGCACGGATCAAGGATGCCAAAGCACACGATCCGCCGCGAAGTGGATCTTGTTTTGGGGGCGGGGCGGTCTACGCTGTCCCTCGCGGGAGGTACAGATGAGCACACGGGGTCGCATCATCGAGGCGGCGCTTCGGCTGTTCGCCGAGCGCGGCTACAACGCGACTTCGGTGGCCGAGATCGAGGCCGCCGCCGGTCTTTCCCCCGGCGCAGGGGGCCTCTACCGGCATTTCAAGTCCAAATACGAGGTCCTCGCGGCCGCCGTCGCCGACCGGGCGTCGCGGAACGAGATAACGCTCGACGTCGCGCCGACCGACCCGATAGAGGTCCGGCTGGCCGCGATGTGCCACGCGGGCCTGGCGAAGATGCGCGAGGAACGCCTGCTCGCGCAGGTCTTCTTCCGCGATCTGTCCCAGTTCCCCGACCTGGTCGCGGTGGTCCGGGCGGGTCTGCTGCAGCCCATGTTCGACGCTTTGCGGATCTGGTTCGACGAACAGCCCGAATACTTCGACGCCCAGGTCGACTGGGCCGGGGTGAGCTCGGTGCTGGGCGGCGCGATCATCCACTATCGGCTGATCGAGGACACCGCCGGCGAGCCGCCCGGCCGGGTCGGCGTCGAGCGGTTCGTCGCGGCGTGGATCAGGCTGGCGCTCGGCCTGCTACCGCCGTGCGTGGGTGGAGACGGGTGGATCGAAGAGGCGATAGAGCAGCCAGATGAGGCCGGCGGCGGTGCCGATGATGAACGCGACGCCGGCGACCTCGTTGAAGCGCGCTAGCAACGCGTCGACGGAGGAACGTTCCGGGCCGCTGAGCGCGAGGATCCCGCCGCCGAAGATCCAGGCCAGCGCGGGCAGCCCCAGTCCGGCCAGCCGGTCGGGCATGCCCCAGCCCTGACACGACAGGGTGACGACCGCGCCGATCGCCCAGACGATCCCGGGCACCGGGAAGATCATCACCGCCGGGAAGCCGATCGGCACCAGCAGCGCGGCCAGCGCCAGCAGGCCCATCGCGGCGGTCTCCCGGCGATGACCGTGCAGAATCGACCAGGCGTCGGGCGTGGGGCGCCGTCGCCACTGCGGCACGAGGCGGCCCCTCTGCGCGCCCGCCTTCCACACGCGACGGCCGGGGGTGATCGCGATCGACTCGGGCAGCGCCGATCGCTCGTCCGATCCCGGCGGGCCTGATCTGGACAGGCCTGATCCCGGCGGGCCTGATCTGGACGGGCCTGATCCCGGGCGGGCCGGTGGCGGCAGGGTTGATCGTCGCAGGGCGCTCATCGGTCGGGTCTGCTGATGCGGGGGCTCCAGCGGGGGTTCGCCGCGCAGGCGGCGGACCTCGCGCTCGACCATGTCCTGCGGGGTACCGAACCGGGTCAGGAGACGGGCGACCGATTTGGGGTTCTCGTCACCGTTGCGTTCCTGGTCAACCCGTTCTCGCACCCGCCTGACGTAGTCGAGGCGTTCCTCTGGGCGCATACGGCCGTGGGCGGCGTCGGCCACCCGGCTCACGAAATCCAGCACGAGCTGGTCGGCTCGCTCGATCACTCAGTCATAGTGCCCCAGCGGGGCACTCCATGCATGCTCCTACGATGGAAAGGATGAGCGAGGGGTTCACTGAGTGGCTGCGCAGCCGGAGCGACGAGCAACTGCGCGTCCTCGCCATGTCCCGACCTGAGCTGATAACTCCGGTTCCGGCGAATGTTCCGGGTTTGGCGGCAAGAGCCGGAACCCCCTCCGCGATCGGCCGGGCCCTCGACCGGCTCGACGGATTCACCCTCGCGGTGGCCGAGACCCTGGTGGTCTTCCCTCCCGCTGAACTGTCCAAAGCCATCCATCGGGCCACGAACGACGCCCCCGGCACCGACGAGGCGATCGACCGGGCGCTGGCCGTGCTGACCGAGATGGCGCTGGCCGACGACGCGCGCGGGCTCGCCCCCGGCGTGAAAGAGGCGCTCGACCCGCCCGCCGGGCTCGGCCAGCCCGCCGCCCACGTGTTCCGCAACGATCAACCGGTGGCCGTCAAGCTGGCGAACCCCCGATCGGTGCGCAAGCTGCTCGACCAGGTGGGGCCGCAGGCCCGCGCCGCGCTCGACGAACTGGCCTGGGGACCGCCGTCCGGGCGGGTGCCCAACGCGCGGCGCGAGATCTCGGTCGAGACCGCCCAGTCGCCCATCGAGCAGCTGCTGGCCCGGGGCCTGCTCGGCGCGATCGGCGACGACACCGTGACCCTGCCGCGCGAGGTCGGGCTGGTGCTCCGCCACGACCGCCTCCACCGCGACCTGTCACCGGTCCCGCCGCCGCTGGTGGGGGCCACCCGCCGCGCCGGCCTGGCCGCCCGCACCGCAGCCGGACAGGCCTTCAGCTTCGTCCGGGCCGTCGAGGAGCTCTGCGAGATCTGGAGCGTCGACGCGCCGGGCGTGCTGCGCACGGGCGGGCTGGCGATCCGCGACCTGCGGCGCGCGGCCCAGCAGCTCGACGTGCCCGAATGGTCGGCCGCGCTGGTCATCGAGGTCGCCCACGCCGCCGGGCTGGTCGCGACCGGCGGCCCGGCCGACGCCGAGTGGCTGCCCACCCCCGCCTACGACGCCTGGCGGGCCCGGCAGACCGAAGACCGCTGGGAGACCGTCGCGCGGGCCTGGCTGACCCTCGACCGGGTGCCCGGTCTCGCCGGTGCCCGCGACGACCGCGATCGGCTGCTCAACGTGCTCCACCCCGACCTGCGCCGCGGCGCCGCCGCCGAGATCCGCCGCCGGGTCCTGTCCGTCGTCGCCGCGACCGATCTCGCGCCTTCGCAGGAGTCGGTGCTGGCCCGGCTCACCTGGGAACGCCCCCGCCGCAGAGGGGCCCACCTGGCGCGGATGACCGAGTTCGCGCTGCGCGAGGCCGAGATCATCGGCCTGACCGGGCTCGGCGTCATGTCGCCCCACGGCCGGGCGGTGCTCACCGGCGTCAAGGCGGCCGGGCTGCTCGCGCCGCTGCTGCCCGAACCGGTCGACCACGTCGTGCTGCAGGCCGACCTCACCGCCGTCGCCCCCGGGCCGCTGACCGGCGAGCTCGACCGGTGGCTGGGGATGGCGGCCGACATCGAGTCGAAGGGCGGCGCGACCGTCTACCGGTTCGCCGAGAGCTCGATCCGGCGGGTCCTCGACGCCGGGCAGAGCGCCGAGGAGGTCCTGGCGATGCTGGCCCGCCACTCGGCCACGCCGGTGCCGCAGCCGCTGGCCTACCTGGTGTCCGACGTGGCCCGGCGGCACGGGCGGCTGCGGGTCGGGTCGGCGTCGGCCTACCTGAGGTGCGACGACCCGGCGGTGCTCGACGAGTTGCTGGCCGACCGGCGGGCCGGGGTGCTGCGGATGCGGCGGCTGGCGCCGACCGTGCTGGTGTCCAAGGCGTCGCGGGCGACCATGCTCGACTCGCTGCGCGCGATGGGCTACGCCCCGGTGGCCGAGTCGCTCGAAGGAGACGTGCTGATCACCCGGGCGGACGCCCGGCGTACCGAGACCCCGCCCGCGCGGCAGGTCAACGGGCTGTTCGCGCCCGAGGCCGAGGTGGTCACGGCGGCGATCCGGGCGCTGCGGGCCGGTGACGCCGCGCTGCTGTCGCGGCCCACGCCGCTGGGCGAACCGGGCGGCGCGCTCCCCCGCACCCCGGCGACGGCGACCATCTCGGCGCTCCAGGACGCCATCCGGCAGGGCTCCCGGGTTTGGATCGGTTACCTAGACTCACAAGGTCAGGCCACGAGCCGGATCCTCGAACCGGCGAGGATAGAGGGTGGCTACCTGACGGCGTACGACGAGACGAGGGCGGCCATCCACCGTTTCGTTCTCCACCGGATCACCGGCGTCGCCGACGTCAACTGATTAGGGGGCTCCACCCGTGAACGACGGGCCGCTCATCGTCCAGTCCGACAAGACCCTGCTGCTGGAAGTCGACCACGAGCGCGCCGACGAGTGCCGTCGGGCCATCGCGCCGTTCGCCGAGCTCGAGCGCGCGCCCGAACACGTCCACACCTACCGCATCACCCCGCTGGCCCTCTGGAACGCGCGGGCCGCCGGGCACGACGCCGAGCAGGTCATAGACGCGCTGATCGGCTTCAGCCGCTACCCGGTGCCCCACGCGCTGCTGGTCGACGTCGCCGAGACGATGGCCCGCTACGGGCGGCTGCGGCTGGAGAAGCACCCCGTCCACGGGCTCGCGCTGACCAGCACCGACCGGGCCGTGCTCGAAGAGGTGCTGCGCGCCAAGAAGGTGCAGCCGATGATCGGCGAGCGCCTCGACGCCGACACGGTGGCCGTCCACCCGAGCGAGCGCGGCAACATCAAGCAGCTGCTGCTGAAGCTCGGCTGGCCCGCGGAAGACATGGCCGGCTACGTCGACGGCGAGGCCCACCCGATCGCCCTGACCGAAGAGGGCTGGACGCTGCGGCCCTACCAGAAGGAGGCCGCCGACGCGTTCTGGTACGGCGGCTCCGGCGTGGTCGTGCTGCCCTGCGGCGCCGGCAAGACCATCGTCGGCGCGGCGGCCATGGCCCACGCGCAGGCGACCACGCTGATCCTGGTCACCAACACGGTCAGCGTGCACCAGTGGAAGACCGAGCTCATGAAGCGCACGAGCCTGACCGAAGACGAGATCGGCGAATACACCGGGACCAAGAAGGAGATCCGCCCGGTCACCATCGCGACCTACCAGGTGATGACCGCCAAGCGCGGCGGCGTCTACCGCCATCTCGAGCTGTTCGACGCCCGCGACTGGGGTCTGGTCGTGTACGACGAGGTCCACCTCCTGCCCGCCCCCATCTTCCGGATGACCGCCGACCTCCAGGCCCGCCGCCGGGTGGGCCTGACGGCCACGCTGGTACGCGAAGACGGCCGCGAGGGCGACGTGTTCTCCCTCATCGGCCCGAAGCGCTACGACGCGCCCTGGAAGGAGATGGAGAACCAGGGCTACATCGCCCCGGCCGACTGCGTCGAGGTCCGGGTGACGCTGCGTGACGACGAACGGCTCACCTACGCGATGGCCGACACCGACGAGCGCTATCGATTCGCCGCCACCACGCCGTCGAAGGTGCGCGTCACCGAGGCATTGGTGAAAAAGCACGCCGGAGAACAGGTTCTGGTCATCGGGCAGTACATCGACCAGCTCGACGAACTCGGCGAACACCTGAACGCGCCGGTCATCAAGGGCGAGACCAAGGTGAAGGAGCGCGAGCGGCTGTTCCAGGCGTTCCGCGACAAAGAACTTCAGGTTCTCGTCGTGTCGAAGGTGGCGAACTTCTCCATCGACCTGCCGGAGGCCGCGGTCGCCATCCAGGTGTCCGGCACCTTCGGTTCACGCCAGGAAGAGGCGCAGCGGCTCGGCCGGGTGCTGCGGCCCAAGGCCGACGGCGGGGGCGCCCGTTTCTACTCGGTGGTCAGCCGCGACACCGTCGACCAGGACTTCGCCGCCCATCGGCAGCGCTTCCTCGCCGAACAGGGCTACGCGTACCAGATCATCGACGCCGACGACATCCTCACCTGACATAAATAAAAGACCCGGCGGGACAACTCCCGCCGGGTCTACATAGAAAACATACTTAAGTCCACGAAATTCCGTCGGCCCGAGACAACCGCATCACCCCCTCGCGCCTTGGCCCCCACAGCCAAAGATGGCATCAACGCCCAGGTTCGGGCATACCCCCATTGTCCTGGGCAATCACCTGATTTGCCGCGCTTTTCTTAGGCTTTTCCCATACCGATTGATTAAGACTTCGGAGGGTATTCGCGAGATTACTGCGCGACCATACCTCCGACGAATAGTACGCCTTCCGCGCCCATCCATGCGGCGATTGCGTACACGAGAAGACGGGCGCGCCATGTCAGCCACGCGCCGATCGTGAGCACGGTGGCGACGACCGCGAAGAGTGAGGAGACGGCGATCACGAGGGTCATGCGGCCGGCACATTCCTCGGGCGGCTCACCGCCGGCGCAGAACGCCTCCAGCCCCCAGCCCGCATACACGGAAAGCCCCCAGAGCGCGGCGAGCAGCACCATGACGGCGGCCGGCAGCGCGGGTGGGATCGGGACAGGGCCACGGATCACGTCTGCCGCCCTACCCAGCCACGACACGATGCAGTCGGCCCATAAACCTTTTGGACTGGCCAGGTCTGCCGACTAGGCTGGCCGGTTCGCCCAGCTCTTCAGGAGGCACTCCGTCATGCCCCAGCACACCCTGGCCCCCGACATACCTCCGGCCGACGAACTCGGGGAGGAACGAAGGCACCTCGACGAGTCGCGGGCGGCCCTGCGCGCGATGCGGGAGCACGCCAGCTCGCTCTCGTCGGACATGGCCGGTGACTGGGTCTCCCGGCAGGTGCTCCAGGGCCTGCTCGACCAGCGCGTCGCGGCTCTCGCCGACCATCCGGACACCCCCCTGTTCTTCGGCCGCCTCGACCGCGCCGCCGACGACGACCTGCCGCCGGTCCTGTACGTCGGCCGCCGGCACGTCCACGACGGCGGCGGCCGCGCGCTCGTCATCGACTGGCGCGCACCCGTCTCCCGGGCGTTCTACCAGGCCAGCCCGGCCGAGCCGATGGACATCGACCGTCGCCGCCGGTTCGGCTACCAGGGCGGCCGGCTGACCGCCTTCGAAGACGAGGACCTCGCCCACGGCGGCGACCTCGGCCCCTCCCGCATCCTGACCGACGAGATCGAACGCCCGCGCACCGGCCCGATGCGCGACATCGTGGCCACGATCCAGCCCGACCAGGACGAGATCGTACGCGCCGACCTCGGCGTCACCGTCTGCGTCCAAGGCGCGCCGGGCACCGGTAAGACCGCTGTGGGCCTGCACCGGGCGGCCTATCTGCTGTTCACCCATCGCGAGAAATTGTCTCGCGCCGGCGTGATGATCGTGGGCCCGAACCGCGCGTTCCTCTCGTACATCTCCTCGGTGCTGCCCGCGCTCGGCGAGGTGAAGGTCGACCAGACGACCGTGGCGGGCATCCTGGGAGACCACACCCACCCCGAGGATCCGGCGGTCTCCGCCGTCAAGGGCGACGCCCGGATGGCGCTCGTGCTGAAGCGCGCCCTGTGGCTCCACGTGGTGAAGCCGCTCGAAGGGGTGCTGGTCACCAAGGGGGCCAACCGCTACCGCGTGGCCGACCACGAGGTGCGCGAGATCGTCGCCTCGCTGCGCGGGACCACGCGCTACAACCCCGGTCGGGCCACGCTGGCGCAGCGGCTCGCACACCAGATCCTGGTGCAGATGGAGCGGCGCGGGGAGTCACCCGATGACCGGGTGCAGGACGCGGTGGCCCGGTCGAAGCCGGTCAAGGCCGCGGTCGACCAGGTCTGGCCGAAGCTCGTCCCCCAGCAGGTGCTCTTCCGGCTGCTGGCCGACCCTGAGTTCCTTGCGCGGGCCGCCAGAACCGATCTGACCGCCGAGGAACAGGCGGCGCTGACGTGGACGAAGCCCGCCAAATCACACAAGAGCGCGAAGTGGAGCGCCGCCGACGCCGGCCTCCTCGACGAGCTCGCCGACCTCATGGACCGCACCCCCTCGACCGGCCACATGGTCGTGGACGAGGCGCAGGACCTCTCGGAGATGCAGTTGCGCGCGCTGGGCCGCCGCTGCCGCAACGGTTCGGCGACCATCCTCGGCGACCTCGCTCAGGGCACCACGCCGTGGTCGGCCCGCTCGTGGACCGCCGTGCTGCGGCACCTGGGCTTCGCCGAGGGCCTGGTGACGGAACTGACCCTGGGCTTCCGTGTCCCGCGCGAGGTCCTCGACTACGCCGCCCGCCTGCTGCCCGGCATCGCCCCCGAGCTGGCCGCCCCGCGCTCGCTGCGGCCGGGCGCGGGCTCGCTGAGGCTCGTGGAGACCTCCGATGTCCTCACGGGCGTCAGGGACGCCGTCAGCGCCTCGGGCGAGGGTTCGGTGGGCGTCATCGTCCGCGACGCCGACGCGGAGACCTTCGCGACCGCCCTCGGCGCTCCGGTGCTCGGCCCCGACGGCGACGGATCGAAAGTGCTGGTCGTCCCGGCCGGCCTCGCCAAGGGTCTGGAGTACGACCACGTCGTGGTGGTGGAACCGGCCGACATCGTCGAAGCCGAATCGAGGGGTCTGGCCCGGCTGTATGTCGTGCTGACCCGAGCCGTCACCACCCTGACCGTCGTGCACAGCCGCCCGCTGCCGGAAGCGCTGTGACCCGGCCCGTCATTAGGGTGACGACATGATCCGCTCTGCGACCCCCTCCGACGTCGACTCGCTGCTGGCCTTCTGGCTGGTCGCGGGCGAGGGCACCGATCGGCGTGACGACCCCGCGAAAGTGCACGCGCTCATCGAGCGCGACCCCGAGGCCCTTCTCGTGTACGAACTCGACAGCGCCGTCGTGGGCACGGTCATCGCGGGATGGGACGGCTGGCGCGCCCACCTCTACCGGCTCGCGGTCGCGCCCGAAGCGCGCCGCAAGGGCATCGCGAGGCAGCTCATCGCCGCGGCGGAGGAGCGCTTCAAGGCGTTCGGCGCCTTCCGGGTCGACGCGATGGTCCTGCACGGCAACACCGACGCCCACCCCGCGTGGGCGGCCACCGGATATACGCCACAGCAAGAATGGGGCCGCTGGATCAAGCACCTCTAGGCACCGGCGCGCTCACGACGTACACCCGATAAACAGAAGAAGGCGGGCCCCGGAAACGGGGACCGCCTGCTCTGTGTGGATCTAATGGACTAGAAGTCCATGTCTCCGCCGGGCATGCCGCCGCCTGCGGGAGCCGGGTTCTTCTCCGGCTTCTCGGCGATGACGGCCTCGGTGGTGAGGAACAGGGCCGCGATCGAAGCGGCGTTCTGCAGCGCGGAGCGCGTCACCTTCGCCGGGTCGATGATGCCCGCGTCGAACATGTTGACGTATTCGCCGGTCGCGGCGTTGAGGCCTTCACCCGGGGTCAGGTTGCGGACCTTCTCCACCACGACGCCGCCTTCGAGGCCGGCGTTGATGGCGATCTGCTTCAGGGGCTCCTCGAGCGCCTTCTTCACGATCGCAGCACCGGTGGCCTCGTCACCGAACAGCTCCAGCTTGTCGAACGCCTTGGCCGAAGCCTGCAGCAGAGCGACGCCACCGCCGGGGACGATGCCCTCTTCGACGGCCGCCTTCGCGTTGCGAACGGCGTCTTCGATGCGGTGCTTGCGCTCCTTGAGCTCGACCTCGGTGGCCGCGCCCGCCTTGATGACGGCGACGCCGCCGGCGAGCTTGGCGAGGCGCTCCTGGAGCTTCTCGCGGTCGTAGTCGGAGTCGGTGTTGTCGATCTCGGCGCGGATCTGGTTGACCCGGCCGGCGATCTGCTCGGCGTCACCGGCACCGTCGACGATGGTGGTCTCGTCCTTGGTGACGACGACCTTGCGCGCGCGGCCGAGCTGGTCGAGGGTGGTCGACTCGAGCTTGAGGCCGATCTCCTCGGAGATGACCTGGCCGCCGGTCAGCGTGGCGATGTCGCCCAGCATGGCCTTGCGGCGGTCGCCGAAGCCGGGGGCCTTGACGGCCACCGAGCGGAACAGACCGCGGATCTTGTTCACGACCAGGGTCGCGAGAGCTTCGCCCTCGACGTCCTCGGCGATGATCAGGAGCGGCTTGCCGGCCTGCACGACCTTGTCGAGCAGCGGCAGCAGGTCCTTGTTCGCGGAGATCTTCGAGTTGACGACGAGGATGTAAGGGTCTTCGAGGACCGCTTCCATGCGCTCGGGGTCGGTCACGAAGTAGCCCGAGTTGTAGCCCTTGTCGAAGCGCATACCCTCGGTGAGCTCGAGCTCGAGGCCGAAGGCGTTGCTCTCCTCGACGGTGATGACGCCTTCCTTGCCGACCTTGTCCATCGCTTCCGCGATGAGCTCGCCGATCTCGGTGTCACCGGCGGAGATCGAGGCGGTGGAGGCGATCTGCTCCTTCGTCTCGACGTCCTTCGCGAGCTTGGAAAGCTCCTCGCTGACGCGCTCGACGGCGGCCTCGATGCCCTTCTTCAGGGACATCGGGTTGGCGCCGGCGGCGACGTTGCGCAGACCCTCGCGCACCAGCGCCTGGGCGAGCACGGTGGCGGTGGTGGTGCCGTCACCCGCGACGTCGTCGGTCTTCTTCGCGACTTCCTTGACGAGCTCGGCCCCGATCTTCTCCCACGGGTCTTCGAGCTCGATCTCCTTGGCGATGGAGACACCGTCGTTGGTGATCGTGGGGGCGCCCCACTTCTTCTCCAGCACGACGTTTCGGCCCTTGGGGCCGAGCGTTACCTTCACGGCGTCGGCGAGCTGGTTCATCCCGCGCTCGAGACCGCGCCGGGCTTCCTCGTCAAACGCGATCATCTTGGCTGCCATAAGGCTGGACCTCCCAGTAAGAGGGTGGCTTAAAAGAGGAGGACCGAGCCGACGCCCGCGACGGCAAGGCCCGCATACCCTTTGGCAGGCCCCATCGCCTCGATCCGTATGGTTGGCACTCCCGGCCGGGGAGTGCCAACCAACTGTTTAGCACTCTCCCCCTGCGAGTGCAAGCTGACGGCCGGGCATCACGCCCCCACCAGCACCGGAAGAAAAGAGGAGCCCGGTCCGCAGGCTGCGGACCGGGCTCCACGTCGTTGGGGGTTGTGGGGTTGGTTACTGCCGGTGCGGGGTCAGACGGTCCGGACACCCTCCGCCTGTGGACCCTTCTGTCCCTGCGTGATGTCGAACTCGACCCGCTGGCCCTGCTCCAAGGCCTTGTAGCCGTCCATCATGATTGCCGAGTAATGGACGAAAACGTCCTTACCACCGTCTACCGCGATGAAGCCGTAGCCCTTGTCCGCGTTAAACCATTTGACGGTGCCCTGCGCCACTTTCCGACTCCTCTTGCTGGGCTGGCAACGGACCCGCCCATTCCACCGCTGGATCCGTGACCTTTCGAGCCGGAACAGTGACGCTTCTTTGACGAAGTTCACAGCGCGACCCGGCTACGTCGATCGTTCTCGACCATACCTGTGGCATGCCGTGGGACAACAGAGTCAATCGACCCCTGACTTGTTGTCGCACACCCAAAGCGAGAGGCCTTCTTATTCGGTTAGAGATTGGTTGGTTGAGAATTGCACCATATGCCATGGCACTCATTAAGCTTCGATAACGATAGAAGTGCAGGTAAACATAGAAACACCCACGCACTGTAGGAGTACGTGGGTGTGGGAAAGGCTGCGGAAGGTTACCCTCCGGCTACGGCGGGGATCACCGAAATCTGCACGCCGTCGGGGGTCGGAGTGTCCAAACCTTCGGAGAATCGGACGTCCTCTTCTCCGACGTAGACGTTGACAAAACGCCGGACCTTGCCCGATTCATCGAGGATCCGGGCCCCGATCCCGGGGTAGTCGGCGTCGAGTTTCCCGAAGACCTCACGCAGCGTGGCCCCCTCGCCGGCGACCTCGGACACACCTCCGGTGTACGTCCGGAGAATCGTCGGAATCCGCACCGAAACGCTCATGATTGCTCTCCTTGCTCCGAGGAAGGTCTAGTTGGCGAAGGCCGTGCGGAAGGCGTCCAGAGACGGACGGATGACCGCCGTCGGGCGGGCCTCCGACTGCACGGCGTCGAGGGTCTTGAGCCCTTCGCCGGTGTTGAGGACGACCGTGGTGGCGTCGGGGTCGATGACGCCGGCCTCCGTGAGCTTGCGCAGCACCCCGACCGTCACCCCGCCCGCGGTCTCGGCGAACACGCCCTCGGTGCGGGCCAGCAGCCGGATGGCGGCGACGATCTCGGGGTCGGTGACGTCCTCGACGGCCCCGCCGGTGCGACGGGCGATGTCGAGCACGTAAGGACCGTCGGCGGGGTTGCCGATGGCCAGCGACTTGGCGATCGTGTCGGGCTTCACCGGGCGGACGACGTCGTGCCCGGCCTTGTACGCGGCCGACACCGGCGAGCATCCCTCGGCCTGGGCGCCGAAGATCTTGTAGGGCGTGTCCTCGACGAGGCCGAGCGCGACGAGCTCCTTGAAGCCCTTGTCGATCTTGGTGAGCTGGGAGCCCGAGGCGATCGGGATGATGATCTGCTCGGGGATCCGCCAGCCGAGCTGCTCGGCGATCTCGTAGGCCAGCGTCTTGGAGCCCTCGGCGTAGTAGGGCCGCAGGTTGACGTTGACGAAGCCCCACTTCTCACCCAGCGGGTCACCGATGAGCTCGGAGCAGAAGCGGTTGACCTCGTCGTAGGAGCCCTCGATGGCGACGAGCTGGCCGCCGTACACGGAGGCGACGACGATCTTGGCCTCTTCGAGGTTCGACGGGATGAACACGCACGAGTCGAGCCCGGCCCGCGCGGCGGCGGCGCCGACGGCGCCGGCCAGGTTTCCGGTCGAGGAGCAGGAAAGGGTTGTGAACCCGAAATTACGGGCGGCCTCAACGGCGATCGACACCACGCGGTCCTTGAACGAGTGGGTCGGGTTGCCCGAGTCGTCCTTCACGTGGAGATCGCGGAGCCCGAGCTCGGCGCCGAGGTTCCCGGCGCGGTGGAGCTTGGTCCAGCCGGGCTGGAGGTTGGGCTTGTCGGCCACGTTCGCCGGGACGGGCAGCAGGGCCCGGTAACGCCAGATGTTGGCCGGACCGGCGGCGATGTCCTCGCGGGTCACGGTTCCGAAGTCGTACGCCACCTCAAGTGGCCCGAAACAGTCCTGACAGGCGAAGATCGGGCCGAGGTCGTAACGGGCGCCACACTCGCGGCAGGAGAGGGCGACGGCGGGTCCGAAGTCGTGCTGAAGCGCCATGAAGCGAGGCCTTTCCCTCATCTTCGCCTGCGACCGCCTTGATCACAGACCGGAATTGGCACCTGTTCCGACCGGCCTCGCCACGTGGCGAGTTGAATCGGAATGGTTGCCGGGGCTTCGCAGGGCCGGTCCCTCCACCCCTCTGGATGAGCAATATTCAGTTGTCCACAAAACTGTACCCTGGGCTGCTCAGAGTCCGAATCTGCGTCTCATCTACCGAGATATCCGTCTCCGAGAGAGGCCTGGATGTGCTTCCTGGCCTGGTGGATCCGGCTCTTGGCGGTGCCGAGCGGGATGCCGAGCTGCGCGGCGATGTCGGAGTAGTCGAGCTGCACGATGTCGCAGAGCACCAGCGCGCGGGCCAGGTCGGGCTTCTCGGCCTCCAGCGCCTCGATCGCGTCGAGCAGGTCGAGCCGGGCGCCGGCGATCACGCTGACCCGGTGGGGGTCGGGCCGCTGCTCGGCCAGGTCGTCGCTCGACTGCTCGGCCGAGCGGCGCTTGAGGGTGCGGTAGGTGGTGCGGGCGCAGTTGGCGGTCACGATGTGCAGCCAGGTGGAGAACCGGGAGCGGCCCTCGAAGCGGCCGATGTTGCGGGCCACCGCGAGCAGGGTGTCCTGACAGGCCTCTTCGGCGTCCTGGCGGTAGGGAAGCAGGCGTTCGCAGTGGCGCAGCACGTCGGGCTCGACGCGGCGTAGCAGTTCGCCGAGGGCGACGTGGTCGCCGGTGGCTGCGGTGCGGGCCAGTTCCTCGGTGGTCTCGTCAAGCGGCATTGACTGCCCCGATTCTTCGGCGGCCGAGGGTTTCCTGACATCCTATTGTCGACGACATCTTTTCTTAGTCCTCCGGCCATCTGGGGTGTGCCCACCGTGAGTTCAACGCTGATCGCCTCCAACCGCGGGCCCGTCTCGTTCATCCTCTCGGACGACGGCGCGCTGACGATGCGGAGAGGCGGCGGCGGTCTGGTGTCCGGTTTGTCGGAAGTGGCCGGGGGCGACGACCACCTGTGGGTCTGCGCCGCCCTCACCGACGGCGACCGCAGCGCCGTCCGGGTGGCGCCCGAGGGCCGCATCGACCGCGCGGGTTACGACACCGGTCCTGTACGCATGCTCGACATCCCCCCGGCCGTCTTCCACCGGGCCTACAACGCGGTCGCCAACTCCACCCTGTGGTTCATCGGCCACCTGCTCTACAACACCGCGTTCGCACCCACCTTCGACACCCGGTTCCAGCGGGAGTGGGAGTCCTACCGCGAATACAACGGCGCGTTCGCGCTGGCCCTGGCCGAAGAGGCGGCCCACGGCGCCAAAGTCCTGATCCAGGACTACCACCTGACGCTGGCCCCGGCGATGCTCCGGGTCGACCGTCCCGACCTGCGGGTGGCCCACTTTTCCCACACCCCGTGGGCGCCGCCCGAATACTTCGCGCTGCTGCCCGACGCCATCGCGGCCGAGATCCTCCAGGGCGTGCTGGGCGCCGACCACGCCGGGTTCCTGACCGAGCGGTGGGCGAAGGCGTTCATCGACTGCTGCGAGGCGGTGCTCGACGCCCGGGTCGACCGGGCGGCCATGACGGTGGAGTTCGAGGGCCGCGTCACCCAGATCGGGGTCCACGCCCTGGGCGTCGACGGCGACGCGCTGCTGGAGCGGGCCGCCGAGCCCGACGTCGAGTCGCACATGCAGGCGATCAAGGAACAGGTCGGCGACCGGCGGCTGATCGTCCGCATCGACCGCACCGAGCTGTCCAAGAACATCGTGCGCGGCATGCTGGCCTACCGCGAGTTCCTGGCCGAGCATCCCGAGTGGCACGGCAAGGTCGTCCATTTGGCCTTCGCCTATCCCTCCCGCCACGACCTGCCCGAATACCGCGAATACACCGCGGCCGTGCAGCGCTGCGCCAAGGAGATCGAAGACGAGTACGCCACCGACGACTGGGATCCGCTGATCCTCAACATGCAAGACGACTATCCGCGCTCGCTGGCCGCCTACCGGATGGCCGACGTGCTGCTGGTGAACCCGATCCGCGACGGCATGAACCTGGTCGCGAAGGAGGGGCCGATCCTGTCGCCCCGCTGCGTGCTGGTGCTCTCCCGCGAGGCGGGCGCGGCGGCCGAACTCGGCGCCGACGCCCTGCTGGTGAACCCCTACGACGTCTCCGGCACCGCCGCCGCCCTGTACGAAGGCCTGGTCATGCCCGACAAGGAACGGGCCGAACGCTGCGTCCGCCTGCGCCGGGCGGCCACCGCGATGCCGCCGCAGCGCTGGTTCGCCGATCAGTTGGCCGCCCTGTCCTGACGATGTACGGTTTCCCCGTATATCTATCAATATCGGGGGAAATGCCGGTGTCGACGCCTGCCATCACGTTCACCCGTGACCGGCCCACCTGGTTCGTCTACCTGATGCTGGCGACCTTCGCCACCTACCTCTACGGACTGTCCTCCGCACTGCCCACCCTGCGCGCCGAACTCGGCGTCACCCAGGCCGTCGCCGGGCTCCACGGCACCGGCATGGCCGTCGGCAGCATCCTCACCGGCCTGTCGATGCCCTGGCTGACCCGGCGCTACGGCCGCCGGATCGCCGTCTGGATCGGGATCGCCGGCATGAACGCCGGCATGGTGCTGGTGGCCTTCGGCCCGACGCTCCCGTTCACCCTGGCCGGCTACAGCATCGCCGGCGGCTTCGCCGCCATCGCCCTGTACGTCTCCATGGCCGCCCTCAGCGACCACCACGGCCGGGCCGGACCGGCGTCGATCAGCGAGGCCAACGCGGTCGGCGTGCTCGCGGGCATCCCGGCGACCTACGCGTTCAGCGTGCTGGCCGAATCGGTGCTGGGCTGGCGCACGGCCATGTTCATCCCCATCGTGCTCACCGCGCTGCTGGCGTTCGCGATGGGCCGGGTCTGGTTCCCCGAGGTCCCGGGCGAGCGCTCCGTGGAGCGTTCGAAGACGCCGTTCGGCTGGCGCTTCTACTTCGCCGGCGCGGTGCTGCTCTGCTGCGTGGCCGTGGAGTTCGTGTTCAACCTCTGGGCCGCCGAACTGTTCTCCCAGCGGACCGGGCTCTCGCTGGCCGAGGCGGCCACCGGGCTGACCGCGATGCTCTGCGGCATCGCCGCCGGACGCTTCGGCGGCGCCGCGCTCACCCTGCGCTACCCGGTCTGGCAGGTCTTCCTCGGCACCATGGCCGTCACCCTCGTCGGCTGGGCGGTCTTCTGGTCGACGACCGCCGTGGCCGTCGGCTACCTCGGCCTGGTGATCAGCGGCGCCGGGATCGGCATGCTGTTCCCGCTGGGCCTGACCCGGATGATCGAGACCTCGGGCGGCCGGCCCGACCAGGCCAGCGGGATCGCGTCCGTGTGGGCGGGGGTGGGCTCGGGCACCGGGCCCTTCGTGCTGGGCGCGCTGGGTGACTCCTTCGGCACCCACGCGGCGTTCCTGCTGGCCCCCGCGCTCCTCGGCCTCGCGGCCGGCGGGCTGCTCAGCTCCAGGTCGAATTTTTGAGCACGGTCGCCAGGCCCGGCGTCTTCCACTGGTCGACGATCAGGATCTTCGACTGCGGCAGGTACCACTCGCGCTGGGTGAAGTAGCCCGCGAAGTTGTATTTCGGCGGGCCGTACATGCAGCTGCCCGTCCACTCGCGGTAGTGGGCGTTGTGACCGGCGCCGACGAGCTTGTAGCCCTTGACGACGGGCTTGGTCCTGAACGACCTCATCCACAGCTTCTTGTCGTAGACGCAGGGGCCCACGTCGGTCGCCGGGCTGTAGGGGCGGCTCGGCTCGTAGGCGTTGAAGGTCTCGTGGCCGACCCTGATGGCGGCCGGGCCGAACACCCAGAAGCTGCGGCAGCCCGAGTCGCGGAAACCGAAGTTCTTGGTCCCCGCCGTCGGACAGCTGCCGGTGACGACCCGCGTGTAGTCGGGCGCGACCTTGTAGACCTTCCAGGTCTTCGGAATCTTGATCGTGAGGCCGTTGCGCAGGTGGACCGACTTGGTGCCGGGAGCGGCGGCAGCAGGGGTGGAGACGAGCCCGACCAGCGCGAGGCCCGCGGCGGCCATAGCCAGGGTTCTGGAGATCATGGCGCAGACGCTACTGCTCGCGACTTGCGATCGACTTGAGAAGCTCCTCGAGGAAGGCGACCACGCCATCGGGGCCGTCGACCACGATGTCGGCCTGTTCGGCCAGCGCGGTCACCTCGGCCGAGGCCGAGCAGACGCGGACCCCCGGGATGTTCACCGACGCCACCGCCTCGAACGCGGCCAGGTCGCCCAGGTCGTCGCCGATGAACATGACCGAGCGGGCCCGCTCGGCGATGAGGAGCTCCTTGAGCGCCTTGCCCTTGTCGACGCCGGGGCCGCGCAGCTCCAGCACCTTGCGGCCGGGCTCGACCACCAGGCCGTTGACGGCGGCCAGTTCGATCAGCGGCACCCGCAGCGCCTCCAGGGCGGCGTCGGGGTCGGGGCAGCTCCGGGTGTGGACGGCCAGCGCACGCCCCTTGTCTTCGATCGTGACGCCCTCATGACCCGACAGCAGGCCGGGCAGCGCGGCGCGGATCTTCACCAAGCCGGCCGGCGGGGGCGGCGAGGTGATCTCCCCGCCCTCCCAGCGCTCGATGCCGTACTGCCCGAGGATGACCAGGCCGGGGACCTCCACCAGATCGGGGCCCTCCGGGGTGTCGCCCAGGGCGAGCGCGGTGCCCGGCGGGCGGCCGGTGACGACCGCGATGCGGCGCACCACCTCGGCCAGCCGGATCAGCGCGGCCGGGGCCGCCGGGTGGATCCAGGCGGAGGAGGGGTCGGCGACGATCGGTGACAGGGTTCCGTCGAAGTCGAGGCCGATGACCGCCCCGCCCGGATCGTTCACCATCGCCTCGAGACCGGCCCGGCCGGCCTTGGTCCGAACGTCCGGCATGTCCCCCACGGCCTTGCCCCTTTCATCGCGCGACGGGTCACTCTGTCAATCGCAGGTTAACGCGACGTGAACTCAGCCCGACCGTCCGCGTCCGCGTCGGCGCGCGTCGCGGCGCTCGCGCAGACGGTTGACGAGGGCGGGGTCGGCGGCCAGCGCCTCGGGACGGTCGATCAGAACGGCGAGCACCTGGTAGTAGCGCGTGGTGGACATGCCGAAGGTGTCTTTGATCGCCTGTTCCTTCGCGCCCGGATGACGCCACCAGCCACCCTCGAACTCGAGAATGGCCGCGTCCTGCGGGGAGAGAGCGTCCACACGGGCAATGCTAACTGTCGCCATTTATCGGGGAGGCAACGTAATGTCACCAGGTGTGACGCCTGTTATCACTCTCCTGACGGACTACGGTCTCGAAGACGGTTTCGTTGCCGCGTGTCACGGCGTTATCGCCGGCATCGCCCCCGAGGCCCGGATCATCGACGTCGGCCATCTCGTCCCGGCGGGTGACGTGCGGCGCGGGGCCGCGATCCTCGCCCAGACGATCCCCTATCTCCCCCGTGGTGTGCACATCGCGGTGGTCGATCCGTCGGTCGGGTCGAGCACCCGGCGGGCGGTCGCGATCGAGGCGGGCGGACGGGTGTTCGTGGGGCCCGACAACGGGGTGCTCTCGTGGGCGGTGCACGCCGTCGGCGGCGCGACCGGGGCCTTCGAGCTGACCAACGAAGACGTCTGGCTCAAGCCGGTGTCCCGGACCTTCCACGGGCGTGACATCTTCTGCCCGGTCGCCGGCCATGTGGTGGCGGGCCGCGACCTGACCGAGCTGGGCACCGCCATCCCGCTGCGCGAGCTGGTGACGCTGCCCGAGCCGACCTCCCGGCTGCGTGACGGCGCGTGCGAGGGCGAGGTGCTCTCGGTCGACCGCCACGGCAACGTCCAGCTCTCCATCACCGCCGCCGACCTGGGTTTCCTGGGGGTGCGCGACGGCGACACCCTGGCCGTCTGGCTCGGCCGCCGTCAGCTGGCTGTCCCCTACCGCGACACGTTCGCCGCCGTCCCCCCGGGCGACCTGGTGGCCTTCACCGACTCCGCCGGGCTGGTGGCCGTGGCCGTCAACGCCGGTGACGCCGCGCAGCGGCTGGGGTTGCCGCCGGGTGCGCATGTACGTCTGTCTCCCGCCCGGACATAACGCACTGTATTTGAATGTTCACGGAAAGGTCAGATTCGCGGGCGTGAGCGTGCCAGAATAGGCCGCCGTGACCTCTGTGGCATCACGGCTGCTCATGGTCTGTGTGGCGGCCGGGCTGATCTTTCCGGCCCCCGCTCACGCCGATGAGCTGGGGACGGCGGCCCGGGAGCGGCAGTGGCCGCTGGAGGTCATGGGCGTACCGGCCGCGTGGGAGCTGAGCCGGGGCGAGGGCGTCACGGTGGCCGTCCTCGACACCGGCGTCGACACCCACCACCCCGACCTGGCCGGAGCCGTCGTCGAGGGTCCCGACCTGACGGGGGCCGGGACCACCCGAGTCGGCCGCCACGGCACCTCGATGGCCAGCCTGATCGCCGGGCGCGGCCACGGCGAGGGCGGTGAGCTCGGGGTGGTCGGGGTGGCCCCCCGCGCTCGGGTGCTGTCGATCCGGGTGACCCTGGAGGCCGACGACCCGGCCCGCACCGACCCCCACGTCGCGGTGCTGGTCCGGGGCGCGGTCGCCCGGGGCATCCGGTGGGCCGTCGACCACGGCGCCGAGGTGATCAGCATGTCCCTGGGCGGCGGCGACGGCAGCTACCGGGGCAGTCCCGACGAAGACGCCGCCGTCCGCTACGCCCTGTCGAAGGGGGTGGTCCTGGTGGCCTCGTCCGGGAACGACGGCGAGGGCGCCAACCGGCCCACCTTCCCGGCCGCCTACCCGGGGGTGATCGCGGTCGGGGCGGTCGACGAGCGGCTCGGCCCGGCGCCGTTCTCCAACCGGCAGGACTACGTGTCGGTGACCGCCCCCGGCACCGGCATCGTCAGCGCCGACGGGCACGCGTCCTATGTGGTCGGCGACGGCACGAGTTCGGCCGCCGCGTTCGTGGCGGGCATCGCCGCCCTCATCAAGGCCCGGCATCCCGGCATCGGCGTGACCGACGTCCGCCGGGCGATCCTGCAGGGCTCCGTCCGGATGAACACGGGCCGGCGTGATGAGGCCTACGGCAGCAGGGTGGCGAACGCGCGCCGGGCGTTGCTGGCCGCCGGAGCCCCTCGGCGGGTGCTGATGGCGGCGCGGCCTCGGCAGGCGGCCGTCGGAGGCGATTTGAGATCTACCGGTGTGGGGCCTTTGATCTGGGCCGCCCTGTTGTTACTTGTCGTCGCGTTGGTCGCGAGGGTGGCGCTTCGCGCCTGAGCATTGCGGTTCCCTTGCCGCTCCCTGACCGGATGGGGGGTCCTCCCCTTACGAAAGACCGGGTAGACATGTGTCTGACTACACACAGTAGTCATCCGCGTGCTCAGCCGCCCGGACCCACCTCAGGGGAGATACATATGATCCGCCGAATCGTCGTTGCCTCGGCCGCCGCTGGTCTCGTCGTCGTCGCCCCCGCCAGCATGGCGCACGCCGACGTTCCCGTCACCAACCTTCTGAACACGCAGTGCGTGTCGTCGCCCGAGCTCCTCAGTGGCCTCCCCGTGCTGGCCACCCTGCTCTCGCCGGTCTGCGGCCTGGTCAAGAGCCTGCCGGGCCTGGTCGGCCAGGTCGTCGGTGGCGCCACCACCGGCCTCCCGCTGCCGTCGGTCCCCGGCGTCAGCACCGGCACCGTCACCGGCCTGCTGCCGGTCAACGCCGTCTCGGTTCGCTAGTTCTCGCGCACCACTTGTGGATGGGCCCCCGCCTGGATCCAGCGGGGGCCTTTCCCGTTTACTCTCCGTAACGAATTACGAGGCGCCCACGACGTCGTGAACCTCGGCGAAGTGGCAGGCGCTCTCATGATCCGTACCCGGACGGATCTGGAGAAGCGGTTCTTCGACGGCGCAGATCTCCTGCGCCTTCCAGCACCTGGTCCGGAACCGGCAGCCCGACGGCGGGTTGGCCGGCGACGGCGGGTCACCCTGCAGGATGATCCGCTCACGCGTCTCCCGGCCCTCGGGGTTGGGCACCGGCACCGCCGACAGCAGCGCCTGGGTGTACGGGTGGCTCGGCTTGTCGTAGATCTCGGTGTCCTTGCCGATCTCCACGATCTTCCCGAGATACATCACCGCCACACGGTCGGAGATGTGCCGCACCACCGAGAGGTCGTGCGCGATGAAGATGTACGCCAGCCCGAACTCGTTCTGCAGCCGCTCCAGCAGGTTGATGACCTGCGCCTGGATCGACACGTCGAGCGCGGAGACCGGCTCGTCGCAGACGATGATCTCGGGCTGCAGCGCCAGCCCCCGGGCGATGCCGATGCGCTGCCGCTGACCACCGGAGAACTGGTGGGGGTAGCGGTTGATGTGGTCGGGGTTGAGCCCGACGACCTCCAGCAGATCCTGCACCTTCTTGCGCCGGTCGCCCTTCGGGGCCACCTCGGTGTGGATCTCGTAGGGCTCCCCGATGATGTCGCCGACCGTCATGCGCGGGTTCAGCGACGTGTACGGGTCCTGCATCACCATCTGGATGTTGCGGCGGAACCGCTTCAGGTTGCTGCCCTTGTGCAGGTCGACGACCTCGCCGTTGACCTTGACCGTGCCGGAGGTCGGCTTCTCCAGCGCCATCAGCAGCTTGGCCAGCGTCGACTTGCCGCAGCCGGACTCGCCGACCACGCCGAGGGTCTCCCCCCGGTTCAGTTCGAAGCTGACGCCGTCGACCGCCTTGATCGCGCCGACCTGGCGCTTCAGCACGATCCCCTGCGTCAGCGGGAAGTGCTTGACCAGGTCACGGACCTCGAGGATGGGGTCACCCTGCGGTGCCATCGAGGACCTCCCTCCAGTAGTGGCACGCGCTGCTGCGCGTACCGCTGATCGCGTGCAGCGCCGGGACGTCGGTCACGCAGTTGTCCTGACGGAACGGGCAGCGGGGGTGGAAGGCACAGCCCGTCGGCATGTCGAGCAGGTTCGGCGGCAGGCCCTTGATGGCGTACAGCTCCTGGCCCTTCATGTCGACCCGGGGGATCGACTCCAGCAGGCCCTTGGTGTACGGGTGCGCGGGGTTGCGGTAGATGTCGTGCACCGGGGCGTTCTCGACGATGCGGCCGCCGTACATGACCGCGATCTTGTCCGCGACGTCGGCGACCACGCCGAGGTCGTGGGTGATCAGGATCAGGCCCATGTTGCTGTCGCGCTGGAGTTCGGCCAGCAGCTCCATGATCTGGGCCTGCACGGTGACGTCCAGAGCGGTCGTCGGCTCGTCGGCGATGAGCAGGTCGGGGTCCAGCGCGATCGACATCGCGATCATGATGCGCTGGCGCATACCGCCGGAGAACTGGTGCGGGTAGTCGTTGACGCGCTGCCTGGCGGCCGGGATGCGGACCCGGTCCATCAGCTCGATCGCCTTGGTGTAGGAGTCCTTCTTCGACATGCCCTTGTGCACGCGGAACATCTCGGCGATCTGCCAGCCCACGGTGAACACCGGGTTGAGCGCCGAAAGGGCGTCCTGGAAGATCATCGCGATCTGCTGGCCGCGGATCTGGCTGCGCTGGTTCTCCGACAGCTTGAGCAGGTCGGTGCCCCGGAAGCGGATCTCCCCCTTGGGGACGCGCGCCGGCGGCATGTCGAGGATGCCCATGATCGCCTGGGCCGTCACCGACTTGCCGGAGCCCGACTCACCCAGCACCGCGAGGGTCTCCCCCGCGTTGAGCGCGTAGGAAACGCCGTTGACCGCGCGGACCACACCCTGCCGCGTGGTGAACTCCACGTGCAGGTTGTCGACCGCGAGCAGCGGCTCGGTGCCGATCGTGCCGCTGTCGGCCGGAAGCAGATGCGTGTCGACGGACGGGTTCTTCACTGATCACCCCTCCTATCGAAGCTTCGGGTCGAATGCGTCACGGACGGCGTCGCCGAGCATGACGAACGCCAGCACCGTGATGCTCAGGAACAGGGCCGGGAACAACAGCGCCTCCGGAGCCTGCAGGAACCGGTTGCGCGCGTCGGCGATCATCAGACCCCACGAGATGTCGGGCGACTGGATGCCGACGCCGAGGAACGACAGCGCGGCCTCGGCGGCGATGAAGACGCCCATGTTCATGGTCGCCACGACGATCACCGGGGCCACCGCGTTCGGCAGGATGTGCCGCTGCATGATCCGGCCGGGCCCGGCGCCGAGCGCCCGCGCCGCGACCACGTAGTCCTGACTCTTGGACGACATGACCGCCGCCCGCATGATGCGCAGCACCATCGGCCAGGCCAGCACCGACAGCGCCAGCACCACGGTCCAGATGCCCGCGTTGTCCCGGCCGACCACGGCCAGGATCAGCAGCGCGCCCAGGGTCGAGGGGACCGCGAAGAAGACCTCGGCGAGGCGGGACAGGACCGTGTCGGTCCAGCGGCCGTAGAAACCGGCCAGCAGGCCGAGCAGACCACCGATGAGCGTGGTCGCCAGGGTCGAGAACACACCCACCATGATCGAGATCCGGGCGCCGTAGATGACCCGCGAGTAGGTGTCGCAGCCCAGGTTGTCGGTGCCGAACCAGTGGGCCGAACTCACGCCCTGGCGGGCGATGGTCAGGTCGCACGTGCTCGAATCAAATGCGTTGACCGGAGAGAACAGACCCGGAATGATCGACATGACCACAAGGATCGCGATCAAGACGGCGGCGATGATGAAGACCTTGCTCCGCCGCAGGTCGTACAACGCGTCCGACCACAGGCTCGCCGGCCTCTTCTGCTTCGGCGGCTTGACCGGCTTCTGCTCGGTGAGCGTGTCACTCATAGCGGATCCTGGGGTCGAGAACGGCGTACAGCAGGTCGACGATCAGGTTGGCGGCGATGAAGATCAGCACCAGCACCGTCACGATGCCGACCACGACCGAGTTCTCCGACAGGTAGACCGAGTCGAAGAGCTGCCGGCCGATGCCGTTGAGGTTGAAGATGGTCTCGGTGATCACCGCGCCGCTCATCAGCGCGCCGAGGTCGGCGCCCAGATAGGTGACCAGCGGGATCAGCGAGTTGCGCAGGGCGTGCCGGCCGAGAACTCTTCGTCGCGGCATGCCCTTGGCTATTGCCGTTCGCACATAGTCGGCTCGCAGCGTCTCCATCAGGCTGGTCCGTGTCAGCCGCGTCAGATACGCGATCGACGTGCCGGCCAGCACCAGGCCCGGCAGCAGATAGCTGCGCCAGCCCTCCGAGGTGCCCGCGACGGGGAAGAAGTCGATGCCCGTGGAGGTCTTGAGCTGCACGCCCAGCACCAGCTGGAGCACGAAGCCGCTGACCAGCGTCGGGACCGACACCAGCAGCAGGGTGAAGGCCAGGATCGCGGTGTCGGCGGCCTTGCCGCGGCGCAGCGCGGCGATGAGGCCCAGGCCGACGCCCACGATCGCTTCGATCACCAGGGCCATCAGGGCCAGGTTCAGGGTGACCTGGAACTTGCCTTCGAAAATGGTCGACACCGGCACACCGCGGAAGGTCATTCCGAAGTCACCGGTGAAGATGCCCTGTACGTAATAGCCGTACTGGACGATCAGAGGGTCATCTAGGTGGAACATCTCGCGCATCGTGGCCCGGAAAATCGGGTCGACCGCCCGGTCGCCGGCGAGGGCCTGGATGGGGTCGCCCGGCAGGGCGTAGACGAGCGCGAAGATGAGAAACGTGGTGCCAAGCAGCACAGGGATCGCCTGAAGCAGGCGCCTGACAACGTAGCGGCCCATTCGGTCTCCCGATCATGACGAAGGGCAGCCCCATTGCAACCAATCGGGCTGCCCCAAGAGTGATGGTCCATCCCGGGCGGCTCAAGGGGTTAGGCCGCCCGGGTTGGATGCCGTCTTAGGCCTTCTCGACGTTGGCGATCTCGATCCGCTCGAACGGGTCGATCTTCACGCTCTTGACGTTGGCCGAGTACGCCGCGTTGGTCTGGTAGAAGTAGACCGGGATGTACGGCAGTTCCTTCAGGAGGATGTCGTCGGCCGCCTGGTAGGAGGCGATGCCCTCCTCGACGGTGGGAGCCGAGTCGGCCTTCTTCAGCAGCTCCTCGAACTCCTTGTTGTTGAAGCCCGAGTAGTTGGAGCTGGCGCTCGCCGCGAAGATCGGCTTGAGGTAGTTCTCCGGGGACGGGTAGTCCATGATCCAGGCCATGCGGAACAGGCCCTTCCACTTGTCCGCGCCCAGGTCGTCGAGGATGGTGGCGAACTTCTCGACCGGCTTCGGCTCAACGGTGGCGCCGAGGTTGGTGCGCAGGTTGTTCGCGACGGCCTCGATCCACTCCTTGTGGCCACCGTCGGCGTTGTAGCCGAGCTCGATCGCGCCGGAGGCGGGACCGCCGTTGGAGTCCCACAGTTCCTTGGCCTTCACCGGGTCGTACGTGCAGGCCTCGCCGCAGGCGCCCTGACGGTAACCGGCGACCACCGGGGAGATGAAGTCGTCGGCCGGGACACGGGTGCCGGAGAAGACCTGCTCGGTGATGGTCTTGCGGTCGATGGCCATCGAGATGGCCTTGCGCAGCTCGGCGCTCTTCGCGTAGTCGGCGCCGACCTTGGTCGGGAAGCCGAGGTAGCCGATGCCCGAGGAGGGCTGCTCGATGTAGCGGTCGCCCAGTTCGGCCTTCGCGGAGGCGATGACCTCGGCCGGGAGCTGGTCCATGATGTCGAGGTTGCCGGCCTGCAGGTCGCGGTACGCGGTGTTCAGGTCGGTGTAGATCTTGAAGTCGATGGCCTCGACCTTGGCCTTGGCCTCGGTGTATTCGTCGTTGCGGACCATCGAGATCGTGGTCTCGACACCGCGCTTCCACGGCTTGGCCATCTTGAAGGGGCCGTTGCCGATGGGCGACTCGCCGTAGGCGGCGGTGACCTTGCCGTCGGGGCCGAAGGCGGCCTTGGGCATCGGGTAGAAGGCGGTGTAACCCAGCATCGTCGGGAAGCCCGAGAAGGGGTTGGTCAGCTGGACCGTGAAGGTCAGCGGGTCGACGACCTTCAGACCCGAGAGGCTGGTCGCGGTGGCCGCGGGAGCCGCCTGCGGACCGTCGCCGTCGGGGTCGGCCGGGTTCATCTCGGCGTAGCCGGTGATGGAACCCATGAAGTAGTTGGCCTCGTACGCGTTGGCGCCGTTGGCGGTGTAGTTCCACGAGTCGACGAAGCTCTGGGCGTCCACGGCGGTGCCGTCGTGGAACTTGTAGCCGTCCTTGAGCTTGATCGTCCAGGTGGTCTGGTCTTCAGACGTGATGGACTCGGCGATCTGGTTGATCGGCTTCTTGTCCGCGTCGTAGTTCACCAGCCCGATGAACAGGGCGTTGAGCACTTCGGCGCCGCTGGTCTCCGCCGTGTTGCCGGGGACGAGCTCGTGCTGCGGCTCCGCGATCTCAACCGTGACCGGGGCCGCGGCGGCACCCGCGCCACCCGTGGCAGGGTCAGTTGCCTCGTCGCCGCCGCCACAAGCGGCCACGGCGAGCGCCAGCACGGCAGTGCCGGCAATGATCTGTGCGCCCTTGAGTACGCGCATAGTGAGTAGGTCCTCCCTCAAAGGATGGGCGTTGGCGCTGAGCTGCGATATGACCAGGTCGGCACCCCCGGGCCCCTTGTGAGGACCACGGATTTGCAGACACGGTCAAACGAGCTGACGCCCTGCCAGTCGTCCGCGAGCATCCCTCACCACACACCGCAGTGTTGTCTCTGCTGCGTTGCAGTTCGGTCACACGTGCGTCAGTCGGGCGTCACACGCATACCAAGAAGGTCGCCGCAAACCTCGCATCCGGCTTTAAAGACCCCATAAAGGTACACATGTCTCAACGGTGGCGAAGCCAAGGTATGGCCTTTGCGGCACCGATCGCGGCGTTGTCCCCATATCAGGACCTGGTGGGCTACCTTTGACCATGCCGTGGCACCCTGCCGCCGGTGGCATCACCCAACCCCCACGAGGAGCCTACGGATGACCATCGCAGGCGTCTCGTTCATCAGCATCCAATAGAGTCCTTGCCATGAGCCAGCCGGATTCCGCCGTCGCGGACGCGCAGGGCGGCGCAGCGACGGAATCGCTGGCCGCGCTCGCCAAACGCCACGGTCTCCGTCGCGCGATCGCCCGCCCGAGCCTGCCTTACTACGTAGGCCAGCTCTGGGCCCGCCGGCATTTCGTGCTCAAGTACGCGACGTCACGCAACGTCTCGAAGTACAGCCAGTCGATGCTCGGCCAGCTCTGGCAGCTCCTGACCCCGCTTCTGAACGCGGGCGTCTACTACCTGATGTTCGGCGTGATCCTCGATCAGAAGAAGGACATCGGCAACTACACGGCCTTCCTGATCACCGGCGTCTTCATCTTCACCTTCACCCAGCGCACGGTGAGCGGCGGCGCCAAGTCGATCTCGAACAACCTGTCGCTGATCCGGGCGCTCCACTTCCCCAGGGCCGCGCTTCCGCTCGCCTACGCGGTGCAGGAACTGCAGCAGCTCATGTGGTCGATGCTCGTGCTGATCGGGATCGTGCTGCTGACGGGAGAGCCGGTCACCATGACCTGGCTGTTCATCCCCGTCGCGCTGCTGCTCCAGCTCACCTTCAACGTCGGCGCCAGCCTGTTCATGGCCCGCGTCGGCGCCTTCGCCCGCGACATGAACCAGCTGCTCCCCTTCATCATGCGCACCTGGCTCTACGCCTCCGGCGTCTTCTTCAGCATCCCCGACCGGGTCGCCGACCTGCCCGAGTCACTGGCGTTCGTGCAATACATCATGGAACTCAACCCGGCCGCCGCCTACATCGAGCTGATGCGCGACCTGCTGATCTATGACCACCCCGCACCCCAGTGGGCTTGGACGACTGCCATATTCTGGGCCGTGTTCGCCCTTGTCATCGGATTCTGGTACTTCTGGCGCGCCGAGGAGAGGTACGGACGTGGCTGAGGCGAAGCCGATGGCGATGGAAAGGGTGTGGCCGTTGACCGCCGAAGAGCAGGAGGCGACCACCACGTCGTCCGCCACCGGCACCCCGACCGTCATCGTCGACGACCTCAACATCGTCTACAAGGTCTGGGGCGCCGCTTCGGCCGAGGAGAAGGGCAACGCCGCCACCGCCCTGCTGCGGCTGGTCAGGCGTCAGGGCCGCCCGGAGATGCGCGAGGTCCACGCGGTCAGGGGCGTCTCGTTCGTGGCCCGTCACGGCGACGCGATCGGCATCATCGGCCGCAACGGGTCGGGCAAGTCGACCCTGCTGCGCGCCATCGCCGGCCTGCTGCCGCCGGCCTCCGGCTCCGTCTACACCGACGGCCAGCCCTCGCTCCTGGGCGTGAACGCCGCCCTGATGAAGGAGCTCACCGGCGAGCGCAACATCACCCTCGGGTGCTACGCGATGGGCATGACCCCGTCCGAGGTCAAGGCCAAATACGACGAGATCGTCGACTTCTCCGGCATCGGGGAGTTCGTCCAGTTCCCGATGTCGACCTACTCCTCCGGCATGGGCGCCCGTCTCCGGTTCGCCATCGCGTCGGCGAAGGTCCACGACGTGCTGCTGATCGACGAGGCGCTGGCCACCGGCGACCGCGAGTTCCGCAAGCGCTCCCAGAAGCGCATCATGCAGATGCGCGAGTCGGCCGGCACCGTCTTCCTGGTCGCCCACAACCTCGACGTCATCGAGGAGACCTGCAACCGGGTCATCTGGCTCCACAAGGGCAAGATCAAGATGGACGGCGACCCGGCCGAAGTGATCAGCGCCTACAACAAGGCTTAAGTGGTGAAGGATGGGCACGTAGGAAGATCACGACCCATCCCGAGCGGAGAGCAGTCATGCCGACGCCACCACCGATTCCCTACGACCACCTGCCGGAGGTCGCCGCGCTGACCGTCGAGGCCTCCGGGCTCGCCGACGGGCACCCGATGTCGACCCGCCACGTCTTCAACGACTGGGGCTTCTCCGGCGAGAACGTCTCCCCCCACCTGACCTGGTCGGGCGCCCCTGAGGGCACCCAGAGCTACGCGGTCACCTGCTTCGACCCCGACGCCCCCACCGGCAGCGGCTTCTGGCACTGGCTCGTCTACGACATCCCCGCGTCGGTCACCGAGCTCCCCGAGGGCGCCGGCAACGGCCCCGCGTTCGCGGGCCTGCCCGAGGGCGCCACGCACGCCAGGAACGACTACGGCACCAACGAGTACGGCGGCGCCGCCCCGCCTCCCGGCTGGCCGCACCGCTACCTGTTCGCCGTGCACGCCCTCGACGTCGACAAGCTCGGCGTCGACCCCGGCGCCAACCCGGCCGTGATCGGCTTCAACATCACCGCCCACACCCTCGCGCGCGGATTCATCGCACCCGTGTACGAAAGCTGATGCCGCTGCGGCCGGTGTTCCACTATGATTCGAACGGGGATTCGATCTAAGGAACACCGATGCACTGGGAGGTCGGGATGAGTGAGCTGGTGACGGCCATAGATCATCTGGCCGACGAAGACCCGTCTGAGCTTTCACCCGCCCTGCTCACCGAGCAGCTCATCGAACTGCACTGGCAGATGGCCAGACTGCAGGCACAGATCGCCCGGCGCACCTCGGTGCGGCCCTGGGCCTCGAACAACTAGAAAACGGCCGGCGCCTCGTGAGGGCACCGGCCGTTTTCGCATGTCAGAGGTACGGAAACGTTGACGTGGCCACGCCAACGTGTCCGTGGGGAACTACCTGCGGGTGCCGGCGACGATGTTGGTGACCGCACCAGACAGGCCCTGGGCGGCCAGGCCGACCTGGGTGGCCGAGCCGGTCAGGTTCTTGGCGGCGCCGCTCAGCTGGTCGGCCGTGCCGGTGAGCTCACCGGTCGCGCCGGTGACGGCCGACAGCGCCGGCTTGAGCTCGCCCGAGACGTCGTTGGGCGTGGCGGTCATGGGGGTGACCTGCACCCGCTCGGCCCAGCCCGCGGGCGCCGCGGCGGTCACGAGGGGCGCTGCGGGCGCGGCCGGGACGACGCCGTTGAGGCCGCCCGCGAGACCGGAGAGCTGCCCCACCGGCAGCGTGCCGAGCAGGTCGGAAATCGGGTCGTTCGCGGCCTGGGCGGGCGCGGCGAACATGGCCGTGACGCCGAAGGTCGCGACGACGAGGGCTGCCTTGATCATGCGCTTCATCTAAATGCCTCCTGAGCCCTGCTCCGAGTCAGAGAGCAGGAACCGAATTCCCCGCGTAGCCGGTGCGTTCGCGCCGGCCGATTGGCTAGGCCGAATTTCTATCACCGTGGGAAACGGCCCGGTGACCGGGAGTCACAACACCGTCGGGCAGGAGGGCGCCCGACTTGGCGGCACATGCTGGGAATTCACATCCGGCCCGGGAGAAAGGCACGGTAAACACGGCGCCCGGGCCGGGAGGAATTGTTTTCCGTCCCTTGGCAAGCGGTCAGGCCGCGACGGGCGCCTGCGGCTCGAAGGGCGACTCGAAAGGGAATCGGTCGGCGAACGCGGGGCGCAGGTCGGTCAGCCAGACGGCCTTGGGGTCGTACCGAGCGAAGAAGGGACGCCCGACCAGGCCGGGATCACGGGCCTGGATGAAGTGCAGGACGAACACCCGCTGGCCGTGGATCTCGGTCACGCCGTCGACGCAGACCTTGCCGGGGGTGGCCGACATCGAGGGCCCTCTGACCGTCCGGCAGAGACCGGAGACCTGGGCATAGGCGTCCCTGAAGGTCTCGTACGCCTCGGCGAGCGGCACCGCGAAGTAGTCCTGCGGCCCGGTGTCCCGCTCGACGAACATGTAATAGGGCACCATGCCCATCGAGTTCTGCCGGCGCCACATGTGAGACCACGTCGCGGCGCTGTCGTTGATGGTGCGGATCAGGGGGGCCTGGGTCCGGATCGTGGCGCCGGTGTCCAGGATGCGCCGTACCGCCGAACCCACCGCCTGGGGTTCGAGCTCCCGGGGGTGCGAGAAGTGCGCCATGAAGGCGAGGTTCTTGCCCGACCTGACGACCTGCTCGAACAGCTTGAGGGTGTCGTCGGCGTCGGGGTCGGTGACGAACCGGCCGGGCCAGTAGGCCAGCGACTTGGTGCCGATGCGGATCGAGTCGATCTGCGGGATGTCGAGCAGCGGCTCGACGTACCGGCGCAGCACCGCCTCGCCCATGATCATGGGGTCGCCGCCGGTGAACAGCACCGAGGTCACCTCGGGGTGGCGGCGGATGTAGCCGACGAGCGCGTCGACGTCGCCGGAGGCGAACTTCAGGTCGGGCTCGCCGATGAACTGCGCCCAGCGGAAGCAGTAGGTGCAGTAGGCGTGGCAGGTCTGCCCCTGCTTGGGGAAGAACAGCACCGTCTCGGGGTACTTGTGCTGCATGCCGGGCACCGGCTCGTCGCCGATCTTGGGCACGTTCAGGTCGAGCTGCCCGGCCGGATGGGGGTTGAGGCCCATCCGCACCTCGTTGGCCGCCGCGCTGAGCTGCTTGACCGGGGCGTCCGCTCTGAGGAGGTTCGCCAGACGGGACACGTCCGCTTCGGGCAGCATGTCCTCTTGAGGAAAGACGAGCCGATAGATCGGATCGTCGGGGACCGCGGACCAGTCGATCAGCTCGTCGACGACGTACGCGTTGGTACGGAACGGCAGCACAGTCGCCACCGCGCGCGCCCGCAGCCGCGCCTCCTCGCCGAACCCGGCCTTCTCACGAAGCAGGTCGTCGAGATGTTTCGTGGTGTAAGCCCGAAAGCCGCGGGTGCCCTCATTAAAGATCACTCGGCCTTCCCTTCCCGGTAGTTTTCCCGATCTCGTGTAAACCAAGGAGGCCTGTCAGGCGTCTGGGGAACCTCTATACCGGTATCGGGCCATCCCGACAGCCGAATCCACGATTCGGTAAAGGCCGAAGTCACATTTCTTGACCTCTCGCGACATATCTCGAATCGGGGTAATCTGGACGTCGTGACAATAGAAGACCCAGGTCAGCGCGCGTCCGACGCCGACCGAGACCAGGTCGCGGCGGTCATCGCCGAAGGCCTGGCCACCGGCCGCCTCACCACGGCCGAACACGCCGACCGCCTGGAAGCCGCCTACAGCGCGGTCACCATGGGCGAACTGGTCCCGATCACCAAGGACCTCCCCTCGACGGTCACCGCGAGCGCCCCCGCCGACGTCGGCCGCAAGAAGATCAGCGCCGCCTTCAGCAAGGTCATCAAGAGTGGCCGCTGGGTGCCCGGCCGGAGCCTCCACCTCCAGGCCGCCTTCGGCGCCCTGATCATCGACCTGCACGACGCGGTGCTGCCCGGCCGCGAGATCACCATCGACATCAGCGCCGCCTTCAGCAAGGTGATCATCCGGGTGCCGGCCAACGCCAACGTCATCGACGACGGCAGCGCGGTCTTCGCGAAACGGATCGTCTCGGGCGGCGAGACCGACGACGGACCGGTGATCCGGATCACCGGAAACGCGGCGTTCTCCAAGGTCATCGTGTCCGGAAAAGTCTGGGACCCGAATCTGCGCCGATAACGCGAGCCGACGGACGGCGCATCAACAGGTCACCCCTACCATTCACTAGGATTCCCGGATCGATTGGATGGCGCTGTGGCCGTATTGTCGCCGGTCGCGCTCGATGCCATGGGCGGCGACCACGCGCCTGAACAGATCGTCGCGGGGGCCGTCCTGGCCGTCAGGGAGCTCGGTGTCCCCATCGTGCTGGTCGGCCAGCCCCGCCTGCTCCACGACATCCTCTCCAGCTACGGCGCCGCGTCCGAGATCCCCATCGTCCGCGCCGAAGAGGCTCTCTCCATGGACGAAGGCGCGCTCGCCAGCCTCCGCCGCCCCCGCTCCAGCATCGCCGTCGCCTGCCACCTGGTGCGCAAGGGCGACGCGAGCGCGGTCGTGTCAGCCGGCTCGACCGGCGGCGTCGTCGCCACCGCCAAGCTGCGCCTGAAGACCCAGCCGGGCGTGCTCCGCCCCGCCATCGCGGTCGCCCTGCCCACCGTCCCCGACCCCACGATCCTGCTCGACGCGGGCGCCAACGCCGACGCCAAGCCCGAGATGCTGGTCCAGTTCGCCCACCTCGGCGTCGCCTACGTCGCCACCGCCCTCGGCCACGACAACCCCCGCGTCGGCCTGCTGACCATCGGCGCCGAGGCCGAGAAGGGCAACAAGGTCGTCAAACGCGCCCACGAACTGCTGGAGGCCGCCCCCGGCATCCACTTCGCCGGCAACGTCGAGGGCCACGACCTCCTGACGGGCCGCGTCGAGGTCATCGTCGCCGACGGCTTCACCGGCAACGTGGCGCTGAAAACCATGGAGGGCAGTGTCCGCTACGCCTTCAGCCAGCTGCGGCAGGCCGTCGACGGCAGCACCGTGGCCCGGATCGGCGGCCTGCTCCAGCGTCCCCACCTGCGCGGACTCTACGAACGCCTCGACCCCGAAGCCCACGGTGGAGCGGTCCTGCTCGGCCTCAACGGCTGCGTGGTGATCGCCCACGGCTCCTCCCACGCCAAGGGCGTCGCGGCCGCCTGCGAACTGGCCGCCAAGCTGGCCGCCGAGGGCGTCGTCGGCAAGGTCGGCGAACGCATCGCGGCCATCCCCCGCTCCCACCGGTTGTGGTTCTCCGACCGGCGATAAACCGTGGCGACGGCGGCGGTTTCGCGTCGCTAGGCTTTGTTGTATGACTGACCCGCAACTCGTGCTCGCCGAGCGTGTCCAGCAGGCGCTGGCCACCGCGTTCGGCGCGGAATACGCCGCTGAGGATCCGCTGATCAGGCCCTCCCAGTTCGCCGACTACCAGGCGAACGTCGCGATGAGCCTGGCCAAGCGACTCCGGCGTGGGCCGCGAGACGTGGCTCAGGAGATCGCCGCCAACCTCGACCTGCCCGGCACCGTCGAGGTGAGCGGCCCCGGCTTCCTCAACCTGCGCTTCGACGACGCCTGGATCGCCGCCGAGGCCGGCGTCATGCTCGCCGACGAGCGGCTGGCCGTGCCGAGGGAGCTCCCGGCCAAGACGGTCGTGGTCGACTACTCGGCGCCCAACGCCGCCAAGGAGATGCACGTCGGGCACCTGCGCACCACCGTGGTGGGCGACGCGCTGGTCCGCGTACAGGAACATCTCGGAAACCGGGTCGTCAGGCAGAACCACCTGGGCGACTGGGGCACCCCGTTCGGCATGCTCGTCGAGCACCTCCTCGACATCGGCGAGGAGGCCGCGGTCGCGCAGCTGGAGGCCGGCAACGGCAACGACTACTACCAGGCCGCCCGCGCCAAGTTCGACACCGACGCCGAGTTCAACCGCAGGGCCCGCGCCCGCGTGGTGACCCTGCAGGCCGAAGACCCCGAGACGATGCGCCTGTGGCGCCTCTTCATGGACGCCACGGTCCGCTACTTCAACAAGGTCTACACCCAGCTCGGCGTCACCCTGACCGACGACGACATCGCCGGCGAGAGCATGTACAACCACGCGCTCGCCCAGGTCTGCGACGAGCTGCAGGAACGCGGCATCGCCGAGATCAGCGACGGCGCGCTGTGCGTCTTCCCGCCCGGCTTCACCGGGCGTGAGAGCCAGCCGCTCCCGTTCATGATCAGAAAATCCGACGGCGGGTACGGCTATGCGACGACCGACATGGCCACCATCCGCTACCGGGTGCAGGATCTGAAGGCAGACCGCCTCCTCTACGTCATCGGCGCCACCCAGGCCCTGCACATGCAGATGCTGTTCGCCTCGGCCAAGCTGGCCGGCTGGCTGCCCGACCACGTGTCGGCCGAACACGTGCAGATCGGCAGCGTGCTCGGCAGCGACGGCAAGATGTTCAAGACGAGGGCCGGCAAGTCCATCAAGCTGCTCGAACTCCTTGACGAGGCCGAGACCAGGGCCGCCGCCGTCCTCGCCGACCGCCCGAACCTCGACGAGACCGCCCGCGGCGAGATCGCCCACATGGTCGGCATGGGCGCGGTCAAATACGCCGACCTGTCGGTCAGCCACGACAGCGAATACGTCTTCGACTTCGACCGCATGCTGGCCCTGACCGGCAACACGGGCCCCTATCTCCAATACGCCACCACGCGCATCCGCTCCATCTTCCGCGGCGGCGCACACGATCCGGCCGGTTCCTACGGTCCGATCGTCATCACCCACCCGGCCGAGCGCGCCCTCGCCCTCCAGTTGCTGGGCTTCGGCGGGGTCGTCACCGAAGTGGGCGAGCGCAACGAGCCGCACCGCCTGTGCGGCTACCTGTTCGACCTGGCCAGCGCGTTCACCACCTTCTACGAGAACTGCCCGGTCCTGAAGGCCGACTCGGAGGAGAATCGCCAGTCGCGGCTGGCGCTGTCCCAGCTGACCCTGCGGGTGCTCCTGCAGGGCCTCGACCTCCTGGGGATAACCGCGCCCGAGCGGATGTGATATCCACAGATCGGCGCGCCTGAAGACACGAACAGGTCACGGCGGTCTAGTGTGGGCGCGGTCAAGGGAGCGTCTGCGGAACGCAAAGCGGACGTCCACCTGCCTTGGGGGAGTCAGCGCGTGAGCATGGATGTATCAGCCCGGCCGGAGAGCTCCGGCCACGCCGACACCACTGAGCTGCACCGCTACGCCGAGGCGCTGCTGGTCCACCTGGCCGCCGACGGCACCGCACCGCCGCTGCCGCCCGGGTCCATCGAGGTCCCGGGCTACTGGCTCTCCCCGGCGGTGCGGGCGCTGGTGCGGATACTGGCCGGCGACGACGCGATGGAGCCGCTGTCCGAGGCGGCCCAGCTCGACGGGGCGAAGACGGCGCTGTTCCTGTGCCTGGCTTTAGCCGTCTGCGGCCACGGTGACCGCATCCACGCGTCGTGGCTCGGCACCGCCTTCGGCGACCTCTCCTCCGAACGGCCCGTGGGCGAGGGCCAGCGGGCACTGTGGCTCGCCGCCGCCCGGGGGGCCTACGGCCCGGCCGGGAAGATCTTCGTCCTGCGCAAGCTCGACGTGGTCGACGTGCCCCGCGACGACGACGTGTGGCTGAAGGCTCTGGTCCCCGGCGAGCCTGGCCTGGTCGTGCCGCCGTCGCTCAACGACTTCCCCGAGCTGGCCCAGATCCCGTCGCTGGGCGGCCCGGTACAGGCCGCCGCCCGGCTGGCCAGGTTGCGCCACCGATGCGAGGAGATCACCTCCGTACCGCCGCCCTCGGGCGCGCTACCGCAGGGCCGCGCGGTGTGGCCCGACACCGAGCCGATGGCCGTGCTGTCGTCGCTGACCGGCTCCCCCGAAGCCGAGGGTCCGCTGAGTTCCCTCAACGGTCACCTCCTCGACGACCTGAAGCCCGGCGCCGACCCCTACCTGGCCGCACTCGCACTCCACGTGGCCGCTCCCGCCATCAGCACCGCCGCCGCCCACCTGGCCAACCGCACCGAAGGCGACCAGCCCGAGACCTTGATCCTGCCGATCCTCGGCCACTCGATCACGCTGCGCCCCGACGGCCCCGACCCCGAGGCGATGGCCGACGCCGAACGCCGCATCATGGCCGGCTACATCCCGAGGCGTCCGTCGCCGATGCCCGGCTACCTGGCCGCTGTCGGCGGCTTGATCGTCTTCACGCTGGGGTTCGTGTTCTCGCTGATCCTGGCCGTGGCCGGGCTGGGTCTGGGAGCCTTCGGAGCCTGGCTGCTGTGGCGTTTCCGCGTGCGCGAGAAGGCCGACCTGGCCCTGGTCAACGCACAACTGGGTGAGCTCCACGAGCTGGCCACATCAGCGGTGTGGGCGCTGCACGAATACGCCCGCGAGGCCAAGACCAGACGCGACCAGGCCCTCACCGACGTGGCCGAGATCGGCCGCCTGCTGAAGCGCGGCCCCCGCGCCGGGTGACGGGTCCGGGTGTCACGGTGACAGCCATTTGCTCACCCCCAGGGCTATAGCCAGGCAGGGGGCCGACGGCCGTCGCGGTGAAGCCGCGCGCCTTATGTCGGCGGATGCCCGGGTCGTGCGCGGGTGGGAAAGTGGCTAGAAATTCGGGCGAGCTGTGCCGGGTTGTGTTGGTTCGGCGGGAAAGTGGCACTGGATCGGCTTTGGAAATGGAGGACCCGGCCTGCGGAATCCCATCGCGGGCCGGGTCAGCTGGTCGTCGGGGCTTGGTCGGAACATCCCCCAGGTGTCAGACAGGTCGTACATGCGCGGCCGGCGGAGGGGCCGCCGCGGGGTCGGGTGGTGAGAGGCCTCGGCGTCGCCTCTCCACCCGCTCGCCGGAGTGACCGCTAGGCGGTGGTCACCTCGACGTTCGACGGCGTGAGCAGGAACACCTTGTCGGCGATCCGCTCAATGCGACCCTCACAGCCATACGCGAGGCCGGCCGCGAAGTCGACCATTCTGGTCGCCTCCAGGGTCGACATCGTCGCGACGTCCATCACGATCGTGTGGCCCTCGCGGAAGTGACGGCCCACAGTGAGCGCGTCGTCATACTTCCGCGGACGTACCATCACAATTCGCGACGGCTCACCTGTCGGCTGCCAGCGTTTTGCGGCCCTTTCCGAAGCCGGCATCCAATCATCGTCGTATTCCTCTTCGCCATAGGGCTCATCCGAATATTGCTCGGCTCCGCCCAGGCCAAGGTAGGTCGCTACCTTGCGCACTGCCCCCATCGGCTTCGTCCTTTCCGGGTTTGTCCCGACACAAGGGACGCTAACCGACCATTCTCTTACGGCGACTCGACACGCCTATACATGGGATTCTCTTTGTCGGGGTTCGTCAGTAGCCCCGTGACATGCGCGCCTACACCGTAGATTCGTTTACCGACCAGCCATTCAAGGGTAACCCGGAGAGCATCCGCCTGCTGGAAGGTCAGATAACCGGGTCGACGATGAGCACCATTGTGGCGGAAATGCGGCATTCGCTAAACCGATTATTCCGACGCCGAATCAATTCACTGGACAACGGGCTTTAGCCACAGAGGGTGACCAAATCGCATCACTCGGACTAAGAGCACAGATCATGAGAACTGCCCGTGCCCACCGGAACACCACATATGCGGGAATGCCCGGCGGACATCCAAGGCGAAGAGTGCGGGGGTACCTGACTCACCCCGCCACTTTCAAGCTATAGCCGACTCCCGGGCTTGTGGCAAGACCCCGGTGACCCCCCAAAATCAGTGCTCCGAACCACTTCAGGGGGAAGATCACCTATGCGCGTGCTGCTGTCCACCATCGGGTCGCGCGGCGACGTCCAGCCGCTGGTGGCACTCGCCACGGAACTGCGGGCCCTCGGCCAGGAAGTCCACCTGTGCGTCCCCCCGGACTTCCGCGGCTGGATCGAGAGCCTCGGCATGCCGGTCACCCCGATCGGCCCCGAACTCCGCACCCTCACCGCCGCCGCCCCGCCCACGACCCCGCCGTCCCCCGAGACGCTCCGCCGCCTGGCGGAGGCCTCGGTGACCACCCAGTTCGAGACCGTCATGACCGCGGCGAAGGACTGCGACCTCATCGTGGCCGCCACAGCCATCCAGGTGGCCGCCCGATCGGTCGCCGAGGTCCTGAAGATCCCCTACGTCTTCACGGCCTTCTGCCCGGTCGTCCTGCCCTCCCAGCACCACTCCCCGGTCCCCGCCCCCGGCCGCCCTCCCACCGCGGGAGACAACCGCGAACTCTGGGCCCAGGACGCCGCCCGCTTCACCACCAACTTCGGCCCCGCCCTGAACAGCCACCGCACGACACTGGGCCTGACGCCGGTCACCGATGTACGAAGCCACATCTTCACCGACCACCCCCTCCTGGCCGCCGACCCGACCATGGCCCCCTGGCCCGAACCGGGAACCGGTGTCGTCGAGACGGGCGCCTGGCTCCTCCCGGACGATCGCCCCCTGCCCGACGACGTCCTGGCCTTCCTCGACGCCGGTGAGCCGCCGGTGTACTTCGGCTTCGGCAGCATCCGCGCCCCAAGGGGCCTCGCCGAGGCGATGCTGGCAGCGGCCCGCGCAACCGGAAGACGGGCGATCCTCTCCCGAGGCTGGGCCGACCTGCTCCCCGGCGACCCCGCCCCCGATGTCCTGTCGATCTCCGAGATCAACCAGCAGGCGCTCTTTCCCCGGGTGGCCGCGGTCGTCCACCACGGCGGCGCCGGGACGACGACGGCAGCCGCCCGCGCCGGCTCACCCCAGGTGGTCGTCCCACAGGTCTACGACCAGTTCTACTGGGCCCAGCAGGTCCAGAACCTGGGCGTGGGCATCGCCCACCCACCCGGCACACCCACCGCCGAATCCCTGACCGTGGCACTGAGCGAAACCCTGTGGCCCGACATCGCCGTCAACGCCACCGACCTGGCCGGCAAGATCCGAACCGACGGCGCGACAACTGCGGCGAACCATCTCCTGCGCCTGGCCCAGAGCTGAGCGGCACGATTCAGGGTCAGGACTACGGCAGCCCTCTTTGAGCGTCCACAACGACTCGGGCAACGGTCCGAAAGATGAAGACGGCAGACAGTGCGGCTCGGCCGCCAACCGGATCGGCCCCATCGAGGAAATCAGAAAGACGAGCTCCTCCCCGACATCGCCCGAGTTCGGCAACGAGCGATCGGTCCAGCGAACTACCCCTGAGCCGGAAGCGCAGGACCCCGCAGAAGGAATGGACTCCTACTGTGTCTGCACCGAACAAGGCACCACCGTCTATGGCTGCCTGCACACCGCCATCTCTCCGGCCCGAGGCTCACCCAGGCATTCGCCCCCGAGGACGCACACAGTCCGAACGTCTCTCCGACCGTCGAAATCTGAGCGAACTGGCCCTCGAGATCTCGCCGTTGCCCGGGATGCTGCGCCCGGTCATGGACTGGGGCTCCGAGGAGAAACAACGTCGCCTGAACGGCATATGAGTAGCCAAAAACTGACTGCGGAAGTACCCGAAACACACAAGGCCCGACTGCCATAGTCGGGCCTGCCTTACCGTCCCAAAACAACAGAAGCCTGGCCATAGCCGGGCTCCAAAAAGCGTGACAGGCCACGCAACCTGACACCTGCGTCTGCTATGAACCGCCAACAAGCCCTGCCGCAATTGCCAGCTGAGCTCCACCGCCGAGGGGACGCCCTACCCGTCAGCCGAAACGAACAACAGGCCGTTGCCTCGCTGAACTCACAGCCTCAGAACAGTCCGGCCCGCGTCCAGAGGTGCCGGGATTGCTGGTCCAGTGGGTGACCTCACGCCGGGTGACGGTCCAGCCGTCGGCGAAGGCCCAGGTCAGACGGTTGACGCGGAATTCCTCGTCAGGTGCAGGAACGTGGGGCGGCGAACCGCCATCTCGTCGGCGGCGATGCTCGCCCCTTGAAGATCCTGGAAGCCCAGCAGCTCTGCTGCACAAACAGAGAATGCCGGCCCCATCGCGGGGCTTCGAGTGACCGCGGAAAGACAACGGAAGCCCGAGAGTGATTGCGACTGGCCCAGATGCTTTCGAAGCTCGCCAGGTTAGACCGCAGCGAGTGTTACTCCACAGGTGGATGACTGACGCATCCTGCCGTGAAGCCGGGTTCCAGAGCACCCCTCCACAGCGCGACAGGCCCGACTGGCACACCGCGTCTACCGAGATACCCCCCGAAAGGTCGAAGGCCCGGCCGCAATAGCCGGGCTATTTCACCGGCCATCTCCTCGACAACCTCAACGTCCCGACAGAACGCCTCTTCGAGGTGTGACTGAGACCACCTCAAGGGCAGAGGCGGAGCCGGACCTGCGGTTTAACCCTAAGCGCCACAAGCCGGGCCGCGAATGACCCCCAAACGCCGAAAGCCCGGCCGCAGTGGCCGGGCTACCCGTTCACCCCCGTGAAACACCGAAAGCCCCGACCACAAATGGTCGGGGCTTTCGTATAAAAATTGTCCGGCGGTGTCCTACTCTCCCACACCGTCCCCGGTGCAGTACCATCGGCGCTGGAGGGCTTAACTTCCGGGTTCGGAATGTAACCGGGTGTTTCCCCTCCGC
>NZ_BBXD01000022.1 GCF_001570545.1 Herbidospora mongoliensis | reverse complement strand
TATTCCCCACTGCTGCCTCCCGTAGGAGTCTGGGCCGTGTCTCAGTCCCAGTGTGGCCGGTCGCCCTCTCAGGCCGGCTACCCGTCGTCGCCTTGGTAGGCCACTACCCCACCAACAAGCTGATAGGCCGCGAGTCCATCCCTGACCGAAAAACTTTCCACATCCATCTCATGCGAGAAGACGTCATATCCGGTATTAGACCCAGTTTCCCAGGCTTATCCCAGAGTCAGGGGCAGGTTACTCACGTGTTACTCACCCGTTCGCCGCTCGAGTACCCCGAAGGGCCTTTCCGCTCGACTTGCATGTGTTAAGCACGCCGCCAGCGTTCGTCCTGAGCCAGGATCAAACTCTCCAAAAGATGTCTTCAGAGAATTTTCCCGGCTGACATAATGTCAACCAAAGGAATCCGTCATAAATGACGGGGTTTGTGCATCATGCACTGGCTTTTAGCACACTGTTGAGTTCTCAAGAAACGGACCTGCATTTAGTTCTTTTAAGCTTTTGTTTTTCTGTCTGCCGTTCCGGGCTGACTTCTCTAATCTACCATCCGCTCACCAGTGCTTCGTACCGGTGTGTTTCTGGTGGAGAAGAAGAGGTTTGCCGAACCAGGCCGACGGATTAAAGATTAACAGCTCCCCGGAGTGCTTCCGAACGGTCGCCGGGTCACGGCTCGGTCAGTTGATCTCCAACAGTGGATCTCCGCCGGTCAGACGGGTAGATACGGCCCATGATCGAGCTGCCGCGCGCGCTGGTCGTCCTGCTGACCACGGCGGCGGCGGTCATCACACTGGCCGGGATACGCGCCGTCGGTGACACCGTCGGCCCATTGGTGCTGGCGCTCGTGCTCATCGTGGCCGTCGCGCCGGTGCGGGCGGCGCTGGAACGCCGGGGCGCCGCGGTCTGGATTCAGGTGGCGGTGCCGTTGCTGATCGTGCTGGTGGTTCTGCTCGGCATGGTGGCGGCCGTCGTGGTGGCGGCGGCCCAGCTCGGGCAACTGGCCGCGCAGTACTCGGACACCTTCCAGAAGCTGGCGGCGCAGGTGCGGTCGTTCGCGGCGGAGCTGGGGTTCGGTGCGGCCCAGATCGACAAGGCCGTGAAGTCGTTCGATCCGCAGTCGTTGCTGCCGCTGGCCCAAGGAGTGCTGTCGGGGCTGACCGGACTGCTGACGGCGTTCTTCCTGGTGCTGGTGTTCCTGTGGCTGATGAGCCTGGACGCGGGCAACTTCACCAAGATCGTGCGGTCGGCGCGGGCGCAGCGGCCGCATCTCGTCGCGGCCCTGGGCGAGTTCGCGGTACGGACCCGGCAATATCTGCTGGTGTCCACGGTGTTCGGGGCCATCGTCGCCGTGCTCGACGTCATCGCGCTCGTCGTGCTGAGCGTGCCCCTGCCGATCTTGTGGGGCATCCTCTCGCTGATCACCAACTACGTGCCCAACATCGGATTCGTGCTCGGGCTGGTGCCGCCGGCGCTGCTCGGGCTGCTGGACGGGGGGTTCTCGACGATGGTCCTGGTGATCCTCGCGTACATCGTGATCAACATGGTGGTGCAGTCGTTCGTGCAGCCGAAGTTCCTCGGCGACGCGGTCGGGCTGTCGACCACGATGACGTTGATCTCGCTGATCGTGTGGGCCTTCGTGATCGGGCCGCTGGGGGCGCTGCTGGCGATTCCGCTGTCGTTGCTCGTGCGGGCGCTGCTCATCGACAGTGATCCGTCGGCCCGTTTCGCCCGTGCGTTGGTTTCGGGGGAACCTCCTCCGCAGGGGCGTAAGGCGGCATAGGGTCACCGGATGCGTAGATGGGACATCGACGAGCGGCAGACCGGGATCACCGACGGCACGGCGATGGATCCCCAGGTGGAGAGCCTGCTGGCGGCCATGCGCCGGGACGGTTGGGTGACCGAGGAGCCGGAGGTCCACCTGCTGCCGCACCTGAAGAAGGCGTGTGGCCAGACCTGGCGGATCGTGCGCGACCGGCTCATCGACGACGGGGTCTACGAGGTGACGCTGGCCATCGACGACGACCTGTCAGGTGTCGCGCTGCACCGTGCCGCTGTCGGTCTTCTCGCGGCGATCGCCGAGCAGGTCTTCTTCGTGCGGCAGAGCGAGCCCCGCGTCTTCGACTGTGTCACCGGGATGCTCGACGGCGACCCGCCCGTGTTCAAGAGTCACGGGCACCTGGTTCGCCTCGTTGTCGAGTGACCCCGTGTCGAATGACCGGCGGGCCCACGGCATCGCGGCGATGAGCAGCGGGAACAGGATGACCGAGCTGATCGCCCACGGCGCGTGCAGCGCGCCCCAGTCGGCGCCGCGGAACTGGGTGAGCACCAGATAGCCGGTCGCGGCCCACAGCGAGCTGCCGATGACGACCGGCCACGCCCACCTCGTGGGGCGGGCGATCAGGAACGGCATGAACCAGAGCAGATACTGCGCGCCCAGGCGGGGCGTGACGACCATGAAGCCCAGCAGGATGGCGATCGACACGTCGATCGGGTCGGCCTTGCGCCACCACCACAGGCAGAACGCGGCCACGGCGTAGATCAGATATTGGCCGACGACGAGCTTCCACGGCGTCAGGTCCCAGTTGCCGCCGTTGATCACGGCGGTCCAGCCCCAGTCGCCGGTGATCGGCCGCACGGCACTGGGCGCCAGGCTGATCTCTTTCAGGACGTCGACGAGCTGGTCCCAGCGCACCCAGCCGCCCAGCGGCATGGTCAGCAGGACCAGAATCGGCGGGATGGCCACCGACAGCCCCGCCACGATCCGCGCGCGCACCCCGGGCAGGAACATCAACATGCCCGGCACCAGGATCACCGGCCAGCTCTTCGCGCAGAGCGCCAGCCCCATCAGCATGCCGGCGTAGACGGCGCGTTTCGTGACCCCTGCGGCGTCGCGGGTGAGCAGACTGCGCACCATCCGGTCGGGCCGGTCGAGCAGTGGCTCACTCCCCCGGAACTCGCCCGGCCCCCGCGCCACCACATAGGCGGCCACCGCGAAGACGAGCGAGACGGGCTCGACCTGCCCGTGCACCGACGCGACCAGGATCGCGAGGGGGTTGCACGCGTATTGGAAAGCGCGGAGCCGTTGCTGCCCCCCACCGGCCAGTTTGCCGACGAGAGGAATGAGCGCCAGGTCGGCGACGACGGTGACGAGCCGCCCCGCGACCTCCCACGGAATGCCCAGCCACATCAGCGACCCGTAGACATAGGGGATCGCCGGGAGGAAGTGCCATCCGCTGTTGACCGGGTTGCGCCCTTCGAGGATCGCCTCACCGGCCGGGCGGAAGCTGTTGACGAAGTCGATCGGCTGCCACGAGTCGGCGGCCGAGAACGCCATGATCAGCACCCGGACCGCGATGCCGACCCCGAGGATCGCCCAGATCGAGGGTCGCCACCCCCTCCGCTGGGCGAGGACGGCGAGCACGACACCGGTGACGAGAAGAATTCCCGTGGGGATTGCGTAATCCATGACGCGCCAACCTTAGCCACTCCGCCCGACACAGGAGGGCGTCAGACAAGGGCGGCAGCGAGGATTGGACAAGTCCCGGACATTGCGCAAGCAAGGAGGTCCGGCGCTGGACAAAGCGCACCGCTCCGTTCGTGGTCTTTTCTTCCGTTACGGCTCCGCCTGGCCGGCCCCGCCCGCCGTCTCCGGATCTCCCCGTAGCCGGCGCCGACCACCCGCTCCCGCCGCACTCCGCGACGACAGAGCGTTGATCACCACCCCGGGTTGGCGGGAGCAGGCGGGGCCGGGTGGCTGTTGCGGCCGTTGTGGTGCCGGGAATGCGCGGCCGGTTGGCGCCGGGTGCGGTGAGGTCAGGCGGCAGCGGCGGGCGGTGCCGGGGTAGGCGGAGCCGTAACGGAGAAATGGCTTGTGAAACCCCGTCGGCGTGAAGGGAACGGGGTGAATGCGGAAGAGGGCGGTGCGACCCCGGCGTCCCGGCGTGGGTGCGCACCGCCCTCGGCTTTCGGTGCTTCCAGGAGTCCTTGGCAAGGCTCCCCGGAAACTCCGGAGTGCCGCCGAGGAGCCTGTGTCAGCGCTCCTCGGCGGTCATGCGGATCAGAAGCCTCCGGTGATCCGGGTGAACTCCCAGTTCTGCTGGCTGATGCCGGAGCAGTTCGACACCACGCCGCCGCCGGGGCAGGGGCGGTCGCGGTTGACGGACCAGGTCGCGAAGCGCGTCAGGCCCCGCTGGAGGGCCCAGTCACGGATGGCGGTCCAGGCAGCGGGGCTGGTGAGTTCCTGCTGGTCGGACAGGCCGACCATGCCCGAGATGCCCATCTTCGCGTAGGCCTGCGCGTCGGTGTAGCCGTACGCCGACTTGAGGACGTTCTTCAGGCCCTCGGACGCGTTGATCGTGTCCTGCTGGATGTTCGAGCTGCCGAAGTCGAACGTCATGATCGTGAAGTTGTCGATCGGCACCGCCAGGGCGCGTGCCTGGTTGATCAGGCGGACACCCGCGGCGGTCGGGCCCGAGGTGGACGTCCCGAACGTCACGGCGATCTTGATGTTCGGGTTGTTCTGCTTGACGATCTTGAGGCCGTTCAGGATGCGGTCCTGGACGGTGTAGTTCTCGAACTCGTCGGTGTTCTCGATGTCGAAGTCGACCACGGCCGGTCCGGTGGCGTTGATCACCGTCTGGACCGCCTGCGCGTAGGCCTGCGGCGTCGAGCAGTTCGGGCCGAGCTTGTTGCCCGACCAGCCGCCGAACGAGATCTGCACCGAGCCGCCGGCGCCCTTGATGGCGTTGATGGCGTTGATGTCGGCCGCGTTGTTCAGCGGGCGGTTGCCGTCCCACGCCGGGTTGCAGCCGCCGCTGGACAGGATGAAGGCCATCGTGAACGACTTCACGCCGCTCGCCGCCATCACGGTCGCGGGGTTGGGCGGGTCGCCCCAGCCCATGTAGAGGTAGGGCGCGCCGGGCATCCGCGCGCCGCCGGTCGGGCAGCCCGTGGTGGAGCCGGTGACGGAACCGGAGGACGACGACTCACCCACGTTGTTGTAGGCCCTCACGGTGTAGGTCTTCGAGGTGCAGGCCGCCAGCCCGGAGATGGTCGCCGAGGTGCCGGTGACCTGCGCGCGCTGGGTGCTGCCCTCGTACACGCGATAGCCCACGACGGTGCCCGAGGACGCGCCCCACGAAAGCGAGATCGAGGAGCCGGTGGAGCCGGTGACCGACGGGTTTCCCGGGGTGCCCGGAGTGCCGGGCGGGTTGGTGGTGCCGCCGCCGCAGGGCTGGCCGTTCAGGGTGCAGTTGGCGGGGACGGCCGAGCCGGGCGAACCGATGAAGCCGAAGCTCGCGGTGGCGCCGGGCGCGAGCGAGCCGTTCCAGCCCACGTTGGTGAACGTGAACCGCTGGCCGCTGCGGGACAGCACCGCGTCCCAGGCGGAGCTGACGTTCCCGCCCGAGGGCAGATCGATGGCCACCGACCAGCCGTTGATCGTCGAGGTGGTGCCGTTGGTGATGACGTATTTGCCTTCGAAACCGGAACCCCACTCGGAGGTCTTGGTGAAGACGGCGGTGGCGGGGGCGGCCTGGGCGGGGGTGGCGACGACGAGGACCCCCGCGAGAGTCCCTAACGCCACCAGAAGTGCACGTAGCTTCATGGAAAGGTCCCTTATCCGAGCGCGTTGAGATACGAGCGGTGGCTGCGGGAGAACTCGAAGTTGTTGAACCTGTCCCAGTTGATGGACCAGGTCATCAGGCCTCGGAGGTTCGGGTAGACACCGCGCGGCCGGTACGAACCGCAGTTGGTGCCCTTGGCCAGGCAGTCGAAGGCCTTCTGAACCTCGGCGACGCTGGTGAAGCCGTTGCCCGCCTGGCCCGACGACGGCAGGCCGATGGCGACCTGGTCCTGGCGCAGGGCCGGGAAGACGTTGGCGGCGTTGCCCTGGATCGGGAACCCGGCGAGCAGCATGTCGGTCATCGCGACGTGGAAGTCGTGGCCGCCCATCGTGTGGTACTGGTTGTCCAGGCCCATGATCGGCCCGGAGTTGTAGTCCTGCACGTGGAGCAGGGTCAGGTCGTTCCGCATCGCGTGGATCACCGGCAGGTACGACGCGGCGCGCGGGTCGGCGCCGCCCCACTGGCCCGAGCCGTAGAACTGGTAGCCGAGCTGCACGAAGAACGTTTCCGGAGCCATGGTCAGGATGAAACGGCTCCCGTAACGGGCCTTCAGTGAGCGCAGCGCCGCGATCAGGTTGACGATCACGGGGGTGGTCGGGTTGCGGAAGTCGGTGTCACCGGCGTTCAGCGACAGGCTGTGGCCCTCGAAGTCGATGTCCAGACCGTCCAGGCCGTACTTGTCGATGATGGCGCCGACCGACTGCACGAACTTGTCGCGGGCGGCCGTGGTGCTGAGCTGGACCTGGCCGTTCTGGCCGCCGATCGAGATCAGCACCTTCTTGCCGGCCTGCTGCTTGGCCCGGATGGCCGCGATGAACTGGGCCTCGGTCTCCACGTTGGCGCACTCGGCGACCGGGCACTGGGTGAAGCGGATGTCGCCCGAGGTGACCGAGGTCGGTTCGCCGAACGACAGGTTGATGACGTCCCACTCGTTCGGCACGTCGGCCATCCGCATGTAACCGGAGCCGTTGGCGAACGAGGCGTGCAGGTAGCCGACCATGACGCGTTTCGGCAGGCCGGTGGGGGGCGGCGGCACGCTGCCGACGATCGCGGTGACGGTGTTCGAACGGCCGGACTCCCCGGCCGCGTTGACCGCGCCCACCTGGTAGGTGTGGGTCCCGGAGGCGGGCCGGTCGGTGTAGGTCGTCCCCGTCGGGGAGGCGATCAGGGACCCCCCGCGGTAGACGCGATATCCCGTGGCGCCCGAGACGGCGGGCCACGACAGGTTGACGTCGGTGGTCGTCTGGCTGAGCGAGAGAACCGGCGCCGCCGGGGGCTGCGGGCCTGGCGGGTTCCCGCCGGGGCCGTCGAGCACGACGTCGTCGGCGTAGTAGGTGCCCTGGCCGTACCAGCCGTTCAGATAGATCGTCACGGAGGTCTGGGACGCGGCGGTGGTGAAGGTGCGGGTGAGCTGGGCCCAGTTCGCCCCGGGCGCGGCCCAGGTCTCGGAGAACCCGATGGCGCCGAGGAAGACGTAGGGGCCGCGCACCCACGCCGAGAGCGTGTAGGCGGTGTTCGGCTGGACGGTCACGGTCTGGGAGCACCGCGCGAAGTCGCTGCCGGCCGGGGTGGCGGCCAGCGCGCGGGTGCCGGAACGGACGGGGGTGGTGACGGCCTGGCTGCCCGAGGCGCAGTTCCAGCCGGTCAGGCCCGACTCGAAGCCGGGATTGGTGGTGATGTTGGCGGCCTGGGCGGGCGACGGGGCGATGGCGAAGCCCAGCACGAGGGCCGCAGCGAGGATCAGGCTGCGGATCTTCATTACGGCAGCGTGTTCAGGTGGGGGCGGATGGTCCGGGAGAAGTTCCAGTTGTTGCTGGCGTCCCAGTTGATCGACCAGGTCATCGCGCCCCGGATGCCCGGGTAGGCGCGCGGCGGCACGAAGCTGCCGCAGTTGGTCCGGGTCGCCAGGCAGGTCAGGGCCTGGTTGACCATCGACGGGGCGACCACGCCACCGCCGGCGGCGCCGGGTCCGGCCGGGAGGCCGAGGGCCACCTGATCGTCGCGCAGGCCGTTCTCGAGCTGGATGCAGGCGAGGGCGGTCATGAAGTTGACCGAGCCCTGGCCGTAGGCGAACGCCTGGTCGCAGCCGAGCATCGAGCCGGAGTTGTAGTACTGCATGTGGACGACCGTGAGGATGTCCTTGATGGCCAGGGCCAGCTTGAAGTACTCCATGCCGGTCGACTGCATGTCGATCGTCTGCGGCGCCATCGTGATGATGAGCGAGGAGCCGACGCGGCTGCGGAGCTGGCGCAGCGCGTCACCCATCCACTGGGCGTTGAGGCCGTTCTCCAGGTCGATGTCGACGCCGTCGAAACCGTAGGTCTGGATCAGCGAGTAGACGGAGTTGGAGAACTGGGTCGCGGCGGCCGAGCTGGCGACCTGCACCCGGCCGGCCTCGCCGCCGACGGAGATGATGACCTTCTTGCCGCGCGCCTTCAGCGCCTGGATGTCGGCCCTGAACTGGGCGTCGGTGTAACCGCCGACGGCGGCCGCGAGGCCGGGGTCGAGGGTGAAGGTGACCTGGCCGGGGGTGGCGGTGGCGTCGGCGAACGCGATGGCGATCAGGTCGTACTCGTTCGGCACCGCCGACAGCTTCAGCTCGGTGGCCGGGTTGACGAAGTTGTGCCAGTAGCCGGTGAGGAAGTGCTTGGGCAGCGGCCCGATCGGGCAGCCGGTCGTGGAGCCGCTCACCGCGTCGCTGGCGACCGACTCGCCCTGCGCGTTGTAGGCCTTGATCGTGTACGTCTTCCCGGTGCAGGCCGCCAGCCCGGAGATGGTCGCCGAGGTGCCGGTGACCTGCGCGCGCTGGGTGCTGCCCTCGTACACGCGATAGCCGGAGACCGTGCCCGAGGACGCGCCCCACGAAAGCGAGATCGAGGAACCGGTCGTCCCCGTCACGGAGGGAGTGCCGGGCTTACCCGGGACGCCGGGCTGAGGAGACGGGCTGGGCGACGGCGAGGGGGACGGGTTCGTGCCGCCGCCGCAGGCCACGCCGTTGATCGTGCAGTTGGCCGGGGTCGCGCCGCCGGGGCTGGCGATGAAGCCGAAGCTCACCGTGCCGCCGTTGGCGATGGCGCCGTTCCAGCCGACGTTGGTGAAGGTGAAGCGCTGGCCGCTGCGGGACATGGTGGCGTCCCAGCTGCTGCTCACGGCGCCGCCGGACGGCAGGTCGAAGGCGAGGGACCAGCCGTTGATCGTGCCGGGACCGGTGTTGGTGATGACGTACTTGCCCTCGAACGCCGACCCCCAGGAGGAGGTCTTGGTGAAGGCGGCTGTGGGACCGGCGGCGTTCGCCGGTCCGGCCACGAAGGGGATCACGACGAAGGCGAGCGCGAGCGATAAGACCGCCGTCAGCGTTCGCCAGAGGTACCTGCGTTGCATGTCACAACCTCTGTGGGAGTGGGGGATGACAGGCCGAGGACGCGTCCGGTGACTTGACGCAGCGGGTCGGGAGTTCTTTTAGTAAAGTTTCCTAAGAGTTGTGGGGATCGTAGCCCGCCGATTCCCCCGTCACAAGGCCCATCCCGTTCTCCGGTGAAACATGACGAAACCGCCCCGGAACCCGAGGCGGTCTATGTCAACAAGTGTCAGGCCACTCTGTCAGTCAAGCCCGTGTTCCACCTTGTACTTGCGCCACAGGTCCAGCAGGATCGGCATGTTCTCCTGGACGAACCGGAAATATTCGTTCATCGTCCTGACCCTGCGGGCGGCCGGAGTCCCCTCGCCGAGCGCGTTGGCGGTCTCGTCGGTCAGGGCCACCAGAACGGCGAACAGATCGCTCTTCAGCGCCGACGCCTCGTACCACGGGTTGTCCGGCAGCCGGTAGACGTCGCTGCGGGAGCCGACCAGGGGCTCCTTGGTCAGCAGGCCCACGTGGATCAGATAGCGCACCGCCCCCGATACCGCCGCCGGGCTCACGCCGAGACGCTCGCCGATCTGCGTGGCGGTCAGCGCGTCTTCGTCTGCGGTCATCACCGTCATCAGCACACGTGAGGCCATCCGGGGGAACCCCCAGTCGTTGAAGACCATCGCCATGCGCTCGGTCCCCAGGCGTACCGCGTCCTCGTCTCGCATCCAACCTCCTCTCCTGAATATATATGTGATTCATACGCGTTACTCATTTCACAACTTCATGAAACAAGCGTACGGTCCGAAACATGGAAAACGCCATCGAGGTGTCCGGCCTCCACAAGGCCTTCGGCCGGACGCAAGCACTGAACGGACTGGACCTCACGGTCAGGACCGGGGAGGTGCACGGTTTTCTGGGCCCGAACGGATCGGGTAAGTCGACCACGATCCGTGTCCTCCTCGGGCTGCTCCGGGCCGACTCCGGCTCGGCCCGCCTCATGGGCGGCGACCCGTGGAAAGACGCCACCGCGCTCCACCGCCGCCTCGCCTACGTCCCGGGCGACGTCACCCTGTGGCCCAACCTGTCGGGCGGCGAGGTCATCGACCTGCTCGGCAGGCTCCGCGGCGGGCTCAACCCCAAGCGCCGCACCGAACTGCTGGAGCGCTTCGACCTCGACCCGCGCAAGAAGGGCCGCGCCTACTCCAAGGGCAACCGGCAGAAGGTCGCCCTGGTCGCCGCGCTCGCCTCCGACGTCGAACTGCTCATCCTGGACGAGCCCACCTCCGGCCTGGACCCCCTCATGGAGGAGGTCTTCCGCGAGTGCATCGTCGAGGAGAAGAAGTCGGGCCGCACCGTGCTGCTGTCGAGCCACATCCTGGCCGAGGTCGAGCAGCTCTGTGACCGGGTGAGCATCATCAGGAACGGCCAGACCGTCGAGACCGGCACCCTCACCGACCTGCGCCACCTGACCCGCACGTCGATCAGCGCCGACCTGGCCACTCCCCTGACCTCCATTCCGGGCGTGTACGACCTGGTCGTCGACGGCACCCGGGTCCGCTTCGAGGTCGACACCGACAAGCTCGACGAGACCCTCAAGCACCTGACGTCCGCCGGAGTCCGCAGCCTCACCTCCCAGCCCCCCACCCTCGAAGAGCTCTTCATGCGCCACTACCAGGGTGCGGCGTCATGACCGGAACCCGTCACCTGATCCGCCTGATCCTCCGGCGCGACCGGGTTCTGCTCCCCCTCTGGGTCGTGATCCTGGCCGCCCTCCCGGCCGTTTACGCCGCCAGCTTCGCCGAGCTCACGCCCACCGAGGAGTCCCGGATCCTCTACGCGCGGACCACGGCGGCCGTCCCCTCGATCGAGGCGATGATGGGCCCGGTCTACGGCCACAGCGTCGAGGCGCTGGCCACCCAGCGGGCCGGGCTGACTCTGCTGATCCTCGCGCTGATCAACGTGCTGGTGGTGATCCGGCACACCCGTACGGAAGAAGACGCCGGGCGGCGTGAACTGGTCGCCGCGACCGTCGTCGGACGGCACGCCCCGCTCGGCGCCGCGCTGATCGTCGTGGCCGGCGCCGACCTGGTGCTGGGCCTGCTGACCGCGGCCTTCCTGGGTTTCACGGGCGGCGCGCTGCTGCTCGGCATGTCGCTGGCCCTCGCCGGGATCGTGTTCGCCGCCGTCGGCGCGGTGGCCGCGCAGCTCACCGAGAACGCCGGACCGGCGCGCGGGCTGGCCCTGGGCGCGCTCGGCGTGGCCTATCTGATCAGGGCGGCCGGCGACGCGACCGGCTCGAACCTGTCGTGGGCCTCGCCGCTGGCCTGGAGCCAGTACACCCAGCCGTTCGCGGACGAGACCTGGCTGCCGCTCCTGGCCTCCCTCGGTCTGTCGGCGCTGCTGGCCGGGCTGGCCGGATGGTTGTCGGTGCGCCGCGACGTGGGCGGCGGGATGCTGCCGACCCGGCTAGGCCCCGCCGGCTCGACCTCGCTGACCGGCCCGTTCGCGCTGGCGTGGCGGCTCCAGAAGGGGCTGCTGATCAGCTGGAGCGTTGGCTTCCTGATCTTCGGGCTGGCCTTCGGCGGCGCGGTGTCCGGCGCGACCGAGGCGTTCAACGGCAACCCCGAGCTCGCCGAGCTGTTCGCCCGCCTGGGCGGCGGGGTGTCGCTCACCGACACCTTCATCGCCACCCTGCTGGGCATCGCGGCCATCGCCGCCGCCGCATACGGGATCCAGGCGGCCCTGAGGATGCGCGCGGAGGAGACCGCGATGCGGGCGGAGCCGGTGCTGTCCACCGCGACCGCGCGGGTGCCGTGGGCGCTGGGCCATGTGGTCTTCGCGGTGGTCGGCCCGATCGTGGCACTGCTCATGATCGGCGCCGGTCTCGGTCTCACCTACGGTGCCGACGTCGGCGACATGGGCCAGGTTCCCCGCCTGATCGGCGCCTCGCTCGCGCAGGCTCCGGCGGCGGCGACGCTGACGGGCCTGACGGTCGCCCTGTTCGGGCTGCTGCCGCGCCTGACGGCGGTGGCGTGGGGGATCCTGGCGATCTGCCTGCTGCTGGGACAGATCGGCGCACTGCTCCAGCTCAGCGAGGTCGTCCTCGACCTGTCGCCGTTCACCCACACGCCCCACCTCCCCGGCGGCGAGGCGACCGCGCTTCCGCTGCTCACCCTCACCGTGGTTGCCGTGGCACTCCTCGCGGCAGGTCTTTGGGGCTTCCGCCGCCGCGACGTCGGGGTGTGAAGCTACCGGCCGGGTGACGCCCCGAACAAGGGGCGTCACCCTTAAGCAGGGGTTATGCCGCAGCAGGGCACGGTCCAGCCCCGAGAATGTGATTTACGTCACACGGGGAAGCCGCTGAAAAGCAGCAGCGCGAGGCCGAGCGCGAGGACCAGGTTGAGCACGGCGGCGGCGCCGAAGACCGCGACCGGCCGCCATCCCGCCTCACGCAACGAACTGACCTTGAACTCCAGCCCGATGCTCACGAAGGCCAGGATCAGGAACCACACCCGCAGGTCGTTGGCGACCGCGATGGTGGCCTTGCCCTCATCGGAGGAGACCGTGCCGAGATACCAGGTGGCGATCACCGACGCGGCCACGAACCCGAGCACGAACTTCGGGAACCGCGCCCAGAACTCCCCGATCCCCGGCGCCTTGGCGCCCGGCGTCCGCTCGATCTTGAACGCGAACCACGCCGTCAGCGCGATCACCACGATCCCGATCAGCGCGTTCTGGGTGACCTTCACGATGGACGCGACCGCGAGCGCGTCCTCGCTGACCAGCGCGCCGGCCGCGGTGACGGCGGCCGTGGTGTCGATGTTGCCGCCGATCCAGGCCCCCGCGACCTCGTCGGTCAGCCCGAACACCGAGGCGAGCCACGGCACCAGGAAGATCGACGGCAGCGCGAACGCGATCACCAGGCTGGCCGTGTAGGCCAACTGCTCCTTCTTCGCCTGTACGGCTCCCGCCGCCGCGATGGCCGCGCTCACCCCGCAGATCGACACGGCCGACGCCAGCAGCGCGCGCAGCTTGTCGTCGATCCCGAGCCGCCCCGCGAGCCACCAGGTGAACAGGAACACGCTGGTGATGAGCAGGATGCCCTGGATGATGGCCGGACCGGCGGCCGTGACGATCACCTTGAGGTTGATCGAGGCCCCGAGCAGCACGAGTCCGGTCTTGATGAAGAACTCGGTCCTGAAGCCGCCTTCGAGCCGCTCCCGCCACCCGGTGGCGGTCAGGATCGCGTTGCCGAGGAGCCCGAGGACGATGGCGTAGACGGGGTATTCGATGGCCTTGGCGAAGTCGCCCTCGAACCAGGTCGGGACGTTCTTCTCCAGGAACCGGGTGGCCGCGCCGAGGAGCAGCACGACGAGGACGCCGAGTGCGACGTACAACCCGGTGCTCCGGGTCTGGGTCTGCGTCTCGGTCATGGGATCAGCCCCGTCGGGATGACGCCGATGATGATGAGCACGAGCAGGACGAGCCCGATGATCGTGGCGGCCCAGTCTTCGTTGAACTGGGTCCGGCTCTCCTGCCGAGTGGGGGGTTCGGTCATGCATTTCATACTAAACAAATAGGAATTGTGGGTAAAGGTGCGAGCGGTATCGTGACGTCGTGTTCTTCGGCATCACCGACATATGGACCTATGTCATAGGCGCGTTTCTGATCGTCCTCCTCCCCGGCCCGAACTCCCTGTTCGTGCTCTCCACCGCCGCCCAGCGCGGCGTCCGCGACGCCTACCGCGCGTCGGCCGGCGTCTTCATCGGCGACTCGGTCCTGATGGTCGCCTCGGCGGCCGGGGCCGCCTCGCTGCTCATGTCCAACGAACTGGTCTTCACGATCGTCAAGTACGCCGGGGCGGCGTATCTGGCGTACATCGGGATCACCATGATCTGGGGGGCGTGGCGCACCAAGACCATGACCGGCGGCGTCGAGACTCCGGCGCCCTCGCCCGATCCGTTCCGCAAGGCGCTGGTCATCAGCCTGCTGAACCCGAAGGCGATCCTGTTCTTCGTGTCGTTCTTCATCCAGTTCGTGAACCCCGGATACGCGGCGCCCGCGCTGTCGTTCCTGATCCTGGGGGCGATCCTGCAGGTGTTCTCGGTGCTCTACCTGTCGGCGCTGATCTTTGGCGGGACGTTCCTGGCCGGGCAGTTCAGGCGGCGGAAGGCGCTGACGGCGGGGCTCACCACCGGTGTGGGGGCGGTGTTCCTCGGGTTCGGCGCGAAGCTGGCGACGACGAGCCTGGGTTAGCCGCCCGGCCCGTCTCGGCGCTCGAACCGGTCTCGTGGTGCAGGCGGGAAATGCTCTCCCGCAGGTCGGTGACCTTCATCGTGGCGACGATCGACTGTGTGACGGTGACCGCGAACAGTAGGAAGACGAGCGGGAATACCCGGCGCGGGATCATTCAGACCGCTCCGCCGCACGGATGTCCGCTTTCTCGCCCTCGGCCGTCACGTCACCCCTCCTGGAACGATCTGCACAAACGGACTGTAGCTACACCAACCGAGTGCTAACAGGGGTTTCCATGACATTGCGGGCAAACTTGGAATGACTTCGGTAAAGCTGACTAAAGGAGCCGGGATCCCCTTCAGCCAAGAGGGTTACATCCCTCTAACTCAGTACATGTCCCCTAGGGGTTAACCCCGGGCACCCCTGAGGGTGGGGTAATGTAACGGATCGGCCACGGCCTCCCCAACGGGTTTTCACACACCACCCCATGGGTAGGCGCTGAAGCTTTAGCGTCGGTGCTCCGACGCCCAAAGGAGCAGCATGAACCACCCTCAATTCGCCCTGCCCCGGCTGACCGCCCTGCTCCGTACGGCGGTTCCCCGGCTGCTCGAAGGGGTGGTCGCTCCGCTGGTCGTGTTCTACACGGCCTTCGCGCTGCTCGGGCTCGACGGCGGGCTCATCGCTGCGGTGACCTGGGTCTACTTCGGGGTCGCCTATCGGCTGGTCCGGCGGCGGCCGGTGCCGGGGACCATGGTGCTCGCGGCCATCGCGATCACCGTGCGGGCGCTGCTGGGGTGGTGGAGCGGGGATGCGGTGGTCTACTTCATCCAGCCCGAGCTCGGCACGATCTGTATCGCGATCGCCTTCCTGGCCTCCGTGCGGCTGAACAAGCCGCTGGTCCAGCGGCTGACGCTCGACTACATCCATCTTCCGCAGTTCGTGCTGAAGCACGCGCGGATGCGGCAGTTCTTCGCGCGGATCACGTTGCTGTGGGCGTTCGTGCTCCTGTGCAACTCCGCTGTGAGCATCTGGCTGCTGCTGCACAACAACGTCTCGACCTATCTGCTGGTGCGCACCTCGGCGGTGGCCCTGATCACCGGGGTGGCGTTCGCGGGGTCGATCTGGGCGTTCCGGCGGGTGCTGAACCGGATGCACGCCGAGCCCGCTTGACCTGATCCGCCGCGGGCAGGGGTTGCCCCATGAGCACCCTGACCCGTCATCGCTGGCCTGGCCTCGTCGTGTTCGCGCTGGTCGTGGCGCTGGTCGCGGTGGTCGGCGGGCTCGCCGCCTCCAACGCCGGAGCTGTCTACAGCCGGCTTGAGCTGCCCTCGTGGGCGCCGCCGCAGTGGCTGTTCGGGCCCGCCTGGACGGTGCTCTACATCCTGATCGCGATCTCCGGGTGGCTGGTCTGGGAGGCTCGCGGGTTCGACCGTTCCTTCGTTCCCTACGCCGTCCAACTCGTCCTCAACGCCCTGTGGACGCCGTTGTTCTTCGGCGCCGGGCTCTACGGGTGGGCGTTCGCCGACATCTCGCTGCTGTGGGTGGCGATCCTGGTCAACCTGGTGATGTTCTTCCGGCGGCGGCAGGCCGCGGGGTGGCTGCTGGTGCCCTATCTGCTCTGGGTGACCTACGCCGGGGCGCTCAACCTGTCGATCTGGACGTCGAACTAGCCGAAGGTCTCGTCCCTGGCCGCATCGAGGGCCAGCAGGGTCGCGCCGAGCAGGACCGGGTTGTCGGTGACCTGGCTCGCCCTGACCTCCACGGGCACCGGGCAGATCGCCTCGACGGCGCGCTGAACCCGTACGGACAGATCCTCACCGCCCGCGTGGCCGATGCCGCCGCCCAGCACGACGAGGCCCGGGTCGACGACCTCCACGATCGTGGCCACGCCCAGCGCCACCCGGTCGGCCAGCTCGTCGAGGGAACCGGGAACCGCGGAGACGAGTTCGTGCAGGTCACCGCCGCGTAGCGGGAGGAAGCCGACCTCGCCGGCCGCGCCGGACATGCCCCGGCGGAGCTTGTGGTCGAGGACCAGCGCGCCGCCCGTGCCGGCGTCGAGCCAGAGCAGGGCGAAATCGGCGCGGCCGACGGCCGCTCCGGCGCGGTGTTCCGCGATGGCGGCCAGGTTGACCTCGTTCTCTATCACCACGCGGGCGCCCAGTTGCTCCTGTTCGGCCAGGGCGTGGCGGGAGCCGTGGCCGGGAGCGCCGACGATGACGGTGTGCAGCGGGTTTCCGCGGCAGGCCACCGCGCGGACGGCCGCCACGATGCCGGGCTGACCGGGCAGAACGGCTTCTTCGACCGTCTGGCCCGCGAGATCGGCGCAGACCGCGCTCACGTGGTCGGGGCGCACGTCGACGCCCACCACATGGGCGCGAGCCGCCGCCACGCGCCAGAGGCGGGCATTCGGGCCGCGCCGGTCGGCGCCCGTCTCCCCGGCCGGTTCGATGAGCGCCGAGTCGTGGAGGCGGTCGATCAGGTCGGAGACCGACGGGCGGGACAGACCGGTCAGTTCGCGCAGCTGCGGGGCGGTCAGCGGGCCCTGCTCGACCAGGAGGTCGAGGGCCATGCGGTCATTGATCGCCCGCGCGGTGCGGGGGGTCGCCTTAATCATCAGGAAGCCTAACTGTTAATTTGATCGTACCCCTCTGATCTACAGGAGTATGAAATGCGTCGCGCGATCTCGCTGGTCTTCCTGAGCCACGGGTTGGTGGCCGGAAGCTGGTCCACGCGCATCCCCTGGATCCAGGAACACCTGGGTCTGTCGGCCACCACCCTCGGTCTCGTCCTCCTGGCCACGGCGGGCGGGTCCGTCGTCGGTCTGCTCGCCGCCGGGCCCCTGTTAGCCCGCTTCGGGGCGCGGAACGCCACCGCGATCTTCGTCCCGGTGTACTGCCTCGCCCTCGGGCTGCCCGCCCTCTCCCCCAGTCTTCCCGTCCTCTGCCTGGCCCTCGCCTGTTACGGCGCCGCCGCCGGGATCTCCAATGTCGCGGTCAACGCGGAGGCGTCCGGCATCGAGAAGGCCGCCGGACAGCCGATCATGACCCGCCTGCACGGCATGTGGTCGGTCGGCATGCTGATCGGCGCCGGGGTCGGCGCCCTGGCCGCCTCTCTGGAGATCGCCGCGCCGCTCCATCTCGGCGCCGTCGCGGTCCTGTCCGCGAGCGGCGCCGCGCTGGCCGCCCGGTCCCTTCCGGTACGTCCTCACACCGCCGTCCAGGAACGACGGCTCGGCCTGCCGTCCCGGCCGGTGCTCGCGATCGGGCTGGTGGCCTTCTGCTCGTCCTTCGCCGAGAGCTCCGTGGTCAACTGGTCGGGCATCTACGTGCGCGACGTGACCGGGGCGGACGCCGTGGCGATGGCGCTGGCCTATGTCGCCTTCGCCTGCACGTCGGCGCTGTCGCGGCTGGGGTCGGTCGCGGTGATCGTCCGGCTCGGGATCGTGAAGACCGTCCGGGCCGGGGCGCTGACCGGGCTCGCCGGGGGCGCGCTGGTCGTGTTCGCGCCGGTGACCTGGGTGGCGGCGCTCGGGTTCGGGCTGATCGGGCTCGGGCTGGCCACCGTCGTGCCGCAGGCGTTCAGCGCCGCCGCCGACGCCGCGCCCACCCCCGGGGAAGGCGTGTCGGGGGTCGCCATGTTGACACTGTTCGCCGGGCTCGGCGGCCCCACGCTCTTCGGTGTGATCGCCGACGCCTTCTCACCCCGAGTTTCGTTCCTGCTGGTCACCGGGGCGGTGGCGGCGATCGCCCTGGCGGCGCCGGTGCTGCGTCCACGAGTATCGGCACCTGTCCCCGTGCGTGTGTGAAAGGACTTCCCTTGTCTGTTGAAAGGTCTGTCGGAAAAGCTCTCGTCACCGGTGCCAGCCGCGGGCTGGGCGCCGTCATCGCCGAACGTCTCGCCGCCGACGGTTGGCACGTCCTGCTCAACTACGCCCACGACACCGCCGGGGCCTCCGCGGTCGCCGGGCGGGTGCGGGCTCAGGGTCATTCGATCGAGATCGTGAAGTTCGACGTGACCTCCGAGGAGGAGGTCGCCGCCGCGCTCGCCGCCGCCGGGCCGATCGCGGTCGTGGTCAACAACGCCACCGGCCCGCAGCCGGAGATCCCCGTCGAGGACCAGACCTGGGACGACCACCTCGACCAGCTGAAGTTCTTCGTCAAGGCGCCGCTGCTGATCCTCCAGGCGGTGCTGCCCGGCATGAAGGAGGCCGGCACCGGCCGGATCATCAACATCGGCAGCGAGGTCGCCGACCTGGGCAATCCCGAGTTCGCCCAGTACGTCGCCGCCAAGATGGCCATGCACGGCCTGACCCGATCGTGGGCCCGCGCCCTGGGGCCCTTCGGCATCACGGTCAACACCGTCGAGCCCGGCTGGATCCCCGTCGAACGCCACGCGGACGTGGCGGCGGACAGCTACGAGTCGTACACGAAGACCCTCGCCCTGAGCCACATGGGCACGCCCGCCGACGTCGCCGACACGGTCGCGTTCTTCGCCGCAGACGGCTCCCGCTTCGTCACCGGGCAGCGGATCGCCGTCAACGGCGGCAAGACCATGAGCTGAAAAGCCCCCCGGGGTCGCGCCAGGGATGACCGGCCGTCATCTCAGGGGCGATCCCGGATGGATCTCTCTCCCGTTTGAACCAGGCTGCGGTTAGCAGTCAGGCACGAAGCGGAAATCTCCCACGAGTTCCCGAACCGGACGCCAATTCGCGGCGTTCCGGCCACTGTGCCATGGCTTCATCCAGGGGAGAGGAGTCCGCACCATGAGCATGCTCGCGGCAGCGCCATCGGCGGCCGTAGCCCTAGTCGGTTCGCTCTTCTTCGCCCTCGGCGCCGCCCTCCAGCAGCACGTGGCGGCGACCGCGAACGAGCCCCGCGTGCTGGTGCTGCTGCGCCGGCCGCGCTGGCTGCTCGGCGGAGCGGTGATCGCCGCGGGCGGACTCCTGCACATCTACGCGCTGAGCATCGGTCCGCTGACGATCGTGCAACCCATGGGTGTGGCCAGCCTGCTGTTCGCGCTCCCCATCGCCGCCGCCCTGCACGGACGCAAGACGTCCAGGCACGAGCTGGCCGCAGGAGCGATGGTCGCGATCGGCCTGATCGCGCTGGTCCTGATGGTTCCGGTCTCCTCGCAACCCCCGAGGATGACCGGCGCCGAGCTCACCCTGATGCTGGGTCTCGCGGGCGCCGCCGCCCTCGTCTGCCTGGCCGCCGCCGCCCGGATCAGGCCACCGGGGCGCACCGCCCTGCTGGCCGTCTCCGCCGGGATCATGTACGGCGCCGCGTCCACCCTGATGCGGGTCATCGCCGACGGCTGGCCATCGCAGCTGTGGTTCGCCCTCGCCCTGCCGATCCCGCTGATCGGGGCACTGATGCTGCTCCAGAAGGCGTACGCGATCGGGCACTTCGGCGTGGCGTTCGCGGCGTTACAGGTCACCGACCCGGTGACCGCGGTGTCCTTCGGCGCGCTGCTGCTCGGTGAGCCCCTCCCCGCCAACGGTCTGGCCGCCGTCGCGGCCGCGGCCCTGGCGGCGGCCGGAACGGTCGCGCTCGCCAGAACCACCCCCCTGTCAAGGTGAACGGAGCCCCCATGAGCCTCACCCTCGCCGAGGCGTCGGTAGCGCAGTCCAGCCCCCGCAGGGTGCTGATCGCGTCCGACACCTACCCGCCTGATGTGAACGGCGCGGCCTATTTCACCCACCGTCTGGCCTCCGGCCTGGCGGCCCGGGGGTCGGAGGTGCACGTCGTGTGCTCCTCCGACGACGGCCCACCGGTCACCGACGTGATGGACGGCGTGCTCGTGCACCGGCTCAGGTCGGCCCGCCTGATGGTCCACCCGACGATGCGGTTCACCGTCCCGGCCGGGCTCGGCCGCACGATGGACCGGCTGGTCCGGCGGATCTCCCCCGATGTCGTGCACACCCAGGGCCACTTCGTGGTCGGCCGTTCCGCCGTGGCCGCCGCCAAGCGGGCCGGGCTGCCCGTGGTGGCCACCAACCACTTCATGCCGGACAACCTCTTCCAGTTCACCGGTGTGCCCACCCGGCTCCGCCGCCGGGTCGGCGAGCTGGCCTGGAAGGACCTCAACCGCATCTTCGAGCGGGCCGACCGCGTCACCACGCCGACCCCGCTGGCCGCCGACCTGCTCTCGGCCAAGGGGCTGCGCAGCGAGGTCGAGCCGGTGTCGTGCGGCATCGACCTGTCGCGGTTCCATCCGCAGCCGCAGGGCTGGGCGCGCCGCCGGTTCGGCGTGCCGGAGCGTCCGACGATCCTGTTCGTCGGCCGCCTCGACGAGGAGAAGCACCTCGAAGAGATCGTGCTGGCCCTGCCGAAGCTGCTCAACGACCTCGACTGCCAGGCCGTCTTCGTCGGCCAGGGCAACCGCCGCGAGACGCTGGAGAAGCTGGCCCACCGGGTCGGCGCCGGGGACAACGTGAAGTTCCTCGGCTTCGTCTCCGACGCGGACCTCCCCCAGGCGTACGCCGTCGCCGACGTGTTCTGCATGCCCGGCACGGCCGAACTCCAGAGCATCGCCACCCTGGAGGCGATGGCGAGCGGCCTGCCGATCGTCGCCGCCAACGCGATGGCGCTGCCGCACCTGATCGAGGGCAACGGCCACCTCTACACGCACGGGGACGTCTCGGAGCTGGCCCGCCACCTCAAGTTCATCCTGACCCACCAGGAGGAACGCGCCGCGATGGCCAGGGCCAGCCTCACCCTGGCCGCGACCCACACCCACGAGCAGTCGCTGGCCCGTTTCGAGGCGATCTACGGGGAACTCGTGCACCGCGCACCCATATCCGCTGTCCACTGATCCGGGGGAACCATGATCCTGCTGGCCACGGCCGGCCCGGCGACGGCCCTGCTCCTGATGCTGGCCCTGCACCTCTTCTTCTTCGACCTCATCGACCCGATGACGGGCCTGCTGAGCGACTACGCCGTCACCAGCACCATGACCGAGACCGTCTTCGCCCTCGGCATGATGGCCCTGGCGGCCGGCTGCGTCGCGACCTCGTGGACCCTGACCCGGTTCGACCCGTCGCGCACCGCCGCGACCCGGGTGCTCCTGATCATCGCGGCGGCGGGCCTGGTGCTGGCCACCGTCTTCCCGACCGACGTGTCCACCACCGTGACGTCGCTCAGCGGTGAGATCCACCGCTGGTCGACGGCGGCGGTGTTCACCTCGCTGCCGGTGGCCGGCTGGATCCTGACGCGGCGGGGGCCGCTCGGGGCGGCGGGCCTGCTGGCGCGGGCGAGCGGGGTCATCCTGGCGTGCTACCTGCTGAGCCACCCGACGTCGCCGGTGTCGGCGCTGATCGGCGGCGAGACCTACTTCGGGCTGCTGGAACGGATCGTGGTCGTCCTGGAGATCTTCCTGGTGATCGCCCTGGCGAATGTGGGCAAGGTCGGCCTGCGCGCGTTCACCCCGGCGAAGCAGCCGGAAATCGCACTGAACGGCTGAACATACACCGCCCCTTTTTCATGAAAGGGGCGGTGAATCAGATTTACTCAAATGATCTGTGGCGGTTCCCCCATACTCCCGTCATGAAGAGTATTGCGGCCGCTGTCACAGGGGTTGCGGTGGCGGTGACCTGGCCATTCGTGGATTCGGATTTGTCCGACAAATACCTCGGACCGGTCAGTCTGTTCGCCGGATTCGCCGCTTTGACCCTTTTAGTGGTCAGCCTTTCCAACAAATCCACCAAGTCCCGACTTACGCCTTTCATCGTCGCCGGATTCTCGTTGATGACCGCCGGACTGGCCGTCTCGCTGCTGCGCCACGCCGGGGTCGCACCTCCGGTCGCCGCCGCGCGGGCGCCGCTCGCGGTCAACTACGGGATGGTGCACATCACCCACCCAGTCGACGGCCGGTTCACCCCGACGTGTTCGACTGTCAGCCTCACTGCCATTCCGCCCGACGCCGGAAAGCTGTGGCTGATCGTCGGCGGATCGGACGAAGTCTCCACCTCCGTACAGGAGGTGCTCCGTCATCAACTGGCCGAAGAGGGACGCTGGCAGGCGCCGGTACACATCGGAACCGAGGACCCTCGCGATGCCGACCATGAATACGACATCCGGGTCTACTGGGTGCCCGACGGCAGCACGCCGCCGACCATACCGGCCGAGGCCCAACTCCTAGACGAGATCGCCGTCATTAAGGACCCTGAAAAGCTGGCATGCTGAGTGTCGGCTCAGCAAGAGCAGTGTTCACCTCTAAGGTCCCACCTATTCTTCTATCTTATTAGCATGAAGGTCTCCGGACATATCATGAGACAACGGCGGTCTCACGTAAGCACGATGACCGTGATCACAGACCGGAAGATTCGCCAGGGCTACCCGGGCATTGATCAGCGCTTGATCATCTTCTTCCGGCATTCCATAGAGGAAATGCGACAGCGCGTCGATCGGAGTATGGGCGTCTCGAATCTCGGATAGCAAGCCGTATGTCACGTCCCGGTCAAGCCATCCAGCCTGAACGCCACTTGCCCAAGTCCGAAGTGTGGTATATGCCTGACGATGCACCTCGGGTTGAGACAAGGCGGTGGCCCATCCCGATACCAGGAAATCATGGATCTTGACGTCTCCAGAGACCAATCTCAACAGAGAGTCGATGACACCAGGCGGCTCCGCCGAATGGACCAAGGAAAGGAATGCCCGGCTAGTTGAGGCCTGCGTGGGGTGTTTCTCCAACCACGACCTAACAGTTGAAATCACCCGCGTTTTATTCTCATCGCTGATCAGAGCATAGGTGATCATCGCCTTGGCAGCCACGCTCGCTGCCGCGTCATCCCGAGAAAGCAGATGGCGAATTCTCACAAGACCGATTCGTGGCCATCGAATGCCATAGCGAAGATTGCAAACTCTTGCGGCCACCAAACGATGCGGAACGCTGTCCCCTTTCGCCCAGACGAGCAAAAGCCTATGGACTTCCCTGCGAAGTTCCTCGACTTCTGCCGCCTTGTTCACTAGATCTGCAATCACAGGTATGCGATCGTCCGTTTCGCTACAAGCCCCGATCCAGGCGGAGAGAACTTCAAAGAATGGCGAGTCTGCCGGTTTCTTCGAGATTTCTAGAAGCCTACGACCGATGCCCTGCAAACATCCAGATGCAACCCCATTGCGCGCAGAGATCCGATTGATCCAGTCAACCGTTGCCACACGTTCGTCTGGCCAGTGATGCCAATCCATCCTAATGACAGAGGCTGCCAATCCCGGCTTTGCCGCAAAGGTCACGGTGTCGACTTCTGAAATCGTGACGCCCATGTCCTCCATCCGACGCCGCGGACTCTTCCCTTCCCGAAAACGGCGTGGGTTAATAGAATCATTCTTGTAAAACTCGGCTGCGGCTCTCAGACACAGCTCGACCGGCTCATTCTCAAGGAATGCCGCCGAAAGGAGCATGAGCCGGTCCCTGCCACGGACCCCCGCTCCAGTAAGTTTTTGCTCGAGGAAATCAGGCCACTGCAATACCTCATCTCTGATCTCATTCAGCCTGGAGAATCCTTGCTCGCGGACCTGTTGGTCGGCGAGGTTGCTGTAGAGCTCGTAGGCGTCATTGATCCGACTGAGCTCGATACGCCTAAAGCGCATCACTGCGTCAACAGCATCGGCGGGGCTCATTCTCGGAGTGATCAGATTCGCAAATATATCAATGCCGTGGCCATCTTCATCGGACGGCCAGAGCCACCTGGCATGTCCCTCTCCATCGTTTTCGGCGACTAGATGCCTTCGTGCCACCTCAATTACATCGGGAGATTCCGCCATCACACAGTAGCGCGAATCGCCCGACCAATCCGTTCTTGTTCCGGTGATGATCACGCCAGCACCGACCTGACGAAGCTCATCAGCCCAAGATGTGAGGCAATCCGCAGCAGTTTTTTTTACAGGGCGAGAAGTTATGTCAATCAGATATCCATATCCTGGTACAGGATCCGGCAGAATATCCTGATCAGGTGCCTCCTCTTCGTCCCAGTCAGCGGCAATCTCAAATAGCTTCTCGCAAGAAGAAGGTCCTAGCCCGACCTCCAAGCCATGGATACCCGATGTCCGCTTTCCCGTGCCGGATGGCCCCTGGATGACCGCTAGCCCGCTTTGGCGCATGATCTCGGCTGCACGAATCGCACTGTTCGTTTCAACCCACAGCGGAAATCTCGCCGCGTTGCGATCGCCTTCAATTATCCTCACGGTCCGGAGCTTTGGGCGTCGAAGAATATTAATGGGCGCGGTATTATTGCCGGCAACCTGTACGACAGGAGCGCGACTATTCATCACCGACTGCACTGCGCCATAAATTTCGTATGGTTCTTCCGTCATGCTACCTACCACCGGCGCTGAGGTCACCACTGTTATCTCTGCCGATCTGGATGACTGGTCCACTATTATGGGACGCACTTTGATTGGTCGAAGCAGCGGGTCTCTCGAGTTGATACGTAGACAATAGTTTCAGATCGGCGAGTGCCTCCGGATGGTCTTCTAGAAGAGTTATGAATCTCCTGCGCCAGCGTTCCCTGATTTCATCTTCACTGAGCGTCTCCAAATTATTGCGGTCTGAATCCAAGCGCTCAAGCTGCCGCTGCTCTTCTACTGCACCTCCGCGCCCGAACAAGCGAACAGCAATCTCTCGAATGGATCCCCAGCTATCCTTTGCCATTTCCGCAACCAATGCGGCGGCCGCCGCTCCAACAATCGCGATCATTTCTGCCTGCTCAGTCATGAAATCCCCCTACTACTGACCGAACGGGGTCACCAACCAGAGTCTGTGTGACCCGAGGAATGTGAGACAACAGCCAAAGATACCTCTGAGCAGCCAGTTCGATCCATCATACAATTTCGACTTGGAATATAAAGCACAAATTGACCAACCCGAAATTCGCTACCTCGGGAATCACTCGAAAGTAACAACCTGAAATGGGATTTGGGACTGCCCGCCGTCCCCACGGCGACTCTGGTGGCATGGACTACTCATGTTCACTGAGAGTGATCCGACCGCAGCGCGCCGGTGTCGGTACTCCATGCGACCCTGCTGGGTCCCCGACGGCAGCGTGCCGCCCGCCGTCCCGGCCGCGGCCCAGCTCCTGGATGAGATCACCGTCGTGAAGGACCCCGCGTACCTGGCCTGCGCGTCCGCCGAGCCGACAAGCACGCACACTCCGGGGTAAAGGAATCCCAAGAATGACCTGATCACGCCTCAAAATCGGCTAATGTCCGGTCATGTTCGAGGCTCGAATCCAGACCGTCGCCGGGACCGTCCCGGTCAGTTCCGTCGAAGGTCCCGTGCTCCCCTGGGAGACCCTCCGGGCCGACACCCGCTGGGGTGTCAAGGTCGAGTCCGATCCGGAACGCTTTCTGGACGAAGAGGGCCACGTCACCGCCGAACTGACCCGCCTCAACAAGACGTTCGGCCTGTCCATCGTGGTCGACCACACCGGCCTCGGCATGGGCCGCGACACCACCGCGCTCACCCGCATGGCGGCGGGCAGCCGGGTCGCGGTCGTCGCGGCGACCGGGTTCGGGTCGGAACCGTTCGCCGGTGAGCTCATCAAGCCCGCCGGCGTCGACGACCTGACCGGTGACCTGCTCAGGGAGATCGGGGTCGGCCTCGACGGCACCTCCGCACGCCCGGGGCTCATCGTCACCGCCTCCTACGACGAGACCCCGACCCCGGCGGAGGAGCGCGCGACGATCGCCGCCGCCCGCGCCTCGCTGCGGACCGACCTGCCCATCGCGACCAGCGGGCTGGCCCTGCTGGAGACGCTGCTGCACCACAAGGTGCCGCCGAAGCGGGTCAACGTCAGGACCGCCGACCCGCTGGCCCAGCGCAAGATCTGCGAGACCGGCGCCTACGTCACGGTCACCTGCCCCGACGACGTGTTCACGCTGCTCGACGCCGGGCACGGCGAACGCGTGCTGTTCAGCGCGGGCATCACCCGTCGCGGCGACCTCGCCCCCTACGGCGGTGAGGGGTACGCGAAGCTGTTCGACGTCGAGGGCGTGCCCGACCTGGTCACCCGTGTGAACCCCGTGCGGTGGCTGGCAGGTGGACGCTGAGGAACTCACCCACGGCGTCCACCGCCTGGGTGACGTAGGGCTCGGCGTCGTACAGATCGATGTGCAGTTTGGCGTCGAGCCAGACCAGTTTCTTCGGCTCCGACAGCCGGGCGTGCACCTCGTGGGCGCCCTCGGGCGCGCAGTAGGCGTCGACCACTCCGTGCACCAGTAGGGCCGCTTTCGGGGACAGGAAGTCGGCGCCCATCATGTTGTCCATCGTGATCAGCTCGCGCATCGACGCCCGGGTCACCTCGTTCACCCAGCCGGACGCCTCGCCGCGTTCGGTTCCGTAGTACTGGAAGGGCTCGTCGCCGCCCATCGCGGCGTCAGGGCCTCCCACCGCCGGTATGTATTCCGGCCGCGCCCCCTGGTCCTGCTTCTCCAGCACCTCGGTGAAGGCCTTGAGAGCGCCGGGCCACCAGTCGCCCGACCTCATCGTGTAGGGGCTGTTGTAGCCCCCCGCGATCCCCACGAACAGCCGCACCCGGGGGTCGAAGGCGGCGAACTTCAGCGCGTAGCCGCCGCCGAGGCAGATGCCGACCGCGCCGATCGCGTCGGACCTGACCTCGGGACGGGCGCGCAGGTAACTCACCGCGGCGCGCAGGTCTTCGAGCTTCCCCTGCGGGTCCTCATGGCGGCGGGGCTGGCCGTCGGACTCACCCCAATTGCGGTGGTCGAAGGCCAGCGTGACGTAGCCGAGGTCGGTGAAACGCTCGGCGTACAGGCCGGTGACCTGCTCTTTGACGCCGGTGAAGGGACCGGTGAAGACGAGCGCCGGGTGGGGCCCCGGGCCCGTGGGCACCCTCAGCTCGCCGACGAGCCGGAGGGTGCCTGCGGTGAACTCGACTCTCATTCCCTCAGTGTTGACGACAAGATCTCACGAGTCGAATCCCAGCCCGAACCGGTCGAGAGTGCGCAGCCACGCGTTGCGCCGGCCACCGTTGGCGTCGGCCTGGGCCAGCGACCAACGGGTCAGCTGGATCACCCCCGACCGCACGGGCTCGGGCGGGAACGGCACCGGCTTCTGGCGCACCATGTGGAGTCTCGTACGTTCGGTGTCACGTCCGTCCAGGAGGTCGAGCATGACGTTGGCGCCGAACCTCGTCGCCGCCACGCCGAGGCCCGTGTAGCCGACGGCGTAGGACAGGCGGGTGCCGTACGCGGTCCCGAAGAACGCCGAGAACCGGCTGCACGTGTCGATGACCCCGCCCCACTTGTGGGAGAACCGCACGTCCTCCAGCTGGGGGAAGGTCTCGTAGAAGTGCTCGGCCAGGGTGTTGAAGGTGGTGTCGCGCTGGTCGTAGTTCTGGCGGACCTGCCCGCCGTTGTAGTAGACCGCGTCGTAGCCGCCCCACAGGATGCTGTTGTCGTCGGTCAGCCGGTAGTAGTGGAACTGGTTCGCCGAGTCGCCCATCCCCTGCCGGTTCTTCCAGCCGATCGAGTCGAGCTGGTCCTGGCTCAGCGGCTCGGTCATCAGGGCGTAGTCGTAGACGGGGACGACGTAGTACTTCAACCGGCGCAGCAGCGGGGAGTAGACCCCGGTGCCCAGGGCGACCCGGCGGGCGCGGACGGTTCCGTACACCGACTTGAGCTGCAACGACGGGCCGAGCGTGGAGATCTCGCGGACCGGGGAGTGCTCGAACATGCGGACCCCGAGCTTCAGGCACACCTGACGCAGTCCCCAGGCGAGCCGGGCCGGGTCGATCATGGCGCACTCGCCGCGTTCCCAGACGCCGGCGATGTAGGTCGGGGAGTTGACCTCCGCCCTGACCTCGTCCTGGTCGAGATACTGGATGTCCATGCCGAGCTCACGGCCGATCGTGTGGACCTCGTGCATCTCCTCGACCTGCCACGGCTCGGTGGCGACGTTCATCTCGCCGGTCCGCTCGAAGGAGCAGTCGATGCCGTAGCGCTTGATCGTCTCTTCGATCTCGTTGAAGTTCTCGATGCCCATGCGGTGCAGGTCGGCGATCTCGTACGGCCACCGCTCCAGCCCGTTGCCCAGGCCGTGGGTCAGGCTCGCGTGACAGAAACCGCCGTTGCGGCCGGTCGCGGCCCAGCCGACCGTCTGTCCTTCGAGGAGGACGACGTCGCGTCTGGGGTCGCGCTCCTTGGCCAGCAGGGCGGTCCACAGACCGGAGAAACCGCCTCCGACGATGGCCAGGTCAGCGGTGGTGTGGCCGAACAGACGGGGCAGGGTCTCGGGCTCGGCCGGGTCTTCGTGGAGCCAGTAGGGCTTGCGCTCGGCGTCGGCGAGCGCGCGTCGCGGATCCATCATCGCCTCAACACGGGTTCGTCGCCGGCGGGGATCGCGACAATTTTTGCGGTACGCGTCATCATTCAAGGTCTCTTTTCTTACGGTACGGAAAATGACGGCGTGACGGAACGTCACACCGGGCCCGGGGAAACACGCATGGCCCCGGAGCATGGCTCAACGGGGCTCGGCAGCGTCAGATCAGGTGGGGGCGGCGGGAACGCCGGCAGGGCGGTTGCCCTGGGTCGTGCGGATCGTGCGGGTGGTGCTAGAGGTGCGGCTGTGCGAGGGGCTCACACATTTCACGTCCCTTAGTGGGTCGTCTTCCTTCGGGCGGACACGGCATTGACCACGGCAAGCAGTACGCCAATACCAAAGATAAGGGTTCCCATCACGTTCACTTGCGGCGGGATGCCGACCTTGACGGCGCCGATGATCCACAGAGGGAACGTCTGGGTGGAGCCGTTGACGAAGCTCGTCACGACGTAGTCGTCGATAGACAGGGCGAAGGCGAGCATGGCGCCCGCCAGCACGCCCGGCATGATCGAGGGCAGCGTGACCAGGCGGAACGTGGTGAACGTCCCGGCGCCGAGGTCACGTGCTGCCTCCTCCAGCGAGGGGTCGAGACCGACCACCCGGGCTCGCACCGTCACCACGACGAACGCGAGGGAGAAGAGGGTGTGCGCGATGATGATCGTGATGTGGCCGCGCGGCGCGTTGCCCGACACGAACAGCGACAGCAGCGAGGCGCCCATGACGAGCTCGGGCGTGCTGATCGCGGCGAAGATCAGGAAGTCGGTGATGCCCTTGCCGCGAAAGCGGTAACGGCCGACCGCGAGTCCCAGGAGAGTGCCGAGAACGGTCGCGAGAACGGTGCTGATCAAAGCGATCATCAGCGAGTTGACCAGCGCGGTGGTCAGACCGTCGATGGCGAACAACTGCTGGTACCACTTGAGCGTAAACCCCTGCCACGAGGTGTTCGACTTCGACTGCTTGTCGTTGAATCCGAAAAGGACCATCACCGCGATGGGCAACGACAACCAGAGAATGATCAGCCACGTGTACAGATAGAGAACGCGGTCTCCGAGCTTGCCTCTCATCTGGCCGCCGCCTCCAGCACGTTCTCGGTGCCGAGCGCACGTGCGTAGATGAAGATGCCGATCAGGAGCACGGCCATCAGGGTGAACGAGATCGCCGACGCGGTCGGGTAGTTGCTGTTGACCAGGTATTCGGTCTGCACGATGTTGCCGATCATCGTGTTGCCCGTGCCGCCCAGGACCTGCGCGTTGATCGGGTCGGCGGTGGCCGGCACGAACGTCATCAGGACTCCGGCGAAGACGCCCGGGAGCGACAGCGGCAGCACCACCCGGCGGAACGTGGCGAACCGGGAGGCGTAGAGGTCGTAGGCGGCCTCGATGACCGTGGGGTTGACCCGCTCCAGCGCGACGTAGATCGGCAGGATCATGAACGGCAGGAAGTTGTAGACCAGGCCGCCGATCACCGCCACCGTCGTGGCCAGCACGTGGAAGCCCTCCGGCAGCAGGCCCCAGCCCTTCAGCGTGCCGAACAGGATGCCGTCGTCGGCCAGCAGGAAGCCCCACGAGATCGTCCGGAGCACGAACGACACGAAGAACGGCAGCAGCAGCAGGAACAGGAACATGGACTTGCGGTGCCCGGCCTTGAAGGCGATCCAGTACGCCACCGGATAGCCGAGCACCAGCATGATCACTGTCGCGATGCCGCCGTACAGCAGCGAGCGCAGGAACTGCGTGCTGTACTTGGCGATCGCGTCCGAATAGTTGGAGACGCTGAACGTCTGCGCGAACCCGTCGATGAGGTTGCCCGTGGTCAGCGACACCGAGGCCATGGCCGCGATGGGGACCACCAGGAAGATGGCGAGCCACAGCCACGCGGGCAGGGCCAGCCAGTAAGGCGTCCAGCGTCTCATTCGGTCAGCCCTGGGTGATGGTCTGGAAGAGCCCGTTGAAGATCGGCTCCTCGGCGTTGGTCAGGGTCCGGTAGCTGCGGAGCTTGGCGTAGTCGGCCTCGGTCGGGAAGATCAGCGGGCTCTCGGCCAGGGCCTTGGAGTCCTTGTCGTCCTTGGCGGCCAGGATCTGCTGCACGCCGTTCACCGGGGTGACGTACTGGATGTAGTCGGTCAGCTCGGCGGCGACCTCGGGCTTGTACAGGAAGTCCATCAACATCAGCGCGTCGACCGGGTTGGCGGCGCCCTTCGGGATGGCCATGTTGTCGATCCAGATCGTGCCGCCCTCCTGGGGCACCACGAACTTGACCGGCTCCCCGGCCAGCTGCCGCTGGAACACGTCGCCCGACCAGGCCTGGCTCAGCCAGATGTCGCCCTTGGCGACGGCGTCGATGTAGTCCTGCGCGTAGTACTTGCGGACGATGCCCTGGTCGCGCTGCTCCTTGAGCTTGGCGGCGGCCTTCTCCCAGTCGGCCTGGGTCGACTTGTCCGGGTCGACACCCGTGGCGAACATGCCGAAGTTGGCCACTTCCTGCGCGTCGGCCATCATGCCGACCTTGCCCTCGTACTTCTTGTCGAACAGGGACGCGATGCTGGTGATGTCCTCGTCGACGTACTTGGTGTTGTACGCGATGCCCGTCACGCCCGCCTGGTAGGGGATCGTGTACGTGTTGTTCGCGTCGTAGGCCGGGTTCTTGTACTTGGCGCCGGCGTTGGCGGCGAAGTTCGGCAGCTGCTTGTGGTCGAGGGCGACCAGGTAGCCGAGCTGGAGCATCTTGCCGAGATGAACCCCGTTGGTCATCACGATGATGTCGTAGCCGAGCGGCTGGCCGGCCCGCAGCTGCGGCTCCGACTTGCCGAAGAACTCGGCGTTCTCCTGGATGACCTCCGAGTACTCGTACGAGATCCCGGTGGCCTGCTGGAACTGCTTCAGCGGGGCCTGGTCCTCGGGCATGTACTCGGGCCAGTTGGCGAACACGACCTTGCCGTTCTTCTTCTGGGTCGACCAGAAGTCGGCGGCGGCGCTCGCGGCCTCGCTCGGCGCGGCGGCGGGGGGCTTCTGACCCGACACGCCACAGGCGGCCAGGGCGAGCCCGGCGGCGGAGAAGCCGGCGACGCGCATGGCGTCACGACGGGAGTATCGGGACTGCGTCAGACCACGCAGGAGGGGATTGTTCATCAAGGCTCCGAGGGGAGAAGAGCGGTCGATCCTAGCTGTACTTTTCTGACGTTATCTGGAGATTTCCCCCGGTTACGACAGTGTGTAAGAGTGCTGCGGACGCCACGACAACCACACCGCGTCCCCGCGTTCGGCGGTGGTCGAGCTGTCGATGGCGTTCTGCTGGAAGACCGTGATCTCGGTGCCGTCGGCCAGCGCGACCGCGTAGCTGTTGTAGGTGCCCAGGTAGGTGAGCTCGCCCACGGTGCCCTTGACCATGCTCAGCCCGGCCTCGGGCTGCTCGGTCGAGATCGTGATCTTCTCCGGCCGTACGGTCAGGTCGACGGTGTCCCCGACCGCCGCCGTGCCCGGCACGAGGATGCGGTCCTGCTCACCGAGGCGGACCACCAGAAGGTCGCCGTCGGCCGCGTCCACCGTGCCGCTGAGCAGGTTGGACGTGCCGATGAACCCGGCCACGAACTTCGACGCGGGCCGCTCGTAGATCTCCCGCGGCGCCGCGAGCTGCTCGACCAGGCCGTCGTTCATGACCGCGATCCGGTCGCTCATCGTGAGCGCCTCGGACTGGTCGTGGGTCACGTAGACGAACGTGATGCCCACCTCGCGCTGGATGCGCTTGAGCTCGGTCTGCATCTGCTGGCGCAGCTTCAGGTCGAGGGCGCCCAGCGGTTCGTCGAGCAGCAGCGCCCGGGGCCGGTTGACCAGCGCACGGGCGAGTGCCACCCGCTGCTGCTGGCCGCCGGACATCTCCCGGGGACGCCGCTTCTCCCGGCCCGTGAGGTCGACGATCTCCAGGATGTCGCCCACCCGCTGCTTGATCTCGGCCTCCGCCACCTTCTTGCGGCGCAGCCCGAACGCGACGTTCTCCCATACGTTCATGTGCGGGAACAGCGCGTACGACTGGAAGACCATGTTGATGTCGCGCTTGTTGGGCGGGACGTCGGTGACGTCCTGCCCGAGGAGTTTGACGAGGCCCTTGGTGGGCTCCTCGAACCCCGCGATCATGCGCATCGTCGTCGTCTTGCCACACCCGGACGGACCGAGGAGGGAGAAGAACTCCCCCTCGCCGATCGTCAGGCTGACACCCTTGACCGCCTGCACCGTCTCGCCATGCGAGAGGTATTCCTTGACGACGCCGTCAAGCTCGATGGCGGGGACATCCTCGGGCATATCACCTCTCGCTTACTCAGTTCGCTTTCTCAGTCGCCGATGAAGTGCATGACGTGCTTCACCCGGGTGTAGTCGTGCAGGCCGAAGACCGACAGGTCCTTGCCGTACCCGGAGTGCTTGAAGCCGCCGTGGGGCATTTCCGACACGAAGGGTATGTGGGTGTTGACCCACACGACCCCGAAGTCGAGCCGCTTGGACACGCGCATCGCGCGCCCGTGGTCGGAGGTCCAGACGGAGCTCGACAGGCCGTACTGCACGCCGTTGGCCTTGGTGACGGCGTCGGCCTCGTCGGTGAAGGTCTGCACGGTGATGACCGGGCCGAAGACCTCGGTCTGGACCATCTCGTCGTCCTGCAGAAGGCCGTCGACGACGGTCGGGGCGAAGAAGTAGCCCGCCTCGCCGACCTGCTCACCGCCGGTCAGCACGGTGGCGTGTGCCGGCAGCCGCTCGAAGAAGCCCTGGACGCGTTCGAGCTGGTTCGGGTTGTTGAGCGGGCCGTAGAAGGCGTCGTCGCCGGTGCCGGTGACGGTCGCGGCGGCCGCCTCCTTCAGCGCCTGCGCGAACTCGGCATGGATCGACTCCTGGACGAGCACCCGGCACGCCGCGGTGCAGTCCTGCCCGGCGTTGTAGAGGCCCGCGCCGGCGATGGCCTCGGCGGCGGCCTTGATGTCCTTGATGTCGTCGAACACCACGACCGGGGCCTTGCCGCCCAGCTCCAGGTGGACGCGCTTGAGGTCGTCGGCCGCGCTCTTGGCGACGGCCATGCCCGCGCCGACCGAGCCGGTGATCGCGACCATGGACGCGGTCGGATGGGCGATGACCAGGGAGCCGGTCTCGCGGTCGCCGGTGACGACGTTGAAGACGCCGGCGGGCAGGACGTCGCCGATGATCTCGGCCAGCTTGACCGTGGAGACCGGGGTGGTGTCCGACGGCTTCAGCACGATCGTGTTGCCGGCGGCCAGCGCCGGGGCGATCTTCCAGACGGCCATCATCATCGGGTAGTTCCAGGGCGTGACCTGGCCGATGACCCCGATCGGCTCGTGCCGGATCACCGAGGTGTGGTCGGCGAGGAACTCACCGGCGGTCGGGCCGGCCAGCGTGCGGGCCGCTCCGGCGAAGAACCGGAAGTGGTCGGCGGCGACGGGCGTCTCGTCCTCGCTCATCCGGGCGTACGGCTTGCCGGTGTTGCGGCACTCGGCCTGGTTGATCTCGTCCGCGCGCGCCTCGATGGCGTCGGCTATCTTCAACAGCAGGTTCGCTCGCTCACCCGGAGTGGTCTGCCCCCAGGTCTCGAACGCCGTGGCGGCGGCCTCATAGGCCGCGTCGACGTCCTCCTGTCCTGACAGGGGCGCCTGCGCGTAGACCTCGCCGGTGCTCGGATCCACCACGTCGGAGAAGCGTCCGCTCCTGGCGTCGACGAACTTCCCGTTGATGTAGTTCTGCAGGCGGGTGGTCACTTCGACCTCCTGTGAAGGTGTTCAAAGTTGTCGCGACTCTGACAGACATATCAGACAACGACAAGGGATTTCGTAGCGAAAGATATCAAATTGCTACGGAATCGCTTGACAAGGGACGCTGAACTGACAACATGTCGCACCTAGATGGCAACCTGTCGGAAACACGAAGGGTTTATGCGGGGATGACCACGTCGAAGGTTCGGACCACCAGGAACGGCCCCGTGGTGCTCGACGAGATCTCCAAACAGATCGTCGAGCAGCTCCAGGCCGACGGCCGTAAACCATACGCCGCCATCGGCAAGGCCGTCGGGCTCTCCGAAGCGGCCGTCCGCCAGCGGGTCCAGCGCCTGCTCGACGCCGGTGTCATGCAGATCGTGGCGGTCACTGACCCTCTCACTCTCGGGTTCCCGCGCCAGGCCATGATCGGCATCAAGTGCGAGGGTGATCTGGAGGCCGTCGCCGACGAGCTCAGCTCGATCGAAGAGGTCGACTACGTCGTCCTGACGGCCGGTTCTCTCGACATCATGGTCGAGGTCGTGTGTGAGGGCGATCAGCACCTCCTGGAAATTCTCGGCAAAATCCGGGCGATCCCCGCGGTACGCGCCACCGAGACCTTCGTCTACCTCAAGCTCCACAAACAAACCTACTCCTGGGGCACACACTGACCAGGTAGTCAACCTCTAAGCTTCCAGGTTCCCGGCACGACGACTCTGTTCGAGCATTCCGGTGGGGCGGCAACGCCCTCCAGCGAACAGAAACGAGGGAACCATGCGATCCAGAACGTTCTCTGTGCTCGGCGTCGCCTTCCTCCTGGCCGGCGGTGTCACGTTGACCGCCTCGCCGGCCTCCGCCTTCGCCTGTACCGCGGCGATCAACCCCAATACGTTGTCCGGTCCGGCCACCCACTCCCAGCGGACTGCGGGCGGCCGCACCAATCAGCTTCGCTACGCCTTCGACGGCTCCGGCAATCGTTTCGCCTGGTCGCGGCTCACCACTTCCCAGACCGGCGACCGGGTCTGGCTCGACGTCTCCACGAACGGAGGCTCCAGCTGGAGTCAGTGCGGCCTGCGGACCCTGTCGGGTGGCCGCAACTATTCCGACGCGTTCTTCAAGGGGCCGGGCACGTGCGTGCGGGCGGGCTACCGTCCGAAGGACTCGTCGACGTCCTACCTCACACCTTCCGTCGGCTGGTGGTGCTGATCGACGCCTGAATGGCGTCCTCCCGGGTAGCGACGGCGGCCATGAGCAGCATGCCGGCGTTCAAGGTCGCCCAGTTACCCGAGCCCCAGCCGTTACGCCGAGTCCTCGGGCCGGGGGTGATCGCGGCAGGGGTCGGGCTCGCCTCGGGTGAGTTCGTGATCTGGCCGTACATCTCCGCGAACGTCGGGCTGGTGTTCCTGTGGGCGGCCGTGGTCGGGGTGGTCGCGCAGTTCTTCCTCAACATGGAGATCGAGCGCTACACCCTGGCCACCGGGGAGACCGCGCTCACGGGGTTCTCGCGGCTGGGGCGTCACTGGGGGATCGTGTTCGCGCTGCTGGCGCTGCTGGCCAACATCTGGCCGGGGTGGGCGACGTCGAGCGCCACCGTGCTGACCTACGCGGTCGGCCAGGGGAGCGTCACGGTCATCGCGGTCATCGAACTGGTCATCATCGGGATCGCGCTCACCCTCTCCCCCGTCGTCTACCGCACGGTCGAGGCCACCCAGTTCGTCAAGGTCGCGGCGGTGCTGGTCTTCCTGGTCGTCGCGCTGTTCGTGGCGATCACGGGAGAGGCCTACCGGGGACTGGGCGAGGCGGTCACGAGCATCGGCACGATACCGAGCCAGCTGGGCACCGCTCTGGTTCTCGGCGCGCTGGCCTTCGCGGGGGCGGGCGGCGGTCAGAACCTCGTACAGAGCAATTGGATCCGGGACAAGAACATGGGCATGGGAGCCAGGATCCCCCGGCTGGTCTCACCGGTGACCGGGGAAGACCAGGCCGCGCCCGCCACCGGCTACACCTTCGAGCCGACCGAGGAGAACCTGTCGCGGTGGCGGGGCTGGTGGAAGGTCGCCAACATCGAGCAGCTCATCTCGTTCGTCGCGATCACCATCTTCACGATCTTCCTGATGTCGATGCTGGCCTACTCGACCGTGTTCGGCGCGGGCTCCACCAACGACATCACCTTCCTGAAGACCGAGGGCGAGGTGCTGAACCAGCGGCTGAGCTGGTTCGGGACGTTCTTCTGGGCCATCGGCGCGATCTCGCTGTTCGCCGCCGCGATGGGCATCTGCGACTACGTCGGGCGGCTGGTCGCCGATGTGGTGAAGACCGTCTACCTGCCGTCGAGCACGCGGTGGACGGAGAGCAGGATCTACACGGCCGTCGTGTGGTTCATCGTGGCGTTCGGGATCGGCATGCTGACAATCGGGTTCGACCAGCCGATCACGCTGCTGGTGATCTCCTCCAGCGTCGGCGGCATCATGATGTTCGTCTACTCGGCGCTGCTGGCGGTGCTGAACCGGAAGATGCTGCCCGAGGCGATCAGGATCCGCGGCTACCGGATGGTCGCGGTGCTGCTGACGTTCGCGTTCTTCGGGTTCTTCTCGGTGGTCGTGCTGATCGACCAGATCGGCAAACTGACCGGCTGAGGGCGAGCCCCCTTTCGGGGACCCGCCCATGAATCACAGCGTCGGCTTCTTGGCGGCGTACAGCCACTTCTTGAACAGCGGGCCGAGGTCCTTGCCGCTGAGCTCCTCGGCGAGGGCGATGAAGTCCTTCGTGTCCGCGGTGGCGTGCTTGTGGCGGGCCGGCCACTCCTTGAGCAGCTCGAAGAAGGTCTCGTCGCCGATCTCGGTGCGCAGGGCGTGGACGGTCATCGCGCCGCGCACGTAGATCGCCTCCCAGTCGAACATGTCCTTCCTGCCGGGGGCGCCGGTCTTGACGTCCCAGAAGGCGCCCTTGCTCTTGTAGTACTTGTCGAAGGTCGACTTGGCCGAGGGACCGTTGTGGGTCTCCTCGTAGAGCCACTCGGCGTAGCTGGCCAGGCCCTCGTTCAGCCAGATGTCGTTCCACGACTCCAGGCCGACGCTGTTGCCGAACCACTGGTGCGCGATCTCGTGGACGATCAGCAGGTCGTCGCTGGCGTCGCCGTCGTAGACCGGGCGGCCCTGCGTCTCCAGGGCGTAGTGGACGTCGAGCTTGTCCGCGATGCCGCCGGTCGAGCCGAACGGGTAGGGGCCGAAGTGCTCGATGCCCCACTTCGTCGCCTCGGCGGTCTCCTTGTGCAGGTGCTTGGCGGTCTTGGCCAGCGCCGGGTCGTAGGCGGTGATGTTGGGCACGCCGCCCGCGGTGCCGTCAGTGACCTTGTACTTGCCGATGGCGATCATGGCCAGGTAGGGGGCCATGGGCTGCTTCATCTTCCAGCGGGAGACGACGTAGCCCTTCTTGACCCGGACGATGCCGCCGTTCTGCGGCTCCCCGTTGGCCAGCACGGTGAGGCCGACGGGGGCGCTGATCTCGTACGAGAACGTGGCCTTGTCACGCGGGGTGTCGTTGGCGGGGAACCAGGTGCGGGCGCCGTCGGGCTGGGAGACGACGACCGCGCCGTCCTTGGTGTGGATGAAGCCGGTGACGCCGAGGACGGCGTCGTCGACCCGCTTGGGCCTGCCGTCATAGTCGACGACGACCTTGAAGTCGGCGTCGTCGGTGATGCCCTTCTTCGGGGTGACCGTCAGCTCCTGGCCCTTGCGGGACCATTTGGCCTTCTTGCCGTTGACCGTGATCGACCGGACGGTCAGACCGGACAGGTCGAGGTTGAAGCGCGACAGGTCCTTGGTGGCCTTCGCGGTGATCGTGGCGGTGGAGTCGATTTCGCCGGACTTGGGGGTGTAACGCAGCTTCAGGTCGTAGTGCTGGACGTCGTACCCTCCGTTCCCGGCGTGCGGGAAGTAGGGGTCGCCCACGCCGGAGGAGCCCGGGGACTGGGCATCGGCCCAGGCCGGGGCTGAGGGGGCGAGTAACGCGGCGACCGCGAGCAACGCCGCGCCGGGGATTCGTGTGCGAAGCATGCCGCTCATTATCGAGATGAATCCGGCAAGAGCCACAATCCACCTAATATCGGTAGGTGCTCGCGACGAACGTGTGCTTCCGTTACAGGCGGGGCGACCCCTGGGTCCTCGACGACGCCTCCCTCGATCTCGCCCCGGGTTCGGTGGCCGAGATCACCGGGCCCAACGGCACCGGCAAGTCGACCCTGCTGCGTCTGCTCGCCGGCCTGCTGCGACCGGTCAAGGGCGTGATCAGGGAACGCCCGCCGATCGTCGGATACGCCCCCGAGCGGTTCCCCTCGTCGCAGCCGTTCACCGTGGCGGCCTATCTGCGGCACATGGGGGCGGTCCGGCGGGCCCCCGTACCGGAGGAACTGACCACCCGGCTCGGCATGGACCACCTGCTGGGCCAGAAGCTGCCCGACCTGTCGAAGGGCAGCGCCCACAAGGTCGGCCTCGCCCAGGCCCTCGCCGGGGAACCCGGCCTGCTCATCCTCGACGAGCCCTTCGCCGGCCTCGACACCCAGGCCCGCGCCGAACTGTCGGTGATCGTCACCGAGATCGCCGCACGCGGCGGCATCGTCGTCGCCAGCGACCACCAGGGCGATCTGCGGGCGGTCCCGGGAGTGACCCGCTATGAGGTCCGTTCCGGCAAGATCACCCAGGTCGCCCAGGTATTCACGGAAGATCCACTGACCACCCTGACGATCAAACTGCCGCAGTCACGGGCGGCGGCACTGGCGGCCCGGCTGCGGGCGGAAGGCCACGAGGTCTCATGATTCCCCTGGTCAGATTCCGGCTGTCCGGTTATGTACGGTCGCATCGGATCTTCCAGCCCCTGCTCGGGCTGCTCGCCGTTCTTTCCGTCCTGTACGCCACGGGGGTCCCCGCCGGAGGCGAACTCCCCAGCTACGCCGACTCGGCGGGCATCCTGATGCTGGTCTTCGCCTGGGCCGCCCGGGGCCTGCTCGACAACGAACCCGACGAACAGCGTCTCATCGCGATCACCGCCCTCGGCCGCCGCCGCGAACTCGCGGCCGGCCTGCTGGCCGCGCTCTTCCTGACGTCGCTACTGGCCCTGACCGCCCTCGTGTTCCCGCTGTTCGCGGGCTTCGCCGAGACCCCGGGCGCGGCCGATTTCGCCTACGGCATCGGCCTGCACCTGCTGGCCGTGCTCGCCGGGACCGCTCTGGGCGCCCTGACGAGCCGCCCGGTGCTGGCCTCCCCCGCCGCCTCGGCCGCCGTGCTGATCGGCGGATACATGGCGATCCTGCTGCTCAGCTCGGCCGGCCCGTGGGCGTCGGTCCCGGTGTTGGACTGGATGAACGCCGCCCACCACAACGACCTGCCGGAACGGCTGGCCGTCATCGTGGCCTCGGCCCTGGCCTGGAGCGCGGCCGGACTGGCGGGATATGCAGCGGTTCGGCGAGTGAGGAGTTAGGACCGCAGGCATGTCGGCCTGCGGCCGGTCTGACGAGGTCGACCTCAGGGGTTGGCCGCCGCGAGCTGGCCGCAGGCGCCGTCGATCTCGCTGCCCCGGGTGTCGCGGACCGTCACCGGCACGCCGTGGAATTCCAGGCGGCGGACGAAGGCCCGCTCGTCTTCCGGCCGGGAGGCCGTCCACTTGGAGCCCGGGGTCGGGTTGAGCGGGATCAGGTTGACGTGGACCAGCTTGCCCTTGAGCAGCTTCCCGAGCAGGTCGGCCCGCCACTCCTGGTCGTTGATGTCCTTGATGAGGGCGTATTCGATCGAGACCCGGCGCTTGGTCTTGGCCGCGTAGTCCCAGGCGGCGGCGAGGACCTCGGCCACCTTCCAGCGGGTGTTGATCGGGACGAGCGTGTCGCGCAGTTCGTCGTCGGGGGCGTGCAGCGAGACGGCCAGCGTCACCGGCAGGCCCTCGTTCGACAGCTTCTCGATCGCCGGGACCAGCCCGACCGTGGAGACGGTCACGCCGCGCGCCGAGATGCCCAGGCCCTCGGGCGACGGGTCGACCATGCGGTGGACCGCGCCGATCACGGCCTTGTAGTTGGCCATCGGCTCGCCCATGCCCATGAAGACGATGTTGTTGACCCGGCCGGGCCCGCCCGGCAGGTCGCCCTTGGCCAGCGCCCGCTGCCCGGCGACGACCTGCTCGACGATCTCGGCGGTCGACATGTTGCGGGTCAGCCCGGCCTGCCCGGTGGCGCAGAACGGGCAGTTCATCCCGCATCCGGCCTGGGAGGAGACGCACATCGTGGTGCGGTCGGGGTAGCGCATCATGACCGACTCGACCAGGGAGCCGTCGAACAGCTTCCAGAGGGTCTTGCGGGTCGTGCCGCCGTCGCAGGTGATCTCGCGGACCGTGGTCAGCAGCGGCGGAAGCAGCTGGCTGAGCTTCTCGCGGGAGGCGGCCGGAAGGTCGGTCATCTCCTCGGGCGACGCGGTCAGCTTGCTGAAGTAGTGGCGCGAGAGCTGGTCGGCCCGGAAGGGCTTCTCGCCGAGTTCGGCGACGGCCGCCCGGCGTTCGGCCATGGTCAGGTCGGCCAGGTGGCGCTGCGGCTTCGCCCGTCGCGGTGCGACGAACGTGAGCTGACCGGCCTTGGGGGCGGCCTCGGACATGGTGAACCTCTCAAAACGACGACTGCACTTACGGCCGGGCGGCACCGGGCTTAGAGTCCTGATCTGGGAGGTGAGGCGTGGACAGCACCACCGTCGTGCTCACCAGCACCAATCCCTATGGGAGCCGCACCCTTACCGTCGAGCGCGATCAGGTGTCCTCGGTAGCTTACCTGCGCGACCCGGCCGGTACCGTCCGCGGAGCGGTCTGGCTGGCCAATCACGTGACCGCCCCGATGTCACTCGACCTCGCCCGTCTCAACAACGGCCGGCCCCCGATCATGCCCCGAGCCGGAACCCGGCGTCCTTTCGGCACCGCCCACCTCGACCCGTCGAGGCTGCGGGTGCTGTGGTTCGAGGAGGGCGATGGCGTGGCCCTCTACGACGACGAGGGCCTGCTGGCCGTCATCCCCGGCTGGGCCGACCTCGACCGCGGCATGCCCGGCTACGCGAGGGAGGCCCTCGGCGAGTGGCCGTTCGCCTGGGCCCTGTCCGAGGCGCTCGAAGGCCTCAGCCCCCGGGTCGCCAAGGCCGAGGCCTACTGGCAGTGGCGGGCCGGCGAGGCGTCCTGGGCGTCGTTCCAGCAGTTCGTGATGGGCCACCTCGACGGCCGCCTGGGCCCCCCGGGCCGCTTCTGGGACGCCGGCGGCGGCCAGCTGCCCGCCATCGGGGTGACCGAACGCCCGCCGTCCTACGGCCGCGACTTCACCGTGCTCTCCACCGTGGGGATGAGCTGCCAGCGCATGCCGTCGGCCGAGCTCTACGACACCCCGACCCGCGTCGAACTCGCCGTCGCCACCCGAGGCGACCCCCGCTCGGCGGCCCGCCTGTTCCTGTGGCTGGGACAATATCCGTGGCGCTCGGTCACCTGGCTCGGCGACGGCCACACGGCCCGCTGGTATCACCAGCCCGGGACATTCCCCATCCCCGGCGGCTACGCAGGCGTGATGATGCTGGCCACACCGGCCGGCATCCCCAATTTGTCGGGGTTCCAGGTAGCCGGAGACGTGGTCCGCTGGCTCTGGCTCGTCCCCGTGACCGACGCCGAACTGAGAGAAGCCGCCGACCGCGGCCACGATGTCATCGCCGCCCGCCTGAGCACCCTCAACCGCATCTAGTGCTGTGACCGGAAACCTTCGCCGGTCTCGCGTGTAGCCGCTGGCGTCGGTTGGATGTGTCGTACACGTCCGGCGGGCGCGAGGAGGCGCGGTGGGAGAACCGGTCAGAGTACGAAGACTGATGGACGCCGAAGGGCAGAAGCTGCAGCAGATCGTCCGCCGGGGCAGCACCAGTTCGGTGCGGTATCGGCGGGCGATGATCGTGCTGGCCTCGGCCGGGGGCAACACCGTCCCGGTGATCGCCCGCTTGGTGGCCGCTGATGAGGACACGGTGCGGGATGTGATTCACCGGTTCAACGAGATCGGGCTGGCCTGCCTGGACCCTCGGTGGGCGGGAGGCCGTCCCCGCCTGCTCAGTGATGACGAGGAAGAGCTCGTCATCCAGATGGCCACCACCCGCCCGGCCAAGCTCGGGCAGCCCTTCACCCGCTGGTCGATCCGCAAACTGGCCGCCCATCTGCAACGCCTTCCCGGCCGACCGCTCCTCATCGGCCGCGAGGCGTTACGCAATCTGCTCGCCCGCCGGGGGATCACCTTTCAGCGCACCAAGACCTGGAAGGAGTCTCCCGATCTGGATTTCGAGGCCAAGCTGGACCGGATCGAGTACGCCCTGACCCAGCGCCCGGAACGGACTTTCGCCTTCGACGAGTTCGGACCTTTGGGCATCCGCCCCACCGCCGGATCCGGGTGGACGCGACAGGGCCGGCCGGACCGGTTGCCGGCCACCTACCACCGCACCCACGGAATCACCTACTTCCACGGCTGCTACTCCGTCGGCGACGACACCTTGTGGGGCGTCAACCGGCGCCGCAAGGGCATCGACCACACCTGGGTCGCGTTGAGGTCGATCCGCGCGGCCCGCCCGGACGGCGCCCCCATCTACGTGATCCTGGACAATCTGTCCGCGCACAAGAACTGGCGCATCCGGGCCTGGGCCAGGCGCAACAAGGTCGAGTTGTGCTTCACCCCGACCTACGCCTCGTGGGCCAACCCGATCGAGGCGCACTTCGGGCCGCTACGCCAGTTCACGATCGCAGGCTCCGACCATCCCAACCACACCGTCCAGACGCGGGCTCTGCACGCCTATCTGCGCTGGCGCAACCGCAACGCCCGCCATCCCGACGTCCTGGCAGCCCAACGCCGTGAACGCGCCCGCGTCCGCAGCGAGAAACGCGTCCGCTGGGGCGGTCGGCCACTGTCAGCTGCCGCCTGACCGCCCAACCCGGCCAACGTTTCCGGTCACAGCACTAGCGGATGAAGGCCGCCAGCAGCAGCCAGCAGGGCACCAGGGTGAACAACAGGGAGTCGATGCGGTCCATCATGCCGCCGTGGCCGGGCAGGACCGAGCCCATGTCCTTGATGCCGAGGTCGCGTTTGATCACCGACTCGATCAGGTCGCCGATCGTGGCGCAGACGACCACCACGGCTCCCAGGAGCGCGCCCTGCCAGATGGCGCCCTTGAGGAGCCAGGTCACCAGCCAGCCGCCGACCGCGATGCAGGCGATGGCCGAACCGGCGAAGCCCTCCCAGGTCTTCTTCGGGCTGATGATCGACATCGGGTGCTTGCCGAAGAGAACTCCGGCGGCATAACCGCCGATGTCCGAGGAGGCCGTCACGGCGACGAAGATGAGCGCCCGGTGGGCGCCGTCGTCGGGGGCCAGCAGCAGGCCGACGAACCCGGCGAACATGGCCGGGTAGACCACCATGAAAACCGTCGCGGTCGCGTCGCGGACGAAGCCGTCGGAGCCCTGGAAGAGCCGCCAGCCCAGAACGCCCATGACGGTGATCGCGAAGATGCCGAGGAAGACGCCCGGCCCGTATTCGTAGGCGCCGGCGACCATCGCCGCCAGGCCCACCAGCACGGGGATCAGCGGTACGCGGATGTCGCGGGTGGCCAGGCCTTTGACCAGCTCGTGAATCCCCACGCCTACGGCGGCGATGACGACCACGAGGAACGCGGGCTTGAAGGTGTAAAGCGAGCCGATGATCAACACTGCCAGACCGACCGCGGAGATGATCGCGGCCGGCAGGTTCCGGCCGGTACGGCTCCCGCCCGCCGGGGGTGACACCGTTCCGTCCAAGATGTCCTACTCCCTACATGCGCGCGATCCCTGCCCCTGCCGGGGCAAGGATCGCGATGGTGCGTCAGACCTCGAGCAGCTCGGCTTCCTTGTGCTTGAGCAGCTCGTCGATCTTGGCGACGTGCTTCTGGGTGAGGTCGTCGAGCTCCTTCACGGCGCGGTGGACCTCGTCTTCGCCGGCCTCGCTGTCCTTGACGAGCTTGTCGAGGACTTCCTTCGCGTGCCGCCGGATGTTCCGGATGGACACGCGGCTGTTCTCGGCCTTGGTCCGGGCGATCTTGATGTATTCCTTGCGGCGCTCACCCGAGAGCTCGGGGAAGACCACGCGGATGACGTTACCGTCGTTACCGGGGTTGACCCCCAGGTCGCTGTCGCGGATCGCCTTCTCGATGGCGGTCATCGAGCCCTTGTCGTAGGGCTGGATCAGCACCATGCGCGCCTCGGGGACGTGGAAGGAGGCGAGCTGCTGGACGGGGGTGAGCGACCCGTAGTAGTCAACATTGATCTTGTTGAACATCGACGGGGTCACCCGGCCGGTGCGAATGGCCGCGAAGTCCTCCTTCGCGACGGTCACCGCCTTCTCCATCTTCTCTTCGGCCTCGAAGAGGGTTTCCTCGATCACAGTTGGCTCCCTATTTCCCTGCCGGACTCACCAGCGTGCCGATCTTCTCTCCGCGGACCGCCCGCAGGATGTTGCCTTCGCCCATCAGCTCGAAGACCACGATGGGCAGGCCGTTGTCCTTGCACAGGCTGATGGCCGTGGCGTCCATCACCGCGAGGTCACGCGTGAGGACCTCGCTGTATTCGAGTCGGTCGAACCGGACCGCGTCGGGGTTCTTCCGGGGGTCGGCGTCGTAGACGCCGTCGACCTGGGTGCCCTTGAGCAGGGCCTCCGCGCCGATCTCCAGCGCACGCTGGGCGGCGCAGGTGTCGGTGGAGAAGAAGGGCGAACCCAGCCCGGCCCCGAAGATGACCACGCGGCCCTTCTCCAGGTGGCGGATCGCCCGGCGGGGCAGGAAAGGCTCGGCGACCTGCTGCATCGTGATGGCGGTCTGCACGCGCGTCTCCACGCCACGCTTCTCCAGGAAGTCCTGAAGGGCGAGACAGTTGATGACCGTGCCCAGCATGCCCATGTAGTCGGCACGGGCCCGGTCCATGCCGCGCTCGGAAAGCGCGGCGCCCCGGAACATGTTGCCGCCGCCGACCACGACCGAGACCTGCACCCCGTCGCGGACCGCTTCCGCGATCGAATCGGCGATCTTGGCGACGACGACCGGGTCGATGCCGAGGGAATCCCCACCGGCGAATGCCTCGCCGGAAAGCTTCAGCATGACCCGCTTCCAGCGCAACGGCCCGTCATACGACGAAGCCGCCGGGGCGGGTTCGGTGTTCTCCTGCACGGCGGCGGCCTCCTCAGTGGATTTCGGGCTGAACAGGTCGTCCCGCTCGATTGCGGGACGACCTCGACGAACAGCCCCAGACTATGCCTGGCCGACCTTGTAGCGGGTGAAGGCCAGGACCTGAACGCCGGCTTCGTCCGCGTACTTCTTGATCGACTTCTTGTTGTCCTTCACGAACGCCTGCTGGAGCAGCGTGAAGTCCTTGTACCAGCCGTTGACGCGACCCTCGACGATCTTGGCGATCGCGGCTTCGGGCTTGCCCTCCTCGCGAGTCATCTCCTCGGCGAGCGCGCGCTCCTTCTCGATGACCTCGGCCGGAACGGACGCGGCGTCGAGGTACTGCGGCGCCATGGCCGCGGCGTGCTGCGCGATGTCCTTGGCGACCTCGGGGTTGGCCGAGTCGAGCTGGACCAGGACACCCACGGCCGGGGGCAGCTGCGGGTCGGTCTTGTGCATGTAGGCGCCGATGTAGCCGCCCTCGAGCACGGAGAACCGGCGGATCTCGATCTTCTCGCCGAGAGCCGCGTTGGTCTCGTCGAGCAGTTCCTTGACGGTCTTGCCGTCGTCGAGCTTGGAGTCGAGCAGCTCGGCCACGTCGGCGGGCTTGGTCTCCAGGATGAAAGCGACGACCTGGGCCGCCACCTCCTGGAACCGCTCACCCTTGGCGACGAAGTCGGTCTCGCAGTTGATCTCGAGAAGCGCGGCGGCGGAGTCGCCGTCCTGCTTCAGGGCGACCAGGCCGTTGGAGGCGGTGCGGGTCTCGCGCTTGCCGACGTCCTTGGCGCCCTTGAGGCGCAGGAGCTCGACCGCGCGGTCGAAGTCGCCCTCGGACTGCTCCAGGGCCTTCTTACAGTCCATCATGCCGGCGGCCGTCAGCTCGCGAAGCCGCTTGACATCGGCCATGTTCACGGAAGCCATTGTCATTTCCTCATGGGTTTCGTCGTGGAGCGGGTGGGCGTGTCATGGTCGCGACACGCCCACCCGGTAGAGCTTCGGAGGAGAACTACGCCTTCGGCTCGTCACCGTCGGCGGCAGCCTCGGGGGTCTCCTCGGCCGGAGCCTCGGCGACGGGGGCCTCAGCGGCAGCTTCCTCGGCGGGCGCCTCGACGGGGGCCTCGGCCTCGGCAGGGGCCTCGACAGGGGCCTCGTCGGCGGCGGCCTCAGCCTCGGCCTCGGCGGGAGCCTCGGCGGCGGCGGGGGTGCCCTCGAGGAGCTCGCGCTCCCACTCGGCCAGCGGCTCGGCGACGGCCACGCCGGCCGGCTTGTCGTCGCCACCGCGCGAGGCGCCGGCGCGGGTCATGAGACCGTCGGCGACGGCGTCGGCGATGACGCGGGTCAGCAGGCTGACGGCGCGGATCGCGTCGTCGTTACCCGGAATCGGGTAGTCGACCTCGTCGGGGTCGCAGTTGGTGTCGAGGATCGCGACGACCGGGATGCCGAGCTTCTTGGCCTCGGAGATCCCGATGTGCTCCTTCTTGGTGTCCACGACCCAGACCGCGCTCGGGACGCGGGCCATGTCCCGGATGCCGCCGAGGGTGCGCTCCAGCTTCTCCTTCTCACGACGGCGGAGCAGCAGCTCCTTCTTCGTGAGACCGGAGGCGGCGACGTTGTCGAAGTCGAGCTCCTCGAGCTCCTTCAGGCGCTGAAGGCGCTTGTGGACGGTCGAGAAGTTGGTCAGCATGCCGCCCAGCCAGCGCTGGTTCACGTAGGGCATGCCCACGCGCGCCGCCTGCTCGGCGATCGACTCCTGCGCCTGCTTCTTGGTGCCGATGAACATGATCGTGCCGCCGTGGGCGACGGTCTCCTTGACGAAGTCGTAGGCCCTGTCAATGAAGGCCAGCGACTTCTGGAGGTCGATGATGTAGATGCCGTTGCGCTCGGTGAAGATGAAGCGCTTCATCTTCGGGTTCCACCGGCGAGTCTGGTGGCCGAAGTGAACGCCGCTCTCCAGCAGCTGTCGCATGGTAACGACGGGGGTGGCCATGAAATGGTCCTCCACGATCTCGGTTGCATGCACGGGCCGGCGGCCCGCGCCCTGACGCCCCGAACCGTTCCAGCCACCTGAACGGCGGACCGAGAGAACGTTTCGTGAATGGGCGTGCGAATTCGGCCTCACGTAAGGAGACCACCGGACAGTCTACCCGGAACCGGTGGAGGACTTGACCTGCCCGCGCACCGGGCGGTGAGGACGCCACACTCCGCCGTCGTCACGGCGCGGCGCGGAGCGGCCGGTCGGCGCCGGAGCAGGCGCGCGCCAGGGGCGGCGGGCGGTGCCGGGGTGGGCGGAGCCGTAACGGAAAAAGAGCCTGTCAGTCCTTTGACGGCCTTTTCGGGGCCCGGGGGAAGAGACGGAGCTGGAACTCGGTCACGCGGGCGCCGTTGGGCGCCGATTCCGGGTCGCGGTCGACGATCCGGTAGGGGGCGACGAGTTCGTCGACGCGCTCGGCCAGGTCGCGGATCTCGTCGGGGTCCACGTAGAGCACCACGTGGGCCAGCCGGGTCGCGTCGCGCCAGTCGGCCGACTCCCTCGACGACTGGGCCAGATACTCCGACAGGCGGCGGGACGCCTCGTCGAGCACGGTCTGGATGACGGCGCCCTGGGCGGCGAGGAGTTCGGGGGTGAGTTCGCCGCTTTCGGGGTCTTTCATCCCCCAGCCCGTCTGGAGCGCCCGCCAGACGCGTTCGCGGCCGTCGCCGCGCGCGGGGGCCGCCTCGATGAGGCCGTGCTTGGCGAGGGTGCGCAGGTGGTAGCTGCACGCGCTCGGCGACAGCCCGGCGGTCTCGGCGCACTCGGTGGCCGTCGCCGGACCCTCCTCCTGGAGCCGGCCGAGGATCGCCAGCCTCGCCGGATGGGCCATGGCCCGCAGCAACCCGACGTCGTCGGTGACCATCCGAGTCTTCATGGATCTCCACGGTAGGGCGTCTTCAGATGTGAAGCATTGCCTTCATAACTCTGAAAGAGTACTTTCATAAATATGATCCCCCTTCGCCGACAGCGCGACTACCGCCTCCTCTGGTCCGCCCGGGCCGTCACCGAAGCCGGCAGCGAGGTGTCCCGCCTCGCGGTTCCGCTGACCGCCGTCACCCTGCTGGCCGCCTCCCCCATCGAGATGGGCGTGCTCACCGCCGCCGCCTCGCTGCCGTTCCTGTTCGTCGGACTGCCGATCGGGGCCTGGGCCGACCGGGCGCGACGACGGCGTCCGGTGCTGGTGATGTGCGAGATCGTTTCCGGTACGGCCGTCCTGACGGTCCCCGTCGCCTGGCTGCTCGGCCTGCTGACGGTGCACTGGCTGATCGGCGTGGCCCTGGTCGTCGGCACCTGCACGGTGACCTTCCGGAATTTCACGATGCCCCACCTGACCAGCGTGGTCGGCGAGTCACAGCGGACCGAGGCCATCGCCGGCATGCAGTCGGTCTTCTCCATCGCCCAGCTCGGCGGCCCCGGCCTGGCCGGTCTGCTGGTGAGCGTGCTGTCAGCGCCGCTGGCGCTGCTGGTCAACGCGGTGACGTTCGTGGTGTCGGCGCTGTGTCTGCGGTCCATCCGTGCCGTCGAACCGGAGCGGCCGCTCGCGCCCAGGCGGGCGCTTCGACGGGAGATCGCCGAGGGGATGTCGGCACTGGTGCGGCACCGGGTGCTGCGGGCGCTGGCGCTGGCCGGGATGACGGTCAACCTGTTCGCGGCGGCCCAGCTCGCCGTCTATGTGCTCTACGCGATCCACGTGCTGGGGCTGCCGGGCGGGCTCGTCGGGATCTCGATGATGGGCTTCGGGGCCGGCGGCCTGGTCGGCGCGTTCGTCGCCCCCACGGTCGCCCGGCGTTACGGCGGCCCTCGCGTGCTGCTCGCCTCGGTGCTGTTCTTCCCGCTCGGGTTCCTGGCGATGGCCGCCGTGAGCGGACCGGTGTGGTGGTGCGTGCTGGTGATCGGGACGGCCGAGGCCGTGGTCGGGGTGGCGGTGGTCTGCTTCAGCGTGTGCTCGGGGGCGGAGTCACTGCGGGAGACGCCGCCGGCTCTGATCGGGCGGGTCAACGCGTCGATCAACTTCCTGACGCAGGGGGCGCTGGGTGTGGGCGGGTTGATCGGTGGCGTGGCCGGGGAGCTGCTGGGGCTGCGACCCGCGATGTGGGTGTGTTTCGCGGGGGCACTGCTGACGATCCCGTGCCTGTGGCTGTCGCCTCTCATCAGGCAGGCGCGCGGCGATGGGGACGCGGCGGAGGCCGAGCTTGAGGCTGCGGCGCGATGAGACCGGCGACCGGTGCGGACGGGGCGCGCCGAGGCCGGAACTCAGCTGTGACCGGCGCTCACCAGGCCGGCGCGTGCTCGCCGGGGTGGGGTGGTGGGGACCACGTCGGAGGCCGTCCGGCGATGAGGCCCGGCGGGCGGACGAAGGTGTATCCGTCGCGGGTTTCCAGGAGGTCGTCGACGGGGGGCTCGTCGCCGGGTGGGGTTCTGCCCAGGTCGTCCAGCCAGTGGGCGGTGGCGGCGAGGGAGAGGACCGCGTGCCAGGAACCACCCTCCCGCCGCCTGCGGAGGAGACCCGCGACCGCCGCGAAGGCGGCGAGGTAGCCGGTGGCGTGGTCGAGGGCCTGGCAGGGCAGCGGCCCCGATTCGGCCACGATCCCGGTCGCCATCTGGACGAGGCTGTCGAACCCCCGCCTCCCGTGCCACGGCCCCGGACCGTAAGCGGAGATGTCGACCACGACGACGCCCGGCCTCAGCCTGACCAGATCGCTCAACGCGAACCCGAGCCGGTCGAGCGCCCCGGGGCGGTAGCCGCGGATGACGACGTCGGCGCCTCTGATGAGGTCTCTGAGCAGGTCCGCCTCGGTGCGCAGATCGATCAGGCACGACCGTTTGCCGGCGGCGGTCTCCAGCACCAGCCCCGGAACCTCCGGGACGCCGGGCCCGCAGACATGCATGACATCGCCCCCGTGAGAGGCCAGAAACCGGCTCGCGACCGGCCCGGCGATGACCCGGGTGAGGTCCACCACGCGCAGCCCCGTCTCCCCCGGCGGCGGCCCCTGAAGGCGGTCGAGCGTGAGGAGCGGGCGGGCGGCCACGGCCTGACCTTGGGGATGGCCGGCCCATTCGGCCCTGCCGCGCATCGCGGCCGCGCATCCGCCCGCCGCGATGATCGCTTCTTCAACCTCCCTGCCTGTACGCCTTTCGCACGCCTCCCCCACCTCCTCCCGCGTGGCGTCCGGGGGAAGACCGAGAGCGGCCAGCGCGGCGTCGCGATGGTGGTCGAAGTTGGCGTGGATCCTGACCCGGCCGTCGGCGGCGGAATAGTCGCCGCTGATCGGCGCCCACAGTGGGATCGGGTCGTCGCCGATCCGGAAGTGGCGCTCACTGCGGAAGGCGACGGCCGCGTGCCTCATGTCGACCGCCGCCTGGCCGTGTTCGCCCCTGAGCGCCGCCATGGCCGCGGTGGCGACGCCCACACTGGCCGCGGCGGCGGTGCCGATGCGGAACGGCGAGGGCAGGACCGGCTCCTGACCGGTGACCTGGACGTGGCCCAGGTCCACCCCGGCGAGCCCTTGCAGTCCCCTGATGACGTCGGCCAGTCCTCTGGGGGCGTCGGCAGTCACTGAATCCCCAAGTTATCCACAAGCTCTTCCACAGGCTGATCTCTCATATCAGGACATAACGCCTGCGGTTTTCCACAGGCAGTTGTTGACGGGTCGCAGCGTGTGTTGAATTCGGCAGGCTGTTCGCCATGTTCTTCCCAGCTTCCGTCCTGCTCGTGATCGCGGCCCAGTGGGGGTGGCCACTGGCAGAGCGACCTCAGCCGGTGCGTCCGTTCACTCCGCCTCCCGAACGCTGGTTGTCCGGGCATCGCGGGGTCGACCTTCCTGCCGAGACGGGGCAGGCGGTGCTGGCGGCCGGAGACGGCGTGGTCACGGTGGCCCGGAAGGTGGCGGGGCGTGGCGTGGTGACGGTGACCCACGCCAACGGGCTGCGGACGACGTACCTCCCGGTCGACGCGGGCGTGACCGAGGGGCAGCGGGTGCGGACGGGAGAGGCGCTCGGAACTGTGAGCGGGCCTGACGGGCACTGTCCGAAGACGTGCCTGCACTGGGGGCTGCTCAGTGGCAACCTCTACCTGGATCCGCTGCACCTGGTGGGCTTGGGCCAGGTCAGACTGCTTCCCACACGTGAAGGCTGACAGCGCTCGGGGGCCGGCAAGGTGGCTCCGAATTGGGCGGGTTCACCGAAGATGCTTACTGCTGCTGTGCTTGGCCAGGTCAGACTGCTTCCCACACGTGAAGACTGACAGCGCTCGGGGGCCGGGAGGGCGGCTCCGAGTTGGGCGGGTCCGCCGAAAATACTCGGTGGAATCTGCCGTACCAGCCCGTGGCTGGTTGACCAAGGCCGAGCAGATGATGATCGGCCCGGATACTTCTACCTTTCCTGCCCACTCGGCAACCGCGAGAGGGCCGACCCGCTGATCAAGCTCGAGGGTGGGCCTGCTCGTAGGCGGCCCTGAGGCGTTCGATCGAGACGTGCGTGTAGATCTGGGTGGTGCCCAGTGACGCGTGCCCGAGCAGTTCCTGGACGCTACGGAGATCGGCGCCGCCCTCCAGCAGGTGAGTGGCGGCCGTATGACGGAGGCCGTGCGGCCCCATGTCCGGCAGCCCCGCTTCGCCCAGCCGGGCATGTACGGTCCGCCGCACCGCGCTCTGGTCGATCCGCCCGCCCTTCACCCCGAGGAACAGCGCAGCCCCGGAGCGCCCGCAAACGAGGATGGGCCGCCCGCGTACACACCAGGCATCGACCGCGTCCAGCGCCGGCACCCCCAGCGGCACGACCCGCTCCCTGCCGCCTTTGCCGAGCACCCTGACAGTCCGGCGCTCCCGATCGACGTCGTCCAGGTCGAGCCCACAGAGTTCACTGACGCGAATTCCTGTGGCGTAGAGAACCTCCAGCAGAGCCTGATCACGAAGCTCCTTCGCCACCACCTGCGGCTCATCGCCGGCCGAGTCTGATTCACCACCAGGATCTGGCACGGAGCCGTCAACTCTCGCAGCCTGAGAGATCGACTCGGAATGAGAGCCGGCACGGTCGGCCTCGGTCGCCGCTCTCCCAGCGGACGGGCTGTCATCCTCCAGCGCCCCGGACCCCGGCCAAGTGCCGGGATACGCACCTTCGGACGCATCGACCCTCGATCCGGAGGACACCTCGTCGACCCCAGAGCGCGAGTCCATGTCCTCAGCGTGAGAATCGCGGAACCCAGCGGGCTCAGCTCGTCGCGCGTCATGCAGGCCAGACAGCTCAGCTCGAAGATCGCGAGGACTACACCGCTCCGGCGGAACATCGCGGGCGCTGGTCAGCTCAGGTCTCCCTGAACCCGAATCGCCCAGGTCAGGCGCATCGACGACCCCGCCGACCCGATCACCGGCTCTGCCCTGCAGGTTGGCCCCGCGTTGCACACCCCCGCCGGCAGCTCCGCCTCCGCCCGCGCGGCCTTCGCCGGGTCGCCGCAGGTCCAGCATGCGGACGGCCTCCGCCTGGTCCAGCACCTTCGGGAGGGTCCGCTTGGCCCTCGCCGTGCCGAGGAGCAGGCCGGGATCGGTGGTCAGCCACCCGGCACGATGGCAGAACGCCGTGAAGGTGCGGATGCAGGCCGTTCGCCGGGCCAGGGTCGCGCGGGACTTGCCGGTCTCGTGTTGCTCGCCCAGCCAGTCCCGCAGTACCCCCACGTCGATCAGCTCGACCCGGTCGACCCCCATGTCGATGAGGTGTTCCGCCAGGGACGACATGTCGCCCATGTAGGCCCGGACCGTGTTGGCCGCCAGGCCGCGTTCGACCCGGAGGTGGCGTTCGAAAGCCCGTATCGCGTCCTCTAGATCTCCCGACATATCCGTTTATCTTCCCCTTCCCTTCGCGCTCAGCCGCCAGCCGTTCCCCTCCCGCTTCAGGTAGCCGCCGGACTCCAGATTGCCCAGGCAGCTCAGCGCCACCGGCAGCGGCAGACCCGCCTTCAGCGCCAGCTCGGCCGGCCCCATCGCTCCCCGGTTCGGCATCGCGTCGAGGACGCGTTTGGACTCCAGGCTGAGCAGGTCCCGGGGTGTGACCTCGCCTCGTGGGATCGGCGCGATGTCGTCTCCGGCCTGGCCGACCTGCTCCAGGATCTCGTCGGCCGACGTCACGCACACCGCCTTCCCGAGCCGGATCAGGTTGTTGCAGCCCGCCGAGACCTCACTCGTCACCGGCCCCGGGATGGCCATCAGCTGACGGTTCAGCTGAAACGCGTGGTGGGCGGTGTTCAACGCGCCGGAGCGAGGCGCCGCCTGGACGACGACGGTCCCCCGCGACAGGGCGGCGATGACCCGGTTACGGACGAGGAAGCGTAACCGGGTCGGGTTCACGCCGGGCGGTGATTCGCTGACGACCAGGCCCTCCTCACGGATGGCCGCGAACAGGTCCTGGTGGGCGGCCGGGTAGGGCACGTCGACCCCGCAGGCCAGGATCGCGAGCGTCGGCGACGGTCCGGCCAGGCAGCCCCGGTGGGCGGCGGCGTCGATGCCGTACGCACCTCCGGAGATCACCGAATAGCCGCGATCCGACAGGCGGCAGGCCAGCTCTGAGGCCACGTTCACCCCGTAGGCGGTGGCCGCCCGTGCTCCCACCACCGCGATCGATCGGGCACAGGCCCGGCGTAGGTCGCCTCCGCCGGCGATCCACAGCCCGATGGGCCGGGCGTCTCGCAGGTCGTCAAGTTGACCCGGCCAGTCGGGGTCACCGGGAATGACGAAGCGGTAGCGGGCGAGGTCGTCTTCGGGTTCGTCCGCCCCGACGGCCCGCGTTCGCCAGGCCGCCGCTCTGCGGTCGTCCACCCCCTCCAGGGTTCCGTCGCGGATCCCGGCCAGGACGGCCTCCGCGCCGTGAGCCGCGATCACGCGGCCCATGGTCTCGTCGCCGGTCTCGGCGATCCGGGTCAAGGTCGCACGAGCGGCCCGGTCACCGGTCACAGTTCTTCTCCCATCCACATCGTGAGTGCCAGTGAGATCTCGTCGGACGTCGGCCGGGGACGCCGGCTGATGTCGGCGATCGTCCAGGCCAGCCGTAACACCCGGTCGACCCCGCGGGCGCTGAGGTTGCCCAGGTCGACGGCCCGGTTCAGCGGGGTCAGGACCCGGTGGTCGAGGCGCCAGCCGCCGTGCAGCAGCGACGACGGGACCTCGGCGTTGAGGCGCCACGGCGTGCCCGCCAGGCGTCTGGCGGCCCGGTCGCGGGCCTCCGCGACCCGGTCGGCGACGGTGACGCTGGATTCGGCGAGCGCGCGGTCGGCGAGGAGTTCGGCCCGCGTGGGTGGCGAGAGCCGTACCTTCACGTCGACCCGATCGAGCAGCGGCCCCGACAGACGCGACAGATATCTCCGGCGGACGGCCGGAGTGCAGGTGCAGAACCGCCCGGCTTCCCCGCTCAGCCCGCACGGGCAGGGGTTGGCCGCGAGGACCAGCATGAACCGCGCCGGGAACGTCACCGAGCCGTTCGCCCGCGAGACCGTGACCTGCCCTGACTCGACCGGCTGGCGGAGCGAGTCGAGGACCCGGGGCGGGAACTCGGGCGCTTCGTCGAGAAAGAGAATTCCGCGATGAGCGAGCGAAACGGCCCCGGGACGGATCTGGCCCGTCCCGCCGCCGATCACCGCCGCGGCGGAGGCCGTGTGGTGCGGGGCCACGAACGGTGGCCGGGCCAACAGCGGGCGGCCGGTGGGGAGGGTGCCGGCGATGGAGTGGATCGCGGTGACCTCGAGGGCCTGTTCCCGGTCGAGCGGCGGAATGATCGTGGTCAGGCGTTCGGCCAGCATGGTCTTGCCCGTGCCCGGCGGCCCGAGGAACCACAGGTTGTGACCCCCGGCGGCGCAGATCTCCAGCGCGCACCGCCCCTGCGCCTGACCTGCGACGTCGGCGAGGTCGAGATCCTTCTCGTCGGCGGGGACGGCGAACTCCATCGGGTCCAGGCAGGCCGCCCGCTCACTCGCCTCGCCCTCCCGCAGCAGGTCCACGAGTTCCCCCAGTGTCGACACCGGCACCACCGCGAGGTCCGGTACGAGCGCCGCCTCGGCGGCGTTCGCCGCGGGCACGACCATCGTGCGCGCCCCGGAGGCGACGGCTGCCAGCGCGGCCGGAAGCACGCCGCGGACGGGCCGCACCCGGCCGTCGAGCCCCAGCTCCCCGAGGAAGAACGGCTCCGCGATCCGCGCGGCCGGAACCAGCCCGGCCGCTCCCAGCACCGCCATCGCGATGGCCAGATCGAAGGACGACCCCTTCTTGGGCAGCGAAGCGGGAAACAGCGAGACGGTCACCCGCGCGTCGGGCCAGTCGAACCTGCTGTTCAACAGCGCCGACCGGACCCGATCTCTGGCCTCACTGATCGCCGTGTCGAGCAACCCGATGAAGTGCGTCCCCACCAACCCCCGGCCGACATCGGCCTCGACCTCGACGGTGTGCCCGGCCACTCCGACCAGCGCGGCACACCGCGTACGTGCAACAGGCATAGAACACCCCTCACGCCTTCCACCGAAGGCACCCCGAAACCTCGATCACCCAGGCGGAGACCGGAAAGCACACTCACCCGCGACAACAAGAAGGCCTCAACCACGCGCCGCCGAACGGACAGCCGGAAGAGGACGCGAACCCCCGAACGCCTCGACTCCGCGCGACGCAGCTCGCGGGACGGATCTCGGTGCACTGCCACAGACCCGGCCCGGCGACCACCGATGACCGCGACAACCCGGCGGTAGAGGACCTTCTCCGCCTCGCAACCGACCGGCGCAGAATCACGAGGCCAATGGCGCAGCCTGGCCCGACGCCGCCAACTCTGCCGACCAGACCACGCCCGCACAGTGACCATCGACGTGGCCGCTCGCCTCACTGAATCCATCGGCACCAGCTGGGTGTCCTGCGGCGGCATCACATCCACTACTCGCACCAACGCGGTCCAGCTGCGGTAAAGGGAAAAACCACTCGTAAGTCAAGCCAAAGCTGCCGCGACGAACCACCCGATCAGCCATCAGAACACCCCCTTCTCCCAGCGGACCGAGAAGGTCCCCGCGAACCCGTCCAGCGCCACCACATCAACCCGCACCGACGCGAACCGCTCGAACCGCCCCGCCCGCCACCGCGCTCCCAGCCGCCGAAGCCGCGCCAGCTTCGCCTCCGTCACCGACGCGAACGCCGACCCTCGCGCATCAGAAGACCGTGTCCGCACCTCGACCACCACGAGCACCGCGCCCTCCCGGGCCACGATGTCGATCTCGCCGTCGCGGCAGCGCCAGTTGCGGTCGAGGATCTCCAGCCCCTTCTCGACCAGATAGGTAGCCGCCATCTGCTCGCCGGCCCGCCCGAGTTCGTCCTTCGCCCCCATGCGCCCCACGCTCGCAGACCCGCCCAGGCCGAAAACGCCCCGAGCCGCGCCCTGTGGAAAACCAAAAGGGCCGGGTCCAATGGACCCGGCCCTTGAAAGCAGGCAGCTCAGCTGGAGAAGCCCTCCTTGGGCATCTCCAGATCAGGCTTGGCGAGCTCTTCGACGTTCACGTCCTTGAACGTCACCACTCGCACGTTCTTCACGAATCGCGCCGGTCGATACATGTCCCACACCCATGCGTCCTGCATCTTCACGTCGAAGAACACTTCGCCGTTCTCCGCGGTGCGCACCTCCATGTCGACCGAGTTCGTCAGGTAGAACCGACGTTCGGTTTCGACGACGTACGTGAACAGACCGACCACATCGCGGTACTCGCGGTAGAGCTGCAGCTCCATCTCGGTCTCGTACTTCTCGAGATCCTCCGCGCTCATTCCGGCCCTCCTGTTCCCAACCCCGTTTCGGCCCCTGGTTCATTCTCCCGCATCCTCATACCCGGCATCGTCCGAGCCACTGTCACGAACGAGAACCTATGGTGCTGGGTTGGCCCGTGGTGAGCGAGGGCCGCCCGGTGGTCTCTGGTCACGTAACCCTTGTGCCCGGCGAAACCGTATTGGGGGAATGTTTCGTGCAGGGTTGTCATCATGCGGTCCCGGGTCACCTTCGCAACGATCGACGCGGCCGCTATGCAGGCGGCCACCTGGTCACCCTTCCAGACGGCCAGTGACGGCGCGGGGAGGCCGGGGACCGGGAATCCGTCGGTCAGGATGTATCCGGGCGTGAGACCCAACCCGGCGACCGCCCGGCGCATTCCCGCCACGTTGCACTTGTGGAGGCCGCGCTGGTCGATCTCGGTGGGCGGGATGACGACGACGCTGACGGCCTTCGCGGTCGCCATGATCTTGGCGTGATATTCCTCGCGGCGGGCCTGGGTCAGCAGTTTGGAGTCGTTGATGCCGTCGATCTCGCGCCCGAGGACCACCGCGGCGACGACCAGCGGGCCCGCGCAGGCGCCACGGCCTGCCTCGTCGACGCCGGCGACGGGCTGAAGGCCCCGGCGGGCCAGGGCGCGCTCATAGCCGTAGAGGCCAGAGTCACGGCGGACCACGCTCGGGCGTGGACGATAGGCAACTGTCATGACAGAAGCAGCGTACGCCCCATCACCGGACGTTGGAGAAGGTCTCCGGCTGCGATATGAGACTGAGCCGGTCAAGTGGCCAATAACGAGCGAAGGCGAAGCCGATGACGTCGTCTTCGGAGATCGTGCCCTTGAACTCGTCGTCCATGTAAGCGCGGGAGTCCATCGAGTTGGAACGGTGGTCTCCCATCAGCCACAGGCGTCCCGCCGGCACCTTCACCTCGAAGGTTCGGCCGGGGTAGTCGCCGGGGTAGAGGTATTTGCCCTCTTCGTCGATCGGCGTGCCGTTGACGGTGATGTGGCGCTGGGCGTCGCAGCATTTCACGGTGTCGCCGCCCTTGCCGATCACGCGCTTGATCGTGTCCTCGCCGTCCCAGCCCTTGAAGACCACGATGTCGCCCCGGTCGATCGAGCCGAACTGGAGGACCACCACGCGGTCGTTGACCAGCAGGGTGTTCTCCATCGACTCCGATGGGATCCAGAACGACCGCATCACGAAGAAGTGGACCAGGAGGGCGACGATCACGCCACCGATCGTGAACGTGATCGTTTCCCGGAGGGCTGACTTCTTCTTTTTCTCCGGCTTACCGGAATCCTCCGGCGTGCCGGAGGAATTGGTCTCTTCTTCTGCGACGGCCACGGGCGGAAAGACTACCGCTTGACGCGTATGCGGCGCCTAAGCGCCCAGAGCGGGAACACCCCGGCGAAGCCCAGCAGCAGCGGGACGGCGTCGGAGGACGCCGCGGCGGCGACCAGGCCCTTCTGGCCGAACGTTTCGGGGATCGGCAGGATCCCGGCCCGGTCGAACGGCCAGACCTTCACGAACGCACGGCCGATGACCTGGTCGATCGGGATGGCGCCGCCACCCGGGTCGCCGCCGTGGGCGCGCGAGTCGAGCGAGACGGAGCGGTGGTCGCCCATGACCCACAGGCGGCCGGGGGCCACGTCGATCTCGAAGTTGCCCAGCGACGGGACGTCGCCCGGATAGAGATAACTCTCCTCGTCGAGAGGGACGCCGTTGACGGTGATGCGGCCCTTGGCGTCGCAGCACTTGACCTTGTCGCCGGGGACGCCGATGACGCGCTTGATGTAGTCCTTCTCGCCGGGGACCACGCCGAACGCGGTGCCGACCCAGCGGAAGAACCCGGCGATCGGGTTGGCGGGCGGCGCGAACTCGGCCTCGCCGGCCCAGGAGTCGACGCCGGAGAAGACCACGACGTCGCCGCGCTCGATGTCGCGGACGCGGTAGACGAGCTTGTTGACCAGGACCCGGTCGTTCTTCAGGAGGGTGTTCTCCATCGACTCCGACGGGATGTAGAACGCCTGGACCACGAATGACTTGATGAGCAGGGCCAACACCAGCGCCACCACGATCAGGACTGGCAGCTCACGCCAGAACGAGCCCTTCTTGTCCTTGCCGGGCTTGGCGTTCTGATGGGTGTCTTCGGCGACCACGTCCACCCCGTCCTGGTCTGGGAAGTCAAGTGATGCGGCGCGCCTACGCGCGCCTAGACGAGCCTAAATCATGGTCACAGTACGCGACGTCGCCGACTCGGCTTCCACTCCCCAAAACTGCGAAAGCCCGTGCCTGGCAGGCACGGGCTTCAACGCTTTTGACCGCTTACTTCGCGGGCAGGGCGTCGCGGCGCTCGCGGATGCGGGCGGCCTTACCGCGCAGGTCGCGCATGTAGTAGAGCTTGGCGCGGCGGACGTCGCCACGGGTCACCAACGCGATCTTCTCGATCACCGGGCTGTGAACCGGGAAAGTACGCTCGACTCCGACGCCGTAGCTGATCTTGCGAACGGTGAACGTCTCACGGAGACCACCGTTCTGGCGGCGCAGCACGAAGCCCTTGAAGACCTGGATACGAGAGCGGTTGCCCTCGATGACGCGGACGTGCACTTCGAGCGTGTCGCCCGGACGGAACGCGGGGATGTCGCTGCGGAGGGCAGCCTTCTCAAGCGCCTGGATCTGCGTGTGCATGACTGAGGTTCCTCATCAGTTGGAGAAAGAACACCCGGAGGTCCGTCCGTCCCCTGCGAGATGGGGCGTCGAGAAGGACGCGGGCACGACTAACCTGCGAACGGCAGGCATTCGGCGCTTCAGTCTGCCACAGGATCGCCATCGGCGCGAAACGTGTCAAGGGTCTTGAGGTCGGCGGCCGACAGGTCGCCGCGCTCGATCAGCTCGGGCCGCTTCTGCAGGGTCCGGCGCAGCGCCTGGTCCCGGCGCCAGCGCGCGATCTTCCCGTGGTGGCCGGAGAGCAGGATCTCGGGCACCTCGTGGTCGCGCCACACCGGCGGCTTGGTGAACACCGGCCCTTCGAGCAGGTTCTCCATCGCGCCGGGCGCGAAGGAGTCGTCGGTGGCCGAGACCGCGTTGCCGAGCACGCCGGGCAGCAGCCGGGCGACGGCCTCGATCATGACCAGCACGGCCGCCTCGCCCCCCGCCAGCACGTAGTCACCGATGGACACCTCGTCGAGGCGCAGGTGGGTGCCATATTCGATCATGACCCGACTGTCGATGCCCTCGTAGCGGGCCGGCGCGAACAGCAGCCACGGCTCGGCGGCGTATTCGAGCGCCACGGCCTGTGTGAACGGCCGGCCGCTCGGAGTGGGCACGATCATCCGCGGCAGTGCCTCTTCGGAGGCGATCACGTCGTCGATCGCCGCGCCCCAGATCTCCGGCTTCATGACCATGCCGGGACCGCCGCCATAGGGGGTGTCGTCGACGGTCTTGTGTACGTCGTGCGCCCACTCCCGCAACTGGTGGAGGCGCACGTCGAGGATGCCCTTGTCGCGCGCCTTGCCCATCAGGGAGACGTCGAGGGGCGCGAAGTACTCGGGGAAGATCGAGATGACGTCGATGCGCATGTCAGGCGTCGAGGTCGAAGAGACCCGGCGGCGCGGCGACGACCAGCCGACCTGCCGCGAGGTCGACGTCGGGCACCAGCGACTTCACGAACGGCACGTAGGCGTCGTCGCGACCGGGACGCTTGACCACCAGCAGGTCCTGCCCGTGGTGCAGCACGTCGGACACCTCGCCCAGCGGCTCGCCCTCGACGGAGACGACGACCAGCCCGATGAGCTGGTGGTCGTGGAACTCGTCGGGATCGTCGGAGGGCGTGACGTCGGCCGAGTCGATGACGATCAGCGTGTCGCGCAGCTCCTCGGCGGCCTCACGGCCACGGACCCCTTCGAGCGCGAGCATCAGGATGCCCTTGTGCCAGCGGGCGTTCTCGACGACGAGCGGCCCCCGGGAGGCCGGGTCGGTGGTCAGCCGGGTGCCGGGAGCGAAGCGCTCCCCCGGCTCGTCGGTGCGGACTTCGACGGTCACCTCACCGCGGATGCCGTGGGGGCGGCCGATTCGGCCGACGACGAGCTGCATAAGAGGTTCTCCAGAAAAACGACGATCCCGGGAGACCGGTGACGGTCTCCCGGGATGACGGGATGCTCTGCTTTGAGGCAGATTCACAGCGCGAACCACGACCGAACCTGTTTTCTAGGCAGGTTCGCAGCGTCTCGCTTAGCGGGCCTCGGTGAGGTCGACCAGGTCGACCCGCACGTATTTGCCGTCGGACAGGGCGTTGACGACGGTGCGCAACGCCTTGGCCGTGCGGCCCCCGCGACCGATGACCTTACCGAGGTCTTCGGGGTGGACCCGGACCTCCAGGACACGCCCGGTGCGGATCTTCCGCGCGCGAACGCGGACCTCGTCAGGATGCTCGACGATGCCCTTAACCAGGTGCTCGAGGGCCTCCTCGAGCATGTCAGGCCTCGGTTTCCGATGCGGACTCGGCGGGCGCCTCGGCGGGTGCCTCGGCGACGGGCTCGGCCTTGGCCTCGGGCTTGGCCTCAGCCTTGGGCTCGGCCTCAGCCTTGGGCTCAGCCTTCTTCTTCCGCTGCGTGGTGGCGGCGGAAGCGGGCTCGCTCGACAGGGCCTCCCTGGCGGCGGCCTCGTAGATGGCGTGGCGGTCGGCCGGAGGCTCGGCGACGAGCAGCGGAGCCGGAGCGGCCTCGCCCTTGTACTTCTGCCAGTCACCGGTGAGCTTGAGGAGCTTCATGACCGGCTCGGTCGGCTGCGCGCCGACGCTCAGCCAGTACTGTGCCCGCTCGGAGTTGACCTCGATGCGCGAGGGGTGCTCCTTCGGGTGGTACAGGCCGATCTCCTCGATCGCACGGCCGTCACGCTTGGTGCGGCTGTCGGCGATGACGATGCGGTACTGCGGGTTGCGGATCATGCCGAGCCGCTTGAGCTTGATCTTGACTGCCACGGGTGTGGTCTCTCCTGCTTCAAAAATGGATGAGCGGCGTCACATCGAGTGGGGCACGAAGTGGCGGCCACTCCAGGGACAGGCGTGGAACGCGGGGGTTAGAGGGCGCCCGCCGGACCACGATGTTCCAACATGACATTCTGCCAGATCGAAGCGGCTACTTCTGCCCGGGCAGCTTGAACTTCGACGGGTCGAACCCCGGCGGCAGCTCCAGCCCCTTGGGCAGGCTGCCGGGAGTGAGGTTGCCCAGCATGCCGCCCGACGGCTTGGCCGGAGTGTCGGCGGCGGGTTCCTTCGGCAGACCGGCCTTGCGGGGATCGCCGCTCACGCGCCGGCCCTTCTTCGGCTTCTGCTGCTTCTGCTTCCCGCGCCCGCCCGGCATGCCGGGGATGCCGATGCCCTGCGACATGCGCTTCATCATCTTCTGCGCCTCGAAGAAGCGGGTCACCAGGCCGTTGACCTCGGTGACGCTCACGCCGGAGCCGCGCGCGATGCGGGCCCGCCGGGAACCGTTGATCATCTTCGGCTCGGCGCGCTCACCCGGGGTCATCGACCGGATGATGGCGGCGACCCGGTCGAGGTCCCTGTCGTCGACCTGGTTGATCTGGTCGCGCATCTGCCCCATGCCGGGCATCATGCCGAGCAGGTTCTTGATGGGGCCCATCTTGCGGACCATCATCATCTGCTCGAGGAAGTCGTCGAGGGTGAAGTCGTCGCCCGAGGCCAGCTTGTCGGCCATCTTGGTGGCTTCGGCCTCGTCGAACGTGCGCTGCGCCTGCTCGATCAGGGTGAGGATGTCACCCATGTCGAGGATCCGGCCCGCCATGCGGTCGGGGTGGAAGGCGTCGAAGTCTTCGAGTTTCTCGCCCGTGGAGGCGAACATGATCGGGCGACCGGTGATGTGCCGCACCGACAGGGCGGCGCCGCCGCGGGCGTCGCCGTCGAGCTTGGTCAGCACGACCCCGTCGAAGCCGACCCCGTCCATGAAGGCCTGCGCCGTGGTCACGGCGTCTTGGCCGATCATGGCGTCGACCACGAACAGCACCTCGTCGGGGCTGACCGCGTCGCGGATGTGGGCGGCCTGGGCCATCAGCTCCTGGTCGATGCCCAGGCGGCCGGCGGTGTCGATGATGACGACGTCGTGCTGCTGACGACGGGCGTGGTCGATCGACTGGCGGGCCACCTCGACCGGGTCGCCGACGCCGTTGCCCGGTTCGGGCGCGTAGACGGCGACCCCGGCGCGCTCGGCCATGACCGAGAGCTGCTGGACCGCGTTGGGACGCTGGAGGTCACAGGCCACCAGGAGCGGCACGTGGTTCTGGTCGCGCAGCCAGCGGGCCAGCTTGCCGGCCAGGGTGGTCTTACCGGCACCCTGGAGACCGGCCAGCATGATGACCGTCGGCGGGGTCTTGGCCAGGCGCAGGCGGCGGGTCTCCCCGCCGAGGATCTCGATCAGCTCGTCGTTGACGATCTTCACGACCTGCTGCGCCGGGTTCAGCGCCTGCGAGACCTCGACACCCCTGGCCCGTTCCTTGACGTGGGCCACGAAGTCCTTGACCACCGGCAGCGCGACGTCTGCCTCAAGCAGGGCGATGCGGATTTCACGGCAGGTCGCGTCGATGTCGGCGTCGGAAAGCCTGCCCTTGGACCGGAGCGAGGAGAAGACCGAAGTCAGCCGGTCGGAAAGCGTCTCGAACACGTGATTGGCCAGCCTCGAAGGGAATCGTGGTGGATCAGGGGACTACCCCCGGCCGCCCAAGCCTATCCGCTCACCAGCGAGGGCCGCCCACACGCGAGGTGAGCGCGTGCTCCACCAGCGTGATGAGGGCGGTCTTCACCGAATCGCGGGAACGGGCGTCGGTACGGACGATCGGGACGTGGGCGGAGAGGGTCAGCGCCTCTCTGATCTCGTCCTCGGCATGGGGGTACATGCCGTTCCAGCCGTTGATGCCCACAATGAACGGGAGGCGGGCCTCCTCGAAATAGTCGACCGCGGGGAAGCTGTCGGCCAGCCGCCGGGTGTCCACCAAGACGATGGCGCCGATCGCACCACGTACAAGATCATCCCACATGAACCAGAAACGGTGCTGACCAGGGGTGCCGAACAGGTAGAGGATCAGATCCTCGTCCAGGGACACCCGGCCGAAGTCCATGGCCACCGTCGTCGTGGTCTTGTTGGGCGTCAGTGCCACGTCGTCGATGTCCTTGGAGGCGTCGGTCATCACCGCCTCGGTCGTCAGCGGGACGATCTCGGAGACCGCCCCGACGAAGGTGGTCTTGCCCACCCCGAAGCCACCCGCCACGACGATCTTCGTCGAGGTCAGGCCGCGGCTCGGGCCGCCGCCGTGGCTATAGACGTCGAAGTCCACTGAGAACCCTTTCCAACAAACCCAAATCTGGCATCCCGGCGTCCAACTGCGGCTGGTGTACGTGCACCAGGCCCTCGGCGACCATGTCCGCGATCACCACGCGGATCACCCCGAGCGGGATGTGCAGCAGCGCCGACACCTCCGCCACCGAGCGGACCTGACGGCACAGGGAGCTGATCGCCCGGTACTCCGGCGGCCGCTGCGACAGGTCGTGCTGCAGCGAGGTGGCCGACGACACCAGCGCCTCCAGCGCGAGCTGCATGCGCGGCGTCGTGCGGCCGCCGGTGACGGTGAACGGACGGACCGGCGACGCAGGCTCCGGTCGCGGTGGCGGCTGGCCGCCCCCGTAGGGAGGCGGCCCCCACGAGTCCATGGTCATCTCCTCGGGTTGGAGGCCTGGAGTTCGGCCCTGACCGCAGGAGTGAGCACCTGACCCGCGCGCTCGACGAACAGTGTCATCTGGTAGGCCACCAGGCCCAGGTCGCTGTCGGCCGCCGCGAGCACCGACAGGCACGAGCCGTCGCTGATCGACATGATCAGCAGCAGCCCGCGCTGCATCTCCACGACGGTCTGGGTGACCGCGCCGCCCTCGAACACCCGGGAGGCTCCCTGGGTCAGCGAGATCAGCCCGGCCGCGACCGCGGCGAGCTGGTCGGCGCGGTCCTTCGGAAAGCCGTCCGAGTAGGCCAGCGGCAACCCGTCGGCCGAGACGACGACGGTATGGGCGACGCCCGGCACCGACAGGACGAAGTCGTTGATCAGCCAGTTGATGCCTCGGGCGGCCTGGCTCATCTCTCTCACGCTGGTCATTCCCCTCTTCCTGAGTAACCCTCGTCCTCGCTGATCTCGCCCCGGGTCACGGCACGGCCCTGACGCACTCCGTATTGGAGGCTGGAGAGCCTGCTTCGCGCACGGTCGGGGGAGAGGGACGGCGGGGGTGACACGGCCGCCTGCCGGTTCGGCTCAGCGGAGCCGGGGACCAGGTTGGCCTTGGGTACGCGTTTTGGCAGGCCGGCGGAGGTGCTGGCCTCGTACTGGGGCTGCTGTGCGGCGACGCCCCACGCGGTGTCGGCCGCGGTTTCCTTCCAGGTCTCCTCGACCTTGGTCTCGTCCTCGGGCTTCTTGAACCAGGCGGACTCGACCGAGGCGAAGATCGGCAGGAACTCCTCGGGGCGATCGGGCCCGGACGGCTCCCGGACCGCGGGCAGCGGTCCGGTGACGTCGGCGTCCCTTTCGCTGAGACCCGAGAGGCCACCCAGCGCCGAGTCGAACCTGCGCCGGGGCAGCGGTCCACCGGACTGCTGCTGCGGCATCGGCGGGGGCGGCCCGAACATCGTGGGCTGTGCCCCCGGCGCGCCGTTCGGCGGCGCCTGCGCGGGCGCCTGCTGCCGGGGCGGCGGCCCGAAGAGCGACTGCTGGGGACCCGTGTGCTGCGAGTTGTACTGCGGACCCGTGTGCTGAGGGCCCGTGTGTTGCGGACCCGTGTGCTGCGGGGCCGGCGGTGCGGGCTGGGTGTTGTACGGACCCGTCGACGGCCCCAGCGGACCGGGTGACGGCAGCGCGGGCCGGCCGCCCTGCCCGCCGCCGAGCTGCGGCGTGCCCCAGCCCCCGGTGGTGTCCTGCGGAGCCTGTGACACCTGGGGCGCCTGGCTCTTGGGAGACCACGTGGGGGCGTACCCGCCGGTGTTGTAGTGCTGCTGCACCGCGGCGGCCGGGACAGCGATCAGCGACTCGGGCAGCAGCACCATCGCGGTGAGGCCACCGCCGTCGTGATTCCTTATCTGCACCCGGATGCCGTTGCGCAGCGCGAGCCGGCCGACCACGAACAGGCCCATCCGGCGGGACACCGACACGTCGACGACCGGCGGATTGGCCAGCCGCCAGTTCGTGGCGCCGATCTCGTCGGGGTTCATGCCGATGCCGGAGTCGGTCACCGACACCATCACTCCCCCGCCGTCTATCCGGTTGCCGGAGACGATGACGCGGGTGTCACGTGCGGAGAACGAAATGGCGTTCTCCACCAGCTCGGCGAGCAGGTGGATGACGTCGTTGACGGCCTGGCCGGCCAGGGAGACCTCGCCGGGCACGTTGATGACGACGCGCTCGTACCCTTCGACCTCCGACAGCGAGGCGCGCACGACGTCGGTGACCTCCACCGGCTGACTCCACCGGCGGGCGGGTTCCTGACCGGCGAGAACCAGCAGGTTCTCGGAGTTACGGCGCATGCGCGTGGCGAGGTGGTCGAGTTTGAACAGGTTGCCCAGCCGGGCCTCGTCCTGCTCGCCCTGCTCCAGGCCGTCGATCAGCGCGATCTGCCGTTCCACCAGCGTCTGGGTGCGGCGGGACAGGTTGACGAACATCGCGCTGATGTTGCTGCGCAGACGCGACTCGTCGCCCGCCAGCCGGACCGCCTCGCGGTGGACCTCGTCGAAGGCCCGCGCCACTTCACCGATCTCGTCGGCGCCGCTGACGCCGATGGGGGCGACCTGCGAGACCGTCTCGTGCGAGGCGTCGTTCTCCCGCAGCCGCTGGACGAGGTCGGGCAACCGGTGCCCGGCGATCTCCAGCGCCTCCGACCGCAGCCGGCGCAGCGGCGTGGTCAGCGAGCGGGCCATTCCGGTGGTGATGAGCAGCACCAGCGCCAGGATGACCACGACGACCAGGATGTTGATGAGGGCGCCGCGCTGGTCGGAGTCGGCCAGGGCGTCGGCCTGCTCGATGATCGATTTGTCCAGCCCCTTCTCGACCTCGTACATGCGGTCGATGCCGAAGCTGCTGGCCTCGAACCACACCTCCGAGTCGTCTCCGGGGGTGCCGTCGAGGTTGACGATCTGCCGGTCGAGGCGGATGCGCTCCATCGCCGATCCGCGCAGGAACTCGGCCTGGTCGATGCGGGAGCCGGTCACGGTGTCGGCGTAGAACTGCCGCTCGGCCGGGGTGGCCGCGAGCCGGAACGCGCTGATCTCACTCTCGAACCGCTTACGTGCGGCGGTCAGGGCGTCGAGCTCGTTGGGAGTGAAGTTGCGCTTCTGGATGCCGACGTCGAGCAGGCTTCGCATGGTCGACTGCTCGTGCTTGGCCCGGCCCAGCGCGGTCATCGCGATGCTGGTCCCGTCGATGGCCTCGTCCGTGCCGCCCTGGCCGACCTCTTCGTAGAAGCGCAGGAGGTCGCCGATGACGAGGGAGTACTTCTCGATCGTCGGCAGCGCGAGCAGGTCGGACTCGACGGTGATCTCGCGGAGGTTGGGCAGCTCGCTGAGGCGGCCGTCGACGCGCGTCAGTTTCTCTTTGCCGAGTTCACCGAGAGATTCTGCGATCTCTGGTACGCGCGCCCGGACTTTCTCCGCAGCCAAGTCCACTTTGGCCTGTTGTGCGTCGATCAGGTTAAGTTCAGACTCATTGGTGCGATTGCCGGATGCGTACCGGCTAGTCAAACTTTGTTCCAGTTCGAGCTCATGGACGAGCTCCCCCAGCGTTCCGGTGAACGCTGCGATTTCACTCACTCGCTGATATTCCGCGGCACTGGTAACCGCGCTGATGACGCGCATGGCGCCGAGAACGACCGCGGCGACGGTCGGAATCATGATCAGTGCGATGAGGCGGTTACGTACCCGCCAGTTGTGCAACGCCATCCGATTGGAGGTCGTGTCCCGATGTCCGGCCGGTTCCCTCGGGGGTTCCGGCGGAGCCTCAGGCGCGGTGCGGTGATCACGCTCGATCGTTGCCGTCCTCACAGGCCGCACCCTTCCGATAAAAGAAATTTCAATTTTCTTCGGGATACCTCCCATAAGCCAGGGGCAATTGGAGCATATGACTCGTAGCTCTACCAATAGCCACATTGGTTTTGGCCCGTTCCAAAGATGACCATTCATCGCATTGTTACCTCACCGCTGGTCACAGCATGACCGAATCCATGTTTCCGGTTCGCGGATTCGATGGATCGGTCCAAACGCCCAAAAGCACCCCGAGCGACACAAAAGTCACACCAGCAGATTTATTTACAAGTTTGGTGACATAGTGCTCTTATTCCTGTTGATGGTGATTTTGAAGCGCTACAGTCTTCGCCGTCGCCCGCCCGGCCCCGCGATCTTCGGCCAGGGCGGGTGCGACCCCCCCTTCTAAGGAGACTCCACCTATGAGGCGCCTTTTTGCGGGCCGTACGCTCATCGTGGGCGTACTGGCTGCGTTGACTCTTTCCGCCTGTGGCGGTGGCGAGACCGAGGCCACCGGCGGTACCGGTTCCGGCGGGCTTGAGAAGTCCGCCATCACCATCGGCGTCGTGGCCGTGCCCGACGCCGCACCGATCCAGATCGCTCTGGACAAGGGCTTCTTCAAGGAAGAGGGCCTCGACGTCAAGATCTCCGTCGAGGTCGGCGGCGCCGCTGCCACGCCCAAGCTCGTCGCGGGCCAGCTCGACGCCATGCTCGGCAACTACGTCGCGCTGTTCCTCGCGCAGCAGGCCGGCGCGGGCAAGTTCAAGGTCGTGGCCGACAGCTACCAGGCCGCCCCTGACAACTTCGTCATCATGACCAAGGGCGACAACGCCTCGATCAACACCGCGGCCGACCTGGCCGGCAAGAAGATCGCCGTCAACACCCTCAACGCGATCGGCACCCTCGCGGTGACCGCGACCGCCAAGGTCGCCGGCGTCACCATCAACGAGAAGGAACAGTACGTCGCCATGCCGCTGCCCGAGATGGGCGCGGCGCTGGAGACCGGCACCGTCGACGCGATCTGGGTCGCCGAACCGTTCATCTCGGCCAACGCCAAGGCCGGCGCCAAGAAGGTCGCCGACAGCATGGCCGGCCCGCTGGAGAACTTCCCGATCGCCGGCTGGGTGATGACCGACAAGTTCACCACCGAGAACCCCAAGACGGTCGCCGCCTTCCAGCGCGCCCTGGCCAAGGCGCAGAACCTGGCCGCCTCCGACCGCAAGGTCGTGGAGGAGGCGCTGCCCAAGTACACCAAGATCGACGCCGCCACCGCGGCCGTCATCGCGCTGGGCACCTACTCCACCTCGCTGAGCGAGGCCCGCCTCCAGCGGGTCGCCGACACGCTGACGGAGTACGGCATGATCCCGTCCGGCTTCGACGTGAAGGCGCTGATGGCGCCGCCCGCCGCCGCGCAGTGACGACGTGCCGAAAGTGAACGGGGCGAGTCTGCTCCGCGGTCTCATCGGGACCGCGGGGCTGCTCGTCGTTCTGGAGGCGGCCGGACGGCTGGGCGCGTGGGACACCGAAAGACTGCCCCTCGTCTCGACCGTCCTGCTGCGGGCCGGCGAACTGCTCGCCGACCCCGAGTTCCTGGTGAGCGCCCGGTCGAGCCTGACCACGTGGGCGTTCGCCCTGGCACTGACCATCGCGATCGCCGTGCCGGCCGGGCTGCTGCTCGGCATGGTCCGGCCCGCCGAGGTGGCGGTGCGACCGCTGATCGAGTTCCTCCGGCCGATCCCGTCGGTCGCGCTGATCCCGCTGGTCATCCTGATGTTCTCCGAGACCACGCACATGCGGATCACGGTCGCGGTGTACGCCGCCCTGTGGCCGGTGCTGGTCAACACCATCTACGGCGTCCGCGACGTCGACCCGCTGGCCAAGGAGACGCTGCGCAGCTTCGGCTTCGGGCCCGCCTCGGTCGCCTACCGGGTGGTGCTGCCGGGCGCGGCGCCCTTCATCGCCACCGGCATCCGGCTCGCCGCCTCGGTCGCGATCGTGCTGGTCGTGACGTCGGAACTGATCGCGGGCGGCATCGAGGGCGTCGGGGTCTACATCACCATCGCGGCGAGCGGCAACCGGCTCGACCTGATGATCGGCGCGACCATCCTGGTCGGGCTGTTCGGCATTCTGGTCAACGCGGTGCTCGTGGCCGGAGAGAACCGGCTGTTCCGGTGGCACCGGGCCCGGACGGAGGGCGTCACGTGAGACGAGCGACTTTCGGCGTGCTCCGGCTCTGGATCGTGCCCGTGGCGCTGGTGCTGTGGGAACTGGTCACGAGGATGGCCGGTTCGCCGTACTTCCCGCCGCCCACGCAGATCGCGGGCCAGCTCTACGACATGTGGCTGAGCGGCCCGCTCTCCCAGCTGCTGCTGACCGACGACGCGCTGAACACCTTCGGGCCCAGCCTCGGCCGGCTGCTCGCGGCATGGATCATCGCCGGCGTGCTCGGCGTCGCCTTCGGAGTGGCCCTCGGGCGGATCCGCGGCCTGGCCGACTACGCCGACCCGGTGCTGCAGTTCCTGCGGGCGCTGCCGCCACCGCTGCTGGTGCCCATCTTCTTCGTCCTGTTCAAGATCGGCACCCCCACGCAGCTCGCGGTCATCGTCTTCGGCGTGATCTGGCCGGTGCTGGTCAACACGACCGACGGGTGCCGGGCGGTGGACAAGGGCTTTCTGGAGACCGCACGGGTCTTCCAGTTCAGCCGGTACGACGTCCTGCGCCGCGTCATCCTGCCCGCCGCCATGCCGAAGATCTTCGCGGGTCTGCGGCTGAGCCTCTCGCTGGCGCTGATCCTCATGGTGGTGTCGGAACTGGTCGGCAGCAACAGCGGCATCGGCTACAGCCTGCTCTACGCGCAGCAGTCCTACGACTACGCCGGGGTCTGGGCGCACATCGTCCTGCTCGGTGTGCTCGGCCTGCTGTTCAACGCCCTGTTCCTCGTCGCCGAGGGCCGCGTCCTGTCCTGGCATGCCAACGCCAGGCGAACCGTTTAGGAAGATCCGGTGCTTGAGTTAGTCGATCTGGGCCACAATTACGGCTCCTACCGCGCCATCGACCGCGTCAACCTGAAGGTCGCCCAAGGTGAGGTGGTCTGCATCGTCGGGCCATCGGGCTGCGGCAAGTCGACCCTGCTGCGGTCGATCGCGGGGCTGATCAAACCCACCGGCGGGACGGTCCTGCTCGACGGCAAGCCCGTCGACGGCAGCCCCGAGAACCTGGCCGTGGTGTTCCAGGACTACAGCCGCTCGCTCTACCCGTGGATGTCCGCGCTGGCCAACGTCAGCCTGCCGCTGCGCCGCCGGGGCCTGGACAAGAAGAAGCGGGAAGCCGCCGCCATGAACGCGCTCGACCAGGTCGGGCTGTCCGGGGCCGCGGCGAAGTATCCCTGGGAGATGTCCGGCGGCATGCAGCAGCGGGTGTCCATCGCCCGCGCGCTGGCCTACCAGCCGAAGCTGCTGCTGATGGACGAGCCGTTCGGCTCGGTCGACGCGCAGACCCGCGAGGAGCTGGAGGACCTGACCCTCCGCGTCTGCGCGCACCACGGCATGACCATCCTGCTGATCACCCACGACGTCGACGAGAGCGTCTACGTCGGCGACCGCGTCGTGGTGCTCAGCAAGGCCCCGGGCACGGTGGTGGGCGACCTGCCCGTCCAGCTGCCGGGGCCGCGTGACCAGATCCACACCCGCGAACTCGAGGCCTTCGTACGGCTCCGCGCCGAAGTCGGCCGTCTCGTACGCGGCATCACACCGTACAGAAACACCCACGGATATGGAGTGGAGACCAGGTGACCCAGAACGATCCGGCCGCCCCGGTATGGGATGCGATCTACGGGATCTCCCGCTTCGCGGCCCTCGCCACCATGGCGGAGCTGGGCTGCGCCGACCATCTCGCGGCCGGCCCGCTGACGGCCGACGCGCTGGCCGAGCGGTGCGGCGCCGACCCGCTGTCGCTGCGCCGGACGCTACGCGAGGTGGCGTCGATGGGGTTCCTGCGTACCGTCGCTGACGGGTATGAACTCACCGAATCCGGCCACATCCTGCGCGACGACGTACCGGGCTCGGTGCGTTCGGCCGTGCGCATGGTCGGTCAGGAGGCCTTCTGGTACGCCATGGGCCAGCTCCCCGAGACGGTCCGCACCGGCCGGAGCGTCTTCAAGGAGAAGTTCGGCCACGTCTACGAGTACGTCGGCGCGCACCCCGAGATCGCCACGTTGTTCGATCACTACATGACCGTCCGCGCCGAGCCCTTCGCGGCGGGCCTGGCGAACAACTACGACCTGAGCGGCGCCCGCAAGGTCGTCGACCTCGGCGGCGGACGCGGGCACATCCTGAGCGCGTTGCTCCAGGCCAACCCGCACCTCGACGGCATGCTGTTCGACCTGGAGAGGGTGCTGGAGAACGGCCGGACCGCGCTCACCGAGGCCGGCCTGGCCGACCGCTGTGAGTTCGTCGTCGGCGACTTCTTCGCCCACATCCCGAGCGGGCCGGACGTGTTCCTGCTGGCCAACGTCATCCACAACTGGAGCGACGAGGACTGTGTGCGGATTCTGCGCAACGTCCGGGCGGCGATGCCGGCAGACGGACGGGTGCTGATCCTGGAGATCGTCCTGAGCGACGACGACGCGCCCCACGTGGGCAAGGACGGCGACATCCGGATGCTGTCGCTCTCCGGCGGCGGCATGGAGCGCACTCCCGCCGAATATCAGACTCTGCTGGAGAAGAGCGGCCTCACCACGGCGCGGATCCTGCCCCTTCCGGGGTGGGCCAGCGTCATCGAGGCCGTACCGAACTAGAAAAGGGACCGAGGTCCCCGGCTCAGCGCTGCCAGCCGGGGACCGCGACCCGCATCGTCAGTGCGTGTTCCACCAAGGTGATCAGCGCGTTCTTCACCGAGTCACGGGACCGCGCGTCGGTGCGCACGATCGGGGTGTGCGGCGACAGCGACAGCGCCTCGCGCACCTCGTTCTCCCCGTGGGGGAAGGTGCCGTCGAACCCGTTGACGCCGACCACGAAGGGGAGCTGCGCCTCCTCGAAATAGTCGACAGCGGGGAAGCTGTCGGCCAGGCGGCGCGTGTCGACCAGGACGACGGCGCCGATGGCGCCGCGTACGAGGTCGTCCCACATGAACCAGAAGCGGTGCTGACCGGGGGTGCCGAACAGGTAGAGGATCAGATCCTGATCGAGCGACACCCGGCCGAAGTCCATCGCCACGGTCGTCGTGGTCTTGTGGGGGGTCAGACCGAGGTCGTCGATTCCCTCCGACGCGTCGGTCATCACCGCCTCCGTCGTGAGCGGCACGATCTCCGACACCGCCCCGACGAATGTCGTCTTGCCGACGCCGAACCCACCCGCCACGACGATCTTCGTCGAGGTCAGGCCCCGGCTAGAGCCTGCGAAGTCCACTGAGCACCCTTTCCAACAAACCCAGATCCGGCTTACCCGCGTCGAGCTGCGGCTGGTGCACCTGCACCAGGCCTTCCGCCGCCATGTCGGCGATGACCACCCGCGTCACACCCAAGGGCATGCGCAGCATGGCCGAGATCTCCGCGACCGACCTGACCTGGCGGCAGAGCGACGTGATCGCCTGCCGTTCAGGAGGCATGGTCGAGACATCCACGTGCGCCGCAATGACAGAGGAGACGAGTGCCTCCATGGCGAGCTGAACTCGCGGGGCCGTGCGCCCACCGGTCACCGCATAGGGGCGCACCAGCGAACTTTGCTCCGCTGGGGGCTCACCTGTCCAGCCGCCTGCCACGGCGACCTCCTCATCTCGATCAACGGGGCTGGGAAGCCTGGAGTTCGGCGCGGACAGCAGGGGTCAGAACCTGGCCCGCCCTCTCGACCAGCAGCGTCATCTGGTACGCCACCAAGCCCATGTCACAGTCGGCCGCGGCCAGCACGGCCAGACAGGAACCATCGCTGATCGACATGATCAAAAGCAGTCCACGCTGCATCTCGACCACGGTCTGCGTTACGGCTCCACCCTCGAAGACCCTCGAGGCTCCCTGCGTCAACGAGATCAACCCGGCGGCGACCGCGGCGAGCTGGTCGGCGCGGTCCTTCGGGAATCCCTCCGAGTACGCCAGGGGCAACCCGTCAGCGGAGACCACAACCGTGTGCGCCACACCGGGCACGTTGTTCACGAAATCTGTGATCAGCCAATTGACGCCGCGAGCGGCCTGGCTCATTTCCCTCATGCTTCATCCTTATCGGTCTCTTGACCCTGGCCCTGGGCGGGGTTTGCCCCGGGCCAACCCTGCTCCTCGCTGATGTCTCCCCTCGCCACCGCGCGGCCCTGCCGTACGCCGGCTTGGAAGCTGGCCAGGCGGTTGCGCACGCGATCGGGCGACACCGACGGAACGGGAGCCATCGGCACGGGAGCCGAGGGCGCGGCCAGTTCGGCCGAGCCGGGCACCAGGTTGGCCTTGGGCACCCGCTTCGGGAGGCCGGACGAGGTGATTCCGCCGAGTGAGGGCTCGGCCGCCGCCTGGGCGGCCTGCCAGCCGGCGTCCACCGCGGGGGACGACCACGCGGTGCGCTCACCGGGGCTCTCGTCGTCGCCGGGCACCTCCTGATCCGGCACACGCCGGAACCAGTCGGACTCCACAGCGGCGAAGATCGGCAGGAACTCGTCGATCTCGTCGAGGGGCGAGTTGCGGACTGCGGGCAGCGGTCCGGTGTTGTCGACATCAGCTTCGAAGGGCCCGCGAGAAGAAGCGGGCGTACCCGGCCAGGAACCGTTCTCGGCCGGTCCGCCGGGCCATCCAGGGGTGCCGGATGCGGGCGTCTGCCCCGGCCACGGCGTGCTGTTCGCACCCGGCGACGGATAGCCGCCCGAGGGGAACCCGCCTGTGTTGTGACCACCCGTGTTGTGACCACCCGTGTTGTGACCACCGGTGCCGTGACCGCCGGTGTTCAGGCCGCCGGTGCTGTGGCCACCCGTGTCGAAGGAGTTCCGCTGCTCGTAGGGCGGCTCGAAGGCGCCGCTGTCGAGCGGGCCGCGCGCGAACGCGGTGCGGTCGAACGGGCCGGTGTCGGTCGGGCTCGGCCCTCCGCCGAACATCCGCTGACCCTGCGGCCCGGTGTCGAACGATCCCCGCTCAGGCGCGGGTGCGGCGAAGGGGTCGCGCTCCGGCTGGTCGAAGGGGTTGCGCTGCGTGGCGGGCGGCCCCGCGGGAGCCAGGGGGTTGTTCGGCGCCGGGTTCTCGAACGGGTTGCGCTGGGGCAGCTGACCGAACGTGGTGTCGAACGGGGTGCCGCCGGTGGTGCTCGCCCAGGGGTCGGGCGGTCCGTCGCTGCCGAAGGGGCGCGGCATCGTCTCGAACGGGGTCGGGCTGGCCAGGGCGGGCTGCTGTTGTCCGAACGAGCCGGCGCCGGGGGCGCCGAACGAGCCCGACGGGCCGGGCAGCGCGGGCTGTCCGCCCGTGGTGTTCAGGCCCTGCTGCGAGCCGCCGCCGGGGAAGGCCGCCGCGGCCTGGGCGAGCAGGGTCTCGGGCAGCAGCACCATCGCGGTGAGGCCGCCGACGTCCTGCTGGCGGAGCTGGACGCGGATGCCGTGGCGCAGGGCCAGCCGGCCGACCACGAACAGGCCCATCCGGCGGGACACCGACACGTCGACGACCGGCGGGTTGGCCAGGCGCCAGTTGGCGGCGCCGAGCTCCTCGCTGGTCATGCCGATGCCGATGTCGCTCACGGAGATCATCAGACCGCCGCCGTCGATGCGGTTGCTCGACACGGTGACGCGGGTCTCGCGGGGCGAGAAGGAGATGGCGTTCTCGACCAGCTCGGCGATCAGGTGGACGACGTCGTTGACCGACTGGCCGACGACGGCCGCGCCCGACTGGACCTGGATGGCGACGCGTTCGTAGTTCTCGACCTCGGAGAGGGAGGCGCGGACGACGTCGACGATCGGGACCGGCTGGCCCCAGCGGCGGGCGGGTTCCTGACCGGCGAGGACCAGGAGGTTCTCGGAGTTACGGCGCATGCGGGTCGCGAGGTGGTCGAGCTTGAACAGGTTGCCCAGCCGGGTCTCGTCCTGCTCGCCCTGCTCCAGGCCGTCGATGAGGGACAGCTGGCGTTCCACCAGCGTCTGGGTGCGGCGGGAGAGGTTGACGAACATCGAGTTGACGTTGCTTCGCAGGCGGGCCTCGTCGCCGGCCAGCCGGATCGCCTCGCGGTGGACCTCGTCGAAGGCGCGCGCCACTTCACCGATCTCGTCGGAGGTGGTGACACCGATGGGGGCGACCTCGGGCAGGTCGGCGGCCTCACCGGACTCACGCAGCTTCTGGACGGTGTCGGGCAGTCGCGAACCGGCGATCTCGAGGGCCTCGCGGCGCAGGCGGCGCAGCGGCCGGGTGAGCGAACCGGCGACCAGGGTGGTGATGACGAGGACGACGAGCAGCAGGACCAGGATCAGCACACCGGAGATGACGGCGCTGCGCTGCTCGGAGTCCTGGAGCGTGACCGACTGGTTGACGACCGAGTCGCCGACGCGCTTCTCCACCTCACGCATGAGGTCGACGGTCGCGGTCGTGGAGTCGAACCACCGCTGGAGGTCGTCACGGCGGGTGCGGTCGAGGTCGATGATGGCGCCGTTGGACTCACGGAGCTGGGCGAGGGCGGCGGCGCGCATCGAGTGGGCGCGCTCGGCCATCTCGCCGCGGACCGTCTGGCGGTAGAACGCCACGTCGGCCGGGGCGGCCTCGCTCTGGAAGATGGCGAGCTGGGTGTCCTGGGAGCGGCCCGCGCTCAGGAAGTCGGACAGGTCGTCGTAGTCGAACCTGGCGTTGATCTGCCTGGGCGTGCTGGCGAGGGTGATGGTCAGCAGACCGCGGCTCTTGGAGACGTCTTCCTTGGCCCGGGTGAGTGCGGCCAGCGCGGTGGTGTCGGCGAACAGGCGCTCGTCGGAGCCGGCGGAGCGGATCAGGTCTTCGTGGAGCGAGGTGAGCTCGGAGATCATCGACGTGTACATGACGACGGCCGCTCGCGCGGGCACGCTGTCGTTGTCACGGACGCCCTTGCGCAGACCGTCGAGACCGCGGAGCCATCCGGCGATCTTGGCGGCCCGGTTGAGCACACGGGCCGAGTGGGCCGAGTCGAGAGACTGGAGCGTGGCAAGTGCTTCGCCCGAAAGGTCGTCGACCTTCCTCGAGACCTCTTGGACCTCGTCGAACCGGTTGTTCCGGCGACCCTCCTGGATGAACCAGGCCGTGTAGTCGCGCTCCTTGGCCAGCTCGTGGTTCAGCCCGTCGAGCTGGACCACGAGCCGCGAAACCTCGGTCAGTCTCCGGTATTCGGTGGAGGTGTTGATCGCGGAGGTGAGCTGCACCGCCGCGAAGATGACGCCCACCACCGTCGGGAGCAGGATCAGGGCGACGAGACGGGAGCGCACCCGCCAGTTTCCCAGCCGCATGAACGCGGCCCCTGGAGCTTTGGCGGCGGGGGCGGGCGCCGCCTTCTCCTGCACGCCTGCCTCGATGCCGAGGCCACCTCGCGGGTCGTGCGTTGTCACTGGCTTTTACAACCTCTCGCCTGTCACTCCTGTTGCCCTCTATGGCACCAGAAATTGGAACACACTGTTACCAGATCAGCGAATTACTCTCGGATCGCCGAATCGGACATCAAGTGCGATTGGTGCTTATTCCTTGACCGCGACCTTCTCAATGACGTCCGCGGCCACGCGGAGGCCGTCTCGGCGGCGGAGCTCCTCGCCCTTCGCGGCCAGGTCGGCGCGCAGGGCTGAGTCGCCGATCAGGCGGTCGATGGCGGCGATGAGCTCGTCGTCGGAGAACTTGTAGGTGTCCAGGCGGACGCCGTAGCCCTTCTCGTCGACGCGCTGGGCGTTGTCGTACTGGTCCCAGAACAGGGGCAGCACGATCATCGGTTTGCCGAAGTGGAGCGCCTCGACGGTGGTGTTGTTGCCACCGTGGGTGATGACGAGGTCCACCAGCGGGATGATCTTCGTCTGCGGTACGAACTCGGCGCCCCACATGTTGGAGGCCAATTCGATCTCCTCGTGGAGGGGGCCCTTGGAGACGATGTACTGATGCGGAGTGCGCGACAGCACGTCGACCACCCGGCGCATCAGCTCCACATCGGCCGAGCCGAGCGAACCGAGCGAGAAGTAGATCAGCGCGTTGTCACCGCGCTCGAACGGCAACGTGAAGTCCCCGTCCGTTTCGCGAACCGACGAGTCCAACCGGGTCCACGTAGGCCCGAGCGGGCGCTCGACAGTGTAGTCGAGGAATTCGGGATAAACGTAGAGGTTCGCGTCACCTTCGTGAATGAAGTCCAGGTCCGGGAGCGGCGGCGCACCCTGTTCCACGACCCACTCGTTGAACGCCGTCCAGACCTCGCGGTGCGTGCGCTCGTACTCCTCGGAGAACTCCTTCCACCCCTCACCGGTGGCCGGGAGACCCGAGAAGACCGGGGCCACGCCGTCGCCGCGCACTTCCAGCGGGTTGCACGACACGATGCGCACGAACGGCACGCCCGCGCTGAGCAGCGCCGGGAACGTGATGACGTTGTCCTCGACGATGACGTCGGGCTTGACCCGCTCGATGATGGCCTTGAGCTGCGGCTCGCAGTACTTCGCACCGTCGACGAGCGCGTCCCAGATCGGCTTGGTGACCGTCTCGAGCTGCTCCTTGGTCGACTTGCGGTACTCCGGCGCGGTGTCGCGGATGAAGTCCTTCCAGAACTGGCCCGCGTCCTGCTCCTCGTCGGTCGGCGGAGCGAGGTCGACCAGGTCCTCTTCGAACCCGAGGGCGGTGAGCTTGCCCTTCCAGGACGCCTCGGCCGCGAACACCACACGGTGACCGCGGTTACGCAGGACGTCTCCGATGCCGATGCAGTTGTTGGTGGGCCCGTAGGCGCTCTCCGGCATGAACAGGACGGTCAGCGGCTTGTCAGCAGACATTGGGGTTCTCTTCTCGCGGTAAACGATCGTTCCAACGCGTGACGGCGAAAAGCGGCGAAGCCCCCGGGGACTCCGCCGCGGTGTCGTCACAGCGTCACTGCGCGGCAGTGACCTCGGTCGACAGGGTCGTGTACTTCACCGAGTCGGCGCCCAGGTCGATGATCGACTCGCCCTGCAGCAGATCGGCCGGGGTGTACTTCAGCGGCTCGTTCGAGGCGAGGACCGCGGCCGGGATCTTCTCCATGGCGGCCTTGTTGGGCACCTTGTAGAGGATGTTCGTCGCCGCCCAGCCGTGCTGCTCCGGGTCGAGGATGAAGTTGATGAAGGCGTGCGCCGCTTCCTTGTTCTTGGACGCCTTCAGGATCACCATCGTGTCCACCCAGAGGTCACTGCCCTCCTTGGGAACCATGAACTTCACGTTGGGCTCGCCGGTGGGGCACCAGCCGTCCCAGGCCTCGGCCATGACGGCCTCGCCCTTGGCGACCTTGGCGCCGAACTCGGTGTCGTCGAAGGCGAGCAGCTTGGGCTTGGCGGCCTCAAGGAGCTTCTTGGCCTCGGCGATGTCGGCGTCGTCGGTGGTGTTGATCGACTTGCCGAGAGCCTTGAGCGCGGGCAGCGCGAGCCAGCGCTCCGTGGTCATCAGGGTGATCTTCTTCTCGTATTCCGGCTTCGGCTGGAGAAGATCGTTCCAGCTCGTGGGAGCCGGGTTGACGAGGTCGCTCCGGTAGCAGATACCGGTGGTGCCCCAGGTGTAGGGGACCGAGTAGTTGTTGCCCTTGTCGTAGGACAGGTTCGACGCCTCGGGGTAGAGGTTCGCCAGGTTCGGGATGAGCTCCTTGTGCAGGGGCTCCAGCAGGCCGGCCTCGTTGAGGGCCTGGGCGTACTGGCCCGACACGAACGCCACGTCGAAGCCTTCGCCACCGGAGGCGGTGATCTTGGCCATCGCCGTCTCGTTGGTGTCGTGGATGGCCTTCTCGATGGTGAAGCCGAGCTTCTCCTTGACGCGCTGCGGCAGGTCCTCGGGGCTGTAGCCGTCCCAGATGGTGAAGGTGAGGCTCTGCTTGGTGAGGTCGGCGTTCGGGTCGAGCTGCGCGGCCGTCGCGCTGGGCGCGGCGGCGTTACCCTCGGTCGCGCTCGTGGATGGGCCACTGTTGCACGCGGCCAGGGCGAGGACAAGGCCGGCGGCGGTGACTACAGCCGGCAGATGACGGGTGTGCCGGGTTCGGGACACGACCGCTACTCCTTCTGATTTTGCCGAGGGGTCTGCTGGGGGGCAGACCAAAGGGGGAGTGTTGCAGCACGTATCAACACAGATCAAGACTTTTCAGGACATTGTTAGCTGGACGTTCACACTTTGATTTGAAGGATGCTTCAGCATCCTGTCAAACTTTGAAATGGGACTCCAACCACCAAACTCCACAAAATACCGCAATTCAGACAAAAACATGGGCCACCTGCCGGGGACAGATGGCCCTCGATGCTCTGAGGTGCGGAATGTTCCCGATCAGTATTGCCGACCGTAAGCGGAGCGTACGGTCAGTACGTACTCAACTAGGGTGATCAGGGTGGACTTGACCGCCTCGCGGGACCGCGCGTCCGTCCGCACGATGGGCACGTGCGGCTGCAGCGACAGAGCCTCGCGAATCTGGTCTTCGACGTGCATGAACACGCCGTCCCACCCATTCAGCGCTACGACGAACGGAAGCTGGGCCTCCTCGAAGTAGTCGATCGCCGGGAAGCTGTCGGCAAGCCTACGGCTGTCGACAAGCACCACCGCGCCGATCGCGCCGCGGACCAGATCGTCCCACATGAACCAGAACCTGTGCTGCCCGGGTGTTCCGAACAGGTAAAGGATCAAATCCTGATCGAGGGAAAGACGACCGAAGTCCATCGCGACGGTGGTGGTCGTCTTGTTCGGTGTGAGCCCGAGGTCGTCGATCCCCGCGCTCGCGTCGGTCATGACGGCCTCGGTCGTCAGCGGAAGGATCTCCGAGACGGCGCCGACGAACGTCGTCTTGCCCACGCCGAAACCGCCCGCCACGACGATCTTCGTCGAGGTCAGGCCGCGACTAGAGCCTGCGAAGTCCACTGAGCACCCTTTCGAGCAAGTTGAAGTCCGGCTGGCCGGTGCTGATGAGCTGTGGCATGTGCAGTCGCACCAGCCCTTCGTCGGCCATGTCGGCGATCAGGACCCGTGCCACCCCGAGGGGCACCCGGAGCAGCGCGGAGATCTCCGCGACCGATCGGACGGATCGGCAGAGCGTCATGATCGCCTCCTGCTCGGGGCCGAGCAGGGAGTAGTCATCGCCCATCATGGCCGCCGTGGAGACCAGCGTCTCCATCGCCAGATGGTAACGCGGCTCGGCACGTCCTCCGGTGACGGCGTAGGGACGGAATAGAGGTTCGTCCTCGGTCCCCTCACCCGCGCGCACCGGCCATCACCGCCGCGCCGAGTGCAGCTCGGCGCGGAGAGCCGGGGTCAGCGCCTGTCCCGCGCGCTCCACCAGAAGGGTCATCTGGTACGCGACAAGTCCCAGATCACAATCGTGTGACGCCAGCACCGCGAGGGCCGAACCGTCGCTGATCGCCATCACCAGGAGCAGCCCGCGCTGCATCTCCACGACGGTCTGCCGGACCGGTCCGCCCTCGAACACCCGGGAGGCTCCGGCGGTCAGGGACGCCATGCCGGCGGCCACCGCGGACAGCTGATCGGCCCGGTCGGGCGGGAACCCGTCGGAGTGGGCCAGTCGCAGGCCGTCGGCCGACACCACCACGGCGTGCGCCACTCCGGGCGTGCCGCCCACGAAGTCGGTGATCAGCCAGTCGAACCTGCTCACGTCGACGCTGAGCTCAGTCACGAGCCCTCCTCCTCATTACCCGTGCCTTCCTGCGGCCTCTCGGCCCGCCCCCGGCGTACGCCCTGCTGGAAACTGGACAGCCGGTCGCGTACGGCCTCGGGTGAGACCTGCGGCCGGGGCGCCTCCTGCGGCGGTGTGCCAGGACCACCCTGCGCGCCGACGGAACCCGGCACCAGGTTGGCTCGTGGCGTCCGCTTCGGGAGCCCCGACTGTGTGACGCCCCCGGAGGCCGGTTCGTTGGCCGCACGGGCGGCCTGGAAGCCCTGATCGGCCTGCTGACCCCAGGGCGTCGTCCCAGGCGTCACAGGCGTATCTGGAGCCCCAGGGGCGACGGGCGGCGTTTCCGGCCGCTTGAACCAGGCCGACGACTCGATCGACGCGAAGATCGGCAGGAACTCGTCGCCGCGTTCCAGCGGCGGGTCCGGAACGCGCGGCGGGGGCGGACCGGCCGGAACCCCGGGGACGGGGAAGGCCCCCGAGTGCTCGGTGAAGGGCGGCGCCGGAAGCGCGGGCTGCTGCGGCGGCGGCTGCCGGTTGTCGCCCGCCGGCGGGCGCAGCCGTCCGGTGGGGCTCCCCGGGCCTGTCGGCTGACGCCGCTCGAAGCCGGGGAAGGTCCCGCCGGGAGGCGCACTCTGCCGGGGCACCCGGTTGCCCGGCGCGTCGTCCCCCGGGGTGCGGGGTGACGGCGGCTTGCGCTGCGGCAGCCCGCCCTGCCCGGTGGAGACGGAGCCGGTGTTGATCGGGCCAGTGTTGATGGGGCCCGTGTTGATGGGGCCCGTGTTGATGGGGCCCGTGTTGATCGGACCCGTGCTGATCAGGCCGGTGTGGATCGGACCTGTGTGGTTCGGGCCCGTGCTCGATGGGCCCTGGGTGAACGGGCCCTGGTTGAAGGGGCCGGTGTTGATGATCGGGCCGGGGACGAACGGGCCTGTGCTGATCGCGGGCAGCGGGCCCGTCGGGAGTTCCGGGCGGGACCGGGTCACCTGGGGCGACTGCGTGGGCTGGGCGGCGTCCGCGTTGGTGATGAGCACGGCCGGGAACAGCACCATCGCGATGATGCCGCTGGTGTCGCCGCGGCGCAGCTGCACCCTGATGCCGTGGCGCGCGGCCAGGCGGCCGACCACGAACAGGCCCATCCGGCGGGAGACCGACACGTCGACGACGGGCGGCTCGGCCAGCCGGGTGTTGATCTCCAGCAGTTCGTCGGGGCTCAGCCCCATGCCCGAGTCGGTGATGGCCAGCAGCACCGCGCCGCCCTCGATGGGGCTGCTCGACACGATGACCTTGGTGGCGGGCGGGGAGAACGAGATCGCGTTCTCGACCAGCTCGGCCACCAGGTGGACGACGTCGTTGGCGGCGTGCCCGGCGATGGCGGGGGAACGGTGCACCCGCACGGTCACCCGCTCGTAGTCCTCGACCTCCGACAGGGAGGCGCGGACGACGTCCACCAGCCGGGCCGGGGAGCTGCGCTTGCGCGCGGTCTCGTGCCCGGCCAGGACCAGCAGGTTCTCGGAGTTGCGGCGCATGCGGGTGGCCAGGTGGTCGAGCTTGAACAGGTCGGACAGACGCGCGCCGTCCTGTTCGCCGCGCTCCAGGCCGTCGATCAGCGAGATCTGGCGCTCCACCAGGGTCTGGGTGCGCCGCGACAGGTTGACGAACATCGCGTTGACGTTGCTGCGGAGCCGGGACTCCTCCCCCGCCAGCTTGACCGCCTGGAGGTGGACCTCGTCGAAGGCCTGCGCGACCTCGCCGATCTCGTCCTGGCTCTCGACCGCGATGGGCTGCACCGCCGGGGAGGTGTCCCCCGTCTCCGACTCGCGCATGCGGCGCACGATCTCCGGCAGGCGGCTGCCGGCGATCTCCAGCGCCTCGGCGCGCAGCCGCCGCAGCGGGCGCACCATCGAGCGGGCGATCAGCACGGTCGTCACCAGCACCAGCAGGATCAGCGCGAGGATCAGCGCGCCGGCCACGATGGCGCTGCGCCGCTCGGTCGAGCGCAGGTCGTCGGCGCGGGCCCGCAGGGCGCCGGCCACCTGGGCCTCGACCTTGGAGACCGCGTCGAGCACGGTGCCGTTGTCGCGGAACCAGTCCTGCGCGGTCAGCACCCGGCCGGGGATCGGCTTCAGCGCCTGGTTGCGCGACCCGAGGGCCACCGCCCAGGCCTTGGCCATCTCGACGTCGGTGCCGGCCTTGCTGATCCGGGCGGTGTGGAAGGCCTGGAACTGGGCCGTGGTCGCCTCGGCGTTGAAGGCGCTCTCGTACGACTCCTGCCGTGACCCCGCACCGAGGAAGCGCTGGAGGTCGTCGGGGGTGAACGACTGGCGTGGCTCCAGGAGCTCGCCGACGAGCAGGGCGCGCTGCTGGGAGGCCTCGTCCTTGACGTGGGCCAGGGCGCTGAGCGCGCGGGCGGAACTGATCACGCCGGGGTCGTCGCTGAGCTCGCCGAGGTCGTCGTGCAGGCGCAGGACGGTGCCGATGGTGGCGGTGTACTCGAAGAAGATCGAGGTCGCCGGGTCGTCGTCGCGCTCGGCGACGTGGCTGTCGGCCACCGTCTCCAGCCGGTTCACGACCTGGCGGGCGTCTTCGACGACGCGCGGCCCGAACGAGGCGTCGATCAGGGCCAGATCGGCCGTGGACGTCTTGATCAGTCCGTCCACGACCTGCTTCTGCTTGGTCAGTGTGTCCGTGTGCTGGCGGACCGTCTCGTCGGCGTTGCGCAGCGCGCTCTGCACCCCGATGAGACCCTCCAGCCAGGCCTTGTGGTCACGTTCGGCCGCCAGCTGCTGCGCCAGATCCCGGAGACGCCCGGCGTACTCGGCCGCGGTCGCGGTCCTCTCGTAGGTCGAGAGACTGTCGACCGATCCGACGACCCGCATGCTGGCCAGAATGACCGCGATCAGCGTCGGCGCGAGGATGAGGGCGGTGAGCCTCGTGGGCACCCGCCAGTTGCGCAGCGCGAAACGGCTTGCCCGCTTGTGAGTGGACACCGGCCCCCGCCATTCGTACTTGACAAAACGCCCTTCACACTCCTGACAGCGTGAAGTGACATAGCCATACAAGCGGGCACAATTCGACCACAAGGTCATGATCAGCCACGGGTTTACCCATGGCCAAGCACACAATCGTTACCAATAGGTAAGTGGACGGAAACGTACAAAGGTGATCAAGAAGGGGCGTAGTAAGCCCTCTCTATGACTATCAGGATCATCGCAGGGCGGACAGGACGTGTTCCCTGACTTGTCCACGTTGTGTCTCATCGGTGATGGGACGCCCGGCCCGGTCGACGACGTAGAAGACGTCGACCGCCTCGGCGCCCAGCGTCTCCACCCGTGCGGCCCGTACGTCGAGGCCGCAGTCGCCGAAGGCACGGCCGATCTTCCACAGCAGGCCGGGCCGGTCGTGGGCGCGTACCTCCACGACCGTGGCGGTGTTGGAGGCGTCGTCGACCAGGGTCACCCGGGGCGGCGCGACCGGCACCCGGGGCGGGCGCAGCGACCGCGTGCGGCGGGCCAGCCGCTGTTCGATGTCCAGGCGCCCGGCGAGGACCAAGCGCAGGTCGGCCTCCAGCGTGGCGGGGTCGGGCGGAGAGCCGTATTCGGGCACCACCGCGAACTCGATGACGGCCGTCGACCCGGCCGAGGCGGCCGACGCCGACCGCACGACCATCCGGTGGGCGGCCAGCACCCCGGCGGCCCGCCAGAGCAGACCGGGCCGGTCGGGGGCGACGACGGTGACCGCTCCCCCGTTGACCCTGATCGCGCCGCCGCCGTGGCGGGCCAGCGAGGCCTGCTCGGCCGACAGCATCGGAGCGGCCGCGGGCGGGGTGCCGGCGAGCGCCGATCGAACACGTCTGACCAGGTCGGAGACGAGGTTCGCCTTCCAGGAGTTCCAGGCGGCCGGGCCGGTGGCCAGGCCGTCGGCGACCGCCAGGGCGGCTAGCAGTTCGAGCACCTCGTGGGAGCCGACCGCGTCGGCCACGCGGGAGATCGTCACCGGGTCGTCGAGGTCGCGCCGGGTCGCGGTCTCGGGCAGCAGCAGGTGGTGGCGCACCATCGTGGCCAGCACCTCGACGTCGGCGGGCGGCAGGCCCATGCGGGCGGCGATGTCGCGGACGACCACCTCACCGGTGGTCGAGTGGTCGCCGGGCCAGCCCTTGCCGATGTCGTGCAGCAGCGCGCCGATGAGCAGCAGGTCGGGCCGGGACACCTCGCGGGTGAACGCGGCGGCCCCGGCGACGGTCTCGATCAGGTGGCGGTCGACCGTGTAGGTGTGGATCGGGTTGCGCTGCGGGCGGTGGCGGACGCGTTCCCAGTCGGGGATCAGGCGTACGAGCACCCCCGCCTGGTCGAGTTCCTCCCAGACGGGCACGGCCGCGCGCCCGGCGCCCAGCAGCCCCACCAGCGCGTCGCGGGCCTCGTCGGGCCAGGGCACCGGCAGCGGCGGCGACTGCGCGGCCAGCGCGGTCACCGTGGCGGGCGCCAGCGGCAGCCCGGCCTCGGCCGCCGCGGCGGCGGCGCGCAGGATGAGGATCGGGTCGTTGCGCGGGTTGATCCCGCGGGCCAGCACGACCTCGCCGCCGTGCTCCACCACGCCGTCGGCCAGCGGCCGGCGGCCTCGCGGCGCCGGCCCGGACAACAGCCGGTCGACGGTACGCCACGTCGCGTCGAAGGAGTGGGCGATCGTGCGCCCGGCCTCGGCCAGGCGGCGCATCAGCGCCTCGGCGTCGAGCAGCCCGAGGGTGCCCGCCACGGCGTCCTGTTCCTGGAGCACCAGACGGTCGGTGCCGCGCGCGGTCACCAGATGGAGCCCGTGGCGGATGTCGAGCAGCAGTTCGTGGGCCTCCCTGACGCGCGGACCCGGCGCGGACGCGACCCAGGCGGCGGCCACGGCCTGCATCGCCTGGACGTCGCGGATGCCGCCGCGGGCGTCCTTGAGGTCGGGTTCGAGCAGGAAGGCCAGTTCACCCGAGGAGTCGGCGCGCTTGTCGGCGGACTCCCGCAGTTCGCCCAGCCGGCGCCGGGAGTCGGCCCGCCATTCGGCGAGCACCGCCTCACGCGCGGCGCGGGTCAGCTCGGCGTCGCCCGCGATGTGGCGGGCCTGGATCAGGCCGAGCACGGCCTTCAGATCCTCGCGCGAGACCTTGACGGCCTCGTCGACGGTACGGACGGAGTGGTCGAGGCCGACGCCGGAGTCCCAGATGGGATACCAGATGCGGTCGGCGATCTGGGCGACGTCGTCCCGCCCGTTGTGCAGCAGGACCAGGTCGAGGTCACTACCAGGGGCCAGCTCCCCGCGTCCCAGGCTCCCGACCGCGACGAGCGCGACCCCGGTGAGGGGGCCGCGCTCCGCGCTTCCGAGCTCTGTTCTTCCTCTGAGCTCGCTGTCGAGGAGCCCGCCCTTACCGTTCCGCTGACTGACGGCGGTCCGGAGCAGGTCCGTGAGCCACCGGTCGATGTCCGCCGCCCGCTCTTTACGGGCGGCGGCGAACGAGCGAGCTTCCCCTCTCATCATCCGGTTACAGCGCCTCCGGGCCGCGTTCCCCGGTTCTGACCCGGACGACCGTGTCGACGGGGACGGACCAGACCTTGCCGTCACCGATCTTGCCGGTCTGGGCGGCCTTGACGATGACGTCGATGACGTCCTCGGCGTCGTCCTCCTCGGTCAGCACCTCGACGCGCACCTTGGGGACCAGGTCGACCTGGTATTCGGCGCCGCGGTAGACCTCGGTGTGGCCCTTCTGACGGCCGTAGCCGCTGGCCTCGCTGATCGTGATGCCCTTGACGCCGAACTGCTCCAGCGCCGCTTTCACGTCGTCGAGCTTGAACGGCTTGATGATCGCCGTGATGAGCTTCATGCGTCCACCTTCTTCGCCTCAGCCGGAACCGCCGGCCCGTTGAGCGAGGACACGCCCGAGGAGTGGATGGTGCCGAGGTCGTAGCCGGTCTCGGCGTGAGTCGTGATGTCGATGCCGGTGACCTCGTCTTCCTGCGCGATCCGGAAGCCCATGGTCTTGTCGATGACCTTACCGATGATGTAGGTCAGCACGAAGGAGTAGAGACCGACGGCCACCGGGCCGAGAACCTGCAGCCCCAGCTGGCGGAAGGACCCGGTGTAGATGAGGCCCTCCTCCTGACCGTCGAGGAAGGGGTACTTGGCGACGAAGCCCAGCGCCACGGCGCCGATGACACCGCCGACCAGGTGCACGCCGACCACGTCGAGGGAGTCGTCGAAGCCGAACTTGTACTTGAGGCCGACGGCCCAGGCGCAGATCGCACCGGCGAGCAGACCGATGAGGGCGGCCGCCCAGACGTCGACGAAGCCACAGGCGGGGGTGATCGCGACCAGACCGGCGACGGCGCCGGAGGCGACACCGAGGGTGGTGGCGTGACCGTCGCGGAGCTTCTCCACGACGAGCCAGGCGCCGGCCGCGATGGCCGTGGCGACCTGGGTGTTCATGAAGGCGAGACCGGCGGTCGCGTCCGCGGCGAGCTCGGAGCCGGCGTTGAAGCCGAACCAGCCGAACCACAGAAGACCGACACCGAGGAGCACCAGCGTCAGGTTGTGCGGACGCATCGGCTCCTTACGCCAGCCGGAGCGCTTGCCGAGGACCAGCGCCAGGGCCAAAGCGGCCGCACCGGCGTTGATGTGGACGACCGTGCCGCCCGCGAAGTCCTCGATGCCGAGCTCGGTGAGCCAGCCGCCGCCCCACACCCAGTGGGCGACGGGGAAGTAGACAAGGGTGGACCAGACGACGGTGAAGACCACCCACGCGCCGAACTTGGCACGGTCGGCGATCGCACCGCTGATGAGGGCGACCGTGATGATCGCGAAGGTCAGCTGGAAGGCGGAGAACACCATCATGGGGAAGGTGTCGTTGTAGGCAGCCTCGTTGACGCCCATCAGCCCGACGTTGTCGAGCCCGCCGACAAGCTTGTGCAGGAATCCGTCGCCCTCACCGATGGCGTCGAACGCGAGGGAGTAGCCGTAGGCCACCCACGCGATCGTCACCGTGATGATCGCGACGAACGACATCATCATCATGTTCAGGACGCTCTTCGCCCTGGTCATGCCCCCATAGAAGAACGCGAGTCCCGGGGTCATGAGCAGCACGAGCGCCGTGCTCACGAGCATCCAGGCTGTGGAGCCGCTATCGATCTTCATTCGATGCGACCCTCCTTCCAATTGGCGTGTGGCCGGTTATCACTTGCGCAGTGGCGCTTCACCAAGGGCGTCATCGACCGGCTCGCGCACTGACGTAGTCAGGGATGAGGGGTAACCGTCACAAACCGCCCGGCTACCTCTCCGTGCACGCCAGGGTGTTCTTTCACCGTTTCAGGCCGAGACGCTGCATGTTTCACATCTGTGAAACTCACCGCAGGCGTGTTTCGGACGTGTTTCGGAGGCTACGCAGACGCAAAAAACGCCTGCCGGTAAACCGGCAGGCGCTTGATGACCTGGTAAAACTAGGCGGCCACGTGGGCCATCTTGCGGAGGCGGGCCAGCGCGTCGCGTTCCAGGCGGCGGGCCCGGTCGCGGCCGATGCCGTAGCGCTCGCCCACTTCGGTCAGTGTGTGTTCACGCCCGTCGAGCAGGCCGTAACGCCAGCGCAGCATCTCGCTGGCCTGACCCTCCAGGCCGGTCAGCCAGTGCTCCAGACGCTCGCGGTCGAGGGTGGCCAGGGCCTGCTCCTCGGGGTTGGCCCACGACTCGTCGGCGATCATGTCGCCGAGCTCGGTCTCGTCTTCGTCGCCGACGCCCAGCTGGAGTGACACCGGGTCGGAGGCCCAGCGGCGCAGCTCGCGCACCCGCTCGATGGGCAGTTCGAGCACCTTGGCGAGATCGTCGTCGGTGGGCTCGGCGTCGAACTCGGCCAGCATGTCGCGGCGGACCCGCATCAGGCGGGTCATCTGCTCGCCGGCGTGGGTAGGCAGCCGCACCGGACGGGCCTGCTCGTGAATGGCCCGGCCCACCGACTGGCGAATCCACCACGTCGCATAGGTCGAGAATTTGTAACCACGGCGGTAATCGAATTTCTCAACCGCCCTGACCAGGCCCAGGTTCCCCTCCTGCACCAAATCGATGAGCGGCATTCCGCGCCCGGAGTATTTCCGGGCCACCGCCACCACCAGGCGAAGGTTCGCCTGGATGAACTCGTCTTTGGCGCGGCGCCCCGACACCGCGACCCGTTCGAGTTCCTCGTCGAGCGCGTCGGAGACCTTCGGCTCCGGGTCACCCGTGTCGAGCAGCTGCTCTGCGAACAGCCCCGCCTCGATACGCTTGGCGAGCTCGACCTCCTGCTCTGCGCTCAGGAGCGGAACGCGCCCGATCTCGGCCAGGTAGGTTCCCAGCAGATCTCGATCCGCGACTTCCTGCGTCCTGTTCCCCGTCGCCATTCCAGGCACCTCGTTCCGCAGCGCGAACACCCTCGTCCTGAACTGGCCAACGGTTCGATCAGGGCAAAGATTCCCTCAAGAGATACGCCAGCAGAATGGTTTTCAATTCCTCCTAAAGGAGGATGCGCCGTACTTTGGCCGGAATTTTCACACCACCCTACGTCCCGCCTGCCAGACCTGCGTGACCAAAGGAACTCCAGGCCGGTACGCCAGGTGCACATACGAGGCCGCCTCAAGGATCACCAGATCGGCCCGCGCCCCCGGCCTGATCACCCCGATGTCGGTCCGGCGCAGCGCCGCCGCCCCGCCCGCCGTCGCGGCCCGGACCGCCTCCGCCGGGGTCATCCCCATCTCGCGTACGGCCAGCGCCACGCAGAACGGCATCGACGAGGTGAACGAGGAGCCGGGGTTGCAGTCGGTCGCCAGCGCCACCGTGACCCCGCCGTCGAGCAGCCTGCGCGCCTCGGGATACGGGGACCGGGTGGAGAACTCGGCCCCGGGGAGAAGGGTGGCGACCACCCCCGCGTCGGCCAGCATGCCGACGTCGTCACGGGTCAGGTGGGTGCAGTGGTCGGCCGAGGCGGCCCCGAGCTCACAGGCGAGCCGGACGCCGGGGCCCTCGCCGAGCTGGTTGGCGTGCACCCGCACGCCCAGCCCGGCCTTCTTCCCCGCGGTCAGGATCTCCCGGCTCTGGGCCTCGTCGAAGGCTCCCCGCTCGCAGAAGACGTCGACCCACTTGGCGTAGGGGGCGCAGGCGTCGAGCATGGGCCCGGCGACCAGGCGGGTGTAGTCGTCGGGATCGGTCCCGGGCGGCACGACGTGGGCGCCCAGGAAGGTCGACTCCTCGGTGAACGCCCGCGCCACCTCCAGCGAGCGTTTCTCGTCGTCGAGCGTCAGGCCATAGCCGCTCTTGATCTCGACGGTGGTGGTGCCCTGGCTGGTCATCTCGTGGACCAGCCCGGCGGTCCGGGTGGCCAGCTCCGGGGTGGTCGCGGCCCTCGTCGCCGCGACCGTGGTCCGGATGCCGCCCGCGGTGTAGCGCTCCCCGGCCATCCGGGCGGCGAACTCGGCGGTCCGGTCGCCGGCGAAGACCAGGTGCGCGTGGCTGTCGACGAACCCGGGGAGCATGGCCCGGCCGCGTGCGTCGATGCGGTGGTCGGCGGCCGGGGCGCGGGCGGTCTCGCCGACCCAGGCGACCTCGGCGCCGTCGATCACCACCGCCGCCTTGGTGATCTCCTCCCGCGTCCGGTCGGCCGTGAAGAGCAGTCCGATGTCATAGAAGAGCGTCGCGCTCATTCAGCACTCGCAATCCGTCAGCCGCGGACGTCGCCGATGGCGTCCCGCAGCAGGTGGCCCACCTCACCCATCACGTGGCGTCCGGCGTCGACGATCCGCCGTCCACCCGACACGACGGAGACGACATCGGCCCCCGTCGCCGCGAACACCACCGATTCCACTGCCGAATCGGCTGTCGCGCCAGCCGTACGGACCGAGTCGAGCCTTACTGTGACCAGATCGGCCCAGGCGCCCGGGGCGAGCTGGCCGCCGTCGGGGAAACCGAGCGAGGCGTGACCGGCCAGGGTGGCGGCGGTGAGCAGTTCGTCGGCCCGCCAGTGGCCGCGTTCGCCGCTGACGATGCGCTCGCCGAGTTCGATCGCGCGGGCCTCCTCGAACAGGTCGACCACGGCGTGGCTGTCGGAGCCGAGTGTGATGGGGCTCCCGGCGCCGTGCAGGCGGCGGGCGGCGCAGATGCCGTCGGCCAGGTCGCGTTCGGTGGTCGGGCAGACGCAGACGTGGGTGCCCGAGCCGCCCAGCAGGGCGACGTCCTCGTCGGAGACGTGGGTGGCGTGCACCGCCGTCGACCGGGGGCCCAGCGCGCCGGCCTCGTGCAGCACCCGGACCGGGGAGGCGGCGTAGGCGGCCACGCACTGCTCGTTCTCGGCGGGCTGCTCGGAGACGTGGACGTGCAGCGGCCCGGCGTGGTGGTGGGTGAACTCGACGACGACCGGCATCTGCTCGGGCCGCATGGCCCTGACGGAGTGGATGGCCGCGCCGATCTCCACGTCGTCGGCTCCGGCGTAGGCCCCGGCGAGAAGGTCGGCGCGCTCGGCCCACTGGTGGACGTCGCCGTCGCCGAACCTGGTCTGCACCCCTTCCAGAGGAGCGCCGAAACCGCCGGACAGATAACAGGTGTCGAGGAGGGCGAGCCGGACTCCGGCGTCGCGGGCGGCCCTGATCAGGGCGTGGCCCATCTCGTTGGGGTCGTTGTAGGGGACACCTTCGTGATCGTGGTGGAGATAGTGGAACTCCCCCACCGCCGTGATCCCGGCCAGGGCCATCTCGGCGTAGGCGGCGCGGGCCAGCCGGTAATAGGTGTCGGGGTCGAGGCGGCCGGCGACGGCGTACATCTGCTCGCGCCACGTCCAGAAACTGCCCTTGCCCACCTGGGTGTGACCGCGCAGGGCGCGGTGGAAGGCGTGGGAGTGGGCGTTGGCCATGCCGGGGATGGTCAGACCGCTGAGAATCTCGCCGCTCGGCGGCACACCCTGTTTCACCTCGGTGACGCGGTGGCCCTCGACGTCGATCTGGACCCCTTCGGCGACCGCGCCGCCGACCAGGGCCATCTCACACCAGTACGTCTCCATCAGGCCCCTCCCCCGGCCAGGTCGGCCAGCACCGCGGCCAGCGCGATCACGCCCGAGACGCAGTCGGCCGGTTCGGCGAACTCGTTTGGGGCGTGGGAGACCCCGGTCGGGTTGCGGACGAACAGCATCGCCGTCGGCACCCCGGCGGAGGCCAGGATCCCGGCGTCGTGCCCGGCGGCGGTCGGCAGGATCGGCGCCGGATGGCCGTCGAGCCCGGCCACGCAGGCGATCCGCAGGCGCAGCACGTCGTCGAAGGTGACCTCGGGCGTCCACGACTCCTCGGTGACCTCGGCCTCGCCGGCCAGTTCCTCGACCAGGCGGTGGACGGCGGCGGTCTCGGGGCCCCTGGCGTCGAGCCAGGCGGTGACGAGCGAGGGGATCGCGTTGGCGTTGCCGGGCTCCACCCTCACCTTGCCGAAGGTGGCGCGCACGCCGTGGGTCTCGGCCTGGAGGCGGGCGGCCAGCACGGCGCGGGCGTAGGCGAGCATCGGGTCGTCGCGGTCTTCGAGGGCGGTGGTGCCGGCGTGATCGGCCGTACCGCGGAAATCGAAGCGCCAGCGCCCGTGGGGCCAGATGGCGCTGGCCACCCCGATCGGTCCCTGGAGCGCGCGGCCCTGTTCGACGTGGAGTTCCACGAAGACCCCGATGTGGGCGAGCGTCTCGTCGTCGCGGCCCAGGCCGCCGGGGTCGCGGCCCTGAGCGGTGAGCACCTGGTCGAATCCGAGGCCCTGGTCGTCTTGGAGGCCCCGGGCCCTGGCCGGATCGAGCACGCCGGTCAGCAGCCGCGACCCGATGCAGGGCACCCCGAACCTGGCGCCCTCCTCGTCGGTGAAGCAGGCGACCGCGATCGGACGGTCGGGCTGGAACCCGTCACCCCGGAGCAGATCGATCGCCTGGAACGCCGACGCCACGCCGAGCGGCCCGTCGAACGCGCCGCCTTCGCGGACCGAGTCGAGATGGCTCCCCGTGACCAGTCCGGGCCCCTGGACCGACGGGTCGCCCCACCACGCCCACAGGTTGCCGTTGCGGTCTTCGTGGCTGGTCAGACCCCGTTTCGCGGCCTGGTGGGTAAACCATTCGCGCAACTCCAGATCGGCGGACGACCAGGCGTCACGCCGATAGCCCCCGGTGCGCGGGTTTCTGCCGATCTGCTCGATGTCCGCCAGCATTCCTCCACCCTACTGAATGGCTCCATTCAGTCCAGGGAGGGTTAGCCTGACCCGGTGAGTTTCGATGTCAGCGTGGTCGTCCGTTACCGCAAGGCCGTGACCTACGGCATGCACGCCCTGCTGGCGGCCCTCGAAGCGACGCCTCCGGCGGTGAACTTCGAGATCAGGTTCGCCACCAGCGCCGAGGAGACGGCGATCCAGATCGGCCAGGCCGACGCCGACCGGGTTCTGGTGCTCTGGTCCTTCTACTCGCCCGACTTCCCCTTAATGACGGCCGAATTGGCCGAGGTGAGAGCGCTCTGCCACCGCGACGACGTCGTCCACGTCGCGGGCGGCGTCCATGCGACAGCGGAACCACAGCAGGTGATCGACGCGGGCTGGGACGTCGCCGCGATCGGCGAGGGCGAGACCACGATCATCGCCCTGGTCGCCGAGCCCGACCTGCGCAGAGTGCCGGGCCTGGCGATCCGCGACCACGACGGGATCGCGCTCCGCACCCCGGGAGCCCCCCAGCTGCCCCTCGACAGCTTCCCGTCGTTCCCCGCCGGGCGGGCCGGCCCCATCGAGATCACCCGCGGCTGCCGCTACACCTGCAAGTTCTGCCAGACCCCGTTCATGTTCGGGGCCCAGTTCCGGCACCGGTCGGTGGAGAGCGTCCGCGAGCACGTGCGGCGGATGGCCGCCCGGGGGCTGCGGGACGTCCGGTTCATCACCCCGACCTCGCTGAGCTACGGCAGCCAGAGCGCCGACCCCGACCTCGACAAGGTCGAGGAGCTGCTGGTGGCCTGCGTCGAGGAGGCCCCCGCGAACGGCAGGGTGTTCTTCGGCAGTTTCCCCTCGGAGATCCGCCCCGAGCACGTCACCCCCGAGGCGATGCGCATGCTGCGCCGCTACGTCGCCAACGACAACATCATCATCGGCGCCCAGTCGGGCTCCGACCGCATCCTGGCGAGTTCGGGCCGGGGCCACGCGGCCGCGCCGGTGCTCGACGCGGCCAGGATCGCGATCGACTTCGGGTTCCGCCCCAACGTCGACTTCATCTTCGGCATGCCGGGCGAGACAGAAGACGACCAGCGGGCGTCCCTGAAACTGGCCGCGGACCTGGTCGACCTGGGCGCCCGCATCCACACCCACACGTTCATGCCGCTGCCGGGCACGCCGTGGCGCGACGCCGAGCCCGCGCTGATCCCGCTGACCACGACGGCCGAACTCGACCGCCTGGCCCAGCGCGGCGACGCCTACGGCCACTGGCGCAAGCAGGCCGAACACGCCCAGGTGCTGGCCGAGACGGCCAAGCAGTATCCGCGCCGGACCCCCCGCCGCCGTATCTAGCGCGGCCGCACGATGACTTCGGTCAGGTGCGCGTCGGCCGGCGCGGTCACCGCCGCGACCACGGCCTTCGCCACCGAGTCGGCCTTGAGATAACGGTGCGGCTCGTACTCGCCGCCTTCCTGACCGCGCACGTCCCGCTGCATGTCGGTGTCGATGCGGCCCGGGTAGACCGTGGTGACCCGCAGGTCGGGCTCCTCCTGGCGGAGCACGTCGGCGTAGGCGCGCAGGGCCCACTTGCTGGCGGCGTAGGAGCCCCAGTCGGGGTGGGCCCGCTGCCCCGCCCCCGAGTTGACGAGCACGACCTGCCCCTTCGCCGCCCGGAGCGAGGGCAGCAGCAGCCGGGTCAGCTCGGCCACGGCGAAGAGGTTGACCTCGAAGGTCTCCCGCCAGACGTGGAGCGGCGTCTGCGCCACGGCGCCCAGGGTGACCACGCCCGCGCTGTGCACGAGCAGGTCGATGCGCCCGAGCCCTTCGATGTCCCTGGCGGTGACCTCGGTCAACTCGACCGGGAAGGGACGCGCGCCGAGCTCCTTGCACAGCTCGTCGAGCTTCCCGCCGCCCCTGCCGCCCAGGATCAGGCCGTAGGTGGGAGAGAGGGCGCGCGCGACGGCGGCGCCGAGGCCGCGGGAACCGCCCGTGATGAGGGCGACAGGTCGATCACTCATGGCGATCACCTTAGTTAAGGGACCCCGGATGGTCGCCGCTCATCCGGACGGCGGGAAAGCCGTTGCGTCGGTTATTCAAGTTTGTATATAAATTTGTACATGTCCTCCACAAGGGTCCTCATCCTGGGCACTCTGCTCGACGGTCCGCTGCACGGCTATGAGGTGCGTCGGCGCCTTGAACTGTGGGGGGCCGGTTACTGGGCGAATGTGGCCTATGGGTCGATCTATCACGGCCTGGCCAAGATGGCCGATGAGGGGCTGCTCGCCGTCGTGGCGCACGGGAAGGCCGGTAAGACCGTCTACGAGGTCACCGACACCGGGCGCGAGGAGTTCCAGCGGCAGCTGCTCACCTACTGGTGGGAGATCAAGCCGATCGTCGACCCGTTCCAGGTCGCGCTGACCTTCATGGACCGGCTGTCCCCCGCCGACCTGGTCAACGCCATGGAGGCGCGGCTGGTCCAGTTGCGGGCGGCGGTCTCGGCCACCGAGCGCGCACTGGAGGCCAAGCTCTCCTTCGACGCGCCCCGCCACGTCGACGAGTGCATCCGGCTGGCCAACGCCCAGCTCGACTCGCAGCTCGTCTGGATCGAGGGTGCGATCGGGCGGGTGAAAGACGGCGAGCTGCCGTAAATCGGTTGACCCTGACCCGGCGTCATCCACGAGGCTGGGTCGTCCCCCTGATCGAAAAGGTGTCCGAATGATCATTGAAGCGCACGGGTTGCGCAAGACCTTCCAAGCCAAACGCGGCCGTGGCAAGACCGAGGAGGTCGAGGCCGTCCGGGGCATCGACCTGGCGGTCGAGAAGGGTGAGATCTTCGCCGCGCTCGGGCCGAACGGCGCGGGGAAGACCACCACCGTCCGGATGCTCGCGACCTTCATCGCCCCGACCGCCGGCACCGCCCGGGTGGCGGGGTTCGACGTGGTGAAGGACGCCGCGAAGGTCCGCGAGAACATCGGCTACGTCAGTCAGGCCGGTGGCATCGACGACAACCATCCCGGCCTCGACCAGCTCCTGCTCGCGGCCCGGCTGGCCGGGATGTCGAAGAAGGAGGCGCAGGCCCGCGCCGACGACCTGCTGACCACCTTCAGCCTGACCGAGATCGCCAAGCGCCCGGCCAAGACGCTGTCCGGCGGTCAGAAGCGCCGGTTCGCCATCGCGATCGGCCTGGTCACCTCGCCCCCGCTGGTCTTCCTCGACGAGCCCACCACCGGGCTCGACCCGCAGAACCGCGCCAACCTGTGGGACGAGGTCAAGGCCCTCCGCGACCGCGGCACCAGCGTGCTGCTCACCACCCACTACCTCGACGAGGCCGACGCGCTCTGCGACCGGCTGGTCATCATCGACAACGGCACCGTGGTCGCCGAGGGCACCCCCTCCTCCCTCAAGAAGGAGGTGGCGGGCGACGTCGTCACGCTGAAGCTGAAGGGCGTCGAGGAGGCCGCCGAAGCTCTCCGGGCCCAGACCTACGTCAAGGAGGTGCGCACCGAGGAGGGTCTGCTGCGGGCCTACCTCGACGACGGCGAGCACGGCCTGCCGCACCTGCTGCGGGTGCTCGAAGAGCGCGGCCTGACCCTGGAGTCGATCTCCCTCGACCGGGCCACCCTCGACGATGTCTTCCTCCGCCACACCGGCCGCTCGCTGCGCGACGCCGCATAAGCCCCCAAGGACCCCCCGACATGATTCGTCAGACGTCCCTGTTCCTGGGCTACGAGCTCAGGTTCCTGCTCCGCAATCCGGTGTGGCCACTGTTCGGCATCATGCAGCCGGTGCTCTATCTGATCTTCTTCGCACCGCTGCTCGGGTCGACGACCGCCAGCGGTTCGATGCCCGAGGTGCTGGCCATGTTCACCCCCGGTTCGATGATGATGATCGCTCTGTTCGGCTCGTTGTTCGCCGGTTTCGGCATGATCAACGAGACCCGGAACGGGGTGCTCGAACGGCTCGCCGTCTCACCGGTCTGGCCGCCGGCGATCATCCTGGGCCGGGTCGCCAAAGACATGCTCGTTCTGGTGCTGCAGGCGATCCTCGTGATGGGCGTGGCCATCCTGATGGGCCTGCGCATCGGCGTGCCCGAGTTCCTCGTCATGCTGCTGCTGATGGCCGTGACCGGCCTGTTCGCCGCCAGCCTCTCCTACGGCCTCGCGCTGGCCATCAAGGACGAGAACGGCGTCTCGCAGCTCGTCCAGTTCTTCGCGATGCCGCTGACCTTGATCGCGGGCCTGTTCCTGCCGGTCTCGCTCGGCCCCGACTGGCTGCAGACCCTCGCCAAGTTCAACCCGCTCTACTACGGCGTGGAGGCCGGCCGGTCGCTGTTCCGCGGCGACCTCGGCGACTCGACCATCCCGATCGCGTTCGCGCTGCTCATCGGGCTGGCGGTGGTCACGCTCGTGTGGTCGATGCGGTCACTGCGGCGACTGGCCGCCTGACGTGTCGTTCCCCGGGGCGGGCCGCTCCGGGGGACGGCGAGTGGCCCGGTTGCGTCAGCTCTCCGGTTCGCGCCACTCCAGGAACGTCCCGGCCCGTTCGGTGAAGCGTTCGTGTTCGTCGAGGCGGGCCTGCGTCCGCAGGGGCGACGCGTCGGCCATGGCTTCGACGAGAAGCATCGCCAACGCCAGGGGCGCCACGTGGGAGTCGAAGACCAGGCGCTCCCCGACCGGTGCGTCCAAGACGACGTCGGCGGGGAAGGGCACGTCGGGGCGGTCGGTGATGACGGCGATCGACAGGCCCAGCTCGTGGGCCTCGGTCAGGGCCACCGCCGCCTCGGCGGGGTAGCGCGGCAGGACGATGGCCAGCAGCCAGCCCGCGCCGGCCCTGCGTGCGGCGTGGAGGCCGTCGGCCAGTTCGGAGCCGCCACTGGTGAACAGCCGCACGTCGGGATGGATCCGCCGGGCGAAGTAGGCGAACGTGGTGGCCAGGCCGCTGGAGACGCGCAGGCCCAGGATCGGCAGCGGCTCGCTGGCCGCCAGGGCCATGCCGACCTCGCCGACCGTCTCGGTCAGCGGTTCGACGCGGTCCCGCAGGGAGCGCAGGTTGCCGATCTCCGTGTCGAGGGCGTCGGGACCCGCCTCGATCTTCGACAACGGGCCGCCCAGGACCAGCGGGCGCAGGGCGTGTCTCAGCTCCGGGTAGCCGGCGAAGCCGAGGGCCGTGGCGAACCGGGTCACCGACGGCTGGCTCACCCCGGCTCGCTCGGCCAGTTCCACGCTCGACAGGAAGATCGCTTCGTGGAGGTGTTCGCCCAGGTAGTGGGCGATGCGGCGCTGCGCCGGGGAGAGGCGGCGGCCGTCGAGGAGGCGTTCGAGACCGTCGACCACGCCTCAATCCTCCCGCATCGGCACCCGGACCCCCGTCTCGGCCGCCACATCGGCGGCTTCGGGGTAACCCGCGTCGACGTGGCGGATGACGCCCATGCCCGGATCGTTGGTGAGGACCCGGTTCAGCTTCTCGGCGGCCAGAGGGGTGCCGTCGGCGACGGTGACCTGGCCGGCGTGGATGGAGCGGCCGATGCCGACGCCGCCGCCGTGGTGGATCGACACCCACGAGGCGCCGGAGGCGACGTTGACCATGGCGTTGAGCAGGGGCCAGTCGGCGATGGCGTCCGACCCGTCGAGCATCGCCTCGGTCTCTCTGTACGGGGATGCGACGCTCCCGCAGTCGAGGTGGTCGCGGCCGATGACGACGGGGGCGCTGAGCGTGCCGTCGGCGACCATCTCGTTGAACCGCTCACCGGCCTTGTCGCGTTCGCCGTAGCCGAGCCAGCAGATGCGCGCCGGGAGGCCCTGGAACTGGACCCGCTCCCCGGCCAGCCGGATCCACCGGGCCAGCGGCTCGTTGTCGGGGAACAGGTCGAGGATCGCCCGGTCGGTCGCCGCGATGTCGCGCGGGTCGCCGCTCAGCGCGGCCCAGCGGAACGGGCCCTTGCCCTCGCAGAACAGGGGGCGGATGTAGGCGGGCACGAAGCCGGGGAAGGCGAACGCGCGGGAGTATCCGGCGAGCTGGGCCTCTCCCCTGATCGAGTTGCCGTAGTCGAAGACCTCGGCGCCGCCGTCGAGGAAGGCGACCATGGCCTCGACGTGACGGGCCATCGACTCGCGGGCCTTCAGCGTGAAGCCCGCCGGGTCCTTCTCGCGTTCGGCCGCCATGTCGTCGAAGGCGACGCCCTGCGGCAGGTACATGAGCGGGTCGTGGGCGGAGGTCTGGTCGGTGACGATGTCGATCTCGGCGCCCATGGCGAGGAGTTCGGGCAGGGCGTCGGCGGCGTTCGCCTCGACGCCGATGCTCAGGGCCTTTCTTTCCGAACGGGCCGTGTACGCCATCCGCAGCGCCTCGGCCAGCGAGGAGGCCTTCACGTCCAGGTAGCGGTGCTCGATGCGCCGCTCGATCGACCTCGGGTCGCAGTCGACGCAGATGGCCACGCCGCCGTTCATCGTCACGGCCAGCGGCTGGGCGCCGCCCATGCCGCCGAGACCGGCGGTCAGCGTGATGGTGCCGGCCAGCGAGCCGCCGAACCGTTTGGCGGCGACGGCGGCGAAGGTCTCGTAGGTGCCCTGGAGGATGCCCTGGGTGCCGATGTAGATCCAGGAACCGGCGGTCATCTGGCCGTACATGGTGAGACCGGCGGCCTCCAGGCGGCGGAACTCCTCCCAGTTGGCCCAGTCGGGCACCAGGTTGGAGTTGGCGATCAGCACCCGGGGCGCCCACTCGTGGGTGCGCATGACGCCGACCGGACGGCCCGACTGCACGAGCAGGGTCTCGTCGCCTTCGAGGGTGGTGAGGGTCCGGACGATCGCCTGGAAACTCGGCCAGTCGCGGGCCGCCTTGCCCGAGCCGCCGTAGACGACGAGCTGTTCGGGGTGTTCGGCCACCTCGGGGTCGAGGTTGTTCTGGATCATCCGGAGCGCGGCCTCTTGGGGCCAGCCCTTGGCCGTCAAGGTCGTGCCACGGGGGCTCCGCACGGTCGGCATGGCGCACTCTCCTGAATGAAAGTATTCACATCCGTCTCCCGCAGGATACGGCGGTGAGAGTCGGAGGGGCACCCCGGCGTCCCGGGGCACCCCGTCCCGGACGCGACCGCACGTGCGCGTTGACCCGGTTCCGGCTCTGTGGCGAAGGAGAGGCTCCGCTTCTTGCGGGGTGCCCGCGATCCGCTCCCGTCACCTCCCCCCGTGGGAAAAGCTCCGGTTAGGAGTTGACCAGGAACTGGGTGGCCGCCAGTTCGCGGTAGAGGTCGTCTTCGGCGATCAGCTCGTCGTGGGTGCCGCTGGCGCGGACCTTCCCCGCCTCCATGACGATGATCCGGTCGGCGCCGGTGACGGTGGACAGGCGGTGCGCGATGACCAGCACGGTCGTCTCGCGGGCGACCTCGGCGATGACCTCGCGCAACCGCAGCTCGTTGACCGCGTCGAGCTGGGAGGTGGCCTCGTCGAGGAGCAGCAGCCTCGGTCGCCGGAGCAGGGCGCGGGCGATGGCGACGCGCTGGCGTTCGCCGCCCGACAGCAGGATGCCGCGATGCCCGACCTGGGTCTCCAGGCCCTCGGGCAGGTTGTCGACCAGATCGTCGAGTCTGGTACGAACCAGCGCGCTCCGGATCTCCTCCTCGGTCACGTCGGGGGCGGCGAAGGTGAGGTTCTCCCGGAAGGTTCCGTCGAGAACGGGGGCGTCCTGTTCGACGTAACCGACGGCGGCCCGCAGGTCGGGCAGGGGCCATTCGGTGATGTCGGTCCCACCGATGCTGATGCGGCCGGAGGAAGGCTCGTAGAAGCGTTCGACCAGCCCGAACACCGTCGACTTGCCCGCGCCCGACGGGCCGACCAGGGCCGACAGCCGCCCGGGTGGCGCCTCGAAGCTGACGCCGTGGTGCACGGTCGGGCGGTCGTCGCCGTAGCGGAACACCACGTCCTCGAAGACCACACCGACCGGGACGCCGGTGGCCTGGCCCGGGGTGGCGGCCGGTTCGACCGGGAGGTCGTCGATCTCCCTGATCCTGGTGAGCGCGGCCAGGCCGTTCTGGAGCTGGGTTCCCGCCTGCACCATCTGGCCCAGGGGCGCGACCAGGAAGAACAGGTAGAGCAGGAACGCGATCAGGGTGGCGATGGTCATCGCGCCGCTGGCCACCCGCGCGCCGCCGACCGCCAGCACGACCAGGAACGCGAGCTGGACCGACAGCCACGCGGTGGTGCCGGCGATCGACTGGTAGGCCGAGGAGAGCACGCCCCGGTCGCGGGCCTTCTTCGCGGCGGCCCCGATCACGGCGATCTCGCGGGCCTCGGCGCCGGACGCCTTGACCGTACGGAAGGCCTGAAGAGCCCGATCGAGCGCCGAGCCCATCTCACCCAGCGCCTCCTGGGCGCGGAGGGAGGCCCTGCGGATGCGCGGGAACAGCAGCGTGCCCAGCCCGCCCACTCCCGCCACCACGCCGAGCGTGACCAGCAGCAGCACCAGGTCCATGACGCCCATCAGCACGGCCGCCCCGATGAACAGCACCGCCGAGCCGACCGCGCCGACCAGACCGTCGGTGGTGACGGTACGCAGCAGCGTCGTGTCGGAGGTGACGCGGGACAGCAGGTCCCCGGGCTTGAGCCGGTCGACCTCCGGCACCCGCAGCCGGAGCACCCGGTCGACGAGCCGGATCCGGGCGGACAGGACGATCCCCTCGCCCATCCGCTCCAGCACGAACTGCCCGAACGCCGAGACCGACGCCCCGATGAGCACCACGACCGTGAGCAGCAGCACGGGCCCGAGGACGCTCTCCCCCGCCCCGAACCGGTCGATCACCGACCGGACGAACAACGGCATCGCGAGCCCGCCGGCCGAACCGGCGAGCGTGAGTATTCCGGCCAGCACGAGTGTGCGCCGGTGTGGTTTGAGCAGGTCGGCGAGCATTCGCCAGGACGACGTCACGTGAGCCCCCTGAAGGACGTCAATTAAAGTTGACGACGTCAATCTAGGTTGACGACAAAGAAGGTGTCAACCTGGCTTGACGTGGAATTGAAGCTTTCATCCGAGTCTGGCCGGTCACCTCGGGTTTCGGCTCATGCCACAGGTGGATTCCTGTACACCTCCGGCGCTTCGCCCGACTCTGGGGAAACTGCTCCCTTAACCGGTTCATGAAAAGAGTCACGCCATGAGACGACGGATCGCGCTCACATGCGCGGCGGTCCTCACCCTGATCGCGTCCCTGCTCGTCGCCGCCTCCCCCGCCCAGGCCGCCGTCGGCCTGCGGGTCAGCGGCCGCAACATCGTGGAGGCCAATGGCAGCAACTTCGTCATCCGCGGCACCAGTCACGCGCACACCTGGTACCCGACCCAGACCAGCTCGATCGCCGCCATCAAGGCCAAGGGCGCCAACGCCGTCCGCGTCGTGCTGAGCGGTGGACGCTGGCCCGCCAACGGCGCCTCCGACGTGGCCAACATCATCTCCCTGTGCAAGGCGAACAAGCTCGTGTGCATCCTGGAGAACCACGACACCACCGGCTTCGGCGAGCAGAGCGGCTCGGTCAGCCTCGACGCCGCCGTGAACTACTGGATCAGCATCCAGAGCGTGCTCACCGGCGAAGAGAACAACGTCATCATCAACATCGGCAACGAGCCGTTCGGCAACAACGCCGTCACCCCCAACTGGACCCAGGCCACCTCGGCCGCCATCCAGCGCATGCGCAGCGCCGGATTCCAGCACCTGCTCATGGTCGACGCCCCCAACTGGGGCCAGGACTGGGGCTTCACCATGCGGGACACCGCGGCGACGGTGGCCGCCGCCGACAGCCAGCGCAACACGGTCTTCTCCGTGCACATGTACGGCGTGTTCGACACCGCCGCCGAGATCAACGCGTACCTGAACGCCTTCCAGACCGCCGGGTTGCCGCTGGTCATCGGCGAGTTCGGCTTCGACCACTCCGACGGCAACCCCGACGAGGACACGATCATGGCCCAGGCGCAGACCCGGGGCATCGGCTACCTCGGCTGGTCGTGGTCGGGCAACGGCGGCGGCGTCGAGTACCTCGACCAGGTCACCAACTTCAACCCGAACCAGCTCACGTCGTGGGGCACCCGCCTGTTCAACGGGGCGAACGGAATCGCGTCCACAGCGGTCGAGTGCACGATGTGCGGCGGCGGCACCCAGCCGACCGACACGACGCCGCCGACGACCCCGGGGACTCCCACCGCTTCATCGATTTCCAGTAGTGGCGCCTCGCTGAGCTGGACCGCCTCCACCGACTCCGGCGGGTCCGGTCTGGCCGGGTACAACGTCTACCGCTCCAACGGCACCCAGCTCGGCACCTCCACCACCAACTCGATCGCCCTGACCGGGCTGACCGCATCAACCGCTTACACGGTTTATGTCCGAGCCCGCGACGGAGCCGGAAACCTGTCCGCCAACTCCTCCTCGGTCACCTTCACCACCACGGCCGCGCCTTCCGACACCACCGCGCCGACCACTCCGGGCGCCCCGACCGCGTCCGGCGTGACCTCCACCGGCGCCTCGCTGACCTGGACCGCTTCCACCGACAGCGGCGGATCCGGTCTGGCCGGGTACAACGTCTACCGCTCCAACGGCACCCAGCTCGGCACCACCACGACCAACTCGATCGCCCTGACCGGCCTGACCGCATCAACCGCTTACACGGTTTATGTCCGAGCCCGCGACGGAGCCGGAAACCTGTCCGCCAACTCGTCCTCGGTCACGTTCACCACGACCGGCGGCTCCTCGGGCGGCTGCACCACGACCGGGACCGTGCAGACCCAGTGGGGCAACGGCTACGTCGTCCAGCCGGTGACCGTGACCAACGGGACCACGGCGCGGACCTCCTGGACGGTGACGTTCACGCTGCCCACCGGCCACACGGTCGCCGGCTCGTGGGGCGCGAACTTCAGCGTCTCCGGCCAGACGGTGACCGCGACGAACATGCCCTACAACGGCAACCTCGGCTCCGGCGCGAGCACGACGTTCGGCTACCAGGTCTCCCGGCCCAACGGGAACACCTCGACCGTGACGTCGTACACCTGCGCGTAGTCACCCCGGCGGCCCCCTCGCGCGAGGGGGCCGTTTCTTTTTGCGAATGGGACCAATCCGATCGCGGCGATGAGGCGAATAGGCGGTCGAGGACTCCGGCCGGACCCCTCGACAATCTGTCTCTTCGTCCCCGAGAGGACCCCATAGCCATGGAGTTCCGGATCACCCCGCGATCGATCGTCGCCGTGGGGGTGGCGGGCGCCCTCGCCGCCGCGTCGTTCGTCATTCTCCGGCCGGAGGCGCCGAGCGCCTCCTCGCACCGTGAGGCCCCGCTGATCGCGGGCGACCCGCGCAACGACAACACCGATGTGTACGCCTTCACCAGCCCCGACAAGCAGGACACCGTCACCCTGCTGGCCAACTGGATCCCGTTCGAGGAGCCCAACGGCGGCCCGAACTTCTACTTCTTCGACACCAACTCGCGCTACAACATCAAGATCGACAACAACGGCGACGCCAAGCCCGACGTCGTCTACCAGTGGACGTTCAAGGACGTCGACAAGCGCGGGAACTCCACGTTCCTCTACAACAACGGCCCGATCACGTCACTCGACGACCCGAACCTGCTGTTCAAGCAGACGTACACACTCAGGAAGATCACCCACCGCGGCGCCACGGTCATCGGCCGGGGCACGGTCGCCCCCAGCAACGTGGGCCGGGCCTCCATGCCCGACTACAACACCCTGCGCGGCCAGGCCATCGACAACATCAGGGGCGGCGGCAAGCAGTTCGCCGGCCAGTCGGACGAGGCGTTCTTCCTCGACCTGCGCGTCTTCGACCTCCTCTACGGCGGCGACCTGTCGGAGGTCGGCCAGGACACCACGCGCGGCTACAACGTCCACACGCTGGGCCTGCAGATCCCCAAGAAGGAGATCGCCCTGCGCGGCAGCGTCGCCCGCAACCCGGTCGTCGGCATCTGGGCCACCACCGACAAGTGGTCGCCGAAGGGCTACGTGCAGGTGTCGCGCCTCGGCCAGCCGCTGGTCAACGAGGTCGTGCTGCCCTCGGGCCTGAAAGACGCCTTCAACTCGCTGAGCCCCGACAAGGACGCCTCGATCCCGGCCGTGGTCAAGAGGGTCACCGAGCCCGAACTGCCCAAGCTGCTGGAGGCCATCTACGGCCTGAAGGCGCCCAAGACCCCGCGCAACGACCTGGTCGAGATCTTCCTGACCGGCATCGCGAAGGGCAACGGCCCGATCAACGCCGACCTCAACTCGCAGACGCTCAACAAGGACGCGGGCAAGCTGCGCCCGGCCGAGATGCTGCGGCTGAACATGGCCGTGCCGGTGACCGCGAACCCGAACCGCCTCGGCGTGCTCGCGGGCGACCTGCAGGGCTTCCCGAACGGCCGCCGCCTCGGCGACGACGTGGTCGACATCGCGATCCAGGCCATGGCCGGCGCGGCGCAGACCGGTCAGCTCGTGCAGGCGCTGGCGGCCGGTGACAAGGTCGACGCCAACGACCAGCCGGCGCTGTCGACGTTCCCGTACATCCCCGGCCCGAGCAACGTGGCCGTGAACCGGGCCCTCTCCGGGTCGTAGATCCCGTCCGATCGCCGCCGCGCTTTCCCCTCCGCGGCGGCGCCCTCTTCTCTGGAGTCCTTGCCATGCGCTCTCTCAAGCGCGGCGGCGTGGCGCTGGCCGGGATCATCGCCATCGCGACCGCCGTCACCGCCGCCGCCAACCTCGCCCCCCGCGCACCCGCAGAAGTGATCGCGGCCCCCGCCGACGACCTGCAGGAACGCCTGCGCCGACTGCCCGGTGACTACGTCGGCTGGGCCGCGCTCGGCTCGTCCTACGTCGACAGGGCCCGGCTCACCGGCGACCCGTCCTGGTACGGCAAGGCCGAACGGGCGGTGGCCAGATCGCTGGAAGTGAGCCCCGGCAACCCCGCCGGCCTGACCGGCCGGGCCTCCCTGGAGGCGGGCCGGCACGAGTTCACCCAGGCCGTCGCGACCGCGCGGCAGGCCATCACCGTCAATCCGTACGGGGCCCCCGCCTACGGGGTGCTGGCCGACAGCTTCCACCAGCTGGGCCGCTACCCCGAGGCGACCAGCGCCGTAGAGAAGATGATGTCCCTGGCGCCCGGGGTGTCGTCCTTCACCCGGGCCTCCTACGACGCCGAGTTGCGCGGCGACCTCGCGATGGCCGGCGACATGCTCGAATACGCCCGCCGCGACGCCTACCAGCCCGCCGACATCGCCTTCTGCGAGCACTACCTGGGCGAACTCCACCTCCGCCAGGGCCGCTACGACGAGGCCCGCGCGCACTATTCGAAGGCCCTGCTCGCCGACCCCGCCTTCGACCCGGCCCGCGTGGGCCTGGCCAGAGTCACCGCCCTTTCCGGCGATCTGGAAAAGGCCGCTTCTCTGTACGCCGCGGTCACCGCCCGGCTGCCACTGACCCAGACGCTGGTCGAGCAGGGAGAGGTCCTGAAGGCGCTGGGCCGCGACCCGGGATGGACGACGCTCAAAGCCCAGCGCGAACTCATGCGCCTCAACGGCGTCCGCGACGACATCACCTGGGCCGAATTCGAAGCCGACCACGGCTCACCCGCCGAAGCCGTGAAGTTCGCCCAGGCCGAATACGCGAGAAACCCCAACGTCGCCGCAGCCGACGCCCTGGCCTGGGCCCTGCACCGTGCGGGCCGCTCCACCGAGGCCCTGGAACACGCGAAGGAAGCCACCGCGACCGGCTGGCGCAACGCCCTGGTCATGCACCACCGCGCCGAAATCGAAAAAGCCCTGGGTCTCCGGACGGACTCCGCGCGCCTGGTCACCGAATACAACCCCCGTTTCTCCGCCGCTCTCCCCGCCCTCCAGAGGTCCTCATGAAAATCGCACGCGCCTTCCTCGTCGGCCTGGCGACGTTCATAGCCCTGGGGACGGCGGCCCAGGCCCACCCCCTGGGCAACTTCACCGTCAACCACTACAACGGCCTGCGCCTGTACGCGGACCGCGTGGAGAACACCGCGGTCGTGGACGTGGCCGAACTCCCCACCCTCCAGGGCGACCACCCCACCTGCGCGGCGGTCGCCGCCGCCCAGACCCTCCGGGTGAACGGCCAGCGCACGACGTGGCGGGTCGCGGAGAGCGACCTGACCCGGCCCGAGGGCCAGGGCGGCCTGAAGACCACCCGTTTGACCTGCGAGTTCGTCGCCGACGTGACACCGACCGGGACCATCGCCTTCACCGACGACCACGACCCCGACCGCATCGGCTGGCGCGAGATCACCGTCGCCTCCCCGGAGGTCCGGCTGACGCCTCCCGACGTCCCCGCCACGAGCATCAGCGACGAGCTGCGGACCTACCCCGACGACCTGCTCGCCTCGCCCCTCGAACAGCGCTCGGTGACGCTGACCGTGAACCCGGACGGCGTCCTCACCGCCCCGGCGGGCTTCACCGCCCCCGGCCCGATCGGCGGCTGGCTCGACACCCTCGACCGCACCTTCACCGACCTGATCGGCGCCGAGTCCCTGACACTGGGCGTCGGCCTGCTGGGTGTGGCCCTGGCCCTGATCCTCGGCGCGGGCCACGCGCTGATCCCCGGCCACGGCAAGACCATCATGGCCGCCTACCTGGCGGGACGGCGCGGCCGTCCCCGCGACGCGTTGGTCGTGGGGTTCACGGTGACGGCGACCCACACGGCGGGCGTGCTGGTCGTCGGCCTTACCCTGACAGCGGTGTCGTCGTTGTCGGGGGACCGGGTGCTGATGTGGCTGGGAGTGGCCAGCGGCGTATTGGTCACCGCCATCGGCCTCCGCCTCCTCCAGACCGCAGTGCGGGGGGACTCCCCCAGTCATGGCCACGGACACGGGCATGGCCACGGGCATGGCCACGGACACGGGCATGGTCATGGGCAGGGCCATGGGCACGGGCACGGACATGGACACGGGCACGCTTCGGGACATGCGGTGGCGGTCCTCGACCGCGAGGAAACCACAACCCCCACCGCCAAGCCCTCCCGCGCAGGCCTGATCGGCATGGGCATCGCAGGCGGCCTGGTCCCCAGCCCGTCAGCCCTGATCGTCCTGCTCGGCGCGACCGCCCTGGGCCGCACCTGGTTCGGCGTGGCCCTGGTCCTCGCCTACGGCGCGGGCATGGCCGCCACCCTCACGGCCACCGGCCTCCTCCTGGTGAAACTCGCCGACCGGGTGGAAGCCCTGCTCAAACTGGGCCGCCTCTCCGCGACGGCGGCCCGCCTCTCCCGCCTGGCCCCCATCGGCACCGCCCTGATCGTCATCGGCCTGGGCCTGGGCCTGGCCCTCCGCTCCTTGAGCTGATCCACGGGCAACCACCGCCCACGTCTTCGTTACAGAGCGGACGTGTCTCAGGTCAGAGCGCCGCAGGGGTCGCCGTCGTGGAGTTGACTTTGTCGCAAGCTATGAAGCATCATCTTGGTACAAAGCTTGCGACAAAGGGGCCAGCATGACCCGTGAACCGTTACCGGACCCCGGCTCGCCGGAGCGTTCGGCCGATCTGCGAGAGGCGGGCGCGTGGCTGGCCCGGCATGAGCTGGCCGGCGTCCGCCCGACCCTCCTGCTGGCCGGCCGGCTGGCCGTCCGGAGACGCGCCCGTATCGCCGCCGCCGTCATGCTGGCCGTGCTGATCATCGCGAGCGCGCTCGCCGCGACCTACGCCCCGCTCCCCGGTTCCGCTTCCGGCGGCGTCCAGCCGCAGCGCCCGCTGCCGCTGCTGGCCCTGACCGCGCTGGTGGCCGGGCTGCTGCTGGCACAGTCGCTGCTCGACTGGTGGGTGCGGCGCGTCGACCAGCGGGCGGGCGCGACGCTGTCCCGCAGGGCCGCCCATCCGGTCCAGCCCGGCTGGCGGGCCCTGGTCGGCCAGCCTTACGCCGTCTTCGCGGTCGCCACCTTCGCCGGTGCGATGGCGCTGGCCGGGAGCGCCCTGGCCGTTCCCGACCCTGTCGTGCGGCAGCTGGCCGCCGTCCTGCTGATCGGCCTGCTCGGCGTGACAGCCATCTTCGTCCTGCAGCTACGCCACGTGCTCAGGTGCCCGGTCGTGGCGGAGGACGAGGAGTCGCTGACCGCCGACGTCATCATGCGCGTCGAGGACGCCCGCGACCTCGTCACGCCGAGCGTGCAGTGGTCGCTGCCCGTGGTGCTGCTGTTCGGCACCGCACCCGGCTGGTGGAGCGCCGCTTCGATCGCCTACCTGATCCTGTTCCTGACCGCGTTCATCGTGCTCCACACCAGAACACCATCGAGCGCGACGGTGGCCCGGCGGGCCATGAACCTCCGATGATCGTCATCGACGCGGCCTCACCGGTGCCGCCGTTCGAGCAGCTGCGGGCCCAGTTCGCCCGGCAGATCCAGGACCGCACGCTGGCCGTGGGCACCCGGCTGCCGACCATCCGCCACCTCGCGGCCGACCTCGGCCTGGCCGTCAACACGGTCGGCCGGGCCTACCGGGAGCTGGAGGAGGCCGGGCTGATCGAGACACGCGGGCGGGCCGGCTCGTTCGTGTCGGCCGGCGGTGAGGAGAGCCGGGAGCGGGCCCTCCGGGCCGCCGCCGACTACGCGGCTGTGATCGCCGGCCTCGGCATCGACACGGGCGAGGCGATCCGCATCGTCCAGGCGGCTCTGACGTCGGGCACGGCGGCGCCGGCCTCGTCCTGACCGCTGAACCATGTCACCAGTCGGTGTCGCCCTCTTCCGGGCGGCGCAGGCGGATGTCTTCCGCCCAGGCCAGGGCCCAGGAGCGGATCTCGCGGGGCAGCGGCATCATCTCGGCCGCGTCGAGGCGGTCGGCCAGTTCCTCGGCCGCGAAGTCGTCGAGGTGGTCGCGGCCCAGACCTTCGAGTTCCCGGTACGAATAGAGCCCCCGCACCGAGGCCACGTTCACCACATCGGCGGCTGTCCCGCGTTCGTGCAGGTCACGCATGGCCAGGCCGGTGGCGTCGATCAACGACACCACGGGCGTCCCGTCGATCTCCTCGACGGGTTCGGCCAGGTCTTCGCGCAGCAGGTCGACCACGCAGGTCTGCTCGGTGACGGGGTCGTGGACGGTCAGCCGGGTCACCCGGGGAGAGGCGTCTTCGGCCGAGACGTCGAAACCGGCCCGGTGCAGGGATTCGGTCGCCTGCCAGGCCGGTTCGACGAGCTTGTCGGTGGTGGCGAACCGCAGTTCCCCCGGATCGTCGGCGCGCATGCCGTGCAGGCGCAAAGCCGGGCCGCCCACCAGCGCGAGGCCCAGAGGCCCGGGGCGGACGGCGGCCAGGATGCGGTCGGGGAAGACCCCGAGGAACGACGTTTCACTCACCGCCCAAGTATTACCGCTTGTACTTCCTGCGGATCTCGTTGGCGACGGCCCGGAGTCGGTCCTGGGTGGTGAGCAGCTTGGCCTCCGCCTGCTCGGTACGACCCTCGGCGGCGAGGGGGCGGTTGCCCGTCCTGGCGCCGATCTCGGTCTTGGCCCTGGCCTTCAGTTCACGGAATTTCGCGGAGAGTCCCATGGCATACCGGGCTGCCCTCAGAATGGGCGGCCTAACCTATGTGGCGTCCGGACACGAACTCCTGGACCGCGATCTTGGCCTTGATGACCGGCCGGCGCCACCGTTCCTCCCGCCGCAGCGCCGTGCGCAGTTTCGCGGGCTTGGTGTCGTAGAACCAGTGCGCCCACGGCGATCCCGGGCGGGCGAGGCGGACCGCGCCGACGTACCCGAAGATCGGTACGAAGACCCCGAGCAGGCCCGACCAGATCTTCCCCTTGAGCAGGGTGACGACGGCGAAGACGAGGTTGAGGACGAGGAAGAAGACGGCGGCCTTGAAGTCCTCGTCGGTGTCGTCCCAGCCCAGCGGGCGGGCGCCCAGGAGCAGCAGGGCCGTCACGGCGATGGCGACGAAGACGGCGTCGACGGAGGTGCGGCCCTCCTCGGCCCAGTAGACGTCGCGCAGGTGCAGCAGCAGCGCGAACTCGTCGAGGACCAGGCCTGAGCCGATGCCGAAGAGGGCGGCGGTCACGGCGTGCCAGCCTTCGGCTCCCGGGCCGACGAGCAGCGCGGCCACGCCGCTCATCATCATCAGGATCACGCCGAACACGACGTGGTGGACGTGCGTGTCGCCCACGTTGACGTTCCTGAACCACCATCGGACCTCGGCCCGGATCAGCCGCACGTTGATGCGGGTGAACACGAACGTCACGATCAACGCCACGAAGAAGCAGAACAGCGGCAGCCGATGGGTGTCGACCACCGCCCGCTGGAAAAGTTCACCCATGGTCACCGCCCCCGGGGGCGACTCTACCCATGCGAGCTGTTCAGGCCAGGAACCCACGCAAAAGCGCGGCCGTGCCTTCGAGGTGTTCGGCCACGGCCCGTGACGCGCCGTCGGGGTCGCCGGCCAGGATCGCAGACACGATCGCCTGGTGCTGCGCGCCCGCGTGGGCGATGTTCGGGCCGAGCACGGGGATCGCGTTCAGCAGGTCGGTGACGCGCAGCCGGGCGTCGGCGCACGCGGCGGCGAGCAGCGGCGACCCGGTCAGCTCCGCGATCGACAGATGGAAGGCCGCGTCGAGGCGGCGGTAGTCGGTGGGGGCGGCCTCGTTGACGTCCGAGAGCCGGCGCAGCAGCATCGCCCGCTGGGCTGAGTCGAGCGTCGTGGTGGCCAGTATCTGCGCGGCCCCGCACTCGATGGCCATCCGGTAGGTCAGCGCGTCGGCCAGGTCGCCCGCGCCCATCTGGTTGACCGCCTCGGCCAGGTCGCCGCCTCCGGGGTCGGGCGGCCGGTAGATGACGAACGCGCCGCCGTAGCGTCCCCGGCGGACGTCGAGATAGCCCGCCTCCTGGAGGGAGCGGATGGCCTCGCGCAGGGTGACCCGGCTGATGCCCAGGTGGACGGCCAGATCACGCTCGGGCGGGAGGCGTTCGCCGTGCGGGACGACGCCCAGCTTGACGACCTGAAGCAGCCGCTCGACGGTCTCCTCGAACGCGTTCCCGGCCCGGACCGGACGCAGTAAAGATCCGAGTTGCGTTTCTTTCACCCCACCCTCCCCATTTAGGCTCCTCATTGGTATTTTTTCATACCGTAGAAGGTGAGGCGAGCGTGCTGACACTCGACGAACTCCGGGAAGACGTGCAGGCGGGCCGGATCGACACCGTCCTGCTCGCCGTGACGGACATGCAGGGACGGCTCCAGGGCAAACGGCTGTCGGCGCGGCACTTCCTCGACGAGGTGCTGGACCACGCCGCGGAGGGCTGCAACTACCTGCTCGCGGTCGACGTGGAGATGAACACGGTCGGCGGATACGCGATGTCGTCGTGGGAGCACGGATACGGCGACTTCGTGATGAAACCCGACCTGGCGACGCTGCGATGCGTCCCGTGGCAGGAGGGCACGGTCCTTCTGCTGGCGGATCTGGTCTGGGAGGACGGCTCCGACGTCGTCCCCTCGCCCCGCCAGATCCTGCGAAAGCAGACCGACAGGCTCGCGGAACGCGGTTGGACCGCCTTCGTGGGCACCGAACTGGAATTCTGCGTCTACCGCACCAGCTACGAGGACGCCTGGAACAGCGGCTACCGCGATCTCGTCCCCGGCAACCTCTACAACGTCGACTACTCCCTGCTCGGCACGGCCAGAGTGGAACCGCTGCTGCGCCGCATCCGTCTGAGCATGGAGGGCGCCGGCCTGTACGTGGAGTCGGCCAAGGGTGAGTGCAACCTTGGCCAACACGAGATCGCTTTCAAGTACGCCGACGCCCTCACCACCTGCGACAACCACTCCGTCTACAAGAACGGGGCCAAGGAGATCGCGGCCGAGGAGGGCATGTCCCTCACGTTCATGGCCAAGCCGAACCAGCGCGAGGGCAACTCCTGCCACGTCCACATCTCGCTACGCGACGACGACGGCACCCCGGTCATGGCCGGCGACGGCCCCCACGGCCTGTCGAAGACCGGCGAGCACTTCATCGCCGGTCAGCTCCGCGCGATGCGCGAGTTCACTCTCCTGTACGCCCCCAACATCAACTCCTACAAGCGCTTCGTCGCCGGTTCCTTCGCCCCCACGGCGGTGAAGTGGGGCGTGGACAACCGCACCTGCTCGCTGCGCCTGGTCGGCCGGGGCAACTCGCTCCGCATCGAGAACCGCGTCCCCGGCGGCGACGTGAACCCCTACCTGGCCGTCTCGGCGCTCATCGCCGCGGGTCTGAAGGGCATCGACGACGAACTCCCGCTGGAGGACGCCTTCACCGGCAACGCGTACGCCTCGGGCGCCGACACGGTCCCCTCGACGCTGCGTGACGCGCTCGCGCTGTTCGAGGGCTCTACGCTCGCCAGGGACGCCCTCGGCGACGAGGTCGTCGACCACTACGCGAACAACGCCCGGGTGGAGCTGGCCGCCTTCGACGCGGCGGTCACCGACTGGGAGCTCTATCGGGGGTTCGAACGGCTGTGAAGATCATCAATCCGGCCACGGAGCAGATCCTGGCCGACATCGAACTCGCCGACCCCGTCGAAGTCGACAGAGTCATCGAAAAAGCCAGGAAAGCGTACAGAACCTGGAAGGACGTCGCCCCCGGCGAACGCGCGCGGCTGCTGCGGCGCTTCGCCGCGCTGGTCGAGGAGCACGCGGAGGAGCTCGCGCAGCTCGAGATCGCGAACGCCGGGCACACCGTGGGCAACGCCCGCTGGGAGGCCGGCAACGTCCGCGACGTGCTGAACTTCTATTCAGGAGCGCCCGAGCGCAACCACGGCATCCAGATCCCGGTGCCCGGCGGCATCGACGTCACGTTCCAGGAGCCCCTGGGCGTGGTCGGGATCATCGTGCCGTGGAACTTCCCCATGGTGATCATGATGTGGGGCGCGGCTCCGGCGCTCGCGGCGGGCAACACGGTCATCGTGAAACCCGCCGAGTGGACCCCGATGTCCGCGCTGAAGCTGGCCGAGCTGGCTCTCGCGGCGGGTCTCCCCGAAGGGGTGCTCCAGGTCCTGCCCGGTGAGGGGGAGGTCGCGGGCGCTCGTCTGGTCGAGCATCCCGATGTCGCCAAAATCGTCTTCACCGGCTCGACCGAGGTCGGCAAGCTGATCGCGGCGCAGGCCGCACAGCAGGTCAAAAGGGTGACGCTGGAACTGGGCGGCAAATCCGCAAATATCGTCTTTGCGGACGCAGATATCGATAAAGCCGCACAAAGTGCCCCGATGGCCGTCTTCGACAACAGCGGCCAGGACTGCTGCGCGCGGTCCCGGATCCTGGTGGAGCGTTCCGTCCACGACGAGTTCCTGGCCAAGCTCACCGAAGCGGTGAAGGCCATCAAGACCGGCGATCCCACGTCGGAAGACACCCAGATGGGTCCGCTGATCAGCGCGGAACACCTGGCCAGGGTCACCTCTTACGTGAGAGATCCGTATTTCCAGGGCGCCCACCCCGACGGCCCCGGCTACTGGTTCCCGCCGACCATCCTCACGGGCGCCGACGACCCCGCCTATCGCGAAGAGGTCTTCGGCCCGGTGGTGTCGGTCGTCGCGTTCGACGACGAGGCAGACGCCCTGCACAAGGCCAACGACACCCCCTACGGTCTGTCCGGCTCGATCTGGACCCGCGACGTCGGCAGGGCACTGAGGGTCGCTCGTGGGGTGGAGGCCGGGAACCTCAGCGTCAACTCGCACTCCTCGGTCCGCTACTGGACGCCCTTCGGCGGCTTCAAACAGTCGGGTCTGGGCCGCGAGCTGGGCCCCGACGCGCTGACCGCCTTCACCGAGACCAAGAACGTCTTCATCTCAACGGAGTAGGAAGAGCATGCAACGTCTGCAGGACCGGGTCGCCGTGATCACCGGCGCCGCCGGGGGCATCGGAATGGCGACCGCGCGCAGGTTCGCCGAGGAGGGCGCCAAGCTCGTCCTCGCCGACCTCGACGAGGAGGCCGGGCGGCGCGCGGCGGAAGAGGTCGGCGGCATCTTCGTCAAGGCGAACGTCGCCGAGGAGGACGACGTCATCCGGATGTTCCAGACCGCGTACGACGAGTTCGGCAGCGTCGACATCGCGTTCAACAACGCCGGGATCTCCCCCGCCGACGACGACTCGATCCTGACCACGGGCCTGGACGCCTGGCGTCGCGTCCAGGAGGTCAACCTGACCAGCGTGTACCTGTGCTGCAAGCACGTGCTGCCCTACATGCAGCGGCAGGGCAAGGGCTCGATCATCAACACCGCCTCGTTCGTGGCGGTCATGGGTTCCGCGACCTCGCAGATCTCCTACACGGCGTCCAAGGGCGGCGTGCTGGCGATGACCCGTGAGCTGGGCGTGCAGTTCGCCCGCGAGGGCATCCGGGTCAACGCCCTGTGCCCAGGACCGGTCGACACCCCCCTGCTGCGGGAACTGTTCGCCAAGGACCCCGAGCGGGCGCAGCGCCGTCTGGTGCACGTGCCGCTCGGCAGGTTCGCGCGGGCCGAGGAGATCGCCGCCGCCGTGGCGTTCCTGGCCTCCGACGACGCGTCGTTCGTCACCGCCGCCGAGTTCCTGGTCGACGGCGGCATCTCCGGGGCGTACGTGACCCCCCTGTGAAGCCCGTGATCGGCATCACGTGTTACGCCGAACCCGCGCGTTTCACGGTGTGGGAGACCACTGCGGCGCTGTTGCCGTGGGACTACGTCAGGCACGTCGAACGGGCCGGTGGGCAGCCGGTGATCCTGCCGCCCGCCGGTGACCCGGGCGAGCTCGTCGGCCGTCTCGACGGCCTGATCGTGGCCGGGGGCGGCGACATCGACCCCGGCCGGTACGGCAGCGCTCAGCACCCGAGAACCGGATACATCCGCGATTTCCGGGACGACGCCGAGTTCTCGCTGGTCAAAGCCGCCCTGGCGACCAGGCTCCCGATCCTCGGCATCTGCCGGGGCCTTCAGGTGCTCAACGTCGCGCTGGGCGGCACGCTGGTCCAGCATCTGCCCGACGTGTGCGGCACCGACCGCCACTCTCCGGCCCCGGGGGTCTACGGAAGGGTTCCGGTACGTCTTTCGCAGCCCTTGCAACGGCTCTACGGCACCGGGGAGATCACTCCCGCCCACTACCACCACCAGGCCGTCGACAAGCTGGCGCCAGGTCTCACAACGATCGCCCGCGCCGACGACGGCACGATCGAGGCGGTCATGCTTGACGAGACGGTGTGGGCGGTCCAGTGGCATCCGGAGGCCGATGAGGAGGCGCCGGTCTTCGGGTCGTTCGTCCTCCGCGCCGGGTTCCGCCCGGCCGGGAGGGGCAGATAGGCTGACGACACACCAGTGATCCCGCGCGGGAGAGCGCCCTGGCATCCGGCCAGGGCCCCTGAAGGAGCAAGCCCTCCCCGCGAACCTCTCAAGGCAAAGGACCGTGCGGGCGAGGTGTCCTCTGGAAAGCAGGCCTGTGGCCTCGCCGAAGGTGAAAGTCCGGCAAAACTCGGGCGAAGCTCTCAGGCACCCATGACAGAGGGGGAGGATGCTGACATCCGACCTTATTCGAGGTGCGCTTCATGTCCCGACCGACCCCGCTGCACGAGGTGCACAAGAGCCTCGGCGCGACCCTGACCGACTTCGCGGGCTGGCTGATGCCGCTGCGCTACGGCAGTGAGTCGGCCGAGCACACCGCAGTCCGCACCGCCGCGGGGCTGTTCGACCTGTCCCACATGGGCGAGATCTACGTGACCGGTCCGGGCGCGGCCGACGCCCTCGACCACGCGCTGGTCGGCAACCTGGGCGGCCTGGAGCCGGGCCGGGCCCGCTACACGATGATGTGCGACGCCGACGGCGGCATCGTCGACGACCTGATCGTCTACCGCCTCGCCGCCGACGAGTTCATGGTCTGCGCGAACGCGTCCAACTACTTGAAGGTGGCGGCGGAACTCACCGACCGCGCCAAGAACCACGACGCCGTGGTCGACGACCGCTCCGACTCCTACGCGCTGCTGGCCGTCCAGGGCCCGAACTCCCCGGAGATCCTGGCCCAGCTCACCGACGCCGACCTGCCGGGTCTGAAGTACTACACCGGCCTGCCCGGCACCGTCGCCGGCGTCGAGGCGCTGATCGCCCGCACCGGCTACACCGGCGAAGACGGCTTCGAGCTGTTCGTCCAGGCCGACGACGCGGTGAAGCTCTGGCACGCGCTCATGGAAGCCGGGGCCTCTCACGGCCTGGTCCCCGCCGGGCTGAGCGCCCGCGACACGCTGCGACTCGAAGCCGGAATGCCGCTGTACGGCAACGAGCTCACCTCGGCCACCACGCCCATGGACGCCGGTCTCGGCAGAGTCGTCCGCTTCGACAAGCCCGGCGACTTCGTCGGCCGCGCGGCCCTCTCCGCTCTTGAGACAGAAAAGCGCCTGGTCGGCCTGGTGATGAAGGGCCGCCGGGTGCCCCGCCACGGTTTCGCCGTCGTCGACGCCGAGGGCACCGTGATCGGCGAGGTCACCAGCGGCGCACCGTCGCCGTCGATCGGCCGCCCGATCGCGATGGCCTACGTGACCTCAACCCCCGCCGCCGTGGACATCCGCGGCTCCCACGAACCGGTCGACGTCGTTGACCTGCCTTTCTACAGGAGGAAGAAGTGAGCAGCATTCCCGACGAGCTCAGCTACACCAAAGAGCACGAGTGGGTGGCCGGGCTGGACGACGGTCTGACCGTCACCGTCGGAATCACCGCCTACGCCGCCGAGTCGCTGGGTGACGTGGTCTACGTCCAGCTCCCCGAGGCCGGGGCGACGATCGAGGCGGGCGACGCGGTCGGCGAGGTCGAGTCGACCAAATCGGTCAGCGACATCTACGCCCCCGTCGGCGGCGAGATCGTGGAGATCAACCAGACCGTGGTCGACGACCCGTCCCTGGTGAACAGCGACCCCTATGGCGAGGGCTGGCTGTTCCGCGTGCGCATCGAGGGCACCCCCGACGACCTGCTCACCAACGAGGAGTACGCCACCCTCACCGCCGCCGAGTCCTGATCCCCCGCATATGGCGATCAGCGTCTTCGACCTTTTCAAGGTCGGCATCGGGCCGTCCAGCTCCCACACGGGCGGCCCGATGGCCGCCGCGCACAAGTTCGCGCGCGGCCTGCTGCACGACGGTCTTCTGGAGAAGACCGCGAAAGTCCAGGTCATCCTGTACGGCTCCCTCGGCCTGACCGGAAAGGGCCACGGCAGCGACAAGGCCGTGCTGCTGGGTCTGTCCGGGGAGAAACCCGAACTCGTCGACGTCGACGCGGTCGACGGCATGCTGGCCGCGATGCGCGCGGCGGGCACGGTGTCCCTGATGGGGCAGCGAGTCGTCCCGTTCGTGGTCGGCGACGACCTGATCTTCGAACGCAAGATCTCGCTCCCCGGCCACCCCAACGGCATGCGTTTCACCGCGTGGGGCGATACGGGCGACGTACTGAGAGAGAAGATCTACTACTCGGTCGGCGGCGGCTTCGTCGTCGACGAGAACGCCACCGGCGCCGACCGCATCAAGCCCGACGACACCCCGCTCCCCCATCCGTTCCTGACGGCGGGCGAACTGCTGGCGCAGTGCGCCGAGACGGGCCTGTCGATCTCCGGTTTGATGATGGCCAACGAGCAGGCCTTCGGCCGCACCGAGGCCGAGATCAAGTCGGGCCTGATCAACCTGTGGCGGGTCATGGACGAGTGCGTCCGGCGCGGATCCTCCCGCGAGGGCGTGCTGCCCGGCGGCCTGAAGGTGCGCCGCCGCGCCCACCAGCTCCAGCGCCAGCTCCAGAGCGAACCGGCCGAACGCGATCCGCTCCAGGCGATGGACTGGGTGACCCTGTTCGCGCTGGCCGTGAACGAGGAGAACGCGGCGGGCGGCCGCATCGTGACCGCCCCCACCAACGGCGCGGCCGGCATCATCCCGGCGGTCATCTCCTACTACACGCGGTTCATGCCCGGCGCCGACGACGACGCCGTGGTGCGGTTCCTGCTCACGGCGGGCGCGGTCGGGGTGCTGTTCAAGGAGAACGCGTCGATCTCGGGCGCCGAAGTCGGTTGCCAGGGAGAGGTCGGCTCGGCCTGCTCGATGGCGGCGGCCGGCCTGACCGAGGTGCTGGGCGGCACACCGGAACAGGTGGAGAACGCCGCCGAGATCGGCATCGAACACAACCTGGGGCTGACCTGCGACCCGATCGGCGGCCTGGTGCAGATCCCGTGCATCGAGCGCAACGCCGTGGCCTCGGTGAAGGCCATCGCGGCGGCCCGCATCGCGCTGCGCGGCGACGGGAAACACTTCGTGTCGCTCGACAAGGCGATCAAGACGATGCGCGACACCGGCCGCGACATGCACTCCAAGTACAAGGAGACCAGCCGCGGCGGGCTCGCGGTCAACGTCATCGAGTGCTGAGCGGGTCAGGCCGAGGCCAGGTGCGGATCGCCCATCACGGCGGCCCCGCCGGAGTTCATGAAACAATTACCGGACAGGTCGTCAGCCGAGATTCTGATCTTCACCGCGTCCCCGATGGGGAATTCGACTTTCTTGGGCTTGGCGTATTCGACCGACTGCTCGTGCAGCAGCGTGCCGTCGCCGTAGAAACGGAAAGCGACCTCGCATGAGTCGCCCGCGAGGTCGTTGATGCCGAGCGTCGTCTTGAAGGTCGCATATCGACTCTCCAGGGTGTACTCGACGAATCCGCCGTCGTTGTCGGTGGCGATGGCGATGGCCCGGGTGTAGCGGGTCCGCTTGATCGTGTAGGTGTCCCGATATGCCCAGTGATCGTCCGAGGCATCCTTGTCGGCCAGGAACAGGGCGCCGGAGGCCGCGGCCATGGGCTGGCTGTCGACAGGCTCTCCTGCTGCGGCGGGGTTGGGCGCGGCGGGGGCCTGCGTGACGGTCACCGTCTGAGTGGCCGTCGCCGTCACGGTCGTCAGGGCAGTCACCGTGTCGATCACCGTCACCTCCGCTTTGGGAGCGATGGCGACCACGCCTCCCGCCGGCAGGAACCGCAGGCCCACCAGAGTGCCGACCAGGGTGATGACTGCGGTGCTGAGACCAATGATCAGGTTGACGCGTAACATCCGACGATTTGTCCGATGTTCACGCATCGCATCGTGAATTTCCATTTAGTACCCTCCGCGCCATTAGAACGCTCCACGGAGGCACAGGCTAATCCGTACCAAAAAGAACAGAAGTGGTTTTCTGCTACCTAATTGGAGCCCCAATTAACGGGTAATCCCCCTCCAGTCACTCTGTGTAGTTGGGACCCTCACGTCCCCCCTTCCACTGGCGTTCACTCCCGTCCAGTGCTGAAATGTCCCCCTGAAAGGCGGTGGACATCATTCCCGCAGGCAGCTTCCTCCGGACCCACTGGGTCTTCCTCACCCTCCTGGTGTCGGGGATCACCGTCCGGGTCGTCGCGAGCCTCGGATATCGCCCCGCGTTGTGGTTCTGGGCCGACTCGTTCTCCTACCTGAGCTCCGCCCTGGACATGCGTCCCCTGGAGTCGCGCCCCTCCGGCTACTCGGTGTTCCTCGCGCCGTTCCACTCAGTGCTGGCCCTCGTCACCGTGCAGCACCTGCTCGGGCTGGGCATCGCCTGCTGCGTGTACGTCATCCTGCGCAAACGCACCTTCCTCCCCGGCTGGGCGGCCGGGCTGGCGACGGCGCCGATCCTGCTGGACGCGTACCAGATCCAGCTCGAACACCTCGTGATGGCCGACCTGCTGTTCACGTTCCTCGTGGTGGCCGCGGTGACGCTGATCCTGCTCAACCCGCGCAGCCGGCTCATGGTCGGCGTGGCGTTCCTGCTGCTGGCGTTCTCGGCGATGACCCGCACACTCGGCCTGCCGCTGATCGGGGTGGCGGCGGTGTGGCTGCTGATCGCGCGAGCGGGCTGGCAGCGGGTGCTGGCCGGCGTCGGCGTGGCCGGGGTGGCGGTGGCCGGATACGCCGTCTGGTTCAACGCGGCCTACGGCAGCTACGGCATGGGCAGCAGCAGCGTGTGGCTCTGGTCGCGGACGATGACCTTCGCCGACTGCGGCAGGATGAACCCGCCGGAGCACCTGAAGGTCCTGTGCCCCGACATCGGCCCCCGGCTGGCCGCCCCGGCCTACATCTGGGACCCGGCCTCGCCCATCATGAAGACCGGCAAACAGCGCGACGAACTGGCCTCGGAGTTCACGACGCTGGCCCTGCGCAGCCAGCCGCTCGACTTCCTGGTGACCGGCCTCGGCGACGCGATGTGGGCGTTCCACTGGGACCGGGTCGTCTATCCGTCACCGGGCACCCAGAGCGCCTACCAGTTCCCCGACTTCGTGAAACCGCTGAGCGACAAGCTGGCCTCGGCGGGACGGTCGGCGCCCGAGCTGATGATGCAATACCAGGGCAGCCGCGCCGACACCGAGATCGTCGAGCCGTTCGCGTCGTGGATACGCGCCTACCAGAGCCAGGTCTTCCTGCGCGGCCCCATCCTGGCGGCGATCTTCGGCTTCACGTTCCTGGTGATGATCATCCGCTTCCGGGTGGCGACCCTGCTCCCACTGGGCTTCGCACTCACCCTGCTGCTCCTGCCCCCGCTGGTCGCCGCCTTCGATCATCGGTACGTCGTGCCGGTCGTCCCCCTGGCCTGCCTGGCCGCGGCCTGCGCGGTGGGCTGGCGCTCACCCACGACGAACGTGCAACGTGACGAGAACCGGGAAGAGCGCGTCCCGGCCCGCCGCGCCGCGCACGCGTGACACCGCCTCGGTGTCGACCCGGGAGACGATCTCGTCGAGGGGTGCGCCAGGCATGCACCGTACCGAGACCCGGAGTTTCTCCTCCCCCACGGCCCGCACACTGATCTTGTCGACCCCCGGCAGGTCCTTCAGCGCGATGGCCAGCGTCGCGGTGCCGTAACCGTGCCGCGCACCGTCCTGCCCGACCCCCATCGAACAGATCAGCCAGCGCGCGGTGACGAACACGAGGAGAACCACCAGAGCGGCGGCGACGGACCGCGCCCAGGGATGGGCGGTGAACGCCGCCAACTCCCCGATCTTGTATGCGGCCCGCGCGTCCGACGCGAACAGCACGTAGTTCCCCCCGGTCACCAGCACGAAGCCGACCACGGCCAGCCCGACGCGATCACCGATCGGGGTACGCATTCCAGCATTCCCCGCCACAGGCTCGGGCTGCATTCGACACTCCTTCAGATGTTCTTACGCCGGAGCCGCACGACGACCTCGTTGCGCCCGTAGACGCCCAGCCCCGACAGGCGGTCGCCGACAGCGGCGCCGACCTCCTTGAGCAGTTCGCCGGTCCGGCTTCCCTTGGTCAGTACGGTCACCTCGATCTGCCCCCGGCGCAGCCGGACGAAGGCCAGGTCGACCCCCGGCACCGTCATCACCACCGCGACCAGGGTGCGTTTGAGGCCGGTCCTCGTCAGGCCCATGACCAGGGCGTCGTCGGAGACCTCCAGCGGCACCAGGCGTGGACGCCCCGGGATCATCGCCAGGAGGACCAGCGCGGTCCCGCTCACCACCATCGCCGACCCCGTCAGCGCGACCAGCGGCTCGCCCCACACCAGGTCGAGCACGCCGGGCAGGCCCGACCAGCCCGTGGGCCAGTCGGCGAAGGCGCACACCATCTCGCCGACCAGAGCCGTGCCCAGCACCAGCAGTGCGCCCGCGACGCCCGCGCCCGCCGGGGTTCGTCCCGGCCGCAGAGCTCGCATGGCCGTGCGGCGGCGGGCGCGGCGGCGGTCCTTGGTCGTCCGGATCTCGTCTACCGCGCTCATGGTCACCCAGGGATACACGGCCCGGCGGCTGTGATCAGCGTGCCGGGCCCGGATGACTCGATCTTGTGACAGGTTTTGCCGGGTAAATATGAAGATTGCTCACAAAAGGCTAAAGTGCTGCCCATGAGCGACCGGCAGCGATACGACCGGGCCACGTCCCATCTCGACCCTCCGCTGGCCATCGTCGACCTCGACGCGATGGCCGCCAACGCGCGGTCGATGACCGAGCGGGCCGACGGCAAGCCGATCAGGGTGGCGTCGAAGTCGATCCGCTCCCGCGAAGTGCTCCGGCGCGTGCTCGACATGCCCGGCTACCAGGGGATCATGGCGTTCACCCTGCCCGAGGCGCTGTGGCTGGTCTCGCACGGTTTCCGGAACATCCTGGTCGCCTACCCGACCGCCGACCGCGCCGCCGTCGCCGAACTCGCCGACGACGAAACGGCCTCGCGCGAGATCACCCTGATGGTCGACTCGCCCGAGCAGTTCCCGCTGCTGACCGGCCGCTATCCGATCAGGGTCTGCCTGGACATCTGCGCCGCCTATGTGGTGGGCCCTTTCCGCGCCGGGGCGTTGCGATCACCCGTACACACCCCCGAGCAGGCCGCCGACACGGCCCGGCTGATCGGCAAGAACCCGTCGCTGCACCTGGTCGGCCTGATGGCCTACGAGAGCCAGATCGCCGGTGTGGGCGACCGCGTCCCCGGCCCTTACGGGGTGGCGCTCCGGTTCGTCCAGCGCCGCTCCCGCCGTGAGCTGGCCGCCCGCAGGGAACTGATCGTCAAGGCCGTCGGCGAGGTCACCGACCTGGAGTTCGTCAACGGCGGCGGCACCGGCAGCATCGAGACGACCGCGCGAGAGAATGTGATCACCGAAGTGGCCGCCGGCTCGGGCTTCTACCACCCGGCCCTGTTCGACCGATACAGCAACTTCACCGGCCGCCCCGCGGCCATCTACGCCCTGCCCGTCGTCCGCCGCCCCGCCCGGGGAGTGGTGACGGTCCTCGGCGGCGGCTACCCCGCCTCCGGCGCGGGCCCGGGCCGGGCACCCGTCCCCCACCTGCCCGAGGGCCTGCGCTACAACGGCGACGAGGGTGGCGGAGAGGTCCAGACCCCGCTGCACGGCCGGGCCGCCGACGACCTGAAGGTCGGCGACCGCGTCTGGTTCCGCCACGCGAAGGCGGGCGAACTCTGCGAACGCTTCAGCACCCTGCACCTGGTGGAGGGAGACCGGGTGACCGGGGCGGCCCCGACCTACCGGGGCGAAGGCCAGACGTTCCTCTAGGCCCTACGGCGGCGTCGCATGATCACTATCAGGGCGCCGATCACGACCACCGCGCCGATGCCGATCAGGACCGGGGCGATCGGCGTCGCCGGATAGTCGTCGTCCCAGGGCTCCTCGACCGGGCGGTGACCGTTCGGACTCTGGGCGGCCGGGTTGCCCACCATGTCCCCTATGGTCGACACGACGTGGTCGGTCTGTGCCTTGACCTGCGACTTCATCTTGGCCACACTGCGACCGGCGACCTTCTTCGGGCTGACCCGGTCGGCGATCGCATCGACCGTTCTGGCCAGTTCGGCGCGCGTGCGCTCAATGCGCCCCTCTAGCGTGTCCGGGTCGGTGTCGGCCATGGTCGCCTCCTGTCACAGGGTGTGTTCGATCAAGTCTGCCAGGTGCGGGCCGCACAACCCGCAGCGGCCGAACCGGTAGTTTGTTCGCGTCGAGACTTACCGCTACGGAGGCGACATGACCCAGCGACTCGAACCCGGCGACGCCGCCCCAGGCTTCACCCTGACCAGCGCCGACGGCGACGAGGTGTCGCTTGACTCGCTCCACGGCAAGCGCGTCATCCTGTACTTCTACCCAGCGGCGATGACTCCAGGCTGCACCAAGCAGGCCTGCGACTTCCGCGACAACCTCAGCTCCCTCGCCGACCACGGCTTCACCGTCCTCGGCATCTCCAAGGACAAGCCGGCCAAACTCCGCCAGTTCGTCGAGCGCGACGCCCTGACCTTCCCCTTGCTCTCCGACGAGAGCCTCGACGTGCACAAGGCGTACGACGCCTACGGCGAGAAGCAGAACTACGGCAAGACCATCATGGGCGTGATCAGGTCGACGTTCGTCATCGACGCCGACGGGAAGATCGAAAAGGCGCTCTACAACGTGAAAGCCACCGGGCATGTAGCCCGACTGCTGAAGGAACTCGGGGTTTCCTGATGCCCCCGGGCGGGAGGTAGGATCACTTCCGCCCATCGGGGTTGTAGCCCAATTGGCAGAGGCACATGACTTAGGATCATGCCAGCGCGGGTTCGAGTCCCGCCAACCCCACTGGCGAATGAATGGCTCGTGGTTGTTGCCCCTTCGGGGCACCTGCCACGGGCCATTCGCCATTTCCGCAGACGGGGGGACGACCCCCCGAACCCCCCGATGCGAAGGGGCATTCGCCCCCTCGCGCTCCCCCTGGCCGCTGACGCGTCCCGACGTCACTAACGCTCCGGGTCGCTCTCGCTCCCTGCGAAGGGCTCCGCCCCTCGCGCTCCCCGGCAAGGCCTCGCTTCGCTCGGACCGCTCTCGCTTCGCTCGTCAAAGCCTTTCTTCCGTTACGGCTTCGCCTGGCCGGCCATCCGGCCTTCCTTTGGCCACCCGATCACTAAAGTCCGCACGGTCCTGCCGACACGCTCGGCAAGCTTGGCGATCGAGTATTCGCGGCCAGAATGAAGAAGAACAAGGTGACCACGGCTCAGCGTTCGCAGACGATGCCGTCGCCATCGCGGTCCTGGTACCACGCGTATTCGGGGTCGCTGCCCTTGTAGTAAGGGCCGTACCCGGCCGCGTTGGCCTTGGCGCACGTGTCGAACCGCGGGTCATTGCCACTCCCGCCACCCGTAGGCGTCGGCGAGGGTGACGGACTGGTGGTCGGCGTGCTGCCGCCACCCCCGCCAGTGGACGTGGGCGACGGCTTGGGCGACGGCTTGGGGGTCGGCTTGGGAGTGGGGGTGGCGCTGTCGCACTTGCCGGACCAGATACGCAGCCGCTCGGATTTGGCCTTGGCCTGGTCGGCGCGCATCACCTTGATGTACTTGTCGTTGGGACTGTCCAGCACCGTACGGGCGTATCCGCCCCGCACCAGGCTCCGGTTGACGAATGTCCCCGCCGCGTTCCACACATAGAACAGATAGCGGCCCTGGGGATCCTTGGGCTCCTTGTCGCGCAGCACGTAGGCGCCCTTGCCGACGGCCAGCAGAGCCGCCGTCCGACTGGCCGCCGCCTTGGACCAGCACGCAGGACGGGCGGGAGCGTCGATCTCCAGCAGGCGAACCCGCAGCGTCCGGCCCTTGTAAGTGACGTCGACGGTGTCACCGTCGACGATTTTCTTGATCTTCACGGTGACGGCGGTCTTGGGAACCGGCTTCGGCCGCGCGGCAGCCGGCGTGGCGGTGGCTAATGGAGCGAGAAGGGCGGCACAGGCAAGCACAGCCATGGAGCGGGACAGTTGGCGCATGGTGGTGCTCCAGAGGTAGAAGATACGCGGCTCTCCATGGACGGCCGGATACCTGTCGCGGATGACACGAAATGCGGTTGGAGGCCAGCTACGGGTGACGGCCAAACAGCCGTCACACCTTTTCTGAGGCACGCACGCGGATAAGGAAATCCCGCCTGAGCATCAAACGGATGGAGTTCGCGAGTCCTTTTCGGCGACCGTCCGTCTCGACCGCGAGCAGCCATGGCCTGTTGCCGCCTCGTATCAGTAAGTCGGTCACCCATCCCTCCATATCCGTGAGGGTGCCCTCCCTACGACCTCGTGATCGGGACGGCTGATCGCTAAGATCCGCCAGCATGACCTTGATCCTTAATATCGCGATGGCTGTCTCGTTAATGGCGTCGGTGCCGACCGGTCCGGGGGCGCTCACCAAGAATCCGGTCTACAAAGCCGGCGCACTGCCTGCGGTCACCTGCACCGAAGAGGCGTACTTCTCCGACTTCGACAACACGCGACGGCAGGCCGAGAACGTCATGACCTGCTTGGAACAAGCCTGGCGGCCATTACTCGCCAAGGCGAAGATCCCCTTCAAGCGCGCCAAACTCGTCGTCAAGGACGGCGACCGTGTGAAGGCGTGCGGAGTTTCCGGCATAACGTACGAGACGACTAGCGTGTATTGCCCAAAGAGCAAGACGATCTACGTCTGGTCCCCGGTGAGGTCGCGGAAAGACGAACTCGACCGGCCGACTCTCCTGCTGAGTGTGGCGCGTGGCTACGCCTACCACATCCAGCAACTCACCGGCATACGTCCCGCCGCGCAGAGAGCATTCGACAAAGCATCGAAGCGCGGTAAGAAGGACGTGAGCCTCCGGCTGGAGATGCAGACCACATGCTTCACGGCCGCCTTCCTCGGCAGCGTCTGGGATTCCCTCGGGCACACGGCCACAGACCACGACCCGAAATATGTGCGGTACGTGCTGGTCAACATGCATCATGCGCTGGGCTTCAACAACGGCAACCACGACAACGCCGAATACTGGGCAAAACGAGGGTTCACCACTCGTTCCCCCGGATCGTGCAAGACTTTTTCGGCCCCGGCGAAGCGGGTCAGCTAGCCGCTGATCGCGACAGTCGAAGTCGATCAAGCGCCAATCTCAAGGCATAACGCTCAGCGTTTGTCGATTCCGAGAAAGAATCTACCTCGGCCGAGTTCGCCGACAGGAAAGATTGACTTTCCCAGCACTCAGAAAAACGTCACGGAAGAACCCCGCCCCAGCCCAATTCGTTCGAAGGTGCCGTAAGGCGCCATCGCCGATGACAGCACCGCATCGATCCGTGTCCGACCGCCGGACCCGTCCCCGCCGTGACCATGGCCGGCCAGGCGGGTGCGGGAGAGCCGGTCAGAAGTAACGGGAGCTGAGGTCGGTGGTGGGCCAGGTGGTGACCTTGCCGATCTCGGCGTTGATCAGCGGGCTCAGCACATCGAAGTCGAGGCTGCCGGTCTCCTCCCGGCGGTTGAACAGCGCGGCGTAGGTGAAGCCGTTCTGCAGCCGGGCCAGATAGGTGTAGGTACCGGGCAGCGAGCCGTCGTGCCAGGTGTTGAGGTGCCCGGTCACCTGGCGCACCCACAAGCCCCCGCCGTACCAGGAACCGCTCGAGGTGAGGCCGATCTCCGGCTTGGCGACGATCTTGCCGATGGAAGTCGCGTTGAGCACCGGACCGGGAGCGTCGAAGACTTTCGCGAACCTGACCAGGTCCACCGCGGAGGCCAGCCAGCCGCCGCCGGAGGCGCGGTTGGGCATGTTGAAGCCGCCGTAGGAGGCGGGTACCACGGCGCCCTGAGGATCCGCGACGGTCTTGGCGGTGAAACGCGACTCGTAGAACACCTCGCCGGGCGCGGCCTCGGCGCGGAGCGTACGGCCGAGCCGTAGCCGGGTGATGCCGACGGGCGCCAGCAGCTTCTGCTTGACGTAGGACTCGTAGCTCTGGCCGGAGACCTTCTCAACGATCAGGCCGAGCAGCATGTAGCCGTAGTTGCTGTAGGCGTAGCGGCTGCCGGGGGCGAAGTCGAGCGGGCGGCTGCTCGCATACTTGACGATGTCGCCCCGGGTGATCGGCAGCGGTACGCCGAGCGCATCGGCGATCACGTGGTCCAGATACAGATAGTCCTTCGAGATGGCGCTGTCCCAGCCGCCGGTGTGCTGCAGCAGCCGCCACACCGTCACATCGGCCAGCCGGGGATCCGCCGCGGTGGACAGGCCGAGCAGGCGGGCCACCGAGGCGCCCAGGGTGAGCTTGCCGTCCTGGACCAGGCGCACGATGGCGGCGGCGGTGATGTGCTTGCTCAGGCTCGCGATCCGGAAAAGCGAGGTGGGCGACACCGCGGGGACGGCCCGGCCGTCGCTGGAGTATCGGTAACCACGCGCCAGGACGAGCTTGCCGTTCTTGACGATGGCGAGCTGGGCACAGGAGATGTCGCGCTCGGTGATGTAGGTCTTCAGGACCCGATCGAACCCTGCGAGCGCGGTGGGCGCGACCCCGGAAACCACCACCGCCGGGGCGCTGGCGGCCCACAGGGGCAGGGCACCGGACACGGCCACGGGTAACGCCGCGGTACTCGCCTGAAGAAAGCTTCGCCTGCTGAGTAGCGTCACATGGGCTCCCGAAATCGGCGGTTCAACAAGGCTCTGGATATCGGTAGCGGATCTTAGGATGCTTTTTCGGCCTTCGCCAACCAGGATTTTTCGGAGCGCCGTATTCGGTGGCCCTAACGTCTTCCCGGGAAGCCCTGCCGCTCCGGGAAGTCAGGTGACGATCCCATGGTGGTGTCCCGCCATGTCGTTCCACTCCGCTGCCGACGCGGGCGCGGCAGAAGGGCCATCCCCCGCCGGAGGCGAAACAGTTTCTGGGTCTCCTGTGGCCGGCAAGGCAGTAGGTCCGCTGAGAGCCTCGCCCTCCCCGGATCGGGCGCGGGAAGGCTTCAACCACAACCTCTCGCCCTCATCGGGTGCGACCTCAAGGCGGAGACACTTTGGCAAGTTGAGGCAGGCCCGTGACGCAACCCGACCCTGACCTTCATACTCTCCCTCACCAAAAGGGGTACTAAGGGATGAAGGGGTATTACGGGAGACGGACGGCCAAAAACCGATAAGGCCGTCAGAAAAGGTCAGAGTGGGGGATTCATATGACGGAGACCCATGCGCCATCGGCCCAGGGCGTGCCAGTCCCGCGAGAGCGAGCCCCTGACCACGGCCGCACCACCATCGCGGGGGATGTCGTCGCGAAGATCGCGGGCGTGGCCGCCCGGGAGATCTCCGGGGTCCACGACTTCGGCACCGGCCCGGCCCGCGCGTTCGGCGCGTTCAAGGGCAGACTCGGCGCCGAGGAGGGCGTCACCCGCGGCATCGCCGTCGAGGTCGGCGAGCGCCAGGCAGCCGTGGACATCGATCTGGTCGTCGACTACGGCGTGGCCATTCCGGGCCTCGCGGCAGCGGTCCGGGACAACGTGATCACAGCCGTCGGGCAGATGTGCGGGCTAGAGGTGACCGAGGTGAACGTCGCGGTGGATGACGTCTACCTGCCGAGTCAGGACGAGTCCTCGGGCACCAGGGAAGGTGCGCGGGTCCAATGACCAAGGGCAGGGGCCGTAAGGCCCCCCGGTTCGATCCGGCGGCTCCGCCGAACCCGGGGGCCCCGCGGCCCCGGACCGCTTCGGACGCAAGGCGGATCGCCGAGATGGTGGCCTCGTGTCCCGGCGTCGCCGCGCTCACAGCGGGTCCGTTCGGGACGGTTGCCACGTACCTTCCCGGCGAATCCGTGCCGGGGGTGCGCCTGCACGACGAGGTGGTCGAGATTCATGTGGCCGTCCGGTACGGCAGGCCGATACCCGAGATCGTGGCCGGGGTCCACGAAGCGGTAGGCCCGCTGTCCGGCGACAGGCGTGTGGACGTGATGGTCGACGACGTCACCGAAACCGAAGAAGCCAGGAAGGTAGGTTCATCATGAACCAGTTCCCAGTTTGGTCCATCGTCGGACTCGCGTTCGGCACGATCGTCGGAATCGTGGGCGCCTTCGGCGGCCTCAACGCCTTCCTCATCGTGCTCGTCCTCGGGGTTGTCGGCTTCTTCGTCGGGCTCGTCCTCGAAGGCGGCGTCGAGATCCCCAGGCTTCGGGCAAGGCGGCAGTGACCGCCACGGCCGGGCACGGTGCCACCGCGGTCTCGGAGCGCACGTTCGTGAAGATCGTCACAGAGGTGGCCGCCGACGACGACCGGGTCGCGGAAAGGCCACAAGTGGCGGCGTCCATCAGCGGAGCCATCGCCACCGTGCGGCTGGGCATCGCCGTCCGCTACCCGGCACCCGTGCGTCAGGTCGCGGCGGAGGCGCGCGAGCGGCTCATGAGCCGGGTGCGCGACCTGACCGGCATCACCGTTGAGAACGTCGACGTCGACATCGTCCGGCTCGTGTGAGAACCGAGGAGCGGCTATGACGACTCTCCACGCGGGAGCTGGATCCCCCGAACCCCGTCAGATCACCGGCGAGACCCCTGAACCGCCTTCCCGCGCGTCCGCGCGCGGGAAGGGCGCGGCGCGCTTCCTGCGCCCCAAGCGGAAGGTGCCCGCGGCGATCGCCGCGCTCGTCCTGTTCGCCACCGGGCTGCTGATCGCGATGGAAACGATCTCGGCGCTGTTCGGCCACCCGGGACGGATCGTGCCGTACGACAGGGTGGCGGACTGGGCCCGCGCCACGACCTGGCAGGACAACGCGGTCATGGCAGGTGCCGGGGCCATAGGGATCGTGGGAATCTTGCTGATCCTGATCGGGACAGTCCCCGGGCGACCCCGGCTGGTGGCGCTGCGCAGCCACGACCCCAACATGATCATCAGCACACCACGGCGCATGCTGGCCCGGGTGCTCGGCGCGGTCGCGGCTCAGGTGGACGGTGTGCGCCAGGCGCGGGCGCAGGTACGCGGGCGGCGGGTGACCGTACACGCGGGCACCGACCTGCGCGACACGGCCGCACTGCGCGAGCGCGTACGGGACGCCGTGGAGGATGAGCTGGCCAAGCTCGCGCCGGTCGGCCGCTACACGGTCAAGACCAGGGTGAGAGGTGCACGATGAAACGAGGTAGGGCCTTCGGCCGGGGCATCGCATGGGGCAACCGAACCGGCCTGGTGCTGCTCGGCCTGATCCTTCTCGCGGCGGGCGCCGCCGCCTTGGCGCGCGGCCTGGGCGTCTTCGGTGCGAACGCGGCCCAGGCGCCCCTGCTGCCCAATCCCGTCTCCACCTTCGCCGACTCCATCTCCTGGTTCTGGCCGGCCGTCGCCGCCGGGGCCGTCGTGGTGGGCGTCATTGGGCTGAGCTGGCTGCTCGCTCAGTTCCGGCTCAACCGGCTGGGTCGCATGCGCCTGGAGTCCGGCCCGTCCGGCGTCACCGAGATCGGCGGCAGGCAGGCCGGCGAAACCCTGGCCGGTCAGGTGAGCGCCTACCAGGGCGTGCGGCGCGCGCGGGCCTCGCTGCGCGGGAAGCCGGACGCGCCCGCCCTTGACCTGCGGGTGACCTCACAAGATCCGGCGCATCCGGACGCCCTGATCACCCGGTTGCACGACGAGGCGCTCCCCGACCTGCGGACCGCGTTGGGCCTGGAACGCCTGCCCGTCCTGATACGGCTCCGCTTCGACCCGGGCGGGCGGACCCGCGAGGTCCACTGAAACGGCTTATCTCCGAAACCCCTTCTGACCTGCTATCACGTTGTGGGGCTACGGGGATTCGAACCTCCAGATCCCTTCCGTGCCGTCGACGTCCGTAAGTCGATCTGAGCCATCCCGTGCCAACGGCTGTTCGTCAGGTGGAGGGGAAGAGGCCCGTCGGCTTGAGGGTCGAGGGGGTGACCTTCAGGGTGAGACTGCCGGAGAACTGCTGGTGCGTGGCACTTCCGGTCGCCGTCCACTGGATGGTCAGTTCTGTGCCCACCGGGGTGGTGATCGCCAGAGGAATCGACGGCAGCGGCGCCGACTCTCCGGCCCTCAGATCGATGCCGCTCACCTCGACGGCGTTCTCCGCCACGACGGCGTAGTCGTAAGCAGGTTCCTCTTCGGAGAAGGATTCCGCGAAGCGGCGGATCAGGTTCAGTTCCTCTCCCATGACCTTGTGCATGGAGAAGTCGCGTACCGAGGTCATGCCGCCGGCGATCGGGCGCGGCGGGAGGCCGGGTGGGGGTGTGCGGGCCACGCCGGGTGGGATCAGCAGGACGCCCTGGGGAAAGGTGAAGCGGACGACCAGGCTCAGGAAGGACACCTCGCCAGGGTTCACGAGGGTCGTCGTGAAGGAACAGGCGGGCCATTTCGCGGTCATCGACAGCACGCGGGCGATGAGCGCCTCGCGGGCCTCGTCGAGGTAGGTGGTCACGTCTCGCTGGAAGGCCGCCGGATCCGGGGGTGCCGATGTCCTCTTGAACGCCTCGGGCACTTTCTGGAAGCGGCTGACGGCCACGCCCATCGCCTCGGCGGCCCATCGGCCGAGGGCCACCGGGTCTGTTCTGCCGGTGGCGTTGTCGGGGAGCCGGTTGACGAGGCGCGACACCTCGGCGATCAGGCCGAAGCCGGTCTCCGCTATCCGTGCGATGTCGTCCAGGGCGGGTTCGGCGGGGGGATCGCGCATCTCCTGTTCCTGGCGGGCCAGCCAGGCGTCTATCTCGTCGAGATGGTTGGGCGCGGCTTCGATGGTGTCGGTCTCCGAGGTCGCGCGCAGAGATCCGAAATCACCACGTGATCGCTGCCACGCGGCCACCCATCGGGTCCGCTCCTCGCCGGTGACACGGCAGGCGGTCAGGAACGCGTCCAGCGTCTGATCGCTCGGGTTTCCCTTGGTGAAGAGGTCACCCACGGTGCTTTTCGGCAAACCTGTCGCTTTTCCCAGTTGCGCATATGAACGGCCACGGCTCAGCGCTTTCAACGCCGCCCCGAATTCCTGCGGCGTGCTGACATCTTCGGGTCGGATAAATCCTAGATCATCTGTCATTGGATTCCTTTACGCGTGGTCCCCCCAAACGCTACAACGACATATCCGGAACCACTGGCGAATTCGATTCCACGTGGAACCGTCCGGCATCCTCCGGATTCGTTGCCGGACGGCTGCGTCACCCTCTGAACTGGGCCTCAGCGCCCCGGACGACCTGGGGCTGGAACCGTCAGGGAGAGCAAGATGCAGTGGGTGAAGCTCCTCAGAGGGCCCGTCGTCGACCGGCGCCGGGTGTTCGTGGTCCACGGGCGGGACGGGGTCGTCCGGGACCGCATGTTCGACTTCCTGCGGGCCCTCGATCTCAAGCCGATGGAGTGGGAGTCGTGCGTGATGACCACGGACAATGTGACGCCGTTCCTCGGTGAGGTGCCGCCGTCCGCGCTGGCCGAGGCGCAGGCGGTGGTCGTTCTGCTCACGCCCGACGACGTCGTTCACCTGCATCCCCGGCTGCACGTGAAGCGGGAGGTCGCCTACGAGATGGAGGAGACCTGTCAGCCTCGGCCGAACGTCCTGATCGAGCTCGGCATGGCGCTCGCGGTCAGTCCGAGGCGGACGATCCTGGTGGAGATGGGTGATCTGCGGCCGATCAGCGATATCGGGGGGCGCAATGTCATTCACCTCGACGGGTCGCCGGCGACCATGGGAAAGCTCGTCGAGCGGCTCAAGTCGGCCGGGTGCGCGGTGGACGATCGCGGCGGTGACTGGCGTGATCCGCAGCGTTTCGCGCGGCTCGACGCGTACGACCGGCGTCCCGCCAAACGACCTTGAGAAGGCCGTCATAAAGCGGCATTTACGGCTTTGTTTCGCATTTAGCCGATTCTCTGGAATTGGCGGCATTTCCGGGTGCGTCAGGAGGAAGATTGGCCCATGAGACCCTTAGCCCGGTTCACGGTGGCAGCTCTCGCACTCGCCGCCGCCGTCATGGTTCCCTCGCCCGTGCTGGCCGCCGATCCGCTTCTGCGCGACCATCCCCTCCCGGAGCTCCGGGCCAAAGCCGATCTGCTGGATCTGGCCGCGCCCGAGCAGAATCAGGTCTGGATCGTCGGCTACCAGGCGCTCAAGGCGGGCTATCCCGGCAACCCCGTCGTCCACCGCTGGAACGGGCGGCGGTGGGCCGGGTTCACGATCCCGAACTTCTCCAGCCGGGGCGTGCTCGGCAGTGTGAGCGCCACCGCCTCGGGTGAGGTGTGGATCGGCGGGACCAGGAACGGGTCGGCCTACATCGCGCAGCTCGCCAACGGCGGGTTCGTCGAGGTTCCGGCGCCGCCGGGGCTGACCGCGGCGGCGCCCGAGGCGACCTCGTCGGGGCTGTGGGTGGCTTCGAACATTCGCACGCAGCCCGGCGCCAGCGTCATCTGGCGGCGGGCAGGCACCGCGTGGGTCTCCTACCCGATGCCGATGCAGAAGGTGCTGGCCGTCAAGGGCGCGGGGGCCGAGGCCTGGGCGGTGGGCGGCGCGCCCAGTGAAGACGACTCCGTGCCCGGGGTCGCCCACTTCGACGGGACCGCCTGGGAGGGCGTCGACTACCCGCCGCCGTTCAGCGAGGGGTCCATTCTGGAGGACGTGCTGCCGCGTACACCCGATGACATCTGGGTCGTGGGGACCAACTACACGCGCGGCGAGCCTCGGCCGACGGAGCCGCTGCTGAGCCGCTATGACGGCGACTCGTGGACCGATGTGCCGCTGCCGCCGGAGATCATCGGACTGCACTCCATCACGCGGGATCCGGCCGGGAAGGTCTGGATCTCGGCGCTGGCCCTGTCTCCCGCGGAGGGGGCACAGCAGCGGCCGGTGGTCATCGGGACGTCGCCCGATTCCCTCTCCTGGACGGTCCTCGAGGTGCCCGGCGTCGGCGAGTTCGGCGTTCACCACGAAGGCCGCGACAACCTCGGCGTCGAGCTGTCCACCTCACGTCTGTGGCTGCTGACCGACACCTATCCCGGCGGCCCCGTGCTGTCCACGGCGTCGCTGCTGCCGTAGAGCTCCTACCGGGGGAACTCGCAGCGGAAGCCCGTGTCGGTACGTTCGCAGCCCCTCGGCATGCCGGGAATCTGCTCGTCGACGACCACCCGGAACCGGTCGGGCCGGTCGTCGCGCCACGTGTGCGCCACCGTTCCCACCAGGAGGCCGCCGAGGATCGCGCCCACCAACCCCGCCGCCAGCAGTGGCAGGAAACGGACGGAACGCTTCGGCCTGCGAGGTTCCGGGGCGGTCACGCTCCAGCCCGGCGCGTTCCAACCGGGGCCGCCGGGCGCGTAGGCGTAGGTCTTCGTCGGGTCCTGGGGACCGGACGGGCCGCGGAACCGCAGACGCGGGGGCGGCGGGGAGCTGAAGGAGCCGGTCGGTGAGTCGGACGGGCCGCGTGGCGTCATGTTCGTGTCATCAGTGCCACGCGGCCCGGTTCCGTGATCCGTCATTGCGAATCTGTCTCCCTTTACACCCCAAGGATGCGCTCCCGGGATTAACTATGCCCGCCTCCGCGTAAGAGGCGTGTAAGCACCACCCAGTCTGCGACCTGGGTCGTAGTACCGAATCCGCCGCTAGGTGGACCGTGCCGGGAACTGCGCATACGTACTCTTGAGGCGTGCTCGGCAAGCTTCGCGCGTTTCGGCGGCGGCATCCGGCGTGGATCGACACGCTCGCGGTGTCGCCCCTCGTGCTGTACTCACTGCTGAGCGCCTCCTACATCGCCGAAGGGCTGGCCGTCACGGGCGGCCCGGCCATCGGGGCCATGGGGGTGTTCTGGCTCTCCGCGCTGCTGGTCGTGCCGTTGTTCTGGCGGCGGCGCTTTCCGCTGCAGGTCATGGCGGTCGTCTCGGGGGTCAGCTTCTTCCAGTGGCTCGGGGGTGTCGCGCCGATCCCGGCCAACATGTCGGTGCTGGTGGCGATGTTCGCCGTCGTCGCGTCGTGCCGGCTGGCGTGGGCCGTCGCCGCCGGGGTCATCGCCGAGGTCGGGATCGCCATGTCGCTGCGCGACCTGGGGGACTTCCACGTCGAGTCGTTCCTGGCCGGGTCGGTGTTCGTGCTCGCCGTGTGGATCGGCGGGATCTACGTCAACATGCGGCGGCGGTTCGTGGCGAGCCTGGTCGAACGCGCCGAACGGGCCGAACGCGAACGCGACCAGCAGGCGCTCATCGCGACCGCCGCCGAGCGGGCCCGGATCGCGCGCGAGCTGCACGACGTCGTCGCGCACAACGTCAGCGTCATCATCGTCCAGGCCGACGGCGCGGGGTTCGCCATCGACACCGATCCCGACCAGGCCAAACGGGCGGTCGAGGCGATCTCGGCGACCGGGCGGCAGGCGCTCGCCGAGATGCGGCGGCTGGTCGGGGTGCTGCGTGACGAGGGGGCCGAGTCGGAGGAGTACGCGCCGCAGCCGGGCCTCCAGCAGCTTGATGATCTTGTACGTCAGGTGCGCGCATCCGGACTCCCCGTCGACGCCCGGGTCGACGGCACGCCCGACCATCTCGCCGAAGGGCTCCAGCTGGTGATCTACCGGATCGTCCAGGAGGCCCTGACCAACACCCTCAAACACGGCGGGCCGGGTGTCACCGCCTCGGTCCAGGTCGTCTACGGAACCCACGACGTGCTGCTGCGGATCACCGACGACGGCCGGGGCGCCGCCTCCGCGACCGGCGAGGGCGGCCACGGCCTCATCGGCATGCGCGAACGGGTGTCCATGTACGGCGGCGACGTCCACGCGGCGCCCAAGTCCGGTGGCGGGTTCCTCGTGGTGGCGCGCATCCCCGCAGGGATCGCGCGATGATCCGGGTCTCGGCCCGCAACGAAAGTCTCGGTGGTGTGCAGTGATCCGCGTTCTGCTGGTCGACGATCAGGAGCTCGTCCGGGCGGGGTTCCGGATGGTGCTCGGGGCGCAGCCCGACATCGAGGTCGCGGGGCAGGCGGCCGACGGGGCGGCGGCCGTCGAGCTCGTCAAGGGCGGGCTCATCGCCGACGTGGTGTTGATGGACGTCCGGATGCCGCGCATGGACGGCGTCGAGGCCACCCGGCTCATCACCTCGCTGCCCAACCCGCCCAAGGTGCTCATCCTCACCACGTTCGACCTCGACGAATACGCCTTCGCCGCGATCCGGTCGGGCGCCTCCGGGTTCCTGCTGAAAGACGTGCCGCCCGCCGATCTGCTCAGCGCGATCCGGTCGGTGCACGACGGCGACGCCGTGGTGGCGCCGTCGACCACGCGGCGGCTGCTCGATCTCGTCTCCGCCTACCTGCCCGAGGCGACCGGGCCGTCCGTGCCCGACACGCTCACCGCGCGGGAGCGTGAGGTGCTCGTCCACGTCGGGCGGGGACTGTCCAACTCCGAGATCGCCACCCGGCTCACGCTCGCCGAGGCGACGGTGAAGACGCACCTCGGGCGGATCCTGGCCAAGCTGGAGCTGCGTGACCGGGCGCAGGTGGTGGTCTACGCGTACGAGTCCGGGGTCGTTGGCCGAAAGTCTGACCCCCGGATACCTCCCCGGTAGGACCGGAGGTCACGGGGGCGACCGGAGGGGCAGGCCGAGGCCGTCCCGGCGGGCGAGGGAAAGTCATGATCAGGTAAATAGCGTTGTGGACCATGACGATGACCACCGACCTCCGCGCCGCCGTCGTGGCGCGTGGGCTCAGCAAGATCTATGGCCAGGGCGACGCCGCCGTGCAGGCGCTGCGCGACATCGACGTGAGTTTCGCCACAGGGGCGTTCACAGCGATCATGGGGCCGTCGGGGTCGGGCAAGTCCACCCTGATGCACTGCCTGGCCGGGCTCGACACGGTCAGCTCGGGCCATGTGCACATCGGCGACGCCGACATCACGACGCTGTCGGACAAGCAGCTCACGCTGCTGCGCCGCGAGCGCATCGGGTTCGTGTTCCAGGCGTTCAACCTGCTGCCGACCCTGACCGCCGAGCAGAACATCCGGCTCCCGCTGGAGATCGCCGGGCGGCAGGCCGACCAGGTGCTGATGGACCGCGTGGTGGAGACCGTGGGGCTGCGCGACCGGCTGTCCCACAAGCCGAGCCAGCTCTCCGGCGGCCAGCAGCAGCGCGTGGCGGTGGCCCGCGCCCTCATCAGCAAGCCCCAGGTGATCTTCGCGGACGAGCCGACCGGCAACCTCGACTCGCGCAGCGGCGCGGAGGTCCTCGCCTTCCTCCGCAGGTCGGTGCGCGAACTCGGCCAGACCATCGTGATGGTCACCCACGACCCGCAGGCCGCCTCCTACGCCGACCGCGTGGTGTTCCTCCGCGACGGGCTGCTGGTCAGCGAACTGGCCGGGCCGACCCCCCAGAGCGTCCACGACATGCTCCTGAAGCTGGAGGCCTGAGCCGTGCTGCGCACCACGCTGGCCGGGCTGGTGGCACACCGGCTGCGGCTGCTGCTCACCTCGCTGGCCATCACCCTCGGCGTCGGGTTCATCGCGGGCACGTTCGTGCTGACCGACACCATCGAGCAGGGCTTCCGCCAGCTCTTCACCGCCGACGCGGCCAAGGTCGCCGTCGCGGTCACCCCGAAAGAGGAGGAGATCCCTGGCGACGTACTGAAGAAGATCCAGGCTCTTCCCGGGGTCGCCGACGCGCAGGGGCTCGTGCGGGGCACCGCGCCGCTGCTCGACAAGTCGGGACGGGCCGCCGGGAGCACCGCGACCAGCGGCATCTCCATCGTGTCCGGCCCTCTGGACCGGACGAACTACGTCAGCGGCAAGGGTCCCGCCGGCGCGAGCGAGGCGGTGCTCGACGAGAACACCGCCACCACCCGGCAGTTCAAGGTCGGCGACACGATCACCGTTCTCGACGTCGCGGAGAAGAAGCGCCAGTTCACGCTGGTCGGCATCATCGACGTGGGCGTCGACCAGAACCTCGCCTTCACCGGCGCGGTCGGGTTCGACACCGCGACGGCGCTGGAGATGACCGGGGCCAAGGGCTACCACGAGGTCGACGTGGCCGCCGCACCCGGCGTCTCCCCCGAGACGCTCAAGAAGGCCACCTCGGTGGCGCTCGGGAAGTCGTACACGATCAGAACCGGCGACGAGCTGGCCCAGAAGCTGGCCCTCGACAGCAACGTGCAGCTCGACTACCTGATTCTCGTGCTGCTGCTGTTCGGCTTCGTGGCGATGTTCGTGGCGGCGCTGGTCATCTACAACACGTTCAACATCCTGGTCGCGCAGCGGACCAGGGAGATGGCGCTGCTGCGCTGCATCGGGGCCACGCGCGGGCAGGTGTTCCGGTCGATCCTGCTGGAGTCGGCGGTGGTCGGGCTGGTCTCCTCCGCGCTGGGGCTGGTCGCCGGGCTCGGGCTGGGGGCGGTGGCGCTCAACGTGCTGGGCTCGTTCGACACGCCGGTTCCGGCGGGCGCGAGCATCGCGCTGACGCCGCGGACGATCGTGCTCGGGCTGGTCGTCGGGCTGCTGGTCACCGTGGGCTCGGCGGTGCTGCCGGCCCGGGGGGCGACCCGGGTGGCGCCGATCGCGGCGCTGCGCAGCCAGGTCGAGGAGCAGTCGTTCCGGGCCGGGCTGACCCGGTCGATCGTCTCGGGGCTGCTGCTGGCCGGCGGTCTCGCGCTGACGGGTGTGGCGATCTGGGTGCTGGAAGGCGACGTCGGGCTGCTGTCCGCGATGGCCGGCGGCGCGGTGTTCTTCCTCGGCGTGATCGCGGTCGGCCCGATGCTGATGGGGCCGCTGGCCGCGTTCGCCGGATGGGTGCCGCGCAAGGTGTTCGGGGTTCCCGGCCGCCTGGCCGTGGACAACTCGCGCCGCAACCCGAAGCGGGCCGCCACCACGACGGTCGCGCTGACCATCGGCGTCACCCTGATGACCCTCATCTCGGTGATCACCACCAGCACCCGCGAGACGGTGGCCGGCAGCCTCGACGAGCAGTTCCCCGTCGACTTCATGGTCTCGGCCCAATACGGCCGCGAGGAGGGCATGCCCACCCTGTCGCCCGACGTGCCCGCGAAGCTGCGCGCGCTGCCCGAGGTCGGGCTGGTCGCCGAGATGCGGCAGATCGACAGCGCGAACGCCTTCGTCGCCAGCATGCCCGACGGCGAGGCGTTCCGGCCCGAGGTCCTCTCCGGCTCGCTCGCCGCGCTGACCGCCGGCACCGTCGCGCTGAGCGAGAACCAGGCCAAGGATCTGGGTGTACGAGTAGGCGACACCGTCCCCCTCACCACCACCGAGGCCGGCAAGGTCGAGCTGAAGGTGGTCGCCGTCCTCGCCGGCGGCAGCCTCGGCGAGACGATGCCCTACACGGTGAACGTGGCCGACTTCGAGAGGTACTACGGCCCCATCGGCCCGTCCCGCGTCTACGTCAAGACCAAGGACGGCACCGCCGTCGACGTCTCCCGGCGGGCCGTGGAGGCGGCTCTGGTCGCCTACCCGACCGCGCAGCTGACCAGCGCGGCCGAGGTGCGCGGCGAGTTCGACGAGGCCTTCGACATGATGTTCACGATCTTCGCCGGGCTGCTCGGGCTGGCGATCCTCATCTCACTGCTCGGCATCGCCAACACCCTGTCGCTGTCGGTGCACGAGCGCACCCGCGAGTCGGCGCTGCTGCGCGCCCTCGGCCTGACCCGGCCGCAGCTGCGCGCCATGCTCTCGATCGAGGCGCTGGTGCTCGGCCTGATCGGGGCGCTGATCGGCATCGTCATCGGCATCGCGTTCGGGTGGGCGGCGCTGCAGACGATCCCGAACGAGACCGTCTTCAGCGTGCCGATCCCGCAGGTGCTGCTCTATCTGGTGCTGTCGGCGCTGGCCGGGGTGCTCGCGGCGGTGCTGCCGGCCCGCCGCGCCGCCAACGCCTCGATCGTGGGATCACTCGCGAGCAGTTAGCGAGGCACGTGGTCGGGCCACTGCTCGGCCACGAACTCCGGCCCCAGCAGGGGGCGGACCGCCAGTTCGCCGGTCTGCCGGTCGATCACGATGCAGCCGCCCCCGACGGTCGACGGGAGGACCGTCGGGTCGGCTGGCTCGTCGTCTCTGACCCAGGCCACGAACCCGTCGTCGAAGGCGTAGATGGCGACGTCGAAGGCGTGCCCCCGCCCCCCGTTGAACCACTCCTCGGCCAGCGCGCGGGCGGTCTCCGGGCTCACACCCGTTGCCCCCCGCGGTCGAGGACCACGCAGAACACCCCCGTCACGTTCTCGTACGGCGGCTCGATCGCCATATGTCCCCGCTGTGCGTCGATCCACAGCACCTCCCCCAGTGAGTTCACCGCGTTCCACGCATGGCTGCCCCCGTGGGGCCAGCGCGTGATGAGCACGGTCGCGGCGCCGTGCCCGGCCGACCGCAACCGCCCGGCCACCACCCCATAGGCGCGGCGGCCCTGCCCGACGTACTCGAAACGATGGCCGAGCCACTGCTCGGCCCTGGCCACCCCGCCCGCCTCCCCCGAGAGGACGGGTTTGCCGACCCGGTCGTATTCCGGCTGCCGGGCCGCCGCCACGACGGGTTCGCCGTGCCACGACGACATGACCGACAGCGCGCAGTCGATGGCGTTGGTCGACCGGAACGGGTCGTCGGTCGGCCCCTCGGCGTTGATCAGCCGGATCCAGGTGCCGCGCGGATCGGGGAACCTGCCGTTCAACGCCTCGGCGAGGTCCCGCTGCGCCTCCGGATCGGGTCGCGCGAGCCCGCCCGGCACGCCGTAGGGCCGCGAGTCTTCCATCGGACGCGGTCGCGTCGCCCGGTCGAACCAGTCGTCACCGGTCGGCGGCAGCCTGGGCGGCCACGGGTCGAGCGACGGCGCGGGTGTCTCGGCGGCCTTCTCGTAGTCGCGCCACCGGCGCCCGTCACCGGTGACAACGGGGTTGTAGACGCCGGTCGGCAACCGCCACCGGGACTGACGATCGGCCATCGTCCCCTTCCCTTCGATGTGACCGATGGTAAGGGGACGACTCCGATGAGCGACCGGCTTTCCCGAATCCTGCCGATCAGGTGGTCTCCACGAGAACATGGTGATAGCCAGTCGCGCCGTTCGGCTCCGGCGGGGCGCCGTCGGCGGTCTGGGTGTAGCCGGTCTCGTCGGTGGCCCGGCACGACAGTGTGTGCATGCCGGTGGCGAGGTCGGCCTCGATCATCCACTGCCGCCAGGTGTCCAGGCCGGGCACCTCGGCCAGCTTCGCCTCCCGCCAGGGACCTTCGTCGACCTTGACCTCGACCTTCGCGATGCCCTTCGTCTGGGCCCAGGCGACCCCGGCGATGACGTTGCGGCCGGGCTGGGTCTTGTTGCGCGGGGTGTCGATGCGCGACTGGGTCTTGATGGGGCCCTCGGCGTCCCAGCCCCGGTCGGTCCAGTAGGCCCTCGCCTGGTCGAACCGGGTGACTTCGACGTCGACGACCCACTTGGTGGCGGAGACGTAGCCGTAGAGGCCCGGGACGACCTGGCGGACCGGGAAGCCGTGCGCGACCGGCAGCGGCTCGCCGTTCATGGCGAAGGCGAACAGCGCGTCGCGGCCGTCCATGACGACCTCGACCGGGGTGCCGGCGGTCCAGCCGTCGGCGCTGGTCGACAGCAGCATGTCGGCCCCGGCCTTGATCCCGGCCTCGCGCAGCACGGCGGCCATGGAGACGCCGAGCCAGCGGGCGTTGCCGACGTAGGGGCCGCCGACCGGGTTGGAGACGCAGGCGAGGGTGAGGTCGGCCTCGATGATGGGGCGTTTCAGCAGATCGGCGAAGGTGATCTCGACGGGCCGGTCGACCATGCCGTGGATCTTGAGAGTCCAGGTCTTGGGGTCGACGTTGGGGAGGGCGAGGGCGGTGTCGACCCGGTAGAAGTCGTGGTTGGGAGTGACGAACGGGGACAGGTTCGGGACCTTGAAGTCGACCCCGGCGGGCAGCGGCGCGAGCGGCGTGGCCGGTTTCGGCAGCTCGGCCGCGACCTGGGCCCGCTCGGCGGAGACGTTGTTGCGGTCCCCGATCCACACTCCCGCCGCGCCTGCGGCGACCGCGATCCCCGCGCCGGTGGCGACACCGGTGAATAGACGGCGGCGATCGATGGTGCGCAGCCGGGTTCCGGCCAGCATGACGGGCGGCTTCTCCAGCTGGGGGTGATCCCCCGGTTCGACACCCCCGGCGGCATCCTGCGCGGCTTGTTCTTCGGCGCGGTCGGAGGGTTCCCCGTTTGAGGAGTCGGCGCGGTCCGGATAGTCGGCGTCCTTGGGCTCAAGTCGCCGGAAGAGTCTGGTCAGCGTGGACGTCCCGGCCCAGGCGCCCACCAGCGCGGGCAGGATGTCGATCATGCCCGCGTCGGGTCGCGTGGCCGCCGCCCAGGCGCCGATGACGCCGAAGACCAGCAGGGCCAGCCGTCCGTAACCGACCCGGATCCGGGAGAGCAGCCCGAACCCGGCGGCCAGCAGCGCGATGACCACGAAGATGCCGCCGAGCAGGACGTTCTTGTCGTTCTCACCGAACGTCGCGATGGCCCAGTCTTTGAGCCAGCCCGGCGTCAGGTCGACGGCGGCGTTGCCGACCGCGACGACCGGTGAGGAGTCTCCGCCGATCACCCCCGCCGCCAGTTGCCCGATTCCAAGCGCGACGGCGGCGGCGGTCAGTCCGGCGAGTGCCGCGGCCCATGCGGGCACGGCGGTGCGAGGTATCACCCTCTGATCCTATGAACGCCCGGTTCTCACGGGAGCCCCAAGTTCTTACGAAGTGGAGAACACCTCGGCGAGAACCGGCACCATCCCCCGCATCGAGATCCCGCGATGGGAGATGGCGTCCTTCTCCGCAGCGGACATCTCGGCGGTCGTCCGCGTCTCGCCGTCGGCGACGAAGATGGGGTCGTAGCCGAACCCCATCGTGCCCCGGGGCGCCCGGATCACGTGGCCGTGCATGATGCCCTCGACGACGCGCTCCTCGCCCGACGGCAGGGCCAGCGCCGCCACGCAGGCGAAGTGGGCCTGGCGGCGGTCGTCGGGCACGTCGTTGATCTGGGCCAGCAGCAGATCGAGGTTGGCCTTGTCGTCGCCGTGGCCGCCCGACCAGCGGGCCGAGAAGATGCCCGGCATCCCGTTGAGGGCGTCGACGCAGAGCCCGGAGTCGTCGGCGATGCACGGCAGCCCGCTCTGCTGAGCCACGGTGTGGGCCTTGAGCAGCGCGTTCTCGGCGAAGGTGAGGCCGGTCTCGGCGACGTCGCCGATCTCGGGGAAGGTCTCCAGCCCGACGAGCTCGATCGGCAGCGCGGCCTCTTCGAGGATGCGGCGCAGCTCGACGATCTTGCCCTGGTTGCGGGTGGCGAGGAGGAGCTTGGTCATGACGCGAGGGCGGCCTTCTGGAGGTCGGTCAGCTCGATGCAACCGAGGGTGGCCAGGTCGAGCAGTTCGTTGAGCACGTCGCGGTCGAACGGCGCGCCCTCGGCGGTGCCCTGCACCTCGACGAAGGAGCCCTTGCCGGTCATCACGACGTTCATGTCGGTCTCGGCCTTGACGTCTTCGACGTAGCAGAGGTCGAGCAGCGGGGTGGTGCCGACGATGCCGACCGAGACGGCGGCGACCGAGTCGACCAGCGGGTCGCCGGGGCACATGCGCTTCTTGCGCATCCAGGCGACGGCGTCGGCCAGCGCGACGTAGGCGCCGGTGATGGCGGCGGTGCGGGTGCCGCCGTCGGCCTGCAGGACGTCGCAGTCGAGCACGATCGAGTTCTCGCCGAGCGCCTTGTAGTCGACGCAGGCCCGCAGGGACCGGCCGATCAGGCGGGAGATCTCATGGGTCCGGCCGCCGATCTTGCCGCGCACCGACTCGCGCTCACCGCGGGTGTTGGTGGCACGCGGGAGCATGGCGTATTCGGCGGTGACCCAGCCGAGACCGCTGCCCTTGCGCCAGCGCGGCACCCCCGACTCGACGGAGGCGGCGCACAGGACCTTCGTGCCGCCGAATTCGACCAGGACCGACCCTTCGGCGTGGTCGAGCCAGTTCCGTGTGATCGTCACCGGCCGGAGCTGGTCGGGCGTACGTCCATCAGTGCGAGCCATGGGTTTCAGCCTAGGTCATAGACCGCACCGGATCGGGCCAACTCGATCTCGCCCGAGTAGCCGCCCCGGTCGGCGTCCGCGCGCACGCGGCGCTCGTCGTGCCAGGGGACCAGGTGGGTGAGGACGAGCTTCCCCGCTCCGGCCTTGGCGGCGTGCTCGGCCGCCTGACGGCCGGTGAGGTGCAGGCCGGGTGGGTTGCCGGGTTCGTCGAGGAACGAGGCCTCGCAGAGCAGCAGGTCGGTGTCGGCGGCCAGGCCGATGAGCTCGTCGCACTCGGCGGTGTCGGCCGAGTAAGTGACCGACCGCCCGTTGTGCGCGACGCGGAAGCCGTAGGTCTCGACGGGGTGGTTCATCAGGGCGGCGGTGACCTGGAAGGGGCCGATGTCGTAAGTGCCCGGCGACAACGCCGTGAAATCGAAGGCGTTCTCCATCTTGGGCTCGTGGGGCATCCCGTAGGCGGCGTTCAACCGCGGGGCGGCCATCGACGGGGCGTACACGGGAAGCCTGGGGTAGGGAGCGCCGGGGCCGTAGCTGCGGACCACGTGGTAGCCGCACATGTCGAGGCAGTGGTCGGCGTGCAGGTGCGACAGGCAGATCGCGTCGACCTCGAACGGGCTGACGTGGCGCTGGAGGGCGCCGAGCGAGCCGTTGCCGAAGTCGACGAGCAGCCGGAAGCCGTCGGCCTCGAACAGGTAGCACGACGAGGGGCCGGACGGGCCGGGGAAGCTGCCGGAGCAGCCGACGATGGTCAGTTTCATACCGTCTCTCCGAATGCGGGTGCGGCCATCTCGACGGCCTGGAGCTCCGGTCCGAGGAAGCGCCGTCCGAGGGTCTCGAACAGCAGCGTGTCGCCGGTGGTGCCGAACCGGTGGGCGGGCACGCCCGAGGCGCGCACCAGCCCCCGGTCGCGCAGCACCCGGAAGACGTCTTTGGCGGTCTCCTCGGCGCTCGACACGAGTGTCACGCCGTCTCCGGCGACGTAGGAGATCGCGCCGAGCAGCAGCGGATAGTGCGTGCAGCCGAGGATCAGGGTGTCGCAGCCGGCGTCGAGGATCGGCGTCAGGTATTCGCGCACCGCCTCGATGACGGCCTCGCTCTCGGTCTCGCCGCGCTCCACGAAGTCGACCAGGCGCGGCGCCGCGACCCCGAAGAGCTCCACGTGGGGCGCGGCGGCGAAGGCGTCTTGATAGGCCATCGAGGCGATGGTGGCCTGGGTGCCGATCACCCCGACCTTCCCGTTGCGGGTCGCCGAGGCGGCCCTCCGGGTGGCCGGCTGGATGACCTCGACGACCGGCACCCGGTAGCGCTCCCGCGCGTCGCGCAGCACCGCCGCGCTGGCGGTGTTGCACGCGATCACGAGCATCTTGACGTCGTGGGACACCAGATGGTCGAGCAGTTCGAGGGCGTAGGACCGGACTTCGGCGATGCGCTTGGGGCCGTACGGCTGACGTGCCGTGTCGGCGACGTAGAAGACCGGCTCGTTCGGCAGCTGATCGATGATCGCGCGGGCTACGGTCAGCCCCCCGAACCCGCTGTCGAAGATCCCGATGGACCCCTGACCATAACTCTCCACCACGGGGTCAGCTTATGGCCGATCATGCGGCACGTCCCCGTGACACCGAGCACACTCGCCGGTCGTGTGATCAGCCGCGTCCGACCCTCGCGAGCTGCCGAGACTGCGCGACGAGCCGTCCACGGGAGTCCCAGACCTCGGCCTCCTCGTCGAACCAGCCGTCGCCGATCAGCCGTCCGGAGGCGAGCACGGTGAGCCAGCCGGGGGCCGGCAGCGCGCGCAGGTGCCAGGTCAGTTCGACCGTCGGGGCCCAGCCGCGCAGGCCCGCGCTGAACACCACGGGCGGCAGCGCGTCGACGGCGAGGGCGAGCACGAAGGGGTCGGGCTCCTGGCCGTGCCGCAGCCGGAAGTAGGCGCGCGACTCGGGGCGGCCGGTCGGCTCGCCGCCCAGCCAGCCGACGGTGGGCGGGTCGAACAGCAGCTCCATCTGGCCGTTGAGGGTCATGCCCGACTCGGGCTTCGGCTCGGGCAGCGGCAGGCACTCGTCATGGGGCGGCATCTCGGCCGCCGGACCGGCCGTGTAGACCGGCTCGGCGTGGGGGTCGAGGGTCGCGGTGGTGACCAATGTCTCAAGCAACGGTCCGTCATCTGAGACGAGAGACGCCCGGCTGATCGTCGTGGTCTTGCCGGTCTTCACCTGTTCGACCCGCACCCGCGCCGGGCCCGGACGGCCCGCTCTCAGGAACTGGGCGCTCGTCGAGACCGGATGCTCGTGCGGCGAGGCGTCGACCGCCGCCCGCAGCAGCACGGCCATCAGATATCCGCCGTTCAGCGGGCCACCGATCGAGTAGCCCTCGTCGAGGCACACGTCGTAGACGCCCTCGCCGACCCGGACCGCCCGGGTCGCCTCCCCGAAACCGCTCACCCACACCCTCCCGAATGTTGTTCTGGAACACTGTATCTTGACCGGGCCATAGCCGTCCGTACAGGGAGATCCGGGCATTCACCGGCCATGACGGGACGGGAACTGATCGGCCAGTGCGTATGGGACGTCCGCGGGGTGTGGGTCGGCCACGTAGTGGACGTACGCATGATCACCGGTAACCGCAACCCGTTCAAGAGGGGCACCGAGCCCGAGACGGCCGGACTCGTCGTGTCGGCCACCCGCTCGCAGTTCCTGCTCGGCGTCCACCGCGACGCCGGCGGCCGGGTCAACGGCACGCTCCAGCAGCTCACCCGGCTCCTGTACGCCCGCAGCCTGATCGTCCCCTGGGACCTGGTCGAAACCAGCGATACCGGTGAAGTTCACCTCAAAGAGCCACGAGAGGAACTTAAACGTCAATAGTCAAGAAGGCTGCAAGTCGTTCGCTACCGGCACGGCATACTTTCAAACTCGTCGGAGATCACCCCACTTTGCGAGTTGAACCCATGCCTGCCGAGAACCCCCCCGGTTTCCCGTTCGACACCAACGGAGACCCGGACCGGACCATCAACTACCGCTCGCCGCAGCCCCAACCGCAGCCGCAGCCGTACGCAGAGCAGCCAACCCGGATGGACTTCGGCGGCACTCAGCAGATGTTCACCCCTCCGCCGCAGCAGGGCCAGTGGCGTCAGCCCGAGGAACTGGGCTACGACCTGCCCCCCGTGGTGCACGCGCCGGTCGAGAAGCGCCGCAGCCCCAAGGGCATCATCATCGCCGTGATCGCGGCCGTGGTCGTCGGCCTCGTCGGCGGCGGTGGAGTGTGGGCGTTCTCCACCCTGAGCGGTGGCGGCTCGCAGCCTTCCGAGGCGCTCCCGGCCGGCGCCCTCGCCTACGCCCGGATCGACCTCGACCCGGCCGCCAACCAGAAGCTGGCGCTGTTCAACATCGCCCGCAAGTTCACCGTCACCAAGGACGCCTTCTCCGGTGACGACCCGCGTGAGGCCTTCTTCAAGGCCATCTCGACGGACAACCCGAACTTCGAGAAGATCGACTACGCGGCCGACATCGAGCCGTGGCTCGGCGACCGCATCGGCTTCGCGCTCATGCCCGGCAAGGACGCCACGCAGCCCGGCTTCGCCCTCGCGATCCAGGTGAAGGACGCGGACGCGGCCCGCGCCGGCATCGCCAAGCTCGACGCCGGTTCGGACACCAAGACCGGTGTCGCCATCCGCGGCGACTACGCCATCGTGTCCACCACCCAGGAAGAGGCCGACAAGTACGCCACCGGCCCCACCCTGGCCGAGGCGGCGAACTTCACCAACGACATGGATGCCCTCGGCGAGCCGGGCGTGCTGTCCTTCTGGGCCGACCTGGCCGGGATCGCCAAGCTCGGCGGCGCCGCCAGCGCGACCAGCCAGGCGGCGCTCGCGCAGATCGGGAACGGCCGCTTCGCCGGCGCCCTGCGCTTCGACGGCTCCTACGTCGAACTGGCCGGCATCACCCGCGGCATCGACAGCAAGGTGGCCGACGCCAAGCCGGTGGCCATCGGCGACCTGCCCGACACCACCGCCGGCGCGATCGCGGTCTCCGGCATCGGCCAGGCCCTGAAGGCCCAGTGGAACACCGTCACCGAGAGCGCGGACGCCGCCGGACAGGGCGCCTTCAGCCAGTTCGTCACCCAGGCTCAGCAGCAGTTCGGCCTGGCCATCCCCGACGACCTGTTCACGCTCCTGGGCGACGGCCTCACCCTCGCGATCGACTCCGAGGGCCTGGACGCCGACCTGCCGAACATCGGCGCTGTACTGTCCACCGACCCGGACAAGGCGGGGGCGATCCTGACCAAGATCGAGCAGGGCCTGGCCGCCAGCGGCCAGCAGTTCCAGCTCGCCAAGGCCCCCGGCGACGGCAAGCTCGTCGTGGCCACCAACCAGGGCTACGCCGACAAGCTCGCCTCCGCCGGCGCGCTGAAGGACAGCGAGACCTTCCAGAACGCCGTCCCGAACGCCGACGCGGCCACGTTCGCCGCCTTCGTCGACCTCGACAAGGTCGAGAACCTGTACCTCCAGGGCATGTCCGACCAGGACAAGACGAACCTGCAGCAGCTGTCGGCCGTCGGCCTCAGCGGCGGCTACCAGGGGAGCGAGGGCAACTTCTCTCTCCGCGTGCTGTTCAATTAGTAAATAGGAAGGGCCCCGCCTCAACTCTCAGGGAGGCGGGGCCCTTCTCTTTCTGTCTTCTACGCCCGTCTTCTACGCCCAGAGCTGCCCGTCAAGACGGTCTTCCGCCTCGACGAGGGTGCCCTCGTAGGCGCCGGTCGACAGGTACTTCCAGCCGCCGTCGGCGACCACGAACACGATGTCGGCCGGCTCGCCGTCGGCGACGGCCTTGCGGGCCATGCCGATGGCGGCGTGCAGGGCACAGCCGGTGGAGATGCCGGCGAAGATGCCCTCGGCGGCCAGCAGCTCACGCGTCCTGCTCAGGGCGTCGGCCGAGGTCACCGAGTAGCGGGTGGTCAGCACCGCCTCGTCGTAGATCTCCGGGATGAAGCCCTCGTCGACGTTGCGCAGGCCGTAGACGAGCTCGCCGTAACGGGGCTCGGCGGCCACGATCTTCACGTCGGGCTTGTGCTCCCGCAGGAACCGGCCGACGCCCATGAGGGTGCCGGTGGTGCCCAGGCCCGCGACGAAGTGGGTGACCGTCGGGAGATCGTCCAAGATCTCGGGGCCGGTCGACTCGTAGTGGGACCGCCAGTTGGCCGGGTTCCCGTACTGGTAGAGCATGATCCAGTCGGGGTGCTCGGCAGCCAGGCCCTTGGCCACCCGGACCGCCTCGTTGGAGCCGCCCGCCGCCGGAGACGAGATGATCTCGGCGCCGTACATGCGCAGGAGCTGGCGGCGCTCCTCGGAGGTGTTCTCGGGCATGACGCAGATCAGCTTGTAGCCCTTGAGCCGGGCCGACATCGCCAGCGAGATGCCGGTGTTGCCGGAGGTCGGTTCGAGGATCGTGCAGCCGGGGCTGAGCAGCCCCTCCTTCTCGGCCTGCTCGATCATCCACAGGGCGGGCCGGTCCTTGATCGAGCCGGTCGGGTTGCGGTCTTCGAGCTTGGCCCAGATCCGCACGTCGGCCGACGGCGACAGCCGGGGCAGCCCGACGAGCGGGGTGCGGCCGACCGACTCGATCAGTGAGTCGAAACGCATCTCTGATCAGCCACCGGCGACGGCGGGCAGCACGGTGACCGTGTCGCCGTCGGAGATCGGGGTGCCGAGACCGCCGAGGAAGCGGACGTCCTCGTCGTTCAGGTAGATGTTGACGAACCGGCGCAGCTTGCCGTCGTCGACGATCCGGGCCTTGATCCCGGGGTGGCGCACTTCCAGGTCGCCGATCAGCTCTTCGAGCGTGGCGCCGGAGGCGTCGACGGCCTTGGCGCCGTCGGTGTAGGTGCGCAGGATGGTCGGGATGCGGACCTCGATGGCCATTGGTGTTCTCTCTCTTCGGGAAAAGGTCTGTGGTTTACGGGGAGGCGAGATCAGCGACAGTCGTAGACCACGACGGAAGGAGAGTGCGCGAAGAGGCACGGTTGCACGCCCAGGGACATGTCACCCATTTTATGCGCCTGGTTCCAGGATCTTCACGTCCTCCTCCTCGACCACCCCGTCGACGATCCGGAACGACCGGAACTGGGTGAGCGCGGTGGAGTAGAGCACGTAGTGCGCGAAGGGCTCGGAGGCGTAGGACACGTCGGTGCGCGACGGGTAGGCCTCGGTCGCCGTGTGGGAGTGGTAGATCACGACGGGCTCTTCGTCGTTGTCGTCCATGTCACGCCAGACGCGGAACTGCTCCATCGAGTCGAACCGGTAGAACGTGGGAGACCGCTCGGCGTTCTCCATCGGGACGAACCGCTCGGGCACCCCGGCACGCCCGGCGATCACGCCGCACGCCTCGTCGGGATGGTCTGCCGTGGCATGGGCGATGATCTGGTCGACCAGCTCGCGGGAGATCGTCAGCATGCCGCGAACCTACCAAAGGGCCTGAACGAGGGTGTCCTGCAGGTAGGTCAGCCAGTCGTAGGTGACGAAGGCGGGGTAACGAGGGTCGTCGTCGCCCATGTCGGCGATCTCCTGATGGATCTCCTCGGTGACCTCAAGACGTACACCCAAGACCAGTCGAAGGTCGTTGAGGGCACGCAACCAGGACTGGGCCTGCTCGGTGGTCAGCACGACCTCGCCGCCGGCGGCGGTCTCGATCAGCGTGAGCGCGTCGGTGCGTTTGGCGTCGCGGAGATCGCCCTCGGTGTAGCGGCGGAACTCGGTCGAGGCGGCGTCGTCGTCGGCGTAGGCCGAGGGGAACAGCCGGGCCAGCACCGGATCGGTCGGCTCGGTGGCCGGGCCGATGCGCAGCGCGCGCTCCAGCGGGTCGTCGCCGGTCTCCCCCGGCTGGACCACGTCGAGCACCATCGAGGCCACCAGCGACCTGAGCACGTTGGCCTCGGCCGCGTCGAGGTAGACCGCGACGCCCGCACGTGTCGCCTTGAAACCGTGACCCATCAGCCGTCTTTCTGCAGGGTGGCCCAGAGGCCATAGGAGTGGAGGGTCTGGACGTCGCGCTCCATCTCCTCCCGCGTGCCACTGGACACGACGGCCCGGCCCTTCTGGTGAACGTCGAGCATCAGCTTCTCGGCCTTCTCCCGGGCGTAGCCGAAGACGTTCTGAAAGACATAGGTGACATAGGACATGAGGTTGACCGGGTCGTTCCAGACGATGGTCACCCACGGCAAATCTGGACGAACGTCCGCTATCGGACGCTCGACCTCCATCGGAGCGGTGCTACCCACATCTCCAATCCTGCCTCACCGCGGTCGTACTCTCGACTCGTGCAAACGTCCATGAGCTCGGCCTTGCTAACAGACATGTATGAGTTGACCATGTTGCGGGCGGCGCTGTCCGGCGGCACCGCCCATCGTCGCGCGGTGTTCGAGGTCTTCGCCCGCCGTCTCCCCGCGGGCCGCCGCTACGGTGTCGTCGCAGGAACCGGCCGTGTCCTTGAAGCTATCGAACACTTCCGCTTCGGTGAGCCCGAGCTGGAATTCCTCGAACGCGTCGTCGACCCGCCGACCCTGGCCTTCCTCGCCGACTACCGTTTTTCCGGGAATGTGTACGGCTATCGCGAAGGCGAGACCTACTACCCCGGCTCCCCGATCATGGTCGTCGAGGGCACCTTCGCCGAGGCGGTGGTCCTGGAGACGGTCATCCTGTCGATCCTCAACCACGATTGCGCGATCGCCTCAGCGGCCTCCCGGATGGCCTACGCGGCCGGAGATCGTCCCCTGATCGAGATGGGCTCGCGCCGCACCCACGAGCGCTCGGCCGTCGCGGCCGCCCGCGTGGCCTACCTGTGCGGCTTCGCGACCACCTCGAACCTTCAAGCCGGTCTGGAGTACGGCGTCCCCACCGCCGGCACCAGCGCCCACGCCTTCACCCTCCTCCACGACTCGGAGGAGGCCGCCTTCCGCACCCAGATCGACGCCCTGGGAGCGTCGACGACCCTGCTGGTGGACACCTATTCCGTCCCGGAGGCGGTCAGAACGGCCGTGAAGCTCGCTGGGGGCGACCTCGGCGCGGTCCGCATCGACTCGGGCGACCTGGGCGTGGTCGCCTTCGAGGTGCGGCAGCAGCTCGACTCCCTCGGCGCCGACCGCACCCGCATCGTGGTGACGGGCGATCTCGACGAATACGCCATCGCCGCGCTCGCCGTCGCCCCGGTCGACGGCTACGGGGTGGGCACCAAGCTCGTGACGGGCTCGGGGGCGCCGACGGCGAACCTGGTCTACAAGCTGGTCGACCGCGAGGACTCCTCCGGTGCGATGAAGCCGGTCGCCAAGACCTCGGTGGGCAAGCCGAGCAAGGGCGGCCGCAAGTGGGCTTACCGCTCCCTCGTCGAGGGCGTGGCGGCCGGAGAGGTCATCTCCAACCGGGCCGACGACTTCCTGGGGCGGCCCCTTCTGGCTTCCCTCGTCCGCGACGGCGAGATCGTCGGGCGGGAGTCCTTGGACGAGGCGCGGGCCCGGCATCACGAGTCGATGCTTGAATTGCCGCAAATCGCCCACAGCCTCTCCCCTGGAGACCCGGCTGTGCCTAGTATTTTCTCCTGATCGCGGGAGAGCGGCGCCTGAGGACGACGCCGGTCTCCCGCGATCTTCTAGATTGGACGCCATGACCACCGCGCTTGTGATCGTCGACGTGCAGAACGACTTCTGCGAGGGCGGCAGCCTGGCCGTGACCGGCGGCGCGGGTGTCGCCGCCGCGATCAGCGTGCACGCCGCGCGCGGTGACTACGACCACATCGTGGCCACCCGCGACTACCACGTGGACCCCGGGAGCCATTTCGCCCTCGACCCCGACTTCATGACGACCTGGCCCGCCCATTGCGTGGTGGGGACTTCCGGGTCCGACTTCCACGAGAACCTCGACACCGCGCCGATCCAGGAGATCTTCAGCAAGGGCGCCCACTCGGGGGCCTACAGCGGCTTCGAGGGCCACTCGTCCGATGGGGTGGGGCTGGCGGCGTGGCTGCGGGAGCGTGGGGTCGAGCGGGTGGACGTGGTGGGGATCGCCACCGACCACTGCGTGCGGGCCACGGCGATCGACGCGCGGGCGCAGGGGTTCGAGGTGCGGGTGCTGCTCGACCTGACGGCCGGGGTGATGCCGGTCACGACCGAGGTCGCGCTGACGGAGATGGCTGCGGCGGGGGTCAAGCTGACGGGGCACCCCATCGTGGCCGACGACCCGGAGGAATGACGCGGGCTCGCCTCTGATGCGATCGCGGGCGGTGTTCTCGGCTTCAAGTTGCCATTGCCGAGCGTAGGGCTACGCTTACCTAGCGTAATATCGTCTAGGTCGGCGGCTGATCATGTCTGCTCTTGCTCTTGGTGTGTCGTGGTTGGTGCTGGGGCCTGTCTGCGTCTGGCTGCTCTTCGGGCTCGGCCAGCCGCTCCGTAACCGCCTCGGCGCCGTCGCGGCCCTGCTGGCTCTCGAAGGGGCGACGATCTTCCTCGCCCCCGGCGACCACCGGCCCGAACCGCCGCCCGTGGCGGCGATGATGCCGCCCCGCCCTGTTCCGTCGCCGACCGCCGTGTCCTGCCCGGTGCGGCTTCCCCACCCTGATGAGGTGCGCCTGTCCCGCACTCACGTGACCATCCTCTGGCCGGCCGTCATCGGCGAGTGCGACACGGCGGCCGTGGTCCTGGGCACTCACGGGAACCGCCTGCGGGTGTGGGTGCATGAGGGGGCCCTGGTGGGCAACCATCGGGCGTCGGTGGTGCCGGTCAACATCGACGGGCACACCGCCTTCGTCGACGTGGCCCGCAAACTGGCCAGACACCCTTGGGTCGCGGTCGACGGCCGCAGCGGGAAACGCATCCCGACGATCAAGCACGGCTGACCCGCTGAGAGTTACCGTCGAGGCCCTGACCCCGTAGAAAGGCGGCCAGGGCTTGAACGTGACGATGGTGAGTGCCCCAGCGCGGGCCGGTCGGGTGAACGAGGACTTCACCGGCGCCACACCGACGGCGGCGGTGCTGATCGACGGCGCCGGCATCCCCGGCGCCGAATCGACCTGCCGACATGGGGTCGCCTGGTATGCCCATCGCCTGGGTGGCGGCCTCCTCGGCCTGTTGTCACTCCCGCGGAGCCTTCCGGCGATCCTCGCCGAGGCCATCACGCTGGTGACGGACGCTCACCGGGACACGTGCGACGTGACGAACCCCATCAGCCCGTCGGCTGCCGTGGCCATCGTGCGCCGGTCCGGCGGCTACGTCGAACATCTGGTTCTGGGCGACTCGGTGGTCGTGCTCGACCGCGTCGACGGCGCGACGATCGTCGTCACGGATCCTCGCGAGGTGGTCATCGGCCGGACCTACCAGCCGATGCTGGAAGCCACCGTCCCGGGGAGCGACGAGTATCACCGGATCCTCCGCGACCTGCGCGCCAACCGGAACCGGCCGGGCGGCTTCTGGGTGGCCAAGGACGACCCGAGGGCGGCCGACGAAGCGATCACCGGCCGGTGTCCGGCCGAGGAGCTGTCAGCCGCCGTTCTCATGAGCAACGGAGCCGGCCGGATCGTCGACCGGTTCGGGCTCACCGACTGGCCGGGAGTCATGGCCGCACTGGCATCGGGCGGACCCGCCGACATCATCGATCGAGTCCGCCGGGCGGAGGCACGCTACTCAGTGCCGCCGGACGACGCGACGATCGCCTGGTGCACCGATCTCGGCGACACCTGAGGCCCACGAGCGGGCCACACCACAAGGCAGACGACCGACGGCCGCCTGTCCTCCACGTCTCGCACTCGCCTCAGGACGCCGGGCGGTGGAATTCGGCCTGGCCGACGAAACGCCCCTCGCCGCTTCGGGCCGTCGGCGCACCGCTTGGGGTTCGGCCGAGATCTGGGGCTTCTACAGGCGCCCGGAGAGCCAGCGGCCGACCGTCGAGGCGGGCCATCAGAACCGTGTCGGCGCCCTCGGCCAGGATCGTGTGCCACTGACCCCGCCGACGGGCGACGGCCTTCTCGAAGAACTCCGCGTCGAAGAACGGCCGGTAGGCGGCGAGCCACGCCTCGGCATGGATCTCACCCAACACGGCGGCGTCGTCAGGGCGGGCCGCCGTCACATCGACCGTCATTTACGGCCGGCCGCCCACTTCCGGATCATGGCGATGCGCTCGCGAATCTGGTCGGCGGTCGCCTGGGCGATGGCCGGGCCGCCGCACGAGCGGCGTAGTTCCGCGTGGATGACCCCATGAGGCTGCCCGGTGCGGTGGTTCCACGCGCCGACCAAGCCGTTGAGCTCCTTGCGGAGCTCGGCGATCAGCTCGTGGGGGGCTTGCTCGGGCGGCTCGGCGGACTTGGGCTGTTTCCTCTTGGCGGCCTGCTGGTCGGCCTGCCGTTTGCGGAGTAGCGACGCGACCTGTTCGGGCTCCAGGAGACCGGGAAGCCCCAGGAAGTCTTCTTCTTCGGGCGAACCGGCGGCGGCGGCCGTGCCGAACTCGCCTCCGTCGTAGAGCACCCGGTCGAAGGTCGCGGACGCTTCCAGCGTCTGAAAGGGGAGTTCGTCGCCGAGGGCGTCGGGGGATTTCTGCTCGCGCTGGGCCTGCTCCAGGAGCAGGTCGTCGAGGCCGTCTTCGTCGCGCTTGCGGTTCAGGATGTGGTCGCGCTCGGCCTCCATCTCGGCGGCGAAGGTGAGCAGCAGCGGGACCGAGGGCACGAACACCGACGCCGTCTCGCCGCGCTTGCGCATGCGGACGAAACGGCCGATGGCCTGCGCGAAGAACAAGGGCGTCGAGATGCTGGTGGCGTAGATCCCCACGGCCAGGCGCGGGATGTCGACGCCCTCGGACACCATGCGGACCGCGACGAGCCAGCGCTGCTGGGAGGCGCCGAACTCCTTGATCTTCGAGGACGCCCCGGGGTCGTCGGACAGCACGACCGTCGCGCCCTCCCCCGTGACCGCGCGCAGGTGCTTGGCGTAGGCGCGGGCCGACTCGTGGTCGGTGGCGATGATGAGGCCGCCCGCGTCGGGCATGCCGCGCCGGACCTCGGTCAGGCGGCGGTCGGCGGCCACGATGACCTGGCGGATCCAGTCGCCCTTCGGGTCGAGGGCGGCCCGCCAGGCCTGGCCGAGCTGGTCTTTGGTCAGCGGGGTGCCGAGGGTGGCGGTGATCTCGTCGCCGGCGCGGGTGCGCCACTTCATCTCGCCGCTGTAGGCGAGGAAGATGACCGGGCGGACGACCCCGTCGGCGAGCGCCGGGCCGTAGCCGTAGTTGTAGTCGGAGACGCTGCGCAGGGCGCCTTCCGCGTCTTCGACATAACCGACGAACGGGATGGGGTTGTCGTCGGAGCGGAACGGGGTTCCGGTCAGCTGAAGACGGCGGGCCGCCGGTTCGAACGCCTCGCGCACGCCGTCGCCCCACGACTTGGCGTCGCCCGCGTGGTGGATCTCGTCGAAGATGACGAGGGTGCGGCGGCCTTCGGTGCGGGCGCGGTGCAGCGCGGGGTGCATCGCGACCTGGGCGTAGGTCACCGCGACGCCGGTGTAGTCGCGGGAGGTGGCGCCCTGGCTGTTCTTGAAATCGGGGTCGATGCCGATGCCGACCTTGCCCGCCGCGTCGGCCCACTGACGCTTGAGGTGTTCGGTGGGCGTGACGACCGTCACGGCCTTGATGACGCCCCGGCTCAGCAGCTCGCTGGCGATGCGCAGCGCATATGTGGTCTTACCGGCGCCCGGTGTCGCGACCGTCAGGAAGTCGCGCGGCTCGCGGGTGAAGTAGAGGTCGAAGGCCTCCTGCTGCCACGCGCGCAGCTTCGGGGCGGTGCCCCACGCCGCGCGGTCGGGATAGGACGGCGACAGGTGGGACGCGGCCGACGTGCTCACGCGCGCCTCCCGTGGGTCACTTGGACATTGCCGTATCTATCGGTTCCCCTCACGTGGCCTCAGAGTAGTCTGACCGACCGACAAGACGTGCCGAGGCCGCGAGATCCTCGCCATCGTGCCTGGTAAGTGCTATCGCGTACCCGCCATGATCGTGTCGATCTCGCGCCGCGAGGCGGGGTCGTCGGGGTGCGCGAGGCCCAGCAGCACGACGCTGCGGCCCTCCGGCGCGGTCAGCACGGTGATCCGCAGGAACGACGGCTGGTTGACGACGTCGCGGTAGACGGCCCGCACCGCGCGGGTGTGCCCGGTGCGCCCGCCGACCGAGACCTTCTTGTCTTCGACGACGTCGACGGTGTCGCCGTGCAGCAGCAGTCGGCCGTAGGTCTCGGCGAGCCTGAGCAGCGCAGGGCGGGCGTTGCCGGCGTCGAGCTTGTCTCCCGGCCTGGCCATCACGATGGCCCGGTCGCCGTTGCCCGCGACCGAGGTGAACCCGGTGACCGGCGCGAGCGCGCCCTCGTGCCAGCCCGGCGGAAGGGGGTAGCTGAGAGCGGCGAGCTCGTCGGTGACCAGGACCGTCTCGGCCGGCGTCTCGGTGCGGTTCAGCACGAGATAGAGGGCCGCTCCGACGACCGCGCCGGCGGCCAGCGCCGCGAACCCGATGACGAGAAGACGGCTCGCCCAGCGCGGGATCCGGCGCGGCGGCGGTGCAGCAGGGGTGCCGTACCAGCGGGCGGACGGGGGTAGATCGTCCTGCCCCGGATCGGCGTGATCGGTGGGCGGCCAGACCCTCCGCTCGTCCATGCCGCCAAGTCAGTCACGCCGGGAGGCGAGCCGTCAATAACGATCACCTTTTCGGTATCCCAAAAGGCTCATCTTCCGTTACGGCTCCGCCTGCCCCGGCACCGCCCGCCGTCTCCGGACCTCACCGCACCCGAACGCCAACCGGACCCGCCCGGCACGCGCCGCTACGACGGTGCTGAAGACGTACAGGAAAAGCTTTTAGCCGCGCCCTCGCGGCAGGAACAACGAGTCCGCCAGGCCCGTGAGCGGGCGTGGCGGGGCGATCGGGACCTGGCCCGACTGGGTGCCCAGCAGGCCGGTCATACCGCTCGAACGCGTCAGGCCCGCTGTGACGCCGCCCCGGTAGGTCACCCACGCCTGGCGCATCCGCAGGCCCTGTCCGGCGGTGAACTGGTTCATGCAGCGGTCGTGGGCGTAGTCCATGAAGTTGTGGATGGGGTCGTCTCCGGGCGCCGTGCACGAGTTGCGCGTCTCGGGGCAGCCCTCGGTCGGGGTGGCCTGGAACGGGGTGTCGTCGACCGAGTCGCCCGGTTCCGAGCAGCCGTTCTCGAAGGTGTGGACGAGGCCGAGCCAGTGGCCGATCTCGTGGACGCCGGTGAAGCCGAAGTTGAAGTTGCGCAGCGCGCCACCGGGCAGGGTCCGCCAGTCGATCACGACGCCGTCGTGGCGGGGGTTGCCGGTGTACCAGTTGGGATAGGTCGCGTAGCCCAGCACGAGCTCGCCGAGCTGGGAGACGTAGAGGTTCAGGGTCTCCGAACCGCCCTTGCGCAGCCGCGACTTCATGGGATCTTCGAGGCCGAGCGGGTTGCGGAACCAGTCCTTGTTGTCGGTACGCGTGATGCCGCGCAGCTCGAAACGCACCCCCGTGTCCACGCCGCCGTAGCGGCCCGCGTAGGCCTGGTTGAGCACGGTCACCTGTTCGCGGACCGCCGCGTCGGGCGCGCCGGTCACGCCGTCGGTGAGCACGTGGATCCACAGCGGCACGGTCACCGTCGCGGGGATCGGCCCGGGGTGGTTGCGCAGAGCCGCGTTCATCTGGGCCAGTTCGGTGGCGCTCAGCGGCCGTGGTTCGGCCCGCCCGGAGGCGCGCTCGGGCGCTGGACAGTCGTGATCGTGCCCATGGTGATCCCCGTGGTGATGGCCGTGATCGGCGGCTTCGGCGGGTGCGGCTACCAGTGAAAACAGGCATGCCAAAGAGACGGCGAGAACACGCCGGGCCATTCGATTCCCCCGATGCGACCGGTCCGGACCAGAGTTCGAACGCTAGCCGCATCGGAGTCGATCAAGAGGTAGTGACACCCGTCACTTGTCGTCGCCCGACTCGCCCTTGGGGAGACCTGAGTAGATCTCCTTGCATTCGGGACAGACGGGATACTTCTTCGGATCGCGGCTGGGCACCCACACCTTGCCGCAGATCGCCCGCACCGGCGCACCCGTGATGTAACTCTCGGTGACCTTGTTCCGGTCGGCGTAGTGGCTGAACCGCTCATGGTCGCCGTCGCCGCCGTGAGACGTGCGCGGGACGACCTCGGTCTTCTGGTCGGGAAGAATTTTCGTACTGCTCACCCACGCGAGTCTACAAACACCAGCGGCCCCCGCCCCACCAAGGGACGGGAGCCGCCGCTCAACGTTTTCAGCCGATGTGCACCGGCTCACCCTCGATCTTGCGGCCCGCCCGCACCAGCAGGGCGATGAGCGCCGCGAAGACCGCCACGCCGGCGCTCACCTCGAAGCCGAGGTGGAGGCCGTCCATGAACGAGAAGTGGGTCGCGTTGGTGACCGCACCCTGGATCTGCTCGGGCAGGCCGGTGGGGGCGACGCCGTAAGAGGCCGCCTCCTTGAGGCCTTCCAGCTGGTCCGGGGGGAATCCCTGGGCGGCGGGGCCCAGGTAGGTCTCGTACACGGAAGAGACCTTCGCCGCGACGATCGCGCCGAGGATCGCGGTGCCCAGCGCGCCGCCGACCTGCATCGCCGACTGCTGCAGGCCGCCCGCGACACCCGAGAGCTCCTCGGGGGCGTTGCCGACGATGATCTCGGTGGCGCCGACGAACACCGGCGACAGGCCGAAGGCCAGCAGGGCGAACGGGATGGCGCTGTCGAGGAACGCGGCGTCGACCGACAGGCGGGACATCAGGAACATCGCGACGGCGGTGATCAGCATGCCACCCGAGATCATGATGCGCGGCCCGAGCTTGCCGATCAGGATCCCGGCCAGCGGCGAGGCGACGATCATGCCGGCGCTCATCGGCAGCATCCGCACGCCCGACTCCAGCGGCGACAGCCCGTGGACGCCCTGGAAGAAGAAGGTCAGGAAGAACATCGCGCCGAACATCGAGAACGCGGTGAGGATCATCAGCGTCACGCCGACGGAGAACGACGCGTTGCGGAACAGGCCCAGCGGCACCAGCGGCTCGGAGACCCGGGTCTGCCACCAGAGGAAGGCGACGAGGAACACGACGAAGACGCCGAGGGAGATCAGCGTGCCGGTGTCGCCCCAACCCCACTCGGGGGCCTTGATGATCGCCCACACCAGCGAGAACATCATGATCGACAGGAATACGACACCCAGCCAGTCGACCTTCGAGAGGAGCGTGGCCTTGCTCTCGCGCAGCGCCCACCAGCCGACCCCGAGGGCCACGACTCCGACCGGCACGTTGATGAAGAACACCGACTGCCAGCTGACGTGCTCGACCAGTAGACCGCCCACGATCGGGCCGGCCGCCGACGAGAGGCCGATGATGCCACCCCAGGCACCCATCGCCATGTTCAGCCGGTCGCCCGGGAAGGCCATGCGCAGCAGCGCCAGCGCCGCGGGCTGCAGCAGCGCGCCGAAGAGACCCTGGAGCACGCGGAAGGCGATCAGGGGCCCGATCGAGGAGGTGAGGCCGATCGCCAGCGAGGTCAGCGCGAAGCCGACGACGCCGATCAGGAACACCCGCTTGTGCCCGAAGATGTCACCGAGCTTGCCGGCGGTGATGAGGAAGACCGCCAGGGCCAGCAGATATCCGCTGGTCACCCACTGGATGTCGGCGAGCGAGGCACCGAGTTCGGCCTGGATGACCGGGTTGGCGATGGAGACGACCGTGCCGTCGAGCATCACCATGATCACGCCGAGCGAGACGGCCAGCAGGGTCAGCCACGGCCTGGCCGGTCCGGCGTCCCCTTGCGCCGCCTTCGGCAGGGCAGCGGTTTGTGACATAACGGGTTCTCCCCCGGATAGAAAGTCAACGCGACGTAGATTATGTCAGTTCATGACAGATGACAAAGTGTTTTATCCGACATACCCTGACAACTGGCAGACGGTGAACTGAATGTTTCGAGGAGGTGACAGGGATGGGTCTGCGTGAGCGCAAGAAGGCCAAGACGCGCGTCGCGCTCATCGACGCGGCCCTCGACCTGTTCCTGGAGCAGGGCTACGAGACGACGACGATCGACCAGATCGCGGCGGCGGTAGACGTGTCGCCCCGCACGTTCTTCCGCTACTTCGGCTCGAAGGAGGAGGTGGCGCTGGCACCCGCGGCCGACGCCCAGGACGTATTTCTATCGGAGCTCCACGATCGTCCCGAAACCGAGTCCCCATTTACGGCTCTGGCCCACGCCATGCGAGGTTCGGTGGCGCTCCTGCGCGACGGCGAACCGGAGGACAAGGCCCGCTTCCTCAAGGCCCGGCTGGTGGTCGAGGCGACCCCGACGATCTTCGCGGGCCAGATGCGCCTGATGATGGCCAACGAACAGCGGATCTTGGAAGAGGTCGCCCGCCGACGCGGCGTCGACGACCTCAGGAGCCAGTTCGTGACGGCGACCTTCACGAGCACGATCAGGGTCGGCTTCGAGAACTGCACGGTCGAGCAGCTCAGCGACATCGACGAGATGACCAAACGCCTGGAAGACACGTTCACCCTGGTGGACGAGATGATGGTCCCCGGCTGGGACCGATAGCCCCTACTTGTGTTCGAGGCCGGCGAAGAAGGCCTCGGCGGCGTTCCCGACCCGGTCTCGGTCGCCGGTGGCGAGCAGGTCGAGGAGTAGCCCGCGGATCGTGGCGATCACCAGGGTCGGGGCCGCCGGGTCGTCGTCGGGGCCCTGCGCGTCGCGCAGGAGGCTCATCCAGTCGGCGACGACACGGTCGAGGAACCCGGCGAACAGATGCGGGGCCTGGAGAGCGCTTCCGTACACGGCGAAGAACAGCTTGAACTCCGGCCACCGTTGCGGGTCGGAGCTCCACTCCCACGCCGCGCGCGCCGCCGCCGCCAGGGTGGGCTGCCCGGCGGCCCGGTCGCTCGTGAGCACGAAGATGCGTTCGCGCAGACGCCCCAGGATGGCGACGAGCATCTGCTCCTTGGTGCCGAAGTGATGCACCAGCGTCGTGGTCGACACGCCGAGGGCGGCGGCGATCGGGCGCCACGACAGGTCGGAGAAACCGTGTTCGGCCGCGTAGTCGACGGCCGCGTCGAGCAGTTCCGCCCGACGCCGGTGGTCAACCGGTCGTCCTGCCATCGTCGCCTCCGGGTCGATCTCCGCTTGACTTTCTAGAACGATCGTACTACGAATTCGGATCGAGGCGCAATCGCCGGGATCCTCCCGGCCCATGCCCTCGACCTGGAGGTTTTCCATGCGCGTTTTCGTCACCGGCGCGTCCGGCTGGGTCGGCCGCGGCCTGGTGCCCGACCTGATCGCCGCCGGCCACGAGGTCGTCGGCCTCGCCCGCTCCGACGCCGCGATCAAGACTCTTGAGGACCAGGGGGCCGAGGCCTTTCCGGGGTCGCTCGACGACCTCGGCACCCTGCGTGAGGCCGCCGCCGCGTCCGACGGCGTCATCCACCTGGCGTTCAAGCACGACATCGCCTTCTCCGGCGACTACGCAGGCGCCACCGCCGCCGACCGCACCGCCATCGAGACCTTCGGCGAGGCCCTGGCCGGCACCGGCAAGCCGTTCGTGCTCGCGTCGGGCATCCTCGGCGTTCTCGGGCTCGCGCCCGGCGTCCTCGCCACCGAACGCGACGGCCTGGCCACGCTCGCCGGAGACGACCAGGTCCCGATCGGCGGCGGTGGTGGGCGGCTGGGCAACGCCCACTTGACGCTCGCGTTCGCCGATCGGGGGATCCGCTCCTCGGTCGTCCGGCTGCCGCCCGCTACGCATGGCCGGGGCGACAACGGGTTCATCGTGGCCGCGATCGGCTCCGCCCGCGAGAAGGGCGCCACGGCCTACGTCGGCGAGGGCGCCAACCGCTGGCCGTCCGTCCACCGCGACGACGCGGCGCGCCTGTTCCGCCTGGCGTTCGAGTCGGCCCCGGCCGGGTCGGTGCTGCACGCCGTCGGCGACGAGGGCGTCCCGATCCGCGAGGTCGCCGAGATCATCGCCGCCCGGCTCGGCATCCCCGCCGTCTCGGTGACCGCCGAACAGGCGGGCGAGTACGTCGGCTTCCTCGGCGGCTTCTGGGGAATCGACGGCCCCGCCTCTGCGAAGATCACCCGTGACCTGCTCGGATGGGAGCCGACCCGGCCGGGACTCATCGCCGACCTGGAAGAGGGCCACTACTTCGCCTGACGAGGCGGCGCGATCAGGTGGTCGGTGTGGTCAGTTCTGGGACGGGTCGTCGGGATAGCTGGCCACGAAGGCGAGTTCGCCCGGCTGCCGCCGCAGCACCGTCCGCCAGAGGGCTCCCGGGTTCGGGTGGAAGGTGTCCCCCGGTTCGGAGTCGACGATGTACCAGGCGCCCTGGGCGATCTCGCCCGTCAGCTGCCCCTGCGTCCACCCCGCGTAGCCCGCGAAGATCCGCATCTGCGATATCTCCCCGGCCAGGATCTCGGGGGGCGCGTCGAGGTCGACCGTGCCGAGCCGGGAGACGCCACGCGGACCGGTGTGGAGCCGGCGCCAGCCGAGGGGTTCCGCGCCGCTCATGACGACGGCCAGGGCCAGGGCGCTGTCGGTCTGGACGGGCCCGCCCTCGAACAGGACCGATGGACCGGTCACCAAGGGATCCCAGGTGGGAAGGACGGACGTCACGCTGATGTCGCTCGGTCTGTTGATCACCACACCGAGCGTTCCGCCGTCTTCGTCGTGCTCGAGGACGAGGACGACGCTACGCCGGAAGTTCGGGTCGTCGAGCAGTGGCGTCGCCACCAGCAGCCCACCGACGTAGATCGACTCCGCCATACCCTCAATGATGCGACAGGAAGGCCGATTCGCGCACGTCACCCCACATGGTTACTCTGTGTTATGAAATTGATGGACATGGGAACTCTCCGTACAGCAAGGATCTTGGTGGAGGGGGACCCGTGGGACAGAGAACGACGGCAGGCAGGGCGCTCGCCCTGTTCGCCGCACCGGTGGCGGCGGCGTTGCTGCTGCCCGCGCAGGCGTACGCCGCCCCGCCCCCGCTCCAGGTGACCTACGGGAAGATCGACTGCGCCACCGGCGACGTTTCGGTCACCATCAACAATCAGGGCCCGGACGCCCACGAATACACCCTCTACCGAGGCGACGACGTCATCGCCCGGGGCCGCTCCGCGGGGAACGAGACCGTTCAGGAGTCGGTCCGGATCACCCGGAGCGCCCGCCTCAAGGTCCTGGGCGGCCAGGAACAGGTCTCCGAACGCTGGATCGACGCCTGCAAGGCGAGCACCCGCACGGCGAGCCTCCAGAAGGAGGACAACCAGGGCCCCGACGACGTCCACCACGGCCTCTTCGACTTCGGCAGGTGGGGCCAGGATCAGCAGGATCGCCAGGATCACCATGGGGACAAGGAAGGGCACCACGGCCTCTTCGACTTCAGCAAATGGGGCCAGATCCTCCAGGGCGACCAAGGAGAACGCGGCGAACACGGGGAGCACGGCGACCGCTGGGGTCACCACGAGCACCACGAGCACCACGGAGATCACCCCGGGGACCATCACGGCGACCATCACGGGGATCACCATGGCGACCACGGCGGCGGCTGGTGGGACCGCGAAGAGGGCAACTGGTGGAACCGTGACGACCACCACCGACACGGCGACCATCACGGCGACCACGGCGGCGGCTGGTGGGGCGGCAACGACCACGACAACGGCAACTGGTGGGGCCGCCAGGACGACCACGGCCCCGACCACGGCCCCGGCTGGGGCGGCGAGCGCGAGGCCGAGGGCGTCGGCTGGTGGAACGGCGACCGCCCGCACGACGAGAACGTGCTCCCCTTCACCGGCCCACCCGCCGACCTGTGGGGCAAGGTCGCCACAGCGGGCGGCCTGGTCGTCATGGGCGGCGTCTTCTGGTGGCTGGCCCGCGTCTGGCCCAGCCGGACCTTCCCGGTCACCCCGCGCTAGCCCGAAAAACGACACGGCCCGGTCTGGAAAACCCAGACCGGGCCGAATCATGCGAACCGCAGAGGCCAGGACCAGAGGTTCACCACCGGCCGGCAGGCTGTGACCAAGGCTGAGAGCATCACACGCCACCAGCCACGGCGCCGCTCGCGTCACGTACAGAGGAACTATGCCTCGGTGAAGCCCCGGGCCTTGCCGCCCGCCGACTCCCGGACCGCCGCCGCGACCGCGCCGGCCACGTCGGGGTGGAAGACGCTGGGCACGATGTAGTTCGGGCCGAGCTCCTCCGGTGACACGACCGCCGCCAGCGCTCGGGCCGCGGCCAGGAGCATCTCCTGGGTCACCCCGTTGGCCTGGGCGTCGAGCAGGCCGCGGAAGACACCGGGGAAGGCCAGCACGTTGTTGATCTGGTTCGGGTAGTCGGACCGGCCGGTCGCCACCACCGCCGCGTGCTCGCGGGCGTCGTCGGGCGACACCTCGGGCTCGGGGTTGGCCAGGGCGAACACCACCGCGTCGGAGTTCATGGTCGCGATGTCGTCGCCGTTGAGGATCCCCGGCGCCGACACCCCGATGAACACGTCGGCGCCCTTGACGGCGCCCTTGAGGTCTTCGCAGTAGCCGTCGGAGTTGGTGTGCTCGGCGATCCAGCGCAGCGACTCGTCGAGGTCGTCGCGACCGAGGTGCACGGCGCCCTTGTAGTCGCACACGATGACGCTCCTCGCCCCGGCAGCGAGCAGCAGCCGCAGCACGGCGGTGCCAGCGGCGCCGGCCCCGGCCATCGTGATGCGGACGTCGGACAGCTCCTTCTTCACCACCCGCAGCGCGTTGGTCAGCGCGGCCAGGACGACGATGGCCGTTCCGTGCTGGTCGTCGTGGAAGACCGGGATGTCGACGAGTTCCCGCAGGCGGCGCTCGATCTCGAAGCAGCGCGGCGCCGAGATGTCTTCGAGGTTGATGCCGCCGAACCCGGGCGAGATGGCCCGGACGATCTCGACGATCAGGTCGGGGTCTTGCGTGTCGAGGCAGATCGGCCAGGCGTCGATGCCGGCGAACCGCTTGAACAGGGCGGCCTTGCCCTCCATCACGGGCAGGGCGGCGGCGGGACCGATGTTGCCGAGCCCGAGGACGGCGGAGCCGTCGGTGACCACGGCCACCGAGTTCCGCTTGATCGTCAGGCGCCGGGCGTCTTCGGGGTTGCGGGCGATCGCCATCGAGACCCGGGCCACGCCGGGGGTGTAGGCCATCGAGAGGTCGTCGCGGTTGCGCAGCGGCACCTTCGACTGCATCTCGATCTTGCCGCCGAGGTGCATCAGGAAGGTCCGGTCGGAGACCTTGTGTATCGCCACGCCCTCGACTTCGCCCAGGCGGTCGACGATCGCCTGGGCATGGTCGGTGTCACGCGCGGCGCAGGTCACGTCGATGCGCAGCTTCTCGTGTCCGGCGTTGGTCACGTCGAGGGCGGTGACGATGCCCCCGGCGTTCTCGACCGCGTGAGTGAGCTGGCTCACCGCCTTGCCACCTGCGGGCACTTCAAGACGGACGGTGATCGAATAGGACACGCTGGGCACGGTAGCCACGTCAACCCGCTCCTTTGCGCATTGGGTGCGCAACCAATCGTGCCACCATCCGGACGGTGAAATGCCCGGTTCAACGCTTAGAACAGCGCCGAAGCCAGCCCGCGCCGCGCTTTGGCCACCGAAGGGTCGTCGGAGGGCAGGGTCTCGAACAGGCTCAGCAGGTGGACGCGGGCCTTGTCGCGGTCGTCGCCGGCGGTCTTGCGGATCAGCGCGATGAGGCGGTCGAAGGCCTCGTCGACCTGACCGCCGAGCAGTTCGACGTCGGCCGCCTGGAGCTGCAGCGGCACGTCGACCGGCGCGGCGGCGGCGCGGGTCAGCACGTCGGACGGGTCGAGTTCGAGGGTGCGGCTGAGCAGACCGACCCCGGCGAGGCCGATCTTGGCGTCTTCGTTGCCGGGCTGACGGGTCAGCAGCCGCTGGAAGGCCTGGGCGGCGGCGTCGAGGTCGCCGTCTTCGATGGCCATGTCGGCGGCGAGCAGGTCGGGGTCGACGGCCGGCTCCTGCGGCGTGGTCTCGGCGTCGTCGTCGTCGCCGGGCGGCGGCAGCGCCACACCGAGCTGCTCGAAGACCTGGGCGATGGCCTGACGCAGTTGCGGCTCGGCCAGCGGACCCTCGAACAGCGGCATGAGCTGGCCCTGGAAGGCCAGGTAGACGGTGGGGATGGCGCGCATCCGCAGCGCCTGGGCCAGATCGGGGTTGGCCTCGACGTCGACCCTGGCCAGCAGCCAGACGCCCTTGGCCTCACCGGCGAGCTTCTCCAGTGCCCGGCTGAAATCCTGTACCTGCGCGGCGCGCGGCACCGTCGCCTCAACGACGATCGGCACCCCCATTGAGCGTTCCACGACCTCGGCCGTGAAGGTCGCGGCGTTCGCTTCGATGATCTCCGGCGCCGAACCCGGAGGGGCCGGGTTCTGCGCGGCGGTCTCCCGCCGGGCCTGCGCGTCGAGGGCCTGCTTACGGGCGCCGAGATCGATGGCCCCATAGAGCGATCCTGGTCGAGAAAAGTCCGCTGCCATAAGCCCAATCCTGCCGTATCGGCGAGGGCTCCCACTCCGCGCCCTTCAAAACCCGGGGAATCCGCGCGACACCGGCTCATGGTGTTTTTTCCGCTCCGTTACGGCTCCGCCTACCCCGGCCCCTCCCACAGCCCCCGGCGAGCGCCGGCGCCATGGCGCTCACCGCCCGCTGAGGTGCCCGCCGTCACGGCTAGAAACGGGGCGGTTCGGTGTAGGTCCCCCACTCATCCCGGAGGACGTCGCAGATCTCCCCGAGCGTGGCCTCACGACGGGCGCACTCGATCATGGGCGGCACCATGTTCCCCGACCCGCGCGCGACCTGGACGAGCTCGCGGAGCGAGGCGTCCACCGCGGCCTGGTCACGGGAGGCGCGGCGCGCGCCGAGCACCCGGTTCTGCTCCTTCTCCACCTCGTGGCTGATCCGCAGGATCTCCAGCGGCTCCTCGGTGGTGGCGGTGTGGCAGTTGACCCCCACGATCTTCTTCTCGCCCTTCTCCAGCTTCCGCTGGTAGTCGAAGGCCGCCTCGGCGATCTCCGACATGAACCAGCCGTCTTCGATCCCGCGCAGGATCCCGCCGGTCATGGTGCCGTCGGGGCCCATCGCGCGGATCTTCGCGAAGATCGCCTCGGCCTCCTCCTCCAGGCGGTCGGTCAGCGCCTCGACGTACCAGGACCCGCCCAGCGGGTCGGCCACATTGACGACCTCGATCTCCTCCATGATCACTTGCTGGGTCCGCAGCGCGATCTCGGCCGCCTTGGCCGACGGGAGGGCCAGCACCTCGTCGAGGGCGTTGGTGTGCAGCGACTGCGTGCCGCCGAGCACGGCGGCCAGGGCCTCGATGGCGGTCCTGACGATGTTGTTGTCGGGCTGCTGCGCGGTCAGCGACACCCCGGCGGTCTGGGTGTGGAAGCGCAGCCACTGGGCCTTGTCCGTCTTGGCGCCGTAGACGTCGCGCATCCACCGCGCCCAGATCCGCCGGGCGGCGCGGAACTTGGCGATCTCCTCGAAGAAGTCGAGGTGGGCGTCGAAGAAGAACGACAGGCCGGACGCGAACGCGTCGACGTCGAGCCCCCGGGAGAGGCCCAGTTCCACGTATCCGAACCCGTCGGCGAGGGTGAACGCCAGCTCCTGCGCGGCCGTGGAGCCGGCCTCGCGGATGTGGTAGCCCGAGACGGAAAGCGGCTTGTAGGCGGGGATCTCGGCCGCGCAGTACTCCATCAGGTCGCCGATGAGGCGCAGATGGGGTTCGGGGGCGAACAGCCACTCCTTCTGGGCGATGTACTCCTTGAAGATGTCGGTCTGCAGCGTCCCGTTGAGGGCGCGCGCGGGGATGCCCTGGCGTTCGGCCGCGACGACGTACATGCAGAAGATGGGCACCGCCGGACCGCTGATGGTCATCGACGTGCTCACCTCGCCCAGCGGGATGCCGTCGAACAGCAGGTCCATGTCGAGGGCGCTGTCGATCGCGACGCCGCAGTGGCCGACCTCGCCGAGCGCGCGGGGGTCGTCGGAGTCGCGGCCCATCAGGGTCGGCATGTCGAAGGCGACCGACAGGCCGCCGCCGCCCGCGCCGAGGATCATCTTGTAGCGCTCGTTGGTCTGCGTCGCGTTGCCGAAGCCGGCGAACTGACGGATCGTCCAGGGCCGGCCCCGGTAGCCGGTCGCGTGGAGACCTCTGGTGTACGGGAACTCGCCCGGCCATCCGATGCGATCGAACCTCGGGTCGGGCGCCGTCGGCCCGTAGACCGGCTCGACCGGGATCCCCGACAACGTGCGGAATTCGCGGTCGCGCTTGGGCGCGGCGTCGAATCGCGCCTGCCAACGCGACCTGCCGGAGTTGATCTCGTCCATGGAGCCCCCAGTGGTCATGTCTCCAGATACTAGGACGTCCTACTAATTACCGCCACACTTGCAGAGATCAACTCGGCAATGTCACACATTGGTAGCGAAATTCCCCAGACCTATGACACAGGGCGTTCATCACCAAATATGAGCTGCGTCCCAACGAACCTGTTTGACCCGCTGTCCACGCGCGGGTTGGAAAAGGTTTGATCTGCCCACAGGGAGGTGGCAGTGAAGCGCAGCATCGTCATCGCATCCGCCGTGGTCTTAACCGCGGCGGCGCTGACGGCGCCCGCCACGACGGCTCAGGCACACGTGCCCACCGTCGCGGCCGACACCAGCAGTGAGTACGTCGTCCTTTACAAGGAAGGCGCCAACTCCGCCGAGGCCCAGAAGGCCATCCAGGCGGCCGGCGGCTCCATCGTGAAGGTCAACACCGCCGTGGGTCTCGCCACGGTCAGCACCACCAACACCGCTTTCGCGACCGCCGTCAAGGCGAGCCCGCTGATCGAGGGGGTCGCCCACAACCGGGTCATCGGCCATGCCCCCGCGGTCAACGCGCGCGCGAAGGCCGCGCTGAAGAAGGCCGTCGAGTCCCGCGCCGTCGAGAAGGAAGGCCGCGACAACGGTCACGGCCCGCTCGGCAAGAAGTGGGGCAAGAAGCCCTCCGCCGAGCCGCTCGACGAGGCCCAGTGGGACCTCGACCAGATGAAGGCCAACGAGGCGCACAAGTACGAGACCGGCGACAAGCGGGTCCTCGTCGGCATCCTCGACACCGGCGTCGACGGCAGTCACCCCGACATCGCCCCGAACTTCAGCAACCGGCTGAGCCGCAACTTCACCACCGACGTCCCGGTCGACGCCAACGGCGACGAGATCGACGGTCCGTGTGAGGCCGAGGCCGACCAGTCGTGCAGCGACCCGGCGAACGTCGACGAAGACGGCCACGGCACGCACGTCGCCTCGTCGATCGCCTCGCCGCTCAACAAGCTGGGCATCGCGGGCGTCGCGCCGAACGTGACGATCGTCAACATCCGGGCCGGCCAGGACTCGGGCTACTTCTTCCTGCAGCCCTCGGTCGACGCCCTCACGTACGCCGGTGACATCGGCGTCGACGTCGTCAACATGAGCTACTACATCGACCCGTGGCTGTTCAACTGCACGAACAACCCGGCCGACTCCCCCGAGAACCAGGCCGAGCAGGCGACCATCATCAAGGCCACCCAGCGGGCGCTGAACTACGCGCACCGCAAGGGTGTCACCCTGGTCGGCGCCGCGGGCAACGAGGCGATCGACTACACCAAGACGAACACCGACGCAACCAGCCCCGACTTCGCCAGCGTCCCGGGTGAGGCGGCCTACGACCGCACCATCCCGCCGAGCTGCGTGTCGCTGCCGGGCGAGGGCGAGCACGTGATCTCGGTCTCCTCGACGGGCATCAGCAAGCGCAAGTCGTACTACTCGAGCTACGGCAACGGCTACATCGACGTCGCCGCCCCCGGTGGCGACACCTACGACACGCCGACCAACACCCGTGACATCACCAGGGCGACCCTCTCGGCGTACCCCGAATCGCTGGCTCGCGCCAACGAGGAGATCGACGCCGACGGCAACCCGACGGTCGAGTACGTGGTGAAGGACTGCAAGGGCCGCACCTGCGCCTACTACCAGTACCTCCAGGGCACCTCGATGGCCTCGCCGCGCGCGGCCGGCGTCGCCGCCCTGATCGTCAGCAAGTACGGACGCGCCCAGTGGGGCGGCGGCTTCGGCCTCGACCCCGACCAGGTGGAAGCCCGTCTCAAGGCGACCGCGGTCAAGACGCCGTGCCCGCCCGGCGGCGTGTACAACTACACCCGCATCACGCCGGCCGGTGCCACCATCACCGCGTCGCACACGTGTGAGGGCAACACCTTCCGGAACGGTTTCTACGGAGCCGGAATCGTGAACGCGCTGAAGGCCGTGGGCCACTAAGCCCGCACGCCTGGAAAGAGGGGCCCGTCCCGCTACCGCGGGGCGGGCCCTTCGCCGTTCCCGCTGAAGTTCTCGCTGAAGTCGCCCGCCGCCACCCGCAGGGTCTTCAGGTTGTCGAACATCGCGTGGAGGGCCGTGTCGTCGTACATGCCGAGACCGAAGTCGGCCCCCATCAGGTCGGCCGTGGCCCCCCGGACCGCCTCGCGCCCGGCGTCGGTGATCTCGGCGAGGACGCCGCGCCCGTCGTTGGGGTTGCGCATGCGCTTGACCAGCCCGGCCTTCTCCAGGCGGTCGACCGTGTTGGTCACGCTCGTCGGGTGGACCATGAGGCGTTCGCCGATCTTGGACAGCGGCAGGGAGCCGGTGCGGCTGAAGGTCAGCAGCACGAGTGCCTCGTAGCGCGCGAAGGTCAAGTCATAGGGCTTGAGCAGCGCGTCCAGTTGCGCGATCAGGATCTGGTGGGCTCTCATGATCGAGGTGACCGCGGCCATGGCGGACGACGGACCGAACCGCTCCCGCCAGGTCTCGGCGGCGCGCTCGATGGGGTCGAACGGCAGGTTGAGGGGCACGCTCCTACCGTAGCGCGGCGATAGTCCGCTTTGGGACTTCACGCACCGTGACCAAACTCAGTCCTTGACCACAAGAAGCATCCCCCAAACATTACGCTCCGTTATGGTTATCGGGGTTCGGACGGGGGGTCCTACATGGGGCGTGAGCACAGGGGCGTGTCACGCGACGAGCTGAAGCAGAGCGCGGTCGTGACGGTCACCGTGCTGCTCGCCCTCGGCCTGGTCGCGGCCTGGACGGTGCTCATCCCCGGGGTGATGGCCTGGGACAACATCGTGATCGCGGTGATCGGCTCGGTCCGGCTGACCGGCCCGGTGGCGTGCGCGTTCGCGGCCTGGGTGGCGGTGCGCAAACGCCGCGCGAAGAACCGCCCCGAAGGGTGGCGGGTGCTGAAGGCGCCGCTGGCGATCCTCGCGGTCGTGGTCGGCTCGTTCGGCGCGACCGTGCTGGTGCTGTCGCTGCGGGCGGTCACCGACGAGCAGGCGGGCCGGCTGCTGCCCAGCGGTCTGGCCATGGGCGCCGCGGGTCTGGTCCTGTACGTCGTCCTCGGCTGGCTCATCGGCTGGCTGGTGCCCTACTCGATCACGCCGATCCTCGCCGGTCTCACCGTCTACGCCTCGTTCACGTGGATCGCCGCCCGCACCACCTGGGCCGACCGGCTGGCGCCGGGCACCCGGGAGCCCTACGACCTCTTCGAGGGCCTGAGCACCACCGCGTTCATCGACCAGACCCTGTGGCTGCTGGGCCTCAGCCTGGCGCTGCTGATGGGCTGGACGGCCGTGGTCACCCGCCACTCGCTGGCGCTGGCCGCCGCGATGCTGTCGGTGCTGGCCGCCGGGGTCGGCGTCGCCCGGCTGGTCTCCGACCACCGTCCGCACCTGGGCCAGGTGGCCTACTCGTGCCAGGACTGGCCGATCACGGTGTGCGTCCACCCGGGCATGCGGGAGGGCCTGCCCGAGCTGGGCACCACCTTCACCGGCATCGCGGCGCGGCTGAGCGGCACCCCGGCGGCGTTCAACCGCGTCGAACAGCACTCCCGCAGGGCCGGCGAGACGTTCCAGAGCGGCGTGATCCCGATCCACGTCGACGACCTCGGCGCCGGCTACGCCGACCGCGCCGCCCGCGAGTTCGTCGAACGCCTCTCCCGTCCCTGCCCCGCGCAGCGCAGCGCCGGATACCGCGAGATCGTGCTGGCCTGGCTGCGCGGCGAACCCCTCCCGCCGGGCGAATACCCCGAACACCAGACCGCCTCGGCCTGGTTCGCCGTGCTCACCGAACAGCAGCGCCGCGAGTGGCTGCGCATGTACTACACCGACTTCGCCAACTGCCGGTTGCAGGCCGCCCACTTCGGCGCGGCGGCGTACACCCACCCGATTCCGAGTCCCACCGTCATGTCTGGCCCACAAGCGAGGTGAAAGGGCGGTCTTTGCGGGAAGATGTCCCACCGTGACCGGACAGACTCGCGCACCGCTCTCGCACCCCGCCCCCGTCAAACGCGGCCCACGCCGCGCCTGGCGCTGGCTCGCCGCGCTGTTGTTCGCCGCGCTGCTCCTCGTGGTGGGCGGCCGGCTGGCCTGGACCTGGCTCGACCCCTTCGGAGAAGAGTCCATCGACCGCAGCCAGCCCGCGCTGCTCCAGTCGATCCAGAACATGAGCCGCTACCAGGCCGCGACCGGGAACTTCCAGGTCATCGTCGACCTGGAGAAGGACGCGGCCTTCCTGCCCGACGCCGTCAAGGGCAGCCGCACGCTGTTCGTCGGCGCCGGCACCGTCGACGCCTACGTGGAGTTCGGCGGCCTCACCGGCGAGGCCGTCACCGTCTCGGAAGACCGCAAGTCGGTGACGGTGACCCTCCCCCACGCCCAGTTGGAGAAGCCCAGCCTCGACAACAGCCGCTCCTACGTCTACGCCCAGGAGCGCGGCCTGATCGACCGCGCGCAGGACTTCCTGTCGTCGAACCCGCCCAGCCAGCAGGAGCTCTACGTCCTGGCCGAGAAGAAGATCACCGAGGCCGCGACCTCCAGTGACCTGCGCAACCGCGCCGACCAGAACACCAAGTCGGCCATCGAGGGCATGATGAAGGCCCTGGGCTTCACCAACGTCACCATCAAATACGGCCCCGAGCCGTAAGCCTCAGATGTAGCCCCACTTCTCGGAGACGTCCCGGAGCATCTCGGGGATCTCCTCCGGGGCCGGCAGGGCGCGGCCGGGCTGGACCCGGCCTGACTGGATCTTGTCGCGCCAGTCGCCGATGCCCTTGGTGAAGTCGGTCGGCTTGTTGTGGCGGCCGTAGTCGAGCATCGCGTCTTCGAACGGGATCAGCAGCGTGGCGCACAGAGCCCGGAGCTCACCCTCGGGGTCGGTGGTCAGCTTCTCGTAGCTGATCTCGTGACCGGGCAGGCGGTGGCGGGCCTCCTCCAGATACTTCATGTACTGGTAGGTGTGGCGCACCGCCTCGTGCATCGGCCGCCTCTCCGGGTCGGCCTCGTGCCACGAACGCGCGATCGACAGCGGATGACGCAGCAAAAAGACGAACCGGGCGTCGGGCCAGCAGATCGACAGGCGCTTCCAGGCGAACACGTTGCTCGGGGTCTTCTCCACCAGGATCGGCTTGCCCGAGCGGACCAGCTCCCGATGCAGCAACCGGTCCCACAGCAGGTGCTCGACATCGCTCTGGTTGTGACCGAGCGCCTCGACCGCCTGCCGGGCCGGCTCGGTCGTCAGGTTGGTCGATATCCGGCGGAAGTGGGTCTCAATAGGCGAGTGCAAATAGGAATGGCTGTTCATCATCGCCCGCAGCAGAGTCGACCCTGAACGGGGCGGGGAGAGGATGAACACCGGTGCGCGCAACAACCGGTCTGACTCCAGATCGGCCGGCGGACGGGCCACGTCACCGTCGAGCCGCTTCGGCATCGCGGGGGCCATCGGCTTCGGCGGCGGAGCCGGCCGTGCGGGCAACTTCTGGCGCTGGATCGAGTACCCGGTTACGCCCTCAAGGGTCGAATTGACCACTTGCTTCCACTTCATGGCTGGCAACGTAGGCACACCAAGTTAATCGGGGGTGAACTTCGACTGGGAAACGCCGAAGTCGGTCAAAGGTCGGCGATCAAATCGTCAGCGGCAGTATAAGGGTCGGAAACGCCGTCCAACACGTGTTGTGCCAGACGGTCTAGCCGCAGGTCACGGGCCGGATGACCGAATCTCGCCTGGAGTGCGCGCAGCGCCACGGCCTGGATCTCGTCGCGGGCCCGCGCCAGGCGTCTGGCCCTTCCCTCACCTGTTACATGGAGATGACGGGCGTGGTCGTCGAGGGCTTTCAGCAGGTCGCCGATCCCCTCGTCGCGGACGGCCACCGTCGGCACCACCGGAGGCCGCCACGGCGCGTGCCCGAGGGCGATCATGTTGCGCAGGTCGCGCACGGTCGACTGGGCGCCGTCACGGTCGGCCTTGTTGACGACGAACACGTCGGCGATCTCCAGGATGCCCGCCTTGGCGGCCTGCACCCCGTCGCCCATCCCTGGGGCCAGCAGCACGACGGTGGTGTCGGCGAGCGCGCGGACGTCCACCTCCGCCTGCCCGACCCCGACGGTCTCGATCAGCACGACGTCGAACCCGGCCGCGTCCAAGACGCGCAGGGCCTGGGGAACCGCCCACGACAGGCCGCCCAGATGGCCGCGCGTCGCCATCGAACGGATGTAGACGCCGTCGTCGAGCGCGTGGTCCTGCATGCGCACCCGGTCGCCGAGCAGCGCGCCGCCGGTGAACGGCGACGAGGGGTCGACGGCCAGCACACCCACCTTGTCGCCTCTGGCCCGCAGCGCCTTGACCAGCGCCGCCGTGGAGGTCGACTTGCCGACGCCGGGTGAGCCGGTCAGGCCGATGACGCGGGCGTGACCGGGCGCCTTCAGCGCTTTCGCGGCCTCGCGCAGGTCGGCGTCCGAGCCGCTCTCGACCAGGGAGATGAGGCGCGCGACCGCGCGGGTGTTGCCGGCGCGCGCCTTGTCGACGAGCTCTCTCACGCGGGGACGTCGATGATCAGGGCGTCGCCCTGGCCGCCGCCGCCGCACAGGCCCGCCGCGCCCCGGCCGCCGCCCCGGCGGCGCAGCTCGTGGGCCAGGGCCAGCACGATCCGGGCGCCCGACGCACCGATCGGGTGGCCGAGCGCGATGCCGCCGCCGTTGACATTCACCTTGTCGAGGGAGATGTCCAGGTCCTTCGCCGACTGGATGACGACCTGGGCGAACGCCTCGTTGATCTCGACCAGGTCGAGGTCGCCGGTCGTGAGGCCCTGCTTGGCCAGGGCCTGGGCGATGGCGTTGGCGGGCTGCGACTGCAGCGAGTTGTCGGGGCCGGCGACGTTGCCGTGGGCGCCGATCTCGGCCAGCCAGGTCAGGCCCAGCTCCTCGGCCTTGGCCTTGGACATCACGACGACCGCGCAGGCGCCGTCGGAGATCTGCGACGCCGAACCGGCGGTGATGGTGCCGTCCGCGGTGAAGGCGGGACGCAGCTTCGCCAGTTTCTCGGCCGTGGTGTCGGGGCGGACGCCCTCGTCGGTGGTGAACTCGTCGTGCTTGAGGGGGACGGCGACGATCTCGTCGTCGAAGACGCCGTTCTTGATGGCGGCCGCGGCGAGCTGGTGGGAGCGGGCGGCGAAGGCGTCCTGCTCCTCGCGCGAGATCTTGAGGCGGGCGTTGTGGCGCTCGGTCGACTCGCCCATCGCGATCTGGTCGTAGGCGTCGGTGAGACCGTCGAACGCCATCGAGTCGAGGATCTCGGCCGAACCGTATTTGACGCCCTTGCGCAACCCGGGAAGAAGGTGCGGCGCGTTGGACATCGATTCCATGCCGCCGGCGACGACGATGTCAAACTCTCCGGCCCTGATGAGCTGGTCGGCCAGCGCGATGGCGTCGAGACCCGACAGGCACACCTTGTTGATCGTCAGGGACGGCACCGACATGGGGATGCCACCCCTAACCGCCGCCTGACGTGAGGGCAACTGACCCGTGCCGGCCTGGAGGACCTGCCCCATGATCACGTACTGTACGTCTGAAGGTGCGACGCCGGCCCGCTGAAGTGCGGCCTTGATGGCGACGCCACCGAGTTCGACGGCGGTAAGACCGGAGAGTGCGCCGAGCAGACGACCGATGGGCGTGCGAGCTCCGGCGACGATGACGGAACCAGACATTGGAGGGCCTCCTACGCGATATGGGGGCGACGATGTCACCATACCCAGCAGTATTTGGCGCTTGGTCAAGGAGGGTCCTCGCATGTTTCTACGGATCGACCACGTGGGCATCGCATGCCACAACCTGGAAGAGAAGATCGGGTTCTACGAGTCGACCTTCGGCCTCATCGTGGTGAGCCGCGAGGTCAACGAGGCGCAGGGGGTCCGCGAGGCCATGCTGCACGTCGCCGACGGCGAGGGTGGAACGAGCTATGTGCAGCTGCTGGAACCCCTCAGCCCGGAGAGCGCCGTCGGCAAGTTCCTGGCCAAACGAGGTGAGGGCGTACACCACATCGGTTACGGAGTGGAAGACGTCAGCAAGGCTATGGCGGAAATCGCCACAAAAGGCGTCAGACTGATTGATGAACGCCCACGTCACGGCTCTATGGGTGCCTCAATCGCGTTTCTCCACCCGAAGGATGTGGGAGGAGTGCTGACAGAGCTGGTCGAGGCTCCGAGGGCGTAATGGAACGTAAGAAAGGTTCATACGTAACAAGTCGCGCAGAAAGTCCGTGGAGGCCTCCAACGCCGCACGCGCGGAGTACGCTGGCCTTCCACCGGACGTGGATCCCACCGTATTGGGCTCCTCGCCTCGGATGTCCGAAACCCCCCGTCCGGCCCGTGTAGCCGTCTCGACAACCCAGGATCGAGCCTCATGCAGTCCGACATCGATGCCCAGCTCAACAATTTCTTCGAAGACGCCCCCTCTCGGGAATTCGACGTGGTGCTTCGCGGCTATGACCGGCACCAGGTCCACGACCACTTGAAGCAGCTCGACACTGATTTGCGACAGGCGCGTGAGCAGGTCGGATCGCTCCAGCGTGAAGTGTCCGACTCGCAGCGTCAGCTCCAGGAGCAGGAACGTCCGACCTACTCGGGCCTGGGCGCTCGGATCGAGCAGCTGCTTCGTCTGGCCGAAGAACAGGCCACCGAGCTGGTGCAGGCGGCGCGGTCGGAGGCCAACGAGATCAAGGCCGCCGCCAAGGTCGACGCCGCCGACACTCGCGCCGCCGCCGAGAACGAGGCCGCCGAGAAGCGCGCGCTCGCCACTCGCGAGGCCGACGAGATGCGCACCGCGGCCGAGCGCGACGCCGAGGAGATCCGGGGCACGGCGAAGCGCGAGACCGACGAGCTGACCAACACCACCGAGCGTGAGATCGCCAAGCAGCGCGCCACGGCCGACCACGAGGTCGCCGAGAAGCGCGCCGACGCCGAGCGTGAGATCGCCAAGCTTCGCACCACCACCGAGCGTGAGGTCGCGCAGCTCCGCGCCAGCACCAAGCGTGAGCGCGATGAGATCCTCACGACCGCCAAGCGCCAGGCCGACGAGATGCGCGCCCAGGCCCAGCGGGTCCTCGAAGAGTCCGAGGCCAAGCGCGCCCAGGACGAAGCCGAGTTCGAGATCCAGCTGGCCAGCCGTCGTGAAGACGCCGAGCGCCAGGAGGCCGAGCGCCACGCCACCGCGCAGGCCAACACCCAGAAGCTCGTCGCCGAGGCAGAGCAGCGCGCGGCCACGGCCGAGCAGCGCGCCACCAAGGCCACCCAGCAGGCCGAGCAGACCCGGCGCGAGGCCGACACCCACGCCAAGCAGCTGCTCGCGAACGCCCGCAAGAACGCCGACCAGCTGGTCGCCGAGGCCAAGTCGAGCGCCGACACAATAACGACCGACGCGAAGAACGAGGCCGAGCGCACCCGCAGCTCGATGCAGCGCCAGGTCGACGAACTGACCCGTCAGCGCGACAGCATCACGAGCCACCTCGCCCAGCTCCGCCAGCTCCTCGGCGGCGCCGCCCTCCCGGGCATGGAGCCGGAACACGCGCCCGTCGCGCCCGCGCCCGTCAAGCCCGCCCTGTCGGCGGCCCCGCCCATCGAACACCCCAAGCCCGCCCCGAAGCCCACCCCGCCTCCGGCGGCGGCCAAGGCCGACGACGACGCTGAGTGGTGGCAGGAGTAAGCCGATTCACGCATCGATCTCGGGGTGAACGGCTACACGACAAAAAGGCCCGGCGGGTAACCGCCGGGCCTTTTTGTTTTCGGGGACGACCCCTCGACCCCCCGCTGAGACAGGGGTAAACCGCTACTTCAGCGGTGGATGTGGCGAGTACGGTGTGGCTGTGGCCGGTGATCGTGTGCGGCGGCGGCTCACGGAGACAGACGCACGGACGCGAAGGAGCGGATGGTGCCAGGCGCTGTACTGCGAGGGGTGACTCTGGACTGTGCCGACCCGCGGACGCTGGCGGGCTTCTACGGTGCGCTGACCGGGATGCGGGAACTCTTCAGTACCGACGAGTTCGTCGCTCTGACGGACGACTCCGGCTGTGATCTGGGATTCCAGAGGGTTGACGGATACCGGGCTCCGCAGTGGCCGGGTCAGGACGTGCCGCAACAGTTCCACCTGGATTTCCGCGCTGACGACCTCGATGCCACGGAAGAGCTGGCTCTGGAACTCGGCGCGGCCAAACCGGACCATCAGCCCGGCGGTGGACGCTGGCGGGTGCTCTTGGATCCGGCCGGCCACCCCTTCTGCCTGACCTCTTCCTGACATCACCGCCGTTGACAGGTATCCCCCGTCAGACGCCGCGAGCGGTTCATCAGCTAGTCCTCCGGTCCGGCCCGCGTGACGCCACAGTGAGCCGTCGCCGGTGACGCGGGAGCGGCTGGTCGGCGCCGGCTGCGGCGCGTGGCGGGGGCGGCGGTCGGGGCCGGGGTAGGCGGAGCCGTAACGGAGAATCTAGATCCAGCCCTTGCGCGCCGCCTGGACACCCGCCTGGAAGCGCCCGGTCGCGCCGAGCCGGCTGAGGAGGGTCGCGATGCGGCGGCGCAGGGTGCGTTCGGAGATGCCCAGCTGGCGCAGGATCGCCTCGTCCTTCATGCCGACCGCGAGCAGTTCGAGGATCTGCTGGTCGACCCCGTCGATCGCGCCCGTGCCGTTGCCCCACACGGGGGAGGCCTCCCGCCACAGTGTCTCGAAGAGCGCGACGAGCGCGTTGGTGAGTGCGCTGCGTCCGACCACGACCGAGGTGAACCGGACCCCTTCCTCCCGATCGGTGAGGGGCAGCAGCGCGGTGGAGCGGTCGACCAGGATGAGCTTGATCGGCACTTCGGCCAGCACTCTGGCCTGCTCCCCCAGCGCGGTCACCTGCCGGATCTCGTCGAGCTTCTTGGGGATGTCGAGCACCAGCGACGAGTAGAGCGCCCGCACCCGGACCCCGCGCGCCAGCGCCGACGACTCGGCGGCGATGGAGGTGCCGCTGGTGGCGTAGGGCGGGGTGTCGATGGCCAGAATCTCCTCCTGGGCCCCCGCGAGCAGTTCGGCCACCTTGCGCCCGGCCGCGGCGGCGCTCTCGACGACCTCGATGACCCGCCCAGGGTCGGCCCGCAGCAGGCCCTCCTGGAAGTCGGTGGCCAGTTCCTCGGCCTCGACGGCGAGCCGGTCGAGTTCGGCCCGGCGGCGTCTGATCGCCGACCCGATCGACATCCGGGGGTCGGCGGGCCGGAACCCGTAGAGCGGGTCGGACTCCATCAGTCCGGTTTCCTCAAGATGCGCCGACGCGGCCTCGACGGCCGCCGGGGAGGATTCCAGGCGTCGCGCCGCCTCATCCGGCGTGATCTTGGGGTCACGCAGGAGGAGCCGGTAGAGGCGCTCTTCGAGGGAGCTCAGTCCGATGGCTTCCCACATGGGACAACCTTGGCAGATTCCGGTCACTGACCGGTACCGGCCACCACAATTCACGCAATCCATGTGGAATTCACGTCATCGTTGAAGCGTCTTCAGACCGGTGGCGCCGGTCCTAGAGGGAGGAAGACAAGTGCGGCCGGCGTTGAGGGAGGCGCCGGCCGTTCTTTTCTCCGCAGAACATGAGGAATGATCACTTTCTCGCCGGAGAAATTCACATCGGCGCGTCGACCACGGCGTAGACGACCTTGCCGCCGGTGACCGGCCAGCGGTAGCCCCAGCGCCGGGTGAGCAGGACGACGAGCATGAGGCCTCGGCCGCCGATGTCGTCGGGTCCGGGGTCCAGGAGCCTGGGCGGCTGCCGTTCGGCGTCCCAGACCTCCACGACGACTCCCGGGTCCACTCGATAGACACCCAGGGCGACCTGCCCGTCAGGATCGCTCACCTTCACCGCGTTGGAGATCAGCTCGGCGGTGACCAGTTCGGCCGTCTCCGCCAGGTCGCCCAGGTCCCACGCGCCGAGCAGGACGTGGACCCGGTCGCGGGCCAGCGCGGCCGACCTCGGATGAGCGGGGAGCAGTGCGTATCGCGTCGCGACTTCGAGTGCCATGTGCGCATACCACCCGCCCGATCGGAACTCTCTTTTACGACATTTAGCTCGAGAATGACATTCCACCGCTTGCCATATTCCTGAGCGTAAGCATCCCTACACTCGGAGTCAGCGTCCATTCACCCGCTGTCCAGTCGTGTCCCGTCAAGCGCAGGACAGCGTTCCCCCCTGAGGGCAGGGAGCTGTGCGCAATATGGAGTCATTCGGCGAGGCGCTTCGCCGCCTGAGAGGTGACCTCTCCATTCGTGGCCTCGCCCGCCGGGCCAACTGTTCTCCCAGTTACATCTCCGCCCTCGAATTCGGGAAGAACATCCCCAGTTCGCAGGTGGTCGCGGCGATCGACGCCGCCCTGGGAGCCGGCGGCGAGTTGATCGAGCTGCACGACATGGAGGTGGGTCCGACGGAAAGACGCGAGGCGCTCGGCCTGATCGGGATCGTGCTGGGGGGCGCATCCGGAGCCCTCCCGGCGGCCGACGGGCTGGAACGCATCCGGATGCTGGTCGAACGCAGGTTGGGCGGCCCCGACCTCGCCTTCTGGGAGGAAGTCGCCTGGGAGCACTCCCACGGCGTCGGCGCCCACCCCGCCACCGACGGGATAGGGCGCCTCTCCGCCGACGTGCTGGCCCTGGAGACGGCGCTGACGCACGTACCGGGCAATCCCCTGCCGTGGGCCCGGGTACGCACCCGGCTGCTCTACCTGCTCGCCTACGCGCTCGCCGGGGCCGGTCGCGAACACGAGTCGCGGCACTGGTGGGCCGCCGCCCGCCGCGCCGCCGTCTCCGCTGGCGACGACATGCGCGCGTTCGTCTCCGCCCAGGAGGCGATCCAGGCCCTGTACGAGAAGAGGCCGCTCCCCCTGGTGCTGTCCCGGGCCGCCGAGGCTCTCGCCGGCGACCGGCCGTCTCTGGCGAGGGCGCGGGCGCTGGGCGCACGGGCCCACGCGAGAGCCCTGATGGGCGACCTGCCCGCCGCCTACGCCGACCTCGACGAGCAGGCCAGGGTCTTCGACCGGCTGCCCGCCGAGGTGACCGGCGACGCCGTGTCGGCCGAGGGCTGGCCGGTCACCCGCCTGCTGCACAGCCGCTCGCTCGTCTTCAGCCTGACCGGTCATCCCGGCGCCATCCGGGCCCAGGCGGAGGCCATCACCGCCTACCCGCCCGGCACGGTCCGCCCGGTCGCCCAGATCAGGCTGCACGAGGCGATGTCGATCGTCCGAGCCGGCGAGGTCGAAGCCGGGCTCGCCCACGCGGAGAAGGCGCTGACCGTAGCCCAATCCGCCGGATATTCCTGTTTTGTGGGGCAGCTGGCGACTATGGTCGCGGATCAGGCGCCCGCCGGACACGAGGCACTGCTCTCCTTCCGCGACCGGGTCGCCGGCTTACGCGGAGGCATCACGTGAACGTCACCTTCACCCACCTGACCGGCCCCGACGCGGCGGTCGTCGTCAACGACGCCTACACCGCCGTCTACACCCTCATCCGGGCCGAACCCCCTTACAGCTCGGGCCCCCTCTACCACCCCGACCGTTATCGCGACCGCACCGGCAGCCAGCTCGACCGGCCGGGATTCACCCTGGTCGCGGTCGAAGACGGAGAAACGCTCGCCGGATTCGCATTCGGTTTCTCCATACCGGCGGGCGGATGGTGGGGCGGCGAAACGACCCCCGGCCGGCCGGAGATCGTCGAGGCGCCGAAATTCGCGGTCATCGAGCTGAATCTCCGCGTCGAATATCGCGGCCGGGGAATCGGCAAACGCCTGCTCACCGAATTACTCAACGGCCGCGATGAGCCTTATGCGACATTGCTGTCACTTCCCGAAGCGGCCGCTCACGACATTTATGAGCATTGGGGCTGGAACGTCACCGGCACCTGCCGCCCCGCCCCCGACACCATGGTCGCCGACGTCATGGTGCTGGAGCTGTAGCGCCCGCCACCACGCTCCTCCAGCGGGCGTCGTGGTCGGCCGATCCGGCCAGGCGGCGCTCGTCGTGTCCGTCGACGGCAAACCGGACCTCGATCTCCTGGACCTGGAACGGGCGCAGACCCGCGGCCAGGCCGACGGACACCCCTCCGACGATCATTCCGAGGAGGGCGGAGCCGAGGCTGAGCCTCACCCGATCTCGGTGAGGAAGCCGGAGACGGCGCGGTTGAAGGTCTCCGGGGTTTCGATGGCCGACAGGTGGCCGGCTCGGTTGATCACCACCAGCCTGCCGTCGGGCAGGACCTTCGCCATCGCCTCGGCGTCGCCCGGCGGGGTCAGTTTGTCTTCGTCGCCCACGATGACCAGCGTCGGGACGTTCAGGGCGCGCAGGGTGTCGAAGGAGTCGGGGCGGGCCGCCATAGCGCGCTGGGCCCAGGCCGCCGCCTGCGCGGGAGCCGCGCCGACGAGGCCGCGGACCCGGCCGACGACCATGCCGCGCTTCTCCAGGGACGTGGTGCCGAGCAGGTTGGGGACCGACTCGAGGAGGTCTCCCCCGTCGAGCAGGCTCTGCGCCACGGTCTCGCGGTTCTCCGCCGCCTCGGGGGAGTCGGCGGACGCCTTCGTGTTGGCCAGGATCACCCCGGAAAGGCGCTCGGGATGACGCCGGGCCAGGGCCATCGTGACGTAGCCGCCCATCGACAGACCGCCGACGACCGCCTTGTCGAGGCTCAGTGCGTCGAGGAGTTCGGCCACGTCGTCGGCCATGGCGTCGACCGACGGCTCGTCGTCGCCGAGCTTCGACCCGCCGAAGCCGCGCAGGTCGGGCGTGATGACCTGGCGACCTTCCGCCAGGCCGGCTCGCTGGGCGAGCCACATGGCGGACGACAACGGGAAGCCGTGCAGGAGCACGAGCGGGGGGCCGGTTCCGGCCGTACGGGTATGCAACTTCACCACGTCACCGTAGCCCTGTCTGTCGCGAAGTCACCACTCGTTGTCAGACCTCGGTAAGGAGCGGGGCCTTGGCCGGATTCAGTCGTTCGACGATGTGGTCGAGCACGATCCGGACATACGGCTCGCCCACCCACAGGTGTTTGGCGCCCTCGACCCCGATGACCTCGGCCTGCGGGACCCGCTTGAAGCGCTGCGCCGCCTCTTCCGGCCGCAGGTAGTCGTCGAACTCCGGCACCAGCGCGACCAGCGGCTTGCCGAACTCGGCCCAGGCGTCGAGGTCGGCGTCGGTGGCCCGCTTGAGCGGCGGCGACAGCAGGATCGCGCCCTCGACGAACGGGTCACGCCCCCACCGCAGCGCCAGTTCGGTGCCGAACGACCAGCCGAGCAGCCAGGGCCGGGGCAGGTCGTTGAACTCGGCGAACTCCAGCGCGGCGGCGACGTCGAGCCGCTCCCCCACGCCGTCTTCGAACGAGCCCTGGGAGGTGCCGCGCTCGGAGGAGGTGCCCCGGGTGTTGAACCGCAGCACCGCGATGTCGGCCAGGGCGGGCAGCCGGAACGACGCCTTACGCAGGACGTGACTGTCCATCATGCCGCCGTGGGTCGGCAGCGGGTGGAGGCAGACGAGCGTGGCGACGGGCGGCGCGGTCTCGGGCACCGCCAGCTCGCCCACCAGGGTCAGCTCGTCGGCGGTGTTCAATTCGACGTCCTGCCGGCGGGCGGGTAGCACCGTCGACGCCCGGATCTCCACTGTTGTCGTCTCCTCTTTCAGTAGCGGGTGCGGCCGGGGCCGCGGTTGAGGCGGCTGCGCCAGCACGAGGTGTGCCAGTGGCGGCGTTCCTCCTCGCCCCCGGCCCAGTGGGGCCAGCTCACGATGTGGGGAGTACCCGGACGGATCTCCTGATCACATCCCGGGCACCGGTAGATCCGGTCGGCGGCGCCGCCGGTGACCGTGCGGACGACCCAGTCGCCGTCGGCGGCCTCCTCGACACGATCGACCCCGGCGGGACGGATCGGCCCTTTGGGGGATTCGTCGGCTCGGCGGGCGCGGCGGGGGCTCATACGTCCTATTCTTCCAGCTCGGGAAAGCTGTCGAGAGACCGCATCCGGAGAGCGCCGATCGTCTCGAACGGCCCCGAACGGTAACCGCAGCCCAGCTTCATGGCCTCGTCGATGTCGTCCTGGGAGGCGTAACCGCTGGTGAACATGTCGATGGCGTCCACCAGATAGGGCCGCAGCAGGATCATGGCGTCGAAGCCCTCTTCGGTCTCCGGCTTCCCGTCGTAGAAGCCGCCGCCGGTCTTGCGGCCCAGCCTGCCCTCCTTGACGAGGTCGGCCAGGATCTTCGCCGGCTCGTGGCGCGGGTCGCCGCCGTCGCGGTGCAGCACCAGGCAGATCTCGTAGGCGGTGTCGAGTCCGATGAGGTCGAGCAGGGCGAAGGGACCCATCGGAAGTCCGGCCTGTACGACCATCGCGGTGTCGATCGCCTCCTTCGAGGCGACCTCGTGATCGAGCAGCCGGCAGGCGTGGTTCAGATAGCCCAGCAGCAGGCGGTTGACCACGAAACCTGGTCTGTCCCCGACGACCACCGGGTGCTTCCCGAGCCGGCGGGCGAGGGCCGCGACCTCGTCGGTGACGGTGCTGTGGGCCGTGCCGATGACCTCGACGAGCTTCATGACCGGCGCGGGATTGAAGAAGTGCATGCCCACGACCTGGGAGGGCCGCCCGGTCTGCCGGGCGATCTCGGTGACGCTCAGCGACGAGGTGTTGGTGGCCAGGATCGCCGACGGTTTGCAGATGCGGTCGAGGTCGGCGAACAGGGGCAGCTTGAGCTCCATGAGCTCGGGGATGGCCTCGATGACCAGGTCGGCCTCGGCGAAGGCCCGCCTATCGGTCGAGAGGGTGATCCTGTGCAGGATCGTCTTCTGCTCCTCGACGGTGAGCTTGCCCCGGGCGATCGCCCGGCCGGTCGAGTTCTCCAGATGATCGCGTCCGCGCTTCAGCGTCTCCCCATCGGTCTCCACCCCGATGACCGCCAGGCCCGCGCGGGCGAAGACCTCGGCGATACCCGCACCCATCAGGCCAAGTCCGGCAACCCCAACGGTCTCCATGCGACCCACCTCCTCCACCGCAGTCTTCCAGAGCCGTTTTCGCCGGTAAGGTTCGGGCATGCGGCTGGTCATCGCGCGATGCAGCGTGGATTACGTGGGGCGGCTGACGGCACACCTGCCGATGGCCCCCAGGCTCATCCTCATCAAGGCCGACGGCAGCGTGTCGATCCACTGCGACGACCGCGCCTTCAAGCCCCTGAACTGGATGAACCCACCGTGCAAGATCCGCGAGGACGACGGCACCTGGACGGTCACCCACAGCAAGACCGGCGAGAAGCTGATCCTCACGATGGAAGAGATCACGCACGACTCCCGGCACGAGCTCGGCGTCGACCCCGGCCTGCAGAAAGACGGCGTGGAATCCCACCTCCAGGAGCTCCTGGCCGAGCACATCACTACCCTGGGCGCGGGCTACACGCTGGTCCGGCGTGAATACATGACCGCGATCGGCCCGGTCGACATCCTCTGCCGCGACCAGTCGGGCGCGACGGTGGCCGTCGAGATCAAGCGCAGGGGCGAGATCGACGGCGTCGAGCAGCTCACCCGCTACCTCGAACTGCTCAACCGCGACCCCCGCCTGGCTCCGGTACGCGGCGTCTTCGCCGCCCAGGAGATCAAGCCCCAGGCCAAGGTGCTGGCCAACGACCGGGGCATCGACTGCGTGACCCTCGACTACGACGGCCTGCGCGGCATCGAACCCGAGAACCCGACCCTCTTCTAGGAGCACCGCTCGCGGAGGGTCGCGACACCGGGGCCTGCGAGATCGTCCAGGAAGACCGGACGCCCGGCCATGCCCATGATCAGCGCCAGCGTTGGCCCGGTCACGAGCGGGCCCGAACCGGTGGCGAACTCGCCGTCGGTCGCCTCCAGGCGCAGGCCGGCGATGCGTTCCTTGGCCGGGACGACCATGTCGCTGCCCGCGTAATAGCCGGCCAGCAGGGTCAGCGTCGCGATCGGGTGGTCGTGCCGGATGCCCAGCGGGCGGCGGATGTCGGTGCCGTGCACGATCGCCTCCCCCAGCAGCGCGATCACCGGCAGCGGCGCCTTGACGGTGCTGGTCACCACCCGGCGGAACCGGTCGAGCGTCTCCTGCGGGGAGTCCCCGAGCTGCTCGGCCAGCCGATCGGCGACCATCGCGTCGAAGTCGAACCGACGGCGGATCACCCCCGCCATCCAGCGCACGGGGTTGAGGCTCGCCCCGGCGGTGAGATGGGCGAGCACCTCCCGCACGGTCAGGCCGGAACACAGGGAGGGGGTCGCCCACCGGTCATCGGTGAGCGAGCCGAGATCGGCGGCCAGGGCGGCCCGCTCGGCATGGACGAGCGGCCAGATCGCGGATTTTGTCACCCTGGTCACACTAGATCGAAAATGGGGTCCTCCATTCGGAGGACCCTCCGGTCGACCGGTCGTAGGTCCCGGCGATCAGGCGATTTCGCGACGATTTACCCATGACGACAGCGATCCACGTTCGCGGCCTGACCAAACGCTACGGCGAGGTCCAAGCCGTCGGGGGCCTGGACCTCGACATACGCACCGGCGAAGTGTTCGCCATCCTCGGCCCCAACGGGGCCGGCAAGTCCACCACCGTCGAGATCCTCGAGGGCTACCGCAAGCGCGACGCCGGCGAGGTCACGGTCCTCGGCGTCGACCCCGGCCACGCCACGTCGGCGTGGCGGGCCAAGGTGGGCATCGTGTTACAGACCGCCAACGACGCGGCGGAGCTCACCGTCCGCGAGACGGTCCGGCACTTCGCCCGCTACTACCCGAACAGCCGGGACCCGGAGGAGGTCATCGCCCAGGTCGGGCTGACCGAGAAGGCCGGGGCGCGGATCCGCCAGCTCTCCGGCGGTCAGCGGCGGCGGGTCGACGTCGCTCTGGGCATCATCGGCCGCCCCGAGCTGGTCTTCCTCGACGAACCCACGACCGGCTTCGACCCGGAGGCCCGCCGTCAGTTCTGGGACCTGATCAGGATGCTGGCCGCCGAGGGCACCACGATCGTGCTGACCACCCACTACCTCGACGAGGCCGAGGCGCTCGCCGACCGGGTCGCGGTCATCGCCAAGGGGCGCATCGTCGCCGAGGGCACCCCCTCGACCCTGGGTGGACGCGCCACCGCCAGCGCGCGGATCACCTGGGCCGACGGCTACGCCGAGACCGACACCCCCACGGCGTTCGTGCGCACCCTCTCCGACAAGTACGACGGGGAGATCCCGGGTCTCCAGGTCGTCCGCCCCTCGCTCGAAGACATCTACCTGGACCTGATCGGGGACGCACGATGACCGCCACCCTCAGCATCGGCTTCGCCCGCGCGGCACTGGAGACCAAGCTCTTCTTCCGGCAGCGCGACGCGGTGATCTTCACCTTCTCCTTCCCGATCATCCTGCTGGCCCTGTTCGGCTCGATCTTCTCGGGCGACCTGGAGGGCACCGGCATCACCGTCGCGCAGCTCTACTCGGCCGGGCTGATAGGCGCGGGCGTGATGGGGGTCGCCTTCCAGACCCTCGGCATCGGCATCGCCATCGACCGCGACGACGGCACCCTCAAGCGCCTGGCCGGCACGCCGATGCCGCGGGCCGCCTACTTCGTCGGCAAACTGCTCAGCTCGCTGGTGCTCGGCCTGATCGAGGTGGCCCTGCTCCTGGCCATCGCGGTGTTCCTGTTCGACCTCGAACTTCCCACCGACGTCACCCGATGGGTGACACTGGTCTGGGTGCTCACGCTCGGCCTGGCCGGCGCGGCTCTCCTGGGGATCGCGGTCAGCAACCTGCCGCGCAACGCCAAGAGCGCGGCCGCCGTGATCTCGATGCCCTACGTGATCCTCCAGTTCATCTCCGGTGTCTACATCCCCTTCACGGAGCTCCCCTCATGGCTGAACAACGTCGCGGCGATCTTCCCGCTGAAGTGGATGTGCCAGGGCCTGCGCTCGGTGTTCCTGGGGGACGCGGGGGCGTCCCTGGAACTGACGGGCTCCTACGAGCTGCCGAAGGTGGCGCTGGTGCTGGGACTGTGGCTGGTCGGCGGGCTGGTGCTGTGCCTGCTGACGTTCCGGTGGACCAACCGCGGCGAGAGCTGAGGGCGTTCCGGGGAAGGCGGCCCGAGGTCCGGGCCGCCTTCCCCGGCGAGTCCAACGCCTGGGAGTCGTTCTGGGGCTGGGAGCTGCTGTTCGGCCTCGCCTGGGCGGTCGCCCTGGTCTTCGTCCTGGTCGACGAGTCGGCCTCCGGCGGGGCGAAGGCCGCGACGATCGGCCTGATGCTCGTCTGCGCGGTCTTCTACGTCGTGGTCGGCCGCCGGTCGCTGATGCGCGAGGAGGAGGACAGCGTCCAGGCGCTGCTCTACGTGCTCCTGGTGATCCTGGCGTTCATCCCGGCCACGCTGATCGTGCCCAACGCCACGTTCGGCCTGTTCGCGATCTGCCCGCAGCTGTTCATGCTGCTGAGCGTGCGGCCGGCGGCCCTGGCGACGGTGACTCTCAACCTGGCCCCGGCCATCCGCTTCTTCGGCGAGCCGCTGATGACGGTCGGGGACCTGATCAGGTTCGGCGGCACCACCGTGATCGCGATCACCTTCTCGGTGGTGTTCGGGCCGTGGATCACCCGGATCATCCGCCAGAGCGCCGAACGCGCCGACCTGATCCGGCAGCTGGAGGCCAGCGAGGCCGAGGTGGCGCGGTTGTCGATCGAGAAGGGTGTGCTGGCCGAGCGGGAGCGGCTGGCCGGGGAGATCCACGACACGATCGCGCAGGGGTTCACCAGCATCATCATGCTCATCCAGGCCGCCCAGGCCGGGCGCGATCCGGCGCGGCATCTGAGTCTGGCCGTACAGACGGCCCGGGAGAACCTGGCCGAGGCCCGCGCGCTGGTCGCGGCCCTCAGCCCGGCGCCGCTCGACGGATCCACCCTCGACGACGCGCTGCGGCGGCTGTCGACGCGGCTGTCGGAGGAGATCGGCGTCACCGTGTCCCACACGGTCGACGGCGAGTCGCGCAAGCTGCCCCCGAGCAGCGAGGTGGTGCTGATCAGGACCACGCAGGAGGCGCTGGCCAACGTCCGCAAGCACGCCGCGGCCCGGTCCGTGAAAGTTTCAGTCGAGTACGGCTCCGCCGAGGTCACTCTGACGGTCCGCGACGACGGCATCGGCTTCGACCCAGCGACGGGGGCCGGGTTCGGCCTCCGGGGCATGCGCACCAGAATCGAACAGCAGGGCGGGCTCCTCGACGTGAGGAGCGCGCCCGGAGAAGGGGCGTCGGTGCACGTGACGCTGCCGATGGGAGAGAAATGATCCGGCTCATGATCGTCGACGATCACCCGGTGGTCCGTGAGGGCCTGCGCGGGATGATCGACGGCCACGAGGACATCAGCGTCGTGGGCGAGGCGGGGTCGGGCGACGAGGCCGTCGTGCGGGCCCGCGAGCTCACGCCCGACGTCGTGCTGATGGACCTGCGGATGCCCGGCGGCGACGGGGTGGGCGCGACGAGCCGTATTCTGGCCGGTCAGCCGGGCGCCCGGGTGATCGTGCTGACCACCTACGAGACCGACCAGGACATAGTGCGGGCCGTCGAGGCCGGCGCGGCCGGCTATCTGCTGAAGGACACCTCGCGCGCCGACCTGCTGGGCGCGATCAAGGCCGCGGCGCGGGGCGAAACAGTCTTGTCACCAAGTGTGGCGACCAGATTGGTGACCCGGATGCGGGCACCCGTAATCGAGTCACTGTCACCCCGGGAGACCGAGGTACTGTCTCTGGTGGCGCGCGGACTGACCAACGGGGAGATCGGCCGGGAGTTGTTCATCAGCGAGACGACCGTGAAGACCCATCTCCTGCGGGTGTTCGGCAAGCTGGGCGTCTCCGACCGGACGGCCGCCGTCACCACGGCGCTGCACCGGGGTCTGCTTTAGTGACATCCGATAACCAGGTTGCATAAAAGCTGCTAATTTCCCGATACTTCCGTTAAAAAGATCTTGCGTCCATAATGGTGGCTTCTGGGGGGCCAGGACGGCGAGGTGAGATGGTGACGGGACGAGAATATCGGGGGATGTCGGCGGAGGAGCGTGTCGCCGATCGCCGGGAGCGGCTCATCACGGCCGCCTACGGCCTGTTCTCCAAGCCTGGGTTCCACGCGACCACGATCGAGAAGCTCTGCTCGACCGCGCACATCTCCAACCGGGCGTTCTACGAGTGCTTCGCGGGCCGCGAAGAGCTGATGCGGGCCGTCTACGAACGCTGCGTCGAAGACACGTTGAGCTCGGTCGGCGTCGCCATCGAGAACGCCCCGCCCACCCTGGAGGGGCGGATCGTCGCCGGGATAACCGAGTATGTGCGGTACGTCACGCTGGACGTGCGCCGCGCCCGGATCATGCACCTGGAGGTGCGCCGCGCCGGCGACGTCTTATCGGGGTCGCGGCAGAAGGCGGTCGCCGGGTTCACCACCATGATCGAGAGCTCACTCAAGGGATTACAGGAGGAGCTGCCCGCCGAGCTCCACCTGCTGGCGCTGGCGCTCATAGGGGCGCTCACCGAGCTGCTCATCGAATGGGTCCTCTCCGACGACCGGCCGGAGAAGGAACTGCTGGTCGCGACCGCCGTACACGTGTTTCGCCGATCGTTTCAGGCCTGACCTGCATCCGCGGACCCTGGCCCGCCTTCAGAGCCTTACCTGAAAACCCGGTGAGGAGACTCTGTGAGGCGGCGGGCCAGTGGCCGCAAATATGTGAACACCGGGATTGGCGCCCCGGAGCGGGCGAAACGAGATCACGTTCCGTAGTCACACCATGACACAGAAAGCCGATATGGGCCGGGAACGACCCGTCAGATCCAGCCCATGTCCTGAGCCGTCCGGATCGCCCCGATCCGGTTGACCGCGCCCAGTTTGGCGATCGCGTTGGACAGGTAGTTGCGGACCGTGCCCTCGCTGAGGTGCAGCGACGCGGCGATCTCACTGACCGACGCGCCCGAGGCGGCCAGCGCGAGCGCGTCCCGCTCTCGCTCGGTCAGCGGTGACTCCCCCGCCATCATGGCCGAGGCGGCCATCTCGGGATCGAGGTAGCGGCCGCCCGCGTGCACCTTCCGGATGGCGGCGGCCAGCTCTTCGGCGGAGGCGTCTTTCGGGACGAATCCACGCACCCCCGCCGCCAGCGCGCGGCGCAGGTAGCCGGGCCGGCCGAAGCTGGTCAGGATCAGCATGGCCTGACCGGGCAGCGACTCGGCGACGCTCAGGCCGTCCATGCCGGGCATCTCGACGTCGAGCACGAGCACGTCGGGCGCGTGCTCGCCCACCGCGGCGGCCACCAGGTCACCCCGCGCGACCTGAGCCACGACGGAGATGTCGGGCTCCAGGCCGAGCAGGGTCGCGATGGCCTGCCGGATCAGGTGCTCGTCGTCGGCCAGCAGAATCCTGATCACAACCGGGCCGCCAGCACGGGCTTCTCGGCCGAGGGAGCGGACGCGCGGAGCACGAATTCGCCCTTCCCGTCGGCCCCGGCCGTCAGTTTGCCGCCGACGGCGTCGAGCCGTTCGGCCAGCCCGGTGAGGCCGCTGCCGTCGTCGTCCTTGAGCGCGTCTTTCCGCACGCCGTTGTTGCGCACCTCGAGGATCGTCTCCTCCGGGGTGAGCCGCAGCGTGATGTCGCAGGTGGTGGCGGTGCTGTGACGCAGCACGTTGGTGACGGCCTCGCGGACCACCCACGCGAACACCGGGGCGGTGTCGCCGGGGGCGTCCCGGTAGGGCAGCTTGAGGTGGCAGGTGATCCCGGCCGCCTCCAGCACCCCCCGCACGCTGGCGAGTTCGGCGGTCAGGTCGAGCTCGCGGTAGCCCTTGACGGCTTCGCGCAGCTCGCGCAGGGCGGTGCGGGCCAGGCCGCGCACCTCGGCCATCTCGGCGCTCGCCGCGCTGTCGCCGGAGAGCCGGACGGCCAGCTCGCTCTTGACCGCGATGGCCGAGAGCTGGTGGCCGACCAGGTCGTGCAGGTCGCGGGCGAACCGGAGGCGCTCCTCGGCGACCGCGAGACGCGACCCCGCCTCACGGCCATCGTGGGCCTCCTCGGCGATCCGCCAGATCCACACCCACAGGCGATTGGTCCAGGGCAGCAGGCCGGACATGACGGCGGTGTAGACGACCGCGCCGACGATCAGCCCGGCCAGTTCCGCCGCGTCCGTGGGGTCTATCAGGTAGTACATCTGCGCGATGGTGATCGGGGTGATGACCGCCCAGGTCCCGATGGCGAGCAGGAAGGCGGTGCGCACCCGCACGACGACGGAGGCCACCGAGAGCCAGGCGAAGGCGACCATCGTCCACCCGTTCTGGGCGTTACCGCCGCCCAGGATCGCCACCGCCACGGAGAGGACGGCCCCGGCGATCAGCTCGCGCCGGGGATCGCGGCTCTCCAGGATGGCCCTGGTGATGCGGAGGTAGAGGACGTGGAAGACCACGACCAGCACCAGCGCCGGGATCACCCGCCACGGGACGAGAGGCCGGACCCCCACTTCGGTGCCCAGCCCCACGAACACGAAGAACCAGACCAGGCCGAGGGTGCCGTTGAGCACCCATCTCACGGCCCGTCGTACTCTTCGGATCCTTTTGTCCACCATCGCCCGCCCATCCTAGGTCGGTCACTTCGTGCGGAGAACCTCGGAAACCTTCACCCGCTTGCCGGTGCGCAGCACCGCCCGCTCGTAGATGCGCCCGCCCAGCGTCAGCACGCCCGCGACCGCGACCAGCATCAGGGCGCCCGACAGCAGCACCTCCCAGATCGCCACCTCCGAGGCGGCCATCCGCACGGGCATGACCATCGAGGAGAACGGCGGCACGAACGAGAGGATCTCGGAGACCGGGTGGTCGGGGTTGGCGGAGGCGAAGAACGAGACACCGTACGAGATCATGAACAGCAGCATCATCGGCTGCAGCACGTTGCCGACTTCCTCCTGCCGCGACACCAGTGACGCGAGCGACCCGGCGAGGACGGCGAAGAAGGCGTAGCCGAGGATCCACCAGAGGACGGCGCTGACCACGATGCCCGTCATGCCGGGCGGGAAGTCGGCGGCGAACCCGGAGAGGAACGCCCCGACGAGGCCGGCGGCCACCACCGCCACCAGGTTGAGGAACCCGACGACGCCGAGCCCGAGGATCTTGCCGCCGAGCAGCTGCCACGGCCGGATCGAGATGAGCAGGATCTCGACGATCCGGCTGCCCTTCTCCTCGACCACGCCCATGGCGACGGTCATCACCGCGCTTATGATCATGAAGAACAGCAGCAGCACGATCACGGTCGCGATGCCCTGCCGGGCCGACTCGTAGCGGGTGTCCGCCCCGACCGACTGCACCTGCAGCGGCGTGATGGTCACCCCGGCGGCGCCGATCTGCGCCTCCCGGTTGGCGCTCTGCAGCATCAGCCCGAGCTGGTCGTCGATCTCGCCGTTGGTCAGCACCCGCTTGGAGTCGACGACGGCGACGTCGATGTCACCGTCGAGCACCGCCGTGGTGGCGGCCTTCTCGTCCGGATAGGTCTTCCACGTGATCTTCGCGTCCGGGGCGAGCGCCTGGATGGCCAGTTCCTGACCGCCCACCCGCCCCAGGTTGTACTCGTCCGGCCCGCCGAACAGCTTGGGCGCGAACGCGAGCCCGCCGACCAGCACCACCGAGACGAGCAGACCGATCACGAACGCGCGGGTCCTGACCTGGGTGCTGATCTCGCGCCCGGCCACCAGCAACAGACCGCTCATGCCACTGCCTCTCTGAAGATCTCGACCAGGGTGGGGCGCTCGACGCCGAAGAACTCGACGTGCCCGGCCTCCGTGGCCTTCCTGAGCACGGTCTGGTCATCGCCCCCGACGACCGTCAGCACGTCGCGGTCACCGTCTTTGCTCAGCTCTCCCGGCAGGCCCTCGGCCCAGCCGGGCTTCGCGTCGCGGACGACGACGCGCAGCCGCCGCCCCTCGGCGTCGCGCAGCTCGTCGACGGTCCCGCTGGCCACCATGCGCCCGGCCGAGACGATCCCGACGGCGTCGCAGAGCCGCTCGACCAGTTCGAGCTGGTGACTGGAGAAGATCACGGGCACCCCGCCCCGGGCCCGCTCGTGCAGCACCTCGGCCAGCACGTCGACCGCGATCGGGTCGAGCCCCGAGAACGGCTCGTCGAGGATGAGCAGCTCGGGATCGTGGATGAGGGCCACCGCGAGCTGGACGCGCTGCTGGTTGCCCAGAGAGAGCGACTCGACGGTGTCGCCGACCCGCGCGGTCAGCCCGAGCCGCTCGACGAGCGCGTCGCGCGACTTGCCGACCGTGGCGGCGTCCAGCCCGTGCAGCCGGCCGAAGTAGTCGATCTGCTCCCCGACCCGCATCTTCTGGTAGAGCCCGCGCTCCTCCGGCATGTATCCGAAGGTCCGCCGCTCGGTGAACGTCAGCGGCCGCCCGTTCCAGATGACCTCGCCCTCGTCCGCCGCCAGGACCTTCATGACGATCCGCATCGTCGTCGTCTTGCCGGCCCCGTTGGCGCCGACGAAGCCGAACATCTGCCCGGCGGGGACCGCGAAGCTCACCCCGTCGAGGGCGACCTTGCCGGCCCCGAATGTCTTCCTCAATCCCCTGATCTCCAACATGACCCCCATCTTTCCTTTACTTGACGAAGGTGCGTAGACGTGGAAATCAGCGGCTTGGTGGGGATTCCGCAGCTGATCCGTATGACATTTGCCACATGGCTACGCTTGGCGGTATGACGCGCGACAACGACCAGCCGGTAGTGCTTTCGAAGATCTACACCAGGACGGGAGACGACGGCTCGACGGCCCTGGGCGACATGAGCCGGACCCCCAAGACCGACCCCCGGCTGGCGGCCTACGCCGACGTGGACGAGGCCAACGCGGCGATCGGCGTCGCCCTGGCGATGGGCGGCCTGCCGGAGGACATCGGCGCGGTGCTGCTGCGTGTGCAGAACGAGCTGTTCGACGTGGGCGCCGACCTGTGCACGCCGATCGTCGACGACCCGGAGTTCCCGCCCCTGCGGGTCGAGGCGTCGTACGTGGACTGGCTGGAATCACAGTGCGACGAGTTCAACACCCGCCTGAAGCCGTTGCGGTCGTTCATCCTCCCGGGCGGCTCCGCCGGCACCGCCCTGCTCCACGTGGCCCGCACGGTCACCCGCCGCGCCGAAAGATCGACCTGGGCGGCGCTGGAGGTCCACGGCGACATGAACCCCCTCACGGCGACCTACCTGAACCGGCTGAGCGACCTGCTGTTCATCCTGTGCCGGGTGTCCTCGAACGGCGACGAGATCCTGTGGAAGCCGGGCGGCACCCGCTAGAGCCAGTAGTCACGTTCGGACAGCCTGGGCGAGCCACTCACCGAACAGGCCGGGGTCGAGGTCTCCGGGGTCGCGGAGTTTGACCGAGGCCATCTCCCGGCTGCCCGGGGCGAGGCGGCCGGAGGGGTCGGCGACACGCTGGCCGTGCCAGAGGCCGAAGGTCAGGTGGGACGGGTAGGACTTGATGAAGCAGACAGGGTCCTTGCCGGGACGGTCGCCGCGGCTCCAGACCGGGTGGCCGTGCCAGACGGCGCCGGCGCCGGGGAACGCGGTCTCGATCAGTGGGAGCAGCCGCAGGGCCAGGTCGCGCTGGAGCTCGGGCAGGGTGGCGACGTACTCGTCGATCGTGGTCATGTCCTTCGTTCCTTTCAGATGGGGTGCGGAGTCAGACGGTGCGGAGATGGCGGGCGGCGACCCAGGAGACCCAGAGCATCGCGCTGATGGCCCCGACGGCGAGGGTCAGCGAACCGGCCTTCCCTCCGCTCATCGCCCAGAGGTCGCCCGCGAGCAGGGCCGTCCCGGCGACGCGGGAGGCGACGGCGGCGCGGCGGTCGCCGGCGCGGGAGAAGTGCCGTCCGAGGACGTAGCAGGTGGCGATCAGGGCGAAGAAGGTGATCGACCCGGCGGCCATGTGGCCGATGCCGCTCAGGCCGAGCGTGCCCGGCCCGGCCGGGGTGCCGACGGGGAAGCCGTCACCCGGGTCCATCGTGAAGACGCCGGCGGCGATCATCCCGGCGCCGGAGGCGGCGACCAGCCGGGGCACCCATGCGCTGTCGAGCACGCGGCGGAATCCGGCCGCCCCGGCGAGGATCAGGAGGCCGGCGACCACGAAGTTGCCGATCTGCAGCCAGCCCAGGGAGCCGGTGCTGAGCAGGCTGAGCGGGTGGCGCGTCAGGTCGAAGCCCTCGCGGGTGGCGGCCTGGGTCAGCGACACCGCCGACCAGAGCGGCCCGACGACGGCGGCGCAGACGAGCAACGTGCGGGTGGTGGACGGAGCGGTGACGGCGACGGCGGTCATCGGAGGCCTCTTTCTGGTCGGTGTCTCTCGCTCTGACGTCGAATGTGCGATAGGACAGGGAACACCCCCGTTCCCTGTCACATCCGAGGATCGACGTTCCAGTACAGACACCGAACGACCAAGGGAGAGACCCGAGATGCGTTACCTGCTGATGAGCCTGGCCGACGAGAACACCCCCGCCCCCGACGAGAAGCTGTTCGCCGAGATGGGCGCCTACATCCAGGAGATGAGCGCCAAGGGCATCCTGCTGGCCACCGGCGGGCTGGAGCCGGGCGGCGTCCGGATGACCTCCGCCGGCTCCGAGATCACCGTCACGGACGGGCCGTTCACCGAGGCCAAGGAGGCCGTCGTCGGCTTCGCCCTGGTGGAGGTGCGCTCCGAGGAGGAGATGCTGGAGCTGGCCCGCCGGTTCCGCCGGATCGTCGGCGACGGGGTGAGCGAGATCCGCAGAGTCCTGTGATCGACGCCGTCTGGAAACTGGAGTCCGCGAAGATCATCGCGGCGCTGACCCGGCTGGTCCGCGACGTCGGGCTGGCCGAGGAGTTCGCCCAGGACGCCCTGGTCGCCGCGATGGAGCAGTGGCCCGCCGAGGGGGTGCCCGACAATCCCGGCGCCTGGCTGATGTCGGTGGCCAGGCGCCGGGCCGTCGACCACATCCGGCGGGAGCGGCGGCACGACCGGCTGGCTCAGGACCTCAGACCCCACGATGAGGAACCGCGGCAGGACGACACGCTGCGGCTGATGTTCCTGTCGTGTCATCCGGTGCTGCCGCCTCCGGCGCGGGTGGCGCTCACGCTGAAGCTGCTGGGCGGGCTCAGCACGGCCGAGATCGCCCGCGCCTTCCTCACCGGCGAGCAGGTCGTCGCCCGGCGCATCGCCGACGCCAAGCGGACCCTCGCCGACAACCGGGTGGGCTTCGACCTGCCCGAGGCGTCCGAGGCGGCGGGCCGGCTCGCGTCGGTGCTGGAGGTCATCTACCTGATCTTCAACGAGGGATACGCGGCCGCCTCCGGCGACGACCTGATGCGCCCCGGCCTGACCCTGGAGGCGCTGCGGCTCGGCGGCATGCTGGCCGACCTCGCGCCTCAGTCGGAGGTGCTGGGCCTGCTGGCCCTCATGGAGATCCAGACCTCACGCTCGGACGCCCGCACCGGCCCCTCAGGCGAACCGATCCCGCTGCACGAGCAGAACCGGGGCCGCTGGGATCAGCTACGGATCCGCCGGGGCTTCACCGCGATGCTGCGCGCCCGCGAACTCGGCGGCCCGCCGGGGCCCTACCTCGTGCAGGCCGCCATCGCGGTCTGCCACGCGCAGGCGCGCACCGCCGGGGAGACCGACTGGGCCCAGATCGCCGCGCTCTACGAGATCCTCGTGCGGCTGACCCCGACCCCGGTCGTGCGGCTGAACCAGGCCGTAGCTCTCGGCATGGCACACGGCCCGCAGGCGGGGCTCGACCTGGCCGACGGCCTGACCACCGACCCTGCGTTGCAGAACTACCACCTGCTTCCGGGCGTCCGCGCCGACCTGCTGCTGCGTCTCGGCCGCCCGGACGAGGCGCGGCGGGAGTTCCTGCGGGCCGCCCTGCTGGCCGACAACGCGGCCGAGCGGGCCTTCCTCGAACGGCGCGCCGCCGCGATCCCGCCCGGAGAGGACGCGGGTGTGCTCCTGGGCCCCGCCGTCGACGCGTTCCTGACCGGGCGCGCCCCCTCGACCGCGCGCTCCTACGGGCAGACGCTGCACCGCCTGCGGCTGGCCCTCGGCGCGCACACCCCGCTCGCGACGGTGACCGCCGCCGAAGTGAGCCGGGTGGTCACCACGGCGTGGGGCGATGCGGCGGCCCGGACCTGGAACCGCCATCTGGCGGCGATCGGCTCGTTCGCCACCTGGGCGGAGCTGCCCGGACTCACCGGTGACCTGGCCCGCCGCGCGGAACCGCCCTCGGCCCGCAGGCCGGTCGTGCCACCGGAGCACCCCGGCCTCTCGTTGCGTGAACGAGCCCTGTGGTCTCTCCTGTACGAATCTTCGGCGCCCATCAGCAGGGTGCTCGCCCTGAACGTCGACGACCTCGACCTCGACGACCGGCGGGCGCGCAACGGCGTCTCCTGGCGGTCGCGGACGGCCCGGCTGCTGCCCGAGCTCGTCGGGGACCGCACGCGGGGCCCGCTGTTCCTCTCCGACCGGCGACCGGCCCCTGCCCGAAGGCCCGCCGATGACGACCTGTGCCCGCACACCGGGCGGCGCCGACTGTCCTACGAACGCGCCGAATACCTCTTCAAGCAGGCCACCGGCCACACCCTGCGCGACCTGCGCTGACTCAGCGGGCGTCGAGGTGGGCGCTCGGAGGCGCCGACTCCAGCCACGCCAGGAAGCCCGTCAGCGCGTCTTCGCTCATGGCCAGGCTGACCGGGCCGGCCTCGACCATCCAGTGGCCCTCGGGGCCCTCGCCCGCTTCGAGAGGTCTGCGCCGGGAAACAACAAGGCCGCGCCTCGCTATCGCGTGGCGCGGCCTCAGTCGGATTCCGGCGAGAGGGACCCAGTGGAGTTCTCCTCCGGCGTAGCGGGCTACTCCGCTCTGCCATTTCCGGGTTCCGGTCCGTACGTGACAGACCACCGTGCCCCGGCGCGAGGCCAGGGCGACGACACGAATACAGAACAGGGCAGCGAGCAGAGCCAACCCTATGAGTAGCTCCACCGCTGCCCCTCCTTCACAACTCAGACCTCTTCGCCGGCCGCCCGGAGGCGGGCCGTGTTGCGCTTGGCTTCCAACTGGGCGTCCGCGTCGTCCTGGCTGGCCTCGATCGCGGCCTGGGCCCGCTGGAGAGCGTCCTTCGCCGCCGCGACGTCGACCTCGGAACCGAGTTCGGCCGCTTCGGCGAGGATGGACACCTCGTTGGCGGCGACCGAGATGAAGCCACCGTGAACGGCGGCCACCAGATCATTGTCGCCGCCGCGCTTGACGCGAAGCACGCCGCCCTCGACGAGGACGCCGATTACGGGCGCATGGTTCGGCATAATACCGATCTCGCCCTCGACGGTCTTGGCAATCACCATGTCGGCTTCGCCAGACCAGATCTCGCGCTCCGGTGAGACCACGCCCACCTGCAGCTTTGCCACTAGCACTCCTCCATCAGCGCCGGCGCGACCGGTGGCCGCGCCGGCGTCGCCCGATTAGCGGGTCAGTTCCTTCGCCTTGGCGACGGCCTGCTCGATGCCGCCGACCATGAAGAACGCCTGCTCGGGCAGGTGGTCGTAGTCGCCGGCGCACAGGCCCTTGAAGGAGGCGATGGTCTCGTCGAGGGAGACGAACTCGCCCTCCTGGCCGGTGAAGGCCGTGGCGGCGTACATCGGGTGGGACAGGAAGCGCTCGATGCGGCGGGCCCGCTGAACGGTGACCTTGTCCTCTTCCGACAGTTCGTCGATGCCGAGGATGGCGATGATGTCCTGCAGTTCCTTGTACTTCTGCAGAATCCGCTTCGTCTCCTGGGCCACCGCGTAGTGCTCCTCGCCGACGATCATCGGGTCGAGGATGCGGGAGGTGGAGTCGAGCGGGTCGACCGCCGGGTAGATGCCCTTCTCGGAGATCGGACGGGACAGAACCGTCTGAGCGTCGAGGTGGGCGAACGCGTTGTGCGGGGCCGGGTCGGTGATGTCGTCGGCGGGCACGTAGATCGCCTGCATCGAGGTGATCGAGTGACCACGCGTCGAGGTGATGCGCTCCTGGAGCACACCCATCTCGTCGGCCAGCGTGGGCTGGTAACCCACGGCGGAGGGCATACGGCCGAGCAGCGTCGACACCTCGGAACCCGCCTGGGTGAACCGGAAGATGTTGTCGATGAACAGCAGCACGTCCTGCTTCTGCACGTCGCGGAAGTACTCCGCCATCGTCAGCGCCGACAGCGCCACGCGCAGACGGGTGCCCGGGGGCTCGTCCATCTGACCGAAGACGAGGGCGGTGTCCTTGAGGACGCCGGCCTCCTCCATCTCCAGCCAGAGGTCGTTGCCCTCACGGGTGCGCTCGCCGACGCCCGCGAAGCACGAGGTGCCCGAGAACTTCAGCGCGACTCGACGGATCATCTCCTGGATGAGAACCGTCTTGCCGACGCCCGCGCCGCCGAACAGGCCGATCTTGCCGCCCTTGACGTAAGGGGTGAGCAGGTCGATGACCTTGATGCCGGTGGGCAGCATCTCGGTGCGCGACTCGAGCTGGTCGAACGCCGGGGAGGGGCGGTGGATGCCCCACTTCTCGGTGATCTTGAGGGAGGCCGTCGGCACGTCGAGCGACTCGCCGAGGGCGTTCCACACGTGACCCTTGACGACGTCGCCGACCGGCACCGAGATCGGCTTGCCGGAGTCGGTGACCGCCGCGCCGCGGACCATGCCGTCGGTGGGCTGCATGGAGATGGCGCGGACGACGTTGTCACCCAGGTGCTGGGCGACCTCCATCGTCAGGGTCTTGGTCTGCGACTCACCGTCGACTTCGAGGGTGACGTCGACGTTCAACGCGTTGTAGATGTCCGGCATCGCCTCGACGGGGAACTCCACGTCGACGACGGGACCGGTGACACGGGCGACTCGGCCCACGCCGGTCTCAACAGTCTGTGCGGTCATTTCACTCTTTCCCCGAGGCGGCGTCGGCGAGCGCGTTGGCGCCACCGACGATCTCGCTGATTTCCTGGGTGATCTCCGCCTGACGAACCTGGTTCATCTTCTGGGTGAAAACCCGGATGAGCTCGTTGGCGTTGTCGGTCGCGGACTTCATGGCGCGGCGCCGGGCGGCCTCTTCCGAGGCGGCCGACTGCAGCAGCGCGGTGAAGATGCGCGACTCCACGTAACGCGGCAGCAGTGAGTCGAGGACGGCACCGGCCGACGGCTCGAACTCGAAGTAGGGCAGCGGGCCGTCCTTGGGCGCCTCGGTCGTCTCGACGACCTCCAGCGGCAGGATGCGCTTCACCACCACGTTCTGCGTCAGCATCGAGACGAACTCGGTCGACACGATGTGGATCTCGTCGATCCCGTCTTCGGCCTTGAACGACTCGATCAGCGCGTCGGCGATGTCCTTGGCGTCGTCGTAGGACGGACGGCGGGAGAAGCCCACCCACTGCCCGCCCATCTCACGGTGCCGGAAGGCGTGCCAGCCCACACCCTTGCGTCCGGAGACGAAGGGTGTGACCTGGATGCCACGTGATTCCAGCAACCCGCGCAGCGCCTCGGCCTCACGAAGGAGGTTGGCGTTGAAGCCGCCGCAGAACCCGCTGTCGCTGGTGATGATCAGCACGCCGGCTCGAGCCGGGTTCTCCTTCGCCACCGTCAGCGGGTGGTCGACAGAAGAGGTGTTGCTGACCACACCGGTGACGGCGCGGGTGATCTCGCGCTCGTACGGCACGGCGGCGGTCATCCGCTGCTGCGCCTTCACGATGCGCGAGGACGCGATGAGCTCCTGCGCGCGGGTGATCTTCGCCGTGGACTTGACCGACTTGATCCGCCGCCGCAGCAGTCTGAGCTGGGCGCCCATCCGCTACTCCTTCTCGGCCGTACGGACGTGCTTGACGATCTTCTCCTGGCCGACCTTGTCGCCCTGAAGCGGCGCCACCGGCTCGTCGTTGACCAGCAGGTCACCGGACGAGGTGGTGAAGCCCTTCTTGAACTCGGTGATCGAGTCCTTCAGGACGGTGACCGCGTCGTCGCCCAGCTCGCCGGTCTCCCGGATGCCGTCGAAGACGCCCTTGGCCGTGCTGCTCACGTAGTCGAGGAACTCCGCCTCGAAGCGGCGGATGTCCTCGAGCGGGACGTCGTCGAGCCCGCCAGAGGTGCCGGCCCACACCGAGACGACCTGCTTCTCGGCCGGGAACGGGCTGTACTGACTCTGCTTGAGCAGTTCGACCAGACGGGCGCCGCGGTCGAGCTGGGCGCGGGAGGCCGCGTCGAGGTCGGACGCGAAGGCCGCGAAGGCCTCCAGGTCGCGGTACTGCGACAGGGACAGCCGGAGCGTGCCGGCGACCTTGCGCATGGCCTTGATCTGGGCCGAGCCACCGACTCGGGAGACCGAGACACCGACGTTGATCGCCGGGCGGACGCCCGCGTTGAACAGGTCGGTCTCCAGGAAGCACTGACCGTCGGTGATGGAGATGACGTTGGTCGGGATGAACGCCGAGACGTCGTTGCCCTTGGTCTCGATGATCGGCAGACCGGTCATCGAGCCGCCACCCATGTCGGCCGAGAGCTTGGCGCAACGCTCCAGCAGACGCGAGTGCAAGTAGAAGACGTCACCGGGGAACGCCTCACGGCCCGGCGGACGGCGCAGCAGCAGCGACACCGCGCGGTAGGCGTCGGCCTGCTTGGTCAGGTCGTCGAAGATGATGAGAACGTGCTTGCCCTGGTACATCCAGTGCTGGCCGATGGCCGAACCGGTGTAGGGGGCGAGGTACTTGAAGCCCGCGGCGTCGGACGCCGGAGCGGCCACGATGGTGGTGTACTCCATCGCGCCGGCCTCTTCGAGGCGGCCCTTCACCTGGGCGATCGTCGAGCCCTTCTGGCCGACGGCGACGTAGACGCAGAGAACCTGCTTGTCGGGGTCGCCGGAGAGCCAGTTCTCCTTCTGGTTGAGGATCGTGTCGACCGCGATGGCCGTCTTGCCGGTGCCACGGTCGCCGATGATCAGCTGTCGCTGGCCACGGCCGATCGGGGTCATCGCGTCGATCGCCTTGAGGCCGGTCTGCAGCGGCTGCTTCACGGGCTGCCGCTGAACGACCGACGGCGCCTGGGTCTCGAGGGCACGACGGCCCTCGGCCTCGATGGCGCCCTTTCCGTCAAGGGGGTTGCCCAGCGGGTCGACAACACGGCCCAAGAAGCCGTTGCCCACCGGTACGGAGAGGACCTGGCCGGTGCGACGCACCTGCTGGCCCTCTTCCACCTTGCTGAAGTCACCCAGAATAACGACACCGATCTCCCGGACATCCAGGTTCAGTGCCAGGCCACGCGTGCCGTCCTCGAACTCGAGCAGCTCGTTCGCCATCGTCGAGGGAAGGCCGGAGACATGGGCGATACCGTCGCCACAGTCGACGACGGTCCCGATCTCCTCACGTGCCGCGCCTTCCGGCTCGTACGCCTGGACGAAGCGCTCAAGGGCGTCCCGGATCTCGTCCGGCCGGATCGTCAGCTCCGCCATCTCTTCCTGTCTCCCTATTGCCCTAGCCGGCCAACCGGCGGCGGACTTCTTCAATACGTGTCGCGATGGTGGTGTCGATGATCTCGTCGCCGATCTTGATCGAGAACCCACCGAGCACCTTCGGGTCCACCTCTACGTTCAGGTGGACGTCACGGCCGTAGGTGGCCCGCAACCAGGTGGCGAGGCGCTGCTTCTGCGCGTCGGACAGCAGCACCGCGCTGGTGACGACCGCCACCAGACGCTGCCGCTGCAGCGCGACGAGGCGGCCGAACTCCTCCAGCCCTCGTTCCAGGCTACGTCCGCGCGGGTGCGCGGCGACCTGGGAGATGAGGCGCAGGGTGGTCGGGGCGACCTTGGCCCCGAGCAGGTCGGAAAGCAGCGTCTCCTTGCCGGTCGCGGCCGGATTGGCCAGCGCCCGGCGCAGGTCGGGGTTGGCCGCGAGGATCCGGCCGAAGCGGAACAGCTCGTCTTCGACGTCGTCGAGACGGCCGGCCCCTTCGGCCTCGCTCGCGGCCGCGATCACACCGAGCCGTTCGACGGCGTCGGGGAGGTCACCGGCGCGCGACCACTTAGCCTCGACCACGGCCACCGTCGTCTCCAGCGCCGCCGCCGACACCCGGCCCTCAAGGAGGGCGCGGACGGCCTGGGCCTTCGCCTGGGCCGGACGCGAGGGGTCGGAGAGCGAGCGGCGCAGACCGGGCTCCCGGTCGAACAGCGAGGCCACCGCGAAGAGCTCTTCGGCCAGCGGGCCCAGGTCAGCCGACCCGGCCACGCTGTTGAAGCGCTCCTCGACCTCGACCAGAGAGGTCCTGCTCAGGCCACGCATCAGCGAACCGCCGTGCCGGAGCCCTCGAGCTCCTCGAGGAACCGGTCGACGACGCGACGCTGGCGCGCCTCGTCTTCGAGCGACTCGCCGACGATGCGACCGGCGAGGTCGGTCGAAAGACGGCCGATCTCGGCACGCAGCTGTGCGAGAGCCTGCGCCTTGTCGGCCTCGATCTGAGCGTGGGCGGCCTCGACGATGCGCCGGGCCTCGGTCTGGGCCTCCTCGCGGAGGTCGGCCTTGATCTGCGCGCCCTGCTCACGAGCTTCCTCCCGGAGGCGGGCTGCCTCCTGGCGGGCTTCGTTGAGCTTGTCGCGGTACTGCTGGAGCACGGCCTGGGCCTCGGCCTGGGCGTTCTCCGCCTTCTGGATGCCGCCTTCGATGGCCTCGGTCCGCTCCGCCAGCGTCTTCTGGATCCGCGGGGTAAGGATCTTACCGACGACGACGAAGACGAGGAGGAACGCGAGGCCACCGATGACCAGCTCGTAAGTGTGCGGAATGAGAGGGTTGTTCTCCTCCGCCGCCAGGAGCGTAGCTGCCAGTGTCATGGGCGCAGCCTTCCGTCAGATGGGATAACGCGTCAGGCGCTGGGGTAGATGAACGGCGCGACAAGGCCGATCAGGGCGAGGGCCTCGGTCAGAACGAAGCCGAGCAGCATGTTCTGGCGGATGAGGCCGTAAGCCTCGGGCTGGCGGGCGATGGCCTGCACACCCTGGCCGAAGATGATGCCCACGCCGATGCCGGGGCCGATCGCCGCGAGGCCGTAACCGATCGCGCCGATGTTGCCGGTGACTTCAGCGAGAACGCTCATTGCGGTTTCCTTTACTGGTCGGCCGGCGAGCTTCCTTACTCACCGGTCTGGTTACGTCAGTAGGTGGTTCAGTGGTCCGCGTGCAGCGAGCCGCCGATGTACATCGCGGCCAGCATCGTGAAGAGGAATGCCTGCAGGAACTGGATGAAGATTTCGAACCCGGTCATCAGCGTCGTCATGACGAAGCCGACCAGACCCAGCGGCGCACCAAGCGGGGTGAGCTGCTCGAAGAGGAAGTGGAAGCCCACGCTCGCGAAGAAGGCCAGGATGAGGTGGCCGGCGAACATGTTCGCGAACAGTCGGACCGCGTGGGTGAACGGCGCGAGAACGAGGTTCGAGATGAGCTCCAGCGGCGCCATCAGGATGTAGACGGCCTTGGGCAGACCGGGCGGGAACATCATGTTCTTGAAGTAACCGATGCCGCCCTGGTGCTTGATGCCCAGGTAGATCTTGATCACGTAGATGGTGACCGCGAAGATGATCGGGAAGGCGATGTGCGAGTTCACCGGGAGTTGCAGCACCGGGATCACACCGAAGAAGTTCCACAGCAGGATCAGCATGAAGATCGAGAGCAGCAGCGGCATCCAGCGCTCGGCGTCCTTGCCCAGGAACGGGCGAGCACACTGGTCACGGACGAACGTGTAGCCGTATTCACCGATGTTCTGAACGCCACGCGGCACCAGTTTCGGCTTCGCGAAAGCGGTCCAGGCGAACACACAGACGATCAGGGCCCCGAGCACCGCAAGGAGAACGGGCTTGTTGAGCCAGACGGGCGCCCCAGCATAAAGAGGGGGGAAATCGAAGATCTCCGGCCCGGGAGCCTGGAATTCTCCATCAGCGGCGAGGAGCGTCAGCGTAGTCACGCGGCGTTCCCTTCAACGTCGTGGACCATCATTGGAAGAATCAGAGCATGTGCGGGCGCGTTCAGCGGCCGTGCTTGAGGTAGACCAGCCAGCAGGCCAGCCCGACCCCGATAACCACACCTATGGGGATGAACGCGTGCACGCCTGTCCAATGGCTCAGCAACCAGCCGAAGCCGCCCCAAAGCAGCATTCCCGACAGCAGATAGCTGGGTACTGACCAGGCGGCGTCGGCGAAGTCGCGGCCGTCGTCCTCGGGCCTGCGCTGCTTCTCGTCCATCGCGGGCACGACGATAGCAGGCACCGCAAGGACTAGTCATATCGGACCCCATCAGTTCCCCTGACCGGGAACTTTGGAGTCTGGTTCGACGTACAGGAGCTTCAGCTTCATGAAGCCCCGCATCTCGCCGAAAGTCCACACAACGGTGAGGACGATCACGCTCCAAGCGAACGCTTTGGGGTCGAAGACGGTAGTCGTCTCGAATGCCCTAAGAGTGATCATGATAGCGATCACCTTGACGAGATAGCTGAGAACCGCGGCGGTGAACATGACCATCGGCGAGATCCGGCCCGCCCAGGTGACCACGAACAGCCCGACCGTGAAGAAGATCGCCACCAGGCCCAGCCCGATGACGGAGCCGAGAGCACCCTCGAATCCGGCGAGGATCGCCGCGACGATGGCGGCGATCAACCCGACCGCCACCGTTGGCACGGCGGCGCCCTTGAGAACGCGCACGTCGTTGGCCTGCATGACGACTCCAGAACATGTTGTCAACCGAGCGTTTGCTTCGCCCAGGCTACGGGTTGCTGTTAGTGAAAGCTATCACAAGCTCCACGTCACGGGCTTTACCTGGCTTTTCGCGGCGAATTCACCCAGTTGTCGCACGAGACTTGCTCGCGGACGGCTCGTCGGGAGCCCCCGCGGCGTGCGCCCCCTTGCGCCCCTTGGGCCTCGACAGCACCACCAGCACCGCGATCGCGACCACGCTGATCAGCGGGAACAGGATGAGCGGCACCCCTTCGAGAGACAGCCCCACGATCGTGAACGCGAAGATGAACGTCCACGCGTACATGATCAGGACGCTCCGCCGGTGGGAGTGACCGATGTCGAGCAGCCGGTGGTGCAGGTGCCCCCGGTCGGGCGAGAACGGCGACAGACCCTCGCTCGTCCGCCGGATCACCGCCATGATCAGGTCGGTGAGCGGCAGGACGACCACGGCGAGAGGCAACAGCGGCAGCACCAGCGCGAACCGGTTCACGTCGAGCGCCGTCGTCGGCACCGACGAGGTGATGGTCACCAGCGAGGTGGCCAGGACCAGCCCGATCAGCATCGAGCCGGTGTCACCCATGAAGATCTTGGCCGGGTTGAAGTTGTGCGGCAGGAAGCCCAGGCACATGCCGACCAGCAGGGCCGCGACCACGGCGGTCAGGTTGATGCGGGTCTGCTGCTGGTCCTGCGACAGAACCATGGAGTAGACCAATGTGGCCATGGCCGCGATGCCGACGATGCCGGCCGCCAGGCCGTCGAGCCCGTCGACGAAGTTGACCGCGTTGATGGCGACCACCACGACCAGGATCGTCATCACGGCCTGGAGGTTCGAGTCGAGGAAGACGTTGCCGCCCATGCTCTCGGGCAACGGCAGCGACCGGAGCGACACCCCGTAGTAGACCAGCAGGCCACCGGCGGCGACCTGGCCGCCCAGCTTGACCAGGGCGTCCATGCCCAGCCAGTCGTCGAGGAAGCCGGTCACCACGATCAGCCCGCCGGCGGCGAGCAGCGCGCTCGTGGTCTGGCCCGACTGTTCGCCGACCAGCGCGGAACCCACCCACGGCAGGTGGGAGGCCGCCAGCAGCCCGGCGGCCATGCCGCCGAACATCGCCAGGCCACCGAGCCGGGGCGTCGGCACCTTGTGCACATCGCGCTCCCTGACCTCGGGAGCGGCGCCGATGCGCAGCGCGAAGGCCCGGACCGGAGGCACCAGCAGATAGGTGACAACGGCCGTGACGAGGGCCACGAAGAAATATTCGCGCACGGCACCAGTTTCCCGGATCAACGGACCAGTCGAGACGGTCCGACGCTAGCGCAGGTTCAGGAGTAGGCGTGCGGCGCGCCGCTCGTGCTCGGCACCCATCGCGGGGTGTCCGCGGCCTCGTCACTGATCGCGGTCAGCACGGCCTGCCGGTAGAGCCCGAGGCGGGTGCGCCACTCGGAGATCTTCTCGATGTAGCGCTGAGCCACCGCGGCGTTCCAGGTGTCGGTGCTCCGAGCCATCGTGTACGGCTGTTCGAGCAGCTCCGAGATCTTCCGCATCTCCGGCATGACCGAGTCCCAGAGGGTGACCAGACGCTCGTATTCGGGATTGAACACCCAGGCCGTCGCCTGGCCACCCGGCACGAGCAGCGCGTTCCCCGACGCCGCGGGCGGCGTCTCCCCCGGCTGCAACCGCCGGGGCGCGGGCGGGTCGGCATAACTCACGATCACATCTCCTTACGTGGGCTGGCCGGGAGCGACGGACCCGGCGGGGCCGTCGGGCTTGACGTCCATGGGCACCCATTCACCGGTGCCCCACTCCCCTTCGGGTACGGAGACACTCGGCATGTCCATCGGTTCGATCTGCCCGTGGATCTTCATCAACGCGGCGATGGCCTCATCGGAGACGGGCTTCGCGGGCGCGGAGAGAACATCACCGGGCTGCTCGGCGGCCAGCCTCTTGGGATCGACTTCAGCACCGGCCTGACCGGCGGATTGGTCTGAACCACTTCCAGACGGGCCCTGAGCCGGGCCGCCCTCCGAACCGGAACCACCCGTGGTCATGGACGGCATCTCCTGCGGCCCGATCTGATCATCGAAGTCCAGCAGAGCACCGAAGGCCTGGTCGGAGATGGGGTTCGCGGGGGTGTAGAGAACATCACCGGCCTGCTCGGCGGCCAGCCTCCTGGGATCGACTTCAGCACCGGCCTGCTCGGCGGCCAGCCTCCTGGGATCGACTTCAGCACCGGCCTGACCAGCGGATTGGTCTGAACCACTTCCAGACGGGCCCTGAGCCGGGCCGCCCTCCGAACCGGAACCACCCGTGGTCATGGACGGCATCTCCTGCGGCCCGATCTGATCATCGAAGTCCAGCAGAGCACCGAGAGCCTGGTCGGAGATGGGATCCGCAGGGGTGTAGAGAACATCACCGGCCAACTCGGCGGCCAGCCTCCTGGGATCGACTTCAGCACCGGCCTGACCTGCGGAACCGCTCTGACCTGCGGAACCTGCCTGATCGCCGGAACTCGCCTGACCAGCTGAACCGGCCTGGCCGTCGGCCGACAGGTCGGCTGGACCGTAGTGGGCCATGGTCGGTCCGGTGGAGAGCCCGCTCTGACTGTTGGCGGACCCCTGCTGGCCAGTGGTTGAACCATTCGCCGCTGGATCGGCACCGCCCTGCGGACCACACTTGCCGTCGTCGTCGCCGCCCTGCGAACTGCCCGCGTCACCCCCGCCCGCGGCCGACTGACCGTTCGGGGTGCCCCCGTTCCCGGTCTGCTGATAGCTGCCGCCGGGCTGTTGGTTCCCTCCGGTCGTGGACGGGTTTCCGTCAGCGCCCGATGCCGAGCCCGCGCCTCCATCGGTGACCGTCGGCATCCCCTGAGGAGCGATCTGGTCGTCGAAAGTGAGCAGTCCGCCGAGGGCTTGGTCGGAGATCGGGTTGGCCGGAGCCGACAGCACGTCGCCGGGCTGGGCGGCGGCCAGGGCCTTCGGGTCGATGACCTCGCCGCCCCCTGTCGGCACCTCGGCCTGGATCACCGGCGCAACGTCCGAACCCGAGGCAGTGGTCAGGACCGTGTCCTCGGGCAGCGTGTTGGTCGGATTGCCCTGGAGGTAGGGGTCGTCGGTCAGGTTGTCGGCCGGAGTGCCCACATAGGCGCCGTTGGGATCGCCCGGCGCCAGACCGGGCTGCGGCGCAGGCTGAGTGACCGGATTGTCCTTGAGGAACGGATCCTCGGTCACGTTGTCGGCAGCGGTGCCCACATAAGCGCCATTGGGGTCGCCCGGGGCCAGGCCCGGTTGGTTCGCGGGTGGGGCGGCGGCCGGGTTGCTCTTGAGGTAGGGGTCTTCGGTCAGGTTGTCGGCGGGGGTGCCGACGTATTCGCCCATGGGGTCGCCCGGAGCGAGGCCCGGCTGGGGCGCGGGTTGTTTGGCCGTCGGTTCCAGCGGTTCGACGTAGCCCGGTTTGCCGTCGGGCTGGGGGCCGGTGGAGGACGGCGTACCGGCGGATTGACCGGGGGTGTCGACCGGGCGGACGGTGTCGATGTCCTTGTCGAGCGGGACCAGGTAGACGTCGTCGGGCAGGTTGAGCGGTTGGGAGACCACCTTGGTGCCGTCGACGTTGATCTCGATCCGGCCCCTGGTCTGGTCGATGTCGTCGGGGTGATCTTTCTTCGGGGTGTCGATCGGCTCCTTCTGCGGAGCCGGGGACTCGCCCTTCGGAGGGGGCGTCTCGCCCTCGCTCTTCTTGGGTGGATCTGTTTCGGTGTCGCTCTTCTTCGGCGGGTCCGTCTCGGTGTCGCTCTTTTTGGGAGGGTCCGTCTCCGTGTCGCTCTTCTTCGGAGGCTCGGTGTCGTTCGCGGTCGGCTTCGGGGGATCCGTCTCCGTGTCGCTCTTCTTCGGAGGCTCGGTGTCGTTCGCCGTCGGCTTCGGGGGATCCGTCTCGCCGGTGGTCTTCTTCGGGGGCTCAGTGTCGCCGGAGGTCGGCTTCGGGGGGTCGGTGTCACCCGAGGTCGGCTTGGGGGGTTCCGTGCCGCCGGCGGGCTCGGGGGCGGGCTTCGGGACCGGCTTGGTGGCAGGGGTCTCATCGCCGGCGGCCGTGGGCCGGGGGTTGGGGTCGCGTTCGCGTTTCTCCAGCAGGGTCAGGCGGGCGGTGATGTCCTTGTCCATCTCGACGATGGCGTCGGCCACCGCCGACGGGCGGTAGGTCACCGCAGCCGGCACGCCTGCGTTACGGACCCTGGTGGTCACCGCGGCCTCGATGGACTCCATCTCCTTCGCCGCGCGTCCCAGCTCGGCGAGGAGGTCGCGGACCAGCTTGGGGTCCATCCCATCGATCTTGGGCATGCGTGGGCCTCCCGGGGTCGAAAACCTCACTCACGCTAGGCCTCGGCACCCCGGCCCGTCTGGTGCGATAGCCAGAGGGTATGGATCTACTCTTCGGTCGCCAGGTAGCCCACGACGCCCCGCAGTTTGTCGACCGGGACGCCGCCCTTGCGGAGCACCCTCGGCACCGAGGTGGTCAGGTCGAGGATCGTCGACGGGGTGGTGTCGGCGCACGGCCCGCCGTCGAGGTAGACGGCCACCGACTGGCCCAGCTGCTCCTCGGCCTCCGCCGCCGTGGTGGCGGGCGGGTTGCCCGACCGGTTGGCGCTGGAGACGGCCATCGGGCCGGTCTCCTTGAGCAGGTCGAGGGCGACCGGGTGGAGCGGCATGCGGATGGCCACGGTGCCCTTGGTCTCGCCGAGGTCCCACTGGAGCGAGCGGTTGACCTTGAAGATGAGGGTCAGCGGGCCCGGCCAGAAGGCGTCGATCAGGTCCTGGCCGTGGGCGCCGAGCGACTCGGTGAGCGCGCCGGCGGCCCGGACGGTGCCGACGAGGACCGGCACCGGCATGTCGGAGCCGCGGCCCTTGGCGGTCAGCAGCGCGGAGACGGCCGACGGGGTGAAGGCGTCGGCGCCGATGCCGTAGACGGTGTCGGTCGGGAGCACGATCAGGTCGCCCGCTCTGATGACCGACGCGGCGTCGATGAGGCCCGACTCGCGCTCGCCGGGGTTGGAGCAGAGGTATCGGCGGGTCATGTGTGATCTCCCTTGCTATTCCAGGCCGAGCTTGGCCGTCACGAAACGGTCGCGGCCGGTCAGATCCTGGCGCAGGCGGGCGTCGCGCCAGCCGTTGCTCTCGGGGAACAACCAGTAGACCGCGTTGCCCTGCTCGTCGGCGTGTTCCACCGCGACCAGGCCGCCCGGCCGCAGGAGCCGCGCGGCCGTGCGTTCGACCGCCCGGACCTCTCCCAGGCCGTCGTCGCCGGACCCGAAAAGGGCCCGGCGGGGATCGTAGTCGCGTACCTCGGGGTCGCGGGGCACCGCCCCCGGGGGAATGTAGGGCGGGTTGCTGATGACGAGGTCGACCTGGCCTTCGAGCTCGTGAAGGCAGTCGGACAGGTCTTCAGGATGGAGGGAGGTGCGGCCCTGGCCGTGTTCGAGGATGTTGCGCTTGGCCCAGCGGTAGGCGGCCGGGTCGATCTCCACGGCGTGGACCTGCGCGAGCGCGACCTCCTGGGCGATCGACAGTGCGATCGCGCCGGAGCCGGTGCCGAGGTCGACCACGATCGGCGAGGCGACGTCCATCTCGTTGAGGCGGTCGATGGCCCAGCCGACGACGACCTCGGTCTCGGGCCTGGGGATGAACACCCCGGGGCCGACCTCGAGAGACAGGTAGCGGAAGAAGGCGCGGCCGGTGATGTGCTGAAGCGGCTCGCGGGACTCCCGCCTGGAGACGCCCTCCCAGAAGAGTGCGTCGAACTCGGAGTCCTTCACCGTGTGGAGGGTGCCGCGGGTCACGCCGTGGACGAATGCCGCGATCTCCTCGGCGTCGGCGCGCGGTGACGGGACACCTGCCTCGGCGAGCCGGGCGGTGGCCAGCGCTATCTCGTCCAGGAGGAAGGTCATCGGCTCAGGTCGACGCGGCGGCGAGCTTCTCTGCCAGTTCGGCGTCGAGCAGGGCCTGGATGACCGCGTCGAGATCGCCGTCGAGCACCTGGTCGAGGTTGTAGGCCTTGAACCCGACGCGGTGGTCGGAGATCCGGTTCTCGGGATAGTTGTAGGTACGTACCCGCTCGGACCGGTCCACGGTTCTCACCTGCGACTTGCGCTCGGCCATCGCGGCGGCGTTGGCCTCTTCCTCGGCGATGGCCTGCAGCCGGGCGCGGAGGATGCGCATCGCCGACTCCTTGTTCTGGAGCTGGCTCTTCTCGTTCTGGCACGAGACCACGACGCCGGTCGGGATGTGGGTGATGCGCACCGCCGAGTCGGTCGTGTTGACGCTCTGGCCGCCGGGACCGCTGGAGCGGTAGACGTCGATGCGCAGGTCGTTCTGGTCGATCTGGACGTCGACCTCTTCCGCCTCGGGGTAGACGAGCACCCCGGCGGCCGAGGTGTGGATGCGGCCCTGCGACTCGGTCGCCGGCACCCGCTGCACCCGGTGGACGCCGCCCTCGAACTTCAGCCGCCCCCAGGCGCCGTCGCGCCCCTTGATGGCGACCGTGACGTCTTTGTATCCGCCCAGGTCGGAGTATTGCGCGTCGATGATCTCGGCCTTGTAGCCGGCCCGCTCGGAGAACCGCAGGTACATGCGCAGGAGGTCGCCGGCGAAGAGCATGGACTCCTGGCCGCCTTCGCCCGCCTTGATCTCCATGATGATGTCTTTGTCGTCGTTGGGGTCGCGGGGCACCAGCAGGTGGCGCAGCCGGTCTTCCAGCGCGGGGACGCGGGCCTCGAGCTCGGCCGCCTCCTCGGCGAACGACGAGTCTTCACTTGCGAGTTCGCGGGCGGCCTTGATGTCGTCGCGCACCTGGCCGAGCTCTCGGTAGGTGCCGACGATCGGCGTGAGCTGGGCGTAACGCTTCCCGAACTGCCTGGCCTTCGACTGGTCGGCGTGCACGGCCGGATCGGCGAGCTTGTGCTCGAGATCGGCGTATTCACTGATGAGTTCGTCGAGGTTCACCGCGCGTCCCCTCCTGCAAGTTGAATCGAGTAGGCCCTTTCACCACGAACGCCGACCCGGGCGCGCCCACCCCATGAGGAGGACGGTTCCGAGCCGGCGTCGGGGAAGGAGCTACTTGCCCGCGGGCTTCTTGCCGAACCGGGCCTCGAAGCGCGCCACGCGGCCGCCCGTGTCCAGGATCTTCTGCTTGCCCGTGTAGAACGGGTGGCAGGCCGAGCAGACGTCAGCGTGGATGCTGCCGTTCTTGGCGGTGCTGCGCGTGGTGAACGTGTTACCGCACGAACACGTCACATTGGTGACGGAATACGTGGGGTGGATGTCGGCTTTCATAACCTTTTCCTCTCCGGGGCGCGGTCGCCGGGTCGCTCTGTCAGCCTGGTTCTCGTCTCGGGAACCAGGGGGCGGGAACCGGAACCACAACGGTTCGGCTACCAGTGTGCCAGACCGCAGAACCTTCCCAGGCCATCGCGTATTCCCGGGGGCGATCCTGGACGATGCCTGGGAAGTCCGTGAGAAGGTCACCGCGCATGTGGACTGGTCACAGGGGCCCCACTAGGCTCGCTGTGCTCAAACCCGAGCTTTTCCCTCAAATTACCTCAGTAAGGGGCTTCGATGAGGAAAGGCCTGCGCTTGCTCATTGCAGGCGTCAGCGGGGCGGCACTCTTCGCCAGCGGTACGGCCATTACCGCTTCCCCCGCCTCTGCTGCCTTGACCGTCACGAACGGTGTCGTCAACGACACCTTCATCCCGCCGGTCACCCAGGACACCATGTCGTTCTCGTTCGACCTGGCGAGCGCCTACCACCAGACGAAGGCGCCCGACAACTCGTACTACCCCGCATACAAGATCTGGGCCCGGGTCACCCCGGACTACAACCCCGGAACCGGCGTCACGGTGAACTGGCGTGCCGCCACGGTCACCCAGCTGGCGAAGGTGACCACGCTTCCCACGGGCCCGTCGAAGATCAGCGGCAGTTTCACTGTCCAGAACAACGACAAGCCGGGTGACCGTTGGAGGCTCCAGGTCTCGACGGAGCCCTTCCCCGTCGCCGGGACTCCTTCGCCCACCGCGACTACTCCGCCCACCGAGTGGACCGACGTCAAGACCTTCACGGTCACCGCGGCCACCCGTGTGACGAACGTCGGCATCGACCCGAACCCTGTCGTGCTCAAGGGCGCGACCGACGTCGGCTTCAGCGCGACGATCGAGAAGTTCGGCGGCGAGACGCTGAAGCAGGTCCGCGCCCTGCACCCGTCGAGCGGTGAGTACTACTCGCTCGGCACCTCGCTCGAGGGCGACGACAAGAGCTACTACAACTTCGTGACGATGGGCACCGACGCTCCCGCCGGTGACTGGCAGATCAAGTTCACGATCACGCGTGGCTCGAAGACCTACGCCTTCACCAAGGGCTTCAAGGTCAGCAAGACCGCGTCGGCCCCGACGAAGGCCAAGTCGAAGATCACGATGTCCATCTCGCCGACGAAGGTGAAGAAGGGCAAGTCGATCAAGGTCTACGGCAAGGTCTACCGCGGCGTTAAGTCGTGGGGCGTCTGGAAGAAGAAGGTCCTCAAGCTCTACTTCAAGAAGAAGGGCACCAAGAGCTGGAAGTTCGTCGGCTACGTCGGTGCCAACAACTCCGGGAAGTACAGCAAGACGATCAAGCCGAAGTACGACGGCTACTACCGGATGGCGGCCACCGCGACTTCGCTCACGAAGTCGTCGTACTCGCCGTACAAGCTCGTCGACGTTCGCTGACTCCCTAGTTCCTTCTGTACGGCTTGCGCCACCAACCCCTGACGCAGGCCGCACAGGAGACGAATGGGTCCATGTGTCCACACATGGGCCCATATCGCGTTAGTCTCACAAGCCACATTTCTCCCACTAACGACTCATGTAAAGGTCCTTCTGATGCGAAAGACCCTGCGGCTCATCGTCGCGGCCGCAACGGGGGCGGCGCTCTTCGCCACCGGCGCCGTCGTTGCGGCACCCGCCTACGCCGCCACTGTTGATGCGACCGGTTCCGGTTTCACCGACCTGTTCATCCCCCCGAGCGGCAGCGACAAGATCCCCTTCAAGGTGAAGGTCACCTCGCCCTACTCCGCGGGCTTCGACAAGCCGGCCCGTGTGCACGTCCAGTTCTTGAGGACCGACGAGGCCACCACCGCGACCCCGCACGAGGGCACCGCGGCCGAGATCCCCACGATCGCCGCGTCTCCTACTCCGACGCCCGTCGCCTCTGTTGACGTCGCCGCCTCCATCCCGGTGTCGTCGTCGGACAAGCCCGGCAAGTGGCAGTACCGCATCGGCGTGGTTCAGGGTGGCGCCACCTCCACTACCCCGGCCTACGAGGGTTGGAAGGAGATCACCGTCGCCACCGCGACGCGGGTCAACTCGGCGAGTGTCGACCCCGACCCCGTCGTGCTGAAGAAGGGCTCGGAGGTGGATGTCTTCACCAACTTCAAGCTCGAGAAGTACGGCGACGAGAAGCTGACCGGCGTCCGCTTCGAGTCCTCCGACGGCACCTACTACACGCTGCCCAGCGCCCTCGAGGCCGACGACAGCTACCACGGCTCGGCGTCGTTCGACGACCAGGCCCCTGCGGGCAACTGGCAGCTGAAGGTCACCGTCTCGCGTGGCTCGAAGATCTACAGCTTCGTCAAGGGCTTCTCGGTCAACAGCCCCGGCGCCAAGGCCAAGGCCAAGTCGAAGATCACGATCGCCGTCTCGCCCGCGAAGGTGAAGAAGGGCAAGTCGGTCAAGATCTACGGCAAGGTCTACCGCGGCACCAGCTCGTGGGGCTCCTGGTCGAAGAAGATCCTCAAGCTCTACTTCAAGAAGAAGGGCACCAAGACCTGGAAGTTCGTCGGCTACGTGGGCGCCAACTCGACGGGCAAGTACAGCAAGACCGTCAAGCCCAAGTACGACGGCTACTGGCGTCTCCAGGCGACCGCCACCAGCTTGACCAACTCGGCGCTGTCGCCGTACAAGCTCGTCGACGTTCGCTGACGTCTTCCAGCTGACCGGTTCTTCACGGAGGGGCGTCCCGGAAGGGGCGCCCCTCTTGCCTGTTCACGCCAGCTTCTCCACCGTCGTCACTGTGCCGGGCGGGCGCGGCCGGTTGGCGCCGGATGCGGCGCGATCCGGGGGCGGCGGGCGGTGCCGGGGTGGGCGGAGCCGTAACGGAAGAAGAAGCTTTTACTGCCGGTGGCCGAGGTGGGCGAGGACCGCCAGCACCCGCCGGTGGTCGTCGGGGGCCGGGTCGAGGGCGAGTTTGAGAAAGATGCTGGAGATGTGTTTCTCGACCGCGCCCTCCGAGACGACCAGGCGGGCGGCGATGGCGCTGTTGGAGCGGCCTTCGGCCATCAGGCCCATGACCTCGGTCTCCCGTGCGGTCAGGCGGTCGTGGGAGTGCCTGCGGCGGCCCAGGAGCTGGACGACCACGTCGGGGTCGATCACCGCGCCTCCCCGGGCGACCCGGCGCACCGCGTCGAGGAACTCCGCGACCTCGGCCACCCGCTCCTTGAGCAGGTAGCCCACGGCCTGCGCGCCGGCGCCCAGCAGGTCGGTGGCGTAGCGCTCCTCGACATACTGCGACAGGACCAGGATCGGGAAGCCCGGCCTGGCCGAGCGGATCTCCAGGGCGGCGCGCAGGCCCTCGTCGGTGTGGGAGGGCGGCATCCGCACGTCGACGACGGCGAGATCCGGGTTGTGCACGCGGACCGCCTCGACCAGCGAAGGGCCGTCGCCCACGGCGGCGACGGTCTCTATGCCACCGTCGGCCAGCAGGCGGGACAGGCCCTCGCGCAGCAGCACTGAGTCTTCGGCGATCACGACACGCATGCCGGTCACCATACGCAGGGCAGCTCGGCCCTGATGAGTGTGGGACCGCCGGGCGGGCTGTCGACGGTGAGTGTCCCGTCGATCGTGGCGGCCCGGTCGGCCAGGCCGTCGAGCCCGCCTCCGGGGACGACGGCCGCTCCCCCGACGCCGTTGTCGCCCACCTCGACGACCACCCGGTCGGGGGCCCTGCGCACCCGGACCTGCGCCTCGGTGGCCCGGGAGTATTTGGCCATGTTGGTGAGCGCCTCGGCCACGACGAAGTAGGCGATGCTCTCCACGGCCGCCGGTGGCCGGTCGGCGATCTCGACGGTCACCTCGACCCGCACGGGCGCGCGGGCGGCCAGGGACGACAGGGCGGCGTCCAGGCCCCGGTCGGTGAGGATCGCGGGGTAGATGCCTCTGGCCAGGTCTCTGAGTTCGCCGATCGCCGCCTTCGCGCCGGCGGCGGCGCTCTCGACCAGGATTCTGGCCTGCTCGGGGTCGTCGTCGAACTTGGCCTGCGCGCGGCCCAGGTCCAGGGCGACCGACAACAGGCGCTGCTGGGCGCCGTCGTGGAGGTCGCGTTCGATGCGGCGGCGTTCGGCCTCGGCGGCGTTGACGCCCCTGGCCCGGCTGGCCCTCAGGTCTTCGTTGCGGGCCAGCAGGAACCGGCGGTCGTCGGTGCCCAGGAGTGCCCGCGCCACCCATGCGTGGGCGAGTGCGGCGCCCCTGAGGGCGTAGAGGGAGGCGAACAGCGCGACCACGCCGAACAGCATGACCACGACGGCCGACGGCACGGTCGAGACCTCGATGAACCAGAAGGTCATGTCGCGGCCGTTCAGGACCATCGGGAGCGGCAGACCCAGCAGTTCGAGGCCCAGCGACCACAGGCCGAACACGACGACGAACTCCAGCAGTCCCAGCGGGCACAGGAGCAGCAGGTAGCCGAGGTCCTTCCAGGTGGCCAGGTCGGCGAAGAGCCAGCGCAGGTGGGCGTAGAGGCCGCCTTCAGGCCGGGTCTTGTACGGGTCGGGGATGTCGACGCCGAGCGTCCATCGGAGGAACCGCCGCTCCACGACGGCGACACCGCGCCAGATCAGGATCAGCACCGCCAGCATCGGCAGACCGACCCAGACCAGGACCAGGACCATCGAAAGCGGCAGGGCGAACCCCAGGCCGACGAAACAGGCCGTCCCGACGACGGGCGCCACGATGAAGTAGGGCACCGCCTTCCAGGTCACCGGGTCGACGGCCACGCCCAAGGGGCCCCACGGCCCGAAAGGGACCCGATCCCGCAACCGTCTCCGCGTCGTCACCATGCCCTTGAGGATGCCAAAGCCCAGGCCATCGACGGTATGGAGCGACCGGGGTAGGGATAACCCCCGCTTTGCCCGGCTATGTCGTCTCGCAGCACTGGCTCCGAAGGCCACGCGCCAACCTGTGAATCTCCCGTCCCGGCAGCCCCAATTGCCTGTCTGCGCCAGATCTCTCCGTCGTTGCGGTGCGAAGCGGGCGCGGGCGGTCGGCGCCGGATGCGGCGGGATCCGGAAGCGGCGGGCGGGGCCGGCCAGGCGGGAGCCGTAACGGAAGAAAAGAAAGAACCCCGGAACAGGCCCGGGGTTCTTTCGCACAGCGATCACAGAGCTTCGAAAGCTCCGAGTTCAGTGCTAGTCGCGGTCGTTGCTGACGGTGGTCTTCTGGACCTGCATCAGGAACTCGGCGTTGCTCTTGGTCTCCTTCATCTTCTCCAGGAGGAGCTCCAGCGCCTGCTGCATGTCGAGTGCGTGGAGCACGCGGCGCAGCTTCCAGACGACCTGGAGTTCTTCCTTACCGAGGAGGATCTCCTCCTTACGGGTGCCGGACGCGTCGACGTCGACGGCGGGGAAGATGCGCTTGTCGGCCAGGGAGCGGTTGAGCTTGAGCTCCATGTTGCCGGTGCCCTTGAACTCCTCGAAGATGACCTCGTCCATCTTGGACCCGGTCTCGACCAGGGCCGTGGCGAGGATCGTCAGGGAGCCGCCGTTCTCGATGTTGCGGGCGGCGCCGAAGAAGCGCTTCGGCGGGTAGAGCGCCGTGGAGTCGACACCACCCGACAGGATGCGGCCCGACGCGGGGGCGGCCAGGTTGTAGGCGCGGCCCAGGCGGGTGATCGAGTCGAGCAGGACGACCACGTCGTGACCCAGCTCGACCAGGCGTTTGGCGCGCTCGATGGCCAGCTCGGCGACGGTGGTGTGGTCTTCGGCCGGACGGTCGAAGGTCGAGTGGATGACCTCGCCCTTGACCGACCGCTGCATGTCGGTGACCTCTTCAGGACGCTCGTCGACCAGGACGACCATCAGGTGGCACTCGGGGTTGTTGTGGGTGATCGCGTTGGCGATGGCCTGGAGGACCATCGTCTTGCCGGCCTTGGGCGGCGACACGATCAGGCCACGCTGGCCCTTGCCGATGGGCGAGACCATGTCGATGATCCGCGTGGTCATGATGTTGTGCTCGGTCTCCAGCCGCAGACGGTCCTGCGGGTAGAGCGGAGTGAGCTTGTTGAAGTCGGGGCGCTGGCGGGCCTGGTCGGGCTCCATGCCGTTGACCGTGTCGAGGCGGACGAGCGCGTTGAACTTCTCGCGGCGCTCGCCGTCGCGGGGCTGGCGCACGGCGCCGGTGATGACGTCGCCCTTGCGCAGGCCGTTGCGGCGGATCTGGGCCAGCGACACGTAGACGTCGTTGGAGCCGGGCAGGTAGCCGCTGGTGCGGACGAACGCGTAGTTGTCGAGGATGTCGAGGATGCCGGCGATCGGGATCAGGACGTCGTCGTCGCTGACCACGGGCTCGTTGGCGTCGCCGAAACGGTCACGGCCGCGGCGGTTGCGCTCGCGGAACCGGCCGCGACGACCGCGCGGGTCGTCGTCGGGACCGCCCTGGCCGGGGCCGCCGGGGCCCTGGCTGTCGGGACGGTTGTCCGGACGGCTGTCCTGGCGCGTGTCCTGGCGGCTGTCCTGGCGCGTGTCCTGACGGGCGTCCTGGCGCGTGTCCTGACGGGTGTTCTGCCGATCGTCGTTGCGGCCCCCACGGTCGCCACGATCGTTGCGGTCACTGCGCTCGACCCGGTCTTGCCGCTCGGGGCGGTCCTGACGGTCCTGGCGGTCACCGCGGTCGCCACGGTCGGGGCGCTCACGGCGCTCGCCGCGCTCCCCGCGGCCACGACGCTCACGGCGGTCGCCGCGCTGGTCACGGCTGTCGGACGGGCCTTCGGACTGCTCCACGACGGTCGGGGTCGTCTGCACCGTAGGCTCGAGGGATGCCGGCGGGGCGGACTCGACGACGCGTTCTGCGGGAGCCTCGACCGGGGTCTCGGCGGGAGCGGCCACGGGAGCCGCGGCGGTGGCGCGGGCGGCGGAACGTTCCCGACGGGCTCTGGTGGGCCGTTCGACGGGGGCGGCTTCGGCCTTGGCCTCGTTCTTGGGCTCGGGCTTGCTCTCCGCGGCGGGCTGCGCCGTCGCCCCCTGCTTCTCCTGGATGGCCGCGATGAGCTGGCTCTTCCGCATCCGGCCGGTGCCGCTGATGCCGAGACCGGAGGCCATCGCCTGCAGTTCGGGGAGCACCATGGCCGACAGGCCGGTGCCGGAGCGGCGGCGGCGCGCGGTCGTGGGGGCATCGCCGACGGGTGCGTCGGCGAGGAGTTCGGTGGTGTCGCTCAACTAAGGGTCCTTCCCAGGGGTCGGGCGCCGGAGAGTGTGATTCCGCCGTCCCGGTTATGCGACCCGGCGGGACAGACCGGGTCGGGCTTCGTGGATCTCGTGCGATGGAGCCGGGTGCCGAGAGTCACGAGCGGTAGGCGCCCAGGGGTGTTCCCCCGGGATGCCACGACCGACCAGATGTCGAGGTGGCTCGAACGCGCATGTCCCCGAACACGCCGCCCCCGGCCGCGTCGGCGGATGGAGGAGGTGGATTCAGGGAAATCGCCACGGCGGCTTCGGCTGTGCGAAGAGCCACGATGTGCGAATGACAAGCACGCACCCAACACGGGGGCACCTGGTGCGGCTATCAGCCTAACATCACCGGCGCACACAGCTATTCCCTGAAGGTCGAAGAGGCATCAGCGTGTCTCGGGAAACTGAACGGTCGCACCGGAAGGGTCGACGTTCAGTGGCTGGATTTGCCAGTCGATACCCACTTCGGGCTCGATCAAATCCTGCGTTTCCGGCGAAGAAAACGCAAGAACTGTGGGACCCGCTCCCGAAACGACCGCGGGCACTCCCTTGGACCGCAGACGTTCTACCAGATCGGCGGTCTGGGGCATGGCGGACGCGCGGTATCTCTGGTGAAGCCGATCTTCCGTCGCAGCCAGCAACACCGTGTTTTCCGGCTTTCCGGTCAACGCGGCGACGAGCAGGGCGGCCCGGCCGGCATTCGCGGCGGCATCGGAATGCGGAACATTCTCCGGGAGCAGCCCACGCGCCTCTTCCGTCGACAACCGGAACGGCGGTATCAGGACCACCGGCCGGATGTCGCGGTGCGGCAGCAGTTTCCACACCCCGGAGTCCCAGGAGATGGTCAGCCCGCCGCGCAGGCAGGGCGCGACGTTGTCGGGGTGGCCCTCGATGGCGGTGGCCAGCGCGAGGGCCTTGTCGTCGTCGAAGGCGGCCCCCGACAGGGCTCGGGCGGCCAGGATGCCGGCCACGATCGCGGCCGACGACGAGCCCAGGCCGCGCGCGTGGGGGATCCGGTTGACGCAGGTCAGCCGGATCCCGTCGGGCTGGGCGACGCCCATCTCGTCGAAGGTGCGGCGCATCGTCCGCACGATCAGGTGGCCCTCGCCGGTGTCGACCTCACCGGCGCCCGCGCCCTCGACCTCGACGAACGTCTCGTGACCGCCGATCGAGGCCGTCACCTCGTCGTGGAGGTCGAGGGCCAGGCCGAGGGTGTCGAACCCGGGGCCTAGGTTGGCGCTGGTCGCCGGTGTGCGCACCAAAACGGTCAAAGAGTGCTCCCGCAGGTCAGGCGAGTTCGAGTGCGGCCGCCGCCGCGTAGGCGTCGATCGGGATGGTCACGGGCGACGGGGCACCCGAGATGGCCCAATCGGGGTCTTTCAGGCCGTTGCCGGTGACCGTGCAGACCACCGTCTGGCCGGGCTGGAGCAGGCCCTGCTCGTGGGCCTGGAGCAGGCCGGCGACGCTGGCGGCCGAGGCGAGTTCGACGAACACGCCCTCGCCCTGGGCCAGCAGCTTGTAGGCGGCGGCGATCTGGCGGTCGGTGACCGCCTGGATCACGCCGCCGGACTCGTCGCGGGCCGCCTCGGCGTGCTTCCACGACGCGGGGTTGCCGATGCGGATCGCGGTGGCGATGGTGTGGGGGTGGGTGACGGGCGCGCCGTTGACGATGGGCGCGGAGCCGCTGGCCTGGAAGCCGAACATCTTCGGCGGCTTGGCGGCGTATTCCTGGTAGCCCAGCCAGTAGGCGGTGATGTTGCCCGCGTTGCCCACGGGGATGCAGTGGACGTCGGGCGCCACGCCGAGGGCGTCGACGATCTCGAACGCGGCCGTCTTCTGGCCCTGGATGCGGTGCGGGTTCACCGAGTTGACCAGCGCGATCGGGTAGTTCTCCGCGAGCTTCTTGGTCATCTCGAGGCAGTCGTCGAAGGACCCCTCGACCTGGAGCAGTTTCGCGCCGTGGACGAGCGCCTGCGCCAGCTTGCCCATCGCGATCTTCCCGCGCGGCACCAGCACGGCGCAGGTCAGCCCGGCGCGGACGGCGTAGGCCGCCGCCGAGGCCGAGGTGTTGCCGGTAGAGGCGCAGATGACGGCTTGGGCGCCCTCTTCCACGGCCTTGCTGATGGCCACGGTCATGCCGCGGTCTTTGAAGCTGCCCGTCGGATTGAGGCCCTCGACCTTGAGGAAGACCTCACAGCCGACCAGCGCGGAGACCTTCGGAGCCGGCACCAGCGGGGTGCCGCCTTCGAGAAGGGTCACAACGGGCGTCGTCGCGCTCACGGGAAGCCGGTCGCGGTATTCCTCGATGAGGCCACGCCAAACCCTGGACATGCGGATCCTCCATGTCACCTGCGGTATCGGGCACCGAGTCTACGGGCAAACGTTCGAGATTCGGGATCCGGCGTCCGCCCTGTGGGACGCTGGGCGAGAAGACCGATTTGTCCGGGCTATATACGCTCCCAGGAAAATGCCAGAGTGGTTGGCTATTGTCGATCACCGTTCCGCTCAGACCGGCGATCCTGTGAAGGAGAAGGCCATCGTGACGGGCACTGACGCCCGGCCCCGGATCCGCCACAACGACTATTCGCCGCTGTCGCCGCCGGACGCCGGACACTGGGCGCCACACCTTCCGGTGAGCGTGGTCATCCCCGCGCACGGCAACCAGCACGTCGTCGACCTCACTCTGGCCGCGCTCTCGGCGCAGACCTATCCCGCCCATCTGACCGAGGTCGTCGTGGTCGACGACGGGAGCCTGCCGCCGCTGCGGCTGCCCGCGATCAGGCCCGAGAACACCCGGATCATCCGGTCGGGACCGGGCGGTTGGGGGCCCGCGTTCGCGGTGAACGCCGGGATCGCCGCCTCCGACGGCACGATCGTGCAGCGTCTCGACGCCGACATGGTGATCTACCGCGACCATCTGGAGCGGCTGCTGCGCTGGCACCACCTGACCGACTACCTGGTCACGATCGGCGCCAAGGTCTTCGTCGAACCGCCCATGCTGACCGCCGACCAGGTGCGGGACGCCGTGCTCGAAGACCGGCTGGACGAGCTGATCGACCTGTCGAAGGCGACCCCGAGCAGCACCGAGCGGACCATCCTGCGGCTCGACGGCATGAAGAAGAGCCGCAACCCCTATCACGTCGTGACCGGCCCCACCCTGTCGCTGCACCGCACGCTGCTTCAGTCGGTCGGCGGGCTCGACGCCGAGGTGCACAAAGGCGAGGACACCGAGTTCGCCTACCGGCTGGCCCAGGGCGGCGCGGTGTTCGTACCCGACCTGTCGGCGCGGGCCGTCCACCTGGGAGTGCCGGCCCAGAAGCGCAACCGCACGGCCACCGTGCGGGCCGTGGAGCCCTACCACGCCCAGCGCATCCCGCTCCGCCGCGACCTGCGCAAGCAGCGCGGCCGTACGTGGCACACGCCCTACGTCGAGGTGGTGTTCGACGTGTCGAAGGCGACCGAGCGCGAGACCAGGGACGCCGTCGAGACGGCGCTGACCGGGTCGATCACCGACGTGCGCGTCCTGCTCACCGCCCCCTGGTCGTCGATCAGGACGGGGCGCGGCGAGGCCATGTCGGGCCAGGAGTTCGAGCTGCGCCTCATCCGCGAGAGCATGCGCGGCGACCCCCGCGTGCACCTGGCCGACGAGGCCCCGGTGACGGCGTTCCCCGTCCCGTTCCGCTACCGGGGTTCGGTGCACGCGCCGCTCGCGACCGAGACTCTCGAGCGCATGACACGCACGATGACAGACGGCCGACTGGGCGTGCTGGTGACCGAATCCCCGGCCGGGACCGAGGCCGTCATGGAACGCACCGAGGCGGTTTCCCGCGCCGTGTTACTGGCCCGCCCAGGCGAAAGTCCACACGATGTCATCAGTCAGACACACGGGGTCCGGCGCACTCCCCCGGCGATCTTCTGGCCCGGCCCGGAATCCGGCTCCGACGTGCCACAAGAGCGACGAAGAGGACTAGGGTTGTTTCGCCGTCTGACATCCTGACATGTCAATTTCGCAGCAAAATCTCGGCAATCCACCTAACGAATCATGAGAGATCTTCTAATAGAATCCCGATTCATTCATTGTTGACACGGAGGCTGACAAAGATGCCCACGCTCCGCCGTCTGGCGATGCTCGGCGCGGCAACCGGAACGGTCGTGCTGGCCGCTCTCGCCGCCCTTGTCCTGATGGGCGTGCTTCCCTTCGTCGACGCCCTGCTGCTGGTTCTGTCCGCGGGGTGCCTGGCCGGGCTCGGGATACTCCTGTTCAGCGTGCGGCGCCTCGACGGCAAGACGCAGCGGATCGACACCAGGGTGAAGAAGCTGGAGACGAACCTCGCGCGGGTCACCACCACCCTGGGCACCGTCTCCGAGGAGCTGGCCGGCGCGTCCCGGCTGCTGGCCGAGGGCGCGGCCAGCCGCGACGACGACCTGCGCGCGGTGCTCGCCGCCCTCGGCGAAGACCGGGTCAACGCGATGTTCCTGCGCAACGAGGTCGAGGCAGAAATCAAGGAGATCCGCCGCATCACCGGGGCGCCGCCCCGGGTGAGGACCGATGTGGGCGAGCGTTGACGGCAAGGATCAGGCACAACGACTGGAGCTCCCTGCGCCCGGCACCGCTGGGCGCCTGGACTCCGCGCCTGTCCGTCAGCGTCGTCATCCCGGCCTACCAGTGTCAGGACGCGCTTGACCGCACGCTCGCCGCGCTGGCCGCGCAGAGTTATCCGGGCGATCTGACCGAGGTCGTGGTGGCCGACGACGGCAGCAGGCCCCCACTCGTGCTGCCGCCGCTGGCGCCTCATCGGACCCGGATCGTCCGGGTGCCCGAGGGGGTGTGGGGGCGCGGCGCGGCCCGGCAGACCGGGGCCTCGGCGGCCTCCGGCGACGTGATCCACTGGCTCGACGCCGACATGCTGCTCGATCGGGAGCACATCGAGGCCCACATGCGCTGGCACCATCTGGCTGGATATGTCGTGGTGCACGGGACCATCAGTTTCGTGTCCGCCGAGGAACCGACGGTCGAGCAGGTCTACGCGGAAACCGCGGCCGGCCGGTCGGCCAACCTGTTCCCGGAGGCGAGCGTCCACCCTCATGTGTGGCTGGAGAAGACGCTCGCCGAGACGCGGCACCTGCGCGACGCGCGGTCGAACCCGTCGCGCCTGCACTCCGGCGCGACCACCTCGGTCCGGGCGACCCTGCTGGCGCGGGCGGGCGGTGTCGACGTGACCATGAACATGGGCGAGGACACCGAGCTCGGCTATCGGCTGGCCCAGGCCGGGGCCGTGTTCATCCCCGACGCCGAGGCGCTGAGCTGGCACATCGGCCGCTCCACCGTGATGGACCGGGAAAAAGAGGTGCACCGGCACAACTGGACCCTCTTCGCCGACCGCATCCCCGACCTCCGCTGGCTGCGCACCCATCCACGGCGGATCTACTCGATCCCGTACGTCGAGGTGATCACCACCGCCACCACCTACGAGGAGACCAGGGGAACCGTCGACAGCGCCCTGGCCGGGACCATCCACGACCTCACTGTCACCATCGAAGGACCCTGGCACGAGCTGACCACCGGCCGCCGGGCCTCGCTCGACGAACCGATGCTCGACCTGCGGCTGCTCGGCAACCTCTACGCGGGCGAGCCCCGCGTCAACCGCGCGGCGAAGGCCCCCTACCGGCTGAGGATCCCGGCGGGCTGGTCGCTCGGCGCCGACAGCGTCGCCCGGCTGGTCAAACTCGCCGAGACCAAGGGCTACGGCCTGGTCTGCGCCGCCCTCGCCGAGACCCACGACGGCGTGGCGACGGCCCGCCTGGAGCGGACGGCGGCGTTCAACCGGGCCCGCCTGTTCCCCGGCGAAGACGCCGACGACGTGGTCGACGAGCTGTTCGGCGCCCACTGGGTCGACGGCGCGGAGTTCGGCATCGTCCCCCTCTCGGAGGCCGAGCCGATCAAGGGCGACGCCCAGACGTGGCGCGCGGCGGCCGAGAAGCACAAGGCGGAGGCGCGCAAGTACAAGGCCGAGGCCGAGCGGTGGAAGGCCGAGGCCGAGAAACTCGCCGCCCAGCCGCAGGCCAAGCGGCGCTGGAGGGGTCGATGACGACGTTCACCGTGGGTGTGGCAGGAGGCGTCGACCTCGACGGGGAGATCCACCTGGACCCCGAGGCCGAGATCGCCGAAGTCACCATCCTCGCCAAGACCCCCACCGACCTGCGCCGGGCGATGACCCTGCAGTCGCTGCTGCCCAAGGCGACGAAGGTGTCGGTGGTGATCGCCGAGGTGCCCTACTGGTTCACCGCGCCCAGCCCGTCGCTCACCCCCGCCCACCGGTGGCGGGCGCTGACCGAGGTCCGCACGTTCAAGAAGGGCGCCGGCTGGCAGGTCGACGTCACGTTCAACGCCCCGACCCCCTCGGGCCGGGTGGTCACGGCCGTGGCCCGCGCGTTCTCCGGCAACCGGCTGGAGGCCATCGCCTCGCCGGTGCCGGTGCTGGCCGGTCCGGGCGCCGCCCACTGGCGGCCCGGCGACCCCAACGCGGCCGTCGCCGACCCGAAGGGCCCGATGCCGATCCGCATCGGGGCGCCCGCCGGCGACCTGGTCGTCCGCACCGACGCGTCGGCCCCCTGGACCGGCGAGGGCGTCACCGTCGACCGGTCGGGCTCGCCGAGCTGGGAGGAGATCGGACGTCCCGGCGGGGAGAGACTACTGGCCGCGGGGCTGACCGACCCCGCGCTGGTGCCCCCGGTCGACGACCGGTCGGTCAACCCGATGGGCTTCGTCAGCGTGCCGACGAAGGGCGTCGGCCGGCTCACCCTCGACGACGACGCGTGGGTGATCAAGCTCGGGAACGACACGCTGACCCGGATCGCCGGGTCGGGCGCGGTGACGGTCATGGACGTCGACCGGGTCCGCAAGCTGCGCGGGATCGTGATCGACTGGCGGCGCGGGCACACCGGCCCGCTGACCGCCGTCAGGGTCGTGGCCGCGCTGGCCGCCGCCGGGGTTCCGCTGGTGTGCGACGAGGTTCCCGCCTGGGCGGGAGCTCTCGGCCCGGGTCTCGTCACGCTGCTGCAGGCCCCGGCGAACGTCCTCGACGACGACCTGACCCGCGAGGAGCACAGCATCCGGCTCCGACGCCGCTCTCTGCGCGACCACGGCGTCAAGGAGCGCTGGGCCCGGCTCGGCGCGGTCGGGTCGTACCTGCCGACGACCTCGATCCTGCTGGCCACCCGGCGGCCCGACCAGGTGGCGTTCGCGCTCGAACAGGCCGGACGCCAGCGCGAGGCCGACCTCGAAGTCGTCCTGGCCCTGCACGGGGTGCCCCGCGAGCATCCCGGGGTCGCGGCGGCGATCGAGAAGTTCGACCGGCCGCTGACCGTCTACCAGGCGCCCCACGCGCAGGCCTTCGGGTCGGTGCTGAACGCCGCCGCAGAACGGGCCTCCGGGTCGTTCCTGCTGAAGATGGACGACGACGACTGGTACGGCCCCGACTTCCTGGCCGACCTGCTGCTCGCCCACTCCTACACCGGCGCCGACGTGCTGGGCACCTCGCCGGAGTTCGTGTATCTGGCGGCCATCGACGTGACCGTCCACCACCAGCAGATCACCGAACAGGTCACCAACTTCATCGCGGGCGGCACGATCCTGGCCACCCGCTCGGCCTTCGACGCCGTGGGCGGTTTCCGCCCGCTGCCCCGGTCGGTCGACACCCAGTTCCAGCACGCCGTCCAGGCCGCGGGCGGAACCATCTACCGAGGTCACGGCCTCGGCTACATCCTGAGACGGGGCAAGGCCGCCGAGCACACCTGGCGGGAGCCGATCGGCACCTTCCTCAAACGCAACAAACGGCAGTGGCGCGGTTTCCGCCCCAACGCCCTGATGGAGCTCCCGGGAGGCAGGTCATGACGGCTCGCGTGCCCCGCAACGACTACGGCGTGCTGGTGCCGCCGTGTCCCGACTCGTGGCGGCCCGGCAAGACGGTGACCGTGGTCATCCCCGCCCGCGACTGCCAGCGGAAACTCGACCTGACCCTGGCCGGGCTGGCCGCCCAGGACTACCCGGCCCACCTGATGGACGTGATCGTCGTCAACGACGGCGGGCCGCTGAACCTGCCTTCGTGGGTGCGCGAGGTGCCCAACGAGGGCTGGGGCATCGCCTGGGCGATCCGCACCGGGTTCGGGCACGCCACCGGCGAGGTCGTGCTGCGGCTCGACGGCGACGTGGTCCCGACGCGCGGCCATGTCAGCGCCCACATGCGGTGGCACCACGCGGCCGACTATCTGGTGGTGCTGGGCTCACTCAAGTTCACCGCCTCGGCGTCGGTGCTGCCGTCGGCGCGGGAGCTCGGCGAGGCCGTCCGCGACGGGCGGGAGGACCTGCTGCTGGAGGAGTGCGAGGGGCACACCTGGTGGGACAAGCTGCTCGACGAGTACGACGGCCTCACCACCGCGCCCAGCCCGATCTTGCACCGGATGCATGTCGGCGCCAGCGTCTCCCAGCACCACGACCTGTGGACCCAGGCCGGCGGCATCGACACCTCGCTCGTGCTGGCCGAGGACACCGATCTCGGCTACCGGCTCACCCAGGCGGGCGCCGTGTTCGTCCCCGAGCTCGAGGCGCCGGCCTGGCACCTCGGCCGATCGACTTTAATGCTCCGGCAGACCGAGGTGAAAAGGTACAACGCGCCGTTCGTGGCCGACCGCATTCCCTACCGGCGCTTCCTGCGCACCGAAGGCGGCCGCCAGTGGCTGGTGCCCTATGTCGACGTGGTCATCGACACCCGGGGCTCCTCCTTCGAGAACGTGCGCGGCGGCGCCGACGCCGCGCTGGTCAGCACGCTCCCCGACGTACGGGTGACCCTGCTGGGCGACTGGTCGTCGCTCGACGACGGCCGCCGTTCGCCCTTCGACGACCCCCGGCTGGACGAACGGCTGATCAAGGGCGCCTACGAGCACGACGGCCGGGTCAGGCTGGTCGAGGACGCCGGCCCGACGTCGGCCCCGGCCCCGTTCCGGCTGGTCTGCCCGCCCGGCTGGACGGTCGCCGCCCAGACCCTGGTCACCCTGATCGAGAAGGCCGACAAGACCGACCTCGGCCTGCTGCACATCGCGCTGACCGAGACCCATGAGGGCATCGTCACCGCCCGGCTCGAACGCACCTGCGCCATCGCCCGCGCGCTCCACGTCATCAAGGACGGCGAGGAGTTCGACGACGTCGTCCACGAGCTCTACGGCTCCGAATGGCTGGACGGCGAGGAGCTGGGCTTCGCCCGGGTCGACATCTCGGTCAAGCCGCCCATCGTGAGCCGCAACACCGAGGCGGCCCACTGGCGGGCCCTGGCGATCGACCGCAAGATCGCCGCCGGACGGCTGCAGAAGCAGGTCCACGCGCTGGAACGGCAGGTGGGCGTCCTGGAGAAGAAGGCCGCCAAGGGCACCGCCGACTCGGCGCGCTGGCGGGCGAAGGCGGAGAACTGGCGGGTGCAGACGGTGCGGCTGCAACGGCAGGGCGAGCGCACGGTGTTCAAGCGGGCGCTGCGCAAGGCCCGGCGGCTGCTCGGCTGATGGCCCTCGGATGACCCTTACAGTAAGCCGCGACCTCCACTTCAAGGAGGTCGCCCGCAGTCATGTCTTCTGGATCGGCCTGATCGTCTTAGTCGCGACCGCCGGATACACCCTCGTCGGGTATCTGGAGCTGCGCGGCATGCGGGCCGGGGTGCTCGACCTGGCGATCTTCGACCAGGGGGTGCGCGGCTACTCGGAGTTCGGGTTGCCGACCTCGGTGACCAAGGAGTACCTCGACGGCTTCCACAACGAGGGGTTCTCGCTGCTCGGCGACCACTGGTCACCGATCCTGGCGCTGCTCGCCCCGCTCTACTGGATCAACGACGGCCCGTTCTCGCTGATCTTCGCGCAAGGGCTGCTGTTCGCGCTGGCGGTGCCGCCGCTGTGGCTGTTCACCCGCCGTCGACTCGGCGCCGTCGCCGCCTATCTGGTCTCCTTCGCGTACGTCGTCAGCTGGCCGATCGCGCAGGCCGTCGAGTTCGACTTCCACGAGGTGGCGTTCGCGCCGATGTTGATCGCGTGGATGGTCGAGCGGCACGACGCGGGCCGGACCCGCACCGCCATTGTCATGGGCGCCCTGCTGCTCCTGACGAAAGAGGACATGGGCCTGGTCATCGCCGGATTCGGGCTCTACCTCCTGACGCGCGGCAGGTTCAGGGCCGGAGCCGCGCTTCTGGTCGGCGGGGTCGCGGCCGTGCTGGTGGCGACCAAGGTGCTCATCCCGTTCTTCGGCGGCCGCGACGGCTTCTACTGGCGCTACGAGGACCTCGGCGACGGCCCCGCGTCGGCGCTGGTCCAGGTGCTCACCCACCCGATCCAGACACTCGCGCTGCTCGGCAGCCCGTCGGACAAGCTCGTCACGATGGGCTGGCTGCTGCTGATCGTGCTGGGCGCGTGCCTGCTGTCGCCGCTGGCCCTGCTGTCGCTGCCGCTGCTGGCCGAACGCATGCTGTCGTCGTATCCCCACTGGTGGGGCGTCCCCTTCCACTACAACGCGTTCCTGGTCATCCCGCTGTTCCTGGCCGCCGTCGACGGGATCGCCCGGTTCGGCCCCCGGATCCGGGTGACGTGGGCGGCCGGGGCGCTGGTGGCGGGGCTGGCGACGATGCCGCTGTTCGCGTACGGGACGATCGCGGCGACCGAACTCGGGCCCGATCCCGCCTATGTGACCATCGCGCGCAGGGCCGTCCAGACGGTGCCGCCAGGGCCGATGGTGGCGGCGGCGCTGCCGCTGGGGGCGAGCCTGACCGCGCGGAACCCGGTGATCCTGTGGGAGCCGGAGCCGTCGTACGAGACCCCGCCGTGGGTCGTGGCGTTCACCCGCTGGAAGACGACGCCGTTCGACAGCGTCGAGGCGCAGGTGGCCGAGGTCGAACGGCTCCGCTCGACGGGCTACCGGACGGTCTTCGATGAGGGCGGCTTCGTCGTCCTACATCGTTTCGCATCCTTTTGACCTGGGAAAACACGATTTATCGGGGCTGATATCCGCCTCATTCTTCGCAGGTCTCCGGGGTCGCATCATGCTGGTCGAAAACAGAACGGGCAACACCGTCTGGTTCGGGCTGTACCACCTGAACGACAAGCTCTACACCGCCACCACGTTTCCGTGGGGGGCCCGCCAGAAGCTCGAACCCCACCAGCGGCGCGACTTCTCGCCGAAGTTCGACCGGCTCCAGGTGGTCTTCTGGAACCAGGGCGCCTTCGGCGACATGCTGCACCGACCGCGTTCGATGCGGATGACCGAGGTCTCGATCGACAAGGACACCGACGGCTACTTCGTCTACAACCATCTCGGCGACCCCGCGCCGATGGACAAGGTCGAGCACTTCGTCGTGCTGATGCTGGAGAACCGGTCGTTCGACAACCTGCTCGGCTGGCTCTACTCCGACTCGGGCAACGTCCCGCCGCGGAATCTGCCGGAGCCGGCCGACGGCAAGCCCTACTACCTCGGTCTCAAGGAGAAGGCCTACTGGAACACCGTTCCCGCGAGCGCGCACGACACCGCCAAGGAGAGCGACCGGGTCTACGTGCGGAAGGGGGCACAGAACGACAGAACACCCGACCCGAACCCCAGCGAGATCTGCGGCTCGTTCGTGGAGCAGATGTTCGGCACCGCCACCCCGAAGTCGGGACAGCAGCCCGACATGTGGGGCTTCCTGGCCAACTACAAGGCCCACAAGAAGCCGCCCAACGCGAACGTCATCATGGAGTGTTACACCCCGGACCAGGTGCCGGTCATGAGCCGGCTCGCCGAGCAGTTCGCCGTCTGTGACCGATGGTTCGGCTCCGTCCCCTGCGAGACCTGGCCCAACCGCTCGTTCCTGCACGCCGGCACCTCGTTCGGCCGTCTCAACAACTGCAACCAGCCCGGCACGGAAGATTGCATTCCGAACGTCCTGCCCTACGCCGGGAAGCGCACCATCTGTGACGTGCTGGACGAACTGGGCATTCGCTGGCGCGCCTACCAGGACGCCGCCCTGGTCGGCACCCTGCTGAGCGGGCAGTTCTGGACCGTGCCGCAGAAACTGAAGTGGCAGGCCAACAGCACGCTCTTCCTTCCGGAAGACCTCAGGCTCAAGCTCCCCCCGGAATACATCTTCATCGAGCCGTCGTACGGGCTGGACAACAATGACCAGCATCCGCCGCACCCGGTCGCCAACGGCGAGCGGCTCCTCGGCAGGATCTACCAGATGCTCTCCACCGGCCCCCGCTGGAACAGGACCGTGCTGATCATCACCCACGACGAGCATGGCGGCTGCTACGACCACGTGCCCCCGCCTGCGGCCATGCCGCCGGACGGTTACGCACCCCAGTTCCCCGTGGGGGAACTCAACCCCTTCAGGGTGTACGGACCGCGGGTGCCCGCCATCGTGATCTCGCCGTTGATCGAACCGGGCACCGTGTTCCGTGCGCCGGATCAGGCCTGGCTCCGGAACGACGACGACAACGGCAACCGCTTCCCGTCGCAGGGCGGCCTCGTCAACTTCTACGTCGACACCAACGAGCTGATCTGCCCGCCCGGCCGGGTCGTCACCGGCATGGCCCTGCGCCGCAAGGCGCCCCCCGGTTCCGACGGCAACCAGGTCGCGCTGAAGCTGCAGCACTCCAAGCCGGACGGCTCCGACCCGCAATGGCTGGAGAACACCGACTGGAACGGCAACTACGCGCCGCAGCGGGGCGGCCTGGGCCCCTTCCACGCCGACACCAACCCGCTGATCTGCCCGCCCGGCCGCGTCATCACCGGCATCGCCTTCCATCAGAAGGCCCCGCCCGGCCACGACCCCGCCACCGGCGACCGGATCGCGCTGAAGCTGCGGCACTCCAAGCCCGACGGCTCCGACCCGCAATGGATGGAGAACCCCGACTGGAACGGCGACTACGTGCCGCAGCAAGGCGGCCTGGGCCTGTTCGACGCGGATACCAACCCGCTGACCTGGCCTCCGGGCGCGTTGCTCGGCGTGGCGCTACGGCAGAAGGGCGCCGGCCACCTGGCGCCGGAGGCGCTGACCGTCGGCGCCGAGTTCGACCACACCTCGGTCCTCGCGTCGCTCCGCGACTGGGTCGGCGCGCGTCCGGACATGCTGGGCCCCAACGAGCGCATCAGAAGGGCGCCGACGATCTGGCCGGTGCTGACCCGGACCAGGCCCCGCGCCGATGTGCCCGAGCTGCCCGAGCCCGTCGCCGCCCCGGTGGGGCTGAACGGCGACCGGCCCACCGCCCGGCAGATCCAGATGACCGCCATGGGCGAAGCGGAGCGGATCGTCATGGACGAGGCCGTGCACGCCAACGGTCAGTCCCCGGAGTGGTGGGCCCTGCGGATCGAACAGATCGCGCAGGAGACCACCGCCCACCTTGAGAACTCCGTCGAAGCGGGCGGTCTGCCCCCGGAGCTGACCAGGGAGGCCTAGAACTCCTGCCAGGTCGACTCGTCGGGGACCGGGCGGACCTTGCCGCCGATGACGCTCTCCAGCGGGCGCACCACCGTGCCGTGCTTCTTGCGGGTGTCGAGCCAGGTCAGGAACTCGTCGAGCAGCTTCTCGGTGGTCGAGTAGTCGCCGCAGACGCGGGCGCAGACCTTGTGGATCACCACCGGGAGCAGCCCCCCGCCGGCCCGCTCGGCCGCCGTGACCTGCTTCTTCAGGTCGGTCAGGGTGGTGTCGTGGTTGACCGAGCCGTAGGTCCGGACCGAGTAGAGCTGTGCGGGGCGGGCCGACTCGACCGGGGCGCAGTAGCCGCACGTGCCCAGCGCCAGGCCGCCGACGGTGCGGGCGGCGTTGTAGCCGCAGAACCGGGCCGCGTGCTGGGAGTCGCCGTTGTTCGCGCCGAACGGGTAGGCGAACGTGGTGACCGGGATCTTCAGCTTGAGGAGGGCGGCCCGGTCGGCGCAGATGTCGACCCGCTGGTCGATCGCGGTCAGATCGGTCAACCGCACGTGGTGGAGGGTGTGACCGCCGATCATGTGGCCCTGGCGGACGAGGGTCCGCACCTGGCCGACGGTCAGTTTGCCCTTGGCGTCGAGGTCGCCGCTGTTGATGTAGAACGTTCCGCGCACACCGTGTGACCGCAGGATCTGCGCGGCCTTGAAATGAGTGCTGTCACCGTCGTCGAAACCGAGGGCCACCACAGTCTTGACCTTGTGTTTCGGTCGTGCGGCCTCTGCGGGACCGGCGACCAGCACCATCGGAAGGAGCGTTCCCAAAAGAACGCCCACTGCTCCTAAGCGGAGCGAAGACCGCATGACAGGACTCCTGTGTTCAATTGGTGGGAGAGGTACCAAGGCTAGCGGCTTCTGCCCAGAGAACCGGATGCTAGACCCAATCGGTACATAGTTCACTTGCGTATGAACAGCACCAGCATCAGGCCCGGGGACCGGTCCGGCTCCCAGGTCTGGACCGGCTCGAACCCGAGCACGGTGAGCGACCTGAGCTTGGCCGGAGCGACCCGGCCGAGGTCCTCGACGCCCCGGGCGGGGTTGCCGCGCCAGATCGTCCACACGCGGGTGGCCTGGCTCAGCACGTGGTTCAGGTCGCCGCGTTCGGCGAACCCGAAGGTGCCGGGGACCCGGCTGGCGCCGCGCCGCAGCACGTCGGCCGGGAAGCCCTCCGCCGAGCGGCGGTAGTAGAGCACCCCTTCGCGCTGCGGGGCCTGGCCGTAGATCACCACGTCGCCGGGCCGGTAGGCGCGTTCGATCGTGTCGATGACGAACGGGTAGTCCTCGCGGCGGCCGTCCTGGGCCCGGTTGAGGGTCAGGTCGGGCAGCGCGACGATCCCGCCGACCAGCAGGAGCGCGACCGCGGCGGGTGGTCTGACCTGGGCCAGGGCGAGTCCGGCCAGCAAGGCGAGGGCGGGGGCGGCGGCGAAGAAGTAGCGGTCGACGTACAGGGGCATCGCGACCCAGGAGACGGCGAACAGCAGCAGCGGGGGCAGCAGCAGCCACACCCAGAGCCCGCTCCGCCAGGGCTTCAGCGGCGTGCCCGACCCGATCACCGCCGCCCCGATCAGCAGCAGCGCCAGTGCCGTCGACCCGGTCAGCGCGCCCGGCAGGCCGGTGAACGTCTTCCAGTCGGGGCGTTCGATCCAGCTCACCGCCTGACTCTGGAGAGTGCCCAGCACGACCAGCCCGGCCCACGGCACCAGCCCGATCCCCGCGTGGATCAGCCACCTGCGCTTGGAACGCCAGGCCACCAGCAGATGCGCCGGCAGCACCAGCACCGCCATGAGGTGGGTGCACCCCAGGAAGAGCACAGTCAGTGTGTACGTCACCCACGGCCGACGCCCGGTCCCGTCGATCGCCCGGTGGAGGGCCCAGAAGGAGAGCACCGCCGCCAGCGCCGCGAAGGCGTAGGGCCGGGCGTTCTGCCCGTGATACGAGGTGAACGGCAGCAGCACGAACACGACGGCCGCCCAGATCCCGGCCGCGCGTGAGCCCAGACGACGGCCCAGATCGGCCAGCAGCCCGGCGGTGACCCCGACGGCGAGGGCGGTCGGCAGCCGCAGCCACCACAGGTCGTCGCCGAGCTTGGCCCAGAAGTGCATGACCGTGTAGTAGGGCAGGAAGTGGGCGTCGATGTTCTGCGCGAGCTGCCACAGACCGCCGAGCGACCGCGTGATCGCACTGTAGGTGGCCAGCTCGTCGTTCCACATCGAGGGCGTGGAGATCCCGGCGACCATCGCGGCGGTCCCGGCCGCCCCCGCCACGAGCGGAACCGCGACGTCTGCCCTGGCCTCCCGTTTCACCTGGCCTGATGTCTGTACGTCGAGGTCGAGCACCGCTGCATCTTATGGGTTCGGGCGGATCATGGTGATCCACGTCGGTTTGCCGTTGCTGCTGGCGAGAACATGGCGTTCCCACCCTTCGCTGCCCATCGGCGGGCCTTTCTGGGTGAGGGTGGCGACGACGCCGCCGATGTTCTCGGTGGCCTCCGCGACCGATTCGCCCGGCTTCAAGATGAGAACGTCACATCTGGTCAGGAACTGGTGGGCCGGGTTCACGGAGGTGCCGACCAGGGTGCACGGCGTGGTGACCCCGGCGTCGATCATCTTCCGGACGAACGAGGCCTGGAACTGCCTGAGCGGATAGTCCTGGCCCTTCACCGCGTCGAGCGCCACGAACTGCACGACCAGGTGAGCGGCCAGCAGCACCGCGAACGGAGGTCGGAAGCGGATCACGGTCGCCGCGACGGGGATCATCAGCAGGCCGTAGGCGGGGAGCAGGAACCTCGGGGCGGCGTAGTCGACCAGGAACAGATAGGGCGCGGCCATCGCCAGCCCCGCCAGCACCGGGACCGGCCACCGCTTCACCGACACCAGCGCCAGCACCGGCAGGGCGATCCACCAGATCAGCAGGTAGGGCCGGTCGAGGGGGATGTCGCAGGGCCGGCAGAAGGCGGGGCCGTTGGCGGCCTTGAACTCGTACCAGAACCCGGGCGCGGGCGCGATCCCGCCCTGCACCTCCCCGGCCGCCGCCCACCGGTGGAGCAGAGATCCGAACGAGGTGTACGCCTCCACCACCCACGGCACCATCCCCAGCACGGCCGAGACGAGAATGGTCGCGGCGGCGGCCCACTTCCGCCAGAGCAGCGCCGTGGGACCGGCGATCACGCCCAGCCAGAGCACGTCGCTGGGTCTGAGCATCGCGACCCCGGCGAACCCGGCCGCGAGGCCCGCGTACGCGGCGAAACCGCCGTGCTCCCGCACGACCAGCAGCGAACCGATCGCCAGCACCGCGCCGTAGGCGACGTAGAGGTTGGGCATGACCTGCGGCCCGTACCAGACGGTCACCCAGAGCGTGGCGAACAGCCCCGCCGCCAGCGCCGTCACACCCGGCTTGAGCAGCTTCGTCCACGGCAGGAACGCCAGGAACAGCCCCACGGCCGCGACGATCATCATCCACCAGCGGATCGCCGCCGGGTCGGTGGTGAAGTGGACGATCGGCGCCACCAGCCAGGTCACGCCCCTGGCCCGGGGGGCGGAGAAGACGGCGTCCGGCACACCGGGGGCGACCTGGCTCGTGTAGACGGCCTCGTCCCATTCGAGCGTCATGTCCGCCGGGACCAGCACGGCCTGCAGGACGAGATAGCCCAGCGCGACCAGGCCCAGCAGGGGAACAGGACGGGACAGCATCGACTTACCTTGTCGTAAGCCCAGCAACCTGCGCAAATGGCAAACTGATCGGATGCGTCAGGTAAGTGCCGTGGTGACCTGCGGCGATACGGAGTTCGGCAGGTTCGGCCCGGTCGAGATGCCGACCCCATGGTGGAACGACGTCGCCCCGGTCGTGACCTGGCTGAACGGCCTCCTCGGGGTGCCGGTGGCGGTGCTGCGCCTGGTCGACGTCGAGGGCGGCAAGTTCATGCGCGACGGCCACGTGACCTACCACGCGGAGGCACTCGCGAACCCGCCGGCCAACGTTGAAGCCTGGGAACACCATTCAATCGACGCGAAGCCATCGTCAGACCCCTCGGTCCACCTCGCGGTCCGGGAATCGATACCGCTCGGAGAACGCTTCGTCGCCGGAGACGAACCCCTCCGCGCCTCGTGGGCGACCGTGGAAGGGCTGCGCGCGGCCCTCGACTGGGCGCTGGCGATCACCGGGCCGAGTGAGGTCCGCCAGGTCAAGACGTGGAACCTGGCCGGGCTCTTTCATCTGCCGGGCGCGAACGCCTGGCTGAAGACCACTCCCCCGTTCGCCGCTTCGGAGTCGTCGATCATCTCCGCGCTGGCGGCCGTGGACCCGACGCTGGTCCCTCAGGTTCTGGGTGCGGATCCGGCCCACGGCTGGATGCTGCTGGCGCACATCCCCGGCGAGGACTGCTGGAAAGCGGCTCCGGAACTGGTGACCTCAACGGTCCACCGGTTCGCCCGCGCCCAGCAGAAGATGATCACCGGCATCCCGGCGAGAACGCCCCAGCTCGGACAGGCCGGCGCCGTGGAGAGAGCACCGACCACGGACGCCTCGCTGCATGATCTGGCAGATCGCCGCCGTATCCTCGCCGCCGCCGAGCGCCTCGCCCCCGTCCCCGGGTCAGACGATCTTCTGACGCAGGTCCCCGCCCTGGAAGAAGAACTGGCGGCGTGCGGACTCCCGTACACGCTGGTTCACGGGGATTTCCACCCCGGCAACTGGCGCGCCGTCCCCGGCGGCCCGGCCGTGGTGCTGGACTTCGCGGATGCGCATTTTGGGCATCCGGCCACCGACGGGCTCCGGCTCCAAGAATGGGTCGGGACCGCCGACGCCTGGATCGACGCGTGGTCGCTCCCGGGCGCCGACCCCCGCAGGGCGCTGGAGGTCGCCGCACCCCTGGCCGCGCTCACCCAAGCAGTGCGCTACCAGGAGTTCCTGGACAACATCGAGCCCTCGGAACAGCGGTATCACCGAGGCGACCCCGAAGAAGCCCTGGAGAACGCCGTTACGGCGTTTCGTCGCCTTCGACCCGCATGACGCTGGCCACGGCCCGCACGATGTCGAGCTCCCGCAGCCCCTCGACCGTGGTGGAGAGAGCGGCGTCGGAGGCCCGGTGGGTGACCAGCACGAGCTGGGCGTCGTCGCCGCGGCCCTCCTGGCGCACCGTCTGGATCGACACGTCGTGCCGGGAGAACATCTCGGCCACCGTCGCCAGCACGCCCGGCTTGTCGGCCACGTCGAGCGACACGTGGTAGCGCGTCACCGTCTCCCCCATGGGGTGGACCGACAGGTCGGCGTAGACAGACTCGGAGGGGCCACGCGTCCCGGCGATGCGGTTGCGCGCGACCGCCACGATGTCGCCCAGCACAGCCGACGCGGTCGGCGCGCCACCGGCGCCGGCGCCGTAGAACATGAGACGCCCGGCCGACTCGGCCTCGACGAACACGGCGTTGTAGGCCTCGCGGACCCCGGCCAGCGGATGGGTGCGGGGAATCATCGCCGGGTGCACCCGGACCCCGATCGACCGCCCGTCGTCGGAGCGGGCGCAGATGGCCAGCAGCTTGATCACGTAGCCCATCGCCTTGGCCGACGCCACGTCGGACGCCGAGACGCCGGTGATGCCCTCACGGTGGACGTCGGAGGCGGTGACCCGGCTGTGGAAGGCGATCCCGGCCAGGATGGCGGCCTTGGCGGCGGCGTCGAAGCCCTCGATGTCGGCGGTCGGGTCGGCCTCGGCGTAGCCCAGCGACTGGGCCTCCTCCAGCGCGTCGGTGAACGAGGCGCCGGTGGAGTCCATCTTGTCGAGGATGTAGTTGGTCGTGCCGTTCACGATGCCGAGCACCCGGTGGACCCGGTCGCCGGCCATCGACTCGCGCAGCGGGCGGATCAGCGGGATCGCCCCGGCGACGGCGGCCTCGAAGTAGAGGTCGGCCTTGTTGGCGGCGTGGAGGGTGGCGCCGTCTTCGGCGAGCAGGGCCTTGTTGGCGCTGACGATCGACTTGCCGCCGGCCATCGCCGCCAGGATCAGGGCGCGGGCGGGCTCGATGCCGCCGATCACCTCGACCACGATGTCGACGTCGGGGCGGGTGACCAGGGCATGGGCGTCGGTGGTGAGCAGCGCGGGGTCGAGGTCGACCTCACGCTTGCGGCTCATCTTGCGGACGGCCACCCCGGCGAGCTCCAGCGGCGCGCCCACCCGGGCGGCCAGGTCGTCGGCCTGCTCCTGGAGCAGCCGGGCCACCTGGGAGCCGACGACCCCACAGCCCAGCAGCGCCACTTTGACGGGTTTACTCACAGCTGCCCCCTGAGCAGGTCTTCTTCAGTCTCGCGTCGCACGATGACTCGTGCGGAGCCACCGGCGACCGCGACGACCGCGGGCTTGGGCAGGTAGTTGTAGTTGCTGGCCAGCGACCGGCAGTAGGCGCCGGTGGCGGCCACCGCGATGAGGTCGCCGGGCACCAGGTCGTCGGGCAGGTAGAGGTCGCGGACCACGATGTCGCCGCTCTCGCAGTGCTTGCCGACCAGGCGCGACAGCATCGGCGCGGCCGTGCTCTCGCGGGAGGCCAGGCGGGCGGTGTAGTCGGCGCCGTAGAGGGCGGTGCGGACGTTGTCGCTCATGCCGCCGTCGACGGAGACGTAGGTGCGCAGGCCGTCGACGTTCTTGACCGTGCCGACCTCGTAGAGGGTGATCCCGGCGGGGCCGGAGATCGAGCGGCCCGGCTCGACGGTCAGGCGCGGGACCGGCAGGTTCCGGCTCCGGCAGACCGAGACGACGATCTCGCGCAGCGCGTCGGCGATGACCTTGATGTCGGGGGCGTCGTCGCCCTCGACATAGGGGATGCCGTAGCCGCCGCCCAGGTCGAGTTCGGGCAGCTCGACGCCGTGTTCGTCGCGGATCTGGACCAGCAGGCCGGCCAGCCGGCGGGCGGCCACCTCGAACCCGGCCGTGTCGCTGATCTGGGAGCCGATGTGGGAGTGGAGGCCGACGAGCTCGAGCGAGGGCAGCGCGAGCACCATGCGGGCGGCCTCGGCGGCGGCCCCGGAGCTCAGCGACAGGCCGAACTTCTGGTCGTCGTGGGCGGTGGCGATGAACTCGTGGGTGTGGGCCTCGACGCCCACGGTGACCCTGATCAGCACCTTCGGCCGCACGCGGTGCTTTTCGGCCAGGTAGCCGAGCCGGGCGATCTCCTCGAAGGAGTCGACGACGACATGGCCGACCCCGGTCGTCACGGCCAGCTCCAGCTCGGCCAGCGACTTGTTGTTGCCGTGCATGGTCATGCGCTCGGGCGGGAAACCGACGCTGAGCCCGACGGCCAGCTCACCGGCGCTGCACACGTCGAGGCCGAGGCCCTCCTGCATGATCCACCTGGCCACCTCGCGGCACAGGAACGCCTTGCCGGCGTAGTGGACCTCGCCGTCGGAATAGGCCTGCCGGAACTCTCTGGCCCGGGACCGGAAGTCTTCCTCGTCGACGACGTAGAGAGGCGTTCCGAATTCTTCAGCCAGGTCACGGACGTCGAGCCCGCCTATCGTGAGCGATCCCGCGATGCGCTCGGACGTTCGCGGCCAGATGGCCGGATCGAGGGAGTTCAGGTCGGCCGGAGCGTGCGGAGGGCGATCCTCCGGCATCTGTTCGGCATGCCGGTCACCGGCGGGATGGGCGAATCGACTCACCCGAAGCAGGCTATCCGACTCAGCACGCCCCCTGAGACACGTGCCCACCTAGCGAGACGTGACGAAAAGTGGAAAAACCATGGTTAAGCGCCCGGAAGACGGGATCGATTCCTGTTGGGCGCTATGTCCGAAAAGAAATCACCGGTTCCTAGATCCGTTCCGGCAGCCGCTCCGCGCTGATCGCCGCGAGCACCCGGGCCACCGCGTCTCCGGTCCCGACCCGGGCCGCCAGCGCCCCGGTGAACGCCGCATCCCCCCTTGGCAGGGGGTTCGCGGCCTCGAACGCGTCGTGATAGCGCGCGGCCAGGTGCTCGGCGAAGGTCTTCCATTTTCTTGTACGGCTCCGCCTGCGGCTGGGCAGTTCCGCGAGCAGTCGCACCACAGCCCGCCACTCAGGGGTCAGCGCGTCCCAGTCGGGGTCCGCGGCGCCGGCCCACCGATGGGCCCAGTGGGCTCGCGCATGGGCGTAACGGACCACGAAACCCGCGTTCGCCCAGGTCCGGGGGAAGTCGGGCCAGGTCTCCCCGGCCAGTCTCTCCGGATGATCGGTCAGCAGATCCCAGGGATACTCCCCCACGACCACCTGTCCCCGGACGAGAAAGGTGGCCTCGTCGGCCCAGTCGCCGACCGGGATCATCCGGGGATCCGCCCGACCACGCGCGCGTACATCCGCGTCGGGGCCACGATCGCGGTCAGGAAGCCCGGCAGGGCCGGGAGGTCGACCGCGAAGCGCTGGAGTTCGGTGTAGAGCGCCTCGGCGGTCGGGGGGCGCTGGTCGGCGGACTTCTCCAGCAGCGAGGTGACCAGATCGGCCAGCGCGCCGGGAACGTTCCGCACTCTCGGTGGCCGTTCCTTCACCTGGCGTTCGTAGACGGCGTAGTCGGTCGGGCCGGTGAAGAGCTGGCGGCCGGTCAGCATCTCGTGCAGCACGCAACCCAGTGAGTAGAGGTCGCTGCGGGGGTCGGCCACGCCGCGTTTGATCTGCTCGGGGGCCATGTAGGCGGGCGTACCGAGAATCTGGCCCGTGCGCGTGAACTGGCCGGCGTCGGCCTCACGCAGGATGGCCAGGCCGAAGTCGAGGACCTTGACCGTCCCGTCGGGGCAGAGCATCAGGTTGGTCGGCTTGAGGTCGCGGTGGCAGATCGACAGCGCGTGGGCGGCCGAGAGCACGGCGCAGGCCTGGGCGGCGATGGCGGCGGCCCACGGCACCGGCAGCGGGCCGTGCTCGCTGACCACGTCGGCCACCGTGACGCCCTCGATGAACTGCATCACCTGGAAGAGCCGCTGCTCATGGGTGCCGAAGTCGTAGAGGACGGGAGCGCCGGGGTGGTCGAGGCGGGCCAGGATGCGGGCCTCGCGGATGAACCGGCGTTCGAGCTCCTGGTCGGGGCCGCCCGGGAGCCGGAGGAACTTGACCGCCACCTTGCGGTCGAGATGCCTGTCATGGCCGCCGTAAACGGCGCCCATCCCGCCCTGGCCGAGCGGGAGGTCGTCCAGTTCATAGCGGTCACCGATGACCATGTCGGCAACTTTATTGCAGATGTCCCGCGGCCAGACCGTCGAGCGCAAGCCGGATCAGCTCCTGGCCTCTCTTCCCGGTCTCGTGCAGGGCGGTGTCGAGGTCGGCGAGGCGGCGGAAGGCCGTGCCGTAGTCGCGTTGTTCGGCCAGGGACAGGCGGGGGACCTTAGTGCGGCGGGCGTCGAGCCTGCTGGCACCTCGCGACAGGCTGGAACCGGCGCGCAGGAAACCGGCCAGGAAGTCGGCGTCGAGCCTGGCGGGGTCCACGCGGTAGAGGGTGAGCTGGGGGCCGAGGGCCCAGCCGATCTCCTGGACGACCCGGACCGTGCCGGTCGGGGTGGCCACCACGTCACCGGGCTCGATCATGACCAGGCCTGGACCGGGTTCGGCCCAGCCGGTCGGCTGGCCGCCGCCGGCCAGGTCGTCGGCGGTCAGCACCGGCTGGTCGCCCGAGCCCAAGCGGGCCGAGGAGTGGTGGATGGCCACCGAACCGCCCCTGGCCAGCTCGGCGATGGTCGTCATCGGGGGTTCGCGGGGCGGGTCGACGGGGGTGAGCGCGGGCAGCGCGCCGGTCAGGTCGTCGACGGCGGCGGCGAAGCGAGCCCGGGAGCCCGCGTAGTCGGGCGGGCCGGCCGCGTTGCCGAACCGCAGCGGGCTCACGTCGACCTCGTCGTCGAGCAGGTCGATGACGCCGGTGCCGCCCTTGCCGGTCGCCAGGAAGTCGCGCCAGGCCGGTTCGACTGTGTTCAGGTCTCCGGCGGCGTCGAAGAGCAGCACCCGCGACGGGGTGCGTTCGCCGGGCTCGGGACGGCGCAGCAGCCAGATGTCGCTGGCCCCGGCCGCGATCACGGCCCGCAGGACACCGGCCCGCAGCAGGTTCGACCGGATGCGGCGGCCCGGACGGCGCGCGGCGGCGGCGGGCGGCATCAGCACGGTGACGGTGCCGCCGGACCGCACCCGGGAAAGGCAGTGCTGCACCCAGGCCAGCTCGGGCTCGCCGCGCGGCGGCAGGCCGAACTCCCAGCGCGGGTCGGCGGTCAGCTCCTCGTAACCCCAGGTCCGCTCGTTGAAGGGCGGGTCGCAGACCACCGCGTCGGCGCCCCCCGGCAGGCCGTTGGCCCGCAGCGAGTCGCCGGTGTGGACGGTCGCCGCGACCCCGCGCATCCGCAGCCGGGTGGCGGCGATGCGGGCCGCCGGACCGGAGGCGTCCTGCCCGCGCGCGGCCTTGGCGGTGAGCAGCAGGGTGCCCAGTCCGCAGGCGGGGTCGAGCAGCACCCCGCCGCCCGACAGGCGGACCATCAGGTCGGCGAGGTCGGGTGGGGTGATCGCGAGCTGGCGCGAGTGGGCCTCGGTGTAGCGCTCGCAGAGGAACTCGAAGGCGTCGAGGCGGCCGCGTTCCTCGGCCAGTTCGGCGACCAGGGCGGTGACGTCGGCGGGCAGCGCGGCGGGGCGGCCTTCCAGGAAATCGCCCGCGGCCGCCACCAGCTCGCCTAGCCTCAGGTCATCGCCGCTCGCGCGCAGCCGCTGCCAGGCCAGGTCGGCGGCCGACAGCGAGAACGGCTTGCCGTTGCGGCGCAGCCACTCCTCCACCTCGGTCAGCGAGAACAGCGGGCTGTTGGCGGTGCCGCCGACGGGTCGCGGGAAGTCGTCGTGACGGCGACGCCAGTTCGACACCGCGGCCCTGCCGACGTCGGCGAGGCGGGCGATGTCACCGGCGTTCACATAAGTCACGTGGTTACTCTACACGAAGCGCCCACTTGTGAAGTGCTTCAACCAATGTTTTACTGTGGACATGAACCACAGCACACTGGGTCTCCGGTACGCCGCCCGATCAGATGTCGGCCAGCGCCGCCCGGAGAACGAGGACGCTGCCTACGCCAGCCCCCGCCTGCTCGTCGTCGCCGACGGCATGGGCGGCCACAACTACGGTCAGGTGGCCAGCGCGACCGCGATCCGCGTGCTGTCGGAGGCGCCGCTGACGGGCGACCCGGTGACCGCGCTGGAAGACGCCATCCAGCACGCGGCCCAGACCCTCAAGGGCATGGCCGACGCCAACCCCGCGCTCAACGGCATGGGCACCACCCTGACCGCCATGCTGTGGGACGGCGGCGGCTTCGCCCTGGCCCACGTGGGCGACTCGCGCGGCTACATGCTGCGCGACGGCGTGCTCTACCAGATCACCCACGACCACACGCTGGTGCAGTCGCTCGTCGACGACGGCCGGATGACCCCCGAGCAGGCGGCCGAGCACCCCCGCCGGTCGATGCTGATGCGGGCGCTGGAGAGCACCGGCAACGTCAGCCCCGACGTGTCGCACCGGGCGGCCTTCGCGGGCGACCGCTACCTGCTCTGCTCCGACGGCCTGGCGGGCGTGGTCTCGCCCGAGACGCTCCACGAGATGCTCACCTCCGTCGCCGACCTCGACCAGCTGGTCACGACCCTCGTCGACCTGGCCAACCGGGGCGGCGGCCCCGACAACATCACGTGTGTCGCGGCCGACGTCGTGGCGGGCGGCTACGGCGAGGGACACCCCATCATCGTCGGGTCCGCCACGCTAGATCAAGGCGAGGGGACCGGCGGGGACGTACCCCTGCAGACGAGCTGAGCCGAACAGGCGGCCTTCCGCGCGGGCGCGCACGCACACGTAGGAGAAGCGGTCGCCCGAGTAGACCCTGATCCCGCCGGAACGGCACTGGCGCATCAGCGTCTCGTCCCACTCCTCGCTGAGGTCGGCGATCCCGAGCTCGACCAGCACCGACCGGCGGGACACGATCGTGCCGCCGCCGAGTTCTGGCAGGAAGCGATATTCGGCGTCCGGCTGGCGCAGCAGGGTCGCCCCGGCCGCGTGGGCGTAGAACGCGGCCTTGCCGACGATCTCGGTCTCCACCTCGGAGAAGCGGCGCAGCGAGTCGGCCAGGTAGTGCTCTCCGTAGAGGTCGCGCGGGTCGACGACGGCCACGTAGTCGCCGTCGGCCAGCAGCAGCGCGTGCGCCAGCGCGGCGCCCCGGGTCGACATCGGCACGGCCCGCACCACCAGTTCGGGCAGCACCCCCGCGTTGTAGCCCTCGTCCCGGGCGCTCACGGCCTGCCTGGCGGTCTTCTCCACCACCGCCGCGTCGACGCCCTCGGCCACGACGACGAGCTGGTCGGGCCGCCTGCGCTGGCCGATGATCTGCGTCATCGCCTGGTCGAGTTCCAGCTGGTCGCGTACGGCCACCAGCGCGGTCACCACCTGGGTGTTGCGCACGTCCGCCAGGCCGACGGCCTCGAAGACGGGACGGAGCCGGGCCGTGACCGGCACGGTGGCCCGCCAGGCCAGGTGGGCGCGGCGGTCGCGTTCCTGCGGGTCGGCGGCGAGTTCGGCGGCGCCGGTGGCCACGACCGGGGTGCCGCAGGCCTCGATCTCGGCGATCTCGCGGTCGTTGGCGTCGGGTCCTGCCACGACGACCTCGACCTTCCGCACGGCGGTCAGGAAGTCGTCGTAGCTGGTCCTGTCGTCGCCCTGGGCGGGCAGCGGGCCGCCGCCCTCGGCGGTGCCGAGCGTGGCGACGCCCTCGGTCCTGCCGCCTTCGGCGCGGAAGGTGTTGTGCACACGGGGCTGCACGCTGTGCGGCAGCACGATCACCCGGTCGTGCTTCAGCGCCGCCCGCCACTCGCGGGCCCGCTGCTCGGTGGTGGCCAGCACCAGGTCGAACAGCTCGGCGACCGGCACGGCCTTGCCGAGCGACCCGCCCGAGTGCCAGTAGACGGTCTTGATGCCGCGCTTCTTGCACGCCTCCACCAGGTCGCGCATCGCGCGGTCCTGCCCGGCCATCGAGGCGAGCCAGCGTCCGCCGTTGCCCTGGCGCGGCCCCTCGTGCACCGACTCGACGAACAGCATCGAGGGCCGGTACGTGTCCAGCATCTTCGCCCAGTTCTCCGGGCCGAAGTTGGTGACCTGGCGCCATTCGTACCGGAGCAGGGCCTCGGTGCGCCGGTCGACGATCGCCGCGACGGTCATGTAAGGCCTGGTCAGCGGCCCCTTGGGTACCGCGAAGTACTCGGTGAGCGGGGTGGAGAACAGCGGCGCGCGGGGGTCGGGCTCGACCGGAGGAGCTTTCTCCGCAGGCGTCTGACTGACGGCCGGCTTCTCCACCGGGAAGTCGGTGCGTTTGGGGGCCTTGCCGGCGCCTCCCGAGGAGGCGCGGAGTGAGCGGGCGACCGAGCCGGGCTTCTTGGTCTGGATCGCGTCGCCGATCTTGATCCAGCGGCTACCTTGGAGCTTCTCCAGCTTCCATTCGGCCACCGCGGTCTGATACCTCTGCTCGGCCAGTTGCTTGGCGAGATGGGCGAGCTGGCGTTCGGCCTGTTTCTCGGCCGCCTTGCGTGCCGTCTCGGCGTCCCTGGCCTTGGTCAGGGCCTCGGCCTCGGTGCGGGCGGCCTCGTCCAGGCGGGCCTGGTAGTCGGCGAGAAGCCGGGCCAGTTCGGCGGCGCCCTCGGCCTTCTCGACCGCCTGTGCCAGCGCCCGCCGCAGGCTTTCGAGCTCACTCATAACGCCCACTCCTCCAGGTAACGGCGACAGTCACCATATTCTCAGATCATGGTCTACCTGCATGGAAACAGTCATTAAGGCACCAAGAGTCCATCTGACGTCCGTAAACTCGTCGTCAACCGCCGATCGAGGAGGGACCTGAGGTGCGCAAGGGAGAGTGGCCGTCGTTCCGGGCCAGGCCATACGTCTGTGGCGCCTTCGGGCCGTTCTCCCAGGAGCGACTCGACCTGCTCGCGCGGTCGGGACCCCTGGTGGAGACGGCCTATGTGACCCGCGACGCGGCCGTGCTGTCGTCGGGACCGCTGACCATGTACGACTCCTCGCCCACCATGGCCGCCTTCTCGTGGGGTGACCGCACCCCCATCGCCGGCGGCGACTGGCTCCACGTGGCCGAGCACTACGAGGCGCCCGGCTTCATCGACGAGCCCGCGGCGGTCACCCTGCACACCGGCGCGTTCGGGCTGATCGACGTCTACTACCTGACCGACGGCGACGCGGTCTACTTCTCCGGCCTGATCGAGCCGCTGCTGGCGCTCGCGCGCAAGCCCTACGTGGTGAACTGGAACGCCTGGGCGGCGATCCTCAAGCTGACCTACCCGCTGCTCGAGGACACCCCCTATGCCGAGGTCAAGCGCCTCCCCGGGGCGACCGCGCTGTCCTGGTCGCGCGACCGGCAGCGGCTGTCGGTCGACAAGCGGGCCCCCCGATGGGTGCGCGAGGAGCCGTTCGACCACGGGGTCAGCGCCCACGACATCGTCAGCCTGCTGCACGAGTCGCTGAAGCCGTACGAACAGGTGCTGGTGCCCGTCAGCGGCGGCTACGACTCCCGGCTGCTGGCCAGCGTGGCCGTGGCGCAGGGCAAAGACGTCATCTCGTGGACGACCAGCCCCGACGACGGCCTCGACAACGACATCGACTTCGCCGTCGCGGTCACCCGCGAACTGGGCATCCCCCACCGGATCGTCCCGCAGAACGCCGCCGACTTCCCCGACGAGGCCCTGTGGGCCGCCCGCAGGCTGGAATACCTGACCAGCCACCACGCGTGGTACTCCCCCTTCGCCCGCGCCGTGCACGAGGCCGGCCGGCCCGTGGTCGACGGCCTGGCCGGCGGCCCGCTGATGAAGAACTTCCTGATGTCGGCCGCCGCGGCGGCCACGACGCCCGCGGAACGGCGTCAGGCGCTGCTGAAGTCGATGACGACCGGCGCGGCCCATCTCCCGGTGCTCGGCGAGGGCGCGCTGGCCTGGATGGACGACGTCGTCGAGAAGACCTTCACCCAGGCCACCTCGATGCTGAACGGCCACCGCAGCGAACTCGCCCTGAGCGTGCTGCACACCCGGACCGCCCGGGGCATCGCCCGTTCCCCCGTCAACCTCGTCGGTCCCGAGGCCACGCCGATCTTCCCGTTCCTGCACCCCGGCTTCTTCGACGCCGCCCTGTCGGTGCCGGTGCACCGCAAGGAGGGCGGAAAGTTTTACCGAGAGATTCTGTGGGCCGCCAATCCCAAGGTCGCCTCGCTCCCGTCGACCAACGGCGGCCTGCCGCACCGCCGCGTGCCGCTGCGCTCCGGCGCGGTGTGGGCCCGCGAATGGAACCACACGATGCTCAGGCGGGTGGCCCGCGTGCCGGGGCTGCTGTCGCCCCAGATGGCCGAGGTGGTCGAGGGCGGACCCGACGCACTGGCCGCGTTCGGATCGTGGAACTCCCGGTTCTGGCTGCGCGGGCTGGTGCTGTTCGGCGCCTGGCTCACCGACTACGACGAGGTTCTGGGTGACCTCACCCCTCCGTGGAGCTCACGTTAGGTGACGCGGAGTAGCCGCACGACAACCGACGGAAAGTCCCTGTAAGGGCTACGTAACCGTTCATTGTCAGGGGCTACCGGGTGGTACCTTCTCCGGAAGGCCGCGCTGAGCTGCGGACATTCCCATTTTTCTCCTTCCGTGGAGCGAGGTCTGATGACTGCGGCTGCGCCCTGCCCTGAACCCGTGTCAGAGCCCATTGAGGAATTCGAAGTACAAGATCCGGCCTGGTACAAGAAGGCCGTCTTCTACGAGATCCTCGTCCGGGGCTTCCACGACTCCAATGGCGACGGGACCGGCGATCTGCGCGGCCTGGTCGACAAACTCGACTACCTCCAGTGGCTCGGCGTCGACTGCCTCTGGCTGCTGCCCCTGTACGAGTCCCCGCTCCGCGACGGCGGCTACGACATCTCCGACTACCTCAAGATCCTCCCGGAGTTCGGCAACCTGTCCGACTTCGTGACGATGATCGAGGCGGCCCACGAGCGCGGTCTGCGCGTCATCACCGACCTGGTGATGAACCACACCAGCGACCGCCACCCCTGGTTCCAGGCCTCCCGCCACGACCCGTCGGGCCCGTTCGGCGACTTCTACGTGTGGACCGACGACCCCACCACGTACGAGGGCGTGCCGATCATCTTCGTCGGCGCCGAAGACGCGAACTGGACCTATGACCCGGTCCGCGGCCAGTACTACTGGCACCGCTTCTTCCACCACCAGCCCGACCTGAACTACGACAACCCGGCCGTCCAGGAGGCGATGCTGGAAGTCCTGCGCTTCTGGCTGGACCTGGGCGTCGACGGCTTCCGCCTCGACGCGGTCCCCTACCTGTACGAGCGCGAGGGCACCATCTGCTCCGGCCTGCCGGAGACCCACGCCTACCTGAAGCGGGTCCGCGCCGAGGTCGACCGCCTCTACCCCGACCGGGTCCTGCTCGCCGAGGCCAACGGCTGGCCGGAGGACGTCGTCGAATACTTCGGCGACCCGTCCGTGGGCGGCGACGAGTGCCACATGGCCTTCCACTTCCCGCTCATGCCGCGCATCTTCATGGCCGTCCGCCGCGAGTCCCGCGAGCCGATCTCCGAGATCATGTCCCGCACCCCCAAGCTGCCCGAGACGGCCCAGTGGGGCATCTTCCTGCGCAACCACGACGAGCTCACGCTCGAGACGGTCAGCGAGGAGGAGCGCGACTACATGCACGCCGAATACGCCAAGGACCCGCGCATGCGCGCCTACCTCGGCATCCGGCGCCGGCTCGCGCCGCTCCTGGAGAACGACCGCGACCAGATCGAGCTGTTCACCGCGCTGCTGCTGTCGATGCCGGGTTCCCCGGTCATGTACTACGGCGACGAGATCGGCATGGGCGACAACATCTGGCTGGAGGACCGCGACGCCGTCCGCACCCCCATGCAGTGGAGCCCCGACCGCAACGCCGGCTTCTCCAAGGCCGACCCGGGACGCCTCTACCTGCCGACGGTGATGGACCCGATCTACGGCTACCAGGCCGTCAACGTCGAGGCCCAGCTGAAGAGCCCGTCGTCGCTGCTCCACTTCACCCGGCGGATGCTCCAGATCCGCCGCGAGCACCCCGTGTTCGGCACCGGCGAGTACATCGAGCTGTGGTCGCACAACCCCGCGATCCTGGCGTTCCTCCGCGAAGACGGCGACGACCGGGTGCTCTGCGTCAACAACATGTCCAAGCACCCGCAGCCGGTCGAACTCGACCTGCGCCGCTTCACGGGCATGACCCCGGTCGAATGCCGCGGCGGCGTGCCGTTCCCGGTGATCGGCGACCTGCCCTACCTGCTGACGCTGCCCTCCCACGGCTTCTTCTGGTTCTCGCTCACGGACCGGGAGGACTAGGCTTTCGCGGCATGGCAGGCCGTCCCTTAAACGAGTTGGTGGAACCGGGCTGGGCTAAGGCCCTCGAACCGGTCGCGGACAAGATCGCCGAGATGGGCGACTTCCTCCGGAATGAGATCGCGGAAGGCAGGCAGTACCTCCCCGCCGGGGAGAACGTCCTGCGGGCGTTCAAGCAGCCGCTCGCCGACGTCCGGGTGCTCATCATGGGTCAGGACCCCTACCCGACCCCAGGGCACCCGATCGGGCTGAGCTTCTCGGTGGCGGCTGACGTCAAGCCGATCCCGGGAAGCCTCCGCAACATCTACACCGAGCTGATGGAGGACCTGGGCCTGCCCAAGCCCTCCAACGGCGACCTCACCCCGTGGACCGAGAACGGGGTCCTGCTCCTCAACCGGGTGCTGACCGTGGCCCCCGGCGCCCCCGCCTCCCACGCGGGCAAGGGCTGGGAGTCGGTCACCGAACAGGCCATCCGCGCTCTCGCCGAGCGCGGCGGCCCCCTGGTGGCCATCCTGTGGGGCGCCCACGCCCGCAAGCTGCGCCCGCTGCTGGGCCAGGTCCCGTGCGTCGAGTCGGCCCACCCGAGCCCTCTGTCGGCCCGCAACGGCTTCTTCGGCTCCAAGCCGTTCAGCCGCGCGAACGAACTGCTGGAGCGACAGGGCGCCGCACCCGTGGAGTGGAAACTCCCCTAGCCGGATTCGGTCCCTCACAGGCCCGCTTGACAATCCGCACTGCGTGTTACTCATAGCGTACGATCAGTCACGCGTCGTGCGTTTGTTCTAATCCCGCCTGACACAAGACCTTTAGTCCCCTGCCCGGAAGCAGGGGTCCACGTTCAAGGAGTCACTCATGACCGACGTTACGGATGCCCGCTATCTGCGCCTCACGGTCGATCTCGTGGTTGAGGTCACCGATGTCGGCGCCCTCCAGGCCGCCGCGCTGAAGGAGATCCGCAACCCGGAGGCCGACCTCGAGGAGGGCGAGCGCCAGGAGCAGATCGACCTAGTGAACGCCGACGAGACGGGCGCCGCCGCGCTGCAGTGGCTCATCGAGCCCGACCACGTTCTCAGCCTCGTCGAGCACATCGACGAGGTCGAGCCGCGTGAGGCCATGCTGGGTGTCGAGCCGTCCGACGGCTCCCTCGAAGACGAGGAAGACGAAGAGCACGACCACGATCACGACCACGTGTGAGCGACGACCTGTCAGACGGGCTCCAGCTTCCGATGGGGCCCGTCGGGCAGGGTCACCCCGATCGCATCCCCCGGGCGGATCTCACCGCCCGTCAGCACCACACTCATGATCCCGGCCTTGCGCACGACCGCCCCGTCGTCGTCGCGCCCGAGCACCGCCTTCATCAGGCCGTGCTGGAAGCCGTCGATCTGCAGGCACGGATTGCGCAGCCCGGTCACCTCCACCACCGCTTCGGCGCCGAGGTGCAGCAGGGTGCCGGTGGGCAGGCCGAGCAGGTCGACGCCCCGGGTGGTGACATTCTCGCCGATCTGGCCGGGCGCCACGGCGAACCCCCGCAGGGCCAGTTCCTCGAACAGTTCGGCGTGGATCAGATGCACCTGGCGCAGGTTGGGCGCGTCGGGGGTGCGGGCCATCCGGCTGCGGTGTCTCACCTTCTCGCCGTAGTGGGCGTCCCCCTCGACGCCGAGCCCGGCGACGAGCCGGATGACGCCCTGACCGGGCTTGCTGAAGGTGTACTCGGCCGACCTGCTGACCGCCTCGACGAGGGCCACGCGGGCCTCCTCCCCTAGAAGAACCTGAATGCGATGATTTCATCCGCATAAAGGATCATCAGGCGCAGGCCCTATTTGTCGAGCATGACGTACACGCCCAGCAGCACTCCGGCGATCACGATCACGAAGCAGGCGCCGCCCGCGACGCGGGCCACGGCGCGGCCGGACGAGATGCCGACCAGGCCGATCGAGAACAGGGCGGCGATGCCGACACCGCCGATCAGCGAGGCCACCATGACGCGCCACAGGGCGTCGACGTCGATGTAGTCGCTCATACCGGAGTTCCGATCTGGGTGGGGGTGCCCCGCCCGACCCACTCGTCGTTGACGTTCTTCGAGGTGACGGCCGTCTTGCGGGAGGCGAGGTAGAGCAGGGCGGCGAAGATCACCGCCGCCGCGAAGACCACGATCACACCGAGGGTGCCGCCGATCAGCTGGGCCACGCCGAAGGCGATGGCGCCGACCAGGGCGGCGGCCGGAAGGGTGATCAGCCAGGCGACGCCCATGCGGGCCGCGACGCCCCAGCGCACCTCGGCCAGTCGCTTGCCGAGACCGGCGCCGATGACCGAGCCGGTGCAGACCTGGGTGGTGGAGAGCGGGAAGCCGAAGTGGGTCGAGGTCAGGATGACCGTCGCCGATGAAGCCTCGGCCGCGAAGCCCTGCGGGGTCTCGATGTCGGTCAGGCCCTTGCCGAGGGTCCTGATGACCCGCCAGCCGCCGATGTAGGTGCCCGCGGCGATGGCGGTGGCACTGCAGATGATCACCCAGAAGGGGGTGCCGGCGCTCTGCGTGATGGTGCCGTTGGCGATCAGGGCGAGGGTGATGATGCCCATCGTCTTCTGTGCGTCGTTGGTGCCGTGGGCGAGCGACACGAGTGAGGCCGAGCCGATCTGGCCGATCTTGAAGCCCTTGGCCCGGGTGTTCTCGTTGACCTTCCGGGTCAGCACGTAGACCAGATAGGTGCCGATGGTGGCCACCACGATGGCGGCGATCGGGGCGAGGATGGCCGGGATGATGACATGGGAGACCAGGCCTCCTCCTTTGACGGCGCTGACCCCCGACGCCAGCAGGGTCGCGCCGACGACGCCGCCGATCAGGGCGTGGGAGGAGCTCGACGGGATGCCGTAATACCAGGTCACCAGGTTCCAGGCGAGGCCGCCGACCAGACCGGCGAAGACGACGGTGAGGGTGATCGCGCCGCTGTTGACGATGCCGGTGGCGATGGTCGCGGCGACCTTCAGGGAGAGGAACGCGCCGACGAAGTTCAGGATCGCGGACAGTCCGACCGCGATCTTGGGTTTCAGCGCTCCGGTGGCGATCGAGGTGGCCATCGCGTTGGCGGTGTCGTGAAAGCCGTTGGTGAAGTCGAACGAGAGCGCCGTGAGCACGACCACGATCAACAGAATCAGGTCACCAGTCATACTCCCTCACATTAGGCAGCAGTGCCTGATTCATGCCTCTCAATCGGTCAATGACCGAATATTCATTTGGGGTCAACCGCGCCAGATCGGTGAGGTGTAGCCGAGGATCGGCGAGGGTGCCCGCCAGGGCTCGTGCAGGGTGGCCGTCGGGACGTGTTCCAGCTCGGGCACGTAGCGGCGGATGTACTCGCCTTCCTTGTCGAACCTCTTCGCCTGGCGCACCGGGTTGAGCACCCGGTTGGGCCGGGTGTCGTTGCCGGTCCCGGCCACCCACTGCCAGTTGCCGTAGTTGTTCGGCACGTCCGCGTCGAGCAGCAGCTCCTCGAAGTGGTCGGCCCCCACGCGCCAGTCGAGGCGCATCGTCTTGGTCAGGAACGAGGCGACGATCATGCGGGCCCGGTTGTGCATCCAGCCCTCGGCGGCGAGCTGGCGCATCCCGGCGTCGACGATGGGCACGCCGGTCATGCCCTCGCGCCAGGCGTCTTCGGCCTCCTTGTCCTGGTGCCAGTCGCCCCGGCCGGGCCGGTAGTCGTCGCGGGGCATGCCCGGGAAGGCGAGGGTGACCTGGGCGAAGAAGTCGCGCCAGCAGAGCTGGCGGACGAACTCCTCCGACGCCCCGGCCCGGCCGGCCAGCTCCAGCGGCGAGACACAGCCGAACCGCAGATAGGGGCTCAGCCTGGACGTGTGGTCGCCGGCCAGGTCGTCGTGGCCGGCGGCGTAGTCGCGCAGGCAGTGGCGCAGCCACAGGTCGAGGCGGCGGCGCACTTCGCGTTCGCCGCCGGGCAGGTGGGGCTTGCGGCGGGCGGTCGGGATGTCGCCGGCCTTCACCTCGGGCATCGCGATCGTGTCGGGGGTCTCCGCGATCGGCCGCCAGTGGACCTCCGACCAGGCCCGGAAGTAGGGCGTGAAGACCTTGTAGTGGTCGCCGTTCGCGGGCCTCAGCTGGCCGGGCGGGACGACCGTGATGCCGGGGAAGGTGCGGAACTCGATGCGCTCGTTCTGGAACCGGCGTTCCCGCTTCGTGGCGACGGCGCTGACGTCGGCGCTGGCGTAGACCGCCGTGGCGCCGGTCGCGGCGGCGATCCGCATCGTCTCCGCGACCGCGTCGCCGCGTCTGACCACCAGGTCGGCGCCCCGGTCCCGCAGCGATTCGCGCAGGTCACCCAGGCACTCGATGAGGAACCCGGCCCGGCCGCGCGGCCGGATGGCCGGGTCGATCACGAACAGGGGGACGACCTGACGCGCGTCCTGGCACGCCTGGGCCAGCGCGGGATGGTCGGTGATCCGCAGGTCCCGGTTGAAGAGGACAATGATGGTGTCCGGCACGACCGTACCTTCGTGAACCCCCTGTGGCCGGTTGCATCCAGTCGGCGACCGCCCCCGAAAGGACGTGTGGGAGGTGACGGAACCATGCCCGACTGGGAAGCGAAATCCCTGAGCTACGGCATCGGCGCGGTGGCCAGGCGTTTCGGCCTGCCCGCCCCGACGCTCCGCACCTGGGACCAGCGCTACGGCCTGGGGCCGAGCCTGCGCACCGCCGGAGGGCACCGCCGCTACACCGAACTCGACGTGCAGCGCATCCAGGAGATGCACCGCCTGGTCCGGGCGGGCGCCCCGGCGTCCGAGGCGGCCGAGGCGGCGCTGAAGATCCGCCGGGTGGGCACCGAGAGCCGTCCCGTGCTGGAACCCCCGGTGCGGCCCGAGCCGGTCTACTCCACCTCCCACGTCGCCAGGGCCGCCCTGATGCTCGACTCCTGGTTCGTCGCCGCCGCGCTGGAGACCTGGCTGCGCGACCAGGGCGTCGCGAACACGTGGAACCACCTGGTCATCCCGGTCTTCGCCGCGATCTCCCGGCGGCAGGACGACACCGGCGCCGGCATCGACATCGAGCACCTGTTCTCCGAGCGGGTGCTGGCCGCCCTGGCCCCGCTGGTCGAACGCCCGATCGCGCCGATCCACCCGAGGCCGGTCCTGCTGGCCTGCGCCGAAGAGGAGCAGCACAGCCTCCCGCTGTTCGCGCTGGCCGCCGCGCTGACCGTGCAGCACGGCGCGGAGTGCAGGGTCATGGGGGCGCGGATGCCCTACGACGCGCTGGTCGACGCCATGCGGCGGCTCAGCCCCGCCGTGGTCTTCCTGTGGTCCCAGCAGCCCGGGACCGGTGCCGCCGAACCGCTGGCCGCGCTGCCCCGGCTACGCCCCGCGTCTACCGTCATGGTCGGCGGTCCCGGGTGGAGTGATCTCCCTGCGGGTGTCGTCCACCTGCGATCTCTTGACGACGCCATCACGTCAATCTGCGCTGTCCTGCGCTGAGCAGGGCATATTCCCGTCGTACCACTTGCGCCTCACACCCGAGAGTGAATAGGTTTTGAGTAAGTTCTCAATTCGGGGAGGTCTCATGGACGGCGAGGAGATGACGGTGACGGAGTGCTACCGGAGCCACGCGCCGCTGGTCCGGGGCTATCTCCGGCATTTCGTACCGCAGCAGGATGTCGAAGACGTCCTGCAGGTCGTCTTCAGCGAGGTCTGGCGCTCCCGGGGCCGCTACGACCCGAACCGCAGCCTCGAGGGCTGGGTGCTGGGCATCGCCCGCAACCGGGCCATCGACTTCCTGCGGGCCCGCCACCCGGCGACGGTGCCGCTCGACGTGGTACCCGAGCCGAGTGACCACGTCGACCCGGCCCGTCGCCTCGACGACCGCGACCAGGTCCGCCGGGCCCTGCGCCACCTGCCCGAGGTCCAGCGCGAGGCGATCACGCTGGCCTACTACGGCGACCTGACCCAGCGCGAGATCGCCGAACACCTCGACGTGCCGCTGGGCACGGTCAAGGCGCGCACCGCGCGGGCGCTGCACAAGCTCAACTCCGTCCTGACCGAGGCCGCATGAGCCCCTGGATCAGACCTCAGATCGGAGTGTCGAGCTGTCTCATCGGCGAGCCGGTGCGGTTCAACGGCGGGCACAGCCGCGACCGTTTCCTGGCCGGCGAGCTCGACGAGCACGTCGACTGGGTGCCGTTCTGCCCCGAGGTCGAGGCGGGCCTGGGCACCCCGCGCGAGACCCTGCGCCTGGAGGAGGGCGAGCACGGCGAGCGCCTGATGCTCCGCAAGAGCCGCGTCGACCTGACCGCGACCATGCGCGAGGTCACCGACCGGCGCATCGCCACCCTGGAGGTCGACGGCTACGTCTTCAAGTCGAAGAGCCCGTCGTGCGGGATCCACGGAATCCCCGTGTACGACGCCAACGACCACCCCGCCCGACGCACCAGGGGCGTGTTCGCCCAGAAGATCATCGAGACCTACCCGCTGCTGCCCGCCGAGGACGAGGGCCGCCTCAACGACGCGGTGCTCCGGGAGCAGTTCGTCGAGCGGATCTTCGCCCACGCCCGGCTGCGCGTCCTGTTCGAGACCGGCTGGAAACCGCGTGACCTGGTCGAATTCCATTCACGCCACAAGATGCAACTGCTCGCCCACGACCCCGAGGGCTACCGGGCCGCCGGCCGGGTGGTCTCCCACGCGGGCAGCGCGCCCCGCGAGGAACTGGAGCGCGACTACACGGTCGCCTTCCAGAGCATCATGTCCAGGAAGTCCACGATCGGCCGCAACGTCAACGCCCTGCACCACTGCCTGGGCATGGTCGGCCACGCCCTCGACGACGCCAGGAGGGCCGACCTCGTCGAGGTGATCGACGCCTACCAGGGCCACCAGGTGGCCATCGCCGTGCCGATGACGCTGCTGCTGCACCATGCCAAGGGCGAGGCCGCCGAATACGTCCAGGACCAGACCTTCTTCGCGCCCTTCCCGGCCGAGCTGAGGCTGCGCAACCACGTCCCGGCCTGATTCACGCCTGATACACGGCCGAGGCGGAACGGCTGCGCGCCCGCCATAGTCTCTTTCTGACCTGTTCCTGTGTCATTGGAGATCAATGTCGGTTTCGGTGCTTCTCGTGGAAGACGACGAGGTGATCCGCCGATCGGTCGGCATGGCCCTGGAGCGCTACGGCTACCGCGTCGTCTCGGCGGCCGACGGCCTGACCGGCCTGGAGCTCTTCCGCGCCGCGGACCCCGATCTCCTCCTGCTCGACGTGATGCTGCCCGGCCTGGACGGCATCGGCCTGTGCCGCCGGGTCCGCGAGTCCAGCCTGGTCCCGATCCTGATGATGTCGGCCCGCGGCGACGCCCTCGACGTCGTGTCCGGCCTGGAGGCCGGCGCCGACGACTACGTCGTCAAGCCCGCCGACACCTCCGTGCTGGTGGCCAGGATCCGGGCGCTGCTGCGCCGCGCGACCCCCGTCCCGGACACCCCCCGGCTCGTCTTCGGCGACCTGACCGTCGATCCCGAGGCGCTGGAGGTGTACGTCGCGGGCGAGCAGATCTCCCTGGCCCCCACCGAGTTGCGGCTGCTGCTGGAGTTCGCCGCCAATCCCGGCATCGTCCTGGACCGCCAGACGCTGCTGCGCAATGTCTGGGACTACGGCTGGGACGGCGACAGCCGCGTCGTCGACCTGTGCGTCCAGCGGCTGCGCAGGAAGGTCGGCCCCGACCGCGTCGAGACCGTCCGCGGCTTCGGCTACAAGCTGCGGCGCTGACATGCCCCGATGGAGATCCCTGCGCTGGCAGGTCGCAGCCCTGGTCGCCGTCGCGTCCGGCGTGGTGGCGCTCGCGGTCGGCGTCCTGGTGCACCGGAGCACCGTGGACCGGGGGATGACGGTGGGCCGGGAGCAGGCCGTCACCGCTCTGCTGACCGAGCCCGGCGGCTCGGAAGCCCCGCCGCCCGAACTGATTTCCCGGCTCAAGGGCGCCGGCGACATCGCCACCTGGTACGACGACAGCGCCCCTGACACCCCCTGGATGTGGGCGGCCACCGGCACCAGGGCGGTCAAGGTCGACATGGGCACCGACCTGCGCAACCTGCGCGCCCTCGACCGGCACATCGTGCTCGCCTCGCTGGGCGTCCTGGGGGTGGTCGTCCCCCTGGCGGCCCTGGCCGCCGAGCTGCCCAACCGCCGCCTTCGCCGGGTGGCCCGCACCGCCCGCCGCATCACCGAGGGCGACCTGGACGCCCGGACCGGGCCAGCACACGGCCGCGACGAGATCACCGACATCGCGACCGCCGTCGACACGATGGCCGGCGCCCTGCACGACCGCCTGCGCGTCGAGCAGCGCTTCACCGCCGACGTCGCCCACGAGCTGCGCACCCCGCTGATGGGCCTGGTCACCTCCGCCGAGCTCCTGCCGGAGGGCGAGGCGACCGACCTGGTCCGCGACCGGGTGGGGGTGCTGCGCACCCTGGTGGAGAACCTGCTGGAGATCTCCCGGCTGGACGCGGGCGCCGAATCCGCCGACCGGATCCCGGTGCCGTTGGGCCCGTTCACCGCCGACTGCCTGCGCCGCACGGGCCTGCCGTCCGAGATCACCGTGGAGGGCGAACCGGTCGCCGTCACCGATCCCCGCCGTCTCGACCGCATCCTCGCCAACCTGGTCGTCAACGCCCACCGCCACGGGCTGGCCCCGGTCGAGGTGCGGGTGGCGGGCACGACGATCGTCGTCCGCGACCACGGGCCGGGTTTCCCGGAGTCGCTGCTGGCCGAGGGGCCGCAGCGATTCCGCACCGGGGCGAGCGAACGCGGCCGGGGGCACGGCCTCGGCCTGACCATCGCCGCCGGGCAGGCGGCCGTCATCGGGGCCCGGCTCACCTTCGGCAACGATCCGGACGGCGGCGCGGTCGCCCGCGTGCGACTGAACTGATACACGGTCAAGCGGCCGCCGATACCCGGCTTCCACGGTCTCGACACCTGCCCCGACCAGCCTGAACACATGTACCGATGGCCCGTGACCCTGCTCGTCGCCCTCGCTCTGACCCTCGTGGCACTCCCGGATGACGCCGTCGGCGTCGACGACGGATTCGTGGCCGACGGAGCGCACATCTCCCCGTTCGACACGCGGTTGCCCGCGATAGCCGAACTGGACCCCGCCCTCCTGCGGGCCGTGCGGGAAGCGGCCCGCGACGCCGCCACCGCCGGCGTCCCGATGTTCCTGACCACCGCCTGGCGCAGCGAGCGCTACCAGCGGCAGCTGTACGAGGAGGCGATCACCAAGTACGGCAGTGAGCAGGAGGCCCGCCGCTACGTCAGCACCCCCGAGCGCTCCCACCACGTCACCGGCGACGCCGTCGACGTCGGCCCCACCGACGCCGACGACTGGCTCAGCAGGCACGGCGCGGAATACGGCCTCTGCCAGACGTACGCGAACGAGATCTGGCACTTCGAGCTGGCGACCACGCCGGGCGGCGCCTGCCCCCCGATGCGTCCCGACGCGAGCAAGTCTTGAAGTTACCGGGCGGTAGCGTTACGTTCCGGGGGGAATGTCCGTTTTCATGGCCGACCTTCCCTTCCACGACCAGACCGACTTCGCCGACGCCGACCGGGGCTTCAAGGCCCGCCTCGATCCGGCGCTGATCAGGTCGGCCGACGGCCGGATCGTCTGGAACGCCGACGCCTACCGATTCCTGGAGCACGACACCCCCGCCTCGGCCGACCCGAGCCTCTGGCGGCAGAGCCGCCTGTGCGCCCGGCAGGGACTCTACGAGGTCACCGAGGGCGTCTGGCAGGTACGCGGCCTCGACCTGTCCAACATGACCCTCGTCGAGGGCGAGCGCGGCGTGATCGTCATCGACCCGCTGCTCTCGACCGAATGCGCCGCTGCGGCCCTGCAGCTCTACCGGTCGGAAAGAGGCGACCGCCCGGTCACCGGCGTGATCTACACCCACTCCCACGTCGACCACTACGGCGGCGTCCGGGGCGTCACCGACGGCCGGGACATCCCGATCATCGCCCCGGCCGGATTCATGGAGCACGCCGTCGCCGAGAACGTCTACGCCGGCACCGCCATGACCCGCCGGGGCGTCTACATGTACGGCATGGCGCTCCCCGTCTCCCCCGAGGGCCAGATCGGCTGCGGCCTGGGCCTGGCCGCCTCGCAGGGCACGGTCAGCCTGCTCCCGCCGACGATCGACGTCACCACGACGGGCCAGCTCGAAACGGTCGACGGCGTCCGGATCGTCTTCCAGCTCACCCCCGGCACCGAGGCCCCGGCGGAGATGAACCTGCTGCTCCCCGAGATGCACGCCGTCTGCCTGGCCGAGAACGCCACCCACACCCAGCACAACCTCGGCACCCTGCGCGGCGCCCAGGTCAGGGACGCGCGCATGTGGTCCCGCTACCTCAACCAGGTCCTCGACCTGTTCGTCCCGCACGCCGAGGTCGCCTTCGCCTCCCACCACTGGCCGACATGGGGCCGCGAGCGAATCACGAGACTCGTCCAGGAACAGCGGGATCTGTACGCCTATCTCCACGACCAGACCCTGCGAATGATCAACCAGGGACTCACCGCCTCGGAGATCGCCGAGCGGATGGAGCTCCCGCCCGGCCTGGAGACCGCCTGGAACACCCGCGGCTACTACGGCTCGGTCAGCCACAACGTGAAGGCGATCTACCAGCGCTACCTCGGCTGGTTCGACGGCAACCCCGCCCACCTGTGGGAACACCCGCCGGTCGAGCAGTCGAAACGCTACGTCGAATGCCTCGGCGGCCCCTCGGCCACCGTCGCGATGGCCACCCGCTACATCCAGGACGGCGACCTCAGATTCGCCGCCACCCTGCTCAATCACGCCGTCTTCGCCGCCCCCGCGCACGCCGAGGCCCGCAGAAGGCTCACCGAGGTCTACACCCGCCTGGGCCAGCACGCCGAGAACGGCGTCTGGCGCAACTTCTACCTGACCGCCGCCCTCGAACTCACCGCCCGGCGCACCTTCCCGTCCGGGGCCGACACGGCCGCGCCCGACGTGCTGACCGCACTCACCCTCGACCAGCTGCTCGACGCGGTCGCGATCAGGGTGAACGGCCCGAAGGCCTGGAACGAGACCCTGTCGATCGACTGGAACCTCACCGACACCGGCGAGCACCGCCGGACCACCCTGTCGAACGGCGCCCTGATCATCAGCCCTGGCGGCCCGGCGGACCTGCGGCTCCGCCTGAGCAAGCTGGAATTCCTCCAGGTGATCAACGGAGCGGCGCCGGGCGACCACGAAGGCGACCCGGCCGTGCTGACCCGGCTGCTGTCCCTGCTCGACGACCCCGACCCCGGATTCGCAGTGGTCACACCTGGATGACCGCCAGCGACAGCGGCGGCAGATAGAGATCCGGCCCGGTCAACGTGATCGCCTCGTCGGAGGCCAGCAGCACGTGTCCCTCGGGGACCCGGACCGGCACCGAGCTCTCCCCCAGGTTGGCCGCGATGCGGAGCGAGCCGCGTTCGATCACCACCCAGTGGCGGGTGTCGTCGTAGTCGACCTTGACCAGTTCGAAGCGGGGGTCGGCCAGGTCGGGGTGGGACTTGCGGAGCGCGATCAGGTCGCGGTACCAGCCGAGCAGGGCGCCGTGTTCCTCTTCCGCGTTCTCGGCCCAGTCGAGTTTCGATCTCCGGAACGTCAGTTCCTCCTGCGGATCGGGCGCCTTCCAGTCGTATCCGAAGTCCTTGAACTCCCTTTCCCTGCGCTCTCCCTCGTTGCCGGAAAGGGCGGGGTCGAAATGGTCGGTGAAGAAATAGAACGGCGTCGAGGCGCCCCATTCCTCGCCCATGAAAAGCATCGGGGTAAAGGGCGAGGTCAGCAGAAGTCCCGAGGCGACCCAGAGCTGGTCGACGGTCATCCGGTCGCCGGCCGGGCGGTTGCCGATCTGGTCGTGGTTCTGCGCCGACACCACGAACCGCCACCCCGGCAGGCCCCTCGCCGGGCGGCCGTGGGAGCGGCCCCGGAACGAGGAGTAGCTGCCGTCGTGGAAGTAGGCCGAGGTCAGGACCTTGGCCAGCGACGCCGGGCCGCCGAAGTCGGCGTAGTAGGCGTGGGTCTCGCCGGTGACGTTGGAGTGGATGGCGTGGTGGACGTCGTCGTTCCAGGTCGCGTGCAGGCCGAATCGGGTGATCAGGCCGGGGTCGTTGAGATCTGACTCGGCGATCAGCGTCAGCGGCCGGCCCTGGACGGCCGCGAGCACCTCGACCTCACCGGCCAGCTCCTCCAGGAAGTGGACGGCCCGCTTGTCGTGCAGGGCGTGCACGGCGTCGAGCCGCAGGCCGTCGATGTGGTAGTCGCGCAGCCACTGGAGGGCGTTCTCGATGAAGTAGCGGCGCACCTCGTCGGAGTGTCTCCCGTCGAGGTTGACCGCGTCGCCCCAGAAGGAGCCCTTGAAGTCGTGTAAATAGGGCCCGAACTTGTTGAGGTAGTTGCCCGACGGGCCGAGGTGGTTGTAGACGACGTCGAGGATGACGCCGATGCCGTTGCGGTGGCAGGCGTCCACCAGCGTCTTCAGGCCGTCGGGGCCGCCGTAGTCCTCCCGCACCGCCCACAGGTCGACGCCGTCGTAGCCCCAGTTCCGTTTCCCCGGTACGGGCGCCACCGGCATGATCTCGATGAAGTCGACGCCCAGGTCGATCAGGTGGTCGAGCTTGGCGATGGCCGAGCCGAAGGTCCCCTCGGGCGTGAACGTGCCGATGTGGAGTTCGTAGACGACCGCGCCGCGCAGGTCCCTGCCGCGCCAGTCCTGGTCGCCCCAGGTGAACTGGGCGTGGTCGTAGGCCCGGCTGGGGCCCTCGACCCCGACGGGCTGGCGGCGGGTGCGCGGGTCGGGGAAGGGGCCGTCGCCGTCGACATAAAGGGTGTAGTCGGCGCCGTGCGGGGGTTGGGGGCCACGCCACCACTCGCCGTCGGCCGTCAGGTCGTGACGGCCGGCCCGACTTTCGATCTCGACGCGGGCCGCTGTGGGCGCCCACACCTCGAACTGGTTCATCTGCTCTCCAGGACGGCGACGGGGAATCGGGACAGCAGGTGGGCCAGGGGTACCCGGCCGGTGAGTTCGGACCCGGTCAGCAGGCACTCCCAACGGCCCGGCGGCAACATGACGCTGTCGCCGCCGAACCCGCCGCGCCGCTCCAGTGCGGCGGGCAGCCGCGTCGCCACGGCCACCGCCTTGTCACCGCGCGCGAAGGCGATGGCGTTACGGCCGGCCTCGATCGGCGTATAGGACTCATCACCCGTAAACCGCTTTCTCGCACGTAGGCAGGCGGTCACGGTCCGGAGTTTCTGCCCGTCCCACGTGTCGTCGGGGTTCTCCAGCAGGGCTCGGCGAAGCGCGTAGTCGACCGGCCTCCGGTTGTCGGGGTCGACGAGGGAGAAGTCGGTGATCTCGTTGCCCTGGTAGAGGTCGGGGATCCCCGGCATCAGGAGCTGGACGACCTTCTGCCCCAGCGAGTTGGCGCGGGCGTACCGGTCGACCACGGCGGTGAAGGAGGCCACCGAGAAGCCGCAGACCTCGACGGCCTTGCGGCAGAAGTCGCGCAGCCCGGCCTCGTAGACGTCGTCGGGCTTGATCCACGAGATCGCGGTCTTGGCCTCGCGGGCGGCCTTGAGCAGGTAGTTCGTGAACCTGTCGACGTCGATCGGCCAGGCCGCCATGAGCGACTGCCAGGCCAGGTAGTCGAGGGCCGGGTCGAACCTGACCTGGCCGCTCCACGACTCGACCGCGTCGGCCCACACGTCGGGTATCTCCGACAGCACCGCCAGGCGCGCCCGGACGTCCTCGGAGCGCTTGGTGTCGTGGGTCGACAGCGTCGTCATGGTCGTCGGGGTCATCACGGCGCAGAAGGCGTGGAACTCCTCCGGGGTGACCGCGAAGTGGTCGGGTTCGCCGCCGACCTCGTTCAGGCAGGCCAGCGGAAACCAGCGGTAGAGCGCGGTGTCTTCCACGCCCTTCGCCATCACCGGCCCGCACGTCTGCTGGAAGCGGGTGACGGCCTCGTCGGGGCCGTACAGGACCTGGTGCGCGACCCTGGCGACGGCGCCGGGGTCGGTGCGGCGGCCCGCCTCGACGGCGGCGCCCTCGACGATGCGGATCGCCTCGGCCGAAGGGGGTTCGCCCGGGTTCACGTAGGCCCGGTAGACCGGCATCGCGGCCAGCATCTCGACGAGCGCGTCGCGGAGGCCGGGTTCGCCGAGCGCGCTTTCGAGGCGGTCGACCTCACCTCTAAAGAACAGGGATATAACGTATTTCTTCGCCTCGTAGCGGACCGCGTCATAGTCGGCCGAGACGCCGGTGCGCTGCGTGAAGGTCTTGATCAACTTCTCCGAGCCCGCCGGGTCGACGAACAACCGCGTGATCGCGTTGAGCGCCTCGTAACCGGTCGTGCCCTCGCACGGCCAGTCGGTGGGAAGACGCTCACGGCCGATGAGGATCTTCTCCACCCAAACGGGCACCGACGTGAACTGACGAAGCCGGCGAAGGTAACCCCGGGGATCGGCGAGGCCGTCGGGGTGGTCGACGCGCAGGCCGTCGATGACACCCTCGTCGATCAGGTCGAGGGTCAGCCGGTGGGTGGCCTCGAACACCTCGGCGTCTTCGACCCGCACCCCGATCAGGGACGACACGTCGAAGAAGCGCCGGTAACCGGGCGGTTCGGTCCAGGGGACGAGCCGGTAGTGCTGAGCCGCGAGAAGCTCGTCGAGTGGAAGGCCCGCGGTTCCGGCACGCAGCGGGAACTCGTGGTCCCAGTAGCGCAGCACCTCGCCGTCGACGACGAACTCCGGGTTCTCGCCCAGCACCGGCAGCGCGACCGGGAAGGTGAGGTCGAACCAGGCGGCGTAAGGGGATTCGGGACCGAGCTGGAGAACCGACCAGAGCTGGGCGTTGTCCGACTCGGGCACCGGCACCGTCATGTGGTTCGGCACGATGTCGGCCACGATCGAGAACCCCTGCCCGGCCAGCGCCCTGAGGCCCTTGACGCCACCGAACTCGGCGCGGACGCGCGAGTGGTCGGTGACGTCGTAGCCGTGCTGGGAGCCGGCGACCGCCTGGAGCGTCGGCGACAGATAGATGCCGCCGACGCCGAGATCGCGCAGGTAACCGGTCAGCTCGGAGAGCGCTTCGAAGCCGAATTCAGGCGTGAGCTGGACACGGTAGGTCGACGTCACGATGGGCCCCTTACCCCGCTCCTCAGAGTGCAGAAACGTCACAACCGGCGCAGAACCCGCACGGAACGTCCCGCGACGGGCACCGCCTCCCCGGCCCGGCACATCCGCGTGCCGGTCGCGATGGGCATGGCGGTGTCGAGTTCGGTCTCCCACATCTCGCCGTAGTCGTTGGGGATGGTGAACTCGATCGCCTCGTAGTGGGCGTTGAAGAGCAGCAGGAACGAGTCGTCGACGATCCGCCGACCGCGGCTGTCGGGCTCGGTGATGGCCTCGCCGTTCAGGAACACCGCCAGCGCCTTGGCGTAGCCGTTGTTCCAGTCGGGGTCGGTCATCTCGGTGCCGGCGGGGGTCAGCCAGACGATGTCGGACAGGGGGTCGCCGGAGCCGCGGACCGGACGTCCGTAGAAGAACCTGCGCCGCCGGAAGACGGGGTGTTCGCGGCGCAGCTTGGAGACCCGGCGGGTGAAGTCGAGGAACAGCCAGTTCTCGGTCCAGTCGACCCAGGCGATCTCGTTGTCCTGGCAGTAGGCGTTGTTGTTGCCGCCCTGCGTGCGCCCGAGTTCGTCGCCGTGCGAGATCATCGGCACGCCCTGCGACAGCAGCAGCGTCGCCAGGAAGTTGCGCTTCTGCTGCTCGCGCAGCTGCGCGACAGGCCCGGTCGCGGGGCCTTCGACCCCGCAGTTCCACGACCGGTTGTCGTTCGCGCCGTCGCGGTTCTCCTCGCCGTTGGCCTCGTTGTGCTTGTCGTTGTACGAGACCAGGTCCTCCAGCGTGAACCCGTCGTGGCACGTGACGAAGTTGATGGAGGCCGCCGGCCGCCGGGAGTCGAGCTGGTAGAGGTCGCTCGACCCGGTCAGCCGGGACGCGAACTCGGGCAGCCGGGCGGGCTCGCCGCGCCACACGTCGCGGATGGTGTCGCGGTACTGGCCGTTCCACTCCGTCCACCGGGCCGGGAAGTTGCCGACCTGGTAGCCGCCGGGCCCGACGTCCCAGGGCTCGGCGATCAGCTTGACCTGCGAAAGCACCGGGTCCTGCTGGACCAGGTCGAAGAAGGCGCTCAGGCGGTCGACGTCGTGGAGCTCACGGGCCAGCGACGACGCGAGGTCGAAGCGGAACCCGTCGACGTGCATCTCGGTCACCCAGTAGCGGAGGGAGTCCATGATGAGCTGCAGCGCGTGCGGAGACCGCATGAGCAGGCTGTTGCCGGTGCCCGTGGTGTCCATGTAGTAGCGGTTGTCGCTCTCGACCAGCCGGTAGTAGTTGGCGTTGTCGATGCCCCGCATGCTCAGCGTCGGCCCGAGGTGGTTGCCCTCGGCCGTGTGGTTGTAGACGACGTCGAGGATGACCTCGATGCCGGCCTCGTGCAGGGCCTTCACCATCGCCTTGAACTCCAGCACCTGCCCGCCGCGCTCCCCCGAGGAGGAGTAGGCGTTGTGCGGCGCGAAGAACCCGATCGTGTTGTAGCCCCAGTAGTTGGACAGGCCGCGCTTCTCGAGGATGTGGTCGGTGACGAACTGGTGGATCGGCATCAGCTCGATCGCCGTGACCCCGAGCGAGGTCAGGTGGTCGATGATGGCCGGGTGGCCGATGGCGGCGTAGCTGCCCTTGATCCGGTCGGGAACCCCCGGATGCTGGATCGTCAGGCCCCTGACGTGGGCCTCGTAGATGAACGTGTCGTGGTAGGGCGTCTGCGGCGGGCGGTCGTGGCCCCAGCCGAAGAACGGGTTGATGACCACGCTGCGCGGCACGTACCGCGCCGAGTCGCTGTCGTCGCGGCTGGCCGGGTCGCCGAAGGTGTAGCCGTAGACCGCCTGGTCCCACGTCACCGCGCCTTCGATGGCCTTGGCGTAGGGGTCGATGAGGAGTTTGTTGGGGTTGCAGCGCTGGCCCTGCTTGGGGTCGTAGGGGCCGTGGACGCGGTAGCCGTACTGCTGGCCGGGCTGGATGCCCGGCAGGTAGCAGTGCCAGACATGGCCCTCGACCTCCGAGAGGGAGACGCGTTCCTCGCCGCCCTCGTCGTCGAACAGGCAGAGGTCCACCCCCTCGGCGACCTCGGAGAAGAGGGCGAAGTTGGTGCCCGCACCGTCATATGTCGCGCCGAGCGGATAAGGATCCCCCGGCCAGATCTCTCGCATCTTCATATGCTCCATCGCGGGAACTCTCTTTGCCCGCATATCGCGAGTTACTCCCACGGGCCGGGAAAACCTCGGTTTCGTGGGGAAACGGGCGCGTTACAAACGGGCAACAACCTGGCAGAACACTCTTGTATGGACAGTAGCGAGGTGCGCTTCCTCGACGTTCACGGGTACAGGCGGGCGTACCGGATTGCCGGTGGCGGACCGCCCTTGTTGCTGATCCACGGCATAGCGGACAGCTCCGAGACGTGGAAACCCGTAATGGAGAGGCTGGCCGAGCACCACACGGTGATAGCCCCTGACCTGCTAGGACACGGTGACTCCGACAAGCCGCGAGCCGACTACGGCGTCGCGGCCTACGCGTGCGGCATGCGCGACCTCCTCGGCGTCCTCGGCGTCGACGAGGTCACCGTAGTGGGCCACTCCCTCGGCGGCGGCATCGCGATGCAGTTCGCCTACCAGTTCCCCGAACGCTGCGAACGCATGGTCCTGGTCAGCAGCGGCGGCGTCGGCCGCGAGGTCCATCCCCTGCTCCGCCTCGCCAGCGGCCCCCTCGCCGCCGAAACCGGCCTCGCCGTCGCCACCTCGGCCCCCGTTCAAGGTCTGGTACGTCTGGTCGCCCCCCTCCTGAAGCGAGGCCTGCGGATGGGCCCCGACTTCGACCACGTGCTGGCCCGCTATCAGGGCCTGACCTCGATGACCGCCCGGCAGGCGTTCCTGCGGACGCTGCGGGCCGGGGTCGACATGCGCGGCCAGGTCATCACGATGCTCGACCGGTGCTACCTGACGGCGGGCATGCCCACACTGATCATCTGGGGCGCCAACGACACGGTCATCCCCGCGACCCACGCGACCGTCGCCCACCAGGCCATGCCCGGCAGCCGCCTGTCCGTCTTCCCCCGCACAGGCCACTTCCCCCACCACGACCAGCCGGAGCGGTTCGTCGACACCGTCGTCGAGTTCATCAAGAACACCCACCCCCAGAAATACGACCAGGAGAAGTGGCGCGACTTCCTCCGCAGCGGCCACACCTTCCCTCCGGAGACCTCCAGCGGCACCTGACCGTCTAGCGGAGCGCGTCGAAGGCGAGCTTGATCCGCCGGCCGGTGATCGTCGGGCCGTGCGCCGTGGCCAGTGCGGTGAGTTCCATGGCGGCGATCTGGTCGACGTACCCGCCGAAGACCACCGGGTCCAGCCACGCCCGCCAGGGGCTCAGGCCCGTCGCGAAGCGGCAGACGGCTTCCAGGTGTTCGTCGGCGGGGACCTCCGAGGCGTCGACCACGGGGGTGGCCACCACGGCGCCGAAGCAGTCGGCGGCCCAGTAGACGCCGGTGCGGTCGTCGTAGAGGCCCAGGGTGGCGGAGGCGTCGTACAGGGGCGGGCGGACGGCCCTCAGCGTGCGGCCGCCGGCGACCCAGGACTCGCCGTCGCGGATGTGGCGGATCCTGCGGCGGGGATCGAGCGGGGGGTGGCGGAGGCGGCCGGTGACCAGGGTGGCGCGGGGGCACAGGTCCAGGACGGTCGTCAGGTTGCCCACGTGGTCGGCGTCGTCGTGGCTGATGAAGATCCATCGGATGTCCGCCGGTTCGACCACGGCGAAGACGTCTTCGAGCCACTGGTCGCGGTGGAGGGCCGAGCCCGTGTCCACCAGCACCGGCTCCCGGCCTGTGATCACCATGGTGTTGACGAAGCCGAACCCGTCGGCGGCCGGGACGAGGCGTGGGATCAGCACGGTGTCGGGGGCGATGCGATGCGGTTCGAGCATGCGGTCCAGCTTCGCCGGTCCGGCTTGGCCGTCACTTGCCGGGAACTTGTCGGGCTCAGTGGGTGATTCAGCGGGGCATGCCGGCCCTCCGGGCGAACTCGTCGGCCGATTTCCGCAGCGTGGCCGAGTCACGGCCCTGCACCTCGGCCAGGCGGGCCAGGCAACTGTCGGCCACCGCCCAGCCGAGGACGCGTCCGGTGCAGACCTCCAGGTGGGGGTAGAGGGCGTCGGCCGCCTCCCGGTCGTCGAAGGCCACGATGAGCTCGGTGAGCAGGTCGGGGACGATCCGGTAGGCCAGGTCGCCGACCATGACGGCGAAGCCGTCGCGCGACAGCTCGGCGAAGATCTCCCTCGACTCCTCCTCCCGGCCCACGTCGAGCAGGAGGGCGCAGCGCAGGATCGTCCACAACTGTTCCCGGCCGTCGATCTCCAGGGCCGCCGCCGAGTCGCCCTCGGCGCGCAGCCGCAGGGCGCGCATCAGGTCGGCGCGTGACTTCGGGCCCCGGCCGCCGTCCGGGTGAGCGCGGGCGGCCTCCGCCGCCTCGGCCTCCGCCAGGGCCAGGTCGCCGACCATGTAGGCCACGATCGCCGCCCACCAGCCCGCCAGGCTCGCGAGAGCCGGGCGACGCAGTTCGACGGCGGTCTCGCGCAGCCAGGCCAGGATCGGCCGGCCCTCCTCGAAGCGGCCCTGGGTGAAGAGTTCGACGAACCAGGCCTCCTCGACCAGCCACTCGTCGACCAGATCGACGGTGACCTCGCGCATCCGGGCGATCAGCGCCTCGCGCTCGGCGATGGGGGCCACGCCCCGCGACAGGAGATCGGCCGCGCTCAGCGCCCGCAGCAGCGAGCGGTCGTCGGACGCCTCCTCGATCGCCTGGGCCGCCAGAGCGCGGCTGGCGTCCATCGGGCGGCTGAAGGCGCCGATGATCGCCGCGGCCGACAGCAGCATCGAGCGCCAGCGTGCCCCCGCCCCGCGCAGCGCCCGGTCGATCCGCTCGACCAGGACGGCGGTGGCGTTGAGCTCCTCGTACATGGCCCAGACCAGCGGGTCGGAGAAGCCCAGCGCCGCGCGGGCCAGGCGTTCGCCGTCGCCCAGGTCGTCGGCGACGGCGACGGCCTCGTCCAGAACCGCGTGTACGCGGGAATTGAGGCCCGCCACCGTCAGCGCCTCGGCCAGTTCGATCAGCAGGTCGCACTTCAGCGCCAGGTCGGTGACGGGGAGCTGGCCCGTGAGGGCGACGGCGTGCTCCAGATGGCCGGCCGCGTCCTCGTGGGCGAACTGGCCGGTGGCGTGCCGGGCCGCGGCGCGGGCGTAGGTGATCGCCTTGGTGGCCATGCCGGAGATGACCAGGCCCTCGCGGTAGTGGTAGGCCAGCTCGCCCGGCTGGGTGCCGCGGCTCTCCAGCACGGCGGCGACCCGCGCGTGCATGCGGCGGCGGCGCAGCGGGGCCAGGCCGTCGCGCAGCACGTCGCGCACGATGTCGTGGCTGAAGGTGTAGTGGAGCGACCGCTCGGTCAGCAGCCTGGCCTGCACCGCCGCGTCGAGCACGTCGAGCACCTGGTCCTGCGGCAGGTCGAGCACGTCGAGCAGCACGCCCAGCTCGGTCTCCCGGCCGATCAGGGCGGCGGCGCTCAGCACGTCGTGCGCCCCCGGGGGCAGCGCGGCCAGCCGTCCGCGCAGCACCTCGGCCATCGCGCCCGGAGTGTCGCCCAGACCGAGGAAGAACGGGTTCCCGCCGGTACGCCGCAGTTCCACCCCCGCCCGAAGCGGATCGGCGCCCGATCGGGCCAGATATTCGGCCACCGCGTCCTCGGGCAGCCCGCCCAGGGTCACGCCCTCGACGTGCGACAGCCGGCGCAGCGCCGCGAGCGCGCGGGCCAGCGGCTCGCCGACCTCGGTGTCCCGGTACGTCGCCAGCACCGTCAGCCCCGGGCACGACCGCGTCGTGGCCAGGAAGTCGAGCAGGCGCAGCGAGGAGGCGTCGGCCCACTGGAGGTCGTCGAGCACGATCACCGTCGGGCCGGCCGCGTTGACCAGGCGGGCGATGGCCTCGTACATGGGGAACTCGCCGGTGGCGGCGGTGATCTCGGCGAGTTCGCCGTCGCGGCCGGTCAGTTCGCGCAGCGCCCGCACCCACGGCCAGAACGGCGGCGCGCCACCGCCGTCCCAGCACCGGCCGATGACCACCCGCGCCCCGGACGCCCGATGCGCGGCGGCCTCCACCAGGCTCGTCTTGCCGATCCCCGGCTCCCCGGCGACCAGCACGATCCGGTGGCCCGGCGCCTCGACGGCGGCGGCCAGCCGGTCGAGTTCGGCCGACCGGCCCAGGATCTCCTCCGCCGGCGGCGGCGCGACCATCCGCACCTGCGCCGCCGGGGCGAGCCCGGCGTCCTGCGCGAGGATGCGCGCCTCCAGCTCACGGGTGCTCGGATCGGGGTCCAGGCCCAGCTCGTCGACGAGCACCCGCCGCCCCTCGGCCAGCAGCGCCAGCGCGTCGGCCTGGCGTCCCGCCTGGTAGAGGGCGTGCGCGGCCTGCCTGCGGACCCGTTCTCTCGTCGGGTACGCCGCCACCAGCCGCGCCAGCTCCGGCACCAGCTCCGAACCCCGGCCGAGCGCGAGGTCGGCCTCGTTGGCCTCCTCGACCACGGTCAGCCGCAGCTCGTCGAGCGCGACGCGTTCCTCACGCGCCCAGGCGAGGTTCTCGAACCCGGTCAGCGCGTCGCCCCGCCACTCGCTGAGCGCCAGCCGGAACTCCCGCGCCGCCTTCCCCGCGTCTCCGGCGTTGAGCAGCCGCCGCCCCTCGTCCACCCGGATGGCCGCCCGGCGCAGGTCGACGTCGGCGTCGGGGATGTCCAGGGCGTAGCCGCCGGACCGGCCGACGAGCACGGCGGCGGCCCCCCGGCGCGACCGGCTCGGTTCGAGCGCCCGGCGCAGCTTGGAGATGTACGCCTGGACGGTGTTCACCGCACTCGCCGGCGGCGCCTCGTCCCACAGGGCGTCGATGATCCGCGCCACGGTCACCGGCCGGGGCGAGGCGAGCAGGCAGAGCGCCAGCACCGAGCGCTGCTGGAGCGGTCCGATATCCAGAGCGACGCCGTCGGCGCCGATCACCGTGATGGGCCCGAGCACCCGGAATTCCATGGGCGGACTCTACCGAAAAGGGGCCAATGTCCAGCTCGCTGCGGCCCTCACACCTGCCGTGGGCCGCCCGCGCGCCGGAGCAACCGGCGGGCCGGGCGCGGACCGGTGGCAGGCTCCGTGGTGCGCAGCCAGATCTGGATGGCCGCGCCGCCCAGGGGCGACCGGTCGACCTTGAGGTGGCCGCCGGTCGATTCGGCCAGGCGGCGGGCGATGTCCAGACCGAGGCCGGTCGAGCCGGCGCCGCTGTGGCCGCGCTTCAGCGCGCCCGCCGGGTCGTCGATGCCCGGCCCCGCGTCGGCGATCAGGATGCCGACCATGCCGGATCCCTGGTGGAGGGTGACGGTGAAGGCGGTGCGTTCGGGGGTGTGCCGGAACACGTTGCCGAGGGTGGCGTCGATGACCGCGCTCAGGTCGGCCGCCGCCACCGGGACCTTGGCGGGCTCCTCGGTTCCGTACAGATCCCAAGGTCTGGCCTGGTCTTCGGCCAGCGCCGACCAGAAGGCGAGGCGCTCCTTCAGGACGGCCGCCGCGTCGCACCCCATGGTCGTCGGACGGGCCGGCCGTCGGGCGGTCTCGATGATGGCGTCGACCGCGCGTTCGAGGCGGTCGACCTGCTCGGCGGCCGGGCCCTCACTGCCGACGTGGAGCCGGAGCGCGGTGAGGGGGGTTCTGAGGCGGTGGGACAGGTCGGCGGCGAGTTCCCTCTCGGCGGCGAGGAGCCCGGCGACCTGGTCGGCCATGGTGTTGAAGGCCTGACCGGCGGCGACCAGCTCAGGCGGGCCCGCCGGGGTGATGCGGACCGACAGGTCGCCGGTGCCGAGGGCGCCCGCGGCGGCGCCCAGCGACCGGGTCGCCTTGACCATCCGGGAGCCGAGCCGGTCGGCCACCACGACCGAGCCCGCGACCAGCGCGACCGCCACCCCGGTGAGGATCGCCCAGGAGGTGGCGACTCCCTCGCCGAGGGCGGCGTCGGGGACGTACACCTCGATCACCGCCCTTCTCCCCCGGTCCAGCGCGACCGGGCGGAGCAGCGCGAACCCGCCGGGCACCTTGATCGTCTGGGCCCGGACGGCAGCCGGGTCGACGCCGCCGATCCGCGAGACCCCGACGGACCCGCCTTCGAGGTGGACCGCCAGCCGCGCCGCGCCACCGGCGGCGGTGCTGGCCAGGGCCGGTTCGAGGCGTTCCGGGTCGGTGGTCACCACCAGCGCCGGGACGATCATGCTGGCCTGCCGCTCGGCGTCGCCCAGCGCCCTGCTCTCGGCGGCCTGCTTCACGGCGGCGGCCAGCGGGATCAGGAACGCGAGCGCGACCATGGCCGTCACGGCGACGGCGACGAGCGCCAGGCTCCTGCGCATCTACTCGGCACCCGGAGCGCTGAGGCGGACTCCGACCCCCCGGACCGTATGGATGTAGCGAGGGCTCGACGCGCTCTCCCCGAGCTTGCGCCGCAGCCACGACAGGTGGACGTCTATCGTCTGGTCGTCGCCGTAGGACTGCCGCCAGACCTCGGTCAGCAGCTCCTTCCGCGACACCACCCGGTCGGGCCGGGCGCCCAGATAGGCCAGCAGGTCGAACTCCCGGCGGGTCAGCTCCAGCGCCTTCCCGTCGAGCGCGGCCTCCCGCCGGGCCGTGTCGACGGTCAGCCCGCCCACCCGGATCGCCGCCACCGCCGGTGTGGTCCGCGCCCGCCGCAGCACCGCCTCGATGCGCGCGTTGAGATGGTCGCCGGAGAACGGTTTGACCAGGTAGTCGTCGGCGCCGTCCTGGAGCAGCCGGACGATCTCGGCCTCGTCGTCCCGCGCCGTGGCGATGATGACCGGCACGTCGGAGATGGCCCGCAGCATCTTCAGCGCCTCGGCCCCGTCGAGGTCGGGCAGGCCCAGGTCGAGCACCACCACGTCGGGCGGGAAGTGCGCGATGTCGCGTAACGCGTCGAGGGCGCCACCCGCACTGCGCACGGCGTGGCTGCGGCCACTCAGATCGCGGATGATCGCCGACCGGACGAACTCGTCGTCCTCCACCACCAGTACCGTCGCCATGGCCCCACACGTTACGACACGTTTCCATGGTCTTTCGGGGATAATGGCGCCATATGCGTGCGATCGGGTACACCGTGGCGTGGTGCGGGGCCACCGCCCTCGCCGTCGGGGTCGCCTGGTTCGGCGTCAGCGGCGTGTTGCGTACGGCCCTCGGCGACGGCGAGCCGCTGACTCCCCTGGTGGTCGCGGCGCCCCAGCCGAACGTGGTGTCAGGCGTCCGGCGCGAACCGCCCTCGCCCGAGGCGGCCGTGCCACCGAGCGAGCCACCGGCTTCCATCCAGGTCACACCCACCGCCGCAGCCGCCACGCCCCGGCCCCGGAAGACGCCCGCCGCGACCCGCCGCCCGACGGTCACCGCGACGACGAGCGAGCCGAAGCCGACCCCGCCGCCAGCGCCCAAACAGAGCCAGGCTCCCCAGCCTTCGCCTTCCGCCCAGAGCCAGGCCGCCCAGTCGGAGGAGAAGCTGCACACCTTCAACCTGAACGGCGGCCGGGCGACGGTGGCCGTACGGGAGAAGGACTGCCGGATCGTGTCGGCGACCCCGGCCGAGGGCTGGGAACTGCAGACGTGGACCGAGCCCTACTGGCTGCGCATCACGTTCCTGCGCGACGGCAAGGAGTCGTCGGCCTTCTGCACCTGGAACGCCCTGCCACCGAGGCTGGACACGTACGAGACCTAGTCGCGCCTCGATCGGGTCTCACCCAATCTCAGGTGGCCATTTCTCATGGCGGTGGCGGCTTCGTGGCCGCGTACACGACCGGAACCCCGTGCCCGTCGTCACGCCGCGCAAAGAGAAAGGGGCGGCCCGGCCGCCCCACTCCCGCAATCGAAGAAAGGCCTGATTACAGCGACTTCTGGAACTTCTGGAGTTCCTTCAGCTGCTTGTCGCCCGCCTCGATGATCGCGTTGGCCATCTGCACCGCCGGCCCGTAGGAACCGCCGTCCGCCTCGTCCCCGGCCAGCTTCAGCGCGCCCTTCTGGTGCTGGATCATCAACGCGGCGAAGCGCTCGTCGAAGGCGGCTCCCGCCGAGCCCGCCAGATCGGCCATGTCCTTCTCGGAGATCAGCCCCGGCATCGGCTGGCCGCGCTTGAGCGGCTCCACCTCCCACTCGGCCAGCCACCCCTTCAGCGTCTCGACCTCGGGCTCGCGTTCCGCCCGGTACGCGGCGGCGAAGTCGCGCACCCACTGGTCGCCCGCGGCGGTCGCGGCGAGCCCGGTCAGGTCGTAGGCCTGCAGGTTGTGGGTGATCAGGGCGGCGGCGAAGGTCTTGTCGGGCACGTTCGGCCCGGCGTCCGCGACGACTTCCGGCTCCTCGGTGGCCGTCGGCTCCTCGGCCGGCTCGGTCGCCGAGGACTCCTGCGAGGCCGTCACGGTCGGAATCGGCGCGGCGGAGGTGGCCGCCGAGGTGGCTGCGGGGGAAGGCGCGGCGTCGACCACGGTCTCGGCGGCGCATCCGGACATCAGGGCCGCGGCCACGATGGCGGGCAGGGCGATCCGGGGGAAGGTCGTCATGGGGCGAGACCCTACCGAAACCCACATAAGGGGGTGTTCATATAAAGGTTGGAGGGCCACACATCGCACGATTCGCGCCTCCCGCAGAACTCTCCTAACTCTTTCGGTCAAACTTTGATGCGCTTCCGGAGCACCTGTTCTAGCCTGCGATCATGCGCAAGGGGACCGAAAATCGATGAAAGGTTTCATCCACACGAAACCTCTGTTGACACGCACGAAACAGTGCTACGTTCTTGGGAGCGCTCCCAAGCCGCCGCGTAACACAATTCGGGCCTGAGGAGACCGGATGGCCGATCTTCCCACCCTCGCAGAGGTAGCCGCCGCTGCTGGCGTCTCCCCGGCAACCGCTTCCCGAGTCCTGACGGGCTCGGTCAGAGTGACCACAAGCACCAGGCGACAGGTCCACGACGCCATGTCGCGCCTGGGGTACGTCCGCCGGAGAGCCCCCCGGGGCTCCACCGCGCGCCGTACGGACCAGATCGTCGCCGCAGTTGTCTGTGAGCAGACGCCTCGGTTGTTCACCGAGCCGTACTACGCACGACTGCTGTCGGCCGCCGAAGAGGTGTTCGCGGGCCACGGGGTACCCCTCGTGATCATGACGGCCACTCCGGCGACCGCCGCGATCGCCGCTCCGCCACTGGTGGCAGGGGCTGTCGACGGGGTGCTCCTGATCGGGGCGCGGGCCCGCCACCCGCTCGCCGTGACACTCGCCGCCTCAGGGATCCCGGTCCGCAGTGCCGGGCGCCCGCCGGACGGCGTGGATCTGCCGTACGTCGACATGGACAACCGCGACGGAGGCCGCCAGGCCGCCGAGCACCTACTGCTGAGCAACAGGCGGGTGATCGCCACGATCGCCGGGCCGCCGACTCTTCCGGCGGCACGCGACCGGCTCGACGGGTTCCGGGAGACCCTCCGCGACGCGGGGGTCACCGACATGCCCGTCGCGTACGGCGACTTCACCCACGCTTCGGGAGCGCACGCCATGCAATGGCTGCTGCAACGCGCGCCCAGGCTGGACGCGGTGTTCGCCGCGTCCGACGTAATGGCGGCCGGCGCGATCCAGGCGCTGCGGCGAGCCGGGCGCAAGGTGCCCGACGACGTCGCGGTGGTCGGGTTCGACGACGCCCCCATCGCCCGGCACACCACGCCCACGCTCACCACGGTCCGCCAGCCGGTGGAGGAACAGGCGGCTCTGGCCGCCCGGATGCTCCTCATGGCCCTGGCCGACGGTGAGGCACCCAAGGGCAATCCGGTCCTGCCCACGGAACTGATCGTCCGTGAATCGACCTGAGCTGGCCGAAGGCGATGTCCTGACCCGTCGCTATCTGCTCCAGGAGCGGATAGCGACGGGCGGGATGTCGGTCATCTGGAAGGCGTTCGACCAGTCGCTCCAGCGGACCGTCGCCATCAAGCTGCTCGACTCCTCCCTCGACGGCGACAACCCCGGCCGGGAACTCATCCGCCGGGAGGCCAGGGCGACGGCCCGGCTGATCCACCCCGACGCCATCGAGGTCTACGACTACGGCGAGACCGTCACCCCCCGGGGACGCCTCGCCGCCTACGTCGTCATGCGCCTTCTCGAGGGCCGCTCCCTGGCCGACCGCCTGTCCGACGGCCCGCTCCCGTGGGAGGAGGCCGCCTCCATCGCCGCCCGCCTGGCGCTGGTGCTCGCCGCCGCCCACGAACGCGGCATCGTGCACCGGGACGTGACGCCGGAGAACGTCCTGCTCACCTCCGAGGGAGCCAAGCTCCTGGACTTCGGCATCGCCGCTTTCGCCGGCGAGGCCGACGACGACCTGGTCAAGGACTTCGGTACCCCGCCGTACGTCGCCCCCGAACGCCTCAAGGAGTTACCCGCCGCACCCGCGGTGGACGTCTACTCCCTGGGCGTCCTCCTGTACGAAATGCTGAAAGGCCACCCGCCCTACCCCGAGACGACCTGGGAGGGCATCGAACAGGCCCGCCGCGACGGGCCACCCCCCAGCGCCGAGGGCGTCCCCGGACTGCCCCCCGAGATCGCGGCCGTCTGCCGCCGATGTCTGTCGCCCGACCCGACAGACCGGCCCAGCGCCCGCGAGGTCGCGGCCGCCCTGCTACCCGGCGAGGCCGAACGCGAGCCCGGCTGGGTCAAGTGGGGCGCGGCCGTGGCGGGGGTCCTGGCCCTCAGCATCCTGGTCTGGCAGCAGCCCGGCGGCACCCCGGCCGGGCTGGCCGCGGACATGAGCCTGACCGTGACCCCCACGAGCCAGGCCACCTCCCGCACCTCACCCGACCAGAGCCGCCCCGTCCTCGACCCCAACCCGGACACCGCCGAACCCCAGGCCACCGAAGCGGGCGCCCCGGACACGGGCGGCCCCACCGAAACCGACCCGAAGCCTGACAGGGCAACCGGAGACGACCCCTCCGCCGGAGGCGACCCCCCGGCAGAAGAAGGCCCCCCGCCTGGAGACGATCCCCCGGCCGGCGAGAAACCCGATCCCCCGCCGCCCCGCCCCACCCCTCGTCCGGGATCGACTCTGGCCCCCATTCCGCTGGCCAGCCCGATCCCCGGCGCCCCGACCGTGGAGTCGGCCGCGGCGGGGTTCGACCGCCTGGTGACCGAGGGCAGGAAGTCGGGCGACATCGGCAAGCTGGCCGCCGAGGACCTGCGACTCGAACTGCGCAACATGATCGCCAACAACGACGGCGGCGCGGTCCCCAACCTCCGTATAAAGCTGAACGACCGCCTCCGGGAGGGCGTCCTCACTCCTGCCCTCAAGACACGGCTGGAGGCGGCCCTCGACCGGCTGTCGGCAGCCTTCGCAGCGAAGGGAACCTGACCGGAGCGGGTTACACCGAGACAGCCACCTACCGCTGCCGGGGGCCAGCCACCCGACGGTGTCGTGGCTGCCCGGCTGGGCGTCGTCATGACCAGTCGGGCACCGCAAGACCGGCCGCGCGCCGTAACGGCCAGTCGGGCATCGCATGACCGGCTGGGCGTCGCAAGGCCATTCAGGCTGGAACGCCGGGGCCCTTCCCGGTCCACTCTGTGGAACGCCCGGTGGAAGGCGATCTTCTGACCCGCGAGAGTAAGGGCGATCGTGCGGGCCTCCGCACGTGTCCGCACGATCCCTTGAATTACGGGTTTAATCCTGCGAGAACCCATGGGAGCGCTCCCGTCAATGGGAGCGCTCCCAGAATAAGCACGTGTTTCCTGCCCGTGTCGGAGCCGTTGCCAGACCCGCTCGCCACCTTCCCGCAATCCTGCCGAATCTTTCATGCGGAATCTGCCCCCTTTCATTGGGTAGCCTGCGGGCCCATGAGCGGATTCAAAAAGTTCCTCCTCCGCGGCAACATCGTGGAGCTCGCGGTCGCCGTGGTCATCGGCGCCGCCTTCGGCGGCCTCATCCAGGCCGTGGTCGCCGACTTCATCACACCCCTGGTCAAGGCGATCACCGGCGGCGCCGAGGACAGCTTCGGCGAGCTGAAGTTCACCTTGAACGGCAGCGACTTCGCCTACGGTCACTTCCTCAACACGTTACTGAGCTTCATGATCATCGCGGCGGTCGTCTACTGGCTGGTGGTCACACCCATGACCCGGCTGGTCACCATGTTCGAGAAGGACAAGGTCTCGACGGAGAAGCAGTGCCCCGAGTGTCTGAGCGACGTACCCATCGCGGCTCGTAGGTGTGCGTTCTGCACAAGCGACCTCACCCCGGCGGCGGCCGAGCGGCCACCGGCGTAAGGGTTCGGGCATAAGGCAGGCGTAAAAGCTGTAAGCGGCCTGAAAGGTCGTCGCAAGTCGGCTTCCCTAGTGTCCCGTCTCGTCAAAGACAACTAGGAAGGCACTCTCCCAATGAAGACCGCTCGCCTCATCCTCGTCGCCGGTGCGACCACTCTCCTCATGGGCCTCACCGCTTGTGGCGCCGGCTCGAACACCACTGAGGTGTGCAACGAGGCCATGAAGGCGTTCACCGACTACAGCACCAAGGTCGGCCAGGCCGCCGGAAACCTCGACGGGATCAACACGGAGACCCAGGCTCTCGCGACCCAGCTCAAGGGCCTGGCCGACAAGGCCGACGGCGACCTCAAGTCGTCGCTGACCGCCATGTCCACCACCTGGGCCAGCCTCAAGATCGACCCGGCGAACCCCTCGGCGATGACCGAGTTCGCCACCAAGACCTCCGAGGCGACCCAGCAGCTCGCCACCGCCTGCGCAGGCTGATCGAACCGCCCCACCGCCGGGCCGCCCAACGGCCCGGCGGGGGACAAAAGGCTCAAGATCTTTTCTTTCCGTTACGGCTCCGCCCACCCTGGCACCGCCCGCCGCGGCCCCGGCCCGCCCCGCACCCGGCGCCAACCGGCCGCGCACACTCCGCCCCGCAACGGCGGCACAGCAGAGCAGCGGCGATCTCGCCCAAAGTCAGCCCCAGCCGTCACCCGGGACGACGAACGAGCGGGCCGGCAACGGTCCGGCGATCTGACCCACGAACGGGCCGACAGCGGTCAGGCGAGCTGACGAACGAACCGGCTGGCGGCGGTCAGACGATCCGGCAAACGAACCAGCGGTCGACAATCCGCGAGCAGAGGCCGGCCACATCAGCAGGCGGCGAACCCGCAGGCGTCGAGATGGCCCACCCACCCGGGGCCGGACCATCTTCTCCCATACGACTGACGTTTTCGCCCTGGCCAGCCGCGCCCTGGGGAAACCGGACCGCCCTACCGATCAGGCCGCCCAATCCTTCTCGGGCAGTTCGGCCACCCAAGCCAGGCGAGAAGAAAACCGGTCGAAATGCGACATGGGCACGAAAGGCGAACCCTCGATCAGGAAGGTGCCCAGAGAGGCGAAACAGACGAACCCGCGAAACGGGCGCCATGCAACCCGGGCGGCAAACCAACCCTCGGCCCGCATAACCGACCAAGAAGCGAAACGGGCGGCCCCGCAAAACGAGCGGCAGACGACACGGGCGGCAAGCCGACCCTCGGTCAGCGAAACGGGCGGCCCGGCGAACGACCGGTATAAAACACGGGCGGCGAAGGACTCGACGGAAGAACCGGCCCGCAACCGCAGATTCGGACAAAAGCCCCAAACGGGCAAACAATGGGATCGGCAAGCGAGCCGATCGGCACCGGCCGACCACAAGGGACCCGGCCGGTAAACGGCCAAGTCGTGAACGGTCCGGCGATCTGATGCTTCAGCACACGACACGGCCGGCGATTCAACGGGCCGGCGACGATCAGACGATGAGAGGGCCTCGCCGGTGACTACCGGCCGGCAAGCGGTCCAGGGGCGATCGGCCGAGCTGGTGAACGGGTCGACTGACGGTCGCGAGGGACCTGGGTGGGAATCGGCCGGGTCGGTGAACGGTCCGGCGGGCAATCGGGCTGCTGACGAAGAAGGTGGCCGGCGAATGGGCCGGCATACAGAACGACCAGCTGAATCAGCTGGTCAAACAGGCTAACCCGCGATCGCCGTGCCTCCGAGGAGGTACGGCGATCGCGGCGTTTTCCGAACACTCATGCTGGGGGATCCAGGCCGGGGTGGCATTTCCCTGGTGACCCCGTCGACTCGGCGCGACGACGGGAGGGACCGAACCGTATCCACCAGGAGACGGAAGTTGGAGCATGGACGAGGGCATTCGGCTCTGGCGGAACCGGCACCCGAGATACATCGGATGTTTTGTAGGAGAAACCACAGATGTCCTACATGTTTCGGGACGATAGATGGGACTTATGATTTTTGTCAACAGAAGTCTGCCGATCGACGAGATTAATTACCCCACCAGGGCCCCATGTGACGTTGCACTGCGCCCACCTGCCAGCAGGAACACGCTCCCACGGGGTTCAGGAACGGTCCGACCGGGGATCACAATGCAGGCCTGAGCCCGTTGACCCCCTCCATATCCCGTAGTAACAATGTCATCGATCAGCTCAAGGGCGGTGGCAGCCCGCGGGTCGACACAGAGTCACAGAGACGTGATCGGCGCACGCGTCCCTCATCGAAGAGGAGTAAGCGTGAGCGACACGCATGCCCAACAGGACGCTCTCCGCCGAAGCCTGGGCCTGAACCGGCGCCAGTTCATCGCGGCCACCACCGGTGTGGCTGCCGCCACGGCCGGGGCACTCGCCCTGCCCGGGGTCGCGATGGCCGACGACGCCCCCGTCGCCGACCCCGCCGCCGCGGCGGTGCTGCCGGACGACCGGAGCGCCCTGGTTCCCGCCTCCCAGCGAGGCATCATCCTCTACACCGTCCGCGACGCCACGGGCCGTGACCCTCTGGTCAACACGGCTCCCTCGGGCTTCAAGGAAGTCCTCGCCGCCCTGGCCACGATCGGCTACAAGCAGGTCGAGTTCGCCGGCTACACCCAGCACGCGAACGCCGAAGGCGGCCGTACGCTCGAGTCCGTCGCCGGCGCGCAGTTAATGCGTTCGTGGCTGGACGCCAACGGCCTGCGGGCCCAGGGCAACCACGGCTTCATCCCCTCGTCGTGGCCGCTGAGCCAGGCCGACATCGACCGGTTCAAGCAGCACCTGGAGATCGCCAACATCCTCGGCATGCAGCATGTCGGGACCGGCAGCGACCCCACCAGCAGCAACTACAAGGCCGACTGGGACATCGCCATCGCCAAGTGGCACGCGCTGGGCGAGCTGGCGACCGCCGCCGGGCTGAAGCTGTACACGCACAACCACGACGCGGCGTACAACTTCCTGCTGGACAGCGGCCCGCTGGACGCGCAGGGCCGGCCGACCCGTTCGTCCGGTGTCCGCAAGCTGGAGTACTTCCTCAGCCAGACCGACAAGCACCTGGTCTACCTGGAGATGGACCTCTACTGGGCTCACGTCGCCCAGTACCGGTTCAGCGTCTTCACGGCGCCGGACGGCTCGGTCCAGCAGAACATCTTCCAGCCGTTCCAGCTGGTGCGCGACAACCAGAAGCGCTACCCGCTGTTCCACATCAAGGACGGCAAGAGCAACCCGGCCCTGCCGGCCGGTTACGAGATGGCCCCGCTGGGCGTCGGCAACATCAACTACCGCGAGTTCTTCGAGACGGTGAAGATCCGCGACAAGCACAACCCGATGATCGAGCAGGACACCGCGCCGGGCACCGACCCGATGCAGTCGCTCAACATCGCTCAGCTGAGCTGGAACAACTGGGCCGCCATGCGCGAAGACCGGTACTACGAGTAACCACTGAGCAGTCGCAGGCCAGTTTCATACCGGACCGCCGCGCGGAGCCGCCGTTGCCCCGGCGGGCGTGGCGGTCCGGTTCCGATACTCCTCGTCCAAGGAGAAGTACCTTCCATGCAGCGTACCCGAAGGGCGCTGGGGGCCATTGTGGCCGCCCTGGCGCTTCCGTTAGGCATGCTCGGCGTGCCCGCCGCGCAGGCCGCCGACGACCCGGCCATCGTGTGGTCGAACTACGAGAAGATCACCCTCACCAAGAACGTCGGCGAGCCCGTCGACATGGCCGTGCTGCCCGACCTGCGCGTGGTGCACACCGCGCGTAACGGCGACATCCGGCTGACCGACCCGGGCACCGGCATCACCAAGACGATCAACACGATCTCGGTGTACAACAACTCCGAAGACGGCCTCCAGACCATCGAACTGGACCCCGACTTCGCGAACAACAAGTGGGTGTACCTCTACTACGCCCCCTCGAAGATGACCCCGCCCTACGTCGAGACCACTCCGACCGGGTCGTCGCCGAACTCGCTCCCCGCGGGCCAGACCGACGCGTACTGGGACCAGTGGAAGGGCTACAACCAGCTCTCCCGGTTCAAGTGGGACGGCGACAAGCTGGACCTGACCACCGAGCAGGTCATCATCAAGGTCGAGGTCCAGCGCGGTCAGTGCTGCCACGTCGCGGGTGACATCGACTGGGACGCCGACGGCAACCTCTACCTGGGCACCGGCGACAACACGCCGGCCTCGGCCCCGGGCGCCAACGGCTTCGCCCCCAACAACGACGCCGCAGGCAACCCGGGTCTCGACACCCGTCGCGGCTCCGGCAACAGCAACGACCTGCGCGGCAAGATCCTGCGCATCAAGGTCGCGGGCGACGGTTCGTACACGATCCCCGCGGGGAACCTGTTCGCGCCGGGCACCCCGAAGACCCGTCCCGAGATCTTCGTGACCGGCGTGCGCAACCCCTTCCGCATGGACGTCGACAGCGTCACCGGCAACCTGTCCTGGGCCGACTACGGCCCCGACGCCGGTGCGCCGAACGCCGACCGCGGCCCGATGGGCTACGTGGAGTGGAACACCACCCCGCTGAACAAGCCGATCAACGCCGGTTGGCCGTACTGCACGGGCAACAACTTCAACTACAACAACTGGAACTTCGCGACCAACACGCCGCGTGAGTGGTTCGACTGCAACGCCGGTCCGACCAACACCTCGAAGTTCAACACCGGTATCGCGCAGCTTCCCCCGGCCGTCCCGGCCGACCTGTACTACGGCGACAACAACACCCACCAGCCGATCGAGTGGGCCGGTCTGACCGACTTCGACCCGCAGGGTGGCCAGGGCCCCATGGGCGGCCCCATCTACCACTACGACGCGGCGAACCCGTCGACCCACAAGTTCCCGCAGTACTGGGACGGCAAGGCGTTCTTCGCCGAGTTCTCACAGGACTACCTGGCGGCCTTCACCATCGGCGGCCCCGACGGCCCGGTCACCAAGATCGAGCAGTTCCTCCCGAACAGCGCGCTGAACACGGCCGCCATGCCGATCACCGACAGCCCGATCGACATCGAGTTCGGCCCCGACGGCGCGCTCTACGTCCTGGACTACGGCGACGGCTTCTTCCGCGCCAACCCCGACGCCGGTCTCTACCGGATCGACTACTCGCCGGACAACAAGAGCCCGCAGGCGAAGATCAAGGTCGACAAGCGGTCGTCGAGCGGCCCGCCGCTGACCGTGAACTTCGACGCCTCGGCCTCGTCCGACACCGAGCCGGGCACGCTCACCTACGAGTGGGACTTCGACGGCGACGGCACCTTCGACGGGACCGGTGTGCAGGCCAGCCACACCTACACCACCAACGGCCTGTACTTCGCCCGCCTCAAGGTCACCGACTCCGGTGGCCGGTCGGCGCTGACCTCGATCGAGATCTCCGTCGGCAACACCTCGCCCGAGGTGTCGGTCAACACCCCGGCGAACGGCGGCTTCTTCGACTGGGGCCAGGCGGTTCCGTTCAACCTGTCCGCCGCGGACGCCGAAGACGGCCCCAACGCCGTCTGCACCCGCATGCAGTGGAACTTCGGCCTCGGCCACGACAACCACGCGCACCCGCAGACCCTGGGCACGGGCTGCTCCGGCGCCTGGCCGACCCCGGCCAACGCCCCCGAGCACGGTGAGACCGAGAACATCTTCGGTGTCGTCGTGGTCTCCTACCGCGACAACGGTGCCAACGGCCTCCCGCCGGCGCTGGGCGAGGCCAGCATCATCCTCAACCCCAAGCTCCAGCAGGCCGAGCACGCCGACATCATCAACGGCGCCGTCGACACCGACGACCCGAACGCCTCGGGCCTCGGCAAGATCACCTCGCTCGACCCGGGTGACTCGATCGCCTGGGACCCGATCAACTTCACCGGCATCGACAGCGTGAAGGTCCGCGCCTCCGGCGCCGGCACCCTGGCGCTGCGCTGGAACTCGGCGACGGCCGCGCCGTTCGCCAACGTCACCATCCCGGCCGGCGCCGGCTGGCAGGAAGTCACCGCCGCGCTGACCAACGCCCCCACGGGCACCGGCCAGCTGTACGTCACCTCCACCGGCGGCGTCGAGGTCGACTCGTTCGTCTACGTCGGCGGGGGCGTGGCCGACACCACCGCTCCGACCGTGACGGCGACGCCGAACCCGGCGCCGAACGCCAACGGGTGGAACGACGGCAACGTCACCGTGACCGTGGCGGCGACCGACAACGGCACCGTCTCCAGCCGCCAGTACTCCACCAACGGTGGCCAGACCTGGTCGAACGCCCAGAACCCGGTCAGCATCACCGCCGAGGGCGTCACCACGTTCCTCTACCGGGCCACCGACAACGGCGGCAACGTCTCGCCGGTCGGCACCCTCACGGTGCGGATCGACAAGACCAACCCGACCGCTGCGATCTCCGGGGTCACCGCCACCGAGTACGGCACCGGCGACGTCGTCACCCCCGTGGTGACCGGCACCGACGCCCACTCGGGCGTCGACACCACGACCGCCACGATCGACGGCGCCCCGGTCACCCCCGGCCAGCCGTTCGAGCTGTGGAAGCTGTCGCTCGGCGAGCACACTCTCGTCGGCACGGTGAAGGACAAGGCCGGCCGCACCGCGACCGCCCAGGTCAAGTTCACCGTGACGACCTCGTACGAGGACCTGGAGACGCTGATCCCCAGGCTCCGTGACGCCGGCAAGATCACCGCCAACGGCGCCACCGCCCTGCTGAACCACCTCCGCGACGCCCAGCACAGCCTCAGCCTCAACAAGCCGAGCGCTGCCAGGTCGGAGCTCAACGGGTTCATCCGCACGCTGTCCCAGCGTGACTACGTCAAGGACGCGGAACTCCGCGCGGCCCTCGAAAGAGACGCCAACGCGCTCCTCGCCCGCATCTAATCGCCATTAACCGCAGTCAGCGGTAAAAAGCTGGGGAAGGGCCCCGTGGCCCCTCCCCAGCTTTCTTTTATGCCTTACACGTCGAACTCTCCGCCTTTCACCCCGTGGACGAACGCGTCCCATTCACCGGGCGTGAAGACCAAGGTCGGACCGGTCGGGTTCTTGGAGTCGCGCAGCGCGATGGCGTGGCCCATCAAAGCCACCTCCACACACTGGTCTCCCTGGCTGTTGGACTTCTGCGCCTTGCGCCACGTGGCACCGGAAACTTCTGGGCCGGTGAACTTCATGAGGTCATCTCCTTCTCTGCGGATTCGAGTACTTCCAACGACCGTTCCGGGCCGAGTGCCGCTGCCCGGAGGTGGTCGAAGATGTGGGCGCAGCGGCTGAGCTGGTCGGGTGCCTCGAGGTAGAGTTCGCCGCCCGCGTTCTCGAGCAGGACGACCTCCCCGTCGGCGGGCCCGGCGAAGCTCAGGATGCTGAACGGACTGCCCATGCCGAGGTAGGCGCCACCACGCAGAGAGAGCACCTGGATCGTGATGTTGGGGCGGTTGGCCAGTTCGTACAGGTGACGGAGTTGCTGGGCCATCACCTGCGGGCCGCCGACGCGGCGCCAGACGACGCCCTCGTCGAGTACCACCCACATCGCGAAGTCTCGCTGATCGAGTTTGCGCTGCCGTTCGAGCCGCAGGTCGACCCGGCGGCCGATGGCCTTCGGAGTCTCCACGAGTGCGGCGCTGATGACGGCCCGCGCGTAGTCGGCGGTCTGGAGGAGGCCGGGGATGACCACCGATTCGTAGTTGCGCACCGACACGGCGTCCGCTTCGAGCCCCACGTAGGGCCCGGGGAGGACGTCACCGAAGGCGTGCCACCAGCCGCGGTCCCCCGCGTCACGGGCGAGGTCGGCCAGAGCTGTTCGGTGGGCGGGGTCGGCTTCATAGAGGTCGAGCAGGTCACGGAGGGTTCTTGCACGGGGGCGGGTGTGGCCGGTCTCGATGCGGTAGATGGTGGAGAACGCGACACCGAGGCGGCCGGCGACCTCCTCGCGGCTGTAGCCGGAGTCGACGCGCATTCGGGTCAGCTCAACGGCGAGACGGCGTAACCGAATCGTCGGCTGGCGCCCAGTTCCCATTGACGAATGACCCCCCGAGCGATTTCCTGGCAATACCGTTAGGAGTCTGCCACGCCGCGTTAGGGACTCCAGGTAATGCCGATTAGTGACGGTGGACATTTATGCACCGGCGGTGAATCCCCAGTCCTTCTTGGGGTAGCTGGCTTGGCATGAAGCAGATCACGACTGATATTCCGGCGCGGTTGGACCGGCTGCCATGGTCGCGATTCCACTGGCTCGTGCTGCTCGGGCTGGGCACCGTGTGGGTGCTCGACGGCCTTGAGGTCACGATCGTCGGCGTGATCGGCCCCCGGCTGACGAGTGACGCCGGCGGCCTGATGCTGACCGACTCGGAAGTGGGCCTTGCGGCCGGCATCTACGTACTCGGAGCGTGCATAGGCGCGCTCTTCTTCGGCCATCTGACCGACCGGTACGGCCGGAAGAAGCTCTTCCTGGCCACGCTGGCGGTCTATCTGGCCGCCACGGTGGCGACGGCGTTCTCGTTCGAGCCCTGGTACTTCTTCCTGTGCCGGTTCTTCACCGGCGCCGGAATCGGGGGCGAGTACGCCGCCATCAACTCCGCCATCGACGAACTGATCCCGGCCCGGCTCCGGGGCAGGGTCGATCTGATCATCAACGGTTCCTACTGGCTGGGCACGGTCTTCGGCGCGCTGGTGGCCATCCCGCTGCTCAACCCCGAGGTGCTGCCCGAGGACATCGGCTGGCGGGTGCTGTTCGGCCTGGGCGCGATCCTCGGCATCGGCATCCTGCTGATCCGCAGGCTGGTGCCGGAGAGCCCGCGCTGGCTGTTCATCCACGGCAAGGACGAGGAGGCGGAAAGGATCGTCACCGACATCGAGAGGTCGGTGCACAAGGAACTGCCGAAGGCCGACCGGAGCATCACGGTCAACCAGCGCGACCACACGCCGCTGTCGGAGGTCGCGGTCACGCTGATGAGGAAGTATCCGCGGCGGACGGTCGTCGGGCTGTCGCTGTTCATCGGCCAGGCGTTCCTGTACAACTCGATCTTCTTCACCTACGCCCTGGTGCTCGCCAAGTTCTTCGGGGTCCCCGACGGTTCGACCCCCTGGTATCTGATCCCCATCGCGATCGGGAACTTCCTGGGGCCGCTCCTGCTGGGCCACTTCTTCGACTCGATCGGCCGCCGTCCGATGATCGCGGGCTCCTACGTGCTGTCGGGCCTTCTGCTCGTCGGCACGGCCCTGCTGTTCGACGCCGGCAGCCTCGACGCGACGACGCTGACCATCTGCTGGATGGTGGTCTTCTTCTTCGCCTCGGCGGGCGCTTCGTCGGCCTACCTGACGGTGTCGGAGATCTTCCCGATGGAGACCAGAGCGCTGGCGATCGCGCTGTTCTACGCGGTCGGCACCGGCCTCGGCGGCATCATCGGGCCGATCCTGTTCGGCCGGCTCGTGGAGAGCGAGCAGGTCGGCCAGGTGACGGTGGGCTATCTCATCGGGGCGGCGCTGATGATCGCGGCCGGTCTGGTGCAGTGGTTCCTGGGCATCGAGGCGGCCCGGCGGTCCCTGGAGGACATCGCCGAGCCGCTCAGCGCTCAGACCGTCGACCGCGCCCAGGCGTAGTCGGCCTTGCCGTTGGCGTGGCGGCGGACCCGCTCGACCCGCACGAACTCCTTCGGCACCTTGAACCCGGCGAGCCGGGCGGCGCACGCGCTCTTCAGTGCGGCGTCGTCCGGCTCACCGGTTTCCCGCGTCTGTACGACGGCCACGACCTCCTGGCCCCACTTCTCGCTGGGCCGGCCGACCACGAGGGCGTCGACCACCCCGTCGACCTCACGCAGCACGCCTTCGACCTCTTCGGCGAAGACCTTCTCGCCGGCCGTGTTGATGACCGTGGCCTCGCGGCCGTGCAGGTCGATGGTGCCGTCTTCGCGCCAGATCGCCCGGTCGCCCGGGATCGCGTATCTGACCCCGTCCACGACGCGGAACGTGCGGGCGGTCTTCTCCGGGTCGCCCAGGTAGCCGAGCGGGATCGGGCCCGATCGGGCCAGCCAGCCCTCCTCGGGGTCGCCCGGGGTCAGCACGCGGGTCTGGTCGGCGCTGAGCACCACCGTGTACGGCCCCGCCTCGAACCTCCCGCCGTCCATGCGCACGGCGGAGTTCCCGGTCTCCGAGGAGCCGAGGGTGTCGACGGTTCGGACGCCCGGGATGAGGTCGGCCAGCTGGGCGCGCGACGCCTCTCCCAGGAAGGCGCCGCTGGTGCCGATCATGCCGAGGCTGAGGTCGTACACACGATTGCGCAGTTCTTCGATGAGTGGACGGGCGAAGGCGTCGCCGACGATGACGGTGCCGGTGACCTTCTCGCGTTCGAGGGTGGCCAGCAGGCTGGGCGGGTCGAAGCGGTCGGCGCGGTCGGCGATGACGACGGTGGAGCCGAGGCACCAGCCGTTGAGGGTGAACCAGACGCCGGTGCCGTGCATGAGGGGCGCGGCGGGGAGGATGCGGCGGCGGCTGGCCGCGGCGTGTGCGACCAGGTCTTCGAGAGACGCGAAGGACGAGCCGTCGCGGCGGCGGACGCCGACCGGGCCGTCGAGCAGGTCGCCGATCCGCCAGACGACGGCCTTCGGCATGCCGGTCGTGCCGCCGGTGTAGATGATGTGGTGGTCGTCGGGTGACGGCCGGACCGGGACGGGGTCTTTCCCGGCAGCGGCCAGCGCCTCCTCGTAGGGGAGGGCTCCGGGGGCCAGGGGGTGGCCCGAGTCGTCCATGACCTGGAGCAGGAGCATCGACGGCGTGGCCACCTTCGCCACCAGCGGCGCGAACGCCGCGTGGAAGACGACCACCGACGGCTCGGCGTCGGTGAAGAGGTAGGCCAGTTCGTCGGCCGTGTACCGGTAGTTGACGTTGAACGGGGTCACCCGGGCCTTGTGGGCGCCGAGCAGGGCCTCCAGGTATTCGGGGCCGTTGTGCAGATAGATGGCCAGCCTCGCGCCGGGACCCAGCCCCCGTGAGTGCAGCAGGTTGCCCAGCCGCCGGGTGCGTTCGGTCACCTCCTGCCAGGTGGATCGCCGGTCGCGCCACACCAGGCACTCCCGGTCGGGGACCGCCGCCGCGATCGCCTCATGCAGCGTGGCCAGGTCGAACTGGGTCACCGCACGCCCTCCAGAACAATGGTCCAGAACAATCGTCTACCACCATTCTCACACAAACCACATGTGTGATTACTTTCGCCCATACGGGTATGAATGCCATCGATGGCACACATAGCGTCATCAAAGCCACTTTCGGGGGAAAAAATGGCTGAAATGCCTCAGAAGCGCCAGCCCAAGGTCTCGGGCAAGGCCAAGCGCGCCGCCATCAAGGACCAGCGTGCGGCCAAGCAGGACAAGCGCGAGGGCGGCGACAACCGTCCCGAGCGTGAGGGCATGGGCGGCGGTTCGACGGGCGGCCGTACGGCCGGTGGGGAGCGGCCGCAGCAGCAGCCGAACCCTTCGCAGCAGCAGCGCCAGGGTGGTCAGCAGCACCGCTGATCCGCGTAGTGCGGGTCTGAGGTGAGGGCTCGGGGATAGGGGGCGACCCGGGTCCCCGGGCCCGTCTCGTTTCATCAAGAGGGGATCGGATGGCGGGATATCTGCGCTTTCCCACGATCTTCCGCGACGTCGTGGTGTTCGCCGCCGAAGACGACCTCTGGATGGTCCACGCCGACGGCGGCCGCGCCTTCCGGCTGACCGCCGGAGTCGCCGAGGCCGCCTATCCGCGCCTGTCCCCCGACGGCACCCAGATCGCCTTCGTCGGCCGGGAGGAAGGGCCGGAGGAGGTGTACGTCATGCCGGCGGACGGCGGCGCCGTCGAACGCCTCACCTTCCACGGCGCCGACTGCCAGGTCACCGGCTGGGACCCGCACGGCGCCGTCGTCTACACCAGCGACGAGGGCCAGCCCTTCCACGGCTACCGCTGGCTGCACCGGGTGACCCCGGGAGGAGTGCCGGAGCCGCTGCCCTACGGCCCGGCGTCCGCGATCACCTACGGCCCCGGCGGGGTCGTGCTGGGCCGCAACACCTCCGACCCGGCCCGCTGGAAGCGCTATCGCGGCGGCACGGTCGGCGACCTGTGGATCGGCGCCCGCAGGTTCCGCCGCCTGATCGCGCTGCCGGGCAACCTCGCCTCGCCGTGCTGGGTGGGCGACCGCGTCTTCTTCCTGTCCGACCACGAGGGCGTCGGGAACGTGTACTCGTGCTCGCCCGACGGCGACGACCTGCGCCGGCACACCGACCATGGCGACTACTACGCCCGCAACCTGTCCTCCGACGGGCGGCGGCTGGTCTACCACTGCGGCGCGGAGCTCTACCTGCTCGACCCCGGCGCCGACGAGCCGCGGCCCATCGAGGTGCGCCTGGGCAGTTCGCTGACCCAGCGCAACCGCAGGTTCGTGTCGGCCTCGCACTTCCTCGACAGCGCCACGCTCAGCCCGGACGGCTCGCGGCTGGCCATGACGTCCAGGGGGAAGGCGTTCTCCTTCGCCTGCTGGGAAGGGCCGGTGCTCCAGCACGGCGAGCCCGACGGCGTCCGCTACCGGTTCCTGACCTGGCTCGACGACGACGGCGAACGGCTGGTCGCGGCGGCCAGCGACGACGCCGACCGGGAGGTGCTGGTCGTGCTGTCCCGCGAGCACGACGACCCCTTCCGCCTCGACGGCGCCGACACCGGGCGGATCACCGCCCTGGAGGTCTCCCCCAGGGGAGACAGGATCGCCGTCACCAACCACCGCAACGAACTGCTCGTCGTCGAGCTGGACGGCGACGGCGCGACGGTGACCGAGGTGGAGGCCAGCCCGTTCGGGGCGATCGAGGACCCCGCCTGGTCGCCGGACGGCACCTGGCTGGCGTACGCGTGCCCGGTGGCCCGGCAGACGACGATCATCAAGCTGTTCAACGCCGAGACCGGCGAGATCGCCGCCGCGACCGACCCGGTGCTGGTGGACCGGCGGCCCGCCTTCGACCCCGAGGGCCGCTACCTCTATTTCATCGGACAGCGGGTGTTCAACCCGGTCTACGACGAGCTCCAGTTCGACCTCGGTTTCCCGATGGGCACCCGCCCCTACGCCGTGGCGCTGCGGGAGGGGGTGGGGTCGCCGTTCGTACCGGAGCCGAGGCCCCTCGATCATGAGGGCGACCACGAGGAGAACTTCGAGATCGACGTCGAGGGGCTGTCGCGGCGGATCGTGGCCTTCCCGGTCGAGGAGAACCGCTACCAGCGGATCGCCGGGCTCAAGGGCAAGGTCATCTACACCACGACGCCGGTGGTCGGCGACCACGGGTCGACCCTCCACTGCTACGAGTACGCCAAGCAGAAGGCCGAGGAGCTCGTCTCCGACGTGGCCGAGTTCGTCCTGGGCCGCGACCACACGACCCTGCTCTACCGCGCCGACGACGACCGCCTGCGGGTGATCAAAGCCGGGGAGTCGCCGTCGGACGACGACGAGACCGACCGCAACGACGGCTGGATCGACCTCGACCGGGTGAAGGTGTCGGTCGCGCCCGAGGCGGAGTGGCGGCAGATGTTCCGCGAGGCGTGGCGGCTCCAGCGGGAGAACTTCTGGGACGAGGACATGGCCGGCATCGACTGGGACGGCGTCTACGCCCGCTACCTCCCCCTGGTCGACCGGGTCGGCACCCGGGGCGAGTTCTCCGACCTGCTCTGGGAGCTGCTGGGCGAACTGGGCACCTCGCACGCCTTCGAGTCGGGCGGCGAATACCGCGACCGCCCCCACTACTGGCAGGGCAAACTCGGCGTCGACTGGCTGCACGAGGACGGCCGCTACATCATCGGCCGCATCGTCACCGGCGATCCGTGGGACCCGTCGGCGACCTCCCCGCTGAACCGCCTCGGGGTCGACGCCCGCGTCGGTGACGTGCTGACCGCCATCAACGGGGTCCCGGTCGGCCCTTCGGCGAGCCCCGGGCGGCTGCTGGTGAACCTGGCCGACGAGGAGGTCGAGCTCACCATCGAACGCGACGGCGAATACCACCTCGTGGTCGTCCGGGCCATCGCCGACGAGCAGCCGGCCCGCTATCGCGACTGGGTGAACGCCAACCGCTACCTGGTCCACGGGCACACCGGCGGCCGGGTCGGCTACGTGCACGTCCCCGACATGGGCCCCGAGGGCTTCGCCGAGTTCCACCGGGGCTTCCTGACCGAGTACGACCGCGAGGCGCTCATCGTGGACGTCCGCTTCAACGGCGGCGGGAACGTGTCGGCGCTCCTCCTGGAGAAGCTGTCGCGGCGGCGGCTCGGCTACGACTTCCCGCGCTGGGGCGTCGCCGCCCCCTACCCCGACGAGTCGCCGCGCGGCCCCGTCGTCGGCCTGACGAACGAGTGGGCCGGCTCCGACGGGGACATCTTCTGCCACACCTTCAAGCTGCTCGGCCTCGGCACGCTGGTCGGCAGGCGCACCTGGGGCGGCGTGGTCGGGGTGTGGCCCCGCCACCGCCTGGCCGACGGGACACTGACCACGCAGCCCGAGTTCTCCTTCGCCTTCGACGACGTCGGCTGGCGGGTCGAGAACTACGGCGCCGACCCCGACGTCGAGGTCGACATCACCCCGCAGGAGTACGCGATGGGGGTCGACGCCCAGCTCGAACGGGCCATTGAGATCGCGCTCGAATGCCTCGAACGGACCCCCGCCCACACCGCCAACCCGGCCGACCGCCCCCGGCGGGTGGTGCCGACCCTGCCGCCCAGGGTGGCCGCCTGGCGGGAAACCGACAATCGCCGTGGTCGGGGTCGGCTAGCGTAGGCCGGGTGCCGCGCCTGCTACTCGTATCCCTGCTCTTACTGACCGCCTGCTCCGTCGGCGGCCCGACGACCGTCGTGAAGACGGCCGTGGAAAAGGCGGCGCCCGCGAAGACGGCGCCCAAGCCGGTCAGCGTGCCCTCCGGGGTGACGACCGGCTATGTCGTGTACGACAGGCTGCAGAAGAAGGTGACGGTCAGCCGCAACGTCCACAAGCGGTTCCGCTCGGCGTCGGTCGTGAAACTGATGATCGCGATCGATCACCTGGAGCGGGCCGGGAAGCCGAACCTGGCGTTGCTCAAGCCGATGCTGCGGGTGAGCGACGACAACGCCGCCACGAGGCTCTGGTCGCTCGGGGGGCAGGGCAAGATCGTCCAGCGGATCGCGAAGAAGCTGAAGCTGACCGACTCGGGGCCGCCTCCGGCGGACAAGCCCGGGTTCTGGGGCTACACGTCGATCAGCGCGCTCGACATCGCCAAGATCTACAAGTACATCCTGGAGCAGGCCTCCCCCACGGTCCGGAACACGATCATGGGCCACCTGCGGCAGGCCGGCCCGTGCGGCAGCGACGGCTTCGACCAGTTCTTCGGCATCCCGCGCGGCGTCGCGAAGCCGTGGGCGGTGAAGCAGGGCTGGTCCGGCTACGGCTCGATCCCGCCCGTCCGCTGCAAGGGCAACGGCTCGGCGTCCTTCTACGAGGCCCCCGCGCCCGTCGACTTCCGCAACGCCGTGCTGCACACGACCGGTGTCGTCGGCCCCGGCGACCGCTACATCGAGGTCGTCCTGACCACCCAGACCTCCCGCTGGGCCGACTCGGTCACCAAGATCACCCGGCTGGCCCGGGACGTGCACCGGGCGGCCCTCGCCCGATGAGACTGGGACGACGGGTCGCGGAAGCGGCCGAGATCGCGCTGGCCACCCGTAAATACGTGACCGTCGTCGACGTGCTCACGGGCCTGCGCTGGGTGCACACCCGGCACGTCGAGAGCTGGCGGCAGGGCCGCGCGGGCTCTCTTGAGGAACTCGCCGCCGTCGACGCCGCGCGGATGACCGACGCGGCGGCGCTGCTGGCCGAATGGGCGGGCGACCGGGGGCTGATCGCCGGAGAGACGTTCTACGTCTCCGGCAGCCGCGACCGCTCCGCGCTGCGCTTCACCCGGAACGGGTCGGAGGAGCAGGAGCAGGCCTTCTGCCGCCAGTGGATCAGCCCCGCGATGTCCGACACGAGCCGCCGCCGCCTGGCCGAGGCCCAGAACCGGCCACCGGACCTGCGCGTGCTGATCCCGCAGGAGCCGTGGCGGTGTGCCGGATGCTCCGACACCGGCCCCTACATGATCATGGAAGACGCCTCTTCCTACTGCCTGACCTGCGCCGACATGGACCATCTGGTGATGCTCCCGGCGGGGAACGCGGCGCTCAGCCGGCGGGCCAAGAAGGAGAGCGGCCTGTCGGCTGTCGTGGTCGAATACAACCCCCGGCGGAAGCGCTTCGAACGACGCGGCGTCCTGATCGAGGAGACCGCCCTGGCCCGCGCCGAGGAACTGTGCCTGGAAGACGAGGAACTCCGCGCCCGGCGTCGTGACCGGGACGCGGAGCGGCGTGCTCACCAGGACGTGGAGTTCCAGGGGCGGATGACAGCGGAGATCCTGCGGCTGTTTCCCGGTTGCCCCCGGGCCGACGAGATCGCGGCGCACGCGGCGTTGCGGGGTAGCGGGCGGGTCGGGCGGACGTCGGCGGCCAAGGTTCTGGACGAGGCGGCCATCACGCTGGCGGTGGTGGCGTCGGTGCGTCACAAGGACACGGCGTATGACGAACTGCTGATGAAGGGCGTGCCCCGGATGACGGCCCGCACCCAGATCCGGGCCCGGATCGATGCCGTGCTGGAGTCGTGGCGGGCGGAACCGGGTCACGCCGTAAGCCAGGCCTCCGGGTAACCATCACACCTAGATCCGCGCGGTATGAGACCGATCTCCGGAGGAGAGTCGCACTCAGATTCACGCGTGGTGCGAGCCGGCCTGCGGATGACCGCCCGCGCCGAAAGCCGGGGGCTGAATCGGCGCGGTGCCGGGGCGTCAGCCCGATGTGGGCCGGACCCGGTCCAGGGCCTGTTCGGCCTGGGTGGCGAGGGTTGCGACGAGGTTCTCTGCCGAGGGCAGGTCGGCGATGAGGTCGACGGCCTCGCCGGCCCAGACGATCGGGGGCACCGATCCTCCGGCCATCTCCTCGCGGGACTGCCGGGCGGCCTGGAGGTCGGCGGCGAACTCGTCTTCGCGGCCGCGCCAGCGGTCGAGCAGGGGGTGGGCGAGGCTGCGGCCGTCGTACTTGCCCGGCCAGTCAGTGCCCCGGGCGATGTCGAGCACGCTGCTGCGTTCGGTGTGTTCGCCGTGGCCCTCCACGATGGCCCTGGTGACGGCGGGGTCGGCGAGGGCCTCCACGGTGGCTTGGAAGCGGGTGCCGAGCAGTGCGCCGCCCGCTCCGAGCGCGAGGGCGGCGGCGACGCCCCGGCCGTCGGCGATGCCCCCGGCGGCCAGCACCGGCGTCGGGCCCGCCATGTCGGCCACGACCGGCACGAACGGCAGGGTCGACCGGCCCCGCCGCGCGCCGTGCCCGCCGCTCTCGGTGCCCTGGACGACGATGACGTCGGCGCCGACGTCCAAGGCCTGCCGTGCCTCGGCCAGATCGGTGACCTGGATCATCAGGAACACGTCCGTCCGGCGGATGGTCTGCAGGAACGGGGTCGGGTCGCCGAACGCGAGCATGATCGCCATCGGGCCGAACTCCAGCGCCTGCTCGACGGCGCTGACGTCGGCCGCCCAGGAGAGGAATCCGACGCCCCACGGTTCGCGGGTGCTGTGGGCGACGATGGGCAGTTCCCTGGCCAGCCAGTCGTGATCGCCGACGCCGCCGCCCACGAACCCGAAGCCCCCGCCCCGGGAAACGGCCGCTGCCAGCGCCCCGCCGGCCGACCCGGCCATCGGCGCCGACACGATCGGATGCCGCACCCCGAACAACTGCGTGAAACTCGTCGTCAATCCCATGCGACCATCATCGCCCCCACGTCACTTGAGGGCTGGGTAACCCCGGCTAGGGAACCTGGAGCCCCGTCCGGTTCTCTCCGGCCGGAGTGAGGGTGAAGGTGTCCTGGAACCGGCCGGTGCCGCAGCGGGCGGCCTGCAGGATCGGCTCCTCGTACATGGCGTTGTTGAGATCGGTGATGAGGTAGTCACGGATCTCGTCGGCGGTACGGGGTGAGGTCATCGGTCCTTCAGAGGATGATCGCGCCGGCGAGGGCTACGAGACGCCGGGCCGCCAGCCGAGTGCCGGGCCGAGGTGGCCGGCCATGTCGGTGAGGATCTGCACGTAGTCGTCGTGGTCGAAGGTGAACGGCAGGGCGAAGGCGACCTCGTCGATCTCCTGGAACGCGGCGTGGGCGTAGAGCCGTTCGGCGATCTCGTCGGAGGTTCCGACGATGTCGGGCGCGAACATCATGCGCGCGGGTCCCTGGGGCGATGTGGTGCGCGGTGTGCGCTTCTCCGCGAACTCCTTGTACTTGGCGCGCTGCTCCGCGCTCGCGGAGTCGGTGGGGATGACGACGAGACCCTGGGAGACGCGGGCGCGGTCGCCGTCCGGGTGCCGGGCGCGGAAGGCGCGGATGTGCGACAGCTGGACCTCGGCGAAGTCCTCCGACTCTTCGGCCTTGACGACGCTGCTGGTCAGGAAGTTCATGGAGTGCTCGCCCGCCCACCGGGCCGAACTCAGGCTGGCGCCGCCGTACCAGAGACGACCGCCCAGGCCGGGTGAGTGAGGCTGGACCCGGTCGGAGAACACCTCGAACCCCTCGACGCCGTGGAAGTCGGTGACCTTCTCACCGCGCACGTAGTCGAGCAGGCGCCGGACCCGCTCGTAGCTGAAGTCCTCCACGTCTGCGCTGCTGGGATAGAGCGCGTCTTTGACCTGGTCGTAGTGCATCGGCGGGCCGACGCTGACGCCCGGATTGAGGCGTCCGCCGGACAGGAGGTCCAGGGTCGCCAGGTCTTCGGCCAGCCGCAGCGGGTTCTCCCAGCCCAGGGGGATGACGGCCGTGCCCAGCTCGATGCGGCTGGTCCGCTGGGAGGCCGCCGCCAGGACGGCGACCGGGGAGGAGATGCCGTACTGCAGATGACGGTGCCGCACCCAGACGCTGTCGAACCCCAGCCGTTCGCCCAGTTCGATGATCTCCAGCGTCGACTCGTGCCCCCGGCGGGGGTCGGCCTCGTCGAACAGGCCGATGGTGAGGAAGCCCAGCTTCCGCAGAGGTTGCGAGGTCAGTGGCATGGATACCCCCTGTTGCGTGGCCCGCTCCGCCAGGCCGAAGCACCATCATTGCAGCGGCAACGAGTCGAAGCGGTCCGGGGCCGCCCCCGCGACCCCGGGCCGGAAGCGGAGTTCAGCCGCCGCAGGTGGCGTAGGTGAAGGTGTCCTTGAGCAGGGTGTAGGTCTCCCGGACCTTGGTGGCGCCCGACTTCACGTCATGCTCTAGCACCGTGATGCGGGCCGGGGCGCTCCCGGACTGCTTCGACACGTGCAGTGTGACCTGGTTCTTGCCGGTCCAGTCGAGTTCGTCCACCGAGCTGTCCTTGGGCAGCTTGATCGGCTTCTCGCTGACGACCCGCTTGGTGGCCAGGTCGTAGACGACGACCTTGCGCCCGTTCTGGATCACGGCGATCCTCTTGCCGTCGGCGTGCAGCGCGGTCTGGGGCGTCTCGGTGATCGCGTCCGGCGGCGTGTGCCGGGGGAACAGCAGACGGCCGGACAGGTCGTTCACGCCCAGTTTCGTCCTGCTGTCCGTCAGCACCTCCTTGCCGTCGCCGCTGAAGCTGTAGAAGAAGACCTCCTTGGGCAGCCTCCCGAGCCGCTTGCCGGAGACGGTGTCGTACAGCGAGGTCTCATCGACGGCGTTGTTCGTGATCGCGAGCGCTGCCCCGTCGTCGGACAGTTTCAGGTTCACGTACCCCTGACCGAGCTTGGCCGGCAGCGCGTTCCTGGGCAGCACCTTGACCGGCCCGTTGAACGTCCGGACGACCAGTCGCCCGTCCTTGCGGAAGTAGGCGACCTTCGTCCCGTCGCCGCTGACCGTCAGCGGCGCGGTGATCTCCGACGACGGCTTGCCCTTCTTTTCGAGCGCCCTGACCTGCGCGTCCTTCAGCAGGACGACCTTGCCGTGGTGGGTCACCAGCCGCCAGTCGCCGCAGGGAACCGTGTTGCCCTTCACGACGCACCCCTTCGCCGACGCGTAGCGGATGACGTCACCGTGCCCGTGCTGAGCCAGGACCGCCTGCGGCTCGGCCTGCGCAGCCCCCTGCGTGCCGAACGCGAACATCCCGATCGCCGCGGCCAGCACGACCGCCGGCGGCGTCCATAATCTGATCTTCATCCCGTGTACCCCCGGTGCCCTCGTCTGTGTTCTTACTCAGTCGGTTGGACACCGAGGCCGGGAGATTAGTTGGTCACGGGTCGGACTCGATCCAGGGCCTGTTCTGCATGGCGGTCGGGGCGATACCTAATCCGAATTTCGGACACGCTCTGTTATGGGCGCTGCCCGAATGAATGATGTCCGCGTGGTAGATGACGGTATGTTACCGAGGGTTCATCGCAGCGTCAGCGGAGGCAACGGTGTCCGAAACCGGCCCGAAGGATTTCTTCATCACCTACAACCACAGGGATGAGGCATGGGCGACCTGGATCGCCCAGACGCTTGAAGCGGCCGGCCAGACCACGTTGATTCAGGCGTGGGATTTCCTGCCCGGGGACAACTTCATGGCGAAAATGGACGAGGGGTTGTCGTCTTGTAAACGGACCCTCGGCGTCCTTTCCGCGCACTACCTCACTTCTCTGTTCACCCGGGCGGAGTGGACCGCGGCCTATCGGCAGACATTGCTGGGTAAGCCGCGCGGGTTCGTGCCGGTCAGGGTGGCCGAATGCGAAGTGGCTCCATTGCTCGGGCCTCTGGTCTACATCGACCTGGTCGGTGTGGACGTGGACGAAGCCCGCAGTCGGCTGCTGGCCGGAGTGGGCGACTCGGTGCGCCGGGAACCTCGGCTGGGCGGATTTCCCGGCACCTCGACCCATTGACCGCTGACAGGCACGCGCCAGGAGATTCGTTGCCGGACACGGAGTACACCAGAGACTTCTTCATCCACCACGCGGACAGCGACGTGGCATGGGCGGAGTGGATCGCATCCGAACTGGAGAACGCCGGGTATGGGGTGATCCTCACGGCCTGGGACATCCGGCCCGGCCACAACCGCTTCGACGAGATGGACAAGGCGCTGTCCACGAGCCGCCATACCCTTCTTGTTCTGCCTGTCGACCATGACTCCGAGGTGGCTGCTCGTACCGCTGCGCACTACCAGGGACTTCAGGGGAAAGAACGAGCCCTGATACCCATCCGGGTGGGTGACAGGGACGTTCCTCCGTCGATCGCGAGTCTGGTGGCGATCGAGCTCGGCGACGTGACCGACGAGACCGAGGCCCGACGACGGCTGGTGGAGGGGTTGGCCGACCGAGTGGACCGGGTTCCACGGGCCGGTTTCCCCAACAAGAGCGCGAAGCAGGTGCGGTTCCCTGGCACCGCGGATCAGGTGTATGAACTGCGCGGGCATCGCGCGGACCCGGGTTTCACCGGCCGCGACGAGCTGATGGCTGAGCTCTATCGCGATCTGCGATCAGGCAGATCGGCCTCGGCCATCCAGGCGATCACTGGTCTGGGCGGGTTGGGCAAGACCCAGATCGCCATCGAATACGCGGACCGGCACGGTGCCGCGTACGACCTGGTGTGGTGGGTGCGGGCGGAAGACTCGGCTACCTTGCGCGGAGACTACGTCGAGCTCGCCAAGGAACTGGGTCTGCCTTTCGATACGGATGACCAGGCCATCGCAGCGCTGCGCCAGTTACTGCGCCGTCGGAAGAACTGGCTGTTGATCTTCGATAACGCCGAGGATTCCGGTGAACTCCTGTCGCTGCTTCCCGAGAAGCACACCGGGCATGTGCTCATCACGTCCCGGCGGCCGAAATGGCCCTATGTGCAGAACCGGCTTCTTGACGTTCTTCCCGTCCCCGCCGCCACGAAGTATCTCGTCCAGACGGGAGGGATCTCCGACGCTGGCACGGCAAAGGACCTGGCGGAAGCCCTGGGGTGCCTGCCTCTCGCGCTGGCACAGGCGGCGAGCGTCATCGCCGACTCGATGCCCGCCACCGAGTACCTCGACCACCTCCACAAGCAGTCGCCGGAGCTGTTCGCGCAGGAGGCGGCCGGAAATCATCAGGCGACGATCGCGTCGACCTGGCGCGTGTCCTTCGACCGCCTGGCGGATCGTTCATCCGCCGCCGTGGCCCTGTTCCGTCTCGCCGCGTTCCTCGGAGCCGAGGCGATCCCCTTGCACAGGATCAGCCCGGTTCCGGGAATGCCCATTGAGCTGGCCGAAACGCTGAACGACACGTTCAAGTGTCTTAGGGCTGCTCAAGCACTCGGCGAATACTCCCTGGCCAAAACCGGTGACGGCCTGATGTCGATTCATCGGATGGTGCAGACCGTCACTCGCACCGAACTGGGCGCTGACGAGAAACACTGGGCGGGCATCGCGCTCGCGGCGATGAGCACCACGTTCCCTCGCGAGGTCCGTGAACCTGAATCTTGGCCCACCTGCGAGACGATGCTCGCCCACGCCCTCGCCAGTGCGCAGCACGCTCGGCGGCTCCGGGTCGGCACCACGGAAACGGTCGACCTGCTCGACCGGATCGCCCGATATCTCCTCGTCCGCGGGCGACTGGACCGGGCGGCTGCGGTGGTCGAGGACGCACTGACAACCGCCGGGCAACTCCCCTCAGACACTCCCGAATATCTCCGCTGCCGCAACGCCCAAGGCTTGATCCTCCACAGCCGAGGCGACTACCACGGGGCACGGCAAGCGCAAGAGGAGGTCTATCAAGCCAGAGTCCAGCAGCTCGGTGCACACGATGTGGACACCCTGCGCGCCGGCCTCGATCTCGTCGAAGCGTTCTACCGACAGGGTCACTGGGCGCAGGCGACCACCATGCAGAACGAACTCGTCGACGCATTCACCGCAGTCCTCGGAGCGGAGCATCTGGAAACGGTGACCGCTGTGGCCTACCAGGCCACGCTTCTGCGCGCCGCCGGGCAGTACCACCAGGCCCGCGTCTTGGAGGAGCAGGTAGCGGACACACGTGGCCGCCTTCTCGGAGACGAACACCCCGACACCCTCCTCGCGATCGTCAACCTCGCCTCCACCCTTCGCACCCAAGGCGAGCTAAGCGAAGCCCGCACCATGCAAGAACAGGCCCTCGACGCTCGCCAGCGCCTCCTCGGCCCCGAACACCCTGACACCCTCGACGCGATCGGCAACCTCGCCTCCACCCTTCGCACCCAAGGCGAGCTAAGC
>NZ_BBXD01000021.1 GCF_001570545.1 Herbidospora mongoliensis | reverse complement strand
GGTGAAGTCAGACAGAAGTCAGACAGTAGGTCGCGGAGATAGAGACGAAGGGAGTGTTGAACGCCATCAGGATCGCCCGTTGCAGGCTGTGTCTCGCCGCTCGGGTACCGCGGTTCCACAGATAGGCAGGTGGTCTCCGGTCACGCATTTGCGATCCCCGCATCTCCGCCGCACAGCAGGGCGGACGCGGAAAACAGAGAACCGGCCGATGGCCGGTAGATGGTGTTGAACTCTTCGGGGCCCCGGCGCAATAGGCGTCGGGGCCCCCTGTGCGTGCAGGGAAAGGAATGTATGGCTCAAACTCGCTCGGCTGCCGGTGGAGACACGCTGACTCCCGGCAGGATCGCGCACACGGCCGGACCCAGGAGCGGGTTGGCGGCCGACGACCGGTTCGAGGATCGGTTCGAGGATCGGTTCGAGGATCGGTTCGACGATGAGGACTACCCCGCCTACAGCATGGGTGCGGCCGCCGGAATGCTTGATGTCACCCCGACGTTCCTGCGGGCGCTGGGCGCCGCCAGGCTGATCGAGCCGTTGCGCTCCAGCGGTGGCCATCGCCGCTACTCCCGTTACCAGTTGCGCCTGGCCGCGCGTGCCCGGGAACTGGTGGACCAGGGCGTCGCGGTGGAGGCCGCCTGCCGCATCGTCATCCTGGAAGACCAGCTGGCCGAGGCGCTGCGTATCAACCAGGCCCGTGAACGCCCGGCGGCCCACTAGCCACGGTAGAAGAAGAATCCCGGGCCGAGATCTCCGCAAGCGAGGCTCGAGTCGTCCATGCGGATCACGCATCTCGTTGACTACATGGGTATGGCTCGCCTGTGGACGACAGCTACCCCTCGGCGAAACCACCGCGGCGCCAAGATGCCCGCAGCTCGGTTGGCGACCCTCGCCAACCCCGCGACCGCCGACCTGCTCGCCGTTGCCTTCGTCGAACGGCCCCCTCATCGGCGCGGCCAACCGTGAGTTGTCCTTCATGGTGGCCGCCACAACTCGGCGGCGCACAAGCTCAAGACAGGTGCGTAGTGGAATGCTTTGCCGTGCCGGTGGAAGGAAGGGGACGTGGAGGCTGGCGTGACGCATGATCGAATCGGCTTGGCTGAAGTGCTGGCAGCGGCGGAGGACGCCGCGCCGGTGGCCTCCCTCGATGTGGTGGCGCGCAATCTACGCGAGCGGTTCGGTGCGCGATACGTGTCATTCCTGTTCCTCGACGTCGTCGGCCGACGCCTGCTGCGGGTCAACGAGGAGATGGCTTCCGAACAGGAGCGTGGCGCCGAACAGGTCTCCCTCGCCGGTAGCACTGTCTATGACGATGTCCTGCGTACCCAGAAGCTGGTACAGGCCCCCGAGGAGGAGCAAGGGCAGCGGGTCCTCGCCCCTGTGACCAACCGCGGCGACACCATCGGGGTCCTGGAGCTGTTTCTCACCCGGGTCACCCAGGACGTGCTGGAGCAGGTCGAAGAGGCCGCGCATGCGCTGGCGTACATCATCGTTACCGACCGCCGCTTCACCGACCTCTATCACTGGGGCAATCGCACTACCTCGGTCAGCCTGGCGGCGGAGATCCAGCGCCAGCTACTGCCCTCGGCCGCTTCCTGCGAGGCGGCGCAGTTCGCCCTCGCCGGCGCTTTGATCCCGGCCTCCGACATCGCCGGTGACACCTACGACTACAGCCTCGACCACAACACCCTGCACCTGTCCATCACCGACGCCATGGGACACGACGTCGACGCCTCGCTCATGGCCACTCTGCTGGTCAACGCCTCACGCGGTGCTCGCCGGAGTGGAGTCGACCTTGCCGAGCAGGCGCGTCAGATCCACCAGGCCCTCCTTGATCACGGCCGAAAGACCTTCGCCACCGGCCAACTGCTGCGCATCGCCCTGGACGGAACCGGCGTCCAGCTCGTGAACGCCGGCCATGCATGGCCGCTGCGGCTGCGCGACGGCATGGTCGACGAATTGAAACCGGCTGTGGATCTTCCCTTCGGCTTCCCCGGGCAGGGCCCGTACCGGGTGCAGGATCTCGACTTGTACCCTGGCGACCGCCTGGTGCTTTACACCGATGGCATGCAAGACCGCCAAGCGGAATCCGTCGATCTCCACGGCCTCATCCGTGCCACCGCCGCCGAGCACCCGCGCGAGGTCGTGCGCACGTTGATCGCCGCGGTCGCCGATGCCTGCAACGGCCAAGTGCAAGACGACGCCACCGTTTTGTGCCTGGACTGGCACGGTCCCCATTTCGGAGGCCGCCGCGCGGACGCCTGACTTGTCCGAGCGACTCCAACCAGTCACTCGTGCCGCCTTTACGGCAGGTGTGTATCGCCTGACGCAAGGGCAGGGCCCTGTCGGTCTGCAGCCGCAACGCCTGCGTTGCACGGTCGAAGGCGTACTGAGAGTCGACTACGACGCGGCGGCTCAGTAGACGGGCATCAGGGACGTTCTTCACGGAGACGTCGTTGATCCCGGCCCAGCAGACGGCCTTCACAGCGCCCCTCTCCGCATGAGCCGTCTGGCGAGCGGCAGACCAACGCGGGCCTTGAGGGTTCGGTGACCTGCGGGCTGCCCCTTGACGACGATGTCCTCACCGGACTCGATGGCCCGTTTGACCTGACGCAGCCGTCCGCCGGGGGCGGGCGAGACACGGATCACGCGTGCTTCCGGGCCGGGTAACGCGACAGCAGGACGCCCAGCGCGATCATGACGACGCCCAGGACGAAGTGCAGCCAGTTGTCGGCGGTGTTGAGCGGCACGAAGTTGGCGCTGCTCTCCTGACTGACGATGAGGCCGTACACCCACATCGATGTGGTCACCCCATACCGGGGGCACACCGAGAGTCTGGGTCGGCCAGGGGGAGCCGAGTGCCGTGCTACCTATCGCCCTCGAGTCCGAGCTGACTGGCGACGTCCTGCAGATTCTCGTAAACGCGATGCCTGCTTCAGCAGGGCCTCTGAACGGGTGACGACCCAATGGGTCCGCTGGTTCAGCTTGATGTGAGGAGCGCCGCAACGATGTCACGGCGCTCCTCAGAATCTGATCAGGCGAGCGTGCTGGGGAAGCGTTCCCAGACGCGGTGGCGGCCGAGCAGCTCTGTGATCTGCCCCAACACGGTCGCCGCGTCCTCGCCGGACACGACGCCGGGGGAGCCCGCCACGATGCCGGCGGAGGCGAAGGCCGCCTCGGCGTCGCCCCAGCCGCCCAGCGGCTTGCCGTGCCGGTAGGCCTCGTTCAGCATCAGGGAGATCCGCGGGTCGACAGGGCCGCTCAAGCCCGCCTTGGCGTCTCTCGCACCGATGGCGTCGACCCCCGGTGCGGGGGTACTCGCCACGACGATGGCGTCGAACTCGACGGATCGGGCGGCGGCGAAGGTGCGCTGCACGGCGACCGGCTCGCCCGCGCCGGGCAGCACGCCACCCGTGGGGCCGATCACCAGAGGCACCATTCCACTGTCCAAGATGGCCTGGCGGACCGTCCGGAGAGCGTCGAGGTCGGAACCGGCGACGATGCCGATGATCCGGCCCTTGACCGGCCACGTCTGGCCGATCTGCGACAGGGCGGGGCTCGGCTCGACGTACACCTCGGGCTTGCCCTCAGGCGCCGGCAGGCCGAGACCGAACGCGACCTGCTCGCACAGGTACGGGTCGATCTTGGCCAGCACCTGGAGTTGCCGCTCCCTGATGGTCTGCTCGAACACCTTGCTCAGCTCGAAGGTGTAGGCGGCGATGATGTGCGCCTGCTCCACCGTCGACATGCTCAGCCAGAACAACCTGGCCTGGCTGAAGTGGTCGTCGAAGGAGGCCGGCGCCAGTCGTCCACGCGCCGCCGCCTCGACCGGGAACGGGACCTCCACATATCCGCCGGGAGCCTGGAACGGGCAGCCGCCGTCCAGGGAGTTCGGCCGATACGGGGCGACGCCCGTGTGCACGGCGGTCTGGTGCATGCCGTCGCGCAGCATGTCGTTGACCGGGGCGTGGGTGCGGTTGATCGGGAGCTGGTCGAAGTTGGGGCCGCCCAGGCGGCTGATCTGGGTGTCCAGGTAGGAGAACAGCCGGCCCGCCATCAGCGGGTCGTCGGTGACGTCGATGCCGGGCACCAGGTGGCCGACGTGGAAGGCGACCTGCTCGGTTTCGGCGAAGTAGTTGGCCGGGTTGGCGTTGAGCGTCAGCAGGCCGATCGGCTGGACCGGCGCGAGCTCCTCGGGCACGATCTTCGTGGGGTCGAGCAGATCGATGCCCTCGAACGTCTGGTCCTGGGAGTCGGGGAAGACCTGGATGCCGAACTCCCACTCCGGATAGGCGCCCGCCTCGATGGCGTCGGCCAGGTCGCGCCGGTGGAAGTCGGGGTCGACGCCGTTGACGATCTGCGCCTCCTCCCACACCAGGGAGTGGACGCCCGCCTTCGGCTTCCAGTGGAACTTCACCAGCACCGTGCCGCCGCCGTCGGCCACCAGGCGGAAGGTGTGGACGCCGAACCCCTCCATCATCCGGTACGACCTGGGGATGCCCCGATCGGACATGTTCCACAGCGTGTGGTGGGTCGCCTCGGTGTGCAGCGAGGCGAAGTCCCAGAACGTGTCGTGCGCGCTCTGCGCCTGCGGGATCTCGCGGTCGGGGTGGGGCTTGCCGGCGTGGATGACGTCCGGGAACTTGATCGAGTCCTGGATGAAGAAGACCGGGATGTTGTTGCCGACCAGGTCGAAGATGCCCTCGGAGGTGTAGAACTTCGTCGCGAAGCCCCGGGTGTCGCGCACCGCGTCGGCCGAGCCGCGCGAGCCCAGCACCGTGGAGAAGCGCACGAAGACGGGGGTCTCCACATCCTTGGCCAGGAACGCCGCCTTGGTCACGGTGGCGGCGGTGCCGTACGCGCGAAAGACGCCATGGGCGGCGGCGCCGCGGGCGTGCACGACCCGCTCGGGGATCCGCTCGTGATCGAAGTGAGTGATCTTCTCGCGCAGATGGTGGTCACGCAGCAGCACCGGGCCGCGCGGGCCCGCCTTCAGCGAATGGTCGGTGTCGGGCAGCCGGGTCCCCGTGGCCGTGGTCAGAAACGCACCGCCCTGCGCCCGCGTCTCGGTCGTCTCCCCGGACGGCTGCCCCGTCGGCGTGAACGGGTCGGGCCCTTGCTGGTCCGGCTTGGGCGGCAACGGCCCGCGCGGCTCGACCGGTTCGGCCAGGCTCGGCGGCTCGACGCCAGGCCGACCCGGGATCTCCCCGTCGGCAGCGCTGTCGGTCACCGCGTCGATGACCTTGTCGACGGCCTTCGCGACCGGGTTCTTCTTGTTCACTATCTCCCCTTTGGGAATGCACGACGCTGCGAGATATAGATGGTGGGATTTGCCCGGACGCGAGAGCCGCCACGCGGCTAATGGGACGAACAGGGCCAAACTTGCCGCCTGCTAGACCAGCTTCTTCTCGTCGTCGGACATCTTGCGGGTGTCCCTCGGCTCGACGTATGGCTCCTGGTCGGCCGGATGACCTGCGGCGATGGCCCGGCCACGGGCGATCTCGGCGTCGAACTCCACACCCAGCAGCACCGCGATGTTGGTGATCCACAACCAGACCAGGAAGACGATGACGCCCGCGAGCGTGGCGTAGGTCTTGCTGTAGGAGGCGAAGTTCGCCACATAGAAGCCGAACAGGGCTGAAGCGGCGAGCCAGCCGATCACCGCGACCGTGCTGCCCGGAGTGATCCACCGGAAGCCGGGATGCCTGACGTTCGGGGCCGACCAGTACAGCAGCGCGAGCACGATGATGACGATGACCACCAGCACGGGCCATTTGGCGATGTTCCAGATGGTCAGGCCGGTCTCGCCGATGCCCAGCAGACGTCCGGCCTGCTCGGCCAGGCTGCCGGTGAAGACCACGGCGACGGCTCCGGCGGACATCATCACCACGAGAACGGCGGTGATTCCCAGCCGCAACGGGAGCGTCTTCCAGATGGGGCGGCCCTCGGGCATCTCGTACATGATGTTGGACGCGCGCATGAACGCCGCCACGTAACCCGAGGCCGACCACAGGGCCACCGCGATGCCGATGACGGTGGCGATCCCGGCCGCACCCTGATTGCTCTGCAGGTTCTGCAGCACCGTGTCGATGATCTCTTTCGCCGGGCCGGGGGCGATGGCGCTCAGGTTGTCGGAGATCGGCTTGGTCGCCGACTGGCCGAACAGTCCCAGCACGGACACCACGGCCAGCAGGGCCGGGAAGATCGACAGCACCGCGTAGTAGGTCAGCGCGGCGGCCCAGTCGGTGATCTTGTCTTCCTGGAACTCCTTGACGGTGCGCTTGAGCACCTCCCACCACGAGCGTCTGGACAGCTCAGTGGGGCTTTCAGGCTGGTGGCTCATCCTGCTCCGATCTCTTCCCCGCCACTCTGTGGAGACGGGGCCGAGCCGGGCGGAACGGGGTTCACGGTCGCCGCCGGGCCTGGGAATTCTCTAGTGCTGGTCGCGCACCTGGGAGGCCTGCTCCTGGGCGTGATCCTTGGTGGCCTGCGCCGCTCCGGACGCCGACTCCCTGACGTGCTGGACGGCGTCCTGCGCCGTCGACTTGGCCTCCTGGCCGAGTGTCTGGGCCGACTCCTTCAGCGAGTCGACCACCGGCTCGACGTACTCGCCGACCTGCTCCTTGACCTGCCGGGCTGCGCGGCGCTCGGCGATGGTCTGCGGGATGAGGACGGCGGCCAGGGCCCCCGCGCCGAACGCGATCATTCCGGCGGCCATCGGGTTGCCCCGCACTGTGCGCATCGCCGCGTCGGGCGCGGCCTTGACGGTGCCGGTGACACTGTCGGTGACACTGCCGGTGGCCGTCGACAGGTTCTGCTGCACGCTGCCGCCCGCCTTCTCAGTCGTTCCCATCACGCGCTCCGTAAGGTTGCGGGTCTTGTCGCGGATACCGTCGGCACGCCGCTTGATGATCTGCCGGGGGCTCGTCTTCTCGGTGATCCGGTCGACGTCCTCGCTCAGTTCGGCGCGGGTCTCCTCGATCTCGGCCTTCAGTTCTTCAGCTCGCGTGCCCATTGAGCGTCCTCCTTGAGGGTCTGTACGGTCTGCTCGGGCACGGGATTGACCTCGCGCATCTGGTTCCTGCCGCGGACGAACATGGCGGCGGCCGCGGCCCCCCACAGCAGGCCGACGATGAGCGCCGCCCATCCGGCGTCGATGACGGCGTCCAGCGCCCACACGAGTGCGAGGCTCAGGAACAGAGCGGTCATCCAGCCGGCCAGCCCGGCGCCGCCGAACATTCCGGCCGCCTTGCCGGCCTTCCCCGCCTCTTCGCGGATCTCCGTCTTGGCCAGCTCCACCTCCTGGCGGAACAGCTTGGATAAATCACCGCCGAGCTCTCCGACCAGTTCGCCGAGAGATCGGTCCTCCCGGCGGGGGATGGTCATCGCACGTCACCGGGCTGATAGCCGTAGCTCGACGCCTCGGGCGGTGTCGCGTACGCCGTGGCAGGCCTGACCGGCGGCTCCGGGTACGTGGTGACCGGGTCTGCCTGACGGAACCGAGTGCCGTTCCCGTGCGCAGTGGCGCCGGTGTGGTCGGCCTCCTGGGCGGCCCCAGCCCCGGCCTTGGCGAGGCGGGCGGCTACGAAGCCCGCCGCGAGCGCGCCGACCAGGAACAGGCCGGGCCGCTTGCGGGCGAAGTTCTGCACGTCGGTGGCCGCGCCGCCGATCCCGCGGTTCTCCAGGTAGTCGGCCGCCTTGTGACCGGTACCCGCGACGTGGTTCAGCACGCCGTGCACGGGGCTGTCGGGCTTGCCGCTTTCGGTCATCGTGGTCAAGTCGTCGGCCCAGGTGCGAACACCCTGCGCCGCCCGCCTGCTCTGCGCGTCGGCCTGCTCACGGATGCGTCCGCGCAGTTGGTCGGCCGCCTGGCCGGCCTGCGTGCGCATCTCGCCGCCGACGTTGCGTACCTGCTCCTTCGCCTCGGACGCGGTGTCGGCGGCCGCGCTCTTGGCACGTTCTACGGTGCCTGAATCATGGCCAGTTGTGCCGGATGTCGAGAACTCGCTCACTACTGGCTCCTCTGCCATTGCGGCTGGTAACCATCCCGTCTGCCCGTCGCACCCTCCTCCAACCTGATGTGACGACGTGGATAAACGGGCGGTGATCGATTGAAAGCCTTACGTGCTCGGGGGATTCTCGCTGGTAAACGCCGTCAACTGCACCGATGGAGATCATTTCGACCAAGTGATGGCTCAGGCGAGGACCTCGCGGACCAGACGTCGCAACGTCTCGGGCACAGGCAGACCGCTGGCGTGGTGACGGATGACGAAGTCGGCGAAGCGCCGCAACCCTAATTCCCGGTCGGATGCGTCGCGGATCTCGGTGATGCCATCGGCGTAGAGCAGCAGTCGGTCGCCGGGCCGCAGTCCGCGGCGGCGCCGTTCCTGCTCGACCACCTTGCGGGTGCGCTCAGCGTCCACCTGTTCGGAGAGCTAGGCGATCGCGACATCGACCCTCACCTCGGCGAAGGTGACCTTGATCCACGCGAGTGATCCGAGTGTGCCGACCTGAACTGAGGGCACGGCACTCCCAGAACATACGACGCTGCTTGATCATCCGTAACGTGTCTCAGCAGTGCCGAGCCAGGGAGTCGCCGACCTTCCTCAGTGTGAGTTCGGTCGACTTCGTCGAGATCAGTGGCACGGCAGGCAGCGGAGGCCGATGGAACAGCAGCGGACGGCGCGAGTGTGGGGGTTGATCTTCGCCCATGCCCGCGCGGACGGTCGGCCGATCTCGATCGATACCGTTTGTCACGCGTGTGCTGACGCATTCGGTGCCGCAGGGGTGACCATCGCTCTCCACAGGGACCTGGTGGTGTACGAGCCGGTCTCCGCGACGGGTTCGACCGCCCCTCGGCTCGCTGACCTGCAGGTCACCTTGGGCGAAGGGCCGGGTCTGGCCGCGCTGGCCGACCGGCGCACGGTGCTGGTCCCTGATCTGGGCGCGACGGAGACCGCCTCGCGGTGGCCGGTCTTCGCGCCGGCGGCCGTCAAAGCGGGGATCCGGTCGGTGCACGTCTTCCCGCTGCTGCTCGGGGCGATCGCCATCGGTGTGCTGGAGATCAGCCATGCCGACAATCGGCTGATGACGCCGGACGAGATCGGCGACGCGCTGATCTTCGCCGACGCCGCCCTGCTGATCCAGACCCATCAGCTCGTCAACCCCGGCGCCGGGCCGACGGACCTGCAGTTCGGGCAGGTGGAACGGTGGGCGGAGGTGCATCAAGCGACCGGCATGGTCGCCGCGCAGATCGACGCCGACCTGACCACCGCTTTCGTCCGGCTTCGCGCTCATGCCTATGTGGCGGGCCGCAGTCTGCGGGAGGTGGCGCAGGACGTGGTGGCGCGGACGCTGCGGCTGGAACCGTGGATGAACAATGGAGAGAGTGAGGACTGAGGCAGGTGACAGAGATGCTCTATCGAAGAACGGCACAGGTTTTCGTCGAGCTGGCCGACACCTTGGTGGCCGGTTTCGACGTCATCGACTTCCTGCAATCGCTGGCCGAACGAGCCGTCGAGATCTTCGATGTGGACGCTGCCGGGATCGTCCTGGCCGATCCGCGTGGGACTCTCACGCTGGTGGCCGCCTCCAGCGAGGAGGTGCGCCTGCTGGAACTGTTCCAACTGCAGGAAGAGGAGGGCGCCTGCCTCGACTGCTACCGCAGCGGCACGGCGGTGACCTGCGCCGACCTGTCGACCGACCCGGCGCGGTGGCCGAGGTTCTCGGCCGCTGCGATCACTCTCGGATTCTCCGCCGTGCACGCCTTCCCGCTGCGCCTGCGTGATCAGGTGCTCGGCGCGATCGGCCTGTTCAACGCCGCTCCCCGTGAGCTGTCAGAGGACACCACGACGGTGGCGCAGGCTTTGGCCGACGTGGCCACCATCGGCATCCTGAACGAGCGCACGCTGCGTGAGCACCAGGTGGTCACCGAGCAGCTCCACTTCGCGCTCAACAGCCGGGTGCTCCTCGAACAGGCCAAGGGCATGCTTGCGGAACGCGCGCGGATCGACGTCGGTCAGGCCTTCGCCGTTCTGCGCAAATACGCACGCGACCACAACAGGACGCTGACTTCGGTTGCCCAGGAACTGATCGACAACCGGGCGGGGATGACCGATCTCATTGCTGTGGCGGCCGGAAAACGTATCGCCGAATCCGGCTGACACCCTAAGGCGCCACGCTCTCCTGCCTGGTCGGTGAGGCCGGGCCTTCACGTTTCCTGGGGTGGCGGCGGGTAGGGGCCTGGTTCAGGGGCCAAGAGACGTGGACGAATCTCACGACTCGGCCGTCGAGCAGCACCGCGAGGGAGCGAGCCCACCGGACCGCCGACGACACCAAGAAGGCCGACCGGAGCGCGCCCTGAGGAGAGATATGCCGCAGAATGTGATCGATCTGATCATGGCCGACCACCGTGACGTCGAGATGATCTTCGAGAAGCTTGAGCGGGAGCCGGAGAACCGTCCCGCGCTGGTCGCGGAGCTGGCCGCCAAGTTCGTCGCGCACGCCCGTGCCGAGGAGGCCGCCCAAGCCGAAGGGCCGCACCAGGGAAGAGTTGGTGGAGCAGGCCAAGGAGAAGGGCGTCGAGGGCTACAGCTCGATGACCAAGGACGAACTGGTCTCCGCCCTCGGAAAGTGACCTCGACGTCTATGTTCGAGGACTTCACCATCGAAGACGATCCTCCGCGAGCGCCGCGGAGGGTCGAGCCCGGCTGTCTTTCTCGTCCACGGTCACCCCGGACCCCCGACCTGGCACCGGCTGGGGCGTTCTCGATCTCTTGCTCGTGTCGTCGTGTCACTGAAGAAGCGTGTATTGCCTGAATGGACGGGTACGCCGCCCGAAAAGGGTCCGCCCGTTCAGGAGCATGATCAATCCCGGGAGGAGGTGGCCCGGTGAAGGAACTGAGCGCCGGCGCCGTCGGCGGCCTGCTGGCCACCGGTGCCATGAGCCTTGTCATGCTGGCCGGCCACCGGATGGGTCTGTTGGAAGAGCAGCCGCCCAAGCGCATCATCCGGGCCGTGCTGCCGGGGCCGCGCCACCGCCCCAAACCGGGCGAGAAGACGCTTGCCGTCCTGTCGCACTTCGGCTTCGGCGCCGCTGCGGGCAGCGCGTTCGCCTTGGCGACGCGGCAGCATCGGCCGCCTGCGTCTGTCGGCGCGGGCTACGGGCTCGCGATTTGGCTGGCCGCCTACCAGGGTTGGGTGCCCGCTCTGGGCGCCCTACCTCCGGTGTCGCGGGACCGTCCAGGCCGCCAGGTCGTCATGGCGGCGGGTCACGTCGTCTACGGTACGACGCTCGCCATTGCGCTGAATCACCTCGGCCAACGCCGGTAAACAAGGCGGTCGATCAGACCTCCGAGATGCGCATCGGTCTGCCCTACCCGTTACCTCGGGCTGCAAGGTCAAGGTCGATTCCAGAGAACGTTCAGATCGTCGCGGTGTTTCGTTGCCTTCCGGCGCGTCTGCCAACTGTGATCGACGGTCAGACTCTGGTCGGCATGTTCGACGGTGTGTCCAGCCGCCGTGGACTGATGATCACAAGGGTATTCAGTCGTCGGCCGAACAGCGTGTCGACGGCTTCGCCATGCCCGACAGTCAGGCGCACCCATGACGTCCACGGAAGAACCGGTCACCTCGCCGCTCGCCCCGGCCAAGAGCAGACCGGGGTCGGTCATCGTGTCGTGGTTGACCACGACCGATCACAAGGTGATCGGCTACATGTACATCATCTCGGCCTTCGGCTTCTTCCTCATCGCCGGCGTGATGGCCATGATCATCCGGGCCGAACTGGCCCAGCCGGGGATGCAGCTGATCTCCAACCGGCAGTACAACGAGATGTTCACGATGCACGGCACGCTCATGCTGCTGCTGTTCGCGACGCCGCTGTTCGCCGGGTTCGCCAACGTCGCCATGCCGCTGCAGATCGGTGCGCCCGACGTGGCCTTCCCCCGGCTGAACGCGGTCAGCTTCTGGATGTTCCTGTTCGGCGGGCTGATGGTGCTCGGTGGCCTGCTCACCGCCGACGGGGGGCCGTCGTTCGGCTGGACGGCATACTCGCCGCTGTCGAACGGGACCTACTCGGCGGAGCTCGGCGCGGACATGTGGATCATGGGCCTGGTGCTTTCGGGGCTCGGCACGATCCTGGGCGCGGTCAACTTCATCACCACGATCGTGGCCATGCGGGCGCCCGGGATGACGATGTTCCGCATGCCGATCTTCACCTGGAACGTTCTGCTGACCAGCGTGCTGGTGCTGATCGCGTTCCCGGTGCTGGCGGCGGCGCTGCTGGTGGTGGAGGCCGACCGGAAGCTGGGGGCGCACGTCTTCGACGCCGACACGGGCGGGGCGATGTTGTGGCAGCACCTGTTCTGGTTCTTCGGCCACCCCGAGGTCTACATCGTGGCGCTGCCGTTCTTCGGCATCGTCACCGAGATCATCCCGGTGTTCGCCCGCAAACCGCTCTTCGGCTACGTCGGGCTGGTCGGTGCGACCATCTCGATCACGGGCCTGTCGGTCACCGTCTGGGCGCACCACATGTTCGCCACCGGGCAGGTGCTCCTGCCGTTCTTCTCGTTCATGTCGTTCCTCATCGCGGTGCCGACCGGCGTGAAGTTCTTCAACTGGATCGGCACGATGTGGCGCGGCCACCTGTCGTTCGAGACGCCGATGCTGTTCGCGGTCGGCTTCCTGGTGACCTTCCTGTTCGGCGGGCTCACCGGCGTCATCCTGGCCAGCCCGCCGCTCGACTTCGGCGTGCACGACTCCTACTTCGTGGTGGCCCACTTCCACTACGTGCTGTTCGGCACGGTCGTGTTCGCCATGTTCGGCGGCTTCTACTTCTGGTGGCCTAAGTGGACCGGCCGCATGCTCAACGACCGGCTCGGCCGCTGGCACTTCTGGCCGCTGTTCATCGGCTTCCACACCACGTTCCTGGTGCAGCACTGGCTGGGCGCGGCCGGCATGCCGAGAAGGTACGCCGACTACAGCGCCGTCGACGGCTTCACCACCCTGAACCTGATCTCCTCGATCGGCGCGTTCATCCTGGGCCTGTCCACCCTGCCGTTCCTGTTCAACGTCTGGTACACCGCGAGATACGCGCCGAAGGTCGAGGTGGACGACCCCTGGGGCTGGGGCAACAGCCTGGAGTGGGTGACCTCGTGCCCGCCGCCCCGGCACAACTTCCACCGCCTCCCCCCGATCAGGTCCGAGCGTCCGGCCTTCGATCTCAAGTACCCGCACCTCACCAGGCGCGGGATCAGGAGTGGATGAGAAGCGGGTCCTGGCCGAGATGGAACAGGCCCTTCGCAGGCAGGACCGCAGGTTCGCGACCCGCATGGACCGGATGAACACGACCTGCTCCAACGCGGAGCAGGGCCGCTTCACCCGGGACGTCTCCCGCAAGGAGCTCACGCTGCTGGTGTTGGCGACTGTCATGACCGCCGTACTCATGGGCGTGATGACGGTGATTCTCAACCAGACCTAGGGGCGCAGAAGGACCTTGACCGCGCCGTCGCGCTTCTTCTGGAACATCTTGTAGGCCTGCGGCGCCTGGTCCAGCGGCAGGACGTGGGTGGTCAGATCCATGACGCCCAGCGGATCGGCGTCGTCGGTGACCAGGGGCATCAGGTCGTCGATCCAGCGCTTGACGTGGGCCTGGCCCATGCGCAGGGTGACGCCCTTGTCGAACAGTTCCAGCATGGGCATCGGGTCGCTCATGCCGGCGTACAGGCCGACGATGGAGACGGTGCCGCCCCGGCGGACCGCGTCGAAGGCGGCGTGGAGGGCGCTCATGCGGTCGACGCCGGCCGTCGACATGAGCGGAGCGGCGATCGCGTCGGGCAGGAGACCGGTCATGGTCTGGGCGATCTTGGCCATGGGTGAGCCGTGCGCCTCCATGCCGACCGCGTCGATCACCGAGTCGGCGCCGCGCCCGCCGGTCAGCTCGAGGATCGCGCCGGGCACGTTGTCCACGGTGGCGGCGTCGACGGTCTCCGCGCCACGGCGGCGGGCCATCGTCAGACGCTCGGGTACGCCGTCGACTCCGATCACACGATGGCCGAGGTGGCGGGCGATACGTGCGGCCATCTGGCCGATCGGGCCGAGGCCGAAGATCGCCACGGAGCCGCCCTCGGGAATGTCGGCGAAGGCGACCGCCTGCCAGGCGGTGGGCAGCACGTCGGACAGGAGCACGAACCGCTCGTCGGGCGGCCCGTCGGGCACCTTGATCGGGCCGAACTGGGCCTGGGGGACGCGCAGATATTCTGCCTGGCCGCCGGGGACCTGGCCGTAGAGCTTGGTGAAACCGAACAGGGCGGCGCCCTTGGCCTGGTCGCGGACCTGGGTGGTCTCGCACTGGGCGTACAGACTCTGATTACAGGTGTGGCAGTGGCCGCAGCTGATGTTGAACGGGATCACGACCCGGTCGCCCGGTTTGATGTGGGTGACCTCGGGGCCGACCTCCTCGACGATGCCCATCGGCTCGTGGCCGAGGATGTCGCCCTCGTCGATGAACGGGCCGAAGAGTTCGTACAGGTGCAGGTCGGAGCCGCAGATGCCGGTCGAGGTGACCTTGATGATGGCGTCGTTCGGTTCCTTGATCGCCGGATCGGGGACCTCGTCTACTCGGACGTCGCGCTTGCCGTGCCAGGTGACGGCTTTCATGATGACTCCCTTGTCTCGGAACCCCTGTTCGTCGCCGTGCCCCCGAGAAAAGTCATCTAAAAATGAGATTGTCCAGCGGCTCTTCCAAGTCGTCGAATAGTGGTATCGGTTGCGAGCCGGGATCAGGGCACATTTCTTGCACGAGAGTGGCGATTCGGCGAAGACTTCGGTTGGGCCTGGTGATGACGAGTTCTCCTCCGTGGTCCACTGCCATGTCATTGACTTCTGACAGCGTACGGAAACCGCAGACATCACAGAAAAGCAATTCCCGGGCGTCGACGACGATGTGGCATACGCCTGTGGCAGGCAGCGGGAGCAGCGTCGCCTGGAGCAACGGGGCAGTGTAGAGGTCGAGTTCGCCATCGATGGCGGCGACGACCGTGTCTTCGGCACGTGGCGAAAATCGTACAGAAAGATGCCTTAGAGCGGCAGTTTCGGCCACTGAATCGCGAACGGTGGAACTCATTCTTGCCTCATTCCCCTGTCGCCTGAACCGTTCCTCATTCAGGTCAGGCGTAACAGGGTTTGATCGCCGCCCGTCGGCGGCGGAAAAATCGTGACCGCGGCGTCCAGCCGGCAGGTTGTCACAGCCAGGTGGGGCCAGATCTCGCCAGTGCGATCAGCGAACCGCATTTCCATTTTGACTGTCCCGCAGAGACAACCCTCTGTAGGCAGGCCCTCTGCCCCTTCCCGCTGGCGTGTCGCGCTAATCCCCTGACCTGCGTCAGGCTGGGCGGGCGTGGGACGCGAGGCGTCCGGCGAGCGCGACGACGAGGTCGCGCAGCTCATCGGGGCGCTCGATGACGAACGGACGGTCGAGCGAGGCGAGCAGCGGAGGCAACCAGTCGAGCCGCTCCGCCCGCAGCCGAACCCGCAGCCACCGCTCGGCCGCCCTGTCCTCGTCTGCCGTGGGCGCGCACTCCTTCAGGCTCGCGACGCTCACGGGAAGGTGGGCGCGGATCTGCTCGACCGTCCCGTGGATCCGCAGGGTCACCTCGTGCCGGTACTCAGCCGTGGCGAACCCCGACAACAGGCGCTGCGCCGGATCGGGACTCACGGGCGCCTGGAAAGAGCCGGGCAGGGTCCGTGCGTCGGTGATGCGGTCGAGCCGGAAGGTTCGGTCCTCGCCGATCTCCGGGTCCGCGCCCGTGACGTACCACCGGCCCGAATGGGCGACGATCCCGTACGGGTGCAGTGTGCGTTCGCTGCGCCGGCCGTCGCGGTCGGTGTATCGGATCGAGACCGGCCGGCGGTGGTGGACCGCATCGGCGAGGGTGAGCAGGACCTCGGCGTCCGGGGCGGCGAACTCGTCGGGCCGATCGGTGAAGGCGAGGGATTCCAGGAGCGTGTCGAGCCGGCGGGCGAGGTGCTTGGGCAGCACCCGCCGGATCTTGGCCGAGGCCGTCTCCGCCGTTATCGCCCCCGCGCGCCGGCCGGCGACCAGACCGAGGAGCACGGCCAGCGCCTCGTCGTCGCTGAGCATGAGCGGAGGCAGACGGTATCCGGGGGCGAGCCGGTAGCCGCCGTAGCGGCCGCGCACCGACTCCACGGGTACGTCAAAGTCGATCAGATGGTCTACATACCGCCGCACGGTGCGCCCGTCGACGCCGAGCCGGTCGGCGAGTTCGGCCGCCGTCCGGGTGCCGCCCGACTGCAGCAACTCCAGGAGTGTCAGCACGCGGCCGGTGGGGCGAGGCATCTCCACAGCCTAGGACGAATACAGGACCGATTCTGTCCACTATTTCTCCTAGCCTGCGACGTGCAGCGATTCCGTCCGCCAAGGAGATCACCATGGACTTCGTCTCGATCCGCATCATCACCGGCGATGTCGCCCGTCTCGTCGAGTTCTACGAGCGAGCCACAGGCGTGCGGGCGATGTGGGCCACCGAGGACTTCGCCGAACTCAAGACCCGCAACGCCACCCTCGCGATCGCCGGTACCCGGACCGTCCCGCTGTTCGCTCCGGGCTCCGCCCGTCCGGCGGACAACCGGAGCGTGATCACCGAGTTCCTCGTGGACGACGTGGACCGCGTTCACCAGGATCTGAGCGGCTTCGTCACCGACTTCGTCACGGAGCCCACCACGATGCCCTGGGGAAATCGGTCGCTGCTGTTCCGCGACCCCGACGGCAACCTCGTCAACTTCTTCACCCCCGTCACCCCGGCGGCCATCGCAAAGTTCGCACGTTGACGCCACGCACAGTTTCGGGCAACAGCTGGGAAGGCCCTTGATCTGGCGAAACGCCCTCAGCGGCCTTCCTGCCGGTTTGCTCGCATTTAGGGCGTTACTACCCGGCTGCAGGCCGAGCAGTTGGCAGCATGGAGGCTATGAGAGAGGTCATCGCGGGGCTGGAGATCCCTGAGACGGCGGCGGTCGCGGAGGCGACCAGGATCGTCCAGGAGATGACCAGCCCCCTCCTTTTCCACCACTCCCGGCGGGTCTTCTTCTTCGGCCTCCTTCACTCTGACCGGCTCGGCCTGAAACCCGACCCGGAGCTGCTCTATCTGGCGGCCATGTTCCACGACACCGGCCTCCAGACGCCCTACTCCGACGTCGTGCAGCGCTTCGAGGTCGACGGCGCCGACCACGCGCGGAAGTTCCTGCGGGACCGGGCCTTCCCGGGGTCCGCCGCCGAGACCGTCTGGGCGGCCATCGCGCTGCACACCACGCCGGGCATCCCCGGCCGGATGGGCCCGGAGATCGCGATGACGAACCTGGGCGTCCTGACCGACGTGATGGGCGTCGGCCTCGATGAACTGGAACGTGATCAGCTGGACGAGATCCTCGCGGTCCACCCGCGGGGAGACTTCAAGAACGAGTTCCTGCGAACCTATTTCGACGGGATCAAGAACCGTCCGGAAACCACGAACGGCACCAGTAATTCCGACGTGATCGAGCACTTCATGCCCGGCCTCCGGCGCCCGACGATGGTCGATCGCGTCGTCGGCTCGGGCTGGCCGAGCTGAGCATGCGGGCGATCACCGTACGAGACCGTGACGCCGGTGCGGGCGGGCTCGCCCTGACCGACGTGCCCCATCCGCACGCGGCGGAGAACGACGTCATCGTGCGCGTGCACGCGGCGGGGTTCACCCCAGGAGAGCTCGACTGGCCGTCGACCTGGACCGACCGCGCCGGCCGCGACCGGACGCCGAGCATCCCCGGGCACGAACTGTCCGGCGTCGTGGCCGAACTCGGCTACGGAACCACCGGCCTCACCGTCGGTCAGCGGGTGTTCGGTCTGACCGACTGGGCCCGCGACGGCTCTCTGGCCGAATACGCCGCGGTGGAGGCGCGCAACCTCGCCCCGCTGGCCGCCGACCTCGACCACACCGTGGCCGCGGCGCTGCCGATCTCCGGACTGACCGCATGGCAGGGCCTGTTCGACCACGCCGGCCTCGCGACCGGCCAGACGGTCGTGATCCACGGCGCGGCGGGCGGCGTCGGCTCGATCGCCGTCCAACTGGCGTGCGAGGCGGGCGCGTACGTGATCGGCACCGGCCGGGCCGCCGACCGCGAGACGGTGCTCGGCCTCGGCGCGCGGGCCTTCCTCGACCTGGACGGCGAAGATCTCCACCAGGCCGGCGAGGTGGACGTGGTGTTCGACGTCATCGGCGGCGACGTCCTCGATCGATCGGCCGAACTGGTCCGTCCAGGCGGCACCCTAGTCAGTGTCGCGGTGCCACCCACCGTGCGGCCCGAGGACGGGCGAGCCGTCTTCTTCGTCGTCGAACCCGACCGCGCCCGGCTGGCCGACCTCGCCCACCGGGTCAGGGCCGGACGGCTCAAACCGATCATCGGTTCCGTGCGACCGCTCGCCGAGACGTTTGCCGCGTTCGCCCGCCATGACCGCACGCCGGGCCGGACGATCATTCAGGTCGGGTAAAGCTTGACCGGAGAATCCCCGGCTGGGGCAAGGTTTCGCGTTTGACCAGGTAGAAGAGGTTTTGGTTAGGCAAGCTGCGCGTCATACAGTGAACAGATAACAGGAGTGTGTCCGCCTCCCCAGATCGCGATCTCGGCCCGGACGCCCCGCACAGCGGAATCGGAACGCCTCGCCGACGCGCGCCGACAGCTTCCGGACACCCAGCCGACGGACCCCCGACCGGGCCTTTCGCGTTCCGTCACTCCGCACGGCAGAAAGGTCCCTGGATGACGCAAGCGTTCCGAGTAAGGAGGACGGTGGCGACCGCCATCGTCACCACCTTGGTGTGTGCCGCCGTCAGCCTGCTCTTCCTGCTGTTCGCGGGCTACAAGGAGAACGACAGCGTCATGGCGCAGGCCGTCTCGGCCTGGGACCGGGTGGTCCCGCTCATCCGGGAGGGCCCGCTGCCGCCGACCCTGGTGGACAATCACGTCAAGGCGGTCCAGGTCGTGGACGCCCGCGGCCACGTCGTGGCGGCGAGCCCCCAGCTCCTCGGCAAGGCGCCGATGGCCACCTTCCACGCCGACAGGGCGAACGTCCGCGCCGAACGGGTGCTGTGCCCGCCGGCGGGGCTGAAGGAGTGCGAGAACGTCCTGTCGTTCAAGGTCTACCAGCCGGGCGGATTCTGGGTGCTCTACCTGGCGATCCCGGTGGTCGCCTGGTACGGCAGCGCCCAGTCCATCTTCGTGGCGGTCGGGGTGTCTCTGCTGGTGATCACGGTGATCACGTCGTGGACGTTCCGCGACCTCACCAAGGCCCTGGCCCCCGTGAACGCGATCAGGTCGCGCATGGCGGAGATCACCGCCTCCGGCCTCGACCGCCGTGTGCCGGTGTCGGAGAAGTACGAGGAGATCAGGCTCCTCGCCGAAACCGTGAACGCCACCCTCGACCGCCTGGAGGTCGCCTACCAGCAGCTCCGGCGTTTCACCCAGGACGCCTCGCACGACCTGCGCACCCCCATCACGGCCATGCGGGCCCAGTTGGAGGAGGCGCTGATGCACCCCGACCACACCGACTGGCCCACGATGAGCACTGAGGTCCTGGCCGGGGTGGAACGCCTCCAGGCCATCGTCACCGACCTGCTGACCCTGGCCCGCCTCGACGCCCGCGCCCCCCTCGACCGCTCCCCGACCGACCTGGGCGCACTCGTGGACGGGGAACTGAAGCGCCGGAACGCCGGAAAGGAGCTGGTCGGGGACCTGACCCCGAACGTCCGCGTCGACTGCGACCGGCTGCGGATCATGCGGGTCCTGGGCAACCTGCTCGACAACGCCGAACGGCACGCGATCTCCCGGATAGCGGTGACCGTACGCAGGGACGGCCCGGCGGCGGTCCTGGAGGTCCTCGACGACGGCGCCGGGATCGCCCCGGAGCACCGGGAGATCGTCTTCGACCGCTTCACCCGCCTCGACGCCTCACGCGCACGGGACGCGGGCGGGACGGGGCTGGGGCTGGCCATCGCGCGGGAGATCGCCGAGGCGCACGGTGGGACACTGACGATCGAGGACAGCGAGCGAGGGGCGCGGTTCGTCCTGCGGGTGCCCTCGGTGTAGCCGGGGCTGACATGAGGAAACCCCGCCTGACATCATTCGGGCGGGGCTCTGTGATTCCGTATGGGGAGAGGGAGGACCAACTCCCCTCCACTATTAACCTATAGCGCACCCCCGGGCTTGCCACAAGCCCCCCGTCATGCCGCACAATCGTCCGGCCAAAGCACACAACCTGCGAAAACGGGGGACGCAGACGTGAATCCGCTGACTACCAGCGCGTTCCACCTTCCCGACCATCTCGCGCCCAAGGCCGACCCGGCCCTGATCGCCCGGGACGAGAAGCACTTCTCAGCGATCGCCGAGAGTCTCCAGCGGTCGATCACCGACCTGTCCGACCGGCTCGACGCCGAACGCCTGAACCCCGGCGGCAAGGGCCGGGCCGCGTTCGACCGTGACCAGGAGGTCCACCGCCTGACCGCGCGCCTGCGGGCGCTGCGCCGCTTCGGGCTGGACCTGTGCCTGGGTCACATGGTCACCGAGGACAATCAGGAACCCGTCTACATCGGGCGCCTCGGGCTCACCGACAGCTCAGGCGAGAGGCTGCTGCTCGACTGGCGGTCGCCCGCCGCCGAGCCGTTCTTCGGAGCCACCCACGCCAACCCCATGGGCCTGGCCAGCCGGCGCCGCTACCGGTGGACGGCCGGGCGCATCAGCGACTACTGGGACGAGGTCTTCACCGCCGACGGTTTCGAAGGCCACGCCGCCGCCCTCGACGACCAGTCGGCCTTCATCGCCAGCCTCGGCGCCAACCGGTCGGGCCGCATGCGGGACGTCCTGGGCACCATCCAGGCCGACCAGGACGCCATCATCCGCGCCTCGTCGCGCGGCGCGCTCGTCGTGGACGGCGGTCCCGGCACGGGCAAGACGGTCGTCGCCCTGCACCGTTCGGCCTACCTGGTCTACTCCGACCCCCGTCTCGGCCACAACCGGGGCGGCGTGCTCTTCGTGGGGCCGCACCAGCACTATCTGGCCTATGTGGCCGACGTACTGCCCAGTCTTGGAGAAGAGGGAGTGCGGACCTGCACCCTGCGCGACCTGGTCAAAGAGGGTGCCACCGCGACGACGGAGGCGAACGCGGAGGTGGCCCGCCTCAAGGCGTCGGCCGAGATGATCAAGGCGATCGAGCCCGCCGTGAAGTTCTACGAGAACCGCCCCGCCACGGGGATGCACGTCACCGACGCGAAGATCTGGCTGAGCCCCGACGACTGGGCCGAGGCCTTCGACACGCCCGACCCCGGCACGCCCCACAACGATGCGCGTGACGTCATCTGGCGGGAGCTGCTGACGATCCTGACGGACAAGTACGAGGGCGACGCTTCGCGTGACATGGTCCGGCGGTCGCTGATGCAGGACCGGGAGCTGGTCACCACGTTCAACCGGGCGTGGCCGCTGATCGAGGCCGCCGACCTGGTCGGCGACCTGTGGACGGTCCCCGCCTACCTGCGGCTCTGCGCTCCCTGGCTGACCATCGAGCAGATCCGCCTGCTCCAGCGCCAGGACGCCCAGGCCTGGACGGTCTCCGACCTGCCCATCCTCGACGCCGCCCGCCAGCGGCTCGGCGACCCGGAGGCCGCGGCGGTCGAACGCCGTCAGCGGGCCGCCATCGCGGTCGAACGGGAACGCACCGACCACGTCGTCGACCGCCTGCTCGACACCGACGACGACGGTGAGGGCCTGATCACGATGTTCCACAACCAGGACATGCGCGACGCCCTGGTCGACGAGACCGTCGCCCCCGGCGTCGAACCCGACGTGCTCGCCGGCCCGTTCGCGCACGTCGTCGTCGACGAGGCGCAGGAACTCACCGACGCCGAGTGGCAGATGCTGCTGCTCCGCTGCCCGTCACGCAGCTTCACCATCGTGGGCGACCGGGCCCAGGCCCGGCACGGCTTCACCGAGACCTGGCAGGAACGCCTGCAGCGCATCGGCATCGACCGGGTCACATTGGCCCAGCTCAGCGTCAACTACCGGACCCCGGAAGAGATCATGTCCGAGGCCGAGCCGGTCATCCGCGCCGTCCTGCCCGACGCGAACGTGCCGACCTCGATCCGTACGGGGGGCGTGCCGGTCCGGTACGGCTCGGTTTCGGAACTGGCGTCGGTTCTCGAGGCGTGGCAGGGAGATGGGATCGCGGCCGTGATCGGCGATCCGACCTTCCAGCCGACGCGCCGGGTGCGGTCGCTGACGCCCGAACTGTCGAAGGGGCTGGAGTTCGACCTGGTCGTGCTGATCGATCCGGACAGGTTCGGCGAGGGGATCGAAGGTGCCGTCGATCGGTACGTCGCCATGACCCGCGCCACCCAGGAGCTGGTCATCCTCACGAGCTGACCTGGAGGATCGCCCGGAACTCGTATGAGGCCACGTTGGCGGACCCGCCGATGACGGCTGTGGTGGTCACGGTCAGGTTGATCACCGGGTCGGGGCCGCTGCGGTCGAAGGTGCCGCCGACGGTGACCTTCGCGTTGTCGGCCTCGCGTTCGCCCGAGATCACGTAGACCGGCTCCGCGTCGGCGACCCTGCCCTCGACCGGGAACAGGTCGTCGCGCGAGTCGGCGGGGGCGTAGACGAAGTCGCCGCCGTCGCGTTCGTCGATGACGAAGACGGCTCCCGCGATGCGGGCGCGGGCGCTGTCGAGATTGTCGGGGTCGCCCTTGAGCTGGTTGAGGGAGATCACGGTCCGCACCGAGTAGCGGGTGCCGGTGGCATCCGACTCGCTCAGCTCCGGCGCGGTCGAATCGGCCACCTGGGGATCCACCGGAGAGGAGATCAGCGCTTCGGGGTCGTCGGAGATCTGGTCGGCGTCGAGGGTCGCGGTGAAGACGCCGCGTTCGGCCGAGCCGGTGCCGTCGACGCCCTGGAGGCTGATGGCGCCCTCCAACCGGGAACCGTCGGCCGTGAAGCGGATCTCGCCACGGTCGGGGGTGTACGCGGTGGCCATGACGCCGGAGGTCACGGTGAAGAAGTTCATCTCCTTGGTGGTCTGGCTGACCGGGGTGAGCACGGTCTGATCGCCGTCGGTCTCCCACTGGGCGTAGACGTCGTCTTCGGCGCCGCCGAGACAGCTCGCGTTGCTGGCGAACCAGATGGCGCCGGGGGCGGGGGTTCCGACCGGGTTGCCGACCCTCAGGCACCAGTCGAACGGCTGGCCGCCGGTCGATTTCCGGATGCGTAATTCGCCCTGCCGGGTGAAGGGGGCACCGCCGGCGGCGCTGCCTTCGAGGACGACCGTGTAGGCGGCGCGCGGTTCACCGTGCGTTGTCATTCGAATACTCAATACCAGGTGACTTCGCCGTTTCGCAGGTCGTCGAGCAGGTGCCGGACATAATCCGCCTCGGCGGCCACCACGGTCCGCTGATATTCGGTCTCCACCAGGAACACCCGGGGCAGGAAGGTCGCGCCGTCGGTGAGTTCGGTGTCGAGAGCCGCCGACCGGGTCTCCAGGGCGGTCAGTCGTTCGGTCAGCGCCTCGACGGCCTCGGCGATCGTCAGCACCGGGAGGAAGGCCAGGGCCGCCGGGAACTCGGGGAACTCGCGCTTGGGGGCGGCGAGCATGGCCCGCATCCATTCGCGGAGGGTGTCGCGGCCGGTGTCGGTGGGCTCGTAGACGGTGCGTTCGGGGCGGTTCTCGTCGCGGGTCGTCGTCTGTACGGCGATCAGGCCGTCGCGGAGCAGCCGGTCGATCGTCTGGTAGACGCTGTTGCGCTGCGCGACGTTGACGACGTCGTCCTTGTGGCGCTCCTTGATCAGTTGCTGCATCCGGTAGGCGTGCATCGGCATCTCCACGACCAGTGAGAGCACCGCCATCGCCAGAGGAGATCGCCGGGTTGTCATGGCGGCCATCGTATTTGTTAGTCATTTTATGTATAGTCATAGTATGACCAAGGATGCATTGATCATCGGTGGCGGCATCGCGGGGCCGGTCACGGCCATGGCGCTCAGGAAGGCCGGGCTCGGGGTGCGCCTGTTCGAGGCGTACGACCGGGGCTCCGATGGGATCGGGGCGTTCCTGACGCTGGCGGAGAACGGGCTGGAGGCGCTGCGGGTCCTGGACCTGCGCGACCTCGTCATGGACCTGGGGATGGACACGCCCGAGGGCGTCATCGTCAACGCCAAGGGCCGCGAACTGGCCACAGTCGGGCAGCCGAGCCGGACCCTGCGGCGGGGAGACCTCTACGGGGTTCTCCGGGACGAGGCCGTCCGGCGCGGGGTGGTCGTCGAATACGGCAAGCGGCTGACGGACGCGGTCGTCTCCAGCGGGGGCGTACGGGCCGAGTTCGCCGACGGGACCACGGCGGACGGCGCGCTGCTCATCGGCGCCGACGGGCTGCGGTCGCGCACGCGGCAGCTCATCGATCCCGGCGCGCCCCGGCCCCGGCACCTGGGGCTGCTCAACACGGGCGGGTTCGCCGAGGGGGTGAAGGTGCCGGGGCGTCCCGGCGTCAGTTACTTCGTCTTCGGGAGCCGCTGCTTCTTCGGGTACCTGATCCATCCCGACGGGGGTGTGTGGTGGTTCGCCAACCCGGCCAGCCCGAAGGAGCCCACAGCCGCCGACCTGGCCGCCGTCACTCCGGCCATGCTGCTCGACCTGTTCAGGAACGACGCCGGGCCCATGCGGGACATCATCGCGGCGACCCCGAACATGCTCCCGGCCTGGAACACCTACGACCTGCCGACCGTTCCGACCTGGTCGAACTCCCGCATGGTGATCGTCGGCGACGCGGCCCACGCGACCTCGCCGTCTTCCGGGCAGGGCGCGTCGATGGCGATCGAGGACGCCGTCGTCCTGGCCAGATGCCTGCGCGACCGGGAGGCGCCCGAGGCCTTCGCCGTCTACGAGCGGCTGCGCCGGGGGCGCGTGGAGCGGGTCGTCGCGCAGGGCAAACGCAACGGTGACGGCAAGGCCCCTGGGCCCTTCGGGGCTTTCGTCCGCGACCTGTTCCTGCCGGTGGTGCTCCGGCAGGTGGCGAAACGGGGCGCCCTGTCGTGGATGTTCGACCACCGCATCGACTGGAACGAGCAGGTCTAGGCGGTGTGCTGCGAGGCCGCCGCCTCGGGGCGCAGGTCCCGCAGGCTCATCTGGTGCCGGGGCGGGTCAGGCAGAATGATCTTCTTGTGGGTGCGCTGGGCTCCGTCCACATGGAGGAGTTCGCCGGGTTCCATCAGGCGCCAGCCGGGGTCGGCGTCCATGCGTTCGCTGGCCACCACGACGCAGGGCATGGTGGCCAGGTCGGCGCTGTGCACGCGGATGCGGCCTTCGGTTCCCTCATGGCGGAGATGGGCCGGCGGGCGTTCCAGGACATACAGCCGGTGCGTCTCCGGATAACGCAGCGCCCACAGTTCCCTGTCGGTGATCAGGATCAGGTTCAGCGCGAACAACGGGAGCTGTTCGGCGATCCAGCGGGTCGTCGTCGTGATGGCCGCGGTGACGTCGCCGCCGTTGGCGCGGATCTCGCTGGTGATGAGGGCGAACACGCGCTCCGAATCGGTGTCGCCCTTCACGAGTGAACGGTCGGGCCCGAGCCGCGCCTCCATTCTGTCCAGGCCCTCCACGACGCCGTTGTGGGCGAACAGGCGGTTGTCCTGTTCGAACGGGTGGGTGTTCTTCATGTCCAGGCCGCCCGTCGAGGCGTACCGCACGTGCGCGATGAACGTCGTCGAGCTCTCCTGTTTGGCCTCTTCGGCGAAGCAGCGGTCTTCATAAGCCGCGATCGGGGCCTTGTGGGTGTGGGCCTCTCCGTCGGCGAAGTAGCCCAGGCCGGCGCCGTCCGGGTCGTGGTGGCTCTGGGCGGTGAGCGAGTCGGGGGCGTCCAGCAGCCAGAACGTCGCTTTGGTGCGGTGCGGGGCGGCGGTCAAGCCGAAGAGGCGGCACATGACGTGCTTATCCCCTCAGCCGTAAACCGGCACAGATCGGCACGGACAACGGTTTGGCCAGCTGTGATCATGGTGGAGGTCAAGACGCGGCTATACAGCGGATATACGGCGCCTATACACGCGCCTTCTACGTTGGACCGTATGTCGCGGATGACCATGGATGATCACCTGATGGCACGCATCGTGGCTTACATCGACCACCGCCTCGGGGATCCTGACCTGTGCCCGCCTTCCATCGCCGCAGCGCACTACCTGTCGATCCGGGGGCTCTACCGGATGTTCGAGGCTCGGGGGGTCTCGGCGGCGCGGTTCATCCGGTCACGCCGGTTGGAGCGTTGTAGGGCCGAACTGGTCTCGCCCTCCATGGCGGGGGTGCCCGTGGGGGTCATCGCTCAGCGGTGGGGGTTCCGGTCGTGCTCGCACTTCTCGCGGGTGTTCCTGGAGGAGTACGGGGAATCGCCGGCGGCCTACCGGAAGCGGTGGGCGGAGAGTGCCGCCGCCTGACGCGTGAGCCTCAGGCCCCCAGCGGCGGCACATTCCATTCGGCTCTCTCCTCGTCCGTGGTTCCCGGCTCCACGTCCCACAGCCGGAAACCCGTCATGTCCTCCACATATTGCGTTCCGTAGTGCTGCGGCAGGCCCTGGTGCATCAGCCACCGGTCCATCGCGGCGGCCGCGAGCCATTTGGACGGCCCATAGCCCGCCAGCGCGCTCAACCGCGCCAGCACATGAGCCAGATGGTGATGCTCGGCCAGCCCAGAATGCTGCAGCACCATCGCCACGTTGTAGTAATCGCGCGGCGACCGCACATGCCCGCTTCCCAGCAGTCGCATCGCCTTGGACCGCCGGGCCAGATCCCGGTCGAGATGTCCTTCGGCCGACACGCCGCCGACCCGATCCGCCTGGTCTTCGGCGAACAGGCGGATCAGCACCGGGTTGTCCGGGGAATGGGCGTCGGGAGCGGCCAGCCGGTCAAGGACCAACGGCAGGTTGAATCGTTCTCCGACCAACCGAGGGCTCGCCATGTTCCCAGTGTGAATCTTGTCTCAGGTGCCGTCGAGGGCGTCAGTCGTCCCAGTCGCGCTTGAACTTGATGATGCGCCCGTTGGAGACGGCGACATACACGTCGTACTCCCAGTTGCCCTTCTCGAGTTCGATTTTCCACGTCTTGTGGCCGTGCTCGTATTCGCGCTCGACATCGCTCACGTAAGCGCCGGGGACCTTCTTCTTCGCGATTTTCACGGCCTGCGCCTTGGTGGTCGCGGTGGCAGTGGCGGCGACGGCGGGGGTGGCGGCGGCGGTCAGGCCGAGAACGGTGACCGCGGCGACTGCCGCGTAGCGGATTCTCATGTCCTCAGCCTCGCGAAATGCGGGATATCGCCACGCTAAGACGTCACTAACGTCAGCACCACCCGCGCGCCGCCATGGGCCGATCTCTCCAACCGCATCTCCGGTACGGTCCGGCGCACGATGTCCAGGCCCAGTCCCGTCGACCCGGCTCCGCTGCGCCCGCGTTCCAGGGCGGACGGGCCGAAGCCGGGGCCGTCGTCCTCCACCACGAGGTCGGTGCCGGAAAGACGTACGGAGAAGGGAACCCCTTCGTCGGTGTGGGCGAACACGTTCTCGAAGAGCGCGTCCAGGGCCGCCGCGAGGTCGGGGGCCGAGATGGGCACCTCGACCGCTGATGGCGGAACCGACACCGCGAACGCGCGTTCCTGCTCCTCGGCCAGCACCGACCAGAACTCGGCCCGTTCCCGCACCACGAGAGCCGCGTCGCAGGAGCCCTTCTCCTGGGAGCGACGCCGCGCGTCCAGGATCACCGAGGTCACGGCCTTCTCCAGCGCGTCGACCCGGGCGGCGATGCGCTCGGCTTCAGCCGCGTCCTGAAGCGACTCGGCCTCCAGTCGGAGCCCGGTCAGGGGTGTGCGCAGCCGGTGGGAGAGGTCGGCGACGGTCTCCCGTTCCTCGGTCAGCAGTTCGCCGATGCGTCCGGCCAGGTGGTTGAGCGCCAGCCCCGCCGACCGTACCTCCGGCGGGCCGCCCGGGACCGCGCGGGCTTCCAGGTCGCCGCCGGCCAGCCGGTGTGACACCCGGGCCAGGGCGGTCATCGGGCGCGTGATCGCCACCGCCAGGCGGTCGGCGAGGGCCACGCCGAGGCCGATCAGCACGATCCCGAGCAGCAGCAGGCCGAGCCAGGTCTGCCCGACGCCGCGGGTCAGGTCGTCGGGCGTCAGCACGACCTGGACCACGCTCGTCCCGGCGGGCCCCTGCACCGCGACCAGGATCTCGCGGCCCCCGGAGGGGGAGACGGCGGTGAAACTGCGTCCGCGCCGGGCCAGTTCGACGGCCTCGGACACAGATTGCGTCCCGGGATGGAAGACGGCGATGTCGTGCCCGCCGGTCGCCTCGGACCTGCTGATCGTGAGGTTCAGGGTCGCCTCGTCGACCGTCCCGATCACCGCCGCCACCGACTGGGCCTCGGCGGTCGCCTGGGTGATCGCGCCGTTCTCGGCCGTCGCCCGCACCAGCAGGGCCAACGGCACCAGCATCGCCACCAGCACCAGCGAGGTCGTCGCGGCCACCAGGAGCGCGAGCCGCCGCCTCACGGTGACACCAGCTTGACCCCCACGCCGCGCATCGTGTGCAGGTAACGCGGCTCCTGGGCCGTCTCGCCGAGTTTCCGCCGCAGCCACGACAGGTGCACGTCAACGGTCTTGTCCGTGCCGCCGTACGGCAGTTGCCACACCTCGATGAGGAGCTCCCGTTTCGTCACCACGTGCCCGGCCCGGGACGCCAGATAGAGGAGCAGGTCGAACTCGCGCGGCGTCAGATCCAGGGTCCGCCCGTCCAGGGACGCCTCCCGGCCGCGCGGATCGACCCGCAGGCCGCCGACCGTGACCGTGGGGTCGTCGGCCACCGATCCGGTCCGCCGCAGCACCGCCCGCACCCGCGCGTCGAGCTGCGCCGCGGTGAACGGCTTCACCAGGTAGTCGTCGGCCCCGGCGTCGAGCACCCGGACCGACTCGGCGTCCCCGTCGCGCGCGGTCGCCACGATCACCGGCACCGCCGACACCGCGCGCAGCATGCGCAGCAGCTCGGACCCGTCGAGGTCGGGCAGTCCCAGGTCGAGGACCACCAGGTCGGGCCGGTCGTCAAGGGCCTGCCGCAATCCGTCCAGCGCGGACGACGCCGACGCGACGGCGTGTCCCTTGTCGCGGAGGGCGCGGACCAGCGCGGTCCGGATCGTCACGTCGTCTTCGATGAGCAGCAGACTGGCCATGGTGCCCGACAGGCTAGCCAATGCCCCATACGGGGGCGAAGCCCCTTATCGTCGCGTTAACCCGGCCTTAGCCCAGCACAGGGGATGGTGAGCGACATGGATCGGCGCTTCGTCTTCGCGGTCGCGGGCTGGCTGGTCGCGGCACTCGCGGCGACCGTCGCCGGCCTGGTCGTCATCGGCTCCTTCGGCGGCGCGTTCCGGGGGCCGGGCGACCAGTCGCTCTCGGCGGAGGCGGTCCGCCGCGAACTCGCCCTGCCCGCGCCCTCCATCGACCCGACCACCCCCCGCCCCACGGCCGCCGCGTCGGCGAGCCGGGTCGTGTCCACCGAAGGGGGCACAGCCGTCGTCTCCTGTACGGCGGGCCGCGCGCAACTCACCTCCTGGACCCCCGCCCAGGGCTGGCAGACCGACGACGTCGACCCCGGCCCCGACACCCAGGCCAAGGTCAAGTTCGAGTCGGGCGAGCTCGAGATCGAGGTGGAGACCCACTGCGAGGGTGACGTGCCGCGCACCGTCGTCAAGAACGACTGAGGTCAGAGCAGCCCGTCGACCAGCGCCTCGATCACCTCGTCGGTGGGGGTCTCCGGGTCGATAGGGATGGTGAGCCGGTCGAACAGCAGACCGTCGACGGCGTAGTGGAACAGCGCGATCTCCGCCGCGCCGCCCGGCAGGCTCGCCGCCTCGTTGTAGGCGACGTCGGCGCGGAACCCCTCCAGCAGGACCCCCCGCATCAGATCGGCGACCTCGGGCCGTCTCGCCGCCTCCAGCCGCAGCTCGAACCACGCCAGCGTGACCTCCGGATGCGCGCTCAACCGGCGCACGATGTCGCGCAGGTGGCGGGCGAACGACGCGCGGCCGGGCGGATGGGAGGCGAGTTCGGCGAGCACCTCGGGGGCGGGGGCGAAGCGTTCGCCGATCCGGGCGACCAGGCCTTCGAGCAGCTCGGCGCGGGAGCGGAAGTAGTTGGACGCCGTGCCGGTCGGGGCGCCGCACTCGGCGTCGATGGCGCGGTGGGTGAGACCGCGCGAGCCCTCCCGGGCCAGCACCCTGATGCCGGCGTCCGCCAGCTCCGCCCGTCGCCCCGCGTTCCGCGCCATGACAGCGAGAGTAGCGCAACCACGACAGCTGTAGTACTTTCGAAAAAGCAATCACTACAGCTGCTGTGGATGGAGAAAGAGATGCGAGAACTCACCTACTACGTCGCGGTCTCGCTCGACGGCCGGATCTCGGGCCCCGCCGACGACTTCTCGGCCTTCGCCGTCGAGGGCGACCACATCGAGATGATCAAGCGGGACTACCGCGACACCCTGCCGGAGGTGGGCCTGCGGATGCTCGGCCTCACCGCCGACGGTTCGCGGTTCGACACGACGCTGATGGGCTGGAACACCTACGCCGCGGGCTTCGAGCACACCCGCGACCCCTACCCGCACACCCGTCAGTACGTCTTCTCCCGCACCCGCGGCCCGGCCGACGTCCCCGACGGCATCACGCTCACCGGCGAGAACCCGGTCGACGTGGTCCGCAGGCTCAAGAAGGAGGAGGGCACCGGCATCTGGCTCTGCGGCGGCGGCGTGCTGGCCGGCGCGCTCGTCGGCGAGATCGACCGGATGGTCCTCAAGGTCAACCCGGTCGTGCTGCAGGACGGTGTGCCGCTCTTCGCCGCCCCTTATGCCCCGAGTGCCTTCCGGCTGGAGCGCAGCACGCCCTACGGGTCAGGCGTCGTGATCAACGAGTACGTTCACGCCTGAGGCTTGCAGATGTTCTGCGTCGCCGTGCGGGCCGCCGGGGTCGCCGCCGCCGACGGGGTCGGCGTGGAGGTCGGCACGGTCACCTTCTCGACCTTGTTGTTCTTCGTCCCGACGATGACCTCGATGCCCTCGACGTCGGCCTGGCGCATCTCCGAGCCCGGGAGCGCGGCGGCGACGGTCTTGGCCGAGTCTTCCCGCCCGGCGGCGTAGCGGACGAAGGTGTCGGTGTAGTCGCGCTTGGCCGTGTCGCCGGCCGTCGCGGGGACCAGGAAACCGGCGGCGAGCAGCGCGTCGCGGGTGCGGCCGCCGAGGCCCGTCTGCATCGTGCCGTTGAGGACCCTGATCTGGATGCGGTTCGGCGGGACCGACAGCGGGGTCGACCGGCTCAGCGTCGGAGTGGGCGACGCCGTGGTCGAGGGCTTGGCGGACGGCGACGGCTTGGCCGGCTTGGCCAGGTCTTCGTCTTTGTCGATGCGGCGGAACATCTCGGCGGCGGCGGTCTTGTCCCACAGCACCGCTGACTCACCCGTCGGGGTCGTGTAGTCGACGTCGGCGATCGGGACGGTCGCGAACGACACGTCGTCGGTCGACACGTCTTTGAGCTGGGTGGCCAGGTCGAGCATGTTGCTCGACAGTTCGTCGTCGACCGTGAGGGTGTTCAGGCTCGAGTTGACCAGGGCGCTCAGCTTGACCGGGTTGGTGAGGGTGCCGCCGCTGAGCGCCTGCTGGAGCATGGCCGAGATGACCTGCTGCTGGCGGTCGATGCGGTCGAGGTCGGAACGGGCGGTCGCGCGCGTGCGCGCGTACGCGAGAGCGTTGATGCCGTCGAGGTTGTGGGTGCCTGCCCCCAGGACGAGCTTGGTCTTGTCGTCGTCGATGGCGACCGGGGTGCAGACCGTGACGCCGCCGAGCGAGTCGACCACGTCGATGAAGCCCAGCACGTTGACCTCGACGTAGTGGTTGATCCGCATGCCGGTCGCCGCCTGCACGGCCCGGACGGCGAGCTTGGCGCCGCCGAACTGGTAGGCACTGTTGATCTTGTGGGTGCCCTGGCCGGGGATCTCGGTCCACGTGTCACGCGGGAGCGAGACCACTGTCACCTTCTTGTGGTCCTCCGAGACGTGCACGACCATCATCGTGTCGGTGCGCTGGCCGACCTCGCGGCCCAGGTGGAGCTGGTTCTGCTGGCGGCGCGAGAGGTTGTCGCGCTTGTCGACGCCGACCAGCAGGATGTTCATCGCGCCGCGCGAGGCCGATCCGGCGGTGCCGGCGTCGACCGAGGCGATGCGGCCGGACACGTAGTTGGGCAGCGCCCACGCGAAGCCGGAACCGACCAGCACCAGACTCGACAGAGTGCCGGTCAGGACGATCGAACGCATGCTCGCCCGGCGGTGCCGGCGGCCCTTGCGTGGGGCGGCGACTCGGACCCCTCCGTAGGCGTCCCCGCCCACGTGAACACCCGAGTCTTCCACGCGCTCCCCCTTTGAGGTTGCCGTCCACGCCCCCTCGTACAGTAGCGTGAGCGCAGCCATGAACCCCTTCCCCGACGCGCCCCCCACGGTCTCCGTCATCATGCCGGTGCTGAACGAAGAACGGCATCTACGCGAAGCGGTCCAGCAGGTCCTCGATCAGGACTATGCGGGCCCCATCGACGTGGTCCTGGCGGTGGGGCCCTCCCGTGACCGGACTCAACAGGTCGCCGACGCGCTCGCCGCGGCCGACCCCCGGGTGACCCTGGTGCCCAATCCCACGGGCCGCACCCCTCAGGCGCTCAACGCCGCGATCAACGCCTCCAAGGGCGAGGTGGTGGCCCGCTGCGACGGCCACGCCATGCTGCCGCGCGACTATGTGCGCACCGCCGTGGAGACCCTTCAGCAGACCGGTGCCGACAACGTCGGCGGCATCATGGCCGCCGAGGGCGTCAGCCCGTTCGAGAAGGCGGTCGCGCGGGCGATGACCTCGAAGATCGGGGTCGGCAACGCCGCGTTCCACGTCGGCGGCGAGGGCGGCCCGGCCGACACCGTCTATCTGGGCGTGTTCCGCCGCACCGCGCTCGAGCGCGTCGGCGGCTACGACGAACACTTCCAGCGCGCGCAGGACTGGGAGATGAACCACCGCATCCGGGCCACCGGCGGCCTCGTGTGGTTCCAGCCGCGCATGCGGGTCTCCTACCGGCCGCGCGCCACCGCCGGCGCCCTGGCCAGCCAATACTTCCACTACGGCCGCTGGCGGCGGGTCGTGGCCCGCACCCACCAGGGCACCATCAACCTGCGCTACCTGGCGCCGCCGATCGCCGTCACGGCGATCGTGCTGGGCCTGATCGCCGCGATCTTCTGGCCGCTCGCGCTGATCGTCCCGGTCGGCTACCTGCTGGCGATCGCCGCCGGTTCGGTGCTGACCGGCCGCGATCTCGAACCGGCCGCCCTGCTGCGCCTCCCGGTCGTCTACGCCACCATGCACATGTCATGGGGCGCCGGCTTCATCACCAGCCCGAAGCGGCTGCGCAAGAAGCAGGAGACGATCGGCTTACAGGACCTGTTTCATTAGTCCCTGCCGGTAGGCCTCGTCGACGGCCGCGGCGAACCGGGCCATCGGTTCGCCGTCGCCGAGCAGGTAGCCGCGCAGGCGGTGGCGGGCGTCGGCGAGTTCGTCCTCGCCCGGGTCCTTCGAGAGCTGGGCCAGGATCTCCGGGAGTTCCCGCAGGTCCTTCGACAGCAGGTAGGCGGCCCCGGCCGACGGATAGCGGGTGACGAACTCCGCGCGCTCCTTGCCGGCCACGTTGGTGACGACATAGGGCTTGCCCGAGGCCATGAAGTCGGCGACCACACTCGAGATGTCGCTGATCAGCAGGTCGGCGTCGTTGAAGCAGTCGTACAGGTTCGGGTTCGAACCCAGCACCACCGCGCCCGAGTCGGGGTGTTCGCGGCGCAGCCGTTCCAGGATCGCGCCGTGCGCCCGGCGGAAGGCCATCGACCGGTGCCCGGTCAGCGGGTGGGGCTTGTAGACGACCCTGACCCCTTCGGCGAGCAGCGCGTCGATCAGATAGGGCCCCATCGCCGCCACCGAACTGTGGAACAGGTCGTCGGTCCAGCCCTCCCACGTGGGGGCGTAGAGCACCGACCGCACCTGCGGCCCCTTCTCGCTGATCCCGGCCAGCTGCGGCCGTCCCACCTCGACGATCGCGTCGTCGCGCACCCCGACGTCGGCCCGCCGGTAGCGGTCGCGACCGGCCGGTCCGGCCACCCAGACCTGGTCATAGACCTTCGTGTACGGATTGAACGACGCCTCCTTGTCACTGTCGCCGTGGCCGACGAACACGCTCACCACACCCGGCACCCGCAGCATGTGGATGTTGTTGCCGACGTTGGAGGCGAACAGCGCCACCCGGGCGCTGTCGAGGCCGCGGAAGTTCATCATGTCCACGGCCGACGGGATGCACAGCACCGGCAGCGACGTCGGGGCCAGCGCATTGAACAGCGGCCGCTCCCGCAGCACGACCAGCGCCCGCCGGGGCAGCGCCTCCAGCACCGGCAGCCACATCGACGCCTGGTAGATGGCGTTGGCCGACCCGGAGAAGTACAGGATGACCTCGGGCTCGTAGGCCGTGACCTGGGCGTCGACCGTGTGGATCACCCGCCGTCTGTCGGCTATCGGCGCGGCCCGCCGCAGCTGCAGCCCGAGCACGGCCGTCACCACCGCCATGCAGGCCAGCGTCACCGTCATCCCCATGCTGGTCGGCCAGACCACCCCCGTCAGCCCCGACGCCGCCGCCAGCACGACCGGCGGGGCGTCGAAGTAGAGCAGCCGCGTGCCGCGCTGGCCGAGCAGTCGCTCCGGCGGCGCCTTCGGCAGCGCGACCTGGAGGTTGCGCGACTCGACCGGCCGCAGGTGGTGCCACCGGTGCAGGAACAGCGCCAGCCCGGTCTGCGTCGCCCGCATCGCGTGGAAGATGAACAGCCCGCCCGCCAGCAGCGTGAACGGCAGCCCGAGCCGGGCCAGCAGCAGCACCGCCGCCATCTCCCTGGCCAGGAACCGGACCGTCACCCCCAGGTGCACCCGGCTGAGCTGGTCGGCCGCCGCCTTCGGCAGCGCCAGTTCCGCTGTGTACGACACCAGCACCGCCACCGCGAACACCCACGGCACGGGGGCGAGCGCCGCCGCCACCAAAACCGGATACGAGCCCAGCACAATGCCTGTGACCAGGACTTTCTTCCCCATAGGGGAGGGTTACCCAGTCAGCCGCACATCGATCACCTGTCCGGTCAAAGGGGACACCAGCACATCGATGCTGGTCTCCGCCACGGCGTACGGAGAAAGGAGGGAGGTGGGCGGTTCGTCGCCGAACGCGCGCTGGCGCATCGGCGTGGCGGTGCGCTCGGGGTTGACGCAGTTGACCCGGATGCCGTGGGGCGCCCACTCGTCGGCCAGCGCCTGCGTCAGGTTGACCACGGCGGCCTTGGTGGAGGAGTAGAGGCTGTAGTCGGCCCGGCCGCGCGTGTAAGAGGACGAGGTGTAGAGCAGCAGGTGGCCCCGCGTCTCCGCGAGGTAGGTGAACGCCGCCCTGGCCACGTTGACCGGGCCCAGGTAGTTGACCCCGATCGTCTCGTCGACGGTCGTGAGGTCGGTGTCGGCCAGCTTGCCCATGTGGAGCACGGCGGCGGTGTTGACGACGTAGTCGATGCGGCCGGTGGCGGCGTACACCCCCTGGAGAGCCTCGGCCACCGCGACCGGATTCTGCACCGCGACCGCGCCGTGGGAGCGGGAGAAGACGTGGGTGTCGGCGCCGTGCTTGCGGGCCAGGTCGACGACGTCGGCGCCGATGCCGTAGGAGCCGCCGAAGACGACCACCACTTTGCCGGTCAGGTCGAGGCCGGGCTGCGGCTCGGGCGGGGTGGCGGCGGCGAGCTGGAAGAGCTTGTCGGCGATGTAGACGTCGACCGGGTGGGTCACCTTCATGTTGTGCTCGCTGCCGGGCACGATCGCGATCGGCACGTCGGGGCGGTAGCGCAGCATGACGCCGCAGTCGTCGGTGGCGGGCCGCTCGTCGAAGCCGGGGTCGGCCATCGCGCGCCGGTAGGCGTCGCGGATCACCGACAGCCGGAAACACTGCGGGGTCTGCCCGCGCCGCAGCCACGCGCGGTCGGGGATGTCACGGATGATCTCGCCCGAAGGACCGGGGACCGCGACCACGACCGTGTCGCTCGACGGGATGGCGACGTCGACCGCCTGGAACTCCTGCAGCTTCGCGACGCACTCGGCGATGATGCGGGGCTCGATCAGGGGACGCACGGCGTCGTGGAGCAGGACGTCGCATTCCTCGTCACCCAGGGAGGAAAGGGCCCGCCAGGTCGACTCGGTCCGGCTCGATCCTCCGTCGATGACCCTGCTGACCTTCGTGAAACCGTTACGCTCCACGAGCGCCCGAACCTCGTCACCGAACCCCGGGGTCATCAGCACGACGACCTCGTCGATGTCGGGATGGCCGTCGAAGACGGTCAGGGTGTGCTCCAGGATGGTCCGGCCCGCGATCTTGAGGAGCTGCTTCGGCGTGCCCAGCCCGACCCGCTGGCCGACACCTCCGGCCAGGACGACACCGACCGTGCGCAACCGTGATTCGATCATCTTGATCCTCCCCGCCCGCACGATACTTCTTGGGGCAGATTCCAAACGCGAGCCACGACCGGCCTCCGGCCGTCCGCGTCTCGCTTGCGCCACGGTGATTGCCCATTAGTGATCACTCGGTTACTTTTCGGGTTAGGGCGGGCGTCGAGCGAAGTGGGGTCTGACATGCAGGTTCAGCCCGACACGGTCACGCAGACCATGGCGGTCGTGCTGGCCAACACCCCTGCGGCCCGGCTGGCCTGCGACGGGGGCACCGTGCTCGGACGGCTCACCGAGCAGCTCACCTCTATTCCGGTCGCGGTCAGGGTGGTCGGCCGCGCGGGCGGCGACCTCGCCGACGACCTCGGGGAGATCGCCGTCGTGGCTCGCGCCGCGTCCGCGCCGCTGGCCATCATCTCAGGTGACGTGGTCGCCCACACCGAGGCCATCGCCGGATTGCTGGAGCACCCGTCCCGGGGCACCGGCGCGCTGGTCGGGCCTCCTGATCCGGGCGCCGGTCCGGTGAGAGCCGAGAACGACCGGGTCGTCGCCGCCGGGAACTCCTTCCACCAGCTCGTCGAAGCCAACGCGTCCTTCCTCGGCGTGCTCCACGTGGGCGCCGCCGACCTGCCCTCGCTGGCCGCCGTCGCGGCCGAGCTGAGCGAGCTGGCCGGAGACGGGCTGCTCGGCGAGGCCCGCGACGACGAGGCCGCCGACCTGCTGCTGGCCGGGCTGGTGCGCTCGGGGGTGCCCGTCGCGGCGGTGCCGCTCGGCAGGCTGCACGCCGAACGGGTGGCCGGGCAGGAGGCCGCCGACGCGGCGTTCGGCCGGCTCGGCGCGGTCGACGAGGAGCGCGCCCGGCTCGACGCGGCGGTCAAACAGGACGACGGCTTCTTCTCCACCTACGCCGTCAGCACCTGGTCGCGCCACGTCGTGAAGGCGGCGGCGTGGCTGCGGGTGACGCCCAACGGGGTGACCGGCATCTCGGTCGGCCTGGCCGTGATGGCCGCGATCTGGTTCTCCATGGGGAACCGGGGCGCCCAGGTCGCCGGGGCGGTCGCGCTCTACCTGTCGTTCGTGCTCGACTGCGTCGACGGGCAGCTGGCCCGCTACACGCGGCGCTTCTCCCCGATCGGGGCCTGGCTCGACGCGACGTTCGACCGGGTCAAGGAGTATGTGGTCTACGTCGGGCTGGCCATCGGCTACAGCGGGGGAGCGGTCGGCGGGCTCACCGGCCCCGACGACATCTGGGCCCTGGCGGTCGCCGCGATGCTGCTGCAGGCGATCCGGCACATGGTCGACTTCTCGTACGCGGGTGCGGTCGCCGACGCCGCGAAGGTCGGCTCGGCCTGGGGGAACTCCCGCCGGTCGCTGGCCGTGGCCGCCGACGGGGCCCGGCTGGTGCAGCTGGCCGGCAAGTTCGAGAAGGGCACCGCCACCCGCTGGGCCAAGAAGATCATCGTGCTGCCGATCGGCGAGCGCATGGCGCTCATCGCGATCACGGCGGCGTTCTTCAACGCCCACGTCACGTTCGTCGCACTGCTGGTCTGGGGCGGGATCGCCGCCCTCTACACGCTCACCGGGCGGATCGCGAGGTCACTTTGACGACGACGACGCACATCGTCCCGGTACCCGCAGGGCACGTGGTCGCCTACCGCGACGACGGCCCTCTCTCCGGCGCGATGGGCACGATGGTCTCCGGCCAGATCCCGCCGCTGCCCCCGGCCCTGGCGGGCATGTTCGTGACGGGGGTGCTGCTGGCGCTCGGCATCGCCGGCACCGACGGCCCGGCGGTCTTCGCCCCGGCGGTCGCGCTGCTGCTGGCCGGTCCGGGCTCCTCCCACCGGCACGACGGCCGGCTCGACTGGCTGGTGCCGCCGATCCTGCGGATCACCGAATACGGCTTCGTGGCCATGGTCGGGTTCGCCCACGGGGTGCCCCCGGTGATCATCTTCCTCTTGCTCGGCGCTATTCTCTTCCACCATTACGACCTTGTTTACCGGGTTCGCCAGCACGTCTATCCGCCGGCCTGGCTGGCGGCGGCCGGATTCGGCTGGGAGGGCCGGATGCTCGTGGTCGCCGCGGGCGCCTGGTTCGAGGGGGTCACGGCGGTGTTCGTGCTCCTGGCTCTCTACCTGTGGGGAATGTTCGGCTGGGAGAGTGTGACCTGCTGGCTGGCCGCCCCGCGTTCCGGGACAGAGGCCGCCAATCTCGGCATCAACGATTAATCTGAACAACAGCCCTCAACCGGATTACACGTTCGGGTCCGGTTGGCAACTAACCTGTGGGGTTACACGCAGTTCGACCTCAAGGAGCGCACGTTGCTGGGAATGGTGCTGGCCGCTGGAGCCGGCCGCCGTCTAAGGCCCTACACCGACACTCTGCCCAAGGCGCTGGTGCCGGTCGACGGGGAGACGACGATCCTGGACATCGCGCTGGGCAACCTCGCCGCGGTGGACCTCCGCGAGGTCGTGGTGATCGTGGGCTACCAGGCGCAGGCCGTCGTCGACCGCAAGGCGGCGCTGGAAGACCGTCACGGTGTGAACCTGACGCTGGTCTTCAACGACAAGGCCGAAGAGTGGAACAACGCCTACTCCCTGTGGTGCGCCCGAGACTACTTCTCGAACGGCGTGCTGCTGGTGAACGGCGACACCGTCCACCCCGTCTCCGTTGAGCACACCCTGCTGAACGCCCCCGAGACCAGCGACGTGCTGCTCGCGGTCGACGACGTGAAGACGCTGGGCGACGAGGAGATGAAGGTCACCCTCGGCGGTGAGCAGCTGAAGCGCATCACCAAGCTGATGGAACCTTCCGAGGCCTATGGCGAGTACATTGGCGCCACCCTCATCCGGCCGGGCGCCGCCGAACGCCTGTCCGACGCGCTGCGGACCACCTTCGAGCGCGATCCCCAGCTCTACTACGAAGACGGCTACCAGGAGATGGTGGAGCGCGGCGAGACCATCCACGTCGCGCCGATCGGCGACGTGCGCTGGGTCGAGGTCGACAACCACGACGATCTGGCCAAGGCCCGCGTCATCGCCACGACCTACTGAGAGGGGGGCACATGCCAATTTTGGCGAGGATGCTCCCCGCCCCCATCACGATGGAAGTACGCCGGGGCGCCATCGCGCAGCTCGGGTCGCTGCTGTCCGACAGCCGGGTGGCGACCTCGGGCCGGGTGGCGGTGGCCGTCGGCGCGGGCCTCGGCGACCGCATCACCAAGGTCATCGCTCCCTCGCTCGGCGACGCCGAGGTCTTCCGGGTGCCCGACGGCTCGGTCGACGCCGCCGTCGCCCTCGGAGCCGACCTGCGCAAGGGCGCCTACGAGGCGCTGGTGGGCATCGGCGGCGGCCGGACCATCGACGTCACCAAATACGCCGCCTCGCTGGCCGGAATCCCCATGGTCGCCGTGGCGACCAACCTGGCCCACGACGGCATCTGCTCACCGGTGGCCTCGCTCACCCACGAGGGCGGCAAGGGCTCGTTCGGCGTGCCGATGCCGCTGGCCATCATGATCGACCTCGACTTCGTCCACGACGCCCCGAAGGCGCTGGTGCGCTCGGGGGTCGGCGACGTGATCAGCAACCTGTCGGCCATCGAAGACTGGCAGCTCGGCAACGCCGAGCGCGGTGAGCCGATCGACGGGCTGGCCTGTTCGATGGCGCGCACGGCCGCCGAGGCCATCATCGGGAGGCGTGACTCCATCGAGTCCGACGCGTTCCTGACCGTCTTGGCCGAGGCGTTGATTCTTTCCGGCATGTCGATGGTCATCGCCGGGTCAAGCCGGCCCACCAGTGGCGGTGATCATGAAATCATGCATGCCGTGGACCAGCTCTTCCCCGGTACCTCCAACCACGGTGAGCTGGCCGGAATCGGCGCGGCCTTCTGCTATTACCTGCGGGAGGACGAAGCGCGGTTCGGCCAGGTCGTCGCGTGCCTGCGCGGGCACGAGCTTCCCCTGACCCATGGTGACATCGGCCTGACCTCCGACCAGTTCGTCGAGGCCGTCATGCTGGCCCCGTCGACCCGTCCGGGGCGGTTCACCATCCTGGAACACCTGCGTCTTTCCGAGTCCGAGATCCGTGATCGAGTTGAGGGTTATGTCCACGCCGTCGGTCGCTGAGGTTCGCGCCAAGGCGCAGCCCGAAATGACCCTTGAGCGCCGCAACGGTGAACACTGGGCCGGCCTGCTCTACATGCGCAAGTTGTCCATCTACGTCACCTGGGCGCTGGCCAAGACCCCCATCACCCCCAACCAGGTCACGGGTCTGATGATCGTGACCGGCGTGGGGGCGGGCGCGGTGCTGGTTCTGCCCGGACTGGCCGCCGCCGTGCTGGCCGCCCTGCTGGTGCAGCTCTACCTGCTGCTCGACTGTTCCGACGGCGAACTCGCCCGCTGGACCGGCCGCACCTCCCTGACCGGGGTCTACCTCGACCGGGTGGGCCACTACTTCGCCGAGGCCGCGATCCTCATCGGCCTGGGCTTCCGGGCCTCCGAGGTGTGGCCCGACTGGTACACCGTGCTCGGGTTCGCCGCCGCTCTCGGCGCGATCCTGATCAAGGCGGAGACCGACCTGGTCGACGTCGCGCGGGCCCGGTCGGGGCTGATCGCGGCGACCGAGGTCTCGGGCACCCAGTTCCAGTCGCGCAAGCTGGCCATGGCCCGGCGGGCCGCGGCGGCGCTGCGGTTCCACCGGGTGATCCAGGCAGTGGAGTTGTCACTCATCGTGGTGGTGGCGGCCGTGCTCGACTTCTGGTTCCCGGCGACCCGTATTCTCGTCGTGGCGTGCGCGATCATCGGTGCGGTGCAACTTATTCTGCACTTGGTGAGCATCCTCGCCTCCCGGCGGCTCGCTTGAGTTTTGCGGCGATCTCTCTTGCCCGGACACTTCGCGTTTGGTGGGTGTTCGCCGCTGGTTCCGATACGCTTAGTCCGGATTTGCCCACCCAAAAAGACTCGGTGATCATGAAATCGTGTGTCTCCCACCTCGCGCCGGGGCGATGACGCATGAAGATTTCCTGCGTCATCCTCACGATGGGTAACCGCATCCCGGAGCTTGACCGCGCCGTCGAATCGGCGTTGACGCAGGTCGATGGTGATATCGAAGTTGTGGTTGTGGGCAACGGGGTTGACGTTCCGCCGCTGAACGTGGAGCCCCAGCCGGGTTCCTCAGCGGTCGTGAAGACCGTCCGCCTCGACCACAACGTGGGCATCCCCGAGGGGCGCAACCGGGGCACGCAGGAGTGCTCGGGCGACGTCGTGCTCTTCCTCGACGACGACGGCTGGTATGCCAACGACAAGGTCGCCGCGCACGTCCGCGAGCGTTTCGCGGCCGAGCCCGACCTCGCGGTGATCTCCTTCCGCGTGATGGACCCCGACGGCGGGATCGTGCAGCGCCGCCACGTCCCGCGCCTGCGGGCCGGCGACCCCGAGCGGAGCTCGCCCGTGACGACGTTCCTGGGCGGTGCCTGCGCCATCAGGCGATCGGCGTTCCTCCAGGTCGGCGGCCTGCCGGAGAAGTTCTTCTACGCGCACGAGGAGACCGACCTGGCCTGGCGGCTGCTCGGCGAGGGCTACCGGATCGAATACGACGCCGAGACGGTCATGTTCCACCCGCTCGTGCTGCCGACCCGCCACGCCGACTTCTACCGGCTCAACGCGCGCAACCGCGTCTGGCTGGCCCGGCGCAACCTGCCGTGGCCGCTGGTGCTGGCCTACCTGGGCAACTGGATGCTGCTGACCCTCCTGCGCGACCGCTCGCCGTTCGCGCTGCGCGCCTGGTTCCGCGGCTTCGCCGAAGGCTGGCGGGAGCCCGCGGGCGAACGCCGCCCGATGGCGTGGCGGACGGCCTGGCACATGCTCAAGCTCGGCCGCCCGCCGATCGTCTAGAAGGCCTTCCCGAAGCTCATGGCGACGTGTGCGGCCGTCATGGAGGTCAGCGCCCGCTTCGGCAGCCCCAGTTCGCTGAGTTCCTTGGCGATCGGGTGGTTGCCCAGCCGGATCAGCGCGCCGCCCGGCCGGGCCCGCACACCGCTCGCCTTCACACTCCAGCCGGTACGCCGCGTCACGCCGTCCCGCTGCGCGAACGCCTCCAGCGCCGGCAGCCCCGCCTTCAGCACGGGCACACCGGGCCGCAGCAGGATGTCGAGCACCAGCCGCCCGTCCTTACGCAGCACACAGCGCTTGAAGGGCGTCTTCTGGCGCACGTCGATGTCGGCCAGCTCTTTCGGGAAGCCCCAGATCTCCCGGCCCGCCTCCAGCGTGAACGTCTGGTCGACCGGCAGCCAGTGGACGAAGGCGGCCGACCCGCTGGCCCGGATGTCGAGCACGCCGGCCCGCGCCGAACGTCGAGGCGGTGGCCCGGCCTCCGGCGGACGGACCCAGAAGATGACCCCGAACTCGTGGTAGGACCCCAGGTCGGAGTCCTTGTAGTCGGCGAAGAGCAGCGTGCACAGCGCCTTCCCCGGGAGGATCTCGGTCACGTCGAGCCCCGAGTAGGCGATCACCGCACGGGCCGCGTCGGCCCGCACGAGATAGGTCGCCGCGCCCGCCGCCGCGTCCCTGACCTCCACCGGAAGGTCCACCCGGCGGCCCTGGATGAGATGGCTAGCCATAAGACCAGTACATCAACGTAGAGGCCAAGCCGTACAGCCTCAGACCGCTACGGCGCGGTGCCCGCCGCGGACCGGCACCCTGCTGTGGGCCGAGGCCCAGTTCTCCAGCAGGCCGACGAACTCGGGCGCCCGGTCGGGCCAGTGGTAGGAGGCGCGCGCTTCGGCGTGGCCCTCGGCGGCGATCTTCGTGCGGCGTGCGGGGTCGTCGCGGAGCTCCAGCACCGCCCGGTAGGCCGCTTGGACGTCGCCGAACGGCACGACCGTGCCGCAGCCCTTCATGGCCTCCACGGCCTTCGGGAGCGGCGTCGTGATCACCGGCACGCCCTGGGCCATGTACTCGATCACCTTGGTCGGCATCGACTCGCGGTAGTTCGGCACGTCGTGCAGCAGCGACAGGCCGGCCAGGGCGCCCTGGGCCATCCGCAGGGCGTGGCGGTTGGGGACGTACCCGAACCAGTCGAGCAGCCCGGTCCGCTGCGCGTCACGCAGCATCGGCCGCACGTCAGCGTCGGCGGGGCCGATCAGGTCGAGCCTGATCCCGTGGGGCCGCAGCAGCCGGGCCAGTTCGATCATCTCGGCGGCGCCGCGCGCCTCGGAGATGTGGCCGACGTACACGACCCGGGACTCGCCCGGCGGCGGTGGCGCGACCTCGGCGACGTAGGTGTGGTTGGGCACCACCGGATGGTCCTTGGCGAACCGGTCGCGGTAGGACTCCTCGGCCAGGATCAGGTGCAGGCGCCGCTCCGCGCGCGCCTCCAGGTTCCGCAGCAGCGGCGGGAGGGTGGTGCGCGCGAAGTCCGGCAGGTACGGCTTCGCGTCGAGCGCGGCGACCGTGTCCTCGTGCACGTCCCACACCGTCACCGGACGCCGCCTCGGCAGCGCCAGGAGCAGTTCGATGTCGTGCACCAGCAGAAGGTCGGCGTCGGCGCAGCCACGCTTCAGCGCGCTCTTCGCCGCCCGCAGCGCCTTGGCCCGGTGCAGCCCGACGGCCCGGGGCACGTCGATCGCCCGGATGCCCGGCTGCGGAGTCACGTTGCAGTGCGTGAACGGCGCCACGTACGTGACCTCATGGCCCGCGTCGAGCAGCGCCCGGATCTGCCGGTGCATGATCCGGGCGTCCTCCGGATGATGGACGACCGTGCCGACACATACCTTCATGGAGTGAGGCTGACCGGCAGGTCCGACATGCCCGGATGCGGGGCGTTAACCGCAGCCGAACTACGGCTGAACTTCCGACTGCGGCTTCCGGTAGAGCCAGGTCAGGCGCGGTTCCAGCACCCACCTGAAGACGGCACGGGTGACCGGCAGACACAGGATGATCGCCAGGACGAACGAGCTCACGATGATGGCCAGGGTGCCGAGCGGCCCCTCCAGCCACGACAGCTTCAGCAGCCCGAAGTCCTTCAGGATCAGGATCGGGATGCCGTGGAGGAGATAGGCGTACAGGGTCCGGGTGCCGAGGTCGCTGAACCACGTCTCGCGCTTGGGGATGATCGAGAGAACCGCGAAACAGAGCGCCAGCACGCCCACCATCCAGGCCAGGCGGAAGCCGAGGGCGTACCACCACTCCTGGTTGAGGTCGGCATAGCTGTACCGGTTGTAGAAGATCTTCAGGCCGAGGTCGGGCGCGAGCACGATCGCGGCGGCGGTCCAGGCGGCGAGCACGAAGGCGCTGACCATGCGGACCCACGACTTCTGCAGCCATTCGAAGTGCTGCGGCTGAAGGATCATGCCGAGCACGAAGAACGGCAGCAGGCCGAAGAACCGGTCCATGCTGAAGTCCTGTTCGAGCTGGGAGAAGCCCGAGATCAGATAGACCGCCACGGCCACCGGGAACGGCCAGCGCAGCCGCTTCCACACCGGGACCGTGATCCGCCAGAGCAGCAGCGCGACCAGATACCAGTTCATCCAGGCCGGGTCGGTGATGGTCAGCGTCCACTTGCCGCCGAGACCCCAGCGCAGCGCGGCGTAACCGAACTCCACGATCACATACGGGATGAGGATCGTGTCGACGAGCTTGTTGACCTTGCCCTTGGAATCCCAGAAGTTCCGCGACAGATAACCGCTGATCATGACGAAGAGCGGCATGTGGAACGCGAACGCCCAGATGTACCCGGCCTTGTTCGCCGGGTCGGCGTTGATCGTGTCCCGGAGCGCGTGGCTGGAGATGACCAGGGCGATCAGGATGAACTTGACGTTGTCGAGGTAGGGGGAGCGCGGCTTCTTGGCCGGCTGGGCCTCCTCGCCTCCGTATGCCCCCGGGGGCGCGGACGTGGGCGGGGTGGCCGCCCAGGCGGGGAGCGGCATGGAGGGGGACTCCGGGAAGCCGCCGGTGTTGTGGGCGCCGACGGCAGCGAAGCTGTCGGTCTGGAAGTTCTCGAACCCGGGCGGCTGGGTGGGCAGCGGGGCCGACGGCGGGTCATAGGGGGAGCGGCGGCGCTGCTGCTGCCACGGGCTCCAGTCGGCCGGGGCCTCCGGCCCGTTCTGGCCACCCTGGGGAGCACCTGGGGGCGGGCCCTGCGCGGCGGCCGCGTGGGGGATGCGCTGGCCCGCCGGGGCGCCGAGGTGAGGGCCGGGCGTGTGGGGGATCCGCTGTCCTGCGGGGGCACCGGGCTGCTGGCCTCGCGGGTCGTCCTTGGGGCCGCCGCCGCCGAAGTAGTCGAACCCCTCGGGAGGGGCGTCGCCGCCCGCGCCGCGCTGGTCACGAGGCTTGCGCTGCGGCAGCGGGTCGGCGGTGGAGGCGTTGGTGGGCGCGGCGAGCGGACCGGCACCGGGGTAGGAACCGGGGTGTCCTCCCGGGCCCGCGCCGGGGAACGGCCCGGGGCCGCCTGCCGGGTGCGTGCCGGGGAAGGCGCCGGGAGCGGCCAGCGGGCCGGTGCCCGCGTAGGAACCGGGCTGTCCTGCCTGGCCTGCTCCGGGGAACGGCCCGGGGTGTCCTCCCGGGCTCGCGCCGGGGGTGGCCACTGGGCCGGTACCGGAGAAGGAACCGTCTAAGGAGCCGGGGAAGGGCGACGGATGTCCCGGCGGCGCAAAGGAGTCGGCGAGCTGCCCGCCCGAGGCGTAGGGGTTCGGCGGGAGCTGCTGCGGGCCGGTCGCGTGCACGCCGTGGTGCTCACCCGGCCGCCCGGTTCCGGGCGCGCCGTAACCGTCGGCGGTCTGCTGGGGACCCGTTCCGAAACCGCCCTGAGCGTCGCCCGGCTGCGGGGAACCCGTTCCGTAGCCCTGCTGGGGGCCCGTTCCATAGGCGCTCTGAGAATCGCCTGCTTGCTGGGGACCCGTTCCGAAACCACCCCGAGCGTCGCCCGGCTGCTGGGGACCCGTTCCGAAGCTCTGGTGAGGGCCGGTTCCATAAGCGCCCTGCGCGTCGCCTGGCTGCTGGGAGCCCGCTCCGAATGCGCCGCGATCGTCGCCCAGCTGGTTGTTCGCCCCGAAACCGCTGCCCTGGGGGCCCATGCCGAAAGCGCTGTGAGCGTCGGACGGGTGGTGGGGGCCCGTTCCGGTCGGGCCCTGGGGGTCGACCGGCTGGCCGGGGGCCAGGGGGTCGGCGGGGATGACGGGGAGGTCGAGGTGGGTGTCGTCGGTGATCCGGCCCATCACTCCCGTGGGTGCGTCCTCAGCGTCCGGATTCGGAACCGGGGGGCGGTTTCGGATGTCGCTCACGTGTCACTCACGGAAGAACGCTCAGCTATCTGTCAGGGGACGGAACCAGACAAGGCCTGACAATGCCTCCGGAATGGCGGAAAGGAGACCGGGGCGCCCAGGCCGGACACCCCACCTTAACGTTCTTGTCGCCGGGATGTCGCAGGAGGGCGGAATCTCCGGGAAATCCGGAATCCGCCCTCCAGGTGGCTGAAAGGCCCGTCAAACAGGGGGATCAGGTCGCGCAGATGTCGGTGTTCGAGTCGACCGTCGACTCGTCTTCGGCCGCCGACAGGGGGACCTTCACGCCGCCCCAGTCCTTGCCGACGACGATCTGGATGATCGGTCCGACGGCCTTCTTCGGCCCGCCCGGCGCCGGGGTCGTCGCCGTGAACGGCTTGACGTTGGCCACCGGCAGGAGCGTCGTCGACGGGTCGATCGGCTTCAGCAGGGACGCGACGAGCATCTTCGAGCCTTCCCAGCCCGCGCCCTTGTATGCGACCGAACTGGTCTCCTGGTCGCTGCCGTCGGCCTTACGGCCGTCGCCGATCTGGGTGACCCTGAAGCCCTGCGCGGTCAGCGCCTCGGCGACCTCGCTGGCCTTGCCGTCGGTGTTGGTGCCGTTCACGACCTGGACCCGCACCTGCGCGGGCTCGGTCGGCTTCGGTCCGGCCGGAGCCGAGGGCTTGGGCTCGCCGCCGCCCTCGCTCGACCCGCCCTCCGCCGGCGGGGCCGCCGACGCGGGCGGGCTCGGGGCGGCCGTGGAGACCTCGCTGTCGGTGCGGATGGCCGCGAACAGGTTGTTGGCCTGCGGCTGCCTCCACTGCACCCGGTTGGCGTCGGCCACGTAGGCCTCGACCGGGACGGTCACCGCCTTGAAGCCCTTGGCGGTCAGTTTCTGCGCGCTCTGCGCGACCTGGATCAGGGTCTCGGTGTTGAGCTGGTCGTCCGTCTCGACCGAGCTGGTGGCGGCGCCGATGAACTCCGCGAGCTTCGCGAAGTCGGTGACCAGGGCACTGCTGGTGGCCTTCTTCACGACCTGCGAGAGGAAGACCTGCTGGCGCTTGATGCGCTCCAGGTCGCTGTTGTTGCCGATCTTGCGGATCCGGACGTAGCCGAGCGCCTCTTCGCCCTGCACGATCTGCCGGCCGGCGGGCAGCTTGAGCTTGGACGCGCGGTCGTCGACCGCCTGCGGCAGGCAGACCTCGATGCCGCCCAGCGCGTTGACGATGTTCTTGAACCCGGTGAAGTCGACCTTGATGTAGTGGTCGACGCGGATGTCGGTGAGCGCCTCGATGGTCTTGATCGTGCACACGATGCCGCCGAGGTTGAACGCCGAGTTGATCATCCCGAGCTGGGCCGGCATCGCCTGCTCGGTCTGCACGTTGTCGCACGACGGGATCTGCACCATCGAGTCACGGGGGAAGCTGATCAGCAGCGCCTTGTCACGCTGCGGCGACACGTGCAGCAGCATGATCGTGTCGGTGCGCTCGCTCTTGTCCTCGCGGGCGGCCTTCTGGCCGTAGCGGGCGTTGTCGCCCTGCCGGGTGTCGGAGCCGACCAGCAGCACGTTGAGGGCGCCGGTCTGGTTCTCCGGGCGGTTCTCGCCCAGGGCGCCGTCGAGGCTGGTCGTGCGGATGTTGCCGAGCGTCCGGCGGTAGACCGTGTAGGCGGTCAGGCTGCCGGCGACCATCACGGTGGTGAGCACCACGCTCACCCACCCCAGGGCGCCCAGGCCCGCCTTCTTCCCCGGGCCACGACCGCCGCCGCCCTTGGGTGCCTTCGGGGGGCGTCCGGGCGGACCGGGCGGGCCGCCGATCGGCGCCGACAGTGGCGCCGGGTGGGGCATGGGCGCGGCGGCGACCGGAACGGGAGCCTGCGGAGGGGAGACGGGGAGCGGGACGTCCTCGGCCTCTTCCTCGTCGTTCTTGCGCCGCTTGAGCCAGCGGAAGCGCCGCGGCTCCTCGTCGTCGTCCCAGCGGTCGCCGACTCCCCAGCGGTTCTCGTCGAAGTCGGGGTCGCCCTCGGTCTCGCGGCGGCGCGGGGCCGGCTCGGGATACATGGGCGGCGGTTCGAAGGGCGGCTGCTGCTGCGGGGGGCCCCCGGGATTGGCGGGATTGGCGGCGCCAAAGGACCACGCACCGCTGCCCCACCCGGGCTGGTCGCCGGAGGGGACGTTCCGGTGGTCGCTCATACCGTCTCCTCGACTGAAAACGCGTCGAAGGCGGGGGCGTCGTGAATGATTCGCTCGCTCATTGCGCCTTCGAGATTAGGTCACGATGCGGTCGCCCGGCCCAGCGATCTCCGATTTGGGCTGGCGGACAGCATACTCATTAGTGGACATTTCACGGTATGCGGTTGTGCTGAGCTCTACTTGCATTTCGCTGACATCGCAGGTGAGAGAGCTAGTGCGGCGGCCAGGAACGCCAGGGGGGCGACGGGCAGGACGTACCGGTAGTCGAAGACCGCCGTAGCGGCCGGGACCACCAGGAGCGCCCATGCGACCGCCCACGGAATGAGGACGTCCGAACGTCGCGCCGCGATGACGGGAACGAGCAGAACGAGCAGGAGCAGCGGCCCCGGTAGTGCCAGCACACTCTGATAGTTACGGAGCCAGCCCGCCACAGGTTCGATCACTTGCGTGGATATAGGGCCGTTTTCATATCGACGGGCGAGTTCGACCCCAAGTGTGTCCCGGGTCTGCGGCTCGGCCGGGATCGCTTCCGGGAACTCGTAGGTGGCGTACACCTCGGGGTTGGGGTAGACCGGCCGGCCGGGCTCGAACGCCCGGACCAGATCCCGCGCGGCGGTGGCCAGGTAGTCGCCCGGCTGCCTGGTGATGGCGAGCATCGAGAACCGCTGCGCGAGTGCGTCGTTCTCGGCCGTGAAGGTCTCTCCCGGCAGCCTGACCAGCGGGGACGTGGCGTCCCAGACGTAGTCCTGGGCGGGCGGGCGGACCTTCCGATCGTCGCAGAGCACCGCGAGGTCGGCGGGCGGCTTCATGATCGAGCAGTCGGCGAACGGCATGACGCGGACGTAGAGGAACGCCCCGTTCGCCCCGACCAGCCCGACCCGGTCGTGGACGGAGGAGAACCAGGCACCGTAGGCCACGACCGGCACCAGCGCCCCCACCGCGAAGACGCCGACGAGCCTGCGGGCGCGCCATCCGTACAGGACCAGGAAGACGACGATCAGCGGCAGGCCCACGGTCCGGGTGATCGTGGCGGCCCCCAGCAGCAGCCCGATCCCCAGGGCCTTTCGCCACGTCGGCGGCCTCAGCGCCAGCACGGTCGCCGCGACGACGAGGAACAGGAAGAGCGTGTCCGAGACGAGCAGGTGCTCAAGCTGGATCTGGTACGCGTCCAGCAGGACCACCGCCGCCGCGATCACCCCCAGGACCTTCCGCCGGATCGCGCCGTAGATCAGCACCGCGGTCGCCAGCCCCAGCAGATGCTGGACGATCACCACCAGCCCGAAACTGTGGAACGGCTCCAGCAACCGGAGGAAGAAGGAGTATCCGGCCGGCCGGACCAGATCCGGCCGGGGCCGGATGGCCGTCACGACATAGGTGTAGGTGTCCGGAAACCAGAGCGCCGGCTGATACCCGATCACCGCCAGCACCCGCAGCGACGCCCCCAGCAGGAACACCCCGGCGAACCAGGGATTCGCCCGCACCCACGCCCTGCTCACGGGCCCCCTGACGGCGGTCGCCGTCGGAGTGGTCGTGTCGTGGTGGGTCATCGGGCTCCAGGTCAAGGGCCTATCGCGGGGGCGCGTCGCCCGGCCACGGTACACCGCTAGGCTCTGGCCCATTCGTGCGCTGAGGATCGACCTGTCACCGGGGCGGCTGCTGGCCGTCTCGGCGGCGCTGCCTGCGCTGGCCCTGTCGGGCTGGCTGCTCGCCGGGCTGCTGCTGGTGTTCCTGGGGTGGTTCGGGACCTGGCAGATGATCCTTCTCGGGGTGCCGGCGGCGGGGCTGTTCGTCTGGGCGGGGTGGCCGAAAGATGAGGTCGCCGCCACCTGGCTGCAGACGGGGTCGGTGTTCCTGGTCGCCGTGGCGTCGGGGGTGTTCAACACCGTCTACGCCTCGCAGCAGTACATCGTGCGGCGCGATCCGGCCACCTACGAGCAGTACGCCATCTGGCTGCAGCGCCACGGCGGGCTCCCCATCCCCGAGAGCATCGACGCCTTCGGGGGCGGCGACGCGGCCCTCAGGTTCGCCAGCATGGGGTTCTACGCCCACGACGGCGCGATCGTGCCGCAGTTCATGCCGGGTGCGCCGATCCTCTACGCCTCCGGGTTCACCCCGGCGTTGCTCGGCGCGCTGGCGGTGCTGACGATCGGGGGAGTGACCGCCAGGCTGACCCAGGCGCGCTTCGCCTGGATCGGGGCGCTGGCGTTCGCGGTGGCGATGCCGATCCTCTACACCTCGCGCACGACGTTCAGCGAGATCCCGTCGCTGGTCCTGCTGTTCGGCGGGATCGCCCTGGTGCTGGCCGGGCGGCGGATGTTCGTGGCGGGGCTGGTGTTCGGGCTCGCGCTGCTGATCCGGATCGACGGGCTGCGGGACATCCTGCCCGTGCTGGTATTCGGCGTCGTCGCGCAGCGCAAGCTCCTGGCGGGGGTGCTGGTCGGCGGCGGGATCGGGTTCGGGGCGGGCTTCGTGCTCTCCCGGCCCTACTTCGACTACCTGAGCGGCTCGCTGCTGCCGCTGCTGGCGATCTGCGCGGTCGTGCTGGTCATCGCGCCGTTCGTGAAACGGGTCCCACGGTGGCTGCCGAACGTCGCGGCGGCCGGGGTCGTGCTCGGAGTCCTGGCCTTCGCCGTCAGACCTCTCGTCGAGACGGTCAGACGCGTTCCCACGAACCCCGACGACGAACTCACGGCCAAGTTGATCGAGTCCGTGCAGAGAGCCAACGGGCTCCCGATCGATCGCGCGCGTCTCTATTACGAGGATTCGCTCTACTGGGTCATCTGGTACGTCGGCCTCCCGGCCCTCCTCCTCGCCGTCTTCGGCGCGTTCACGCTGATGCGGAAGATGGAGAAGCCGTGGCTCCTGCCGACGGCGATCATCCTGTGGACCACGGTCACCACGCTCTACCGTCCGGCCATCACCGCAGATCACCCGTTCGCCGCCCGCCGCCTGGTCCCGGTGATCGTCCCCGGGCTGATCCTCCTGGCGGTGTGGGGGGCCAGGAAGCTCCCCGTCTGGGCGATCGCCGGCCTGCTGGTCATCCCGCCCGTCATCACCTCGATCGGCACCGCGTTCACCCCGATCGAGAGGGGCGAGAAGGCAGCCGTACAGGAGATGTGTGACGCGATCCCGAAGGGTTCGACGGTGCTGATCGTCGAACGGGTCACGGGAGACCGGCTCACCCAGGTGGTCAGGGGTCAGTGTGGGTTCCCCACGGCCAGAGTCGCCTATCCGGACGGGAAAGATCTCCCGCTGGAAGCGGACGTGCGCAGGATCATCGCCAAAACGCATAGTCCTGTGCTGCTCGCCGCCGAAGCCGGGCAGCTCACCGCCTACGGCACGCCCAGGCAGGTCATGGCCCTGCGGACCCGGCAGGACGAGCGGTCCCTTGTCAAAGCGCCTGACGGAACATGGTCGCTGAGCGTCGACGTCTGGCTCGCCGTGCCCTGATGTGCGGTCGGCGTGCGACTGGGCAGAGTACCCTCTTCCGACGTGGACATGCCCCCGGAGAGTGGACCAGTGGTGAGCGAGAATCCCTACGTCACGATCGTGCTGCCCTGCTACAACGAGCAGGACCATGTGATCGACGAGGTCGAGCGGATCTGCGCCGCGATGGACTCCTCGGGTTACACCTACGAGCTGGTCGCCGTCGACGACTGCTCCACCGACGCGACGCTGGAGCGGCTGCGCGAGGCCGCGCCGAGGTTCCCGAGCATGCGGATCAGGGCCTTCCACCGCAACGGCGGGTCGGGCACGGTCCGGCGCATCGGGTCGCAGGAGGCCAAGGGCGAGATCGTCGTCTGGACCGACGCCGACATGACCTACCCCAACGAGCGCATCCCCGAGCTGGTCCAGATCCTCGAGAAGGACTCGACGGTCGACCAGGTCGTCGGGGCCCGCACCACCGAGGAGGGCTCGCACAAGCTGCTCAGGGTGCCGGCCAAGTTCGTGATCAGGAAGGTCGCCGAGCGGCTGGCCGGGCAGAAGATCCCCGACCTGAACTCGGGCCTGCGGGCGTTCCGCAAGTCGGTCGCCAAGCCCTATCTGCGGCTGCTGCCGCCGGGGTTCTCGTGTGTCACGACGATCACGCTGGCGTTCCTGTCGAACCAGCACGACGTCTACTACCTGCCGATCGACTACGCCAAGCGGGCCGGGAAGTCGAAGTTCAGCTTCTTCGGCGACGCCTACCGCTACATCCTGCAGGTCCTGCGGATGATCATGTACTTCAACCCGCTGAAGGTCCTCATGCCGCCGGCTCTGTGGCTGGTCGGGATCGGTCTGGTCAAGGGCGCCTACGACGTGGTCAACTACGGCTTCTACCTGACCAGCAACGCCATCGTGATCTTCCTGTCGGGCATGCTCATCGGCTCGGTCGCGCTGCTGGCCGACCTGATCGTCCGGTCGCGCGGCAACGAGTGATGAAGGTCGTCATCGTCGGGCCGACGTTCCCGTACAAGGGCGGCGGCGCCCAGCACACCACCGAACTCGCCCACCGGCTCGCGCGGGCCGGGCACGACGTCGTGATCGAGTCGTGGCTGGCGCAGTATCCGTCGTTCCTCTATCCGGGCGTGCAGACCATCGACACGCCTGAAGGTGAGCCGTTTCCCCAGGTGAGGCGCCTTCTCGACTGGCGCCGCCCCGACGGCTGGGTCGCCTGCGGGCGCCGCCTGCGCGACGCCGATCTGGTGATTCTGACGGTCCTGTCGCCCGTGCAGGTCCCGCCCTATTTGGGGATCCTGTACGGCCTGGGCAAGCAGGCCCGGGTGATCGCGCTCTGCCACAACGTCCTGCCCCACGAGACCAAGCCCTACGACAAGCCGCTGATGAAGGCCCTGCTCAAACGGGTCGACGGCGTGCTGGCCCACTCGGATGCGCAGGCGACGCTGGCCCGGGAACTGGGCCAGCCGTTCGTGAAGGTCGCGCCGCTGCCGCCCCACCTGCCCTCGGCCGGTCTTTCCGGCGAGGGTTCTCTGAGCAGGCGGTTGCTCTTCTTCGGCATCGTCCGCCCCTACAAGGGCCTCGACCTGCTGCTTCGGGCCCTGGCCCAGGTCCCCGACGTGCGGCTGACCGTCGCCGGGGAGTTCTGGGGCGGGACGGAGACCACGATGGCGCTGATCCACGAACTCGGCCTGGCCGACCGGGTGGAACTGCGCCCCGGCTACGTCCCCGCCGACGACGTGCCGAGGCTGTTCGCCGAGGCCGACGCGCTCGTGCTGCCCTACCGGTCGGCGACCGCCTCCCAGAACGTCTGGCTCGGCCACGAACACGGCGTCCCGGTCATCGCCACCCGGGTCGGCGCGCTGGCCGACAATGTGACCGACGACGTCGACGGCCTGCTGGTCGAACCGGGCTCCGCCGACGCCCTCGCGACCACCCTGCGCCGGTTCTACGAACCCGGCACCCCCGAACGCCTCCGGGCCGGGGTCAAGGCGGTCGACCCCGAGCCGTACTGGTCCGCCTACCTGGCCGCGCTCTGAACGTTTTCACAAGAGGGAAGGACGCCCGTGGGCACCGAACGCGCCGCGCAGCTGGAGTACTCCGAGTTCCAGTCGGCGATGCTCGACGAGGCCAAACGCCGCCGCAAGGCCGCCAAGATCATCGCGGTGCTGGCCCACTTCCTGGGGCGGGATGAACGCCCCCTGGAGGGGCTGACCGTCGCCGACATCGGCTGCTCGGCCGGCTTCATCGCCGACGAACTCGCCCTGGCCGGGGCCCGGCACACGTTCGGCATCGACATCGACGTCCCGGGCCTGCGCAAGGCCGCCTCGCGGTTCGGCGAGCGGGTGGCGTTCGTGTGCGGCGACGGGACTCGGTTGCCCTTCCCGGACGGCTCGGTCGACGTGCTGGTTTTCAACCACATCTACGAGCATGTGGTCGACCCCGACGCGGTGATCGCCGACATGCACCGGGTGCTGTCCGACGACGGGGTGCTCTACCTGGGCCTGGGCAACAAGCTGGGGGTCATGGAACCCCACTACAGGCTGCCCTTCCTGTCCTACCTGCCGCCCCGCGCCGCCGACCGGTACGTCAGGACCTTCGGCCGAGCCGACAACTACTACGAGCGCTTCCGCACGCGCGGCGGCCTGCAGCGGATGCTGGGCGACTTCCACGTGTGGGACTACACGTTCCCCGTCCTGGCCACCCCGGAGGCCTTCGCGGGAGGCGAGCTGTTCGCGGGCCCGGCGGGGAAGGCGGCGAAGGCCGCCCTGGAGAAGACCCCCCGGCCCGCCCTGCGCGCGCTGCTGCCGATCGTGCCCACCTACATCTGGGTGGCGACCAAGACTTCCCGCCGCCCGTCGGGTGTCGCCTTGCCGCAGCCGCCGGAGGCGGTGCCGACCCGCAGGCAGGCAGCTCAGGCGTCGTGAAAGAAGCTGATAAATCCGGCGTGGTAGGGGATGGGCTGCACGGAGCCGGTGAGAACGGAGCACAGGACGAGCCTGGTGCGGTGGTCGCGTCGCCGCGGAAATCGCTGCTGAAGAGGGTCGTCAGGTTCGGGTTCCTGGCGGTGGCGCTCGGGTTCGGGGTCTGGGCGGTCGCTTCGCAGTGGGATGCGATCAGCGACGGGCTGAGTCGTCTGTCGTGGCCGTTGCTCGGGCTGTCGCTGGTCGCGGTCATCGGGGCGTTGCTCGCCGGGATGCTGATGTGGCGGGCTCTGCTGGCCGATCTCGGGTCGCCGCTGAGGCTCGCCGACGCGGCGAAGATCTTCTTCATCGGGCAGTTGGGGAAGTACATCCCGGGCTCGGTCTGGCCGGTGCTCGCCCAGATGGAGATGGGCAAGGACCATGGCATCCCGCGATCCAGAAGCGCGGCGGCCTTCTTCCTGACGTACCCGATCTATCTCGCGACCGGTCTGCTGGTCGCCGTCGCGACCCTGCCCGCTTTCGCGGGTGACTCGGTGGCGGGCTATGCCTGGTTGCTGCTCCTGCTGCCGGTTCTCGCGGTCGGGTTGCATCCCAAAGTCGTCAACGGCGTGCTCAATCTCGGGTTCCGGCTGCTCAAGAGGCCGCCATTGGAACGGCCGCTGACCGCCCGGGGGGTGCTGACCTCGACGGGGTGGGCGTTCGCGGGGTGGGCCGCCTACGGTGTCCAGCTCGCCGTGATCGTGCACGGCCTCGGCGCCACCGGGCCCCGCGCCGTTCTCCTCAGCTTCGGGGCTTTCTCGCTCGCCTGGTGTCTCGGGTTCGTGTTCGTGCTGGCCCCGGCGGGCGCCGGGGTGCGGGAGGTCGCCATGGTCGCGGCGCTCGCGCCGGTGCTCGACCAGGGATCGGCGATCGCGGCCGCGCTGGTCTCACGGGTGGTCGTCTCGATCGGTGATCTGGTCTGTGCGGCGTTCGCGGGTTGGCGAGCGGGCAAAACGGAAAAAACCGTGGAATAGCTACGGAATCCGTTTCTGGAACGTGGCCAATCGTGTGATTTCGCTCACGATTGGCGTTCCAGGCGGCCTACAGTGGCATTCAAGGGCGAGGGAATCGGGGCCTTCCGTCACGGTCTACCTTCGCCGTGCTGTGAACCTTTCTCATCCGCGGAAATCCGGCGGTCGCGAGAGGTTCAGAGGGGAGCGACCGCGTTGAAACCACGAGTTCTCGTCGACGCCGCTGCTGTACCGGCCGACCGAGGCGCCCTGATCCGTTACGTCGACGGGCTGCTGGCCGCGCTCGACCAGCAAGGCGCCGATCTTGTCATCGTCTGTCAGCGGGCCGACGCAGAAAGGTACGCCCATCTCGCGCCCGGCGCGAAGATCGTGCCCGGCCCCCACGCCATCGCCAACCGGGGCGCCCGGCTCGTCTGGGAGCAGACCGGTGTGCCGCTGCTGGCCCAGCAGGTCGGCGCCGACGTGATCCACGCGCCCTTCTACTCCGTCCCGCTGCGCTCGGAGGTGCCGAGCGTGGTGACGATCCACGACGTCGCCTGCTTCACCGAGGCCGACCAGTACGAATCCGACCGCGCCGCCTTCTTCCGTTCGGCCACCAAGACCGCCGCGCGGGCCGCCCGCCGGGTGATCACGCCGTCGAAGGCCACCCGCGACGAGCTGATCCGGGTCGTCGGAGCCGACCCCACCAGGATCGACGTCGCCTACCACGGCGTCGACCTCGATCTCTTCCATCCGCCGGCCGAGGCCGAGGTGCGCCGGGTGACCAGCCGCCTGGGCATCCACGGACGTCCCTATGTCGCGTTCGTCGGCCCGGCCGAACCGCGCAAGAACGCGCCCAACCTGATCAGGGGCTTCGCCAGGGCCGTCGAGGGCATGGAGAACCCGCCCGCGCTGGTCATCGCCGGGCCCGCTGAGAGCGGGCGTGAGGTCGAGGCGGCCATGCGGGAGCTCCCGGGCGGCGTCACCGTCGTACGGACCGGTTATCTGCCGTTCGGCGATCTCGCCGGGTTCTACGGCGGCGCGCTGGTGGCGGCGTTCCCGTCGCGGTGCGAGGGGTTCGGGATGCCGGTGCTGGAGGCCATGGCGTGTGGCACGCCGGTGCTGACGACGCGGCGCACGTCTCTGCCGGAGGTGGGGGGCGACGCGGTGGCGTACACGGAACCCGATTCGGAAAGCATCGGGGTGGCGCTGCGGGCCCTGCTCGATTCACCCGGGAGACGGGTGGAATTGGGCGCGGCGGGGCTCGCGAGAAGCAGAGAATTCAGCTGGAAAATGTCTGCGCACGCACATCTCGTTTCCTATCAGCGTGCGACGGAACATTGAGTTAACCTCGCCCATGTGACCGAGCCTGCTTTGCCCCGACCCGATCATCTTGAGGCGATTCTCCTGGTGGGAGGGCGGGGGACCCGCCTACGGCCGCTGACCCTTTTCACCCCGAAACCGCTGCTTCCCACGGCGGGGGTGCCTTTTCTCGCCCATCAGCTCGCCAAAGCGCGGGCCGCTGGGGTGACCCGGATCGTCTTCGCGACCTCGTACAAGGCGGAGATGTTCACCGAAGCCTTCGGCGACGGGTCGGCGTTCGACCTGGAGATCGTCTACATGACGGAGGAGACCCCCCTCGGCACCGGCGGCGCGATCCGCAACGCCGCCGAGGCGCTGATCTGCCGTGACGACGCGCCGGTGCTGGTGCTCAACGGCGACATCCTCTCGGGCCACGACGTCACCGCCCAGATCGATCTCCACGTGGCGCGCAAGGCCGCTGTCACGCTCCACCTCACCGAGGTCGACGACCCGTCGCGGTTCGGCTGCGTGCCGACCGACGAGCAGGGCCGGGTGACGGCGTTCCTGGAGAAGACCCCCAACCCCGTGACCAACCGCATCAACGCCGGTTGCTACGTCTTCCGGCGGTCCGTCATCGACAAGATCCCGTTCGGCGAGGTCGTCTCGGTCGAGCGGCAGACCTTCCCCGGCCTGATCGAAGACGGTCAGACGGTGCTCGGCTTCGCCGACTCGACCTACTGGCTGGATGTGGGCACTCCGGCGGCCTTCGTCCAGGGCTCCGCGGATCTCGTACGCGGCCTCCTCGCCTCCCCCGCCCTCCCGGGTGCGCCCGGAGAGGCGCTGGTGCTCGACGGCGCGACCGTCTCTCCCGAGGCCAAGATCACCGGCGGTTCGGTGATCGGCGCAGGGGCCACCGTGGGGGCCGGCGCGATCGTGCACGGTAGCGTGGTGGCCGACGACGCCCGCATCGCCCCTGGTGCGACGGTGGTCGACTCCGTGATCGGAGCCGGCGCCTCGATCGCCGAGGGAGCCGTGGTGCGGGAGTCGGTCATCGGCGACAAGGCGTCCATCGGGGCGCGCAACGAACTGACGGCGGGCGCCCGGGTCTGGCCCGGCATCGAACTGCCGGAATGCGCGGTGAGGTTCTCAAGCGATGCGTAGTGCCTGAACGAAGCTGGCGCCCCGACGGCCCCCTCGACCTGGGGCTGACGTTGGCGCCGCACCGGCACGGGTCGGGGGACCCCGTCTGGCAGACCACTCCGGACGGGGCCCTGTGGCGCGCCTGCCGCACCCCCGAAGGGCCGGGAACGCTCCGGATCTCCGTCGTCGCAGGTCAGGTGCACGGCCTGGCGTGGGGTCTCGGCGCCGAATGGCTCCTGGAGACGATGCCCGACCTGCTGGGCGCCGGCGACCCCGCGGAGGAGTTCGGCGCCCTGCTCGACGCGATGGGAGACGACGACCCCGTCGCCGGCTTCCTGAAGGGGCTGCACCTGCGGGCGTCCGGGCTGCGCATCGGCCGGACCGGGCGGGTCTTCGAGGCGCTGGTGCCCGCCGTGCTGGAGCAGAAGGTCGTGGGCCGGGAGGCGTTCCGGGCCTGGCGCTGGCTGGTGCGCAAATACGGCGACCCCGCCCCCGGGCCCGGCCCCGAAGGGCTCAGGGTGCCTCCCTCGCCCGACACCTGGCGGCTCGTGCCGTCGTGGGACTGGCACAAGGCGGGTGCGGAGGCCGTACGGGCAAGAACGATCATCAACGCGGCCCGCCACGAGGGAAAGCTGGAGACGGCGGCCACCACCTGGGAGGCCGACCGCCTGCTGCGCGCGCTCCCCGGCATCGGCGTCTGGACCTCGGCGGAGATCCGCCAGCGCGCCCTGGGCGACGCCGACGCCCCCAGCGTGGGCGACTTCCACATCCCCGGCCTGGTCGGCTTCGCCTTCACCGGCGCGAAGACCGACGACGAGGGCATGCTCCGCCTGCTCGAACCCTTCGCCGGCCACCGCCACCGCGTGGTCCGCCTGATCGAGATGAGCGGCCGCCGGCCGCCCGGCCGGGGCCCCCGGATGGCTCCCCGCGACTATCGCGCGTTCTGATCAACGTAATGTGCAGACTATGACGGCAGCTATGAGGCGGGCGCTGGCACGCGCACGCGACGGGAAGACGATCGACGTCGCAGAGGCGGCCATCCTCCTGGAGGCCCGCGACGCCGACCTCGACACCCTCCTCGACCACGCCTCCCGGATCCGTGACGCGGGCCTGGAGGCGGCCGGACGCCCCGGCGTGATCACCTACAGCCGCAAGGTCTTCATCCCCCTGACCCGCCTGTGCCGGGACCGTTGCGGCTACTGCACCTTCGCGACCGCCCCCGCGAAGCTCCCGAGCCCGTTCCTGTCACCCGACGAGGTGCTGGCCATCGCCCGCGAGGGCGCCGCCATGGGATGCAAAGAGGCGCTGTTCACCCTGGGCGACCGTCCAGAAGACCGCTGGGACGCCGCGCGGGAGTGGCTCGACGCGCACGGTTACGACGACACGCTGTCCTACGTACGCGCCATGGCGATCCGGGTGCTGGAGGAGACCGGCCTGCTGCCGCACCTCAACCCGGGTGTGCTGACGTGGCGCGACTTCCAGCGGCTCAAGCCGGTCGCGCCGTCGATGGGCATGATGCTGGAGACGACCTCGACGGCCCTGTTCACCGAGAAGGGCGGCGCCCACTACGGGTCGCCGGACAAGGACCCCGCCGTCCGGTTGCGCGTCCTCGAAGACGCCGGACGCTCCAACGTGCCGTTCACGACCGGGATCCTGATCGGGATCGGCGAGACCGTCCTCGACCGGGCCGAGTCGATCTTCGCGATCCGCCGCGTGGCCCGGGAGTACGGCGGCATCCAGGAAGTGATCGTCCAGAACTTCCGCGCCAAGCCCGACACCGCCATGCGCGGGATGCCCGACGCGGACCTCCAGGAGCTGGCCGCGACGATCGCGGTGACCCGGATGGTGCTCGGGCCGCGCATGCGGGTGCAGGCCCCGCCGAACCTGATCGGCGGCGAATACGGCCTGATGATCCGCGCCGGCATCGACGACTGGGGCGGCGTTTCCCCGCTGACCCCCGACCACGTGAACCCGGAACGGCCGTGGCCCGCGATCGAGGCGCTGTCGGCGATCACTTCGGAGAACGGCTTCGACCTGCGGGAACGCCTGACCATCTACCCCGAGTACATCCGCGCGGGGGAGCCCTGGCTCGACCCCCGCCTGCTGACCCACGTGTCGGCTCTGGCCGGTCCCGACGGCATGGCCCTCGACGTGAACCCGGCACCCCACCCGTGGCAGGAACCCGACGGCGGATTCGCCGCGTCGGGCCGGGTCGACCTGCACACCGAGGTCGACACCACCGGGCGCACGACCGACCGCCGCGACGACTTCGACAACGTCTACGGCGACTGGGACGCCCTTCGCGATCGTCTCCCCACCGCCGTCTCGATGACCGGCGACGGAGCCGAGGCCCTGCGCCAGGCCGCCCGCGACCCCCTGGCCCTCACCGACGCCCAGGCCGAGTCCCTGCTGAGCCTGACCGGCCCCGCCCTAGACGAGCTGTGCGCCCTGGCCGACGGCCTGCGGCGCGAGGTCAACGGCGACGACGTGACCTACGTCGTCAACCGGAACATCAACTTCACCAACGTCTGTTACACCGGCTGCCGCTTCTGCGCCTTCGCCCAGCGCCGCACCGACGCCGACGCGTACACCCTCAGCCTCGACCAGGTCGCCGACCGCGCCGAGGAGGCCTGGGCGGCCGGCGCGACCGAGGTCTGCATGCAGGGCGGCATCCACCCCGACCTGCCCGGCACGGCCTACTTCGACATCGCGCGGGCGGTCAAGGCCCGGGTGCCCGGCATCCACGTGCACGCCTTCTCCCCGATGGAGGTCATCAACGGCGCCAGCCGCACGAACCTCTCCATCGAGGACTGGCTGACAGGAGCCCGCGAGGCGGGCGTCGACTCGCTCCCCGGCACCGCGGCGGAGATCCTCGACGATGACGTCCGCTGGGTGCTGACCAAGGGCAAACTCCCCACCCGCGAGTGGATCGACGTCATCACCACGGCCCACCGCGTGGGCATCCCCACGACCTCCACGATGATGTACGGCCACGTCGACAACCACAGCCACTGGGTCAAGCACATCCGCCTGATCCGCCGGCTCCAGGAGGAGACGGGCGGCTTCAGCGAGTTCGTCCTGCTCCCGTTCGTCCACCACAGCGCGCCCATCTACCTGGCCGGGATCGCCCGTCCTGGTCCCACGGCCGACGAGAACCGCGCCGTCCACGCGGTCTCCCGGCTGCTGCTGCACGGCGCGATCCACAACATCCAGTGCTCGTGGGTGAAGCTTCAGGACGACCTGTGCCGCCAGGTCCTGACCGGGGGAGTGAACGACATCGGCGGCACCCTGATGGAGGAGACCATCTCCCGTATGGCGGGGTCGGAGAACGGGTCGTACAAGACCATCTCCGAACTGCGCCAGATGGTCGAGCTCAGCGGCCGGCCGTTGCGGCAGCGCACGACCGAATACGGCACCCCGTCCCCCGAGCGCCAGGACGCGGCGGCGGCGAGCGACGGAGTGTGCGCGAGCGTGCGACGCGTGCTGCCTCTCGTGAACTGACGTCGCGAAGTGGTTACAAAGCGTGTCCTGCCGGACGGATGACCCGAAAATAGGCGGGTGACGGGGCGATGGTGGCACTGGTTGGTGGCCGGGGTGCCCATCGCCGTGCCCATTGCCGCCCTGGGATTCCTGCTGCGTTCGTGGGAACTCGGTGACCTGGCGGATCTCGCCCAGCTCGTGTCGTTACTCGGACTGGTCGCCCCGGTCCTGGTCGGGACGGTCACCTGGTTCCGCTCCCGGCGCCGGCCGGAGGTCGTCACCAGCGGCGGCGCGCTCGACGAACTGGTCCGGACGATCGGCGAGGCCTCAGACCGGGTCGAGCAGTCGATGGTCCGCCAAGACGCGCTCGGGGCCGGGCTGCTGGAGATGCGCGAGCGCCTGGCCGAGGCGACCGCCCGCCTGACGGCCGAGCGGCAGACGCTACGTGACGACCTGTCAGCCCGGGAACGGTGGGTGGCGGCCGACGATCAGGAGCGCCGGCGGCTGAAGGCCGAGATCGAACGGATGCGCGAGGATCTGGAGTCGGCCCGGCGGCGCTTGGCGGACACCGAACGATTACATGCGGCGATTCAGCGGCGGCTCGATGAGTCCGAGCGGCAGCGCGCGGAAGCGGAACGGCTGCGCACCCAGGCTGATGAGCAGGCGGCGGATGCGCGGCGGCGGCTGGCGGAGTCGGCGGGTCAGCGTGGAATGGAGAAGACGCCGCGTGCCGATGCGCTGGTCCCGGTCATGACCGCGCGGGAGCTGATGGGAGACGACGACCGGCGGGCCGCCGAGGAGATCCTGCGGCGGATCGACACGGTCCTGGAACGCGAGGCGGCCGCCCTGGGGGAGGTGAGCGGCGACCTCGCCAAGAGCCGGGAGTCGGCAGCGCATCCCCCTGCGATCGACCGGCCGGAGAGATCGCGAACGAGGCGGACCGGCGCGGCGCGGCGACTTGTGGCCGCGAGTGTGGTGTTGGGAGCCGGGTTCCTGGTCGTGGTCGTGCTCGCGACGTCGCTGGTGTGGCGTCTGCTCGCGGAACCGGGGTCTCCGTCGCCCTCGCCGTCACCCTCTCCGCCCTCTTCGGCGGCCCTGCCCGCGGGCTCGGACTGGAATCCCCGCAACTTCGCCTTCGGCCAGCAGATCGGACATCCGCTCCAAGGTCACAACAGTGATGTCCTGGCGGTGGCGTTCGGAGAGGTGGACGGCGTTCCGGTCGCGGTGTCCGGCGGAAGTGATCACAAGGTGCGGGTGTGGGACCTGACCAATGGCAAGCCGCGTACCCCTGCCATGGACGGCCACACCGGTGATGTCTGGTCCGTGGCGGTCGGGCAGGTGGACGAGGCTCCCGTAGTCGTGTCCGGCGGGGAAGACGGCACGGTGCGGGTGTGGGACCTGGCCGGCGGCAAGCAGCGTGGTCAGCCTCTGGAGGGCCACAGCGGCCCTGTCTACGCGGTGGCGTTCGGAGAGATGGATGGGGCTCCGGTGGCTGTGTCCGGAGGAGCCGACGGCACGGTGCGGGTGTGGGATCTGGTCACCGGCCGGCAACGTGGTCTCCCACTGAACGGCCATACCGGTGTCGTCAGGGCGGTGGCGTTCGGGCACGTGGGAGATGTCCCGGTCGCGGTGTCCGGAGGAGCCGACGGCACGGTGCGGGTGTGGGATCTGGTCGGCGGCAAAGAGCGTGGCAAGCCGGGGAAGGCCCATACGGGTGATGTCCTGGCGTTGGCATTCGAGCAGAGGTTCTCTTGGAGCTTCGGGCAGGAGACTTCCGCCTCGTTCGCGGTGTCCGGCGGGGGCGACGGCACGGTGCGTAAGTGGAACCTCTTCAGCGGTCAGGAGCATGACTTCGCCCTGGAAGGCCATCGCGACGCGGTCAGGGCGGTGGCGTTGGGGGACGTGGGTTCGGATTCGGTCGCGGTGTCCGGTGGAGATGACGGCACGGTGCGGGTGTGGGATCTGAGCAGTTGGCGGCAGCGTGGTCTCAACCTGGAAGGCCACACCGAGCAGGTCACCGCGGTGGCGTTCGGGAGTGTGGACGGGGTTCCGGTCGCCGCGTCCGGTGGGCTGGACAACACAGTCCGCCTCTGGAGCCTGAAACCCTGATCGGTCAGCGCGTGACGTAGAAGTCGTCGGCCGACCTCGGCGCCCGGTCCCTCGGCGGTTCGGCCGCGTGGCCGATGGCCACCGCGCCCATCGGGTCCCAGTCGTCCGGCAGGTTCAGGACCTCACGCACCACCGGGCGGCAGAACATCGTGGACGACACCCACGCCGACCCCAGCCCCTCGACCGCGAGCTGGACCAGGAAGTTCTGCACCCCCGCCCCCATGGCGACCACGAACATCTCGCGCTCCGAGGCGTTGCGCCGGTCGTCCCGGTAGGTGTGCGACCCGTCCATGACCAGGCACGGCACCGCCAGATACGGCGCGTCCCGCAGCACGTCACCCCGCCTGACCCGCTTGGCGATCGACTCCTCGGTGAACCCGTCGCCGCGCAGGTCGGCTATCCACGCCTCGCGCATCGCGTCGACCAGCTCACCCCGGGCGGCGGCCGTCTCCAGCAGGACGAAGCGCCACGGCGTCGTGTGGTGCGGCGCGGGAGCCGCGATGGCCGCCGCGACCGCGCGCCGGACCGCCTCCCCGTCGACCGGCGCGTCGGAGAACTTCCGGATGGTCCGCCGCGCGAACACCACGTCGGCCGAGCCGTATCGGAACATGTCCTGGTCGGCGGGCCGGATCAACACCGCGCCGCCGGGACCGTCGTCGCCGGTCACCAGATGACCCAGACCGGAGACCACGGCCACCGGCACACCAGAAAGCTTGCCCTTCACCAGTTCGGCCGCCGCCGCGATCTCGTCGATCAGCGCGGTCACCGTCGCGTTCAAAGGGTTGCCGTAGGTGTCGGTCGTGCCGCGCAGGTCCTCCAGCGGCTGGACGCCGGAGGCGCCCAGCGCGACGTCGGTCAGCCCGAAACGCCACGGGCGGCCGAAGGTGTCCGAGACGATCACGCCGACGCGGACTCCGGCGAGGTCGAAGAGCCGCCGCCGGATCGCCGAGGCCGACGCGTCGGGGTCCTCCGGCAGCAGCAGCACGGTCCCGGGAGCGGTGTTGGACGCGTCCACGCCCGCCGCCGCCATCACGTATCCCTGCCGCGTCTGGGCGATCACGGTGTCACCCCGCCGCGCCACCACCCGGGCGGTCTCGGCCGCGATGGCCGCCGAACGGTCGTCACCGCGGACAACGCGGCCTTCGGCCTTGCTGACGATCTTGGAGGTCACCACGACCACGTCGCCGTCGGCCAGGCCGGGAGCGGCCTTCGCGATCAGGGCCGCGATGTCGTCGCCGTATCCGATCTCGGGCAGTCCGGGCACGCCACTGATGGTGATCACGCCGCTGACGTTCGTCATGCCGCCACCCTCTTCGCCAGGTCGAGCGCCGCCGCCGCCAGGTCCCGCGTCGCCTCCGGCGAGGACATCAGCAGCGGCCGCGCCTCCACCGCCACGCCTTCGAGCGCGGTCGACGCGTCCTCCTCGGCCACCAGCCACCCGTCGAGCAGTTCCGCCCCGTAGAGCTCCAGCACGCCCTGCGCGGAGGTCTCCACGCCGATCGCCGTCAGGCACGCGTCGGCCATGCCCCGCACGGGAGCGCCGCCGATGATGGGCGAGACGCCGACCACGGTCTTGGCCGCCACCGCCGCGCGGATGCCGGGGATCTGCAGGATCGTCCCGATGCTCACCACGGGGTTGGACGGCGGCAGGATCACCACGTCGGCCGCCTCAAGAGCCTCCAGCACGCCGGGCGCCGGCGTCGCCTTGTCCGCCCCGACCAGGGCGATCTCCTGCGCCGGAACCGAAGCGCGCATGCGCACCCACCACTCCTGGAAGTGGACGGCCCGCCTGGCGTGCTCCTCGCCGACCACCACGTGGGTCTCCACCCGGTCGTCGGTCATCGGGATCAGCCGCACCCCGGGCTGCCAGCGGTCGCACAGGGCCTCGGTGATCGCCGACAGGGGATAGCCCGCCGCGAGCATCTGGGAGCGCACGATGTGGGTGGCGAAGTCGCGGTCGCCCAGACCGAACCACTGGGGTTCCATGCCGTAGGCGGCCAGCTCCTCTTTCACGGTGAATGTTTCAGCGGCGCGGCCCCAGCCCTGCTCCTCGTTGATGCCGCCACCGAGGGTGTACATCACGGTGTCGAGGTCGGGGCATACTCGGAGGCCGAAAAGCGTGATGTCGTCGCCGGTGTTGCCGATGACGGTGACGTCTGATTCCGGAGCCGCCGCCTTGAGGCCGCGCAGGAACCGGGCGCCGCCGATTCCGCCAGCCAGGGACACGATGCGCATGCCTGACAGTCTGGCATTGCGTGGGAAACGTGAGATTGATGGGTCGCCGGGCATCCATGTCAGGCATATGCAAAACTCAGTTCCCATAAGCCGCATGAAAACCTGGGGGTAACTGTGGTGAAGCTTGACCCGGTGAGGCTCCGTGAGCCCGCCGCGTGGCTGCTCATGGCGGCCGCGGCGACGACCGTTCTGGTCGCGGTGTTCCGGCTCTTCTTCAGCGGGTCCTCGTCGGCCGGTGGCACGACCGAGTTCGGCATGCGCGCGATCTCGGGGCTGACCACGCTCACCTCCCCGGTCAACACCGCCCTCGCGGTCGGTGCGGTTCTCCTCTGTACGAAGCTCGGCGCGCCCACCCCCAAGAGCCGCCTCATCACCTTCGGCGCCGCCGGAACCCTCGCCCTGGCCGCGCTCGTCGGCGCGATCAGCCTGCTCGGCGTGCTCTTCAACGGGCTCGGCTTCGGCGACAAGCTCCGCTACCTGCTGCCCGGCGTGCCCACCTTCGCGCTCACCCTGCTGGCGCTGGGCTATCTGCTGACCATGGTGTCCCCGATGCCGGCACGCGGGGCCAAGCCGAAGAAGTCACGGCGCCTGGCCGCGGTCCCCGCGGTCATCCCGTTCCCCCAGACGGGCGACGCGCAACCCGTCCAGAACTATCCGGCGGAGCCGGACTACTCGCCCTACCCGCAGGGCCCGGTCTTCGACCAGAACGGCTACGCCGGCCAGCAGGTGGTCGAGGAGACCCCGCCGCAGCCGGTGGTCGCGGTCGCGCCGCAGGGCGAGCGCTACTCCTACCCCGAACCGGTCTACAGAGACGACGCCCCGGCCGCCTGGGACTCCTCGCCGTTCTCCGGCTACTCGGGCCCGCAGTTCGCCCGGGAGGCGGGCTACGAGGCGCCGCCTCGCCGTCCCGCCATCGAGACGCCCTTCGACAGCTCCGTCCGCGAAGTGGCCTTCGGGGGCCAGGAGCGCGAGGCGGGCTACGAAAGTTCTGTCCGTGATTCGGGCTACGAAGCACCGGCCCGGGATGCGGCTTTCGAGACCCCGGCCCGTGAGACGGCGTATGAACCCCCCGTTCGGGAAAGTTCCGTCCGCGACTCGGTCTACGACACCCCGGCCTACGAGCCCCCGGCGCGGGACCTGCCCGCCCGCGAGAGCAGCTATGAAAGTTCCGTCCGTGATTCGGTCTACGGAGCACCGGCCCGCGAGACGACCTATGAGGGATCGCGCCGCGATTCGGTGTACGGCGCCCCCACGCCGCCGCCCCCCGTCTACGGCTCCGCCTACGAGCCGGGCTACGAGGGCGACATAGGAGACATAAGGGAACAGCAGCTCGCCCAGGCCTACCAGCAGGCCCAGAGCTACCAGCAGCAGCCGGCCGGCTACCGCCACAGCAACCCCTTCGGCTACTCCCAGGCCGCGCCCCCGTCGCAGCCGCTGTCGCAGCCGCAGCCCTTGTCACAGCCGCAGGCGCTGCCCCTGCCGCCAACCCCCGCCCCGGTCCAGCCGCAGCGCTACCACGGCGACCCCCTCAGCGACCCGCTCCGGGCCGAAGACCTCATCGACCCCATCGATCCGGTCGCCATCTACCGTCCGGCAAAGAACGCGGATGGTCTTCCTGCCGATCCGGCATCGACGGATTCGGACGTCACCGCTCGTTGGTACAGTCCGGACCGCCGGGAGCGCTGAGCTCAGACGAGGGCGACAAGACCTGCCCTTTCCCCCGGTATCCCCATGGCGCTTGACGGGGCACGACTTACACGCGTGTAATTACAGCCATGTTGTTACGCCTTCTCCGAGGTGGGTAAGGGGAGGGCGTCCATAGGGGGGCACCAACTTTCGGGGTTGGTGACGGGCGGGCGACAGGGAGGTGTGCCGTGACTGAACTGGTCATCGCACAGGCGCTCGACGGTGAAGATCTGGGTTGGCAGGAGCGGGCATTGTGCGCTCAGACCGACCCGGAGGCGTTCTTTCCAGAAAAGGGCGGCTCCACCCGAGAGGCGAAGAAGGTGTGCCGTGCGTGTGAAGTACGCGCGGAGTGCCTTGAGTACGCATTGGAACACGACGAACGATTCGGCATCTGGGGTGGGCTGTCGGAGCGCGAGCGCCGACGCATGAAGCGCCAGGCCGTTTGACGGATTAGCAGGAACGACACGCGGGGGTCACGGTTGTGGCCTCCGCTTGTCATTTGGGTCAGGGGGTAGGGCGGCGTGCCGTAGTGTTGGCGCGCAAAAGCCGCAGATACCCCCAAGGATCCCCGTGCACTCGGTCACCGCGATCGTGGTCGCCCATGATGGTTCCCGCTGGTTGCGGGACACCCTCCGGGCTGTGCTCGCACAGACCCGGTCGATCGACCGGGGCGTAGGGGTCGACAACGGCAGCCGCGACGACAGCGGCGCCCTGCTGGGCGAGGCGTTCGGCAAACACAGCGTGGTGCACATGCCGCGCAGCAGCGGCTTCGCCGAGGCGGTGCACGAAGTCGTCCGGCGACTACCGGCGACGCCCGGGATCACCGAGTGGCTGTGGGTGATCCACGACGACTGCGCGCCCGACACCCGGGCGCTGGAGCTCCTGCTACAGGCCGCCGACGAATATCCCGAGACCGGCATCCTCGGTCCGAAACTCCGTGACTGGCTCGACCGGAAGCTGCTGCTGGAGGTCGGCGTCACGGTCGCCCGCTCCGGGCGCCGGGAGACCGGGCTGGAGGCCCGCGAGTACGACCAGGGCCAGCACGACGCCGAACCCCGAGGGGTGCGCGACGTGCTGGCGGTGTCGACGGCCGGGATGCTGATCCGCCGCGACGTCTGGGACGAGATCGGCGGGCTCGACGCCAAGCTTCCGCTGTTCCGCGACGACCTCGACTTCTGCTGGCGGGCCCGCGCGGCCGGGCACCGGGTGCTCGCGGTCACCGGCGCGGTCGCCTGGCACGCCGAGGCGTCGTCGAAACGGCGCCGCCGGATCGCGGCCAGCGACGACCACCCCCGGCGGCTCGCCCGGCGCTATTCGCTGTTCGTCCTGATGGCGAACCTGCCGTTCTGGACCATGGTGTGGTCGCTGGCCCGCAACACGGTCGGGTCGCTGATCCGCACGTTCCTTTTCCTGGTCGCCAAGCAGCCCGCGCACGCCGTCGACGAGCTCGCCGCGATCGGCTCCCTGCTGCTGCATCCGCTGCGGCTGCGCCGGGCCAGGAAGGCGCGCAAAGCCAGCAGGGCCGGATATGCGCTGGTCAAGCCCATGTTCAGCCCGCCGACCCTGGCGTTCCGGCGGGTCTGGGAGATGGTCCAGAACCAGCTGTCGGGCAGCGGGCCGATGGACTCGGCGGGGCGGCACCACGCCGTCCACCTGCCGGGGGCCGAAGAGGGCGACGAACTGCTCACCGACGACGACGGGTTCCTGCGGCGGGCGTTCGCCAGCCCGGGTGTGCGGCTGTTCGTGCTGCTCACGGCGGTCGCCATCGCGGCCGAACGCGACCTGCTGTCCGGCGGGACACCGGGTGGATTCCTGGGCGGCGGCGCGCTGGTGCCGGTCGCCGGGGGCGCGTCCGACCTGTGGGCGCTCTACACCGGCGAGTGGGCGCCGCCCTACGTCGCGGTGCTGGCCGTGCTGTCGACGATCACCTTCGGCAAGACCTGGCTGGCGGTGTCGATCCTGCTGCTGGCCTGTGTGCCGCTGTCGGGGCTGAGCGCCTACCTGGCGACCAAGAGCTTCGTCGGCTACCGGCCCGCCCGGGTGTGGCTGGCGGCCACCTACGCGCTGCTTCCGGTGGCGACCGGGGTGGTGGCGGCCGGGCGGATCGGCTCGGCGGTGGTGTTCATCCTGCTGCCGGTCTACGCCTCACTCGCCACCAAGGTGCTCGCCGACACCCACAAGCCGGCCCGCCGCGCGGCCTGGGGGCTCGGCCTGCTGCTGGCCGTCGGAACCGCGTTCGCCCCTCTTCTGTACGTCTTCGTCGCCGTCCTCGGCCTGCTCGCCGCCCTGTCGTTCGGGGGAGTGCGCCGGGGGGTCGGCGGGAACCTGCTGATCTCGCTGGGCGCCCCGCTGATCCTGCTCGGCCCCTGGCTGGCCACGATCGTCGAAGACCCGGTCCGCATCCTGCGGGAGGCCGGGCTGCCGATGACGTCCTCACCGACGCTGGCGCCGGAGGCGCTGCTCACCCTGAACCCGGGCGGGCCAGGCGCGCCGCCGATCTGGGTCACCGCCGGGCTGCTCGCGGTCGCCCTGGGAGCGCTGCTGCTGCGCCGCCACCAGTTCATCGTGGCCGTCGGATGGGGTGTGGCGATCGTCGGCGTGCTGGCCGCGACCGTGGTCAGCCGCCTGTCGACCTGGCCGGGGGTGCCGCTGGCCTTCGCCGCGACCGGGCTGCTGGTGTCGACCGCGCTGGCCGCCCACCGGGTCGCCGAGTTCCGCCAGGCCGGCGGGTTCCGGCGGGTGGGCGCGGCCCTGATCGTGCTGGTCGCCTTCGCCACCCCGGTCGCCGCCGCGACCCTATGGATCATGGACGAGGCGGGCGGCCCGCTCCAGCGTGACGTCAGGTCGCCGCTTCCGGCCATCGCCGAGGCCTACTCCAAGCCCGGCGAGGGGACGCTGCTGCTCCGTACCGCCGCCAGTGGTTCCGGCGGCGGGCTCAGCTACACGGTCATGCGCGGGCGCATCCCGGTGATCGGCGAGTCGGAACGGGCCGCCTACGGCTCCGCGTTCACCGACGCGGTGGCCGGCCTCGCCTCCGGGCGGGGCGGCACCGACGCGGGGAGCCTGGCCGCCCAGGGGATCGCGTTCGTCAGCGTGCCCGGCCCCGTCGACCCGTCGATCAGGCGGGCCCTCGACTCCGACCCGGCCGTGGCCCGGGTCACCCTCACGGATCGGGCCGGACTCTGGCGGATGACCGGCACGGTCACCCCCGACCCCGGCCCGGCCGACGACGCCTGGCACCGCTACTGGCTGTACGGCCAGGGCGCCCTCGTCGTGATCGTGCTGCTCCTGTCGGCGCCGGGAGCGCGCACCGCCGAGCCCGACGCGCCCGAGGAGATCCCCGCGGAGCGGGAGCGGGTGGCGGTGTGAGGCGGCTCATCGAGAACCGGTTCGGCATGCTGGCCCTGGTGCTGATCGCCCTGGTCGCCGTCTACGGCGTCGCGTACGCCACCCGCCCGGCCCCCGTCGCCCCCGTGAAGGCCGAACCGGTGAAGACGCCCATCGCGGCCGTCTCCACGGTCTGTCCCGACCCCGGCGGCGCCATGGTCACCGCCGTCACCCCGCCGAACGCCGGAGGGGGCCAGACCCTCATCGAAGACGGCGGCAAGCCGGTCACCATGGACGAGCCCGGCAAGCTCTGGCAGAAGACCCTGCCCGCCGGCACCGACCCGGTCCAGGTGCACGCCACCGGCGCGATGGCCACGGGCCTTGAGGCCGCCCAGACCCGGCGCGCCCTGTCGGGCGAGGCCAGGGGTCTGTCGGGGGTGCGCTGCGTCGACCCGGGCGCGGACGCCTGGTTCGTCGGGCCGGGCCCGGCGGCCGGTGACATCAGGCTCCACCTGGCCAACGTCGAGTCGGCCCCGGCCGACGTGGCGCTCGTCGTCTACTCGGGCGAGGGCCAGGTCATCGCCGAGCGGGCGAACGGCCTGATCCTCAAGCCGGGCGAGCACCGTACCGTCGACCTCAAGAAGGTCGCCCCGTCGCCGCTGATCATGGCCCTGAACGTGTCGACCGGCCGGGGCAGGGTCGCGGCCGCCGTCGAGGCGACCACGCCCGAGGGCGTCGACTGGCTCCCGCAGACCACCGAACCCGCCAAGCGCGTCGTGGTGCCGGGCGTGCCGGGCAGCGCCGGACGCCGCGAGCTCTACGTCGCCGCCCCCGGCGACCAGGACGCCGTCGTCCAGATCAAGGCCGTGCTGAAGGACGGCTCCTACGCCCTGGAGAACCGCGAGGACGTCGAGGTGCCCGCCGGTTCTGTCGTCACCGTCGACCTGTCGACCGGGGTGACCGGCCAGCCCGCCGCGATCGTGCTGACCTCGGAGATCCCCGTGGTCGCCGGGCTGAAGATCGTCGGCACCGGGAGCAGGACCGACGTCGCCTACACCGCCGGGGCGCCCTCGATCGACCTCGGCAGCGTCGTCGCCGACGCCCGGTCGACCAAGGCCGTCACCTCACGCCTGATCCTCAGCGCGCCGGACAAGGCCGCCGCCGTCACCGTGACGCTGCTGCCGCGCGAGGGGGAGGCGCCGGCGCCGATCGAGGTGGAGATCCCGGCGCAACGTACCAAAGAGATCATTCTGAAGGGATCGGCCAAGGGCTTCAGCGTGGTCGTCACGCCGAAGCCGGGCTCCGGCCCCGTCTACGGCGGCCGGGTGATGGAGGAGCGGACCTCCGGCGGCCAGTTCGTCACCGCGCAGCCGCTGGCCGTGGCCCGCACCTGGACGCTCGTGCCGAAGGCCGGCGAAGCGCCCTCGATCGTTCTGCCGCCCTATTCGTCGTAGCCGGGGTCGACCTGTTCGGGGGTGAGCCCCAGGAGCGTGGAGACCTGCTCGACGACCACGGTGTGCACCAGGGCCGCCAGGCTCTCGCGGTCGCGGGCGCGGGCCTCCAGCGGGCGCCGGTAGACCACGACCATCGCCGGCTCGCCGCGCACCGAGGGTTCGGCCCGGCCGAACGGGATCGGGTCGGAGGTCAGCCGCGCCGGTCCGTCGATGAGCTCGGCGACCGGGGGCACCTCCTCGACGCCGAAGTCGACCGACGCGAGCTCCTTGGACCACCGGACGCGCAGCCGGTCGACGGCGTCGAGCACGAGGTCGTCGAACCGCTCGCCACGCGACTTGGCGATCGGCACGTGAGGGGGCGCCAGCGGCCCCCGCATGCCCCGTCCGTGGCGGTCCCGCCGTCGAGGAGTCATCAGGTCAGCTTAGAGGTCCCGGCCCGTGTCCGGATTGTGGCGACACGCTCGTTAAGAGGGGCGGGGTGGTGGCATTGTGCGGGCCAACCGGATACGGTCCCTCCGTGAGCCCCGTCCGCAGCTGTTCCCGTACCGCCTGCAGGCAGCCTGCCGTCTTCACACTCACGTACGTTTACGCCGACTCGACCGCGGTTCTTGGCCCCCTGGCGACGTACGTCGAGCCGCACTGCTATGACCTGTGCGCGGAGCACGCAGAGCGGCTCACCGCGCCCCGAGGCTGGGAGGTCGTCCGGCTGCCCTACGAGCCGGGTGCCCCTTCCGGCGACGACCTCGAAGCCCTGGCCAACGCCGTCCGCGAGGCGGCCCGTCCGGCGCCCGCGCCGGGCGAACCGACGGGGCAGGCCGTGGAAGTCGGCCGCCGGGGTCACCTCCGGGTCCTGAAGTCCAATCGCGACCGCTGAAGGCGCGCGCCCCACTAGGCTGCGAATCCTAGGGATCTGCGACATATAGGGGCGGAATTGGGCGACATCGCCAAGATCTTCAAGGCGTATGACGTTCGGGGTGTCGTACCGGACGAGTTCGATGAGGAGATCGCCGAGGCCGTCGGAGCGGCCTTCGCGGAGGTGGTGGGAGGCGATCGCATCGTGATCGCCCATGACATGCGGGAGTCCTCCGTCCCGCTGGCTGAGGCCTTCGCGCGCGGCGCGACCTCCCGGGGCGCCGACGTGATCAACGCCGGGCTGGGCTCCACCGACCTGCTCTACTACGCCAGCGGCAGCCTCGACCTGCCGGGCGTCATGTTCACCGCCAGCCACAACCCGGCGCAGTACAACGGCATGAAGATGTGCCGGGCCGGGGCGATTCCCATCGGGTCCGAGACCGGCATGCTCGAGATCCGCGACCGCGCGTCCGGGCTGCTCGGGGCGTCGGTGTCCGACCCGACCGGCTCCGTCACCACGCAAGACATGCTGACGGGCTACTCCGACCACCTGAAGTCGCTCGTCGACCTGTCGGCCATCCGGCCGCTGAAGGTCGTCGTCGACGCCGGCAACGGCATGGGCGGGCACACCGTGCCCGAGGTGTTCGCCGGGCTGCCGATCGACCTCGTGCCGCTCTTCTTCGAGCTCGACGGCTCGTTCCCCAACCACGAGGCCAACCCGATCGAGCCGGCCAACCTGGTCGACCTGCAACGAGCGGTTCTGGAGCACGGCGCCGACATCGGCATCGCTTTCGACGGCGACGCCGACCGCTGCTGGGTGATCGACGAGAAGGGTGGCTCGGTCTCCCCGTCGACGATCACCGCGCTGGTGGCCGCCCGCGAGCTGGCCAAGCACCCCGGGGCCACGATCATCCACAACCTGATCACCTCGCGCGGCGTCCCCGAGATCATCAAGGAGAGCGGCGGGGTGCCGGTCCGCACCCGCGTCGGCCACTCCTTCATCAAGGCCGAGATGGCCCGCGCGGGCGCCGTCTTCGGCGGTGAGCACTCGGCCCACTACTACTTCCGCGACTTCTGGTACGCCGACTCGGGCATGCTGGCCGCCCTCCATGTGCTGGCCGCCCTCGGCGAGCAGGACCGCCCGTTGTCGGAGGTGCTGGCCGCCTACGCGCGCTACGCCGCCTCCGGCGAGATCAACAGCACGGTGGCCGACCAGGCCGCCGCGACCGCCAAGGTCCGCGAGGTCTTCGGGTCCCGCGAGGGTGTTACCTTCGATGAGCTGGACGGCCTGACCGTCACCGGTCCGACCTGGTGGTTCAACCTGCGCCCGTCCAACACCGAACCGCTGCTCCGGCTCAACGCCGAGGGCGACGACGAGGTGACCATGGCGGCCGTGCGCGACGACGTTCTGAGAGAGGTTCGAGGGGTTTGAAGATCGACGACTGGCTGCTGGAGATCCTGGCCTGCCCGGCGTGCAAGTCCCCGCTCCGGGCCGAGGCCGACGAGCTGGCCTGCACCTCCGAGAGCTGCGGCCTGGTCTACCCGGTCCGCGACGACATTCCCGTGCTGCTGGTCGACGAGGCACGGAAGGCATGATCTGGGAGCCTGAGCTGCTCGACGACCAGGGCCACCTGGTCGCGGCCGATCCCTCGGGCATGCTTCCCGCCGTCGCCTCGGCGGCCGCCCACATCCGCACCGGGCGCCGGCTGGCCACCGAGGCGGGCGTGGCGGCGGTGGCCGCCGAAGGGCGCCCCCGGGCGATCGTGACGCTCGGCATGGGCGTCAGCGGCGTCGCAGGGGAGATCCTCAAGGCGATCTGCGGCAACGGAGCACCGATCCCCGTCACGACCGCGAGCGGTCACCGGCTGCCCGGCTGGATCGGTGCCAACGACCTGGTGTTCGCCGTGTCCGCCTCAGGGTCCACCGAGGAGACCCTCGGCCTGGCCTGGGAGGCGGCCCGGCGCGGCTGCGGCCTCGTCGGGGTCGGCCGCCCCGGCTCGCCGCTCCAGTCGCTCTGCACGCAGCGCGGGGCGCCGTTCGTCCCGGTCGAGACCGGGAGCGGGCACGCCCGCGCCGCGCTGTGGGCGCTGACGGTCCCGCTCATCGTGGCGGCGTCGTCGCTGGGTCTGGCCGACGTCCCCGAGCCGGTGTACGAAGCCACCGCCACCCTGCTGGAAGACGTCGCCCACCGGTGCCGTCCGTCGAGCGACACGTTCATCAACCCCGGCAAGACGCTGGCGATGGAGCTGGCCGAGTCGGTGCCGATGGTGTGGGGCTCCTCGGCGCTGGCGATCGTCGCCGCCCGCCGGCTGGTCCACCAGCTCTACGAGAACGCCAAATACCCGGCGATCTTCGGCGAGCTGCCCGAGGCGGCCCACAACCAGGTGGCCGCCTTCGACGGCCCGCTCGCCGAGCGGGACATCTTCGCCGACGCGCAGAGCCGTCAGCTGCGGCTGTTCGTGCTCCGCGACATCGACGAAGACGAGCGCGAGGTCCGCACCCGCAGCACCACGGTCCGGCTGGCCGAGAACCGTGACGTGCGGGTGTCCGAGCTGATGGCCGAGGGGCGACACCCGCTTGAACGGCTGGCGACGCTGATCGGGCTGGCCGACTTCGCGAGCGTCTATCTGGCACTTGGTTATGGAATCGATCCCACTCCTGTCAGCGCGGTCCGGGAAATGAAGGCCAGAATTGCCCATTAAGATCTTCCCGGCCGAAATCCTAGGAGTGTCATCGTGAGCGCCAGTGGCGGAACGAAGGCGATCGTCGCGGCGTTGGTCGCCAACTTGTCGATCGCCGTGGCGAAGTTCGTCGCCTTCCTTTTCACCGGATCGTCGTCCATGATCGCCGAGGCGGTCCACTCGGTGGCCGACTCGGGCAACCAGGCGTTGCTGCTGCTGGGCGGCAAGCGCGCCGCCCGCGAGCGCACCGAGCAGCACCCGTTCGGCTACGGCCGGGAGCGCTACTTCTACTCGTTCGTGGTGGCGGTCGTGCTGTTCACGATCGGCGCGCTGTTCTCGCTCTACGAGGGCATCCACAAGATCCAGGCGCCCGAGGCCCTCACCACCCCGCAGTGGGCGTTCGGCGTGCTGATCTTCGCGATCATCGCCGAGGCGTTCTCGTTCCGCACCGCCATCAAGGAGTCGCTGCCGCACAAGGGCAACCTGACGTGGTGGCAGTTCATCCGCCGGTCGAAGTCGCCCGAACTGCCCGTCATCGTGCTCGAAGACCTCGGCGCGCTGCTCGGCCTGATCTTCGCCCTCTTCGGCGTGACCATGGCCGTCGTCACCGGCGAGCCCATCTGGGACGGCATCGGCACGATCATGATCGGTGTCCTGCTCGGCGCCATCGCGATCATCCTGGCGATCGAGACAAAGTCGCTTCTGATCGGTGAGAGCGCCGGCCCCGAGGTCGACGCGCAGATCCGCGAGGCACTGGAGAGCGCGCCCGAGGTGACCCGGGTCATCCACATGCGCACCCTCCACGTGGGCCCGGAAGAGCTGCTCGTGGCCGCCAAGATCGCGGTCCAGCACGACGACACCGCCGCCGAGGTGGCCCGGGGCATCGACGAGGCCGAGCAGCGCATCCGCGCGGCCGTGCCGATCGCCCGGATCATCTACCTCGAACCGGCCATCGAGTCGTCGACCCCCTCAGCGCCCGCGCAGCAGGCGTAGCGCCTTCTCCTTCTCGAAGTCCAGCGCCCTGCGGGGCGCCTGGATGCGCCCGATCCGCACGCCCAGGTCTCTCACGGCCTGGGCGACGGCGGGTTCCGACAGCGCCCGCAGCGCGAAGGCGAGCTCGCCGGGCGCGACGTCGAACCGCTTCTCCAGTGACAGCGCCTGGGTGACGGCGGCGAGCTCCTCCTCGCCGAACCGGCGGTGGGAACCCTGGTCGCGAACCGGGGGAAGCAGCCCGAGGGCCTCCCGATATCGCAGCATTCTGGGCGACATTCCGAGCCTCGCGGCGGCCTCCGTGATGCGCATGAACCTATTCTCACATTCTTGTGTCAGGTTCCGCCTCTTGATGGGGTCTCTGACCGCCGGTCGCCCCTAAAGTGGCAGAGGACGCTACGAGAGGGGACACCCCAAGATGGACTTCAAGGTCGCCGACCTGTCACTCGCAGACTTCGGTCGCAAGGAGATCCGGCTCGCCGAGCACGAGATGCCCGGCCTGATGGCGACGCGCAAGGAGTTCGCCGCTTCTCAGCCGCTCCGGGGCGCGAAGATCATGGGCTCGCTGCACATGACCATTCAGACCGCCGTCCTGATCGAGACGCTGGTCGCGCTCGGCGCCGATGTGCGCTGGGTCTCGTGCAACATCTTCTCCACCCAGGACCACGCCGCCGCCGCCGTCGCGGTCGGCCCCGAGGGCACCGTCGAGGAGCCCAAGGGCATCCCCGTGTTCGCCTGGAAGGGCGAGACGCTCGACGAGTACTGGTGGTGCACCGACCAGGCGCTCCAGTGGCCCGACGGCTCGGGCCCGAACATGATCCTCGACGACGGTGGCGACGCCACCCTGCTCGTCCACAAGGGCGCCGAGTTCGAGAAGGCCGGCGGAGTCGTGCCGACCGCGTCCGAGGACGACCCCGAGGAGTGGGGCATCATCCTCGACCTGCTCCGCCGCACGGTCAACGACGACCAGCGCTGGACCAAGACCGCCGAGGCGATCAAGGGTGTCACCGAGGAGACCACCACCGGTGTCCACCGCCTCTACGAGATGTTCAACAACGGCCAGCTGCTCTTCCCGGCCATCAACGTGAACGACTCGGTCACCAAGTCGAAGTTCGACAACAAGTACGGCTGCCGCCACTCGGTGATCGACGGTCTCAACCGCGCCACCGACGTGCTGATCGGCGGCAAGGTGGCCGTGGTCGCCGGCTACGGCGACGTCGGCAAGGGCTGCGCCGACGCGCTGCGCGGCCAGGGCGCCCGCGTCATCGTGACCGAGATCGACCCCATCTGCGCCCTCCAGGCCGCGATGGACGGCTTCCAGGTCACCACCCTGGAGGAGGTCGTCGGCATCGCCGACATCTTCGTCACCACGACCGGCAACTTCAGCATCATCACCGCCGACCACATGGCGCAGATGAAGCACAACGCGATCGTGTCCAACATCGGTCACTTCGACAACGAGATCGACATGGCCGGTCTGGCCCGCGTCCCGGGCATCGAGAAGGAAGAGGTCAAGCCCCAGGTCCACACCTGGCGCTGGCCCGACGGCAAGCAGATCATCCTGCTCGCCGAGGGTCGCCTGATGAACCTGGGCTGCGCCACCGGCCACCCCTCGTTCGTCATGTCGAACTCCTTCACCAACCAGGTGATCGCGCAGATCGAGCTGTTCACCAAGACCGAGCAGTACCCGATCGGCGTCTACGTGCTGCCCAAGCACCTCGACGAGAAGGTCGCTCGCCTGCACCTCGACGCGCTCGGCGTGAAGCTGACCACGCTGTCGAAGAAGCAGGCCGAATACATCGGCGTCGACGTCGAGGGTCCCTACAAGCCCGACCACTACCGTTACTGATCATGGACTACTCGCTGTCCGAGGCCGGTGAGCGCCGGATCGGGTGGGCATCGCGCGCCATGCCGGTGCTCACCGCGATCGGCGCGGGTTTCGGCGGCGACCGCCCGCTCGACGGGCTGAAGGTCGCCGCCTGTCTCCACGTCACGGCCGAGACGGCGGTGCTGATGGGGGCGCTACGGGCGGGCGGCGCGGAGATCGCGCTGGCCGCCTCCAACCCCCTATCGACACAGGACGACGTCGCCGCCGCCCTGGCCGACTACGGCATCGCCGTGCACGCCAGGGCGGGGGTCGACCGCGACACCTACTACCGGCACATCCACCGGGCGCTGGACATCGGGCCCGACATCGTCCTCGACGACGGCTGCGACCTGGTCAACATCCTGCACACCGAACGCTCCGACCTGATCGTCAAGGGCGGCTGCGAGGAGACCACGACCGGGATCATCCGGCTGCGCCAGATGGCCGCCGAGGGTGCGCTCAAGTTCCCGATGGTGGCGGTGAACGACACCCGTACGAAACGGATGTTCGACAACCGCTACGGCACCGGCCAGTCGACGATGGACGGCATCATGCGGGCCACCAACACCCTGCTCGCGGGCCGGACCGTCGTGGTGGCCGGGTTCGGCTACTGCGGCCGGGGCGTGGCCGAGCGGGCCAAGGGGCTGGGCGCGCGGGTCGTGGTGACCGAGATCGACCCGGTGAAGGCGCTCGACGCCTCACTCCACGGCTACGGCGTGGCCACGATGGCCGAGGCGGCCCAGATCGGCGACGTGTTCGTGACGGTCACCGGGAACCGTGACGTGATCAGAGCCGAACACCTGGCTCTCATGAAGGACGGCGCCATATTGGCCAACGCGGGCCACTTCGACGTCGAGATCGACGTGCGCGCCCTGGAGTCGATGGCCGACGAGGTCCACTACCAGGTGCGGCCCAACACCGACGAGTTCGTGGTGAACGGCCGGCGGCTGCTGCTCCTGGCCGAGGGGCGTCTGGTGAACCTGGCGGCGGCCGAGGGCCATCCGGCGGCGGTGATGGACATGTCGTTCTCCGCCCAGGCGCTCGCGGTGGCGTGGCTGGCGGCCGAACACGCCTCGCTCAAGCCGGGGGTCTACGACGTGCCCGACGGGATCGACGCGCGGGTGGCGGGGCTGAAGCTGGCCGCGGCCGGGATCACCATCGATGGGCTTACTTCCGACCAAGAGGCATATCTTCACTCTTGGCGCACAGGATCGTGACAATTTCCGTACAAACGGATGTATTACCCCATGGCTACCCCAGGGTTGTCGTACTACGGTCATAGCACTCGGCTCGTTCAAGGCCAGTCACCTGAGCCGAGATGACGGGCGGGTACGACCGGTTCGCCTCTCCCTCTGCGCGCCGGACGTACCCGCCCAACCCCACTGCAGGCGTGCCCCATGCCTGCGTTCGTCACAACTGCCCCTGGCGTCTTCCGCTAAACCTCGCGATCTCGCGGCGGCGGCGTTCGGCCAGCACGGCGGCCAGGTAGGCGTAGGGCGGAACCCCTGGTGGGGGCGGCGGTTGCACCCGGGCGGAGACCTGCGAGGCGATCCGGTAACCCATCTGGTCGGCGGCGACCGGTGAGAGCTGCGGCAGGCGGGTCAGATACTGCCGCGCCACCGTGGCCAGGTCGTCGGTGAGCCCGGTCAGCTCCAGCGTGGCGGCCCAGGCGGCGAGCTGCGGCGGCATCTCGGGCGGCGGGCCGAAGTCCTTCGGCGCGCGCTCGGAGATGACGATCGTGCCGCCGAACAGGTCGCCCAGGCGCTTGCCCTTCTGATTGATCAAAGAGCAGATCACCGCCGGGGCGCCGGTCAGCATGTAGATCTCGACGACGGCCGTCAGGCCGCGGAAGAACGCCTGCCGGAACCGCTCGGGCCCGCCGTCGTCGGAGACCACCCGCAGGCCGAGGGCCATCTTGCCGAGGCTGCGGCCGCGCGACAGGCTCTCGAAGATCACCGGGTAGCCGACCACGACCGCGACGATGGAGACGATGACCAGCGCGGTGGCCAGCGACTCGTCGATGTCGCCGGTGGCGAAGGCGATCAGCAGCAGCGCCGCGATCAGCAGCACGATCTGCACGACGAGATCGAGCAGGAACGCGACCACCCGGATCGGCAGCTGCGCGAGCGGCACGTCGAGCGCCACGGCGTCGCCGGTCACGAGGTCAGGGCGTGGCACTTCGGACATGTCCCGACCCTACTAGGCTCGCGATCGTGGACATCGACGCCTTCCGAGCCGCCCACCAGCCCACCTGGGACCGGCTCGACGACCTGGTGAAGCGGCGGCGCAAGCTGACCGGGCCCGAGGTCGACGAACTGGTCGAGCTCTACCAGCGGGTGTCCACCCACCTGTCCATCGTCCGCTCGGCGTCCCGTGACGGCGTGCTGACCGGCCGGCTGTCGGCCCTGGTCGCCCGGTCGCGGTCGGCCGTCACCGGCGCCCACGCGCCCGCCTGGCGGGAGTTCCTCCGGTTCTGGACGGTCGCGTTCCCCGTGGTCTGCTACCGGTCGTGGCGGTGGTGGCTGGGTGCGGCGGTGGCGTCGGCGATCGTCGCCGTGGCCGTGGGGATGTGGGTGGCCGGCAACCCCGAGGTGCGGGCCGCGATGGGCACCCCCGCGGAGATCAAGCAGCTGGTCGAGCACGACTTCGCCGACTACTACAGCGAGAACCCCGCCGGGTCGTTCGCCGCGCACGTGTGGGTGAACAACGCGTGGGTGGCGGCCCAGTGCATCGCCTCGTCGGTGATCGGGGGCGTGCTCATTCCGTACATCCTCTATCAGAACGCCGCGAACGTCGGGCTGATCGGCGGCATCATGATCGACTCGGGCCGGGGCGACGTGTTCTTCGGGCTGATCACGCCCCACGGGCTGCTGGAGCTCACTGCGGTCTTCCTGGCCGCCGGGGCGGGCATGCGGGTCGGCTGGTCGCTGATCGCGCCGGGGCCGCGCCCCCGCGCGCAGGTGCTGGCCGAACAGGGCCGCGCGGTGGTCGCGGTGGTGCTCGGGCTCGCGGTGGTGCTGCTGATCTCGGGCCTCATCGAGGCCCTCGTCACCCCGTCGCCGCTGCCGACCTGGGCCCGCATCACGATCGGCGCCGCCGCCGAGATCCTTTTCCTGCTGTACGTGGTCATTTACGGCCGCCGGGCCGCGCGAGCCGGCGAGACGGGCGACATCACCGACGCCCCCGACGTCGTGCCGACGGCCTGAAGGTCGCCCATGCGTCGAGACCGGCACCGGGTCGGCCTGGAGCTGCTGACGAAACGGGCCTTGCCTGATCCGCGCCGGTGCGGAGTTCTCAGAGCCGGCCGGCGGCCTTCAGGTTCAGATAGGCGTCGGCCAGCGCCGAGGCCAGGTCTTCCGGTAGCGCGTCGACGACCTCGGCGCCGTGGCGGCGCAGCCGCGCGGTCACCTGACGGCGTTCGACCCGCTGGCGTTCGGCCGCCGCCGCGTCGAACACCTCGTCGGCGCCGTCCCGCCCGGCCGCCAGCGCGGCCACCCGGGGGTCGGCCACGGCCGCCAGCAGCACCAGGTGCCGGGACGCCAGCTGCGGGAGCAGGGGGAGCAGGCCCTCGTCCAGCGCGGTCGCGTTCAGGTCGGTCAGCACGACCACCAGGCTGCGCCGCCGCACCCGGGCCAGCACGGCGGCCACCATCCCGTGGGCGTCGGCCTCCACGAGCTCCGGCTCCAGCGGCGCCATCGCGGTCACCAGGCCGGGCAGCAGATCGCCCCGGCCGCCACCGGTCACCTGAGCTCTGACCGTGCGGTCGTAGGCGAGGAAGTCGACCCGGTCGCCGGCCCGCGCGCAGAGGGCGGCCAGCAGCAGGGCGGCGTCCATGCCCCAGTCGAGCCGGGGCCAGCCGCTCGGATCGCCCGACGAGGGGTCGACGCCGACCCTCCCGGCCGAGGTCCGGCCGGTGTCGAGCACGATCAGCACCCGCCGGTCACGCTCCGGCCGCCAGGTCCGCACCACGACGTCGGCCCGGCGCGCGGTGGCCCGCCAGTCGATGGACCGGACGTCGTCGCCGACGACGTACTCCCGCAGCGAGTCGAACTCGGTGCCCTGACCCCGGATCTGGACGGGGTTGAGCCCGTCGATGGCCCGCAGCCGCGCCAGCTTGGCGGGCAGGTGACGCCGCGACAGGAACGGCGGCAGCACCCTGATCCGGCCGTCGACCTGATGGGAGCCCTGCCGGGCGGCCACCCCCAGCGGCCCCAGCGCCCGGACCGTCACCCCCGCGGCCGTGAAGTCGCCCCTGCGGAGCGGACGCAGCGTCGTGGTCACCCGGCGTCGTTCCCCGGCCGGGATGTCGACGTCGTGCTCTCTGGGGCCCGGACGGGTGCTCGGCGGCCACGCGTCCCGCAGCAGGCCGTGTACCCGCCGGCCGCCCGGATTGGCCACCAGCAGGGTGACCTCGGCGGTCTCCCCGAGTCGTACCCGCAGGTCGTCGGAGCGCTCGAACCGCAGCGCCCGCACGCTCCCCGCCAGCACCAGGTCGATCACGATCGCCGCCGCGATCACCGAGACGACCAGCCAGAACGCGACGGCGGGCGCGGGCGCGGCGAGCACGATCAGCGCCCCCGCGACCGCGAGCAGCGCGGCCCGCCCGGTCAGCGCCATCAGCGCGGCACGGGGACGGACGCCAGGATGCCGTCGAGCACCCCGTCGGCGGTCGCGCCCTCCAGCTCGGCCTCCGGCCGCAACTGCACCCGGTGCCGCAGCGCGGGCCGGGCCAATGCCTTCACGTCGTCGGGCGTCACGTAGTCGCGCCCCGACAGCCAGCCCCAGGCGCGGGCCGCCGCCAGCAGCGCGGTCGCGCCACGGGGGGAGACGCCGAGCTGCAGCGACGGCGACTGCCGGGTGGCGCGGGCCAGGTCGACGATGTAGGCGAGCACCTCGGGCGACACGTGGGTCTCGGCGACCGCCGCCCGGCCCGCCGCGAGATCGGCGGCGCTGGCCACCTGCTTCACATGGGACAGATCGCGCGGATCGAACCCGTCGGCGTGCCGCCGCAGCACGGCGATCTCGTCGTCGCGCCCCGGCAGCGGCACGGTCAGCTTCAGCATGAACCGGTCGAGCTGCGCCTCGGGGAGCTGGTAGGTCCCCTCGTACTCCACCGGGTTCTGGGTCGCCGCCACGATGAACGGATCGGGCAGCGGCCGGGGCTTCCCGTCGACGCTGACCTGGCGTTCCTCCATGGCCTCCAGCAGCGAGGCCTGGGTCTTCGGCGGCGTGCGGTTGATCTCGTCGGCCAGCAGCAGGTTGGTGAAGACCGGCCCGGCCCTGAACTCGAACTCGGCGGTACGCGCGTCGTAGATGAGCGAGCCCGTCACGTCGCCCGGCATCAGGTCGGGGGTGAACTGCACCCGCTTGAAGTCGACCGACAGCGCCGCCGCGAGGGTCCGCACCAGCAGCGTCTTGGCCACACCCGGCACGCCTTCGAGCAGCACGTGGCCCCGGCACAGCAGGGCGATCACCAGGCCGGAGACGACCGCGTCCTGCCCCACCACGGCCTTCGCGACCTCCGCCCGGAGCGCGGCCAGCGCCTCCCTGGCGGCGTCAGGCGTCGTCACGACTCTCGCACCTGCCTGTTCGCGGTCTTCGCACCAAGCGTGGCCAGCGCGGCGTCAGGTGTGGTCACGACTCTCGTACCTGCCTTTCGATCATGTCGAGGTCGCGCGCTAGCGCGACCAGAGCGGCGTCACCTGCGGGGGTGTCGCCGAAGAGGACCTGGCGGACCTGCCCGCCATCCTGCCCGGTCCGGGCGGCCACCGCCGTAACGATCTCGTCGGTCCCGGCCGTCGCGGTGAGCCCGAGCCGGGGTGTCAGCCGGGCCAGCGCGGCCTCGCGCAGCGCGAGGGCGGCCCGGTCGCGGGCGGCGCGGGCGCGATAGAGGCGGCCCCGCCCCTCGACGGTCTCGGCGGCCCGGACGACCACCGGCAGCCGCTCCTCGACCACCGGGCCGAGACGGCGGCCCCGCCACAGGGCGGTGAGCAGCACCGCCACGATCAGCGCCCAGACGAACCAGCCGACATTGGCCGGCATCAGCTCGTCGATCGACTTCTGGCCGCCTTCTGGCACCCCGAGCGGGAACCGGGGCGCGAACCAGGTGACCCGCTGGTGGGTGCCCGCCAGGTTCATCGCCAGCGCCGCGTTGCCGTTCTCCGCCAGTTTTCCGTTGGTCATGAACGTCCCCGACCCGACCAGGGTGACGTCGCCGGCGACGGCGACCTTGGCGCCGTAACAGGTCGCGTCGGCGAAGGAGGGGCCGCCGAGGAAGGCGTCCCCGGCCAGCACGGCCGCCTTCAGAGCGCAGCCGGGTTCCCGGACCGTCTCCGGAGAGGCGGTGCGGATGGTCACGCCGGGCGCCAGCGCCGTCAGCACCGGCTCCGTCGGCCCGATCAGCAGACGGGCGCCCGCCCGCCCGGCGAGCTCGGCCAGCGCGGCGTCGTCGGCCAGGAACTCGGGCCGGGCCACCACCAGCAGCGACCCCGGGGCCTGCTCGACGGCGTCGTCGAACGTCGTCACCTGGTTCACCTCGACGCCCTGGCCGCGCAGCAGCTCAGCCAGTGCGCGGGCGCCCTGGGGACTGGTCGCCTCGATGTCGAGCGGCCCACCGTTGCGGGCCCCGCTGCCCAGCACGACCAGCGCGGCGACGATCACGATCAGGCCGAGCGCGCCCAGCACGCCGCGCCACGACCGCCACCGCTCGGTGATCGTCGGGGTGACGGACGTCATCGCAGCGTCACATTCTCGCGCCGGACCGCTACATCCAGCTCGGTCAGGGCGGCGTACGACTCCGGGGTGCCCGGACGATCGCCGTAGGTGACGTCGGCGAAGATCCGGGCACCCTGGCTGAGGTCGCCGGCGAGCGCCGGCAGCGCCTGGCCCGCCTCGGCGGCCAGCTCGGTGGCGGTGCGTCCCGGCATGGGTTCCACGATCGTGCGTTCCTCCAGCTCACGGGCGATGGCCCGCAGACGCTCCCGGATCGCCTGGGCCCACTCTCCGGCCGCGGCGTGGCGTTCGGCGAGGACCCGGTGTTCGGCGGCCCCCAGCCGGGTCTCCCCGAACAGGCCGCCACCCGCCTGCCGCCCGGCGCCGGACGCCTTGCGGGCCGCCCGGATCAGCGCGAACGCGATGACGGCCAGGATCAGCACGAGCACCAGCAGGGTCAGCCAGCCGCCGGGCACACCCGAGGCGCGGTTGATCAGGTCCTGGATGAACTGCCAGATCCGGTCGAGCAGCAGGTCGGCCCACGACGGCTTCGGATAGGCGGGGTCGGCGAGCTCACGGAGGGCGGCCTCCCGCGCGGCCCCGCGGCCGATCTCGACCGGGACGTCTAGGGCCATGGGTTGCGCTGGCGCCACAGGTTCTCGTGGTCGGTGCCGGGGGCGCCCTGCTGGCGCTCCACGGCCTCGGTCTGGAGAACCAGGTCGAACGCCTCGGCGCGCATGCGGCGGTCGGCGTACAGGAGCGTGGTGACCGCGGCGGTGAAGGGGTTGGTGATGGTGCCGGCGATGATGGCGCCGACACCGCCGAGGATGGCGGCGATGTAGAACTGCGTGCCGTCGACCGGGGCGTTCGGGTCGCCGAGCGAGGTGAACAGCGTGAACGGCGCCGACACCGCCGTGGCGACCAGGCCGGCCACGACCGCGGTCAGCAGCAGGATGCCGAAGACCCGCCAGAAGTCACCCTTGACCAGCCGGAACGATCGGCTCATCGCGGTGCCGACGCCGATGCCCTCCAGCACGATCGCCGAGCTCGCCATGCTCAGCTTGGTGTAGAAGAACACCGCGAAGCAGGTGCCGCCGATGAACAGGATGAAGCCCAGGAGCACCGAGGCCCCGGTCGGCAGGCCGGCGGCGAGCAGCGCGAACAGCAGGCCGACCGGCACCAGGAAGACGCCGAACACGATCGCCGCCTGCAGCAGCGCCAGCCCGATCAGCGGCAGAACCCGGCCCTTCGCCAGGTCCCAGGCCGCGCCGATCGTGATCTTCTCGCCGAAGACGGCCCGGCCGACGATCCCCGTGAGCATCCCGGTCAGCACGACGATGGCGATGGCGGACACGACCGAACCCAGCAGCGTGCTGCCCAGGAATGTCGCCACGGAGCTGAAGACGACCTCGGGGTTGTCCCTTATCGACTCGGGACTGAGCGCCGCGATGTCGGCGATGGCGCCGAACGCGGGCAGCTGGATCGCCAGCGTGATGATCTGCGAGACCGTCACCACCAGCGCCGACAGCCCGAGCGTCGCCTTCGGGTTGGCCCGGATGACCGCCACCGCGCCGTTGTAGAGGTCGCCCAGTTGCAGCGGCCGGAGCGGGATGATCCCGGGCTTGAGCACCGGGGCGCCGTAGTGGTTGCCGGGCGGCGGGTAGTAGCCACCGCCGGGCGGGGGAGGAGGAGGCGGATAGGAGCCGGGGGCGTTGGGGGCGGCCCAGGGACCGGGCGCGCCGTATGCGGGCGGTTGCGTGGGGGACCAGCCGGGAGGCGGCTGCTCACGATCGCCGGGGCCGTCTGTCATGTCGCAATCCTGGCATGATGCGCGCCCCGCCGCAGGGCGGCATGAAGCACACTTGGAACGTGGCCTGTTCTTGGGATTCTCGTTACGGTAGCGGCACGCTCAGCTATTTGGGCCTAAACTGCGTCCTTTGTCACGGTCGTGTTTCATCTACCACAGGGTCACGGGTAACCTTCCGATAAATCGCCCAAATACCTCCTTAGCTGCGCCGAAGAACGAATGAGGGGCCATGAAAGGACGCGTGCTGGTCGTCGACGACGACGCCGCTCTCGCCGAGATGCTCGGCATCGTCTTGCGCGGGGAGGGTTTCGAACCGTCCTTCGTGTCAGACGGCGACAAGGCGCTCGACGCGTTCCGCGACACCCGCCCCGATCTCGTGCTGCTCGACCTCATGCTTCCCGGGGCCGACGGCATCGACGTCTGCCGGCGCATCCGCGCCGAGTCGGGCGTGCCGATCGTGATGCTCACCGCCAAGAGCGACACGATCGACGTCGTGCTGGGCCTTGAATCGGGCGCCGACGACTACATCGTCAAGCCCTTCAAGCCCAAGGAACTGGTGGCCCGGGTCCGGGCGCGGCTGCGCCGCACCGACGAGCCGACGCCCGAGATCCTGCAGATAGGCGACATCACGATCGACGTCGCGGGTCACTCCGTCAAGCGGTTCGACGAGACCATCAACCTCACGCCGCTGGAGTTCGACCTGCTGGTCGCGCTCGCCCGCAAGCCGCGTCAGGTCTTCACCCGGGAAGTGCTGCTGGAGCAGGTCTGGGGCTACCGCCACGCCGCCGACACGCGGCTGGTCAACGTCCACGTGCAGCGGCTCCGGGCGAAGATAGAGAAAGATCCCGAACACCCCGAGATCGTCGTGACGGTCCGCGGTGTCGGGTACAAAGCCGGTCCCGCCTGATCCAGATGGTCAAAAAGCGCCCCCGACGGACTCCCCGGCAGATCGCCCGGGGGGTCCGTCGTCGCGCTCGGCGATACGCCGGGCGGGCGCGTTCGGCCTGGCGGCGCTCGCTCCAGATGCGGGTGGTGACGTCCACCCTGCTGATCTCGGTGGTCGTCGTGGCCGTGCTGGGTGTCTTCCTGTTCCAGTCGATCAACAAGACCATGCTGGCCGGACGGACCGACGCGGCCACCGCCGAGGCACGCGCCAACGTGCTGACGATCACCGACTACCTGTTCAACGCGGCCGACCCCGCCCCTGCGGAGGAGTCCGACCCGGCCGTGTCGCCGCCGCCCGACCCCGCCGACCAGGCGATCAACGTGCTGGCCCAGCGGGCCGGGTCGCGCTACGCGGTGGTCATCTTCAACAACGACACCGTCGGCCAGGACCGGGCCACCCTCAACATCGACGCCGGCAAGAGCGTGCCCGCGGGGTTCCGGCAGCGGGTCCGCACCGACACCACCGACCAGACGCTCTCCCGCTACAGCCCGCTGCGCTATCTGACCGGTGAGAGCGTGTCGGGGCTGGTCATCGGCAAGCGCGTCTTCAGCGGCACCAACGGTTACTACGAGGTCTACCACCTGTTCCCGCTCAACGAGGAGGAGGCGACGCTCAGCTCGGTCCTCCAGCTCCTCGTGCTGGTCGGCGCGGGTCTGGTGCTGCTGCTGGCCGCGATCGCCTCGCTGGTCACCCGTCAGGTCGTCACGCCCGTCCGGCTGACCCGCCAGGCCGCCGAGCGGCTGGCCTCCGGCCGCCTCGAGGAGCGGCTGAAGGTGCGCGGCGAAGACGACCTGGCCCGCCTCGCCGCCTCGTTCAACGAGATGGCCTCCAACCTGGCGCTCAAGATCCACCAGCTCGAGGAGCTCTCCCAGGTGCAGCGCCAGTTCGTCTCCGACGTCTCCCACGAGCTGCGCACCCCGCTGACCACCGTCCGGATGGCCGCCGATCTCCTGTACGACGCCCGCGAGGACTTCGAGCCCATGGCGTCCCGCTCGGCCGAGCTCATGCAGGCCCAGCTCAACCGGTTCGAGTCGATGCTGGCCGACCTGCTGGAGATCAGCCGCTACGACGCCGGCGCCGCCACCCTCGACCTCGAGTCGATCGACATGCGCGACACCGTGCTGCGCGCCGTGGGCGACTCCGAGGCGCTGGCCGAACGCCACGCCACCCGCTTCGAACTGCGCCTGCCCACCGACCCGTGCATGGCCGAGTGCGACTCCCGGCGGATCGAGCGCATCCTGCGCAACCTGCTGTTCAACGCGATCGAGCACGGCGAGGGCAAGGACATCGTGGTCACCCTCGGGGCCGACCGCGACGCGGTGGCCATCGCCGTCCGCGACCACGGCGTGGGCCTGCGGGCGGGCGAGGAGAACATGGTCTTCGACCGCTTCTGGCGGGCCGACCCGTCCAGGGCCCGCACCATCGGCGGCACCGGCCTGGGCCTGGCCATCTCCCGCGAGGACGCGATCCTGCACGGCGGCTGGCTGCAGGCCTGGGGCGCCCCGGGCGAGGGCACCCAGTTCCGGCTCTCGCTGCCCCGCAGGGCCGGGATCCAGCTCAAGGGGTCGCCGCTGCCGCTGGTGCCGCCGGAGGTCGAGATGCGCCGGACCTGGCGCGGGCACGTCACACCGGTGCTGTCGGCCGCCGTCGTGGTGGAGTCGGGGGCCTTCGATGTCGACTAGACGTGTCTTCGCGATGGTGGCGACGGCGGCCGCCCTCGCGGGCTGCACGATCGTGCCGACCAGCGGCAACCCGCCGACGGCCAGCGAGGAGGAGCGCGGCGGCGACATCCTCAGCCAGACCTACGTCCGCATCCTGGCCCAGCCGCCCCGGCCCGACGCGACCGCCGTGGAGATCGTGCGCGGTTTCCAGGCCGCGATGGCCAGCTTCGACGACCCCCAGCGCAAGGTCGCCCGGCAGTATCTGACCGGCGAGGCCGCGACCGGCTGGCAGCCGTGGGCCACCGCGACGACGGTCTGCGACTGCCGCTTCGCCGACGACCTGCCGGAAGAGGACGCCGACAAGTTCTCCGTCTCCTTCAAGGGCAAGAAGGTCGCCACCCTGGAGAAGGGCGGCCGCTACCGGCCGACGTCTTCCGAGGAGACGGTCGACGAGTCGTTCACGCTGATCCGGGTCAACGGCGAGTGGCGCATCTCCGCGGCGCCCGCGGGCCTGATCCTGCTCCGCAGCGACCTCACGAGGGCGTACGCCCCCGTCGAGATCTACTTCCCCAACCTGTCGTTCACCGGCCTGGTGGCCGATCGGGTGCGGGTGCCGATCGACCCCAGCAGGGGCCTGCCGGAATCGCTCATCCGCACCCTCCTGAACGGACCGTCCGGCCCGCTGGCGGGCGCGGTCGAGAACGTCTACCCCGAGGGCACCAAGCTCAACGGCATCCGGGTCGAGGGGGACACGCTCTACGTCGACTTCTCCGCCCAGATCGCCGGTCTGCGCGGCCGCCCCGACCGGATCAAGGCGATGCAGGCCCAGCTCGCCTGGTCGCTCGGCACCGACCGCATCGGCGGCCGGTCCATCGAGATCCTGGTCAACGGCGAGACCTTCCCCGGTGGCGGCATCCGGTTCAAGATCACCGACTTCCCGTCGTACGACCCGGCCGTGATCACCGGTGACGTCGCCGGATACTTCGTCCGCGACGGCATGATGTACCGGGCCGCCAAGGACGGCGAGCAGTCGGCTCCGGTGCTCGGCGCGGCCGGGCAGTCGACCCGGCCGTTCAACCACAGCGCGGTCTCCTCGGAAGACCGCGACCAGGTGGCCGCCCTGATGGGCGACGAGACGGGCGTCTGGGCCACCCAGCTGGTCGACGGCAGTCCGTGGCAGCGGTGGATCAACGCCCAGGGCCGCCTCACGCCGCCCTCGTGGGACCGCAACGGCGAGGTCTGGTCGGTCGAGTCGGCGGGCGGCAGGTCGCAGGTCTGGCGGGCCTCCACCGGCGGCCACCAGTCGCCCGTGCCGGCTCCCGAGCTCGCGGAGGCCGACGTCACCGCGTTCCGGGTGGCCCGTGACGGTGTCAGGGTCGCGGTCGTCGCCGACAACGGTTCGGGGCAGACCGTCCAGATAGGATCGATCGTGCGCGGCCAGACCTATCGGGTCGGTGCGTTGGAGACCCTGGTGCCCGCCGAGGAGGGTCAGAAGGTCATCGACGTGGCCTGGAAGGACGCCACCACGCTGCTGGTGCTGACCGAGAAGGACTCCCCGAACGGCCCTCAGCAGGCTCTGGCAGCCTACCCGATCTTGGACGGCGACGAGAAGACCCCGATTGAGCTGTCCAAGCGCCTCAAGTCCATCACGAGCACCGATTCGCGCATCCTGGCCAGCGACGAGAACGGCGCCCTCACAGTGTGGGACGGCAAGAAGTGGAACCTTCTGGTGAAGGACGGCTCCAGCTTCCCCGCCTACCCTCTTGGGTGAGCTTCAGTAAGTGTCGGCAGGGAGTGTCATGGTGGTCCGCGTGCTTGACGCGGTGCTCGATCTGCTCGTTCCCCCTCGGTGCGCCGGTTGCGGCGGCCGGGGGGCCCTGGTCTGCCCGCGTTGCGCGGTCGAACTGAGCGCCCCGCCCCGCCGTCACGCCCCCGAGGCGCCCCCGGAGGGCCTGCCCGAGTGCTGGGCCGCCGCCGGTTACGACGGGGTGGCGCGGCGGGTGCTGATCGCGTACAAGGAACGCGGCCGCACCGCCCTAGGAACCGCGCTGGGCTCCTGCCTGGCCGGCGCCATGGCGCACCTGGAGGCCGACGGCCCGCTGGTGCTGGTGCCGGTGCCCAGCACCCGCCGGTCCCGGAGAGCCAAAGGCCATGATCCGGTACGCCGGATCGCCGAGGTCGCGGCCAGGCGCCTACGCGCCGGAGGCGCCCAGGTAACGGTCGCCCCGGTGTTGCGGCCCGCCCGGAAGGTCGCCGACCAGTCGGGCCTGACCTCCGCGCAGCGCGCCGTCAACCTGGCCGGCGCGTTCACCTCCAAAGCCGTGCCCAGAGGCCGGGTTGTACTGGTCGACGACGTGGTCACCACTGGCGCCACCCTCGCCGAGGCGGCCCGTGCGCTGCGCGCCGCAGGCGCGGAGACCGCCTACGCGGTCACGGTTGCGGCCACCCGTAAACGGGTCCCGGTTATGCGACACGCCCGGCGGTCGCAAAATCGCTGAGATGACGCTCGGTAAAGAAACGGTCAAATAACGACCTGGCTTCTAAGTGACATCCTGGTGTCGACGAACCTATGAACTCCCAGATCAGGAGACCCTTGACGGGAACCAGTCCGGGCAGGCCCATGACGCCCCATCCCATGGGCCGCTCTTGCATGCCTGTCGAAAAATCACCGAAAGTGATCCTTTGGCGTACCTCGCGGCTGACATTCGGCCGGGCAGCGACTAGCGTTCAGGACATGGCACCCGTTCGGGTCCGTGGTTGCGCCGGACCGAGTCCCCTCGGGGGTTCGGCCTGGCTAGCCGATGCCAGCCGCAGGCGAAACGGTCCACGTAAGGCGACTCTTGGTCGACCGATCACGGTGCGGCTTAGAGGTAAGACCTGCCTTCCCAAGAATCCAGATGATTCTTGCCAGAAGAGAAGGGCAGTAGTGGCGCGGAGCTGCGAAACCCTCAGCAGGCGGATGTGGGGACGAAGACCAGGTCGGCCGAACGGGTGCTCCTTCATGTCAGTCGAGAGGCGAAGGGGGCTTTTGCGTGGACATCATCGTCAAGGGACGGCACACAGGAGTGAGCGACCGTTTCCGTGATCACGTGACTTCCAAGCTGGCCAAAATCGAGCGACTGGACAACCGTCTGATCCGGGTCGACGTAGAGGTTTCTACGGAGAAGAACCCGCGGATCAGCGACCAGAGAGAGCGGGTGGAACTCACCATCCACTCCAAGGGCCCGGCTGTCCGGGCCGAGGCGGCGGCCGACGACAGGTTCGCGGCGCTCGACATCGCTCTGGGAAAGCTGGAATCACGGCTGCGGCGGCTGAGTGACCGCCGCAAGATCCATCACGGTAAGAACGCCCCTCCGTCGGTCGCGGAGTTCACCGCCGCCCTGGCCGAGAACGGCCTCGGGGAACCGGTGGCGACGCTGCCCGAGCCGGAACTGCTCCACGACGACTATCTCCCGCCGCAGAAGCCGAAGAACGGCTACACCGAACCGATCATTCCGATAGAGCAGGACGGCGACGGCCCCCTCGTCGTCCGCGAGAAGTTCCACGAGTCCGACGCCATCACCATCGACCAGGCCCTCCTGGAGATGGAGCTGGTCGGCCACGATTTCTTCCTGTTCCGTGACAAAGAATGCGGCCACCCGAGCGTCGTATATCGACGCCGCGGATACGACTACGGCGTGCTGCGGCTCGTCGAAGGCTGAACCCGCGCCACCCCTTTAGCGTTTTGTCTTCAGACGGAGTCAAAGCGCGAGCCAACGTGAACGACCATGCGCCCCGCCCGGTTGCGGGGCGCATGGCGTGCGAGATCCTCGCCAGAACTGGAACCCATGTCATGATGGCGATCCAGCTACCTGGCCCCCCGACGAGGAGGAGCTGTGAGCGACCGCAGCGTACGAGACGACGCAAGCCGTGCCACCGGGCGCGGTGAGCCGATCCGTGTGCTGATCGTCGATGATCACTCGCTGATCCGCCGCAGCCTGGTGCTGGCTCTCCAGGCCGAGGCCGACATCGAGGTCGCCGGAGAGGCGAGCGACGGTCAGGAGGCCGTGGCCCTCGCCGAGAAGCTGCTGCCCGACGTCGTACTGATGGACGTGCGCATGCCCAGGCGCGACGGCATCGAGGCGACCAGGGCGATCAAAGAGAGCATGCCGACGACACGCATCATCATGCTCACCGCCAGCGACGAGGAGGAAGACCTCTTCGAGGCCTTCAAGGCCGGCGCGACCGGCTACCTGCTGAAAGACGTCCAGATCGACGAGGTCCCCGACGCCGTCCGGGGCGTCCACAGCGGGCAGTCCTTCATCAACCCCGCGATGGCGACCAAACTGATCACCGAGTTCGCCAGCATCAGCCGCAAAGAGGCCGAACGGCCCCCGCAGCTGCCTGTTCCCCGCCTGACGGAACGGGAGATGGAAGTGCTCCGGCTGGTGGCGAAGGGGATGAACAACCGCGAAATCGCGAAGGAACTCTTCATCTCCGAGAACACGGTCAAGAACCACGTCCGCAACATCCTGGAGAAGCTCCAGCTCCACAGCCGCATGGAAGCGGTCGTCTACGCGGTGAGAGAGCGACTCCTCGAAATCACCTGAGCCCCGCCCACGGCGAGGGCGGCCTCAGTAGCGATAACGCCGCAGAGCTCCCCCTGCGGCGAATCGCGGGCGAGTCGGCCTACCTGACTTCTTCGATGCGCACCGCCGTGCAGCCGACCCAGGTCGCCGCTTCCCGTAGTGCCTCCTCGACCGCGTCGAGTTTGGTCACACCCGGTTCGAGCGTGGTTCGCCTGGCCACCAGGGTGGTGCCCTCGCGCGCCGGGTCGACCCGGGCGATCAGCTTGCCGCCGTGGAGGACCGGCATCGCGAAGTAGCCGTGGATGCGCTTGTCCTTCGGCACATAGGCCTCCAGGCGATGGGCCATGCCGAAGACGCGCTCCGCCCTGGCTCGCTCCCAGATCAGGGAGTCGAACGGGCTGAGCAAGGTGGTGCGGTGACGACCGCGCGCCTCGCCCAGGGTCAGGGCCTCCGGGTCGGCCCAGGCGTTGGGGCCGCCCTTGCGGGCCGGCGGCCAGCCTGAAACGTTCACCGGGACCAGGCCGCTCGCGCCGCTCAGCAGGGCGTCGTCGAGCATCGCGGCGTGCTTGTCCTTGACCCGCGTGTAGTCGACCAGGTCGGCCCGGGTCGCCACGGCCAGTGAACGGCCCGCGATCGAGGTCAGCCGGGCCACGCCCTCTTCATCGGTCAGCTCGATCTCACGGAACTCGGCCGGAATCGCGCGTTCGGCCAGGTCGTAGACCCGCCGCCAGCCCACCCGCTGCACGCAGACCACGTCGCCTACGTCGAGCAGGAACTCGATGGAGATCTTGGAATCGGACCAGTCCCACCACGGACCGCCCTTCTTGGCCCCGCCGATGTCCCCGGTGGTCAGAGGCCCGTCGCGACGGACGCGCTCAAGGATGTCGCCCACCGTGGCGGGCACCTCGTGCCAGCGGAACTTCCGTTCGCGGTAGGCGCGGCGACGGAAGGAGTAGACCGGCCAGTGCTCGATCGGCAGGATGCACGCCGCATGACACCAGTATTCGAAGGCGGACCCGCCCCAGTAGGCCCGCTCGACCGCCGCGCGCCCGATCGCACCCAAGCGGGAATAGGCCACCAGCTCATGGGAGCGCGCCAGCACCGAGATCGTGTCGAGCTGCACGGCCCCCAGGCGCCGCAACACACCGGCCGCGCCGCCCTTGCGCCCAGCCGCGCCCAGAAACCCCTGGGCGCGCAGGATGAGCCGCCGTGCTTCGTCAGCCGTGAGGTCCATCTGGCCGAGCGTAGCCCCGGCCACCGACAGATTGGAGACGGGACGCAGCCGCCCGAAGGGTGGATGGGTCTCGCTTCGAATCTGCCTGGTTCATCAGTGTTCGAAGGGGCTGTGGTGCTCGCGGGCGTCCATGACGCGCGGGGCGTCGATGACGACGTCGGAGAAGACGTCGAAGACCAGGGCGAGGATGCCGCCGACGGCGGACACGCCGACGCCGACCCAGACCATGGTCCAGTTGGCGTTGCCGCTGCCCAGCCCGGTGAGGGCCGCGCCGCTGATGATCGTGCCGATCAGGATGATCGACACCGCCACCCAAGACTTCGCGCTGCCCGCGTGGCTTCCCTGGTGTGAGGTCTCTGCCATACCGTCCTACCCGACTCGCGTCTGTTGTTGCTCCGGTCTGGAACACCAGACGGTCTTCCTACGTTTGACAGGGTTGAGCCTATCGACCCGGTTCCCCGGTCCGCCGCGCCACTCCCCGCTCAGTCTCGTGGTGGCTGTGTCAGGTGGTCGAACGGCCTACCATGTCACAGGGGAAGTGTGTCTCGTCCTCAGACCTGCGAGGAGCTTTAGCAAAGTGGCAGCCATTCTCGACCGAATTCTCCGCGCCGGCGAAGGTAAGACGCTGCGCAAGCTGAAGCGCATCGCCGAGCAGGTCAACTCCATTGAAGAGGACTTCAAGAGCCTTTCCGACGAGGAGTTGAAGGCGCAGACCCAGGAGTTCCGCGACCGCCACGCCGAGGGTGAATCTCTCGACGATCTGTTGCCCGAGGCTTTCGCCGCGGTCCGCGAGGCGGCCCGCCGGGTGCTGGGCCAGCGTCACTTCGACGTGCAGATCATGGGCGGCGCCAGCCTCCACATGGGCAACATCTCGGAGATGCGCACCGGTGAGGGCAAGACCCTGACCTGTACTCTCCCGGCCTACTTGAACGCGATCTCGGGCAAGGGCGTCCACGTCGTCACGGTCAACGACTACCTGGCCAAGCGCGACTCCGAGACGATGGGCCGGGTCCACCGGTTCCTCGGCCTCGAGGTCGGCTGCATCCTGGCCAACATGCCGTCCGACGAGCGCCGCCGGCAGTACGCCGCCGACATCACCTACGGCACCAACAACGAGTTCGGCTTCGACTACCTGCGCGACAACATGGCGTGGTCGCTCGAAGAGCTCGTCCAGCGCGGTCACAACTTCGCCGTCGTCGACGAGGTCGACTCGATCCTCATCGACGAGGCCCGCACCCCGCTGATCATCTCCGGCCCGGGTGAGCAGTCCGGCAAGTGGTACGCCGAGTTCTCCAAGATCGTCCCCCGCCTCCGCAAGGGCGCCGAGGGCAAAGACGGCACCGAGAGCACCGGCGACTACGTGGTCGACGAGAAGAAGCGCACGGTCGGCATCCTGGAGTCCGGCGTCGAGAAGGTCGAAGACCTGCTGGGCATCGACAACCTCTACAAGCCGGAGCACACCCACCTCGTCCAATACCTGAACAACGCCCTCAAGGCGAAGGAACTGTTCAAGAAGGACAAGGACTACATCGTCGTCGACGGCGAGGTCCTGATCGTCGACGAGTTCACCGGCCGCGTCCTGCACGGCCGGCGCTACAACGAGGGCATGCACCAGGCCATCGAGGCCAAGGAGAGCGTGAAGATCAAGGACGAGAACCAGACTCTCGCCACGATCACCCTCCAGAACTACTTCCGCCTCTACGCCACGCTGTCCGGCATGACCGGCACGGCGACCACCGAGGCCAACGAGTTCCACCAGACCTACAAGCTGGGCGTCGTGCCGATCCCGACGAACCGGCCGATGGTCCGTAAAGACCAGTCCGACATGGTCTACAAGTCCGAAGACGCCAAGTTCATGGCGTGCGTCAACGACATCAAGGAGCGCTACGAGGCCGGCCAGCCCGTCCTCGTCGGCACCACCAGCGTCGAGAAGTCCGAGCGGCTGTCGCGGATGCTCAAGCACAAGGGCGTACGCCACGAGGTCCTGAACGCGAAGAACCACGCGCGTGAGGCCACGATCATCGCCGAGGCGGGCCGCAAGAGCGCCGTCACCGTCGCCACCAACATGGCCGGTCGAGGCACCGACATCATGCTCGGCGGCAACCCCGAGTTCCGCGCCGACCTCGAGCTCCGCGGCCGTGGCCTCGACCCGGTCGAGACCGCCGAGGAATACAGCAAGGCCTACCCCGAGGCGCTGGAGAAGGCGAAGGACGCGGTCAAGGCCGAGCACGAAGAGGTCGTCGCCCTCGGTGGCCTCTACGTCCTGGGCACCGAGCGCCACGAGTCCCGCCGCATCGACAACCAGCTGCGCGGCCGGTCCGGCCGTCAGGGTGACCCCGGCGAGTCGCGCTTCTACCTGTCGCTCGAAGACGACCTGATGCGCCTGTTCAACTCGGCCCGGGTCGAGATGATCATGACGCGGCTGAACATCCCCGAAGACCAGCCGATCGAGTCGGGCATCGTCTCCAAGGCGATCGCTTCGGCCCAGCACCAGGTCGAGCAGCAGAACTTCGAGATCCGCAAGAACGTCCTCAAGTACGACGAGGTCATGAACCGCCAGCGCAAGGTGATCTACGCCGAGCGTCAGAAGGTTCTCGAGGGCGCCGACCTCCACGACCAGGTCACGACCTTCATCGAAGACGTCGTCAACGGCTACGTGCGCGGCGCCACCGCCGACGGCTTCGCCGAAGAGTGGGACCTCGACAAGCTCTGGAACGCCTTCCGCCAGCTCTACCCGATCTCCGTGAAGATCGACGACCTGGCCGAGGAGGCCGGCGGCCGCGAGGGCATCGACGCCGCCCTGCTCCACGAGAAGATCAAGGCCGACATCCTGGCCGCCTACCAGAAGCGCGAAGACGACTTCGGCCCCGAGCCGATGCGTGACCTCGAGCGCCGGGTCGTCCTCGAAGTGCTCGACCGCAAGTGGCGCGAGCACCTCTACGAGATGGACTACCTCCAGGAGGGCATCGCGCTGCGCGCCTACGCCCAGCGCGACCCGCTGATCGAATACCAGCGTGAGGGCTACGACATGTTCGCCGCGATGCTCGAGGGCATCAAGGAGAACTCGGTCAACATGCTGTTCCGCGTCCAGCCCCCGCAGCCGGTCGAGGAAGGCCCGATCTCCTACGAGGCGGGCGTCGAGCCCAACTCCGCCGTCGCCGAGGCCGGTTCGATCATCGCCAATGCCCTGCGCCGCCCGCAGCGCGAGATGATCTACACCGCTCCCGGTGAAGACGGCGAGGTCGAGGTCCGTCGCTCCTCACCGGAGCAGCGCGCCAACTACGGCAACGTCGAGCGCAACGCCCCCTGCCCCTGCGGCTCGGGCAAGAAGTACAAGCGCTGCCATGGCGACCCGAAGAACGCCACGGCCTGAGCACCACAGCCAAAGCCCTCTCCTCACCACCGAGGAGAGGGCTTTCGCCTTTGTACGCCCCGAGCCCGCCTGGAAGGCGCTCAGCGGACCAGAGGAGGGTCAGGCGGTCTCGAACTCCGTCAGGACCCACTGGACGCCGCGACGCTCCAGGCGAGCCGCCAGGACGCGGCTACGCGGCGTGCAGCGGACCAGGGCGCACATTTCCGCGACGTCATCCTTCGGGTGCTGAACGCGTGGCACACCGACCCATGGCGGCCGGGTGCTGTCGATCATCTTTCCGGCCCGCAGGAGGTCGGCGTAGGCCCGGCTGCTCAGCCGGTCCTGGATCGTCTGGGGCGGACGCCGCCCGGCCAGGATCTCGGCCAGTGCCTGGACCAGGCCGCGCAGGCGCCGCTCGTCCAGAACCGGACCGGGCACGGGGGCGGTCTCCGGCTCGTGCGCCAGCGCCAGCGAGCCCTGCGTCCGAGGGATCGGGCGGTGGAGCCGGTGGACCTCGGCCGGGAGGCCTCCCTGGTCGGAGGACAGGGAGCCGGGAATCCGGCTGAGGTGGTGCGCCTCTGCCAAGGCGCGGTCGTGGGCGTAGACCGGGTCTGGGGCGGGGATGGGAGCGAGCCGGGGGAGGGACATCGAGGCTCCGGGGAAGTCGGAGGATAGGGACGCCAGTAAGAGGTTTCGGGCAGCGGTCGCGGATACGCGGCCGTAGGTTTTCGGTGTCATTGGACGTGGCCGGATCGGCATACATGCCGATACAAACGTCAAGGTTGGTCTGGACCGCGGGAGACTCAGGCCGCTGTCACTTCAACTAACAGTGCGAGCCCGAAGCTCCGGTTGGCAGAGTGATGCTGGAACACCGGCCTGCGGTCAGCGCGCTGAATCAGCGAGGAGTCCGGCTCGTCAGTTGGCGGGGTCGAGGTCTGAGTCGGGTTCGCGGCCCGGGGTCATGATGTTGAGGCGTTTGATGAGGAACGTGAAGACCGCGTAGTAGACGATGAAATAGACGACGCCGATCGCCATGATGAGGGCGAAGTTGTGGGTGTTGTCCTTGGTCGCGTTGAGGGTCGCGTCGATCGCGCCGCCGGAGAAGCCGAACCCCAGCCGCCCGCCCAGCCCCGCCACCAGCGCCATCGACAGGCCGGTCAGCAGGGCGTGCACCACGAACAGGATGGGCGCCACGAAGATGAAGGCGAACTCGATCGGCTCGGTGATGCCGGTCACGAACGATACCAGCGCCGCCGAGATCATGATGGAGCCGACCGCGTTGCGCCGGTGCGGGGGCGCGGCGCGCCAGATCGCGATGGCCGCCGCCGGGAGGCCGAACATCATCACCGGGAAGAACCCGGCCATGAACGCCCCGGCGCCGTCCTGGCCGGCGAAGTAGCAGTTCAGATCGCCTGCGGTGTGCAGGCCGTTCACGGTGCAGTCGGGCACGGTGAACCACACGATCGAGTTGACGAAGTGGTGCATCCCGAGGGGGATCAGGGCGCGGTTCACCACCCCGTAGATCCCGGCGCCGAGTGTCGAATGGGTCGCCAGCCAGTCGCCGAACGACGACAGCGCCTGTCCGATCGGCGGCCAGATCAGGCCGAAGACCACGCCGAGGATCAGCCCGGCCAGCGCGGTCAGGATGGGCACGAACCGCCGCCCGCCGAAGAACGCCAGCCACGCCGGCAGCTTGATCCGGTGGTAGCGCTGCCACAGGATCCCCGCCACCAGGCCCATCAGGATCCCGCCGAGCACACCGGTCGGATTGGCCGCCGCCAGGTTCAGCGCCTCGGCGGGCGTCCCGGCGGTGACCACCGTCTGGGCGACCCGGGGGCGCAGCGTGGAGTCGAAGAACATCAGGTGGGTGACCCGATCCCAGACCAGATAGCCCACCACGGCGGCCAGCGCCGTAGAACCATCAGATTTCCGGGCGAACCCGACCGCCACCCCGATGGCGAACAGCAGCGGCAGCGCGTCGAACAGGGCCCCGCCCGCCCCGCCGACGACCCGGGCCACCTTGTCCAGCGTCTCGTTGGAGGTCCGGCCGAGCAGGTCGTCCTGCCCGACCCGGAGCAGGATCGCCGCCGCCGGAAGAGCCGCGATCGGAAGCATGAGAGAGCGCCCGATACGCGACATCACGGTCATCGCCGCGGCCATCGTCCCTCCCATGTCTCCAGGAGGAGGGGCGCGGTCATGGTTCCTCCCGGGCTTCCAGGAGCGGTGCGGGCGGGACAAAGGGAGAGCGGGCGATTCGCGATCGCACCATCATGGGTCCTCCCGTGGTTCTAGGCCCGCCGTGGCTCCAGGAGTGTGCGGAGCTGGTAGCGGTCGGCCCGGTAGGTCGACACGCCGAGCTCGGCGCAGACTCCGCCCGCGTAGGACCGTCGCGAGAGCAGCAGCACGGCCCCGCCGCGGGAGAGTTTCAGCAGGTCGGCGTCGCTGGGGTCGGCGATGCCGCCGTCGATGGTGAGTTCCCCTGCGTCGAGGATCAGACCGTATCGGGACTCCAGGAGCGCGTACAGGGATCGGCCTGAGAGGTCGTAGCTCTCCAGGTCGGGGGCCAGGGCGAGGGGGATGTGGGCGCGTTCGATCGCCAGGGGCTCGCCGTCGGCCGTGCGGAGGCGTTCGATGAAGTGAACTTCGTCACCCGGGGCGATGCCGAGTTCGCGGGCCAGGTGGGCGCTGGCGCGGACCACCCGGCGGTCGAGGTCGCGGCTGCCGGGTTCCAGGCCGCGGGCGCGCATGTCGTCGCTGAACGACGTCAGCTGCAGGGCCAGTTCGATTTTCGGCCGTGCGACGAAGGTGCCCTTGCCCGGTACGCGATGCAGTCGTCCCTCGCTGACCAGGTGATCCACCGCTTGGCGCACGGTCATGCGGGACAGGCCGAAGCGCTGGCAGAGTTCGCGTTCCGACGGGATCGCCGCGCCGATGGGCAGCTCGTTGTTCTCGATGAGGTCGAGGATGATCTCGCGGAGCTGGAAGTACTTGGGGACAGGGCTGTCCGGGTCGATGGTGGCGCCACTTCCCCTGGCGTCGATGCCTGCCACTGTCGCCTCCCCTCTCCGCTTTGTTATGGTTCGTACTGGTCTAGTCCGGACTAGACCACACCGCCGAAATGTCTGTCAACGTACGGACCGATTACAGGATGGGCACGTGACGACGACGAAGATGCGCAGTGAGATCGCCGAACAGCCGGCCGCCCTGCGCGCCACGCTGGACGCCCTGCTCCCCAGGATCCCCGAAGTCACCTCTCTCGCCGGACAGACCCGCCACCTGCTGTTCATCGCCCGCGGCACCTCGGACAACGCCGCGATCTACGGGCGCTATCTGATCGAGTCACACGCCGGGCGGATGTCGGCGCTGGCCGCTCCGTCGATCGCCACAACCTACCGCCGAAAGCTCGACCTCGACGGAGTGCTCGCGGTGGCCGTCTCCCAGTCGGGACGGACCGAGGAGATCGTCGAAACCCTCGACTGGGCCCGCGACTGCGGCGCCAAGACGGTGGCCATCACCAACGGGGGTGAGCAGAGCCCGCTGGCGCTGGCCGCCGACCTCGCCCTGTGCACGGTCGCCGGGGAGGAGAAGGCGGTGCCGGCGACCAAGACGTACACGACCCAGCTCGCGGCCATGGCGGTGCTGGCGCTGGGCCTCGGCGCGGACGTCCACAAAGACGATCTGCAGAGGGTTCCGGACGCCATCCAGAAGCTCATCGAGGACCCGGGCGACCTCGACGCCCTGGTCGAGGGGCTGGCCGACAAGCCGGGCGTGGTCGTGTCGGGGCGCGGGCTGGCCTTCTCGACCGCGCTGGAGCTCGCGCTGAAGCTCAAGGAGGCCTGCTACCTGCACGCCATGGGCCTGTCCTACGCCGACCTGCTGCACGGGCCGATCGCGGTGGTCGACGCCGACACCCCGGCGATCCTGGTCGCGGCCGGCGACGGGCCGACCCTGGCGGGCACGGTCGCGCTGGCCGAGCGGGTGACCGGCGCGGGCGCGGCGTCCTACGGAGTCGGCGGCGGGCCGGCGCTGTCGAGCGTCTCCACCGCCTCGCTCAACGGCCCGGACCTGCCCGAATGGGTGGCGCCGCTGGGGCTGATCGTCCCCGGTCAGCTGCTCACCGAGGCGCTGGCGCGCAGGCTCGGGTACGACCCCGACGCGCCCCGCGGCCTCAACAAGGTCACCCAGACCGACGAGTAGGGTCGGCCCAAAAGATCCAGAGGAGGCGTCATGGCGGATGCGCGCAAGATCATCGCGGCCCTGGGCGGGCCCGGCAACATCATCGAGATCGAGCCCTGCATCACCCGGCTCCGGACCGAGGTGCACGACGCCTCCAAGATCGACCAGGCCGCGTTGAAAGCCGCGGGCGCCCACGGTGTGATGGCCACCGGGAACATCGTGCAGGTCGTCGTCGGGCCGGAGGCCGACACGATCGCCAGCGACATCGACGACCTGTTGGACTTCGCTTGACGATCGTCCACTCTCCGGTGAACGGCCGCGCGATCGGGCTCCCGGCCGTGCCCGACCCCGTGTTCTCACAGGCCATGGTGGGTCCGGGCGCGGCCGTCGACCCGGCGCGGGGGCCGCAGGTCGCGGTCGCGCCGATCGCCGGCCGGCTGGTGAAGCTCCACCCGCACGCCTACATCGTGGTCGGCGACGACGGCCGGGGTGTGCTGACCCATCTCGGCGTCGACACCGTTAAGCTGCGCGGCGCCGGATTCGAGGCGCTGGCCTCGGAGGGCGACCTCGTCACGGCCGGGCAACCGGTCGTCGCCTGGCATCCGCATGCCGTCGACGAGGAGGGGTATTCGCCGGTATGCCCGGTGATAGCCCTGGACGCCGGGCCGGAGAGCGTCTCCGGCGTGGCGAGCGGACCGGTCGAAGCGGGCGATCCCCTCTTCCTCTGGCATTGAACCCCAACCGGGTATTGGATAAGTGGTCCGGACCGCCGGACCCCAAGGAGGCAGCGTGCCGCAACGAAGGCTCATCGTCGAGGCGGAGGTGGGACTGCACGCCCGTCCCGCCGCCACGTTCGTGCAGACCGCGACCAAGTCGTCCGGAAGCGTGACCCTCGCCAAGGGCGACGGGGTGCCGGTCAACGCCAAGAGCATCCTGGCCGTGCTGGCCCTCGACGTGAAGAAGGGTGACGCCGTCACCATCAACGTCGACGGCGAGGGCGCCGACGCACTGCTCGACGAGCTGTCCTCGATAGCCGGAGCGACCTGATGGCCACCACCCTGAAGGGCTCCGGGGTCAGCCCCGGCACCGGCTACGCCGCCGCCCACCTGCTGATCGGCGCGATCCCCGAGCCCGCGAAGAACCTCAGGCACGCAGGCGACGCCGAGGCTGAGAAGGCCCGCGTCACGGCCGCGCTCGAAGACGTCGCCGCCGACCTCGACGCACGCGGCGAACGGGCCGGGGGAGAGGCCGCCGAGGTGCTGTCGGCCCAGGCGATGATGGCCCGCGACCCCGGTCTGGCCGACGGGGTCGCCGAGCTGGTCGACGAGGGCACCGCCGGAGAGAGAGCCGTGTACGAGGCCTTCGGGGCCTACCGCGAGCTGCTCGCCGCCGCCGGCGGATACCTCGGGGAACGCGTCGCCGACCTCGACGACATCCGCGACCGCGCGGTCTCCCGGCTGACCGGCGCGCCGATGCCGGGGGTGCCGGTCGACGCGACCGAGCCCTACATCCTGGTGGCCCGGGATCTCGCGCCCGCCGACACCGCGCTGCTCGACCGGAACCTGGTGGCCGCCTTCGTCACCGAAGACGGCGGGCCGACCAGTCACACCGCGATCCTGGCCCGCGCGATGGGCGTGCCCGCCGTCGTCGGGTGCGCGGGCGCGACCGCGCTGGCGCAGGGCACGTTGCTGCTGGTCGACGGCGCGACCGGCGAGGTCGTCATCGAGCCGGAGCCCGGCACCGCGCGGGCCGCCGTCGAGACCGCGCGGGCCCGTGCCGAGGTGCTGTCCGGTACGACCGGACCCGGCGCCACCTCTGACGGTCACCCGGTGCCGCTGCTCGCCAACGTCGGCGGCCCGAAGGACCTCGAAGCCGCTTTGGCCAACGGCGCAGAAGGCGTCGGCCTCTACCGCACCGAGTTCCTCTTCCTCGACCGCGCCGACGCGCCGACCGAAGACGAGCAGGAGGCCGCCTACCGCGCGGTCTTCGACGCGTTCCCCGGCGGCCGGGTCGTGGTCCGCACCCTCGACGCGGGCGCCGACAAGCCGCTGACCTTCCTGCCGCCGCCCGGCGAGGAGCCCAACCCGGCGCTGGGCGAACGCGGCCTGCGCATGTTCCGCCGTTACCCCGACATGATGGCCGCCCAGCTCGGCGCGCTGGCCCGCGCCGCGCAGGGCACCGAGGCGATCCCCTACGTCATGGCCCCGATGGTCGCCACCGTCGCCGAGGCGGCCTGGTTCGCCGACGCCTGCCACGCGGCCGGGCTGGAGACCGCCGGCATCATGATCGAGGTCCCGTCGGCCGCGCTGCGCGCCCGCGACCTGGCCAGGGTCGTCGACTTCTTCTCGATCGGCACCAACGACCTCACCCAGTACGCCATGGCCGCCGACCGCCAGATCGCCGGCGTCTCCGACCTGCAGGATCCCTGGCATCCGGCCGTGCTCGACCTGATCGCGATGGCCGCGCGGGCGGCGGGCGCGGCCGGGAAGAGCTGCGGCGTCTGCGGCGAGGCGGGGGCCGACCCGGTGCTCGCGTGCGTGCTCGTCGGCCTGGGCGTGACGTCCCTGTCGATGGGCTCCCCGGCGCTGCCGTGGGTGCGCGCGTCGCTGTCGCGGCACACCCTCGCCCAGTGCCGCGCCGCGGCCGAGGCCGCCCGGGACGCACCGGGCGCGTCCGAGGCGAAGGAGGCGGCCCGCGCGCACCTGCCCGGCCTGACTGATCTGGGCATGTAGCCGCTAAGGTGCCGGGGTGTCCCTCCACAGGGCGCTGTTCTGCGCCGGTCTGCTCGTCCTCGTGGCGGGGTGTTCGACCACCCCGCCACGCACCACTCTCCCCAGCGCGGCGACGACCACCGCCGTCGCGCCTCCTTCGCCCAGCCCGTCGCCGTCTCCCACCGAGGAGATGACGGTCGAGGAGAAGGTGGGCCAGCTCTTCATGCCGGTGCTCTACGGCTCCACGGCCGACACCGTGAACCAGGAGAACCAGGCCCGCTACGGCGTCGGCACCCCCGCCGAGGTCATCGAGAAATACCACCTCGGCGGCATGATCCTGTTCCCCGGCACCGGCAACATCGTGAACGCCCGGCAGGTCGCCCAGCTGACCGCCGGGCTGCGCGCCGCCTCCCCGAAGGTGCCGCTGCTCATCGGCGTCGACCAGGAGAACGGCATCGTCTCCCGGCTCGACGGCATCGTCACCGACATCCCCGGCGCCTCGGTGATCGGCCAGACCGGTGACACGCGCAACGCCCGCGACGCGGCCAGGGTCACCGCCGAGGAGCTCAACGCGCTCGGCATCTCGCTCGACTTCGCGCCGGTCGCCGACGTGAACGTCAACCCGAACAACCCGGTCATCGGCCCGCGCGCCTATGGGAACGATCCCGAAGAGGTCGCCGACATGGTCGGCGCGGCCATCCAGGGCTTCCACGACGGCGGCGTCGCGACGACCGTGAAGCACTTCCCGGGTCACGGCGACACCAACATGGACAGCCACACCTCCCTGCCGGTCATCGACCACACCCGCGCGGAGTGGGAGAAGCTCGACGCGCCGCCGTTCAAAGAGGCCATCGCCAACGACGTCGACGCCATCATGAGCGCCCACATCGTGATGCCCGCGCTCGATCCGTCGGGCGACCCGGCCACGCTGTCCAAGAAGATCCTCACCGGGGTGCTGCGCGGCGAACTCGGCTTCAAGGGGGTCGTCTTCACCGACGCGCTCAACATGGAGGGCGTCCGCGAGAAGTACGGCGACGGCGAGGTGGCCGTCCGCGCGATCCTGGCCGGGGTCGACATCCTGCTCATGCCGCCCGACTTCGACGCCGCCCACGACGCCGTCCTCGCGGCGGTCGCGTCGGGCCGCATCACCGCGACCAGGCTGAACGCGTCGGTCGAGCGCATCCTCGCGCTGAAGGAGAACTACGGCCTCGACCACCCGCGGGCCTTCCCCCACCCGTCGGCGGCGGCCAAGCTCCTCAAGACGGCCGAACACCGCGCGGTCGCCCGGCGGATCACGACGGGCTCGCGGTGACTACCCTTTGACGACATGACGGTCAAAGGGGTGCTCATCGACTGGGCCGGGGTTCTCACCACGAGCATGGCCGAGTCCATCAACACATGGCTGGTCACCGACCGCATCGACGCTGGCCACTACACCGGCGTGATGCGGGAGATGATCGCGACGGCCTACGGCGGAGAGGGCGTGGAGAACCCGATCCACACGCTGGAGCGCGGGGAGATCACCGCGCTCGCCTTCGAGACGGCCCTGGCCGCCGAGCTGCGCACCCACGACGGGGTGGCGCCGATCGCCGAAGGCCTGCTGACCCGCATGTTCGCCGGATTCCTGCCCGTCGAGGCGATGTTCGAGATGCTCCGCCGGGCGCGCGAGGCCGGATACAAGACCTGCCTGGTGTCGAACTCGTGGGGCAACGAATACGACCGCACCGGCTGGGAGGACGCGTTCGACGCAGTGGTCATCTCCGGTGAGGTCGGCATGCGCAAGCCCGAGCCGCGCATCTTCGCCCACGCCGTCGGCCTGGTCGGGCTCGAACCGGCCGAGTGCGTCTTCATCGACGACATCGAGGCCAACATCGTCGCCGCTCGCGAGCTGGGCTTCACCGGCATCCTGCACACCCACGCCGACACCACCATCACCGAGCTGGAGACGTTGCTCAAGGTGCCTCTGAGGCCGGCGTGATGGGAGACTCGTGCTCATGCGTGTCTACCTTCCGTGCACACTCCCCGCGCTGGCCCGCACGGCCGCCGCGGGTGAGCTGGGCCCCGCTCCGCTGACCGGGTTCGCCGTGACGCCCGCCCTCGTGGAGTGGTACGTCTCCGGCGACACCGAGGAGCTCGAATACGTGGCCCTCTCGGAGGCGGCGCGCGCGTCGCTACGGATGATCGCGGCCGACCTGTCCGACGGCGTGACCGCCCCGGCCCGCCGGGTGGTCATCGCCGCCGAGATCCCCGACGCCGATGTGCGGGTCAGCCCCGACGTCGCCGAGCGCGGCCGGGTCAGGCTTGACGCGGCCGTCCCGATGCGGCTGATCCAGGCCGCCCACGTCGACGAGCTGTCGGCGGTGCCCGACGTCGAGGCCGCCGCGCTGGCGCTGAAGGCCGCCGACGCGGGCGACGACGACGCGCGGTTCACCGTCGACGGCGCCGAGGCGCACGAGCTGCTCTGGTATGCCACCCAGGAGATCCCCGACGTCCTCGGCTAACCTTGATGGCGCTATGACACACATCGTCTGGGACTGGAACGGCACCCTATTTCACGACTCCGACGCGGTCGTGAGTGCCACCAATGAGATCTTCCGCACCTACGGGGTCGCACCCATCGACCTCGACGGGTTCCGCGGCGTCTACTGCCGCCCGATCTGGGTCGCGTACGAACGCATCATCGGCCGCGCCCTCGAAGAGGGCGAGTGGGAGCGCCTCGACGAGGGCTTCCACCTGCACTACCACCAGTTCATGGAGGCCTGCCTGCTGGCCGAGGGCGCGCCGGCCATCCTCGCGGCGTGGGGCGAGGCCGGCCGCAGCCAGTCGCTGCTGTCGATGTGGCAGCACGAACGGCTGGTGCCCAAGATCGCCGAGTTCGGCATCGACCACCACTTCACCCGGGTCGACGGCCTGCGCCTGACCAGCCCCGGCGGCCACAAGGCCGAGCACATGGCCGAGCACATGAAGGCCCTCGACCTCGACCCGGCCGACATCGTGATGATCGGCGACAGCGTCGACGACGGCATCGCCGCCCGCCACGTGGGCGCGCGGGCGATCCTCTACACCGGGGGCATGACCAGCCGCGCCGAACTGGCGTCGCTCGGTTTCCCGGTGGTCGACTCGCTTTCAGACGCGATGGATCTGATCTGACCTGATCGGGATCAGTGGGCCTTACTCTGGGCGAAGCAATACTTTCCCCCTCGGAGGCCCCCATCGACCGCCGACTCGTCCTCTGGAACATCGACCTGACCTTGGTCGACGTCACGATCGTCACGCGGGACGCCTACGCCGAGGCGTTCCGCGCGGTCACCGGCCGCCCCCTCGTGAAGCTGGCCCCCGCCATGGGGCGCTCCGACTCGGAGATCATCTTCGACACCCTGGCCTTCAACGGCATCACGACCGACGACAGCCACCTGCCCAGGTTCATCGAGGCCCTCGCCCAGTCGTTCGGCGACCGGCGCGACCGCCTCACCAAGCAGGGCCGGGCGATGCCCGGCGCCAAAGACGCGCTCAGGGCGGTCTCCCGCCTCGACGGGACGGTCCAGTCGGTGCTGACCGGCACGATCAAGTCCAACGCGGTGCACAAGCTGACCGCGTTCGGCCTGAACAAGTACATCGACTTCACGATCGGCGGCTACGGCGAAGAGGTCTACCCGAAGGCCAGCCTCCTCCAGGTCGCCCAGGGCCGGGCCAAGGACAAGTACGGCGCCCCCTTCTCGGCCGTGCTGATCGGCGACTCGACCCGCGACGTGCAGGCGGCCCGCATCGCCGGGGCGGCGATGATCGCGGTCACGTCGGGCCGGTCGACGTTCGCCGAACTCACCGAGGCCGGCGCCGACATAGTGCTGCCCGACCTGTCGAACCCCTCAGAAGTGGTCGCCGCGGTGGCCAAGCTCACCGACCGGTATGTGGGGGGCCGACACTGACAGGCCCGTGGCCGCCAAGCAATATGGGGCCATGGTCAGTGAAGGTGACGTCCTCTGGGTCCCGTCGGCCGAGGTCATCCGGGACGCCCGGATCACCCGTTTCCAGGAGACGGTGGGCAGGCCCGGCTCCTACGACGGGCTGTGGTCGTGGTCGGTCGGGGAACCGGCCGCTTTCTGGACCGCGATCTGGGATTACTTCGGCGTCATCGGCGACCGCGCGGACGGGCCGGTCATTGATGGTGAAATGCCGGGAACGACCTGGTTCCCCGGCAGTCTTATCAATTACGCCGAAAATGCGCTAAAAGGCCCTGAAGATCGTCTTGCGGTGATTTTTCGGGATGAAACGGGCGTGCGGCGAACGTACACACTCGGGCAGTTGCGCGACGAAGTCGCGAAAGCGCGGGCCGGACTCGTCGAACTCGGAGTGGGGGCCGGGGACCGGGTCGCCGGTTATCTCCCGAACATCCCCGAAGCGCTGATCGCCTTTCTCGCCACCGCGTCGCTCGGGGCGATCTGGTCGTCGTGCTCGCCCGACTTCGGGGCGCCGTCGGTGATCGACCGGCTGACCCAGATCGAGCCGAAGGTTTTGATCGCGGTCGACGGCTACACCTACAACGGCAAGTACTTCGACCGGCGTGAGGTCGTCGCCGACATCGCGGCCCGGCTGCCCTCGCTCAACGCGACCGTCCGGGTCTCGGCGTGGGACTCCTTCGTCAGGCCCGGTGACCTGGCCTTCGACCGGGTCCCCTTCGACCACCCGCTCTGGATCCTCTACTCATCCGGGACGACCGGACTCCCCAAGCCCATCGTGCACGGCCACGGCGGGATCGTCGTGGAGCACCTGAAGGCGCTGACGTTCCACCAGGACCTCGGCGAGGGCGACCTGTTCTTCTGGTACACCACCACCGGCTGGATGATGTGGAACTACCTCGCCGGCGGCCTGCTGGTCGGCGCGACGATCGTCCTGTACGACGGTTCGGCCGCCCACCCCTCCACGAGCGCCCTGTGGGACATCGTCGCCGAGGAGGGCGTGACCTACTTCGGCACCGGCGCCCCCTACATCGTCGCCTCGATGAAGGCAGGCTTGAAGCCCGCCGGGCTCGACAGGTTGAAGGGCATCGGCTCGACCGGCTCCCCGCTCCCGCCCGAGGGTTTCGCCTGGATCTACGCCGACGTGTCGGATCGGGTCCAGCTCGGCTCGTTCTCCGGCGGCACCGACGTCTGCACCGGCTTCGTCGGCGCGGTCAGGACGCTCCCGGTCAGGGCGGGCGTCATTCCCTGCCGCTCCCTGGGCGCCCGGGTGGAATCCTTCGACGCCGAAGGGCGCCCCGTCATCGGTGAGGTCGGCGAGCTGGTCGTCACCGCGCCGATGCCCTCGATGCCGGTCATGTTCTGGAACGACCCCGACGGCCACCGCTACCGGGAGTCCTACTTCGAGGAGTATCCGGGCATCTGGCGGCACGGCGACTGGATCAAGATCCTCCCCGACGGGAGCAGCGTCATCTACGGCCGCTCCGACTCGACCCTCAACCGGGGCGGTGTTCGAATGGGCACCAGTGAGTTCTACCGCGTCGTCGAGCGCTTCGACGCCGTCGCCGACAGCCTCGTCATCGACACCGGCCGGCTCGGTCAGGAAGGCCGGCTGCTTCTGTACGTCGCCCTCACCGAAGGCCGCGAACTCGACGAGACCTTCGTCAAGGAGCTGAAAACCGCGCTCCGAACGGAACTGTCACCTCGGCATGTACCCGACGCGATCGTGGCGGTGCCGGGGATCCCGCGCACCCTGTCGGGCAAGAAGCTCGAAGTGCCGGTGCGCAAGATCCTTCAGGGGGTGCCGGTCGAGAAGGCCGCCAACCCCGACGCGATGGCGAACCCGGAGGTGCTGGCGTTCTTCACACCCCTTGCGGATGCCTGAAGAACCCGGCCGGGTCATAGGTCTTCTTCACTTGAGCCAGTCGAGGAGCGTTTGACCCGTAGTACTGGCTCTTATAGTCATTTATGCCTATATCGGGGTAGTTAATGTAGGCATGCTTGCCGAGCCTCGGAGTCATCGAATCGCGGGCCGAGCGCACCCACGGACTTGCGTTCTCGAAGTGGGCGTAGTACTGGAGGCTGAACAAAGCGTTGCGATGAGGGAAAGCGGTCGCGCCCGGAGCCACCCGGCCGACCGCTCCGCGCAGCGCGTCGATCAGAACGGTGTGCCGTCCGGGCCGGGCGACTTGGGCGATTAATGCCCGAATAGTCGAATCGCTCATTTCTGTGTACGCGAAATGCGAACTGGCGCTGAACCGGTCGCGCGGCCCGGTGTGGCAGGACGCCAAAGTCGAGCATCCGGCCATGAAATACATCGCCTGGAGATAACCCATGGATCTGACTGTTCGTGTAGGCGCGGTGAAACCCTTCAGGAGCGCCTCGCAACGCGATCTGGAGCCCAAATAGAGCCCAGTGATGGAGACGGAACGCCCAGGGTCCTGCGAGAGGTGCAAATTGGACCACAGCGCGTCAGGCGCCCCAGGAGCCCATTTCTGCCACTTCTTCACCACGGCGAACGCCTGCGACCAGGGCCAGCGCATCGTGAACACGGTGACGTCCTGGATGGGGTGGGTCTGGTAGGTGAAGGAGGTCGCGATGCCGAAGTTGCCGCCCCCGCCGCCTCGTAACGCCCAGAACAGGTCGGGGTGGCTGTTGGCCGAGGCCGTGATCAGCTTCCCGTCGGCGGTCACCAGGGAAACCGATTTCAGTACGTCGATCGTCAGCCCGTAGCGGCGCGAGACGACCCCGATCCCGCCGCCCAGCGTGAGCCCGGCCACCCCGACCGTCGGGCACGAGCCCGCCGGGATGCTGACGCCGCTCTTGGCGAGGGTCGAGTAGACGTCGATGAGCTTGGCCCCCGACCCGACGGTCGCCAGGCCGGCGGTGTGCTTCACGGCCTTGAGCTGCGAGACGTCCACGATCAGCCCCGAGCCGGTCGACCACCCGGCGTAGGAGTGGCCGCCCGATCTCGGGTGCACCACCAGGCCGTTGCGGCGGGCGAACCCCACGCACGCGGCCACGTCGGCGGCGGTGGCGCAGTAGGCGACGGCCCGGGGGGACGCGTTGTCGAAGGCCACGTTGAAGACGCGCTTCGCGGTGGCGTAGGTGGCGTCGCCGGGCCGTACGAGACGGCCCTTCAACGTCTTGTCCAGTGCGCGCCAGTCAGGCGCCGCGCCCGCGAACGGCGCGAGCGCCGCCGCGGACAGGAATACACGACGATCCACTGCAGATCACTCCCCGAGGTTCGGTACTACCTCGTGAGACGACCGCGAACATCACGAAACGGTCACCTTCGCGAGTCGACTCGCAGGGCGAGGGCCGGGCACATCTCGACTGCCCGCTGGGCCTCGCTCTTCGCCCAGGTCGGAACAGGGGCGTCCATGAACACCGGGAACCCGTGGTGGTCGAGTTTGACCAGGTCGGGCATGAGGTGCGCGCACAGGCCGTGGCCCTGGCAGCGGGTCCAGTCGACCACCATCCGCACATCGCTGGCCTCGGTGATCGGCATCGGCAGGGTGTTCTGCACACCCCGGCCGCACGAGCCGTTGATGATGTGCTCGTCGACGTCCTCGGCGAAGGCCTCCAGCGCCGACAGCACGAACCGGGTCGTCCCGTCGGGGTGGAAGCAGGCGCCGCGGCCCTTGACCGCGGTTGCCGCCGATTTCACCAGGTCGTGGGCCTGCGGGTCGCCCATCGTGAGGTCCGAGAGCGCCCTGGCCAGCGCCGGCAGGCCGATGCGGCACGGGCCGCACTGTCCCGACGACTGCTGGGCCAGGTACGCCGCGACCCGGACCGTCTCCCCGAGGGGACACGTGTCCGGGCCCAGCGGAACGATGATGCCCGCGCCGAGCTCACCGCCCGCCTGCTGCATGCCCCGGCGCGAGACGATCGCGCCGTAGGCGTCGGCCGCGCTGAGCCACTTGCCGTGGTAGCCGCCGATGAGGACGCCGTCGCCGACGTCCGCCTCGCACATGTCGAGCACCTGCGCCAGCGGCACCCCGGGCGTGACCTCCACGACCGACGGCGCCTTCACCGACCCGCTCACGCTGAGCAGGGTCGTGCCGGGCTCCTGCACGGTGCCGACCGCGCCGTACTCCTGCGGACCCAGCTCGGCCAGAAGCGCGAGCTGGGCGAAGGTCTCCGTGTTGGACAGCAGGGTGGGCAGGCCCCGGACACCGGCGTCGCTGGTCCGGACCTTGCGGCCGGACGGCTGACCCAGTTCGCCGTTCACCGCCCGGACGAGGGACCCGCCCTCGCCGGAGATGAACCGCTCCTGGATGCCGGCCACCCGGACGTACCCGATGAGCCCGCGCTCGGCCACGGCCGCGCGCATCGAGCCCTCTGCCAGCTCACCCGCGGGGGTGGCGATGACCACCTCTTTGGCGTCCAGCGCACTGGCCGCCAGCAGCGCGCCCTCGAGAACGAGGTGCGGCTTGCGGGTGAGCAGCATCTTGTCCTTCATGCTGGCCGGCTCGCCTTCGGCGGCGTTGACCAGCACGATCGTCTCTGAGTTGCGCGCGTTGGCCTGGACGGCCCTGAGTTTGCGCGCGAACGGGAAGGCAGCCCCACCGCGTCCCCGCAGGTCGACCTCTTCAGCCAGCGAGATCAGTGATTCGACGGTCTGGCCGTCGAGTTTGCCGTGGACCTCGTAGTGCGTGTCGAGGTCCATGCGGCGGTGCTCGTCCAGACCGGCGGTGAGCCGGGCCGGGCCGAGCCTGCGGATCTTGGAGACGCGGTAGGGAATCATGTCTTAGACAACCCTCCTTAGCTTCTGGGGCGCGGCGACTTCCTCGCGGTCGGCGAGCCTGGTCTTCTTCCGCTTGGCGTCCTCCTGCGGCATCGGCAGCGGCTCCATCTCGTCCACCATGGTCGTCTTCGGTCTGAGCGAGACGACTGCGCGGATCATGAGAGCGGTGCCGACGGCGACGATGCAGAGGATGTAGCTCCACGCGACCCAGGCGGCCGGAGTACGTCCGGCCGCCAGGCCGTGCAGGATCGAGACGGGCCAGGCCAGGTAGGCCAGGTCGTGCAGGCCGCGCCAGACCCAGGGGTGCACGGCCAGGGCGAACCTGCCGCGCATGACCCCGGTGGCGATGATCACGATGTACAGGTCCGACGCGATCGCGCCGGCCCCGACCGCCAGGCTGGTGGTGGGAATCACCGACCCGTATGAGGGGACCAGCCCGGCCGCGATCTTCATGCCGATGTGGACGACCAGGAATCCCACCCCGATCAGGGCGGCGCCCCGGTGCACCAACTGGGCCCGGACGCGCCACCTGATCGGCAGGATCATGCGCTCGGACGTGAGCAGTCCGAGCCCGACGGTCAGCGTGAGTGCCACGAGCGAGAAGACGCCCGCGTAGAACGTGAGGAACTCTTGCGCCATCGCGAGGACCTGAGTGCTCAGGCCCAGCCGGGCCCCGAGGAGAGACAGGGCCATGATGGTGAACGCGAGAGAGCCCAGGACGATCCGAACGCCGCGTTTCTGAAGATCGAAGCGCTCAGATCGTCGATGAGCCCGCCTTTTTGACACTGATTCCTCCGGTCAAGGGGGGATCTGCCGAGGGCTCGAAGCCGCCGGTCAGCAGCGGCGATTACGGTTGATGCAGTTGATCATGAAGTTCATGAGGTTGTTGGGCATGACGTTGTGGAAGTCGGCGTGGTCGGTGATCGGGTTGTGCTTCTGCTCGGGGAACGCGTCCACGGCGAAGCTGGCGCCCTGAGGAACCGCGTAGACCAGCGTCATGCGCAGCTGGGGAACGGCCCGGGTGCCCTGGGGGCAGCGGCCGCTCTGGTCCGGGAACACGATGTGCGTCCGGTGGTTGGCGCTGTCGGTGTTGGCGCCGTCCCAGCAACTCGGGAAGTCCAGGATCCGCACCACGCCGCTGCCTCTCGGGCAGATCGGATACTTGTCGGACGTGGCCCGGTTGGTGAAGCCGGTGCAGGTCCACTGGGCGCGGGCGTTGGCCGGGCCGTTGGTCGCCGCCTTGGCGTCACCGGTGATCACCCGCAGGAAGCGGGGCATCGCGACGACCCGGCTGAACCGGTTGCCGCGGAACTGGAGATTGACCTGACGCGGAGTCAGGATCCGGCCGACGTTGCCGTCGAGGAAGCCGCCGATCTCCGAACCGTCCTGGCCGGGCTGCGGGGGCTGGCCGGTCTGCTGGGGCTGCGGCTGCTGGCCACCGTTCTGGCCACCGTTCTGGCCACCGTTCTGGCCGCCGTTGTTCCCGCCATTGTTGTTGCCCCGGCGGGAGTTGGTCTGGGGCTGCGGCTGCTGCCTGCTGAAGGACTGCGCCTGCGCCGCGCCGTTGTCGGCGTTCGCTGCGGGCTGCTGGTTCTGCTGTTGCTGCTGCTGGCCCTGGTCGCCCTGGCCGGTGTTCCCTGCCTGGTCATTGACGGGCTGGTCGCCTTGCGCCGCCTGGTCATTGCCGGTCTGGTTGTTGGGATCACTCTGCTGCTGCTGGGCGTTGGGGTCCTGTTGCTGCTGGTTGGGGTCCTGCTGTTGCTGCTGCTGGCGCTGGTTGTTCTGGTTCTGGCCCTGCCGCACGATGTCCTGCCTGATGCGGAGGATAGGCCAGAAGTAAGCGGATTTGTCGCCGTTCCGGCAAGTCGTCCCGCCGGCGGCGAGCGACTGGTCGGTGGAGAAGCCGTTGGTGGTGAGGTTGCCCACGTAGTCGTGGACGTGGTGGGCGCCGTTCGTCACACCCGGGGCGACGATGTGGTTGTCGGAGTTGTTGTGCCGGTTCTCATTCCGGCCGCAGGACGACGTGAACGAACCGCCACCTGCGACGACGCCTTGGGCGCGGCCGACTCGGCGGATGTCGACGAAGTCGGTCAGGGCCGGGCCGAGTGCGTCGCACTCGGCGCCGCCGATCGCTGGATCACAGGCCGCGAGGGCCGGGGTGGGATACGTGGTCAGGGCCACGAGCGACCCTGCCAGCAGTGCTCCCGCCACCGCGATGGCGCGTTTACGCATGTTCTTCTTCCTCCTGGTTAAACCGGCGGGACCGGAAGCGCGGAGTAGTCCACCAGCCCGGTCTCCTCGAGCACGCGCATGTGCTTCATGACGACTTCGTTGGCGACCGCGGCGAAGGCGCGGATCTTGTCGTTCCTGGTCCCGGCGCGGATGGCGGCGACCGTGGAGAAGACCTTGCCGTGCGCGGCCCGTAGCCGATCGGCGAAGATCTGGTCGAACTCCGCGCCCTGCGCGTTCGACATCTCACCCAGCCAGCGCTGCTGGTCAGGGTTGGGTTCGTTGGGCATCAGCACGCCGAGAGCGGCGGCTTCCGCGCGGACCGCCTCATCGAGCTTCGCGTGGTCAGCCTCGAGATGCTGGCCCGCGATCTTGACCTTCTCGTTCTGCGAGCGCTCCTGTGCCCAACGGCCGGCGGGGATCTCCCAGAGACCTGCCCACCGCACCTTCACGAGAAAGTCCTTGTCGGCGGGGCTCAACGGGCCCCACCGGGTCGACGTGAACCCCTGGCTCGCCGTCGCCTGTTCCTGCGGCACGACGACGATGACGGCCACGGCCGCCGCGAACAGGAATACCGCGAAGACCACGAGCTCCCCGAACCGGAACCGCATGGCGTCTCCTCTCTTTCGGGGGGAGGTACGCGGCCTTGGTGCGGATGGTTCACGAATAGTTAGAAATGACGAGAGTTGTCAGAGTTGTGTACAGGCCACAAAGCCTGATGCAAATATGTGGCCTGTGCGCCGACAACTCGACAGCCGGTTCGAGCGTCTGGACCCCGACGTTGACCCTGATTGGGATGATCGCCTCATCAGGGAGCTCTATAACGAGTTCGGTGGTCCGTTGCTCCGTCAGGTCAGGCAGACGACCGGCAACGACCTTCAGTGGGCGGAGGACGTCGTTCAGGAGACGTTGCTTCGTGCCTGGCGTAACGCGGCGAAACTGACATGGGAGAGGGGCTTGCTTTGGGCATGGCTCCTCACCGTCTCTCGCCGCATCGTGATCGACGGCCGCCGCCGCCGCGGTGTCCGTCCTCGGGAGGTGGAACCGCCCGAAGCGGACAGCATCGCGGTGCCCGACGGCGCCGACAAGACCTTGGCGGCGATCGTTGTCGCCGATGCCTTGCGCGGTCTAAGCGCCGATCACAGAGAAGTTATCGAACAGACATACTTACGGGACCGTACGGTTAACGAGGCCGCAGTGATACTCGGGATTCCGCCGGGTACTGTGAAATCGAGGCTGTACTACGCTCTGCGTTCCCTCCGCGGGGTCCTGAAGGAGAGGGGAGTGGCCAGCTGATGTCCGAGTCGTCACACCTTGAAGTGGCGGCCTACGCCCTTGGGGTGCTTGACGACGGCGACGTCGAGGCCTTCGAACGCCACCTCGACTCGTGCAAGCGGTGCCAACAGGAGCTCAAGACCATGGCAGAGCTTCCCGGCCTGCTCGATGAAGCCAAGTTCTCATCGGAGCGAACCAACTAATCCGCGTGACGTGTTAACGCAGCAGCCGTCGACCTTGAGTTGACGGCTGCTGCGTTTTCGGCTGCTATGGGAGGCGGGTGCCCAAAAGCCGCCGGTCAACGGTGATCGGCGGAGTCGCCCCCAGAGGTCGCGTCCCCGTGTCGTGGATCTATCACCGCTTCACGGGAAGCGCTGTGCGATGCTGACACGACCGCCCTCCTCTTGCGGCTGACGTGAGGGCCCCCTCACGACTCACCACGGCTCACAAAGGAGTGAGAACCGCGATGCCGCTCGACCAGGCCGGGGAACTCGACGACCTGCTGCGCACGGCCGCCGCCGCGTGTGGCGACCAGAACGCCGACACCCTCGATTTCCTGCGGGAGTTCTACCGCAACGTCCCTCTGGACGACCTCGCCCACCGCGACCCCGCGAACATCTACGGGCCCGCACTCGCCCACCGCAAACTCGCCGCCGTGCGGCCACAGGGCCGGGCGCTGGTCCGGGTGCTGGCGCCCAACCTCGACGAGCACGGCTGCGACCCGGGCGCCTCGGTGGTCCAGATCGTCACCGACGACATGCCCTACCTGGTCGACTCGGTCACCAACGAGATCGAACGCCACGAGCTCGGCACCCATCTGATCGTGCACCCCCAGATGCGGGTGCGCCGCGACATGACGGGCAAACTGCTCGGCCCCGACGAGATGGACATCACCGGCCTCACCCTGGCCGAGTCGTGGATGTACATAGAGATCGACCGCCAGACCGATCCCACCGCGCGCACGCTGCTGGAGTCCGACCTCCTGCGCGTCCTCGACGACGTGCGCGGCGCGGTCGAAGACCAGGCGAAGATGCGCGCCCTGGCCGTCTCCACCGCCGACGACCTCGCGGTCAACCCGCCGCCGCTCGACCCGGCCGACGTCGAAGACAGCCTCGAGCTGCTCCACTGGCTGGCCGACGGCCACTTCACCTTCCTCGGCTACCGCGAATACCGGCTCGAAGACGACGACACGCTGACCTCCCAGCCCGGCACCGGCCTGGGCGTGCTGCGCCCCGATCGGGCCGGCTCGGGCAGCTTCGCCGCGATGCCGCCGGAGCTGCGCGCCAAGGCCCGCGAGAAGCAGGTGCTGATCGTCACCAAGGCCAACAGCCGGGCCACCGTCTCGCGCCCCGCCTACCTCGACTACGTCGGGGTCAAGCTGTTCTCGCCCGAGGGCGAGGTGGTGGGCGAGCGCCGCTTCCTGGGCCTGTTCACCCATGTCGCGTACAACGAGTCGATCTCCCGGGTGCCGCTGCTGCGGCGCAAGCTGGCCGCCGTCCTGGAGAAGGCCGGGCTGCCGCCCGAGAGCCACGACGGCAAGGACCTCATCGAGATCCTGGAGACCTACCCGCGCGCCGAGCTGTTCCAGATCTCCGCCGACGAGCTGCTGCCGATCGCCCTCGGCGTGCTGCGGCTGCGCGAGCGCAAGCAGGTCAAACTGTTCCTGCGCCGCGACGACTACGGCCGCTACATCTCCTGCCTCATCTATCTGCCGCGCGACCGCTACACCACCAAGGTCCGCCTGCTGATCCAGGACCTGCTGATGAAGGCGCTCAGCGGGCGCACCCTCGACTACAGCGCGATGATCGGAGAGTCGGCGCTGGCCCGGCTCCACGTCGTCATCCGCGGCGAGCGCGGCGTGCCGCTGACCACCGAGGGCGTCGACGTCGACGCTCTTGAGGCCAAGGTCACCGCCGCCACCCGCACCTGGGAGGACGACCTCGCGGTCGCCATCACCGACCTCTGCGACCAGGGTGACGCGCCGGGCCTGATCCGCCGCTACAGCGTCGCGTTCTCCGAGGGCTACAAGGCCGACTTCTCGGCCCGCGCCGCCGTCGCCGACCTCAAGCGCCTCGAACAGCTCAACGAAGACGACGCCGACGACATCGGGATGAACCTCTACGAACCGCTCGACGCCCTGGAGGGCGAACGCCGGTTCAAGCTCTACCGCCTCGGCGCGGCGATCTCGCTGTCCCACGTCCTGCCGCTGCTCGCGCGCATGGGCGTCGAGGTCGTGGACGAGCGCCCCTACCAGGTCGACCGCGACAACGACCCGCGGACCAAAGACGCCTGGATCTACGACTTCGGGCTGCGCTACACCCCGTCGGAGGCCCTCGCCCCCGACGACTTCAAGCGACTGTTCCAAGACGCCTTCGCCGCCCTGTGGAAGGGCCAGGTCGAGAACGACGGCTTCAACGCGCTCGTGCTCGCCGCCGGGATGACCTGGGAACAGGCCGAGGTGCTGCGCGCCTACGCCAAGTATCTGCGCCAGGCCGGGGCCACCTTCTCCCAGGACTACATCGAGAAGACGCTGCTCGGAAACCTGCGGCTGGCCCGCCTGCTGGTGCGCCTGTTCGAGGCCCGCCTCGACCCGCGCCTGCCGGAGCACTCCCGCCTCGACCTGTCGGACGCCCTGCGGGAAGAGGTGCTGGCCGCCCTCGACGAGGTCGCCTCGCTCGACGAGGACCGCATCCTGCGGGCCTACCTCGAATGCGTCTGCGCGACGCTGCGCACCAACTTCTTCCAGCACGACGCCGAGGGCCGGCGCAAGCCGTACACCTCACTGAAGTTCGACCCTCAGGCGATCAGCGTGCTGCCCCTCCCGAGGCCCAAGTTCGAGATCTTCGTGTACGGCCGCCGCGTCGAGGGCGTGCACCTGCGATTCGGCGCCGTCGCCCGAGGCGGGCTGCGCTGGTCCGACCGCATGGAGGACTTCCGGACCGAGGTCCTGGGCCTGGTCAAGGCGCAGATGGTGAAGAACACCGTGATCGTGCCGACCGGGTCGAAGGGCGGCTTCGTCGTCAAGCACCCGCCGCAGGGCGGCCGCGACGAGTTCCTCGCCGAGGGCATCGCCTGCTACCGGCAGTTCATCTCCGGCCTGCTCGACGTGACCGACAACCTGGTCCACGGCGTGGTCGTGCCGCCCGCCGACGTGGTGCGCCACGACGGCGACGACACCTATCTCGTGGTCGCCGCCGACAAGGGCACCGCGACGTTCTCCGACATCGCCAACGGCGTGGCCAAGGACTACGGCTTCTGGCTCGGCGACGCGTTCGCCTCCGGCGGCTCGGTCGGCTACGACCACAAGGCCATGGGCATCACCGCCCGGGGCGCCTGGGAATCGGTCAAATACCACTTCCGCACCCTCGGGCTCGACACCCAGACCACCGACTTCACCGTCGCCGGCGTCGGCGACATGTCGGGCGACGTGTTCGGCAACGGCATGCTGCTCTCGCCGCACATCCGCCTGGTGGCCGCATTCGACCACCGGCACATCTTCGTCGACCCCGACCCCGGCGCCGCCCGTGGCTTCGCCGAGCGGGAGCGCCTGTTCGCCCTGCCGCGCAGCTCATGGGACGACTACGACCGGGGTTTGATCTCCGCCGGGGGCGGGGTGTGGCCGCGTACCGCCAAATCCATCCCGGTCACCGGGCAGATGCGGGCCGCGCTCGGGATCGTCGACGGGGTCACCTCACTGGCACCCAACGACCTGATCAGCGCGATCCTCAAGGCGCCGGTCGACCTGCTGTGGAACGGCGGCATCGGCACCTACGCCAAGGCCACCGCCGAGTCCAACGCCGACGTCGGCGACAAGGCCAACGACGGACTGCGGGTCAACGCCGCCGACCTGCGCTGCAAGGTCATCGGCGAGGGCGGCAACCTCGGCTTCACCCAGCTCGCCCGCATCGAGTTCGCGCTGCACGGCGGCCTGGTCAACACCGACTTCATCGACAACTCCGCCGGGGTCGACACCTCCGACCACGAGGTCAACATCAAGATCCTCCTCGACGAGGCGGTCCGCGACGGCGAGCTGACCGAGAAGCAGCGAAATGGGCTGCTCGCCGAGATGACCGGCGAGGTCGGCGACCTCGTGCTGCGCGACAATTACTCCCAGAACGTGGTGCTCGCCGCCGCCCGCAAGCAGGCCGCCGACATGCTCCACATCCACACGCGCTACCTGCGGCGGCTGGAGCGCCAGGGCCAGCTCAACCGGGCGCTGGAGTTCCTGCCCTCCGACAAGACGCTGGCCGAACGCCGCCAGAGCGGGCTCGGGCTGACCGCACCGGAGTTCTCGGTGCTGCTGGCCTACACCAAGCTGGTGGTCGACCAGGAGGTCCTCGCCAGCGACCTGCCCGACGACCCGGCGCTGCGCGAATGGCTGATCTCCTACTTCCCTTCCGCGCTGCGCGAGACCTACCAGACCTACATGGACAACCACCCGCTCCGGCGGGAGATCATCACCACCGGCGTCACCAACGACCTGGTCAACAACGGCGGCACCAGCTTCGTCTTCCGGTTCCACGAGGAGCTCGGCGCCTCCACGGCCGACATCGCGCGGGCCTACCTGGCCGCCCGGCAGATCTTCGACCTGCCGGCCTTCCGCCGCCAGGTCGAAGGGCTCGAGAACAGGGTGGACGTCGACACCCAGCTGGCCCTGCTGCTCGAAGGACGCAAGCTGTCCGAGCGCGGCACCCGCTGGCTGCTCAACAACCGGCGCCCACCGCTCGACCTGGCCGCCTCGGCCCGGTTCTTCGCCGACGGCGCCGCCGCCCTGCTGCCCCACCTGCCCAAACTCCTGACCGGTCCCGACCTGGCCGCCTTCGAAGACCGCCGCGACCTGTTCATCGGCCGCGGCGTGCCCGACGAGCTGGCCGAACGGGTGGCCTCGATGGTGCCCGCCTACTCGACCTTCGACCTGGTCGAGATCGCGGCCGCCACCGACCGTCCGGTCGGCGAGGTGGCCGAGGTCTACTTCGACCTGGCCGACCGCGTCCAGCTCGCCCGGCTGCGTGAACGCGTGATAGCGCTGCCCCGCGACAGCCGCTGGAACACGATGGCCCGCTCGGCCCTGCGCGACGACCTCTACGGCGCCCACGCCAGCCTCACCCGCGACGTGCTGGTGCACAGCAAGCCGGGCGAGGCGCCGGAAGAGCGGCTGGCCCGCTGGTCGGAGGCCAACGAGGCGGCCGTGACCAGGTCCCGGCAGACCCTGTCGGAGATCTGGGAGAGCGACGTCTTCGACCTGGCGACCCTGTCGGTGGCCCTGCGCGCGATCAGGACGCTGGTGGCGACCAGCGGTCTCCCGCACGCCCGCTGAGAGCGTTATTCGGTGGCGCTCGCCTGAGTGATTCGCCCGTCGTAGGCGATGATCTCGGCGCGCGCCTCCGAGGTGCGGGGCGGGACCAGGGCCAGGAACTGCTGGGTCTCCTGGATGCGCCGGTCCTTGAGGATCTCGGTCGTCGTCAGGTCCCACTTGGCGTCGGCGGGGATGGGCAGGTGGCCGCCCAGGGCGTTGGGCAGCACCGGGATCCACTGGGTGGTCCGGGTCAGCGTGTAGAACAGCAGCCCGCCGCCGTCGGCGGTCCGGACCGCCTGCACCGGGTAGGAGGCCGCCGCCGCGAAGATCGAGATGTAGTCGTAGCCGGCCTTCTCGTAGATCTTCTTCTGCAGGGCGATGTCGTCGAAGAACCCGTTGGTCAGCGGGCCCGCCTCGATCAGACCCGAGGTGAACCCCTTGGGGCCCTCTTCGGCCACCGTCGCGTGCAGCGGGCCCAGCAGGTTGGGGCTGATCGCGATCGACTGGTCGCGGGCGTCGAGCAGGGTGGCGTAGCCCTCGGCGTCCGTCTCGACCTCGGGCAGGACGGCGTCGCCGTTCAGCAGCGTGGTGAACCCCCGCTGCCAGAACTGGCCCTCCTTCATGAAGGTCATGATCGAGGTCTGCCGCTCCTTGCCGTGCCGCCGCTCGGCCACCGCCGCGAACCAGGGCGTGACGCCCTTCGGCAGGCGCGGCACGATCAGTTTTCGCGGCCCCCAGGAGAATCGGATGGGTCTGTTTTCGGATGACCGATATTCGGCCAGTGCGAGCGGGTCCTGGCCGTCCCTGGCGCGTTCGAGGGCCATCCGGCCGTCGCCCATGCTCCGGATCACGTCGTCGGCGCCGAGGAAGACGTCGGCGGCCTCCGCGGCCTCGTCGATCGTGAGGGCGGGCGGCGCCGGGGTGGGGGAAGGCTTGGAAGTGGCCGCGACCGGGCTCGGCCTCGGCGCCGGTGCCTGGGTCGTGCACCCGGCGAGCAGCAGAACCACTGCGGAAAGGGTCAGCGCGCGGCGCATGTCAACCCCCTTTCCCTTGTGCAAAAGGGACCGTACCTGAGTCGGTCCGGTGTTCGCGTACCCTTTAGAAACGTGGCAGCCATCGATCCAGCAGAAGAGATCAACGAGCTTACCGGCACCCTGGACAGCATTCAGGACGTGCTCGACCTCGACAGCCTGCGCAAGCAGATCGCCGAGCTGGGCGAACAGGCAGCGGCCCCCGATCTGTGGAACGACCCCGAGGCCGCCCAGAAGGTCACGAGCAAGCTCTCCCACCTCCAGAGCGAGGTGAACAGGGTCGAGGCCCTGACCGCCCGCATGGAAGATCTCAACGTTCTCTACCAGCTGGCCGCCGAAGAGGGCGACGCCGACACCCTGGCCGAGGCCGACAAGGAACTGGTCTCCCTGCGCTCCGACATCGGCGCACTGGAGGTCCGCACCCTCCTGTCGGGCGAATACGACGCCCGCGAGGCCCTGGTGACGATCAACTCCCAGGCCGGCGGCGTCGACGCGGCCGACTGGGCCGAGATGCTCCTGCGCATGTACCTGCGCTGGGCCGAACGCAAGGGCTACGGCACCGAGGTCTACGACACCTCCTACGCCGAAGAGGCCGGCATCAAGAGCGCCACCTTCACGGTCAAGGCGCCCTACGCCTACGGCACCCTGCGCGGCGAGCACGGCACCCACCGGCTGGTCCGCATCAGCCCGTTCGACAACCAGGGCCGTCGCCAGACCTCCTTCGCCGGCGTCGACATCGTGCCCGTGGTCGAGCAGACCGACCACATCGACATCGTCGACGACGACCTCCGGGTCGACGTCTACCGGTCGTCGGGCCCCGGCGGCCAGGGCGTCAACACCACCGACTCCGCGGTCCGCATCACCCACCTGCCGACCGGCATCGTGGTGTCGTGCCAGAACGAGCGTTCCCAGCTCCAGAACCGCGCCTCGGCGATGACCGTTCTCCAGGCCAAGCTCCTGGAGCGCAAGCGCCAGGAGGAGGCCGCCGCGATGAGCGAGCTCCGCGGCGAGACCACCAGCTCGTGGGGCACCCAGATCCGCAACTACGTGCTGCACCCCTACCAGATCGTGAAAGATCTACGCACGGGGGTCGAGGCCGGCAACCCGACGGCGGTCCTCGACGGCGACCTCGACGACTTCATCGAAGGCGAGATCCGCTGGATGCGCCGCCTGGAGTCGGGTCACGCGTAAGCGACCTTCAGCGCCGTCAGCGCGAGGGCGAGCACGATCACGAGGGCCACCAGCAGCGGTGGTAGTCCGAGGAATCCGTGGTAGTGCACCTTCTCCCTGGCGGCACGGCAGGAGGGGCACCGACCCTCCACCACTGGCCCGGCGCACGCGGCGCAGATCAAGTGTTCGCAGCTCATCGGCCCTTTACCTATGCCCTAATCGTTTTGTTTCCGTTATGGACGTTCCATGCCAGTGTTACCCCTAGACTGAGCTCTGGCCAACCGGAACGTCGATCTGGAGCAAAGAGACCGGCGCCCCCCGGTATGGATGTCCCCCGCCCCCTAGACTGGCATGCCGTGATGCGCCCGTGATCCATTTCGATAATGTCACCAAGGTCTATGTGAACCAGAATCGCCCTGCGCTCGACCACATCTCGGTCGATGTCGACAAGGGCGAGTTCGTGTTTCTCGTAGGGCCGTCGGGCTCGGGAAAGTCGACGTTCCTCCGTCTGGTTCTCAAAGAGGAGAGGCCCAACTCCGGCGCCATCCACGTGGCCGGCAAAGACCTCGCCAAACTCTCCAACTTCAAGGTGCCCCACCTCCGGCGCCGCATCGGATGCGTCTTCCAGGACTTCCGGTTGCTGCCCAACAAGAACGTCTATGAGAACGTGGCCTTCGCCCTTGAGGTCATCGGCAAGCCGCGCCGCTTCATCCGTAAGGTCGTCCCCGAGGTCATCGAGCTGGTCGGCCTCGAAGGTAAAGCCCACCGGATGCCCGACGAACTGTCGGGTGGCGAGCAGCAGCGAGTGGCCATGGCGAGGGCCTTCGTCAACCGACCGATGATCCTGCTGGCCGACGAGCCCACAGGAAACATCGACCCCGCGACGAGCATCGGCATCATGAAGGTGCTCGACCGCATCAACAGGACCGGCACCACCGTCCTCATGGCGACGCACGACGCCGCCATCGTGGACTCCATGCGCAAGCGTGTGGTGGAGCTGGAGGATGGCAAGATCGTCCGCGACCAGTCGCGGGGTGTCTACGGCCAGGCTTACTAAGAAGGAAGCATGCGGGCGAATTTCATCTTCTCCGAGGTCTGGATCGGCCTCCGTCGCAACCTCACGATGACCATCGCGGTCGTCGTGACCGTTGCCGTCGGCATGGCGCTGCTCGGCATCGGGCTGATGATCAACTCACAGGTCTCGAGCATGACCAGCTTCTGGAGCGACAAGGTCGAGCTGTCGGTCTACCTGTGTAAGGAGAACTCCCCCTTCGAGGCGTGCACCGACAAGAAGGGCATCTCCGAAGAGCAGAAGGTCGCTCTCGAAGGCGTCATCAAGGGCTTGCCGGCGGTCAACGGCGTGGAGTTCGAAGACTCGGCCAAGGCCCTCGAGAACTTCATGAACAACGACTCCAACAACGTCTTCGCCTCGTTCCTCAAGGTCGAGGACATGCCGGAGTCGTTCCGGGTCAAGCTGACCGATCCGGCTCAGGCGACGGCGGTGACCGAGGAGCTGCAGGGCCAGGCGGGCGTCTCCAACATCATCAACGAGCGCCAGCTGCTCGACAGCTACTTCGGCTTCATGGACAAGCTCCAGTGGATGGCCCTGTCGGTCGCCTTCGCGATGGTGTTCGCCGCCACGCTGCTGATCGGTAACACGGTCCGGCTGTCGGCCTACAACCGCCGCCGGGAGACCGGCATCATGCGGCTCGTGGGCGCCTCCAACGTCTACATCCAGCTGCCGTTCGTGCTCGAAGGCGTCATCGCGGGCCTGATCGGCGGCGTTCTCGCGGCCGTCATGCTCATCACCTGCAAGATCTTGATCTTCGACGGCATCCAGACCTTCCTGCCCGAGGCACTCGGCTGGAACACCGTCGCCGGGATCATCTCCGGCACGATGGCCATCGGTGTGATCATCTGTATCCTCGCGTCCTTCATCACGCTCCGTCGCTATCTGCGGGTGTGACGAGCCGCCGGTAGGCTCTTGCCCATGCCTCGTGAGACCGGGCGCAAGGTCATCGCCCAAAACAAGCGTGCCCGCCACGAATATTTCATCGAAGACACCTACGAGGCCGGTCTGGTTCTGACCGGCACCGAGGTGAAGTCGTTGCGTGAGGGCCGCGCCAACCTGACCGACGGCTTCGCCGCCGTCGAAAACGACGAGGCGTGGCTCTACAGCGTGCACATCCCCGAATACACCCAGGGCACCTGGACCAACCACTCCGCCAAGCGCAAGCGCAAGATGCTCCTGCACCGCAAGGAGATCATCAAGATCAACGCGACGCTGAAGGAGAAGGGGCTCACCCTGATCCCGCTGGCCCTCTACTTCAAAGACGGCCGGGCCAAGATCGAGGTCGGCATCGCCCGGGGCAAGAAGGACTACGACAAACGCCAGACCCTCCGTGAGAAGCAGGACAACCGGGATATGCGACGGGCCATGTCGGGCGCCATCAGGCGCAAGGGGGGCCGCTAGGCCGTGTCTCCCCGTCGTCCCCTCCGGCTGGCGCTCGCGCTCGCTCTCGTCGCACCCGGGCTGACCGCGTGCTTCGAGGAGCCGTCCCCCCACGAGGCGATCCGTGACTTCCTCGTGGGCTGGCAGAGCGGCGACTTCGAGATGGCCGCCCGCCGGGCCGACACCGACCCGGCCGGCGTGGTCAAGGCCCTCGGCGACGTCGGGCTCCACCTCGACGCCGCCTCGATCCGGTTCGCGCTCGGCACCATCAGCCGCGACGGCGACACCGCGGCGGCCAACTTCTCCGCCGAGGTCAACCTGGGCGAGAACAACCCGCTGTGGACCTACAACAGCGTGCTGCCGCTGCGCCTGATCGACGGCCAGTGGAAGGTCCACTGGTCTCCGGAGGTCGTCCACCCCGATCTGCACGAGGGCCAGCGGCTCGCCGTGAAGATCGACCCCGAGGGCCGCCAGCCGATCATCGACCGCAACGGCGACACCCTCCAGGAAGACGACACCCAGTTCGTCGCCCAGGTGGTCCCCGCCAACCTGACCGACCCGGCCAAGATCTGCGAGGAACTCTCCAAGATCACCGGCTTCGCGCAGGACCGGCTGCTCAGCCGCATCCTGTCGGCCCCGCCGACCGACGCCGTCCAGCTGGCCACCTTCGGGCCCAACAAATATCGCGAGCTGGCCGCGAAACTCAAGGCGATCCCCGGCCTCACCATCGCCGAGGTCCACCCGCCGGTCGCCCCCAAGTCGCCCGCGCAGATCGTCGGCCGCGTCAACGCCGTCACCCCCGAGAGCGAACAGCAGCTCGGCGGCCCCCAGCGAGCCGGTGACACCGTCGGCCGCGACGGCCTCCAGAAGGCCTACCAAGACCAGCTCACCGGCTCCACCGAGACCCGCGTCGTCATTCTCGACACCAAGACGTGGGAGCAGGTGAAGGAACTCAAGTCGTGGCCCGGCCGCAAGAACACCCCGGTCCGCACGACCCTCGACACGGCCCTGCAGCACGCCGCGGACCTGGCCGTCGCCGGCACCCAGCCGGCCGCGCTGGTCGCCGTCCAGGCCTCCACCGGTGAGATCCGCGCCATCTCCACCAAGGGCTTCCACCAGCAGGAAGACGCCCTGGAGGGCAAATTCCCGCCGGGCACCGCGTTCTCGGTCGTCACCACCGACGCGCTGCTCAAGGCCGGCCTCGACACCCAGGAGAAGGTGCCCTGCACCGCCGACCGCACCGTCGGCGGCGCCCGGTTCCAGCAGGTCGGCGTCACCGCCGCCGCCCCCACCTTTGAGGCCGACTTCGCCCACGGCTGCGTCACCGCGCTGGCCTCCCTGGCCCGCATGGTCAAGAGCGACGACCTGCTCCTGAGCGCCAAGCAGTTCGGCATCGGCGCCAGCTGGACCCTCCCGCTCCCCGGCCGCAGCGGCCACGTGCCCGCCCCGGCCACCGACGCCACCCGGGCCAAGGTCATCGCCGGCACGACCGTCCAGGTCAGCCCGCTCGCGATGGCCCTGGTCGCCGCAGCCGTTCAGTCGGGCACCTGGCGCCCGCCGGTCCTGGTCACCAGCCCCGCCCTGCCCGACTCCAACACCGAGATCGTCACCCCCGCCACCGCTCCTGAGCCGATCAACCTCGACCCCGGGCGGGTCGCGACCCTCCGCACCCTCATGAGAGCCGGCGTGACCAGCGGCTCCGCCAAGGCCGCGTCCGTCGCCGGCTCCGAGGTCTACGGCGTGGCCTCCCACGTCGGGTTCGTGGAGAAGAAGCAGCGGCGGCAGCTGTCCTGGTTCGTGGGCTGGCAAGGTGACATCGCGATCGCCGTCATGGTCGAGACCCCTGTTCCCGGGGCGGCACCCGCCGTGGCGGGGTCGTTTTTCAGCGCCTTGGCGCCCTAGCGGGGAATACATGGTCGCGGCAGGGTGGTTGTACAGGTAAAGTTGCGGTGTCCGGGAGCTTGCGCGACCGGGTTTGACAACTTCACATGGGGGTGACCGGTTTCGACTTTGGCATTACAAGGCAGGGGAAGCGGGTCGAGGACGGCGGACATAACCTCGTTAACACTGTGTCCGCAAACAAATAAGTGCCAATACCAAGGCCACTTCGGTTAGCCAGGGTTCCCTGGCTCTCGCTGCCTAAGCAGAGAGTATAACCGTGTCAGCCCGAGACCGCCTCCGGCTCGGGATCTGGCATTGCTAGGAGGCTCCACCATCTTCGCCGGCCGCGGGGGAGGATGGGAAAACAAACAGCGGATGAGCCCGTCGGCGACTCGCCTGAGAGAGCGCCGGGGCTGAGAAAACGCTAATCAGGCTGCACCCGGAGAAGCCCTGGCTCGGTGCTGAAGGACGCGGGTTCGATTCCCGCCACCTCCACTGGCGAATGGATGGCTCGTGGTCGTTGCCCCTTCGGGGCAGCTTTCACGGGCCATTCGCCATTTCACCCGGGGGGACGACCCCCCGAACCCCCCGATACGAGAGGGCTTTCGCCCCCTCGCGCTCCCCCTGGCCGCTTGCGCGTCGCTTCGCTCCGGGTCGCGCTCTCGCTCCTCGCGAAGGGCTCCGCCCCTCGCGCTCCCTGGCAAGGCCTCGCTTCGCTCGGGTGGTTTCTCGCTTCGCTCGGTTTCTTTCTATAGCCTCGCTCGAATGCCGGCCTCAGAGCGTATTTTGTCGGCAGGGTTGCCAGAATGAATGGCATGAAGGAAGTCCTGTTCAGGCGGTACAGCCTGACGGAGAACCTCAGAGCCACATTTTCGAAGGTCGGTGACCGGATCGCCACGCCAAGCCAAAGCGCTGACTGACCTATAGAACCCTCTCGATCAGTTGGCTTGCTGACAGCGATGACGTTGATGACGTGATGGTGCTGAACCGACTTCCCACTGTCTGATCATTTAGTGGTGAGCGGCTGTCAACAGGGGGCGCCGTCGGCGAGCTCCCGCGAAACTCCCTGTGAATCAATGGACAAGCATGCTTATGACCTCTGTCATCTGGGTCCGGGAAAGATCACCAAGTTTCGACAGCAGGGGGAACACTGCCGTCCTCGGTGATCGTTGGCTGGCTGGTCGTGCTGGATATCGGGGGGATTCCATGAACGAACTGCCGCCGTCCGCCTTCAACCGTCGCCCGCCTGCCAAGCCTTTCGGGTGGTTCCTCAGGGGTCGGCGCAGCCTGTTTCGCAGAACCATGACGTTGGCCCTGGCCGTGGGGTTCGGCGTGGGCTTCGGTTACTCCTTCGGAATCGTCATTCAATCGGGTGTCTCCGCGCGAAGCCCGGTCTCGGTTTCGCCGGCCGCCATGGCGCAGGTGAATCCGCTCGCTCCAGTGGCCCTCAAAGTCGCCTCGGTCAGCGCGCCCCACGTCTCTCCGATGGACAGGGATTCGACGCCAGCCAAGCCGGCTGAGCAGCATCGGACACCGCTTGTCAGAGTGGACAAGAACGTTCGCCCGAGCAAGAAGGCGGAGCAGTCAGCGGTGAAGCGTCATAGCGCCGTCCGTCATTACCCGTGCGCTCGTTTCCACGGTTACAAGGCACAGGTGTGCAGGACGCTGTTCAAGCGCTAACGGGCTGGGCAAATGCGCGTAGTTCTTCGGCGTCGGAGGTCGGTTGATTTCAGGGGTGAGAGCTGGCTCCACCTACCGGCGAGTTTTGGCCCCATTTAGCGATCTTGGGGGTCTTGATCACGGGTGAGTTTTGGCCCCACCCGAGGCGTAGCTGAGGCCTTGATGGCGGGTTGAGCCCGTGACGATCGCTGGCTGTGGCTGATGGCCGGGGGGTTGCCGGGGCGATCGGCGCCGCAGGACCTCCTTCGTCGGCTCGATGGTTATCTTGGGTTCTCGAGCGACTTCGCTGGTCAGTGGTCTGCAGCGCTGTAAGGCAAGTGCGGCAAGTGGACCGATCTCGGCCGCTGTCGAGTGGCGTTCCAAGAGGCCGCCACGTGCCTCACCCGGGCTCTAAGGTCATGGCGAGTGGCGTTCGCTCAGGTGTTGATCAAGTCAGCGAGAGTGCCACCTGACGCTGATGCATCACTGAAGGTCTCCGCCGCCTGCCTCAGGGTCTTGAGCGTTCCGGCTGTTCAGCGGTTGATGATCGGTAAGGCATGTCAGGCAAGTGGGTCAGCCGCCAGGACGATGTCGACGTGGTTCAGGCTCATGGCGGGGCACCATGCACGAGAGCACCGACAATTTTGGGAGACGCCGATGCCGGACAGCCCCGACGTGCCGGACGACGTCCTCGACCGCCTCCGCGCGCTGTGCCTCGCACTCCCCGGCGTCTACGAGGAACAGGCCTGGGTCGGCACCCGCTGGCTGGTCCGCAAGAAGACCTTCGCCCACGTCCTCGGTATCAGCGACGAGTACCCGCCCGCCTACACCCGCGACGCGCCGTTCGTCGGGGATGCCACCGTCCTGACCTTCCGCTCCGACGGTGCCGAGCTCGCCGCGCTCGTCGGCACCGGCCACCCGTTCTACAAACCGAGGTGGCACCCGCAGGTCGTGGGCATGGTGATCGAACCGGACGCGGACTGGGACGAGATCGCCGAGCTACTCATCGAGAGCTACTGCCTGCGGGCGCCGAAGAAGCTGGCGGCACAGGTTCCCCGGCCAGGTCCATGTCGGCCGCCCGAACGGCGATGACCGCGATGAAGGACATGCACCGCGCCACCACCTACGAGGCCGATTGTTTTCTGGGTTCTCAAGCGAACTTGCTGGTCAGCTGTTTGAGGGGCTGTCAGTCACGTTAGGCAAGTAGGCTGCCCGGATCGGCTTCGGTGGTCATGTTGGGCAGTGGGCTCGTCCCGCTGGTTTCGTTCGCGTGACCTGACCGCGGTTGTTCGTCGGCTGTGACCGCGGGCATGGTTGGGCGAAGTCGTTGTTCGTGGGATTCGACCGCACTCATGGACCGCATCGCCGGCCTCCAGGGCAGCGCACCTCTACGAGCTCGCTGACGTCCGGGCGGCCGCCCGTTATCAAAGGTGCCTGCGGAGCATCAGGCATGTGAGGCAAGTACCGCCGGATGCTCGAGAAGTACCCCGTGAGTCCGTGGCCGGTCCTACTCAGCGTCCTGTGCCTCGATCAGGTCGAGGTCGCGGACGCAGAAGCCGTGGTGCTCGAAGGTCTCGTTGAGCACCGTGCCGAGGCACCGCCGCACCGAGCGGCCCCGGGCGTACGGCGGCCAGACATCGTCGTCGGGCACCGGCGCTCGCCCGGCGAGCTGCCCAGCGGTGACCCCGTCGAGCCAGGCCTCAAGCTCGGAGGCCTGTGCCTCACGCACGCTCACGATCTCGTCGAGGGACGGATCGAGCGAGAGGTCAAGCCCGTGCGCTCCACGGTAGGGCTCGACGGTCGTCCCGATGCCCATCGGCGTGAACAGCTCCGTCGAGCCCAGGCAGCAACGGCGGAACCACGAGTCGTGGACGAAGACCAGGTGGCGCATCGTCTGCACAGCCGACCACTCGTCGTTCACGCTGCGGCGCTCGATGCCGGGCGTACGACGGATTCGCTCGATCGTTGCGGACCAGCCGGTATGGAGCTGACGCGCTGCCTCGCGCAGATCGGCAGGGTCCTCGGAGCGGATCAGCAGCCGCACCGGATTACGCCGGTCGAGCTCTGCCTCGACGTACTCGGTGACCTCGACCCCGTTCACCACGAGGTTGGTGATAAGCCCGTCGATCACGGCGTCCTGCATGACGACGCCGATCAGGCGTGCCCCGGTCAGATCGCACTCGCGGAACTCTGCACCGTGCAGGTCCTCGTCGACATATCGTTGCATGCTGCGCATGCTAGGGCCGAGCACTGACAAACCAGCCCCCCTGACCCCGCGACCTCCACCCCATTGGTGCGGTCGGCTCTCCCGAACATTGATCATGGTCCCAGCCCTCAAGTGCGGTCAGAACTCACGAACAAATGCGGTCACTTCTCACGAACGAAACCAAACGCACGGCCGTCGATGGCATCGGGTGGCGTGGATGGTCGGAGGCTGGGACTCAGGCTCCGCTTGCCTGGCGTGCGCGTGTCTGTGCGAGTCGGTAGGTCGGGGGCGATCACCGGACCGTGGGCGCTCAGGTCGGCGATGGTGTCATCCACATCGACGCGCTACCGGCCATGGGGTGGATCAGCAGGTGGGTGGGGCCATCCTGGGTCTTACCGGCGCTCAGGTAATGGACCTTGGCGCCGGAGACATCGATCATCTGGCTGCGGATTCCGGCCCACCGTGGGGAACGTTCGCCCCAGTCTGCGTACCGCATTCCTTCAGCCTGGCACACCGGGTCTCAGGAGCCCATAGATCCGGATTGGGGCGTCCGTGACGGCTTTTTGCCAGGCAGGTGGCGGTCGCGAGCGCATTGAACACGTTGGGAGCGGCGACTGCCTGGACGACGCCGGTCCTTGGCTGCTCGGGGTGAAAGGGTCACGGGCAACGCAGACACGCACTCTGTGCCGATGAGCCCTGGGAAGCCGTGGCCTGGGGCCGCCTGCCTACTGCAACCTACGAGTGAAAGGCGGTGCGGGTCCCTCTTCGAAGCGGCCTCTGATGCAGGGGAGAGCGTTCGCTCAACCGGGTCGCTGGCCCAGGCGCTGAGCGTGTGAACGGATCCGTTCGCGGTCGTCGGGGAAGACGCTGTCCCAGTCGGCGTCCAGGCTGAACCACGCCGGCGGCTGGCCCGGCTCTCCGCTTAGCGGCAGGTCGCGGGCGGCGATCGCGGCGTAGGACAGGCTCAGTGTCGGGGACCGGTCGGCCTGGTAGGAGCGCACCATCACGGCGGCAGGTTCGGGCAGCAGTTCGGGCTGTAGCCCGGTCTCCTCCAGGCACTCGCGGACCGCCGCCGCACGCGGTCCCTCGCCCTGCTCCACCTTTCCTCCGGGTGGCACCCATCCGCGCCAGGGGTGTCTGACCAGCAGTACATGCTCGAAAGTCGGGTCGGTGACCCAGACCTCCACCCCCAGCGGCTCCATCGGGCGTTGGCGGGCTTCCCTCAGCCAGGCTCGGGCGTCGTCGAACTCCTGGATGGCGAGGCGGGCGTCGGCCGCGACCTCGTCCAAGATCATCTGGTCGACATCATCGTGGCTCATCGACTCCACCCTAGGACGGTGAAGGGCCGGCCCAGTTGTTCTCCCGGGTCATGGGGTGGCTGCCGGGGATGTGCCTCGGCAGCCGACCCATGGTGCTAGCTCAGATGGCGGGCGAAGAAGTGGAGGGTGTCGTCGAGTTCGAAATCGGGGACCTCGCCGTGTTTGCCGGGGTTGGCGTGGAGGGTTTTCTCAGGAGAGGCGAAGGCGCCGTAGAGGGCCAGAGCCTCGGGTCTCGGGACCCGTTCGTCGTCCCATTGCAGCAGGAAGGCGATCGGTACGGTGATCTTCCTGGCGGTCTCCGCTGAGGCGGATGCGCCGCCCAGACCGACGACCGCTGCTGCGACTCTGGGTTCGGCCGCGATGAACGGGACGCCCAGGCCGCAGCCCAGCGACACGCCCCAATAGCCCACCGGGCCACGGCCTACGTGGGGGAGATCTTGGACGACGTCCAGAACCCCCTGCCATTCCGGGACGGTCTGGTCGGCCACCAACGCTTGGAAGGCGGCGATTAGGGGTGCCGGGTCCTCGCCGGCCTCGATCCTTGCCTGGTTCTCGGTGGCGATGCGGTCGTAGGTCTCGTCTGTGGGGCGGTCGCCGTGGCCGGGGACGTCGGCTGACGTGACCGCGTAGCGCTGTTCGGTGACGAGGCGGTGAGCGAGGGCGGCGATGTCCGGGGCCTTTTTGTGCCGGCCGCCGCCGTGGCCCAGGAAGATGAGCGGGCGCGGGGTGGTGGCGTCTTCCGGGGTCCACAGGACGCCGGGGACGTCGCCGACGGTGAAGAGTTGTTCGCGGACGCCCTCGGACGAAGTGTCTGAGGTGAAGTGCATGGCTGTGCCAGCCTTTCGGGGTGCCTGCGGGCACTCCCTAGGCCATGCGGGGGAGGGAGGCCCGATCTGTCATCGTGTTGATCGGTCTCACCTCCTTGGTGCGTTTTGGTGCACGGCGCTGCCGAAGGTATCACTTGGTGGCCGCAGCAGGACTCGAACCTGCGCCGTCCGGTTTCGTAAACCGGCGCTCTGTCCACTGAGCTATGTGGCCGTGCGTACCCCGTACCGGATTCGAACCGGCGTTCTCTCGGGTGAAAGCCGAGCGTCCTGACCGCTAGACCAACGGGGCTTGCCTGTCGTGACCCGTACCGGATTCGAACCGGTGATCTCCTGATTGAGAGTCAGGTGTCCTCACCACTAGACCAACGGGCCCTGCGCGGAGGGGGCGAGGGTCGAACTCGCACGCGCCCTCGCGGGCGCCAACGGTTTTCGAGACCGCGGCCGTCGCCATCTGTCGGCTGGCCCCTCCTCTGTCCTGCGTGCCGCCCCGGGGATTCGAACCCCGACTGCCCGTGTCCTGAGCACGGTGCCTCCTGCCGTTGGGCTAGAGCGGCTTGGTACGTCCGGTGGGAGTCGAACCCACAACCTCCGGCTCCTCGGGCCGGTGCCTCTTCCGTTGGGCTACGGACGTCCGGCTGCCAGAGCACGATTCGAACGTGCATTTTCCCGGTTCAAAGCCGGGCGTCCTGCCGTTAGACGATCTGGCATGGGATGGACCGACAGGATCTTGAAACCTGAACTCCTGCTTGCAAGGCAGGTGTGATGCCTTTTCACCATCAGCCCATGTCGTTTGTTCCCTATTGAGTTTTGGGCGTGCTTGTATTCGGAGTTGCGTTTCTTGGCAATGAAAAAGCCGCCGGGGTTCCCTGGCGGCTTCGTGGGTGTTCCCCTTGGTCTAGCTGGGGAGACGCCGGTGCCGCAGGATCAGGGCGCGCAGGGATCGCGACTCTAGCGAGCGGAGGCTGCGGGCCTGTTCCTGCCGGGCTTCGTAGCTCACTGGAATCTTCCTTCCCTGCTTGGTTCGAGCGGCTTGCTTGCTGTTGAGAACCGTAGCCGCTGGGTTCGACGGGTGCGACTTATTTATTGTGCCCATTGTTTTGGCAAATGTGCCAGAGAGGTAACCCCTTGGCTCAAGGGTGGGTGTCGGTGATGGCGATGACTTCGTCCAGGCGGGTCAGGGCGGCTTGGAGGCGGGTTACCTGGGTGTCGATGCGGGTGCGTTCCCGGTGCAGGAGGTGGCGCTGGTCTTCGTCGGTGTGGCCGGAGTCGACGCAGGGGAGGAGGGCGGCGATGGTGCGGCTGGTCAGGCCGGCGGCGTACATGTCCTGGAAGAAGTGGACCCGGTCGACTGCCGCTTCCGGGTAGTGGCGCTGGCCTGAGGTGCTGCGTTCCGGGGTCAGGAGGCCCTGTTCCTCGTAGTAGCGCAGGGCTCGGACGCTTACTCCTGAACGGGTGGCCAGTTCACCGATGCGCATGGAAATCCGCCCTTGCCTCTGACGTCAACGTCAGGTTTTAGGTTACCCGCATGGACATCAACGGATCTGTCGCCCTGGTGACCGGGGCGAATCGTGGGCTGGGGCGGGCTTTCACGCAGGGACTGCTCGATCGGGGTGCGCGCAAGGTCTATGCGGCGGCACGGCGTACCGAGGACATCGATCTCAGTTCGGGGCGGGTGGAGGCGATCACCCTCGACATCACCGACGCCGACCACATCAGCCAAGCGGTGGAGCTGGCCCGGGACGTCACGCTGCTGGTCAACAACGCCGGGACCAACACGTTCACCGACCTCGTCACGGGCGACCTGGACAAGATCAGGCTGGACCTCGACACCCACTTCTACGGCACGCTGGGCATGGTGCGGGGGTTCGCGCCGACCCTGGGTGCCAACGGGGGCGGCGCGATCGTGAACGTCCTGTCGGCCATGTCGTGGTTCGCCTATCCGGGCGCCAACGCCTACCACGTCGCCAAGGCGGCCGAATGGGCGCTGACCAACGCGGTGCGGCTGGAGCTCGCCGGTCAGGGCACGCTGGTGACGGGGGTCCACCTCGGGCTGGCCGACACGGACATGACCGCGGGGCACGATGCCGACAAGCTGCCCCCGGCCGAGGTGGTGCGGGCCGCTCTGGACGGTGTCGAGGCCGGCACGTGGGAGGTGCTCGTGGACGACTGGAGCACGCATATCAAGAAGTCGCTGGCCGAGGATCCCCGGGCTTTCTACGCCCAGGGATGACGCGGCAGGGGGACACGACGTCGTTCGGGCACGGATGGGTCAGCCGTAGGTTGGGAACTGCGGCCAGCCTTCGGGTGAGTTCTCCCAGTCTTCCTGGCGGCCCCACGGGGTCAGGTCGAGGAAGGAGTGGGTGAAGACCAGGCGGTCGACGCCCCGGGACGTCGTGTTGTACGTCCGGTAGACCTTCTCGCCGTCGCGCAGGAAGACGCTCAGCATGAAGCCGCCGCCCGCGCCGCAGTCGTCGGAGAAGGTGGTGCCGTTCGACGACAGGAACGGGACGGTCCAGCCTCGGTCGGCCTTGTAGGGCAGGCTCTGCGACAGGGGCATGTTGGAGATCGTCGCCCAGCTCACGCCCTTCGCGGCCAGGGCGGGGAGGGCGGCCGCCGGGATGTTGTCGGTGAACTTGGTGCAGCCGGGGCAGAAGTGACCCGGGCCGTTGTTCATGAACTGGTAGACGATCAGCTGGTCGCGGCCCTCGAAGAGATCCAGGAGGGTTCGGGGGCCGTCGGGACCGTCGAAGACGTAGTCGGATCGGAACTCGACCATGGGGAGGCGACGGCGCTGGGCGGCCAGGGCGTCTTCGGCCCTGGTGATCTCCTTTTCGGCTTTCAGGAGGTCTTCGCGGGCGCGTTGCCACTCTTCGGGTGATACGACTGGTGGTTTGGTCATAGGCGGATTCTGCCCGGTGGGTATGACAGAAACCGGGGGTGCCCAGGTCAAGGGGGATGTACATGGAACTGGACGGGCAGCGGGTGGTTGTCCTTGGGGGCACCTCGGGCATCGGGCTGGGAGCGGCCCGGATCGCGGCGGCGCATGGGGCCGAGGTCGTGGTGGTCTCCTCGCGGGAGGAGAACGTGCGGGCGGCGCTCGACGGGTTGCCCGATTCCGCGTGGGGAGATGTCGCCGACTTCAGCGATACGAACACCATCGAGGATGTCATCGGGCGGATCGGGCGACTGGATCATCTGATCTACACCGCCGGTGAGCCGCTCTACATCTCGCCGGTCGAGCACCTCGACGTCTCCATGGCCTGCGAGTATTTCCAGATCCGGTTCTTCGGGGCGCTGGCTGCGGCGAAGGCGGCGCGGTCCCGGATACCCGACTCCGGGAGCATCACGGTCACGGCGGGGGTCGCCAAGGACCGGCCGGGGTTCGGGTGGGCGGGGCCGGCGTCCATCTCGGGGGCGCTTGAGGCGTTGACGAAGGCGCTCGCCGTGGAGTTCGCGCCCGTGCGGGTCAACTGTGTGGCGCCGGGGGTGATCCGCTCGCCGTTGTGGCAGGGGACGTTGCACGTCGAGGACATGTACCAGCAGATCGCCGACACGAGTCTGGCCGGGCGGGTCGGGGAGGTCGAGGACGTGGCGAAGGCGTACCTCTATCTGATGACGCAGGAGTACTCGACTGGGATGGTGCTCACCGTCGACGGGGGCATCACTCTGGTTTGAGACACTGTGCGGCATGTCAGTGGAAGAGGTCTGGCGGGGCCTGGGGCTGCCGGGCATCGTGGATGTTCATACACACTTCATGCCGCAACGGGTGCTCGACAAGGTGCAGGCCTATTTCGCCGGGGCCGACGCCTATCTCGGGTTCCCGTGGCCGATTTCTCATGGCAATGACGCTCAGGAGCACGTACGGGAACTGCGGGGGTTCGGGGTGGTGCTTTTCACCTCGATGATTTATCCGCACAAGCCTGATATGGCGGCGTGGCTCAATGAGTGGGCGCGGGAGTTCGCCGCCGCCACTCCCGATTGCGCGCTCACGGCGACCTTTTTTCCCGAGGAAAGCGCTCGGGAATACGTACAGGATGCTCTGGAAAGAAACACCCGGGTGTTCAAGGCCCATCTGCAGGTGGGGCAGTACGACCCTCGTGATCCGCTGCTCGACCCCGTCTGGGGGATGATCGCCGACGCGGGGGTGCCGGTGGTCACCCACTGTGGCTTGGGGCCGGTGCCTGGGCGGTTCACCGGAGCGGGACCGATGACCGAGGTGCTCGTGCGGCATCCGCGGCTGAAGATCGTGGTGGCGCACATGGGGCTGCCCGGCTACGGCGATTTCCTCGATCTCGCGGGGCGTTTTCCCGACGTCTATCTCGACACGACCATGGCGTTCACGCGGTTCACGGAGAAGGCGTGGCCGTTTCCGTCAGCGGAACTGCCACGCCTTCTCGACAAACAAGATCGCATTCTTTTCGGGAGCGACTTTCCCAACATTCCGTATGACTACGCGGAGGCGGTCGACGCGCTGGTCCGGCTGGACCTCGGTGACGACTGGCTCCGGGCGGTGCTCTACGGCAACGGGGTTCAGCTCTTGCGGCCGACCGCGCCGTAGGCGCCGTGGATGCGCTGCGAGAGCAGCGCCGGGTCTTCGTCGGAGCGCCAGGTGGCGAGCGCGACGAGGCCGGGCTCGGCCAGCTCGAAACCGGTGAAATATTGGCTGATCTGGTCTTTCGTCCGGGGGGTGAAGCCCAGGGCGTCGGAGTTGTACGCGTCGGCGGCGTCGGCGATCGTCTTCGGGAAGAAGTCGGCCGTCACGTGGCTGACCGCGAAGTAACTGCCGGGGACGAGCGCCTCGGTGAACTGACGGACCAGGCCGAGCGGGTCTTCCTTGTCGTTGATGAACATCAGGGTGCCCACGATGACCAGGGCCAGCGGCTCGCTGAAGTCGATGACGCCCTTGATCTCCGGGTGGTCGATGATCGACCTCGGGTCGCGCAGGTCGGCTTCGACGTAGGTGGTGCGGCCCTGGCGGGTGCTGCGGAGCAGGGCGCGGGCGTGCGTCATCACGATGGGGTCGTTGTCGACGTACGCGATCCTCGCGGCCGGGTTGACCTGCTGGGCGACCTCGTGGGTGTTGCCCTGGGTGGGGATGCCGGTGCCGATGTCGAGGAACTGGGTGATGCCCTGTTCCGCGATGTATTTCACGGCGCGGCCCAAGAAGGCGCGGTTGTCGCGGGCGCCCTGGACGATCCCCGGCGAGGCGGTCTTGGCGGCTTCGGCGACCCTGCGGTCGGCCTCGAAATTGTCTTTGCCGCCCAGCCAGTAGTCGTACACGCGAGCCGAATGAGGGATCGACGTGTCGATTTTCGGGGCGTTCTCGTCACGCGGGGACGCCCACGGCAACAGGTTCTTCGGCTCCGACATCGGGACTCCAAGGAAGGCTCGGCTTCGAGTCAGCTTAGACCCAGTGATCGCGAACAATGCCTAAGAAACCGTTATTTCCCGACGGGATCCTTTAAAGACGGGCGCAGTCTGCTATTTCGGCTAGCAAAGAGCGCTTGCTCGGCTCGTCCATGAATGACGCCTGAACCGCGTTTCCGGCCAGGTCGGCGAGACCTGAGCGGTCCAGGCCGAGCAGGTCGGCGGCGACGGCGTACTCCTTGTTCAGGGAGGTGCCGAACATCGGCGGGTCGTCGGAGTTGATGGTGACGAACACGCCGGCCTTCACCAGTTCGGGCAGCGGGTGCTCCTCCAGCGACGCGACGGCCCTGGTGCAGACGTTGGACGTCGGGCAGACCTCCAGCGGGATCCGGTGCTCGGCCAGGTATTCCATCAGTGCGACGTCGCGGGCGCTGCCGATGCCGTGGCCGATGCGCTCCGCCGAAAGGTCGCGCAGCGCCTCCCACACGGTCTCGGGGCCGGTGGTCTCGCCGGCGTGCGGGAGCGAGTGGAGGCCCTCGGCGCGGGCGGCGTCGAAGTAGGGGGCGAACTGCCTTCTCGGCACGCCGATCTCCGGGCCGCCGAGGCCGAAGCCGATGAGGCCGTCGGGGCGCTGGTCGAGGGCGACCCGCAGGGTGCTCTCGGCCGCCGGGATGCCCAGCTCGCCGGGGATGTCGAAGATCCACTTGAAGGCCAGCCCGTGATCCTTCGCGACGGACGCGCGGGCGTCTTCGATGATCTCGCAGAACTGCTCAGGGGCGAAGCCGTTGATCAGGTGGGTGTACGGCGTCACGGTCAGCTCGACGTAGCGCGCGTTCTGCGCCGCGAGATCCCGGCCCACCCCGTAGATCAGCTGCCACAGGTCCTCGGGGTCGCGGATCAGGTTGAGCACCGCGACGTACACCTCGATGAAGTGGGTGAAGTCGCGGAAGGTGAAGAATTCGGCCAGCCGCTCGGGGTCGGCGGGCACGGGGGTGCTGCCCTCGTGGCGGGCGGCGAGCTCGGCCACGACCCGGGGGGACGCGGAGCCGACGTGGTGGACGTGCAGCTCCGCCTTGGGCAGACCGGCGATGAAGGTATCCAGATCTGATGTCACGAGCCCGACCGTAGCGCTGAGCCCTGGAAGAGGGCCAACTTCTTACACGGAATTGTCAGTTTCCTCCGGGAAGCTCGCCCAGGGTGACCTGGACGGTCGTCTTCGTGCCGTCGGAGTGCTGCACCGCGACGGGCACCTTCTGGCCGGGCTTGAGCGTGGCCAGCACCTCGCTGAGGTCGGCCGTGTCCTTGGTGGGCTTCCCGTTGACGCTGGTGATGACGTCGCCGTTGCGGATCCCCGCCTTCGCGGACGGGCCGTTCGGGGTGACCGCGCCGACCTGCACACCCATCGGTTCTCCGTCGTCGCCGATGGCCGTCCCGACCTGGACGCCCAGAGCCGCCCGCCGCGTGTTGACCACCCGGCCGTTCGTGATGATCTGCTTGCTGATGTCGGTGGCGGTCGCACTCGGGATGGCGAAGCCGATGCCGTCGGCGGGGCCCTGCTCCGGGTCGTTGGCGCCCAGCGTCGGGATGCCGATCACCTCGCCGCGCAGGTCGACCAGGGCGCCGCCGCTGTTGCCCGGGTTGATCGGCGCGGAGGTCTGGACGGCGTTGGTGATCGTGCTGCCGGGCATGCCGCCCTCCCGGGGACCGGAGACCGTCCGGCCGAGCGCCGACACGATGCCCGAGGTGACCGTGCCGGAGAAGCCCAGCGGGTTGCCCATGGCCAGCACGATCTGGCCCACCCGGAGTTTGGTGGAGTCGCCGAACGTCGCCGGGGTGAGGCCGCGGGGGTCGTCGACCTTGATGACGGCCAGGTCGCCCGCCGGGAAGGAGCCGACGAGGGTGGCCTTGCGGGATGGGCCGCCCGTCGGAAGAGTGACCTGGAAGGTGCGGGACTCGCCCACCACGTGGGCGTTTGTCACGATGTGGCCCTGGGCGTCGTAGACGATGCCGGATCCCAGGGCGTTTCCGGTGGTGATCTGCACGATTGACGGCAGCACCCGGTGGATGACGTCTTCGTAGGCCGACTGCAAGCCCAGGGCCCCCTGTGGCGGGGACGCCGGCGTGCTCGCGCTCGCCGAGGCGGAGGGCGCGGGGGTCGCCGTCGTCGTACCGGGTGACGAGTTCGAGCAGCCGGGCACTGCCGCGAGGCAGGCGAGAACGGCGATCCGGCTGATGACCGGCGAGAATTCCATGCGAACCTGTCTACCCAGGTAGATCACCGGATGCCAGCACCGTTGGCCAAAGTATTGGACCGTGCCATCGTCCGGCTTCGATCATGAATTTTGACGTAATCTGCCGTCATGGCGGACGAACACGGCACCCCAGCCCGGCCGTCGGCACGCTCCTACGACGCGCCAACCACCCCATTACCGATTTATCGCCCTCCCGTCGAAGAGGTCCCCGCCCCGGTTCCGCCACCACCGCGCAAAGGCAACCGGATGCGGATCCTGTGGACGATCTTCGCCGCGCTGGTCACCGTGGCCGCGGTGGTGTTCGCCTTCTCGGCGTTCTCCTCCGACGAGCCGTCGCGCGAGGTGGCCGTCCTGCCCGCCGCCGAGTCGGCCACCGCGCCCTCCCCGAAACCGAAACCGTCGCGCACCGCGCTCTCGCTGCCCAAACCTCCGGCGCAGAAGGCGCCGGCCGCCTATTCCGGGGCCGGCACACCGACGGCGGGCCTCATCGACGACCGGCGTTCCGGGATCGTGTACGCCGCCTTCGCCGACCCCTGGGAGCAGATCAAGCCCGACCCCTTCCAGTTCCGCCAGCGCGCCGGTCAGGCGATCATCGCCTCGGGCCCGATCCCCGGCGCGAATCCCGGCACCCCCAAGACGGCGCCCAAGTGGCGTGACCTGACCGCCAAGGCGGCCCGCTGGACGGTCACCCGCTACCAGCCCAAAGAGGCGACGTTTGAGTGGACCGCCTCGCAGAAGATCCCCAACGGCACCGGATGGGTGCTCGGCTACCGGGTGGCCTGGGAGACCGGCGGCAAAAGGCATACCGCCGAGGCGATCGTGGTGCTCGTGGCGACATCGGGAAAGCCCGCGATGCTGTTCGCCTCGGTGCCCGATTCGCGGAAGGAGCTGCGAAAGGACCTGAACGTGCTGCTTGAGACGGTCCGTCCCCGGTAGCCTCGAAGCTTCTTCTAGAATATGATTCTGTCCACATTGCCGAGTGTGGAGGGGCCAAATGGCGATCGGGCTGAGCGAAGAGCACGAAGCACTGCGTGAGTCGGTGACCGGCTGGGCGGGCCGGTTCATCACGTCGCAGGTCGTGCGCGCCGAATCGGACGAGCGACCCCCCTTCTGGTCCGGCCTCGCCGATCAAGGACTGCTCGGCCTGCACCTGCCTGAAGACGTCGGCGGCTCCGGCTACGGCCTGCTGGAGGCCGCTGTGGCGGTCGAGGCCCTGGCGGAGAAGATCGCGCCCGGCCCCTACGTGCCGACCGTGCTGGCCAGCGCCGCGATCCACGCCTCCGATGAGAAGTCCGACTTGCTGGCCGGGCTGGCCGACGGCACCAAGACCGGCGCCCTCGCCCTTGACGCCGCGCTGACCGCGTCAGGTGACGGGACCGTCTCGGGTGTGGCCGAGCAGGTGCTGGGAGCCGCGCAGGCCGACATCCTGGTCCTCCCGGTCGGCGAGTCGTGGATCGTGATCGACGCCTCGGCCGCGACCATCACCCCGATCCCGGCGCTCGATCTCACCAGAGGCGTCGCCCGCGTCGAACTGTCCGGCGTCGAGGGGCGCACCCTCGACGGTCTGACCAGGGAGACCGTGCACCACCTGGCCGCCGTGCTGCTGGGCGCCGACGCCATCGGAGTCGCCTCCTGGTGCGTCACCGCAGCCGCCGACTACGCCAAGGTCCGGGAGCAGTTCGGCCGTCCGATCGGCCAGTTCCAGGGGATCAAGCACAAGATCTCGCGCATGCTGGTCGTGCTGGAGCAGGCCCGCGCGACCGTCTGGGACGCCACTCGCGCCACCGGTTCCGAGCGTGACTACGCCGCCGCGATCGCCGGGGTGGTCGCCCCCGATGCGGCCGTGCAGTGCGCCAAGGACGCCATCCAGACCTTCGGCGGCATCGGCTACACCTTCGAGCACGACGCCCACCTCTACTTCCGCCGCGCCCTCACGATCCGGGCGCTCCTGGGGTCGTCGGCCGACTGGAAGGAGCTGGTCGCCGGGCAGAGCCTGGCCGGGGTGAGCCGGGAGATGCGGCTCGACCTGCCGGCCGACGCCGAGCCGCTGCGCGAGCGGATCCGCGCCGAGTTGGCGGAGATCGTCGCGATCGAGGGGATCGAGCAGAAGCGGGCGCTGGCGGCCTCCGGGTTCGTGATGCCCCACCTGCCGCGGCCGTGGGGCCGGAACGCGTCGCCGCTGGAGCAGGTGCTGATCCAGCAGGAGATCAAGGCGGCCGGACTCAAGATGCCGCAGATGATCATCGGCGCGTGGGTGGTGCCCTCGATCGCCGTGTACGGCACCGAGGAGCAGCAGCAGCGCTTCCTGCCGCGCACGCTCAGCGGGGAACTCATCTGGTGCCAGCTGTTCTCCGAGCCCGGCGCGGGGTCCGACCTGGCCAACGTCCAGATGAAGGCCGAACGGGTCGAGGGCGGCTGGCGGCTCAACGGGCAGAAGATCTGGACCAGCGTCGCGCACGTCGCCGAGTGGGGGATCCTCATCGCCCGCACGTCCAGCGAGGGGTCCAAGCACGACGGCATCACCTACTTCATCGTCGACATGAAGACCGACGGCGTGACGGTCCGGCCGCTGACCGAGATGACCGGCGAGAACCTGTTCAACGAGGTCTTCTTCGACGACGTGTTCGTGCCCGACGAGCTCGTGGTCGGCGAGGTGAACCAGGGCTGGAAGGTGGCCCGCAACACGCTGTCCAACGAGCGGGTCTCGCTGTCGTCGGGCGCGGGCGGCACCGGGGCGTCGGTCCCCGACCTGGTGGGGCTGGCCGGGCGGCTCGGCCGGGAGCTGACGCCGGTGGAGCGGCAGGAGTTCGCGAGCGTCGTCTGCGAGGGCCACTCGATCAACGCGCTGTCGCTGCGGGTCACCCTGAAGCAGCTCGCCGGGACCGAGCCGGGCGCCGACGCGTCGGTGCGCAAACTGCTGTCGACCTCGCACGCGCAGCACGTCTCCGAATGCGCGGTGAACCTGCTCGGCCCGGCCGCGGTGACGGCGGCCGACTGGAAGCTCGGCGACGCCGGCTACTGGAACCGGGCGATCCTGGCCACCCGGGCCATGACGATCTACGGCGGCACCACCGAGGTGCAGCTCAACATCATCGGCGAGCGCATGCTGGGCCTGCCCCGCGACCCCGAGCCGGGGAAGTAAAGAACATGTTTCATAAACCTGTTCCGGGCCTGATTCAAGACCTGGAACAGGTTGCAGTTCAGTTGTAGCGTCGGGGCATGCGGACGCGCGCGGCCGACATGTTCGGCCTAGAGTTCCCGATCTTCGCCTTCAGCCACTGCCGCGATGTCGTCGCGGCGGTCAGCAGGGCCGGGGGCATGGGCGTCCTGGGCGCCCTCTACTTCACGCCGGAGGAGCTCGAGACCGAGCTCAACTGGATCGACGAGCACGTCGACGGCAGGCCCTACGGCGTCGACGTGGTCATGCCGGCCTCCTACGAGGGCGCCGACTTCGCGCCCGAGGAACTGGTCGGGCGGCTCCAGGGGATGATCCCCGAGGGGCACCGGAAGTTCGTCGACGACCTGCTGGCCCGGCACGGCGTGGCCGAGTCGGAGACCGCGGCCGGGCGGGTGCTGCTCGGCTGGACCGACGCCACCGCGCGGCCCCAGGTCGAGACCGCTCTCAAGCACCCGATAGCGCTGCTCGCCAACGCGCTCGGGCCGCCGCCCGCCGACGTGGTCGAGCAGGCCCATGCCAAGGGCGTGAAGGTCGCGGCGCTCGCGTCCACCCCCCGGCACGCGATCAAGCAGGTCGAGGTCGGGGTCGACCTCGTGGTGGCGCAGGGTACCGAGGCGGGCGGGCACACCGGCGAGATCTCCACGATGGTGCTGATCCCGCAGGTCGTCGACGCGGTGGACGTGCCGGTGCTGGCCGCCGGGGGCATCGGCGACGGGCGGCAGGTCGCGGCCGGGCTCGCGCTCGGGGCCGAAGGGGTGTGGACGGGCTCGATCTGGCTGACCGTCGAGGAGGCCGACACCCCCGAGATGGCCAGGCGGCGGATCCTCGCGGCCACCTCGCGGGACACCGTCCGGTCGCGGTCGTGGACGGGGAAGCCGGCCCGGCTGCTCAAGAACGAGTGGACCGACGCGTGGGAGGCCGCGGACTCGCCTGGCACGCTGCCGATGCCGCTCCAGTTCATGCTGGTCAGCGACGCGATCCGGCGCATCGGCCGGTCGGACGCGACCGAGCTGGCCACCTTCCCGGCCGGTCAGATCATCGGCGCGATGAACGACGTCAAACCGGCCAGGCAGGTGATCTTCGACCTCGTCGAGGGCTACGTCGAGGCCATGGACCGGCTGCGGGCCATCAGTGACCGGTGAAGCGGGCGGGCCGCTTCTCCCGGAAGGCCAGCGCGCCCTCCTTGGCGTCCTGGCTGCCGATGACCGGCCAGCCGAGGGCGTCGGAGATCTTCAACGCCTCCTCCTCCGGCAGCCCGACCGTGTCGCGGTGGGCCCGCAGGATCGCCTGGACCGCCAGCGGGCCGCTGGCGGCCACGGCGTCGGCCAGTTCGCGGGCCTTCGCCAGGGCCTGCCCGTCGGGCACGACCTGGTTGACCAGGCCCATCCGCTGCGCCTCGTGGGCGCCGACCGCACGGCCGGTGAGCAGCAGGTCCATCGCGAAGGCGTAGGGGATCTGACGGGTCAGCCGGATCGCGCTGCCGCCCATCGGGAACAGCGCCCGCCTGGCCTCGAACAGGCCCAGCGTCGCGCTCTCGGCGACCACCCGCAGGTCGGTGCCGACGAGCAGCTCGGTGCCGCCCGCGACCGCGTAGCCCTCGACGGCGCAGACGATCGGTTTGGTCGGCATCGCCTCGCGGAGCAGGCCGCGCCAGTGGTAGTTGGGGATCTCGGCGGCCCGTTTGCGGACCTGTTCGTCCGCGCTGGGGCCGGCCATGGCCTTGAGGTCGGCGCCGGCGCAGAACGTGCCGCCCGCGCCGGTCAGGATGCCGACCCTGACGTCTTTTTGGTCGGATATGTACGCCCAAGCGTCCGCCAGCCCGACGAGCATGTCGGTGGAGAGCGCGTTGCGCGCCTCCTGGCGGTCCATGGTCACGATCACGACGTGGCCGTCGCGGTCGACTCGGCAGTGCGGGGTGCTGATCGGCAAGCGTTCCACGTACGTACTGTCCGACGCCGACCTCCGGAGATCAAGCGCTTGCTTGGAAGGAACGCCCATGGGATCACTCGGATTCTGGCGCCTGGCGCAGGCCGACCCCGCCTGGATCGCCGCGATCGACCCCGACGGCACGGAGCACAAGGCCGGTGACCTGCTCGCCCGCGCCAACCGGCTGGTGCACGGGCTGCGCGACCTCGGCCTCAAGCCGGGGGACGGGATCTGCGGGCTGGTGCCCAACGGCGCCGACGGGCTGACGCTCTACCTCGCCGCGCTCCAGGCCGGGTGGTACTACACCCCGGTCAACTGGCACCTGACGGGGCCGGAGATCGCGTACATCGTCGAGGACAGCGAGGCCAAGGCCTACTTCGTGGACGAGAGGTTCGCCGCCGAGGGGATCAAGGGCCGGGCCGGGCTGGGGCCGGAACGGTGCTTCGCGTTCGGGGAGGTCGAGGGGTTCTCGCCGATCCCTTCCGGGCCGTCGAGCCTGCCCACGGGCAGAACCGCGGGCGCGACCATGCACTACACGTCCGGGACGACCGGCCGCCCCAAAGGGGTCAGGCGCGGACTGAGCGGCCTCGATCCTGACGACATGGCCGAACTCATGACCTCGCTGCTCAGGCTGTTCGGCATCACGGAAGGGCAGCCCAACGCCCACCTCGTCACCGCGCCCGCCTACCACACCGCGGTCACCCAGTTCGGCGGCAGCGCGCTGCACATGGGCCACACACTCGTGCTGATGGACAAGTGGGACGCCGAGGAGACGCTGCGGCTGTGTGAGCGCTACCGCGTCACCAACTCCCACCTGGTCCCGACGCACTTCAAGCGGCTGTTGTCGCTACCGGAGGAGACCCGGAACCGCTACGACCTGTCGTCGCTGCGGTGGATGATCCACGCCGCCGCGCCCTGCCCGGTGCCGGTGAAGTCGGCGATGCTCGACTGGTGGGGCGACGTCGTCTGGGAGTACTACGCCGCCACCGAGGGCGGCGGGACCATCGCGTCGCCGGAGGACTGGAAGAAGCATCCCGGCACGGTCGGCAACGCCTGGCCCATCAGCCAGCTCCTGATCGTGGACGACGACATGAACCCCGTCGACCAGGGCACCCCCGGGACGATCTACATGAAGATGGGCGCCGCCGCGTTCGAGTACAAGGGCGACCCCGAGAAGACCCAGGCCAACCGGCTGCGCGACTTCTTCACCGTCGGCGACATCGGCTACCTCGACGCTGACGGGTTCCTGTTCCTGTGCGACCGCAAGGCCGATCTGATCATCTCGGGCGGGGCCAACATCTACCCCGCCGAGATCGAGAACGAGCTGCTCATCCACCCCAAGGTCGCCGACGTCGCCGTGTTCGGCATCCCCGACGACGAGTGGGGCGAGCAGATCAAGGCCGTCGTCGAACCCGCCGAAGGGGTGATTCCCGGGCCGGAGCTCGTGGAGGAACTGCTGGCCTCGCTCCAGGGGCGGCTGTCGACCATGAAGTGGCCCAAGACCATCGACTTCATCGAGGAGATGCCGCGCGAACCCAACGGCAAGCTGCTGAAACGCAAACTCCGGGCGCCTTACTGGGAGGGCCGGGCCAGTGCCATCTGAACCTAACCACGTGCTGGAGTTCCCGGGTGGCTACACCCGGTCGACCGGGCCGGTCATCGGCCGCTTCCTCACCGAGTTACGCGCCGGCCGGATCGTCGGGGTGCGCACCGCCGCGAAGAAAGTGCTGGTGCCGCCGCTGGAGTACGACCCGCTGACCGGCGAGCCCACGCTCCCCGAGTTCGTCGAGGTCGGGCCCGCCGGGACCGTGCGCGAGTGGACCTGGGTCGACGCGCCGCGCAAGAACCACCCGCTCGACCGGCCGTTCGCGTGGGCGCTGATCAGGCTCGACGGTGCCGACACGTCATTGGTGCACGCGGTGGACGGCGGGTCTTTGAAGGCGATGCGCACCGGATTGCGAGTGTGGCCGCGCTGGCGTCATGACCGGGTCGGCTCGATCACCGACATCGAGTGTTTCGTCCCGGAAGTGACCACGATCGTGGCGAACGTGCGGACCGAGTACACGGTGACGCCCGGTGCCGCGCTCGCCCGCTATCTCGACGCTCTGACCAGGAACGTCTTCCTCGCGGGCCGGTGTCCGTCGTGCCGGAGCGTCTACGTGCCCTACCGGCTGTCGTGCCCGCAGTGCGGGTCGGTCATCGAGGAGGAACTCGAGGTCGGGCCGTCGGGCACGGTCACCACGTTCGCGATCAACAACCTGCCCGATCCCCGGGCGCCGCAGGTGCCGTTCGTGTCGGCGTACATCCTGCTCGACGGGGCCGACATCCCGATCATCGCGCTGCTGGCGGAGATCCCGGCCACGGAGGTCGTCGAGGGGATGCGGGTGCGGGCCGTGTTCGAGGGCGGGGCCGTGAAGTGGTTCGCGCCGGAACGGGAGGCGTGATGAGACCGGTCGCCGTCGCGGCGTTCGCGCAGACCACGCACACCGGCCACGACACCGGGCTGGCGGAGGCGGAGCTGATTCTCCCGATCATCCGCTCTGTACGCGAACAGTCAGGCCTCCAGGAATTCGGCTTCACCTGTTCGGGGAGCTGCGACTACCTGGCCGGGGCGCCGTTCTCGTTCGTGTCGGCCCTCGACGCGGTCGGCGCCTGGCCACCCATCCAGGAGAGCCACGTCGAGATGGACGCGGCCTTCGCCCTCTACGAGGCGTGGGTGCGATTACAGCACGGCGACCTCGACTCGGCCCTGGTCTACGGCTTCGGCAAGTCGTCGATGGGCGACCTGCGCGAGATCATGACCCTTCAGCTCGACCCGTACTACCTGGCGCCGCTCGGCCTCGACCAGCTCTCGTACGCGGGTCTCCAGGGCAGCGCCGTCAGCAGCGACGTCAAGAAGATCGCCCGGCGGAGCTGGGAATCCGCTCAAACCAATGAGTTCGCGCTCAGGCTTCCCGAACCCGTGGAAACCGCGCCGATCACGGACGGAGCCGCCGCGATCGTGCTGGTCGCGGGCGATCTGCTCCGGGAGCGCACGAACCTCGCGTACATCAATGGCATCGCCCATCGCATAGACCCGCACTATCCGGGCATGAGGGACCTCGCCCTGTCGGCCTCCGCCGCCGCTGCCGCAACGGCGGCGGGGGTCGGCAAGGGCCATGTCGACGTCGCCGAGCTGCACGTCCAGTTCGCCCACGAGGAGACGATCCTCGTCAAGGCGCTCGGCCTCGGGGCCGGCACCGACATCAACCCCTCCGGCGGGCCGCTGGCCGCCAACCCGGTCATGGCGACCGGGCTCATCCGCATCGGCGAGGCCGCCCGGCGGGTCATGGACGGCACCGCCGCCAGGGCCGTCGCCCACGCCACCAGCGGGCCCTGCCTGCAGCAGAACCTGGTCGCCGTCCTGTCCCGGGAGTCGTGATGGGCAATCGTTGCGCGGTCATCGGGGTCGGCCAGACCCACTACACGACCCGGCGCCGGGACGTCTCCATGGCGGGCCTGGTCCGCGAGGCGGCCCTGCGCGCGCTCGAAGACGCCGGTCTGACGTTCGCCGACATCGACGCCGTGGTCATCGGCAAGGCGCCCGACCTGTTCGAGGGCGTGATGATGCCGGAGGCCTATCTCGCCGACGCGCTCGGCGCGGCCGGGAAACCCGTGACGCGGGTGCACACGGCCGGCAGCGTCGGCGGGTCGACCGCCCTGGTCGGGGCCTCGCTCATCCAGGGCGGCGTGCACGATCGGGTGCTGGTGGTGGCGTACGAGAAACAGAGCGAATCGAACGCCACGTGGGCCCTGTCGACCCATCTCCCCTTCACGTCGTCGCTGGTCGTGGGGGCGGGTGGCTACTTCGCGCCGCACATCCGCGACTACATGCGGCGGTCGGGGGCGCCCGATCACATCGGCGCGCTGGTGGCGGTCAAGGACCGGTTGAACGCTCTCAAGAATCCCTACGCCCACCTCAAGATCCCCGGGATCGACCGGGCCATGGTCGAGTCGACGCCCATGCTGTGGGAGCCGATCCGCTACCTGGAGACCTGTCCGTCCTCTGACGGCGCGTGCGCGATGGTGCTGTCGTCCGAGAAGGCGGTGACGGGCACGCCCGCCTGGGTGCACGGCGGCGCGATGCGCTCGGAACCGATCTTCCGGGCGGGACGGGACACGGTCAGCCCGCAGGCCGGCATCGACTGCGCCGCGGACGTCTACCGTCAGGCCGGCGTGACCGATCCCCGCCGCGACCTGGACGTGGCCGAGGTCTACGTGCCGTTCAGCTGGTACGAGCCCATGTGGCTGGAGAACCTCGGGTTCTGCGGCGTCAACGAGGGCTGGAAGCTGACCGAGTCGGGCGCCACCGCGCTCGACGGAGACATCCCGTGGAACGCCTCCGGCGGCGTGCTGTCGAGCAACCCCATCGGCGCCTCCGGGCTCATCCGGTTCGCCGAGGCCGCGCTCCAGGTCCGGGGCATGGCCGGCGAACACCAGGTCGAGGGGGCCAGGAAGGCCCTCGGGCACGCGTACGGCGGAGGCGCGCAGTTCTTCGCCATGTGGATCGTCGGAGCGGAGAAGCCATGAGGTTCCACCACGCGGACCTTTTCGAGGGCATCGCCGACGCCATCGGCGACCGGACGGCTGTGATCTGCGGCGACGACCGCATGACCTACGCCGAACTCGACGCCGCCGCGACCCGGCTCGGCAACCACCTGGCCGCACACGTCGATCCGGGGGAGCACGTCGGGATCCACCTGTACAACGGGCTCGAATACGTGACCGCGCTGCTGGCCGTTCTCAAGATCCGCGCGGTGCCGGTGAACGTGAACTACCGGTATGTGGCCGAGGAACTGCGGTACCTGTACGACGACTCGGACATGGTCGCCCTGGTCTACTCCTCGGAGTTCGACGACAGGGTCACCGCGGCGCGCACCGATCGGATGCGGCACCTGATCGCGGTGGGGGATTCGGGGATCGCGGACGCGGTGCCGTACAGAACCGCGTTGGAAGGCGCGTCGGAGCGAAACTTCGGGCCGCGCGACGGCGCGGACCTCTACATCATCTACACCGGCGGGACCACCGGCCTGCCCAAAGGGGTGATGTGGACCCACGAGGACCTGTTCATGGCCTTCGGCGGCGGCAACCCCTACGGCCCGCCGCACACGACGCCGGAGGCGGTGGTCGAGCAGGCCCGCGCCGGCGGCCCGCTCACCATGATGGCGGCCGCGCCGCTGATGCACGGGGCCGCGCAGATGGGGACGTTCATCGCCTTCTGGATGGGCGCCACGATGGTGTACGTGCCGCGCTTCGACGCCGACGCGGTGCTGCGGGCGATCGGCCGCGAGAAGGTCATGTCGATCAACATCACCGGCGACGCGATGGCCGTCCCGCTGGCCGACGCCCTGGCAGATGGACTGGAGACGGGGGCCTACGACCTGTCGTCGCTGTTCGTCTTCAGCTCGACCGGCGCGATCCTGACCGGCACCGTCCGCGACCGCCTGCAGGGGCTGCTGCCGACCGTCATGATCATGGACAGCTTCGGCTCGACCGAGTCGGGCTACACCGCCTCCGCCGTCGCCGGATCATCGCCGGAGGCGGGCCTGAAATACCAGCCCAACCCCAACGCGACGATGGCCGTCCTCGACGGCGCGCTGCGCCCGGTCGGCCCCGGCGAGATGGGCGTCGTCGCCAAGACCGGACGGATCGCGCACGGCTACTACAAGGACGCGGCGAAGACCGCCGAGACGTTCGTGACCGACGCCGACGGCGTGAAGTGGCTGCTCACCGGCGACCTCGCCAAGGTTGAGACCGACGGGACCATCCGCGTCTACGGTCGCGGCTCCCAGTGCATCAACACGGGCGGCGAGAAGGTCTTCCCCGAAGAGGTCGAAGCGGTGCTGAAGGGTCATCCGGGTGTCTTCGACGCCGTGGTGACGGGATTACCCGACGACCGCTGGGGCCACCGGGTCGCCGCCGTCATAGAACCCCGGACGAAGGACCTCACGGAGTCGGACCTCGACGCCCACTGCCGCGAACGGCTGTCGGGCTACAAGGTCCCCCGGCAGTACGCCTTCGTCGACCTGCTGGTCAGATCACCGGCGGGGAAAGCGGACTATCGCTGGGCCCGCGAGCAGTTCAGCGCCTGATGTCGTAGGTCAGGTGGGTCGCCAGCGGCGAGTGGCGGCAGTCGACCAGGTCGAGGTCGGACTGGAAGGTGCCGTCGAACAGCGGGGTGCCCGCGCCGAGGACCAGCGGTGCGATGTGGATGCCCAGGCGGTCGACCACGCCCATGCGCAGATACTGCCTGATCACGTCGGCACCGCCGCCGATGGCGATCACCCCGTCGCCCGCCTTCGCGCGAGCCTGTTCCAGGGCTTCGGATGCGCCGGTGACGTAGGTGAAGTCGGTCGGCAGGTCGTCGGTGACGCGGTTGGTCAGGACGAAGACCGGGCTGCCGAATGGGTTGGCGCCGCCCCACTGATCGCCCGCGTCGAACATGCCCCGGCCGACGATGACGGCCCCCGCGCCCTGAAATTCGGCGAGGACTTCGGCGTCGACGGGGTGCTTCTCGCCCTCGAACGCGGGTTTCTCGTAGCTCCACGGCCCGCCGAACACCCAGTAGTGGAGGCGCTCGCCACCGTCGCCGAGACCGCGACCGGGAGCCCAGTCGGGGCCTGCGACGAAGCCGTCGAGCGAGATCGTGATGTCCGCGTGAATCATGCCGTCATCGTGCCGGACGGCACCGACATAACCGCTACTTCGACGGCTCGCCGGTGAACGCGGCCACCGCGCCGAGCCCGATGTAGACCACGCCGCTGCCGACGTCGAGCCGTCGACGGGCCTTCGCCGAGCTCTTGACGCGTCCGGCCAGGGCGGATGCGGCCAGGGCGTAGGTGCCGTCGCTGGCCATGCCGAGGACGATCCAGATCATGCCGAGCAGCACGATCTGCGGGGCCAGCGGGCCGGCGTGCGGGTCGGCGAACTGCGGGAGGAAGGCCAGGAAGAAGATGGCGGTCTTCGGGTTGAGGACGTTCACCACGAAGCCCTCGCCGAACAGGCGGCTCTTCGGGGTGGTCGTGACGACGGCCTCCTCGGCCGAACTCCGGTCCATGAGCTTGCGGATGCCCAGGTAGACGAGGTAGGCGGCGCCGGCGTACTTGACGATGGTGAACGCGGTCGCCGAGGCGGCCAGGATCGCGCTGATGCCCAGCGCGGCGGCGGCGATGTGGACGAGCGAGCCGGTGTGCACGCCGAGGACCGACACCAGCCCGGCCGCACGGCCCTGGGCGACGCTGCGGGTGACGATGTAGACCACGGCGGGGCCGGGTACGAGCAGCAGCGCCAGGGTGGCGACGGAGAAGACGGCTAGCGTCGACAAATCGGGCATGCGGTGAGGATAGGGATTTACGCCGCTGTCAGGCCAGCGGTTTTGACAGCGCTTCCAGTAGTGCCAGGGTGGCCGGTGGATCGGGCGGGGCGCCGTAGGTGGCGGCGTACACGTGCCGGATCGAGCCTGGCAGTTCGGCCGTCCGCACCTTCGGGTGCCGGTGGGCGCGCAGCGCCAGCGACGGCAGCAGCGCCACGCCGAGCCCGGCGGCGACCATCGCCTGGACGGCGACGTAGTCGTCGGTGGTGAAGGTGATGTTCGGGGTGAAGCCCTCTTGGGCGCAGATGTCGAGCAGGTGGCGGCGGCAGCGCTCGCATCCGGCGATCCACTGGCCGTCCTTGTGGTCCTTGAGGGTCGGGCCGTCGAGGTGGACCAGGTGGCCGGGGTCGTCGAACAGGTGCCGGGTGCGGATGTCGGGCTCTTCGCCCGGGCCGTAGCCGAAGACCACCGCGACGTCGGCCTCGCCGGACCTGATCATGTTCAGCGCCTCGGGCGGCTCGGCCTCGACGATGTGCAGTTCCACGCCCGGATACGCCTCGGCGAGCCTGATCCCGGCCTCGGGGACGAACGTGCCCATCGCCGAGGGGAACGCGGCCAGCCGGACGCGGCCGGCCCTGAGCTGGATGAGCGCCTCGAGTTCGGCGGCGGCGGAGTCGAGGCGGCCGAGGATCTCGGCGGCGCGTTCGGCCAGCAACCTGCCGGCGTCGGTCAGCCGGACGCCGCGTCCGACGCGTTGCAGCAGCTTGGCGCCGGTCTCGGCTTCCAGGCGGGCGAGGTGGTGGCTGACGGAGGGCTGGGCGTAGTGGAGTTCCTTGGCGGCCGCGGTGAGCGAACCGGTGCGGGCGACGGCGACGAGTACCCTCAGGCGAACGGGGTCCAGCACCCCATCGATGCTACCCGTCAGGGACATATCGACGCCGTCTATGGGTTTTGCCGCAAACCCCTATTGGACCTATCAATGCAGGTGGGTTCACGCTGGTCTGCATGACGGACATGCGTGACATCCTCCGGGCCGCCTCCCTCCTCGCCGGGCACATCCCGCCGACGCCTATGTGGAGCTACCCCGTGCTCAACTCGGTCGCCGGGGCGGAACTCTGGGTCAAGCACGAGAACACCCAGCCGATCGGCGCCTTCAAGGTGCGCGGCGGCATCACCCTCCTCGCCGCCCTGCCCGACCGGGACCGTGGAGTGGTGGCCTACTCGACCGGGAACCACGCCCAGTCGATCGCCTTCGGGGCGCGGCTGTTCGGGGTGCCGTGCGCGATCGTGATGCCGGAGAACCCGAACCCGTCCAAGGTCGCCGCCGTCGAGGCGCTGGGGGCGACGGTCGTCGTCGGGGGAGCGACCATGGTCGAGGCGGCCGGCGCGGCCCGCGCGGAGGCCGACCGCCTCGGACGCCGTCTCATCAGCCCGGCGGACGAGCCCGAGATCATCGCCGGGGTCGGGACCCTCTACCTGGAGATCCTCCGTGCCCAGCCGGACCTCGACGCGATCGTGGTCCCGGTCGGCAGCGGAACCGGCGCCGCCGCCGCCTGTCTGGTGGCGCGGGCGCTCGCCCCCGGGTGTCAGGTGATCGGCGTGCAGTCCTCCGCCGCCCCGGCGGCGCACGATTCGTGGCGGCTCGGCGAGATGGTGCTGCGCCCGATGAAAACGCGGGTGGACGGTCTGGCCACCGGCTCCGCCTACGCGCTGCCGCAGGCGGTGATGCGCGAACTGCTGACCGACTTCCTGCTGGTCACCGACGACGAGATCCGCGACGCCCAGCGCCTCCTGCTCACCCACGCCCACACCTTGGCCGAAGGAGCGGGCGCGGCGGCGCTGGCGGCGGTGCTGGCGCGGCGTGAGGAGTTCGCGGGCAGGAAGGTCGCCATCGTCGTGTCGGGCGGGAACGCGGGCCCGGCGGAACTAGCGGCGATCTTCCAGGAGAGCGGAGCATAAGCCGAAATTTCCGGCCGGAGGCCGGATCAGGTCAGGTCAGGTCGTCGCGGGTTGACTGGTCGAGTTCGTGCAGGCTCTGGCGGGTGATCTCCAGGTCGGCGGTCAGTCGGTCGAGGGCTGTCGAGGTGTCTGCGCCGCTGGTCACGTCCATCGCCGACAGTTCGATCACCCGTGCCACCAGCCCCTCCAGGATGATCACGGTCGACTCCAGCCGGACCAGCAGGCGTTCCCGCGTCGAGGACAGCCGGGCGTGCACCTGTTCCTGCGCGGTCAGGGCGCTGATCGCGCGGTCGAGTTCGTCGGCGATCTCCGGCCGGGCCGACTCCCGCGCGTGGGTCAGCCGTAACCGTTCCTGGCGCAGGAAGTCGGCGTCGAGGCGGCCGAGCGCCGCCGTCGTGACCGACGTGTGAGCGGCCAGCCGGCGCAAGGTGGCCACGGTGTCGTCGACCTGCGGTTTCATCGCCGCCACCGGATCCATCAGCAACCGGCCGCGCATCGACTCGGTCAGCTCGGCGAAGGTGGCCGCCGCGCGTTCGGCCCTGACCAGGGCGCGGTCCTCCGCGCTGCCGCCGGTGACCGGTGCGGGCGCGACGGGTTCGTCGGCGTCGGGGGAGGACAGCAGGGTGACCGTGAGCCAGCCCACCAGCGCGAGGACGGCGGCGGCCGGGATGGACACGCGGAGGGCCAGTGCGGCGAAGCCCATGGCGGCGGCCAGCAGGAGCGCCCACGGGTTGGCGAACCTAGAAATTGGCGATCACCTCCGTGAAGATCCGGTCGATCACGCCGGGGTCGCGGGAGTCGTAGGAGGTCGCCCGGGTCGTCTCGGAGATGGTCTCCAGGGTCTCCAGGTCGGCGTCGGCGCCGTAGGCGATGGTGAAGACCCGCACCGGGTCCTCCCCGCGCAGACCCTTCAGGAGGTGGTCGAGGGAGATCGACTGCTGGACCTCGTTGCGTCCGTCGGTGAGGAGCACCACGGCGTTGATGGTGTCGCTTCGAGCCTGTTTCTGTACGTGTTCGACCGCCGCCAGGGCCGTGTCGTACAGACCCGTGGCACCACGGGGACGCAGCCGGTCGATCTCGGCGCGCAGGTCGTCGTGGGTGCCCGCGGCGACGGGGACGAGCTCGTCGTATCCCGTCGAGAACGACCACAGCCCGACCCGATCCCGTGGCCCGAAGTCGCCGACGGCCCGTTTGGCCGCCGCCTGGGCGAGGGCGAGCTTCGACTTGCCCGTACCGGATGCGGACGCCTCCATCGAACCGGACACGTCCATGACCATCAGCACGTTGGCCGGTTTGCGTAGTTCGGCCCAGCTCGCCAGGACCGCGTCGAGCACTTTGGGCGCCGGCACCTGGAGGATCTTCGCGGGCAGGGTCTCGTCGAACCGGTGGAAGCCGTGGTCGGTGAAGGTCTTCTGCTGCGACGGCGCCCGCAGATACGTCAGGAAGTCGGCCGCCACCTGGCGCTTGGCGGCGGAGGTCCATTTCAGTACGGCGTAGGGGTTGTCGGACAAGAGCGTGCCCTCTTTGGGGTGGATGGCGACGAGCGGCACCTTCGGTTCGTCGTGCTGCCCCAGAGTCGCCGGGTCACCCGTCGGATTGCCCTGGTTGTAGTCCCAGACCGATTTCTCTTCGACGGTCACCGCGGAAATGTACGACATGGCCGCCCCCGCGTCGTCGGCCCGCAGCAGATTGGAGAGAAAGGTGAGCGTCGTGTCCCCGTAGTGGACGATCGACCGCTCCACCCCCTGCACGAATCGCCGCACCGCCGGAGAGGCCACGTCGCGTGTGGTCAGATCGCCGGAGAGCCCCGTCGCCGCGACATACGCCCCGATGGTCGCGTTCAGCCCCGACGTGGAGAACTCGGGATGCGTCTTGCCGAGCCGGAAGGCGCCCCACTCGGGGTGCGCGTGCCGCGCCCACCCCTTCTCGTCGGAGGCCAGCTTCAGCACGTCACCCCACCCGAGCGCCTTCTCCGGCCACCCCAGCGCCTGGGCCATCGGCTCGGGCATCGCGATGACCAGCGGCGTCTTGGTGATCGACGGGTTCTGCGCCGCGACGGGCGCCGAGGGGGAACGCTGCCGCAGCAGGGTCAGCCACCCGGACGCCGCCGGGCTCCACACATCCGGCCGTGCGCCGTCGCCACGGGACCATCCGTCGGCGATGGCGTCCAGAGCGGCTCCGGACGCCATCGTCACCACGGTCACCTTGCCGCAGCCCTTGAGCGAGTAGTCGGCCGCCATCTGACGTAACAGCTCGGCCTTCTCGCTCGACGCCGCGATCCGCAGGCCGGCCTTCGAGGGGGTGCACTCCGGTCCGGCCTGGACCGTCCGCACCACCACGACGAACGCGCCCGCGACGATGGCGGCGACTAGTAAGGCCGAATAGCGGGTTCGACGGCGCACACGGGCCTCCCACGAGTGTCGGTATATATCCCGACGAATGGGGACCCGCCAAAGTTCTTACGCCGTGCCGTACTCCAAAAGGAACAGCGCCTCGCTGGTGGCGACGCGGCGCAGCTCCTCGATCACGACGCGCTCGTTGGGCGCGTGGATGCGGGCGGCCTCGTCTTCGCAGCCGAAGAGCAGGAGTTCGGCGTCGGGGAACTGGCGCTGGAGGGTGGCGACCAGCGGGATGCCACCGCCCTGACCCACGTCGCGCGGCTCACGGCCGAACGCCCGTGTCATGGCCCGGTCGAGCGCCTTACGCGCCGGGCCGCCGGCCGGAGCCTGGAAGCCAGAGCCCACCGAGACGTCGGAGAAGGTCACGTGCGCGCCCCAAGGGGCGTTCGCCTCCAGGAACGCGGTCACGTCGGAGAGAGCCGTTTTCGGGTCGTTCGAGGCCGGGACGCGGATGGTCACCCGGGCCCGTGCCACCGCCTGGATGGCGTTGACCGCGCCCGAGACCGTCGGCACGTCGAGGCCGGTCACGGTGATCGCGTAGGAACCCCAGATGCGGTCGGCGACCGAGCCGGTGCCGACCAGGGAGACCCCGTCGAGCACGCCCGCGCCCTCGCGGAACTCCTCGTCGGTGCCGGCGTCGCCGTCGAAGACACCCTTCTCGAGGCCGGGGACGCGCAGGTCGCCGTTGTCGTCGTGGAGGGCGACCAGCATCCGCATCAGCGCCGACAGCGCGTCGGGGGCGGGCCCGCCGAACGAGCCGCTGTGCAGGGCGTCCTGAAGGGTGCGCACCTCGACGGTCACGGCCGCCATGCCGCGCAGCGAGGTCGTCACCGCCGGGTCGCCCACGGCGGGGTTGCCACAGTCGGCCACGATGATCGCGTCGGCCCTGACCAGGTCGGGGTTCTCCTCGACGAACGCCTCCAGGCGCTCACCGGCGTACTCCTCCTGGCCCTCGATGATTACCCGCACGCCCACGGGGAAGCGGCCGTTGAAGGCGCGCAGCGCGGTGAGGTGGGTGATGATGCCGGATTTGTCGTCGGCGGCACCACGGCCGTATATGGCGCCGTCGATCTCGGTGGGCTCGAACGCCGGGGTGTTCCACAGGGCGGGGTCGCCGGGCGGCTGGACGTCGTAATGGGCGTACAGCAGAACGGTCGGGGCGCCGGGAGGCGCCGGGGCCTCGGCGTAGACGGCGGGGAAGCTCCCCGCGACCGGGATCTGCCGGACGGTCGGCAGCCCGGCGTCGCGCAGCAGCGACTCCACGGCCGAGGCGGCCTTGAGCACGGCCTCCTCGGGATGCCCGGGGAACGCGACCGACGGAACAGAGACCAGCGCCTTGAGGTCCTCCACCGCACGGGGCATGGCGGCGGCGACGGCGTCTTCGATGTCACCAGGAGTCATGCGCCCCATCGAACCACAAACCCGGCACGGTCCAGATGTCCGACGAATTTCGTTGTCTTTACACGTAGGTATCGCGGAATCCGAAGCTCTTTCAATTTGCTACCACGTTTTCGCTTGGCAGATGTCCGGGAGGCAATGCACACTGAAGCGGAGCTCAGACACCTAGGGAAGAAGCAGATGACGCACCCGGAAGACCTGCAGAGAGCCGCTCACGACAACCTCTGGATGCACTTCACCCGCCACGGCGCCTATGAGAAGTCCGACGTCCCCATGATCGTCCGGGGCGAGGGTTCCTACATCTACGACGTCAACGGAAAGCGCTACCTCGACGGCCTCGCGGGCCTCTTCGTCGTGCAGGCCGGTCACGGCCGCAGCGAACTGGCCGAGGCGGCCGCCAAGCAGGCCCAGGAACTGGCCTTCTTCCCGCTCTGGTCCTACGCCCATCCCAAGGCCGTGGAGCTCGCAGCCAGGCTGGCCGAGGCCGCCCCCGGCGACCTCAACCGGGTGTTCTTCACCTCAGGCGGCGGCGAGGCGGTCGAGACCGCCTGGAAGCTGGCCAAGCAGTTCTTCAAGATGACCGGCAAGCCGCTCAAGCACAAGGTCATCAGCCGCCAGATCGCCTACCACGGCACCCCGCAGGGCGCCCTGTCGATCACCGGCATCCCCCTGTTCAAGCAGATGTTCGAGCCCCTGGTGCCGGGTTCGGTCCGGGTGCCGAACACCAACTACTACCGGGCCGACGAGATCACCGGCGTGCCCGGCATGACCCCCGAGCAGTTCGGCTTCTGGGCCGCCGAGCGGGTCGCCCGCGCGATCGAGATGGAGGGCCCCGACACGGTGGCCGCCGTTTTCGTCGAGCCGGTCCAGAACGCCGGCGGCTGCTTCCCGCCCCCGCCCGGCTACTTCAAGCGGCTGCGCGAGATCTGCGACGAATACGACGTTCTGCTCGTCTCGGACGAGGTCATCTGCGCCTACGGCCGCCTCGGCACCATGTTCGCCGGGGAAAAATTTGACTACGTACCGGACATCATCACGTCCGCGAAGGGTCTGACCAGCGGGTATTCTCCACTTGGAGCGATGATCTGCTCCGACAGGCTCTTCGAGCCGTTCAAATCGGGGACCGAGATGTTCGCCCACGGCTACACCTTCGGCGGACATCCCGTCTCGGCGGCCGTGGCACTCGCCAACCTCGACCTGTTCGAGCGCGAAGACCTGCTGGGTCACGTGACCCGCAACGAGGGCGCGTTCCGCGCCACCCTGGAAAGGCTGCACGACCTGCCCATCGTCGGCGATGTGCGGGGCAGCGGGTTCTTCTGGGGCGTCGAGCTCGTGAAAGACAAAAACACCAAAGAGACCTTCACCGCCGACGAGTCGGAGCGCCTCATCCGGGGCTTCCTCTCCAAGGCGCTGTTCGAGGCAGGACTTTACTGCCGGGCGGACGATCGCGGCGATCCCGTGATCCAGCTCGCCCCGCCGCTCATCTGCGGCCAGAAGGAGTTCGACGAAATCGAATCCATCCTTCGCGGAGTCCTCACCGAAGCCTGGGCTCTGCTCTGAGAAAGGAACCGGGAAGATGAAGATCGGCGTGCCCGCCGAGGTCAAGAACCACGAATATCGTGTCGCCGCGACCCCCGCGGGCGTCCATGAGCTGGTTCACCACGGTCATGACGTCCATGTGCAGCGCGGTGCGGGCCTCGGTTCGCACATCCCCGACGAGGAATACCTGGCGGCCGGCGCGAAGATCGTCGAGACGGCCGACGAGGTGTGGGCCGAGTCGGAGATGATCCTGAAGGTCAAGGAGCCGATCGCCGAGGAGTACCACCGCCTCCGCGAGGGCCAGGTGCTCTTCACCTACCTCCACCTCGCCGCCTCCCGGCCGTGCACCGACGCGCTGCTCGACAGCCGCACCACGGCCATCGCCTACGAGACGGTCCAGGTCGGCGGCTCGCTGCCGCTGCTGGCCCCGATGTCCGAGGTGGCCGGGCGGCTGGCCCCGCAGGTGGGGGCCTACAACCTGATGCGCTTCAACGGCGGCCGGGGCGTGCTCCCGGGCGGCGTGCCCGGCGTGGCGCCGGCGAAGGTCGTCGTCATCGGCGGCGGCGTCTCGGGCCTCCACGCCGCGCAGATCGCGGTCGGCATGGGCGCCGAGGTGACCATCCTCGACGTCAACATCGACCGGCTGCGCTTCATCGACGCGATCTACCAGGGCCGCTTGAAGACCCTGGTCTCGACGTCGTACGCCATCGAGAAGGCCTGCATCGAGGCCGACCTGGTGATCGGCGCCGTGCTGATCCCCGGCGCCAAGGCCCCCCAGCTCGTCTCGAACGCGCTGGTGTCCCGCATGAAGGCCGGTTCGGTGCTCGTCGACATCGCCATCGACCAGGGCGGCTGCTTCGAGGACTCCCGGCCGACCACGCACGCCGAGCCGACCTTCACGGTCCACAACTCGATCTTCTACTGCGTGGCCAACATGCCGGGCTCGGTGGCCAACACCTCCACCTACGCCCTCACCAACGCCACCCTGCCCTACGCGGTCAAGCTGGCCGACCAGGGCTGGAAGGCGGCGCTGGCGGGCGACGCCGGGCTCGCGCTCGGGCTGAACACCCACAAGGGCCTGGTCACCAACGAGCCGGTCGCGGTGGCCCACCAGCTTCCGTACACCCCGGTCGGCCAGGTCATCGCGGCCTAACTGAGGCCCAGCCTCTTCCGCAGTTCCCGGGCCGTCTCCAGGACCCGCTCCACTTCGATGGGCGCGGGCCAGGGGGCGGTCCCCGGTCGTAGCAGGGTGGCCCGGACCGCCGCGAGGTGTTCGATCGCGGTGGCGTGCAGGCCGCTCTTGTCGGTCAGCCAGGTGATCGGGTCGATGGGCTCGCGCAGCCGCCGGGTGACCATGTCCCAGGTGCCGAGGATCTCGCTGAGCTCGGCCACGTCGAGGGTGGTCTCGCCGCGGCGTCCGGCCGCCGCGACGGCCAGTTCGGCCCGCGCGGCCAGTTCGGGCTCGGCGGGCCGGTCCCAGCCGGGCGTCTTCGGCAGGTGGCTCCACCGCTCGGCCTCGATGGCGCGGTCGGTGGCGGTCAGCAGCGTCGCCAGTTCCAGCGCGGCCCGATAGTGGCCCTGCGCGGCCGCCTGCCGCAGCCAGTGCTCGCCGCCGCTCATGTCGGCGTGCTCGGCGATCAGCAACAGCCCGAAGTTGTACGCGGCCTCGGCGTCCCCTGAAGCCGCCGCCCGGCCGAACCAGTGGGAGGCCGCGCGCGGGTCGTCCAACTCCACGCAGACGAAGCCGGCCATCCGCTGGTCGTCGACCCTGCCCGTGCCCGCCGCCCGTTCGAACCAGGCGCGGGCGGTACGCAGGTCGCGCCGGGCCAGCGCGAGGTTGCCCAGCTGGGAGGCCGAGCCCGGGTGGTCGTGCTGGGAGGCCAGCCGGTAGAGCACCTCGGCGCCCTCGGGGTCGCGCAGCGCGTGCAGCAGCAGGCCCAGGTGGTAGGCGGCCTCGGCGTGGCCGCAGCGGGCGGCGTACTCCCACCAGTGGCGGGCGTCGCCCTCCTCTCCGGTCGAATAGCCCAGGAAGCCCAGGTCGTGGGCGCTGGTCAGGTCGCCGTCGAGGGCGGCCCTGCGGTGCCAGTCGCGGGCCCGCGTCAGTTCTCCGGCGTCTTCGCAGAGCAGCGCCAGCCGCCGCGACGCGCGCCGTGATCCGGCGGTGGCGGCCGTCTCGTACCACTGCCAGGCCGCGGGGGCGTCGCCCTTCTGCTCCAGCAGCAGGGTGGCCAGGTTGGCGGCGGCCTCGGCGTCGCCGGCGCCGGCGGCCAGTTCGTACCAGCGCAGGGACTCGTCGAGAGACCCGTGCTTCTCGTGCCATTTACCGAGGTTGAAGGCGCTGTCGACGTTTCCGGCCCCGGCCGCGCGCTCCCACCAGTGGCGGGCCGCCGAGCGGTCGCCGCGCTGGGCGTAGAGCCGGCCGAGCAGGTGGGCCGCGCGGGCGTCCCCCGCCTGAGCGGCGGCGTGCAGATCGTCGCCCTCGCCGTCGGCGGCGGGGCGGGGTGGCGGGACCTGTGCGGTCCTGGCCGACACCTCAGGCCACATTGTCATGGCGGACAGAGTCGCATGTAACAGACCGGTCACGGAGGGTGATTACCAGTTTCTTACTTCAGCGGATGCTGATGAATCCCGAGAACATGCCCATGCCGCACGAGTATCTGATCGTCCCCGGGGCTTTTGCCGTCAGGTGCACCGTGACCTGGCCCGTTTCCGGCAGGGCGATGTCTCTGCCGTCGATCGCGACCGTTCTGGTGCAGCTCCGATTTCCCTCTGTACGGAAAATCACCGAGATCTCCCCATGAGCCGGAGCGGTGATCATGCTCGGCCGGAACCCGGAGGGCGTCGCCCAGACCACGTTCCCGGCCGACGCGGCGACGGCGGGGCTGTCGGGGAGCCAGCCGCCGAGGCGTACACCCGAGAAGACGGTGAAGAGCCCGGCGGCGATCACCACCACCCCCGCCCATCGGGCCAGCCGCTTCAGGATGATCCCCACCACGGCGAACGCCGGGGAGGACCCCAGCACGAACCCGCCCATCAGCACCGCCCCCGCGAGCGCCGACCCGCTGGAGACCGCCCCGAGTTCGGTGGTCAGCGTCACCCCGCACGGCACCAGGATCGTCGCCGCCCCCCGCGCGAACGGCGACCCCTTCAACGGCCGGCACGCCATCGGCCTGCGCAGCAGCGCGACCCCCGCGACCACCACCCCGGCCCCCGCGACGACCAGGACCAGCGCCCGCACGACCGGGGCGATCACCAGCGCCGAGCCGGCCAGCCCGAGCAGCACCCCCAGCGCGACGTGGACGACGGCCCGCCCGGCCAGGAAGGCCCAGATGCGGTCGACCCCCGCGATCAGCCCGCCCTGGACTGCCGTGCACGACACGGAGCCCGCGAGCAACCCGGCGCCCACTCCGCCGAGGAACAAGGCCATCACCAGCGCAACCTAACGTGACCGGCCGGACGCGAGAAGTGGCGAAGATGCCACTACCTCCGCACCTGGCCCGGCGCGGAAAGCGCTTACCGGGCCAATTCCATCACGTCCACCCCGGCCTGACCAGGCCGGACTCATAAGCGATCACCACGAGCTGGGCCCGGTCGCGGGCCCGAAGTTTCATCATGGCCCGGCTGACGTGCGTCTTCGCGGTCGCGGGCGACATGAACAGCTTCCCGGCGATCTCGTCGTTGGTCAGCCCGTTGCCCACCAGGGCCAGCACCTCGCGTTCCCGCTCGGTGAGGGTGCCGAGTTCCTTCGGTACGACCGGCGCCTTCGCCCGCGACGCGTATTCGGCGATCAGCCGCCGGGTCACCCCGGGGGACAGCAGCGCCGCGCCGCCCGCGACCACCCTGACGGCCTGGATGAGCTCGGCCGGCTCCGTGTCCTTGACCAGGAACCCGCTGGCACCGCCGCGGAGCGCCTCGAAGACGTATTCGTCCAGCTCGAAGGTGGTCAGCATGACCACTCGCGGCCCCGGCGGCATCAGCCGGACGGCCGTCAGCCCGTCGGTGCCGGGCATCCGGATGTCCATCAGCACCACATCGGGCTGGTGCACCCCGGCCAGCCGCACGGCCTCCGCGCCGTCGCCCGCCTCTGCGACCACCTCCATGCCGTCCTGGGCGTCGAGCAGCGCCCGGAAACCCGCCCGGACGAGCGCCTGGTCGTCGGCGAGCAGGATCCTGATCACGGGTTCTCCTTCGGAGGGATGGGGAGGGTCGCCGACACCCGGAAACCCGGAGTGAACGGACCGGCCGTCAGCGAACCGCCCAAAGCGGAGGCGCGTTCGCGCATGCCGGGGATGCCGTTGCCGCCACCCAGGTCGGTCACCGCGTCGGTTTTCCCGGCGCCGTCGTCGGTGATCGTGATGCCGAGGTCGTTCTCGCCGTAGTCCAGCTCTACTTCGACCCTGGAACCCGGCGCGTGCCGGGTCACGTTGGTGAGGGACTCCTGAACGATCCGGTACGCCGCCCGATCGGGCCCGTGGGGAACAGATCTGACCTCGCCGGTGCGGGTCAGCGCGACGTCGAGACAGCTGCGGGCGACCAGGTCGTCGAGCCGGTCGAGCCCGGCCGTCGGATTGCGGGGCGCGCCCTCGCGCAGCACGTCGAGCACGCCGCGCATCTCGCTCAGCACGTCCTTGGACGCCGTCTTGATCGTCGACAGGGCGCTTCTGGCCTGCTCGGGATGGCTCTCGATCAGGTGCAGCGCGGTGGAGGCCTGCACGTGGATGAGCGAGATGTTGTGCGCGAGCACGTCGTGGAGCTCCTGGGCCATGCTCAGCCGCTCCTCGCTGGCCTGCCGCCGCTCCTCCTCGGCCGCCTTCTGCGCGTTCTCGGCCCGGCGTTCGCGGATGGCCCGGATCCACTCGGCGAAGACCATCACCAGCAGCAGGAACGCCGCGATGCCGGCCTGGTGGAGCACACCGCTCGGGGCGGGGATCAGCCACGTCGTGTAGGCGATCATGAAGGCCAGCGTGGCCAGCCCCCCGATCCACGCCGGCCGCCGGTGCCCGGAGACCAGGGTGTAGACGATCATGATGATCGGCGTCACGAAGGCCGGTCCGTAGGGGAAGCCGCACCAGATGTAGACCCAGGTCGCCACCAGGGTGACGACCATCGGCACGACCGGCAGCCGGCGCATCCACAGGATCATCAACGGCCCGACGAGCAGCAGCAGATATCCCCGCCAGTCGAGCGGGGTGCGGTCGGGCTGGCCCCACTGGGCGCCCTGGGTCGCGACGACCTGCACCACCGCCGCCACGGCCGCGTGCACGACGTCTCTGCGCTCCATCACCCGTCCACGCTAGGTGACCTCAGGGGGCATGACATCCCTCCGCGGGGGAAGCCCGGGGTACACCTCAAGGCGTAGCGGGTCTTGACATGTCCGGTCATCCTTGGATGATCACAAAGTGGAGGTGGCCATGAGACGCGTCACAGGCGCCGCGCTCGGGATCGTCGTGATGGGCGCGCTCGTCGCGCCCCCCGCCCAGGCACGGCCCCAAGTTGAGAAGAAACCGGTCGCGGAGGGCTACGGCGGCGCCGTGGCCACCGTCGACCTGGATGCCAGCAAGATCGCGCTCGGCGTGCTGAAAGACGGCGGGAACGCCATGGACGCCGTCGTCGCCGGAGCCGCCGCCCTCGGCGTCACCGAGCCCTACTCGGCCGGTCTGGCCGGAGGCGGTTTCATCGTCTACTACGACTCCCGCTCGCGGCGGGTGATCAACATCGACGGCCGCGAGACCGCCCCCGCGAAGATGGCGCCGACGACCTTCGAGGGCATCCCCTTCGACCAGGCCGTCACCAGCGGCCTGTCGGTCGGGGTCCCCGGCAGCGTGGCCCAGTGGGACCTGGCCCTCAGGCGCTACGGCACGCTGCCGCTTCGCAAAGCCCTGAAGCCCGCCGCCGACCTGGCCCGCAAGGGCTTCGTCGTCGACCAGACCTTCTACGACCAGACCGCCGCCAACGCGGCCCGCTTCGCCGACTTCACCTCCACGGCGGCCCTCTACCTGCCGAACGGCGCCCCGCCCCCGGTCGGCTCGACGTTCCGGAACCCCGACCTGGCCCGCACTTACCAGGAACTCGCCGACAAGGGCCCGTCGTGGCTGTACGGCGGCAGGCTCGGCCAGGAGATCGTCGCCACCGTCAAGACCCCGCCCGTCACCCCCGGCTCGACCCGGAACGTCAGGCCCGGCCTGATGGAGGTCTCCGACCTGCGGGCCTACAAGGCGCTCACCCCCGAGCCGACCAAGGTCCGCTGGAACGGCCTCGACGTCTACGGCATGGCCCCGCCCTCCTCCGGCGGCTCGACCGTCGGTGAGGCGCTCAACATCCTGGAGAACGTCGGCCCGGTCGGCCTGAGCGAATACCTCGACGCCAGCCGCCTGGCCTTCGCCGACCGCAACGCCTACGTCGGCGACCCCGCCTTCGTGCAGGTCCCGCTGCGGGAACTCCTCTCCGAGAGCTACGCCAAGGAGCGCGCCTGTCTCATCGGCGACACCGCGCTGCCCCACCCGGCCGCCCCCGGCCAGCCCGACGGCGCCTACGGCCCGTGCGCCGCACCGGCTCCCGCGCCCGACAGCAAGGAGCAGCAGCCTGAAGGGCCCGAGACCACCCATCTGGTCGCCACCGACCGCTGGGGCAACGTGGCCGCGTACAACATCACCATCGAGCAGACCGGCGGCGCCGGGATCGTGGTGCCCGGCCGGGGCGTCCTGCTCAACAACGAGATGACCGACTTCACCTTCGGCCCGGCTCCGGCCGACCCGAACCTGCCCGCCCCCGGCAAGCGCCCGCGTTCCTCGATGGCGCCGACGATCGTGCTGAAGGACGGCAAGCCGCTGCTCGCGGTCGGTTCGCCCGGCGGTGCGACGATCATCACGACCGTCCTGCAGATCCTGGTCAACCGCTTCACGTTCGGCATGTCACTGCCCGACGCCCTGGCCGCCCCGCGAGCCTCACAGCGCAACATCACGGCCACTCAGGCCGAGCAGGCGTTCATCGACAAGTACGGCGCGGAGCTGACCGCCAAGGGTCACACATTCGCGCTCACCCCGGAGATCGGCGCCGCGACCGCGCTGGAGTTCCTCCGGCACGGCAAGATCCAGGCCGTCGCCGAGCCCACCCGAAGGGGCGGGGGCAGCGCGCTGGTGGTTCGGTAAGCGAGACGCGGGCGGCCGAAGGCCGACCGTGGCTCGCGCTCGGAATCTGCCTGAAGAACAGGGCATGACAAAACCGCCGGCGGGCGCGGTCGCCGGCGGTTCTGCTCGGTGAGGTTGTCCTAGGCCAGGAAGGCGAAGTAGGCGCCGACCGCCACCACGATCACCAGGGCGACGCCTAGGGCGATGTAGATGGGCAGGCGCGACGACTCCTGCTGCTCAACCTGCTGCTCGGCTGCTTCCTGGTTACGCGCGAAGGCGCGGAAGGCCTGCGTGTTCCCGGCCGGGTCAACCTGTGGGTCAGACATGTCACGAACTCTAGCGACCCACCATGCCCACGAGACACCAATATGTCGTTATTGCTAGTTTTGCCGAATCCGGCCCCATGGCCGGGACCGGTGTGCATGACGGATACCTTGTCTGTCATGCTGCGCACCCTGTTCTCCCCTCGCCTGGTGGGCCTCCACCTGCTGGTGATCGGGGTTCTGGTGGCCTTCATCCTGCTCGGCCGCTGGCAGCTCGGCGTCTTCACCGACTCCGGGCATCCCCGGGCCGCCGCCGACCCGGCCCCCGTCGCGCTGACCGACCTCAGCGCCCCCGGCGAACGCGTCACCACCGACGAGATCGGCCGTCAGGTCACGGCCACGGGCACCTATGACTCCAGCGCGCAGTTGCTGGTCGCCGACCGCGAGCCCGATGTGGCCGCACCCGGCGGCCGGGCCTCCAGCGGCGCGGGGTTCTGGCTGCTCACCCCACTGAACCTGGCCGACGGCTCGACCATGCCGGTGGTCCGCGGCTGGGTGGCCTCGCCCGACGATCCCGCGGTCGACGTCCCTGTGGGTCAGGTGAACGTCACCGGCCGGCTGCGGCCGCCCGACCAGTCGGACGCGGTCCAGCGCGGCGGCGCCCTGCCGACCGGGCAGGTCGCGACCGTCTCGACGGCCGAGTTGATCAACCTGTGGAACGGCGCCCTGCGCGACGGCTTCGTCGTGGCCACGCAGCAGACGCCCGCCCTGTCGGCCACCCCGGTGGCCGTGCCCGCCCCCGCCGTGGGGGCCGCGCTGACCTGGCGCAACCTCGCGTATGCGGCCCAGTGGTGGATCTTCGCGGCGTTCGCCGTCTACATGTGGTTCCACTTCGTCCGCGACGCCGTACGCTCTAATGACCCCGAATCCCAGCCGGAGACGTGACCGTGGAATCCGCCCTCAAACCGTTTCGAGTCATGGCCTACATCGTGGGCTGCATGCTGCTCGTGCTCGTGACCGGGATGGTCCTGCGCTACGGGTTCGACATCCCCGGGCCTTCGCAGATCATCTCGCCGATCCACGGCTTCCTCTACATGATCTATCTGGTCGCGACCATCAACCTGGGCCTGAAGGCCCGCTGGTCGTGGGGCTACATCCTGGGCGTGATGCTCGCCGGCACGGTGCCCTTCCTGTCGTTCTACTTCGAGCGGAAGGTCACCGACCGGGTTCACGCCCAGGTCGCGACGGCCTGAGCCGTCAGCTTCAGCGGCCGATGCCCTTGCGCCGGAGCCGCAGGATCCGGCGCCGCTGCGATTCGTCGAGCATGAACCAGGCGACGACCGGCGCCCCGAGGAGCCCGGCCACCACCAAAAAGGCGATCAGGTTGGGCAGCAGCCAGATGGCGATGAGCGAGCCGATGCCCGCACCGATGTAGTACTTGGCTAGTGGCGACATTGGGGCCCCTTCGGATCGTTCGCGATACATCTCAATACTGGACGATGGATCCTCAACGCGCGCCCAGAGCCGACAGTTCCCTGAGCGTTGTGGCGCCACCGGGGTCGTCGGCCGTGCTCACGGGCACCACGGCTATCTCGTCGACTCCGGCGTCACGATATTCGGCCAGTCGCTTCTCGATCGAGTCGCCGAGCAGTCCCACCGATTCGAGCAGCTCGTCGGGGATCCTGGCAAGCAGCTCGCGCGGATGCGGTCGGGTGCGGGCGAACGCGACGACGTCGCCGAACCCGGCCTCGGCGAACATCTCACCGTAGCCGGGGGCGGCCAGATAGCCGACGACTCCCCGGCGGAGCTGCTCGATCGCGGCCTCGTCCTGGAGGACCGACGCGGTCACCCAGGCGGTCACCCTCTTGCCCCCCACGGCACGGAAATCACTGATCAGGCGGGCGGCCGAGGCCGGAGTGATCAGGTTGAGGACCATGCGGTCGGCTTTCGCCGCGATCTGCACGGCCTTGGGGCCGAAGGCGGCGACGGTGATCGTCGACCGAGGGGCGTCCAGCCGCAGGTGGTAGCCAGAGCTCTTCCCGCCGTCGAGCAGGGTGCGCAGGGCCTCGACATGATCGTCCAAGGCCTTGGCCGAACCCGCGTGGGAGCGGCCGTGCCACTTCTCGACGACGAGTGGGCTCGACGTGCCGATCGCCACGTTCACCGGCCGCCGCACGAGATCGGCCACCGATGCCACGCCCATCGTGATCATCATCGGGTCGCGGACCGCGACCGCGAAGGGGCCGAGGGTCAGCGCGATCCGTTCGGTGGCCAGGCCGATGGCGGTGCCGAGCGCGAAGGCGTCGTAGGTGGCCATCTCGCCGACCCACAGTTCGGGGTAGCCGAGTTCGTCGGCCGCCCTGGCGGTGAGCAGGGCGTCGGAGGCCGGCCGGTCCTGCCACAGGCCCAGTGAAACGGTGAGCATTTAGAGCTGATCTCCTCTGACCCACGTGGCGTGGAAGCCGAGCGGCACCCGCTGCGGCAGCAGCACCCGCGCCACCGGGCCCTTCGTGATGTCGGACGCGTCCAGGATCTGCACCTCTGACCGCTGTTCCCGCTCGTCGGTGACGAAGGAGACCAGGTAGCCGTCGTCCTCGCCCTGGGCGTTGTCGCGGGGGGCGAAGGGCGCCTCGCTGCCGTAGCGGTGCTCGCCGTAGTAATAGGTCTGCTTCGCGCCGGTGAGGTTGTCGTACTTCACCAGGCCGTCGAACAGGTTGGTGGGCGCCTGCTTGACCGAGACGTTGTAGGCGTAGCGGGACTTCTGGCCGGTCAGGCGCTGGTCGATGGACGGGAACTCGGTGTTGTGGTCGCCGTCGACGTACTCCTCGGAGGTCGCGCCCGTCGTCAGGTCGAAGCGGTAGCGGTACATCCGGGCGTCGAGCTTCAGGTAGCTGATCATGCGGGCGAGCGCGCTCCCGGTGCCGGCGGGCGCGGGGCGGCCGACGCGGCAGACGTCCATGACGATCTCGTCGCCCTCCTCCCACGCGTTGACCACGTGGTAGATGTAGCACGGCTTCGCCTCGAACCATCTGATCTGGTCGGCCCGGCCGCGCTTGGGGATCACGCCGAACCGCGAGGGCAGCGACCGGTCGAAGGTCAGCTTGTAGCGGCCCTGGCGGGCGGCGTCGAGGTCCTGGAACAGCGGCAGGTCCATCAGGACCGCGTACCTGTCGGTGATCGCCATGTCGTGGGGCAGCCGGGCGCCCGGCAGGTCGAGGTCGACCACGTGGTCGACGGTGCCCTGGGGGCCGATCACGCCGTACCGGAGGAAGGGCGGTTTGGGCCCGTAGTCGAACCAGAACAGCTCGCCGGTGCGTTCGTCGACCTTCGGATGGGCCATGACGTCGCCGGTCAGCGTGTAGAGGAAGGTCTGCATGCCGAGCGTCTCGAGCGAGAGGGGGTCCATCGTGTACGGCTGCCCGCACAGGTACCAGGTGGTGAGGAGCCGCCCCTGGTGGAACACGATGTCGGTGTTCGAGGAGTCCTTCAGATTAAGGCCGCGCGTGTTGCCGAACGGGTTGGCCTTGGGGTTCTCCATGACCCCCGTCCACAGCGCCCGCCCGGCCGTGCTCTCGGCCTCGAACGCCTTCGTGCGCACCCACCGGTTGCGGTAACGCGCGGTGCCGTTCTCGAAGTGCATCGCGTGGACCATGCCGTCGCCGTCGAACCAGTGGTAGCGGCCCCGCATCGGGAACCGCGCGTTGGGACCGTTGCGCAGGTAGACCCCGTTGAGGTCGCGCGGAATCTCGCCGATGACGGTCAGATCGTCAGCGGTGATCTCCTCATGGACGGGCGCGTAGACCCCGAGGAGGTATGGGTTGTCTTCGCCTGATTCGTCCATTACTTCCATACACGGACGCTACGGATAGAGAAGTCAGCTCGTCAATGTGCCCTTAGAGTGGGATATTCGGGTTCATCCAGTAAGCGCGGGGAAACATGTACAGCACCACCTGCCAGGATTCTCATGCCTGAGACCACCCTGGCGGTCGCACCACCTTCGGCTCCGGCCGAAGAGCGGCTCACCCCGATCGGTCAGGCGCTCACGATCCTCGGTGACCGGTGGGTCCTGATGATCCTCCAGCGGGCCTTCCTCCTCCACGTCCGCACGTTCGCCGGTTGGCGAGACGAGCTGGGCATCAGCGAATCGGTCCTGGCCTCGCGGCTCAAGGAACTCGTGGCCTGCGGCATCTTCGAGACCGCCGCCTACCGCAACGGCCGCCTCCGCTACGAATACCGCCTCACCCAGCGGGGCCTGGACCTGTGGTCGCTGCTGGTGGCCGTCTATTCGTGGGAACGCGACTGGACCGACCGTGAACTGCCGCCGCTCATCCACGACATCTGCGGTAACGAATCGCGCCCCGTACTGGGCTGCGGCCACTGCCTCAACGTGATGACCGCCCGCGGCACCCGGACCGTACGCGGCCCGAACGCCACCTTCGCCAGTGTTCACTCACCCCGGCAGCACCGCCGCACCACCGCCCCGCGCCCCGACTACCTCGGCTACTGCCCCGACGCCATGGACATCCTCGGCGACCGGTGGTCCACCCACGTGCTGGCCGCCGCCTTCCTCGGGGTGAAGCGCTTCGGCGACTTCCAGGCCGAGATGGGCATCGCGCCCTCGGTGCTGACCGACCGGCTGCGCCGCTTCGTCGACCTCGGCGTCTTCCGCGCCTGCGAGAGCGGCTACCGCCTCACCGACAAGGGCGTGGCCTTCTTCGAGGTCTTCGCCTTCCTCGTCGACTGGGCACAGCGGGAGCTCCCGACGCCACCGGGCTCCCGACTGGACATCACCCACAAGTCCTGCGGCGCCGGGCTCGCTCCTGTCCTGCTCTGCACCGCCTGCGGCGGCGTGCTGGCCCGCCGCGAGGTGCACTTCGACATCAGTGCCTGAAGGTCTCCCGGACCTCCTCGGCCATCACGTGCCGTTCGGCCGCGCTGGTCAGCGAATCAAGCGCGCAGTACTCGTACCTCTCCTCCGCGGTCACATGCGCGAACACCCAGGCTCGGAGAATCTCTAAATGACGCGTGAAGTCGTGTGAGTCGGGATCGAGGCCCGTGAGGAGTTCCCTGACCTTCCGCGCCTCCGTCCTCCGGTTCGCCACGATCTCCGCCCCGCCGTTCAGGCGGGCCAGCGCGACCGGATGCACCACGACTTCCTCGGCCTCCTCATGTACGGCCAGCAGCCGCCTCAGCCGCTCGAAGGTCTCCCTCCGGTCGGCCGGCTGACTGCGCTCCACTTCATCGAACAGATCCCTGATCAGGGCGTGCTGGCGGGTCAGCACGATGATCACGTCCAGGTCTCGGCCCCGCTCGACGGTGGTGTGGCGGTCCATGTGTCGCCCCCTTTCTGATCTCTTACGCCTAACCCACATGAATCAGCCGAAACTCGTTGACCGTGAGGACGGGGTTGCCTAATGTTCCGGGCACAATCAAAGAGCCCCGGGAGTCCGGCATGAGGCTGCACGCGAAGGACGTCGTCGAGCGCTACACCTCCGCCGGGTGGTGGACTGACGACACCATTGACGGCATGTTGCGGGCGCGTGTTGCGGAGCGTTCTGACGCTTTGGCCGTGGCTGATCCGCCGAACAAGGCCGCCCTCATGGGGGGCTCCGCGCCTAAACGGCTGACCTGGGCTGAACTTGACGCCGAAGTCGACCGGGTGGCGGCCGTCCTTCTTGACCGTGGCGTTTCTGCTTCCGACGTGGTGGCGGTGCAGTTGCCGAACTCGGTTGAGCTGGCCGTCACCGTTCTCGCCGTGGTGCGCATCGGCGCCATCGTGACGCCGTTTCCGGTTCAGTACCGGCGATATGAGCTTTCCCAGCTGACGCCTCTTGCCTCCGCTTCGGTATTCGTCACTTCGGCGGATCGGGCGGAGGTCGTCCACGAAATCGGCGTGGAAACGGTCCTCGAATGGGGCGGCGCGCTGGAGACCGCGACCGGCGACGCCGGCAAACTGGCCGCGCACCTCGCGTCGCTGACGGTCGACCCCAACGACTGCGTGACCATCTGCTGGACGTCGGGCACCGAGGCGACCCCCAAGGGAGTGCCGCGCTGTCACTACGACTGGAACGCCGTCGGCTGGACCTGCGCCGACGCCGTCGGGCTTGAGTCCTCCGACGTGGTGCTGAACCCGTTCCCGATGGTCAACATGGCCGGGATCGGCGGCGTCTTCATGCCGTGGCTGCGGACCGGGTTCGCGCTCATCCAGCACCACCCCTTCGCCCTGCCGGTGTATCTGTCGCAGGTCTCCGCCGAGCGGGTCACCTACACGCTCGCGCCGCCGGCTCTGCTGACGATGCTGCTGCACAAGCCCGAGGTGCTCGGGCAGTTCGACATCTCCTCCCTGACGCGGATCGGATCTGGGTCGGCGCCGCTGCCGCCGCCGATGGTGCGGGGCTGGCAGGAGAAGTACGGCATCGCGATCATCAACTTCTTCGGATCGAACGAGGGCATCGCCCTCCTGTCCGACCCCGAGACGATGCCCGACCCTGACGACCGGGCGCGCTATTTCCCCCGCCCCGACGCTCCCGGGACCTCATGGCCGGGGACCCTCGGCGGGACGTCGGTCAAGCTCTTCTCCCACGACGGGGTCGAGGTCACCGAAGAAGGCATTCCCGGCGAGCTGCGGCTGTCCGGGCCGACCGTATTCGCCGGATATCTCGCCGGGACCGCCGAGGCCGATCCCTTCGACGACGAGGGATACCTCATCACCGGAGACGTGTTCGAGCTCGCCCAGGGGCGCTATCTGCGGTATGTCGACCGGGCCAAGGACCTGATCATCCGGGGCGGGATGAACATCGCGCCGGCCGAGGTCGAGGCGCTGCTGGCCGGGCATCCTTCGGTGGCCGAGGTGGCGATCGTGGGATACGCCGACGCGGTGCTCGGCGAGAAGGCCTGCGCGCTGGTGGTCGTGAAGCCGGAGACGTCCATCACGCTGGATTCGGTGGTCGCGTTTCTTCAGGACGCGGGGATCGCCTCTTACAAGCTGCCGGAGCGGCTCGAAGTCGTGGAGGCGCTGCCTCGGAACGCGGTCGGGAAGATTCTCAAGCGGGAGTTGCGCGAGACGCTTTAGAGATATCGGGAACGCCGTATTTCTCGCGCATCGACCGGAAGGCCGCCGCTTTGTCGTCGCCGAAGCGTCTGATTCGAGCTTCGTAGGCGTCGGCGGAGACGTAGGCCGGGGGGTTGGATTTGCTGTGGAAGTTGTCGGCGTACATGACGAGTTCTTCCTCGGGCGTCTCGGCGAGATAGTCGGCGACCGGGATCGGGAGACCTTGTTTTCGCACGTCGTCGCGGGTGAGACCGACTCCGGTGTGGCAGGAGCAGAAGCGGCAGATGACTTCCGGGAAGCCTTCGGCCCGGAGGAGTTCGTGGCCGAGAATTCCGTGGCGTAGATAACTGTCGTCGGCGTGAAGACGATAGACGCCGATGTCGTGGAGCAGGCTGCCGACGCGCACCAACTCTGCGTCGTGGACCTCGGGAACGAGAAGTTGCCGCGCTATCTCGTGCACGATTCGGCAGTGGGTGTAGACGAGATCGAACGCTTCCTGTGTCGGAGCGTATTTCTCGTGCAGTGCGCGGATTTCCCGGTCGGTCGGCAGCAGCATGGTCATACCGGATACCGGATCAGCAGGCTCGCGTGGACGTCTTCCGGGCCGGCCGCGTAAAGGTGAGGGGTGCTGGCCTGGAATACCAAGTGATCTCCCGGAGTGCCTCGGAGGGGGGTCGCGATGGGGCCGACTTCCGCTGTGCCGGTGAAGATGGTCAGGTGCTCGGTCACGTCGGCGCCGTGGGCGGGTGACACCTGAGAGCTGCCCGCTTTGATCACCAGGCGGTAGAGCTCGTAGGTCGCCGCCGACTCGGTGAAGGATTCCAGGAGTCTGCCTTCGACCGCCACGTCCGGCAGAACCGCCGGTGAGGACAGCAACGCCGTCAGCGGGACCTCCAGTGCCGCCGCGACCTTCCACAACGTCTCCATGGTCGGATTGCGGGTGCCCGTCTCCAGGCCGGACATCGTCGCCTTTCCCACCCCCGCCGACCTGGCCAGGGCGGACAGCGACACGCCCTTCGCCTCTCGGAGGTCTCTGAGGCGGCGGCCTATCCCTTGGGCGTCCACGCGGGTTATCCTCCCTCACATCGCGAGCGTTCCGTTTATGGAACGAGGAGGTGTGGTCGTGGTTCAGCCGATCGTCGCGGGGATCGTCACCGCCGTCGTCGGGTTCGCGAGTTCGTTCGCGATCCTGCTCGGCGGGTTCCAGGCGGTGGGGGCGAGCCCGGCCCAGGCCGCCTCCGGGTTGCTGGCGGCGTGCCTCGCCGTCGGGGCGAGTTCCATCTGGTTGTCGCTGCGCTACCGGATGCCGATCGTGATCGCCTGGTCGACGCCGGGGGCGGCACTGCTCGCGTCCACCGGGGCCGTCGAGGGTGGGTTCGCCACTGCGGTGGGGGCGTTTATCGTCTCGTCGGCGCTGATCATCGTGGCTGGGCTGTTCAAGCCGCTTGGGCGCTGGATCGCGGCGATTCCGCAGCCCATCGCCGCCGCGATGCTCGCGGGGGTGCTGCTCGATCTGTGTCTTGCCCCCGTCGAAGCCGTCGTGCAGGTGCCTCAGCTGGCCATTCCGGTCGTGCTCGTCTGGCTGGTGCTGATGCGGTTCGCCAGGACCTGGGCCGTGCCGGCGGCGCTGGTGGTCGCCGTCGTGCTGATCGCGGCGCCCGTCGACGGGGGGTGGCCGCAGCTCGCTTTCACCGCGCCGCGGTTCACGGTGCAGGGGGTCGTCTCGATCGCGCTGCCGCTGTTCCTGGTGACCATGGCGTCCCAGAACGTGCCGGGGATGGCGGTCATGGCGGGGTTCGGGTATCAGGTGCCGCTGTCGGCGGCGCTGCGGGTGACCGGTGTCGCATCCGCGCTGGCCTCGCCGTTCGGGGGGCATGCGGTGAACCTCGCGGCCATCTCGGCGGCGCTGTCCGCCGGGCCCGATGCCGAGCCTGACCCCGGCAGAAGGTGGATCGCCGCCACGACGTCCGGGGTCGGGATGATCGGGCTGGGGCTGTCGGCGGCGATCGCCACCTCGTTCGTGGTGCAGTCGCCGCCGGTGCTGATTCAGGGGGTCGCGGGGCTGGCGCTACTCGGTGCGCTCGGGGCGGCCGTCAGGAACATCGCGGGGGAGGCGGCCATCATCACCTTTCTGGTGACCGCCTCCGGAGTGAGTTTTCTGGGGGTGGGGGCCGCGTTCTGGGGGCTGCTCGCGGGTGGGGTCGTTCACGTCTTCTTGAGTGCGTCCAGGACGAAGGAGAAGATCTCCGCCTCGTAGTGCAGGTGGGCGTAGCGGCCGGGTGGGCCGGAGTGGCCGCCGTCTTCCACCTCGACTCTGAACAGGGGGTCGGCTCCCTGAGCGCGCAGGGCGGCAACCCATTTGGCCGGCTCGTGGACCAGGACGCGCGGGTCGTTCACGGCGCCTGTCACCAGGAGAGGCGGCAGGTCGCCGGCGGGGATGTTGTCGTAGGGGGAGTAGGCGAGCATCCACGTGAAGTCTTCGACGCGGTGAGGGTCGCCCCATTCGTCCCACTCGTTGACGGTCAGAGGGATGGTGTCGTCGAGCATGGTGGTGACGACGTCCACGAAGGGGACTTCGGCCACGACCGCGGCCCAGAGGTCGGGGCGCATTCCGTACACGGCGGCTTGCAGGAGGCCGCCCGCCGACAGGCCGCGGGTGGCGATGCGGGAGACGCGGCCGGCCAGCAGGTGTTCGGCCGCGGCGATGTGGTCGGTGAACGTCGTCGGTTTGCGGGACAGCCTTCCGGCCTGCCACCAGGCGCGGCCCATCTCTCCGCCGCCTCTCACCCCCACGTGGGCGAAGATCGCGCCCTCGTCGAGGAAGGCCGACAGTGCGGCGTCCCAGGTCGGGTCGAAGACCGCTTCGTAGGCGCCGTATCCGTAGAGGAGGCAGGGGGCGGTGCCGTTCAAAGGGACGTCGGTGCGGCGGACGACCGTGATGGGGATCACCGCTCCGTCGGGGGCGGGGGCCCAGAGGCGTTCGCTGACGTAGCCGTCGTGGCGTGGGTTCTCTTTGAGCAGTTCGCGGTCGCCTGTCGCGAGGGTCAGGCTCCACCACTGTGTCGGTTCGCTGTACGAGCCGGTCTCGAAAATGACCGTCTCGGTCAGATATTCGGCGTTGTGCACCAGGGCGATCCGCCCGCACGGGACCGGCGGATGCACCTCGTAAGAGGTTCCGTCGTCGCCGAGGACCCGCAGTAGCGGGTCACCGCCACGGCGCAGCGTCAGCACCTTGTATCCGTCGAAGCAGTCCACCTCGTGGATCCGTTCCCCGGGAAGCGGCGGCACGCCGACCACGCGGAACTCCGAGTGGCCGTCGTCGGTCCAGGTCACCAGGCCGTCGAGGGTCGCGTCGCAGCGGTATTCGATGCCCGGACGCCGCCCGCCGACCGACTCGGGCAGGCCGTCGACCACCGACCACACCTCGGTCGTGTCGCGGTTCGCGGCGGTGATCAGAAGGTGGGTGCCGGACCGGGTGGCTTTGATCGTCAGCTCGAACTTCCGGTCCCCCTCACGCAGTACCAGTTCGTCAGTGTCGGTCTCCAGGTTGTATCGCCGCACCTCACACGGCCGGTACACCTCGTCGACCACCGTGTAGTAGAACCAGCCGTCCGCCCAGCCGCCCGTGTAGTAAGTCCCGTCAATCCTGATGGGGAGGTCCTGCATCGAGTCGAGGTCGCGAAAGCGCAGCTCGTAGACCTCGTCGCCGGTCACGTCCACCGAATAGGCCAGCCACCGTTCGTCCGGTGAGACCTCGCGCACGCCCAGCTCGACGTACTCCCCGAAGGCGTCCAAGTCGAGCAGCAACTCATCGGAACCATCACGCTTTCGTCTGAATTCACCGAACTCTCTTCCGGTGACAATTTGCGTGTAGTAGACAAAGGCCCCATGGCGCCAGCTGACTGAAGACTCAGTCTCAGGCGTCCGTCCAGCCATTATGGCTGCGAGATGCTGCCGAAAGGGGGCGGTGTGGGCGATCCGGGACTCGTAGCGCCGCCGCTCGGAGATGAGCACATCTCGCACCGCCTCGGGGTCTCTCATCCAGGCGTGGTCGTCGATCCGCTCGATGCCGTGCAGTTTGTGCACTACCGGGTGTGTCATGGCAGGACAGTACCGATTTGGAGTCACTCCCGCCCCCGGAGGACGATATGTACCATTTCGTCAAAAGAGCACTGACCTTCGCGCTCGCCGCGGGGCTCCTGTCCAGCCCGGCGGCGGCTGCGGCCGGCCCGTCGCCGGCCGGGAAGGTGACCTTCACGATCGGGATCCAGTCGGACGTCGACTCCACGAACCCGTTCACGGGCATCGTCGTGGAGGCCTACGAGACCTACGCTCTCATGTACGACTACCTCACCACCTCCAGCGCCAAGGACGTCTCGACGCAGCCGTCCCTCGCCGAGTCCTACAGCGAGGCTCCGGACAAGAAGTCGTGGACGTACAAGATCCGTTCCGGGGTGAAATGGTCGGACGGGCAGCCGCTGACGGCCCGCGACGCCGCGTACACCTTCAACCGGATCATCGACGGCGACTTCGAGCAGACCAACTACGGCAACTACGTCGCCAACATCGACAAGGCCGAGGCGACCGACGACACGACGCTGGTCCTCCACGTCAAGAAGCCGACGCCGATCATGGAACGGCTGGCGGTGCCGATCATCCCCGAGCACGTCTGGAAGGACGTCGACGGGGACGAGGTCAAGTCGTACGCGAACGAGCCCTTGAACGGTCAGCCGGTGGTCGGCTCCGGGCCCTTCCAGCTGGTCGAGCGGCGCAAGGGGCAGTACATCCGGTTCGCCGCGAACAAGAACTACTGGCAGGGCGCGCCGAAGTTCGACGAGCTGGTCTTCCGGGTGTTCACCAACGCCGACGCCGAGGCGCAGGCGCTGGTCCGGGGGGAGATCGACTTCGCCTACGACCTGCAGAGCAACGTCTTCAACTCGCTGAAGGACAAGCCGGGCGTGACCACCCGGAGCTCCGAATACTCCGGGTTCAACGAGATCGCCTTCAACACCGGCGCGGCCCTCGCCGACGGCACCGCGATCGGCGACGGGCACGAGGCGCTGAAGAACAAGCAGGTGCGGCTGGCCATCTCGCACGCCATCGACCGCAAGACCCTCGTCGACCGGGTGCTCAACGGGCACGGCTCGCCCGCCGACACCTTCATCCCGCCGGTCTATCCGCTGCTGCACCACACGCCGACCGCGCCGCAGAACTTCGACCTGGCCAAGGCGAACCAGCTGCTCGACGAGGCGGGGTTCCCGAAGAAGGCCGACGGCACCCGGTTCGGGCTGCGATTGTTCTCGCGGCAGGAGTCGCAGGACTCGCAGAGCACCGCGGAGTTCGTGAAGAGCTGGCTGAAGGAGATCGGGATCGACGTCACCGTCAAGGTGATGTCGGAAGACACCCTCACCGAGGTGATCGGGCAGGGGAACTACGACATGTTCGAGTGGGGCTGGGTGGTCGAACCCGACCCCGACTACCAGATGTCGGTCTTCACCTGCGGCAAGCGCAGCTACAAGGACGGCGACGCCGTCTACGCCGACCTGTCCGACTCGTTCTACTGCAACCCCGCCTACGACAAGCTCTACGAGCAGCAGTCGGGGGAGACCGACCAGGCCAAGCGCGCCGAGCTGGCCAAGCAGATGCAGCAGCTCGTGTATGACGACGCGGCGTACGCGATCACCTATTACTACAACGACCTGGTCGCCTACCGCAGCGACCGGTGGACCGGCTTCACCGCGCAGCCCGACCCCGACGGGTCGCTGCTGTTCCAGTACGGGATCCACTCCTATCTGACGATGGCCCCCGTCACGGCGACCGATCCGAAGGCCTCGGACGCGCCCGCCGACGGGACCAGCGTCGGGCTGATCGTCGCGATCGCCGCCGGTGTCCTCGTCATCGGCGGCGCCGGGTTCCTGGTGCTGCGGCGGCGGTCGTCGGTGTCCTCCGACGACCGGGAGTGAACCGGTGCGCGGCTATGTGCTGAAGAAGGTCGGCTGGTCGATCGGCACGCTGCTGTTCGTCGTCGTCTTCAACTTCTTCCTGTTCCGGCTGCTGCCGGGCGACCCGATCGGCCTGTACACGCGGGGCCGGAACATGTCGCCCGACCAGCTGGTCAGGCTGCGCCAGCAGCTCAACCGGCCCATCTCCGAACAGTTCGTGGAGTATCTGGGCAATCCCTTCGCCTCGACGATCAACTCGACCCGGTTCAACCGGCCCGTCTGGGACATCATCGGCGAACGGGTCTGGCCGACCGTGCTGCTCGTCGGGACCGCCGTGCTCGTGGCGGCGGTCGTCGGGGTGTGGCTGGGCATCCGCAGCGGGTGGCGGCGGGGGTCGCGGTTCGACCGGATCACGACGGGGACGACCAACACGCTCTACGCGATGCCGGAGTTCTGGGTCGGCATGATGCTCATCATGTGGCTGCCGTTCTTCCCGAGCGGCGGCATCAACTCGGTCGGCGTGTCCGGATTCTTCGCGACAGCGGTCGATACGGCCTGGCACCTGGTGCTTCCTGTGACCGCGTTGGCCGTCGTCTACCTGGCCGAATACACCTCGATCATGCGGGCGTCGCTGGTCGACGAGTTGCGGCAGGACTATCTGACGCTCGCCCGCGCCAAGGGCCTGCGTGAAGATCTGGTGCGGCGGCGGCACGCGGTGCCGAACGCGCTGCTGCCGACCATGACGCTCATCTTCCTCAACCTCGGCTTCGTGATCGGCGGGGCCATCACGGTCGAGTACGTCTTCTCCTGGCCAGGTCTGGGACTGCTCACCGCCGAGGCGCTGCGCGGGCCCGACATCCCCCTGCTGCAGGCGGTGTTCCTGCTCTTCTCCCTCGGGGTGATCGTGTTCACACTGCTGGCGGACCTGCTCTACGCCGTTCTGGACCCGAGGGTGAGCACCCGATGACCGCTTCGCACGGCTCATGCGACCCGGAGGTGAGCGCCTGATGACCGCGATCGCTTGGCAACGGCGGCGCGCCACCGCCTCCCGCTTCTGGGCTGATTTCCGCTCACACCGGTCGGCGCTGGTCGGGCTGGGCATTCTTCTCTTCTTTGGACTCGTGGCTGTTTTCGCTTCCGTGCTCGCCGACCCTGCCGGCCTGGACGTGACCAAGGCGACCGCACCGGCGCATGCCGGACCTTCCGGTGATTACTGGCTCGGGACCGATCAGAGCGGGCGGTCGGTGCTCACGCTGCTCATTCACGGCACGCGGGTGTCGCTGATCGTCGGGCTCGCGGCCACCGCCATCGCGATCGTCATCGGGACGATCCTCGGGATCATGGCCGGGTTCTACGGCGGCTGGGCCCGGTCGACGCTGATGGGCCTGACCGACTGGTTCCTGGTCATCCCGTTCCTGCCGCTGGCCATCGTGATGGCGACCGTGCTGGGAGCCTCGCTGCTGAACATCATCATCGTCATCGGGGTCACGTCGTGGCCCGGCACGGCCCGCCTGGTCTGCGCGCAGACATTGAGCGTGCGGGAGCGGCCCTACCTGGAACGGGCGCGGGCGCTCGGCGGCGGCGACTGGCACCAGATGACCCGGCACATCCTGCCCAACGTGATGCCGCTCGTGCTGGCCCATGTGGTGCTGACCGTGTCGGTGGCGATCCTGTCGGAGACGACCCTCTCGTTCCTCGGGCTGGGCGATCCGACGCGGCCGTCGTGGGGCTACATCCTCGACAACGCCTACGGGACCGGCGCCATGTCGAACGGCGAGTGGTGGTTCGTGCTGCCGCCGGGGCTCTGCGTGGTCCTCGTCGTATTGGCGTTCACGCTGGTCGGACGGGCCCTGGAGGCCGTGCTCAACCCACGGCTGCGGGAGGGGTCATGAGCCTGCTGGAGTTGCGGGACCTGTCGGTCACCTACGCCGGCGACGTCCCCGCCGTGCGCGGCGTCTCGCTGGGCGTCGCGCCCGGCGAGGTGCTGGGCGTCGCGGGGGAGTCGGGCTGCGGCAAGTCGACCATCAGCAACGCCGTGCTGCGGCTGCTGCCGAAATCGGCGCGGGTCGGCGGCTCGGTGCTGCTCGACGGCGAGGACGTGTACGAGATGTCGTTCGGCCGCCTGCGGGCGGTGCGCTGGGCCACCGCGTCCATCGTGTTCCAGGGGGCGCTCCACTCGCTGAACGCGGTGCAGACCATCGGCCGGCAGATCGCCGAGCCCATCCTCCTGCACGAGCCGAAGACCTCACGGAAGGCCGCCGACCTGCGGGTCGGCGAACTGCTTGAGCAGGTCGGGCTGCCGGCCAGACGGGCGAAGGACTATCCGCATCAGCTCTCCGGCGGCCAGCGGCAGCGGGTGATGATCGCGCTGGCGCTGGCGTGCAAGCCTCGGTTGCTGATCGCCGACGAACCCACGACCGCGCTCGACGTCATGGTGCAGGCGCAGGTGCTGCAACTGCTGACCGGGCTGGTCAAGGACCTCGGGCTGGCGCTGGTGCTGATCTCGCACGACCTGTCCGTCCTGGGCACGACCTGCGACCGGGTGGCGGTCATGTATGCCGGGAAGGTCGTCGAGGAAGGTCCGGCCTCGGTGGTGTTCGACGACTCGCGGCATCCGTACAGCGGCGCGCTGGCCGGGGCCTTCCCCCGCGTCGGGGATCCCCGGTTCCGCTACGCGCCCGCAGGGCTCGCGGGTGATCCTCCCTATCCAGGGGATCTGCCGCCGGGGTGCTCGTTCCATCCCCGGTGTCCGGTGGCCTTCGATCGGTGTGTTTCCGAAGAGGTCGAGTTGCTGGATCTGGGCGCCGGGCGGCGGGCCGCCTGTCTTCGCGCGGGGGAGGGCTCATGAGCGCGCTGGCCGCACGCGGCGTGCAGGTCAGGTTCGGGGCGGCGCGGGCCGTCGACGGGGTCGATCTGGAGATCGGTTCCGGCGAGATCGTCGCGCTGGTCGGTGAGTCCGGGTGCGGCAAGTCGTCGCTGGCCAGAGCACTGCTCGGTCTTGTACGCCCTTCTCAGGGCACCGTCGACTGCGACGATCGCCCGCTCGACTACCGGCGGCTGAAGGAGTTCCGGCGGCACGTCCAGCTCGTGCTCCAGGACCCGAGCGGGTCGCTGAACCCCCGGCACACCGTCTACGAGGCCGTGGCCGAAGGGCTGCGCATTCACAAGGTGCCCGGTGACGAGCGGGAACTCGTGGCGGCGGCGCTGTCCAAGGCCGGGCTGCGGCCTCCGGAGCGGTTCTTCCTGCGCTATCCGCACGAGTTGTCCGGCGGCCAGCTGCAGCGGGTGGTGATCGCGGGCGCGCTCGTGCTGGAACCCGACGTGCTGGTCGCGGACGAGCCCGTGTCGTCGCTGGACGCCTCGGTGCGCGGGGAGATCCTGGCCCTGCTGCTCAGGCTGCGTACGGAACTCGGGCTGTCGTTGCTGGTGGTGACGCATGACCTCGGGCTGGCGTGGAACATCGCCGACCGGGTGGCGGTCATGTATCTGGGCCGCATCGTCGAGACCGGGGACACCGCCGAGGTGCTGACGGCGCCGCGACATCCGTACACGAAAGCGCTTCTTTCGGTTGTTCCGGAGATCGCCCGGCAGGAACCGATCGTCCTGAAAGGTGAAACGCCGGACCCGTCCAGGATTCCGGCCGGATGCCGCTTCCGCCCCCGGTGCCCCGCCTATGCCGCCGGGCTCCCGGCCGACCTGGCGGACCGCTGTGAGAAGGAGACCCTGCCCGTGCTGCCTGCCGACCGTGGCCACCATGCCGCATGTGTCCTGCCATGAGCGGCGTCGGGACCATCTGCTCCGATCTCATCCGGATCGACACCACCAACGAGGGCGACAACCGGGGCCGGGGTGAGCGCGGCGCGGCCGAATACGTGGCGGCCCTGCTCTCCGATGCGGGTGTTTCGGCGACGATCCTGGAGACGTCGAAGGGGCGATCGAACGTGGTCGCGCGGGTGCGCGGTTCGTCCGACGACGACCCTTTTCTGATCCACGGGCACCTCGACGTCGTGCCCGCATTGGCAGATGACTGGGCGGTGCATCCCTTCTCCGGAGAGATCATCGACGGAGTCGTCTGGGGACGCGGCGCCGTCGACATGAAGGGCACCTGCGCGATGACGCTCGCCCTGGTCCAGGAGTGGGCGGCGCGCGGGGTGCGGCCGTCGCGCGACATCGTGCTCGCCTTCACCGCCGACGAGGAGGCCACCGGGGAGTACGGCTCCTACTACCTGGCCCGCGAACACCGGGGTCATTTCGAGGGGGTACGGGAGGCGATCAGCGAGGACGGCGGCTACTGCGTCATTCACGAAGGACGCCGCATCTATCCCGTGGCCGTCGGCGAACAGGGCATGGCCTGGATGCGCCTGACCGCCCGTGGCGTCGCCCAGCACGGCTCGCTCCGCGCGGTGGACAACCCGGTGGCCGAGATGTGCCACGCGATGTCCCGGCTGGCGTCATATGAGTGGCCGCTGCAGCTCACACCGGGTGTGGTGAGCATGCTCGACGGGATATCCCGGGCACTCGGCCGTTCACTGGACATGTCCGACCTGGATGAGGAGGCGCGGCGGCTCGGCCAGGTCGGGGAGCTGTTCGCCCACGTGCTCCGCAACTCGGCGAACGTGACGATGCTGGACGCAGGCTACAAGGTCAACGTCATCCCCGGCTCGGCATCCGCCCAGGTCGACGGGCGGTTCCTGCCGGGCTCCCGGGACGACTTCCTGAAGACCGTCGACGGGCTGCTCGGCCCCAAGATCAGCCGAGAGTTCATCTGCTTCGAGGACGCACCAGAAGCTGACCCAGGCGGCCCGACCTTCGACGCGCTCTGCGCTTCGTTGGTCGCCGAGGACCCGGCGGCGCTCCCTGTCCCGTACGTGATGAGCGGTGGCACCGACGCGAAGGCCTTCAACGAACTCGGCATCGTGACCTACGGCTTCGCCCCACTCGCGCTGCCGGAGGGCTTCGACTACAACGCCATGTTCCACGGGGTCGACGAACGGGTGCCGGTCAGCGCCCTGGAGTTCGGTGTACGCGTGCTCGACCGCTTCTTCCGCCCATGATCGCCGTCTGGTCCCCGACGACCCTGCTGCACGACCCGTCGGCGGAGATCTGGATCGGCCTCCGGACCCCCGGTACCGAGGTGGCCGAACGGGTCTCCAGGATTCGCGAAGCGGTGCCGGCCGAGTGGGCTCTCGCCGGGGAGGTGCCCTGGAGTGTGCTGACCTCGGTCCACTCCGAAGGGCTGCTGCGGCATTTGCGTGACGTGTACGCGGACTGGGTTTCCACCGGCTACCCGCAGGACCGCGTGGTCCCCTACGTCTTCCCGACCCCGGCGATGCTCGGCGGGATGCCGGGACGAATGCCTGTGGCGGTTCACGGCCGGGCCGGCCTGTACGCCTACGACACGATGACCCTGGTCGGCCCCGGGACGTGGGAAGCGGCACTGATGGCCGCGAGCGCCGCGTGGACCGCGGCCCGGCGGGTGTCCGAGGGCTTGGCGTACGCGCTCTGCCGCCCACCCGGGCACCACGCGACGCGGGACGGGTATGGCGGTTCGTGCTACCTGAACAACGCCGCCGTCGCCGCTGTGACGTTGCGGGCGGAAGGCTTCGCGAAGGTCGCCGTCATCGACGTGGACGCCCACCACGGCAACGGCACCCAGGCCATCTTCTGGGACCGGGACGACGTCTTCTACGGCAGCGTGCACGTGGACCCGGGCGCGGGCTGGTTCCCGCACTACATGGGCTTCGCGGACGAAACAGCCGGTGGGACCAACCTGAACGTCCCGCTGGCGCCGGAATCGGGGGACGAGGTCTGGCTCTCCGGCGTCGCCCGGCTGTGCGAGGCGGCTGCCAGGTGGGGCGCGGAAGCGCTGGTCGTCTCACTCGGGGTCGACGCGGCGGCCGACGACCCGGAGAGCCCGCTGCGGGTCACCCGGGACGGCTACTTCGAGACCGGCCGGTCGCTCGGCGGACTTGGCCTGCCGACGGTGGCCGTCCAGGAAGGCGGCTACCACCTGGAGACCATCGGCCCCTTGGTGGCCGCCACCCTGCGCGGGATGGGCGGTCAGTCGCTTTCGTAGAGCCGGTCGAGGCCGATCAACTGGATTCGGCCGGCACTTCGGCGCGCGGCCTCTTCCAGTTGCGGCATGAACCCGGTGCCGCTGAACAGCAGCAACCTCCTCGCCGGGCGGAGGGTCGCGATCTTCTCCAGACGGGCCAGATGGCCCATGCCGATCGTCTCGCCCCACTTCACCTCGCCCAGCGCGAGGAGTTCGCCATCGGGGCCGAAGGCCGCCAGGTCGACCTCGTGGCTCTGGCGGGTCGAGGAGTCGTAAACGACGTCTGAAAGGACCTTTCGGCGAGCAGCATGCGGACCTCGCGGAAGAGGGGGTTCGCCGGATTGAGGACATGCCCGATCACCCAGTCGTCGAATTCTTCCACGCGTTGTGGTGTCTCGCCGTCGAGCTGTTCGGCGCGATAGGCGGGCGTGCCGCCGAGGACGAAGTAGACGAGCGCGGCCAGTCGGCGGTCTCGCAATCCCCAGTATTCGGCCGCGACCCGGAAGTCGAACGTCGCAACGATGAGTTCGAGCCCGGCTCGGCCGCGAAGGGGCGCCTGTCCTGCGAGCAGCTCACTCATGAAGGAAATCGACGACCCGCACAGCAACAGCCGCGCCCGTGAGGCCAGACGCTGGGTCCGTCGCGGGGCCAAGGCGTTTTGGATGACCGACGGCAGTTCCTTCGACTCGCGAGCGAGGTAGGGGAACTCGTCGAGAACCACGGGAATCGGCCGATCGGTCGCGAGCGCGAGAAGGGTGTCGATCGCCTGGCCCCAGTCTTGGAAGCGGTAAGCGGCCGGGGAGCCGGTGAATTCGCGGAGGGCATCGCCGAGCTGGCGGAGTGCCTCAGGCTTGGGCACCACTTCGGAGGCGCCGAAGTAGAAGCCGCCGGTCGCCTCACACATGGCCTGCAGAAGGAACGTCTTGCCCTGACGGCGTCGGCCGGACACCACGCCCAGAGTCGCCCGCTCGAAGGTGCTGGTGACGAACCGGGAGAGCTGGGCCCACTCCCCATCACGGTCGAACATGTCGGAAGGCTTGTCGATCAAGGGCGCCTCTTATAGGGCTGCAGTTATTAGAACTGTGCTCCTAACTATTGTCCCTGGTGGCGAGCCACTTCTCGTGGCCGTCCACCAGCTTGGGCCACAGGATCGACTGTTCCTCGGTCGTCAGGTGCAGGTCGAAGACGTCGGCCAGGGCGGCGAAATAGTCGTCTTCCCGGTCGAGGGTGGTCGACGTCGAGGCGTTGCCGATCCTCGTCAGCACCAGCCCCCGCATCGCGTCGACGCCCGTCGAGTCGCGGCGCTGGATCGAGAACACGCGCACGAACCCCGACTCCGGCGAGGTCGACAGCCGTTCGTGCTCCGACTCGAACGCCGTCATCTCGGTCGGGGCCTTGCGGAAGTCCATCCCGACGAAGCTCCCGCGCGGGTCGTGATCGAGCCGCCACCCGCCCGGCTCGGCCTCGGACGGCCGCAGCCGGTAGGTGAAAGGCCCCTGGTCATAGACCCCTTCGACGAGGGGAAGCGGCGAGTGGATCGCGTCGCCGAGCCCGGCGTCGACCAGCCATTCGCCCGACGGGTTGTCGTCGGTCGGCAGGCCGTCGACGGTCAGCACCAGGTGGTTGCCCCGTGCCCCGGCGGCGTCCGCCGCCGATCCCTGGACACCGCCGTAGTGCCGGGTGACCGAATAGCCCAGTGACGCCAGCAGTGCGGAGAGCGCCCCGTTCAGGTGGAAGCAGTAGCCACCCCGCCCGGCGACGATCCGCCGGGCCGATTCGGCCGGGTCGACGGTCGTGGACCGGCCCAGCCAGATGGGGATCGTCTCGTAGGGCACCCGCTCGACATGGGCCCGCTGGAGCGCGAAGAGCCCCGCCACGCCAGGGGCTGAGGGGGTGAGGCGGAGTCGCCGGAGGTACGCGTCAACGTCGATCACGACCCCACGCTAGACCCCGCCACCGACAGAACCGCCTGCACGAAAGCTCCACAAAAAGCCACGATTGGTCTGCACGTCCGGCCTCTACGCTGCCTTCATGGCTTATCCCCAGCAGCGCCGGGTGCTTGTCGTCGAGGATGACGACACCATCGCGAGAGCGGTTGCGACCCGGTTGACGGCGGAAGGGTTCGACGTTCGCGTCGCCAGTGACGGCGAAGGGGCGTTGGTGGCGTACGCGCGATTCGAACCTGATCTGGTGGTGCTCGACCGGCTTCTGCCGGGGTTGGACGGGCTGGAGGTGTGCCGGCGGATCCAGGCGGCCCGGCCGGTGCCGGTTCTCATGCTGACCGCGCTCGGTGAGGAGACCGATGTGCTGGTCGGGCTCGGGGTGGGGGCCGACGATTACATCACCAAGCCTTTCAGCATGCGGGAACTGGTCGCGCGCATCCACGCGCTGCTGCGGCGGGTCGACCGGGCGGTGCAGCTCGCGTCCGAGGAGACGGTGCTGCGGGTCGGCGAGATCGAGATCAACCTGGCCGAGCGGCGGGTGTTCGTGCGGGGTGACGAGGCCCAGCTGACCCGCACCGAGTTCGACCTGCTCAGGCGGCTGGCCGAGCGGCCCGGACAGGTCTATGAGCGGGAGCGGCTGCTCGCCGACATCTGGGGGTTCTCCGAGGCGGCGGCGACCCGGACCGTCGACAGTCACGTGCGGGCGCTGCGGCGCAAGCTCGGGTCGGAAGTGGTGCGGACCGTGCACGGGGTCGGGTACGCCCTGGTGCGCCCATGAGGCCGCTCGACTTCCTCGGCCGGATCAAGGTCAAGCTCGGGATCGTCATCGTCGGGGCCGTGGTGACCGCGTTCATCGTGAACGAGGTGGGGATCGCCGGGGGCGTCCCCCGTGATCTGCGGATCGCGTTCGCCGTGTTCCTGGCGCTCATCATGGTGCAGGTGCTGGGCCGGGGGATGACCAAGCCCCTGCGGGAGATGGCCGCCGCGGCGCAGACCATCGCCAAGGGGTCGTACGGCCTCCGGGTCACCGCCACCAGCCGCGACGAGGTCGGCGAGCTGGCCAGGGCCTTCAACGCGATGGCCGCCGACCTCGGGGAGGTCGACCGCCAACGCCGGGATCTGATAGCCAACGTCAGCCACGAACTGCGGACTCCCATCACGGGAGTGCAGGCGGTCCTGGAGAACGTGGTCGACGGCGTTTCCCCGCCCGAACCCGAGATCCTCGGCACCGCCCTCGCCCAGACCCAGCGGCTCGGCCGTCTCGTGGCGCAACTCCTGGACCTCTCTCGGCTGGACTCGGGGGCCCGGCCGATCGAGATCGAGGAGTTCGACCTGGGTGACCTCGGGGGTCAGGCCGTCCGTGAGGCGTCGATGGCCCGCCACGACGTGACGGTCGCCAGCACGATCGAACCCGGCCGCCATCTGACCACGGCCGACCCCGTCCTGCTCGCGCAGGTGCTGGCCAACCTGCTGGACAACGCCGTCCGGCACAGCCCGCCCGGCGGGACCGTCACCCTGACCTCCCGCGCCTCGGCGGACGGCACCCTCGAAATAGAGGTCGCCGACGAGGGGCCCGGCATCCCGGCCGACGACCGCCAGCGCGTCTTCGAACGCTTCTCCCGCCTGGACGCGGGCCGCGCGGCCGACGCCGGGGGAGCGGGCCTCGGCCTGGCCATCGCCAAGGAGATCGCCGAACTCCACGGGGGGACCGTCGCGGTCGTCGGCGGTACGGGGTGCCACATGCTCCTCACCCTGCCCAAGGCGGTCCGGGAGCTCTCGCCCGCATCGGCGGCGCGAACCCACGCAGCGGGCCGGACCCCTGCGGGGGCGGTCCGCGCCCGTCTGCGGAAGGAGTCGGCGAGCCGGGAGACCCCGGCTGTCAGCCGATCGGGAACCGATACGGAGGCCGGTCCTATGAAGGGTTCTGAGACACAGCCGAGCGGCCCGGCCGGTGTTCCGGCCGAGGCGACGTCGCCTGCCGGCTCATACAGCCAGACGGCCCAGACGCCCGAAGCCGCCGAGGGGGTGGGTTCGCCCTCGGTGCCTGGTGCTGAAGCCGTGCCGGTGTCGCCGATGGCATCGGCCGGAGGGCCGGGTTCTTCTGTGGAGGATTCGACCGGGGCTACGCCGGTTTCCCCGACGGAGCCGTCGCGGACAGAGGGTTCGTCCTCGGCGCCAGGGCCCGGATCGCTCTCGCCGCGGAGTGGCCAGGCTGTGCCCTCGGATTCGCGTGTGGCGGCTTCGGTGGGGATGCCAGGACCGGACACGCGGCCGGTCGCCCAGCCGTCAGGCGCGGCCCCCGACTCGTCGGCGGTCGCTGGGAGTGCACCCGGAAACCCAGGCGAGCCGACCGCTCCCGCCATTCCGCTCCCGGCCGAGTTCGCGCCCGCCGGGTCGGTCCGCACCGCTGTCACCTCGCCGCATCCCGTCATGGCCTCCTCCGACCCGGCTGGGCGGCCGTCCGTCACGGGGGCGCCGACGGTTCCCGTCCACGTCGGTGGGAACGCGACCGCCTCCGGCGGGCCGCCACGCTCATCCCAGCGCACCTACCTGCTCGACGAGCCGCCCCCTCACCGGTCGCTCGGGGGCGCGATCCTCGGCGGGGTCGTCGGAGCGATCGTCGGAGTGCTCGGTGGCACGATCGCGGCCGGTTTCTTCGTGGGAGGATCCGCCACGGAGGTCCAGGCGGCGGGCGCGCTCCTGCTGTTCATGTGCATCGGCATCGCGGTCGGCGCCTCGCTGGGCGGCAGGGTGAAGGCGACGCCGGACCAGCCGGGCGGCCGGTTCGACACGTACACGCCACCCCCGCTCTTCCCCCGCCCGAACCTGCCGGACACGCCCCGCTGGGTCCTCCCCGCGGCGACGGCGACGGGGTTGGTCGCGGCGGTCTGCTTCCCCTACGCCCCGACCGGGATCGGCGTCGTGCTGACCGCCGTCGCGCTCTCCCTCGCCGTGGTTCCGGCGATCAGGCACCGGATCAACGCCTGGAGCATCGCCTACGGTCTCGCCGCCTACGGGCTCGTCTTCGTCGCGTTCTTCCGGGACGCCGACTGGCTGGTCGGGCTCAGCCTGCTGGCCGCCTTCGTCGTCGCCTCGCTGGCGCTGTCGGGCGGGCGCGGCTGGGCGGGGGTGGCCAGGGGTCTGCTCTCGGTCGGGCTGGCGGTGTTCCCGGTGCCGTGGTTCGTGATCGGGCCGGTCCGCACGGTGCTCAAGCGCCGTAACTACATCCCGGTGCTGATCTCGCTGGGGATCACCGCGATCCTGATCGCCCTGTTCGGGGTCCTGTTCATCTCGGCCGACGCCGTCTTCTCCTCGTTCGCCCGCGATCTTCTCTCGGCGCCGGCCTGGGCCGAGACGGTGCCGGTGAGGATCTTCCTGTTCGTCGTGTTCGCGGTGCTCGCCGTCGCCGCGGTCCTGGTCGCGCTGCGGCCGGTGGCCGAACCCCGCGTCGACTACGCCCCGCTGAACCTGGCGAAGACGCTCTGGGTCATCCCGTTGGTCGGGGTGAACCTGCTGTTCGCGGCGTTCGTCGGAGTCCAGGTCTCCGTGTTGTTCGGCGGCAGCAGGAGGGTGCTGGAGACGGCCGGGCTGACGTTCGCCGAATACGCCAGATCGGGGTTCTTCGAGCTGATCACCGTCAGTGTGTTCGTCCTGTTCATCGTCGCCTTCTGCAGCATGATGATCAAGGGCGACCGCTGGATCATGGCCACCCTGCTCGGCCTGCTCTGCGCGCTGACGCTGGTCATCCTGGCCTCGGCGCTGCACCGGCTCGGCCTCTACACCGCCGCCTACGGCTTCACCCGGCTCCGCGCCTCGGTCGGCGCGACGATCTGGTGGATCGCCGCCGTGTTCGTGCTGGTCCTGATAGGGGGGCTGGTGAAGAGGACGAGCTGGCTGCCGAAGGCGCTGGTCCTGCTCACGGCGGTGTCGCTGCTGGTCTTCGCCGTCTGGAACCCCGACGCCCAGGTGGCGGAGACCCAGGTCTCCGTACGGGGGGTCGACCGCCTCGACGAGCACTATCTGGCCCGGTTGAGCGCGGACGCCATCCCGGGCCTGGACAGGCTGCCGGAACCGATCAGGAGCTGTGTCCTCATGGACGTGATCGAGACCCAGGACCTGCACTTCCCCGAACCGTGGAACGGCTGGAACCTGTCCCGCCAGAAGGCGGCGCGCATCCTGGCCGCACACCCGGTGAACCGGGCCGTGACGTGCGAGGACAAGTACCGGTCCGCATACTGATCACGTGACTTTCGACGTGGTGATCGCGAACGGCCGGGTCGTCGACGGAACCGGCGCCCCGCCGTTCCGCGCCGACGTCGGGATCTCGGGAAACACGATCACGGCGATCGGCCGGCTGCCCCACGAGAACGCCGTCGACGCCACCGGCCGCTACATCCTCCCCGGGATGATCGACTGCCATTCCCACGGTGACGCCCTCGTCCACGACGGGGGGTTCCAGCTCGCCAACCTGCGCCAGGGCGTCACCACGGTCGTGCTCGGCCAAGACGGTCTCTCGTTCGCCCCGACCACCACGCGAGCCGCCTTCGACTACGCCACGAGGTACTTCGCCGCCATCAACGGCGCCTTTCCGGCGCCAGGGCCGCTCTCCGTGGCGGAAATCAGGGCGAGCCACGACAGAGCCGCTCTGAACAGCATCTTCCTGCTCCCACACGGAACCATCCGCTACGACGTGCTCGGACCCGCACCGAAGGCGTCAGACGCCGACGACGTGCACAGAATGCGCTCGATCGTGGAGAAGGGCCTCGAAGAGGGCGCGGCGGGCCTGTCCACCGGGCTCGAATACGTCCCCGGCCGCTACGCCGACGTCGCCGAACTCGCCGCCCTGTGCGCGCCTCTTCAGGGTCTCCCGTACGTCACCCACATGCGCGGCTACGGCCAGTCGGCCCCCACCGGGATGAAGGAGGCGCTGGCCATCACGCAGAAGGCGGGAGTCCCGCTGCACGTCTCCCACTTCCACGGCCCGGCCGACGTGCTGCTCCCGCTGCTCGAGGGCGACACGACCTTCGACACCTACCCCTACCTGCGCGGCAGCACGATCCTGGCGATGATCGTGCTGCCCCAGCACGTCCCGGCCGCCGACCCGGCGACGGCCCTGCCGATGATCGAGAACCTCGATCTCGACTACGCCTGGGAGCGTCTCACCATCGCCCACGCCCCCGGCCTCGAATGGTCCGAGGGCCTGACGATTCCGGACGCCGCCGCTCAGAACGGGGAAACCCCGGCCGCGTTCGCGCGCCGCCTCCTCATCGAGACCGGCCTCGAAGCCGGCTGCGTCAGCGCCCGCCCCGACGAGGGCCCGGCGGGTGAGGAGTCCGTCCGCCGGATCCTGCGCCACCCCGCCCACACCGGCGGTTCCGACGGCCTGCACGTCGGCGGCCACCCGCACCCGCGCGCCTACGGCGCGTTCGCCCGGTTCCTCGGCCATCACGTCCGTGAGAATCAGGATCTCTCCTGGTCAGAGGCCGCGTCGCATCTCGCCGCGCATCCGGCCCGGCGGTTCCGGCTGTTCGATCGAGGTCTGGTACGCCCCGGACAGGCCGCCGACCTCATCCTCGTCGACCCGGCGAAGGTCACCGACACGGCCACCTACGCCGACCCCCGCGCACTCGCGCAGGGCATCGACGACGTCTGGATCAACGGCAGCCAGGTCCTCGAAGACGGACAACTCACTACAGCTCGCCCCGGCCGGGCCCTGCGACCGGCGTAGTCTCCTATACGATCCACGAGTGCTCATTTCCGGCATGACCATCGACTGGCGTACACGGGGATTCGTCCAGCCGGAACCGGTCACGGCGGAGGAGTTCCTCGCGGCGCGCCACAGCCTGTTCGACGGGCCGTTCACGTGGCCGCTCATGGTCGCCCGCGAGAGCGCCGTCGACCACAACGTGGGGGTGCTGGCGCGGCACGTACGGGAAAACGGCCTTTCGCACGCCCCGCACGGCAAGACGACCATGTCACCGCAGCTCTTCGCCAAACAGCTCGAAGCGGGCGCCTGGGGACTGACCGCCGCGACCGCCGGCCAGGTCATGATCTATCGGCACCTGGGGGTGGAAAGGGTGCTGCTGGCCAACGAGATCTACGACGAGAAAGCGATCGAGTGGCTGGCGAAGCAGGACTTCGAGTTGCTTGTCTACGCCGACTCCCCGCGCGGCGTCGAACTGCTGGCCGGGAAGGGCTTCCGGATCCTGGTCGAACTGGGGCATCCCGGCGGGCGAACCGGCTGCCGGACCCTCGACGAGGCGAAAGCGCTCAAAGCCCTCATCGACGCCACCGACGGGGTCGAGTTCGCCGGTGTGTCCGGCTATGAGGGCACCCAGCCCGATCGCGCCGGCGTCACCCGGTATCTGAAGGACCTGCGCAGGCTCGCGGAAGACCTGGACGCCCCGATCGTCTCGGCCGGCGGCAGCTCCTACTTCGACCTGGTCACCGACGAGCTCGCGGGCATGAACGCCCAGGTCATCGTGCGCCCCGGCGCCTACATCGGGCACGACGAGGGCTTCTACGCCCGGATGAGCCCCTTCGCCGACCGGCTGAAGCCCGCCCTTGAGGTGTACGCCCAGGTCATCTCCACCCCCGAACCCGGCATGGCCATCGTCGGGCTGGGCAAGCGCGACATCTCTCATGACCTCGACCTTCCGATCGCGCCCGGCGGCCTGGAAGTGACGAAGATCCAGGACCAGCACACCTACCTCAGCGACCCCGCGAACACGGTCACGCCCGGGGACGTGCTGAGGTTCGGCATCTCCCACCCCTGCACCGCCTTCGACAAGTGGCGGGTCATCCCGGTCATCGACGACGACCACATCGTGGTCGATCTGCTCACCACGTACTTCTGAGGAGAGACAGTGAAGAAAGAGCTGCGGACCACCGACGGCGCCGCCCCGGTCGGCGCCTACTCGCAGGGGCTCGTGGTCGGCGACTTCGTCTACACCTCCGGGATGGGGCCGCTCGACCCGGTCACCGGTGAGGTCGTCGGCGACGACGTGGCTGCGCAGACCCACCGGACCATGCAGAACCTGGGCGCGGTGCTGGCCGCCCACGGCCTGACCTTCGACGACGTGATCAAGTCGACGGTGCACCTGGAGAACCTGAAGGAGGACTTCGCCGCCTACAACGAGGTGTACAAGTCCTACTTCACCCAGCCCTATCCGGTCAGGACCACCGTAGGATCGCAGCTCATGAACATCCTGGTGGAAATCGACTTCGTGGCCTACAAGGGGCGTTAGTGGATTCTTCGGTGTACGTCTTCGTCGAGGACCTGCGCGACGAGGGCGTCGACGTGGTACTCGACCGGATCACGGAGCTCGGCGTGGCCGGGGTGACCGTGGCCGCGGCCGTCCACCAGATCACGGACGTCACCCCGCACGGGGCCAGCCGTGTCACCGTCCGCCACGACGGGGTGCACTTCCCGCCGCCCCCCGAGCTGTTCGGACGCCTGTCGCCGCCGGTCCAGGCCGGCGCCGACGACAAGGTCCTCGACGACCTGCGGGCCGCCTGCCGGGCCAAGGGCCTGGCCTTCCACGGCTGGGCGGTGTTCCTGCGCAGCCCGACCCTCGGGGCGCTGCACCCCGAGGTGACGGTCCGCAACTGCTTCGGCGACCGCAGTGCCCCCGCCGACCTGTGCCCGGCCAACCCCGACGTGCGCGCCTACGCCGTCGGGCTGGCTCGCGCGGTGGCCAGGCAGGGCGTCGACAGCGTGGTGGCCGACTCGCTCCACTTCGCCGCGTTCGCCGCCGGGCGCTCCTACATCCCGCTCGGCCCCATGGACGCCTTCCTGCTCGGCCTGTGCTTCTGCCACCACTGCCTGCTGCGGGCCACCCAACTGGGCGTGAACGCGGAAGTGGCCCGCGAGGAGTGCGCCCGCATCGTCGGCGGCGTCCTCGACGGTGACCCGCCCGCCCAGGGCCAGGTCACCAGGGCCGCGCTGACCGCCTACGCCGGACCCGAGGTGGTCGCCTACGCCCGCGCCCGCTCCGAGACGGTGACCTCCCTGGTCGCCGAGGTCTCGGCGGCGGTCACGGAAGAGGGCTCCCAGCTCACCTTCATGGACGCCACCGGCGCGCTGAAGGGCGCCGCCGACGGCCTCCCCACCGCGGGCCTGGCGGCGCACGACGCCTGGCAGATCGGCATCGACCTGATGGCGCTCGGCGACCTGGTCCCGTCGTTCGCGGTGCTCGCCTACGCCCGCGACGCGGCCCGGATCGCCGACGACCTGGCCGCCTATTCGCGCTCGGTCGGCAAGGACCGCGAACTGCGCGCGATCCTGCGGCCGGGCATGCCCGACATCGAGGGCTGGGGCGAACGCCGCCGCGACGTCGACTCGACCGAACGCCTGGCCGCCAAGGTCAGGGCGGCCAAGGCGGCGGGCGCTGCGGGCGTCGACTTCTTCGCGTACGGCCTGGTCTCCCGCAAGGTCCTGAGCAGGATCGACGGGGCCCTGTCCGGCTGACGCTGTCCGGCTGACGAGTCAGCAGCACACGGGTTCGGCGGATCCGCAGCAGACCGAGTCTTCTCTGGTCAGAGTCGACGCGTCGGCCTTGACCGTGTAGACCTCCCACGGCTCGTCGCCGGGGCCGGTGACCCAGACCTTGTCCTGGACCGCGTAGCAGCAGGCGGTGTCCTGCTCGTCGGCGGTCGCCAGCCCCTCGGCCGCCAGCCGGGCCGAGGCCGCCGTCACCTCGCCGGTGGTCCCGACCTCGACGCCGAGGTGGTCCAGCACCGTCGGCAGACCGGGCTCGCCCTCCAGGAGCACGAGCTTGAGCGGGGGTTCGGCGATGGCGAAGTTGGCGTAGCCGGGCCGCCGCTTGGCCGGTTCGGCGCCGAAGAGCCTGCTGTAGAAGGCGACGGACGCCTCAAGGTCGGAAACCCGCAGCGCGAGCTGAACACGGGACATGTGATCTCCCTGTATCGATGGATGTCTAAGTAGCGTGCATCCTGGTATCGATGTATGTCAATATTGACGTATGTCGAACCAGTCGGACTGCTGCGCTCCTCTGGCCCGAGAGCCCATCGCCAAGGACGACGCCGTCGAGATGGCCCGCATCCTAAAAGCGGTCGCCGACCCGGTGCGGCTGCGCCTGCTGTCGCTCATCGCGGCCCGCGACGCCGACACCTGCGTCTGCGATCTCCTGCCCGACTTCGACCTCTCCCAGCCGACGATCTCCCACCACCTGAAGATCCTCAGAGAGGCCGGGCTGATCGGGTCCGAGCGGCGCGGCACCTGGGTCTACTCATGGGTGATCCCCGAGACACTCGACCGTCTGTCGGCGCTGTTCGCCACGTCCAAGGCGGAGGTGTGATCCCACTGGCCCGGCGCGCCGCAGCCGAGTTCGTCGGGACCTGCCTGCTCGTCACGGTCGTGATCGGGTCGGGCATCGCCGCCGCGCGGCTGTCCCCCGACGACGTCGGCCTCCAACTGGCCGAGAACGCCGCGGCGACCGCCGCCGGGCTCGCGGTCATCATCCTGATCGTGGGACCGGTGTCCGGCGCCCACCTCAACCCCGTGGTCTCCCTCGTCGACTGGGCGCTGGGCAGGCGCGACCACACCACGCTTGGGGTCTACGCGCTGGCGCAGACCTCGGGTGCCATCGGCGGCGCCGTGCTGGCCAACCTCATGTTCGGCCTGCCCGCCGTCACCGTCGCCACGACCGTCCGGACCGGACCGTCGCTGTGGCTGGCCGAGGTGGTCGCGACCGCCGGTCTGGTCGCCCTGGTGTTCAGCCTCGTCCGCACCGGCCGTGCCCACCTGGCCGCACCGGCGGTCGGGGCCTACATCGGGTCGGCCTACTGGTTCACCTCGTCGACCTCGTTCGCCAACCCCGCCGTGACCGTCGGCCGCGTCTTCAGCGACACCTTCGCCGGGATCGCGCCGGGGTCGGTCGCGCCCTTCGTCCTGGCCCAGGTCGTCGGCGCGGTCGTCGGAACCGCCCTGGTCCTGGTTCTCCACCCCGCTCAAGCTTCCGAGGAATTCGTATGACCGACGTGCTCTTCGTCTGTGTGCACAACGCAGGCCGTTCGCAGATGGCCGCCGCCCTGCTCGATCATCACGCCAAGGGCCGCGTCGTGGTCCGGTCGGCCGGGTCGGTGCCCGCCGCCACGCTCAACCCCGCCGTGGTCGCGGCCATGGCGGAGATCGGGCTCGACCTGTCGAAGGCGTATCCGAAACCCCTCACCGACGAGGCGGTCCAGGCGTCCGACGTCGTGATCACCATGGGGTGCGGCGACACCTGCGCCTTCTACCCGGGCAAGCGCTACCTCGACTGGGACCTGCCCGACCCGGCGGGTCAGGGGATGGACGCGGTGCGGCCGATCCGCGACGAGATCGAGCGCCGGGTCCTGATGCTGCTGGGGGAGATCGACGCGGGGGTGGTCGTCCGCTCGATGCGCGACGAGGACGCCGCTCAGGTCCTGGCCATCTACCAGGCGGGGCTCGACGGCGGCCAGGCCAGCTTCGAGACCGTCGCGCCGGCCTGGGAGGACTTCGTCGCGGCCAGGCTCCCCGGCCACCGGTATGTGGTCGTCGACACCGCGTCGGGGGAGGTGGCCGGGTGGATCGCCGCCTCCGCCGTCTCCAGCAGGTGCGTCTACGCCGGGGTCGTCGAGCACTCCCTGTACGTCTCCCCGGCCCACCAGGGACGCGGGATCGGGACCCTGCTCCTGAACGCCCTGATCGACTCGACCGAGGCCGACGGGATCTGGACCGTCCAGGCCGGGATCTTCCCCGAGAACGCCGCCAGCCTGCGGCTCCACGAGAAGGCCGGGTTCCGGCCGGTCGGCGTCCGGGAACGCGTCGGACGCCACCACGACAGGTGGAGAGACGTCGTGTTCCTCGAACGCCGGAGCCGGGTCGCCGGGCTGTAGCGTCAGGCCGATTCGCGGACGACCAACTCGGTGGAAAGTATCACCGGATCGGCCACCGTCTCGTCGCGCTCCAGCAGGCTGAGCAGCAGCTTCACCATCGCCGCCGCCTGTTCGATGATCGGGTGACGGACCGTCGTCAGCGGCGGGTCGGTGTAGCGGGCCGCCTCGATGTCGTCGAAACCGACGATCGCCACGTCGCCCGGCACGCTCCGCCCCGCGTGGCGCAGCGCCTGCATCGCGCCGATCGCCATCAGGTCGTTGGCGATGAACACCGCGTCGAGTTGCGGGTCGTCTTCGAGGAGCTGGCGCATCGCGATGGCGCCGGACTCGCGGGTGAAGTCGCCGACCGCGACGATCGAGCGCTTGTCGCTGTCGCGCAGGGCCGTGCGGTAGCCGGTCAGCCGGTCCTGCCCGCCGATCATGTCCTGCGGTCCGGCGATCGTGGCGATGCGCCGGCGACCCCGCTCCAGCAGGTGTTTCACGGCCTTCTCCGCGCCGCCCACGTTGTCGTTGTCGACGTAGGGGAGCGCCACCGGGACGGCGGGGCGGCCGTAGGACACCGCCGGGACGCCCATGCGGGTGATCGCGGCGGGCAGCGGGTCGGCGCCGTGCATCGAGATCAGCATGACGCCGTCGACGTGACCGCTGGCGATGTATCGCTCCACACGGGCGTGTGACTGGGCCGAGCCGCTGAGCATCAGCACGACCTGCTTGTCGGCCGCCTCAAGCTCGACGCTGGCCGAGCGGATGACGGTGGAGAACATGGGGTCGTCGGAGAACACCCGCGTCGTCGGCTCCGACACCACCAGGGCGATCGAGTCGGTCCGCTGGGTGACGAGGCTGCGCGCCGCCGAGTTGGGCACGTAGCCCAGCTCTCGGACGGCGCGCAGAACCACGTCGCGGATCTCGGGACCGACGGTGGCCTGGCCGTTGACGACCCTGGAGACGGTCGCCCGGGAAACCCCGGCTCGTGCGGCGACGGCCTCCAAGGTGGGGCGCTTCATCGACAGGTCCCTCCCACGGGGCTTGGGTTGCGGACGATAACGATATCGGCCCCTAGCCCTTCACACTTCCGGCCAGCAGGCCGCGTACGAAGTAACGCTGCATCGACAGGAAGACGATCAACGGGATGACCATGGAGACGAACGCGCCCGAGGTGAGGCGCTGCCACTCGTTTCCTCTGGTCCCGGCCATCTGCGCCAGCCGTACCGTCATCGGAGCCGTTTCGGCCGTGCCGCCCGAGAAGATGAGCGCGACCAGCAGGTCGTTCCACACCCACAGGAACTGGAAGATGCCGAACGCCGCCAGCGCGGGGGCCACCAGCGGCAATACGACCTTGCGCAGGATCGTGCCGTGGGTGGCGCCGTCGACGCGGGCCGCCTCCATCAGTTCGCCGGGGAGTTCCGACATGAAGTTGTGGATCAGGAACACGCCCAGCGGCAGCGCGAAACAGGTGTGCGCGAACCAGACCTGGATGAACTGGGCCGAGCCTTCGAGGTTCCAGGCCGGCATCAGGGTCAGCCCGAACACCTCGACACCCTGCGAGAAGAACGACAGCAGCGGCACGAGAGCCATCTGCAGCGGTACGACCTGGAGGGCGAAGATCGCGATGTAGACCCAGTCGCGGCCCTTGAACCTCGTCCACGACAGCGCGTAGGCCGCGAAGGTGGCCAGCGCCAGCGGGAACAGCACCGACGGGATCGTGATCACGATCGAGTTGATCAGGAAGCTGGCCAGGCGGCCCGACGACGAGGAACTGCCGAACAGCACCTCTTTGTAGTTGTCCAGCGTCAGCGCGGGGTTGGTGAACCACGTCCACCAGCCCGATCCCTTGATGTCGTCCTCCGGCCGGAACGACGACAGGAACAGGCCGAACGTCGGGGTCGTCCAGAGCACCGCGATGACGACGGCGACCAGGCTCGCGGTGCGGCTGGTCAGCCGTTTGCGGACCCGGCCCACCGGTGTTTTCGGCTGCTGGGGTTTGGCCACGCTCGGGGCGATGGTGGTCATCTCATGCCTCCCGGCGCTGCCGCAACGAGCGGATCTGGTAGACGACGATGGGCGTCACGAGCACGAAGAGGAACACGGCCAGAGCCGCGCCCTTGCCCGCCTCGCCGTAACGGAACGCCTGGTTGTACATCTCGTTGGCGATGACGCTGGTGTCGAACTGGCCGCCCGTCATCGTGCGGACGATGTCGAACAGTTTCAGGGTGCCGATCGACTGGGTCACCAGCACCACCACGAGCGCGGGGCGGATCGAGGGGAGCGTGACCCGGAAGAACATCTGCATCGGGCTCGCGCCGTCGAGGCGGGCGGCCTCGACGATCTCGGCCGGGATGCCCTTGATCGCGGCCGACAGGACCACGGTGGCGAAGCCGGCCTGGATCCAGACCACCACGACGATGAGGAACAGCGTGTTGGTCGGGGCGTTCTGCAGCCACTGCTGCGGTTCGCCGCCGAGCCACACCACGACCTGGTTGAGCAGGCCGATCTGGTCGCCCTCGGTGGGGCGGTAGGCGTACACGAACCGCCAGATGATGCCCGCGCCGACGAACGAGATCGCCATCGGCAGGAACACCAGCGACTTGGCCACCGACTCGAAGCGGGACTTGTCCACCACGACGGCGTACACGAGGCCGATGGCCGTCACCAGAGCCGGCACCAGCAGCACCCAGATCAGGGTGTTGCGCAGGACCGTGAGCGACTCGGGCTGGGTGAACATCCAGGCGTAGTTGTCGAGGCCGACGAACTGGCTGCTGTCGCCGTTCATGAACGAGAGCAGGGTGGTCCGGATCCCGGGGACCACCAGGCCGATCCCGAGCAGCAGCAGCGCGGGGCCGAGCAGCAGGAGTGAGTGCAGCCACGACCGTTCCTTCATGGGGGCACGGTCGAGCAGCAGGAGCATGAGGCCGACGAAGGCCAGGAACGCAACGACGCCGATCAGAAGCTGGACCAGTTTGGGCGCTTCAGCGGCGAAATCGAAGACCAAATCCATGGTGAGGGTCTCCCAGTTACAGGTACGCCCGGCCCCGGAGCGTAGGGCTCCGGGGCCGGGACGGTCGCCCTATGTCAGGACTTGGGCCAGGAGGCTTCGATGAAGTCGAGGGTCGACTTCGTGTCCTTGCCGTTGATCCAGTCGGTCATGCCCTTCCAGAAGGTGCCCGCGCCGACCGCGGCCGGCATCAGGTCGGAACCGTCGAAGCGGAAGACCGTGCTCGGGTCCTGCAGCATCTCCATCGAGAGCTTGTCGATCGGGTTCGCGGCCTTGCTGACGTCGACCTTCTTGTTGGCCGAGACATAGGTTCCGAGCGCCATACGGCGGTTCGGGAAGTCGCCACCGGCGAGGTAGGCCTGGACGGCCTGGACCTCGGGACGGTCGGAGAATCCGGCGACGAACTCACCGGCGCCGAGCACCGGCTTGCTGGTGGCGTCGTTGCCGGGCAGGTAGAACGCGAAGACGTCGCCGTCCTCGGCCACCTTGGTGCCCTCGGGCCAGAAGTTGGCGTAGAAGGAGGCCTGGCGGTGCAGGGCGCACTTGCCCTCGGTGATCGGGACGCCGCCCTCCTGGAAGGCGGTCGAGGCGATCGACTTCACGGGGCCGTAGCCGCCGTTGACGTACTTCTCGTTCTTGAGGATCGCGCCGACCTTGTCGACCGCGGTGATCATCTTGGGGTCGTTGAAGGGGAGGTCGTGGCCGACCCACTGGTCGTAGCCGTCGGGGCCGAGGTCGCGGAGGACGATGTCCTCGATCCAGTCGGTCGCGGGCCAGCCGGTGGCGTCGCCCGACTCGATGCCGGCGCACCAGGGCTTGATGCCGGAGGCGGCGATCGTCTCGGTCAGGGTCATCAGATCGGCCCACGTGGTGGGGACGGTCCAGCCCTTCTCGGCGAACATGGAGGGGGAGTACCACACGAACGACTTCACGCTGGCGCCCAGCGGCGCGCCGTAGAAGGTGTTGTCGACCGTGCCGTACTTGACCCAGTCGGGCGACCAGTTCTCGTTGGCCAGGCCCTTGACCTTCTCAGAGGCGGGCTTCAGCTTGCCGGCCTTGGCGAAGCGCTCAAGGAGGCCGGGCTGGGGGAAGAAGGCGATGTCGGGCGGGTTGCCGGCGTCGGCACGCACCTGGATCTGGGCCTCGAACTCGCCGGTGCCCTCATAGGTGATCTTGATGCCGGTGCAGTCGGCGAAGGGCTTCCAGGCCTGCTCGAACAGGTCGGCCTCCGCGTCGCGGATCGGGGAGTAGATGCTCACCGTCGTGCCGTCGAACTTGCCGTACTCGGTGAACGGCGCGCATTCCGCGGACGCGGCTTCGCCGCCGCCGGCAGCACTCGCGCTCGGCGCGGCGGTGTCGCCGCCGGAGTTGCCGCAGCCGGTGGCCACGAGTGCCAGGCCCAAACTGGCCGCGATGGCGGACAAACGGGCGGGTCGTGAGAGGAGCGACATGGACCCTTCCTCCAAAGTTCTTCCATGAACTCTCATCAGAGAGCGATTCCGGAAGCTTCACCCCGGTTACGACGGCGTGTCAATCCATGTGAGATTACGGTTACCTCATTGTGAATTGGACAGTTCCGATAATGAGGAGAGCGCTCTCTGGCGACGTAGCGGCCGGTGACCGGGAGGGTGGCCGATCGTCACATTCCCGGCATTCAACGCCCCATGCCTCAACTCAGGACACGTTATGAGGACAGCGGTGGGAGCGCGACCACGGTTGTGTTCCGATTCGGTCACCACGCCCGGAGAATGAATTAATCCGCATGCCCATACAAATTCGATCAAAGGGAGCCGCCCGATGAGGGCCGCCGGATCCGGTGCTGACGGTGTCGCGGCCGTAACTCTCCGGGAACACCGCTTCGTCCTCGCCGGAGGTGGGGCCTGACGAGCTGGATCGCCCCGTCCCGGCCGGTGGTAGGGCCCATCGGGATCGGCGCGGCCGGCGGCCGCGCCAGGGCGGCGGCGGTCGGCCGGGGCGTCCGGACCGCCCCTGAGGGCCGTCACGGAGAGCGCTCTCAGGCGTCGGGCGCTAACTCCGAGTTAAGTCTGAGTCAATGCGTCCTCACCTGTCACCGGAAAATCCTGTGAAACGGGCCCGCGTTGACATGGGGGCCGACTTGCCGGGATGCTTGCTGAGAGCGCTCTCACGTAGGGAGCCGGACGGGTGGGGGCGGCAGCATGACCGTGTCGGCGGATCTGGCCAGGGAGTCGGAGGTCGTGGAATTCCCACAGGGGTTCGTCTGGGGCACCGCGACCGCCGCCTACCAGATCGAGGGAGCCACCCGCGACGGGGGACGCGGGCCGAGCATCTGGGACACGTTCAGCGCCACCCCGGGCAAGGTCTTCCAGGGGCACACCGGTGAGGTCGCCTGCGACCACTATCACCGCCACCGCGACGACGTGGCGCTGATGGCCTCGCTCGGCATGTCGGCCTACCGCTTCTCGGTCGCCTGGCCCCGCATCCAGCCCAGCGGCAGCGGCCCGGCCAACCCGCGCGGCCTCGACTTCTACGACCGCCTCGTCGACGACCTGCACGAGGCCGGCATCAGCCCTTACGTCACCCTCTACCACTGGGACCTGCCGCAGGCCCTGGAAGACAGGGGCGGCTGGACCAACCGCGACACGGCTGAGCGGTTCGCCGAATATTCGGCCGCCGTGTTCCGCCGCCTGGGCGACCGGGTGGAGAACTGGACGACCCTGAACGAGCCGTGGTGCTCGGCCTTCCTCGGCTACGCCGCCGGCATCCACGCTCCCGGTCGTACCGACATCGGCGCCTCCTTCGCGGCGGCCCACCATCTGCTCCTCGGCCACGGACTCGCGGTGCGGGAGCTGCGCGCGCTCGGCGCCAGGCAGATCAGCATCACCCACGCCCTATCGCCGATGCGGGGGAGCGACCCCGACGCCGTGGCGGTGCCCGACGGCATCATGAACCGGATCTTCCTCGACCCGGTCCTGCGCGGCGTCTACCCGGCCGACGTGGTCGCCCGCGCCGAACGCTTCACCGACTGGTCGTTCGTGCACGAGGGGGACCTGGCGCTGATCGGGCAGCCGATCGACGTGCTGGGCGTCAACTACTACAACCCGACCTTCACCGAACCCCGCCCCGGGGAACCCGCCAACCCGGTCTTCCCGGGCAGCGAGGGCATCGGGTTCCCTGTCCCCGACGGTCCGAAGACCGCCATGGGCTGGCCGATCGAGGCCGCGGGCCTCACCGAACTCCTGGTGAGCCTGTCCCGCGACTACCCCGGCGTGCCGCTCATGATCACCGAGAACGGCGCCGCCTTCGACGACACGCTCATCGGGGGCCGAGTCGACGACAGGCGGCGCACGGAATTCCTCGACGGCCACTTCCGCGCCGCCCACGACGCCATCGCCCAGGGCGTCGACCTGCGGGGATACCTGGTGTGGAGTTTCCTGGACAACTACGAGTGGGCCTACGGGTACGACAAGCGCTTCGGACTGGTCTACGTCGACTACGCGACCCAGGAGCGCTTCCCGAAGGACAGCGCCAAGTGGTACGCCGAGGTGATCCGCCGGAACGGGCTGGCGTGAGCAGACCCACCCTGGAGAAGGTCGCCGCCCGGGCCGGTGTGTCCCGGGCGACGGTCTCCCGCGTCGTCAACGGCTCGACGACCGTGGCCGAGCACATCCGCGTCGCCGTCCAGCGGGCCGTCGAGGAACTCGGCTACGTCCCCAACCAGGCCGCCCGCAGCCTGGTGACCCAGCGGGCCGACTCGATCGCGCTGGTCTTCTCCGAGCCGCCGGTACGCGTCTTCTCCGACGACCCGACCTTCGCCGGCATCATCCGGGGGGTGTCGATCGAGGCCGACGCGGCCGACAAACAGGTCGTCCTGATGCTGGCCGGCTCCTCCCGGGGCCACGAGCGCGTCGAGCGCTACACGACCTCGGGCCACGTCGACGGGGTGATCGTCGCCTCCATGCACGGGGCCGACCCCCTGCCCGCCGCCCTCGCCCGCTGGGGCATCCCGGTCGTCTGCAGCGGCCGGCCCCTGACGGGTTCCTCTCTTCCGTACGTCGACATCGACAACGTCGGCGGCGCCGAGTCGGCGGTCAGGCATCTGCTGGAGTCGGGCCGCCGGCGCATCGCGACCATCGCCGGGCCGCCCGACATGGTGGCCGGCATCGACCGCCTGACCGGCTATCGCACGATGCTGCGCGATTCGGGCCGGCGGTCGATCATCGCGATCGGCGACTTCACCCGCGACAGCGGCTTCGAGGGCATGAACCAGCTGCTCGAAGACGACCCCGCGCTCGACGCGGTGTTCGCGGCCTCGGACATGATGGCGCTCGGCGCGCTGCAGGCCCTGCGCAAGGCCGGCCGCCGGGTGCCCGACGACGTGGCGGTGATCGGCTACGACGACATCCCGTCCGCGTCCTACGCCGACCCGCCGCTGACGACGATCAGGCAGCCGACGTTGCGGATGGGCCGCGAGCTCGCGCGGCTGCTGCTCAACCCCGGCGAGTCGGTGATCCTGCCGACCGAGCTGGTGGTCAGGGAGTCGGCGTAGCGCTCTCGATCGCGGCCTTCATCTCGGCGGCGCCGTACCGCATCCGGATCTCCACCTCTCCGGCGGCGGTGTCCGGGAGGATGTCGGCCCTCCAGACCAGCGTTCCGTCCGGCCGGACCTCGAACGAGGCGTGGTGGTGGATCAGCGGGGGACGCGCGCCCGCGACCACCGCGTAGGCGAGCCGCCGGGCCTCGTCGTCGATCGAGACGATCAGCTCTTCGACCACGTTGCCGTCGGGGAACGTGAGGAATCTGCGGCCGTCCTCGATCTTCGTGTCGACGACCCGGCCGGGCAGCAGCCGCTCATGAACCGCGCCGACGTCGCTGATGACATCCCAGATGAGATCGGGCGGGGCGGCGACGAGCGTCTCGATGCGGATGGAGGCCACCGGCGGACCATACCGTCACAAAGGGGTTCGCCGGAAGAAAGGTCGTGCCGCCGAGATCCTGGCGGCTGCGGCGAACGGCGAACTCGACTGCCTCGGTTTCGCGCTCGCCGTGGAGAAGCTGGAAGACGAGTCGGAGGTGGTCGTCGCCGAGGTCCGGGGGTTCGGCCTCGAAGTGACGAGGGAGGAGTTCGCGGCGGCCGGGGAGATCATGACGGGCCTGAAGCGGGAACTGGCCTGACGGCCGGTCAGACGATCGTGCCGTCGACGCCCCACAGCGTCGCCACGCGGTCGAGGTGTTCCTGGAACACGCCGTCGACACCGGTCGCGACCCATCCGTCAGGGATGTCGCGGTCGGCGGGACAGAGGGAGTAGTTCCCCTCTCCGTCCATGATGACCTTGAACGTTCGTGGGGCCATTCCTGCCCCTTTCCACCATCTGAGAGCGCTCTCTGTTCAGAATCCACCCGTTCCACTGGAACGTCAAGGGGTGTACGTTCAATCCCTGAACAAGGGAGATCGTTTGATGGCCAACTCGCTGACGGCTCTGCGAGAGACCAACCGCCGCCTGATCACCGAGACGGTTCGTCAGGCGGGCGCCCTCACCCAGGCCCAGCTCGCCCGCCAGACGGGCCTCTCCCCGGCCACCGTCTCGACCATCGTCAGGGAGTTGCGCGACGCCGGGCTGGTGGAGATCTCCCAGGCGGGCGGCCGTCGCCACCTCATCACCCCGGTCCGCGAGACCGGGCTCGTCGCGGGCGTCGACTTCGGGCACTCGCATCTGCGGGTGGCGCTGGCCGAGCGGTCCCATCGCGTGCTGGCCGAGGAGGCGATCCCGTTCGACATGGGGGTCAGAGCGCCTGAAGGGCTGTCGGCGGCCGAACGGTTGATCATCGATCTGCTGGGGCGGGCGGGCGTCGGGCGTACCGAGATCAAAGCAGTGGGGCTCGGTCTGCCGGGTCCCATCGACCCGCAGACGGGGATCATGGGGTCGAGCACCATACTGCCTGGCTGGGCCGGTGTTGATCCGGCCGCTGAGCTGGGACGACGTCTCGGCGTGCCCGTCGTGGTCGACAACGACGCCAACCTGGGAGCCCTCGCCGAGGCCACGTGGGGGGCGGCGAAGGGGCGGCGCGAGGTGGCGTACATGAAGATCGGCACGGGGGTCGGGGCGAGCATCCTGATCAACGGGCGGCTCTATCGGGGCGCGACCGGGACGGCCGGCGAGCTCGGCCACATCACGATCGACGAGAACGGAAGGCTGTGCCGCTGCGGGAACCGCGGCTGCCTGGAGACGCTGGCGGGCGGCCAGCAGCTCATCGACCTGGTCCGGCCCACCCACGGGCAGGTCACGGTGTCGCGGCTGGTCGAACTGGCCCACGCGGGCGACATCGGCTGCCGCCGCGTGATCGCCGACGCGGGGCGGCACCTCGGTGTGGCGGTGGCCAGCCTGTGCAACATCCTCAACCCGGGCCTGGTGGTGATCGGCGGCGCCCTGGCCGAGGCCGGTCCGCTGCTGATCGAGCCGATCATGACGGTCGTCGGGCGGCTGGCCATCCCGAGCGCGGCCCACGCGGTCACCGTGGTGAAGGGTGAACTGGGCGAACGCGCCGGAGTGCTCGGAGCGCTGGCGCGTGTTCAGAGTCCGAATATTGAGAGCGCTCTCTAGAATCTTCACTCTGGGCCTTGACCGATGTGAGAAGCCGGGTGACAGTAACGGCAATCAACACGCGGCGCTGCGACTTCCCACCTCCCGAAAGGTTCCCCATGGCGACCTTGCGAGCAGGAAAACGCTCTCTGGTTGGATGGATCACCGCGTTAATGGTCCCGGTGCTGTGCATCGGCGTCGCCAACGCCGCCGTCCCGGCGACCCCCTCGGGCTGGACCCTGGTCTGGTCCGACGACTTCAACGGCGCGGCGAACACGCTGCCCTCGTCCACCAACTGGATCATCGACACCGGTCACGGCTATCCGGGCGGCCCCGGCAACTGGGGCACCGGGGAGATCCAGAACTACACGTCCAGCACCAGCAACCTCAGCCTCGACGGCGGCGGCAACCTGCGCATCACCCCGATCGGCAGCGGGACGAACTGGACCTCCGCCCGCATCGAGTCGCGCCGCGCCGACTTCAAGCCCGCCTCGGGCCGGGTGCTGCGGATCGAGGGCCGCATCCAGATGCCCAACGTGACCGGCAACGCGGCGCTCGGCTACTGGCCGGCCTTCTGGGCCCTCGGCGCCCCCTACCGGGGCAACTACTGGAACTGGCCCGGCATCGGCGAGTTCGACATCATGGAGAACGTCAACGGGATCAACCAGGTGTGGGGCGTGCTCCACTGCGGCGTCACCCCCGGCGGCAACTGCAACGAGACCAATGGGCTCGGAGCTGCGCGGGTATGCCCGGGATCTTCGTGCCAGTCGGCGTTCCACACGTACCGCTTCGAATGGGACCGCTCGATCACGCCCAACCAGTTCCGCTGGTACGTCGACGGCGTCAACTACCACACCCTCAGCCAGAACCAGTTCGACGCGACGACCTGGAACAACATGACCAGCCACGCGGGCTACTTCCTGCTGCTCAACGTGGCGATGGGCGGCGGCTTCCCCAACGGTGTGGCCGGATTCGGCACCCCGACGTCCGCCACCGTCAGCGGCCGGCCCATGGTCGTCGACTACGTCGCCGTCTACCAGAGCGGCACCGGCACGACCCCGCCGCCGGAATCGCCGCCCCCGACCGGCGGCGTGATCCAGGCCGAGTCGCACAACGCCCAGCAGGGCACCCAGCTCGAGACCACGACCGACTCGGGCGGCGGCCAGAACGTCGCCTACATCTCCAACGGCGACTGGCTGCGCTACTCGGTCAGCTTCACCGGCGAGACCCAGTTCAACGCGCGGGTCGCGTCGGGCGCGGCCGGGGGAGTCAGCGGGCTCGTCCAGGTCAGGCTGGGCAGCCCCACCGGCACCGTGATCGGGCAACTCTCGGTGGGCAACACCGGCGGCTGGCAGTCGTGGCGCACCGTCCCCGCCAACATCTCGGCGGTCTCCGGCACGCAGACCGTCTACATCACCTTCAGCAGCGGTCAACCGGCCGACTTCGTGAACCTCAACTGGTTCACGTTCTCCCGATAGAGGTCCCGCAGCAGCGCGACCTCCGCGGCGTGGTGGACGAACTCACGGTTCAGCCACCACACGATGGCGACGAACGGCACCGTGGGGTCCAGCCCGGCCGGGAACTGGCTGAACCCCACGGTGTCCAGCTGTTCCTCGGTGAGACGGTCGACGTCCTCACTCCAGCGTTCGACGATCTCCCAGAGGCGCTTCTGGGCGTCGTCGGCCGTGTGGGGGATCTCGATATCGTCGAACAGCATCCGGCGGTCCCCGAACGTCCAGTCCCACCGCAGCGCGAAACACGCGACCAGATGGGTCAGCCGCCAGCCGATGCTGGTGACGGGCGGCGGAAAGGGCTCTTGGAGCGCGAAGTCGGCGATCCAGTCGCCTCTGCCGTAGACGTTCTCGTCGCCGTCGAGCCTTCTCCTGACGGTCCAGGAATTGCCCGGGGCCGGCTCCCAGAAGTATTCGTCGTCGGTCAGCCCCTCAAGGCGGGCCTTGGTGAACTCTATGGAGGTCTTCAGCTGGTCGAGAAGCAGCCCGACCCGATCAGTGCGCAGATCCATGCCCCCGGCACTACCCCCGGACCGTCCACTCATGAGTGTCGAGGAACGACCGATCGCCCACCAGATAGAGCAGGACGATCCGCCGGACCGCGGCCTGGTCGGGCGTGGTCGTGGTGCGGATGACGCCCGATTCCTTGAAGTCGACCTCATAGCCCGGCGAGACCTGGACGAAATGGTGCCCGTAGACGACCAGCGCCATGAACGGGTTCTGCGCGGAAAGGGTCTCCAGGACGTCGTTGACCAGGTTCAGATCAGGGTCGTGGACGACCATGCCGTTGCCGGTGTGCAACTGGACGTCCCGGTAGGCGCCCAGCGGCTCCCGGTTGTGGATCAGATGGCGCTGAGGGTCGTAACAGACGAGATCGTGCTCCCGGGCGAAGACGAAGGCGGCGTTGCCGACCTCGTCGGTCAGCTCGTCAGGAGCGATCACGAACGCGCCGTCGACAGTGGCCCCCGGGAGCGCGGCGGCCAGCTTCCGGCTGGTCTCCGGGGGGAGTTCGGCCTTCTGGTAGAAGTCCCGCGCCTCTTCTCTGGAGATCGGTTCGGGTTCGTACCAGAGGGCCAGCTCGAAGGTCATGCCATCGACGATAGAGCCCCGGTGGGGGCTAGATCTCCTGCGACCTGGGCCGGTTCCGCGCCGCGACGGCCAGGTCGCGGACGACCTGGATCAGCTCGGCCGGGTCGAACGGCTTGGTCAGGTAGGAGTCGACGCCGATGCCGAGCCCGCGCCGCTTGTCGTCCTCCTGGGCCCTGGCGGTGATCAGCACGACCTTGACGTGGGTCGTGGCAGGATCGGTCCGCAGCTTGGTGGCGGTCTCCCACCCGTCGAGCCGCGGCATCATGACGTCGAGGGTGATCACATCAGGATCGACCTCTTTGACCCGGTCCAAGCAATCTTGTCCGTCAAAAGCTGTATAGACATCGAAGCCCTCCAAGGTCAGATTGACCGCGATGAGCTGCCGGATGACCTCGTCGTCGTCGACGACCAGTACGCGCCCCAAAACCTCACCCACGGGCGCGAGGCTACCCCTGAGGGGCGGGCGGCGCGGGGTTTTCGGGGGATGTGTGCACGGGCGCGTCGCATAACGATGTGCGTAGAGGGGCTGGAGTACTGGTAATCTGAAGTCGTTCCTGAGCCCCCTTAGCTCAGGGGATAGAGCACCGGCCTCCGGAGCCGGGAGCGCAAGTTCGAATCTTGCAGGGGGCACCAGATCTGATCATTTCGAACCCTCACCACCGTCGCCGGTTGTGGGGGTTCTTCGTTTTCCCCTGAAACTCAGAGGGTTTCCCGGCAGAGCGCGTCGAGGGCCTCCGCCGAGTGGGTGTCGTGGTCGGCCTGCAGGGTGATCAGATGCTGGCCGGTGGCTCCGGCCAGGGAGAACACCTCGCAGTTGACCGTCAGCTCTCCGACCAGGTCATGGCGGAAGCGCCGGGCGCGGCCGTGTTCGACCTGGACGTCGTAGCGGGCCCACGCGTCGCGGAACTCGGGGCTCTCGTCGGACAGTTCCTCGATCAGCTGGGTCTGGCGGACGTCGTGCGGGTTGCGGCCGGCGATGGCGCGGAAGTGGGCGACCTTGGAGTGTGCGGTCGACTCCCAGTCGCCGTAGAACTCCCGTACGACGGGATCGAGGAACATCGCGCGGAGCGTGTTGTTGCCGACTTTCGTCGTCCGCTTGAGTCCGCGCGAGTAGAAGGCCGTGGCCGACGGGTTCAGGGCCACCACCTCCATCCACTGGTTGATCACGAAGGCCGGCGTCCGGTGCCAGCTGTCCATCAGCCGGGCCAGGTTCGGGCTGATCTGTTCCGTGGCGGCGTCCGGGCTGCTCGGTTCCGGGTCGGCCGGGAGGTCTCCGCGCACCAGCTCGTAGAAGTGGGTCAGGGCGTCCGCGCCCAGGCTGAACACCTCGGCCAGGGCGGCGGTCACCTGGTCGGAGGGGTTGCGTTCGCGGCCCTGTTCGAGGCGGATGTAGTAATCGGTGCTGACACCGATCAGCATCGCCACCTCCTCCCGCCGTAGGCCGGGGGTGCGGCGGGTTCCGGCGTCAGGCAGGTCGACTCGGGCCGGAGGGGTGGCCTCGCGCCGGGCGCGGAGGAACTCGCCGAGCTGTCTGTCGTTAGCCATACACCCACCATATGTCTGTTATGTCTGAATTGACTGGGTCTCTGGTGCGTGGGAGTACCACGGCCACCCAGCCTGCCCGCATCCGGCCTACGTTCGATGGCATGAACAGCTGCGACACTCTCGGCGTCGCCGGTGCGGATGCGTGCCTGCGGCGGCTCATGGACGACTGGCACGGCGTGCCCGTCCTGCTCTGCGACCCGTTGATGAACGTGAATTCGGCCAATGATCTGGGGGTCGCGCTGCTGGGCGGGCTGCGGTACAGCGACAACCTCTTCAAGCTGGTCTTCCTGGACCCGGCGGCGGCGGACTTCTTCACCGAGTGGCCCCACATCGCCGCCGCCGCGACGGATCTTCTGCACTCCATCGCCGCCCAGGAGCAGCATCCCGGCCTCGACGCCCTGCTCGGCGAACTCTCCGAGCGCAGCGAGGACTTCCGGCGGATCTGGGCCGGGCACGACGTGTCGTCGGACGCCCGCCGGGTCAAGCGCCTGCGCCATCCCCTGGTCGGTGAACTCACCCTCGTCTGCGACGTCCTCGACGTCGTACGCCTTCCCGGGCATCACGTCCTGGTCTTCCAGGCCGAACCGGGCAGCTCCTCCGAGCAGGCGCTCGATCTCCTGGGCCGCCTCACCGCCGCGGTCCGATGAAGACGAACCGGAAGCCGACCGTGATCATCGCCCATCCACACCGATCCATCCGTACACGCTGCACCGCGGCCACCCTGCTGCTGGTACTGACCGTTCTGGCCGTCCTGATCATGCTGGACGAGACGGTCCTGCCCCTGAGCGCCCCCCTGGACGCCGACGCGGACACCGGTCTGCTCGAGGGGCGCGGCCTGGAAGTCCTCCTGATCGGCTTCGGCCTGGTTCTGACCGCCGGCGCGGGCGGGGCCACCTGGTGGGCCGTCGGTCGCGCGCTGCGGCCCATCCGGGCCTTCCTCGCCCACATAGACAAGATCACCGCGACCGACCCAGGCCGCCGCCTGCCCATCCCTCCCGGGGGCGACGAGTTCGCCGAACTCGCCCGTGCCGCCAACCTCACCTTCGCCCGTCTGGAGGAGGCGGTCGTCCGGCAGCAGGACTTCGCGGCCACGGCGTCGCACGAGTTGCGCAATCCGATCGCCGGCCTGCGCGCCGAACTCGAGGACGCCATCGAGCACCCCGAGGACACTGATCCGGCCCACAGCCTGCGCGCGGCCCTGACCACCGTCGACCGCCTGGACGCCATCGTCGCCGACCTGCTCGTCCAGGCCCGCCTGGACGCCGGGGTCACCGCCCCCCACGAGCTCATCGACCTCCCGGAGCTCCTCGTCCAGGAGGCCGTCCGCATGAACAAGGTCATCGACGGCATCCCGGTCAGGCTCGACACCGCGAAGGACGTGTGGATCTTCGGGTCGCGCATCCAGCTCTCCCGCGCCCTGGCCAACCTCGTCGGCAACGCCAGGCGGCACGCCGCCTCCTCGGTCGGTCTCAGCCTCACCACGGCCGGTGACGACGCGGTCATCGCCGTCACCGACGACGGCCCCGGCGTTCCCCCCGCCGAGCGTCAGCGGATCTTCGAGCGGTTCACCCGACTGGAGGACGCCCGCCGCCTGGACTCGGGCGGCAGCGGCCTCGGCCTGGCCATCACCCGCGACATCGCCGACCGGCACGGCGGCAGCCTGAACCTGGAGGACTCTGCGGTGGGTGCCCGGTTCGTCCTGCGGGTTCCGCGGCTCCTGGTCCTGCAGTAGGTCAATCTCGATTCGGGCATATGGTGATAAAATGGACATTGGTCAGAGCAACCTCCTTGGCGATTTCCTCCGCGCCCGGCGTGAGGCCACCAGTCCAGCGCAGGCGGGCTTCCTCCACGCCCCCTCGCGCCGCACCCCGGGGCTCCGCCGTGAGGAGGTGGCCATGCTCGCCGGAGTGAGCAGCTCGTACTTCATCCGGCTGGAGCAGGGACGCGAGCGCAACCCCTCCGCGCAGGTGCTGAGCGCCCTGGCCCGGGTGCTGCGCCTGGACCCCGACGCCACCGCCTACCTCTACTCGCTCGCCCACCCGTGGGCGCGACCCCCGGTGGAGACCGGCGCGGTGGAGCAGGTCAGCCCGAGCCTGCTGCGCCTGGTCGACCTGTCCCGGCACGTGCCCGCGCTGGTGCTGGGCCGCCGCCTGGAGGTGCTGGCCCTCAACCCCTTGGCCGAGGCCCTGTACGAGGGCCTGCCCAACCTCGACAACTGCGCGCGCATGATCTACCTCAGTCCGGGCGCCGTCGATTTCTATCCCGACTGGGAGAAGGCCGCCCGCGCCAAGACGGCCCAGCTGCGCACCGCCGTGGCGGCCGATCCCGACGATCCGTACCTGCGCGACCTGGTGGCGGAACTCACCGCCCACAGCGCCGAATTCCGCCGCATCTGGGCCCTCCACGAGGTGCAGGTGCGCGGCAACGAGGAAAAGGAACTGCGTCATCCCCGGCTGGGTGATCTCACCCTGTCCTGGGAAGTGCTCTCGGTCAGCGGCACCGGCCAGAAATTCATCTCCCTCGGCGCCGAGCCGGGCAGTCACTCGGAAAAGGCCCTGATGGAACTGGCGGCCTCGCACGCCGCTCACACGGCCCCGTCGCCGGCTGTCTAGAGAAGTCGCCCTGGCTTTCCCCTGCCTTCGGCCGGATCAACGGCTGTGAGCAGGGCTTTCGTCGTCCCGATCGACCTGGCGCGAGTGTTTTTCCGTGGTCACGGAACGGTAACACTGATGCTTTGTTGAGATATTAACTATATGTGTCAAGAGGCTTGACTACTCTCGGCCCTGCCTGAATTGGTAGTTCGGAATCGGAGAAAGTCCCGATGGAACCCCTGCATTCGTACCTCAGCCCAGAGTCAGCCTCATGAGCGCGTCACCCAAGTCGGAGTCGGCCATCCTCCGCACACGCGCGTACGCCAGCACCCATCACCTGCCCAGCCCTTCTCTGCTCATCGATCTGCCTACGGTCGCCGCGGCCTACCGCGCGCTCGCCGAGGCGTTCCCGCGCGCCGGCATCCTCTACGCGGTCAAGGCCAACGCCGCGCCTGAAGTGATCTCCACGCTGGCCGAATTAGGGTCGGGGTTCGACGTCGCCAGTATCGGCGAGGTCGAACGCTGCCTGTCCCGCGGTGTTCCCGGCCGCTATCTCAGTTACAGCAACTGCGTGAAGAAGGCCGAGGACATCGCCGCCGCCTATCGGCTCGGGGTGCGTACCTTCGCCTTCGACAATCCTCGCGATCTCGCCCACATCGCGAGGTGGGCGCCCCGGTCGAACGTCTTCTGCCGGATCGCCGTCAGCCCGCCCGACGCGGTGATGCCGTTCGGCGGGAAGTTCGGGTGCGATCCCGACACGGCTCCCGGCCTGCTCGCCGACGCCTCGGCGCAAGGGCTGCGGCCGCTCGGCATCACCTGGCACGTCGGGTCCCAGCAGTGCAACCCCGACGCCTGGGACGTCGGCATCGCGGCGGCGGCGAAGATCGCGCTGCAGCTGGAGTCGGCCGGCATCCGGCTGCCGATGATCAACATCGGCGGGGGACTGCCGATCTCGTACGGCCCGAGCCCGGCCTTCGGGAACGCGACGCTGACCGAGGTGTTCGGTCAGGCCGTCGACGCCTCGATGAACCGGCACTTCGGCAGCCGCAACAGGCCGCGTCTCGTCCTGGAACCTGGACGGGCGATGGTCGGGGCGGCCGGGATCATCCGGTCGGAGGTGGTGACCGTCAGGGAAGGACGGGCCGCTGACCTGCGCCGCTGGGTGTTCCTGGACGTCGGCCGCTACAACGGCCTGGTCGAGACGGAACGCGAGGCCATTGCGTACCGTCTGCGCACCCCCGGCGTGACCGGGCCCACCGGCCCGGTCGTGCTGGCCGGCCCGACCAGCGACGGCGACGACGTGCTCTACCAGCGCACCGGCTACGAGCTCCCCCTGGCACTGGCGCCCGGTGACGTGGTGGAGATCCTCGACGCCGGGGCGTACACCTCGAGCTACTCCTGCGCCGCCGTCAACGGGCTGCCCGCGCTCCCGACGTTCTGCGTGGAGGAGCGATGACGGTCGCGGTCGGCGAGTTCGCCGGATGTCACGTGCTGGCGGAACTGCGGGAGGTCGACGCGGGCCTCCTCGACGACCTCGCGCACCTGGAGGTCGCGCTCAAGCGGGCGCTGGCCGCGTCGGGGGCGACCATCCTGGAGATGATCTCGCACCGGTTCATCCCTCAGGGGGTCACCATCCTGGCGCTCCTGGCCGAGTCGCACGCCTCGCTGCACACCTACCCCGAGCACGCCGCCGTCTTCGTCGACGTGTTCACCTGTGGCGCCGCCGACCCGCGCACGGCGGTCGAGCTGCTCACCCAAGAGCTCCAGCCCGGGAAGGTCACCGTCCAGGTGATCCACCGGGGCAACACGCCTTCGGAGGTATGCGCATGATCACCATCAACGGCACCACCTGGGTCGCCGAGCCCATCGCCGAGGGCATGGAGCGGCTCTGGCGGATCGACGAGATCATCCACAGCGAGAGCACGCCGTTCCAGACGCTCGACTTCGCCAGGACCGCCCACGGCGTCACCCTCTTCGCCAATGGTGAGCGGCAGAGCAGCGAGCAGACCCAGGAGGTCTACCACGAGGCCCTGACCATCCCGCCGGTGCTTCTGGCCGACAGGGTGGACAGGTGCCTGGTCATCGGGTCGAGCGAGGGCGTCGCCTGCCAGATGCTCGTCGCCTGCGGCGCGACCGTCGTCGACCACGTCGACATCGACGAGCAGGCGGTACGCCTGTGCGCGAGCCGCCTGCCCTACGGCTACACCGAGAAGGAGCTGAAGGCCGCCGAGACCGGGGACGGCCCGATCAACGTCCACTTCGAAGACGGCTACGCCTTCGTCGAGGCGGCGGTCAAGGCCGGTCACACCTGGGACGTCATCATCGTCGACCTCCCCGACGAGACCGACGACGGCGAGGCCCAGCACGACCGCCTCTACAGCTCCACGTTCCTGGGTCTGTGCGCCCAGGCGCTCGCACCGGGCGGCGTCATCTCGACCCAGGCCGGCTGCCCGACCATGTGGCGGCAGACCACGCTCCGGCGCTCATGGCACAACTTCATCGCCGCCTTCCCGACGGTGGTCTACTTCGGATCGGCGGCGCACGAATGGGCCTTCATCAGCGGCCGGCGGGACACCGTGGACCGGCCCCACGACGTCATGGGGAAGCGGCTCCGCACCCTGTCCTACCGACCGGTCAGCATCGACGTGCGGACCCTGGACGCGGCCCTCGTACCCCCGCTGGAGGTCCGGGGAAAGTACCCGAAGCCCTGGCGACGCCGGCCTTTCGGGGGGCCGTCGCCCCGCTCATGACGTTCACGTTGCACGGCGTCCGTGAGGTTCTCTGGCACCCCGGGAACTGATCGGCGAAGGGCTCCGGACCACCCCTCCGGAGCCCTTTCCCGTTACTCGGCGCACTGAGATCTTGTGGACGAGCTCGCGATCCTCGTGCCTGGATATCCTGCCGGTGCCACTGACGTCCGCGATGGGGGTTCGCATGTCTGATCACCTGATCTTCTCCTACGGGACCCTGCGCCTTCCGCAGGTTCAGCGGGCCCGGTTCGGCCGGGAGCTCGAAGGCCGCGCCGACGCCCTGCTCGGGTTCCGCCTGGAGACGGTGAAGATCACCGATGCCTCGGTCGTCGCCGACAGCGGCAGCGACGAGCACCCCGTCGCCGTCCCGTCCGACGATCCGGGCGACTCCGTCGAGGGCATGGTCTTCACGCTCACCGCGCAGGATCTCGCCGCCGCCGACGCCTACGAGGTCGACGACTACCTCCGCGTCCGGGCCGACCTCCGTTCGGGGGAGAAGGCGTGGGCGTACGTCGACGCCGCCACCGCCGAGGAGTTCCGGGCCAGGCGGCTGCTGAACGCCCAGGCCAACGCCATCACGCTCTTCGACGAGATCGTCAAGCGTGACCTCATCGCCCCGGGCCGGCGGGAACGCGAGATCAGCGACGACATCCGCGACCTGGCCAACGAGATGTTCGGCACCACCCGCCACTGGCACAAGCGCATCGTCCGGTCGGGGCCGAACACCCTGTTCCCCTACCAGGAGAACCCGCCCGACCGGGCCGTCGAGGCCGACGACATCGTCTTCTGCGACTTCGGCCCGATCTTCGAGGAGTTCGAGGCCGACCTCGGCCGCACCTACGTCCTCGGCGACGACCCCGTGAAGCGCCGGCTCGCCGACGACCTGCCGGTCATCTTCGAGGCAGGCCGGAAGTTCTTCGCCGACGACCCCGGGATGACAGGAGACCGGCTGTTCGCCGAGGTCGACCGGCTGTCCCGGGAGCGCGGGTGGACGTTCGGCGGGGCCATCGCCGGTCATCTGGTGGGGGAGTTCCCGCACGAGAAGATCGACGCCGCCGACATCGAGTCATATGTCGCGCCGGGCAGTTTCACCCCGATGCGGCGCAAGGACAAGGCCGGCCGGATCGCCCACTGGATCCTGGAGATCCACCTCGTCGACACCGAACGCGACTTCGGCGGCTTCTACGAGCAGCTGCTCGACCTCGGCTAGCCCAGCAGAAGCCTGACGAGCTGGCCCGCGCCGTAGATGGCCCACAGCGATACGAAGGCCAGCAAGATCGACCAGAGGCAGCCGCGCCCGCCCTTCATCCGGTTGGGCGTGGCGGCCTTCCCCTCGCCGGGCCCTCGCCACAGGGGGCGGGGTTCCAGTACGAGGAACGGCAGGATCCCGAGCTGCCCGGCCGTGCACAACCAGAACCAGGCGAACCGGTTGGCCAGGCGGGTGGTGGTGTACGTCATCAGGAGGAAGGCGGTCACCCACGCGACGGCGGGCCAGATCAGCTGGTCGCCGCCCCGGAAGGCGAACGGCCACCCGGGCAGCAGCGGGAGGCTGCCCGCCTGGCTCCTGGTGTCTTCCTGCCGCCACGACGGAGGTGGCCGCACCCGGTCCAGGTCCGCCAGGAGCCGCCTCTTGTCGTAGAGGCCACGGGAGTCGGTGAACGTGTGCCCGTCCTCGGACCACATGATCTCGTGCCAGATCAGCGGCGACTCCGACCACACCAGGGTGGAGAAGCCGCCGCGGTCGGCGAGCAGGAAGGCGACCCGGTCGACCTGACCGGCCGCCAGCGCGGCCTGGAACTGCCCGAGTGTCCGGGGCGACGGGGCGTAGGAGGCGCCGGAGAGGAGCACGCCGGCCGTCAGGGTCAGCAGCAGCGACACCCGGAGGGCGAACCCCGCCAGGCGGAGGATGCGCGACGCCGGAGCGGGGTCCATCTCTCCTTGCTACCCGCAGCCCCGCGAAACCGCGTCACAACGCCGAAATCTGGCGCTGTCGGAGAACTCAGCCGCGCTCCGCTGCGATCGTGTCGTAGTCGGGGATCCGCGCCGAGATCTGGTCGCCGGTGAAGTCGCCGACCCAGCCGTCGTCGTCGTGGAAGAAGCGGATCGCGGTGAAGTGGGGGCTGGTGCCCATGTCGAACCAGTGAGTGGTGTTCTTCGGCACGCTCAGCAGGTCGCCGGGCTCGCAGAAGACGGCGTTCACCCGGCCGCCGACGTGGAGGTAGAAGATGCCTGAGCCGGCCACGAAGAAGCGGACCTCGTCGTCGTCGTGGGTGTGCTCGTTGAGGAACTTCGCGCGGGCGCCCGCGGCCACGTCGGCGGGGGCGTCCGGGCCGAGCTTGGCGACGTCGACGAACGTGTAGCCCTCTTCGGCGACGACGGCGGCGACCTCGTCGCGGTAGGCGGCGAGGACCTCGTCCTGGGTCGCGTCGTCGAGGCCGTCGACGATGTCCCAGTGGCGCAGGCGGACGCCGATCTCCTTCAGGGTGGTGGCGATCTCGGCCTGGTCTTCGGTCCGCAGGAGGGTCTCGGGGGCCGGGCCGTCGGTGTACACAGTGAGGTAGGTCATGGGCTTCGTCCCTAATCAACGGCTATCTGCGTAAATCCTACTTGAAAAGTAGACAATATCCGAGACGGTGCCTAGCATCCCGAGTGTGATTCACGCTCGACTCCTCGGAGCCTCTCTTCTCCTGGGCGTCCTGGCGCTCGCCGGATGCTCCCAGGGAACCCCTTCCACCGCCACTTCCGCGCCCGCGACGTCCGCTCCGGCGGCGGCCCCGGTCGCTTCACCTACCGTCTCCGTCCCGGCGAAGTTCGCCGCCGGGGGAGTGCGGGTCGCTCTGGTGCGTCAGCTCTCGTCCGGTGACTACTTCGAGCAGTGGCTCGCGGGGGCGCAGGCCGAGGCGCAGGCGCTCAAGGTCACGCTGGAGGTCTCCAGCGGCGACGGCAACAACGACAAGCAGGCACTCAACCTGGAGCAGGCCGTCCAGCAGAAGGCCGACGCGATCATCGTCGACCACGGGTTCGCCGACACCGTCCAGCCGGCCATCAAGAAGGCCGCTGACGCCGGCATCCCGCTGGTCGCCTTCGACGTCGACCCGGGCACGCCCAAGGCCGTCGCGCTGACCCAGGACGACCACAAGATCGCCGAACTGGCGCTCGGCGCGCTGAAGGCCGACACCGGGGGGACCGGCGAGGTCGTCTATGTGTACGTCTCCGGCTTCGCCCCCCTTGACCGGCGCAACGAGGTGTGGACGACCTTCAAGAAGGACAACCCGGGGATCAAGGAGGTCGCCCAGATCGGCGTGGTCAACAACTCGACCGCCTCGGCCGTGGCCGACCAGGCCAAGGCGACCCTCCAGGCCAACCCGAACGTGAAGGCGATCTTCGCTCCCTACGACGAGTTCGCCAAGGGCGCGGCCATCGCGGTCAAGGAACTCGGGCTGCAGGACAAGGTCAAGATCTACGGCGCGGACATCTCCACCGCCGACATCGGCGTCATCACCGAGCCGAACAGCCCGTGGGTGGCGACCGCCACGACCGACCCGTCGAACGTCGGCCGGATCGCGGTGCGGGCCGCCGCGCTGCTGGTCGCCGGGGAGCAGGTCGAGCCCGAGATCAAGATCCCGCCGGCCCTGGTCACCCAGAAGCAGCTCGTCGACGGCAAGATCGCCAACATCGAGCAGCTCACCACCGCCATCCCCGAGCTGACCACGCCTGACGTGGCCCCTGTGCCCTGGGCGGTTCCGTGACCCGTGCGGCCTACAAGTACGGCCTGCTGGTCGTACTCGCCGCGCTGATGGTCGTCTTCGCGGTGCTCCGCCCCGCTTTCGCCACCTACGGCAACGCGCTCATCGTGTTGCAGTCGGTGGCGATCGTCGGGGTGGTGGCGCTGGGCGTGACCGTGTCGATGACCACCGGCGGCTTCGACCTGTCGGCGGGGGCCAACGTCGGCGCGGTGGTCATGGTGACCGCGCTGACCATGGTCCGCTTCAACCTCACCGGCGCCACCGCCATCGTCGCCGGGCTGCTCACCGGCCTGCTGGTGGCGGGGGTGAACGCGCTGCTCACCGTGGTCGCGAAGATCCCCGACCTGGTGGCCACGCTGGGCACGATGTTCCTGTTCCAGGGCCTGGCGCTGATCCTCACCTCGGGCAAGTCGGTCGCGCCCGGCATGACCGTCGACGGCGCGCCCGCGCCCGGCCGCTACACCGAGGGCTTCGCCTGGATCGGCAGCGGCAAGATCTGGTCGGTGCCGGTCCCGGTCATCGTGTTCGCGCTGGTCGCGGTCGTCGTCTGGCTGTTCCTCGAACGCACCCGCTGGGGCGTCGCCCTGTACGCCATCGGCGGCAACGCCGAGGCCGCGCGGCTGGCCGGCATCCGGGTGACCCGCTACCGGGCGATGGCCTACGCCGTGTCGGGGCTGTGCGCGGCGGTCGCCGGGATCATGCTGTCGGCCCGCCTCGGGCGCGGCGACGTCGGCGCGGGCGACCCCTACCTGCTCCAATCGGTGGCGGCGGCCCTGATCGGCTACGCGGTGCTCGGCGCCAACCGGCCCAACGTGACCGGCACGGTCGTCGGCGCCGTCTTCATCGGCGTGGTGATCAACGGGATGACCATGCTGAACGCCCCCTACTACACCCAGACCTTCGTCCAGGGCGCCCTGCTGGCGGGCGCCCTCGTCGTGAGCTACACCCTCAGGAGTTCCGTTGACCGACTATGAGCTGCTCACCGTCGACAACGTCCCCGCCTACCTCGCGAGCAGGCCCGCCCTGGCGGCGTTCGCCGATCCCGTCTCCGTACGGGAGATCGGCGACGGCAACATGAACATCGTGTTCGCCGTGGCGACCGCCGACGGGCCCGGCGTGGTGCTCAAGCAGTCGATGCCGTACGTGAGAGTCGACCCCACCTGGCCGATCACCCCCGACCGCAACCGCATCGAGGCCGTGGTGCTGGCCGAACACGGGCGGGTGGCGCCGGGCCTGGTGCCCGCGCTGCTCGACTTCGACGACGAACGTCACGTCGTCGCGCTGGAGGACCTCTCTGACCATCGGGTCTGGCGTGGGCTGCTCAACGAGGGCGTGCGGACCGACGGGGTGGCCGCCGACCTGGGGCGCTATGTCGCCAAGGTGGCGTTCGGGACCTCGGTGTTCGGGCTGGGGAACTACCGGCACAAGGACGCGCTGGCCGCCTCGATCAACCCCGAGCTGTGCGAGATCACCGAGGACCTGGTCTTCACCGAGCCGTACATCGAGCACGAGCACAACAAGATCCTGCCCGCCACCAAGTCCGACGTGGCGGCCTACGTGGGCGACCCGGCGGTGCGGACCGCGATCGGGCTGGCCAAGCTGGCGTTCATGACCCACGGCGAGGCGCTGATCCACGGCGACCTGCACACGGGCTCTGTGCTGGTCCGGCCGGGGTCGCCGGTGTCGGCCCGCGCGTTCGACGTGGAGTTCGCCTTCTACGGCCCGGTCGGCTTCGACCTCGGCGCCCTGTGGGGCAACTACGTGCTGGCGGCGGCCCGGAGCTTCGTCCTCGGGGATACCGGCCACGCCACGTGGGCGCTCGGACTGGCCGAGGAGACCTGGACCGCGTTCGAGACCGAGTTCACCGCCCTGTGGCCGGACCGGGTCGACCCCCGGATCTACGGCGACGGCGTGCTGGCGGCCTACCTGGCCAAGGTCAGGGCCGACTCCGCGGTGTTCGCGGCGGCGAAGGCGACCCGGCGGATCATCGGCTTCGCCCGGGTCAGCGACATCGAGACGCTCCCCGAGCCGGAGCGCGCGACGGCCATCAGGGGCGTACTGCGGGTGGCGCGCCACCTGCTGACCACCGAGCCCGGCCGGGACGTGTTCGACCGAGTGGGCGACCTGCTCGTCAGCGCATAGCGGTCGGGCACATCGCCTGGCCGGTCGGCGGTCAGGCACGCCGCCGGCCGCATGCGCGCCAGGCGGCGGCCCGTTGGTGGCGGCCCATCAGCGGCGATTCGGCCGGGCGGCGATCGGTGATTCGGTACGCCGCCCGGCCGTCGTTCGTTCGGTCAGCGGATGGCGATGCGGTACGCCAGCAGCCACTCCACGCACTCGGTGATGTGCCGGGCCCGGTGCAGGGTGGGGGCCCAGGTGTAGAGGCCGTGGTTGGCGACGATCACGGCGGGGGTGCGGGGGTCGTACACGGCCTCGAAGCGGTCGCCCAGTTCGGTCATGTCCTGGCTGTTCTCGATGACGGGGATGACCACCTCGTCGTCGTGGGCCAGGCGGCCGATGCCCTTGAGGGTCTCGACGTCCTTCAGGACCACCCCCTTGGGCCAGTGGTGGCCCGCGAGCACCGCGTTCAGCGCGTGGACGTGCACGATCGCGTCGGCTCCCGACACCGCCGCCACGCGGGCGTGCAGACCGGCCTCGGCCGACGGGGTCAGCGGTTCGATGCCGGTGACCTCGACCGGTTCACCCTGCCCGCCGACCACGGCGATGTCGGAGGCGACGAGTTCGCCCTTGTCCAGGCCGCTGGCGGTGACCGCGAGCCGCAGCGGGTCGCGGGAGACCACCTCGGACAGGTTGCCCGAGGTGCCGCGCATCCAGCCCATGCCGGTGAACCTGGCCGCCTCGACGGCGAGCCGGGCGCCGGCGTCCAGCACGTGTTCCCGGTTCATCAGATCTCCTCGAAGCTCGTGGCCACGCGGTGCGCGCCGAAGTCGGCCCGCTCGCTGGGCTCGCCCGGCCGGCGGATGCCGATCGCCTGCCAGCCGGCCGCCGCCGCGGCGTCCAGTTCGGCCGGTACGTCTGACAGGAACAGTAGGTCGTCGGTGCCCAGCGCGGCGGCGATGCGCTCGTAGGACGCGCTCTCCCGTTTGGGGCCCGCGTTGACGGTGTCGAAGTGGTGCTCGATCAGCGTCGACAGGTCGCCGTCGGGGGTGTGCCGGAACCACGGCCGCTGGCTGGAGACCGCGCCGGAGGAGAAGACGGCCAGGTGACGGCCCTGGGCGTGCCATTCGCGCAGCCGGGGCGCGACATCGGGGAAGAAGTGCGCGGTGAGCTCGCCGTCGGCGAAGCCCGCCGCCCAGATCTGTCCCTGCAGGGTCTTCAGCGGGGTCGCCTTGACGTCGCCGTCCATCCACGCGTGCAGGATCGCGACGGTCTCGTCGGTGATTTCACCGCCGGTCTCCCGTACGGCCTGAGCGACCTCCGGGTCGTCGCGGTGGGCGTCGATCCACGGGCCGAGGCGCGGGCGGGCGTAGGAGTAGAGGCCGACGTGCACCGACTCGGTCGAGCTCGTCGTCCCTTCGATGTCCAGCACGATCCAGCTCATCGGGTGAGCACCTCCACGAAGTCGGCGACGAAGCGGGCCGCGTCCACCTCGGTGATCACCTTGGTCGGCGGGGCGGGCTCGTAGGGGAAGGCGGGTGGCAGGCCGTCGTGGGTGCGCATCAGCCTGGCTCTGGACATGAAACCATCGGTCCTCACGTTGACCGGGCCGTCGACTGAAGCGGTGGCGAACGTGGGGTCGAGCAGGATCGCGGCGGCGAGGGGGTCGTGCAGCGGGATGATCCGGCGGCCCCACTCGTTCTGGTAGAAGTCCATGTACGAGTCGAGGATCTCGGTGGCGAACCTCGCGATCGGGGTGTTCGTCGCGCGCAGGGCGCCGATGGCGACCTCGTCCAGGATCGTGGTCGCGGTGACGTTCACGCCGACCATGACCAGTTCGTTCCGCGGGGCCGAGAAGACCAGGCTCGCCGCCACCGGGTCGTTGTTGATGTTCGCGTCGACCATCAGCAGGGTGCCGGGCGGGGCGTAGGGGCCCGAACCGCCCATCAGCACGACCGAGCGGTAGCGGGTGAACAGGTCGGGGTCCAGGCGCAGCGCCAGGCCCAGGTTGGTCAGCGGGCCGAGGGCCAGCAGGTCGAGCTCGCCCGGCTGCTCCCGGCCCAGGCGGACCAGGAGTTCGGCGGCGCTCTCCTCACCCGTTTCCGGCAGAGGGCGGTCGTAGCCGACGTCGCCGAGGCCGTCCTTGCCGTGGACCGCACCGGCGATGCGGGGCTCGCCGACGAGCGGTTCGTTCGCGCCCCTGGATATCGGGACATCGAGGCCGACCAGGCGGTTCACGTAGGCGATGTTGCGGGCCGAGTCGGACTCGACGCAGTTGCCGTAGACCGAGGTGATCGCGACGATCTCCGCGTCGGGACGGCCGGCCAGGTAGAGCAGGGTGTGGGCGTCGTCGATGCCCGTGTCGGTGTCGACGACGATGCGCCTGGTCATAGTGCCTCTTTCACATTTTCCGGGCGGAAGGCGCCCTTTTCGGTGACGATCCGGGTGACCAGGTCAGGTGGGGTCGTGTCGAAGGCCGGGTAGTGGCCGGTGACGCCGTCGGCGGCGGTGCGGTGGCCGAGGACGTGCAGCACCTCGTCGGGGTCGCGGTACTCGATGACCACGTCATTCGGGGTGGGGGCCTGGGGGTCGGGCCGCTGGACGAGGGCGTAGAAGGGCCGGCCGAACCTGCTGGCGGCCAGGGCGACGCCGAGCGTGCCGACCTTGTTGATCACGTGTCCGTCGAGGGTGACCCGGTCGGCGGCGACGAGGGCGACGTCGGCGACGCCGTTCGCGAGCGCGGCGGCGACCATGCCGTCGGTGATCAGTGTCGGCTGGTAGCCCATCTCGACCAGGGTCGCGGCGGTCAGGCGTGCTCCCTGGAGGTAGGGGCGGGTTTCCGTACAGACGAATTCGAGGTATTTGCCCTGTTCCTCGGCGGCCTGCACGGTGGCGATCAGGTAGTAGTCGGCCCAGCAGTGGGTGAGCACCGTCGCGCCGTCGGGGAGCAGGTCGGCGGCGTGCCTGCCCAGGGCGGCGGACCGTTTCCGGTACGCGGCGTCGTGGGTGGCGGCGGCCTTCTGGACCTCGTCGGCCAGGTCTCCGTCTCCGAGGTCGCCGAGGATCGCGTGGACGGCGTCGCGGATGTGGTTGTTGGTGGGACGGGTCGCGATGAGCCTGTCGCCCGCTTTCCGTAGTTCCTCTACGGCCACGCCACGGGGGCGGTGCCGGACGGAACGGGCGGCCAGCACCATCGCGGCCGTGGTCGCGAACAGCGGGCCCGAGCTCTGGGTGACCATGTCCTTGATCGCCTGGGCGACCTCGTCGCTGGTCGTGCAGCGGACCCAGGTCCGCTCGAACGGGTAGACCCGCCGGTCGAGGATCTCCACGGCGTCGCCGGTCCACCGGACCGAATGCGCCAGCTCAGGCGTGCTCATGCGACCTCCTTCTCCACACCGCGGCGAGGACCAGCGCGACCAGGGTGATCACGTAGGGTGCGGCGTCGGCCGCCTGCTGCGGCAGCCCCGCGCCCTGAAGGCGGAAGCCGAACGCCTCGGCGACGCCGAACAGCAGGCAGGCCAGCAGCAGCCGGTAGGGCAGCACGCTGCTCAGCATCACCGCGACCACCGCGATCCAGCCGCGTCCGGCGCTCATGCCCTCGCTGAACAGCGTCACGTTGCCCAGGGAGAGCTGCGCTCCCGCCAGCCCGCACAGCGCGCCCGCCGCCAGCGTCACGCCGTGGCGGTAGGCGGCGACCGGCAGGCCGACCGCCTCGGCGGCCTCCAGATGCTGGCCCGCGCCGCGCAGCCGCAGGCCCGAGCGGGTCCGGGTCAGCCACCAGGCCATCGCCACGACCAGCAGCAACGCCAGCGGCACCAGCGGAGACTGCGGTCCCAGCACGGGTATGTCGAGGCCCAGTTCGGCCAGGGTGGGCAGACCGGCCAGGTCGGGGGAGCTGTAGGTGCCGCCGCTGCCGAAGATCTGCCGCATCAGGAACGCCGTCAGTCCGAGCGCCAGCAGGTTGAGGCCGACCGCGACCACGATGGGGTCGGCTTTCAGGCGTACCGAGGCCCCGGAGAGCAGTCCGGAGAACAGGACGGTCGCGATGATCGCGCCCGCCACGCCCGCCCACGCGCTGCCGGTCGCGTCGCTGACCACGACGGCGGTGAACGCGCCCCAGAGCAGCTGACCCTCCAGCGCGATGTTGAACACGCCCGCGACCTGGCAGAGCAGCCCGCCGAGCGCGGCCAGCAGCACCGGCGCGGTGGCGGTGAGCACACCGGACAGGAACGACCATTCGAAGATGTTCATCCGCGCACCCCCCGCCTGGCCCGGACGGTGGCCAGCACGGCGACGATCACGATGATCAGCCCTTGGACGATCTGGGTGAGCTGGCTCGGCACCCCGGCCTCCCGCTCCATGCCCAGGCCGCCGACCTGGAGCACTGTCAGCAGGGCCACCGCGACCGGGATCGCGAGGGGCCGGGCGCTCGCCAGCAGGACCGCCGCCACGGCGGTGAAGGTGTAGCCCGGCGCGGTGAGCGCGCCGTCGACGAACCGGTAGGGCGGGCCGAGCACGATCAGCGCCCCCGCGAGCCCGGCGAACGCCCCGCCGCCGGCCAGCGCCAGCGCCGCGACGCGGTCGACCTTGACGCCGCCGTAGCGGGCGAACTCCCGGTTCTGGCCGGTGGCGCGAATCTCGTACCCGGTGACGGTCCGGCCGTCGATGTGGAGCCAGAGGCCGGTGAGCACCACGATCAGCGGCAGGCCGATCGTGACGTAGCCGCTTCCGCCCATGAAGGGGAGATGCGAGGCGTCCGGCAGGGTCGGGGTCTGGGCGATGCCGGTGTTGGGCTCGGCCAGCGGGAAGCGGACCAGGTAGGAGGCCAGGGAGACGGCCGGGGCGCTGATCAGCAGGGTGCTGACGATGGCGGGGATCCTGAGCCGCGTGCTGAACGGCGCCGCGATCGCGGCGACCAGCCCGCCCGCGAGCGCGCCCGCCACCAGCGGCAGCACGACGGCGACGACCGGCGGCAGCGGCACGAGCAGGGCCAGAGCGGCGGCGGTGACCCCGCCGATGGCGAGCTGGCCGTCGCCGCCGAGGTTGAACTCGCCCGCGCGCAGCGGCAGGGCGAACGCCAGGGCCATGCCGAGCGTGGGGACGAAGGCGGCGATGGTGTATTCGAGGTTGCCGTCGAAGATCGCGCCCCTGACCAGGGCGGGGTAGGCGAGGGTGGGATCGACGCCTACGACAAGCATGACGAGGGTGGTCAGCGCGAGCGCGCCGACGACGGCCACTACCGGCGCGGAGGCGACGACCCGGCGGGCGAGAGCGGGTGCGGTCATGTGCTTGCTCCGGTCTCCGGGGCCACGACCGCGTTTCGGGATTTCACAAGAGCCCGACGGGTGCTTGTTCTGGCTGTGGTCATTCGGTCGCTCCCGTCATGGCGCGGCCGATGTCTGTCTCGTGGGCGTCGCCCTGGAACTCGGCGACGACGCGGCCCTCGTACAGGACCAGGATGCGGTCGGCGAGTTCGCGTAGCTCGGACAGCTCGCTCGACTGGAGGAGGATGGCGGCGCCCTCGTCGCGGGCGGCCAGGAGCAGGGCGTGGACGCGTTCCCGCACTCCCACGTCCACGCCCTGGGTCGGTTCCTCGGCCACCACCACGTGAGAGGGCCGCGTGAGTTCGCGGGCCAGCACCGCCTTCTGGGCGTTGCCGCCGGACAGGGCGCTGATGGGGATGTCGACCGAGGCGGCGCTGATGGAGAAGCGTTCCACCAGGTCTTTGGCGCGCTTTTTCACCGCCGCTCTCGGCAGGGACCAGCGGGAGCCCAGTTCGCGCTGGGCACCCATCAGGATGTTCTCGGCCACTGACATGCCCGGTGCGGTGGCGCGGCCGTGGCGGTCTTCCGGGACGTAGGCCACTCTCGGGTCGCGGCCGGACAGGACGGGGGTGCCCGCCAGGAACACTCCTGGCACCGCGCCGCGCAGGCCCGTCACCGAGTCGATGAGTTCCCGCTGGCCGCTGCCCGCGACGCCCGCGAGCCCGACGATCTCGCCGGGGTGGACGGACAGTGAGACCTCCGACAGCCGGGCCACGCCGTCGGCGTCGTGGATCGTCAGGTCGCGGACCTCCAGGACCGGGTTCTCCTGCGGGGGCTGCGCGCGCTTGGGTGCGGGTGGGGTGAGGGAGCGGCCGATCATGGCGTTGACGAGCTCGTTCGCGTTGGTCTCCCGCGTGGTGAAGCGGCCGGTGACCCGGCCTTGGCGGAGGACCGTCACGCGGTCGCCGACGGCCATGACCTCGGAGAGTTTGTGGGTGACCAGGAGGATCGATACGCCGGTCGCCGCCACGGTGCGCAGGACCTCGAAGAGGCGGTCGGTCTCGCCGGGGGTCAGGACGGCGGTCGGTTCGTCGAGGATGAGGATCTCGGCGTCGCGGTAGAGGGCGCGCAGGATCTCCACCCGCTGGCGCACGCCGACCGGCAGGCCGCGGACCAGGGCCGACGGGTCGGCGCGCAGGCCGTACTTCTCCGAGAGGGCGGCCACCGCCCGGTGGGCGGCGGCGCGGTCGAGGTGGCCTCTGCGGACGGGTTCGGCGCCGATGACGATGTTCTCGGCGACGGTCAGGTCGGGGAAGAGGCGGAAGCGCTGGTGGACCATGCCGAGGCCGTGGCGGATGGCGTCGGCGGGGGAGCGGAGGGTGATCCGCTGCCCGTCGCGGCGGATCTCTCCGGCGTCGGGGCGGTGCAGGCCGTACAGGATCGACATGAGGGTGGACTTGCCGGCCCCGTTCTCGCCGACCACGGCGTGCACCTCGCCCCTGGCGACTGCCAGGTCGATGCCGTCGTTGGCGAGTACGGGGCCGAACCGTTTGCTCACGCCGATCAACTCGGCGGCGAGATCGGTCATCAGCCGGCGAGCGGGTCCGCGACGGTGATCTTTCCGGCGACGATGTCGTCGCGGGTCTGCTTGACCTTGGCGACCACGTCGGGGCTGGCGGCCACCGTGCAGCCGGAGGAGGCCAGGTCGTCGCCCAGGGCGTTGACGCCCACGCCGCCCTCGGCCAGGCCGTAGACCTTCACGCCGCCGGCCTTGCCGTTGAAGATCTCCTTGATGGCGGCGTTCTCGGCGACATCCACATTCTTGAGGACGTTGTCGATGACGTTGCCGGGGCTCAGCGCGCACTGGTTGACGTCGACGCCGAAGGCCTTGCCGCCGGAGGCCGCGACCGCCTCGAAGACGCCCGGGTTGCCGCCGGAGGCCGCCGCCGCGATCACGTCGACGCCGCGTCCGGTGAGGGTCTGGGCCTGCGACTTGGCCCGCGCAGGGTCGCTGAACGGGTTGCTGCCGCCGACGTAGAGCGGAGTGCCTGCGCTCTCCGGCTTGACCGACTTCGCGCCTTCGAAGAACGGCTCGATCCAGCGGTGGATGAACGGGGTGTCCAGCGCGGCGACCACGCCGATCTGGCCGCTCGTGCTGAGCAGGCCCGCCTCGACGCCGGCCAGATAGGCGGCCTCGTGCTCCTTGAAGGAGACGCAGGAGAGGTTCGGGGCCTGGTCCTTGGCGCACGAGTCGACCTGGAGGAACTGCTGGCCGGGGTTGGCCTTGGGGACGGTGTTGAACACGTCGTCGAAGGAGAAGCTGATGCCCACGACCACGGTCGGCTTGGCGCGGACGGCCGCGTCGACGTTCTGCGCGATGGAGGTGGGGTCCTTGCTCTCGTACAGCTTGAAGGAGGCGCCGAGCTCCTTGGCGGCGGCCTCGGCACCCTTCACGCCGAGCTGCAGGAAGCTGTTGGTGCCGACCGGGTTGGGGGTGATCAGGATGATCGACTTGGCCGGAGGGGCCTCGGCGGCGGTGCCGCCGGTCTCGCCCCCGCCGCATGCGGCGAGGCTGAGGAGGAGGGCTACGGCGGCGATCGTGGGGGTTTTTCTCATGGGGTCCCGGTTCCGAGCTGCGGAGATGGTGCACGGAGAGCTTATCTACACTATTCCTACCGGAACAAGCGGGTATGTTGGGATGCCTGCCGCCTTCTGGAGACATCCATCGAGAAGAGGAGCGCATGAGCGTAGAGGTCGTGGCCGTGACAGGTGCGGCGGGCGGGATCGGCCGGGCCGTCGTCGAGTTGTTCGCCGGGCGGGGCGTGAAAGTGGTCGCCGTCGACGTCGACAAAAGAGGCCTCGACGAGATCGCGACCGACCACGTCGCGACCGTGACCGGGGACGTCTCCACCGAGGAGACCAATGAGGCGTTCGCCGAACTGGCTCTCAACCGATTTGGCCGGCTCGACGCGGTGGTGCTCAACGCGGGCATCGGCGGCGCCGGGTCGCTGGAGTCGCCCGGCGCGATCGAGCGGTTCGACCGCATCTGGGCGGTCAACGTGCGAGGTGTGGCGCTCGGCGTGAAGGCTGCGTTGCCCGCGCTCCGGGCCTCCGGGGGCGGCTCCGTCGTGGTCACCTCGTCGATCTCGGGGCTGGGCGGCGACCCGGGGACCTGGGCGTACAACGCGACCAAGGCGGCCGTGGTCAACCTGGTGCGCGGGCTCGCCCTCGACTACGCGGCCGAGGGCGTGCGGGTCAACGCGATCGCCCCCGGTGGCGTGTCGGTCGGGCTCAACGCCGGTGCCGCCGCCCACCCCGTGCTCGGCCCGGCGATCCTGGAGCGCATCCCGCAGCACCGGTGGTCGGAGGCGCGCGAGCAGGCCGAGGCGATCTGGTTCCTGGCCTCGCCTGCCGCGTCCTACATCACCGGCGTCACCCTTCCGGTCGACGGAGGGCTGTCCGCCAACAACGGCATCCTTTCGCCGCCCGCTATCCCGGAGAACCGGGCGAGGCACAGCGACATCCCGCTCTAGACCGTCAGCCGGCCTTGCGCAGGGACGCCACCACCAGCCTGGCGAACCTGTCGATGGTGGCGAATCCGGCCTTGGGCCCCGAGTAGTAGAGCGTGGCCTGCACGTTGGCGGTACGGATGGTGATCTTGGTCTGGTTGTAGGCGCCCGCGTCCCTGGTCCAGCCGATGCCCGCGTCGCCGACCGGCCCGCCGATGCGGAGCTTGGTGGCGGGCTCCCGTTTGGGTTCGTCCTCCTCGGTGGCGCGGGTCATGTCGTACATGAGCCGGGCCGTGGTCTCGGAGTCGAGCTGCACCTTCTGGATCTGCAGGTACTCCCCGGCGGGGGTCATCCACTGACAGGCGTCGTGGGTCATGAACTGCTGCTCGGCCGCGGCCCCGAGCAGGTTCCGGATCTGTGCCGGGGTGACCAGCTCACACGCCTCGGGGTTGCCGATCAGCACCGCCTTCGGTTCCTCGGTGACCTTCGCCGTCACGACCGCTTTCGTCGGTGACGGTGACGGCTTCCCCTCGGCCCGGTCGGGCCCGCCGAGCCACAGCGCGGCGCCGCTCCCGGCCACGAGCACCACGGCCAGACCGGCGCCGGCGAACATCGGCGCCTTGCTCTTCTTCTGCGAGTGCTTCACGGACGGAATCGTCGGCGGCGCGGTCACTCCGCCGCCTCCGCCGGCGACGGACCGCAGCAGTTCCGCGGCGTGGCCGGCCGGGATGCGGCGGCCCGGATCCTTGTCCAGCATCGCCATGAGCACCGGGGTCAGCGGCCCGGCCAGCCGCATGGGCTGCGGATCGTGCATGAGCACCGCCGCCATGACCGCCGCCGGATTGTCCCGCTGGAACGGCGGCGTCCCCTCGACCGCCGTGTAGAGCGTCGCGGCCAGCGACCACAGGTCGGACGGCGGCCCGTCGGGCTCACCGCGCAGCCGCTCGGGCGCGATGAACCCCGGCGACCCGGACACCGCCCCCGTCTGCGTCAGGTTGACGTCACCCGCGACGCTGGCGATGCCGAAGTCGGTCAGCAGCACCTGCCCCTGGTCGGTGATCATCACGTTCCCGGGCTTCACGTCGCGGTGCAGAATGCCCGTCGAGTGAGCGGCGGTGAGAGCGTCGAGGACGGTCATCCCGATCGCGGCCACCCGCTGAGGAGTCAGCGGGCCCTCGTGCCGCACGAGCGCCTGCAGCGACTGCCCCCGGACCAGCTCCATGATGATCCACGGCCGCCCGTCCTCCAGCACCACGTCGTGAACGGTCACGATCGACGGATGCGAGCGCAGCCTGGCGGCGGCCCGGGCCTCCCGGAGCGTGCGCTCCCGCATCTCGGCGAGGCGATGTTCGTCGAGGTCACGGGGCAGCAGCACCTCTTTGACCGCGACCTCCTGGCGCAGGAGCTCGTCGACGGCGTGCCAGACGGCGCCCATGCCGCCCTGGCCGATCCGGGAGAGCAGGCGGTAACGGCCGGCGAGCAGCGTCACGGCGTGCTCCTTCGTGCTGGGGGCGGCACAAACCGTACTGCATCTCACCCGCTGTGTTCATCTCGGCTGTGGACCACTTCGGGCGCTCTGATGGATGCGCTCGAAGCCGTCCAGGAGCAGGTCCAGCGCGAACTCGAACTCGAACTGGTCGTCGCAGCCCGACCCGACGATCGACTTCTCGTCGTGGGCCACCTGCAGCGCCAACTCCGCCAGCCACGGGAACGTGTCCTTCATCGCGTGCGCCGCCGCCTCCTGCGTCTCCGGGTCGGCCGCCATGTCGTCGAAGAGTTCCTGGCTGAACCCCAGGATCCGGCTGCCCAGCGAGTGGATGGCGTGGTGGGCGAGGTTCACGCTGAACCCGCCTCTCCGGAACAGGCCGATGATCGAGTTCATGTACGTCATCACGGCCGGCGTGGGGTTCCGGCGCGACTCGATGGCGCTGGACGCCCAGGGATGCCGCAGCAGTTGCTCGCGCGCCGTCAGGATGCGGGCCCTGACGGCCGGTTTCCAGTCGCCCTCGACCGGGCCCAGATCGATCTCGCCGACAACCGTGTCGATGATGCCGTCGAGGAGTTCGTCCTTGTTCGCGACGTGCTTGTAGAGGGCCATCGGCACCACGCCGAGTTCGGTCGCGAGTCTGCGCATGCTCAGCCCGTCGAGCCCGGCCTCGTCGGCCAGGGCCACGGCGGCCTCCAGAACGCGTTCGCGGCTGAGTCTTGCCAATCCTTCGTCGCCTCCTTGACGAGTGTACGCCGTACACCTATGGTCCAAGGTGTACGGCGTACACCTAGCAGAGGGGAACCCCCGTGAAGGCGATTGTGCAGGACCGCTACGGCTCACCCGACATCCTGGAGTGCAGAGACGTCCCCACTCCCGTCCCCGGCCCGGGGGAGGTGCTGGTCAAGGTCATGGCCGCCTCGCTCAACGCGCGCGACTGGCACGCGCTGCGCGGCGACCCCTACCTGTCGCGCCTGACCTTCGGGTTACGGCGGCCCAAGGCGCCGATCCTGGGCACCGACTTCGCCGGCGTCGTCGTCTCGGGGGAGGGCTTCGAGCCGGGCGACGAGGTCTACGGCGAGCACGACGGCGCGTTCGCCGAATACGTCGCCGCCCCCGCGAAGGTCGTCGGGCCCAAGCCCGCGAACCTCACCTTCGAGCAGGCCGCCGCGATGCCGCTGGCCGCCAACACCGCGCTGCAGGGGTTGAAGGACCTCGACAAGGGGCGGTCGGTGCTGATCAACGGGGCGTCCGGCGGCGTCGGCACGTTCGCCGTGCAGCTCGCCAAGGCGCGCGGCGCGCGGGTGACCGCCGTGTGCAGCACGCGGAACGCCGAGATGGTCGCCGGGCTCGGCGCCGACCGGGTCGTCGACTACCGGAAGCAGGACTTCGCCACGACGGGCGAGCGGCACGACCTGGTGTTCGACCTGGTCGGCAACCGGTCTCTCGGCGACCTGCGCAAGGTCCTCGCGCCGGGCGGGACGCTGCTGATCTCCGGCGGCGGGGTGTACGAAGGCGGCAGCCTCTTCGGGCCGATAGGACTCGTCCTCCGCAGCCAGCTGGTCAGGCCACTGATCAAAGACAAGATCCAGCTGCTGGGCGCCAAGCCGAGCCGCGCCAACTTCACAGCGCTGCGCGAGCTGGCCGAGGGCGGGGACGTGACGTCCGTCATCGACCGGACGTACCCGCTTGAGGAGGCCGCCGACGCCATGCGCTATCTGGAGGGCGAGCACGCCCGCGCGAAGGTCGTCCTCACCGTGAATCCGTAGGCGCGAATTTCATGGCACCTTGACCGGAATCGGGGACGTGCCCACCCGGTGCCGGAGGGGAGCCATGAAGATCATGAACCTATGTCTTCGATGCGTAGGTTGTTCCTGGTTGGGGCGCTCGCCGCCGCTTCCGCGCTCAGTCCCGTGCCCGTCTCCGCCGCCGCAGCGCCGGGCACCATCGCCTGTACGGGCGGTGAGGTCACGCTCCTGTTCAACCCCGCCATGAGCATGACGAGCACCACCCACTGGATGCAGCTCACCGGCCCGGTCGGCCACTGCGCGTCACCCGAGTACCCGTCGATCAGCGCGGGCGTGCTGCGCGCCCACGGCGGATTCACCGGCGCGTGCCCCGGGCCGATGGCGCCGGCGGATCTGGCGATGTCCATCCACTGGAACGACGGCTCGGTCAGCGAGGTCGGCGGCGCCCGCTTCCACGGCGACCTGACCGGATGGGTGCTGCTGCCCGGCACGATCACCTCGGGCCCGTTCACCGGCGACCGGATCGCCGCCGTCGCCCTGAGCGGGGGACTCCCGACCCCGCCGACGCTGCCCTGCGTCATCGGCGGCCTCAACCAGCTGCACACCAAGCTCCAGGCCTTCGCCATCGCCTGACAGGGACTGACAGGCCGGGCCCCGCACGGAGGCCCGGCACGCCCACACCGAAGGGCCGTGCGCCGACCTGATCGACGGATGGCCGCCGCCGCTGGTGGAGCTGTGCGTGGCGGCGGGCGTGCCCCAGGCCCAGGCGGCGGCTTTCACCCGGTTGAGCCTGGCCGCGACGCGTGGGCTGCTGTCCGACCTGACCCTCTCGGGAGTAGACGAGGGCATTGGCCCCGTCGGCGTCGATGTTCCCCCAGGTCACCGCAGGCCGGCCGTTTCCGTCAAGCGCCGCCGCAGGAACCGGCGCTGTGGCTCCTGATTCGTGAGCTCCAGCGCCCGTGTGTAGGCGGCTCCCGCCTCCTCGACGAGCCCGAGTCGGCGCAGCAGATCCGCGCGGGCGGCGTGCGCGAGCGCGTGCCCCTCCAGCCGATCCATCAGCGGTTCGATCAGGTCGAGCCCCGCGCGCGGCCCGTCGCGCATGGCGACTGCGACGGCCCGGTTGAGCGCCGCGACCGGATCGGGCGGCAGCAGGTCGTGGAGGGCCACGACCTTGGCCCAGTCGACCGGGTCGCCGGTGTGGGCCGCCGCGATGGCCGCCTGGACGCTGTACGTGCTGACCCGCGCCCGGTGCAGCAACGCCGCACCTTCGGCGATGAGGTCGAGGTCCCATCGGGACCTGTCCTGGTCGGCCAGCAGCACCAGGTCGCCCTCAGGTGACAGCCGGGCGCCGCGACGGGCGTGCTGGAACAGCAGCAGCGCGAGCAGCCCTTCGGCCCCCGGGAGCCGCCGGGCCAGCCGGATCGCCTCTTCGGCCAGGTCGTCGCGGAACTCCGTGTACCCCTGGGTGAAGATCAGATAGACGACCGAGAACGCCGTCTCCAGCCGGTCGGCGGGGTCGTCGGGAAGGTCGTACGGGATCCTGTCCTTCTTGATCTTCGCCTTGGCCCGCACGATGCGCTGCGCCACGACCGGCGCGGTCGTGAGGAACGCGGCGGCGATCTCCTCCGTCGTGAGCCCGCAGACCTCCCGCAGCGTCATCGCGACCTGCGCGTCCGGCGGCAGCGCCGGATGGCAGCACATCAGGATGAGCCGCAGTTCGTCGTCCGGCCGCTCCTCGGCGGTCAGCCGCGCCAGTTCCGGCAGGAGTTCCCGCAGTCGCGCGCCGCGCCGGATCCGGTCGATCGCTTTGAACCGCCCGGCCGAGATCAGCCACGCCCGCGGATTGTCCGGCACCCCGTCGGCGGGCCACTGTTCGGCCGCGGCGGCGAACGCGTCCTGGACGGCCTCCTCGGCCAGGTCGACGTCGCCCAGCAGCCGGACCAGCGTCGCCAGCACCCGCCCCGACTCGGCCCGGTAGAGCTCGCCGAGCGTCACGGCCGCACGTCGTTGAGGTCGACCACCGGCCGCACCTCGACACTGCCGAACCGCGCCCCCGGGATCCCGGCCGCGATCCCGACGGCCTCGTCCAGATCAGCGGCCTCGATGAGCAGGAACCCGCCGAGCTGCTCGTTCGTCTCCGCGAACGGCCCGGTCGTGGCGGAGACCCGCCCCCCGCGCACCCTGACGGTCACCGCCGACTCGACGTGCGCGAGCGCCTCACCCTGGACGAGACGGCCCTGCTCACCCAGCGCCGCGTCATTGGCCAGCGCCTCGTCGATGAGGGTGTTGAGCTCGGCCTGGGTCATCGAGATGAGCGCCGACTCGGCGGCGTACACGAGACAGACGAATTTCATCGGTAACCCCTGTCGATATGGGCCGGCCCCGTTCGACCACGTGACGAGAGAAAGGATTCTGACATGGTCATCGCACCTGACGGAGTGGAGATCTCCGTCGCACGCACCGGCACCGGCACCGGCACCGGCACCGCCCTCGTCGTCGTCGACGCGGCCGGCAACCACAGCGGCTTCCGCCCGCTCTCCGCCCCCGTCGACCTCCTGGCCGAGCACTTCTCCGTTTTCGTGTACGACCGTCGCGGCCGCGGCCACAGCGGCGACGCGGAGCCGTACACGGTCGAGAAGGAGATCGGCGACCTGGCCGCCGTGATCGACGCGGCCGGCGGCTCGGCGTACCTGTACGGAATGTCGTCCGGCTGCCTGCTCGCCGTCCACGCGGCGGCGGCCGGACTCCCGGTGCCCAAGATCGCCCTCTTCGAGCCCCCGCTGTCCTTCACCCCGGACCCCGCCTTCACCGCGGCCGTCCGGGATGTGCTCGCGTCCCGAGGGAAGCGGGCGACGGTGGAGTTCTTCAACCGCGCCATCGGCGTGCCCGACGACCTCATCGCCGCGATGCCTCCCGAGGCGTGGTCGGTGGGGCACACGCTCGTCTACGACTGCCTGCTCCTGGAGACGGCCTCACCGGAACTGCTCGGGGCGGTGCGGGTGCCGGCGCTCGTGCTCGACAGCACGGGCAGCGCGGGCCCGCTGACCGACATGGCGAAACTGGCGGCAGACCACCTCCCGGCGGCGACCCGGCGAACCCTGCCGGGGGAGTGGCACGGCGTGGCGGGGGAGGCACTGGCCCCGGTGTTGCGGACGTACTTTCTGGAGTGAACCCAAATCCTGTTTTCGGATGTCCCCGCCACACGGCAGCCGGAGTCCGCGCCCGGCCTGGAAAGAATGGCCGTCCCCTACTGATGGAGGCCCCATGAACCTCGGCCGTGTCCGCGGCTGCCTGATCGGCGGCGCCATCGGTGACGCGCTCGGCGCCCCCGTCGAGTTCGACTCCCTGCACCGGATCCGGGCGGACCACGGCCCCGCCGGTATCACCGACCTCACCGACGGCCTCGTCACCGACGACACCCAGATGACCCTCTTCACCGTCGAGGGCCTGATCCGGGGCAACGTCAGAGGCCGCGAGCGGGGCATCAGCCATGTCCCGTCGGTGGTCCGTCACGCCTACCTGCGCTGGCTCGACACCCAGGACCACCCGGCGCCCCCGCCCCCGGGCGACGCCTTCCACCGCACCGGCCGGCTCCGCGAGCAGACCTGGCTCTACGCCCGCCGCGCCCCCGGCAACGCGTGCCTCTCGGGCCTGCGCGGCAACGTCAACCCCGACTCCAAGGGCTGCGGTACGGTCATGCGCTCAGCCCCCTTCGGACTCGGCCCGTGGCCGGCCGACCAGGCCTACGCGTGGGCGGCCGAATGCTCCCGGTTCACCCACGGCCACCCGACCGCGACCGCTTCGGCCGGGGCGCTGGCCGCGATCGTCCACCACCTGACGAACGACGCCACGCTGGAGCAGGCGGTGGCCGCCACCCTCCCCCTGATCGACGATTCCGCCACGACGAAGGCGCTCCAGGGCGCCGTCGACCTCGCCCGCTCAGGCCCCCCGTCGGCGGCGAAGGTCGAGTCGCTGGGAGAGGCGTGGGTGGCCGAGGAGGCGCTGGCCATCGGCGTCTACTGCGCCCTCGCCGAGACCACTTTCGCCGACGCGCTGATCCTGGCCGTCAACCACTCGGGCGACAGTGACTCGACCGGCTCGATCTGCGGCAACCTGCTCGGCGCCGCCGGATGGGAGATCCCGGCCCGATGGGCGGACCGGGTGGAGGGCAGGGACACGATCGCCGAACTCGCCGACGACTTCGTCATGGAGATGACCCGGGGCGGCGCCTCCTGGGACCGCTACCCCGGCAACTGACGACCTAGTAGGGGTTCTGCTGCGGCGGCACCTGCTGCTGATACTGCTGCTGGTACTGCGGCTGTCCCTGGGGGTACCCGGGCGGGAACTGGCCCTGCGGCGGATACTGCGGCGCGGCGGCCCGCGGGATGGCCTGCAGCGACGTGATCTTGTTGAGGACCATGATCGCGAGGATGCCCGAGACCAGCGTCAGCGGGAAGAAGATCATCTCGATGAGCGCCGCGCTCTGCAGGTCCGCGAGCTCCGTGCTGCCGAACACGAACCGGGCGACCAGGTTCGAGCCGAACACCGACAGCACCCACGTGATCCACCAGGTCATCGCCAGCCCGCCGGGCTTACGCTGCTGCGGGTCGGAGGCGGTCCAGATGTCGTCCACGATCTGCTTGGGGAACCAGAACGAGATGATCGGGACGATCCATCCGAGGACCAGCCAGACCCGCCCGAGACGCTGCTTCACATGCGGAGACAGGGCCTCGGCGTTGGCACGCACGCGGAACAGCCAGACCCAGTAGAAGATCCCGGCCAGCAGCAGGGTGCCAGCCTGGAGGATGCCGGTGAACGCGTACAGGCTGTCGCTGTCCCCGACCTCGGCGAGGTCGACGCTCAGCGGATCGGCGGCGACGCGGCCGATGAACTCGTACCGGTCGAGGCTCACGAAGACGGCGGCGGCCTCGATGAGCAGGTTGAACGCGATCGCGAGCGTGGCCAGTATGGCGACGGCTCGCGCGGGCCGGACGGGAACGGGATGCATCAGGAATCCTTGGATAAGGGAGAGAAAGAGCGCATAACGCTAACTTTTTCGGTGCCCTATACAGGAAATCCGTGCGGGTATTGGCGGCTTAGTGGTTCATTCGTCCAGGGGATCTCGGACGCGAATGGGCCACTTCACCCGGCGGTGACTTTCGCGAAGTGGAAGACGTCCGGCGGCAGCGGACGCCGCAGCTCCCAGCGGAACTTGACGGGACGTTCGCCCTCGTCGGACAGGTAGGCCATCGGCCCGGCGTAGAGATAGGGCGGCGCGCCCTGCTTGGTCTCCCGGATGAACAAATGCACCGCCGTTTCCCCCGAACGGTAACGTCCGGCGGTCGGGGTGTTCCGTCGGAGCCCTGATTGTGACTCCCACTGGAACAGCGTGTCCGTGATGGCACGATCGGCGTACATCGTGGACGGCGAATAATGCGTTTCGGATTTGTCGATGGTGACAAAGAAGACATCGGCCCCCGCGTCCTTCACGAAGGCCACCCCTTCCCGCATGTGTTCCGGCTTGGCCACCCCGAAAGCGGCAAGAGCCTCGTTCTTCGTGTACGTCGCATGCACATGCAGCGGAACCGTCGCATCGGCGACGTGGGTGACCCGATGCCGCCGATCGGCCAGCAGCGCGGTCAGTTCGAGGAGCTCATCGGCCCGGTCGGGATGCTCCCGGAGGTCGGCCAAGCCGGTCGTCTCCAGCATCGCGAGCAACCGTTGTTCCCTGACGCTCCGGGCCGTGCCACCCCGTACCGCCCGCGCGATGAAATCGAGCCGCTCGGCGTCGTCGATGTGCAGGACACGCCCCAGAGCGCTCCCGATCCGCCTGTCCGAAGGGCCGGCCGGGAGACCGCGCCCGGCCGCCCGCAGCAGGTCCGACCAGCCGAGACGGCTGCCGCGATAGAGGTCGTCCAGCTCGATTCCGGTCACCGCCAGGAACCCGGCCAGAGTGGTGTCCTCCGGCAACTGGCGCAGCTCGGAGACGATCGCCGGCCAGCGCATGCTGACGGTCGCCCGCAGGTTGGCCAGCACCAGCCGGGAGACCTCCCGGTCCAGGTCGATGTGGCACCCGGCGGGCAGGGTCGGGAACCCCGCCTCGACCTCGGTGACCACCTCGGTCCGCCGCACCCCGCTCAGCGCCCGGAACCGCCGGTCGAAACGGAACTCGCGGTGCTGGTTGCCGATGAAGTCGAGCACGGTCAGGCACGCCTTGCCCTCGGCCAGCCGCAGCCCACGCCCGAGTTGCTGGAGGAACACCGTCGCGCTGTCGGTCGGCCGCAGGAACAGCACCGTGTCGATCGCCGGGATGTCCACGCCCTCGTTGAACAGGTCGACCGTGAACGCGACGTTGACGGTCCTGTCGGCCAGCGCCCTGATCGCCGCGGCCCGGTCCTGGGTGCGCGACGTGATGGCCACCGCCGGGATCCCGGCCTGGGTGAACCGGGCGGCCATGAACTCGGCGTGCGCGATGCTGACGCAGAAGCCGAGCGCCCGCATCCGGCGCGGGTCACCGACCTTGTCGTGAACGGCCTGCAGCACCAGCCGCACCCGGGCGTCGTTCCCGGTGTAGACGTTGCTGAGTTCGGCCAGGTCATAGCCCTGCCCCCGGCGCCACGGCACGTCTGCGAGGTCGACCCCGTCGTGCAGGCCGAAGTATTGGAACGGCGCCAGCAGTTGCCGTTCAATGGCCTCCCACAGCCGCAGTTCTGAGGCGATCCGCCCGTCGAACCAGTGCAGCACGTCCTGTCCGTCGGAACGTTCCGGCGTCGCGGTCAGGCCGAGCAGCACCCGGGGAGTGAGGCGGTCGAGCAGCCGCGTGTACGTCGCGGCGGCCGAGTGGTGGAACTCGTCGACGATCACCATGTCGGCGTCGAAGGGTTCGAGCCGCGACAGCGACTGGATCGAGGCGAACACGTGCCGCCACTCGGTCGGCCGCTGCCCGTCGACCAGCAGTTCGCCGAACGACCCGTCCCGCATGACCTGCCGGAACACCTCCCGGCTCTGTCCGAGGATCTCCTTCGTGTGGGCCACGAACAGCAGCGAGTCGACCGTGCCCTCGGCCCTCAGCCGCCGGTAGTCGAGCGCCGACACGATCGTCTTCCCGGTCCCGGTCGCCATCACCACGAGGTTGCGCCACCGGTCGTGCACTGTGCGCTCGGCCGCCAGATCGGCCAGCACCTCGCTCTGGTAGCCGTAGGGCCCGACATCGATCGTGGTGAGGATCTCGCTCTTGTCGGAGAACCGCTCCTGGCTCAGTGCCCGATCGAGCAGGTCTCCGTGGATCGCCGGGTCATAGGGCTCGAACGAGGCGTCCGACCAATACTCCTCGAAGGTCGCCGCGAACGTGTCGAGCAGGTGGGCCTGCTCCATCGCCGACAGCCGGACATTCCACTCCAACCCATCGATCAGCGCCGACTTCGACAGGTTCGACGAGCCGACATACGCCGTCGAATAGCTCGACGCCCGGCGGAACAGCCACGCCTTGGCGTGCAGACGGGTGGTTCTGGTCTCGTACGAGATCTTGACGCTCGCCCCGAGCTCCACCAGCCGGTCGAGGGCCCGTCGTTCGGTCGCCCCTCGATAGGTCGTGGTGATGACCCGTAAATCACCACCCCGGCGGACGAACTCGGTCAGCTCGCGCTCCAGAATCCGCACCCCCGGCCAGCGGATGAAGGCGCACAAAAGGTCGATCCGGTCGGCGGAGGCGATCTCCTTGCGCAGTTCGCTGCCCACGTTGGGCTGACCGTGCCCGTTGACCAGCAGCGCGCTCGCCCCGAGCGGAGTGCTGGGCCGGGCGGGGAACACCGCTTTCCCATCGGGTGTACGTGTCCGTGTCACCGCCAGCAGCAGATCGTTGACCGCCTGGTCATCGGGCTCCCCGACGAGCTTGGCCAGCTCGTTGGCGATCGCGAGCTGCTCCACGAGCCGTTCCTCATCAGTGCCCCGGACGGCCCGCAGCCGGCGCCGCACCAGCGAGGCAAGATGGGCGGTCAGCACGTCGGCCGACTCGGCCGGGTCGAGTTGTCGCGACTGCGCCAAATCGCCGTGAAGTGTCAGCCGGTGCTGCCATCCTGCCGTGATGAGTTGCTCGTAGATGCCGGGTGCGAGTTCCGTCATGGCCGGCACCGTATCCAACCGAGCCGGCCTGTTATGCCGCTTTCCGGGCAGAGGAGAGATCATGGGTGTTCGCGAGGCCGACGACCTCTGCCGGGTCGCAGATCGTCTGACGGCTACCGCCCGCACCCTTCTCGCCGACCACGCCGCCGTCCAGGGCCAGGCCCTCCAGGCCCTCGACACCCTGCGTAAGAACACCGTCCGCGACGATCTCGCACAGATGCCCATCAGCCGCCTCAAAGACGTCACCGACGGACGTCTCCGCACAGGTGCGCTCGAACGCTCCGGTATCACCACTGTCCTTCAGGTTCACGACATGTCGGCCTACCGGCTGCAGGAACTCCCCGGGGTCGGGCCGCAGACGGCCAGGCAGATCAAGGCCGCCGCCGACCAGATCGAAGAAGCGGCCAGGCAGCTGGCCAGTGTGAAGATCGAGCGCGGCGACTGGATGTCGGAGGCGCTGGTCATCGCGCTGAAGCGGCTCCTCGACGCCGGAACGGAACTCCCGTTCCATCTCCGTGCCGCCCATGACATCGACGCGACGTTCACCCCGCTCCTGAAGGCCGCCCAGCCCGCCAGGTCTCGCTGGCGGCTCGTCACCGCGAGCAGGAGGCGGCGGCAGGAGGCCCGCGATGCGGTCGAGAGCATCGACGCCCTGCTCGACGACGCGTCCCAGGTCGGCAACGAGTTTCCGCAGGTCATCACAGATTTGCTGCGGCCGCCGTCCAGTGGCGACGAGGCGTGGGCCGACTTCGAATACCGGTCGTCCGATTACTACTCCCTGCTCGCCGACCTCGCGGGGGAGCGGGTCACCGAGGGCGTCCTCCCGGACGACGTGCTGGCCAGGGTCAACGCCCAGCCGCTCGACGACGCCTTCCGGCGTGTCTCGCTGCGGGGCTACCAGTCGTTCGGCGCCAGGTTCGCCCTGGCCCAGAAGCGCGTCATCATCGGCGACGAGATGGGGCTCGGCAAGTCGATCGAGGCCATCGCGGCGCTCGCTCATCTCGCGGCCGAGGGGGCGACCCACTTCCTGGTCGTCTGTCCGGCCAGCGTGGTCGTCAACTGGGTGCGGGAGATCGAGACGCGCAGCGTCCTGAAGGCGCAGAAGATCCACGGCAACCGAAGAGAGGCCGCGCTCGACGAGTGGGAGAAGGAGGGCGGGGTCGCCGTCGCCACGCTCGACGGGCTCCACCGGCTGACCCCGACGTCCAAGGTCGCGATGCTGGTCGTCGACGAGGCCCACTTCGTCAAGAATCCCGCCACCAAGCGCGCGAAGGCCGTCGCCGCCTGGTGCGGCGCCGTCGACCGGGTGCTGTTCCTGACCGGCACCCCGATGGAGAACCGGGTCGAGGAGTTCCGGGTCCTCGTCGGGCACCTCGATCCCGGGTTGGAGATCAGCCAGGCCGGGCCGCAGGCGTTCCGGAAATCGGTCGCCTCCGCTTATCTGCGGAGGAACCAGGAGGACGTCCTGCACGAACTTCCTGATCGCGTCGAGGCCGACGAATGGGTCGAGTTCTCCGGCGACGACCTCGACGCCTACCGTCAGGCGGTCGCCGACCGGCACTTCCCGAAGATGCGCCGCGCCGCGTTCGCCCATCCGGCCACGTCGGCCAAGCTCAAGCGGCTCACCGAACTCGTCGAGGACGCCGAGGCCAACGGGCTGAAGGTCATCGTGTTCTCCTATTTCAAGGACGTCCTGAAAGCCGTCGGCGAGACCGTGGCGAACGCCTACAAACTGTCCGGCGACATCGACCCCGACCGTCGTCAGGAGATCGTCGACGCCTTCTCCGCCGAGAAGGGTCACGCGGTCATGCTGAGTCAGATCGTCGCCGGTGGGGTCGGGCTCAACCTCCAGGCCGCCTCGGTCGTGATCATCTGCGAGCCGCAGCTCAAGCCGAGCACCGAGACCCAGGCCATCGCGCGCGCCCACCGCATGGGGCAGACCAGGAAGGTGCAGGTCCACCGGCTGCTCGCGGTCGACTCGGTCGACCAGCGGCTGCTGGAGATCCTCGCCACGAAGACCCAGAGGTTCGACGACTACGCCCGGCGCAGCGATCTGGCCGAGTCGAGCCCGGCCGCCGTCGACATCTCCGAACAGTCGCTCGCGCACCAGATCATCGAAGAGGAACAGCGCCGCCTTCTGGGTTAATGTTCATGAGCGCTCTCCCGACAGATGGAGTCTTTTGGGATGCGTTCCTCGATTTTTCTCTCCTACGCGGCGTTCGTGCTCGTCGGGATCGGCGCCGCCGCCGGCGGAGTGCTGTTACCCGCGCAGATCGCCGACTACGGCGTCGACAAGGCCCTGATCGGGCTGATCTTCTTCACCTCGTCGGCGGGGTTCCTGCTCGCCGGTCTCACCAACGGCGCGCTCATCGAGAGGCTCGGGCTGCGGCTGTCACTCGTCGCGGGCAGCAGCGCGTTCGTGCTCGCCGCCGTCATCACCGCCGCACGGCCGCCGTTCTGGGCGCTCATCGCCGTGCAGGGGCTCGCCGGGTATGGCTCGGGGGTGCTCGAATCGGTGCTGAACGTGCACCTGGCGGCGCTGCCGAACGCGGCCACCCTGCTCAACCGGCTGCACGCCTTCTTCGGCGTCGGCGCGCTGGCCGGTCCGGTCATCGCGGCCTGGACGCTGAACTACGCCTCGTGGACCGCCGTCTGGTGGGGCCTGGCCGCCGCGACCGCCCTCATGGCCGTCGCCTTCATGTGGACGTTCCCGAAGAAGGTCGTACAGGAGAAGGAAGAGAAGCAGAAGCTGACGAACGCACTGCGGAATCGGTACGTGCTGCTCGCGGCGGCCTTCCTCACCGTCTACCTGGGCGTAGAGATCGGGGTGGGCAACTGGGCCTACTCCTACCTGCGTGAGGTCAACCTGGAGAGCCACCTCGTCGCCGGTTACGCGGTGAGCGGCTACTGGGCGGGGCTCACGGCAGGCCGGTTCGTCATCAATCCCCTAGCCGGAAGATTCCGGATGACACCAGCACGAACCTCTCTCTGGTGCTGCGTCGGCGTCGCGGGAACCACGGTCCTGATCTGGCTCGGCGTCGTTCCCATCGCCGGGTTCGTGCTGCTCGGGTTCTTCCTCGGCCCGCTGTTCCCCACGACGATGGCGATCCTGCCCGACCTGCTCCCGGCCCGGCTGGTGCCGACCGCGATCGGGGTGCTGAACGGCGGCTCGGTGATCGGCGGCTCGGCGCTGCCGTGGCTGGCCGGGGCGCTGGGCCAGGGGGCGGGCATGTGGGCGCTGATGCCGTTCGCCCTCACGCTGGCCCTGGCCCAGCTCGCGATCTGGTTCTACTTGTCGGCCCCCTCGTTGGCCCCGCGCACGAAGTAACGCTGGAACACCACGAACAGGACCGCCACCGGGATCGTCGCCAAAACGGCAGCGCCCAGTTTGAGCGGATACTGGTTCCCCGACCCCAGCGACCCGCTCACCAGCACCGCCAACCCTCGCGGCAGCGTGTACAGGTCAGGCGACTGCACCGCCACCAGGCTGTGCGGGAGTTCGTTCCACGAACTCTGGAACGAGATGATCGTCAGGGTGATCAGCGCGGGCCGTCCCATGGGGAGGACGACCGACCAGAAGGTCCGCCACGTCCCCGCGCCGTCGATCTTCGCCGCCTCCTCCACGCTGCGGGGGATCGACTCGAAGAACTGTTTCATGATGAAGACGCCGCCCGCGTCGGCGATGATCGGCAGGATCAGGGCCGTGTACGAGTCGTACATCCCGAACTGCTTGAGCACCAGGAACTTCGGGATGAACAGCACGACGCCCGGCACCGCCAAGATGGCGATCACCGCGCCGAACAGCGCCTTGCGGCCCTTGAAGCGGAGCCGGGCCAGGGCGTAGCCGGCCATCGAGTCGAGCAGCACCCGGCCGAGCGTGATCGCGATGGTCACGATCAGCGAGTTGCCCAGCCACAGCGGCATGTCGGTGCTCAGGAACACCTTGTGGTACGCGTCGGTGACGAACGGGTCGGCGATCGGGTTCAGCGGGCTGGCGGCCGCGTTCGCCTCGGTCTTGAACGACGCCGAGAGCTGGATGACGAACGGGTAGATGAAGACCAGCGCGAAGAAGATGAGGATGAAGTAGCCGACGAAGGTCGACGCCACGGTTCGCGCCCCGTGGTTCGCTCGGACCGTGGCCATCAGGCGTTCCTTTCCCTGAGCAACCACCGCTGCACGATCGTGAACAGCACGATGATCGCGAACAGCACGAACGAGATGGCCGTTCCTGTGCCGTACTCGAAGCTGTCGAACGCCTGGGTGTACGACAGGTACGCCGGGGTCAGCGTCGTCTTGCCGGGGGCGCCCTGGCTCATCACGTAGACCTGGTCGAAGACCTGCCAGGTCGAGATGATGCCCATGGTCAGCACCAGGAACAGGGTCGGCTTCAGCATCGGCAGCGTGACGAAGCGCAGTCGCTTCCAGCGGCCCGCGCCGTCGAGCATCGAGGCCTCTTCGAGCGTGACCGGGACGTCTTGGAGGGCGGCCAGGAACATCAGCATGAACGTTCCCGACGTCGTCCAGATGACCAGAAGCATGATCGTCGACATCGCGACCGACGGACCTGCCAGCCACTCCCACCAGCTCAGCCCGAACGGGCCGCCACTGGTCAGGAACGCCGGCGGGCTGTCGGCGTTCACCAGGCCGACGGCGTCGAGCGCGAGGTGCAGGAGGCCGCGGGCGTCGGCGAACCACTGCGGGCCCTGGATGCCGAAGAACGCCAGCAGGTTGTTGACCGCGCCGGAGCTGGCGAAGATGAACAGGAACACCACGCTGATCGCGACCGAGCTGGTCACTGACGGGAAGAAGAACGCGGCGCGGAAGAAGGTCTTGCCCTTCAGCATCCGCGAGTTCACCACCAGCGCCAGGCCCAGCGCGAGGATGGTCTGGATCGGCACGACGAGACCGACGTAATACAGGTTGTTGCGCACGCTCGTCATGAAGTCCTGGCGCGTCAGGCCGTCTTCGGCGAACAACTTCGTGTAGTTGTCCATCCCGACGAACGGGACGCTCGACTTGAACGGGCTGCCCTGGCCGTTCCAGTCGGTCACGCTGACCCACATCGCCATCAAAATCGGCAGCAGCATGAACAGACCCAGGATCAGGATCACCGGGGCGACGAACAACCAGCCCGCGATGTTCTCCCTGGCTTTCGCCGAGAGCCGCATGGGCGGTACCTCCTCTGACGCGGGAAGCCCGCGCCCGGCACCATCCCCGAAGATGCCGGACGCGGAGTCCTACCTAGTTGCCGGCGAGCGCGGCTTCGGTGTTCTTCTGCACCCGCGCGAGGAGGGTCTTGGGGTCCATCGAGGTGAGCTGCTGGATGCCGGTGTCGAAGTCGGCCAGCACGCTGTCCATCTTCGGCGCGTTCACCGGGCCCTGCGCGTAGTCGGCGCCGCTCACGAACGGGGCGTCGTTCGGGAACTCGGCGGTGTAGGCGTCCTTGGCCGACTGGCGCGAGGGCATGACGCCGAACGCCTTGGCGTAGGCCATCTGCTGGTCGGCGGTGGTCATCGCCTCCACGAAGCTGATGGCCGCCTCCTTGTTCTTGGACTTGGCGGCCACGCCCCAGCAGGTGGTGAACGACAGCGTGCCCTTGCCCTTCGGGCCGGCCGGGAGCTCGTGGACGCTGTACTTCACGTCGGGGTAGTCGTTGGTCATCGCGCCCTTGATCCAGTTGCCCTCGATCGTCATGGCCGCGCTGCCCTTGCCGAACGCCTCGCCGCCCCAGCCCGCGCTGAGCTGCTTGGGGTACTGCGCCGTCTTGTCCTTGACCAGCTTCTGCACGTACGTCAGGGCTTCCAGGTTCTCCGGGGAGTCGGCACTGGCCGTCTTCCCGTCGGCGCTGGTGATCCAGCCGCCCGCCTGCACCATGAACGCGCCCACGCGGTCACGCGTGTCGCCGATGGCCAGCGGGGTGATCTTCTGGGCCTTCAGCTTGTCGCCGACGGCGGTGAGCTGGTCCCACGTGGTGGGGATGTCGGCGTCGGTCAGGCCCGCCTTGCTCCACAGGTCGGTGTTCACGATGAGCGCCAGGGTCGAGAAGTCCTTGGGCACGCAGTAGAACTTGCCGTCGTAGGTGAAGGTGGTGCGCAGGCTCTCGTAGAAGTCGGTCGGGTTGGTGATCTTGTCGGCGTACGGCTCCAGCGCGCCGACGCTGGCGTAGTCGGCGAAGCGCGAGGCGTCCACGTAGAACACGTCGGGCGGGCTGTCGCCGGCGAACGCCTGGCCGAGCTGCTGGCCGAGGTCCTGGGCCGGGGTGACGGTCGCGGTGTTGCCGGTGGCCGTGCCCCACGCGGTGGCGGCGTCGGTGACGGCCTTCGTCTCGGCGTCGCCGGAGGAGCCGATGAGAACCTGCAGCTGGGCGGGACCGGCCGAGGCCTGAGTCGGCTGCGCGGCCGGCTGGTCGGTCTCCTCGAAACCACTGCCGCCGCCGCAGGCGGCGGAGGACAACAGGACGGCGCCGGCGGCCGTCGACAGGGCCGCCTTCCGGACGTTGCTGCGCTTCATCGCGTTTTCCTTTGTTTCTTTACCGGGGGTGGTGTCTGGGTCAGCCCGACGCGCGGACGACCAGGGAGGGCGGAAGCAGGAGGTGTTCCGGAGGCGCCCCCGCGCCTCCGTCGAGCTGGTGGGCCAGCTGCCGCAGGCAGCTCGAGGCCACCTCGCCGATCGGCTGGCGGACACTCGTGAGGCCGATCGCCTTGGCGACCGGGGTGTCGTCGAACCCGACGACGGCGACGGGGCGGTGCGGATGGCCGCCCGCGTGCCAGGCCGGGCCGGGGGCGCGCGCCACGTGCAGGGCGCCGAGCGCGAGCGAGTCGCTCGCGCAGACCAGGGCGGTGATCTCGGGATCGGCGTCCAGGAGCCGCCGGGCGGCCTGCTCGCCGGGGGCGACGTCGTCCTCGGTCTCGGTGAACAGCCCGGCGGTGCCGAGCCCGACCTCGGCCAGCGCCCGCCGCCAGCCCTCGCGCCGGTCGTCGCCGACGCCCGAGCCCTTGGGCCAGCCGAGGAAACCGATCCGGCGGTGGCCGCGGGAGAGCAGGTGGCGGGTGGCCGCGTCGGTCCCGGCGGCGCCGTCGACGTCGACCCAGGGATGACCGGCGGCCGTCGGTTCGCTCCACGGGCGGCCGAACGTGACGAACGGCACTCCGCGTTCGGTCAGCCAGCTCGTGCGCCGGTCACCGTGGTGGGTGGCCATCAGCACGAACGCGTCGGGTTCGTGCGCGCCGAGCAGGTCGTCGAAGGCGGCGATCTCGCCGTCGTCGCCGTTGGCCTTGGCGGTGTAGAGCAGCACGCGGTAGCCCTCGGCGGCGGCCGTCTCGGTGAGGCCGTGCAGGAAGCGGTCGCCGACCGAGCCGTTGATGCCGTCCTGCTCGGGGTCGATGCGGGCGGCGATCAGCCGGGACCGGCCGGTGCGCATCTGGCGGGCCGCCAGGTTGACCCGGTAACCGAGCTCCTCGACGACGTCGAGCACTCGGCGGCGGGTCTCCTCACGGACCACCTCGGGGGTGTTCAGAGCGTTGGAGACCGTCTGGCGAGACACACCGGCAGCACGCGCCACGTCGGCGATCGTCACCTTGTCGGCCATCTGCGCACCTTTCGGGGGGTTGAACGATCAAACGGAAGTAATGCATGATTTGATCGTTCAAGTTAAGGAATTGTTTCGCAATCTGGACCACTGCTCTTGCTTCTGTCAAGACACAACTTCGTGAAGGACCACCGCGTGCCTGCCGACTCCCCCGCCGCCACCGAAGTCCGGTTGCAGCCGCTCCTGCACGACCTGGTCAGCACCGTCATGGCGCCCACGAGCGCGCTCAGCGGGGCCGACGGGCAGATACGGGCGGCCGGTGTGCAGGGGACCTTCCACGCCGACCGGCGGGTCGTCTCGGAGGCGGTGCTGCTGATCGACGGCCGGGAGACCGAGCCGATCGCGCATGCCGCCGCAGGCCCCGGCCGCAGCCGGTTCACCTCGCTGGCGCGCTGGATCGGCGACGTGCAGCCCGACCCCGTGGTCCGGATCGACCGGCTCCGCGAGATCCGCGGCTACGGCATGGCCGAGGAGATCACCATCGCCTCGACCGCCACCATGCCCGTGACGATGACCGTCACGATGCGGGTGAACTGCGACTTCGCCGCCATCGAGACGGTGAAGTCGGGCGGCGACGTCGAGCCGGTGACCCCGGTCGACGGCGCGCTCAAGTGGGTGTCGGGCGCCGCCACCGTGGCGATGACCGGCGAGGGGGCGGAGGTGCACGACCACGCTCTGCGCTGGGAGGTCGCCCTCAAACCGGGCGAGACCAAGTCGTTGTGCTGGCGCGTGATGGTGACCGACCCGGCCGCCGTCGTGGCGCCGCCGCCGGGCCCGGTCGAGTGGGCTCGTCCTGCCGTGCGGGCCACTGACCAGCGGCTGACCCGCTTGCTGGCCCAGAGCCTCGACGACCTCGCCGGCCTGCGCCTCACCGAGACCGGCCACCCCGCCGACACCTTCCTGGGCGCGGGCGTGCCGTGGTTCCTGACCGTGTTCGGCCGCGACAGCCTGTGGGCCGCCCGCATGCTGCTGCCGCTCGGCACCGACCTGGCGAAGGGCACCCTGCGGGTGCTGGCCCGCCGCCAGGGCGTCAAGCACGACCCGCTGACCGGCGAGGCACCCGGCAAGATCATGCACGAGCTCCGCAGGGGCGAGTTCGTGGTCCCCGTGCACGGGCTCCGGCTGCCGGCCGCCTACTACGGCACGATCGACGCCACCCCGCTGTGGATCAGCCTGCTGCACGACGCCTGGCGCTGGGGCCTGCCCGACGGCGAGGTCCAGGCGCTGCTCCCGGCGATGGAGGCGGCGCTGTCCTGGCTCGCCACCGACGCCGACCCCGACGGCGACGGCTTCATCGAGTACATCGACGCCAGTGGCCGCGGCCTGGCCAACCAGGGCTGGAAGGACTCCGGCGACTCGGTGAGGTTCCGCGACGGAAGCCTGGCCGCCCCGCCCATCGCCCTGGCCGAGGTCCAGGGCTATGCCTACGAGGCCGCCGTCAAGGGCGCCGCGATCCTGGACGCCTTCGGCCGCCCGGGCGCCGACGCCTGGCGCGCGTACGCCGCCTCGATGGCCACCCGATTCCGCGAGCGCTTCTGGGTCGAGGGCGGCTACCCCGCTCTCGCACTCGATCGCGACAAGCGGCCGGTCGATGCGCTGACCAGCAACATCGGCCACCTACTCGGGACCGGCATCCTCAACCACGAGGAGTCGGCCCGGGTAGCCTCCTTCCTGGCCTCACCCGAGATGTCGGCGGGCTTCGGCCTGCGCACGATGTCGTCGGCTGACCAGGGCTTCAGCCCGCTGTCCTACCACTGCGGCTCGGTCTGGCCGCACGACACCGCCGTCGTCATCGCCGGCCTGGCCCACGACGGCTTCGGCGCCGAGGCCGCCACCCTGGCCGAAGGACTGCTGGCCGCGGCCGAGCCGTTCGAGAACCGGCTGCCCGAACTGTTGTCCGGCGACGCCCGCGACGCGGTCGGCCGCCCGGTGCCCTACCCGGCCTCCTGCCGTCCGCAGGCCTGGTCGGCGGCGGCCGCCGTGGTGATCACCCACGCCGCGCTCGGCCTCTATCCGGACGTCCCCGGCGGCGCGGTCACCCTGCGCCCGATGGCGGGCGCGCCCCTCGGCGCGGTCCGCGCTGACGGGTTCGTGGTCGCGGGGACACCGGTGTCCGTATCGGTTGACGTCAGCGGGGCCGCCGAGATCGATCGGTTGCCGGACCGATTCACAGTGGTAACCACGGGTTAACCGGCTCACCGGAGACTGGGCTGTCCTGACTTCGATCTTGCCCGGGAGCGTTCCATGACCGAGCCGGTGCACCCACCGCGCCCCGCGATGTTCGCCCTGACCGACACGCGGGACGCGGAGGAGGTCTCGGTCCGGGGCCTGGTGTTCACCGGGTTCCTGCTGACGGCTCTGGTCACGACGTCGTGGATCCTGCTGACGGTGCCGACCACGCTCACCGAGCAGTGGATCGTCGGCGCCACGGTCACGCTGACCGGCATCGTCGCGTTCTTCGGCCTCTACGCGTCGGTCCGGAGGATCCGGATCGCCCTGGCGGGCGCGCTGTTCGTGTCGTGGCTGCTGCTGAACACCTACGCGTTCGTCATCGGCCCGCTCGACGACCGCAAGGAGTTCTGGGACACGCTGCGCCAGCTGATGACGGTCGCCGTCGCGTTCTTCTTCGCCTCGGAGACGATCGTGCAGGCCACGAAGGTCTTCCAGGCCGGGCGGATCACCTCGGAGACGATCCGCCGGACCGGGGTCGCGCCCGATCCGGCGGGGGTGCGGGCCGCGCTCAACGTCGACGCCGAGCGCGCCCGCCGCAAGGCCTAACGCAGGCCCCGGAACAGGTCGTCCTCGATCCCGTCGAAAGCCGGCACGGTCGACCTGACCAGCATGAACGCCTCGCCCGCGAACATCGTGTGCTGGGTCTCGGGCGGCAGGCCCAGGAAGAACGCGCTGTCGCCCTGGCTGCCGTGGGCGGTCATCGCCTTGATCTTCTGCTCGACGTAGGCCGAGGTGTCGAGGATCGCGCTGATGTCCTCGTCGGGGACGGTCCAGCTCTCGTACTCCTCCCAGCCCTCGGTGTCCATGCCGGCGGCGACCATGGCGTCGTACATGCCCTTCATCCAGCTGCGCGGGGTGGCGGTGTAGTAGAACTTCGCCGGCACGCCGCTCAGCTCGACCGCCCGCGCCGCCACCCGATGGGCCTGGATGTGGTCGGGGTGGCCGTAGCCGCCGTTCTCGTCGTAGGTCACCACGACCTGCGGCTGATATTTCCGCATCAGCTCAGCCAGGCGCCCGGCCGCCTCGTCGACCGGGACGTTGGCGAACGCGCGTTCGTGCCCGTTGCCGTCCCAGCCGTCCATGCCCGAGTCGCGGTAACCGAGCAGTTCGACGTCGGTGATGCCCAAGTGGGCCGCCGACTCGCGCAACTCGGCGAGGCGGACTTTCGCCACCGCCTCGTCGTCGTGACCGGGCTGGCCCGGTTTGACCCCGTCGGGGCCGTCTCCCTGTTCCCCGTTGGTGCACGTGACCAGGACGGTCCGCACCCCTTGGGCGGCATAGTGGGCGAACACGCCGCCGGTTCCCATCACCTCGTCATCGGGATGGGCGTGCACGGCCATCAGTGTCAACATCTCGCTACCTCCACGAATTGCTAGAACATCCCGCCCCCATGGGCGATTCCAGTTGCGTCGAGGCACAAATGCATTTGAACTTGCACCGTCCTCGGCGAGTCTCACTCTCCGAACGACAAAACGGACGACCGACCACCCCCGGGGGAAACCGAATGACCCGCCCGCTGATCGCCACCGCCGTCGCCGCCCTGGCCGCGAGCACACTCATAGCCACGCCCGCCGCCGCCACCGGTGCGAAGACCCAGACCATCTACGGCTACGCCTGGGCGGACGGTTCCAACCATCTGCGCATCACCCCGGCCAAGGCCAAGCTCGTCACCCAGAACGGGATCCGCCGCTACAAACTGACCACGGTCGCGGGCGCCAAGGAGCGCCGCATCTTCACCGACGGCGTGCGCTACCGCCGCATCACCACCGCGTGCGACCTCAAGGAGACCGAGGGCCGCATCCGGCAGGACAGGAAGGGCCTGGGCACCACCGACTGCGACGCTCTCGACCTCAAGTTCGTGCTCAGCCTCGGCCCGGCCCCGGTGAAGATCACCATCACCCCGTCGCTGACCACGGTCGCCGAGTTCCTGGCCACGCCGACCAACCCGGTCACCGCCTACGGCTCGATGAAGAGCATCGACAACCGCACCGTCATCTTCTACCGCCCCGGCAGGAAGGCCGTGAAGCTGCGCTACACCGGCCTCGGCTTCAACCGGGTGACCAAGAGTTGCAGTGACGGCTGGACCGCGAACATCCCCAACGAAGAGGCCGGCATCGGCACCAAGCCGTGCAACGCGGCGGCCTTCCGCAAGGCCATCAAGGGCACCGGCCCCGTCAAGGTGAAGGTCTACTACCAGCCGGTCAGCGGTCATATGTGGGAGGTCTGGGAAGCGCTGGGCGACTGACCCACGAACAGGCTCATACGACCACGCTAACGAGCGCCACCGACAGTTCGGCGAATTGTCGGTGGCCTCCGGCGGCTAGGGCGTCGACTGAGGACCGTGGGCGCCGGCGCCGGTGAGGGCGCGGAGGGAGAGTTCCGAATAACGTTCGGGGTCGGCTTTCTCCCTGCTCAGCAGCGTTCCGATCACCGCGCACAGGAACGCGAACGGGATCGACACCAGTCCCGGGTTCTCCAGCGGGAACACGTGGAAGTCGACCGGTGGCGGCAGCAGGGAGCGGGGCCCGCCCGACATCACCGGTGACAGCGCGACGAGCGTGATCGAGCCGATCAGGCCGCCGTAGATGCCGCACACCACGCCGGTCGAGTTGAAGCGCCGCCAGAACAGCGACAGCACGATCGCCGGGAGGTTCGCCGAGGCCGCCATCGCGAAGGCCAGCGCCACCAGGAACGCCACGTTCATGTCCCGCACCACGACGGCCAGGAACACCGCGAACACGCCGATCACGAACGCCGAGAAGCGGGCCACCGCGACCTCCTGCGACTCCTTCGGCTTGCCGAGCATCAGCACGTGCCCGAAGAAGTCGTGCGCCAGCGACGTCGACGACGCCAGCACCAGCCCGGACACCACCGCCAGGATCGTCGCGAACGCCACCGCGCCGATGAAGGCGAGCAGGATCTCCCCGCCGAGCGGCCCGGCCACCTGGGTGCCGACGGCCTGGGCGAGTTGCAGCGCGGCCGTGTTGCCCGACGGGTCCTGCGCGGTGATGGCCGCCTGTCCGACCAGCGCGGTCGCCCCGAATCCGAGCGCGAGGGTCATCAGGTAGAAGGCGCCGACCAGGCCGATCGCCCAGTTCACCGACGTGCGGGCGGCGCGTGCGTCGGGGACGGTGAAGAAGCGGCCGACGATGTGGGGGAGCCCGGCGGTGCCGAGCACCAGCGCGACGGCGAGGCTGACGAAGTCGAGCTTGCCGATGATGCCGTCGGCCTCCTTCGCGTAGCGCAGGCCGGGGTTGAGGAAGTCGCCCGGCTGCCCGCTGCGCGCGTCGGCCGCGCCCAGCATCTCGCTCGGGTTGAAGCCGAACCGGCCCAGGACCAGGACCGTCAGGACGGTGGTCCCGGCCATCAGCAGCACGGCCTTGATGATCTGCACCCAGGTGGTGCCCTTCATGCCGCCGTAGCTGACGTAGAAGATCATCATCATGCCGACGGCCAGGATCGTGATGACCTTCGCGGCCTCCGGCGAGATCCCCATGAAGGTCTCGCCGGGATGGATGCCGAGCAGCAGCCCCACCAGCGCGCCCGCGCCGACCATCTGCGCGACCAGGTAGAACACCGACACGGTCACCGTCGAGACGGCGGCGGCGGTGCGCACCCTCGGGCGCTTCCCGACCCGGTAGGAGAGCACGTCGGCCATGGTGAACCGGCCCGCGTTGCGCATCAGCTCGACCAGCAGCAGCGTGAGCAGCCAGGCCACCAGGAAGCCGATGGAGTAGAGGAACCCGTCATATCCCGACAGCGCGATGATGCCGGCGATGCCGAGGAACGACGCCGCCGACATGTAGTCGCCCGCGAGCGCCAGGCCGTTCTGCGGGCCGGAGAAGCCCCGGCCACCGGCGTAGAAGTCGTCGGTGCCCTTCGTGTTGACGCGGGCCCAGATCGTCACCCCGAGGGTGATCACGATGAAGACGGCGAACAGCCCGATGGTCATCGGCGCGTCCAGTTCTCGATGCGGTGGCGTTCGGCCAGGATGCGGCGTTCCCGGTCGCGTTCGGCCTGGCGCTGCCCGGCCTCGTCGCGCAGCTCGGCCGACAGCGGGTCGAGCATCCGGCGGGCGTAACGGGTGTAGCGCCAGGCCAGCACGAACGTCGAGACGAACTGCAGCACCCCGAGCAGCAGCGCGACGTTGACGTGTCCGATCGCGGGCAGGGCCATGAAGTCGCGGGCGAACGCCGACAGGGCGATGTAGAGGAAATACCAGCCCAGGAACGCTCCAACGAGCGTCAGGGCCAGTCGTCGGAAGCGCGATTTCAGCAGGCGGAACCGTTCGTCGGTCGCTAACGCGGCCAGGTCGTCCGCCTGCACGTGGCCTCCATCAGGGAAGATTCTCTTGCGGTGACCGTACGTACACGAGTCGCTCCGCACCGAGACCTCACCATAAAGGGGGTTACGCCGATTTTCCGGTGAACGCGGGAAAGTGGGTCTCGGACTTGGTCGAGGCGACCACCCTGCCGCCCACGACGACGTGGCGGGGCGGGTTGTGGCGGGTCAGGGCCTCCCTGATCGTCGTCCCGTCGAGGACGACGAAGTCGGCCACGGCGCCCTCCTTCAGGCCTGCCGGCTCCCGGCCGATCACTCTGGCGGCGGTGGTGGTGATCATGTCGTACAGATCGTCGAGGCGGTTCGGGCCGAGGATGTGCGCGGCGAGGAAGGCGACTTCGAGCAGGTTGTGGCGGCCGAACGGATAGTAGGCGTCTTCGATGTCGTCCTGGCCGAGCGCCACGGGCACGCCCGCGTCGGTGAGCGGGAAGACCGGCAGGTGCAGCGGGCCGGTGTGCGGGTCGCTGACCAGGCCGAGGCCCGCCAGCTTGCAGAGCTCGGTGAGTCTGCGCAGGTAGGGCTCGGGATAGAGGGCCATCGCGCGGGCGTGCTGCGCGCTGGCGCGGCCGGTCATGCCCTGTGCGATCAGTTCCGCGGCGAGGGTCTCCGTGGTGCGCAGGCCGGGGTCGCCGGCGTCGTCCACGAGCATCGCGATTCTTTTCTCCGTACGTCTGGCGAGCGCCACCATCCGCCGGATGTGCTCCGTGGCGTCGGCGTCGGTCAGCTCGATCCACGGGATCCCGCCGACCACGTCGGCCCCCAGTTCGACGGCCTCCTCGATCAGCTCTTCGGTGCCGGGGGCCTTGAGCAGGCCGTCCTGGGGGAAGGCGACGACCCTGACGTCGACGAACTCCGCGAACTCCGCCTTCAGCGCGAGCAGGGCCTTCACCCCGGTCAGCCCGGCCACCGGGTCGACGTCGGCGAACGCCTGCACCGCCCGCACCCCGTGCCGGACCGACTCGATCAGGGCGGATCGGGCGCGCTCGGTGACGGCCTCCTCTGTCTGGTGGGCCTTCACGGCCGAGGCGCCGTCGATGGCGTCCATCGCCGCGCCCATGGTTCCCCGCGTGTACGCCCGGAGCGGCCCCTCCCCGGCCAGGTCCAGCGTGTGGACCTTGCAGAGATGAAGGTGGGCGTCCACGAACGGCTCGGTGACCAGGCCGCCACCGGCGTCGACGGCGGGGGTGGCGGGGGTCGTACCGGAATCGGGTTCTATCGAGGTGAAGCGGCACTGGTCGACGGTCAGCGACCATCGGCCGGAGCGGCCGCGAAGGGCGGCGTTGCGCACGATGAGCATGCGGAATATTTTCTGCCCTCACCTGTCCATCTGGTGAGGTCCCGTTCGTCGTCATCTCGTCAGACCACGAAACGAAGGAGCGCTGGCTCATGAAATACATGCTGCTGATCTACACCGGGGGCAACACCGGCGACGCCGGGGACTTCCAGGCCTGGATGGAATACGACAAGTCGGTCAAGGAGGCCGGGGTCTACGTCTCGGGCGAATCCCTGACCGACCCCGCCGACACCACCACGGTCAAGGTCACGGGCGGGGAGCGTATCGTGACCGACGGCCCGTTCGCCGAGGGTCGTGAGCTGCTCGGCGGCTACTACGTCATCGACGTCCCCGACAAGGCGACCGCGCTGGAGTGGGCGGCCCGCTGCCCCGGCTCCTGGGAGGGCGGCGCCGTCTCCGTCCGCCCCTGCGACACGTACTGATCCAGAGGAGCGCGAAGAGTGAAGTACATGCTGCTGATCCACGGCTCGGGCGACGGCTGCACCCCTCAGGAGTGGATGGACTACGACAAGTCCGTCCGCGAGGCCGGCATCTTCGTTTCCGGTGAATCGCTGGCCGAACAGGCCCTCGCCACCTCGGTCACGATCGGCGAAAGCGGCGAGCGGGTCGTCACCGACGGCCCCTACGCCGAAGCCCGCGAGGTCCTCGGCGGCTTCTACGTCATCGACGTGCCCGACCTCGACGCCGCCACCGACTGGGCCGCCCGCTGTCCCGGCGCCCGCGACGGGGGCTCGATGGTGGTCCGGCCGGTCGTCGAGTACGCCTGACCGGCATGCCCGGCGACATCCGCGCGTCGGTCGAGGCGATCTTCCGTGAGGAGCGCGGCCGCCTGCTGGCCGCGCTCGTCCGGCGGTTCGGCGACCTCGACATGGCCGAGGAGGTGACCTCCGAGGCGATCGAGGCGGCCCTGCTCAGGTGGCCGATCGACGGTGTTCCGGCCAGCCCGGGGGCCTGGCTGATGACCACCGCCCGCCGCCGCGCGGTCGACCGGCTCCGCCGCGACAAGGCGTACGCCGCCCGGCTCGCCCTCCTTCAGGTGGAGGCCGACCGGGCGGCCCCGGCCGCGCCGGAAGCCGACGGCGGCCTGCCCGACGAGCGGCTCCGCCTGTTCTTCACCTGCGCCCACCCCGCCCTTCCCGAAGCCGACCGGGGCGCGCTGACCCTGCGCTATCTGGCCGGCCTGACGACGGTCGAGGTGGCGCGGGCCTATCTGGTCCCGGTGGAGACCATGGCCAAACGCCTGGTCCGGGCCAAGAAGAAGATCAGCGGGGCACGCATCCCGTTCCGGGTGCCGGAACCCCACGAGCTCCCCTCCCGTCTCCCCGGCGTCCTGCAGGCGATCTACTCGATCTTCACCGAGGGCTACGCCGCCAGTGCGGGCCCCGATCTCGTCCGCCACGACCTGGCCGAAGAGGCGTTGCGCCTGGGCCGCATCCTGCGCCGCCTGCTGCCGGCGGAACGCGAGGTGGCGGGCCTGCTGGCGCTGATGCTCCTCACCCACGCCCGCCGCGACGCCCGAACCGGCCCCGACGGGGGCCTGATCCTCCTGGAAGACCAGGACCGCTCGCAGTGGGACCGCGTCATGATCGACGAAGGCGAACCCCTGGTCGTGACAGCCCTGACCGGCGGCCCGCCGGGGCCCTATGGCGTGCAGGCCGCCATAGCCGCCCTCCACTCCACGGCGGCCGACGTGACCTCCACCGACTGGCCGCAGATCGTCCTGCTGTACGACGTCCTCCGGTCGCTGACGCCGTCCCCCGTGGTGGACCTCAACCGCGCGGTCGCCGTCGCGATGCGCGACGGCGAGGAAGCGGGGTTGGCCCTGCTCGACGGGCTGGCGGGGGAGCCCCAGCTACGCGGCCTGCACGTCTATCCGGCGGCACGGGCCGAACTGCTGCGCCGGCTGGGCCGGTTCCCGGAGGCGGCGGAGGCGTTCCGCGAGGCACTGGGCCTGGCGGGCAGCGACCCGGAACGCCTGCATCTGCGGCAGCGGCTGTCCGAAGTGGAAGGGCACTGACCCGCAAGACGAGACGCGGCGCCCTAGTCGACCTCGGCGCTCCCGTTGACCCGCAGTTTCCGCCGGGCCCGCTCGTAGAAGGTCGTGGCCCCCAGCCGCACCACCCGGGCCGCCGCCCGCACCGCCGTGACGGTGATCTGATTGCCCGGGGACAGATGCCCGAAGATCGTCCCGTCGACCTCGACCGCGATGTGCCCGCTGGTCGGCAGCACTTCGAGGGTCACCTCCTCGTCGGCCGACAGCACGAGCGCCCGGTTGAACGTGGAGTGCGCCGCCGCCGGGACGACGAGGAACCCTTCGACATTGGGCGACACGATCGGCCCACCCGCCGAGAAGCTGTAAGCCGTCGACCCGGTAGAGGTCGCCACGATCACCGCATCGGCCGCCAGCCGCACGAACGGATGCCCCGCCACCGACACCGCGACGGCCGCCATCCCGTCACCCGGATGCCGGACGAGCGCGATGTCGTTGAACGCCATCACCTCGCCGTCGGCGGGCAGCGTCGTCTTGACGGCCATCCGCGACTCCACCTGGTGGGCGTGGCTGTCGATGGTGGTCAGCGCCGGGGGCAGCTCCGCGACGTCGATCTCGGCCAGAAACCCCAGCTTCCCGAGGTTGACCCCGAGCACCGGGGTGATCCGGCCCGCGACCAGCCGCATCGCCCGCAGCATCGTCCCGTCACCGCCGAGGCTGACCATCAGATCGGACCGCTCGGCGAGTTCGGCGGGCCCGACGGCCTGAGCACTGCAGTCGATCCGCCCGACCTCCTCGGGCAACCCGAGCACCGTCACCCCGCGCCCCCGGGCCCACTCGATGATCGTGTCGATGGCCTCTTTGGAGTCCCGGCGCGGATGCAGCACCAGCCCGACCGTCTTCACCATGCCCATGCCGCCCACTGTAGATCGCCCCCACCGGTGACGGGAACGTGCCTCATAAAGCGGGTTCTTGCCCATAATATTGTCGAGTTTTTGACAATGGAGGGTGCGATGACGTTCTGTCAGGCCTTCGCCGACGAGTCAGTGCGAAAGTCTTTTATCTTCTGCGTGGTGTTGGTATTTCCCGAGGATTTCGCGCCGATTCGGGGTGAATTTCGAAGCCTGTGTAAACCGGGACAGCAGAGGGTGCACATGACCTCGGAGAGCGACAGCCGCAGACGGGAGATTCTCAGCGTGGTGGCCCGGCTCCCCGTCCGGGCCCGGCTCTTCGAAGCCAGGCTGGGTGGTGGCAGATCACAGCGGGTTGTGCGGGACGACTGCCTGCGGGTGGCGGTGGCCGATCTCGCGAACGAGCCCGTCAAGGCGCTCGTGATCGAGTCGTGCGACCAGGATCAGCGTGATCGTCAGGTCATCACGGAAATAGCGCGGAAAGTCGCACTTCCGGAGGATTTTCGATACCGACATGACCGCCCTGCGGTCGAACCATTGTTGTGGTTGCCCGATGTCGTGGCGTGGGCCCACGGAAAAGGCGGAGACTGGGGCCGGCGAGTGGTGAGAACAATCGACACGGTGGTGAAAATCGACCCGTGAAAACGCGAAACCCGGCCGACTCACCGTCCGGAGAGCTGCCGGGTTCACTTCCACCGACTATTGCCAGTGACTCGTTCCATCATCGGTGACTGTCGGTACTCAAGTCAACCGAGATCCGGCGACGGGGCATGATGGCGTGATGGGTGTGCGGCCGGTTTCGGTTTCCGGGCTTGTGGGCGAGCTGGTGGAGGCGATCTCGGAGCGGCCGGGCCGGGTGCGGGTGGCCGTCGACGGGGCCGACGCCGCCAGGCCGTGGGAGCTGGCCGACAAGGTCGCTGAGGGGCTGCGGGTCAGGCGGCATGTGCTCCGGGTGTCGGCCAAGGACTTTCTGCGGCCCGCCTCGCTCCGCTTCGAGTTCGGCAAGCAGGATCCCGACTCCTATTACGACGGCTGGCTCGACGTGAAGGGCCTCACCCGTGAGGTCCTCCAGCCGCTCGAACCCGGCGGCACCGGGCGGGTCATCCCTTCGCTGTGGGATCCGGAGAAGGACCGGGCCACGCGAGCCCCCTACCAGGAGCTTCCGCCAGACGCCGTGGTCATCCTCGATGGTCCGCTGCTGCTCGGGCAGGGGCTGCCGATCGACTTCTCCGTCCACCTCAGTCTGTCGAGGGGGGCGTTGCGGCGACGTACAGAAGAGGAATGGACCCTTCCCGCGTTCGAGCGGTACGCCGATGAGGTCAGACCGCAGGATTGGGCGGATGTGGTGGTTCGGGTGGATGATTCACGACACCCGGCACTGGTAGAAATTGACCCATGAATATCGGTGAACTCGTCACGGACTTCGCGCTTCCGGACGAGAACGGGGAGACCCGCCGCCTGAGCGATTATCTCAAGGAAGGGCCTGTCGTGCTCTTCTTCTACCCGGCGGCCATGACCTCCGGATGCACCGCCGAGACCTGCTACTTCCGTGACCTGGCCGCCGAATTCAAAGCTGTTGGAGCGGTCCGAGTCGGGATCAGCAAAGACGCGCCGAAGCGGCAGAAGATGTTCGCCGAGACGAACCGGCTCGACTACCCGCTGCTGTCCGACTCCGAGGGGGTGGTGGCCAAGCAGATGGGGGTGCGCCGCACGGTCGCCGTCGGGCCGTTCGTGACCAGGCGGATGACCTTCGTCATCGACACCGACTTCCGGCTGATCGACGTCATCCACAACGAGGTCACCATGACCGATCACGCCGACCGGGCGCTGAAGACCCTCAGGGGTAGAGCCTGACCCGGTCGTCGACGTCGAAATGGAACTCCCCGTCCAGCGGGACGTCGTGGGCCAGGGTCACGGTCCACTGTTCGTAGTACCACTCCAGGCTGTGGCCGCTGAAGCGGAAGTTGGCCCGGTATCGGGCGCGCCGGCCCGGGGCGAGGGTGAACAGCGGAACGGCCCGCCGGTCGCGCGGGTACGACGCGAACACGGCGGCCCGGGACACCCGGCCGCCGGAGGCGATGCGCAGGCCCGCCGCCGTCGCGGGCAGGGACAGCTCGCGAAGCCGCTCTGACCAGGGCGAAGCGATGACGTCGTGGAAGACGACGTCTCCCGTGCAGGCCGGCAGCGGCACCCGATCCGGCAGCGACCCCCGCAGCGTGGCCGCGGCCGCGCCGCGGCCGACCTTGGACCAGCGGGTCAGCACCCGCTGTACCACGAGCATGGTGGCATTTTAGAGACCATGCGCGTTCCCGCCCAGGCCGGACTCGGGGCCATCTTCGTGGCCGCCGCCGCCATTCTCACGTTGGAGTACTCCTCGGGCCTCGATCTGGCCCGCCGGACGATCAGTGAACACCAGCTGGGGGAGTACGCCTGGCTGTTCGCCGCCTCGGTGGCGCTGATCGCCGCGGGGTCGCTCGGCATCGGGGTCACCCTGATGGCGCAGCGGAGAAATCCGGTGGGCATCGTGGCGCTGTTCGGGTGGAGCCTCGGGCTGCTGATCGTGGCGATCTTCCCCAAGCACAACTGGGCCCTCGGACCGTCGATCGAGGGGACGATCCACCGGGCGGGCAGCGTGCTGGCCTTCGTCTGCCTGCCGATCGCGGTGCTGCTCCTGGCCCACCCGTGGCGGGACACCCTGGCCAGGATCGCCGCGCTTCTCGGGCTCGGCGCCGTCGTCTGGATCGCCGGGATCGCGTCGGTGGCGTTCACCGCCGCGCGCGACGGGATCCCGTGGTGGCGGGCCATGCCGATCGGGCTCGGCGCGGTCGAGCGGGGGCTGGTGTTCACCGAGATGGCCGCGCTCGCGGCGTTGGGAGTTTGGGCCATCGCGAGACAGCGGCATCCGGCATAAATGTATCTATTCCCCCTGGAACTCCCGCTGGTAGATTCCACGTTTGCAAGAGGGGACACGGCGCAATTGCCGTAAAGGGGATAGAAGTTGCGCGATTTTCTGGACGCCGCATTAGGTTTCCCGGCCGTCCTGTTCAGCTTCGCGCTGATCGTCGTCATCGGGTTCTGGCTGCTGGTGGCCACCGGCGTGGTCGACGCGGGTGAGGAGGGCGGCCTGCTGGGCGGCCTTCCCGCGCTCGCGATCTCGGGGTTCGTCGCCGTCGGGTGGTTCGCCGCACTGGCCGGAACCGTGCTGTTTCCCGCGCTCGGCTGGGTGATCCTGGCCGCCGCGCTCGTCGTGGGGTTCGGCGCCGCCGTTCTCGTACGCCGCCTCACACCCACCCCCGAGAAGGTGCCCTCACGGCACGACTTCGTCGGGCAGATGTGCGTCATCCGTACCCAGTCGGTCTCCACCGACTTCGGTCAGGCCGAGGTGCGCGCCGTAGACGGCTCGACCGCGGTCATCCAGGTGCGCCAGACCGGCACCGACACCTTCAACGCGGGCGGGGCCGCGCTGATTTTCCAATATGACACCGAAGGCGAGTTCTTCTGGGTCATGCCTTACGAACGGGGATTGTGAACATGGACGTCATCTCGGCGGGAGCCGGCATACTCATCGCGGTCATTCTGATCATCGTCATCGCGCTGGTGCTCGTGGTCAGCCGGTTGTTCAAGAAGGTCGAACAGGGCAAGGCCCTGATCGTGTCGAAGGTGCGCCGCGTCGACGTCACCTTCACCGGCGCCGTGGTGTTACCGGTGCTGCACAAGGCCGAATTCATGGACATCTCGGTGAAGACGATCGAGATCGAGCGGACCGGCCAGGAAGGGCTGATCTGCCGCGACAACATCCGGGCCGACATCCGGATCACGTTCTTCGTCCGCGTGAACAAGACCGCGGAAGACGTCGTGAAGGTCGCCCAGGCCATCGGCACCGCCCGAGCCAGCGACGAGACCACGCTCCAGGTCCTGTTCAACGCCAAGTTCTCCGAGGCGCTCAAGACCGTCGGCAAGCAGCTCGACTTCGTCGACCTCTACACCCAGCGCGACGAGTTCCGCGACCAGATCATCCGCGTCATCGGCACCGACCTCAACGGCTACTCGCTGGAGGACGCGGCCATCGACTTCCTGGAGCAGACCCCGCTGTCCAGCCTCGACCCGGCCAACATCCTCGACGCGCAGGGCATCCGCAAGATCACCGAGCTGACGGCGATCGAGCACGTCAAGACGAACGAGTTCCAGCGCAACGAGGAGAAGGAGATCACCCGGCAGAACGTCGACGCCCGGGAGGCCATCCTCGAACTGGAGCGCCGCCAGGCCGACGCCGAGATCAAGCAGAAGCGTGAAGTCGAGACCATGCGCGCCCGCGAAGAAGCCGAAATCTCTCGTGTACGAGCTGAGGAACGCCTCAAGGCCCAGGCGGCGGCCATCAAGACCGACGAGCAGCTCGGCGTCCAGAACGAGAACAAGGCCCGTGAGGTCGCCGTCGCCGAGAAGAACCGCGAGCGCGTGATCGCCATCGAGAGCGAGCGCATCGAGAAGGACCGCCTGCTGGAGGTCATCGCCCGCGAGCGGGAGACCGAGCTGTCGCGCATCTCCAAGGAGAAGGAGCTCGAGGTCGAGAAGCGCTCGATCGCCGAGGTCATGCGCGAGCGCATCGCGGTCGAGCGGACCGTCGCCGAGCAGGAGGAGAGCATCAAGCGCCTGCGCGTCGTCGAGGAGGCCGAGCGCACCCGCCAGGCCGTCATCATCGCCGCCGAGGCCGAGGCGCAGGAGCACCTGGTCAAGGACATCAAGGCCGCGGAAGCCGCCGAGACCGCCTCGAAGTTCAAGGCCCGCGAGGCGCTCGTGCTGGCCGAGTCGCGCCAGCAGGCCGCCGAACTCGACGCCCGCGCCAAGATCCGCCTGGCCGAGGGTGTCCAGGCCGAGGCCGCCGCGCAGGGACTGGCCGACGTGCAGGTCAAGGAGCGCGACGCCGCCGCGATCGAGAAGGTCGGCCGCGCCGAGGCGATCGTCGAGCGCGAGAAGGCCCTGGCGAGCGCCGAGGGCACCCGCGAGCGGCTGAAGGCTGAGGCGGAAGGCGAGCAGGCCAAGGCCGTCGCCGCCGCCATGATGATCGGCGAGAAGCTGAAGGCCGAGGCCGAAGGTCTCACCGAGAAGGCCGGCGCGCTGGCCGCGATGTCGGACGCTTCGCGCGTCCACGAGGAATACCGCCTGCGGCTGGAGGCCGAGAAGGAGATCCGCCTGGCCGGGGTCGAGGTGCACCGCAGGGTCGCCGAGGCGCAGGCCCAGGTCCTGTCGGCCGGTCTGGCCAAGGCCAACATCGACATCGTCGGCGGCGACAGCGTCTTCTTCGACAAGCTGGTCGGCGCGGTCACCATGGGCAAGAGCATCGACGGCTTCGTCGACAGCTCCAACGTGGCCCGCACCCTGGCCGACCCCTACCTCAACGGCGACGCCAGCATCAGCGCCGACGTGGCCAAGATCGTGTCCGGGGTCGACTCGGGCGCCGTCCGCGACATGACGGTGTCGGCCTTCCTCGCCAGCCTGATGAAGTCGCAGAACGGTCCCGCGATCCCCTCGGCCGAGAAGTGACGGCGGCGCTCGACGCCGGCACGTACGAGATCCTCCGCACCCGGCTGGCCGACCAGGCGAAAGCACTGGCCGGCCGGGCCGAGGAACTCAACGCCCGGCGCCTCGAGGTGTTCGGCGGGTCGGAGATGCGCCTGGTGGGTACGGAGCGCATCCGTACAGAGAACAACTGCGTGCCCCGGGACGTGGTCTCCGCCGGCGACACCATGATCTTCGGCTACAACGTGTTCATCGGGCTGCGCCCGCAGACCACCGTTTCCGACGTCTTCTCGTTTCATCGTTTCTCCCGCGAGGGGGACACGTTCGCCTTCTCGGTGTCGGAGAGCGTCTTCGGCGACCCGGCTTTCGAGAAGGACTTCGCCGAGCTCTACCGGTATTACAAGGAAACCCGGCTGCTGCAGTTGCGGAAGATCGAGGGCAAGCTCCTCGCCATTTTCCAGACCGGGCCGCAGGACATCCGGGTGCTGCGGTGGAACATGTCGGTCGACGGAGCTCTGTCATATCTCGATTCGCGGGGGGAACGGGACCATGTCCTGCCGCCGTCCCACGATTTCGAGTGGGTCGAGACGACGCGCGACAACCATGTTCTCGGACGTCACCCGCACATCTCCATCGGCGGCGAGCTGTTCGTCGAGACCGTCGGCGGCGACCTGACCATCAAGGTCGAGAACAACACGGAGACCGGGGAGGGCGTCTATTCCGAGCCGGTGACCGAACGGCTGCAGAGCCTCGCCGACGCCGACGTGTTCCACGCGCGGGTCGGGCCGCTGATCCTGCTGAAGATCCGGCCCTACAAGGAAACCGACTGGCGATTCCTGGTTTTCAACACCCGTACCAAGAGCGTGACCAGGCTCGACGGAATCGGGCAGGCCTGCCAGCGGCTGCCCGAAGACCAGGGAATCATCTTCCCCGGCGGCTACTACCTGACCACGGGTGTGGCGAAGACATTCGAGACCGACGTCGCCGCGTTGGAGTTCGAGCGGGTCATCCGGGGCGAGGAGGACGTGCTCTACGTCTTCCACGCGCGGGAGGAGGGGCGTTATCTCCTGCTTCCGTACAACGTGATCCGCAAGGAGGTCGCCAACCCGCTGCCCTGCCACGGCTACTCGCTGTTCGACGACGGCACGCTGGTGGTGTTCCGGGCGACCTCCGACGAACCGGCACGGGTCCACCCGATGCAGGTGTGGGACACCCCGTTCGCGGTGGAGTCGTCCACGCCCGTCGGCACCGGCCCGCTGGAACGGATCGGGAACGGAGAGCTGGTCAGAGGCATCTCCGACGCGCTGTCCGTGGCGCGGATGGTCGGCGAGATGGCCCCCGCGCAGGCCGTTTTCGAGGCGCTGATCGCCTCCTGCGACCGCATCGCCGACGCCTACCACTGGCTCGGCGAGCACGACCTGCACGAGCCGCTGAAGGCCGTGCGGAGCACGGCCGAGCAGGTCCTCGACGAGTTCGAGAACGTCCAACGCCTGACCGAGGACGCCGCCCAGGCCGTGGTCGAAGCCCGCGACCGGATCGTGGCGATCAGGTCGACCGGAGTCGCCCGCCTGGCCGACCTACGGCGGGCCCAGGGCCACCTGGTGACGCTCCGGGAGCGCCGCTACGCCGATCTCGAAGCCCTCGACGCCCTGGCCGAGACCGTCACACGGGAGACGGAGGAGACCGCCTCCCAAGTGGTCGCCGACCTGCAACGCGACGACGCGTTCGCCGGCTTCCACACCGAGACGACCGCTCTGGCGGACGAGGCCGAGACCATCCGGACCGTGGCCGACTCGGGCCCGCTGTCGGAGCGCCTGGCGGCCCAATCCGACGGTCTGGAGACGCTGGTCGAGGTGGTCGGGACACTGGAGGTTGAAGCGACCGCCCGGACCGTCATCCTGGAGAAGGTCGGCGCCGTCCTCGCCGAGATCAACCGAGTCAGGGCGACCCTCGACGCGCGGCGACGGGAACTCCTCGCGGCCGAGGGACAGGCCGAGTTCGCGGCCGAATTCGGACTGCTAGGCCAAGCCGTGACGGCCGGACTGACCGGGGCCGATTCGCCGGAGAAATGCGACGAGCGCCTCGGCCGCTTGCTACTCCAGATCGAGGGCCTGGAATCTCGTTTCGGCGAATTCGACGACTTCCTCTCGCAGCTGGAACGGAAGCGGGAAGAGGTCTACGAGGCGTTCTCGGCACGGAAGCAGACCCTTCTCGACGACCGGGCGCGGCGGGCCGACCGGCTGACCGAGTCGGCCGACCGCATTCTGGGAACGGTGCGGCGCCGCTCGTCGACGCTTTCTTCGCTGGACGAGGTCAACGCCTATTTCGCGGCCGACCCGATGGTCGCGAAGCTGCGAGCTGTGGCCGTTGATCTGCGGGAACTCGGTGATTCTGTACGAGCTGACGAACTCGACGGCCGTGTTCGAGCCGCCCGCCAAGAGGCCGGCCGCGCCCTCAAGGATCGAACCGACCTGTTCGACGGCGACACTGTCAAACTCGGGCGCCATCGGTTCGCCATCAACACGCAGCCTCTTGATCTGACCCTGGTCCCGCACGAAGGCTCGCTGTCATTCGCCATCACCGGGACCGACTATCGGGCTCCCGTGACGGGATTCGACGACACCCGGAGTTTCTGGGACCAGCTGCTCGTGTCGGAGACGCGTGAGGTCTATCGGGGCGAATATCTGGCGGCGTCGCTTTTCCCCATTGAAGGGGACGTCGCCGACGCGGTCCGGCGGGCGGCGGAGTCTCGTTATGACGAGGGCTATGAGCGTGGGGTACACGACCACGACGCGGTGAAAATCCTCGACGTCGTGACGCGGCTGCACGCCGGGGCCGGTCTGCTGCGGCACCTGCCTTCCGCTCGTGCTGCGGCGCAGTTCTTCTGGGCCTTTGGGAACCCGTCGGAGACGTGGGAGGTCAGGGCGCAGTCCCTCACCCGGGCCCGGGAGCTGTTCGGCGGCGGAGCGGAGGCCCTGGAGGCGCTGGCCGGTGAGCTGGCCGCGGCGATCCAGGATCATGGCGGCTACCTGGAAGGACCCGCCTCCCTGGCCGCGGACTACCTGATCGAAGAACTGGCCGCCGGGCCGGAGGGCTTCGTGACCTCCACGGCGGCGCGGGCTTTCCTGGACGGGTTCCAGGAGGCACTGGGGGCCGAGCGGTTCGCCGCGTTCACCGATGAGTTGTCGTCGCTGGACCTGCCGGCCAGGATCCAACTCGCGCGGGCCTGGCTGGCGGCGTTCGGCAAGGGCGACGTGTCGCCTGAGGTCGTCTCGTTGTTGCTGTGTGAGCTGCCGCGATACGACTCGGCCGCGACGTTGGACGGGGTTGTCGAGGGCTTGCTCGGGGCGCATCCGCGTATTCAGGGGCGCTCGATGGAGCTGCGGCTTGACGAGTTTCTGGCCCGGACGCGGATCTTCCGGGCGGAGCGCGTTCCGGCGTACCGGACCTACCAGAAACGCCGGGGCGAACTGGTGGTCGGCGAGAAGAAGCGCCTGCGCCTGGACGAATACCGCCCCAAGGTCATGGACTCCTTCGTCCGGAACCAGCTGATCGATCAGGTCTACCTGCCGCTGATCGGCGACAACCTGGCGAAGCAGCTGGACCACGGGATGGGGTTGCTACTGCTGATCTCACCGCCTGGGTATGGCAAGACGACCTTGATGGAGTACGTCGCCAGTCGCCTTGGCCTGGTTTTCGTCAAGGTCAACGGCCCTGCGCTGGGGCATGAGGTCACCTCGGTCGACCCTGCTGACGCTCCCGACGCGACTTCGCGGTCGGAGGTGGAGAAGATCTCGTTCGCCCTGGAGATGGGCAGCAACGTCTTGCTCTACCTGGACGACATCCAGCACACGTCGCCCGAACTGCTGCAGAAGTTCATCTCGCTGTGTGACGCGCAGCGGCGGATGGAAGGCGTGTGGAACGGGACCGCCCGCACTTATGACCTACGGGGGAAGCGCTTCGCGGTCTGTATGGCAGGTAACCCCTACACGGAGTCGGGGCAACTGTTCCGTGTTCCCGACATGCTGGCCAACCGTGCTGACGTGTGGAACCTCGGTGAGGTGCTGAGCGGCCGGGACGACCTGTTCGCACTCAGCTACATCGAGAACGCGTTGACGGCGAACAGCGTTCTGGCACCGGTCTCCGACCATGGCGAGATCGAGAAGCTGGTTCGGCTGGCGCGGGGTGAGGGGAGTTCTGACCAGCTGGAACATCCCTACAGCACGGTGGAGCTCGACCAGATTCTCAGCGTGCTTCGGAAGATGCTGCGGTTGCAGGAGGTGGTCCTGGCCAACAACAGGGCCTACATCGCCTCGGCGGCCCAGTCGGACGCCAGCCGCACGGAACCCCCCTTCTTGCTTCAGGGCTCCTACCGGAACATGAACAAACTCGCCCAGCGGGTGGTCCCGGTGCTGACTGACGCGGAGTTGGAAGGCATCATCGACGACCACTACCTGGGCGAAGCCCAGACGCTCACCTCAGGGGCGGAGTCGAACCTCCTGAAGTTGGCGGAGCTTCGCGGCGTGCTCACCGACCAGCAGAAGATCCGCTGGGAAGAGGTCAAGGCCGCCTACAGCCGAGCGAGGGCCATGGGCGGTGAGGACGACGACCCGACGACCCGGACGGTCTCGGCGATCACCCACCTGGCGGATCGGGTCAGTGGGGCGATCAGCACATTGAACGCCCGTCATCCATAGATCTGGATTGTTGGGCGTTCTCGAAAGGGAAGCTTCGACGAGCGCGAACCGCGGCCAGGGATTCTCGAAGATTTCCTGGCCGCCTGCCGCCTATTTCCTACCTCTGGGCTGGCGGCGCTTGGCCGACTTGCTTCCGCCGAACAGGAACCCCTTGAGCCGCTCCTTGATGCTCTTCTGTTCTCCGGTCAGATTGGCCGGGGGCTCCTTGGACAGCCACGACAAGTTCTGCATGATGAGTGCCTTCCTCGCGCTTGCCTCATGCGGAGAGTCGAAAATGGACACCAGCTCCATGGCCATCTTCGATGTGATCGGGTTTTTCTTACCGTGAACTTTCGAGCTCATATCAAGGGCGTCGCGAAGAAGCAACCGGGAACCAGCCGTTTCTCCCTGTGTGTAAAGGATGGCGGCGAGGCTGGCGGTCGTGTTGAGGGTGTCGGGGTGTTCGGGGCCGAGGAGGCGTCGGCGAGCGTCGAGGGCCTGTTCTTGCATGGTGCGCGCTTCGCTCAGCTCGCCTTGGGCGTGAAGCGTGGCGGCGAGGTTGCCGATCGCGTTGAGGGTGT
>NZ_BBXD01000020.1 GCF_001570545.1 Herbidospora mongoliensis | reverse complement strand
GGCACGTAGTTAGCCGGCGCTTCTTCTGCAGGTACACGTCAACTTCGTCCCTGCTGAAAGAGGTTTACAACCCGAAGGCCGTCATCCCCCACGCGGCGTCGCTGCGTCAGGCTTTCGCCCATTGCGCAATATTCCCCACTGCTGCCTCCCGTAGGAGTCTGGGCCGTGTCTCAGTCCCAGTGTGGCCGGTCGCCCTCTCAGGCCGGCTACCCGTCGTCGCCTTGGTAGGCCACTACCCCACCAACAAGCTGATAGGCCGCGAGTCCATCCCTGACCGAAAAACTTTCCACATCCATCTCATGCGAGAAGACGTCATATCCGGTATTAGACCCAGTTTCCCAGGCTTATCCCAGAGTCAGGGGCAGGTTACTCACGTGTTACTCACCCGTTCGCCGCTCGAGTACCCCGAAGGGCCTTTCCGCTCGACTTGCATGTGTTAAGCACGCCGCCAGCGTTCGTCCTGAGCCAGGATCAAACTCTCCAAAAGATGTCTTCAGAGAATTTTCCCGGCTGACATAATGTCAACCAAAGGAATCCGTCATAAATGACGGGGTTTGTGCATCATGCACTGGCTTTTAGCACACTGTTGAGTTCTCAAGAAACGCACACGTCTGCCCACAAGAACTTGCTGGGCGGTGTTTTAACTCTACCGCACTTCCCGATCAGATTTGACCGGAGCGGACCGGGCCGTTTCTGGCCCAACCCTTCAAGCTTAGCTTAGCATCTCTCCGGTGTCTAGTCGCCGTTTCCGGCGATCTTGACTCGGTGGGATGTCCCTGGGTTCCGGCTGCTGCCGTTTCCCGGGGCGAAGAGAACATTAGGCAACCTGGAACCTCGCGTCAAATCAGCGTTCACGCGGCGTTTCTGCAGGTCAGAGCCACCATTTAAGGCCCGCATGACCGCAGGGACACGCGACTGTTACCCGTGTCACATTTCCTTCAGGCAGATTCAGCGCGAGCCACAGCCAGCCTTCGGCCGTCTGCGTCTCGCTTCACGCGACCCGGAGTTCCGCGGCTTTCGCCAGGTCAGCGGTGGCGTCTTCCGACGAGTCCGACGCGTCGGTCACCTGGTAGACCTCCGCCCTGACCTCGTACACCTCGGGAGAATCAGGTGACAGGGCGGCGGCGAGGAAGCAGTCGGCGAGCGCCGCGAGCGGGTCCCCGAGCGCCAGGTTGGCGCGGGCGCGGAGCAGATGGACGCGATGCGGCTCCGCTGTGGCGGAAGGGCCGCCGAGGCCGAAGAAGCCGGCCGGTCCGGTGAGGATGACCTCGTCGCAGGCCGCCACCGCCAGGGCCGCCTGGCCGAGGACGAGCAGGCATTCCGCCCGGTCCACGCGGGCGTCGCCGTCGTAGGACTCGGCGAAGGTCGACACGTCGAAGTCGGCCAGCGCTTCCGCCGGGCGGCCCAGGGCGAGGAAGATCCGGCCGCGGACCGCGTGGGCGCTCGTGAACGCCGAGTCGAGCAGCAGTGCGCGTTCGGTGTCGGCCCAGGCGCCCTGGAGGTCGCCGCCGAGGCAGCGGGGCATCGCGCGGGCGGTGTAGGCGGCCGCGGTCAGGCGGAAGACCAGCGACTGCGTGGCGGCGATCTCCGCGGCGGCGTGCTCACCGAGGCGGCAGTACAGGACCGCGCGGCGGCAGTGGGCGGCGGCCAGGTCCTCTTCCGGAAGGTCTCCGGTCACCGCCACGGTCAGCTCCGCGAGCGCGGTGCGGTGATCGTGGGCGGTGCCGTAGGCGATGCCGCGGCGCAGCCGCAGGGCCGGGGAGGGGTCGCCGCCGGCGAGAAGGCGGTTGCATTCGACGAGCTCGGCCATCGCCGGGCCGAGCGTCGCCACATTTCGGTCGAACATGCGCTCACCTATCGTCGCTGGTGGGGAGGGGTGCAGCAACAATAGGCCGGAGCATGGAGAAGTTCTGTGTACGAATTCACACAGGACTAGGCGATCTCGACGCCCCCCAGCGTCTTCTTGCCGCGCCGGAGCACCAGGAAGCGCCCGTGCAGCAGGTCGTCAGAGCCCGGGACGAAGTCCTCGTCGGTGACCTTGACGTTGTTGAGGTAGGCGCCGCCCTCCTTGATGGCGCGGCGCGCCTCCGACTTCGACTTGGCCAGGCCGCTTTCGGCCAGGAGGTCGACGTAGGACGTACCGAGAGAGGCCTTGGCCTTGGGGACCTCGGCCAGGGCGGCGGCGAGCGTCGCGGCGTCGAGATCCTGGATGGAGCCCTGACCGAACAGCGCCTTGGACGCCTCGACGGCGCGGGTGACCTCGTCGGCGCCGTGGACCAGCGTGGTCAGCTCCTCGGCCAGCGCGCGCTGGGCCTCGCGGGCGAACGGGCGCTCGGCCACCGAGACCTCCAGCTCCTCGATGCGCTCACGGCTGAGGAAGGTGAAGACCTTGAGGAAGCGGATCACGTCGCGGTCGTCGGCGTTCAGCCAGTATTGGTAGAACGCGTAGGGCGAGGTCAGCGCCGGGTCGAGCCAGATGGAGCCACCGGCGGTCTTGCCGAACTTGGTGCCGTCGGACTTGGTGATCAGCTTGCCGGTGTAGGCGTGGGTGTGGGCACCCTCGACGCGCCTGATCAGGTCGGTTCCGGCGGTGATGTTGCCCCACTGGTCGCTGCCGCCGACCTGGAGCGTGCAGCCGTTGCGGCGGTAGAGCTCCAGGTAGTCGTTGGCCTGCAGGATCTGGTAGCTGAACTCGGTGTAGCTGAGACCCTCACCGGCCAGGCGCGCCGAGACGGACTCGCGGCCGAGCATGCGGTTCACCGGGAAGTGCTTGCCGATGTCGCGCAGGAAGTCGATGGCCGACATCTCGGACGTCCAGTCGAGGTTGGACACCATCGTGGCGGCGTTGTCGCCCTCGAAGGACAGGAATCGCTCCAGCTGGACGCGGATCCGGCTGACCCAGTCGGCGACGACGTCTTCGCTGTTCAGAGACCGTTCGGTGCTACGCCCCGAGGGGTCGCCGATGAGACCGGTGGCGCCGCCGACCAGGCCGATCGGCTTGTGGCCGGCCCGCTGGAAGCGGGTCAGGATGAGCAGGGTGGCCAGGTTGCCGACGTGGAGCGACGGAGCCGTCGGGTCGAACCCCGAATAGACCGTGACCGGGCCGTCTGCCAGCGCCTTGCGCAGCGCTTCGACGTCGGTGGTCTGCGCGGTCACATCGCGCCATTCGAGCTCATCGAGGATGTCGGTCACGGTTCCTGGCTTTCGCGTGAATAGGGCTGGTAGCCAAAACCCTATCGGCCGGTACGGGACCGCGTCGCCACGATAATCAGCGCCGGGGGACGTGAGCCCGGTAGGGCGACACCGTCGGATCGCCGTCGGCCCAGAAGCGCCAGGGCACATCGGCGCCGGTGGAGACACCGGTGCGCGGTCCTTCCATCACCTTGTCAGGTGGAACCCGCGAACCCTCGTACACGCCGATGTCTCCGGCGATGACGTCTTCGCCGTTGTGCTCCCGCCCGAACCCCATGGCTACTGCCAGCCGGGCGGGTCCCCGTGCCAGGTCGCGCGGCTTGACGGCCGGCCCGCGCCGCTCCGACGCCACGTCGAGCCCCTCGACGATCTCCCCCGCCCGCAGCAGCACCCCCGAGCCCGTTCCCGGCGGCAGGCAGGTGAAGTTGGCGCAGTAATGCATCCCGTACGTGAAGTAGACGTAGAGATGCCCCGGCGGCCCGAACATGACCGCGTTGCGCGGTGTCATCCCCCGGTAGGTGTGGGAGGCCGGGTCCTGGCCGGGGAGCCCGTAGGCCTCCATCTCCGTGATGCGCAGCGCGACCGGCCCATGGACGACCACCCTCCCCAGCAGGGAGGGCGCCACCTCATGGGCCGGCCGGTCGAAGAAGGACCGGTCGAGTTTCAGGCCCCAGTCGCCCATGCGGCCTGGGCGTCGACGAGTTCCCGCAGCGTGGCGAGCTGGTCGCGGACCCGGTCGGGCGCGGTGCCGCCGTGCGCCTTGCGGGCGGCCAGCGCGCCGGGCACGCTCAGCACGTCACGGACGTCGGGCGTGAAGTGCGGTGAGACCTTGAGGAGTTCCTCGTCGGTCAGGTCGCCGAGGTCCTTGTCGTTGACCTGGCACCACACGACGAGATGCCCGACGGCCTCGTGGGCGTCGCGGAAGGCGACCCCCTTGCGGACCAGCAGTTCGGCCAGGTCGGTGGCGAGGGCGAACCCGTCGGGCGCGCTCGACTCCAGCCGCGACTTGTTGACCCGCATCGTGGAGACGAGACCCGCGACCGCCGGCAGCACTAGGTTGAGCGTGTCGACCGCGTCGAACACGGGCTCCTTGTCTTCCTGGAGGTCCCGGTTGTAGGTGAGCGGAAGGCCCTTCAGCGTGGTCAGCATCGTCATGAGCGCGCCGATGAGCCGCCCTGACTTACCTCGCGCCAGCTCGGCCACGTCGGGGTTCTTCTTCTGGGGCATGATCGACGAGCCGGTCGAGTAGGCGTCGTCCATCTCGATCCAGCGGAACTCCTGCGAGGCCCACAGGACGATCTCCTCGCCCAGCCGCGACAGGTGGATGCCGATCATCGCCGCGTCGAAGAGGAACTCGGCCGCGAAGTCGCGGTCGGAGACGGCGTCCATCGAGTTGGGCGCCGCCGAGTCGAAGCCCAGCTCCGCCGCGACGGCGATCGGGTCGAGCGGCAGCGAGGAGCCGGCCAGCGCGCCCGAGCCCAGCGGGGAGACGGCCGCGCGCTTGTCCCAGTCGCGCAGGCGGTCGATGTCGCGGGTCAGCGGGTGCACGTGGGCCAGCAGCTGGTGCCCGAACGACACCGGCTGGGCGTGCTGGAGATGGGTCATGCCGGGGGCGGCCGTGTCGGCGTGCTCCTCGGCCTGGCTCATCAGGGCCGTCTCCAGTTCGACGACGCGGGACACGATGGTCCGCACGTGGTCGCGCAGGTAGAGGCGCAGGTCGGTGGCGATCTGGTCGTTGCGGGAGCGCCCGGCGCGGAGCTTGCCGCCGAGGCTGCCGAGGCGCTCGAGCAGACCACGTTCGAGAGCGGTGTGGACGTCTTCGTCGGCGATCGTCGGGCGGAAGTCGCCGGTCTTGCAGGCGGCCTCCAGATCGTCGATCGCGGCCAGCATGCGGCCCAGTTCGTCGTTGGTGAGCAGACCGGCCCGGTTCAGCACACGGGCATGGGCGCGGGACGCCATCAGGTCATACGGCACCAGCCGCCAGTCGAAGTGAACGCTCACCGACAGGCGGGTCAGCGCGTCGGCCGGCCCCCCTTCGAAACGGCCACCCCACAACCGCATCGGCTTCCGTTCCGAGCTCACCGCAAACGCCCACCCTTCGAATCCGTTCATATCCAATCGGCGACCTTAGCCGATGGCAGAGGTCACTGGTCTTTGTTGCGCGCCGTAAGGCGCAGGAACGCCGCCGCCAGCGCGTCGCCGCCCAGCGGATCCCGGCTGATCACCAGGATCGTGTCGTCGCCGGCGACCGTGCCCAGCACCGAGTGCCAGCCCGCGTGATCGATCGCGGAGGCCAGGAACTGCGCCGCACCCGGCGGGGTGCGGAGGATCAGCATGTTCGCCGACGCCTCGGCCGACACGAGGAGTTCCTCGGCGTGCCTGCGCAGCCGGGCCTCCGGCTGTTCGGTGAACAGGGTGGTCCGGTAGATCGGGATCCGCTCGCCGCCCTCGCCCGGGACCGCGTAGACGAGAGTGCCGTCGTCGGTGCGGAGTTTCAGGGCGCCCAGTTCGTCGAGGTCGCGCGACAGGGTCGCCTGGGTGACCTCGACGCCGCTCTCGGCCAGCAGGCGGGCCAGTTCGGGCTGCGACCTGACCTTGTTGCGGGTCAGCAGCTCGACGATCTTGGCGTGCCTGGCGGCCTTGGTGAGCGGGATGGTCATCGGGTCGCCAGCCAGTGGAGCAGGGCCTTCTGGGCATGGAGACGGTTCTCGGCCTCGTCCCAGACGGCGCTGCGCGGGCCGTCGATCACGTCGGCGGAGATCTCCAGGCCGCGGTAGGCGGGCAGGCAGTGCAGCACGATCGCGTCGGAGGCCGCCAGGGCGACCAGGTTGGCGTTGAGCTGGTAGGGCGTCAGGGCGGCGACGCGGGCGTCCTTGCCGTCCTGGCCCATGCTGATCCACGTGTCGGTGGCCAGGACGTCGGCCCCCGAGGCGGCGGTAAGCGGGTCGTTGAGGATCTCCACCGATCCCCCGGTCTCCGAGGCGATCCGCCTTGCCTCCTCGACCACCGAGGCCAGCGGCGCGTACTCCACAGGTGTCGCGATCCGCACGTGCATCCCGGCCGTGGCGCCGCCCAGCAGGTAGGAGTGGGCCATGTTGTTGGCGCCGTCGCCGAAGTAGGCGAGCGTGATCCCCGACAGGCCGCCCCGGCGTTCACGCACGGTGAGCAGGTCGGCCAGGACCTGGCACGGGTGGAACTCGTCCGTCAGCGCGTTCACCACCGGCACCCGGCTGGCCGAGGCCATCGCCTCGACGCGTTCCTGGCCGGCGGTCCGCCACACGATCGCCGCGCACTGGCGGTCGAGCACGCGCGCGGTGTCCTCGATCGGTTCGCCCCGGCCCATCTGGGAGGTGCCCAGGTCCATGATCAGCGGGTTGCCGCCGAGTTCGGCGATGCCGACCGCGAAGGAGATGCGCGTGCGGGTGGACGGCTTGTCGAACAGGACGGCGACCGTCTGGGGGCCCTCGAAGGGGCGGTGGCCGTACCGGTCCTTCTTCATGGCCTCGGCCAGGTCGAGGACCTCGGCCTGCTCGGCGGGCGACAGATCGTCGTCCCGCAGGAAGTGTCTAGCCATCTGCGGCCTCATCCAGGATCGACGGGAACGCGGTCAGGAAACTCTGGACCTGCGCTGAGGTGATCACGAGCGGCGGTGCGAGCCGGATCGCGTCGGGTTGCAGGGCGTTGACCAGGAAGCCGGCGCGCTGGGCGGCGGCCTGGACCTGGGCGCTCCTGTCTTCGGTGAGAACGGTGGCGAGCCACAGTCCCCTTCCCCGGACCCCCTTCAGCAGGGGGTGGGAGATCGCTTCGAGGCCTTCGCGCAGCTCGGCCGCGACCGTCCGCACGTGGTCCAGGTCGACGTTGTCCAGTACGGCCAGGGCCGCCGCGCACGACACGGCGTTGCCGCCGAAGGTCGAGCCGTGGTCGCCCTTCTCGAAGATCGTCCCGGCTGGGCCGAAGCCGATGCAGGCGCCGATCGGGAGGCCGCCGCCCAGGCCCTTGGCCAGGGTGAGGATGTCGGGCAGGTAGCCGTCGGCCTGGTGGGCGAACCAGTGGCCGGTGCGGCCGATCGCCGACTGGATCTCGTCGGCGACCAGGAGAGCGCCGTGGGAAGAGGTGATCTCGCGGGCCCTGGCCATGTAGCCGTCGGGGGGCGGGACGACTCCGGCCTCGCCTTGTGTGGGCTCCAGGAACACGGCTGCGCAGTCGCCGTCGACGGCTTCGGCCAGGGCGTCCGCATCGCCGTACGGAACAAATCGGACATCGAGCGGGAACGGCCCGAACTGATCGCGGATCGACGGCTTGCCGGTCAGCGACAGCGCGCCCAGAGTCCGGCCGTGGAAGCCCATCTCGGCGGCCACGAAGGAGGTCCGGCCGGTCTGCTTGCCGTATTTGATCGCCAGCTTCAGCGCGGCCTCGTTGGCCTCGGTGCCCGAGTTGGCGAAGAAGACACGGCCCGGCGCCTTCAGCAGGCCCAGCAGCTTCTCGGCCAGTTCGACCTCGCGCGGGTGCACGATCAGGTTCGAGGTGTGGGCCAGCGTCGCGACCTGCTTCGAGACCGCCTCGACGAGCGCCGGGTGGGCGTGGCCGAGCGAGCTGACCGCGATGCCGCCGAACATGTCGAGGTATTCGGTGCCGTCGACGCCCCAGACCACGGAGCCCTCGCCGCGCTCCAGCGCGACCGGGGGCACTCCGTAGTTCGGCATGAACGCCGCCTCGAACCGGTCGAACAGGCTGGTCATGGGGTGACTCCTTCGTCGGGCCGGACCATCGTGCCGATGCCCTCGTCGGTGAAGATCTCCGTCAGCAGTACGTGGGGCTGCCGCCCGTCGACCACATGGGCCTGGGGCACTCCCCCTTGGACGGCGTGCAGGCAGGCCTCCATCTTGGGGACCATGCCGCTGGACAGACCGGGCAGCATGGCCGCCAGCTCCGAAGCGGAGATCTGCCGGATGACCTTGTCGCTGGCGGGCCAGTCGGCGTACAGGCCCTCGACGTCGGTGAGGACCACGAGCTTGGCCGCGCCGAGAGCGGTGGCCAGCGCGGCGGCCGCGGTGTCGGCATTGACGTTGTAGATCTGTCCGTCGTCGCCGCGGGCGATCGACGAGACGACCGGAACCCGCCCGTCGGCCAGCAGAGCGTGCACCGCACCCGGGTTGACCTGGACGATCTCACCGACCTGACCGATGTCGACCGGGATGCCGTCGACGATCGCGTGCTTGCGGACGGCGGTGAACAGGTGGGCGTCCTCTCCCGACAGGCCGACCGCGAACGGGCCGTGCCGGTTGATCAGCCCGACGACGTCGCGGTTGACCTTGCCGACCAGCACCATGCGGACGACCTGCATGGCCTCGGGGGTGGTCACCCGGAGCCCGGCGGTGAAGTGGGACGCGATGCCGTGCAGGTCGAGGGCCGCGTTGATCTGCGGCCCGCCGCCGTGCACGATCACCGGGCGCAGCCCGGCGTAGCGCAGGAAGACGATGTCGTCGGCGAACTTCTCGCGCAGGTGTTCCTCGGTCATGGCGTTGCCGCCGTATTTGATCACGACGACCGCGCCCTGGAACCGGGCCAGCCACGGCAGCGCCTCGATCAGCGCCTCGGACTTCTGGAGCGGGGTCATGAGCTGTACGCCGAGTTCTCGTGCACGTAGTCGGCCGTCAGGTCGGTCGTGTGGATGGTCGCCGAGTGGGGCCCCGCCGACAGGTCGGCGATGACGTGGATGTCGCGCGGGCGCAGGTCGACCTTGCCGCGGTCGTCGCCGGCCGCCCCGCCCCGGCAGATCCAGATGCCGTTGATCGCGACGTTCAGCCGCTCGGGCTCGAACTCGGCCTGGGTGGTGCCGATCGCGGCCAGGACGCGGCCCCAGTTGGGGTCTTCGCCGTGCATGGCGCATTTGAACAGGTTGCTGCGGGAGATGGCCCGGCCGACCTCGACCGCGTCGGCGACCGACGCCGCCCCGACGACCTCGATCGCGATGGCCTTGGAGGCGCCCTCGGCGTCGACGAGGAGCTGGCGGGCCAGGTCGGCGCAGACCTCGGTGAGCTTCTTGGTGAACTCGGCCAGGTCGGGCTTGACCCCGGTCGCGCCGCTGGCCAGCAGCAGGACGGTGTCGTTGGTCGACATGCAGCCGTCGGCGTCGAGCCGGTCGAAGGTGACCTCGGTGGCGGCGCGCAGCGCGGTGTCGCACTCCTCGGAGGTCAGGTCGGCGTCAGTGGTCAGCACCGACAACATCGTGGCCAGGGCGGGCGCGAGCATGCCGGCGCCCTTGGCCATGCCGCCGACCATGTAGCCGGCGCCCCGGCGGAAGGAGATCTTGCTGACCGTGTCGGTGGTGCGGATCGCGTCGGCCGCCGCCACCCCGCCGTCGCGGGAGAGCTGCCCGGCCGCGTCGACGACCCCGGCGAGCAGCGCGTCCATCGGGAGGCGCTCGCCGATGAGCCCGGTGGAGCAGACCACGATCTCGCCGGCGGAGTCGCCGATGACCTCGGCGACCTTCTCCGCGGTGGCGTGGGTGTCCTGGAACCCGGCGGGTCCGGTGCAGGCGTTGGCGCCGCCGGAGTTGAGCACGACGGCCTTGACCCGGCCGCCGCTGACGACCTGCTGCGACCAGATCACCGGGGCGGCCTTCACGCGGTTGCGGGTGAAGACGGCCGCCGCCGAGCGCGAGGGTCCCTCGTTGACGACGAGGGCGAGGTCGCGGTGCTCGCCGGGCTTGATGCCGGCGTTGATCCCGACGGCCCGGAATCCCAGGGGGGCGGTCACGCTCATGACGGGGTCTCCTCAGCTCCAGAACCGGACATCACGGGCTCACCCCGGCGAAGGGGAGGCCAAGCTCTTCGGGCAGGCCGAGCGCGAGGTTGGCGCTCTGGATCGCGCCGCCCGCCGTGCCCTTCGTGAGGTTGTCGATCGCCGCGAGCGCGACGATCTTCCCCGCCCGCTGGTCGAGCGTGACCTGCAGGGCGGCCGTGTTGGCGCCCAGGGTCATCGCGGTCGACGGCCACACACCCTCGGGCAGCAGCGTCAGGAACGGCTCGTTCTTCACCGCTTCCTCGTACGCCTCCCGCAGCGACTCCGGCGTGGTCCCCGGCGCGGCCGGCACGACGCAGGTCGCCAGGATGCCGCGCGGCATGGGCGCGAGAGTGGGCGTGAACGACACCGTCACCGGTGCTTTGAAAACGGCCGAGAGGTTCTGCTCGATCTCCGGCGTGTGCCGGTGCACCCCGCCGACGCCGTAGGCGCTGACCGCGCCCATGACCTCGCTGCCCAGCAGGTTGGTCTTGGGCGACTTGCCCGCGCCGGAGGTGCCGCTCGCGGCGACCACGACGACGTCGGGCTCGGCCAGCCCCGCCGCGAAGGCGGGGAACAGCGCCAGCGTGGCGGTCGTCGGGTAGCAGCCCGGCACGGCGATGCGGGTGGCCTTCGCGAGCTTGTCGCGCTGGCCCGGCAGCTCGGGCAGGCCGTAGGGCCAGGTGCCGGCGTGGGTGCCGCCGTAGAACTCGACCCAGGCGGCCGGGTCGTCGAGCCGGAAGTCGGCGCCGCAGTCGACGATCAGGGTGTCGTCACCGAGTTGGGCCGCCAGTGCGGCCGACTCGCCGTGCGGCAGCGCCAGGAAGACGACGTCGTGGCCCGCGAGGGTCTCGCGGGTGGTCCGCTCGATGACCCTTCCGGCCAGCGGGACAAGATGGGGTTGGTGGGAGCCCAGCCGGGTGCCCGCGCTGGACGCGGCGGTGACCGCGCCGATCTCGATCTCCGGATGGCCGAGCAGCAGCCGGAGCAATTCGCCCCCGGCGTATCCGCTGGCGCCGGCGATGGCCGCCTTCATCCCGTCCCCCGTCACGTCTTGCATGTTCATGCAGTGGTTCACATTTTCTTGCTTCCTGAAGATTATGCATCGGTTGACATGATCATGCAAGCCAGGGTCCATTGTGCGGGATGACACCGAAGTGGTTCGAACGTTGTGAGGTGGTCCCTTGGACGCGTACCTACCGGTCGGTATCGTGACGTCTCGTGACGATCTCGCATGACCAGGCGCAGGCGGCGCTCACCGCCCCGGGGCAGCTCTTCGAGATGGCGGAGACTCCCGACGGCGGCCGGATCTGGAAGCACGCCCCGGCCACGTTCCGGGCCATGCTGGAGACCACGGCGTTCCACGGCGACAAGACTTTCGTCGTGTACGAGGACGAACGCCTCACCTACTCGGAGTTCTTCCACGCCACCGCGACGCTCGCCCACACGCTGAGCGAGTCGGGGATCGTCAAGGGCGACCGGGTGGCCATCGCGATGCGCAACTATCCGGAGTGGATCGTCTCGTTCGCCGCCGCGCTGTCGATCGGGGCCGTCGCGGTGCCGCTGAACGCCTGGTGGACGGCCTCGGAGCTGGAATACGCCCTGGCGGACTCCGGCTCGCGCCTGGTCATCACCGACGGCGAACGCGCCGGGCGGGTGGCCGGGACGGGCCTGCCGCTGATCGTCACCCGGCGAGGGGATTTCGAAGGCGGCCGCGACTGGGACTCCTTCGAGAAGCGGACCACGCTCCCCCCGGCCGAGATCTCCCCCGACGACCCGGCGACCATCTTCTACACCTCCGGCACGACCGGCCGGTCGAAGGGCGCCCTCGGGAGTCACCGCAATCTCGGGCAGGCGCCGATGACGGTGGCGTACGCGATGATGCGGGGCGTCGCCATGGCCGGCAAGGACCCGGCCGCCAGCGCGGGCCAGCGCCGCAACACCCTGCTCACCGTGCCGCTGTTCCACGTGACCGGGTGTTTCGCGGTGCTGATGACGACCCTGTTCACCGGCAGCGGCCTCGTGCTCATGTACAAGTGGGATCCCGGGCGCGCCCTGGAGCTCATCGAGCGCGAAGGCGTGACGACGATGAGCGGGGTGCCCACCAACGCGTGGCAGCTGATCTCCCACCCCTCTCTCGGCGAGCACGACATCTCCTCGCTGACCGCGATCTCCTACGGCGGCGCCCCCGCACCGCCGAAGCTGCTGGAGCGGATCACCGAACTGCTCCCGGACCGGGCCCCGACCAACGGCTACGGCATGACCGAGACGACCGCGCTGGCGATCTACAACAGCGGCCGCGAGTACGCCGCGCACCCCGACAGCATCGGCCGCCCGCTGGCGGTCGTCGACGTGAAGATCTGCGACCCCGCCGGAGTGGAACTGCCCCGGGGCCAGGTCGGCGAGATGTGCCTGCGCGGCCCGATCGTGATCATGGGCTACTGGAACCGGCCCGAGGCGACGGCCGAGGCGATCGTGGACGGCTGGCTGCACACCGGTGACCTCGCGCGGGTCGACGACGAGGGGTTCGTGTACATCGTCGACCGGGCCAAGGACATGGTGATCAGGGGCGGCGAGAACGTCTACTGCGCCGAGGTCGAGGCCGCCCTGTTCGAGCACCCGGCCATCGACGACGCGGCCGTGATCGGGATCCCCGACGACGAGCTCGGGGAGCGGGTGGGCGCGGTGGTGCGGATCACCAGTCCGGTCACCGCCGGGGACCTTCAGGCGTTCCTGCGGACGCGCCTGGCCGAGTTCAAGATCCCGACGACGTTCTGGTTCCACGACGAGGAGCTGCCGCGCAATCCCGGCGGGAAGATCCTCAAGACGGTGCTGCGCAGGCAGGTCCTGGGCGGGTGACCTAGGCTTTCGAACGGCGGGCTTACCGGCTGGGTCCTTGGCGCATGACCTGCGAGGTAATCGACGGTCCTCTCGCGTGGATGGGAACGTGAGGTCACTTCGACAGGAAAGGACCCACCCCATGACCGACTACGCCGCCATCGTCGACCGCAGCGTCATCGCCTGGAACGAGACGGACCCGGAGGCCCGCGCCAAGGCCGTCGCCGCCTCGTGGACCGAGACCGCCCGCTTCGCCGACCCCCTCGCCGACGTGACCGGCCACGACCAGATCAGCGCCTTCATCGGCCAGGTCCACCAGCAGTTCCCCGGCCTGCCCCTGACGCGTGGCGAGATCCTCGACGGCCACCACGACACGCTACGGTTCACCTGGACGATCGGGCCCGAGGGCGGCGAGCCGGTGGTCCGGGGTTATGACGTGCTCGTCCTCGACGGCGACCGCATCGCGCTCCAGTTGGGCTTCTTCGACTGAAAATCAGTTGCGTGTCTTTCGGGGAATCGACCACTCTGGCCGTTCGTGGTCAAAAGTTCGTTCGCCCTGCTGCGGCGCCTGAAGATGGACGTCAGCCCGCTCCGCTCCTCCCGCGATTTCCGCCTCCTGCTGGGATCGGCCGCGGTCACCATGTTCGGGTCGTTCATCACCCTGGTCGCGGTGCCGTACCAGATGAAGGAGCTCACGGGCTCCTACGTCGCGGTGGGTCTGGTGAGCGTGGCCGAGTTCGTCCCGATGGTCGTCTGCGGCCTGTGGGGCGGCGCCATCGCCGACTCGATGGACCGCCGCAAGATCATCATTTTCACGGAGATCGGCCTCTGCCTGACCGCGATCCTGCTGATGGTCAACGCCCTCCTCCCGAACCCCCAGATCTGGGTTCTGTACGTCGTGGGCGCCCTCACCGCCGGTCTGTACAGCGTGCGGGGTCCGAGTGAGCAGGCCACGATCAACCAGGTGCTCAAACTCGACCAGATGGGCGCCGCGTTCGCCATCCAGGGCCTGGTCAGAAGCGTGGGAGGGGTCGCCGGTCCGGCCCTGGGCGGCCTGATCGTCGTGTCGTTCGGCGTGGCCCTCTCCTATGGCATCAACGTGGCGACGTTCCTCATCTCGCTGATCATGCTGTTCCGGGTGGCCCCGATGGCCCGCCGGGCCGAGGTCAAGCAGCCGGCGTCCCTGGCCTCGCTCGTGGAAGGGGTCAGGTACGCCATCCGCCGCCCCGACCTGATGGGCACCTACGTGGTCGACATCGCGGCCATGTTCTTCGCGATGTCCAGCGCGCTCTACCCGTTCATGGCGGAACAGTTCGGCGGCGAACACGAACAGTTCGCGCTCGGGCTGCTCTACGCGTCGGCCGGAATCGGCTCGGTGCTGGCCTCGGTCACCTCGGGCTGGACGGCCCACGTGCACAGACACGGGCTGGGGGTGATCGTCGCGGCCCTGCTGTGGGGCGCGGCCGTCGCGGTGGCGTCGGTGATGCCCAACATCTGGCTGATGATCGTCTTCCTGACCCTGGCCGGTGGGGCGGACATGATCAGCGGCATCTTCCGGGGGACGATCTGGAACCAGACCATTCCGGACGAATACCGAGGGCGGCTGGCCGGGATCGAACTGCTGTCGTATTCCACCGGCCCGATGCTGGGCAACGCCCGCGCCAGCGCCATGGCGGAGCTGGGCGGGACCCGCTTCTCGCTGGGCGCGGGCGGGTTGCTGTGCATGGGCGGAGTGCTGGCGATGGCGGCGATCCTGCCGAAGTTCCGCAAGTACGACGCCCGCACCGACGAATACGCGGAAGCGCAACGGGTGGCCCGGGCTTCGGTGTGACCGTTTCGGCCAAGATGGATGGATGCCGGAGGCTTTGAGCGAGACCACCATCGACGACATGGCCCGCGCCGTCCACGAGCACTACCTGCGCGCCCGCCGGGCCGCCGGGGACGACGAGGCCGTGGTGGGATGGGACGAGCTGCCCCACCGGCTCCGGGACGACAACCGCGACCACGCCCGCGACGTCCCGCGCAAGCTGGCGGCGATCGGGTGCGCGCTGAGCCGGCGGCCCGACCTGGCTCCCGCGGTGCTGACCGACGCCGAGATCGAGCGGCTGGCCCGGCTGGAGCATCTGCGCTGGATGCGGGCCCGGGTGGAGGCGGGGTGGCGTCCCGGTGCGGTGCACGATCCGCAGGGGCGGCGGCACCCTGATCTCGTACCGTGGGACGAACTCACCGAAGAGGCCAAAGAGAAGGACCGTTCGACGCTGCGGACCCTCCCGGCGGTGCTGGCGGTGGCGGGCCTGCGCATCGTGCGCGAATCGGGGTTCAGCGGACCGTGAGACCGGTGGCGACCTCCGCTCGCAGGCCCTCTGCCAGGGGGTTGCCCGGCCAGCGGCGGAGGTCCTGGCCGAACAGGCGGAGTTCCGCGAGGGTGGAGGCCGAACCGCTGCGTCTGGCCATGTCCAGGCTGGCCCGGACCACCGCTCCGGCCTGTTCGAGGTCGCCCAGGTCGAGGTGGGCCCGGGCCAGGCGCGCGCCGAGGAGGCCGCGGGCGCGGTGACCGTCGGATGGGGAGCCGTCGATCGCGGCGCTGAGCTGGGTGACCGCGTCGGTGGCGCGGCCCAGGTCGAACATGGTCCAGCCGCTGGTGGCGGCCGCCTCGTCGGCGATCGTGGACGGGCCGACCGAGAAGGGGCCGGGGTCGTCGCCCGGCCGGGACAGCAGGGTGGCTCCCGCGTCCAGAGCGGCTTCGACGGCGCGGGCGGGGGCGGTCAGCGCCAGCGCCTTCGCCTCGGTCAGGGCGGCCAGGCCACGTATCCGAGAGGTGACGCCGCGGTGGCCTCGGACCTCGGCGGCCAGTGCCGCGGCCTGGCGGGGGTCGGCCAGGAGGAGTTCGGCGCGGCGTACCAGCGCGTAGGCCCGCAGGTCACGGGCGCCGCCCCGGCGGGCCAGGACCTCCGTGGCCTTGATGAGGTGGAGGGCCTCGGCGGTGTCGCCGGACTCCTGGGCCATCCAGCTGGCGTATTCCGTCAGGTGGGCCGCCACCCTGGTCACCGCCGCCACGCCGTCGTCGTCGAGGTTGGCGACGGTGCCGCGGACCATGTTGAGGACCATCCGAGCCGAATGACGGCGGCCGAGTTCCCGCAGGCGGAGCAGGGCGTCGCTGTACGCCGCCTCGTCGACCGCCGGGTCGGTGACGACGATCAGGCTGGTGGTCGGCTGCCGGTCGGCTCTGGCGGCGGCTTTCAGCGCGCCTCCCGCGCCCAGCACGGTGTCGAGATGGCCGGCGACTTCGGGGCTCGGGCGGCGTTCCCCTGATTCGAGGCGGCTCAGGTAGGACTTGGAGCAGCTCGACTCCTTCGCCAGGACGTTCAGCGATTTTCCCGCGCCGTTCCGGTAGACGCGCAGTTTCTCGCCGAAGGTCATCGCACCCCCTTCGCGGGTTGCCCATTCGTCGGGAGTCAACCTGGCAACCCGGCCACGTCCTCGACTTGACCGGCAAACTCAAGTCAAGGGTGACAGAAATCCCCAAACGGAGGCCAGATGAATCTCGTGCCACTCCAGGAGATCATTCACGACGCCCGGCGCTCAGGGGAGATCGCGGTGGGGCGGGAGGGGGAGATCTTCACGGGAGAAATGCCCGCTGATCAGCCTGTTTCCCGGGTCAAGCTCGGCGCTTTCGCGACGGACGGCCCGGAGGACGACGCCGGGTACGCGGGTTCGCACATGCCCAGAAACACGGTTTTCGTCGATCGGGCGGGCTCCCGTGGATGGATGTATTCCATTCAGACCGGCCGGGGCAGGGCGTATACGCTTTTCGCCTTTCTCGAAGGGCGTGATTATCAGGTGAGTCTCATGGCGCCGAAACTCGACGGGTTCACCGGGGCTCACATGTTTCCCGACGGTCGCATTCGTCTCGAAGACGGCGGCGATTCGGGGCTGGGGTCGTTGGAGGAGGCGTACGCGAAATCGGTCCTCTGGGCGGCCGGAATGGATGCCGTGCTGGCCGGCCATTCCTTTCCGTTCTGAGCCTTCAGGACAGCCGCTCCCGCACCTCGTCGAGCGACGCCGCGAACCCCTCCTCGAAAGCGCGCTCATAGCCTCCGTCTCCCAGCACCAGCCGGGCCCGCTCGGCGGTGGCCACGCGGGGTGCGGCGAGTTCGTCCGAGCCCATCGCGGTGAGGCCGAAGGTCAGCCACAGGCGCTCCGCCGCGCCGTGCATCCAGGCCGCCGACCGGGCGTCTCCCCGTGCCATGGTCACCGTCGCCAGGTGGTCGGCGCCCATCGCGACCCCGAGCACGTCGCCCAGCCGCCACTTCACCGTGAGCAGTTCGCGCCCGGCTGTGTCGGCGCCTTCGACGTCTCCCCTGGCCAGCATGAGCTGTGATCGGAACAGGTCGCCGAACGCCCGCATCCAGATCTCGCCCTTCTTCCGTGACTTCGCGTGCATGTCCTGGAGCACGCCCCACGCCCGTTCGAGATCTCCGAGGAAGATGAAGGCCATCGCCTGCCCGCCGTCGATCACCAGGTCGTCGATCGTCTCCGCCGCACCGGCGGCGGCGAGGTGCTTGCGGGCCTCGTACATGACCTCTTCGACCTTCTGCGGCGCTCCACTGAACAGGCGCACCCCACCGAGCCGGACCAGCGCGTGGCCCATCGCCTCTTCGTCGCCGATGCGGCGGGCCTCGGCGAGGGCCTGCTGGGAGCTGCGTTCGGCCAGGGCCATGTCGCCCTGGAAGACGGTGATCCAGCCGAGCACCCACAGCGCCCGTGCGTACGACGAACCCTCGCGCGGGCCGGCGGCCAGGGCGCGTTCGACGAAGTAGCGGCCTTCGCGCATCTGGCCGAGGGCGCCCCAGATGATCCAGCACGACGACACCAGGTCGAGGCAGGCGGTGCCGCCGTGGCTGATGCCGTGGTCGAGGGCGAGGCGGATCTCGGCCAGTTCCGCGTCGGCCCAGTCGGCCCATTCGATCTGGTTCGGGCCGTACCACTCCCGGTCGAGGCGCTCGGCCATCGCCCGGAAGTGGGCCAGGTGGGAGGTGCGCATCATGCGCTCCTCGCCCAGTTCGCGTAGCCAGTCGTGGCCGTATTCGCGGATGCCGTCGAGCAGGCGGTGCCGGTCGCCGGTGCGGGTGACGATCGACTTGCGGACCAGTTCGGCCAGCACGGGGGCCACTTCCGGCAGCCGGTCGTCGGCGCACACGGCCTGCGCGGTCTGTTCGTGGAACGACCCGGCGAACACCGACAGCCGGGCCCAGAGCAGGCGCTCCTGCGGGGTGCAGAGCTCGTGGCTCCAGCCGACGGCGGTCCGGAAACTGCGGTGCCGCGCGGGGCCGCCCCGGTATCCGGCCGTCAGCAGGTCGAAGGGGTCGGTCAGGCGGTCGGCCAGTTCTTCGGCCGACAGGGCGTGGAGGTGGCCCGCGGCGAGTTCGATGCCGAGGGGGATGCCGTCGAGGCGGCGGCACAGGCGTCCGACCGCCATCAGCGCGGTCTCCCCGGCCTGCCAGCCCGGCACCCGGTCGCGGGCCCGCTCGACGAAGAGGCGGACCGCGTCGTAGCCGAGCAGGTCGTCCGATTCGGGTTCTGGCCGGGCGAAGGGCGCCACTTCCAGGAGTTTCTCGGACGGCACGTCGAGCGGAACCCTGCTGGTCGTCAGTACCTGCAGCCCCGGCGCCGCGGCCAGCAGGCCGTCGACGAGGGTGGCGCACACGGCGACCAGGTGTTCGCAGGTGTCCAGGACGAGCAGCAGCCGCTTCCCGGCCAGGTATTCGGCCAGCACCCGCTCGTAGGGGCGGGTCGACTGCTCCCGCAGGCCCAGCGACCGGGCCACGACGCTGCCGAGGAGGTTGGCGTCCTGTTCGGGGGACAGTTCGGCGAACCAGGCCCCGTCGGGGTAGGCGGCGGCGCGGTCGGCGGCGGCCCGTAACGCGATGCGGGTCTTGCCGACACCCGGTGGGCCGGTCACGGTGACCAGCCGGGAATCGGCCAGCAGCGCGGCCAGCCGGTCGAGTTCGTCTTTGCGCCCGATGAAGCTGCTGGTCTCAGCAGGCAGATTGACGGTCACCAGGCCTCCCCTCCCCATGAATCGTCGAGGGCCAGCGCCACCGCGTCGTCGAATCCGAGGCCCGGCTCCGGCGTGATCGCGGGCCGGCGGTCTCTGATCTCGGCCAGTACGGGTGATCGCAGGCCGTCCATCCCCGCCCAGGCCTGGTCGGCGGCTGCCATCAGGGCGCTGTTCCGGGTCAGCACACCCACCAGTTCCACCCCGGCGGCCAGCGCGGCCGTGTCGCCGAACTGGCGGGCGACCGTCAGGGCGCCGCGGGCCGACGTCAGGGCGGCCGGCGGATCGCCACGCAGGAGTTCGGCCTGGGCGAGCAGGTGGTCGAGGTGGGAGCGGGTCCAGATCTCGCCGGTCGCCACGCAGAGGTCGCGGCCCTCGCGGAGCACGGTCACCGCTCCGGTCAGGTCGCCCATCCGCAGCAGCGTCGTGACGATGACGGTGTAGCTCGGCAGGAAGCCCGGGAACAGGTCGGCGTCTCTGCGGTGCCCCTCACGGGCGTCTCGGATCAGCCGCAGCGCTTCGGGGTAGGCGCCGCGCTGGGCGGCCACCCACGCGGAGACCTGGGTCAGGCGGGCCGGGCCCTGGTTCGTACAGGAATAGAGGGCCTCTTCGGCGGCGTCGGGGTCGCCGAGGGCGGCGTGGAGCCAGGCGGCGGTCCATAGCGCTTTGTCCCGTTCCGGGCCCGGGGAGCCGCCCGCCGCCCGGACGCGGGCGAGCTGGTCGGCGCCCTCCCGCTGGAGGCCGCAGCAGGCCCACAGGAACCACAGAGTGCCGGCGAGATCCTGGGCGTCGTCGGCTCCGTGAGGATCGGTGAGCCGGGAGTCGAGGGCCTTGATCAAGTTACCGCGTTCCAGGCGCATCCGCCGGTACCAGCGCAGTTGCCCGCCCTGCCACTCGGCTTCGGCCTGCCGGGCCAGGGTCCGGTAGTGGCGAAAGTGACGGTCTTCGGTGGCCTCTCGCTCGCCCGCTCTGCCGAGCCATTCGGCGCCGAACTCGCGGACGGTGGCGGGGAGATGGAACCGCACCACCCCACGGGTCTCCGACCGCACCACGAGAGACTTGTCGACCAGCGCGGCGACGGCCGGGGTCACGTCGTCGTCACCGCAGACGGCCTGCGCGGCCTCCAGATCGAACCCGTCGGCGAACACCGAGGTGCGGGCCCAGACGAGACGCTCCTCGGGGGTGCACTGCTCGTGGCTCCAGCCGATCGCGGTGCGCATCGCCGCATGCCGGAACGGGCCGTCGTGCTCGGGATCCCAGAGCAGATCGAGCAGCGGCCCGTCGGTCTCGCCGCGTTTCAGCGCCGCCGCGAGCAGCACCAGGGTCAGCGGCAGACCGTCGACCCTGCGCATCATCTCCGGTGGCGCCGTCACGCCGAGCCGGGCGAGCAGCTCGACGCGGTGCTCGGGTTCCAGTTCGCGCAGCGCGACCACCCGCTCCCCCGGGAGCGCCAGCGACTGACGGCAGGTCGCCAGGATCGCGAGCCCCGGCCGGCGCTGCAGCATCACCCCGATGTAGGGCACCAGCAACTCCAGCACCCGGTCACACCCGTCGACGACGAGGAACCCGTCGCCAGCCATCAGCCCGATCTCGGCCAGAGCCGAGGGCCCCGCGTCGGCGTCGACCACATGGGCGCCCCGTTTCGCCGCGACGACCCTGGCCAGCGCGGTTTTCCCGGCACCGGGAGGCCCGGTCAGCGTGACCAGACGGGTGCGCAGAAAAGCCTTCTCGATCCCCTCGACATCGGCGTCCCTGCCGACCAGCCCGTCTCCGGACACGACAATCACCTGCCTCCCCTAGGCCGAGCCATAGTAGGCCGGTGACGCGTCGCCTACAGAGCGCTCCCACCCTCCTGTGGAAAACACCTCTACCTCTGGGGATTTGTTTTGTTCCTCTACTTACAAACGCAGCGAGGTCCGGCACCCGAAGTTCTTCCGGGCGGGACCGGAGAATGAGTCCTTTTGCCTGACAGGGCGAGAAGCCAGGCGATGGATAGCCCCCCTTCCCAACTCCGCTGCCGGACGAGAAAGGGGCGCCGGGAGTACCCGGCGCCCCTTTTTCAGTGCAGGTTTCACACCCCGCGCAGGCGAGCCCCGACCCGCGCCGCGGCCGTTTCCACGGCGGCGTCGCGGGCGGCCGCGATCTCCTCGGCCGTCAGGGTCCGGTCGGCGGCGCGGAAGCGCAGCGTGTAGGCGAGGGACTTGTTCCCCTCGCCCGCCTGCGCCCCCTCATAGACGTCGAACAGGCGCACCGACTCCAGCAGGTCGCCGGCGCCGTCGCGCAGCGCGGCCTCCACCGAGGCCACCGGCGTGTCGGCCGGGACGATCAGCGCGACGTCCTGGGTCGCCACCGGGTAGGCGGAGATCGACCGGGTCTGGGCCGGGGCCGGGGCGGCGAGCCGGGACAGTTCCAGTTCCATCGCCGCCGTGCGCTTGGGCAGGCCGTAGGCCTCCACGACGCGCGGGTGCAGTTCACCGGCGTGCCCGACGAGCACGTCGCCCACGTAGAGGGCGGCGCAGCGACCGGGGTGCCACGGTTCGTGCTGGTCGGCGCGGATGTCGAGCGACACCCCTGCCTCCCCCGCGACCGCGCGGGCGGCCTCGATCGCGTCGGACCAGGTCGCGGCGCGGCCCTGGCCCCACCAACCCGACCGCTCGAACTCGCCGGCCAGGACGGCGGCGACGCGGACCGGCTGCTCGGGGAGCGCGGCCGTGAACAGGGCCAGCTCCTCGTCGGTCGGGCGGCGTTCCACCGTCAGGATCGGCGCGGTGTCGGGGGCGTCGGGGCGGGGGCGGTAGACCAGGCCGGTCTCGAACAGCGCCACGTCGGTGAAGCCGCGGCCCACGTTGCGGACCAGGGTCTTCAGCAGGCCGGGCAGCAGCGTCGTCCGCATGTACGGTTCGTCTTCGCTGAGCGGGTTGACCAGCCGGGTCGCCCGGCGCCGGGCGTCGTCGGCGGTCAGCTGCAGGTTGTCGAGGTCGCGGGCGCCGATGAAGGGGTAGGACAGCACCTCGACGTAGCCCGTCACGGCCAGGACCCGACCGACACGGCGGCGCAGACGCTGCGTCTCCGTCAGACCCGCGCCAGCGGGGGCGCCCGGCAGCACGGAGGGCAGCTCGTCGTAGCCCTCCAGCCGGATGACCTCTTCGGCCAGGTCGTTGGGGTCGGTCAGGTCGGGGCGCCAGCTCGGCGGGTAGACCGTGATCGGGTCGTCGCCGGTCACGGCCAGCTTCGCGGCCAGGTCGCCGCTGGTCACCACACCCGTGGCCGCCACACCTCGACCGCCCTCGGAAAAAGCCTCCACCACGCCGTCGACGACGCGGCAGCCGATCTGCTCCAGGCGGGTGACCACGGTCTCGCGCGAGTAGGGCACACCGGCGACCCGCGCCGGGTGGCCCGACGGGATGGTGATCGACACCGGGGCCACGTCGGCCTGCGCGTGAGTGACACCGGGCTCGGCGACACCGTCGCCCAGTTCGGTCAGCAACTGGACGGCGCGCCACGACGCGGCCAGCGGCAGCTCGCGGTCGACGCCGCGCTCGAAGCGCTTGGACGCCTCCGACACCAGGTTGTGCCGCCGCGACATGCGGGCGACGCCGGTGGCGGAGAAGTGGGCGGCCTCGATGACGATGTCGGTGGTCGACGCGGAGATCTCGGTCGACAGGCCGCCCATGGTGCCGGCGAGGCCGATCACGCCCGAGTCGTCGGTGATCAGGATGTCGTCTTCGGCCAGCTCACGGGTGACGTGGTCGAGGGTCTCCAGACGCTCGCCCGGCTGGGCGCGGCGCACCACGATGCCGCCCTGGATAGTGTTCCTGTCGAAGGCGTGGAGGGGCTGGCCGAGCTCCAGCATCACGTAGTTGGTGACGTCGACGGCCAGCGAGACGGGACGCATGCCCGCGCGCGTGAGCCGCACCCGCATCCACAGCGGAGACTCGGCGGCCGGGTCGAAGCCGGAGACCGCCCGCAGGACAAACCGGTCACACGCCGTCGGGTCGCCGATCTCGGCCGGGTGGGTGACACCCTCGGCCGCCGGGAGCTCCAGCGCGGCGGGGTCGCGGAACGGCACGCCGAACGCGGTCGCCGCCTCGCGGGCCACGCCGCGGATCGACAGCGCGTAGCCGCAGTCGGGAGTGATCTCCAGTTCGAGCACGTCGTCGCGCAGGCCCAGCAGCCCCACGACGTCGGCCCCGAGAGGGGTGTCGGCGGGGAGCAGCAGGATGCCGGGCGACGACTCGGCGATGCCGAGCTCGGCCTCGGAGCAGATCATGCCGTCGGACAGGCGGCCGTAGGTCTTGCGGGAGGCGATCTCGAACCCGCCCGGCAGGACCGCGCCGGGCAGCGCGACGGGGACCACGTCGCCGATGGCGAAGTTGGTCGCGCCGCAGACGATCTCGCGCGGCTCGGCCTCGCCGACGTCGACCAGGCAGTGGCGGATCGGCTTCTTGAAGCCGATCAGCTCCTCGATCTCGATGACCTGGCCCACGACGACGTTCTTCAGGTCGTGACCGTGGGAGGCGATGGCCTCGAGCTTGAGGCCGGCGGCGGTGAGCTTGTCGGCGATCTCATGGGCCGTGACCGGCGGGAGATCGACGTACTCCCGCAGCCACGAAAGCGGGACCTTCATCAGACCTCCATTCCGAACGGCAGGGTGAAGCGGATGTCGCCTTCGACCATGTCGCGCATGTCTTCTGCGTTGTGGCGGAACATCAGGGTGCGCTCGATACCCATGCCGAACGCGAACCCCGAGTAGACCGAGGGGTCGACGCCGCAGGCGATCAGCACCCGCGGGTTGACCATGCCGCAGCCGCCCCACTCGATCCAGCCCTCGGACTTGCAGGTCCGGCACGGCGGGTTGCCCGGCAGCGACGAGGCGCCGCGGCAGACGAAGCAGCGCAGGTCCATCTCGGCGGACGGCTCGGTGAAAGGGAAGTAGTTGGGCCGGAACCGGGTCGTGATGCCCTCACCGAACATGACCCCGGCGAACCGGTCGAGCGTGCCCTTCAGGTGGGCCATCGTCAGGCCCTTGTCGATCGCGAGGCCCTCGACCTGGTGGAAGACCGGGGTGTGGGTGGCGTCGAGCTCGTCGGTGCGGAACACCTTGCCGGGCGAGATGACGTAGACCGGCAGCGGGCGCTCCAGCAGGGCGCGGATCTGGACCGGCGAGGTCTGGGTGCGCAGCACCTTGCCCGACTTGACCGACTCGACGAAGAAGGTGTCGTGGTCGGAGCGGGCCGGGTGGTCGGGCGCGATGTTCAGCGCGTCGAAGTTGAACCACTCGGCCTCGAGCTCAGGGCCTTCGGCGACCTCGTAGCCCATGGCCACGAAGCAGTCGGCGATGCGTTCCTGCAGCGTGGTCAGCGGGTGGCGGGCCCCGCGCGGCGCGCGGTCCCACGGGAGGGTGACGTCGACGGTCTCCTCGACCAGCACCCGGGCGTCACGCTCGGCCTCCAGCTCGGTCTGCCGGACGGCCAGCGCCTCGGCGACGGCCTTGCGGGCCGAGCCGATCCGCTTGCCGGCCTCGGAACGGGCGGCCGGCGGCAGCGCGCCGATCTCCCGGTTGGCCAGCGCGATCGGGGAGCGGTCACCGGCGTGGGCCAGCCTGACCTGCTTCAGTGCGTCGAGATCTGCGGCCGAGGAGATGGCGGCGAGGGCATCGGCCTCCGCGCGCGCCAGCTCGTCGGCGTGCAGCGGTGTCACCTCGACCGGGTCGTAATCAGACAAGGGAACTCCGTATCCAGGGCCGGAATGGCGGCCCCTGATTCTATTGGCTGTGTTTGATGGCTGCGCCTCCGGCGCAGCGGGCCAAGCGCTCTGGATCCGGTGTCCTCCTGCGTCGCTCTGGTCGCTACGCTCCCGGCGCTCCTTCTCGGACACCGGCGCGCTTGGCCGGAGGTCTGGCCACATATCCACGTTTGGCCGCATAAAAGCCCAGCTTGCGCGTGTACGACTTCACAGAGGTGGCCATCGGTGGGAGGCGCCCACCGGGTGGCCTCGCCATCAAGCGAAGTCAGGTTGCCCGGTGGGCACGATAAATCGGAACTCGGCGCCGCCACCGGGGGCGCGCTCGACGCTGACGGTGCCGCCGTGGGCCTCGACGAGGCCCTTCACGATGAAGAGGCCGAGGCCGGTGCCGCCTCGGCGGCGGTCGTTGCCGCGCCAGAACTGGCGGAACACGCGCGAGGCCATCTCGGGTGCGACACCCTCGCCCTGGTCGCGCACGGACACGGCAACTCCCCATTCCACGGGTTCTACGACGATTGTCACCTTCCCACCGCCGTGTCGCACCGCGTTTTCGACCAGGTTGCCAAGGATTTGATCCATTTTGTCCTGGTCAAGCCACGTCTCAGGCAGGTCACCCGTGACCGTCAGCGAGAACCGGTCTTCGGGCTCCCCCGCCGCCACGCGACCCGCGACGATGCGCCGGACCCGGGCGGGGATGTCGACGACCTGCCGCCGGATCTCCAACCGGCCCGACTCGATGCGCGAGACGTCGAGCAGTTCGGTGATCAGCCGCGTCACCCGGTCGGCGTCGGAGTTGACCGTCTGCAGCATGACGAGCTTCTGGGCGTCGTTGAACCGGTCCCATTTGGCCAGCAGCGTGGCGGTGAAGCCCTTCACGCTGGTCAGCGGCGACCGCAGTTCGTGGGCCACGGTCGACACGAGGTCGGCCCGGCTCCGCTCCAGGCGGCGGCGGGCGGCCGCGTCGCGCAGGGTGATCACCACCCGGATCACCCGGCCCGCCCGTGCGGGCACCCGCATGAACGCCGCCGTCACCAGCAGGTCACGCCCGTCGAGTTGCAGGGGAAGTTCGACCTGGCGCGAACGGATGCACAGCCCGCCCCGTGGGTCGAGCCACTTCCACCAGTCGCGCCCCTCGGTGTCACGCAAGGGCAGCACATCGCCGACGTGACGCCCGGGTGAGGTCTTGCGATGAAGACCGGTCAGGCGTTCGGCCGCCTTGTTCACGGCCATCACGACACCTTCGCCGTCGACCACGACGACGCCGTCAGGAAGGGCGTCAATGGCGATCACACTCGACGGGTCGGCGACCCGTGTATGGGTGTTCTCGCCGCGCAAAGGACCCCTCCAGCCATGCTCCGCGAGTCGTCTCCGCCGACAATAGCGGGTTTCCAGAGCCCTTCGGCAGCCCGTCACCGCGCGGGTACGCGCCTATTACACGGAATGTCAGGTCTGCCGGAGAACTCTCGCGCTGGCGTACAGACACACTGCGGCGGCGGTGGCGAGGTTCAGGCTCTCGGCGCGCCCGTAGATCGGCACTCGGACGACCTCGTCGGCCAGGGCCAGCACCTCGGGCGGCAGACCCCACGCCTCGTTGCCGAACACCCATGCCGTGGGGGCCGACAGGTCGACGTCGTCGAGGGTCGCCTTGCCGGTGCCGTCGGCGGCCAGGATCCGCAGGCCGCGTTCCTTCAGCGCGGCCACGGCCTTGTCGACCGGCAGACCCGTCACGAGGGGCAGGTGGAAGATGCTGCCCGCGCTGGCGCGTACACACTTGCCGTTGTAGGGGTCGACGGACGCGTCGGTGAAGACCACCGCGTCGGCCCCGGCGGCGTCGGCCGTGCGCAGCACGGTGCCGGCGTTGCCCGGGTCGCGGACGTGCGCCAGCACGGCCACCAGCCGGGTCTCCTCGACCGTCGAGAGGGGCACGTGGACGAACTTGCAGACCGCCATCAGTCCCTGCGGGGTGACCGTCTGGGCGAGTTCGGCCATCACCTCGCCGCTGGCCCGGTGCACCGGCACCCCGGCCTGGACGGCCGCGCCGACGATGTCGGCATGACGGGCCTCGGCCTCGGCGGTGGCGAACAGCTCCACCGTCACGCCGGGCAGCGCCAGCGCCTCGCGGACCGCCTGGGGGCCCTCGGCGAGGAAGGCCCGGTCGCGGTCGCGGAAGGCGCGCTTGGTCAGCCGCCGGGCCGCCTTCACCCGGGGAGACTTGGTATTGGTCAGCTCGGTCACTCGATCACCCTCCAACATAGAAAAAAGGGCCCACCTCAGACGGTGAGCCCTTCTCAAGCAAAAGATCGCTTAGGCGACCGGAGCGTTCACGTCGGACGGGAGCGCCTTCTTGGCGGCCTCGACCAGCGTGGCGAAGGTCTGCGAGTCGTTGACCGCGAGATCGGCGAGGATCTTGCGGTCGACCTCGATGCCGGCCAGGCGCAGGCCCTGGATGAGCCGGTTGTAGGTCATGCCGTTCTGGCGGGCAGCGGCGTTGATCCGCTGGATCCACAGGCGACGGAACGCGCCCTTCTTGTCCTTGCGGTGCGCGTACGCATAGGTCATCGAGTGGAGCATCTGCTCCTTGGCCTTGCGGTAAAGCCGCGACCGCTGACCCCGGTAACCACTCGCCCGCTCAAGGACGACCCGGCGCTTCTTCTTGGCGTTGAGCGCCCTCTTCACGCGTGCCATGTTGTTCTGTCTCCCCGGGGGTCGTTACTTAGCGAGCAGCTTCTTGATCTTCTTGGTGTCCGCAGGGGACATCACCACGTCGTTCTCAAGCCTGCGCGTGCGGGTGGACGGCTTGTGCTCGAAAAGGTGCTTGCGGTTGGCCCGGCGACGGACGATCTTGCCGGAACCGGTCACCCGGAAGCGCTTCTTCGCACCACTGTGCGTCTTCATCTTCGGCATCTCAGCCGTCTCTCCCTCGTTGTTCCAAGCCGATCTCCCGGCCCCGCAAGGGACCGGGTCATCGGCGTTCCTGACTCGCAAGAGCCGCGAAGGGCTCCCAGTCTCTGCGTCCGCGAAGCGGCGTTTATTCCTCGACGGCGACGGGATCGATCGCCAAGTCGTCATCGGTGTCGATGTCGCTGTGGCCGGCCTTGGCTGCCGCCTTCTCGGCTTTGGCCTCGGCCTTCTTCTTGTGCGGGCCGATCACCATGATCATGTTTCGGCCGTCCTGCTTGGGCTGAGACTCCACGAAGCCCAGCTCGGTGACATCCTCAGCGAGCCGCTGCAGGAGCCGGAAGCCCAGTTCGGGACGCGACTGCTCACGTCCACGGAACATGATCGTGACCTTGACCTTGTCCCCCGCCTTGAGGAATCGCACGACGTGACCCTTCTTGGTCTCGTAGTCGTGCGGGTCGATCTTCGGCCGGAGCTTGATCTCCTTGATGATCGTGTGTGCCTGGTTGCGGCGGGCTTCGCGCGCCTTCATGGCCGACTCGTACTTGAACTTGCCGTAATCCATGAGCTTGCAGACAGGCGGGCGTGCCGTCGCCGCGACCTCAACGAGATCGAGGTCGGACTCCTGGGCGAGCTTCAGAGCATCGTGGATGGAGACGATGCCGACCTGCTCGCCGTTCGGGCCGACGAGGCGGACCTCGGGGACACGAATACGATCGTTGATGCGGGGCTCGGTGCTGATGGGACCTCCAAGGGACCTTCGCCTGGGTGCTCGACCGTGCCGGAAACACGAATAAGCCCCGGCACGTCACGCATGCGGGGCCACTGAGTCCGAGAACTCTACTGTGATCCTTGAACCCGTCTGCCTCGCGGCTGATCAGGTGGGAGGAAAACCTCCGCTTGCGCGTCCGGCACATGCCGGACCGATCGATTCACCACCCTACCATACGGCTGACCGCATGGCCTCCAGGGGAGCGGGCGCCCGCCCGGTCATCAGCTCGACCTGCTTCACCGCCTGGTGCAGCAGCATCGAGAGCCCCGCCACGACCGTACCGCCTTTTTCCTGTACGGCCGACGCGAGCGGGGTCGGCCAGGGCGAGTAGACCACGTCGAACACGGACCGCGCGCGGGCCGCCTCGCCGGCGAAGGGGTCGGCCGCCCCGGAGGGCAACGTGGAGATCAGCAGGTCGACCCCGGCGTCGAAGGACTCGAACCCCTCGACCGCCACCGTCGTCCCGAGCCGTTCGGCCACCTCGAGGGTCTCCCCGGCGCGGCGCGGATCGCGTACCACCAAAGTCACCTCACGGAGCCCGAGCTCGCGCAGGGCGCCCAGCGCGGAGGCGGCGGTTGCGCCGCCCCCGAGGATGGTCGCGCTCGACGGCGCCGGGACGCCCGCCTCGGCCAGGGCCGCGACGATGCCGTGCACGTCGGTGTTCTCGCCGTGCCTGGCGCCGTCGCGGAACAGCACGGTGTTGGCCGCGCCGACCTCGACCGCCAGCGGCGCCACCGTGTCGAGCAGCGGGAACACCACGCGCTTAAGTGGCATGGTCAGCGACAGCCCGGCCCACTCGGGCCCGCGACCGAGCACGAAGGCGGCCAGCTCCTCCTCGCGGCACTCGATCGCGTCGTAGGACCAGGTGGTCAGGCCCAGCGCCGCGTAGGCCGCCCGGTGGAGGGCGGGCGACATCGAGTGGCGGACCGGGAAGCCGAGGACGGCTGCTTTCGTGTTCACGAGGTCAATTCTGGGTGGCGTGGAACTTGTCCCGCAGGCGGACGAACTCGGCCTCGCTGGCGGTGAACTCGGTGATCCCGTTCTTGGGGTCGGTGGTCACGAAGAACAGCCAGTCGCCCTTGGCCGGCTTGAGCGCGGCCTCGATGGCGTGGTCGCCGGGGTTGGCGATCGGGCCGGGCGGCAGGCCCTCGACCCGGTAGGTGTTGTACGGCGACTTGCTCTCGGTCTCCTCGAAGGTGGCGGCGATGCCGTACTTGTTGAGGCCGTACATCGTGGTCGAGTCCATCTGGAGCTTCATCGCGGGGCTCCGCGCCATGCGGTTGTAGATGACCCGGGCCACCTTCCCCATGTCGTCGGGCGTGCCCGACTCGGCCTGCACGATGCTGGCGACCGTGATGATCTGCATCGGGGTGAAGCCCAGCCGCTTCGCCTCGGCGTTGAGGTCGAGCTTCTCGACGGTCTCGTTGTAGCGGTCGGTCATCTTGGTCAGGATCTGAGCCGGGGTGATGTCGGGCGGCAGCTCGTAGGTCGCCGGGAACAGGAAGCCCTCGGCCTTGCCCTTGGCGTAGGACGGCAGGCCGATGTCGCCCTTGGCGGCGTCGGCGAACTCCTTGGCCGGGATGCCGGTCGCCTTGGCGAGGGTGTCGTAGACCCGGGTGGCACGGTAGCCCTCGGGGATGGTCAGGCTGTCGCGCAGGCGCTTGTCCGGATCGAGCAGGGTCACCGCCGCGGCGGCCGACATCTGCTTGCGCATCTGGTAGTGGCCGGGCTGGAGCGAGCCGCCCTTGCCCGCCGCGTCGACGGCCTGGACGAAGGCGCGGGCGCTGGCCACGACGTCTTCCTTCTCCAGCTCGTTGGCGACGTCTCCGGCGGAGGCGCCCTCCTCGATCACGATGGTCACTTCGCCACTGCCCTGGCCGGTGTAGTCATCGGCCGTCACGGCGTCGTTGATCCACCGGTATCCCAAATAGCCACCGCCACCGAGGATGCCGACGATGATGACAATCGCGATCACGGACGCGAGAGCACCCTTGCGCCGGGTGCGCCGCCTGCGCCGTCGGCTTCGGGTCGCCTGCCCACGCGAACGTCGCGACGGCCCCCCCTCGTCGGGGGCGCCGAGCAAAGAGTCCATGTCGAGGTCGTTCATAGTGCGCTGGCCAATCTCTCGGTCAGACTGGCCTCGCGTCAAGCGATGCGCCAAACCGAGGGGGGATCAAGCTTCGGTATGGTATCGGCCCGGCGCGCGGACCGTCGGTCGTCGTCGGCCTAGTTCGTCCCGAGGTACCTGTTCAGCTCTTCCCGATATTTCACGAACTCGCCTTCGTTGTCAGTGAATTTGGTGATTCTACGGCCTGGATCGGTAGTAACAAACCAGTACCAATCACCCTTCGCTGGCTTCAGGGCTGCGAGAAGTGCCTGCTCACCCGGGTTGCTGATCGGTCCAGGCGGCAGACCGTCGATCCGATAGGTGTTGTACGGCGAACGCACCTGCGTGTCCTTCTCGGAGACGTTCAGGGTCCGGCGGTTCTGCGCGTAGAGCACGGTGGTGTCCATCTCCAGGCGCCCGCCCTTTTTGAGACGGTTGTAGATCACTCTAGCGATCTTGGGATAGTCGTCGTCGCTGCCGCCCTCGGCCTGCACGATGCTGGCGGTGGTGACCACCTGGAGGGGGCTCAGCCCCTCGCCCGACTCCATCCCGATGCGCTCGGCGACCCGTCCGAACTGGGCGGCCATGTCCCGCAGCAGGCTTTTGGCGGTGCTCGACGGCTCGACCTCGTAGGTCGCCGGGAACAGGAACCCCTCGGCGGTCTTGGCGTAGGACGGCAGCCCGAGGGTCTCCGGCTGCGCCGCCGCCTTCTCGAACTCGGCGACCGGGAAACCGGAGGCGGCCGAGAGTCGGACGTACACCTCCTTGGCCCGCAGCCCCTCGGGGATGGTCACCCGCCGGGACACCCGCGAGTCGCGGTCGAGCAGCCGGTCGAGCGCGACCGAGGCGGCCATGCCCTTGCTCAGCTTGTAGTCACCCGGCCGCAGACTGCCCGATTTGGCGCGGTCCTCCACCACCCGGACGAACGATCCGGGACTGGCCACCACGCCCGCCTTGGCGAGGGTCTCGGCGACCTGGGCCGCGCTGTCGCCGGAGCTGATGCGGACGATGACCGCACCCGTTCCCGGCCCTTCGAAGTCGTCGGGCCCGAGGAACGGACGGGTCAGGGTGAACAGGCCCACGATCCCGGCGGTCGCGACGCCGGCCAGCCCGGCGTAGACGATCTTCCGGGTCCGTTCGCGCCGCACGTCGTGGTCGACGGGTTCGGCCTCGTCCGCGAGCAGGAACGTGTCCCACTCCTGCGGGCTCACTGGACGGTCCCGGAGCTCGTTTCTCCACCGGATGGTGGGTCGAGGGGATGACCTGGTGGTTTTCCGGACGCGCGCTCGCCGTCGAGGGCGGCCTGGAGCAGCACGATGGCCGCCGCCTGGTCGATGACGTCACGCTGGTTCTTCGCCTTGCGGCCGCTCTGGCGCAGGTTCGCCTGCGCGGTCACGGTGGTCAGGCGCTCGTCGTAGAGGCGCACCGGCACCGGCGCGATGCGGGCGGCCAGCGCCGTCGCGAACTCGCGGGCGGCGCCGGCGGCGTGGGACTCCCGGCCCGACAAGGAGGTCGGCAGGCCGACGACGGCCTCGATGGCCTCGTATTCGGTGACGAGCTCGGCGAGCCGGTCGAGGTCGCCCCGGCCGCGCTTCACCGTCTCGACCGGCGTGGCCAGCAGCCCCGAAGGGTCGCTGCGGGCCACGCCGATGCGGACCGACCCAACGTCGACGCCGAGTCGTGTGCCGAATCTCATGTCACAGGCTTGAGCTGATCGCTTCGACAACCGCTCGCAGCGCGTCGTCCACGGCGCCCGCGTTCGTGCCGCCACCCTGCGCGACATCGTCTTTGCCGCCACCGCCACCCCCAAGTGCCTTGGCGGCCACTCCGACCAGACGGCCCGCCTTCAGCCCTCGGTCGCGCCCCGCCTCGTTGACAGCGGCGACCACGACGGGACGGTCCGAGGGGACACCGGCGACGACGACCACCGCGGCGCGATCACCGGGGAACCGGCCGCGCACATCGAGAGCGAGTTTACGCAGGTCATCGGGGGTGGTTCCATTAGGCGCGCGGTGTGTTACGACGGAAACGCCCTGGATGTCCGCGGCCCCGGACGACAGCTCCCCGGCCACCGCGAGCACCTGCGCCGAGCGCAGTTTCTCCAGTTCCTTCTCGGCGTTGCGTAGCCGGGTGACGATGCCGTCGACGCGCTCGGGCAGCTCCTCGGGACGCGCCTTGAGCGCCCCGCTGAGCTGGGACACCAGCACGCTCTCGCGGGCCAGGTGCCGGAACGCGTCGAGACCGACGAGCGCCTCGACGCGACGGACGCCCGCGCCGATCGACGACTCGCCGAGCACCTTGATCAGGCCGAGCTGGCCCGAGCTGGCGACATGGGTGCCACCGCACAGCTCGCGCGAGTAGTCGCCGACCTCGACGATGCGGACGACCTCGCCGTATTTCTCGCCGAACAGCGCCAGGGCGCCCATCTTGCGGGCCTCGGCCTGCGAGGTGTTCAGGACGTTGACCTTGAGGTCGTTGATCAGGGTCGCGTTGACCTCGTCTTCGACGTCGCGCAGCACGCTGACCGGAACCGCCCCGGCCGAGGTGAAGTCGAAGCGGAAGCGGCCCGGCGAGTTCTCAGAACCGGCCTGCGCGGCGGTCTCGCCGAGCGCGTTGCGGAAGCCCCGGTGGACCAGGTGGGTCGCGGTGTGGCTGCGCGAGATCGCGCGGCGCCGCTCGATGTCGATCGCCGCGTGGGCCGCGTCGCCGACCTTGACCTCGCCGGAGGTGACCTTGCCCCGGTGGACGACCAGGCCCGCGATCGGCGACTGCACGTCGACGATCTCGATCTCGCCGTTCTCGCTCCGGATCACGCCCTGGTCGGCGAGCTGGCCGCCGCCCTCGGCGTAGAACGGGGTGCGCAGCAGCACGACCTCGACGGTGGTGCCCGCGCCCGCGACCGGGACCGCCGCGCCGTCGACCAGGAGGCCGGCGATCTCGGTGTCGGTGGTCAGGTGGTCGTAGCCGAGGAACTCGACCTTGCCGGCCTTCTCCAGGATCTGGCCGAAGACCGAGATGTCGGCGTTGCCGGTCTTCTTGAGCTTGGAGTCGGCCTTCGCGCGGTCGCGCTGCTCGCCCATGAGGCGGCGGAAGCCCTCTTCGTCGACCTTCAGGCCCTGCTCGGCCGCCATCTCCAGGGTGAGGTCGATGGGGAAGCCGTAGGTGTCGTGGAGCTGGAACGCCTTGTCACCCGACAGGACCGGGGTCTGCGTCTTCCTGCTCTCGGCGACCGCCGTGTCGAAGATCGTGGTGCCGGTGCGCAGGGTGCCCAGGAACGAGGTCTCCTCGGCGTCGATCACGCCGTGGATCTGCGCCGCGTCGGCGATCAGGTCGGAGTATTGCTGGCCCATCACGCCGATGGTGGTGGCGGTGAGCTCGTGCATGTAGCGCTCCTCGCCCGAGCCCAGCAGGCGCAGGTTGCGGATCGCGCGGCGGAGCATGCGGCGCAGCACGTAGCCCCGGCCCTCGTTGGAGGGCAGCACGCCGTCGCCGACGAGCATGACGCCCGCCCGCAGGTGGTCGGCGATGACGCGCAGCGACACGTCGTCGCGCTCGCCCGCGCCGTAGCGGGTGCCGGTCAGCTCGGCCGCCCGGCTGAGGATCTTGAAGGTGGTGTCGATCTCGTAGATGTTGTCGACGCCCTGCAGGATCGCCGCCATGCGCTCCAGGCCCATGCCGGTGTCGACGCTCTTGGCGGGCAGCTCCCCGACCACGTCGAAGTCGATCTTCGTGCGGACCTCGCCGAGCGTGTACTGCATGAAGACGTTGTTCCACACCTCGAGATAGCGGGTCTCGTCGGCGATGGGGCCGCCCTCGCGGCCGTATTCCGGGCCCCGGTCGAAGTAGATCTCCGAGCAGGGGCCGCCGGGGCCGGGTACGCCCATGTGCCAGTAGTTGTCGGCCAGGTCGCGGCGCTGGATGCGCTCGGCCGGGACGCCGGCGCGCTTCCAGATCTCGATCGCCTCGTCGTCGTCGAGGTAGACCGTCACCCACATCTTCTCTTCGGGGAAACCGAACCCGCCCTTGTCGACGGGGTTGGTGAGCAGCTCCCACGCGAACGGGATCGCCTGCTCCTTGAAATAGTCGCCGAAGGAGAAGTTGCCGAGCATCTGGAAGAAGCTGGCGTGCCGCGTGGTCTTGCCGACCTCGTCGATGTCGAGGGTCCTGATGACCTTCTGCGCACTGGTGGCCCGCTTGTAGGGCGGCTTCTGCTGCCCGAGGAAGTAGGGCTTGAACGGGACCATGCCCGCGTTGACCAGCAGTAGCGTCGGGTCCTCTGCGACCAGGCTGGCCGAGGGCACGACGGTGTGCCCGCGCTCTTCGAAGAAGCGCAGGAAGCGGCGGACGATCTCTGCCGACTCCATTTCAGCGGCCATCCTTTACGTCGTAGTCAGTAGTTCTATGTCCGACTGTTCCGAGCCCATGCTGAGCTCGCAACTCGTTTTCCCTGGTCGCCGCCCCGGCACGGACGTCACCGGCGAAGTCGCGCAGGTGATCGGCGGTGCGCCGGGCGACGTGCTCGGGCTTGAGCGCTTCCAGCTTGCGCATCACCCACACCGCCAGCGAGGCGCCCAGGGTCATGTAGAAGAGGCGGCGGATCACGGCCGGCGCTCCACGGCCTTACGTCGGCCACGCCGCGACAGGGCGCCGCGGATGCCGTGGGCGATCGAGGAGATCTTGATGATCGGCCCGGTCACGACGGTCGAGGCCAGCCCGGTGATCTTCGCGACGTCGTCGCTGACCTCTTTCACGTTGGAGGCTATGGCCTCCACCGCGACGAGCTGGCGGTTGGTCTCGCTGACCGTGTAACTCATCTCGTTCAGCAGCGGCACGACCTTGTCGCCGAGCTCGTTGACGACCTTGGTGGTGGCGGTCAGCAGCCGGGCCAGCTTGATCAGCACGTAGGCCAGGAAGCAGACGAGGATCGCCCAGAACATGGCGGCGATCAGGCCGGCGACCTCTCCGGCGGAGAGCATGGGCGAACCTCCTTGGCGGGGCCCCTGCGGTGAATGGCAGAAACCCTATCGCGGATCGCCACGCAGAAAGGCGCGCAGCTTGGCCCATCGCTCCGCCACCGGCGCCTCGGCGCCATGGGTGGTCGGCTGGTAGTAGCGCCGGTCGCGCAGTTCCTCGGGCGCGTAGTCCTGGCGCACCACGCCGTGATCGAAGTCATGGGGATAGCGGTAGGTCTCCCCGTGTCCCAGCTTCTTGGCGCCCGGATAGTGGGCGTCGCGCAGATGGGCCGGGACCTGGCCGATGTTGCCGGCCCGCACGTCGGCCGAGGCCGCCCCGATGGCCTTCACCACGGCGTTCGACTTGGGCGCCAGCGCGCAGTGGATGACCGCCTGGGCCAGGTTGATGCGGCCCTCGGGCAGGCCGATGAACTCGACCGCCTGGGCCGCCGCCACCGCCACCTGGAGGGCGGTCGGGTCGGCCATGCCGACGTCTTCCGAGGCGAAGATGACGATGCGGCGGGCGATGAAGCGCGGGTCCTCCCCCGCCTCGACCATGCGGGCCAGGTAGTGGAGGGCGGCGTCGGCGTCGGAGCCGCGCATGCTCTTGATGAACGCGCTGATGACGTCGTAGTGCTGGTCGCCCTGGCGGTCGTAGCGGACGGCGGCCTTGTCTACCGCCTTCTCAACCACCTCGATCGTGATGTCGTCTGCCAGCAGCGCGGCGGCCTCGAGGTAGGTGAGGGAGCGCCGGGCGTCTCCCCCGGCCAGCCGGACGAGCTGTTCCCTCGCCTCCGGGTGGAGGGTGGCCTTCCCGTCGAGGCCGCGTTCCCCGGTGACCGCGCGGTCGAGGACGGCGCCGATGTCGTCTTCGGTGAGCGACTCGAGCGTCAGCAGCAGCGAGCGCGACAGCAGCGGCGAGATGACGGAGAAAAATGGGTTCTCGGTGGTGGCGCCGATGAAGGTGACCCAGCGGTTCTCCACCGCCGGGAGCAGCGCGTCTTGCTGTGCCTTGTTGAAGCGGTGGACCTCGTCGACGAACAGGACGGTCTGCCGCCCGGTCATGCCCAGTTCGCGGCGGGCGTTCTCGATGGCCGTGCGGACGTCCTTGACGCCCGCCGAGACGGCCGAGACCTCCACGAACCGCCGTTTGGTGACGTTGGAGACGACGTAGGCCAGCGTGGTCTTGCCGGTGCCCGGCGGCCCCCACAGAAACAGCGACATGGGGGCCTCGCTCTCGACCAGCCGCCGCAGCGGCGTGCCGGGGCCGAGCAGGTGACGCTGGCCGATCACCTCGTCGAGGGTGCGCGGGCGCATCCGCACGGCGAGCGGCTCGGGTGTGTTGTCGCGCGCGGCCGAATCGAACAGGCTCTCCACAAACCCCTAGCCTAAGCGCCCCAGACGGCGGTGGCGCCGGTGTGCCCGGCACGTACGACATAGAACGTGACGGCGAGTGCGCCGATGACGGCCAGCACCGAGAGCACCGTGGTCAGGGCCTTGTTCTGGGTCTTGTTGACCGCCCAGACCAGCGCCAGCGCGACGATCGCCAGGACGAGCGTGGTCAGCAGCAGCGGGAGCGCGAACGACTCGTGCTCGGCGACGGGCGCCGGGGCCTGGCCGCCGTAGCGCGACTCCTTGAGCGCCTCACCACTCATGCGGGCGACGAACACGCTGACCGGGGCGGCCAGGGCGAGCAGCACCAGCGCCCAGTCGAGCCGCGACCGGAACCGGGCCAGCACCGCGTAGGCGATCGCGACGGCGGCCAGCAGCGGGGTGAAGACCACGGCGGCGTGCACGACCAGCGGATGCAGGGGGAGGCCGAAAACGGAATCGAACATGCGGGAGACATCTCCTTCGTCATCCACTGATACCAGGGTGATCCCACGCAGGTTCCCAGACGGATCTGAGAGCAGGATGAGAGAGATCAGTTCCGCACCCGGCCGCGGAAGGGCCTGGTCGCGGGGTCGGGCGGCAGGCTGACCGGACGGCCCTCCATCGCCGCCAGCGCCTGCCGCACCCCGGCGTCGAGTTGCGGGTCGGCGCCGCGGGCCCAGTCGGCGGGGGTGATCAGCACCTCCTCGTCGGGCGTCGCGCCCCGGTTCTCCAGCTCCCAGCCGTAGTTCTCGATCCAGTAGGCGTAGCCGGGCACCCACATGTGGGTCCCGTCGCCCAGCCGGTGGGGCGCGGAGATGCCGATCACGCCGCCCCACGTGCGGGTGCCGATGACCGGGCCGAGCCCGAGCGCCTGCACGGCGGCGGTGATGACGTCGCCGTCGGAGCAGGTCTCCTCGTCGCAGAGCACCACGACGGGGCCGCGCGGGGCGTCCATCGGATAGCTCGTCGGCTCCTGGCGGCGCGACAGGTCCCAGCCGACGATCCGCCGCGACAGTTTCTCGATCACGAGCTGGGAGGTGTTGCCGCCCCGGTTGCCGCGCACGTCGACGATCACGGCGTCCTTGGCCAGCTCGTGGGACAGGTCGCGGTGGAGCTGGGCCCAGCCCGCCGGGCCCATGTCGGGCACGTGCAGGTAGCCCATCCGGCCGCCGGTCAGGCGGCGGACCCGGCGGCGGCGGTCGGTCACCCACGAGTGGTAGCGCAGCGCGCGGTCGTCGGCCAGCGGGACCACCGCCGCGCGGAAGATCTTGGCGCCCGACTCCACGGTCAGCTCGACGGGGTGGCCGTAGGCGCCCGACAGCAGGGGCGCGGGGCCGGTCACCGGATCGACGGGGCTGCCGTCGACGGCCAGGATCGCGTCGCCTGCGCGTACCCCCGAGCCCTGGAGCGGCGAGCGGGCCGAGGGGTCCGACAGCTCCGACGGGAAGATCCGCCGGACCCGCCACAGCCCTTCGGCGTCGGGCGCGAGGTCGGCGCCGAGCAGGCCGGTGAGCCGCCGCCAGTGGTGGCGGGCCGCCCGCACGTAGGCGTGCGAGGCGCCCAGTTCCCCCACCATCTCGCGGATCAGGTCGGCGAAGTCGTCCGCGCCGCCGATGCGGTCGAGCCAGGGCCGGTACGTCTCCAGCACCGCCCCCCAGTCCACCCCCGCCATGTCGGCGACCCAGAAGTAGTCGCGCATGATCCGGCCGGCCTCGGCGTAGGCCTGCCGCCAGCGGCGGTCGGGATCGGCCCGCACCCGGACCCGGTCGAGGTCGACCGTCACGCCGTCGCCGTTCTTGCCGGTCGCCGAGATCACCCGCACGTCGGAGCCGTCGCGCAGCACGATCTTGGAGCCGTCACCGCTGACGGAGTAGAGCCGCACCTCGGAGGCCAGCTCCTCGGTCTTGCGCTTGTCCAGGTCGAAGCGTTCCAGGACGGTCGCCCCGTCGGGATTGCGCTTCAGCCAGGTGAGACCGCCTTTGACCGGCCGCAGGCCGAAGTAGCGGGCCTCGGGCACCGGCAGCGGCACGATCCGCCCGTCGAGCCCGGCCAGGTCGACCGTCACCGTGCCGTCACCGGAGTCGCCTCCGTCGGCGGCCTTGCCCTCGACCGAGGGCGCGAAAGGCGAGGGCGCCCCGGCGGCCAGCGGCAGCAGGTAGGGACGGGTGCCGTGGGTGATCACCAGGTCGAAGGAGTGGGAGTCGCGGATCATCTCGAACCCGCGGCGCGACAGGAACACCAGGTTGCGGCCGTCGCCGGTGAAGGCGGGCGAGCTGTCGGTGAACCGGCCGTCGGTGACGTGGACGATCTCGGCGTCGTCCAGCCGCGCCAGCCGGATCGACGCGCCCCGCGCCATCGGGTGGCACCAGACGAGCCACTGGGACTTGGGGTCGAAGCCCAGGCCGCTGATGTGACCGTGTTCGGTGCGGGTGAGCTCGGTGACCTCGCCGGACTCCGGGTCGACCAGCAGCAGGCGGCCGTCGTGGGCGGCGACCGCGATCACCGAGCCGTCGGGGGCGGCCTCCATCGCCTCGACCCGGCCCAGCTCACCGGCCGCGATCGTCCGGGTGACCGCGCCGGGCACGCCGAGTTCGACGGCGTCCTCGCCGGGCGCGTCGGTCACCCAGGCGGCGGGGCCGTTGACCCGCTTGCCCGCATCGTCGTCGTCGGCGTCGTCGGCACGCTCCATCCGGCCGAGGACGATCGGCAGCCGGGCCCGGCCCCGCCCCGACAGGGTCCGGGTGGGGCCGTCTTCGTGGGTGACCCAGTGGACCGTCCCGGCCACCTCGACGGCGCTGGCCCGGCCGGTGGTGTCGCAGGCCAGGTCGTCGGGGTTCGACCGGGCCCAGTAGGCCTGGCGGCCCCGGCCGGCGCCGCCCAGGCGGACCTCCAGCGGTTCGGGGGCGGCGTCCAGGTCAGGCAGCAGCCAGAGGCCGCCGGCGCGGGCGTACACGACGCGGGTGCCGTCGGTGGCGGCCTGGCGGGCGTAGAAGTCGTCGTGATCGGTGTGCCTGCGCAGGTCGCCGCCGTCGTACGCCACCGAGTAGAGGTTCCCCGTCCCCTCGTGGTCGGACAGGAACGCGATCCGGCCGCCGACGAGCATCGGCGAGGCGAGCTGGCCCTCGTGACCGGCGAGCAGCCGCCGCCCGTCGAGCCACAACCGGCCCATGCCGCCGCCCCGGTAGCGCTTCCAGTGGGCGGGGTCGTGGCTGGCCGACCCGGTCAGCAGCAGCGTGTGGCCCTCGCGCAGGTCGAGGGCGCCGACCGGCCCGAACGGCAGCCGCTCCCCCGGCCCTCCGTCGAGCGGGACGGTCCGGGCCCAGGTCCAGTGCCCGAAGGGCTGGTCGTGGGAGCTGCCCGCGACGACGGTGCGGGCGTCGAGCCAGCCGTGCACCCGGGTGTCGAGGTCGGCCCAGTGGGTGAGCCGTTCGATCTGGCCGCCCTCGACCGCCGCGACGTGCACCTCGGCCGGCATGAGCCCGCTCGCCCAGGCCACCCTGGCCCCGTCGGGCGACAGGCGGGGATGGGCGGCGCCCACCCGTTCGACAGTCAGACGCCAGGCCCGCCCGCCGTCGAGCGGAGCGATCCACACGTCGTCCTCTGCGACGAACGTCAGAAGATCACGATGGATGTGAGGAAAGCGGAGGTACGACCCACTAGGCACCCCGACAATGCTAATCCCAGCCCTGGTTAAGGCAAGATCGTTACCAAAGTGACCCCTGTGGCTGCGCTTACGCGAAGGCAACACGATCACGGATAGAGTGACGCGAAACTTCAGCAATGGACGAATAAAGGGAAGGCAACGCAGTGACCGACACAAATCGGCAGAAACCCCTGGCCCTGGGCCAGGCCCGTCGCGTCCGGTTGGGGGTCGGTGCGGTGATCCTCTCGCTCGTCGCGATGACGGGCTGCTCCAGCAGCGGGGCGGACACCAAGGAGAGTGTGGCCGGCGAAGAGACGGCACCGGCGACGCCCGTCCCGTCGGTCACGGCGATCCCCTCGGAGCTCGCGCAGCCGACGGCGCCCCCCTCGCCGGTGAACATCGCCGACGTCAAGTGCGACTACCGCAAGGACGACTCCGGCGCCCCCGCCAAGTTCGTGGGCATGCCCCCGGCCAAGCCGGCGAAGGCCGCGCTGAGCGCCAAGAACATGACGATCAAGACCAACCAGGGCGACATCGTCATCGAACTGGTGCCCGAGTCGACGCCGTGCGCGGTCAACTCGTTCTACTTCCTGGCGAAGAAGAACTACTTCGACAACACCCTGTGCCACCGGCTCACCACGACCGAGAGCAACGGCATCGACCTGCTCCAGTGCGGTGACCCGCAGGCCAAGGGCGACGGCAAGAACAAGAGCGACGGCACCGGCGGCCCCGGCTACCTGTTCGCCAACGAGAACCTCGGCCCGCCCTACACGCGCGGCGTGGTCTTCCTGGCCCAGGCCGGTGACGCGGCCAACTCCAACGGCAGCCAGTTCGCCATCTCCTACAGCGACGAGGCGGCCCAGCTCCCCGCGGAGTACACCCCCTTCGGCGTGGTGACGCAGGGCCTCGACGTGGTCGACAAGATCGCCGCGGGCGGTCTCATCAAGAACGAGGACGACATCCTGGCCGACGACGGCGGCTCCAACGCGCCGAAACTGAAGGTCCAGATCAAGGACGTCGTGATCAAGTAAGTCCCCCGGTCACCGGAAGGGCGGGTCCGCGAGGATCCGCCCTTCCGCGTTTTTGGGACCACGAATCCCAACAGAACCCCTAGAATCTCGCGAAAGGCAGTACCTTAAGCAGATTTCGGACGCTGGGAACGACCGCGTCCGGTGTCCGCTGGGCAGATACCAGGCGCAGAATGCCACCCCCTGACCGGAGGCGAACCACGTTGTCCGAGCACGACCCGGCACCGTCGTGGGTCATCGACCCGCACAAGCCCAGCGTCGCCCGGATGTACGACTACTACCTCGGCGGCAAGGACAACTTCGCCGCCGACCGGGAAGCTGCCGACGAGATCCTCGCGCGCATGCCGTACGTCCGCGAATTCACCCGGGAGAACCGCGCGTTCCTGTCCCGGGTCGTACGCATGCTCGCCGCGGAGGGCATCCGGCAGTTCCTCGACATCGGCTCAGGCCTGCCGACCCGCGAGAACACCCACCAGGTCGCCCAGTCGGTCGCCCCCGACGCCCGGGTCGTCTACGTCGACAACGACCCCATCGTGCTGGCCCACGGGCGCGCGCTGCTGGCCAAGAACCCCAACACCGCCGTCGTCCAGGCCGACCTGCACGACCCCAAGGCCATCCTCGACCACCCCGAGGTGACGGCCCTCATCGACTTCTCACAGCCGGTGGCGATCATGCTGCTGGCCATCGTGCACTTCGTGCCCGACGACGCCGAGGCGTCCCGGATCTTACGGGAGCTGCGGGCGCCGATGGTGCCGGGCAGCTACCTGGTCATGTCGCACGGCCACATGGGCGAGGTCGACGACGACCTCCAGGAGGTCGTGTACAAGACGTACCGGCAGACCACCAGCGGGAACATCACCGCCCGCAGCGCCGCGAAGGTCGCCACCTACTTCGAGGGCATGGAGCTGCTGGAGCCAGGAATCGTCCAAGTGGGGGTCTGGCGACCGGAGATCAAGGGGCTGGCCGACGCCGACCCCACGAAGGCCGGATTCTTCGGGGCCGTCGGAGTGCTGAGGTAAAACACTGTTTGGTCGAAACGCGAAGGGCCGGTCCGTTGCGGACCGGCCCTTTACCTTGCTAGGCCTTGGGCGTGGCGTCGACGCCCGCTTCCTTGCGCTGCGCCGGGGTGATCGGCGTCGGCGCGGCCGTCAGCGGGTCGAAGCCGGAGGCGGTCTTCGGGAAGGCGATCACGTCGCGGATCGACTCACCGCCCGCCAGCAGCATGCAGACCCGGTCCCAGCCGTAGGCGATGCCTCCGTGCGGCGGCGGGCCGTACTTGAACGCCTCCAGCAGGAAGCCGAACTTGCTCTCGGCCTCCTCCTTGGAGATGCCCAGCACGTCGAAGACCCGCTGCTGCATCTCGGCCCGGTGGATTCGGATCGAGCCGCCGCCGATCTCCATGCCGTTGCAGACCATGTCGTAGGCGTAGGCCAGGGCCTCGCCCGGGTGGTCCTGGAAGTTGTCGTTCCATTCGGGCTTGGGGCCGGTGAACGGGTGGTGCACGGCCGTCCAGCCGCCCTCGCCGTCGTCTTCGAACATGGGCGCGTCGACGACCCATAGGAACGACCACTGCGACTCGTCGATCAGCCCCTTGCGGCGGCCGATCTCCAGACGGGCCGCGCCGAGCAGCTCACGCGAGGAGTGCCGGGCGCCGGCGGCGAAGAAGATCGCGTCGCCGACCTCGGCGCCGGTGGCCGCGCGCAGCCCGGCGATCTCGGTCTCGGACAGGTTCTTGGCCACCGGGCCGCCGAACCCGTCTTCCTGGACGAGCACGTAGGCGAGCCCGCGCGCGCCGCGCGACTTCGCCCAGTCCTGCCAGCCGTCGAGCTCCTTGCGGGTCTGCGAGGCGCCGCCGGGCATGACGACCGCACCGACGTACTCGTTCTGGAACACCCGGAACGTGGTGTCCTTGAAGAAGGTGGTCAGGTCGACCAGTTCCTGGCCGAACCGCAGGTCGGGCTTGTCGGAGCCGTAGCGGGCCATCGCGTCGGCGTAGGTGATCCGGGGCAGCGGGGAGGGCAGCTCGTAGCCGAGCGTCTCCTTCCACACCCGCCCGATGATCGCCTCGCCGAGCTCCATGACGTCGTCCTGGTCGACGAACGACATCTCGATGTCGATCTGGGTGAACTCCGGCTGCCGGTCGGCCCGCAGGTCTTCGTCGCGGAAGCACTTGGTGAGCTGGTAGTAGCGCTCCAGCCCGGCCACCATGAGGAGCTGCTTGAACAGCTGGGGCGACTGGGGCAGGGCGTACCAGTTGCCCGGCTGGAGCCGGACCGGCACCAGGAAGTCGCGGGCGCCCTCGGGGGTCGAACGGGTCAGGTTCGGCGTCTCGACGTAGACGAACCCGCGCTCGTTCATCACCTCGTTGACCAGGTAGGTCGCCTTCGACCGGATGCGCAGCGCGTCGCCGAGCTGCTGGCGGCGGATGTCGAGGTAGCGGTATTTGAGCCGCGCCTCCTCGGACACCCCCGCCGCGCCCTCGATCGGGAACGGCAGCGGGGCTGCCTCGCTCAGCACCTCGACCTGGGTGGCGACGACCTCGATGCCACCCGTGGGGAGGTCGGGATTCTCGTTGCCGTCGGGCCGCACCCGGACCTCTCCGACGACCTTCACGCAGTATTCGGAGCGCAGGCCGTGGGCGTCGTCCTCCTCGCGGAAGACGACCTGGGCGGAGCCGGAGGAGTCGCGCAGGTCGATGAAGACCACGCCGCCGTGGTCACGGCGCCGGGCGACCCATCCGGCCAGCGTCACCTGTTGGCCGGCGTGCTCGGGGCGCAACGTCCCGGCCTGGTGGGTGCGGATCACAAGAGTTTCCCTTTCAGGGTGTCGACGATCGAGGCGAGGGACACCTCGGTCTGTTCAGCGGTTTCCAGATCCTTCAGCTGTACGGCCCCCGCCTCCAGGTCGCGCTCACCGATGATCAGCGCGTATCTGGCCCCGGACTTGGACGCCGCCTTCATGGCGCCCTTGAGCCCCCGGGACCCGTAGGCCATGTCGGCCGACAGCCCCGCGCGGCGCAGCTCGGTGAGCAGCGTGAACGCACGACGACGGGCCTCCTCGCCCAGCGGCACGGCGTAGACGCCGACCGACGAGACGGCCGCCGCGGCGACCTCCTCGGCCTCCATGGCCAGCACGGTGCGGTCGAGGCCGAGCCCGAAGCCGATGCCGGGCAGCGGCGGCCCGCCGATGGACTCGGAGAGCCCGTCGTAACGGCCGCCCCCGCCGACCGCCGACTGCGCCCCCAGCAGCGGGTGGTCGAACTCGAAGGTGGTGCGGGTGTAGTAGTCGAGGCCGCGCACCAGGCGCGGGTTGTCGGTCCACGGGATCGACAGGTCGGCCAGCGAGGTGCGCACCTGGTCGTGGTGGGCCTTGCAGGAGGCGCACAGGTGGTCGGTGACCAGCGGTGCCCCTTCGAGCTGGGCCTGCACCTCGGGCCGCTTGTCGTCGAGCACCCGCAGCGGGTTGATCTCGACGCGGGCGCGGGTGGCCTCGTCGAGATCGAGGGCGCGCAGGAAATCTTGCAGCGCGGCCCGGTAGATGGGACGGCACTCGGCGCAGCCCAGGGTGTTGAGCAGCAGGGTCAGCCGCCGCAGCCCCAACTGCTGGTACCAGTCCCAGGCGATGGCGATCGTCTCGGCGTCGACCAGCGGGTCGTCGCTGCCGATCGCCTCGAGGTCGACCTGGTAGAACTGCCGGTAACGCCCGGCCTGGGGCCGTTCGTAGCGGAAGGCGGGGCCGACGGCCCAGACCTTCACGGGCAGCTGGCCGTGGTGCAGGCCGTTCTCCAGCACCGACCGCAGCACTCCGGCGGTGAACTCGGGACGCAGGGTGAGCGAACGCCCGCCCCGGTCCTGGAAGGTGTACATCTCTTTGGTCACGACGTCGGTCGACTCGCCGACGCCGCGCGCGTAGAGCTGGGTGTCCTCGAAAACCGGCAGTTCGAGGTAGCCGTAACCCGCTTGGGTCACCGCGGCGGCGAAGGTGTCGATCGCCCGCCGGAACGCCGCCGAGCGGGGCGGCGCGTATTCGCTAACGCCCTTGGGCGCCTGGAAGCTCATCACAGTCCTCGTGTCGGGCCGGGCGCCCCGTGCTCCAGATCTTTCAGGAACGGGTTACTGGTGCGCTCGCGGCCGATGGTCGTCTGGGGTCCGTGACCGGGGAGAACCACCGTTTCGTCCGGCAGCGTCAACGTCTTGGCGAGACTGACGAGCATGGCCTGGTGGTCGCCGCCGGGCAGATCGGTGCGGCCGATGGAGTCTTTGAACAGCAGGTCTCCGGCGAACATCACCTGTTCGCGGTCGAGCCTGAAGGTCACCGACCCCCCGGTATGGCCCGGTCGGTGGTCGACGACCAGTTCCAGGCCGGCCAGCTCCAGCACGGCGCCGTCGGTGAGCTCGCGGACGTCGTCGGGCTCGCTGAATTCCAGCCCGCCGAACAGTTGCTTGCTCATGGCGCCGAAGCCGCGGCCCGGATCGCTCAGCAAAATCCGATCATCTGGATGAATCCAGGCAGGAATTTCACGAGCGCCGCAAACCGGACCGACCGACCACATGTGGTCGATGTGCCCATGGGTCAGGACCACCGCGACCGGCTTCAGCCGGTGCTCGCGGATCAGCTCGTCGAGGCCCTCTTCAGCGTTCTGACCTGGGTCGACGACTACGCATTCCTCGCCCGCGGCGGGCGCGACGACGTAGCAGTTGGTCTGGAACGACCCGGCTGGGAACCCTGCGATGAACAACGGAGCGGCCTCGATGTCTCAAAGGATTGAGCGAGCGAATGTAACCGAAGGGTACCGGTGCGGGTCGGCGGGCTGCGAACCAATACCTGTGTGCCGATACGATTCGCCCACCTCAATAGTCATTCTTGGACAGTCGGGAGGACGAAGTGGTCACCGGGAAGGACCGGCAGAAGCAACTCGCGCGCGAACACCACGAGCGCCAGCAGGCCGCGCGCGTTCAACGTGAACGCACGCAGAAGCGCACCGCCGCGATCGGGACCACCGCCGGCGTCGTGGTCGTCGTCGCCGGCATCGTCGCCGCGGCGTTCTTCCTGACGGGAGGGAACGACGACGACCCGGCCACCGCAGCGGCGTCCGCGCCGGCGTCGGCCAACCCGTCCGACCCCGCCGCAGCGGCACCCGCGCAACCGTTGCCCTACGACAAGGGCACCGGCAAGTGCGACTACGTGACCGATCCGGCGGGCGCGGCCAAGGACGTCGGCAAGCCCGACCCCAAGGTCGCCGCAGCTCCGGCGGTCATGAAGATCAACACGAACCTGGGCGTCATCGAGGCCGACCTCGACGGGGCCAAGGCGCCCTGCACCGTCGGCTCGTTCACTCACCTGGCGAGCAAGGGCTACTTCGACAAGACGAAGTGCCACCGCCTCACCACCGAGGGCATCAAGGTGCTCCAGTGCGGCGACCCGACCGCCACCGGCAGCGGCGGCCCGGGCTACCGCTTCGTGGACGAGAACCTCGAAGGCGCCAGCTACAAGCGCGGCGTCCTGGCGATGGCCAACAGCGGCGCGAACACGAACGGCAGCCAGTTCTTCATCGTCTACGGCGATGAGACGGACACCCTGCCCGACCAGTACACGCCCTTCGGCACGATCACCAAGGGCCTGGACCTCGTGGACAAGGTGGCCAAGGCCGGTGCCGAGGGTGGCGCCGACGGACCGCCGAAGCAGGCCGTGGACATCAAAGACGTGACAATTACCGGCAAGAGCTGACGTAATACAACCAAGGGCTAAACGCCCTGGAGGCTGATTCGAGTGCGGGAGGACACGGTGACCACCGACCCGTGGGGCCGGGTAGACGACGACGGCACCGTCTACGTGCGTACGGCTGAGGGAGAACGGGCCGTCGGGTCCTGGCAGGCCGGCGAACCGGAAGAGGCGCTGGCCTACTATCACCGCAAGTTCGACGAGCTGGCCGGCCAGGTTCAGCTGCTCGAACAGCGGGTTAAGGGCACCGATCTGCCGCCTGCCCAGGCGGAGGCCGGCATCGTGAAGCTGCGCGAGGCGATCACCGGGGCGAACGCGGTCGGTGACCTCGACTCGCTCAGCAACCGTCTTCAGGCCCTGACCGAGATCGTGGGCAAGCGCCGCGAGGAAGTGAAGGCGGCCCGCGAGGTCGCCCGCGGCCAGGCCAAGGAGATCAAGGAGCGGATCGTCGGCGAGGCCGAGCGCATCGCCGAGGACGCCACTCACTGGAAGTCCGGCGGCGAGCGGCTGCGCCAGCTCGTCGAGGAGTGGAAGGCCGCCGAGCGGATCGACCGGGCGACCGAGGCGGCGCTGTGGAAGCGCCTGTCCACGGCCCGCACGGCCTTCGCCAAGCGTCGCAAGGCCTACTTCTCCTCGCTCGACGAGCAGCGCGACCAGGTGCGTTCCGACAAGGAGCGCATCGTCAGCGAGGCCGAGGCGCTGTCGTCCTCGACCGAGTGGACCGCCACCGCGGCGGCCTACCGCGAGCTGATGAACCGCTGGAAGGCGGCCGGCCGGGCCTCCCGCGAGTCGGAAGACGAGCTGTGGAACCGCTTCAAGGGTGCCCAGGACCTGTTCTTCCAGGCCAGGTCCGCGGTGTTCACCGAGCGCGACGCCTCTTTCGCGGCCAACGCCGAGGCCAAGGAACTGCTCCTGGTCGAGGCGGAGAAGATCCTTCCGGTGACCGACGTCCGCACGGCCCGGGGCCTGCTGCGGTCCCTCGTCGAGCGGTGGGAGGCCGTCGGGCCGGTGCCGCGCGAGCAGCGCGACCGGCTCGAGGGCGGGCTGCGGAAGATCGACGACGCGATCCGCAAGGCCGAGGAGACGGAGTGGAAGCGCTCCAACCCCGAGGCCCGGGCCCGCGCCCAGGACACGGTGAACCAGCTCCGCCGCACGATCGAGCAGCTTGAGACCCGTCTGGGCAAGGCCCAGCCGGGCAGCAAGCAGGCCAAGGAGGCCGAGGAGGGCATCGCGGCCCGCCGCTCCTGGCTGGAGGAGGCCGAGCGCACGCTCGCCGAGTTCTCCTGATGTGTTCTTGAAACGGCGGCGCCTGACCGATTCGGTCAGGCGCCGCTGGTCACCCGGTAGACGTCGTAGACGCCCGGGATGTTGCGCACCGTCTTGAGCACGTGGCCCAGGTGCTTGGGGTCGCCCATCTCGAAGGTGAACTTGCTGACCGCCACCCGGTCGCGTGAGGTCGTCACCGACGCCGACAGGATGTTCACGTGGTGGTCCGACAGCGTGCGGGTCACATCTGAGAGCAGGCGGGGCCGGTCGAGCGCCTCGACCTGGATCGCGACCAGGAACACCGAGTCGTCTCCGGGCGACCACGCCACCTCGACGAGCCGTTCGGTCTGCTCCTTGAGCGATCCCACGTTGGCGCAGTCGACCCGGTGCACCGACACCCCGTGACCCCGCGTCACGAAGCCGATGATGTCGTCACCCGGCACGGGCGTACAGCAGCGCGAGAGGCGTACCCACACGTCGGGGTCGCCCGCCACCATGACACCAGCGTTGGTCCCGGCCCTGGGAGTGCCCTTGAGCCGCGTGGGCAGCGCCGCCTCGGCGATGTCCTCTTCTGCCCCTTCAACCCCTCCAAGGGCCTGTACGAGCTTCTGGACGACCGACTGGGCCGCGATGTGACCCTCGCCCACCGCCGCGTAGAGCGCCGACACGTCGGGATAGTGCAGGTCTCTGGCCAGGGCCAGCAGCGCCTCGCCGGACATGAGCCGCTGGAGCGGCAGGCCCTGCTTGCGCATCGCCCGCCCGATGGCCTCCTTGCCGGCCTCGATCGCGGTCTCGCGGCGCTCCTTGGAGAACCACTGGCGGATCTTGTTGCGGGCCCGGCCCGACTTGACGAACTTCAGCCAGTCACGCGAGGGCCCCGCGTCGGGCGACTTCGAGGTGAAGATCTCGACCGTGTCGCCGTTGCTCAGCCGCGACTCCAGCGGCACCAGCCGCCCGTTGACCCGGGCCCCGATACATCGATGGCCGACCTCGGTGTGGACGGCGTAGGCGAAGTCGACCGGGGTCGCGCCGTCGGGCAGCGCGATGACCTGGCCGCGCGGGGTGAAGACGAACACCTCGGAGACCGACAGGTCGAAGCGCAGCGACTCGAGGAACTCGCCCGGGTCGGAGGTCTCCTTCTGCCAGTCGAGGAGCTGGCGCAGCCACGCCATGTCGTTGACGTCCTTGACCTTGCCCCCGGTGCCGGGGCCGACCATCTCCTCTTTGTACTTCCAGTGGGCCGCGACGCCGTATTCGGCGCGGTGGTGCATCGCGTGGGTGCGGATCTGCAGCTCGACCGGCTTGCCCTCGGGCCCGATGACCGTCGTGTGCAGCGACTGGTACATGTTGAACTTGGGCATCGCTATGTAGTCTTTGAACCGCCCGGGCACCGGGTTCCACCGGGCGTGGATCGTTCCGAGCGCGGCATAGCAGTCGCGGACCGTGTCGACCAGCACCCGGATGCCCACCAGGTCGTAGATGTCGTCGAAGGCGACGCCCTTGGCGATCATCTTCTGGTAGATCGAGTAGTAGTGCTTGGGACGGCCCTTCACGGTCGCCCGGACCTTCTGTTCCCGCAGGTCGGTGTGGACCTTCTCGATGACCTCCTGCAGGAACAGGTCACGGCGCGGGGCCCGCTCGGAGACCATGCGGGCGATCTCGTCGTAGCGCTTGGGGAAGAGCATGGTGAACGCGAGGTCCTCCAGCTCCCACTTGATCGTGTTCATGCCGAGGCGGTGGGCCAGCGGCGCGAAGATCTCCAGCGTCTCGCGGGACTTCTGCTGCCGCTTGTGCTCGGGCATGTAACGCATGGTGCGCATGTTGTGCAGCCGGTCGCCCAGCTTGATCACCAGCACGCGGATGTCGCGGCTCATCGCCACGACCATCTTGCGGACCGTCTCGGCCTGGGCGGCGTCGCCGAACTTGACCTTGTCGAGCTTGGTCACCCCGTCGACCAGCAGCGCGATGTTCTCGCCGAAGTCGGCCCTCAGCTCGTCGAGGCCGTAGGCGGTGTCCTCCACGGTGTCGTGGAGGAGGGCCGCGCACAGGGTCTCGTCGTCGGTGCCCAGCTCGGCCAGGATCGTCGCCACGGCCAGCGGGTGGGTGATGTAGGGGTCGCCGCTCTTCCGCTTCTGATCGCGGTGGTGGTAGGCCGCCGTCTCGTAGGCGCGCTCGATCAGCCGCAGGTCGGCTTTGGGGTGAGTGGCCCGCACCGTCTTGAAGAGGGGCTCGAGGACGGGGTTCATCGCACCCCACTGCCCGCCGAACCGGCCCAGTCTGCGCCGGACGACCGGCCCCTTCTCCGGGGGCGCCGTCTCGTTGGGCGCGTCGGGAACCGGCACGCCGGGTGTCTCGACGGGCGCGTTTCCGGGGGCCACATCACGGGGCACTCAGACTCCTCACATTCGAGTCCAGATCACTCAGTGTAGGTCAAACGGTAACCAAGGCTCTGACATCGAGACCGGGCAGCCTCTCCCTACCGGGGAGGAAGGACAGCTCCATCAGGAACGTCACGGCGACCACCTCGGCGCCTGCGCGCCGCACCAGGTCGACCGCGGCGGCCGCGGTGCCGCCGGTCGCGAGGACGTCGTCGACCACCAGGACCCGCTCGCCCGGGGCGAACGCGTCGGCGTGGACCTCGATCGTCGCGGAGCCGTATTCCAGATCGTAGGACGCCTCAAGCGTTTCGGCGGGCAATTTGCCCTTCTTGCGTACAGGCACAAATCCCGCGCCCCTCCTGATGGCCACGGGAGCGGCCAGGATGAAACCCCTGGCCTCGATGCCGACCACCTTGTCGAAGGTGAACCCTTCGGCCAGGTCGTCGACGACCACGGTGAACGCGGCCGGGTCGGCCAGCAGCGGGGTGATGTCCTTGAAAAGGACACCGGGCTGCGGATAGTCGGGAATGTCCCTGATCAGCGAGATCCAGTCGGTCACCTGCCAACTTTAATGGCTAGTCAAAGCGCGGCGGCTGGCCGTGGCTCTCGCCCAAAACTTGCCTCAAAGACACGAACACCCCGCAGGCTCCCGATCTTCCCGGATGCCTGCGGGGTGTTCCGTGTCTATTGGGCAGATTCCCAACGCGAGCCACGGCCGGCCTTCGGCCGTCCGCGTCTCGCTTTGCTACTTCTTGGCGTGTTCCTTCTTCTCCTTGGAGGCCTGCTTGGCCTCGGAGGCGTCGCGCTGCGCCACCCTCTTGGCGAGGGCGATCCACTGCGGTTCGCGTTCCTTCAGCGACACCAGGATCGGGGTCGCCACGCACAGGGAGGAGTAGGTGCCGACGATCATGCCGACGAACAGGGCCAGCGACAGGTCCTTCAGCACACCGGCGCCGAGCAGCGTGGTCCCGATGAACAGGATCGCCGCCACCGGCAGGATCGCCACCAGCGAGGTGTTGAGCGACCGGACCAGGGTGTGGCTGAGGGCGTTGTTGGCCGCCTGGGTGTAGGTCATCTTCGCCGACGTCTTCAGCGGCGTGGTGACCTCCTTGATCATGTCGAACACGACGACGGCGTCGTAGAGCGAATAACCGAGGATCGTCAGGAAGCCCAGCATGGTCGCCGGGGTGACCTCGAAGCCCGACCAGGCGTAGACGCCGGCCGTGATCACGAGGTCGTGGATGAGCGCGACGACAGCCGCCAGCGCCATCCGCCACTCGAACGCCATGCTCAGGTAGAGCATGATCGCGATCATGAAGACGATGAGGCCGATCCACGCCTTGTTGGAGACCTCACCACCCCACGTCGCGCCGATCACCTGGGAGCTGACGTCGTCGACCTCGAGGCCGTACTTGCCGGCGACGGCCTGCTGGACCTTGGTGACCTCGGAGCCTTCGAGGCTCTCGGTGGTCACCCGCCAGTTGGGGCCTGCCTCCTGGACGATCACCTGGTGGGGACCGGCCGCGGAGACCACGTCGCGCACCTGCTCGACGGAGGTGCCCGGAGTGCGGGTGAAGTCGAACACCGAGCCGCCGGTGAACTCCACGCCCAGGTTGAGCGGCTTGATGAACAGACCGGCGATCGAGACGATCAGCAGCGCGAGCGACAGGGAGTACCAGAGCTTGCGCTTGCCGACGAAGTCGATGTCGATGTCGCCGCGGTAGAGGCGGCGCGCGAGGCTGGCTGCCATCACGCCTCCTGAAGGGTCGAGGTGGACGACGGGTCGGTGCGCGCCATGCGCTCCGCGTCGAGGCCGGACAGACGGTGGCCCTTGGCGAAGAACTTCATGCCCGCCACCTGCGACATGAGCGGCTTGGTGAACAGGAACACCACCACGACGTCGATGACCGTGGTCAGGCCCATCGCGAAGGCGAACCCGGCGACGTCGCCGACGGCCAGGAAGAAGAGCACCAAGGCCGCGATGAACATGACCGCGTCGGCCACGAGGATCGTGCGGCGGGCCCGCTTCCAGGCCACCTCGACGGCCGTGCGCAGGCTGCGACGGCCTTCCTTCATCTCGTCTCTGATGCGTTCGAAGTAGACGATGAAGGAGTCGGCGGTGATACCGATCGAGACCACCAGGCCGATGATGTGCGGCAGCGACAGGCGGAAGCCCGCGTTGGCGCTGAGCACCACGACCGACAGGTAGGTCACGAGCGTCGCGACCAGGAGGCTGGCGATGCCGACCAGGCCCAGGCCCCGGTAGTAGAGCAGCAGGTAGAGCATGACGATCACGAGGCCGATGCCGCCCGCGATCAGACCGCCGCGTAGCTGGTCGGCGCCGAGGGTCGAGGAGACCGAGACGGTCGAGCTGACCTTGAACTTCAGCGGCAGCGCGCCGTACTTGAGCTGGTCGGCCAGCTCGGTCGCCGTCTGCGAGTTGAAGCTGCCGGAGATCTCGGTCTTGCCGCCGGTGATGCGGCCGTTGGAGACCGGGGCCGTGACGACCACACCGTCGAGCACCGCGCCGATCTGGTTGCGCGGGGCCTGGCTGGAGAAGGTCTTGTTCGTGAGCTCGGACCACTTCGTGGCGCCCGCGCTCTTGAAGTCGAGGTTGACGACCCACTCGCCGGTGTCCTGGCGCAGGCCGGACGAGGCGGTGCTGATCTCCGAGCCCTGCACGGCGGCCACGTCGAGGATGTACTTCGCGGTGCCGCTTTCGTCACAGGCCACGAACTGCTTGGCCGGGTCGTCGAGCACACCGGCGCCCTTGTTGTTGGCCGTGCACTTCAGATCCTTGAACTGCTGCAGGACGGCCGGGTCGATGCCCGACAGATCCTGACCCGCCAGCGGGTCGTTGCTCTGGGCGTTGGGGTCGGGCGCGGGCTGCGTCGTGACGAGCGGTGTGGCGGCCGGGCTCGGCTGGGCGTTGGCCTTGTTCCCCTTCTTCTCCCCCGACGGCTGGGCGCTCGCAGTGGGCGAGGGCGCCTGCAGGGCCTTCGAGACCGCCCTGCCCGCCGGACTGGCGGCGGGTGAGGCGACGGCGGCTGACGGCGTGACGGCCGGCAGCGAGCCCGACGGGGCCGGTGAGGCCGCGTCGCTGGGCAGCGCGGCCGGCTGCTCCTGAGCCGGGCCGACCGCGAGCACCTGGCGGAAGCGGAGCTCGGCGGTCGTCGCCACGAGCTTCAACGCCTCCTCCTGACCGGTGCCCGGGATCTGGATCAGGATGTTGTCACTGGCCCTCGCGACCTGGGCGTCGGAGATGCCCTGCCCGTTGACGCGGTCACGGATGATGTTGACGGCCCGATCGAGGCTCTCTTGCGAGGGCGCCTTGTTGTCGAGGGTCACGGGCGAGAGCGTGACAGTCGTGCCGCCCGCGAGGTCGAGACCGAACTTCGGGATGTACGCGTTCTGCAGGACCACGGCCGCGCCCATGGCGGCGATGATCGCCAAAAGAAGCAGGAGCGTGCGTCCCGGCTTGATCTGGCTGCTGGTCGGTGGGGCCACTGGTGGTCAGTCTTTCGTCAAGGGGTCTTCAATGAGGGTACTCAGGACTTGCGGGTGCTGGAGTCTCCAGTCTCCGGGCTTTCCGCGACGTTGTCGCCGTCGGTCGTCTCATCGGTGTCGTGCTCGTCGTCGATCGGCGCGTCCTCGACGAGGACGCGGCCGATGGCCGCCTTGACCCAGCGGGTCTCGACGCCGGGCGCCACCTCGAGGATGACATCGTCGTCGGCGAAACCGACCACCAGGCCGAAAAGACCCGTGGTGGTCATGACGCGGGATCCCACGCTGAGCGAGTTCTGCATCGCGACGGCCTCCTGCTGCTTCTTCCGCTGCGGGCGGATGAGCAGGAAGTAGAAGACCACGAATAGCAGGACGATCGGGAGTAGCTGCGCAAGCCCTTCCACGGGGCTCTCCTTCGTTGAAGAGATGACCGGCCATTCGCCGGAGGTCACACAAGGTTTGACACCGGTCAGGGACACACGCTCGGCACGTCACCTTACACAGCGAGCCTAGCCACCCAGCCAAGCCACGCAGTGTAGGCGAGCTGTCAGAAGCCCGGCAACGAACCCACGATCCGCCGCGCGGGAAAGTTCCGTTTTACCGCCTATTGCAACCATTCCGTGATCCCTACGGCCCTTTCCGGCATCACTGAGGGTTATCGAAGGCGACGCCGGCACCGAACGCGTCGGGCGGCGGGACGAGCCCGAGGTGCAGCCACGCGGCGGCCGTCGCCACCCGTCCGCGCGGGGTTCTGGCCAGCAGCCCCTGCCGGACCAGGAACGGTTCGGCGACCACCTCGACGGTCTCGGGCTCCTCGCCGACGGCTACCGCGAGTGTCGACAGCCCGACGGGACCGCCGCCGAACTTGCGCAGCAGCGCGTGGAGGACCGCCCGGTCGAGCCGGTCGAGGCCCTCGGCGTCGACTTCGTAAAGATTCAGCGCGGCGGCGGCGATCTCCCGGGTGATCAGCCCGTCGGCGCGGACCTCGGAGAAGTCGCGGACCCGCCGCAGCAGCCGGTTGGCGATGCGGGGGGTGCCCCGGGACCGGCCCGCGATCTCGGCGGCCGCCTCGTCGGGCAGGTCGAGGCTCAGCAGCCGGGCCGAGCGGCGCAGCACCGTCTCGAGTTCGGCGTCGTCGTAGAAGTCCATGTGGGCGGTGAACCCGAACCGGTCGCGCAGCGGAGCCGGGAGCAGGCCGGCTCGGGTGGTGGCCCCGACCAGGGTGAACGGCGCGACGTCGAGCGGGATCGCGGTCGCGCCGGGCCCCTTGCCGACGATGATGTCGACCCGGAAGTCCTCCATCGCGAGGTAGAGCATCTCCTCGGCGGGCCGGGCCATGCGGTGGATCTCGTCGATGAAGAGCACTTCGCCGTCGGTCAGCGTGGACAGGATCGCGGCCAGATCGCCGGCCCGCTCCAGCGCCGGCCCCGAGGTGACCCGCAGCGGGGCCCCCAGCTCGGCGGCGATGATCATGGAGAGCGTCGTCTTGCCGAGCCCGGGCGGCCCGCTCATCAGGACGTGGTCGGGCGGCCGGTTGCGCCGCAGCGCCCCTTCCAGCACCAGGGAGAGCTGCTCGCGCACCCTCGGCTGCCCGATGAACTCCGCCAGCCGCTTGGGCCGCAACGCGGCCTCGATCAGCCGCTCGTCACCCACCGCGTCTGCGGAGGCGAGCTCCCGCTCGAAGTGGCCCTCGATCTCGACCTCGTAGGAGCCGTCGGTGGTCCCGGGGAATGAATCGTTCATCGCACGCTCAGCGCCCGCAGGGCGGCCTTCAGCAGCGGGGCGATCTGGGGCTGGCGGCCGGCGGCCAGATCGGCCTCGGCGTCGGGGGTCACCACGGCGAGCGCGTCGTCGGCGTCACGAGTCGAGTAGCCCAGCCCGACCAGACCCGAGTGCACCTGCTCGCGCCACACGGCCTCCCGGGCGGGCCCGTTGATCGCGGCGTTGACGACCTCCTCCGGGGTGCCGAGCTTGCCCTTGAGTTCCAGGACGATCCGCTGGGCGCCCTTCTGCCCGATCCCCGGCACCATCGTGAGCGCCTTGAGATCACCGGAGGCGACCGCGATCCGCAGCGCGTTGGGAGAGTGCACGGCGAGCATCGCCAGCGCGAGCCGGGGCCCGATGCCACTGGCGGTCTGCAGCATCTCGAACACCACCCGCTCGTCGTCGGAGGCGAACCCGTAGAGGGTCAGCGACTCCTCCCGGACGATCAGCGAGGTCGACAACCGGGCGGCCTCGCCCACCCGCAGCAGCCCGAGGGTCCCGGGCGTGCAGTGCACGAGGATCCCCACTCCCCCGACCTCGACCACGGCCGCATCAGGGGCGAGCGCGCTGACCTGGCCGGACACCGAGGCGATCATCAAAAGCTCCTAGAAATACAAGACGCGGACCGGGCGGGGCCGCCGAGGCCCTCACACCCGACACGACCCGAATCGCCGACCACCGCGAACCGCGCCCGCGAGCCGCTCACCACCGAGGTCACCGGAGGCCCCGCTCGGTGCGGGCCGTCGCCACCGCCGTCGCCAGCCGGTTCTGCATGCCGCCGCGCCACACGTGGCAGATCGCGAGGGCCAGGGCGTCGGCGGCGTCGGCGGGTTTGGGCATGGCGTCGAGGCGGAGGATGCGGGTGACCATGGTGCCGACCTGCTTCTTGTCTGCCGTGCCGCTGCCCGTCACCGCGGCCTTGACCTCGGACGGCGTGTGCAGCGCCACCGGCAGGCCGCGACGGGCGGCGCAGAGGATGGCGAGGGCGGCCGACTGGGCGGTGCCCATCACGGTGCGGACGTTGTGCTGCGCGAACACCCGCTCCACGGCCACCGAGTCGGGCGCGGTCTCGTCGAGCCACTTTTCGAGGCCCCGCTCGATCGCCACCAGCCGGGCGCCGATGTCGTCGTCGGCCGGGGTGCGGATCACGCCGACGGCCACCAGGCGGACGGGAGCTCCGGGGCGGCCCTCGACGACGCCGACGCCGCAGCGCGTGAGCCCGGGGTCGACACCCAGCACCCGCACCGGCGGCCCCCTTCCAGTCCGAACATGTGTTCGGCGATCTTACACTAGAAGTAGTCGAGCAGGTACGGCTTCGCCGCGAACACCGCGTCCAACGTGTCGTCGAACTCCGCAGGTCCGGTCAGTCCGCCCGACATGCGAAGAGTGGCGGCGGGGACACCGGCGTACAGGGCGGACAGACCGTTGATCGTGAGGGCCGGGCCTCCCCCGCGGCCCGGGGACAGGGCGCCCGAGCCGGCCGCGACCTCCAGCAGCCAGGCCCCGCTGTTCGCGGGGCGGGCCGGGTCGGTCAGTTCGAGGGGGACCGAGGCGGTCACCGCCGGGGAGTAGCCGCGCCGGGCGATGGCGTCGGCTGCGTCCACGAGACGGAACATCCAGCGGGTAGAGGCCACGACGTCCTTCGAGCGCTCGCGCAGCAGCCACAGGATCGGGTCGTCGGGCGCGATGGTCGCGGTCACCCGCTGGGCAACCGACGAGGAGGTGCCCACCAGGCCCCACAGGGCCCGTGCGGTCGCCTCGGAGGCGGCGACGAGGTTGTCGACCTCGATGTCGCCGCCGGACCATCTGTAGATCACATAGCCGTCGTCGGCGAGGTAGCAGAAGTCGTCGTCGTCGGCCAGCCAGACCCGCCAGGTCTCCGCCTCGTAGCAGAGCGGGCCGGAGGCGCGGCTCGCGGCGTGGAGGCGGCCGATCAGCGCCACCAGTTCGCCGGCGTCACCGGGGCCCATGCGGCGCAGCTTCACCGGCTCGCCGGGCGCGACGGTGCGCAGGAGCTCCGTCGGCAGGGTCGCGATCGAACGGGTGCCGGCGTGCTCCCAGCCCATGCTGCGGTAGATGGGCGTGGTCGCCGGATAGAGCACGGAGACCGCGTTGCCGAGGTCGGCGCACCGGTTCAGGGCGGCGCCCATCACCAGACGGCCGACGCCCCGGCCCCGGTCCTCCGGCGCGACGGTGACCCCGGCCACGCCGCCCATGGGCTGCGGGCGGCCGTGCCACCACTGCGTGTAGGGGTTGATCCGCGCGGTGGCCACCAGGCGGGCGCCGTCGACGACGCCCAGGTAGCGGCCCTGGGCCACCAGCGGGGTGACCATCTTGCGCCACATCGCGGCGTCGCCCGCCGAGAGCGGCCCGAAGGCCCGCTTGCGATTGTCGAGCACCGCGTCGAGATCGTCTTCGCCGAGATCACGAATGTCCACGGAACCACAACCTACGCAGGCCTTACGGAACCACGCAAAGCGAGACACAGGCGGCCGAAGGCCAACTGTGGCTCGCGCTGTGAATCTACCTTGAGAACACAGCCTGTTTCAGGCGTCCAGGGCGGCCAGGATCTCGTCGGAGACGTCGGCGTTGGCCCAGACGTTCTGGACGTCGTCGCTGTCTTCGAGCGCGTCGATGAGCTTGAAGACCTTGCGGGCGGCGTCCTCGTCGACCGGGACGTTGATCGACGGCACGAAGCTGCTGTCGGCCGAGTCGTAGTCGATGCCGGCCTCCTGCAGCGCCTTGCGGACCGGGACCAGGTCACTGGCCTCGGTCACGATCTCGAACGACTCGTCGAGGTCGTTGACCTCTTCCGCGCCCGCCTCCAGGACCACTTCGAGCACCTGGTCCTCGGTCAGCTCGACCCGGCCGGCCTTGGTCTCCGACACCAGCTTGGGCACGATGATGACGCCCTTGCGGTTGAACATGTAGGAGACCGAGTTGGGGTCGGCCAGCGAACCGCCGTTGCGGGTCAGCGCGACCCGGACCTCGGAGGCCGCCCTGTTGCGGTTGTCGGTCAGGCACTCGATGAGCACGGCGACGCCACTGGGGCCGTAGCCCTCGTACATGATCGTCTGCCAGTCGGCGCCTCCCGCCTCCAGGCCACCGCCGCGCTTGCGGGCGCGCTCGATGTTGTCGACCGGGACCGAGCTCTTACGCGCCTTGGTGATGGCGTCGTAGAGGGTCGGGTTGCCCTCAGGATCGGGGCCACCGGTCCTGGCCGCCACTTCGATGTTCTTGATGAGCTTCGCGAACAGCTTCCCGCGCTTGGCGTCGACGACGGCCTTCTTGTGCTTCGTCGTCGCCCATTTGGAGTGGCCGGACATCGGCTAGAGCTCCCTTACCATCTCAACGAAATACGAGTGGACCCGCGCGTCGCCGGTCAGTTCCGGATGGAACGAGGTGGCGAGTAGCGGGCCTTGGCGGACCGCGACGATCCTATCCCCGGCGCGGGCCAGCACTTCGACATCGTTTCCGACGGACTCGACCCAGGGGGCCCGGATGAAGATCGCCCGGAAGCCCTGGATGCCCGGGAGGTCGAGGTCGTGCTCGAAGGAGTCGACCTGCCGCCCGAAGGCGTTGCGGCGCACGATCATGTCGAGGCCGCCGAGGGTCTGCTGACCCTCGACACCGCCCTCGATGCGGTCGGCCAGCATGATCATCCCGGCGCACGAACCATAAGCGGGCATACCGGTCTTGATCCGCTGCTGGATGGGGTCGAACATCTCGAACGCCACCGCGAGTTTCCACATGGTGGTCGACTCGCCACCGGGGATGACCAGGGCGTCGACGTCGTCGAGCTCCTCGGGGCGGCGCACTCCGACCGCGACGGCGCCGGACAGCACGAGAGACCGGGCGTGCTCGCGGACGTCGCCCTGGAGCGCGAGCACGCCGATCGTGGGTGTGCTCACCAGCCGCGCTCGGCCAGGCGGTGGGGCACCGGGATGTCGTCGACGTTGATGCCGACCATGGCCTCGCCGAGACCGCGCGAGACCTTGGCGATCACGTCGGGGTCGTCGAAGAACGTGGTGGCCTTGACGATCGCGGCGGCCCGCTGCGCGGGGTTGCCCGACTTGAAGATGCCGGAGCCGACGAACACGCCCTCGGCGCCGAGCTGCATCATCATCGCGGCGTCGGCCGGGGTGGCGATGCCGCCCGCGGTGAACAGCACGACCGGCAGCTTGCCCTCGCGGGCGACCTCGGCGACCAGCTCGTAGGGGGCCTGGAGCTCCTTGGCGGCGACGTAGAGCTCGTCTTCGGGCAGGGTGGACAGGCGCCTGAGCTCGCCGCGGATGGTGCGCATGTGGGTGACGGCGTTGGAGACGTCGCCGGTGCCGGCCTCGCCCTTGGAGCGGATCATGGCCGCGCCCTCGGTGATGCGGCGCAGGGCCTCGCCCAGGTTGGTGGCGCCACAGACGAAGGGCACGGTGAAGCGCCACTTGTCGATGTGGTTGGCGTAGTCGGCCGGGGTGAGCACCTCGGACTCGTCGACGTAGTCGACGCCGAGCGCCTGCAGGACCGCGGCCTCGGTGAAGTGGCCGATGCGGGCCTTGGCCATGACGGGGATGGAGACGGCCTCGATGATGCCGTCGATCATGTCGGGGTCGCTCATCCGGGAGACGCCGCCCTGGGCGCGGATGTCGGCGGGCACCCGTTCCAGGGCCATCACCGCGACGGCTCCGGCGTCTTCGGCGATCTTCGCCTGCTCGGCGGTGACGACGTCCATGATCACGCCACCCTTGAGCATTTCTGCCATGCCGCGCTTGACGCGTGCGGTGCCGACGGACGGGGTCGTTTCAAGGCTGGACACGGCGATACCTCACTCGAGGGGACTGGTGAATTGGTTCTATGTTAGGCGCTTTTAGGGAACCAAAACGACAGTCCATTTCGTACCGAAAGACTGACCTGACTGGACAGCCTGTCTACGGCGCGATCGGGGTCCTGGACGCGAGCACGACCCATACCTGGCCGCGGGCGAAGGGCATCGGGGTGCCGTCGGCCAGCGTGAACTTGGTGCCGTCCTCCTCGGTGGGACGCTCCCACCGGACCTTGTAGGCCTGGCCGTCGCGCAGCACGATGCCGGTGCCCTTGCCGGTCGAGTGGACCAGCGGGGTGTAGCTGCCGGTGAAGTCGTGGAACTGCGACCGCTCGGTCTTGGTGTACTGCACGACCACGGTCGCGGGGGCAATCTGGCCGCCCTCGGCCGCCATGTCCTTCTTGCCGTCCTGGATGACGGCCCACCTCTTGCCGTTCGCGTTCCACTGGAAGGTGAAGGTCGCGGCCGGATATTTCACCGTGTACTGCTTCTTCGGTACGCCACCCTCCGGCGCCTCGTCGGAGAAGGTGAACCCGATGTCGCCCGCCTTGGTCGCCTTGGCCTGCTTGAGCAGCTGGGCGGGCCGGCCCACCAGGTTGTAGGGGGCGAAGCGGCCCGGGTAGCGGAAGTAGGCGCCGGGAGCCGAACTGTCGGACACGTCGACCAGCGACGCCTCCTGGACGAACGGGATCATCTTGGTCTGCACGCCCGAGTAGGCCAGCGCGGGCTTGCCGAACATCGGCAGGATGTGCAGGTCGGAGATGCGGGCGGAGCGGACCGGGCCGACCTCTTTGGGCAGCTTCGAGGAGAAGATCGCCATCAGCCGGGTCAGGCCGCCCTCGACCTGCTCCACGTAGACGATGTCGGCGGACTTCACGCCGATCTGCGGCTTGCCCGAGTGGGTGTTCTCGATCTTGACGGCGAGCACCGGCTTGCGGGACGCGACCGGCATGCCCGTGAAGGGATGCTCCGGCGGCTTGCTCGGCGAGGCCGACGCCGCGACATCGGCGGCCTGCGGCGTCGTGCCGGGGTTGCCGCTCTCGCTCCCCGACGAGCACGCCCCCGTCAGCAGTGCCGTCGCAGCGAGCATGAGAACGCCCATCGGATATGCCCGCACGGACAACCCCTCCCGAATCCCGAAAAATCGGCGCCAGCTTACCTGCGCTTGCTGGCAATTCGGTCAGAGTCCGTCAAGTCGGTCAGGCACCCGCCATCGCTTTGGGGGAATCGTCGTCGATGTCGAAGAAATCGGGATAGGGCGTGTGCCCCGCCAGCCGCAGCACCCGGGCCAGGAACCGGCGCTGCGCGATCCGGGTCACGTCGACGGCGTTGTTGTAGAACCGCCGCGAGTAGACGACCTTGGCCACCGCCGCGTCGAGCTCGGCCAGCAGCTCGGGGGCCTGCACCCGCTCGGCGAACGTCTCCTGGTCGACGACCGCCCGCAGGGTGCGGGACAGGTCGCTCTCGGCGTGCTCGCGCTCGTCGGGTCCGGCGGTACGGGCTTCGTGCGCCGCCGCCGCCAGCACCAGCGACGTGGCCGGGTCGAGCAGCCGCGAGCCCGCCAGCTCCAGGCAGACCGCCGCCCGCCGCAGAAGGGCGGCGTCGAGGGCGGCGTGGGCGGTCTCCAGCCGGATGTGCAGCCGGTCGAGCCGCCCGGCCCGCCAGGAGACGTAGACGGCCGTCAGCACGATCACCACGCCGACGACCAGGATGACGGTCGTGTTCACTCGTCCTCCACGTCGACGGGGCCGCCGGTGACGGTCTCGTAGACCCGCAGCACGTCGCGGGCGACGGTCGACCAGTCGTATTTGCGAACCGCCAGGCGGGCCTCGTCGGAGTATTTGGCCCGGCGTTCCGGGTCGTCGAGCAGCCGGCCCGCCTCGCGGGCCAGCGCGGCGGCGTCGCCGGTGGCGAACAGCGCCCCGGCCTGGCCGTCGCCCAGCACCTTGCGGAAGGCGGGGATGTCGCTGGCCAGGATGGTCGCGCCCGACGACATGGCCTCGGTCAGCACGATGCCGAAGCTCTCGCCGCCCAGGTTGGGCGCGACGAAGACGTCGACCGAGTGGTAGGCGCGGATCTTGTCGGCCTCGCTGACCATGCCGAGCAGGCCGACCCGGTCGTGCAGCTTCTTGGGCAGCTTCGCGTAGACGTCGTCGGCGTCGCCGGGACCGGCGATCAGCAGCCGCACGTCGGGCCGCTCGGGGGCCAGCTTCACGAACGCCTCCAGCAGCACCGCCAGTCCCTTGCGCTGTTCGTCCATCCGGCCGAGGAAGCCCAGAACCGTGCCGTCGGGGCCCCAGCCCGGGAGCGGCTCGGCCTCCGCGTAGCGGGCCACCGTGACGCCGTTGGGGATCAGCACGGCGTCGCCGCCCATGTGCTCGACCAGGGTCTTCCTGGCCGCGTCGGAGACCGCGATCCGGCCGGTGATCTTCTCCAGGGCGGTGTGCAGGACGGGCGCGGTCACCGAGACGGCGCGCGAGCGTTCGTACGAGGCGTGGAACGTGGCCACGATCGGACCCCGCGCGACCCAGCAGGCCAGCAGTCCGACCGACGGCACGGCGGGCTCGTGGACGTGGAGGACGTCGAAGCGGCCCTCGCGGATCCACTTGCGGACCCGGTTGGCCGACAGGAACCCAAAGGTCAGCCGGGCCACCGACCCGTTGTAGGGCACCGGCACGGCCCGCCCGGCCGACACCACGTAGGCCGGCAGCGGCGCGTCGTCGCTGGCCGGAGCCATCACCGAGACCCGGTGCCCGTCCTCGATCAGCGCCTCGGCGAGGTCACGCACGTGCGCCTGAACGCCGCCCGGCACATCCCACATGTACGGGCAGACGATCCCGATCCTCACGGCCGGGGCTCCCGTGGCTCCAGGTCGTCGAGCCAGAGCCGCTGCAGCATGTGCCAGTCGTCGGGGTGCTCCGTGATGCCCTTCTCGAAGGCCGCCGCCATGCCCTGGGTGAGCGCGGCGACCTTCTCCTTCCGGGTCCCCTCGGCCGGAACGGGCACTTCCGGATGAACGTCTAAGCCCCAGTCGGGGCCGTCGAACCACAGGGTCACCGGCACGAGCGCCGCCCCGGTCTGCACGGCCAGCAGGGCCGGCCCGGCCGCCATGCGGGTGCGGGCGCCGAAGAAGTCGACCTCGATCCCGCTGTCGGTCAGGTCGCGGTCGGCCGGCAGGCACACCAGCTTCCCGGCCCGGGCGCGCTGGGCGAGGGTGCCGAAGGCGTGGGCGGTGCCGCCGCCCTGCGCGGTCAGCGGCAGGACCTCCATGCCGATGGCGGTGCGGAAGGCGACGAACTTCTCGAAGAGCGACTCGGGCTTGAGACGTTCCATCACGGTCGTGAACGGATGGCCGCACTGGACCATCCAGACCCCGCCGGCGTCCCAGTTGCCCATGTGGGGCAGCGCGATCACGACGCCGCGCCCGGCGTCGAGGTTGCCGAAGATGTGGTGGTCGTCGATCGCCCGGGTGCGGGCGTGGATGTCGACCGGGTCCATGCTCGGGAGCCGGAAGATCTCCATCCAGTAGCGCATGTAGGACCGCAGTCCCTGTCTCGACAGCTCACGCAGCGAGGCGCCCTCGCGGCCGGTCACCCGGTTCAGGTTCGACTCCAGGCGCTTCACCGACTTGCCCTGCCGCCGCCACATGACGTCGGCGATCATCCGGAAGGCGAACGAAGCCACCTTCTCCGGGACGAACCGGACGATCGCCCAGCCGATCGAATAGGCGGCCGCGACGATCCGGTCAGTGAGCGTCATGCTCCACCGCCTGTTTGTAGACGACATGCATGCGCTGCCCCACGGTGATCACGCTGGCCAAGGCCAGCCCCCAAAGACCCACAGCCAGAACGTACGGCACGCCCAAACCGTCGAGGAAGACCACGACGAGAACGACGAGCAACCGCTCGCCGCGTTCGGCGATGCCCACGTTGGCGGTCATGCCGAGGCCCTCGGCACGCGCCTTGGCGTAGGAGACGACCGCGCCGCCGACCAGGCAGAGCAGGCCGCCCAGGGCCAGCGCCTTCTGGTCGTCGAGCACCAGATAGATGATCAGGCCGGAGAAGACGCCCGCGTCGGCGACCCGGTCGAGGGTCGAGTCGAGGAAGGCGCCCCAGGTCGAGCCCTTGGTCATCCGGGCCAGGATGCCGTCGAGCAGGTCGGCCAGCACGAAGAAGGTGATCACCAGCGAACCGGCGACGAGCTGTCCTCGTGGGTAGAAGAAGAGGGAAGAGGCCACCGTGCCGAGCGTGCCGAGCGCGGTGATCATGTTCGGAGTGACGCCATGGCGCGCGAGGAACCGGCCCAGCGGGCTCATGAGTCTGGTCATAGCGGGACGCAGAACGTTCAGCATGGCGGTCTGATCGTAGGGCATGCACCACCGCGCACATTCCACGTCAGGCTCTTGTGATCTGGGCCACAACGGTTAAGGGTGGGTTACACGCGCCTTTCCTATCGGGGTGCGGGGCGCGTCACACAGGCGGCCGGGCGGCCGCCGGTCGTTCACGCGGCCTGCGGCCTCCCCTCCAATCCAGGAGGCGAAAGTGGCGGAGAAGGCTAACGGAGGGACATCGGGAGCCGCGGGCAGGGCACCATCGGCCGACCAGCCGGACATGGTGCGCAATGTCGTGCTCGTCGGCCATTCCGGATCGGGGAAGACGACCCTGGTGGAGGCGCTGCTCGCGGCGACCGGAACCATCCCGCGCACGGGCCGGGTCGAAGACGGCACCACGGTCAGCGACTTCGACGAGGTCGAGGTCCGCCAGCAGCGGTCGGTGAACCTGGCGCTGGCGCCGATCATCCACAACGGGATAAAGATCAACCTGCTCGACACCCCCGGGTACGCCGACTTCGTCGGGGACCTGCGGGCCGGGCTGCGGGCCGCCGACGCCGCGCTGTTCGTGGTCGCGGCCACCGACGGGGTCGACGGGCTGACCCGCCAGATCTGGGACGAGTGCGCGAGCGTGGGCATGCCGCGCGCGGTCGTGATCACCAAGATCGACCATCAGCGGGCCGACTTCGACGAGGTCCTCACCGCCTGCCAGGACGCCTTCGGCGAGGGTGTGGCGCCCCTTTACCTTCCGGTGGGCGGCGACGCGCTCGTGGGCCTGCTGTCGCGGCGCGTGTTCGACTACGCGGGCGGAAATCGTACGGAGAAGGAACCCGATCCCGACCAGGCCGAACTGATCGAGATGTACCGGGGGTCGCTCATCGAGGGGATCATCCAGGAGAGCGAGGACGAATCGCTCATGGACCGCTACCTCGAAGGCGAGCAGATCGACACCAAGGTCCTCATCGACGACCTGGAGAAGGCGGTCGCGCGGGCCAGTTTCCACCCGGTGCTGGTGACCGCGCCGGGCGTGGGCATGGCCGAGCTGCTGGAAGTGATCACGCAGGGCTTCCCATGCCCGCCGGAGCACCGGCTGCCGGAGGTCACGACCATAGACGGCAAGGCGATGAAGGTCTGTCGGTGCGACCCCGAGGGTCCCCTGGTGGCCGAGGTGGTCAAGACCACGAGCGACCCCTATGTGGGCCGCATCAGTCTCGTCCGGGTGTTCTCCGGCACCCTGCGGCCCGACATGACCGTCCACGTCTCCGGGCACGTGCCGCAGCACGAGCACGACGTCGACGAGCGCGTCGGGGCCCTGTCGTCGCCGCTCGGCAAGACCCAGCGGCCGGTGCCCAAGTGCGTGGCCGGCGACGTCTGCGTGGTGGCCAAGCTCGGCCACGCCGAGACCGGCGACACCCTGTCGGAGAAGGAGAACCCGCTGCTCATGGAGCCGTGGCCGATGCCCGAGCCGCTGCTTCCCGTCGCGATCAGGGCCAAGTCGAAGGCGGACGAGGACAAGCTCTCCCAGGCGCTGGGCCGCCTGGTGGCCGAGGATCCGACGCTGCGCCTGGAGAACAACGCCGAGACCCGCCAGCTCGTGCTGTGGTGCATGGGCGAGGCGCACGCCGACGTGATGCTCGACCGGCTGTCGCGGCGCCACGGCGTCGAGGTGGAGAAGATCGACCTGCGGGTGCCGCTGCGCGAGACCTTCGGCGGCAAGTCCCAGGGCATGGGCCGCAACGTCAAGCAGACCGGCGGCCACGGCCAGTTCGCCATCTGCCACCTGGAGATCGAGCCGCTGCCCTCGGGCTCCGGCTTCGAGTTCGTCGACAAGATCGTCGGCGGGGTGGTGCCGCGCCAGTTCATCCCGTCGGTGGAGAAGGGCGTGCGCAGCCAGATGGAGCGCGGCGTGGTGGCCGGTTACCCGATGGTCGACATCAGGGTGACCCTGTACGACGGCAAGGCCCACTCCGTCGACTCCAGCGACATGGCGTTCCAGATCGCGGGCGGCCTGGCGCTCCGGGAGGCGGCCGCGAAGATCTCGGCGCTGCTGCTCGAACCGGTCGACGAGGTGTCGGTGCTGGTCGACGACGACTTCGTCGGCAACGTCATGAGCGACCTGTCGTCGCGGCGCGGAAGGGTGCTGGGCACCGAACCCGTGGGGGTCGGCCGGACGCTGGTCCGGGCCGAGGTGCCGGAGCTGGAAATCACCCGATACGCAATAGATCTACGTTCGATGTCACACGGAACCGGAACATTCACCCGCGCATTCCTGCGCTATGAACCATTGCCGTCTCATCTCGCGGACAAAGTCGCCACCCCCGCTGATTAGGGGTTTCCCGGCGCCGGTCGTTTCGTTTGAACGGCGCCGGGGCATTTCCTCGCGCGTTGTGCGCTGTCACTTCGGCCCCGCAGACCGATTTCGTCTTCCGGGCGAAGCATGGCCAGGGCGATGCCAGACTGTGACAGCCATCGCGTTCGGGGAGGGGCAAGTGAAACGACAGTTGATCGCCGCCGTCACCGTGGCCGCGACCGCTTCGGCGGGTGCCTACCTGCTCATACCCAAGGCGACACCTGGGTTGGAGCGTGCCAGCTACGTGACCACGAGCACCGCCGCCGCGAAGAAGGCGGTCTGTCCGGCCGCCAAGCGCCAGATGCGCGGGGCCTGGATCGCGACCACGCAGAACATCGACTGGCCGTCGAAGGCGGGCCTGTCGCCCGCGCAGCAGCGGGCCGAATACACCAAAATGCTCAACACCTTCGCAGAGCGCGGCATCAACGCGGTGTTCCTGCAGGTCAGGCCAGCTTCCGACGCCATCTACCGGTCGTCGCTGGAGCCCTGGTCGCAATATCTGACCGGCAAGGCCGGTAAAGACCCGGGCTGGGACCCGCTGCCGTTCCTGATCTCCGAAGCGCACAAGCGGGGCATGGAGTTCCATGCCTGGTTCAACCCCTATCGGGCGTCCTACACCGACGACATCGGCGCGCTGCCGGCCAACCATCCGGCGCGGCGGCACCCCGGCTGGGTGGTCAAGCACGAGGGGCGGCTCTACTACAACCCGGGGCTCCCGTCGGTACGCGACCACGTCACCAAGGTGATCATGGACGTCGTCAACCGCTACGACATCGACGGCGTGCACTTCGACGACTACTTCTACCCCTATCCGGGCCAGGGCACGAAGTTCAACGACACCGCCGCGTTCGACAAGTACCGCAACGGCAAGTCGCTGGCCGACTGGCGCCGGTCCAACGTGAACACGCTGGTGGCGCAGGTCGACAAGGCCGTCCACCGGGCCAAGCCCTACCTGAAGTTCGGCATCAGCCCCTTCGGCATCTGGCGCAACAAGAGCAACGACCCCGCCGGTTCGAAGACCAACGGCATGTCGGCCTACGACGCGATCTACGCCGACCCGAAGGCCTGGATCAAGGCGGGCACGGTCGACTACCTGACCCCGCAGATCTACTGGAACCGGGGCCACTCGGCGGCCGACTACGACGTGCTGGTGCCGTGGTGGGCGAACGCGGTGAAGGGCAGCGGCGTCGACCTCTACATCGGCCAGGCGCTCTACCAGGTCGGCACCGGCGGGGCCTGGAACCGGCCCAACGAGATCCCGTCGCATCTGGCGGTGAACAAGCGCTACCCGGAGGTCGAGGGTGACGTCTACTTCAGCGCCAAGCAGGTCGTGCAGAACCCGCTCAAGGTGATGACCAGGATCGACGAGGACTACTACCGGCGCCCGGCGCTGCTGCCGCTGATCAAGGGCCTGCCGACCAGGCCGCTGGGCCCGGTCAAGAACCTGCGCAACGCGGGCGGCACCCTGACCTGGACCGGCGTGCCCGGAGCGCGTGCCTACGCGGTCTACCGGGGCACCGGCAACTCGTGTGAGCTGGTCGCGGTGACCACCCAGTCGTCCTTCCGGACCCGGGCCAACGGCGCCTACCAGGTGACCTCGCTCGACCGCCTCTACAACGAGAGCACGGGGGTGTCGGCACGGGTGGGCTGATACCCGAGGTTGCACGTTTTTTGCAGGCATGTTGCTGGCTTATTGCGTCCGATGATCCGTTTCTGTCAGGATGAGGGCACCCCCTTACCGGGTAGCGTCCGCCCGGTCCTTGCCAGAAAGGATCATCGGACGTGGCTGTCTCGCGCCGTAGTTTCCTCGCCTCGGCCATTTCGGCGTCCGCTTTCGCGGCGGCGTCGACCCACCTGACCAGCAGCCCGGCCTTCGCGGCCAGCCCGCCCGGCGACGTCGTCGGCAAGATCACCGTCGGCTACCAGGGGTGGTTCGCCTGCCGTGGCGACGGGTCCCCCATCGACCGGTGGTGGCACTGGAGCGGCCAGGACAACACCGTGCCGCCCTCGCCCTCGAACACCACGATCGTGTCGTGGCCGGACAACCGCGACTACACGCGCACCTACCCCACGCTCTACCAGAACCTGGGCAACGGCCAGACGGCCAACCTGTTCTCGTCGTGGGACCAGCAGACCATCGACACCCACTTCAAGTGGATGCGCGACTACAACTGCGACACCGCCGCCCTGCAGCGGTTCAACCCGTTCGGGGCCGAGGGCCCCATCCGCGACGGGATCACGGTGAAGGTGCGACAGGCCGCCGAGGCCTACGGGCGCAAGTTCTACATCATGTACGACGTCACGAACTGGACGAACTTCCAGTCGGAGATCAAGACCGACTGGACGACCAAGATGTCGGCCTACACGTCGTCGCCGGCCTATGCCAAGCAGAACGGCAAGCCGGTCGTGTGCCTCTGGGGCTTCGGCTTCGACGACCCGGGCCGTCCGTTCACCCCGGCGCAGTGCCTCGACGTCGTCAACTGGTTCAAGGCCCAGGGCTGCTACGTGATCGGCGGCGTGCCGACCTACTGGCGCCAGGGCATCAACGACTCCCGCACCGGGTTCTCCGGCGTCTACCACGCGTTCAACATGATCTCGCCGTGGATGGTCGGCCGCACCCACACCATCTCGGGCCTGGACGGCTTCCACGCCAACAACGTCGTCCCCGACGTCGCCGACTGCAACGCCAACGGCATCGACTACCAACCCTGCGTCATGCCCGGCGACCTGCAATCACGCGCCCGCTCCCACGGCGACTTCATGTGGCGCATGTTCTACAACACCATCCGCGCCGGCTCCCACGGCATCTACATCTCCATGTTCGACGAATACAACGAAGGCAACCAGATCGCCAAAACCGCCGAGACCCAGGCCTGGATCCCCGCAGGATCCGGCATCCTGGCCCTCGACGAAGACGGCACCTTCTGCTCCTCCGACTACTACCTGCGCCTCACCGGCGACGGCGGACGCATGCTCAAGGGCCAGATCGCACTGACCGCGACCCGGCCGACCCTGCCCGTCGTCGACGGAGGGCCTCCGCCGGGCGGCGACACGAACCTGGCGCTGAACAAGCCGACGAGCGCCAGCAGCACCAACAACGGTTTCGTCCCGGGGAACGCGGTCGACGGGAACGCCTCCACCTACTGGGAGAGTTCGGGCGCGCTGCCCCAGTGGCTCCAGGTCGACCTGGGGGCGGCGTCGGTGCTGGGCCGGGCCGTTCTCAAGCTGCCGCCCAACGCCGCCTGGGGATCGCGCGTGCAGACGCTCACCCTGGCGGTCAGCGCCAACGGGTCCACCTGGACCACCGTCACCGGGCCGATCGGGGTCACCTTCAACGCGGCGACCGGGAACCAGGCGACGATCACGATCCCCGGGCTGAACGCCCGGTATGTGCGGGTGACGATCAGCGGGAACACCGGCTGGCCCGCCGCGCAACTCTCCGAACTGGAGGTCTACGCCACCGACACGGTCGAGAACACCCCGCCCACTCCTCCGGGCAACCTGACCTCGACCGGCAAGACCGCGACCAGCGTGTCGCTGTCGTGGACGGCCTCCACCGACAACGTGGCGGTCGTCGGCTACCAGGTGCTCCAGAACGGGGAGGCGGTCGCGTCGCCGACCGGGCTCACCCACACGGTCACCGGGCTGACCCCCGGCACCTCCTACACGTTCACCGTGAAGGCGCGGGACGGCCAGAACGCGATCTCGCAGCCGTCGAACGCGGTGACGGTGACGACCGACGCGGCGCCGAACGTGAACCTGGCGGCCGGCAAGCCGACGTCGGAGAGCGGCCACGTCCAGAACTACGGGTCGGGCAACGTCGTCGACGGCAACGCGAACTCCTACTGGGAGTCGCCGAACAACGCCTTCCCGCAGTGGGTCCAGGTGGACCTCGGCGCGGCGACGGCGGTTGCCCGGGTGGTGCTGAAACTGCCGCCGGCTTCGGCCTGGGCGACCCGGACCCAGACCGTCGAGGTCCAGGGCAGCACCAACGGGACGACCTTCTCGACGCTCTCAGGGGCTTCGGGGCGGATCTTCAACCCCGCCACAGGTAACACCGTGACGATCTCGTTCACCGCGTCGTCGCAGAGGTATGTGCGGCTGCGGTTCACCGGGAACACGGGCTGGCCGGCGGGTCAGCTCTCGGAGTTCGAGGTGTACGCGTCCTAGATCGCTTCCCAGGACGGCGAAGGGGCCGTGCCGATGCCACCCGGCGCGGCCCCTTCGCCTTGGTTCACTTACGCGAACAGGGTGCGGCCCCAGTAGTCCCCCGCGTCCACGACTCCGGGCGGGCAGGCGAACAGGCCGCTGCTCACGTGGCGGATGTACTCGTTCAGGGGGTCGATCTTGGCGAGGCTCATCTGGATGGGCACGAACTGTCTGCGGGGGTCACGCTGGTAGGCGATGAAGAACAGGCCCGCGTCGAGACGTCCCAGGCCGTCGGAGCCGTCGACGTAGTTGTAGCCGCGCCGCAGCAGGTGGGCGTTGCCGTGGGCCGACGGGTGGGCCAGGCGGACGTGGGCGTCGGGCCGCATCGCGGTCAGGTCGACCTCGTCGAACTCGTTCTTCTTGCCTACAGGGGCGCCCTCGCCCTTGTCGCGGCCGAAGATCTCCTCCTGCTCGCGCAGCGAGGTGCGGTCCCAGGTCTCGACGGTCATCCGGATCTTGCGGGTGACCAGGTAACTCCCCCCGGCCATCCAGGCCGCGCCGTCGCCGGGGGCGGCCCAGAGCTGCTCGCGCAGCAGGTCGGCGTCCTCCAGCTTGAGGTTGTTGGTGCCGTCCTTGAAGCCCATCAGGTTGCGGGGCGTGGCCTGGGCCCGTGAGGTCGAGGACGTGCGGCCGAAGCCGAGCTGCGAATACCGTACGGAGACCCGGCCGAACCCGATCCGGGCCAGGTTGCGGATGGCGTGCACGGCCACCTGCGGGTCGTGGGCGCAGGCCTGGACGCAGATGTCGCCGCCGGAGATCTCCGGGGTCAGCGTCTCGCCGGGGAACTTCGGCAGGTCGGCCAGGGCCTGCGGCTTCCTGTCGGCCAGGCCGAAGCGGTCGTCGAACAGTGACGGGCCGAAGCCGATCGTCAGCGTCAGGCCCGAGGCGGGCAGGCCGAGCGCCTCCCCCGTGTCGTGGGGCGCGGCCTCGCGGGAGCCGCCGGTCGCGCCGAGGGCGCCCGCCTCCCGGCCCTGGGTGAGCCGGGCGGCGGCGGCCGTCCACTCCTGGAGGAGTTCCATCAGGTCGGCCCGGTCGGTCGTGGTGACGTCGAAGGCGACGAAGTGCAGCCGGTCCTGGGCGGGGGTGACGATCCCCGCCTGGTGGTCGCCGTAGAAGGGAAAGGCTGCCTGGGTGTGGGCCTCAGGCGTGGCCTGGGTGTCCGAGGGCAGCCCGCGGGCGGCGAGCACCCCGGCGCCCGCCGCCGCGACCCCGGCCGCGCCGAGCCCGAAGACCTTCCTGCGGCTGATCATCTACTGGGCCACCAGGGGTGCGATCTTGCTGATCGGCTCGGCCAGCGCGTTGATCACGTCCGAGAGCCGCTTCAGTTCGTCCTTCGACAGCTCGTTGTGCAACCGCCAGCCGTCGCCCTTCTGGTGGGCGCCCAGTTCGGTCTCGGCGGCGGCGAACTTCTCGTCCAGGGTCGCGACCAGGGCGGGGTCACGCTCCTCCAGCACCGGGCGCAGCGACTGGACCGCCGCCTTGGAGCCGGCCAGGTTGGCGGCGAAGTCCCACAGGTCGGTGTGCGACCAGATGTCCTCCTCGCCGGTGATCTTCCCGGTGGCGACCTCGTCGAGGAGCTCCTTGGCGCCGTTGGCCAGGTTGAGCGGGGTGAGCTCGGCGGCGTTGGACTTCTCGACGATGGTCGTGACGTCGGCGATCAGCTTGTCGGCGATGGGGCCGTCCTGGCTGATGTCCTTGGTGATCCAGAGGTCTTTTTCGATCTTGTGGTAGCCGGTCCACTCCTCGCCGTCGGCCAGGTCGGCCTCGCGGGCGTCGATGGCCGGGTCGAGGTCGCCGAAGATCTCCGCGACCGGCTCGATGCGCTCCCAGTAGGTGCGCGCGATCGGGAACAGCGTCTTGGCCTCGTCGATCTCGCCGGCCTTGACCGCGTCGACGAACTCCTGCGTCTTGACCAGCAGGGTGTCGCTCTGGCTCTTGATGTAGCGCTTGTAGCTGGCGGTCGCGTCGGCGAGCGCGGCGTCGGCGGTCAGCGGCTTGTGCTCACCGGTGACGGTCAGCGCGTTGCGGATGCCCTTGCCGACCATGCCGGGCTTGCAGGCCGTCTCGTAGGTGCCGGCGGGCAGTTCGGCGATCAGTTCGCGGGTCAGGCCGGGGACGATGTTCTCCACCTCGGCCATGACGCGGTCGCCCGGGGCGTAGACGTAGAACTCGGTGACCTTGCTGCCGCCGTTGGTGATGGCGAACGTGCTGGTGCCTGCGGCGATCTGGGTGACGCCGACGTCGCACGCGGTGTCGTTGGCGACGACCTCGACCTTGCCCGGTTTCTGCGCCGCGGCCGTACCGCCGGGAGCGGGGGTCTCGGCGGCGCAGGAGGTGAGTGCGGCCAGGGCCAGGGCCCCGATGGCGAGACGGGTGATGACGGACATGGTGCTCCTGTTCAGGCCACGGGTGCGTGGGCGAGCTGGGGGCGCGAGGGGCGCAGGAAGAAGAAGAGGGTGGGGATCAGGTAGACGGCCCACGCGAGGGTCTCCAGGACGCTGGGCTGCGGGGTGATGTTGAGCATCCCGGCGAGCAACGCCCCGTACCAGGAGTCGGGCGGCAGCACGCCCGTGACGTCGAAGGCATACGCCGAGAGGCCGGGCAGGATGTTCGCCTCTTGGAGGTCGTGGACGCCGTACTTGAAGATCCCGGCCGCGACCAGGATGAGCAGCAGCCCCGTCCAGGTGAAGAACGTGGTGAGGTTGACGCGCACGGCCGACTTGTAGATGAGGTAGCCCAGCGCGACCGAGGTCAGCAGGCCGAGCGAGATGCCGATCAGCGGCTGGGCGGTCGTGGTCGCGCCCTGGACTGAGGCGAAGAACAGCAGCGCCGTCTCCAGCCCCTCACGGGCCACGGCCAGGAACGCCATGACGACGACGGCCAGCGAGCCCATCTCCAGCGCCTCGGTCAGCCTGCCGCGCAGTTCGCCGGAGAGGGCGCGGGCGGCCCGCCGCATCCAGAAGATCATCCAGGTGACGAAGACGACGGCGAGCAGCGAGGTGATCGCGTCGAAGAGCTCCTGGCCGGTGTGGCCGAGGTGGGCGGCGGTGAACGTCAGCACCGCGCCGAAGCCGACCGACAGGGCGACTGCCGCGAGGACACCCGCCCAGACGTGCGGCAGTTTGTCCGTACGGTCGCTCTTGACCAGGAAGGCCACCAGAACGGAGACGACGAGGGTCGCCTCCAGACCTTCACGCAGGCCGATGAGATAACTCGCGAACAAATGAAACTCCTACCGCGGGCGTTCAGCTACACGCGGTAGAAGTTAACATAGGCTCACCTAACCCAGCCAGCGGGCCGCCAGTTCGAGGAGTTCCCGCAGGTCCTCGACCGCTTCGCCGGTCCACACGACCGTCCCCGCCGCCAGCACGATCGGCACGAAGGCCAGCAGAGGGTGCGTTCTCCGCACCGGACGCAGCAACGCCGCCACCCGCAGCGGCACCGCCCCCGCCACCGCGTGCAACACACCCTGGGCGAGACCCGGACGACCGGCCGCCGCCAGCGCGGCCTCCCCGACGGCCCGCGCGACCAGCCCCCGATCGCCCACCTCGGCCGCCGCCTGCTCGTCGGCGGCCCGCTCCACCAGGAAGCCGACCCTGGCGCTCACCCAGCGCAGGGCGGGATGCGCGGCCCCCGCCAGCTCCGCCAGCCGCACCAGGCGATGGTGCGCTCCGGCCAGATGGGCGCGCTCGTGCGCCAGCAAAGCCGTGTACTGCCCGCCGGTCAGCGCGCCCCGCATCCCGGTGGTGACCACCACCCAGCCCGGCCGCCCTCGGCCGGGCACCGCGAAGGCCGTCACGGCGGCGTCGTCGACCACGACCACGTCCGCGCGGGCGGGCAGGTCGCGGCGATGGCGCCGACGCGTCCACCCCACGTCGACCACGTCGCCGTCCGCACGGGCGAACAGCCGCCCGGCGCGCAGGTCACGGCGGTGACGCCGATGCGTCCACCCCACCGCGACCGCCACCGCCGCCAGCAGCGGCACCGACCCCCACGACACCCACGGGACCTGCGCGGTGTCGGCCGCGACGATCCGCGACGACCAGCCCATCAGGTGCGCCACGGTCGGGACCTCGGCGACCGCGTGCAGGGCGAACAGCGCCAGGTTCGCGGTGCTGGCGACCGCGACCACGACGGCCGACCAGGCCAGCACCCGCGCGGCCAGCGCCGGTGCGAGCCGGCCGGCGACGAGGAAGGCGGCCAGCACGACCAGGGGCGGGATGACCACCACCGAGACCACGAAGTGATCGAACATTCCGCACCTCCGGGGGCCTCATGAGTGGCTATCAGCCTGCCACGAGATCCGGAATGTCCGGATAGGGTGTGCCCCGATGGACACTGACCCTTCCGGTCGCGACGAACGCCGCAGGCCCGGCGAACTGGAGGCGGCGATCGTGACCGCCCTGCGCGAAGCGGGCCGTTCCCTCACTCCCGGCCAGGTCCGCGACCTGCTCGCCCCCGACGGCGGCCTGTCCTACAGCGCCGTGGTCACCACGCTGAACCGCCTGCACAAGAAACAGGCCGTCACCCGCCGCCGGGAGGGCCGCTCCTTCCGGTACGGCGCCCTCGTCGACGCCGCCGACCTGGTCGCCCAGCGGATGAGCGCCCTGCTGAGCGCGGAGGCCGACCGCGCGGGAGTGCTCCGCCGGTTCGTGAACGATTTGGGCGCCGAAGACGAGGACCTGCTGCGGCGGTTACTCGCCGACGAGCCTGACTAGTCCTACAGCGCCTCGAATCCGTCATCCGGTGACGTCCCACATCCGCGCCGCCTCCTCCATCCGCTCCACGAACGCCTCCTCCGTGACGGTCGCGTCGTCGAAGGTGAAGTCGAGGAACACCTCGTCGATCCCGGCATCGTGATGTTTTTGCAGGTCGGCGGCGATGTCGTCCCAGGTGCCCTGGAAAGGTCGCCGCCGGTTCCCGGTGAAGCGGACGTTCCCCCGCACGATCACCTCGGGCTCCGGCCGCCCCGCCTTCGCCGCCGCCTCGGCCATGGTGTCACGCAGCGGCAACAGCATCTCCAGCGGCAACCCGCCCGGCAGCCACCCGTCGGCCAGACGACCGGCCCGTTCGAGGGCGCGAGGGGCGTACACCCCCAGATAGATGGGCGGGCAGGACGCCGGCTTCGGCGCGAAGGCCGTTTCGGGAACGGTGAAGAACCGTCCTTTGTACGCCATTCTCTCGGAGGTCCACAGCCCCCGGAGCACCGTGACGAACTCCTCGCTGCGCCGCCCCTGGCCCTCCGAGGTGTTCCCGGCCGCCTCGATCTCGTCCAGCGACCAGCCCTGGCCCAAGCCCACCCGCAACCGGCCACCGCTCAGCACGTCGAGCGTGGCGAGCTGTTTGGCCAGCACCACGGGGTTGTGCAGCAGCATGCACAGCACACTCGTGCCGAGCGTGACCCGCGACGTCGAGGCGGCGGCGAAGGTCAGCGTCGTCACCGGCTCAAGGGCGATCTTCATGGCGTCCGGCAGCCGGCCGTCCCGGGTCCCGGGGTAGCGGCTGCGCGGGTTGACGGGGTCGAGAAGGCGTTCACCCGCCCACAACGAGTGATATCCGAGCACTTCGGCCCGCTGGGCGACCGAGGTGATGAAGGCCGGTGTGGCGAGGTGACCGAGGGTCGGCAGACCGAGTCCAAGACGCATGACGAAACCCTTCCACGATCACGCCCGCCTGACGCCGAACGAGCGGGCGGACCGATCCCGAGTCGCGCCGGCCTTCCGTGATCACTCGTGGTCGAGACGCTGACCAGCGGGCTGACCGGGTCCAGGTCGCACCCGTCATCCGGCCCCTGAGACCTTCTGCGATCACTCGTGGTAGACGCTGGACGCGGCGTGTGCCGACCCCCTACGGTGCCCCTTGCCTGGTGCGTCGACAGAGGGGGACACCGTGCGGCGGTGGGCTGCTGGGATGGTCACGGCCATGATGGTCGCGATCGCGTGGGGGGCGCCGGCGGCGGCCCGGACGGCGGGCCCGGAGCAGGTGGCGCTCGTCGGGGTGCCCGGGCTGATGTGGAGTGACGTCACCGAGGGTGACACGCCGAATCTGTGGCGGCTGGCGGGTGAGAGCGCCGTCGGGTCACTGTCGGTGAAGTCCGTCGGCACGATCACCTGCCCTTATGACGGATGGCTGACGGTGTCGGCCGGGGTGCGGTCGGCCGTGGGGTCGCGGTGCGGGCTGCCGCCCGAGCCGGTCGAGGGCACGAACATGCTGCGCGAGTTCGGCTGGTTCGCCTCGGTCGCCGGGGTGCCGACCGCCGGGTCGGTGGGGGCGCTGCCCCGCACGATGGCCGTGGGGCCCGGCGGGGTGCTCGCGCTGTCGGACAAGCAGGGGGCCGTCAGCCGCTACCACGCCACGATCGACGAGGTCACCGACTGGTCGGCACCGGTGATCGCGGTCGACGTCGACACGCTGATCCGGCCCTACATCGCCGCCGACGGGAAGGTCGCCCGCGAGCCCGAGCAGGTCTCGGCGGCCGAGCGGCTCGCGGCGGTGCGGCAGGCCGACGCGCAGGTGGGCGCGGTGCTGGCCAAGCTGCCGCCCGGCGCGACCGTGTTGGTGGCGGGGCTGGCCGACCACGGTTCGGTCCCCCATCTGCGGGTGGCGATGATGCGGGCGTCCGGGACGACCGGCACGAGCCTGCTCGGGTCGGGCTCGACCCACCGCGACGACATGATCATTCTGCCCGACCTGACCGCGACGCTGTTCAGCGCGGCCGGGCAGGCCGCCGCCATCCCGGCGACCGTCATCGGGCAGCCCTTGAAGGCGGGCGAGCCGATCCCTCTCGACGAGGCGGTCGAACGCCTCCGCGACGCCGACACGGCCGGGCAGACGATCCGGAACATGGGCGGGATCTTCTTCACCACGCTGGCCGTGCTGCAGGTGCTCTTCTACATCGCGGCGTTCCTGCTGCTGCGCCGCCGCTCCGCGCTCGGGATCGTCCGGGTGGCCGCCGTGGCGCTGGCGTCGATCCCCGTGTCGACCTATCTGATCAACCTCACCCCGTGGGAGGCGAGCTCCGCGCCGACGCTGACCCTGGTCGGCGGGCTGGTCGCCTTCGACGTCGTGCTCGCCGTGCTCGCCCTGCAGGCGGCCCGGCTGACCAGGCCGGAGAACATCCTGGCGCCGCTGCTCGTCGTCTCCGGCGTCACCGCCGCCGTGCTGCTCGGTGATCTTCTTTCCGGCACGCACCTGCAGCTCAACAGCGTGATGGGCTACACCGGCGTGGTCGGCGCCCGCTACTACGGCCTGGGCAACATCCCGTTCGCGCTGCTGGCCACCGCCGTGCTGCTGGTGGCGACCGGCACGGCCGACTCGCTGGTCCGGCACGGCCGCCGGTCGATCGCGGTCGCATTGATCGCCGGGCTCGGGGTGTTCGCGATGATCCTCGGCGGCTGGCCCGGGGTCGGCAGCGACTTCGGCGGCGTGATCGCGTTCGTGCCCGGCATCGCGGTCGCGACGCTCATCGTGGCCGGGCGGCGGGTGTCGATCTGGAAGCTCGGCCTGTTCTGCGTCGCCGGCGGCGTGACCGTGCTGGCCATCGCCTACCTCGACTACCGCCGCCCGCCCGGGTCGCAGACCCACCTCGGGCGGTTCGTCGGGCAGATCTTCGACGGCACGTTCTGGCCGGTGATCGCGCGCAAGCTCGACGCCATGCTGGGCACGCTGCTCTCCCCCAACCTGATGCCCGTCGTCATCGCCGCGGTGGTGTTCCTGGTGTTCGCGGTGCTGCGGCCCGGTCAGGCGACGGCGGGGGTGCTGCCGGTGGCGTTCGAGCGGGCGCCCATGCTGAAGGCCGGCCTGCTCGGCGCGCTGGTCAGCGGCGGCATCGGCATGCTGGTCAACGACTCGGGCGCGGCCGTGCTGTCGATGGCGCTGGCCCTCGCGGTGCCGTTGGTGCTGAGCGCCGGGATCCGGGCGATCCAGCTCGACGGCCCGTCACCCGAGGGCGGCCGTCCGGAGGGCGCGGTAAAGCAGACGCGCGTCGCCTAGCCGGTGGCGCAGCAGCTTCTCCAGCCCGCCGATCGGGACGAGGTTCTGCGGCGCCCTCGGATCCTTGTAGTCGACCCCCGCCATCGGCGGCAGCGCCACCGTGACCTGGTCGGCCAGCGCGACGGCCTCCTCGACCGACAGGTCGGCGCCCGCCTCGCAGCGGGCGATCCCGGCCCACGGCGCGGTAGAGATCGTGGGCAGCCGCAGATACCAGGCGTAGCGGCTCCAGTTCGTCCCCATGAAGAAGACCGGCGTCCGCTGGCCCGGCTTCAGGTCCGACACCACGACCGACTGGGCCGGGGGCAGGTAGGACGTGTGATGCGTCTTCACATAGCCGACGGCGTTGTGCAGGTGGGTGCGCCCCCGCAGCGGCCCGTCGACCAGCAGCAGTTCGTCGTGGCCGGTGTTCGACCGGTATTCGACGGCCATGTCGGCTTCGAGCTCGGTCAGTTTCTGCTGGAGCGCCAGTGACCCGTCGTCGTCGCCGACCACCTCGAAGGTCGTGTACGTCACCGGCCCCGCCACCAGGTCGGACACCCCTTTGGCCGGGCTGAACACCCCGCGTCTGATCTCGACCGCGACCGGTTCGGCCCCCTTCTCACCGCACCGGACGATCCCGGCGGCGTAGGAGGCCGCGATCCCCGGCGCGGGCATGCCGCCCTGCGGGTCGTCGACCCAGACGCGGGCGTCGATCCGGCGGACGCCGTCGGCGATCAGCAGCGTCTCCGGCGCCTTGGCCGTCGAGCCCGGCGTGATCGGCCGCCACCGCGGGATGGGGATCTCGATGTCGAGCGTGAGGGCGGCGGTGCTGCCCTCCATCTCGGCCTCGAAGGCCAGGCTGGCGCCGTAGCCGGGGTCCCAGGGATCGACGCTGAACCCGGGGGCGTGGAGCGTGGTGGTCACCGAACCACCTTTCTGACGTGGGAACCGGAGGCGTCGCGGGAGACCTCGAACCGGACCGGAACCCGGTCGGCCAGGGCCGGAACGTGGGTGACGACGCCGATCATGCGTTCGTGGCCGGAGGCGAGCCGTTCGAGGGTGGCGGCCACCATGTCGAGGGTGGCCGGGTCGAGGGTGCCGAAGCCCTCGTCCAGGAAGATCGAGTCGAGACTGCGTGCGGCGGCCGCGGCCAGGCCCGCGACCTGGTCGGACAGCGCCAGCGCGAGGGCGAGGGAGGCCTGGAAGGTCTCCCCGCCCGACAGGGTCCGGGCGCTGCGGCGCAGCCCCGCCTCGGCGTAGTCGACGACCTCGATGTCGCCCCTGCCGCCGAGGACGAGTTCGTATTGGCCGTCGGACAGGTCTTTCAGGGTCTCGGACGCGGCGGCGACGAGGAGTTCCAGCGCCTCGGCACAGAGCCAGCGCTCGAACTGGTTGGCGCGCAGCAGCAGCGCCAGTTCGTGGGCGACCCTGGCCTCGCCTTCGTGGACGGCGACACGTTCAGCCAGGTCGGCGGCGTGTTTGCGGGCCTCCTGGACGCGGGCGAGCCGCTCGTCCGCCTGGGCGGCGGCGCGGGCGACCTGCTCGGCCATCCGGTCGCCGGGGTTCAGGGTGACGCCGTGCTGAGCGATGCGCTCCACCAACGCCCGCCGGGCCTCCTGCGCACCGGACCTGGCCTGTTCGAAGCGAGCGTCGGCGGCTTCGGCCTCGGCTCGGGTGCTGGCCGAGGTCTCATCACGCCAAGCCAGCAGCGCGGTCCAAGCGGCGTGGACGTCACCCGGATCCAGTGGCGGCGGCGCGAACGCGGCGACGGTGTCGCGGGCCGCGTTGAGATCACGCCACGCCTGTTCGGCCTTGCGCCGGGCCTCCTCGACCGCGCGGGTGGCCTGGGTCGCGGCGCGCCGGGCCTCGCGGGCGTCCCGGCGGACGATCGCGACCTTTCTGGCGGCCTCGTCGATCTGGGCGAGCAGCCTCTCGATCTCGGTAGCCCTGTGCGGGTCGGGCGGCATGGTTCCGGCCAGGTCCCGGGCGCGCGCGGTGAGTAGTTCGGCCTTGGCGGCCAGGCCGTCGTGGCGGGTGCGGGCCTGCTGTCCCATCTCCCGGACCGTGACGAGGCGGCGTTCGGCGGCGAGCAGCGCGTGCGACTCGTGGCCGTCATGACGAGCACCGTGGCGGGTGTCCGCCTGGCGGTCGTCTTGCCCGCCTGTGGGCAAGACGTTCGGCTCCAATGGGCCGGGAACGACGGTGACGATCTGGTGGCAGACCGGGCAGGGGTCGCCTTGGACCAAGGTGCGGGCCAGGTCGGCGCCGACGTGGGCGATGCGGACCTTGGTCAGGTCACGGTCGGCCTCCTCGTAGTCGCGGAAGGCCCTGGCGAGGGCGTCGGCGGCCACGATCAGTTCGGCGGTGACCGCTTCGGCCTCCTTTCCGGCCTTGGCGGCTTCGGCGGTGCGGCGGGTGCGTTCGGTCAGGTCGCCCAGTTCGGCCGTGAGCGCGGCCCGGTCTCCCAGGGCTTCGAGCTCGCGGTCGGCCTGTTCTTCGAGGTCGTCGAGGCGAGCCTGTTCCCTGACGGCCAGGTCGGCCCTCTCCGCTCCGAGCCGGGCCGACTCGGCCAGGCCGGGCACTTCGCCGGGGAGTGCGAGGGCGCCCAGCTGGGCGAGTGTACGGAGAATGGTCACCCGCTCGGTATCGGCGGCCTTCGCGGCGTCGTCCAGGACCTGGAGTTTCTCCAGATCGGTGCCGACGCGTCGGGAGAGTTCGTGCAGCGCGGTGGCTCGCTCGCGGGCGGCCCGCTCCGCCGCCTCGTCGGCTCCGGACAGGCGGGCCAGCTCGCCCCTGGCGAACTCGGCGGCCTGGTTCTGCTTGTTCTCCTCGACGACGGCGGCCTTGCGGACCTGCTCGTAGACGTCGGCGTCGAGGAGCTGCACGAGGAGGTCTTGGCGGTCGCTCGGGGTGGCGTGGAGGAACTCGGCGAAGCGGCCCTGGGGCAGCACCACGCACTGGGTGAAGAACTTGTATTCCAGGCCGGTGACCCGGGCCACCTCGACGGCCACCTGTTCGCCTTCGGCCACCGGTTTGGAGGTGGCGGTCAGTTCGAGCAGGTCGGACTCGGCCAGGATCGACGCGTCGAGCAGGTCGAGCCGCGCCTCCTTGGTGCGGACCGTCCCTTTGGCGTCGCGCAGCAGCGTCCGGACGGCGGCGTAGCGGCGGCCGGAGACCTCGAAGACCAAGGCGACCTTGCCGGATGTCGCGGAGGGCGCCAGCGCGTGGGCGACGACGTTCTCCTTGCCCCACCTGGGCACGCTGCCGTAGAGGGCGAAGCAGATGGCGTCGATCACGGTGCTCTTGCCCGCGCCGGTCGCCCCGACCAGCGCGAAGTAGTCGACCTCGGCGAAGTCGACGTCGGAGGCGGCCCGGAAGCTGCCGAAGTTCTCCATGTGGAGCCGGATGGGACGCATCAGCGGGTCACCTCGTCGTGGAGGCGGTCGAAGAGGGTGCCGAGGGCCTCGACGTCTTTGCCCGAGGCGGTCAGGTATTCGCGGACCAGGTCGCGTGGGCCCCTTCCGGCGCCCGTGGTCTGGCGCTTGCGCACGCTCGCCGGTCTGAAGTCGGGGTGGAGATCCACTTGAAGGGCGCCCGGCAGCAGCTCACGGACCGTGTCGGCCAGGCCCGCCCGGGGTTTCTCGGCCACGATCACCCTCAGCCAGGCGTCGCCGAGGTCGGCGGCCATCGCCTCCAGGCGGTCGAGGCTGCCGGTGACCGTGGTGAGGACACGCGCCTTCTCCAGCGCGACCTCGCGGACCTTGGCCGGGACGCCCGGGGAGACCTCGACGATCAGTGCTCCGGGCTGGTTCTTCTCCTCACCGAAGTCGACGGCCAGGGGCGAGCCGCTGTACCAGATCGGGCAGGGGCCCGGCATCTGCTGCCGTCGGTGCAGGTGGCCCAGCGCCGCGTATTGGGCCGTCGGGGGGAAGGCGGTCGACTCGAAGTAGTAGGAGAAGATCGTCTGGGCCTGGCGTTCGCCGCCGCCCATCTTCCCGCCGGGCATGGTGCCGTGGGTGGTCACCAGGTTGACGGTGTCGCCGGTGAAGCCCGCGGTCAGCGCTTCGGTGAGGCGGCCGACGCGGTCGGCGTAGCTGCGGTTGTGCTCGGCCGCCGTCTCGGTGATCAGCTCGGCCGCGCGCACCACGTGGCGGTGGGACAGGAACGGGAGCACCGCGCACTTGACCGGCTCGCCGGTGCGGGCGGTGAACTCGAGGATTCCGCCCTGGTCGGGCCGCCGGAACAGGCCGGACACGTGGATGCCCAGGGCGCCCAGCACCGGCCGGTAGACCTCCAGGAGCTGGGCGTTGTCGTGGTTCCCGGCCAGGACGACCACCTCCCGGCCGCCCTCACGCAACTGCATCAGCGCGCTCATGACCAGGCCCTGCGACTCGGGCGTGGGCGCCGAGGTGTCGAACAGGTCGCCGGCGACCAGCACCAGGTCGACGTCTTCCCGGCGGGCCAGGCCCACCAGCTCCCAGAGCACCGCGCGGTGCTCCTCATGACGCCCCCGGCCCTTGAGGACCTTGCCGACGTGCCAGTCGGCCGTGTGCAGGATCTTCATCGGGGCCTTCCTAGAACGGGGGGATGTCGTCTTCGGGCGCCGGCAGCCCGGCGAACGGATCGGCGATCGTCGTCAGCATCGTCGGCGCGGCCCCGGCCTCGGAGGGGCGGGTGGCCCAGGCGGGGAACGGGAAGTTCACGGCCAGCGGCACGGGGATCTCCGGCTGCATGACGAACATGGTGCCGGGCTTGGCGATGGTGGCACGGTCGCGGGCGGTGCCGGTCAGCCAGCCGTATTCGGAGCGGGTGGCCTCGGCCGGGTCGAGCCGCCCCGCGACCCGGATCGCGCAGTTCGCCACGATACGCCTCTCCACCTCGGACGCGGTCTGCTGGGCACCGATCAGGATGACGCCGAGCGACCGGCCGCGTTCGGCCACGTCGAGCAGGATCTCCTTGATCGGTGAGTCTCCGTCGCGGGGGGCGTACTTGTTGAGCTCGTCCAAGACTACGAACAGCAGCGGCCTGGCCGAACCGGACAGCTCCTTGCGGGCGAACTCGCCGCGCAGCACCACGCCCACGACGAACCGCTGGGCGCGTTCGGGCAGGTTGTGCAGGTCGACGATGGTCACCTGGGCGTCGGAGACACCGATCGAGTGGGGCCGCCCGGCCGGGAGATCGCCCCGCAGGATCGGCGTGAGCGACCTGATCGAGCTGCGCAGCCGCCGCAGGAACGCGTTGACCGTGCCCAGCGACGCGGGGAAGCCGGTCCAGGTCGAGCGGGTCGACTCGTCGGCCAGCCGCTCGTCGATCAGGTCGACGAGCTGGGGATAGGTGCGGCACTCGACGTCGTCGACCTTGACCGCGCCCGCCGCGCCCAGCGGCTCGACGAGCAGCTTCAGCTTGGCCGCGACCTGGCCGATCAGCAGGTTGTATTGAGATTTCTCGTCGTCGGCGTCGGCGAAGACGTAACGGAGGAGTTCGTTCTCACAGAACTCGGCCAGCGTCCAGTAGAAGGAACTGACGCCCTTGGTCCGGGCCGTGACGTGGGGCACGCCGTGGACGTCGCCGGGCCTCGGCGGCGCGAACACGTGGACGCTGCGGAACGGCTGGGCGGGCAGCCCGAGCGTCGCGTAGCCGGCGCGGGAGTTGTCGTCGGCGCGGGTGTTGGCGTGGTCGAGGAACAGCAGGTCCTCGCCCTTGACCGAGAAGATCAGCGCCTTGGTGTTGGACGCCTCGGCCCCCAGCACTCCGGAGTTGAACACCGAATAGAGCAGGAACGTCGCGAACGAGGTCTTGGTCGCCACGCCCGACACCCCGGAGATCGACACGTGGGCGCCGCGGGTGCCGTCGAGGAAGTCGAAGTTCAGATAGGTCGGTTCGCCGTCGCGCCCGATGCCCATCGGCACCCGGCGCTCCATCACGTCGAAGTAGAGCGCCTGGTCGCGGTCGGCCCCCTTGGCCCGGAAGGCGGGCGCCCCCGGCAGCGGCGGCACGAACACCTCGGGCTCGACCCGGGTGACCCGCACCTCCGCGACCTCCACGACGGCGGCGGGCAGCGAGCCTTCAGCAATCAGGAACACGTCGGAGTCGAAGGCGGCGCCCTCGTGACGGGCCTCGACGTGGGTGACCACCCCGGCGATCAGCACCATGCCGTGACCCGGCACGTCGCGCCGGGTCACCACCACCTCGTCGAGCTGCACGACCTTCCCCGGTTGCAGGCCGATCCAGAACGACAGGGGCGAGGCCGACTGTGTGCCCAGCACACGGCCGACAGCCTCACCAGCGGGGACACCAGAGAACCCATCCGTCACCCTGGGCAGGGTAGTGCAGCCCTACGACGTTTTCTCAGGCCATGCCTGGGCGAGCAACTCCCGGGTGTCCCGGAGCAACTGTGGTAGAACCCGCGTGTGCCCCACGACGGGCATGAAGTTCGTGTCGCCGCCCCAGCGGGGCACCACGTGCTGGTGGAGATGGGCGGCGATCCCGGCCCCCGCGACCGAACCGAGGTTCATCCCGACGTTGAAACCCTGCGCGCCGCTGGCGTCCCGGAGGGCCATGAGGGCCTTCTGGGTGAAGTCGGCGAGCTCGGCCGTCTCGGCCGCGTCGAGGTCGGTGTAGTCAGGCACGTGCCGGTAGGGACAGACCATCAGATGGCCGGAGTTGTACGGATAGAGGTTCAGAACCGCGTACACGACCTCACCCCGGGCCACGATGAGCCCGTCGGCGTCATCCATCTTCGGGATCTCGCAGAACGGGCACCCGTCACCGGCGCCCGGACCGGTCGGCTTGTTCTCTCCCTTGATGTACGCCATCCGGTGCGGCGTCCAAAGCCGTCCGAAAGCGTCGGGCACGTCTGTCATGTCGGCCAGCATATTGGGGACCAGGCGGCGATACCCGCGCCGACCGGGTCTAACGCCGGACAAACCCTTCGATCTTCCGGCAGAATCCTGCTGACCTGAGGAGATGATCGTGTGACCGACGTCGCGTACGAATCCCAGAACGAGTCCCCCTCCGCGGAAACCGAAGAGGCCACCCAGGAGCCCCAGATCTCGGTGACCGGCCTCAAAGGCAAGATCACCGTCGCCGACGAGGTCGTCGAGAAGGTGACCGCCCTGGCCGCCAGGCAGGTCCCCGGCGTCGCCGACCTCGGCGGCGACCTCGCCAGGATCTTCGAGACGGCCCGCACCACCATCGGTCTCGGCAGCAAGCGCGCCAGCCAGGGCGTCCGGGCCGAGATCCAGGACGGCATGGTCGCCATCGACATCACGATCGTCATCGTCTACGGGCACGTGGTGATGGAGGTCGCGGCCGAGGTCCAGTCGAGCGTGGCCACGTCGGTGTCGCAGATGCTCGGCATGGAGGTCGTCGAGGTCAACGTGACCGTCGACGACGTCCGCCTCCCGGGCGAGGGAGCGGCCACCGAAGCCGCCTGACCCCTTCACTCAAGGCCGGACCTGTATCGGGTCCGGCCTTTCACGTGAGATACAGGGCTTGCGGCGACCGCAGAGTGCCAGGGCACCGCGCCTGGGCGTTGCCGCCAAGGGGACAGGCAAAGGCCATCTCGTACGGAAGCGTCGAACCATCCGCTAGGCGAGCGTGGGCGGGCATCGCAGCATTAAGGCGTGGCTGGGCGCGGCCAAATCTGGATGATGCGCTGAGCCAGTGTGGCCGAGCGGTCAACGATCGCCTTGTCGGTCCACACCGCAGGGTTGGCTACTACGATCTCGGCGTTGAGCTTGAGCGTGGAGTGTTGCTGAAGCAGGCTCCGCTTCCCGACCACCGGTCCGGAGTCGGTCAGACCAAGCGTCTCCGTCTCGAGATCGGTCCACGGGCGGTTAGAAAGTTTGGGGTTGAGGCGTTCATTGGCAAGCGTGAGATTGCCGAGCGTCTGGACGAGGTGGCTGCGCGACTGCCGAGCCCCGTGGTCGGAGGGGTTGATGCTCCAGTGCTCTTCCCAGTTCTGCGGCATGACGTGCTCGATGGTCAACCGGCCGCGCGGGCAGTGCTCGTGCTCGGCCCACTTTCCTCTCGCGAGGTCTTCTAGCGCCTCGAGCACCATCCGCAAGCGCCCCCGAGTCAGGTCCTTGTATACCCGGATAGCGCGGATCGCTTCGATCACCTCTTTATCGGCAGGCCACGAGCCCGCAGTGGCCGTGCTCTTGGCGAGGTAGCTCTCCGTCACATCGCCGGCCTTCTCGGGGCCGTGCCGATCCAGTTCCCGCAGGAGCTCTACGACGATCCGGTTGTAGTTCTTGGTGGTCAGTTTGCACAGCATGCGTCGCACCAGCCAGCTCTCCATCGAACGGAGAGCCTTGATGCGTTGTTCAGGGGAGATCCTTTCCGGCGGCCAGCGGAGAATCCACAGCAGAAAAGGGCCGACGACCGAAGCTTCCATGACGCTGATGACCCGGTAGTAGAAAGTCCCCTGGGCTGACTCCCACGGGAGATGCTCGAGCCCGGCGTAGACGTCAGCGTCGTCGGCCAGGTCTCGCATGACTTCCCAGGCGGGGAGCTGAGTAGTCCGGATATGTTCACGAAACTCACTGAAGACTCGGTCGGCTGGCACATCACGGAGCAGACGCATGGTCAGCCAGTAATTGATGAAAATATCGACGTAGGGTCGATAGAGCCGTCCCTGCCGAACGTCTCGGCGCCAGTGATTGGAGTCGAACGGCTTCCAGTACTGCTCATAGAGGGACCGCAGGTCCTCATTCTGGCCCGCGGCGAGCTGGAAGACCATGTTCTTGATCAGATCCGCAGCAAGCAGCGGGGTGCCGCGATGGTTCAGGGTTTCGAAGATGACTTGCGCGTTATCTCCCGGTTCAAGATCGATGACCACTAACCGGAGGTAGCTGCGCATAGCGTGCGTCAGAGCGGTGATCCTGCTCCTGCACTTGTCCGGGTCGCCTTCCGGCTGAGCCCACTCGATGATCTGGGACACGAAGTAGGTGTGGGCTGAGGCGATACTGCTGCCGACAAGAGATTCGGGTACCTCTTGCTCGTTATCCATGACGGCACGGAATGCCTCTTGATCTCTGTCTGTCGGCCAGACCTTGAAGATCTCGTCGTGTCGCTGAGCCAGATCCTTGTCGTTCAGGACGAGCGATTCAAGGGCACGCCCATCAATGGGGAGACCGTGTCTCTCGGCAACCAGTTGTGCGGCGTCAAGAAGAATCTGCAAGGTGGTCAGGCGTTGCTGGCCGTCGATGACATGGCGTACAGGGATGAAGGCGGTGGGCGTGAGCTGTTGTTCGAGAACGATCGCGCCGAGGAAGTGCGGAGGGACGGGTGAGCCCCCGTACAACGTGTCCTTTGTGGTAAGAAGCTGCTCGGCGACAGCCCTGACATCCTCCCAGAGGGGTTCCCACTGATCTGTCCGGTTCCAGACGTATGGGCGTTGGAACAGCGGAATTAAGTATCGGATCGGGCTTCCGAAGATCTCAGCGGGGGTTCTGGTGTCGGCCTTCATACATCCTCGGTGACGTGTTGAAACGGGCGTATTCACAGCGACCTGCTTTACCGCTGAGATTCTTACACTCCGCATCAACGCCGAAACGAGGCAAGCGATCTCGTCGCCGAAGCGAGACCATTCAGATTGCGCTCAATGGGTACTTACCACCTCCAGCTGTAATGGGGACCTGGCTGGATGAGGCGGGGGCGGGGTCTTGTTGGCCTATGCCATTTCGCCCGGGCGCATGCTGATCGATCAGGTGTATCTGCCCACAAGCCGTACCCATGATCGACCTGGAGCGCCGGGAGCGGGAGAGTTGCGGTCAAGCATGGCTTGGCGACCAAGCCCGACGATTACACCCGCCCCCGAGCTCGGCAAAGTCCAGAGTCAGGGGGCCATTGCCAGCGTCTTGCGTTCCCCCTAAGACGGCAGGTCGCCGTCGCCGCCCAGGTTGGCGACCACGCGTCGCAGCACGTTGATCGCCGTCACGAAGTCATCGGGGTCGACCCCGTCGCGCGTCCGCTCCAGCACCGGTGTGAGCCGTTCCTTCGCCCGCAGCCGCCCGGCCTCGCCCTCGTCGGTGAGAGTCAGCCGCCCGTCGAGCTCGGTCACCCACCCCCGCCCGACCAGGTCGTCGAAGACCGTCTCGAAGTCGAGCCCGAGGTCTTCCCACGTCGCCAGGCGCGAAGCCAGCTCGCCCCGCGACCAGCGTCCCGGGGCCGCGGCGGCGTGGTTGAGGGTCCACCAGTGCGGCTGGGTCAGACTCTCCACCGCGAGTTCGGCGCGGATCGCGCCCACGACCCGCCGGTAGGCCTCTCCCGTCCACGCCCCGATGGGCTGGCCGTTCAGGACCTCCGGCGGATACTCCTTGATCGTCATGGAAGACGACGCTAAAACCTCAAGCCGACTTGACGTCAACTACGCGAGGCGGCGCTCCACCGCGTCGACGATCTCGGCCACGGCCGTGTCGACGGAGACGCCGTTCTTCTGCTCCCCGTTCCGGTAGCGGAAGGAGACCGCCCCGGCCGCCACGTCGTCGTCGCCGGCGAGCAGCATGTAGGGCACCTTCGACTTCTGGGCGTTGCGGATCTTCTTCTGCATCCGGTCGGACGACGAGTCGACCTCGACCCGGATCCCGTGGGCCTTCAGCTTCTTGGCGACATCCTGCAGGTAGGCCACGTGGTCGTCGGAGATCGGGATGCCGATCACCTGCACGGGGGCCAGCCACGCCGGGAACGCGCCCGCGTAGTGCTCGGTCAGCACGCCGAAGAACCGCTCGATCGAGCCGAACAGCGCCCGGTGGATCATGACGGGACGCTGCCGCGAGCCGTCGGCCGAGGTGTATTCGAGCTCGAAGCGCTCGGGCAGGTTGAAGTCGAGCTGGATGGTCGACATCTGCCAGGTGCGGCCGATGGCGTCGCGGGCCTGGACGGAGATCTTGGGGCCGTAGAAGGCCGCGCCGCCCGGGTCGAGGACCAGTTCCAGGCTCTCGCCCTCGGCGACCTCGCGCAGGACCGCCGTCGCCTCTTCCCAGGTCTCGTCGTCGCCGACGAACTTCACCGGGTCCTTGGTCGACAGCTCCAGATAGAAGTCGTTGAGGCCGTAGTCGCGCAGCAGGTCGAGGACGAAGCGGAGCAGCGAGACCAGCTCGCCGCGCATCTGCTCGCGGGTGCAGTAGATGTGGGCGTCGTCCTGGGTCAGGCCGCGCACGCGGGTCAGGCCGTGGATCACGCCGGACTTCTCGTAGCGGTAGACCGTGCCGAACTCGAAGGTCCGCAGCGGCAGCTCGCGGTAGGAGCGGCCACGGGCCTTGAAGATCAGGTTGTGCATCGGGCAGTTCATCGGCTTGAGGTAGTAGCGCGCGCCCTCGAGCTCCATGGGCGGGAACATGCCGTCGGCGTACCAGTCGAGGTGGCCGGAGATCTTGTAGAGGTTGTCTTTGGTGATGTGGGGGGTGTTGACGAAGGAGTAGCCGGCCTCCTCGTGCTTCTTGCGCGAGTAGTCCTCCATCACCTTGCGGATCACGCCGCCCTTGGGATGGAAGACCGGCAGGCCGGAGCCCAGTTCGTCGGGGAAGGAGAACAGGTCGAGCTCGACGCCCAGCTTGCGGTGGTCGCGCTTCTCGGCCTCTTCGAGGAACGCCAGATATTCGTCCTGCTTCTCGCGGGACTCCCAGGCGGTGCCGTAGATGCGCTGGAGCTGCGGGTTCTTCTCGCTGCCGCGCCAGTAGGCGCCGCCCGAGCGCATCAGCTTGAAGGCCGGGATCACGCGGGTGGAAGGCAGGTGGGGACCCCTGCAGAGGTCCTTCCACTTGAGGTCGCCGCTCTTGGGGTCGATGTTGTCGTAGATCGTCAGCTCGGCGCCGCCGACCTCGACGCTCTCGCCGGCGTCGCCGTCAACGGCGCCGCCCTTGAGGCCGATCAGTTCGAGCTTGTACGGCTCCGCCGCCAGCTCCTCGCGGGCCTCGTCGTCGGAGACGGCCCGGCGGGCGAAGGTCTGCCCCTGCTTGACGATCTCGCGCATGCGCTTCTCGATGCGCTTGAGGTCGTCGGGAGTGAACGGCGACTTGACGTCGAAGTCGTAGTAGAAGCCGTTCTCCACGGGCGGCCCGATGCCGAGCTTGGCCTCGGGGAACAGCTCCTGGACGGCCTGGGCCATCACGTGGGCGGCCGAGTGGCGCATGATCGCCCGGCCGTCGTCACTGCCGATCTCGACCGGCTCGACGACGTCCCCCTCAACGGTCAAACCCGCCAAATCGCGCAAATCGCCATTAGCGCGCGCCGCGATCACGGACCTGCCGTCGGCCTCCAGCAGCTCGCCGTACGTCGTGCCCTCGTCTACCGAGCGCTCGACCCCTGCGACGGTGACGGTGATAGCGGACACGATGGTTCTCCTCAAACGAAAACGATGAGCGTGAATGAACAGGCCGACTCTACCGGGATTCCCGAATCCCTATTTCCCGCGCCGGTCCGGCGCGCCCAGCGCGATCAGGTCGGCCACGGTGCCCGCGAACACGTCGAGATCGAGCGGGCTGGCCGCGTACTGCTGGATGGCCCAGCCGGTCCAGGGCGCGGGCACGCGGGGCTCCCCGACGGGACGGCCCGGGTCGGCGATCCAGAGCGGATACGCCGACAGGCCGTCACAGTAACCCTCCGCCGCGAAGTGGAGATGCGTCCAGACGAACGGGAGCAGCCCGCACCGGCGGCTGACCTCGGCGCACCAGCGGCGGCCGAACTCGGCGACCTCGGGGGCGGGCAGCCCGTCGGTGGCCTTGAACTCCAGGGCGGCCAGGTCGCCGGGGGCGAGCCTGGCCGTGTCGAGGAAGTGCCTGGCCTGGGTGTGGGCGTCGCCCAGCGGGCGGGCCACGTGGTAGGCGCCGCGGACGAATCCGGCCCGGCCCATGGCCGTCCAGTTCTCCGCGAAACGGGTGTCGGCGAGCCGGTCGCTCTCGGTGGCGCGCGCGAAGGCGAACACCGCGTCGGTCTCGGCCTGGGCCGACCAGTCGACGGGGCCCTGCCAGTCGGACACGTCGATGCCGTGGATCACCGCTGAAGGGTAATACCGGGGCTAACTCCTCGCGAGCAGTTCGGTGAAGAGCGCCTCCCAGCGCGGCATGATCGAGTCGGCCGTGTAGTTCCTGGCCGTCTCCAGCGCCGCGCCGCCGAGCCGCTTGCGCAGCGTGTCGTCCTCGATGAGGCGGGTGATGGCCTCGCCCAGCGCGACGGTGTCCTTGGGCGGCACCAGCAGCCCGTTGACGTTGTCGACGATCACGTCGCCGGGGCCCGTCGGGCAGTCGAAGCTGACCACGGCCAGGCCGTGGGCCATCGCCTCCAGCATCACCATGGGCAGCCCCTCGAACCGGGAGCTGAGCACGTAGATCGAGGAGTCGGCGAGTTCGTCCCACAGCTTCTCGGTACGGCCCCGGAACCGAATGCGCTCAGCCTGGCTGATCTTGCTGAGCAGCTTGGGTAGCGAGGAGCCCTCTCCGTACACGTCGAGGGTCCAGTCGGGGTGCGGGACCTGCTCGAAGGCCGGGATCAGCAGGTCGAAGCCCTTCTGGGCCTTCAACCGGCCGGCCGCGATGACCCGGGGGTTGGTCAGGTGCGACTGGCGGCGGCCGCCGATGTGCACCGAGTTGGGCATCAGCCGGGTCTTCACGCCAGGGGCGAGGCGCTGGTATTCGTGCATGTCGGTCCTGGTCAGCACGGTGACCAGGTCGAGCCTGCCGTACTGGCGGGCGATCTCCTGACGGACCGGCTCCTTGTGGGTGCGCAGGTTCATGTGCTCCTGGCCGACCCGCACCACGCTCTTGCGGCCGTGCCGGGCGGCGATCAGGTTGAGCCCCGGCCGGGTGGTGACCAGGATGCCGTCGTCGAGGCCCGCGACGTATTCGGTGACGGCCTTCTCGACGTGGGCGGTGAACCAGTGGGCGGCGAACTCACCCTCGGGCACCGCCTTGCCGCGCAGCCGGCGCATCACCCGGTCGGTGAAGGTGACCGGCTCGATCCCGCCGCGCTGGTCGACGATGGCGCTCATCTTGACGCGGGGGTCGATCTGGAACTGCGTGTCGTCACGGCGGCGGACGGTGCTGACGATCTCCACTTCGTGGCCGCGCTCGGCCATGGCGTTCGCCTGGGTGATGACGGTCCGAATTGTTCCACCCATGCCGTAAGCGTGGAGGAGCATATAGCGGATCTTCATTTGGGCAGGTACCCCCAGCTAACGCTCATCGGGCGGAGCACATCGGGAATCTCGGACTCGTCGGGCAGGTCGCGCCCCTTCTGGACCTCACCGGAGAGGATCTTGTCCTTCCAGTCGCCCAGGCCCTTCTCCACGACCGTCTGCGCGGAGCCGTAGCGCAGCATGGCGGGTTCGAAGGGGATGGTGAGGAAGTCGCAGATCGCGCGGACCTCCTTCTCGGGGTCGGCGGTCAGCTCCTCGTAGTGGACCGTGTGGCCCTTGAGCCCGTTGCGGGCACGCTCCACGGCCTTCATGTAGCGCAGCGCGTCGGCCGCCGCCGCCGCGTAGTCGCGCTTGTCCGGGTCGGCCTCGTGCCAGGAGCGGGCGATGGAGACGGGGTGGCGGAGCAGGAACACGAACCGGGCGTCGGGCCAGCAGGTCGCCAGGCGCTCGAAGGCGAAGGCGTTGGCCGGGGTCTTGTCGACGATGTGGCTCTTGCCGCTGCGCAGCAGTTCGCGGTGGAGCACCCGGTCCCACAGAAGGTGCTCCAGGTCGGCCTGGTTGTGGCCGAGGGCGTGCATCGCCCGTTCGGACAGCCCGGTGCCGAAGCCGACGGTGAGGCGACGTACATGCAGCTCGTGGGGGGCGTGCAGCAGCGGGTGGGCGTTCAGGATCGAGCGCAGCAGAGTGGAACCCGACCGAACCGGCGACATCACGAAGATCGGGGCGCGCAGCAGCCGGTCGGTCCGGACATCGGCCGGCGGCCGCACATCCGAGGCGGGGGCCGGAGTCGGTTTGCCCGCTTTCTTCGACCCCGCGTTCATTGACGGCGTCTCACCCATCTTCGCCAGATGGAACCCGGTGAACTCGCCCAGTGCAACGTTCACCCGTTGTTTCCAGTTCATGGGTGGACCTTACGGACTTTTACTGAGAATTACCTATATCCACCCTTAACTTGCACGTCAGTGCCGGTGGGTGTGATCAGAGTGGCTGATGTCGCCGGGGTGTTCGAAACCGGGCGTTAACACAGCGGCCGCGCACCGGGCGTCGGCCCAGAGCGCGAACCGCCGCCGCCGCGCGGCGTCGAGCAGCACCGCCCGGATCCGCGGCGCCGCCTCGGCGAGGGTCAGGTCCTGTCGCGTGTACGCCCCCACGACGAACTCCCCCACCCGCTCTCCGTCCGCAGCCGTGAAAACGGCCTCCGGCACCAGGTCGGCGGCCGTCACCGCATAGGTGAGCGCCTGATGGGTGACCAGCCGGGCCGGCCCCGGCCGGTAGCGGTCGGGGTTGGCGGCGTAGTAGCGGCCCACCTCCTCCTCGGAGACCGTGACGTCGGCGGTGAGGTCGCGGTAGAGGGCCTGCGCGAGCGGGTCGCTCGCCAGCACGGCCGCCACGACGCTGCCGAGTTCCAGCCTGGCGGTGGCCGGCAGTTCCATCGGCGGACCACCCGCGCGCACGCCTCTTTCCAGAGCTTCGGCGGCGATCACCCGTTCGGCGACCAGGAGCTGCACCACCCAGCGGCGTAGCTGACGGCCCTCGGTGGTGCCGTCGGCCGGGAGCAGGTCACCGCGGGGACCGCGTCGCAGTGCGGCCATCCGCGCGGTGACCTGCTCCAGCGTGACAGAGGTGCCCTCGACGAGAGCGGCGATCACCATTTACCCCTGCACCTCGAACGGCACGGACGGCGAGTAGCTCACCCGTCCGAACCACATGGCCTTGACCAGCAGCCACCACCGCCCCGGCCGCATCCCGACCGGCACCTCGGCGACCACATCGAGCGTCCGGCTCTCGCCTGGCCCGATGTCCAGCGGATGGATCAGCGGCCCGGTGACACCCCAGGTCCCCCACGGCCCGAGGACCTGGATCTCCCCCCGGATCGCGAACGGCGCGTGGTTGGTCAGCGTGACCGGCAGCGGGGCCCGCTCTCCCCGGCCGACGACGACACCTTCCTCTGGTACGTCGACCGCGAGCAGCGAAGCCGGACCAGGACTGACCGGGTTCCCCGAACCGTCGAAGAAGACCACGTCCTCGTGCGTCTGGCCGCCGTGCACCATCGTGACGGCCACCGGCCAGGGCCCCTCGCCCGCGTCGGCCGGTGGACTCAGCGCCACGTCGAACGTGGTCCAGCCGCGCGGCGCGAGCCGTACCGGACGAATCGCGGGCGAAGCCTGCCACCCCGGCGGCACGACCACCCGGACCTCGCCCTCGACGGCGGCGTCGACGAGGTCGCTGGCCAGCGAGACCGTGACCTTCCCCGGCGCGGTGCGGGCGTGCAGGCTCAGCGGCTGGTACCCGAGCGGCGCCGAGCCCCGGTTGTGCAGCCAGTAGCGCGAGAACACCGGCTGAGCGGGCTCGGCGGCCCGGCCGAGCCGGTCGCCCGGCCCTTCGGGGTCCCGGGTGTCGGTCTTCAGCACGAACGTGGCGATCTCGCTCGGCCCGAGGTCGGCGACGAGCGCGCCGTCCCGCACCTTGGCCTCGCTGGTCGCGGTCTCCAGCAGATCCGCCACCGCGGCCTCGACCAGCGGGAACGGCGAGGTCACCCGGATGGAGACGGCCTTGCCGTGCGGCTCGTAGAATCGCGCCGTCACTCCATCGCGCGGATCGGCCGGCACCGCCCCGCCGCCCGCCGTCGGGTTCCCGGCCGCCTTGAACCCGGCCAGCACCGCCTGTCCGGCGGGCTCGACGGTCACGAGGGAAGCGGTGGGGGGCAGCGGACCGTCGTGGGCCGGTTCGACGACCGGCCGCAGCGGATGGTTGTAGTCGTGCGCCTTGGCGACGATCCCGGCGTCGCGCCAGTCGCCGCCGCCGGAGGCGATGGCGTAGTCGAAGGTGTGACTCCAGTGCTGGAGGCCGAATCCGGTCCCGTCGGGGGCGGTCCGGCGCGGCGGGTCGATCCACATGCCCGACGGCCAGCCGGTCGACGACCGCAGGAGAGACAGGTGCAGCCGCCCCTCGAGGTCGACCGCGAACCCCGGCACGCCCTTGTTGAGGACGGCGACGGTCCGGCGTTCCTCGACCTGGTCGACGGCCTGGTCGATGCGCACCACATGATCGTCGATAACGTTGTCCGGCGAGCCGACGATCACCACGACGGGCAGATCGAGCACGCCGCGCAGGTCCGACTCGGGGTGGAACGCCTGCTCGCGGGTGAAGCGGGCGGGCAGCCAGACGACGGCCGAACCCTTCTCCGCCAGCTGCCGGTCCAGTTCCTCGGCGTAGGAGGGTCCGGCGGCGTGCAGGGCCTCGGCGGTGAAGGTGTTCTCCAGCGGCCCGCCGATCGAGAACCGCACGTCGGGCAGGTTCGAGTCGAACGACAGCAGGCCGTAGCGGGTGCCGGCGGCGTACGAGGTCGTCGAGGTGACACCCGACTGGGCCAGCCGCACGGCGAGGTCCCTGGCGTCGGCCGTGTCCTCTTCCTGGGGCACGACGATCTCGGCGACCGCGATCGGCACGCCGGTGCCGTTCGCGAAGGAGATCCGGGCCGGCGCGCTCAGCCCGAACCACTGGTAGGCCGGGTTGTCGAGCGTCCACGGGTGGGCGGCCGTGTCGACGTCGGGGTGGGCGAAGGGCCGTCCGACGACCGCGTGGCCCACCTCGGAGACGGGCACCGCGCCCGGCACCGCGCACGGCCAGCGGAGCCGCACCAGCTTGTCCGCGCCATCGAAGCCGTCGACGTGGGTGGCGCAGTCCACCCGGGCGAGGCCGTCCCACAGAGTGATCGTCTGTGTGTACGCGACGGGGCCGAGCGAGCCGGTGACGGTGATCCGCCGGCCGAGCCGCGACCGCTCGGTCGTGACCGAACGCGCGGGGAGTGCGGCGCTGCCCGTGGAGACGCCCGTGGGCAGCAGGTGCCACGGGCCTTCACGGAAGACCGGGTGTTCGTGGTACTCGTCGTACACGACCAGCTCGTTGCCGACCTCCCCGGCCGTGATCAGCTCATCCCCCGTGACCAGGTCTCTCAGCGAGACCACACCACCACCCCGCGCGGGGTCGACGGTGAGCCTGTGGAACTCGTTCTCGATCGTGTACGTCTCCTCGACCGCCCACTCCTCGCCGGCACCCGATGCGGAGAGGTGGTAGGAGCGGTAGCCGACCGACGGCACGCCGGTGGCCAGGAAGACGATCTCGGCCCGGCTGTCGTCGGCCCGCTCGACCAGGCACGGAACGTCGTTCCCCCTGTCGTCGGTCAGCCCGGCGAAGGGCGCGGGCACGGTGACCCGCACGACGTCGGTGCGCGGCCACGCGTTGGCGTTGTAGACCACGACACTCTCGCCCGGGGTCCGGGTGCGGGCGGCCAGATGCTCCAGCGCCGCCGTGTGCACCTCCTCCGCGAGGTCGTACGCCTCCCGCCACCCGGCCAGCAGGTCGAGGTAGACCTGGTCAGACTCGGTCCCGGTGATGGCGTCGTGGTGCGCCCCGAAGACGAGCTGCCGCCAGGCCTTGTCGAGCGCGGCCTCCGGATATTCGGCCCCGCCGGCCAGGCAGGCCAGGGCGGCGAAGCGCTCGGCGTCGAGCAGTTCGTTCTCGGCCGCCCGCTGGGCCTGCTTGGTGTCGATGTACGACACGTCCTTGCCGGTGTAGATCGGGTTCATGTCCCGGGTCTGCGGCGACAGGCGGCGGCCCTCGGCGGCCAGTTCGGCGGTGACCGCCGCGAAGAACTCGCGGGGAATGGCGCACAGGAACCTCGGCCACACGTAGCGGGCGTTCCAGTCGCGGTGGATGTCGGTCAGCCACTTGTTCGGCGGGCTGTAGTCGGTGCCCACCGGCACCAGCACGTTCCGGGTGGCCGCGACCTTCTTCAGGTCGAGGAACAGCCCGTACACCGACTCTTCGGCCTTTTCGAGGGTCTGCGCGGAGTCCATCGACCATCCGGCGCCGTAGTGCGCGGCCATGTAATGGGTCAGCAGGCCGCGCCCCGAGGGGGAGATCCACTCGAACTCGCTGCGGAACTGCATGCCCGACGGGTCGCCGTGCGGCGTGTCGTAGGTGCCGACCTCCAGGATCGGCCCCCACTGGTGGAAGGGCCCGCGCGCCCACGCGCTGGAGGTGAGCCCGGCGTCGGCCATCATCCCGGGGAACTGCGGGTCGTGCCCGAACGCGTCGAGCTGCCAGGCCGTCGAGGGCTCGCCGCCGAGGACGTCGCGCTGGAACCCGACCCCGTAGACGGCGTTGCGGATCGTCGTCTCGGCGCCGGTGAGGTTGGTGTTGGGCTCGTTGTAGGTCCCGCCCATGATCTCCAGGCGGCCGTCGGCCACGAGCTTGGCGATGTAGGCGCGGTTCTCGGGGAAGGTGTCCCAGTACGGCTTGAGATAGTCGACCTCGGCCAGCACGAACTTGTAATCGGCGTCGCGCCTGGCCAGTTCCAGGTGGGCGTCGATCAACTGGAACGCGGTGAACTGGAAGCTCATCCGGATCTCCTGGGCGTCCGGCTGGTCCTCCCACTCACTGGCGTACCCGGCCTGGGTGTTCCACCAGACGGGGTCGTAGTGGAAGTGCGAGACCAGGTAGACGCTCCAGCCGGGCTCAGCTGTTCGCATGGTCGCTTCTTGGCTGATGTCCCCGGCCCGGACGGTGATGTCGACGCGTCGCCCCGGCCGGGCATCGGTGGTGACCGGGACCTCATGAGTCCCCGTACCGGAGACCCCCCGGAGTTCCCCCCAGGCCTCGCCCGTGACCTCGATGTCGATCGGGCCGTGGGCCGACGTCGTGACGCGCAGGATCTGGCGGGGAGCGTCGGCCGGCCCGGCGAACAGTTCGGTGGACTCGATCGTCAGGTTCATCCCTTGACCGCCCCGCCGGTCAGGCCCTTGACGAAGTTCTTCTGCAGGGCGAGGTAGAAGATCAGGATCGGCAGCGTGGCCAGGAACATGAACGCGAAGACCGACCCGAAGTCCGATTGGTACTGCCCGATGGCCCGGTAGACGCCGACCGTCACGGTCGTGCCGCTGTCGGGTCCGAGCACGATGAGCGGGGTCAGGAAGTCGTTCCAGATCCACACGCCCAGGAAGATCATCACGCTGGCCGAGGCGGGCCGCAGCAGCGGGAAGACCACCTGCCAGAACACCCGGAACCTGCTCGCGCCGTCGAGCGACGCCGCTTCCTCCAGCTCCAGCGGCACCCCCTTCACGAACCCCATGAAGAGCAGCACCCCGAACGGCACGTAATAGCCGACGTTCACCAGCACGAGCCCCTGCAGGGTCGTCATCAGGTCGAACCACTTCAGCACGGTCGTGATCGGGGCCATGATGACCGGCACCGGGATCATCAGCCCGCACAGCAGCGTGCCCATGACGACCTTGGCGCCCCAGTGCCGGGCGCGGGCCAGATAGTGGCCCAGCATCGCCGAGAAGACGGTGAGCACGGTGACCGACAGCGCGGTGACGGCGATCGAGTTGATCAGGCCGAAGGTGAACAGCTGGTCGGGCCGGGTCAGCACCGCGGTGAGGTTGTCGAGGGTGGGCGGGAACGGCAGCCCGGCCGGGTCGGCCACCACGGCCGCACTCGGTTTGAAGATGTTCACCAGCACCAGGTAGAGGGGCAGGAAGAACACCACACCCACGAACGTGGCGACGATCGGCCGCGCGTTCACTGGGACACCTCTCTCTTCTGCAGGAACCGGAGCACGACCACCGAGATGAACGCGACGATCGCGAGCATCACCGCGGCCAGCGCCGAGGAGTAGCCGATCCGGTTGCTCACGAAGGCCGTCTGCACGACCTGGAAGGCCATGGTCACCGTGGTGCCGTTGCCGGGCCCGCCGTTGGTGATCACGCGGATCTGGTCGTAGGCCTTGAATCCGGTGATCAGCAGCATGACCACGTTGATGGTCAGCGCCGGGGCCAGCATCGGCCAGGTGACGTTGCGGAAGCGCTGGAGCGCGCTCGCGCCGTCGATCGCGGCGGCCTCGTTGAGCTCGCGCGGCACGCCCTGCAACCCGGCCAGGTAGACCACGACGCAGAAGCCGAGCATCTGCCAGGTCATGATCCAGGCGATCGAGTAGAGCGCGATGTCCGGATCGGACAGCCAGCCCGGCGGCTCGTCGATCCCGATGCCGCGCAGGGCCGAGTTGAGCAGCCCGTCGTCGGTCAGGATGGCCTGCCAGATGACGCTGATGACGACCGAGCTGAGCACGACCGGGGTGAAGAACACCCCGCGCAGCAGGACGTACAGCTTGGTCGGCCGGTCGAGCAGCATCGCGATCAGCAGGCCGCCCGCGTTGGCCAGCACCGTGATGATCGCCGTGATGATGACCGTGTTCAGCAGCGCCTGGCCGAACTCCGCGTCACTCAGCAGGCTGACGTAGTTCCGCAGGCCCACGAACTGCGTCGGCGGATTGAACGGGTTCAGGTTGGTCAGGCTGTTGTAGGCGGTCATCCCGATCGGGACGAGCACGAACAGCGCGTAGGCCACCAGGCCGGGGAGCGCGAACAGGGCGAACCTGCCCAGTCCGGGCAGGAACCTGCCGGGCCTCTTACGTGAGGGCGCGGGCCGCGCCCTCACCCGCGCCCGGGGCCGCATCGTCTGTGTCATCGGGTCACCCCGTCGCGTTCGCGAAGCGGGTGAGGGCGCGGGGCCCTGCTCTGCTGGATCTGGGTCATCGTGTTACCGGTCGGCCGATCGGGAGGGCGCGGGGCGCGCGGACGCGCGCCCCGCGATGCCGGGTCTGCTGGGGCATGGAGGTTACTGCGTCGCCTTGGCGTACTCGTCGTCGAGGAACTCGGCGAACTGCTGGGCGTTCTTCTTACCGGTGATCAGGTCCTGCACGCCGAGCGCGGCCTTGTCGGCCAGGCCCGGGGGCAGCGCCCCGTCGCCGGCCTCCTGCGAGAAGGCGTCGAAGAGCGAACCGTCCGCCATGCCCTTCTGGTAGATCTCGACGGTCGCGTTGTAGACCGGGCCCATGTCGGCGGGCGGGGTGTAGCCCTTGATCGCCGGGATCGAGCCGTCGGCCTTCACGAACGCGTCGTTGTTGTCCTTGTCCTCGTCGAACGCCAGGGCCCACTTCTTGGCCAGCTCGACGTTCTTCGCGGTCGAGCTCACCAGGGTGCCGCCGCCGGTGAAGACCGGGGTGACGGGAGAGCCGTCGTCGCTCGGCCAGGGGAAGGCGCCGATCTCGAAGGCCGGCTTGGTGGCGTCGGCCGCGGTGGCGAACCAGGAGCCCATGGGGTACATGGCGCCCTTGCCGTCGCGGAAGGCCTGCTCGGTGTCGGCGTACGACCTGCTCAGGCCCGCGGGGTCGATGTACTCGTTCTTCGCCAGGTCCTCGATCTTCTTGGCGGCGGCCACGAAGTCGGGGTCGGTGAACTTAACCGCGCCCTGCGACCGCTTCAGCAGCCAGTCGGGCGTCTTCCTGTAGACGTCGGTGGCGACCGTCCCGGTCAGCGGGTACATGTCCGCCCAGGTGTCGGCGCCGCCGCCGCCCACGACGAACGGGGTGGTTCCGCCGTCCTTCAGCTTCTTGGAGATGTCCAGAAGCTCCTGGTAGGTCTTCGGCGGCTCGGTGATCCCGGCTTTGGTGAACAGGTCCTTGTTGTAGTAGACAACCGGGATGACCTGCGTGTTGTACGGGAGCTGGTAGACCTTGCCCCCGATGGCGCCCGCCTTGGGCGCGATGAAGTTCTTGAGCTCCTCATCGGTGAACGGCGCCAGCTTGCCCGCCTGGGCGAACCCGGCGGGGTTGACCGACTGGAGGATGTCGGGCAGGTTGCCCGCGGCGTCCAGCTGCTTGGCGTACGCCGTGCGGTCGATGTTGGGCGTCACGAGCTTCTTGATGGTCACCTCGGGCACCTTCGCCGAGGCTCGTGCGATGGCGGCGTCCCAGAACGCCGCGTTGAGATTGGGTGTCTCGAAGACCAGGAAGCTCAGTTCGACCTTCCCGCCCGACGCCGGAGCGCCGCTCTCGGGCTGGGTGGTCTCGCCCACCCCACAACCGGCCACCGCCAGCACCGTGGCCAGGCCGAATATCAAAGTTCTGCGCATCAGCACAGCCCTCCTCGTTGCCGATCCGGCTCCCCGAAGCCGATTGAGATAACGTTATCCCGATACCGTAGAGTGTTGCGCGGAGGTTTCAAGAGCGAGGCGGGCAACGAATTGGTCACGGGCCGAATGGCGTCAACGGGCGATCATGCGGATGATGGGCGGATGCAGGAGAAGCCGGTGGCACGCAGGGGCCGCAGACCCACCATGGTCGATGTCGCCCGCCGGGCGGGCGTGGCGCTGCGCACGGTCAGCAGGGTCGTCAACGACGACGTGACCGTCGGCGCCGAACTGGTCGAACGGGTCCGCGCCGCCATCGCCGACCTCGACTACCGCCCCGACGAACGGGCCCGCCACCTGCGCCTGGGCGTGACGGGCACCCTCGGCGCGGCGGTACGCCAGCTCTCCCACGTCAACCCGGTGCTGCGCGCGGTGGAGCGCGCCGCCCGCGCGGCGGGCCTGATGGTGCTCGCCGCCTCGACCGAGGACGACGAGAAGATCGAGCGTCACGTGGTCGAGTCGATGTGCCGGCGGAGGTTCGACGGCATACTGCTCGAACCCATCGGCGCCGACCACGGCTACCTGGTGCCCGAACTCGCGGCCGGGCTGTCGCTGGTGGCGGTCGACCGGCCGGTGCTCGGCCTGGAGGTCGACTGCGTCCTGTCCGACAACATGGCCGGGATCGAAACCGCGTTCGCCCACCTGGTGGCCCACGGGCACCAGCGCATCGCCTACATCGGCGACGACGAGCGCATCTACACCGCGCAGGAGCGCGCCACGGCCTTCCGCGCCTGCGTGCGGGCCCACGGAGGTGCGTCGGCCCACATGATCCACACCGGCCCGATAATGCCGGAACGCATCCAGGCCGCCCTGGAAAGCGCCCTGTCGGGCCCCGACGCGGCCACGGCGATCATCACCGGGAACGCGACACTCAGCGTCGAGGTCGTCCGCCGTTTCCGCGACCGCACCGACGACGTGGCGATCGTCGGCTTCGACGACTCGGAACTGGCGACCCTGCTCCGCCCCGACCTGACGGTGGTGGCCCAGGACGACGCGGCCATCGGCGACACCGCCATCACGATGCTCCGCACCCGCATCGCCGACCCGTCCACCCCCGTCAGGAAGGTCACCGTCCCGGTGACCCTGCGGGCGAGGGGCTCCGGGGAGACCCCGCCGAAGAGCTGAGCGGGGAGTCAGGCCGATTCGGTGGGAAGACCCGCCTCGGCCCAGTCTTCGATGCCCTCGCGATACTTCCGGACATCGGTGTAGCCGAGGGCGGTGAGCCGGTCGGCGACCTGGCCGCTGTTGGGGCACGCCGGGTTGGAGCAGTAGGTGACGATCGCGGCGTCGAGGTCGGGGAGCAGCGCGGCCGCCCGGGCGTCGACCTCCTCCCTGACCAGGGCGACGGCGCCGGGCAGGTGCTGCTTGGCGTAGTAGTCGCCGCCCAGCGCGTCGACGACGGTGACGGTGCCCGCGTCGATCGCGGCCTTCAGTTCGTTCCGGGTGATGAGCGCGGTCATGTCGTACCTCCAGGAGAATCGGACTATAGTCCGGTTATGGCTCCCGACAATACCGGACCACAGTCCGTTTCCGCAACGCCGGTGGAACTGCTGCGTACTCCCCCCGTCAAAGAGCGGGCCGACGCCGCGCGCAACCGGGCCGCGGTACTGGAGGCCGCGGCGCGGTTGTTCGCCGAACACGGGGTGGAGGCGGTGTCCATGGACCAGGTGGCGGCGGCCGCCGGGGTCGGCAAGGGCACCTTGTTCCGCCGGTTCGGCGACAAGTCCGGGCTGGCCGCCGCCCTGCTGGACGCCCGCGAGCGGGTGCTGCAGGAGGCGATGCTGCACGGACCGCCGCCCCTCGGCCCCGGGGCGACCACCGACGCACGGCTGGCCGCCTTCGTCGACGCCTACTTCGACTACCTGCTGGAATACCTCGACCTGATCCGGATGTCGGAGACCGCCGCCCCCGGTGCCCGCTACCGGATCGGGGCCTACCGGTTCTGGCACCGCCACGTGGCGATCCTTCTCGACGCCACACCCGACCCCGACCACGCCGCCCATGCCCTGTTGGCCACCCTGTCGGCCGAGCACGTGTCAGCCCTGCTGCCGGAGCTGGGCGAAGAGCGGATCCGCGCCGGTCTGCGCCGCCTCGCGCACGCGGCAAGCACGCCTGACCCCTGAACCCCGCTTGACCATCACGTGGCCGCGCACCCCCTATCGTCACCCATTGTCACGAGACGATAAGGAGACGCGGGTGTCCGGAGCTGTGATCATCGGAGCGGGGCCGGGGATCGGCCAGGCCGTGGCCCGCAGGTTCGCCCGTGAAGGGCTCGCGATCACGCTGATCGCCCGGAGCGACAAGACGCTGCGCGCCGGAGCCGAGGCGGTGGCCGCGACCGGCGTCCCCCTGCTCACCCTGACGGCCGACAGCACCGACGAGCGCGCCCTGCGGAGCGCACTCGACGAGGCGACCGACCGGCACGGACTCCCCGACGTGGTCGTCTACAACGCCGCCATCGTCCGCGCCGACCGCCTGGGCGACCTCTCGGTCCGCGACCACCTGAACTCCTGGGCGGTCAACGTGGTCGGCGCCGTGCTCACCGCCGCGCACGTCCTGCCCGCCATGGCGGCCCGGGGCAGCGGGACCTTCCTGATCACCGGCGGCATGCCCCAGCCGGAACCCGACCACGTGAGCCTGTCCCTGAGCAAGGCCGGCGTCCGCGCCCTGATCACCCTGCTGGACACCCAGTTCGGCGCGTCCGGAGTCCACGCGGCCAGCATCACCGTGCCCGGCGAGGTCGGCCCCACGGGCTTCGACCCCGACGAGATCGCCGAACACTACTGGCGCCTCCACACCCAGCCCCGCCCGAACTGGGACCACGAGATCATCCACGCGGCCCGCTCCCACTGAGGTTCTGGCCGCCGCAGCCCCTCCACCTGCACCGCAACGGGCCTTGCCTCTACCGCGACAAGCCTGCCACTCCGCCCGAGAGCCTCGCGGTCTCCGCATAGCACTTCGACAGGGCCCGTCGCGGGCGGCTCCGCTCGCGGCGGGCCCTGTTCTGAGATCGCTACTCCGCCGGAAGGGCCTCGCGGAGGGCCGCTATGGCGGTGGTCTCCGCGTCGTAGATGACCGCGATCCGCTCGCTCAGCGCCGGGAAGAAGTCCGGCGACGGGGTCGCCGCCTCGGCTTTCAGCGCCCACATCTCCTCGGCCGCGGCCGCCGCGTCGGCCGCGCCGGCGGAGCCCTCGGCCACCGAGGCCCGGATCGACACGATGAGTTCCCGCACACGCTGGTTGGCCGCCTCGGGCAGCGCCGTCTCGGCGAACTCGTGCCACAGCCCGTGGATGCGCCGGAACTCGGTCGCCAGGTCGTGCAGGGGCAGGTTCAGCAGGTCGGCCGCCTCGTCCAGCCCGTCGGCGAAGATGTCGCGGTGGTTGCCGCCGTCCGTGCCGACCGGCTCGACGGCCTCCCAGGCCGACAGCATCGCGTGGGCCAGGCCGCGACCGTCGGCGAACGCCTTCGGCCAGCCCTTCGCCATCGACCCGTCGACGACGGCCCGGCTCCACTTGCGCCAGGCCGGCAGCGAGAACGAGTCGGAGGACCCGCTCAGGTGGGCGGCGCAGTCCCGCAGCCCGGCCAGCACCGCCTCCTCAAGCCGCGGCTTCGCCGGGGTCACTGCGTGGAGCTGGTTCTTGTACGACCCCACGCGCCCCCGCGCCGCATCCAGCCGGTCACGCTCGACCCGCAGCGGAGCGAGGTTGCGGTCATCGATGTAGACGCCGCCCTCGTCCTCCCGGTAGACCACGACCGGATGCCCGCCATATCCGTCGAGGTGGGCCGGGGCGTGCCAGTAACCCATGTGATAGCGGTCAGGCAGGATCACGCAGGCCCGCCCGGCGGCCAGCTCGGCCGACAGCCGCGCCGACGCGCCCTTCGCGCCACCCGTGGTGTGCGCGTCGAACGGCACCCCGAGGCGGGTCAGCGTGGTGTCCATCCACTTCAGCGGATACTGCCAGCGGTTCCGGAACCCGAGCACGAGCGCCGCGGCGTCGTGGTGCTTGAACTCCCACAGGATGTAGCCAGCCCCGATCCCGCCCCCGGTCACGTAGACCAGCGGCTCGCTGACGGGGAACCCGCCGTTGCGGAGGATGTTGGCCACCGCCGCCGAGGCCGAGTGGCGCCCGCCGTAGAGGGTCCAGCCGTGGTCGGTCTCGAAGCCGGAGACGCCGGCGACGTGCATGCGGGCGGTGGTGTAACTCTCGCCCGTCTTGGCCATCCGCGCGCGGATGCGCGTCTTGAGCTGCTTCTTCCCGGTCATGACGACTCCATCGCGGCACACGCGAACACCCGGCCCACGCCCGCGATGTTCGGTTCGGCCGCTTCGGTTCTCGCCAGAGCAGGATCCGCCGCGCTCCAGAGGCGATGATGTCCCCTTTGCCTCCGCGTGCGACGGGCCGCGTGGAAACCCGCTGAAGGAAGTTGGGCGGTGGAGCCCGCCACGGCCAAAACTACACCTTCCCCCACATCAACCGCCATCACGAGCCTCAGAGTCGGCGAAGGGTTTTCGACAGCGAACAGGCCCACCCGCTGACACCGAGATATCCCGAAATTTCCGGCGCCGCGCGCCGGACAGGGTGGCACGCCATCTCAACCACCCGTCACACCGGACCTCACAACAGCGGATCGCCATCCAAGCGCCACACGCCGGACGGGCGGCACACCTTCTCAACCACCTGTCACGCCGGACCTCACGACAGCGGGTCGCCAATCAAGCGCCGGTCCCCGCTCAGCTCTTCGGCACGTCCACCTTCGGGATGTCGACCGCGATCTCGTCGCCCAGCCGGTAGCCCGTGGCCAGGTCGAGCCGGTCGCCGCTCCAGAAGCGCCCCGGGTCGTACCAGTTGGCGGCTTTCCGGTCGGTCAGCAGACCCATCGCCTCGTAGGTCACCGCGACCACCTCGGCGCAGTAAGCCGATTCGAGGGCCATGTCGCGCGACCGCCGTGACGGCAGCCGGCCGCGCATCCACCGGCCCGCCAGCCGCGCCGTCGAGGGGAACGGGGTGCCGTCGAGGCGGGCGATGGTCTGGAGGACCGCGTCTTCCATCTCGCGGGTGACGTCGGGCTGGAGCTGGCGGAGCCAGCCCCGCTGGCCGTATCTGTTCGACCACGTCGTCACGGCGTCGCGCAGGTCGTGGAGCTGCACGCCGCGCTGGCGCGTTCCCGTCCACATGTCGACCAGGGACTTGCCCAGCTCGGCGTGCCACATCAGCGGCGGCAGGTCTTCGATCACGACCGACATGCCCACGTGGTTCACCGGGCTGTTGGTCGTCATCTGGATCGCCCGGTCGGGGACCGAACGGCCGCGGAAGACCCAGACGTCTCCGGTCCGGGTCTGGGTCAGCGCTTCGTCGAGGGTGATGCCGCTCATATCGGTAACCTAAGCACATGCGCTGGTGGAAAATCCTGGGCCTGGCCGCGTTCGCAGGGGTAGCGGCAAGCGGAGTCGTCGCGGTGCGCGCGGAGCGCCGCCGCCGGGCCTACACCCCCGAGGAGATCCGCGACCGGCTCCGCGAACGGACGGCCGAGATCTCCTCGTAGGTGTCCTAACCCCTGATCGATCGGGGCGGCACGGTGTTGCCGGTCAACGCCGCGTCGTCGATCGAGACGGGGCGGTAGGGCAGGCTCGCGAGCCTGCGCCGCATCTGGCCGACGGGGTCGGCCAGGGTGTCGGCGCGGGCGCTGACGAACGCCCATTCGTGCTCGTCGGAGCCGTAGTAGACGACCGAGGGGAACGCCTGGGTGAAGCGGTCCCAGGAGCGGCGCAGCGTGTCGTTGCGCCACATGGTCATGCACCCCGCCTGGGTGGAGACCACTCCGCCCGGTGCCAGTGCCTTGCGGCACATCTCCAGGAACTCGGTTCCGTAGAGGCGGTCGTGCTGCGCGTCGCCCTCGGGGCTCTCGTCGGGGAGGTCGACCACGATGACGTCGTAGCCGGCTGCCGACTCGAGGAAGGCGTAGCCGTCTTCGTAGAGCATCCTGATCGGACCGGTCGCCCGCTCGGCGGCGGTGAGCTCGGCGACGGTGTAGCCGTAGGGCAGGTGGTCGGCGCAGATGCGGACCGCCCTGCGGTCGATGTCGACGTGGTCGACGGCCTGGGCGCCGGCGGCGACCAGGATCTGGCAGGCGACGCCCTCGCTCGACCCGATGACCAGGCAGCGGTCGAGGCGGTCGGCGAGCAGGGCCGGCGGGATGACCAGGGCCTCGTGGTAGACGAGCTGGCTGAAGTCGGTCGACTGGCGTTCGCCGCCGCAGAACAGGCTCGCGCCCTGCTCCGTGACGGCGACGACGACGTCCTGGAACGGTGTGGTCTCCTCGTGGAGGACGGCCTCGACACGCCACAATCGGCGCATGCCACGGGTCGTCGGCTCGTCGATCCACAGGTGACCGTCGTGTTCGATCAGGTGCTGGGTCAAAGGGGAACCTCCACTCGCTGGCCGCCCCTGCCGATGATCCTGGTCGTCACCCGGCCGGGGGACAGCTCGGCGGCCAGAACGCTCACGGCCTTCCGGGGGTCGGCCCGGTCACCGCAGGTGAAAACGTCGACGAACGCAGCACGGTGCTGGGGATAAGTGTGCAACGAGGCGTGCGACTCGGCCAGCAGGGTCAGCACGGTGACGCCCTGAGGAACGAACCGGTGCGAGAGGACCTCCATGACGGTCGCCCCCGATTCCTTCATGGCCCTGGGGAGCAGGGTCCGCAGGAGTGACTCGTCGTCGAGGAGCGCCGGGTCGGCGTCCTCGAACTCGACGATGACGTGGATACCGCTGAAGCGGCCGATCTGCGCGGTCATGGTCATCAGCCCGGCACGCAGAAGGTCGGCAGCGCGGGCAGGCCGTTGACCGCCGCGCAGGAGTAGCTGGACGTGTACGCCCCGGCGTCCATGATCTCGATCGGATCGCCCGGTGCGAGCGACAGCGGCATCCCGTAGTCGGTGTGCTTGTAGAGCACGTCGTCGCCGTCGCTGGTCGGTCCGGCCAGCACGACGGGGCCGTGGGGCCCGAAGCCGGTGGGGGCGTGGATGCGGTAGGCGATGGTGTCGTTCTCGGTCTCGACCAGGCCGTTGTAGCGGCCGACGTCGAGGAACACCCAGCGGCGCGGGTCGGCGGGGACGCCGCCGCGGACCGCCACGACCTCAGCGCGGATCATGCCCGACGGGCCGACGAGGGATCGGCCCGGCTCGATGACCAGTCGCGGACGGTCTCTGGGTTCGAAGTGGCGGGCGAGCGACATGTCGATCGCCCGCGCGAACTCCTCGGGTGCGGCCGACTGCTCGCGGTAGGAGATCGGGAATCCCCCGCCGATGTCGATCACGGGCAGCCGCACGCCCTCGGGTTCGAGCAGCCGCGCGATCTTCGCGGCGGCCGCGATGCCGGCGTCCCAGGCGGCGATGTTGCGCTGCTGGGAGCCGACGTGGAACGTGACACCCTGAGGTCGCAGGCCGCGGTCGGCGGCCTCCGCGAGCATCTCCGGCGCCGCCTCCTCGGCGCAGCCGAACTTGGCTCCAAACGGCATCGCGGCGGCCGGCGGGGTCACCTGGATGCGGCAGAAGACCTTGGAGCCGGGCGCCTCGACGATGATGTTGCGCAGGTCGCCGGGGTTGTCGAAGGCGAAGGTGCGCACTCCACGCTCATAGGCGGCGGCCACGTCGGAGCGCTTCTTCACCGGATTGCTGAACGACAGCCGGGACGCGGGCACCCCGCGCGCCAGGCAGAGCTCGATCTCGGCCAGGCTCGCCACGTCGAAACCGGCGCCTAACCGGGTGAGCGTGGTGATGACGCCGGGTGCGGCGTTGGCCTTGACCGCATAGAGGATGTCGGCCCCGATGAACGCGAGGCTCATGGTCCGGTAGGTCGACTCCAAGGTCGGCAAATCGATGAGCAGACAGGGACTGGGCGTCTCGTGACGGTCGGCGAAGGCGCGCAGCCGCACTGCGGCCCCCTCCATCGCGCCCTCGACACGTCGAGTGAGAGTCAGGTCTGGCACGGCTCCCCCTTACTTTCCGTGGTATATCGCCCACCGAAAGTAGTCATAGAGCACGGCTAATGACCATAACCTGAAGGTGACACGGACCTTACTTAGCGAATTGATAGAGCCCTGCGGTTTTAACTGTGTGACGGGAAGGGCAGAAGAGAAGACTGCCGTCCTTCCAAAGACCGAAATTTCACCACTTGTGTGCTCTTGGTCTCAGGAAGTAACTAAATGTCGAGGACAAGACCCTCGTTCAGCGGCACCGAGCAGCAGATCAGCGCATCTCCGACCGCCGGCGGTTCCAGCGGGTCGACGCGATAGCGGATCTCACCGGCGAGCAGCCCGGTCACACACGTGTGGCACACCCCCGTCCGGCACGACCAGCGCACCGGCACGTCGCAGGCCTCGGCGAGTTCGAGGAGGCTGGCGTACTCCTCGCTCCACCGCACGGTCAGCCCGCTGCGCGCGAACGTGATCTCCGGACCGCTCCCCTGGGTCGCCGGCGGATGCGGCCGCGCCTGCCGGGAACCCACCACACCGGGGTTGACAGCCGCCAGCGTCCCGAACAGTTCCGTGTGCACCCGCGAGGCCGGCAACCCGGCGGCGACCAGCGCGCCGGACACCGCGCCCATGAATCCCGAGGGCCCGCATATATAGGCGTCGGTGTCGGCGGGCAGCCCCAGTTCGGCCAGCCTCTGGGCCGTTGGCCTGCCGATCTCCGCGTGCGGCGGCAGCGGATCGCCGGATTCGTGGGCGGTGAGGAAGATCCGCTCATGCGCTCCGGGGATCCGGTCGAGCAGCGCGCTCACCTCGTCGGCGAACACCTGTGATCTGACTGTACGAGTAACGTGCAGCCACCAGACCCCCCGATGCGCGCCCGTGTCGGCCAGCGCGTGCAGCATGGCCAGCACGGGGGTCACCCCGATCCCGGCCGAGATCAACGCCACCGTCGAGGAGGCGTCGGCCAGGGTGAACTCGCCCCGGGGCGCGGCGACCTCCAGCGAGTCGCCCTCGGCGACCTGGGAGTGCAGGTATCCACTGACGTCGCCGCCGGATTCGTGCTTGACGGTGATTCGATAGCCGGAGGATCCAAGGGAAAGCGAGTAGCTCCGGACCGAGCCGTCGGGCACCCGTACCGTCAGATATTGGCCGGGCAGCGCCACCGGCAGCGCGGAACCGTCGGCGGGGGCGAGATAGAAGGAGACCGTGTCCTCGCTCTCCCGCCGCACCCGCGTGACGAGCAGCGGCCGGAACCCGGCCCACCCGGGCCGCGCCACCGGCCGGGCCGCGAGCAGGTCGCGGAAGGACCCCTGCCAGCCCGGACTCAGCGCCGGATTGTCCAGCGCCGCCCGCAGCCGGGCGGGGTCGCGCGGCCCCGGGAGATAGAGGAGCCCGTCGGCCTCGGTGACGGAGACCGCCCCCGCCCCGACGGACAGGCGCTCGATCTCGTCCCCGGCCTCGACGACGCCCTCGGTGATCACCCGCAGATAGAACCCGGGCCGCCGATGGCCGACCAGGAGAGAGGCCATCTCCGGTACGCCCAGCCGCATCCCCACCCGGAAACAGGTGACCCTCGGCTGGGTGACCTCGAAGACGGCGGTCCCGACCCGGTAGCGGTCGCCGATGCAGACCTGGTCGTCGGGCATCCCGTCGACGGTGAAGTTCTCCCCGAAGTTGCCGTGGACGAGGTCGTCCCGCCCGAGATGACGGCTCCAGTGGTCATAGGAGTCGAGCTGGTAGACCAGCACGGCCCGCTGCTCGCCGCCGTGCCCGTTGAGATCCCCCTGGCCGTCGCCGTCGATGTTGAGCCGCCGCACCCGTTGGGGCCCGTCGACGCTGGACTTCCAGATGCCCGTGTGGACGGTGCGGCCCTCCCACGGCACGTCCTCAGGCAGCCCGACATTGACCGACACCAGCGTCCCGACGATCTCCTCCATACGGGGGACGTACCCAGCTCAGCGCACCCGGCCCCGCGGTTTCAATGACAAAGAGGGCAGTTCGGGCGCCCGGAGAGGGTTGCCGTCGTAGCCGGGCACCGGTCCGAAGGCGCCGTCGGCCCAGGTGCGCCGGAACTCGACGATCTCCTCGTGGGAGCGCCCGACGAAGTTCCACCACATGACGATGCGCTCCTCGAACGGCTCCCCGCCGAGCAGCAGCAGGCGGGCGTCCCCGCTGAAATGGAACTCCGACCGGCCCGCGCCCAGGTAGAGCAGCGGACCCGGTTCGAGCGGCACGCCCGCCACCTCGGCGGCCCCGGACAGCACGAGCACCGCGTACTCCCAGCCGGGCCGCAGCGGCAGCCGCGCCTGCGCGGACACGACGATCTCCGCCCCGACGATGGGCGTGTGCGCGGTGGCGGGCGACGTCAGGCCGCCCAGCTCCCCCAGCAGAACGGTGACCGAGCATCCGGGCTCGGTCAGGACCGGCAGATCGGGATGGTGTTCGAAGGCAGGAGCGGTGTGCCGGGCGTCGTCGGGCAGCGCGACCCAGAGCTGGGCGCCGTGCAGCCGTCCGTAGTCGGACTGCTCCGAGTGGGCGATCCCGCGCCCCGCGGTCATGAGGTTGAGCTGCCCCGGCTTGATCACCTGTTCGCTCCCGAGGGTGTCCCGGTGCAGCACCTCGCCCTCGACGAGCCAGCTCACCGTCTGCAACCCGGTGTGCGGATGCGGCGGCACCGTCATCGCGGCCGGTTCAGGGCCGTAGGCGTCGGCGAAGCACCAGGCCCCGACCATCCGCCGCCCGGAGGTGGGGAGGGTGCGGGTGACCTTCATCCCCCGCGGCCCGCCCAGGACGACCTCGCGGCCGGTCAGCAGCTCGGGTTCCCCCGGGCCCGCACCGCCGCAGACGGCCTCGCGGGGGTCGTTCTCGAGGTTGCTCATGGAGGCGAATCTACGCCGCGTACACGTACAGAAAGGAAAAGGGCCCCGCCGACGACGGCGAGGCCCTTCTGCACGAGATGTCAGCCGACGTGGCTGCCGTTCACCGACAGGACCTTCTCGGCCGGCGGGATCACCGGGAACTGGCCGGTGTCGACGATGCCGTGCTCCAGGTAGGCGGCCTCGATCAGCGCGTGGGCCTTGGCCTCGAGCTTCCAGAGGGAGCGGTATTCCTTGCACATGTCGATCGGGACGCCGGTCTCGCGGGCGATGTCGGCCGCGCGGGGGACGAAGCGCTCCTCGATGGCCTGGTCCCAGTAGGCGCGGGCGGCCTTGATCCAGGAGGAGCGCTGCATGATGTCGACCGGGGAGGCGACGGGGCGGCGCTGCTCGTCCTCCTCGTCGGCGGGGGCCAGCAGGGCGCGCATCGCGATGCTCGGCTGCGGGGGCTCGGGCTCCCACGGCACCGGGGGGTGGAGGTCGAGCAGGGCGCTGGTGTTGAACAGGGCGCCGATCTGCGAGAGCAGCGCCTCCTGGCGGTCGGCGTCGTTGGCCAGGCCGGTGTGCTCGACGGCCTGGTCCATGGCGCGGTCGAGGCGGGCCAGGGCGGTGCGCATGCGGCGCTGGGAGGCGCCGGTCTCGCGCAGGTGGCGGGCGCGCTTGGCGGCCAGGGCGACCCGGGTCAGGCGGCGGTGGGCGTCGACCTCGCTGGCGGTGCGGTCGCTCGACTCGGCCAGCCCGAGGCGGACCATGGCGCGCTCCGGCGTGAGACGCCAGTTGATGCGGTGACGGCCGGTGAGGCGGACCCGCTCGATGGCCATGCCGCGCTCCCAGAGCCAGGCGGCGACCAGCGGGGCGGCGAGGCGGAAGACGGCCTCGGCGACGCTGGCGGCGTCCATCGCGGACAGCACGGCCGACAGGCAGGTGAGGACCCAGACCGCGAGGCCGTCGATGCCGGCGGCGTAGTTCTCGCGCATGTTGCGGCGGGCGCGCACGGCGCTCGTGATGACGGCGACCTCGATGAACGCGAACAGCAGCAGCCGCAGCGGGCCGTCGAAGCCGAGCACGTCTCCGGCGAACTGCCACATGCCCTGGGCGGACACACCCGTGGCGATGCTCGCGGCGACGACGGTCAGGATGTCTTCTGTCGGCCTTGGAGCGATGTAATCGCGGAAGATGCGGCCGGCCCCGCGCCAGACGGCGCGCAGGACGTAGAGCAGGATGACGAGGGCCACGAGGGCGAAGACGGCGATGATCGCCGCGCCGACGGGGTTCGCGGAGACCCAGCCGGAGAACTCATCGAATTCAGGCATACGGAACCATCAATCTCGGCGTCCGACGGTATAACGACGCGATCATTCCAGAATGTCGCGTGCCATGCGCGCGAAACCCCTGTGACAGCAGGGAAATCGGTGATTCCAGGCTCTCGCGGCCGGCGGCCATATCGGGTGTCGAACCGGCTGGAATCGGTGTTAGATGGCGTCGGCGGAGGAGGACACTCATGGACGTCGCCGACCTCGTCAAAGGGGCCGCCGGTGGAGACGAGGCGGCTTGGAACGCTCTCGTGGCACGTTTCACCGGGCTGCTGTGGGCGGTCACCGCCGGATACGGGCTGGGTGACGACGACCGGCGGGATGTCATCCAGGAGGCGTGGTTACGCCTGGCCGAGCGGCTCGACCGGATCGAGCAGCCCGACAAGGTCGGCGGCTGGCTGGCCACGACCGCCCGGCGCGAGGCGCTGCGGGTGGCGAAGGCGGCGGGCCGGGTGACCCCGGCCGGTGACGGCTTCCTGAGCGACGTCCGGTCCCCCGACCGCACCCCCGAACAGGTCTTCCTCGACGCCGAGCAGGCGGCGCTCGACGCCGTGCGGGCGACCCGGCTGCTGGCGGCCTTCGAGCAGCTCGGGCAGCGCTGCCGTGACCTGCTGCGGATCCTGTCGGCCGCGCCGCCGCCCAGCTACCTGGAGATCGCGGCCACCCTCGACATGCCGGTCGGCAGCATCGGCCCGACCCGGGCCCGCTGCCTGAAGTCACTGCGCGCGAAACTCGGCGACCCGGAGTAGGTATCAGGATCGGCCGGTCACCCTCCTACCTTCCGTGACAATCGTGTCTGAACTGAGGGCCACCTTCGTCGGACGTGACCGCGAACGGGCCGCCCTCTCCGCATGCGCCGCACGAGCCCGGTCGGGCCGCCCGGCGCTGGTCCTCGTCGACGGGCCGCCGGGCGTGGGCAAGTCCGCCCTGGTCCGGGGCGCGCTGAGCGGTTTCAGCGTGCTCGCCGCGAGCGGCGATCCGCTCGAAAGCTCCTTTCATTACGGCTTCGCCCAGCAGTGGCTCCACGACGAACCCTCCGGCGACCCAGTAGACGTCGGCATCCGGTTGCTGGGCGTCCTCACCTCGTCGGATGAGCCCGTGGCGTTGGTGATCGACGACGCGCAGTGGGCCGACCTCCCCTCGCTGCAGGCGCTGGCGTTCGCGCTGCGCCGCCTGCACACGGGGAAGGTGCTGGTCGTCGCGGTGACCCGGGACGAGCTGCCCGACGGGCTGCGGCGGCTGTTCCGGGACGCGTCCCGGCTGTCGCTGACCGGCCTGAGCGTGGCCGAACTCGGTGAGCTGGCGGCGCACGTCTGCCCCACGCCGATCGGGGCCGCGGCGCTGGCCCGGTTGCGGGCGCACACCGGCGGTTCACCGCTGCACGCCGAGGCGCTGCTGCGGCAGGCGCCCGAGCTGCTGGCCGATCCCCTGGGGTTCCTCCCGGCGCCCCGGGGTTATGCGATGGACGTACAGGACCGGCTTTCTGCGCTCGCCGGGGAGACCCGCGCGCTGGTCCGGGCGGCGAGCGTGCTCGGCGAGGAGTGCCCGCTCTGGCAGGCCGAACGGCTCGCCGGCACCCCTGACGCGATCCTGCTGCTCGACGAGGCCGCGGCGGCCGGGCTGCTGGAGCACCGGGTCGGCGGCGGGGACCTGCTGGTGGCCTTCCCCGACCCGCTGACCAGGGCGGCGGTCTACGAGGGGCTGCGGCCGTTCGAGCGGGCGCGGTGGCACCTGGACGCGGCCGGGATCTGCCCGGATCCCGCCGCCCGGCTGCGGCACCGGGTCAGCGCGGTCTCCCGGGCCGACGACACCCTGGCCGGGGAGGTGGCCGCCTTCGCACGGGAGCAGGCGGCGGCCGGGAGCTGGGCGGTGGCGGCCGACCACTTCGAGCGGGCGGCCCGGCTGGCCGTCTCCCCACGTGACCGCGGGGTGTCGCAGGCGGAGGCGGTGCACGCGCTGCTCCTCGCCGGGCAGACCTGCCGGGCCGCCGAACTGGCCCAGGAGCCCAACGCCCACCAGGGCGCGCGGGCGTTCGCGGCCGGGATCGTCGAGGAGGCCTGCGGGGACGGGCCACGGGCGCGGGAACTGCTCGAACTCGCCTGGCGGCATCGCGACCCGTCTTTCGCAGGGCCCGTCGCGACCGCGCTGGCGCGACTCGCTTTGTCCAATGGACGTCTCACCGAAGGACATCTGTGGGCCTTCCGGGCATCGGGGGCCGGGGCCGGCTTTGTCCAAACGATGGCGGAGTTCGCGGTCGGACGTCTGGACAAAGTTCTGGACAATCGACTGCCGGATCCGGCGGTGGCCTCATCGGAGGAGCTCGACCTGCTGACCGGCCGGGCCGCCGTGCGGTTGTGGACGGGCGACGCCGCCGGGGCCCTCGCCGACCTGCGGGGCGTGTCCGGGGAGGTGGCCGAGGCGCTGCGGTGTCTGGCCGAGGTGCGCGCGGGAGCCTGGGACGACGCGCTCTCCCGGCCACGAGGGACCTGGACGGCACCGTTCACGGTCTCGGCCCAGGCGATGGTCCACGCCGCACGAGGTGATCTCGGCGTGGCACGGGCGCTGCTCACGGAATGGGGCCCGGTGAGCGGTCTGGCGCGGGCGTTCCTCGCGTCGGCGGCGGCTTTCGCCGATCTGGTCGAAGGAAAGCCGGAGAACCTGAGCGGAATCCGAAATCCCGAAATATCGCTCGCCGCCGGATTGGCCACCTGCGGTTATGCCGGGTCGATTCCCCTGGGGATCTTGCCGATCTCCGCTCTCGGGGCCGAGCCCGGCGACCAGGACCACAGACGACTCAACCCAGCTACGGGAGCGGATGCGCGAGGGAAAGTCGCGGCGGCTACCGCGCCGTTCGAGAAGGCTCTCCTTACCCCGGATCCGTTCGAGCGGGCGCGGGCGGAATTCGCCTTCGGAGCTTTTCTGCGCAGGTCGGGGCGGCGCACGGATGCGGCGGCTCATCTCAAGGCCGCCTGCGAGGGGTTCCGGGCGCTGGGGGCCGCGCCGTTCCTGGAACGGTCCATGCAGGAGCTGGCGGCGTGCGGGCGGTCGAGTGACGCGCTGACGGCCCAGGAGAGCACCGTCGCCGGGCTGGTGGTGGCGGGGCTGACCAACAAGGAGATCGCCCGGCGGCTGATGCTCAGCGTGAAGACGGTCGAATATCACCTGTCGAACGTGTTCGCCAAGCTCGGGGTGTCCTCCCGGACCGCTCTGGTCGCGCTGCTGGTCCGGGGTCAGCCTCTGCGGGCGTAGTAGCGGCCGTCGTGGCGGTCGATCCGCAGAGGGCGGCCGAAGCACTCCGACAGGTGCTCGCCCGTCAGCGTCTCGTCGACCGGGCCGCCGATCAGCACCCGCGCGTCGCGCATGAGCAGCGCGTGGGTGGTGGTCGCGGGGACCTCCTCCAGGTGGTGGGTGACCAGCACGGTCGTCAGGCCGGGGCGGGCGGCCAGGTCTTCCAGCGCCTCGATCAGGTCCTCGCGGGCGGGCAGGTCGAGGCCGGCGAACGGCTCGTCGAGGAGCAGGATCTCCGGGTCGGCCATGAGAGCGCGGGCCACCCGGACGCGGGCCCGCTCGCCCTGGGAGCAGACGGCGAACGGGCGGTCGGCCAGGTCCTTGCAGCCCAGGTCGGCCAGGAGCGATTCGGCCTTGGCGCGTTCGGCCGGGCCGTACTGCTCCCAGAGGGGGGCGCTGGTGCCCGAGTGGCCGGTGAGAACCACGGTCCGGGCGGTCGCGCCCTCCTCCTCCATCAGCGCCTCGTCGACGAGGCGCTGGCTGGCCGCCACCAGGCCGATGCGGCGGCGCAGCTCGCGCAGGTCGACCTTGCCCAGCTGCTCGCCGAGCACGTGGGCGGTGCCGGAGGTGGGATGGCGGACGGTCGCGGCGACCGAGAGCATCGTGGTCTTCCCGGCGCCGTTGGGGCCGAGCACCACCCAGTGCTCGCCCTTCCGGACCGTGAGGTCCACGTCGGAGACCAGCGCGCGGCCGACCGCACGGACGCTCATCCCGTGGAGTTCAAGCGCGGAATCGTTCATCCGCACAGCATGTCAGGGTGTTTTACGACACCCGGAACTGGCCTCCCACGCGGTCGAGGTCGGCGGGGTGGTCGGCGATGTGGATGCGGTCGCCGTGCTTCACCCCGGCGGGGACCATCGAGTCGAGGTAGGTGTTGATGCCCTTGACCAGGAAGTCGTCGAGGTCGCCGTCGACGAGCCGGAGCAGCGCCGCGCCGCCCTTGGCGGTGATCAGCTCGATCGGGCGGCCGTCGAGTTCGACGCAGACGGCGCCCTCGTGGTCGCTCTGCGTCAAGACGGTCAGGTAGGCGACGTCGCGGTCGGGGTGGACGCGCAGGTAGGCGTCGGCGTGGCCGTTGGTCACCCGGATCCGCGAGCTGACGGGGGCGGGCGTCGAGGGCAGGGCGTCGGCGAGGACCGTACAGGGACGGAGGTGTTCGTCCAGGGTCGGCGCCGGGCCGTCGACGACGACCGAGCCACCGGCGGCGAGGTGCGCGGCCAGCAGCGCCTGCACGTGGCGGTGCATGAACGGGCCGCCCGGCACGGTCACGGCGCCGTGGGCCGCGAGGCTCTCGACGGTGGCGCTCTGGAGTTCGACCAGCGCGTAGTCGAGCCCGTCGGCGCGGCAGCGCTCGTGGTAGGCCCGCAGGGATCGGCCGAGCTGCGGGGCGTCGGAGTCCGCGGGAGAGAAAGCAGCAATTCCGGCATACGGCAGATAGAGGCCGTAGGCGCCGGCGCGCTCGGGGCGGGACTCCAGGAACTCGGCGCCGTGCAGCGTCAGGAAGTCGGACATCGACTTCAGCGTGTGGGCCTTCGGGGTGGCCTCGCCGTTCTCGTCGATGGGGGCGCAGTCGGGGTAGGGCGACTCGTGCAGGTTGTCGAGTTCGTCGGTCCAGCCGGCGGTGTTGACGCCGGTGTAGACGTTGAACCCGGTCGCGCCCGCCGCCAGCGCCAGCAGCGTCTGGTGGTAGGAGGTCGCGCCGTCGGCGTAAGCGGGGTCGTAGAGCTTGGAGAAGCCCCAGTTCTCCTCCAGGTTCGGCCCCGGCGCGCGCTTGGCCGCCGTCACGTAGCGGGCGTGGGAGTCGCGGTTGGCCGAGACGACGCCCATCCAGTTGGTGAAGCCGTAGTTGATGCCGTCCCAGGTCTCCGGGCGCACCCGGGCCAGCCAGTCGTCGAAGGAGTGGTGGTGCTCGGCGGGCGGGTTGAGGTTGACCACGACCGGGACCTGCGCGTCGACGGCGGCGCTCCAGCGGTGGTAGACCTCGGTCAGGTATTCGCCGTGGAAGCGTCCCCAGTCGGCGTAGGTCTGCAGCTCCTCCGATCGCGCAGGCCCGGTCCACTCCCTCGGGGGCTCGATGTCGGACCAGTCATCGGTCGCGGTGCCGTGGACGCGGTCGTACTCCTCGAGGGTGCCGTACCACTCCTTCAGCCGCTCGCGGTAGAAGGCCAGCGCCGAGGCGCTGTAGTCGTAGGCGCTCAGCGGCAGCGCGCCGTTGGTGTAGATGCCCTCGTTGGCGATCTGCATCAGGATGATCGGCCCGTTCGGCCAGGTCGCCGGGTCGATGACCTGCTTGCCGGTGGCGTTGAGCCACTGGGTGACCCAGTTGTCGAACAGCGGCCCCAGCGGCGCGGGCAGCGGTTCGCCGAGCCAGTTCGAGGTCGCGCCGGTCGAGTCGAGCACCGCCTCGATCGCCGAGTTGTTCCTCGGGCACACCCAGTCGGGCAGACCGCCGTAGTTGGTCTCGGCGTGGATGAACGGCCCTGGTTTGGCGACCACGAGCAGATCGAGTTCGTGGCAGAGCGCCAGGAATCCCACGACGTCCCGGTTGCCCTGGCTCTCCCCCGCGAAATCGGGCGGCCCGTCCGGGGTCGGCTGGTGGTGCCGCCACGGGAGATAGCACGTGATCACGCGGATGCCCAGGTCGTCCCGGATCGCGATGAGCCGGTCGCGCCACACGGAGGGGTCGTCCCGGTAGTACGGATAGTCGGCCGTTACGAGCACCTGCGGCTCGCCGTCGATGACGGTCACCCCGTCGCGGACCTCGATGGCCACGCTCACTCCTTCGCTGGTACACCCTATTGCTCTAATACATAGTCTATATCTTGAAAAAAGTCACCCACGGATCGTTGGTAACGCTCCGACCACGGAGGATGACTTATTTTTGGCTCTGATCTAACATGGGCGCAGACGTGGGGGAAGGAAGATCATTGGTGAGGCCCGAGCGACGTACCGTCCGTGATCTCCGAAGGGGGAACCGGGCGGTTCTGTTGCGTGCTCTCTATTTCGCGGGCCCGACGAGCCGCCACGAGCTGACCGCCCTGACGGGGCTCAGCGCGGCGACCGTCAGCAACGTGACCGGCGACCTGCTCGCCGACGACATCATCGTCGAGGCCGGGCTGGTCGACAGCGACGGCGGACGGCCCCGGGTGCTCCTGCGGGTCAACCCGACCTACGGCTTCGCGATCGGCGTCGACGTCGGTGAGACGCACGTCCGGGTCGAGCTGTTCGACCTCGACATGAACGAACTGGCCAAGAGTGAGTTCGCGCTGCGCCCCGGCGCGCACGAGGTCGACGTCGTGGTCCGCCACATCCTGACCGGCATCGAGGCCGTCGTGGCCGACAGCGGCGTGCCGCCGTCGAAGGTGCTCGGCATCGGCGTGGGCGTGCCCGGCATCGTCGAGCGCGGCCCCGAGGCGATGATCCACGCGCAGACGTTCGGCTGGGACTCGGTCCCGCTCGGCACCCTCCTGCGCGCCGGAACCCCGTTCCCGCTGCACGTCGACAACGGCGCCAAGACGATGGGCCAGGCCGAGATGTGGTTCGGCGCCGGTCGCGGCTCGCGCCATGCCGTGATCGCGCTGATCGGGTCGGGCGTCGGGGCCAGCATCATCGCCGACGGCACCACCTACCGGGGCGCCAACAGCTCCGCTGGCGAGTGGGGCCACACGAAGATCGCCATCGGCGGCCGCGGCTGCCGGTGCGGTGGGCGCGGGTGCCTGGAGGCCTACATCGGCGCCGAGGCCGTGCTGGAACGTGCCGGAATCGACTTCAACACCTCGACCGAGCAGGCGGCCTTCGCCGACCTGGTGGCCTCCGGGTCTCCGGTGATCGACGAGACGGTCGAATACCTCGGGGCCGGCCTGGCGAACCTGATCAACCTGTTCAACCCCGAGCGGATCGTCGTCGGCGGCTGGGCCGGCCTGCTGCTCGGCCAGCACCTGCTGACCACGATCAAGCAGAAGGCCGCCGAGAACTGCCTCACCCAGCCGTTCTCGACCGCCTCGATCGTGCTCGGCAGGCTCGGTCCAGACGCCGTCGCCCTGGGCGCGGCCACCCTGGTAGTCGACGAATTCCTCCTCAGCACCACCTCGGCGTCAGTGTCGCGGGAGCCCGCCGTAAGCTAGTTCGGCGCGCTGACCTTACGGATTTCCGTCACGTGAGGGCACGCATACCGCAGAATGGCGTCAAACCCCCCACTGGCCGAGGAGATCACTTTGGGCACTTCACGCGACATCCTGGACCTCGCCCTCAGCGCCCGCGAACTGGCCGACAACCAGGCCGTAGGCACCCTGGAGCACGCAGCCGCCACCTCCGTGGCGATCACCTGCGCGACCACCCGAGACGAGGACCAGGCCCGATCGGTGCTGGAGGGGGTATCCCCGGAGGAAGTCCGGGCCGCGGCCCTGGAACTCTTCGAGAGGCTCGCCCAGCAGTAATCGGATCCAGGACCGGCCTGTGGGGGTGCCGGGTTCTGATCTTGTACGAGGTGGCACAGGCCAGGTCGTGACATGTCAGGCGATGTCGCGACCGGCTAGGGCCAGACCAGCAGCGACGTGCTCTGGTTGAGGCGTGACTGTGCCGCCTGAAGATCGGACATTCCGGCGCCGGCACCGACGTGGAAGCCCAGCCCGCGCAGGTTACCGGCCCGGAATGCGGCGTTCCGCATGCTGGGCTTCCGTGGTCTGCCGGTAGGAGAACCCGCTGACATCAGCCGGGTCTGACTACCCGCATGAGCAAGCATCGAGGTCAGCCCGCTGACCGCGCGAGTGGTCGAGGCCTGAGCTCAGCCGCCCAACCCGTTGGCTCGGGCGCAAGAGTTTGGCTGCCCGGGTAGGTGCCGGGCAGCGCTTCCCCTGGTCTATTCGGCGGGTTCTGCCTGTTGGTCTGCCAGGACCTCCAGGATCGACTCGCCGTATTTGGCCAGTTTGTTCTCGCCCACGCCGCTGATCGTGGCGAGGGCCGCGAGGTCGGCGGGCAGGCGGGTGGCGATCTCCTTCAACGTCGCGTCGTGGAAGACCACGTAGGCGGGGACGCCCTGTTCCTTCGCGGTGGCGCCGCGCCAGGCGCGGAGGCGTTCGAACAGGGGCTTGGCCTCGGAGGGCAGGTCGGCCGCGGCCTGGGGGGCCGATTTGGCCACGGACACCTTGGTCTTGCGCTCCGGGTCCTTGCGCATGCTGATCGTGCGCTGTCCCTTGAGGACGTCGGCGCTGGCGTCGGTGAGGATCAGGGTGGGGTAGTCGCCGGCCTCCACGTCGAGGATGCCCAGGGCCAGGAGCTGGCGGATGACCGCGCGCCATTCGGGCTCGCGCAGATCGGTGCCGACGCCGTAGACGCTCAGCGTGTGGTGGCCGTATTGGCGGATCTTGTCGTTGTCGCGGCCGAGCAGGATGTCGGTGATGTGGCCGGCGCCGAACTTCTGGCGGCGTTCGCGGTGCAGGCGCAGGATCGTCGACAGGACCTTCTGGGCGGCGACCGTGCCGTCCCAGGACTCGGGCGGGGTCAGGCAGGTGTCGCAGTTGCCGCAGGGCTCGGCCTTCTGGCCGAAGTAGTCGAGCAGGCCGACGCGGCGGCAGTTGACCGACTCGCACAGGGAGAGCATCGCGTCGAGGTGGCTGGAGAGCCTGCGGCGGTGGGCGTCGTCGCCTTCCGAGGTGTCGATCATGCGGCGCTGCTGGACGACGTCTTGCAGCCCGTAGGCCATCCACGCCGTCGACGGCGACCCGTCGCGGCCCGCGCGGCCGGTCTCCTGGTAGTAGCCCTCGATCGACTTCGGCAGGTCGAGGTGGGCGACGAACCGGACGTCGGGCTTGTCGATGCCCATGCCGAACGCGATCGTCGCCACCATCACCAGGCCCTCCTCCCGCAGGAACCGTGCCTGGTGGGCGGCCCGCATCCGGGAGTCGAGGCCGGCGTGGTAGGGCAGGGCGGGGATGCCGTTCTGGCTGAGGAAGGTCGCGACCTGCTCCACCGAGTTGCGCGACAGGCAGTAGACGATGCCGGCGTCACCCTTGTGCTCGTTGCGCAGCAGGTCGAGGAGCTGCTTCTTCGGCTCGTTCTTCGGGACGACCCGATATTGGATGTTGGGCCGGTCGAAGCTGGCGACGAAGTGGCGGGCGTCGTCGAGCTTGAGCCGGGTGGCGATCTCGGCGTGGGTGGCCGGCGTCGCCGTCGCGGTCAGCGCCACGCGCGGCACGTCGGGCCAGCGCTCGTGGAGGGCCGACAGCGCCAGGTAGTCGGGGCGGAAGTCGTGGCCCCACTGGGAGACGCAGTGGGCCTCGTCGATCGCGAACAGCGAGATCTTGGCCTTGTCGAGGAGCTTCATCGTCTGGTCTGACCGCAGCCGCTCGGGCGCGAGGTAGAGCAGGTCGAGCTCACCGGCGACGAACAGGGCCTCGATGGCCTGCCGCTCCCCCATGTCCTGGGTCGAGTTCAGGAACCCGGCCCGCACGCCCAGGGCGGTCAGGGCGTCGACCTGGTCCTGCATCAGCGCGATCAGCGGGGAGATCACCACGCCGACGCCGGGCCGCACGAGGGCGGGAATCTGGTAGCAGAGCGACTTCCCGCCGCCGGTCGGCATCAGGACGAGGGCGTCACCGCCCCCGACGACGTGATCGATGATCTCCTGCTGGCCGTCGCGGAAGGTGGCGTAGCCGAACACACGGTTCAGCACGTCATGAGGGTCGGTGAACCGGGTCTCATCGGCCCACGGGGCCATTTCGAGGCGCGGTTCTTCTTCGTCGTCCCAGTCGGGGGCCCCGGCGTCGGCCGGGGTGTCGGGCCAGGCGTCGGGCCAGGGGACGAGCTCGTCGGGGGAAGCCACCCGCACACCCTAACGACGCTGACCGACAGCCGACCCCCACCTCGCCTTGTCAGGGGAAACACGTCACCGTATCGCCACCTCCGCGAGCCCTGAGCAGGCCACGGCGCGGCATCTGGTGGGAACCGGATTGACGTGCGAGAACCAAGGTCGCCGGGGAGAACGGTCAGGCGTGTTGGGAGCGGACCTCGTTGACGTAGACCATCAGGGCTCGCATCTCGTCTGCGCCCCACGGGAGGCGGGCGCTGATCTCCTCGCTGTTCTCGGCCCACATCTGCCGGGCCGCCGTCTCGGTGCCGGCTCCCCCGGTGTGGAATCCGGCCGCCAGGGCGTCCCATCTCGCCACGAGGTCACGGGCTTCCCGGGAGTCGGGGGCTGCGCCAGTTCGTACACAACCCAGGAGGGACTCGACCAGGGTCAGCCACTCGCCCTTGGCCGTTTCGATGGCCTCAGGGCCGAGTTCCTCCCGGCGGGCGGCGAGGGAGTCCTGCTGTTCGGGGGTGAAGTAGGCGTCGAGCATGGCCATCATCTCCAGGGCTTTCAGGTAGTCGGCCGGGTCGTCGTGGTCGAGGAGCCGGGTCAGCTGGGTTCTCAGGGCGTCTATTTCGGTCGCGCGCCGGGACAGGGACGCCAGATGGGCGCGCAGGAGCGTGGGCATGGAGGCGGGGGCCTCCAGGGCCGTGGCGATTTCGTCCAGAGACAGGCCGAACGTCCGCAACGCCCGGATTCGATAGAGTCGCCGCAGATCGTCCGGACCGTAGCGGCGGTGGCCGTTTTGGGTTCTTTCGGATGGTCGAAGGAGACCTATTTGGTCGTAGTGACGGAGCGCGCGTACGGTCGTTCTGGTCGCCTGCGCGAGTTGGCCGATCGTCCACATGCGGCAACCGTACGACCTGCCGTTACGTCCGATTCAAGGGGAGATTCCCATGTTGGTGGCACGACTCCATGGGGCGGCGGATCTGCGGATCCACGAGGAGTCCGATCCGGTACCGCAGGCCGGGGAGACCCTCGTCAAGGTGACCTCTGTGGGCGTGTGCGGGTCGGATCTGCACTGGTTCGGCGAGGGCGGCATCGGTGACGCCCAGCTGACGCAGCCGCTCGTCGTCGGCCACGAGTTCGCCGGGGTGACGCCCGACGGGCGGCGGGTGGCGGTCGATCCGGCCGTGCCGTGCGAGGAGTGCCCGTCGTGTCTGCGTGGCTATCGGAACCTGTGTCCCCACGTGCGGTTCGCGGGGCACGGGGCGACCGACGGCGGGCTCAGGGAGTATCTGGCCTGGCCCAGTGCCTATCTCCACCCCTTGCCCGACTCGGTGTCCGATCTCGAAGGGGCGCTGCTGGAGCCGCTGGGGGTGGCCATTCACGCCTACGACCTGGGGCATCTCCCCCTCGGCGGGACCGCGGGCGTGGTCGGGTGCGGGCCCATCGGGCTGATGCTGATCCAGTTGCTGCAGATCGCGGGGGCGTCCATGGTCGCGGCGGTGGAGCCGCTGCCGCACCGGGCCGCCAAGGCGCGTGAGCTGGGGGCCTCCACCGATCCTCACGGTGATCTCGACGTGGTGTTCGAGGTGGCCGGGACCGACCAGGCCGTCGACACGGCCTTCGAGATGGCGCGGCCGGGTGGGCGGGTCGTGCTGGCGGGCATCCCCGACGAAGACCGCACCTCCTTCCGCGCCTCGACCGCGCGGCGCAAGGGCCTGACGATCGCGATGGCGCGGCGGATGAACGACGTCTACCCCCGGGCGATCAAGCTGGTGGCACAGGGGAAGGTCGATCTGGTCTCGCTGGTGTCGGGGCGGTTCGCGCTGCAGGACGCGGCCAAGGCGTTCACCGAGGCGCAGTCGCGGGCCGGTCTCAAAATCGTTATCGAGCCCTAAATGATGGTTTCGGACACACTAAAAGTCGGACATCTCAGAACTTGAATTAACGGGTAACACTCCTGGCGCGTTCCATGTCAGGCGATCGCGCACGTCGGTTCTGGAAGCTGACACGCAAAAGTTTGCCCATTCGGCGCATCGGATGTCGGCCAGCCTCCAAAGACCTGCCATTTAGGTTTCGATCTTGCGTTCTTTTGCTTGACCCTCGGCAAAAGTTACCGTTAACATCCGGCAACATGGAGGACACACCCCAGAAATCGCCCGCGCCCGAGCAGGTCATATTACGTATGACCAGTATCGGCAAAAGCTTCCTGGGAGTCCGCGTCCTGCGCGGCATCGACCTGTCGGCGACCGCCGGAGAGGTGCACGCCGTCGTCGGCGAGAACGGTGCCGGCAAGTCGACCCTGATGAAGATCCTGGCCGGGGTGCACCAGCCTGACGAGGGCACCGTCGAGATCGGCGGTGAGACGCGGTCGTTCGCGCATCCCGTCGAGGCGCAGCGGGCCGGGGTCGCGATCATCTATCAGGAGTTCAACCTCCTGCCCGAGCGCACCGTGGCCGACAACGTCTTCCTCGGCCGGGAGCCCACGCGGCGGGGGCTGCTCGATCGGGCCGCGATGGACGCGGCGACCTCGCGGCTGCTCGACGAACTCGACGAGCACTCGTTCGGGCCGCGCGACATGGTCAAGGACCTGTCGGTGGCCCAGCAGCAGGTCGTCGAGATCGTCAAGGCGCTCAGCGTGGACGCCCGGATCGTCGTCATGGACGAACCGACCGCCGCCCTGGCCGAGCACGAAGTCGAGCTGCTCTACCGGCTGATCCGGCGGCTCCAGGGGCGCGGGATCGCGGTCCTCTACATCTCCCACCGGCTCCGGGAAGTGTTCGACCTGGCCGACCGGGTGACCGTCCTGAAGGACGGCGCGCACGTCGCGACCGTGCGGACCAGTGACGTGACCACGGCGGCCCTGGTCAAAATGATGGTGGGACGGGAGCTGGACGCCTATTTCCCGCCCAGAGCCGATGAGGCGGTCATCGGGGAACCCCTGCTGACCCTCCGGGACGCCGGTAACGGCAAGCTCGACGGGATCGACCTCGACCTGCGCGCCGGCGAGATCGTCGGGATCGCCGGGCTCCAGGGGTCGGGACGGTCGTCGCTCGCCAAGGCCATCTTCGGGGCCGAGCCCTTCACCCGCGGCGAGATCACGCCGACCAGGCCCGCGAACGTCCGGGAGGGCGTGGCCGCCGGGATCGGCCTGGTCACCGAAGACCGGAAGGCCGAAGGACTGGTGCTCAACCAGTCGGTGCGCGACAACGCCCTCCTGGTGACCCGCGCGATCGGGCGCGGCGGGCGGAGCCATCGCTCCACCGCCGCGGTCGCCGCGTTGCTGGAGAAGGTCCGGCTGAGGCCGCCCCGTCAGGAGACCGAGGTGAAATACCTGTCCGGCGGCAACCAGCAGAAGGTCGTCCTGGCCAAGTGGCTGACCCTGGCCCCGAAGGTGCTGCTGTTCGACGAGCCCACGCGCGGGGTCGACGTGGGGGCCAAGGCCGCCATTCACGACCTGATGCGGGAGCTCGCCGACACGGGGACGGCCATCCTGATGATCTCCTCCGAGTTACCCGAGCTCATCGGCATGAGCGACCGCATCGTCGTGCTGCGCGACGGCCGGGTGGCCGGTCACCTGCCCGCCGGGGCCACCGAGGAGGCCGTCATGGCGCTGGCCGCCGGAGCCGCCGGGGCCGCCGCGTGATCGCCCTGGTCGCCAACCCCACCCGCGCGGTGTACGCCGCCCTCATCGCCACCCTCGCCATCGGCTGGGCCCTCGTCGCCTTCGACGGCGGCGCGTTCACCCTCAACGACATCGTCGGCATCCAGCAGCGTTCGGCCGCCCTCGGCATCGTCGCGGTCGGCCAGACCCTGGCGATCCTGGCCGGGTCGCTGGACCTGTCGGTGGCGTACCTGATCAGTCTGGTCTCGCTGGTCGCGGCCGAGACGATGGCCGGGCAGTCGTCCAACATCCTGACCGCCGTGGTCGTGGCGCTCGGGGTGAGCGCGCTGGTCGGGCTGGTCAACGGGGTCGTCATCACCAAACTGAAGGTGCACGCCTTCATCGCCACCCTCGGGGTCGCGCTGGTGATCCGGGGCGTGCTCGACCACCTCTACGACGGGCCCGCCGGGCGGGTGCCGGTGGACTTCCAGCAACTCGGGTACGCCCGCATCGGCCCGATCCCGGTCGCGGCGATCCTGTGGGCGGCGGTCGCGGTGGCCGTCTGGTTCCTGCTCCGGCGCACCCGGCTCGGCAACCGGATCTACGCCGTCGGCGGCGACGTCGAGGTGGCCCGGCTGTCCGGGGTGCGGACCGACCGGGTGGTGATCGCGGCCCACGTGCTGTGCTCGCTCTGCGCGGGGGTGGCCGGGCTGCTGCTCGCGAGCCGTCTCGGCGCCGGCGCCCCCACGGTCGGCACCGACGGCGGCTACGACCTGGAGTCGATCGCGGCCGTGGTCCTCGGCGGCACCGCGCTGGCCGGTGGCCGGGGCGGGGTGGCCGGGACGGTCGGCGGGGTGCTGCTGCTGGCGGTCCTCGACAGCATCTTCAACCAGCTCGAGGTCAACTCGTTCTTCAAGGACGTCGTGCGCGGCGTCGTCATCGTGGTCGCGGTCGCGGTCTACGCCCGCCGGACCGGCAGGAGGGCGTCGTGAAGCGGGCCATCCCGATCTTCCTCGTGCTGGCCGGGCTGCTGGTGGCCATCGCGGTCGCCAACCCGTACTTCCTCGAACCGGCCGGGTTCCTGGGGTTCCTGAAGCGGGTCGCGCCGCTGGCCATCCTGGCCGCCGGGCAGTACTTCGTGATCGTCTCCGGCGAGTTCGACCTGTCGGTGGGGTCGCTGGTGACCGTCGAGGTGGTGGTCGCGGCCCGGCTGATCGACGGCGACGAGGCGATGACCTGGCCGGTGCTCGCCCTGCTCATCGTGATCGGCCTGCTGGTGGGGCTGGTCAACGGGCTGGTCACCACGAAGCTGCGGGTACCGTCGTTCATCACCACGCTCGGCGCGATGCTCATCCTGTCGGGCGCGGTCTTCCTGTGGACGGGCGGCGCCCCGCGCGGCGCGCTCTCGCAGGGGTTCCGGGTCTTCGGCCGCGAGGGCGTGTGGGCGGTGCTGATCCTGCTCGTCGCCGTGACGGCGGCCGTGCTGCTGATGCGGGCCGACTTCGGCCGCACCCTCATCGCCGCCGGGGACAACGAGAGGGCCGCGCGGCTCAGCGGGGTCCGGGTCGACCGGGTGCGGGTGTTCGCGTTCATGCTCTCCGGGCTGTCCGCGGCGGTCGCCGGGATCCTGCTCGGCGGGTTCGCCGGGGTGTCGGCGCAGGTCGGCCAGAGTCTCGAGTTCCAGGCCATCACCGCCGTCGTCCTCGGCGGCGTCGTGCTCGGCGGCGGGCGCGGCCACGTCGTCGCCGCCATCGCGGGGGCGTTCACCCTCGAAGCCTTGTTCACCCTCCTCAACCTGCACGGCATCTCCGGTGCGCTGGAGTACGCCGTGCAGGGCGTGATCATCATCGCCGCCGTGGCGGCCGGGGGTCTGCGGCTCCCGGCACTGCGGTTATCTCCCTCGAAAGTGTAAGGAGTGACGTCCATGCGTCGATTACTGGTGGCGTTGGCCGCCTCGGCTCTGCTCGCCGCCGGGTGTGCCAGTGACCTGCCGCCCACCGGGGCGAGCGCCCCACCGGACTCGGGGACGAGCGCCGCGCCCGCCGAGACCTCGGCGCCGGCCTCGGCCGGGACGGGTGAGCAGTCGGAGTTCTTCGTCCAGGCCGACTACGACGCCCAGCTCGCGATGCGGACGCAGACGGCCGAAGGGCCCGCCGACAAGCCGTGGGAGCAGGCCATCGCGCCCCAGATGGTCGACACCGCGAAGTACAAGAAGGACGGCCCGTACCACCTCTGCTTCTCCAACGCCGCGGTCAACAACCCGTGGCGGCAGGTCGGCTGGACGACCATGCAGGAGGAGGTGGCGCTGCACAAGGAGATCAAGGAGTTCACCGCTCTCGACGCCGAGGGCAAGGACGACAAGCAGATCTCCGACATCGCCGAGCTCCAGGCCAAGGGCTGCGACGCGCTGATCATCTCCCCCAACACGACCGCGACGCTGACCCCGGCCGTCTCGGGCGCCTGCCCGGCGGTGCCGGTCATCGTCTTCGACCGCGGCGTCGAGACCGACTGCCCGGTCACCTTCATCAAGCCCATCGGCGGGTACGCCTTCGGCGCCGACGGCGCGGAGTTCCTCATCGAGAAGGTGCCGGCCGGCGGCAAGGTCCTGGCGCTGCGCATCCTGCCGGGCGTCGACGTGCTGGAGAACCGGTGGGCCGCGGCCAAGGTCGCCTTCGACAAGTCCCAGCTCGAGGTGGTCGGCGTGGAGTTCACCGACGGCGACGCCGCCAAGACCAAGAGCATCGTGTCCGACTACATCGCCAGGCACGGCAAGATCGACGGCGTCTGGATGGACGCGGGCGCGACCGCCGTCGCCGCGATCGAGGCGTTCGAGGACGCCGGGGCGCCCGTCCCCGCCTTCGTCGGCGAGGACCAGCAGGACTTCCTGCAGAAGTGGAAGGACGGCAATCTGACCGCCGTCGCGCCCACCTACCCCACCTACCAGTGGCGGACCCCGATCATCGCGGCCCTGAAGATCCTCAAGGGTGAGGAGGTTCCCAAGCAGTGGAACCTGCCCCAGCCGAAGATCACCCAGGAGTCCCTCGGCACCTACCTCCAGCCCGACATGCCGCTGCTGCACTACGCGCTGTGCGGCTGCGAGTCCATGCCCGGCTTCCCCGGGAAGTGGGGCGGGAAGTAGATGTTCCCCATCGGCGTCAACACCTGGGTCTGGGTGTCGCCGCTGACCGACGGCGACCTGGCGGCGCTCGCGCCCCGGGTCGCCGGCTGGGGGTTCGACGTGATCGAACTCCCCGTCGAGCACCCGGGCGACTGGGATCCGGGGCGGGCCGCCGACGTGCTGGACGAGCACGGCCTGAAGGCGTCGGTGGCGCTGGTGATGCCGCCGGGCCGCGAGCTCGTGGACGCCTCCGCCGACGTGGTCAGGTCGACCCAGGACTACCTGCGGCACGTCGTCGACGTCGCCGTCCGGGTCGGGGCCCCCGCCATCGGCGGGCCCGCCTACGCGTCGGTCGGCCGGACCTGGTTGCTCTCCGCCCGGGAGCGCCGGGCCGCCTATGCCGAGCTCAGGGAGAACCTCGCGCCCGTCGTCGACTACGCCGCAGAACGTGGCGTGCGGGTCGGGGTCGAGGCGCTCAATCGGTACGAGACGAGCCTGGTCAACACCATCGAGCAGGCTCTCGAGGCCATCCCGGAGAACTGCGGGATCATGCTCGACTCGTACCACATGAACATCGAAGAGAAGAGTCCCGCCGAGGCCGTGCGCCTCGCCGGTGAGAGGGTCGCGCACATCCAGGTGTGCGGGACGGACAGGGGGACGCCCGGAGACGACCACTTCGACTGGAAGGCCTTCATCGACGCGGTGACCGAGATCGGGTACACGGGACCACTCGTGATCGAGTCGTTCACCGCCGACAACCGCACCATCGCCACGGCCGCCTCCATCTGGCGGCCACTGGCCCGGAGCCAGGACGCCCTGGCAACCGACGGGCTCGCTTTCCTCCGGGCTCTCTGAACCATCCCGCACCCTCCCAGGGAGCGCCATGCGCAGGTACCTCATCGCACTCTTAACCCCGCTTCTACTGTTGTTAGCGCTACCAGCTCCGGCCGAGGCGGCGCCCAACTTCCGGGCGCTGCTGTTCACCGAGACGGCGGGCTACGTGCACGACTCGATCTCGGCCGGCGTCACGATGGTCAACAACATGGCGGCCGCCAACAACTTCGAGGTCGTCCAGAGCAACAACTCCAGCTCGTTCACCACCTCCAACCTGGCCACCTTCGACGTGATCATCATGCTGCAGAACTCCGGCATGGTCTGGGACAACGACTCCCAGCGCCAGGCCCTGCAGAGCTACGTCGAGGGCGGTGGCGGCGTCGTCGCCATCCACAACGCCACCGACATGGGGATCGAGTCGACGTTCCCCTACTGGGACAACCTGATCCAGGCCGGCGCCCACATGCCGGCCCACTCCAACATCGTCCAGGGCACCGCCAAGGTGGCCGACGACGTTCACCCCTCCACGTCCGGGTTACCTGACCGCTGGACGCGGACGGAAGAGTGGTACAACTTCGACCGCAGCATCCGGGGCGACGCCCACGTCCTGGTGACGGCCGACGAGACGACCTACTCCCCCGGCGGCAACGCCATGGGGCACGACCACCCGATCTCGTGGTGCCGTGAGGTCGGCACGGCCAAGGTCTGGGCGACGGCGATGGGCCACACCGCGTCGACGTACAGCGAGGCCTACTTCCAGCAGCACGTGCTGGGCGGCATCCGGTGGGCCGGCGGCGAACTGGCCGGCGGCTGCGGCGGCACCGTCTGGAACCGGTTCCAGAAGGTGACCCTCGACTCGGCTCCCAACCAGCCGATGCAGCTCGACATCGCACCCGACAAGACGGTGTTCTACGCCAGCCGGGCCGGTCAGCTCAAGACGATCAACCCGTCGAACGGCCAGATCGCGACCGCGCACACCCTCAGCGTCTACACCGGCGGTGAGGACGGCCTGGTCGGCCTGGCGCTCGACCCGGCGTTCGCCTCGAACAGATACATCTATCTCTACTACTCACCGACAGGCAGCAGTTCGATCGTGCGGGTGTCGCGGTTCACCTACACCGCGGCCAACGCACCGAACGCGCTGAGCAACGAGCAGATCCTGCTCACCATCCCCGCCGAGCGCATCGACGAGCCGGGTCACACCGGCGGTTACCTGACGTTCGGCCCGAACGGCAACCTGTACATCGGCGTCGGCGACGACGTGAACCCGAACGCCTCGTCCGGCTACGCGCCGATCGACGAGCGCTCGGGCCGCGCCCACTTCGACGCCCAGCGTACGGCGGCCAACACCAACGACCTGCGCGGCAAGATCCTGCGCATCCACCCCGAGTCCAACGGGACGTACACGATCCCGAGCGGCAACATGTTCACGCAGGGCACCGCGAACACCCGGCCCGAGATCTACGCCATGGGCTTCCGGAACCCGTTCCGGTTCGCGGTGAACAAGGAGAACGGCTGGATCTCGATGGCCGACTACGGCCCCGACGCAGGTTCGGCCAACTCCAGCCGCGGCCCGGCCGGAATCGTCGAGTACAACCTGATCAAGTCGCCGGGCTTCTACGGCTGGCCCTACTGCACCGGGAACAACACCCCGTACAACGACTTCAACTTCTCGACCAACACGTCGGGGTCGTTGTTCAACTGTTCCTCGCCGACCAACACCTCACCCAACAACACCGGCCTGCAGACGCTCCCGGCCGCACGTGCGGCGAACGTCTGGTACTCCTACAGCGGCAACACCGCGTGGCCCGAAATGGGCAACAGCGGCGGCGCGGCCCCGATGGGCGGCCCGTTCTACCACTTCGACCCGAACAACACCTCGGACACGAAGTTCCCGCAGTACTTCGACGACACCCCGTTCTTCTACGAGTGGAGCCGGAACTTCATCGCCGAGATGCGTCTCGACAACTCCGGCAACCTGCTGAAGGTCAACCGGTTCCTGTCGTCGATGCAGTTCCGGTCGCCGATGGACATGAAGTTCGGGCCCGACGGCTCGCTCTACATGATCGACTGGGGCAGCGGCTTCGGCGGCTCCAACACCGACGACGGCGTCTACCGCATCGACTACATCAACGGCTCCCGGGCACCGATCGCCAGGGCGTCGGGAACGCCGACCTCCGGCCAGGCGCCGCTGACGGTGCAGTTCTCCTCGTCGGGCTCGGCCGACCCCGACGGTGACGCGATCACCTACGCGTGGGACTTCACCGACAACGGCTCGGTCGACTCGACCTCCGCCAACCCGAGTTTCACCTACTCCTCCAACGGCAACTACACCGCGCGGCTCACCGTGCGGGACGCGGGCGGCAAGACCGGCTCTGCCACCGTGCCGGTCGTCGTGGGCAACACGGCGCCGACACTCCAGTTCTCCGCGCCACCCAACGGCGGCGCGTTCAGTTTCGGCGACACGATCTCGTACACGATCACCGGCAGCGACCCCGAGGACGGGGCGATCGACTGTTCGCGTGTGCAGGTCATCGTGGCCCTCGGGCATGACACGCACAGCCACGACACCGACCAGCGCACCGGCTGTTCGGCGACCATCACGACCGGGCAGTCGGGGCACGATCCGACCCAGAACGTGTTCTACGTGATCTCGGCGACGTACACCGACAGCGGCGGCCTCACCAAGGGCGCCGAGCTGATCCTCCAGCCCAAGCAGAAGCAGGCCGAGCACTTCGCGAACTCCTCCGGGGTACGGGTGGTCGCTCAGTCCGCGGCGGAGAACGGCAACCGGGTCGGCGACATCTCCAACAACGACTGGATCTCGTTCGCGCCGATGGCGACCCAGGGGGTGACCGGTATCTCCTACCGGGTCTCCTCGATCTCCTCGGGCGGCTCGATCGAACTGCGGGCGGGCTCGGCGACCGGGACCCTGCTCGCGACCACGTCGGTGCCGTCGACGGGAGGCTGGGACACCTACGTCTCGACGTCCGTCAGCAGCGTGACCGGGGTGAGCGGCAGCCAGACGTTCTACCTGGTCTTCAAGCACTCCACGACGAACCAGTTCGACCTCGACTCCTTCACCTTGCAAGGTCAGGGGGTCGGCGGAACGCCGTCGACCACCGGGCCCGTGGCGGGCGGGATCTACCAGATCGTCAACGTGGGGTCGAACAAGGCCTTGGACGTCGAAGGCGCCTCGACCGCCGACGGCGCGCGCATCGTCCAGTGGTCGGCCGGAAGCGGGACGAACCAGCGCTTCCGGTTCGTGGACGCGGGCAACGGGGCCTTCCGGCTCCAGGCGACCCACTCCAACAAGTGCGCCGATGTGTCGGGCCAGTCGACCTCGGCGGGCGGTGTCGTCGTGCAGTGGGCCTGCCACACGGGTACGAACCAGTCGTATCTGTTCACGGCGCAGGGATCGAACTGGCGGATCCAGGCGGGGCACAGCAGCCTGTGCCTGGAAATGCCCAACTCGGCTGACCTGACCCAGCTGCGGCAGCAGACCTGCTCGAGCGCGAGCAGTCAGCAGTGGCGGCTGACCCGGATCAGCTAACCGGATCGCCGGCCCTCCGGGGTGCCACCCGGGGGGCCGGTACCGCTTTCTCAGAAGTCGAAGTCGTCGATGTTGCCGGCGTTGAACACGGTCGGCTTGCCCAGCAGGACCTCGCCGCCCGCGCCCACCGTGTATTCGCCCAGTTTCCCCGCCTTGAACTTCTCCCCTGCCGCGCCGGTGATCTGGCCGGATGCCAGCGCGGCGGCGGCCCAACCGGCGAGGTAGCCCAGATCGCCGGGGTTCCAGAGTTCAAAGCCCTCGATGGTGCCGTCCTTGACGAAGGCGCGGAGCTGGTTGGGGGTGCCGAGACCGGTCAGTTTGACCTTGCCCTTGAAGTCGGAGTCGGACAGGTAGCGCGCGGCGGCGGCGATGCCGACGGTGGTGGGCGAGATGATGCCGGCCAGGTCGGGGTAGCTGCGCAGCAGGCCCTGAGTCTCGGTGAACGACTTCTGGTCGTCGTCGTTGCCGTAGGCGACCTTCACCAGTTCCATGTCCTTGTACTCGGGCTTGGTGAGCTCGTCTTTCATGAACTCGATCCAGGTGTTCTGGTTGGTCGCGTTCGGGGTGGCCGACAGGACCGCGATCTTGCCCTTGTGGCCGATCTGCTCGGCGAGGAGCTGGACCTGGGTGCGTCCGAGGTCTTCGGCGCTCGCCTGGTTGACGAACACGTTCCGTCCGTCGGGGGCGGTGTCGGAGTCGTACGAGACGACCTTGATGCCCGCCGCCATGGCCTGCTTGAGCGCCGGGACGACCGCGTTGGGGTCGTTGGCGGAGATGACGATGGCGTCCTGCCGTTGCTGGATCAGCGTGTTGATGTAGGAGACCTGCGACGACGCGCTCGCCTCCGACGGGCCGACCTCCTTGCCCTCCCCGCCGAACTCCTTGGCGGCCGCGACGCCGTCACGGTCGGCGATCGTGAAGTAGGGGTTGTTGACCTGCTTGGGCAGGAAGGCGATCTTCAGCCCCGGCTTGATCGGGGCGTTCGGATCGGCGGCTGCGGGGGCCGAGGACGCCGGCGGTGCGGCGCTCTGCTGCGCCGCCACATCGGACCTGGTCGTGCCGCCGCAGGCCGTGGCCAGCAGCGCGAGCCCCGCGAGAAGGACGATCGGACGCTTCATGGGACCGGTTTCCTTTCCAGACGGACTTTCAGGTTCGGTGCGAGCACCGAGGCGACGAGCAGCAGGCCCGTCACGAAGTTGAGGACCTCGTTGGCGACGTCGGCGAGGATGAGCGCGTTGCGGACGACGGCCAGGAGCAGCACGGCCGCGATGACGCCCGGGAGGGTGCCGCGACCGCCGAAGATCGACACCCCGCCCAGCAGGACGGCGGCCACCACGGCCAGCTCCAGCCCGATGCCGTTGTCGGCGCGGGCGCTGGCGTACCGGAAGGTGAAGACGAGCGAGGCCAGGCCGGCCATCGCGCCCGAGGCGACGAACAGCCAGAACTTGATCCGCTTGACCCGGATCCCGGCGAAGTAGGCGGCCTCCTCGTTGGAGCCGAGCGCGACGATCGCCCGCCCGAGCCCGGTCCGGTGCAGGACGATCCCCGCGCCGATCGCGAGCACCGCCACCAGCAGGGTCGCCAGTGGGATCGGCCCGATGGCCTGGGTCGCCAGGCTCGTGTACGCCGGAGGCAGGTCGGCCACCGCCTGGTCGCCGAGGATGACGTAGGCCAGGCCCCGGTAGAGCGCGAAGGTGCCGATGGTGACCGCCAGCGACGGCAGCCCGAGCCGGGTCACCAGCACCCCGTTGAGCGCGCCGGCCAGCGCTCCGGTGAGGAGACAGATCGGCATGATCGCCTCGATCGGGAGGCCGGCGTTCCAGAGCGAGCCCAGCACCGCGCAGCACAGGCCCAGCGTCGAGGCGACCGAGAGGTCGATCTCCGCCGCGACGATGACCAGGGTCATGGTCAGGGCCATGAGGGCGATCTCGGTGACGTCCAGGAAAAGGAAACCGACGTTGGAGCCGTTGGCGAACCCGTCGACCCCGAAGGTCGCGGCGAGCGTGACGGCGGCGAGGAGGGCGACGACGAGGGTCTCCCAGCGGTTAGCGCGCATCGCGGTACCTCCGCTTCCGCAGCGCCTTGGCGACCCGTATCGCGAGCAGGCGGTCCAGGATGATGGCGGCGAGGATCAGCGCGCCGTTGATGGCGGTCTGGGCGAGGGCGTCCACTCTCAGGACGGCCAGGGCGCTCGTGATGCCGGAGAGCAGCAGCGCCCCCAGGGCCGCGCCGTAGACGGTCCCGGAACCGCCGAAGATGGCGACGCCGCCGACGACGACCGCCGCGATGACGTCGAGTTCCTTGCCGGTCGCGACCGTGGCGTCGACGGTGCCGAACCTGGCCGCCCACATGACGCCCGCCAGCCCCGCGAGCGCGCCGCTGACCACGAAGGCCGTCAGGACCCGCTTTCTCACGCCGATGCCTGCCAGAACCGCCGCGTCGGGGCTGGAGCCGATGGCGTAGAGCTCGCGGCCCTGCGGGAGGTTGCGCATCACCCAGCCGACCGCGAGCAGGACCGTGAGCGCGACGAGCGCGGGCAACGGGACGCCGAGCACGTCGGCGGAGCCGAGACGGAGGAAGCCCTGCGGCATGTCGGCGGCGTTGACCTGGCGGCCACCGGCCCAGGCGTAGTCGACGCCTCTGAAGGCGTAGAGCGTCCCGAGGGTCGCGACCAGGGCGGGGACCCTGGCTACGCCGACCAGTAGGCCGTTGATCGCGCCGCATGCCGCGCCGAGGACGACGCATCCCGCGATGACGACGGGGATGGGGATCTGGGGATGGTCGGCCAGGATCAGCGCGCCCCCGAACGCGCTGATCCCGACGACGGAACTGACGGAGAGGTCGACGTTGCGGGTGACGACGACGAGCGTCTGACCGACGGCGAGTGTGGCGATGATCGCGGAGTTGAGCAGGATGTCGCGGATGCTGGCCGGGGAGAGGAACGCGGGATTGACGGCCCCGGTGATCCCGAACAGCGCCAGCAACGCCACGACGATCCCGAGCTCCCTGACCCGGGCGACGCGATCGACGAAGGCCCTGGCTCCGGCGTTGGGGCGCGCGTGGGTTCTTTCTGTGGACGTCGTCATCGCGGCCCCCGGAGGAGTCCGGAAATATCCGGCCGCAGGCCGGATCGCTGCGCCACGCGTTCCTGGGCTGCGATTCGTGGAGTCACGCGGCCCTCCCCGTCGCGGCGGCCAGCACGCGTTCCTCCGTCGCCTCCGCACGGGGAATGTCGGCCACCAACCGCCCCTCGTGCATGACGAGCACCCGGTCGGCCATGCCCAGCACTTCGGGAAGCTCCGAGGAGATCATCAGGACCGCGAGCCCCTGGCCCGCCAGTTCCGACAGCAGCCGGTGGACCTCCGCCTTGGTCCCGACGTCGATCCCTCGCGTGGGTTCGTCCACGATCAGCACGCGGGGTTCGCGGGCCAGCCACTTGGCCAGCACGACCTTCTGCTGGTTCCCGCCCGACAGCACCGTCACGGCGTCGGTGAGATGCGCGTACTTGACCTGGAGGCGGATCGCCCAGTCGGTCGCGCGGGCGCGTTCGGCCCCCCGCGACACCAGCCCCCACCGCAACCCCGTCAACCCGATGTTCCGCTCGATCGACAGGTCCATGACCAGCCCCTGCTGCCGCCGGTCCTCCGGTACGAGGGCGACCCCGGCCGCCATGGCCGCGGTCGGGCTGCCCGCGCGTAAGGGACGCCCGGCGACGTGGACACGGCCCGCGTCCCAGCGGTCGATGCCGAACACCGCCCGCGCGACCTCGCTGCGCCCCGCGCCGACCAGCCCGGCCAGGGCGACGATCTCGCCGGATCTCACCTCGAAGGAGACGTCGGTGAAAACCCCTTCCCGCGTCAGCCTTTCCACGCGAAGGGCGACCTCGCCGGGCGAGGTGTCGGTTTTGGGGAACAGCGTCGCGAGGTCTCGCCCGACCATGCGCCGGACCAGGTCATCGGGGGTGATGTCGGCGATGACGTCCGTCGCGACCCACGCCCCGTCCCGCAGGGTCGTCACCCGCTGGCACAGCGAGAACATCTCGTCGAGGCGGTGCGACACGAACAGGACCGCGCATCCCTGTTCGCGGAGGGAGCCGGCCACCCCGAACAGCCGCTCGACCTCGTTGCCCGACAGCGCGGCGGTCGGTTCGTCCATGACGAGGACCCGGGCGTCCCGCGACAGGGCCTTGGCGATCTCGACGAGTTGCTGGTCGGCGATCGACAGGCCGCGCGTGGGCTGGTCGGGGTCGAGCGGCACGCCCAGCCGGGAGAAGAGTTCCACGGCGCGGGTCCGCATCGCCCGGCGGTCGAGGCGTCCGAACGAACGGCGGGGCTGGCGGCCCATGAAGATGTTCTCAGTGACCGACAGATCGGGGAAGAGGGTCGGTTCCTGGTAGATGACCGCCACTCCGGCCGCCTGGGCGTCGGCGGGGCCGTGGAACTCGATCGGGCGGTCGTCGAGCAGCAGCGTCCCCCGGTCCGGGCGGTGCACCCCGGAGAGGATCTTGACCAGGGTCGACTTGCCCGCCCCGTTCTCCCCCGCCAGGGCGTGCGCCTCGCCGGGGACCAGGTCCAGGGACACCTCGCGCAGGGCGCGGACGGCGCCGAAGGACTTGCTCACCTCCCGCAACGCGAGCATTCGACCTCCAGTCAGAAAAACGTTTCAATTTTTGACCGGACAGTAGATGAGGGTTACCAACCCGTCAATAGCCGATTTCCATGGCATTTCATGCTCTACAGCACCTCACCGTTGCCGCTTTCTCTCTATTACGTTTTAATCAACGTCCATGAGCGACGTGGGCATCGTGGATGTCGCCGCGCGAGCCGGAGTGTCACCGGGCACTGTGTCCAACGTGCTCAACCGGCCCGAGAAGGTGTCACCGGCGACCCGCGAGAGGGTCGAGGCGGCGATCCGTGAGCTGGGGTTCGTGCGCCACGGTTCGGCGTCCACGCTCCGGGCGGGCCACAGCAGGACCATCGGCCTGTCGGTGATCGACATCGGCAACCCGTTCTTCACCGACGTCACAGCCGGCGTCGAGGAGGTCGCCAGCGATCTCGGCTACGCCGTCATCCTCAGCAACTCCGCCGGATCCCGGGCCAAGGAGGAGCGCAATCTGCTGGTCCTGGCCGAACAGCGGGTGCGCGGGGTGCTGATCACTCCGTCCGACGAAGACCCGGCGCGGCTCGACCGGCTCCGCGACCGCGGCATCAGCGTCGTCCTGGTCGACCACCCGCCGCATCGATCCGACCAGTGCTCGGTCGCGGTCAACGACATCGGCGGCGGCACCGCGGCGGTGCGTCACCTGATGGAGTCGGGGGCGACATCGATCGTGTACGTCACCGGCCCCCTCACCATCCGCCAGTGCCTCGACCGCCGGGCGGGCGCCGAACGCGCCTTCGGCGGACCGCTGCGGGTGATCGAGATGCCCGCGATGACCCCCCGCGCCGGCCAGCAGGCCGCCGAGAAACTGATCGCAGAAGGCGGCCTGCCCGACGCCGTGTTCTGCGCCAACGACCTACTGGCCCTCGGCCTGATGCGCGGCCTCGCCCACGCGGGCATCCGGGTGCCGCAGGACGTCGCCCTGATCGGCTACGACGACATCGACTTCGCGGCGGCCTCGGCGGTGGCGCTGACCTCGGTCCGCCAGCCCACCCACCAGCTCGGCCGGGTGGCGACCGAACTCCTGCTCGACGAGTGCGACAACCCCGCCACCCACGCCCACCAGCAGGTCATGTTCCAGCCCGAGCTGGTGATCAGGGAGTCGACTCGTTAGACAGGTGGACCCAGGCGTCGATGCCCGACTTGAGGGCGAGCATGCGGCGGCTGTACTCCACGCCCTCGTAGGCGTCGGCCTGGGCGAGCTCGTCGGCGGTGACCTGGTAGACCGTGCCGAGCACTTCCATCCCTGGCGACCGCTGGACGTAGGGGAACGTCTCGACCGTGGTGAGGCGATGGTTGGGCAGCGCGTCGGGGCGACCTCGCAGACGGCGGCCGAACTGGGCGAGCTGGACCCGTTCGAGCTGGAGAGTGCCGTACGCGAAGAGAAAGATCACCCGCCAAGTGTGCCAGCGAGCAGTGTCTTGCCCCAGACCACCCGCGCCTCCATGGCGGCGTGCGCGGCGGCGGCCTCTCCGAGCGGGAACGTCTGCCCGATGAGCGGACGGAGCGTGCCCTCTTCGGCCAGCCGGAGGGCGTGGGTGAGGTGGCGCAGGCGGTCGGCGTCCGAGAGCTGGGCGGCCTCGATGCCGGTGACCGTGACATCCGGCCGGTCGACCGTGGTGAACCCCCCACCGGCCGCGCCGTGCGCGGAGAACCTGCCGCCCGCTTTCACCGCCCCGACGGCCGACGCTCCGAGCGCACCGCCGATGTTGTCGAGCACGACGTCCACCTGAGGCCAGTCGGCCTGGTCGGAATCGATCAGCAGGTCGGCCCCGAGCTCCCCCAGCCGGGCGAGCTTGACCGCACGGGCGACCGCGATCACCGTGGCCCCACGGGCCCGCGCGAGCTGGACCTCCAGCACCCCGAGCCCGCCACTGGCCCCGACGACGAGCACCGTGTCCGACGCCCCGATCTTCGTCGCCTCGAACAGGGCCAAGGCGGTCGTCGCGTCGTGGAGCAGCGCGGCCGCCGTCCGCAGCGGAACCCCGTCGGGCACCTCGACCGCGGAGACGAGCACCGCTTTGTCGGCATAACCGCCGTAGCCGTTCGTGTACCCGGCCACCCTCCGGCCGTTCTGATCCCTGCCCGCCACTCCCCCACCGGGGATGTACGGCGGCCGGATCGGCCAGTAGTCCTGCCCCAGACCCGACCGCACCACCGTCTCCAGCAGCAGGGTGTCGACGGCCTCGACGTCGACCAGGATCTCGCCCTCCCCCGGGACCGGGTCGGGGATCTCCACCAGTTCCAGCACGTCAGGGCCGCCGAAGCGGGTGACCATCGCCGCGTTTGTCGTCATGGCTGGCAGACTAGAAGTTCAACATTTGTTGAAGTCAACACCGGGAGGCCGGCATGCCGCTGACGGTCGGAGACCTGGCCCGCGCGAGCGGGGTCGCTCCTTCAGCCGTACGTTTCTACGAGGCCCACGGCCTCCTGTCCGCCGAACGGACCTCGGGAAACCAGCGACGGTTCCACGACGCCGACGTCTGCCGGACCAAAGTCATCCGCGTCGCCCAGCGGGTCGGCCTGTCGGTCGCGGAGATCAAACAGGTCCTCGACGAACTACCGCCCGACCCGGCACCCGAAGACTGGCAGCGCCTGGCCGAGAGCCTCGTGGCGGAGGCACACCGGCGGATCCAGCATCTTCAGCAGGTCCTGGGCGAGATCACCGGCGGCGGCAAACTCTGCGAACTGAAAGAGCCGGCCACATCCGTGGCCGGCTCTCGTTCGTGAGGTCACTTACCGTAACGCTGGCGGAAACGCTCCACGCGTCCGGCGGTGTCCATCACGCGGCTCTTGCCCGTGTAGAACGGGTGGCTGGCGGAGCTGACGTCGACGTCGACGACCGGGTAGGTGCGGCCGTCCTCCCACTCGACGGTCTTGTTCGACCGCACCGTCGACCTGGTCAGGATCGCGAACCCGGCGCTCGGGTCGCGGAAGACCACCGGACGGTACTCAGGGTGAATGCCCTTCTTCATGCGCTATCGCTCCTCTCGGAAGGTCACGTGCCTTCGGACGACGTGGTCGTACTTGCGCAATTCCATCCGGTCGGGGTCGTTGCGCCGGTTCTTCCTGGTCACGTACGTCACACCGGTGCCGGCGCTCGACCGGAGCCGGACCAGCGGACGGAGGTCACTTCGCTTCACGGGGTCGAAAACCGTTTTCAAAGCCAAGGTATTCCCGTCACAGCTCCGCCAGTCGTTCGCGAGGCCCTCACCGTCGAGATCAGCCTGTCGAACCCCCGGTGACCCTCCGCCGCGAAGCAGGATGATGTCCGGTTTCCAGAGGGCCGCGACTCTCAGCCGATGCTCATCGCGCGGGCCCCGACGGCGATCCGTTCCCTCTTTCCGTACGGCTTCCGCCGCCGGTGCACACGATTCCGAGATAAGCCGCCTCCGGGTGAGCCGGGGAGAGGAGGATCGCAATCCCGCCGATAAAGACGCCCGGCCCACCTGCGAGAACGCAAGTCCAGAAGAACAGCCGCCGACGCAGGAGCAACGCCTGACGGTCCATTCTTCCGGCGAGCTCGGAACTCATTCGGGGCCCCTTTTTCGGCCGCTTGACCGCCATTTTGACCATCGCGTCACGGGGAAGGCTCCCGGCCGATACGCTCCCCTGCCATGACGAACATGGCCAGATCGGCCCTTATCGTACTGATCGCCATGCTGGCCACCGCCTGCAGTTCCGAAGCGCCCGCGACGGAGGCGGGCGGGCAGGGAAACTCCTCCCCCGACCCCGTTCGGGCCCTGGCCTCCTTACTGAGCGAAGGCCGTGGGGTCACCGTCGCCGAACATCAGGAGACCCAGGTCGAGGGTGACGAGCTCAACCAGGGCGAGCGCAAGGGCACGATCCTGCTCAGCCCCTCGGGCGTCGAAGGCTTCGACGTCACGATGAAGACCGACCTCATGGACTCCGCGTCCCGGTCCGTCGCGCTCGGCCCGCACACCTACCAGTCGGGCGGCCCGGTCGGCGAGATGCTGCCGAAGGGCAAGAAGTGGATGCAGTGGCCCAGTGAGCCGGGGAAGCGCAGCCCTTTCTTCTCTCCCGTCCTCATCCTCGAACCGTCCACGCTGAAGGCGCTGCTCGCCACCCAGGAGGACCAGAAGGCCGACATGCGGACGGGGAAGATCACCCTCGCGGCGCTGGCGGCGGCCTCTCCCGCGTTCGCGGCGGATGAGTCGGCCCGGCCGGGGACGCTGGTCGTGGCGTGGCAGATGTGGGTCGACCCGAAGGGGCTGCCCATCAGGCTGGTCACCGAGTACGCCGATCCCAAGGCGCCGCTGGGGGCGACGACCTGGCGGAGCGACATCGCGTTCAGCGCCTGGGGCGAGCCGGTCACCCTTGAGGCGCCTCCGGCCAAGCTGGTCACCACCGATTCCTGACGTGATCAATTTGTGACTTTCGCCGCTCTGTGAAACCTCCCGGCAACAATCTACGGTTCCGGATAACGTTATCCGACGCCTCGCCGGGCCACCACGGAAAGGCAATCCCCATGATCAGAACGCGTGGCTTAGCCATAGTCACCGCGCTCGCAGTGCTCGCCGCCCTGTCCACGGCGACATCAGCGCAGGCCGCCACCCCCACCGCCGACCAGCAGTGGACCGCCGTTCAGTCCCTGGTCGGAGCGGTGAAGGGCCGCTGGACCAACCAGGCCTACACCGGGTCGGTCACCGACACCATGCCGGACACCGCGATCATCGGAAACGGTGACATCGGCGTCACCTCGGGCGGGGGTGAGGGGTTCAAGACGTTCCGGATCGCCAAGGGTGACTTCTGGACCGCCAGCCCCAACCGGTCGCTCGTCGCCCTCGGGTCGGTCTCGATCAACCCCGTCAGCAACAGCGGTTCGCCGAACCTGGCGATCGGGTCGACCGCGACCGCGTCCAGCTCGCATTCGTCCTTCCCGCCCAGCCGGGCCGTCAACGGCGGCTGGGGCTCCGGCTATGAGGGCTGGGTCTCCAACGTGGGCAAGCCGCAGACCATCACGGTCGATCTGGGGTCGTCCAAGACCTTCAGCCGGTATCTCCTCCGCCACGACGCCGCCGCGCGTCCCGCCGAGACGGCCAACACCACCAAGAACTGGACCCTGGAGACCAGCGACAACAACTCCACCTGGACGACCCGCGACACCGTCACCAACAACACCGCCGCTACGACCGACCGGACGATCACCGGTGTCACCGCGCGCTACGTGCGGCTGAGCATCAGCGAACCGACCCAGGGCACCACCTCGGACAGCGTCAACAACCCGAGGGCGCGCATCGGGCAGTTCGAGCTCTACAACGGCACGACCGGCAACCCCACCGGCCAGTTCACCGAGGAGCAGAACATCCTCAAGGGGGACATCGACACCACAATGAGCCTCGGCGGCGCCCCCGTCAGCATGCGGACCTGGACCGGCGCGAACGACAACCTCGTCGTCACCCGCATCCAGGCGAACGCGGCCACCCGCATCCGGGTCTCCAACACGACCCAGATCCAGAACGGCCGGTCCGGGTTCACCAGCACGTCGGGGACCTCGGGCAACACCGTCTGGGCCGCACGCCAGACCGCCTCCGGTCAGTGGACCTCGCGGGCCGCCCTCGCCACCCGCGTGATCGGCGGGACCCAGAGCGTCGCGAACAACCAGATCACCGTCGACATCCCCTCAGGCGGCGTGATCAACGTCGTCACGGCCGTCGCCGGCGGCGGGACCAGCGGGAACGACCCGGCCCCGGCCGCGCGGAGCCTGGCCGACGCGCAGACGAGCGGCTCGATCGACTCGCAGTACAACGCGCACGTCGAATGGTGGAAGCAGTACTGGCTCAAGTCCTACGTCGACCTCGACGACGACGTTCTCGAGCGCTACTACTACGCCGCCCAGTACTTCATCGGCTCGGCCAGCCGCGCGGGCAAGACCGCGCCAGGTCTGTTCGGGATCTGGGCCACGACGGACTATCCGTTGTGGGGCGGCGACATGCACCTCAACTACAACTGGATCGCCAACTTCTACGGCGTCTACTCCTCCAACCGCGCCGAACTGGCTCTTCCCGTGTTCGACCTGGTCAGCGCCTACCTGCCGGAGGCCCGCCGCAGAGCGACACAGGACCTCAGAAGGGTGAACACCGGTTACGTCAACGGCCGGTTCCCCAGCGGCGGGGTGCCGTCGGGCGTGCTGTTCCCCGTCGGCATCGCGCCCAACGGGAGCACCGCCGACGACAACTACCACCAGCAGGTCGGCAACAGTCTGTTCACCGCGACCCAGTACGTCGCCTACTGGCAGTACACCCGCGACCAGACCTGGCTGTCCCAGCGCGGCTACCCCTTCATGAAGGAGGTCGCCACCTTCTTCCAGCACTGGCTGCAGCTGGAGAACAACCGATTCAACCTCTACTCCGGCCCCCACGAGGGCACCTGGGCCCGCAACTCCGGCGCCGATCTCGGCATGCTGAAGACGCTGCTGACCACGGCCATCGACGCGAGCACCCGGCTGAACGTGGATGCCACCAACCGCGCCACCTGGCAGGACATGCTGAACCGGCTGGCGCCGATCCCGCGGACGACGTACAACAACCAGCAGGTGTTCGCCCTCGGTGACCCGGGCACCGTCTCCGATGGGCGGGCCATCCGGCCGGGCGACAACACGGTGAACCTGGAGTTCATCCATCCGGGTGAGGCGCTGGGGATCAACGGGCCGGCCGCCGACCGCCAGGTCGCGATCCAGACGCTCGACGCGATGAACTCCTGGGGTCAGGAGAACAGTTTCCCGAAGGTGTTCACCCAGGCGGCGCGGGTGGGCTACCCGGCGCAGTCGCTCATCGACCGGTTGAAGAACCAGATCACCACCCGTTCGGCCCCCAACGGAAGGGTCGTCGACCCGAACCACGGGCTGGAGAAGTCGGGGACGGTCGAGGCGATCAACAGCATGCTGCTCCAGAGTGACCTGGGGATCATGCGGGTGTTCCCGGTCTGGCCCTCCGGCAAGAACGGCTCGTTCGTGAAGCTGCGGGCGCCGGGCGGGTTCGTCGTCTCGTCGGCGCGCGCCAACGGCCAGGCGAGCTACGTCGACGTGACGAGCACGGTCGGCGGGCAACTGCGGCTGCAGAACCCGTGGCCCGGGCGCGGCGTGACCGTCACCGGTGGCGTGACGCCGGTGCTGAGCAACGATGTCATCACTTTCTCAACCGCTGCCAGTGCGACGTACTCGATCACGCCCAACTAGATCACCAGAAAGGCCGGTCACGACGAGTGGCCGGCCTTTCTTGTTTGCAAAAACGACAAACTAATACGCAAAACTCGGACAGTCGAACCAGAAAATACCCCCAGACACGACAAAAGCCCCAAATGTCAGGGGCTTGACAGGATCTGAGGGCGATGCAACTCTCGCAAGCATGTTACAAGAATATGAAAATAGATTCGAGTAACTCGAATGCAGAGTGGTCGTAAATCAGCAAGCGTCGACAAAGCCTTCGAGTTGGTGCACGCCGTCTCCGACGCCGGGCGCGGCGGCATCACCCTGGGCGCGCTCGCGAGCCGCGCCGGAATCGCCGTCAGCACCGCCCACCGGTACGTCACCTCACTGCTCGAACTCGGAGTGCTCGACCGTGATCCGGCCGGGTCCTACCGGCTCGGGGTGACCCTGATCATGCTGGCCGGGCAGTACCTCGACGAGGACGGCCTGCGCGCCGCCGCCCGGCCCTATCTGGCCGAACTGGTGGAGGTGAGCGGGGAGACCGTGCACCTCGGGGTGCTGGTCGGCGAACAGATCGTGTACGTCGACAAGGTCGAGAGCGCCAAGTCGATCCGTCTGGTGTCGCACATCGGCAAGCGGGCGCCGCTCCACTGCACCGCGATGGGCAAGGCGATGCTCGCCCTGCTCAAGCCGTCGCGGCGGGACGAGATCCTCGCCGGTCCTCTTGAGGTGCGTACACCCAGGACCCTCACCGGGAACGCGCTGCTCGCCGAGCTGGGCGTGGTGCGGGACCAGGGGTTCGCCATCGACGACGAGGAGAACGAGGAGGGGGTCAGGTGCGTCGGTCTGGCGATCATGAACGCCTCCGGTGAGCCGGTCGGCGCGTTCAGCGTCTCGGCCCCGGCCGCGCGGTTCAGCCGCGACGACTGCCACCGCCTCGCTCCCAAGGCCCGTGCGATGGCCGACGACATCAGCAAACGCATCGGTTATGGCCCGCCCAAGGGTTCCCGCCTGCGCGGCAACCACCTACCGAAGGAGTGACAGATGACCATTGTGGTGCGGAATCCGGGGACCGGTGAACCTCTCGGCGAGGTGCCCGACCTGAGCACCGACGCAGTCGTGGCCGCCATCGGCAGTGCGCAGAAGGGGCAGCGGGCGATGGCGGCCATGCCCAGTCACGAACGGGCGGCCCTGTTACGGCGGGTGGCCGACCTGATCGAGGCCGAACTCGAGTCGTTGGCACGGCTTTTGGCGTCGGAGAACGGCAAGCCGTTGCCCCAGACGCGGGGTGAGGTCGAGGCCGCGATCCGGATCTGGCGCGGTTACGCCGCCGAGGCGACCCGGTTGTTCGGCCGGCAGACCCCGATGGACGCGGTGCCCGGCATGGAGCGCCACCTCGCGGTGACGATCCGCGAGCCGCTCGGTGTGGTGGCCGCGCTGGTGCCGTTCAACTACCCGGTCGAGCTGTACTCCCACAAGGCCGCCGCCGCGCTGGCCGCCGGGAACGCGGTGATCGTCCAACCGCCGGCGAAGTGCCCGTTGGCCCTGATCAGGGTCGCGGAACTGGTCGAACAGGCCGGCGCTCCCGAGTTCGCGCACCAGGTCGTGACCGGTGGCGTCGAGGTCTCGACCACGCTGGCCGAGGCCCCGGGCATCGCCGCGATCACGCTCACCGGCAGCACCAACGCCGGCCGCGCCATCGCCAAGCTCGCCTCGGGCACCCTGAAGAAGGTCTTCCTGGAGCTCGGCGGCAACGACGCGATGATCGTCTGCGACGACGCCGACATCGAGGCCGCCGCCACCGCCGTCACCCTCGGGCGCCTGGCCCGCGGCAACGGCCAGATCTGCTGCGCGGTCAAGCGGGTGTACGTCCAGGACGGCGTCCACGACGCCTTCGTCGCCGAGCTTTCCGCGCAGGCGGCCAAGCTGGTCGTGGGCGACCAGATGGACGAGGGCACCGACGTCGGGCCGCTGATCACCGAGCAGGCCGCGGAAGAGGTCGAGAAGGCCGTCGGCAAGCTGGTCGGCGAGGGCGCGCGGCTGGTCGTCGGCGGAGGCCGCCGGGGGTCGTTCGTCGACCCGGTCGTGCTGGTGGACGTCCCGGTCGAGAGCCCCACGTTCGCGGAGGAGATCTTCGGCCCGGTCGCGCCGATCGCCCGGTTCTCCGACCCGGTCGAGGCGGCGGCGCTGGTGTCCGACTCCCCCTACGGGCTGCACGCCTCGGTCTTCACCCGGGACGTCTCGCGCGCGTTCACGCTGGCCAAGCTGCTCGACGTCGGCGGCGTGATCGTCAACGGGTCGACCGCGATCCGGGCCGAGAACCTGCCGTTCGGCGGGACCAAGGACACCGGCGGCTACCGCGAGGGCCTGCACGAGACCGTGCTCGACTTCACCCGGCAGAAGACCGTGCTGGTCATGGAGGCCTTCGGATGAGCCTTGAGCTCCGGAGCGTCCGGAAGAGCTACGGCGAGGTGGAAGTCCTCCACGGCGTCGACCTCACCGGGCGCGACGGCGAAGTCCTCGCCGTCGTCGGGGCCAACGGCGCGGGCAAGTCGACGCTGATCCGGATCTTCGCCGGAGCACACGAGATGTCCTCCGGCGAGATGCTCATCGACGGCGAACCGGTGAGACTGCGGTCGCCGCACGACGCCCACGAGCGCGGCATCCGCACGGTCTACCAGGAGCTGTCGATCGTGCCGGGCCTGTCGGTGACCGAGAACCTGCTGATGGGCCAGTTCCCTAAGCGGAAGACCGGCCTCATCGACTGGCCCGCCGCGCACCGCAGGGCGAAGGAGCTGCTCGACGCCGCCGGGTTCGGCGCCATCGAGCCGCGCACGATCGCCGGGCGGCTCACGATCGCGCGCCAGCAGATGGTGGAGATCGCCAAGGCCCTCGCCGGTGAGGTGCGGGTGCTGGTCCTGGACGAGCCCTCGGCCGTCCTGGCCGGCAGCGACCTCGACGCGCTGTTCGAGCTGATCCGGCGCCTGAAGGCGCGCGGGGTCCTGGTCGTGTACGTCTCCCACCGCCTCGCCGAGGTGATGGAGCTGGCCGACTCGATCGTGGTCATCAAGGACGGCGCGATCATCGAGACGACGGAGCCGTCCCGTACCTCGGAAGACGAGCTGATCCGGCTGATGGCCGGACGCAAGCTCGAACAGATCTATCCGGAACGACGCGCGTCTCCTGGTGAGGCCCGGCTGACGGTGACCGATCTGTCGCGGCGGGGCGAGTTCTCCGACATCTCCTTCGAGCTGCGCGCCGGCGAGATCGTCGGCCTGTTCGGCCTGGTCGGGTCGGGGCGCAGTGAGATGGCCCGGTGCGTCTTCGGTGCCGAGCCCGCCTCTTCCGGAAGTGGGGCGTTCCGCTCCCCCGCCGAAGCGATCTCGCACGGTCTGGCCTTCGTGACCGAGGACCGGAAACGGACCGGCCTCATCGGCGGGATGTCCGTGCTCGACAACATCGCCCTGGCGACCATGCGGGCCTCCACACGGGGGCCGCTGATCGACATGTCAGGGCGTAAGGAAAGGGTCGCCGGGATGATCGACCTGCTCAGCATCCAGCCCGCCCGGTGCGCCACCATGCCGGTGGCCTCACTCAGCGGCGGCAACCAGCAGAAGGCCGTGCTCGCCAAATGGCTGCTGGCCGAGCCGCGCGTGCTCATCCTCGACGAACCCACCCGGGGCGTCGACATGGCCACCCGGGTCGACATCTACCGGATGATCGACGCGCTGGCCCGCGAGGGCCTGGCCGTGCTGCTCATCTCCTCCGACCTGACCGAGGTGCTGGGCGCGACCGACCGGGTGCTGGTCATGCGCGAAGGACGCCTGGCCGGGGAGCTGCCGTCGGAGGGCACCACCGAGGACGAGGTGCTCGCGCACGCGATCGGGGTGGCCGCGTGAGCGTGAACGCGCTGCCCAAGATCTCCCGCGAGCTGCTGACCACGGTCGCCTTCACCGCTCTGATCGTGCTGCTGATCGCGGTCGCCGCGATCACCACCGAGAACTTCCTCACCCAGACCAACCTGACGAACCTGCTCAAGCAGATGGTCACCACCGGCCTGCTCGCGTACGGGATGCTGGTGGTCATCCTCACCGGCGGCATCGACCTGTCGGTCGGGTCGGTGGTGGCGTTCTCCGGGATCCTCACCGCCGGCATGGTGTCGAGCCTGCCGATCCCCGCCGCGATGGCGATCGGTGTCGCCTCCGGCATCGGGTTCGGCCTGGTCAACGGCATGCTGGTGGCCCGGTTCGGGCTCGCGCCCTTCGTCGTGACGCTGGCGTCCCTCACCACGATCCGGGGGCTCGCGTTCGTCTACTCCGAGGTGCCGATCGCGCCCGAGGACCCCGCGTTCTTCACCCTCGGGTCGGCCATGGCCGGGCCGATCCCGGTCAGCACGATCATCATGTTCGCCGTCTTCCTCGTCGGCGGCGTCTTCCTCACCCGCACCCCGGCGGGCCGGTCGATCATCGCGATCGGCGGCAACGCCGAGACCGTCCGCCTGGCCGGCATCAACGTGCGGCGGCACATCGTGCTGGCGTACACCATCGCCGGTCTGTGCGCCGGTCTGGCCGGCGTGATCCTGGCCAGCCGGGTCGGCATCGCCCAGCCCAGCGTGGGCGTCGCGTTCGAACTCGACGCCATCGCCGCCTGCGTCATCGGCGGCGCCAGCCTCGCCGGTGGCAAGGGCTCCGTGCGCGCCACCTTCGGCGGCGTGCTCGTCCTGGTCCTGATCAACAACCTGCTCAACCTGTACGGCGTGCAGAGCTTCTGGCAGCAGGTACTCAAGGGCTTGATCATCATCGCCGTCATCCTCGCCCAGCGCACCAACCGGGTGCGCGCGTAAAACCCCCCAGGAGAAACACCATGATTTCCACGAGGATTCTGGCCGCTGCCGGCCTGTCCCTGGCCCTCTTGACCGCCTGTTCCCCCGCCGCGGAGGAGCCGACGACCGGCGCCCCCGCGTCGGCGGACGGATACACCATCGGCGTGGCGAACTTCATGCTGAGCGGCCCCTACTTCAGCGGCATGGACAAGGCGATCGCCGCCCAGGCCCAGAAGAAGGGCAACGTCGAGATCATCAGCACCGACGCCAACGGCGACGCCGCCAAGCTCGCCAGCAACGTCGAAGACCTGCTGACCAAGAACGTGGACGCCGTCATCATCTCCGGCGGCCCGCTGGAGTCGGCCCCGGCCGTGCTGAACAGCCTCAAGGCGGCCGGCAAGCCGGTCGTCCTGGTCGACCGCAAGTTCCCGGGTGAGTACACCAGCTGGATCGGCCCCGACAACGAGGCCATCGGCCGCCAGAACGGCGAGTTCCTGTCCAACGCGCTGCCCGACGGCGGCAAGGTCGCCATCATCAAGGGCGGCCCCGCCGACAACACCATCGGCTCGGCCCGCACCAACGGCGTCAAGTCGGTCCTGTCCGCCAACGCCAAGTTCACCCTGGTCGAGGCGCCCGACTTCGGCGGCTGGGGTTCCGACGGCGGCCTGACCGTCATGGAGAGCCTGCTCGCGAGCAACAAGGACATCAAGGCGGTGTTCTGTGAGAACGACGCGATGTGCCTGGGCGCCCAGCGCGCCATCGCCGACGCCGGTCTCGCCGACGGCATCATCATCGCCGGCGTCGACGGCCAGGCCGAAGCCCTGAAGGCCATCCTCGACGACACCAACTACAAGGTCACCGGCCTGAACGACGCCGACATCATCGGCGCCAAGGGCCTGGACCGCGCCGTGGAGATCCTCGGCGGCGCCACGGTCGAGAAGGACACGGTCGTGGACTCCCCGATGGTCACCAAGGACAACGCCAAGACCTTCCAGAACCCGGACGGCAGCTTCTAACCCCGTCTCACCGCCGGGGTGGCGGGCGGCGACGCCACCCCGGTTACCCAACAGAGAGGTTTGTGGATGCGTACACGAAGAAGCAGAGCCGCACGCCGAGCGGCGCTTGCGCTGCTCCTGGCCAGCTCGGCACTGACGCTGACGAGCACCCCCGCCCAGGCCGACGACCCGACCCGGCCTGGTTGGACGCTGCTCTACAACGAGAACTTCGTCAACCCGATCAACACCGGCAACGCCCCCTGGGTCCGCGACGACTACACCCAGCCGTTCGACAACATCATGGACGACCCGGGCCAGTGGTACAAAAACGACTACGGCCCCGCCTGGACGACCGCCCTGAACTCCTTCTACACGTACCGGAAGGAATTCCCGGTCGGGCAGAACGGCTGGCTGACCGCCTCGCTGTCGGCCCGCGACTGGAACAAGGACAGCGTCATCGAGCAGCCCCCGACGCTGGTCACCCAGACGCTCGGGAGCGAGAAGGTGGCGGTGATGAACGTCCCCGACCACACGGGCGGCGTCATCCTGCGGCCGACCCAGAAACTCCCCGACTACTACCGCATCGAGTACAAGCTCAAGACCCTCGACTTCGGCGGTAAGCGGAACGGCTCTATCGAGTACAACAACCGCACCAACGGCTACAGCAACACGGGCTGCAAGACCCAGCACCCGTGGGGCGAGGGCGAGAACTCCCCCGGCTGGACCGGCAACCCGTCGGTGCCCTACTGCGAGTGGCAGGACGTCCGCCGCGGCAACTACGGCTACAACGGGTTCCACTTCCTGTCGATCGTCGACTTCGCCAACCCGGCCCCGCGCAACAACCACTTCTGGCACTACCGCCGCAAAGTCCTGATGGACGCCTTCTCCCAGCACCCTGACCGTGTGGGGAGCGGCACCGGCGGGCGGGTCTGCAACGCCGCCAACAACACCTATTACAACTACCGCGACGGCAACTTCAACACCGTCAACATGTGGATCAGCGGCATGCCCAACTGGAACCCGGGCCCCGGCGGCCTGGCGGGCAACTCTCAGTGGTTCATGACGCCGTGCAGCGGCGGCGTGGCCGAGCAGCAGCTCTCGTCGGCGGCCGAGCTCCAGCCGGAGCTGATGCCGAACGAGTTCTACACCTTCGCGATCGAGCGCGACCAGACGGGCTACGTCCTCGAAGTGACCGGCAACTTCGCCCGGTCCGGCCAGCGGACGATCCGCATGCACCGCCCCTTCGTCGTCAACAACAACCCGATCTGGCACTACAACGTGAAGGCCAGCGAGTACAACGGCCAGTTCAACGGCAACCTGGTCCAGAACGACAACAACGGCTCGACGACGTGGTCGAACCAGTGGCCCGCCGGTTCGGCCTACCCCGACTACTTCGTGATCGGTGACCTGTACACCAACGTCTACGAAGGCAGCGCCTCTCTCACGGATGTCCGGCTGTATGTGCCACAGACCGCCGCCAATCCGAACCTGGCGCTGAACAAGACCGCCACCGCCGACTCGTCGTGCGCCGCCAACGAGGGCCCCGCCAAGGCCGTCAACGGCACCGTGAACGGCGGGAACGCCGACAAGTGGTGTTCGGTCGGTTCGAGCAAGTGGATCCGCGTCGACATGGGGTCGAACCAGCGGGTGGCGAAGATCGTGCTGAAGCACTCCGGGGCGGGTGGGGAGCAGGCGATCTGGAACACGCGCGACTTCGACGTCCAGGTGAGCACCAACGGAACGACGTGGACCAACGTGGCCCAGCCGCGTGGGAACACGGCCAACATCACGACGCACACCTTTACGCAACGGGATGTTCGGTATATCCGGGTGAATGTGATCGCGCCGACCAGTAACACCGACCAGGCCGCGCGCATTTACGAACTGGAGGCCTACGCCTCGTAGTCCTATTGCACGAAGGGCCGGTCCGTCGAATTCGGACCGGCCCTTCATCGCGTCCACATGCTCGCTGATCAGCCGATACTCCCTCCGACGTAACGGAACACCTCTTTCCCGTTACTGAAATGATCTTTACTGATCACTCAACCAGTGTCATGATCACCCAGTTTTGTCGAATTCATCCGAAAGGCTGGAGTGAAAAAGTCATCACTGGCAATGCCGGGGTCGTTCGCCCGGCGTAGTGCCGCCGCGATCGTGACGCTGGCAATGCCTCTCTCGCTCATGAGCACACCGGCTTCCGCTCAGAACCCCAGTCCCCCGCCCACTCCGCCACCCGCCCTCGCCGAACCGCCACCGGAGACCCCGACGGAGAAGGCGCTGGCGCAGGCCGAGAAGGACAACCGCCGCGTCGAGATCGAGTCGATGCGCTCGGAGAGCGCCACCTACTACGCCAACCCGGACGGCAAGACGGTCCGGATGGAGCTCAGCACCAAGCCGATCCGCGTGAGGACAGCCGACGGTAAGGGTTTGACGCCGATCGACACCACCCTGGTGGCGACCGGCGGGGTCATCAGACCCAAGGCGGTGGCGGGCGGCCTCGCGCTGTCCGACGGTCAGGACAGGACTCTGCTCAAGGCCGACGCCGAGGCGAAGATCACCACGGCGTCGGTGTTGCCCGCGCCCAAGCTGAAGGGCAACACCGCGACCTACCCGGATGCTTACGGGCAGGGCCGTGACCTGCTGGTGGCCGCGACACCGACCGGTTTCCAGCAGAAGGTCGTCATCCGGCAGCGGCCCGCGGGCCCGGTCTCCTTCCGGGTCCCGGTGGACCTGCCCGAGGGGTTGTCGTTCAAGAAGGGCGGCGCGGGCCGGCCGGTGATCGTGGGCGCGGACGGCAAGACGGTCACCGAGGTGCGGCCCACCCTGGTACAGGACGCCAGGGCCGCCGACTCCACCGGCCCGCTCGATGCGGGTAAGGCCGGCACGGCGGCCGTGACGCTCGCCGAGGACGGCACGACCCTGGTCTTCACCCCGGAGGCCGCGTTCCTGGCCGACCCCGCGGTCGTCTACCCGGTGACGCTGATGGCGGCGGCGGGCGACTGGTGGGAGGGACACACCGGCCAGTACGAGGGGATGGACACCTGGATCAACGACTACGACTACCAGGACAGCTGGAACACCTTCAACCAGGACCAGATCGTGGTCGGCAAGTCGTATGCCAGCAACATCGCCAAGCGGTGGCGCGGTTATCTCCAGTTCCCCGACATCCCCGACACCTTCGCCGGCGCGACGGTGGAGAACGCCGACCTTCACCTGTGGAACTACCTGTCCAACGCCTGCGGCAATCCGGTCGGGACCGGCATCACCGCGCGGCGGATCACCACCTACTGGGACGAGCTGTCGCTGGAGTGGGGCAGCCAGCCGTACACCACCAACGTGGGTGCGAACAACGAAGGGGGCGCCTACAGCGAGGACTGCACCGGCGCGATGGGCTATCCCTGGACGCTGACGCACTCGCTGAACACGGTCGTGCAGGAGTGGGTCAACGGCGCCGACAACTACGGCATCCAGCTGACCGCGGGCAACGAGTCGGAGTTGCGTAACTGGCGGCGCTACCGCCCCGAGGAGGCGGGCGGTTGCCGCACGACGCCGCTGGAGGACTGCAAGGGGCAGCTCCACCCGCCCATCCTGACCGTCGACTTCCTGATGCCGGAGCCGGAGCCGGAGCCCGTGCTCGAGGACGTCGTCATGATGACCAACACGGAGCTGACGAACCTCCCCACGTACGAGGAGGCCATCGCCATGTCGGCCTACCGGCCCCCGGGGACGGAGTCGGTCATGATCACCGAGACGCTGGCGAACCAGATCGCGGCCAACCGCGACGGCCAGGTGGAGGAGATCGGGCCGGAGAACCTCGACTCGGGCGACGACAGCCAGGGCGGCGACGGGGAAGGTGGCGACACGAGCCCGCCTCGGGTGATCTCCGTCGAACCCGCGGCCGGCGCCGTGGAGGTCCCGCTCGACGCGCTGGTGAAGGTGACCTTCTCCGAGCCTGTCAGCAGTGCCCACGCGAGCGTGATCGTCAAGGACGCGGGCGGCACCCAGGCCGAGGGAGTGGTGACTCTCGACGCAACGGAGAAGGTGCTCACCTTCACCTCCGCTCAGGCGCTCGAACCGGGCGACGTCCACACCGTCGAGGTCTCGGGGGCGATCGACGAGGGGGAGAACGAGATGGCCCCCCACACCTGGTCGTTCACCACTCTGCGGCAGGCCGCGGCTCACTGGAGATTCGACGAGGAAGAAGGGGCGACCACCGCCGACTCCTCCGGCAACGACCGTGACGCGACGCTGAACCAGACCGCGTCGTGGATCGCCGGCAAGAACGGGAGCGCGCTCTCGAACCAGCCGACCGAGGCTCGTGCCGCCGCGTCCCACGAGGCGGCGCGACTGGGGAGTCGCGTCGAGGTGGCGGAGGCGACCACCCCCACCAGCATCACGTACGCCCAGCCGGACGGCACGTTCCGCACCGAGTTCACCGCGGGCCCGGTCCGGGTCGAACGGGGTGACGGGTGGGCGCCGATCGACACCGGACTGGTCGAACAGGACGGTGTCCTGCGGCCCAAGGCGCAGGCCGCGGGCGTCTCGGTGCAGGTGTCCACGGGTGGCACGGGCGCGTTCGCGTCCATGACGGCGGCCGGGGGGCGGTCGTACTCCCTCAGCTGGCCGACCCCGCTGCCCAAGCCGATCGTCGAGAAGAACGTCGCCACCTTCGCCGACGCGGCGGGCAAGGGCGCCGACCTGGTGGTGACCGCGCTGGCGACCGGTTTCCGGCACGACGTGGTCCTGCGGGAGCGCCCGGCCGAGCCGCTGGAGGTCCGCATCGGGGTGGAGACCGAGGGGCTGGCCCTGTCCGAGGGCAAGGGCGGCCGTCTGCTCCTGTCCGACGGGAAGAAGACCGTCGCCTCGGCGCCGCGGCCGGTGATGTGGGACTCCACGCCGGGCAGCCGGGAGGCGGTCGCCACCGATGTCGTCACCGGGAACGGGCGCACCGAACTGGTGCTCAAGCCCGACCACGCGTTCCTGACCGACCCGGACACGAAGTATCCCGTCCGGGTGGACCCCACCGTCACCCTGCCGCTGAACAACGACGTCGACGTCTGGGCCTCGAACACCTCGGGATCCCCGGCCGATCCCACCGTGCCCAACATGATGGCGGGCCGGTTCTTCGGCGAGCTCACCCGGACCCACCTGCGGTTCACCACGTCGAGCCTGGCCGGCGCGACCGTGACCTCGGCCAAGCTGGCGCTGACCACCATCGACTCCCACGTCTGCGGAACCGTGGCGGGCGCGGGCATCCAGGTACGCCGCCTGACCGGGACCTGGAACGAGACCAACCTGACCTGGGGCAACAAGCCCGCCGCCACCACCGAGGACGCCGTCACCACCCTCACCGGTCCCGGCGAGTCCTGCGCCGGCGGAATCGCCCCCATGGAGTGGACGATCACCGGCATCGCCCAGGACTGGGCCGCCGGAGCCGCCAACCAGGGCCTCGTGCTGATGCTCCCCAACGAGTCCAACACGGCCGGCAACTACCGCGTCTTCGCCTCCAGCGAGGACTACTTCGGCTACGGCCCGCCCCCGACGCTCACCGTCACCACCGCCGGAGCGGCCTCCGCCCCGGCGATCAACGCACTGTCCGTCACCCCCGCCCAGGTGGTGAACGGCGCCACGACCGTCACCTCGCTCACCCCGCAGCTGGCCGGCACCGTCACCGACACGGCCGGGGGCAATCTCACCGGCCAGTTCGAGATCGAGCACGACCCCGCCGCCACCGGACAGGGCACCGGCCAGATCTGGACCGGCGCCTCGGCAGCGATCGCCTCCGGCGGCCAGGCCACCGCGACCGTCCCGGCCGCGAAACTGACCGACGGCTGGCAGATCAGGTGGCGCGCCCGCGCGACCTCGACCACCACCTCGTCGGCCTGGTCGGACTGGCAGCGGGCCGTCGTGGACGTGCCGAACCCGACGGTGGCGCAGTTCCAGGTCACGCCGTCGCAGCAGGTCGGCGGGACCACCGTCACGACCAGCCTGACCCCGGCCCTGCACACGCTGGTCACCGACCCGGCCGCACAGCCGGTGCGCGCCGACTTCGAGGTCGAGCGCAACGGCCAGACCTGGACCGGCGCCGCCAACGGCGTCGCCTCCGGGACCCAGGCCACGGTCACCGTCCCGGGCGGGACGCTGACCGACGGCTGGCAGGGACGCTGGCGGGTCCGCGCGGTCAACACCGCCACCACCGTCGCCTCACCCTGGTCGCCGTGGCAGGCACTGACCGTCGACCTGCCCGACCCCGTCTCCGAACCGGCCGTGGGGGCGCTGCAGGTCAGCCCGTCCACGCAGGTGGACGGCGCCACCGTCACCCCGACCCGCACCCCGGCACTGCTCGTCCAGGTCGCCGACCCGGCCGGCAAGCCGCTGCGGGCCGAAGCCGAGATCGAACACGACGGCGTCCAGATCTGGACCGGCGCCGCCGACAACGTCCCGGCCGGAACCCAGGCGAGCATCGCCGTCCCGGCGAACACCCTGACGGACGGCCGGCAGGTCCGCTGGCGGGCCCGCGCGGTCTCCGCCACCGCCACCTCCGAGTGGTCCGGCTGGCACACGTTCACGGTCACGGTGCCCAAACCGACGGCCACCGGCCTGACCATCACCCCGTCCAAGGTCGTGGACGGCATCGCCACGGCCACCACACTCACCCCCAAGCTGGCCGCCACCCTGGTCCATCCGACCGGTCAGCCGCTCAGCGCCGAAGCCGAGATCGAACACGACGGCACCCAGGTATGGACCGGCACCTCGGCTTCCGTCGGCTCGGGCGGACAGGCCGTCCTCACCGTCCCGGCGGGCGAACTCACCGACGGATGGCAGATCCGCTGGCGGCTGCGCGCCGTCGCCGGTGACCTCGCCTCACCTTGGTCGGACTGGCAGCAGGTGACCGTCGACGTCACCCAGCCCGGCGAAGAACCCCTCGCTCAGACCGCCGAAGCGGTGATACGGACCGACGAGAGCTTCACCGCCGCCGCCTGGCTGCGCTGGGACGACAAGGAGGGCGACTATTCCGTCGTCGAGCAGAGGGGCGTCCACCAGGCGCCGTTCCGGCTCGGCAACACCCCCGGCGACGGCCTGGTGTTCACCCTGACCGGCAGCGACACCGCCGCCGCGACCACCCAGGGTGTGCTCTCCGGCGTCGAACCACCGGTCGGCGAATGGTTCCACCTGGCCGGCGTCTACGACGCCGCCGCCGGGACCACCGCGCTCTACCTCAACGGAACCCTTCTCCAGACCACACCGGTCACCTCTCCCGCCTGGCACGCCGACACCGCGATGACCCTGGGCAGCAGGATCAAGGGCGATCTGGACGACCTCCAGATCTTCCAGCGGCCGCTCGACGCCGCCGGGATCACGGCACTGTTCGCGAGCCCGGATGCCCGGAGTGCGAGGCTCGAAAGTCTCGCGGCGCCACAGGCCACGGCAGCCACTCCCGGCTTCAACCACAACCACCTCTCATTGGAACAGTGCGAGGACACGCCTCCGATGTACGGCCACCCCGAATACGCGCGTATTCAGGAGCGCGTGTACACCTCCTGCTGGTCTTCCTGGGTCACCATCGGAACTTATGAGATCGAGGAGGACGAGGACGGCAAGAAGAAGGGAAAGCCGGCCAGCAACAAGGTCACTCCTAAAACCGGCACTCCCAAGTCCGGCATTCTCGGCCTGCTGGGACTGTCATGGGAACTGGCGCAGCAATGGCACGCCAAAACGTACCTCCGCTTCCGGACGACCTGGGTGGCCACCAGTTACCTGGGCGACGCCGAAGGCGACGGGGTCGTCGGAGGTGAAGGCAGCGGCCTGAATCCGCAGAACATGAAGGTGTTCGTGCGGATGCAGGACTTCGCCATCATCGAGAACGGCGTACGGCGCACCGACCACGACGAGATGCTGAAGAACTTCCAGGTCAGGCTCGACGTCCAATTGGAGTCGGAGAACGGCAGCCCCTGCCGGATGACGAGCGGCCAGGCCCAGCAGAAGCGCGTCGAACAGTGGGAGACGACCAACAATGTCTCCTATTTGATCGATGCGAATCCCCAGCGTCAGGGACGCAACACGGTGTGCACCATCAAACCCATGATCACCCGGCTTGGCCCCCAGGACTTCGAAGTCAGGCTGTGGTCTCAGGAGATCATGGGTAAGAGAGGTGAGCGTTTCGGCGTGATCCGACACGGAGACGGGCGTGCGGACAACACCTTGTACGCCCCTCACTTCCAGTGCGACTGGGACGTCCTCGGCAGATCCGAGAATGTCAAAGACGGCGTCCCCGATCACATCGGAGGATGCATCAACTCCCGGGCGCATCGGGTCTTCATCATGTCCAAGAGCGGAAACCCCGGTTTCCGCGAGGTGATCGACCACATCGAAGACGCTCTCGACGTGGACACCAACAAATTCACCTATCCGCCCAACCGGCCGGGGCACGACTGGTCGAAACCCTCGTTCCCTCCCTACAGAGTGCAAACCGCCGCCGACCTGCCCAAGGCGATCCCCGGAAACTGGGGCGTCCCGTCGAGTCCGCCCCTGACGAAGCGGCCGAGCAACGAAGATCACATCAACCGCGGGTTCTTCTCGAACATCGAGCTGAACGTCGACTTCGGGGCGGACGGAAAGGCCACGTGGAAGAAGGACAGAGGCACCAACTTCTGCAAATACTATTTCCGCGATAAATACCCCCATGCGAAGGAGCCCACCTGGTATCCCCCGTCCCCCGGTGTGCAGTGTGACGAATTCCCGGTCGCCGCGAGCTACGAAGGGGCCGCCGGACGCGACCAGAAGGGCCACGGAAACTACTCCGTGCGCGCGGTCAGCACGACCCACAACGGCCTGCACGGCAGCATGATGGGTAATTTCTACGCCGACTACCGAATCAACACGGGAGACTCTTTCTGGGTGCTCGTCAGACCATAGTTCGATAGTTTCCAGCGGAGGGAGGGGCGTGCCGCCCCTCCCTCCGCCCGTCCGAAGGAATGCGTTGTGCTGGACGAATATCCCCTGGAACGTCAATGGGATCTACTGCGCGAACACGGACTGCACGAGCAGTTCAGCGGCCAGTGGATCCAGACGGACGACCTCGGTGACGCGGTGAGACGCATGGGGCTCGACCCGGAGTCGGGAATCTCCTGCGATTTCGCCACGGCCATGGAATCGCACGACCCCTACCCCGGGGACGTGGTCATATGGCTCGGCGAACACGCGCCCGGCTGGGCGCACATGCTCACGTTGAGCGGTCCCATGCCGCCCAGGGAGGTGATCGACGCGTTGAGCGCGGAAAACCGGCGCGTTTTCGATGTCTTCTTCGTCTGGGGGACCGGACATCTTCACAACCTGTACAACTATGACGGCGTCTGCGTCGGCGACGTGTCGCCGCCCTATCCCGGCGGAACAGGCGAGGTGGAGGAATTCACGCGCTATTCGCGAGGGCTGGAACTCGATGACGGAATGCCCACCCGCGACGTCTTCGAGCGGATCCTGTGCATGGTGGGACGGATCACCGGCCGATTCATCGACCGGGACTGGTTCTCCTCGACAGGAACGTTGTACCGGTTGACCGGGTAGAAGGGCGGTCGCGGATCAGGCGACCGCCCTTCCTTCATCGGTACGTCAGATCCGACGCCGAATAGAAGCAGTTCGTCGAGTCGGCCCCGGTGCCGACCTGGGTCGGTTCGTTGCCGCTGCTGTTGCCGTTGTACTTGCGGCAGATCACCATCGACCGACCCGAGTCGTTGACGATCGTGATCCCGGAGAACCGGGCCGTGTCGCCGTAGTTGACGTTGACCCCGGCGACGGTGTTGCCCGGACGGGTCAGGGTGACGTTCCTCAGGACGACGTCACGCTGGTACTGCGAGGAGCAGTTGCCGCACGAGCGGTAGAACGTCCCGAAGTTGACGGCCTGGAAGTTCTGGACCGTGAGCGTCCCCGGCCCGTTGTGCTGGAAGACCTTGTCGCTCGCGTATCTCGCGCCGCCGCCGTCGACGAGGAAACTGGGGTCACCGCTGCCCCGGAAGGTGGCGGCGTCCTCGCCGACGTCCTCCCACCAGACGTTCCGGAGCGTGCACGACCCGGCACAGTGCACGCCGTCACCGGCGGGGGCGCCGATGATGACGTTCTGCAGCGTCGCCCCGTTGGCGAGCTGGAACACCGGATCCTGGCTCTCCTCCTGTCCGCCGTCGCCCATGCAGCAGTACCGCCGCATGCCACCGTCGAAGGTGCCGGAGACGGAGATGGTGCCGTTGACGGCGACCTGCCCCGTCGGTGTGGGCCACGAGGAGGGCTGCGGCGTCGGTGTGGGCGTAGGCGTTCTGGTGGGAGTGGGAGTAGGAGTGGGGGACGTGGTCGGCCCGCTCCCTCCGCAGGTCACGCCGTTGACGGCGAAGTTCGTCGGTACGGGGTTGCTGGAGCTCCACGACCCGTTGAACCCGAACGACACCGACGCGCCGGACGCGAGGGTGCCGTTGTAGCCCAGGTTCGACGCGGTCACCGCACTCCCGCTCTGCGTCACACCGGCGTTCCACGCCTGCGAGACGGTCTGACCCGCACCGAACGACCAGGTCACCCGCCACGACGAGAGCGGATCACCGATGTTGGCCAGGCCGACGTCGGCGGTGAACCCACCGGCCCACTGAGACTGGACGGTGTAGGTCACCCGGCACGCCACCGCCGCCTGGGCCGCGACCACCGTGAGCGGTACGACGGCCGCCGTGGCCGTCAGGACGAGTAGCGCCCTCAGACGCCATGTACGCAGCATGCTGCCTCCTGCTGCTGGGGAACGTAGGCGCCAGCATCCGCGCCCGGGTTCCCCCGGCACCAACGGCGACCGTGATCCGCGCAGGTGAGCGCTGAACCTTTCTGAAATCCAGTGGTTCTACCAGGTTCGCCGGTAGTCCCCCGCCATGACCTCGGCCGCGGTGTCCTCGATCTCGGCGTTGTACACCCTGGCCTTCTCCAGCCCCGCCTCGTCAGCGGCGATCACCCGGTTCTGGTGGTCGGCGTAGATCTCCCGGCGGCGGTCGTACCACCCCGACTCCCCGCGGCACTCGTGGTCGTCGGCCACGGTGGAGATCCGACGGGGCCGCCGCCGGTCCCCTCAGCTGAATAGGTTGATCCCATGGCACATCGATCGCGGCTGTACACCATCTCCATCGACGTCCCGCCGGACGTCCACGACCGGGAACTGGCCTTCTGGGAGCGGGCCGTCGGCCGGGAGATGCCGCCCATCGCCGCCTTCCCCGACTTCCACCGCACCACCCTTCCCGGCCAGGACGTCATGTTCATCACCCAGCGCCTCCAGGAGGGCGCCCCGGCCGTCCATGTGGACATCCACACCGACGACCTCGAAGCGGAGGTCGCCCGCCTGGAGGCGGCCGGCGCGGTCAGGGACCGGTTCACCGAGAGCGGATGGTGGATCATGCGCGATCCGGCGGGGCTGCGGTTCTGCGTACTGGAAGACCCTCCCGGCACCCTGAACGCCGAGAACTCGACCCTCTGGGAGTGACCTTTCGCCCCCGGTGCCGGACATAGACAGCTGTGATGCCGGAGGAGACGTTCACCCGGGTGTTCGACACCTGCTACGAGAGCGTGCTGCGCTACGCCGCGCGCCGGGTGGGCAAGGACACCGCCGGTGACATCGCGGGCGAGACCTTCGCCGTGGCCTGGCGCAGGTTCGGGGATCGGCCACCCGACGACGACGTTCTTCCCTGGTTGTACGGAATCGCGCGCCTCCTCATCGCCAACGAGGAGCGCCGGGAACGGCGGAGCGGCCGGCTGATCGGCTGGGAGGACCCGTCCGTCTCCCAAACCGTGGTCGTCCTGGGCTGCTCGCCGACGAACCGGGGCTGCGTCTTCTCGGCGAGACGACCGACAGGGCGGGCCGGAAAGGGCAGGCGATCGGTCTGGATGTGCGGCTACGGCTGCCCAGGAGGCTGGTTCTCATCATCGACCCGGACACCGGGCATCTGAACTCCAGCGAGGAGATCCTCACCGAGGACGCGGGAAAGCTGAACCTCGCGATCCCTGCCGTCATCGGCTACACGCTGTTCCTGCGGCAAAGCCGAGTGTCGCCAGCATACTGAACGTGGACAAATGGCAAAGAGATTGCAAATTCGCCCTAAGCGAAATTCGTCCAGATCATGCCTGGAACGGCAAACCGGGCCCGCACCAAGAGGTGCGGACCCGGTTCGACCTGCTTATGGATTAGGCAGGAACGATGTTCTCGGCCTGCGGGCCCTTCTGGCCCTGCGTGACGTCGAAGCTCACGCGCTGACCTTCCTGGAGCTCACGGAAGCCCTGGGCAGCGATGTTCGAGTAGTGGGCGAAGACGTCAGCGCCGCCGCCGTCCTGCTGGATGAAGCCGAAGCCCTTTTCAGCGTTGAACCACTTCACGGTACCGGTAGCCATTTTGCAATCTCCTTCGGGGCTTAGCCCGTAAGGCACGCACTGTGCGTACCTCGCGTCGCCGCGATGATTACCCCAACCGGAATTGCTCCGGAAATACAAAAGTGCCGCCACCATTCGGATCGGTGAGGCACTTGAAGTCTTTGGGAACCACAACTGCAACTGGCAACGACACTATCACGGTGGGCGCAACATATATAACGGCGGTTCGGAAAAAGCTGGCCTCCGATGCCGGGATCGCCTGTGCAGCAGGGGGTTGCGCGTCCGTTCGCAGGTCTGTGACCAGCCGATCGTGCCCAGACCTGGGGGGACTCGTGGGGAGACCTTGACTTTGCCCTGCGTGTCGCCGGGCAGTGCCCGGGTGGAGGGGACCTTCATGTCCCAAACCTGGGCGAGACGGGGGGATGGTGACGATGTCACCAGGGAACAGGAAGCCGGGTGCGACCCGGCCGGCGTTCGCCGAACAGGGCGACGGCGGCTACGTGACGTCCCTGCGGGGCCTTGAGGTGCTGCGGGAGCCGCTGCTGAACAAGGGCACGGCGTTCTCGCCGCAGGAGAGGGCTGAACTGGGGCTGGACGGCCTGCTCCCGCCGGTGGTCGAGACGCTCGACGAGCAGGTGCGGCGGTCGTACGCGCAGTATCAGGCCCAGCCGACCGACCTGCTGAAGAACGTCTACCTGGAAGCGCTGCGCGACCGGGACGAGACGCTCTACTATCGGCTGCTGGGCGATCATCTCCGTGAGATGCTGCCCATCGTCTACGACCCGACCGTGGCGCAGGCGATCAAGACGTACAGTCATGAATATCGGCGTCCCCGAGGGGTGTATCTTTCGGTCGATCACCCCGAGGACATCGAGCAGGCCTTCGAAAATCTGGGTTTGGGCCCAGACGACGTCGACCTGATCGTGGCCTCGGACGCCGAGGAGATCCTCGGCATCGGCGACTGGGGTGTGGGCGGCGGCGCCGGCATCGCAGCAGGCAAGCTGGCCGTCTACACGGCCGCGGCGGGGATCGACCCCGACCGTGTCATCCCCGTCGCGCTCGACGTCGGCACCGACAACGAGGCGCTCCTCAACGACCCCACCTACGTGGGCAACCGGCATGCCCGTGTGCGCGGCGGGCGCTACGACGACTTCGTCGACGCCTACGTCGGCGCGGCCACCCGGATGTTCCCGGGCGCGATGCTGCACTGGGAGGACTTCGGGCCCTCCAACGCGCGCCGGATCCTGGAGAAGTACACCGGGCGGATCTGCACGTTCAACGACGACATGCAGGGCACCGGGGCGATCGTGCTGGCCGCCATGCTCGGGGCCGTCAAGGTGTCCGGGGTGCCGATGCGGGATCAGCGGATCGTCGTCTTCGGGTCTGGCACGGCCGGGATCGGGATCGCCGACCAGCTCAGGGACGCGATGATGCGCGACGGGCTGGACCAGGAGACCGCGACGCGGCGCATCTGGCCGGTCGACCGGCAGGGGCTGCTCACCGAGGACATGAAGGATCTGCGGGACTTCCAGGTGCCCTACGCGCGTCCGGCGGGCGAGGGCGGCGACCTGGAGGAGGTCGTCAGGCGGGTCAAGCCGACCATGCTGCTGGGCACCTCGACCGCGCACGGCGCCTTCACCGAGAAGGTCGTGCGGGCGATGGCCGCCGGGGTGGAGCGGCCGATCATCTTCCCGATCTCCAACCCGACCGAGCGGATCGAGGCGATGCCCGCCGACCTGATCGCCTGGACCGACGGCCGCGCTCTGATCGCGACCGGCGTGCCGATCGACCCGATCACGTACAAGGGGATCACCTATGTCATCGGCCAGGCCAACAACGCCATGCTCTACCCCGGGCTGGGACTGGGCGTGGTCGTGTCGCGGGCCCGGCGGGTCAGCCCCGGCATGCTCCAGGCCGCCGCCGAGGCGGTCGGCGGGCTTGTCGACGTCACGCTGCCGGGCGCCTCGCTGCTGCCGCAGGTCGACAACCTGAGGGAGGTCTCGGCCACCGTCGCCGTCGCCGTGGTGAAGCAGGCGGCCGAGGAGCACCTGGCACGGACGGAACTGCGCGACCCGGTCCAGCAGGTCCAGGAGGCCATGTGGCAGCCGTGCTACCGGCCGGTCCGAGCCGGGGAGACGCGATGACGACGCACAAGCCGCGCAACATGCCGATCGGGCTCAGGGCGCGGGGAACCCGTACCGAGAGCGACTCGCTGGGCGAGATCCACGTGCCCGCCGACCACTACTGGGGCGCGCAGACCCAGCGGTCGCTGATCCACTTCGACATCGGCGACGACCACATGCCCAAGGCCGTCTACCACGCGTACGGCTACATCAAGAAGGCCGCCGCGATCGTGAACGCCCGTGCCGGGCGACTGCCGCGGTGGAAGGCCGACGTCATCGTCCAGGTGGCCGACGAGGTGATCGGCGGGAGGCTCGACGACGAGTTCCCCCTGTACGTCTGGCAGACCGGCTCCGGCACCCAGTCGAACATGAACGTCAACGAGGTCATCTCCAACCGGGCGATCCAGCTCCTCGGGGGCGAGCTGGGCAGCAAGGACCCGATCCATCCGAACGACGACGTCAACATGGGGCAGTCGTCCAACGACACCTTCGTCACCGCGATGCATCTGGCCGCCGTACAGGCGATCGAAGGGACCCTGATCCCGGCGGCGCGCCGGCTCAGGGACGACGCCGCCGCCAAGAGCCGGCTGTGGGACGACGTGGTCAAGATCGGCCGCACCCACCTGGAGGACGCCACCCCGCTGACGGTCGGCCAGGAGTGGTCCGGGTACGTCGCCCAGCTGGACGACGCCGTCGACCATCTCGCGACCACCTGCAAGGGGCTCTACCGGCTGGCGGTCGGGGGCACTGCGGTCGGCACCGGCCTGAACGCGCCGCCCGGCTTCGCCGACGAGGTCGCGGCCGAGCTCGCCGGGCTGACCGGCTATCCGTTCGTCGGCGCGCCCAACAAGTTCGCCGCCCAGGCCTCCTGCGACGCGCTGGTGCGGGTCTCGGCGGCGATGCGGGCGCTGGCGGTCCCGCTGTTCAAGTTCGCCAATGACATGCGCTGGCTCGGTTCGGGCCCGCGCACCGGGCTGCACGAGCTGATCCTGCCGGCCAACGAGCCGGGCTCCTCGATCATGCCGGGCAAGGTCAACCCGACCCAGGCCGAGGCGATGCTGATGGTCTGCATCCAGGTGATGGCGTTCGACACGGCGGTCTCGACGGCAGGCGCCGAGGGCAACTTCGAGCTCAACGCCTTCCGCCCGCTGATCATCGACAACGTGCTGCACGCCGCCCGCATCCTGGCCGACATGATCGACCACTTCCGGACGTTCCTCGTTCAGGACGCCCGGCTCGACACCGGGAGGCTGAAGGAGAACATCGAACGCTCGATCATGATGGTGACCGCCCTGAGCCCGGAGATCGGCTACGACCGGGCGGCCAGGATCGCCCACCGCGCGCTCGATGAGGACCTGACGCTCAAGGAGGCCGCGCTGAAGTCGGGCGTCAGCGAGTCGCTGTTCGACCGGGTGGTCGTCCCGGAACAGCTCACCCGGCCGGGATGAGGATCAGCGGGTCGTCGAGGATCTGGTCCACGACCATCCCGGCGGCCCCACGGGACGCCGCCTCGAAGCCCAGTTCCGAGGCCACGATCGTGCACCTGCCCCCGGCCACGGCCCGTCGTTCGAGTTCGGCCTGGGCCGGGGGGATCAGCCGGGAGGCCAGCTGGGCGAAGTAGCCGCCGACCACGATCGCGCGGGGGTTGAACAGGTTCACCAGGATCGAACCGCCGAGGCCCAGCCAGCGGCCCACTTCGGCCAGGGCGTCGAGGGTGCGGGTGTCGCCGGCGGCGGCTGCGGAGGCGATCTGGTTCACCCGGGCCTCGGGGCCCATCGCGGTCGCTCCGGCGGGGTCGAGTGCCGCCAGTCCGACCTTCGTCTCCCAGCATCCGGTCCGGCCGCAGCCGCACCGGGCTCCGCCGGGGTCCACGGGTAAGTGGCCGGTCTCGCCGGAGAAGCCGTCGGCGCCGCGGAGCAGTCGGCCGTCGACGATGATCCCGCCCCCGGCCTCCCCCGTCAGGTAGACCATGTCGGAGGTGCCGGCGGCCACGCCGGAGGTGTATTCGGCCAGGGCCGCCAGGTTGGCGTCGTTGCCCACCCCGACCGTCACGCCCAGTTCGGCGCGCAGCAGGTCGGCCAGGCGCACGTCACGCCATCCGAGGTTGGGCGCGAAGGTCACGGCCCCCTCGGAGACCAGGCCGGGTACGGCCACCACGACCCCCGCCAGGGGACCCATCTCGGCGGAGGCGAGGCGCGCCATGCGCACCAGCTCGGAGAGGCACCCGGAGAAACCGGCGCCCGCCGCGTCGAAGCCCGAGCGGGCCGAGAAGAGGACGCGGCCGCCCAGGTCGCAACCGTGGGCGGCCACATAGTCGACGTTGATCTCCAGGCCCAGCGCCCCCACGTGGGAGCCGTCGAGCGCGACGTCCCGCCTCGGGCGGCCGATGGCGCCGGCCGTCGAGGTGCCCTCCTCCCGGACCAGGCCGAGCGACATGAGCTCGGTCATCAGGGAGGAGACGGTGGCACGGTGAAGACCGGTCGCCTCCACCACATCCGCACGGGAGCAGGTCCCGTGGTCACGCAGGTGCCGGAGCACGCGGGACAGGTTGTCCCTGCGCAGGGTGGCGCGGCCGGTCGTCACGCTAGTCCTGGGCCCTCCCGCCGGCCAACCGGCTGATCATCAGGGCGATCAGGATGATGCCGCCGTACACGAGCTGCTTCCACTCGCCCGGCACGCCCTGGAGGGTCAGGATGTTCTCGACCAGGCCGATCACCAGGACACCGGTGAGGGCGCCGAGGATGGTGCCCTTGCCGCCGTCCATGCTGACGCCGCCGATGACGGCCGCGGCGAAGACCATGAAGATCCAGCCGACGCCCTGGTTGGCGCTGATGCCGCCGAGGCGGCCGGTCTCCAGGATTCCGGCCAGCGCCGCGAGGGCGCCGCCGATGATGAAGACCATCAGGACGACCCGGTCGACCCGGATGCCCGCCGCCTTGGCCGCGTCGGCGTTGCCGCCGATGGCGTAGAGGGCGCGGCCGCCGCGGAAGTAGCCGAGGGCGAACATGCCGATGGCGAACAGGACGCCGGTGATCCAGATCGCGGCGGGCAGGCCGAGCCAGACCGCGCTGCCGAGGTAGAGGAACGACTCGGGCAGGGCGAACAGGCTCTTGCCGCCGGTCAGGCCGAGGTGCAGGCCGTGGACGACGATCAGCATCGCGAGCGTGACGACGAACGCCGACAGCTGGAAGCGCAGGATGAGGAAGCCGTTGAAGGCGCCGATCAGGGCGCCGATCAGCAGGCACAGCGGCACGGCCAGCGCGGCCGGGAGGCCGAGGCCGAAACCGCCGTCGCCGGTGGCGATGACGAGCATCACCGCGACGGCGGGGGCCATGCCGACGATGGACTCCAGCGACAGGTCGAACTTGCCGGCGATCAGGATGAGAGCCTCGGCCAGCACGACCAGGGCCAGCGCCGACTGCTGCTGGAGCACGTTCGTCAGGTTCCCCATGGTGAGGAACACCGGGTCGATGATCGAACCGACGATCAGCAGCACCACGATGACCGGAACCAGCGTCAGGTCGCGGAACCTGCTCAGCCGGAAGGCCGGCCGCGCGGCGGCGGCCGGCGCGGGGCCGGAGCCGTTCGCCGACGCCGCCGCCGTCTTCGGCAGTGTCGGGGCGGGGCGCCCCTGCCGATCAGTCATGACGAAACACCCTCCATAGCGGCCACGAGGTCGTTGTCCGACCATCCGCGTGGCACGTCCTTGATGACCCGGCCGTGGAACATCACCAAAACCCGGTCACAGATTCGCAGGTCGTCGAGTTCGTCGCTGACCAGTACGGCTCCGGCACCCCGCGTCGCCGCGTCCTCGACCGAGCCGAGCAGCGACTGCTTGGCCTTGACGTCGACGCCGGCGGTGGGGTTGATGACGACCAGCGCGGCCGGGTCGTCGACGAGGGCTCGGGCCATCACGACCTTCTGGGCGTTGCCGCCCGACAGGTCGCCGACCGGCTGGTCGGGACCCTCGGTCTTGATGTCGAGCTCCTGGATCATGGTCCGGGCGCGGGCCCGGCGCTTGTCGGGCGAGACGAACCCGAAGCGGCCGAGCTTCCCGGCGATCGGCATGGTCGCGTTCTCGCCGACCGACAGCAGGGCGACGAAGCCCTCGTGGTGCCGGTCCTGCGGGACGAAACCGACGCCGGCGGCCAGCGCCGACGGGACGTCGCCCGGCTTGGGCTCGGTGCCGTTGACGATGACGGTCCCGCTGTCGGCGCGGCGCAGCCCGACCAGGGTCTCGGCCAGGCCGATCTTGCCGCTGCTGCCCGATCCGGCCAGGCCCACGATCTCGCCGGCCTTCACGGTCAGGTCGACGTCGTGGAAACGGCCCGCGGAGTTGAGGCCGCGCGCCTCCAGGACGACCTTGGCCCCGGCGTCGATCTTCCGGGCCCTGGCCTCGTAGGTCACGGCGTGCTCGCCGGTCATCGCGGCCACCAGCGCGTCGTGCGGGAGTTCGCTGACGGAGCTGGTGACGATGTGGCGGGCGTCGCGGAAGACGGTGACGCTCTGGCAGACCTCGTACACCTCTTCGAGGTGGTGCGAGATGAACATCATGGTGACGCCCTGCTCGCGCAGGTCGCGCATGCGGTCGAAGAGGCGTCCGATGGCCGGGCCGTCGAGCTGGGCGGTCGGCTCGTCGAGGATGATGAACCGCGCGCCGAAGGAGAGCGCACGGGCGATCTCGACCAGCTGCCGCTGCTCGACGCCCAGGTCGCCGGCGAGCCCGAACGGGTCGACGTCGACGTGGTACTGCTCGAGCAGGGCGACGGCGCGGGCGCGCATCGCGCGCCAGTTGATGACCTTGCCGTCGGTCTGGCGGTTGACGAAGAGGTTCTCGGCCACGGTCAGCGCGGGGATGATCGTGGACTTCTGGTAGACGCAGGCCACTCGGGCCTTCCACGCGTCGCGGTCGGCGATCGGCGGAGCCGCTTCGCCCGCGAACCGGACCTCACCCGCGTCGGGCCGCTGCAGGCCGGTCAGGATCGACACGAGGGTCGACTTCCCGGCGCCGTTGCGGCCGATCAGGGCGTGCGTCTCGCCCTGCTGGATGGTGAGGCCCGCGTCGTTGAGTGCGACGGTGGGGCCGAAGCGCTTGGTGATGCCGAGCGCCTCGACCGCCGCCGCTTTCGATGAGGTCGTCATCTACGAGACCTGGTTGCCCCAGAGGTTGGGGTCATCCACGTTCTCCTTGGTGATCAGCGGCGCGGGCAGCTGGTCCTCAAGGCCGTTCGGGAGCTGGATGATGTTGCTCTCGTGGTCGGTCGGGCCGGGCTGGAAGGTCTTGCCCTCCAGAGCGGCCTTCGCGTAGAAGACGGCGTACTTGGCGTAGAGGTCGGCCGGCTGCGAGACGGTCGCGTCGATCTCGCCGGCGCGGATGGCCTCGAACTCGGCCGGGATGCCGTCGTTGGAGACGACGAAGATGTGCTTGGGGTCCTCGGGCTTGACCAGCAGGCCCTTGGCCTTCAGGACCTGGAGGGTCGGGGCCAGGTGCACACCGCCGGCGTGCATGTAGATGCCCTTGATGTCCGGGTTCTGCTCGAGGCGGGTCTGCAGCATGGACGCGGCCTTGCTGCCCTCCCACTCGGTCGGCTCCTCGAAGACGGTGATCTCCGGGAACTTCTCCTTCATGCAGTCGCGGAACGCCTCGGCGCGGTCACGGCCGTTGATGGAGGCCAGCGCGCCCATGAGCTGGACGACCTTGCCCTTGCCACCGAGCTGCTCACCGAGGAACTCACACGCCTTGGTGCCGTAGGCGCGGTTGTCGGCGCGCACGACCATGTAGACGTTGCCCTTGTCGGGGCGGGTGTCGACGGTCACGACCGGGATCTTCTTGGTCGCGAGCTGGTCGAGGGTCGAGGCGATGGCCCCGGTGTCCTGGGGTGCCATGATGATCGCCTTGGCGCCCTGGCTGACCAGCGCCTGGGTGTTGGCGACCAGCTTCGCGACGTCGTTCTGCGAGTTGGTCGGCGGCATCAGCTCGACGCCGTCCTTCGTGGCGAGCTCCGGCACGTACTTGTTGTAAGAGTTCCAGAAGTCGGAGTCGGCGCGCGGGAAGTCCACGCCGACCTTGCCACCGGCGGCGGCCGCGGGGGCGGTCTCACCGGGAGCGGCGCTGGCCGCGGGCTCAGCGGTGTCGGACGTGCCACACGCGGCCAGGCCCAATGCGAGCACGGCGGCGCTGGCGGCGACGGACAGAAGTTTCATGCCGATCGGCCTTTCAGGACAGGGGGGTGATTGACGGAGGAGGTTCTGCGCGCCTCCGCCGCCGGGGCGTTCTGGGCCACTGCGCTGGTCCAGTACTGACCCCAGGGATAGGTGAACGCGGCGAGCGACTCAGGTCGCATCGCCGAGCTGAATCCAGCTGCTTCGGGCGCCACGTAGCTGCCGTCCCGGATGACCACCGGGTCGGTGAAGTGCTCGTGCAGGTGGTCGATGTACTCGATCACCCGGCCCTCCTTCGACCCGCTGACGGCGACGAAGTCGAACATGGCCAGGTGCTGGACCAGCTCGCACAGCCCCACTCCGCCCGCGTGCGGGCAGACGGGGATGCCGAACTTGGCGGCCAGCAGCAGGATGGCGATGTTCTCGTTGACGCCTCCGACGCGGGCCGCGTCGAGCTGCAGGTAGGAGATGGCCTCCGACTGGAGGAGCTGCTTGAACACGATGCGGTTCTGCACGTGCTCCCCGGTGGCGACCGGAACGGGTGCGACCGCGCGGGCGATCGCGGCGTGGCCGAGCATGTCGTCCGGGCTGGTGGGTTCCTCGACCCACCAGGGGTCGAACTCGGTCAGCGCCTTCACCCAGTGGATCGCGTCGGAGACATCCCATCTCTGGTTGGCGTCGATCGCGATCGGGAAACCGTCGCCGCAGACCTCACGGGCGATCCGCATGCGGCGGATGTCGTCGTCGAGGTCGGCGCCGACCTTCAGCTTGATCTGCGTGAAGCCCTCGTCGAGGGCCTCCTTGCAGAGGCGCCGAAGCTTTTCGTCGTCGTAGCCGAGCCAGCCCGGCGACGTCGTGTATGCGGGGTAACCCTGCTCCCGCAGGAGGGCGACGCGGTCGGCCCGGCCCGGCTGCGCGGCGCGGAGGATCTCCAGCGCCTCGTCGGGGGTGAGCGCGTCGGTGATGTAGCGGAAGTCGACCAGGGAGACGATCTCTTCCGGGCTCAGCTCGGCGAGCAGCAGCCAGAGCGGCTTGCCCTCGCGGCGGGCCTTGAGGTCCCACAGGGCGTTCATGACGGCGGAGATCGCCATGTGCATGACGCCCTTCTCCGGCCCCAGCCAGCGCAACTGCGAGTCGCCGATCAGGTCACGGTAGACGGCGCCCAGGTCGGAGCAGTCGCGGCCGACGATGTGACCGTCCAGCGCCTTGATCGCGGCGGTCTGCACGTCGTTGCCGCGGCCGATCGTGAACGCGAATCCGTGTCCCTTCTCGTCCTCGTCGGTCCGCAGCACCACGTAGGCCGCCGAGTAGTCGGGGTCGGGGTTCATCGCGTCGGAACCGTCGAGCTCGGTCGAGGTCGGGAACCGGATGTCGTGCGTCTCCAGGGAGATGACCCTCATGCGAGCTCCAGACACATCCGATTAATGTAAGAGACCGGCGCTACCGCCGGGTGGTCGTATTCGAAAGCCTTTCGAGATAAAGATCCGATTAATTTGCGGACACGGTCCCTTCCGGGGCCATGGACCGATCCCTGGCGGGACCAGAATTCCGCAGGTCGCCGCCGGGGGGAAGACCCCAGGGCCACCTTCACGGTTACTCTCCAGACATCCGATGTTTGGTTCTCAAGAAGAATGCCCCGCATGTTACAGACATGTCAATAGCCGCAACGAGAAAGAGATCCGATGATTTCGAAGGGCCGCGACCGACCTCGCGGTCGATCGCGGCCCCCCGTCTGACCTGCTTAGACGCCGTAGACGTCAAACTCCCAGAGGGAGTAGCCGTACTGCGTCAGGGCCCGTTGCGTCCCGTAAATACGGACGTAACGTCCGGTGCCGGACACGGTGAGGTCGTCGACCCCGCCATCCGACGCGGTTTGGGTGTTCAGGACCGTCCAGGAGCTGTTGTCATTGGAGGTCTCCACCCGGTACTGCCGCCCGTAGGCCGCCTCCCACTGGAGCCGGACCCGGGAGATGGACCGGCTCTGGCCGAGGTCGACGGTGATCCACTGCGGGTCGGCGTAGAGGCTGGACCACCGCGTGGCGGTGTTCCCGTCGACCGCGTTGGCCGCGACGTTCGCCCCGGCCTCCGTGCTCGACACCGTCACCGGGCGGCTCCTCGACAGCAGCGTGGGCGTTCCGGTGGCCGGCGTGCCGTAGACGTTGAGGTCCCACAGCGAGTAGCCGTATTGGGTCAGCGCGCGCTGCGTCCCATATATACGGACATATCGCCCCGTCCCTGACACGCTGAGGTCGTCGACCCCGCCATCCGACGCCGTCTGGTTCGACAGCACCGTCCAGGTCGAATTGTTCGGCGAGACCTCCACCCGATAAGCACGGCCGTAGGCGGCCTCCCAGTTCAGCCTGACCCGGTTGACGTTGTAGGACGCCCCCAGGTCCACCGTGATCCACTGCGGGTCGGCGCCGTAGAGGCTGGACCAGCGGGTCGCGCCGTTGCCGTCGACCGCGTTGGCCGCGACGTTCGCCCCGGCCTCCGTGCTCGACACCGTCACCGGCTTGCCCTGCGCCAGATCGGAACCGCCGCCGCCCACGGGCGTCGAGACGCCCGGCCCGGTGAAGGTGTAGCTGTCGACGTCGAACACGGCCGTGCCGGCGGTGCCGGAGAAGGTCAGGTAGAGGTCGTGCGTGCCGGTCGGGGCCGACACGGGCGCGGTGAGCTCCACGTAGTTGTCCCAGCCGCCGGTGCTCGTCACGTTGATGCTCGCGACGACGGGGCCGGTCGGGGAGTCGTACCGGAAGGAGAGCACTCCCCCGGCGTTGGCGGTGGAGACGCGGGCCTTCACGCCGGTGATGCCCTGGAGGTTGACCCCGTGGTGGCGGACCCACTCACCGGGCTGGATGTCGCCGAGCCGCTTGCCGCCCTCGGCCTGGGCCTGGTCGACGACGCGCGGGCCGTTGAGCGTGACGTAGTGCTCGGCCTGCCACTGCTTGGGCCACAGGGTGATCTCCCGCTCACCGGTGAGCGGGACGCTCCCCTGGTCGGTGTAGGAGGCCCTGATGACCCAGAAGAGCACCGAGTCGGGACCGGCGTGCACCGGGCCGACGTCGAAGGAGGCGCCGCAGCCGGTGCCCTGTCCCTCCTCGTGGGCGTGTTCCTGGTGCCCCAGCGCGGCCCGGACGACCACGTTGGCGCACGGGATCGTGCCGTCCTGCGCGTCGGTGGCCGAGGCGGAGGCGGTCAGGCGCTCGTCCCACGAGAACAGGCCGCCGTTGGGCAGCCCGCCGACGTTCACGACGGGCCGGTTGTTGCCCACCACGACCGGGATCAGGACGGTGCCGGTCATGGTCCCGTCGCTGACGGTCAGCCGGGCTCTCTTGTCGCCGTTGGTCGTGTACGTATAGGTCGGGTTCGCCGTCGTGGAGTCGGTGGTGCCGTTGTTGTCGAAGTCCCACGCGTAGGTGAGCGGGTTGCCGTCGGGGTCGTTGCTGCCCGCGCTGGAGAACTGCACGGTCAGCGGCGCGAGCCCGTTGTCGACGTTCGACGTGGCCACCGCGACCGGCGACCGGCCGCCCTGCACGTAGTTGATCTTCACCAGGGCGGCGTCGGCCGCGCCGGAGAAGTAGCCGCTGCCGTACTCCAGGAGATAGAGCGACCCGTCGGGCCCGAACTCCATGTCGATGGGGTGGACGAAGGGCATCCCGGCGAGGACAGGTTCGATGATCGTCGGGGTGCCCGTCACCGGGTTGCCGTTGCTGAACTGGACTTCCTTGATCCAGTTACGGCAGTACTCGGTGATGATCAGCTTGTTGTCGTAGTACTGCGGCCACTTCACCGCGCTGTTGAGGTTCGGGTTGTAGTGGTAGACCTCGGCGTGGTTCGGCGAGCCGCAGCCGCCGGGGTTGTCGAGGGCCGGCCACTCCTTGCTGCCGCCGTGCTGCTCCCACACCAGCGCCGGCTTGGTCGGCGGAAGCTGCTGGAGACCGGTGTTGCGCGGCGAGTTGTTGACCGGTCCGGTGGTGCCGCCGCAGGGGAACCAGCCGCGCGGCGCGTTGGCCGCGAAGTCCCAGTCGTTGTAGGCGACGTTCGGGCCGCCGCAGTAGGGCCAGCCGTAGTTGCCCGCGCCGGTGGCGCGGTTGTACTCGTCGTAGGCGGCCGGTCCCCGGTTGGCGACGGTCGCGCCGGCGTCCGGCCCGACCTCGCCCCAATAAAGGGTGTTGCCGGCCTGCTTGTCGACCCAGATCCGGTACGGGTTGCGCGTCCCCATGATGTAGATCTCGGGCCGCGTCTGCGCCGTGCCGGCCGCGAAGAGGTTGCCCGAGGGGATCGTGTAGGTGCCGTTGGCCTCCGGGTGGATGCGGTTGATCTTGCCCCGGAGGTCGTTGGTGTTGCCCGACGTGCGCTGCGCGTCGTACTGGGGGTTGCGGCTGGTCCGCTCGTCGATCGGCGCCATGCCGGCCGAGTCGCCGCCGGAGTTGGTGTTGTCGCCGACCGCGAAGTAGAGGTTGCCGTTGCTGTCCCAGGTCATCGACCCGGCCGAGTGACAGCAGAGGTCACGCTCGGTCGGCCACTCGATGATCATGTCTTCGGTGCCGGCCGGGAGCGTGTTGTTCGCGGTGTTGAAGGTGAACCGGGAGATCCGGTTCACCAGCGGGGTCACCTTGGGTGAGTAGAAGAGGTAGACCCAGCGGTTGGTCGCGAAGTTCGGGTCGAGGGTGATGCCGATGAGGCCGTCCTCGAACCGGGCGTCGAGCTGGACGGTCAGCGCGACCGTCGTCGACTGCGTGGCCGGGTTGTAGAGGCGGACCTGGCCGCCCCCGGCGGTGGTGCCCCGGTTGATGTACAGCACCTTGCCGTCGGGCAGGACCGACAGTTCGATGGGCTCGCCCATCGACAGTCCGCTGTCGAGCCGGACCTTCTCGAATCCGCTCGTGGGTGGTGGCGCCGCGTGGGCGGCCTGGACGGGCACCAGCGCGACGACGACCATGGCCAGCGTGACCAGGATCGCGCGCAGGCGCGATGAACCTGACATGGATGCTCCAATGCAGGAACGGATGGGGACGAAACGGCGGGACGCTGGTCACCGAACCCCGCCGATAGATGAACGCACCGATGACCACTCGCCACAAGCGGTCACCGGCGCGCTTACTGCCCCTGTGCTAGAGAGCGACTAGATCGAATTGCTCCCAGGGTCCGATAGACGCACGGTTGGTGACAAGGTTCTGCGCCCCGCCGCCTTCCGCGCACACGTACTGGCTGTTGACCGTGGCCCTCAGGGAGACCGATCCGTTGGAGTTGTTCACCACGGTGAAGGTCTCCCACGACCCGGCCGAAGGCCGGTCGGCCAGCAGCGGCACGGTGCCGCCGCCACCCTGGTTGGTCACGTAGAGGTTGTTGGCCACCGACCGCAGGGCGATGTTGCCGCCGCCCAGGTCGACCCGGACGAACTGCTCGGTCGCCCCCGCCGTCGTCTTGTTGGCGATCAGCGGCGTGGTCGCGTTGGCGGCCGAGACGAACAGGTTGTTGGCCCGCGAGCGCAGCGTGACCGTGCCGGCCGGCGGATTGCCGCCGCCCGTGGTCACCCGGACCGCGTCGATCATGCCCACCGACGTGGTCTTGTTGACCACCCGGAGCGTGTGCTGGCCGCTGGTCAGGCCGGTCTTGGCGTAGACCACCTGCTGCGCCTGCCTGTTGCCGCTCGCGTTGAGGTTCACGTTCTGCTGGAACACGTTGTCGATGTAGACGTCGATGTTCCCCATGTCGGAGAACCGTTCCGAGAGGATCTCGATGCCGGTGCCGGTGAACGTGTAGGTGGCGGCGGCGTTGACGGTGGTGCTGTGGTGCGTGTCGTCGTTGTAGTCGCCGTACCCGCGAGCCGTGGTCAGGTGCCAGTTCGCGTCGTAGGTCAGCTCGGTGTTGTTGATCAGGCCGCCGCCACCGCCGCCACCGGGGGTCCCGATGCCGAGAGTGGACGCGGTGCCGCTCAGCGACTTCACCGCCTGGTTGGCGGTGCCGGTGAGCTGGGTGTAGCCGTAGGCGGAGAGCAGCTTGGCGGTGCGCTCCACGACGTAGTTCGTGTTGGCGGCGGTCGCGAAGCTGACCTCGGCGGCCGAGCTGGTGGTGATGATCGCGTTGTCGGACGTACGGCGGACGCGGACCTGCTGGGTGCCCCAGGGGTTCACCACGGTGGCCTGCTTGCCGTGCAGGGACCTGATGCCGACGTACTTGGTCTCGTTGCCCTCGCGCTCGGAGCTGACGATGAAGCCGTCCTTGGCCAGCAGCGAGAACTTGCCGATGAAGGAGGAGCTGCTCGGCGCGGCAGGGAAGACGCGGATCTTGTCGTTGTACGACTGCATCAGCGACTCGTTCATGGCCGCCATGTGCACACCGTGGTACTCGAACACACCGTTGGTGTTGTTGGTGAAGCTGTTCGGGTAGTTCTGGTAGCGCTGCGCCATCGTCTTCATGCCCTGGAAGGTCTGGTCGCCCAGTCCCAGGCGGGCGGCCTGGACCGCGTCGTTGGCCCACACGTTGCCGTAGGGGTGCGGACGCACGTTCCAGGTGTTCAGCGCCGTCGAGTAGTCGGAGGCGCCGATGCCGGTCAGGTTGTACGGCCAGATCATCTCCGCGGAGACGTTCTCGTTGTTGCGGGTCTGCGAGATCGGCGGCTGGTGCGGCTGGTAGGCGTTGTTGACCACCGAGTAGGGCACCAGGTTGTTCAGGATGTTCTGCAGCTCGGTGCGGAGCGTCGCGTCGACGCCGAGCTGGTTGGCCACCTGGATCGTCACCGGGAACAGGCTGCGGATCGCCGTCAGGTCCGTGAGCGCGTTCTGGACGTTCCAGTACGTCTCGTGGGCGTTGGAGTTGGCGATGTAGTACTGGCCGGTGGACGCGTTACGCGACACGAAGCTCCGGTAGAACTTCGCGGCCTCGCGCATGAACGGGTAGGCCGTGTTCGCCAGGTAGGTCGCGTCGTTGGTGTACCGGTAGCGCAGGTACATGTTGTACGCGGCCTCGGCGGCGGTCGACATCGTGTTCTTGGTGTAGTCGGAGTTGATGGTGCCGCGCGCGTTGCCGTCCCAGCCGTAGGTCTCCGGGAGCCAGATGCCGTCGATGCCGTATCTAGTCTGCGTGTACGACTTCAGCGCGTTGTAATTCCTCGAATGGAGGTTGTTGAACACGTCCATCAGATCGATGTGGTTGGACGCGTAGAACGAGTAGTACACGTGGCGCATGTTCCAGTACCAATACGCGTTCGACCACTTCGACTGGTCTCCGGTGGCACGGAAGACCCCGTTGATGAAGTGGAACGGGTAGTTGCCATACCCGCCGGCCGCGACGATGTACGTGCTCAGGTAGTAGAAGTTCTCCAGGTAGTCGTTGTCGGCGGAGCCGCCGTACTGGACGAACGACTTGGCCCAGAAGTTGTGCCAGAAGTTCTTGTAGTTGGTCAGCGTCGTGGCCGTCCCGGCCGACTTCACATTGGCCAGCTGGTTGCGCGCCTGCTGGACCGAGTTGGCCGAGGGAGCGTTCTTCCGCGACGCGGCGGTGTACCAGATCGTGTAGTCGCTGTCGGCGGTGATGCTCAGCCGGACCGTGCGCCCGTTGACCGTCGAGGTCGTGTAGTTGGCGCCTTCGACGGTGGCGGCGAAGGTGTAGCCGAAACCGTTCGCGTCGGTCTGGCCGCGGCTGAAGCCGGCGACCGAGGAGTCGTTGAACGTCGAGACCGTCCGCCAGGTGTTCAGGTCCGGCGTGTCGGCGATGTTCTGGACCGTGCTGGGGTCCCATAAGCCGAGGTCGACCGTGGTGGCGCCGACGCCGGCCCGGGAGTCCTCGACGCGGATGCCCATGACCTCGGAGCCGGGCTGGCCCAGGATCGTCACGGTGCGGTTGTTGTCGTACTTGGTGGTCAGCGTGCCGTCGTACAGGTTCAGCCGCTGCTGGTAGGTCGTGTAGTTGCTCTCCAGCCCGGGGCTCGTGTTCAGGGTCAGCGTGCCGGCCGCGTAGGTCGACTGCTGCGCCAGGTCGGCGCCCGACACCTGCATGGTGATGCCGTTCTGGCTCCAGACCATGGCACCGGTCTTGCCGTTGCCGACCGTCAGCCCGTAGTTCGGGTTGGTGTTCGGCCGGTTGTACACGACGTCGTGCTTGGACAGGTAACCGCCGTAGTTGACGTTCAGCGCGCCGGCCGACTGGTCGAAGGCGTGGTCGGTCGTGGACGCCAGCGCGGGCGCCGTCACCACTCCCGAAGCCGCCAGTCCGCCGACGAGCGCCAGGGCGGGGAGCGCTCTCAGAAATCTCATGTCATCGATCTCCTGGTCACCACAGCAGATTTGGGGGGTGCGTCCCTCTGACAGGGGAGCCGCCGGGCTCCCTTACCGGCGATCGGCGACCGGTAGGAGACAGCCCGACGGCCCCTCTGCGCAGACACAGGCCCGACTCGCACTGTTACCAAGTCGGGACTGTCAGGCGCAGTTAACATTGGATGTCTTCGGGCGTCAATAGGTTGTCCCAAAGTCCACTGAATCCCCAAAACCGATCAAGAATCCCCGTACAGACCGGCTATCAGCCAGTTTTTATGTCGGGTACGACAAGAAACTCCGCCGGACCGGTCCCAAATACCTCCGATGTCTTGAGATCGTTATCCTCCGTTGACGGTGTCAGGTCCCGTGTGCGAGCCTTCGAACAGTCGGCATGCGAGTGGCTCCGTATGCCTGCGAACACTTTTCCTCATCCATTCGAGTAGCGGTCGGCGCGCGCTCTGCGAAGCACAGTTTGGAGTCACAGGCATGCGCCGACTACTCATGGCCCTTCTCGGGGCCGTCCTCTCCGCGAGCGCGCTCTCCGCCGTCCCGACCGCGGCGGACGCGGCCCCGCTCACCAAGGTCCTGGTGTTCAGCAAGACCGCCGGGTTCCGGCACGACTCGATCCCGGCCGGCATCACCGCGATCCAGCAACTGGGCGCGGCCAACGGGTTCACCGTGACGGCCACCGAGGACGCCGCCCAGTTCACCACGGCCAACCTGGCCCAGTTCCAGGCGGTCATCTGGCTCTCCACCACCGGTGACGTGCTGAACGCGGCCCAGCAGACGGCCTTCCAGTCCTACATCGCCGGTGGCGGCGGCTACGTCGGCGTGCACGCGGCGGCCGACACCGAATACGACTGGTCCTGGTACGGCGGCCTCGTCGGCGCCTACTTCGCCAGCCACCCGGCCAACCAGAACGCGGTCGTCAAGGTCGAGGACCGGTCGAACGTGTCGACCTCGCACCTGCCCTCGTCGTGGACCCGGCTGGACGAGTGGTACAACTACCGGACCAATCCCCGGTCGGTGGCCCGCGTCCTGGCCTCGCTCGACGAGTCCACGTACAGCGGCGGTTCGATGGGCGGCGACCACCCGATCACCTGGTGCCAGAACTACGGCGGCGGGCGGAGCTGGTACACCGGCATGGGGCACACCCAGGAGACCTTCGCCGACACCAACTTCCGGCAGATGCTCCTCGGCGGGATCCAGATCGCGGCCGGGTTCCGGACGGCCGACTGCCGTCCCGAGACCGGCTACACCCCGCTGTTCGACGGGACCCAGACCAGCCTCAACCAGTGGCGCCAGGCGGGACCGGGCGGCTTCACCCTCGCGAACGGCACCCTGACCTCGTTCGGCGGCATGGGCCTGCTCTGGTATCCGGTCTCCACCTTCGCGAACTACTCGCTGAAGGCCGACTGGATGATGCCGGGCGACGACAACGGCGGCGTCTTCATCGGCTTCCCCGACCCGCTGGGCGACCCGTGGAAGCCGGTCGACCAGGGCCACGAGATCCAGATCGACGCCACCGACGCCGACCCGTCGCGCACCACCGGCTCGGTCTACAGCCTGTCGGCCCCCAACGCGGCGCTCCGTGACGCCGCGCTGAACCCGCCGGGGTCGTGGAACGCCTACGAGATCAAGGTGACCGGCACCCGCGTCGAGATCTGGCTCAACGGCGTCAAGATCAACGACTACACCAGCGCCCGCGCGATCCAGAACGGCTACGTCGGCCTGCAGAACGACGGCGCCGGCCTCGACATCAACTACCGCAACATCCGCGTCAAGGGCGACGGCGGCACCACCCCGCAGCCCACCGACCTGGCCCGGGGCAAGACCGTGACCGCCTCCAGCGTGGAGGCAGGCAGCGCCCACGCCGCGGCCAACGCCGTCGACGGCAACACCGCGACCCGCTGGGGCTCGGCCTACGCCGACCCGCAGTGGATCACGGTCGACCTGGGCGCCTCCTACAACGTCAACCGGGTCAGGCTGAACTGGGAGGCCGCCTACGGCCGTCAGTACCGGGTCGAGGTCTCCCCCGACAACGCCACCTGGACCACCGTCAGCACCCAGACCGCCGGTGACGGCGGCATCGACGACCTGACCGTGTCGGGGACCGGCCGTTATGTGCGGGTGTACGGCACCCAGCGCGCCCTCACCGCCTACGGTTACTCGTTGTGGGACCTGAACGTCTTCGGCACCCCCGCGACGGGCAACCCCCAGCCGGCGCTGCTGTCCCGCGGCCGCCCGGTCACCGCCTCCAGCGTGGAACCGAACAGCGCCCACGCGGCGGCCAACGCCGTCGACGGCAACACCGCGACCCGCTGGGGCTCGGCCTACGCCGACCCGCAGTGGATCACGGTCGACCTCGGCCAGAGCCGCACCGTCACCCGGGTCCGCCTCCAGTGGGAGGCCGCCTACGGTCGGCAGTACCGCGTGGAGACCTCCCCCGACAACGCCACCTGGACGACCGTCAGCACCCAGACCGCCAGTGACGGCGGCGTCGACGACCTCACGGTCAACGGCACCGGCCGCTACGTCCGGGTGTACGGCACCCAGCGCGCCCTGCCCGCCTACGGTTACTCGCTGTGGGAGTTCGACGTCTACGGCTCCTGACCCCTGAAGCGGCCCCCTCGTCTTGCGGGCGAGGGGGCTGACCCATCACACGGCCGCCCCCGTCCTACGCGAGGGCGGCCGTGGTCGTCCTGCGGAGAGTCCGGGCATGAGAACGGCCCCCCTCGGACGTAGGCCGAGGGGGGCTGTCTCGTTCAGGGGGGACTAGAACCCGGCGGTGATCCGGGTGAACTCCCAGTTGGACTGGGCCACGCCGGAGCAGGTGTCGGTGAGGCCGCCCGAGCAGGGGCGGTCACGGTTGACCGACCAGAAGGCGAGCCGGCCGAGGCCGCGGGCGTTGGCCCAGTCGCGGATCTGCGTCCAGGTGCCGACCGTGGTGACCTCGCTGTTGTCGGAGTAGCCGTTCATGCCCGAGATGCCCATGCGGGCGTAGGCCTGGGCGTCGGTGTAGCCCCACAGGGACTTGAGCTGGTTCTTCAGCCCCTCCGACGCGCTGACGGTGGAGTTGTAGATGCTGGAGGCGCCGAAGTTGAACGGCATGAGGGTGTAGTTGTCGATCGGCACGTTCAGCGCGCGGGCCTGCTGGATGAAGCGGGCCTCGGCGCCGGCGGGGCCGTTCTGGCCGGTGCCGATGGTGACGACGATCCGGATGTTCGGGTTGTTCTGCTTGACGATCTTGAGGCCGTTCAGGATGCGGTCCTGGACGGTGTAGTTGCCCATCTCGTCGGTGTTCTCGACGTCGAAGTCGACCACGTTGGGCCCGTGGGCGTTGATGACCTGCTGCACAGCGCCGGCGAAGGCCGCCGGGGTGGAGCAGTTCGGGCCGAGCTTGTTGCCGGACCAGCCGCCGAAGGAGATCTGGACCTGGCCGCCCGCGGCCTTGATGGCGTTGATGGTCGACTGGTCGGTGCCGCCGGTCAGCGGACGGGAACCGTCCCAGCGCGGCACGCAGCCGCCGCCGGACAGCATGAACGCCATGGTGAAGGAGCGCACACCGGTCTGGCTCATGATCGAGGTGGCGCTGGGCGGGCTGCCCCAGCCGAGGTAGAGGTAGGGCGTGCCGGGGAACCTGGCGGGGTTCGGGTTGCCGGGGTCGGGGTTGCCGCCGCCGGTCGGGAGGGTCCAGCGCTGGTTGGCGCCGGCGAAGCAGTCCCAGATCTGCAGCGGGGTGCCGTCGGCGGAGGTGTTGCCGGTGGCGTCCAGGCACTTGCCGAGGGCGCGCAGGGTGCCGTCGGACTGGGCGGTCCAGTTCTGGGCCGCGCTGCCGTTGCAGTCGTAGAGCTGGACACGGGTGCCGTTGGCCGAGCTGGCCGCGGCGACGTCGAGACACTTGCCGAGGGCGCGGATGGTCTGGCCCGTACCGGTCGTCCACTGCTGGGCGGTGGTGCCGTTGCAGGTGTAGAGCTGGATGGCGGTGCCGTTGGCGGAGCTCGCGGCGGCGACGTCGACACACTTGCCGCCGAATCCGGTGATCTGACCGACCGCCGCCTGGGCGGGGGCCGCGACGACACCGGTGAGCACGAGCGCGGCGGCGCTCAGCACGGCTCCGGCGCGCAGCAGTAATCGAAGGCGCATGGGTATCTCTTTCTCACACGTAAGCGAGGCAAGGGGAGAGCCCGGCCGGATACTTCTTCCCCTTAAATTAACTCGGATGGAACACCCTCCCACTGACCCTTGTCAATAGGAAAGTTTCCGAATTAATTCATCGCGTGAGGGTCTGTCAGCGCCTCTTACCTGCGGGAATGCGCTCTCCTGTCATCACCGGCCATCGAACAGGTGGAGAAGTCTGGTGACTTCCACGCACCTGAGGCTGTCGGAGGGGAACCATCTGGACCGTTCCGTCAGGGCGCGGGCGGCGTGCCCGGCGGCGTCCGCCCGGGCCCCTGACCGGGCGATCACCACCCACGGCCGCCCGGGATCCGCCCCGCCCCACCACGGCCGGGGCCGGACCGAGAACAGCCCGGCGGCCAGCCGCGCCGCCCGCTCCGCGTCGCCCGGCCGGTCGGCCGCGAGATGCGCGTCGGCCGTCAGCAGCGCGGCCCTGATCTGCCGCCCCGCGTCCAGCGGCCCGCCGAGCGACATGCACGCCTCGGCCACGGCCAGCGCGTGCTCGGCCGCCTCCGCCACCGTCCCCGAGCCGGTCGACGACTGGACCACCGCGAGGCGGGCCGAGGCCTCCAGTGCCCTGGCCTCCCAGGTCAGCATGTGGTCGTCGCCGAGGACGCCGGCGCGCCTCCCGGCCTCCTCCGCCGCGTGGTCGGCCGCTTCGGCGAGGACACGCCGGTTCTCGGGCTCGATCAGCGGCAGCGTCAGCAGGGTCGTCGCCAGGTCGGCGCGGGCCACTCCCGTCCAGTGGTCGTGGGGGCCGAGGGTCTCGCGCCTGCGGGCGAGTTCGGCCCGCTGCGAGGTCAGCGCGCGGCGCAGGTCGTCGGGCCGGGCCCGGCGGGCCAGCCAGCGCAGATGGCCGCTGGCGATCTCCATGGTGACCGGGTCGTCGGGGCCGAGGGAGACCCCGGCCTCGGCGTGGACGGCCGCCCAGGCCGTCACGCTGTCGTCGACCCGGCGGGTGCGGCTCAGCTCCCCCTCGGTCGCGGCGGCGATCCGCAGCGCGATCGAGTGGGAGGCGCCCAGGCGGGCGCGGGCGCTGGTCAGCAGGTCGCCGAGCTCGGCCGCGGCGGACGGCCCGCCCGCGCGCACGATGGCGCGCAGACGGGCGATCCAGGCACGGTCGCCGCCCCGATCGGGCATCGGGGCGGCCCCCTCAGGCAGCACGGGGGCCGTTGTCACGTTCCCGCTCCTCCGTCCTGATGGTCCGGCGCAGGGCCTCGGCCGCAGCTTCGAGCAGGTCGGCGGCGGCCAGCTTCTGCGGGACGGCGAGCCGCGCCGACAGCACCCCGACGACGGCGTCGGCGAGCGTGGACAGCGGCTCGCTGGTACGTTCCACGACCGCGATCCGGGCCTCCAGCGCGGGCCGGACCCCGTCGAGCACCACTTCGGCCGGCACGTGCAGGCCGCGCGACGCGTCGATGATCACGTTCTGCAGCAGGCAGAAGACGTCGCGCGCGGTGGCCCGGTGACCGAAGACCGCCATCAGGTCTTCGACCGCGCAGACCGGCGGCTCCAGCCCGGTGGCCCGCAGCAGGCCCGGATGGTCGGCCGCGAAGTCGGCCACCGCCAGCACCAGCCCCTCGGCGGCGGCCATCCGGCCGGCCGGCCCCGACTCCATCATCTGTAGCCAGCTATCGCGATAGGACCAGAAAGTCCATACGACGGTCTCGCGCGCCAGTTCGGTCAGCGCGTCGACCCGCCCGAAGCACTCGGGCAGCTCCTTGTCGTACGCCGCCGCGAGCGAGTGACGCGCCCTCGGCCCGACGACCGTGTACAACGTGCTGGTCGAGCCCCCCGACACGTCCAGCACCCTCTTCCCCACCCGGCCCTCGGCCTCGGCCACCTCGCGGCAGGCCGCGTAGTAGACCGTCCTGGTCGCCCAGTGGCGTTGCCCGTGGCGGCTCCCCTGTAACAGGCGTTCCCGCCAACGGGCGGCCACGCTCCGGCGAGATTCCGTGAGTACGTCGGCCACGACCCCTCCCACCCGTACGGAAGTATTCGAATTGTTGACTGAACAGTACAGCTGACTTAAGTAGTTTTCACGACCTGATTGCTTTTGGTGACATTGGTGAGGATGTTCACCAGGTGTTCTGTGCGGAAAGACGGCCGATCGGCCAACACGGCGGGGACCCGGACCGAACCGCGCGTAAGGAGCGTGCATAGGATGCAAGCCGAACTTCTCAAACAGGCACGGAAGGCACCACGTGAACCCCCCAGCACGCAGCGGCGGCGCGATCATCACAGCTCTTGCGTCGGCGGGGATCGTGGTCTCGGTGATGCAGACCATCGTGATCCCGATCGTGCCCGAGCTGCCGAGGTACCTGAGTACCGACGCCTCGTCGGTCACGTGGGTGCTGACCGCGACCCTGCTGGCCGGCGCCGTCGCGACGCCCGTCACCGGGCGGCTGGGCGACATGTTCGGCAAGCGGCGGATGCTGCTGATCTGCCTCGGGCTGCTGGTGGCCGGTTCCGTGGTGGGCGCGCTGAGCTCCTCGCTCGTCCCGATGATCGTCGGCCGGGCGCTCCAGGGCTGCGCGGCCGGGGTGATCCCGCTCGGGATCAGCCTGATGCGCGACGAACTGCCGCCCGCGCGGCTCGGCTCGGCGATGGGGCTGATGAGCTCCTCGCTCGGCGTCGGCGGCGCCCTCGGGCTCCCGGCCGCCGCCGCGATCGCCCAGAACGCGAGCTGGCACCTGCTGTTCTGGGGTGCCGCCGGGCTGGGCCTGATCGCGATGATCCTGGTCTGGATCCTCGTGCCGGAATCGAGCGCGCGCACCGGCGGCCGCATCGACGTGCCGGGCACGATCGGCCTGACGGCCGGCCTGCTCTCCCTGCTGCTGGCCATCACCAAGGGCGGCGACTGGGGCTGGAGCTCCCCGCTGACGCTGGGACTGCTCGCCGCCGCGCTGGTGATCCTGGTCGTCTGGGGCGTGTACGAACTGCGCCGCCCCGGCCCCCTGGTCGACCTGCGCACCTCCGCGCGGCGGCCGGTCCTGCTCACCAACATCGCCTCGATCGCCATCGGCTTCGCCATGTACGCCCAGGCGCTGGCCATCCCGCAACTCCTGCAGCTGCCCGCCGCCACCGGCCACGGGCTCGGCCAGTCGATGCTCGTGGCGGGCCTGTGCATGGCCCCCGGCGGCCTGGTCATGATCTTCGTCTCGCCCTTCTCGGCCAAGCTGTCGGCCTGGAAGGGCGCCAAGGTCTCCCTCATGACCGGCGCCCTGCTGTTCGCGATCGGCGACCTCGCCGCGCTGTGGCTGCTGAGCGCCCCCTGGCAGCTCATCGTGGTCAGCCTCATCACCTCGACCGGCATGGCGCTGGCCTTCGCCGCCATTCCGGCCCTGATCATGGCGAACGTCCCGCAGACCGAGACCGCCGCCGCCAACGGCCTCAACGCCCTGATGCGCTCGGTCGGCACGTCCACCGCCAGCGCGGTCGTCGGCGTGGCGCTGGCCCACATGACCCAGCCGTTCGCCGGAACCCTGGTGCCGACCCTTGACGGATTCAAGCTGACGTTCATTCTTGGAGCGGTGGCCGCCATGCTGGCGGCACTGATCATGGCGTTCGTGCCCGGCAGGCGTGCGAGTGTGGCGTACGCCGCCACCACAAAAGACGAGCCGGGTATGGCTGCCGCCCACGTTCACGGGTCTTCATAACCCGCATATCGTCCTCGTGAGCGGGGATGTGGCCCACAAGGACACATCACCCGATCACATAGCGAGGACCGCGATGGATCCGCTTCTACCCGCCATCCAGCAGATGCTCGACGCCACCAACCGGGGCGATGGCGGCGCACTCCTGGGTGCGTTCGCCGAAGACGCGGTCGTGGTGAACTTCGGCCGCACTTTCGAGGGGCGCGACCGCATCGCCGATTGGGACGCCCAGGACAACATCGGCAGCCGCACCAAGCTCGTGGTCACGGGGGCGCGCACCACGGGCGACACGACCACGGTCTCGGTCCACGTGTCCGGCGACGGCTACAACGGGCCGGGCACCCTGACCTTCCGCACGCACGACACCCTTATCGACCGTCTTGACATCACCTGACTCTCGGCATCACTTCCATACTTCCGGGTCGGATAGGTCCGTCAAGCGCTAGGAAAGGCTGGTGCAAGCGGAAGCTTCATAACTTGTTCACGTACGCGCAAAACGTACGAGAAGGAGCGCGGATGGTCCACGAGGGGGACCGCCAGGGACAGGGCACGGCTCTGGCGGCCGGGGAACACGCACTGCACGTCGACGGGGATCTTCGTGCGGCCCGCCAGTGGTTCGAACTGGCCTGGCAGCAGGCCGAGCAGGAAGGCGACCGCGACGGCATGTCCCGGTCGGCGCTCGGCCTGAGCGGCATCTGGGTGCACGAACACCGCACCGGCGAGGGCGAGGCGACCATCCGCGCCCGCCAGTGGGCGGCCCTGCGGGCCGGTGACCCCCACTCCGGCCTGGCCAGGCGGCTGCGCATCAGGCTCACCGGCGAGGAGGACTACCGCTGCGGCACCCATGAGGCGATCCTGCGGAAGGTCGACGAGGCCCGCCTCGCGGGCGACACCGTCGCCCTGGTCGAGGCGCTCAGCCTGGCCCACCACTGCCTCCTCGGCCCCGAACACGCCAACCTGCGGCTGGGCCTGGCCCAGGAGATGATCGGCCAGGCGGCCCGGACCGGCCGGCGCGGCGACATCGTGATGGGCGTGATGTGGCGCGCCGTCGACCTGTTCCTGCTGGGCGATCCGCACGCCGAGCGCGGCCTGCGGGAACTGGTCACGCTGGTCGACCGGGGCCCCCACCTGGCGGCGGGCTTCATCGCGGGGACGATCCAGGTGATGCTGGCGATCCGCCAGGGCCGCTTCGGCCACGCCGAGAACCTCGCCGACGCCAACGCCGAACGCGGCGCCATCGCGGGAGACCGCGACGCGGCCGGTTGGTACGGCGGCCAGCTCGGCGCCATCCGCTGGTACCAGGGCCGCATCGCCGAACTGCTCGACGTCTTCCACGAGCAGGCCGACAACCCCGTTCTGAGCGCGGTCGACAACAGCTACTTCTCCGCCGTGGCCCTGGCCGCCGCGACCGCCGGCGAGGACCGCGTCGCGACCGGCATGCTGGCCCGGATCCGGGGCCGCGACCTCGCGGCGCTCCCCCGCTCGAGCACCTGGCTCTTCACCCTGTACGGGGTCACCGAGGCCGCCCACCTCCTCGGCGACGAGACGATCTCGGCGGAGGTCTACGACCTCGTGCTCCCCCACGCGACCGCTCCCGTGATCGCCAGCCTGGGCGTGGCCTGCCTCGGTTCGGCCCACCACACGCTGGGCGTGGCCAGCCTGACGATGGGCCAGATCGACCGCGCGATCGGCCACTTCCAGTCGGCCGTCCGCGACAACCTGGCCCTGGGCCACTGGCCCGCGACCGTCCTGTCCCGCTGGCGTCTGGGCCACGCCCTGGCGGCCCGCCACGGCGCCCGCGACGAGTTCGCGCTGCGGGAACTCGAAACGGCCACCAAAGAGGCCGCCGAACTGGGCATGGACCTGCCGCTTCCGGTGTCCCGCCGCACCCTGGGCCCCGCCCCCGCCACGGCCCGCCGCCACGGCCGCCACTGGCGGATCGACCTCGGCGGCCGCTCGGTCCTGGTCGAACACAGCGTCGGCCTGGGGCACCTGGCGGCGCTGATCTCCAACCCCGGGCGAGAGATCCCGGCCGCCGACCTGGCCGGGGTGCCCGACCAGCTGCCCGCGCAGCCGGTGATCGACTCGACGGCGCGCAGGGCCTACGAAGACCGGCTGACCCGTCTCCAGGAGGCGATCGAGGAGCGGGAGGCCCTGACCGACGCGGCCGGGGCGAGCGCACTGCGCGCCGAGCACACGTGGCTGGCCGAGGAACTGGCGGCGGCGACGGGCCTGGCGGGCCGCTCCCGGGCGTTCGCCGGCGACGGCGAACGGGCCAGAGTGGCGGTCGGCAAGGCGATCCGCCGGGCCCTGGCCCGGATAGAGGAACTCGACACGGCGGTGGGAGCGGAGTTACGCGCGACCGTGAAAACGGGAGCCCGCTGCAGCTACCAGCCCCGTTGAACGATCTCGCCCCGCGGGGCGCACCGGCCCGTGGGCGGACGATGCGGGAGCGGCCGGTTGGCGCCGGCTACGGAGCGGACCGATGACGGCGGTCGGTGCCGGCCAAGCGAAGCCGTAACGGAAGAAAGAGCTCGAATCAGACGATTCGCCCCACGTGGGCGAGTGCCTGCTTCAGCAGGGTGCCCTGGCCGCCGGTCATCTCCTGCTGGACCATCGGGGAGGCGGCCTCCTCGGGGGTGAACCACTCCAGGTCGAGGGCGTCCTGCCTCGGGGCGCAGTCGCCGGAGACCGTGACGATGTAGGCCAGTGAGACCGCGTGCTGGCGGGGGTCGTGGTAGGCGGTGACGCCGGGCGTGGGGAAGTATTCGGCGATGGTGAAGGGCTGCGGCGAGAGCGGCACGCGGGGCAGCGCGACCGGGCCGAGGTCTTTCTCCAGGTGGCGGAGCAGGGCGTCGCGGACCCGCTCGCCGTAGAGCACCCGGCCGGAGACCAGCGCGCGGCTGACGTTCCCGTCGCCGTCGATGCGGAGCAGCAGGCCGACGTGGGTGACCACGCCGTTCTCGTCGGCGCGGACCGGCACGGCGTCGACATAGAGAATCGGCAGGCGCTCGCGCATTTGTGAGAGCTCGTCAGGTGAGAGCCAGCCCGCCGCGGTTTCGGTCATTTCGGTCATCGCTCGATCTTATCGGGATCGCGGAACGACAGCCCTGCGGCGGTCAGCGCCTCGGTGAGAATGCGGATGCCCTTGGGTCCCATCCCGTGGAGAGCCAGCAGCTCCTTAGCGGTGTGGCGGGTGACGTCTTCCAAGGTGCGGCAGTTCACCTCGGCCAGCGCCTGGGTCGCCGGGCGGCTTATCGTCGGGAGTTCGGTCATAACAGCAGATGGTAGGAGAGCATGGGGGTGTGGCGCTGACCGGTTCCCTTCAATTGCCCGACGGCACCTTCGTGCGTGGCCGTGGCGTGAGCAGACCCCTGCCGCCGGGGCCTCTTCCCGATTTCGGCCTCTATGTCCTGGAACGGGCGCCCGAGGTGGCGTGGCCGTCCGAGTGGGTCCGCTGGCGCGACTTCTGGCTGCCCGCCGACTCCGCCGCCGCCGCCAGGGCCATCCGCGGCCTGTACGACCGGGCGGCCGCCGGTGAGGACGTCGAGGTGGCCTGCCGGGGCGGCATCGGACGCACCGGCACGGTCATCGCCTGCATGGCGACCCTGACCGGCCTCTCCCCGGCCGAGGCGATCGCCTGGACCCGCGCGAACCACCATCGGCGGGCGGTGGAGACACCCTGGCAGCGGTTCTGGGTCCGGCGGTTCGCCTCGGGGTGACTACCCGTCGCCCTCCGCTCCGTGACCACGGATCAGCCGGTCGGGGCGGGCGGTCAGCAGGCGGACGGGGTAGCCCAGGCCGGGCATCCGGTGGATCTCGTCCGAGGCGGCGCGGAAGCCCATGCGGGTGAGGAGGACGTCCTGGCCGTGGGCCGTACCTGCCAGGACCCAGACCATCTTGCGCCCCAGCCGCAGCGTCATCGCGGCCCCGGCCAGGACGAGCGAACGCCCGACACCGCTTTGGCGGTGCGCCTCCCCGACCATCCACCTGCCGCCCTCCACGACGTCGGACGGGGTCAGTCCTTCCCGGTGAATGAGGTCACCGGCCCGGGGTTCCACGTCGAGGACCCAGCTCGGATCCAGGTCTTCCAGCGGGGCGAACCGGGCGACTCCGGCGATCTCCCCGGTCGGGAGGCGGGCGATCAGGTGATAGGCCACCGCGTCGTGGCCGTCGTGGTCCTGGTCTGATGGGAAGCCGAACGAGTGGAGCACCTCGGCGCGGAACTCCACCAGCTCTTTGTGCCAGGGCGCGGCGCCGAACTCACCTGCGGGTGGATGGACGTCGACGGTCGTCGAACCGACCTGGGCGGGGGTCATACGGCCACTGCGGGGACCTTGGTGATCTTCATGCCGACCCCGTGACGAGATAGATGGGCAGCGCCGTGAGGAACTCCCCCGCCTCGTCGGCGTCTCGCACCGCCGCGAACCAGGACGGCGGGGCCGGGATCAGTCGCTCGTCGAAGACGGGGATGACCGACATGGCGTCGGCCAGGTCGGTCGACACCCCGAGGAAGGCCCTGACCTCGGTCTTCGTGATGCCCTGGCGGACCAGGCGGCGGCGCAGGGTGCGTCCCATCGACGGGTGGGGCACGACGGTGCGGAACACTCCGAGCACCTGGGCGGCGAGGTCCTCCTCGATCCCGTCGACCACGAGGCCGGTCCAGTCGACGTCGATCAGGCAGATCCGGCCGCCGGGGGCGAGCGCCCGGACGAGGTTGCCGACCACCCGGTCGGCGTCCGGGACATGCTGGAGCAGCCGTTCGGCCCAGACGACGTCGTAGTGTCCCGGCCGATCGAGGGTGGCGAGGTCGGCGGTCTCGGCGGTGACACCGGGGATCTCGGCGGCGGCGCCCGACATGACCGGGTCGGCGTCGATCGCGGTGACCCGGGCGCCCAGGTTCGCGAACCGGGCGGCCATGTCACCTGGCCCGGACCCGGCGTCGAGCACCCGCTCCCCCGGCTGGACGTCCAGCCGGATCAGGCCCTCGTGCCGGATCCCCTGGACCATGGGATGGCGGGAGACCCTTTCGAGGTAGCCGCGCATGTCGTGACCGTGAAACACCGCCATGTGGCGCCCCCGAGGCTGGGTTCGGCTGACGTGTCGAGCGTGGCAACCGGTGCACCAGGCGGCAAGGAGCGGTCCAGTCAGGCATTCCTATCTCAAAGGGGCAAATCGGTAACTGTGCGTCGGTTGACTCCCGATACGTATGTCACCAGTCGCGGGTCGCGACGAGCTCCTCGATATCGGCGTCTTCGAACCCATAGGCGGACGCGATGAACCAGAAGTCGGAGGCGATGGTGTCCCTCGCGGCCGTCTCGATCTCACTGCCGGCCTCGTGGAACTCCTCGTCGAGGGCGTTGAACTCGTCGGTCGCGGCGTGGGTGAGGACGTAGAGGGCGGCCAGGCCGGCGGGCTTCTCGGCCTCGATGCGGTCGCACAGCCGCAGCAGGATCGTTTTGCCCTTGTCGACGAGGTGGTCGGGGAAATAGCCGTCGGCGTACATGTCCTTCAGGAAGGCGTACTCAGCGATCTTCGAGGTGACGGGCATGCGGGGAGCTCCTGGTCGGGCGGCGTGATCGGGCGTCAGCGATCCTGCCGCACGCCACCGACAATTCGCGGTCCCTCGCAGCGGTCCGGCTGGGGATGTACCTGGCCCCCTGGCTCTGCTCCACCCGTCAGCGCTGTTCCTGGCCGGTGTCCGTCTCACGATCGTGGTAGGTGGCCGCGCGGAACAGGAACGATGCCCAGGATCGGAACGGGCGCCACGACTCGGCCAGCTTCTTGAACTCCCTCGGCGGCGCGTCCTCCGGGAGCCCGTAGGCCTCTCTGAGCAGACCGAACAGTCTCGGCTCGTCGCCGGGGAAGGCGTCGGGGGCGCCTGCCCCGCGGATCAGGATCAGCCCCGCCGAGAACGGCCCCACGCCCGGCAGCGCCTTCAGTTCGGCCAGCGCCTCCTCCGGCGGGACGCTGCGGAGGTATTCGCTGGTCAGGATGCCGTCGAGGGCTGCTCTGGCCAGGCCGCGGATCCACTCTTCCTTCTGTGCGGGGAGACCGAGGCCGTCGGCGTCGAGGAGGGTCACCGGGGGTGGGAAGACGGCGTGCTCGGTGTCGTCCACGACGATTCTCGCGCCGAACTTCTCCGCGATGCGCTGCTTCAGCTTCGCCGCGATGACCATCGACGACCGTTGCACGATCACGGCCCAGACGGCCGCCTCCCATGGCGTCCAGAAGCAGACCGGCCGCAGCCCCGGGTGCGCCGCCTGCAGTGAGCCCAGCACGGGATCGGCGCGCCCCACCTTCGCGAAGCCGGTGCCGTCGACGTCGAGGGAGAAGATCCTGGCCACCTCGGCGCGGAGGGCCGGTCCGGCGGGGCGGGTGGTCTCGACCCACACACCGCCGGGGGCGGCGGTGAGGGCGACCCCCACGGGGAGCCAGTCGTGTTCGGCGCAGTAGGCGAACCGGAGCGTCCGGCCGTCGGAGGGAAGGGTGCTGGCCGCCGGCCACTCTTCGACGAACCGCAGGGTGGCGGCGAAGTCGAAGGTGCCCCGGGCGGTGAGCGCGAAGCCGTGCGTGGTCATCTGCGCATCGTAGGGGCCGGGCCGGAGGAAGGTGCGGAGCCTAATACCTCTGGACTGCGTAAATACCAAATATCACCATTTCTCCATTCCGTGATTCCGGCCGAATTCATGGAATCGTCCACGCCATAGCATCGACGGACAGCCCCCCGATTCCAGGAGCAGTCATGAACGCGATTCCCCACGACCGACTTGAGCAGTTGCAGCAGATCCAGAGCGGGCTCATGCAGGGCGAGCAGATCATCGCCGTCTACGACGCCGTCGGCGTGGGCACCGGGTTCCTCGGGCTGACCGACCGGCGGGTGATCGTGCAGGACAAGTCGTTCGTCGGGAAGAAGGTGGCGATCACGAGCATCCCCTACTCGAAGATCACCAGTGTCAGCGTGGTCAGCAACAAGTCGTTCGCGGGTTCGTTCTTCTCGTCGGGCGCGATCGCCATCAATGTCGGCACGCATGTGTACGAGATGGACTTCCGGGGCGAACAGAAGGCGCACCACGTTCACAGCGTCATCCTCCATTACATCAGCAGGTAGACTGTATGCAGAATACAACGCTCTTGGAGGTGGCCATGCTCACCAAGCAGGAAGCAGCCGAAGCCGTCCGGCAGGCCAAGATCGTCACGGGGGTGACCTGGGCGCAGCTCGCCGAAGCGGTCGGCCGTCCGTTGGCCTGGACGACGGCGGCGCTCCTCGGCCAGCATCCGATGCCCAAAGACGAGGCGGCCACCGCCGCGGCGCTGCTGGAGCTGGGCGAAGACGTGGTGCTGGCCCTCCAGCTCCAGCCGACGCGGGGCGCGCTCGACGCGGCGGTGCCGGTCGACCCCACGATCTACCGTCTCTATGAGGTGATCCAGGTCTACGGGCCCACCATCAAGGAGCTCATCCACGAGCAGTGCGGCGACGGCATCATGAGCGCCATCAACTTCCGGCTCGACGTGCGGCGGGTTCCCGACCCGGAGGGCGACCGCGTGGTGATCACCATGGATGGGAAATACCTGCCCTACCAGTGGTGAATATGGATTTGTACGTAGTGAACCCGCCCCGTCATTGCGATGATGCCGGGGGTCGGGAGTCAGACGTACGAAGGAGCGGCCATGGCCGTGGCGTGGGGACCTGTCCGGGGCCGGGTCGTGTTCGACAGCAGCGTCCACCATCTGGCCCGGGAGCAGCAGTCCAGCGGGTTCTCCTGGACGGGCACCCGGTCCCTGCTCCTGACCGACTGGCCCGCCGCCTACGTCCACGACACCGGTGGGTTCGGGAACGCGGCCGTCACCGCCCTCGATCCGGCGGCCGACCCCGACGTCTCGATCGCGCTGGCCGACCAGAGCACCCGGCTCGTCGGCGACATCCGGCTGCCCGGCGGGCGGGCGCTCCAGCTGTCCTCCGGCCCGCTCGAACCGTCGGCGCTGCACGCGCTGACGGTTCTGGGCGGGCGGCTCATGCCCGACGCCGCGACGCTCGACTTCATCAGCCCGTGTGCCGTCTCGATCACGCCGCACTACGAGGAAGGCGGGGAGCCCGCTGAACTGACCGCCTACACCGTGCTGTCCGGAGGGCGGCTGCGGTTGCGCGACCGGGGCGCGGTTCCGGTGGAGTGGCCCGTCAACCGGGTCGCGGTCACGCCCCATGGGCCGAGCGCCGTCGAGGTTCGCGGCGGCGCGCTGCTCGACGGGCGGTTTCTGAGCGGCGCGACCCTGCATCTGGTGACGCCGCAGGTCCGCGACGCCTTCCTCAAGGTCTTCCGGACGGTCGCCGCCTCCGTTCCCGGGACGGTGGGCACGTCGGCCCCGGTGACGGTCCGGGGTCTGGCCAAGGGGACGGCCGACTGCGTCCTCGGCGCGGACACACTGGAGTTCCAGGCCACCGACTCCCAGAAGGTGCTGGCCGCCTTCGACCTGGGCGATCCCGAGCTGCGCGTCGCCGGGTCGGCCGAACGCTTCGTCATCTTCAGCCCGGCGCACGGGCCGGTCTCCGTGACCTGCGCGTCGGCGGCGTTCGGCCGTCGCCTGCAGGAGCACGCCAAGCTCCGGGCCGCCGCCGAGCGCACCCTGACGTCGGGGATCTTCCCGGCCGAACTGTCCGACGGGCGTCCGGTGGCGCTGGCGTGCACCCCCGACGGCCTGCGGATACGTGGGCCGGAGCTGGGGCTGCGGATCGCGTACACCTCGATCAAGAGTGTCGAGGGCACCCCCGAGCGGCTGCGGCTGACCACCGAGCGCAGCGACCTGACCGTGGTCGCGCCGCCGGAGCTGATCCAGGCGCTGCACACCGAACTTCGGGCCCGCAGTTACCTCGACGCGACCGCCGGTCAGGTCCCCGGCATGCTCCGCGCGGCGGTCGGACTGGAGGAGGACTACCTCCTCTACACGATCTTCGGCCCGTTCTACGAACTGCACGCCGCGCTGCTCGGCGAGGGCGCCGACCTGGGCGGTCCGGTGACGGAGCCGAACGCGGCCGTGTTCCAGGTGGGGCTGTTCGAACTGCAGCGCCACCTCGACCAGGTCTCGTACATCCTGCCCGCGTTCATCCGCCGGCGTGACGCCCTCCTGCTGGGCGACCCGGAGCCCGACTGGCTCAAGGCGGAGGAGGCCGCTCTCCGCGCCGCGCTGGCCCCGGTGCAGCGTGCCGCCGCGGAGGTCGGCCAGCTGGCCGCGCAGGTGTCCCGGCTGATCGACCTCGACCCGGCCGAACTCCCGAAGGTCAGCTACGGCGGGGCTGCGGTGTCGCTGGGGGCCGCCGCGCTGGTGAACCCGGTCTTCGCGGTGTCGGGTCTGTCGCAGGCCTACGCGGCCCGCAACCAGGGTGACCAGCGCAGGAACCAGGCCACCGCGCTGTCGGCGCGCGGCTGGACGACGGTCCTCGACCGCTGGAACGCGCTGGTGGGCAGCTCGCTGCCGGTGCTGTCCTACGTCATCACCGAGAACGTCTTCCCGCTGCGCTGGACGGCCGCCCGCCGCCTGGCCGAAACCGCCACCCTGCCCGCGGTGGCCCGCCGCCTCGCCACTCTCGACGTGCTGCGCCGCTATCCGGCGAGCCCCGGAGTCCGGCTCCGCCGGGGAGACGTCGCCGACCACCTGCGCGCCACCCGCGACGGCCTGCCCACTCCCCGCTTCGCCGACTTCTGACCAGCCAAGGAACCCGCGATGACCCTGTTCACCAGCCAGTTCGACCGGGCCCGCCGCTTCTCCGCCGCCTACGCGGGCGAGCCGGGCGACACGCGCTTCTGGACCCCGGCGACCATCGGAGTCGCCGCCGGTTTAGGCGCCGCCGCACTGATCGCCGCCGACGCCGGCGGCTGGGGTGACGTCCCGGCCGACCCCGACCAGACCGCGACCTTCGGCGGTGGCGGTGGTGACGACGGGCAGGACGGCGGGCCGTGGTCGGTTCATTCGGACTGGTCGGACGCGTCCGTCGGCGGCGACGGCGACTTCATGTACTTCTCCGACGGCGACGTCAGCTTCACCGTCGGCTGAGCGGGCTGTAGTTCTGCCCGAGGGGCCGGCCCGGGATGGGGCGGGCGATGAGCGCGACGGGGATGAAGAAGCAGATCTGGCCGATCGCGACGGTGAGCGTCCAGAGGGCCTTGTCGTCGTAGTGCGCGGCCGCTCGGGCGAACAGCTCGTCGGATACGCGCTCTCCCGACGGATTCGGGGTGAGCACGGCCTCGACGAGCTCCAGCGCGACCCGCTCGGCGTCGGTGAAGAAGGGCGCGTCGCGCCAGGACGCCACGGCGGCGACGCGGTCGTCCGGCTCCCCGGCCTTGCGGAGATTCTCGGTCTGCCGGACCACGTGGTAGGTGCTCCCGACGAGCTGACCGGCGCGGAGATGGACCAGGTGGACGGTTGTGTCCGGGACCGTGCCGTTGTGGGCGGCCTTCGTCATGCCGACGGCGATCGTGCCCATGTCGGGGAAATATTGCATGGGGTCGGGCAGGCGTGACTGGAGCTCGGTCATGGTCGTTCCTCCGGAGTCTCGGCGTTGGTGTCCGGTAGTCCGACGACGCGGCGGCGTGGATTGTGAGGCCTCACATTCCGGGAGGCTGTCTCGTCGAAGATGGGACGAAGGGGGCATCGTGACGGCCGAACTGAGTGAACGGCGACATCTGATCAATCTGTCCTACCGGCTCCTCGGCTCCCTGGCGGACGCTGAGGATGTCGTACAGGAGACCTATGCGCGCTGGTATGGCCTGACCCGCGAACAGCGGCAGGTCATCGCGTCGCCGGGGGCGTGGCTGACGACCGTGGCCAGCCGCATCTGCCTCGACCTGCTGGGCTCGGCCCGGGTCAGGCGCGAGCGATACGTCGGGGAGTGGATCCCGGAGCCGGTGCCGGAGCAGACCGACGACCCGGCCGACCGCGTCACCCTGGACGAATCGGTCAGCATGGCCTTTCTCGTCGTCCTCGAATCGATGACCCCCGCCGAACGGGTCGCGTTCATCCTGCACGACGTGTTCTGCCACTCCTTCGCCGAAGTGGCCGACATCGTCGGCCGCAGCCCGGCGGCCTGCCGCCAGCTCGCCTCCTCGGCCCGGCGGCGCGTCCTGGCCGTCCCCACGGTTTCGACGGCGCAGCGTGCGGACGTCGTCAGGGCCTTCAAGCAGGCGTGGGAGGCCAAAGACATCGAGGCCCTCGTCGGCCTGCTCGACCCCGGCGTGACGGTGATCGCCGACGGCGGCGGCCTGGCCAATGCCGTGCTGCGGCCGGTCGAGGGCGTCGACCAGGTGCTGCGGTACGCGGTCGAACTCGCCGGGAAGCTGACTGATCTGACGATCCTGGAACAGACCGTCAACGGGCAGCCCGGCCTGGTGATGCGGCAGGACGGCGTGACGGTGACGGTGATGGCGTTCGACGTGGCCGACGGGCGGATCACCAACATCTGGGCGGTACGCAACCCGGAGAAGCTCCGGTCATGGACCGTCGAGCCTCGGAACTAGGAGATATGCCATGGTGTCACGCGTCATGATCGCCCTGCAGACAGCGGTGCTGTTCGCCGCGCCGGTGACGGCAGGGATATTGCTGACCGCGCCCGTCGGGCGGACGTTGCACAGCGCTTCGGCGTACACGATGTTCACGGTGGCGGTGCTGAACGTGGTCGTCACGGTCGTGTTGTGGCGGCGGGGTGACGGCTCGTCGAAGCCGATTCTGTACGCCGCCCTGTTCCTCGCCCTGACGCTCGCGCAGATCGCGTTGGGGATCGCGGGCTGGAAAACAGTGCACGTTCCGCTGGGTGTGCTGATGTTCGGCCTGAGCCTGCTCCAACTCAGTCAGATCCGGACCTCGGAGCCTGTCGGCCAGTCGTAGGCCTCTGCCAATAATGGCCTCTACGCGGAAGGAGGCCCGACAGGTGCAGGTCGATTCTTCCCGGACGAACGCGACGCGGCCAATTGCGGTCTTCTTCCTGGTCGCGCTCTCGTTTCTCGCGCTGGCCACGCTGCGGGCCGCCAGCGTCCCCTACTGGAACGGGATGTTCCTGCTCGGCCTCGTCGTCTTCGGCTGGATCCCGATGATGTTCGGGTTCCTCCTCTCGTTGCCGTTCACCGCGCACCGGATCGGGTCGCCCTTCCTGGTGGCGGCTCCGTTCGTCCTGATGCTGGTCGTCATGGTCGCCCTCGCTCTCGACGCCCCCTTCCAGGCCCGCTTCGCCCTCTCCCACGAGGCCATGAACCGCATCGTGAGCACTGCCGGTCCGGACTGCCAGGACGCCGGCCTCTACCGGCTCTGCCCGGAACCTCTCTACATCGACGAAGACGACACTCCCGACGGCGTCCGGTTCGCCGTCGACGAAGGATCCCTCGAGGACAACCGCGGCTTCGCCTACGCCCCGAACGGCGTCCCCGAGTCATTCGGCGACGACGACTACGAACACCTCACGGGCAAGTGGTATCGCTGGAAGGGCTGGGACGGCTGGTGAGCGGCCCGGCGACGGCCGGGCCCGCTCTCCATCCACGACGGCTCACCGGTAGGTGGCGAGTTCACCCGTCCGCCGCACGTCGAGTGTCACGCAGTGGATGCCGCCGCCGAGGCTTCTGGCGTGGGTCAGCTGCGTCGGGATGACCTCCACCCCGTGGCGCTCCAGCTCCTTGATCAGTCCCGTCTGCCGCCGGTCCACGACAGCCTTCCCGGGTGCGATGACCAGGAAGTTCATCCCGATCCACACCGACGACTTCGGGTGGTCGCCGATGAAGCCGGTGTCGACCAGGTCAGGGCAGATCACCGTGTCCCAGCCGCGTAGGAAGTCGGGCATGTTGGCGTCGTTGACGCGGGCCGGGTTCACCAACATGAGGCCGGGCCGCAGCGGCACGATCGTCGAGTCGATGTGGGTGGACGGGTAGAGGCCCTCGCAGGGGTGCACGGTGTAGGTGTCGCCGAGCGCCGCCTGGAGCCACTGCGCGCCGAGCAGGTTGCCGCTGTCGGAGACCTGGTAGAGCAGGTCGGTGCCGAACCGCAGGATGTTGGCCGCGTCGAAGGCCGGTTCCAGGTTGCGCAGCCGCTGGCCCTCCGGCGCCTTCGGTTCGTACATGTCGTCGGTCAGGCGGGGCTTGGGCGCCGACAGCCAGCGGGCGCCGCTCTCGAGGTACTCCAGGAACAGTTCCTTGTACGCGAACCCTTCGAGGAACCGGGATCGCAGCACCATCGGCGACTCGATCAGCGTGTTGCCGACCGTGAGGAAGCCGTCCCGGGGGCAGTAGTCGTAGAACCCGTCGGTGCTCCAGTCGGGGGTGGTCACGACCGACTTGTGGTCGCGGCCGCCGGGGCGCCGCACGGTCACGCCGAGGCTCTTGAGCAGGTTGGCCAGCTCTTCGAGTTCGGCTTCGGTCTCCTCTGCCACGTGGTCGGGATAGGGGCCGGACGGGATGTGCTCCGGGTCCATGTCCGCGTACTCGATGGCGTGCAGGCTCCTGTCGGCCACCGGCACCCGTGCGCCGTCCATGGTGCCGACGACGATCTCCTCCAGTGGGTCCCATTCGTTGTGCACGTCGACCAGGCTCATCGGGTCGTTCCTCTCATGCCGGGCGCCGTCGGCGCCGTGTCGGTTGGAAAACAATTGCTAATAGGGTCTGCCTTTTATTCGAGTTCCAGTACAGCGGCCGTGGACACGTGATGTTTACCTACGAAACAAAGGGGCAACTCAGAGCCGGACCCACAAGGTCCTTACGGGTGAGTAAGGGGGCAAAATCACATGGTGATCAGGGGATCCACAAAAAATCCTTTTTTGGTGCGCAATTAAACAGAGCGGTCGGGCGAGGCACCCAGCTACCTCATCGAGGCGTCACACAATGACCATTCGCACACTCATCTGCGACGAACTGCCAGTGATCAGGGACGGCATGCGCACGCTGCTCGATGCCGTTCCGGACATCGACGTGATCGACACGACCGACAACGGCATGGAGGCCATCGTCCTGGTCCGCACCGAGCGGCCCGACGTCGTCGTCACCGATCTGAACTTACGGACCATCTCCGGATTGGAGCTGATCCGCCGGCTCGGCAAGGAAGTCTCCCCGCCTCACATCGTGGTGTTCACCGGGTCGGACGCCGACAAGACGGTCAGCGACGTGCTGCACGCGGGGGCGAGCTGCCTGCTCTGCAAGGACGCGAGTCCGCAGGAGCTGATCTCCGCGATCAGGGCGGCGGCCGAGGGCCGGACCGTGCTCGCGCCGGACATCGCGCAACGCCTGGTCACCTGGTTTCGCGAACAGCCCGACATCATGGAGCCCGAGCCGTGTCCGGAGGTGACCGACCTGACCCCCCGGGAGCGCGAGGTGACCCAGATGGTGGCCCGGGGCATGTCCACTGAGGAAGTGGCCCGCGCGCTGACCATAGGGGTGGCCACCGTCCGCACCCACCTCTATCGGGTGCGGACCAAGCTCGGGGTGCGCGATCGCGCCGAACTCGTCTCATTGGCTTACCGATGCGGGCTCATCCAACCGGCCTAGTCGCAGCCGGGCGGCGCCGGCCAGCCGCCACAGGGCGGCGGGCTCGCCGTACCGGCCGGACTCGGCGGCGGCCAGCCGGAAGTGGCGGTGCAGGCCGAGTTCGGCCGTCATCGCGCGCACTCCACAGCTCTGCATGCACGTCCGCACCACGTCGCGCGCGGTCTCGGCGGCCATCGCCAGCGCCACGATCGGGGCGGGGCCCGCTTTGGCCTGGCCCGAGTCGGCCAGCCAGGCGCCCCGGTACACCGCCGCGCGGGTCGCGCGCAGCGCCACCATGGCCCGCGCCAGCGGGAACGCCACGGCGGGCAGGTCGCGCAGCCGGGTGTCGAACTGCCGCCGGACACCGGTGTAGCGCACCGCGATCTCGTACGCGCCCTCGGCGATGCCCAGCAGGTAGCCGGCCTGGCGGAGCCTCGCCCGGGCCAGGGGGCCGGTGAGCGAGTCGTCCAGCCGGGCGACGACGGTGACCGGCGTGTTCTCGAACCGGACGACCGGCGGCCGGCCCCCGGTCTCCGCTTCGGGGCCGGACGCCGCGACGAGCATCGGCTCGCCGTCCACACAGGTGGCGACCAGGAACGGCCCCGGGCCATCGGTCGTCGTGACACCCGTCAGCTCCCAGGCGGGCGGGGTCGCGGTGACGCCGTCGCCGACGGGCAGCGCCTCGAACCCGGCCAGTGCCATTCCTGCGGGACAGCCCACGTCCGCGGCCATGGCGTCGGCCCGGTACGGGTTTCCGACGCCCGCGCGGCCGAGTTCCTCGCTGACGAGCACCCCGGCGGTCAGGCCGAGGTCGAGGCCACCGGCCGCGTCGGGCCGTTCGAGGTCGGCGACGCCCAGGTCGCCGAGCACGGCCCGGACGCGTTCGTCGGAAACCGGTGCGCCGTGCACCTCGGACCGGACGGGCACGTGGGCCAGGGCCGCACGCAACGCCCCGCGCAGGGGATCAGAGGTATGAGGCCCGATGGAGTCGAACTCGGCGGCCATGATCTGGAGCATCACCTCGGAGGTGCCCGCCGAGAGCGTGAGCCCCGGCGCCTCCCGGTAGGCGGAGTCGAGGGTCACCGCCGCCCTGGTGCGGTCGGCCCGCTGCCGCGGGCCGGGGAGGTCATCAGCCCAGGAGGCGATGCTCTGGGCGAGTTCGCTGCTGTGATACTTCGCGACCGCGGCGGCGACCGGATCGACCCGGCCGGCTTCGAGTCCGGCGAGGACCTCCCAGGCCAGGACGTGGTCGGCGGTCAGCGCGCCGTCCCAGCGGCCGATCTGTTCGAGGTAGGGGCCGGGATCGCGGTCGGCGAGCGCCTCCAGCGCGGCCTCCAGCCAGTGTTCGGCCTTGAGGTAGTAGTCGAGGCCGGTGCGTTCGATGGCCAGTGCCTCGTTGAGCAGCGGCCAGCCCTGGTCGCGCGGCCCGACCAGGTCGGCGCCGGACACCGGCACCGCGTCAAGGTCGACCTGGTGGAAGTGTTCATCGCCGATCCCCGGGATCACCGTCACGGTCACGCCGGGGGCCTTCAGGTCGACCAGAAACAGGCTGATGCCCTGGTATTTGCCGGTTCCCGGCGACGTGCGGGCCGCGCACAGGCCGAGGTCGACGAAGCGCGTCTTGAGGCTGAACACCTTCGTGCCGGTGATGCGGTAGCCGTCGCCGTCGGGTTCCGCCACGGTGCGCAGCGCGCCGAGGTCGGAGCCGGCGTCGGGTTCGGTGTAGAGGACCGACGCGAACCGCTCGCCCCGGGCCAGCGCGGGCAGGTGCCGTCGTCTCTGCTCGGCGCTGCCCGCCATCAGCAGGAACTGGCCGACGATCTGGATGGTGTTGACGTGCAGCGTGTCCGGCACGCCCGCGCGCACGAGTTCCTCCGCGACGATCGCGGCGTCGGTGAGCGGGCGGCCCGCGCCGCCGAACTCGGCCGGCCAGTGCACAGCGAGCAGTCCGAGCTCGCCGAGCAGGCGGTAGAGGGGCCGCTGGTCCTTCTCGACGCCGTCGGCGGAGGTGGCCTCCCCCACGGCCGCCCGCATCTCGGCGGAGCGCAGCGCCTTCCGGACGTCCCCTCGGAAGAGAGCTTGTTCCTCGGTGAATCCGTATCGCATGTCAGAGGGTCCGTTCGATCTCGGCGACGATCCGGCTCAGCGCCGGTTCCGTGAACAGGGTGTAGTGATCGCCGGGCAGGTCATGACTCTCGAAGGGGCCGGTGCAGACGTCCCGCCAGGGCTTGTCGAAGCCGGCCCGGGGTGAGGCGGCCAGCAGGGTGACCGGCCCGCCGTAGGGGGCGGGCGGGCGATACGACTGCAACGCCCGCGCGCAGGCCCGGAAGACGGCGTAGCGGTCGGCCAGGTCGTCGCTTCCCGCCAGGTCGCCACGCCCGGTGAGTCTGGCGACGTCGTGCTCGAAGCGCCGTCGGATCGTCGGCTCGTCGAGCGTCAGGTCGTCCTCGTCGTAGAAGGCGTCCAGCAGCACCACCGGGGGCCGTGCGCCGGTCTCCTGCTCCAGCTGCCTGGCGACCTCGAAGGCGAGAACGCCTCCGTAGGACCAGCCGGCCAGGCAGAAGGGCTCCCGCGCGCCGGCCAGCGCCTTCGCGATCCCGGCGGCGGTCGCGGGAATGGAGTCGGGCGGGGACAGGGCCGGGAACCCGGCCACGCCGACGCCCTCGGGCAGCGCCCGGACCAGCGGCATGTAGCAGAACAGCTCGCCGCCCGACGGGTGCACCAGGATCACCCGCGCCGGATCGGGTGCCCGCATCACGATCGGGCCCCCCTTCTCCGAGATCGGCTGCCGCGCGGTGTCGATGGTGGTGGCCAGGTGCGCGACGGTGGGTGAGGTGAAGAAGTCCGCGAGCGCCACCTCGACCTCGAACCTGCGCTTGATCGCGGACATCAGCTGCACCGCCTGGAGGCTGTTGCCGCCGGCCTGGAAGAAGTCGTCGTGCACGCCGAGCCGGTCATCGCGCAGCAACGGCGTGAGCACGTCGCGCAGCAATACCCGTTCGGTCGCGGTCCGCGGCTCGTCCCCTGCGGAGTCCGCCTGGCGAGGGTCGGGTGCGGGCAGCCGCCGCCAGTCGACCTTGCCGCTGCTGGTGAGCGGAATCTCGTCCAGGACGACGAAGAACGACGGGATCATGTACGTCGGCAGCACCGTCCCGAGATGCTCGCGCACCGCCGGCACCTGCTCTTCTGTGACACCCGTCAGGTAACCGACCAGGTGTTTGTCACCGGCGTCGTCGGTCCACGGCCGCGCGGTCACCGGCCCCATCCCGGCGAAGGCGGCCAGCGCCGACTCCACCTCGCCCAGTTCGATCCGCAACCCGCGGATCTTGACCTGCTGGTCGAGCCGCCCGAGGAAGACCAGCCGTCCGTCCGGCAGCCGTTTCACCAGGTCACCGGTCCGGTACAGCCGTCCGCCCGGCGCGGTGCCGAAGGGGTCGGCGACGAACTTCTCGGCGGTGAGCTCGTCCCGGTCGAGATAGCCGCGCGCCAGCCCGGCCCCGCCGATCACCAGCTCGCCCGGCACCCCGATCGGCACCGGCCGCAGGTCGCCGTCGAGCACGTGCGCGACGTGGTTGGCCATGGGCAGGCCGATCGGCGGCGAGGCGTCCCAGGTGCCCGCGCACTCCTCGACGATCATCGTCACCGTGCACTCGGTCGGCCCGTAGCCGTTGAACAGCCGCCGCCCCGGATTCCACCGATTGACGAGTTCGCCGCTGAACGCCTCGCCGCCGACGAATGCGATCCGCAGGTCGGTGAACCTCTCCGGGGTCAGCAGCGGCATCACGGTCGGCGGCAGGTCGATGACGGTGATGCCGGCCCGCTCCATCAGCGACTGGAGCCGGTCGACGGACAGCCGTTCGTCGTCGGTGGCCACACAGAGGCGGGCCCCGGTGAGCAGCGCGGAGAACGTCTCGAACACCGAGACGTCGAAGGTCGCCGACGCGAACCCGAGCACCCTGTCGGCCGGGGTCAGGTCGAACAGGTCCCGGGTGGAGTCGGTGAAATTGACCACGCCGCGGTGTTCGAGCAGCACGCCCTTCGGCCTGCCGGTGCTGCCGGAGGTGTAGATGATGTAGGCCACGTCGCCGGGCCCGGCGGCGAGCGGCGGGTTGCCGGCGGGGAGATCCCTGCGGATGTCGTCCACCACCAGAAGGGGCGCGGTGACCGCGCTCAAAGTCGCGGCGACCTCGGCGTGCGCGATCACCGCGCGCAGGCCCGCGTCGGCGGCGATCTCCGCTACCCGTGCGGGCGGATGGGCCGGGTCGAGGGGCACGTAGGCCGCGCCGGTCTTCAGCACCGCGAGCATCGCCGTCGGCAGGTCCAGGTTCCGGCGCAGGCAGAGGCCGATCCGGGTGCCGGGCGCGGCGCCGCGCTCGCGCAGCAGCGCCGCGAGCCGGTTCGCGCGGGCGTTGAGCTCCGCGTACGTGGTCTCCACATCATGGACGACCACCGCCACGCGGTCCGGCGCCTCCGCGACACGCGCCTCGAACTGCGCCACGATCGTGGTCTCCCGGATCGGCCGCATCGGACCGCGGCTGACCTGGGCGAGGAACGCGTTCTCCGCCGGGCTCAGCATGCCGGCGGCCGACAGCGGGGCGTCCGGGTCGGCGGTCAGGGCGCGCAGCAGTTCGTCATAGTGCCGGGCGAACCTGGCGATGCTCGCACCCTCGAAAAGGCCGGTGTCGTACGAGATGCGCAGCCGCCGCCCCCGCAGTCTCCAGCTCATGTCGAATCGAGAGTCACCGGCGAGGCCGTCCTCTTCCGACGTCACGAGCCCGGGGAGCCCGGTCGCACCACCCTCGGCCAGACCGAAGGTGAGCCGGCAGATCGAGGCGTCGAGCGGCAGGTCGCCGTGGGCGTGCGCGTCGGTCGTCACCCGCCTGACCCGCCGGACCAGCTCGCGGAAGGACGGGTCGCCGGAGACGTCCCCGCGCAGGATCAGCAGGTTCTCGAAGGGCCCGATCACCGACGCCACGGCGTCGTGGCGCCGGGTCGCGTCCGGGGAGCCGATCACCAGATCGTCCAGGCCCGAATAGCGGTGCAGGAACGTGAGGAACGCGGCGGCGAGCACGTCGAACGGGGTCACGCCCTCGTCGTCGGCCAGTTTCCCGGCCCGCTCCAGCCCTTCGGTCCCGACGTCGAATCCGCCGACGTCAAACGCCTCTCCGCGTGGCCCGTCGGCCGGGAACTCCAGGACCTCGGCGCCCGCCAGCTTGTCGCGCCAGTGAGCGGCCAGTTCGTCGGGATGGCTTTCGCGCTGCCACGCCGCGTAGTCCGGATACTGCACCGGCAGCTCGGGCAGCTTCGGGTCGCCGCCGTAGATCTCGGCCAGTTCGGCGGTCAGCAGCCCGATCGAGCAGTCGTCGACGATCATGGGGTGGGCGTCGAACAGGAACAGGTGCTCGTCCGCCGCCTCCCTGACCAGCGCCGCGCGCCACAGCGGGGCCCGGCTCAGGTCGAACGGCGCGCCGGTCCCTTCGCGGCCCTCGATCACGGGCAGCTCGACCGGCACCTCGGGGGCGACCACCTGCATCAGGCGGCCCTCGCGCTCGACGATCGCGGTCCGCAGCGCCTCGTGCCTGGCCACGACGGCGGCCAGCGCCGACCGCAGCGCGGGCACGTCCAGCTCACCCCGGAGCCGGAGGCACACCTGAACAGGCGAGGCGGACCGCAGGTTCTCCTGTGCGTACGACAGCGGCGCCGGGCCGGTGTTCCCGCGTGGCGCCGGGCCCCGCCAGGCCTCGGTCCGCTCCCTCAGCCGTTCCAGGAAGAGCGCCCGGCGCTCGGTCAGACCGGTCATCGCAGGCTCCTCTCCGGCAGCCGGGCCAGTTCCGCGATGGCGATGGACAGCACGTCGATGCCGCGCAGGTAGTCCGACAGCACGATGTGCTCGTTGTCGGCGTGGTCGAGGCGGCTGTCGCCGGGACCGTAGGTCGCCATCGGGAGGTCCCAGACCTCGGCGAGGGTGTTCATGTCGGAGGTGGCCGTCTTCACCACCAGCCTGGGCTGGGCGTGCAGCCGCCGGATGCCGGAGACCAGCGCGCGGGCGACGGGGTTGCTCCGGTCCGCCCGGCAGGCGGCCACCGAGTTCAGCACTTCCAGGTGGCCGGAAGGGAGGCGGGCGCGCAGGCTGCGCACCAGCCCTTCGGAGTCGAACCCCGGCGGGGTGCGGACGCTGAGGTCGGCGGTCGCCGTGGTCAGGTCGGCGTTGAGCTGGCAGAGCGTCGCGCCGGGCCGGCCGAACACGTCGTGGCCCACGTCGGGCCCGAGCAGGTCGACCAGGGCGTCCCAGCAGGCGACCGCCAGCTCCGACGCCTTCGGCACCGGGTTGCTCGGGTGCGTGGCCGGGCACCTGACGGTGTAGCGGAGGTCGAGCTTGCCCTTGTAGCCGAGCACGACGCTCGACCACCCGCTCGGTTCGCCGACGATCAGCGCGTCGGGCATGTCGTGGGTGGCCCTGATCGCCATCGCACCACGCGAGCTCGGGGTCTCCTCCTCCACGACGCCGATCACCACGATCCGGCCGGGGAAGTCCGTCGCGCCGGCGGCGGCGCAGATCATCGCCGCGAGCGGCCCCTTCGCGTCGACCGCGCCGCGGCCGTAGAGCTTGCCGTCCTCCGAGTGGACAGGAAGAAGGCCGGGGACGGTGTCGAGGTGCCCCAGCAGCATCAGGGTCGGGCCCTCACCGTGTTCGATCACGCCGATGACGTTGCCCACGACGTCGATGTGCGACTGGAAGCCCAGGTCGCCCATGGCCTCGGCGAGGAAGTCGGCCAGCGCGCGCTCCTGGTAGGACGAGGAGGGGATCTCCAGCATTCCGCGCAGCAGCCCGGCGGCGTGTGTTTCGGTGATCATCGCTCCGCCCGTTCCAGTAGATGTCCGACGATGTGGTCCGCGACGTCGACCCGGTCGCCGAGCGCGGCCTGGAAGCCGGCGAACTCGACCCGGTGGTTGACCTCCAGCACCAGCAGCCGTCCGTCGTGGTCTTCGATCAGGTCGACCCCGGCGATGTCGGCGCCGACGGCGGCGGCCGCGTCGATCGACAGCTTGGTGATCTCGGGGGTCGTCTCGCAGGGGTGGGTCCGCCCGCCGAGCGCCACGTTGGTGCGCAGCGAGTCGCCGGTCCGGTAGACGGCGCCCAGCAGGTCGCCGCCGACCACGATCGCCCTGATGTCCCGGCCGGGCTTGTCGATCAGTTCCTGGACGTATCCCAGGTGCGACTGCGGGCCCGGCAGCGCGGCGACGTACTCGAACACGCCCTCGGCGGTGGCGCGGTCGGGCAGCCGGACCACCAGACGGCCCCACGAACCGACCAGCGGTTTGATGAGCGCCGGATAGCCGATGGAGTCGAGCGCGGCCAGCGCGGCGTCCGGCGTGAGGCCGATCGCGGTGCGCGGGGTCGGCACCCCGGCCGCCTCGAACGCCAGCGTGGTGCGCCACTTGTCGCCGCACACCTCGGTCGCGTCCGCGCTGTTGACCACCTCGGCTCCCGCCGAGGCGAGGCAGCGGGCCGCGTAGGCCGCGCGGACCTGGCCGATCTCGCGGTTCAGCACGAGGTCCCAGGCCAGGTCACGCCGCCCGGCCACGAACCACTGCCCGCGTGTGTCGACGTGGTCGAATTTCACACCGCGCCGGTCGAACGCGTCGAAGAGTCTTTTCTCGTCGGCGCCGACCCTGCTGGCGAGTACCGCGATCCTGGTTGGCACGTGACCTCCCGAAATAGGCGTCGCAACGGACGCTACGGGGCGCCGGCAAAATACGCGTCCACGAGAAGCTTATTCAGACTGCGCATTTCGCTTACCCGTCGCGGGGTGCTGGCGTGCCATTCTGAAATGGAATCCCCATGGGCTGAAAGGAGAAATCGTGGAGCACATTCCCGGGCGATTACCGGTGCTCGCGCTGTGGAGCGCGCCGCGCTGCCGCTCGACCGCGTTCGCGCGGATGATGGCCGAGCGGGGCGACCACGTCGTCGTCCACGAGCCGTTCTCCCTCGTGGTCGACTTCGGCGAGGCGAAGGTCGGCGAACGGGTCGCGCACACCGAGACGGAGGTGCTCGCGGCGCTGCGGGCCCTCGCGGCGGAGCGGCCGGTGTACTTCAAGGACACCACCGACTTCCACTACCCGGCGCTGCTCGCCGACGAGGCCTTCCTGGCGGCCGCCACCCACACCTTCATCGTCCGCCACCCGGCCGAGGCCATCGCCTCGCACTTCAGGCTCAATCCGGACCTCGGCCGCGACGAGATCGGCTTCGCCCGCCTGTACGAGATCTTCGCCGCCGTCCGGGCCGCCACCGGCGCCACGCCGGTCGTGATCGACTCCGACGACCTGCTCGACCGGCCGGCCGAGACCGTGCGGGCCTACTGCGCGGCGGTGGGCATCCCCTTCATCCCGGACGCGCTGAATTGGCAGCCGGGCATGCGCTCGGAGTGGGAGACGACCAGCCGCTGGCACGAGTCGACCAGCAGGACCACCGGCTTCGCGCGCGGGTCGGGGGGCGGCGCGGAAACGGTCGCCGCGAACCCGGCGCTGCGGGCCCACCTCGATTACCACCTGCCCTACTACGAGCAGCTGAAAGCCGTCGCGTTGAGGCCGGAATAATCAGTGTGATTACCCGTGACTAAACACCGCGCGGATGGACGCAGAAAATCAGCGACCTACATTGGAAAATGCCATGAGCGTTCTACTCGAGCCGGTCGACATCGCCGGCCATCGAAACAACACGGGCATCTCCGCGGCGACGGAGACCAAAGCGGGAGCTTTCAACGTGTGGGGCAACTCGTTCGCCGCCGAGTACCTGCCCGAGGGCGACAGCCTCGTCCACGTGGCGGGAGTCCCCTTCCGGTTCCCTCCGGTCTGCGAGGGACCTGACAACATCCGGTGCGCCGGGCAGTTCGTCCGGGTGCCCGAGGGGCGTTACGACTGGGTCCACGTGCTGGCGGCGGCCGAACGGCGCTGCGAGGACCTCGTCGAGATGAACTACGGCGACGGCTCGGTCGACCAGGAACCGCTGCGTGTCTCCGACTTCTGGGCGGCGCCCGCCTGGTTCGGCGAGGTCAAGGCGTTCGAGACGCCGGTCATGCACTACCCGCACCACGTGCAGCAGCGGGTTCCGGCGGTCATGTGGGCGCAGCGGGTGCCGGTCACCCGGCGGGCCGACCTGGCCGGATTACGACTGCCGCGCAACGTCGCGGTGCACGTCTTCGCGATGACCCTGCAGCGGACGGAGGCCGGCGCATGACGTACATGACCAAAGGACCGGAACCCGAGCTGTGGTACCGCGACCTGATCAGCTGCCTGCAGGCCACGTTCGGCTCGCTGGTGGCGCGGGAGGGCGCCGACCCGCTGGCCGTGCTCGGCGCGGGCTGGCGGTTCCTGCACCTGCCGGGCGACGTCCGGTCGGAGGAGTTCTACTACCCGTGCGAGGACGACGATCTCGGGGCGGCGCTGGCGCCGCACCACGGCCTGCACGCGCAGTGGTGGCAGCCCGAGGACGAGGACGACCCGTGGCGGGAGATGCGCGCGAAGCTGGCCGAAGACCGGCTGGTCATCGCCGCGGTGGACAACTTCCACCTGCCCTTCCGGCCCGCCTACGGCGACGTGCACGCCGCGCATCTCGTGGTGGTCTACGGCCTTGACGAGGTCCGCGGCCTGGTCTACGTGTCGGACGCGATGCCGCCCGCGTTCCGGGGGGCCGTGCCGATCGAGGCGTTCCTGCGCAGCTGGGGGTCGGCGAACCCGACCGACGTACAGGACGCGTTCTTCAGTGACTCGCGGATCGGGCGGCGCTGTCTGGACGTCAGGCTCGACGCCCCGGTCCCTGACCTGACTCCCGAGGTGCTCGCGGGCTACCTGAGCACCGACGTCGAGATCTTCAACCGCACCGGTCTGGCCGGGTTCGACGCGTTCGCGGGGGAACTCGTCGACCGCTGCGAGGCCGGTGACGCCGGGGCGCTGCGCGAGCTCTACCCGTTCGGCTGGGGCATGCAGGCGCAGGCCTCGCTGCACGGAGAACTGCTGCGTCGCTGCGGCCGTGAATGGGGCGACCCGGCGCTCGCCGGGGCCGGCCGGGCGGTCGAGTCCGTCGCGCACGCGTGGACGGGACTGCGGATCACCGGCGCCCACGGGCTCGGAGACGCCCAAGCCGCCGCCGCGGACATCGCGCGCCACGCCACCGTGCTGCGCGGAAAGTACGCGGAAGCGGTCGACACCCTGTCGAGAGGACTGAGATGAGCAAGCTGGCAGCGTTCGGGGGTACCGCGGCCGTGCCGAAGGACCGGCGCCGCGTCGACTGGCCGTTGATCGAGGACGAGGACCGCAAGGCCGTCCTCGACGCGCTCGACGGTTCAAGGCTGGTGTCCAATTCCGACGGCGCGAACCCGGTGTCCACCCTGGAGGAGAACTGGGCCGGGCACTTCGGCTTCGACCACTGCGTCGCGGTGTCCAACGGCACCGCCGCCCTGTCGCTGGCGCTGGCCGCGCTCGGCGTCGGCCCGGGTGACGAGGTGATCGTGCCCGCGCTCAGCTTCATCGCGACCGGGCTCGCGCCGGTGCACCAGATGGCCGTCCCCGTGTTCGCCGACGTCGACCCGGTCACCTTCAACCTCGATCCGGACGACGTGGAGCGCCGCATCACGTCCAGGACCAAGGCGATCATCCCGGTGCACCTGCACGGCGCGCCCGCCGACATGGACCGGCTGACCGAGATCGCGCGCAGGCACGGCCTGGCCGTGATCGAGGACGCCGCGCAGGCCCCCGGCGCCACCCACAGAGGGCGGCCGGTCGGCGGGATCGGCGACGCGGGCGCGTTCAGCCTCCAGGTCACCAAGAACATCCCCACCTGCGGCGAAGGCGGCCTGCTGGTGACCCGCGACGCCCAGCTGGCCGAGTCGGTGCGCCGGGGCCGGCAGTTCGGCGAGGTGATCGAAGCCGGCCGCGACCGCGACTACGTGTCCTACGGCCTCGGCTGGAACCACAAGATGAACGCCCTCCAGGCCGCGTTCGCCGACACCCAGCTCGCCCGGTTCGACGACTACGAACGCGCCCGCCAGCGCAACATCACCGAGTTCCTCGGGCGGCTCTCGGTGCTGCCCGGCCTGCGGGTGCCGACCGCGCTCCCGGGCACCACTCACGTCTGGCACATCCTGCGGTTCCGGTTCGACCCCGCCGCGTTCGGCCTCGACGGCGTGCGGCCGGAGGCGCTGCGCTCGACGCTGCGGCGGCTGCTGCGCGCCGAGGGCGTGCCGATGTCCCAGTACCAGCTCATGCCGCTGCCCGACCAGAAGGTCTTCGTCGACCGCTTCGGCTTCGGCGGCGGCTACCCCTGGTCGGTGACCGGCGCGGCCGAGAAGGACGTGGCCTATCCGGTGACCCGGGCGATCATCGCCGACTCGCTGACCCTGCAGAAGCGCCACCTCCACCCCGGCTCGGGCGACCTGCTCCGCCTCTACGCGGACGCCTTCGAGAAGGTGTGGGCGAGCCCCGACATGGTGGCCACCCTCACGAAGGCGGCGTCATGACCCAGCTCGCGACCGAAACACTGCAGTCGATCGCCGCCCGCATCCGCTCGCACGTCGTCGACATGTGCGCGGGGCCTGAGGGCGGCCATCTCGGCGGCGCGTTCTCCAGCGCCGACATCCTCACGGCGCTCTACTTCTCCGTGCTGAACGTGGACCCGGAACGGCCGGACGACCCCGACCGCGACCGCTTCCTGCTCAGCAAGGGCCACGCCGCCGTGGGTCTCTACGCGACGCTGGCCGAACGGGGCTACTTCCCGGTCGAGGAACTGGCCGGATACGGGCGGCCCGGCAGCAGGCTGATGGGCCATCCGGTCCGCGCCGTGCCCGGGGTGGAACTGCCGACCGGATCGCTCGGCCACGGTCTCTCGCTGGCCTGCGGGTTCGCGCTGGCGACCAGGTACGCCGGCCGTGACTCGCGCAGCTTCGTCCTGCTCGGCGACGGCGAACTCCAGGAGGGTTCGGTCTGGGAGGCGGCCATCGGGGCCGTGTCACTGGGGCTCGACCGGCTGGTCGCCGTGGTCGACCGCAACGGGCTGCAGCTCACCGGCGCCACCGAGCGCATCGCGCCGATGGAGCCTCTCGCCGACCGCTGGCGCGGTTTCGGCTGGTCGGTCCGCGAGGTGGACGGCCACGACGCCGACCAGGTCGCCGCCCACCTCGCCGCCGCGCCGTGGGAACCGGGCCGGCCGAGCGTGCTGATCGCCCGCACGGTCAAGGGCCACGGGCTCCCGTTCCTCGAAGGCCGGGCGGCCAGCCACTACGTGACGCTGTCGGAGCGCAACCACGCGCGGGCGCTCGGCGCGTTGGAGGTCTCATGAGCCGCGCCACCCGGGAGGCGTACCGGGACCGCCTGCTGCCGTTGATGAACCAGCGTCCCGACCTCATGTGCCTCGACACCGACACCGGCCTGTTCAACGCGGAGTACATCACCGCGGCCGGTGACCAGTACCTCAACCTCGGCATCGCCGAGCACAACCTGATGGGCATGGCCGCCGGGATGGCGGCGTGCGGGCGGATGCCGTTCGTCAACACGATGGCCGCCTTCGCCACCTCCCGCGCGCTGGAGCCGATCAAGATCGACATCGCCTACAACCAGTTGCCGGTCCGCATCATGGCCACCCACGGCGGCCTCGCGGCCGGCCACCTCGGCCCGACCCACCAGGCCCTGGAAGATCTCGCCGTCCTGCGGGTGCTGCCGGGCATGACCGTCGTGGTCCCCGCCGACGCCGCCGCCACCGAGGCGTTCGTCGAACAGAGCCTCAGCCTGGACGGCCCCCTCTACGTCCGCCTCGGCCGCAAGCCGACTCCGCCGCTGCCCGGGTCGACGGCTCCCCCGGTCATCGGGCGGGCGCAGACGCTGCGGCAGGGCGGCGACGTGGTGCTCGCGGCCTGCGGCCCCTATCCGGTGCTCGCCTGTCTCGCCGCGGCCGACGTCCTCGCCGAGAACGGTATCGAGGCGACCGTGCTGAACCTGCACACGCTCAGCCCGTTCGACACCGAGACGCTGGTGGCGGCGGCGCGACCAGCCTCACTCGTCGTGACCGTCGAGGAGCACTGGCGCAGCGGCGGACTCGGCGGCGCGGTGGCCGAGACCCTGGCCGAGGAAGCGCCCACGCGAGTGCTGCGGCTGGGCATGCCCGACCAGTTCGTCGACGAGGTCGGCAACCAGGAGCACCTAGTCACCCACTACGACCTCACCGCGGAGCGGGTGGTGCGGACCGTCCGCGCCGCCCTCGACCAGAAGGAGACGATCAGATGACCCAGCAGATGACCATCGTGCGGACCTGTCCGGAGTGTGAAGACGAGGTACAGGTCAGGGAATCGGCCCGGCTCAACGAGATCGTCGAGTGCGCGGGCTGCCGGAGCGAGCTGGAGATCGTGGCATTGAGTCCGCTGGTACTCGTCCTCGCACCGGAGGTCGAAGAAGATTGGGGTGAGTGATCATGATTCGCGTGGCAGTGGTCGGCGCGGCCGGCTACATCGGCGGTGAGCTGCTCAGGCTGCTCATCACCCATCCCAAGATCGAGGTGGCGGCCGCGGTCTCCACCCGGTTCCCCGGCAAGCGGGTCGACGGCGTGCACCCGAACCTGCGCTCCCAGACCGACCTGCTCTTCTGCGCGCCCGAGGAGGTGGAGGGGTGCGACATCATCTTCCTCGCCACACCTCATCGCGCCGCCATGACCCAGATCGGCCGCTGGACCGAACAGGCCAAGCTGGTCATCGACCTCACCGGTGACTTCCGGCTGGACGACACCGAGGTCTACGAGCGCTACTACGGCGACGAGCACGCCGCGCCGCACCTGCTCGACGACTTCGTCCCGGGGATCCCCGAGCTCTACCGGGACGAACTGCGCGGCGCCGACCTGATCAGCGTGCCCGGCTGCATGGCGCTGGCGGGGGTGCTCGCGCTCTACCCGCTCGTGTCACGGGACCTGGTGGAGGAGACGGCCCAGTTCGACGCGCGCACCGGATCCAGTGGTTCCGGCGCCACGGCGGGTGAGGGCAACCTGCACGCCGAACGCAGCGGCGCGATGCGGGTGTTCGCGCCGACCGGGCACCGGCACGAGGCGGAGATCACCCGGCACCTCGGCATCCCGACCACCATGACCGCGACCGGCGTCGAGGCGGTGCGCGGCGTGCAGACCATCTGCCACGCCGAACTGCGTCCCGGGGTGGACAAGTCGACCGTGCGCAGGGCGTTCCGCGAGCAGTACAAGGACGAGCCGTTCGTCCGGCTGGTCGCCCAGCAGCACGGCACCTTCCGCTACCCGGAGCCGAAGATCCTGCAGGGCTCGAACTTCTGCGACGTCGGCTACGCCGTCGACGAGGACGACGGCCGGCTGGTGACCATCGCGGCGCTGGACAACCTCATGAAGGGCGGCGCGGGCAACGCGATCCAGTGCCTGAACATCCGCATGGGCTGGCCGGAGTCGCTCGGCCTGTCCTTCCCGGGCCTGCATCCGGTCTGATCCTTCGGCGAACTGGAGACATCGTGATCGTCGTCAAGTGCGGGGGCAACTCGGCCGTGGACGCCGCCGGCATCTGCGCCGACGTCGCCGGGCTCGTCCATTCGGGAGAGCCCGTCGTCCTGGTGCACGGAGGTTCCGGGGAGATCGCCCGGCTGGCCGGGAGACTCGGGGTGCCGCAACGCACCCTCGTCGCCCCGGACAACGTGTCCACCAGGTACACCGACCCGGCGACTCTGGAGGTCGTCGTCCTCGCGCTTGCCGGTTCGGTGAAACCGAAGCTCGTCGCGGAGCTGGCCCGGCTCGGCGTGCCCGCCGTGGGGCTCACCGGCCTCGACGGCGGGATGCTGCGGGCCCGCCGCAAGGGCGCCGTCCGGTCCGTCGTCGACGGCCGGACGACGCTGGTCAGGGACAACCTCAGCGGCCGGCTCGGCGAGGTGCGCACCGCGCTGCCGAACGCCCTGCTGGAGGCGGGTTTCGTCCCGGTGATCTCACCCCCCGCGATCGACGAGCACGACCAGCCGGTGAACGTCGACGCCGACCGCGTCGCGGCGGCACTCGCCGCGGCGCTCGGCGCCGACCGGCTGGTGCTGCTGACCGGCGCGCCCGGGGTCCTCGCCGATCGCGACGACGCCACCAGCGTCCTCCCGGTGTACGACGTGCCGGCGGCCGGCGCGCCCGGCCGGTTCGCCGGGGGCGGCATGGCGCTCAAGCTCGTCGCGGCCCGTGAGGCGCTGGCGGGTGGCGTGAAGTCGGTCCTGATAGCCGACGGGCGGGTGTCCAACCCCGTCAGCCGGGCAGTGGACGGCCACGGCACCGACGTCCGGCTCGGGGAGGCCTCGTGAGTCAGGCCGTACAACAGGGCAGCTTGTGGCGGCACCGCGACTTCATGCTGCTCTGGTCCGGGGAGACGATCTCCCAGACCGGGGCGCAGATCTCGCTGGTCGCGGTGCCGCTGACCGCGATCACCGTGTTGCACGCCGGGCCGACCGAGGTCGCCCTGCTGACCGCGCTGCAGTACGCGCCGGTCATCCTGATCACGCTGTTCGCCGGCGCCTGGCTCGACCGGCACCGGCGCAGGCCCGTGCTGGTCGTGACGAACCTGCTCCGGTTCCTGCTGATCGTGCTGATCCCGCTGAGCTACCTGGCCGGCATGCTCTCGCTGGGTCTCCTCTACGCGGTGACGTTCGGGATCGGGCTGCTGATGGCGGTCTTCGACGTCGCCTACGTGGTCTACCTGTCGTCCCTGGTGTCCCGCGACCAGCTGATCGAGGCGAACGCCAAGCTGGAGGGGACGTATTCGATCGCGCAGATCGGCGGCCCCGGCATCGGCGGCGTGCTCGTGCAGGTCGCGACCGCCCCCGTCGCCCTCATCGCCAACGCGGCGACGTGCCTGTTCGCCGCGCTGGCCTTCGTCGGCATCCGCAAGCCCGAGGTCGTCGAGCCGCCCGAGGGCGAACGCCGGTCGATGCGGGCCGAGATCGCCGAAGGGTTACAGGCGATCCTGCGGCATCGGGTGCTGCGGATGCTGGCCGTCCAGGCCGCGCTGTTCAACCTGTTCGAGCAGATCGTGCTCACGCTGTATCTGCTCTTCGGCGTCCGCGAGCTGAAGCTCGGGGCGGGCGAACTCGGCCTCATCCTCACCACGGCCAGTGTCGGCGGCCTGGTCGGCGTGCTGGTGGCCGCCCGCGCGGCGGCCGCGATCGGCACCGGCCGGTGCATCGTCATCTCGATGGTGGTCAGCGCCGCCGGGCTCGTGGTCGTCCCGTTCGCACCGGCGACGCCGGTGCTCGCGATCGTCGTGCTGATCGGCGGTTTCGTCGTGTACGGCTTCGGCCTGGGCATCTTCAGCGTGCACTCCCTGAGCGTCCGCATGGCGCAGGCCCCGCCCGAGCTGCTCGGCCGGATCACCGCGACCTTCCGCCTGCTCATCTACGGCACGATCCCGATCGGCGCGCTGCTCGCGGGCGTGCTCGGGAACCTGGTCGGCATCCGCGCCGCGATCATGTTCGGCGCGGTGCCGCTGCTCGCGCTGTCGACCCTGTTCTGGTTCAGCGCGGTGCGCCATGCCGACATCTCGAACGGAGGAAGCCCATGACTTTCTACTCCAGCGCGAACTGGCTCGACTTCTGCGCCACCGAACACGGGGCCGAGGTCGAGGTCGTGTCCGCCGGCGAGGTCTCGGTCCCGGTGACCGGCGGAGCCGATCTGACAGGTTCGTCGTACGACTGGAACGCCAAACTGGCCGACCGGTCTCTGCCGACACTCGGGGCCGAAGGGCTGCTCGTCGGCCCGTGCGAGGGCTACCAGACCCACGTCCTCGGGTCCGGCGAGGTCACCGGACTGCTCGCCGAGCTCCGCGCCAGGAACCAGACCTGCGTGGCGATGTATCTGGACACCGAGGGCGTCCGCCGGTTCCGCGCCGCGGGCGTGCAGGCGCCGCCCGTCCTGCTGGACTGCGACGCCTGGATGCCGGTCCCCGAAGGCGGGTACGACGCCTGGCTCGCCACCCTGAGCGGGAAACGGCGCACCGCCGTCCGCAAGGAGGTGAGCGCCTTCACCGAGGCGGGCTTCCGGATCGAGCACCTGCCGCTGCGCGAGTGCAGCGCCGCCATCGCCCCGCTCGCGGTGACCACGGAGGCCAAATACGGCTTCCAGGCCGGCGCGGACGACGACCTGGCCACCTTCCGCAACCACGAGAAGTGTCTCGGCGACGCCGCGAGGGTCGCCCTGTGCACGCTGGACGACACCCCTGTCGGCTTCTGCCTGTACTACGTCTGGCAGGACACGATCTTCCTGCGCTGGGCCGGTTTCGACTACTCCCTGCTGCGCGACGCCTACGAATACTTCAACCTGCTCTATTACGAGCAGTTCCGCTGGGCGTCCGAGCAGGGGATCCAGTGGATCCACGCCGGGATCAAGGCCACGAAGGCCAAGGCGGCGCGCGGCGCCGCGATCCATCCGCTCTGGCTGCTCGATCTCTCCGAGAACAGCCCCCTCATCGGCGCGGAGCAGGCCGTACACGACCACAATTCGGCGTTCCTCGACGCGCTATTGGAGGACAGCACGCTCGCCCGAAGCATCGCCGACCTGGAGGAATGGAAATGAACGACCACATCGCGCTGGCGGAACGCTGGAGCGCGCACAACTACCACCCGTTACCCGTGGTGCTGTCCTACGGCGAAGGCGCCTGGCTCACCGACGTGAACGGGCGTCGCTACCTCGACTTCCTCGCCGGATACTCAGCGCTCAACTTCGGCCACCGGCACCCCGCCCTCATCGCCGCCGCCAAGGAGCAGCTCGACCTGCTGACGCTGACCGGCCGGGCCTTCCACAACGACCAGTTCGGCCCGTTCTGCCAGGAGCTGGCCGAGCTGACCGGCACCGAGATGGTGCTGCCCGCCAACTCCGGCGCCGAGGCCGTCGAGTCGGCCGTGAAGGTCGCAAGGAAGTGGGCCTACCAGGTCAAGGGCGTGCCCGACGGCGCCGCCGAGATCGTGGTCGCGGGCGCCAACTTCCACGGCCGCACCACGACGATCATCTCCTTCTCCACCGACGAGGCCGCCCGCAACGAGTTCGGCCCCTTCACCCCCGGCTTCAAGGTGGTCCCGTACGGCGACATCGACGCGCTGCGCGCGGCGGTCACCGACAACACGGCGGCGGTCCTGCTGGAGCCGATCCAGGGCGAGGCCGGGGTGATCGTCCCGCCGAAGGGCTACCTCACCGAGGTCCGCCAGCTGTGCGACGACACCCACACCCTGTTCGTCGCCGACGAGGTCCAGTCGGGCTTGGCCCGCACCGGCGCGACGCTGGCGCTCGACCACGAAGGCGTCCGCGCCGACCTCTACACCGTCGGCAAGGCGCTGGGCGGCGGCATCCTGCCCGTCTCGGCGGTGATCGGCCGCGCCGACGTCCTCGGCGTGCTCAAGCCCGGCGAGCACGGCTCGACCTTCGCCGGCAACCCGCTCGCCTGCGCGGTCGGTCGCGCGGTCATCAAGCTGCTGGCCACCGGGGAGTTCCAGGAACGCTCCCGCGAACTCGGCGCCTATCTGCACTCCCGGCTCGGCGAACTCGAAGGCGTCGCCGAGGTGACCGGCCGAGGCCTGTGGGCCAGCGTGCGGATCGCCGAGGGCCGCCCGACCGGACGCCCGGTGTCCGAGGCGCTGGCCGAACGCGGCGTGCTGTGCAAGGAGTTCCAGGACACCCTCCGGGTGGCGCCGCCACTGGTGATCACCCGTTCCGAGATCGACTTCGGCGTCGACGCGATCGCCGACGTTCTAGGAGGTGGACGCCATGTCTGACCGGATCCTGGTGATCGGCGGCAAGCTCCAGCACGTGCGCAAGGTCCGCGACCTCGGCCTCGACGTCGTGCACATCCAGTTCCCCGACGAATACGACCGCGTCCACTCGCTCTACGTCGACCAGGCGATCCTGCTCGACTACGGCGACCTCGACAAGGTCGTGCCCCTGGCCAAGGCGCTGCACGAGGTCTTCCCGTTCCGGACGGCCGTGTCGCAGTTCGAGCTCGGGCTGCTGCCGGCGGCCCGGATCAACGCGGCGCTCGGCCTCACCGGCGAGTCCGTCGACACCGTGGAGCTGCTGCTGGACAAGTGGCGGATGCGCCGCCACCTGGCCGCGCAGGGCGTCAGCCCGGTGGCCTCGGCGGTGGGCAGGTCGGCCCAGGACGTCCAGGACTTCGTCAAGGCGCACGGCCTGCCGATCATCGTCAAACCGATCCGCGAATCGGGCAGCCTGGCGGTGTTCCGCATCGACGACCAGGCCGGCGTCGACGCCGTCGCCGACCGGTTCCTGGCCCTCGACGGGCAGTTCGACGCCAGAGACCTGACCGCCGCCGACTCCTTCGAGGAGTTCCTCCTGGAGGAGTTCCTGGACGGCCCGGAGATCAGCGTCGAGACCCTGAGCTTCGACGGCCACCACGTGATCATCGCGGTGACCGAGAAGGAGTGCGGCGGCCCCGGCGGCTTCGTCGAGATCGGGCACTCCCAGCCCGGCGACTGCCCGCCCGAGGTGTCGCAGCTCGTCATCGACTTCCTCGACGCGGTCGGCCTGCGCAACGGCCCCGGCCACACCGAGGTCATGCTGACCTCACGCGGCCCGAAGATCGTCGAGTCGCACAACCGCGTCGGCGGCGACCGGATCAACGAACTGGCCGAGATCGCCTACGGCGTCGACATGGAGCGCTACGCGCTGACCGCCGGACTGGGCGTGCTGGAGCCGCTGATCGTCTCCCCCGAACCCAAGGGCGGCGCGGCCATCCGCTTCCTCACCCCTTCGCCGGGACGCGTCCTGGAGGTGACCGGCCTCGACGAGGTCCGCGCCGACCCGGCGTTCGCCGACGTCCACCTGGACGTGGGGCCGGGCGACGAAGTGCCCCCGCTGAACTGGAACGAGGACAAGGTCGGCTACGTCATCGCCCGTGGCGCCACCGCCGCCGAAGCGATCGCCAACGGTAAGCGGCTGGCCTCGCTCATCCACGTGCGGACTCTGCAGGAGGACAAGTGACTGACTTCGAAGGACTGGTCGCGATCGTCACCGGCGGCGCGTCCGGCATCGGCCTGGCCACGGCGAGACTCCTGGAGAGCAGAGGAGCCGACGTGGTCGTCCTGGATCTCAAACCGGACGGCCTCCCCCACGCCATCGCGACCGACGTCACCGACGACGCCCAGGTCAAATCGGCCGTCGACGCCGTGGCCGAACGGTTCGGCCGGCTCGACGTGGTGGTCAACAACGCCGGGATCAGCGCCGTCGGCGACATCGCCGGGAACAGCGACGACGAGTGGATGCACGTCCTGAACGTCAACGTGCTCGGCATGGTCCGGGTCGCCCGGCACGCGCTGCCGCACCTGCGCCGCTCCCCCGCCGCCGCGATCGTCAACACCTGCTCGATCGTCGCCTGGGCCGGCATGCAGCAGCGGGTCCTCTACTCGGCCAGCAAGGGCGCGGTGTACGCGCTCACCCTGGCGATGGCCGCCGACCACGCCCGCGAGGGCATCCGGGTCAACTGCGTCGCCCCCGGCACGGCCGACACGCCCTGGGTCGACCGGCAGATGGACCAGGCCCCCGATCCGGCGGCGGCACGGGAAGCGCTCACCTCGTTCCAGCCGACCGGCCGCCTGGTGTCGGCCGACGAGGTCGCCGGGGCGATCGCCTACCTGGCGAGCCCGCTGTCGGGCGCCTCGGTGGGCACCGTGCTCGCCGTGGACAACGGCATGCACGGCCTGCGGCTGCGGCCTACCGGCTGATCAGCGCCTCGACGGCGGCCAGATCGGGCAGCGACGGGCTGGCCCCCGGGGCGGTGGTGGCGAGCGCGCCGGCCGCCATGCCGCGCAGGATCGCGGTGGCGTCGTCGAGCCCCGCCGCGAGGGCGGCGCCGAAGAACCCGGTGAAGGCGTCGCCCGCCGCCGTCGTGTCGACGGGCGTCACCGGATAGGCCGGGTAGTGGCGGGTGCGTTCGGCGGTGACCGACAGGGCGCCGCCCGACCCGAGGGTGATGAGGGCGTGGCCGACCCCCCGGTCGAGGAACCAGGACGCCGCCCGCGCGGCCGACTCCAGATCGGTGACCCGCACCCCGGTCAGCACGCCCGCCTCGCTCTCGTTCGGCGTCACGACGTCGACGTGCCGCCACACGTCGTCGGGCAGCGCCTGCGCGGGAGCCGGGTCGAGCACCACCGTCAGCCCGGCGGCCCTGCCCGCCTTGGCCGCGTGGCAGGTGGTCGCCATGGGGACCTCCAACTGGAGCAGCAGCACACCGACCTGGTCGCGAACGGCCCTGATGCTCTCCTCGGCGAGGTCGGCGCCGAAGGCGGCGTTGGCGAGCGGGACGATGACGATGTCGTTCTCGCCCGAGGCGTCGACCCGGATGTGGGCGACGCCCGTCCGGTCGCCGACCGTGCGGACCTGCCCCAACTCGACCCCGTGCGACCGCAGCCCCGCCAGGACGAGGTCGCCGAACGGATCGCGCCCGACACACCCGGCCAGCCACGTGGGCGCGCCGGCCCTCGCGGCGGCGACGGCCTGGTTGGCGCCCTTGCCGCCGAGGACGAGGGTGAAGTCGTCGCCGAGCACGGTCTCGCCGGGACCGGGAAATCTCCGGCTGAACGCCGTGACATCGGCGGTGATGCTCCCGACGACGAGGACGCCCTTCGGTTTCATGCTGGTCGTGCCTTCCGTGCTCGAGGCGGGGGAACGTGCTGCCCCTTCGGCGGAGCCGTCGACGCGCGATCGATCAGCTTGACGCCCAGCACGATGCGCCGGGGGATGTCGTCGACATACTGCGGGTCGAGACGGCGCAGGAGGAGCCGCATCGCCAATACCCCCTGCTCGACCATGGGCCGGTCGATCACGGTGAGCGGCGGGCGGAGCAGCGGGCCGGTGTCGAGGTCGTCGAACCCGATCAGGCTGATCCGTCCCGGCACGTCGACCCGCATGTCGTGGAGCGCTTTGAGCGCGCCGAGGGTCATGAGGTTGTTCGCGGTGAAGATCGCGGTGGGCGGCTCGGGCAGCGAGAGCAGCGACAGGGTGAGCTGGTAGCCGCTCGACTCGCGGAAGTCGCCGATGAGGTCGTGTTCCGGCGCGATGCCGACGCCCCTGGCCGTGAGCGCCGCCAGGAAGCCCTCGCGCCGCCGCCTGCCGGGCGTCGTGTCGGGCGGCCCGTTGATCGCGGCGATCCGGGTGTGGCCGAGGCCGAGCAGGTGCTCGACGGCCTGCCGCGCGCCGTCGACGTTGTCGACCAGGACCGCGTCGAATTCGTCGCCCTCCATCAGGTCGCGGTCGATGAAGACCAGCGGGACCTTGCTGTCTCTGAGCTTCAGCGGGGTCTGGTCGCGTTCGGTGGCGGGGGCGAGGATGACGCCGTCCACCCTGCGCGCCATGTCGGCGAGCACGTGGTCTTCGCGCTCGCTGCTCTCGTCGCTGTTGGCCAGCAGGATGCGGTAGTTCTCCGTCCGGGTGACGGACTCCATGCCCTTGACCACCGCGGCGAAGTAGGGGTTGGTGATGTCCGGGACGACGACGCCGATGGTGTGGGTGCGTCCGGATTTCAGCGACTGCGCCGCGGCGCTCGGCCAGTAGCCCAGCTCGTCGACCGCCGCCCGGATGGCCTCCGGCGAGCGCACCGACTGGCCACGCAGGAAGCGTGAAACGGTCGCCGGGGACACCCCGGCGCGTGCCGCGACCTCATGGATCGTCACCAAATGCGCTCCCAATGAAACCGTTGTCAGTGGACCTTGCACCCTCACCTGCGAAAACGTCAATCCTGACCGTTCCGTCGTCACCGACTCGTGACTTCCGCCGCTTTCGAGGGCCCCCGCCCGGTCGGCCTGGAGCTGCGAAATGCAATCGTTGTCACCGCTCTGACCAGGGCTTCAGTGTCACGAACAGATGTCTTTGCGTTAACTCCGCGCACTCCCTCTTGACAGGGGATCGGCGTCAGGGCGATCGTCCTACCAGCAACTATGCGGAGTTCGCCCCGTTTCCTGGGGGTTTGTCTGCCAGAGGAGTGCCGGTGATTGGTCCTGAAGGACGGCGCGGGAGTTGGCGCCTGTCCAACGCCCGAGGGACACCGTTTTCAGTCTGACCCTCATCACCCGCCGATCCGGTCCCATCGAAGGTTCCGCGACAGGCGCGAATTCGCCGTGCCATCCATCCGGCGCGCATTCAACCCCCCAGAAAGGCTTCTGCCATGCCCTCGTCCTTCTCCCGTCGTTCCTTCCTGTCCGGGGTCGGCGGCGTGTCGCTGCTCGCCGCCGGAACCGCCGTGCTGAGCGCGTGCTCGTCGTCCACCTCCTCGTCCCCCTCGGCCGCCGCCGGTGCCGGTTCCGGCCCGGTGAACTTCCAGCTCGGCTGGATCGCCAACGTGGAGAACATGGGCCTGTTCATGGCCGACAACGCCGGCTACTTCAAGGACGAGGGGCTCGACGTGACGCTCACGCCGGGCGGCCCCTCGGTCGTCGTCGAACCCCTGATCGTCAGCGGGAAGGCGCTGGTCGGCCTCGACTCCGTCGACACCATCGCCAAGGCCCGCAACGAGGGCGCGGCCCTGAAGATCATCGCCGCGACCATGCAGACCAACCCGACGGCGATCATGTCGCTCGCCTCGAAGCCGGTGAACACGCTGCAGGACCTCGTCGGCAAGCGGCTCGGGATGCAGCAGAGCGGCGCGGAGATCGTCAACACGGTCCTGAAGGCGAACGGCATCGACCCGGCCGACGTGACCATGGTGCCGGTGCAGTTCGACCCGTCCCCCCTGGTCGCCGGAGAGTGCGACGCGTTCGTGTCACTGCTGGTCAACCAGCCGATCCAGCTGGATCTCCAGGGCGTGAAGACCACCACGTTCACGCTCAGCGAGTACGGCTACAACGTCTGGGCCGACTGCCTCCTGGCCAACGACCAGGCGCTGGCCGACAAGGACAAACGGGAGCAGATCGTCAAGGTCGTCCGCGCCTCCGTGCGCGGCTGGCAGGACGCCCTCGCCGACACCGACGCCGCCGCCAAGCTCGTCGTCGAGAAGTACGGCAAGAGCCTCAACCTCGACCTCGCCGCGCAGCAGAAGACCGCCGCGGCCTTCCGCTCGGTCATCGAGGCGGGCGAGGCGAAGACGAACGGCCTGCTCACCATGAGCGCCGAGGGCATCGCCGCCAACATCACCACGATCAACTCGCTCGGCGTCAAGGGCACCGCCGAGGAGCTGTTCGACACGACCGTCCTCAAGGACGCCTACGCCGGCAAGACCCACATCTAAGGCTTCAGGAGCGAAGTACCGTGCACAACGAAGATCCCTGGACCCGCGTCACCAGCCTGCGCGGCTTCGCCGCCGACGAGCTGATCTCCACCCTCCAGAAGTCCATCCGCCGGGGCATGCTGGAGAACGCGCTGCTCGTGGCCCGCGAGATGTACGAGAGCAGCCCGGAGCTGGAAGAGCAGATGTGGTCGCGCCTGCTCGTCATCTCGTGCGAGGACACCGGCACCGGCACCTTCTCCGAACCCGTCGTCCTGGACGCCCTCTACCGCATGCACCAGCGCATCTCCCGGGAGTTCGGCGACCGCTGGCTGTTCGCGGCCCACGCCGTCCGCTTCCTCGTCAGCCGGACCAAGGACCGCACGACCGACGAGCTGGGCCTGTGGGCCGCCCAAGCGCTCGCCAGTGGCGAACGGCTGCCGGAGATCCCCGACTGGGCCCTCGACATGCACACCCGCCGGGGCCAGGAGATGGGCCGCGACCTCTCCCACTTCCTGCACGAGGGCTCCAAGGTGGAGAACGAGCTCCCCGGCCGAGACACCTCCTACCGCGAACAGCTCCTCGACGTCGTGGCGGCGGGAAAGTGGCACGGATGACGCTGGAAGGCCTGGCCGCGGCAGGGGTGAGCCGGACCTTCGACGTCGGGAAGTCCGAGGTCGCCGCGCTGCGCGACATCGACATGCGCACGCGGCAGGGCGAGTTCGTCGCGCTGCTCGGCCCGTCGGGCTGCGGCAAGTCGACGCTGCTGCGCATCTTCGCCGGTCTGGAGACCCCGACGTCGGGCACTGCGCTCGTCCACGGCCGCTCCCCCGACGACCTGCGCAGGGAACACCGCATCGGCGTCGCCTTCCAGGACGCCGCCCTGCTGCCCTGGCGCACCGTCGAGGCCAACATCGCGCTGCCCTTCGAGGTCGCCGGCCGCCCGGTGAGCAAGGCGGCGATCGCCGACCTGGTCCGTCTGGTCGGGCTGACGGGCTTCGAGAACGCCCGTCCGGCCCAGCTGTCGGGCGGTATGCGCCAGCGGGTCGCGCTCGCGCGCACCCTCGCCGGCGAGCCGGAGGTCATGCTCCTGGACGAGCCCTTCGGCGCCCTCGACGAGATGACCCGCCAGCGGCTCAACCTGGAGACGCAGCGGATCTGGCTGGAGCGCATGACGACGACCCTGCTGGTCACCCACTCGATCAGTGAGGCGGTCTTCCTGGCCGACACGGTGCTGGTGATGGGCGCCCGTCCCGGCCGGATCATCGACGTGGTGAACGTCGGCCTGCCCCGGCCGAGGGGCGTCGAGGTGACCCGCTCGCCGGAGTTCCACGCCCTGTGCGACCACCTGAGCGAACGCCTCTTCGGCGCCCACGAGGACGTGGCGTGAACGCAGCGACCCGGCGGACGGCGTGGGCGCGGACGGCGCTCGTCGTGGTGGCGCTGGTCGCGGTCTGGTGGATCCTCGCGGGGATCTTCGCCGACCTGCGGGTCGTCCCCACGCCGTGGGCGGTCGTCGAGGCGATCTGGACCGACCGCGACGTCTACTCGGGCAACATCGCCACCACGCTGGGCGAGACGGCCGTCGGCTTCCTCTGGGGCAACCTGCTGGCCATCGTGCTCGCCATGGTCTTCGTCCAGGTCCCGGCGATGGAACGGCTCCTGCTGCGCATCGCCGTGGCCAGCTACTGCGTGCCTCTGGTGGCCATCGCCCCCATCCTGGTCATCGTGCTGCCCGGCAACGCCCCGAAGGAGGTCCTGGCCGGACTGTCGGTCTTCTTCACCACGTTGACGGCCGCCGTCCTGGGCCTGCGCTCGGCCGACCGGAGCGCGATCGAACTGATCCGCTCCCTGGGCGGGGGCTCCTTCCTCGTCCTGCGGAAGCTCCGCCTGATCGCCGCGCTCCCGAGCCTGTTCGCCGGACTCAAGATCGCCGCCCCCGCCGCCCTCCTCGGCGCGATCATCGGCGAGTACCTGGGTTCCAGCAGCGGCCTCGGCGTGATGCTCGTCCAGGCCCAGTCGTCCTTCCAGGTGCCCCGTACCTGGGGCGTGGCGCTGGTCATCTCGGCCCTGGCCGGCCTCGGCTACGCGATCGTCGCGGTCATCGCCCGCCGCCTCACCCCGTGGGCGGCCAAGGACGTGAGCGTGTCCGTAGGCTCGGTGGCTCCCCGGGTCTCCGACGGCCGCCTGCGCGCCCTCGGCGTCGGGGCGGCCGGCGTCGCCGGCTCGATCCTCCTGGTCGTGGCCGCCTGGTACGCGGTCATCCGCGGCTTCGCCCTGGACCCCTACTTCGCCAAGACCCCCGCGGACGTCGCCGCCTACCTCTTCGCCGGCGACGAGGCCGCCGACCACCGGCACCGCCTCCTGACCTCCCTGGCGACGACGCTCCTCGACGCCGGCGTGGGCTACGTCGTCGGCATGGTCGCCGCCTCGCTGGTCGCCTGCGTCCTGGTGGCGGTCCGCACCGTCGAGCAGGTCGTCATGCCCCTGGCCATCGTGCTCCGCTCGATCCCGCTGGTGGCCCTGACCCCCCTGCTCGCCCTGATCTTCGGCCGCGGCCTGCTGGGCGTGACGGTCATCGTCGCCGTGGTGACCTTCTTCGCCACCCTGGTGACGGTGAGCGAAGGCCTGCGCGCGGCCCCCGCACTCGCCTGCGAGGTCATCACCTCCCTGGGCGGCGGCCAGCTGACCGTCACCAGGAAGGTCCGCCTGCTGTACGCGCTCCCGTCGCTGTTCGCCTCCGCCCGCATCGCCATCCCCGGCGCGATCGCGGGTGCGACGCTGGCGGAGTGGCTCGCCAGCGGCACCGGTCTGGGCAGCCTTCTGGTCGCCGACTACACGGCCAGCCGCTTCGCGTCACTGTGGTCGGGCTCGGTGCTCATCGTGCTGGTCTCGGTGGGCCTTTACGCCATTGTCGCCATGCTGGAACGCCTCGTGGTGGCGCGCTACGCACCGCAGAGAGTGGATTAGCCCTGTGAATACACAAAGGCCACCCGCGATGATCGCGGGTGGCCTTTTCGTGTTTCAGCAGGACGCCACGACCGTGTAGGCGACGTACAACTTCCCGGAATTGTTCACGTTGACATTGATGTTCGCCCACGAGACGCCGGGCGGAATGTAGCCGTACAGCGGGATGGAGCCGACCGTGAGCCGGGCCTGCGTGGTCGACGTGCGGTCGAGCACCGCCGCGGAGATCGACTGGCCCCACGTGTTGCTTCCCCAGCAGGCGGCCCAGCTGCCGCCGGACTTCCGGTAGAGGACGAGGTTGCCGTCCGTCTGCATGATGAGCTTGTAGTTTCCGTTGGTGCTGAGAATGTAGTGGTCCGACGGCAGGGTCTTGAACAACGTGCCGGCGTAGACGTCCGCGTGGGCCGGCGAGGCGCCGACGATCATCGTCGCGAACAGCGCGATGACGAATGCGCCCACCACGGCCCGGAATGAACGCTTTCCGCTGCGCGCTTTGTTCTCTGCGATCTGGAGATTGGCCACGACATACCTGCTTTCGCCGGAATTGTAACGACCTCGCCAGAATATTCGACGTATCAGCGCCATCCGTATAATGGTGCATATAAGACGGGTATATCGAATTCAGACCGCTTTATTCTTGCGGCCCGGCGTCCACCAGGTGAGGTCGCCGAGCATCGCCATCGTGGCCGGGACGAGCAGGCAGCGGACAACCGTCGCGTCCACGGCGATCGCGACCGCCAGGCCGACGCCGAACATCTTGATGGTCGGGTCGTTGTTGGGCACGAAGGCGAGGAAGACGCCGACCATGATCGCCGCCGCCGCCGTGATCACCCGGCCGGTGCCGAGCAGGCCCTCGCGGACCGACCGCAGGTTGTCCCCCGTCTGGTGCCAGCGGCGCCGGACGTCGCTGAGCAGGAACACCTCGTAGTCCATCGACAGGCCGAACAGCAGGGCGAAGAGCATGAGCGGCACGAAGCTCGGAATGGGGATCGGACCGGAGAGCCCGATCCACGTGACCCCCCATCCCCAGGTGAACACCGCCGTCAGCACGCCGTAGGCCGCCCCGATGGAGATGAGGTCCATCACCGCGGCCTTGAGGGCGAGCAGCGGCGCCCGGAAGGCCAGGAGCAGCACCACCACCGACAGCAGCAGCACGACCCCGATGACCAGCGGCAGCCTGTCGGTGACCCGCTCGGCCAGGTCGACCCGGGCGGCGACGGTCCCGCCGACGTGCACGGTCATACCCGGCACCGGCTCGCCCCGAAGGCGGTGGACGAGGCCCGCCGTCGCCGGGTCGCCGCCCGAGGTCGACGGGACCGCCTGGACCGTGACGACCCGCCCGTCCCCATGCGGCGTCGGCGGCCCCACGGCGGCCACCTCCGGCTGGGCCCGCACCATCGCCACGAGGTCGGCTACCTGAGGGTCGGTGAGCGGCGTCGACGACCGGCCGAGCACGGTCACCGGAGTGCCTGTCCCTGGGCCGAACGCCGTAGAGACGGCGTCGTTGGCCTGGCGGACGGCGGTGACCTCCGGTGATGACCCGGCGTCGAGCTGGCCGAGCCGCAGGTCGATCGCCGGTGCGGCGAGCAGGACCAGCAGCACGACCGCGAACCCGCCGGCCAGCCAGGGCCGCCGGGTCACCCGGTCGGCCTGACGCGCCCAGAATCCGCCGGAGCCGGTGCGGCGGGTCAGCCGGTTGTACAGCACGCCGCCCCGGGCGAGCCGGGCCCCGGCGAGCGAGGTCAGCGCGGGGAGCAGGGTGAGCGCGGCGAGCACGGCGAACAAGACCGCGATCCCGCACGTCCAGGCGAGGGTCCGCAGCAGGGGCACCCCCGTCAGGCTCAGCCCGGCGAGCGCGACCGCGACCGTCACACCGGCGACGGCGACCGCGGTGCCGGAGTCGCGGGCCGCGCGCTCGATCGCCTCCGGCACCACCAGGCCCGACCGGGTGAGGGTGCGGAACCTGTTGAGCAGGAACAGCGAGTAGTCGATGCCGACACCGAGGCCGATCATGAGAGCCAGCGTCGACGCCTGGGCCGGCATCGAGGTCAGGTTCCCCGCCAGCCCCACGATCTCCAGCGTCGCGACCACCGAGAGCGCCGCCGACAGCAGCGCCAGCACCGCGCCGACCACGCCGCCGAGCGCCAGGAAGAGCACGAGGGACGCCAGGATCACGCCGAAGTACTCGTCGCCCGTGCTGCCCGAGCCGTCGATGGCCTGGGCGAACGCCCCGCCGGGAAGGACCCGCGGCCCGTCGTCGCCGGCTGCGGACCGGGCGGCGTCGGTGACGGCGCGGGCGACGGGTTTGGTGAGCTCCGCCCTGCGGACGTCCAGGCCCACCGTGAACCAGCCGGTGCGCCCGTCGGCCGACAGCGACCCCTCGCGTGCCGAGGGCGGCTTCACCGAGGTCACGTGCTCGGCGCCCCGCAGGGCGGCGGCCGTCGCCGCCAGGGCCGTGTCGTCGAGCCGCGCGTCTGCGGCCACCAGGATCACGGTCCCGGTGGTGAGGGGCGCCTCCGGTGACGCGGTCAGGTCGCGGACGAGCTGGGAGTCGGTGCCCGGCAGGCTCACGTCGTTGTCGGTCGGCGTGCCGATGGCCCTGGCGGCCAGCACCAGCGTGAGAACCAGCAGCACCCACGCGCCGATGACGGCGAACCGGTGCCGGACGCACGCCCGGCCCACCGCCGCGACGGTCCGGGCGGCCTTGCCGTCATGTACCGCAGCGCTCATGTGTCCTCCGGCCCTCACCGAAGTGGCGGGCGATGTCGGGTGATCTTTCCGCCGCTGCGCACGTATCGGCGGGGCACGCACCGGGCGAACCAGGCGATCACTTTGTAGACCGGGCCCGGCACCGAGATCACCCTGCCTCTGTCGACGTCGGCGAGGCAGTCGCGGACGACCCGGCCCGCGTCGAGCCACAGGGCGTCGGGCAGCTTATCGACGCTGATCTGGGACCGCCGGTGGAACTCCGTACGGACGAACCCCGGGCACAGCACCGTCACGGTGACCCCGGCGGGGGCCAGTTCGGTGGCCAGTCCCTCGCTGAACGCGATGATCCACGACTTGGCCGCGGAGTAGGTGCCGCCCGCGACCCAGCCCGCGATGCTGGCCACGTTGACGATCGCGCCTTCGCCCCGGTCCCGCATGCCACGCCCGGCGGCGTGGCTGAGCACCAGCACCGCACGGCACATCACGTCGAGGAGCGCCTCCTCGACGGCCCGCTCATTGCCGAGAAACCACTTCCTGAGCCCGAACCCGGCGTTGTTGACCAGGATGTCGACGGCGCCCGCGCGTTCGGCGACCCGTGCGACGTCGGCGCGCACCGACAAGTCGGCGAAGACGGCCTCGGCCTTGACGCCGTAGGTTTCGGCGAGCTCCGCGCAGACCATTTCGAGGCGATCGGCCTCGTTGGAGACGAGAACGAGGTGGTGGCCGCGCGCGCCCAGCTGACGGGCGAACTCCAGCCCGATCCCCGAACTGGCCCCGGTGATCATCGCAGTCGTCGTCATGTCCGGCGGGCCCCCGCCACGGCGGTGCCGCTCCGCCGGACGAGACGCCGGGGAGCCAGCCGCGCGGCCGTCACGATCGCCTTGTACCGCCACCCCGGGACCGAGATCACCTTTCCCCTGTCCGCGTCGCGCAGGCAGTCGCGGACGACCCGCCGCGCGTCGAGCCAGGCCTGAGCCGGGATCGTCTCGGTCCCGATCCCGGCCCGCTGGTGGAACTCGGTGCGGACCAGGCCGGGGCACAGGGCGGTGACGCCGACTCCGGCGGGGGCGAGCTCGCCCGCCAGGCTCTCGCTGAACACCGTGACCCAGGATTTCGCCGCCGAGTACGTGCCCGTGGCCAGCCAGCCAACCACGCTGGACACGTTGATGATCTGTCCGCCGCCGCGCTCCCTCATCCCCTGCCCGGCGGCATGGCAGACGGCGAGCACGGCCCGGCACAGGACCTGGAACATCTCCTCCTCGGCGGCGAGGTCGTTGTCCAGGAACCTCTGGCGCAGGCCGAATCCGGCGCTGTTCACCACCCTGTCGGCGGTCGCGGCCCGCTCGCCGACCCGGTCGACGTCGGCCGGGACGGCGAGGTCGGCGACGAGCACCTCGACCGGGACGCCGTAGGCGGATTCGAGCTCGGCGGCCACTTCCCGCAGCCTGCTTTCCGTCCGTGCGACGAGCACGACCGCGTCGCCGCGAGCCGCCAGCTGACGTGCGAATTCCAGCCCGAGACCGGCCGTGGCACCCGTGACGAGAGTGTTTGGCATTTCCCGAATATAAGTGAGAGTTCAACTCGTTTTCGAGAGTGCGGGGAACTCAATGTTTCTCATCGGTGTCGGTGAAGTCGTCCGGGACCGGCGCCGGGAACGTTCCCGGCGCACCGATTGTCTTGGAATGCTCACTGATGGCTACAATTCAGATGTCAGGTGTATGGGCTGTACTCCCCCGACGTAATGGCATTATTGTTTTTCCGTGGCAATCGCGAGCATTCCCAGCCCATCTGTCGGAGTCTGGTCGGTGGACCTCGGGTTTGCTGAGATTCCGATCCGGGCTTATGCGCTGTGCATGATCGCCGGCATCGTCGCCGCGAGCATCGTCACCGACCGGCGGATGCGCAGCCGCGGCGCGCCGCCCCGGCTCGACTCGCAGATCGTCACGTGGGCGGTGCCGTTCGGTCTCGTCGGCGCGCGTCTCTACCACGTCATCACCAGTCCGGAGAAGTACTGGGGCGCCGGAGGCGAGGGCATCGTGGGAGCCCTCAAGATCTGGGAAGGCGGCATCAGCATCTGGGGCGCGGTCGCCGGAGGTGCGCTGGGGGCCTGGATCGCGTGCAGAAGGCTGGGGCTGAGCTTCACGTTCTTCGCCGACTGCATCGCGGTGGGGCTGCCGGTCGGGCAGGTCATCGCCCGTCTGGGCAACTGGTTCAACAACGAGCTCTACGGCGGCCGGACCGATCTGCCCTGGGGCCTCGAAGTGCACCAGATGGCCAACGGCGCCGCGGAGATCGGCGTCGACGGCAGGCCGGTCCTGTTGGAGGGGCTCTACCATCCCGCGTTCCTCTACGAGATGGTCTGGAACCTCGGGGTGATCGCGCTGGTCCTCTGGCTCGAACGCCGCCACGGGCTCGGCAGGGGACGCGCGTTCGCGCTCTACGTGATGGCCTACACCGCGGGCCGCGCCTGGATCGAGGCACTGCGGGTGGACGACGCCCTGGTGTTCTTCGGCCAGCGGCTCAACGTCTGGGTCGCGATTGCGCTATTCCTGCTCGCACTGGCCTATTTCCTGCTGCGTAGGGGGCCGCAGGAGTTCGTCATTCCCCATCCCGGCGGCAGGGGGTTCCTGTCCGTCACCGAAGAAGAGTTCCGCGACCACGACGCGGGTGAACAGACCGCATCACGATCAGACGAAAGACAGGTGCACTGACCGCGGCTGTCGCGCCGCACGGGGGTGAGTCAGGTCATGGCCATTTCCATGGCTGGTATTTTCACATTTGCGCCACGATTATCGTCCACTCGTCAACCGGTTTTATGGCGGTGGCCCTTCCTGGCGGGGGGCGTTCTGCTGTCCGTGGTGAACACGGCGATGTTCGTCCTCCGCGTTCCCCTCTTTTTCCTGCTCGCGCTTCCCGTGGTCGTCTGGGGCGTGTCACTGGTGCTCGGGCGCAAGGGGAGGCGGCGGAACGACGCGTGTCCGCGGCAGTTGCCGGACGAGCGCGCGCGGATCGCCCGCGAGCTGCACGACATCGTGGCGTTCCACATGTCGGTCATCGCGGTCCAGGCGGCGACCGCGCCCTATCGCATCGAAGACGGGGTGTCGGAAGAGGTGAGCAGGGAGTTCCAGACGATCAACGTCGGGGCCCGGGAGTCCCTGCGGGAGATGCGGCAGCTCCTGTCCGCGCTCCGCCACGCGGGCGACGCGCCGTCGCCCGGTCTGGCCGATCTGCCCCGGCTGGTGGAGTCCACCCGCCACGCGGGGCTCGCGGTCCGGCTGACGATCGCCGATCCGCCCCATCCACCCGGCCCCGCCGTGTCCCTCACCGCCTACCGGATCATCCAGGAGGCGCTCAGCAATGTCGTACGCCACGCCACCGGAGCGCCGACGGCGGTGCGGGTGCGGACGAACGACGCGGGAGACAGGTTGCTGGTCGAGGTGGAGAACGGGCGGCCCGGCGCCGACCTGCCCGACCTCACGTCGGCGCGGTCCGGGTTCGGGCTGGTCGGCATGCGGGAGCGGGTGGCCGCCCTCGGCGGCGAGCTCACCACGGGCTCGGACGGCCACGGCGGTTTCACGGTCAGCGCGACCCTGCCGCTGGCGGCCACCCGATGATCACTGTGGTGATCGCCGACGACCAGGCGATGGTCCGGGCGGGGTTCGCGGCGCTGCTGAACGCCCAGCCGGACATCCGGGTGGTGGGCGAGGCCGGTGACGGCGTCCGGGCGGTGGCGGCCGTGCGGGAGTCGCGTCCCGACGTCGTGCTCATGGACATCCGCATGCCGGAGCTCGACGGCCTCCAGGCGACGCGGCAGATCTTCGACATGGCCGCCGACCGCGGCTACCGCCCGAAGGTGCTGATCCTCACCACCTTCGACGTCGACGACTACGTCTACGCGGCGCTGGGCAGCGGGGCGAACGGGTTCCTGCTGAAGGACGCGCCCCCGGACGACCTCATCAACGCCGTCCGGATCATCGCCCGGGGAGACGCCATGCTCGCCCCGTCGGTGACGCTGCGGCTGATCGAGACGTTCGCCACCCGGACCCCCGCCGACGCCTACGAGGCGACCCGCCTCAACGCGCTGACCGCCCGCGAGATCGACGTGCTCCGGCTCATCGCGGGCGGCCTGTCCAACACCGAGATCGCCGCGGCGCTGAGCGTCGCGGAGGAAACGGTGAAATCACACGTCGGCCGGGTATTCCGCAAACTCGGTCTGCGCGACCGGGCACAGGCCGTAATCTTCGCCTACGAAAGCGGACTCGTCGGTGCGGGAAGGCGCGGCGGCTGACCGTCTAATCACCCCCCGAGGGGTGAATCGGACGCGCGGGATTGGCTCCCCAGTGGGATATACCGCCTCGCATTCCCGCGTTTAGGTTCGACCGTGTGAATAGCGCCTTCCGGCTCAGTGTCCTGGACATGGCATTGCGTGGTTGTGCCACCGTGTCCATCAGCGAGCCAGAACTGCTCGGGCTGGCTCAGCTCGTCCGGCCCGGCGACGTGTGCTTCGACGTCGGCGCCTCGTACGGGATGTACACCTATCCGCTGGCCGGGCTCGTGGGCCCGGCCGGGCAGGTGCACAGTTTCGAGCCGCTGCGGAGCCCCTACCGGATCCTGGCGGCGGGCCGCCGCGCCTCGGGGGCCGACCAGATCCACGTGTACAACGCGGCGCTCGGGCCGGTCGACGGCTCTCACCAGATGACGCTGCCCTACCGGTTCGGCCTGCCGATCTCCACCTGGGCGCACCTGCAGATCGGGCTGCAGCGCCCGCTGCGCAAGGTGTCGCGCCGCACGCTGACGGTCCAGGTCCGCACGCTCGACGAGATCTGCGCCCGGCAGGGCATCGACCGTGTCGACTTCGTGAAGGTGGACGTCGAGGGGTTCGAGGCGGGGGTGCTCGCGGGCGCCGAGGGGGTCGTCGAGCGGTGCCGCCCGACGCTCCTGCTGGAGATCATCGAACGGCATCTGGACAAGTACGGCATGACCCCCGACGACATCGTCGGCTACCTGCGCGACCGCGGTTACACCATGTACCGCTGGGCGGCCGGCCGCTGGGCCGGGGCCGAGCGGGTGACGGCCGCGCGCCGCAATTACCTTTTCTCGGCAAAGGACCTGGTGTGACATCGGGAACAGAGTTCCGCGGCTCATTGCCGGATGAATACTTCCGTCCAGTCTCCTGGCAGATGTGGAAGTTCCCGGCCTATGTCTTGTTGCTGATCGCGGCGGTCGCGTTCGGGTCGAATTATTCGGGTTCATTGGAAATACTGGTGAAAGCGATCGCCCTCGTCGTCGGCGCGTTCTCGTTCATCGGCGTCTTCGGCCTGATGCACGAGTCGGCGCACGGGCATCTGGCGCGGCGCGGCAAGGTCAACAGGCTGATCGGCGAGGCGCTGTCGATCGTGGTCGGGACGTCGTACACGGGCTATCGCATCGCCCACCTGACCCACCACGCGCGCTTCCGCACCGAGCGCGACCCGCAGGAGATCATCTATCCCCGCAAGCCGAAGCCGGTCACGATGGCGCTGCTCGCGGTCGCGGCCGTGATCGGCGCGCCGATCTTCCTGCTGGTGCGGGCGCCGTTCCTGGCGTTCCGGCAGAAGGGCGGGGTGGCGGCGCTCCGGGGTCCGCTCCTGGCGGTGGCCTTCTACTGGGGGTGGAGCCTGCTGCTGCCGGCGGCGCAGTGGCAGTTCCTTCTCTGGACGATCCTCGCCGGGTGGGTCCTCGGCAGCATGAACGACATCGTCTACCACCAGGGGCTGGACGACGACGACACCCTGGCGGCCAGCACGTCCTTCGACTGCGACGTCTTCGGGCAGGCCTTCCTCAGCGGCGCGAACCGCCACGCCGAGCACCACCTCTATCCGGCCGTGCCCGGACCCCGGCTGGTCGCGGCCGCGGAGGCGCTGCGCGGTGATCTGCAGGCCGCCGGGGTGCCCTACGAGCGTGGGTTCGCCGTCGCCTTCGTCCGGCGGCTGATCGGCAACCCCCTCTTCCTGCCCAAGTCCTGGCAGCGGAAGGTCGGTGCGAATGACTGAGGCCCAGCCGTACCGGATGATCCCCGCGAAACTGGGCGTTGCGGGCACCGGCGCGGCGCTGCCCGGCAAGTCCCGCTCCAACGAGGACATGGTCGAGTTCATGGCCCTGCGGGCCGGCAAGCACACGTCCGAGTTCGTCGGCGCCATCGCGGGCCAGCTCGGCATCTACTCCCGCTACCTGTCCCGTGATCTGGCCGCGCCCCGCGAGCTGCCCCGTCCCGGCGACACGAACCCCGAGCTGTGCGAGCGGGCCGTCCGCGCCGCGCTCGACGCGGCCGATCTCACGGTCGGCGACGTCGACCTGCTGATCGGGCACACCACCTCGCCCCACACACTGCTGCCCCCGAACATCGCGTGGGTCGCCGACCGTCTCGGCTACCCCGGCCAGTTCATGGAGCTCCGGCAGGCCTGCACCGGCTTCGCGAACGCGCTCATGATCGCCAGTGCCATGCTCACGTCGCGGGCCGCCGACTGCGTCTGCATCGTGGGGAGCGAGACCGGTTCCGTCCTCTTCGACCCCGAAGACGCGCTCGTCGACCGGGGCCAGCTGGTGAACGTCGCGCAGATGGGCGACGGAGCGGGCGCGGTGATCCTGACCCGGTACGACGACGGCCCGGGAGCCCACCTGCACAGCGTCTACTTCGGCTCGCAGGGGCTGGGGAGACCCGCCGGTTTCAGCCTCGCGGCCGGAGGGTCGTCGCACCCGGCGCATTCCGCCGGGGACTCCCCGGTCCGGCGCAGTTTCATCAACGACTACGCGCTGACCCGCGAGCACGGCCTGGCGCTGTTCAGCGCCGGTTTCGAGGCGCTGCGGGCCGCCGGCGTCGACGAGGTGTCGCGCTACCTCGCCCACCAGACCAACGGACGCCTGGCCGAGATCCTGGCGCCCATCCTCGGCGTCCCCGAGGACAGGTTCCACAACTGCGCGGCCGACTACGGCAACACCGGTTCCGCCTCGACGTGGCTCGGCCTGCACAGCGTCCGCGAGCAGCGCATGCTGCGCCCCGGCCAGACGCTCGGCGTGCTGGGCGCGGAGGCCACCAAGTTCATGTACGGCGGCTTCGCCTACGTCGAGGGGGTGCGCTGATGCGGCTGAGTCTCATGTTCTTCTCCGGCGAACTGGAGGCGAAGACCGGTGACCAGTACCAGACGATCCTCGACCTCGCCGAGATCGCCGACCGGCGCGGTTTCGCCGGAATCTGGCTGCCGGAGCGGCATTTCTCCAGCTTCGGCGCGCCCTTCCCGAACCCGATTCCGCTGCTGGCGGCCATCGCCGTCCGGACCAGCCGCCTCACGCTCCGCTCCGGCAGCCTGGTGGCCACGCTGCACCATCCCCTGCGGCTCGCCGAAGAGCTCGCGATGCTCGACCACCTCTGCGGCGGGCGGCTGGAGGCGGGCTTCGCCTCGGGCTGGATGCCGAGCGACTTCGCGTTCTTCCCCGACCGCTACGAGCGCCGGCACGCCCTGCTGTTCGAGCTGATCGACGAGATCCAGTCCCTGTGGCGGGGCGGCCTGCACGACGCCCGCTCCGGGAGCGGCGAGACGGTCCGCGTGCGGGCGCTGCCGCGTCCGGTGCAACGCGACCTGCCGGTCTGGATCGCGGCGGCGCAGAGCATCGAGACCTTCCGCAGCGCCGGGCGGCGCGGTGAGGGCGTGCTGACCCACGTCCTGGACGGGAACCTCCAGAAACTGGCGGAGAACATCGGCGTCTACCGCGAGGAGTTCGCCCAGGCCGGGCACGATCCCGCCGAGGGACGGGTCGCGGTCATGCTGCACACCTTCGTCGGCCAGGACCGCGACGAGGTGATCGAGACCGTCCGGGCCCCCTACTGCGAGCACCTCAAGCAGATCGCGCCCCTGGCCAGGGGCCTGGCCACCGCGCGGAACCGCAGCGTCGACCTCAACCGGCTGAACGCCGGCTACGTCGACCAGTTCGCCCGCGTCCACTTCGAGCGCGCCCTGGACGGCCGGTCGCTGATCGGGACGCCCCAGGACGCCCTCCACACGATCAAGGTCATGCGGGACATCGGCGCGGACGAGATCGCGTGTCTCGTGGACTTCGGCCTGCGCGGCGAGCGGGTCCGGCAGCAGATGCCCCATCTCGGTGAGGTCAACGATCACGTCGTACGGGGGAACAGAGCATGACCATGGACGCAGCGGACGACGTCCGCATCCTGACGCCGTACTGGGAGAAGACCGGCGCGTTCGAGCGGCGCGCGGGCAAGGAGGCGACGTGGGTCGTCCGATCGTGGGGCCCGAGCCGGACCGCCGACCGCCTCGCCGCGATCCTGCCGGCGGCGCGCGAGGACCTGCGCTCCGCTCCGGGCACCGCCGAAGGCGACCATCACGTCTTCTTCGTCGAGGAGAGCGCGGGCGACTGGGAGTGGGCGCACGCCGTCGTCCGGGCCTGTCAGCGGGCCTCGTCCCGGCCGGGAACCCGGCTGTGGATCGTCACCAGAACCGGCCTGCGCGGCCCCGCCAGGGACGGCGTGCCCCGCCCCGAGCAGGACTTCGCCTGGGCGCTGGGCCGCTGCCACGCCGTCGAGAACCCCGGCAGCTGGGGCGGGTTGGTGGACCTGGACGTCGACGACCCCGGGGTGGCCGCCGCGATGCTGGCGGACTACCTGCTCTCCGGATCCGCGGAGGACGAGGTCGTGCTGCACGACGACGGCTGGTCCGTCGCCCGGCTGCGGGCCTCCACGCTGCCGCCCGTCGTCAGCGGCCGGGGCATCTCGATGGAGCGCCTGCACATCGTCAGCGGCGGCATGATGGGCCTCAGCTTCGAGATCGAGCGCTGGCTCGCCCGCAACGGGGCGAAACGGCTCCTCGTCCTTGGCCAGAGTGCGCTCGACGGCGACCGGAAGCGGAACCTGCGCCAGCTCGAGAGCCTGGGCTGCGCCGCCGAATACGAGGTCCTCGACGTCGGCGACCCTGAGCCGGTGCGCCGGCTCACCGCGCGCCTGCGCGGCGAAGCCGTCGGCGGCGTGTTCCACCTGGCCTCCCGGTGGCAGGCCGACGGCCGTTCGTCCGTGGCGTCCCTCGGTTCCACCACCCCGGAGCAGACCCGGCTGCTGCTCGGCGCCAAGGCCGGCGGGGCGCTGCTGCTGAGCGAGCTCGCCGAGGAGGTGGGCGCGGAGGCGATGGTCCTGTTCTCCTCGGCCGCCGCCACACTCGGCTCACCGGGACAGGCCAACTACGCGGCCGCGAACGCCGTGCTCGACGGCGTGGCCCGCCGCCTCCACGGCGGCCCGGTACGCCCCGTGAGCATCGCCTGGGGCCCGATCGGCGACGTGGGCTTCGGCGCCACACCCGAGGGAGCCGACCTGCACGAGGTGTGGGAACGCCTGGGCCTCAGGCGGCTCACCGTCGACCAGGTGCTCTCCACGGTCGGCATGGCCCTGGCGCAGGACGAGCCGAACCTCACCGTGGTCGCCTGGGACGAGTCGGCGCTCAGCGCGCTGCCGTGGTTCCGGGAGCGGCCGGTGCTGGAGCAGCTCGCCGCCGTCGAGTCGGTCGGGATGTCACTGGAACTCCTGACCGGCCTGGACGAGGAGCGGCGCGTCGACCTCGTCGCTGAAGTGATCCGGGCGCATCTGGCCACCATGCTGCTCCTCGATCTCCAGGACGTGGACCCTCATCGGCCGCTGTTCGAGCTGGGCATCGACTCGCTCATCGCGCTCGAACTGCTCTTCGTGATCGACCGCGAGTTCGCCGTCCGCTTCGAGCTGGACGAGCTCCTGGTCAACATGGACATCACGCTCAGGACCCTGGCCGTCAAACTCGGCGAGCGCATCCGATGAACGGCGTCACGGTGTCCGGCGCGGGCGTCCTGACCTCGATCGGGTCGACCCTGGACGAGTTCTGGACGTCGCTCACCCACCCGCTCCCCCACTTCGCCCCGCCGTCGGCCTACCCGCAGGTGAAGGTCCCCGTGGCGGAGATAAAGACCGACTTCCTCACGGACTCCCTGCTCAGACCGGCCCTGAGCGACCGCTCCGCCCTGATCGCCGTGGCCGCCGCCCGGAGCGCCCTCGACGACGCCGGACTCAAGGCCGAGCTCTGCGACCCGGACCGGGTCGCGGTGATCGTCGGCAGCGGCGCGGCGGGCGTGGCCACCATCGACGAGCAGTACGACCTGCTCTACCGTCAGCGCCGCCCGCGCGTCAGCCCGCTGACCGTGCCGAGAATGATGAACAGCGCGGTCGCCAGCTGGATCGCCACCGCCTTCGGCTTCCAGGGCCCCGCCTTCGTGGTGAACAGCGCCTGCGCGTCGGCCACCCACGCGATCGGCATCGCCGCCAAGCTCGTCGAGTCGGGCGTCGTCGACGTCGCCGTCTGCGGCGGCGCCGAAGCCTGCCTGGCGGAGGGCCCGCTGACCGCCTGGAACGCCCTCGGCGTGCTCTCCAAGGACACCTGCCGTCCGTTCGCCCGGGGACGCGCCGGCCTCGTCCTCGCCGAAGGCGCGGGCATGCTGGTCCTCGAATCGGCCGCACACGCGCGCGCCCGGGGTTTCGTCCCCCGCGCCGAGGTGCTCGGCACCGGCTGGAGCGCCGACGCCGGGCATCTCACCAGGCCGTCCGCCGACGGCATGGCCATGGCCATGCGGAAGGCGTTGCGGGAGTCGGGGATAGGGCCCGGCGACATCGACTACATCAACGCCCACGGCACCGGGACGCGCGCCAACGACCCCACGGAGACCGTCGCGCTCAAGACGGTGTTCGGCGCGGGCGACGTGCCGCTCATGTCGTCGACCAAGGGCACCACCGGCCACAGCCTGGGCGCGTCCGGCGGGATCGAGGCGGTGGCGGCGCTGCTGTCGATGGACCACGGGGTGGCCCCTCCGACCGCCAACTTCGACGAGCCCGACCCCGAGTGCGACCTCGACTGCGTGCCGAACGTCCCCCGGGAGCACGCCATCCGCACCGTGATGTCGAATTCGTTCGCCTTCGGCGGGCTGAACGCCTCCATCGTGTTCCGGCAGGCGCCGTGATGTTCCTCAGAACGGCCGTCGCCGTAGTGGCCGCGGGCGCGTTCCTGGGGGTTCACGCCGCTGTCGACGGCATCACCGTTTCGCGCGTGATTTTCGTCTGTGTGGGCGTATTCACCATTGCCATGCTGGAGCGATGGCGACCGGTCGCCAGTTTCCTTCTTCCCGCCATTCTCCTGGTCGCCGCCTACGACATCCACGGTTTCTTCGTGCCGAGGTTCTTTCCCAGAACCGTTTATGTGGGCGAGCTACGCGACTGGGAACTCGCGTGGTTCGGCATCGCCACACCGGCGGGCGAGATAACGCCGGCGGCCTGGTTCCAGACGCACACACTGCCATTGCTGGACCTGCTCTGCGGCCTGGCCTATTTGGGGTTCTATCCCATATTCCTGCTCTTGGCGGCCTGGTGGCGCTTCGGCCGACGCAGGGCCGACGCGCAACTGGTGACGTGGGCGATGCTCTGGCTCCATCTCGCGGGCTACGTCGCCCACCTGGCCTTTCCGGCACCGGCGCCCTGGTATGTCGATCACTACGGCGTCGGGCCCGCCGTCCTCACGGCACCGGGCGAGGCGTCGGGCGCGGCCCGGTTCGACGAACTCGTGGGCATCCCCTGGTTCTCCAACAGCTACCCCAACGCCGTGAACATCTTCGGCGCCTGCCCTTCGCTGCACGTCGGGCTGACGTTCCTGGCCGTCCTGTTCGCCTTCAGATTCCGTTCACTGCGCGTCGTCGCGGTCACGTATTGGGCGTTGGTCACCTTGGCATCGGTCTATCTGAATCACCATTACATCGTCGACGGACTGACCGGAATGGTTTTCGCCGCCGGTGTCTACTCTTTGGTCGCCATGAAACTCAACCGCCCGGCCGATCGGCTGCCGGGAAACACCGACCAGGTCCTGGAGAAGGCGGGGTAACAAAGATGACCACACTATTGGCACTGCTGGCGAATTTCGTCGCGGGAGCCCTCACCTGGACCTTCCTGGAGTGGCTCCTGCACGGGCAGCTCTTCCACACCCGCAAACTGCGCAACTCCTTCGCCAAGGAGCACGCGCTCCACCACGCCGACCCGACCCACATGGTCGGCTGGCCACGCAAACTCCTCGGCGTCGCCTTCGTCATCGGCGTCGGCGTCGCGGTCCTGCGGCTGGCCCTCGGCGACTTCGAGGCCGCCACGGCCTTCCCCGTCGGCCTGGGCCTCATGTACGTCGTCTACGAATCGGTCCACCGCATCATCCACATGAAAGCCCCCCGCACCGCCTACGGACGGTGGCTGCGCCTGCAGCACGTCCAGCACCACTTCCACACCCCGAGACGCAATTTCGGCGTCACCTCGACCGTGTGGGACCACGTCTTCGGCACCTACGTGCCGTTCACCACGCCGCTGGCGGTCCCCAGACGCCTCGCCATGCCCTGGCTCCTCGACCCGGAGACGGGAGAACTCGCCGACGCCTACGTGGACGACTACGTCCTGGTCCGCCGGACCCGGGACGTTCCCGAGTCCGCGGTCCCGGCCTGAGGCCGGTCGTCAGCGGCCCAGGACGATCAGTCTCAGCGCCCGGCCGGGACGCTTCCGGTGGAACTCCGCGCGCTCGTTGACCCGAGGGAACGGCTCGTCGGGGACCGGCACGCCGAGGAAGGCGCACAGCGGCTCCCAGCCCTCGCGGCACTCGAACACCAGCAGGCGCTCCGCCGGGATGGCCGCCCTGACCTCCTCGACGTGGCGCCGGAACACCTCGACGCAGTGGTCGCGGTCGCCCACCCGGCCGTCGAACAGCCGGTCGTTGACCGTCGCGTTCACCATGCGCGGGAGCAGCGCGAAATCGGGCACCCGGCGGGTGATCAGCCAGGTCACCAGCCGCCGCCACCACGGCCGGGGAACAGACGCCTCGATCGCGCGCCGGAAGATGGTGTCCCGGGCGCTGTCGTACCAGCGATCCGGGTCGCGCACGGTCAGGACGACCTTCGCCTCGGGATAGTGGGCGGCCAGTTCCCGCCAGTAGGAGGAGGCCGGGAAGTCCACCGCCGAGCGGAACCCCTGGAAGATCGTGTTCCAGTCGGATGAACGCCCCTCGCCCACGTCGAGCCACTGCCGCACCCGGCGCGGCTCGGCGATGACGTCGGCCATGTGGTGGCAGGGGTCGAATCCCAGCACCTCAAGGGCCGCCTTCAGAGATCTGGTCCCGGTTCTTCCGAACCCCGCGCCGATCACGTCCATGAGTCGCCTCCGGCCGATCTGATCCGGCTCTGATGTCACGGTGGTTGTATCGCGATCGCCGCCGATTTCCCAGAGGCAGTCCCGAAGGAGAACGCGATGGTCTTCCCCGAGCCGCTGACGGCCCTCCTGCGAACCGAACCCGACCGGCCGGTCTTCGAGCACGGCCCGCGTGTCGTCACCCGCGCCGAACTGCATTCCATGATCGGCCGGATGACCGGCGCCCTGCACGCCATGGGCCTCCAGGGGAAGGCCATCGCGTTCCGCACGTCGGTCACCCCCGAGGCGTTCGCCGTCCAGATGGCCGCCCACGTCCTGGGCTGCCGGGTGGTCGGCGTCCGGCCGGGCTACTCCAAGCCGCAACTCGACCACGTCCTGGCCATGGACATCGACCACGTCATCGACGACGAGGGCATCCCGGCCGACGGCGAGGAATGGCACCCCGACCCGATGGGCCGCCCCGACGACGTGGCCCTGCTGGTCTTCACCAGCGGCAGCACCGGCCGCCCGAAGGGCTGCGCCATCACATATGGGGCACTGGACGCCCACTGGTCCTGGCAGCCGGCCAACTGGTCCCCCGTCGCCCGGAGGCTGGCCGGCGAATTCGAGCGCTATCTCCTGTTCGGCACCCTGGCCAGCATGGTCGTGGTCGACTTCCTCGCCCTCGCGATGCTAAACGGCGGCGTCTGCGTCATCCCGGAGAAACCGGACTTCCCCGCCGTGTACCAGGACCTGCGCATCACCGGCGCGATCATCACCGTGCCGAGGCTGACCCAGATCATCGACACCGAGACCCGGCTGCCCGACATGCGCGCCCTGATGGTGTCCGGTTCCCCGATCTCCGCCACGAGGCTGGAGCAGGCGACCCGGCTGCTCGGCCCGATCGTCTACCACGGTTACGGCGCCACCGAGGCCGGGTCGATCTCCGTGCTCCCCCCGGAGGAACTGGCCGCGAAGGGCGACACGGTCGGCCGTCCCCATCCGGGGGTGCGGGTCAGGTCGCACGAGGGGGAACTGCTGGTGTCCAGCCCGTACCAGATGAGGGGGTACTGGAACGCCGACGAGGACCCGTTCCTCGACGGCTGGTTCAGGACCCGGGACCTCGGCCACGTGGACGACGACGGATACGTCCACATCGTCGGCCGCTCCCGCGAGGCGGTCATGGTCAACGCCATGGTCGTCTACCTGGGTCCCATCGAACGCGTCCTGGAGTCCCACCCCGGCGTCGAGGAGGCCTACGTCGTCGGCGCCCCCGACCGGTCCACCGGTGAGGCCGCCCACGCGTTCGTCGTCGGCGCGAACCCCGACATTGAGGGCCTGAAGGCGCACGTGCGGGAGGAGCTCGGGGCCGACCACGTCCCGGCGACCATCACGGTCATCGACCAGGTCCCGATGGCCGAATCGGGCAAACCTGACAAGCGGGCACTACTGGCTCTGACCATTCTCTGAGAATCGCCCGCCAACACTGGGGGCATGCTGGATTACCTGGTGATCGGCGCGGGACCGGCCGGTCTGCAGATGGGAAGGTCTCTGGGGGCGGCCGGAAGGTCGTACACGATCATGGAGGCGGGCCCGGCACCGGGCACGTTCTTCGCCACCTTCCCCCGCCACCGGACCCTCATCTCGATCAACAAGAAGTACAACGGCACCGACGACCCCGAACTGAACCTCCGCATGGACTGGAACAGCCTGCTCTCCGACGACCCGGAGCTGCTGTTCACCCGCTACAGCGACCGCTACTTCCCCACGGCCGAGGACATGGTGCGCTACCTCGCCGACTACGCGACCGGCCTCGATGTCGTGTACGGCGCCCGCGCCGAGACCGTCACCAGAATTTCCGAGGGCTTCACCGTCACCGACGGCCACGGGGTGGTGCGCGAGGCCAGGCGACTGATCGTCGCCACCGGCGTGAGCCGGGAGAACATCCCGAACATCCCGGGCATCGAACACGCCGAGCAGTACGGCGAGGTCTCCGTCGACCCCGAGGACTTCATCGACCGGCGGGTGCTCATCATCGGCAAGGGCAACTCGGCGTTCGAGACCGCCGACAACCTGGTCGCGACCGCCGCCGTCGTCCACGTCGCCGGTCCGCACTCGATCAAGATGGCCTGGCGCACCCACTACGTCGGCCACCTGCGCGCGGTCAACAACAACTTCCTCGACACCTACCAGCTCAAGTCCCAGAACGCCCTGCTCGACGGCGAGATCAGGAACATCGAGCGCCGCGACGACGGCACCTACCGCGTCACCGTCGCCTTCATCCGGGCCGACGAGGTGACCAAGGACATCCCCTACGACCGCGTCATCGTCTGCGCCGGCTTCCGCTTCGACACCGGCGTCTTCGACGACACCTGCCGCCCCGACCTCCACTTCAGCGGCCGCTTCCCCGAGCTGACCCCGGCCTACGAGTCGGTCAACGTCCCCGGCATGTACTTCGCCGGCACGATCACCCAGTCGCGCGACTTCAAGCGCGGCACCAGCGGCTTCATCCACGGCTTCCGGTACGGCTCCCGTGCCCTCCACCGGATCCTGGAGGAGCGCCACCACGGCACCCCCTGGCCCGCCAGGGAGATCGGCGCCGACCCGAAGGCCATGGCCCAGGCGGTCCTCGACCGGGTCAACCGCAGCTCGGCGCTCTGGCAGCAGTTCGGCGTGATCGCCGACGTCATCGCCCTCGACGGCCGGGGCGGCGCCCGCTACCTGGAGGAACGCCCGATCGACCTGCCGATCGATGCCGATTCCCACGTCACGATCACCCTGGAGTACGGCCCCGACCACGACAAGGCCGACCCCTTCGACGTGACCGTCGGCCGCATCCGCCAGAGCGACGCCGAACGCGCCGACGAGGGCCACTATCTCCACCCGGTCGTCCGCCACCACGGCCCCGACGGGGAGACGTCCGTCCACCACGTGACGGAGAACCTGGAGAACGAGTGGACCTCCCCTGACGTCCACCTGGAACCTCTCCGGGCCTTCTTCGCCCGGCGGGTCTGATGTCCCCGCTGGCGCGCTTCGAGGCGGCGGCACGGGAGCGCCTGCCGAAGGCGCACTACGACTACTTCGCCGGAGGGGCGGGCGACGAGAGCACGGTCACCGAGAACGAGGCCGCGTTCGCGCGGTTGCGCCTGGCCCCGCGCGTGCTGTCCGGCTCGGCGCCCGATCCGGCGGTGACCCTGCTCGGCTGCCGCGCCTCGCTGCCGCTGCTGATCGCCCCCACCGCCTTCCACCGGCTGGCCTGCCCGGACGGGGAACTCGCCACCGCGCGGGCCGCCGCCGCCGAGGAGACGGTCATGATCGTCAGCATGGCCTCGACGACCCCGATCGAGGCCCTCGCCGACACCGGGGCCGACCTCTGGTTCCAGCTCTACGTGCAGCCCGACATGGCCTTCACCGAGCGCATCGTGGCCAGGGCGGAGAAGGCGGGCTGCCGGGCGCTGGTGGTCACCGCCGACTCGCCCGTGTTCGGCACCCGGCCCCGTGACCTGCACAACGGGTTCCGCGAGCTGCCCGAGGGGCTGGCCTGCGAGAACCTCCGCGACGGCGAGACGGTGCGGCCGATCGAGTTCTCTCCGGAGATCTCGTGGGGGCATCTCGACCGGCTGCGGGAGGTCACCGACATGCCGCTGGCGGTCAAGGGCGTCACCCATCCGGCCGACGCGCGGCTCGCGGCCGGGCACGGGGCGGCCCTGATCATGGTCTCCAACCACGGCGGGCGTCAGCTCGACCGGACGGCGGCCGCGGTCGACCTGCTCCCCGGCATCGTCGACGCGCTGGTCGGAGCCGTGCCGGTCACCCTCGACGGCGGGATCCGGCGGGGCACCGACGTGGTCGCCGCGCTCGCCCTGGGCGCGCAGGCGGTGCTCCTCGGACGGCCGATCCTCTGGGCGCTGGCCGCCGACGGGGAGGCGGGCGTGCGCGAGGTGCTGCGCTGGTTCCGTACCGAGATCGAGATCGCGATGGCCCTCACAGGGAGCCCGCTCGACCCGAGCGTGGTGCGGCGATGCTGACGCTCGCGCTGGTCGCCGCCGTCGTGTTCGCGACGCTGCCGTGGTGGCTGCCCGGCCGGATCGTGGCGCTGCGGCTGCTGGTGTTCGAGCGGGTCAACGGCCAGGAGGCGATCGCCGTGCCGGGGCCGCAGGTGCCGGTCGAGCGGTTCCGGGAGGTCTACTCGCATCCGGCGGCGTCCGGGCGCAGCCAGGGCGCGGTGCTGTCGGATCTGTTCTGGTACTGGCTGTCTCCCGGCGCCGACCTGCACCAGGAGCACCTCGAACCCGGGGAACGCTACGACGCCGTCGCCGCGGCGACCCGGGGGTTCCTCGCCGTGTCGAAGACCGAGGTCGAGCAACTGGCCGCGCGCTGCGCCCGCCGGGCCGAGGCCACCTATCGGCTGCGCGACCTGGCCATGCCGATCTGGGCCGAGTTCTCCTACGGGCTCGTCTTCGGGACCGAGTGCCCGCCGGAGGCCCGCGACCTCATCGCAGGCAACGCCGACGACGTCGTCACCGCGCTCAAGTGCACCGGCCTGCGGCACATGGACCGCCGCGACCGGCTCACCGACTATCTGGAGTCACGGCTCGACGGGGTCCGCCGGCCGCTGCCGGAGGGGCTCACCCCCCGCGAGCAGGCGCTCTATCTGCAGGGTGTGTTCTTCAACACGGCCGTGGTCCAGATGGCCGAGGCGACCGCGCACATCGGCATGGTGCTCGCGCACCGCCCGGAGGTGCAGGCCGCCGCCCGTACCGGGGACGACCGCTTCCTCGACCAGGTGATCAACGAGACCTTCCGGCTCTATCCGCTGTTCGGTGTCGCCCACCGCATCACCCGGGGAGACATGCCGGACATCCCGGAAGGGTCGGTGCTCTGCTTCAGCTACCCCGACTTCCACCGGGCCGGATTCCCCGACCCCGACCGGTTCGACGCGTCGCGGTTCGAACACGGCGTGCGCGACCTCAACCACATCCCGTTCGGCATCGCCGCCAACCGGCCCTGCCCGGCCTGGCGGGTCGCCCCGATCGCGCTGCGCGCCGTCTTCCGTGAGCTGCTGCGGACGTGGCAGCTCACCTCGACGGCCCGGCACACCCGCTCGCTGCCGAACCGGGGACCCTGCCTGCTGACCCCCGCCGGCACCCGCCCGCCCGCCTGGCGGACCCGCGTCATGCGGCTGCGCGACCGCTGGGAGGACGTCTGGCGCAGTCTCGTCCAGCTCGTGCTCGGCGGATACATGGTCTGGGACGCCCGCCGGCAGGCCCTCTGCGCCCGCCACTTCGGAGACAGGTGATCACTTGGACGCCAACCTCGAACTCGTGCTCAAGGTGCTGCCCGCCCTGGTCGTCATCCTCGCCGCCTCCGCCCTGTGCGGCCGGCTGGCGCTGATGGTGCGCCAGCCGAGGGTGCTGGGAGAGATGGTCGCGGGCGTGCTGCTCGGCCCGACCCTGTTCGGCTGGTTGTTCCCGGCCGCGCAGCAGACCCTGTTCCCGGCCGAGATCAAGCCCATCCTGTACGTCCTGAGCACCATCGGACTGACCCTCTACATGTTCCTGGTTGGGGCGGGCCTCGACCACAGCGCCAGCAGCCCCGGTCAGGTGCGGCGGGCCGGGGTGCTGGCCCTGTCGGGCTTCGTGCCGTCGCTGGCGCTCGGCTTCGGCGTCGGTCTCCTCCTGTACGGAAGCCTGTCGGGCGGCGAGGTCAGCCGCTTCGAGTTCGCCCTGTTCCTGGGCGGCGCCCTGTCGCTGACCGCGTTCCCGATGCTGGCCCGCATCCTGTACGAGCGCCGCCTGCAGAACTCCCCGCTCGGCCGGATCACCCTGGTCGCCGCCTCGGTCGACGACGCCGTGGCATGGTGCCTGCTGGCCGTGCTGACCGCCCTCCACCTCGGCACCGGGACCGGCGGCGCCGTCCGCACGATAGCGCTGACCGCCCTGTTCGCCGTGGTCATGCTCAAACTCGTCGCCCCGCTGCTGCGTCCCCTCGGCGCCCGCTTCGCCCGGACGGGCGTCTTCACCCCCGCGATGATGTACATCGCCGTGCTCGTCCCGCTGACCGGCGGCTGGCTGACCGACTGGATCGGCGTCTACGCCGTGTTCGGCGGCTTCATCGCCGGTCTGGCCATGCCCCGCGACCCCGCCTTCAGGGAGGCCCTCCACGGCCGCATGATGGAGGTCGTCACCACCCTCCTGCTGCCGATCTTCTTCACCTTCTCCGGCCTCAACACCCATCTCGACGGCATCGCGGGCGGCGCCATGCTGCTGGCGTTCGTGCTGATCCTGGGGTCCGGCTTCGTCGGCAAGTACCTCGGCTGCGCCCTGTCGATGCGCGCCATGGGCTTCTCGTGGCGCGAGTCGTACGCCGTCGGCGCGCTGATGAACGCCCGGGGCCTGATGATCCTCATCTTCATCAACATCGGCCTCACCCACGGCATGATCGGCCAGGAGGTGTTCGCCATGCTCGTCCTGGTGGCCGTCATCACCACGGCGGCGGCCATGCCCCTCTACCAGCTCGCGCTGCCCGCGCGCCTCGAACCGACCGACGAACGGGACCGGGAGGACCAGTTGGTGTAACTTTCATTTATTTTGTGGTGCCCTCGCAGGTGGCGGCAGAGGGCCTCTGGAATTTCCGTGACCGGAGTGACACGGTATGTCCGTGGCAGGGACATCGGGAACCGCCGACCCGCACTCCCGTCGGCTGCTGCTCATCGAAGACGACCGTGAACTGGGCGCCCTCCTGGTCGAGGTGCTCACCGACCACGGCTACGAGGTCGACCACGCCCTGGAGGGCCAGCGCGGCCTCCACCTGGCCCTCAGCAGGCCCTACGACGCCATGATCGTCGACCGGGGCCTGCCCGCCGTCGACGGCCTGGACCTGATCCGCCGCCTCCGGCGCCGGGCCGTCACGGTCCCGGCGCTGTTCCTCACCGCCTTCGGCACCCTCCACGACCGCGTCGCCGGCCTCGACGCGGGCGCGGAGGACTACCTGGTCAAACCCTTCGAGATCGACGAACTCCTGGCCCGTGTACGCGCCCTCCACCGCCGCCACACCGACCACGCCGAACTGCTCCCGCTCGGCGCAGCCTGGCTCGACCTGGGCGCCCAGGCGGTCTGGCTCCCGGGCGGCGCGCAGGTCCCGCTGTCGGGCCAGGAGTGCCGCCTGCTGCGCGCCCTGGCGAGCCGCCCGAGACACGTGCACACCAGGTCCTCACTCCGCCGCGGCGTCTTCGACGGCGCCTCGACCGAGTCGATCGTCGACACCTACGTCTACTACCTGCGCGGCAAACTCGGCGCAGGCGTGGTCAGAACCGTCCGCGGCGTCGGCTACCGCCTGGGCGCCCTGTGAACGCCATGCTGGCCCGGGCCAGGCGCCGGGTGACCGTCAGGGTGACCGGCACCATCGCGGTCCTCCTGCTGATGATGGGCGTCCTCGTCTACGGCGTGATGGCCGGCCAGCAGGACTCGGCCGCCCGCCGCGAACTGGACTCGGCCGTCCAGCGGGCCTCGATCGCCTTTCCGCCCCCCTGCCTGTGGCTGGTCGAGGTCAGGGGCCAGTCGGTGCTGACCTCCCCAGGAACGCCCGAGGCGTTCCCGTGGCGTACCCCCATCAGAGACGTCACCCGCGACGGCGGAGTCAGGGTCGACCGCATCGAGATCGGCGGCCTCGACTACATGGTCCGCACCGAGCGCCGGGGCGACGTCATCCGCCAGGCCGCGCTGGACCTGCGCTACCAGGCCTCCGAACGCCGCCGCCTCCTGCACACCCTGATCGTCGCCGAACTGGCCGCCCTGCTGGCCGCCGCCGGCATCGGCCACCTGACCGCCCGCCGCGCCATCGCCCCCCTGGGCGAGGCCCTGGCCCGCCAGCGCCGCTTCACCGAGGACGTCAGCCACGAACTCCGCACTCCCCTGGCCCGCCTGCACACCCGGGCCCAGCTCGTCTCGATCCGCCTGAGACGCGGCGAACTCCCCATGGAAGACGTCGACAGAATGGTGATCGCCACCCGCGAATTAGGCGAGGTCGTCGAGGACCTCCTGCTCAGCGACCGCCTGAGACGCCCGGTGGACCTGGCCCTCCTGGCCGAGCAACTGGCCGAGGCGGAATCGGCCCGCGCGGAGTCGCGGGGCGTCGTCATCGAGGTACACCGGGAGAACGGCCCCGCCGTGGTCAGCGGCGCCGAGACGGCACTGAGGCGGGTGCTGTCGTCCCTGGTGGACAACGCGCTGACCCATACAGGCCCCGGCGGGCACATCCGGATCACGTTGTCGACGTCCGAGGACCTGGTCAGGCTCACCGTGGCCGACGACGGCGCGGGCCTGAACCCGGGCGATCCGATGCGGCTGTTCGACCGGCGGGTGACGGAGAGCCGCGGGTTCGGGCTGGGGCTGGCCCTCGTCAAGGAGGTCGTGGACGGGCACGACGGGATGCTGACTGTGCGCAGCAGTCCGGGCGAGGGGGCGACGTTCACGGTCATCCTGCCGGCCGACCGGGTCCTGGTCCTCTGAGTGACAGTTCTTGACGATGGATCGACGAATCACGTGTCGTCGGCCACGTCCAGGCGACGCGAGTGATGACCAGCAGAAGCGCTATCTCGATCAGGGTCCCGGCGATGTAGTAGAGCCACGTCTCACCGATGAGCGAGGTCGCCGCGGTCACCACGTAGAACAGGCTGACCACGATGTTGGCGATCCGATTGACCCGCGCCCGGGCCAGCAGCGAGAAGACAGTCATCAACGCCGCGACCACGATGTACAGCGTCGTGAGCACAAGGAACCTCTGATCGATCGCGAACCCCGGGCCGGACACCTCGCCGCCGAGCACTCCGTTGATCACATCAGCGCGGTAGAAGCCGAAGATGTCGACGTAGGCGAACACGAACAGCGTGGTGACCCATAAGCCGCAGAGCACGACCTTGACGTCGATCTTGGTGTCGAGAAGTTCGCCTGCCTGATCTGTGTTCACGGGGTCGTCTCCCAGTAGCGAAGCGGTGGCCGGTCCCAGTGTCAGCCGCACCGGCGACCGGGCGCCCGAGTCCTGTGGCCGACGCCTCCCTGGCTCATCGGCCAGGGAGGCGGCTGGTCGTGTGGCGGGTTCGCGGGGCATGCCCGATCGCTACTGTGGCTGTCGTGTCGAACGCCGCGACGACGTTGTGGGCCGCAGTGCGGCGCCCGTCGCCGTACACCTGGCGCGACTGGACCCTCGCCGCGCTGGTGCTGACCGTGCTCGGGTACGAAGCGGCCTTCCGAGACCTGGTCTGGCGACCGGTGGCCGTGGCGTTCGGATGTGGGCTGGCGCTCGCGGTGCTGGTCCGACGGGCCTATCCGCTGCCCGCAGTGGTGTTCGCCTTCGGCGGGTTCGCGATCCTCGACGTCGCCACGTTCGCCGCGGGAACCGAACCAGTGGTCCTGCACAGCGGATGGGTGGTGTTCGTCCTGGCCTACTCGCTTCTGCGCTGGCGTGCCGGCCGCGACGCGGCCATCGGGATGGCGGTCATCGCGGTGGCACTGGTCGCCATCGTCAGCGTCGACTTCCCCGGATTCGCCGAGACGACCGCCGCGATCGGCATGTTGCTCTTCGCCGCCGCCTTAGGGGCCTCCGTCCGTTACCGGACCATCGCCCGCGAACAGCTGATCGTGCAGGCCAAGCTTCAGGAACGCGAACAGCTGGCCCGGGAGTTGCACGACACCGTGGCACACCACGTCTCCGCGATCGCGATCCAGGCCCAGGCAGGCTTGTTCCTCGCCAGGTCATCGTCGCTGAGCGGAGCGACAGAAGCCCTCGAAACCATCGACCGCGAGGCGGCCCGGACCCTCGCGGAGATGCGCACGATGGTCAGCGCACTACGCGACCGCAGGCAGCAACCGCCGCTGGTTCCCCAGCGCCGGATCGCCGATATCGAAGGCATCTCCGCCGACAGCACCGAGGCGCTGCGCATCGACGTCGAACTGCACGGTGACCTGACGAACCTCCCGCCGGCCGTCGAGGGTGCCCTCTACCGCGTGACGCAGGAATCGATCACCAACACCCAGCGCCACGCCCAGCAGGCGACCCGAGTCAGAGTCGAGGTCACCGCCAGCGCCACCGATGTCCAGCTGACAGTCAGCGACGACGGCGTCCGCATCGCGTCTGCCTCCGGTCCGTCCGGATTCGGGCTGGTCGGCATGACCGAACGCATCACGCTCCTCGGTGGCACGCTCACCGCCGGACCGAATCCGGATCGCGGCTGGGTCGTCCGGGCCGTCCTCCCCCGCCGAGGCGCCGCGCCATGACCATCCGCGTCCTCATCGCCGACGACCAGGGCATCGTCCGGGCAGGACTGACAACGATCCTGAACGGTCAGCCCGGCATCGAGGTGGTCGGGCAGGCAGCCGACGGACGCGCGGCCGTCGCCCTCGCCCTTCGCCTGCGGCCGGATGTGTGCCTGTTCGACATCCGGATGCCCGTCCTGGACGGCATCGAAGCCACCCGTCTGCTCGCCGGACCAGAAGTCCCTGATCCGATCGCAGTAGTAGTGATCACCACGTTCGACACCGACGAGTACATCTACGGAGCCCTCAAGGCGGGCGCCCGCGGCTTCCTGCTCAAGGGCGCCGAACCGGACCAGTTGGTCCAAGCGATCCACGCCGCCGTACAGGGCGACGCGCTCATCGACCCGGCCATCACCGGCAGGCTACTCGCCACGTTGGCCACCAGCGGCCCTGCCGCCGCACCGGCCCAGCCGATCCAGGCCCTGACCGACCGGGAGGAGGACGTGCTGGCCGAGGTCGCGCGGGGCAGGACGAATGCCGAGATCGCACGGGACCTGCACATCAGCATGAGCACGGTCAAGTTCCATCTCACCGGTCTCATGACCAAGCTCGGGGCCCGCAACCGCGTCGAACTCGCACTGTGGGCCTACCAGACCAACCGCGTCACGTGACGTCCATCGCGGGTGTGTCAGGCGACGAGCCACAGGGCTGCGGCACACCCCCACGTGAGTCGAGTGCACGCCATCTGCGGCGCCCGAGCAGAGAGGGACTGGCACGGGCTCATGCCGACAGGAGCGACGGTCGGTCGGCGTTCGGGGATCTTCTCAGGAAGCAGGCCTTCGAAGTAGAGGTCCAGCGCCTCGGTTCGATGGGGACTACCCAACGCGAACCGGTAGACCACATGTCGCTTCGGCCCCATGTGCAATGCGCTGGCAGCGTCCCGACCAACGGGTTCATCGCCTCGCAGCCTGCCTCTGGCCAGTAGCCCTTTTCCGGTGGATCCGACACGTGAGGCGAAGCGATGAGATTCCCGAGCGAAGCGAGATCAGCCTGAGCGACAGAGACAGTCGGTCAGACCGATCTGGAAGTAGGCTTCGAGTCCGACGCTCTTATCGGAAATGCGGAGCATCTGCTCGGCGTAGTCCCGCGTGCTCAACATGCCATTTGGTCGAGAGATATCCATCTCGACCAAATGATAGCCAATCTTCACATCATTGCCCGGTTCGAAGATTACAATAGCACCCAGGGCAGTTTCTTTCTCAAATCGATTTACACCAAAGTAACCAGTCTGCCTGCGGGGAGATCAAGAAACACTCAGATCGGGACAGCCGTCCGGCTCTAATCTCTCAACCCCGATGGCCGGCACCACCCCCGGCTTGCTGTCACCGATTGTCTTCACGATCGGGGTTTCCACATCATACTGCTCTTTTCCGAACTCCTCCATGATCCAGTCCTGCCTCGCGAGGTACTCGGCATCTGTGAATGGCGGAATTCGGCAATCCGGTGGGGCAGCGGTGGTGAGTGCCGGAACGGCCACCAATGCCACGACCAGCAGAGGAGCCACGCGTCGCATCTTCACCATAATGACTCCCCCACCTCGCACCGCCACGACTGGCGAACTTAGCAGCATCCATCTTGATCACAAATGGGAGAACCGGCGACCTCACCCAGGCGGGAAGTCAGATGTGAACCGTCATCGAGAGACCTTCTGTAGCGCGAGTGACGCGCCTCGAACCAGTCGGCGGCGATGTCGGTTCCCGTGATCCGCCCGATGAGCTCCAGGCCCGAGCTCATGCTCTCATCCGATCCCAAGTATCTTCGTCGGCGTCCGGGTCGCTGAGCTCGAAACGCAGCCCCTCCATCAGGCGGTCGCCGAATGCCTCGTCTTCGAGGCCTCGCGGGTCGGCGGAGACGACGGTCCGCCCGTCGCGGGCGTAGCCGAGACGGGCGTTGTCACGATGTTCATCGCGAGGCCGATGGCCTGCCCGCCCCCGGCGGAAAGGGTTCGCAGGAACGCGTCGTCGGACTTGCCGGGCAGGACTCCGATCCAGCCGCAGGCCTGGGCCACCCATACCGAACCGTCATCGATGTTGTGATCGAGGATCTCGCTCAGGTGGCACGGGGCACGCGTGGTCAGGTCGAGCGAGAAGTGGGGCGCGACGGCGGTGATGTCCGTTCCCTGGACCCACGCGGCGCTGAATCCCATCGACCACAGGTCGTTCTCGTCGTCGAGGCCCTCGGTGAGAAGGGTTGATTCCAGCAGGTGATACAGGTGCGTCGCCCCCGGCTGTGGACAACCACAAGAAGCCCTTCTCCGACGAATCCAACCCATGGATGAGATTCGCGAGCGAAGCGAGCACCACGCGAGCAAAGCGAGGCCTGACCAGGGAGCGCGAGGGGCGGAGCCCTTCGCAAGGAGCGCAGCGACCCGGAGCAGAGCGACGCCAGGATGCGACAGCGGCCAGGGGGTGCGCGAGGGGGCGACAGCCCTCTCGCATCGGGGGGTTCGGGGGGTCGTCCCCCCGGGTAAACGACGAAGGAGACCCGGGAAAGCGGCAAAGCCGCTAACCACAGGTCTCCCTCTCCAGAGTGGGCGATACTGGGATCGAACCAGTGACCTCTTCGGTGTGAACGAAGCGCTCTCCCGCTGAGCTAATCGCCCGGGATCGTCGTTCCCCTGTGGGGTCCGACAGCAAGAACCATACCCCACTCCGCCCCCTCCACGCGAAGCGATGCGTCGGCCGAACCCCTGGAGTACCCGCAGTGTCTCGGCTCTGTCCCCGCATCGTCATCGAAAGGTTCTCCAGGAACGGGCGGCGTGGCGGTCTGTTGGCATAGCATCGTGATGCTCCACACTCGACCAATAAGCACCACCTGAAGCCCATCCACGTCTCGGAGGACACGCAAAACCATCGCAAACACCGGGTCATCTAAGGTGTTTGCGCAGGTAGATGCCAAAATGTTCGGCTGCGCTGTGTGTTACAGAACGGCCTGACAGCGGAATCTTCCCTGCAAGGTTTCTTCGTTCCGCGTCATAGCTCGGGACGTGGTCCGTCTGAGCAGTGAAAGCCCCGCAGGGGGTCCCGACGACGAAAAGGTTTGGCTGACGATGAACAGCACCACCGTCTCTGCCGAGCTGGGCCTTCGGCTTGTCGTCCCAGACCGCACGACCGTCCCGCTGTTGGCGGGGTTGAGCTACACCGCTGAAGATCCCTATGCCATTCGCATGGCCTTCCACGTCGGCAACGACGAGCCGGTCGAGTGGATCTTCGCGCGTGAGCTGCTGACCGTGGGCATCGTCCGGCGGGTGGGTGATGGTGACGTCCAGGTGTGGCCGGCGCGGTCCGACGGGGAGCGCACGCTGCACATCAGCCTGACCTCGCCGTTCGGGCAGGCTCTGTTCGAGGTGCCGCTGGCGCCGCTGACCGAGTTCCTCCACCGCACCTACGAGCTCGTGCCTGCTGGGCGTGAGGTCGATTTCATGGATCTCGACGAAGAGCTGACCAACATGCTCTGGAGCTCGTGAAACCGTTACGCATTCCCCACATAGCCGGGGCATCCGTGCCATAGCGTTCCCCCATGAGGCGGATCTTCGGCGCCCTGGTGGTGGCCCTCCTGCTCGTCGGGTGTTCTCCTGACGGCGACACTCCTCCCAAGGCGTCCCCACAGGCGGCGACCTCGGCGCCCGCGCCGGGGCTGGCGGTCGATGCGATCGACCACAGCGACAACATCAGGGTTGTCGCCAACGTCCCCTTCGAGGCGCCTTTCGACGGCGACCAGGACTGGGGCACTGATCTCGCCTTTCAGGGCGATTACGCATTCGTCGGAAATTACGCCGGATTCACCATCGTCGACATCTCAGACCCGGAAAAGCCTTCTGTTGTTTCTCGTACGGTATGCGAGGGCGGCCAGAACGACATCTCGGTCACCGGGGATCTTCTCTTCCTCTCGGTCGATTTTCCCAGAGACGGCGAATCCTGCGCGGCCGGTCCCGGTGAAGAAGGGACCGCCCAGTCGTGGGAGGGCGTGCGCATCTTCGACGTCTCCGACAAGGCGCGGCCGAAGTATGTGACCTCGATTCGTACAGAATGCGGATCGCACACCCATGCGGTGCTGCCGGGCGAGAAGACCGTGTACGTCTATGTCGCCTCCTCCGGGCCGATCCCCGACTCGGAGACCTGTCCGCCCCCGCACGCCGCCATGGACATCATCGAGGTGCCCGTGGACGCTCCCGAGAAGGCCCGGGTGGCCGCCATGCCGCCGGTCTTCGGGCAGCGGCCCATCGAGGAGGGCGCCAAGTTCATCGATCCGCGCGGGTGCCACGACGTCACCGTGTATCCGGCGCGGAAACTCGCCGCGGGGGCCTGTTTCGGGGACGGCGTGCTGATGGACATCTCCAATCCTCTGGTGCCGAGGGTGGTCCAGGTCGTACAGGACCCGAATTTCGCCGTCTGGCATTCGGCCACCTTCAACAACGACGGCACGAAACTGGTGTTCAGCGACGAACTCGGCGGCGGCACCTCGGCGACCTGCAACCGGGCGGCCGGGAAGCAGAAGGGCGCGAACGCCATTTACGACCTGACGCCCGAGAACACCCTCCAGCGGCGCGGCTATTTCAAGATCTCCAGAGAACAGACCTCGAAGGAGAACTGCGTCGCGCACAACGGATCGCTGATCCCGGTCAAGGGCAAGGACATCATGGTCCAGGCCTGGTATCAGGGCGGTGTCTCCGTGTGGGACTTCACCGACTCGGCCAACGCCCGCGAGATCGCCTATTTCGAGCGGGGACCGCTTCGACCGGGGCTTGACCTGGGCGGATCGTGGTCGGCGTATTACTACAACGGGTTCATCTACTCCAGCGACATCACCAAGGGCCTGGACATTCTGGAGATCAACGACCCGCTGACCGATCCGGCCAAGAGCGTGAAGATGCCCGAACTCAACGTGCAGAGCCAGCGGAGTTACTGAATATGAGCGGCCGTTTCACCGGTGCGGACTATTAGGTCCACGCCAGAAATACTGGCGGGGCCGAGGGGTCTCGCATGTCTCGCACCATCCACCATGTCCCGCCGAAACATCGCAAACACGAGTCCAGTCACGGTATTTTCACGCTGCGCTATTCGGCGGCCGCACTGCGGTCGAACTCGGCGCCGTCGAGGGTATACCGCACGGTTGTCGTTCGGCTGTTCGGACGCCATGACAACAGTGGGTTCATCGCGAACTGGGCGGCTCAATCCCACCGGCGCCGCCGCGCGGCCGACCGCGTGACGGCCCGAACGGCTCTTCAATTCCTCCGAGCAGACGTGGAGGCCGACATCGAGTTCGGTGATCCCCGCCACCGGCGCGATGGCCTCTGGCTGGCTTGATCACGAGGCCGGGCTGATCTCCCAGCCCTTCTTGGCGTGGATCTGCACGTAGCCGGCCTCTCTCGGGAACGTCACCTTGTCACCGAAAGGGCCACCGGGCTGGTAGTAGGAGTCGATCATTCTGCCGTATCCGTCGAGGACGCTGAGGGAGTCGTCGGTGCGCACGAAGGCCGTGGTGATTCCGGTCGGCAGCCGGAAAACACGGTCGTTGACGCCGGACGCGGATTCCGGCCAGGGAGCCGCCGCCGACAGCGGGTGGAATTTCACGGTCCATTTTCCGTCCCCCTCGAATTTCAAGCGCACCAGGTTGTCGGTCTGGCCGATGTTGTAGACGGCCGTGCCGTGGAAGGGCGAGGGGCCGGCCGCATAGGGCAGGCTCTGGACGCCGGTGTCGCCGGTGTCGCCGATGCCGCTCAGGGCGAAGTAGCCGTTCTCATCCGAGACGGTCACCTCCAGCAGACCCGCGGCCCGGGACACCACCGGGACGGTGCCCGGCCCCTCCCCGGAGATCACGTCGGCGGGCGTGGTCTCCGGGGGCAGAATCGCCACGGACGCCAGCACGACCGAGACGGCGTGGATCGCCGCCACGCCAACCCAATGGTCCATGTGTTCCGTTATGGCCGCCGATGATCCTTTTCGCGAGATCCAGTCAGCGCCCGAATCCCGGCATTTGTGGCGTCAGTCGAACGCCCGGAAGATCATGCGGCGTTTCTGAGGCTGTAGTCAAATCAGATCATTCATTCATTCCACTACATGGTGATGACATTCGGTCGGGATGGGAAGCAGCGCCGTTTCGGACCTGAATGAATTCCGGACACTCGCCTATCGATGAAGAACCTCCGACATTTATGGCAAACGTCCAAGTGCGGAGGCGGGTAACGGTTTCATCGTCGTGTTCGAGAAACTGGGCGTGACCGTCGACTCGCGCACCGATCTCGCGAACGTGCTGGCGCTGTGGTCGCACGCCATCTCCGAGTCCGATCTCGGCGAGGTGCTCGCGATCGGCAGCGCGGCCACTCCGGAGCGGGGCGGGCATGGTGGCGCTCGCGTCCAACACCTGGGGGCGATGGGGTTCGCCAACGCGGTGGCGGTGCAGATCATCAGCACGTCGGCGGGCGCGCTGGTGAGCAAGGTCGGCGGCAAGGGCGCGGGCAAGGCCGCCGCGAAGGTGACCGGGGAAGCTGGCGGCGCAGGCGATGCTGACGGTCGCGCCGAACCTGGGGGCCAAGGTGGCGGCGCAGATGGGAGACAAGCACGTCGTCGGCGCGGTGGGCGGCGGCGGCATCAACTACTGGATCATGTCCTCGCTGGCGGACGCGGCGCAGACGTACTACCGCTACAAGGCCCGCGCCTGACGAGCCCTCGGGCGGCGTGTCTTCCGGATGGTCTGACGAGAATCGGTGACGATCTTGGGACAACCACCGTGGAGGCTGCTCGTGGACGTCATCGGCGCCGGGTTCGGGCGAACCGGCACCCTATCCCTGAAAGCCGCTCTTGAGCGGCTGGGATTCGGCCCGTGCTACCACATGGCCGACATCATCGAGGTGCCGCATCGGGTGCGGCAGTGGCTCGACGTGGGGGACGGGAAGACCACCGACTGGGACGTGATCTTCCAGGGGTTCAGGTCGGCGGTCGACTTCCCCGCCGTCTCCTACTGGCGCGAGCTGACCGACCACTATCCCGACGCCAAGGTCATCCTGACCGTACGCGACCCGGAACGCTGGTACGAAAGCGCCCAGGAGACCATCTTCCACCGCCGGATGGACACCGACGAGCCCGGGCAGTGGTGGCGGCGGATGGTGCACCGGCTGGTCATCCGGCGGGTGCCCGAGTTCGCCCTGTTCCCCCAGATGGCACGTGCGACGGTGGCCGACCGGGTGTTCGACGGGCGGCTGGACGACCGGGACCACTGCATCGAGGTCTTCCGGCGGCACATCGAGGAGGTCCGGGCGACGATTCCGGCCGAGCGGCTGCTGGTGTTCGAGTGCCGGGAGGGGTGGGAGCCGCTGTGCCGGTTCCTCGGCGTGCCGGTCCCGGACGTGCCGTTTCCCCACGTCAACGACCGGATCGACTTCAACAGGCGGCAGCCGTGGCGGGAACTGAAGCTGCTCATCCGGGGGCGTTGATCACCAAGTAGGGCAGCAGTCTCCTCAGGGCGATGGCCGCGTTCGTGGCCGCCCGTTCGTGCTGGCCGTAGTGGCGATCGGGGCCCGCGCGGTCGGAGATGCCACGGACGACCACCCAACCCTGGGCCGTGTGGTCGCCGGCCTGCTCGTAGAAGGCTTGGGTGAACCCGCCCGCCTCCATGTCGACGGCCAGGATCTTGTCGTTGTACGCCTGAAGGTGCCGGACGATCTCCGACTCCTCCTCGGCGATCACCGCTTCCCCGGAGCCTATCGGGCTCGGGTGCACGCGGAATCCGGAGATCACGGCAGGTTCGCCCTCGTCGACGAAGAAGTCGTTGACGGCGTTGACGACGTGCGCCGACGAGGGTTTCTCGTCCGACCTGTGATTGGTCCCGCTGGTGGTCATCTTGCGCAGGTCGTAGTAGACGACGCTGGTGGCGATGACGACGTCGCCGATCTCGACGTCCTTGTGGATGCCCCCGGCGATGCCCGTGAGGGCGATCACCGGCGGGTTGAAGATCCGCTGCATGTTCTGGCACGCCATGATGATCGACCGGTTGCCCTGGGCGAGGGTCTGCAACGCGGCGACGCGGGCGCCTTCGACGGTGCCCTCGTGAAAGCGCAGCGTGCCCGAGCGTCGCGGAACCAGACCGAGCCGGTCTCGGACGGCCTGGGTCTCCAAGGGCTTGATGGTGATGACGCCGAGATCGGCGAGCCGTTCCGGGCGGGAGGACCGGCCGCTCCCGTGATAGACGGCGTTGGGGCCGACGGCACTGTGGTTCACGTTCACCGTGCCACCGTGATTGGCGATGCCGCTGTTCATCCGTGCGCTCCTTCTTCAGCCCTGCTGTCGTCCCTGACGTCATGGCGGTACTGCGAGTTGGGCCCGACGGCAGAGTCCTTGACGTCGACCCGCCCGCCCATGTTGAGGATTCCGGCGTTGATGATGCTGGCCGCGCGCTTGCTGAAGCCCGACACGTCCAGACCACGTTTCTTCAAGAACGTCTCGGTGCAGTTCAGCAGCCGTAGCTCGATCAACTTCACGTGGTCCTGGATGGTGACCTCGTCGAACTCCGACTTGTTCTCCCAGTCGGTGGCGCGCTCGGTCCGGATGCTGAGGATCGGACCGACCGTGCGGCCCCGGCGCGGCCGGACCAACCCGTTCCGCCCGGCAAGGCAGGCCCGCAGCAGGGTCCAGGGGGCGAGGACGAGCCGGTACGCCGCGCCGACCTCGGCGGGGAGGCCGGCCAGCGCCCGAAGCAGGGCACGCACGACCGCTCCGGCTCCAGACTCGGCATGGCCGTCGAGGATCTGGAATTCCCTCGGGGTGCGGGTGAGCGCGGTCGCCGCGAAGTCGAGGCTGAGGGTGCGGCCCTTGACGGTCACCCGGAGAAAGACCGTGGTGACGATCTCACCGGTCGCGCTCGTCCTGATCTCGAGGTAGTGGTGCAGCAGGCCGTAGGGGCTGTCGACGGCGGCGTCGATCTCGGTCTGGTCGAGGTCCTCCCACAACCAGGAAGGCCTCTCGGCCACGTCGTCCTCGGGCACGAACAGGCGGTCACGGATCTGGAAACCGGGGAGTGACGTCGGGTCGTCGGCGGCACCGAGAGGAGCCATGGTGCCCCGCAGGTGGGCGACGAGTTCGCTGGCTCGGAAACGAGGAGAGGAGGACTCCTCCTCGTCCTCCTCGGCGCGGAGTTGAATCGCAAGGGGCGGCATCCATCGGTGCACGAGCAGGCCGGCCCCGACGAAGAAGTCTTCCTCCTCCTCGTCGCCGAGTCGCCACCGGGGCAGCCGGAGCTCATCGGCCTCATCAGGGGTGGGTGGCTCGGGCCTCCGATAGACGACCACCGGGTGATACTGCTGCGCGGCTATGTCGGCCAGCCGCACGGTGGTGGGGGTGTCGTCAAGTGGATCGGCGTGGTGCATGGCGTTCATGCACCACTGGGTGAGCGCCGCACGGATGGCGACCACGCCCGCGAGCAGAGCGACCAGCAGGATCACTGTCCGCACCATCGCCTCCGGGTGCACTCCCTGTACGCCCGCCAGCAGGAAGGGCGCCGACAACAACCCCAGCACCGCCCACCCGCCGAGCCAGATCACGCGCCGTCCCTGCCGCAGGGCGTCGGTGGTGCTTCGCCACATCGCTCGGTGGAGGAAGGAGTCGGTGGCCACCTTCGCCTGGCGGCGCGCCAGGTGGACGCCGTGGCGAGCCGCCAGGCGAACCACCGTCACGACGCACAGCACGCATCCGATGCCGACCACCGCCGGTGGATTGGCCGCGAAGCCGATGGAGACCACCAGCACCACCGCGACGTGCTGCGCGTGTTCCAGGATCCACGCGCGCCAGGCGTGCCGGACGACCGGGACCAGATCGAACCCGTAGGACGGGGCGATCATGTGCCGCGTGTCGTTGTGCACCTTGTGGAGGACTTTGGTGCGGAAACCGCGGTCGAGGTACACCCCTGCGCAGAGGTGGCGAGTCGCGGTGTTCAGACGGAGGGTGTGCATCACGACCTCCTTTAGGTCAGTTCGACCCTAAATGAGGGTACGCTTTAGGTCAAGTCGACCATTACCGGTAAAGTGCTGCGGATGAGCACGACCCGCTTGCCCCGCCCCTGCGTCCAGGTGACCGCCGACCTGGTGATCCTGACCGTTCGCACGGGCGAGCTCCACATCTTGCTGATAGATCGCGGCAACCCGCCCTACCTGGGGCAACCTGCTCTGCCGGGCGGCTTCGTCCGAGACGGTGAGACCCTCGATCAGGCGGCTTACCGTGAGATGGCCGAGGAGACCGGCCTGCACGACGGCGTGGTCACTCTGGAACAGCTCCGTGCCTACAGCGAGCCGGACCGCGATCCGAGACGCCGCGTGATCACCGTCGCCTACCTGGCGCTCAGCCCCGAACTGCCGCTGCCGGTCGCGGGCACCGACGCGGCGGCGGCCCGGTGGGTTCTCGTCGAGGAGGCACTCAAGACCCAGTTGGCCTTCGACCACAACGAGATTCTGCGTGACTGCCTGGAAGCCGCCCGGGTCCGGCTCGAACACACGACGGCGGCGGCGGCTTTCTGCCGGGAGCCGTTCACGGTCGCGGATCTCCGGCGGGTCTACGAGGCGGTCTGGGGTCAGCGGCTCGACCCGAGCAACTTCCGCCGCAAGGTCACCAAGACCGCGGGCTTCATCGATCCGACAGGCGAACGGCGATTCCCTGACGTGGGACGTCCGGCCGCGCTCTACACGCGCGGAAACGCGACCTTGCTGGTGCCGCCGCTGCTGCGAACGGGTACCGACGAGTCCTAGGCGCCGTGGATCCCTGCTTGAACGCGGCCAGGTCCTGCGCCCCGAACCGCGGAAATTCCTGGACGGAGAGCTTCAGCCCGCCAGGATCGCGCGCATTCTGCCGATCTCGATCTGCTGGCCCGAGACGATGTCCATGGCCAGGGTCGTCATGAGCTGGTCGCGCCCGTCGCGGAGCTCACCGCCCGCCATCCTCACCGCACCCTCGTGGTGGGCGATCATCAGCTTCAGGAACAGCTGGTCGAACGCCGCCCCCCGCGCCCCCCGCAACTCGTTCATCTGCTCAAGGGAAGCCATCCCGTAGCCCGTCATGTGGGCGTGCCCGGCCGGAACCTCACGCCCGAGACGCCCCAGCCACCCGGTCATCACCGCGATCTCCGGCTGCTGAGCGGCCGCGATCCGCCCGGCCAATGCCTTCACCCGCTCGTCGGAAGCGCGCTCGGCGACGAGGCCGGTCATCTCCAGCGCCTGCCGGTGATGGCCCACCATCCCCTCGGCGAACCGCACGTCGGCGGCGGAGACGTCTGCCGCGTAGGTTCCCAGGGTCTGACCCGGCGTCGCGACGGTGCCGCTCGATCCGGGGGCCCCCGGCAGCACGACCGGGGGGCCCGATCCGGCCACGACCGGCCGGGGGGCGTCGACGCCGGATGAGCAGGCGGCCACCGCCAGGAAGGCGATGGCCGCTGAAACTCGTCTCACGGGTCGAGGTCGTCGGCCGAACGGGCCGCGAAGGCCTCCATCGCCGCCCGGGTCACCGGGCCGGGGCCCACGGGCAGGGCCTTGCCGTCGATCAGGCCGATCGGCTGGATGTCGCGGGTCGTCGAGGTCAGGAACGCCTCTTCCGCGTCGTAGAGCGCGGCCAGGGGGACGTCTTCCTCGATCGCGTCGGGGTACCACTCCAGGGCCAGGGCCCGGGTCACGCCGGCCAGGCAGCCCGACGACAGGGTCGGGGTGATCAGGCGGCCGTTGCTGACGATGAAGATGTTGCTGCCGGTGCCCTCGCAGAGGTTGCCGGCCAGGTTCTCGAAGATGGCCTCGCCGCCGCCGCGTTCCTTCGCGTAGGCCAGCGCCTTGGCGTTGTCGCCGTAGGACGTCGACTTCACGCCGGACAGGGCGCCGCGTTCGTTGCGGGGCCAGGGGACCACGACGACGTCGGCGGTCGCCGGGAAGGGCTTCTGCTCGCCGACGATGATGATCGTGTTGGTGCCTTCGGTGCCCCGGTCGCTGCCGAGGGGGCCCGGACCGCTGGTGTACGTGATGCGGATGCGCCCCAGCGGCCACTGCGGCGCGGCGGCGACCGTCGCGCGGACACCGTCGGCGATGGCGGCGGTGTCGGGTTCGGGGAGGTCCATGCGCTTGGCCGAGAGGGCGAGGCGGTCGAGATGGCGGGTGAGGGCGAAGACCTCACCGTTCATCACCTTGATCGTCTCGAAGACGCCGTCGCCGACCATGAGCCCGTGGTCGAAGACGGAAACGACCGCCTTCGACGGATCGAGCAAGTCGCCGTTGACCCAGATGGGAACCGCCATGTGACCGTTTTACCCTTCGTCTGAGCGGGATGCGAGCGCGATGAGCCGGGACGCCTTCAGCTCCGTCTCGCGCCATTCGTGCCCGGGGTCGGAGCCCCATGTGATGCCGGCACCGGTGCCGAAGCGGATCTCCTCACCGGTGATCCAGAAGGTGCGGATGCCCACCGCCAGGGCGGCCTCGCGCCGATCGGCGTCGACCCAGCCCACCGCCCCACAGTATGGCCCCCGAGGCGCTGGTTCGAGCGCATTGATGATGCTCAGCGCGGACGATTTCGGCGCACCCGTGACGGAACCGGGAGGGAAGGTCGCGGCAAAGATTTCCGGCCACGACTTTTCCGTCGTCGCCTGGACGGTCGACACGAGGTGCACCAGGCCCGGATGCTCCTCCACCACGCACAGCTCGGGAACCGTGACGGAGCCGACGTCGGCGACGATGCCCAGGTCGTTGCGGACCAGGTCGACGATCATCACGTTCTCGGCGTAGTCCTTTTCCAGCAGGTCAGCTGACGTCACTCCGGTGCCCTTGATGGGGCGCGAGGTGATCATCGATCCTGACCGCCCGAGATAGAGCTCCGGCGAGGCCGACACCACGGTCAGCCCCGGCACCTGGATCACCGCCGAGTGGGGGGCCGGATTTCCTTCGGCGAGCAGGTTCGCCAAGGCCAGGGGGTCACTCCTGAATCCCAGCGGCGCGGTCAGCACCCGGCAGAGGTTGGCCTGGTAGACCTCTCCCCGCTCGATGTGCGCACGGATGGCGCGGACCCCGGCCTCGTACCCCCCCTGATCGAGGGACGACCGCCACTCCGAGCGGCGCGGGCCGATCCACGGGCCTCGGGGGGCGGGCAGCGGGGCGGGACGGACGTGGTCGAACCGGGCCAGCGTCACCTTGCCCTCGAACTCCACCACCACAGCCCACCAGCCGCCCGCGTCGAGGGCGGACAGGTCGGTGGCGACGTCGCTCAGGCCGGTGGCCAGACGGCCCGCGACGTGGGCGAAGGCGTCGTGCATCCGGCCATTCTCCCAGCAGCCCCGGCGAGCACTCGAGCCAGTTCCCTCGCTGCGGGCAGGGCGACGCGCGGCAACGCGGCGAACACGGTCCGGCGCGGGGCCTGCCGGGCGATCGGCCGCAGCACCAGGTCGGGCCGCATGCCCTGGGTCGCGAGGGCCGGTACGAGGGTCACGCCCAGGCCGGCGGCGACGAATCCGAGCTTTCCGGTCCACTCCCCCACCCGCATGCCGACCCTCGGGGTGAACCCGGCGGCGGCGCACGCGGCGGCCAGCATCAGGCCCTGGCCCGGACGGGCTCCCTCGATCCAGTTGTCGTCGCGCAGGTCGCGGAGGTCGATGACCTGCTGGGACGCGAGCCGGTGGTCGGCGGGGAGGCCGACGAGGAACTCCTCCTCCAGCAGCGGTTCGAGGGCGATCGAGGGCGGCGCTTCGAGCCCCGCCGGGTAGTCGCTGACCACGGCCACGTCGATGGCGCCCAGGTCGAGCTGCTCGACGAGGTGGCCGGTCATGCCCTCGATGAGCGTGGTGTCGACGTCGGGGAACTCGGCGCGGTAGTCCTTCAGCGCGGCCGGGACGAGCGCGGCGTTGGCGGTGGCGAAGGCGCCCACCCGCAGGCGACCGCCGGTCCCCCGGTGGATGGCGGCGAGTTCCTCGCCCGCCCGCTGGAGGCGTTCGAGCACGTCACGGGTGTGCCTGTGGAGGGTGGCGCCGGCGGGAGTGAGACGTACACCCCGGGGAAGCCGCTCGAAGAGCGGGCCGCCGGCGCGGACCTCCAGGGCCGCGACGCGCCTGGAGACGGCGGACTGGGTGTACTGGAGCTCCACCGCCGCCGCGGTGAAGGAGCCGAGCCGGGCCACCGCGTCGATCAGACGGAGGGCGTCGGTGTCGAACATCGGAACTCCTGCTTCTGGGGCAGATTCACGGCGCGAGCCACGACCGGCCTCCGGCCGTCCGCGTCTCGCTTTGGTATTCCGTAGCCGCATGCCTTCCATGAAATGTACGCGCTGGTGGAATACCTTGGCCGGGGCTAGGGTCGAAATGTGATCGCTTTTCTGGGATTGGGGAACATGGGTTCCCCCATGGCCCGCCGCCTCGTCGCCGCGGGCCAGAAGGTGACCGTCTGGAACCGCACGCGGAAGGAGCTCCCCGGCGCGTCCGTGGCCGACTCCCCCGCCGAGGCGGTGTCGGGCGCGGAGATCGTCATCTCGATGCTGTCCGACCCGATCGCGGTGGCCCAAGTGGCCGAGGCGGCCAAGCCTGGGCTGTCGGCCGGGACGATCTGGGTGGAGATGTCCACCATCGGGCCTGACGCCGTCACCTCACTTCGCGGCCTGCTTCCCTTCGACGTGCCACTGATCGACGCGCCGGTGCTCGGGACCGTCGGGCCTGCCACCGAGGGCAAGCTGCGGGTGATCGCGGGTGGCGAGACGCCTGACTTCGAGCGGGTTCAGGGTGTGCTGGGGGTGTTCGGCACCGTTCATCACTACGGGGCGCTCGGGGCCGGGTCGAAGATGAAGCTCGCCGTGATGGCCGGGCAGCTGTCGGTGCAGGTGCTGATGGCGGAGAACCTGGCCTACGTGCAGCGTCTCGGGCTCTCCACCAGCGACTATTTCGATCTGCTCGACGCGACCCTGCTGGGCGCGGTCGGCCAGCGGTTGCGTCCGGTGGTCGAGGAGGGCGTGCCGGAGACGCGGTTCAAACTGGCTCTCGCCGCCAAGGACCTCACCCTGGCCACCGATGGGCCCGGTGAGGTGCAGACCCTCACGGCCGCCGCGCGGGACCGCTTCGCCCAGGCCGCCGAGGCCGGGCACGGCGATGAGGACATCACGGGCATCGTGCCCGCCGTGCTGGAACTGCCGTGAAAGTGAACCCTTCGACGGTTCCGGCCACCAATGGGCGCTATTCGCATGCCGTCCGGACCGGGGACCTTCTGTTCGTGTCCGGGCAGGTCGCCGTGGCCGACGGCGAGGTCATCGGGCCCGGCGACATGACTCGTCAGTCCGAGGTCGTATACGAGTTCCTCCGGCTGATCCTCGAAGATCAAGGGGTGACCTTCGAGGATGTCGTCCACATCCGGACGTTTCTGACGGACATGGATGGGCTGCTGGACCACGCGGCGGTGCGGGGACGGTACATGCCTTCGCCGCCCCCGGCCAGCACGACGGTCGAGGTGTCCCGGTTGTTCATGCCGGGGCTGGTGGTCGAGGTCGAACTGGTGGCCGACGTTTCGGCGCGCGGGTAGCGCGGCCGGTCGGCGCCGGCTGCGGCGGGACCCATGTGCGGGGGTCGGGGCCGGGGTAGGCCTGCCGTAACGGAAAATTCCTAGCTGAGCGGCCCCGTCACGTTTTCGACGGCCTCGACCACAGCGCCGGAGGCGACCAGGCGCACCGCCGCCTCGATCTCGGGGGCGAGGAACCGGTCGGGGCCGGGGCCCGCCACCTCCTGGCGGAGAAGCCGCAGTGCGGCGCCGGTCCCCGGAGCGGGGCTGTGCGGCGCGCGGAAGTCGAGGGCGCGGGCGGCGGTGAGCGTCTCGATGGCGAGGACCCTGGTGAGACCGTCGATGGATTTGCGGAGTTTGCGAGCGGCCGACCAGCCCATGGAGACGTGGTCCTCCTGCATCGCCGACGACGGGATCGAGTCGACGCTCGCGGGGACGGCGAGGCGCTTGAGCTCGGAGACGATCGCGGCCTGGGTGTACTGGGCGATCATGTGCCCGGAGTCGACACCCGGGTCGTGCGCGAGGAACGCGGGGAGGCCGTGGCTCCGCGCGACGTCGAGCATCCGGTCGGTGCGGCGTTCGGCCATGGAAGCTACGTCGGCGACGGCGATGGCGAGGAAGTCGAGGACGTATCCGACCGGAGCGCCGTGGAAGTTGCCGTTGGATTCGACGCGTCCGTCGTGGAGGACGACCGGGTTGTCGACGGCCGACACGAGTTCCCTGCTCGCGACCAGTGCGGCATGGTCGACGGTGTCGCGGGCTGCGCCGGCGACCTGGGGTGCGCAGCGGAGCGAGTAGGCGTCCTGGACGCGGGTGCAGGAGCCGTCACGGTGGGACTCCATGATCCCGGAGTCCTTGAGGAGGGCCCTGAGGTTGGCCGCGGAGGCGCGCTGGCCGGGATGGGGCCGCAGCTTCTGGAGGTCGTCGGCGAAGACGGCGTCGGTGCCCAGGAGGGCTTCCACGGACATCGCGGCGGAGATGTCTGCTGTTTTGAGAAGGTTGTTCAGGTCGTGCAGGGCGAGGATGAGCATGCCCAGCATGCCGTCGGTGCCGTTGATGAGGGCCAGTCCCTCTTTGGCGGCCAGCTCCACCGGGGTGATGCCGGCTTCCCTCAACGCTTCGTCTGTTGGCCGCAGGACGCCCTTCTCGTCTCTGACCTGGCCTTCGCCCATGAGCGTGAGGGCGACGTGGGAGAGAGGAGCCAGATCGCCCGAACAGCCCAGGGAGCCGTATTCGTGGACGACCGGGGTGATCTTCGCATTGAGGATCGCTGCGAGGGTCTGGGCGGTTTTGGGGCGGACTCCGGTGTGGCCTGTCGCCAGGGTCCGGAGTCTGAGGAGCATCAGTGCTCTGACCACCTCTTGCTCCACCTCGGGGCCGTTGCCCGCCGCGTGGGAGCGGACGAGGCTGCGCTGGAGCTGGGCCCTCAGCTCCGGGTCGATGTGCCTGGTAGCCAGGGCGCCGAAGCCGGTCGAGACGCCGTAGGACGGGGTGTCGCTCTCGGCCAGTTCTTCGATACGGCCCCGGGCGGCGGCCATCTCGGCGATGGCGTCTTCGGTCACCTTCACCCGGCCGCCGTGGCGGGCTACGTGGACGACGTCCTCGAAGGTCAGGTCTCCGATCTGGACGACTTCGTTGTCGCTCATGGCGCTCCCTTGCGATGTCACTATCGTGGAGCATGTTAGCTCCTTACCCGGCGTATCGATTTGGGGGTCGGGCGAAGATTCGCTAGTGTTCTCTGCGTGGCCCGGGGAACCGGGAACGTAAGCGGAAGTGGCTCAGGGGTAGAGCATCACCTTGCCAAGGTGAGGGTCGCGGGTTCGAATCCCGTCTTCCGCTCTGATGTTTCGCTTGGACGATTAGCTCAGCGGGAGAGCGCTTCCCTGACACGGAAGAGGTCACAGGTTCAATCCCTGTATCGTCCACCAGATATTCGCAGATGAGACAGGGTCTCGGAGATTCTCCGGGGCCTTTTTCGATCTTGGAGGGTCGCGGAGAGCCAATTCGGGAGCCACCTCAGGCGGACGGCGATCGTCTCGATGCGGACGCCGCGCGCGCTCATGATCGAGACGACCGAGGGGCGGGTTAGCGCGGTGTCGCCAGCCGCGACAATGCAGTCCTTTGAGGGGTGCCAGTCTTCTGCCAGCCGTTCAGGGCCGACGGAATGATCTTGAAGTAGCCAGTGCTGTCAGCGGCTCCTCATGTCCGCGACAGGATGAGCAGGTAGGGTCAAAGGCCGAACACCGGGCGACACGCTGTCATGCCTGTTCTGCTGAATCCATTTCCGCCTGGCGAGCCGTAGTCGATCGGACACGAGGGATTCGTCACCGCGGGCGTCCACCGAAACGCCGTCGTGCTCGTAGCCGAACTTGCGGGACACACTCTGCGAGCCATGCTTGTCTTGGAGCACCTCGGTACGCGCGGCACATGCGTCGAGGTGGTCGAAGGCCGGGGTGAGCAGACCGACCCAGGCCTCGGTGCCATTGCCCTTGGCCTGGCGTTCGACGCCCAGTCACGAGGACGTGGTGACCTCCCGGACGACGAACAAGTCGCGTGCTCGAAGTGTGACCAGGCCGAGTGGTCGGGCATGGTGGAAGGCCGAGCTGCCACGCCGTCACACTCCACCCTGCGAGTTGGCTCCAGTGTCCTTGGAGGACGACCGTGCGCGATCCTCGGGACGGCCATCGGCCTACGGAGTCAGGAACGGGCGTTCGCCCGCCCGGTGCACGCCTTCGCTTTCAATTCGGCGTCGACCTGCGCGTGCGTGTGGACTGACAAGTCCGTGCCCTTGGAGACGTACTGGCGCAGCAGGTCGTTTGCCATGGTCGATTCGCTCGAGACGCGTTTACGCTCTCTATCGACCACCGGATCAATGATCATCGGGCGAACGGAGGCCAAGTGCGCAATCGGTGGAGGGCCCTTCTCTCCGGAACCGCAGCATCTCAGGAAACGGCGAACACGGATGCCGATGCCCGCGCTTACGGAGCCCGATTACTGGCCGAGGCCCGGGAAGAACTGGGCCGAGCGGACGCCAAGGCACAACTCCTGCTCGGCGTCGTCGGAATCGGATTGGGCGCAGTAGCGGCAGGACTCCTGGCCGGCAGCTGGTCACCGTTCAGTCTGTCGAACGCCGTCGAGTGGCTGTGGTGGGTCGGCATCGCCGCCGCCCTGGGCTCTGTGATCGTGCTTGCCGGAGCGGTGTACCCCCAGGTGGTGCGGACCACTGACATTGAAACGGGAACCGTCATGTACTTCGGCGATGCACTCCGATTCACGAACACCAAGGACGTGGCCGAGGCGCTCCGCCGATCATCCACGCTGGATCTGGACCGGATCGCCGACCAGATCCGCCGGATCAGTGTGATCGTTGCCCGCAAATACCGGCTCGTCCGTACAGGATGCTGGCTGCTGTGCCTGAGCCTCCTTTCCACAATTTTCGCCATTTTATGGAATCTCTTTTTATAGGCAGATAAACTCATAGAATTCCGACACGTGTGCATTTGTCCCGTTTTTGGGATCTGCACATATAGAGCAGAGTGCTCTAGATTGCTGAGGTATCTGAAATTCCGGGGGCGCGTGGGGTGGACCAGCTCTTGGGGAGCGGACATGTCAGACAATCATCGGTCGGACAACCGGGAACGCTGGGCGGAGGGGACGTTCCTCTGCCGGCTCGATCACCAAAGAGACGTCGCGGAGTTGCTCGCAATGGCTCCGCCACGTCGCGTCCCCGCGGGACAGGTACTCCTTCGCCAAGGAGACATGAACGACCACCACGCACTTGTCATCAGAGAGGCCGAGGAGGGTGGCACAGCCTGTGTCAAGATCACGGCACGTCTCGAGAACGGCGTGGAGACAATGCTCGGCATCCGGATGTGCGGCGATGTCATCGGCGAACTCACCGCCGTCCACGGCGGGCCGCGATCGGCCACCGCAACCACCTGCTCGGAGGTCATCATCCATGCGATCCGCGCCGAATTCTTCCGGGCCTTCCTGAACCGCCATCCGGAGCGCTGGCTGGCGCTGAGTCACACGATCGCCGATCGGCTGAAGTGGGCCAACCAAAACCGGCTCGACTTCGTCGGATACCCGGCGCCCGTACGGCTGGCACGGGTTCTCCTCATGCTGGCCGAGCGACACGGCCAAGCCACTGAGGGGGGTCTGACTCCTGGGGTGACCTTGTCCCAGGACGAACTCGGCATGCTCATCGGAGCGAGTAAACACACAGTCAGCCAGGCCATCAGCGAATTGAAACGCGCCGAGTTGATCAAAGTGTCCTACCGGACGGTGGTCATCATCGATCTCAACGGACTACGCAGGAGCGCCGAGGGGCCCGTCTGACATCACTCGATGGAATCACATTTTGAGATTTCGTCCTAGATCTCGTATTTATACGACATCTCACTCCACCGCCACTGCCACTCTTCCGGATGTATCGGAACTACGTGAAAGGGGCGGGCAAAGTGGCCGAAGGTGATGACTTCGGGCGGCGATTGCTGGCCGCAGTGGATGTTAAGGGGTACAGCGGCAATACCGCCAACTGGCAGAAGCGCATCCAGGAGGCGCTGCCGCTGGTACTCGACCGGGCTGGCGCACGCGCCGGTCTGGAACGTGCCAAATGGGAGATTCAGGACGCCGGAGACGGTGAGCTGGCTGTGCTGCCGCCCGGCGAGCCCGAGCCGAGAGTGGTGGACGACTATGTCCGACACCTCGTGGCCGAACTGCGCCGGTACAACCGCGATGTACCTCAAGGGAAGGAGCTACGGCTCCGTCTCGCGTTGCACTTCGGGCCGACGATGCGCGCGGCCAAGGGCTTCTCCGGCGGGGGCCCTGTCGTGGTGAGCAGGCTGTGCGACAGCCCCGCTCTGCGCATCGCCCTCGATCAGACCGGTGCGGCGCTGGCCGTCGTCCTGTCCGACGGCGTCTTCTCGGAGACGGTGGCGCAAGAGCACACCTCGCTTGATCCCACGGCGTTCCGGAAGGTGGTCGTGCGGGTCAAGGAACTGGTTCAGGTCGCCTGGATCTGGGTGCCGGAGAAGGACATAGGCCAACTCGACCTTCCTGACGACGCGGTGCCCCCCACTCCCGACCCGCCGCCGCGTCCTGCGGCCGCCGGGCCGGGAGTCGTCCACGGGCACTTCGCCAATGCGCATGTCCGCGCGGACAAAGTCGTCGGGGGCGACGAGATCACTTACCTGGGCGGCAGGCCATGATGCCGCCGAGCGAGCCGGAACCGCAGCAGCCGCCTTCGCAACAGCCGCAGCAGGAACAGGAACCGGAACCCAAGAACGTCCAAACGTTGGGGCGCGAGTTCAGCAACCGGGCCGCCCAGCCGGGCGAGACGGGTGAACGGCTGAGTGCCGAGCGGGATGCGCGCTCCAACCTGACCGGCGCCCGGGTTCGGGCCCAGAAGGTCGTCGGTGGCGACGAGATCACGTACATCACCGTGACCACCACCGGCAGCAGGCAGATCCAGCTGCTTCCCTTCACCACCGACCACCACGACTGGGACGGCTCCTTCATCGCTCCTGCGGATCTCGAACGGCTGAAGTCGCGTGCCGCCGCGCTGGGCCTGCTGATCCTCCGCGGCGAGGTGGACTCCGGCCGTTCGGCCCTCGGCCGGCATCTGCTCCTCGATCACACCCGGGAAGGGGCGTCCCAGCTCCACCCGGAAACTGATCTCAGCGCCCTGGACGTCACCGATCTCAAGCCCGGCGGCTACCTGCTAGCTGATCTACCTCAATTGCGGGCGGCCACGCTGCACGCCTTCGACCTCGACCGGCTGGCGGCACAGCTGAGGGACAGGCACCGGCTGATCATCACGGTCGACACGGGCACCCGCCTTCCGGACGCCGTGGAACGTTACGTCGCCGACGTCAGGGGACCCGACCCCCGAAGCGTGCTGGAAGCCCATCTGGCCCGGCTGGTCGGGTCCGCCACGGACGCCCGCACCGTGCTGAGCGACGGTGAGGTCCACGACGTGTGCCGGGACATCCTGGCGAGCGCCAAACCCCGCTTCGCGGTACACATCGCGACACTGATCGCCGATTCGGGAACGGTCGACCTCCGAGCACGACTCGGCGCCCGATCCGATTTCGATTTGGACGACTGGTTCGCGAACCTGCCAGACCTCGACACCCAGGCCCTGGCCATCAGCGTGGCAGTGCTGGGTGGCGAGCCGTACGAGCAAGTGGCGATGGCCTCCGCCGCCCTGAAGCGACGGCTTGAGCCGGACAACCAGCCGCCCAGGGAGTCTCGCCCGTTCAACAAGACAGTGAGTTCCCGACTGCGGGGGCTGGGCGCTCATCTCGTCCCGTCCAGCATGCTCACCAGGCATGGCGGCACGGCGCCGGGCCAGGTGGTGCGCTACCAGGACGGTGATAGGCCGCAGCAGGTGATCCTGCACGTGTGGAACGAGTACGACGATATCCGGCCCGAATTTCTGACCTGGTTACGGCTGTGCGCCCGTAGCGAGGTCGGCACGGTCAGAATCCGGGCCGCAGTGGCCGCCGGACTGCTGGCCACTAAGGCGTTCGACCACATCCGCGCTACCGTGATCCTGCCGTGGGCCAAATCCCCTGACCCGGGGCTGCGTGAGGCGGCGGCCATCGCGCTCGGAACGGTCAGCGACGTCCCCGGCCTGACGAACGCGGCACACCGACTCGTGGACGCCTGGAGTTCTGGCGATGCGATCGCCAAGCTCCAGGCCACGGCCATCCGCGCGTGGCGCGTCAAGCTGGCCGACGGCGACTGCGAGAACGCCGTTTCCCTGCTTGACCTGGTCGGATCGAGCGACGAACCCGCCATCATCGAGGCGCTCTGCGAGACGATCGCCGAAATGCTGGAATACGAGGACTCCGTCTACTCCGCGCGGCTCCTCACCATGCTGCGGACCTGGATGTCGGGCCGCTCGCCCGAGAAGAGACTCAACGGCAAGTTGGCGTTCCTACTCTCAGCCGCAGATCTCGTCCGGCAGCGGCCCGACGGGGGTCTCTGGCCGACGATGCTCGCGATCACCGAGGACGACGGCGGCCAGGCCGTCGACGTCGCGGAGTTGTGGGCGCAGGCGCTCAACTCGTCCGACTTCAACCGTGAGGCCAAGGAGGTACTCGCGGAATGGGGGCGCCTGGCCGATTCCAGCCTCCGCGCCGTCGGCGTCCTCGCATCGCTCATGGCGACGTGTGCGCAGGTGAGGATCTCGACGCGCACGGAGCGGATCATCGCCTTGGCCGTCGACCGCTGGACCCACGCACCGCGTAGCCGTGCCGCGATCCTCTCCGCCCTTCAGCACCTCAATGCTGCACCAAGGAGCATTCGATGACCACCCAACCCTTTCAGCCGGGAGGCCTGATCCGTGCCCAAGGGCCTATGTCCTTCGGATCCAAGGGCCCCGCGCTCGCGCCAGACGTCACCCTCGTCTACTGGACCCGGAGCGGGCAGGCGGAAATCCTCGACCGGCGCCCCCATCGCCATGAGGCGTCGCGCTACCAGGCCTGGTACGCCGTGGACAACACCCGGCATCACGACTCAATCATCGAGCACGTCTCCAGCGCCGTCGGCTCGATGCTGTTCCGGGCCCGTATGGGCGTCATATGGGGGGTCGAGGAGCCTGCCAAGATCGTGCAGCACGGCACCCGGGACGGCCTCGCCCTCGTACGTTCAAAGCTGATCGAGATGGTGCAGAACATCACGCGCGGGTTCGACATCGACAACGTCGCCAGCGCCGAACACCGGCTTCAGCAGGAGTTCCGGCGCGGGCCGCTCCCCCTTCCCGAGGGACTGACCATCTTCAGCGTCGTGGTGGGCCTTCGATCCGACGACCACACCGCCAGGTTCGAGATCTCCAGGCGAGAGCAGCAGCGCGCCGGAATATCCGACGAGGAGACCTTCAAGAGGCTGCGCAAGCAGGAACAGGCAAACGCCGCGATGGAGAGCGACCGGATAGGCGCACTGCGGCAGATCGCCCAAGGTGAGGACGACCTGTTATTCCTGTTCCTCTCGCGCCATCCCGATCAGGTCGGAGTCGTGCTGGAGCAGGTAAGCAAGCGGCGGGAGATCAACCTTCAGGCCCAGATCAGCCTCTTCGAGAAGATGGTCGCCGAAGGGTTCATTCAGGAGGCAGACATCGAGACGATGCGGCGCATCCTCATCAACCCGCTCGAGCAGGTGGCCGACGGCAACACCAGGGGGATGCTGCAGGGCACCGTCACCCAGACGGCCATCACGCCTGCCTCTGCGCCCGCCCCCTCCCCCCAGCCTGCCCCCCCGCCGGCCGCCGGCGACACCGGCGCCGGAGACGCCGGCGTCGCCGGCTGGGTCAGGTTCGGGTCGAGGACGGACAACCGGGAGGGCGGCTGATGCAGCGGAAACCGAAGCGCGCCAAGCAGACCCCCTCGGGCATCATCCGACATCACATGATCGTCGCGATCATGGTCCTGCTCGTCACCTTGCTGAGTTGCGTCGGACTGGCCTTCAGTGCCATGGGACTCGACGGGGTCCCCATCGGAACCGTCATCGCGCTCCTCCTGACCGTTTTGGTGCTTCTGGCGCTTGAGGAGTGGCGCGGCTGGAAGGGGCAAACAGTCGCCAGAGAGAAGGCCATCGCCGCAGTGTCCGACATACAGAACGCTCCCGGTGCCCCTAGCCGTCATCAGCATGAACACCAGCGCCCGGCCGCCATGACTCCACCACCTTCGCTGGATATCAAAGTCGCGCCTATGCCCGCGCAGGCGCCGCGCGACGCAGCCAGGCGCTTTCCCCAGCCGGGGGGGTTGCCCGGAACGGCCGCCCAGCTCCCCTGGCGGCTACCGAGCGCGCCCGGCCCCTCGGGTATCTGCGCCGATTCCGCCCTCGTCGGTGATCTCGAAGTACGCGCCGCCTCGATCGTCGGCCCGGGACATCGATGCAAGGACCCGGCCGATGCCCGGCAGGACGCCTACCGCCTGGGCCTGGACAAACACGGTCGGTACCTGATCGTCACCATCGCCGACGGAATGTCCGACAGCCGTCATTCGCACCTGGGCGCCAACGTCGCGGCCGACACGATCGTGAAGCACCTGCAGGACGTCATGGCCGACGGCACCTGGAGCGAGACGGAACTCAAAAATTCCTTCCACAACGCCGCGGCGCGTATGACCGCCACCGCCGAGCAGCGCGGATTGACCCGCAACGACGTCAGGGCAGCGGCGCTCGCGGCCGTCATCGACCTGCGGCCGTGCGACGACGGTACACGGATCGCGGTCTTCGCGAGCATCGCCGATGTGAGCGCCTGGCTCAAAGAAGGCCATGGCTGGCGCCAGATCGCCGGTGACGCGAAGCAGGGGTACGACGCGGGCCGGCTGTCCGAATACCTGCCGCATCTCCCCAGTTCAGTGCGGATCACACAGTTCGAGATCCCGCCAGACACGGTTCTCGCCCTGACCACGGACGGTGTCGGCGACGCCCTGGCTGTCAAGGAGTTAGGCGCCTGGTTCGCCGACCAGTGGAACCGCCCGCCGTTCATCGGCGACTTCATCACTAGCGTCGGATACGAGACGAAGGGCTTCAACGACGACCGTACCGCCGTCGTGCTGTGGTGTCCGGGGAGATATTCATGAGGAGCTGGTCAGACTCCCCCTTTCCCCAGATCATCCCGTTGTCCTCGGTCGAGGGTTATAACGACGGCGACGTCCTGTCCCGGGACAACGGCGAGTCATCCGTCATCTACGAGATACCGGCTTCCAAAGGGTGGCTGGTGAAGCTGTATCGCCCGGAGACGAAGATCGACGCAGACACCCTGTCCCGGTTGATCGCCATGCCGGCCGGCATGTCCGCGAGCGACATCGCGTTGCTGGACAAGTCCATCACCTGGCCGGTGTCGAGAATCGTCGACGGGTATCGGACCGTCGGGTCGATCATGGTGAAGGCAAGCACCGACTTCGTCTGGGACATCAAGAAACTCGCCGACCGCACGGACCGGCGGACCGTGACGATCGACCTGCTGGCCCTCCCTCCCCAGCAACTGCAGCGGCTCGGCCTTCCCGTGCCGAACGACGACCACCGGCTTCAGGCGGTGCGGAATATCGTCGACGCGGCAGCGCTGTTCGAACGGCATGGCATGGTCTACGCCGACTGGTCGTTCGCCAACGCCTTCTGGGCTCCGCTGACCCAGGCCACCTTGATCATCGACGTCGACTCGTGCGGCGTCGGCCAGCGGCCCTTCGTGGAGACCCCCAACTGGACGGATCCGTTGATGCGAATCGGGCAGCCGGTTACCACCCACACCGACCGCTACAAGGTGGCGTTGCTCGTCATCCGGGCTCTCACGGGCGTCAGGACCAACGACAGCGAGGCACTGGCAGAGGTGGCCAAACGATTCCCCGGTCAAAGTGGGCTCGCCGATGTGCTGCGCCGCATTCTCCAAGCGAGAAGCGTCGAGCAGCGGCCCACACTTGCCGATCTGCGAACGGCGATGTACGAAGGCTTGCCCGGGTCCCGCAAAGGCGGCGACAACGTCACGCAGATGATTCCGTGGCAGCCACGGAAGAACACGGGCACCCCGGTCTCGCGGCTGACCATACCGGCCCCACAGAGGACGGCCCCGAAGGCACCGCCCGCCCGTCGGCCGACATCCTCTCCCGGCGCCCGGAGGCAGTCACCGATCGGCGCACCTGCGGCCTATCAGAAAAAGACCACGACCACATACCCACGAAATCCTCCCCCCAAGAAATCGCATGGCGTACTGGCCACCATCGGCAACTTCTTCGTCATCATCGGCATAGCGGTCTTCGTCATGTACACAATCGGGCTGATCCTCTCACTCGCCCGTTGAAACAAAGGGGGTATTAGTCATGAACGCGTATGGAGACATCACACCCATCGGTGGCATGAAAGGAATGCCGACATATGTGGTGCTCGACACATCAGGGTCTATGCAGGCATTCGAGGAACTACTCAACAACACTCTGACAGAAATCGTGGACACGCTCTATACCAGCCCCGCGATGGCCGACTTCATCCATCTGTCGATCCTGTCCTTCAATTCCTCGCCCCACGTCGTCATGGATATGACAGAAATCACCCAACTGACAGCCCTGCCGAACGTCACCTGTTCTGGCAGGACCAACTTCGCGCCGATGTTCCGCCTCGTGAAAGAGCGGATCAGCAAGGACGTCCCGGCACTGAAGGCCAGGGGGATCAAGGTCACCCGTCCGGTGATATTCCTGCTGACCGACGGAATCCCCACCGACAAGCCCGACACCGAGTGGCGGACGAGCCACGCGGAACTGACGGACCGGAATTGGCCGCCGTATCCGCACGTCATCACTTATGGCTTCGGAAACGCCAGCGAAAGTGTACTCAAGACGATCTCGACGCTCGCCGCGTACATCGCCTACAACAGCAATGACGAGGAGACCAAGTCGGCTCTCGCCGCGGCCCTGAACTCGCTGCTGAACTCTCTCATCACCTCGGCCGAAAAACAGCAGCTGGCGGTTCCGGAAGAGGTGAAGGGATTCAGGACGGTTCCCCTCGATTACATCGACCTCTGATGGGGGGCGACGCCTATGGGGCGACCATCGCGAAAAAGCGCTTGGCCGACTTCTTCGGCGCCCTTCGGCTCGATCGGGGCCTCACGGCGACGCAGATCTGCGAACGTCTCGGCTGGGGCCGCGGAAAACTCGGGCGCTTCGAGCTGAACCAGTGGAAGCGGCCGGAGATGAGCGACATGCGCGACCTTCTCCGGCTGTACCAGATCGAAGGAGAGCAATACGACCGGATCATGTCCCTCGCCCTGCTGGCGCGCGAACGCGCATGGTGGCGCGACTTCGCAGACGTGTTCGACTCGGAGTATCCCGGCTTCGAGAACGACGCATCCACGATCAGGTGTTTCTTCCCTCTCACGATCCCCGAGCTGCTGCAGACCAAGAAGTACGCCGCCCAGCGGCACCCCCGCAGCGCCCGCCAGGTGGAGTCCATTCTGTACCGTCAGCGAATCCTGCTGCGGCCGGCCGCCACCGCGCCCCGCCTGACAGCGGTCATCACGGAGGCGGCGCTGCGCTACGACTGGGGTAATGTCGGCGACCAACTGGAGCAGGTCGTCCGCCTGGTGGAACTGGGTCGGCGGCCCAACGTGGAACTGCGGCTGCACGCGTTCCACGGAGGGAGCCCGCCGGGTCCCGTGCTGCCCGTCACTCAGATGCGATTCCCCCCGGACGACGGCGACGACCTCGTCTTCGTGGACACGGGGGTGGCTCTGTCTCACATCGCGAGTCAGCCTGAGAGCGTCACGTACATGACCCACCTGGAGGAGGTGCTGCAGCAGGCCCTGGATCACGTGAGAACGCTCGACTATCTGTCCGATCTCGCCGGAGTGATCATGCGTGCCGGCGAAACTCGGGAACTCGGCCTCCACTAATCGATCAGCCCGTAGCCCGGTCAGGGGTCCTGCCAGTCGCGACAGACGCCTCATCCGAGGTCACGGCGTGTAAGAACTCTCCAAGGTTCCGCGTCAGGACAGAGTGAGGAGGCAGAACTCACGGCCCTCCAGGCTGACCTCTCAGCTCGGCTGGCGGGTCGGCACGACCGTCACCTGCTGCAGGTAGGCGCGAGGCGGCAAGGCAGCGATGGAGTCAACCGTCTCCGCCACGTCCTGCGGGGTCAGCCAGTCGATCATCCGCCTGGAGCTCCCCACAAAGCCTGGATTCCCTCATCGGTCACGTGATCCTTGAGCTCGGTGCCGACGATGCCCGGCTCGATCGCCGACACCTGCAGTCCTTAGCGCCCAGCTCGACGCGCAGGTGCCGGGACAAGTGGGTAACGTACGCCTTGTCCCGGAGTAGACGGCGAATCGGGGCAGGATGTTCTGGGCCACGATCGACGAGGTGTTGATCAAGTCCGCGACGCCATTGGCCCCGGCGGCTTCGATGAGCTGGGGGGCGAACCCCGCGATGGCGTTCACCAGCCCAGTGATGTTCAGGTCGATCTGCTGCCGTCGCTGGTCGACCGCCACGTCCTCTACGGGTGTGGGCAGCATCACCACGGCGTTGTTGAAGAGCAGCTCGACGGGGCCCCATTTCGACCTGACCCGGTCGGCGGCGGCGGCTCGCAGCGCCTCGGCGTCGGTCACGTCGATGACCAGGGCCAGCGCCTGGCCGCCGTGCTTGCCGATGCGGGTGGCCGGGTCGTGCAGGTGGCCGGTTCGGCGGGCCAGCAGGGCGCCCCTGGCAGCCAGGTGTTCGGTCGCCTCACCGATGCCGCTGGAGGCTCCAGTGATCACGGCGGTCCGGCCGTCGAGGCTGAGGGGGTTGGTTGACGTTGATCGTCCGCTTAGGTGAGCCAAGGGCTCCGCCCCTCGTGCTCCCTGGAGAGCCTCACTTCGCTCTAACTGCTCTCGCTTAGTTCGATTGATCTGATCGCTTCGCCTCACGCCGTAGGCGTCACTATCGGGAAAGAGCCCCGGATTTGCCAGTTAGCCATGGAGCAGGTCGGCTTCACTACAGCCCGCACCGACTGCCCACGTGTGATCTCAGCCCGATGATCATCGCTGACGACCCGACCCCTTACGCGCTCCGCAAGATGGCCATCATGACCATGCGCTGCTGCGACACGTCGGAGACCATGACACCACCACATGACGTCAGCCATTGAAGCTCAATCGGATCGACTCGACCTCGTCCGATCCTCCTGCGCAAGGTCCATGACCTGCGGCATTAACGCTCCGCCCGGATATAGATCGCGTATAGTGCTGTGACCGGAAACCTTCACCGGTCTCGCGTGTAGCCGCTGGCGTCGGTTGGATGTGTCGTACACGTCCGGCTGGCGCGAGGAGGCGCGGTGGGAGAACCGGTCAGAATACGAAGACTGATGGACGCCGAAGGGCAGAAGCTGCAGCAGATCGTCCGCCGGGGCAGCACCAGCTCGGTCCGGTACCGGCGGGCGATGATCCTGCTGGCCTCGGCCGGAGGAAACACCGTCCCGGTGATCGCCCGTCTGGTGGCAGCTGATGAGGACACCGTCCGCGATGTGATCCATCGGTTCAACGAGATGGGGCTGGCCTGCCTGGACCCTCGGTGGGCGGGAGGCCGTCCCCGCCTGCTCAGTGACGACGAAGAAGACTTCGTCGCCGCGACGGCCATCACCCGCCCGGCCCGGCTCGGGCAGCCCTTCACCCGCTGGTCCATCCGCAAACTCGCCATCTACCTGCGGGCTCTTCCCGGCCAGGCCATCCAGGTCGGCCGGGAGGCGTTACGCGTCCTGCTGAGGC
>NZ_BBXD01000019.1 GCF_001570545.1 Herbidospora mongoliensis | reverse complement strand
GGGAACCCCCGTCACTTCCTCTGGGATCCCGTCATCACGGACGATCAACTCGCCGGATATGCCCGGCTGTGTGCCCAGGACCGTGCATGCGCCGCACGTACCGAAGACCTTGCCGTCTCCATGAGGGCGACCGCTGCCCACCTGCCCGGCCGCTGGGGACCGCTGGCCATCAAAAGTGGCAACGTCCGCGCCGCGACGCTGATCGGGCTGGTCAACTCCACGCGATTCGCCGCACCGCTCAACGCGCCCGCGATGTTCGACGCGTGGCTGGCCGCCGCCGACGGCGATCCCAGCGGGCTCTGGGCCGTCTCTCTTCTCGCCGACCTGACCATCCCGATGTCTTTCGTCTGGGGAGAGTCCGCCGCGACCACCATGATCGACGCTGCGTCGGTCGACGGCTACTACGCGGCAGGGGGCGATCGGGGCTCAGTTCTGGGCAACGCGGGTGCGGATCTGCTGTGGGCCGGGGGTGGCCTCACCAAGGCGTGGCCGTCCAGCCCCGATTCTCGCGAATACCAGCGGACGCGCCCGACCGACGTCGAAACGCTCCTGATCAGCGGCACCGTCGACTTCACCACACCCGCTCAACTGGCCACCAGGGAACTGCTGCCCGCACTGCCCGACGGCCGCCAGGTGATCTTGGCTGAACTCGGGCACACCACAGACTTCTGGCGATACCAGCCCGAGGCCAATCGGCGGCTGCTGACCGGCTTCTTCGACCACGGTCAGATCGACACCTCCGGGTACACCACCCACAAGGTCGACTTCCAGGTAGGCGCGCTCAGCATGCCGAACATCGCCAAGATCCTCGTAGGCGTTCTGACCGGCCTTGCGCTGGCCGCGGTCGCTCTGCTCGCCTGGATGACCCGTCGGGTACGCCGACGCGGTGGCTTCCGGCCCAGGACCGGCATCTGGTTGCGCGTCGTGACCCCGGTGGCCCTCGGCCTCGGTGGCTGGTCCCTGGCCGTGCTGACCGTGTCGATCGTGTGGCCGGCGACCTACCTCGGCGACCCGCTTGTCGCCGTACCGTCCGTCGGCACAGCCATCGGGTACGGCGCCTACTGCGCCTGGACCCGCCGCGACCGGACCTCTCGTGAGCAGCACCGAGGGCTGGCCGCCGCACCCGTCGCGGCATTGGCCGGAGCCTGGCTGGGATTCTCCGCCGCCGACGGTCTCCCCGGCGTGATGACCACGATCATCGGGGCCGCCCTCGCAGCCAACCTCATCCTCCTCGCCCTCGACATCATCGGCGACAGCTCCGCCACTCTCTCGGAGAGCTGATTCACCGCCCATCGTGCGGCCTGGAGCCAGGACAGACGCTCGTCAGAGGATGGTCCAGCAGTTCGGACACGCGATGGTTCCGGGGCTGCTCGGTCGCGTCCGGGAGCGTTGTCGTCGTCTTGGTGGCCTGACGGCGTTGTAGCCGGCTTTCGAAGCCCGCACCCGGATCGGTGGTGAAACGCCGCAAAGGATGACAGACAGACCGCCGCCCGAGTTAGATTCGATAGTTTAGCTAGTTCTGGATCACCGATATCCCCACAGAAGGGACTGGGCAACGTGGTCGACGACCCCGGTTTGAAGGCGCTGGGCGAGGCCGCTCGTCTCTCCCCGGACAACCTGCCGCTGCGCCGGCTCCTGGCCGAGCAGTTGTTGAACAAGGGGTATCTGGCCGATGCGGAGGCTGAGTTCAGGGCCGCGCTCGTGCTCGCGCCCAAGGATCCGGACATCGTGGCGGGGCTGGCCGAGGCGTTCGTCCGGCAGAGTTCGCACGGGGAGGCGTTGTCCGTGCTGGAGCCGCTGCTCGCCGCAGGTGGATATCCGCCGCGTGTGGGGGTGCTGGCGGCCCGTGCCCTGCTGGGCGAGGGGGACCTGTACAAGGCGGCCTACCGCTACCACGAGGCGGTCTCGCGTGACCCGTCCGTCGCGGACGCCGATCTGGCGGCGCGCCTGGTGATCCCGGAGGCCGCCGCACCGCCTCAGCCTGCCGGGGACGCGTACCCGGCGCCTTCCTCGGCGACCCACGAGCAGTCGACCGCGGAGATCGAGCGGTCGGCCTTCAGTTTCGCCGACGTCGCCGGGATGGACGAGGTCAAGGAGGCGCTCCGGGTCAAGCTGCTGCTGCCCGTCCAGCAGCCTGAGCTGTTCGCCGCCTTCGGCAAGCGCGCCGGTGGCGGGGTGCTGCTGTACGGGCCGCCGGGGGTCGGGAAGACGCACCTGGCCAGGGCTGCCGCCGGTGAGCTCGGCGCGGCGTTCGTGAACGTCGGGCTGGCCGACATCCTCGACATGTACGTCGGGTCCAGTGAGCGGAATCTGCGCGCCACGTTCGACCTGGCTCGCCGTCATCGGCCCTGCGTGCTGTTCTTCGACGAGGTGGACGCGCTGGCCGCGCGCCGCTCCGACATGCGGCAGGCGCACACTCGGCAGCTCGTCAACCAGTTCCTGGCGGAGCTGGACGGTGTCGACCAGAGCGCGAACGAAGGCGTCCTGGTGCTCGCCGCCACGAACGCGCCCTGGTACATCGACGTCGCGTTCCGCCGTCCGGGGCGGTTCGATCAGCTCGTCTTCGTGCCGCCGCCGGACGCGGCGGCACGGGCGGCGATCCTGCGCATCCTGTGCCGCGACAAGCCGCTGGAGGAGGTCGACTTCGGCGCGGTGGCCAAGGTCACCGACCAGCTCGTCGGGGCCGATCTCAAGGGGCTGGTGGACCGGGCGGTCGAGGTCAAGCTGCACGAGTCGATCCGCGCGGGGCGGGCGATCCCGCTGTCGACCCGCGACCTGCTGGCGGCGGCCAAGGCGGCCAAGCCGACGGCGGTGCGCGAGTGGATGGCGACCGCGCGCAACTACGTGATGCACGCCAACGAGTCGGGGGCCTGGGACGAGCTCATGCCCTGGATCCAGCGCAAATGGTGAAGACAGGCGACCCGTTGGCGCGGGCACGGCTGTTACTGCAGATGAGCCGCCCGGCGGACGCCGAGCGCGAGCTGCGCGGGCTCCTCGCCGAGGAGCCCCAGCACGTCGGCGCGCACGCGCTGCTGGGGTTGGCGCTGGTTCAGCAGGACCGTACGGGCGAGGCGCTGGAGGAGTCGGGCGAAGCGGTGCGGCTCGCGCCCGACGACTGGATGCCGCACTACCTGTCCGGCCAGGTGCACTACATGGCGGGGCTGATCGAGGAGGCCGCGCGCGCGAGCGCCGCCGGTATCGCCCTCCAGCCGGAGTACGCCCCTTTGTGGGAGCTGCTGGCGCGCGTGCACATGAAGCGGCGCAACTGGGTCCAGATGGCCGAGTGCGCCCGCTACGGACTCAGGATCGAGCCGGAGGACGCCGACCTGGCCGCCCTGCTGGCCATCGCGCTGACCATGCTCGGCGAGCACGAGCAGGCCAGGGCCGCCGCCGCCCAGGCCGTGGCCAACGACCCGGAGAGCGTGCGGGCGCACTGGGCCCTCGGCCGCGCCGCACTGGCCGCCGGTGACCCGAGGACCGCCGCCGAGTCCTTCCGCGAGGTGCTCCGCCTGAACCCCGGCTTCGAATCGGCCAGGGACTGTCTGGTGATCGCGCTGAAGGAGCGCAACCCGGTTCAGCGGACGTTGTCGCGGCTGCGCCAGCGGTTCGTGGGCGGCTGGAGGCTGCTGTTCCTGCTGCCCGCGCTGCCGCCGGTCATCCTGGTGTTCGTGATCATCGCGTTGCTGCACTGGGCGGCGTGGATCGCCGAGTCCTGGACGACGCTCCGGCTGGCCAGGGCCAAGGCCACCCGGCTGCTGTTCGAGCGCGCCGCGGCCCGGGTGTCCATGCTCTGCCTGGGCCTGGCGGGGGCGGGCGCGATCCTGGTCGGCCTGGGCGTCGGGCTCGGCTGGGAGGAGCTCGGGTTGGCCGGTGCGGCGACCATGGCGCTGGTGACTCCCGTACAGGAGGCCGCTCACACCGGTTCCCCGGCCGGGCGGCGCGTGCTGTACGGCTGGGCGGTTCTCCTCGCGGTGGTGGCTCTCGGCGCGATGGTCACCTCCGCCTTCCCTCCCGCCCTCCTCGCGGTCTACGCCGCGCTGGGCACGATCTGGATCGCGGCGGGCGTACGGAAGATCTTCCGCCCTCGGCAGGAGGTCTAGGGCTTGATCGTTGCCCTGAAGATCGGTTTTGATGGCTCATTCGTGAACAGCGCTGGCCCGACAGACAGGAGTCGTGGAGCCGGATGGAATTCAACGTGCTGGGGACGTTGCAGGTCATCCGGGACGGGCGTGAGGTCAACCTCGGAGACGCCCGCAAGCTGAGGCTGACGCTCGCCGTGCTGCTGGCCGGGGCCGGACGGCCTCATTCGGCCGAAGCGCTGGTCGACGCGGTCTGGGGCGACCGGGCGCCCGCTTCGGCGCGGCACAATCTCTACCTCTACGTCCACCGGTTACGCCGGGTCCTGGGCGACGACGTACTGACCCGGGGGGCCGCCGGCTACACCCTGCACGCTCCCGGGCTCGACGCCCGCCGTTTCCGTGACCTGACGGCCGAGGGCGACGCCGCGCTGGCGGCGGGGGAGGCCGAACTGGCCGCCAAGAGGCTGGGGGAGGCACTGGGGCTGTGGCGTGGCGAGGCGTTCGAGGAGCTCGTCGACTGCCCGCCGGTCGCCGAGGCCGCGCGCGGTCTCGAGGAGGCCCGGCTCGCCGCGGCCGAGTCGTGGGCGGTCGCCATGCTCGGGGCGGGGCGTCCAGGGGAGAGTGTCGCCGACCTCGCCGAGCTGGTCCGGCGGCATCCCTTCCGCGAGGGGCTGCGCGGGCATCTGATGCTGGCGCTCTACCGGTCCGGCCGGCCGGCCGAGGCGTTGGAGAGCTTTCACGAGGCGAGGCAGGCGCTCGACCGGGAGCTCGGTGTCGAACCCGGTCTCGGTCTGCGGCGGCTGCACGAGGCGATGTTGCGGGGGGACGAGGAGCTGATCCCCCTTCCCGCCGACAGCGGCGAGTGTCCGTACCGAGGACTGGCGGCCTTTCAGGCGGCGGACGCCGACTGGTTCTTCGGGCGGGAGGCGCTGCGGGACCGGCTGGTCGAGCTGGCCGACCGGTTGCCGCTCGTGGCGGTGTTCGGCGCCTCCGGCAGTGGCAAGTCGTCGTTGCTGCGCGCGGGGCTGGTCGGGGTCCGGCCGGACAGTGTGCTCATCACGCCGGGGGAACATCCGCTCGGCCAGGTGCCGGTGGAGACCGGCGGGCTGCTGGTCGTGGACCAGTTCGAGGAGATCTTCACGCTCTGCGCCGACGAGGAGGAACGGCGCGGGTTCGTGGCCCGGCTGCTGGAACCCGGGCGGCGGGTGGTGCTGGGGGTCCGGGCCGACTTCCTGGGGCGGCTGACCCGCTATCCCGACCTGGTCGAGGCGCTCGGCGGGGAGGCTCAGTTGCTGGTCGGGCCGCCGTCGACGGCCGAGCTGCGGGACATCGTCGTCGGGCCGGCCGCGCGGGCGGGGCTGCGGGTGCAGCCCGAGATGCTGGCCGAGATCGTGGCCGCCGCCGTGGCCGAACCGGGTGGGCTGCCGCTCGTCTCGCACGCCCTGCTGGAGACCTGGCGGGCCCGTGAGGGGAGTCTGCTCACTCTGGACGCCTACCACGGCACCGGCGGGGTCGCCGGAGCCATCGCCCAAACCGCCGAGCAGGTGTACGCCGGCCTCGGCCCCGAGGAACGCCAGGTCGCCCGGCGGATCTTCCTGCGACTGTCGGCGCTGGGAGAGGGCACGGAGGACACCCGCCGCCCGGTCTCCCCGGCCGAACTGGTCGGCATCGCCGCGGAGCCGGTGGTCACCGAGGTGCTGCTGCGGCTGGCCGCCGCCCGGCTGGTCACCCTGAGCGCCGACTCGGCCGAGGTCGCGCACGAGGCGCTGATCCGGAACTGGCCCCGGCTGCGCGGCTGGCTCACCGACGACCGTGCGGCGCTGCTGGTGCACCGGGGCGTCACCGAGGCCGCCCGGCTCTGGGACGGCCAGAGCCGCGATCCCGGCATGCTCTATCGCGGGGCGCGGCTGTCGTCGGCGCGCACGTGGGCCGAGGAGCACCCCGGCGAGCCGAACGCCCTGGAGGCTGACTTCCTGGCCGCGTCCAGAGCAGCCGAGCAGGGCGAGATCGACGCGGTGCGGCGCAGGAACAGGCTGCTCAAGCGGATGGTCGGCGGGATCGCGGCGCTGCTCGTGCTGGCCTTCGTCAGCGGCGCCGTCGCGGTCGGTCAGGGGCGGGAGGCCGAACGCCAGCAGCACATCGCGGCCTCCGGCCGATTGTCACTGACGGCCCGGTTCCTGCTCGACACCGACCCTGACCTGGCGGGCCTGCTCGCGGTGGCGGCCAACGATCTCACCGCCGACGCCGAGACCGTCGGCGGAGTGCTGAGCGTGGCGGCGGCGGCCCGGCGGCGGGTCGAGGTCCAGGCCGACGACGCCGGCGTCTACGCGCTGGCGTTCAGTCCCGACGGCGGCATGATGGCCGCCGCCGGGGTCAACGGCACGGTCGCCGTATGGGACCGGAACCACCGCCGGATCGCCACGCTCAAAGACCATCTGACCGACGTGGACCTCTACGCCAGGACCGTGGCGTTCAGCGGCGACGGGCGCTACCTCGCCTCGACCGCCCGCGCACCGGTCGCGGCCGAGGCGCGCGGCTCGGTCGTCGTCTGGGACACCACCACGATGAAGGCCGTCTTCACCGAACCGCTCACCGAAGTCACCCCCGCCATGGCCTTCTCCACCGACGGCCGCACGGTCGCGGTCGGCCACGACGACGGCACCATCGACATGTGGACGCTGCCCGGCGGCGCCCACCGCGTGATCGACACACGTGGGCCGAAGATCGGCTCACTGGCCTTCGGCGCCGGGAACTCGCTGCTGGTCGCCGCCGGACCCGACGAAACGGTCGTGTGGGACGTCCGCACCGGCCGCCGCCACGCCGAGGTGCCCGTACAGGCCCTGCACCGGGTGATCGTCTCCGGGGAGACGCTGGTCACCGCCTCCGACACCGGCGGCGCCCGGTTCTGGCGGCTGACCCGCGACGGGGTCACCTCGCTGTTCGCGCTGCCGACGAGCGGCCCCTACGCGTGGGACGTGTCCGCGCCCGCCGGCGACCGGGTCGCGGTGGCCGACGAGGACGGGATGATCACCGTCTGGGACCTGACCCGCAGGCAGCCCGTGGAGACCTACCTCGACCGCAGCCGGGCCGAGACCCGGGCCCTGGCCCTCAGCGCCGACGGCTCCCGGCTCGCCTCGGGCGGCATGGGCAGGTCGATCGTGATCCGCGAGCAGGCGGTCCCGCTGTTCGGCGGCCACAGCCAGGCCGTCAACGATCTCCAGATCAGCCCCGACGGGACGATCGCGGCCTCGGCCGGCAGCGACAGGACCGTCCGCCTCTGGGACCTGACCGGACAGCCCCTCGCCATCCTCGACGGGCATCCCGACCAGGTCAGGTCGATCGTCTTCCGCCCCGACGGCCGGGTGCTGGCCGCCGTCGGCCGCGACCACAGCATCACCCTGTGGGACGTGCCGACCCGGCGGCGGCTGAGCGAGATCCACTACGCGGGCACGGGCGCCACCACCAGCGTGGCGTTCGACCCCTCGGGCCGGGTGCTGGTGACGACGGCGCTCACCCGGTTCCGCTGGGACGTCACCGACCCGGCCGAACCCAAGCAGGTGCCGTTCGGCGGCTCGGCTTATCTGTCGACGGTGGTGGCCTACAGTCCGCGCGACCCGCTGCTGGTCTCGGTCGGCCCGTCGGACCTGCTCCTGCTCTGGAACACCGACACGGACAAGGAGATCTCCCGGGTACGGCCGGGCCACGGGTCGATCCTGGACGTCGCCTTCAGCCCCGACGGCGCGACGATCGCCACGTCGGGCTCGGACCGTACCGTCAAACTGCACGACCCGGCCGGACGGACCATCGCCACCCTGTCCGGCCACACCGCCCCCGTGCACGCCGTCGCCTTCAGCGCAGACGGACGGCTGCTCGCCTCCGCGGGGGAGGACCGCACGATCATCGTGTGGGACCTGGCCAGCCGACGCCCCTTTGCCCGGCTGACCGGCCCCACCCTGCCGATCAAGGCCCTCACCTTCACCCCGGCGGGCGAACTCATCAGCGGTGACGACTCCGGCCGCATCATCCGCTGGTCCCTCGACCCCGCCGAAGCGGCCACCCGGTTGTGCCAGGCGTCCGGACGCGACCTCACCCCCGCCGAGTGGGACACCTACGCCGCCGGCCTTCCCCGCCAGGTGACCTGTGGCTGATCAGCAGGCGCGCAGACCCGGCGTCCAGCCGGTGACGTTGGTGGTGAGCTGGCCGGAGCGGCCGGGCTCGCCGTCCAGGCGCAGCTTGTAGTTGCCGTACAGTCCGCGCACCCTGATGTACGCCCCATAGCCGTAAGGGACGGTGCTGTGCCAGAAGTACTGTCCGGTGCCCACGTCCTGGAGCTTGATGTTCAGGGTCTTGCCACCTTGCAGCGCCCAGCAGTTCGTGGCGATGACCATGATGTCGTGGGTGGAGGAGTTGGCGGGCACCGTGCCCGTCGTGCAGGTGGTCGAGAACGGCAGGATCGAGCAGTTGGCGCTGGCGGCCATGGCCGACGGTGCCGTTCCGACGAGAAGCGCCGAGATCGCCCCCAGGGCGAGGGCCACCTTGTAGATCTTCCGCATTCCGCTCCTTCACATCGGTTGACCTGACAGGGCGGAACGCTGGTCCATCGGGATATACGCGAGCTATATCGGCTCAGGCGTCAGCGGAAGGCGGCGGCGTTGTGCCTGGCCCAGCCCGTGAAGGGGGTGGCGGCCCGGCCGAGGATCCTCTCCACATCGGGGCTGACGGTCTGTTCGCGGACGGTGGGGGTGCCGAGGATGTCGAGGGTGGTGTCGGCCACCGGGGCGGGCATGAACGTGAGCATCTGGGCGCGGGCCTCCTCCCGGGTCTGGTCGACGAAGGTGACGGGTTCGCCGATGGCGTCCGCGATGACGGCCGCCCGCTGGCGTGGGGTGATGAGCGTGGGCCCGGTCAGTTCGTAGATCGCCTTGGCGTGGCCCGGCTGAGTCAGGGTGGCGGCGGCCACGGCGGCGATGTCGTCGGGGTCGATGATCGGGAGGCCGATCTCGCCGAAGGGTGCGGCGATCGTGCGGGTGGCCCTGACGGAGGAGGCCCAGGCGTAGGCGTTGGAGGCGAAGCCGCCGGGGCGCAGGAAGGTCCACTCGGCGCCGGAATCCATGACGGCCTGCTCGAAGGCGGCGAAGGCCCGCCCGTGTGACAAGGACTCGGGGCGCGTGGCCACTCCCTGGGAGCTGAGCAAGACGATCTTGCCGGAGCCGGCGAACGGTGCGACGACGCGAGCGGGGTCGCCGGCCATCATCAGGTCTCCGCCGATCAGCAGGAAGACCGCGTCCACCTCGGAGGGCAGGTCGGCGGATGGCTGCGAGAGGTCGGCTGCGACGGCTTGGACACCGGTGGGCACGTCGGCCCGGGTGATGCGGCGGGCTACGGCTGTCACCTCATGGCCCTGGTCGGCGAGGATGCGGACCAGCGTGCGGCCGACGTTCCCGGTGGCGCCTGTGACGACGATCATGATGGAGTCCTCTGGAGTTAGTTAGCTGGCTGACTCACGGAAAACGTAGCACGGATGAGGCCGTAGAGTTAGTCAGGTGACTGACTTGAAAGGGTCCGCCCGAGCCCGGACGGCCGACGCGAAGCGGCAGCGGCTCATGAGGGCCGCGGCCGAAGTCGTGCACCGGCAAGGCGCCGAGCGCACCACCATCGCCGACATCGCGCGGGTGGCCGAGGTCCCCGTCGGCAACGTGTACTACTACTTCAAGACCAAGGACGAGCTGGTCGCGGCCGCTCTGTCCGAGCACGCGCGGCAACTCGAACTGCTCACAGGCTCCCTGGACGAGCTCGCCGATCCCCGTGAGCGTCTCAAAGGGTTGATCAAGGCGTGGGTGAGCCAGCGCGACCTCGCCGCGCGCTATGGCTGCCCGACCGGCACGCTCGCCGCCGAGCTGGACAAGCGCGACGACGGCGGTTTGGACGTTGAGGCGGGCAGGGTCATCCGGCTTCTGCTCACCTGGGTGGAACGCCAGTTCAGCGAGCTGGGCCAGCCGGAACCCGATGGCCTGGCGCTCACCTTGGTGGGTGCCTATCAGGGCATGTCCCTGCTGGCCAACGCCTTGCGCGACCCGGCAGTCATGGAACGCGAGGGTGCTCGCCTGCTCGCCTGGCTCGACTCTCTTGATGCCGCGTGAGCCAGGCCTAGCCGTTCGGGAAGCGCGCTTTCGGTCAGTCCGGGCGGGTCAGGGCGTTCTCCGCGCCGGCTTGGTTCTCGTCCGGACGCCGCTGAACAAGGCGAGCCCGCTGATGACGACGCGTGGCGCTCCCCGCCTCCTGTGGGCGGCGCTTCTGTCGAACGCCCCGAACAGGCCGAAGCCCTTGACCTCGACTTCGACGTCGTCGGGAACGGTGACTTCCGCGTACCCCCAGAGAGCGAAGACGCGGACCCGGATCTCGCGGGCGGCGAAGGCGGCGTCGCGTAGGTCGATCTCGCCGCCGCCGAACATCGACAGCGACGTGAAGTCGCGTGGGGCGACCCAGTGGCCCCTGCGGGTGAACCAGCCGAACACACTCATCGCGAAGTGGGAGCTGGGTTCGTCGCTCACCACCAGCGTGTCCGTGCGGGCGGGCTCGGGAAGATCCTGGCCTGCGCGCTCCAGTTCGGCCTGGGTCTTGGCTCCGTAGATCTCGGTGAGCCGTCGGTCCAGGTCGTCCAGGTCGATCCGGCCCTCGGCGGCGGCTGACTGCAGGCGCTCGGCCGCATGGTCGCGATCCTTGTCGGAGGCGCGCACCGAGGGGGCGGGGTGCTCAGCCATGCGTGAGTCCTGTCTGTTCGATCAGCGTGATGGTCTCCAGGTTATTATCCAACTGGCCAATAAGTCATCCGGATTCGGCCACCATGTGGTTTCCCAGCATCGTGGCCAGTTGGACGCGGAACTCCGCCTCGTGCGCCGGATCGTCGGGGTCGTGTCCCATGCCCGCCAGCCACGACTGACCGCCGATGGCGAACCCGTACGCCGCCGACAGTCCGATGAGCGCCACCGCCTCGATGCGGGAGCGGCTCGGCACGGGTCGTCCCGCCAGCGCCGCGTGGATCCCGGCTTCGATCGCGTCGATCAGTTCGACCAGCTCCGGACGGACGGCGCCCCGGTAGCTGGCGTTCATCTCGGCCCAGACGAACAGGCGCAGGTAGCGCTCGTCGGCAAGGGTGTCGAACAGCACTCCCGTGATTCCCACCGCGGTCGGGACGCCCTGCTCGGCCTGGATCCGCTCGCGTACCGACACTTCGATGCGGTCGTTCTCGGCGGTCAATACCTCGCGGACCAGGGCGGCGTAGGTGCCGAAATAGTGGGTCACGAGCCCGTGGGCGACCCCGGCGGCCTCGGCGATCTGTCTCAGGGTGACGTTGTCCGGGCCTCGTTCCCTGATCAGCTGGGCCGCCGCCGCCAGGAGCTCCGCACGTGATTCCTCGGGACTGCGTCTGCGGCGTCTGGGTGTCATGGGCGGCAGCTTATTCTCCGTTGGAGAACAGTCACCGTCGTCGGCGGAGCCGCTTGTCGGCGATCGCCGGGATCTCGGCGTCGTAGTTGTCGGCGGGGTTGAGGTCGGTGCCGGGGGCGACGATCTCGTCGATGCGGTCGAGGACGTCGTCGCCGAGGGTGACGCCAGCGCCGGCGAGCAGGTCGTCGAGCTGTTCGGGGGTGCGGGGGCCGATCAGCACCGTGCTCACCGCCGGGTGGGCGCGGACGAAGGCCAGCGCGAGATGGGTCATCGGCACGCCCATGCCGTCGGCGATCTCGCGCAGGTGCTCGACCGCCTGGATTTTCGCCTGGTTGGCGGGGGTGCCGAGGTCGAAGACGTGGGCCTCCAGCCCGGGACGGCGGCCGCCGGCCGGGTCCTGGCGGCCTGACAGCCAGCCGCTGGCCAGCGGCGCATAGGTGAGCGCGCCCATGCCGAACTCCTGGAGCGCCGGGAAGACATGCGCCTCGGGGCGGCGGTTGAAGATCGAGTAGCGGGGCTGCTCGGTGACGAAACGGTGGTGGCCGCCCCTCTGCGCCACCCACTGGGCCGAGACGATCAGTTCGGCCGGGAAGGTCGAGGATCCGATGGCCCGCACCTTGCCCTCGCGGACCAGGTCGGACAGGGCGCTCAGGGTCTCGTCCAGATCGGTCGCGTAGTCCGGCCGGTGCATCTGGTAGAGATCGAGGTAATCGGTGCCCAGTCGTCGCAGGCTGTCCTCGACGGCCTGTTTGATCCAGCGTCGCGACCCGCCGGACCCTTCACCCATCGGCAGGCCGAACTTGGTCGCCAGCACCACTTCCTCGCGGCGGCCGCGTACCGCCAGGCCGACCAGGCGTTCCGACTCGCCGTGGGTGTAGACGTCCGCCGTGTCGATCAGATTGACCCCGGCGTCCAGGGCACGGTGGATCATGGCGATGGCCTGGTCCTCGTCCGGGCCTCCGGGGAAGCCGAAATTCATCGCGCCGAACGCGATGTCGCTGACCGCGATGCCGGAGGTGCCGAGTGTTCGATTTCGCATCATCGAACCAGTACACGGCTCTTGCTCCGGGCCGTGGAAGGCTCTGCCGAGACCGGGTAACGGCCAGAGGGGGGACCGGCAGAACCCCCTCAGACCTGACGATTGCGCAGGTGGCGGCCCTTACGGTGGAGAGATGGCCGACCTCGCCGCGAACGATCTCCGTGAGTTCCTGCGCACCCGTCGCGCCCGGATCACCCCTCAGGACGCCGGGCTGCCGCCGCAGATCGGCGTGCGCCGCGTCCCCGGCCTCCGGCGTGAGGAGGTCGCGCTGCTGGCGGGCGTCAGCGCCGAGTACTACGAGCGGATCGAGCGGGGCCGGGTCAAGGGCGTTTCCACGTCGGTGCTCGACGCGATCGCCCGCGTGCTACGGCTGAACCGCACCGAACGCGATCACCTCTACGCCCTGGTCGCCCCTGCTCGTGCCCGGCAGGCGACCGGGCCGGCTCCCCGGCTGCGTCCAGGGCTGCGCCGGGCGCTGGATCTCGTCGTGGACGTGCCCGCGCTGGTCCTCGGTCCCCGGAGCGACCTGCTGGCCATCAATCCGCTCGGCCTCGCCTTCTACGCCGGGCTGGAACTGCTGCCCGCCGGGGAGCGCAACATGGTGCGCTACCTGTTCACGGTGGGCGCGGCCCGCGATCTCTACCACGACTGGGCCGCCACCGCCCGCAAGGTCGTCGCCGGGCTGCGGGTCTACGCCGGCACCCACCCCCACGACCCACGACTGGCCGACCTGGTCGGCGATCTCGCCGTCGGCGACCCCGACTTCCGGCGGTGGTGGGCCGAGCACGACGTCGACGTTCGCGAGCACGGGACCAAGGGCTACCACCATCCCCTGGTCGGGGAGCTCGAACTCGGATACGAGGCGTTCACGCCGGTCGGTGAGCCGGAGCTGGTGTTCGGGCTGCACACGGTCGAGCCCGGCTCCGGCTCCGCGGCGGCGCTCGGCCTGCTCGCCAGCTGGTCGGCGTCAGTCGGGGAGCGGACGGGCGGCCAGGCCGTCGAGGAGAAGTGAGATCAGCCGCGACGCGAGGGCGCGCTGATGCTCGTGGCCGCTGATGAGGGTGATGCCGCCCAGCGCCATGAGCACGTCGGAGGCCGAGCTGTCCGAGCGCAGCCGCCCGGCGGCGACGCCCGCGGCGAGCAGGGTCCCCACCGCCTCGCCCAGTGCTTGTCGGCTGTGCAGGCGGAGGCCGTCTCGCGTCGCGAGGATCGCCGGCAGGGCGTCGGACATGCCCTGCTTGGTGAGCATGTAGTCGACGAAGGACTCCATCCACACCTCGAAGGCCTCGACGGGCGGGTGCCGCTCCAGTAGCCGAGGAGCTGACTCGCACAGCCGCGTGGTCTCGTTGCGGTAGGTCGCCTCGATGAGGTCCTCGCGGGTCGGGAAGCGGCGGTACAGCGTGCCGATGCCCACGCCGGCCTCGGCGGCGATGGTCTTGAGCGAGGTGTCGGCGCCCTCCCGGGCGAACACCCGCGCGGCGACGTCGAGCAGGCGTTCGTGGTTCGCCTGCGCGTCGGCGCGTAGCGAGCGGGCCATGGTCTCCTCCTTGCAAGCGGAGTCGGCTCCGCTTATGCTCGCCTCCGTAAGCGGACGCGACTCCGTTTATAGTCTAGACGCGGAGGCACAGCGAATGTCATCACGATTCACCACGCCGTACGGCCCCCACTCCACCGCGGACGACGTGATCGTGGGCGTCGACCTCAGCGGACGGCGGGCGATCGTCACCGGCGCCGCCGGGGGGCTCGGCCGCGAGACCGCGCGGGTGCTGGCCTCGGCCGGCGCGGACGTGACGATCGCCGCACGCGATCTGGAGGCGGCGACGCGGGCCGCGCGGGAGATCAGCGCGGGGACCGGCAACCCGGACGTGCGCGCGGCGCACCTGGACCTGGCCGACCTCGGCTCCGTCGCCGCGTTCACCCGGAGCTGGACGGGACCGCTGCACGTCCTCGTCGACAACGCCGGGGTCATGGCCACCCCGGAGCAACGCACACCCGAAGGGCGCGAACTCCAGTTCGCCATCAACCACCTCGGCCACTTCGCCCTCACGGTCGGCCTCCACGACGCGCTCCGGGAGGCGGGGAACGCGCGGGTGGTCGTGCTCAGTTCCGTCGGGCACGTCAACGGCCCGGTCCGGTTCGACGACCCCGACTTCGTCCGGGAGCCCTACGACCCGTGGCTCGCCTACGCGCAGTCGAAGACCGCGAACATCCTCTTCGCCGTCGAGGCCGCCAAGCGCTGGGCCGCCGACGGAATCGCGGTGAACGCGCTCAACCCGGGACGCATCTGGGAGACCGGCCTCGGCCGGCACGTCGTCACACCCCCGCCGTCGTTCGACCCGTCGGGCACGACCGGCGTCTCCGAGAAGAACATCGCCCAGGGGGCCGCGACCTCCGTCCTCCTCGCCGCGTCGCCCCTCGTGGAAGGGGTCACCGGCGCGTACTTCGAGGACTGTCAGGAGGCGGAGCCGTTCACCCCGGGCGTGCGCCGCGGGGTCGCGGACCACGCCCTCGATCCGGACGCCGCGCGACGCCTGTGGAAGCTCTCCATCGAGCTGACGGCTCGATGAAGGCATCTGTTCAGCGCATGCGGAACACCGGTCCGCGCGGACGGAAGGGCAGTGAGGCCCCTTCCGGGATCAGGTACGCGTGCTCGCGCCGCACCCGGATCACGTCGCACCAGCCGTCGGTGATGATCAGGATCGGCCCGTCACGGGGGAAGTCGTCGGCGCGTTCGAGCAGGTTGACCCCCGGTTGCAGCTCCGTTCCGCCGCGGCCGCGCACCCGCACCTTCCCGGCGATCGTCTCGACCGGCAGGTAGCCCGCGTCGTAGGCGGCGGCGTCGCAGAACACCACCCGGGCCTGCGGCACGTCCCTGGCCAGCGCATATGACGCGATCGCGCCCAGGGCCTTGCCGAGCAGACGTACATCCATCGAACCCGACGTGTCGAGGACCACGCCGAACGTCGCCTGCCGCACGACCTCCTCGGGCAGGATCCAGCCGGGCCGCGGGATGCCGGGCGTCGACGACTGGCGGCGGGAGGCGCGGGCGTAGGTGCGCTTGCGGGTGGGGCTGCGGACGTGTTCGTCGAACCAGCGGGCCAGTTGGGCGTCCCAGGGGAGTGGGGGCTGGTCGAGGGCGCGGATCTCCTGTTCGAGGCCGCTCGGGAGGTATCCGCGTCCGGCGGACAGGTGGTATTCCAGGCCGTTGGTCAGGGCGCTGCGGTAGTAGGCGTCGAGGTCGGTGTACCGGCCGGGAGTCGCGGGTTCCTGGAGGAGGTCGCCGAGGCCCTTGCCCCGGAGGGTGGCCAGGCGGCGCATGCGGCGCAGGTCCTTGCTGATGCGGTCGTACACCTCTTCACCGGACAGTCCGCGAAGTTCAGGGTCGTAGAGGAGTCCTTCGGGCATCTCACCGACGTTCATCTCGACGAGCCAGCCGTTGACGATGTAGTCACAGGCCACATTCCAGAGGTACGGGTCGCGCCCGCCCACCCGGTCGGCGTGTCGCAGCGCCGCGTGGAGCATCTCGTGGGCCAGGACGAACCGCCACTCTTCTGTCGAGAGCTCGCGCAGCGGGTTGATGTAGAGCTCGCCGGCCTCGGCGTTGACGGCCGCGATCGAGATGTCCCACCCACGCGCCACGTCGGCATCCGCGACGATCTTCATGCCCGCCGCCAGCGCGCCCAGCAGGGGATAGGACGACACGAACCAGCCCAGCGCCAGCTCCCACGGCGGCTTGCGCCGCAGCGGATCGCCCCCGGACGCCACCGTGACGGCCGACGTCGCCGCCGACGAGACGCCGATGGCGAGCTCGTGGGGGAACTTGTTCCAGTCGGCCTGCTTCTCGGTGCCGACGGTGAAGTCGGGGTGCTCGCTCGGGGTGTACTCGGCCGGGACGCCGGCCGTCCAGCGGCTCGCGAGGGTCGTCTCGTCTTCGGTGGGGAAATGAGGCAGGCGGTGGGGCGGACGGCCGATGCCGACAGACGTGAGGAAACGGTCGACCACCACGCAGCAGGCCGCCTGGTAGTGGAGCCGGGGCACTCGTCGCTTGTCCCGCCCGAAGGGGCGGTCGAGGTCGCCCGGTTCGGCGGTGCGCGGGTCGAGGTGGCCGAAACCGGCGTGCAGCAGCAGATGGGCGAACACCCACGCCCACAGGTCGGATTCGGCGCGGACGCGTGGATTGAAGCGGACACTCCCCTCCGGGAGGATGTCGGCCCAGACGCCGTCGGGCAGGTCCTCGTCGTCGTCCATGCCGATACCCATGGCGCGGAACAGCGGATGCGCCGAGGCCTCGTGCCAGCCGCGATGGACCGCCACGCGCCACGGGTCGGGCTTGCGCTGCTTGCTCTGTCTGCTCATCAGGCCCGCGCCGCCGCCAGCCGGGGCAGGTCGCGGCCGACCTCGATGAGGAACCACGACGGCAGCACCGGGACACCGTTGTCGTCGGTCGCGATGACCAGCTGGGCGCATTCGAGACTGATCTCGGCCAGTTCGATCAGCAGCGCCTTGGACCGGAACGCCAGCTTCTGGAGGGCGGGGGAGGCGTGCTTCTTCGACGCGGGCAGATCCTTCGCCAACCGGGCCCGGAACGCCTCCGACAGGAAGAAAAGCAGGTCACGGTCCTGCGGGTCGCGCGGCCAGGCCACCTCGCCCTTGATGACGGCATCGAGATCGAAGGCGTGCCGGACCGTCTTCACATAAGCCCGGAACGCCGACGCGTGCACCGGGGACAGCGTGCCGTGCGCGAGCACGGCGAGGGTGTCGCCGTCGACGGTCTCACCGTAGGCGTGCAGCGCGTCCGACAGCATGTGCCACCCACGCGGCGTGGAGAACGGCTCCTCCGTCTTCGGCGGGGCACTCCACAGGTGATCAGGCCGCTGTACGAGATGGTCGACCACCCACCGGTGCACACCGTTGGCCGAGGCCCAGACGAGCCAGTCGTCCACCGAAGCGCGCAGGTGAAGGTGGATCATACGGTTGACCAGCGCCGACGGCATCGGCCGGGCGAGCGCGTTGTCGGTGGCCCGGTTGCCCGCGCCGATGACGACCGACCCCTTGGGCAGCTCGTAGGTGCCGATCCGGCGGTCGAGGATCAGCGAGTAGAACGCCTTCTGCACCTCGGGCGAAGACGCGTTGAGCTCGTCGAGGAACAGGCAGTAGGGCTCGTCGCGGGCGATCGACTCGGGCGGCGCGAACCGGCTCCGATCGCCGACGATCTGCGGCACGCCGATGAGATCCTCGGGCGCGAGCTGGGTGCCGAGCAGCGTCACACATTCGAGCCCCAGCGACTCGGCGAACGCCCTGATCAGCGAACTCTTCCCAATACCGGGAGCACCCCAGAGGAAGACGGGACGCACCAGCGCGACGTTCAGCAACACCTCGGGAAGCGCGGCCGGCGTAACGGTAACGGTGGCCTGCATATCGATCAGCTTCCCGAATCGCCGTATTTCTGGCTATTGGTTTTTCGCGGTTTCCGCGACATCGGCGTATGAAGAACGGCTTTCCCATTCACCTGAATCGATTTCTTTGTACGGCGTCCGATACCGATGCCGCTCCGACATCACCCCGTCACATACGCGAAACTACGCTGCACGCGTGCGGAGATACCTGGCGTTTCTGCTGTACCCCGGCCTGCTCTCCGGCTGCACCGGCCCGGTGAACGGCGTGACCGGGCTGACCGTGGACACCGAGGGAAACCTCCGCGTCGTCCTGGCCTGGTGCGGTGATCCACCCGAGACCGTCGTCGTCTACCACAACGAGAACGACAGATCAGTCCAGGACGCCGTTTACACGGCACCACCCCTGAGCGGAATCACGACGTCGTTCCGCCTCGACCGCCCGGACAACGGCTGGCAGGTCACCAACCCACTGGGCGAACTGAACCCGGAACTCATCTACCTGATCTTCGGCGGCTCCGCCGACAACAGCCACGGCACCGCCTCGGTCCACTTCCGGCTAGCCGACACCGAACGCCTGGCCACCGCTCCAGGCCGAATCCAGGTCGACCTCGGCGCCCACAACCTGCTGACCGAGGCCGACTTCCTGACCGAAAGCGAGGAACAGTGCGACGGCTAGACCTGGCCCGATGGAGGGCTGCGCGGCTGCGACCTGCTGACCGAGGCCGACTTCCTGGCCGAAAGCGAAGGACGGTGTGACGGTTACGCCTGGCACGATCGTGGGCTAAACGGCCGCGATCTGTGGTGAGACTCCCGATCGGGGTACCGGGTGATTCCCGGGCCCCGATCGTTCGTCGTTGCGGCGGCCTGAGATTCGTTTCTCAGCCCGCCGGCCCCCGCAGGCCGTGTTTCGGGTCAGCCGCAGTTGGTGCGGCGCTTGCCGCCCTCGGTGCCGGTGATGCGGCCCATCCAGTCGACGCACCTGCCCGCCGCCGAGATGTAGATCGGGCCCGCGTATGAGGTGAAGTAGTCGCCCTGGTATTGCGGCCAGTGGCTGCCGACCGGGTTGAGACCCAGCCCGGCCTCGATGAGAACCGCGGACCCGACGCTGTTCCGCTTGGCGACGACGCAGTTCTTCCCCGTCGAGGAGTTGTACGTCAGGAACACGGTCCCCTTGGTCCCGATCGGCGCCGAATTGACGACGCCGTAGCCCGTGCCGCACTCTCCGCCATACGAGGCGGCCATGGCCGGTTGGGCCGTGGTGAGGGTCGCGGCGAGCACAGCGGTGGCGCAGGCGGCGGTGACGGTGGCCTTCTTGACGAGTTTCATTGGTCCCCTTCCAATGCGTTTTTTGCACATGCCTGAACACGAGCGCACGTCAGGTGACGTCATTCCGGACGCACTGACGTCGGGCGCGTCGTGTTGGGTCGGTCAGCCGCAGTTGGTGCCGTTGCGGCCCACGCTGGCGGTGCCGATGGTGCCGCCCCAGTCGACGCACGATCCGGCCGCCGAGAGGTAGACCGGGCCGGCGTAGGTGGTGAAGTTGCCCCGGTCCTTGATCCACGTGGTCGTGCCGGTGCGGCGGATGTAGGCCTCCATCAGCGTCGCGCCACCCGGGTTCTCCCTGATGGTGACGACGCAGTTCTTTCCGGTGGAGGCGTTGTAGGTCAGATAGATCGTCCCGCGCATGTCGGGGAAGTCTCGTAAGTTCACGAGGTTGTAGCCGGAGCCGCACTGCCCGCCGTAGAGCGCGGCGGACGCGGGCGTCGCGGTGCCCACGACGGCTGCGGCGACGACCGCGGCGGTCGTGAGTCCCAGTGAGGCGACCTTCCTCAGGATGAGCACGACAAAGGTCCCTTTCCGTTGAGAGGTCCTTGCCCTTCACGCTGGCACGACGTCTCCGGCAACTTCCAGGGATCTTCGTCCGATATTTGTCCACTGGACATTGGACAAATAAACCGCAGGTCAGCCCACTCGGACATCCAGGAAGATCGGACGTTTGTCGGGGAAGAGGAGGCGGCCCTCATCGTCCACCATCTTCCAGAAGATCTTGCAGGCGCCGGCGATGTCCGGCGCCACCACCGGCACCCGGATGTCCACCGAGTCTCCCGGCGGGGTGTGCGGGATCTCGACCTTCCTGGGAGCGGAGCAGACGGTGTCGTTCACTCGCATGAGGAAACGCCCGGACCACTCGACCTTGCCGGTGTTCTTGATCCGCCAGACCTTCTCGAACGACTCGCCCTTCGCTATCAGGGTGCCGTCGGGGATGGTGATGTCTCCTTCGAAGATCGATTCGTCCAGCGGGATGGGGGTCACCAAGGCCTTCTCCGGAGACCTGCCGTTGACCAGGAAGGCCCCGGCGACGGCCACCACGAGCGCGACTGCGGCGGCGGCGAGGACCCGCGGCCCGAACCGCCGCGCCGACCCGGCGACCCGCGCCTCCCGAGAGCGCGATGCGCCGCCGGCGAAGACCGTGATCTCCGCGGAGCGCGGCGCCACCTCGCCAGGGGCGCCCTCCTCCAGCGAGGGCGACCCGGTGCCGACGAGCGAGGGCGATGCGGTGCCGACATCTGAGGGCGACCCAGTGCCGACGGCCGAGAGCGATGCGGTGCCGACATCCGAGGACGACGCGGTGCCAACGAGCAGGGGCGACCCGGTGCCGACGGTTGAGGGCGATGCGGTGCCGACATCCGAGGGCGACGCGGTGCCGACGGCCGAAGGCGACACCGTGCTGATGGAGGTGTTCGTGTTCGGAGACGGCGGTCCGAGGTCGGCGAACGCCTTTCTCCAGCGGGCCAGCCACTCCCGTTCCGCCTCCGCCGGATCCTGGCCCAGTCGCCCGACCGCGAGCACCCGGACGAACTCCCAGGTCACAGCCCAGCTCGGCAGTGTCCGCCCCTGCGAGGCCGCGGCCAGGGACGACTTCGACGCGGCGGCCCCGAGCTGGTCGCACATCTCGGCGAAGGTCGGGTCGCCCGCGGCTATCTTGAGCTGCCACAACTGGTCGGCGAACGCCTCGACCGGACCTGCGGCCGGATCGGGGCGGTTGGGTCTGCGCCCTCGCCGGTCACCCCGTGTGTCTCTCAAGTGGCTCCCCTGCCCGGTTGGATCTTTGACTCGGCCGCCGACACTACCCAACACCGCACTTGACCGGAGGGAGTGAAGAATCGACCTGTGGATAAGCCAGGGGGTGCCAGTGCGGGCGGGATATGAGGCCGCTTCACCACGGTTGTCGGAGCTGAGCGACCACGAACTCGCCGACCGCGTGCGGACAGCCACCGCGCACGACGCGGGCATCGGCGGCAGGTCGGCGACCCTGGATGTCGACGGCACACCGGTCTTCGTCAAACGGGTCCCGCTGACCGATCTGGAGATGCGGCCAGGGAACGCCCGGTCGACGGCGAACCTGTTCGACCTGCCGGCCTTCTACCACTACGGCCTCGGTTCGGCGGGGTTCGGCGCCTGGCGGGAGCTGGCCGTCCACGAGATGACGACCGGCTGGGTCCGCGCGGGCGACTACCAGGGATTTCCGTTGCTCTACCACTGGCGGGTCATCCCCGACTCGCCTCCCGAAGGGTTCGCCGAGGAGTTCGGCGGCATCGACGGCGCGGTCGCCCACTGGGAGGGCTCCCCGGCCGTGCGCGAGCGGCTCGAAGCCATCGGCCGGTCCTCGTTCAGTCTCGCGCTGTTCCTGGAGCACATCCCGCACACGCTGGACGGATGGCTCGCCGACCGGCCGCGCTACGCCTGGGCGGAGCGGGAACTCGCGCGCGGCTGTGACGTCATGAGCTCACGCGGACTGGTCCATTTCGACGCCCACTTCCGCAACGTCCTCACCGACGGGGAGGCGCTCTACTTCGCCGACTTCGGCCTCGCCCTGAGCTCGGCGTTCGACCTCTCACCGGCCGAGAGGGCGTTCCTCACCGCGCATCTCCGGTATGACCGCGACTACACCGCCGGGTTTCTGGTGCACCAGATCCGCCGGACCTGGGGCGCCGACGTTCCGCCCGACCTCGCCGAGATCGTCGGCCGACACGCCCGGACCGCCCTCGTCCACGAGGAATTTCACCACCGCCTGATGACCGAGACGAAACTCACGCCCTACCCGGCTCAGGAGGTCCGATGAACGCCCGGGTGAGGGTGGCCGCGTCGATCGTGCCCGTCGTCGCCATTCTGGCGCTCGCCGCGGTCTGGGGGCGCGGTCTGCCGGTCGTCGTCGAGGTCCTGATCGTGCTGCTGCTGGCGGGGTGTGTGCTGGCGGCCGTCCATCATGCCGAGGTGGTCGCCCATCGGGTGGGGGAGCCGTTCGGGTCGCTGATCCTGGCCGTCGCGGTCACGGTCATCGAGGTCGGGCTGATCGTGACGCTGATGATCTCGGGCGGGCCCGGCGCCGCCTCGCTCGCCCGGGACACCGTCTTCGCCGCGGTGATGATCACCTGTAACGGCATCGTCGGGCTGTCGCTGCTGATCACGGCGCTGAGACGGGGCACCGCGCCGTTCAATCCCGAGGGGACCGGCGCGGCGCTGGCCACCGTCATCACGCTGGCGACGCTGTGCATGGTGCTGCCTTCGTTCACGACCAGCGACTCCGGTCCGGAGTTCTCGGGCCCGCAGCTCGCCTTCGCCGCCGTGGTGTCACTTGCTCTGTACGTCTTGTTTGTGTTCGTCCAGAACATCCGGCACCGGGACTACTTCCTGGCGGAAGGCGACGACGACGACCACGCCTACGGCCCGTCGGCGAAGGCTGCCCGGACCAGCCTCGGGCTGCTCGTCGTGGCGCTGGTCGCGGTCGTCGGGCTGGCCAAGGTCGAGTCGAAGACCATCGAGGACGCCGTCTCCGGCGCCGGGCTGCCCGGATCGGTGGTCGGTGTCGTCATCGCGCTGCTGGTGCTGTTGCCGGAGACCCTGGCCGCCGCCCGCAACGCGCGCCGGAACCGGGTCCAGATCAGCCTCAACCTCGCCCTCGGGTCGGCGATGGCCAGCATCGGGCTGACCATCCCGACCATCGCGGTGGCGTCGATCTGGCTCGCCGGGCCGCTCCTGCTGGGGCTCGGCGCGGTCCACATCGTGCTGCTCGTGCTGACCGCGATCGTCGGCACGCTCACCGTCATGCCGGGGCGGGCGACGCTGCTGTCGGCCGGTCTGCATCTCGCGCTGTGCGGGAGCTACCTGTTCCTGGCCGCCGTGCCGTGAGGGGTCACCGCAGGGCGTCCATGTCGATGGCGGTCACCGTGTCGCCCGTCCGGTACCAGGACACCTCGTCGCCCAGCTGGACGCCCTCGGCCTCGTTGACGATCTGCCCGGCCCGGCCGCTGGGCACGTCGTAGAGGGTGGAGGCCCGGGTCCCCGCGGCGTCCTGCTGCACGAGGTGGACGACGTGGGCGCCCCACAGCCGGCTCGTTGGCCGTCCGGGGAGACGGCGCACGACCGTGCCGTCGCGGCGCCAGGCCTCCAGCAGGTCGGCGCACCATTCGGGGCCGCAGCCGAACCAGACGGTGCGGCCCCGGGGAGTGGGCGCCGTCGACCAGGTGCCGGAACGCAGGTCGACCAGCCCGTTGGGCGCCCGGCCGGCCCACGGCCACTCCATCAAGACGTAACCGGCGGAACCGGGCACCCGGGCGACCGGTCCGCCGGACAGCGGGACGCTCTGAATGCCCGATTCGAACGTCGACCAGGTCACCATGCCGTCGGCGATGGCCAGGCCGGTGAGCGAGGTCGGCGACGTGCCGGCGGTGGCCAGGCGCACGGGCTCGCCCCCGGTCAGCGGCGCCAGCCAGATGGCGCCGCCGGCCCACCAGGCGGCGTGACCGTCGCCCGCGACCAGACTCGTGGTGTACGTGTTCACGGTCGCCACCACGTTGAACGCGCGCCGGGTCAGGTCGTAGCGCAGGATCGTGTCCTGCTGGCCCCTCCCGACGACCGCGCCGTCGGCGACGTCGGTGGGGGTGAACGCGACGCCGCCCGGCCCCTCGGCCGGGATCCGGTGGACGGCCTTCGGCCACACCTGCTCGATGGGGGTGGCCAGCGGGCCGACGTACGGGCCCATGGCTTTGGGGGAGGCGGCGGGGAAGGGTTCGACGGCGACGCCGCGTACACCCAGGAAGAGCCCGCTCGCCACGACGGCGAGGGAGGCCGCGAGGGCGAGGGGCCCGCGCCAGCGCACCGACCAGGACCGATGCGGCGTGGGCAGCGGGTGGAGGAGGCCGTCGTCGGCGACGGTGGCGGCCTTCGTGGTGAGGGCGTCCCGGAGGATGTCTTCGATGTGGCTCATGTCGACGCCTTCAGTTCGCGTTCCAGGCGGATCAGCGCGCGCATGACCGTGGAGCGGACCGTGCTCGGCTGCAGACCCGTCACCTCCGCGATCTCCCCGTCGGACAGGTCGAGGTAGTAGCGCAGCACCAGGGTCTCCCGCTGCCGGTTCGGCAGCCGGTTGAGGGCGGTCAGCACCTCTTGCCGGGTCTCGCCCAGCAACACGGCCGCTTCGGCCGAATCTTCCGGAATGGCGGCCGGCGGCGGTTTGTGGATCGCCACCCGCCGCCGCCGCAGCGCCGAGCGCGCCCCGTTGAGCACGCTGGTGCGGACATAAGCCAGGGTCAGCACACCCGGCCGGCTCCCGTGCAGCCGGGCGAACACGTCTTGGACGACGTCTTCCGCGGTCTCCCGGTCGCCGACCAGCAGCAGGGCCAGCCGAATGAGTTCGAGCCGGTTCTCGCGATAGAGGGTGACCAGAACTTCGGGTGGCGGCACGAAGTCCTGAAGCATGTCACCCGTCATGTCTATAGAACGCGCGACCCCCCGTATCCGCTGCACGCGCAGCGGAAGTGGTCAGCCCAGCCCGGCGTACTGCCTCGGGCGCAGGGCCTGGGTGCGGAGCGCCGACAGGGCCGCCGCCTGGCCCACCGGGGTGAGCTGCCACGTCGAGCGCCAGTCGCACGACACGCGCAGGTCGAGGGCGTCGAGGCGGCGCTGGAACTCGCCCATCGGGCCGCCCAGGTCTCTGGCGCTCACCTGGGCTCCGGCCGCCGAACGCCAGCCCTCGCCGTTGACCACCTCGGCGACGCGTTCGCACAGGTCGGGGTAGGCGTATTCGGCGCCGTCGGCCAGCAACATCAGGGCCGACTCGCGGATGGAGACCTCGAAGTCGTGTTCGCCCTTGGCGGGGGTGAGCAGGGCCGCCGTGGCGGCGGTCCAGAGGATGTCGGGGTTGTCGGACAGTCTCCGGCCCGCGGGGGTCAGCACGAGTTTGCGGCCGGTGCGCCGGACGGCCTTCAGGTCGGTCATGACCATCTCGCGGAGCATCGTCAGGGTCGGCACGTCGGCCTCGCCCCGGACGGTGCCCGAGGTCAGCGTGTCCCAGCCGAACAGTTCGACCGACTCGATCACCAGGGCGCGGGCCACGTTGAACTTCTGGGTCAGCGGCACGCCGCCGGTCTCGGCCCAGTCGAGCAGCCACCACAGCGAGGCGAGGTGGGGCTCTTCCGGGGGAGTGACGGGCGCGTGCAGGCGGACCTCGAAGGGCTGCGCGAGTTCCCGGCGGGGGCGGCCCCGGCCGAGGACCCAGCGGTTGAGGCGTTCGCCGTGGACGCGGTGCAGCCAGCAGTCGCCGCCGAGTTCGGGGCGGGGGCTGGTCAGCCAGCGGCGGGTGAGGTCGAGGCGGCCCTTGGCGAAGGCCTTGTCGGCCGGTTGCGGGAGCTCGCCGGACACGAGGGCGAGTTCCAGCGCGGCCGCGCAGGCCACGTGGGCGCCCAGCTCCTCGGGGCCCATGATGGAGCTCCAGCTGAGCTCCGAGACGTCGGGAGGCAGGACCCCGGTCGATTCCACGGCGTCCTGGTAGGCGGCGGTGCCGGCCTCCTCGCCCTCACGGGCGTAGACGCGCAGGATCCTGGTCGTGGTGGGCGAGTCGCAGAGGGCGGCGTAGCGCTCCATGCCGCCCAGTTCGAACAGGCGGCCGAGGGCGCGGGCGATGCCGTGCCGGTCGCCCGTCACCTTGATCGGCAGGGCGTACCAGAGGAACTCGCAGACATCGAGCTGGCTGATCGTCTCAAGGGCCTCGCCGCCGGTGAGCCACTCAACGGCGACTCGAGCCGAGTCGGCGACATCCGGCTCGGCTCGCTCCAGCTCGGCGAGGAGGGCCGCCACGTCAGGTGCGGGCATGACCCGCAGTCTGCCGTATGGCACCCACCGTTGACGACGACCGAGAGACACTCGGGACCACCCCCCTAGTGACTCACGATACGGACCTGCCCGCCAGAGGTCAGATCCAGCCCTTCTTGAACAACATCCGGTCATACCAGTCCTGGTACGGAAGAAGCTCCGCCGACAGCACCGGATAGAGCCACCAGAAGTTGACCAGGGCCAGCAGGGCGAACACGCCGACCGCGATCGCGCCGGCCCTGCGGCGCTGCAGTGGAGCGGTGGCCGGGCCGATGATCAGGCCGGCCGCCAGCACGATGCCCAGGATCATGAACGGGACCATCGGGATGGCGTAGAAGAGGAACATCGTGCGGTTGTCGGCCCAGGCGAAGTAGAACCAGGGCAGCCAGCCCGCCGCGTAACCCAGCAGGACGGCCCCGGCCCGCCAGTCGCGGGTGGCGACGTACCAGGCGATCATGGCGATCATGGCGGCGAGACCGGCGTACCAGATGATCGGGGTGCCGGTGCCGAGCACGGCCCAGGAGCAGCTGTCGGTGCCGCAGCCCGACGGCGACTCGTAGAAGAACGCGACGGGGCGGGTGAGCAGCGGCCACTGCCACGGTTGCGACTGGTAGGGGTGGGTGGTCTCCAGCCCGGTGTGGAACGACAGGATCTGGGTCTGGTAGTCGAACCACGACCGCATGGAGCTGAACACGAAGTTCTGCCAGCCGCCTGAGGTGGCCTCGGCCCAGTTGCGGCCGTAGCCCCGGTCGCTGCCGAACCAGCCGAAGAACGAGACGACGTACACGACCAAAGACGTGATCGCGACCCAGGCGAACGCGAGCGGGACGTCGAGTTTCAGCGCCGCCAGCAGCGGGCGGCGAAGGCCGACCGCGCGGCGGGCGCCGAGGTCCCACAGGACCGTCATGATGCCGAACGCGGCGATGAACAGGATGCCGGTCCACTTGGTGGCCAGCGCGGCACCCAGGCACAGGCCGGCCGCCAGCCGCCACGGACGCAGGCCGAGCCGGGGGCCCAGGTCGCTGAGGGGGGAGTTCTCGTACCAGTCGGCCAGCCGCTCGCGGCTCTTGTCGCGGTCGACGACCAGGCAGGCGAACCCGGCCAGCAGCCAGAACATCAGGAAGATGTCGAGCAGGGCGGTGCGGGACAGCACGAAGTGGAGGCCGTCGACCGCGAGCAGGAACCCGGCCAGGCAGCCCAGCAGGGTCGAGCGGGTCATCCGGCGGGCCAGCCGGGCCAGCAGGAAGATCGAGATCGTGCCGAGCAGCGCGGCGGCGAACCGCCAGCCGAACGGGTTCAGGCCGAACATCCACTCGCCGAGGCCGATCATCCACTTGCCCAGCGGCGGGTGGACGACATAGGAGCCGCAGTCGGCGATGTTCTGACAGACCTTGAAGATGTTGTCGTCGCCGCGCAGCATCGCCTGATTGGCCGCGTCGCCGTCGAGGAACTGGGTCTCGACGCCGTATTTCAGGGTCGACCAGCCGTCTTTGGCGTAGTAGGTCTCGTCGAAGACCACCGCCTTCGGCATTCCGAGGCGGTCGAACCGCAGGAAGCCGCCGAACACGGCGATGATGAGGGGGCCGAGCCAGGCCCACAACCCGTCGCCCGGCATCGGCGGCAGCAGCCGCTCGCGCACTGAGAGCACCTGCTCCTTCGGCTCGGGCTGTTCGGGCGCCTTGTCAGCGAAATCGGTCACGGCCACGCCGACACATTACTGGCGACACCGCGCCACGAACACGACGAACATTCCGATTATCGCCCGCAGCGCGCCGATTCCTGAGGTGAGGAGCGCGGGAGAGCGAAGCCGACCGGAATGACGAGGGAAGAGATCGCAGATGAGCGCGTGGACCGCCGGGCGGCGGACGCGGCCGGAGATCGTCGGCCCGGCGGGTTCCGTGAAGCTTTCATACTGAGGGGGTGACGGAATACGGGACCCTCGTGCTGGCCGGAGCCCCCATCGGGCAGGCGGGCGACGCCTCACCACGGCTGCGGGCCGCCCTGGAGAGCGCCGACGTGATCGCCGCCGAGGACACCCGGCGGCTGCGACGGCTCGCCCACGACATCGAGGCGGAGATCACCGGACGGGTCGTCTCCTACTACGAGCAGAACGAGATCGCGCGGGCCAAGGAGCTGCTCGGTCACCTGCTCGAAGGACAGAAGGTGCTGGTCATCACCGATGCGGGCATGCCGGGAGTTTCCGACCCCGGCTACCGGCTGACCCGGCTCGCGGTCGACGCGGGGGTGCGGGTGACCGCGCTGGCCGGCCCGTCGGCCGTCACCACGGCCCTGGCCATCTCCGGGCTGCCCAGCGACCGGTTCTGCTTCGAGGGGTTCCTGCCGCGCAAGGCCGGCGACCGGAGCAGGCGGCTGGAGAAGCTGGCCGACGAGGAGCGCACGATGGTGTTCTTCGAGGCGCCCCACCGGCTGGAGGCCTCGCTCCTGGCGATGGCCGAGGCGTTCGGGGACGACCGGTCCGCGGCCGTGTGCCGCGAGCTGACCAAGACGTATGAAGAGGTGCGGCGCGGCGGCCTCGCCGAACTCGCCGCGGGGGCTCCCGGGGCCAAGGGCGAGATCACGATCGTGGTGACCGGGGCGGTGCCGAAGGAGATCGCTGTGGACGATCTTCTCGGCGAGGTCGCCCGGCTGGAGGCGACCGGGGTGACCCGCAAACAGGCGATCAGCGACGTGGCCAGAGACGCGGGCGTCTCCAAACGGGACCTTTACAACGCGGTGCATTCGAGCGGGTGATCTTCACGGCGCGACGGGTTCCGCCGCGAGAGGTTCTTCCTGCGCTCGCTTCCTGGGAAGCCGCGCGTTCCGCAGCGTGATCGCCGCCGCCAGGCACGCCAGCGGCACCGCCGGGAGCAGGTAGCGGTAGTCGAACTCGGCCGTGGCCGCCGGGGCGAGCACCAGGCCGACCGCGCCGAGCCACGGCAGCAGCACCGGGCCGCCGAGGGTGCGCCAGCGCTGGACGACACCTGCCAGGCCCACCAGCACGAGCAGGCCGAGGATGGTGCCGGGGAGCCGGATCACCGACTGGTAGCTCATCATGAACGTCGAGAAGGGGGCGACCTTGACGGTGGCGGCCTCGCCGTTCTCGTAGCGCGTGGCGTCGCCGTTGGTCGTGCCCCGGTAGGAGCTCCATTGGGGGAGTTTGGTGGTGGTGTTGTTGCTGAATTCGTACAGAAGGAAGGTTTTCGGGTCGGGGAACGTGGGGCGGCCCCACTGGAAGGCGCGGAAGAAGTCTTTGGCGACGGCGCCCAGATAGTCGAGCGGCTGGGCCATGATCGCGCGCTTGGCGAACTCGCTCGCGATGCGGTTGGTCTCGGCGTCGAACTTGCGGCCCGCGCCGAAGACATGGAGCTGGTTCTCGTTGTCCCACCACAGGTAGTACTGCGCCGAGTTCTTGCGCTCGGTCACCGGCGTGTTGATGCAGAGCAGCGCCAGGTCGAGGTCGGCGCGCGGGTCGAGGCCCATCTTGTCGCAGTCGGCCCACAGCGCCGTGCGCATGTAGAGGATCACGCCATCGCTCTGTGTCATCGCGAACGGGCCGTTGACCGCTTTGAACCAGCCCATGTAGCCGACGACCGGGATCGCGCACGCCGCCAGCATGGCCACGACCGGCTTCCAGCCGACCCGCTTGATCAGGATGAACGCCACCACCAGCGCCAGGATCGGCAGGCCGATGCTGCGGGTCAGCGCGGTCAGCGCGAGCAGGCCGCCGACGGCCGCGCCGACCTGCCAGGTCATCGAGCGGTGCCAGAGCACCAGCGTGATCACCCCGGTGACCAGCAGGATGAACATGGCGTCGCTCATGATCAGCGTCTCGAGCTGGATCTGGTAGGCGTCGAACAGCACCGGGACGGTGGCCAGAGTCGCCGCCCACCCGGCCATGGCGAACCTTTTGACCAGCAGCGCATAGATCAACCCGGCCGTTGCCAGGCCCATCAGGTGTTGCGTGAGGACAACAAAGCTGAAGCTGTGAAAAGGTCGGAGCAGCAGCAGCCAGAAGGCATAGCCATCCGGTCTGATCGGATGGGGCCTCGGGTGGAGCGCGACCGACACGTAGTCGTAGGAGTCGTTGAACCACATCGCCGGGCCGAAGCCGAGCATCGCGACGAGCCGCAGGAGCGCGCCGACCGCGAGCGCGGCGGCGAACCAGCGATGATTGCGCAGCGTGACGACGAGACGCTCCTTCCAGGTGACCTGGGGGGCGCCTGTGACGGCGGGTTCCGCGACCGCGACCATGGTTACAGAATGCCAGGGGTTTTCGGGACTTGACCCGCCCCCCTATGGGCAGACGGCATCATGGTCTGATTCATGACCGGCGATCACAGGTGTAAACGGCAGGGGTAACGAACGTGGAACTGACAGTGGTCATGCCGTGCCTCAACGAGGCGGAGACCGTGGAGGTATGCGTCCGCAAGGCCCTGGCCTGCATGCGCGAGAACGGGATCGACGGCGAAGTGGTGATCGCCGACAACGGCAGCACCGACGGATCGCAGCAACTGGCCCGCGACGCGGGCGCCCGTGTGGTCCACATCGACCAGAAGGGCTACGGCAACGCCCTGATCGGCGGCATCCGCGCGGCGCGCGGCAAATACGTGATCATGGGCGACGCCGACGACTCCTACGACTTCACCAACCTCATGCCGTTCGTCGAGGAGCTCCGCAAGGGCGGCGAACTGGTGATGGGCAACCGCTTCAGGGGCGGCATCGCCCCGGGCGCCATGCCCCCGCTGCACCGCTACCTGGGCAACCCCGTCTTGTCGTTCGTGGGTCGGCTGTTCTTCCCGAGCGCCATCCAGGACTTCCACTGCGGCCTGCGCGGCTTCCGCCGTGACTCGATCCTCAACCTGGGTCTGCAGACCGGCGGCATGGAGTTCGCCTCCGAGATGGTCGTCAAGGCCACCCTGCAGGGCCTCGACGTGCGCGAGGTGCCGACGACCCTGGCGCCCGACGGCCGCTCCCGCCCGCCGCACCTGCGCTCCTGGCGCGACGGCTGGCGTCACCTGCGCTTCCTGCTCCTCTACAGCCCGCGCTGGCTGTTCTTCATCCCGGGCCTGGCCCTGATGATCTTCGGTCTCATCGTCGGCACGGCGCTGACCTTCGGCCAGGTGCGCATCGGCGAGCTCGCCTTCGACGTCGACACCCTCGTGGGCGCCTCGGCGATGGTGGTGATCGGCTTCCAGGCCGTGCTGTTCGCCCTGTTCACCAAGGTGTTCGCGGCCGAAGAGGGCTTCCTGCCAGAGTCGCCACGCATCAAGAAGCTGATCGACATCGTCACCCTCGAACGCGGCCTCATCATCGGCGGCCTGCTGGCGGTCGCCGGTCTGGCCGGCCTGGTCGCCTCGCTGGCCCACTGGGGCGATCGGGGCTTCGGTGAACTGATCCCGGCCGAGTCGCTGCGCCTGGTCGTGCCGTCGGCGACCGCGTTCATCATGAGCTTCCAGACGATCTTCGCATCGCTGTTCATCTCGATCCTGGGCATCCGCCGCTCGCGCGAGACCCCGGCCGACATCGCCGCCTCCGCCGCGGAGGAAGCCGCCGAGGCAGTGAATAAGCAGCCGACGCTGTAGTCCGATGCCTCTAGGCTTGAGGCATGTCTCAGCACATCTTGACCGCCGTCGCGTGGCCCTACGCCAACGGGCCACGCCACATCGGGCACGTCTCCGGGTTCGGCGTGCCGTCCGACGTCTTCAGCCGCTACCAGCGGATGGCGGGCAACAAGGTGCTGATGGTCTCCGGCACCGACGAGCACGGCACGCCGATCCAGGTCCAGGCCGACAAAGAGGGCGTCACCGCCCGTGAACTCGCCGACCGCTACAACCGGGTCATCGCCGAGGACCTGACGGCCCTCGGCCTCTCCTACGACCTGTTCACCCGCACGACCACGCTCAACCACTACGCCGTCGCCCAGGAGATCTTCCTCGGGCTGCACAAGAACGGCTACATCTTCCCGAAGACCACGATGGGCGCGGTCTCGCCGACCACCGGCCGCACCCTGCCCGACCGCTACATCGAGGGCACCTGCCCGATCTGCGGTTACGACGGCGCGCGGGGCGACCAGTGCGACAACTGCGGCAACCAGCTCGACCCGATCGAGCTGATCAACCCCAAGTCGAAGATCAACGGCGAGACGCCGAAGTTCATCGAGACCGAACACTTCATGCTCGACCTGCCCGCCTTCGCCGACGCGCTCGGCACCTGGCTGCAGGGCAAGCAGGGCGAGTGGCGGCCCAACGTGCTGAAGTTCTCGCTCAACCTGCTGGGCGACCTGCAGCCCCGGGCGATCAGCCGCGACATCGACTGGGGCGTGCCGATCCCGCTCGACGGCTGGAGCGACCGCAACGACAAGCGCCTCTACGTCTGGTTCGACGCGGTCATCGGCTACCTGAGCGCCTCGGTCGAGTGGGCCCGCCGGTCGGGCGACCCCGACGCGTGGCGCGCCTGGTGGCAGAACCCCGACGCCCGTGGCTACTACTTCATGGGCAAGGACAACATCGTCTTCCACTCCGAGATCTGGCCGGCCATGCTGCTCGGCTACAACGGAGAAGGCACCCGTGGCGGCGAGGCGGGCTCGCTGGGCCGCCTCGACCTGCCCAAGGAAGTGGTGTCGAGCGAGTTCCTGACCATGGAGGGCAGGAAGTTCTCCTCCTCGCGGTCGGTCGTCATCTACGTGCGCGACTTCCTGGAGCGCTACTCCGCCGACGCCCTGCGCTACTACATCGCGGTCGCCGGCCCCGAGAACCAGGACACCGACTTCACCTGGTCGGAGTTCCTCAACCGCAACAACGGCGAGCTGGTCGCGGCCTGGGGCAACCTGGTCAACCGGTCGATCTCGATGGCCTCCAAGAACTTCGGCAAGGTCCCCGACGCGGTCGACCTGACCGACGCCGACCGGGCGCTGCTCGAACGCTCCCGCAACGCCTTCCCCGCCGTGGGCGCCGAGCTCGGCCGCTCGCGGTTCAAGAACGCGGTCACCGAGGCGTTCGACGTGGTCCGCGACGCCAACCGCTACCTGGCCGAGCAGGAGCCCTGGAAGATCAAGGACGACGACGTGCGCCAGGGCACGATCCTGCACGTCGCGCTCCAGGTCGTCGACGACGCCAAGACGCTGCTCACGCCGTTCCTGCCCAACTCGTCCAACAAGATCCACGAGATGCTCGGCGGCCAGGGCGTCTGGTCCGGCATGCCGGAGATCCGCGAGGTCGACGAGCCGGGTGGCCGCTCCTACCCGGTCATCACCGGCGACTACAACGACAGCGCCCGCTGGGAGCACAAGCCGATCCAGTCGGGCACCCCGCTGGCCCCGCCGAAGCCGCTGTTCGCCAAGCTCGACCCCAAGATCGTCGATGAGGAACTGGGTCGCCTGGAGGGCGACAAGTAATGTCCGTCCCGTTGCCCGAGGCGCTCGGCGCCGACGTGTTCGACAGCCACTGCCACCTCGACATCATGGTCGGGGAGCGCAAGGCGTCATCGGGTGACCCCGTCGCCCTGGCCGCCGAGGCGGCCGGGGCGAGCGTGGATCGCATCGTCGAAGAGGCCAGGTCGGTCGGGGTGACCCGCCTGGTCACGATCGGTTACGACCTGCGCAGCTCCGAATGGGGCGCCGAGATCGCCCGCGACCACGAGGCCGTTCACGCCGGCGTGGCGATCCACCCCAACGAGGCCCACGCGGCGACGCCGGAGGTGCTCGGCCAGATCGAGGCCCTGGCCCGTCTTCCTCACGTACGAGCCGTCGGCGAGACCGGCCTCGACTTCTTCCGCGACTGGGCGTCGAAGGACGACCAGCACGCGTCGTTCCGGGCCCACATCGAGATCGCCAAGCGCACCGGCAAGGCACTGGTCATCCACGACCGCGACGCCCACGACGCGGTGCTCGACGTGCTCGACTCCGAGGGCGCCCCTGACGTGGTCGTCTTCCACAGCTACTCGGGCGACGCCGAGATGGCCAAGCGCTGCGTCGCGGCGGGCTACTACATGTCGTTCTCCGGCCCCGTCACCTACAAGAACGCCGCCTACCTGCGAGAAGCCGCCAGGGTCGCACCGCCGTCGCTGATCCTGGTCGAGACTGACGCGCCCTACCTGCCGCCGACCCCGCACCGGGGCAAACCCAACGCGCCCTACCTGATCCCGCTGACACTGCGCTGCCTGGCCCAGGTGAAGGACATGGCGCCGGAGGCGCTGGCCGAGATCATTAACGTGAACGGCCCGCGCGTTTTCGGTGATTGGTAATGCAATGTCACGATACGGTGTGAGTTGACCATGGCGGCTCCGGAAGGACGCATCCGTGCATACCCCGACATTGGAGAGCCCCGCGCGGGAGCGCGAGACGGGCAGCCAACTGTCGGGCTGGGAACACCCGGTCGAGAAACCCGCTGAGGCGCCGTCCCGGCTGATGGTCTTCGTCCGCCCGTGGCTGGCGGTGCTGTGCGCGGCCGCGCTGGGGGCCGCCGTCGGAGTGGTGGCCGGGTTCGGGCTGGCGCGGGGGATCACCCTCGACGTCGACGGGAAACTCACCACCCACCGGTCGTTCGCGACCGACGTGCGAGGAGCCCTCGAAAGCGCCGGCGTCGCCTACGACAAGCGCGACATGGTCTCGCCGCCCCCGCCGACGGAGATCGACGACGGCATGACGATCGTGGTCCGCCACGCCCGCCCGCTGACGCTGAACCTCGACGGCACGTCGAGCACCCACATGACCGTGGCCCTGAACGTCCAGGACGCGCTCGAAGAACTCAAGATGAACCCCAGCAAGCTGCAACTGTCGACGACCCGGCTGCGCCAGATCCCGGTCGAGGGCTTCAAGCTCAGCGTGCGGACCCAGCGCAGCGTGACGATCGTGGCCGGCACCATGCGCATCAAGACGACGACCACCGGGCGGACCGTCAAAGAGGTCCTGCAGGAGTCGAACATCGAACTCGGCGAGGGCGACACGGTCTCACCCGGCCTGTCGACGTTCCCTCCCGAAGACACGGTCATCCGCGTCAAGCCCGGACTGCCACCGCACACCATCCCGATCTCAGCCGACGTCGCGGCGCTCAACTGGGACGCGCTGGCGCGATGCGAGTCCGGGGGCGACGCGAAGCGGGTGCCCGGCGGGCTCTACCGGTTCAGCCTCACGATGTGGCGGGCGGTCGGCGGCGAGAAACGCCCGATCGACTGGCGGAAGGCCGAACAGACGTACCGGGCGCAGCTGCTCTACCAGCGACTGGCGGGCGACTGGAAGCGCGCCTGGTCGAAGTGCGGCAGCCAGCTTTAGCGCTCTGCATGGCCGAGAGGTGGCGGTCGGTGAACCCATGCCGCCGGATGTTTCCGGTTACTTGACGACATGGCCGTAGTCGACCGACTGGATGGGCGCGTTGGTCCCCGCTGCGGTGAAGACCGCGCCCACTCCGTCGCGGTCAGGAGCGCCGATCAGCAGGCCTGATGGGCCGTCGGCGGTCAGGGACCAGCCGTAGCGCTGGCCCGGCTGGGGTGGGACCGGGAGCGCGGCCACGGTTCCGTCGACGGTGCTCGTGTGTACGCCACCCATCGCCCCCTTCGTATAAGGGTGGCCCATGGCGACCTTGCCGTCGGCCGTGAAGGCCACCGCCCAGCCGAGACCTGTCGTGCCGGGGGCCGTGATGGTCCGGGTCGGGGTGAGGTCGGCCCAGAGCTGGACCATGCCCGCGTCCTGGTCACCGGCCAGGGGAGCGCCCGCGGCCAGATAGGACTTCCCGCCGATCCTGGTCGTCGCGAGGGACCAGCCGAACCGGTTGCCCGATTCCTCCGGGACGGCGGTGGTGGCCTGGCCCAGGTCCCACTTCCTGGTCGTGTACGGCGCTCCCGACAGCACGTCCTGGATCACGACCACCGTGCCGGCGTCGACGATGCCGCTGGCCACCTGGAGACCGGTGCCGTCGTTGTCCTCATAGGGCACGCCGACCGCCAGGTCCGGGCGGGCGGGATCGCCGTGGAAGGCCAGCGACCAGCCCCACATGTCGCCGACCTCACCGTTGCCGATCATGCCGTCGGACTCCTGGTCGAGGCGGGTCCGCCCCTGCGGGGTGAAGAGGTGCACCGCGCCGGAGTCGGTCACCGAGTCGTCGGCGTGGGGTTCGCCGACCGCCAGCACCGTCCCGCCGGGCAGGTCGGCGGCCGCCAGGGACCAGCCGAAATGGGCGTCCTTCTGCGGCTGCTCGGCGGTCACGGTCTGGACGCCGCCCGTACCGAACACATAGACCTCCCCGTGGTCGTCGTCGCCCGCGTAGGGCGCGCCGACGATGACGTCGAGACAGGGATCGCCGTCGACGTGGGCGGTGGCCACGGCCCAGCCGAACCCGGTCTTCGTGTCGTCGCCCGGAGCCCTGAGGGTCCGGCCGCCGAACGTGACGGTCTCGGCGAAGGGGTCGCCTACGGCGTGGGTCGTGGCGGGGCAGGGGGTGGCGGAGGCCGTACCGGAAAAGGGAAGCGCGGTGCCGAGCAGGAGAACGGCGAGCAGCCGGGTCATAGAGCTACCTCCAGTCCGCCGCCGAACTGGAGCCGGGCGGGGCTGCGGTCGTCGGGGAGATCGAACACGAGCATGCCGTCGGAGCGCCCACCCGGACGCAGCCCGCTCGGCAGCGGTGTGGACAGCCGGTGGGGCTGGTGGGTGACGCCCGAGTCGTCGAGCAGGACCGGCGCGGCGGCGATCGCGGCCAGCTCGCCACCGGTGTTGACCATGCTCCACGGGATCACGCAGAACGCACCCGCTGAGGCCGTGACCCCTTCGAAGTCCTGGAGACCGCACTGCGGATCCCGGGTGACGACCAGGTCGACCCCGAACCCCGCGCCGACGGTGACCCGCTTGGCGACATCGCCGTCGGCGGCCTGCTGAGCGGCGATCTGGACGGCGGTGCGCGGCGCGTTGTCACCGGACACGATGAGCACGCCGACCGAAACGACGAAGGCGGCGAAGACGACGACGGCCGCGATCAGCCAACGGTCGGAACGCGACCGCGGCGGCCTGACCAGAGGGACCTCGTCGAGAGGCGCGCCGCTTTCCGCGTCGGAGATCGCCGCGGTCGACGCGTCGGCGCTTGACGCCGGAGCGGCGGAGGCGGTTACCGGCTCGCCGGAGGCCGCGCCGCCATCCGCGGCGGCGAAGACGGCAGTGCGATCGATCCGCGGAACGTCAGAAGTGGCGATTTCGCCGGAAGCCCCGTCCTTGTCGACGGCGGCGAAGGCACCGGTGCGGTCGGCCGGTTCGCTGGTATCGGCGCCCTTGTCTGTGGGAGCGAAGGCAGCGGTGCGATCGGCTCGCTGACCGGAGTTCGGAACCTGATCAGCTGAGGCGAGGACGGCAGTGCGGTCGGCCCGCTCATCAGAGCTCGGAATCTCGTCAGCGGCGGCGAGGACCGCAGTGCGGTCAGCCCGCTCATGGGAGCTCGGAACCTGCTCAGCGGAAGCGAGAACGGCGATGCGGTCGGCTCGTTCGCCGGAGCCTGGAACATGGTCAGCAGCGAGATCTGCGGGTTCGGCGGAACTGGCGCCCTGGTCAGCGGCGGTCTGCTCGGCAGAGTCGGCGGAGTTAGTCGCCTTGCCGGAGGTGGGTTCGCCGGTGTCGGTGCCCTTGTCCGTGGTGGCGAAGGTCGCGGTGCGGTCGGCCCGCTCACCTGAATCCGAAGCTTGGTCGGCAGGTTCGGCGGAACCGGTCGCCTTGTCGGAGGCGCGGTCGGCGGGTTCTCTGGAGCCCGTCCCCCCGCCGGTGACGGCGAAGGTGGTGGTGCGGTCTGCCTGTTCGTCGGAGTCCGGGTCGTCGGAGGTGAAGGCGGCGGCGCGGTCGGCTCGTTCGCCGGAGTCCGGAGCCTGATCAGCAACGGCCACCTCGATGGCTGAGGGCGCTTCCTCGGAAGGTGGCGGGTCGGCTGGGCCGTCCTCGGGTTCGTCGGCGGGGAAGGTCTCCTGCAGCGTCCGGTTGAGTTCTTCGACCGGCATCAGCGGTTCCGCCCGGGGTGTTTCCGGGGCGCGGGCCGAGACCGGGGGGAGGGCGCCGCCGACCAGGGCGATCAGCAGGTCCTGGGCGGTGGGGCGGCGGGTGGGGTCGGGGTCGGTCGCCTGCTTGACCAGGTCGTTCAGAGGTGAGGGCAGGGAGCCCAGGTCCGGGCGGCCGTTCAGGACGCGGGCCGCCAGGGTCATCATGTTGCCCTGGCCATACGGGTGCCGGCCGGTGCCGGCGTAGGCGACCAGGCAGCCCCAGGCGAAGATGTCGGTCCACGGGGTGACCGGTTCGCCGCGCACCTGCTCGGGCGCCCACCAGCCGGGGCTGCCCAGGAGCTCTCCGGCCTGGGTGAAGTCGTGGGAGGCGTCCAGTGCGCGGGCGATGCCGAAGTCGATCACCCGGGGGCCGGACAGGGACAGCATCACGTTCGCCGGTTTCAGGTCGCGGTGCACCAGCCCGGCCACGTGGATGGCGGCGAGCGCCGCGGCCACGCCCAGGGCCACACCGTGGAGCGGTCCCGCGTCGAGGGGGCCCGATTCGGTGATCTGCCTGTTCAGGGGTGTGCCGGCGATGTATTCGGTCACCATGTACGGCCGGCCGTCGGCGGTGTTCCCGTTGTCGAGCACCTGCGCCGTGCAGAACGACGCCACCTTCCGCGCGTTCTCGACCTCCCCGTGGAAGCGCGCCGCGAAGGCGTCGTCGGCCAGCGTGGAGCGGACCACCTTCAGGGCGACCAGCCGCTCGCCCGCGGTCGCCAGGTAGACCGTTCCCATGCCGCCCTCGCCCAGGCGGCCCAGGAGCCGGTACGTGCCGATCTCGGGGGGATCGTCGGGGCGGAGCGGCGTGGCGCCGGTCGGTTGCATCTGAGGGCTCTCCTACGGCCTGCGCGTATTCATAAGGTTCATATGGAGTTCGGGGCAAACGCCAGCATGGATTGCCCACCTCGGCCGCGAACAGGTAAATCGACGCGTTCGGATGCCCGACACTGGTTGCATGAGTCTGCTCGGGCCCGTTGAGGTGCGCACGCTTGCGGAGAAACTGAACATCCGGCCCACCAAGAAGCTCGGGCAGAACTTCGTGATCGACGGCGGCACCGTCCGCAAGATCGTCCGGGTCGCGGAGCTCAGCGAAGACGACGTCGTCATCGAGGTGGGGCCGGGGCTCGGGTCGCTGACGCTCGCACTGCTGTCTGAGGTCGCCGAGGTCGTCGCGGTCGAGATCGACCCGGTGCTGGCGCGGCAGCTCCCCGAGACGGTCACGATCATGCTGCCCGAATACTCCGACCGGCTGCGGGTCGTGCTGGGCGACGCCCTGCGCATCACCCCCGGCGATCTGCCGTCGCGGCCGACCGCGCTGGTCGCCAACCTGCCCTACAACGTCTCGGTCCCGGTCGTGCTGCACCTGCTGCAGATCCTGCCCGAGCTGCGCCGGGGCCTGGTCATGGTGCAGGCCGAGGTCGCCGACCGGCTGGCCGCGCGGCCCGGGTCGCGGGTCTACGGGATCCCTTCGGTCAAGGCGGCCTGGTACGCCGACGTCCGCCGCGCGGGGCCCGTCGGGCGCAACGTCTTCTGGCCGGCGCCCAACGTCGACTCCGGCCTCGTCTCTCTCGTCCGTCGTGAGCCCCCCACCACCACCGCCACCAGGGAGGCCGTGTTCGCGGCCATCGACGCCGCGTTCGCCCAGCGGCGCAAGACCCTGCGCGCCGCCCTGGCGGGCTGGGCCGGTTCCCCGGCGGCGGCCGAAGAGGCGCTCGTCAAGGCGGGGGTCGACCCGAAGGCGCGGGGCGAGCAGCTCGACGTGGCCGCTTTCGCCCGGATCGCCGAACATCGCCGCTAGGCTCCCGTCACGTGATTACCGTGCGTGTGCCCGCCAAGGTCAATCTTCAGCTCTCCGTCGGCCCGATCCGCGACGACGGATTCCACGACCTCGTCAACGTCTTCCACGCCGTCTCGCTGTTCGACGAGGTCACGGCGTCGGAGTCAGACCGGGTCGAAGTGGTCTGCGACCACGCCGACGTGCCGCTCGGCGACGACAACCTGGCCGTGCGGGCCGCTCACGCGCTCGCGCCGGGCCGGGGGGTGCGGCTGGAGATCGTCAAGAACATCCCGATCGCGGGCGGCATGGCCGGGGGCAGCGCCGACGCCGCCGCCGCGCTCGTCGCCTGCAACGCCCTGTGGAACCTGGGCAGGACGACCGAAGAGCTGATGGAGATCGGCGGCACGCTCGGCAGCGACGTGCCGTTCGCGCTGCTCGGCGGCACCGCGGTCGGCACCGGCAAGGGGGAGCACCTGACCCCGGTCGAGACGTCGGGCGTCTACCACTGGGTGTTCGCGCTGGCCGACGGCGGGCTGTCCACGCCGAAGGTCTACGGCGAGTGCGACCGCATCAGGGAGGCCACCGGCGAGCAGGTCGTCTGGCCGACGCTGAGCGAATCCCTCACCAAGGCGCTGGCCGACGGCAACGCCGAAGCCCTCGGCGCGTCGCTGGTGAACGACCTTCAGCCCGCCGCCATCATGCTGCGCCGTTCGCTGCACCGCACCCTCGACGAGGGCCGTGAGCTGGGCGCTCTCGGCGCGCTCGTCTCGGGTTCCGGGCCGACGTGCGCGTTCCTGGCCGAGAGCGAGATGCACGCCCGCGAGCTCGTGGTCTCACTTAGGGGCTCCGGGGTGTGCCGCGACGCGGTGACCGCTCACGGACCGGTCCCGGGAGCCGCGATCGTCTAGATAGGCTTGGGAGGCGATGAATCTGGTCAATCTTGAATCCGTCTCCCATGCCTTCGGCCCCAAACCGCTGCTCAAAGGGGTGTCGCTCGGGGTCGAAGCGGGCGAGCGCATCGGTGTCGTCGGGCGCAACGGTGGCGGTAAGACCACCCTGGTCTCGATCATCGCCGGTGAGCTGACGCCCGACAGCGGCCGGGTCACCCACACGCGCGGGATGCGCGTCGGGGTGCTCGCCCAGCGTGATCTCTTCGATCCCGACATGTCGATCCGCGACATCGTGCTCGGCCGGCAGGCCGAACACGAGTGGGCCGGCGACGCGCAGGTTCGTGAGATCCTCGCCAACCTGCTCGGCGACCTCGACCTGGCGTCCAAGGCGGGCGCGCTGTCCGGTGGCGAACGCCGCCGCACCGCGCTGGCGAAGCTGCTCATCGAGCAACACGATCTGATCGTGCTCGACGAGCCCACCAACCACCTCGACATCGAGGCGATCGCCTGGCTGGCCGGGCATCTGTCCGCGCGCAAGTCGGCGCTCCTCGTCGTCACCCACGATCGCTGGTTCCTCGACGCCGTCTCCACCCGCACCTGGGAGGTCGTCGACGAGTCCGTCGAACGCTACGAGGGCGGTTACGCCGCTTTCGTCCTCGCCAAGGCCGAACGGGCGCGCATCGCCCAGGTCTCGGAGGAGCGGCGGCAGAACCTGATGCGCAAGGAGATCGCCTGGCTGCGGCGCGGCCCGCCCGCCCGCACGTCCAAGCCGAAGTTCCGCATCAACGCCGCCGAGGCGCTGATCGCCGACGTGCCGCCGGCACGTGAGACCGTCGAACTGCTCAGGTTCGCGACCGCGCGCCTCGGCAAGACGGTGTACGACCTGGAGAACGTCACCCTCCACGCCGGTGGCCCCGGCACGGGTCCGCTGGTGCTCGACCAGTGCACCTGGCAGTTCGGCCCCGGCGACCGCATCGGCCTGATCGGCGTCAACGGGTCGGGCAAGTCGACGGTGCTGCGGCTGCTGTCCGGCTCGGTCGTGCCCGACGAGGGCCGGCTGGTCCAGGGCCGCACGGTCAAGCTGGCCCACCTGTCGCAGGAGATCGCCGAACTCGACCCCACCCGGCGTGTGCTGGAGACGGTCGAGGAGGTGCGCAAGTACATCACCGTCGGCAAGAAGGAGTGGACCGCCTCCCAGCTGCTCGAACGCCTCGGCTTCAAGGGCGACGCGCAGTGGAAGGTCGTCGGCGACCTGTCCGGTGGCGAGCGGCGGCGGCTCCAGCTGCTGCGGCTCATCATGGACGAACCCAACGTGCTCCTGCTCGACGAGCCCACCAACGACCTCGACATCGAGACGCTGACCGAGCTCGAAGACCTGCTCGACGGCTGGCCCGGCACCCTCGTCGTGGTCAGCCACGACCGCTACTTCCTGGAGCGGGTCTCCGACCGCACGGTCGCGCTGCTGGGCGACGGCCGGCTGTCGATGCTCCCCGGCGGGGTCGACGAATATCTGGAGCGCCGCGCCGCCGGAACCGCCGTGTCGGCCCGCGCGGCCGAAGCGACGCCTGTGGCCGTCGAGGAGCCTGGGGAGAAGAAGGTCTCCCAGAAGGAACTGCGTGAGCTCCAGAAGGAACTGAGCCGCTTGGAGCGTCAGCTGGACAAGCTGTCCGAGCGCGAGGCCAAGGTCCACGCCCAGATGGCCGAGGCGGCCAGCGACTTCGAGAAGCTGGGCAAGCTCGACGCCGAACTCCGCGACCTCGGGACCCAGAAAGAGGCGACCGAGCTCGAGTGGATGGAGCTGGCGGAGCGTATTGCCGACTAGCGCTTCCTGAAAAGTCCCTGAAAAGGAGAAGAGCCCGGTTGGCCGACCGGGCTCTTTCCTTTTGCTTCAGATGACTTGGGGCACCAACCGAGTCATCTCGGCATTGCGATGGGGAAGATTAGACGATCTTCCCGGACCAGAGAGCCGCCGCCACCTTGTAGACGCCGAAGGTCTCACCGTCGAAGTACGGGGAAACCGAGGTGTCGTAGCGCTTGTTGCCGTCGGTGTCAGCGACACCGATGGTCACGCCGTTGAGGTAGCCGAGACGACGGGCGCTCTTGTACTGCGACAGCCACGACGAGCCCAGCGAGCCCTCGCCCGTGAAGGACGACTTGACCCCGATGATCTCTTCGGCCTTGATGTCAGCGGCCTTCGCCGCGAACGTCTTGCCGTAGCTCCACTTCAGGGTGTGGCCGGTGTAGGCGTGGTTGCCGTCCGGGTGCTTCCCGCTCGGGTAGCCGAAGACGTAGACGCTCTGGCCGACCTTCTGGTTGTACGCCAGACCCTGGCCACCGACGTTGTCACCGAGGCGACCGACGTCCTTGAGGCCGATCGACAGCACCTTGCCGGTGACGACGTAGTCCACGTCGTACTTGACCCAGTACGTGTGCTTGTAGAACTTCTTCGAGGCGCCTTCGCCCTCGGTGTAGAAGAAGGACTTGCCGTCCTTCGACTCGCCGTTCGGGCCGGCCTGGTGGTACGACTTGGCCTGGTTGTACTCGGTCTCGTTCGCGTAGGTCTTGCGGTCCACGCCGGTGAACGGCTTGAACGGACCCGGGTAGTCGGCGTTGTTCGCGTTGGTGCCACCGACGTTCTTGAAGGTGGTACGCGTCACGTAGGTCTGAGCGACCTCCGAGCCCGGGCGGTCCGGACCGATCTTGGTGGTGTCAACCACCTTCTCGATCTTGAGGTGCGACCAGCCGGTGGTCTTGTCGTTCTTCAGCTCGTCGAGCTTCTTCTCGGCATACCACTTCGTGTCGTACTTCTTCTCGTAGTCCTTGTCGTAAGACGCGGCCACGGGAAGGACGCCGTTGTACACGTTGACGAACGCGTAGTTGCGGTCGCCGTCCTCGTACACGTCGAAGTCGTAGTGGGTGAAGGCCTGCTTGCCGACGTAGATGCCCCACGGGGTCTTGCCCTGGTAGTAACCGGGGATGAAGACCCACTTGTCGAGGGTGGCCTTGTTGGACGTCGTGTCGTAGACACAGTGTCCAGCAGTGGCGACGAGGTTCTTGTACGCGCTCTGGAGCGAGGTGCCGGTGCACCAGTGCGGGTTGCCGTCGGCGCCAATGAAGAACACCTTGCCCGTGGTCTTGGGCAGGTTGACGTTCTTCGAGGTGCTGGCGACCTTCTTCTCGTCACCGATCGCGGGCACGACGCCAGGCTTCGTGTCGGCGGTGGGACCACCGGTCGACACGTGCTTGCCGACGACCTGCGTCTCGACGTTGTACGGGGTGGCGCCGATCAGGTTGGCTTTCGCCTCGCCGTACCAGAAGGCCGCGACCTGCTGGGCAGCGATGTTGGTGCTGGCAAGGCTGTCGCTGGCGACATCGCCAGCGGCCTGTGCCGGGGCGGCAACGACCGCGGAGGCAAGCAGCCCCGCGCTCAGACCGCCCAGAATGAACGTGCGCTTCATGTGGATCTCCCCAGGTCTGTCGTGGGACGTCACTTGCGCCCCATGCGTCAGTAAAGGAACGATCAGAAAGCTATAAGACGGAATGAAGGTGTGAAAGCAAAAGGACCAACTGCCTGAGGCGGCTGGGATGTTGGAAGTTGCTGCAAACCTGTGGGATTCCTGTGAAGATTCCGTTATTTCCGCTGATCGAGGGGTATGCCGATCAGTCACCCTGTGGATCGATCCACCTGAGGGGTGTGACATAAATCACACAGGGTTCAGGGGAACCAGATGGTGGGTTAACCCCGTCTTAGTCCGTCACACCTACGCGGAGTCGGACGTGTCGAAGGGCACCAGAAGGGTCCGCAGCAGCCCCGAGAGGTCGAGTTGCTGCTGCCGGCCGAGGGCGGCGAGCAGCTCCTGTTCCCGCCTGAGCAGGTCGGCGAAGGCCGCGTCCACGCGACTGAGGCCGTTGGCGGTCAGCCGCACCAGCACGCCGCGCCGGTCGTCGGGGTCGGGGTTGCGGGTGACGAGCCCGGCGGCGGTCAGCCGGTCGATGCGGTTCGTCATCGTCCCGGACGTCACCAAAGTGGCCCGCAGCAACGCGCCCGGACTCATCACATAAGGCGCGCCGGCCCTGCGCAGCGCCGTGAGCACGTCGAACTCCCACGGCTCCAGCCCGTGTTCGGCGAAGGACGCCCGCCTGGCCCGCTCCAGGTGCCGGCTCAGCCGCGACACGCGGCTCAGCACCTGCAACGGCGTCACGTCGAGGTCGGGGCGCTCCTGCCGCCAGGCCGCGACAAGCCGGTCGACCTCATCCTCGGCTGAGCTCATGGATGACGAGTCTAGCTTTTCTTGACGTCAAGACATCTCTCTTGATATCAAGTATCTCTATGTCGAGAGATAACTTCGTGCCGGAGGCGCGGCCATGACCACGTGGGACCCCACCGTCTACGGGCGGTACGCCGACGAGCGTTCCCGCCCGTTCTACGAGCTCACCGGCCGGATCGCGGCCGAGAACCCCAGTCACGTCGTCGACCTGGGCTGTGGCACCGGTGAGCTGACCGTGTCGCTGGCCCGGCGCTGGCCGGACGCCCGCGTCCACGGCATCGACTCCTCGCCGGAGATGATCGCCAAGGCCCCGGAAGGCGCCACTTTCGAGGTCGCCGACGTGCGTGACTGGCGGCCCGCCGAGCCGGTCGACGTGATCGTGTCGAACGCGCTGCTCCAGTGGGTGCCCGAGCACCGCGAGCTGCTCACCCGCTGGGCCGGGGAGCTGAACCCGGGCGGCTGGCTGGCGTTCCAGGTGCCGGGGAACTTCACCGCGCCCAGCCATCAGGTCGTCCGCGAGCTCTGCCAGAGCTCCGAATGGGCCTCCGAGCTGGCCGACCTCGCCTGGCGCGACCCGGTCGACGACGCCGGGGAGTATCTGGAGCTGCTGTCCGGCGCGGGCCTGACGGTCGACGCGTGGGAGACCACCTATATACACGTGCTCCCCGGCGACGACGCGGTGCTCCGCTGGGTCACCGGAACCGCGCTGCGGCCCATGCTGACCCGGCTGGACCCGGAGCGCCGCGAGGCGTTCCTCGCCGACGCCGGGCGGGTGCTCGGCGAGGCCTATCCCCGGCGTGACTACGGCACCCCATTCCCCTTCCGCCGCATATTCGCGGTCGCGCACAAATGATCACCGGCATTCACCACGCGCAACTCGCCACCCCTCCCGGCCGCGAAGACGAATTGCGCGCCTTCTATTGCGGGCGTCTCGGTATGACCGAGATCACCAAGCCGGCGGAATTGGCCAAGCGCGGGGGCGCGTGGTTCGGTGGAGGAGGTGTCGAGCTTCATCTCGGTGTCGAGGAGGGCTTCCGGGCCGCCAGGAAGGCGCACTTGGCGCTGCTGGTCCGGGACCTGGACGAGATCCTCGCGCTCTTCCCCGAGGCCGAGATCGACCGGCTGCTGCCCGGATACCTGCGGTGTTACGTACATGATCCCGTGGGGAATCGTCTAGAACTTCTCCAGCCCGTGTCTCGATAGGCGATTTGTTCACCTTCAGGTGGCATCATGGCCGCAATTCGGCAGTGTCACGTTTACCTGGAGGTGCTAGTGGCGATCGAGATCGAGGACAAGTTCGATGTCCAAGACGAGTTCGTGGTGCCCGATCTACTCGGCGTCAAAGGCATCTCGGCATCCAGTGGGCCCAAGTCCCACCAGCTCGTGGCCATCTACTTTGACACTCCCGATCTGCGCCTCGCCGCGCGGGGCATCACCCTGCGGCGGCGCCGCGGCGGCGACGACTCCGGCTGGCACCTGAAACTGCCGAAATCCGCCGGTGTACGGCAGGAGATCCAGCTCCCGCTCACCCGCAGTGCCAAGATCGTCCCGCCCACGCTGGCCGAGCAGGTGCTCGTCTACACCCGGGGCCAGGCACTCGTCCCCGTCGCCGAACTCGACACGAAGCGGGCGGTGACCAAGTTGCTCGACGCCGAGGAGCAGGTGCTCGCCGAGGTCGCCGACGACCGTGTCAAGGGCACGGTCTACGGCGAGACGACCCGCGTCGAACGGTGGCGCGAGGTCGAGGTCGAGCTCGTCAAGGGTGACGAGGCGCTGCTGAAGCGGGTGGGCAAGCGCGTCATCAAGGCGGGGGCGGCTACCGGCGGCTCCGCGAACAAATTGGGCCGCCTCTTGGGCGAAGCCGTACCGAAACTTCCCCAGTCGCCTGCCGAGGGGACGGTCGGCGCCGCGGTTTTCGCCTACCTGCGCCGGCAGACCGACGCGCTGATCGCCCAGGACGGCCGGGTGCGGCGGGCGGAGGACGAGGCCGTGCACAAGGCGCGGGTGGCCTGCCGGCGGATGCGCAGCGCGTTCAAGTCGTTCTCCTCGATCGTCACCGAGACGGACACGCTCCAGGAGGAGCTGCGCTGGCTCGGCGAGGTGCTCGGCGAGGTGCGCGACCTGGAGGTCATCCAGGCCCGCTTCGGCCGGGAGCTCGACGGGCTCGACGGCCACCTGATCGTCGGTCCGGTCCGGGCCCGTCTCCTCGACGACCTCAAGCACCAGGAGGAGGCGGGGTACGAGCGCATCCGCGAGGCGATGAACGGCGAGCGCTACTTCGCCCTGCTCGACGCGCTCGACGCGCCCTACTCCTTCACCGGCAAGGCCACCCGGGAGTCCGGTTCCGAGCTGGCCAAGATCGTGACCAAGGAGTGGCACCGGGTCGAGAAGAAGCACGAGACCGCGCAGAGCATCGAAGACGCGCACGAGCGCGAGATCGCCATGCACGACGTGCGCAAGGCCGCCAAGCGGGCCCGCTACACGGCGGAGGCCGCCGGGTTCGCCGACGAGGCCGCCCGCGCCGAGGCGATCCAGGAGGCGCTGGGCCTCTACCAGGACGGCGTGGTCGCCCAGGAGACCTTGGAGAAGGAGGCCGCCAAGGCCCGCGAGGCCGGCGAGGACACCTTCACCTATGGCGTGCTGGCCGGCCTGGAGCGGGCCGCCGCCGACCGGGCCCGCGCCAAGTTCCCCAAGTTGTGGGCCAAGCTCACGTCGTGACGTAGCGGTCGACGCTGATCAGGTCGCCGTCGGCGTGATGGAGGACGGCGAACCCGCCCTTGCGCAGGTGGGTGTCGCCGATCCGGCCGTCGCACAGGGCGGTGAGCAGGTCGGGAAGGACCTTGCCGTGGCTGCAGACCGCCGTCGGCTCGGTCAGTTTCCGGACCAGCCGGAGGGTGTCCTTCGGGTCGTAGCCGGGTTCGGAGAGCAGTTTCTCCTTGCGGATCGACAGGCCCGCGGCCGCGGCGTAGGGCTTGAGCGTCTGGGTGCACCTTCTGCTGGGGGAGCTGACCAGGATCTGCGGCGCGTACGCCGTCAGCGCCTGGGCGACCACCTCGGCCTGGGCCGTGCCGTCGGAGTCGAGCGGACGCCGGTCGTCGTGGCCCTTCCAGTCGGAGCGGCTGCCCGCCAGGCCGTGCCGCACCAGGATCAGCGGCACCGTCACCAGCGGGGCCGCCGTCAGCGCCCTGAGCAGGCCCGCGTCCCACTCGTAGGTCAGCCGCCGCCGGGCTTCGTCGAGCGGGAGCCAGACCAGCTGGTCGACCTCGTCGACCGCGGTGAGCTCCCCCTCCGCGCGGACCCGCGCGGCCCAGTAGTCGACCCGCTTGAGGCGGCCGTCCTTCAGATAGTGGACGGGCGGCAGCGAACGGCCCAGGACGACCGACAGGCCGGTCTCCTCCTGGACCTCGCGCAGCGCGCCGGCGATGACGTGTTCGCCGGATTTGAGCTTGCCCTTCGGGAACGACCAGTCGTCGTACTTGGGCCGGTGCACGAGCGCGACCTCGGGGGAGGTCTCGTCGCCGCGCCAGATGACGGCGCCGGCGGCGTGGATCACGTCGGTCATTTGCCGTCGTCCACGGTTCGCCAGCGTCGTGTGCCGATGAGGTGCTGCTGAAGATCGGCGCCGCCACTTTGGCGAAGCCAACGGCCATCTGAGGTGAGCCACCATGTGTCCGTCCCGTCGGAGAACGCGCGGTCGAGCAGGTCGGCGATGTATGACCGGTGCTGCGCGCCGGTCACCTTCACCAGGGCCTCCACCCTTCGGTCGAGGTTGCGGCGCATGAGGTCTGCGCTGCCGATCCACATCTCGGGCCGCCGTCCGCCGCCGAACTCGTAGATGCGGGAGTGCTCCAGGAAGCGCCCCAGAAGACTTCTGACCCTGATCGTCTCGGACAAACCCGGGACTCCGGGCATGAGCGTGCAGATGCCGCGAACCCACAGGTCGATCGGCACACCGGCCTGCGAGGCGCGGTAGAGCGCGTCGATCACGGGTTCGTCGACCAGGGAGTTGGTCTTGATCCGGATCCGCGCCGGCCGGCCCGCCTTGTGGTGGGCGATCTCCCGGTCGATGCGGGCCAGCAGGCCGTGCCGCAGCGAGTGGGGCGCCACCAGCAGCCGCCGGTACGCCGAGTGGTTGGAGTAGCCGGTCAGGTGCATGAACAGGTCGGTGACGTCCTCGCCGACGAGGGGGTCGGCGGTGAGCAGGCCGAAGTCCTCGTACATGCGGGCGGTCTTGGGGTTGTAGTTGCCGGTGCCGATGTGGCAGTAGCGGCGCAGTTCGCCGCTCTGTTCCTGGCGGACGACCAGGGCCAGCTTGCAGTGGGTCTTCAGGCCGAGCACGCCGTAGACGACGTGGCAGCCGGCCTTCTCCAGTTTCCTGGCCCACGAGATGTTGGCGTGCTCGTCGAACCTGGCCTTGATCTCGACGACGACCACGACCTGCTTGCCCGCCTCGGCCGCGTCGATCAGGGAGTCCACGATGGGGGAGTTGCCGGAGGTCCGGTAGAGCGTCTGCTTGATCGCCAGCACCGCGGGGTCGGCCGCCGCCTGCTCGATGAACCGGCCCACGCTGGTGGAGAAGCTGTCGTACGGGTGGTGCAGCAGGATGTCCCGCTCGCGCAGCATCGCGAAGATGTCGTCGTCGGCGTGGATCACCTCGGACGGCACGAACGGCCGGTAGCTGAGCTCGCCCCGGTTGTGGGTCGGCCCGAGGTCGGCGATCGTGTGCAGGCCCGACAGGTCGAGCGGCCCCGGCACCCGGTAGATCTCGTGGTCGGCCACGCCCAGCTCTTCGACCAGCAGTTCCAGCACCTCGGGCGAGATGGTGTCCTCGACCTCGATGCGGACCGGCGAACCGAACCTGCGGCGGCGCAGTTCGCGCTCCAGCGCCTGCATGAGGTTCTCGGTGACGTCCTCGTCGACGTCGAGGTCCTCGTTGCGGGTGACCCGGAAGACGTGGTTCTGGACGATCTCCATGCCCTTGAAGAGCGTGCCGAGGTGGGCCGCGATGACGTCTTCGAGCGGGACGAACCGGTCGTTCGCCAGTTTCACGAACCGGGGGAGCTGCGGGGGCACCTTCACCCGGGCGAACACCGTGTTGCCGTTGACGGGGTTGCGGACGGTGACCGCCAGGTTCAGCGAAAGCCCGGAGATATTGGGAAACGGGTGGGACGGGTCGACGGCCAGCGGCGTCAGCACCGGCCGGATCCGCTCCCGGAACAACTTCCGCATCACGGTGCGCTCGTCACGCCCGAGATCGGCCCAGCGGACGATCTTGATGCCCTTCTCCACCAGCTCGGGCACGATCGTCTTGTGGAACAGTGCGGAGTGGCGCTGCACCAGGACGTTGGCGATCCCGTTGATGCGCTCCAACTCTTCACTGGGTTTGAGTCCGCTCTGCGCTCTCAGCAGCAGTCCGGTGGCCATCCGCCGTTTCAGGCCCGCGACCCGCACCATGAAGAATTCGTCCAGGTTGCTCGCGAAGATCGCCAGGAACCTCACCCGTTCGAGCAGGGGGATCTTGGGGTCCTCGGCGAGTTCGAGCACACGTTCGTTGAACTGGAGCCAGCTCTCCTCTCGGTTGAGGAATCGTTCGAGAGGGAGGGGTAGCTCCTCCGGGGAGACGGACGCGGTAATTTCGGCGGACATGTCCCGAATATGCCCGAGTTTGTTGAACGACGTGTTAACTACCTCGCAACGAAATCGTTAGCTCGAGCCGAGTCTGCCTCGGGAAATCAGGCTTCGCTTTCGCGGGTTCGCGCGAGCTTCTCGTTCTCCCTGGCCTCGCGGGCGCGGACCTTCTCCTGCTCGCGCCGGAGCTTCTCGGCCTCCTTGGCCTCGCGGTCGCGCTGCTTCTCGGCCTCGCGCCGGACCTTCTCCTGCTCCTTGCGCTGACGGCTGAGCTCTCTGGGGTCGGTGCGCGGCTCGGGCGGCAACGGCGGCGCCAGCACCAGCCCACGGGAGGAGTTGGTGAGGCCGGGCACCGGATCGAGGTCGCTCAGCCCGTTCCAGCACAGGTTCACCAGGTGGGCGGCGACCGCCTCGCGGCTGGGCCGCCGGACGTCGAGCCACCACTGGCCGGTCAGGGCGACCATGCCGACGAGCATCTGGGCGTACATGGGGGCGAGCTTGGGGTCGTAGCCCCGGCCTGCGAACTCGTCGGCCAGAACGTCTTCGACCTGGCTGGCGATGTCGCTGATCAGACTGGCGAAGGTGCCGGTGCCGGAGGCGGCGTGGGAGTCGCGGACCAGGATCCGGAAGCCCTCGCTGCTCTCCTCGATGTACTGGAGCAGCGCCAGCGCGGCGCGCTCCAGTTTCACCCTCGCGTGGGTCGCCGACAGCGCCTGGGTGACGAGGGTCAGCAGGCGCTGCATCTCGCGGTCGATGACCACGGCGTAGATGCCTTCTTTGCCGCCGAAGTGTTCGTACACCACGGGCTTCGACACGCTGGCGTGGGCGGCGATCTCCTCCACCGAAGTGCCGTCGAAGCCCTTCTCGGCGAAGAGGGCACGACCGATCTGGATCAGCTGCTCGCGCCGCTCCGCGCCCGTCATTCTCCTGCGGGTTCTGGATTCGGTCACGGGACCATAATGGCGGGCTGTGGGAGTGCTGGGTGAGGCCCCTGACTATGCAACGCGTTTCGCCGCCAGCCGCTCGGCGTTCGGCCAGCGCACGTCGTAGGCCCAGCCGAACCGCTCGAAGATCTTGATGGTCCCCGCGCTCAGGTCGATCTGGCCCTTCAGCACACCGTGCCGCGCGCAGGTCGGGTCGGAGTGGTGCAGGTTGTGCCACGACTCGCCGAACGAGGGCAGCGCCAGCCACCAGACGTTGCGGGACTTGTCGCGCGACTCGAAGGCCTCGTCGCCGAACACGTGGCAGATCGAGTTGATCGCCCAGGTCACGTGGTGGAGCAGGCCGATGCGGACCAGGGTGCCCCAGAAGAACGCGGTCGCCGCGCCCTGCCACGACCAGGTGATCAGCCCGCCCAGGATCGCCGGCAGCGCCATGGACGTGATCGCCAGCACCGGGAAGAGCTTGTGGAACTTCACGATGTCGGGGTCTTTGACCAGGTCAGGGGCGTACTTCTCGCGGTTGGCGCGCTCGGCTTCGAAGAGCCAACCCATGTGGGCGTACATGAGGCCCTTGAAGACCGACCAGAACGAGGTGCCGAAGCGCCACGGCGAGTGCGGGTCGCCCTCCTTGTCGGAGAACTTGTGGTGCTTGCGGTGGGTGGCCACCCAGTCGAGAACCGACATCTCCAGCGACATGGAGCCCGCGATGCCCAAGGCGATCTTCAACGGCCGCTTGGCCTTGAACGAGCCGTGGGTGAAGTAACGGTGCAATCCGACCGTCACACCCAGGCCCGTGAACATGTAGAAGACGAAAGCGATGGCGACGTCGACCCAGCTCAGCCAACCCCAGGCCCACGCGGCCGGCACCGCGATGGCCAGCGCCACCAGGGGCGCGCCCACCACGATGCCGAAACTGATGATCTCGGGGGTGGTCTTCCGCTCGGGGTCCATGTCGGGTTTGGGCTGCTGAGGGCTGCCGGGGCGCTCGGAGACTACGGTCATCGACTACCTCACGATCTGTGGTAAGTGGTCCGGTTACGCCACCGTAACCTACGCCATCGTAAGTTAGGAAGTCCTAAGTCGAGAATGGGGAGAAGGTGTATGGGAGACGTCCATCTCATGGCGCGAAACTGTCTTGCGATAAAAGGCGCTGGTCTGCTATGGCGTGGCACGTTCCGGATGTCAGTCCCAACCAGCATCCTTTCCCTGGGCGTGCCCGGTAAGCTTGGTCGCGATCCGGCGTTGGGTAATTGGCAGCCCGCCAACCTTTGGAGTTGGTTTGTCCTGGTTCGAGTCCAGGCGCCGGAACCAATTAGCGTCTCAGGTAAGCTCACGTTGTCTCGCGGGTGACCGTGCGGCGTCCGTCAGCTGACCGTTTCGTTCGCGGATCCGAGGGAGCTCCCACAGTGAGTGCGCCGCGCCCGGCCGCCGTCATCGTCCTCGCCGCCGGTGAGGGCACCCGGATGAAATCCGCCACTCCGAAGGTCCTCCACGAGGTCTGCGGGCGCACGCTCGTCGGCCACATGGTGCACGCCGCTCAAGAGCTCGAACCCGCCCGGTTGATCGTGGTGGTGGGGCACGCCCGCGAGCGGGTCGAGGGCCATCTGTCGGCTTACCCGGATGTGACGGCGGTCGTACAGGAACAGCAGAACGGCACCGGCCACGCCGTGCGGATCGTGCTGGAGAACGTCGGCGTCATCGAGGGAACGGTCCTTGTCGTGTACGGCGACACGCCCCTCCTGCGCGGATCCACTCTGGCCGGGCTCCTGGAGAGGCACGCGTCCGACGGCAACGCCGTCACCGTGCTGACCGCCCACGTGCCCGACCCGACCGGCTACGGCCGGATCGTCCGCGGTGACGACGGGGCGGTCCTGGCGATCGTGGAACACAAGGACGCCACACCCGAGCAGCGGGCGATCGACGAGATGAATTCCGGCGTCTACGCCTTTGACGGAGCACTCCTGGCAGATGCCGTCAAGCGCGTCTCGACCGCCAACTCCCAGGGCGAGGAATACCTCACCGACGTGCTGTCGATCCTCCGCGAGGAGGGTCACCGCGTCGGCGCCCACGTCGCCACCGACCACGTCGAGGTCGAGGGCGTCAACAACAAGGCCCAGCTTGCGTTCGTCCGGCGGGTCCTGAACGACCGCATCGTCCACGAACACATGATCAACGGTGTGACGATCGTCGATCCGGCCTCGACCTGGATCGACGCCGATGTCAGGCTGGAAGCGGACGCCGTCATCCATCCCGGCACCCAGCTCCACGGTTCTTCCCGCGTGGGCACGGGCGCGGAGGTCGGCCCCGGCTGCACCCTGACCGACACCGTCGTCGGTGCGGACGCCGTGGTCCGCAACGCCGTCTGCGACTCGGCCGAGATCGGCCAGGGCGCGTCGGTGGGCCCCTTCGCCTACCTGCGCCCCGGCACCCGCCTGGGCGCCAAGGGCAAGATCGGCACCTACGTCGAGACCAAGAACGCCGTCATCGGCACCGGTTCCAAGGTGCCCCATCTGAGCTACGTCGGCGACGCGACGATCGGCGAGGGCGCCAACATCGGCGCCGCGACCGTCTTCGTCAACTACGACGGCGTGGACAAGCACCACACGACCGTGGGCGACCACGCCCGAGTCGGCAGCGACACCATGCTCGTCGCGCCGCTGACGATCGGCGACGGCGCCTACACGGCCGCCGGCTCGGTGATCGTCAACGACGTCCCCCCCGGCGCGATGGCCGTGGCACGCGGTCGCCAGCGAAACGTCGAGGGCTGGGTGATCCGCCGCCGGACCGGCACGAAGTCGGCCCAGGCGGCCCAGCGGGCCCTCGAAGCAGGGTCATAACAGTACGAGGCGCGGAAAGTCCCGCGTATCACCGGTTTCCCCGGGCCAGGAGGAGCAAGTCGCATGAGCGGGATCCAGACCATGGGCCAGAAGAACCTGATGTTCTTCTCGGGCCGGGCATACCCACAGCTTGCCGAGGAGGTCGCGCGCAACCTGGGGGTGGAGATCACCCCGACCTCCCTGCGTGACTTCGCCAACGGAGAGATCTACGTACGCTACCTGGAGTCGGTCCGGGGCTGCGACGCGTTCGTGATCCAGAGCCACACGGCTCCGATCAATCAGTGGATCATGGAACAGCTGATCATGGTGGACGCGCTGAAGAGAGCGTCCGCCAAACGAGTGACGGTCATCATGCCCTTCTTCGGGTACGCCCGGCAGGACAAGAAGGGCCGGGGCCGCGAGCCGATCACGGCCCGGTTGATGGCCGACATGTTCAAGCAGGCCGGCGCCGACCGTCTGATGTCCATCGACCTGCACACCTCGCAGATCCAGGGCTTCTTCGACGGACCCGTCGACCACTTGTTCGCGATGCCGATCCTGATCAACTACCTCCGCGACAAGATCGACCCGGCGACGACGACGATCGTCTCGCCCGACACCGGCCGCGTGCGGCTGGCGGAGCGGTGGTCCGACGCCCTCGGCACGCCGGTGGCGTTCATCCACAAGCGGCGTGATCTTGACGTGGCGAACCAGGTGAAGGTGAACGAGGTCGTCGGTAAGGTACGCGGACGCACCTGTGTTCTGATCGACGACATGATCGACACGGGCGGTTCGATCTGCAAGGCGGCCGACGCCCTCTATGACCACGGTGCGACCAATGTGATCGTGGCGGCCACCCACGCGGTGTTCTCCGATCCGGCGGTCGACCGGTTGAAGAACTCGGCGATCTCTGAGGTCATCGTGACGAACACGCTGCCGATCTCGGAGGAGCAGCGCTTCGACAAGCTGACCGTGCTGTCGATCGCGCCGCTGATCGCGCGAGCCATCACCGAGGTGTTCACCGACGGTTCGGTGACGAGCCTGTTCGAGGGCGACTCGTAGCCTGAAGGCCGGGGCATACCTGCTCCGGCCTTCTTTGTGTCCCGATATCAGGTCATATTGACCATAAGGTGGTCGCCCGCCTATAGTCGGTCGTGCGCCCGGGTTCGCCTCCCTTCCGAGGTGGCGGCCTGAACATCGAAACTCCGCATTTCTCCTGATCGCGATCTTTTATGGGCGCAGGTGATGAGAATTCGCAGGCATCGAGGGAGTGCCCGGTTCCTGGCACTGGCGGCGGCTCTCGCGGCGGCCGCGTGCGGGCAGACTCCACCGGAACAATCCCAGCCGCAAGTCACGGTCACCGCCACGGCGACCACCACGGCGACGGTCGCACCTTCGACTCAGGCGCCCGAGACCGTCTCCCAGCCCCCATCGGACACTGCCACGGTGCCGGATGTCGTCGGGCTCGACCACCAGCTCGCGCAGGACACCCTGCAGGCGGCCGGCTACTACCTCCTCGCGGAGGAGGACGTGACCGGTCAGGGGAGGGTCATCGCGTGGGACCGGAACTGGGTGGTGGTCGAGCAGAGCCCGGTCGCGGGGACCGCCGCCCCGCGTGACGCGACGATCACCTTACGCTCGCGGAAGAAGAACGAGCCGTGACCGGCATCTCCTTCTCGGACGCGCGACGGGCGGCGCGCGCGATCCGGAACTCGGAACACGCCGCCTCGGTGCGGGCGACCATCCGCCCGCCCGGTCAGTTCGCCGGCGTCCGCGACCGCGGCCCGATGCCGATCATCCTGTACGCCGCGGCCAGAGACGGCAGGCTCGTCTGGCGGGGACCGGACGAGTTCGCCCTGCTGGAGCCCCCCGTGGGCACCCGGCCGGAGGCCGGATCCCGGGGCGGTCCGACGCGCTGGCTGGACCGGCGCTGGGGCGGAGTCGTCGCCTTCGGTCCGCCGGCGCTGCTCCTGCTGGTGGCGGTCGCGTTCGTGCCGTTGGTCCTGGCGGCGCCGGGCTGGTTCGTCCTGCCGACGATCCTGTGCCTGGTGGCCCTCCTCTACGTCACCGTGATGATGGCGACGATGATGGTCCGCCTGATCTACCAGCTGATCCGCCCCATGGTGGAACGCGGTCGCGACCACCGCACGGTCTCGGACGAACTGGTCGGCGAACAGTGGTCGATCGCGATCTGCCACCTGGAGGACGCCCGGCGCGGCGAGGCCTTCGTCGACGAGATCAACCGCTGGTTGGGCCATCGCCTGCCGAAGGGATCCGACCCGGACGCGACACTGGTGTGCCGTCTGACCGGGGTCACGACGTCGGCCATGCGGGAGATCTTCACCACGAAGGCCCGGCACTCCCTCCTGGGCGTGGACGGAACCGGACTCGTGTTCCCACTCACTCCGCCGCCGGCACGGAACGAGCGCAACAGGGACAACGGGGTCACGTTCCTGCTGCTCTGGTTCGCCGCGAAGGCGGTGATCCTGCTGGCCATCGCCATCGCGGTGGCGTCGGCCGAACGGGACGTGTGCGGCGATTCCTGCGCGGGCCGTCCGGCGGAGTTCGGCCAGGCGGTGTGGTGGGTGATCTATCGCGCGGTGTTCACCGAACCGCCGGGGCTGAGCCCGGCGACCGTTCCGGGCTGGACGTTCGGATTTCTGATCAGCCTGTTGAGCATCGCGAGCGTCGCGGTGGTCGCCGCCGCCACCCGGTTGTACATCAAGGCGCGCCGCAGGGCACGCGACGAGTTCGACAGAAGGATCACCGACTTGACCGCGACGACGACGGTCCTGCTGCTGGTCGCCACGCAGGTGGAGCAGGAGCAGGTGACGCTGGCCGCCAGAGAGGCGACCGGGCAGGCGCCCGAGATCCTCTTCCTCGACCACCACGTGGCCTTCGACCTGGGTGTCGCCGGTGGCGCCCGCATCCTGCTCGGCCGTTGCGCGGCGGGGGCCGCGGCGGCCGGCGGGTCGGCGCTCACCACGCGGTCGCTCATCGATCAGCTCAAACCCGACTACCTCATCCTGACCGGCATCTGCTTCGGTCTGCGCCGCGAGCAGCAGCGGATCGGCGACATCCTGATCTCCGAACAGCTGCGCCTTCTGGACCCCAAGAAGATCGTGGACGTCGGAGGTGTCTCGGTCGAGATCCAGCGGGGCGCCCGTCCCGAACCGTCGGTCACGCTCCTGAACCGCACCTATGCCATGTCCGGTGGTCCCAAGACGCACTACGGGATCCTCCTGACGTCCAACGTCCTCGTCGACTCGGAGATCGAGCGGGCCCGCCTCATCGCCGAGAACCCCGACGCGCTCGGCGGCGAGATGGAGGGCGGTGGCTTCTACGCGGCCGCTGCCCTGACCGGCTCCCACTGGATCGTGATCAAGTCGATCTGCGACTGGGGGGCGAAGAAGACCAAGAAGGACCAGCCCCTGGCGGCCCGCAACGCGGCCGACTACGTCATCGGGATGATCGCGATGGGCGGCCTGGGAAAGGCCCCGCCTTCGGGGCGGCGGGAGCCGAGCCGGGCCTAACTGTTGTGATCGGCGCGGGTCATCGGGGGGAACAGGTTCTCCGCCTGCCCGCGCCGATACAGCGCGGCCGGGCGGCCGACCTCCAGTGAGCGGAACTCTCCGGTCGCGCGGACGAAGTCGACCGCTTTGGTGACCTTCCGCCGGAAGTTGCTCGGATCGAGGGGGAAACCCCACGTCACCTCGTAGACATGGCGTAGGTCGGCGAGGGTGAAGGGCTCCCGGCAGAAGGCCGCCGCCACGGTCGTGTACTCGAGCTTGGCCCGCGCCCGGTCGAGGCCCTCCTTGAGGATCTCGGCGTGGTCGAAGGCGTGCAACACGGTGGGGGACAGCGCCGTGCTCACGGGAACCCAGTGGGCCTCGCGCGCGTCGGTGCCCGCGACCGGAATCGGCAGATCGGGGCCGAGCGCGAGGTAGGCGACCGTGTAGGTCCTGCACCGGGGGTCGCGGCCGGAATCGCCGAAGGTCCGCAGCTGCTCGAGATGGAGGGTGCGGCCGTCGACGCCGGTCTCCTCCTCCAGTTCCCGGAGCGCGGCCTCGTCGAGGTTCTCGCCGACCCGGACGAATCCGCCGGGAAGAGTGAATTCACCTTCGAAAGGAGGCTTGCCACGCCGTATGAGAAGTACGTGGAGAGCGGCGTCCCGGATCGTGAAAATCACCAGGTCGACCGTCACCGCAGCCGGAACCGTTCCGTCGTACTTCTGTTCCCGATCATGGATCACTTCCCCAGGATAGCTATGGTCACAATGACCTAAACATGCGTAGCCGCCGGATGCCGGAGCTGGTCAGGCAAGTGGCCTCTCGCCAGCCGGTAGACTCGAAGGAGTGCCCGTAACGCCTTCCGCTAGGGCGGGTGAGGGTGGGCGCTAACCCGAAACCGAGATCCCTAGGAGATCGTCGTGTCCGAAGTCAAGATCGCTTCCGAGCTTCGCAATGAGTTCGGCAAGGGTGCCGCCCGTAAGATCCGCCGCGCCGACCGGGTGCCGGTTGTTCTCTACGGTCACGGCACCGAGCCCCGTCACCTCACGATGCCCGGCCACGAGCTGCTGCTCGCGCTTCGCACGCCCAACGTGCTCATCCGCGTCGAGGGTGCTGTCAACGAGCTCGCCCTCCCCAAGGGTGTGCAGCGTGACCCGATCAAGGGCTTCCTCGAGCACGTCGACCTGATCCTGGTTCGCCGCGGCGAGAAGGTCACCATCGAAATGCCGGTCACGGTCACCGGTGACGTCGTCAACGGCGCCATCCTCGACCAGCAGCTCGTGCAGATCTCGGTCGAGGCCGAGGCGACGAACCTGCCGACCGGTGTCGAGATCGACGTCGACGGCAAGGACGTCGGCTTCGCCGTCCACGCCGGCGACCTGAAGCTGCCCGAGGGCACCACCCTCGCGGTCGAGCCGGACATCCTGGTGCTCCACGTCCTGGGTGCGCAGGCCGCCGAGCTGCCCGACGACGGTTCGGAGGCCGCCGAGGCCCCCACCGCCGAGGGCACCGAGGGCGAGTCGGCTCCCGCCGCCGAATAAGGCGTTTCTGTAAGGTCCCCCACAGGGAGATCCTGTGGGGGACCTTTCCGCGTGTGAGGAGACATGCAGTGGACCGCTGGCTGATCGCCGGGCTGGGCAACCCCGGGCCCGAGTACGCCGGGAACCGGCACAACGCGGGCTTCATGGTGGCCGACGAACTGGCCGCGCGCGCCGGTGGGCGGTTCAAGGCGCACAAGTCCCGCGCGGAGGTGCTCGAAGGGCGGCTGGCCGGGGTTCCGGTGGTGCTGGCCAAGCCCATGACGTTCATGAACCTCTCGGGCGGGCCGGTGAAGGCCCTCGCCGACTTCTACAAGACCGGGCTCAACCTCATCGTCGTCCACGACGAACTCGACGTGCCCTGGGGTGCGCTGCGCGCCAAGCTGGGCGGCGGCGACAACGGGCACAACGGGCTGAAGTCGATCACGAAGGCGCTGACGCCCGAATACCTGCGGCTTCGGTTCGGGATCGGGCGGCCTCCGGGGCGGATGGACACCGCCGTCTACGTGCTCAAGGACTTCGCCACCGCCGAGCGCAAGGACCTGCCGTTCCTGGTCGACCGGGCGGCCGACATGGTCGAGTCGCTCATGCTCAACGGCTTGGAGCCCACCCAGAACAAGTTCCACGCCGGCGATCTGAACCCGGTCAAACCCCCGCGTTAGCCCATTCCGGCGTCCACGTGCCGGGCCCGGTCCTGGTGGTGCCGAGATGGGCGCGGAGCGCGGCGAGCGCGCCGTGGGAGTTGTCCCGGCGCCAGATCAGCGAGTGGGGATAGACCGGGGTCGGATCCTGTAGGGGAATGCGGCGCAACCCCTGCTCCACCGGCCAGACCAGCCGGGTCCCCTCCCCGACGAAGGTCGCCAGTTCCGGCGAGCCCGCGATCGTGTCGAGCAGCGGGTCGGTGCCGAACCCGGGCCCGGTGACCTCGATGGTCAGCCCGAACGCGGCGGCGAGGTCGTCGTAGTAGGCGGCCCACTCGGTCCCGGCCACGATGCCGGGCATCCAGATCAGATGCCCCGCGAGCTCGGCCGGACTGACCGCCGGGGCGTCGGCGAGCGGATGGTCCGGCCCGGTCAGCAGATGGACGGGCTCGTCGAACACCCGCGCCCCCTCGATGCCACCGGAAAGCCGCTCCCGGTCGACGGCACGGAACGACGCGTCGATCGACCCCGACCGCAGGGCCTCGATGGCCGCATCGGCGTCGAAGAGCGTGACGACGTCGAGCTCGACCTCGGGACACGCCCGATGGAACCCGCCCAGCACGCCTGCGGGGGCGAGCCGCCGTCCGATCACATCGACCCGCAGCGGCCGGCGCCCGGGACGGACGCTGGCCATCGCCCGCTCTTCGGCCCTGAGGAGGTCGCGGGCGTGCGGCAGGAACGCCTGCCCGTCGATGGTGACCCGCGCTCCCCGCGTGGTGCGCGTGAACAGGCTCACCCCGAGAACCCGTTCCAACGTGGCGATGCGCTTGGACACGGCCTGCTGCGTGACGGCCAGCTCATCGGCGGCGTCCTGGAAACGCCCCGCGTCCACGACGGCCACAAAGGTACGTACGGCGTCGAGGTCCACCCCGGCAGATTAGCCGGTCACAGGCGGAGCAAGGGCTTCACAACTTCTGGTTGTGGGCTTCGGACCACAAGTTGTTTGAGCGTGTCGTCCAAGGGCCGGTTTGATACCTGTCGTGGATCGGCGATTCAGGTGGTTGTGGGCGGCTTACGCGGTCAGTACCTATGGCACGTGGCTGGGGTTCGGGGCGTTTTCGCTGATCGCGGTGCTGGTGCTGGAGGTGGGGCCGGCGCAGGTGTCGGTGCTGTCGGCCGTCGGGCTGGCCGTGGGGGCGGTCGTCGCGGTGCCGCTCGGACCGTGGGTGGAGGGCCGGCGTAAGCGGCAGGTGATGGTCGCGATGGACCTGATCCGGTTCGCGGCCCTCGTCAGCGTCCCCGTCGCGTTCGTGTTCGGGTGGCTCTCCTTCGGCCAGCTCCTGGTCGTCTCCGTCATCGCCGCCGCGGCGAAGATCGCTTTCAACGCCGCCTCGGGGGCCTTCCTGAAGACGCTGCTCCCCCGGGAGGACCTGCTCGTCGCGAACAGCCGGCTGGAGTCCACCATGTGGTCGGCGAGCGTGGTCGGGCCGCCGCTCGGCGGGCTCGCGATCGGGGTGTTCGGTCCGGTCGTGACGGTGCTGGCGGACGCGGTCAGCTATCTGGTATCGGCGTCGTTCGTCCGGGCGATCGGCGGCGACGAGCCGCGTCCGGCGCGGAACGAAGCGCGGCTGCGGCCCGCCGACCTGGTCGAAGGGTGGCGCGACATCCTGGCCCACCGGCCACTGCGGCGGCTGTTCCTCAACGTGGTCTTCTTCAACGGCCTGCTGATGGCGACTGAGCCGCTCCTCGCCGTCCTCCTGCTGGACCGGCTCGGCTTCGCCGCGTGGCAGTACGGGCTGGTCTTCGCCCTGCCGTGCGTCGGCGGTCTCATCGGGGCCAGGCTGGCACGGCGGCTGGTGGCGCGGTACGGGCAGCGCGCGGTGCTGCGCGCGGCCGGGGCGCTGCGGGTGTGCTGGCCCTTCTGGCTGGCGTTCGTGCAGTCGGGGCTTCCGGGGATCGTGCTGGTGATCGTCATCCAGTTCGGCCTGGTGACCTGCTGCGCGGTGTTCAACCCGGTCGTGGCCACCTACCGGCTGGAGCAGATCGCCCCCGACCGGGTCGCCCGCACCCTGACCGCGTGGTCGGTCAGCACCAGCGGCAGCATCGCGGTCCTGACCGCCCTCTGGGGTCTGCTGGCCGCCGTCATCGGCCTGCGCGAGGCGATCGCGGCGGCCGGAGTGCTCATCCTGCTCACCGGGTTGTCAGGCAAACCCTGACGCGCTAATTTGTCAGGGTATCCCTGACGAATAGGAGCCTCCCATGACGACAGACGTGCGGATCCGCTGCTCGTTCTGCGGCAAGCCTGAGAACGAGGTCGAACGGATCGTCGCCGGCCCGGGTGTCTACATCTGCGACCAGTGCGTGAGCCTGGCCGCGACGGTCATCGAGCAGAGCGCCGCGACCGGCGAAGACAGCCCCGACAAGCCGAAACTCCCGATCTGGAACTCGCTCTCCGACGAGGAGATGCTGAGTCACATCCCCCGCGTCGCCGCCCACATCGACGCCACCGAGACCGACCTCACCGCCTGGGTGCGGGAACTACGCCGCCGGGGAGTCACCTGGGCGAAGCTGGGGGAGGCCCTCGGCATCACCCGTCAGTCAGCTTGGGAACGCTTCTCGGGAGAAGAATAAAAGATCAAACGCGCCATTCCATGATGTTCTGGAACAGGTCCGCCTGTTCGATCGCGTCGTCCAGCGCGTGATGTGAGTGGGGATGGGTGGAACGAAGCTCTTTCGGCATCTGTCGTTTCGATGACCACGTGAGTGGAACCCCCGCCTTCGCGGCGTAAAGGGTCTTGATGTCCATCGCCCTGGAATGTCCGAACGGCGAATCGCCGGTGAAATTCATGAAGTACCAGTAAATCCACATCCAGTCGAACGACAACGGAAACGCCACCAGCACCGGAGTCGTCCCGTCGCACACCTTCCGTACCCATGCGGCCGCCGACTCCATCGCCTCTTTGGGGTCCTGGCCCTCGCGGAGGAGCAGGTCACGGTCGAGGCCGCTCACGTCCAGGGCCGACTGGACGAAGGCGTCGCTGATCGGGCGGAGCTCCGCGTAGAAGGTCGTCAGCGTCGGGTCGCTCCGGGTGAAGCCGCGGCCCAGTCGCTTCCCCGCCACCGTCATTCCGAAACTAACCATGGAATACGGGCCGGGAATGGGGCCATCCGCCTCGATGTCGACAGAAATGTACGTCTCGGCTTTCACTGAATTCTCCGGGGAGCTGGCGCTAGCATTCCTGCGGTCGGTAAACGTTCGGTAAAGGGGGCGCGTGGGTGACAGTTGTCGAGCGGCCGAAGACGGCCATCAGGCGCGTGGGGCCCGGGTGGGCGGCGCGATATCGGGCCATGGTGGTCGTCTCCGACATCCTGTGCGCTCTCCTCGCCGGTGGGCTCGCGGTCGTCGTCCGGTTCGGTGAGGTTACTCCCTACGTCGAGCCATACGCCGTGTTAAGTGGTGCGTTGCCGGTTTTGTGGGTCGTGGTGGTCGGGTTGAGCCGGGCCTACGAGCCTCGGTTCGCCGGGGTCGGGTCGGAGGAGTTCCGGCGGGTCGCGCGGGCCGGGATGATGCTCACGGCCGCCGTCGCCGTCGGATCGTATGTGACCAAGATCGACGTCGCACGGGGTTACGTTATCATCGCGTTACCACTGATGACGGTTTTCACGTTGCTTGCCCGATATGCCCTGAGGCGCAGGCTGCACCGGAAGCGGACGAAACTCCAGTGCATGAGGCGGGTCATCGCCGTGGGCCACAAGGAGTCGGTGGCGAGCCTCATCACGCTGCTCAAGCGCGAGCGCTACCACGGCATGCACATCGTCGGGGCCTGTCTCCCCGATGACAGCGCCTCCGACGACGAGGTGGGCGTGCCCGTCCTGGGCGGGTTCTCCGACGTCCCGATCGCCGTCGACCAGATCGGCGCCGACACCGTCGCGGTGCTGGCCTGCCCGGAGTTCGACGGGTCGGCGCTGAGGAGGCTCGCCTGGCGGCTGGAGAAGTCGCGCACCGATCTGGTGGTGGCCCCGGCGCTGATGGAGGTCGCGGGGCCGCGTACGACCATCAGGCCGGTCGCGGGCATGCCGCTCCTGCACGTCGAGCACCCCGAACTGGCGGGAGGACGGCGGCTGATCAAGGACGTCTTCGACCGCGTCGTCGCGGGTCTCGGGCTGATCACCCTGTCTCCGCTGTTCCTGATCATCGCGGTCGCCGTCAGAACCACCAGCTCCGGCCCCGCCTACTTCCGGCAGACCCGCGTCGGCAAGGACGGGAAGACGTTCACCATCGTCAAGTTCCGCACGATGGGGCTCGACGCCGAGAGCCGCAAGGTCGAGCTGGTCAGCGACGCCGACGGCGTGCTCTTCAAGGTCAGGAACGACCCCCGCGTCACCCGCGTCGGCGCCTTCCTGCGCCGTCACTCGCTCGACGAACTGCCGCAGCTCGTGAACGTCGTCAAAGGCGACATGTCGCTGGTGGGGCCGCGTCCGCCGCTGCCCCAGGAGGTCGCCCGCTACGGCGACGACGTGCGCAGACGACTTCTTGTCAGGCCGGGGATGACCGGCTTGTGGCAGGTCAGCGGCCGATCGGATCTGTCGTGGGAGGAAGCGGTACGGTTGGACCTGCGCTACATGGAAAACTGGTCACTCACCCTCGACCTCCAGATCATGTGGAAGACGTGGTCGGCCGTGGCACGCGGATCAGGAGCCTACTAAGTAGTGATGAGCATCAGAGACGATCACGCCCTCGCCGGAGACCTCGCGACGGAGGCGGGTGAGAGACTGCTCCGCCTGCGGGCCCAGCTCGGCTTCGACGACGCGAAAGCGCTGAAGGACGCCGGAGACCAGTCCTCCCACGAATTCCTCGTCGAGTCGCTCGGACGGCTCCGTCCCAGCGACCACATCCTGTCGGAAGAGGGCGCGCGCACCGAGGTCGCGCGTCTTTCCGCCAACCGGGTCTGGATCGTCGACCCGCTCGACGGCACCCGTGAGTTCTCCGAGGCCGGCCGGGTCGACTGGGCCGTTCACGTCGCGCTGTGGGAAGACGGCAAGCTCGCCGCCGGCGCCATCGCGCTGCCGGCCCAGGGCGCGACCCTGACCACGGCCAACCCGCCCAAGCTCCCGGTCAACAACAACCAGCGCATCCGGATCGCGGTGTCCCGCACCCGGCCGCCCGAGTTCGTCCAGAAGCTCGCCTACCTGGTGGGGGCCGACCTCGTCCCGATCGGCAGCGCCGGCGCGAAGATCGCCGCCGTGCTGACCGGTCAGGTGGAGGCATACGTCCACGCGGGTGGGCAGTACGAATGGGACTCGGCCGCTCCGGTGGCCGTGGCGCTGGCCGCGGGAGCCCATGCGAGCCGGATCGACGGGTCAGAACTGATCTACAACCGGGCCGACCCCTCGTTGCCGGATATCCTTGTTTCCCTACCGGATCTGGCGCCGACCCTGCTCGCCGGGATCCGTGACCTGCACCAGTAACTTCATAAGGAACCGCTTTGCTGCAGCATGACTACACGACGTCGCAGCTCGACGTCCTCGAAGCCGAGGCGATCCACATCATGCGTGAGGTCGCGGCCGAGTTCGAGCGGCCCTGTCTGCTCTTCTCCGGCGGCAAGGACTCGATCGTCATGCTGCGCATCGCCGAGAAGGCCTTCTGGCCGGCGCCCATACCGTTCCCGCTGATGCACGTCGACACGGGGCACAACTTCCCCGAGGTGATCGAATTCCGCGACCGGCGGTCGGCCGAGCTGGGGGCGCGGCTGGTGGTCGCGTCCGTCCAGGATTCGATCGACGCCGGGCGGGTGGTCGAGGAGACCGGGCGGCGCGCCTCGCGCAACCGGCTCCAGACCACCACGCTGCTCGACGGGATCGAGGACAACGAGTTCGACGCCGTGTTCGGCGGCGCGCGGCGCGACGAGGAGAAGGCCCGCGCCAAGGAGCGGGTGTTCTCCTTCCGCGACGACTTCGGCCAGTGGGACCCGAAGAACCAGCGGCCCGAGCTGTGGAACCTCTACAACGCGAAGATCCGCAAGGGTGAGCACATCCGGGTCTTCCCGCTGTCCAACTGGACCGAGCTCGACGTGTGGGACTACATCCGCCGCGAGGGCATCGAGATCCCGTCCATCTACTTCGCGCACACCCGACGGGTGTTCGAGCGCGACGGCATGCTGCTGCCCGAGGGCGACGTGGTGGTGCGCGGTGACGACGAGCCGCTGTTCGAGTCGACGGTGCGCTACCGCACGGTCGGCGACATGACCTGCACCGGCGCCGTCTCCTCGACCGCAGCCACGGTCGACGAGATCATCGCCGAGATCGCGGCGACCCGGATCACCGAGCGTGGCGCGACCCGCGCCGACGACCGGGCCTCCGAAGCCGCCATGGAGGACCGGAAGAAGGAAGGCTACTTTTAATGGACATCCTTCGTTTCGCGACGGCGGGCAGTGTCGACGACGGCAAGTCGACCCTGATCGGGCGGCTCCTGTTCGACTCCAAAGCCATCTTCGAAGACCAGCTCGAAGCGGTCGAGCGCACCAGCCGCGACCGGGGCACCGAATACACCGACCTGTCGCTGCTGACCGACGGCCTGCGCGCCGAGCGTGAGCAGGGCATCACGATCGACGTGGCCTACCGCTACTTCGCCACGCCCAAGCGCAAGTTCATCATCGCCGACACCCCGGGCCACATCCAGTACACCCGGAACATGGTGACCGGCGCCTCGACCGCCGACCTGGCGATCATCCTGATCGACGCGCGCAAGGGCGTGCTGGAGCAGTCGCGCCGTCACGCGTTCCTGACGACGCTGCTGCGCGTGCCGCACCTGGTCGTCGCGATCAACAAGATGGACCTGGTCGAATACGCCGAGGAGCGCTTCGAGGAGATCCGCGAGGAGTTCACCCAGTTCGCGTCCAAGCTGAACGCGAGCGACCTGAGCTTCATCCCGATCTCCGCCCTCCACGGCGACAACGTGGTCTCCCGCTCGGAGAACATGCCGTGGTACCAGGGCCCGTCGCTGCTCCACCACCTGGAGCACGTCCACATCGCCTCCGACCGCAACATGGTCGACGTGCGGTTCCCCGTGCAATACGTCATCCGCCCCCACAAGACCGAGTTCCACGACTACCGGGGTTACGCCGGTCAGGTCGCGGGCGGCGTGCTGAAGCCGGGCGACGACGTCATGCACCTGCCCTCCGGCCTGACCACGAAGATCGCCTCGATCGACACCTTCGACGGCCCGGTCACCGAGGCGTTCGCGCCGATGTCGGTGACCCTGCGTCTTGAGGATCACATCGACATCTCCCGGGGCGACATGATCTGCCGGCCGAACAACCAGCCGCGGGTGGCCCAGGAGATCGAGGCGATGGTCTGCTGGATGGCCGACATCGCCAAGCTCGCCCCGCGCACCAAGCTGACCATCAAGCACACCACCCGCACGGCCCGCGCCCTGGTGAAAGACCTCCACTACCGGCTCGACGTCAACACCCTCCACCGCGACGAGACCGCGACGAGCCTGTCGCTCAACGAGATCGGCCGGGTGTCGCTGCGCATCACCCAGCCGCTGTTCGTCGACGACTACGCCCGCAACCGGCTCACCGGAGGGTTCATCCTGATCGACGAGGCCACCAACAGCACCGTCGGTGCGGGCATGATTCTCTAAAACCTGTTGTTTGAGGCAGATTCAAAGCGCGAGCCACGACCGGCCTTCGGCCGTCCGCGTCTCGCGCTGGGTAAATCCTTGAGCGTTCGGTGAACGCTTAGTTACTCTCCGCGCTAGCGTCAGCACGTTCCGTATTCACTTCGGGGGTCGTGCACGTGTCTGACGCTCAGCCGATGATTTTTGTTGGAGGGCTGGGGCGTAGCGGGACGACGCTGCTGGAGCGCCTTCTGGGTGAGCTCCCCGGCGTCGCGCCGCTCGGCGAAGTCGTCCATCTGTGGCACCGGGGGGTGCGCGCGAACGAGCCGTGCGGTTGTGGGCGGCCGTTCTCGCAGTGCCGTTTCTGGCACGAGGTCGGTGACCGCGCGTTCGGCGGCTGGCGTCCGGCCAAGGCCGACCGGCTGCTCGAACTGCGTCACAAGGTCGACCGCACCCGCCGCGTCCCGGTCTTCGTGCTGGGCCTGATCAGCCGTGAAGCGCAGCTCACCGAGTATGTCGCCTCGTATCACCGCATCTACGCGGCGGCGGCCGAGGTCGTGCGCGGTCAGGTCGTCATCGATTCGAGCAAGCACGCCTCGCTGGCCTACTGCCTGTCGGCCATCCTCGATCTGACCGTCGTCCACGTCGTGCGCGATCCGCGTGCGGTGGCGGCGTCGTGGCGGCGCAAGGTCGCGCGGCCGGAAGACGGCCGTCCGATGGCGCGGTGGTCGCCCGCACGCACCGCCGTCCACTGGTTCGTCCAGAACCTCGCCTACGAGGTGCTGCGCCGCAAAGGGGTGCCCATCGTCCGGGTCCACTACGAGGATCTGGTCGAAAAACCGGCCGACACACTGCGCGCGCTGGCCGGCAAGCTCGGGCTGCCCGACAGCCACGAGGCGCTGGCCTTCATCACCGGCCGCACCGCCCGGCTCGGCGTCGCCCACACCGTGTCCGGCAACCCGATGCGTTTCCACGTGGGCCGCGTGCGCTTCCGTGACCGGCGCCCTGACCTGCCCTTCCCCCACCGCTGGGCGGTCACCGCGCTCACTCTCCCCCTTCTTCTCTGGTACGGCTACCGCCTCAATTACTGACCTACCGATCGGAGGCCAAGGATGTCCTCGACCATCGGCGTCGTCATCCCCACCCGTGGTGACCGTCCCTTGCGCGCGACGATCGACGGTGTGCTGGCGCAAAGCCCGGCCGCCGTCGTTGTCGTCGTCGATGGAGCGCCCTTAGATTCCGTCGACGACCCCCGGGTGAAAGTAGTGCCCAACTGCCTGAGTCCGGGCCTGCCGGGAGCCCGCAACACCGGGATCGCGGCGCTCGACACCGACCTGGTGGCCTTCTGCGACGACGACGACGTGTGGTTGCCGGGGAAGCTCTCCAGCCAGGTCGACCTGCTGGAGAAGACCGGGGCCGAGTTCGCGAGCTGCGGGATCGAGGTCGAATACGGCTCGCGCCGGGTGACCCGGCTGGCCGGTGCCACGGAGATCACGGCGGCCGATCTGACGCGCTCGCGGATGGTGATGGTGCATTCGTCGACGTACCTGTTCAGGAAAGGCGCGCTCTGGGTCGACGAGAGCGCGCCCGGCGGCCAGAACGAAGACTGGGACCTGGCGCTGCGGGCGGCCAAACGCCGGCCGATCGCGCATGTCGACCGGCCGCTCGTCCGCGTGCGGTGGGGCGGGTCTCACTACGCGACCCGCTGGGCCGACCGGATCAGCGGCCTGGAGTGGATGCTGGCCCGGCATCCCGAGATCGCCGACGACGCCCGCGGGGCCGCCCGGATCTATGGTCAGCTGGCGTTCCACCATGCCGCCCTCGGGCGGCGGAAGGAGGCGCGGCGGTTCGCCGCCCTCGCCTTCCATTCACGGCACCGGGAGCCCCGGGCGGCGTTGGCGCTGGTCGTGGCGGCCGGGCTGATCTCGGCTCCGGCCGTGCTGAGCGCGCTGCATACCCGCGGCCACGGAATCTGATGCGCACGCGCATCGTCGCGCCGCCCAAGAGGCGGCGGGTTTCCGTGGGCGGGGTCTTCATCGACCGGCTGACCGAGATCGAGGTCGTCGACCGGGTGATCGGGGCGATCCGGCGTGGGTCCGGCGGGCATCTGGTGACGCCCAACGTGGACATCTGCCGCGCGTGCGCGCGGGATCCCGCGCTGCGCGCCCTGGTGCTCCGGGCCACCATCGCCGTCGCCGACGGGATGCCGCTGGTGTGGGCGACCAGGCTGCTGGGGAAACCGGTGCCGGCCCGGATCACCGGGGCCGATCTGATCTGGTCGCTCTCCGAGGCGGCCGCTTTCTACCGGGTGCCGATCTACCTGCTGGGCGGGCCGCCCGGTGTCGGTGATCGGGCCGCCCGGGCGCTGTGCGAGCGGTATCCCGGGCTGTCGATCGCCGGGGTCGACGCGCCGCCGTGGGGGTTCGAGGACGACGCCGAGCAGTTCGCGGCCATGCGCGACGCGCTGACCTCGGCACGTCCGCTGCTGGTGTTCGTCGGGCTGGGTTTTCCCAAGCAGGATCTGCTCATCGAGCGGCTGCGGGGGGAACTGCCCGAGACCTGGTTCGTCGGGTGCGGGTCGGCGATCGCGTTCGCCGGGGGCGCCGTGGTGCGGGCGCCGGTGTGGATGCGCGATCGGGGGCTGGAGTGGCTGTTCCGGCTGCTCAGCGAGCCGTCCCGGCTGGCCCGGCGCTATCTGATCGACGATCTGCCGTTCGCGGTGCGGCTGCTGACCGTGTGCGCGGTCCGGCGGCTATTCACTTAGCAGGGCGCTGATCCTCGCGGCGTCGGCGGCGGACAGGCGCGACCTGGCCGCCGCCGCTCTGCTGTCGGTGGGCCGGAACGCGGTCTTCGAAGCGCCTTGCCAGGTGAAGCCTCGCTCCCGCGTGGTTCCGGTGCAGGATCTCGTGATCGTGGCGGCCGACTGGTCGGTCCAGGGGATGCCGCACCATTCGTACAGATCGCGGAAACCGAAGTGTGGATCGGTCGCCAGTGACTCGTAGCCGACCACGCGGATGTTGGGGTGGCGCATCCGCAGGACCGAGTCGTGGGCGGCCTTCCAGAGGGCGGCCACTCTTTCCAACCGGCCTCCGGCCTGCGACAGCTTCGACAGGTGCGGGTGGTCTCTGAGCAGAAGCGGCTGGGCCAGCAGGTCGCGGGGGTCGGCGGTCCAGCCGAGGTGTTCCCAGCTGCCGACGAAGGTGATCGGGTCGCGGGTGAGGATGACGACGCGGCAGTCGAGGCGGTCGGCGAACCACTCGGCGGACCAGAGGGCGAACGGGTCGTCGAGGAGGGCCTGGCGTCCGGTCAGACGGCCGTGCGCGAACGATGTCGCATATTTCAGGAATCGGGCGGGGGACGGCGGCCAGGGGAGTTCGGCGTGCCAGCGGAACCTCAGCCCCAGCGTGTCCTGGAACGGCTTCAGCCAGGCTTGCTCGTTGTCCCGGCAGATGTACTGGAAACGGTGTGCAACCTGCGCGTTCAGCACTCCGCGGTAGGGGCGTTCGGGGTTGAGGGGCTCGTTGACGTACACGAGCTTCCCGGAGGCGCAGAGCATGCGGCCGGCCCATGACGTGCCGCTGCGGGGGAGGCCGGTGACGAGGATCATGCGGTCGCCCTGGCGAGCTGGGTGAGCGGCAGCAGGTTCTTCACGAGCACCCCTCCCGCCCAGCCGAGCGCCGCGCCGAACGCGCCGTAGGCCGGGACGAGCAGCAGATCGAGCACGACGGTGGTCGCCAGCGCGGCGACGATGTTCCCCAGACTGGCCCTGGTCCGGCCCGAAGCGATCATGACCACATCGGCCATCCCGCAGGCGGAGGCGACCATCATCGTGATCGCCAGCACGACCGCCACGTCGGCGGCGTGGGTGTATCCATCGCCGAAGACCTGCAGGATCTGGGGCGCGAAGATGGCGTACAGAACCCAGAAAGGCCAGGTCAGCGCCATTTGGGTGCGCGCCGCCCGCCGATGCAGGGCACGCGCCGCCGCCGGCTCTCCGTCGGCGAACTTCTTCACCAGCTCTGCCTGTACGCCCTGCGCCAGCCCCTGACCGATGAGCTGGCCGACGACTTTGAAGCGTGTGGCGGCGACGTAGAACGCGGCCTCGGCGGGCCCGGCGAGGAGCGCGACGATGACGACGTCGAGCCGCTGGAAGACGGCCTGGAGCGCGGCGGCCAGCGACCGGGGCCCGGTGTAGACCCAGAACTCCCGCCACGATGTCCGCGTCTCGACCTCCCGCAGTCTCAAAGCGGCGATGACGACCACAGGGACGGCCGGAACGCCCCACGCGGCGATGAGCCAAGGTGCGGAGAGGCCTGCGGCCAGCGCACCACCCACGAGAAGGAGTTGGGCGACGGGCTGCACCAGCCCGCTGAGCAGCAGCGTTTCCCGCATCGCCCCGGTTCCCCTGGTGGCGGCGACCAGCACATCGGCGACCACGATGAAGGGCAGCACGATGGCGAGTGCGGGTTCGGTGCCGGAAAGGATCGCGGCAGTGCCCAACGCTCCTGCCACCACCGGGACCAGTGCCACCGCGAGAAGCGACCGACCTCGGGACGGTACGTCTCGTGCCCGGAAGTAGATGAGCCCGTTGCCCGTATCCAGCCGTAACACCCCGGCCAGCATCAACCCCAGTGCCGTCGTGGTGAAGAACGCGCCCGCCTCGGTCGGAGGCAGGGTCCGGGTGATGAGCAGGGTGATGGCGAACTGGGCGACCGCGTTGGTTCCGGCTCCCGCCAGTCCCGCCACCGACCTCAGACGCGCCATGAAGGGGTCGCGTCGAGCCAGGGGAGCAGCAGTGCGTCCCACGGCAGGAAGTGGTTCGACAACCGGGCGCGCAGGCCGGGCGCTATCGGCGAGTGGGTCCGTGAGTTGTGGCGCTCGAAGACGGGGTCGGCCGCCGGGGGGAGGCCGAGGAAGTCGAGCAGGTCGGCGTAGACGGGCAGGGGGTCGGTGAAGAAGCGGCCGCTGTCGATGACCTTGATGCGGTCTCTGGCGATCAGCGGTTCGAGGCGGGCGAGTTGTTCGGCGTAGCGTCCGCGAGACAGATAGGCGTGGTGCCGGTGGGCGTGGCTTGCCGACAGCGGGGCCGCGCAGAGGCGGGCGGTCTCTCCGGCCAGGCGTTCGGGTTCCAGTTCGACGGCTCGGGCGAACGACGGCTCCGAGTCGAAACCGCGCGCCAATTCGTGCGCATGCGCGGAAATGGCACGTTCCACTGGATCCCGGACCAGCACGATGAGCTTCACTTCCGGCAGGTCCCACGCGATCCGCGGCCCGGCCAGCGGGTGGAACAGGTAGTAGGGGGCCGACTCGAACGCCAGCATCCCCGCCCGTCGCAGCGGGAAGTGGGCCCGATACCAGCCCATACCCCGCCCGTAGGCCATGTCGAAGTAGTGCACGCCCTTCCGCAACACCGGCTTGGCGACGAGGGGATGCTGCGACAGCGCCCGGTAGAGGGAGGTCGTCCCGCACCGCTGCGCGCCGACGATGAGGAATGACGGGAGCATCCGGGCGCTTCCCGTCAGCCGCCCCGCCGTGATCGACACGGCGTGGGCGGTCGTCTTCAGGGCGTTCACGTCAGGGATTCCAGCCCGTCGACGGCAGGGTTGAGCCACTTCGAGGGGGAGCCCAGCGGCTCGTGGCCACTGGCGCGGTGACGCTCGGCCAGGGTCATCAGGTAGCCGGCGGCGGTCACGCGGGCGTCTTCGTAGGTGATCCCGAAGGGTTCGAGCAGGCGTCCCGACTGGGCGACGCATGCCTTCGCCGCCGACACCGGGCGCATCCGCCGCAGCGCGGTCTGGAAGAAGTAGTGCAGCGTGTCGAAGCCGAGCGGCACGCCGGTGCCGAACCGCTCCCAGTCCCAGACCAGCAGGCGGTCGCCCATCGGGGCGACGTTCCACGGCGAGAAGTCGCCGTGCCAGGCGCCCTTGCCGAGCCCGGCGATCTCCTTGGCGGCCTCGGCGAGCAGGTCGGCGGAGGGCTTGCCCTTGGTGACGGGGAGGGGGGTCAGGACGAGGATGTCCAGGCCGCGCCACACTCCGTGGTGCATGACCTTGGGCGCCATGACGACGTCGAACGAGTGACGGGCGACGGCGCGCAGCGTGTCGGTCTCGTGGCGGATCAGGTCTTTCGTGTGCTGCTTGTCGCCGATCTTCACGAAGGCCAGGAGGCCGGTGTCGCCGTACAACTCCAGGATGGGTTTCCTGTTCGCCCGGCGGGCCGGGCGGACGTGCAGCGTCGCCTGCAACCGGCGGCCGAGCACGTCGCCGAGGTGCGTTTCGATCGTGTCGGGCCCGTCGGGCACCAGCACCCGCCCGCCGACATGCCAGGGCGCGCGGGGCACCAGCCGCCGGGGAACGAGTCGGCTCGGCAGCAGGGTCCGGGCAGTGGAGGTGGTGGACGGCGGGAACAGCAAGGAGATCACCTCATCCAGATAGCGCAGACGTATGCGGAAGTCCTTCACGTCGCGTTCCGCCACAGGACCGCGAACGAGATCAGATAGAGGGTCAGGGCACTTACCAGGCCGTCGTAGATGAACATGTAGAAGAGGACGAGGAGCATGACCAGGCTCCCCGCCTGCCCGATAGGTGACCGATCATGCCAATGTCGCCGGATCGCACCCGCGAAGAAGCCGACATACAGGGCGGCTCCGGTGAAACCCTGGGTGATGAGCAGCAGCCAGAGCTGCCCGTCCGAGCCGAGCGGCGGGTGGCCGCACGCCCGGCACCAGCCGGTCTTCCCGGTGGTGATCGTGCGATGGCTCCCGAACGCGTCGCGCGTGTTGCCGTAGCCGATGACCGGTGACGTCGCGGCGACCTTGATGGTCGTGACGACCGTGTGGGCGCGGATGTCGTTGGAGTGTGGCCTGTCGACGCGGGCCGCGACGACCTGGCCCAACGGGGAGAGCACGAAGGCCGCACCGGTCGCCGTCGCCAGGATCAGCAGGGCCGCCCGGTTCCTGTTTCTGATGATCATGTACGCGATCCCGATGGCGATCGCGGCCCAGAGCCCTCGGTTGAGGGAGTAGACGATCGGCACGGCGGCGATCCCGACGGCGATCACCGCGACCGTCCGACGCGCCGGGCCGCCGTGGATCCACCAGCCGACGACGAACCAGACCAGCAGGATCGAGACGTTGCCGCCCCACGCGTTGGCCCATTCGAAGGGGGCTTCCGGGCGGGGCGCGGCGTGGCCCAGGACGTATTGGATCTGGGCGGCGGTCGGGTGGACGAGGTTCGTGACGAAGGGGTGGTCGGGGAGCAGATACTCCATCGGGGCGGTGAACTCGAACCCCGGCGCGAGGATCCCGAGCACGCCACCGGCGACGGCGGTGAGGAACAGGACGCCGAGCATCCTGACCAACGTCAGCTGCGGGAGCTCGTCTTTGGTGAGATTGCCCAGGTAGAGGACGACGACGAACAGGGCGACGTAGACGGCGAGGCGCATCGCGTAGCCGATGAGGCGGCCGACGCCGAACTCGCCGTAGGTCCCGGCGGGGGTCGCGTCGAGCATGACGGCGCTGACCAGGTAGCCGACGATGAGCAGCGCCCACAGGCCCATGCCGCGCGGGATCCGGATGGGCCGGCGCAACCAGAGCACCACGGCCATGGGGATCGCGACGACGACGATCGACAGCCCGCCGAACCCGAGGGCCCACCAGACGGGGTAACCCACGAGGAAGGCCGCGATCGGCCAGGCGGCGGGCGCCAGTCGCCAGGTCACACGTATCCCCTGGTCACAGTAGGTCCCTGCGTTGCTGGGGGATGTCCACTGTGGGGGGTTGCTGGGAGCGCAACGCGTCGACCGCCAACGTTCCCGGAGCGCCCGCGGGATCGACGGCGATGACGCCCAGCACGTCCATCCCCCGTCGCTTGAGGGACTTGGCCGTCCGGATGACCCACGGGGCGCGGATCCGGCCCAGGGCCACGGCGAGGACCGCCGCGTCGGTCGGACCCGCGGTGACCAGCAGGATGCCGCTCAAAGGGGGGAAGCCCTCTTCCAGCGTCCAGGCCACGTGGGCGGGCTCGACTCCCAGTCCCTCGACCAGGACGCTTCGGTGGCCGGCGGCCGCCACCACGGCGGCGAACTCCTCACCTTGGGGGAGGAGGGCCAGGTTGGTGAGGCGTTCCACGTCGGCCGGGGTGCGGAGCCTGGTGTCGTAGCGGTCTCGTGCGAAGGCCGCGCCGACGCCGAGCAGGATGCCGGCGAAGAGGCCGCCGCCCACGTACACGGCAGGGAGGGGTTCGCTGGCCGTCGCGGGGGGAGTCGCGGGAGTGATGACGGTCCCGGGAGTGACCGCGGTGGTCTTGAGGATGTCGTACCGGAGACTGAGGGCCGTCGCCTGGCGGGCGAGCACCGTCTCCTGGTGGGCGGCCAGTGCGCGTTGGGGTGTGCCCCTGGCGTGCCGGGACATGGTGATCAAAGCGGTGCTGAGCTGGCTGTTGACCAAGCGGAGCTTCGCGAGGATCGCGCGCTTCCGCTCGGTCAGGACTGCCTCGGCGGAGGCCAGGCGATGCGCCAGGTAGGCGTCGGCGAAGGCCTGCGCGCCTTCGGCCGCGCCGGTCGCATCCGGCGAAGTGAACGAAATGCGAAGAATTCCGGAATTAGGCGGCACATCAACGGAAACCAGACTTCGCAGCTCTTCCGGGTCCCCTCCGATAACGCGTGACGCATTCGTGGCGACGACAGAGGATTGGGCAATCTGTGCCTCGGTGTCGAGATTGAGAGCTTCGCGCTGTCGCGTCGTCACCGGGTTCTCCTGCTCCCCGAGCCCGGTCGGCGACACCTGCACCTCGGCCACCCCGAGGTAGGCCGTCGGCGCCGTCCACAGCAGTCCGATGCCGCCCATGACGCCGAGAAGAAGGCAGGTCAGGGCGATGCTTCGGCGGCGGCGGAACACGGAGCCGTACTCCGCGAGGTCGCGGCTGTGCCGCGGTGGCAGGCTCATGCAGGTCTCCGATGGGGGTCAAGCGACTACGAACCCTAGCCGGGCCCGGCGATTTTCCCGATGTCATTTCAAGAATTTCTGCTGGCGAATCACGGAACAATAACGGCGATTCGTCTGACATGTCGGAGCTGCGTTCTGGAAAAGGTGGCCACATGTTCTTCCCGCGCAGGGGAAAGTGAATCCATGCGCTGGGCAATCACGGTGGTCGTGTTGATGATGGCGGGCTGTTCCCTGGCTTCGGGAGCCGCCGAGCGGAACGTCCCGAAGGCGGAGCCGCCGCTCGCCGCGCACTGCGCCGTCACCGGCGAGCTGATCCCGACCTGCGGGGCATGGTGGGGCATCGCCCCGGGGGTCTTCACCGGCAGGGGTCCGACCCGCAGTCTGGCGACCGCCGAACAGCGCATGGGCCGCAAGGCCGACATCCTGCACGTCTACCACCGGGCCGGCGAACTCTTCCCCACCGACGAGGAGCGCGCCCTCGCGACCGACCGCCTGCTGCTGGTCAACTGGAAGCCGTCACTGCGGCACACCTGGGCCGAGATCGCCGCCGGCGCGCTCGACCGGCGCATCGACAAGCTGGCCCGCCACATCACCGCGACGTTCCCGCAGCGCTTCTTCCTGACGATCCACCACGAGCCGGAGAACGACGTGCGGCCCGTCGAGGGGATGGCGGCCGACGACTACGCGGCGATGTTCCGCCACGTCGTGCTGCGCCTGCGCGAGAGGGGCGTCACCAACGCGGTGACCGTGATGACCTACATGGGCGCGCCCAACTGGTCGTCGACGTCGTGGTTCGAGCGGCTCTATCCCGGCGACGCGGTGGTCGACTGGATCGGCGTCGACCCCTACGCCGACCACCGGGTCACCGACTTCGCCTCACTCGTCGACAAGCGCCGGCCCGACCATCCCGACTGGCCGGGCTTCTACCGCTGGGCGCAGTCGCGCTTCCCGGCCAAGCCGATCATGGTGGCCGAATGGGGGGTGTTCGAGCGTCCCGGGGTGAAAGCCGCGTTCTTCGATTCCGTACGCCGCCAAATAGCCGCATTCCCCCAGATCAAGGCCCTGGTCTACTTCGACTCCCCCTGGGCCCCCCGGGGTGACACGCGGTTCGACACCACGCCCGATGCCGCCGGGGCGTTCCGGCGGCTCGGGCAGTCGCCCTACCTGACCCAGCCACCGGCCGTGAGGGCGTTCATCACCAGCGCGACGGCCCGCTCGACCGACAGGCCGGTGGTGTCGACCTCCAGGTCGGCGTCCTCCGGCTCGTCGTAGGGGGCCGAGATGCCGGTGAACTCGGGGATCAGGCCCGCGCGGGCCTTGGCGTAGAGGCCCTTGCGGTCGCGGCGTTCGCACTCCTCCAGCGGGGTGGAGATCCACACCAGCAGAAAGTCGGCGCCGACCTCCTCGGCCATCTCGCGCGCCTCTTCCCTGGTCTCGGCGTGGGGCGCGATCGGAGCGCAGATGGCCAGACCGCCGTGCCGGGCGACCTCGGAGGCGACGTAACCGATCCTGCGGATGTTCAGGTCGCGGTCCTCCGCCGAGAAGGTCAGGCCCTTGGACAGCAGACGCCGCACCACGTCGCCGTCGAGGTAGGTGACCGTGCGGGTGCCCTTCTCCAGCAGCGCGTCGCGCACGCCCCTGGCCACGGTCGACTTGCCCGAACCGCTCAGACCGGTGAAGAAGACCACCAGACCGCGCCGGTGCGGCGGGCCGGGGATGCTGATCGGGGCCGGTCCGGCGTAGTGCTCGGTGGCGCCGTAGTTGCGGGCGACGTACTCACGGAGTTCGAGGTCGATCTCGACGTCCTCGCGCGGCGCCAGCGGGACCGCCACCACCTGCGACCCGGGCAGTGCGGCCTGCGCCTTCAGCGCCGACCGGACCACGGCGGGACCGCCCTCGCCGAAGGCGAGCGGCATCAGCAGGATCTGCGCCTCCAGCTCCTCGGCCGTGGCGGCGACGTCGGCCAGCGCCGGCCCGTCGAGCGGGCCGCGCATCGTGACGACCAGCACCTCGCCGTCGAACTTCACATCCTGGGGTGTACGGCGCAGCCGCGCGAACGGCCCGTAAACCGCATCGCCCAGGGCCTTCACCGGCCCGGCCGCGTGGTGCCCGTCGCGTTCGGTCACCGTCAGGGTCGCCAGCGCGGCGCCCTCCGGATCGGTGAGGGTGACCTCGTCTCCGACGGCGATGTCGTCGGGCAGTGCGATGGTGATGGGGTCGGGCCAGGGGGTGCCGTCGGCGAGCGTGCCCGTCTCGGTGACCGACGCGGCGTCGGCCTTGCCGAGGAAACCGGTCAGCGGCGCGAACGCTCCCGAAAGAAGCAGTTCGAGGTCGGCCAGTTCGCGGGGGTCGGGGGTCCAGTCGGTCATGGTGGTCGATTTCCGATCTCGGCAGGCATAGGAGGGGCCGTACGACGGCGTCTTCAAGGCTGACACATTCTCCAGGAGGTGATCGTGGACTCCGCAGCAGAACTCCGTTTCCGCGAGTTCGTGACCGCCAGGTCGCCCGCACTGATGGGCCTGGCCTACCTACTCACCGCGGGAGACCAGCACGCCTCCGAGGACCTGGTGCAGTCGTCGCTGGTCAGGGCCCTGGGGCAGTGGGAAAAGATAGAAGCCCCCGAGGCGTACGTGAAGCGCGTCATGTACAACCAGCACGTCAGCCTGTGGCGGCGCGCCTGGCGCAGACACGAGACCAGTGTCGCCGAACTCCCAGAAAAAGGCGCCGACGACGGCACCCGCCCGGTCGAGTTACGCCTGGCCCTACGTGAGGCCATGGCGAAACTCACCAGACGGCAGCGCGCCATGCTCGTGCTCCGCTACTACGAGGACCTGCCGGAAGACGAGATCGCCCGCCTGATGGGCTGCTCGATCGGCACGGTCCGCAGCACCACCCACCGATCGCTGGCGAAGCTGCGCTCTGCCGACCTGAGGGAGCTCACCCGATGAACGAGGACACCCTGATCAAGGAGGGCCTCCGGGACTGGGCCCAAGAGGTGCGCGTGCCCACCGACCTGGCCGGCCGCGCGCTGCGGGCCCGTAGGCGGCGGCGATTCGGCTTCACCGGGTTCGGCGCCGTCCTGGTCGCCGCCGCCGTCGTGGCCGTCGTAGCCCTGCCGCCGGGCGCCTCACCCGACCGCATCACCGTGGCCGAGGCACCGACGCCGGCTGCCTCGCCGGCGCCGACGAGCGTCCACAGCGACATCGAGAACGACCCGCCGGTGAACCTGGTCGCAGCCGGACCGTGGGCCGTGGGCTCCTACTACTCGACCGAATGGGCCGACACCGGCCGGGGCACCGAGACCCTCCGCTACACCTGGAGCGTCTACAGCCAGGCCGAGGGCCGCTACACCGCCACCCCCTTCCAGTGGCTCGACGTGCTGCCCGGCATGCGCCTCGCGGCCGTGCTCGACGGCGACCTGCCCTCCCGCAGGGTCGGTGTGGTCGACCTGACGACCATGGCGGTCACCCGCTGGTACGACCTGGAGAACGCCGCCGGATCGGTCTTCTGGTCACCCGACGGCTCGAAGCTGGTCGCCACCACCTACAGCGCGCCCCCCGACGAGAAGGCCTGGCTGGACGAGGAGCGCACCAGCGCACGGGGCCTGCCCAAGCCCCGCACCGGCTTCCACGTGATCGACGTGACCGCCGGGACCACGACGTGGACGGCGCTCCCGCCCGACGTCGACTCCGTGAACGGGCGCGAGGACCTGCGCTGGGACGACGACAACACCCGCCTGTGGGCCGCCAAGATCGCGGGCGGCGGCCGGTGGCTCTACGACACCGGCGGCGCCCGCCTGGGCTCCGAGGAGGACTACCCCCGCCGCCGCGACGAGGCGGGAGTGTCCCCGGACGGCAGGCTGCGGGCCGGTCCCGCCGGGCTGCCCACCAGGGTCACCGACGTCGAGACCGGCGAGGTCGTCGGCCGTCAGCAGATGCTGCAGCTGTGGGCCTGGGTCGACGACGATCACCTGATCGGCCTCGGCTGTGCCCGTGACTGCGACAACGAGTTCGACAGCGCGCTGGTCATGGTGAGCGTCGACGGGAAGGAGACGGTGCAGCTCGCCTCCTACCGCGACTCGCGCGCCTCGTGGCGGCCGGTCCTGGTCCGCCGCTAGATGATCCGCGCGAAGTGGTTCCTCGGCCGGCGCACGATCAGCGTCACCTCGTCGTAGACCGGGTCGAGCTTCCCTCGCGACAACGACGCCGCCGCCCGGAGCACCGTCTCGACCAGTTTTCTCCGAGGGCCGAGACGGGCCGGGCCGGTGGTGTCGCCCCGGTCCTCGGCGATCATCAGGCCGCGCATCAGGCAGTAGGCCCGCAGCCCTTCCCGAGAGCAGACCGGTTCGTAGATCGCGGGCAGCGTCTCCCCGAACCGCCGCCGCAACCAGTCGGGCAGGACGCGGTCGACGAACCCGTAGGCCGACTCCCGATCACGCACCCGGATGAGCAGCAGCCCGCCGGGCCGCAGCGAGTTGACCATGCGGTCGAGGATCAGTTCGGCGTATTGGACCCGCTCCAGCAGGAACTCCACGCAGACGACGTCGAACCCGCGCGGCGTCATCGGCACGGAACGCAGGTCGCCCAAGGCGTACGCGTGCAGATCGGGACGCCGGGTCGTGTGCGAACGCAGCGCGGGCCGGTCTTCATCGACCCCCGTCACCCGGCAGTCGACACCGCCGAGATCCAGTGGTTCGCCCCGGCCGCATCCGGCAACCAGGACGTCGAGCGGCGTTCCGGGCGACTCCGCGGCGCGTTCGCCGATGATTTTTCCGAAGGACATGTCACAAAGCGTAGTCATCCGCTCACAGAATCGGTCGCCATCATGGGCGAGTCGCGGGCGCAGTAGCCTTGGGAGGTACCCCCGGTCCCGATCAGGTTCCGGGTCGTCCGCGTGCCGTCGATTCCTCCGGTGCTCGGCTGTAGTGACTGACGTGGGGGCCGCAGGGCATGACTCTTTCCGGACTTCTCGACCTCGTAGCCGCGCAATCAGAGCTGGCAGAGGCACTTGGCCAGGAGGTGACCGGCGCCGATCTGATCGCGCCGACCGCGCTGCGTCCGTTCGGGGTGGCGGCCGTGGCGCGCACCCGTCCGGTCCTGGCGGTGACCGCCACCGGGCGTGAGGCCGAAGATCTCGCCGCCGCTCTCACCAGCCTGCTGCCCGACTCGCAGGTGGCCGTCTTCCCGGCCTGGGAGACGCTGCCGCACGAGCGCCTCTCGCCGCGCAGCGACACGGTGGGCCAGCGGCTCGCCATCCTGCGGCGGCTCGCCCATCCGGTCGCGGGCGATCCGTCGGCCGGCCCGCTGCGGGTCGTGGTGGCTCCGGTCCGGGCGATCCTGCAGCCGATCGTGGCGGGGCTCGGCGATCTGGAGCCCGTACGCCTGCGTCCCGGCGACGACGCCGATCTCGAAGACGTGGTGGTCCGCCTGGTGGAGAACGGCTACCACCGGGTCGACATGGTGGAGAAGCGTGGCGAGGTCGCGGTCAGGGGCGGCCTGCTCGACGTGTTCCCGCCGACCGAGGAGCACCCGCTGCGGCTGGAGTTCTGGGGCGACACCGTGGAGGAGATCCGCTGGTTCAAGGTCGCCGACCAGCGCTCGCTGGAGGTCGCCGACGGCGGCCTGTTCGCCGCGCCGTGCCGTGAGCTGCTGCTCACCCCGGAGGTCCGTGACCGTGCCCGTGAGCTGGCCGAACGCCATCCGGCGCTGGGGGAGATCCTCGGCTCGCTGGCCGACGGGATTCCGGTCGAGGGCATGGAGGCGTTCGCGCCGGTGCTCTCCGGGGAGATGGACATGCTGATCGACCACCTGCCGCTACGCGCGGGGGTGTTCGTCTGCGACCCCGAGCGCATCCGGGGGCGGGCGGTCGAACTCGTCCGCACCAGCCAGGAGTTCCTCGAGGCGTCGTGGATCACCGCCGCCGCCGGGGGAGAGGCGCCGATCGACCTCGACGCCGCCGCGTTCCGCACCCTCGACGAGGTGCGCGAGCACGCCGGTCAGCTGGGCCAGCCCTGGTGGTCGATCTCGCCGTTCGGTGAGGGCATCGACCTGGGGGCGCACGACGTGGAGGCGTACCGGGGAGACACCCAGCGCGCCCTCGGTGACATCAAGGGGTGGCTCGGGGCGGGGCGCTCGGTCGTCCTGATGAGTGAGGGGCACGGGCCGGCCGAGCGGATGGTCGAGCTGCTCAAGGGGGTCGACGTGGCCGCGCGGCTGGTGCGCTCGATCGACGAGCCGCCCGGCCGTGACGTCGTGCAGGTCACCACGGGTCGGTTGGAGCACGGATTCGTGACCGCCGGCCTCGCCGTGATGACCCATCTCGACCTGGTGGGGCAGAAGGCGTCCACGAAGGACATGCGCAGGCTGCCGAGCCGGCGCCGGAACATGGTCGACCCGCTCCAGCTCAAGGTGGGCGACCACGTCGTCCACGAACAGCACGGCGTCGGCCGCTACATCGAGATGGTCCAGCGCACGGTGCAGACCGCCACCCGCGAATACCTCGTCATCGAATACGCCAAGGGCGACCGTCTCTACGTCCCGACCGACCAGCTCGACGAGGTCACCCGCTACGTCGGCGGCGAGTCCCCGACGCTGAACCGCATGGGCGGCGCCGACTGGGCCAAGGCCAAGACCCGCGCCAAGAAGGCCGTCAAGGAGATCGCGGGCGAGCTCATCCGCCTCTACTCCGCCCGCATGGCCTCGCCGGGTTACGCCTTCGCGGCCGACTCGCCGTGGCAGCGCGAGATGGAAGACGCCTTCCCCTACGCCGAGACCGGCGACCAGCTGGAAGCCATCGACGAGGTCAAGCGTGACATGGAGCGCGGCGTCCCGATGGACCGGCTGATCTGCGGCGACGTGGGTTACGGCAAGACCGAGATCGCGGTCCGGGCGGCGTTCAAGGCCGTCCAGGACGGCAAGCAGGTCGCCGTGCTGGTGCCGACGACGCTGCTGGTGCAGCAGCACCTGTCGACCTTCGGCGAGCGGTTCGCCAACTTCCCCGTGACGGTGCGGCCGGTCTCCCGGTTCCAGACCGACGCCGAGGTCAAGGACACCCTCGAAGGGCTGCGGGCGGGCGGCATCGACGTCGTCATCGGCACCCACCGGCTGTTCTCGCCCGAGGTCAGGTTCAAGGACCTGGGCCTGATCATCGTCGACGAGGAGCAGCGGTTCGGCGTCGAGCACAAAGAGGCGATGAAGCACCTGCGCACCCAGGTCGACGTGCTGGCGATGTCGGCGACGCCGATCCCCCGAACCCTGGAGATGGGCCTCACCGGCATCCGCGAGATGTCGACCATCCTCACCCCGCCCGAGGAGCGCCACCCGATCCTGACCTTCGTCGGGCCCTACGACGAGAAGCAGATCGGCGCCGCGATCCGGCGTGAGCTGATGCGCGACGGCCAGGTGTTCTTCGTCCACAACCGGGTGCGCAGCATCGACAAGGTGGCCGCCCGCCTGCACGAACTCGTGCCCGAGGCGCGCATCGCGATCGCCCACGGGCAGATGAACGAGCAGCAGCTCGAACGGATCATGGTCGGTTTCTGGGAGCGCGAGTACGACGTGCTCGTCTCGACCACGATCGTCGAGTCGGGACTCGACGTGCCCAACGCCAACACCCTGATCGTCGACCGGGCCGACAACTACGGCCTCTCGCAGCTCCACCAGCTGCGCGGCCGCGTCGGCCGTGGCCGGGAGCGCGGCTACGCCTACTTCCTCTATCCGCCGGAGAACCCGCTCACCGAGACCGCCCATGAGCGCCTGGCCACGATCGCCCAGCACACCGAGATGGGCGCGGGCATGTACGTCGCCATGAAGGACCTGGAGATCCGGGGCGCCGGCAACATCCTGGGCGCCGAGCAGTCGGGCCACATCCAGGGTGTGGGCTTCGACCTCTATGTGCGGATGATGGCGGAGGCCGTACAGGAACAGAAGAACATGCTGTCCGGCGAGACGGTCACCGAGCAGCCCGACGTCAAGGTCGAGCTCCCGATCAACGCGCACATCCCGCACGACTACGTCACCAGCGAGCGCCTGCGGCTGGAGGCCTACAAGCGGATCGCCGCGATCGTCACCGAGGAAGACATCACCGCCGTCCGCGACGAGCTCACCGACCGCTACGGACGTCCGCCGCAGGAGGTCGACAACCTGCTCGAGGTGGCCCGGTTCCGGATGAGGGCACGCAAGGCCGGGCTGACCGACGTCCAGCTGATGGGCGCCAACGTCAAGTTCGCCCCGGCTGCCCTGCGCGACTCGCAGCAGGTCCGGCTCCAGCGGCTCTATCCGAAGGCCCTGCTCAAGCAGGCCACCGAGACGCTTCTGGTGCCGGTACCGAAGACGAAACCGATCGGCGGGCAGCCGCTGCGCGACCTGGAAATGCTCCGCTGGTGCGGAGACCTGGTCGAGGCGCTTTTCCTGGAGCCCAACCGAGTAAAGTAGGCGCGCCGAACAGCAGTCAGGACCGGGAGGGTCGTTCCGTGAAGCTCAAACTGGCCGCCGTGGCCGTCGCCACAGGGTTGGCGCTGACCGCGTGCAGCGGGCCGATTGAGGCCGGTTCCGCGGCCACCGTCGGCGACCACCGCATCACCACCGACACGCTCGAGAAGAACGTGGCCGAATACCAGAAGGCGCTGGAGGCCGCGAAGGTCGCGCCCGACCAGCTGCAGCTGCCCGGCACGCTGACCCAGGCGGTGCTGCTCCAGCTCGCCAACATCAGCCAGTTCACCCAGCTCGAGGCACAGAACGGCATCTCGGTCACCGAGGGAGAAGTCGCCGCCTTCTACGCCAAGAACAACGGCCAGGCCGCCGTCGACCAGATCCTGCTCCAGCGGGGCGTGGCCCCGGGGGCGACCCGCGACTGGCTCAAGGTCTCCATCGGCTCGGAGAAGCTCGCCGCCAAGCTGGGCGGCGGCAGCAGCGAGCAGCAGCTCGCCGACGGCCAGGCGAAGATCAACGAGCTGGCCGGCCAGATCCCGGTGGTCTTCAGCCCCCGTTACGGCAAGTTCGACCCCCAGCAGGGCTGGCTGCCGAACGACCGCTTCGGCGCCCCGCCCGCCGGCAACGGCGCCGCCGCGGGCTGACGCGTGCCACTGATCGTCGTCACCTCCTCGCCCCGGGTCGCCCCCGGGATCCTCAGCGCTCCCGCGTGGGAGGCCCTTCGGGCGGGGAAGGTGTTCACCGGCTCCGCCGGCCATCCGCTGCTGCCCTACGTCCCGGGCGCCGAGGTCCGCGACGACCCTTCGGGGATCGCGCGGGAGAGCGTCACCTCGACGCTGGTCTGGCTCGCCGCCCAAGACGGCGACGAGTCGTTCTTCCGCGCCGTCGCCCATGCGGCCCTGGCCCTGGACGACCCGCCGGAGATCGAGGTGATCCCGGGCTCCTACGACCTCCCCGGCGCCCGCCTGCTCGACATGGTCGCCGTGATGGACCGGCTGCGCCGCGAGTGCCCGTGGGACGGCCGGCAGACCCACGAGTCCCTCATCCCCTACCTGGTCGAAGAGTCCTACGAGGTCCTGGAGACCATCGAGAGCGGCGACCTGGTCGGCCTGCGTGAGGAACTCGGCGACCTGCTGTTCCAGGTCGTCTTCCACGCCCGGCTCGCGCAGGAGCGCGGCGACGAGGGCTGGGACATCGACGACGTCGCCGAGGCGATCGTGACCAAGCTGGTCCGGCGGCACCCCCACGTCTTCGCCGACGTGTCGGTCGACGGGGCCGACGCGGTGGTGGCCAACTGGGAAGAGATCAAGAAGGCCGAACGCGCCGAGAAGGGCGAACCCGCGTCGGCGCTGACCGGCGTCCCGATGGGCCAGCCGTCGGTGTCCCTGGCCGCCCAGCTGCTGCGCCGTGCCTCCCGGGCCGGTGCTCCCGCCGAGCTCGCGGCGGGCCCTCCTTCTTCCGGCCAGCGGCTTTTCGATCTCGTACGCGAAATCCAAGACGGCGGCGACGATCCCGAGGCCGCGCTGAGGCAGGCGGCGCGCGACTACCGGGCCCGCGTCGAGGCCTGGGAGACGGCCGATACCGGCGAGTAACGTCGGTAAGCTCTTTAAGCAAACTGTCTTTCGACATTTAGGAGTGCTTCGTGGCTTCCATCGAGGCCGTTCACGCCCGCGAGATCCTCGATTCACGGGGTAACCCGACTGTCGAGGTCGAGGTCCTGCTCGAAGACGGCAGCACCGGCCGCGCGGCCGTGCCGAGCGGCGCCTCCACCGGGCAGTTCGAGGCGGTCGAGCTGCGTGACGGCGGCTCCCGCTACAAGGGCAAGGGTGTGGAGAAGGCCGTCCTGGCCGTCACCGACGAGATCCAGGACGAGATCCTCGGCATCGACGCCGAAGAGCAGCGCATCATCGACCAGGTCATGATCGACCTCGACGGCACGCCGAACAAGGCACGCCTGGGCGCCAACGCCATCCTCGGCGTCTCCCTGGCCGTCGCCAAGGCCGCGGCCGAGTCGTCCGACCTGCAGTTGTTCCGCTACGTCGGCGGCCCCAACGCCCACGTGCTGCCGGTCCCGATGATGAACATCCTCAACGGCGGCGCCCACGCCGACAGCAACGTCGACATCCAGGAGTTCATGATCGCGCCGATCGGCGCGGCCACCTTCTCCGAGGCCGTCCGCATGGGCACCGAGACCTACCACTCGCTGAAGGCCGTCCTCAAGGAGCGCGGCTACGCGACCGGCCTCGGCGACGAGGGCGGCTTCGCCCCCAGCCTGCCGAGCAACCGCGACGCGCTCGACCTGATCCTGGTCGCGATCGAGAAGGCCGGCTACACCCCCGGCACCGACATCGGTCTCGCCCTCGACGTGGCCGCCACCGAGTTCCACCAGGACGGCGTCTACACGATCGAGGGCAAGGGCCTGTCGGCCGACGAGCTCATCGCCTACTACGAAGACCTCGTCCGCAGCTACCCGCTGGTCTCGATCGAAGACCCGCTCGACGAGGAAGACTGGTCGGGCTGGAAGGCCATGACCGATGTCCTCGGCGGCAAGGTCCAGATCGTCGGCGACGACCTGTTCGTCACCAACCCCGAGCGCCTCCAGCGCGGCCTCGACACCGGCACCGCCAACGCGCTGCTGGTCAAGGTCAACCAGATCGGCACCCTGTCGGAGACCCTCGACGCCGTCGACCTGGCCCACCGCGCCGGCTACCGCTGCATGATGAGCCACCGCTCGGGCGAGACCGAAGACGTCACCATCGCCGACCTCGCCGTCGCCACCAACTGCGGCCAGATCAAGACCGGCGCCCCCGCCCGTTCCGACCGGGTCGCCAAGTACAACCAGCTGCTGCGCATCGAGGAACTTCTCGACGACGCCGCGCGCTACGCGGGTCGCAAGGCTTTCCCGCGCTTCCAGGGCTAAGTTTTACCGGTACGGCCCGCGTTCACGTGGGCGCGGGCCTTACCGGGAAGCGGGGTCTAGATTGGCGAAACGTCCGCAACTCACCGGCCGGGCCGCGATCCTGGCGGTCGTGGTCTGTGCGATCGCGATGAGCCTGGCCTATCCCGTCCGCGAGTTCCTCGCGCAGCGTCGGCAGATCACCCAGCTGGAACAGCAGCAGGCCAAGGCCCTGACCGACCTCCGCTCGCTCGAAGAGGAGCGCAAGCGCCTGGAAGACCCCGAATACATCAAGCGCGAGGCCCGCGAGAAACTGCACTTCTGCGAGCCCGGCGCCCACTGTTACGGGGTCCTCGAAGACGGGACCAAGACATCGGCCGCGGCCGGCCAGCGCAAGGCCGCCGTGTCACCGTGGTACATCTCGCTCTGGCAGTCGGTCGAATCGGCCGACCGGGGCGAAGGCAAGAAGATCGGGGGATAGGTGTCCGGGGTCAGTCCAGACGACCTGGCGGCGGTAGAGGCCCAGCTGGGGCGGCCACCACGGGGTGTGCGCGCGGTCGCGCACCGATGCCCGTGCGGCCTTCCCGACGTGGTCGAGACCTCACCCCGCCTGCCCGACGGCACACCTTTCCCCACGACCTTCTACCTGACCTGCCCCCGCGCGGCCTCGGCCATCGGCACCCTGGAGGCCGACGGCCTCATGGTCGAGATGCGCGAACGCCTGGCCGCCGACCCCGAGTTGGCGGCGCGCTACCAGGCCGCCCACGACGACTACCTGGCCCGCCGCGACAAGGCCGCCGCAGAAGACGGACTGGAGCCCCTGCCGCGGGGAACCCAGACGGCCGGCGGGATGCCCGACCGCGTCAAGTGCCTCCACGCGCTGGTCGGCCACGAACTCGCCGCCCCGGGCAGCAACCCGCTCGGCCGCGAAGCCCTGGATGTCCTGCCGGAGTGGTGGTCCGAGGGCCCTTGCGTCTGCTGAGCCGCCATCCTGTTCCACAGCGGCCGGCTCAAAGACCTCGGCGCCGTCCGGGGTCTTTTTCTTTCTGTTACGGCTCCGCCCACCCTGCACCGCCCGCCGCCCCGGGCGAACCCCGTTTCCGGCGCCAACCGGCCGCGCCGCCCCGCTGCGCGACGACCTGAAGCCACGAGGTCCAGCCAGTGGAACCGCCGCTAACCCCCCACTTCGACCCGAGGTGGTCGGCCAGGCCGTGCCAGACCTCCTCCCACTACCATTTCGCCGCCGCCAACCTCGCCCTTGCTCAACCTATCGATATTCGATAGATTTCCATCGCAACTCGATAAGGGGACGGCTGATGGGAAATCTGACGGTGCGGGCGCTTCGCGTCGTGCTCGCGGTGGTGCTCGCGGGCACCGTGTTCGTACAGGTGTCGACGCTGGCGGTGCTGGTCCTCGGGAACGACCCGGAGGACGGATCGCTCGCGCTGACCCCGCTGCGCGTGATCCTGATCCTGGGCATGGTGGCGGCCCAGGTCACCCTGGTCAGCGTCTGGCGGCTGGTGACGATGGTGCGACGCGGAACCGTGTTCTCCCACGCCGCCTTCCGCCATGTGGACACCATGATCGGTGCGATCGTGGTGGCTGCCCTCCTGTGGTTCGCGGTCACGGCGATCAACGCGCCGGGCCAGCGGGACGACCCGGGCGTCACCCTCATCATGGGCGGGGTCGGCCTGGGGATCCTGGGGGTCGCGCTCATCGTGCTCGTGCTGCGGATGCTGCTCGCCCAGGCCGTCGCGCGCGACGTCGAGGCGACGCGGATGCGGGCCGAGCTGGACGAGGTGATCTGATGCCGATCGTCGTCGACATCGACGTGATGCTGGCCAGACGGAAGATGTCCGTCGGCGACCTCGCGGACCAGGTCGGGATCACGCCCGCCAACCTGGCGGTGCTCAAGAACGGCCGCGCCAAGGCGGTGCGCTTCGCGACGCTCGCCGCGCTCTGCGAGGTGCTGAAATGCCAGCCGGGCGACCTGCTTCGCTGGGAGTCCGAGGTGCCGCAGGCGGATGAAGTTCCGCAAGAGCGGACGTGAAACGCCTTGGCCTCCGGCTGAGTGAGGGTGATCGTGCGGTCGCCTGACACTTTGGCTGCGTATGCTGGCGAACCTGTTCATCGGTGCTGATGAGGTGGGTTCAGAAGTGACGCGTGTGGCCGCCATCGACTGTGGGACCAACTCGGTCCGGTTGCTCATCGCCGACGTCGTGGGTGACACGCTCACCGACGTCTCCCGGCGGATGGAGATCGTCCGCCTGGGCCAGGGCGTCGACAAGACCGGCATGCTCGCCCCCGAGGCCCTGGAGCGCACGTTCGCCGCGATGCGCGGCTACGCCTCGGAGATCGTCGACGAGGGCGCCGTGACGACCCGCGTCGTCGCGACCTCCGCCACCCGCGACGCCGGGAACCGGAATGTCTTCGTCGACGGTGTACGCGCCATTTTCGGCGTAGAGCCCGAAGTCGTGACCGGTGACGCGGAGGCCAATCTCTCTTTCAACGGGGCCGTAAGGGGCATTTCCGACCCGCCGGGGCCCTACCTGGTCGTGGACATCGGTGGGGGCTCGACCGAGTTCGTCGTGGGCTCCGCGTCGGTCAAGGGCGCCCTGTCCATGGACATCGGCTGCGTCCGCCTGACCGAACGCCACGACGCCGACTTCACCGCCATGCGGACCGACATCGACGCCGCCCTCGCGGTGGTGGCCGACACGGTCCCGGTGCGCGACGCCCAGACGCTGGTCGGCCTGGCCGGTTCGGTGACCACGGTCGCCGGGATCGCCCTCGGCCTGCCCTTCTACGACTCCGCCCGCATCCACCACTCGCGGATCTCCGCCGGCGACATCCACGACGTGACCGAGCGGCTGCTCACGATGACCCGCGAGGAGCGCGCGGCCATCCCGGTGATGCACCCGGGGCGCGTCGACGTGATCAGCGCGGGTGCGCTCATCCTCGACCGGATCGTCCAGGACTTCGGCTCCGCCGAGGTGATCGTGAGCGAACACGACATCCTCGACGGCATCGCCTGGTCAATGGCCTGAAAACCGGGTGACGAGTCGCCGCCACCGGGGCTTGCCGCTGCCTCCCGAGCGGACCGACTGCGCGCGGCGGTCCGGGAACAGGAGTGCTGCGCCCCGCCTGAGCATTGCCGCATATTTCTGGACTGGCCCGAGCCCGGGTTGCTTCCAGCGATGAGTGGGCTCAACTGCCCGGTCATGCCGCATATTTCCGGCATGACCAGGCGGCGCATCACTTGTGCAGGCGTACCGGCAGGGAGAACAGGCCGCGCATGATGTTGCTCGGCCACCAGACCAGGTCGTCGGTCGCCAGGCTCAGGTCGGGGAAGCGCCGGATCACCCCGCCGATCGCGACCTCGCCCTCGATCTTCGCCAGGGCAGCTCCCACGCAGTAGTGCGGCCCCCGCCCGAACGCCAGATGCGGCTCGTCGATGCGCCCCGGACGGAACGCGTCGGGATCGTCGAACGCCTCAGGATCGCGGTTGGCCGCCAGCAGGGACACCAGGATCGGCTCGCCGGGCAGCATCTCCTGGCCGCCGATGACGACGCGCTCGGTCGGGAAGCGCCACGTCGCGTTCCGCACGGGGCCGTCGTAGCGGAGCATCTCGTCGATCACGTCGGGCAAGGTCGACGGGTCGGCCCGTAAAGCCGCGAACTGGTCGGGGTGGCGCAGTAACGCAAGCAGCCCGTTGCCGATCAGCGCGACCGTCGTCTCGTGGCCCGCGATCAGCAGCAGGAACGCGGTGGAGGTCAGTTCCTCGGGGCTGATGTCGGGCCGGCGCACGAGCTCGGTCAGCAGGTCGTCGCCCGGATGGGTGCGCTTGTGCGCGACCAGGTCGGCGAGGAACCGCTCCAGGCCGTCGGTCGCGGCCGCGATCTGGTCGACCTCCGAGGCCGCCGCCGAGTCGATCACCGAGGCCAGGTGGTGGAAGGTGGCCCGCTCCGGTTCGGGGACGCCCAGCAGGTCGCAGATGATCGCGATCGGCAGGGGATAGGCCAGGTCGGCGACCAGGTCGGCCTCGTCTTTGGCGGCCATCACGGCGAGCAGGCCCTCGGTCAGCTCCTCGGCCCTGGCCCGTAACCCGGCCACGCGACGGGGCGTGAACGCGGCGCTGACCAGGCGGCGCAGCCGGGGGTGGTCGGGAGAGTCGGCGTTCAGCATGTGGCGGGCCAGCGTCGAGCGGTGGTCGAGCGGCAGGCCGAGTCGCGCGCGGAACCACACGGGGGAGCCCAGCGCAGGGTCCTTCGCCAGCGCGGGATGGGTCAGCGCCGTCACCGCGTCGGTGTAACGCGTGATCAGCCAGGCCTCGCAGCCGGGCAGCGGCACCTTGGTCACCGGGGCGTTGCGGCGCAGCCAGTCGTAGGCCGGATAGGGATCGGCGTCGAAGGCGGGGCCGAAAAGTGGAGGGAGGGACACGGCGTCTGTCCTTCCCCGCGCCCCCCGCTGGCACGCTTGGGGCCATGAGTTTCGTTCCTCCGGGCACCGGCTGGCCGGACGACCCCGCCACGCCCGCGACCTCCGTCGCCACCACCCCGGCCGAGGTGGCAGAACTGGCCGCGACCAGCCCGGACATCACCGAGCTGACCGCCCGCCAGTCGGTGTGCCGTGCCTGTCCACGGCTGGTGGCATGGCGGGAGGAGGTGGCCGACACCAAGCGGAAGGCGTACCAGAACGAGACCTACTGGGGACGCCCCATCGCCGGCTGGGGCGACGACGACCCGAAGGTCCTGATCGTGGGCCTCGCCCCCGCCGCCAACGGCGGCAACCGCACCGGCCGCATCTTCACCGGCGACCGCAGCGGCGACTGGCTCTTCGCCTCCCTCCACCGCACGGGGCTGGCCGCCCAGCCGACCAGCGTCCACGCGGGCGACGGCCAGCGCCTGCTCGGCACCCGCATGGTCGCGGCCGTCCGCTGCGCCCCACCCGCCAACAAGCCGACCCCGGGGGAGAGGGACAACTGTTTCCCCTGGCTGCTGAAAGAGCTCCAGTTCGTCCGCCCCCGCGTCATCGTCGCGCTGGGCGGCTTCGCCTGGCAGGCCATCTGGCCGGCGCTGAGGGCCGCCGGACACGACCTCCCCACCCCGCGCCCCGCCTTCGGTCACGGTGTGGAGGTCCCGCTCGGCCCACTGACCCTGATCGGCTGCTACCACCCCAGCCAGCAGAACACCTTCACCGGCCGGGTGACCGAGCCCATGCTCGACGCGATCTTCACCCGTGCGGCGAGCTTCTGACGAGTGACGGCCCCGCCCTCATGGGTGGGACGGGATTCTCCCACCCCCGACCGACGATTCCCGCCGCGCCGATCACGCCTGTGGAAACGACGACGACGCCGACACGATCGGTGGGCACATCACGCGGCGCCGCTCTGGTCTGAAAGGTGGTTTTCTGTTACGGCTCCGCCCACCCCGGCTCCGCCCGCCGCTCCGACCGCCCGCCGAATCCGGCGCCAACCGGCCGCGCCGCTCCCCCGCCGCAACGGCGGGGAGCCATGGCCGGCCTACTGTGGGAATCCAGCCCCTGCCGACCCGTTCTCTCCCGGCCCGGTGTCTCGCCCTCCGGAGCATGGAGCCGTGGCCGACGTCTCGCGTGGCGCGTACATCTCGACAGGCGAGACCCTCCCGCCGGAGCCGGGCCAGGGCGGTGTGTTCTCCCAGGTGGGAGGGCTTGTGAATTGCTTCACATGTGTGAAGTCGGTCACGTTGGGAAATTTGGTCAAAGTTGCCACGTGAATCCGTACAGGAACTTCTTGATCTGGAAACTTCGGTCAAGTTCCCTTGGGAAGGGATTGGCTTCGGCGGGTGTTGTTCAGGTAGCTTGTGAATGCTTTCACAAGCCAGGTGAACACACGAAGGGCATCCGTGGTGAACCGCACGTCGAAGCACATCGTCATCGTTGGCGGTGGATACGTGGGCATGTACACCGGCCTGCGGCTCCAGCGCACGCTCCGCCGCGAACTGCGCGACGGATCGGTCCGCATCACCCTCATCGACCCTCAGTCCTACATGACCTACCAGCCGTTCCTGCCGGAGGCCGCCGCGGGGAGCATCTCGCCGCGCCACGTCGTCGCGCCGCTGCGCCGCGTGCTCCCCAAGGTCAGGATCCTCAACGGCAAGGTCGCCAAGGTCCATCACGAGCAGCGCACGCTGACCTTCGAGCCGATTGTGGGCGAACCCCGTGAGATCGGCTACGACATCGTGGTGATGGCGGCCGGTTCGGTCTCCCGCACCCTCCCCATCCCGGGGCTCGCCGACGCGGCCATCGGGTTCAAGTCGGTCGGGGAGGCCATCGCGCTGCGCAACCGCGTGCTGGCCCTGCTCGACCGGGCCGAGTCGGCCGACGACGACGAGGTGCGCCGCCGGGCGCTCACGTTCGTCGTGGTCGGCGGCGGGTTCGCCGGCATCGAGGCGCTGGCCGAGCTCGAGGACATGACCGTCGACGCCATCTCCTACTACCCGTCGATCAAGAAGAGCGACCTGCGGTGGGTGCTGATCGAGGCCTCCGACCGCATCCTGCCCGAGGTCGGGCCCGAGATGGGTCTCTGGACCGCCGCGCAGCTGCGCGAGCGCGGCATCGAGCTGAAGATGCAGACCCGGCTCGACTCCGTCGTCGGCGGACACGTCGAGACCAGCGACGGCGACTCCTTCGAGGCGGCCACCGTCGTGTGGACGGCGGGTGTGAAGGCCGCGCCGATCACCAACTCCGGCGACTTCCCGCTCGACGAGCGCGGCCGGATCAAGACGACCACCCAGCTCACTATTGACGGCGCCGAGGGTGCCTTCGCGGCCGGTGACGTGGCCGGCGTGCCCGACCTCACCCACCCGGGGGAGTACTGCGCGCCCAACGCCCAGCACGCCGTCCGCCAGGCGAAGGTGCTCGGCGACAACATCACCGCCTACCTGCGCGAGCGTCCCCTGAAGGACTACCGGCACAAGTACGTCGGCTCGGTCGCCGGCCTCGGCCTGCACAAGGGCGTCGCGAACGTCTACGGAGTCAAGCTGCGCGGGTGGCCCGCGTGGTTCATGCACCGGACCTACCACCTGTCGCGGGTGCCCACCACCAACAGGAAGGTCCGCGTCATCGCCGACTGGACCCTGTCGCTGTTCTTCCGCCGGGAGACGGTGTCGCTCGGTGAGATCGAGCACCCCCGCGACCAGTTCAAGGCCGCTGCCGGAGGGTAACCCCGGCATCTCCCTTTGTTAACGGCCCGCGCCTACCATCAGGCGCGGGCCGTTTCACGTTGCAAGGCGAGAGGAGCGCGAGGATGGTTGTTTCATCCCGTTTCGCTGGCCATTCTCCCTGCTACTGTATTGCCGCCCAGTTTGATGGATCGTACGGGAGATGCGGCGTAAGGTCTCACCAGTTACAGTTGTGCGCTCCGTGACGTATGATCGCGGCGCCCCCGTAGCCCAATGGCAGAGGCAAGCCCCTTAAAAGGGCTTTAGTGCGGGTTCGAGTCCCGCCGGGGGCACCGTAAGGTGGCGTTATTCAGCCCGTGACCAGCAGAAATGTGGTCACGGGCTGTTGTGATTCCAGGATTTTCGCGCCGAATACGCGAGAACTGACCTGCGACGATGATCGTCGGCCTCTGCCGTCCGGGTCAGGTGAGCTCGGGTGGACGGCCTGTGAGCCGGGGCGTCAGTGGTCCCGTCAAGCTCGGGAACCCCTCTGGGTGCGAAGAATCTGTCCTGGTAGACAGGTGACCGAACGGGGTTCTGTCAGGACTGTGGGTGATCTTCTTCGGGGGCTCCCGGCCGGGTTCGGTCCCGGTCGTGCACATGGCTTACCCCGGGGCGAGAATCCGGTCCCATGCCTGAATTCCGCCAGGTGGGGATGCGTGGAGTAGTGGAAGACAGAAAATGCCACTAAGGGTCGACCGATAAGTCTCTGATCATGAATGCGCGGGGGTCGGGGCGTGGCGGCGACCGGTGTTTCGCGGGATTTCCCCGGTGGCGGCCTTTCTGTTGAACACGACATTCCAGCTGCGAACTCGGCGGCTCCTCTTCTCTGCGTCGTCTCGCCCCGGACCGGCTCATTTTCGGGAGTTATTCCAGCTCGGATTGATTCCGCCGGAAAACGTCATGGCGATTGCTTCTCCGTCGATTCTCCTGAGCCCGTCGACTGCGAAAGCGGTGCTTAACCGCCGGTCCTTCCCGGCCCGTTCGCCCCCGGTGCCGAGGGGTGCCGTGCAGGTGCCGGGCGACGTTCCTGTTGTGGGCGGGTTCCCGCAGGTCAGGGTAGGTGTACTGAGCTGATCCAATGCCGCTGCCGACGGCTATTCGCGTCAGAGGGCCGCGTTCCAGAAGGGCTCCCGATTTTGACCTGGAAGATACCTGTGTGGTCAGTCGGATAGGACTGCGCCAGGTGTGACCACATGTGAAGGTGGTGTTGTTGGGGTATGGCGTGGAAAATCTTTCAGCGGAAGGTCAAATTTCCGCCAAGTCGATCGCGGGAACCGTTAGTGGCATTCCATTCGTCTAATTCGAGGGCGAAGACTGCCAGGTTTCGTTCAGGTGAGTGTGCTCAGGGCCGATCTGACCGCTGCGGGAAGATCGGGAGAGTCCACCGCGGCGAGTTCATCCGCCGTCCACTCGCGGGTCACCACGAGCGCGGCCAGCGGCTCGGCCAGACCGTCTCCCACCAGGCAACAGACCGCCCGGGGCAGCAACCCGTCGTGAGCGACGGCCAGCCGCAGGAAGGCCGCTGCCGCCTCCGGAGACCCGTCCGCGACGCAGCCCAGCCACCACAGTGCCCGCCGCGCCTGCGCCCACGACAGATCCTGGGTGACCGCGTCGATGATCCCCGGCCGCGCCGTCGCGACCTCCGACAGCAGCCGGGTGGCGAGGAGCACCGGCCGGATCGGTTCCCACGCCGACATCCGTGCGATGTCGTCATCGGGCCGGTCGCGCAGCTCGGGGATGCGCCGCAGCACGTCGGGGCCGCCTCCCGCCAGTAGGTTCGCGACCACGGCCGACTCACCGAAGTCGCCGCCGCCCAGCGCGGCCCACCTCCGCCGCTCCCTGTCCAGCAGATCGACGGCGTGCTTGCGGGCCGTCAGTCGGGCGGCGTCCAGGACGTTGAAAACGGGCCCCGCCGGGGTCGGCACGTCGTCGGCGACCTCCCCGCCGAACTCCTCGACCGCCAGCTCGAAACAGACGTCGAGGTCGTCAGGGTCGTGTAGCCGGATGACCGGGCCGTAATGGGACTCCAGCCCGCCGGGATGCCGGGCCTCCGCGATCACCCGGATCGGCGGCTTGCCGGGGTGGTCGCGCAGCTCGGCCAGCAGGAGCGGTATGTCGTCCCGCAGGTCGGCCTCGTCGACCAAAATCAGGGCCGGTCTCTTGTCCGATGCCGGCATCTTGATCAGGCCCCGGCTCGGTCCGGGGCCGAGCCGGCCGCACCTCCACTTGCCTTCGCGGGTGCGGGCGAACTCCACCATCAGCCGCGACTTGCCCACCCCCGGCGGGCCCGCCACGACCATCAGCGGAAAGGCGTCAGGGTCGTCGAGCCAGGTGCCGAGTCTGGCCAACTCCTCCTCCCGGCCCACGAAGGGCACCGGGCAGGAGACCGGTTCGAGCAGCGTCTTGCCGTATTTGGGGGTCTCCCACAGCGGTAGCAGCGGGATTCTCCGTGGCGTGGGCAGCCGGGGGATCTTCGGCAGCATCCGCCGCAGCGCCTTCCCCGGGCTCCGGTTCTGCACGGCGATGGACACGATGATGAGTGAGGCCAGGGTGAACTTGAGCCCCGCGCCGTACCACTTATCGTTGCGGAGGCCGTCGAGGAACCCGGTGACGAGGAGGAAACCCACGAAGAAGACGGAGGGCAGCCATTCCCGGGCCCATGAGCGCATGCATGATCAATACCGCACCACGCGGTCTCGGGGCCAGGTGGCCAGGCGCCAGACGTACTCGATCGGGCCCTGCCGGAACCGGCGCAGCCAGAGCGTCGACCAGACCCACTGCACGCCCATGATGACCCCCGCGATCCCCAGCACCGTCCCCGTCGACCAGTCCTCGGCGGTGCCGCCGATCACCTTCGACAGGGCCAGGACGAGCACCGTCGCCGTCAGGTAGTTGGTCAGCGCCATCCGGCCGAGGGGCGTGAGGAGGGCGTACAGAAAACCCCGGAGGGGGCTGCGGAGCAGCAGCAGGAACACGCAGAAGTAGACGGTCGCGGTCGCCAGCCCGGCGGCCGTGAACAGGTTCGCGTCAGAGCTCTGCAGGTGCCCCAGCACGACAGCCGGCACCAGTGCCACCGCCCCGACGATCACCGGGATCCGGGTGGACGACTCCAGCCGGTCGGCCACCCCATACCGGACCAGCGCCGACCCCAGCAGGAACAGCCCGGGAACCACCATGATCCCGCCGCCGAAGAAGAGCGCCAGGCCGAGCGCCACCACCGACAGTCCCGCGACCGCTCGCCGGGGTAGCCACGACGACGGCAGCAGGACGACCAGACCGACGACGGCGTAGATCGCCAGGATGTCGCCGTCCCAGAGCAGCCGGTGGGCCAGCCCGAGCAGGAACAGCGCCACGAGCCGTCGCAGCAGCACCAGCCGTGGCGAGACGCCGCGTGCCACGGCCGACTCGTAGAGGAGCGAGAAGCCCATCCCGAACAGGAGGGAGAAGACGGGGAAGAAGCGGTGATCGACCAGCAGCCCGAGCCAGAGGTCGGCGGTGGAGGGCGGCGCGGCGTCGGGGGGAAGCAGGCCGACCGTGGTGGCGATCGGCCGGACGTTGGCGACCAGGATTCCGCAGAGCGCGAACCCGCGGATGACGTCGAGAGCCACGATGCGTGGCCGGGGGGATTGTCGTGCCATGCCGCCAAAGTCTTGACATTGCGGAACCTGCTGGCATGAACCGAATGACCGGTTCCTGTGGCGGTGGATCGTCCTTTCGGTCAGCGGCGCCTACCCGCGCCCGGTGAACCCGCCGTGAACGCCACCCGTACTTCATCACGACTCGACCCGAGTACCCAGCAAAATGATCTTGTTGATGTTGATCGCGGCGTATCGTGGCTCGGAACACGGTACGGCGATTGGACGGGTGGAACATGGACACTCTTCACGGATCTTCCCCCTTTCCCCCTATCGCGGACTACGGCTTCCTTTCCGACTGCGAAGTGACCGCACTGGTCGCCAGCAGTGGGAACATCGAATGGCTCTGCCTTCCCCGGCTCGACTCCCCGTCGGTATTCGGCGCGGTGCTCGACCGGGGCGCGGGGCGGTTCCGGCTCGGCCCGGCGGACACCTTCGTCCCGGCCGCTCGCCGATATCTCCCGGGCACGATGGTGCTGGAGACCTCCTGGGGCACCCCCCAAGGCTGGATCATCGTCAGGGACGTCCTCCTCATGGGGCCCTGGCACCACGAAAACGAGCTCTCCCACACCCACCGGAGAGCGCCCACCGACTACGACAGCGACCACGTCCTGCTTCGGACGGTCCGCTGCGTGTCGGGCGAATTGCAGATCACTTTGGACTGCGAACCGGTCCTCGACTACGGCCGTAAGCCCGTGACCTGGTCATACACAGGTAGGGGATATCACCAGGGCCTCGCGACGGCCGATGGCAGCGACGTGCGGCTCCGGCTCACGACCGACATGCGGCTCGGCTTCGAAGCCGGCCGCGCCATGGCCAGAACCCTCATCAAAGAGGGTGAAACCCGGTTCGTCGCGCTCTCCTGGACCGAGCACGAACCCCCGTACAACTACGACGACGCCTACAAGCGGCTCGTCTGGACCGCGCACCACTGGCAGCACTGGCTGGCGCGCGGCGACATCCCCGACCACCCCTGGCGCGGATACCTGGAGCGCAGCGCGCTCACCCTGAAGGGGCTCACGTTCGCCCCGACGGGGGCGCTGGTCGCGGCGGCGACGACCTCGCTGCCGGAGACCCCGGGCGGCGAGCGCAACTGGGACTACCGCTACTCGTGGGTGCGCGACTCCACATTCGCGCTCTGGGGCCTCTACACGCTCGGCTTCGACTGGGAGGCCGACGACTTCTTCTGGTTCATCGCCGACGTGGCCGAACGCGACGAAGAACTCCAGATCATGTACGGCGTCGACGGCGAACGCGACCTCACCGAGCGCATCCTCGACCACCTCGAAGGCTACGAGGGCGCCAAACCGGTCAGGGTCGGCAACGGCGCGTTCGACCACCGTCAGAACGACGTCTGGGGCGCGGTCCTCGACTCCTTCTACATCCACATCAAGTCGCGTGACCGCCTCGACGACCGCATCTGGCCGATCCTGGTCCGCCAGGTCGAGGCCGCGATGAAGCACTGGAAGGAGACCGACCGGGGCATCTGGGAGGTGCGCGGCGAGCCGCAGCACTTCACCTCGTCCAAGGTCATGTGCTGGGTGGCCATGGACCGGGGCGCCCGGCTGGCCGAACTGCGCGGCGAACCCGAACTGGCCGAGACCTGGCAGGCGGTCGCCGACGAGATCAAGGACGACATCTGCACCAACGGCGTCAGCGAGAACGGGATCTTCCGGCAGCACTACGCGACCGACGCGCTCGACGCCTCGCTGCTGCTGATCCCGCTGGTGCGGTTCCTGCCGGCCGACGACCCGCGCGTGCGGGCGACCGTGCTGGCCATCGCCGACGACCTGACGGTCGACGACCTGGTGCTCCGCTACCGCACCAAGGAGACCGACGACGGGCTGGCCGGCGAGGAGGGCACCTTCACGATCTGCTCGTTCTGGCTGGTCAGCGCCCTGGCGGAGATCGGTGAGCTCCAGCGGGCCCGGCGGCTGTGCGAGAAGCTGCTGTCGTTCGCCAGCCCGCTCGGCCTGTACGCCGAGGAGATCGACCCGGTCAGCGGACGCCAGCTCGGGAACTTCCCGCAGGCGTTCACGCACCTCGCTCTGATCAACGCGATCATTCACATCATTCGTGCGGAAACCGCTCATCGCCAGCCAGGAACTTCTCCGGCGGATCACTCGTTGAGGAGGCGGTGAACCATCGCTTGGTCTTGCGGAGGAATCGATCCCACGGGACCATGGCGAAAAACTGATCATTAAATGCGCATCGTGGAGGCAACGCGGTGGAGAGCAGGAACCCGATTTTCAGTCGGCGTGGCCCAGTGGGCCAAGGACAGTGGTCGGGGCCGGCGCCGAGCCCCCAGCACTTGCAGGACATGTACAACCAGCCCGCCTACGCGCCCCCCACCAACATGGGCCGCACCCTGACGATGGACGACGTCGTCATGAAGGGCTTCATCGTCCTGGGCACACTGCTCGCATCCGCGGGCGTGGCCTGGATCATGGATGTCCCGATGGGGATCGCGATCGTGGCGGTCATCGCCGCGCTGATCCTCGGTTTGGTCATCACGTTCAAGCAGAGCACCAACCCGGCGCTCATCCTGACCTACGCGGTGCTCGAGGGCGTCGCGCTGGCCGGGATCAGCCTGATCTTCGCAGCCCGGTTCGGCAACGGCATCGTCCTCCAGGCGATCGTCGGCACGATGATGGCCGTTCTGGGCGTGCTGTCGGTCTACGCGCTGAACATCTTCCGGCCCACGCCGAAGTTCACGAAGTTCGTGATCGGCGCCGCCATCGGCGCCGTCGGCCTGATCCTGGTCAACCTGCTCGTCGGCATCTGGGTGCCGGGCGGGCTGGGTCTCCGCTCGGGCGGGGCGCTGGCGATCGTGTTCAGCGCGGCGATGATCCTGCTGGGCATGTTCTTCTTGCTGCTCGACTTCGACGAGATCAACCACGCGGTTCAGGCCGGCGCCCCCGAGCGCACGTCCTGGCTGCTCGTCTTCGGCCTGATGCTCAGCATCGTCTGGATCTACCTTGAGGTCCTGCGCCTGCTGTCGTACTTCTCCGGCGACGACTGATCGAGCCACGAAATCACGCCCCCGGCATCGCGCCGGGGGCGTTTTTCGTTGTCTGGCAAGGAACGAGAGATCAACATCTCGTAACGAAGAGATGTCTGTTGGGTCTTGTCAAGCCCCAGGCAGTGAGGCAGTGTCGACTCAAAGGAGCCTTATCCGTGGAGGTGCTTATGTCGTTGAACCACTCACTGGAGACTCAAACAAAGCTCATCGCCCGTGTCCCCAGCATCACCGGACGCGAACTCCCCGAGTGGTTTCAAGCCATCGACGCCGGTCCGTCGTTCTCTCGCTGCGACGAGCGTGCCAACTGGCTCGCCGACGAACACGGACTGACCCACGGCTACGCCGCCGCCATCGTGCTGGAGCACGAGCGTCGCCGACGCGGCCACCTGTTCTAAAACCAGACCAGACCCTGCCTGCGCCCGCGCCCCCTCCGGCGCGGGCGCATCATTGTGTTCATGGAGATTCAGAAGGCCCTGGAGTTCGTCCGGGCCAACCACCGCGCGGTCCTGATCACCCGCCACGCCGACGGCAGGGTGCAGACCTCGCCCGTCACGGTCGGGGTGGGCGCGGGTGACCGCGTCGTCATCAGCAGCCGCGAGACCGCGGTCAAGATCCGGAATGTGCGGGCCAACCCTGAGGTCGTCCTGACGGTGATGACCGACGCCTTCTACGGCCAGTGGCTCCAGCTCGACGGCACGGCTGAGGTGATCTCACTGCCCGAGGCGATGGAACCGCTGGTCGACTACTACCGCGACATCAGCGGCGAACACCCCGACTGGGACGACTACCGCACCACCATGGAGCGGGACCGGCGAGTGATCATCAGCGTCACCGTCACCAAGGCCGGCCCCGACTTCCACGGATAGGTCACTACGAAAGACGCTCCACCAGCATCGCCATGCCCTGGCCGCCGCCGACGCACATGGTCTCCAGGCCGATGGTTCTGTCATGGAAGCGCAGGCTGTTGAGCAGCGTCGAGGTGATGCGCGCGCCGGTCATCCCGAAGGGGTGGCCGACCGCGATCGCGCCGCCGTTCACGTTCAGCCGGTCGAGGTCGATGCCGAGCTCCTGGTACGACGGGATCACCTGGGCCGCGAAGGCCTCGTTGATCTCCACCAGGTCGACGTCGCCGATCGCCATGCCGGCCTTGGCCAGCGCCTTCTTCGACGCCTCGACCGGGCCCAGGCCCATGATCTCGGGCGACACGCCGGTGACGCCGGTCGAGATGATCCGGGCCAGCGGGGTGATGCCGAGCTGGGCGGCCTTGACGTCACTCATGATCACCACGGCGGCGGCGCCGTCGTTGAGCGGGCAGCAGTTGCCTGCGGTGACCGTGCCGTCGGGCCGGAAGACCGGCTTGAGCTGCGAGACCGCCTCGTAGGTGGTGCCCGCCCTGGGGCCGTCGTCCTTGCTGACGACGGTGCCGTCGGGCAGCGTCACCGGGGTGATGTCGGTCTCCCAGAACCCGTTGGCGAGGGCCTTCTCGGCCAGGTTCTGCGACCGTACGCCGAATTCGTCCTGCTCGCGGCGGGAGACGCCACGGGAGGCGGCGACGTTCTCGGCGGTCTGGCCCATCGCCATGTAGATGTCGGGGATGTTCCCGTCGTCGCGGGGGTCGTGCCACGGGGGCGTGCCTCCGGCGGCGGCCGCGTCGGTGCGCGACTTGGCGTCCAGGAACAGGGAGTTGCGGGTGTCGGGCCAGGAGTCGGCGGCGCCCTTCACGAACCGGGACACGCACTCCACCCCGGCCGAGACGAACACGTCTCCTTCGCCGGCCTTGATCGCGTGGAAGGCCATGCGGGTCGTCTGCAGCGACGACGAGCAGTAGCGGTTGACGGTGGTGCCCGGCACCCGGTCGAGCCCGAGCAGCACGGTCACCACCCGGGCCAGGTTGAAGCCCTGCTCACCGGCCGGTTGGCCGGTGCCGAGCATCAGGTCGTCGATCTCGTTCGGGTCGAGCTGCGGCACCTGGGCCAGCGCGGCCTGGACCATTTGGACGGTCAGGTCGTCGGCGCGGATCTCCCTGAGTGATCCCTTGTTGGCGCGACCGATGGGGGAGCGGGCGGTCGCGACGATGACTGCCTCTGGCATGGGGGCTCTCCTGTAAGACGGCAACCTCTTCGAGAAAGCTACTACCTGGGATTCCCGAAGTCGGCGTCAGGGTGCCAGAAAACAGAACTTTGTACTGTTGCACAAGGATCAGCCATACATGCCGGGCAGCGTTGTGGTGGCGTCCTTGATTCCGTGCAGGGCGCCCTTCTCGTCACGCCACAGGCGCCAGCCGTTCTGGGCGCCGGTGAACCACGCGGGCGGGGCGCCCGGCTCGGTGGTGCGCTTGCCGGTGGCCAGGTCGAACTCGCACAGCGAGGCCACGGAGAAGAAACCGGCCGCGGCCTTGCCCAGCGGCTGCGGGTCGGTCACGCAGAACGACCAGCTCCTGACCCCCTTCGCCTGGGTGGCCTGGCCGCTGGACAGGTCGAAGGCGGTGCCCGGGGCGTTGTGCTTGAGGAACCCCAGGGTGTTCATCGCCGACGGGAACGCCAGCCACCAGCCCGAACCGGGCACCTGGGTGGCGGTGATCTGCCCCATCACCCGGCCGGTCGACCCGTCGAGCCGGGCGAACCCGCCGTAGGTGCCCTCGTCGTCGACCGGCCGCACGACCGGCGAGACGGCCGGGTTGCCGCTCGGGTAGACCCGCACCACCGAGGGGCGGACCCAGTCGATCACCCCGTCGTTCATCCGGATCGAGAACATCCCGAACGTGGAGGTCTTCCCGGACTTCGGGTGTGTGTACGGCGCGATGTACCCCACCAGCCGATCGCCGGCCACCCCGAACGCCCAGCCGCCCGACAGGTCGACCCCGTTCCCGAGGGCCGCCTGCACCGGCTGCTGCCACAGGGGCTTGCCGTCCTTCAGCTTGTAGGCCTCGACGACGGGGTTGGCCGCCAGCCGCAGGATGACGACGTGCTGGTCGTCGGCCCACTCGACCTCGGCGATGCCGGGCATCTTCCACAGCATCTTGCCGGTGAGCGGGTCGAGCACGATCATCCGCGCGTTCGCCAGGGCCGTGTGCTCCGACATGCACACGAACTTGCCGCAGCGCTGCGGCCCGAAGGTCGAGTGGACCGGCCGGGTCCACAACTGTTTTCCGGTACGTGCCTCGCGCGCCATCAGCGTCGCGTTCCACTTGCCCCGCTTGGCCGGGTCGAGCGCGACCACGACGCCCTGATCGGGGGCGGTCTCGACCGTCGCGGGGGCCTGCACCCCCATGCCGGGCAGCCGCCCGGCCATCGTCGCGGGCTGGGCCCAGAGCTTCTTTCCGCTGGTCAGATCGATGGCCACGGTCTCCAGGGCGCCGTCGGCCCGCATCGACGTCAGAGCGGCCACCCCGGCCCCGACGGTGGTTCGGCTGACCAGGTTGACCTGGGTGTTGCTCCAGGTCGGGAAGTTCTCAGGGGCGATGGCCGCGTCACTGCCCGAGCAGGCGGCCAGGGCTCCACAGGTGAGCAGGGCGAGCGCGAGGGCATGGGGCCGTTTCAAGATCACTCCTCCAGGGGGTGACGGCCCGGACGCCGAGGGTGACCGGAATCAGGTGTGCGGAGACACCGCGTCACGCCTGCGGCGGAGCAGCATGGCCCACCGTCCGTGGGGACCGACCGCCCGGCCTGCGACGCGGGTCGCGGTGACCTCGGTTCCGGGTTCCTCAACGGCCATCGCCGCCAGAAGGTATTGCGAGCCTTCGACGCGCTCGGGGGAGGGCTCAGGCCACAAATCGAGCGCGGCGCATACAGAAGGTAGCACTGTGTAAGCAGCCTGTAGGTAGCCTCGGGCACTTGGATGGAATCGATCCGGTCCGAACATTTCTGCCGGATTTGTCATGAACGTGGGTCCGAGCAGGTCGGCGAAGCTGACCGTCCGCCCGCCGGCCTCGATCACCGCGATCGTCTGGGCCGCGGCGAGCTGACGGCTCCACCGGCGCGTCACCCAGCGCAACGGCTGGGCGATCGGCCGGACGGTGCCGAGATCGGGGCAGGTGCCCACCACGACCTGCGCCCCCGATTCGCGCAGGCGCCGCACCGCGTCGGCGAGATGGCCGACCGCCGTGGCCGGGCGGGTCTGGGTGGTGACGTCGTTGGCGCCGATGAAGATGACCGCCAGATCCGGACGGGCCTCGACGGCCCGGTCGACCTGCGCGTCGAGATCGCGGGAGATCGCGCCGGAACGGCCCACGACGGTCAGCCGCACCGGGCGTTCGGCCAGGGACGCCAGGCCCAGGGCGAGGTTCACGCCCGGGGTGTCCTTCGGATCGGTCATGCCGAGCCCGACCGAGGTCGAGTCGCCGAGCACGACCAGGGAAATCGGCTCACCGGGATCGTCGCCGTACGTCCCGTTGGAAGGCGGGCCGTCATCGGAGACCGGGCGGCCGACGATGCGGCGGGCCACCGCGGCCTCGGCCAGCAGGAGCGCGTAGGTCGCCGCGCCCAGGGCGGTCATGCCGCCCCCGCCCAGTGCCGCCGCGGTCGCGATCCGCCTGGCGGCGCGTGCCGCGCCCGGTGTCCAGATCACCGACGTCAAACCCCCTATACGGTGTGAGGTGAAAACTAGCTCAGCCCCGGCCACCCCCTTGGGGCTGTGGCTGCCGTCCGGCCGACAAAGCTTCGGCAAAGAACGCAAGGTGGTTCTCGCTGTGCGCGTACACGACTCGCTGATCGAGCTGATGGGGAACACCCCGCTTGTGAGGCTCCGCAAGGTGACGGCGGGCGCGCCGGCGCAGGTGCTGGCGAAGGTCGAATACTTCAACCCCGGCGGGTCGGTCAAAGACCGCATCGCCGTCCGGATGGTGGAGGCGGCCGAGCGCAGCGGCGCGCTCCAGCCGGGCGGCACGATCGTCGAGCCGACCTCGGGCAACACCGGCGTCGGGCTGGCCATCGTGGCGCAGGAGAAGGGCTACAAGTGCCTCTTCGTCGTGCCCGACAAGGTCGCCAACGACAAGATCGCCGTGCTGCGGGCCTACGGGGCCGAGGTCGTGGTCTGCCCGACGGCCGTCTCGCCCGACCATCCCAACTCCTACTACTCGGTGTCCGACCGGCTGGCGCGGGAGACCCCGAACGCCTGGAAGCCCGACCAGTACACCAACGCGGAGAACCCGGCCAGCCACTACCACTCGACCGGTCCCGAGATCTGGGACCAGACCGAGGGCCGGATCACCCACTTCGTCGCGGGTGTCGGCACCGGCGGCACGATCAGCGGCACCGGTAAGTACCTGAAGGAAGTCTCCGGCGGCCGAGTGAAGATCATCGGCGCCGACCCCGAGGGCTCGGTCTACTCCGGTGGCACCGGCCGTCCCTACCTGGTCGAGGGCGTCGGCGAGGACATCTGGCCGGCCACCTACGACACCACGATCTGCGACGAGATCATCGCCGTCTCCGACCGCGACTCGTTCGGCATGACCCGGCGGCTGGCCCGCGAAGAGGCGCTGCTGGTCGGCGGCTCCTGCGGGATGGCCACGGTCGCGGCCCTGCGGGTGGCCCGCAACGCCGGCCCCGACGACGTCGTGGTGGTGCTGCTGCCCGACAGCGGGCGTGGCTACCTGTCGAAGATCTTCAACGACGAGTGGATGGCCGACTACGGCTTCCTGTCCACGGCGGCCAACGAGCACGCCGTCGGCGAGGTGCTCGTGCGCAAGGGTGGGGTGCTGCCGCAGTTCGTCCATGTGCATCCTCATGAGACTGTGTCCACGGCGATCTCGATCATGCGTGAATACGGTGTCTCGCAGTTGCCCGTGATGAAGGAGGAGCCTCCGGTCATGGCGGCCGAGGTGGTCGGCTCGATCGTGGAGCGCGACCTGCTCGACGGTCTCTACCGGGGCAAGGTCAGCCCCGAAGACCCGCTGGGCGACCACATGTCCGCGCCGCTGCCGATGATCGGCTCCGGCGAGGCGGTGGCCCGTGCGATCGAGGCGCTGGAGAAGGCCGACGCGGCGGTCGTCCTCGACGACGGCAAGCCCGCCGGTCTCGTGACCAGGCAAGACCTGCTGGCGTTCCTAGCCGGCCGGTAGCGGCACCTCGGCGGCCACCTCCCACTGATGCCCGGCCACCGGGCCGGCGATGAGGTGGCCGCCCATGGTCTCCACGCGTTCGGCCATGCCCACCAGGCCGAAGCCGCCGCCGAGCCGGGACAGCCGGGGGTCGGCGGCGGAGAGCGGGTTGGCGACGCGGAGCCTCACCGCGTCGCCGAAGGTGGTCAGCCGCACCTCGACCCACGGCGCGTGCGGCGCGTGGCGGCGCACGTTGGTGAGCGACTCGGTCAGCACCCGGTGCAGTGTGGTCAGCACCTCCGGGGCCAGGGTCAGCGACGAGACGCCCGGACCGAGGTCGAAGGTGGCCGACGGCGAGAACTGGTCGACCATCTTCCGCAGGTCGTCGAGGGTGACGCCGACGTTGCGCGGGGCGTGCTGGTCGGCGCGGAGCACCCCGACGAGGCGGCGCATCGAGGTCAGCGCCTCACTGCCGGCCCCGGCGATGGCGTCGAGGGCCGGGACCACCGCCTCCGGGTGGGTCTCGGCGACGGTCCGGGCTGCCTGGGCCTGCACGACGATGCCGGTGATGTGGTGGGCGACCAGGTCGTGGAGCTCCCTGGCCAGATCGAGGCGCTCGCCCCGCCTGACCCGCTCCTCGCCGATCTTGCGGCGCTCCTGCTGGACCCTCAGGTAACCGCCGATCCCGGCCGCGACGCCCCAGCCGAGGATGAACACGACCGTGGCCCCCGCCGTGGCCGCCGACGAGTAGATGTCGTTCGCGGTATCCGGCCCCTCGAACCGGAATCCCGCGAGCGTGGCGAGCACCACCAGAGTCACGACCGCCAGCACGATCGCGCGCCGGATCGGCTCCACCCGGCGCAGCACGGTGATCGTCAGCACCATGAACGCGCCCGCCTCGGTGAACCCGGTCGCGTGCAAGTTGGAGACGCGGAGCACTGACAACGACAGGGCCACCGACACCACCAGCATCGCGGTGGCGACCATCCAGGTTCTCCGCTTGCGCAGCACCACCGCCAGGATGCCGAGCGCGCCCCCGAACAGGCGGACGGCCAGACCGGGGCCGTTGTCCCCCGCCGGGATCAGGCCGTCGAACAGGAAGCACAGCCCGAGTGTGCCGAGCAGCAGAATCTCGCCCACCCGTTGGGTCCAGGTGCTCAGTCGTTCCCACACGATGGCCGAGGCTACGACGAAAGGGGTAGATCGGGCATCGGCCGATCGGCCGATCCGATCGGTCCGAACCGTTCGCGCGGGCGAGATGGAGAGAGGGGTCTTTCTTGTTCCATAGGTAGTGGAGGTGGTTGTCGTGACCGTCGTCGCGATCGTCCTGGTGGCCTTAGGAATGGTGCTCGTCGCCGCGCTGGCGTTCGCCGACCCGGTCTTCCTCTCGTGGTTCGAGCGGGAGAAGAAAGCCGAGGTCGTGGAGTTGCCCGAGTTCAGGGCGAAGGAAAAGCAGAGGGCGGCCTAGCCGATACCCTCGTCTTCATGACTGAAGGCTTCGAAACCCTGGCCATCCACGCCGGGCAGGAACCCGACTCGCTGACCGGGGCAGTGGTCCCGCCCATCTACGCCGTCTCGACGTACAAGCAAGACGGCGTGGGCGGCCTTCGGGGCGGATATGAATACAGCAGGTCGGCCAATCCGACCCGGACCGCCCTCGAATCGTGCCTGGCCGCCCTCGAAGGAGGGGTGCGCGGGCTGGCGTTCGCCTCCGGCCTCGCCGCCGAGGACACGCTGCTGCGCGCGGTCTGCCGGCCCGGCGACCACGTGATCATCCCGGACGACGCCTACGGCGGCACCTACCGGCTGTTCGCCAAGGTGCTGGAGCGCTGGGGCCTGGCCTACGACCCGGTTCCGCTGGGCGACGCCGACGCGGTGCGCGCGGCCATGCGGCCGGAGACCAAGGTCATCTGGGTGGAGACGCCGACGAACCCGCTGCTCGGCATCGCCGACATCGAGAAGCTCGCGTCGATCGCCCACGACGGCGGCGCGCTGCTCGTGGTCGACAACACCTTCGCCTCGCCCTACCTGCAGCAGCCGCTGGCGCTCGGCGCCGACGTGGTGGTCCACTCGACGACCAAGTATGTCGGCGGCCACTCCGACGTCATCGGGGGTGCGCTGGTCGCCCGCGACACCACGATCGGTGAGGAGCTCACCTACCACCAGAACGCCATGGGCGCGGTGGCCGGTCCGTTCGACGCGTGGCTCACGCTGCGCGGGGTGAAGACCCTCGGGGTGCGCATGGACCGCCACTGCGACAACACCGAGCGCGTCGTCGACCTGCTGGTCTCCCACCCGAAGGTGGTCGAGGTGTTCTACCCGGGGCTGGAGCGTCACCCCGGCCACGAGATCGCCGCCAAGCAGATGAAGCGGTTCGGCGGCATGGTGTCGTTCCGCGTCGCGGGCGGCGAGCAGGCGGCCGTCGACGTGTGCGACCGGGCCCGCCTGTTCACCCTCGGCGAGTCGCTCGGCGGGGTCGAGTCACTGATCGAGCACCCCGGCCGGATGACCCACGCGAGCGCGGCGGGCTCACCGCTCGAGGTGCCGGCCGACCTGGTGCGTCTGTCGGTCGGCATCGAGACCGTCGGGGATCTCCTCGACGATCTCTCCCAGGCCCTCGGCTGACCCCGCTCAGGGGTTGAAGAAGACCATCAGAACGAGGATCACCAGCCAGATCAGGGCGACGATGCCGCCCAGTGCGGCGATCTTGGCGGTCTGGACCTTCCCGTCGTCCGACGGGTCGTCGTTCTCCAGAGCCGTGATCGCCTTCTTCGTGTCGCGGTCGATGATGACGAGCATCACGGCCGCGACTATGAACAGCGTCATGGATACGGTGAGGTAGACCGCTCCGAGCCCGCTGCCCCCGAGCAGCACGCCGAAGAGGAAGACCCCCAGAGTCAGCAGGCCGAACACCCGGCCCATCCGGCTCAGGTAGCGCAGAACGCTCAGATCCTGGTTGCGGATGTAGCGCGGGATCGAGCTCGTGACGACGGTCAGCGGGCCGATCGTGAAGATGGCGAAGGCGATGTGAAGCCAGAGCAGCAGCTTGTCGAGAAACGACATGCGCCGAAGGCTATCGCGATCACGACTCAGACGGTGAGAGTGTCGTCGACCTTCGCGCACGTCCGGCAGGCCTGCTCGGGGTGGATCACACAAGCCGTGTGGTCCACGTTGAGTCCGAGCATGCGCCGCGACATCGACGAAAGGGCACTCTGGGGGCTGAGGGTGAGGCTGCGCCGGCGGTCTTCCCGCTTGATGCTGAGCACCACGAGGGCGAAGCTCGCCACGGCGCCGAAGGCGAGCAGGAGAGAGACGACGAGGATGAGGCTGGACAACATGTGCGCGACTCCAATCGCTGCGGTGAATCGCACACTATGAGTCGCGGCACATGGTCAGATGTGAGGTGCGAGGAAGGCTGCTCTCACCCGTTGTTAGACCGATATCACCCTGTCTATCAGGCAGATTCGCTACGCGAGCCACGACCGGCCTCCGGCCGTCCGCGTCTCGCTTTGTCTATTTTCGCCGCCGTGCTCGCAGGAAATCGCTGACGACGTACTCACCGAGCTTGTCGACGTTGGGGGCGAACACCCGGCCGCCGTTGCGCCGCGCGACCTCGTCGATGAAGGCGCGGAGGCGGTCGTCGGCGGCCAGCATGAAGACGTTCAGTGTCGCCCGGCGCCGGGTCATCTTGTCGACCTCGGCCAATGTCAGTTCGAGGGTCTCCTTCGAGGGGGGCCACTCGAAGCGGGGGCTGCCGTCGCGCATCAGGTGGGCGGTCGGCTCGCCGTCGGTCACTACCAAAACGACCGGCTCGAAGTCGGGGTGCCGGTCGAGGTGGCGGCCCGCGATCAGCAGGGCGTGGTGCAGGTTGGTGCCCTGGACCATGTCCCATTCGAGGCCGGCCAGCTCGTCGGGCTGCAGCACCCGGGCGTAGTTGGAGAAGCCGATGATCTGCACCGCGTCCTGCGGGAACTTCGAGGCCACCAGCGCCTGGAGGGCCAGCGCGGTCTGTTTGGCCGCCGCCCAGGTGCCGCGCAGGGCCATCGAGTAGGACAGGTCGACCAGCAGGCAGACGGCCGCGGCCGAGCGCCTTTCGGTTTCGGCCACCTCGAAATCGTCCACGCTCAATCTCACGGGAGAGCCGCCGCCGCGCTGCACGCCGTTGATCACGGTGCGGACGACGTCGATCGGCTGCTCGTCGCCGAAGCGCCACTGGCGGGTCGAGCCGGTCAGCTCCCCGGCGGCGCCCGCGTCGTGCTGGTCGTGGTCGCCCCGGCGGGTGCTCTCCAGCGAGTTGAAGACCCGGCGCAGCGCGGTCTCGCCGAGGCGGCGGACGGCTTTGGCGGTGAGCTCCAGCTTGCCCCGGTTGCGGCGCAGGTAGCCCTGCTGCTCCAGTTCGCGTTCGATCTGCTTGAGCGACTGCAGGTCGTCGACGGCCGACCGGCCGAGGGCGCGGCGGATCGCCTCCTCGTCGACGTCGGACAGGCGCGCGCCCGGATAGTCCTGGCGCAGCGACGACTCCAGGTCGTTGAGGTCGGCGAGCTCCTGGAGGGCGCTGACCGAGTCGCCCATGCTCATCGGCGACTCGCCGCTAACCCGTTCGGCGGAGTTCCAGGCCAGGTCGGGGCGGCGGGCGTAGAGGGAGTCGCCGAGGCGGCGCATCTGGTCGGCCAGGCCGCTCTGCTGGAGGCTCTGCTCCATCAGTCCGGCGAGCTCGGCGCGCTGCTGCGGGGTCATCGAGGCCAGCATCCGCTGGGCCGCCGCGGCCCTTCGCGCGAGCTGGTCGACGAGTTCGTCGAGGTTGCGCGGGTTCTCGGGGAACATGTCCCCGTATTCGCGCATGAAGTCGTCGAAGTCCTGCTGGGTGTGCTCGCCCCGGGCGTCGCGGTCGAGCATCTCGTTCAGCCCGGCCATCATCTGCCGGACCCGCTCCATCGCGGCCGGGTCGGGGTTGGCCAGGGCGTCTTTCATGCCCTTGAACTGGCTGTCGAGGACTTCCCGCCGCAGCAGGTCGCGCAGCTCCTCGAAGGACTGGCGCGCCTGCGGCGACCGCCAGTCATAGTCCGAGAGTTCCTGTACGGCCCTCGCGGTGTCCCCCGGCAGGTTGTCGAGCTGGGCCTCACGGAACCGGGCGTCGTCGGCCGGGTCGGGGAACAGCGCGGTGCGCTCCTGCTCGACGGCCCGTTCGAGCAGCTCCCTGGCCTGCTCCAGGATCCCGTCGAGCCGGGTGTTCTGCCGCAGGTCCCTTCTGCGCTTGCGGACCTGGCGGAGCAGCTCTTCGAGGCCCCGTCGGTCAGGGGCGTTGGGCAGACCGCGTTTCAGCAGGTCACGCAGCGCGTCGAGGGGCGTCGAGCCCGACAGGATGGCGTCACCCATCTCGTCGAGCGCGCCCCTGACGTCGTAGGGCGCCGCCAGGGGGTCGGGGCCGTCCTGGTATTCGCCGTACCGATAGGAGGTCACGTGCGGTAGACCGCGGCGCCTGCGATGTCGTCCTTCGACAGGCGGCGCATCAGGTAGAGGCCTTCCAGCGCGAACTCCAGCGCGGCGGCGGCGTGGCCGGGGGACTCGTCGCCCTCGCCCATGCCGATCCGCGACATGATCTTGGCCAGCCCCTCGACCCGCCCGATCCGGCGCAGCAGCTCGGTGGCGCCGACCATCTCGCCCGACTCGATCTGGGCACCTTCGGCGAACTTGTCGAGCAGGGGGGCGAGGTCGGCGCCGCCCAGGGTGCCGCGGAAGGTCTCGGCGGTCGCCCTTCTGAGCAGGTGGGAGAGCACCTCGATCTCCCGGCCCTCCTCGCTGACCTCGAACTCGACCTTGCCGCGCAGGGTGTGGACGATGCCCGGCAGGTCGCAGACCCGCGCGACCGGCAGATCTTCCCCGGTCAGGGCGGCCCGGCGAACGGCGGAGGCGGCGGCGGTCTCGGCGGCGGCGATGGAGAACCGGGCCGACACCCCCGAGCGCGTGTCGACGGCGGAGGACTCGCGCACCAGCCGGGTGAACCTGGCGATGATCTCGACCAGGTGGTCGGGCACGTCGGCGCCGATGTCGGCCAGCGCCTCCTGCCGGATCAGCACGAGCTCGTCGTCGATCGACTTCGGATAGTGGGTGCGGACCTCGGCACCGAAGCGGTCTTTCAGGGGCGTGATGATGCGTCCCCGGTTGGTGTAGTCCTCGGGGTTGGCGGAGGCGATGAGCAGGACGTCCAGAGGAAGCCTGAGGTTGTAGCCCCGGACTTGGATGTCACGCTCCTCCAGCACGTTGAGCAGCGCGACCTGGATGCGTTCGGCCAGGTCGGGGAGCTCGTTGACGGAGAAGACGCCCCGGTTGGTGCGGGGCACCAGACCGTAGTGGACGGTCTCGGGGTCGCCGAGGGTGCGGCCTTCGGCGATCTTGATGGGGTCGACGTCGCCGATCAGGTCGCCGACCGAGGTGTCGGGGGTGGCGAGCTTCTCGCCGTAGCGTTCGCTCCGGTGCTTCCAGGCGACGACGATCTCGTCTTCGCCGAGCGCGCGGCAGCGTCCGCAGACGGGGGCGTAGGGGTGGTCGTTGATCTCGCAACCCGCGATGACCGGAGTCCACTCGTCGAGCAGTCCGACGACCGTGCGGATCAGCCGGGTCTTGCCCTGGCCGCGTTCCCCGAGCAGTACGACGTCGTGTCCGGCGATCAGCGCGCGCTCGAGATGGGGCAGCACCGAGTCGTCGAAGCCGACGATGCCCGGGAACCTGGGCTCACCGGCACGCAGCCTGGCCAGCAGATTCTCTCGGATTTCGGCTTTGACTGACCGGTGGACATGTCCGCTCTCGCGCAGTTCGCGCAGAGTGCTCAATGTCGGAGCAGGTGCTGGCGATTTGTGCACGAGATCGAGACTACGTCGCGATTGGAGTTCCGGCACCCGATTGAGGTGTTGGATCTTGACCATCGCGTGACGATCCGTGCGCGTCTGCTACGTGGGTCTGGGGAGAAACGGGGCATGAAGCCTATGCAAGACGTCTACCTGAGATAGCGCGACTTGTCCGTAAAAGAGGGGGCGAGACGATGGCGGTAATCACGAGCCGGTTCGCCGACGGTCTCGCCGTCGGCCCCAATCTCGTCGAGAGTGCGGAGTCGGCCGTCCGGCAGGCGGTCGAAGGCCTCTCCGGGCCCGCCGACCTGGTCTGTTTCTTCATCTGCGGGGAGGACCCCGACGACGTCGCCAGAGCCGGGCAGCGGGCCATGCAGCTCGTGCCCGACGCGGCCGTGATCGGCTGCAGCGCCACCGGCGTGATCGGCGACGCCCAGGGGGTCGAGCTGTCGCCTGCGGTGTCGGCGTGGGCGGCCAGCCTGGGCGAGGCGCGGGTGTCGACGTTCGCCCTGGAGTCGTTGCGGGCCGAAGACAAGTTCGTGGTGATAGGCCTGCCGGAGCGCGACCCGGACGACCGGGTGGCGATCATGCTGGCCGATCCGTACACCTTCCCGACCGACGCCTTCATCGAGCACTCGGGCGAGGTGCTGGGGGCGCTGCCGATCATCGGCGGCCTGGCCAACGGGCTGCGCGGGCGGGGCTCGGTCCGGCTGTTCGCCGACGGCGAGGTCTACAACGAGGGCGCGATCGGGGTGCTGCTGAGCGGCCCCATACAGGTCAGCACGGTGGTCAGCCAGGGTTGCCGGCCCATCGGCCCGACGATGATCGTGACCGCGGCCGAGGACAACCTGCTGCTGGAACTGGCCGGCCAGCCCGCGCTGGCGCGTCTGGAAGACATCGTGAGTTCGCTCGACGAGGACGACCGCGACCTGGTGGCCAGCGGCCTGCAGATCGGCGTGGCCATGGACGAGTACGCCGAACGGCACGAGCGGGGCGACTTCCTCATCAGGGGCGTGCTGGGCATCGACCCCGAACGGGAGGCGGTGGCCATCGGGGACGTCGTGGAGATCGGCCGTACGGTCCGGTTCCAGGTCCGCGACGCGGAGACGGCCGACGAAGACCTCTATGAGCTCCTGGACGCCCACGTCGAGGCCGGCCACCGGGTCGACGGCGCGCTGCTGTTCTCGTGCAACGGGCGGGGCTCGGCGATGTTCGGCACCCCCGACCACGACGCCCTCGCACTCCGCGACACGTTGGGGCCCATCGGGATCGCCGGCTTCTTCGCGGCCGGAGAGGTGGGGCCGGTGGGCGGAGTGAACCACGTACATGGATTCACGGCTTCTGTCCTGGTCTTCTCGTCTTCGTCGTGAGAAAGTCACGCCGTGGCGGTTCTGGCGATCGACATCGGCGGTACGAAGTGCGCGGTCGCCCTGACCGACGCGTCCGGAAAAATCGTGACCTCGGAAGTGGCGCCCACCCCACCTGACGACGACGCCGAGACGCAGTGGCGCGCCCTGCTCTCCTTGATCGACTCCACGGTCGGCGCCGAGCAGGTCGAAGGCGTCGGCGTGGGCTGCGGCGGCCCGATGACCTGGCCCGACGGGGTGGTCGCGCCCCTCAACATGCCGGGTTGGCGTGACGGCTTCCCGGTGGTGGCCAGGCTCCGGGAGAGGTTTCCCGGCGTTCCGGTACGCATCCACAACGACGCCATCGCCCTGGCGGTGGCCGAACACTGGAAGGGCGCCGGCCAGGGCGTCTCGAACATGATCGGGATGGTCGTGTCGACGGGCGTCGGCGGCGGCCTGATCCTGGACGGCCGCCTGATCAACGGCGGAACCGGGAACGCCGGCCACATCGGCCACATCGTCGTCGACCCGAACGGCCCGCCCTGCGGCTGCGGCGGCCACGGCTGCCTGGAGGCCGTCGCCCGAGGTCCAGCGCTCGCGGCTTGGGCGGTCGACCAGGGCTGGGTGCCCGGCACACCCGCCGCCGGCCCCATTGACCCCGAACTCACCGAACGGGAATCGGCTGCCCTCTACCGCGAGAACGCGACGGCGACCGGCCGTCAACTGGCCGTCGACGCGGCCGCGGGCGACCAGATCGCGGTCGCGGCCATGAACCGCGCGGGCTGGGCCCTCGGCCTGGCCATCGCCTCCGCGACCCACCTGTGCGACGTCGACCTGGTGACCATCGGCGGCGGCCTCTCGCAGGCGGGACCCCTGCTCTTCGAGCCCCTGGAAGAGACCTTGCGGGCCCATGCGCGGATGGGGTTCTCGTCGAGGGTGCGGGTCGTCCCGGCGGCGTTGGGACAGGAAGCGGGGTTGATCGGGGCGGCGGGACTGATCCTGGGTGGGGACCGCTACTGGTCACCGTGAGCTCGGCTGGTGTCCCCGGCGGCGATTGAGTATCTGCGGGAGTGGCCCCGCGCTGCGGGTGCCGCGTGTACTTTGGCCATCGCTTGTGCCGGGATTCACGCTGTTTGGGAGGAATATTCGCTCTTTGAGACAAGCTGCACTCGTTCATGGAGTTGGGTGCGCTGCTCGGGATCGCCGTCGTTTCGCTGGGGATGGTGTTGACCCCCGGTCCGAACATGATCTATCTCGCCTCGCGGGCGATCTCCCAGGGCCGTAGGGCCGGGCTGGTCTCCCTGATGGGCACGTTCGTCGGGTTCATCGTCTACCTGACCGCCACCTGCCTGGGCCTGACCGCCATCTTCGCGCTGGTCCCGGCCGCCTACACCGCGATCAAGCTCATCGGGGCCGCCTACCTGCTCTGGCTGGCCTGGAAGACGCTCAAGCCCGGTGGCCAGGCCGTCTTCTCGCCGAAGGAGCTCCCGCAGGACTCCAACGGACGTCTCTTCGTCATGGGCATGGTCACCAACCTGCTCAATCCGAAGGTCGCGATCCTCTACATGTCACTGCTGCCGCAGTTCATCGAGCCCGCCCACGGTCATGTGATCCTGCAGAGTTTCGTGCTGGGCAGCGTTCAGATCAGCATCAGCATCCTGGTCAACGGGATGATCATCATGGGCGCGGGCGCGTTGGCCGCCTATCTCTCGACCCGGCCCGCCGCCGTGCGGGTCCAGCGCTTTGTGACCGGGAGCGTTCTGGGGGCGTTCGCGGTGCATCTGGCCGCCGACCGGTCCAAAGCCGTGCTGGCGACGCCGTAGTGGCAGGATGGCGCGCATGGCTGTAGAGCAGGTGACCTACGACGACGTGCTCGCCGCCCGCGAACTCCTCAAAGGCGTGATCGCGCACACTCCGATGGTGCACTCCCGGGTGCTGTCAGAGACGATCGGCGGGCCCGTCTACCTGAAGGCCGAGAACCTCCAGCGGGCCGGGTCGTTCAAGGTGCGCGGCGCCTACGTGCGCATCGCCCGGCTGACCGAGGAGGAACGAGCCAGGGGCGTCGTCGCGGCCAGCGCGGGCAACCACGCCCAGGGGGTCGCCTTCGGCTCGGGCCTGCTGGGCGCCAAATCGACCGTCTACATGCCCGAGGGCGCGCCGCTGCCCAAGATCGAGGCGACCCGGGGCTACGGCGCCGAGGTCATCTTCGCCGGTCACACCGTCGACCACGCCCTCCACGCCGCCAAGCACCACGCCGACGAGACCGGTGCGATCTTCATCCACCCCTTCGACCACCCCGACGTCATCGCCGGTCAGGCCACGATCGGGCTGGAGATCATCGAACAGCTCCCCGAGACGGGGACCATCGTGGTCGCCATCGGCGGCGGGGGCCTCGCGGCCGGGGTGGCCCTGGCGGCCAAGCACCTCCGTCCGGGTGTACGGGTGGTCGGCGTCCAGGCCGAACGCGCCGCGGCCTATCCCGAGTCGCTCGCGGCGGGCCACCCGGTGATGGTCGAACCCCAGTTCACGATGGCCGACGGAATCGCCGTCGGGCGGCCAGGGGATCTCCCCTTCGAGATGATCCACTACCTGGTCGACCAGGTGGTGACCGTCTCGGAGGAGTCCCTCTCCCGCGCCCTGCTGCTCTGCCTCGAACGCGGCAAGATGGTCGTCGAACCGGCGGGCGTGGCGGGAGTGGCGGCGCTGCTCGACAAGCCGCACGCCTTCGAACCCCCGGTCGTCGCGGTGCTGTCGGGAGGCAACATCGACCCGCTGCTGCTGGCCCGCGTCCTGCGCCACGGCCTGGCCGCCGCCGGACGCTACCTCGCCTTCCGCATCCGCCTCCCCGACCGCCCGGGAGCGCTGGCGGCCCTGCTCAGACGGCTGGCGGAACTGAGGGCCAACATCCTCGACGTCGTCCACGAACGGGTCGGCGCCCGCCTCCACCTCGACGAGGCCGAAGTGCTGCTCCAACTGGAGACCCGAGGCCCCGACCACTGCGACGACCTGCTGGCGGCCCTCAGACGAGACGGCTACAAGCTGATCTTCTCCTGAGCTGTGACAGAGGGGCCGGTCCCAGCACCCTGCGTCGGCGGGTCCGCAGGTCAGGTTGCCGTCTGCGGGCGGCCCTTCTCGAAGAGCCAGGGGTTGAAGAGGTCGCCCAGTTTCTGGCCCGAGGTCTTCTCCGCCAGGGCGATGAACTGTTCGGTGGTGGCGTTGCCGTAGCGGTGATCGCTTGCCCACTGGCGGATCAGCTTGAAGAACGTGTCGTCGCCGACCCGCTTGCGCAGGGCGTGGAGGGCCATCGCGCCACGGGTGTAGACCGAGTTGTTGAACAGGTCGCCCTTCTGCGCCGCGCCCGGCGGGTAGTTCCACATCGGGTCGTTGGCGTTGAGGTAGTGGCGGTCGAAGATCTGCTGGGCGGTGCCCTGGCCCTGGTGCTCGCTCCACAGCCACTCCGCGTAGGTCGCGAAGCCCTCGTTGAGCCACAGGTCCTTCCAGCGGGAGATGCTCACGCTGTCGCCGAACCACTGGTGGGCCAGCTCGTGGGAGATGATGCCCTCGTCGGGCTCGAAGCCGCCGTAGATCGGCTTGGTCTGGTTCTCCAGGGCGTAGCCCGAGGGGAAGTCGTCGACGACCCCGCCGGTCGACTTGAAGGGGTAGGGCCCGAAGACCGACACCCAGTAGTCGGTGATCCGGCCGGACACCTCGTAGAGCCGGTTGAGCTGCGACTGGTAGCGGGGGTCGACGGCGGCGTAGATGGGGATGCCGCCCTCGGAGTCGCCGGTCTTCACGAGGAAGTTCCCGGTCGTCATCGTCGCCAGGTAGGTCGTCATCGGGTGGGTCTCGCGCCACACGAAGGTGGTCTTGCCGCCCGCCGAGGTCGGCTGACCGGCCAGTTCGCCGTTGGCGATGGCGGTCACGCCGTCGGGCACGGTCAGCCGGAAGTCGTAGGTCGCCTTGTCTGCCGGGTGGTCGTTGGCGGGGAACCAGGTCTTGGCCCCGTTGGGCTCCGCCGTCACGAACGAGCCGTCCTTGGTCGGGACGAAGCCGTAGGTGCCCAGGTTGGGTGAGTCGCGCACGGGCTTCGGCTCGCCCTGGTAGGTCACCACCGTCTGGAACGGGGTGCCGCCGGCGAGGCCTGCGGTGACGGTCATCTCGTCGCCCGAGCGGGTGAACGCCGCCGGATGGCCGCCCACGGTCACCGAGCTCACCGTGAAGGCGTGGAGGTCGAGGTTGAAGCTCGACAGGTTCTGGGTCGCGGTGGCGTCGATGGTCGCGGTCCCGGCCAGGTGCCGGGACTGCGGGTCGTAGCCGAGCGTCAGGGCGTAGTGGCTGACGTCGTAGCCGCCGTTGCCGTCGGCGGGGAAGTCGGGGTCGCCGATGCCGGCCGCCCCGGCCGTGCCTGAGCCGGCCGGATCGACCTGATCAGACGCTCCCGACGGTGAACAACCCGCGAGTGTGATGACGACGAGAACGCTGGAAAGCGCCTTGGTCAACATGGGTGCCCCTCCCCGAACCGACCCTGCCGGGACACCTTATGCGAGCCTGCGGACACGCTCAGGCATCAACAACGAGCGTTGATGCCGCTTTGTCGTGCAGTGCCTGCTTTCTTCGGTCGAACAAAATCCAGATCAGGTCGATGAAGCCGAGACAGCAGGTGGCGGTGAGGACGACGAACACGATGGCTCTGACCGCGGCCTGGCCGACACCGATGCGGGCGCCGTTCTCGCGGACCACGCGCATGTGGAAGATCTTCTTGCCGGGCGTCTGGCCGTTCCAGTAGGCGTGGAAGAGCCAGTAGTACAGGAACCCGATGAGGAAACCCCAGAACCAGTGGGTGACCTGCTCGGTGTGCCACACGCCGGTGCGCTCGTCGTACACATCCGTCCACGACGAGTAGGTGAACGGCGTGGACAGGATGCCGACGATGATCGCGTCCACGATGCCGGCGAGAAGTCGCCGCCACCGGCCGGCGAGGGGTTGGCCGGCCGGTGGCGGGGCGCCGTGACCGGGCGTCCCGTACGGGGGACGCCCGCCCGGCGCGGGCGGCGGTGTCCAGGGCTGGGACGGGTCCTGGCCCGGGAGATCACCCGGCGGCGGAGTCGGAGAAGCCATACCGGGAGTGATCACCCGCTGCGGACCAGGACAAATCCGCCGCGATGTAAAGAAAAGGATCTACAGATTGCCGCGCAGCTCCTGCTCGCGCTCGATCGCCTCGAACAGGGCCTTGAAGTTGCCCTTGCCGAAGCCGAGCGAGCCGTGCCGCTCGATGAACTCGAAGAACACCGTCGGGCGGTCCTGCACGGTCTTGGTGAAGATCTGCAGCAGGTAGCCGTCTTCGTCGCGGTCGACCAGGATGCGCCGCTTCTTCAGCTCCTCGACCGGCACCCGCACGTTGCCGATGCGCTCACGCAGGGCGGGGTCGTCGTAGTAGGAGTCGGGCGTGTCCAGGAACTCCACCCCGGCGGCCCGCATGCGGTCGACGGTGTCCAGGATGTCGCCCGTGGCCAGCGCGATGTGCTGCACGCCGGGGCCGCCGTAGAACTCCAGGTACTCGTCGATCTGCGACTTCTTCTTGCCGGCCGCGGGCTCGTTCAGCGGGAACTTGACCTTGCGGGTGCCGTCGGCGACGACCTTGGACATCAGCGCCGAATATTCGGTCGCGATGTCGTCGCCGATGAACTCGGCCATCCGGGTGAAGCCCATGACCCGCTCGTAGAACTCGACCCATTCCTCCATGCGCTCGACGTTGCCGACGCAGTGGTCGACCGCCTGGAACATCCGCTTGCCGGGTTCCACGATGGGCTTGGCCTCGACGTACCCGGGCAGGTAGGGGCCGCTGTAGTTCGACCGGTCGACCAGCGTGTGGCGGGTCTCGCCGTAGGTGGCGATGGCCGCGAGGGTCACCTTGCCGTGATCGTCCTCGATCACGTACGGCTCCTCGATGCCCGTCGCGCCCTGAGCCAGCGCGTGCCGGTAGGCCGCGTCGACGTTCGGCACCTCGATGGCCAGATCGATCACGCCGTCACTGTGCGCGGCCACATGGCGGGCAAGATCGGAGTCGGGCCGGATCGCCCCGCGCAACTCGAACCGGGCACCGCCCGACTTGAGCACATAGGCGACCTCGTCGCGACTGCCGGTTTCAGGACCCTTGTACGCGATCAGGGTCATCCCGTAAGCCGTCGAGTAATAGTGGGCGGCCTGCTTCGCGTTGCCTACCGCGAACACGACCGCGTCCATGCCGTGGACAGGGAACACGTCATCGCTCATGGGGCCACTCTGTGGTGAAGTGTCCAACCTGTGCAACTGTGTCCGAAAACAGTGGACAATGTGTCTAGCCGTGGACGGACCGGGAAGTGAAAAGTTGTGAGCGTTGACCAGCTTGATATCCGACTTGTGGCATTGCTGAATGAGGAGCCCAGAATCGGGGTACTCGAGTGCAGCCGCCGCCTCAACGTCGCCCGGGGCACCGTCCAGGCCCGGCTCGACCGGCTGGTCGCGCGGGGTGTGATCATCGGCTTCGGCCCCGAGATCGACCCGGCCGCCCTCGGCTACGACGTGACGGCCTTCGTGACCCTCCAGATCCGCCAGATCTCCGGCCACGAGCCACTGGCCGACCGGCTCGGCCGCATCCCCGAGGTGCTGGAAGTCCACACGATCACCGGCAGCGGCGACATGCTGTGCCGTATCGTCGCCCGGAGCAACGCCGACCTGCAGCGGGTCATCGACCTGATCGTCGAGCTCCATGGGGTCATGCGCACCGAATCAGTGATCGCTCTGGACACACCCGTCCCTTACCGCACACTTCCGCTGGTCAGGGCGGCACAGCGCTAAGTGCACGGAGCAACGCGACGTATCGTTTACGGTGATGGTTCATCGTCGGCCGGGGGGTACGCGTGGGGATCGGCAGGAAGATCGCGGGGTTGTGGCCGCGTCGGAGGTTCCTGCGCATCGCCCTCATCGGGTTCGGCGTGGTCGCCGTGGCCATGATCGGTGGATTCGCGGTGGTCTGGATACTCACCCCCATCCCCGACACGACCCAGGAGGGGGCCACCGCCCAGGGGTCGGTGATCTACTACCGCGACGGTAAGACCGTCCTGGCCAACCGTGGTGTCGACCGCAAGGCCGTGCCTCTTTCCGCGGTGCCGAAAGAGGTCAGGGAAGCCGTCATCGCCGCCGAGAACCGCACGTTCTACCAGGATCAGGGAGTTTCTCTCTCCGGTACGGCCAGAGCCATGTGGTCGACCCTCACCGGCAGCCAGATCCAGGGCGGCTCGACGATCACCCAGCAGTTGGTGCGCAACTATTACAGCGGCCTCAGCCAGGAACGGTCCATCGGCCGCAAGCTCAAAGAGATCATGATCTCCCTGAAGGTGGATCGCTCCAAGTCGAAAGACTGGGTCCTGGAGCAGTATCTGAACACGATCTACTTCGGCCGGGGCGCCCACGGCATCCAGGCCGCCGCCCAGGCCTACTTCCGGGTGGACGTCGGCAAGCTCACCCCCGCACAGGGCGCCTACCTGGCCGCGGTGATCCAGCAGCCGTCCAACTTCGCCACCCCGACCGGCCCCATGCTCACCGCCGCCCAGGCCCGCTGGAAGTCGGTCGTCGACGGCATGGTCAAGATCAACGCCGTCACCGCCGGGCAGGCCGCCCAGATGACCTTCCCCGAGCTGAAGAAGCAGAAGAAGGCGCTGTCGCTGTCCGGCCAGAACGGTTACATGCTGGCCCAGGTGTCCAACGAGCTGAACCGCATGGGCTACAGCGACGAGGACATCTTCCAAGACGGCCTCAAGGTCACCACGACCTTCGACAAGAAGCTGATGGCCGCCGCCTCCGACGCGGTCACCGACGTGCTGCCCGAGGGCACCCCGAAGAAGGTCCGCGCCGGCCTGGCCGCCGTCGACCCCGCCAACGGCGAGGTGGTCGCCTTCTACGGCGGCCGCAACTGGTCGGAGAGCGAGTGGAACAGCGCCTTCGACGCGAAGGTCCAGGCGGGTTCGACGTTCAAGGCCTACGCTTTGGCCGCCGCCCTGCAAGACGGGCTGCCGCTGACCGACCGCTTCTACGGCAACTCGCCTCTGTACGTGAACGGGGCCGCGATCCCCAACTCGTCCGGCTCGTCCTACGGGTCGGTCAACCTGGTGCAGGCCACCCAGTATTCGGTGAACACCGCCTTCGTCGACCTCGGCCAGAAGATCGGCCTCGACAAGATCGCCGCCGCCGCCGAGGCGGCCGGGATCCCCGCCGCCCAGCTCGCGCAGCACAAGAAGGCGGCCACCTTCCCGCTGGGGGTGGCGTCGGTGAGCGCCGTACAGCAGGCCGGGGCCTACGCGACCTTCGCGTCCGGTGGCGTACACCAAGACCCCCACGTGATCAGGTCGGTGACCGACGCGACCGGCAAGACCCGCAAGACCGACACCACCGGCCGCCGCGTCTTCACCGAAGACACCGCGGCCGACGCCACCTACGCCATGGAACAGGTCGTCACCGCCGGCACCGGCACGGGAGCCCGCCTCTACGACCGCCCGGTGGCCGGCAAGACCGGCACCACCGACGCCTCGGCCGCGGTGTGGTTCAACGGCTACACCCCGCAACTGTCGGTGGCGGTCGACATGTTCCGCGACGACAACCTGCCGGTGACCATCCCCGGCTACGGCGAGCTCTACGGCGGGGCGCTGCCGGCGCAGATCTGGAAGGCGTTCATGACGACCGCCATGGAGGGGAAACCGGTCAAGGAGTTCCCCGACCCGGTGACGTACTACCGCTGGGACAACGACTACTACCGCCCGACCGACGACGAAGAGCGGACGTACGAACCCGACAGGCCGAGCCCCGGCCCGACCCCGACGGGGCCCGGCGACGAGTGGAACTCACCCCCGCCCAGCGACGACGACGGAGGCCCGTCCGACCCGACCCCGCCCCCGTCAGACGGCGGCGGCCCGAACGACGAGCCGCCGGTGACCGAACAACCAGATCAGCAGCCTCCGGACGAACCGGCTGACAACGGCGGCCCACCCGACATCCCGGTGGGCACGCGCTAGACGGAGAGGCCGGCGCTCAGGGCGTTCGGGCTGCTGCAAGTACCTGTTCGCCGGCCGGGTTGGTGCGGGTGACGGCGCCTGATTCGGCGGCGTCGAGGCAGTCGCCCGTCAGGTCGGCGCGGGTGATGGCGCCTGATTCGGCGGTGTCGGGGCGGTCGCCGGTCAGGTCGGTGCGGGTGATGGTGCCCAATTCGGCCGGGCAGTCGGGTGGCCTGGGTTGGCACATAGTGTCCGGGCCGTTAATCGGCCAGGTGGGCGTGTATCGGCGGGATTTGGCATCCGAGTTGGCCGGTGCTGTCTCTATCGGCCAACTCGGTGTGCGGGGCGTTCGGGTTGTTGTCGGCATCGTTTGCTGATCAGGGCAGCCGAAACGACCGGTGTCGCTAACCGGCCAGTTCGGCTCGCAGGTCGGCGGGCGTGGTCACCGGCAGGCGGCAGGTGAAGTTGCGGCATACGTACGCGGCCGGTTCGCCATTCACCAGGCCGCGTTCCGCCATGAGCGGGACGTCGCCTGCGCCCAGGGCGATGACCATGCCGGGGGCGCCGGACATGAGGGCGGCGCGGTGGAGTGCCCTGGTCCGGTCGTCGGAGGGGGAGCCGGTGATGGCCACCTCGATCGGCCCCGCCAGGGCGGCGGTCGCCACGGCCAGGCCCCAGCCGGCGAAGCGGGCGTAGCGGTCGGCCAGGGTGGAGACCGGGCCCAGCGCTCCTTCGGCCGCCTCGCGGTGCCTCGCCGAACCGGAGAGGGCCGCGTAGGACAGCAGCGCTCCGGCGGCCGCGAACTGGCCCGACGGGGTGGCGTTGTCGGTGGGGTCCTGCGGGCGCTGGAAGAGGCGTTCGCCGTCGTCGGCGGTGTCGTAGAAGCCGCCCTCGCCGTCGGGGAAGCGGTCGAGGAGGGTGTCGAGCAGGGCTTCGGCCTGGGTGTACCAGTGCTGGTCGCCGGTGATGCCGTAGAGCGTGAGGAGCCCCTCGGCGACGTCGGCGTAGTCTTCGAGCACGCCGGCGTTGGCCCCCGCGTGGCCGTCGCGGGAGGTCCGCAGCAGGCGTCCGCCGTCGATGTGGACGGAATCGAGGAGCTCCGCGGCCTTCGTCGCCGCCTCGACCAGCGCCGGGCGGTCGAAGAGAGCGCCTGTTTCGGCCAGGGCGGCGATGGCCAGGCCGTTCCAGGCGGCGACCACCTTGTCGTCGCGGCCGGGGCGGACCCGGAGTTCCCGTGCCGTCCGCAACCGGGCGCGGACCGATTCGTAGCGGTCGTGGTCGTCGGGGTCGTCGAGGAGCTGCAGGACCGAGGTGCCGTGCTCGAACGTGCCGGTGACCTCGAAGAGCTCGGCCGCCCAGGCGGCGTCGGCCTGGCCGAGGACCTCCTGGAGCTGGTCGGGCGTCCAGACGTAGAAGCGGCCCTCCTCGCCCTCGCTGTCGGCGTCGAGCGCCGAGGCGAAGCCACCTTCCGGGGTGCGGAGTTCGGCGATCATCCACGCGGCGGTTTCGAGGGCGACGCGCTTGGCCAGCGGGGAGCCCGTGTCGCGCCACCAGTGGGCGTAGACGCGCAGCAGCAGGGCGTTGTCGTAGAGCATCTTCTCGAAGTGGGGGACGATCCAGGAGTCGTCGACGCTGTAGCGGGCGAAACCGCCTGCGAGCTGGTCGTAGAGGCCGCCTCTGGCCATCGACTCCAGGGTCTTGTCGGCCATGGTGCGGGCTTGCTGAGTTCGTACACGCAGCAGGAATTCCAGCACCATCGACGGCGGGAACTTCGGCGCGGTGCCGAACCCGCCGCGCTCCTCGTCGAAGGTGTCCTGGAGGCTGCCGACCGCCGCTTCGACGGTCTCCCTGGTCGGGAGGGGGCCCGACGGAAGGGCGGCCCGCTCGTTGAGGGCCTCGACGACCTTGCTTCCCTGGTCGAGCACGGCATCACGGTCGGTGGTCCAGGCGTCGTGGATGCCCATCAGGAGCCGCTGGAAGTTCTGGCGGGGGAAGTAGGTGCCGGCGTAGAAGGGGTGGCCGTCGGGGGTGGCGAAGACGGTCATCGGCCAGCCGCCCTGGCCGGTCATGGCCTGCGTGGCGGCCATGTAGACGGCGTCGACGTCGGGACGTTCCTCGCGGTCGACCTTGATGTTGACGAAACGGGCGTTCATGATCGCGGCGGTGCCCGTGTCCTCGAAGGACTCATGGGCCATGACGTGACACCAGTGGCAGGCGGAGTAGCCGACGGAGATCAGCAGGGGGACGTCACGCCGCCGGGCCTCGGCGAAGGCGTCGTCACCCCACTCGAACCAGTCGACGGGATTGTCGGCATGCTGCAACAGGTAGGGGCTCGTGGCCCCGGCCAGCCGGTTCATAAGGCCAAGCCTAGGTGAGCAACTCCGACAGCTCGGCCCGCCGCAGGCCGTTGAGGGGAGCCCGGGTCAGGCTGGCCCGTTCTGCCCGGTCGAGCGTCGACTTCGGCCGCCGCCAGCTCACCGGCGCGATGTGGGCGATCTCGTCGGGCTGGGCGGCCTGGGTGAGGTTGCCGTCTTTGAAGAACCGGGCCCGGGCCCGGGGGACGAACGTGCAGATCAGCCCCATGGTGATCAGGACGGCCAGCATGACGTGGATCGAGGTGCGCTGGCCGGCCGACTCGGCCAGGACGCCGCCGACGAGAGGGCCGACGGCGACGGCCCCGAAGCCGAACAGGCGGGTGACGCCGACGACCCGGCCCAGCTTCTCGGGCGCGACGTAGAGGCCGCTGAACTCGCGGATGGTGACGTTGCTGCGGCCTCCCGCCAGGCCCATGATCAGCAGCGCGACCAGGAACGCCCACGACTCCTGGTTGAGCGCCAGGACGACCGTCGCCGCGACCCACATCCACAGGTGCACCAGCAGCATCGAGATCGGCCGGGGGTGCTCACGGCCCGCGTCGAGACGGCGGGCGAGCCGCCGGGAGGGCTCGGTGGCGGCGGAGCCGATCAGACCGCCCACTCCGGTGGCCGCCATGATCACGCCGACGAGGAAGGCGGAGTCGTTCCTGTCGGAGTTGGCCAGAAAGATGATCAGGACCGCGCTGCAGACGATGTTGGTCACCGTGGTCAGCAGCGTCGCGGTGACCAGGTAGCGCAGCCGGCGCAGCTCCCTGACGCCCTCCCGCGTCTCGGCGAAGATGCTCCGGCGGGGTGGTCTCGGGTAGCGCGCCGGCAGTCGTTTCCTGGCCAGGCCGACCGCGACGAGTGAGACGAAGCAGAGCAGGAAGTTGACGATGAACGGGCCGATGATGGTGGCGCCGAAGAGTGCTCCGGCCATCGGCCGGCCGACCATCACGGCGAGGTGCGCGGCGCCTTCGCTGCGGGCCACGGCTTTGGTGAGTGCGGCTTCGCCATGCACCAGTTGTGGTATTCGGGTGGTTTCTGATACGGCATAAAAAACGGACAGACTGCCTTCGATTGCCGCAACCAGCACTAGATGGTGAAATTCAAGGGCATCGAGGCCGAGGGCGATGAATGTCACGGTGATGAGGGCAAATCTCAGTGCCTCGCTTATCACCATGATGCGGCGGTGGTCCCACCGGTCGACAATCGCGCCTGCGGGCAAATGGAACAGAAGATTGGGTAGCAACCACGCGAAGCTCACCCAAGCCACCGAAACCGGCGAATGTCCCATTTGGAGTGCCAGAAGGGGATACGCCACGCCGACCATCTGGATGCCGAACGTCGCGGAGGCCGAGCCGAGCCACGTGTAGGTGAAGACCTGGGGAAGGGCTCGCGGCTTCTCACCCGTCACCGGGCTCGTCGGAGGTTTCGGCTGCTCAAGAGGGGGGTGTACGGGCTCGGGAGCCGTGGGCGCCGGGCTCGGCGAAGGACTCCCATGTACCAGGCGGCGCGCACCGTCTTCCTCCGTTTTTCGATCTCCGGAGTCAGATGCCCGAGGCTCTCGTAGGGAAGACGTCCCTTGCCCAATCGTGTCCAACACTTGAGGAAGCGAACCCTTGCCCGTTTTGCCCTACCGCTAGGCGGGAGTTGATCAGAGGCTGTAGAGCATATCCCGGGCTCGCATAAAGGCGTGTGGGAACAACTGCGGATCGGTGGCGTCTATGGCTTGCCGGGCGAGTTCGGCCATTTGTACCTGATCGCCCATCCGCTTCGCGACTTCGGCCGCGGCAAGGAGGGCGGGGCCATTGTTCGGGCCGGTCGCGACCGCGATCTCCGCCTCTTTCCCGGCGTCTTCGAACCGCCCGAGACCGGCGAGAGCCACCGCTTTCGCCGCTCGTATGTTCGGATTCTCGAGAAGGGAGGGTCTGATTTCGGTTGCGCGCTTCAAGTCATCGAGTGCTGACCGAAAATCCCTTTTCTCGGCGCTGAGCTGACCCCGTCCGGCCAGCGCGGCGGCGTCTCCGGGGCTGACCGCGATCACCGACGTGTAGAGGGCGATGGCCGAGTTGAGCTGACCGTCGGCCCAGAACGCCTCGGCGAGATCCCGCTTCAGGGAGGGCTGGCTGGGATGGCGGGTGATGGCCGACTGCAACTCGGTGATCGCGGACCCGAAGTCGCGCGCCTTGATGAGGAGACGGGCCACCGCCGACAGCAGCCGGGCCACCGCCGTGGGCACCTGGAGCCGTTCGAAGACCATGGCCGCCTGGCGGAACCGGGACAGCGCGGTGTCGCCGTCGTCCTGGTAGAGCGCCAGGTTGCCGAGCAGCGACAGGGCCTCGGCGCGGACCCGCAGGGCGTTGTCACCGGGGTTCTCGCCGGTGGCCCTGAGCGCGTCGTTGGCGTGCCGCTCGGCGGGCACGAACTCGCCGGTGGCCAGGGCGGTCTCGGCGGCGGCCAGATAGTCGGCCGCCGTGGGGGTCGACGGCCGGATTGTCTCCTCGGCCTCCTCGACGTCCAGTTGCGGGGACGACTCGAAGAGGCGGCGGATGGGGTCGATCAGGCGGTCGTGCTGGAGTTCGTACCAGCGGGAGCCGTGGCGGTCTTCGCCGCGCAGGATCCGGCGGTGTTCCAGGGCGCGGGGGATGTCGTTGGGCATGCCCGCGGTCTCGTTGGTGCCCTCATAGGCCATGCCGCGGGTGCCGTGTTCGGTGACGAACTTCTCGTAGATCCACTTGCGCAGGACGTCTTCGGGAACCCCGAAGTCGTCGGCGACGGAGGTGATCATCCGCAGGCAGAACGCGGTGAGGGCCTCCTGCACGTCGCCGAAGTCGCGGAGATGATCGAAGGTGATCTCATCGGTGTCCGGCGGCAGCCGGTCCCAGAGCTGGGTGCAGACCACCTGGATCTGCCACGGTTCGACGTCGTCGAGTTCGATCTTCCGGCGTTCGTGCAGCTTGTCGGTCACCTCGACGGTGCACAGCTCACGGACCAGGGTCTCGGCGACGTCGGGGGCGAAGTGACGCTCGGTCGCGTCGACCGGATCTCGCACCGCGTGCAACGCGTCGGGGGCGCTGAGCGGGGAGAGCCGCACCCGGGCCCGGGAGTGACCGGCGATGTCGGACTCCCTCGGCAGCAGTTCGGCGATGGCGTCTTCGCGGATCGAGACCAGGAGGCGCAGATGCGGGATCTCCTTGGTCGCGTCGCCGAGCTGCCGCAGAAACGCCTCGCGATGAATGCGCCATGGGGGCGGTGAGTTGAGCACCTCTTCAAACTGATCGATCGCCGCGAAAATGGGGACGTCGTCTCCGAAGCGGTCGGTCCGTTTCGGCCTATTGTGCAGGAACTGGGCGACCGTCAGATCGGCGAGCCGGGCCGGCGAATCGGCCGGCGACCACGACGACAGCAGGCAGAAAGTGTAGGGATTGTGGTCGGACGGGGTGGGAAACGGCCCGCCCGCCGAGGCCCGGCCCACCGGCAGCACGTCGAGTTTCTCGTCGTAGAGCAGCGGCACCGCGCCGGCGTGGAGCAGCGACGATTTCCCGATGCCGGACGGCCCGTAAAGCACCACCAGCCGATTGCTCCGCCACAGGTCGGTGACGTTGCGAGACTCCCGGAAGCGACCGAAGAAAAGATCACGGTCGCGGTTCTCGAATGCGCGCAGACCGACGTATGGGTTGTCCCTGACCGGTGTCATGCGCTCCACCCCATACGGGCGCCCAACTCTTGGCAGAAGTCTTCGACTTTACCCCAGTATACGGTTATGTTCCATCGATCAAAGGTTCTGGTCAGGTACTCCTCGGCGATTCTTTCCGATCCTCGCCGGGCGCTGGGCGGTGTCAGTTGAATGCTTATGTGCCGCCGCTGCTGCAACGAGGAGATGGTCTGGAGCAACCCCTGGAACAGGACGGCGAACGACCAGTCCTGGAGGCTGTATCCGATGAACAGCAAAGGCCGTTCCGTGAGCGACGTGAGCAGCGGGCCGGGGATGAAGGAATGGTCGGGGCTCGCGGTGTTCATCGAAAGGTTGATCAGGAACCGGATGTAGTCGCTGCGGCTGAGCACGAGCGAGGCCGGATCGGCGGCCGAACCGTGCAGGTGGAAGACCGCCGGCTGCTCGGGGGTCGGCCGGTTCGGCAGGTCAGGGGCGGTGCCGCCGCCGTCCTCGTACCAGGGGCAGGTGAGCGCGAACGGCTCCTTGCCCGCCTCGGTGAGGGCGCGCACCATGAAGTCGTCGTAGTTGGTGGTGAAGAAGACCGGTAACGGGAACCTGGCCAGCACGTTGTGGGGCTCGTGCACGGAGGAGAAGTCGGGCAGTTTGGGCCTGCCCCTCTTCTTGCCGTTCTTCTTGTAGAGCAGATCTTCGACGACCCGTTCTTTGACGTAGACCGCGTCGTTGCCGTGCATGGTCACCACGAAGTCCATGACGTCGGGCAACGATCGCCCGTTCGTGAACGGATAACCTTCTTTTTGGGCCCAGCGCGAACTCAGCTGTCCGCCGGTCGGGAGCGTGCCTGAACACACCCCCGCGCCGAGAAACGGTGTGCAGTAGCCTGACTCGAGCCCGTAGATGAGACGGTCCCAGTCCTTTTTCTCCATTGTTTCCCCACCGTTCCGGATCACCGGTCCCCGGTGGAGAAATCTAACCCCACGAACCCCGTTCTGCCCAGGAAGGCCCCGGCTAGATGCTGGCCTGGAACCGGGCCAGCGGGGTGTCGATCTCCCACGCCTCGCGCAGGATCTGACCGGCTACCTCGGCCAGAATGTGGTGGTCCATGTTCGCGATATCGGCCAGCGTCTTGTCCCCGATATCCAGGAGCTTTGCCTCGCGGTCGGCGCCCATGCGCAGTCCTCCCCGGATCGTCTTCCTCTTTGATAGATGAGAAAGGTGCCGGAGTCCATACTTTTCTGACCGGTCCTGAGCCAGCCCTATTAACGGTCGTCCGAATCGAATCGGCCTCCCACCACCTCACACTTGGTGCGTTAGCATCACAGAGGTATCGCCTAATCACCCGGAGGCGTTTGTGGTCGATTCCGGTGCACCAGCCAAAGGCGCGGATACTTTCGCTGCTCCGGAGGTCTGGGGAAACGTCCCTCAGCGGTTGACCAACTTCACGGGTCGCACCGAGTTGCTCGACCAGCTGCGCAAACACCTCACCGAACAGAACGACGCGGTCGTTCTCCATGCCCTGCAGGGCACGGGTGGTGTCGGCAAGACCCAGCTCGCGATCGAATACATCTACCGGCACGCGCGCGACTACCAGGTGATCTGGTGGGTGCCGTGTGAGCAGCAGCCGCTGATGCGAAGCGCTCTGGCCGCCCTGGCGCCGCGCCTCGACATCACCGGCCTGCCCCCCGAGAAACTCGACGACGCGATCAACGCGGTCCGCGACGCGCTGCGCCGTGGCCGTCCCTTCGACCGCTGGCTCCTCGTCTTCGACAACGCCGACCAGCCGGAAGACCTCCGCGAGGTCATCCCGCACGGTAACGGCCACGTCCTGGTCACCTCGCGGAACAACCGCTGGGTGCAATACGCCAAGGCGCTCGAGGTCGATGTCTTCCTGCCCGAGGAGAGCCTCGACTTCCTCCGGCGCCGGGTGCCCGGCCTCTCGGCCGGCGAGGCGAATCTGCTGGCCGACGAGCTCGGCCACCTGCCGCTGGCGCTGGAGCAGGCGGGCGCGCTCATGTTCGAGACGGCCATGACCGTCGACACGTACATCAGCCGTCTCCGCGAGGAGGCGAGCAAGGTGCTCGCCCAGGGCACCGTGCTCGACTATCCCGTCCCGATGGCCGCCGCGTGGAGCATCTCGCTCGAACGGGTGCGCCGCCAGATGCCCTCGGCGATGGCGCTGCTCCACCGCATCGCCTACTTCGGCCCGGAGCCCATCTCGCTCGACCTGATCAACAAGGGCCGCCACGTGCTCGGTCCGTCGAATCTCCGCGACACGATCCGTGACCCCTACAAGATGTCCGACGTGGTCCGTGAGATCGGCCGATACGCGCTGGCCCGCCTCGACAACCTGCGCCGCACCCTCCAGATGCACCGCATCATCCAGACCCTCATCCGAGAGGATCTCGATGACGACGAGAAGAGCGCCGCGCGCCACGACGTCCACCTGCTCCTCGGCGGCGCCGACCCCGACCGTCCCGACGACCTCGAGGTATGGCCCATCTACGACGACCTGCTGGCCCACGTCGGCCCGTCGTCGATCATCGATTGCGATGACGGTGACGTGCGGCGGCTGGCCACCAACATGGGCCGCTTCCTCATGCAGAAGGGCGACTTCCAGGCCGCGCAGGAGTGGCTGGCCAGGGGCGCCGACGCGTGGGCCGCGAAGTTCCCCGACAACGACCTCCACCTGCTGATCATGCGACGGCTGCTCTCCAACCACCTGCTCAACGTCGGCAGGATCGACGAGGCCTTCGACCTCGGCAAGGACACGCTGGCCAAACTGCGGGCCGAACACGGTGAAGACCACGACGAGACGTTGCTGATGCTCAACGTGTTCGGCGGCATCCTGCGCGCCCAGGGCAAGTTCGCGGCCGCGCTGGATTCCGACACCGACTCGGTGCCGCGCCACCAGCGGGTCTTCACCAGCGAACACCCGAACACCTTCCGAGCCCGCAACAACCAGGCCATCGACCACGCTCTCGTCGCCGACTACGAAGAGGCGCTGCGCCTCGACCAGTCCAACTACGAAGACCGGCTCAACCACTACGGCAGCGACACCCACCCGCAGGTCCTCTACACCCGTAACGCCATCGCCCGCGACCTGCGTCTGCTCGGCCGCTACCACCAGGCCCGGCAGGAGGGCGAGCGCACCTATCTCGCCTACCAGGACCTGGTGATCCAGCAGAAGCGGCTCATCGCGAACCACACCGACGTGCTGCTCCAGGCGCGTGAGCTGTCGGTGGCCCGGCGCAAGGCCGGTGCGTTTGACGAGGCCTACGAGCTGGCCCGTGACGTGTTCCACCGCCACCGCGACACCTACGGCCGCGAACACCCCGGCACCCTCGCCGCGGGCGTCACGCTGGCCAACGGCCTGCGACTGATCGGCAACCACGTCCAGTCGGCCTCGTTCTCCCGTGACACGGCCTCGCTCTACCGGGCCACTCGCGGCGAGGACTATCCGTTCACCTACGGATGCGCCCTGAACACCGCCATCGCGTTGCGCCTGACCGGAGAGCCGGGTCAGGCGAAGAGCCTTCTCGAGGTCGCGCAGGCCGGCTTGAGCGAGACCCTGGGCGAAGATCACCACTACACCCTGACCTGCGCGACCAACCTGGCCAGCACGGCGGCCGAGCTCGGTGAGCACAAGGTGGCCAGGCGGATCGGTGAGGAGATCCTGGAGCGCTTCCGCGAGGTGCTCGGCCCCGACCACCCCCACACGCTGGCCTGTGCGGCCAACCTCGGCGCCGACATGATCTCCACGGGTGACGTCGCCAAGGGCCAGGCCCTGCGCGCCGACGTCGTCGAGCGGTTCGGCGCCACCCTCGGCGCCGACTACCACGACGTACAGGCGATGGAGGAAGGCCGCCGGATCGACTTCGACTTCGAGCCGCCCGTCGTCTAACTCCGGTCGTACCTCTTCTTGTGGTCGTGGGCCGCTTCCCGGGCCCTCTTGGCCGCCGTGTACGGCACCTCGTCGTCACGCCACCCCGCCAGCGTGCTGGCCATGCCCTCGACGAACGCGTCTCCCGCCTCGGTCAGCATCCCGCACATCCGCAGCGTGTCGATCACCTGGTCGGTCAGCTGCCGCCACCGGGCGTACTCCGCGTGCGCGCGGAGCGCGTCCTCGCCCTGGTCGAGAAACCGCTGCACCCGCCAGAAGGCCGCCACCGCCAAGTGGGCGTAGGCGCCCTGCAGCAGCGCCACCAGCGGGCGCGGGTCCTCGCGCCACGGGGCGTACCAGAGAGGGCGGTCGCCCTCCTTGACCGGCTTGGTGAGCTGGACCAGGTCGAGCAGCGCCCACAGCTTGGCGTGCTGGATCTCGTGGGACATCAGCGAGGCGAGCATCCGGCCGTCGGGCGGCAGCGAGACGGCGAAGGCGCCGAACGAGTTACGACTGGTCGCGCTGGTGGGGCGGCCGTAGGGCCGGGCCATCGGGACGAAGGTCGTGATGCCGCTGACCACCTCGTCGGCGTACCAGGGGTGGTGGTCCTTGAGCAGGACCCAGGCGTCGGCGAAGGCCCGCTGCCACTGCTTGAGCGCGGCCGGGCGCTGGCGGCCGGCGGGCCAGTCCTCCGGGAGGCGGAACGGGTCGACGTCGTCGATCCAGACCTCGAAACGGGTGTCCTGATAGACGGTGGCCAGCCGCCGGAGCGGCAGCCAGCCCTCTGCGAACCGCTCCGGTTCTCTCGGCACGTACGTGGTCATCCCGCCCAGCCGCAGTTCCGCGCCGTCGGCGTGGACACGTACCGGAACCCTCTCCACCGCGTGCCGGGAGGCGCCGAACATCCGGGCCACCCCGAGCGAGGGCAGCGCCATCCGGCCGCCGGGCACGGCCACGTCGAGTTCCACCGGCACCCCCGCCCGGACCGCCGCCGCCACCGCCATCCCCGGCAGGTACGCGAACGCCACCGGCCCCCCGGACTTGTTCGGCAGCACCTTCGACAGCATCCGCATGGCCCAGGTGCCGACCGAGGGCCAGCGCAGCACCGTCTCGACCGCGTCGGGGTGGTCGTGCTGCAGCCCGGCCAGCAGGTCCCACGCCTCGGCGAGTTCCCCGGCCCGCTCGTGGCCGATGCGCCCGGCGGCCGTCACGACCATGCGGATGAGCAGCAGGTTCTTGCTGTGCTGGGTGTCAGCGAGGAAACGCATGGCTCGCTGGCCGCCCGCGCCGGTGGCGAGTTCCGTGAAGACGTCACCGGGAAGGGTGTATCGGCGGGTCAACGTCCTGGCCCCCTCAGGAGATGTCGCGCGTGAGCCGCGCCTGAACGTGGCTGATGAGCCGATAGAGGTCGGTGCAGTACACCGACGGGTTGAGGTGACCGGTCCCCTGCCGGTACCGATGGGCGTAGAGGCCGCCGCCGCACGTCTCGGCGAAGCGGCAGGCGCGGCAGTCGTCCGACAGCCCGGCGAGGCCGAGCTGGCGGGCGGCCACGCCCGGATGGTGCAGCACACGGTCGAAGGGGTGGTCGGCGATCCGCAGGCCCGTCGTCGCCGCCCCGGGCGCGACGACCTTGAGGAAGTCCGACTGTTCGATGGTCCCGTCGGTCTCGACGACGACCAGCGTCGAAGGGGTCAGTCCGACGCTTTCGAAGCCCGACCTCCCGCCCAGCAGTAACCCGATGATCTCCTGAAATATCCGGATCCATGTCGCGGGTCGCCCCGGCTGGTACCAGTGGTCGAACAAGGTGATCAGCCAGTCGGCGTACGCCCCGATCCCCGGCGGCGGTTCCGCCCAGGTCCCGTGGGGGAGCAGCATGTCGATCCGGGGCGGCCGGAAGACCGCCAGCGCCTCATAGGTCTCCACCGGGTCGTTGGCCAGGTCGATGGTGCACAGGATCCCGCCGTAGATCGGCCGGAACTCCTCCCGTCCGAGCAGGTCGAGGGCGCGGGCCACCGACGCATAGGAACCGCGACCGCCCAGGGTCAGGCGGTGGCGGTCGTTGGCCTCCTCGCCCCCGTCCAGGCTCACCCCGATGCGGATCCCGAGTTCGAGGAAGGTCTGGAGAAAGGACTCGGTGAGCAGGACCCCGTTCGTCTGGACGCTGAACGACACCGCCACTTCGGGGGCGCACGCGGCACGTACGGAATGAACGAGGGCGGTCAGCCGGTCGAGCCCGGCAAGCAGCGGTTCACCGCCGTGCAGGATCACCTCGACAGAGGGGAGCGCGTGCGCCCGCGCGTGTTCGGCGATCCGGAACGCCGCCGCGGCGACCACTTCGGGTGACATCACCCGGGGCTGGCTCTCCCAGCTCTGGTCCGCGAGTGTGTAGACATAGCAGTACGTACACGCGAGATTGCATCTGCTGTGTACTTTCAGGATGAATTGCCGGAACGCTTCAGGTCGCCACCCGCCGGCGAGGAGCGCTCCGACGTCGAGCGTGGCCGGCCATTCTGCCTCGGTGCTCACGCTGGGACACTCCCGGACCAGCCTGGCATTCGCTACGACATTGGTAGTTAACCACGAAAAACGTTCGCGCTTATTTCTTTACTGACCATAATTCCTAATTGGGGGCGCATGGCGCTCCATCAGATATTCGTCCCGCCAGGCCCCATCCAGGAAGACGTGGCGGCGGGCGATCCCGATCGTCGAGAAGCCGTTCTTCTCCAGCACCCGCTTCGACCGGGGATTGTCCACCCGCACCGACGCCTCGATCCGGTGTAAGCCCAGTTCGCAGAACGCCACGTCGAGCACGATCCCCAGCGCTCTGGTCGCGACGCCGCGGCCGCCGTCCTTCTCCGCCACCCAGTAACCCACCCTCGCCGACTGCAGCGCGCCCCGGAGAATGGTGTTGAGCGTGATGAAGCCACACGGGCGGTCGCCCAGGTAGATCATGGCGGGCCAGCGGTCGCCGGCGCGCATCGCCGTGACCATCGTGCGGATGTTGTCGCGCTGGCCGCCGGCGGTGAAGAAGGCGTCGGCGCGGACCGGCTCGTAGGGCTGCAGGAAATCGCGGTTCTCCTGGTAGACGGCGGCCAGGTCGGTCGCCATGGTCAGCCCTATCGGCCGTATTTCCAGGTCCATTCAGCGAATGCTACGTAGCCGACGTCGGCAGGTTGAAGACCAGATCGAGTGCGGTGACCTCGAACAGATGGGCTATGTACGGCGTCATCCCCACGAACCGCATCTCCGCCGGATGTTCCTCCGCCGCGTGATAAAGGTGAATCAGCGTCGCCAGCCCCGACGAGTCGATGAAGCTCACCCCCGTCAGGTCGATCTCCAGCGTCCTCAGGTCGCTGTTCATCAACGTGGGTGACAGGGTCGCCAGGTCGCCCGACGTCGTGTAGTCGAAGTCGCCCGACAACGTGAGCCGGGTGGTCCCGGGCTCGGGGTTCTCGATCTCAACCAGGAAAGGCGCGGTGTCCATCAGGCTCCATCTGCGGCGAGCGTGCCCCGGGCCAGCAGGTGGCGGGCGCGCGGGAAATCGTGGAGTTCGTCGTGGAGGAGGCGCAGGGCCAGCGCCACCGATCTCGCGGGCACGCCGCGGGCGCGCAGGAGGTCGCAGGTCCACTGGACGAAGTCGGTGAACAGTCTCGTGTCGTCGATGTAGAGGGCGGCGGCCAGGAAGTCGGCGATGTGGCCGAGGTCGTCGGCGGTGTGGTCGACCTGGGCCTGGGTGTAGTCGGTCATCGGCGGGTAGCGGCGCGGGAGTTCGGCCATCACGCCGGCCAGGATCTCGCCGCGGCGCTTGACGAAGAGGGTGTACTCCTCGTCTGCCAGGTGGGACAGCGTCTCGCCGGCGGGGGTGGGGAACGACGGGAGCCTGCCCTCGTCGAGCAGGTCGGCGGCGGCGTCTGCCGTGGGGGCCCAGCCGTCGGCGCCGAGCTTGACGGCGAAGCGGCCGTCGGCGCCGAAGCCCGCGCCGCCGGCCAGGACCGGGATGCCGACGGCCTGGCAGGCCGTCAGGGTCGCGTGGGCGCGGGGCAGGCGGGTGGCCAGGGCGCAGCCGATCGCGACCGCGTCGGGGCCGGTCTGGTGCAGGTGGGTGATCAGATGAGGGCCCGGCACGTTGGCGCCGAGGAAGTCGACGTGCCAGCCGCGCAGCCGCAGGACCTCGGCCAGCAGGCGGGTCGGCAGGGCGTGATATTCGCCGTCGGTGCAGGCCACGGTGATGCGGCTTCTGGTCGGGCGGGGTCGGACGGTGGTGGCGATGGCGGCCACGGCGCGTTCGCTGATCGCGGTGGCGCCGTGCTCGCGGGCCACCGACCACGAGCCGGCCGCCCACAGTTCGCCGACCCGGCGCTGCGCGGGGGCGATCACGTCGAGGAGCAGCGACTCGGCCGGCATGCCGCCGTCGAGCAGGCCGAGCACCAGGTCGATGGCGCCGAACTCGTCGGCCGAGCCGAGCCGCTCCAGGTAGTCGTCGACCGCGGTCATCGCGACCGCCGGATGGCCAGCAGGGCCCGGTCGTCGAAGACCCCTCCGGCCAGCCAGTCGCTGTTGAGCTGCTCCAGCCGTTCGACGACCGCGGTCGCGGGCAGGCCGGCGCAGGTGGCGAGGGCGGTCTTGAGGCGGGTGGCGCCGTACATCTCGCGGCCGGTGGGGCCGCCGAAGGCCTCGGTGATGCCGTCGCTGTAGAGGAGCAGCAGGTCGCCGGAGTCCAGGTCGATCGTGGCGATGCGCAGGGTGAGCACGCCCGACTTGATCGCGCCGAGCAGGGAGCCGCGCGCGTCGACCTCTTCCACCACGCCGTCGGCGCGCAGCAGCAGCGGGGCCGGGTGGCCCGCGACCGCGATGTCGATCGCGCCCCCCTTGACCGCCGCCAGCACCAGCGTCACGTGGGAACCCGGCGTCGGGGAGCTCAGCAGCGCCCTGTTGAGCAGGCGCATGAGCTGTTCGGGGTCGCGTTCGAGCAGCAGCAGGGCGCGCAGGCTGTGGCGGACCTGACCGGCCAGCACGGCCGCGCGCGGGCCCTTGCCGCACACGTCGCCGAGGGTCACCAGCGGGCCGTCGGGGGTGGGCAGCACGTCGTAGAAGTCGCCGCCGATCAGGGCGGTCTGCTGGGCGGCGCGCAGCGAACCGGCCAGCTCCAGGCCCTCGATCACCGGCAGCGCCGGCGGCAGCAGGTCGCCCGCCAGGATCGCGTTGGTGGCGCTCTGCTCCTGGTAGAGCACCGCCGCCGAGATCGCGGCGCCGGCGCGGGCGGCGAACACCCGGACCAGGGTCTCGGTGTCCTCGTCGTAGCTCGGGCCGCCCTCGCGGCGGGCCAGCACCAGCGCCCCGGCGGGCACGCCGTTGCCGGGCAGCGGGGTCACCAGGAGGTGGCCGACCGGGCCGAAGCCGGCGGGTAGCAGCCAGTCGGGCGCCTGCTGGGGGTCGAGCCAGCGGCTGGGCACCGGCGGGAACCCGGCCAGCGCCTCGGCCAGGCCCGGCACCTGGTCGGCCGCGGTGACCGGGATCTCACCCTCTTCCAGCCCGGCGGCGGAAGTTCGAAGCCATGCGGTACGGCGCATGCCCTGCGGCGGCAGCACGACCATCGCCGCGTCGGCCAGCGGACCGGCCGCGAGTTCGGTGGCGGCGCGGGCGCAGCGCCGCGTGTTGAGCGAGGCCGACAGCCGCCGCCCGGCCTCGACGAGGAACCGGGCGCGCTCGCGCTCGGCCCGCAGCGCGTCGGCGCGGGCCGCCTCGGCCGTGACGTCACGGAGATACCAGGCCTGGTGGACGATCCCGAAGATCTCCCGGCGGACCCGCAGCAGCCGGTCGCCGGCCGCCGTCTCATAGGTCTCCCCGGGCTCGCGGCGCAGGTCGAGAAGGCTGGCCACATCGCCCGGCACCATCTCGCGGGCGGCGGCGTTGACCAGCACGATCGCCCCGTCGGCATCGCACAGCACGACGCCGTCGGAGGCCGCATCGACGATCGCCCGCAGCACTTCTGTGGAGGGGGCATGCGTTACAGCGTCCATCACGGTTCACGATAGTGCCCGGAAAGATGGCAATCATGCGGCTTACGAATTGACCGGCGAGTGCCGGGTAGTTAGCGTGCGACGAGCTATCACAGGGGGACGGAGTGAACACCGACCAGCATCTCCGGTGGGCGATCACCACCGACCTGATCGAGCTGCGCGGCAGGGTCGCCACTCTGGCCACCGAGGCGGGGCTGGGCGGCCACCGTCTCAACGACCTGGTCACGGTGGTCAACGAGGCCGTGATCAACGTGCTCGAACACGGCGGAGGCGAAGGCGTCGTCGAGATCTGGTACGACAGCGAGGGTCTCACCGTCGAGGTCACCGACTCGGCGGGCACCCTCCAGCCACAGGACATCCACCGAAGCCGCCCCTCGGCGACCACGCCGCGCGGGTTCGGCCTGTGGCTGATGGGTCAGCTGTGCGACGAGTTCAGCATCTCCCAGATGGTCGGCCGATCCCGCATCCGATTGCGTATGAGCCTTGCCCAAGCGCCCCGCTAGCCGCGTCAGACCGGCGGGCGTAGGCTCACGACACGTGAGCGAGCGAGACGTCAGGCACAGAAGTCGGAAGCACCTGCCGACGGAGGAGAACGCGTGAGCGTCGATCTGGACTTCGCGGCTCGCCACGCGGGCCGGCCCGCCCAAGCCCTGAGCCGCCGTGACGTGGCCCGCGCGCTGCTGGCCGTCCAGTCGGGGCAGGCCCTGGTGTCGCTGCCCGAGCTGCGCCGCGATCTGATGGCGGCCGGGAACCCGCTGACGGTGGTGTTCTGGGAGTCGGCCAAGTCGACCCTGACCCGCATCGAGTCGGGCGTGGCCACCGTCGGCGACGTGCAGCGCTGGCTGGAGTCGACCGGCACCGAGCCGATCCTGCTGACCCGCAGCTACTTCGTCTGGCCCGACGAGAGCGAGCGCGGCCCGGTGGCCACCGAGATGTACGAACGCCTCGTGGCCCACCTCGAAGAGCTCGTCACGGCCGGGGTCATCGATCCCGACGCCCTCGCCCAGGGGGATGTGACCTCCCGGCAGGCCTACGAGGAACTGCAGGAGCGCTGGCTGACCACGGGACTGCCCGACGGGCGGGTGCCGGGAGTGTCGGTGAGCGAGGAGCAGGACGCCGAGCTCTACGCCGCCTGGGACGAAGAAGAGGCCTACGCGCTCCAGGAGCTCAGAAGGGCCCTCGACGACCTGCCCGAGCCGCCCTTCCCAGCGGCCGACCTGAAGGCGGCGACCGAACGGCTGCGGCGTTCGCTGGTGTCGCCCGGGTTCCCCGGCAACGTGCTGCGCGCCTGCGCCGGCATCGACGAGGCCCTGCTGCCCGACACCGACGAAGATCTGTGGCTCACGGTGGCGGCGGGCCTCGCGGCGCCGATATCCGATCTGCCCGACGAGGCCGACGCGGCCCGCTTCTTCGACCTCGACGGCGAGCTCAGCCACGAGGACTCGGTGCTGGCGTCGCTGTGCGCGATCCACCACGCCGACTGGCTGGCCGCGATCGTCGCGCTGACCCGCTACGGCCCGGGGGTGCTGGCCTCGCCCGAGCGGATCGCCCGGTTCATCGCCGACTCAGAAGACCTGGTGAGCGAGCCCGACGACCCCGAGGAGCTGGAGGCGACCGAGATGCTCTTCACCTCGGTCACCCCGCTCTGGGCCCATCTCGGCATCGTCGACAAGGCCGAGGTGCTCACCCCTCTGGGCTGGTGGGGGCTGCCCAAGGCGCTGGAAAGAGCCTGGTCAGGCGACTAGATCGGCATATTCGGGGTGGCGGTCGATGTAGCCCTTGATGAACGGGCACATCGGCACCACCTCAAGGCCTCGCTCGCGGGCCGAGTCGAGCACCGCCCGCGCGAGCTTCGAGCCGAGGCCCTTGCCCTCGAAGGCCGGATCGATCTCGGTGTGCACGAACACGATCCGGCCGGGACGCGGCAGACGATATTTCACGAAGCCCGCGACGGCGCCGTCGACGCTGATCTCGAAGCGCCCTGATTCGGCGTTGTCGGCGACGTCAGTCACTTTTGGGATTCCCCTCGTGGGGCACCTCGATCTTCGCGATCTGCCGGTTCATCGACTTGATCAGGAAGAACAGGGCCACACCGATGGCGGCGACGACCAGGAAGCCGAGCAGGCCGGGCCCGATTGCCGTCGGGTCGGTGGCGGGAGTGGCGATCGAAATCACGGTATGCAGTCTACGAGCAGGGGGCGGCGCCGGTTCCGGCGGGGACCTGGATGCCCGCGAACAGGTCGTCCTCCGGCAGGGTGACGTCGACCAGGGAACGGCTCAGGTGGTAGTCCTCCGTCGGCCAGATCTCCTGCTGGATCTCGCGCGGGCAGGCGAACCAGAAGCCGTCGGGGTCGACCTGGGTGGCGTGGGCCATCAGGGCCCTGTCACGGGTCTCGAACCAGTCGGCGCAGGGGATGCGGGTGGTCGTCTCCCACTTCTGCGGGCGGTCCTCCCAGCGGGCGATCCAGTCGGCGTAGGGGGAGCCGAGGCCGCGGCTGTTCATGGCCTCGTGGAGCGCCTCGAAGCGGGCCTTGGTGAAGCCCCCGTGGAAGTACATCTTGAGCGGCTGCCAGGGCTCGCCCGTGCCCGGATAGCGGTCGGGGTCGCCGGCCGCCTCGAAGGCCTCCACCGACACCCGGTTGGTCTTGATGTGGTCGGGGTGGGGGTAACCGCCGTCGTCGTCGTAGGTGAGGATCACGTGGGGGCGGAACTCGCGCACGGCCGCCACGAGGGGCGCCGAGGCGACCTCGATCGGCTGCAGGGCGAAGCAGCCCTCGGGCAGGGGCTCGTTCTCGTCTTCGGGCAGGCCCGAGTCGACGAAGCCGAGGAACCGCTGGTCCACGCCGAGGATCTCCCTCGCGCGCTCCATCTCCAGGCGGCGGACCTCGCCCATGTTCTCCAGGATGTCTGGACGGTCCATCTTGGGGTTCAGGATCGAACCACGTTCCCCGCCGGTGCAGGTCACGACGAGGACTTCGACGCCCTCGGCGGCGTATCGGGCCATCGTGGCCGCACCCTTGCTCGACTCGTCGTCGGGGTGCGCGTGCACGGCCATCAGCCTGAGCGCGTTCGTCACGGCTCTCCTTGTCACGTGGATCCAATAGCGTTGAAGAGAATTGTCTCGGACAACGCCGGGGAAGCGCAGGGAGATTCCTTTCATGTCGTCACCAGCTCCTCGACCCATCCTGGGCACCCCCGACGAGTTCCCGCCCAAGCCGCCCCTGGGCAAAAGCCGGTTCCTCGTGTACGTGATCATGGCCGTCGTCGTGGCGATCGTGGCCGGCGGGTGGGGTTATGTGATCCTGTCGGCCCGGGGTAACCCCGATGTGCGGGCGACCGTCGTAACCTTCGACACCAGCCGCCCCGACACCGCCGAGGTCACCTTCGTGGTGAACAAGCCCGGCGACCGCGCGGCGACGTGCCGCCTGCGGGCCGTCGACGTCCACCACGTCGAGGTCGGGACCCGGGAGATCACCATTCCCCCGGGCAGTGGTGACGTCGCCCTCACCGAACAGGTGAGGATCAGCGCGCAAGCCACAAGCGTAGACGTTCAGGGCTGCTCCCTCGTATAGACTGGAATCTTTGGGGAAGCGTTCGAAGGCGTTAACTTGTTAGCCCTTCGATTCACCTAGGGAAGCAAGGAGAACCCGCGTGGCCGTCTCCCACAACGAAAACGTCACCTGGCTGACGCAGGAGGCGTACGACCGCCTCAAAGAGGAGCACGACCGCCTTTCTGGCCCGGGTCGGATCGAGATCGCGAAGAAGATCGAGGCCGCCCGCGAAGAGGGCGACCTGAAGGAGAACGGCGGCTACCACGCCGCCAAAGACGAGCAGGGCAAGATGGAGGCCAGGATCTTCCACCTCCATTCGATCCTCGACTCCGCGAGAGTGGGCGAGGCGCCCCGCACCGAAGGCGTGGTCGGCCCCGGCATGACCGTGACCATCCGGTTCGAGGGTGACGACGAAGAGGTCACCTTCCTGCTCGCCTCGCGCGAGGAGAGCGGTTCGCCGATCGACGTCTACTCGCCGAAGTCGCCGCTGGGGGCTGCGATCAACGGCAAGAAGATCGGGGAGAAGGCGAAGTACTCGATGCCCAACGGCCGCTCGATCACCGTCGAGGTGCTGGAGGCCGTTCCCTACATCGGGAGCTAGACCGACCCACGGATATTCGAATCCGCCGGAGAAGCGCGCTCCGGCGGATTTTGACTTCTCGGATCTCATTGGGCAATCTCGTGGAACGGGACAGCCCAATGAGTCTGCGGAGGGAGTGGTGGCGTGCCCGACGGGCGACTGCGGGTCGGACACCTCCTCAAGGAGGCCCGCCAGGATCTCGCCTTCCGGCCCCGCCTCCGCCGCCCTCAGTTCGCCAGGAGGGCGATCCCGGTCATCGGCGTCGCGCTCGCGGTGGTGCTGATCACCGATTTACTCGTGCTGGCCGGGCTCGACGTGGTGCAGGAACGGGCCGCCCTCGACGTCCGAATCCCGCCTGTCGCCGGTGACTACGTCGCGGCCAGTGGGCAACTTCCCACCAACGCGGTCGCGCCGCTGGGCAAGCTGTCCCGCCCCCACCTCTTCGTCGTCGCCCCCAAGACGCTCACCCCCGGCCAGGTCGGCAAGGTCCGCGGCCAGAAGGGCGTGCGGAGCGTCGAGATCGCCGACGCGGCCGACGTGAACCTGGGCGGCTGGCGGGTGCCGACGATGGGCGTCGACCCCTCGACGTTCCGGAAGTTCACCCCGAAGACCACCGCCGCCTCCGACGAGCTGTGGACCAACGTGGCCGCCGGCGACGTCGTGGTCTCCTACGAACTCGGCCAGGAGGGCGGCCTCAAGCTCGGCGACGACGTCCGCAGCCCCGGGGCGGAGCTGCGGGTGGGCGCCTACGCGACGGTCGGCATGGGGTCGATCCACGCCGTGGTCTCCCACGACACCGCGACCAGGCTCGGCCTGCCCCACGGCAACGCCATGGTGGTGAGCGCGCCCAGCGTCGACTCGGCCAAGCTGCGCAAGGCGCTGCTGAAGGTGCTGCCGGGCAGTCAGATCGCCACCATCAACCCGGTCGTGATCGCGCCGCCGCGGCAGCGCGGCATCGCCCGGCCGCAGCAGGTCGTGCAGTGGCCGGCGTCGGCGCTCATGACGAGCCCGCAGACCCAGACCGCGCTGCAGGCGGCGGCCTCGAAGCTCGGCAGTCCCTATGTATGGGGCGCCGAAGGCCCCAACACGTTCGACTGCTCCGGCCTGGTGCAGTGGGCATTCGCCCAGGCCGGCATCAAGATGCCGCGGGTGACCAACCAGCAGTGGGCGACCGGCCCGCAGGTCTCGCTCGCCCAGGCCCAGCCGGGCGACCTGCTGTTCTGGCGCAGCGACCCGACCAACCCGGGTTACATCTCCCACGTGGCCATCTATTGGGGCGACGGCAAGATGCTCCACTCGCCGCGTACCGGCGACGTCGTGAAGATCGTGCCGATCAACATGCGCAACCTCGCCGGAGTCGTGCGGGTCAGCCCTCAGGTCGCGGCGCGGGTTCGATAGGCAGCCCCGCCTCCAGCAGCGCGAACGCCTCGTCGATCATCTCGGCGAAGCCCAGGTCCTCCTCGGACGTCGCCCAGGTCTGCAGCACCGGGATGATCGTGCCCATGACGGCGCCGATGAGGACGCGCACCTGGAACGAGCCGGGGTCGGCGCCGGTGCGCCGGGCGATGCCCTCGGCGAGCAGGTCCATCGTGTCGAGCATGTTCTGGAAGATCCGGGCGCGGATGGCCGGGATGCTCATCTGGAGGCGGGATCGGGCCCTGATCTGGCCGAGTTCGTTGTCGGGGATGCCCCGCATGGCCTCGCCGAAGGCGTTGCGCAGGGCCCTGACGGGGGGCACCTCCGGCGGCTGGGCGGCCAGCCGGTCGAACAGCAGCGGGTCGTAGTCGTCTTGGATGACGATGTCTTCCTTGGTGGGGAAGTAGCGGAACAGGGTGCTGGGCGAGACCTCGGCGGCGTCGGCGATCTGCTCGATCGTGGTCGCCTCGTAGCCCTGCTCGGCGAACAACCGCAGGGCGTGTTCCTGGATCGTCCGCCGAGTCTTCTCCTTTTTGCGTTCACGCAGTCCCGGCGAGTTCATGGGTCGATTCTCCCGCCGGTTCAGCTGTGGCGGAACGCATGAAGGTGACGATCAGCAGCGCGGCGAGGGCCATCAGGCCGCCGCAGGTCCACAGCACCGCGTCCATGGCGTCGCCGAAGGCCGCGCGCCCGGCCCCGGCCCACTCCGGGACGCGGACCGCCGTCGCCACCGAGTCGCGCACGGCGGCGGGGGCGGTGGCCGGGAGCGCATGGGCGTACACAGAGGAGAGAATGCTGCCCAGCCCCGCCACACCGAAGGCGCCGCCGGTCTGGCGCAGGGCCTGGAGGACGCCGCTGCCCATGCCGGTACGCTCGGGCGGCAGCAGCGCGAGCAGGCCGTCCATGGCTGGGACCATCGTCAGGCCCACTCCTGCGCCGGTGATGACGAGCCAGGTCGCCGTGTACGGATAGTCGCCCGGCAGCACCGCCCCGGCCATCAGGCCCAGCGCCAGCAGGGACAGGCCCGCGCCCATGATGACCCGCAGGCTGAGGCGCTTGATCAGGCGTTCGCCGATCAGGCCGCCGGCCATCAGCCCGGCGACCATGGGCACGATGCGCAGGCCGGTGCCCATGGCGTCGAACCCCTGCACCGCCTGGAGGTAGAGCGGCGCGACGAACAGCACGCCCATCATGCCGAGAGAGACCACGGTCGCGCCGAAGGCGCCCCAGACGAAGGTGCGGTCGCGGAACAGCCCCAGGTCCATCATCGGGGCCTTGGCGCGGGCCTCTACTCGTACGAACAAGAAGAGGAGCAGGAGCCCGGCGGCGATGGTGCCGAGCACCATCGGTGAGCTCCAGCCCCTGGTCGGCGCTTCGATGACGCCGTAGACGAGTGCGGCGAGGCCGGCGACCGACAGCAGCGTGCCGGGCACGTCGGTCCTGCGGGCGGTGGCGTCGCGTGACTCGGGCACCAGGAACACCACCGCGACCAGCGCGATCGCCACCGCGGGCAGGTTTATCAGGAAGATCGAGCCCCACCAGAAGTGGTCGAGCAGGTAGCCGCCGACGATCGGGCCGAGCGGCAGGCCCACGGCCATGCCGCCGGTCCAGACGGCGATGGCCCTGGCCCGTTCGGCGGGCGGGAAGATCGTCGGCAGGATCGACGTGGACAGCGGCATGATCAGCGCGGCCCCGGCGCCCATGAGCGCCCGCCCGGCGATCAGCCAGCCGACCGAGTCGGCCAGCATCGCGATCGCCGACGCGACGCCGAACGCCGCCAGGCCCGCGAGCAGCAGTTTCTTGCGGCCGAGCCGGTCGCCGAAGACCCCGGCGGGCAGCAGCAGGGCGGCGAACACGACGAGGTAGGCGTCGACGATCCACTGGAGATCGCCGGTGGTGGCGCCGAGGTCGACGGCGAGGGTGGGCAGCGCGACGTTGAGCACGGTCGCGTCGAGCCCGATCACGAGGACGGAGAGAACGAGGGCTGAGAGCGCCCACCATCTGGAAGTCACCATAATTTGATAGTAGCTCTCAAAAAGTTGTGACTGTCAATATCGACCTGAGTCGAACGCAACGATGTAATATTGATTACATGACTGCAGAAGCCGAGTGGTTCGCCCACCGCCTCCCCGAGAACTGGTTCACCGAGCGCCCCGAGGTCGTCGTCGACCGCGAGGAGATCACCGTCGTCGGCGCGCTGCCGCCGCTGACCGTCACCGAGGGCCTGCCCGACGCCGAGCGGGCCGCCGCCGAAGACGGCTACGTCGACCGGTTCCGCGAGGAGACCCGCGAGCGCCGCATCGAGATCGCCCGGCAGGCCGAGCACAAGTTCCGGCGCAAGGTGGCCTGGGGCGTGAAGATCGGTGGCGAGACCGTGATGTTCACCACACTTTCCGTTCCGGTCATGACCCGGCTGCGGCAGAGCGAGCGGCAGGTGCTCGACACACTCGTCGCCGCGGGGGTCGCCCGCAGCCGCTCCGACGCCCTCGCGTGGTGCGTCCGGCTGGTTGGCCGCCACACCGACACCTGGCTCGCTGACCTGCGAGATGCCCTCCAGGCCGTCGACCGGGTGCGCGCCGAGGGCCCCGGCGGAGTGGACTGAACCAATTCACCGAATGGTCTGGACCATTCACTTTGGCCTATACCAATGTTTAGTACGACAACGATGGGTTAGGGGTGGTCGGCACAAATTTGAAATGGTTCGTCATGGGTACGCTTCTCTCATCACCCAGCTCGCTGACCTGCGGTTGTGGTGACGAATATCGCGCGTTTAACAGTGCAGAAACGTACTGGTCTACGCCAATTGGATTTACCGGGTATTCGTCGCGGATGATGAATTGGCCCCGACGTACATTAAGGAGCCGCCCTCGTGTCCGTGTCACTGCAGCTTTCGCATCCGACCACTCACTCCGAGCTGGCCGCCTGGGTCAGCGAGATCGCGGAACTCACCGAGCCCGACCGGATCGAATGGTGTGACGGCTCCGAGGCCGAATGGACCCGGCTCACCAACATGCTCGTCAGGAAGGGCACCCTGACCCGGCTCGCGGCCCGGCCGAACAGCTTCCACGCCGCCTCCGACCCGTCGGACGTCGCCCGCGTGGAAGACCGCACCTTCATCTGCTCGGAGCAGGAGGAGGACGCCGGCCCCACCAACAACTGGATCGCGCCCGGCGAGATGCGGCGGACCTTCGGCGAGGTCTTCAAGGGCTCGATGCGCGGCCGGACGATGTACGTCGTCCCGTTCTGCATGGGCCCCCTCGGCGGCTCGATCTCCCAGTTGGGCGTGGAGATCACCGACTCGGCCTACGTGGCCGTCTCGATGAAGGTGATGACCCGCATGGGCGAGGAGGCCCTGCGGCTCATCGAGGAGCGCGGCGACTTCGTGAAGTGCGTCCACTCGGTGGGCGCCCCGCTGTCGTCAGGTCAGCAGGACGTCGCCTGGCCGTGCAGCGACACCAAATACATCAGCCACTTCCCGGAGACCCGCGAGATCTGGTCGTACGGCTCCGGCTACGGCGGCAACGCCCTGCTCGGCAAGAAGTGCTACGCCCTGCGGATCGCCAGCACGATGGCCCGCGACGAGGGCTGGCTGGCCGAGCACATGCTGATCCTCAAGCTCACCCCGCCCAACGGGAAGACCCGCTACATCGCGGCGGCCTTCCCGTCGGCGTGCGGCAAGACCAACCTGGCCATGCTCCAGCCGACCATCCCGGGCTGGAAGGTCGAGACGATCGGCGACGACATCGCCTGGATGCGCTTCGGCGACGACGGACGCCTCTACGCGATCAACCCGGAGGCGGGCTTCTTCGGGGTCGCGCCCGGCACCGGCCAGACCACCAACGCCAACGCGATCAAGACGCTGTGGGGCAACAGCATCTTCACCAACGTCGCGCTGACCGACGACGGCGACGTCTGGTGGGAGGGCCTGACCGACGAGCCGCCCGCCCACCTGACCGACTGGCGCGGCGAGTCCTGGACGCCCGACTCCGGCGAACCAGCGGCCCATCCGAACGCCCGCTTCACCACGCCGGCCCACCAGTGCCCGACGATCGCCCGCGAGTGGCAGGACCCGAAGGGCGTGCCGATCTCGGCGATCCTCTTCGGGGGCCGCCGGGCCACCGCGGTGCCGCTGGTCACCGAGGCCCGCAGCTGGCAGCACGGCGTCTTCATGGGCGCCAACGTCGCCTCGGAGAAGACCGCCGCCGCCGAGGGCAAGGTCGGCGAACTGCGCCGCGACCCGTTCGCGATGCTGCCGTTCTGCGGCTACAACATGGGCGACTACTTCGCCCACTGGCTCGGCGTCGGCGAGACCAAGGGCGCGAAGCTGCCCCGGATCTACTACGTCAACTGGTTCCGCAAGGACGCGGAGGGCCGCTTCGTCTGGCCCGGCTTCGGCGAGAACAGCCGGGTGCTGAAGTGGATCGTCGAACGCCTCAACGGCCAGGCCGAAGCGGTCGACACCCCGATCGGACGGCTGCCCGTCAAGATCGACACCGAGGGCCTGGACATCGCGGAACAGGACATGGAACTGCTGCTCAGCGTCGACCGCGAGGTCTGGCGCGAGGAGGCCGCCCTGATCCCGGGCCACTTCGAGACCTTCGGCGACCACCTGCCCGAAGGACTCTGGGAGGAATACCGGGCCCTGGTCGCCAGACTGGGTTGACCCACGAGCAGGAGTCCCGCCAACGGCGTCGGGATTCCCCCCTTTCACGCGGGCGGCCCGCGCCTCGGCGGAGGTGCGGGCCGTCTCGTGCTGAAGGTGGAGAAAGCCGCCCGTATTTAGGCTGATGCGCGAACCAGGACGCCCGTGGGATCGTCTAATCGGACGAAACTCTGGAGTCTCCCCTGGAGGCGGCATGGGCTCCCTTTTGCTCTTCATCTCCGCGATCCTCGCGACGGTGCTGGTCTCTCGTCAGGCGCGACGGGTGAAGAAGGAACAGCGCCGGGTCAAGTTCGGCGGGCACCCCATTCAGCATTCGCTGGATCCCTACTCCCTGGCCTTCCTGGCGGGCGGCCCGCGCCGGGTCGTGAACACCGCGGTCGCCGTGCTCGTCTCCCAGGGGCGGGTGCGCATCTCCCGCGACGGCACCGTGACGGCGGTCCGGGGAATGTCCGGCGCCCCCGCCGAGCGGGTCGAGCAGGAGGTACTCGACCTGGCCGCCGGGGTCAACGGCCGTCCGCTGGCCGACATCCGGCGGACCGTCGCCGTGGGCCCGGCCCTCACCGGCATCGACTACGGGCTGCGCGGCCAGGGCCTCGTGGTGGCCGACTCGGCGCTCAACTCCGCCCGGCGGGCCAACACCAGGCTGCGCTGGCTGATCGCGATCCCCGGGCTGCTCGTGCCGGTCAGCATCGTGACGATGGCGCTGGGCTGGTTCGACTTCGTGGTCTGGAACGTGCTGACCCTCGTCCTGTCGCTGCTGACCTGGATCATCGCGATGGCGTCGGCGGCCGGCAACGCCAAGGAGAACCGCAGCGTGCTGACCCAGGCCGGGCACGCCGCGCTCAGGGCGGCCCAGGCGCGCCACCCGCGCACCCGTGAGCTCGCCTACGCCCACAACGGCGGGAACGACAGCACCATCGCCCTCTACGGGCTGGCGATCTACACCGGGCCCGGCCACGCCGAGATACAGCATGGCGGTGGCGGCGGCTGCGGCGCGGGCGCCTGCGGCGGCGCGGTGGGCTCCGACTCCGGATGGGGCTCCGGCTCCGACTTCGGCGGCGGCGATTTCGGCGGCGGTGGCGGCAGCGACTCCGGTGGTGGTGGCGGCGACTCCGGCGGCGGGTCGAGCTGCGGCGGCGGAGGCTGTGGTGGTGGCTGCGGTGGCAGCTGATCCTCCGGCCGATCGTCTGGGCGTGGGGATCGGCTGGCGGTCGGAGATCGACCTGACCGTCGAGCACCTGCCCGGGGTCGAGTTCACCGAGGTCGTCGCCGAGCAGGTCAACCCGGAGCGGGTGCCCGAGTCGCTGCGGCTGATGCGTGAGCGGGGGATCCCGGTGATCCCCCACGGGGTCGCGCTCGGTCTCGGCGGCGCCGAACGGCCCGACCTGGCCCGGCTCGACCACCTGGCCGCGGCCGCCCAGGCCCTCGGGTCGCCGCTGGTCAGCGAACATCTCGCGTACGTCAGGTCGGGAGACCTCGAAGCCGGGCACCTGCTGCCGGTGCCGCGCACCCGCGACGCGCTCAGCGTGATCGTGGAGAACGTGCGCATCGCCCTCGACTGCCTGCCGGTGCCGCTGGCCCTGGAGAACGTCGCGGCCCTGTTCGGCTGGCCCGGCGACGAGCTGACCGAGGCCCAGTTCCTCGGCGAGCTGGTCGAACGCACCGGGGTGAAGCTGCTGATCGACGTGGCCAACCTCTACACCAACCAGGTCAACCTGGGGTTCGACGCGGTCAAGGCCCTCGACGCGCTGCCGCTGGAACACGTCGCGTACGTCCACGTCGCCGGCGGCCACGGCCACGGCGACGTGTGGCACGACACCCACACGGCCTCCCCGCCGGAAGAGGTGCTCGACCTGCTGGCCGAGCTCTGCGCCCGGCACCGGCCGCCGGGGGTGCTGCTGGAGTGGGACGCCGACTACCCCAGCGACGCCGTCCTGTCGGAGGAACTCGACCGGATCAGGGCGGCGATGAACCGTGGCTGACACTCACGCCCGACCGGCCGGCCGCACGCCCCGGCCGGCGGGCTTCAAGGCGGCCGTGAACCGTGGCTGACTCCTGCGCGCTGATGTGGAAGCCGCGGTCGACCGGCCTGACCGTGGTGCTGAGTCATGTCTGACCCGCGTGCCCAGCTCGCCGACCAGCAACGGGCCCTGCTGGCCGCCCTCGTGGCCGGGGCCGCGCCGCCCGAGGGGTTCGACGCCGAACGGCTGCGCATCCAGGCGGGCAGTCTGATCGCCAAACGACGCGGGCTGGTCGCCGTCGCCCGGCCCGACGTCGTCCAGGCGCTCGGGTCCTCCTTCGGCCGGGAGTTCCAGGGGTACGCTTCCGGCCGCCCGAAACCCCAGGGCGGTTCGCGAGCCGACGCGGCGGCTTTCGCCGAGTGGGTGCGGTCGAGAGGGCTGCTGCCCGAACCGCCGGAAGCGCCGCAAGAACAAAAGCGGCACTGGTGGCGACTTACCCCAAAGAGGGATCAATCCCGGTAGGACCGGTTTGGCGAGGTGTGCCCGGGATACCCTCTGTGGCGTGGGTGGACTACGGTGCGTTGATGGGTCATACCTGACGGTTGATCCCGTGGCATGCCGCGACAGCGCCGGAGTGCCCTACGAGGTCACGCTGGAGCTGTTCCGCGACGGGGTGGCCTACGGCTCGGTCGGGGAGCGCTGCGGCTGGTTCCTGGCCCGGCTGGCCCGGTCGGTGGCCGAGGCCCGGGAGTCCCAGGTGGCCTGGGACGACCCCGACGACCGGTTCCCCGGTGACGGCGACGAGGGGGAGCTGTTCGGGTTCCGCTATCGCAGCCGTACCGACATCGTGGGCGGCGGAGAACTCCGCTGCCAGGTCAGGCTCATCCCGATCTGGGTGCCCGCCAAGGGCGTCAAAGGACGGTGGCGGCTGATCAGGCGGGCATATGTCGAGGCGTGGGGCGCCTCGGGCGCCGGGTTGCGGGCGATAGTCACTTCGGGAGAACTCCTGATGTTTCTGAGTTCTGTGGTGACTGAGGCAGAAGTCCGGCTTGGCACCCAATATGGGATGGAACGTAACAGCTCCCTCATTTCGGGAGCGGGGACCGCATCGCGCCCCCGATAATTGTTTGACCATGCCTGTCATGCGACAGCGGGCTCAAGCGAATCACCGGGGGGCGTCATGGGCGTGCGGGATCTTGTTTACAAGGTGTACGAACGCCGGCTCGAACGAAAGCTCACCTCGGTACAGGCGCCCCGCCATGTCGGCGTGATCGTCGACGGCAACCGCCGCTGGGCCCGCTCGAACGGCCACGAGGACGTCCGCCACGGCCACCAGAAGGGCGCGGACAAGATTTCCGAGCTCCTCGCCTGGTGCAAGGAGGCCGGCGTCGAATACGTCACCCTCTGGCTGCTCTCCACCGACAACCTCTCCCGGGACAAGGGAGAGCTCGAACCTCTCCTCCAGGTGATCGAGAATCTGGTCGGTGACCTGGTCGAACAGGGTTGGCACGTCAAGCCGATGGGGTCCCTGGACCTGCTGCCCGACCACACCGCCCATGTCCTGAAAAATGCTAAAGAAGCAACATCACACCGACCTGGGCTGATTGTGAACGTTGCCGTTGGGTATGGAGGAAGACGTGAGATCGCTGATGCGGTGCGCTCCCTCCTCCAGGAGCACGCGAGCAAGGGCGCGAGCATCGAAGACCTCGTGGAGGTCCTCGATGTGGAGCACATCGCCGAGCATCTCTACACGCGTGGCCTGCCCGATCCGGATCTCGTCATCCGGACCTCGGGAGAGCAGCGACTCTCTGGATTCCTGCTCTGGCAGAGCGCCCACTCCGAGTTCTACTTCTGCGAGGCCTACTGGCCAGACTTCCGCAGAGTGGACTTTTTGCGGGCACTTCGCGCCTACGCCGCGCGTAACCGTCGGTACGGATTCTGAAACGGCATGTGAACACCCCCTTTCGGCAAGGATTGGAGCGTTGGCGCAGGGGGATTCAGGACGTACCGTAAGGAGTGAGCATCCACGCTCACCTCGGGAGAGGGCCCGTTCTTGCGTCTTGATGACTTCGCAGGTGGGGCCGGTTCCCGGTTCCCCCTTCGGGGCGTCCGGGCCCGGTCCGTTCACCACCAGTCAAGGCAGGGCGCCGACCCCAGGCGCCCGGGGGAGAACGCGTGGCATTGTCCAACCCGTCCAAGTCCGGTCACTCGCCTGGCACCTCCCGGCGCACGTACATCCTGGACACCTCTGTCCTGCTCGCCGATCCGGCCGCACTGAGCCGGTTCGACGAACACGAAGTGGTGCTCCCGGTCGTCGTGATCACAGAGCTGGAAGGCAAGCGAAACCATCCCGAGCTGGGATACTTCGCTCGTAAAGCCTTGCGATTCCTGGACGATCTGCGTGTCCAGCACGGCCGCCTCGATGAGCCGATCCCGATGGGCGAGGGAACCATACGGGTCGAGCTCAACCACAGCGATCCGTCCGGCCTTCCGGCCGGCTTCCGGCTGGGCGACAACGACACGCGCATCCTGACCGTCGCGCAGAATCTGGCCTCCGAGGGCCTTGACGTCGTGCTGGTCTCCAAAGACCTGCCGATGCGGATCAAGGCCGCCTCGATCGGCCTCACCGCCGAGGAATACCGGGCGGAGCTGGTCGCCGAATCCGACGAGACCTGGACCGGCATGGCCGAGCTCCAGGTCACCGCAGAACATGTGGAGGCGCTGTTCGAACACGGCGGCACCGAACTGGAAGAGGCGCGCGAACTACCGACCCACACGGGTCTGCGGCTGCTGACCAGCAAGGGTTCCGCACTCGGACGGGTGCTCCCGGACAAGTCGGTGCGCCTGGTGCGCGGCGACCGCGAGATCTTCGGACTCCACGGCCGCAGCGCCGAGCAGCGCATCGCGCTCGACCTGCTGATGGACCCGGAGATCGGGATCATCTCGCTGGGCGGACGGGCCGGCACGGGCAAGTCGGCGCTGGCGCTCTGCGCGGGCCTTGAGGCCGTTCTCGAACGCCGCCAGCACCGCAAGGTCATCGTCTTCCGCCCGCTCTACGCGGTCGGCGGCCAGGACCTCGGCTACCTGCCCGGCAGCGAGAACGAGAAGATGGGTCCGTGGGCGCAGGCCGTCTACGACACCCTGGGCGCGGTGACCACGCCCGAGGTGATCGAGGAGGTCCTCGACCGGGGCATGCTCGAAGTCCTGCCACTGACCCACATCCGCGGCCGGTCGCTCCACGACGCGTTCGTGATCGTCGACGAGGCGCAGTCGCTGGAACGCGGCGTGCTCCTGACGGTCCTGTCGCGCATCGGCGCCAACTCGCGGGTCGTGCTGACCCACGACGTCGCCCAGCGCGACAACCTGCGGGTCGGCCGGCACGACGGTGTGGTGGCGGTGGTGGAGAAGCTCAAGGGCCACCCGCTGTTCGCCCACGTCACCCTGACGCGTTCGGAACGGTCCCCGATCGCCGCCCTGGTGACCGAGATGCTGGAAGACATCACGCCTTAACGAGGAAGCTGCCGGCCCGGGGCCGCGAGGTTCCAGTACTCGCGGCAGGTGTGCTCACCGTAGGACACCGGGCCGGTGGCGTCCGTTCTGGTGATCTTCACGGCCCAGATGTCCTGCCGCTGCCGCATGGCGGTGCAGGTCATCTGGGCCTGCGCCGTTTTGGTGATCGGCCGTCCGCCGCTGACGAACAGGGACAGCCGGAAGCCGTCGGCGTTGTCGGGGTCGTTGCGCACCGCCCCGAAGCGGGTGAGCTGGCTGGTCTGCCAGGTCAGGCCGTTGAGTTCGCTGGTCAGGCCGAGGGTGGAGCGGGTGCCCGCCTCGAAGAGGGCGGCCATCACGTTGTCCATCGAGTGGGAGGCCACCGCGACGGAGCTGGGCTCCAGCTTCCCGTCGCGCAGCAGGTAGACCGTCGCCACGGCCGCCTTCGGGCTTATCACCGGCGGCGGGCCGCCGTCCTGGACGCCGGTCGAGGTGACGCCGCACGCGGCGACCAGCAGCAACAGACAACACAGCCATCGGGTCATGGGCGCGGTATCCACAACGTGAACTGGGTGCCGGGGTCGGCGAGCTTCACCGTGATCGTGCCCCGGTGCAGTTCGGCGTTGGCCTTGGCTATCGACAGGCCCAAGCCGCTGCCGCCCGAGCGGGCGCGGTTGGCGCCGGTCTTGAAGAAGCGGTCGAAGACGTGGGGCAGGTCCTCGCGGGGGATGCCGGGGCCGTGGTCGCGGACGCGGACCTCCAACCCGCTGGGCAGGACCTTGGCCGACACCGTCACCGGCCGTTTGCCGTGTTTGAGCGCGTTGCCGACCAGGTTGGCGACGATCACGTCGAAGCGGCGCGGGTCGACCTGGTAGGTCAGGCCGTCGGGCACCCGGAGGGTCACCTGGTCGGTCCAGCCGCGGATCTCCAGGCACTCGGTCAGTTCGTCGCCGACGTCGACGATCTCGCGGCGGAGCACGGCCGCGCCGGAGTCGAACCGGCTGACCTCGATCAGGTCGTCGACCAGCGAGCGCAGCCGCTCGATCTCGGCGACCACCAGGTGGACCGCCTGCCCCGCGTCGGCCGGCAGCCGTTCGGCCTCGTCGGAGAGCATGTCGGTGACGGCGGTCATGGTGGTCAGCGGGGTGCGCAGCTCGTGGGAGACGTCGGCGACGAACCGCCGCGACATCGCCTCCAGCGAGGACAGCTCCTGGACGGTCTTCTCCAGCGCCTCGGCCGTCTCGTTGAACGTGGCGGTGAGCTCGGCAAGTTCGTCGCGGCCGTGGACCGGCAGCCGGGTGTCGAGCCGGCCGGCGCCCAGGGCGCGGGCGGCCTCACCGAGGCGGCGTACCGGAAGAAGGACCTGGCGGGCCGACAGCAGCGCGACGGTGAGCGCCAGGACGATGGTGAGCGAGCCGGCCTGGAGCAGGGCGGCGCGCAGGTTGACGAGCACCCGGTCGACGTCGGTCATGGAGACGAACACGAAGACCGACATGCCGGTCGAGCGGACCGCGCCGCTGCCGGTCTCGCGTTTCACGTCGGTGCCGACCACCAGCGCCGGCTGGGCTCGGACCTCCATGGTGCGGTAGGCGATCCGGGTGCGGGCGGCGGCCCGCACGTCGTCGGGGATGTCGGCCGGGGTGACCTGGGCGCCCTCGGAGAACCTGGGTGGCTCCTGGCCGTATTCGACGATCACCTGGCGGTCGGGGCCGCTGAGGCTGGTGACCAGGTCGCGCAGGTCGTCGTCGGTGACGGAGACCTCGTTGGGCCACAGCAGGTCGCTGGTGCCGACGGGCAGGGTCAGCCGGTTCATCGTGTCGCGGACGTCCTCGACCGCGCTCGACTCGGCCCGGCGCAGCAGCTCGCCCCTGACGATCTGGTAGCCGATCCCGGCGACCATGAACGAGGCCGTCACCGCCACGACCGTGAAGGTGACGACGAGCCGCTTGCGCAGACTGCTCATGGGCCGCTGAAGCGGTAACCGAAGCCCCTGACCGTGTGGATGTAGACGGGGTCGCCGGGCGTCGGCTCGATCTTGGCGCGGATGCGCTGCACGCAGGCGTCGACGAGACGCGAGTCGGCCACGTGGGTGTGGTCCCACACCGAGCGCAGCAGGTAGCGCCGGTTGAGCACCTGGCCGGGGTGGCGGACGAGTTCCAGCAGCAGCCGCAGCTCGGTCGGGGTGAGGTGGACCTCGCGGCCCTCCAGGGTGACCTTCAGGGCGCCTCGGTCGATCATGAGTTCGCCGAAGGTGACGCGGTCGGTGGAGGCCGACTCCATGCGGCGCAGGATCGCCCTTATCCGGGCGTCGAGGACGCGGGGCTCGACCGGCTTGATCACGTAGTCGTCGGCGCCGGCCTCCAGGCCGACCACGACGTCGAGGTCGTCGCCGAGGGCGGTCAGCAGGATGATGGGCAGCGAGTCGAGTTTGCGGATCCGGCGGCACACTTCGACGCCGTCGATGCCGGGCAGCATGACGTCGAGGATGACGATCTCCGGCCGCCGCGCCCGGATGTGCTCCAGGGCCTCCTCGCCGGTGCCGAACGCGGTGATCGAGTGTCCCTGGCGGGCGAGTGCGAGCTCGAGTCCCGTGCGGACCGAGGGGTCGTCTTCAACGAGGAGGATGCCTGCCATCCGGTCATTATGCGGCCTGCCCGGACCGGAACAAGCTGGCACAAGGCGACGAAATAGTGTGTGACGAAAATCACAACAGCGAAGAAAGTCCTCGTTAGGGGCCTTTGTCTAAAGAAGTAGTCAAGCGGGTTTCGCGAATCGGTTGCGGACCACCCACCCCTACACGGCAAGCTCATAGGTCGTGAGTTCTGGTCAGCCTGTCAGGGAACGCCGCCCCGGGGCCCGTCGCGCCCGCGGCCCCGCGTCGCCGCCCACGCCCCCGCCGCCGTCCCAGCCGAGCTCGTCGGAGCCCCCGCCGCCACCCAAGCGGCACAAAGGCCCGTTGTTCACCCCCAAGCGCCTGATCGTGACCGGCGTCACGGTGGCCCTGATCGCGGGGTTCACCACCTTTCTCGTCAAAACCGCGGTCGAGAACTCCCAGCGGCCGCAGACGCCGATCGACATCCTCGGGTTCAGCCCCGACATCATCGGCAACGACCCGCGCGCGGACGCGCTGAAGGCCGACGCCGCCTCGGCCATGCAGGAGGCCGAGCTCGCCGGCGGCCGTAAGGGGCGCAAGGCCTTCGGCCCCGACGACAGCGTCGAGATCCCGAAGGAGGCGCCCGGTGGCGGCGGCTTCCTGCCGGCCGACTTCCCGCCGGGATCCAGCCCCGACCCCGGCTCCAACAAGGCCCTCGGCAAGCAGATGAACGCCGCCATGGGCTGGGAGGGCGAGTGGGGCTGCCTGGAGAAGCTCTGGGACAAGGAGAGCCACTGGAACGAGCGGGCGATGAACCGCTCCTCCGGGGCCTACGGCATTCCGCAGTCGCTGCCCGGCAGCAAGATGGCCGCCGCCGGCTCCGACTGGCAGACCAACCCGGCCACCCAGATCAAGTGGGGTCTTGGCTACATCAAGGGTCGTTACGGCTCACCTTGTGGCGCCTGGGGGCACAGCCAGCGAGTGGGTTGGTACTAGGTAAGGAATGGTCAGCCTTCGGCAAGGCTGAACCGCCCTTTGGCGCATTCCCCGCACGCTGAGGGAATGCGCCAAGGGCTGAAAGTCTCCGTCGCGGTCCCTGTCGGAAATGCCGGGCCCGCCGACGACTCGTTCGACGCGTGCGTGCGCTCGCTGCTGGAGCTCCCGCCGGACGACTATGAAGTGATCTTCGCGGACGACGGTTCGACCGACGGCACCCGCAAGCGCCTCGACGCCCTCGCGGCCACCCGGCCCAACGTGCGGGTGCTGCACCTGGACCGCACCGGCGACCCGGCCCACGGCCGCAACGCCGCGCTGTCGGTGGCACTGGGCGAGTACGTCTTCCTGATGAACGCCCACGACCGGCTGGAGCCGGGCGCGCTGGGGCGGTTGTTCGACCGGGCCAGGGAGACCGAGGCCGACGTCCTGGTCGGGCGGCTGACCGGCGACGGGCCGCCCGCCGCCGCGTTCACCCGTGACCGCGACCGGGCCGACCTGCTCCGCGACCGGTTGCTCAGCGCGGTGACCGCGCACAAGCTGTTCCGGCGCGAGTTCATCGAGACCTGCCAGCTCCGGTTCGCCGACCGGGCGCTGTCGGAGCAGGCGTTCGTGCTGCGGGCCTACCTGTCGGCGAAGGTGATCGCGGTGGCGGCCGGGCACGTGGTCTGCCACGTGGCGCCGGCGAACGAGCCCGAGCCGGGCGACTGGGATCTCGTCGCGGGGCTGAGCGCGATCATGGACATCGTCGACGCGCAGACCGAGCCGGGCGTCCAGCGCGACCGCATCGCCGCGCACTGGTTCCGCAGCGTCGCCCTGCACCGCCTCGGCCCCTCGTTCCTCGGCCTTCCGGCCGAGCGTCAGGAGCTTCTGTACGGCCACCTCAAGGCCATCACCGCCGCCCGGTTCCCCGGGACCCTCGACACCCACCTGCCGGTCCACCTGAGGGCCAGGGCGGCGCTGCTGCGTACCGGGGACGCGAAGGGGGTCGCCGACCTGGCCAGGGCGGCGCGCGGGACCCGGCTCGGGGCCGAGCTCGGCGACCTGCGCTGGGAGGGCCACGTGCTGTCGCTCACGCTGACCGCCGAGCTGCTCAACGCCGACGGTTCGCCGATGGTGTTCGCGGCCGAGGGCGACCGGGTCTGGTGGGTGCCGCCGTCGAAGGTCGACCGGCTCGACCCCGCCCTGCGCGAGATCACCGAGGCGGCCCACGAGGTGCGGATGGAGGTGTACGTCCGGCACTCCCAGACGGGCGAGATGCACTTCCTGCCGGTCACCGGCGAGGTCGAGCGGCTCCCCGTCGAGGGGGGCGTGCGGCTGCGCGCCTCGGGCGACGCCCGCTTCGACGTCGGCACCGCCGCCTTCGGACGGCCCCTCGACGCGGGCGTGTGGGAGGTGCACGTGCGGATGCGCGGCGTGAACCCGGCCAGGACCCGCGTCGGGCGTCCCGACCGGATCATCACCTCGGCCGGGATGATGGCGGAGTATCCCCGGCGGCTCGTGGTGCCCTGCTGGTCGGACAAGGGTGAGCTGAGCGTCTGCGTCGAACCCCGCTCGTTCGCCGAGTCGATCGCGCTGGTCTCCCAGGCGGCCACGGTGTCGGCCCACGAGGGCGCGGTGTTCGTGTCGGTCCCGGTGCCCTACGTGCCGCCTAACGGCGGCCCGTCGGCCGAACTGCTGCTGCGCCGGGCCGGCGGCAGGACCGTCGTGGCGCCGGCCCTCATCGAGCCGGGCGAGCCGGGCAAGTTCGCCGGTCAGCTCATCGCCAAGCTCCCCGCCGGACGCGGCGGCCTGACCCGGGGCTTCTGGCGGCCCAGGCTGCGCATGGACGGCAGCCTCGTCGACCTGCGCTTCGTCATCGAGACGCAGCGCGGGAAGGCGGTCGTGCGGACCCTGGAGACCCCACGCCCGCCCACCCGCTGGAAGCGGCTGGTCGCCGACATCAGGCGGCGGTACGGGATGGTCTAGCCGAGGTGCTTCCTCAGCGCGGCCTGGAACTCCGCGGGCTTCTCGATGTGCGGGCTGTGGCCGGCGTCGTCGATGACGACCTCGGTGTAGTCGCCGTACTCGTCCAGGAACGCCCGCGTCTGGGCGATCATCGGCTGCGCCGGGGTGCCGGGGGAGCCCGGGATCGCGCCGATGGCGCCCAGGTGGGCCAGGTCGAACAGCGAGGCGTCCGAGACGATCACGTCGTCGGCGCCCCGGAGCCACAGGATCGGCGGCTTCCGATCGATCCCGCTCAGGTCGATGCGGAAGTGCGCGGGCGACAGGGTGTTCAGCACGCCCCGGGTGCCGGGCCCGACGCCGGGCCAGTTCTCCGAAGGGGCCGCGTCGCCCGGGTAGTGGTCGTCGCCGATGCGCGTGGTCAGCATCGCGGCGACCCAGCGCTCCTCGTCGGGGACGGGGTTCTTCACGTACGTCGTCAGGAACACCCGCCGGGGTGACAGCGGGCCGTTGCCGGTGTCGCCGCCGGCCAGGGCCGCCACGAAGTCGGGGTTCGCGCCACCGGCGCCGCTGCCCGCGTGGTCGGTGTGGGTGACCGTGCCGGCGACGTCGTGGGTGCCGCCGAAGCCGTACGGCGAGACCGGGTTGACCAGCGTCACGCTCGCGACCACCGAGGGGCGGTCCATGAGCGCCTGGAGCACCACGCCGCCGCCCAGGCTCCAGCCGACCAGGTGCACCCGGTCGATCTCCAGCGCGTCGAGCAGCGCCAGCACGTCGTCGCTGTAGTCGCGCACCCCGCGCGAGGCGTCGACCGGCTCGGGGTCGGTGTCGCCGAAGCCGCGCAGGTCCACCGCGAGGGGGCGGCAGGTGTCGGCGAGGGCGTCGAGGGTGTCCTCCCAGAAGGCGCCGGAGGACACGTTGCCGTGCACGAACAGCACCGCTTCGCCCTGGGCGCCGGGCACCGACCGGACGTTCTGCGTCAGCCTCGCGGTACCGATTCGTTCCATGTTCATACTCACAACCTAAGGAGTGACGCCCGTCACGAACCATGGGCGTACGGCACATATCACCGGCGCGGCGGATGGCGGAAGGCACTACCGAGCCGCAACGCGAGCTGGATCTCCAGCGCCCGCTCCGGCTCCTGCCAGTCGTCGCCCAGCAGCCGCCCGATCCGGTCGAGCCGCTGGGTGACCGTGTTGACGTGGATGTGCAGCGCCTCGGCGGTCCGGGTGAGCTGCCCGCCGCACGCGTAGTAGGAGGCCAGCGTGTGGACGAGCTGGGTGCCCTTCCGCTCGTCGTAGTCGCGCACCGGCCCGATCGCGCCGTGCACGAACCCCGCCACGTCACGCCCCTCGCCGATCACCAGCCCGACGAAGCCCAGCTCTGCCGCGCCGGCGCCGTCGCCCGCCCGGCCCAGCGCCAGCAGCGCCGACGCGCACCGGCGGGCCTCCTCATAGGCGGCGGCCACATCGGACTCGGCCCGCGCGGCCCCTGCGGTGGCCGGACGGCCCAGGCTGGCCGACAGCTCGGCCGCCACCCGCTTGGCCGTCACGCCCGGTTTGTCGCCCGGCAGCAGCAGCACCACCTCGTCGCCGCGCGCGGTCGCCAGGCCGCCCGTCAGGGCCGCCTCCGACGACGCCCAGAACGCGGCCCGCTCCCGCTGCCCGTCGTGCCTGGCGGTCACCAGCACGTGAGGCTCTGCCAGGTCGAGCCCCAGGCGGCGGGCCCGCTCGGGCAGCCCGGCCAGGTCCGGCCGGGCGATCAGGTCGTCGAGCAGCTCGCCGCGCACCCGCCCCTCGGCGTCGGCCACGCTGCGGCGGAACAACAGCAGCAGCGCGGTGACCAGGGCGGCCCGCTCCAGGATGCGCCGGTCGGTGTCGGCCACCGGACCGGCCGTGCGCAGCACCAGCGTGCACAGCGGGGCGCTCTCCGAGCCGCCCACGTCGACCGACGCGATCAGGTTCCGGCCCCGCTCCACCGATCTGCCCAGCGCGCGGGAGGCCCGCGCCGCGTCCGGGACGCTCGGGTCGACGTCGGCGGGGTCGCCCACCAGGGGTTCGCCGGAGCCGTCGAGCACGGTCAGCCGGCCGCCGATGACCTCGGTGACCACCGCCGCGACGTCCTCCACGCCGCCGCCGCGCAGCACCAGGCCGGTCATCCGGTCATGGGCGTCGGCGGCCCGCTCGATCGCGGTCGAGTGGTTGCGGATCAGCCGGTTGGCGTCGCTCAGCTCGGTCAGCGCGGCCCTGGTCTCCTCCAGCCGCCGGGCGGTGTCGATGGCGACCGAGGCGTGCGCGGCCAGCGACGACAGCAGCGCGATCTCCTCGCGCGCGAACGGCCTGGCCCCCCGGTCGGCCGCGAACAGCACGCCGATGACCTGGCTGCCCAGCCGCAGCGGCACGCCCAGTATCGCGACCAGCCCCTCTTCTGTGACCGCGTCGTCGATGCTGATCGCGCGGCGGAACCGCTCGTCGGCGAAGTAGTCGGAGGTCGCGTAGCCCTCACCCGTCTGGGCGACCAGGCCGCCGAGGCCGGTGCCGGGAGGAAGTCGTACAGCACGGAACCTGGCGGTGATGACGCCGTCGGTGACCCGCATGTAGGTGTCGCCGCGCTCGGCGTCGTTCAGCGTCAGGTAGGCCACGTCGGTGCCGAGCAGACCGCGCGCCCGGTGCACGATGGCGGCCAGGACGGCGTCGAGGTCACGCAGGCCCGCGAGGTCCTTGGCGGTGTCGAACAGCGCCGACAGCTCCGCCTCCCGGCGGGCCCTCCTGCGCATGACGGCCCTGATCCGCAGCGCGGCGACCTTCTCGCGCTCGAGTTCCTCCAGCGTGGCCGCGTCGGCCCCCGCCGCCCGCGCTTGGAGCACCGGCCCCTCGAACTCCACGGCCGAGGCCTCCCTGGCCAGCAGTTCCAGGAAGACGTTCATTAACGCGCGCTCCAGCCTCCGTCGAGTGGAATGGACACCCCCGTGATGAACGATCCCGCAGGGCCGCACAGATAGGCGACCATCTCGGCCACCTCTTCGGGTTCGACCAGCCGCTTGATGGCGGCCGGTTGCAACATGATGCGCTCGACGACGTCCTCGGGCGAGATCCGGTGCGCCTCCGCCTGCGCGGCGATCTGGTCCTCGACGAGCGGTGTGCGCACATACGCCGGGCAGACACACGTCGAGGTCACGCCGTAGGGAGCCCCTTCGAGGGCGATCACCTTCGACAGCCCTTCGAGCGCGTGCTTGGCCGTCACATAGGCCACTTTGAAGGGCGAGGCCCGCAGCCCGTGCACCGAGGAGATGTTCACCACCCGGCCCCACTTGTTGCCCTTCATGTACGGCAACGCCGCGCGAACCAGCCGGAAAGGCGCCTCCACCTGCACCGACAGGAGCCGGGAGAAGATCTCCGGCGGGAACTCCTCGATGGGCGCGACGTGCTGGAACCCGGCGTTGTTCACGATGATGTCGGCTTGGCCGGCGTAGTCGATGAGCGGCCCTGCTTCGAAGGCGGCGGGATCGGCGAGGTCGGCCGTCACCGCTACGCCTCCGATCATGGCCGCGGTGTCGGCCGCCTCAGGTTCCCGCAGGTCGGCCACGACCACCCGGGCCCCCGCCGCCGCCAGTCTGATCGCGCAGGCGCGGCCGATGCCGCTGCCCGCGCCGGTCACCAGAGCGGTCCGCCCGGCGAGGTCTTCCGTCATGGGGCCCGAATCTACGCGTCTGGGACATTGTCGCCCATGTGGGGCTCCGACATAGCGGGCTTCTCCGATATGTGTCCGGTCATGGGGAGCACGTCGAGAAGCTCGTTGAGCTGTTCCTCGGTGAGCGTCCCGTTGGCGACATGGTCGCGGGCGATGACGACCTCACGGATGGTCTTCTTCTCCGCGAGAGACTGCTTGGCGATGCGGGCGGCCTCCTCGTAACCGAGGTACCTGTTCAGCGGGGTGACGATTGAGGGGGACGACTCGGCGTACTCCCGCAGCCGCTCCTCGTTCGCGGTGATGCCGTCTACGCAGCGGTCGGCGAGCAGCCGGGAGACGTTCCCCAGGAGCCTGACCGACTCCAGCAGGTTCCGCGCGATCACCGGCATCTGGACGTTCAGCTCGAACGACCCCGAAGCCCCCGCCATCGTGATGGTCGCGTCGTTCCCGACGACCTGGGCGGCGACCATCGTGACCGCCTCCGGCACGACCGGGTTGACCTTCCCCGGCATGATCGACGACCCCGGCTGGAGGTCGGGCAGGTTGATCTCGCCCAGCCCCGTCCGAGGCCCGGAACCCATCCAGCGCAGGTCATTGGCGATCTTGTTGAGCGAGACGGCGACGGTCTTCAACACGCCGGAGAGCTCGACGAGGGCGTCTCGGCCGCCCTGGGCCTCGAAGTGGTTCCTGGCCTCGGTGAACGGCAGCCCGGTGGTGCGCGAGATCTCCGCGATCACCTTGCCGGCCCACTCGCGGTCGGGGGTGTTGATGCCGGTGCCGACGGCCGTCCCGCCCAAGGGCAGCTCGGCGACCCGGGGGAGCGCCGACTGGAGCCGCTCGATGCCGAGCTCGATCGCGCCCGCGTAACCGCCGAACTCCTGGCCGAGGGTGACCGGGGTGGCGTCCATGAGATGGGTCCGCCCCGACTTCACGACGTGCGCGAACTCGGTGGCCTTGGTCTGGAGGGCGGTCTCCAGGTGCTCCAGCGCCGGGGTGAGCCGGTGGCAGACCTCGATCACGGCGGCGACGTGGATCGACGAGGGGAACACGTCGTTGGACGACTGGGCGGCGTTCACATGGTCGTTCGGATGCACCGGACGACCCAGCCGTTCCTCCGCGAGGGTCGCGATCACCTCGTTGGCGTTCATGTTCGACGAGGTTCCCGAACCGGTCTGGAAGACGTCCACGGGGAAGTGCTCGTCCCACCGGTTAGCGGCGACCTCACCCGCCGCCTCGGCGATCACGGCCGCCATGTCGGCCTCCAGCAGGCCGTAGGAGGCGTTCACCACGGCGGCGGCGGCCTTGACCGTGCCCAGCGCGGAGATGTGCGCCGGCTCCAGCCCTCTCCCCGAAACGGGGAAGTTCTCCACCGCACGCTGCGTCTGCGCCCGCCACTTGGCCAGGTCGGGGACCTCGACCTCGCCCATGGAGTCATGCTCGATGCGCGTCATACACCCCAGTCTGTCCCCAGACGGACGAATGATTCAGTTGGGGTCGCGCTGGAACCTGAGCGAGGCGAAAACGGTGTCCTTCAGCTTCTTGGCCTTGGCCCACTCGGCCTCGGGGGCCGAGTAGTAGACCGCGAACGCACCGGAGTCGGGCACATCCACCCACCTGGCGATGACGTGGACCAGCCCATCCTTGCCCTCGTAGGCGTACTCCCACTCGGCGGTGTCGGCCCCCGTGTAGGGGGACTCCTCCAGGGGGGCGATCCGGATGAGCGCGTACCCCTCGTAGGGCTGCTTGGCCTCGGCGGCCTCGATCGCCTTCAGCAGGTCTCCGGAGATGTCGACCTTGGCCACCCGAACGCTGGCCTTGCCCCTGGCCGCGAAGGTGACCTGGGTTCCCTTCTCCGTACGACCGAAGCCCGCCGGAACATCGATCGTGAAACCCTCACCCTGCTGCCGCTTCATGCCCTTGGCCGGAGCGGGGGCCGGCGGCTCCGGGGCGTAGGTGGCGGCCGTCGGGCTCGGCGGGATGATCCGGCCGGCGGTAGGCGTCCGGGCGGCACTGTTGGCCCCGAACGCCGAGACGGCGACGATGGCGAGCGCCACGCACGCGACGAATGCCAGCACCAGCAGCAGGACCAGCCTGCTCTTGCTACGAGGCTTGCCGGGGGGCGGCGGGGGCGCGGCGCCCTGCATGGAGAAGATGTCGGTGCCGAGGCCTCGGGGGACGGCCTGGGTGGCGTTCGGGTCGCCCTGGTAGCCGGGCAGGTTCATCGGGTAGTTGCCCTGGGCCTGCGGGGAACCGGGGTTGCCCTGGCCAGGGGGGTAGCCCGGCTGACCCTGGCCCGGAGGGAAGCCGGGCTGACCTTGGCCTGAGGGGAAGCCGGGCTGACCCTGGCCTGGAGCGAAGCCGGGCTGACCTTGGCCAGAGGGGAAGCTAGACGCACCTTGGCCAGGAGCGAAGCCGGGCTGGTTTTGCTGAGGGAAGCCGGGCTGGTTCGGGCCGTGGGGGAGCGGGGGCGGGTAGCCGCCTTGACTCTGACCCGCCGGTGGGGGTGCCCACTGCTGCTGCGGAGGGTGCGGCGGCAGCGGGAGCGCCGAAGGGGGAGTGACATCGGAGTCGATCTCGGAGCGACGGGTGCCCGGGTCGGGCGGGTAGACCCGCCTACCGGGGAGCTGTCCCTGTATGACGGTGACGTCATCAGCCAGCCCGGCAGGATTGTCGGCGTCCGACTTCACGACCACGACGGTCTGATCACCGGGGACGGCAGGCCGACCAATACGAGTGGCGTCGGGGTCCTCGAAGTCATCCGCCCCGGGGCCACTCGCACCGGGGGCACCTGCACCCCAACCACCTGCACCGGGACCGCCAGAACTACTCGCGCCCGGACCGCCCGCACTGGGTCCGCCCGCACTACTTGCGCCCGGACCGCCTGCACCGGGATCGCTTCCCGAACTGCCCGCGCCCGGACCACCTGCACTGGAGCTGCCAACGCCCGGAGCACCTGAGCCCCAAGTGCCCGCGTCCCAACCACTCGCGCCGAGGTCGTCTGCACCGGGATGAGCGGAAGCATCCCCATACGGTTGACCTGTGTGCGGAGGCTGCACGCCAGGCTCCGAAGCGCCTGATCCGGATCCGCGGTCGGCAGAATTTGGACCTGTGCCAGGTCCGGAAATTTCGGCATCTGCTCTTGGACGTGCACCTGCGGAATCCGACCTGAAGGCCGAACCCGCACCACTTGCCGAACCCGCACCACTTGCCGAACCCGCCCCGCCTGCCGAACCCGCCCCGCCTGCCGAGCCTGGCCTGCCTGCCGGACCTGCCCCGCCTGCCGAGCCTGGCCTGCCTGCTGAAGCTGCCCCGCCCGGCGAACTCGGCCCGCCTGCGGAGCCCGGCCCACCCGCGGAGCCCGGCCTGCTTGCCGAGCCTGGTCTGCTTGCCGAGGCTGGTCTGCCTGCTGAACCTGGCCCGCCTGCCGAACCTGCGGTATCGGGCCGTGAGCTCACAAAGCCAGATCCCGAAATATCGGGATCTGCCCACGTGGGATGAACGTCAGCGGGCACATTGCCTGCGCCTCCGCCCGCCCCGCCTGCTCCTGACGCCTTCGATCCAGCCTCAGATCCGGAAATTTCGGTACGCGGGCTGGTCGGCGCGGCATCTGTCCCCGGTGAGGGCACAGGGGTCGTCGTTCGGTTCGGGTCTCGTTCGTTGGTCGTGCTGCCCAGGACCGGTCGGGGGGCGCCGAACGGGCGGTCGACGCTGGGATCGGGGCCGCTGTCCCGGTAGGGCGACACCGCGTCCGGGGCGAAGGCTCCGCCTGTCGGGCGGGCGGAACCGGAAGAGCTTCCGGATCCCGCCGAGGGGAACTGCGTCATCGTCGGAGTGTCGGCGACGGCTCGCAGCAGGACGGAGGCCCGTTCGGCCGTGATGCGCTTGGTGTGGTCCTTCTCCAGCATCGCCTCGAGGACCGGGCGCAGCGGGCCCGCGTTCCGGGGCGGGTCGCAGACCTCGGTCATCAGGGCGGCGAGCGTCTCGGCTATCGATCGCCGCTCGTAGGCGGGGCGGGCCTCCACCGCGTAGTAGAGCGTCGCGCCCAGCGACCAGAGGTCGGATTCGGGGCCGGTGTAGTCGCCGCGGGCGCGTTCGGGAGCCGTGTAGCCGGGCGATCCGATGACCATCCCGGTCTGCGTCAGGGCGGAGTCGCCCTGCGATTTGGCGATGCCGAAGTCGGTCAGGACCACCCGCCCCGAGTGGGTGATCAGCACGTTGCTCGGCTTCACGTCCCGGTGCAGGATGCCGGACGTGTGGGCGGTGCGCAGGGCGCCGAGCAGGTCGGCGCCGATCTCGGCGACCAAACGTGGGGGCAGGGGGCCGTCGTCGTCGACGACCTGTTCCAGCGATCGGCCCTCGACGAGTTCCATGATGATCCACGGGACGCCGCCGACCTCGATCGCGTCGAAGATGGTCGCCACGGAGGGATGGTGCACCCGGGCCGCCGCACGTCCTTCACGGATCATGCGTTCGCGGAGTTCGGTGCGCTGCCCCTGGGTCAGGCCTGGGTCCTGGCGGATCTCTTTGACCGCCACGTCGCGCCCGAGCGTGCGGTCGACTGCACGCCAGACCGTGCCCATCGTGCCGCGCCCGAGGGGGGAGATCAGTTCGTAGCGCTCCGCGAGCAGCCTGCTCTGCATGACTAGAAAGATAGCGTCCTAGGCCTTGAGGAACGCTTTAGGTTCACTTGCGAAATTTCTTCGGCCAGAACCGGCGCGGCAGGACGATCCGAACGAAGTTCCAGAAGCCCCGGGTCAGCGGTCCGATGGGCACCTCGTAGCCGGCCGGCTTCCGGTGTGAGCCTTCGGCCGGCCGTCGCCTTTGTGCCGGTATGGGCACCGCCGTGTAAGCGCCGGTCGGATGGGGTTCGCGGGGGAGGACCTGCTGCTCCTGCGGCCGGGGCACGGCCGGGCGGTTCTCCGCCCGGTGCTGCCCCCGGTGGGCCGGCTTCCGCACGGGCGGAGGCGCGTAGCCGGGGGTGTAGCCGGGTCCAGGTCCGGGGCCGGGGTGCCGGACTGGCGGCCGGTGGGCCGCGATCGGCTCCTCGGCGGTGCCACCGGCGGCGATCCTGGCCAGCATCAACGCCGCCCTGACCCCGTCGAGCCGCACCGCGGGGTCGATCTGCAGCAGGCCGCGGAGCACCGGGGCCAGCGGGCCGGCGTTGTCCATCGGTATGGGGGCGCCGCTGGTCAGCGCGGCCAGCGCGGCGGCGGCCGTACGGCGGCCATGGAGGCCCCGGCCCTCGACGGCGGTGTAGAGAGTCGCCCCGAGCGACCACAGATCGGCGGCGGGGGAGGCCTTGTCGCCCAGGACGCGCTCGGGCGCGATGTAACCGGCCGACCCGAGCACGATGCCGGCCTGGGTAATAGAAACGTCACCTTCGAGTGCGGCCAGACCGAAGTCGGTGAGGACCGCCCGGTCGTCGGTGACGAGCACGTTGCTGGGCTTCACGTCGCGGTGGAGGATGCCCTTCGCGTGGACGGCGCGCAGCGCGCCGAGCACCTGGCGGCCGATCTCGGCGACCCGCACGGGGTGCTGCGGGCCGTGGGTCTTGACCAGTTCCTCGAGCGACTGCGCCTTGAGGAGCTCCATGACGATCCACGGCCGGTCGTCTTCGGTCACGACGTCATACACCGTGATCACCGAGGGGTGGGCGACCATCGCGGTGGCCCGGCCTTCGCGTTCGGTGCGGGCGCAGAGTTCGGCGCGCAGTTCCTCGTCGAGGACGAGCGGCAGCCGCACCTCCTTCACCGCCACATCGCGGTCGAGGAGTTCATCGCGCGCACGCCACACCGTGCCCATGCCGCCGCGGCCTACCGGCTGGACGAGCCGGTAGCGCGCGGCTAACTGGTATCCGGCTGGCGCACGCATGGGTGGCAGCTTACCGATTTGTGCCCTGGTGCCTGTAGAGACCGGGCCGATTCGTTGTCGAGAACTTTTGTCAAACTCCGTCAGGTTCTGCGTCCGATGGACAGAATCGGCCCGGTTGTGTCGGTGAAGAAGTCATTGCCCTTGTCGTCCACCACGATGAAGGCCGGGAAATCGACCACGTCGATCTTCCAGACGGCTTCCATGCCGAGTTCCGGATATTCCAGGACTTCGACCTTCTTGATGCAGTCTTGCGCCAGCCGCGCGGCCGGGCCGCCGATGGAGCCGAGGTAGAACCCGCCGTACGTCTTGCAGGCGTCGGTGACCTGCTTGGACCTGTTGCCCTTGGCCAGCATCACCATCGAGCCTCCGGCCGCCTGGAAGCGCTCGACGTAGGAGTCCATGCGGCCCGCGGTCGTCGGGCCGAAGGAGCCCGAGGCGTAGCCCTCGGGGGTCTTCGCGGGCCCGGCGTAGTAGACGGCGTGGTCTTTCAGGTATTGGGGCATCTCGCCGCCGGCGTCGAGGAGCTCGCCGATCTTGGCGTGAGCGATGTCGCGGGCCACGACGAGCGGGCCGGTCAGCGACAGGCGGGTCTTCACCGGATATTTGGCGAGCTCGGCCAGGACCTCGGGCATCGGGCGGCTGAGGTCGATGCTGACGACGTCGCCGCCGAGGTGCTCCTCGGTGGTCTCGGGCAGGAAACGGGCCGGGTCGGTCTCGAGCTGCTCCAGGAAGACGCCCTCGGCGGTGATCTTCGCCAGCGCCTGGCGGTCGGCCGAGCAGGAGACGGCGATGGCGACCGGGCAGGAGGCGCCGTGGCGCGGCAGCCGGATCACGCGGACGTCGTGGCAGAAGTATTTGCCGCCGAACTGGGCGCCGATGCCGAGCTTCTGGGTGAGCTCGAAGACCTTCTGCTCCATCTCCAGGTCGCGGAAGCCGTGGCCCTCGGCCGAGCCCTCGGTCGGCAGGGCGTCGAGGTAGCGGGCGCTGGCGTATTTGGCGGTCTTCAGGGCGAACTCGGCGGAGGTGCCCCCCACGACGACGGCGAGGTGGTAGGGCGGGCAGGCGGCCGTACCGAGAGAGCGGATCTTCTCTTCCAGGAAGGCCAGCATGCGCTTCTCGTTGAGGACCGCCTTGGTCTCCTGGTAGAGGAACGACTTGTTGGCCGACCCGCCGCCCTTGGCCATGAACAGCAGCTTGTAGGCGTCGTCGCCCTCGGCGTAGAGCTCGATCTGGGCGGGCAGGTTGGAGCCGGTGTTCTTCTCCTCCCACATGGTCACGGGGGCCATCTGGGAGTAGCGGAGGTTCAGTTTCGTGTACGCGTCGTAGACGCCCCTGGAGATGTGCTCGGCGTCCTGCCCGTCGGTCAGCACGTGGCGGCCGCGCTTGCCCATCACGATCGCGGTGCCGGTGTCCTGGCACATCGGCAGCACGCCACCGGCCGAGATCGAGGCGTTCTTCAGCAGGTCGAGCGCCACGAACCGGTCGTTCCCGCTCGACTCGGGATCGTCGATGATCTTCCGGAGCTGGGCCAGGTGGGAGGCGCGCAGGTAGTGGGAGATGTCGTGGATCGCGGTCTCGGTCAGCAACCGCAGCGCCTCGGGCTCGACTTCGAGGAACCGCCGCCCGGCCGCCTCGAGGACCCGGACCCCTTCGGAGGTGATCAGCCGGTATTCGGTCTCATCGGCCCCCAGGGGAAGGAGGTCGGTGTAGCTGAACTCGGGCATGGGGTCGAGCCTCCGTTGATCACGCCGGTGTGAGTCTTCCAGCACTTTACGGCAACCGCCCGGGACCCCCGCCCGAAGGTGTAAATAGTGAGAAACTAGACATTAGACACGAACGCGGGAGGAATCATGGCCTTTATCGCGATCGCCTGCATCGGTGTGGTCGTCATCGTCAGCGCCCTGGTCTTCATGCTCATCAAGACCGTCCGGAAGGACATGAAGGACCCGCACCCGCACTGGCCGGTCGGGTAGCAGCCCGACGACGATGCCGCAGACCACGATCGCGGCACCGGCCAGTTCGGCGCCCGACGGCAGGCCCAGCCCGATGACGGTCCCGGTCACGATCGCACCGACCGGGATCACGCCGGCGAACAGTCCGGCGCGGCCGGGCCCCAGCCGGGGCAGGGCGCTGTACCAGAGGAAGAACGCCCCGCACGTCACCACCGTGGCGAGATAGCCGAGCCCGAGGGCCTCGGGCACCGTCGGCATGCGCAGGAACGCGCCGCCGTCGATCACCAGGCCCGTCACCGCCAGCAGCGGTACGGCCAGGGCCGCCGACCAGGCCGTCACCCCGACCGCGCCCAGTTTCGGCAGCAGCGGCAGCGCCAGCAGCGAGAAGCACACCTCACACCCGACCGCGCCCACCGCCCAGAGCAGCGAGTCGACCCCGCCCCCGCCGAACCCGACCGCCAGCAGCGCGCCCGCCACCACGACGGCCGCCGCCACGATCACGCGGGGCTTCGGTCTGCGGGAGGTCATCGCCGCCATGACCAGGGGCACCGTGGCCAGGAACGTCCCCACGAGCGCCGGTCCGGCTCCCCTCGTCGACTCGATCACGCACACGTTGAACAGCACCAGGCCGGTCGCCGCGAGTGCGACCAGCAGCCCGTAATCCTTTACCGTGAGGTGGACCTCCGGTCGGGGGCGGGCCTTCACGATCACGAACATGATCAGTGCGGCGACGGTGTAACGCACCGTTTGCCCGCCGTAGAGGGGATAGTCCTTGATCAGGCCGCTCACCGCGGCGAGAGTGCCCACGAGGAACATCGCCCCCGCCGCCGCTGCCACCGTCGTGCTTTTCCTCATGACGTTGGATGCTATGAATGTAATGGTTCACATAATTAGTCCAATTTCTCCGGTAAAACGAGGACCAATCGTTGGCCGACCTGCATCTCTCCCTCGACCGCCAGGCCGGCGGCCTGGCCCGCCAGGTGGCCGGTGAGCTCCGCGAGGCGGTGCGCACCGGCCGGTTGCCCGCGGGCACCCGGCTCCCGGCCAGCCGTGATCTCGCCCGCGATCTGGCGGTCTCGCGCGGGGTGGTCGTGGAGGCGTACGAGCAACTCGTCGCCGAAGGCTTCCTCGAGTCCCGGATAGGGGCCGGGACGACCGTCGCGGCCGTCACGATCGAGGAACCCGCCTCTCCCGCCGACGCCTCCGGTGACTTCGGCGGGCGGCCGACCTCGCCGGACCTCGGGGCCTTCCCCCGGCAGGCGTGGAGCGCGGCCTACCGGCACGTGCTCGCCACGCTGCCGCACGACGCGTTCGACTACGGCGATCCCGGCGGGGTGCCGGAGCTGCGGGGCGAGCTGGCGGCCTATCTGAAGCGGGTCAGGGCGGCGCGGGCCGAGCCCGAGAACGTCGTGGTGGTGACCGGGGTCGCGCAGGGGTTGTCGCTGGTCGTCCAGGCGCTCGGGCCGTTGCGGCTGGCCACCGAGCTGCCGACGAGCGAGCGGCAGACGCCGCTGCTGCGGCGCGCGGGGGCCGAGCTGGTCGGGGTGCCGGTCGACGACGAGGGGATCGACGTCGCCGAGCTGGCCCGCAGCGGGGCCCGGGCGGTGCTGCTGACTCCGGCGCACCACTATCCGACCGGGGTGGTGCTGTCGCCGCGCCGCCGGGCCGAGCTGATCTCCTGGGCGGCCAAGACCGGGGCGACCATCCTGGAAGACGACTACGACGCCGAGTTCCGGTTCGACCGTGAACCCGTCGGCTGCCTCCAGGGGCTCGCACCCGCCCGGGTGGTGCTGGCCGGAAGCGTCAGCAAGGCTCTCGCGCCGGGGCTGCGGCTGGGGTGGCTGGTCGCGCCCGCCGCGCTCGCCGCCGAGCTGCGCAAGGTCCGGAGCGAGTTCGACCTGGGGTCACCGGTGCTCGACCAGTACACGCTGGCCCATTTCATCGCCACCGGCGCCTACGACCGGCACCTGCGGCGGATGCGGCGCGAATACCGGGCCCGCCGCGACGCCCTGGTGGGCGCGCTGGCCGAGCGGTTCCCCGAGATGAGGGTCCGCGGGATCTCGGCCGGGCTGCACCTGTTCGCCGAACTGCCGCCCGAGTGGGACGCGCGCGACTTCGCCGCTCAGGCCGTCGCGGCCGGTCTGGCTGCCGAGCCGGTCGCCGGTCCCGCTGTGGTCATGGGGTTCGCCCGATGGCCGGGTCATCGGCTCGCGGCAGCCGTACGGGAGATGCGAAGCCCCGGGCCAGCACCACGATCCCGGCGGCCAGGATGAGCGGCGCGACGAAGGCGGCCTGGAACCCGGCGGCGTCGCCGATGCCGCCGACCAGCGCGGCGCCCACGATGAAGCCGACGTAGTTGAACATGTTGACCCGCGCGATGGCCACGCCGGTCCCGGCCGGGTCGAGCCGCCCGGCCGCCGAGAACGACTGCGGCGCGACGACGGAGAGTCCCACACCGGTGAGCGCGAACCCGGCGATCGCCGTCGCCTCACCCGGCGCGACCACGATCAGCAGGAACCCGAGCGCCGCGACCACCCCGCCGACCCGCACGATCGTGGCGGGCCCGAACCGGCTGACGGCGGCGTCCCCGCCGATCCGGACGATGAAGGTCGCCGCCTGGTAGGCCCCCAGCGCCCACGGCGCCAGCCACGCCTCGGCGCCGAGCGCCTGGTCGAAGTAGACCGACCCGAAGTTGGAGACCGACGCGTCGCCGACGTAGAGGAACGCCATGGCGAGGCAGAGCGGCAGGATCGGCCCCCACGGGATCTTGACCGTCGGCGCTTCCGAAACAGACTCGACGTGTTCTTCGGCCGGGCCGCACAGCCACCGGTTGGCGACCAGCGAGATCACGACCGCCGGGACCATCGCGATCGTGAACACCGGGCCCAGGTCGAGCCCGATCCCCGCCGCGTTCGAGGCCCAGGCCGCGCCGATCACGGCCGCCAGGCTCCACAGCGCGTGGAAGCCGGTCATCACCGGCCGGGCGTAGCGCCGCTCGACGGCGGTGCCCTGCATGTTCATCCCGGCGTCGACGCCGCCCAGGCCCAGCCCGAACAGCACCAGCGCCGCCACCAGGAGTGGCACGTTCGCCGCCCACCCGGTGAGCGCGACCGCGACGCAGGCGACCGGCTGGACATAGAGGATCATGAACCGGCTGCCCCACCGGGCCGCCACCTGCCCCGCGAGCACGCTGCCCACGCCGGCGATGACCGGGACGACCAGCAGCAGGAGGGTCAGTTCACCCTCGGTCAGGCCGTGCTTGTGCTGCAGCGCCGCGACCTGGGTGAGCAGAGTGGAGAAGGCCAGCCCCTGCACGAAGAACACCGCGAAGGTGGCGATCCGGGCCTGCCGGTCACGCGGCACGAGAGCCCCCCGAACATGAGCGTGAGACGCGGACGGCCGGAGGCCGGCCGTGGCTCGCGCCAGGAATCTGCCCCAATGAACAGGCTCAGATTTTCGCTCAGGCTAGGGGCGGGCCGGTTCCAGGTCAACAATCTCTCGTACGGTCATCGAGAAGGCAACCAGGATGATCGCCGCCGAGATCGGCAGCAGGTCGAGATTGATTACCGGGAGCAGGCTCGCCACCAGCACGGCCACCGGGATCCAGTAGGGAACCAGGCGCTTGATCGCGAGGTGGGTCAGCATGGCGAACAGGGCGACGTAGAAGAGCGGCGGACCCGCGATCTGCACGACCACCTCCAGCCCCGGCACGTCGTAGACCTGGCCGAACAGGTCACTCATCTCCGTGCGGTCGGCGGACATGAACCCGACCACGAGGTCGATGAGGAACTGCGCGGCGAACGCGGCCAGGCCGAGGAAACCGAGGACCGTGAAGCCGGTGTGGGTGTGCCGGTCGAGATGGAGCAGTACGACGGCGTAGAGGCCGAGGGCGACCAGGAAGGCGAGATGGCCCGTGGTCCAAGCCAGACCGGGGCCGTGCTCGCTCAGGAGACGGATGGCTCCGTAGGCGAAGGTGAGGAGTGGCGCGCCGATGAAGGCGATGCGCGGATTCATAGGTTCAGCGTCGCGTTCATAACCTTTGCCGGAATCGCCCGGAAAGCTGAACCGGTTCTCCTTCCTGCGCACGAGACCCCCGAGAGGGGAGTCGGGGATGACCCTGGGCCCCTGCCGGCGGAATGTGAGACTTCCGAGGTGCTTGAGGAAGCGCATGTACTGAAATTTCTGTACAGGCGGGGCTGGTAGAAGTCGGAATGCCGAACGTGGACCTCGTTATGGCGGGTGACCGGCGCGGCCGGTTGGCGCCGGTACGGCGCGGGCCGGGGCGATGGGCGGTGCCGACCAGGCGGAGCCGTAACGGAAAAGGCTTGTCGGCTGCGTTTTTGAAGGGGGGAAGTCGCCGTCTTCGAACGGAAAAGGGGTGAGGGAACCCGGAGTCATGGATCCGGGTCTCTCCCGGGTGGGAAATCGGCGCTCACCCCGTAATCTTCGAAGGGTGAGTAACGACTTCCGTGAGTGGATCGCCGCCCTGGTCACCCCCAGGGAGGGTTCCTCCGGTCCACGGCCCGAGGAGTTGCGTGCCTCCGACGCCGATCGTGAGCGGGTCATCTCCGTGCTCACCGACGCCATGGCCGACGGGCGGCTGTCCCGCCTCGAACACGAGGAGCGGATCGACGCCGCCTACAAAGCCCGGACCCTCGGCGACCTGATCGGGCTCACCCGGGATCTGCTGCCGCCCGACCAGCAGCCGATCGCCCTGCACAGCAGGCCCGTCGCGGCCGTGTTCCGGAACGAGTCGCGGGGCGGCCGCTGGGTGGTGCCGTCGACCGTGCCGGTCAGCTCGATCGGGGGCAAGGTCGATCTCGATCTGCGCGACGCGCTGCTGCAGTCGCGCCGGATCGTGGTGCAGCTCGCCGTGGTGGCCGGGACGGTCAACATGACCGTTCCCGAGGGTGTACGCGTCGTCGTCGCCCCCGGCGCCCGGGTCACCCAGTTCAAGGACCACACGCGACCACCCGCCGACCCCGACTGCCCGGTCATCGAACTGGCCGGATACGTCTGGGGCGGGCGCGTGATCGCCAAGTCCCCCAAGCCGCCCAAGAAGGGCTGGCGGCGTTAGAGAGCGGTGTCGAAGTTGATGGCGCTGTAGGCGCCCAGCTTCCAGAGCTGGTGTTCGCTCTCGATCCGCCGGATCGTGCCCGACCGGCCGCGCATGACCAGGGAGTGGGTGTGCGCCACGCCGCCCCGGGTGTGCCGGCCGCCCTGGTAGCGGACACCGTTCATCAGTTCGCCGTCGGTCACGCCGGTGGCGGCGAAGAACACGTCGTCGGAGCTCACCAGGTCGTTGGTGTGGAGCACCCGGTCGAGGTCGAGGCCGGCGTCGAGGGCCCGGCGGCGCTCGGCGTCGTCCTGGGGCCACAGCTTGCCCTGGATGGTGCCGCCCAGGCACTTCATCGCGCAGGCCGCGACGGTGCCCTCGGGGGTGCCGCCGATGCCCAGCATCAGGTCGACGCCGGTGCCCGGCTGGGCCGCCATGATCGCGCCCGCGACGTCGCCGTCGGTGATGAACTTGATCCGGGCGCCGGTCTCCCGGACCTCCTGCACCATCTTCTCGTGGCGGGTCCGGTCGAGGATGACCACGGTCACGTCGGAGGCCTTGCCGCCCTTCGCCTTGGCCACCGCGGCCACGTTGTGGGCCACCGGCGCCTCGATGTCGACGACGTCCGCCGCCTCGGCGCCCGTGACGAGCTTCTCCATGTAGAAGACGGCGCTGGAGTCGTACATGGAACCCCGGGGGCTCACCGCGATCACCGAGATGGCGTTGTTCATGCCCAGGGCGCACAGGCGCGTGCCGTCGATCGGGTCGACCGCGACGTCGCACTGCGGACCGCTGCCGTCGCCGACCTCCTCGCCGTTGAAGAGCATCGGGGCCTGGTCCTTCTCGCCCTCACCGATCACCACCACGCCGCGCATCGACACCGTGTTGATCAACTGGCGCATGGCGCTGACGGCGGCCCCGTCGGCGCCGTTCTTGTCGCCCCGGCCGACCCAGCGGGCGCTGGCCATCGCCGCCGCCTCCGTCACCCGGACCAGCTCAAGGGCCAGGTTGCGGTCAGGGGCACGGTGCTCGGTCGCAAGAGGTGGGGGCACGGACTGATCTGAGTTCATGACACAGCCTTACCCGGTATCGCCGGTTGATTCTGCGTGAGTCGTGCCACACCGCCCGGCTCCATCGATAATCTCGCCTGCATGAGCGGCGACAGCACAAAGGAGACCGTCCGGGGCACCTCGGAGCGTGGCGCGGCGACCCGGGTGGCCCTCCTCGACGCCGCCCGCGACGTCTTCATCACACAGGGGTTCGCCGAAGCTGGGGTCACCGAGGTGGTCCAGCGGGCCGGGGCCAGCGTCGGCAGCCTCTACCACCACTTCTCGGGCAAGGCCGACCTCTACCGGGCGCTGTTCGAGGAGTTCCAGGACCGGCAGGGGCAGCGCACCAAGACCGCCGTCCAGGAGGTCCGCTCCCAGGGGGAGACGGAGCCGATGAAGCTGTTCCTGGCCGGGGCGCGGGCCTACCTCGACGGATGCGTCCAGGAACGCGACCTGGCGGCGCTGTTCCTGCGCGGCGACGGGCCGCCCGGGTTCGAGGTCGTCATCCGCGAACGGCTGCGCACCTGGGCCCGCCGCAACGCCTCACTCTTCGAGCACGAAGACGCGCTGGTGGTGGTGATCACGGGGGCGCTGGCGGCGGTCGTCCAGGAACTGACCCTGTCGGCCGACCTCGACGCGGCCCGGCTGATGGCCGATCAGGCCATCGACATCATCGGCCGGATCAGGAACCCCTGACCGGAGCCGGTAGTCTCGTTGACCGTGCGCAAGTTCACCCAAGGTCTCTACGGCTACGCCTTCGCGCTGCTCGTCTGCTTCGCCGGCGTGGGGCTGTTCCTGCTGGTCACGCCGCAGAGCCGGACCGAGCACATCCCGCGCATCGAGTTCGCCTACGATGCCAAGGTCGCCGCCCGCGTGGCCGGCGAGGCCGGGTTCTCCGTCGAGGTGCCCGAGCCGGTCCAGCCCAACTGGATCCCGACCAGCTCGAACCTCACCAACACCAAGGGTGTGGTGACCTGGCGCCTGGGCTTCGCCACCGGCAAGCGCATGCACGCCATGCTGGCCCAGAGCAACGAACAGCCCCTGGCCGGCTTCGCCAACCGCATGGCCAACACCGAGACCTCGGCCGGCACCGAAGTGATCAACGGCACGACCTGGGAGAAGCGCTTCCGGGAAGACAAGAACCAGAGATCTCTCGTACGCGTCCTCGACGGCCACACGGTCATCGTGACCGGCTCGGCCGACTGGCCGGAGCTCAGCGCCCTCGCGGCCAGCCTGGTCGAGCGGAAGGTCTAGAACGGCGCCTCGTCGGAAGCGGGTTCGGGGCGGCGTTCGGCCATGGCGGCGGCCAGTTTGACCCGGGCGCCCTGGAGCCAGCTCTCGCAGATCGCGGCCAGTTTCTCGCCGCGTTCCCACAGTTCGATCGACTGCTCCAGGGTCAGGCCGCCCGCTTCCAGGCGGCGCACCACCTCGGTCAGCTCCTCGCGCGCCTTCTCGTAGGACGGCGTCTTCTCGTCAGCCACGCTGCCCACCCTAGAGGCCGGTGACCTCGACCCCGACCCGATTGTCGGGGAACCTGACGGTGAGCTCCTCGCCTTCGGAGAGATCGGCGGCCTTCCTGACCACCTCACCCGAAGGCTTCTGCACGATCGCGTAGCCGCGTTCGAGCGTGGCTGCAGGGGACAGCGCCACGAGCTGGGCCCGCAGGTGCTCCAGCCCGTCTGAGCTGCGGTGCAGCGAGTGGTCGAGCACCCGCCTGGCGCGGTCTCTCAGCTGGTCGACCTGCTCGGCGCGGCGTTCGATCTCGCGTACGGGATCGGCCAGCGACGGCCGTGACCGCACCGAGTGCACCCAGGCGAGCTCGCGCTCCAGCCACCCCCCGACGACCCGCCGCCCCCGATCGCGCAGCTGGTGCACGAGGGCGAGCTGCTCGCCCACATCCGGCACGACCTTCTTGGCCGCGTCGGTGGGGGTGGACGCCCGCAGGTCGGCCACCAGGTCGAGCAGCGGCGAGTCCTGCTCGTGCCCGATCGCGCTGACCACGGGGGTGCGGCACGCCGCGACCGCCCGGACCAGCGACTCGTCGGAGAAGGGCAGCAGGTCCTCCAGCGACCCGCCGCCCCGCGCGATGATGATCACGTCGACCTCGCGGTCGGCGTCGAGCCGGTGCAGCGCGTCGGTCACCTCCGCGACCGCCAGCCCGCCCTGCACCGCGACCTGCTCGACCTTGAAGCGGACCGCGGGCCAGCGCCTGCGGGCGTTCTCCAGCACGTCGCGTTCGGCCGCCGAGTCGCGCCCGCAGATCAGCCCGACGGTCCCCGGCAGGAACGGCAACCGCCGCTTGCGGTCGTTGTTGAACACGCCCTCGGCGGCCAGCACCTGCCGCAACCGCTCCAGCCGGGCCAGCAGCTCACCGACCCCGACGGGCCGGATCTCCAGGGCGGTGAACGCGAACGACCCCCGGTTGACCCAGAAGTCGGCCTTGACGTGCACCACCACCCGCGCGCCGTCGACCGGGCGCGGGAGGCTCGACTCGTAGACGTTCCTGGCGCACGTCACCCGGGCCGACACGTTGGCCACCGGGTCTCGCAGCGTCATGAACACCGTGCCGCCCCGGGCGGTCAGCTCGGTGATCTGGCCTTCGATCCAGACCGTGCCGAGCTTCCCGATCCACTGGGCGACCATCTGCAGCACGGACCTGACGGGCAGGGGTGCTTCGGGGGAGGTCTTCGCGCTCACCTGCTCAGCTTTCCAGCTTGGCCAGCCGGTTCTCGAACATTCGGATGACTTCGGCGCGCGCCGTGCTCGCCTTCTCGTAGTCGATCCAGTTCTGGATCTCCTCCTTCGACCGGCCGCGCATCCGCGCCCGGAGGGAGGCGAAGGTGAGGTCGGCGTAGCCGGGGATGGGCTCGGCGGGCAGGTCCCTGGCGGGGGCCTCCTCGACGTGACCGGCGGGGATCTCCTGAACGGCCTCGTCGGTGACGGGGACGCCGGGGGTCTTCCTGGCGGGCTTGGGGGTCGGCGGGATCTTCGACGGAACGGCGGGCTCGCTGGCCAGCGTGGGATCCGACGAGGGCTCGGTGGTGTTCTGGCCCTGGGGCTCGGCGGCCTTCTCGGCCTCCGCGACGCTGGGGGCGGGCTTGTCCTCCTGCTCGGCCTTGGCGCTCTCGGCGGCCTCGGGGGTGGCGTCGGGGTCGGTGGCGGGGTGGGTGGCGGTCTCGGCGACCTCGTCCTCTGCGGAACCCTTCGAGGCTGGCGAGGCGCTGTCGTCGGCCGAGGTCCGCGCGTCGGCGGCGGGCTCGACAGGGGTGGATTCGACAGGGGCGGGTTCGACCGGGTCGGTGGCCCGGTGGGTGGGCGTGGCGGTGTCGGTCACGTTCTCCTCCGCGCGGTTCGCGGGGAGGTCGGTCTCGTTCTCATCCTTGGCCGTTGCCCCGGTGGCGGTCGCCGAACCGTTCGCGTCAGCCGTCGCGCCGGTCACGGGTTCCTTCGTGCCGGAGGCGACCAGGCGGTCGCCCTTGGGGCCGCCGGCGCCGGGCTGGAAGATGACCGGTTCGGGCTTGTCGGCCTTGGGACGGGGAGCGAAGATGACCGGCTCGCGGCGGGGCCGATCTTCTCCCTCGACCACGATGTCTGAGACGGATTTCACACCGGGGCGGGACGAATCCTCGACGGGCTCGCCCGAGGAACCACCGCCGGCGCGCTTCAGGGTGGTGCGGACGCGGTCGCCCAGAAGGAGGGCCTGCCCCACACCACTGAGCGCACCTTGGAGCGCCAGCATGGGGAGGTCTTTCACCTTCTGTGCTATTTCGTCACGGTTGTTATACGCCTCGCGAATGGGTTTGGTGATCGTTCGCAAGAGGGACATGGGCAGCTCCCAGGAGATATTTCGTTGATGTCGCAGTCTGGCAAGACTGTCGCGGGTGGAGGTCAAGCCACTGCAGACCATCCACGTAGCATGAGACCATGACGTCACAGACCCCCGCGACCATTACAGATCGCCGTCGTGTCCTGGTGGCGAAGCCGCGCGGCTACTGCGCCGGCGTCGACCGGGCCGTGGAGGCGGTGGAGCGGGCACTGGCGCAGTACGGCGCGCCGATCTACGTGCGCAAGCAGATCGTCCACAACACGTTCGTCGTCAAGACCCTCGAAGAGCGCGGTGCGATCTTCGTCGACCAGACCGAAGAAGTCCCCGAGGGCGCGATCGTCGTGTTCTCGGCCCACGGCGTCTCGCCGGCCGTCCACCAGGAGGCCGCGCAGCGCAACCTGAAGACCGTCGACGCCACCTGCCCCCTCGTCACCAAGGTCCACAACGAGGCCAAACGCTTCGCCGCCCAGGACTACGACATCCTCCTGATCGGCCACGAGGGCCACGAAGAGGTCGAGGGCACCGCCGGTGAGGCGCCCGACCACGTCCGCCTGGTCGACGGCCTCGAAGGCGTCGAGAAGGTGGAGGTGCGCGACCCGTCGAAGGTCGTGTGGCTGTCCCAGACGACCCTCTCGGTCGACGAGACCACCGAGACGGTCAACCGGCTCAAGAACAAGTTCCCCGGCCTGATCGACCCGCCGAGCGACGACATCTGTTACGCCACGTCCAACCGGCAGACGGCGGTGAAGGAGATCGCCGCCCTGGCCGAGCTCGTGATCGTGGTGGGCTCGGAGAACTCGTCCAACTCCAAGAGGTTGGTCGAGGTGGCCCTCGACTACGGCGCCGACGCCTCCTACCTCGTCGACGACGCCTCGTTCATGGATCCCGCCTGGCTCGACGGGGTCACCACCGTCGGCGTGACGAGCGGCGCGTCGGTGCCGGAGATCCTGGTCGAGGGCGTGCTGGCCAAGCTCGCCGCCGCCGGGTTCGGCGACGTGGAGGAGATCGAGTCGGTCAAGGAGCACATGCGCTTCGCCCTGCCCCACGAACTCCGCAAGGACCTTCGCCCGAAGGCCTGACACTGACACGAGGCCCACCCTGTCCGAATTTTCGGGCGGGTGGGCTTTCTCAAGCCTGGGGGCGCTCTTCCTGCGCGGTCCCGTACACCTTCGGCTCGAAATAGCCTTCGGGTTCGGCGTCGAACTCCTTGCTCTTGCGCGGGGCCGGGACCCGGTTGCGCATGTCCTCGCGGGTGGCCTTCACGCTCTGGGGCAGGCCCCGATACCAGGCCAGGCCCAACGCCAGCGCGCTGCCGGCGAACAGCCACGGCGCGGCGGCCGACAGGGTCGTGAACATGCCCAGGCCCAGCGACTGCAGGGCCGAGTCGGCGCCCAGCGCGCTCAGGGTCTCCACGATGAAAGCCGACACGAAGAAGACCAGTGGCGGGGAGACGACCAGCGTCAGCAGGTCGCGCGGGTTCACCAGCCAGATCGCCGCCAGCACCCCCACGACGAACACCGGCCCGGCGAGGATGAACTGGCCGAGCAGGCAGACGAAGAACAGCAGCGTGATGGCGCCGCGTGCGGTCACCTTCATCTCTCCGGCCCCCCTCCTTGGTGGCTCAAACTACCGTCGAATCCGGGGTCGTCCCCGACGAGCTCGGGCATCGACAGCGGGCGTGGCGACTCCTCCACCAGCTGTGGAGCCGGCAGAGGCGTGTCGACCAGACCGAGGTCGGTCATCCTTCTGGCGCTCACCAGCACGCGGCTCTCGAGAGAGCCGACCGTCCTGTTGTACGCCGTCACGGCCCGCGACAATGATCTTCCCAGGCCGTCGACCTGTCGGCCGAGAACGCCGAGCCGGTCGTACAACTCCTTGCCGAGGTCGAACACGGCCTTGGCGTTCTCACTGAGCGCCGCCTGCTGCCAGGCGTAGCTGGCCGTGCGCAACATGGTGATCAACGTGGTGGGGGTGGCGATGTGGACCCGCCGGTTCATCGCGTATTCGAGCAGTGCGGGGTCGCGCTCCAGCGCGGGCCCCAGGAACGCCTCGCCGGGGATGAACAGCACCATGAACTCGGGCGAGGGGCCGAACGCCTGCCAGTAGGTCTTGGCCGCCAGCCGGTCGACATGTTCCCGCAGATGGCGGGCGTGCGCGTCTAACCGGGCCCCTATCAGGTCGGGGTCACCGGCCTCGGAGGCCTCCAGATAGGCCGCCAGCGACACCTTCGAGTCGACGACGATGTTCTTGCCGCCGCTCAGCCTGACGATCATGTCGGGCCGGACCGGGCCGTCGGGGGTCGCCGCGGTGACCTGCTCGTCGAAGTCGCAGAACCGGGCCATGCCGGCGATCTCGGCGACCCGCCGCAGCTGCATCTCACCCCACCGGCCCCGGGCCTCGGGCCGCTGCAGCGCGCGGACCAGCGCGGTCGTCTGGCTCCTGAGCTGCTCGGAGCTGTGCCGGACGAACTCCATCTGCTGGGTGAGCTCCGCGCGGGCCACGCGGGCGCCCGATTCACTCTCGCGGAGCTGGTCTTCGACCTTGGACAGGGTTTCGCGGAGCGGGGTGACGAGGTTCTCCACGGCTTCGCGCCGCAGGTCGAGATCGCCCGCCGCCTCCGCGCGGGTGGTGTTCAGGCGGTTCTCGGCGAGTTCGAGGAAGCGCAGGTTGTTGACGTCGAGGGCGCGGGCCGACAGAGCCTGGAAGCGTTCGGCGAGTTGCTCCTCGACGTACACCACCTTGGCTTCGGCCGCCCGGGCGCGCGCTTCGGCGTCGGCGAGCTTGACGGCGGCCTCGGCGTTCGCGCCCGCCGACCGGGCGCGCCCGATGACGAACCCGATGGCGAGCCCGGCCGCCAGGCCCACCAGCAATTGGAGAGCGAGAGCCAGGACATCCACGTCCAGGATGATCCCAGGCTTTTCCGTGCGGTAGAGGGAGGCTCGCCCTCCGCATACCCCGCCACGACCCAGAGTTTGCCTGCGAGCGGGTTTGGCGAGCGGCGTACCGGATTCCAATAGACTCGAATTCCGTGAGCCTGAGCATCGGGATCGTCGGCCTCCCCAACGTCGGCAAGAGCACCCTCTTCAACGCGCTGACCAAGAGCGCCAACGCACTCGCGGCCAACTATCCGTTCGCCACGATCGAGCCCAACGTCGGCATCGTGGGCGTGCCCGACGACCGGCTCGCCAAGCTCGCGAAGATCTACGACTCGGCGAAGATCCTGCCCGCCAAGGTCGAGTTCGTCGACATCGCCGGGCTGGTCAAGGGCGCGTCCGAAGGCCAGGGCCGGGGCAACCAGTTCCTCGCCAACATCCGTGAGACCGACGCGATCTGCCAGGTCATCCGGGTGTTCAACGACCCCGACGTGACCCACGTCGACGGCGGCGTCGAGCCCGGCCGCGACATCGAGACGATCAACACCGAGCTGATCCTCGCCGACATGCAGACCATCGAGAAGGCGATCCCGCGTCTCCAGAAGGAGTCCCGCACCCAGAAGGACCGCAAGGCCGTCCTCGACGCCGCCGAGGCCGCTTTCAAGATCCTCGACCAGGGCACGACGCTCTACGCGTCCGGCTTCGACCTGACCGACCTGCGCGAGCTCCACCTGCTGACGGCCAAGCCGTTCCTCTACGTCTTCAACCTCGACGCCGACGAACTCATCGACGACGACCTCCGCGCCCGCCTGTCGGCCATCGTGGCCCCCGCGGAAGCGGTCTTCCTCGACGCGAAGATCGAGTCGGAGCTGGTCGAGCTGTCCGACGAGGAGGCCCTGGAACTGCTCCAGTCGGTCGGCCAGGCCGAGTCGGGCCTGGCCCAGCTCGCGCGCGTGGGCTTCGAGACCCTCGGCCTGCAGACCTACCTGACGGCCGGCCCGAAGGAGACCAGGGCCTGGACCATCAAGAAGGGCGCCACGGCCCCCGAGGCGGCCGGTGTCATCCACACCGACTTCCAGCGCGGCTTCATCAAGGCCGAGGTGATCTCGTTCGCCGACCTGACGGAGGTCGGCTCGGTCGCCGCCGCCCGTTCGGTCGGCAAGGCCCGCATCGAGGGCAAGGAATACGTGATGCGCGACGGCGACGTGGTGGAATTCCGGTTCAACGTCTGATTCATCGGCGCGGGTCGCGTCGTTCTGTATTTCTTTTTCCGTTACGCCTTCGGAGTGGCCGGCCGGAATCCGGAGCAGAAGTCACGCTCCTCCGGCCGGTTCTCAGAAGTGCCGCTCCTTGAGCCAGTCGGCGAAGGTCTGGGTGCCGCGTGGTCCCGGGCCGGTCGGCAGCGGGCCGCCGCTGCTCATTCCGCCGGGGAAGTACACCGGCAGGACGGGACGCTTCCTGGCGCCCCCTGCGGCCATGAGGCGGCGGGCCATGTCGGCCAGCGACTCCAGCTGCGGGCCGGCCAGTTCGGGGGCCATCCGGCCCGGTCCTCCGAGCGCGAGGCCGACGAGGTGGTCGGCCACCTCGCGCGCGGCGACGGGCTGCCCCTGTCCGGAGGGCAGCAGCGCGATCGGGCCGGGCACACCGCTCAGGAACTGGCCCGCGAACTCGTGGAACTGGGTGGCCCGCAGGATCGTCCACGGCACCGCACCCGCCCGGACGATCTCCTCCTGCCGCAGCTTGCCCGTGTAGTAGCCGAGCCTGACCCGGTCGATTCCCACGATCGACAGCGTCACCAGGTGCCGCACCCCGGCCCGCCGCGCCGCCTCGCTGAGGTTGCGCCCGGCCCTGTCGAAGAAGCCGACCGCCACCGACCTGCTGGTCGTGGTGACATTGCTGACGTCGACGACGATCTCGGCCCCGGTCAGCGCGGCGTCCAGGCCCGACCCGCTCAGCAGGTCGACGCCCCGCCCGCGTGACAGCACCACGGGCTCGTGCCCGCGGGCCCGCAGTGTGTCCACCACGTGCCGCCCGACCACCCCGGTACCACCGGCGACTGCGATCTTCATGTCTGCTCCCGTCCGTTTCGGCGTCGTACAGGAGGATGACTGTGGGGACGGGCACGTTCGTGACATGACTTCCGCGTGATCAGGGTCACATCGGCGCATGTCACGAAGCGCGCCGCGCCGTCTGTCATCTGTGCGTGAATCCCATGAAGAAGTGGTTGCGCGGCGGGCTCATCGCCCTGGCCGCACTGCAGACGGTCGTCTCGGTCTGGCAGTACGTCTTTCCCCGGTCCTTCTACGACGACTTCCCGACGGTGAGCCTCGATCCGCCGTACAACGAGCACCTGCTCTCCGACGTCGGCGGGCTCGGGCTCGCGCTGACCGCCATGCTCTTCTACGCCGCCTGGGTGATGGAGGGCAGGGTCGTCCTGTCGGCCCTGACCGGCTATCTCGTCTACGCGGCCACGCACTTCCTCTTCCACGTCCGGCACTTCGGCCACTTCTCGCTGCGCGACGCCGTCGGGGTGGGGACGGGGCTCGGCATCGAGGTGGTGCTCGCCCTCGTGCTCCTGTACGTCGCCTGGCGCCTCACGCCGGGTCGGGGGAACGGCGGGCGGGGTCCCGCCGTACCGTCCGGGCGATGACGAACAGGGCGAACAGGGCGGCGGCCGTCCACACGACCGCCTGGCCGATGTCCTGGACGACCTCGTTGCGACCGGGCGGCAGCACGGCCATCTGCACCGCCGCACCCGCCGGCAGGGTCAGCTTCGCCAGCAGACCGGCCACTCCCGGCAGGTGGACGCAGGCGCCCACGACCCCCAGCGGCGCCCCGAAGACCACGGCGGCGATCCACCAGATGGAGGGCTCGGAGTGGATCCAGTCCGACAGCGGCGCGCCGCTGCGCGCGGTGTCGACGAGCGCGTAGGCCGCGGTGGCGGCGAGCAGCGCGACCGGCCCCACGACGGCGCCCCAGATGATGTCCGCACGAGGCGGCGGCCACGAGCGGCCGGACGGCTTCCCCCGCGGACGCGAACCGGCCGCCGCCGCGTCGGTCGGGAACGGGCTTCCCGGTGTTCCCCGAGTCAGCAGCCAGCCGGCGGTGATGGCCAGTCCGGCCCAGGCCCAGCCCGAGTCGAGGATGACGGCCATGATCTCGGGGACCGACCAGCCGCTGGTGGTGTACTCCCGGCTGCCCAGGTCGGCCGACTCGGCGGAAAGGGCGTTGGCCAGCGACGTCAGCGCGCCGAACCCCGCCCCCAGCGTGAGGGCGACCACTAAGATGATCACAGGCATGGTCGGGTTCTACTACAAGTGCAAGACGCCGGACTGAGTGTCAGAGCCGTTTGGTTACCTCTGGATGGCTCGCGGGTTACATTTTGCCGTAGTGGCCTGCGAAGACATCGTTATGTAGTCATCCATGCCGGTTCGGACACTCTCGGTGTCATGCACACTCGGTTTGGCCGGTTAGGGCGATGCCCGCAGCATGGGCGTGGCTTTCCTGGAACAATTGGCGGGAACGCTAAGGTGATTACTTCAACATGGATAACCGGATCGAGAGTAAGACGACACCGCGCCAGCCGGGGGGATCGGCGCGAGCGGAGGCGTGATGGCTCGCAGGTCAACCGTCCAGCAGGATCCTCGGATCGCTGGCGACCCAGAGTCATACCCTCCTACGGATCCGCCGTTGCCTGAACGGGAGCCGATGCGGCGCAGGGGCTGGAGTGGCGGCGGGGGCCGCTGGCTCGTCTGGACCGGCCGGGCCGTACTTTGGGCACTCATCGTGGTGATCCTCGTCAACGGGATCCGGGCGCCGTTCGAGCGTTTCACGTCCAATCAGGGCGCCACCGGCGCGCCGTCCACACCCGCTGATTCCGGATTCCCGGTGCAGCAGGGAGCGGCGTTCGCGAATCAGTTCGCCGCCGTTTATCTGAATTTCGACGGAACGAATCCGGATCAGCGTGACATCCGGCTGACCGACTTTCTCGCCGACGGGGCGGAAAGGCGATTCGGCTGGAATGGATTCGGCCGCTTCGCCGCCGGCGCCATTCAATTCCAGGCCATCGAGGTCACCGACGCGAACAACGCGCGGGTGACGGTGAGTTTCCAGTCGGGCGCGCGCCGCTGGCTGCTGTCGGTGCCGATCTACCAGGCCGACGGCCGGTTCGTCGTGTCCGGCCTGCCCGCGTTGCTGCCGTCCGGGGGAGCCGCCGGGCTGCCCGCCATCGCCGGTCCCGACCGCGACGCGGGCCTCGAAGACCAGCTGCGCCAGACGCTCGAAGGGTTCTTCCGGGCCTACGCCTCCGGCAACTCCGCCGAACTGAAGCTCTACGCGGCCGACGGCGCCACGATCGAGGGCCTCGGCGGCCAGTTCACCCTGGCCCAGCTCACCAGCGTGGTCGCGCCGCTCGGCGGCGAGACCGCCCGCGAGATCACCGTGACGGTCACCTGGTCGATCGCGGCGGGCGAGGCCGCCGCGGCGCCGACCGCCGACCCAGCCGATCCGGCCGCGCAGCCCGCGCTGCTGGAGCAGGCCTACCAGCTCAGCCTGGAGAAGCAGGGCGAGAAATGGCTCGTCGCGCGGGTCCAGGGCGCGAGCCGGTCCGTGGGGTAGCGCATGAACGACCACGACGTCGCTGATCCACACCCCCGGGAGGGCGAGAATTGATTCTCCAAACGATTGTCGAGACCGTGACCGCACTCGCACCGTCCCCCGCGCCAGGGACGGGCACCGGGCTCAACACCGAAGGACTGGCCGAGTTCCTGCGCCGGTTCTTCGCGCCGCTGTTCCTGGTGATCGTGTCGGTCGTGGCGTTGTTCTTCCTCTTCACCAGGGAGATCACGCGGTTCGTCCAGTTCATCATCCTGGCGATCGCGATCGGTGTGATCTTCTATGTGCCGAACATCATCGAGGTGACGGCTAAGGCCATCGCGGGGGCGCTCGGCATCCAGTGACCTTTGGCACGTTGCGGAGAGGAGGATCGGGTGGACCTGCCTACATACACCAATATCTGGCGAATTGAGAAGCGGCTTTACAAGCTCTACGACCTGCGGCTGCCCATGCCGCTGCCCATCGTCTGGATCGGTGTCTTCGTCGGCGTCTCCGCCTTCTGGTGGGCTCTCCTCTACCTGGTCGGTTTGCCCTTCGACGCGCCCTGGCACGTCATCTATCTGGTTCCGCCCGGAATCGTGACCTGGCTGTCGACTCGTCCGGTCATCGAGAACAAGCGGCTGACCGAACTCATGCAGTCGCAGGCCCGCTACTTCTCCGAGCCCAAGACGTGGTGCCGCCTCGCCCCGTCCGGCGAGCCCGACGTGATCGCCTTCCAGGCCAAGGTCTGGCGGGCCGGCACCGTCCGGGTCAAGAAGCCCAAGACCGTCCCCGAGCCCCAGCGCGCCACGGTCCGCCCCGCAGTGGCCGCCGCCGCTGCGGCCGCGACGCCGCTGGTCGAAGAGATCCCGATACGCGTGAAGCCGCCGCTGACCACCACCGCCCACGCGTCCCAGGAACCCGCCCGCCGCCTGATCGGCCACCCGGACGACAAGCACGCCGCTTTCACCGACTCCCCGGAGCAGCGCCGCCGCCCCGCGTCGTTCGGCCAGCCGCCCCGGCTGATCCGCCCGGTGTCCGACTCGCCCGCCGGTCCGGCCAAGGACCCGTCACGTCCGTTCGCGACCAACCCGCTGCGACCCGCGTTCCTCGCCCACCCGTCGGACAAGCCACAGCAGAAGACCCCGGAGACCCAGCCCCGCCACGAGGCGCCCGATGCTTCCGCGCGTCCGGCTCCGGGGAGCGGGCTGCGGCCACAGGCTCCCGGGATGCCCCTGCGCTCGGCTGCGGAGAGCGGGCCGGGGTCGCCGGTTCCCGATGTGTCCGCGCGTCAGGCTCCCCAGAGCGAGATCCGGCCCGAGGTGCCCGGTCTGCCCGCGTCTTCGGCCGGTGAGAGCGTGACCCGGTTCAGGGCACCGGGCACTTCTCCGCGCCCGGGTGCGGAGGGCGGGCGCAGACGCCGGACTTTCGACACGTCCACTCCTCCGGCTCCCGAGGCGCCCGGCCTGCCCGCGCACCCGGTCCCGAGGAGCGCGCAGCGATCCGAGGTTCCCGCGCGGCCGGTCGCGGAGAGCGGGACCAGGGCTCAAGGGGACGTTCCCGCACATCCGGCTGCGGACGGCAGGTCACATGCCGAAGCGCCTGACGTGCCTGCACGGCCGGTTCCGGAAAGCACGGTCCGGCCGGAGGCGCCCGGTTTGTCTGCACGGCCGGTTCCCGAAAGCACGGCCCGGCCTGAAGTGCCCGGTTTGTCGGCACGGTTGGGAAGCGGCGCTCGGTCTGTGACGCCCGATGATCCTGCGCGCTCCGCTCCGAAGAGCGGGCGTCCGCCGGTTGACGCTGAGACGGTGTCGTCCCAGGTCTCGCGGTCGGTGGTTCCCGAGGTGGAGAACAGGTCTGCCGAGCCTGTTCGTGCCGAGGCGCAGCACCCTGAAGGCGCTGGGCGAGGCGCGCGCGAATCGGGCGTGCCCCAGCCCGTACAGGAAGAGTCTGCGGCGGTCCGACGGGGTAGGCATGCCGCCGCCAAGGAGCCCGATGTCGCGGTGCCGCCCGCGCGGGTGGAGCCGGTCGCGGAAGAGAGTCCGGCCGAATCTGTTCGTGAGGTCGCGGCGGAGCGCCCTGTGCCGGCTCCCGCTCAGGAGCCGGAGCACCCCGTGCCCGCTCCGGCTCCTGAGCAGCCTGCCGGCGAGGAGGTCTCCTCGCCGCCCATTCGGCCCGATGCGTTGCGTCGGTTGCGCAGGCTGGCGGCCTCCGCCGACTCCGCCGTCGAGCCCGAGGCTCCGGCGCCCTCCGGTGACTGGCAGAAGGAGCGGCTGCGCAAGGGGCAGCCGCCCGCGCCGTTCATTCCGGCCGAGCGCGGGTCGGAGGCCACGTGGCGGCGGGTGTCGCAGGTCGTCGCGGGGTCCGATGGCGACAACGACGAGGATCGAGCCAGGACGGCCATCAACGGCAGCCGGCGCATCGTCGTGCTGGGCTGCACCGGTGGCGCGGGGCAGACGACGACCACGCTGCTGCTGGGGCACTCGCTGGCCCGGCTCAGGGAGGACGGCGTCGTCGCCGTCGACGCCAACTCGGGGGGCGACGGGCTCACCGGGCGCATCAACCCGGAGACGACCGAGACGCTGAGTTCGTTCCTGACGGCGGTCGACAGCGTCGGGACCCGCGTGCGCGGCTACACGACCCGGACCGACTCGGGGCTGGACGTGCTGGCCGCCGACGTCGACCCCGGGGCCGAGCAGCGGATCGGCGATCGCGGGTGGTTCTCCGACCAGCGCATCGCGCGGGCCATGCGGCTGCTTGACCAGCAGTACCGGATCATTCTCATGGACCCGGCCGCCGCGCTCGCCGCCAGGCTGCTGCCCTACGCCGACCAGCTCGTGCTGGTCGCGCCGGCCAGCGCCGACGCACCCGACTCGGTCGCCATGACCTACGACTGGCTCGACGGCCACGGCTGCGCCGATCTGCGGCGCCGGGCCGTCGTCGTCATCAACGGTGTGTCGAGAAGGAGCATGGCCGATGTCGAACGGGCCGAGACGGTCGCACGCGGAAGATGCAGGGCGATCGTGAGGGTTCCGTGGGAAGACGAGTTGGCCGAACCAGGACAAGTCGACCTCAATGACCTTCGCAGCGGCGGCCGCAGGGCGTACGTTGCCCTTGCCGGGGTTGTCGCGAGCGGATTGACCACGGCGAGAGGGGAGAGTTTCGTTGGCTAGGGCGTCGCGGGCGCGCAGTCGCCTGGCGGTCCGTTACTTCGACGACCGCATCCTCCTCACCGACTCGGCGGCCTGGGCCTACTTCCGGCTGCCGACGGTCAGCTACGAGTTCCTCACCCCCGAAGAGCGCGAGTCGCTCGCCAACAACATCACGATCGCGCTGGCCGCGATCCGGATGAGCGACGCCGAGGTGCACCTGCGGGTGGCCCACCGCACCTATCCGGCGGCCGAATGGGCGATGGCCCTCAACGCCACCTCCGACGAGGGGCCGGGCTGGCGCGACTACCTCGAGGAGATGTACCGGCACGTCTGGGCCAAGGACTTCTGGTCCAAGGAGGTCTACCTCGGGGTCCGCCTCGGGCAGCGTGGCACCCAGCTCGGCGAGGGGGTGCTCGCGCAGCTCTTCGGCTTCTACCAGAAGACCGAGAAGGGGCTCGGGCTCGACGACGACCACGTACCGGAGAAGGAAGTCGTCAAGTGGACCGACGCGGCCGAACGGCTCGGCCGGGCCCTGGCGTCGGGGTCGCTCTACGCCCGCCACGCCACCAGCGTCGAGGTCGCCTGGCTGTTCCAGCACGCCGCGTCCGGCGCGCTGGGCGATCCGCCGCCGTCGGCGTCCAAGCGGCGCAAGTGGGGGCGGGGCGAGATCGAGGCGCTCGTCGAGGGACAGATCCACAACGGGCACAAGCTGCTGCGGATCGAGCAGCCCGCCGGTGACTCCTACGTCGCCCAGCTGTCGTTCGCCCGGTTCCCCGACCTGATGGCGTTCCCCGACGGCGAGCCGTGGATGCACTTCAGCGACCAGCTGCCGTTCCCCGTCGAGATCTCCTCCCGGATGCGGCTCATCTCTCCCGTCCGCGCGTCCCGAGACGTCGCCCGCAAGCTCGCGCACGCGCGTGACATGGACATACACATCCGCGAGGCCGGGGCCGAGGCGCCGCTGGCGCTGGCCGAGCAGATCGACGCGGCCCGGATGCTCGAACACGGCATCACCAAGGAACGCCTCCCGTTCGTCTACGGCTGGCACCGCATGAGCGTGAGCGCGCCGACCGAGGAGATGTGCGTCCAGCGGGTAGAGGCGGTCATCGAGCACTACCGCGACATGGGCATCGACGTCGTCAACTCCACCGGCGACCAGTTCTCGCTGTTCTGCGAGGCGCTGCCCGGCGAGAAGGTCCGCGTCAACGCCTACGCGCAGCGGCAGCCCCTGCGCACCATCGCGGGCGGCATGGCGACCGCCACGGTCGACCTGGGTGATCGTTCCGACGAGGCGGGCTGGCTGGGGCCCTACATCGGCGAGACCCTCGGCCGGGCACGCTCCATCGTGCACTTCGACCCGCTCGTGGCGGCGACCAAGAACCGGCCGACGGCCATCGCGATCACCGGGGAGCCCGGCGGCGGCAAGACCACGCTGGCGCTGCTGCTGATCTACCAGATGGCGCTGCGGGGGGTCACGATCGCCGTGATCGACCCGAAGGGCGACGCCGAGTCGATGGTGCAGCTGCTACGGCGACGCGGGCGGCAGGCACGGACGATCCCGCTCGGGTCGGCCGCTCCCGGGCTGCTCGACCCGTTCTCGTTCGGCGACGACCTGGCCGCGAAGAAGACGATGGCCACCGAGACGCTGCGGCTGCTGCTGCCGCGCATGTCGGAGGAGCGCGAGTCGGCCATGGTGCAGGCCGTCGCGGCCGTCGCCAACGAGCCCGACCCCTCGCTCGGGAAGGTCATCGACCATCTCGACCGGTCGGAGGACGCCGCGTCGAAGAACCTGGGCGCCGTGCTGCGGTCGATGTCCGAAATGCACCTTGCCCGGCTCTGCTTCGACCCCTCCGGCGGCGATCAGATCGACACCGAGGGATGGACGACCGTGTTCACCCTCGGCGGCCTCACGTTGCCCGACGTGGCGACGGGGCGCGACGACTACTCGTACGAGCAGCGGCTCTCGGTCGCCCTGCTCTACCTGGTCTCCCAGTTCGCCCGGCGGCTGATGAACGGGCTCGACAGACGTACCCCCAAAGCGATCTTCCTGGACGAGGCGTGGGCGATCACCTCCACGCCCGAGGGCGCCAAGCTGGTGCCCGAGGTGTCCCGGATGGGACGGTCGCGCAACACCGCACTCGTGCTGGTGTCCCAGAACGCGGGTGACCTGCTGAACGAGCAGGTCACCAACTGCCTTTCCTCGGTTTTCGCCTTCCGCTCGACCGAACGGGTCGAGGTGGAGCACGTACTGGAGCTCCTGGGAGTTGATCCGAACGAGGAACACAAGGGCGTGCTGCGCTCGCTGCGCAACGGCGAGTGCGTCTTCCGCGACCTCGATGGTCGGGCGGGCCGGATCGGCGTCGACCTGATCTCCGAGGAGCTGCTGCGCTGGCTCGATACCAATCCGACGCACTCCAAGCCGGATGAGATCGAGCAGGACAAGGTGGGTTCGGGCCGTTCGGGGGTCGCGCAGGAGGTGCGCTCGTGAAACGCAGGGTCGCCCTGCTTCTGCTGGTGTTCGTCACGTTCTTCTTGGCGTCGCCGGTCATCGTCGGATCGTCGGTGGCCAACGCCGACGGGATCTGTGACATGTCCTCCACTCTGTCGCCGGAGGTGGTGGGCTCAGGCGTCGACGGACTCGTCAAACCCCCGCCGCCCGACGACGGCGTCACCGGTGGCGGCACCGGCGTCGGGATAGGACTCGGCGCGGATGTCGAGGCGCCCGCCCAGGCGCTGAAGACCAACTACGAGAACTACGGCATGTCGGGCCAGTTCTGGCACACCTACGAACTCGGCTGCTCCGACGTCGCGGCCGTCATCGGCAACGCCTGGGCCAACGCGATCTTCTCGTGGGCCAAGGCGGTCGACCGGCTGACCATCACGACATACGAAGCGGCCGCGACCGAGGGCCCGCTGCTGCCGATCAAGAACGTCGTCGACGACATCGTGACCAACCTGGCCGACGCGATGTACTGGCCGTTCCTGCGGCCGATAGTGATCATCGCGGCGATCTGGCTGGCCTGGTACGGCCTGCTGCGCAAACGCGCCACCACGACAGCCGAGGCGGTCGTCTGGATGGTCCTCGCGGTCACCGTCGCGACCTGGTTCTTCAGCCGTCCCCAGGACCTGACGAACGTCGGCAAGACGATCACCGACAAGACCACCGAGATCGTGAACTCCGCTTTCTCCGGCCTGCCCGGCGCGGGTGGCGCGTCCTGCCTGCCGCCGCCGGCCAGCGCGCTGGGTGCCGCGGCTGGTGCTGCGACGGGAGCCGCGGCGACCCCGGGGGCCGCGCCTCCGGTCACCGGCGGCGGCTACGGCCAGCCGGGCACACCGGGCGTGCAACAGAACGCCGACGCGCTCTGGTCGACTCTGGTCTGCAAGCCGTGGTTGATGGGCAACTTCGGCACCGCCGACCCGGCCTCGCCGATCGTGGCGGCTTATGGCGCCAAGCTGCTCGACACCCAGGCACTCGACGCCACCGAGCAGCAGGCCCAGCAGTCAGCCGGTACCGACGCCCACCAGCGTCGCTACGAGGAGGAGGTCGCCAACCCGCTGCGCACCAGCCCGGCGTTCTACCTGCTCCAGGGCAAAGACTGGACCAGCAGGCTCGGGGTGGCGATCGGTGCGTTCATCGCTGCCATGGTCGCCGGGTTGCTGATCTTCCTGGTGGCGGTGTCGCTGCTGGTGCTGAAGGTCGGCTTCCTGTTGTTGCTGATCATGGGGCCCATCTTCCTGCTCATCGGCGTCCATCCCGGCACCGGGCGGATCATCGCCATGCGCTGGGTGGAGATGCTCGTCGGCACGCTGCTGCGGCAGGCGGTGCTCGCGCTCGTGCTCGGTGTCCTCGTGTACGGCTATGCCCTGATCATCTCCACGCCACTGCCATGGGGCATGCAGATCATGTTCATGGCGCTGATGACGCTGGCGGTGTTCTTCTACCGCAGGCCGTTCCAGCATCTGTTCTCCTCGATGAGCGGCTCCACCCTGGCCACCCGCATGCTCGGCGACGCCACCACGGCGCCGACGTTGCAGCGGGCCGCAGGGGCGCTGCCGCCGGTCGCCGCGGCCCGGATGGGCCGTTGGGGGCTTCGCAAGGCCGAGCCGATGCTCAACGCCGCCATCGCCGGTTCGACCGGTGGGGCGAGCGGGGCGGCCACCGCGGCCGCCGGGGTCGCCCAGGGCAAGGTCCGCGGCGAGGAACGCGTCGGGGCCCGTGCGAACGGTCAACCGGCCCCGCTGGAGAACCCCGAGCAGGCGGCCCGCCGTAAGACCGGCGTCCCGCCGCCCCGCACGGGTGCCGCGCCGCCGCTCAATCTCAGTCGACCACCGGCCACGACCCGGCCGAGCGCGCCGGCACCGGCTCCCGTCCGGGCTTCTTCTTCAGGAGGAGGAGGCGGCGGCGGAGGCGGGTGGTTCAGCGGTCGTTCGGGTGGTTGGGCCTCGCGGCCGTCGGCGTCCAGAGGGAGTTCTTCTGGCGGCGGTGGCGGCATCCTCGGCGGTGGGTTCTTCGGTGGCGGTGGCAGGTCGTCGTCGGGGGGTTCGTCCTCGCGCCGGTCGGCGCCGCAGCAGCGGCCTCGGTCCGAGCCGACGCGGGCACCCCGATCCGAATCGCCCCGTCCGGCCGAGCGGCCGTCCCGATCGTCCGACGCGCCGCCGTTGTGGCTGCCGGGGCGGTCGGACAGCGGTCGTGGTGGCGGCAGTGGCGGAGGTAGCGGCAGTGGAGACGGCGGGGCGCCGTTCTGGCTGCGGCCGCGTGACAAGGACTGATCATGAACGAGGGCCGGAGGAAGGGCCTGTTCATCGCCGCCGTCGTCGTGCTGGCCGCGCTCGGGATCTATTTAACGACCCTGGGCGACGGCAGCGGCGAGGTCGGCGAGTCGGGAGAGGCCGGGCCGACGGGGTCGGCGGCCACGCGTACGGTCACCGCGCCGCCGGTGGCCGTGCCGAGCCAGGTGGCGACCACGCCGTCGGCCGACTTCGACGTCTACTCCTACCTGCCGCTGTCGCGTGAGCAGCTGGGCGCGGCGGCCGATCTGGCCCGCCGGTTCACCGTCGCGTACGGCACCTACACCTACAACGACCCGGTGGGCCGGGCCGACCGGCTGAAGGCGTTCACGACGGTCGAGTTCGGCGACGACCTCACCCGTACGGTCACCTCCCCGGCCGCCGTCGAGCACGACACGGCCGACCAGGTCGTGTCCAAGGGGGCGGCCCGGCTGAGGTCGATCCGCGACATGTCGGCCGATTCGGTCGTCGTGGTCGTCGAGGGCACCCAGCGGATCACCGCGCTCAGCGGCGCCAAGGACCAGGTCGAGGAGTACGCCGTCACCGTCGTCCAGGTCGGCGCCGACTGGCGCGTCTACGACCTGCAACTGGCCGGCAGCGGCCAGGACGGTGACGTCACCCCGTGACCACGACCCGGCTCGCGAACTGGAAATGGCTGGCCGGGCTGCTGGCCGTGCTGGTGCCCCTGGTCATGTTCGGCGCGGTGGTGCTGATGACGCCGCTGCCGAACATCATGACCGGGGGCGCCGCGGCCGCGTGTGAGTCCGTCGACACCTCCGACCTGTCCGACACCGCGCAGGAGGACATCCCGCCGGAGATGCTGGCGCTCTACAAGAAGCACGGCGACGCCGTCGGCGTGCAGTGGAACGTGCTCGCCGCGGTCGGCAAACGCGAGACCGACCACGGCCGGTCGGAGCTGCCGGGCGTGCAGAGCGGCACCAACTACGCGGGCGCCGCCGGGCCGATGCAGTTCCTCATCAGCACGTGGGGCGGCAAGGCGCGGCTCCCGATCCCGTCGGAGTTCAACGGCTACGCCTCCGACGGCGACGACGACGGCGTGGCCGACGTCTACAACCCGGCCGACGCGATCCTCGGCGCCGCCAAGATGCTCAAGCGCAACGGCGCCCCCGACGACCTGCGCAAGGCGCTGTTCGTCTACAACCGGGCCAACTGGTATGTCGACCAGGTGCTGGAGATCGCCAAGAAGTATGCCGAATCGGGTGAGGTCGAGGTGCCGCCGGAGGCCGACCCGGCCTGTGAGGTGGCCTACGACGCGCCGAACGCGGTGGTCGACAAGATCCTCGACTACGCCCTCGCGCAGCGCGGCAAGCCCTACATCTGGGGCGGCACCGGGCCCGCCGGCTACGACTGCTCGGGGATCATCTACATGGCGTACCGGAACGCGGGCCTGAACATCCCCCGCACCACTTTCGGCCAGTGGCCGTTCGGGGTGCGCGTCGACGCGGGCGAGGAGCAGGCCGGGGATCTGGTGTTCTTCAACTCCGGTCCGGGGACCTCGGCCGACAACCCCGGCCACGTGGGGATGATCGTGTCGCCCGGCAAGATGGTCGAGGCGCGCTGCACCCTCTGCGGCCCCATCAAGGTGACCACCTACCGCGAGCGGAGCGGCATCGTCGGCTACACCCGTCCGCTCCAGAATCCCGATGTGCTGGAGCAGCTGAAGCGTCTGGCCCTAACGTAGAGCGGCATGACACAGGTCGTCGTAGGGGCCGCGATCATCGCGGACGGCCGTCTGCTGAGTGCGCAGCGGGCGGAACCGCCGGAACTGCGGGGCGGATGGGAGTTTCCCGGCGGAAAGGTCGATCCGGGCGAGAGTGACCTCGACGCGCTGGTGCGCGAATGCGAGGAGGAGCTCGGGGTCACGGTCGTCCCGGGCGAGAAGGTGGGCGGTGACTGGCCCCTCAGCAACGGATACGTGCTGCGGATCTGGCTGTCCACGATCACCTGCGGGCGCACGCCGGAGGCGCGGGAGCACCTCGCCCTGCGGTGGCTCGAACCGTTCGAGTTCGAGACGGTGCCTTGGCTGCCGGCCGATCTGCCCATCGTCCGGAAGGTCCAAGATCTGCTCAAGGAGGGTTGAGTCGCCTCTCTTCGTGAGATAACGGTTACTGAGCGTAATCGGGGGAGGATTCAGGTGGTCACTGGACGAGTGGTGTCCCTGGTCGGGGCCGGAATCCTGGCGCTGTCGGCAACGCCGGCCGTGGCCGACGGGGATCCGGGCCGATGGATGAGAACGGGCGACGTCTGGCGGTTCCGCCTGGCGGAGACGTGTGGTCACGTCGGGTGCTCGGCTCCTGATGGGATGGACGGCCAGGGGTGGCGCTGCCCCGTCCAGACGAGTCCTGCCGAAGCCGGGCAGACGATGGTCGGCCCGGGGCTGTTCGTGGAGGCTCCGGCGACGATGCGGCTGAGCCTGAACATGGTGGAGCTGGCCCATCGCGTGGCCGTCGTCTGCGCCCGCCTCAGTTCGATGCCGCCGGGGAAGCTCGGCGCGCTGGCCGCGACGGGCGAACTCGCCGACGGCGTGACCCAGTCGGCCGAGACGGCGTCGGTGGCCGAAGCGGAGGCCCGCGCACTCGCCGGGCAGTTCGCGGAGGACGCCGCCGCCCTGGCCCAGCCGCCCACCCGGGTGACGGGCGCCCAACCCCACGTGATGGACGGCCAGGCCGGGCCGCAAACGTACACGGCCGAGAGCCAGGCCCAGTACCCGATCCAGGAGATCGTGGGCCAGGCCCAGCCGCCGATGCAGGTGGCCGAAGACCGTGCGCAGCGGCCGGCTCACGTGACCGGCGGACAGGTTCGCCGGCCTGTGTACGTCGAGGGCCGGTCCCGCCCGCCCAGGCAGATGGCCGAAGGGCACGTCCAGCGGCCCGTGCACCGTGGCGAAGGACGGTCCCGCCCGCCGATGTACATGGCCGGAGGTCACGCTCAGTCGCCGATCCAGATGGTCGAAGGCCCGATCCAGTCGTGGGGCCAAGGCGCGGAAGCGCCCGGTCACCCGCGCAACCGTGGGGCCGAGGAGCAGAACGGCCCGCACATTCTTGGGCCCGAGGGGCCAGACCGGTCCCGAGGCCACAACCGGGTCGAGCCCGTCGCCGAGCCGCAGGCCATGCCCCAGTTCCCGATGTCGGAGATGCCGGCAAACACGCTGGTCAACCCGGGTCAGAGCCCGCTCGTCGACGGCGCTGGCCCGCAGGCGCCTCTTCCCGGCGGGCCGCAGCCCGGCCAGGAACTCCAGGTTCCGCCTGGTCAGATGGCGATCGGGGACGCCGGTGGCCCGGCGGGCGGTCCGCCGCCGATGGCCCAGGGCGTGCCGGCGGAAGTGCCTCAGCCCGCACCCAACGCGGCGCCCGCGCCCGCGCCGGTGGAGATGATGCAGGAGCCGTTGTCAGGGGCGTTGTCGAATCTTCCGCCGCTGCCGCAGCTCCCGCCGGGCCAGCCGCTGCCGCCCGGGATGATCGAGGGCGGGACGCCGCCGGAGCTGCTGATGCCGATGGCGGCGCCCACGCCGAGCGGTCCGCCGCTGACCCGGTCGCTGAACAACACGCAGGCGATCGCGCAGGAGGACTCGGGTCTGGAGCTCATCAAGGGGTGGCCCGGCGTGGTGGCCGCGATCGCGGCCCTGATCGCGGTGCTGGCGCTGCAGATGCGGCTCGGACGGCGCAAGGTCGTTTCCGACCCGCAACCAAAGTGAGGTTTGCCGTTACTTTGCCGGACTAGTATCTGTCTGACGTACGGAGTCAGGCAGAAGCGGCGGAGGAACCCGGTGGTCGGTCGAGCGCCCAGGAGAGCCGCGGCGGTGATCGCCGCGGTGGTCGGTTCGCTCGGCGTGGCCGTGATGGTGGCGGCCGGCGCGAGCGCCGCCAACCCCGTCGACCCCTGTGACACGGGCCAGGCCTGTGACACGGTGACCACGACGATCACCACCACGCCGTCGCCGACCCCGTCGGAGGCCGTGGTCACCGTCACTCAGACGGTGACCCCGACGCCGACGGCGAAGCCGACGAAGCAGCCCACCCAGGAAGAACAGCCCACGCAGGAGCAGCCGGCTCCGACGCAGGACGCCGTGGTGCCCACCAACGACGTGGCGCCGCCGCCGGCGCAGGTCGACCCCCCGGCCGACCAGACGGTCGACCCGCCCGCCGACGACCCCGGCGTCACCCTGGCTCCGGCCGAGCCGACCACGGCCACCCAGCCCACCACGGGCATGAGCCAGCCGGTCCCCGAGACGGCCCAGGTGGAGATCCGCAACGCGACCCCCTACTTCGACGAGGTCACCCTCAGCCGCAAGCTGGCCGTCCCGGCCGCCGTGCTGGTGCTGCTGGCGCTGCTCGCCTGGCTGATCTTCGAAGGGCGCCTGCGCCGCCTGGCCCACGCGGCGGCGGTCCGCAAGGCGGGTCCGCAGATGCCGCCGAACATGGCGATGATGCCTTACCCGGGTTACCCGATGCAGCCCTACGGCCAGCAGTACGGCCAGCCCTATCCCGGCCCCTACCCGGGTCAGCCGTATCCGGGCCAGCCCTACCCGCCGCAGCCGCCTCAGCAGGTCGTCAACTACGTGCCGGTGCCCTACCCGATGCCGTTCCCGACCCCGGCCCCGGCGCCGCAGGACTACACGCAGCCCTACGTCTACCAGCAGCAGCCGCCGCCCCAGGCGCCGCCGCCCGCGCCCCCGTCGCCGACGTACGCCAAGGGTTACGTCCTGGAGAGCTCCAACCACCCGCCGGACGACGACGAGAACCAGACACCCCCTGGCCGCCGCCCCTACTGACCGAAACACCGAACAGCCCTCCTGACCGGAGGGCTGTTTCTTTTTGTGCACAGGACGTCCGACCTGGGCGTGCGTTGCGTGAGGCTGCAACACGCGGTGCCAAAGCGCGCAAGAAAGCGAGAGCGTTACGAAACTATTTCGCAGGACTCTTGTGGAACGGGGCACGGGCGACCTACTGTCACCTCACCCTCAGGTGTTCACCCCCCGACAGAAACGAGCACGAGATGTCACGAAGAGTGGCGTTGGCGGTGGTTACAGCCACGGCCGTGGGCTTGAGCCTGGTGGTGGCCGGCCCGGCCGCCGCGCATCAGACGGCGACGCCGACCGCGGTGACGCGGGCCGCACTCGACCCCGCGTTGGTCGCGGGCCGCGGCGCCAACGTCCCGTTCGTCGAGCAGGAGGCGGAGAACGCGGCGACCAACGGTGTCGTGATCGGCCCCGACAGGAACCCGTACACGCTGCCGGCCGAGGCCTCGGGCCGTAAGGCGGTCAAGCTGACCCCCGGCCAGTGGGTGGAGTTCACCCTGCCGAAGGCCGCCAACGCCCTCACCGTGCGCTACAGCGTCCCCGACGCCCCGAACGGCGGCGGCATCACCGCTCCGCTGAACGTGACCGTCAACGGCGGCAACAAGAAGACGGTGACCCTGACCAGCCAGTTCGCCTGGCTGTACAACCAGTATCCGTTCACCAACGACCCGAACGCCGGCCTGCTCCACTCCGACTGGTGGATCACCGAGTGCCAGTGCGTGCCGGCCGCCACCACTCCGACACCGGAGATCACCAAGCCGTTCCGGCCGATGCACTTCTACGACGAGCAGCGGCTCCTGCTCGGCAAGACCTACAAGGCCGGTGACAAGGTCCGGCTGACCGCACCCGCGAACACCAACGCGGCCTGGACGGTCATCGACCTGCTCGACTCCGAGGTCGTCGGCGCGCCGTTCGTGCGCCTGATCGCCGCCAACGTGCTGCTGTTCGGCGCCGACCCCACCGGCCGCAAGGACTCGGCCCCGGCCATCGAGAAGGCCATCGCCTTCGCCAAGCGCAGCAACCTGAAGGTCTACGTGCCGCCGGGCGTCTACCAGGTCAGCAAGCACATCATCGTCGACGACGTGACGATCGAGGGCGCCGGCTCCTGGTACACGATCATCAAGGGCAAGGAGGTCGCCCTGCCGACCCCCGCCCCCGACGGCTCGGTCCACACCGGCGTCGGCTTCTACGGCAAGGACGCCACCGAGGGCGGCAGCCGCAACGTGCACCTGTCGGGCTTCACCATCGAGGGCGACGTACGGGAGCGGATCGACACCGACCAGGTCAACGGCATCGGCGGCGCGATGAGCGACTCGACGATCAAGGGCCTGTACATCCGCCACACCAAGGTCGGCCTGTGGTTCGACGGCCCGATGAACAACATCAAGGTGACCGACAACATCATCGTCGACCAGATCGCCGACGCCCTGAACTTCCACGGCGGCGTGACGAACTCGGTCGTGTCGGGCAACTTCATCCGCAACACGGGTGACGACGGCCTGGCCATGTGGTCGGAGAAGAACCCCAACGTCAACAACGTCTTCGACCGCAACACCGTCCAGACCCCGACGCTGGCCAACGGCATCGCGATCTACGGCGGCAAGGACAACGTGGTCTCCAACAACCTGGTGGCCGACCCGCTGCGCGAGGGCTCCGGCCTGCACGCCGGTTCCCGCTTCGGCGCCGAGCCCTTCACCGGCACGCTGAAGTTCACTGACAACACCACGGTCCGGGCGGGCACGTTCGACCTGAACTGGCGCATCGGTCTCGGCGCGATCTGGCTCTACGCCCTCGACCGCTCGATCGAGAACGACATCCAGGTCACCGGCGACCACTACCTCGACAGCACCTACAACGCGATCATGATGGTGAGCGAGTGGGGAGTGAAGGACCTCTACTCGATCACCGGCGTGAAGTTCAAGAACCTCCGCATCGACGGCACCGGGACCTCGGTCCTGAGCGCCCGCGTCAAGGGCGGCGCCTCGTTCGAGAACGTCGACGCCCGCAACGTCGGAGCGGTCGGCATCAACAACTGCGGCTCGTTCAACTTCCCCCCGACCGGCTCGGAGTTCTCCGTGACCGACCTGGGCGGCAACGACGGCGGCGGCACGACCGGCCCGTGGGCGGGTTCGTGGCAGCTCCCCAACACCATCACCTGCGACGACCGCCCGGCGGTCGTGGCGCCCCCGGCGCCGTCCCCGTGGTGAATGTCTGAGTGAAAAGAGCCGGCCCGGTTCTCCGGGCCGGCTCTTTCTCTTTGTACGACTATCGGACGAGTGAGAGCGTCTCCGGCAACGCCTCAGGATCGGCGGCGACCACACCGGAGAACCGGCCGGGGGCGAGGTACTCCGCCGCCGCCGCGACCACCTCTTCGGTGGTCGTCGCCCCGATGCGGCGGGTGAAGTCGAACAGCAGCAGCGGGTCGGCCGACTTGGCCGCGAGGTCGAACAGCGCGTTGGCGTAGGCGGCGCGCGAGGCGAGGCGGGTCGCGGACGAGCCGAGGGCGTACGTCCGGGCGGCGTGGACCTCCGCCTCGGTCGGGGGATGGGTGGTGCCCAGCCGGTGGAGCTCCCCGCCCAGCACCTCCAGCGCGGCCGAGGTGGTCGCGGCGGCGGTGTCGGCCTCGATGGCCAGCAGCGGACGGCCGGGCCGCAGGTCGAAATAGGACATGATCCCGTACACATAACCCTTGTCCTCGCGCAGGCTCCTGGCCAGGCGTGAGGAGAGTGCGCCGCCCGTGACGTTGCTCGCCACGAAGAGAGCCGGGTAGCGCTCGTCGTCGACCGGTACGGCGGGGGCGCGCAGGCGGATCCGCGACTGCGAGGTGCCGGGCTGGGGGAGCGCCGTCAGGCGGCCGGTCTCGATCGGGCCGAGCGGGGGCAGCGTGACGGTGCCGCACCCGGTCCAGCCGGTCAGGGCCTTCTCCGCGGCGTCGGCCAGCCTCCCGGGGTCGCCGGGGGCCAGGATGATCAGCACCGCGCCGCGTGGGTCGAAGGGGCGGTGCAGCTCGGTGATCGCGGCCACGTCGTCGGCGCCGGGGACGGGGTGGCTCACCGGGTGGTCGCCGAACAGGTGGCGGGCCAGTGCGGCCCTGGTCGCGATGTCGGGATGGGCGCCGAGCACCCGGAGCTGGGCCACCAGCTGGCCCCGGGCCGGCAGGAGGTCCCCCGGGGTGCCGTCGACGACGTCGGCCAGCGCGGCCAGCAGCACGTCGAGGTCGGTCAGCGCGGCGGAGGCGGTGACGCCGACGCGGTGCACGTCCCCGGTCGCGGACAGTTCCACCCCGTCGCCCGCGTCGTGGCCGAGCGACAGGCAGGTGGCCAGCAGCATCGACGCGGCCAGGTCCGCCGGGGTGAGACAGGGTGCGGGCAGGTGCAGGCGGGCCTCCACCATCGGCATGACGCCGTGGTCGAGGGCCAGGATCCGCAGGCCGTTGGGCAGGGTGCGGTCGACCGGTCTGTTCATCGGGCCGCTCCCGGGATCAGGGTCAGCAGTGCGCGGGAGTCGGCCTGGAGGGAGGACGCCGCCTTGGCCACGTCCTCGGCGGTCACCGCCGCGCACAGGCCGGGCAGCAGGTTGACCGCCCCGGCGTCGCCGAAGAGCAGCTCGAACCGGCCGAGTGCGCGGATGCGCTGGGCGGGTTCGTCCATGGCCCGGTGATGGGCGTTGGTCCAGCTGGTGCGGCGGCGGCCGAGCTCCTCCAGCGTGGGCCCGAACCGGGCGATCGAGTCGAGCTCCGCGTCCACGGCGGCCAGCACCTGCTCGGCGGGCAGCTCCTGGGGATGGATCGCGGTGAGGATCCACATGTCGGGGTCGCGCGCGTCGAGCAAATCGAACAGGCCCATGCGTGCGGAGAACGTCACCGTGTGCCCGGTCTCCCGGCGGAGCCGCTCCCGCAGCCGGGGGCGGTTCCCCCCGGTCAGCACGGCGGCCACCGCCGAGAAGGCGAAGTGCGTGCCGAAACCGGTGGCCGGGTCGGGCACCCGGTGCCCGATGGCGAAGGCGGGCAGGGGGGCCATCGGATCGACGTGTTCGCCCTCCACCCGGCCCACCGGCTCGGGCTCCCACCGGGACACCCGCTCCGGCGCCGGCGAGGCCGGGAGCTGCCCAAACGTCTGTGCCACGACGTCCAGAACCTCGTCGGTCCCGACGTCTCCGGTGATGGTGAGCACCGCGTTGCCGGGCCCGTAGTGGCGGGTGAAGAAGTCGGCGCAGTCGTCCACGGTGACGTCCAGGAGCGCGGTGTGGTCGCCGTAGCCGTCGTGGGCGTTGGCGAAGTCGCGGAACAGCACGGGCGACAGGTGCGGCCAGGGGAAGCCGCCGTACGGCTTGCGGAGCTTGCCGAGGATCTCCTCGCGGATGACCTCGGTCTGCGCCCGGACGGCGCGTTCGGTGATCTTCGGGGCGCGCATGCGGGCGGCCTCCACCGCGATCGCCCGATCCACGGCCTCGGCGGGCACCACCGTGTAGAAGTCGGTGTAGTCCTGCCGCGTGGAGGCGTTGCAGAAGCCGCCGATGCTCTCCACCTGCTGGAAGTGGTCGCCGTCGCGGTCCTGCGAGCCCTGGAACATCAGGTGCTCGAACAGGTGGGCCAGGCCCGACCGTTCTTCGGCGCGGAACCCGACGTCGTAGTGGACGGCGACACTCGCCACGGGCCGGGAACGCTCCTCCTCGACGACCACCCGGAGGCCGTTGGGCAGGGTCAGTCTCTTCATCGGTGGCTCGTCTCCAGCAGCAGTCGGCCGTCGGTGGCCGCGTCGATGACGCCCGCCAAGACGGACAGGTAGTCGTCGAGGGTGTCGTGCCAGCCCATATAGGCCGAGAAGTCGTGGGTGTGGGTGAGGAACCGCAGCAGCGCCACCCGGCCCACGGCGGCGCGGTCCAGCGGGGCGGGGTAGGCGTCGAGCAGGCGGTGGACGAGGGCGTCGTAGTCGGCGCGGCCGAGTGGGCCAGGTTTGACCCCCGCGTGGCCGAACTCCACGAGCTCGCCGATCAGCCAGCCCAGGTCGAACTCGGGCGGTCCGGCGGCCAGATCCTCGCCGATCAGCAGAGCGCCCGCGTCTGCCGGGTCGTCGCCCACCGGCAGCAGGATGCCGTGGCCGGGGGCGCCGTGCAGCAGCACCCGCCGCCCGCCGACGATGGCGCACCAGCTCTCCACCAGGTCCAGCCGGTCCCGGCCGAGCACCACGTGGGCCCTGCGGTGCAGTTCGGCCGCGCCGCGCGGCCCTCTCCCGCCGCGCAGCCAGTTCAGGAGTCTCCGTACGCCCACCGGCACGGCCGCCACTTCCACATCCGGCACCGGGACGGCATGCAGCGCGGCCAGGGTCAGCGCGGTCGCCGCGAGGGTGTCCCCGGCGACCCGCATCAGTTCGGGCACCTCACCGGCCAGCCCGAGGAACAGGGTCGCGACCGGAGGGAACCGCCGGACCCGGTAGGTCACGCCGCCTTCGGCCGGTTCCGGCAGCGTCAGCGCCACCCGGCCCGTCGGCGCCGACGCGACGGCCGCGTGCAGCAGCGGGTGCGGAACGCGGATCTGCCCGTTCCGGTCGGCTCCGGGCCGCCGGGTCCACAGGTAGGTTCCGTCGTCGTCCCGGGTGACCGTGGTCCGCAGGTAGCCGGTGGCGAACGACGTGATGACCCTGCTCATCGCCAGGCCTCCAGCTGTTCGATCAGGACGGGGAGCGGGGGCGGCGAGGCGGCCGTCCACTCCCGTGTGTGCGCGCTGAAGCCCCGGATGGGATCGCCGATGACGACGTTGGGCCGGGCCTGCAGGGCGGTGAGGTTCTGGCGGTAGGCGTGCGACTCGGTCGCGCCCGGCGGCAGGGCCGGGCCGATGCCGATCCGCGCCTTGGTGGTCTGCAGCGCCAGCAGCATCGGGGTGTCCGCGAGACCGCCCGCGAACCGGCTCAGGAAGTTGTACGTCGCCGGATAGACCAGCACGGTGTCCGGCCAGGTGGCGTAGTGGACGTGCGGCGAGCCCGGCACCGGGTCGTCCGGCCAGGCGTCGAGCGGCACGTCCTTGTTCAGCATCACGGCCAGCGCGTGCCGGGTCACGAACCGCTCCGCGCTCCGGGTGACCACGACCTGGATCTCCAGCTTCGGGTACGACAGTTGCAGCCAGTTCACCCAATAGGGCATGAACGTGGCGTTCAACGACCCGGTGATCATCACCAGCAGGCGTTCTGAGCTGAACGCGGGCGCGTTCAGCGCGGCGGCGAGGTCAGTCATCTGCGTCCGCCAGCCCCGCGAGGATCTGCTCGGCATCGGCCAGCCCGGCCTTCAGCCCCTCGATCGCGCCGACTCCACCGGTGTTGACGATGACCTCGTCCACACCCGCGTCCCGGTAGGCCCGCAGCCGCGCCACGACCTCGTCGAGGGTCCCGTACGCGTACACACCCGCCTCGACCATCGCCCGCGCGCCCGCTCCGGGATCGGACGAGTCGGCGGGCACCGCGGCCCGGCGGAGCATGTCGGTGTAGTGGTGTGAGCCCAGATGGCCCCGTGCCACGGAGAGCAGCAGCCTGACCGGGTCTCGCCCGGGGCCGGCCAGCCCCGCGTGCACCACGGTGGCGACCCGGGGCACCTTCCCGCCCGCCGCGCCCTCCGTCAGCGCGGGGATCAGGGTGTCCTTGATGTACGCGGGCGGCGTCATCCAAGTGACGGCGACGTCGGCGACGCCACCGGCGGCCCTGGCCATGCCGGGGCGGAGCACGCCCAGACCGACCTCGACGGTCGGATGGTTCATCTTCGGCAGCTGGCCGGTGGCCACGCACGCCTCACAGTCATGGCCGGAGACCCCCTTCCCGAGCATGCCGCGCACCGCGCCGGCGTAACCGGCGGCGGCGGTGGCGGGCTTGGTGTAGGGCCGCCCACGCAGGCTTCTGACCATCTCGGGAGTCGCGGCACCATAGCCGGCGACGACCGGGCGGCCGGTGAGCGTGGCGACGCTCCGGGCCTGGCCCGCCGCCTCCATCGGGTGGCGCAGCGGCATCAACGTCACGCCGAGGCCGGTCGGCACCTTGTACCCCCGCCCCGCCAGGTAGGCGAACATCTGGTGCGACTCGACCCCGAACGACTGGCCCATCCAGAGACGACCGGCCTGCCCTCGGTTCACGACCTCGGCGAAGGGAACGACCTGCTCGGGATGCTGGGGTTGGAGAGGGAACAACAGCGCGTAGGACATGCTTGACTCCGTCGGGGGGACATGGGCCGGCGGTGTCACGGGCAGTTCGAGTGCCCGTGACACCGCCTCAGACCGCCTTCATCAGGCGCTTTGGAGTTGTGCTGGTCAGCACTCGGAGCCGAGGGTGTACGCGATCGAGATCGTGTAGATGGTGATGGTCACGGTGACGACCGACGCCGCGTCCGGCGTCTCCTGGTCGGCGGCCACCTCGGCGAGGGTGGTGTAGGTGTCGGCGCCGTTCATGAGCAGTTCAGCGGACATGTGATGGTCCCTTCGATTCGTTGTTACGGTTCCCCGGAGGCCGATGGCCCCGGGAGCTTCGGACGTCGGCGATCAGCACTCGAGCAGGTAGGTCAGCGAGATCGAGATCGAGACCGTGGGCGTGGGCAGGGCGTCGAGGGTTTCGGGCTCGGCGGTCGCGACCTCGGCGAGCGAGGTGTAGGCGTCGGCGCCGTTCATGAGCAGTTCGGTGGACATGGGATTTCCTTCCGCGTGGATGAGGTCAGCACTGGAGGTACACCGTGAGGGTGTGCGGCAGGCTGGTGGTGAGGATGGGCGCGGCCTCGGGGCCGCTCTCCGCCGCGAGCTCGGCGAGCGAGACGTACGCGGCGGCACCGTCCATCAGATGGTCGGCGGGCATGAAGGTCACCTCCTCTCGTGCCTTCGTGCGTCCGGCCCCTGGGTCAGAGGCCGGTGGTCTCGAAGGGCAGCGACGGCGAGCCGCTGTTGCGGTGGAGGGCGCCGGGGGCGATCCCGGCCTCGGCGAGGGCGTCATCGACCGTCTGGTCGCGGTCGCCACCTCGTTCGGCGTGGGTCATGAGCCCGGCCGCGATGGCCCGGGACCGGTGTTCGCCGAAGCTCAGGCCGCGCCAGCCCGGCCGGTCGTCCTGGGGTTCCCAGGCCCATCCGGCGCCGGGGCCGAGCGGGGCGACGTAGTCGGACACGTCCGGCCCGGTCAGGCCGGTCGCGATGGCCTTCTCGGCTACGTCGGGGACGACGTGCCAGCCCTGTGCCCCCAGGTAGACGACCACCGCGTCGCGGCGGGGATGGAGATCTCTGGCCGAGAGCACCTTGGCGCGGTAGGGCACGCCCGACGACTCCAGCGCGGTGAGCACCGCCGCCCAGAGCGGCGGAGCGGCGTCGGCGTCGCGGGCGCTCACATACAGCCGCACGTGCCCCGGCGACTGCGTGTCGCCGCCCCGGGAACCGTTCACGAACAGGAATCCGGGGGAGGCGGCCGGCAGTACCGAGGGCAGGTCGACGCGGCGGGCCGGGCCGTTCGGCGTCTCGACCTCCTCACCGAGCCGGTCGTCGGGGACGCGCACGCGCACCGCGCCCAGGCGGACGACACCGGGCAGGCCGGGTTCCGGGCGGGCCAGCAGCGAGGAGGACTCGTGCGGGACCACCGCGCGCAGCTCCCGCTCGAAGGCGGGATCCCTGATCGTCTTGGGGCGGGGGCCGTCCTGGGCGGCCCGGCCGGCGTGCAGAACGTCGTAGAGCGCGTTCGCCAGGGCGGCGCGCAGGCTCTTGGGGTTGTCGGCGGTGACCTCGCGGTCGTCCACCGTCGCGGTGGTCAGGTCGGAGTCGATCCGCACCCGGTCGAGTAACGGCTTCACCGGTTGTCTCCAATGCCCAGCGTGGTGGTGAAGGCGGCGGGGTCGAGCAGGACCTTGCGGCCCACCCCGGCGGCGGCCCGCTCCAGCGGTGTCAGCCGGGGCCGCTCGAATCCGGCGGCGAGGACCCGGTCGAACATGTGCCAGCCGGCGAAACCGGCCGCGCGGGCGGCCAGTTCGTGATCGTCGCGGGCGGCCGGGCGGGCCTCCAGGTAGCCCGTCCAGAACGCCTCGATGTAGGGGCGCAGCGTCTCGAACCTGCGGGCGCCGTTGTTGACCACCTCGCGGTCGCTCACGCCGTCGTCCTTGGTGGCCATCCCGAGCACGCCCCGGTAGAGCCACTCGCCGGCGAAGGCGCCCACGTCGCGGGCGGCGTCGGCCACCCGGGCCTCCTCCCAGTCGACCAGGTGGAGCCGGTCGTCGTGCACGAGGAACTGGTCGAGCCGCAGGTCGCCGTGGGTCAGCACGCGCGGGCCGGTCTTCGCCCACTTGGCGAGCCTCCCGATCGCCTCGGTCACCTCGGCGTCGTTGTGCAGGATCGCCCACGACTCCAGTTCGGCGCCGCTGGCGGCCTGGTACATCTCCATCGAGATCGCGGTCAGGGCCTTGAGCGGCGGCAGCGGCGGCGCCGAGTCGTCCTCGGCCACCGGCGAAGGCGGCGTCAGGCCGTGCAGGGTGCCCAGCTGGACGCCCGCCGACCTGGCCAGCTTCCAGCTGAGGTCGTCGCCGAGCTCCGACGCGCTCCGCGCGTCCTCCAGCAGGGTGAACGCGACCAGGGAGGTCGTCTCGTCGCCGCCGAGGAACCGGGGGACGTTGATGACAGGGTGCGCGTCGAGCAGGTCGCCCATCGCCGCGATCCGGGCCACCCGGCGGCGGACGTCGGCCTCGACGCCGCCCACCCGCTTGACGAAGACCGGAATCCCCACGCTGGTCACGCCGGCCCAGGAGTCGTTGCGCCCCCGGAACGCGGAGACCTCGCCCTCCCGCAGGACGCCGAGACCGAGCCCGGTGAGGAACTCGCCCACCTCGGGGACCCGTTCCAGTGGAACCGGCGCGATGGCCGTCGGTGCCGTCATGGGCGCGCTCCTGATTCTCTGTGCATGTGTCTAACCCCCGTACGAGCCGATGGGTGAGAGCCTGGCGTGCCCGTCTTGTGTCTCAGTTGTGGATCACCTGCCTGCCACTGGCCACCGGGTGGCAAGCAGGTGCAACCGCATGTGACAGCCGTACCGGAAGAGAAAAGAGCCGGCCTGGAGATCCAGGCCGGCTCTTTCCGGTGGGGTCTTACGGCAGCAGGTGCCCGTCGGCGGCCGCGTCGATGGTGACCGCCAGCGCGGGCAGGTGCTGTTCGAGGGACTCGTGCCAGCCCACGTAGGCGGCGAAGTCGTGGGTGTGGGTGAGGAAGCGCAGCGCGGCCACCCTGCCCGTCGCGGCGCGGTCCAGCGGCGCGGGGTAGGCGTCCAGCAGGCGGTGGATGAGGGCGTCGTGGTCGACGTGCGGGAAGGGACTGCCCGGGATCCGGCCGACGTGGGAGAACTCCACGAGTTCGCCGGTGAGCCAGCCCAGGTCGAACTCCGGCGGGCCCGCGCTGAGATCCTCCCCGATCAGCAGAGCGCCGTCGTGGCCGGCGCCGATCGGGAGCAGGATGCCGGACCCGGGAGCGCCGTGCAGCAGCACCCGCCGGTCACCCCCGATGGCGCACCACTCCCGCGCCTTCTCCAGGCGCGCCCGGCCGAGCACCTCGACGGCGCGGCGGTGCAGTCGGGCCGCGCCGCGCGGCCCCCGCCCGGCATCCAGCCAGGCGAGCAGCCGCCGGACGCCGTCCGGCGGTGCCGGCAGGTCCGCCTCGGGCAACGGCGCGGAATGCAGCCGGGCGAGGGTGGCGCCGGCCTCCGCGAGGGTGTCCCCGGCCGTCTGCTCCAGGCCGGGCGTCGCGCCCGCCATTCCGAGGAACAGGAAGGCGACCGTCGTGTACCGCCCGGTCCGGTAGGTCACCCCGTCGTTCTGCGCGGGCTCCGGCAGGGTGAGCGCGACCCGGCCCGCCGGCACCGACGTGATCGCCGCGCGCAGCCGCGGGTGTGGAACGGGGATCTCGCCGCCCCGGTCGGTGCCGGGCCGCCGGATCCATCGGTAGGTTCCGTCGTCGTCCTGGACGATCGTGGTGCGCAGGAAGCCGGTGGCGAACGACGTGACGACCGTGCTCATCGTTTGACTCCATGGGGGCGGGGACCGGCGGTGTCACGGGCAGTTCGAGTGCCCGTGACACCGCCTCACCTCGCCGTGTTCAGACGGCGTGGCGGACTAGCAGCCGATGCCGTAGGTGACGCTGATCGCGCTGATCGTGGTGATGGTGGTGATGGTGATGGTGGGCAGGATCTCCGGAGAGTCGATCTCGGCGGCGATCTCGGCGAGCGAGGTGTAGGCGTCGGCGCCGTCCATCAGCAGTTCAACGGACATGTGACTTTCCTTTTCTTCCGGTTATACGGTTCCCCGGGCGCGGGCCCGGGAGCTGGGGGAGCGGAGCTCAGCAGTGGCCCTGGAGTGTGAGCGTGCAGATACTCCAGGTGATTATGTCGAGAACAATCTCGGGAGCGTCGACCTCGGCGACCTCGGCGAGCGAGGTGTAGGCGTCGGCGCCGTCCATCAGCAGTTCAGCAGGCATCAGCACTCCCAGTAGTAGGTGCCCATCACCGACACGCCGTAGCTGAGGCCGGTGATGAAGGAGACGACGGGAGTCATCTCGGGGGTCTCGATCGGGTCGGCCGTCGCGACCTCGGCGAGCGGGGCGTAGGCGTCGGCGCCGCCCATCATGAGTTCGGCGGACACGGTTCAGCTCCTTGTCTGTGCGGATCCGGGGTTCAGCAGCTGTACCGCATGGTCAGGGTCATGCTGACGGCGCCGCCTAGGACAAAGGAGACGGTCGGCGTCACTTCGGGGGTCTCGATCTCGTGGACCGCGGCGACCTCGGCGAGTGAGGTGTAGGCGTCCGCGCCCTGCATCAGGAGTTCGGTGATGGGAATCACCTCCTCTTGGCTTCCAGTTCCCGGCGCGAGCCTGCCGTCCCCGTCTTGTGACTCAGTTGTGGATCACTGGCCGCCAGCTGTAACAGCACGTGAAAAGGCCGGCCTGGAGTTCCAGACCGGCCTTTTTCCTGTACGGACTAGCGGCGGAAGATCTTGTTGCCCAGCCAGACCAGCGGGTCGTACTTCCGGTCGACCACGCGCTCCTTCATCGGGATCAACGCGTTGTCGGTGATCTTGATGTGCTCGGGGCAGACCTCCGTACAACACTTGGTGATGTTGCAGTAGCCCAGGCCGTGCTCCTCCTGCGCGGAGTCCTTGCGGTCCTCCACGTCATAGGGGTGCATGTCGAGCTCGGCGATCCGCATCAGGAAACGAGGCCCGGCGAAGTGGGTCTTGTTCTCCTCGTGGTCGCGGATCACGTGGCAGACGTTGTTGCACATGAAGCACTCGATGCACTTGCGGAACTCCTGCGAGCGCTCCACGTCGATCTGCTGCATGCGGTATTCGCCGGGCTTCACGTCAGAAGGCGGCGTGAACGACGGGATCTCGCGCGCCTTCTGGTAGTTGAAGGAGACGTCGCAGACCAGGTCCTTGATCACCGGGAAGGTGCGCATCGGGGTGATCGTGATGGTCTCGGACTCTTCGAAGGTCGACATCCGGGTCATGCAGCCCAGGCGCGGCTTGCCGTTGATCTCCATCGAGCAGGAGCCACACTTGCCGGCCTTGCAGTTCCACCGGACGGCCAGGTCGGGAGCCTGGGTGGCCTGCATCCTGTGGATGACGTCGAGGACGACCTCGCCCTCGTTGACCTCGACCGTGAAGTCCTCCAGGCGGCCTTCCCCGCCTTCGCCGCGCCAGACGCGGAACTTGCCCTTGTAACTCATGACAACTCCTTGGCCGCGGCGTCGTACTCCGCGAGTTCTTCCTCGGTGAGGTACTTCGAGAGCTCGGCCCGGTCGAACAGGGTGATCAGGTCGCCGCGCATGGAGATCTGGGTCTTCTCGACGACCTCGACCCCGGAGCCGTCGGGCTCGGCCGAGCAGACCAGCAGCTTGCGGCGCCAGTCGGGCTCCATCGTCGGATAGTCGTCGCGGGTGTGGCCGCCCCGGCTCTCCTGCCGCAGCAGCGCGGCCTTGGCGACGCACTCGCTGACCAGCAGCATGTTGCGCAGGTCGATGGCGAGGTGCCAGCCGGGGTTGTAGATCTTGCCGCCGGGGGCTGTCGTGTTGGTCGCGCGCTCCTTGAGCTTCTCGACGACCCCGAGCGCCTCGGCGACCTCGTTCTCCTTGCGGATGATGCCGACCAGGTCGTTCATCGTGCGCTGGAGCTCGTGGTGGACCTCGTACGGGTTCTCGCCGCCCTTGCGCTCGAGCGGGGCCAGAGCCTCGGCCTGGGCCTCCTCGACGCCGGTGACCTGGGGACGCCTCGCGCCCAGCGAGTCGACGTAGGCAGCCGCGCCCGCGCCCGCCCGGCGGCCGAAGACCAGCAGGTCGGACAGGGAGTTGCCGCCCAGGCGGTTGGAGCCGTGCATGCCGCCGGAGACCTCGCCGGCCGCGAACAGGCCGGGGATCGAGGCCGCGCCGGTGTCGGCGTCGACCTCCACGCCGCCCATCACGTAGTGGCAGGTCGGGCCGACCTGCATCGGCTCGGCGGTGATGTCGACGTCGGCCAGTTCCTTGAACTGGTGGTGCATCGACGGGAGCCGCTTGATGATCTCGGCGGCGGGGAGCCTGCTCGAAACGTCCAGGAAGACGCCGCCCTGGGGTGAGCCACGGCCGGCCTTGACCTCGGAGTTGATCGCGCGGGCGACCTCGTCACGCGGCAGCAGCTCCGGAGGGCGGCGGTTGTTGGCCTGGTCGGTGTACCAGCGGTCGCCCTCCTCCTCGGTCGTCGCGTACTTGTCCTTGAAGACGTCCGGGATGTAGTCGAACATGAACCGGCGGCCCTCGGAGTTCGTGAGCACGCCGCCGTCGCCCCGCACCGACTCGGTCACGAGGATTCCCCTGACCGATGGCGGCCAGACCATGCCCGTCGGGTGGAACTGGATGAACTCCATGTTGATCAGCTTCGCGCCCGCGAGCAGCGCCAGCGCGTGGCCGTCGCCGGTGTACTCCCACGAGTTCGAGGTGACCACGAACGACTTGCCGATGCCGCCGGTGGCCAGGACCACGGCGGGGGCGTCGAAGACCATGAACTTGCCGGTCTCGCGCCAGTAGGCGAAGGCGCCGGAGATCGCGTCGCCGTCCTTCAGCAGGCGGGTGACGGTGCACTCGGCGAAGACCTTGATGTAGGCCTCGTAGTCGCCGTGGACCTCGAAGTCCTCCTGCTGGAGGGCCACCACGCGCTGCTGGAGGGTGCGGATCATCTCCAGGCCGGTGCGGTCGCCGACGTGGGCCAGGCGCGGATATTCGTGCCCGCCGAAGTTGCGCTGGCTGATCTTTCCATCTTTTGTACGGTCGAACAGCGCGCCCCACGCCTCCAGCTCCCAGACCCGGTCGGGAGCCTCCTTCGCGTGCAGCTCGGCCATCCGCCAGTTGTTCAGGAACTTGCCGCCGCGCATGGTGTCGCGGAAGTGGACCATCCAGTTGTCGTCGGAGTTGACGTTGCCCATCGCCGCCGCCGCGCCGCCCTCGGCCATGACGGTGTGCGCCTTGCCGAACAGCGACTTGCAGATGATCGCGGTGCGTTTGCCCTGCTGACGTGCCTCGATCGCCGCCCGGAGCCCGGCTCCGCCGGCTCCGATGACGATGACGTCGTATTCGTGACGTTCCACGGTGAACAGTCCTTACGCGAACGGGAAGGTGATGACGCCCTTGGCGACCAGGCGGACGTAGAAGTCGGCGATCATCACCGAGAACATCGACGCCCAGGCCAGCTGCTGGTGCTTGGCGTTGAGCTTGGAGACGAACGTCCACGCCCGGTAACGCACGGGGTGCTTGCTGAAGTGGTTCAGCCGCCCGGCGGCGATGTGTCGGCACGAGTGGCACGACAGGGTGTAGGCGACGATCAGAACCGCGTTGATCACCAGGATCCAGGTGCCCAGGCCCGCCGGCTTGTGGATCAAAGCCAGGACGGCGTCATAGGTCAGGATGGCGCCGATCAGGATCGCACCGTAGAAGAAGTAGCGGTGGACGTTCTGGATGATCAGCGGGAGCCGGGTCTCACCGGTGTACTTCTTGTGCGGCTCGGCCACGGAGCACGCGGGCGGGCTCAGCCAGAACGACCGGTAGTAGCTCTTCCTGTAGTAGTAGCAGGTCAGCCGGAAACCGGCCGGCAATCCAAGGATGAGGATGCCGGGCGGCAGCGGGAACCAGTCGCCGATCGGGGCCCATCCGAGGAACCGCGCGCCCTCAGGGCACGCCGTCGTCAGGCACGGCGAGGAGAAGGGCGCGATATAGGGCTCGACGAAGTAGCTCGCGTCGAAGATCGCCCAGAAGCCGTAAATCAGAAAGAACGTCAAACCGGCGAATGTCAGCGCCGGGGCGAGCCACCATCGGTCGGTGCGGAGAGTGCGCACCTTCAGCTGAGCGCGTTGTTTTCTGGCCGGGCTCTCGGCCGTCTGCTGGGTCATCGGAGACCTTCCACCGGAACTGACCGCGTGACGCCGTGTTGGGCGGCTCGCGCCGAACCGCCGCGACGCCACGCCGTATTGGTGGGGGCTACGTTACGACCATGTCATGGATACGTGTGAGGAGGGTCACTGACTTCTGGCCTGTGATTCCTGTCACGTTTCCTGATCATGAACCACGATGGTTGTTCCCCGGGAGCTTCACGACGGTGACGAAGAAATCGTCAATCTGCCGAACTACCCTGATGAACTGGTCGAAATCCACGGGCTTGGAGACGTACGCGTTGGCGTGCAGCTTGTAGCTCTTCACGATGTCCTCCTCGGCCTCCGACGTGGTCAGCACCACGACCGGGATCGAGCGCAGCTCCGGGTCGGCCTTTATCTCCTCCAGCACCTCCCGCCCGTCCTTACGCGGCAGGTTGAGGTCGAGCAGGACCAGGTCGGGGCGGGGAGAGTCGGCGTAGTCGCCCTCGCGGCGCAGGAACCGCAGCGCCTGCTCGCCGTCGTTGACGATGTGCAGCTTGTTGCGGACCTTGTTCATCTCGAAGGCCTCCTGCGTGAGCAGGACGTCGCCCGGGTCGTCTTCGACCAGAAGAACGTCGATCCAGCGCAGTTCATTCATCGGTGGCCTCCAGAGTCCAGCGGAACGTGGTGCCCTTGTGGTCGGGATTGTCCTCGAGCCAGATCCGGCCACCGTGGTATTCGACGATCTTGCGGCACAGCGCCAGCCCGATGCCGGTGCCCGGATAGACGTCCCGGGGGTGCAGGCGCTGGAAGATCAGGAAGATGCGGTCGGCGTACTTCGCGTCGACGCCGATGCCGTTGTCGGAGCAGGCGAACTCCCACATGCCGTCTTTGCGTTCGGCGGTGACGGTGATCTGCGGGAGCTCGTCGGAGCGGAACTTGATCGCGTTGCCGACCAGGTTCTGGAAGAGCTGGGTGAGCTGCAGCTTGTTGCCGTTGACGACCGGGAGGTCGGCGTAGGTGACCGTCGCCTCGGTGTCCTCGATGCGGACGGCCAGGTTGTCGAGTGCCACCTTCAGCGCGTCGCCCGTGGACGTGGGCTCACGCTCACCGGTGACCCGGCCGACCCGGCTGAAGTCGAGCAGGTCGTTGATCAGCAGCTGCATGCGCTTGGCGCCGTCGACGGCGAACTTGATGTACTGCTTGGCCCGGTCGTCGAGCTGGTCGCCGTAGCGCTGTTCCAGCATCTGGGTGAAGCTGGCGACCTTGCGCAGGGGCTCCTGGAGGTCGTGGCTGGCGACGTACGCGAACTGTTCCAGCTCGCTGTTCGACCGCTTCAGCTCGGCGGCCTGGTCGACGAGAGCCTGTTCGGCCTGCTGGGTGGCCCGCCACTCGCTCACCACCCGGCGGCGCATCGTGTCGACGTGGGCGGACAGCTCGGCCATCTCGGCCGGGCGGTTCACTCGCAGCTCGCTGTCGAAGTCGCCCGAGGCGACCTGGCGGACCTGGGCCTGGAGGGCGGCGACCGGCCGCAGGACGATGTAGCGGACCAGCAGGGTGAAGGCGATCCCGGCGAGCAGCAGCACGATGGCGAGGGTCGCGAGCGCGCCGTAGAAGGAGTCCCAGCCCCGGTCAAGGCGGGTGGTGGCGTCGCCGTGGAGGTTGGTCAGATGGGCCTGCTGGGTGCCCAGGGCGGTGCGGACCACGTTGAACGCCTCGGTGTTCACCGGGGCCAGCGTGGAGGCGGTGTCCTTGCCGAGCTCGGGCACCCGCCGGACGATCTCCTCGGCGTAGACCTTGCGCCAGTTCTCGACCGCCGCGAACAGGCGATCGCTGTCGGCCCGTATGTCCGGCGCGCGCGGCAGCAGAGCCTCGATCTTGCCCCTGGCGATGGCCGAATCGCGCTTGGCCCCCTCGAAGTCGGTCAGGTAGAAGGACTCGTTGGTGCGGCCGTAGCCGCGCATCGAGGCCTCCTCGTTGGAGACCGAGGTCGACAGCTCCAGCGTGTGGAGGACCAGCGGGTCGATCACCTCGACCAGGGTGGCCCTGGCCTCGCGGGTGTCGTTCATCGTCTTCAGCGTGAACGCGATCGACCCCGCGAACAGCAGCGTCACGATCGCGCCGACCAGCAGAAACCATCGGCCCGCCGGGAGCCGGCCCAGTCCGCTGGCCTGCTCGGGCGGGGCGAGCGGGCTGATGGACCTGCTCATTTCACCTCCGGGAGAGCGCGACCGCGGCGAGATCGTCGGTCAGCGCGTCGGCGTGCATGGTCTTGACCTGCTCGATCAACTGGTCGAGGAAGACGCCGCCCTGTTCGCGCACCAGCCGGATGAGCCCGTCGGTGCCCAGCAGGTCGCGGCCGTCGCCCACGGTGGCCTCGATCAGCCCGTCGGTGAAGAAGAGGAGCGTCCAGGGCCGGTCGAGAGCGATGTCGACCGGGATCCAGTCCATCTCCGGGAAGATCCCGATCGGCGGGCCCGACGGGGTCTCGGTGACCACGTCGACGTCGTCACCGAGGATAACCAGGGGTGGCGGGTGCCCGACCACGTAGAGCCGGGCCGAGTTCAGATCGGGGGCGATCGTCGCGGTGACGAGCGTGGTGAAGATCTCCGGTGAGCCGCGCTCCAGCCGGAGCACCGCGTCCATTGTCCGCAGCACGTCGTTGCCGTCGAGGCCGGCCAGCGTGAGGGTCCGCCAGGCGATGCGCAGCGCCGCGCCCAGCGCGGCCTCGTCGGGGCCGTGCCCGCAGACGTCTCCGACCAGGACGTGGACCGCGCCGTCGGCCGTCTGGAGGGTGTCCCAGAAGTCTCCGGCGAGCAGGCCCTCCTGCCGGCCGGGCAGATAGGTCGACTGGTGGACCAGCGCGTCGGTGCGCAGCACCGGCGTCGGCAGCAGTCCGTGTTCGAGCCGGGCCGTCTCCTCGCGGAGCACGCGCTGCTCGACCAGCTCGCGTTCGGCGAGGTCGCCGCGCTTGCGCTCGATCGCGTAGCGGATCGCGCGGGCCAGCATGTTGCCGTCGACCTCCTGTTTGACCAGGTAGTCTTCGGCGCCGGCGGCGACCGCGTCGACGGCGATCTGCACGTCGTTGAGGCCGGTCAGCACGATCACGGCGGTGTCGGGCGCCATCGCGGTCACCTGGCGGACGGCTTCTAGACCGATCGCGTCGGGCAGCGACAGGTCGACCAGGACACAGGTCACCTCAGTGGTGAAACGGTCGCGTCCTTCGGCGAGGGTGCGGGCCCAGATGATCTTCGGCGGCTTCTGCGAGTCGGCCAGCAGCTCTTCGACAAGGAAGGCGTCCTCGGCGTCGTCCTCGATCAGGAGGAGCGTGACGAGGTCGGGCAGACCGTGTGAGAGAGCGGGCACGAAGGCCTCTTTCCAGAGGAGGGCACCCCAAATAGTAGCGACAGGCAACTAGTGCTGGGGGAGCGCTTCGACCCCTTCTGGGAGCGTGCCCTCGCGGGTCGCCTCGTCCAGGAAACCCAGGAGAACGGCCCGGAAAGCCTGTGCCGCACGGGTCGGCTCAACATCCTTGCGGTGCGCCAGCGCAACGGTTCTGCGCAGGCCCGGCAGCAGGGGGGCACCCACCAGGCCGGGCCTTCCGTCGAGCACCATCGAGGGCACCACGGCGACCCCGAGCCCGGCCTCGACGAACCGCAGCACCGCGTCCATCTCGCCGCCCTCGACGGCGAACCTGGGCTCGAACCCGGCCTGGCGGCACGCGTTCAGGGTGGCCTCGCGCAGGTCGTACCCGCGCCGGAACATCACCAGCGGACGGCGCCGCAGCTCGTCGATGCGCACGTGGGTGCGGCGACCGGTGGTCAGATGGGCGGGCTGCGCGACGACCAGGTGCTCGCTCAGGATCTCCTCGGTGACCAGCGAGGGGTCGTCGCTCTGCAGCGGCAGGATGATCAGCGCCAGGTCGAGCTGGCCCCGGGCCAGCGCCCGCACGAGGTCGCGCGAGCCGCCCTCCTCGACCTGGATCTCCACCCCCGGATAGTCGTGGTGGAACCGGGCCAGGGCGTCGGCCAGCAGCCCCGCGCACAGCGACGGCGTGGCGCCCAGTCTCACCCGGCCGCGCCGCAGCCCGGCGAGTTCGGCGACCTCGCGGCGGGCGGTGTCGGCGTCGGCCAGCATGCGCCGCGCCAGCGGCAGCAGCGCCTCTCCGGCGGGGGTGAGCGTGACGTTGCCGCGCGCCCGGCTGAACAGGGGCGCGCCGAGGTCGGTCTCCAGCGTCTTGATCTGCTTGCTCAGCGACGGCTGGGCCACCCGCATCCGCTCGGCCGCGTGGGTGAAGTGACGCGACTCCGCCACCGCCACGAAGTAGGCGAGCTGCTGCAACTGCACAGCTCATCACCATACGGCTGTGACTTTCGTCGCATGCGATCACCCTGGCGGGAAGGGGTCGCGCGCCAGGCCAGAGCGCATAGCCAGCGGCTATCGAAACCAGAACCGCGATGACTTGGACGGCGAATACGCAGGTACCTAGCGTTTTTGGCGTGACTGCGATTATCGACCGGGGCAGGGCCACCGAACCGGTCACCCCGGTTCCCTCCCGGCGACGCCGCCGGGCTTCCTCGAATTCTCTCAAGGCCGTCATGGCGGTGTCGGGCGCGGTGCTGGTCTTCTTCCTCGTCGCCCACATGGCGGGGAACCTGAAGATCTTCGCCGGCGCCGAGTCGTTCAACGGCTACGCCGCCTGGCTGCGGGAGGTCGGCTACCCGCTGCTCCCGCACCGCGGCCTGCTGACCCTGCTCGAAGCCGGTCTGGTCGTCGCGATCGGGGCGCACATGTGGTCGGCGATCGTGCTGACCCGCCGGGCGGCCCACGCCCGTCCGGTCAAGTACGCCGCCAAGGTGAAGTCCCGCGCCAACGGCTACGCCACCCGGACCATGCGCTGGGGCGGCGTGATCATCTTCTTCTTCGTGATCTACCACCTGCTCGACATGACCTTCGGCGTGACCAACCCCGAGGGCCACGACGCCACCCCCTTCGCCCGGATGGTCGCCGGATTCGAGCCGGCCCGCTGGTACATCACGGTGTTCTACGTGATCTCGGTGGTCATGGTGGGCCTGCACCTGCGGCACGGCCTGTGGAGCGCCCTGCAGACCCTCGGGGTGGCCCGGCGCTACCCGGTGCTGAAGGCTTCGGCCGCCGTCGTCAGCGGGCTGCTGACGATCGGCTTCCTGGTCGTCCCGCTGGCCATCACGTTCGGAGTGGTGAAATGAACTATCGACTCGGTGAGCCGATCAAGGACACCAAGGCCCCGGAAGGTCCCATCGAGGACCGCTGGGAGAAGCGCAAGTTCTCGGCCCGGCTCGTCAACCCGGCCAACAAGCGCAAGATCAACGTCATCGTGGTCGGCACCGGCCTCGCGGGCGGCTCGGCCGCCGCGACCCTCGGTGAGCTGGGCTACAAGGTCAAGTCGTTCTGCTACCAGGACTCCCCCCGCCGGGCCCACTCGATCGCCGCGCAGGGCGGCATCAACGCGGCCAAGAACTACCGCGGCGACGGCGACTCGATCTACCGGCTGTTCTACGACACCGTGAAGGGCGGCGACTTCCGCGCCCGCGAGTCGAACGTCTACCGCCTCGCCCAGGTCTCGGTGAACATCATCGACCAGGCGGTGGCCCAGGGCGTGCCCTTCGCCCGCGAGTACGGCGGCCTCCTCGACACCCGCTCCTTCGGCGGCGCCCAGGTGTCGCGCACCTTCTACGCGCGCGGCCAGACGGGCCAGCAGCTCCTGCTCGGCGCCTACTCGGCGCTGGAGCGCCAGATCGCGGCCGGGACCGTCGAGATGCACACCCGCCACGAGATGCTCGAACTGATCATCAGCGACGGCCGGGCGCGCGGCGTCGTGGTGCGCGACATGGTCAGCGGCGAGGTCGAGACCCACCTCGCCGACGCGGTCGTGCTGGCCACCGGCGGCTACGGCAACGTGTTCTTCCTGTCGACCAACGCCAAGGGCTGCAACACCACCGCGATCTGGCGGGCCCACCAGAAGGGGGCCGTGTTCGCCAACCCCTGCTACACCCAGATCCACCCCACCTGCATCCCGGTCTCCGGCGACTACCAGTCGAAGCTGACCCTGATGTCGGAGTCGCTGCGCAACGACGGCCGCGTCTGGGTGCCGGTCAAGGGCGGCGACACCCGCCCGGTCGCCGAGATCCCCGAGGACGAGCGCGACTACTACCTGGAGCGCATCTACCCGGCGTTCGGCAACCTGGTGCCGCGTGACATCGCCTCCCGCGCCGCCAAGAACATCTGCGACGAGGGCCGCGGCGTCGGCCCTGGCGGCCTGGGCGTCTACCTCGACTTCGCCGACGCGATCGGCCGTCTCGGCCGCGACGCGGTGGAGAAGAAGTACGGCAACCTCTTCGAGATGTACGAGCGCATCACCGGCGAGGACCCGTACACCCAGCCGATGCGCATCTACCCGGCGGTCCACTACACGATGGGCGGGCTGTGGGTCGACTACGACCTCCAGTCGAGCGTCCCGGGCCTGTTCGTGATCGGCGAGGCCAACTTCTCCGACCACGGGGCCAACCGTCTCGGCGCCTCCGCGCTGATGCAGGGCCTGGCCGACGGCTACTTCGTGCTGCCGACGACCATCGGCGACTACCTGGCCGACGCGCACAAGTTCGGCGCCCCCGACGACACGGCGGTCGCCGAGGCCGAGATCGCGGTCCGCAACCGGATCGACAAGCTGCTGTCGGTGAACGGCACCCGCACCGCCGACTCCTTCCACCGCGAGCTCGGCAAGCTCATGTGGGACTACTGCGGCATGGAGCGCACCGAGGAAGGCCTGCGCAAGGCGCTCGAGCGGATCCCCGAGCTGCGCGCCGAGTTCTGGCGCGACGTCAAGGTCAGCGGCGTCAACGAGGAGCTCAACCAGGCCCTCGAACGCGCCGGCCGGGTGGCCGACTTCTTCGACCTGGCCGAACTCATGTGCCTGGACGCCCTGCACCGCACCGAGTCGTGCGGCGGCCACTTCCGCGCCGAGTCGCAGGACGCCGACGGCGAGGCCCTCCGCGACGACGAGGCCTTCGCCTACGTGGCCGCCTGGGAGTCGACCCCCGATGGGCCGGTCCTGCACAAGGAAGACCTCGAGTACGAGTACGTGAAGATGACCCAGCGGAGCTACAAGTGAACCTCACCCTGAAGGTCTGGCGGCAGAGCGGCCCCGACGACGAGGGGAAGCTGGTCCGCTACCAGATCGAGGACGTCTCCCCGGACATGTCGTTCCTGGAGATGCTCGACGTGCTCAACGAGCGGCTCATTCTGGCGGGCGACGACCCGGTCGCGTTCGACCACGACTGCCGCGAGGGCATCTGCGGCATGTGCTCCATGATGATCGACGGTGTGGCGCACGGCCCGCAGAAGAACACCACGACGTGCCAGCTCCACATGCGCCACTACAACGACGGCGACACCATCGTCATCGAGCCGTGGCGGGCCCGCCCGTTCCCGGTGGTGAAGGACCTGGTCGTCGACCGTTCGGCGTTCGACCGCATCATCCAGGCGGGCGGCTTCATCTCCGTCCCGGCCGGTTCGGCCCCCGACGCCCACGCGACGCCGGTGCCCAAACTCGACGCCGACGACGCCTTCGACGCGGCGACCTGCATCGGCTGCGGCGCGTGCGTGGCGGCCTGCCCGAACGGCTCCGCGTCGCTGTTCACCGCCGCCAAGATCACCCACCTGGGTTTGCTGCCGCAGGGCCAGCCCGAACGGGGTTCCCGGGCGCGCGCGATGGTCGAGCAGATGGACGAGGAGGGCTTCGGCGGCTGCACCAACACCGGCGAGTGCACCGCGGTCTGCCCGAAGGGCATCCCGCTCGACACGATCGCGCGCATGAACTCCGACTACTTGAGAGCCTCCCGCAAGTCGGGGTAGGGATAGGGTTCGATGCCCTTGCCAGGACCAAATGGCCGGTCCTGGCAAGGGCATCGTGCATGTCATTTCCGGCCGTTGGCCGGGGTTCCCAGTTCCCGTACGAGATCCTCCCGGACCCGCGACCCCGTGAGACCGGCCTCGGTGATGATCTGCATGGCCAGGCCGCCGCCTTCCCGGATGACGCCGAGCAGGATGTGGCCGTCGCTGATCGACTTGTGCTTGAGCGCGATCGCCTCCCGCAGCGACAGCTCCAGCGTCTTCTTCGCGCGCGGCCCGAACGGGATGTGCCGGCCGCTGCGCAGGTGGCCCTTGTGGTCGCGGACCGGTTCGCGGTCGAGGGCGCCGGGCCCGAAGGCCTCCTCGACCTTCTCCCTGATGGCGTCGAGGTCGATGCCGATGGTGCTGAGGAGCTCGGCGTCGAGCTCGTGCCCGTGCCGCCCGCCGGGCTGGTTGAGGATGTCGCGCAGGCGGGTCTCGGCGCCCCGGTGGTCGAGACCCGGCAGCACCCGGGCGGCCAGGGACTCGGAGTCCTGGAGCATGCCCAGCAACAGGTGTTCGGTGCCGATGCGCGGATGGTTCAGGCGGCGGGCCTCCGCCTGGGCGGCGGCCACGACCCGGCGGGCGTCGTCGGTGAATCGTTCGAACATCGTCAGTCTCCCCGTCTGAGCAGGCCGCGCCCGCCCGCGTACTTCTTGTGGACGGCCTGTCTGGTGACGTCGAGGTGGACCGCGATGTCCTGCCACGACCAGCCTTGGTCCCGGGCGTTCTCCACCTGGAGCGCTTCCAGGCGGTCGACGAGGATCCGCAGCGCCCTCACGGCGCGCAGGCCGATCGAGGGATCACGGCTGCTCGCATCCGAGGCGAGCTGCGCTGTCTCGTTCATGTTGTCAATTAAAGTTGACGCACGCTCAGATGTCAACCTTCGTTGACGTCGGCGCCATAAATGGTTGGACGACTGTTCAGCGGGCCAGCCAGGCTGGGAGGATGCGCGCTCTTCCGGCCGGCGATCCCGGCGAACCAGACACGCGCGGGCCCGGCAGATACCTCTGGTGGATGGCTCGCGAACAGGGCCTGCCCCTCTGGCTGGGCATCATCTATGCCCTCGCCTGGTGGGTGGCCCAGGCACTGATCCCGGCCGCGCTCGGCAGCGGCGTCGACGCCCTGATCGCCAAGGACACCCGCGAGCTCGCGCAGTGGTCGGCCGTGGTCTTCGCGCTCGGCGTGGTGCAGGCCGTCACCGGCGTGCTGCGGCACCGCTGCGCCGTCTACACCTGGCTCAACGCCGCCTACCAGACCGTCCAGCTCACCAGCCGCCAGGCCACCCGCCTCGGCGCGACCCTGCCCAAGCGTCTGTCGACCGGTGAGGTGGTGAGCGTCGGCAACTCCGACATCGCCCACATCGGCAACGCGATGGACATCATCCTGCGCGGCGTCGGGGCGGTCGTCGCCATCGGCGTGGTGACCGTCATCATGCTGTCGGCCTCGCTGCCGCTCGGCCTGCTCGTGCTGATCGGGGTGCCGGTGATGGCGCTGGCCATCACGCCCCTGCTCAAGCCGCTGCACCACCGCCAGCACGCCCAGCGCGACCTCCAGGGCGACCTGGCCACCCGCGCCGGCGACATCGTCTCGGGCCTGCGGGTGCTGCGCGGCATCGGCGGCGAGCAGGTCTTCGCCGACCGCTACCGCGTGGAGTCGCAGCGCACCCGCGCGGCCGGAGTGCGGGTCGCGTCGGTCGAGTCGCTGCTCGAAGGCGCCCAGGTGCTGCTTCCCGGCCTGCTGATCGCGGCGGTGACCTGGCTCGGCGCCCGGTTCGCGCTCGCGGGCGAGCTGTCGCCGGGCGAGCTCGTCTCCTTCTATGGGTACGCCGTCTTTCTGATCGCCCCGCTGCGCACGCTGACCGAGGCGGCCGACAAGCTGACCAAGGGCGCCGTGGCGTCCAAACGGGTCGTCCGCATCCTGTCGCTGGAGCCCGAGATCACCGGCGGCCACACCCAGCTCCGCCACGGCGACCTGCGCGACGAGGAGTCGGGCGTCGTCATCCGCGAGGGCGTGGTCACCGCGCTCGCCGCGGCCACACCCGAAGAGGCGATCTCCATCGCCGACCGCCTGGGCCGCTACTCGGACGGCCGGGTGACGCTCGGCGGCGTACCGGCAGAGGACCTGCCCAAAGCGGCCCTCAGGGCGCACATCCTGGTCGCCGACAACGCCGCCGCGCTGTTCGCCGGGACCCTCCGCGACGAACTCGACGTCAGGGGCCACGGCGACGTCGAGGCGGCCGTCCACGCCGCCTGCGCCGAGGACATCGTCGACGCGCTGCCCGACGGCCTGGACACCCACGTGGCCGAGGCCGGCCGGGAGTTCTCCGGCGGCCAGCAGCAGCGCCTGCGCCTGGCCCGCGCGCTGACCGCCGACCCGGAGATCCTGATCCTGGTCGAGCCGACCAGCGCGGTCGACGCCCACACCGAGGCCCGCATCGCCGAACGCCTCGCCAAGGCCCGCGCCGGCCGGGCCACCCTGGTCGTCACCACGAGCCCGCTCGTGCTCGACCGGGCCGACCACGTCTTCTACGTCGAAGACGGGAAGACAGCCGCCGAGGGCACCCACCGCGAGCTGCTGACCGCCAGCACCGCCTACCGTTCCACCGTCACCCGGGGGGAGGACCGATGAGCCGCCAGATCCTGCCTGTCGCCGACAAGACGCAGGTACGCGCCTACGCCCGGCGCCTGATGGTCAAATATCCGAAGGAACTGTCGATCACGCTGGGCCTCCACGGGCTGGCCGCGCTCTCCGGCCTCGCCGGACCGGCGCTGCTGGGCGGCCTGGTCCAGGACGTCGCCGACGGCGCCAAAGACGTGAACGTCGGCGTGATCGCGCTGGCCATCGCCGGTTTCGTGGCCGCCCAGGCGGTGCTGACCCGGTTCGCGGTCTTCGCGTCGTCCCGGCTGGGTGAGAAGGTGCTCGCCGAGCTGCGCCAGGAGTTCGTCGACCGGGTCCTCGCGCTGCCCCTGTCCACGGTCGAGCGGGCCGGTTCGGGCGACCTGATCACCCGGACCTCCCGTGACGTCGACTCGCTGTCGCGTACGGTCCGCCATGCCGTGCCGGAGATCCTGATCGCGCTGGTCACCGGCGTGTTCATGGTCGGCGCGTTGTTCGTGGTCGGCGGCCCGATCATGGCGCTGCCGTCGCTGGTGGCGGTGCCGCTGATCTGGATCTCCACCCGGTGGTACCTGAACCGGTCGGGGCCCGCCTACCTGCGTGAGGGCGCCGCGTACGCCACCCTCACCGAGGGCCTCGCGCAGACCGTCGAGGGCGCCCGTACGGTCGAGGCTTTGGGCCTGGAAGACCGCCGCCGCGACCGGACCGACGACGACATCCGGGGCTCCTACGCCGCCGAGCGCTACTCGCTGAGCCTGCGGACCGTCTGGTTCCCGGCGGTCGAGATGGGCTACGTCATCCCGGTCGTCGCCACGCTGTTCATCGGCGGCCTGTTCTACACGCGGGACTGGGTGACGATCTCTCAGGTCACGGCAGGAACGCTCTACATCCAGCAGCTCGTCGACCCGCTCGACCGGCTGCTGTCGTGGATCGACGAGCTCCAGGTCGGCAGCGCCTCGATGGCCCGGCTCCTGGGCGTCGCCAACGTGCCCGACGACCGTGTCACCTCCGGGGCGACGCCCGACGGCGACGAGCTGAAGGCCGACGACGTGCGGTACGCGTACAGAGAAGGACACGACGTCCTGCACGGCATCGACCTGGCCGTCCAGCCGGGCGAACGCCTGGCCATGGTCGGACCGTCGGGGGCCGGCAAGTCGACCCTCGGACGGCTGCTCGCCGGCATCCACGGCCCGCGGACCGGCACGGTCACCGTCGGCGGTGCCCCGCTGGTCGAGCTGCCGCTCGCCGAGCTGCGCGGCCAGGTCGCCCTGGTCACCCAGGAGCACCACGTGTTCAAGGGGACGCTGCGCGACAACGTCCTCATCGGCCGTCCCGAGGCCGATGACGACGCCGTGCGCAAGTCACTGGAAGCGGTGGACGCCTGGGAGTGGGCCGAGAAGCTGGGCCTCGACGCCGAGGTGGGCTCCGGCGGCATCACGATCTCCCCGGCGCAGGCGCAGCAGCTCGCGCTGGCCCGGCTGGTGCTGGCCGACCCCCACACGCTGGTGCTCGACGAGGCGACCTCGCTGATCGACCCCCGCCAGGCCCGCCATCTGGAGCGGTCGCTGGCGGCGGTCCTCGACGGGCGCACCGTGATCGCCATCGCGCACCGTCTCTACACGGCCCACGACGCCGACCGGGTGGCCGTCGTCGAGGACGGCCGGATCAGCGAACTCGGCTCCCACGAGGAACTGGTCGAGGCCGGTGGCCCCTACGCCGCCCTGTGGGAGAGCTGGCGCCGTTAGCGCCTGGAATCTGCCTTAAGGGCGTTCTTGAGGAACTCCACCTGGAGCAGCAGGAGGTTCTCGGCGACGACCTCCTGCGGCGTCATGTGGGTGACGCCCGACAGCGGCAGCACGGTGTGCGGCCGACCGGCGGCCAGCAGCGCCGACGACAACCGCAGTGTGTGGGCGGCCACCACGTTGTCGTCGGCCAGGCCGTGGATCAGCATCAGCGGGCGGGTCAGCTTCTCGGCGTCCGCGAGGAGCGAGGAGTGCTCGTAGTGGCCCTCCGCCGGGTGGCCCAGATACCGCTCGGTGTACGCGGTGTCGTAGAGCCGCCAGTCGGTGACCGGCGCGCCCGCGATGGCCGCGTGGAACACGTCGGGCCGCCGCAGCACCGCCAGCGCCGCCAGGTAGCCGCCGAACGACCAGCCCCGGATCGCGACCCTGGTCAGGTCGAGGTCGGGGTGGGGCATCGACTGGAGCACGTCGACCTGGTCGTCGAGGGTGATGGTGAAGTCGCGGTAGACCTCGCGCTCGAAGGCCGGGCCGCGTCCGGGTGTGCCGCGCCCGTCGGCGACGATCACGGCGAAGCCCTGCTCGGCCCACCACTGCGCCTCGAGGAACATCCGGTGCGAGTGGAGCACCCGCTGGGCGTGCGGCCCGCCGTAGGGGTCCATGAGGACCGGCAGCTTCCCCGACCCCTCGACGTGCCACGAGGGCAGCAGCACGGCCGTGGAGAGCTCACGGGAGCCCGCCCGCGACAGTGAGACGCGCAGGTCGAGACCGGGCCGCTCGGCCACGCTCGCGATCGGCGTCGAACTGCCGTCGAGCCTGATGACCCGCGCCGACACGCCCTCGTGGGCGAGCGACTGCGCCACCACGACGGTCACCCCGCCGCGACGACGCCCGGTGAACACGCCCGCGTCGGTCGAGAGGGGGCTGAGGGTTCCCCGCGCGTACGACCAGAGCTGCACCTGCGCCGGGTCGCCGCCGCTGGCCGTGAACAGCACGACGTTCTCGTCGACGTCGACCACGCTGCGGACCTGCAGCGACGGCGGCGTCACCGCGCTCGACCCGACGAACAGGCGCCGCCCGCCCTCGGCGTCGGCCACCCAGACCACGGCGCCGTCGGCGGTGTGCGCCGGGACCCCCTGGGCCGCCTCGACCCACTTCTCGTCGGTGTCCTCGCGGATCAGGGTGGTGCCGCCCGTGGTGGGGTCGACGGAGAGCAGCCGCAGCGACCGCTGGTCGCGGGCCAGCGTCACGATGATCGGCCCGAACGCGTCCCACGACGCGGTGACCAGGTATTCGTGCTCGAACGGCACCTCGGTGCGGATCCCGTCGAGGCCCACGATGTAGAGGTTGACCCGCGCGTTGTTCGTCCCGGCCGCCGGGTAGGAGATCGCCACCGGTTCGCTGCCGGGGTTGGCCGGGTCGGCGATGTGCCAGACCTGCACGGGCGAGTCGTCGACCCGGGCGACCAGCAGCGCCGACGCGTCGGGCGACCACCAGTAGCCGCGCATCCGGTCGAGCTCCTCGGAGGCGATGAACTCGGCCAGCCCCCAGGTCGCGCCGTCCTCCCCGGCCACCTCGAAGTCGGAACCGGTCCCCAGGTCCTGCACCCGCAGCCGCCCGCCGCTGACGTAGGCGACCTTGCCGCCGTCGGGGGACAGGCGCGGGTCGATCACCCCGCCGGGGGTCTTCAGCCAGCGGATCTCGCCGGACTCCCAGACGTACAGGGAACCGGAGAGGTTGAAGACGATCCGGCCGCCCGCGAACGAGTAGGCGACCACGCCACCGGCCGACTCACGCGCGCGCTCACGGCGGGCCCGCTCCTCCGGTGGCAGCTCCTCCTCGGCCGCGCCAAGGATCAGCGGGTCGACGAGCAGCCGCTCCTCGCCTGAGGCGACGTCGAGTTCCCACAGGCAGGTCACGGCGTCGGTACCAGACTTGGTGCGCTGGAAGATCACCTTCTCGCCCGAGGGGGTGAGGGTGAAGCCGCGCGGCACGCCGAGCGTGAACCGGCGGGTCCGGGCATGCAGGCGAGGGAAGCTCTCAGTCATAGCCCCTTATAGTGCCAGCATGCCCGACCGCCGCCTCCTCCTCGTCCACGCCCATCCCGACGACGAGACGATCGGCACCGGCGCCACGATGGCCCGCTACGCCGCCGAGGGCGTCCACGTGACCCTGGTGACGTGCACGCGCGGTGAAGAGGGCGAGATCATCCCCTCCACGCTCTCGCACCTCGGTCCCGATGAGCTGGGGGCGTACCGCGAAAGGGAGCTGGCGGCGGCCTGCCAGGCTCTCGGCGTCGACGACCACCGGTTCCTGGGCTACCGCGACAGCGGAATGATGGGCGGGGCCGCCAACGACGACCCGCGCTGCTTCTGGCGGGCCTCCGTCGACGAGGCCGCCGAGCGGCTGCTGAAGATCATTGATTCCGTACGCCCCCAGGTCATCGTCACCTACGACGACAACGGCCTCTACGGCCATCCCGACCACATCCAGGCCCATCGGGTGGCGTGGCGGGCCTTCTCCCAGGCGACCGGCGTCGTGAAGTTCTACCAGACCGCCCAGCTGCGCTCCGAGATGCTGGAGGCGGCGGCCCGCATGGAGATCTTCCAGCCCGAAGACGTCGACGCCCTGGGCTACGGCCGCGAGACCGTGACCACCTCGATCGACGCGCGCCCCTACCTGAACGTGAAGCTGACCGCCCTGCGCGCCCACGCCACCCAGATCACCGTCGACGCCCCCCGGTTCGCCCTGTCCAACGGCGTCGGCCAGGAGGCCAGGGGAGTGGAACACTTCGTGCGCAAGGCGGGACCCTCCGTAACGGGCCGCGAGGACGATCTGTTCGCCGGCATCGGCTAGCCTCGCCCCATGATGGTGAACGCCGCCCCGGAGACCGCCGAGCCCGATCAGGGTCCGGGCAGCGCCGAGTCGGCCGTCACCGGCGCCGCCTACGGCGTGCTTTTCATGTTGGGCCTGGTCCTGGGCGTCGTCGGCGCGTTCGAACACGAGTGGTACCTGTCCGGCACCCTCCCCATCGGGGGGATCCTGGCGGTCCTGGTCGTCTTCGCCGTCCCCTACGCGATGGGCCGCCTGATGGTCACCCGCCTCGCGGCCGGAGTGGTGGCCGTCGGCTGGGTGATCCCGTCGATGATCCTGGCCGGCCCCCGCCCGGAGGGCGATCTGGCCATCGCGGCGACCCTGGGCGGATACATCTATCTTTACGGCGGTCTGGTGGCCGTAGCCCTCGCCGTCGCGCTCGTCCCCTCTTCTGGAGGGTCCTGGCTGCTCAGGCAGAACGTCCATATACGGTAGCGAGCGTGCTCGCTGACAGGGATCTCTACCGGAAGGTGGCCGGCCGGTTCGCGACCGGAATCGTCATCGTGACGACCGTCGACCCGACCGGCGCCGATCACGCGATGACGGTCAACTCGTTCGCGTCGGTGTCCCTGGACCCACTGCTGGCCCTGTTCTGCGCCGAGAAGATCGCCCGCTTCCACGACACGGTCGTGAGCGCGGGCGTGTGGGGCGTCTCCGTCCTCGGCGACGACGACGAGGAGGTCTCCCGCTACCTCGCCAAACGCGGCCGCCCTCTGGACGGCCAGCTGACCGGCTTCCCCCACCACCGAGGCACCCTGGGCGTCGCCCTGCTCGACCGCGCCATCGCGACCCTGGAGCTGCGGACGGTGGCCGTCCACGACGCGGGCGACCACTCGATCGTCGTCGGCGGCGTCGAGTCCGTCGCGGCCCCCAGAGACGCCACGCCACTCATCTACCACCGGGGTCACTACGCGTTTCTGGCCCAGTGAGCGCATGATGAGCTGATGCGGCCCTACTTCCGCTTCCGGCGCGTCATCAACTGGATCAACCTGTCGACCCCGCTGGGCCTCCTGATCGCCCGCGTGGGCGGCGCCACCACCCGCCGTGGCGAACTCGGCCTGATCTACGCCCACGGCTACCGCTACAACTTCCCCATCGCCCGAGCCTTCACGGTCGGCAACGTCGTGGTGACCAAATACCCCGACGGCTTCCTGCAGGGCCCCCTCCTCCTGCACGAGTCACGCCACGCCAGCCAGTACGCCGCCCTCATCGGCCTCCCGATGCTGCCGATCTACGTGCTGTCGGTGCTGATCTCGGTCCTGGTCTGCGGAAACGTGGGAACCTACAACCTCTTCGAACGCATGGCCAACCTCGACGACGGCGGCTACCCGAGAATCCCCCCACGATGGCGCCGCCGCCGCGCCCGCTACTGAGGCTTGCCGATGTCGATGGCCAGGTCGAGGGCCAGGATCTGGTCGATGTGCATGACGGTCTCGAACTTCGAGCCCGGCAGCGGCTCGGGATCCTTTTCCAGGTCGCGGAGGAGTTTCAGGGCGCGGGGGGTGTCGAGGTCGGCTTCGAACGCGCCGGTCATCGCGTCGGCGTAGGACTTGGCGATGGGGAGGCTCGGGGACTCGGCCCATTTGGCCACCGCGCGGCGCCAGCGTTTGATGGTCCGGTCGGCCTCGTGAAGTGCGTCCCAGGTCAGGTTCATCTGGTCGCGGTAGCGGTGCTCCATGAACGCGAGCCGTACCGACAACGGATCGAGGCCCTTGGAGACCACGTCGCCGAGCAGCACGACGTTCTCGGCCATCTCGCGGCCGTCGAAGAGGAGATGGCCGCCATGGGCCCAGTGGGTCGAGGAGACCTCTGCCGGGTGCTCCGGCGAGCACTGCTCGATCATCAGATCGATCGCCCTGGCCGGGATGGGCTCGGGATCGACGGGCCGCATGTTGAGGGCCAGCATGTCGGAACGCGGTGACTCCGCGCCGTAGTTGGGGCTCTGGTGGGCCGCCACCCGGACGCTCGACCGCCCCAGCACCCGCTGGATCAGATCGGAGAGCAGATAGGAGCGCAGATCGCCGATGTGGGCGGAGCGGTGGACGATCGGGCCGCAGGTGTAGAGGCGCAGTGAGCGCGAACCGGGAGGAAGAAGCGGCTCCACGAGCCGGTGACGAGTGTCATAGAGCCGCAGCATGCCTCTGAGGTTACTTGAGCGTCACCTTTATCGACCCGACGAGGAAGTTGATGCCGACCGGCTTCGACCCCTTCGGCTTCGTGGAGAACTTCAGCGTGGCGCTCTTGCCGGGGGCCAGGCTGTTGATCGCGCACTTGACCGTGGTGGCGGTCCGCTTGCAGGCCTTCGGCGCGTAGGTGAAGCGGTTGTTGCCGAAGGTCTTGCCCGAGATGTTGATCGTCGTGGCCGGCTTGGCGCCGGTGTTGGAGATCTTGAGGACGTACTGCGACCGGCTCTTGGCGCCGCCCGAGATCAGCAGCCGGACCGGCGGGTCGGCCAGCGCGTGAAGCTGCGACAGCGAGCCGTTGAACGCGTCGGAACCGCCCGCGTGGTCGGCCTTCTCGGCCTTCTGCCAGAACGTCCACTTCTTCCACGCCGCCGGCAGTTCGCCCGGGTCGCTGCCCCAGCGGGCGATCCAGAGCGGGTTCCTGGCGAACTTCTTCGTGTCGCCGGTGCAGGTCTTCCACCAGGAGGTGGTCGTGTAGATGATCGCGTCGCGCTTGGTCCACGCCTTGTAGCGGGTCAGCCAGTCGCCGATCCAGGTGACCATCTCGTCCTGGTCGAGGCCGTAGCAGCTGTTCAGGCCGTTGCGGTTGTTGTACGGGTTGTCCTCGACGTCGAGCACCCCGGGCAGCGTGCGGCCGTCTTTGATCCAGTTGCCGCCGTTGCGGACGAAGAAGTCGGCCTGCTCCTTGCCGGACGACTCGTGCGGCTGCGCGAAGTGGTAGGCGCCCCGGTACATCCCCTCGGTCAGTGCGCCGGAGAACTGGGTGCCGAATCGAGGGCTCTTGTAGTTCGGCCCCTCGGTGGCGTGCACGAAGACGAACTCCGCGCCCTTGCCCTTCACGTCAGGCCAGTCGACGTCGCCGGTCCAGTTGCTGACGTCGGCCCCCAGTACGGTCGTGGCGGCGACCAGTAACAAAGCGGCGTACATTCATGATCCTTCCCCGTGTGGAGAACGATCGTCCCACAACCTTCTTTACAGATAGAGAAGAATGTCGCGATCCCCGCGTTCTCTCAGCTTTCCGAGTACATCGTCCTTATTGGCGCCGTCGGGCATGCCGATGCGGGCGCCGATCAGCCGGATCCCCTCGGCCTCTGAGGCGACCGGCGCGGTGTATCCGATCAGGTGGAGGGCCTTGTTCAGCGGCGGCAGCCCGGCCGCGCCCTGCGGCAGGAACCGGGTCAGCAGCTCGCCGCCGTCGGAGACGGTCAGGAAGACGTGGTCGCCCTCGCCGGCGTTGTATTCGGCCAGTATCGGGCGGATCGAGCCCATCGTCGGCTGGTTGTGCCACGAGATCACCACCTCCCCCTGCGGGGTCGACGCGGTGAGCTGGCCGCCGGGCGCCATGCCGAGGTGGGCCGCGAACCCGGTCGGCAGCGGGGAACCCGAGCCGCGCAGGTGTTCGGCGTTCACGTCGACCCGGTGCCACCAGCGGCCGTCGCGGCTGCGGAAGCAGCGGCGGGTGTTCGACACGTCGCGGCGCGGCTGGTAGTCGGCCGGTTCGGCGCCCGCGACGCGGATCCAACCGCGCTGGGTGCGCTCGAAGCCCGGGCCGCCGGCGTAGGCGCGCACCGAGCTCTCGCTCACCTCGTAGCGGGAGGTGAGCGAGGCCACGATCGTGTTGACCGACGCCTCGCCACCGGCCTTCACGATCTCGCGGGCGATCATCTCCCGGATGCCGAGATACTCTTCCCCGCCCCAGCGGGCCAGGCCGTATTTGTTCCGGTCGAGCCGCAGGAACCGCTCGTCGGCGGTGAGCTGGTTGCGGATGCCGACCAGGCTGTAGTCCTCGCCGATGCGAGTCTGGATCTCCTCGGGGGTGAGCGGTGTGCCCGCCACCGCCAGCACGGCCTCGGCCTTGTCGTTCACGCTTCTCGGCCACGGCACGACATGGCCTTCGAGCAGCCGCAACTGCGGCACCGCGCCGAGCCAGCGCTCCCCGACGTCTTCGCGGACCCCCAGTTGCGCGACCATGCCGACCGCCTCGGCCAGTGGCACGGGCCCGTCGGTGAACAGCTGCCGCGTCTTCTCCCGCAGCTCGTCGGCGCCTCCCGCCACCAGCCATCCGTCGACCTGGTCGTAGCCGGTCAGTAACGTGCGGACGAAGCGCCAGGCCGGAATGCCCAGGGTGCCCAGCTCGGTGCGGTGCCAGGGCACCGCCGCGGCCAGGTCGTCGGCCGGGACGGCCGACCCCAGCCGGGTGCGCAGCCAGGTCAGATGGGCGGTGAGCGGGGTCGCCTCCTGCCCGCGCAGCCAGTTGTCGACGTGGTCGCGCAGGTCGCGCTCGATCTGCCGGATGCGCTCGCGGGTGACCGAGAACCGCTGCGCCAGTTCGTCGAGGGTGGCGCGGTGCTCGGCGTAGAGCCGGTCGCGGGCGATCGCGCGCTGGCGGTCGTCGAGCCGCTGGAACAGCTCGTCGATGATCTCGGGCAGCGGCCTTTCCGGAACCGCGGGCGGCACGCTGGCCAGCGGGTTGAGCGGCTCGGTGTCCATGAGCCGGTCGAGCACCCCGGCGAACAGCAGCCGGACGCTGTCACGGCTGCCCGGGGTGCGCTGGCTCTCGGCCGGCGCGGTGAACCGCAGCAGCGGCATGATGTCGCCGAGGATCAGATGCCCCCAGCAGGCGGACGTGAGATCGGCCAGTTTGGCCGCGATCTGGGCCGGCCCGACCGTGGCGCAGGCGCGGTCGATCGGGAGCGCCTGCCACCACGAGTTCGGGAGGCCGGGATCGCTGGCGATCGGCTCCACCTGGCTGGGCGCGGTCCAGCGCAGGGGGGGCACGATGTCGCTCAGGCTCAAATTCATGCAGGTCCAACCGGCAAGGGGAAGTTATCCGCAGTTCAGATTAGGGGATCAGGCAGGAAGGAAGGGACTCGCCCGACCTGAGTAGGACACGTAGAGCAACTCGTTCGCCCGCGTGCACGCGACATACAGCAACCCCCGTTCTCGCTGCAGGTCATGCGCTCTCGCCGTCGGATCCTCCGTGGCGGGAGTGAGCGCGTCGGGCGCCGGGATGATCCCCTCTGCGACACCTATCACGGCCACCCGCCGGAACTCCAGTCCCTTCATACCGTGCAGCATCGTGACTTTCACTTCAATGCCCGCGTCACGCAGGGCCGCCCGTGCCATCCGCACGATCTCGACCGTGCGGGCCGAGACCGCGATCTCCTCGGGGGCCACGCCGTCGGCCAGCCAGTCGCTCACGTGGGCCACCAGACCGCCGATCTCGGCGTCCTGGGAGACGTACTCGCGCACGAGCGGGCGCGGGCCGTGGACGGTGGAGCGGTAGCCGTACATCTCGGCCGCGCCCTCGACCAGGCCGTCGACGGGACCGCCGCCGCGCAGCCGTACACCGAAGGACAGGATCTCGTGCGGCAGCCGGTAGGAGATCTTGAGGTGGAACCGGCGGACCGGGATGCCCATGCCCGCCAGGGCCGCGCGGGTGTCGAACATGCGCTGGTGCGGGTCGCCCACGATGAACATGTCGTTCGGTCCGGGCGGCACCGCCGCCCGCAGCAGGCGCCACTGCGCCGGGTGCAGGTCCTGCGCCTCGTCGATCACCACGTGTTTGTACGGCTCCCGCCTGGGCGCGTCGCTCTCGAGCACGTCGGTCGTGCGTCCCAGTAACTCGGCGCCTTCGGAGGCCAGCTGGAGGAGGGTCCGCCGGCCCTGTTCCCGCAGACGTCCCTCGACGTGTTCCACCGCCCGCCACACGTTGGTGCGGATGTCACGGGACAGCTGCGCGCCCCGGCCGGGGCGTTCGGCCGTCAGGTATTCGTCGAGCGTGCGCAGGTTCTGGGAGAGGATCACCTGTTCCCACTCCCGCAGCAGGAACGCCGCGCCGAAGCGGCTGCCCGCCGCCTCCTCCCACAGCTTGGTCACGTCGCCGACCAGCGTGGGGGCCTTGCCCTCCGCGGCCGAGACGATGCGGTGGGCCAGCCGGTCGACGTTGGTGACCTCGACGCGCTTGCGCACGACCTCGTCGTCGATGATCAGGTCGAGCTTGGCCGACAGCTCGTTGGCGAGCACCTGGGAGAAGGTCGCCAGCAGGATCGGCCCGGTGTTCTCCTTGGCCAGGTAGGCCGCCCGGTGCAGCGAGATCACCGTCTTGCCGGTGCCCGCGCCGCCGGTGACCAGCACGGGGCGGTCGTAGGCGGGCCAGTTGGCGTAGGTGTGCTGCGGCGGGTAGAGGAACGTGCACCAGTGGGGCTTGGTCAGCACCCGGTCGAGCTCGACCCGGTCGCCGGCGAAGGCGGCCTTGCCGGGGGAGCGCAGCAGCGCCCCCTCCAGGTCGTCGACATCGACGTTCTCGACGGAGGTCACCCGGCAGCCGTCGAGCTCGCGCCACGCGTCGGTCAGCGATCCGCCCCGGGCCAGCGCCGCCAGAGGGGCGTACTGGCTCTCCGGCAGCAGCGGTTCCACGGCGGCCAGGTGGGCGTCGGTGGCCATCATCCGGACCATCGGCAGCAGGAGTTCCTGGTCGATGCCGATGTCGATGAGGTCGGTCTCGCAGATGTGGCCGTAGAGGCGCTTCTCCGACCCCGCCGACGACCGGCGGAGGGCGGGCTCGACCCGGGCCAGCGACTCGGCGTCCCAGACCTCGATCACGCCGATCGCGGAGTTCACGGTGAAGCGGTGCCGTTGCGCGTAGGTGTAGGCCTCGGCGTCGGGCAGGATCGTGACCAGCCAGTAGACGTCACGCTGGCGGACGGCCACCGCGCGGTGCCGGTCGGCCAGGCGTAACGTCGTCACGCGGGGGTCGCGCGCGTTGCGCACGCGCTCGGGCACCGGCCCGGCGGGCGAGTTGTGCAGGAACCGTCTGACGGACACCACGGCGTCCCGGCGCACCGGCCGGGCCAGGGTGGCGAGTTCCTGCGTGAAGTCCAGGGAGACGGCGAGGCGGGGCATGGGGGCCTATCCCAGCAGGGACAGCAGGTCTCTGTCCCCACGTTCTCGGAGGCGGGCCCGCAGCTCGTCGGGCGTGGTCGGCCCGGTCAGGCCGATGCGGGTCGCGATCACGCGATCGGCCTGGTCGGAGGTTCCGCCGGGGGCCGTGTAACCGACCAGGCGCAGCGCCCGCGCGATCGTGTCGCCGGCGGTGGCGGCGGGGAGATGGCGGACCCTGAGCATGCCCTCGTCGGAGAGGGTGAGAAAGATGTGGCTGCCCTCCTTGGCCGCGACCTCGCTGAGGATGCGGCCGAGCGAGTCGATGGCGGGAGACTCCCGCCAGGTCATCGTGACGTCTCCGGCGGCGCTGCGCACCGACCTTTCACCACCCGGCGACAACCCCAGATACAGGGCGAAGCCTTCGGGCAGCGCGACCTCGGTCCCGGCCAGATGGCCCGGGTCGACGTCGATCCGCAGCCACCAGCGCCCGTCGGGCTGACGGAAGCAGCGCTGCGTCTGGGACACGTCGGCGGGCCGGGGAGGCGGCGTGAAAGGGGTGGGCGGCGGCGGTGGCCCGCCGTTCGGACTCTGTATCCGCAGCTGCGGTACGTTCTCCAGCCACTCCTTGGCGACCTCGGGATGTATGCCGAGCGTGGAGACGAGTTCGAGGGCCCGCGAGACGGTGGGCGGCCGGTCGGCGTTCACGATCAGACCCCGGGTGCGATCGTGCAGCTCGGCCAGATCGCCCTGGACGATCCAGTCGCCGGAGATCTGGTAGCCGGGCAGCGTGGCCAGCACGAACTGCCAGGCCAGCACGTCGAGGGAGGGCAGCTCCCTGGTATGCCACTCGGCGGCGTTGACCAGCCGTGCCTTCGGCGCGGCGACGCCCAGGAGTTCGGTCAGGTTGAGCAGGTAGGCGCGGTAGCGGGCGGCCGGTGGCGAGGCGAGCCAGTCCCTGAGACGGGCGCGCAGCGCGTTCTCGGACACCTCGATCAGGCTCGCGGGGACTCCGAGCAGCTTGGAGAGGGACTCTAACGAGGTGGGGGAGTCGGTGAAGACCCGGTTCTGCGCGACCATCCAGCTCTGGTCGTCGAGGGCGGCGAAGACCCGGTCGATCACCTCGGCGAGATCCTCGTCGTCCTCGCTGGTGTTGCGCGGCTGAGGGACGACGGGGGCCTGTACGGCGGATGGGGTGGCGGACGGCTCCTCGGGTGCGGCGTCCTCCAGCCATGGCGCCTCGGCCTCTTCGACGGGGGCCTTGGCCTCGAAGGGGGCCCGCGAGGGCACTTTGCCGTTGACCTGCTTGGGCGGGAAGGGGGTTTTCAGCGCGGCCTTGGTCTCGTAGGGCTCCTCGACGGGAGCCTCCGGCTCGGGCTTGAACGGCGCCTTCGGCGGCGTCTCGCCCCCGGCGAGCTTGGTCAGCACGGCCGAATAGAGCGCCGTGATCAACGGCCGGGCGCGCACGAACGGCTGCTCGGTCAGCTCCCGCCCGGTCAGCGCCAGCAGTCCCGCCCACGATCCGGCCCGGTCGAGCGCGATCCCCACCTGAGGGTCGTCCGCGTCTTCGGCGTCGAGCACATGGAGGGCGGGCAGCACGTCGCCCACGGCCGCCGCGGGCCACTGGTCAAGCGTCAGATCAGTCAGCAATTCCGCCAGTTCGTCGACCCCGAGCGCACTCAGCACCCGGCTCATCGGCAGGGACCGCCACCAGGCGTCGGGCAGTCCGTCCCGACCGCTCAGGATGGCGGCAGCGTCACTCCAGCGCAGTGGTGGCACGAGGTCACTCAGGCAGAAGTTCATCGCTATCCCCATCACTTCCGTAAGACCAGACCATAGTCTGGCAAATCCCCTGCCGTGGCGGGAGTTTCATCCGTGACGAACAGCCACAAACGATGGTGTCACCCTTCAGCGGCGCACGGCGGCGAAACGGAGTCTCACGTAGTCGGCCATCCAGCCGGAATCGTGGCGCAGGGCGGGGGCCGCGAGTTCGTTCACCCTCCTGAGCAGCGACTCGACCCGCGCGGGGGACAGGCCGTCGAGCAGCGACCCGGCGAACATGCGCACCCAGTCGGCCGCGCCGTTGGGGCATTCGTCGAGCGGGGTCGGCCGGTCGAAGTGCTCCAGGATGCGGAGGGTGAAACCGGCGCGTTCCAAGCGGACGGCGTACTCGGCCGGGCTGGGGAAATACCAGGGCAGTTCGGGCTCGCGAAGGCCGTGTTCGCGCCAGGCGGTCAGCATGGCGGAGGTCAGGGCGGCGCAGTTGCCTGCCCCGCCGAGCTCGGCCACGAACCGGCCGCCCGGCCGCAGCGCGTTGCGGACGTTGTCGATCACCGCGTCGGGGTCGCGGTGCATCCAGTGGAGGGCCGCGTTGGAGAACACCGCGTCGAACGGCTGGGACACGCTGAAGTCGTGGCCGTCGCCCACGGCGAAGTCGAGCCGGGGAAACTGGGCGATGGCCGCCTCGATCATCGCGTGGGACCCGTCGATCCCCAGGACGTAGGCCCCGCGGATGGCGATCTCACCGCTCAGCACGCCGGTGCCGCAGCCGAGGTCGAGCACGCGCTCACCCGGCTGCGGGTCGAGCAGCTCCACGAGTGGAGCGCCCTGCGCCGAGACATAGCCGAATGAGCTGTCGTAGGCGCGAGCGTTCCACCTCATGAGCGTCGGTGTGTCGTATCGCAAGATGGGCTCACTTCCACGGTTGTCCGGCATTACTGTACGCCAGCCGTGGAATCAGTGTTTTTCAGCTCATTTGCTGAGACCAGTGTTGCTTGAGATACATCTTCGCGGCGTCCTGCTGCGGGATGCTCAGGAACACCGGCGTCCCGTTGAGCTTCGGCAGTTTCCCGGCCGCCTCGTTGTCGAGCGTGCTGCGCATCTGCATGGCCTCCATCCGCGAGGGCCGCGCGTAACCCCTCATCAGGATGTTCTGGCCCTCGTCGGAGAACAGGAACTCGGTCCACAGCCGGGCCGCCGCCGGATGGGGCGCGCTCGCGCTGATCGCCTGCACGTAGGGCGAGGCCAGCACCGAGCCCGCCGGGATGGTCACCTGCCAGTTGGCCGCGTTGGCGGCCGACCTGGCGGCGTTCAGGTAGTCCCAGTCGAGCACCGCCGTGGCCTGCTCGGGCGCGGCCGCCACCGCCCCGGCCTTCTTCAGGGCCGCGAAGGTCTTGACGCCCCGCTTGGCGTCGAACTTGTCGCCCTGCATCGAGGCCGCCATCACGCCGTTGAAGGCGCTGGCGTTCTTCAGCGGGTCACCCGCCAGCGCGACCGTGGTGCCGGCCGTGCGGCCCGTCGGCTTGAGCAGATCCGTGTACGACACCGGCGCCTTCATCTTGCGCGGGTCGTAGCCGATCGACATGTAGCCGCCGTATCCGGCGTACCAGGCCCCGTTGAGGGCCTTGACCTCGTCGGGGATGTCGGTCCAGCCGGTCACCTGGTAGGGCGCGAACGTGGCGGCGTTGGCGAGGGCCACGTCAACGCTGAGGTCGAAGACGTCGGGCTTCTGGGCCGTGGCGACGGCGTCGATCTGCTGCTGGCTGTTGGCCGCAGGGTTGAGCGACTCGATCTTGATGCCGTACTTGTCGGCGAAGACGTCCATCAGCTCGCCGTGGTTGACCCATTCGCGGGGCAGTCCGACGACGGTGAGGTTGCCTTCCTTCTGGGCGGCCTCGACCAGCCGGTCCATGTTGCCGAAGCCCGCCTGGAGGCTGGCGCCCTTCACGTTGACCGGCGGGAGGGCCTTGGTCTCGCCGCCCTGGGACGAACAGGCCGCCAGGGCCAGGAGGGCCGCCAGCGCGGGAGTGGTCACGAGTCTGGTCACGAATCGAATGCTTGGCGTCATGTCCCGCCACGTCGAGGCGGCACGCCTCAGCCGGGGACGACCTTTGCCGCGGCCATGACCTTTTCGGGGAACTCGACGACGGAGCCGTCCCTCTTGCGTACCGAGAGGATGCCGTTCTCCCACGCCTCAAGCACCCCGACGACGTCGCGGAACCCCTCGGGGAGCGCCCTGCGGACCGAGACCCGGCTCCCGACATCGGCCGGCGTGATGGTCACCTTGAGCTGGAAGGCCATGACATTGGCCCCTCCCTGTTCCGGCTACCTGACAGTCACCGCAATACTAGGACGGAGCAACCTGCGGCCCATGTCGTGCCGGAAAGAAGGAGCTAGAGGTGACCTACGTCATCGCGCAGCCTTGCGTGGATGTCCTGGACAAGGCGTGCATCGAAGAGTGCCCTGTCGACTGCATCTACGAGGGCGAGCGCATGCTCTACATCCACCCCGACGAGTGCGTCGACTGTGGGGCGTGCGAACCGGTCTGCCCGGTCGAGGCGATCTTCTACGAAGACGACCTGCCCGAGCAGTGGAAGGACTTCTACAAGGCCAATGTTGACTTCTTCCAGGACCTGGGCTCGCCCGGCGGTGCCTCGAAGGTTGGGAAGATCAACGCTGACCACCCCGTAGTGGCCGCCCTGCCGCCTCAGGCCGAAGACCACTGACGCCTCACCACCTGACGCCCACCACCGGGAGCCCTTTCTCGTGATCGCCCTGCCCGACTTCCCGTGGGACAGCCTGGCCTCGTACAAGACCACTGCCGAGGCTCATGCCGGCGGCATCGCCGACCTTTCGGTCGGCACCCCCGTCGACCCCGTCCCCGAAGTCGTGCGCAGGGCGCTCACCGACGCCGCCGACAGTCCGGGATACCCGCTGACCTACGGCACGGCCCGATTGCGCGAGGCCGCGGCGGGCTGGCTGTCCCGCCGCCACGGCGTGACGGTCGATCCTGCGGGCGTCCTGCCGACGATCGGTTCCAAGGAACTCGTCGCCTGGCTGCCGACCCTGCTCGGCGTGGGCCCCGGCGACAAGGTGATCTTTCCCGAGCTCGCCTATCCGACCTATGACGTGGGCGCCCGGCTGGCCGGGGCCGAGCCCTTCCCGACCGACGGCCTGCTCTCACTCGGCCCGGAGCGGGTGCCCCTCGTCTGGGTCAACTCGCCGAGCAACCCCACCGGCCGGGTGCTCCCGGCCGAACACCTCGCCAAGGTGGTGGCCTGGGCCCGCGAGCGCGGCGCGATCGTCGCCTCCGACGAGTGCTACATCGAACTCGGCTGGGAGAAACGCCCGGTCTCGATCCTCCACCCCGACGTGTGCGGCGGCTCCCACGAGGGCCTGCTGGCCGTCCACTCCCTGTCCAAGCGCTCCAACCTGGCCGGTTACCGCGCCGCCTTCGTCGCGGGTGACCCGGTCCTGGTGAAGCGCCTGCTCGAGGTGCGCAAACACGCTGGCATGATCGTGCCCGAGCCGGTGCAGGCCGCCATGGCCGCCGCCCTCGGCGACGACGCCCACGCCGACGAGCAGCGGGCCCGCTACTCCGCCCGGCGCACCGCCCTGCGGGCCGCCCTGGAGTCGGCCGGCTGGCGCGTCGAGCACTCGGAGGCCGGCCTCTACCTGTGGGCCACCGACGGCACCGGCTGCTGGGACCAGGTCGCCCGCATGGCCAAGCTGGGTGTCCTGGTGGCCCCCGGCAGCTTCTACGGCACCTCCGGAGAGGGCCACATCCGTGTAGCCGTCACCGCCACAGACGAACGAATCGCCGCAGCGGTCGCACGCCTCACAACCGCATAGGTGAGCCGCCCTCATACGGGCTGATATGCCGCGATTGTGTTGATAGGATCGCGCGCCATGACGACAGCGGTGGTGCTCGGTCTGTGCCTCGCAGCGGTGGTCGTCGCGCTGGTCGTGTACCTCGCGTCCCCCCGCAGGGACCGGCGTGGCGGGGACGACGTGGACTCGGAGTTCTTCGACGACTTCGGAGAGCTCGACTTCTTCGATCCCCGCACCCTCCAGGTCGGTGACACCGCCACGGTGGAGGGGACCCGCTTCAAGGCCATCGGCGCCCTCCACCTGATGCGGCAGGGCGACGAGTGGACCGAGCACCTGCTCGACGACGGCAGCCACCGCCTCCACTGGCTCTCGGTTCAGGAGCGGCCCGAGGGCCTCGAGGTCATGCTGTGGACGCCGGTCCGGGCCCAGGGCATGGTCCCGGCCAAGAGCATGCTGATCATGGAGGGCGTCGAGTTCTTCCCCGGCGAGCGCGGCACCGTCGCCTACCGGGCCGAGGGCATGACCGGCCTGCCCGAGCGCGGCCTGCTCGACTTCGCCGACTACCGCGCCCACGACGGGCGGCTGCTGTCGTTCCAGCGGGTGCAGGGCGGCCAGTGGGTCGCCTCCTACGCCTCGCCGCTGACGCCGGGCTCGATCGAGGTCGACCGCAAGGCCTAGCCTTCCTTGACCGGCTTCCAGCCGTCGTGCCCGCTGGCGGCGCTCCACACGTAGCCGTCGTGGATGACCTCGCGCAGCCCGTAGAGCGGGGCGTGGGTGACGTACCAGGTCGCCTTCAGCCAGTCTTCCCTGGTCGCGCCCCTGGCCCGGTTGAACTCCTTCGTGGCGGCGGCCTGCTGCGGCGGGGGCGGCGCCTCCTTCGGCGGATACCAGCAGTGCACCGCCCGGGGCTGGTCGCCGCGGAAGGCGGTGGCCAGGATCTCGGCGTTGCGCTTGTGGTCGGCGTAGGCGCCGCCGTCGGCCGACCGCTGCACCGCCTGGGCGGCGTCGTGGAGGCTCATGTCGAGGTAGCCGTCGACCTTCTCCAGCGCGGCGAAGAAGCGGCGGGTCGAGTAGACCGGGTCCATGATCTGCTTGACCGTGCCCCAGCCCTGTGAGGGCCGCTGCTGGAAGATGCCGACCGAGTCGCGGTCGCCGAAGGAGATGTTGGTCATCTTCGACTCCTGGATCGCCGTGATGTAGGCGATCTCCAGCGCCTGCTTGGGCAGCTTGCGCCGGGCCGCGACGGCGGCGATCGTCGAGGCGACCTGCGACTGCTCCAGATCGAGGTCGAGCGTCCCCGCCGGGACGGTGATCGTGCACCCCTCGCCGAGCACGAAGGGCTCGGCCTTCTTCATCAGCTGATATCCGGCGAAGAAGATCGCTCCCGCCAGGACGACCACGATGGCCACGATGGTCAGTGCTGTTCTGGACGGGCGGCGGCTCACAGCCCAAGAACCTACCTTCTCGCAGGCCTGCCGTAGGCTCGGCTGACATGCGACTTGATCAGGACGTGAGGACGCTGACCGCCGATCTGGTGGACATCGCCTCGGAATCGGGTGAAGAGAAGGCCCTGGCCGACGAGGTCGAGGAGGCGCTGCGGCGGCTGCCCCATCTGACCGTCGACCGCCACGGCAACAACATCGTGGCCCGCACCTTCCTGAACCGGGCCGAGCGGGTCGTCGTGGCGGGCCACCTCGACACCGTGCCGATCGCCGGCAACGTGCCGAGCCGGGTCGAGGGGAACCGCCTCATCGGCTGCGGCGGCACCGACATGAAGGCCGGCGTGGCCGTCCAGCTGAAACTGGCCCTTCTCGAGAACCCCAACCGCGACCTGACCTTGGTCTTCTACGACCTCGAAGAGGTCGAGGCCGCCCGCAACGGCCTCGGCCTGCTGGTGCGCGAACACCCCGACTGGGTGCGCGGCGACTTCGCGGTCCTGATGGAGCCCACCGACGGCGAGATCGAGGGCGGCTGCCAGGGCACCGTCCGGGCCGAGATCCTCTCGACGGGTGTCCGCGCCCACAGCGCCCGCAGCTGGCTCGGCGTCAACGCCATCCACGGCGCCGCCAAGATCATGAGCCGCCTGGCCGACTACACCCCCCGCGAGCCGGTCGTCGACGGGCTGAGATACCACGAGGGCCTCAACGCGGTGCTGATCCGCGGCGGCCACGCGGGCAACGTGATCCCCGACGAGTGCGTGGTGACGGTGAACTACCGCTTCGCCCCCGACCTCACCGAGGAGCAGGCCCAGAACCACATCCGCGAGGTCTTCGACGGCTTCGAGGTGACGATCGCCGACTCGGCCCCCGGCGCCCGCCCGGGTCTGGAGAACCCGGTGGCGGCGGCATTCGCGGAAGTGGTCGGCGGGCAGCCCCGGGCGAAGGTGGCATGGACCGATGTGGCGCGTTTCTCGGCGCTCGGAGTTCCTGCCGTGAACTATGGGCCGGGCGATCCCGCGATGGCTCACAAAGTCGACGAATACGTCGAACTCGACAAGATCGTCGAGGCGGAGCGGGTCATGATCGCCTGGTTGACCTAGACGTTGACCTGGGTGTTCTGCCTGGAGAAAGAAGAAAGTGGCTTTCCTCGCCGGCCATTTGGCGGGGAAAGCCACTTTCCGTCCCGAGCAGCACCCTCGACTGTTAGACGGGCCCTGAGCGAAATCCGGTTCCGTCGTTCCGCAGGGATTCTCAAGATTTTTTCGGCGGCCATCCGGCTGGGCTAGCGTGGCGTCCCATGAACACGATTCGCCGCGAACGTCGCCAGGGCCCGCAGCTGCTCCGAGGCGAGATGGTGCCCGACTCCACCCACGATCAGCGCCTGCTCGACCGGCGCGGACCCGCCGACTGGTTGCACATGGACCCGTGGCGCGTGCTGCGCATCCAGGCCGAGTTCGTCGAGGGCTTCGGCTCTCTGGCCGAGCTTCCGCCGTCCGTCACCGTCTTCGGTTCGGCCCGCACCAAGCCCGACTCGCCCGACTACGCGCTCGGCGTCCGCCTTGGGGGCGCGCTCGCCGACGCCGGTTACGGCGTCATCACCGGCGGCGGTCCGGGCTGCATGGAGGCCGCCAACAAGGGCGCGGTGGAGGCCGGCGGCATCTCCGTGGGCCTCGGCATCGAGCTGCCGCACGAACAGTCGATGAACGAATACGTCAACCTGGGCGTCGAGTTCCGCTACTTCTTCGTCCGCAAGACCATGTTCGTCAAGTACTCCTGCGGCTTCGTCACCCTCCCGGGCGGCTTCGGCACCCTCGACGAACTGTTCGAGGCGCTGACGCTCGTCCAGACCCGGAAGGTCACCTCGTTCCCGGTCGTCCTGATGGGCACGTCGTTCTGGAGCCCGATGGTCGACTGGATCAAGTCGTCGCTGCTCGGCGAGGGCAAGATCTCCCCGCAGGACGTCGACCTGATCAGGGTCACCGACGACGTCGACGAGGCCGTGCAGATCATCGTCGAGGCGGACCGCCGCCTCGAGGAGGAGTCGAGCCTCGTGGGAGACGCCGAATAATGTACGTCTGCGTGTTCTGCGCCTCTTCGCAGAAGATCGACCCGAAATACTTCCAGCTCGCCGCCGACGCGGGCACCGAACTGGCGAAGCGCGGCCACCACCTGGTCAGCGGCGGCGCGATCGTGTCGTGCATGGGCGAGGTCGCCCGCGCCGCACGAGCCGGCGGCGCCCAGACGATCGGGGTCATCCCCCAGGTCCTGGTCGACATCGAGATCGCCGACACCGACTCGACCGAGTTGATCGTCACGACCGGGATGCGCGAGCGCAAGAGCGTCATGGACGCCCGCTCCGACGCCTTCCTGGTCCTCCCGGGCGGCATCGGCACGATGGAGGAGCTCTTCGAGATCTGGACCGCCCGCGTCCTCGGCATCCACCGCAGACCCTTGGTCCTGCTCGACCCGTGGGGCCTCTACGCCCCCCTGAAAGACCTGGTCTCCAACATGTACGACCAGGGCTTCACCCGCCCCGACGTCTTCGACGGCATCTCCTGGGCCACGAGCGTCGAAGAGGCCTTCGACCTGCTGGAGCAGCCGACTCCCCGGATCACCCCCGGGACCGACGAGGCTTAGGCGAGCCCGCGCCGGGCCAGGGCCGGTGGCCTGCGCCCGGCGATCGCCTCGGTCATGACGACGGCCTGGACGATGGATTCGGTGTGCGCCGGATCCTTCACCCGGAAGGCCGCCGAACCGCGCCAGGCCATGACGGCGGCGACGGCGATGGCCTCGTCGAGGTCGGCGGGCAGGTCCACGACGGGCCCCCGGGCCACCTCACCGGGCTGAATGATCTCAAGTGGCACGTCATCGATGCTCTCACGCTCACCACATGTGGCACGATTCGTATGTGCTGGTCGTACTCGTTCTCGCCGCGTTCGCGGTCGTGGGCTGCGTGGTCTGGGTGTCGATGGGCCAGGGCGGGGCGATGGCGGAGTTCCCGCCCGACGTGCCGCCCCTGGAACTACCCGACGCCGCCCAGGTGACCGCCGTCGACCTGGTGACCGTGCAGTTCCCGGTCGGCCTGGTCGGCTACCACACCGGTTCCGTCGACGAGACCCTCCAGCGGGCCGCGACCGCCATCCGCGATCGCGACACCCGCATCGCCGTGCTCGAACAGAAGGTGGCCGAGCTGATGACCGACCGCCTCAAGTCCGTCTACGCCCCTCCCGCAGAACCCCAGGAGCAGAAGCAGGAGCAGGAGGACGCGTGGTAGCCAACCACGGGGTAGAGGTCATCCGCTGCGCCTGGGCCACCAGCGACCCGCTCTACCTCGACTACCACGACAACGAGTGGGGCCGCCCGGTCCACGGCGACGCCAAGATCTACGAACGCGTCACCCTCGAGGCGTTCCAGTCGGGCCTGTCCTGGATCACGATCCTGCGCAAGCGGGAGAACTTCCGGCGCGCCTTCGACGGGTTCGTGATCGAGAAGGTGGCCGCCTACACCGGCGAAGACGTCGAGCGCCTGATGGCCGACGCCGGGATCGTCCGCAACCGGGCCAAGGTCGACGCCGCGATCGGCAACGCCCGAGCCGCGCTGGAGCTCCCGGAAGGGCTCTCCGAGCTGGTCTGGAAGTACGCCGAGCCCGATGCGCCCGTCCGCAAGAGCATGGCCGACATCCCCTCGTCGACGGTGAACTCGCAGGCGCTGGCCAAGGAGCTCAAGAAGAAGGGCTTCCGGTTCGTCGGCCCCACCACCGCCTACGCGCTCATGCAGGCGATCGGCCTGGTCAACGACCACATCGAAGACTGTGTCGCTAGGTCGTGAGGGTCCGCTCCACGAACGCCGCCGCCTTCGGCATCAGCCGGGACGCCTCCTGTTCGAAATAGGCCCGCGCCTTGTCGCCCGGCCAGCCCGAGGGCAGCAGCGCCGCCGGGAGCCCCGGATCGCGGAACAGGAAGTTGCGCCAGGTGTGCACCAGCCGCGATCTGACCGCGAAGACCTCGTCGTCGGCGGCGTCGTCGGGCAGCCCGTCGATCAGCGGCCGGGCCCCGGCGAGCCACTCTTCGTAGGCCCGCCCGATGGCGTCGAGATCCCAGGCCCTGGCCAGCAGGTCGACCGGATCTCCGTCCAGAACCGCTTCGAACCGGTGGGCCGTCAGGTCGAGCTGATCGAGTTCGGCCGAGGCCCTGGGGCCGATCCAGGTGGTCTCCGAGAGGGGGGCGTACCCGAGAAACGACAGGTGGGCCCGCAGACGCTCACGCCGGGTGCGGTCGCGGACGGGTTCGATCACCAGCAGGTGCCAGCGGCCCGGCCAGGTGATCGTGCCGCCTCGATAGACCCGCGCGGCCGCCTCGTCGAGACGTCGCACACATTTCGGCGTGGCCGCGTAACCGGCGCCCTGAGGCAGCCGAACCGGGTCGAGCCAGCCCTGCCGGACCATCCGCGAGATCGCGGTCCGGACGGCGGGCGCGGCGATCTCCAGAGGCGCCAGCAGCCGGACCAGGCAGGCCACCGAGGCCCGCCCGCCGCGGCTGCGCAGATGGTCCCCATAGAGGTCGAAAAGCGCGGCTCGGGCGTTCACCCCACCCAGTGTGGAGTCAGGAACTGTCTCCGACAATCCATAGGCGAACCGCTTTGATCCTCAACCGAGTCCTCTCCCGTTACCTTTTTGAACCCGGAGGCGGGATAATAGGACATCACAGAAGACGTGAATGCGCCGGCCACCCTTCATTGGACGGCCGACAACGCGGGAAGGGATACACGCATGGCGGCGATGAAGCCACGGACTGGTGACGGTCCGCTGGAAGTCACCAAGGAAGGCCGGGGCATCGTCATGCGAGTCCCGCTCGAAGGTGGCGGCCGGCTTGTCGTCGAGCTATCGGCGGATGAGGCCGGCGCCCTCGGCGACGCGCTGAAGAAAGTGGTCGGCTGACTACAGCCGGATATCGAGCGACGTCGGCCCCGCCGCGGACTTCCGCGCCGGGGCCGAGTTATTGGGGCAGATTCCCAGCGCGAGCCACGGTCGGCCTGCGGCCGTCCGCGTCTTGTGTCCTTGAGGGCAGATTCCAGCGCGAGACATTGGCTGGCCTACGGCCGTCCGCGTCTCGCTTCCGTTCCGACGTGGAGAAACCGTGCCCATAGTGACCACCGTGACCACCGTGGCCGATGTGGACGGCGACGCCGAGTTCCTCGCCGTCCCGTTCGGCCCTGACCTGGCCCCCGATGTCGAGCTGCCGATCTCCGTCCCGGCCCTGCTCGCGCACTACGAGGCCAAGGGAGAGCCCGGGGAGGTGGTCGAAATACCCGTCGCCGCAGCTGACGGCGTGCGCCGCGTCCTTCTGTACGGCACCGGCCCGTCGCCGGCCGACCTCCGCAAGGCGGGCGCCGCGCTGGCCGGCCGCGTCCAGGGCCGGGAACGTCTGACCATCGTCGCCCCCTCCGAGGGCGACGTGGCCGAGCTGGTCGCAGGAGCGCTCCTGGGTACCTACAGCTACAAACTGGGCGAACCGAAATCCACCCCCGTTCACGAGATCGTCGTCTCCGGCGCCGACGCCGAGGCGGTCTCCCGGGGCGAGGCACTGGCGAAGGCGACGAGCGACGCCCGCGACCTGACCAACACCCCCAGTTCGATCAAGTCACCGGCGTGGCTGGCCGAACAGGCGATCGCGCTGGCCGGTGAGGGCGTCGAGGTCACCGTCGACACCGAGCTGATCGGCTTCGGCGGCATCCGCGCCGTCGGCCAGGGCTCGGTCAACCCGCCCTGCCTGATCACGATGGCGTACGCCCCCGAGGGCGCCACCCGCCACGTCGTGCTGGTCGGCAAGGGCATCACGTTCGACAGCGGCGGCCTGTCGCTGAAGCCGTCGGCGTCGATGAAGGACATGAAGACCGACATGGCCGGCGGCGCCGCCGTGATCGCGGTCATCTCCGCGCTGCGCGCCTTCAAGGTCCCGGTCAAGGTCACCGGCCTGATCGCCTGCGCCGAGAACTCCTTCGGCGGCAACGCCCAGCGTCCCAGCGACGTCATCACCCAATATGGCGGCCGGACCGTCGAGGTGCTGAACACCGACGCCGAGGGCCGCCTGGTGATGGCCGACGCGATGGCCTACGCCGACCGCCACCTCGACCCCGACATCCTGATCGACATCGCGACGCTGACCGGCGCCGCCAAGGTCGCCCTCGGCAGCGGTTTCGGGGCCCTGTTCGCCACCGACGACGCCCTGGCCGCGGGTCTGCTGGCGGCTTCGGCCCGCACGGGCGACCGGCTCTGGCGGATGCCGCTGCTGGCCGACTCCAGGGCGGCCCTCGACTCCGATGTGGCCGACCTCGCCAACGTCGACGCGAAGGGCGGCGGTGGGGCGGGTTCGGTGCAGGCGGCCCTGTTCCTGCGGGAGTTCAGCGGCGACCGCCGCTGGGCCCATCTCGACATCGCCGGCCCGGCACGCAACGAGAAGGGCGGCACCGGCTTCGGTGTCAGGCTGCTGCTCGACTGGCTCAGTTCGTCAGCTTGACGGCGGCGAGCAGGCCGTCGCCCAGCGGCAGCATCAGCGGGCGCAGCCGCTCATCGCCCCTGACCAGACGGCCGACTTCGCGGACCGCGACCGACTCGGGGTCGCGCTGCGTGGGGTCGGCCACGCGGTCGTGCCACAGGGCGTTGTCGAAGGCCACGATCCCGCCGGGACGCAGCAGCCGCAGCGACTCGGACAGGTAGTCGCCGTATTCCTGCTTGGCGGCGTCGCAGAAGACCAGGTCGTAGCCGCCGTCGGCCAGACGCGGCAGCACGTCGAGAGCCCGCCCCACGATCAGCCGGGTGCGCCCGCTGGCGTAGCCCGCCTCGGCGAAGGCCTGCCGGGCCAGCCGCTGATGCTCCGGCTCGACGTCGACGCTGGTCAGCGTGCCGTCAGAGCGCATTCCCCGCAGCAGCCACAGGCCCGAGACACCACAACCGGTGCCGATCTCGACCACCGACCGCGCGTTGACAGCGGTCGCCAGGAAACAGAGCGCGGCGCCCCCGCCGGACAGGATGGGCGTGGCGCCCACCTCCTCGCCACGCTGCCGCGCGGTACGCAGGACGTCGTCCTCCGGGACGAAGTCCTCCGCATGGGCCAGGCTCGCCGTGTTCATGGTTGGCAAGCGTAGGGGAGTACGCCCCGATCGGGAACTCACGCCGCAACGGGGACGTTGCAGCTTTGAACGGTCTTTGTTCAGTCCGTTCGCCGCTGGTACGCAGGAAGGGGCGAAACCAGGCACTATGGCTGTAGCAACGGTCCTGGAGAAGGGATTGCCGGTGGACGACAGCGACCACCAGGCGGATGCAGAGGCGTCCCCCTGGACACCTCCCACCTGGGAGGAGGTCGTCAGAAACCACTCGGCACGGGTCTATAGGCTCGCCTATCGGCTCACCGGGAACATCCACGACGCGGAAGACCTGACTCAAGAGGTCTTCGTGCGGGTGTTCCGGTCGCTGTCCAGCTACCAGCCGGGCACGTTCGAGGGCTGGTTGCACCGCATCACGACCAACCTGTTCCTCGACGGTGCGCGCCGCAAGCAGCGCATCCGGTTCGAGGGGCTGGCCGACGACGCCGCGGAGCGCATCCACGGCCGTGAGCCGTCCCCCGAGCGGTCCTACGACGACAACCACCTCGACGCCGACATCCAGGCCGCGCTCGACGCGCTGCCGCCGGACTTCCGGGCCGCCGTGGTGCTCTGCGACATCGAGGGCCTCTCTTACGAGGAGATCGCGGCGACACTGGGCGTCAAGCTCGGCACCGTCCGCAGCCGCATCCACCGGGCGCGCTCGCAGCTGCGTGACGCGCTCGATCACCGTGCGCCGCGCGGTGACCAGCTTCCCCCTTCATCTTTCACCCGGGAGGGAGCATGACGCATCTTGGTGAGCGCGTTTCCGCGCTGATCGACGGCGAGCTCGCGCACAACGAGCGCGAGCGCGCCCTCGCCCATCTGACGTTCTGCGCCGACTGCCGCGACGAGGTCGACGGGATGCGTGCCCTGAAAAGCCGCCTTCGTTCCCTCGACCCGCCCGGCATGCCGGCCGATCTGACGATGTCATTGCTGCGGATGGGAGACATGGGCCCCCCGGCCCGCCCCCTACCCCGTCAGCTACCCCGCGAGCTTCCGGGCCCTTTCAGCATCGCCCCCGCCGACACCCGGCCGGCCCGCCGTCCTTTTGGTGCGACCGGCCCCGGCCGTAGCCACCGCCGTCGTGCGGCCGGCTACGTCGCGGTCGGAGTGGCTTCGGCGGCGGTCGCCCTCGGGTCGCTTTTCCTGGTCAACGGCGAACCTCGCCCTGCCCCCGCACCCGAGATGATGTTCCCCCCGCAGGTCACCGCGTCGCCTCACGGCAGGCTGCCTGGCTCCCCGTCACCGGGTCCCTCGCCCAAGCTTGTTCCTTGACGCGACTAACCGGAACCCCGTCTGGGCAGTGAGACGGCATACGATCTGGCTTGACAAGGGTCGTATGCCTGGAGCGAGACGCTGACGGCCGAAGGCCGGCTGTGGCTCGCGCCGGAATCTGCCCGAAGAAGCTGAGACTGGGTCGCGGCCCCGCCACAACCGCTGGGAGTGACTGCACGATGACCGACGACACGCGTGACGACGACGCGTACGGGCGGCCTGAGTTCTATCCGGCGGGCGAGTGGGACGAGGAATACGCCCCCCGCCAGCCGCAGCAGCAGCAGGGCGCGGCCCACCCGCCGCCCCCACTCCCCGGTGGTGAGCCCACCCAGACCTACTTCCCACCGCCGCCACCACCACCGCCCGCCGCCTACGGAATGGGGCAGGGGTGGGCGCCGCCGCCCGGCGGGGCCACCGAATTCCTGCCCCGGCGGGAGCGCCGCACCGGTCCGCGCACCGGCACACTCGCCGCGCTCGGCCTGGTCGTCGCGCTGGTGGCCGGCGGCGCTGCGTCGTGCGGCACCTACCTGCTGACCCGTCCCAGCGCGGGCCTCGACCCCGCCTACGCGATCCCGACGCCGGCCGTCGCGCCGACCGGGCGCGCGCCCGAGTCGGTCGCCGGAGTGGCCGCCAAGGTGCTGCCGAGCGTGGTCTCGCTTGAGGTGCAGGGCAGCGGGCAGGCGGGCACCGGCTCCGGGTTCCTGATCCGGGGCGGTTACATCGTCACCAACAACCACGTCGTGGCCGCCGCCGCGCGGTCGGGCGGGGCGATCCGCATCCGGTTCGCCAACCGCGAGTCGACCACCGCGCAGATCGTGGGGCGCGACCCCAACTCCGACATCGCCGTGGTGAAACCCGACGAGACGTTCGGCGCGCCCGAGGCGACGCTGGGCAACTCCGACTCGATGGTGGTCGGCGACCCGGTCATCGCGATCGGCTCGCCTCTGGGTCTGTCCGGGACCGTCACCACCGGCATCGTCAGCTCGCTCAACCGGCCCGTCGAGGCCGGCGGTGAGAGCGGGCGCGACTCGGCGCTGATCAACGCCATCCAGACCGACGCGGCCATCAACCCCGGCAACTCGGGCGGCCCGCTGGTCAACGGCAAGGGCGAGGTGATCGGCGTCAACTCCGCGATCGCCACCATAGGGGCTGGCCAGCCGCTGGGCGGCCAGCAGTCGGGCAGCATCGGCCTCGGCTTCGCCATCCCGGTCAACCAGGTCCGCCGGATCGCCGAGGAGCTCATCTCCACGGGCTCGGCCCGCACGTCCAGGATCGGGATCACGATCGACCAGAACTACCAGGGTCAGGGTGTCCGCATCGCCGACGCGCCCGACCGGGGAGTGCCGCCGATCACCCCGCAGGGGCCCGCCGACAAGGCCGGGCTCCGGGCCGGTGACGTGATCCTCGAGGTCGACGGGCAGCCGATCAGCGACAGCCGCGAACTGATCGTCACGATCCGCAGCAAGACGCCCGGCGACCGGGTTCCGTTCAAATACACGCGAGCGGGCGCGGAGCGAACGGTCGACGTCGTGATCGGGGCGGCGCCGGCTCCATCGGCCCAGCCCTCGTAGCACGCGTGCCCGGGCAGTAGTGTGTGGCCAACGTCTGATTCACGACGGTTCGGGCAGGGCAAGGGAGATCTACGGTGTTCGGACTCGGCTGGGCGGAGATCCTGGCGCTGGTAGTGATCGCGCTGTTGGTGTTCGGACCGGACAAGCTGCCCGGTGTCGCCTCTCAGGCGGGCCGGACACTGCGGCAGATCCGGCAGATGGCCAACAACGCGCGAACCGACCTTGAGGCCAACCTGGGGCCGGAGTTCAAGAACTTCGACCCTTCCGACCTCAACCCCAAGAACTTCGTCAAGAAGCACCTGCTCGACGACGTCGAAAAGGACTGGAACGCCACGCCGGAGGAGACGGCCTCGGCCGACCCGCCGCCCCCGGCGATGACGGTGGAGCTGTCGGCGGGCGAGATCCCTCCCTACGACAACGAGGCGACCTGAGCGCTGGGGAATCTGGCCAGATAAAACGAAAGGCCCGCTCTATGGAGCGGGCCTTTCGTTTACCCACGTCGTGCCTGGTTCGTCGGGTGCGGAGCAACCGCGGCCGGTTGACGCCGGATGCGGCGCGGACTGAGGCGGTGGGCGGTGCCAGGGTGGGCGGAGCCGTAACGGAAAAAGGGCTTTGTCTGGTTGGCGGAGAGCGTGACTAGCGGGCCGGGCTGAGGTCGAGTTTCATGCCCTTCAGGCCGCCCTTCTTCTTGCTCAGGCCGGCGGCGATGCGGCGCAGTTCGGCGGCGGCCGGGGCGTCGGGGTCGGTGAGGACGAGGGGCTTGCCCTCGTCGCCGCCCTCCCGGAGGCGCATGTCGATCGGGATCTGGCCCAGCAGCGGCACCCGGGAGCCGAGTGTGCGGGTCAGGGCGTCGGCGACGCTCTGGCCGCCGCCCTCGCCGAACACCGCGACGCGCTCGTCGCAGTGGGGGCAGGGCAGCCAGGACATGTTCTCGATCACACCGGCGATCTGCTGGTGGGTCTGTACGGCGATCGACCCGGCCCGCTCGGCCACCTCGGCGGCGGCCTGCTGCGGGGTGGTCACCACGAGGAGTTCGGCCGACGGCATGCGCTGCGCGACCGAGATCGCGATGTCGCCGGTGCCCGGCGGCAGGTCCATCAGCAGGATGTCGAGGTCGCCCCAGTAGACGTCGGCGAGGAACTGGTGCAGCGCCCGGTCGAGCATCGGGCCGCGCCAGACCACCGCGCTGTTGCCTTCGGGCTTGAACATGCCGACCGAGATGACCTTGATGTCATGGGCCATCGGCGGCATGATCATGTCTTCGACCTTGGTCGGCCGTTCGCCGACGCCCAGCATGCGCGGGATGCTGTGGCCGTAGATGTCGGCGTCGACCACGCCGACCTTGAGGCCGGAGGCGGCCATCGCGGCGGCCAGGTTGACCGTCACCGACGACTTGCCGACGCCGCCCTTGCCGCTGGCGACCGCGAAGACGCGGGTCAGCGAGCCGGGCTGGGAGAACGGGATCTCCTTCTCGGGGCCCTTGTTGCCGCGGAGCTTGGTCTGGAGTGTCTTGCGCTGTTCGGCGCTCATCACGTCCATCTCGACCGAGACGCGTGTGACGCCCTCGATCTTGGAGACGGCCGCGGTGATGTCGCGGGTGATCGTGTCTTTCATCGGACAGCCGGAGACCGTGAGGAAGACGCCTACGCGCACCAGCCCGTCAGGGGCGATGTCGATGCTCTTGACCATGTCGAGCTCGGTGATCGGCCGGCGGATCTCAGGGTCGTTGACCGTCGCCAGGGCCGCCGTCACCAATTCTGGGGTCGGTGCCATGTAGTCATGCTACGAACTGCCGACCAGTCCTACGAACGTAGGCCACACGTCTAGGATGGCGCGGGTGAGTCCGACAAGTCCGCCTGTCCTGTCGGCGGACCAAATCGAGGTCTGGCGCATGATGCAGCGCGCCCAGATGCGGATCACCCGGAGCATCGAATCCGACCTCCTGGAGTCCCACGATCTGGCGATGGCCTCCTACGATGTGCTGCTCCAACTGTCCGAGGCGCCCTACCGGCGGCTGCGGATGAACGATCTCGCCGGCCGGGTGCTGCTGTCGCGCAGCGGGCTGACCCGGCTCATCGACCGGCTGCAACGCGACGGCCTGGTCGAACGGCAGGCCTGCCCGAGCGACGCGCGCGGCCTTTACGCCGTGCTGACCGAGAAGGGTGTCATCCGTCTCGGCGAGGCCACACCGACCTACCTGCGGGGGGTTCGGGCCGAATTCGTCGACCGGCTGACCGGCGACGAACTAGGGCAGTGTGCCGCGCTTGCCGTCAAGCTGGTCGACTAGCCAGTCGGCCTCGGCCTTGATGAAGTCGCGGGTGGCGACCTCACCGAGGGCGATCCGCAGCGCGGCGATCTCCCGGGTCAGATATTCGAGCTCGGCCCGGTTCTGCTCCGCCGCGTGGCGGTCCTGCTCGCCCTGAACCCGGTCGCGGTCGTCCTGGCGGTTCTGCGCGAGCAGGATCAGCGGGGCGGCGTACGACGCCTGGAGCGACAACATCAGGGTCAGGAAGATGAACGGGTAGGGGTCGAAGTTCATCGGGGTCAGCGCGTTCCAGCCGATCCAGATGATCACGAACGCGGTCATGTAGACCAGGAAGCTCGCGGTGCCCAGGAACCGGGCGAACTTCTCCGACCATTTGCCGAACGCCTCGGCGTCGTACCGGATGGGCAGTTGCCTGCGCAGTTCGCGTGGTTGGTCGAGACGGCCTTCAGTCATGTCGCTTCCGCCAGTCTTCGGGCAGCAGGTGGTCCAGCACGTCGTCGACGGTCACCGCGCCGATCAGGCGGCCGTCCTCGTCGATCACCGGGGCCGCCACCAGGTTGTAGGTGGCCAGGTAGGAGGCCACCTCGGGGAGGGAGAACTCGGGTCTGATCGGATCGACGCTGCCGTCGACGAGCGAGCCGATCAGGGTGAAGCTGGGTTCGCGGAGCAGCCGCTGGATGTGCGCCATGCCGAGATAGCGGCCGGTGGGGGTCTCGGTGGGCGGGCGGGACACGAAGACCTGGGCGGCGATCGAGGGGGGCTGCTCGCGGTTGCGCAGCCGGGCCAGCGCCTCGGCGACGGTGGCGTTGGGGGGCAGGATGACGGGCTCGGTGGTCATCATGCCGCCAGCGGTGTCCTCGGCGTAGCCGAGGAGGCGGCGTACCGGATCGGCCTCTTCGGGGATCATCAGGGCCAGCAGGGCCTCGGCCTGTTCGGGCGGGAGCTCCTGGAGCAGGTCGGCGGCGTCGTCGGGGCCCATGTGCTCGAGCACGTCGGCGGCCCGTTCCGCGTCGAGGTTCCCCAGGACGGTGACCTGGTCGCGTTCGGGCAGCTCCTCCAGCACGTCGGCCAGCCGGTCGTCGTTGAGCGCGGCGGCGACCTCGGCCATGCGCTTGCCGGGCAGCTCCTGGAGCACTCCGGCCAGGTCGGCCGGGCGCATGGCGTCGAAGGCGGCCAGCAGGCTCAGTGCGCCCTGGTCCTTCTGCGCCACCTCGAAGCCGCTGACCAGGCCCCAGTCGACGACCGTGGTCTCGCCCCTGCGGCGGGTGCCGCTCCGGAAGGCGACCTTGGTGATCAGCCAGTCGGGCGGGTTGGGCTGCTCCATGGCCAGGTCGAGGACGGTGCCGGGCACGTCGTCGACGGTGATCTTCAGGTCGAGGAGCTCGCCGATCGCGAGGGTCTCCGATTCGCGCTGCTCGAAGCGGCGCAGGTTGAGGCGGCCGGTGAAGATCACCGCCCCGGCCTCCACTGAGATCACCCGGGTGATCGGCAGGAACACCCGGCGGCGCGGCTGTACCTCCACGACATAGCCGTGGACGCGCGGAGGCAAGTGGCCGCGCAGTGCGACGACCACGTCCCGGATCCGGCCGATCTTGTCACCGGCGGGATCGAACACCGCGAGCCCGGCCAGCCGGGCCACGAAGATCCGCTCCACGCTTCGCAGGTTATGGGGATGTGCCGGTCAGGTCCGATATGACAGGATCAAAGTAGGTCCACGGTAGTTACAGGGAAGAGTCATGATCAGGTCAGTCAGCCTTGGTATCGCAGTCGTCTCGGCGTTGTGCTTCGGGTTCTCCGGGCCGATGGCGAAGTACCTGGGGGCCGCCGGGCTCGCGCCGCTGGAGTCGGTGTGGGTGCGCATGGCGGGCGCCGGGCTGCTGCTCATGCTCGTGCTGGCTCTGGTGCGGCCCGCCGCGCTGCGCATCCCCCGTTCCCAGTGGCTCTTCTTCGGTCTGTACGCCCTGGTCGCGGTGGCCGGAGTCCAGGCGCTGTTCTTCCTGGCCATCCAGCGGCTGCCCGTCGGTGTCACGTTGCTGATCGAGTACACCTCGCCGGTCCTGGTGGTGCTCTGGGTGCGCTTCGTCCGCAAGATCAGGCTCCCCAAGGCGGCCTACATCGGCGCGGTGATCGCGGTGACCGGACTCGCGGTGGTCGTCGAGGTCTGGGACGGGCTGACGCTCGACCTGCTCGGCCTGCTGATCGCCCTGGTGGCGGCGGCGTGCTGCGCCGGATATTTCCTGATGAGCGACAACCTGCACGTCGACCCGCTCGGCCTGGTGGCCTGGGGCATGCTCGGGGCGGCGGTCGTTCTGCTGCCGTTCGCGCAGCCGTGGTCGATCGACTGGACGGTCTTCGGCGACGCCGTGACCGTGGCGGGCAACACGCTTCCCGTGGCCGGGGCGGCCGGCTGGCTGATCCTGGTGGCGACCGTGGTGGCGTACGTGACGGGCGTGACGGCGGTGCGGCGACTGTCGGCGGCGGTGGGGGCGACGGTGGCCTCGCTGGAGGTCATCACCGGCGCGCTGATCGCGTGGGTCCTGCTGGGTGAGGCGCTGGGCGCCTACCAGATCATCGGTGGCGCGGTCGTGCTGCTCGGCGCGCTGCTGGCGCAGACGGCCACGATGCGGCGGGCCCCGGAAGAGGCGCCCGCCGTGCGTGAACCCGTGCTCAACTCGACGGCCTGAGCCGGACCACCGCCGACCGCTTCGCCCACCGGGCCGGCAGGCCCGCCGCGTCGGGGGCGTTCAGCCGTTCCTTGGCGAGGGCGGCCACCACCTCGGGGCTCGCCTTCTGGTCGACCACCTCGACTGCCGCGGGGAAGCGGACGAGCTGGGCGCCGTTGTCCTTGCTGCGGAGCACGATCTCGATCTCGTGCTGGGCGGTGAGGCCGGGGAGGTTCTGCTCCCCGCCCCCGACCACCAGGTAGATGGCGTCGTCATGCCAGACGTGCCAGGCCAGGCGGGTGCCCTCGGGCAGCACCACCCAGAGCACGCTCGACCGCTTCGCGGCGTCTTCGATCAACGCGGGGCTCATGACCGCCAGTTTCACACAGGTCAAACCTCCTGTCAGGAGGCGATTTTCCATGCTGCGGGGAGCAGCCCGGCGGCCAGCAGGACCTTGATCCCGTCGCCGATGAGGAACGGCACGACGCCCTTCTCGATCGCGGTCGCCAGGCTCATGTCGGCGGCCACGGCCAGCCACGGCACGCCGATCAGGTAGATCAGGACCGTGCCGGCGAGCATCGTGGCGACGGCCCTGCCGACCGTACGGTCACCGCCTCGCCCGGCCAGCGCGCCGACGACCGCGGCGGCCAGGAAGAAGCCGACCACGTAGCCGAGCGTGGCGTCGCCCGCCGCGGTGAACCACGGCACGCCCGCCAGGCCCGCGAGCAGGTAGAGGGCCATACCGGCGGCGGCCCGCCACAGGCCCAGGGTGGCGCCCGACAGCAGCACGGCGAAGGTCTGGAGGGTCACCGGCACGGGGCTGCCCGGGACCGGGAACGCCACCTGGGCGGCCGCACCGGTCAGCGCGGCGGCCGCGATGACGAGGACGACGTCACGGACGATCGTGCCGGGGATGAGGTCGGACAGGACCGCGGGACGGCTCGCGGCGACGGCTCGGGACATCTGCTTGGCTCCTAGAGAAAGCGGCATTACCTCCCTATTAATCACATAGATCACCTCTGGTTCCCCTATGACACCGGGCACAACGTCCGCCTCCCGGGTTTGTAGGGTTAGGCGCATGCGCGCGCGTCGTACGTGTCTGGCGGTACCCGGGAGCAGCCCTCGTTTCCTGGAGAAGGCCCAGGGTCTGCCCGCCGACGAGGTCTTCCTCGACCTGGAGGATTCGGTGGCCCCGCTGGCCAAGGAGCCGGCCCGGGGGAACATCGTCTCGGCCCTGAAGACCGGTGACTGGGGCGCCAAGACGGTCGTCGTGCGGGTCAACGATCTTTCGACCTCGTGGACGTACCGCGACGTCATCGAGGTGGTCGAGGGGGCCGGTGACCGTCTCCACTGCCTGATGCTGCCCAAAGTCGAAGACGCCTCCCACGTGCGCTGGCTCGACCTGCTGCTGACGCAGGTCGAGAAGGCCGTGGGGCTGCCGGCCGGGGCCATCGGGATCGAGGCGCAGATCGAGAGCGCCCGGGGGCTCGTGAACGTCGACGAGATCGCCCAGGCGTCCGCACGGGTCGAGACGCTGGTGTTCGGGCCGGCCGACTTCATGGCGTCGATCGGGATGCGCACGCTCGTGGTGGGGGAGCAGCCGCCCGGTTACGGCGAGGGTGACGCCTACCACTACATCCTGATGCGCATCCTCATGGCGGCCAGGGCTCACGGGCTGCAGGCGATCGACGGGCCGTACCTGCAGATCAAGGACGTCGACGGGTTCCGGCGGGTCGCGGCGCGCGCGGCGGCGCTGGGGTTCGACGGGAAGTGGGTGCTGCACCCGGGGCAGATCGACGCGGGGAACGAGGTGTTCTCACCCGCGCAGGACGACTACGACCACGCCGAGCTCATCCTCGACGCGTACGACTACTACACGACGGTCGAGAGGCGCGGCGCGGTCATGCTCGGCGACGAGATGATCGACGAGGCGTCCCGCAAGATGGCGCTGGTGGTCGCGGCCAAGGGCCGCGCCGCAGGGCTCACCCGAACCAAGCGGTTCGAGCGGCCCTGAGGGGCTTTGAAACCTGGATGACAGACGTTCCTAGAACTGGATGCCGATCGTCGTGAAGAACCAGAACGACGAGGTCAGCCAGAGGCCGATCAGCAGGGTGAAGAGGAGACCGCCGAGGACCGGCAGGCTCCAGCCGGGCAGGCCGCGCTTGGGTAGCGACAGCATCTTCGTGACGAACACGCCGTAGAAGAGGCAGCCGAGGATCGAGTGGAACATGACGCGCGGGTCGTCGTAGCGCGCGCCCACCGAGTAGAGACAGTGGAAGGCGACCGGCACGGTGGCCAGGAACGCCAGGCGTCCCGACCACCGGTGCACCGGACCGGGCCACGACCCCTGGACGGGGATCTTGCCCCAAATGGCGAACGCCGTGAACACCTGGACGATCGCCAGCACGGCGGCGATCGTGGTCAGCCAGACCTTCATCGCCAGCGGGCCGGAGAACCCGGCGATGCCGACGGCGAAACCGGTCGGGGGGTGAAGTTCGCCGTACACCCCGAGCGCGGCGGCGACGAGGCCGCCGGCGAGGACGGGGATGACGAGTAGGGCGACGGCGCCACGGCGCTGGGGGGCGACTTGGGTGTGGGACATCTCAGGCTCTCAGGCTCTCAAGGAGGTCATCAAGGAGTCAGGCCTTGTGGGGCCGGGCGGGAAGGCAGGGGTGGCGGGGGTGGTCAGGACAGGAACGAGTCGATGAAGCCGTCGGGGTCCTGGGGGGTCAGCGGGATGCCGTACCACTTCTGGACGCCGCCGTCGAAGGCCGGGGCGGCCTCGCCGGCGTTCTCGCCGATCATGATGCGGCCGACCGACTGGCCGTTGGGGAGCTTGATCCAGCCGCCGACGACGCGGGCGCCGCGTACCTGGGCGGTGGCTCGGTAGAGGCCTGAGGGCTTCTTGACGGTCGCGGCGGAGAAGCGCCACGACTTGTTCTTGAACTCGATGCGGCCCTGCGCCTTGCCGCCGCGGAGGGCCGCGGTGACCAGGGTGTCTTTCCCTTCGAGGGTGACGGTGTTGTCTTCAGCGGTGCCCTTCAGCCACGCCTCGATCTGGCCGTCGCAGAAGTAGCCGACGACCTTGCCGTTGCGGATCGAGATGGCGATCAGGCCGCCGTTCTGATCCACGACACCGGCGTAGTCGACCTTCTTCGGGGTGGTGTCCTGGTCTTCGGGGGCCGCCACCTCCTCGGGCTCCTGGGTGGAGTCGGGAGTGGCGTCCGCGGTGGCCTCTGGGGTCGCCTCGGTGTTGGCCTGCGGCCCTGCCGCCACGCTGGCGGAGGTTTCCTGGATGGCGGGTGAGGCCGTCGCGCTGGCCACCGTCAGTCCGGCGGTCATCACGGCTCCGACGGCCAATGTGTATATGGGTCCTAGCCGGCTCATGTTCCGTATCTCCTGGGATTGTTTCCGTCCCCAGAGTGAAACGCGGCGGGCCGCGTTTGTCTGTGGACTAATGCGCACTCGTCAGGGCTGAGAATGGGGGCGTGATCGAGCAGCCTTCGCTTCAGCCGTGGATCGTCCCGCCGCCACCGGGCTCGCGGTACGACCAGCTCGCGCGCACCCCGGTGAACCGGTGGTGGCGGCCCCTGCTCGGCACCCTGCTGATCGTGGTCGTCTACGTCGCACTGTCGGCGATGCTGGGGCTGGTCGGGGTGATCCTGGCCGCGGCGGGGGGCCTGCCGACGGCGTTCTCCTCCGGCCGGGTGCTGTTCGAGGATCCGACCCTCGATCTGGCGTTCCAGCTCGTGGCGATCGCGATCCTGATCCCCATCGCGCTGGGGGCGGCCTGGTTGGTTCAGCGGCGCCCACCCGGAACCCTTTCGTCGGTCGCGGGACGGCTGCGGTGGCGGTGGCTCTTCCGATGCGTTCCATTGGCGGTCCTCGCGGTCGTGCTGGGGGAGGCCGCCCAGAGCCTGACTTTGGTGGCTACGGGAGAATCTCCGGGATACGGCTGGGCTGGCTGGTCCAATCTGCTCGTGCCGCTGCTGGTGATCCTGCTCCTCGTGCCGCTCCAAGCGGCTGCAGAGGAATACGCGTTCCGTGGCTGGGTGGTTCAAGCATTCGGTACGTATCTGCGCAATCCGTGGTGGGGGATCATCATCTCGTCGGCCGTGTTCGCAGCCTTTCACGGCTACACCGACTTCGGGATCGCCTATACCTTCGGGTTCGGCGTCCTCATGGGATGGGTTTCGATCCGCACCGGCGGGCTCGAGTCGGCCATCGCGCTGCACGCGGTGAACAACGTGGCGGCGTTCGGGCTCGCGGCGGCGGCCGGTGGTCTGGGATCGGCCCTGGAGCAGGGTTCTCTGCCCTGGCAGACCCTGGTGGGAACGATCGTGCAATTTGGCGTTTTTGGGGTTGGTGTCGTGGTTTTGACACGTAAGTCGGGAATTTCAGTGGAGGGCGGATAAATCTCACTAGAGAGGAGGTGATCGTGGGTTAGGGGAGGGGTATCAGAGGGATTGCGTCCCTCCCAGACATGTGTGGAACGGTCGACAGGAGGAGGTTAAGTGGCCGTGCCCCCCGAAGACGAGGAGCAGCCGGAAGTCCCGCCGAAGCTCCATCACTCGCCACCGGGCCCTGCCACGACCCCCGAGGAGAGTCCCCGCCACCGCACCTCACCCTGGGCCCTGCCCCCCTTCGCCGCCCCGACCCCGGAAGATCCGCCGGTACGAGGCCGACGCCCCTATGACGGCTCGGCCGGCCCCGACGAGCCCGAGCCGGATCCCGCCGACAACCTCGACGCGACCCTGCCCAGGCGGGTGATCGGGTCATTACCGTTCGAGGCCCTGGGCGAACGCCGCCACGGCCCGATCGGCCCACGTCCGGGCGAGCCGCAGGACCAGGTCGTCTGGCCCCTGGCGGGATCGCCGCTACCTCCCGCACCAGGCGACGCGGGCGCTCCCTCTGGCGACCCTGGTGGGCCGCAAGCCGGCGGTACGAGCGGCCGGGCACGGGCCGACAGGTTCGACGAGGCCGAGCGGTCCAGCTTGGGTGGGTCGCGCGGTGCCGATGAGAGCGGGCGGCCTGGTCCATCAGGTGTCCCCGGACGGTCGCGAGGTGCCCATGCGGGCGCCGACGCCGACCGGGTGCGAGAAGCTGACGGATTCGACGAGGCCGGGCGGTTCGATCCGTTAGGCACTCCTGGTCGGTCGCGCGAAACCGATGGATTGGACGATGTCAGGCGGTCAGATCCGTTGGGTGCCCCGGGTGGGGCGCGGAGCGCCGATCCTCTTGGACTCGGTGCGTTCGACGAGGCGGGACGGTCCGGTGACTCCGGGCGGTCGCGAGACGACGCGGCTGAAGACCTCGGTGGGGCGCGGGGCGCTCACCCGTTCGGCGCCACCGGCCGGTCGCGGGAAGCCGCGGGCGATGAGGGCGGCCGGGACTCGGGGTCGTTCGGTGACACCGGCCGGTTGAGCGGGCTCGCCGGGCTCGGCGGGGTGAGAGCCGCGCGGGAGGAGGGCCTGCCGTCCGGCGTGGAGCCCGTCTATCCGGTTGATCCGGGCATTCGGAACCCGGACGCGACGCCTGAGGGGATCTATCCGCCTGATCCGGGTCTCCGGCAGGGGCGGCCCTCTGACTTTCCGCCTCGGCATCATCGGCCCTACTCCACGCCGCAGCCGCCCGGTGACGACGAGCGGCCGACGCGCCGGCCGTATCCCGACCGGCTGGTCGCCTCAGGGCCGCCGCGTGAGCATGGCATCCGGGTCCAGCCGGCGATACCGGCGGAGCCCGAGTTCGTCTCGGAGCCGGAGTTCGGGCCGGGGCGGCGGGAGAATGACGTACAGGCGGGGCCGGTGGTTCGGAAGGCGCCGCCTGAGCGGATCGGGAAGCCGCCTGGCGGGCGGCCGTTGCGGCCTGATGTGCTGGCCACGCTGGGGCCGCCTCGGGGCGGGAAGCACGGGCGGCGTGGGGTGCGGACTCAGCGGCGGCGGCCGCGGGTCGGGTTGCCGCTGCTGGTGATCGTGGCGGTCATCACGGCCGCGGTGTTCGGGCTGTTCGTCGTGCGGTGGGCCACCGCTCCCGCCACTTCGGGTATCCGGCTGGCCGTCGGCGACGGCCAGTCGGGGGACTCGGCGTTCCAGGCGCCGGGGCTGCCGGGGAACGGGTCACGGCAGGTGCTGACGTCGGTCGCGTCGTCGGGGTCGACGATCGTGGCGGTCGGCACCGACACCACCAGCGCCGTCGCGCGGCCCCTGTTCATCGTGTCGGCCAACGACGGCAAGGACTGGACGCTCGGCGAGGTCAACGGGCCCCCCGGCTACGAGACCGCGCCCGGTTCGCCCGGACGGGTCGTCGGGAGCGGCGGCAAGTGGCTGGCGGTCAGCACCGACCCGGCCGGGCCCGAGGGCCGGGGCATGTGGACGTCGGCCGACGGGCGCTCCTGGGCGGCGGTCGATCCGGCCCGGCTCGGGATGTTCCTGGAATCTGACCGGGTGACCGATCTGGCCCGGACCGCGACCGGGTTCGTCGCGGTCGGCAGCACCATGCAGCCCGACGGCACCGCGGGCGCGGTCGCCTGGACCTCCGCCGACGGGCAGGCGTGGAGCCGGGTGGAGACGCCCAGGATCGGCACACCCGACATGATCCGCACGGTCAAGGCGGTCGTGGCCAAGGGGGACAAGGTCGTCGCCCTGGCCGAACCCGGCGCGGGGACGGCCACAGTGATCCTCCGATCGGACGACGGGGGGAAGTCGTGGCTCCGTACGGCGACGGCTCTTCCCGACATCAGGCCCGAGACGGGCGCGCTGGCGGCGTCGGGCGACGGCTTCGTGCTGGTGCCGACCGGGCAGCGGTTCGGCGGGCCCGGCGTGCGGGTGCACTGCTCGCCGGAGGGCCAGAACTGGACCGCCTGCGGGACGATCGGGCCGCTCAGCCCCGCCGGCAGCGGGGTGCGCGGGCTGGCCGCCTCGGGCGCGGGGCTGGCCGCCGTGGTGGAGTCGGCCTGGGAGGAGTACGCGCTCTTCACCAGCGACGACGGCCGCGACTGGCGCAAACGGGCCGACCTCGGCGCCATTCCGGGCACGCTGCGCGGGCTGACCATCACCGACAGCGGGCGTCTGGTCGCCGGTGGCGACAAGCGCGGCGCCGGTGACGTGGAGAACCTGCCCGTGCTGATGACGGCCGAGAAGGGCAAGGCCGCCCAGGCGGTGCCGCTGGAGAGCGTGCCGGGGCTGAACCGGCTGGCGCGCAACACCTCCGGCGTGCTGGCGGCGGGCGGCGCGTTCGTCGCGGTCGGCTCGGCCAACGGCGACGCCGGCATCTGGACCAGCGGGAACAACGGCGCCAACTGGCGGGCGATCAACTCCCAGTGGCTCGGCGGATCAGGACGGCAGGCTCTCTCGGACGTCGCCTACGGACCCAAGGGATGGCTGGCGGTCGGCAGCACGATGGCCGATCTGCTGGTGACCAAGCCGCTGCTCGTGGTGTCCGCCGACGGCAAGGGCTGGCGGCAGGGGCCGGAGATGTCGGCCCCTGAGGGGCACTTCTCGCTGGCGCCGCAGACGGTCGCGGCCGGGGCGAAGGGCTACGTGCTCGCCGGAGAGGACCAGACCGGCGGGGGTGTCGCGCCGGCGCTCTGGTTCACCGATGACCTGAAGAAGTTCACGCGTGTCGGTGAGCTGCCCGCCGGAGCCGCGGAGGTGCGCATCCACGACGTGGCCGCGACCGACGACGGGTTCGTGGCCATCGGCGGATCGGGGCGCGCCGAGCGGGAGAACGGGGTCGTCTGGGTCTCCGACGACGGGCTGAAGTGGCGGGCCAAGAACCGGGTGCTGCCGGACGACGCCCAGTCGGCCGGGCTGCGGCACCTCGTCGCCCGCGACGGCAGGCTGATCGCGACCGGGACGGCGCTGACCGACGACGGGACACGCCCGTTCTCGGCCGTGAGCGGCGACGGCGGCGACAGCTGGGAGTTCGCCTGGCTGCCCGCCGAGGCGCCGGCCGTGGTGCTCGACCTGACCGCCAGCGAGCGCGGCATCGTCGCCGTGGGCGCCCACGGGACGGGGAGCGAGGTCGACAGTTCGGTGTGGGCGTCCGAGGACGGGCTGGTCTGGGTCCGGCACGGGCTCGTCGAAGACGGGCTCGGCGGGCCGGGGGCCCAGTGGCTGGAGGCGGTGACGATCTCGGGCCAGCGGGTGATCGCGGTCGGCCGCTCGACGACGAGCACGACCGACAACATCACCATCTGGCGCAGCACGCTGTCATCGGGAGACGCGTAGGGGCTCAGCTCAGGTCGCCGAGGAAGTCGAGGAGGCCCTTCGTCAGCGGCAGGCGTACGAGATCGTTGGCTGTCGCCCAGGTCGCCGCCGCGGCGTCGTCGCCCGGGGTGAGGTCGCCGCCGGTGACGTGGGCGTAGTAGTCGAAGATCTCGTAGAAGCCGATCACGACGCTGCCGGCCAGGGCGCCGACCTCGATCTCCAGGCCGGTCTCCTCGCGGATCTCGCGGCGCAGGGCGTCGGTGTCGGTCTCCTCCTCCTCGACGCGGCCGCCGGGCAGGGACCACAGGCCCTCCGACGGCGGGTGGCCGCGCTGGATGAGCAGGAGGCGGCCCTCGGTGTCGCGGATGATCGCCCCCACACATCTCATAACGCCAAGATTACGGCTAAAAGCCTCGGGAGACCTTGACGGGTCCCGGTCGGCGGAGCACGGTGAGTAACTGTGGAAGCCGCGCCCACCTGCCCTCGGTGCTTCGGCAAGCTGACCGAACCCGGTGTCCGGACCAGTGCCTGGCGGTGTCTCGTCCATGGCGAGGTGCTGCCGCACCGCACTCATCCGCCGAGCGCCGCCGCCGTCGAACTCATCCGGGGCGCGACCGTGCCCGTCTGGCTGCCGTGGCCGCTTCCCACCGGGTGGCTCGTCACCGGGTTCGCCCAGGCGGGCGACCGGGCCAGCGTGGTCGCGGTCTGCGGGCCCTCGCTCAGTCACGGGCCCGCCGATCTGCTGATCATCTCCGAGGAGCCGGGTGTGGGTCTGGGGTCCGCGTACGCCGGTCTCCCGGGGCCCGATCCCGGTGACATCGTCGCCCGGACGCCGATCACCAAGATCGATGCCAACGGGCATTCGATTCCGCTGTGGGTGGTGCGGAAGGGCGTACCGGCGGATCGGGCCGTCTATGTCGGTGAGGCCGCCGGGCGCTGGCTGTGGGCCGTCGCGTGGCCCGCCGAGGCCGGGAATCTGATCACTCTGATGCAGCTCGCGCTGGCCGATCTCCGAGATCTGGATTGGGACGTGCCCTTCGGGGCGTTCTCTCCCCGTCTGACGGGGGAAGGCGCAGCGGAGACGGGCTAGGGTGTTGTCCGTGACAGCGCGTATCGAGCGAGTGGTGACCTCGGGGGTCGTCGAGATCGACGACGTCGAGCACAAGGTTGAGAACAACACCTGGATCGTGGGTGACGACGAGGAGGTCATCGTCATCGACCCCGCGCGCGACGCGGAGAAGATCCTCGAGAAGGTGGGCGAGCGGCAGGTCCTCGCCGTCATCTGCACCCACGGGTTGCCCGACCACGTCGGCGGCGCCATCGAGGTGGCGGCCCGCGACGAGGCCGTGATCGCCCTTGGCCCCAAAGACAAGCGTCTGTGGCGGCAGACCTGGGAAGACACCTGGCCCGACATCGAGATGGAGGACGAGGGCCTGTTCGCCGTCGCCGACACCGAGCTCGAGGTCATGAGCACCCCGGGTGTGACCGCCGGCGGCGTGTCGCTGCTGGCCGAGTCGCTGGGCGTCGTGTTCACCGGCAAGACCCTGCTGGCCGACGGCCCGGGCAAGCTCGGCGGCGACTACCCGGCCCTGGCCGACCAGCTCACCTCGATCGGCGAGCGGCTCTTCACGCTCCCCGGCGACACCCGGGTGCTGCCCGCCCACGGTGAGGAGACCACGATCGGCGACCTGGAGCCCCTGTTCGACCGGTGGCTCTCCGGTTCGCTGACCGCCGACCCCGAAGACCAGCCGCAGGAGGGGCCGTTGACCGACGGCACCCGCGCGTCGGGCATCCGCCTCAACGTCGACGACAACTGAGCGCGGTGGAGCAGCTCCCCCTGGAAGGCATGCCGCGACGGCTCTTCTCGTGTACGCCGTCGCGGCTCAACTCCTGGCTCGACTGCCGCCGGCGTTATCGGTTCACCTACCTCGACCGGCCCGCGCCCCAGAAGGGGCCGCCGTGGGGGCACAACAGCGTGGGCGCGTCCGTCCACAACGCCCTGGCGGCGTGGTGGCGGGAGCCCTACCAGCGGCGGACTCCTCTGTCCGCCGCGATCCTGGTGTCCAACGGGTGGATCACCGAGGGGTTCCGCGACGCCGAACAGTCGCTGAAGTGGCGTGACCGGGCCCGGGAGATGGTCTCCGGGTACGTCGCCACGCTCGACCCCTCCGACGAGCCGGTGGGCGTGGAACGCACCGTCGCGACCCGGACGTCCGTGATGGCCGTCTCCGGGCGCATCGACCGGCTCGACCGGCGCGGCGACGAGCTGGTCGTGGTCGACTACAAGACCGGGCGCCGCCCTCTGACCAGCGACGACGCGCGCGGCTCCCTCGCTCTGGCGATCTACGCCGTGGCCGCGAGCCGGGTGCTCCGGCGGCCCTGCCACCGGGTCGAGCTGCACCATTTACCGACCGGTGAGGTCGTCGAGTGGGAGCACACCGACGAGTCGCTGGCCCGGCACCTGTCGCGCGCCGACCAGATCGCGGCCGAAGCCCAGGAGGCCGACGAGGCCTACCGCGCGGGCGAGGCGAAGGATGAAACTTTCATGCCGTCGCCCGGCGTGCTGTGCTCCTGGTGCGACTTCCGCCGCCACTGCCCCGAGGGCCAGGCGGCAGGGCCCGACAAAGATCCCTGGGACGGCTTGGCGCCGATCTAGCGCCCGGGCTCCCGCAAGGAGCCGTGGGACGGCTTGGCGCCCATCTGGCGTGCCCGGTCCGGCAGGGAGCCGTGGGAACAGGCTGCGGTATCCGGAACTCCGGCGGGCGCCACCGACGGCGACGCCCGCCCGGAACCTAGCGGGCCAGCATCGTGCTTTCTGCCCCGTTCCAGAACCTCGTCAGCGCCGCCGCCGTCGTCTCCGGGGCCTCCACCGCAGGTGAGTGGACGGCGCCGGGCACCACGACGCACTCGCAGTCGAGGCGGTCGGCCATCTCCGACTGCAGTCGCGGCGGCCAGCCGTCGTCGTGCTCTCCGTAGAGCACCAGGGTGGACAGGCCGGTTTCGGCGAGTTCGTCGACGCGGTCGGCGGCGTCGAGGACCGCGCGGCCCATGGACTCCAGCCCGACCAGTGAATTGGCGAACAGGCGTCGCCGCAGGAATGTCACGATCTCTTCGGGAACGCCGGCGCGCAGCGCGTCGGGCTCCATCTTCTCGGCCCACATCGCTTCGAGGCCGAGCTCCGGCATCTTCGCCAGCATCCGCCGCCCGGTCACCTCACGGGGGCCCACCATCCCGGCGGGGCCGGTGCTCATGAGCGTGTAGGAGGCCAGCTTGGCCGTGCCGTCGAGCACGGTCTCCCGGGTGACGAGGCCGCCGAACGAGTGCCCCAGCAGATGGACGGGCTCTCCGCCCCCCACCACGTTCACCAGGGCGTCGACATCACGCCCCAGGGCCGCGCAGGTGTAGGCGGAGGGATCGTCGGGGCCGGGCGTCTCGTACTGCCCCCGCAGGTCGATGGCGACGACGCGCCGCCCGGCCTGGGCCAGGGTCTGCAGGACCGAGATGAAGTCTTCCTTGCTGCCCGTGTAGCCCGGCACCAGCACCGCCGGCCAACGATCGGGCAGGCCGCTGCCGGGCAGGGCCTCCAGAACGGCGAACTCCCCCTCAGGGGTTTCGATCCGCTTGGGGCTCACCCCGGGCGGCAGGTCGAGGAATCTCGGCGTACTCACGTGAAGCCACGATACTGAAACCCGCAGGGCGCCGCAGATGAGCGGAGCCCTGCGGTATCCGAGGCTAGTTCCGGCGCGGGCGCGGGCGGTTGCCGCCGGAGCCGGTGTGCGGACCTCCGCGACGCATGGCCTTGCGCTCGGTCGCTGCCGAGGGCGCTGGCACGTCGTCTTCGGTGGCCAGGTCGGGCGAGCGGAAGATGATCGCGAACGGGCTGGCCGGGATGATCTTCTCGGGTTCGGCTGTCCTGGTGGTCTCCATGGGAGAGATCTCCACCTCCTCCTCAAATACGTGAATCTCGTCGTGGATCGGATCGAGGATGTCGCCTTCGAACGGCACGGGGGCCTCGAAGGTCTCGATGATGTCGAAGGTCTCGTGGACCTCGACGACCGCCGGAACCTTCCTGGCCCTCGGAGCCCTCACGGCCTTCGGAACCTCGACCGCGGTCGGAACCTCAACCACTGTCGGAACCTCGACGGTTTCGACGGCTTCGACGACCGCAGGGGTCTCGACGGTCTCGGTGACCTCGGTGGCTTCGTCCGACGTGCGCCCGGCTCGGGTGCGGCGGCGGTTGCGGGCCGGGCGCTCCTTGCGCTCGTCCCTCTCCTTGTCGCGATCCCTGTCGGGGCCTCTGTCGGCGCCCCTGTCACTGCCCCGGTCCTTGTCGCGACCGTCCTTGTCGCGGCGGCTGCGGGTGCGGCCGGTCTCGCCGAGGTCTTCGATCGCCTCGGAGTCGATGCCGGCCCGCGAGCGGTTGGCGCGCGGCAGCACGCCCTTGGTGCCCGCCGGGATGTGCAGTTCCTCGAGCAGGTGGGGCGAGCTCGAGTAGGACTCGGAGGGCTCGGGGTTGCCGAGGCCCAGCGCGTTGTTGATGACCTTCCAGCGGGTCATCTCGGTCCATTCGACGAACGTCACCGCGACGCCGGTGCGACCGGCCCGGCCGGTGCGGCCGATGCGGTGGACGTAGGTCTTCTCGTCCTGCGGCAGGTCGTAGTTGACGACGTGGGTGACGTCGTCGATGTCGATGCCGCGGGCGGCCACGTCGGTGGCGACCAGCACGTCGATCTTGCCGTTGCGGAACGCCCGCAGAGCCTGCTCGCGCTGGCCCTGACCGAGGTCGCCGTGGACGGCCGCGGCGGCGAAGCCGCGATCCTTGAGCTGCTCGTGGACCATGTCACAGGCCCGCTTGGTCTCGCAGAAGACCATGGTGAGGCCGCGGCCCTCCGACTGGAGCAGCCGGGCCACGATCTCGATCTTGTCCATCCGGTGGGTGCGGTAGACGAACTGCGTGGTGTTCGAGGGGGCTTCGTTCTCCGCCTCGGTGGTCTCCGCGCGCACGTGGATCGGGCGCGTCAGGTAACGCCGCGACAGGGCCACGATCTCGCCCGGCATGGTGGCCGAGAAGAGCATGGTCTGCCGCTCCTGCGGCACCAGCTTGATGATGCGTTCGATGTCGGGCAGGAAGCCCAGATCAAGCATCCGGTCGGCCTCGTCGAGCACCATCATGGTGATCTGACTGAGGTCGAGGTGCTTCTGCTTGATCAGGTCGAGCATCCGGCCGGGGGTGCCGACGATCACGTCGACACCACTCTTGAGCGCCTCGACCTGGGGCTCGTAGGCGCGACCGCCATAGACGGTCAGGATGCGGGAGCCGAGCTTCCCGGCGGCGAGGACGAGATCCTCGGTCACCTGGAGAGCGAGCTCACGGGTGGGGACCACAACGAGTCCCCGGGGCTTCTTGCGGTTCTTGCGTGGCTTCCCCACGGACTGGAGCATCGCGACGCCGAAGGCGTAGGTCTTTCCGGTTCCGGTGCGGGCCTGGCCGATGACATCTTGGCCGGCCAGCGCGAGGGGGAGAGCCATCTCCTGAATAGGGAAGGGTGAGACGATGCCCTCGGTCTCCAGGGCATCGGCGATCTCTGGGATGACACCCAGGTCTCGGAACGTCGTAATCGTCGCCTGCCTAAGTCGTGTGGCGAAGGCGGCTTCGTGACCAAACGGGCTCGCGTGCCGGGTCCTTACGAAAGGCGCCTTCGACGTCGTACGCGACCGCTCGCAGCAGAGCTCTCTGGGGGTTACCGGGGGATCAATACCCCGGATCAACACAGTGCGGTCGCACTTCTCACAGAGCAGTCTACTCGATACCACAGCTGCTAACCGATTTGCGGCGTGTTTCACATGTTTCTTAACGTCGGCTGTGGCTCGCGCAACGAATCTGCCTCGAAGAAGACGCTGCCCCTACGCTGCTCCCATGACCACTAACCGCCCCGGTGTCGTCGACCTTCTGGGCGTGCTCGCCTACGCCGAGCTCACCGCGTTCCTCCGCATGGCGCAGGACGCCTCCCTGCTGGCCCCCTCGCTGACCGACACCGCCGCGCTCGGCGATGTGGCGGCCACCGAATACGGCCATTTCCGGTTGGTCCGCGACCGCATCAGCGATCTGGGCGCCGACCCTGAGGAGGCGATGGCCCCCTTCGTCGACGCCCTCGACGCCTGGCACGAGCAGACCCAGCCGGGCGACTGGTACGAGGCGTTGGTCAAGGCCTACGTCGGCACCGGCCTGGCGGGCGACTTCTACCGGGTGGCCGCGCGGAGGGTCGACGAGGAGACCCAGAAACTGGTCGACCAGGCGCTGGCCGACGAGGCCCGCTCGGAGCTGGTCGTGGAGCGCGTCAGGAAGGCGATGGAGGAGGACCCGCGCCTGGGCGGCCGGCTGGCCCTGTGGGCGCGCAGGTTGGTGGGCGAGGCGCTGAGCCAGGCGCACCGGGTGGCGACGGCCCGGCCGGAACTGGCCGAACTGCTGGTCGACGACGACGACCTGGCCGCCATAGGGCGGATGTTCGCCCAGCTCACCGAGGAGCACGGCAAGCGCATGTCGGCGCTGGGGCTCACTCCCGGAGGCTGAATCGGGCGCCCCAGAGTGATGATCGAGAGGCGTGAAGGCGCCAAGGGGTTGTACCGTGCGAGTTATGAGGGCCTCGCGCCGCTACGGCAGTTCCTTGACAAGATGTGGACCGAATCGATGGGCCTCCCGCGCAGTGATGCGCAGGGCGAGCTCAGGATGCCCGACCATCAGTAGACGCAGGGACGACGCACATATCCCACGCAGACGTCCGCCGGGCTGTATCCACGGTCCACATTAGAGAAAGCCAATGGGCGCCGCGAAACACTGCGGCGCCCGAAGGCCCTCAAAACCAGGTCAGAGAGTGCCGCCGAAGCCGACGGAACGGCTGGCGCCCTCGCCGATCTCGATGAAGCCGAGTGCCGAGACCGGCACGATCACCCGGTTTCCCTTGACGTCGCTGATGGTGAAGACGCCACGGTCGGCCGCGAGCGCGTTGCGGACTTCCTCTTCGATCTCCTCGACGGTGAGGTCGGTCTCGATGACGAGTTCGCGGTGCACGGACTGCACGCCGATCTTGATTTCCATCTGGGCCCCTTTCGAGAGGTTTCCATCGTGGCCCCGGAAATCGCTCAGGCAGAGCTCTGATCGCGACCGGCGTAACTAGGTCGTGCGGGGGAACCCGCCGATGCCGCGCCAGGCGAGGCGGGCGATGAGCCCGGCCGCCGCGTCCTTCGGGATCGCGCCCTGGCTGGTCAGCCAGTAGCGGGCGCTCACCTCGGCCATGCCGACGAGCCCGACGCCGAGCAGGTGGGCGTCTTCGCTGGAGCAGCCGGTGTCTTCCTGGATCACCACGGCGATCGCGTCGGCGCTCTGGCGCAGCGATCGTTCCATGCGCTCACGCACGGCCGCGACGTTGCGCAGGTCGCTCTCGAAGACCAGGCGGAAGGCCTCGCCCTGGCTGGAGACGAAGTCGAAGAAGGCGCCGATGGCGGCCTGGACCCGCTGCTTGTTGTCGTTCGTGGAGGCCAGCGCGTCGTTGCAGCGCGCCACCATGTCGTCGACGTGGACGTCGAGGAGCGCCAGGTAGAGCTCGAGTTTGCCGGGGAAGTGCTGGTAGAGCACCGGTTTGCTGACACCGGCCCGCTCGGCGATCTCGTCCATGGCGGCCGCGTGGTAGCCGTTCTCCACGAAGACCTCCTGCGCGGCGCTGAGCAGCTGGCGGCGGCGGGCGAGCCGGGGCAGCCGGGTGCCCCGGGGTTTGGCATCCGGGGTTGCGGTCACAGCCACTCCTTGCGCGCGGGTTTCGGCGGCCCCCATCCTACGGCTGGGTCACCAGGTCAGCGATAGTCGTCCTCGTCGTTGTCATATGTCCGGTTCTGGTCGGCGGTATCCGCCAGGTCGGCCTCCAGGGGCGGATCCTCCGGCCAGGGACTCTCTTCGGGTTCGTCGTCGACGGTGCGGTTCTGTTCGGCGACGTCGGCCTCAGGGGCCTCGTTTCCGCTCTTCTCGGACATCGATGTGCCTCCTCCCGGACCACACTACGGGAACAGGTCCCCGTGTGCCCCTACCCGCGCCAGCACGTCTGACGTGGTGAATCTGAGCTGGTCAGGGTGGGTGCAGCCGGCTACCTCGTCCCAGTTCAGCGGGGTGGAGACGGTCGGATGGGGGTTGGCGCGGACGGAGTAGACGGCGACGGTGGTCTTGGCCGGGTTGTTCTGGCTCCAGTCGATGAAGACCTTGCCGGGGCGCTCCCGCCGGGCCATCACGGCGGTGACGAAATCGTGTTTCCGGGCCAGCCGTTCGGCGATCTCCTTCGCGAACGACGAGGTGCTCTCGGCGGAGTCCCATGGCACGTGGAGTTGCATGCCCTTGTTGCCGCTGGTCTTGGCGAAGCATTCGAGGCCCTCCTCGGTGAGAGCCTCGCGGAGCAGCAGCGCCACCTCGCAGCACTCGACGATCGTCGCAGGCGCGCCCGGGTCGAGGTCGAAGACGAGCAGGTCGGGGGGCAGCGGGTCGCCGTCGGCCGACACCCGCCACATGGGCACGTGGAGTTCCAGGGCCGCCAGATTGGCGTAGTAGATCAACGTCGGCAGGTCGTCGACGACGGCGAAGTCGATGGTCTCGCGATCCTTCGTGCTGCCGGGGACGGGCAGACGTACCCGCCGGATCCACGAAGGGGTGTGCCGGGGCGCGTTCTTCTCGAAGAAGAAGGCGCCGCCGACGCCGTTCGGATAGCGCTTCACGGTCAGCGGGCGGCCCCTCAGGTGGGGGAGCAGCACCCCGGAGATCCGCGTGTAGTAGTCGATCACCTCGGCCTTGGTGAAGCCGGCCTCGGGGAACAGGACCTTGTCGAGGTTGCTCAGCACCAGGTCACGGCCCTCGACCTGGACGGGGACCTTGGTCACAGCCGTACCTCCGCCGGGATCTTGTCCGGGCGCAGGCCGCGCCAGGCGGGGGCGCGCAGGCGGCCCTCGGTGGTCTGGTTGGCGTAGGTGACCTCGCCGACGAGCGCCGGGCGCACCCAATGGGCGTCTCTGACGATCTCCCTGGGCAGTTCTCTCGTGTACGCGCTCCGCGCGATCTCCAGCGGTGCGAGCAACGTGAACAGTTCATCGAGGGCGGCGTCGCTGAACCCCGTACCGACATGACCGAGGAAGACGAACCCGTCAGGGCCGAAGGCCCCCATCAGGAGCGATCCGATCCCGCCCGAGCGGCGGCCCCTGCCCGGCCGCCACCCCCCGATCACGACCTCCCGTTCGACCAGGTTCTTCACCTTGATCCACCAGGGTGAGCGGGCGCCGGGCCGGTAACGCGAGTCGACGTGCTTGGCGACCACCCCTTCGAGCCCCTGCTCCCGGGTCGCGGCCAGCACGTCGGGATGGCACGGGAAGGTGGGCGCCACGGTGATCCCCAGCGACTCCAGCAGTTCCCGCCGTTCCCGGTAGGGCCGGTCGAGCAGCGTGGCGCCGTCCAGAGAAAGAAGATCGAAGGGCATGTACGTCACCGGCACCACCCCCAGCAGCCCATGGGCGCCCGGGTCGCCGACGTTCATGCGCCGCTGGATCAGCTCGAACGACGGCTTGCCCTCGTGGTCGAAGGCGACGACCTCCCCGTCGAGCACGACATCACGGGGCACCTTCAGCGAACCGACCTCGGGATAGCGCCGGGTCACCTCGACCCCCTTGCGGCCGAACAGGCGTGGTTCCCCGTCCAGATACGCGACGACCCGGATGCCGTCCCACTTGACCTCGAGCACGTATCGGGAGCCGTCTGACGGCAGTGCGCCGGGGACGGCGAGCATCGGTTCGACCGGGTATGGCAGTGCCACAGAGGGTATGTCCCCCTTAGGTAAGTCCCTTGAATCCCGACATAGCGCGATTCGAACACAGAGACGAGAATGTGGCTATGCGCAGCATCTGGAAGGGCGCCATCTCGTTCGGGCTGGTGACGATCCCGGTCAAGCTCTACTCGGCGACCGAGCAGAAGGACGTCTCCTTCCACCAGGTGCACCGCGAAGACGGCGGGCGCATCCGCTACAAGCGCGTGTGCACGGTCGACGGCGAAGAGGTCGCCTACGCCGACATCGCCAAGGGCTACGAACTGCCCACCGGCGACATGGTGGTGCTGACCGACGACGACTTCGCCGAACTGCCCCTGTCGAGCTCACGCCGCATCGACGTCCTCCAGTTCACCCCCGTCGAGCAGATCGACCCCATCTACTTCGCCAAGTCCTACTTCCTGGAGCCCGACGCCCAGGGCGCGAAACCCTACGTGCTGCTGCGCGACGCCCTGGAGAAGTCCGGCCAGGTCGCGATCGTGAAGGTCGCGCTGCGCCAGCGCGAGTCCCTGGCCACGCTCCGGGTCCGCGACGGGATCTTCGTCCTGGAGACGATGCTCTGGCCCGACGAGGTGCGCACCGCCGACTTCCCCTTCCTCGACGAGGACATCGACCTGCGCCCGCAGGAGCTCAAGATGGCCGAGTCGCTGATCGAGACGATGGTGGGCGACTTCGACCCGGGCGAGTACAAGGACGCCTACCGCGAAGCGCTCCAGGAGGTCATCGACGCCAAGGTGGCCGGGCGCGAGGTCGTGCCGGCCGAGACGCCGTCCGAGGCCGGCCCGGCCGTCGACCTCATGGCCGCCCTGCGGGCCAGCGTCGACGCGGCCAAACGCGAACGCGAGGGCGCCCAGAAGAAGAAGGCGGAGCCCAAGAAGAAGACCCGTAAAAGCGCCTAGTAACCGTCGCTGTACAGGTCGAGCTGGAACTTGTTGCCTCGCTTCAGGTACATCGCCGGGGTGTAGCCCACCCGGCCGTTGCCCACCCCCACGACCCGGCGCCACTTGCCGTCGCCGTAGACCTCGCAGCCGCCGCTGATGAAGTCGCCGAGGTTGTAGAGGTCGTCAATGATCTTGCTCTTGAGGTTCGGGAGCTGATGTACGGGGGCGGCCGCGTTGAACATGTTCTTGGCGCCCCGGATGAGCTGGTACGAGCAGACCGACGCGTCCGCGGGGGCCGCGGCGGCGGTCACGAGGGCGCCGGAGGCGAGGGCGGCCGCGACAGCGACACCGGTCAGACGGGTTATCATCATCACTCCTAGTAATCACTGTGATGCTTTCGGTGATAACCCTGTGTGACCAAAACGAAACGTGCCGCGATGACCGAAGTCATCGCGGCACGATCGTCACAGAGATCTCAGAAGACCACTCAGGTCATCCTGTGATCAGGTCGAACTAGTTGCGGTGCCAGCGCCACTGACGCTGGAGGTGCCAGCCCTCGGTGAAGCCGGAACGCGGGCTCCAGCGGTGACGCTTGAAGTGCGACTTGACCTTGTGGAAGTGGTGGCCGCCGCCCCAGTGACCGTCGCCGCCGCCGTCCCAGCCGCCGTCGCCGCCGCCGTCGCCGTCCCAGCCGCCGCCGCCCCAGCCGCCGTGGTGGCCGCCGCGAACCGGGTGGCACTTACCGATGGTGTAACCACCGGAGTGCAGGTAACCGACGATGCGGCTGCGGTGCGACGGGTGGTGGTGGACCTTGACGTAGTGACGGAAGCGGCCCGCCGGGAAGACGCCGTGGTGAAGCTTGGGGTCAGCGTGGTGGCTGCCGTGCCGCACCTTGAAGACGCAGGTGTGGTTGTGGTGGTGGTGACGGCCGTGGTGGTGGCCGCGCACGTCGTCCCCGCCCCACTCGTAGCCGCCGTAGCCACCGCCGTAGCCGTACCCGTCGCTGGCGGCGGCGGGAGCCGCGAGGGCGAGGATGGCGCCGCCGCCGACGAGGGCGGCGGTAGCCACGGTGCTGGCGAGCTTCTTGAGCTGCATTGATTACTCCTTGTGATTGGCTGGTGCCTGATCGTGTTATGTCCTCACTCAGCGTGACAAAACGGGCAGTATCCGGCTTTTGCAGTTACTTAGCGTAGTCATGGAGTACGATGGGGTGGATTGTCCGTAAACGGCAGGAGGACGAGACGTGACAAACCCGATGTCACAGGGGTTTTCGGGCCCCGTGCCTGACTGGCCCAGCAATCGCGCCGATCTTGGTGACCTGCGGCTCAACTACCGATCCACACCCCCGGGACCGGCCGAAAAAGCCGTGATGATTCACGGGCTCGCCGGATCGAGCACCAACTGGACCGACCTGTCGGACCTGCTGAAGGACGAGGTGCGCACGTTCGCGCCCGATCTACCGGGAGCGGGGTGGTCGCCAGAACCGGGCGACCGCGACTACTCGGTCTCCGGGCACGCGCGCTCGATGATCCGGTTCATCGAGTGGGTGGGCGGCCCGGTCCACCTGTTCGGCAACTCCCTCGGCGGGGCGGTGTCGGTGCGCGTGGCCGCCTGGCGGCCCGACCTGGTGAAGTCGCTGACCCTGGTCTCCCCGGCGATGCCCGACCTGCTGCCCCGCGTGGGCCCGGCGCGGGTGGCGCTGACGGCGGTGCCCGGCCTGGCCGAGTTCGTGGTCCGGCGGCTGTCGGTGACGGTCCCCCCGGAGAAGCGCATCCAGGCGACCATGTCGATGTGTTACGGCGAGGCCGATTGCGTCCACCCCGACCGGCTGGCCGCCGCCATCGAGGAACTGCGCCGCCGCGACGACCTTCCCTACTCCGCCTCGGCCATGATCGGCTCGGCCCGTGGCATCGTCAGCGAGTACTTCCGGCCCGACCTCTGGCGTGAGGCGGCCCGGGTCGAGGCGCCCACCCTGGTCATCCACGGGCGCCGCGACCGCATCGTCGACGCGCGCATGGCCGTCCGGGCCTCGCAGACCTTCCCCGACGTCCGCATCGTGACGCTGCCCTGGGCCGGTCACGTGGCCCAGATGGAATCGCCCCGGATCGTGGCCCGCGAGGCACGCGCCCTGATTCGGGAATGCGCGGACGCGCCGGTTAGGTTGTGATGTGGAGCGTGCCCCTCCGGGGGCGCGAGCCAGACCTTCGATTGCCCTGAAACGGGAGTGGAACTGTGTCGTTGCCACCGCTGGTCGAGCCGGCCCCCGAGCTCACCGTCGACGAGGTGCGCCGCTACTCGCGCCACCTGATCATCCCCGACGTGGGGATGATCGGCCAGAAGCGGCTGAAGAACGCCAAGGTCCTGTGTGTGGGCGCCGGCGGCCTCGGTTCCCCGGCCCTGATGTATCTGGCCGCGGCGGGCGTGGGCACGCTCGGCGTGATCGACTTCGACGTGGTCGACGAGTCGAACCTGCAGCGTCAGATCATCCACGGTCAGTCCGACGTCGGCCGGTTGAAGGCCGAGTCGGCCGCCGCGACCGTGCGCGAGATCAACCCCCTCGTCAACGTGGTGATCCACAATGTGGCCCTCACCACCGACAACGTGATGGACATCTTCTCGGGCTACGACCTGATCGTCGACGGCACCGACAACTTCGCCACCCGCTACATGGTCAACGACGCGGCCGTGCTGCTCGGCAAGCCCTACGTGTGGGGCTCGATCTACCGTTTCGACGGCCAGGCCAGCGTGTTCTGGGCCGAGCACGGCCCCTGCTACCGCTGCCTCTACCCCGAGCCCCCGCCCCCCGGCATGGTCCCTTCGTGCGCCGAGGGCGGCGTGCTCGGCGTGCTGTGCGCCTCGATCGGCTCGATCCAGGTCAACGAGGCCATCAAGCTGCTGACCGGCATCGGCGACCCGCTGGTCGGCCGCCTGATGATCTATGACGCGCTTGAGATGAAGTACCGCGACGTCAAGGTCCGCAAGGACCCCGAGTGCGTCCTGTGCGGCAAGAACCCCACGGTCACCGCCCTGCTCGAAGACTACGAGGCGTTCTGCGGCGCCGTCTCCGACGAGGCGCAGCAGGCCGCCCAGGGCTCGACGATCACCGCCGTCGAGCTCAAGAAGTGGCAGGACGACGGCGAGAACATCTTCGTCATCGACGTGCGCGAGCCCAACGAGTACGACATCGTCAGCATCCCCGGCGCCACCCTGATCCCGAAGGGCGAGTTCCTCAACGGCTCGGCCCTCTCGCGGATGCCGCAGGACAAGAAGATCGTCCTGCACTGCAAGTCGGGCGTGCGCTCGGCCGAAGTGCTGGCGGTGCTGAAGGACGCCGGATTCGCCGACGCGGTCCACGTGGGTGGAGGCGTGCTGAGCTGGGTCAAGACGGTAGACCCGTCTCAGCCGACTTACTGATACGCACCCTGTGCGCCGGTCTACGGCGGTTAAAGTCGGTCCGTGACGGAAAGACGCAGTTGGCCGGCGCTGGTCGTGGCGTCGGCGCTCACGGTGAGCTGCGCGGTCGTCGCGGGGGTGGGGGTCAGTTCGGCCATGACCGAGCTGACCCGGGGCCCCAGCAAGCAGGAACAGCGCGCCGCGGCGGCCGAGGAACTGGCCCGCCGCTGGCGCACCTGGCCGGCCGGGAAGATCTTCCCCGAACGGCTCACCTACACCTCCGAGCAGGGCGGCCGTGAGGTGGCCGGGCGGGTCGGCATCGGCCCCGGCACCGACTGCGCCGCCGCCGTCGACGTCGCTCTGAGGGCCTCGATGGAGGCGGCCGGCTGCCGGGGCGTCATCCGCGCCACCTACCTCGACGCCGTCCAGGGCGTCGTGGTCACCATCGGGGTCGGCGCCTTCCGCGACGCCGCCGCCGTGATGGCCGCCACCACCGCGCTGCCCCACGAACACCGTCCCTCGCCGGGGCTGCGCCCGCTGAGCTTCCCCAAGACGGCCACCGAGCGCTTCACCGCCGCCGGCCGCCAGTACGGCACCTACCACCGGGCCGGGCCCTACCTCGTGATGGTCACCGCCGGGCAGGTCGACGGCCGCCCCGCCAAGGCGCTGGACCGCCCGCTGACCTCGATGTTCACCTTCACCGACGAGCTGTCGGAGCAGATCGCCCGTGCCCTGGTGGCCCCCGGGCCGACGAGTTGCCGGTCGGAGGGCTTCCTGTGCTGAGGCGGGCGCTCGTCGTCCTGATCCTCCTGGCCGGACCGTTCCTCGGCACGGCCGCCGCCGACGGCGTCCGGGGCGGGCAGACCGGCACCCTGGGCACGATCGGCATCAACCAGGCCTGGCGGGTCACCAAGGGCTCTGGCGTCCTGGTGGCGGTGCTCGACTCCGGGGTCGACCCCGCCCACCGCGACCTCGAAGGGGCGGTCCGGGTGGGCCGCGACTTCACCAAGGGCGCCAACCCGGCCGACGTGCAGCCGCAGCGGCTCCACGGCACCTACATGGCCTCCCTGATCGCCGGGCACGGCCACGGCCCCGGCGGCCAGGACGGCGTGATCGGGGTCGCGCCGGAGGCGAAGATCCTCTCGGTCCGGGTGATCCTGGAGGACGACGAGCCGGGCTTCAAGAAGTTCAACATGGACGAGCGCTACGAGAGCGTGATGGCCCGGGGCATCCGCTACGCCGTCGAAGAGGGCGCCGACGTGATCAACCTGTCGATCGCCAAGGGCGCCGCGACGGAGGCCGACCGGGCCGCGGTGGCGTACGCGATCTCCAACAACGTGGTCCTGGTCGCGGCGGCCGGCAACGACGGCGCCGAGGACACCGGCGGCCCCTACTCCTACCCGGCCTCGCTGCCGGGCGTGATCTCGGTCGCGGCGGTGACCGGCACGATGCGGCGGGCCTTCTTCTCCACCCGCAACGCCTCGGTGATGCTGGCCGCGCCCGGGGTCGACATCCTGGGGGCCGGTCCCGGCGACGAATACTGGGTCGGCCGCGGCACGTCCCAGGCGACGGCGCTGGTGTCGGGGGTGGCCGCCCTGATCAAGGCGAAATATCCGAAACTGTCGCCCGCCCTGGTGGCCCAGGCGCTCTCCGGCTCCGCCGTCGCCCCCAAGGGCACCGGCTACAACACCGGCACCGGCTTCGGCGTCGTGAACGCCGGCCGCGCGCTGACCGCCGCCGCCCGGCTCGCCGGGTATAGACCGACCGCCTCGGGGAAGAAGGCCCACGATCCCGACCGGCCCTTCTCCACCGCCACCCCCGAGCCGATCGCGATGGTGAAGCGCGACCGCCGGATGATCGCCTTCTACGGCGGCGCCGGTGTCGCCGGGCTCATCGGGGCAGGTGGCGCGGTCGCGGTGATCGTCGTCGTGGCCCGCAGAGCACGGCGCCGGGAGGCTTCACCAGAAATCGCCACGTAGGAGACCTCTACCGAATCGTTGGCGTATGGAGTCTTCGGCGTAACATTGAGGAATGTCGCCACAGCAGCCGCGGGCCCAGCGGACCCGGGTGCGCTCATGGCCGGCCACGCGCGGGCGTGCGGCGGCGGTCCAGGCCGCCAAGGATCGGCGGGAGCTCGAGAAGGGCGTCCGCCGCCGGGGCATCGTCACCAGCCTGCTGACGGCCGCCGTGCTCGTGGCGGCCGTCAACGCGGTCATCGGCGGCATCGGCGTCGTCCAGGAGACCCGCTCCCGCCCGCTGACCGGCCAGGAGCGCGCCGACTACGTGAAAGAGGACGTCGCCCGCCGCTGGCACGACTGGCCGGCGTCCATGGTCTTCCCCGACGAGCTCGAATACGTCGGCCTGGCCCGCTCGCAGCAGTTCGCCCGCCGGGTCGGCATCGCGCCCGAGATCCCCTGCTGGGCCGGGGTCGACCGGTCGGTCGCCTCGGTCTTCCGCGAGGTGTCGTGCCAATCGCTGCTCCGGGCGACCTACGTCGACCAGTCGGGCGCCTTCGCGATCACCGTCGGCGTGGCCGTGATGGCCGATGAGGCCGCCCGCACCTCGGCGGCCGGCAAGCTGCCCATCGACGACCGGGTCGGGGTGCGCCCCGTGGCCTTCCCGGGCACCGTCACCGACCTGTTCGGCGCGGCCCAGCGGCAGCGGTCGGGCTGGGTCGGGGTGGGGCCGTACATCGTCTTCTACACCGCCGGGTACACCGACGGGCGAACCCGTGACGCGATCCCGCAGGAGGAGCTGTTGCACAGCGAGCTGTGGCCGACCGCACAGGCCCTCGGTGGCCGGGTCGCCCGGTCGCTGGGCGAAGAACCCGAGGTGCCGCGCTGCACCCAGGGGACCGAGTGCTGAGGCCCGCCGCCGTCGCGGTGGCCGCCCTCCTGGCCGTCGCGGCGGCGCCGGCTCCCCTCGACGACCTCAACATCGACGCCGCGTGGGCCCAGACCAAGGGCTCCGGGGTGACCGTCGCGCTGCTCCACGACCGGGTGGGCGAACCCGCCGAGCTCAAGGGCCGGGTCGTCCAGGCGCCCGACATGACGGGCACGTTCTTCGAGGGCGACGAGATGCGCACCAACGACTACTCGACCGTCCTGGCCGGGCTGGTCGCGGGTAACGGCACCGGAGGTGGCCGCCAAGGCACCGCGCCCGAGGCCAAGGTGCTGTCGGTGCCGATCACCTCGATGCCCCTCGACGGCGATCTGGTCGATCCCGAGGGCGCTCAGGGCTCTCCGATCGACAGCCCGATCGCCCGGGGGGTGCGCTACGCCGTCAACCACGGCGCCCAGGTCATCGTGGTGCCGGTGGGCATCTTCGGGGTCGGCCGGGTCGAGCGCGACGCGGTCGCCTACGCCCTGCAGCGCGACGTCGTGATCGTCTCCGGCGCGGGCGACATCGGCCGGTGGCCCTCGTCCACGGCGAACGGCACCTCCTACTGGCAGTTCCCGGCCGGGTTCCCCGGCGTGATCGGGGTGACCGCCGTCGACGACGCCGGGGTGCGCGCCCCCGACAGCTCCGACAACCTCTCGGTACTGGTGGCCGCACCGGGCGTCCGCGTCCCGACCGGCCAGGCGGTCAACGGCACCCAGGCGGCCAGCGCCATGGTGGGCGGGGTGGCCGCGTTGATCCGGTCCAAATATCCCCGGCTGCCCGCCGAACTGGTCGTCCGGTCGATGTCCGACTCGGCCGGGCCGCACCCCAAGAACGGCTACGACGACAAGACCGGCTTCGGCGTGGTGAACGCCGCCGGAGCCCTCACCAGGGCCGGTGAGCTGGTCGGATACCAGCAGGCCGCCCCTGTCGGCGACGACCTCCACTTCGGCGGCGGGCCGAAGTCGGCCGGTCCGCAGCCGCCGGGCCCCGACGCCATCCGGCTCTGGGTCTACGGCGTCGCGTCCGTGCTGAGCCTGGCCGCCTTCGGCCTTCTCGCGGCGCTGCTGGCCCGCAGAAGGAGATGACGACTTAGGGGGAAACTTGCCCTTTCTCATCACAACAAGGGGCAAAGGTTCGCTATCGTCGCGCACCATGGGTTACGAGCTGCGCGTCGAGCGTGTATCACCGCTCGCCTACGCCGAACTCGTCCGCACGCTGTCGGGCCACTCCGACATCGAGGTGCGCGGGTCGGCCGAGGCGGGAGAGGTCGTCGCGCGGCACGGCGACGAAGGGCACCAGGTCGCGGTGTGGTCGGGCCGGCTGTTCGGCTCGCCCGCGTCCGACTGGCACCTCGCGCACCTGGCGCGCGTCGCCGAGTTGCTGGGCGCGCGACTGGTCGGTGAGGACGGCGAGATCTACGGCGTCCGCGACGGAATTCTGGAACAGGGCGACGTCGAATTCGGCAAGGTGGAGGACCTCCTCTACGCCGGACCGACAAGCTGGAGCCAATGAACGATCACCCGCCACCTTTCGCCGACAAGGTCCTGGACCTGGTCGACCGGATCCCGCCCGGGAGGGTCATGTCGTACGGAGACGTGGCCGAATACCTCGGTGAAGGCGGGCCCCGGCAGGTGGGGCGGGTGATGGCCACATGGGGCGGAGCCGTCTCATGGTGGCGCGTGATCCGCACGGATGGGAGCCCGCCACCGGGTCTGGAGGCCGAATGTCTCCGCAGGTGGCGTGTGGAAGGAACACCGGTGAAAGGGGAACGCGCATTGATGCGTGAGGCACGATGGGACGGAATCCCCCTTTAACCGGCATTACCATTTCTGAAACACCGGTCATCCGAAGGGTGGTGCCCCCTTATGACACCCGCTCGCCAGGGCGATTCCGTCGCCGATCGACTGCGGGCTGTCCAGGAGCTCTATGACCGGGGCGAGCCACTCGACGCCCTGGTGGAGCTCGTTCGCGCGGAGGGTCTGAGCAGCGCGGAGCGCGCCCGGCTCGATGCCGAGGTGCTGGCCGGGTGCCTTGGCGCCCGGCTCGACGCCGCCGCCAAGCGCGGCCCCGCCCGCCGGGCCCAGGCCATCGAAGTGCTGCGCCCCTACCTGGCCACGATCGACTCGAAGGTCAAGCGCGAACTGCCGGTCGGCCGCCGGGTGGCCTTCCACCTGGTGGAGACCGCCGACGCCAAGCAACTCGCCGACGGCGACGCGCTGGCCAAGCTGGCCGCCGCGGCCGCCGAGCCGTCCCGCCGCGTCCGCAAGGGCCTGCGCTGGTACGCCGACCTCCCGGTCGAGGTCGACGACCAGTCACTGCTCCGCCTTCGCCCCGCCGACATGGTGCCGGTCACCCAGATCGACGACATCACCTGGGACGGCGGCACCCTGCGCATCACGGGCCACGCCTACCTGGCCGGTCTGTCGGTCCGGTCCCGGCGCTTCAACCGCGCGACCGTCGTCCTCCGGGGGCCGCGCTGGCTGCCGCCGGTCACCATGAAGACCACCCGGGTCTTCCGGCCCGAGGCCACCCACGACGCCAAGGAACCCGGCTGCAACTACGACTGGGCCGGTTTCCAGGCCGAGCTCAACCCGTTCTCGCTGCGCTGGCGGGCCGGGCTGCGGGCCATGGTCCGCGGCGCCAAGCGGATGATCAAGCGGCGCCACATCGTCCAGGACACCACCACGTGGCGGGCCGAGATCGTGATCTGGTCGCGTGCCGCCCGCGCCAAGGGCGTGCTGCGCGGCCCGTCCATCGGCCGGGTCGAGCGGCCCGCCGGGCGCAAGACGCGTGACCGCTGGTGGGTACGGCCCGTCTGGACCTCCGACAAGGCGCTCCAGGTCGTGCTCCAGCCCACCAGGGCCGAGCTGACCGGCGTCAAGATCGACGGCGAGACGGTCGAGCTGACCGGCTTCCTGCCGGGACGCGCCGTCGACAAGGGCAAGGCCCGGGTCGGCGGCCACCGCATGCCGGCCGAGTTCACCCCCGCCGAGGGCGGCAGCGTCTTCTCGATCTCCCTGGGAGTGCAGACCCTGCTGACCGCCGACGCGCGGCGGCTGTGGGTCGAGCCGAAGGGCGACCCGGCGGCCTCGGTCATGCTGGAGGGCACCCCGGAGACCCGGCTGCTGCTGGGCGACCGGGAGATCACCGTCCAGGGTGACCGGCGCGACCGCGTGGTCGTCTCCGGCCACAAGGTGCTGCCGATCATCAAGACCATGGTCTGGCGCGACGGCGTCCTCGCCCTCACGGGCGACTACCCGGCCGAGGCCGGCGAGCGCGACCTGGTGCTGCGGCACCGGGGCGGGCTGACCTACCGGGTGCCGCTGCGCCGCGAGGGCACCGCCTTCGAGGTCGAGTTCGCCCCCGGCGCGATGTCCCGCTTCGCCGACACCACCCCGCTGGTCGAGGGCACCTGGACGATGTCCGTCGCCCCGCCCGGCAAATACGGCCCCGCGATGGTCCCCGTGCGGGTCGACCACGCCGCCCTCGACACCATCGACGAGGAGCAGCGCACGGTCGGTGGCCGGGTCTACCGGTTCGTGGCCACCCGCTACGACGTGCCCGTCCTGGTGGCGGCCGAGGAGCGGCCCGGCGACGAGCGCAGCGCGGCCGGGGTGTGGGCGCTCAGCCGCACCTTCTACCCGGCCGAGAAGGCCAAGCCGATCCGCGAGGCCACCGTCTACGCCTCCTTCGACGGCCGGTCATACTCCGACAACCCGCGCGCCATCTACGAGGAGCGGCTGCGCAGGGGCGACGAGGGCGAGCACATCTGGGTGGTCCGCGACGGCGCCTTCGTCCCTCCCGGTTCCGCCGAACTGGGTCTGGGCGACGGCATCGTGCCGACGGTCGTACGGGAGGGCAGCCGGGAGCACTACGAGGCCCTGGCCCGCGCCCGCTACATCGTGGCCAACCAGTTCCTGCCGCCGTGGTTCCGGGCCCGGGACGAGCAGGTCTACGTCCAGACCTGGCACGGCACCCCGATCAAGCACATCGGCCGCGACCTGCCGCACATGCGGCGCGAGCCGCGCCCGCCGGTGTACGCCCGCCAGACCACCGAGGTGCGTCAGTGGGATCTGCTGATCTCGCAGTCGCCCTGGGCGTCGGGCATCCTGCGCAAGGCGTTCGGCTACGAGGGCGAGATCCTCGAATGCGGAAACCCGCGCAACGACGTGCTGTTCCACCGCGACGCGCTGGCCCCGGCCATCCGCAAGCGGCTGGGCATCCCCGAGGGGAAGCGGGTCGTCCTGTACGCCCCGACCTTCCGCGACTGGGACCGCCGCAACGCGGCCGTCAAGCTCGACCTGGCCGACGCGCAGCGGGCGCTGGGCGACGACCACGTGATCCTGGTGCGCGGGCACCTGATGCAGGCCTTCCCGCACGTCCAGTCGCTGGGCGGGTTCGCGATCGACGTGACCACCTACCCCGACATGGCCGACCTGATGGTCGTCGCCGACGTCCTGGTGACCGACTACTCGTCGTGCGCCTTCGACTTCGTGGCCACCGGACGGCCGGTCGTGCTGTTCACGCCCGACCTCGACAAGTACAAGAGCAACCGGGGGCTCTACCTCGACCTGGAGGCCCAGCGGCCCGGCCCGCGCCTGGCCAGTTCGGCCGAGGTGGTCGAGGTGCTGCGCAGCATCGACTCGGTGTCGGTGCGGCTCGCCGATCGCTATCTGGCCTTCTCTCGTACGTACGCCCCGCACGACTCCGGGAAGTCCGCGGCCCGCCTGGTCGACCACGTCTTCACCGGATAACGTTAAAGAAACTTTCCAGTTGCCGCCGTCACGTGATCCAATGAGGGTCGTGTGGCGGCGGCTTCTTTTGGGACTGGTGATGCTCGTGGTGGCGTGTGGTTCGGGGGCGCAAGAGGAGGAGCCGCAGCTCTCCTTGGTGCCACTACCCGCATCGGTGACCAGGCTGCAGAACGGCTTCACCTTGAAGGCCGGTGACACGGTGACCTCGGCGGAGCCGTCGGTCGCGGCTCAGCTCATCCACGGGATCGAGGCCGACACCGGCCTGGAGCTCAAGCTCGGCGCCAAGGGCCGGATCAGGCTCGACCTGGACGCCCCGCAGGCCGGCACCGAGGGCTACGAGCTCACCGTGGACGCCGACGGCGCCCGCATCAGCGCGGCGACCCCTGAGGGCCTGTTCCGGGGCGCGCAGACGTTCCGGCAGCTCGCCCGGGTCCCGGCGATCCCCGGGGTGCGCGTCAGTGACCGCCCCCGGTTCGCCTGGCGGGGCGCGATGCTCGACGTGGCCCGCCACTTCCGCCCGGTCGCCGACGTGAAGCGGTTCGTCGACCTGATGGCGGCCTACAAGCTGAACGTCCTGCACCTGCACCTGACCGACGACCAGGGCTGGCGGATCGCCATCCCCGGCTGGCCGGGGCTCACGGGGATCGGCGCCGCCACGGAGGTGGGCGGCGGTCCCGGCGGGTTCTACACGGCGGCCGACTACCGCGAGATCGTCAGGTACGCCCAGGAGCGGTTCGTGCGGGTGGTGCCCGAGGTCGACGTGCCCGGCCACACCAACGCCGCGCTGGCCTCCCATCCGGAGCTCAACTGCGACGGGGTGGCGCCCGAACCGTACACGGGCATCAAGGTCGGTTTCTCGGCGCTGTGCCCCGGCAAGGCCGAGACGGCCCGGTTCCTGAACGACGTGCTGAAGGAGCTCGCCGCCCTGACCCCCGGCCACCATCTGCACATCGGCGGCGACGAGGTGGAGAAGCTGTCCGAGCGCGAGTACGCCCAGATCGTGGAACTCGCCGCTCAGGCGGTGACCGCGAACGGCAAGGAGGTCGTCGGCTGGCAGGAGGCCGGGGCGACCGTGCTGCCGGCGGGCTCGCTGGTGCAGTACTGGCAGACCAACGGCGGCCCGGAGGACGTCGAACGCGCGGTGGCCCAGGGCGCGAAGGTCATCATGTCCCCGGCGAGCCGGGTCTACCTCGACATGAAATACGACGACGCCACGAGGGTCGGCCAGACCTGGGCCGGCACGACCGAGATCGACGACGCCTACGACTGGGACCCGGCCACCCTGATCGACGGCATCGGCGAAGACCGGATCGAGGGCGTCGAGATGGCCCTGTGGACCGAGACCGTCGTCACCATGGACGACCTCGAGCACCTGACCTTCCCCCGCCTCCCGGCCATCGCCGAGGTGGCCTGGACCCCGCAGAGCGAGCGCTCCTTCGACGCGTTCGCGGCCCGTCTGGCCCCGATGGCGACCGTCTGGGACCGATGGGGGGTCGACTACCACCGTTCGGCGCGCATCACGTGGCCGTGACGTGATGAAATGACGGGTTATGAACTATCGGCTGGTGCGGCGTGGGGGTGTGGGGCGCGGGCCCGGTCCTGTGCTCGACGAGCATCAGCGTGCTGTCGTGGCGCACGAGAGCGGGCCGATGCTCGTGCTGGCCGGGCCTGGCGCGGGGAAGACGACCACCATCGTCGAGAGCGTCGTGGAGCGGGTCGAGGCGCGCGGCGTCGACCCCGAGCGCATCCTCGTGCTGACCTTCAGCCGCCGGGCGGCCGGCGATCTGCGTGACCGGGTGACCGCGCGGCTGCGCCGCACCACCCGCACGCCGCTCGCGCTGACCTTCCACAGCTACGCCTTCGCCCTGCTGCGCCGCGAGGCGCTGGAAGCAGGTCAGCCGCCGCCTCGGCTGCTCACCGGCCCCGAACAGCTCCTTGAGGTGCGCCGCCTGCTGCACGGCGAACTCGAAGACGGGGCCACGCGGTGGCCCGAGGTGATGCGCGAATGGCTCAAGACGCGCGGGTTCGCCGAGGAGGTCCGCGACTTCCTGGCCCGCGCCCGCGAGCGCGGCCTCGACGGGCGCGCCCTCGTCGATCTCGGCCACACCCACGGGCGGTCCGACTGGGTGGCGGTGGGCCGGTTCGCGGCCCGCTACCAGGAGCGGTTCGACCTCGACCCGATCTGGACGCTCGACTACGCCGAGCTGATCAGGGAGGCCGCCGCGCTGCTGGCCGACGGTCCCGTCCGCGATCGCGAGCGGTCGGCCTACGACATGGTGTTCGTGGACGAATACCAGGACACCGACCCGGCCCAGGAGGCGCTGCTGGCCGGCCTCGCCGGAGACGGCCGCGACCTGATCGTGGTCGGCGACCCCGACCAGGCCATCTACGGCTTCCGGGGCGCCGAGGTGCAGAACATCCTCGAATTCCCGGAACGTTTCCGGACCCTTCACGATCAGCCCGCGCCGGTCGTGGCCCTGCGGACCTGCCGCCGCAGCGGTGAGGACCTGCTGGCCGCCTCCCGCCGGGTCGCCGCCCGGCTGCCGGTGCCGCCCGGCATGCGCGACGCCCCCCACCGGGACATCCACGCCGTCGACGGGCTGGAAGCAGGCGAGGTCCGGGTGGTGATCGCCGACAGCGTGTCCCAGGAGGCCGCCGTGGTCGCCGACACGCTGCGCCGCGCCCACCTGCTCGACGGCGTGCCCTGGCAGCGGATGGCGGTGCTGGTGCGCAGCGCGACCCGGCAGGTGCCGATGCTGCGCCGGGCGCTGCACACGGCCGGGGTCCCGGTCGTCGTCGCGGGCGACGAGGGGCCGCTGGTCACCGAACCCGGGGTGCGGCCGCTCGTCCTGCTGCTCAAGGCGGCCGCCCGGCCCGAGTCGCTCGACGTGGCCACCGCCGAGGAACTGCTGACGGGTCCGCTCGGCGGCACCGACATGATCGGGGTACGCCGCCTGCGGCGCGGGCTGCGGATCGCCGATCACGAAGCCGGGGTCGTCCCGCCGAGATCCAGCGACGAGCTGCTGGTCGCGGCGGTGCAGGACCCGCGCGAGCTGATCCTGCTGGAACCCCATGTCGCCGCTCCCGCGCAGCGACTGGCCGGGCTGCTCGCCATCGCCAGGGAGACCGTCATCGAGGAGCTCTCGGCCGAAGACGCGCTCTGGGAGGTCTGGAAGGCCAGCGGCCTGTCCGACCGCTGGACCCATTCGAGCCTCGGCGGCGGCGCGCGCGGCGGTCAGGCCGACCGCGACCTCGACGCAGTGGTGAACCTGTTCGACTACGTCGCCAAGTTCGTCGACCGGCTGCCGCAGGCCGGGGTCGAGGTGTTCGTCGACGACCTGATGGCCCAGGAGATCCCGGCCGACTCGCTGGCCGCCCAGGCGCCCGACGGCGAGGCGGTCCGCATCCTCACCGCCCACCGCTCCAAGGGCCTCGAATGGGACGTCGTCGTCGCGGCCGGGGTCCAGGAGGGCGTCTGGCCCGACCTGCGGGTGCGCGGGTCGCTGCTCGGGGTCGAGACGCTGGTCGAGGTCTCCGGCGGGGTCGCGCTCGACGGCACCGACCTGGTCAGGGCCGCGCTCGGCTCGAAGATGCTGGCCGAGGAGCGCCGCCTGTTCTACGTCGCGGCCACCCGGGCGCGCACCCGGATCGTCGTCACCGCCGTCGGCGGCGAGGACGCCGAGGAGCGCCCGTCCCGCTTCCTCAACGAGCTCGTCCCCGGCGGCCTGGAGAACGCGACCGTCGACGACCGGGCCCGCTGGCTCAGCATGCCCGCCCTGGTCGCCGACCTGCGCGCAGCCGTCTGCGACCCCACCCGGCCCGAGCCGATGCGCCGCGCCGCCGCCCGCCATCTCGCCCGGCTCGCCGACGAGGGCGTGCCGGGGGCCGACCCCAAGACCTGGTACGCCCTCACCGAGATCTCCGACGACCGCCCCCTCGGCTGGCCCGACGGGGTCGTCCAGATCTCCCCGTCGGCGGTCGAGAAGTTCACCAAGTGCGGCCTGCGGTGGATCCTCGAAACAGCGGTCGGCACGGGCGGCGAGAGCGTCCCCCAGGTCTTCGGCAACGTCATCCACGCCATCGCCGTCCTCGCCGCCGAGGAACACTCCACCGACGAGCTGGCCAAACGCCTCGACGACGTGTGGGACGAACTCGACTTCGGCGGCATCTGGTTCAACCGCAAACAGCGCCACGTCGCCGAGCGGATGGTCGACCGCTTCCTCACCTGGCACCGCGACAACCCCCGCGAGCTGGTCGGCTTCGAGGAGTCGTTCACCCAAGTGGTCTCCGACGGCGTCGTGATCAAGGGCCGGGTCGACCGGGTGGAGCGCGACGGCGACGGCCGGGCGGTCATCATCGACATCAAGACCGGCACCGCCAAACCGCGCGACGACGAACTCGACCGGCACCCGCAGCTCGGCGTCTACCAGCTCGCGACCGTCTTGGGCGCGTTCGAGCGGCACGGCATGACCGAGCCCGGCGGCGCCGCGCTGCTCCAGGTCGGCAAGGCCGCGGGCACCGGCCCGCTGGCCAGGGAGCAGTCGCAGATGCCGCTTCGCGACGACGTCGACCCCGAATGGGCGAACGACCTGGTCACCACGGTCGCGGCCGGGATGGCGGCCAACCTGTTCGTGGCCAAGGTCAACGACGGCTGCCGCACCTGCGCGGCCCGGTTGTCGTGCCCGGTGAACGACGGCGGGGGCCAGGTGTGCTGACCCCGTTCGACCTGGCGGCGACGCTGGGTGTGCCACCGCCCACGCACGAGCAGGCCTCCGTCATCTCCGCCGACCTCGGGCCGATGGTCGTCATCGCCGGAGCGGGGTCGGGCAAGTCCGAGACCATGGCCGGGCGGGTCGTCTGGCTGGTCGCCAACGGGTTCGCCAAGCCCGAGCAGATCCTCGGCCTCACCTTCACCCGCAAGGCGGCGGCCGAACTCGCCGAACGCGTGCACAAGCGGCTGACGACGCTCGCCGAGAAGACCGAGACGCCGATGGACCTGGAGGTCGAGCCGACGATCTCGACTTACCACGCCTACGCCGCCCGCCTGGTCACCGACAACGCCCTGCGCGAGGCGATGGAACCGACGATGCGCCTGGTCACCCCGGCCGTCGCCTGGCAGATGGCGGCCCGCGTCGTCGGCCAATACGACGGCCCGATGGACCAGGTCGACCTCGGCCCCCCGAGCGTCACCGCCGCCGTGCTCGACCTGGCCGGCGAGATGGCCGAACACCTGACCTCCGCCGAGGAGGTCCGCGACTACGGCAAACGCTGGTCCGAACGGCTCGCGCTGCTCCCCGGCAGGGTCACCCAGGCCCAGCGCAAGCCGGTGCAGGTCCAGGCCATGCGGGAGCAGCTGCTGCCGCTCGTGGAGGCCTACCAACGGCTCAAGCGGGCCCGCGAGGTGATCGACTACGGCGACCAGATGGCGCTGGCCGCCCGCATCGCCTCCAAGCACGACGAGGTCGGCGAGGTCGAGCGGGAGCGCTTCACGGTCGTGCTGCTGGACGAATACCAGGACACCAGCCACGCCCAGCTCGTCTTGCTCCGGTCGCTGTTCTGGGGCGGGCATCCCGTCACCGCCGTCGGCGACCCCTGCCAGTCGATCTACGGCTGGCGGGGCGCCTCCGCGGGCAACCTCACCCGGTTCCCGCACGACTTCCCGACCGCCCAGGGCGAGGCGGCCCCGGTCCGCCAGCTCTCGATCAGCTTCCGCAACGGCGAGCGGGTGCTCGACGTCGCCGCCCGGGTCCAGACCGACCTGCGGCGGGAGACCGCCGAGGTGCCCGTGCTGACACCGGGGGAGAACCGGGCCGACCGGGGGCGGGTGGTGTGCGCCTACCACGCGACCGCGCAGGACGAGGCCGAGTGGATCGCGGAGGGCGTACAGAAGAATCTCGGCATCGAGCTCGCGCCCGACGGCCTTCCCTGGGGGGAGGGCGAGCGCGGCAAGCCCAAGCAGGGTCCCGCCGTGCAACCTGGCGACGTGGCGATCCTGGCCAGGAAGCGCTCGCAGTTCCCCACGCTCCGCAAGGCGCTGGAGGCGCGCGGCATCCCGGTCGAGGTGGTCGGGCTCGGCGGGCTCCTCACCGTGCCCGAGGTGGCCGACATCGTCTCCACTCTCCGGGTCATGTACGACCCCACCGCCGGCGACGCCCTGATCAGACTGCTGGCAGGGCCGCGCTGGCGCATCGGTCCGGCCGACCTGAAACAGCTCGGCGACCTGTCCAGAGACCTCAACCGCGAGCGCGACCAGCGCGGCGGCCGGCCCAACGACCCGCTCGACCAGGTGGTCGCCGACCTGGAGTCGCAGCGCGGCAGCATCATCGACGCCCTCGACGAACTGCCCGACCGCCCCGACTGGCTCGACCCGTTCTCCCCGCTGGCCCGCGAACGGCTGCCGGCGCTGGCCCTCGAACTGCGCACCCTGCGCTCGCACGCCGGGCTGCCGCTGCCCGACCTGATCTCCGAGGTCGAACGCCGCACCGGACTCGACGTGGAGGTGGCCTCCCGGGGCGGCAGCCCGCTGGCCGCCCGCGCCGACCTCGACGCCTTCCTCGACGCTGCGTCCCGGTTCGCCGGCGACGCGGAAGACCCCACGCTCGGGGCGTTCCTGGCCTACCTCAAGGCCGCGGAGACCGAGGAGTTCGGCCTCGAAGGCGGCCGGGTCGGCGAGACCAACAGCGTCAAGCTGATGACCGTGCACGCGTCCAAAGGGCTGGAGTGGCCCATCGTGATCGTGCCCGGCCTGTCCGAGGTGACCACGGCGGCCGGTGGGCTGGCCCGGGGGAGCATCTTCCCCGCGACCCCGGTCACCAACTCCCGCTGGACCGACAACCCGCGCAAACTCCCCTACGCGCTGCGCGGTGACGCCCGCGACCTGCCCGCGCTCGAAGGGCTGTCCAAAGAGGAGCTGACCGACTTCGACGACGCCTGCCGGGCACGTGACCTGCGTGAGGAACGCCGGCTGGCCTACGTGGCGGTGACCAGGGCGCACTATCTGCTGATCGCGTCGGGCTACCGGTGGGGGACCGCGTCCCGGCCGCTGGAGCCCTCGCGGTTCCTGCTGGAGGTCCGCGACCAGGCGTCCACCGTCGCGGTCTGGACCGAGGACGACGCGGTGGAGAACCCGCTGCTGGCCGAGCCCGCCTCCGCCGACTGGCCCGCCGTCGCCGTCCGCGACGGGATCGCCGAAGGGGCGCGCTTCATCCGGGAGGCCCTCGAAGGGCTCGACGAGGAGGGCGTCGGCGAGCTGCGCCAATGGGAGCAGGAGCGGATGCAGTCGTGGGCGCGCGACACGACGCTGCTGCTGCGCGAACGCGACCGGCGGCGCGAGGGCAACCTCGTCGAACTGCCGCTGCGCCTGTCCGTCTCGTCGCTGGTCTCGCTGGCCAAGGACCCGAACGCCTACGCCCGGGAGGTCCGCCGCCCGCTGCCGCACAGGCCCGCGCCCCTCGCCCGGCGGGGCACCTCGTTCCACCGCTGGCTGGAGACCCGGTGGGGTCAGCAGCGGCTCATCGACGAACTCGACCTGCCCGGCGCGGCCGACGACGTCAACGAGGCCGACCACCAGCTGCGCGAACTCCAGGACCGGTTCGAGGAGAGCGAGTGGGCCGACCGCACCCCCGTCGACCTGGAGGTCCCGTTCGAGACCGTCATCGCCGACCGGCTCGTCCGGGGGCGGATGGACGCGGTGTTCCCCCGGGGCGACGGCTATGTGGTCGTCGACTGGAAGACCGGTAACCGGCCACGCAACTCAGCCGCCGCCCGGATCCAGGCCATCCAGCTCGCCGCCTACCGGCTGGCCTGGTCGAAGCTGGCCGAGGTGCCGTTGACCCAGGTCAGCGCGGCCTTCCACTACGTGCTGGAGAACCGCACCGTCAGGCCGGTCGACCTCATGGACCTCGACGACCTGACGGCGCTGATCTACGGCATCCCCGAGACGTAATGGAACTCGGGCTTCGGGTGCATCAGGAAGTCGTGGTGGGAGATGTTGTACGCGTAGGCGCCGGCCATGGCGAAGGCGACGACGTCACCTGGTCGCAGGGTCGCACCGACTCGGCGGGCGAAGACGTCCTTCGGCGTGCAGAGCTGCCCGACGAGGGTGATCTCCTCATCGTGGCCCGAGCCTTCGCCGGGCCGGCGGAGAGCCCCCTGGCCGCCCGGCGTGAAGACGGTGAAGGGCTGGTCGTGGCCCTTGGTGACCGGCGTGCGGAGGTGGTGGGTGCCTCCGGTGAGGATGGCGAACAGCTCGCCGTGCACGCGCTTCACATCGAGGACCTTGGTCAGGTACCAGCCGCAGTAGGCGGTCATCGCCCGGCCGGGCTCGATCCTCAGGATGTCCCGGTCGAGTCCCCGCAGGCCTTCGCCGTAGGTCGTCCAGTCGAAGATATTCGCCGGATCGGTGTAGTCGACGGCCATCCCGCCGCCGACACACACCTCCTCGCCTTCGTGGGCGTGGTCTGCGATCGTCTTGGCGAGGCTGATCAGGGCGGGCGCATCCAGGCCGCTGGCGAGGTGGGCGTGAATGCCCCTGACCCGGATATTTCCTGACCCGAGTCGCGTGCGGCATTCGTCGACCATCGCCGGATCCATCCCGAACGGCCCGCTCATCGCCAGAGCGGCACCCTCGACCTCGGTTCTGAGGTTCACCCGGAGGAGCACATCCGCTGACTCCAGCAGATCGAGCTCCCGGGGACTCTCGACATGGAACCGGTAAGGCTTTCTGGTGAGATCCGACGCCGTCTTCCCCGGCCCGCCGAACGCCAGCCGCTTCCCCGGGAACAGCGCCGAGACGTGGTCGAACTCGCCCCCCGACGACACCTCGAACCCGTCGACATAGGGCGCGAGCGTCCGCAGAATCGCCGGGTCGGGGTTGGCCTTCACGGCGTAGTAGACCTCGATCCCGCGCGTCGCCTCCCGGATCCGGGCGGCGTGCGCGTCGAGGGCGGCGAGGTCGTACACATAAGCCGGCACGTCGCCCAGCCGCCCGGCGATCTCGCGGAGCTCGGCGATCACGCCGTCACCAGCGGATTCGCCACCGGCACGTAGGTCGCCGCCCGATCGGCCCGCCGCGCCCACCGCACGGTCAGGTTGGCTTTCGCGGGCAGCGGCACCCCCGACATCAGCTGCTTGAGGGGCTCCGGCCACCCGATCGAGTCGCCGTAGGCGGAGATCTCCTCCGCCGCCACCCCCCACAGCGTGTCCAGCGGGGCCCTCAGGGAGGCCGCGATCTCGGCCAGATGGTTCACAACCAGGCAGTAGACCACCCGATCCCAGCCCTTTTCCGGCGTGTACGTCATCGCCCCCGCCACCTCCGCAGGCACCCCGGCCAGGTCGTGCCCGACCAGCTTGGTCCCTTCGAGGTCCCGGAACACCGCCTGGACCGGCCGGCCCGCAGGGTCGAGCCCGACGAGCACGTTCTGCAGATGCGGCTCCAGCACCACCCCGTGCCTGAGATAGGCCTCCAGCACCGGCAGCGCGACGACCTCGACATACGACCGCCACCACGACACAGGATCGTCGCCGCCGATGTCCCGCAGCGCCAGCGCCCCCGCCAGCACCGGCGTGACCCCCGGCCCGCACCGTCCGTGCGGACTGCACCGCACCAGCACCCCGAGCCCTTCGAGTAGCTCTCCGCCCAGGTCGACCGTCCGGTAGCCGGGCTCGGGCAACCACCGGGTGCCGGGAAACCGCTCGGTGAGCGCCGCGAAGACGGGTGCCAGCCGCCGCGACAGTTCAACGGCCCCGGAGAGTTCGTACCAGGCGTTCTTCCGGACGCAGTTCGTGATCCGCACGTCGAGGGAGAACTTCAGGCACTTGTCGAGCAGCGGGTCGTAGACGGTCCGCACCGACGAGGTCGGCAGCACCTCGTGCTCCGCCCACCCCAGGTCGAGCAGCCCGGAATCGCCCAGCGGCGGCTGGATCAGCTCGTACTGCCACGGATGCACCGGCAGCAGCCGGTAGCCCGGTGGCACGTCGGCCGGGATCCGGTCGAGGGCGCTCACGTCGCCCTCTTCGACGACCAGATCCTCCCGTACCGCCAGCAGCCGCAGCGGGAACCGGGCGTGCGCCTCGGGCGCGTAGTCGATCCAGTCGCCCTTGGCCGCCTCCCGGGCCTTGGGTGCCGGGTGGAACGGATGCCCGAAGACGAGCTCCTGCTCCGAGGCCATCCAGTCGTCCTCGGGGGGCTTGGCGTGCGACCGGGCCGTCAGCAGCCGCTCGATGACCTTCCTGCTCCCGGTCACCTGCTCGGCGAACTCGCCGTTGACCCCGGGGAACTCCCGCCCGATCAGCTCGACCAGTTCGCCCGACGTCAGCCGGGCCCAGGTGGTGCCGGTCAGGCGTTCCGGACCGTCGATCCGGATGGCCGTCCCTCCGCTGGTCAGTGCCCTCAGCCACACCCCGCCGACCCGCACCATCGTGTACGGACCCGCAGGGAACGCCTGGCCGGGCAATTCACGGATGCAGCACCGGAGGAGGGCGGCGACCGTGGCGTGCTCCGCGACGTTCATGTACATGGGCCGGGGGACCCCTTTCGCAGATAGTTGGGCCCGCTGGTCCCGTAGAACTTGTTGATGTCCTTCGCGCCCGACCTGGTCTTGGAGACCAGGCTCCCGGCGGTCACCATGCTCTTGCCGACCAGCCGGGCGGCCTCCAGCGTGCGGTTGCGCAGCAGCCGGGCCATCGGATGATCGCCGTGCTCGTCGAGGGCGCTCGCCAGCGCGGCCCTGACCAGGTCGGGCCGCAGCGTCACCGCGGCGGCGGCCAGGTGCAGGGTGATCGTCACGAACACGTCGGCCAACGCGTGGGGATCGCCGGTGAGCATGCGCTCGTCGGAGAAGCCGGGAACGGTGATCCCGGCGGCGTGGAGGTGGTCGGGGGAGGCCAGCAGCCCGTCGTTGTCCTTGATGAGGAGGCGCATCGGCCCGTCGCCGAACACCAGCGCGAGGTTCTGCTGATGGGCCTCCAACGCGATGCCGTACCGGACGAAGAGCGTGACGTTCCAGGTCAGCAATGCGGTGAGGTAGTCGGCGAGCAGCGCTTCCTGGTCGCCCCGGTAGTGCCGGTCGGCCAGCGCGCCCAGCACTCCGGGCACGCTGAGCGCGGCCACCGAGACGATCTCGCCCTCGGGCAGCCGCCGGGCCATCCAGGCCAGGAACTCGTTGCCCGAATGGGCGTACTCCTGCTCCCCGGCCAGGCACACCCGCATCCCCGGATGCCGGTCGAGCACCTCGGCGAGGAGCCGTTCGGCGCGGGCGCCGTCGTCGAGCACACCCGGTTTGATCGACCGCCGGTTCCGCGCCCCGAGCGTCGCGGTGGCGAGCGGCATCTTCAGGTGGGTCCGCGGTGACACCTCGACCGTGCGCATCGACAGCGTGGGTCGTACCGGAAGGAGATCCAGCGGCGCGACCACGGCGCTGACCTGCGGCAACGACAGGGGGTGTACGGGGAACAGGCGATGGGTCGCGGCCAGGCCGGCCGGCAGGCCGACGGCGGCGAACGACGGGAAGAACTCCGGCACCGGACCGGTCCCGGGGACGGCCGCCCAGCGCAGCGTGAAGCGCGGCGCGAACTCGGGCGCGTAGGCGAGCAGCTGTTCTTCGGTCAGCCCGTGCCGGCAGCGCGCGGTCGGATAGACGGGATGGTCGGTGAACGCGGCCAGCACCTCGTAGCCGATCGGCCCCAGTTCGGGCAGCCTGTCCTCCACCGAGGCGCGGTGCCGGTCGAGCAGTTCGAGCCCGGTCAGCGTCTGGCGGCACTCCTCGCGGAAGGCCGCCACCCCCTCGGCGTCGGCCGGATCGGCGATCTTGCCCAGCGTCGCCAGCACCTCGCGCAGCCGCAGCCGCTCGCCCGCCGCCACCGTGAAGTCCTGGAAGAGCCCTTCGAGACCGCCGGAGGGGAACCCCGGCGCCATCCGCACCCGCCGCGACGCCGACAGCGGCACGTAGGCGCCCGCCTTGTCCCAGCTCAGCCGCCCCGCCAGCCCGCCGACGTCTTCTCTGATCAGGGCGTTGAGCACCCGCGCCGCCAGGTAGGTGTCGCGGCCCACCCGCACCGCCGTGGCGTTCGTCACGCGACCACCCACGGATGGGCGTCCAGGAAGGCCTTGGCGGCCGTGTCGACGGCCTCGCGATCAGGCCCGACGGCCCGCAGCAGCGCCAGGTAGTCGCGGTTGGTGTTGGTCACCGAGACCGGCTGCCCGGCCTCCTTCAGCGGCAGGTGCCAGAGCCGCACGTCCTCATAGGCGCCGGTCAGTTCCTTGGGCGCTTTCATGATCGTGCCGGACCGGGTGGCCAGCACGCTGACCGTCGCCGCGTGCCCTGTGGTGGGTGGCACCTCGGGAGCGGGTTCGCCCGCGTGCACCCGCAGGATCCACTCGAACAGGGGCACGTCGAGGTGGTCGGCCAGCAGGAGGTCACAGTTGTCGCCGATGACCCGGTAGTTGACCTCGACGATCCGGGGGCCTTCGCCGGTCAGGACGTATTCGGTGTGACAGGCGCCGAATCCGATGTTCAGGCCGGCGAGCCGGTTCAGGACTTCGGCGGCCCCCGGGAGGTCCGCCGACCAGTCGAGGCGTTCCTCCACGAAGTGGGGGAGCGGCCCGAGGGTGGTGCGGAACCCGCCCAGGATTCTGGTGGTGGTGCCGTCGCCCAGCGTTTCGAGGGTCATCAGCGGGCCTTCGAGGTACTCCTCCGCGACCAGCACGGTCCCCGGCCGCCGGGTCCAGATGTCGTCGGCGGCCTCCTGGAGGTTCTCCCTGACCAGCACGACGTCTTCGCTCGCCACCCCCTCGCGCGGTTTGACCACGACGGGGAAGGTCACGTCGGGCAGCGGTTCGCCCGGCACCAGCCGGGCCGAGCGCACGTCCCCGAGCGCGTGCCGGGTGAGCGCCTTGTTCTTGGCGGTCAGGCAGGCCCGCCAGTCCTTGCCCGGCAGGCCGAAGTAGTCGGCGGCGAGGGCGGTCTCGACCTGGAGGTGGTCGGAGTTGGAGAAGATCACATCCGGCCGGTGGTGGCGCGCGATCACGTCGATGACGGTCTTGGGGTCGCGTACGTCGGCCTGGATCGTGTCGTGTCCCGGATAAGCCTCTGGGCGATCGGTCAGGACGGTGATCTCCCAGCCGAGGGCCTTCGCGGCGGGCAGGAAGCCCCGCGTGACCGAGTCGGTGGGGTTGAGCGTGGTGAGGTACAGCCGCAAGTGCATCCCCTGAGGTAAGGCTTACCTAACCTCTAGAACTGTAGTGGGGAACAGTCGGCCGCGTGCGGCAATACGCAAGGATATCCCTGTGGACATCACCGAGGGACTCCTGGGGCCCCTGCTGCTCAGCCGTAGCACCGTCGACCGATCCGCCCAGCTCCGGCACGACCCTGCCTGGCTCGACCGGGCGTGGGGTGATCCGTCCACCCGGGTCATGGTCATCAGTGAGGGCCGGACACTGATCAAGCGTAGTGGCGACGAGGCCGAACTCGTCCTGTTCGCCCCCGACCGGGCCCCCGAGGGCCGGCGCCACCTGCTCGGCGTCGACGACGGCGTGGCCTACTTCTCGGTCTCGGCCGAGCTGCCCGACGACGCCGACTCCGCCGGCCTGCGCGAGTCGGGCTCCCTGCTGGGCGACCGCGACGCGGGCCTGTTCGTCTACGCCGTGGCCCTGGAGTCGTGGCACGCCACCCACCGCTTCTGCCCCCAGTGCGGCACGGAGACGACGGTGACCCAGGGCGGCCACGTCCGCGTCTGTCCCAATGACGGCAGCCAGCACTTCCCCCGCGTCGACCCCGCCGTGATCATGATGATCCGCGACCCCGACGACCGCATCCTCCTGGCCCGGGGCCCGCAGTGGCCCGAAGGCCGCATGTCCGTCCTGGCCGGCTTCGTCGAGCCGGGCGAGTCCCTGGAGGCGGCCCTGGCGCGGGAGGTCTTCGAAGAGGTCGGTGTACGAGTCGCCGACCCCCGCTACCTGGGCAGCCAGCCGTGGCCCTTCCCCAGGAGCCTGATGCTGGGCTTCTTCGCCCGCGCCCTCGACAGCGAACTGACCCTCGACCCGAAGGAGATCGCCGAGGCCCGCTGGTACACCCGCGAGGAGATGCGCACCGCCATGGCCACCGGCGACCTCCGCCTCCCGCCCCCGGTCTCGATCGCCCGCAGACTCATCGAAACCTGGTACGGATCAGCGATCGACGACGAAGGCTCCTGGGGCCGCTAACCACCGCCCGAAATTTCGGTATATGGACGGGCTGACGGAGCCGAGCAGCGTTCCTGAGGCCCATCGGCTCACCCGGCTATGGCACGGGCAAGGAGCATCCCGCACACGCCAGCCCCCAGGCCGCCCGCGATGCTCGCCGCCACGTTGGCCGCCGCCGCCAAGCGGGCTCCATCCTGGACGAGCCGCAGGGTCTCGTAGCTGAACGTTGAATACGTCGTGAGGGCTCCGCAGAAGCCCACTCCCGCCAGCGCCATCACCGCGCCGTCGGCGGGCAGGGCGACGAGGAAGCCGAGCAGCGCCGACCCGGCCAGGTTGACCCCGAACGTCCCCCACGGGAAGACGCTGTCGTGGCGCGACTGGATCAGGCGGTCGGTCAGGTAGCGCAGGGGAGCTCCGACGGCCGCCCCGGCCGCCACCAGCAGGGCGGGCAGGAGGCCGGTCACAGGGGCTTGCCTCCGTACCGGTGGACCTCGACCTCGTCCACCATGACCAGGCCCTCGCCGATCAGCCCGTCGAGCTGCGGCAGGAAGGCCCGGATGCGGGCGGGCTCGTCGACGATGACGATCGCCACCGGCAGGTCCTCCGACAGCGACAGGATGCGGGTCGTGTGGATGTGGTTGGAGGCGCCGTAGCCCTCGATGCCCCGGAAGACGCTCGCCCCGGCCAGCCCGGCGGCATGGGCCCGGTGCACGATCTCGTGGTAGAGCGGCTTGTGGTGGCTGGTGTCGGTCTCGCCGACGAAGATGGTCAGCCGCAGCGCCGGTGTCATGTCCGCCTCCCCAACCGCCGGCCCGCCGCCCGGGTGGCCGCCGACCCAATCCATACGGCGGCCAGTGCCAGCAGCGGAGTGGTCACCAGGTAGATCAGGGCGGCCCGGGGCGCGTCACCGTCGAGCAGCAGGCCGATGTCCACGATGTACGTGGAGAACGTGGTGAAACCGCCCAGTACGCCCACCCCCAAAAGGGGACGTACCCAGGCAGGAGCGGCCCGGATCTCGGTGATGGCCACCATCAGGACGCCGATCAGCAGGCATCCGGTGACGTTGATCGCGAGGGTCGTCCACGGGAAGCCGGGGGCGCTCGGGAAGAGCACCCCCAGTCCGTACCGGAGCAGAGAACCCGCGACCCCACCGGCCGAGATCACACCGAACGTCGGCCACGGCACATCACGCATCAGGTCCTCCTACCGGCAGCGGTCATCTGCGGGTAGGGACCGTTGGCAGCCGTCTGCGGTTCTTCGCCCCGAAATCAGGCGGGCGGTGGGCCCCACCACCGCTCACCTGCAACTATATCGACTGACCCATGGTCGCCAGGCGGCGCTTGACCTCGATCACTGAAGGGTTGGTCGCCGCGGTGCCGTCGGGGAACACGACCGTCGGGACGACTCGGTTGCCCTTGTTGACACTCTCCACGAACGACGCCGCCTGGGGATCGGCCTCGACGTCGACCTCCTGGTAGGCGATTCCCTCGCGGGTGAGCTGGCTCTTGAGCCGCTTGCATGGGCCACACCACGTGGTGGTGTATACCGTGAGCGCCATTTTCGTCCCTTTCAGTCGGCAGTCATTGCCAACACAACGGATGACGCTCATCTTCCCATCTAGTACGCCAGATGTCCGATGACCCACGTCTGAATGGTCTCGGCCACGCCCGGCTCCCGGAACAGCGGCGAACTGTGGAAGGTCCCCGGGTATTTCCGGACCGTCATGTTCACGCCGTAGTTGGCCAGCGACTCGCGGAGCAGTTCGCTCTGGTAGGGCGGGACGAACTCCCTGGAGGAGTGGACGCTGAGCATCGGCGCGTCGCCGTAGGAGGCGTGGAACGGCACCTCCATGCTCGACCAGATCCGGGGACACTGGTTGGGGCCACAGCCCCCGGCCAGCGCGACGGCCGCCTGACGGAGCTTGCGCTGCTCGTGGGTGGCGTCGGCACCGCCGTCGGAATAGGCGGTCAGCGGGGAGATCACCGGTGAGACGCCGACGACGGCGCGTAACCCGGGCTGGCCGTGGCCGTAGGTGCCGATGGAGGCGGCGATGTGGCCGCCGGCCGAGAAGCCGATCACGGCGTAGCGGTTCGGGTCGAGGCCGAACTCGCCCGCCATGCGGCGGGTGGTCTCGATCGCCTCAAGCGCGTCGTCACGCTGCGCCGGCCACCGCGCGTCGCCGGACAGACGGTAGTTGACGTTGACGACGACGTAGCCGAGCTCGTAGTAGCTGCGGGTGATGGCCTTCATGTAGGCCTTGTCACCGCCCGACCACCAGCCACCGTGGATCATGAACACCACGGGGCGGACGAGCTGGTCGTTGTCGCGCCAATAGACGTCCATCCGCTGCTTGACGTGCCTGCCGTAGCGGACGGTCGTCTTGCGCTCCTGCACCGGAGGCGGCGTGGACGACGTGCTCGGAGACGGAGACGGCACCGGAGTCGGCGAGACCGTCGCGGTCGGCTGCGGGCTGACGGTTTTCGCGTGAGCGTGCACCGGAGCGCTGAGGACGACGGCGGCGACTGCGAGCGCACCGGCGACGGCCGCTTTCTTCAACGGTCTGAAACCTCCCCGCGCGCGCCCCGTCGTGTCCGCCGGGAACGCTCCCTCTTTACCTTGGGCAGCCCGGCTGTTGAAACGGTCTTGGTCGGGTGCTGCAAGGATGATGCCAGCAGATCACCCTGTCGCGCACGTTGGGAGCCCCATTTGGACGTCCTTTCGGGCCTCGACCCCGAACAGCGCGCGGTGGCCGAGACGCTTCGCGGCCCGGTGTGCGTGCTGGCCGGGGCAGGTACCGGCAAGACGCGGGCGATCACCCACAGAATCGCCCACGCGGTGCAAACGGGTATCGCCGAAGCCAACAGCGTGCTCGCTGTGACGTTCACCACCCGCGCCGCCGGAGAGCTCCGCCACCGGCTGCGCGAGCTCGGCGCGCCCGGCGTCCAGGCGCGCACCTTCCACGCCGCCGCGCTGCGCCAGCTCACCTACTTCTGGCCGCGCGTCATCGGCGGCGACCCGCCCCAGGTGGTCGAGTCGAAGCTGCCGCTGCTGATCGAGGCGGCCCGCATGCTGCGCCGCAACCCCGACCGCGCCGAACTGCGCGACGTCGCCAGCGAGATCGAGTGGGCCAAGGTCACCCAGCACGCCCCCGACGACTACCCGGCCGCCGCGCTGAAGGCCCGCCGCAGCCCGCCGATCCCGGCCGAGGAGCTCGCCCGCGTCTTCGACCAGTACGAGAAGCTCCGCCGCGCCCGCCACCTGGTCGACTTCGAGACCATCCTCGAACTCACGGCGGCCGTGATGACCGAGCACCGCGAGGTCGCCAACCAGATCCGCTCGCAATACCGCTACTTCGTGGTCGACGAATACCAAGACGTCAACCCGCTCCAGAAGCTCCTGCTCGACACCTGGCTGGGCGGCCGCGACGACGTCTGCGTGGTCGGCGACCCCAACCAGACGATCTACAGCTTCACCGGCGCCAGCCCCCACTTCCTGACGAGCTTCGGCGTCGAACACCCCGGCGCGGCGGTGATCAAACTCGTCCGCGACTACCGCTCCACCCCCGAGGTCGTCACGCTCGCCAACCGGGTGATGGCCCGCAGCGCCCACCGCCTCGAACTGGTCGCCCAGCGCGAGCCTGGCCCCGAGCCGGTCTTCACCGAATACGACGACGAGGCCGCAGAAGCGCTGGGCGTGGCGCTGCGCGTCAAGAAGCTCATGGCCGACGGCGTCCCGGCCAGGGAGATCGCCGTCCTGTTCCGGGTGAACGCCCAGTCGGAGGCCTACGAACAGGCCTTCACCCAGGCGGGCGTCCCCTACCTGCTGCGGGGAGCCGAGCGCTTCTTCGAACGCCCCGAGGTCCGCCAGGCCGTCGTCCTGCTGCGCGGCGCGGCCCGCTCGGCCAACGACGAGGAGCCGCTGGCGCCGACCGTCCACACGATCCTGGCCGGCATCGGCCTGACTCCCGAGCGCCCGAGCGGCGGCACCGCCCGCGCGAAGTGGGAGTCCCTCAACGCCATCGCGGAACTCGCCGAAGACGTGGCCGCCAAGGGCGGCGACCTGCCCGCGTTCGTCGCCGACCTGGAACGCCGCGCCGCAGAACAGCACGCCCCGCCGGTCGAGGGCGTCACCCTGGCCTCGCTCCACGCCGCCAAGGGCCTCGAATGGGACGCCGTCTTCCTGATCGGCCTCACCGAGGGCATGCTCCCGATCGTGTACGCCGAGACGCCCGACCAGATAGAGGAGGAGCGCCGCCTTCTCTATGTGGGGATCACCAGAGCCCGCGTCCACCTCAACCTCTCCTGGGCGCTGGCCCGCTCACCGGGCGGCCGCCGATCCCGCCGCCCGTCGCGCTTCGTGGAAACCCTCTCCGGCACCCCGACCGCCGCGCCGCCGCCGTTCTCGCCCCAGCCCGCCCGCAGGCCCGTCGCCGCCCCCGCGACCTGCCGGGTCTGCGCCCGCACCCTGGCCACCGGCCCCGAGCAGAAGCTCGGCCGCTGCGCGACCTGCCCCGCCGAATACGACGAGGCGCTGCTGGAGGAACTGAAGGCGTGGCGCGCCGAGGCGGCCAAAGAGGCCAAGGTGCCGAGCTACGTCGTCTTCACCGACGTCACCCTCCAGGCCATCGCCGAACGCGCCCCCGCGACCGAGGAGGCCCTCCTGGCGATAGCCGGGATCGGCCGCGTCAAACTGGAGCGATACGGTCATGCCGTACTCTCCCTCGTCCGACGCCGCCTGGAGGCCTCGTGAACTCCGCCCTCAAGGAGTTGCTCGACCTGCTCGATCTGGAGCAGATCGAACTCGACATCTTCCGTGGCCGCAGCCCCGAGGAGAGCTTCCAGCGGGTCTTCGGCGGCCAGGTCGCCGCCCAGGCCCTCATGGCGGCGGCTCGCACGGTCGGCCGTGAGCGCCAGGTCCACTCGCTGCACGCCTACTTCATCCGTCCGGGCGACCCGGCCGTCCCGATCGTCTACACGGTCGACCGGGTCCGCGACGGCCGCTCATTCAGCACCCGCCGCGTCGTCGCCGTCCAGCACGGCAAAGTCATCTTCACGATGTCGGCCTCCTTCCACATAGAGGAGGAGGGCGTCCACCACCAGGCGGCGGTCATGCCCCAGGTGCCGGCCCCCGAGACCCTGGCCCCGCTGCACGAGCGGCTGCGCAAGCTCCTCGGCGACGACCCCCAGTGGTCGGCCTGGCTGTCGCGCCCCCGCCCGCTCGACGCCCGCTACGTCACCCCGCTGACGTGGGAGGCCAACCGCGACCCGAGCCTGATCGGCCCGGAGAACCAGGTCTGGTTCCGCTACGACGCCGACCTCCCCGACGACCCCCTGCTCCACGTGGTGCTGGCGGCCTACGCCAGCGACTACACCCTCGTCGACACAGTGTTGTTGGCCCACGGCCTGGCCTGGGGCCCGTCGAACATCTCCGGCGCCTCACTCGACCACGCCATGTGGTTCCACCGCCCGATCCGCGCCGACGACTGGATCCTGTACGCCCAGGAATCCCCCTGGTCCGGGGGCGCCCGGGGCCTCGCCCAGGGCCAGATGTTCACCGCCTCCGGCGAGCTGGCCGTGTCGGTCGTTCAGGAGTGCTTGATCCGGGTTGGCTGAACCTGGAAAATTTCCATGAAATCGCAGGTCGAAAATATGTTGCCCACCCGGCCGCTTGCCGTTTAGGGTCATGCACATGCGAGTCGGACACTACTGTCCGGCCCCCCGAGAAAGTCACCAGGAGGTGAGCCCAGTGCTGAACATCACCGTCTTGATCGCCACGCCGTGGCTCACCGCCGCACGCCCTGCCACCGATGCCGCCTCGTATGGCCCTCAGGCCAAACTGCGCGTCGATGGCACCGACGGCGCCTACGGCGCCTTCGCGCCGAACCAGCTAGTCCGGCGCATGCGTACTGAGCAGACCGTCCACACCGCCAGTAACGGTGGAGTGGGGCGTCCGCGTCCTGCCTGGAGTCGACCAGTCATAACCTGACCGGTCAATCAGCCTCCAGGCCGCGGATCCCCACACCGGATCCGCGGCCTTCTTGTTTCTCCGGCCCCGAATCCCCCCACTGCAGAGGACAACGACCAACACGATTCACAAAGAGGTGACGCAGATGGCGGCCCCGGTCATGGACCTGATCGAAGCCGAGATCCCCTGTCGTACCGACCCTGACCTCTGGTTCGCCGAGTCTCCCGAAGACGTCGAGTTCGCCAAGGCGCTCTGCGGCGGCTGCCCCATCAGGGAGACCTGCCTGACCCGGGCCCTCGAGCGTGAGGAGCCCTGGGGTGTCTGGGGCGGCGAGCTGATCTTGCGAGGCACTGTCGTCCCGCGTAAGCGGCCCCGTGGCCGTCCGCGCAAGACTCCGCTCCCGGTCTGACAACAATCCGACAGCACAACCGACGAACAGCCAAAGAAAAGAGAACTCCAATGACCTTCCATACGACCTCCGCGCCACATCTGTTCCAGGAACTGGTAGATGAGCGAATACGGGGGCTCCAGCGGGAAGCCGCGGAGCACAGCCTCGCGAGCCGCGTGGCCAGCGCGAACAAAGCCCGTAAAAGGGCCGCCCGCGCCACCGCCGCTCTCCAGGCTGCTTTGTCGAGGCTCTAACAGCCACCTGTAGAAAAAGGCCCAGGTGTACCACTACACACCTGGGCCTTTCTGCTGCCCGATTCACCGAATGGCCTTTAGCATGACGGCTCATGACAGAGCCGGACCTTCTCGCCGCCACCCGCGAGGCGTACGACGCCGTCGCCGCCAATTACGCCGTGGACTCCCCGAGCGTTACCGCTCCACCCCGCTCAGCCACGCGATGATCACGGTCTTCGCCGAAACGCTGCAGACCCGGGGCGGCGGCCTGGTGGCCGACGTGGGCTGCGGCCCCGGCCACGTCACCGCCCACCTGTCCTCCTTGGGCCTGCCCGCCTTCGGCGTCGACCTGTCGCCGGAGATGATCGCCCAGGCCTGCAGCAGCTATCCCGACATGCGCTTCGAGATCGGCACGATGGACGCACTCAAGGTCGAGGACGGCACTCTGGCCGGCGTCCTCGCCAACTACTCCATCATCCCGTCGGCGAAGCCGGGGACCCAGTTGAGGACCTCGTCGCGGAAGCGGGCCGTGGTGCCGAGCTGGCACAGGACGCCCACGCCCGCCGCGTGGACCCGGTGGATCAGCACGTAGTTAGCGGGCAGGTTGAGCTGACGGACCACGTTCGTCGAGCGCAGATCGGTCGCGCTGGCGGCCTGGGCCTGGAGCCACCCTCGGCTGAAGGTGAACTCCTCGACCTGGGTCGGTTCCACGTAGGGCGCCAGGAACGCGCGCAGGGAGTCGACGTCGACCTCGATGTGCGGGCGGATGAAGCCCTCCTCGCGCAGGCCGTCGACGACCGTGTCCATGTCGCCCTGGTTGAACAGGCGCACCAGCCGCCCGAACAGCGGCGGGTAGCCCTCGGGCATGCGGTTGACCGCGCCGAAGTCGAGCACGCCGAGCCGGCCGTCGGGCAGCATGCGGAAGTTCCCGGGGTGCGGGTCGGCGTGCAGCATCCCCACCCGGGCGGGGGAGCTGAACAGGAACCGGGTCAGCAGCAGGCCGGCCCGGTCGCGGTCTTCGGGGCTGCCGTCGGTGATCACCTTCGACAGGGGGGTGCCGTCGATCCACTCGGTCACCAGGACGTGTTCGTTGGCCGCGATCACATCGGGGACCCGGAAGTCGGGGTCGTCCTTGTAGGCGACCGCGAACGCGTGTTGCGCCTCGGCCTCCAGGAAGTAGTCGAGTTCCTCGACGATCCGGTCTTTCAGTTCGGCCAGCACCGCCTTGATGTCGAGCCCCGGCAGCAGCGCCCCGAACATCTTCCCCAGCCGCGAGAGCTGGTTGAAGTCGGAGATCAGCGCCTTGCCCGCCCCGGGATACTGGATCTTCACGGCGACCTCGCGGCCGTCGTGCCAGACCGCACGGTGGACCTGCCCGATCGACGCGGCCGCGGCCGGCCGGTCGTCGAACGACAGGAAGTTCTCCCGCCAGTCGGCCCCCAGTTCCTCGGCCAGCACCCGGTGCACGGTCGCGGCGGGGAGCGGGGGCGCGGCGTCCTGAAGTTTGGTCAGGGTGGCCCGATATGGCCCGGCGATCTCGGTCGGCAGGGCCGCCTCGAAGATCGACAACGCCTGGCCGAGCTTCATCGCCCCGCCTTTGAGCTCACCGAGAATCTTGAAAATCTGCGCCGCAGTACGCTCCTGGATCTCCTGGGCGACGATTTCCGCGGGCTTCCCGCCGATCCGTTTCCCCAGGCCGAGAGCAGTGCGCCCAGCGAACCCCAGGGGCAGGGCCGCCAGCTTCGCCGAGCGCGTCACGGCGTTGCGCGGAAGGTCACTCACGCGACCATTGTTAGCCCAGCCTGGTCGTTTCGACTACAACGGCATCGAGGATGACGCGGCCAGACCCTGCGCCGCCACTGTAAATCCGGCAGGATTTCCGCCGTGCCGACCGCGTCGACACCGCGTCCGTCGAGGAATGCGAGCACCTGCCCGGCCGCCTGACCGGCGACCAAACCCGACGTGATGGTGTCACAACCCGTCTGCCCCCGGATGGCGGCCCGGACCGTGGGCCAGCCAGGATCCCGGTCTCGCCGGGTCAACTCGACGCATCCCAGGCACGGCGACTGCCCCGGCACCACCAGCGGCCCCACGGAACCGCATCCCTCGGCGCAGGTCGCGAGCAGGTGCGGGACGCCCAGCGTGGTGAGGTCGTGGGCCAGCAACGGATCGGCCGCGCCGATCGGCGCCAGCACGACCATGTCGGGGGTGGCGGCGCCGTCCATGAGCCCGGCGGCGGCCCGCCCCTCCCATGCGGTGACACTCGGCGCGACCGAGGAGGCCACCGCGACCGCGCCCTCCTCGCGAGGCTTGCCCACGTGTTCCCAGCCGAGGCCGCCCGGGACGACGTCCTCCGGCCGCGCGCACTCGGGATCGAGCACACAGATCCGCCCGACCCCCGCCGCGGCCAGCAGCGCGGCCACACGGGCTCCTACCCGCCCGGCACCATAAATCCGGACATAAGACCCTTGTCTGGCCGTAAAGGCCTTCAGTCCGCCGTCCAGGGCCGGGGGGAGGGACTTCTGGCCGGAGGCGGACTCGGTCAGCTCGTAGACCGTGGGAGGGAGCGACAGCGCCTCCAGGTCGGGCCTGAACCGGTCGCGCTCCTCCCGGCTGAGGGAGGTCAGCGGCGCGGGCCCCGAGACGTCGTCGAGCAGGCCCCGGCCGGCGAGCAGATCGATGATCCGCGTGGCGATCGTCTCGTCGATGCGGGACTCGGCGATGGCCTGCGCCAGAGTCCTGGTGCCGTCGAGGGCTCTCACGAAGCGCCGCCCCCGCTCGTCGAGCCCGGTCAGCAGCACCGCCCGTGCGGGATGCAGCCCGAACTGGAGTGTCTCCTCGTCACGCGCCGCGACCCCGACGGCGGGCTTCACTCTCGGCCGGCTGGCCATACCCAGGAGTTGTGTCATGGCGGGGAAACTGTCACACCCGGTGCTTCCGCCGAGGCGCTTTCCCGCCGCCTGTGGATAACCTTCCCGGCGTATCGATCCGGGGCGGGCGCGGCCGGTTGGCGCCGGTTGCGGGGCGCACCGAGAGCGGTGGGCGGTGCCGGCCGGGCGGAGCCGTAACGGAGAAAGGTTTTGCTTTTCGGCACGTGGTCATATCCGTCCGTTGCCGTACCAACGGGGAAACTGGAGCGCACCGGCCTTTACCGGCACTCTCACCAGCTCTCCTGTGGATGACCACTGAGGCCAGTGTGTCGGCTTAACATGGGGGAAACGTTGATTGACCAGCGGGAACGTCCGTGACCCCCTGTGGAATTCCGCGCGTGTCGAGTACCGTGCATATGTGCCCCCCGAGACAGTCGAGGTTCGTCGGAGCCCACGTCGGCGGCGAACCGTTTCCGCGTACCGCGATGGAGACAAAACCATCGTGCTGCTGCCTGCCGGTCTGAGCACGACCGACGAGGAGCAGTGGGTACGTCGCATGCTCGAACGCCTGGCGGCGAAGGAGCAGCGTAAAAGACCCAGCGACGACGACCTGCTCGATCGCGCGCGGGAACTGTCGGCCCGATACCTCGATGGCAGGGCCGCGCCATCGAGTGTCCGCTGGGTCGAGAACCAGCTCCACCGATGGGGGTCATGCACTCCAGATCATGGCACGATCCGGCTGTCGGTGAGACTGCGGGGTATGCCCGCGTGGGTCGTAGACTACGTGATCATGCATGAGCTGGTGCACCTTCTGGTGCCGAGTCACGGCCCCCGGTTCTGGGCGCTGGTCGAACGTTACCCCAAGGCCGAACGCGCACGCGGTTTCCTGGAGGGTTTCTCCATGGCCGCGAGCGGCACCCCGGAGGAGTGTTGACCGACCGGCTGGTGGCCGTGCTGGTGACCCCGTCGACCGGCGACGCGGCGCCCCCTGGCGTCGACCGTGACGCGTTCCTGCGTGCGGTGGCCGAGGACACCTACGAGATGGTCGCCGGACTCGACCTGGTGACCCCAGTGATCCTAGCGGTTGGAGTCACAGGTCTGGAGGAGATCGCCTGGCCGGGCACGCCGGTGATCTCCCTCGACTCCGCCGGCCAGGCCTTCTCCGCCCTGCCGCCGGCCGACCAGGCGGTCGTGGTCTGCGCCGACGCCCCCGACCTGCCGCCGCTGCTGATCGGCAAGCTCTTCCGCGAACTCGGCCGCGCCGACATCGCCGTCTGCCCGGCCGACGCCGGGGGAGCCGTCGCGGTCGCCGCGCACCTGCCGTTCCCCGAGTGGGCGACCCTCGACGTCGACCACCCCGAGATCGTCAAGGCCCTGCGCGCCCAGGCCCCCGGCCCCCGCAAGATCGCCACCGGGCCGGGCTGGCACCGCCTCCGCACCCCCGCCGACCTCGCCCGCCTCGACCCTGGCCTGGAAGGCTGGGACTCCACCCGTGCCCTGGTGATCGCATGAACCGCGACGACCTCGTCCGCCTGCGCAAGGTCCGCGACATGATGGACCGCGACTACGCCAGCCCCCTCGATGTCCCCGCCCTGGCCCACGCCGCCCTCATGTCGCCCGGTCACTTCTCCCGCAGCTTCCGGGCGGCCTTCGGGGAGACCCCGTACAGCCATCTCATGACCCGCCGGATCGAACGCGCCAAGGCGCTGCTGCGCGCCGGCGTGCTGTCGGTCACCGAGGTCTGCTTCGCGGTCGGCTGTACGTCGCTCGGCTCCTTCAGCACCCGCTTCACCGAGCTGGTCGGGGAGAGCCCCAGCGCCTACCGCGCCCGCTCCCACGACGAGGCCGCCGCCATCCCTCCCTGCATCGCGAAGATCTACACCCGACCGGTCAGGAACGGAGAAGCCAAGTCACCGGCCGCGCCGTAGCGTGAGACGCATGGACATCAAACTTCGCACGTGCTTCATCGCCGTCGACGACCACGACACCGCGCTCGCCTTCTACCGCGACGTGCTCGGTCTGGAAGTCCGCAACGACGTCTCCTACGAGGGCATGCGATGGGTCACCGTCGGCCCCCCGTCGCAGCCCGACGTGGAGATCGTGCTCGAACCGCCGCTGGCCGACCCGGGCGCCTCGGCTGAGGACAAGGAGACCATGTCGGAGCTGCTGGCCAAGGGCCTGCTGCGCGGCCTGATCTTCTCCACCGACGACTGCGACGCCACCTTCGAGAAGATCGCCGCGTCGGGCGCCGAGGTCCTCCAGGAGCCGATCGACCAGTTCTACGGCGTCCGCGACTGCGCCTTCCGCGACCCGTCGGGCAACCTGCTGCGCTTCAACCAGCCGCGCAAGGGCTAGACCGAGGCCGGCAGCCGGAGCACCGTGAAGAACGCCCGGTGGTCGGTTCCGGCCACGTCGTGGATGCTGACGTGGTCGATCGCCACGCGAGGGTCCACCAGCACGTGGTCGATGGTGATGATCGGCGGCAGCCGCCGCTCGGCGGGCCAGGTCGTGATCAGGCCCTTCCCGGTGGCGTCGGCGGCGTCGACCCACCCCTGCCCGACCAGCGCGCGGAACTCCGCGTGGTCGAACGTCGCGTTGTAGTCCCCGGCCAGGATCCGGATCGTGCCCTCCGCCGGCCGGGGCAGCGACCGCAGCCCCTCCCGCCACAGCCCCTGGTCACGCCCGAGCGGCGCCACCGTGTGCACGTCGATCAGCTCGACCGGCGGCCCGCCGGGAACCTCGACCTTCGCGTACGGCATCTGGTGCCCGTCCCCCGGAGCGAACGGAGCCAGCGCGGTGACCGGGAACCGCGAGTAGATCCCCGACCCCGCAGCACTGAAGTGGGGTTCCAGATGGTCGTACGGCATCAGCGCCCCCAGCCCCGCCGCGGCCAGCCCCTCGACCGCCCGAGGGCTCAGCTCCTGCACCGAGATCACATCGGGGCGCGCAGATCGTACGAGAGCCATCAGAGACCCCACGTCGGCGCGCCCGAAGCGCATGTTGACCGACAGCACCCGGAGCGAGGGCCCGTCGACGGAGGGCTGCGCCGAGGGCAGCGCCCGAGGCAGCACGACGACCGACAGCCCGACCACGGACACCAGCGCCGCGACGGTGGCCCAGCGGGCCCGGCACAGCACCGCGACCAGCACCGCCACGACCGCGCCGAGAAGCGCGTAGGGAGTCCCGGTCGACAGCAGCGTCCCGAACCCGGTGATCTCGATCCCGGTCAGCCGGAAGAAGGCCCAGACCACGCTGATCGCGGCGAGCAGCCAGGCGAAGGCCCGCCGCTTGCGTCCGGGTGACCGCTCAGGAGAGCGGATCTTCCCGCCGACCTCGACCTCTGCCTGCGCCTGTGTGTCCACGCCGAAAACCCTAGCCAGCGCTGTGCAGAGGAGGTGTAAGTCAATTGTGAAGGTTGTGCGCGAGCATGGTGCGCGCCCTGCGCGCCAGCCGCCGGGTGGCCATGTCGCTGGGCTCCGGGATCTCGTCGACGGGGAACCAGTCGAGCGCGAGCGACTCGTCGCTGATCACGATCTCGGCCCCGGCGGGCGCCACCGCGCCGAACTCCACGTCGAGGTGCCAGCACTGCGGCGGATGACACCACACCTCGTGCCGGTCGAGCGCCAGCGGCCCGGGAAGCAGGGTCAGGCCGGCGATCCCCGACTCCTCGAACGCCTCACGCAGCGCCGCGTCGGGCAGCGTCTGGTCGCCGGGCTCGCAGTGGCCCCCCATCGGGAGCCACATCTTCGCCTTCGGATGGTGCGTGAGCAGCACCTTCGCGCCGTCGTGGGACAGCACCGCCGTCGTGGCGGTCAGATGCGCCGGTACGCAGGACCGCCACATCCCGTCTTCGTGTTCGGCCAGATGGCGCAGGAACTCGTGGCGGAGCGCCTCTTCCCGCGGGGTCGGGCCGGTCCAGGCCGCGAGCAGCGCCGAGGCTTCGTCACGCAGGGTCACTTGTCGGCGTCCGGCCCGTCTTCGGTCTCTTCCAGGAGCTTCATCAGGCCGAGGTCGAAGTCTTCCTTGCCGGTGACGAACGACTGGGGGTCGTCGAGGTCGGCCGGGGTCGGCATGAGGTCGGGGTGACCCCACAGGTCGTCGCGCTCGTCGATGCCGCGCGCGTCGCCGACCGCCCTCCACAGCGCCGCCGCCTCGCGCAGCCGCCGGGGCCGCAGCTCCAGACCGACCAGCGTGGAGAAGGTGAGCTCGGCCGGCCCGCCGGAGGCCCGGCGACGCCGGACGGTCTCGCCAAGCGCCCCCGAAGACGGCAGCTTGCCCGCCGCGGCGGCGTCGACGACCGTGGCGACCCAGCCCTCGACCAGCGCGAGCGTGGTCTCCAGCCGGTTCAGGGCGACCTTCTGACGTTCGGTCTCGGCGGGCTTGAGCAGGTCGCCGCCCGAGAGGATCTCCTGAAGCCGCGACGGGTCGTTGATGTCGAGCCCCTGGAGCTTCTCCTGCAGGGCGGACACGTCGACGGTGATGCCCCGGGCGTATTCCTCGATCGCCCCGAGCAGGTTGGACTTCAGCCACGGCACGTGCTGGAACAGCCGGTGATGAGCGGCTTCACGAAGGGCCAGGTAGAGCCGGATCTCATCGGTGGGCAGTTCGAGACCCTGGCTGAACGCGGCGATCCCGCCGGGCAGCAGCGCGGCGGACTCGGACAGCGGCAGGCCGATGTCGCTGGTGCCGATCACCTCGCGGGCGAGGGTGCCGAGGGCCTGGCCGATCTGCTGGCCGACCATCATGCCGCCCATCTGCTTCAGCATCCCCATGAGCGGGCCCGCCATGGCCTGGGCCTCGGCGGGGAGACCGGCGGCGCCGAGGCTGCCGCCCATGGTCTCGACCATCTTGGCGGCCACCGGGTCACACAGCTGCGCCCAGATCGGGGCCGTCTTCTCGATCCACTCCGACCGGCTCCAGGCCTGCGGGTTCGACACGCCGCTCGGCAACGATGTGGCCTCGTTGAGCCACAGGTCGGCCAGGTTCAGCGCGTCGATGATCTGACGTTTCTCGCCTTCCATCACACTGGGATCACCGCCGTCGGCGACCACGGCATGGCGGGCGATGTTCTTCGCCATCTCCCAGTTCACCGGGCCTGAGCCGGGTGGAGCCGAGAGCATGTCGGCGAACTGGCGCATCGCCTGGGCCATCTGCTCGGGGTTGCCGAACATGGCGAACGGGTTCTCGTTAGGATCGTTTTCGCGACCTGGCAGGTCAGTCACCGCGCCACCTCGTGCAGGATGGAGGAGTCCACAACCGCCACGTTATCCGTCGTGGGGCGTGTCAGCGCAAAGTGAGGACCGCGTGCCAGTCTCAAAACGCCATCGTCCGCCCGTCGTCGCCGTCACCGGCGCCGCGTCGGGAGTAGGCAGGGCGTTCCTGTCGAAAGTCGCCTCGTCTGCGGATTTCCGCCGTGTGGTGGCGATCGACGAGCAACGCGGCGACGTCACCGACGTGACCTGGCGGGTGCTTGACATCCGCGATCCGCTCTTGGCGAACCGGATCTCCGACGTCGACGTTCTCGTCCACCTGGCCGGCGACTTCACGCTCGACGGCGACGCCACCGAACGCCGGGCCTACAACCTGCGGGCGGCCCAGACCGTCCTCACCGCCTCGGCCGCCGCCCGGGTGCGCAGGGTGGTCCTGGTCACCAGCGCGATGGTCTACGGCGCCGACGCCGACAACCCCGTCCCGCTCCCGGAAGACGCCCCCGTGGCGGCCGAACTCGACACCGGAGTGGTCGGCGACCACCTCGAGATCGAGTCGTTGGTCCGCCGCTCGCTGCGGGCCCACCCCGGCCTGGAGGTCGTGGTGCTGCGCCCGGCCGCCCTGGTCGGCCCCGAGGTCGACACCGTGGTCACCCGCCACTTCGAGGCCCCGCGCCTGCTGGTCGTCAAGGGCTGCCTGCCCCGCTGGCAGTTCTGCCACATCGACGACCTCGTCTCGGCCCTCGAGATGGCCGCGCTCGGCCACGTCAACGGCGTGGTCGCGGTCGGCTCCGAGGGCTGGCTGGAGATGGAGCAGGTCGAGGAGGTCTCCGGCGTCCGCCGCTTCGAACTCCCGGCGGGCCTGACCTTCTCCACGGCCCAGCGCCTCCACCGCCTCGGCATCACCCCGGCCCCCGCCACCGACCTCCACTACGTCGTCTACCCCTGGGTCGTCGACTGCGCGACGCTGCGGGCGGCGGGCTGGAAGCCGACCTGGACGAACGAGGCCGCTCTCCGCGAGCTGATGACCTACCGCGAGGGCAAACACGCCGTCGTCGGCCGCCGCCTGAGCAGCAAGGACGCCACCATCACCGCCGCCGGCGCCACCGTCGCGGTCATCGGCACGGCGGCGATCGTGCGCGCGGCCCGCCGGAAGAAGAAGATTTAGACTGCTGCGGTGGACGTCATCCGCCTGCTGGCCATTCGCGACACCCCCCTCTCCGTCGACGAGGTGTTCGCGGCCGTCGGCGACCACGCGGCCGGGGGCACCGCGCTGTTCGTCGGCACCGTCCGCGACCTCGACGGGGGCAAGGGCGTCTCAGGGCTGTCCTACTCGGCCCACCCGTCCGCCGAAGGCGAGTTGCGGAGGGTCGCCGAGAAGGTGGCCGCCGACTTCCCGGTGACCGCCATGGCGGCCGTCCACCGGGTCGGCGACCTGGAGCTGGGCGACATCGCGGTGATCGTCGCGGTGGCGAGTCCGCACCGCGCCGAGGCGTTCGCGGCGTCCCGGCGGCTGATCGACGACCTCAAGCACGAGGTGCCCATCTGGAAGAACCAGCGCTTCGCCGACGGTTCGGCCGAGTGGGTCGGCGCCTGTTAGCCGCGCCTTATCGCGGAGCCTTTAGAGTTCTGGCATGTCCCGACGTGCCCTCACCCTGCTCGTGGCGGGTTTCCTCACACTCGCGCTGGCGGTGGGCGGTGCCCTGCTCCCCGTCCCCTACGTCGTGTTGTCTCCCGGCCCGACCGAGAACACGATCGGCGACGTGAAGGGCAAGCCGGTGATCACCGTCGCCGGCCACGAGACCTTCCCGACGTCGGGCATGCTCAGCATGGTGACGGTCGCCTACCAGGGCGGCCCCGGCAATCGCATCGGCCTGCTGACCGCGCTGCGCGGCTGGGTCGACGACACGATCGCCGTCGTCCCCGAGGAGACGATCTTCCCCAGGGAGCAGACCGTGGAGGAGGTCGAAGAGGAGAACACCGCCGAGATGGCGACCTCCCAGGAGACCTCCACCGCCGCCGCCCTGCGCGAACTCAAGATCACCTATCAGAACGTGGTCGAGGTCGCCAGCACCGACAAGGGCACCCCCGCCGAGGGCAAGCTCCAGCCCGGCGACGTGATCACCGCCGTCGACGGCACCCCGGCCACCGACATGGACACGGTCGCGGCGGCCGTCCGCAAGCACACCCCCGGCCAGGACGTCACCTTCGGCATCGACCGCAAGAGCGCCAAGCAGGACATCACGGTCAAGACCGTGCAGGGCAGCGACGGCCGGGCCATCGTGGGCGTCCGCATGGGGATGTCGTACAAGTTCCCCTTCACCGTCAACATCAGCGTCGGCGACGTCGGCGGCCCGAGCGCGGGCCTGATGTTCTCCCTGGGCATCTACGACAAGCTCACCCCCGGCCCGCTGACCGGCGGCAAGGCCATCGCCGGCACCGGCACGATCGACGGCGACGGCAACGTCGGCGCCATCGGCGGCATCGAGCAGAAGATGGTCGGCGCGCGCAAAGCCGGCGCGACCGTCTTCCTGACGCCCTCGGCGAACTGCCCCGCCGCCGCCGCGGCCGTGCCCGACGGATTGCGCCTGGTCAAGGTGGACACACTCAACGGCGCCATCAAAGCGATCGACGCGATTCGCACCGGATCGGGATCCGTCCCCGCCTGCACTTCCTGAACACTTTCCTGAGGGGTTTCTGGAAGCGCAGCACTGCCGGGCGCGGTGTAGGTTGCCAGGCACAGACCGTTTGTGCTTTTGACCAAAGGGGTTTGGCGTTGAGCTTCCGGAGCCCCGGAGCCGGTCGGGCGATGCGCGTGCCCCGCCGGCCCCGCCTGCTCATTCCAGTGGGAATCGCGGTCGTCGCGATCGTGATCGTCCTTTACATCTTCGCCGGGTTCTATACCGACTATCTCTGGTATGACTCGGTCGATTTCGGCTCGGTCTTCTCGACCATGCTGATCACCCAGATACTGCTGTTCGTCGTAGGCGCCGCCCTGATGGTCGGCATCGTCGGCGGCAACATGGCACTGGCTTTCCGCGTACGTCCCATGTTCGGCCCCGGCATGTTCGGCAATGCCCAGGGAGCCGACCGCTACCGGCTGGCCGTCGACCCGCACCGGAAGGTCATCTTCCTCATCGGCATGGCGATCCTCGCGCTGTTCGCGGGCTCGTCCACGTCGGGCCAGTGGAAGACGTGGCTGCAGTTCCAGAACGCCACGCCGTTCGGCAAGGTCGACGCCGAGTTTGGGATCGACCTGTCGTTCTTCGTGTTCACCTATCCGTTCCTGCGGATGGTGCTGAACTTCCTGTTCATCGCGGTCGTCCTGTCCGTGATCGCGGCGGCGCTGGTCCACTACCTCTACGGCGGGTTCCGCATCCAGACCCCCGGCGGCGTCCACGCCGCCCGAGGCGCGCGGGTCCACCTGTCGGTGCTGCTGGGCGTGTTCGTGCTGCTGAAGGCGCTGGCCTACTGGCTCGACACGTACGGCCTGGTGTTCTCCGACCGGGGCAAGGTCTTCGGCGCGTCGTTCACCGACGTCAACGCCGTCCTCCCGGCCAAGACCATCCTGGCGTTCGTCGCCCTGATCTGTGCCGCGCTGTTCTTCGCGGGCGTGTTCCGCCCCGGCGGCATGCTGCCCGGCGTGGCCCTCGGCCTGCTCGTCCTGTCGGCGGTCCTGATCGGCGGCGTCTACCCGGCGCTCGTCGAGCAGTTCCAGGTCAGGCCGAACCAGCAGGCCAAGGAGCGCGAATACATCGACCGCAACATCAAGGCGACCAGAGCCGCCTACGGGGTCGACACCTCGAAGGTCACCCAATACGGCGCTGCTACCGAGGCCAAGCCCGAGGTGCTCCAGGCCGAGTCATCGCAGATCCCGGCTCTGCGACTGCTCGACCCGAGCGTGCTCAGCCCGACCTACCAGCAGCGGCAGCAGATCCGCGGCTACTACCAGTTCCCCGAGCAGCTCGACATCGACCGCTACAAGAACCCGACCACGGGCAAGACCCAGGACACGGTCGTGGCGGTTCGAGAGATGGGCGTCCCGCTCGACCAGCGCAACTGGATCAACGACCACCTCGTCTACACCCACGGGTTCGGTTTCGTCGCCGCCCCCGGCAACGCGGTCGACGGCAGCGGCGTGCCCAACTTCAACGAGAAGGACATCCCGCCGACCCAGACGCTCGGCAAGTACGAGCCCCGGATCTACTTCGGCGAGAACTCGCCCGAATACTCGATCGTCGGAGCCCCCGAAGGCGCCCGCGCCGACGAGCTCGACTACCCCGAGCAGGGCACCAACGGGCAGAAGAACAACACCTACGGTGGCAGTGGCGGCGTGCCGATCGGCGGCCTGTTCACGCGGTTCATCTACGCCCTGAAGTACGGCGAGACCAACCTGCTGCTGAACTCCAGCATCAACGACGAGTCGCGGATCATGTACATCCGCAAGCCCATCGAGCGCATCCAGGCGGTGGCCCCGTTCCTCACGCTCGACCGCGACCCCTACCCGGCCATCGTCGACGGCCGCATCAAGTGGATCGTGGACGCGTACACCACCTCCGACGCCTACCCCTACGCCGAGCCGCGCAGCCTCGAGACCCTCACGACCGACGTGACCTCCTCGCTCCAGCCCGGTGTGCCGCAGGTGCCGCGCGACAACATCAACTACATCCGCAACTCGGTGAAGGCCACGGTCGACGCCTACGACGGCACCGTCACCCTCTACGCGTGGGATGACACCGACCCGGTCCTGAAGACCTGGCAGAAGGCCTTCGGCACCATCATCAAGCCCGCGTCGGAGATCTCGGCGCAGCTGCGTGACCACCTGCGCTACCCGGCCGACCTGTTCAAGGCCCAGCGCGAGATCCTCACGCAATACCACGTCACCGACGCCGACGCCTTCTTCGGCGGCCAGGACTTCTGGAAGGTCCCCGAGGACCCGGCGACGAAGAAGAGCAAGCAGCCGCCCTACTACGTGACCATGAAGATGCCGGGCGCCACCGAGGAGAAGTTCTCGCTGACGACCACGTTCGTCCCGAACGGCCGGCAGAACATGGCCGCCTTCATGGGCGTCGACGCCACCGCCGACTCCAAGAACGCGACGCTCCAGATCCTCCAGCTACCCAGCACCACGACGATCCAGGGCCCGCCACAGGCGCAGAACACGTTCCTGACGAACCCCACGGTCTCCCAGGAACTCAACCTCCTGAGAGGCACCGGCGGCGCGACGGAGGTCCTCTACGGCAACCTCCTGACCCTCCCGTTCGGCGGCGGTCTGCTCTACGTGGAGCCCGTATACGTGCAACCGAGGGAAGAGACCTCCGGCCGCTTCCCGACACTCCAGAAGGTCCTGGTCCTCTACGGCCAGAAGGTCGGCTTCGGCGACAACCTCGAAGACGCGCTGACACAGGTCTTCGGCGAGGCCCCGGCGCAACCGACCGAGAACCAGAACCAACCGGAGCAGCCGGAACAGCCCGCGCAGCCCGAGACCCCGGCCCAGCAGGCCTCGGTCACCACGGCTCTCGACAAGGCGCAGAAGGCCTACGACGACGCCCAGGCGGCCCTGTCGGCCAGCCCGCCCGACTGGAACGCCTACGGCACCGCCCAGGCCGCCCTGAAGGCAGCGCTCGACGACCTGGCCAAGGCCCAGGGCGTGGCGGCGACCCCGTCACCCAACCCGTCGACGACCCCGGCCGCGTCCGGATCGGCGGCCCCGACACCGACGCCGACTCCACCCCAAACGCCCTGATCTGAGCTCCGATTTGCTGTGCCACCCCGCACCGGATAGTCTTTAGACACACACCGACGCGGGGTGGAGCAGCTCGGTAGCTCGCTGGGCTCATAACCCAGAGGTCGCAGGTTCAAATCCTGTCCCCGCTACTGAAGTGAAGTGGCCCGGTTCCAGATTCTGGAACCGGGCCACTTTGTTTTGTGGACATGAGGCCGGAGATCACTCTCCGGCCTTTTGATTTGCGTCCCTCGGCATTCCTGATAGTGTTCCCTCATACCGACGCGGGGTGGAGCAGCTCGGTAGCTCGCTGGGCTCATAACCCAGAGGTCGTAGGTTCAAATCCTGCCCCCGCTACAAAGAAAGTGGCTCGGTTCCAGATCTGGAACCGGGCCACTTTGTTTTTCTCCGGTACGACACCACTTACGGGATTCTCTTAGTCGAATTTCTACGGGTGTTCTGGCTGGTCAAATCAGGAAATAGCCGTGATTTTCTGATGGTGTGGACTGGTTGCGTTGGCCTTTGTGAGAAGGCCGAGGCGGGCGAGACCGGTTGTTCGAGACGGAATCCTGCGGGTAGGGCTCATTCGGCGGGGGGCGGCTCATGTTGCCGGCGGGAAGCCGTGCGGCCAGACCGTGAGACTCAGAATGCGCGGTCGACTGGATGCCCCGAAATCTCATAACTCCGTGCCCATCGTGAAGCTGATCGCCGACGCGTCGTGCAAGGTGTTGGAGCACCGACGACTCGGATGCCGTGTAGGAGCCGGGGGCGCCGGAATGGCCGACACGGGACATGGAGCCCGCACCCCGCAGGCACGACGAGCTTCGTGCGAAGTGCAAGGGCCAACGTGTGGCTCGGGGGCGCTCCTCGTGCACAGGCCCAAGACTGTGTGCTTGGGCTGAGAGCACCATCGTGCATGGGCCGGAGCGACGGCGCTTGGTGCAGGTGGTGCGCGGCTGGTCGAGTCACAGGCTGAGGCAAAGGACCTTCGCGCCTTGGGCGCTCATCGTGCCGAAGCATTGCGAGGCGAAGGCTTGGTCCATGGGCATGAGGTCGCCTCGTCTCCGCGGATGGCGATGCGGAGACCGCTGAACGCCACCTGGGCGGCGGCAGCTCGGCCCTGCTCGATCTCCGCTGGATTTCCACTGGGAGCATGAACGTCGTCTCGCCGCATTGAGTCTCGCTCAGGGACAAGGTCGTCGCGTGTGGCCGGTCCCAGGGGCCCGTATCAGTCGCCCGTCTTCGGGAACACGCCGGAAGCGGGGGGTCAGCGCTGACATTTCGCTTACGCGCGTGATGGGCCAGCTGCGCCTTCGAGCTCGTTGACGCCGGGCGGAGGCGTCCGGGGACAGCTCGTGCCGGGGTTCGGGCTGGCCATTGGAAGCCGGAGATGGAAACTCGCCCCGAACGGGGGGAGCGCCGAAATCCAGACGGCTGCTGTGGTCGCGAGGGGCGGCGACTGTCAGATGTGGGGGAGGTCGACTGCGGCTTGTTCGAGTAGTCACTCGATTTGAGTCGTCACTCGGGTAGAGGCGGCGCTCGGCCACAGGTGTGGGGCCCGACTCCGACCCCCCGGAATCGGGCCCCGCTGTTCCCCCTCAGTGGTGCTTGGTTGGCCCGGTTCCGATGGGGATCGGAACCGGGCCGGCCGTACCCCGGGTGTGGGTGGGGTGCGGGCCATCGGCGGAGGGCGGCCGCGGGGTGGCAGCCCCGGTGCGGTCGCCCTCCGCGTATCGCCGCGGTGGCTTCGAGATATACGGCTGTGGTTAGTGCGGCAGGCTGCGGTGCACGCTCACACAGCGGCGCAGTCTGCTGCTCGCCGGGCCCATGCGGCGGGGCTCGCGGACCGGCTGGTCGAGCGCGGCCACCAAAGCCTGGGCGGTCTTGGCGTCGGCCAGCACCCGGGCGGCCTCCTCACCCACGGGCAACTGTCCGTTCTTGGCCAGCTCGTGTTCGAGGAAGGTCAGCGGCTCGGCGTCGCCGGCCTCATTGGCGGCGACGGTCGCGCGACTGGCCGTCAAGAGGGCGAGGTAGTAGTTGCGCAGGGACGCTTCACGCATGCGTGCCTGCTCCAGGTCGTCGAGCAACTCCCGGGCGATCCGGAGAAGATCGCCGGCGTGCCCGGCCTCGGCCGTGATGTGGGCGCGGATGTCATCGAACTCCGACCGCTGCGTCATGATGGCCACCTCCACGGCGGGGGTCCAGGCGCCGGGTTGGCGCCGGTGACCTCCGCATCTCATTTCGTATCCCGGCGGGATTGCGGTCGGCTTGACATCGGCTTGCCTTCACCGAGGTCATGCGACCGCACTCGAACCGGTGCTACTTAGATGCGCGAGTGACCAGGTTGGTTGTCAGGCTGCGGCAGCCGTTTATGACGTGAGTGGTCGACGGAACTGTTAGTCTTCTCGTGTCGGCCTGGTCCGGCAAACCCCACCCACTCGCCTCACGGCGGATCTGGCGTGGGCTGCTTCATCCCCTTGAGCTTCAGGTTCGTGCGGCTGGTTCGCCTTCCGCCCGGATCGCTGGTAAGTTAGAGGGGTTGCTCTGAAACTGGGGCGGCCGAATTTCTCTTCGGTACGAGCTCGGAAGTCAAGTCGCTGGATTTGACACTAACCGGGACTGCTGAAAAGATAAAGGCACAACAGCAAGACAAAAGCTTAAAAGAACTAAATGCAAGTCCGTTTCTTGAGAACTCAACAGTGTGCTAAAAGCCAGTGCATGATGCACAAACCCCGTCATTTATGACGGATTCCTTTGGTTGACATTATGTCAGCCGGGAAAATTCTCTGAAGACATCTTTTGGAGAGTTTGATCCTGGCTCAGGACGAACGCTGGCGGCGTGCTTAACACATGCAAGTCGAGCGGAAAGGCCCTTCGGGGTACTCGAGCGGCGAACGGGTGAGTAACACGTGAGTAACCTGCCCCTGACTCTGGGATAAGCCTGGGAAACTGGGTCTAATACCGGATATGACGTCTTCTCGCATGAGATGGATGTGGAAAGTTTTTCGGTCAGGGATGGACTCGCGGCCTATCAGCTTGTTGGTGGGGTAGTGGCCTACCAAGGCGACGACGGGTAGCCGGCCTGAGAGGGCGACCGGCCACACTGGGACTGAGACACGGCCCAGACTCCTAC
>NZ_BBXD01000018.1:15781-394330 GCF_001570545.1 Herbidospora mongoliensis | reverse complement strand
GCCCGGGCCTGCCCGTCATCCCAGGCGATGCGCGGCTTGCCCGGATCGGCGTAGTCATGAGCGGCGCAGAGTTCGGCCGCGACCTGCGCGGCGCCGGGCACGTGACGGATCACCCGGCGGATCGCGGCGATCAACTGGGTGACGGTGTCCTGGGTGGCCACCGCGTCATCCAGGACCGCCGAATCCAGCGCCCGCCGCTGCCTGCCCTTGAGTACTCCGGTCGCCGCGACCACCTCACCGACGGCTTCAAAGATCCGATCCGACCTGTTGGAGCGGGCCAGCCGCCGCCGGAAATAGGTCAGCAGCGACGGATCGAACGCGCTGTCATACAGTCCCAGCCCGCAGGCGGCCTTCCACCGCAGGTCACACCGCAATGCCTGCACGGTGTCGACGTCCGATAGCCCTTGCAAGGTCTGCAGCACCACCGCGGCCGCCAAGATGTCGGGCGGCATGCTCGGACGTCCGTTGCGCGAGGGATACATGTCCGCGAACATCTCCGCGGGAAACAGCGCCTGACGATGCTCGGCCAGGAACGCGAACACGCTCCCGGCCGGGATCAACTCCCGGCAGGTCTGCCACACATCCGGCCCGATGAGGTCTCCGGCCCACTCACCCTGCATGTCAACCACTCTGGCCTCCGTCCAGAAAGAACGAGGCCAGAACACAAGATCTTCAGCGGCCTTCTAGGCGAGTTTGGGGGCAGTCTCGCGGAACTGGTCGTGAACGAGTTCGTGCTCGGATTCCTGTCCCAGCTTGTCGTTTGGCTCGTGGTCGGACTCACAGCCGGGGTAATCAGCTGGGCGGAACAGCCCGTGTCTTTCACAGCCGCAACCACACCCCTGACAAGCTGGAAAGCCGATAGAACCTTGACCCGCCTGCGAGTCACAACGCTCTCGCTCGTGGTCGGCCTCGTGTTCGCGCTCATGGTTGGATTCGTTGGTGAGCTAGTAGACGGGCTCACAATCTGGGGTGTGGAAGGACCTGCGGTCGCGCTGGTGGTTGCCCCCGCGGTCGGGCTGCTGGTCGGGATCACACTGGGAAATCACCATGCTTGGCTGGTCTACACAATCGCTGCCCTCCAACGCCGAGGCGGTGACCGCGCACAGCCTGCGCGCCGGCGGGGCGACCGTGGCCTACGCCGCCGGAGTGCCCGTCTCGGTCATAGCCGCGCACGGCCGCTGGTCGCCCACCTCCCCGGTGGTGCTGGGCTACATCCGCGCGGTGGATCGCTGGCGCGACAACGCCATGCGCAACGTCGGCCTCTGACCTGCGAAAACAGGAGCCCGGACGGTCGCGGGAGCCCCGCTCAGCCCCGGCTTCGTGGTGACATCAACTCTGCGTCTGGTGACAAAAACTCTGCGTTCGGTGACAGAAACTCTGCGCTCACCGCCAACGGTCGCCTACGCCGCCGACGTGCTGGTCCCGGTCATCGCGACGCTCCCCGCAGGTGCTGGGCTACGTCTGGGCAGGGGAGAACGCGATGTGCAGCGTCGGCCCGTGACCTGCGAAAACAGGAGCCCGGACGGTCGCGGGAGCCCCGCTCAGCCCCGGCTTCGTGGTGACATCAACTCTGCGTCTGGTGACAAAAACTCTGCGTTCGATGACAGAAACGCTGCGTTTCCGGTGACAAAAACTCGGCGCTCTACAGAAACAACGCGCAGGGGTGACGAAATCCACTGAATCCTCAGGTCAGAAATCCGCAGAGTCACAGTCACAGTGACGCGTCCCTCATAACGAGGATTATGTTGGAAGATCATCTAACCCCACGACACAACAGATCTTCATTATTGAATTTCTGTTTCTGGAAAATCGAAAATGCTAGGGTGATCTTCGTGACGTGCAAGCACTGCGGCAGATCCCTGGAGCTACGGCAAGGCAGGGGCCGCCCGAAGGAGTACTGTCCGGAGAGCGACTGTCAGGTCGCCGCCAAAAAATCGCGAGAGCTGCGCCGCGCTACCCCCGGCCTCGACGGTTCACTCGCTCGGGCCGAGGAGCTCTACGAGCGCATGGAGAAGGGCCTGGCCGCCGCGATCGCGCCGCTGGCGCTCGTGCTCGCCGATGAGCTCTCCCCGGCCGGCGTCGAGGCGCGGCTCAGTGCGGTGCAGGCTGAGGCGCATACCCGTGTCGCTGTTGCTCGTGCGGAGCGGGAGCAAGCCTTTGAGCAGGTACGTCTGGCGCAGGGGGCCACTGAAGACGCTCGCCAGAACGCTCAGCAGGCTCAGCGGCGGGCCGAGGAGGCCGAAGCCGAACGCGACACCGCGTTCAGTGACGCTGAGAGCGCTCGCGAGCAGGCGCTCGCCGCGCTCCGTGAGGCGGCGGCCACTGAACGGGTTGCCAAGCAGGCCGCTGATGAGGCGCGGCGGCGCGCTGAGCAGGCTGAATCGCGCCGGGACCACGCGGAGGCCGAGACGCAGGAGGCTCGTGCCGGCGTCACGGAGGCTGAGAAGAAGGCCCGGCGCGCTGAGGCGAGGGCTGCGGCCGCGCAGAAAGACGTACAGGAAGCTCGGAAGGACCTGGCCACCGCGGAGAAGGAGACTGCGGCGGCGACGGCCCGTGCTGACGCGGCCGAATCCGAACGTGATCGCGCCACCAGCCGGGCGGAGGTCGCCGATCAGGCCAGGGCCGAGGCTGCCACGGTCGCTGCCGAGGCGAAGACCGAAGCCGGTCGGCTCACGGGGTTGCTGGCGAAAGCGGAGCAGACGGCGGCCAAGGCGCAGGCCGAGCGGGAGACGCTGGCCGCGGCGCTGAACATCTGTCAGGGCGAGGCGGCGGGTTTGAAGGCCGCTGCGGATTCGGCTCAGGCCGAGGTGGTCCAACTTCGGGCCGAACGCACGGCCGGGCAGGAGACGCTCGCCACGGTTCGGGCCGAGCTTGCGCTGGAACGGGCTCGGCTGGCGGATCTGCGGGGGGAGTTGGAGTCTGCTCGTACAGAAGCGGCGGTTTTGCGGGAACGGGCGGTCGCGGCCGAGTTGCGGTCCGCCGCTCAGGAACCGCCGACGTCATAGGGGTCGGTACGACTTATAGAGCTTCGTACTGCACACCGGGATCGCCCGGGAGCACCTGCTGCAAGAGCTGGGCTACGAGTCGGGCGGCGCCTGGACGAATGGAACCAGCTACCTGGTACTTCGCTGAAAGCTCGGCGTCGTCGGCCGACTGCTTCTCCACCCCGGTACGAGCTGGCCGACGAAGCCGTTGTTCTAGCTGCCACCAGCCATAAGGATTCCCTCGCGTTCCCGCCACCGAAAATCTGTAGTGGCCGATGTAGACATCCGTCGAGGGTGGGGGTAGAGTTCCTGACATCGCAAGGAACGGATCCGCGAGGACAGAGCAGGACGTAGGCATCACGACGAACTGTCCGGACGAGCGCGGATAGCTGGAACGAAAAGACGACGCAGTGAAGAGGGGCAGAAGGTCGGACGTGCCAGGGCCGAGCAGTGAAAGGGCCCCAGCCGTGGACGCGCTGCCACAGTGACAAATGAGATGACGTCGGACGCGCCAGGACCAAGTAGTAGGCAAGGGGTCCCGGCCGTGGACGGAGACGCTGCCCAGGCAGCGATGTGTGCAGTCGAAGTGGTAAGGCCAGCAAACAGCGAAAGGAGTGTTGAACGCCATCAGGATCGCCCGTCGTCGGCTGATGTTCGCCAGACGGGTACCGCAGTCCCACGGATTGGAAGGTGGTCTACGGTCAAGTATTTGCGATCCCCGCACCCCCGTCCCCATCGGACGGCCAGTGCGGAAAAAACGGATCGGCCTCAGGGCCGATAGATGGTGTTGAACCTCGTTGGCCCCGGCGCATCATGGCGCCGGGGCCCTGTTGGCATTTCGTGAAGGATGTCAGGAAGGTTGTATGGATCAAGCACAGCCATCGTCGGGCGGCGCACAGCCCGCGCTCCGCGCCGACGCCGACAAGGCCCCACGGGCCGATACCGCAGGGGCTGATGGAGGCCCCGCCACGTCGAGTGACCGCTCCGATCGCCGGTTCGACGATGAGGACTACCCCGCCTACAGCATGGGCCGGGCCGCCGAGATCCTCGGTGTCACCGCGGCGTTCCTGCGCAACCTGGGCGCCGCCAAGCTGATCGAACCGCAGCGTTCGGAGGGCGGCCATCGCCGCTACTCCCGCTACCAGCTGAGGCTGGCCGCCCGGGCCCGCGAACTGGTCGACCAGGGCACCGCTCTGGAATCCGCCTGCCGCATCATCATCCTGGAAGACCAGCTCGCCGAGGCGCTGCGTATCAACGCCGAGCTCCAGCAGCATGAGCCCGGCAGCGCGAGCCCTCCCTCGGCCTGAGTCCGGCGTCCTCTTGAATGCGGCTGGACAGCACCGGCATCCAGCTCACGGCGCCCTCCTCGCACCAGCGGGGCGCCGTGAGTCAGTGCGGGCGCTGCCGATTCCCCTGAAAGCTTCGTGGCGACATGTAGAGAACCCGCGATCGGCTCCGTCTAACTCTTGAAGGCGCTCAGCCAAGGAGGAAGACAAGCATGGATCGTCAGGACGTCGCCGAGGTGCTCGCCAAGCCGATCTCTCGGGAGCTGCTGGGATCCTCGATCCCCGCCCGGCTGGCCTATGTCGGCATCGACGGTGCGCCCCGGGCCATCCCGATCGGTTTCTGGTGGACCGGCGAGCACGTGGTCATGGCCACCGTGCCGAAATCGGCGAAGGTCAGGGCGCTGCGGCACAATCCCAGGGTCGCCCTCACCATCGACACCCAGGACGCGTGGCCGCCCAGGGTTCTCATGATCCGGGGCGAGGCACGGGTCGAGCTCGTCGACGGCGTGCCGGAGCCCTACATCGAAGCGTCCAGGAAAGTGGTACCTGACGTGCACTTCGAGGGCTGGGAGCAGGGGGTTCGGGCACTCTACGACCAGATGGCCATCATCACCATCGAGCCCGACTGGGCGAAACTGCTGGACTTCGAGACCACCCTCCCCAAAGCCGTCGAAGACCTGATGCTGGCGCACCAGCAGGGAAGCTGAGGAAGAACAGATGGCCAAGTACATGCTGCTGTGCAAGTACGACGACGATCTCGGAGTCGGACCGATGGCCACCTGGGACCCGGCCGACATGCACGCCCATCTCGACTACCTGCGCAAACTCAACCAGGACCTGATCGACAACGGCGAACTGGTGGAGGTGCAGGCGCTCACCGGGCCCGACATGGTCAAGGTCGTGACGGCCGGCGGACCGGCCGGCCAGGTCATCACCGACGGGCCGTACACCGAGGTCAAGGAGGTGCTGGCCGGATATCAGATGGTCGACGTCGAGTCGGAGGAGCGGGCGGTCGAGATCGCCGCGCTGGTGTCGGCGGCGCCGGGGCCGCGGGGTGTGCCGTTGCGGCAGCGGATCGAGGTTCGCCAGGTCATGGTGGCCATGCCGAGCGATGACCTCTGATCGCATCGAGGACCTGCTGCGCGAGCTGGCGCCGCAGGTCCTCGGCGCGGTCGTGCGGAGTTACGGCGATTTCGGCGCGGCCGAGGACGCCGTGCAGGAGGCGCTGCTGGCGGCCGCGCTGCACTGGCCGGGGGAGGGGCTGCCGGGCAACCCGCGCGGGTGGCTCATCCAGACCGCCGTACGACGGCTGACCGACCAGTACCGAAGTGAGACGGCGCGGCGGCGGCGGGAGGAGTCCGTCGCGCTGCGCGAGGTGCCCGGCGCCGAGCCGGTGCAGCGTGACGACACGCTGGTGTTGCTGGTCACGTGCTGCCATCCGGCGCTCACGCCCGCCTCGTCGATCGCGCTGACGCTTCGCGCGGTCGCCGGGCTGACCACGGCGGAGATCGCGGCGGCGTTCCTGGTGCCGGAGGCGACGATGGCGCAGCGGATCAGCCGGGCCAAGCAGAAGATCAAGGTCACCGGGCTGCGGATGCCCGATCCCGAGGAGTTCGGGTCGCGGCTGGGGTCGGTCCTGCACGTGCTGTATCTGCTGTTCAACGAGGGTTACGCCAGCAGCGCGGGCGCCGATCTGCACCGCACGGACCTGTCCCGCGAGGCGATCCGGGTGACCAGGCTGGTGCACGCGATGCTGCCCGAGCACGGCGAGGTCACCGGGCTGCTGGCTCTGATGCTGCTCAACGACGCCCGCCGCCCGGCCCGCACCGGCGAGTTCGGCGAGCTGATCCCGCTGGCCGGCCAGGACCGTGCCCGCTGGAACCGGGCGGCGATCGCCGAGGGCGTGCGCCTCACCGCGACCGCGATGTCGGGCGGCATGGTCGGCGAATACCAGCTCCAGGCCGCGATCGCCGCCCTGCACGACAGCGCCGAACGCGCCGCCGACACCGACTGGCCGCAGATCCTCGGCCTCTACGGCCTGCTGGAACGGCTCACCGGGAACCCGATGGTGAGCCTGAACCTGGCCGTCGCCACCGCCATGGTGCACGGCCCGCAGGCCGGCCTCGATCTGCTGACGCCGCTGGGGGAGCGGCTGCCCGGCCACCACCGGCTCGACGCGGTCCGCGGCCACCTACTCGAAATGCTCGGCGACCCCGAGGCCGCCGCCGCCAACTACCGCGCGGCCGCCGCCCGAACCCCCAACGAGCCGGAGCGCCACTACCTGACCGCCCAGGCGGCCCGGCTCAACCACGCCTAAAAGACACTTCCTTCCCGTTACGGCTCCGCCCACCCTGCACCGCCCGCCGTCCCCCCGGCCCTCCGGTTCCGAGCGCCAACCGGCCGCGCCCCCTCGTGCCGCGACGCCGTCCACGCGCCCACTGAGAGGCCATGATGAAAAGGTGACCTCGCTCTTCGCCCGCATGTGGCCCAAAATGCGCCGGACCCTCGACAGCCGTGGCATGACCGAGCATCGCCGTACCCTGCTGGCCGGGCTGGCCGGCCACGTTCTCGAGGTCGGCGCGGGCGACGGTGCGAACTTCGCGCACTACCCGCCGACCGTCATCCGGGTCCTGGCGGTGGAGCCCGAGCCCAAGCTGCGCAATCTCGCCGCCGAGGCGGCGGCCAGGGCGCCGGTCTCGGTGGAGGTCAGCGGTGCGTCGGCCGGGAAGCTCCCCGCCCCTGACGCCGGGGTGGACAGCGTCGTGTTCTGCCTGGTCCTGTGCACGGTTCCGGACATCGACGGGGCCCTCGCCGAAGCCCGCAGGGTGCTGAAACCGGGTGGGCAGATCAGGTTCCTGGAGCACGGGAGGGCCGATTCCGCTGGTCTTGTACGCATCCAGCGCGCCCTCGACGCCACCGTCTGGCCCCCTCTCGCGGGCGGCTGCCACACCTCGCGTGACATCGTCGCGGCCGTGGAGAGGGCCGGGTTCACCATCGACGACCTGCGGCGATACAACTTCCCGCCGGTCCGCACCCCGTGGTCGTTCCACGCGCGGGGCACCGCCACCGTCAGGTAGCTATTCGCACTTCGTCGTGGTGTCGGCGCCGGGGCCGCCGTTGCAGGAGTCGATGCCGGCGCCGCCGTTCAGTTCGTCCGCGCCCGTTCCGCCGTTGAGCTCGTCGGCGTCGGCGTCACCACGCAGCTCGTCGTCGCCGCTGCCGCCGTTGAGCTCGTCGACCCCCGCGCCACCGCTCAGGTCGTCGCCGCCCGTCCCGCCGTTCAGTTCGTCGACCCCGGCGCCCCCGCGCAGTTCGTCTTCGCCCGCGTCGCCCCGGAGGGTGTCGTCGCCGCCGTTGCCGCGCAGGTTGTCGTCGCCCTTGCCCCCGCGCAGGTCGTCGGTGTTGGCACTGCCGCGCAGTTCGTCATCGCCGTCGCCGCCGAAGATGACCACCTTCGGCCCCGGCTGGGCGGGAATGTTGACGACGACGACGTCGTCCTGGTCACCGGCCACGATCTTGATTCTGGTGGGGAGCTTGGTCACCACGGTGGTCGGGCTCTCGGCGGTGCAGCCCTTGATCGTGCCGCCCTCGTCCTCCAGCCGGAGGATGGCCCCGTCCTGGGTGATGGTGAGGTCGTTGGCGACACCGGGCTCGGCCGTGTAGAGGAGTTGGTTGCCGGTCCCCTCGCTGCACGTCCCGGCGATCACCGGGGCGGCCTTGGCGGCGGCGGGGGTCGCGAGGACGCCCAGAGCTAACAGCGCGGTCGCGGCCAGGGCGCTTGCAGATCGTCCAAAAGTGTTCATGGCTCAAAGCTAGGGAAACCGGACCGCCCTGCTCAGCGGTGCCGTCCCTAGAGGTTCAGGAGGGTCTGCCCCCATGTCGGGGCCGGATCAGCCGTGACAACATGGCCGGTCAGCCCTCGCCTATCATCGCGGCCATGACGTGTGTGTGCGGGGCGGCATCGGGGCCACTGGGTGAGTGTGCCGACCACTACTACGCCATCCTGGCCGAGGAGCAGGCCGATCCCGTCATGTATCGCTGGCACAACCCGGTCGTCTGCGCCTATCTGCTGCAGCACCCCGGCGACGGCCACGCGCAGTATCTCGACGTCCAGTTCCGCTGGCTGCAGCTCCTCCTCGACCAGGGCCTGGACGCCATGCTCCGCGTCCAGGCGCACCAGATCGCCCGCAACGGGCACAAGGCGCGCCGGAGCTACGACATGGCGCCGTTCGAGAAATACGCTCCGCTCCCGCAGACCGTTCCCGGGCATTTCAGCGCATCCTTCAGCGGGCTGCCCGTGATCGATGGGAGTTTTGTGTCCGACGGCCATGAGGCCTACGGGCGCCGGATCGAGATGATCGCCGAGGCGACCGTGCGGGCCTGGACTTCCAGCTGAAGGAGACGCGCGTGCTTCGAGGACCGGCCACGATCATGTACTGGGCCGCTGATCTGCCCGCGGCGAAGAGCTGGTACACCGAGGTGCTCGGGATGGAGCCCTACTTCGAGGTTCCCGGCTACGTCGAGTTCCGCGTCGGCGACTACCAGACCGAGCTGGGCATCGCCGACCGCCGCTACGCCCCCGACGACCTGGGCGAGGGCCCGGGGGGCGCGGTCGTGCACTGGGCGGTGGCCGACGTGGAGAAGACCCTCGACCGGCTGGTGGAACTGGGGGCCGTGGTCGTCATGCCGGTGACCGAGCGCGGCGACGGGTTCGTCACCGCGGCGGTCACCGACCCGTTCGACAACGTGCTGGGCATCATGTACAACCGCCACTACCTGGAGGTCGTCAACGGTCGAACCGAACCTCTTTGAGCCGGTCGGCCTGGGCCCGCGTCAGCACGTGCGCCGTGACGGCGGGCGCGGGATCTCCCTCCTGTACGCGGCCGAGAAGCCGCCCCCACCTGCGGATGTGCCGGCCGAAGGCGGCCTTCGGCACCACCCGTCCCCGGGTCTGCTGCCCGGCCATCGCCAGGTCGGCCGGGGTGTCGAGCAGCAACAGGTGCAACCGGGTGCCGCGGCTGACGGCCAGCCACGACAGGACGTAGAGGATCGGGACGGCGCAGCCCCGGTTGTGCGCGATCACCGGGCCGGTGCGCATCGCCCGGAAGATGCGGGACATGTGCGTGAGCCACACGACGGCGGTCCGCAGCGGTTTGGGCGCCCACGCCAGTTTGACCGCCCAGCGCAGCCGCGACTGGTAGCTGTCGATGACGGTCAGGCCGTGCCGGTCGACCGGCTGCTCCTCGTCGCCGCGCAGGGAATAGAGCCGGCGGAGCAGCGTGGTCTTCCCGGCGCCCGGTAGCCCGGTCAGGATCACCAACGCTCCCGGCGGATAACTCAGTGTGTCGGCCGTGCTGTCCGCGGCCGGAACCCCCAGGGTCAACCTGTCCCCTCCCGTTGCCTTCATGATGGCGAACATTTCCGGTCGATGGGGCTCAGTCGCCCTGTCAGTCGCTCTGCGCGACGTTCTGGATCGCGCGGGCCAGGCCGGCGACGTCGATGCCGTCGAGGTGGTCGAGCAGGTGGCGGCGCAGGCTGGCCAGGTTGCTCGGCCAGGCGCGTTCCAGGCGGGCCAGGCCCGCGTCGGTGATGACGGCGTTCCAGCCCCGGGCGTCGTCGTCGCTCCTGACCCGTTCGATCAGGCCCTGTTTCTGCAGGACGGTGGCGATGCGGGTCAGGCCGCTCAGCGACAGTTCGCAGGCGAGGGCGAGTTCGCCCATGCGCATCCGACCCTGTGGGGCCTCCGACAGGCGCATCAGGGCGGTCCACTCGATGAGCGGCAGTCGCTGTTCGCGCACCATGTCGGCGTCGATCGCGCGGGGCAGCGCGTACATCAGGCGCGGCAGGGCGCGGACCAGCGCGTCTTCGTCAGGGGAGAGCGGCCTCATGGGTCCATAGTACTTCCTTCACGAAGCAAGTACTATCCTTCCTTGACGAAGCAAATATCGACAACGGAGGACTCCATGGGATCACTGGACGGGAAGATCGTGCTGATCACCGGCACCGCCGGAGGACAGGGGCGGGTCGCGGCGCTGGCCTTCGCCCGGGAGGGGGCGAAGGTCGTCGGGTGCGACATCCAGGTCGCGGCCAACGACGAGACGGTCGAGCTCGTCCGCCGGGCCGGGGGTGAGATGACGGGCGTCGCGCCGATCGATCTCACCGACCCCGACCAGGCGCGGCGGGTCGTCGAGGAGGCCGTCGCGGCCTACGGCGGGCTCGACGTCGTCTACAACAACGCGGCCATGCCGCGCTTCGGCCCGCTGCCGGGGTTCTCCGTCGAGGACTGGCGGGCGACCATCACGGGCGAACTCGACATCCCCTTCTTCGTGTCGAAGTTCGCCTGGCCGCATCTGGTCGATCGGGGCGGCGGGGTCATCGTCAACATCGCGTCCATGGCCGGCATGATCGCCGGGGAGGTGCCCCCGATGGTCGCGCACAGCGCGGCGAACGCCGGGATCATCGGGATGACCCGGCAGCTCGCGCTGGAAGGGGCCCGCCACGGCATCCGCGCGGTGACGGTCAGCCCCGGGCCCGTCCTGACTCCGGCCAGCGACCGGGATCTGGGCGACGACCAGGCGGCACGCGACGCGATCACCCGTAAGACGATGCTCAAGCGGTTCGCCCGGCCGGAGGAGATCGTGGAGCTGGTGGTCTTCCTCGCCTCCGACCGGGCGGCCTACATCACCGGCGCGAACTACGCCCTCGACGGCGGCGCGTCCGCCTGGTGACCGGCGGCCTCACCGGCCGTAAGAGCGTGGCCGCGTGCCTGAAGCACCGCGCGGCCACGTTCTGATTCCGGGAACCGGGCCAGCATGGCGCGCAGTTCGGCGGCCTCGACGTTCGCGCCGAACGGCTCGGTTCCCGGTTCCATCCGCACCCCCTCGGCCAGCGGTCCGGCGAGCACGGGGTCGAAGCCCAGTGCGTCCACGATCGAAGAGACGGCCGAGAGGTCTCCGTCACCGGCGATGCCGATCGCCCGGCGGCCGGGGGCGCCGGCGGGCAGGGCGCCGTCTTCCAGGTCGTGGTAGCCCATGTGGTTGAAGGCCTTCACGACCCGCGAGCCCGGCAGGAACTCCTGGACGATCTCGCTGGAGGAGGTGCGCGGGTCGGTCAGGTCGTCGCGGACGCCGTCCACCTCCCACCAGTAGTTCATCGCGTCGATCACGAGCTTGCCCCGCAGTTCCTCCGCCGGGACGGTGCGGTACTTCCCGAGCGGCAGGGCCAGCACCGTCACGTCCGACCGCGCCGCCGCCTGCGCGGAGGTCACCGCGACCGCGCCGGGGGTGATCACCTCGACGATGAGCGCGATGCGCTCGGGCGCGCCGGAGCCCGCGATGAGCACGCGGTATCCGGCCGCCAGCGCCAGGCGGGCAAGGACGGTGCCGACCTTGCCCGCGCCGAGGATGCCGATGGTGGTCATGACCGCTCGCTCAGCAGGTCGCGGACCATGGGGATGACCTTGGCGCCGTACAGCTCGACAGCCTTGAGCCGGGCGCTGACCGGCTGCGGGCCCACGCTGTAGATGAGGTCGAAGCGGGCGACCCCGAGTGTCCGGACCGCTCCGGCGATCTTGCGGGCCACCGTCTCGGGCGAGCCGATGTACAGGGAGCCGTGCGCGATCTCCGAGTCGTACTCCGATCGGCGGATCGGCGGCCAGCCGCGGGTGGCGCCGATGCGGTCGCGCATCGTCTTGTAGCCCGGCCAGAACCCCTCGGCGGCCTCTTCGTCGGTGTCGGCGACGAAGCCGGGCGAGTGCATGCCCACCGGGTGGGCCGTCGTGCCGAACTGGTCGGCGGCCCGCTTGTAGAGGTCGATGTAGGGGGCGAACCGGTCGGGGGCGCCGCCGATGATGGCGAGCATCAGCGGCAGGCCGTAGTGGGCGGTGCGGATGACCGATTGGGGCGAGCCGCCGACGCCGACCCAGGTGGTGAGGCGGCCCGACTCGGTCTTGGGGTAGACGTCGGCGTTGTCGAGCGGGGCGCGGACGGTGCCGCTCCAGGTTACCGGCTTCTCCTCCAGGAGCTTGGCGAACAGCTCGATCTTCTCCTCGAACAGCACGTCGTAGTCGGCCAGGTCGTAGCCGAACAGCGGGAACGACTCGGTGAAGGAGCCGCGTCCGAGGATCACCTCGGCCCGGCCGTTCGACAGCGCGTCGACGGTCGCGAAGCGCTGGAACACCCGGACGGGGTCGTCGGAGCTCAGCACGGTCACGCCGGAGGCCAGGCGGATGCGGGAGGTGCGGGTCGCGATGCCGGCCAGCACGGTCTCCGGCGAGGAGATCGAGTATTCGGGCCGGTGGTGCTCGCCCAGGGCGATCACGTCGACCCCCAGCTCGTCGGCGAGCACCGCCTCGTCGAGGACCTGGCGGATCGCCGCGGCGTGGGAGACGGGGATGCCGGCGTCGTCCTGCGGCACGTCGCCGAAGGTGTCGAGCCCAAAGGTGATGTCGGTCATGCGCTTCTTCTTCTCGGGGTGAGTAGTTCACGGACACGGGGGGCGACCTCGCGGCCGAGCAGGTCGATCGTGCGGGCGCGGGCCTCGCGGGGGAGGTGCATGATGTCGTACTTGAGGTCGAAACGGCTCAGCCGCAGGTCACGGGCGGTTTGGGCGATCTTTCTGGCGACGGTCTCGGGGGAGCCGACGTAGAGCGCGCCCTGGTCGAGTTCGGCCTCGTACCGCTCCCGGGTGGGCGCGTAGAAGCCGCGTTCGGCGGCGAGGGCCTCGACGACGCGCTTCCAGTGAGGCCACCAGGTCTCCCTGGCCTCCTCGTCGGTGTCGGCGACCAGGCCCAGCGAGTGCTGCCCGATCGGCTGCGCGGGCCGGCCGAACCGCTCCAGCGCGGTGAGGTAGAGGTCGACGTTGCCCGCGAACCGCTGGGGACGTCCGCCGATGATCGCCATCATGAGCGGCAGTCCGTGGCGGGCGGCGCGGAGCACCGAACCCGGGCTGCCGCCCACGCCGATCCAGGTGGGGATGCCTCCCGGGCGCATGCGCGGGCGCAGAGTCTGCCGGACGAGCGGGCTGCGGACCGTGCCCGACCAGGTCACCTCCTCCTCCCGTTCGAGCCGCAGGAACAGGTCGAGCTTCTCCTCGAACAGCCGCTCGTAGTCGGCGAGGTCGTACCCGAAGAGCGGGAACGACTCGGTCGCCGACGCACGGCCGAGCACGATGCGGGCCCGGCCGCCGGACACCGCGTCGAGGGTGGAGAACTCGTTGTAGAGGCGCACCGGATCGTTGGTGCTCAGGACGGTCACCGAGGTGCCGAGCGCGATGCGTTCGGTGGCCGTGGCGATCGCGGCCAGGAGCACGGGTGTGGCCGAGTCGGTGTGCCCTTCCCGGTAGTGCTCGCCCAGGCTGAACACGTCGAGCCCGGCCGCCTCGGCGAGCTTCGCCTCCTCGACGATCAGCCGCACGGTCTCGGCGTCGGAGAGCACTCGTCCGCCATCGGTGGCGACCTCCCCGAAGGAGTTGAGCCCAACTTCGAACAACGTCATAGAATCGGAAATGATTGACATGTCAATTATATTCCCGGGAGGGGACCAGCGATGACCCAGCTGCCGACGCGGGAGGAACTGCGCATCTGGCGCGACTTCATCGAGACCACCGACGCCCTGCGGGCCGAACTCGCCGCGCGGCTGCAGCACGACTCGGCCCTGTCGACGGGCGACTACGCCGTTCTGCTCGCGCTGACCGAGGCCGAGGGCCGCAGACTGCGCTCCTCCGAGCTCGCCGCCGTCATCGGCTGGGAGCGCAGCCGCCTGTCCCACCATCTGGGGCGGATGGACAAGCGCGGGCTGATCCGGCGCGAGAACTGCACGAACGACAATCGGGGCGCGGAGATCCTCCTCACGGAGGAGGGCGCCTCCGCCTTCGGCCGCGCCACCGTCCCGCACCTGCGCGCCATCCGCGACCTCTTCGTCGACGCGCTGACCCCTGACCAGATCGCCGCCGCGGGCGACCTGGCGGAGGCGCTGCGCGGCCGTCTGAACAGATAGCCGCCGGACGTGTCCGTGGACCGTCAGCGACCGGCGAGTTCCCGGCCTCCCGGCACAGCAGCGACGACCTCCTCCAGCCGCTCGGGCGCATCGTCCGGCCGACCGGCCAAGTGGGCCGCGATGCGCAGGTCCCGCATTGCCTCGGCCTACTGCGGGAGTCTCGCTCGGGCACCCGGTGGAGCCTCATCCGAAAGTAGCATTCCGGACAAAACCACAGGATCTCTATAGTTACGCATACAGGGGCTTTCCACACGGGGGCGTGTGTTGAACTTCGAGATCCTGGGGCCGGTCCGTGCCCTGAAGTCGGGGCGGCCGATCCGGCTGCCACCCAAAGCGAGGGCGCTGCTGGGCGCGCTGTTGCTGCATCCGGGCGCGATCGTGTCCAAGGACCGCCTGATGAGGTGTGTCTGGGACGAACCGCCGCCGTCGGCGATGGCCAACCTGCAGAGCTACGTCTCGCTGCTCCGCAAGGAGGACATCGAGGTCGAGACGCACGAGCGTGGCTACCGTCTGCCGCTGGACGCCGCCCACCTCGACCTGCTGGCCTTCACCGACGCCGTCCGGCGCGCCCGTCAGAGCGCCGACGACGACCCGGCCGAGGCGATCAGGCTGTTCGGGCAGGCCTTCGGTCTGTGGCGGGGGCGTCCGGCCGAAGACGTGGCGCTGGGCGCGGCCGTCGTGCCGAAGGTCAGCGCGCTGGAGGAGCAGGCGAGCGCCGCCCGTCTCGACTGGATCGACCTGCGATTACGCGCCGGTCAGCACCACGACCTGGTCGGCGAGCTCAAGACGCTGGTGGAGGCCGCCCCGCTGAGCGAACGCCTCTGGCTGCAGCTGATGCGGGCCCTCGACGCCGCCGGCCGCCGCGCCGAGGCACTGGAGACCTACCGCCGCGCCCGCGCCGCGCTGGTCGACGAACTCGGCGTCGAACCCGGCCCGGACCTGCGCCGAATGCACGCCGCGCTGCTGGACAGCTCTCCCGCCGAAACGCCTCGGCGCAACGGGCCGTGCCTGCTGCCGCCGGACATCTCCGGGTTCGTCGGCCGCCGCTGGGAGGCCCGCCTCGTCACCGAGGCGCTCCGCACGACGGGCGGCGCGCCACCGATCGTGGTCGTGTCGGGGCCGCCGGGCGTCGGCAAGAGCACGCTGGCCGTCCACGTCTCCCACGAAATGCGGGCGCGGTTTCCCGACGGCCAGTTGTTCGCCCGTCTCGACGGCGCGTCGGCCGCGCCGCGCGAACCGGCGGCGCTGCTGGCCGAGCTGCTGCGGGCTCTCGGGGTGGACGGGGCCGCGCTCCCGCCGACCGTCGGCGAGCGGGCCGCGCTGTATCGGGCCCGGCTGGCCGACCGGGCGGTGCTGGTGGTGCTCGACGACGCGGGCACCGAGGCGCAGGTGCAGTCGCTGCTACCGGGCACCGCACGGTCGGCGGTCGTGGTGACCTCGCGCGGCCCGCTGCCGCTGCTGGCGGGCGCGACCGCGGTGCCGCTGGACGTGCTGCCTTCGGCCGACGCGCACGCCCTGCTCGCCCAGGTCGCCGGGCGCGCGCGGGTGGCGGCCGACGCGGCGGCGGCCGAGACGATCGTGCGGGCCTGCGGGCGACTACCCCTGGCGTTGCGTATCGCGGGGGCGCGGCTGGCGACGCGTCCGGCCTGGCCTCCGGCGGAGCTGGCGCGGCGGCTGACCGAGGCGCATCTGGACGAGCTGCGCTGGGGGCGGCTGTCCATCCGCAGCCCGTTCTCGATGAGTTACGCGGCCCTGTCGGAGGAGGCGCGGCGGGCCTTCCGCGCGTTCGGCCATCTCGGGGTGGACGGTCTGGCCGCCTGGTCGGTCGCGGCGCTGCTGGGCGAGCCGGAACGCGGCGTCGACTTCGCCCTGGAGGAACTGACCGCCGCCGGCCTGGTGACCGCCGGCGAATGGGACGCCGCCGGTCAGATCCGCTACCGCATGCACAGCCTGCTGCTGCGCTACGCGGCGGAGGTGGCGGCCTACCCGCAGTCGGCGGTGCGGCGGCTGGTGACGGCGGCGGCCAAGCGCATCATCGACGGGGACCGGGCGTGGATCCTGGCCGAGCGGGAGATCCTCACCGCCGCCGTCACGACCGCCGCCGAGCGGGGCCTGGCGACCGAGGCCGCCGATCTGGCCGCCGCGAGCGCGCCGTTCCTGGTCGTGTACGGCCTCCACGACGACGCCCGCCGTGCCCTGGACGCCGTGATCGAGGCCCGGCCCGACGACATGGCCGCCCGGCTGCAACGCGCCGAGGCCGAGGTCGACCGCCGCCGCACCGCCGACGCCGAGAAGGAGTTCCGCGTCCTGCTGGACCACTTCGACGGAACCGACCGAGTGAAATCGGGTCGCGCGCTGACCGGCCTGGCCACCTGCCTGTTCCAGCGGGGGGATCTCGAATCCGCCCGTACAGAAGCGGGAAAAGCCGTGTCCCTCCTGGCCGGAGACCTGGAATCCCGCCTGGCCGCCTGGACGGTCCTCGCCGCCGCCGAGGTCTACCTGGCCCGCTACGACGAGGGCGTCACCACCTGCCGGACCGCGTTGAGGGCCGCCGGTGACAACCACCCGCTGCGCCGGGCCTGGATCCTGCGCCTGCTCGGCATCACCCACTACGACACCGGCCGACCCGAGCGGGCCATCGCCTGCTACCGCGAGAGCCTGGCCATCAGCCGCGACATCGGCTGGCCCAAAGGGGAACGGATGACGCTGCGACGGCTGGGCGAGGCCACCGCCGCGCTGGGCCACGACGACCAGGCGCTGCGCATGCTGGCCGAGTGCGCCGAGATGTTCGTCCGGTCGGGCGACGTGCAGGGCGAGGCGCTGACCAGTTACGTCCTGGGCCAGATCCACCGCCGCCAGGGCGACCCCGAACTGGCGCTCAAGTATTTCACCGCGTGTCACGACCGGCTGGGCCCTGACGTCGACCCGGTCTGGCGGGCCAAAACCGCCCAGCAGATGGCGGCGATCACCAATGGCGACCGCTCACAGGAAGTGCCCTGAACCCGAGGGCCCGGACCGCGTGCCAGATCGCAACCCTGAAAAAAGCGGCCCTGAAAATGGCGGTGGCCCCCAGGAAATGCCCTAAATCCTGGGGGCCGTGGCGCCGCCATATCGTGTCACCGGCGGCGTTTAAGGCCACAGATCATGATCATGTCGCCTGCTCTGCCATTGAGCTAAGGGCGCAGGGAGAGCACCCTGCGGGATTCGAACCCGCAACCTGACGACTTTCGTCCGTGGCCGGTCGATCCGGTGACCGGCGGCAATGCTGAGTCTGGAGCGAGAGTCTGAGTTTGAACGGCTGCCTCTACCTGTTGGGCCACCCCCGCGTGGGTGCGGGGGACAGGGGTCGAACCTGTGCTGTCACCGTGGTTCAGTCTGATTGCTTCAGTTTCAGCTTGCGCTCATCGCGCTCCCCACTCTTTCGAGCGGGGGTCTGTGGGGGACCGGCTAGCCCAGCAGGTAGCCGAACACCGCCTCACCGATCTTCCGGTCGGTGATCTCGGTGCTGTTGGCCTCCTCGCGGGCGAACTTCACCGCCTCCTGGAGCTTGGTGAGGCGGCCGAGCAGTTCGTTGACGCGGCGCTGCGGCAGCGAGCCGGAGAAGGCGACCCGGGTCCAGTAGCCGACCACGACGTCCTCGGTGAAGACCTGCACCTGGGCGGGGTGCTTGTCGGTCGCCTCGGCCAGCACGTGGTTGCGCGGCACCTTCTTGGTCCGGGTGGTCTTGACCGGTTCGGTGCGCCAGGTGTCGGTGTTGCCGTCCAGCGACCAGGTCTCCGACGGGTCGAGCGTGGGCAGCTTGCCGATCAGGGTGTGCAGGTCGGTGAGCTGCTTCTCCAGGAACAGCAGGTAGGTCACCGGCACGTCGCGCAGCAGAGTGTTCCCGTCGACGACGACGTCGGCCCGCGCGGAGCAGTTGGCGTCGTCCTTGGTGGCGGTCACGTCGAACAGCCGGGTGAGGGTGACCGCGACGTCGCGCAGCACCTGCTCGGCCTGCACCTGCACGCGGGTCGACTCCGGGGGCAGCGTCTCGCCCTCGTCGTCGATCGGCTGGTAGGTACGGGAGATGCCGGACAGCAGCGGCGCCTTCTGGATCAGATGGTAGGCGTCCGTCACCTTGCGCTGGACGTCGGACTTGACGCCCTTCTCCACGGCGAGGATCTGGTTGAGCTTGGTCACGATCAAGACCGTAGCGGGAAGCGAGACCGGACTTCACCTGATTTGTCAGACCTGAAGACAGAACCGTCCACCCCGCCGGTCGCGATGGAGGAGGTATGAGCCCAGACGACGACGCCGCCTTACTGGCCGCCGTGGCGGGCGGGAACATCGAGGCGCCGCCGCCAAGATCAGGGCAGATGGCACAGTGACAGTCCGAAAGGATGGTTACCAGTCGATGCGCTCCGCCTCCAGGATGACAATTCCGGTGGATCCGGTCTGCGCCATGGCATCTGCTATCGCCTTCTTCTGCTCCTGCGCGCTCGGATCGAGGCTGCTTCGTGACGCGAACGATTCAGCCCCTCTGACCATGAGTCCGTTGTCCGGCCACTTCGGCGACTCCATCCACACGGTTTCGGGGCGGCGGTCGATGGAGGCCGTCCAACCACGCCTCTGCAGCAGACTGCTCGCCGCGGCGACCGCTCCCTCAGGGCCTGGTTGTCCGATGTCGACCAGCAGGACAACATAGATCTTGGTGACGCCGTCCCAATAAGCCTCGTCTGTGTTTTCCCGCAGGACTTTTCCGACCTCGCGGATGGCCTGGACAGCGTCAGGATCGACCCGCACCGTAATGGGGAGAACTCCGTGCCGCAGGCTGAAACCAGGAGTAACGCGCAGAGGAGAGCTGTGCATCTTCTGCCTCGCCGGAGGCTCGGCACTCTCATTGACGGCACCTTCCAGTGGTAGAGCGTCATGGCAGAGGTACAGCAACATCTCCTCGCCGCCAAGCGATGGCCCTTGACGATGGCCCGCCGCCGGCACCCTCGACGGCGGGGAGGCCCTCAGCGGCCTGGCCTTGGCCGCGCTCGCGGCGACCTTGGGCGCGGCACCGGCCCGCTGGACCCCGTGGCCGTTCACCCCACTGCTGGTCGTGGCCGCCGCGCACACCGACCCGGTCAGGAGTCCAGGAATGCTCCGATGGTCGCGGTCTGCCCGGTGATCAGGTGGCCGACGCCGGGCAGCAGCCGCATGTCGGCCTTGGGGATGATCGCCCGCACCCGCCGCGCCGTCTGCGGCCCGTTGATGAGCGCGTCCCTGTCACCCGCGATGACCAGCATCGGCATGCTCAACCGGGCCAGGTCGCTGTCGGGGTAGATCGGCAGGTTGTCGCGGCGGGGCTTGAAGTCGCGGTTGATCCACTCGTGGAACTCGCCGAACCACCCGGTTCCGCTCAGGTCGGCGCCGAGGATCAGCTTCTGTGACCGCTTGCGCTGCCCGGCCGCCAGCAGGAGCAGCGCCAGCAGCAGGATGCCGCTTCTGACCTTCCCGAACCCGGCCGGGCAGATCAGCGCGAGCCGCTCGACCCGCCCGGGATTCCGGATGGCGAACCCGGTGGAGATCCAGCCGCCCAGCGACAGCCCGACGACGGCGGCCGACTCGTGGCCGAGACCGGTCATCACCTCGCCGAGCCAGCCCGGGTAGTCGGTGATCGGCGGCCGGACCTGGACCGACAGGCCGGCCTCGCCGGGGATGTCGACGGCGTAGACGCGGTGGTTCCGTGACCAGGCGGCGATGTCGCCGAACCAGGACAGGGAGTTGGCCATCGCGCCGTGCACCAGGATCACCGGCGGCGCGTTGGGCGGCCCGGAGGCCTGGACGAAGGTGTCGCCGAGCGTGGTCGGCACGGTCAGCCGCTCGGCCGGGACCGGCCAGGTGTCGAGCAGGTCGCTGTAGCGGCCCAGGAGAGCGCGCCCGGCGTCGGGGGAAACAAAGATGTTCACGAAGACACCGTATCACTCCCTTTGATGGGGAGTTATAGGGAATCTTTCGCCGTCGACGCGGCATCAGTGATCTTGGTGAGGAAATCCAGGATGAGCGCGCGCTCCTCGGGGGAGTAGTCGTCGCAGATGCCGTCGATGGCGCGGGTCATGCCGGCGTACAGGGAGGAGATCTCGGGGACGCGGTCGCCGAGTGGGCGGATGAGCACGGCGCGCCGGTCCTGCGGATCGCGCTCGCGGGCGATCCAGCCACTCTTCTCCAGCCGGTCGAGCACGCCGGTCATCGTCGCCGGGTGCAGCCCGGTCAGTTTGGCCAGCGCCGAGGGGGTCATCGGGCCGTGCCGGGAGATCAGGTAGAGGCAGTCGCGGTCGACCGGGCGCAGGTCCAGACGCCCGCCGACCTGCTGGTTGAGCAGGGACACCTGGGCGGTCAACGCGCGCAGCGCATCGTGGATAGAAGGTATGGAAACCATATAATACGACTCTCATACTATTCGCGTTTCGGAGGAACCCGTGAAGATCACGATATTCGGCGCCACCGGCGGAGTCGGCGGCGAGTGCCTGCGGCTGGCCATGGAGGCCGGCCACGAGGTCACCGTCGTCGTCAGGGACGCCGCCCGGCTGTCGCTCGAGCCGCACCACGTCATGGTGGCCGATCTGCGCATCGCCCCCGACAAGAAGGAGCTGATCCTCGCCTGTGAGGGCGCCGACGGCGTGCTGTCGGGCATCGGCCCGCGTTCCCCGAAGCACGACCGCGGGGTCGTGACGGCGGCGACCCGGGTGATCGTCGCGGCCATGCACGCCGCCCACGCCCGCCGGTTCATCATGGTCAGCGCCGCCCCCGTCTCCTCCATCCCCACTCCGGCCAACCCCGACGCCCCCCGGCGCGACCCCGGCGAGGGCCCGTTCACGCGCTATGTGCTGACCCCGATCATCAAAAGGGCTCTCTCCTCGGTGTACGCCGACCTGTCGGCCGCCGAGGACGTGCTGCGCGACAGCGGCCTGGACTGGACGGCGGTCCGCCCGCCCCGCCTGACCGACAAGCCCGGCACCGGCCGCTACCGCACCGCGCCCGACCGCAACCTGCCCGGCGGGCACACGATCCCGCGCGCGGACGTGGCGGCTGCCATGCTCGCGATGGTGAATCAGCCCTCGACCATCGGCCACGCCATGGGCGTGGCAACCTGAGGCCCCATTTGGGTAAGGGAGGATGACGGGACAAGCACCGGGAGGTGACGTGGCACGAGACCGGGATGTGGAGCGGCGTCGCCTGGCCGACCTGGCCACGGCCTACTCCTCGGAGCTGCGGGCGGCCTCCGCCAAGGCCGAGGCCGCGCTGTCGCGCTCGGCGCTGCTGCTGCGCACCGCCCAGGAGCTGGCCGACACCACCAACCTGGTCGACATCCGGCGCCGGGTCCGCGATCTGGTGGTCACCGATCTGAAGCCGGTCTACGTCGGCCTGGTGCTGGCCGAAGACCAGCGGCTGCGCCGGGTCATCGACGACGAGATCCCCCGCACGGTGGAGACCGTCGAGCGGCAATACGACGTCGAGCCCGGCTGGCCGACCTTCCAGGCGTTCCAGCGGCAGCAGGTGGTCGAGGTCGCCGACGGCGCGGCGCTGCGCGACGGTTATGGCGACGCGGCGCTGACCGCGTTCACCGAACTGGGGCTGGTCTCGGCGGTGTGCGTGCCGCTGCCGGGGGTGGCCGGGCCGGTCGGGGTGCTGGTGCTGGGCTGGGATCAGCCGCACGCGATCGACGTCCAGGAGCGCGCCGTCCTGGTCGCGGTGGCCGGTTACACCGCCCGCGCGGTGGAGCGCGCCCAGCTGTTCGAGCAGCGGGTGACCGTCGCCCACCAGCTGCAGCGGGCGATGCTGACCAACCTGCCGCACGCCCCCGGCCTGGAGGTGGCGGCGCTCTACCGTCCGGCGATGACGGCCGACCTGGTCGGCGGCGACTGGTACGACGCCTACTTCCTGGAGCTCCCCGACCGGAAGAAGCCCGCCAAGCGGCGGGCGCTGGCCATCACGGTGGGCGACATCACCGGCCACGACATGGAGGCAGCGACCCTGATGGGCCAGCTGCGCAGCATGCTGCGCCAGGCCGACATCGACCACGGCGGGCAGGGGCCGGCCGTCTCGGTCGCGGCGCTGGAGCACGCGTGCCGGTTCGTGCTGCCGCAGGCCACCGGCAGCCTGGTGCACGGCCATCTGACCCCGGGCCCGCGCGGCTGGGAGCTGACCTGGACCAACGCCGGGCATCCGCCGCCGATCCTGGTCCATCCCGACGGCCGGGCCGAGGAGCTCACCGCCCACGACATCATGTTCTTCCCGACCCTGCTGCCGGCCGACCTGCAGAGCCCGCGCACCGAGTCGCGCCGTCTGCTGCCGCCGGGCACGCTGCTGGTGATGTTCACCGACGGCCTGATCGAGACGCCGGGCCCCGGCATGGACACCGCGACCGAGCGGCTCATCGCCGCCCTGTCCCGCCGGGCCGGGCAGCCGTTGCCCGCCCTGCTCGACGAGGTGACCAGCGAGGTGGCGGGCGCCGTGGGCAACGTCGACGACATCGTGGTGCTGGCCGTGCGGGTGCCGCCCTCACCGGCCGTCGATAAGGACCGCGATCCCGTCGAGTAGGCGGCCCAGGCCGAACTCGAAGGCGCCCGTGGGGTCGGTCGGGGCGTTGTAGGCCTCGCCGCTGGCCGAGCCGACCCGGCCGGCGAGGGGGTAGGCGGAGAAGTCGCCGACGGCCGTCAGGAACGGCTCGTGCGCCTGCCACCATTCCTGGTCGGTCATCCCGGTCTCGGCGGCGGCCCGTTCGGCCTCGACCACGCCCCGGGCGGCGCCGTGGACGTAGGCGGCGATGAGGGTCAGGACGTTGTCCATCTCCAGGTCGGTCAGGCCGATGCCGTCCAGGGCCGACAGTTCGTGCTCGTATTTGCCCAGCGTGCCGGGCCCGAGCGGGGGGCGGCTGACGGCGACCTGCAGGATCCACGGGTGGCGCCGGTACATGGCGAGGTTGTCGCGGGCGATCCGCTCGACCCGGGCCCGCCAGCCCCGTGGGGTCTCCTCCGTGGTGAGCGTCTCCTTGTAGACCGTGTCGAGCATGACGTCGATCAGTTCGGCCTTGCCGGGGACGTGCGTGTAGAGCGACATCGTGCCGGCGCCGAGGTGGTCGGCGACCTTGCGCATCGACAGCGCGGCCAGGCCCTCGGCGTCGGCGACCTCGATCGCGGCGGCGATCACGCGGTCGGCGGTCAGTTCGGTGCGGCCTTTGCGTGGGGCTCGTTCCCGGGCGCGGGACGGGTCGCGCCACAGCAGCGCCAGCGTGCGGGCCGGGTCGCCTCGTCCGATGTATTCCGTGGTCATGATGCCGCTCAGCGTATCCAGTCACTTATCCGTACAACGTACGGTACGCTGTACGGCATGACGTACACGATAGAGGCGCACGGGCTCGTCAAGCGCTACGGCGCACGGGCCGCCCTCGACGGGTTCGACCTGACCGTCCCCGCGGGGACGGTCCACGGCCTGCTCGGCCCCAACGGGGCGGGCAAGACCACGGCGGTCCGGGTGCTGACCACGCTGCTGCGCCCCGATGCCGGCACCGCCCGGGTGGCCGGGTTCGACGTGGTCCGCGACGGCGGCGAGGTCCGCCGCCGCATCGGCCTGGTCGGCCAGCACGCCGCCCTCGACGAGGCACTGTCGGGCCGCGCCAACCTGGAGATGTTCGGCCGCCTGTCCCACCTGCGCCCCCAAGCCGCCGCTCAGCGGGCTCGGGAACTCCTCGACCGGTTCGGCCTGGCCGACACCGGCAAGAAGGTCGTGAAGGCATATTCGGGCGGGATGCGCCGCCGCTTGGACCTGGCGGCCGGGCTGATCCTGTCGCCGCCGGTGCTGTTCCTCGACGAGCCCACCACGGGCTTGGACCCGCGCGGCCGGGCCGAGGTGTGGGCGGCCGTCCGCGATCTGGTCTCCCAGGGCACGACGGTGCTGCTGACCACGCAGTATCTCGAGGAGGCCGACCAGCTCGCCCACCGCATCACCGTCGTCAACGAGGGCCGCCAGGTCGCCGAGGGCACCCCCGAGGAGCTCAAGAAGACCGTCGGCGGCGACCGGGTGGAGATCGTCCTGCACGACCCGGCCGACCTGCCGGCCGCCGCGGCGCTGCTCGGCCCGGACGCCGAGGCCGACACCGACACCCGGCGCGTCAGCGCGCCCGCACCCGACCGCATGGGGACGCTGACGAGGGTCGTCCAGGACCTTCAAGCGGCGGGCATCGCCGCCGACGACGTGGCGATCCGCCGCCCCACGCTCGACGAGGTCTTCCTGCACCTCACCAGGACCGCAGCATGATTCTTTCTCTCCGTTACGGCTTCGCGTGGCCGGCCCCGCCCGCCGCCCCCGGCCCGCACCGCGCCCGGCGCCGACCGGCCGCTTCCGCCCCGCACCCGACGAGGAGTCATGCATGAACCGTCTGACCTGGGCCTTCGCCGACGGCTGGACCGTCACCCGGCGTGAGGTCACCCACTGGACCAGCAATCCCGGCACGCTGGTCGCGGGCCTGCTGTTCTCCGTCATGATCGTGCTGCTGTTCGCCTACCTGCTGGGCGGCGGGATCGAGGTCCCGGGCGGGGACTACCGGGAGTTCCTGATGCCCGGCATGTTCGCGCTGACCATGGTCTTCGGCCTGGAGGGCACCTTCACGGCCATCAGCACCGACGCCTCCAAGGGCGTCACCGACCGGTTCCGGTCGCTGCCGATGGCCTCCTCAGCCGTGGTGAGCGGCCGGGCCGCGGCCGACATGCTCACCTCGGCGCTGTCGCTGGCAGCGCTGATCATCTGCGGGCTGGCCATCGGCTGGAGCGCCGACAACGGGTTCGGCAATGCGCTGGCGGCAGTCGGGCTGCTGCTGTGGCTGCGGTTCTCGCTGCTGTGGATGGGCATCTGGCTCGGCCTGAAGATCCACAACCCGGAGGCCGTGATGGCCATCCAGATCCTGGTGTGGCCGATCGGCTTCCTGTCCAGCGCGATCACCTCGCCGGAGACGATGCCGGGCTGGCTCGGCGTGATCGCCGACTGGAACCCGCTGTCGTCGACGGCGGCGGCGGCGCGGGAGCTGTTCGGCAATCCCGGCTGGGCCAACGACACCTGGGCGGCCGCGCACGCGGTGGAGCTGGCGCTGGTCTGGCCGCTGGTGATCACGGCGATCTTCGCGCCGCTGTCGGTGAGGGCGTACCGGAACCTGTCTCGTTAGGCTGACTTTCATGTCACACGAGTTCGAGGTCCGCGAGGGAATCGTCCTGCCCGCTTCTCCCGACGAGGTGTGGGAGGCGATCGCGACGGGCCCGGGGGTCGACTCGTGGTTCATGGGCGCCAACGACTTCGAACCGGGCGTGGGCGGTGCGGGCCGTCAGACGGTCGCGGGGTTCACCACCCGCTCCGAGGTCACCGGCTGGGAGCCGGGCGAACGGCTGGCCTTCACGACGGAGACGGCCGCCGACGGGTCGTTCATGGCGTTCGAATATCTGCTGGAGGGCCGCGAGGGCGGGAGCACCGTCCTGCGGTTCGTCCACAGCGGGGTGCTGACCGGCGACTGGGAGGACCAGTACGACGCCCTGTCCGTGGGCGACGGTCTCTACCTGCGCAAACTGCACGCGTATCTGACGTATTTCCCCGGCCGGGTGGCCGAGTACGCGCTGTTTGAGATCGGCCGCCCGACCCCCGATGCCGCGAGGGTGTGGGCGGCCTTTCTCGACGCCTTCTCCCTGGGGCAGCCACTGGAGAAGGGCAGCGTCAACGTCCCGGGATTGAACCCCGACGACGCGCAGGTCGTGTTCGCCGAGTCGGGGTTCCTGTGTGTGGTGACCGCGACGTCGCTGTTCACGCTCGTCCACGGCTACCGCGACGCCGTCGTCGCGGGTCACCACGCTTTTCCTGGGGAGATCTCTGAGGCCCAGGCCGTCGAGGCCTGGCGGAACTGGCTGAAGCGCGTTTAGGCGGTGTAGACGGGGTATCCGTAGCCGACGACGTCCGCGGTCTGTCGTTCGCGGACCTCCACCTGGCCGTTTCCGGTGTTGCCTTCGACGGTTTCGATGGTGCCGTCTCCGTTGTCCTTGACGACGAAGCCGACGTGCTGGATGTCGTGGATGTTCTTGCCGCCGTTCCAGTCGAAGAACACGACGGCGCCGGGCTGGGCGGCGGTGCCCCAGCGGTTGTTCTGCTGGAACCATTCGGCGTGGCGGACGGTGTAGGCGTCCTCGCCCATGACGGGGCTGATGCCGAGCTGGTCGCCGACCCAGCTGACGAACATGTCGCACCAGGGGGCGTTGCGGTAGGCGAAGCGGTTGCCTCCGTCGCGGGCGACGGTCTCGCCGGCGCGCTCGGAGTTCATGTACCAGTCGTGGAATTTTGTTCCGCCGCCGTACATGTTCTCGCTCACGCCGACCTGGCTGGCGGCGAGGTGGAGCACCTGCTGGGCGCTGACCTTCGGCAGACGCTTGGCGACCTCCAGCAGGGGGCTGTAGGCCGGGGCGACTCCTTCGGGGGCCGCGCCCGCGGGGGCGGCGGCTTCGGCGTGTGCGGTGGCGGGGGCCAGGTCGACCAGGGCGATGGTGCCGCCGGTGACGATGGTCGAGGCCATCACGCCGCTGAGCAGGACAGCGCGAATTCCAGGTTTGGGGGCTCGCATGGGTGGGGTTGACTCCTTCTTCCATGCGCCTACCGGGTTAGCTGACGGATTCGGGCGTGGAAGCCGCCCTACGGCCTGCCCTGAGGGGGGTAACAGGCCGATTCACCCCAGAGGGACCCGGTGTGTGCTTGGTGATCGGGAGAGGGATCACCGGGTTCCTCGCTGGTTCCCCGGTTCCGCGCGGGGCGCGCGGATTCGGCGATCTCTTAGTTGTCTTCCTTTAAGCGGATGACCTGCAGTTACGCAGGTCACACCGCCTCGAGTTCCCCAGAAGGTAGTACAACTCCCTAAAACGGTCAAACTTGGACAATCAACTCAACGTGGGAGTAACGTCAGCGCCATCCGTCAGGGTCGACCCCACCGGGCACCGGACCGGGCGGCCCATAGGGCTCGCGGGTGAAGACGAACGTGTTGAGATCGAGGTGAACACCCTCACCGGTGCGGACCACGTGGAGCGTCTCACCGGCGTAGTAGCCGTCGAGGCCCAGCCAGGTCCCGTCGGCGAGCGCGGCGAAGCGGGAGGCCCGCCCGGTCTCGCCGACCGGCGTCAGCGCCAGGCCCCGGCCCGGCAGGGCGCGCAGGACGTAGGCGGCCGGCCCCCAGTACCAGGGGCCGGTGAGGGCCAGCAGGTCGTCGTCGATCGGCGCGGGCCGCCATTCGGCCGGCAGCGGCGGCTCGTGTTCGTCGAGGATGTCGAGCAGGTCGCCGGTCAGGGCGTTGCCCCGCACCCCGCTGGTGGTGTTGGCCATGAACAGCACGCCGACGCCGTCGCCCGGGTCGGTGTAGACGGTGGCCAGGAACCCCGGCATCGATCCGGTGTGCCCCGCCAGGCGGCGGCCGTTGTGGCGGCGCACCTGCAGACCGAGCCCGTAGCCGGAGGTCCAGGCGGCGCCGTCTTCGACGGTGGCCGGTTCGCGCATCTCGGCCATCGTGGCCGGGCGCAGGATCCCGGCGCCGTCGCCGCCGACGAAGATCGCCCACCGGGCCAGGTCGGCCGGGGTGCACCAGAACTGCCCGGCGGGCGCCAGCGCGACCGCGTCGTGCTCGGGTTCGGGCAGCAGCACGTCGGCCCACGGGTGCACGGCGTATCCGGTCGCGTGCGGGGCGCGCGGCCGCTCGGTCGTGTCGCGCATGCCCAGCGGGTGCAGCACCTCTTCCTGGACGACCTGAGCCCACCCCCGCCCCCGCACGCGCGCCACCACCTCGCCGAGGAACCCGAAGCCGATGTTGGAGTAGTGGAAGCGCCGCCCCGGCCGGTGCCGGTTGGTCATCGGGTCGAGCAGGGCCACCAGGTCGGCCATCGGCACGCCGGGGGTGCGCTCCCACCACGGGCCGGGCGGCTCGGCGGTCAGCCCCGCCGTGTGCGACAGCAGCTGCGCGATCGTCACCTCGCCGGCGGGGGTGCCCGGCAGGTGTTTCTCCAGCGGGTCGAGCAGGTCCAGGAGCCCTTCGTCACGCAGCCGCATGATCATGACGGCGACCATGCTCTTGGTGATCGACCCGATCCTGAACTGGGTGGAGGCGGTCGGGGGAGCATCACCCACGCGGCCCCGGTAGCCGGACCAGATCAGCTCGCCGCCCCGGGTCAGAGCCACTGCCAGAGCGGGGATGCGCGCGGCGGCCTGCTCAGTGGCCACCCGTAGCGCGAGGGCACGCGCCGTACTCTCCAAGACCATGGAGTCAGGCTATGGTCTACGCTCTGGCGCGTGGAATCGGGCTCCGTCATCGAGGCCGTCCTTGAACGAATCACGTATGCCAACGAGGAGACCGGCTACACCATCGCGCGCGTGGCCACCGAGCGATCGGGCGCCGACCTGCTCACGGTGGTGGGGCCGCTGCTGGGCGCGCAGCCGGGCGAGTCGCTGCGGCTGACCGGCCGCTGGACCGCCCACCCTCGTTACGGCAAGCAGTTCGAGGTCTGGTCGTACACCACCGTGCTCCCGGCGACGATCGCGGGCATCCAGCGCTACCTGGGCTCCGGCCTGATCAAGGGCATCGGCCCGAAGATGGCCGAGCGCATCACCGTCCACTTCGGCGTCGACACCCTGCGGATCATCGAGGAGGAGCCCAAGCGCCTGGTCGAGGTGCCGGGGCTGGGACCCAAGCGGACCAAGCTGATCGCGGCCGCGTGGGAGGAGCAGAAGATCATCAAAGAGGTGATGATCTTCCTGCAGGGGGTGGGCGTCTCGACGTCCATCGCGGTCCGCATCTTCAAGCAGTACGGCGACACCTCCATCGACGTCGTGCGCGCCGAGCCCTACCGGCTGGCCGACGACGTGTGGGGGATCGGCTTCAAGACCGCCGACACCATCGCGCAGGCGGTCGGCATCGCCGCCGACAGCCCCGAGCGCGTCAAGGCGGGCCTGCGCTACACCCTGTCCCAGGCGGCCGACGACGGCCACGTCTACCTCCCGGCGCCGAACCTGGTCGCCGACGCCGTCAAGATCCTCGGCCTGGAAGCCGAGCTGGTCGCCCGGTGCCTGGAGGAGCTGGTCGTCGAGGAGGGCGTCGTCCGCGAGGAGATCCCCGTGACCGAGGGGACCGTCCCGGCGATCTACCTGGTGCCCTTCCACCGCGCCGAACGCTCCCTGGCCTCGACGGTCCTGGGCCTGCTGCACGCCTCCCGCGACCGGCTGAAGGCCTTCGCCGACGTCGACTGGCCGACCGCGCTGACGTGGCTGAAGACCCAGACCGGCGCCGACCTGGCGCGCGAGCAGGATCAGGCGGTACGGCTGGCGCTGACCGAGAAGGTCGCGGTGCTGACCGGCGGCCCCGGCTGCGGCAAGAGCTTCACCGTCCGCTCGATCGTCACCCTGGCCCGCGCCAAACGCGCCAAGGTCATCCTGGCCGCCCCGACCGGCCGCGCCGCCAAACGCCTGTCGGAGCTGACCGGCCACGAGGCCACCACCGTCCACCGCCTGCTGCAGCTGCGCCCCGGCGGCGACCCCACCTTCGACCGCGACAACCCGCTGGACGCCGACCTGGTCGTCGTCGACGAGGCCTCGATGCTCGACCTGCTGCTGGCCAACAAGCTCGCCAAGGCGGTCGCGCCGGGCGCGCACCTGCTGTTCGTCGGCGACGTCGACCAGCTCCCCTCCGTCGGCGCCGGGGAGGTGCTGCGGGACCTTTTGGCCGCCCCCGACGTGCCGCGGGTGCGGCTGACGCAGATCTTCCGCCAGGCCCAGCAGTCGGGCGTGGTCGTCAACGCCCACCGCGTCAACGCCGGCCAGCTGCCGCTGATCCGCGAATTCCCCGACTTCTTCCTGTTCCCCGCCGAGGACCCCGCCGAGATCGCCGCCCTGACCGTCGACGTCGTGGCCAAGCGCATCCCGGGCAAGTTCGGCCTCAACCCGCGCCGCGACGTCCAGGTCCTGGCCCCCATGCACCGGGGCGCGGCCGGCGCGGGCGCGCTCAACGGGGCGCTGCAGGAGGCGCTCACGCCGTACAGAGAGGGGATGCCCGAACGCCGGTACGGCGGGCGGGTCTTCCGCGTCGGCGACAAGGTCACCCAGTTGCGCAACAACTACGACAAGGGCGCCGCCGGGATCTTCAACGGCACCGTCGGCGTGGTGACCGCGATCCTGCCCGACGACAGCAAGCTGACCGTCCTGACCGACGAGGACGAGAGCGTCGACTACAGCTTCGATGAGCTGGACGAACTCGCCCACGCCTACGCCGTGTCCATCCATAGGTCACAAGGGTCGGAATATCCGGCGGTGGTTATTCCGTTGGCGACTTCCGCATGGATGATGCTGCAGCGGAACCTGCTCTACACGGCGATCACCCGGGCCAAGCGCCTGGTCGTCGTGGTGGGTTCGCGCCGGGCGCTCGGCCAGGCGGTCCGCGTGAAGGGCGCCGGACGTCGTCACACCGGGCTCACTCACCGGCTGCTCTGACCCGGGGCTTACTCCCAGGTCACGACCTGCTTGTCGCATCGCTACCGAATTGTGAGTCAAGTCAGGTGAAAGTGGCTCACAAGCCAGGTAAGCCCTAATAGGGTTTTGTATGCGCTTTGCCACTGTGGGGGAGTAGTTGTTGTGAACAGCAAGACCAGTCGCTGGAAACTGCCGGTGATCACGACCGCCGTCGTGATGACGGCGGTGCTGACGGCGTGCTCGGGGGGCACCACGCCGACGACGCCCGGGGGCGGAACCACGCCAGGCGGCGGCGACAAACCGGCCGTGGCCGCGCCCGCGCTGAAGGTGTCACCCGCCGACAGCGCCCTGAACGTCCGCCCCGACAAGCGCGTCGTGGTGGCCGCCGCCGGTGGCGCGCTCGACGAGGTGACCGTCCAGTCCAAGGGCGCGGAGGTCGAGGGCGAGTTCGACGCCACCCGCACCAAGTGGACCTCCAGCAAGCCGCTGAAGCCCTCCACCACCTACACGGTCTCGGCCAAGGCGACCGGCGCGGGCGGCCCGGCCGCGCTGACGAGCCAGTTCACCACGTTGAAGCCGAAGCGGGAACTGGCCGTCATCGACATCACGCCCGGCATCAAGGGCGAGACCGTCGGCGTCGGCATGCCGATCACGGTCACCTTCAACAACGACGTCACCAACAAGGCCGCCGTCGAGGCCGCCCTGGTCGTGGACTCGCAGAAGAAGGCCGTCGGCGCGTGGCGGTGGATCTCCGACCGGGTGGTCATGTACCGGACCGCCAAATACTGGCCGGCCCACCAGAAGGTCACCTTCAGCGCCGACCTGGCCGGAGTGCGCGGCGCGGGCGACATGTGGGGCACCAAGTCCTACACCCAGTCGATCAAGATCGGCGCCTCGCAGATCAGCAAGGTCAACACCCGCACCCACCAGATGGTCGTCCGCGTCGACGGCAAGATCAAGCTGAAGATGCCGATCAGCGCCGGCAAGGGCGACACCCGCGAATACACCACCACCAGCGGCGTGCACCTGACGATGTCCCGGCACAACCCCGAGATCATGATCTCGCCCGGCAAGAAGGAGGGCGATCCCGGCTACTACAAGGAGATCGTCAACCACGCGGTGCGGATCTCCAACTCGGGCGAGTACGTCCACTCCGCCCCCTGGTCGGTCGGCTCGCAGGGCCGCGCCAACGTCAGCCACGGCTGCATCAACGCCGGCCCGACGCAGGCCAAGTGGTTCTACGACAACTTCCAGCGCGGCGACGTCGTCGACATCGTCGGCACCGACCGCGAGCTGGAGTGGAACAACGGCTGGGGCTTCTGGCAGATGTCGTTCGCCAAGTGGAAGAAGGGCAGCGCCCTGGAGGCCTAACGGACTCCCAGCTTCATGATCAGCAGCGCCCCGGCGAACTTGATCACGATGACGCTGACCACGACGCAGAAGACGATGAAGGCGGGCCGGTGCTCGAAGTGCTTGCCCTCCTTCAGCGGAGGCCGCTTGGCGACCCGGTCGGCGATCCGCTCTTCCAGGGGCTTACGCGCAAACATGGCCCCAACGCTACCCTTAGCCGCCACTATGGGTCGGTGAAGGTTCACCACCTCAACTGCGGCACGATGCGCCCCCCGGGCGGTTTCGCCATCGTCTGCCACTGCCTGCTCCTGGAGACCGACCGGGGCCTGTGCCTGGTCGACACCGGCTTCGGCATCGGAGAGGCGAGCTTCGGGGCGCTGCCGGGTTTCTACCGGCCGATGATCCGTCCGGTGCTGGCCGACTCGGAGGCGGCGTTCAACCAGGTGATCGCGCTGGGCCTGGACCCGCGCGACGTCCGCGACATCGTGGTGACCCATCTCGACGTCGACCACGCCGGCGGCCTGCGCGACTTCCCCTGGGCCCGCGTCCACCTGCACGCGGCCGAACACGCCGCCGCGACCCGCCCCGCCACCTCGGCCGACAAGGGCCGCTACCGGGCCCGGCAGTGGGAGCACGGCGTCGACTGGATGACCTACGACGACCGGGGCGGCGACACCCTGTTCGGCCTGTCGGCCATCCGCCCCCTGCACGACCTGCCCGACCTGGCGCTGATTCCCTTGGCGGGGCATTCGCGCGGCCATTCGGGGGTGGCGGTCGACACGGGCGACGGCTGGCTGCTGCACGCGGGCGACGCCTACTGGTTCCACGGCGAGGTCGCCCCCCGCCCCCACTGCCCCCGCGCGCTGTCCCTCACCCAGCGCCTGATCGCCACCGACCACCGCCTGCGCCTGGAGAACGTGGCCAAGCTGCGCGACCTGCCTGCGGATGTACGGGTGTTCAGCGCCCACGACCCGCACGAGCTGAACGTGGCCGTTTCCTAACGGCTCCAGGTCGTCCGCGAACTCGTCGGCGCCTCCCGGCTGACGGCCCTGATCGCCTTCCCCGGGCTTCGCCTCGAGGCGATGGCGAAAGTCAGAGCCCGAACTGGAGCTTGATGTCGGCACGCCCATCCGCGAGGCCGAGGGCACCAGTTACCAGGCCGTCCTCGGCGACACCAGGGAAAGACTCGCCCGCCGCTACCTGGCCGACCCGTCCTTCACCACGTCCCAGGTCGCCTATCTGCTCGCCTACGACGACACCAACTCCTTCTACCGGGCCTTCCGCCGCTGGACCGGGCTCACCCCCGAAGCCACACGGCTCACGACGGCGTAAGCTGGGTGGGGCGCTCAGGGCGCCGCCGATCCGCGGGAAGGGCCGAGCCCACCTGATGCTCCTTGAACGACCCGGCCCAGCCTCTTTTCCGGCCTGATCATTGCGGACACCCAGGCCAGACGGAAACGAGGTCCCGGTGCCCCTTCACCATCTGCCCGACAACCCCAGCCTCGAGCGGCTCCGCAAGCAGGCCAAGACCCTGCTTCAGCACGCGAAAGCGGGCGACCCCGAGGCGCTCGGCCTGGTCGCCGAGTTCCATCCCCGGCCGCCGCGGGCGCCGCAGCTGTCGGACGCGCAGCTCGTCACCGCCCGCATGTACGGCTTCGCGAGCTGGCCCCGGCTGAAGACCCACATCGAGACCGTGGCCCGCTACTCCCGCTCCCCGCACCAGGTCGAGGCGAGCGAGGAGCTCCCGGAGGAGTTCCTGCGGCTGGCCTGCCTCACCTACGGCGCCGACTACCCGGGCCGCACCGGCGAGGCCGACCTGCTGCTGACCCGGCACCCGCACCTGTCCACCGCGAACGTCTTCACGATGGCGGCCACCGGCTCCGCCGAAGCCCTGGCCGATGCCCTGGCCGCCAACCCTGGGCTCGCCCGGACCCAGGGCGGCCCCTTCGCCTGGGAACCGCTGCTCTACCTCACCTACGCCCGCCTGGCTGCTCCCGGCCGCCATCTGGAGGCGGCCCGTGTCCTGCTCCGGCACGGCGCCGATCCCGACGCCGGATTCCTGTGGGCGGGCCTGACCTCCCCGTTCACCGCGCTCACCGGCGCGTTCGGCGGCGGCGAGGGCGACCAGCCGCCCCACCCGCAGGGCGCGGCGCTGGCCCGGCTGCTCCTGGAGGCCGGGGCCGACCCCAACGACAGCCAGACCCTCTACAACCTCGGGCTCGGCGGCGGGTTCGCCGACGACACCGCCCACCTGGAGCTGCTGCTGGAGTTCGGCCTGGGCCGCGACCGGCGCGGGCCCTGGCGGGCCCGGCTGGGCCCGACGCTGCAGTCAACCCGGCAGCTGCTGCGCGATGAACTGGCCACCGCCGCCCTGCGGGGCGGCCCGCGCCGGACCCGGCTGCTCCTGGCGCACGGCGCGGAGGTCGACGGCCTGGGCGCGCACCCGGCCTACGGCGGCCGCACCCCCTACGAGCTGGCCCTGCTCAACGGACACATCGAGGTCGCCGACCTGCTGGCCGCCGCCGGCGCCTCGGCGAACCTGAAGGACCTGGACGCCTTCACCGCCGCCTGCATGCGCGCCGACGCCGAAGCGGTCGCCGACCTCGGCCCGGCCCCGCTGGCGCGCGCTCTCGCCCACCATCCGGAGCTGATCAACCGCGCGGCCGGACAGGGCAAGACCGCGGCGGTGCGTCTCCTCGCCGGCCTGGGCTTCGACGTCGACCACCTGCACGGTTCCACCCCGCTCCACGACGCGGCCTGGAACGACGACGTGGAGACGGTCACCGCGCTGATCGATCTGGGCGCCGACCCGGCGGTCAGGGACACCCGCTTCGACGCGACCCCGCTCGGCTGGGCCGAACACGGTGGCAAACACCGCGTGGCGGTCTTCCTACGCGACCTGGGGACGCCTGGCTGAGGTGTCGCCGTCACGGCTCCGCCCGCCGGGCCTGGTTCCAGTCACGCTGGTGGCGGGTGATCTGCTGGAGGGTGTCCTTGAAGGCGGTGTAGCGGTCGGGGCCGAGGGCCTGTTCGTAGCGGTCTTCGATCGCGGCGAGGATGGCGCGGGCCTTGGCGACCTCGTCCAGGGCGCGGTCGGTGGGGACGATGAGCTTGGCGCGACGGTCGGCGGGGTCGGGCTGTCGGGTGACGTAGCCGAGGCGGACGAGCTCGTCGGTGATCGTGCCGACGATCTGCTTGTGCTGGCCGGACCGGGCCGACAGATCGGTCGCGCGGGTGCCGCCGGGTTCGAGGAAGGCCAGGACCGTTCCGTGCCGCGGGCTCACGTCGGGGTGCCCCTGCTCGGCCAGGGCGCGGAACAGCTCCTCCTGGATGGCCCGCATGAGCTGACCTGTGAGCATGCCCAGGTCTGGGCCTTTGCCGGTGATGCCCATGGACGTCCTCTCCGAATTTTTAATCACGATCATTGACGATCATTGATCGTGACTATATCGTATGTCTTAGTCGATCCCACCCCCTGACCCCAAGAGGCAGACCATGCGTAAGATCATCGCTTCGACGTACACGACGGTCGATGGTTTCATCGACAACCCGCACGAGTGGTCGATGAGTTACAACAGCGAGGACGCCATGGCCTACGCCTTCGCGTTGACCACCGGCTGTGACGCGTTACTGCTGGGCCGGGTCACGTATGAGGGCATGGCGCAGGCGTGGCCGCACATGGGCGGCAATCCCTACTCCGATCACGTCAACGCCATGACCAAGTACGTGGTGGCCTCCCAGCCGGTCGACACCACCGCGTGGAACCCCACGGTCGTCATCCCGGGCGACGACCTCACCGCTGAGATCACCAAGCTCAAGGAGCAGGACGGCGACGACATCCTCATCTGGGGCAACGGCCGCCTCACCGACCACCTGGCCACGACCGGCCTGCTGGACGAGTACAAGATCTGGATCTACCCCGTCCTCAAGGGCCGGGGCGAGCCGCTGTTCCGCCCCGAAAGCGTCACCGGCCTGAACCTCGCCGACACCACCACGTTCACCTCCGGCGTCACGGTCCTCACCTACCGCCCCGACCCCTCCGCCTAGGTCACCGGCGAACACCCCAAGGGAGCGGTCATCATGACCCCCGCACGCCGTCTGCTGCCCGGCTTCGCCGGCGCTGTGCACCTTCCCGGCGACGCCGGATACGAAGAACACCGGCGCCCGCTGTTCACCCCCATCGACCAGCGACCCGCCCTGGTGGCCGAGGCGACCAGCGCCCAAGACGTCCGGGCGGCGGTCGTGGCCGCCCGGGACGCCGGCCTGACCCTGGCCGTGCAGGCGACCGGGCACGGCACCCACGCGCCCTGCGACGGCGGCCTGCTGCTGAGGACCTCCCATATGGGCGGAGTACTCCTCGATCCGCGCCGGCGCGTCGCCCGCGTCGGCCCCGGCGCCCGATGGGGCCAGGTCATCACGGCCGCCGAACCGTTCGGGCTGGCCCCCGTGTCGGGCTCACACGCCGGCGTCGGCGTGACCGGGTACACCCTCGGCGGCGGCCTGGGCTGGCTCTCCCGCGCCTACGGCTTCGCCGCCGACAGCGTGCTGCGCGCCCAGGTCGTCACGGCCGACGGGCGGCTGGTGACCGCCGATCCCGGCAGCCATCCCGATCTGTACTGGGCGCTGCGCGGCGGAGGCGGCAACTTCGGCGTGGTCACCTCGCTGGAGTTCCGGCTGCACCCCGTCGCCCGGGTCTTCACCGGCGCCGCCTGTTTCCCGGTCGAACGCGCCGACGAGATGCTGGCCTTCTACCGGGACTGGATCACCGGCCTGCCCGACGAGCTCAGCACCGCACTGTCACTGACCTCGATGCCTGAGGATCCACAGGTGCCGCCACCCGTGCGCGGCCGCCGCGTCGTGCAGCTCAAAGTGCTGTACGCGGGGAGCGCCGACCAGGGCCGGCGGCTGCTGCGGCCGCTGTGGCGAGCCGCGGGCCCGGCGCTCACCGAGGACTTCCACACCCTGCCCTACGCCGGGGCCTCGATGGGCGGCATCGCCCCCGGCCAGGTCGAACTCCTGAGGGAACTGCCGGACTCGGCGATCGCGGCGATCACCGGCGTCGCCGGGCCGGACGACGGGCCGGCTGTGGAGATCCGGCACTGGGGCGGCGCCATGGGCCGCCCCAGCCCCGACGCCGGCCCGGCCGGCCACCGCACCACCCGCCTGTCGGTGATCGCCGACGCCGGCTCCGCGGTCCTGGCCGATGCCCTGCGCGCGCACACCAGCGGTGGGGCGTTCCTGAACTTCCTGCACGACCCGACCCGGACCGCACAGGCCTACACGGCCGCCGACCACCGGCGGCTGAGCGCCGTCAAGCGCCGCTACGACCCTGACAACACCTTCGGCGTCACGCACAACATCCCGCCGTCGTCGCGGGGCGAGGTGGCGCGGCCGGTTGGCGCCGGATACGGCGCGGCCGCGGGGCGGCGGGCGGCGCCGGGGCAGGCGCAGCCGTAACGGAAGAAGAGAAAGGACCTCAGCGCAGTGCGGCGCCGAGTGGAGTGTCCTCCGCCGGGTCCAGGCGCGGGTCCAGGACGACCGGGAGCTGGGACATGAACCTCGGCCGGGTGCCCTGGTGGGTCTGGGCGGCGTGCACGAGCAGCGGGTGGCAGATGTAGACGTCGCCCGGCTCGCCCGTCGCGTAGGCGACCTCCCGGTCGGCGCTGACCTCGGCGAGGCGCGCCCCATAAGCCATCAGGTCGACCTCCTCGTCGCCCAGCAGGCCCAGGACGTCACGCTGGGAGCCCACGCGGATGCGCGTGGGGGCGTCGTCGGGGCCGACCTCGGAGAACAGCGTCAGCAGCAGCAGACTCCGCGACCGGACGGCGATCTTCGACCATTCCTCGCCCGCGTTGAGGTCGATGTGCCAGCCGGTGTCCCCGGCGTCGGGCAGCTTGGGGAAGCGCACCGGGATGTTGCCCAGCGTCGTGCGCTTGTTCCACCGGCCGGCCCCGGCGATCTGGTCGAGACCGGCGGCCAGGCGGGGCGAGCCCATCATCTGCCCGAACGGCCCGAACCCGCCGGGATCGGCGGTCCACACGACCGTCTGGGTCCACCCGGCGGGGTCGTCGGGGGACAGGCCGATCATCTTCCACAGGATGCCCCGGGCGGCGTCGGCGACCTCGCGGGGGACGATGGCGGGCAGTTTCACGAACCCGTCGCGGGCGAACGCGTCGAGATCGGCGGCGGAGAAGGGCGCGGACATGGCCGCGACGGTATCCATGCCGAGGGGGAGCGGGCCATCGATTTATCCACGCCGTGTGTCACAGGGGTGCGGGCCGCCTCGTCTTAGGGGGTGACCGTCAACTCAGGGAGCCCATCATGGACGCGCGACTGAACTACCTCGGCAACCCCGCCGCCGTCAAAGTCCTGTCTCACTTCATGTCGGCGGGCAAGGCCGTCAAGGACCTGCCGCTGCCGGCCGCGACGCAGGAACTGGTGGCGCTGCGCGTCAGCCAGATCAACGGCTGCGCCGTCTGCCTCGACATGCACACCAAGGAGGCCGCGGCCGCCGGGGAGACGCCGGTGCGGCTGCACCTGATCGCGGCCTGGCGGGAGGCCACGGTCTTCACCGAGGCCGAGCGGGCCGCGCTGGAGCTGGCGGAGGAGGGCACCCGGGTCGCCGACGCAGGGCCGGGAGTCAGCGACGAGGTGTGGGCGCGGGCGGCCAAGCACTACGACGAGCAGCAACTGACCGCGCTGGTGATCCTGGTGTCCTTCATGAACACGGTGAACCGGCTGAACATCATCACCCGCCAGCCGGCCGGCGACTACGTGCCCGGCCAGTTCCACTGACCCGGGTCGGCCTCACGGGGGCGTCGTCCGGGGTCATGAGGCCGGCTCCGGTGGATTCAGGCCGTCTTCGGGGAGAGGATGCGGTGTGAGCAGGGTCGAGGAGTTCGAACAGCTGCGGCCGCTGCTGTTCTCGATCGCCTACCGCGTGCTGGGCAGCGTGGGGGAGGCCGAGGACGCGGTGCAGGAGACCTGGCTGCGCTTCGCCGCCCTGGGGCCCGCGCCCGACTCGGCCAAGGCCTTCCTGTCCACCACGGTCACCCGGATCTCCATCGACGTGCTGCGCTCGGCGCGGGTGCGGCGGGAGACCTACGCCGGGGCGTGGCTGCCCGAGCCGCTGCTGGAGGACCCGTATCAGGATCCGGCTCGGTCGGCGGAGCTGGCCGACTCGGTGTCGATGGCGGCGTTGCTGCTGCTGGAGCGGCTCAGCCCGCTGGAGCGGGCGGTGTTCGTCCTGCGGGAGGTGTTCGGCTTCGGGTTCGACGACATCGCCGAGGCCGTCGGCCGGTCGCAGGGGGCGTGCCGGCAGCTGGTCGTAAGAGCCCGGCGGCACATGGAGGCGGGCCGCCCCCGGTTCGCGGCCCTGCGTGAGGAGCGCGAGCACCTGGCGTCCCGGTTCTTCGCCGCCCTGCGCGAAGGCGACGTCGCCGCCCTGCGGGAACTGCTGGCCGCCGACGTCTCGATGGTCGGCGACGGCGGCGGCAAGGCCCCCCAGCTGGCCAGGACCCTCGTCGGCGCCGGGAACGTGGCCCGCCTGCTGGCCGCGGTCTTCCCGCCGATGACCCGGGCCGAGGTGACCTTCGAACCGCGCGAGGTGAACGGCCAGCCGGGCGCGATCTTCCACGACCGGGACGGCCGGATCCTCCACGTGCTGACCCTCGACATCTCGGAGGGACGGATCCAGACGATCCGCTCGGTCATCAACCCCGACAAGCTCGGGCACATGGGCCCGGTGGCCGACGCCTGGGCCATCGACCGCGAAGTGCGAGCAGCCCGCCAATTCAGACCAGGGTGAGTTGCCGGTCGGGGGAGCGGCGGCGTTTCCACTGCTTGGACGCCCGCCCGATCCCGTAGGTCGCCGCCAGCGACTCGACCTGGGACGCTATGCGGGCCCGGTAGTCGGCCGGGGTCAGCGGCCCCGTGCCGTACAGCTCCTCATAGCGCGGCACCAGACCCGGATGATCACGCGCCAGCCACGCCATGAACGCCTCGCGCGCCCCCGACGGCAGCCGCAGCACCCCCGGGGTCAGCGTGACGGCGCCCGCTTCGGCCGCGCGGCGGACGGTCGCCTGCAGGTGGTCGGCAGAGTCGGTGATCAGCGGCAGGATCGGCGCCATCAGCACCCCGCACGGCACCCCCGCCTCGTTGAGCGCCGCGCAGATCTCCAGCCGCCGCTGCGGCGAGACCGCGCCGGGCTCCAGGCCGCGCCGCAGCCGGTCGTCGACGAAACCGACCGACACCGCGACCGACACCCGGGTCACCTTGGCCGCCTCCCGTAACAGCGGCAGGTCGCGCAGGATGAGCGGGCTCTTGGTCAGGACCGTGAACGGGTTCGCCGCGTCGGCCAGCGCCTTGATGATCTTCGGCATGAGCTGGTAGACCTCTTCGGCCCCCTGGTAGCAGTCGCCGTTGAGGCCCACCGCGACCGCATCGCCCCGCCACTTGGCCGCGCCCAGTTCACGCCGCAGCCGGTCGGCCAGATCGGTCTTCACCACGATCTTCGTGTCGAAGTCGTCGCCGGTGTCGAGCCCGAGATAACGGTGGCCCTTGCGCGCGGCGCAGTAACGGCACCCCGTCTGGCAGCCCCGGTAGGGGCTGACCGCCCACGCGTAGGGCAGTTCGGCCGCGGCCGGGACGGCCTCGATCGCGGTGCGGGCGCTCACCTCGTAGCAGGTGATGTCACCGAACTCGCGGGTGATCGCCTGCCGTTCGACCCGGGGGCGCGCGGGCCCAGAGTCGTGCAGGGTGGGTGCGTCCCAACGCATGACAGCCAGTAGAACACGCATTCGACCCTCCTCGCCACCCGGACACGCGCCCCGATACCGTGTCACAAACCAGCAAGAATGTCGGAGGGAACGACCGTGGCGTGGATTTTCCTGGCGGGAGCCATCGTGTCCGAGGTGCTCGCCACGACCGCGCTGAAACTGAGCAACGGCTTCGCCCACAAGCTCTGGTCGGTCGTCGTGGTGGTCGGTTATGTCGCCTCCTTCGCCCTGCTGTCGCGGGCGCTGAAACTCCAGATGCCCGTCGGGGTCGCCTACGCCGTCTGGGCGGGCGTCGGCACGGCGGTGATCGCGACCATCGGCGCGCTGTTCCTGGGGGAGACGATGACGATGGTCAAGGCCGGCGGCATCGCGCTGATCATCGGCGGGGTCGTGCTGCTGAACCTGTCCGGAGGCCACTGACGTAGGGTCGAGGTGTGATCTTTCATCTCGCGCTGGCCTCAGACTGGGCGCACGCCCAGAAGGACGAGGAGTACCGGATCTCCACCCGGGGACGCACCCTGGACCAGGAGGGCTTCATCCACGCCGCCCGCGACCTGGCGCAGGCCCGCACGGTCGCGGCCCGCTTCTACGCCGACGTGACCGAACCGCTGCTGCTCCTGCACATCGACGAGACCCGCCTGGAGGTCCCGGTCGTCCTGGAGACCCCGCCCGACTCGGCGGAGCAGTTCCCGCACATCTACGGCCCGCTCCCGGTCCAGGCGGTCGCCGCGGTGACCCCGTTCAGCCTCCAAACCTGACTACTTCTTCTCCGTTACGGCTCCGCCCACCCGGCCCCGACCACCGCCCCGGGCCCGCGCCGCATCCGGCGCCCACCGGCCGCGCGTCACCCGCGGCCCGACGACTCATGCGTGGCCGTCGAACGCCCATGGTCAACCGGCCTCGCCGCCGAAGGTGACCGCCCCCGCCTCGTAGGCGACGATCGCCGCCTGCACCCGGTTGGCCACCCCCAACCGGGTCAGAATCGCGCTGACGTAGGTCTTCACGGTCCCCTCCGTCAGCCGCAACGACCGCGCGATCGCCTGATTGGACAGTCCCGCCCCCACCAGCTCCAGCACCTCACGCTCACGCGGCGTCAGCCCCGCCACCCGCCCGCGCGCCGCCGCCGCCCGCCCCGAATCCCGGTTGTTGAGCTCGGCGATGACCCGAGCGGCGACCTTCGGCGACAGATACGCCGCCCCGCCCGCCACCGCGTGGATCCCCGCCAGCAGCTCACGCGGATCGCCGGACTTCAGCAGGAACCCGCCCGCCCCGACCTTCAACGCCCGCGCGATGTACTCGTCCTCCCCGAACGTCGTCAGCATCACCACCCCGGCCGCCGGCGCGACCCGGCGGATCTCGGCGGCGGCCGCCAGCCCGTCCAGGACAGGCATGCGGATGTCCATCAGCACCACGTCGGGCCGGTGCGACAGCGTCCGCTCCACCGCCTCACGCCCGTTGGACGCCTCCGCCACCACGTCGATCCCGGGGTCGGCGTCCAGAATGGCCTTCACCCCGGCCCGGATCAGCATCTCGTCGTCGGCGAGCAGCACCCTGATCATGCCCGGGATCATGCCGGCGCCTCATCGGGGATCCCCGCGGTGATCTCGAACATGCCGCCCTCGGCGCGGGCCTGAAACGTGCCCCCGGCCAGGCGCACCCGCTCCGACAGCCCGACCAGCCCCGTCCCCGGCCGCGCCACCTCGCCCCCCGCCCCGACGTCGTTACGGACCGTCACCGTCATCCGTCCCTCCCGCCGGTCCAGCCGGACCACGACCGGCGCCCCCGGCGCGTGCTTGGCCGCGTTCGTCAACCCCTCCTGCACCACCCGGTAAGCCGCCCCCAGCGGATCGCCGCCGTCGGCGTCACCGTCCAACGCCACCGTCATGCCCGAGGCGCGGGCCCGCGCGACCAGGTCGGCGATCCCACCTGCCCGCGCGTGGGGGAGCAGGCTGGCCGGTTCGTCCTCGGTCCGCAGCATCCCGATCACCCGCCGCAACCGCTCGGTGGCATCCCCGGCGGCCTCGCGCAGTCCGGCGGCCGCCTCACGATGGCGGGACGGCAGGTCGGCGGCCACCTCCATCGCCCCGGCCCGCAACGCGATCAACGCCAGCTCATGCCCGAGGGAGTCGTGGACGTCCTGGGCGATCCGGGACCGCTCCCGCAACCTCGCCTGCTCCTCGACCATCTGCCGCTCCCGGACCCGCCCAAGCCGGCGATGCCGGACGCTTCGCCCCGCCGCCCACGGCAGCAGACTGCAGATCAGCACCCCCGACAGCCCCGACACCCACACGTTCGGCTCCAGCGACGGCGCCGGCCCCAGCGTCGACACCAGGACACAGACCCCGCCCACCACCACGATCAGCCCATACAGCCACATCGCGGGCCGGGTCCGCTCCATCCGCAATCCCGCCAGATAACTCAGCGTGATCACAGCGGGGGTGAAGCCGTTCAGCGGCCCGATCTTCGCCGAATGGTTCATCGGCCACAACTGCACCGTCGCCAGCGCCTCGCTGGACGCCCACGGCCCCATCACCAGCGCGACCATCAGCGCCACCAGCGGATGGGCCCGCGCGACCGCCACCGCACCCGCCAAGATCAGGCATCCGGCCGTGACGGCCACCACCAGCGTGTTCCCCGACTGCGGCTGCCAGTCGTAGGGGTTGACCGGCGCGAACACCACCGGCACACACAACACCAGCCACAACGACAGGTCCTTCAGACGGGGCACCCCAGCACGCTACCGCCGCCCGCACCACCCCGGCCTCATCCCCAGGTCGCACCCCACCCCTGCCGAAAGTCAGGCCCCCGGGGCGACCATCGCCGGGGGCGCCCCCACCGAGATCTTCCCTAGGGTCGGCTGCCATGACCGATGCCATCATGACCTTCCTGCACGATGTGATGACATCCCCATGGGTCTACGCCGCCCTGCTGGCCATCTCGGTGATCGACGCCTTCTTCCCCGTGGTGCCCAGCGAGACGGCCGTGATCACCGCCGGGGTGTTCGCCGCAGCCGAAGGCACACCCCACCTGGGCCTGGTGATCGCGGCCGCCGCGACGGGAGCGTTCATCGGGGACAACATCAGCTACCAGATCGGCCGCGCCGGCGGCGCCCGCATCCGGCACCGCACCGCCATCCGCTGGGCCCACGCCGCCTTCGAGGAACGCGGCGGCCTGCTCCTGGTCGTCGCCCGCTACATCCCCGGCGGCCGCACCGCCGTCACCCTGACCACCGGCGTCGTCCGCTACCCCCTGCACCGTTTCGCCTTCTTCGACGGCATCGCGGTCATCTCCTGGGCGGCCTACTCGGCCCTGATCGGCTACATCGGCGGCGCCGCCTTCGAGGACAACCCGTTCAAGGGCCTCCTGCTCGGCCTGGGCATCGCGCTGACCGTGACGGCGATCGTGGAGATCGTCCGGTACGTCTCGCGCCGCCGCTCCCAGCCCGCCGGACCCGACCGCGACGACCCCGCCGGCCACCCCCGCGAACTGACCAACTCCGACAGCTGAGCGTCACGCGGCGGTGGCACCACGCGCGTGTTCTCAGCCCAGACGGTCGGCCTGGTCGAGCAGATATCGCCGCTCGACCAGGTTGCCCGTCAGCTCGGCCGCTTCGCGATACAGCCTCACCGCGCCGGCCGCGTCGCCGGTCATCAGGAGCAGGTGGGCCCGCACCGCGCGTTCGCGCCGCCGGACCAGCGGATCGCGGCCAAGCTGAAAACGGCGGTCGAGGTCGTCGAGCAGGGCCAGCCCCCGAACCGGCCCGTACGCCTTGGCCACGGCCACCACCCGGCTCAGCCGTACCGACGGGATCGGGTTGAGCCGCTCGAGCCACACATACAGCGCCGCGATCTGCGGCCAGTCGGTCCGCCGCGGCGAGGCCGCCGCCGCGTGGACGGCCGCGATCGCCGCCTGCAGCTGATACGGGCCGACCTCGCGGCGGCCCCACACCCCGTCGATCAGCTCGGTGCCCTCGCGGATGAGGTCGCAGTCCCACCGCGTCCGGTCCTGCTCCTCCCAGGGCACCAGCTCCTCGTGGGCACCGGTGCGGGCGGGACGACGCGCCTCGGTGAGCAGCATCAGCGCGAGCAGCCCGGTGACCTCGACGTCGGCGGGCGCGCAGGCGTGGAGCATGCGGGTCAGGCGGATGGCCTCACCGGTCAGGCCGACGCGGGCGAGCCGGTCGCCGGCGGAGGCGGTGTACCCCTCGTTGAAGATCAGGTAGAGCACCTGGGCCGCGGCGGCCATCCGGCCGCCGCGGTCGGTGTCGGCCGGCGGGGTGAAGCGGGCGCCCGCGCGGGCCAGCCGCTGCTTGGCGCGGCTGATCCGGGTGCCCATCGTGTTCTCCGGAACCCCGTGGGCGTGCGCGATCTCGGCGGTCGTGAGCCCGCCCACCGCCCGCAACGTGAGCGCCACCTGGGAGGTGACGCTCAAGGCCGGGTGACAGCACAACAGCAGCAGGGCGAGGCTGTCGTCGGTCTGCCGCGCGACGCCCGGCCCGCGGCCCGGTTCCCCCATGGCCAGCTCGGCGACGCCGGCCTCCCGCTCACGCCGGCGCCGGGACTGGTCGGCGCGCAGCAGATCGACCATCCGCCGATAGCCGACGCGAATCAGCCAGCCGCGCGGGTCCTCCGGCACGCCGCCGGCCGGCCAGAGGCGGCTCGCGGTGAGCAACGCCTCCTGCACCGCGTCCTCGGCGACGTCGAAGCGGCCGAAACGCCGCACCAGCGCGCCGAGCACCTGCGGCGCCTCGACACGCAACAGGTGCTCGATGCCGGAGTCCATGCCCGCGCGCGTCTGGCCCTCCGTCTGGCCAACCGTCCTGCCGACCGCGCTAAAGGCCGCACTGACGGCCGCCGGTCCGGCGTGATCGGTCACGCCGTGAAGTCCTCGCCCATGATCGGCCGGATCTCGATCGGCTCGCCCAGCACCTCGACGATCCGCGAGACGATCTCCACGGCACGTTCCTGGCCCGCCACGTCGATGACGGCGAAGCTCGCCAGGACCTCCTTCAGCTCGGCGAACGGCCCGTCGGTCGCCACCACACCGCCTGCGGTCCTGCGGACCGTGGTGGCGACCGCGGGATGGCCGAGGCCCTCGCTGCCGACGAACTCGCCGGTGGCGATCAGTTCCTGCTCGAACTTCTGGTAGGCGGCGAACGCCGCCAGCGCCTCCTCCGACGGGGTGTCAGCGGTCGCGGCGTCCCAGGCCGCGGCCGGGGTGTAGCTGAGCAGCAGATACTTCACGGTGGACAACCTCTTTCGAACGTTCGAGAAAGCGTACGCGAGGTCAGGCGGCGCGACGCAGCATCAGAGACAGGGCCAGGACGGTCGTCCAGGTGAAGGCGACCACACCGTTGACGGCGATCTGGATGCTCATGTGATCGGGCGACATGGGCAGCAGCAGGACGAGCGCGGCGACGCCGCTGCCGATCGCCGCCGGCACGGCCCGACGGCGCGCGCACCGGACCGCCAGCACGATGGCGGCGATGGCCAGCGCGGTGAAGGAGACCGCGGCGGCGGCCGAGTGCGTGATGCCGTGCCAGGACATCTCCGCCACCGGCCCGTCGGGAGTCCCGATGGGAAAACCGTTCTCCGGGTCCATGACGAACACGCCCGCGGCGATCATCCCGGCCCCGAAGATTCCGACGAGAACGGGCAGCGCCCGCCGCCCGATCCCCTCGGTGACATCGCGCCTGACACCACCCGCCAGTGCCAGTGCGCCCAGACCGGCCAGGACGAACGTGGCGATCTGGATCCAGCCGAGGTCGCCGGTGGAGAGCTGGCTGATCGGATGGCGGGTGATGACGAAGCCCTCACGGGTGAGCATCTGGACGGCCGCCGAGGCGAGGAACACCGGCCCCGCCAGAGCTCCGGCGAGCAGCAGGTGGCGGGCGGCGGGGACGCCGATGGTGGCCGGGGCGGTGGCTGAGGTGGTGGCCATGACTTCCTCCTTGAGGGGTGGATTCCCGCCGGTACCTCGGAGCCGGATCCGGGCTCTCGACACGTCCGCGATGTGATCTGAATCACGCCCCGATCGTGTCGAAGCTCCTCAGCGGACTCCGAGGTACCGGCGAGCAGTCACCGAAACCCCAAGGAGAACCAGATGACGCAGACCTACCAGCCGAGCGCCGACATGAAGGCCCTGGATCGCCTGGTCGGCACCTGGGCGATCACCGGCGGCGCCGCCGGAACCGTGCGGTACGAGTGGATGCCCGGCGGCTTCTTCCTGCTCCAGCACGTCGACCTCACCCAGTTCGGCCAGCCTGTCACCGGCCTGGAAGTGATCGGCAACCTGCGCCCCTTCGGCGAGCCGACCGGCACCGACGTGGTGTCACGCTTCTACGACTCGACCGGAAACACCCTCGACTACGTGTACGAACTGACCGGCGACACGTTGACCATCTGGGGCGGCGCGAAGGGCGGCCCCGCCTACTACGAAGGCACGTTCAGCGCCGACGGCACCACCGTCACCGGCGCCTGGGTCTACCCCGGCGGAGGCGGCTACGAATCCACCATGACCCGGATCTGACCCCGGCTCACACCGCCGCCCTGACCGGCCGAAACGAACCGGCAGCGCCCGGCCGGTGGTTCGGGGCACGGGCTCCGAACCACCGGCCGACGGCCAGGTGAAAACGGAGAAGTCACTCCGGTGCGCCGCCGTTCACGCCACGAGCGCCGTCAACCGCGCGAAAGTGATCTGGTACCGCCGTCTCGCCAGGTGGTGAGACGGCGGTCGGGGGAGGGGAGAGACTCCCGGCGTAGCGGGGCGATCCGGGCACGGCCGGTAGGTGCCGGTCACGGGGCGGAGCGGAGACAGCGGGCGGGGCCTGCCACGCGAAGCCGTAACGGAGCAAAAGACCACGAACGGCGCGCAACACAGGAGCGCCGTTCCGCGAGGCACGTTGCCTGGCCCGGCGCACTCAGCCGCCACAAGGGGCGCGCCCTTTCGCGCTCTGGGGTGGCCGGAATCAGCAGATGAATGAAGTCGGCAAACGTCGCCACCATGATCATGAAGGCGAGCCGGACCACCATTGTCGGCAGTCCGGCGTGCACCCGCTCAGTCGAATTCGCGCAGGAAGTCCGGGGGATTGTCGCGCCACTCGGGGATGTCGAGCCGGTTGAGCGCCGCGACGATCGTCCGCTCCTCATACGCGAAATGCGAGGTCACGATCGCCGTGAGCCCGGCCACCTCCCCGGCGAACCGTTCGTCACCCGCGCTGTCGCCGGTCTGTCCGGCCAGGCCCGCCAGGCGGGACAGGATGCCGGAGATCATGTCATGGTCGCGCCGGAGCAACTCCAGCGTCGGACCCAGTTCGGGGAAGTCGTTCTCGAGGGCGGGGAACCCGAGGGTGTCCTCGCCGACGTGGTGGCGCTCCAGCGCCGTGCAGAAGGCCAGGCAGTGGGCCCGCAGGTCACGACCCGCGGTGTCGTCTCCCTCAGCCAGCCGATCGAGCTCGTCGCGCAACCACATGTGCACCTCGACGAGCTGATTCCCGAATGCCGCCAATCGCCCAACAGGGCCAGAATCAGATGAGTACATACGGCGACCCACTGTAGAGCCGCCCGGCACCAAAGTCGCGCCCACCCCCGGACACCACCCGACCAAAGTCACCCCGCACCAGCCTCACGCCCGATCCGCCCGCCACCACCCCGCTCATACGGTGCTCGGCATGACCCGGATCACCCTGGCCGTCGGGCTGTTCTTCCTGGCCCCGCTGATGGGGGAGTACCTCATCGGCAACGTCCCCACCTCCCAGCTGCCCGGCATCCTCATCCTGGCCCCCATGTACGGCGGCGCGGCCCTGCTCATCCGCGAGGTCACCCGCAGCACCGGCCGGGGCTGGCCGACGATGCTGACCCTGGCCGCCGCCTACGGACTGCTCCAGCCCGCCATCATCGACCAGTCCCTGTTCAACCCTGCCTTCGACGGCCACGACTTCACCGCCGCCCCCACCTACCTGCCGGCCCTGGGCCTGGACCCGGGGCTGCTGATCACCTTCACCGCCGGGCACACCATCACCAGCCTCGCCGTCCCGATCGCCCTCATGGAGGCCCTGGCCCGCCGCCGCGCCACCACCCCGTGGCTGCGCACCCCCGGCCTGATCGTGACGATCACGCTGTTCGCGGCCGGCACCTGGCTCATCTACGACGAGCACCAGCGATCCTTCCAGGCCACACCCCTCCAGCTGGGGATCTCCGCCGTGGTCGTCCTGCTGCTGGCCGCGGCCGCGTTCCGGTTCCCGCGCACCCCCCACGCGGTGGCCCTCGTCTCAGGAGACGGCTCCCACAACGCGACGTCAGCCGCGACGAACAGGGCCGCGAGCCGCCCGGCATCTCTCGCACACCGCCCGCGCCCGTGGCAGGCCGGTCTCGCCGCCGCCCTGGCCGTGACGCTCTACACGCTCCGCCCCGAAACGTGGCCCGGCCTGATCCTCGGCGTGCTCCTGCTGACCGCCGCCGCGACCCTCATCGCCCACTGGTCGCACCACCCCGGCTGGTCGCGCCGGCACATCACCTGCCTGGCCGCCGGAGCCGCCGTCACCCCGCTGTGGACGGGGTTCGTCCTGCTCGACATCACCGGCCAGGCCACCCCGCCCCACCTCATCGGCCAGGCCGCCGTCGTCACCGTCGTCATCGCCGTGCTGACCGCCGCCGTCCGGGCGGCCCGCTAGACCAGCAGCAGCTTCTCGATCCGCCGCGACGCCACCCACAACCCGCACACCGCCATCACCACCAGATAGGCCGCGTGGACGAGCAGCGTCCACCCCAGCGGCCCGACCGCCAGCCCCCGCACCAGCTCCACCGCGTGATACAGCGGCGTCAACGTCACGATCACCTCGAACACCACCGGATAGTCCTGCACCGGCGAGAACGTCCCCGAGAACAGGAACAGCGTGAACTGACCTGTCGTCAGCAGATCGAAATCCTGCCAGCCGCGCAGGAACGTCGAGATCGCCATCCCGGTCGCACCGAACGCCACCCCCACCAGCGCCGTGGCAGGAAAGGCCGCCAGCGCCCCGCCGGCCGACGTCAGCCCGAGCACGACCATCACCACCAGGAACATCACCGTGTAGAACAGGCAACGCACCAGCGCCCACGTCAGCTCACCCAGCGCGATCTCCACCGGCCGGACCGGCGTGGCCAGCACCGCGTCATACGTCTTGGCGTACTTGAACTTCCAGAACACGTTGAACGTCGTCTCGGCCAGCGCCCCCGACATCGCCGACACCGCCAGCATCGCCGGCGCGACGAACACCGCGTAGTCGACCATCCGCCCGCCGACCGGAACCATGCCGACCAGCGCCCCCACGCCGACGCCGATCGACAGCAGATACAGCAGCGGCTCGAAGAACCCCGACAGCAACACCAGCCAATAGGCCGGCCCCGACCGCAGCGCCCCCACGTTGCGGTTCACCACCGCACCCACCCGGCCCGCCGAGATCCCGCGCCGGACCGCCCGCCCGGCCACCATCACCGTCATCATCGGCCCTACACCGCCAACCGGCGGGCGAACCCGCGCATCGCGAACCAGGCGCCCCCGGCCGACCACGCCAGCAGGCACAGCACATGCGCCCAGATCGGCCACGGCGGCGCGACCCCGAGCGTCGCGGCCCGGCACAACTCCACGCCATGCCACAGCGGCGACACCCACGCCACCACCTGAGCCGCCACCGGCATCTGCGCCACCGGGAAGAACACCCCCGCGAACAACGTCATCGGGATCATCACGAACCGGAACAGCAACGCGAAATAGCCGTCGTTGTCGATCCGCGCCGCATACCCCATCACCGGCAACGCCGAGGCGACCACCACCGCCGCGCACACCAGCGGCGTCACCACCGACCACCACGACCGCAACCCGCCGAACAGCAGCACGACCAGCAGGAACACCACCGTCTGCGGCAGCACCCGCACCATCAGGAACAGCACCTGACCGGCGATCATGTCACCGATCCGCACCGGCGTGGCCCGCATCGCGTGATAGCCGCGCGTCCACTTGAAGTCACCCAGCACCGGAAAGGTCGTCTCACCCAGCGCCATCTGGAACGCCGTCGACGCCATCACCCCCGGCACGATCCACTGCAGGTAGCTCACCCCGTCGAGGTCGCCGACATAACCGCCGACACCCAGCCCGATGCTGACCAGGAACAGCACCGGCAGCACGAACGAGGACAACGCCGACGCCCAGAACAACCGCCGGTAGAGCGTCAGATGCCGCTCCAGCACCGCCACCGTCGACATCACCGCCGTGGACGCCATCACTCCACCAGCGTCCGGCCCGTGAGATGCAGGAACACATCCTCCAGCGTGGATCGCCGCACCAGCACACTGGACGGCGCCAGCCCCCGCCGATGCACCTCCGCCACCGCCGCGTCACCATCACGCGCATACACCAGCAGCCGGTCGGGCAACGGATCGACCCGCTCACCCACCCCATCGAGCTTCGCCGCCACATCCACCCCGTCGGCGAACCGCAACTCCACCACCTCAGGCGTCGAATACCGCGAGATCAGCTCACGCGGCGACCCCTCCGCCACGATCCGCCCGCCATCCATCACCACCAGCCGGTCACACAACTGCTCGGCCTCATCCATGTAGTGCGTCGTCAACACCAACGTCACACCCCGCTGCTTCAGCTGGTAGAGCCGCTCCCACAACAGATGCCGCGCCTGCGGGTCGAGCCCCGTCGTCGGCTCGTCGAGCAGCATGATCTCCGGATCGTTCACCATCGCCCGCGCGATCGTCAGCCGCCGCTTCATCCCGCCCGACAACGGCTCGACCTTCCCCGCGGACCGATCGGCCAGCTGCACGAACTCCAGCAGCTCACCCGCCCGCCGCCGCGCCTCCGCCCGCGACAACCCGAAATACCGCGCATACGTCGTCAGATTCTCAAACACCGACAGATCCGCGTCGAGATTGTCGAGCTGCGGGCACACCCCCAGCCGCCCCCGGATCGCCACCCCGTCACGCACCGGATCCATCCCCAGGATCCGCAGCTCACCGGCCGTCGGCGCCGACACACAACTGATCATCCGCATCGTCGAGGACTTCCCCGCCCCATTGGGGCCCAGGAACCCGAACGCCTCACCCCGCTCCACCGCGACGTCGATCCCGTCGACCGCCGTGAACTCACCGAAGCGCTTGACCAGCCCACGGGCGTAAATCAACGGTTCCTCAGCCACGAGACCCGACCCTAGCCCCGCCCACCGACAATTCCGCAACACGTTTTCCCGGCCGCGTCTTCGTCACCTGTACGCCTTGACAACCACCCCCGAACCAGTCAGAAGCCACACCCGACCGCCCTCACCTGCGCACTCTTCACCACCCCACCCGCACCGGAAACCCCAGAACACGGCCATACCGAGAACGCCCCTGACTGTTCACCCTCCCGTTGATCGTCTTACATTGCACTTGACCGCATCCGAAAGTGATCCTTCCGGGTGACCGTTCACGCTCCCCAAGGAGGCCCTGTGCACCCCCCGCATCGCCCCCCGCTCGCCTGGTCGGCCCGCCTCACCCTCATCCTGGCCACCCTGGTGTCCCTGATCGCCGTGGCCGCCCCCGCCCCGGCCCAGGCCGCCGTCTACAGCAGCTGCACCCAGACCCGCTGCGCCGACGCCCGCTCCGCCAACACCACCTGGCGCGGCAAGGGCTACCCGACCACCGCCGGCTGGTACACCTGGACCGGCGGCAAGTACAACTACACCGGCGGCCGCCACTACAACCGCGAAGGCCAGCTCCCCACCAACGCCACCTATTACGAATACGACGTCTACCCGCGCAACCGCGGCGCCGCCCGCGACGCCTACCGCATCGTGGTCAACAAGAGCACCGGCGCGACCTGGTTCACACCCGACCACTACGCCAACTTCTACCGCCTCTAGACCACCCGGACAGGACGCCACCATGACCGCCGCCCGCCCCCTGCCGCCCTGGCTCACGGTCTCCACCGGCCCGGCCCCGGCGGTCATCGACGGACGCGCCTGCCGCACCCGCGCCGCCCTCTTCGACGAGACGGCGCGGGTCCTGCGCTTCCCCGACTACTTCGGCCGCAACTGGGACGCCTTCGCCGACTCCCTCGGCGACGCCACCCGCGCCGGCGCCATCGCACTCATCGTCGTCAACGCCGAAGACCTCCTCAGCGCCGAACCCCCCGAGCAGTACGCCACCCTCCTCGACATCCTCGCCGTCGCCTCCCGCGCCGGACTCACCCTCACCCTCCACACCGACCCGGCCGAGGAACCCCAGCTCCGCACCCGCACCGCCGACGCCCTCTAAGCCTTCGCCGCCAGCCGCGCCAACCGCTCCAGCGACACCCTCAACGCCGCCGCGAACACCGGACGCACCACCAGCCACCCCACCCGCCCCACCACACCCAACGGCAACTCCAGGTCCTCCACCCACTCCACCCGGCTACGCCCACCGGCCAGCGGCTCCACCCGGAAGACCCCGCTGCCGCGCACCAGCGCCCCCGTGTGACGGACCTCCACCATCGACCCCGGCCGGAACGCCGTGACCTCCATCGTGTCGGTGAACCCCACAGGTCCGACCCCGGTGAACGCCGCCAGCCGCGTCCCCACCCCGAGCCCGTCACCCCCGACCACCTTCGCATCGGTCAAAAGCATCCACTCCCGATGCCGCGGCCAATCGGTCATCACCGCGAACAACCGCTCCGCCGGTACCTCGGCCTCCGCCGACACCGTCAACCGCACCGCCACGACGCTCTCCCTCCCTCTCCTCCGACAGGCACATCCCTACCCAAACCTGACAACGCCTGGCAGGAACCCCCGCCAGGCTTCACCCATGCACGCGACCGGAACCTTCGACATCACCACCTGGACCACCCTCGCCACCGACGAACACCCCGGCGCCACCATCGCCCGCCACCAGCTCACCAAACACTTCATCGGCGACCTCACCGGAACGTCCACCACCGAGATCCTCACCGTCGCCACCCCAGACGGACCCGCCGCCTACACCGGCATCGAACACGTCGACGTCACCCTCCACGGGCGAAAAGGAACCTTCGTCCTGGCCCACAGCGCAGGCGGGGGAGCGGACGGCACCCCCTGGATGCGCTGGGAGATCGTCGCCACTTCCGGAACCGGCGACCTGACCGGCATCACCGGCAACGGGCAGATCATCAACGACGACGGCCACCACTACACCCTCGACTACCAACTGCCCTGACACCGGCCGTGGACCCGGCGGGGGAGAGGACCCCATCCGCCGTTGATCGGCGGAACGTGCGTTGCCGAGGATCAGCATCGCCCGGGGGAGACCCGCAGACCGGCGCGGGAAGGGGCCCCTTCCCGTACAGAACAAGAAAGAGGCCCCCCACACGCACCGGCACCGGCAGACGACGGGGACAGGCCAGGCACAGGATCACCGCCGTAACCCGCCCGGCCACGCCCACCGCGGCGACCCCGGCGCCACTCAGGCGACCGGCACCGCCGCGCCCAGCCGCCCGCACACCGAAGCCACCCGATCCCGCCAACACGTCACGCCCGCCGTACCGGACGAACCGCGATGCTCCGCGACCACCCCCACACCGGTCAACTCCGAGACCCGCTCGCAACCGCACCGCCACCCGCACCCACCAGCACACCCACACCCGAACACGGCGCCCGCCACACTGAACCTTTCACCTCAGCCAGGCAACTTGACATAATGTTCATTATCAAGCAGGCAAAGCCACCGTAAGATCACAGCCATGGGCAGCGTCGGACCAACCGAACTCGTCATCCTGCTGATCATCCTCGGCGCCATCGCCGGGATCATCTTCCTGGCCGTCCGAGCCGCCGGCGGACGCCCGCGCGCACAAGTCGCCTACTGGGCGCCCGGCGTCATCCCGCAGATCGCCGAACCCGTCAGGGAACGCGTGCGCGAACTCGGCGCCGAGAACCGGCTCATCGAGGCGATCAAGGTCGTCCGCCAGGAGACCGGCCTGGGCCTGCGCGACGCCAAGTTCGTCACCGAATCGATCATCGCGGGCCGCTACCTGCCCACCAGCACCGAACGCGCCCTTCAGACCGGCCCCGACCTGGCCTCCCGCGTCCGCGAGCTCAAAGAGGCCGGGCGGACCGAACAGGCGATCTTCCTGGTGCGCGGCGAGACCGGCATGAACCGGCAACAGGCCGAGGCGTTCGTCGGCCTCATCTAAGCGATCAAAAGGGCAAAAACTGGCTATACCCGACAGAAGGTGGATTCTGTTTGGTATCGCATTTACCTCTCTTCGACCTCCACATGGTCGAATCCGCCGCTCAGCGCACCTCCACCCGCCCGGCCGAGCACCCGCGACACCGATTTCCCTTCGGCGAATCGCCCCCAGGGTCGCGCGTGCTATGCGGTCGCTTGTGTCCGTTTGGTGCTTTCCGCGCCGTTCGTAGACTTTTAGGTCCCGTTACGGCTTCGCCTGGCCGGCGCCGCCCGCCGCCTCCGCACCGCGCCGCACCCGGCGGCAACCGGCCGCTCCCAGCTCGCCCGGCGACGAGTATCCGGCCGTGAGCGGCGAATCGAGCACCGGAGTCGACAGGACGGCGGTTCATCCCCGTGGCCGCATCCCAGCCGGTCGGGCAGCTACAGCAGTGGCCGCGCGATGACGCGGGAGCGGTTGCCGGACTTCATCGCGCGGGGGTGGTCAGGTGGTGCAGGAGCTTGCGCGCCAGGGCGTCGAGGGTGGTCAGTTCTCGGGGTGTGAGGCCGGCCAGCAGGGTGGTGACGTTGGCGGTGTGCCGTGTCATGGCGGCGTCGACGGTGGCGTAGCCCTGGTCGGTGAGGCGGATCTGGAAGCTGCGCCGGTCGGCGCGGTCCAGGGAGCGTTCGATCATTCCGGCGGACTCCAGCCGGTCGAGGCGGTTGGTCATCCCCGCGCGGGAGAGCATCAGCAGGTCGGACAGGTGTGATGGGCTGAGGGTGTAGGGGGCGCCTGAGCGGCGCAGTGCCGCCAGGACGTCGAATTCGCCGCGTTGCAGGCCGAACTCGGTGAACACCTGTTCTTGGGCGGGGCCGAGGAGCAGGTTCACGCGGCCCAGGCGGCCGACTGCCGCGATGGCGGTGAGGTCGAGGTCGGGGCGTTCCCGGCGCCAGGCGGCGACCACGGCGTCGACGGCGTCGGGGGTGGTGGTCGGGTTGTCGTCGTGGGTGTGCGCGGCGCTCATGTCCTCAGTGTAGTTCGAGGTCGAATACAAGCACCATCAAATAGTTTGACGCCGTACTATTCGACGTGTAATCATCTCCGGCATGAGCGAGACACGCTTCAGTCCCCTGGTGATACCCGCCCAGGACGCCGAGTTCCTCGGCGCCGGGCCGGACACCATCGCGCTGCTGGCCGACGCGTCGGCCACCGGTGGCCTGCTGGGAGTCAGCCGCACGACGTTGGGGCGCGGCAGGGGCGGCGCGACGCCGCACTATCACCGAGGCTCGGCCGAGTTGTTCTTCGTTTTGGACGGGCGGCTGCAGGTCCTGGCGGGCGAGGAGGTGGTGGAGGTCGAGGCAGGCGGCACCGTCGTGGTTCCGCCGCACGCCGTCCACGCTTTCGCGGCCGCTCCCGGGTCGGGTGCCGACGCGCTGATCGTGATCACCCCGGGTGTGGAGCGGTTCGCCTACTTCCGCCTGCTGGAGCGCGTCCGTGACGGCCGTGCCGATCCCCAGGATCTGCTGGCGGTCCAGGACCGTTTCGACACCCATTTCGTCGACAGCACCCCGTGGCGGCGGACTCGCTCGGCCGCCTGACCATCACTCGTACCCGCACACTTTCAGGGAGACATCATGCGTAAGATCATCGCTTCCACTTACACGACCGTCGACGGTTTCATCGACAACCCGCACGAGTGGTCCATGAGCTACAACAGCGAGGACGCCATGGCCTACGCCTTCGCGTTGACCACCGGCTGCGACGCGTTACTGCTGGGCCGCGTCACCTATGAGGGCATGGCCCAGGCGTGGCCGCACATGGGCGGCAATCCCTACTCCGATCACGTCAACGCCATGACCAAGTACGTGGTGGCCTCCCAGCCGGTCGACACCACCGCGTGGAACCCCACGGTCGTCATCCCGGGCGACGACCTCACCGCTGAGGTCACCAAGCTCAAGGAGCAGGACGGCGGCGACATCCTCATCTGGGGCAACGGCCGCCTCACCGACCACCTGGCCACGACCGTCCTGCTGGACGAGTACAAGATCTGGATCTACCCCGTGCTGAAGGGCCGGGGGGAGCCGCTGTTCCGCCCCGGCAGCGTGACAGGCCTGGAGTTCGCCGACACCACCACGTTCACCTCCGGCGTCACGGTCCTCACCTACCGGCCGACCGCCGGTTGAGTGCCGCGGTACGGCAGACGGCTCGGCGATCCCCCGACTTCGGGATGTCCGGCCGTCGCGGGCAGCTCCCGGGTCGGGTGCCGACGCGCTGATCGTGATCACCCAGGATGTGGAGTCCGCACGCGGTGCGGCCGTCTCCCCTGTGCCGGCGACACTTCTCATCAGCCCAGAAGGTGTCGTGCCGGACGAAGTGCTTCTGGTCGGTGCGCCCCGATGCCGCCCATTCCGGCCGTCTCCCCCGTGCCGGTGTTACTTCTCGTCGACCCAGAAGGTGTCGTGCCGGATGAAGAACTCCTGGTCGGTGCGTCCGGATGCCGCCCATTCCGCGATGCCCTCGAAGTAGCCCTCGCGTGGCGCCCCCGGCGAGAAGATCAGCAGGAGGCTGGCGGGTTCGCCTGATTCGTTGCGGAATCCGTGGACGCCGCCTTCGGGGACGTGGACGAAGTCGCCGGGCACGGTCGTGATCCATTCGCGGCCGTTGTAGATGCGGACGGTGCCGGTCAGCATGAAGAACGATTCGGTGAGGCTGCGGTGGAAGTGGGGGGCGGGGCCGCTGGGCTGGGGGCCCATGTCCCAGCGGTAGAGACCGAACTTGCCGTCGGTGGTGGCGCCGGTGGCCAGGTAGGTGCAGCTGCCGCCGTTGGCGTAGGTGATGTCGGGCGGGGCGCCTACGGGGAGGTAGGTGGCGTTGATGTCCCCGGTGTCCCCCAGGTAGCGCGGTTCCGGATATGTCATGTATTCGATCATGCCACTGAGCTGTGGGATTGTCGGTGGGCGGGGTTAGGGTCTGGGGTCATGCGTCCCGCGGAGCTGAATCGGTTGTCGGTGGAAGAGGCGGCGGATCGTTATGTGGAGTTGGTCCGCGCGAAGGTGGTGACGGGGGGTCTGTCGAGCGCGACCGCTGAGATCTATGCGCGTGATGTGCAGACCTTCGTCCGGCTGACGGGCGTGTGCCGTCTGTCGACGGTTCTCGACGATCTGGCGGGTGAGGATGTCGACGCCGTTCTGCTGGCTTTCGCCCGTAAGCCGGATGAGCGTCGCCGGGAGCCGGCCGATGGCGCGGAGTTGCAGTCGGCGGCGTCGCAGGCGCGGTTCCGGCGGTCGGTGTCGGCGTTGTTCAAGCATGCGGCGCTGGCGGGCTGGGTGCAGCTGAATCCGATGTCGTCGGCGACGGTGGTCGCCAAGGAGCGGGGCGGTCTGCGGGCCGAGCGGCGGGCGCTGACGCGGGAGCAGGCGCAGGGCCTGATCGGCGCGGCCGCCGCCCCCGCGCCCGTCGCCGAGGAGGGGCGGGGGCGGCGGGATCAGCGGATGGAGGCACGTGACGCGTTGATCGTGCTGCTGCTGACGATGGTCGGGCCGCGGGTGTCGGAGCTGGTGCGGGCGAATGTCGAGGATTTCTACACCAATGACGGTGATCGTTATTGGCGGATCTTCGGTAAGGGCGGCAAGACGCGGGATGTGCCGCTCCCCCGGCTGGCGGCCGATGTCCTGGCCGTCTATCTGGAGGTGCGGCAGAGCGATGACAAGGCGTTGCTGCTGTCGTGGCGGGGGCGCCGGCTGGCGCGGGGTGACGTGCAGGGGGTGATCGATCGTGTCCAGGCGCGGGTCGATCCGGAGCGGCGGCGGTCGGTGACGCCTCATGGGTTGCGGCATACGACGGCGACGCATCTGCTGGCGGGCGGGACCGACATGGACGCGGTGCGGCGGGTGCTGGGTCACAGTGACCTGACGACGCTGGGCCGCTATCGCGATGAGCTGCCCGGTGAGCTGGAGGCGGCGATGCGGGCGCATCCGCTTGCCCACGATACGGGTGTCTAGAGCTGGGCGTAGACGGCCGTATAAGGGGGTTGACTCTCACGTTGGGTGAGGCCGCAGGCTGGGCCGGGTCAGGAGAGGAGGGGGAATCGTGGCGGGTTTCTCGGTGGGTCAGGTGGCGGCGTTCGCGGGTGTGACGGTGCGCACGCTGCACCACTACGACGAGATCGGCCTGTTGTCGCCGACGGAGCGCACCGCGGCGGGTTACCGGCGCTACGCGGAGCCGGATCTGGACCGTCTGCAGCAGGTGCTGTTCTACCGGGAGCTGGGTTTCCCCCTCGAGGAGATCACCACGATCCTCGATGATCCGGGTGTGGACGCGGCGACGCATCTGCGGCGTCAGCATGAGCTGCTGCGGCGGCGGATCACCCGGCTGGAGGCATTGGTGGTGGCGGTGGAGGTCGCGATGGAAGCGGCCAGGATGGGGATCGCGTTGACGCCACAGGAGCGTTACGAGGTGTTCGGTGAGTTCCGGCCGGAAGACCACGCCGAGGAGGCCGAGCAGCGGTGGGGCGGCACGCCGGCGTGGGAGGAGAGCCGCCGTCGCACGTCGTCCTATGGGAAGGCCGACTGGGAGGGCATCAAGGCGGAAGCCGGGGAACTGGTGGAGGCATGGGCGTCCCTGTTCGCGCGGGGTGTCCCGGCGGAGTCCGCCGAGGCGACGGCGGTGGCGGAGCGGCACCGGGGGCACATCAGCCGGTGGTTCTACGAGTGCACGTATGAGATCCATGCGGGTCTCGGGGAGATGTACGTGGCCGATGAGCGGTTCGCGCGCAACTATGAGGGGGTGGCCGAGGGGCTGGCGGTGTACATCCGCGATGCGATCGCGGCCAACGCCGGAGCCGCCCGCTGAGCGGTGATGGTCTCCCCCGGTTTTGAGCGGGTGGACGTGGCGGAATTCCGCGGTCCGCCCAGGTCGGCGGAATCGCTGTCGCCCCGGTCGATCGCGATCTGACCTTCGGCGACCTGGCGGCCCTCGTCGGCGACGGGCGAGTGCCCCGAACGGCGAGAGTGTCGCCGCGTTCCACGGTCAAGGCGCGAGGATGCGGTTCACCGTGGCGGCGCATGCCGGGGGGTGTCGCCACATTTTGTCGGGTTGGCCCTTTTTCTCGGTTTCCCGGCGGCGTTGTGTGATCTTTGTCATGATGGGCGTGACTGGTTGTGGGTAAGGCCAGTTTCCCCTTTCACATCGTGGAAACGCCGCTGTAATAGGGGTTCCGGAGGATGGGCGGCATGATCAGGGCCATTCTCTTCGACCTGGACGAGACGCTGTTCGATCATCGTCTGGCGGTGGCGCACGCGGTGACGGCGTGGACGGCCGACCGGTCTCCGTTCCATCCGCTGCTGGCCGAGGGGCCGGCCCTGTGGTTACGGCTGGAAGACGTCCACCTGCCGGCCTGGCATCGGGGTGACTGCTCCTTCGGTGAGCAGCGCCGCCGCCGGCTGCGCGACTACTGCCGGCACCTGGGCCTGGCGGTCCCGGCCGACCTCGACGCCGCGTACGCGGAGTTCCTCGATCTGTACGAGCAGGCGTGGACGGCCTTCCCCGACGCCACCACGGTGGTGAACCAGCTGGCGGGAACCGGTGTGACGCTGGGCGTGCTGACCAACGGCCAGCCCGTGCAGCAGGAGGCCAAGCTGCGGCGGCTGGGCCTGCTCGACCGGCTCGACCCGGTGCTGACCCCCGACGCGCTGGGCGGCAACTTCAAACCGTCGGCCGAGGTGTACACGGCGGCCGCGGAGAAGCTGGGCCTCAACCCCGCCGAGGTGGTCCTGGTGGGCGACAACCTGAACCTCGACGCCATCGGCCCGACCCGGGCGGGCATGCACGGCGTCTGGCTCGACCGCTACGGCTCGGTCCCCGCCCCTGCGGGTGTCCAGGCGATCCGCACCCTCCTGGAGCTAGCGGCCCTGCTACCGAAGCTGGCGTCGGTGCGCCCGCTCGCGCTGGTCTGAGCCCTGTCTGCCGGGCGCGATTCACATCGGGCCCGGTTCACGAGTGCCGCACCCACCTTGATCGAGCGCTCGACCGCAGACTCCCCTGGCCGGCAGGTCACACAGCATCGCCGGGCACGGCTGTCGATGCGGACGAGTAGGCCGAGCGAGGATCGCCGGGCAGGAGTCACCGGGTGTGCTGGCCCTTCAACTGATGAGCCGGTCGCCCGAGTCGGGCGTGCTCGATCTCCGCGTCGTACTCCGATCCGCGGATCGGCCGCCCGTTGAGGAGCGTCGCCCTCCGGTGCCGCATCGTCTCAGCGGACCGCTGCGGCGACGTTGCGGGCTCGTCTGGGGTGGGTGAGGGCGTCGGTGTTGTCGGCGACCTGGTCGACGGTGCCGACGAGGTCCAGGCGGGCGATGGCGGGGTCGGTGACGGCGTCCATGAGGGCGCGGGCGAAGCGGTGGCCGCCGATGACCTGGAAGGGGCGGTCGTGGTAGGGGCGGACGCAGGGTTCGATCGGTTCGGTGAGGGCCAGGCGGTTGTGGAGTGAGGCGACGCGCAGGTAGGCGGTCGACAGGTGGCGTTCGCGGCCCTGCCAGGTCCGCTCGCGCAGGGCGCCGGTGAGGGCGTCGCCGAGTTCGGCCGAGCCGGACAGGCGGTTGAAGGCGCTGCCGAGCCATTTGGTGTACGGCGGGTAGCGGCGGCGCATGAGCAGGGTCAGGCGCATCAGGTCGCGGGCGATGCGGCCGGTGGCCAGGACGGAGCCCAGGTCGTCGCCGACCTCTCCGGCGCGGCCGGGGAAGCTCTCCTCCTGGGCGATGCGCGTCCATTGGCAGGCCAGGACGTAGCGCCACACGTCGGCCGGGTACCAGCGCAGGTGCCTGCGGGCGGGTTCGAGTTCGCCCAGGCCGTCGTGGAAGACGTCGCCGCCGGTGAATTCGGCCAGGCGCTGCCAGGGGACGGAGAGCCAGTCGTCCACGCTGATGGGGCCCTGTGGGTCGAAGCCGAGCTGGTCTTTGGCCCAGGGGGTGAATTCGGTGATGGTCACGCCGGGGCGGGCGGGGTGGAGGTCTGATCCGAACGCGGTCGCGAAGCCGCCGTATTCGGCGGGCAGCCGGTTCCACACGCGGTCGCGGATCTCCTCGGCGCGTCCGGCGGGCACGAACACCAGCGCGCGGGGGCCCCAGTCGTGGTCGGCGGAGCGGGCGGTGTCGAAGCCGAGGACCTCCGAGCCGGGGCCGATGAGGGCGGAGCTATGGGGGACGTCGTCCAGGAGCGGCCGCAGCACCTCGTGGTAGTAGGCGCGGGACAACTCCAGGCCGGGAACAAAAGCGGACATCATTCCTTCACTGTGCATGGTGTGGCCGCGCCGCTCACCTGGTTTTATGCGTCCTGTATTCTTGTCGCCGCCACCGGCCGCCGCGTGTAGCCCAGCCGCCGGTAAACGGCTAGCGCGGCGGTGTTGAGGTCGTCCACCATGAGCGAGACGCGGCCGTGCCGGTCGAGCAGCGTCGCGGTGAGGAACCGGCAGATCGCCCCGGCCAGCCCGCTCCCCCGCGCCTGCGGCAGCGTCGCGACGCCGCCGATGAACCCCACGGTGGGGGCCGACCAGGCGTCGGCGCCGACGGTGACCAGGCGGCCGTGGTCGTCGCGGATCCCGGCCCAGCGGGTGACGCCGGGCATGCCGGGGCGGGCGTAGGCGTCGGGGTTGGCGACGGCCAGCACCCCGGCGACCTCCGTCTGGGCGCCGGGCGCCAGCCACCGGACCGCAGGCTCCACCAGCACGGACGGTGACCGGTGGGAACCGCGGCCGGACCCGGATGCGTCGGCTGTGGCGTGGAACTCAGAGCGGATCTCAGAGTGGATCTCAGAGTGGATCTCAGAGCGGTCGCCCGCACTGCCCTCAAGCCGGGCGGTGCCCGGGTCGACGGTCATCCACGTGAAGTTCCCGGCGGGCCCGAGTTCGGCCGGCATCTGTTCCACCAGCCGGTGGACGACCTCGCGATCCCCGAACGGCCGGTAGCCGCTCCCCATCTCGCGCCAGGCCTGCCGGACGAGCGGCGCCAGGCCGGCAGGCTCACCCCACACGGCCAGGCGGTCGTGTTTGGACACCGCCGGGCACGCCACCACCACGGCGTCCCCGCACGCCCAGGCCCGCGCTCCCCCTCCGGGCAGGCGCTGGGCCGTCCAGAGGAGGAGGTCGTCTCCCCCGGTGGCGGAGACGACCTCGTCCAGGTGGCGCAGTTCTCTCACAGGATGGCGCCCGGCGCGTACCCGGCCGCGTCCGGGTAGCGGGCGGTGATCTCCCCCACCCGGGTGACGACGGCGGCGACCTGGTCGGCGGCGGCGCCGGTGAAGGACACCCGGTCGGCCAGCAGAGCGTCGAGGTCGGTGCGGGACAGCGGGAAGCGGGGGTCGGCGCCGAGCCGCTCCAGCAGGGTGTTGCCGCCGCCGTCCTGCCGCATCGCCAAAGCGGCGGCCACGGCGTGTTCCTTGATGAGCTCGTGCCCGGCCTCGCGGCCCAGGCCGGCCTTGACGGCGGCCATGAGCATCTTGGTCGTGCCGAGGAAGGGCAGGTAGCGGTCGAGTTCGGCCTCGATGACGGCGGGGAAGGCGCCGAACTCGTCCAGGACCGTCAGCATGGTCTCGACCAGGCCGTCGAAGGCGAAGAACGCGTCGGGCAGGGCGACGCGGCGCACCACCGAGCAGGACACGTCGCCTTCGTTCCACTGATCGCCGGCCAGTTCGCCGGCCATGGAGGCGTAGCCGCGCAGGATGACGGTCAGGCCGTTGACGCGCTCGCACGAGCGGGTGTTCATCTTGTGCGGCATGGCCGACGACCCGACCTGGCCCTCCTGGAAGCCTTCGGTGACCAGTTCGTGGCCGGCCATCAGGCGGATCGTCTTGGCCAGCGACGACGGCGCGGCCGCGAGCTGGACCAGCGTGGTGAGGACGTCGTAGTCGAGGGAGCGCGGGTAGACCTGGCCGACGCTGGTGAAGCGGCGGGAGAAGCCCAGGTGGGCGGCGACCCGGTCCTCCAGGTCGGCGAGGCGGCCGGCGCCCAGCAGGTCGAGCATGTCCTGGGCGGTCCCGACCGGGCCCTTGATGCCGCGCAGCGGATAGCGCGCGATCAGGTCCTCGAGGCGCTCGAACGCGACGGTGAGCTCGTCGGCGACGGTCGCGAAGCGTTTGCCGAGGGTGGTGGCCTGGGCGGCGACGTTGTGGGAGCGGCCGGCCATGACGGTGCCGGAGTACTCCCCCGCCAGGCGGGCCAGACGGGCGAGCAGGGCGACGACGCGGTCGCGGACCAGCAGGAGGCTGTCGCGGACCTGGAGCTGCTCGACGTTCTCCGTCAGGTCGCGCGACGTCATGCCCTTGTGGACGTGTTCGTGGCCGGCCAGCGCGTTGAACTCCTCGATGCGCGCCTTCACGTCGTGGCGGGTGACGCGTTCACGCGCCGCGATCGACGGCAGGTCGACGGTGTCGGCAGCCTTCTCGTACGCGGTGACCACGTCGGCGGGGACCGGGATCCCCAGATCGGCCTGGGCCTTGAGCACGGCCACCCACAGCCGCCGCTCCAGAACCACCTTGTGGTCGGGAGACCACAGGCGGGCCAGGGCGGGCGAGGCGTAGCGGGTGGCCAGGACGTTGGGGATGCGCGGCTTGTCGGTCACGTTCCCCGACTTTATCGAAGCCGCGCATCCCCCCATGTCACCCGGGTCAGCGGGTCGGGGCGAGTGCTTCCTCGTCGTACACCTCAAGCTGGCGTTCGTGCTTGGGGGTGCGGGTGAAGCGCTCCTTGGCCCGCTCGACCATCACATACAGCGTCGGCACCAGGACCAGCGTCAGCAGCGTCGAGGACACCAGGCCGCCGATCACCACGATCGCCAGCGCCTGGGAGATGAACCCGCCCGAGCCGGTCAGCCCGACCGCCATCGGCGTCAGCGCGCCGATGGTGGCCAGCGCCGTCATCAGGATGGGCCGCACCCGGCGCCGGCCCCCTTCCAGGACCGCCTCCACGACGCCCATGCCCTGCTCGCGGTACTGGTTGATCAGGTCGATCAGCACGATCGCGTTCGTCACCACGATCCCGATCAACATCAGCATGCCGATCAGCGCGGGCACGCCCAGCGCCGTGTCGGTGATCAGCAGCAGGCCGACGGCGCCGGTCGCCGCGAACGGGATCGACACCAGCAGGATCAGCGGCTGGATGAAGCTGGAGAACGTCGCCACCATGATCATGAAGACGATCGCGATGGCCAGCAGCATCGCCAGCCCCAGGTCGGCGAACGCGTCGGCCTGGTCGGCCGAGGCGCCGCCCACCGTCGCGGTCACCCCGGCCGGCAGGGCCAGCCCGTCGAGCTTGGCGGTGACCTCGGTCGTGATCGCGCCCAGGTTCGAGGTGTCGGCGTCACCCGAGACGGTCGCGGTGCGCTCACCGTCCAGACGGCTGATCTGGGTCGGCCCGGCCTCCTTGACGACCTCGGCGACCTGCGACAGCTTCACCGGTCCTGTCGCGGTCGGCAGTTCCAGATCCCGGACCGCAGTCAGGTCCTCAGGGGCGTCGCCCGTGCGCAGGATGATGTCGGCGCTGCGGCCGTCGATGTCGATCGACCCCACCGGCGCGCCGCGGAAGGCCTGGGCGACCTGCTGGCCGATCCCGGCCTCGGTCAGGCCACGCTCGGCGGCCTCCTGCCGGTCGACGTGGACCTCGATCCGCTCGCCGCTGTCGGCCAGGTTGGAGGTCACGTCACGCAGGCCCGCCACCCCGGCCAGCGCCTGGCTGACCGTGGCCGACGCCGCGCGCAGCTGGTCGACGTCGGGGCCCTGGAGCTGCACCTGCAGCTGGTTGGACGACAGCCCTCCCCCGCCGCCACCGCCACCGACGGTGATCTCGCCCACGGCCGGGCCGAGCGCGGTCAGCTTGGCCCGCAGGCCGTCCTGCAGCGCGGTCGCGTCGACGTCCTCATCCAGCGTCACCGAGAACGCGGCGCGGTCGGCGCTGCCGCCGGCGCCGCCCATGAACTGGTTGCCGCCACCGACGGTCACCTGGTAGGAGGCGACGCCGGGCTCGGCGGCCAGGACAGCCTCGACCTTGCGGGACGCGGCGTCGGTGACCTCCAGGTTCGTGCCCACGGGCATCTTCTGGGTGACGTTGATGCTGTTCATGCCGGCCGAGTCGAGGAAGTTGGTCTTCAGGTTCGGCACCAGCGCCATCGTCCCGGCGAAGATCACCAAACCGATCGCCAGGGTGATCCAGCGGCGCTGGGTCGCGAACCGCAGCACCGGCAGATAGGCGCGCTGGAGCGGGGAGCGCAGCTCCTTGGCCTCGGCCTCCTCACGGACGCGCAGCGCCTCCTGCGCCGACAGCACCGGCGCCTTCAGGAACCAGTACGCCAACACGGGGATCACCGTCAGCGACACCAGCAGCGAGGCCAGCAGCGCCACCGTGACCGTCACCGCGAACGGCGAGAACAGCTGGCCCACCATGCCGCCGACGAACGCGATCGGCAGGAACACCGCCACCGTCGTCAGCGTCGAGGCCGTCACCGCGCCCGACACCTCGCGGACGGCGTTCAGGATCGCCGCCCGCTTCGGCTCGCCGTAGCCGAGATGACGCTTGATGTTCTCCAGCACCACAATCGAGTCGTCGACCACCCGGCCCACCGCGATCGTCATCGCGCCCAGCGTCAGGATGTTCAGCGAGTAGTCGCCCACCCACAGCGCGATCAGCGCGATCACCACCGACAGCGGGATCGACACCGCCGTCACCACCGTCGACCGGATCGACAGCAGGAAGATCAGAATGATGATCACGGCGAACGTCAGGCCCAGCAGGCCCTCGGTCGTCAGGTCGTGGATCGACCGCTCGACGAACGGCGCCTGGTCGAACACCACCGTCAGCGCCGAGCCCGCGCCCAGCGCGGTCGTCAGCTCCGGCGTCAGGTCGCGGACGGCGTGGGAGATCGCCACCGCGTTCCCGTCGGGCTTCATCGTGATCGACACGCCCAGGCTCGGCTTGCCGTCGGTGCGGGTCAGCGTCGAGGCGCTGGCGTCGATCACCTCGATGTCGGCCACCGAACCCAGCGTCACCGGCTTGGGCGGCGCCGGCGGGCGCACCGCCGCGACCGGGCGGCCCGGGATCTGCGGCTGCTGTGCCTGCGGCTGCGCCGCGGGGGCGGCGGGCGGCGTCAGGTAGAGGTTCTTCAGGTCCTCCACCGTCGCGACCCGGTCACCGATCTGGACGGTCAGGTTCACCCCGCCCTCGACCACCGACCCGGCCGGGATGGCCACGCCGTTGGCGCGCAGCACCTCGGGGATCGCCGCCGGCGACAACCCCTTCTTCACCAGTTCCTCAAGGTCGGGGGTGATCGTCACCTGCTTGCCGCGGGCGCCGGTGACCTCCGCCTCCCGCACCCCCTCGATCCCCTGCAGCTGCGGCACCGCCGCCTGCTCCAGCCGGTCGAGCAGCGTCGCCTCATCACCGCCCGTGGCGGCCAGCACCACCACCGGGATGTCGTCGGTGCTACCCGCGATCACCTGCGGGTCGACCGTGGCCGGCAGCTGCGCGTCGATCCGCGAGATCGCCTGCTGCATCTGGCCGATGGCCTCGTCGATGTCGGTGCCGAACTCGAACGCCACCTGGATCGAGGCCAGGCCCTCCCGGGACGTCGAGCTGACCTGCGTCACCCCGGCGATACCCTGGAAGCTGCTCTCGATCGGCTTGACGACCTGGTCTTCCACGATGTCGGGCGACGCACCGGCATACGGCGCCACGACGAACGCCCCCGGGAACTCCAGCGACGGGAACAGCTGCTGCTTCAGCGAGGGGATGGCGAAGGCGCCGAAGGCGCTGGCCACCACCGCAATCATGATCACAAGAGTGCGGTTGGCGAGGCTCAGCCTGGCCAGGAAGGTCATGACGCGAGGGCTCCTTGACAGATGAGGGCCGGAAGATTAATGCGGCTCACCCTAACACTTCGCCTCGCACGAATATTTAACGTGGCATGCCATTCCTGATAACCTTCTCAGGTTTGCGACAGCAGGCCGACAGCCCCAGTGAACTCAACAGGTGAACGACAGCTTGAACGATGACGAGCGCGAGCAGCTGATCGACCAGATCGCCGACACACAGCGCGGCCTCGGCCGCCTGTTCGCCCGCGACCGCTCCCTCCCCCTGCTCGCCACCACCCTCACCATGCAGCAACTCAAAGTCATCGTCGCCCTGTCCTTCCACGAATCAGCACCCGGCCAGGAACTCGCCCGCGAACTCGGCATCGGCCTGGGCACCCTCACCGGCATCGTCGACCGCCTCGTCGCCCACGGCCTGGTCACCCGCCGCGAAGACCCCGCCGACCGCCGCGTCCGCCGCCTCACCCTCACCCAGCAGGGCCGCACCCTCACCGACGAGATGCTCGACGCCGGCACCGCCAACTGGCGCCACATGCTCACCCGCCTCGACACCGACACCCTGCGCGACCTCCAGCGCGTCATGACACGGATCAGTGACATCATCACCGAGGAAATCGGATCATCCGACGATAGGGTGGATGACCATGAGCGACGCGGCGGCCCCCTACCTCACTGACCTGTTCGGCCTCCACGGCCGCACCGCCCTCATCACCGGCGGCAGCAGCGGCATCGGCCACGCCATCGCCCAGGCCCTCGGCCGCGCCGGCGCCCACATCACCATCGCCGCCCGCCGCCAATACGACCTCGACCAGGCCCTCACCCGCCTGCGCGGCCACGGCGTCAACGCCACGGCCGTCAGCGCCGACATGGCCGACCCCGACGACGTCACCCGCCTGTGCGCCACCGTCCCCGACGTCGACATCCTGGTCACCAGCGCCGCCAACAACATCCGCCACCCCATGGGCGACCTCACCGAAGCCGACTACGACCAGACCATGGCCGTCAACCTCACCGCCCCCTACCGCCTCGGCCAGCACCACGCCCCCCGCATGGCCCACCGCGGCTGGGGCCGCATCATCAACATCGGCTCCCAGCAGACTCACCGCGCCTTCGGCGACAGCGGCGCCTACGGCGTCAGCAAAGCCGCCATCGGCGGCCTGTCCCGCTCCCAGGCCGAAGCCTGGAGCCGACGCGGCGTCACCGCCAACACGATCATCCCCGGCTTCGTCCTGACCCCCCTCACCCAAGCCGCCCAATCGATCCCCGGCCGCGTCGAAGCCCTCGCCGCCCGCACCGCCGTCGGCCGCAACGGCCACCCCGAAGACTTCGCCGGCATCGCCGTCTACCTGGCATCCAACGCGGCGGCCTACGTGACCGGCCAGACCATCTGCGTCGACGGCGGCTTCTCCATCAGCTGAACCCGCCCAACATTGATCGACGAACCGATGATCAATGCGTCGATCTCAGGGCAGGACCGAAGATCTCGCCGCCCCAGCAGGGGCCGCGTTCCTGTACGGAGGACTTCTGATGGCCGTGTTCGAGCTGCTGTGCTACCTGATCGCGTTCGTTCTGTTCATCCTGGCCGCGCTCAACATCGGCGCCCGCTTCAACCTCGTGGCGGCCGGACTCGCGGCAGCGGTCCTGCCGACCCTCGTCGCCGCGTTCAACTCCCTGGGCTGAGCCACCCGTACCCATCGGCCGCCCGCCAGAGGGGAAGAAGAACGGGCGGCCGATGGGGCCCTAACGACGACGGACCACACTCACCCCGCGGCCCGGCGCCCAGCTCTCGATCACCAGCATCGCCTCTTCCACCCGCGTGATCACCACACCCGCGATGTCCACCCGGAACAGATGCGAATCGCCCGGCTCCGCGCCCACCACCGCCTTCACCACCAGCGGATCGGTCACCTCCACCGCGCGCCCCGACAGCTTCGCCTCACCCGGCCACGTGCCGGCGCCCTCCTCGCCCGGATCGGTCGAAGGGCCGTGGACCGCCACCCGGCCATCACGCAGCAGATCGGCCGCCTTCACCGCGCCGCCCATCGAACCCAGCCACAGCTCCCCCTGCTTGAACTGGGTCTCGGTGCCGCTGATCCGCGGTGAGCCGTCTCGGCGCAGCGTCGCCATCGTCTTGTGCTTGCCCCCGTCGAACAGCCGCAGAAAGCGCGCTGCGAACTCCGGGGCGTCGTTCTCGATCTCCTGCCACGAGGCCATGCCCGCCATAGTGCACCCCGCCACCGACAAAATCCGCTTCCCCATCGGGGATGGGGTCTAAAAAGCGCGTCAGGGTGCGCCACCGACCCGACGCCTTTACAAAGTAGATTTATTAGCGGGGTGACAGACTCGGACGATCGTCATCGCCACCAAGTTCGGCATCCAGCGCGCCGCCGACGGCACCCGCCTGGGCGTCAACGGCCGGCCCGACTACGTCCGCCGATCCGCCGACGCCTCCCCGGCCCGGCTCGGCGTCGACCACATCGACCTCTACTACCAGCACCGCATCGACCGGACGTCCCGTCGAGGACACCTGGGGCGCGATGAAGGAACTGGTCGACGCCGGGAAGGTCCGCTTCCTTGGCATCTCCGAGGCGGCGCCGGACACTGTCCGGCGCACCCCACGACGCCACCGCCGCCCAGATCGCCCTGGCCTGGGTCCTGGCCCAGGGCGAGGACGTCGTGCCCATCCCCGGCACCCGCCGCGCCGCCCGGGTCCAGGAGAACGCCCAGGCGGCCTGGCATCGCGTTGCCGGCCCAGGAGCTGGTCGCCCTCAACGGCCCGGCCGACCACGTCAGAGGCGAGCGCCACAACACCGCGGGCAGGTCGAGCGTCGACCTCCAACCGCTACTCGAAGAGGGAACCGAGCCATGCCCGCACCGCCGCCGCGGTCGTCGCGCCGTCCTCCAGCATCAGCGTGAAGTGGTTGCCGGGCACGTCGACGGCCGAGTGCGGCAGGCTCCAGGTGGCCCGCCAGTCGTCGTCACGGGTCCACGCCCCGATCGGTTCTGAAGCGCGGACCACCAGGGTCGGCGCGGTGATCTCCTTCGCCCTGAAGTCGAGGTACATCCGGCCGTACCACGCCTGGGCGGTCAGGCGGGTGTCGGTCATCGGGACGGCCAGGTGCTCGCGGCCGAAGGTGCCCTCGGTCAGCTCGGGCATCCACTCCTGGTGCATCGGACGGTCCATCGGATAGGTGTCCACCAGCACCACGCCGGAGGCGGGCACCCCCAGCTGGTCGAGCCGCCAGGCCAGCTCGTGCGCGAGGATGCCGCCGCCCGAGTGGCCCAGGACGACGAACGGCGCGTCGCCCGCGATCTCGATGAGCTCCCTGGCCTGCCAGTCGAGCGACACCTCCTTGGTCGTCGGCAGCGCCTCGCCGTCGCGGTAGCCGGGCAGGGGCAGCGCGATGACGTCGTGGGTGCCGCGGAAGGAGGCGGCGAAGCGGGCGAACTCGTGCACGCCGCCGAGCGCCGACATCCCCGTGTGGCAGACGATCCTCGGGCGCTGCGGCCCCCGGGACAGGAAGACCGGGGCGGCCGTGCCGGTGGGCGGGTCGTCCGCGTCGAACATCGGGCGGAAACCGGCCGCGTCGGACAGGAACTCCATGAACTTGAACATCCGGTCGCCCTGGCGCATGACCTCGTTGTAGAGGGTGCGCATCAGGCCGCTCTGTCCCGGCGGCTCGGCCGCGGCCTCGTCCACGCCGAACAGCGCCTCCTGCAGGTGGCGCGCGAGGGCGGCCGGGGTGGCGCTGTCGAACACGACCGTGCTGGCCAGGGTGGCGCCGGTGGCCGACTGAAGCCGGTCGCGCAACTCGATCGCGGTGAGGGAGTTGACGCCCAGCTCCAGGAACTGCTGGTCGGCCGCGATGCCGTCGACGTCCTCGTATCCGAGGACCGCCGCCGCGTGCGCGCGCACCAGGTCCAGGACGGCCGGGTGACGCTGCGCACCGGGCAGGGCCGCCAGCCGCTCGCGCAGCGCGGCCGCGTCCGGCTGGGCGCCGCGGGCGGCGGTGCCGTCGCGGCGGGCTCCGGGGAGTTCGTCCAGGAGGCGGCGGGGGCGGGCCAGCGTGTACGACTCGGCGAAGCGGGCCCAGTCGACGTCGGCGACGGTGACGCACGCCTCCCCGCGTCCCGGCAGCCGGGCGAGCAGGTCGAGCGCGTGGTCGGGCGACAGGGCCCGCAGTCCGGCGCGGGCCAGCCGCTCGGCCGCGTCGCCGGTGAGGCCGTCCTCATCGGCCCACGGTCCCCAGGCGATCGAGACGGCGGCGTGACCGCCGGCCCGGCGCGCGCAGGCCAGGGCGTCGAGGTAGGCGTTGGCCGCGGCCCGTGCGGGCTGCGCGCCGCCCCAGACACCGGCGACGGAGGAGAAGAGCACGAACGCGGACAGGTCGTGGTCGAGTGTCAGTTCGTGCAGGTGGCGGGCGCCGTCCACGGTGGGGCGCAGCACCTCGGCGACGCGTTCGGGGGTGAGCGCGGCCAGCGGGGTGTCGTCGGCGACCGCCGCCGCGTGCACGACCCCGGTCAGCGGACGGCTCGCCGGGATCGCGGCGAGCAGCGCGGCCACCGCGTCCCGGTCGGCGACGTCGCAGGCCGCGACCGTCACCTCGGTGCCGCCATCGCGCAGGTCGGCGACGAGCTCGGCCACTCCCGGGCTGTCGTGGCCGCGGCGGCCGGCCAGCAGCAGATGGGGCACGCCACGTCCGGCCAGCCAGCGGGCCACCCGGCGGCCGAGCGCGCCGGTGCCGCCGGTGATCAGGACGGTGCCCGTCGCCGCCCAGGTCAGCCGCTCCCCGACGGCCACCGACAGTTCCGGTGTCAGCCGCCGCGTGTGGCGGATGCCGTCGCGGATCGCCGCTTCGGGTTCGGCGCCGTCGGCCAGGAGGGTGACGAAGCGGTCCCAGGAGCCGGTGTCCAGGCGGGCGGGCAGGTCGACGATGCCGCCCCACCGTTCGGGCCGGGCCAGGTCGACGCCCCGGCCGAGCCCCCACAGGGTCGCCTGTTCCGGGTGCTTCGGCGGATCGGCCGGTCCGGTCGAGACGGCCTGGTGGGTGACGACCCACAGCGGCGCGCCGAGGTTGGTCTCGTCGAGCGCCTGGACGAGCGTCACGGTCGCGGGCACGCGGTCCTCCCCGTGGGCGAGCATGGACAGCACGCCCGTCACCTCGCCCGCCTGGCCGCACACCTGCCTGATCCGCGCGGCCAGCGCGGCGGGGTCGCCGCCGTCACCGTCGGCAGACAGCCGCACGACCTTGGCGCCCGCCGCGACCAGCACGAGCTCCGCCTCGGCGGCCAGGTCGTCGGCGGCCGGGGCGACCAGCAGCCAGACGCCGTCCAGGACGTCGGGGCCGGCGGCGCGGCTCTCCGGGCGCCACACGACGCGGTAGCGCCAGGAGTCGGCGAGCGACTCCTGCCGCCGGCGGCGACGCCAGGACGTCAGCGCGGGCAGCACCGTCTCCACGGTCTCCGGCCGGGTGTCGAGCGTGTCGGCGAGCCGGCCGAGGTCCTCGCCCTCGACCGCCGCCCAGAACAGCTCCTCGGCCGGGTCGGCCACCCCCGCCGCCAGCGCCTTCGGCCAGTAGCGTTCACGCTGGAAGGCGTAGGTCGGCAGGTCCACCTTCCGCCCGCCCGACAGCAGCACCGGCCAGTCGACGTGGACGCCGGCCGTCCACAGACGTCCCAGCGCGGTCTGGACGTGGTCGCGGCCCTCGCGCAGCAACGGCGCGGACACCGCACCGGTGATGATCTTGCCTGCCATGGCGCTCAGCACGCCGTCGGGCCCGAGCTCGACGAAACGGGTCACGCCCTGCTCCCCCAGGTAGGTGACGCCGTCGGCGAACCGGACCGTCTCGCGCACCTGCCGGATCCAGTAGCCCGGCTCGCCGATCCGGCCGGGACGTCCGGTCAGGTTGGAGATCACCGGGATGCGCGGCTCGGCGTAGGTCAGCGTCGCCAGGACCTTGGCGAACTCGGCGAGCATCGGTTCCATGAGCCGGGAGTGGAAGGCGTGGGAGACCTTCAGCCGGTTGTGCTTGAAGCCCCGGGAGGCCCATTCCTCGATGACGCCGGCGGGGCCGGAGATCACCACCGAGTCGGGGTTGACGGCCGCGATGTCCACCCGGTCGTCGGTGATCTCCTCTTCGGCGGTCTGGAGGGCGAGCATCGCTCCCCCGGCCGGGAGAGCCTGCATCAGGCGGCCTCGCGCGGCGACCAACGTACAGGCGTCTTCGAGAGAGAAGACCCCGGCGCAGTGCGCGGCCGCGATCTCACCGATCGAGTGCCCCAGCAGGAAGTCCGGAACCACCCCGAACGACTCCAGCAGCCGGAACAGCGCCACCTCGACCGCGAACAGGCCGGCCTGCGCGTAGACGGTCTGGTCGAGGTCCGGGCCGTCGGCGATCACGGTGGCGATCGGCCGGTCCAGGTGACGGTCGAACTCCGCGCAGACCGCGTCGAAGGCGGCGGCGAACTCCGGGTAGCGGGGGCGGAGGTCCAGACCCATGCCGAGGCGCTGGGCGCCCTGGCCGGTGAACAGGAAGGCGGTGCGGCCCTCGTCGGCCACGCCGGTCACCACGGAGGCGTTCGGCAGACCCGCGGCGACCGCCGCCAGCGCCCGCGCCAGGTCCTCGCGGTCGGCGCCCAGCACGACCGCGCGATGCTTCAGCGCCGCCCTGGCGGTGGCCAGGGACCAGCCGACGTCGCGGGGGCCGGGGGCATTCGCGGTGAAACGGCGCAGCCGGTCGGCCTGGCCGCGCAATCCGTCGGCGGTCCGCGCCGACACGATCCACGGGACCGGGCCCGACTTCTCCTCCCGATCGGGCGCGGGCCCGGCCGGGGCGGGCTGCTCCAGGATCACGTGGGCGTTGGTGCCGCTGATCCCGAACGAGGACACCCCGGCCCGGCGCGGCCGATCGGTCTCGAACCACGGCCTGGCCTCGGTCAGCAGCTCGACTGAGCCGGTCGACCAGTCGACGTGCGGTGAGGGCTCGTCCACGTGCAGCGTCGCGGGCAGCACGCCGTGCCGCATCGCCTCGATCATCTTGATCACGCCCGCCACCCCGGCGGCGGCCTGCGTGTGGCCGATGTTCGACTTCACCGAGCCCAGCCACAGGGGGCGCTCTCGTTCCTGCCCGTACGTCGCCAGCAGGGCCTGCGCCTCGATCGGGTCACCCAGCGTGGTGCCGGTGCCGTGCGCCTCCACGACGTCCACCTCCGACGGCGCGAGACGGGCGTTGGCCAGCGCCTGGCGGATCACCCGCTCCTGCGAAGGCCCGTTGGGGGCGGTCAGGCCGTTGGACGCGCCGTCCTGGTTGACGGCGCTGCCGCGCAGCACCGCGAGCACGGCGTGCCCATTGCGCTCGGCGTCCGACAGCCGCTCCAGCACCAGCAGGCCGACTCCCTCCGACCAGCCCGTGCCATCCGCCGAGGCGGCGAACGCCTTGCAGCGCCCGTCGGCGGCCAGGCCGCCCTGCCGGTCGAACTCGGCGAAACTCGCGGGCGTCGCCATCACCGTCACGCCACCGGCCAGCACCAGATCGCACTCGCCCCGCTGGAGCGCCTGCGCGGCCAGGTGCATCGCCACCAGCGACGAGGAACACGCCGTGTCCACGGTCAGCGCCGGGCCCTCCAGCCCGAACGAGTACGCCACCCGGCCCGACAGCATGCTGGTCACGCTGCCGGTCATCAGGTGCCCGTCCGCGCCCGAGGCCAGGTCGGTGCCGACGCCGTAGAGCGAGGAGGACGCGCCGATGATCACACCGGTCGGCGTGCGCTTCAGCGACAGCGGGTCGATGCCCGCCTGCTCGAACGCCTCCCAGGCCGCCTCCAGCAGGATGCGCTGCTGCGGATCCATCGCCAGCGCCTCACGCGGCGAGATGCCGAACAGGCCGGCGTCGAACTCGGTCACCGCCTCGACGAACCCGCCCCTGCGGGCGTAGGTGGCGGCGGCGTCCACCGACCAGCCCCGGTCGGCCGGGAAGGACGACACGCCGTCGCCGCCCTCCGACACCAGCCGCCACAGCTCCGCCGGGGTGCCGACGCCGCCGGGGAACCGGCAGCTCATCCCGACGATCACGACCGGCTCGTCCGGCTCGGCCACGGCGGTCACCGTGGCGTCGGCGGCATCCTGGCCGAACAGTTCCGCCTCCAGGAAGGCGGCCAGCGCCTCGGGGGTCGGGCGGTCGAACACCATCGTGACCGGGAGTTTCAGCCCGGTCCGCCCGGCCACCACGTTGCGGAGCTCCACCGCCATCAGGGAGTTGAATCCCAGGTCGCGGAAGGCCTGGCCGGCGCCCACCGCGTGCGGCGAGTCGTGGCCCAGCACCGCCGCCGCCCAGGACCGGACCGCGTCCAGCAGCATCCCCCGGCGCCGGACTCGCGGCATCGCCGCCAGGTCGGCCCGGAACGCCTGCGCGGGGTCGGCTCCCCCGGCCGGGGCCGCCGACGCGGCCTCGGGCAGGTCGCGGACGAGAGGGCCGGTCAGGCTCGCGCCGAACACCGGCCAGTCGATGTCGGCGATCACCACGTTGTCCGGTTCGCCGCCGATCGCCTGGGCCAGCGCCGCGACGGCCAGGTCCGGGTCCATCGGCGGAAGTCCGCCCCGGCGCATCCGCTCGATCAGCGTCCGGTCGTCTGCGGCCATGCCGCTCTGCGCCCACGGACCCCACGCCACCGACACGCCCGGCAGTCCCCGGTCGCGGCGGCGGCGCATCCACGCGTCGAGGAACGCGTTGGCCGCCGCGTAGTTGCCCTGACCGGCGCTGCCGACGGTGCCGGCCAGCGACGAGAACGCGACGAAGAAGTCGAGGTCGTGGTCGCGGGTCAGGTCGTCCAGGACGGTCAGTCCCTGCGTCTTGGGGCCGAGGACGCGCTCGAACCGGTCGGGGGTCAGCGAGTCGATCGTGCCGTCGTCCAGCGTGCCCGCCGCGTGGACCACACCGGTCAGGGGGAGGTCGGCCGGGATCCCGGCCAGCACCGCCGCGACCGCGTCCGGGTCGGCCACGTCGCAGGCCGCGACCGTGACACGGGTGCCCAGGGCCGACAGTTCGGCGACCAGGTCGTCCACGCCCGGGGCCGCGTTCCCCCGGCGGCTCGTCAGCACGAGGTGCGGCGCACCGCGCCCGGCCAGCCACCGGGCCACCACCGCGCCCAGCGCGCCGGTGCCACCGGTCACCAGGACCGTCCCGGAGGGGGTGATCTCGGCGGGCCTCCCGGCCTGGGCGCGGACCAGACGACGGCCGAACACGCCGGAGGCGCGGATCGCGACCTGGTCCTCATCGCCGGTCAGGACCGTGATCAGGCGCTGTCCGGCGCGCTCGTCGAGCACCGAAGGGAGGTCGATGAGGCCGCCCCAGCGGTCGGGATACTCCAGGGCCGCCACCCTCCCGAGTCCCCAGATCTGGGCCTGTACGGGATTCGCCAGCGGGTCCGACCTGCCGATCGAGACCGCGCCGACGGTCGCCGCCCACAGCGGGGCCTGGACACCGGCGTCGCCCAGCGCCTGGAGCAGGGTGACCGTCGTGACCAGGTCGGTCAGCGCGACCACACCGGCCACGTCTTCGAGCCGCTCTGCCAGAGATTCACGGTCGGGGTCGGTCAGGACCAGGCGGACCACTTCCGCACCGGCCGAGGCGAGTGCCGCTTCGACCTGCTGGACGAGCGGGTGCTCCTCGGGCACGACGAGCAGCCAGCGGCCGGTCAGGGACGCCGCTTTCTCGCCGGTCAGCGGCTTCCACGTCACCTGGTAGCGCCACGACTCCACCGCCGAGTCCTGGCGGCGGCGCTTGTGCCACGACGACAACGCCGGCAGCAGCGTCTCCACGTTCTCAGGCTGCGTGTCGAGGGTGTGGGCGAGTTCGCCGAGGTCCTCGCGTTCGACGGCGTCCCAGAAGCGGGACTCCACCACGTCACCGGACAGGACCGCTCGCGCGGCCACCGGCTCCGGCCAGAAGCGCTCCCGCTGGAAGGCGTAGGTCGGCAGGTCGACCCTGCGACCTGCCGTCAGCACCGTCGACCAGTCGAGGTCGGCACCAGAGGTCCACAGGTGGGCGAGCGCGGTCAGCGTCGTCTCGTGCTCGTCGCGGTCGCGGCGCATCAGCGGGGCGAACACGCCCTCGACGGACTGCTGGGCGAGACCGGACAGGACCCCGTCCGGGCCCAGCTCGACGAACCGGGTCACGCCCTGCTCACCCAGGTGCGTGACGCCATCGGCGAAGCGGACCGTCTCCCGGACCTGGCGGACCCAGTAGCCGGGCGTGGTCATCTCGCCGGACACGATGGGGATCTGCGGTTCGGCGAAACTCAGCGTCTCCAGGACCTGCGAGAACTCGGCGAGCATCGGTTCCATGAGCCGGGAGTGGAAGGCGTGCGAGACCTTCAGCCGGTTGTGCTTGAAGCCTCGGGTGGTCCATTCCTCGATGACGTCGGCGGGGCCGGAGATCACCACGGAGTCGGGGCCGTTCACGGCGGCGATGTCGATACGGTCGTCGACGATCTGGTCTTCGGTGGCCTGAAGGGCGAGCATCGCGCCGCCCGCCGGGAGCGCCTGCATCAGCCTGCCTCGCGCCGCGACCAGCGTGCACGCGTCTTCCAGCGAGAGGATGCCCGCGCAGTGCGCTGCGGTGACCTCGCCGATCGAGTGGCCCAGCAGATAGTCCGGGACCACCCCGAGCGACTCCAGCAGCCGGAACGACGCCACTTCCACCGCGAACAGACCTGCCTGCGTGTAGACGGTCTGATCCAGATCCGTGCCGTCGAGGATGACGTCCCGGATCGGCCGGTCCAGGAGAAGGTCGAGTTCGGCGCAGACCGCGTCGAACGCCTCGGCGAACACCGGGAAGGCCTCATAGAGGCCGCTTCCCATCCCGGGACGCTGGGCTCCCTGGCCGGTGAACAGGAACGCGGTCCTGCCTTCGCCCGCGACGCCGGAGATCACGCCCGCTGCGGGCTCACCGGAGGCGAGGGCGGTCAGGAGGGCGTCCCGATCGGGGCCCAGCACCACCGCGCGGTGCGACAGCGCCGCCCGGCCCAGCAGCGACCGGGCCACGTCCACCGGGGCCAGTTCCGCGACCGGCCCGCGCAACCGCTGCGCCTGTGCGGCCAAGGCCTCCGCCGAGCGGCCGGAGATCAGCCACGGCACGGGGCCATCGGCCGTTGCCTGGGCAGGCTCGTCGGCGGCCGGTGCGGCCTCGATGATCACGTGGGCGTTGGTGCCGCTGATCCCGAACGAGGAGACACCGGCCCGGCGCGGTCTGTCGGTCGAGGGCCAGGGCCGGGCCTCGGTCAGCAGCTCGACCGCACCCGTCGACCAGTCGACCTGCGGGGTCGGCTCGTCGACGTGCAGAGTCGCGGGCAGCACGCCGTGCCGCAGCGCCTGAACCATCTTGATCACACCGGCCACGCCGGCGGCGGCCTGGGTGTGGCCGATGTTCGACTTGATCGAGCCGAGCCACAGGGGGCGCTCCCGGGTCTGTCCGTACGTCGCCAGCAACGCCTGCGCCTCGATCGGGTCGCCCAAGGTCGTGCCGGTGCCGTGCGCCTCCACGACGTCCACGTCGGAGGCTTCCAGGCTGGCGTTGGCCAGCGCCTGGCGGATCACCCGCTCCTGCGAAGGCCCGTTCGGGGCGGTCAGGCCGTTGGAGGCGCCGTCCTGGTTGACGGCGCTCCCCCGGACGACCGCCAGGATCGTGTGCCCGTTGCGCCGGGCGTCCGACAGCCGCTCCAGGACCAGGACGCCGACGCCCTCGCCCCAGCCGGTGCCGTCGGCGGCGCCCGCGAAGGACTTGCACCGGCCGTCCGAGGCCAGGCCGCCCTGCCGGTTGAACTCACCGAACGCGCCCGGGTTCACCATCACCGCGACGCCGCCCGCCAGCGCCATGTCACACTCGCCGACGCGGAGCGCCTGCGCCGCCAGGTGCAGCGCCACCAGCGACGACGAACACGCCGTGTCCACCGTCACCGCCGGGCCTTCCAGCCCGAAGGTGTAGGCGACCCGGCCCGAGATCACGCTGTTGGCCGTACCGGAGAGCAGGTGACCCTCGACGCCTTCCAGCACCTGGCCGTAACCGTAGGCCGAGGACGAAGCGCCCGCGAAGACGCCCGTCAGGGTGCCGCGCATCGAGTGGGGGTCGATGCCGGCGCTCTCGAAGGCTTCCCACGCGCTCTCCAGGACGAGCCGCTGCTGCGGATCCATCGCGAGCGCCTCGCGGGGGGAGATGCCGAACAGGGCGGCGTCGAACGTGGTCGCGTCGTGGACGAAACCGCCCACCCCCGCGTCCGCGCCGGGGATCTGGTCGGGCCAGCCCCGGTCGGCGGGGAAGGGCGACAGGGTGTCGGTTCCGGCGGCGACGACGTCCCAGAGCTGGGCAGGGTTACGGATCTCGCCGGGGAAGCGGCAGCTCATGCCGATGATCGCGATCGGCTCGTCGAGGGCCGTCGCCTCTGCCGCGTGGGCGGGGGTGGACGATGCCGGTTCGCCGAGGCCGAGTTCGCCGTACAGGTAGGCCACGAGGGCGGTCGGGGTCGGGTGGTCGAAGACCATCGTGGCGGGCAGCCGCAGCCCGGTCTCCCGGTTGAGGCGGTTGCGCAGTTCGACGGCGGTCAGCGACTCGAAGCCGAGGTCCTTGAAGGTCCGCGTCGCCGCGATCGCCTGCGTGTCGGGAAGCTTGAGGACCGAGGCGACTTCGCCGCGGATCAGGTCGAGGAGGATCTGACGGCGCTGAGAGGTCGGCAGCGGGGTGAGACGGCGCGCCAGCGCCGAACCGTCCTCATGGTCGGAGGCGGCCGTCTGGTTCTGCCGCGCCTCGGGGAGTTCGGCGAGGAGGGGGCTGACGCGGGTGGCGGTGAAGGTGTCGGTGAAGCGGGGCCAGTCGATGTCGGCGACGGTCACGCAGTCGTCACCGGCGTCCACCGCGTGGGCGAGCGCCTGGATCGCCAGGTCGGGGTCCATCGGGATCATGCCGCGTTCGCGCAGGTAGTCGCGGGCGGCCTCCTGCGCGACCATCCCGCTTTCCCCCCAGGCGCCCCACGAGATAGAGGTGCCGGCGAGTCCCTGGGCGCGGCGCTGGGTGACCAGCGCGTCGAGGTAGGCGTTGGCCGCACCGTAGGCGGCCTGGCCGCCACTCCCCCAGACACCCGCGCCGGAGGCGAACACGACGAACAGGTCGAGGTCCCGGGTGAGTTCGTGCAGGTTCACCGCACCGGCGACCTTGCCGCCGAGCACGTGCGCGAGTTCGGCGGGACCGGTCTGGTCCAGCATCGTGGACTGCCCGACACCGGCCGCGTGCACCACTCCTGTGAGGTCGGGAACGGTGGCGAGCAGGTCGGCTAGCGCCGAACGGTCGGCCACGTCACAGGCGGCGACCGTCACTCGGGTGCCCAGCTCCGTCAGTTCCGCGACCAGGGCGTCCACACCAGGGGTGGCCGCGCCTCGACGTCCGGTCAGGATCAGGTGGGGCACGCCGCGTCCGGCCAGCCAGCGGGCCACGACCGCGCCGAGCGCGCCCGTGCCGCCGGTCACCAGCACCGAACCGTCCAAGCGCGCGCTCGTCGCGCCGGAGGTGCGGGGCGCGCGCACCAGTCGCCGGGCGAACACACCCGACGCGCGGACCGCGAGCTGATCCTCGTCCCCGGCTCCACCGCTGAGGATCGCCACCAACCGGGTGCTCGCACGGGCGTCGAGCGTGGCCGGGACGTCGATCAGACCACCCCACCGCCCGGGGTATTCCAAGGCCGCCACCCTGCCCAGGCCCCATGTCTGAGCCTGAACGGGACTGGTCAGCGGGTCTGAGCGGCCGATCGAGACCGCGCCGCCGGTCAGCGCCCACATCGGGGCCGCGATACCGGCGTCGCCCAGGGCCTGGATCAAAGCGACCGTCGCGGCCAAACCCTCGCCGAGGAGGGAGACCACTCCGGCGATCGGCCCGACCTCACGGAGAAGCTCGGCCGTCGCCTCGCGATCGGACACGGCCACCGTGATCACGTCCGCGCCCGCCGACCGCAGGACAGCCGCCACCTCGTCGCCGCCGTCCGTGGTCACCAGCAGCCACGATCCACTCAACATGGGCTGAGCAGGAAGGTCCGACACCGGCTTCCACACGATGCGGTAGCGCCAGGAGTCGATCACCGCATCACGGCGACGACTGCGACGCCAGGCCGACAGCGCGGGCAGCACCTCGCCGAGAAGTTCCGGGGCCTGCTCCAACTGCAAAGTGCCGGCCAGTGCTTCCAGGTCCTCGCGTTCCACCGCGTCCCAGAACTTGCCCTCGACCGGGTCCGCGTGCGCGGGCGTCTCGGTCACGGCGGGCAGGGGCATCGGCCAGTAGCGCTGCCGCTGGAACGCATAGGTCGGCAGTCCGATGCGGCGGCCGCCGTCCACGAATCCGGTGAAGTCGACGTCGACGCCCGCGCACCACACCTCGGCCAGCGAGGCCAGGAACCTGTCCGGGCCGCCGTCGTCCCGGCGCAGGGTGCCGACCGTGACGGCCTCGTCTTCGGCGGTCTCCTGTACGCCGAACGTCAGCACCGGATGCGGGCTGCACTCCACGAACAGCGATCGGCCATCGGCCAGCAGCGCCCTGGTGGCCTGCTCGAACTGCACCGGGGAGCGCAGGTTCTGGTACCAGTAGGCGGCGTCCATGACGGTGGTGTCGATGGAAGCGCCCGTCACGGTCGAGTACAGCGCGATGTCGGAGCTGCCCGGGGTGATCGAGGCCAGGTCTGCGAGGATCTTCGCCCGGATCCGCTCGACCTGGGGTGAGTGCGAGGCGTAGTCGACCGGAATCCGGCGAGCCCGGATCCCCCGGGCTTCACACTCGGCCAGCAGCTCGTCGAGTGCCTGCGGTTCGCCGGCGACCACGGTCGATGAAGGCCCGTTGAAGGCCGCGACCCCGTTGGGGAACAGGGCCTCCACCTGCTCATATCCAGCCGCGACGGAGACCATCCCACCGCCACCGGCCAGGGCGATCAGCGCTTTGCTGCGCAGTGCGACCACCCGAGCGCCATCGCTCAAAGACAGCGCACCGGCCACCACAGCGGCCGCGATCTCACCCTGCGAATGCCCGATAACCGCTGAGGGGTGGACGCCATGCGCCCGCCACGTCGCGGCCAGCGAGACCATCACCGCCCACAACGAGGGTTGGACCACGTCCACGCGGTCCAACCCGGTGCCCTCGCGGAGCACGTCGGTCAGCGACCAGTCCACGAATTCCGAGAGAGCCGCTTCGCACTCGGCCAGCCGCTCCCGGAACACCGGGGAGGAGTCGAGAAGGCCCTGCGCCATCCCGACCCACTGCGACCCCTGGCCGGGGAAGACGAAGACGACACCGCCACCTGCGTCAGTGCCCCGCACCACGTTGGCCGCGGACACATCACCGGCCAACGCGTCCAGACCGGTCAGCAACTCCTCACGCTCGGACCCGAGCACCACCGCGCGATGCGGCAACGCCGCCCGCGACAGCAGGGAGCGAGCCACATCCACACTGTCCGCGTCGTCCGAGGTCACGAACTCGCGCAGCCGGGCCGCCTGACCCTTGAGCCCTTCCGCCGTCTTCGCCGCCAGCACCCACGGCACCGGACCAGCCTGGGGAGCCGCCGGAACCTCCGCCTCGACCGGGGCCTGCTCCAAGATGACGTGCGCGTTCGTCCCGCTCATCCCGAACGACGACACGGCCGCACGGCGGGGCCGGTCGGTCTCGGGCCACTCTCGCGGTTCGGTCAGCAGCCGGACGGTGCCGGGCGACCAGTCCACCTGGGGAGAGGGCTGGTCGGCGTGCAACGTGCGAGGCATCAGGCCGTGCCGCATCGCCTGCACCATCTTGATCACGCCGGCCACACCCGCAGCAGACTGCGAATGCCCGATGTTCGACTTGATCGACCCCAGCCACAACGGCTGGTCGACGGTACGCCCCCGCCCATAGGTCGCGAGCAGGGCCTGCGCCTCGATCGGGTCACCCAGCCGGGTCCCGGTGCCGTGCGCCTCCACCACGTCCACGTCCTCGGCGGACAGCCGCGCACCCGCGAGCGCCTGGCGGATCACCCGCTCCTGCGCCGGACCATTGGGCGCGGTCAACCCGTTCGACGCGCCGTCCTGGTTGATCGAACTGCCCCGCACCACCGCGAGCACCTCGTGCCCCCGACGCCGGGCATCCGACAGCCGCTCCACCAGCAGCAGGCCCACGCCCTCCGACCAGCCCGCGCCGTCCGCGTCGGCCGAGAACGACTTGCACCGGCCGTCGGAGGACAGGCCGCCCTGCCGGCCGAACTCCACGATCTGCATCGGCGAGGTCATGACCGTCACGCCGCCCGCCAGGGCGAGATCGCAGCCGCCCTCCCGCAGCGACTGGATCGCCATGTGCAGCGCCACCAGCGACGACGAGCACGCCGTGTCCACCGTCACCGCCGGGCCTTCGAGCCCGAAGGAGTACGCCACCCGGCCGGACGCGATACTGGCCGCGGTGCCGATCATCAGGTGGCCCGCGACCTCTTCCGGCAGGTCCTTGCCCGAGCCGTAGCTGACGGCGGTGACGCCGACGAAGACGCCGGTGCGGGAGCCCTTCAGCGCGTGCGGGTCGATGCCGGCCTCTTCGAAGGTCTTCCACGCCGTCTCCAGCAGCAGCCGCTGCTGGGGCTCCATGCCGAGCGCCTCGCGGGGCGAGATGCCGAACAGGTCGGCGTCGAAGTCGGCGGCGTCGCCGATGAAGCCGCCCGCCCAGGACGGGTCGTCTCCGGACATGTCCCAGCCTCGGTCGGCGGGGAGCGGGGTGATGGCGTCCTGGCCGGTGGTGACCAGCCGCCACAGGTCGGCCGGGGACCGCACGTCGCCGGGGAAGCGGCAGGCCATCGAGACGATGGCGATCGGTTCGTCGGCCGCCGCCTCCACCTCACGGACCCGCTGGCGGGTCTGGTGGAGTTCGGCGATGACCCGGCTCAGATATTCGCGAAGCTTCTGCTCATTCGTCATTGGAACGTCGCCTTCCCGGCTCACAACAGGCCCAGGTCCCGATCGACCAGGTCGAAAAGTTCTTCGTTGGTGGCTGTGCTGAGTCGTTCCCGCAGGTCGTCGCCGTCGGCTCCGGCGCTTTCCGTACGCTGGCGGGCCAGCAGCGCCTCCAGGCGCAGGACGACGCGGACGCGGTCGATGTCGTCGTCAGGACGGCCGAGCAGCGTCTGCTCGAGCAGGTCCAGTTCGGCGGCGGAGGGCAGCTCGGCGTGCCCGCCTTCGGGCAGGACCGCTTCGCGCAGGTAGTCGGCGAGCAGGACCGGCGTCGGGTGGTCGAAGACCATGGTGGCCGGCAGGGGCAGGCCGATGGTGTCGCCGAGCCGGTTGCGCAGTTCCACGGCGGTCAGCGAATCGAACCCGCACTCGCGGAACGACCGGCCGTTCTCGATCGCGTGGGGGGTGTCGTGCCCGAGGACCGCCGCCGCGTGGCCCCGCACCAGGTCGAGGAGGTGCAGGTCCCGGTCGGCGGAGGGCAGGGCGGTGAGGCGTTGCCGCAGGGCGGCGAGCCGGTCGGTGTCCGGGCCGGTGTCGGGCGATCCCGCCAGGAGTTGGCGCACCTCGGGGATCTCGTCGAAGAGACGGCTGGGCCGCAGGGCGGTGAAGGCAGGCACGAACCGGTCCCAGGCGATGTCGGCGACGGTGACCGTCCCGGTGTCCTGGTCCATCGCCTGCTGGAAGGCGCGCATCGCCGGGTCGGGCGCCATGACGGAGATGCCGCGGCGGCGCATCGGTTCCTTGGCGGCCTGGTCGACCAGGCCGCCGCCGTCCCAGGGCCCCCAGGCGACCGAGATCGTCCTGACGCCTTCCGCGCCGCGGCGCTGGGCGAGCGCGTCGAGGTAGGCGTTGGCCGCCGCGTAACCAGCCTGTTCGCCCACGCCCCACACGCCGGCGATGGAGGAGAAGTAGACGACCGCGTCCATGGCGCGGCGGTCGAGCAGTTCGTCCAGGTGCCGGGCGCCGGAGATCTTGGCGGCGGCGGTGCGGCCGAGTTCGGCCAGGGTGGTGTCGGTCAGCGGAGCGGAGTTCCCGACGCCCGCGGCGTGCACGACCGCGCGGAGCGGGGGTTCGGCCGTGCCGATCTGGTCGATCAGCCGGGCGACGTCGGCCCGGTCGGCCATGTCGCAGGCGGCCACGGTGACCTTCGCGCCAAGGGCGGCCAGGTCGGCTTCCAGCTCGGCCAGTCCGGTCGCCGCGCGTCCGGCGCGGCTGACCAGCACCACGTGTTCGGCGCCTTCGCGGGCGAGCCACCGTGCGACGTTCGCGCCCAGCGCGCCCGTGCCGCCGGTCACCAGGACGGTGTCGCGCGGTCGCCAGCGCGGGGCGCCGGAGTCCGTCGGCGCGCGCAGGAGCCGGCGTGCGAAGACGCCGTCGGAGCGGATCGCCAGCTGGTCTTCTCCGTCGGCCGAGCCGAGCAGGCCGATCAGGCGGTCGATCGCCGCCATGTCGATCGCCTCAATGTCGATCGCCGGGATGCCGGGATCGGCGGGCAGGTCGACGAGGCCGCCCCACAGGTGCGGATGTTCCAGGGCGACGACGCGGCCCAGGCCCCAGACCGCCGCCTGTGCCGGGCTCGCCGGCGGTTCGTGGTCGAGGGTCGACACCGCGCCGCGCGTCACGCACCACACCGGGGCGCTCAGGCCCACCTGTACGGCGGCCTGCGCGAGCAGCAGCGTCGTCGCCGTCCCCGCGGGCACCTCCAGGAGGGCAGGGTGCGGGTTCTCGTCCAGGGCGAGGAGGGAGAGCAGTCCGGCCGGCGCTCCGTTCCGGGTGGCCACCAGCAGGAGGGCGGCCAGGTCCGTCTCGTCGGTCACGTCGGCGGGAACGGTCACCTCGGTCACATCGGCGCCGTGGCTGAACAGGCCGTCGCGGCAGGAGCGGGCGATCGCGCCGTCGGCGAGGGCCTCCGGGACCAGCAGCAGCCAGACGCCCGAGACGTGCGGGGCGGGCACGTCGGGCACCGGCTCCCAGCCGACGCGGTAGCGCCATCGGGCGACCTCGGCCTGTTCCCGGCTCCGGCGGTGCCAGGAGGCCAGCAGGGGCAGGGCCTGTCGCAGGGAGGCGCGTTCGTCGTGGTCGCTCACGCCGATGTGGTCGGCGATGGTGTCGGCGTCCGCGCCGGCGACCGACTCCAGCCAGCCGGTCTCGCCGGTGGGCTCGGCCGGGTAGAGCCAGAACCGTTCGTGCTGGAACGGGTAGATGGGCAGCTCCACCCGCTTGCCGTGACCGGCGAAGAGGTTCGCCCAGTTCACCGCGACGCCACGGGTCCAGAGTTCGGCGAGGGCGGTGACGAAGGCGTCGTCGCGGTCGTGGCGCATGATCGGCGCGAACACGCCGTCGGCGGACTGCTGGGCCAGCCCGCACAGCACGCCGTCGGGGCCCAGCTCCACGAACCGGGACACGCCCTGGTCGCGGAGGTAGGTGACGCCGTCGGCGAAGCGGACCGTATCGCGCACCTGGCGCACCCAGTAGCCCGGGGTGGTCATCTCGCCGCCCACGATGGGGATCTGCGGTTCGGCGAAGGTCAATGTGGCCAGGACCTGCGCGAAGTCGTCCAGCATCGGTTCCATGAGCCGGGAGTGGAAGGCGTGCGAGACCTTCAGCCGGTTGTGCTTGAGGCCCCGCGCGGCCCATTCCTCGATGACGTCGGCGTCGCCGGAGATCACGATCGCCGAAGGGCCGTTGACGGCGGCGATGTCGACCCGGTCGTCGTCGATCTGGTCTTCGGTGATCTGGAGGGCGAGCATCGCGCCCCCGGCCGGGAGTGCCTGCATCAGGCGGCCGCGCGCGGCGACCAACGTACAGGCGTCTTCGAGGGACAGGATCCCGGCGCAGTGCGCGGCCGCGACCTCACCGATGGAGTGCCCGAGCAGGAAGTCGGGCACCACGCCGACGGACTCCAGCAGCCGGAAGGAAGCCACCTCCACGGCGAACAGGGCGGCCTGCGCGTGCACCGTCTGGTCCAGATCGACGCCGTCGAAGTCCAGGTCCAGCAGGGCGCACGCGGCGTCGAAGGTCTGGGCGAACACCGGGAACCGGGCATGCAGCTCGCGTCCCATTCCGGCGCGCTGCGAGCCCTGGCCGGTGAACAGGAACGCGGTCCGGCCCTCGCCGACCACGCCCGAGACGACACGGCTGCTCGGCCGGCCCTCCGCGAGCGCGGCCAGGCCCTCTCCCCCGCTGTCCAGCACCACGGCGCGGTGCTCCAGGGCGGCACGCGCCAGCAGGGACCGGCCGACGTCCACCGGGTCCGGTGCTTGTGGCCCGGTCACGAGGTCGTGGAGGCGGGCGGCGTGGGCGCGGAGCGCGTCGGCGGTGCGGGCGGCCAGCGGCCAGGGCACCACGCCGGGCATCGGGCCCGCCGGGACCTCCTCGGTGTCCGAGGGGGCCTGTTCGACGATGACGTGGGCGTTGGTGCCGCTGATCCCGAACGACGACACGCCCGCCCGCCGGGGCCGATCCGTCGAGGGCCACGCGCGGGCCTCGGTCAGCAGTTCGACCGCGCCGGCCGTCCAGTCGACCTGGGGAGAGGGCTGGTCGGCGTGCAGGGTGGGCGGCAGCACGCCGTGGCGCATCGCCTCCACCATCTTGATCACCCCGGCCACCCCGGCGGCGGCCTGGGTGTGGCCGATGTTCGACTTCACCGACCCCAGCCAGAGGGGTTCCTCCCGGTCCTGTCCGTAGGTCGCCAGCAGCGCCTGCGCCTCGATCGGGTCGCCCAGCCGGGTGCCGGTGCCGTGTCCCTCCACCGCGTCGACGTCGGACGGCGACAGCCGCGCGCTCGCCAGCGCGTCGGTGATCACCCGCTGCTGCGAGGGGCCGTTGGGGGCGGTGAGACCGCTCGACGCGCCGTCCTGGTTGACCGCGCTCCCCCGGATCACCGCGAGGACCTGGTGCCCGTTGCGCTGGGCGTCCGACAGGCGTTCCAGCAGGAGCATGCCGACGCCCTCGGCCCAGCCGGTGCCGTCGGCCGAGGCGCCGAAGGACTTGCACCGGCCGTCGGAGGCCAGGCCGCCCTGCCGGTCGAAGCCGACGAAGGTGTCCGGGGAGACCATGACGGTCGCGCCGCCGGCGAAGGCCAGCGACGACTCGCCCGAGCGCAGCGACCGGCAGGCCAGGTGCAGCGCCACCAGCGACGACGAGCACGCCGTGTCGACCGTCACCGCGGGGCCCTCCAGCCCGAAGGCGTAGGAGATGCGGCCGGAGGCGATGCTGCCCATGCTGCCGACTCCCAGGTAGGCGTCCACCCCCTCGGGGACGTCGATCATGCGGGCGCTGTAGTCGTGGTACATCAGCCCGGCGAAGACCCCGGTACGGCTGCCGCGCAGCGACAGCGGATCGACGCCGCCCCGCTCGCACGCCTCCCAGCACGCCTCCAAAAGCAGCCGGTGCTGCGGGTCCATGGCCGTCGCCTCACGCGGCGAGATGCCGAACAGCCCCGGGTCGAACACGTCGGCGTCGTAGAGGAAGCCGCCGGTCCGCGCGAACGAGGCCCGCTCGTCGACGCGCCAGCCCCGGTCGTCGGGGAAGGCGGAGATCGCGTCCACGCCTTCCGAAGTCAGCCGCCACAGCGCCGCGGGGCTGTCCACGCCGCCGGGCAGCCGGCAGGCCATGCCGACGATCGCGATCGGCTGCCGGTCCGCCGACTCGGCGGCGTGCAGGCGTTGCCGGGTCTGGTGCAGCTCGGCCGTGACCCGCTTGAGGTAGTCGCGCAGTTTCCGCTCGTCCGCCATCTAGGCCTCACATGGTCTGGGAGTGGGCTTGGAGAGGGAGGTCATGAGGCGCCCAGCTCCTTGTCGATGAAGTCGAAGATCTCGTCATCGGTGGCCGTGCCGAGGGCGTCCACGACGGCTGAGCCGCCCGTCTCGGCGCCGTCGTCGTCGTAGCGGGCGAGCATCGCCTGCAGCCGCCGGATGAGCGTCCTGCGGTCGGCCTCCTCGGTGGCGGCCAGCCCGTTCTCGATCTGGTCCACCTGGTCGGCGAGCACGGCGGCGGCCGCCGCGCTCTGGGTGGGGGCGATCTTTTCGGCCAGGTGCCCGGCGAGCTGGGCCGCCGAGGGGTGGTCGAACACCAGCGTCGCGGGTAGCCGCAGGCCGGTGCGGGCGCCGAGCCGGTTGCGCAGCTCGACGGCGGTGAGGGAGTCGAACCCGAGGTCGCCGAAGCTCCGCTCGGGCGTGACGGCCTCGACGCCGGCGTGCCCGAGAACCTGCGCGACCTCGGCCCTGACCGCGTCCAGGAGGAGCCGGGAGCGCTCGACGGGCGGCTGTCCGGCCAGTTGCCGCAGCAGCTGTGGCCCCTCCGCCCGTGCGCTCGCGCGCCTCGGGACGCCGGTCAGCAGCCCGCGCAGCATCGGCGGCACGGCGGCGAGGTCACCGGAGCGGCCCGACGGCAGGTCGAGCCTGATGGGCACGACGTGCGCGTGCTCCCCGGCGACCGCCGCGTCGTAGAGCGCCAGCCCCTGTTCGGCGGTGAGCGCGCCGCCGAGGCGGGCCGCCCGGTCGCCGAGGTGTCCGGTCATGGCGCTGGCCTGCTCCCAGCGGCCCCACGCGAGCGACACTCCGGGGAGACCCCCGGAGCGGCGGTGGACCGCCAGTGCGTCGAGGAAGGCGTTCGCCGCCGCGTAGTTGGCCTGTCCCGCGTTGCCGAGCGTGCCGGCCGCCGAGGAGAAGAGGGCGAACAGGGTCAGATCGAGGTCTTCGGTCAGTTCGTGCAGGTGGAGTGCGGCGTCGACCTTGGCGCGCAGGACGGTCGCCAGCCGCTCGGGGGTGAGCGACTCGACCACGCCGTCGTCCAGGACGCCCGCCGCGTGCACCACACCGGTCAGCCCGGGGCCGAAGCGGCCGATCACCCCGGCCAGGGCCCCGCGATCGGCCGCGTCGCAGGCCACCACTTCGCCGATCGCGCCCAGGTCGGCCAGGTCGGCCACCAGCTCGGTCGCCCCCGCGCTGTCCGGTCCCTGTCTGCTGAGCAGCAGCAGGTGCCGCACGCCGTGGGCGGTGACCAGGTGGCGGGCCAGCAGGCCGCCGAGGGTGCCGGTGCCGCCGGTGATCAGGACGGTGCCCGCCTGCGGGACCGTCTCCTGGGGTCCGGTGGGCACGCGGGCCAGGCGTGGCGCCCAGGCCTGGCCGTCCCTGACCGCCAGCTGCGGTTCAGAACTGGTCACGAACTCCCGCCAGCCGTCGGTTTCCGCGTCGACCAGAAGGAACCTGTCGGGGTGTTCCGACTGCACCGATCGCAGCAGGCCCCAGACGGCGGCGGCCGCCAGGTCGCGCACCCCGCCGTCGGGGTCCATCGCGCCGGAGGTCAGCAGGACCAGGCGGGAGTCGTCGAAGCGCGGGTCGCCGAGCCAGAGCTGCACGGCGCGCAGCGCCTCGGAGGTCAATCGGAGCACTTCGGCGGCGACGTCGGCGTCCCCACCGGTCAGCGGCAGGACCACGACCGGCGGCACCGCCGCCCCGTCGTCGAGCGCGGCGAGCAGGACGTCGACGGAGGAGACCACGGGCCACGCGGAGGTGCCGGTGGCGGGCGGCGCGGTCGTCCGCGTCCAGTCCACGACGTAGAGCGGCTCGTCGGCGCGGGCCGCCAGCTGGTCGGCCGCGATCTCCCGCAGCACCAGCGACTCCACGGACGCGACCGGCGCGCCCGTCGCGTCGGCGGTCTGGATCCTGACCCCGTCACCGGCCGGGGTGACGGCCACCCGCAGCATCGAGGCCCCGGTGGCGTGGAGGCGCACTCCCGTCCACGCGAACGGCAGCCGGGTTCCCTCCCCGCCGGTGGCGAGCCCGCTGACGTGCAGGGCCGCGTCCAGCAGGGCCGGGTGGATCCCGAACCCGCCGGCTTCCGTCTCCTCGGGGAGCGTCACTTCGGCGTACACGCGTTCGTCGTCGCGCCAGGCCGCGCGCAGGCCACGGAACACCGGGCCGTAGCCGTAGCCGCCCTCTTCGAGGGCGTCGTAGAACCCGTCCAGGGCGATCGCCGTCGCGCCCTGCGGCGGCCAGGCGGTCAGATCCCACGTCTTGTGTACGTCATCAGCGCCCAGCGCCCCGGTCGCATGGCAGACCCACTCGTCCGTGCCCTCGGGCCGGGCGTACACCGCGACGGAACGCTCACCTTCGTCGGCCACGCCCACGCTCACCTGCACCTGGACCCCGCCGGAGGCCGGGAGCAGCAGCGGCGTCCGCACCACGAGCTCCCGCAGCGTCAGGCAGCCGACCTCTTCCCCGGCCCGCAGCGCCATCTCCACGAACGCCGTCCCCGGCAGCAGGACCTGCCCGTGGATCGCGTGGCCGGCCAGCCAGGCGTGCGTCGCCAGCGACAACCTGCCGGTCAGCACCGCTCCGCCGTCACCGGCCAGCACCACCGCCGCGCCCAACAGCGGATGCCCGGAAGCGGCGAGGCCCACCGCGCCCACGTCTCCGGCGCCGACGGCGGGCTCCACCCAGTAGCGCTCCCGCTGGAAGGCGTAGCTCGGCAGCCGCACCCGGCGGCCGTCGTGGACGGCCGCCCAGTCCACTTCGGCGCCGTCGGTCCACAGGCGGCCCAGGGCTCCCAGGGCCGTCTCGGCCTCGTCGCGGTCGCGGCGCATCAGCGGGGCGAAGACCCCGTCGACCGACTGCTGGGCCAGCCCGGACAGCACGCCGTCGGGGCCCAGCTCCACGAACCGGGACACGCCCTGGTCGCGGAGGAAGGTGACGCCGTCGGCGAACCGGACCATCTCCCGCACCTGGCGGATCCAGTAGCCGGGTTCGTCGATCTTGCCGGGCCGGCCGGTGAGGTTGGAGATCACCGGGATCCGGGGTTCGGCGAAGGTGAGCGTGTCCAGTACCTGGGCGAACTCGGCGAGCATCGGTTCCATGAGCCGGGAGTGGAAGGCGTGGGAGACCGTCAACCGGCTCGTCTTACGTCCGTGCACCGCCCACCGGGCGGCGAGTTCGTCGATCACCTGGGCGTCGCCGGAGACGACGACCGACGTCGGCCCGTTGACGGCCGCGATGTCGACCAGGCCCGCGACGGTCTCCCGGACCTCGGCCTCGTCGGCCTGGACGGCCAGCATCGCGCCGCCCGCCGGGAGCCGCTGCATCAACCGGCCCCGGGCCGCGACCAGCGTGCACGCGTCCTCCAGGGACAGGACCCCGGCGCAGTGCGCGGCGGCGATCTCACCGATCGAGTGCCCGAGCAGGTAGTCGGGAGTCACCCGAAGCGACTCCAGCAGCCGGAACGCGGCCACCTCCACGGCGAACAGCCCCGCCTGCGCGTGGACCGTCTGATCCAGGTCGACGCCGTCGAGTTCCAGGCCCAGTCCGTCCCGCACCGCGTCGTAGGCCTGGGCGAACACGGGGAACCGGGCGTAGAGCCCGCGTCCCATCCCGGCCCGCTGCGACCCCTGGCCGGTGAACAGGAACGCGGTCCTGCCCTCACCGGCGACGCCCGACACCACTCCGGCGGAGGGGTCGCCCGCCGCGAGCGCGTCGAGCCCGCGGAGCAGCACGGCGCGGTCGGCGCCGACGATCACCGCCCGGTGGGCCAGCGCCGCCCTGGTCGTGGCGAGCGACCAGGCGACGTCGTTCACGTCCACATCGGAAGCGGTGAACTCACTCAAGCGCCGCGCCTGAGCGCGCAGCCCGTCGGCGGTCTTGGCCGAGACGACCCATCCCGAGGCCGCCGGTTCGGCGGGGACCGAGGCCGCAGCCGGGTCGACGCCTTCGAGGATGACGTGGGCGTTGGTGCCGCTGATCCCGAACGACGACACGCCCGCTCGGCGGGGGCGGCCGGTCGCGGGCCACGGCTGGGCCTCGGTCAGCAGTTCCACGCCGCCGGTCGACCAGTCGACGTGCGGGGTCGGCTCGTCCGCGTGCAGGGTCGCGGGCAGCACGCCGTGGCGCATCGCCTGCACCATCTTGATGACTCCGGCGACACCGGCGGCGGCCTGGGTGTGGCCGATGTTCGATTTGATCGACCCCAGCCACAGGGGCTGTTCCCGCTCTTGTCCGTACGTCGCCAGCAGGGCCTGCGCCTCGATCGGGTCACCGAGCTTCGTCCCGGTGCCGTGTGCCTCCACCGCGTCCACCTCGGAAGAGGTGAGACCCGCGTTGGCCAGCGCCTGCCGGATCACCCGCTGCTGAGAAGGCCCGTTGGGGGCCGTCAGGCCGTTGGACGCGCCGTCCTGGTTGACCGCGCTGCCCCTGATCACCGCCAGCACTTCGTGGCCGTTGCGGCGGGCGTCCGACAGCCGCTCCAGCACCAGTACGCCGACGCCCTCCGACCAGACCGTGCCGTCGGCTCCGGCGCCGAACGCCTTGCAGCGGCCGTCCGAGGCGAGACCGTCCTGCTTGTCGAACTCGGCGAACAGGCTCGGGCTGCCCAGCACCGCGACGCCGCCGGCCAGCGCCAGCTCGCACTCACCGCGTTCGAGGGCCTGCCCGGCGAGGTGCATGGCCACGAGCGAGGCGGAGCAGGCGGTGTCGACCGTGACCGCCGGGCCCTCCAGCCCGAAGGTGTAGGCGACCCGGCCGGAGACCACGCTCATCGCCGTCCCGGTCAGCAGGTGCCCCTCGGTGCCGGCCGGCATCTGGGCGCCCATGCCGTAGTTCGACGGGTAGGCCCCGATGAACACCCCGGTCGGGGTGCCCCGCAGGTCCGCCGCCACCACACCGGCGGATTCGAAGGCCTCCCAGGCCGCTTCGAGCAGCAGCCGCTGCTGCGGGTCCATCGCGAGGGCCTCGCGGGGCGAGATGCCGAACAGGTCCGCGTCGAAGTCGGGGGCGTCGTGCAGGAATCCGCCTCGGGGGGTGTACGTCGCGTCCGCGATCTGCCAGCCGCGGTCGGCGGGGAAGTCGGTGACGCCGTCGAAGCCGTCGGCCAGCAGTCGCCACAGCCGCTCGGGGTCGTCGGCGCCGCCGGGGTAGCGGCAGCTCATCCCCACGATGACGATCGGATCGCTGGTGTCCCGGGCGGCGGCCACCGGCTTCGGCGCCGGCGCCGCCCGCTCGAACAGCTCCTCCACGAGATATTCGGCGAGCACCGCCGGGGTGGGGTAGTCGAAGATCAATGTGACCGGCAGGCGCAGCCCGGTCGCGGCGTTCAGCCCGTTGCGCAGTTCGACCGCCGTCAGCGAGTCGAAGCCCAGCTCCCGGAACGCCTCTCTCGCCCCGACCGCGTCGGCTCCGGCGTGGCCCAGCACGGTCGCGGCCTGAGCCCGGACCACTTCCAGAAGGTGCGCCCGCCGCTCCTCGACGCCCAGGCCTGCCAGCCTGGCGGGCAGGGCCGACACCGTCTTGGCGGTTCTGCGCACCCGCGAGCGCACCAGTGCCCGCAGCAACGGCGGCACCTCACCGCGCACCGCACCGAGGTCGAGCCTCGTCGGCAGCAGATGCGGGGCCGGCGATGCCAGCGCGCGGTCGAACAGTTCCAGCGCCACCGAGGTCGGCAGCGCGGTTCCGGCCCGCGCCGTGCCCAGGTGCTCGGTCAGCGCGCTGGCCTGCTCCCACAGGCCCCATGCCAGCGACAGTCCGGGGAGACCCTGCGCGCGGCGGTTGACGGCCAGCGCGTCCATGAAGGCGTTCGCCGCCGCGTAGTTGGCCTGGCCGCCGGTGCCGAAGGTCGCCGACACCGACGAGTAGAGCACGAACATCGACAGGTCCAGGTGGGCGGTCAGTTCGTGCAGATGCGTCGCCGCGTCCACCTTCGGCCGCAGCACTCCGCTCAGCCTCTGCGCGTCGAGGGCGGTGAAGACGCCGTCGTCCAGGACGCCCGCCGTGTGCACCACACCGGTCAGCCGGGCGCCGACGCGCTCGATCACCCCGGCCAGCGCCTCGCGATCGGCCGCGTCACAGGCCACGACCTCGGCGACCGCGCCCAAGGCGGCCAGGTCGGCCACCAGTTCCACCGCGTCCGGGGCATCCGGTCCCCGGCGGCTGAGGAGCAGCAGGTGCCGCACGCCATACCCGGTCACCAGGTGCCGGGCGAGCAGACCACCCAGCGTCCCCGTTCCACCGGTGATCAGCACCGTGCCGTCGAGCGTCACCGGCGGCTCGGACGACGACGCTCGAACCAGCCTCGGCACCCACACTCCACCATCCCGGACCGCGACCTGCGGCTCGTCCCCATCGAGAACCGCCGGCCACGCGTCACCGTCGGAGTCCACCAGCACGATCCGGCCGGGATTCTCGGTCTGTGCCGACCGCACCAGTCCCCAGACCGCCGCGTGCGCGGGGTCGACCTCACCCGCGCCCACCGGCATCGCACCTCGGGTCAGCACCACCAGCCGGGAGTCGGCGAACCGCTCTTCGGCCAGCCATTCCTGCACCGCTTCCAGCACCCACGCGGTCAGCCCATGCACTTCGCCCGGCCCGCCGGACACCGGCAACACCATCACCGGCCCGACCGCGCCGTCCCCGACGACCACCCAGTCCGACGTGTCCACGACCGCGGCGCCCATGGCCAGCGGCATCCACTCGACCGCGAACAGCGCGTCCTCCGCGAGCCGCAGCGCCTCGGCGGAGACCACGCGCATCACCAGGGAGTCGACCGACGCGACCGGCGCACCCGTCGCGTCGGCGGTCTGGATCGCGACTCCGTCACCGACGGGCGTCATGGCCACGCGCAGCGTCGAGGCCCCGGTGGCGTGCAGCCGCACTCCCGTCCACGCGAACGGCAGCCGCGTCCCCTCGCCACCGGTGACGAGCCCGCTGACGTGCAGGGCCGCGTCCAGCAGGGCCGGGTGCACCCCGAACCCGCCGGTCTCCGCTTCCTCGGGCAGCGCCACCTCGGCGTAGACCCGCTCGCCGTCGCGCCAGGCCGCCTTCAGCCCCTGGAACGTCGGCCCGTAGCCGTAGCCGCTCTCCTCCAGTGCCTCGTAGAACCCGTCGAGTGGCACCGCCGTCGCGTCCTGCGGCGGCCACGCGGTCAGATCCCACGCTGTCTGTACGTCATCAGGCGCCAGCCCACCGGCCGCATGGCAGACCCAGGGGGCGTCGTCGCCCGCGTCCGGCCTGGAGTGGATCTCCACCCGGCGCTCGCCGTCGTCGCCCGGGGCGGCCACGTGCACCTGGACCTGGACACCACCGAGCGGCGGGAGCACCAGGGGCGCCTGCACCACGAGCTCCCGCAGCGTCAGGCAGCCGACCTCTTCGCCGGCCCGCAACGCCATCTCGACGAACGCCGTCCCGGGCACCAGGACCTGCCCGAGCACCACGTGATCGGCCAGCCAGGGCTGGGTCGCCAGCGACAGCCTGCCGGTCAGCACGACTCCGCCGTCACCGGCCAGCGCCACCGTCGCGCCCAGCAGCGGATGCCCGGCCGCGGCCAGGCCCGCCGTGCCCACGTCACCCATCGCCGCCGCGGGGGCCGGCCAGTAGCGTTCCCGCTGGAAGGCGTAGGTCGGCAGTTCGACGCGACGACCGCCCGGCAGGACCGACGTCCAGTCGATCTCGGCTCCCGCCGTCCAGAGCCTGGCCAGCGCGGTGAGGGCCGCTTCGGCGTCGTCGCGGCGCATCAACGGCGCGAACACGCCGTCGTCGATGGACTGCTGGGCCAGCGCGCACAGCACGCCGTCCGGACCGAGTTCCACGAACCGGGACACGCCCTGGTCGCGGAGGTGGGTGACGCCGTCGGCGAACCGGACCGTTTCCCGCACCTGGCGCACCCAGTAGCCCGGGGTGGTCATCGCGCTACCCACGATGGGGATCTGCGGTTCTGCGAAGGTCAGGGTGGCCAGGACCTGCGCGAATTCGTCCAGCATCGGTTCCATGAGCCGGGAGTGGAAGGCGTGGGAGACCTTCAGCCGGTTGTGCTTGAAATCACGCGTGGTCCACTCGTCGATGACGTCGGCGTCGCCGGAGATCACGATCGAGTGGGGGCCGTTGACGGCGGCGATGTCGATCCGGTCGTCGTCGATGTCGGCCTCGGTGGCCTGGAGGGCGAGCATCGCGCCGCCCGCCGGGAGTGCCTGCATCAGGCGGCCTCGCGCGGCGACCAGCGTGCACGCGTCTTCGAGGGACAGGATCCCGGCGCAGTGCGCGGCCGCGATCTCGCCGATCGAGTGCCCCAGCAGGAAGTCCGGGGTCACGCCCCACGATTCGAGGAGCCGGTAGGCGGCCACCTCCACCGCGAACAGGGCGGCCTGGGCGTGCACCGTCTGGTCCAGATCGACCGCGTCGACGTCCAGGCTCAGCAGCCCGCACACCTCGTCGAAGACCTGGGCGTACACCGGGAACCGGGCATACAGCTCACGTCCCATTCCGGCGCGCTGCGAGCCCTGGCCGGTGAACAGGAACGCGGTCCTGCCCTCAGCGGCCACGCCCGTGACCACGCTCGTGGCGGGCTCACCCGCGGCCAGTGCGGTCAGCCCCGTGCGGTCGCCGCCGACGACCACCGCCCGGTGAGCCAGTTCCGCGCGGGTCGTGGCCAGCGACCAGGCCGGGTCGTCGCCGGGCCGCGTGTCCAGGTGGTCGGCCAGCCGGAGGGCCTGCGCCCGCAATGCGGCGGGGGTCTTGGCGGACAGCGGCCAGAGCACCGGCCCGGCTCCGCCGTCGGAGACCGCCGGCACTGGGTCGCCCTGTTCGAGGATGATGTGGGCGTTGGTGCCGCTGATCCCGAACGACGACACCCCCGCCCTGCGCGGCCTCTCCGTGAGAGGCCAGGGGCGGGCCTCGGTCAGCAGCTCCACCGAGCCCGCCGACCAGTCGACCTGCGGCGTCGGCTCGTCCACGTGCAGTGTCGCGGGGAGCACGCCGTGGCGCATCGCCTGCACCATTTTGATCACCCCGGCGACACCGGCCGCCGACTGGGTGTGCCCGATGTTCGACTTGATCGAGCCCAGCCAGAGGGGCCGGTCGCGTTCCTGTCCGTAGGTGGCCAGCAGGGCCTGGGCCTCGATGGGGTCGCCGAGCCGGGTGCCCGTGCCGTGCGCCTCGACGACGTCCACCTCGGTGGGCTGAAGACGGGCGTTGGCGAGGGCCTGGCGGATGACGCGCTGCTGGGAGGGGCCGTTGGGGGCGGTCAGGCCGTTGGACGCGCCGTCCTGGTTGACCGCGCTGCCCCTGATCACCGCGAGCACCTGGTGGCCCTTGCGCCGGGCGTCCGACAACCGCTCCAGCACGAGCAGGCCGACGCCTTCGGACCAGACGGTGCCATCGGCTCCGGCGCCGAAGGCCTTGCAGCGGCCGTCCGAGGCGAGGCCGTCCTGCCGGTCGAACTCGGCGAACACCCCGGGCGTGGACATCACGGTCACGCCGCCGCTCAGCGCCAGTTCGCACTCGCCCCGCTGGAGCGCCTGGATCGCCCAGTGCATCGCCACCAGCGACGACGAACACGCGGTGTCGACCGTGACCGCCGGGCCTTCCAGCCCGAACACGTAGGAGACGCGTCCGGACAGGATGCTGATCGCGGCACCGGTCATCAGGTGCCCCTCCGCGCTGGCGGGCAGGTCCATCCCGGCGCCGTAACCGAAGGCCGAGGCCCCGACCAGCACGCCGGTCGCCGAGCGGCTCAGCGACAGCGGGTCGATGCCGGCGGACTCGAAGGCCTCCCACGCCGCTTCCAGCAGCAGCCGCTGCTGCGGGTCCATCGCGAGGGCCTCGCGCGGTGAGATGCCGAACAGCCCGGCGTCGAAATCGGGGGCGTCGTGCAGGAAACCACCACGGGGCGAATACGTCGCATCGGCGATCCGCCAGCCGCGGTCGGCGGGGAAGTCGGTGACGCCGTCGAACCCGTCGGCCAGCAGTTGCCACAGCCGCTCGGGGCTGTCGGCGCCGCCGGGGAACCGGCAGCTCATCCCCACGATCGCGATCGGGTCGGCCCCGTCGACGGCGGCCGCGACCACCGGCGCCGGCGCGGCCGTCTCGAAGAGCGCCTCGGTCAGGTGCTCGGCGAGCACCGCCGGAGTGGGGTAGTCGAAGATCAACGTGACCGGCAGCCGCAGCCCGGTCGCGGCGCTCAGCCCGTTGCGCAACTCGACCGCCGTCAGCGAGTCGAAGCCGAGCTCCCGGAACGCCTCCCTGGCCCCGACCGCATCAGCGGCGGCATGGCCCAGCACGGTCGCGGCCTGGGTGCGGACCACGTCCAGCAGGTGCGCCCGCCGCTCTTCGGCGCTCAGCCCGGCCAGCCTCGCCGGAAGCGCGGACGACGTTCCGGCGGCCCTGCGCAGCTGGGGACGCACGAGCGCCCGCAGCAGCGGCGGCACCTCAGCCCGCGCCGTGCCGAGATCGAGCACGGTCAGCAGCAGATGCGCGGCGGACGATGCCAGCGCACGGTCGAACAGTTCCAGCGCGACCACTGTCGGCAACGCGTTCCGGACCGTGCCCAGGTGTTCGGTCAGCGCACTCGCCTGCTCCCACAGGCCCCAACCCAGCGACAGCCCGACCCGCCCCTGCGCGCGGCGGTTGGTCGCCAGAGCGTCCAGGAACGCGTTGGCCGCCGCGTAGTTCGCCTGGCCACCGGTGCCGAACGTCGCCGACACCGACGAATAGAGCACGAACATCGACAGGTCCAGGTGAGCGGTCAGTTCGTGCAGGTTGACCGCAGCGTCCGCCTTGGGCCGCAGCACCGCGCTAAGGCGGTGCGCGTCCAGCGAGGTGAAGACTCCGTCGTCCAGCACTCCCGCCGCGTGCACCACACCGGTCAGCCGGGTGCCGACGCGGTCGATCACCTCGGCCAGGGCGTCCCGATCGGCCGCGTCGCAGGCCACGACCTCGGCGACCGCGCCCAAAGCGGCCAGATCGACCACCAGGTCCGCCGCGCCCGCGCTGTCCTGGCCCTGCCGGCTGAGGAGCACGAGGTTCGTGACCCCATGCCGGACCACGAGATGCCGGGCGAGCAGACCGCCGAGCGTCCCGGTGCCACCGGTGATCAGCACGGTGCCGTCCAGCGTCACGGGGGTCTCGGGGAAAGCCGCCCGCACCAGCCTCGGCGCCCACACGCCACCGTCCCGCACCGCGACCTGCGGCTCGTCAATGCCGAGAACGGCCGACCACGCGGCCCACGCATCGCCGTCGGAGTCCACCAGCACGATCCGGCCGGGGTGCTCCGTCTGCGCCGACCGCAGCAGACCCCACACCGCCGCCTGCGCGGGATCGACCGCGCCCTCGCCCACCGGCATCGCGTTCCGCGTCACCACAACCAGCCGGGAGTCGGCGAACCGCTCCTCGGCCAGCCACTCCTGCACTTCACCCAGCACCCACGCGGTCAGGCCGTGCACGTCACCCGGCCGGCCGGTCACCGGCAGCACCATCACCGGGCCGGCCACGCCGTCCCCGGCGACGACCCAGTCCGAGGTGTCGGTAACCGCGGGACCCGTCGCCAGCGGCACCCACTCGACCGCGAACAGCGGCGCGTCGGGAGCCGCTGCGCCGAGCGCCTCCGGTGAGATCTCCCGCATCACCAGGGATTCGACCGACGCGACCGGCGCACCCGTCGCGTCGGCGGTCTGGATCGCGAACCCGTCGCCCACCGGGGTGACGGCCACGCGCAGCATCGAGGCCCCGGCGGCGTGCAGGCGCACGCCGGTCCACGCGAACGGCAACCTCGTCCCGTGGCCGTCGGCGGCCATGAGGCCGTTGACGTGCAGGGCGGCGTCCAGCAGGGCCGGATGCACGCCGAACTCGGCCGCCTCCGCGTCCTGCGGCAGCGCCACCTCGGCGAACATCCGCTCGCCGTCGCGCCAGGCCGCCCGCAGCCCCTGGAACGTCGGCCCGTAGCCGTAGCCGCCCTCTTCGAGCGCCTCGTAGAACCCGTCCAGCGGGACCGCGACCGCACCCGGCGGGGGCCACGCCGTCAGATCGACGCCGTTCGGTATGACATCGTCGGCCAGCAGCCCCGCCGCATGGCAGACCCACGACGCGTCGTCCCGGCCCTCGGGCCGGGCGTACACCTCGACGGGACGTTCGCCGTCGTCGGCCGCGCCCACGCTCACCTGGACCTGGACCGCGCCGTGCTCCGGCAGCACCAGCGGAGCCCGCAGCACGAGCTCACGCACCACCGGGCAGCCGATCCGCCCGCCGGCGGCCCACACCATCTCCACCAGCGCGGTTCCCGGCACCACGACCTGGCCGAGGATCAGGTGATCGGCCAGCCACGGATGCGTGGCCACCGACAGGCGACCGGTCATCAGGACGGCGCCGTCACCGGCCCCGGTGATCGCGGCCCCGAGCAGCGGGTGCCCCACCGGTTCCATCCCGGCCGCGCCCAGGTCTCCCGGCGCCGCCACGCCCGGTCCGGGCCAGTAGCGCTCCCGCTGGAAGGCGTAAGTCGGCAGTTCCACCCGGCGGCCACCCGGCAGGACCGAGGGCCAGTCGACGTCGGCGCCGGCCGTCCAGAGCCGGGCGAGCGCGGTGAACGCCGTTTCGGCGTCGTCGCGGTCGCGGCGCATCAGCGGCGCGAACACCGCGTCGTCGACCGACTGCTGGGCCAGCGCGCACAGCACGCCGTCAGGGCCCAGCTCCACGAACCGGGACACGCCCTGCTCGGTTAGGCTCCTGACCCCGTCGGCGAACTGGACCGTCTCGCGCACCTGCCGGACCCAGTAGTCCCGCGAGTTCATCGCGCCGGGCACGTTGGAGATCACCGGAATGCGCGGCTCGGCGAAGGTCAGCGTCGCCAGGACCTGAGCGAATTCGTCCAGCATCGGTTCCATGAGCCGCGAGTGGAACGCGTGCGAGACGTTCAACCGGCGGGTCTTGAGGTCGCTCGCGGCCCACTCCTCGATCACCTCGGCGTCGCCGGAGATCACGATCGACTGAGGGCCGTTGATCGCGGCGATGTCCACGCGGTCGTCGGAGAAGTCGGCGGTCTGGACGGCCAGCATCGCGCCACCGGGCGGAAGCGCCTGCATCAGCCGGCCCCGCGCCGCCACCAAAGCGCACGCGTCGTCGAGGGACAGGATCCCGGCGCAGTGCGCGGCGGCGATCTCACCGATCGAGTGGCCGAGCAGGAAGTCCGGAACCACGCCGAACGACTCCAGCAGCCGGAAGGACGCCACCTCAACGGCGAACAGCCCGGCCTGGGCCCACATGGTCTGGTCGAGGTCGATCCCGTCGAACACCACATCGCGCACCGGCCGGTCCAGCCGCAGGTCCAGCTCCGCGCAGACCGCGTCGAAGGCGTCGGCGAACACCGGGAACGCCTCGTAGAGACCGCGTCCCATCCCGGCCCGCTGGGCGCCCTGGCCGGTGAACAGGAACGCGGTCCTGCCCGCGTCGGCGACGCCCGAGATCACCTCGCCCGTGGTGAGAGCGTTCAGGAGGGCGTCCCGATCGGCGCCCAGCGCGACCGCGCGGTGCGGCAGCGCGGCCCTGGCGAACAGGGAGTGGCCGACGTCCACCGGGGACTCGGCGCCCACGAACCCGGCCAGCCGCTCCGCCTGGGCCCGCAGCCCCGGCTCGCTCCGGGCCGAGACCAGCCACGGAGTCAGCGGCGAGGTGGAAACGCCCCGCTCGACCGGTGCCGCCGGTGCGGGTGCCTCGATGATGACGTGGGCGTTGGTGCCGCTGATCCCGAACGAGGACACGCCCGCGCGATGGGGCCGCTCCACGTCAGGCCACGGCCTGGCCTCGGTCAAGAGTTCCACCGCGCCGACCGACCAGTCGACCTGCCGGGACGGCTCGTCCACGTGCAACGTCGCGGGCACCACGCCGTGCCGCATCGCCATGACCATCTTGATCACACCGGCCACACCGGCCGCCGCCTGCGTGTGCCCGATGTTCGACTTGATCGAGCCCAGCCACAGGGGCCGCTCTCGTTCTTGTCCGTACGTCGCCAGCAGGGCCTGCGCCTCGATCGGGTCACCCAGGCGGGTGCCGGTGCCGTGCGCCTCCACCACGTCGACGTCGGCCGCGGTCAGCCGCGCGTTCGCCAGCGCCTGCCGGATCACTCGCTGCTGCGAGGGCCCGTTGGGCGCGGTGAGCCCGTTGGACGCGCCGTCCTGGTTGACCGAGCTCCCCCGGACCACCGCGAGGATCTCGTGCCCGAGCCGCTCGGCGTCGGAGAGCCGCTCCACCAGCAGGACACCGACGCCCTCGCCCCACCCGGTGCCGTCGGCGGCGTCGGCGAACGCCTTGCACCGCCCGTTGGACGACAGGCCGCCCTGCCGGTCGAACTCGCCGAAGGTCGCCGGTGACACCATCACCGTCACACCGCCGGCCAGCGCCAGCTCACACTCGCCCCGCTGCAGCGCCTGCACGGCCAGGTGCAGCGCCACCAGCGACGACGAACACGCCGTGTCGACGGTGACCGCGGGTCCTTCCAGGCCGAACGAGTACGCGACCCGCCCGGAGATCACGCTGTTGGCGGTGCCGGAGAGCAGATGGCCCTCGACACCCTCGAACCCACGGCCGCCCCCGCCTCCGTAGCCGGAGGACGACGCGCCGGCGAACACGCCGATCTGGGCGCCGCGTACCGAACGGGGGTCGATCCCGGCCGACTCGAAGGCCTCCCATGAGGCCTCCAGCAGCAGACGCTGCTGCGGGTCCATCGCCAGCGCCTCGCGCGGCGAGATCCCGAACAGACCCGCGTCGAACTCGGTCGCGCCGTCGACGAACCCGCCCAGCCGGGCGTAGTCGCCGCCTTCCGGCCAGCCGCGATCGGCCGGGAAGACGCCGATCCCGTCGCCGCCGGAGACGACCAGCTCCCACAGTTCGCGCGGGGAGGTGATGCCGCCGGGGTAGCGGCAGCTCATGCCCACGATCACGATCGGCTCGTCGACGCCGCCGCCAGTGGCGACCACGGTTCCGGCGACCGGCGCGAGGTCGTCGAGCAGTTCGCCGAGCAGGTGCTCGGCCAGCGCCGTGGGGGTCGGGTGGTCGAAGACCAATGTCGCCGGGAGGAGCAGGCCGGTCTCGCCGTTGAGCAGGTTGCGCAGTTCCACGGCGGTCAGCGAGTCGAAGCCGATCTCGCGGAACGCGCGCTCCGGCTCGACGGCGTCCGCGGAGCCGTGCCCCAGCACGGTGGCCGCCCGCTCCCTGATCACGTCCACCAGCAGGCGGATCCGCTGCGCGGCCGGTGCCGCCGCGAGCCGCCGCCGCAGCGGCGTGCCCAGGTCGACGGTGTCCTCGGCCTCGATCGCCTGAGCCGCTTCCGGCAGTTCGGCCAGCAGCGGGCTGGGCCGCCCGGAGGTGAACGCGGGCGCGAACCGCGCCCAGTCGACGTCGGCCACGGTCACACACGTCTCGCCCCGGTCCACGGCCTGCGCCAGGGCGGCGACGGCCAGCCGGGGATCCATCGGGGCGAGTCCGCGACGGCGGAGGAAGTCTTCGGCCTCGCCGTCGACGACCATGCCCACTTCGGCCCACGGACCCCACGCCACGGAGAGCCCGGCCAGGCCACGGGCGTGCCGCCGCTGGACGAGCGCGTCGAGATAGGCGTTGGCGGCGGCGTAGAGCCCCTGGTTGCCGCTGCCCCAGACGCCCGCGATGGACGCGAAGGCGACGAACAGCTCCAGTCCCGCGTCCTCGGTCAGCGCGTCGAGGTGCGCCGCGCCGGACACCTTGCCGTCGATGGAGGGCGCGATCTCTGCGGGGTCGACCCAGTCGAGCGGGCCCGACGGCGCGACTCCGGCGGCGTGCACGACACCGGTCAGCGGCAGTTCGGCGGGGATCGCGGCCAGCACTCCGGCCAGCGCCTCGCGGTCCGCCACGTCGCAGGCCTCGACCGTCACCCGGGTGCCGAGTGCGGTGAGTTCCTCGACGAGTTCGCCGACGCCCGGGGCGTCGGTGCCCCGGCGGCTGGTCAGCACCAGGTGGGGAACGCCCCGCCCGGCCAGCCAGCGGGCCACGGCCGCGCCCAGCCCGCCCGTGCCGCCGGTGATCAGGATCGTGCCCGACGGCGTCCAGGAAGGAGCCGGGTCCGGCGACAGCGGCGCGTGCGCCAGCCGCCTGCCGTAGACCCCGGCGGCGCGGATCGCGACCTGGTCCTCACCCGTGGCACCTGACAGGACGGCCGCCAGCCGGGCTCCGGCCCGGTGGTCGACGACGGCCGGGACGTCGATCAGACCGCCCCAGCGCTCGGGGTGCTCCAGGGCCGCGACCCGACCCAGGCCCCAGACCTGCGCCTGGTCCGGTGTGCGCAGCGGATCGGAGCCGCCGACCGACACGGCGCCGTTGGTGATGACCCACAGCGGCGCTTCGATCCCCGCGTCGCCCAGGGCTTGGAGCAGCGTCAGCGACGCGGTCAGCCCGTCCGGGCCCGCGACGACGCCGGTGAAGCCGGTGCCGAGATCCTGCAGACGCCCGGCCAGCGCCGACCTGCTCTCGCCTGCCGGGCCATCCGCGATCTCGACGACCTCGGCCCCTGCCGTCTGAAGGGCGGTGGCCAGGTCGGGGTCGGGTGCGACGAGGAGCCATCGGCCGGTGAGGGCGCCGGTGACAGCGACGGGCTTCCAGGTGACCTGGTAGCGCCACGAGTTGAGGACGGAGTCCTGCCGGCGCCGCCTGCGCCACGACGACAGCACGGGCAGCAGCGGTTCCAGCTCCTGTGCCGCCTCGATCTCCAGGGTGCCGGCCAGCGCGTCCAGGTCGGCCCGCTCGACGGCGTCCCAGAACCGGGCGTCCTCGGAGTCGCCGGGAACCGGTGCCGCGACGTCCACCTTGGGCCAGTAGCGCTCGCGCTGGAAGGCGTAGGTCGGCAGGTCGACGCGTCTGCCGCCGCCGATGACGGCGGGCCAGTCGAGGGTGAGCCCGGCGACCCAGAGCCGGGCGACGGCGGCGGTGACCGTCTCGGTGTCGTCGCGTCCCCTGCGCTGCATCGGGACGAAGACCCCGTCGGTGACGGTCTGCTGGGCGAGGCCGCAGAGGACACCGTCCGGGCCGAGCTCCACGAAGGTCCTGATGCCCCGGTCCCGCAGGTGGGCGACCCCGTCGGCGAACCGGACCGCCTCGCGCACCTGGCGGACCCAGTAGTCGGGTGAGTTCATCGCGCCGGTCGTGGTGGAGACCACCGGGATGCGCGGTTCGGTGAAGGTCAGCGTGGTCAGCACCTGGGCGAACTCGGCCAGCATCGGCTCCATGAGCCGGGAGTGGAAGGCGTGGGAGACCTTGAGGCGGTTGCTCTTGAAGCCGCGCGCGGCCCACTCGTCGATCACCTGAGCGTCGCCGGAGATCACGATCGACTGAGGGCCGTTGACGGCGGCGATGTCGACGCGGTCGTCGTCGATGTCGGCCTCGGTGGCCTGGAGGGCGAGCATCGCGCCACCCGAGGGCAGCGCCTGCATCAGGCGGCCTCGGGCGGCGACCAACGTACAGGCGTCTTCGAGAGAGAACACACCCGCGCAGTGCGCGGCCGCGATCTCACCGATCGAGTGCCCCAGCAGGTAGTCCGGGGTCACGCCCCACGATTCGAGGAGCCGGAACAGCGCCACCTCGACGGCGAACAGGCCCGCCTGGGCGTAGACCGTCTGGTCCAGGTCGGCTCCGTCGGCGACGACCTCCTTGAGCGGCCGGTCCAGCCGCAGGTCCAGCTCGGCGCAGACCGCGTCGAACGCGTCCGCGAACGCGGGGAAGGAGGCGTGGAGCGCCTGGCCCATTCCGGCGCGCTGCGAGCCCTGGCCGGTGAACAGGAAGGCGGTGCCGCCGGTGCCCGCGACCCCGGAGACGACGGTGGCGTGGGGGGTTCCGGCGCTGAGGGCGGCGAGCCCGTCGAGCAGGTCCGTGCCGTTGTCCGCGACGACCGCGGCCCGGTGGTCCAGGGCGGCGCGGGTGGTGGCGAGCGCGAGCGCGACGTCGTGGACGTCGGCGTCGAGGGCCCGCAGCCGGTCGGCCTGGTCGCGCAGGGCGGCGGGGGTGTGCCCGGAGAGCGGCCACAGCAGGAGCCCCGGCGCCGGGACGTCGTCTTCGGGGAGGCCTTCCGGCGCTTCGATGATGACGTGGGCGTTGGTGCCGCTGATCCCGAACGAGGAGACACCCGCACGGTGCGGGCGGTCCACGTCAGGCCACGGCTGGGCCTCGGTCAGCAGCTCCACCGCGCCGGCCGACCAGTCGACCTGGCTGGTGGGCTCGTCCACGTGCAGCGTCGCGGGCACCATCCCGTGCCGCATCGCCATGACCATCTTGATCACACCGGCCACCCCGGCGGCGGCCTGGGTGTGCCCGATGTTCGATTTGATCGAGCCGAGCCACAGGGGCCGCTCTCGTTCCTGTCCGTACGTCGCCAGCAGTGCCTGCGCCTCGATCGGGTCGCCCAGCGTCGTGCCGGTGCCGTGCCCCTCGACGACGTCCACGTCGGCCGCCGTCAGCCCGCCGTTGGCCAGCGCCTGGCGGATCACCCGCTGCTGCGACGGCCCGTTGGGCGCGGTGAGCCCGTTGGACGCGCCGTCCTGGTTGACCGCGCTGCCCCTGATCACCGCGAGGACCCGGTGTCCCCGGCGGCGTGCCTCGGACAGCCGCTCGACCAGCAGCAGGCCGACCCCCTCACCCCAGCCGGTGCCGTCCGCGCCGTCGGCGTAGGCCTTGCAGCGCCCGTTGGACGACAGGCCGCCCTGCCGGTCGAACTCGCCGAAGGCGGCCGGTGACACCATCACCGTCACACCGCCGGCCAGCGCGAGGTCGCATTCGCCCCGCTGGAGCGCCTGCACCGCCAGATGCAGCGCCACCAGCGACGACGAACACGCGGTGTCCACCGTCACGGCCGGGCCCTCCAGCCCGAAGGTGTAGGCGACCCGGCCGGAGATCACGCTGTTGGCCGTACCGGAGAGCAGGTGGCCCTCGACGCCCTCCAGGCCGTAACCGCCGGAGCCGTAGCCGGACGACGACGCGCCGGCGAAGACGCCGATCTGGGTGCCGCGCACCGAACGGGGGTCGATCCCGGCCGACTCGAAGGCCTCCCATGAGGCCTCCAGCAGCAGACGCTGCTGCGGATCCATCGCCAGCGCCTCGCGCGGCGAGATCCCGAACAGACCCGCGTCGAACTCGGTCGCGCTGTCGACGAACCCGCCCAGCCGGGTGTATCCGGCGCTCTCCGGCCAGCCGCGATCGGCCGGGAAGGCGGTGATCCCGTCGGCGCCGGTGGACACCAGCCGCCACAGGTCGTCGGGTGAGGCGATGCCGCCGGGGTAGCGGCAGCTCATCCCCACGAGCACGATCGGCTCGTCGTCGGCCGCCACCCGGTTCGCCGCCGGTGCCGCCTCGGGGGCGTCGAACATCTCTCCCAGCAGGTGGGCGGCCAGCACGGTCGGCGTCGGGTGGTCGAAGACCAGCGTGGCCGGCAGCAGCAGGCCGGTCTCCGCGTTGAGCACGTTGCGCAGTTCGACGGCGGTCAGCGAGTCGAACCCGAGGTCGCGGAAGGCCCGGCCGGGCTCGATGGCGTCCGCGCCGCGATGTCCCAGCACGGCCGCCGCGCGGTCTCTGATCAGGTCCAGCAGGACGTGGTGGCGCTGGCTCGCGGGCACCGCGGCGATGCGCTGCCGCAGCACCGCGCCCAGTTCGAAGCCCGCCGGTTCGCCCGCGACCGCCTGGGCCGCTTCGGGCAGTTCGGCCAGCAGCGGGCTGGGCCGGCCGGAGGTGAACGCGGGGGCGAACAGGCCCCAGTCGACGTCGGCCACGGTCACGCAGGTCTCGCCGCCGTCCACCGCCCTGGCCATGGCCAGCATGGCGGGTTCGGTGTCCAGGGCGTTCAGCCCGCGCCGCCGCAGGAACTCCGCGGCCTCCCCCTGGACGGCCATGCCCGCCTCGGCCCACGGGCCCCAGGCGATGGAGGTGCCGGCCAGTCCCTGGTCGCGGCGCAGTTCCACCAGGGCGTCGAGGAACGCGTTGCCCGCCGCATAAAGGCTCTGGCCGCCGCTGCCCCAGGTCGCGGCGATCGAGGAGAACGTGAGGAACAGGTCCAGCCGCAGGTGGCGGGTCAGTTCGTGCAGGTGGGCCGCGCCGACCGCCTTGCCGTTGAGCACGGCGGCCGTCTCGGCGGGGCCGATGTCGGCCAGTGCGCCGGTCGCGGAGATTCCGGCGGCGTGCACGACACCGGTCAGCGGCAGGTCGGCGGGGATCGCCGCCAGCACCCCGGCCAGCGCCTCGCGGTCGGCGGCGTCGCAGGCTTCGACCGTCACCCGCGTGCCGAGCGCGGTGAGTTCCTCGACCAGTTCATCGACGCCCGGGGCGTCGATGCCCCGACGGCTGGTCAGCACCAGGTGCGGGGCACCGCGTCCGGCCAGCCAGCGGGCGGTCTCCGCGCCCAGTGCGCCGGTCCCTCCGGTGATCAGCACCGTGCCCGACGGCGTCCAGGGCTCGCCGCCGGTCTCTCCGGCCGCGGCCCGCACGAGCCGCCTGCCGTAGACGCCCGCGCCTCGGACCGCCACCTGGTCTTCACCCGTGGCACCCGCCAGGACCGCGGCCAGCCGGGCACCCGCGCGCTCGTCCATCCGCGCCGGGACGTCGACCAGACCGCCCCAGCGGTCCGGGTGCTCCAGGGCGGCGACCCGGCCCAATCCCCACGCCCGCGCCTGGTCCGGCGCGCGCAGCGGGTCGGAGCGGCCCACCGAGACCGCGCCTGACGTGATCAGCCACAGCGGTGCGGTGATCTCGGCCTCGCCCAGGCTCCGGATCGTCGTCACGGCGTCGTCGAGGTCGCCGTCGAGCACGGCGACCACGCCCGCCACCTGGTACTCCTGAGGCCATCGGCCGGTGGTGCAGCGGACGACAGTGGCGCCCGCGTCGTTCAAGGCCCTCTCGACGGCTACGGCACGATCGTCTTCGCCGGTCAGCAGCCAGATTCCGGTGAGTGCGGCGGCGTCGCGCAGGCCGGGGAGCGGCTTCCACTCGACCCGGTAACGCCAGGAGCCGACGATCGACGCCTGCTGCCTCGACCGTCGCCACGACGACAGCGCGGGCACGACATCGCTCAGCACGCCGGGCGCGTCCTCCAGCCCGAGGGTGGCGGCCAGCTCCGCGAGGTCCGCGCGTTCCACGGCGGCCCAGAACCGTTCGTCCTCGTCGTTCGGCGTCCCGTTGACCGGCGCCTCGTCGATCGGCGCCACGGTCTCCGGCCAGAAGCGCTCGCGCTGGAACGCGTAGGGGGGCAGCTCGACCCGGCGTCCGCCCGGCAGGACCGACGACCAGTCGAGGTCGACGCCGGCCGTCCACAGGCGGGCCAGCGCGGTCTGCGCGGTCTCCGCCTCGTCGCGGTCGCGGCGCATCAGCGGTGCGAAGACCCCGTCGGCGGACTGCTGCGCGAGGCCGGACAGGACTCCGTCCGGGCCCAGTTCCACGAACCGGCGCACGCCCTGGTCGCGGAGGTAGGTGACGCCGTCGGCGAACCGGACCGCCTCGCGCACCTGCCGCACCCAGTAGTCCGGGTCGGTCATCTCGCCGGGGCGGCCGGTCAGGTTGGAGATCACCGGGATGCGGGGCGGGTTGAAGGTCAGTGTGGCCAGGACCTCGGCGAACTCGGCCAGCATCGGCTCCATGAGCCGGGAGTGGAAGGCGTGGGAGACCTTGAGACGGTTGCTCTTGAAGCCCCGCGTGGCCCACTCGTCGATGACAGCGGCGGAGCCGGAGATCACCACAGACTGAGGGCCGTTGACGGCCGCGATGTCGACGCGGTCGTCGTCGATGTCTGCCTCGGTAGCGCGCAGAGCGAGCATCGCGCCCCCGGCCGGGAGCGCCTGCATCAGGCGGCCTCGCGCGGCGACCAACGTACAGGCGTCTTCGAGGGACAGGACGCCCGCGCAGTGCGCGGCCGCGATCTCACCGATCGAGTGCCCGAGCAGGAAGTCCGGGGTCACCTGGAGCGACTCCAGCAGCCGGAACGACGCGACCTCCACGGCGAAGAGGGCAGCCTGAGCGTGCACCGTCTGGTCCAGGTCGACGGCGTCGATGTCCAGTCCGAGCCGCGCGCACACCTCGTCGTAGGCCGCGGCGAACACGGGGAACCGGGCGTGGAGTCCGCGCCCCATCCCGGCCCGCTGCGATCCCTGGCCGGTGAACAGGAAGGCCGTCCGGCCCTCGCCGGTCGCGCCCGACACCACCTGGGCGGAGGACTCGCCGGAGGCCAGCGCGTCGAGCCCGGCGAGCAGGTCCGCGCCCAGCACGACGGCGCGGTGGTCGAGCGACGCCCGGGTCGTGGCGAGCGACCAGGCGACGTCGCGGGGGTCCGGGCCGGGCTCGGCGACGAACCCGCGCAGCCGCTCGGCCTGGGCCCGCAGGCCGTCGGCCGTCTTGGCGGAGACCACCCACGACAGGGGGCCCGCGTCACCCGGCTCGGCAGGTTCCGCCGGAGCCGGTTCCACGCTCTCGAGGATGATGTGCGCGTTGGTGCCGCTCATCCCGAACGACGACACGCCCGCCCGGCGCGGCCTCTCCGTGAGAGGCCACTCCCGGGACTCGGTCAGCAGCTCCAGCGAGCCCGCCGACCAGTCGACGTGAGGGGTGGGCTCGTCGACGTGCAGCGTCGGCGGGAGCACGCCGTGCCGCAGCGCCTCGACCATCTTGATCACACCGGCCACCCCGGCGGCGGCCTGCGTGTGGCCGAAGTTCGACTTGACCGAGCCCAGCCACAGGGGCTGTTCCCGCTCCTGCCCGTACGTCGCCAGCAACGCCTGCGCCTCGATCGGGTCACCCAGCCGGGTGCCCGTGCCGTGCGCCTCCACGACGTCGACCTCGGACGGCTCAAGCCGCGCGTTGGCCAGCGCCTGGCGGATCACCCGCTCCTGCGAGGGCCCGTTCGGCGCGGTGAGGCCGTTGGACGCGCCGTCCTGGTTGACCGCGCTCCCCCGCACCACCGCGAGCACGTCGTGCCCGAGCCGCTGCGCGTCCGACAGCCGCTCCACCAGCAGCAGCCCGACGCCCTCGCCCCAGCCGGTGCCGTCGGCCGCCGCCGCGAACGCCTTGCAGCGCCCGTCGGTGGAGAGCCCGTCGAGGCGGTTGAACTCGGTGTAGACAGTCGGCGTGGACGTCACCGCGACGCCGCCGGCCAGCGCCAGGTCACACTCGCCCGCGCGCAGGGCGTGCACCGCCAGGTGCAGCGCCACCAGCGACGACGAGCAGGCCGTGTCCACGGTGATCGCCGGACCTTCCAGGCCCAGCACATAGGCGACCCGGCCGGAGACGATGCTCGGCGCGGTGCCGGTGGCCAGATGGGCGGAGGCGGCTTCGGGGAAGTACTGCCCGGCCGCCCCGTACGCCGACGGGGACGAGCCGATGAACACGCCGGTCTGGCTGCCGCCGAGCGAGCGCGGGTCGATGCCCGCCCGCTCCAGCACCTCCCACGCGGCCTCCAGCAGGATGCGCTGCTGGGGGTCCATCGCCAGCGCCTCACGCGGCGAGATCCCGAACAGCCCGGCGTCGAAGTCGGTTGCGTCCGGCACGAACCCGCCCTCGCGCGCGATGCCGGACCCGAGTTCCTCCGGCCAGCCGCGATCGTTGGGGAACGGGGTCATCGCGTCGCGGCCGTCGGCCACGAGTTCCCACAGGTCGGCGGACGAATTCACGCCGCCCGGATATCGGCAGCTCATCGCGACGATGGCAATGGGCTCGCGTTCGCGTAATTCGGCGGCCTGAAGCTGTCGGCGGGTACGCCGCAGATCAGCCGTCACTCGCTTCAGGTATTCGAGATATTTCTGCTCATCTCCCACGCGAATTCACCCCATGCCCATTCAGCGAATAACGGCAGCTGACACCGAAAGCAGAGAGATCAGCTCATGGCATCGTAAAGAGATGGAGCCCATGGGCGACAACCCCTAACCTGGCCCCGGACCTGCACATTCATTGCGCTTTAGTAGGGGGGACGGAGCGCTTCGCGCTGCGCGGCGCCGAGGCGGTCGGGCCTCGGGGCGACGGCGTAGGCACCGTTCTCCAGTCGCTCGACGGCGAGCGGGTCGGCGAGGATCGGGCGGCGGCCGATCGCGTCGAGGGCGGCGGCCGCCCGCCGGGCCGGCCAGTCCAGCGCCGTGGCGAGGGCGCCCTCGGTGAGGGGGCGGGCGGCGTGCACCAGCGCGGCCACGACCGTCAGCGCGTCGCGCGCGGCGGCGTCGGTGAGGCCGCTGTCTTTCATCTGGTCGCTGATCCAGGAGAAGAACTGAGCCATCCGGCCCAGCCGGGTGCCCGCGGGCGTGCCGGCGCCGAAGATCTCGATCCCGTCCCGCGCCGCCGCCGCGACCTCGGCGTGGGCCCCGGTGTCGGATTCGAAGGCGCGGAGCCAGACGTCGTCGTCGATCACGTAGCGCTCGCGGCGGCCCTCTTGGGTGCGCCTGACCAGCTCGGTCGCCTCCAGGTAGCCGATGGCCTTGGACACCGACGCCGGACTGACCCGTAGCGCCCGGACCAGTTCGGCGGACGTCAGGCTCCCGGACTCGGCGGTGAGCAGGCCGACGAACACGTGCGCGGGCATCCTCGGAAAGCCGGTCGCGACCAGCAGCGTCGCGAACCGCTCGACGAACCCTGGCACGGCCCCGTCTACCGGTGGCTCCGTGGCCTGAACCGGTCTGCGGCGGCGGGCGCGCTGCCCGGCGGTCTGCTGGGCACGGTCGGCCAGGTAGCCGCCGTGGACGCTGTTGCGCGCCACCTCGCGGCTGATCGTGGACGTGGGCCGGCCCAGCCGCCGGGCGATCTCGGCGTATCCCAGCCCCTCGTCCAGCCAGACCGCGATCTGCCGGCGGTTCTCATGGGTCAGCCTGCCTCCGGGCATCGGCGCGCCCTCCTTCCCGGGGTGCGTTCACCGGCACCACATCGCAACGGCGGTCAACCTGCAATTGCATTCATCACCAATGTTGTTGCAACGATTGACGAGAAAGCCCAGTATTTCCGGTTTTCATCGTTGATGATACGCGAAACGCAACGTAGCCTTCACTCGCCCCGAAAGGATGAGAATGGATGTGAACCGGATTCGAGCACGCGTCGCCGAGCTGCTCGCGGACTACCGGATCCCGAGCGCCGCGATCGGCGTGCTCCACGACGGAGAGATCACCGACTTCGCCGTCGGCGTCAAGAACATCGCCACGCGGGACCCCGCGATGCCCGGCACCGTCTACCAGTGCGGCTCCGTCTCCAAGACCTGGACCGCCCTGGCCTTCATGCGGTTGGTGGACGAAGGGAAGGTCGCCTTGGACGAGCCGGTGCGGACCTACCTCCCCGATTTCCGGGTCGCCGACCCGAACGTCGGCGCCAGGGTCACGCCCCGCCACCTCCTCAACCACACCAGCGGCATCGAGGAGGACTTCGGAGATCCGGGCGAGGGCGACGACGTCTACGAACGCATGGTGGCGAACATCGCCGACGCCCGCCAGGTCCACCCCTTGGGCCACACCCACGGCTACAGCACGGCCCTCGGCTACGCGATCCTCGCCCGCGTCATGGAGGTGATCGACGGCAGGCGGTGGGACGACATCGTCAAGGACCGCCTGTTCGACCCGTTGGGGCTGACCTCGACGACCAGCAGGCGCGAGCACGTCGACCCGGATCGGGCCGCGACCGGCTACCTGATCCGATCCCTCGAAGAGGGCCCCTTCCTCTCCCCGCTGGATCACCTGCCGCGTTCCTTCGGCCCGGCGGGCAACGTCAACACGACGGCCCGCGACCTGCTCACCATGGCGTCCGTCTTCCTCAACGAGGGAACGGCGCCCAACGGGACCAGGATCGTCTCCCCCGGCATCATCCGCGAGATGACGCGGTCGCGGGTCCCGATTCCCGACCCGTACATGTTCGGCGCGGAATGGGCGCTCGGCCTCATCGTGGGCGACTGGCACGGCCAGACCGTCTACGCCCACGACGGCAGCGCGATCAGCCAGAGCGCCCGCCTGCGGATCCTGCCGGAATCGAACATCGCCGTCGCGATGCTGGCCAACGCCGGTCCACGCGACAGCTTCTACCGCGAGGTGTTCAACGAGATCCTGACCGACCTCGGCGCGCCCACGATCCCCGGCCTGCCGGCGCCCGACCCGGCCCTGGCCCTCGATTTATCCAGGTACGAGGGCTCCTACGAGCGCCCCGGCACCCGCTACGACGTGACGGCCGAACACGGGAAACTGCGCCTGCGATTCACCCTGAACCCCATGGAGGCGCAGCTCCTCGACAAACCGGAACAGCTCGACTACGAACTACTCCCGATCAGCGAGACCCATTTCCTGATGCCCTCGGACGATCCGCTGGAAGACCCTCAGACCGTCGCGATCTACGACTTCAAGAATGGCGCCGCGCAGTATCTCCACATCAATTGCCGGGTGAATCCCAGAGCCGATGAGAAGGATGCCACGATGCACGTGATGGCCGTTTCCACGATTTCCGAGAACGACGCTTTCTGGGATTCCCTGAAGCAGGCGTACGGCCGGCTTCCGAAGGGCGCCACCTGGACGATGGCGGTGGCGAGCACCGACGGGACCAAGGCGGTGAACGTGATCGTCCACGACTCGGTCGACGGCGTGCGGACCTTCTTCGAGGGCCACGTCGGCCCCTTCGCCACGACGGAGTACTTCGAGGCCGACGCGGCCAACGCCGTCGGCCTCCCCCAGAAATAGGGCGCGTCTCAGGCGGCGTAGGGGCGGGCGGTCCTGCCCTCGCGCAGGGTCCTGGCCCACCAGGTGAGCTGGTCGAGCATGGTCTTGGCGGCGCCGTTGCAGCCCTCGGGGCTGATCGGGACGCCGTCGCCGTCGAACTGGCGCCAGGCGCCGTGGAAGCTGACAGTGTCGCGGATGCCGACCGCGTGGAGTTCGGCGAAGACCAGGCGCAGGTGCTCGACCGCCCGCAGGCCGCCGGACAGGCCGCCGTAGGAGACGAAGCCGACGGGTTTGACGTGCCACTGCGGGCCGTGCCAGTCGATGACGTTCTTCAGGGCCGCCGGGAAGCTGTGGTTGTACTCCGGGGTCACGATGACGAACGCGTCGGCCGCGTCCAGCCGGGGGGTCAGCGACGCCAGCGCCCGCGCCGCCTCCGGGGCCGGCGCGGTCCCGAACGCCGGCATCACCATCGGCAGGTGGACCTCGGCCAGGTCGATGACGTCGACGTCCAGGTCCTCGCGCGGGCGGGCCTGGTCGGCGAACCATCGGGCGACGGTCGGGCCGAAACGGCCCTCCCGGACGCTGCCGACGATGACTGCGAGCCGGATCGGTTCCGCGGGCATGATGAAGCCTCCATGAGTGTCAGGGTTCCGGTGCTGGTCGCGCCGTGTGCCCAGCCTCATACCTCAACCGAGGTTCATGTCAAGCTAGGGTCGTCCCATGCCGGAACCCGCGAAGATCGCCAAGGAACTGACCATCGGCGAACTGTCCGAGCGCAGCGGGGTGCCCGCCTCGGCGCTGCGCTTCTACGAGCGGCAGGGGCTCATCGCCAGCCGCCGGACGACCGGCAACCAGCGCCGCTACCACCGCACCACGCTGCGCCGGGTGGCGTTCATCCGCGCCTCGCAGAGCGTCGGCATGCCGCTGTCGGTGATCGGCGGAGTGCTGGGATTCCTGCCGGAGGGTGTCCCGCCCACCCGGGAGTTCTGGGTCAGGGCGTCGGCGTGCTGGAGCGAGGAGATCGACGCCCGCATTGAGAAGATGGAGCGCATGCGCGACCGCTTCACCGAGTGCATCGGCTGCGGCTGCCTGTCGTTCGAGCAGTGCGCGCTGGTCAACCCCGGAGACACCCTGGCGGAACGGGGGCCGGGCCCCCGCCGCCTGCTGGAACCGTGACCGTCAGAGGTTGCGCAGGACCGACACCACGATGCCCAGCACCGCGGCGTCGTCGCCGTCGATGACCTCGAAGGCGGGGTTGCGCGGCTCCAGGAACACGTGCCCGTCGCGCCGCCGGAACACCTTGACGGTCGCCTCACCGTCGATCATCGCGGCGACGATCTGACCCGAGTGCGCCTCGGGCTGCTGCCGGACCACGACGATGTCACCGTCGCAGATCGCCGCGTCGACCATCGAGTCGCCCCGCACCCGCAGCCCGAACACGGTCCCCCGGCCGGTGAGGTCGCGCGGCAGGGTCAGCGAGTCGTCCATGTATTGCTCGGCCGGGATGGGGACGCCCGCCGCGATGTCGCCGACCATGGGCACGCTCACCATGTCGGCGACGGGCCGCGGCGCGGGCTCGCGCAGGAACTCCCGCACGTCGATCGGCCTGGTCATCGCCGTGCCCCGGCGGAGGAAGCCCTGATCCTCCAGGACCTTCAGGTGCCTCGACACCGACGAGGACGACCGCAGCCCGACCGCGTCACCGATCTCCCGGGTGCTCGGCGAGTATCCGTGCCTGACCACCCAGTCTCGGATCGTGACGAGGATCCGCTGCTGCCGCGGCGACAGAGCCGAGGAATCGAGGTATTCGTACACGTCAGCGTCGTCGTAGGCGGTCACCTGCGTCATGCTAGAGGTCACCACCGACAGTTCCGCCCCCGGCCGAGGAAGATCCTTCCTCAAGGAAAACTCGCGGCACCCAAGGTGAGCGCCACCGTCGTGCCGGACGAGGCGCTCATGAACAGGTCCAGTGTGCCGCCCGCCTCGGCGACGTTGCGGCGCAGTGACGGGAGCCCGTGGCCGGACGAGCCGAAGTCGCGATGGGCGCGCGCGTCGAGCCCGACGCCGTCGTCGGTCACCTGGAGGCGGATGAGGCCGGGTTCCGGGGCGTCGAGCAGGACCTCGATCGTGCACGGGCCGGCGTGTTTGGCCGCGTTGACGACCAGTTCCCTGGTCGCGGCCACGAGCAGGTCCTGGGTCTCGGCGGTGGCGACGGAGTCGACGGCGTCCGTGCGGACGGTGGAGCGGATGTCGGCGCGGAAGGCGCGGCGGACCTCCTCCAGGACCGCCTCGATGCGGTTGGCCAGGAGCTGGCTGGACTGCTGCGGGAGTTCGGAGATGACCCGGCGCAGCGTGGCGTCGCCTCTGGCCAGCAGGGAACTGGCCAGGCCCAGGCGGTCGACGGCCTCGTCGGGGATCTCGTCGAGTTCGAGGACCTCGTCGAGCTGGATCTGGGCGGCGAACATGAACTGGGCCACCTCGTCGTGGAGCTGGCCGGCGAAGCGGTGGCGTTCCTCCAGACGGGCCAGGGCCGTGCGCTGGCGGAGGAAGGCGGCGCTGGCGATCGACAGCGCGATCACGTGGGCCAGGCGGGCGAAGCCGCGGCGTTCCGGACGGCCGACGGTCCCGGCCGACAGCCAGACCGCGACGAGGGTGCCGACCCGCTGGTCGCCGATGGTCACCGGGGTGACCAGGACACCGCGCGGTGTTCCCGGGTGCTCGGCCAGGGCGCAGACGCGCCGTCTGGACGTCTCGTCGAGGTCGTCGCGCCAGGCGTTCTGGCGGAGGGCCGACTCGGGGGTGTAGGCGACGAGGTCGGCGTCGATGGCCTTGCGCATCGCGGCCAGGACCCCCGGGAGCTGGGCGGCGAAGTCGTCGCCGTCGCGCATGTCGGCGGCGGCGTCGGACAGGACGGCCTCGATCTCGCTGCGGACGCGCAGGCGGCGCACGTTGGCGGTCAGCTCGACGGAGACCGCGATGGGGCGGGCCAGGAGCTGGGCGTCGTGCAGGTCGGTCATGGTGAAGCCGCGCGGCTTGTCGACGATCTCCAGGACGCCGGTCGCCCGGCCCGAGACGAACATCGGCGTGGTGAGCAGCGAGGACGCCGGGGCGTTCGTCAGGTCGGCCCGTCCGGTCGCGAAGACGCGGGCCACCCGGTGGCGCATGTCGTGGGGGTCGACCGGTTCGGCTCCGGGCGGGAACGTGCCGTCGGGTTCCGGCAGGGGTTCCAGCAGGCCCGAGTCCTCGTTGAACAGGTAGACGCGGACGCGGACCAGGCCGATGACGTTGCGGACCGCCGCCGCCACCCGGCCGACCAGGTTCTCGAAGCCGACCCAGGAGATCGCCGCCGCCAGGTCCAGGATCGCCTCCGACTGGGCGATGCGGCGTTCGACCTGCATGCCGCTGCCCCGGCGCAGGCGGCGGCTGGCCATGGCCATGGCGGCGTGGCCACCGAAATCCGCCGCCAGGGTCTCGGCGTGCGGCGTGCCGGTGGCGCACACCAGGTGGAGGCCGCCCATCCGCTTGCCGCTCACGAACAGGGCCAGGCGGCGGATCTGCTCGCCCTCGTTCAGCGGGACGGCGGGCAGGGAGTGGACGTGCGGCATCCCGGGGTGCGGGGGCAGCCAGTCGTCGTCGGCGCGGTCGGCGCGCAGGAACGCGGGCCAGTCGCGCTGGACGTCGTCGGGGGTCAGGCCCGACATGCCGACGATGGTGGTCCTGCCGCCGGAGTCGCGGCCGGTGATCAGGACGGCGCGGCAGCCCAGGGCGTCCCTGGCCCGGTCGGCCAGGACGGTCAGGTCCTCTGAGTCGAGGCGTGCGGTCGCTACCGGTGGGGTGGTGCCATGTTCCATCTAGCCCGCCTGCGCCGCGATCTCTCCGTCTTCGGGCGCCGGCGGGATCGTCCCGTCCTGCATCGCCTTCACGACCAGCGCGGTGCGGCTGGAGACCGCCAGTGTGCGCTTGAGCTTCTGGATGTGGAAGCGGACCGTCGACTCGGAGATGCAGAGCCGGTCGCCGATCTGGCCGTTGGTCAGCCCGGCGGCGACCAGCTCCAGGACTCTGCGCTGGTGGGGGGTGACGACCTGGTGTTCGGTACGGCGGTTCATCACGCCGTCGAGGCGGTGCACGATCGAGGAGGCGCTCTGGTCGGCCAGGCGGATGCGCCGGTCGGCGGCGACCTGGAGCAGCGTCTCCTTGAGACGGGCGATGCCGGCGGCCTTGGTGACGTAGGCCGCCGCGCCCGCCGCCTGCGCCGAGCGGACGGTGTCGTCGCTGAGATAGGTGGTCAGCATCACGACGGCGATCTCAGGGGAGTCCTCGATGAGTCTGCGGCACACGGTCTGGCCGGTCATGTCGGGGAGCCGCAGGTCGACGATCGCCGCGTCGGGGTGGGTGCGGCGGCCCAGGGCGATCGCGTCCTCCCCCGTTCCGGCCACGCCGACCACACGGAACTGGGTCATCGCGGAGAGCGAGGCGACGACACCGTTCCGCACCACTTCGTGGTCGTCGACTACCAATATCCTCATTGATCCTCCCATCGAGCTGCCACCGTCCTACATCCCGGGCCGGGGACCGGTCCACTATCTGGCTGAAGATTGCTGCCAGGCCTCACGCAGCCTGCGGGCGTGCCGGTCGATCGCGGAGATGACCGTCGCCAGGTTCCCCTCCCGGTAGCCGGCGACGATGGCGGCGTGGTCGCCGTCGTCGTGCGCCTCCTCGATGCCGGGGCCCGCGCCGGCCGCCACCGTGGACAGCTCGCGGTAGTGGTTGAGCAGCCGGGCGTTGCCCGCCAGCGCGACCAGGCGTTCGTGGAAGTCGGGGCCGTCGCCCGCGTCCGGGCCGCCGGCCGGCCGGGGGTAGGCCTGGCAGGGCCGGCCGACCAGGCGGGCCAGTCCCTCGACGTCGGAGTCGTCGACCCAGCCGACGGTCAGTTCGGCCACGCCGACCTCGATCGTGCGGGAGGCGGAGATCATGTCGAGGGCGGTGCGCAGGTCGAGGCCGCCCACGACGTAGCCGCCCTCCGGGTCGCGGGCGACCCGCTTCTCGGCGCCGAGCCGCTTGAGCGCCGCGAGCACCGCCGACGGCTCGGCCGACAGGGTCTCGGCCAGGTCGCGCACCGACAGGGGGCTGCCGGGCGGCAGGCCGTCGACCAGGATCATCGCCCGGATCGCGCCGTAGACGGCGGCGTCGTCGCCGACCAGGAAGTGGCCGAAGTTCCCGGCGAAGTAGGCCAGCGGCCTGCCGTCGTAGCGGACCGCGCTGTGCACGCTTCCCAGGAACACGGTGTGGGTGCCGCCCTTGACCGCCTCCGACACCCGGCACTCGACGTGGGCCAGGGCGTTCTCGATCAGCGGTACACCGATCTCGCCGTACCGGAAGTCGACAGTCGCGAAGCGGTTGGGATGGCGGGAGGCGAAGCACTCGGCGACCGCGCCCTGGTCGTCGCGCAGGATGCTGATGCCGAACCGGCCGGTGCGGCGGATCGCCTCCTCGGTGGCCGCGCCGCGGAACAGGCAGGCCAGCACCATCGGCGGGTCGAGCGACAGCGACGTGAACGCGCTGGCGGTGGCGCCGAAGTCGCGGCCTCCGTCACGGGTGGAGACGATCGTCACGCCGCTGGCGAACTGGCCCATGACGCGGCGGAAGTCGTTGGCGACCAGACGGGCGCGGGGACCGCCCGACAGTGAATCCGACAGTGAATCCGACAGTGACTCGGTCATCGCGTTCATCCCATGATCTCCGGTGGTCTGGTCGTCACCTTTGTGCTGTTCACGGATCCCCTCCACTTGGCGTGAACTTTGTCACTATCCGTTGACATTTGTCTATTTGACTTCGTGAGCCGAGTCACGTCATCGCGGGCCGGACTGTCGCTGACGCCAGCGGTGACGGCCACCTCCTGACGGCACGGTGGCGGCTGCTGTTGATTGGTCACCATGACCGTTCACACCATGCGGCACTCGATCGTGCCCTTCGCGGAGGCGGTGCGGCGGCCGCGGCGGCTCGCGCTCGGGGTCTTCGACGGCGTCCACCTCGGGCACGCCGAGGTGATCCGGGGGGCCGACAGCGTCGTGACGTTCGACCCGCCGCCCGCGCTGCTGTTCGGGCGGGCCGATCCGTGCCACCTGCTCACCACGCTCGACCAGCGCGCCCGCGCGGTGGCCGCGCTGGGGATGGCCGAGCTGATCGTGGTGGACTTCACCCGGGAGGTGGCCGCCATCGGGGCGGCCGAGTTCATCGACCGGTGGCTGGTGGAGCGGCTCGGCGCGGAGCGCGTCTCCGTCGGCGCGAGCTTCCGGTTCGGCCACCGCGCGCAGGGCACGCCCGAGCGGCTGGCCGCCTGCCCCGCCTTCGAGACCCGGGTGGTGCCGCCGATCTCCCGGGACGGGACCACGATCTCCTCCTCGTGGATCCGGGACCTGGTCCGGGCCGGTGACCTGCCGGGGGCCGCGTCGCTGCTCGGCCGGGACTTCGCGCTGGCCGGGACGCTCGACGCGTCGGTGTTCACGCCCGACCCCTGCCAGGTGCGGCCGGCGCCGGGGTCGTACACGGGATTTCTGCAGGTCAGGGATGAGGCGGTCCCGGTGGAGGCGGTCTCCGGTCCGGCCGGGTGGCTCGTCGGGCGCTCCCTGCCGGGAGCGCCCGCCACCTTGCGCCTCGTCCGCCGGACCGGCCCCTGATCAGAGCTCGCGGGACAGGCGGGCGACGTCGTCGGGATTGGTGAAGTTGGGGATCTTCCAGCCGTCGAGGTCGTATTCGGCCATGGCCGACTCGGCGTAGCCGGTGAGGGACTCGCCCAGGCCGGTCGCCTCGGCCATCCAGATCGTCTGCACGCGGGCGTCCTCCTCGCTGCCGGTGTAGCTGCGCTCGTAGAGCTCGTTGCGGCCGGCGAACTCGCTGCCGACGATCTCCCAGAGCATCTTGAGCGTCTTGACCCGGGTCTCCGCGTCGTTGCCGTTGGAGCCGCGCAGGTAGCGGTCGAGCAGCGGGCGCAGTTCGGGCGTCTTGAAGTCCTTGGCGTGGCCGTTGAGGTAGATCAGCGCGCTGCCGAGGGAGGCTTCGACCAGGTTGCGGATCTGCGGCATCGCCTGGGAGGAGAAGATGCGGTAGGCGACGGAGGCCTGGAAGTCGGGCAGCACGTGGCCGTCGAGCCAGGGGTTGGGCTTGCGGGCCATGGCGTCCGACAGGCCCCAGAACAGGTTGCGCCAGCCGATGATCTCGCCGACCCGGGCCTGGACGCCCCGGAAGTTGTCGGTGCCGTTGATCCTGATGGCCTTCATCATCAGCCCGGCGATGAGGTCGATCTTGACGGCGAGGCGGGTCGCGCCGTGGAACCAGATGCGGTTGGCCTGGCCGGAGTTGCCGCCGGCCCACTGGCCCGCCTTCTCGGTGTCGCCGTAGACCAGGACGTTCTCCCACGGGATCACGGCGTGGTCGAGGATGAAGATCGCGTCGTTCTCGTCGAGGCGGCTGGCCAGCGGGTAGTCGAACGGGCTGCCGTGGCTGGCGGCGGCCTGCTCGTAGGAGGCCCGCGCGATCACCTTCACGCCCGGGGCGTCCATCGGCACCGTGAAGACGACCGCGAACTCGCGCTTCTTCAGCGGGGCCCCGACATAGCCGACGAAGCAGTAGTTGGTCAGCGGGACGTTGGTGGCCACCACCTTCGCGCCGGACACCACCAGGCCGTTGTCGGTCTCGTTCTCGACGTGGACGAACACGTCGCCGACCTCGTCGGCGGGCAGGTTGCGGTCGACCGGCGGGTTGACGATCGCGTGGGCGACGTAGGGGATGCGTTCCTGCATCAGGCGGTGCCAGGCGCGGGCGTTGTCCTCGAAGGGGGCGAAGAAGTCGGCGTTGATCTCCATGCCGCCGTACAGACCGGCCTTGTAGTCGGGGGTGCGGCCCATGAAACCGTGCATCATCCTGGCCCAGTGGGCGATCGCCTTCTGGTCGGCGATCATGTCGTCCACGCTTCTGGCGGGGCGGAAGAAGGGGTGGGTGAAGCCGCCGTTTCCGGTCGTGGTCGGCACCCGGAGCACGTCGGCGTTGGCGTCGTCCCACAGGGCGTCGTACAGGCGGGCGATGGAGCGCGCGGAGTTGCGGAACGCGGGATGCAGCGTGACGTCCTTGACGCGCTCGCCGTTGAGCCACACCTCCCGCCCGTCCCGCAGGCTCTCCAGATACTCGTCGCCCTTCATCGGCCGGCGCGAGTTCGGCGCCGTCGGGGTCACCGGACCGGCCGGGTTCTCATTGGTGGTCACTGCGATCTCGCTCCTCACACGACGTTCCTGTATGGGGTGACACAACCACCCAGGCCAGCGCGGCCGGAGCGGCTTTCGCCGACAACTAGCGACTACGTCAGTCGGGTCTTCTCAGGGCGCGCCGAAGCGGCTCACCGGCGCGGATGAGCCGTTCGGCGGACTTTCCGTCAGTGCGCCAGCAGCCACGCGGTGATCCGGTCGAGCTCGGGAGCCGCGCCGGGGATCACGCCGGGGATGTTGAGGAACACGTGGTCGGCCCCGGCGACGACGGAGGCCGTGACCTCCGCGCCCGCCGAGGCCAGCGCCCCGGTCATGGCCAGGGTGAGGCCGAGCGCCTGGTCCTGCGCGCCGCAGGAGAGATAGGTGGGCGGGAAGTCCTTCAGGGCGGCCTGCAGCGGGCTCACCCTCGGGTCGGCCACCTTGTCGCGCCAGTCGTCACCCAGGTAGGCCTCGAAGACGGGGTTCGGGCCGGGGAAGGCCGCGATGGGACCTAGATCGTAGATGCCGTACAAGAGCACCAGCGCGCTGACCTGCGGATGGCCGGGTTCTGAGCACAGCACGCCGGCCGCCGCCGCCGCGAGGTTGGCCCCGGCCGAAGCCCCGGCCAGCGCGAGACGGCCGGGCTCGCCGCCGTAACGGGCGACGTTGGCGGCGATCCAGTGCGCGGCCTGGACGACGTCGTCCAGGCCCGCGGGGAAGGGGTGCTCCGGGGCGAGCGCGTAGTCGAGGTTCACCACGACCAGGCCCTTCTCGGCGATCTGCATGCCGAGTTTGCGTTCGTCCTCGGCGCTGCCCTTGAACCAGGCGCCGCCGTGGTTGAACAGCACGACGGGCAGGCCCGTGGCGCCTCGGGGCGCGTAGATCTCGGCGGTCGCTCCCCCGACCTGCACGCCGACGTGCAGGTCGACGGACTCGGGCAGGTCGACGTTGAGGTGCAGGAAGCGGTTCCGGCCACGGTCGTGGAGCAGGTCTTCGGTGGACGTCGGGAAGGGCACGTCCACGGGGTGGCCCATGACCTGGGAGACCCATACCGACATGGGGTTGTTCACGATGCGGTCTCCTTCTCGGAAGGCTTCCTGGGCGGGCTGAACAGGCCGTCGGCCAGGCCGAGCCGGACCAGGCTCATCCGCGACCAGTAGCTCTCCCGTTGCGACGACTGGTGGCCCCGGTACATGGCGGTGTCGCGGAAGTAGCGGGCCAGTCTGCTGGCGGGGACCGACGCGGAGGTGCCCGCGCCCCGGTACATGATCTCCACGGCCTCGGCCGCGAGGGCGCCGGCCTGCTGGGCCATCGCGTACAGGGCGATGGCTTTGGGCATGTCGAAGGGCTCGCCGGTGGCGGCCCACCGTTCGGCGTGCTCGTGGTAGCGGTCGCAGACGGCGTGGATGACCGCCTCGGCGGAGTCGACCATGGCCGCCGCCTGGCCGTGGATCCGCTGGGCGGCCGGGTCCTCGTACCGGAACAGGGGTGAGGGCACCACGGTGCGGCGCGAGAGCATCTGCTCCTCGAACTCGTCCAGGGCCGCCTTCGCGGCTCCGACCTGCACCGACGCGATGGAGGTGTGGTAGGTCGCGTGGGCGCGGCCCAGGTACATCGGGTTGCCGTGCAGGGTCGCCCCGGGGGTGGGGACGGCCGGGTCCCAGCCCTCGTGCCAGGTGCCGGCCACGACGTGGCGGGCGGGCAGGAACACCTCGTCCAGGACGAAGCCGTTGGAGCCGCTGGCGCGCATGCCGAGTGTGCGGTCGCCGCCCCAGTTGGGCAGCACGGTCACCCGGTCGCGCGGCACCGCGAAGTTGATCATCTCGGGTGGCTGGTCGGCGCCCCTGTCGATCAGGCCCATGGCCAGCACCCAGTTCGAATACGGGATGCCCGAGCCGTACTCCAGCCGCCCGGACGCTCGGTATCCCTCTTCCACCTCCCGCAGCCGGATGCCCGGCCCGACCCCGGTGTGCGGGGCGCAGAACGTGCCGTCGGCGAACAGCTCCGCCTGGGCCTCCTCGGCGAAGAAGCTCCCGGCCACCAGGGAATGGCTGGAACCCAGCGTCAGGCACCAGCCGGTGCCCGGGTCGCCCCGGGACACCTCGATCATGACCCGGTAGTAGGTCGTCAGGTCCAGTTCGAGCCCGCCGTAGCGGCGGGGCACGAGGATCGAGTAGAAGCCCGCCCGGGTGAACAGCTCGTGCACCTCGGGCGAGTAGGTGCCGCGTTTCTCCGCGTCCTCCTGCTGCTCGCGCAACAGCGGCCGCATCGCCGCCGCGCGCGCGACGAGTTCGCCGGCGGTGACGGCCGGCTGACTGATGACCTCTGACATGACAGTTGACCTCTTGATCGCTCTAGAACCGCTCGCCCGGACGTTAACCCTGGGTGGACGCGACCGTCCGGTGGATCGCGCGCGGGCTGTCGACCCCGCCAGTCACCGCTTGCGGGGGATGAAGACCCCGATCGCGATGGCCAGGACCCCGGACAGGGCGGCGACGAGGAAGGCGGTGGAGAAGCCGCTCTCGGACGGCAGCCCGCCCGCCGGGGTCCGCGCCGCGAGGATGGTGCCGGCCACCGCGCTGCCCGCCGCGGCCCCCGCGTTGCGCATGATCGTGTTGACGCCGCTCGCCTCGCTGGTCTCGTGTTTCGCGACGGCGTCGAGGATGAGGTTGGGCATGGCCGGATAGCTCAGCCCGACCCCGACGGCCAGCACGCAGCTCCACGCCACCAGCTGCCACGCGCCGCCGTGGGCCACGCTGAGCAGCACGAACGCGACCACCGCGATGGCGCAGCCGACCAGCAGCGGGGCGCGGGCCCCCCACCGGCCGATGACCTGACCGGACATCGCGGAGGTGGCCGCGTTCACCACGGCGTTCGGCACGAACAGCAGGCCTGCCGTGGACGCGGCCAGGCCCAGGCCGTATCCGGAACTCACCGGGATCTGGGCGAGCTGGGGCAGCAGGAAGAAGGTCCCGAACAGGCCGAAGCCCGCGACGGCCGTGGTCAGGTTGGTGAGCAGCACCGGACGCCGCACGAAGGTGTGGATGTTGACCAGCGGGTCGGTGGTGCGCAGTTCCAGCCAGGCCCACCCGGCCAGCAGCGCCGCGCCCGCCACGAGACAACTCAGGGTGACGGGTGAGCCCCAGCCCCAGGTGCCGCCCCGGGAGACCGCCAGCAGCGGCAGCCCGAACCCGGCGGTGAACACCACCGCGCCGACCACGTCGACCCGGCCGGGAGAGCGATCCCCCGGCGCGGGCAGCGTCAGCCAGGCCGCGACGAGAGCGCCGGCCGCCAGCGCGCTCTGCACCACGAAGATGATCGCGACCGGCGCGTGCTCGGCGATGAACCCGCCCAGCGGCAGGCCGAGCGCGCCGCCCACGGCGGGCGTGGCGGCCAGGAACCCGATCGCGTTGGGCACCCGCTCCCTGGGGAACTCGTCGCGCACCACGCCGTACGCGAGGGGGAACACCGCCCCGCCGAAGCCCTGGAGCGCCCGCCCGGCGATCTGCAGCGGCAGGTTCGGCGCGACCGCGCAGAGCAGCGAACCGGCCAGGAACAGCCCGAGCGTGCCGATCAGCACCGGGCGTTTGCCCCGCATGTCGCCCAGCCGCCCGAGGATCGGCGTGGCCGTCGAGGCGACCAGGAAATAGGCGGTGACCAGCCAGGCGGTGTCCCCCGCGGTCACCCCGAACTGTCTCTGGAGGACGGCCAGCACCGGCACGACCGTGGTCGCCGCGATCGAGACGGTGAACGTGCCGAGCCCGAGGGTCAGCAGCAGCGGGCGGGGAGCGCGGGTGTCCATTGTCGGAATTGTCGGCGTCAGCACTCACAAGCGCGGGTTCCGGCGGGTGCAACCGTCGAGATCGACAGTTCTCGTTCTGGAAACAACCGATCCGTCCCGGATTGATGGATGGTCGCGTTCACGGGGGGTCGCAACGCAGTCAGGTCACCATCTCCGCTCCTCACCGGCGCGGCACAACCCTGCATTTCGAACTCGCGAGAGGAGCGAGGATGGATTCCACCAGTTCCCCGAGGCTCAACGACGAAGGTCTCGAGGAGATCATCGACCCGTCGACCCGGGTCGACCAGGTCACCGTCGACCCGGTCCAGCAGGCCAGGATCGCCGAGCTGCAGGGCAGGAAGAGCGGCTTCTGGATCGCCGTGGTCCTGTCGCTGGTGCTGCTCAGCGAGCAGTCGGCGCTGTCCATCACGGTCTTCGCGCCGATCCTCCCCCAGTTCGCGGGCGAGTACCAGACGGCGCAGATCGTGTGGATCCTGTCGGTCTTCACACTCTCCGGGGCGGTGCTCACCCCGCTGCTGGCGAAGGCCGGCGACATCTACGGCAAGAAGCGCGCGCTGATGATCACCGGTGTGATCGCCACGATCGGCGCGGTCATCGGCATCCTCGCCACCGACTTCGTCGTGCTGCTGATCGGGCGGGCGTTCATGGGCGCCGCCATCGCGTTCGCGCCGCTCACGTTCGCCCTGATGCGGGACACCTTCCCGCCGAGGTGGCGGTCGCTGGGCATCTCCATCGCGACCAACGGCATCGGCGTGGTCGTCATCGCCGGGCCGCTGCTGGCCTCGGTCATCGTGGACTCCTTCGGCAGCACCCGGGCCGTGTTCGTGCTGATGGCGGCCATCTCCGTGATCGGGCTGGTGCTCGTCGCGATGCTCGTGCCGGAGTCGCCGCTGCGGTCGAAGGGCTCCATCGACTACGTCGGCGGCGTCGTGCTCGCGATCGGTGTGCTCTCGGTGCAGCTGGCCCTCACCCAGGCCAGGGGCTGGGGGTACGGCGACGCCCGCACGCTGGGCCTGTTCTTCGGCGGCCTGATCGTGCTGGCCCTGTGGATCCGCCAGCAGAGGGCGGCCAAGGAACCGCTCATCAACATCAAGCTGCTGACCCGCCGGCCGATCTGGGCGCCGATGCTCTCGTGTGGGCTCGTCACCTCGGCGACGGCCATGGGCAGCTATGTGGTGCCGCAGATGCTCGCCACCCCGGCCGAGGCCGCCCCCGGCTACGGCCAGGGCCTGACCTCGACGGCCATCGCGCTGGTGTTCGCGCCGGCCGGTCTCCTGGTCATCGTCGGCGGCGTGTTCGTCGGCCTGACCGCCAGGTCGATCGGGTTCCGCACGCACGTCTTCATCGGCGCGACGCTGGTGACGGCCCACGTCATCCTGCTCGTGTTCCTGCACACCGAGATCTGGCACTACGTGCTCGGCTACGGACTGGGCGGGGCCGGCCTGCTGGTGCTGGCGGCCCGGCCCAACCTGATCCTGCTCGCGGTTCCCGAGGACCAGCGGGCGGTCGCCAACGGCATCGTCGGCACGGGTGACGGCATCCTGTCGGGGCTGATGCAGCAGATCTCCTACGTCGTGCTCGCGGGAGCCGTGGCGATGGAGCTCGCACCGGGCGTCAACCTCTACCAGGAGAGCGGCTTCGTCACCGCGCTGCTGGTCGGGGCCGGTGTCTCGGCCGTGGGCGGCCTGATCGCCCTGGCCATCCCGCAGGGCCGTCCCGTGCGCCAGACCGTCTCGTCGTGACCCGGACCCGGATGCTGATCGGCGGCCTCGACGTCGAGGCCGCCGATGGGCGATGGCTTCCCGTGTACGCGCCCGCCACCGGTGAGCTCCTCGCGGAGGTCCCCCGCGCCGGCCGGGCCGACGTCGCGGCGGCGGCTGAGGCGGCGGCAGCGGCCTTCGACGGCTGGCGCCGCACCCCTCCGGCGGCACGCGGCGGCCTGCTGACCCGCGTCGGCGACGACCTGGCCGCCTGCCGTGAGGAGATCGCGGTCCTGCTGGCGAGGGAGACCGGCAACGCGATCCGGCTGCAGTCGCGGCCGGAGGTGCGGAGCGCGATCGACCTGCTGCGTTACTTCGGCGGCACCGCGACGGAGCTGAAGGGCGAGACCGTCCCGCTGGGGGACGGCCTGCTCAACTTCACCACCCGCGAACCCCTCGGGGTGGTGGGCGCGATGACCCCGTGGAACGCCCCGGTCCAGCTGTCGACGGTCAAGGTGGCGGCGGCGCTGGCGACCGGGAACACCGTCGTCATCAAGGTCTCCGAGGAGGCCCCGCTGGCCGTGCTCGCGGTCGCCGCGATCTTCAACCGGCATCTCCCGCCGGGCGTGCTCAACGTCGTCACCGGCCTGGGCGGCGAGGCCGGGGCGGCGCTCCTGGCCGAACCCCGCATCGCCAAGCTGTCGTTCACCGGGTCCACCGTGATCGGCCGGATGGTGATGGCGGCCGCGGCCGACCGGGTGGTGCCGGTGTCGCTGGAACTCGGTGGCAAGAGCCCGTCGATCGTCTTCCCGGACGCCGACGACGACGTGACCGCCGACGGCGTGATCGCGAGCATGCGCTTCCCCCGCCAGGGCCAGTCGTGCACGGCGGGGTCGCGCCTGTTCGTCCACGAATCGATCTTCGAGTCCTTCCTCGCCCGGGTGGCGGAGAAGGCCGGCCGCCTGGTCGTCGGCGACCCCCTCGACGAGAGGACCGACATCGGGTCGATCATCAACGAACGCCAGTTCGGCCGGGTCGACCGCTACGTGCGGGAAGCTGTGGACCTGGGCGCGGAGGCGCTGACCGGCGGAGGCCGCTGGACCGGCTCTGACCAGGGCTTCTTCTACACCCCCACAGTCCTCACCGGCGTTCGCCACGACTGGGCCGCCGCCCGCGAGGAGATCTTCGGCCCGGTCCAGGTCGCCATCCCCTGGCGCACCGAGGACGAAGTCGTCGCGATGGCCAACGACTCCGACTACGGCCTGGCCGGGTACGTCTGGAGCCACGACATCGACGCCGCCCTGCGCACCGCCGCCCGCCTCGACGCCGGCTGGGTGCAGGTCAACCGGGGTCTGGGCCAGCTCCCCGGCCTCAGTTACGGCGGCGTCAAGGCCAGCGGCATCGGCCGCGAGTTCTCCATCGAGGGCGCGATCGACGCCTTCACCCACCGCAAGACCACCACGATCGCTCTTAGAGAGAGGAACCTCCATGTCGGATGACATCCCGGCAGGCCCCGTCGACATCTCGGGCATGACCGATGAGGAGGTCGCGGCGCTCAACCTCAAAGTGGTCGAGGCGCACTTCCACAACGAGACCCCCGACTCGATCGACAAGGCCATCGCGCTCTACACCGACGACGTCGTCTGGGAGGCCCCCAACCGCGGCCTGGTCTACACCGACGCCGAGGAGGTCAAGAAGGGCTATCTGGGCATCTTCGAGACCGTCCACTTCAACCGCACCCTGTCGCTGCGCCGCTACGCCACCCGCGACTACGTCTTCGACGACCAGATCGCCGACCTGTCGGTCGTCGGCGACAAGATGCCGAACCTGGGCTTCAAGGTCGGCGACCGCATCAGCATGCGCCTGATCCACATCTTCGAGATGCGTAACGGCCAGATCGCCCGCGAGATCGCCTACGAGATGTCCCGGCCCTGGGGCGGCCCGACCGACCACGACTGGATCCGCCCGGACGCCTTCGTCGTCGACTACCCGGACGGACCGCACTTCGGACAGTGGGAGAGGTAGATCCATGAAACTCACCGGATTCGTGCTCGACGGCGTGCGCCACATCGGCCGCGTCGAGGGTGACGCCGTCGTCGACCTCGGCACCGCCGACGCCTTCTACGCCGGTTCACCCCGTGAGGACGGCGAGCGCCTGGCCCTGGCCGAGGTGACGCAGGCCCCGCCGGTGCCGCTCACCTCGCGCGTCTTCTGCGTCGGCATCAACTACCGCAGCCACGCCGGGGAGGCCAAGGACCTGGCCGGCCTGAACGAGCCGAAACTCCCGATGATCTTCGGCCGCTGGCAGCAGACCCTGATCGCCGACGGCGAGTGGGCGCCGGTCCCGCCGAACGAGAAGGGCCTGGACTGGGAGGTGGAACTGGCCGTCGTGATCGGCTCGCAGGTGTGGGGCGCGACCCGCGAGAACGCCCTGGACCACGTGCTCGGCTATGCCGCCTTCAACGACCTCAGCGCCCGCGCCAAGCAACTGGCCACCCCGCAGTTCACCCTGGGCAAGAACGCCGACCGGTCGGGCCCGATCAGCCCCATCGTGACCAAGGACGAGGTCGGCGACCCGGCCGACGGCCTCCAGGTCCGCACCTGGGTCAACGGCGACCTGATGCAGGACGGCGACACCCGGGACCTGATCCACGACGTCCCGGCGATCATCGCCTACATCACCGACACCATCACCCTGCTCCCCGGCGACATCATCGCCACCGGCACCCCCGGCGGAGTGGGCGCGGGCCGCACTCCCCCGGTCTTCCTCACCCCCGGCGACGAGGTGACCATCGAGGTGGAGAAGGTCGGCCGGGTGACCACCCCGATCGTCGCCCATGGCTGACAGGCCGCCTAGGATCCGCCTATGTTCTCGACGGCGGGACGAGTCGGCGGGGCCGGGGCTGCTCGGCGGTGTCCTGGGCGTCGCCACCTCCCTGATCATGGACGCGGCGGCGAACGCCGGGCAGCGCGAGTGCCGGGGCACGGGAACCCTCTGCATCGGCATGGGGCCCGTGGTCGGGCTGGTGGCGGGTGTGGTGGTCGTCATCGCAGGCTGTCTGGCCGGGTTCGCGGTGCTCCGCATGCGTCCCCTGCGGGTGATGGTTCCGGTCGGGACCGTGGCCATGGTCATGACGGTGTACGTCTACCTGGCGGCGGTCCCCGGCGGCCGATTGCACCCGCTGCCCGTCTTCGCACTGGTCGCCGCGATCGTTTTCGCGCTGCTGGCGATGACCGCGCTACCGCCGACGCGGGTCGCGGGTTCGCTCGGCCTGCTGGGGGTCCTCCTGGCTTCCTTCCTTTTCGGCGGGTTCGTCCATCAGGCCGTCCAACGACACCGGGATGTGGCCGCGCTGGCCGGGCTGCCGGTGCCGTTGCTGATCCCCGACCTGTCGCGATACGGGCTGCAGTCGGCATACCCGGGACCCCGCAGCCTCTCGCTGAGCCTGATCGCCCTCTCCGGCTCCACCCCGCGAATCGAGGTTCTCATCACCCCCGTCCCTCAGGGGTTCGATCCGCCGGAGCGCTGCCTCGACGTCCAGCCGTCACCGACCATCCAGGGCTTCGACGGCGACGCCGCCTGCCGCCCCGCCGGGCCCGGCCGCTGGCAGCGCGCCGACCCTGACACCGTCCAGCTCGTCGAACGCCGGAACGACGCCCTGGTGATCCTCGCGGGTTCGACTCCCGACATCGACCTGGCCGACCTGGGTGCCGCAGCCGACTCGCTGCGGCCGACGACCGCCGAAGATCTCCGCGCGGAGGTAGAACATCGGGCGTGACGCGATATGTGGCGCTGCTGCGCGCGGTGAACCTCGGCAGCCATAAGAAGATCTCCATGCCCGACCTGCGTGCGGTGTGCACCGACCTGGGGCACACCGACGTCCAGACCTACCTGCAGAGCGGCAACATCGTCTTCACCGCCGAGGAGCCGCGCGCCGGTGCCGTCGCGGCGCGGCTTGAGGAACGGATCGCCGGTGAGCTCGGGCTGACGACGGAGGTCATCCTGCGGACCGCCGACGAACTGCGGGCCGTGGTCGGCGACAGCCCGATGAGCGCCGCCGATCCGACCAGGCATTCGGTGCTGTTCCTGCTCGATCCCCTGGAGGCGGACTGGCTCGACGGCTTCGACGCCGGGTCGTTCGCGCCAGAAGAGATGTGGACGGCAAGTCGCGAGATCTATCTCAGCCTGCCGAACGGCACCGGCCGCGCGAAGCTTCCACCCGCGCTCGGCCGGCGTCTGAGCACCCCGGCCACGATGCGCAACTGGAGAACCGTCACCAACCTCGTGGAACTGGCCGAAGGCTGAGCCGACGTGGTCAGCAGTCGCAGAGGAAGGTGGTGGCGATGGAGACGATGACGGAGACCGCCGCGGAGAGCTCGGGGCTTTCGACGTCGGACGCGGCGGCGACCTCGGCGAGCGAGGTGTAGGCGTCGGCGCCTTCCATCAGGAGTTCAGAGGACATGTGGTTTTCCCTTCGGATTTCATGGTGAGCGATCTTCGGATCCCGCTGTGCGGCGATCGCCGTCCTTGATGAGGATCTTTCCGCGGCGACCTTGGGCCCTACTTGTGGAGTAGTGCCGACGCGTTGGCAGCCCACTGTCATGTCACTGGCAGAACACCCGGCCGCGGCCTCTCCTCTGGACGATCGTCGACGAGTCCGTCTGCCGCGCCGGCTGGGGTGCCGTCGTCGGCGCGGAGCCCACCGGCTTCCTGCTGGGCGGCGTCGTCGCGCCGGCGCGGTCCCTGGCATGCGGGGCTGCGGCTCAGGTAGCGGGGCATTGTGGCCCGATGGTGGGGCTTGGGTGTCCGGGAGGGCAGGGGATCATCGATAGACACTCTCAGTAGTTATTCGGATACTGAAAGTGACATCGTCTCTCGGTGAAAGGATCCTCCTCCATGCCGACCGCACGCATCGCAGCAGGTAACACCGTCTCCGGGCAGGGCTGGCAGGCCTACGGGCCCAACGGCATCTACATCGACGTCGACACCACCTCGGGCCGCTTCACCGGCACGCCCGTCTACGTCACCTCCATCACCGGGCCGGGCGGCAACCAGTGGTCACTGGTCGGGCCCAGCGCGATCTACTCCCCCACCGCCACCGGCTTCCGCGTCTATGTGCAGTGGCGCGACGCCTCCGCGCTGACCCCCGCCCAGGCACAGGGCTACGGCTGGCAGATCAACTGGATCGGCTACGACAACCCCTGACAACCGCCCCGACCGGGATGAATGACAGGGAGCCCGCGGCGCGGACCGCTCGCCGGGGGCACTGAGAACAACGAGGGCGAGGGCCATCCGGTGGCCCCCGCCCTCACCTATGCTCCGCCCCGGTCCGCACGTCGAAACGTTCGATGATTGACAGTTAGAACGCAAACAGTTAGCTTTCTTAGCATGGACGCACCGAACCTCACCAGCAGCCTCGACCTGGTCCGATGGATCATGTGGGCGCAGCGGAAGGCCGCCGAAGACTGGATCCGGGCCCGCGAGCTCAGCCACGAGCAGAGCTTCGCGCTCGGCTACCTCGTGCAGAACCCCGGTGCGATCCAGCGCGACATCGCGCAGATCACCCGCACGAGCGCCGCCAGCGTGTCGAGCCTGCTGCAGGGACTCGAACGACGCGGGCTCGTCGAGCGCCGCACCGAACCCGGTGACGAGCGCAGCAAGCGCGTCTACGCGACCCCCGCGGGCAGCGAGCTCATCGCCGGGTTCGAAACCGCGATGACCGACGCCAACGAGACGATCCTCGCTCCGCTGGACGAGACCGAGCGGGCTACCCTCCACACCCTGCTCGCGAAGATCACCGCAGAACTGCCACAACCCACGCGGTAGCACCCCCGCACATCCCTCGCCGTGCCGGCGTTCGCCGGTGCGCGCTTCAACCTGCCCGGAAAGAGGCGGTCATGACCACTCACAGTCTCGAATCCCCGGAGGCCGCCGGCTCCAACCGCTGGTACCTCGCGTCCGCACCCATCGTCACCGCCCTCCTGCACCTGTGTGTGCCGATGGCCGCCGCGATGATCGTCGGCGCCGTCTACAACCTCATCAACGCCGGCTTCATCGGCTCGCTGCACGACACCGCGCTGCTCGCCGCCATCACCTTCGGCGCGCCGGTACTCGGACTGGTCATGGCCGTCGGCGGCGTGTTCGGCGTCGGCGGCGGCGCGCTGATCTCGCGACTGCTCGGCGCGGCCGAACACGCGCCCGCCAAGGCCGCCGAGATCAAACACGTCTCGTCGTTCGCCGTCTGGGGCTCGGTCATCGCCGGTGCCGTGTTCGGCGGCGCCGGACTGCTCCTGCTGGATCCACTCGTGACCCTGCTCGGCGCCGACGCCGCCGCCGTGCCCGCCACCAGCGCCTTCGTCGGCGTCATGCTCGCGTTCGTACCGGTGCTCGCCGCCGCGTTCTGCCTGGAGCAGCTGGTACGAGCCGAGGGCGCCGCCCGCCAGGTGATGATCGGGATCATCGCGTCCACGGTCGCGAACGTCGTGTTCGACGTCCTGTTCATCCTGGTGCTCCACTGGGGCGTCGCCGGTGCGGCACTGGCGATGGGCCTGTCCAATCTGGGCATCGTCGCCTACTTCGCCCTCTGGCTGCGGCGGCACAGCGAACACGTGAGCCTCGCGCCACGCTGGTTCACCCTCTCCCCCACCGTGCTGAAGCCGGTCTTCGGCGTGGGCGTCGGCGAACTGTTCCAGGCCGGCTTCCTGATCGTCACCACCCTGGTGCTCAACAACCTCGCGGTCGTGTACGGCGACCACGCGCTGGCCGCCATGGGTGTCGCGGTCCGCATCGCGCAGGTGCCGGAGTTCCTGGTCATGGGGGTCACACTCGGGGTGCTGCCGCTCCTCGCCTACTCGTACGGCAAGGGCGACCGGAACCGCCTCATGTCGGCGCTACGCGCCTCCGCGCTCACGGTGGGCGGCGTCGTGCTGCTCTTCTCGACGGCGGTGTTCGTCTTCCGCGAGCAGGTCTTCGGCGCGTTCTCAGCCGACCGCTCGGTCCTCGCGATCGGCGTCACGATCCTCACAGCACAGCTCGTCGCGATGATCGTGAACGGCTTCGCCGGACTCATCACGTCCCTGTTCCAGGCGACGGGACGGGCGTCGGCGGCGATCGCCATGTCGGTGTCGCACGGCGTGCTGTTCATCCCGATCGTGCTCCTCGGCAACCTCTGGTTCGGGCTGGCCGGCATCATCTGGGCCCTGACGGTCACCGAGGGCATCGTGTTCCTCGTCGGCGCCGCGCTGTGGCTCGCCTCCCGCCACGCGATCGATCGCGGCCTCACCGAAGGCACCCCGGAGCGCGCCGAGCAGGTGCTGGCCGAGGCCTGATCGTTTCCATCGCCTGGACGTGATGGCGAGACGGGTAACCGTTTTTCGCCGGGTGACTTGCACGGGCCGGCCTTTGGTCAGCACGCCCAGCGTCACCCCTGTTCCCGCCAGCTGGTTCACCACCGTGGTGGCGTCGTAGAAGGCCGTCCACGCCTGACACTGAACCCCCGTCCGCTCCTGATACAGGATCGCGTTCACGATCTCCCGCATCGGATACCGGCCCTGATGGCCCGAAACCGAGGGATGCCGCGCCTTCCACGCCGAGATGAACGGCTCGATCAACGCCCACCGCTCATCCGACAGATCCGACGAGACCACCGTTTTGGCGTCCCTGTGTGCCTCACCACCGCGCTCGCCCAGGGCATCAGTAAGTGCAGCTGATGTGGAAGTCGTCGACGAAGCCGAGCGCCAAATAACTCGGGCCGAGCAGGGACACACGGACGAAGACCCTCGCCGTCGAGGGGATGAACGTGTCCGTGCTCATCCGCCCCCAGGTCCAGTTCCCGCCGCGGACCTTCTTGACGGCGACGTACGTCCATGTCGAGGGGTCGATGACCTCGATGTTGAAGTACTGGGAGCCCGAGTAGGTATAGGCCGAGAACCGGCACACCGGCCGGTTCGCGACCAGCGCGGAGATCGTCACGGTCCGGCCCACCGAGGACCACGTCCCATAGAAACCGCCCGAGGAAAGGTCGGCATAGTACGTGGGGCTGTGCGCCTTGGAGGGCGTCTCCGGCGTCGCGACCGAGGAGACGAAATTCCCGCCGCCGCCATCACTGGCGAAGGTGAAGCGCGATTGGGGCGGTACGCCGCCGGAGATCTCCATGTAGTCGGAGAAGCTCCACGTGGCCGCCTGCGCCACCCCCGGCAGCCCCACGATCGCGGATGCGACCACGGCGACCACGGCGACCACGGCACGGGCCAGACGATGTGCTGCGCTTCTCATGCCCAATGCCTTCCGACGGCTATGTGACGACGTCGGCAATATCGGCACACATCCGGGGCCGCTGTCAATCCCGCAAAGGCCTGGGCCGGAAACGCCCAGGCCCGCCTAAACGAAGCTTCGAATGTTTCACGGGACGCGGCCCGCGCTCCAATGTTCGGCGCACCTCCCGGAGGCGAGGCCAAACGGCGTTTCCCCAGCTCAGATGGCCGAAGTCTTATTTGTGCTTGCAATAGACGAATAGGTAGCCGTGGTTCTTGGAGTTCTTGTCGATGCGGTGATCTCCGGATCGATCAGTGTGAACGCCCCGACGCCCCAGCGGACCAGGTCGTCGGCGATGAGGCTGCCGACCGAACTGAGGCCCGCCGCCACCACATGGCGTCTCCCCAAATCGCCTACCAGTGGCTCGCTGAACGCTACCTGCCAATGTCATCTTCTATGACCGGCATCTACCTGGTTTGGTAATTGCCGCTATACAACAGGTGATCAAGAGCATCAGCGACGCGTGATGATTGCCGGCGATAAGCCTAACCGTGAGCCCTGTCCTGCACGAAATGAGGATTCGGGCTTGAGCTGGGGGTTCTTCGAGTATCAGGCGGCGTTGCCGTACTGGTTGATCAAGCCGCTGAGGACCGGGGTCCACCATACTCGCCATACATCCAGGTGGCCGGCAACCGGTGGCGTGTCCGGCGGGCCGTCTGGGGGCATTGCCGCCCTGAAGAAGACCGTCGAAAGCGTCCGCGCCAAGCTCAAACGCCTCGTCAGCCGAGACCTCGCCACCGACCCCAAACCGAGACTCTTCCTCCGGCGTCAACAATTACCTGCGGACAATGGGCTTCCACGTCGTTGAGTTGGTGTTCAGATTTGTGATGAAAGGCTACTAATGACCCGATGCCTTTACAAAGTAGATTCATAAGGACGACCTCGACGACTCGGCTACCAGCAGGACTCCAGCACAGTCCCTGACGTGGGCGACGGCGCACCCCCGGCCCTGAGCAGGCCCTCCCCCGTGAAGGGCTGGGCGCGGCCCGTCGGGAAGAAGTTCAATCCCCTGCGTCCACCGGTCATTGGTCCGGCCCGGGTAGCGGCCTTCCGGATAGCTCCCGCATCGGGGCCTTCCAGGTCGTACCGACCGAATGATCGTCTACGGCCGCGTGGACGTCCACCGTTGAATTCCGCAGAGGGATGAACGCCGGCCATCCCTCTCTGGACCGATCGACGTCTGCCGATCAGCGCTTGACGTCCTTTTCGTCGACCACCGCGTCGGCCGGGGGCGGCGAAACGGCGACCTTGGCGCCCCAGTTGTAGAGACGGGTCTCGGAGGTGTAGTCGACGATGGTTCCGCCGCTGACGGGCATCCGCATCTTGACGCTGAGGCGGGTGACCAACCCTGCGATGTCGAGCGAGAACACGTAGGTGATCTTGGAGATCTGGCCGCTCTCGCTCTTGCCGCTGGGGCCGAACTGCTTGCGGAACACCGGTGAGAGCGCCGCCATCTTCGCGCTCGTGGTGGATCCCTTCACCACGCCGCCGCGGACGGGGGCCGCCTGGGCGATCAGGGTTTTGACCGTGTTCGGTTCGAAGACGCTGATGATGATCCCGCTGGGAGCCGGGGGCATCGGCCGCTTCCGCACCCAGTACTTGCCCTCCGGCAGTCCTTCTCCAGCCCGGGGTCCCTGCACGTAAGTCACCTTCGGCAGGGAGATCACCCTCCCGGGGCCCTCCAGGCTCTTCTTCGCGTCGCGCTCATCCTTGGTCGACTCGTTGAAAAAGCCCTTGTCGTAGCGGGTCTTTTCGTTGAGATCCGAAGCGACCGCTCCCTTCGGGCCGAACTGGATCACTCCCATCTCCTGGGTGACGGTCCCCTTGCCGCCTTTGGCCCGCACCTGCAGCACGGTCTTGAGCTTGACGCCCCGCCCCACGACGAACTGCGCCTTGAGCGCCTTGATCGGATCAACCTTGGCTTGCGCCGGTCCCGCGGGCACCAATAAGGCACCAAAGATCAACATCGCCCCGGCAATAGCTCGCTTCACGCGCTTTTCCTCTCTCATATTCGCGCGCGAAAGTCTCACAATGCCAGGTCACAGCGTGATCACAAACCCCACGAGGCGACTTCACCTCCACACGCCCCACACCGTCAATGTCGACGGCGGCGCCCAGCGCGGCGGTCAGTTTGCCGGTACCGGCGCCCAGATCCAGACGCGGGCCCCGTAGCCGGGCGCAACCCCGACCTCGGGCACAGCCACCGATTCCCGGCACCTTGGCCGACCGCTCCCCCCTTCCTCGCCGCCCGGATCGCCTTACACTCCCCGTGTTGATACTCTCCGTAACCGCCTGACGGATCAAATTAACGGAGAGTGACCAAGCGAAGAAGACTTTCGTAGCGGCTCTACTCGCACTGGGCGCGGTTGGTATCGCCGCTCCCGCTCACGCCACCGACTACCCCGGACCGGGGCTCCTTTTCGACGACGTCATCTCCATTCCGGGGAATCTCCTGCAGGTCAACGTCCTGCCGATCTTCCCTGCCGGAAGCTGACCCCTCGGTGACGGCGGTACGTAACCTGTCCGCCTGACCCCCGGCCATCGGTCGAAAGGGCTGCCGTTCCGAGCCTCATCGCAGCGGCCGCCGAAGCGTGAGGAATGGGGCCCGCACCATGTGGCGCGGGCTCCTTGTGCGCCGGAAAGGGCTCCCAGCTGAACGGCCCCGTCAGCGGGCGATCAGGTTGCCCTTCAAGGAGTACGCGGCGGTCTTGGTGGCCTTGCGCCCGGTGAACCAGGTGACGCCGGTACGGTCCCCCGATGTGGTGGCCAGTTCGGGACGACCGTCGCCGTCGACGTCCAGGAGCGCGACGTTCATGCCGCCGCCCGGCACCCAGACCGGCGGCTGGGGTCCGGTGGCCGAGCCGTACAGGATGGCCACCTTCCCGGTGGAGCGGGAGCCGACGGCGAGGTCGGAGTAGCCGTCCTTGTCGATGTCGCCGGCCGCCATCTGCCCGGCGGAGTCCCCCGCGACCGCGCTCGTGCCCGTGACGCCGGGTACGGCGATGATCCGGTGGCCCTTCGCGTCGACACCGTTGGCATTGCCTCGCAGGAGCAGGACCTTGCCCGACCCGATGCCGACCAGGACGTCGGCGTAGCGGTCGTTCGTGAAGCGCCCGGTGCGCACCGACCATCCGAACGCCTGCCGGGTGCACCGCGCGACGTTGTCCTTGTTCGTCGGCCCGTCGGGCCCGCCGGAGCAGGCGTCGGCGTCGAAGACCCGTCCGTCGATCGCCCCGCTGGACACCAGGGAGTCGCCCTTCAGGCTGACGCCCTTCGCCGAGCCCCGGAAGACGTGGATCGCGGCCGCGATGTCGTGACCGGGCCGCCCCGACGGCGCGGTGACGACGAGGTCGGGGTAACCGTCACCGGTGACGTCGCCCGCCGCCAGGGCCGCGCCGAACAGGCGGTAGTGCTGGCTGAACCCGAGCACCCCCGGCACGTCCTCGCCCAGGAGCAGCGCCTTCTTGTCGGTGAGCCCCGAGCGGGAGCCGTACATGACGACGACCACGCCCGCGTTGACCTGGCCCCGATCGGTCTCCGGCGCCCCCACGGCGAGGTCGGTGTAGCCGTCGCGGTTGAAGTCGGCCGTGGTGAGGGCGTTGCCGAAGCCGTGCCCGGCGGCCAGCCAGCCGATGCCGCGCCCCCGGTTGCCCGGTTTGCGCGGGTCGAACTTCGGGGCGGTGGCGCTCGGGCGGAAGGTGCGGGCGGGGCCGAGCCCGGAGCGGGAGCCGTACCTGACCTGGATGCCGCCGTTGCCGCCGACGACGAGGTCGGACAGCCCGTCCTTGTCGAAGTCTCCGGTGGACAGCGCCACCGCTTTGCCGGGCAGCCGCTGCGCGCCGACCGTGACCCCCGCGACCCCGCCGACGACGAGGTCGGCCTTGCGGTCTCCGTTCACGTCACCGCGGACGGGCGAGGCGAGGGCGAGTGTCACCAGCATGATCGCTAATCCCGAAGCCATGACGGCGACACTAGCCCTCCTTCTCCCGATCAGGCGGTCATAGTTCGTACGAAAAACACCCGTTAAACCAGCGGGTTCGACGAGGCGTCGAGTTCGTTGAGCACGATCTGGTGCACCACCGGGTCGAGGTTGACCGCCACGTGACCGCTGAAGTCGAGCGGGGCGCGGTCCTGGAGCAGGATGTTGTTGACCGAGTCGCCGGTGAGGAAACTCGATGTGTACGGCGTGACCACCGTGTCGTACTTCGTGGCGATCACCGTGTACCGCACTCCGGGCACCGTGTCGCCCCCGTCGTTCAGCTGCTTCATGAAGTCGGAGTCGACCATCTGCTGCTGGCAGGCCTGGCATACCAGCGCGACCGCAGGACTGAACCCGAGCATCCTGACGAGGTTGACCAGTCCGAGGGAGCTGGTGCCGTGGTTGGACGGGGTGATGCCGATCAGCCGGTGGACCTTCTCCGCGCCGTTCAGGAACTTCAGGTAGTGGCGCGGCATCATTCCGCCCTGCGAATGACCGACGATGTCCACCTTCGACGCCCCGGTCGCCGTCAGCACCAGGTCGACGAAGTCGGACAGCTGCTGTGCCGACTGGGTGATGTCCCCCATGGCCTGGAGCAGTCCCGCGCCCCGTACGCGCCCGTAGTTGAGCGCGAAGACGCAGTGACCCGCCGCCTTCAGCTTCGGTGACAGCGTCACCCAGTTGCCGGCCATGTCCTCGAACGTGCCGTGGACCAGGACCACCGGACGCGGGCGGAGCGGTGACGGCTTACAGGTCCAGATGTTGGCCCCCAGAGGCGAGATGTCGGCGGCGGCGGGTACGGCGGTCAGACCGACACCGGCGGCCAGCGCCACGGCCAGCGCGGCGGCCTGCACCGCGACACGGCGGGACATCACACGGAGACGGGCACCCTGATTGATCCTCATCCCCCCATTGCGGCGCTCGACCGGGAGGAAGCCGGGCAGCACCCGCCGACCCGGAAGATCATTTGCAGTGATCATTACTTGGGGCGGCGCGTTCGACAGGTCGATGGAAGGTATTTGAGCCGTCCCGGGGCTCGTATTTCGCCACAGACCGGAGCGGGGCGAGGCGCTTTCCTTGGGTCATCGGCCCGACGGGGGCCGGGATCACCGAATCGAAGGACTGAATGACATGCGTCGTCACATCGCCGCCCTGGCCCTCGCCATCGCCGCTTCAGCCGGCCTGGCGTCCCTGTCGGCTCCCGCCCAGGCGGCCTCACCGATCACCGTGACCGTGAGCATCGGCGGCCTGTCGGTCACCGGCACGACCGGATCCGACCTGATCACCCTGGCCGAGGGCACCGGAGGCGCCATCAAGGTGACCGGGGCGGGCGTCACCTCCAGCGACACCGACTGCCAGCCGATCTCCGGTGGGGTCAGCTGCAAGAACGCCAGTACGATCATGGTCAACATGCGCCAGGGCGACGACATCGTCAACAACGACACCGTCAACCGGTTCACCGAGATCTTCGGCTCGGCCGGCCGCGACACTCTCTGGGGCGGCAGCGGCCGCGACATCCTCGCCGGCGGCACCGGCGACGACTTCCTGAACGGCCGTGGCGGCAACGACACGACCGACGGCGGCGCCAACAGCGACACCTGCACCGGCGAGACCGAGCAGAACTGCGAGTTCTGAGCGACCGGCCTCACGGGAGAGGGCCGGTGGCGGGCCGGGCGTCCCATGGGACGCCCGGCCTTTTCGCATCCACGGCTGCCGGGCGTCTCAGCTCGTGCCGATGGATTTCGCCAGGTGGCGGAGGGTCTCCGGCAGTTCGGTCCGGCCGGTCAGGTGGCGGTCGCCCCTGAGCTGGAGGATGCCGCGCTCCTCCGCGTCGTACAGGCCCACCAGTTCCTCCGCGAGCTGCGGCGGGAGACCGCCGTCCACCATCGCGGCGGCCCAGCCCGGCTTGGGGATGGTGATCACCTGGAGCGGCCGGCCGAGGATCGACGACAGTTCCTCGGCCACTTGGCGCTCGGTGTAGCTCGGGCCGTCCAGGTCGACGACCTCGGAGGCCTGAGCGGGGGCGACGAGGAGGTCGGCGACCGCACCGCCGATGTCCCGGGTCGCGATCATCGGCGTGGGCACGTCGGCCGACTCGGCGAAGACCGGATAGACGCCCGCGTCGAGCACGGCGCCGAGGAGCAGTTCGACCTTCTCCTGGAAGTGGCCGGAACGGACCGCGGTGACCTGGGCGCCCGTCGCGCGCAGCACGTTCTCCAGGTGGTGCAGCCAGCGGATGGGACCGGTGCCGTCGGCCAGTTCGCCGCCGACCGAGGACAGCACCACCACGTGGGGCACCCCGCTCTCCCGCACCGCGTCGGCGATCGTGTCGGCCGTCGCGCGGTGGGCGGCGTCCGGGTCGGCCGCGGCCACGTCGGTCGGCAGCATGACGAACGCCCCCGCGCAGCCGCGCAACGCCTCCGCCAGCGTCTCCCGATTGCCGAAGTCGGCCACGGCCACCCGCGCCCCCTCGGCCGTCCAGTCGGCGCCCTTGGCCGGGTCTCGGACCACCGCGCGCACCTGCTCCCCTCGGCGCAGCAGCTCACGCGCCGCCGCGCCGCCCACGTGACCGGTCACTCCCGTGATCGCGTACATCGGAACCTCCGTCAGGTCGTCTTTGTTTCGGTACGACCAGTACACGCGGATCAGCTGAGACGATCCATGTTCATCACGCTTGAATCCATGTCTGTACGTCTAACCTGAAGACATGGATCCGCTCGCCGACCTCCTCCAAGGCGTCCGCGCCCACAGCGCGGCCTTCTGCCAGGCGATCCTGCAGCCGCCGTGGGCACTGCGCATCGCCGACGGCGCCAGGCTCGCCCTGGCCTCCGCCCTGCGCGGGCACACCTGGATCGTGCCCGACCACGGGGAACCGGTGCTGCTGGGCACCGGTGACGTCGCCATCATCAAAGGCCCCGCCCCCTACACCGTCGCCGACGACCCGGCCACCGTGCCCGACATCGTCGTCAACCCCGGCAACCGGCTGACGACGCCCGAGGGCGTCGACATCACCGACCGGCTGCGCCTGGCACCGCGCACCAGCGGGCACTCCCCCGACGGGTCGACGACCCTGGCGAGCGGCACCTACCAGGTCGACGGCGAGGTCAGCGACCGGCTGCTCAACGCCCTGCCGGACATCGTGCTGGTACGCCGATCCGACGCACCGTCACCGATCATGGAACTGCTCGCGCAGGAGGTCAGCGGCGAGGGACCCGGCCAGCAGATCGTCCTGGACCGGCTCCTGGACCTGGCGCTGATCGCGACCCTGCGCACCTGGTTCGCCCGCCCCGAGGCGCGGGCGCCCGGCTGGTACCGGGCGCAGAGCGACCCGCTGATCGGCCCGGCGCTGCGACTGATCCACGACGCGCCGTCTCATCCGTGGACGGTCGCCTCGATGGCCGGGAAGGTGGGCGCCTCCCGGGCGACCTTCGCCCGCCGCTTCGCCGACCTCGTGGGCGAGCCGCCGCTGACATACCTGACCGGCTGGCGGATCGCCCTGGCCGCCGACCTGCTGCGCCACTCCGACATCACGATCGACTCGGTCGCCCGGCAGGTCGGCTACGCCAACGCGTTCGCGCTGAGCGTCGCCTTCAAACGGGTCCGCGGCGTGACCCCCAGCCACCACCGCGCCGCCTGACAACTCCACCGGCAACGGGCGTCGAATCTCATGCCGCGTACCGCACCGCCCGGCCTGGTGGTTCAAGGCGTGTCAGGTGACAGGACGCGCTGGACGTGCGCCAGGATTTCCAGTGACTCGGCAAGGGCGGCCTGGAACTCCGGTGGATGGTCACGGGCCAGCTCGCGGCGCAACCGGATCGCCTCGTCGAGGCTGGTGCACGCCCGCTGCCAGTGTCCCAGGCCCATGAGCCAGACGCCGAGAAGGTGCAGCGCTCTGGCCAGGTGGGGCTCATATACCGCCGGGTCCGCCTGGGCCAGGGACCGGTAGAGGCGTACCGCCTCCTCCGAGGCCGTCCGCGTCTCCTCCAACCGGCCGAAGGGCACCAGCCAGAGACCCAGATCGCTCAGCTGCCTGGCGAGCACGGATCGGTAGGCGTGCGGCTCCGCGTCGGCGAGACGCCGATAGATCTGTACTGTCTCCTGGGCTGCCGACAGGGCTCTCTCCATCTCGCCCAAGGCCCTCAGGCAGACGGCGAGATTGCCCAGCGGTCCAACGAACCCCGTGTCAGCCCCCAGCCTCCGCCCGATCTCCACGGCCTCTTCCAGTTCGGGGAGCGCGGCCTCCCATCGGCCCAAGGCGGTGAAGCGGTTGCCGAGCGAGTTGAGCGACGCGGCGAGTTGGGTCTGGAAAGCCGCCGGGTCGGCGGCGGCCAGCACCCGGTAGAGAGCGACCGCCTCCCGCGCCGCGAACAGCGCCTGGCGGTCCGCGCCCCCCTTGGAAAAGGTGGCCGACAAGCGAACGAGCGCTCCAGCGAGGCCGGGCCGTCCGTCGGCGGACCCGGCGAACTCACGGTGGATCAGGACAGCCTGGCGGGCGACGTCCGTCGCTTGATCGTGGTCACCCAGCAGGGACAGCTCGGCCGCAAGGCAGTCGAGCGACCCGGCCAGTTCCAGAGTGAAGTCCCGGCGCCGGGTCTGGGACAACCCGTGCCGGATCTCCACCGCTTCCCGAATAGCCGCCAGGGCCTGCTCGTGCCGGCCGACCTCCGACAGCAGGTTGCCGAAATTGTGCAGCGCTCTGGCGAGCTCGGGCCGGAAGGCCGCCGGGTTGGCTTCCACCAGAATCCGGTAGCAGGCTGTCGCTTCCCGCGCGGCGTCCACCCCTTCCCCGTGGCGCCTCAGCATGTGCAACGTGCCCCCGAGATTGCTCAGCGCCAAGGCGAGCTCGGGCTGGTAGAGCTGCGGCTGGGACTCCCGCAACTCGCGCCACAGGTGGATCGACTCCCGGGTGGCGGTCAAAGCCCGGTCGTGGTGGCCGAGCTCCGTCAACTGAACGGCGAGATTCTGCAGCGACTGGGCCAAGCCGACCTGATAGGCCCCCAGCTCGGTTCGGGGCAGCCCTCGGTAAAGGAGCACGGCCTGCTCGGTGACGACCAGCGCCTCATGATGCCGGGACGACTTCGACAGCCAGATACCGTGGTGATCAAGCGCCATGGCGAGGCCGGGCTGGAATGCCTCCGGCTGGTCGTCGGCCAGCGCCTGGTAGATCCGTTGGGACTCCCGGGTGGCGACCAGGGCTTGTTCGTACTGACCCAGCCTGCCCAGGCACGCCCCCAGGCCCATCTCCGACCTGGCCAGATCCGGGAGGAAGAGCGGAAAGACCGCCGCCAGTTCGCGGCGGAGCTCGACCGCCTGCCGTGCGGCGGCCAGCGCCTCGGTGTACCGGCCGGCGGCGGTCAGCCGATCGGCCAGCACGGCATACGACCGGGACAGGGACACCGGGCCGATCGCGGTCGCGATCTGGTTCTCCGCCACCCGGGTGGCCAGGGCGGCGATCCCGACGTCCAGATCGATCCGTCCGACGGGCAGCACGTCGTCGATCGCCTGCAATACGTCCGGGTCGAGCTCCGGCACGTCGGCCAGCGCGGCCAGTACGGCTCCACCGGCCTCGACCGCCAACTGCGGACGTTCTCGTAACAGTGGGGCCAGCTGCCGGTGCGCCAGGTGCGGCCAGCGGCGGGCCGCCTCGGTGAGCATGGTGAGGGCAGACCGGACCACGCCGGGCGGGGGCGGCTGCTGATCGTCGGTCAGCAGCCGGGCGGGCATCGTGGCCGCCCAGGCGTCGGGTTCGTAGCCGTCCGTACGGTGGCCGGGGGTGAGGACGGCGACGAAATCCTCGGCGAGCCGGTCGGGATACAGCGGCTCCAGCACGGTGCCCGCGTCGGCCGGCGGGTAGCAGTTGCGGTGATCCTCCAGCACGACGGCGGCCGGTTCGGCGGAGGACGTCACACCGGCTCGATCCAGGATCGAGGTGGCCGTCTGATATCCCAGCGGCCGGGTCAGAATCGCGGTGAACACCGTCCGCCCCATCGTCTCCGGCCGGGTGCGCGCGCGACCGCCGCCGTGCAGACGCTGCCAGTAGGCGTGTTCGCGATCCAGCAGATACGCCGACAACTCAGCCGGGTCCTCCGGTGCCCGTTCTCCTCTGGCGTGGGCGTCCACCGCGGCCAGCGCCGCCATGTGCACGGCCAGCACCAGCCCGAACGCCTCGTCGGCCAGGTCGGCCGGGCCGTGGACGCGCTCCGGGTCGCGCACGCCCAGGACTTCGGCGAACCGGTCCCGCGCCTGCTCGAACAGCGCCCGCCGCTCGGGCGGCGTGGCGGCCAGCGAGCCCAGCCGCATCTCGCCGACCTCGAATCCCAGGTTGGCGAACTCATGCCGGGTTCCCGCCCACCAAGGCGAAGACCTGGCCACCAGGAGCAGTCGCGCACCGGGATGCGGCGACAGATCGGCGGCCAGGCCCAGCAGATCCTCCAGAGGCCAGCGCTCGGCGTAGTCCACCACCGCGAGCACGCCCGCCGACCCCGCGTCCCAGGAGCCGGTCCGGCCCTGACGTGCCTCGCCGACGTGGCGGACCGCCGTCACCCCCCAGCCCGCCCGGCGGCTCTCCGCGGCGAAGCACTCCGCCAGCCGCGTCTTGCCCTGCCCGCCCGGACCGTGCACCAGCAGCGCCGCGAGCCCGGCGCCGTCGTCACGCCACCGCCGCAACCGGGCCCGTTCCGTGTCGCGGCCGGTGAAGTCCACCACGCCGTTCCGCGTCGCCAGCAACTGGCTCAGCGACAGCTCGTTCACCGGCCGGCGCGGCGGCGGCGACATCGGCTCCAGTCGATAGCGCGGTCCCGCGTCGGCCGTGACCTGGTGAATGACCACCCCGCCGTGAATCGTGTGCGCCTGCACGACCGAGCCGGCCACCGTGCCGTTCACTTCGTTGTGTACGTCACTCTCGTTCTCCTCCGGCTCCCGCATCCGCACACAATAGGTCCGCCTCGCCGAACCAGCGGGAGAGATGGTCGTTCAGGTCCTGCTGGTCGTCGCCGATCCAGGCGACGTGGCCGTCGGGGCGGAGCAGGACGCACGGAACGTCCAGTGCCGCAGTGGGATCCGCGACGTGATCGACGCGGTCTGACCAGCCGGCGACGGTCAGGCGTTCGGTGCGGTCCAGCAGCAGGCCACGGCCGTGATGCAGCAGGTCGTAGAGGTGGCCCTGTTTCACGTCGATGTCGGGCATGCGGCGGCCGAGCAGGTCGGGGCCCTCGCCGAAGTCGTAGCGGACGGCGGTCGCGGTGATCTTCTCGATCAGGTGGCGGTTGACCTCGTCGAAGTCCATCAGTTCGGTGAGCAGCCTGCGCACCGCCTGCGGGCCCGGTTCGGCGGACGACAGTTCCATCTGCGCGCGGGTGTTGTCCAGCACGTCAGCGGCGACCGGGTGACGTTCGGCCTGGTAGGTGTCCAGCAGGGTTTCCGGGGCCCAGCCCCGGATCTGCGCGGCCAGTTTCCAGCCGAGGTTGAACGCGTCCTGGACGCCCAGGTTGAGGCCCTGTCCGCCGAGGGGCGGATGGATGTGCGCCGCGTCGCCGGCCAGCAGCACCCGCCCGGCCCGATAGCGTTCGGCCAGCCGGGTGGCGTTCCCGAAGCGGGACAGCCAGCGCGGCGAGTGCACGCCGAAATCGGTTCCGGCGACGGCGCGCAGCTGTCGCTGGAAATCCTCCAGGGTGGGCGGTTCCGCGCGGTCGCTGACTCCCCCGGCCGGGACGACGACGCTGTAGAACCCTTCGCCGAAGGGCCTGAGCCAGAAGGGCCGGTGGGTCTCGCCGACCTCGGCCACCTTGGCGGCGATCTCCTCCGGCGGTACGCCTGTTTTCAGCTCGCCCATGAGCGTGTCGGACCGTGAGGGCTCGCCGGGGAAGCCGACGCCGAGCAGTTTGCGCACTGTGCTGCGCGCCCCGTCACAGCCGATGAGGTAGCGCGAACGCAGCCGTTCCCCGTCGGACAGTTCGACGGTCACGCCCTCGTCGTCCTGCTCGAAAGCGGCGACCGCGCGACCGCGCCGCACCTGCGCGCCCCGTTCGATCGCGTGTTCTTCGAGCAGGCGGACGATGACCGGCTGCGGGATGCCCAGCAGGTAGGCGTAGGCGGAGTCCAGGCCCTTGGGCGCGGGTTTGGGGATGGCGGCGAAGAAACCGGCGGCCGGACGCCGTCTGCCATGCGGGAGGATGCGGTCCAGGAGTCCGCGCATCGCCATCAGTTCGAGACTGCGGATGTGCAGACCGACGATGCGGACGTACGACGCGGGTTCGGTGTCCTTCTCCAGGACGAGTACCCGCACATCGTGCAGCCGTAGTTCGGCGGCCAGCATCGCGCCGGTCGGCCCGCAGCCGGCGATGATCACATCGATGTCGTCATGCATTGGTGTTGCCCTTCGGGAGTGCCTTCTTGGCGGGGCGCTCCCGGCGACACCTACGTCAGTCGCCCGCCCGTGACGGGAAGGGGGAGCACCCACATCGATACAGCGTTCATGGGGCTCACCTCCTCGGGCGATGTCACGGTCGAGTGCAAGCTACAAGCCCGCTCATCACCCCGTCCAACCCTTTTTAGTCGTCGCGGGAGTCGTAGGCCGTCTGGCTGCGTTCGATGCCGGGGTTGTGCTCGACCGCCCACTCGGCGAGGGTGATCGCCGGGACGATGAGGGTCTGACCCATCGGCGTGAGTTCATACTCCACCCGGGGCGGCACCTCGGCGTGGGCCGTGCGGGAGATCAGCCCGTCGCGTTCCAGGTGGCGCAGGCTCAGCGACAGCATGCGTTGCGATATGCCGGGGATGTGCTGCTGCAACTCGGTGAAGCGCATCCGGCCGCCGTGGAGGGTCGCGACGATCAGCAGGGTCCACTTGTTGCCGATGCGGTCGAGGATGGCGCGGATCGTTCTCCCGGAGTCGCCCCTGATCAGGCAGGTCTTCTCGTACTGCGACACGGCCGCTCCCGGTTACCGACGCACACTGATGTTCCTTTTGTACGGCATCCCGCGGTCCCCCATCATGGGCGGGCGCAACCATTGGAGGAACGCCATGACCGTCGCCTACTGGATCATCGCCGGACTGCTGGCCCTGTTCTACCTCTACGCGGGGGGCAAGAAGATCGTCCAGAGCAAGGAGCGGCTCCAGCCCATGATGGGCTGGGTCGACACCGTCCCGATGCCGATGGTCCGGGTGATCGGCGTCCTGGAGGTCCTCGGGGCTGCCGGGCTCGTCCTGCCGCCGGTCACCGGGATCCTGCCCGGCCTGGCGCTGACCGCCGCGGTCGCGTTCGCGGTGCTCCAGGTGCTGGCCACGGGGCTGCACCTGTCGCGGGGCGAGGTCAAGGAGACCGGTCTGAACATCACCCTGATCGTGCTCGCGGCGGCCGAGATCTGGCTCGCGACGATCTGGCTGTGATCACGCCGGGTCCTTGATCTCGCAGATGACCACGCCCGCGGCGACCGTCGCACCCACCTCGGCGGACAGGCTGACGACGGTCCCCGCCTTGTGCGCGGTGAGCGGCTGTTCCATCTTCATGGCCTCCAGGATGACGACGACGTCGCCGGACGCGACCTCGTCGCCATCGGCGACCATGACCTTGACGATCGTGCCCTGCATGGGGCTGACCAGGGAGTCTCCGCTCGCCGCGGCCTTCGTCCCGCCGCCGCGACGGCGGCCGGCCGGCGCCGGGGACCGCTTCGCCGGAGCAGTGCCGAAGCCGGCCGGGAGGGCGATCTCCAGGCGTTTGCCCGCCACCTCGACCGTGATCCGTTCGCGTTCCTCCTGCTCGGCCGCCGCGCCGGCCTCACCGTCGTAGGGCTGGAGGGTGTTGTGGAACTCCGTCTCGATCCAGCGGGTGTGGACGGTGAACGGCTCACTCGTGAACGCGGGATCCTCGACCACGGCCCGGTGGAACGGCAGCACGGTCGGCATGCCGTCGATCTCGAACTCGGCCAGGGCCCGGCGGGCGCGTTGCAGCGCCTGGGTCCGGGTGGCGCCGGTGACGACGAGCTTGGCCACCAGGGAGTCGAAGGAGCCCGGCACGGTCTCGCCCTGCTCGTAGCCCGAGTCCACGCGGACGCCCGGGCCGGAGGGTGCGCGCCAGCGGGTGATCGTGCCCGGGGCGGGGAGGAAACCGCGCCCGCCGTCTTCGGCGTTGACGCGGAACTCGATCGAGTGGCCGCGGGGTTCCGGGTCGTCGTAGGTGATCGCCTCGCCTGCGGCGATGCGGAACATCTCGCGGACCAGGTCGATGCCGGTGACCTCTTCGGTGACCGGGTGCTCCACCTGGAGCCGGGTGTTCACCTCGAGGAAGGAGACGGTGCCGTCCTGTCCGACGAGGAACTCGCACGTCCCCGCGCCGACATAACCGGCCTCGCGCAGGATCGCCTTGGAACTGTCGCGGAGCAGGGTCTCCTGCGCGGCGGTGAGGAACGGCGCGGGGGCCTCTTCCACCAGTTTCTGGTGGCGGCGCTGCAGGGAGCAGTCGCGGGTGGAGACCACGACGACGTTGCCGTGGGTGTCGGCCAGGCACTGGGTCTCGACGTGGCGGGGGCGGTCGAGGTAGCGCTCGACGAAGCACTCGCCCCGGCCGAACGCGGTCACGGCCTCGCGGACCGCCGATTCGTACAGGTCGGGGATCTCTTCCATGGTGCGGGCCACTTTGAGGCCGCGCCCGCCGCCGCCGTACGCGGCTTTGATCGCGATGGGCAGGCCGTGTTCGGCCGCGAAGGCCGACACCTCCGCCGCGCCGGAGACCGGATCAGGGGTGCCCGCCACCAAAGGGGCTCCCACGCGCTGGGCGATGTGCCGGGCCTGGACCTTGTCGCCGAGGGCGGTGATCGCGGCGGGCGGCGGGCCGATCCAGGTCAGCCCGGCGTCGATGACGGCCTGGGCGAAGGCGGCGTTCTCGGCCAGGAAGCCGTATCCGGGGTGGACGGCGTCCGCGCCCGATCGGCGGGCCACCTCGATCACCTTGTCGATCGAGAGGTAGGTGTCGCCCGGGGTGACGCCGCCCAGCGCGTAGGCCTCGTCGGCCATGCGCACGTGGAGCGCGTCGCGGTCCTGGTCGGCGTAGACCGCCACGCCGGGGATTCCGGCGTCCCGGCAGGCCCGGATGATCCTGACCGCGATCTCGCCGCGGTTGGCTACCAGCACCTTCACAGACGTCCTCCAAGGTTCCACGTCGACTGCCGCCAGGCGTGCCGCCCGGGGGCGGAAGAGCGGCGCAGCCCGTTCTGGCGGGCCAGTTCGCGCCAGGCGGCTGACGGCGGCGCGACCGGGCCGATGTCCCGCGCCGCGAGCAGGGCCGCCACGAGCGCGGCCAGTTCCTCGGGCGACGGGTCGCCCTTCGTCACGCGCAGCCCGTTCACAGGGGGATGTTCCCGTGCTTCTTGGGCGGCAGGGCTTCCCGTTTGCCGCGCAGCATGCGCAGGGCACGGACGATCGCGCGCCGGGTGTCGCGCGGCGGAATCACCGCGTCGACGTAACCGCGCTCGGCCGCCAGGTAGGGGGTGGCGAGCGTGTCCTCGTACTCGCGTACCAGTTCGGCGCGCAGCGCGTCGGAGTCGTCGGACGTGGCCAGCGCCCTGCGGTGCAGGATGTTGACCGCGCCCTGGGCGCCCATGACCGCGATCTGCGCGGTCGGCCAGGCCAGGTTGACGTCGGCGCCGAGGTGCTTGGAGCCCATGACGTCATAGGCGCCGCCGTAGGCCTTGCGCGTGATCACGGTGACCAACGGGACGGTGGCCTCGGCGTAGGCGTACAGAAGCTTGGCTCCTCGCCGGATGATGCCGTTCCACTCCTGGTCGGTGCCCGGCAGGAAGCCGGGCACGTCGACCAGCGTGAGCACGGGGATGTTGAACGCGTCGCAGGTGCGCACGAAGCGCGCGGCCTTCTCCGAGGCGTCGATGTCGAGTGTCCCGGCCATCCGCAGGGGCTGGTTGGCCACCACGCCGACCGACCGGCCCTCCACGCGGCCGAAGCCGACCATGATGTTGGGCGCGAACAGCGCCTGCACCTCGACGAACTCGCCGTCGTCGAGCAGGGCGGCGATGACGTCGTTCATGTCGTAGGGCTGGTTCGCGGAGTCGGGGATCAGCGTGTCGAGGGCGCGGTCGCCGTCGCTGATGTCGAGGTCGGCCGGGAACTCGAAGGGGGCCGCGTCGTCGAGGTTGTTCTGCGGCAGGTAGGACAGCAGGGCGCGGGCGTAGTCGAGGGCGTCGTCCTCGTCGTCGGCGAGATAGTGGGCGTTGCCGCTGCGGCTGTTGTGGACGCGGGCACCGCCGAGTTCCTCGAAGGTGACGTCTTCGCCGGTGACCGTCTTGATGACGTCGGGGCCGGTGACGAACATGTGGGACGACTCGTCCACCATGATCGTGAAGTCGGTGAGGGCCGGGGAGTAGACGTGGCCGCCGGCGCAGGCGCCCATGATCAGGGAGATCTGCGGGATGACGCCCGAGGCGCGCACGTTGCGGCGGAAGATCTCGCCGTACAGCCCCAGGGAGACGACGCCCTCCTGGATGCGCGCGCCGGCGCCCTCGTTGATGCCGACGATGGGCGCGCCGATCTTGACGGCCAGGTCCATGACCTTGCAGATCTTCTCGCCGTAGACCTCGCCCAGGCTGCCGCCGAACACGCTGAAGTCCTGGGAGAAGACGCAGACCGTCCGGCCGTCGACGGTGCCGTGCCCGCTGATCACGCCGTCGCCGGGGACGCGGTTCCGGTCCATGCCGAAGGACGTGCCGCGGTGCACGGCCAGGGCGTCGAGTTCGACGAAGGACCCGGGGTCGAGCAGCCGCTCGACCCGCTCGCGGGCGGTGAGCCGGCCCTTGGCGTGCTGTTTGGCGGCCGCCCGTTTCTCGCCCGCGCCGATCGCCTCGTCGAGGCGTTCTTCGAGGCCGGTCAGCCGGGCCGCGGTGCCACGCGCTTCCATGGATCACCACAATCGTGGACGGTGATACTGAGTTTCATACTGAAGGTACTCAGTATCAGGGCTGCGGACAACCCCGGCTCCGTCACAATGGCTTGATGGGCACTCCGTCAATCAGCCGCCGTCTCTCCGAGGCGGCGGTGGCGCTGTTCGACGAGAACGGCTATGAGGCGACGACCATCGACGACATCGCGGCCCGCGCCGGGGTGAGTCGCAGCACCTTCTTCCGCCACTTCCGGTCGAAGGACGACGCGGTCTTCCCCGACCACGACACCCTGCTCGCCACCGTCGACGCCCGGCTGCGCGCCTCCGCCGCCGACACCGCGATCGTCGCCGTGACCGACGCGGTCCGCATCGTGCTGGCGCACTACGTGGAAGACGCCGAGGTGTCGCTGCGCCGCTATCGCCTCGTGCGCCAGGTGCCGGCCCTGCGCGACCGGGAGATCACCAGCGTCGCCCGCTACCAGCGGCTCTTCCGCGAGTTCATCGGCAAGATGCTCGACGGCTCCCCCGACGCCGACCTGCGCGCCGAGCTCATGGCCTCCTCGGTCGTCGCCGCCCACAACCAGGTCCTGCGCGGCTGGCTGCGCGCCGGGGGGACCTACGACCCCTCAGACCTGCTCGACCACGCCATGCGCTATGTGATCGCGACCTTCCGCCAGCTCGAACAGCCCCACGAGCCCGGCAGCGAGCAGATCGTCGTGGCCACCTTCAGCCGGTCGGCCTCTCCCCAGGCGGTCATGGCGGCCGTCGAGAAACATCTCAGGAGCAGGTGACGGCGATCTTGCCGAGGGTTCCGGCGCCGAACGCGCCGAACGCATCCGGGGCCTTCTCCAGCGAGTAGGTGACGGTGACCGGAACGCGCAGCGCCCCCGACGCGACCTGGTCGCCCAGCACGGTCAGCGTCGCCGCGTTCGGGTCGGCCATGATCGAGTGGACGGTGAGGTCGCCCTCGACGGCGTCCGGAGTCAGGCCGAGCGTGGAGGCGATCCGCCCGCCCGGCCGGAGCAGCCCCGCGAGCCGGCGCCCGTCGCCCGCCAGGTGCAGAACGGCGTCCACCCCCTCGGGGACGAGCGCGAGGACCTGCTTGTCCAGCTCGACGGTGTAGTCGACCAGGTCGACGTCGGCGAGGCCCGTGACGAAATCGGCCTCCTCGCCCGGCCTGGCGGTGGCGATGACACGGGCGCCGCGGGCGGCGGCGAGCTGCACGGCCAGCGCGCCGACCCCGCCGGTGGCGCCCGAGATCAGCACCGTCTCGCCGTCGGCCAGGCCCACCGCGTCGAGGCTGTCGAGCGCCGCCGCGCCGGCCAGGCCGAGCGAGCCGGCGTCCTGAACGGCCAGGCCGTCGGGGATGGGGGCCACGCCGTATCCGGCGGACACGGTGACGTACTGGGCCAGCGATCCGGTGCCCAGGAAGGGCTTCATCACCACGCCGAAGACCGGCTGGCCGACGGTGAACCCGTCGACGCCCTCGCCGAGCGCCTCGACGGTCCCCGCGAAGTCCTTGCCGACCACCAGCGGGAACCGGTGTTCCATCATTCCTTGGACGTAACCCGCCGCCACGGCGGTGTCGAAGCCGTTGATCGAGGAGGCGGCCACCTTCACCAGCAGCTCACCGGCCTCCGGCTGGGGGGTGTCGACGTCGGTCACCGCAGGGGCGGCGGGGACGGAATCCAGGGTCACGGCACGCATGAGCTGCACCTCTCGAAGTGGAACGGGCTTCCCGTTTATCCTAACCACGGAAACGGGAAGGCTGTTCCACTTAGATAGGATGCGGCCATGAGTTCCTCGGGTGAGCCCCTCCGCGCCGACGCCGAACGCAACCGCGAACGCATCCTGACCACGGCCCGCCGCCTCTACGCCACTCACGGGCTCGACGTCTCGATGGCCTGCGTCGCCCGCGAGGCCGGCGTCGGCAAGGCCACGCTGTCCCGCCGCTTCGCCACCCGCGACGAACTCATCACCGCGGTGTTCGCCGACCGCATGGACGCCTACGCCGCCGCCGTCGCCGTCGCTCTCGCCGACCCCGACCCGTGGCGCGGTTTCACCGGCTACGTCCAGGCCGTCTGCTCGATGCAGGCCGCCGACCGCGGCTTCGCGGACGTGCTGACCATGGCCTTCCCCACCGCCAAGGCGCTGGAGGCCCGCCGCGACGAGGCCTACCACGGGTTCACCGAACTCATCGCCCGCGCCAAGGCCACCGGCCGTCTGCGCGCCGACTTCACCGCGGAAGACCTGGTCATCCTGCTGATGGCCAACGCGGGCGTGGTGGCCGCCACCCAGGACGCCGCCCCCGGCACCTGGCGCCGCCTGGTCGGCCAGATGCTCCGCGCCTACGCCGCCCCCGGCGCCGACCTGCCCCCGCTCGATCCGGGCCCCACCCCGACCGCGCTCTATCGCGCCATGATCCGGCTCGCCCGCTCCCGGGACGACGAAGCCCCTCAGTGAGCGGGCCCGCCCAGTTCGGGGTCCACGATCACCGCGATCTTGCCCAGCACCCCGCCGCCCGTCTTCAGCGACCCCAGCCCCTCGTTGATCGCTTCGACGGTGCTGTCGATGGTCCGGCTGACATGCGGGACCACAAGCCCGGCGTTCGCCCACTCCATCGCCAGGTCCATCCCGCGCTGGAGGAAGGCACGCGCCTCGCCGTCCAGCGTGGCGGGTTCGGAGTAGTACCGCAGCAGGTTGACGTTGACATACGTGGCCCCGCGCTCGGCCAGGATGGCAGCCACCGGGCTGGCCGTCTCGGCCACGCGCGTGGTCCTGCCGGGGCCGACGCCGAGCACGATCCACCTGCCGCCCCGCCGGACGGTCTTCGCGGTCGCGGCGAAGCTCTGCTCGCTGTAGGTGGCGTCGAAGACGAGGTCGACACCCCGGCCGTCCGTCAGCTCCGCGATCTCGGCGGCGATGTCGTCACGCCGGTAGTCGAAGACGTGATGGGCGCCGGACCGCCGGGCCAGCGCGATCGACTCCGGCCTGCCGCCACTGCTGATGACCGTCCCCGCCCCATAGGCACGTGCCGCCATCTGCACGGCCAGATGCCCGACACCGCCCCCACCGCCCGGGATGTAGACCGTATCACCGGCCTGGACGACCCCGTGAAGACCGGCGAAAGCGGACAGGAAGCACATGGGCAGCGCCGCCGCGTCGCGAAAACTCAGGGACGACGGCTTGCGCACGGTGAGGAACCGGCGCGCGAGGGCGTAGGAGCCGCGGCCCGTCGCGGCCCAGCCCCCGTCGCCGTTCAGATCGGCCATGGCGACCACCTCGTCACCCACGGTGACGCCGGTGGCGTCGGGGCCCACGTCGGCCACCACACCGGCGAGGTCGAACCCGAGGGCGACGGGAGGCGTCCGTCCCAGGAAGTTGAGCTCGGCCAGCTTGTACTCCAGCGGGTTGAGCGACGAGGCGGCGACGCGGATCAGAACCTGGTCCGCGACCGGCTCGGGCACGGGGACACGCACGGCCTTGAGCGGCAGCCCGGCCCGGTCCCTCGCGTAGCCGACGCCGGCGAAGGTCCCGTGAATCGGATGAGGTAGCTTCATGATCTGCTTCTGGCCGGACTTCATGATCATGAACCCTGCCGGACCGCTCGTCCTGTCGTGGTGATGCAATGGTGCTCATGTCCCTGGACGAGCTTCGCGACCTGCTGGAACGGCATGTGCGTCCTGATCTGACCACGGCCATCGACGGCGTCCGGATCTGCCGGATCGACCATGCCGCGTCGCCGGTGTCCGCGATGTCCGGCACGGTGCTCGCGATCATCGCCCAGGGCGGCAAGCGACTCGCACTGGGCGACCGGGTGTACGAGTACGGCGTCGGTCAATATCTCGTTGCCTCGGTCGATCTTCCGGTGACGGGGCAGACCGTCGACGCCGCCCCGGGCCGCCCCGAGCTCGGTTTCGGGATGGCCCTGGAACCCGCAGCCGTCGCCGAGCTGCTGCTGGAGGCCGGGCCGGGCGATCTGCCCAGGTCCGCCGGCGACATGCGGCCGGGGATCGCGGTCAGTGACGCCCCGGACGAGTTGATCGACGCCGTCGTGCGCCTGCTGCGCCTGCTCGACCAGCCTCGGGACCGCAGGACGCTGGCGCCGTTGATCAAGCGCGAGATCCTCTGGCGGTTGATGACCGGGGAGCAGGGTGAGGCCGTGCGCCGGCTCGGTCTCGCCGACGGCGGCCTGGGCCACATCACCCGGGCCGTGCGGTGGATCAGGGAGAACTACACCCGCCCGTTCCGCGTCGAGGAGGCCGCCCGGCTTTCGGGGATGAGCGTCTCCGCGTTCCACCGGAACTTCCACACGGTGACGGCGATGAGCCCGATCCAGTTCCAGAAGCACATCCGGCTGCAGGCGGCCAGACTGCTGCTGGCCAACAGCCCCCACGACGTCACCGGCGTCGGCCGTCGCGTCGGCTACGACAACCCGTCCCAGTTCAGCCGGGAGTATCGCCGCCTGTTCGGCGCCCCGCCGAGCATCGACGCGCGACGTATGCGCGGGGAAGCCGCTCTCCCCTGACCGAAGAGGATCGTGCAACCACGCGAGACGATCCTGGTAGCCCCCCGCATGCGGCCCTTGCTTTCCTGAAGTGCGGGAACGTGCCCGCATTCAAGGGAGAACCATGAAATACCGCACGCTGGGCCGCACGGGAATGAACGTCAGCCCGTACAGCCTGGGGGCCATGATGTTCGGGTCCATGGGCAACACCGATCACGACGAATCGATCCGGATCATCCACCGGGCGCTGGACGCGGGGATCAACGTCGTCGACACCGCCGACGTGTACTCCGGCGGCGAATCCGAGGTGATCGTCGGGAAGGCGCTCAAGGGGCGCCGTGACGACGTCGTGCTCGCGAGCAAATCGTACTACCCGATGGGTGCCGACCCGAACCAGCGGGGGAATTCGCGGCGCTGGATCATCACCGCGGTCGAGAACTCGCTGCGCCGCCTGCAGACCGACCACCTCGACCTCTACCAGGTCCACCGCCCCGACCCGACGGTCGACGTGGAGGAGACGCTGTCCGCCCTGTCCGACCTGATCCACAGCGGCAAGGTGCGCGCGATCGGCGCCTCGTCCTTCCCCGCCTCGGAGATCGTCGAGGCGCAGTGGGTCGCCGAACGGCGGGGGCTGGAGCGCTTCCGGACCGAGCAGCCGCCCTATTCGATCGTCAACCGGAGCATCGAACGCGAGGTGCTGCCGGTCTGCCGGCGTCATGGGATGGGCACGCTGGTGTGGAGCCCGCTGGGTCAGGGCCTGCTCACCGGCCGATACCGCAGGGGGCAGCAGGCCGACACCCACCGGTCCGGGGGCATGCCCCACCACTTCAGCGACGAGCGCAAGCTCGACGTCGTGGAACAGCTCGTCCCGCTCGCCGAGAAGGCGGGCCTGTCGATGACCCACCTCGCGATGGCGTTCGCGATCGCCCACCCGGGCGTGACCTCGGCGATCATCGGGCCGCGCACGATGCGGCAACTCGACGACCTGCTCGCCGGCGCCGACGTCACGCTGGACGACGAGATCCTCGACCGGATCGACGAGATCGCGCCGCCCGGCACCGACGCCGGGCCCAACGACGTGTCCTACACCCCGCCGGCCGTCTCGGACGTGGACCTGCGCCGCCGCCCGGTGCCCGAGCGCTCAGCAGCCTGACCTCCGGGCGCGGGAAGGGCTCCGGGAATCCCCCCGGAGCCCTTTTGATCTTAAGAGGATCAATGGATCTAGTAGCGCTCGCTCAGGCCCGTGTTGATCTCGTCCAGCAGAAGTGAGGTGTCCAGGTAGCGGATCGTGTTCTGCAGGTTGGCCGGGAGTTCGAGGGTGGCGAAGGAGTGGCGGACGGCGCCGCCCACCGTCGTCAGGTTGAGTTTGTGGGTCACCAGGGACTGGATGCGGGTCGAGGCGTTGATCCTCCGGTCGCTCAGGTTGAGCAGGGTGGTCAGGAGTTTGGTCTTCAGCGGCTTGGGCTGGAGGCCGATCGCGGTGAGCGTGCCCAGGGCCTCGTGGTCGGACAGCCTGCCGTCGCCGTTGGCGTCGTAGCGCTGGTCGGTCGCCTGGATGCGGGCCAGGAGTTCGGCGTCGCGGGCATTGTCGAACAGCGTCCAGATGAGGGTCGGGCGCGGGTCGCGGCTGGGGGCGGCTTCGGTGATGCCGGTGGCGGAGGTGGCGCTGGCGGGGTCGTACACGCAGCCCTTGGTGTTCTTGTACGCCGCGCTCGCGTTGCCGGTCAGGGTCGCGCCCGCGGTGAAGAGCAGGCTGGGGCGGGCGGTGTACTCGACGGTCTTGTTCTGGGCGGCAGTCAGGGAGCCGAGGGTCCAGGTCAGGGTGGTGGTGCCGTCGGGGTTACGGGTGACCGTCGTCGGCTTCGGACCGGCGCCTTGGTCGAGGGCCTGGCTGTAGTAGACCTCCTTGGGCAGCTTGTCGGTGACGACCGTTTCCAGCGCGGTTGCACTGCCGGTGTTGGACGTCTTCAGGGTGACTTTCAGCGCCTCCCCTGCCTTGACGGTGGCGGGGGCGGTCCTGGTCAGGGTGAGTCTGGGGGCGTGGACAGTGGTCGTGGCGGTTCCACTGTTGTTGGCCGTGTTGGCCTCGGCTCCCCCTGCGCTGTCCTTGGCGGTCACGGTCGCCCGGTTGGTGAGCACCGTCGCGTCGGCGGTGTCGCAGGGGACGGTGTAGGCGATGGTCTCCGTGGCGTTCTTGCCGTTGGCCAGGTAGGGGAGGTCGCGGATGATGGGGGCGCCGGTGGGCGGGGTGTCGGTGATCCTGATCTGGTGGGCGCCGCCGGTGCCGACGTTGTCGAGCTTCACCTGATACTTCAGTTCTTCGCCTGGTTCGGCGTCGGCCTTGTCCACGGTCTTGGCCAGCGCGACGTCGGGGTCGTACTGGTTGAAGAACCCGATCTCCTGCCGGACCACGGTGGCGAAGGCGAGTTCCCCGCCGGCTCCCGCACAGACCGAGGTGAGGTAGCCGCTGCACGCGCCCGTCTTGGCGTCCGCCGACGCGACGGCCCGGTAGCGCAGGGCGGTCCAGTCGTTGTGGTCGTCCAGGACGGTGTCCGCGTCGGCGTTGATGTTCACGTTGACCGTGCCGGCCTCGATCATCGCGGCGCCGGTGGCCGGGTTGACGGTGTCGTTCCAGTTGAGCGGGCCGTTGCCGCGGTCCGAGCGCAGCGGACGGAAGCCGCTCCCCGGATTGGCCAGGTTGTCGGTCCACCAGAAGGTGAAGTCGTTGCCGTCGCTGATGCCGGTGTTCTCGTTCAGCGCGGTCTCCACCAGCCGTGGGAGGCCGCCGGGCGAGTAGCTGAAGCGCACCGCGCCCTTCTTCCAGTCTCGCAACTCGTTGACCAGCAGCGGGGGCGGGCTGTTCGGGATGCCGGTCTGGAAGAAGTAGTTCATGACGCTCACGTAGTTGGGCTTCCACTGGACGTCCGTGTCGCCACCGTGCCGCAGGTTCAGGGCGTGGCCCAGCTCGTGAATGATCGTCCCGGCCTGGTCTTCCGCGGTGCCCACCTCGGCGTCGCCGGCTCCGGTGCCTGGGGTCAGCACCTGACGGTCGGTGGCGTCTGAGCTGGTCGTGTCGCACGTTCGGTCGTTGCCGACGTGGATCTGGTTGCCGATGACGACGTCGTCCCCGTTGCGGACGGTCTGCAGCATGCCGTCGCCGCCGTAGTCGACGCCGAAGTCGGCCACGCACATGGTCCGCCAGGAGCCGAGGGAGACGATGATGTCCTTGTTGTTGTCCCGGTTCGGCTCGCAGCACTGACCGGAGACGCCGGGATTGGTGCCGCCTCCGGTGAAGGTCAGGTCGTGGGCGAAGATCCCATAGTGGGCGTAGGGGGCCAGCGCGGCCGGGAAGTTGGCGGTGCGGAAGTTGCGGTAGCCGGCGCTGTCCAGGCCCAGGAAGTTCTGTTCGGCCACCCCGGTGCCGGCGACGTGGATGAACTCGATGCCGTCCTGGCGGGGGCCCGGGTAGGGGCAGGTGGCCACGGGCGGGACCGGGGCGTCCTCGTAGGCGTCGCGCACCAGGGTGATGGCGTCGCCCTTGGGCTGGTGGCTGTGGCGGGCGTCGCTCATCCAGTCGAGTTGCAGGATGAGGGTCTTGCGGCAGGGGTCGGAGCCGCTGACGATGACGGCTCCGGCGGCGTTCCTGATGCCGGAGAGTTCGATGATGTCGGGGATGCCGTCGCCGTCGGTGTCCGGCAGGGTCGTCTTGACGCTGATGCCGATCCGGGTGATGCGGCCGTCGTTGTTCCTCGGGAACCCGTGGTCGCCGTCGCCCTGGACGCAGTACTGGCCCTGCTCGACCCCGGAGGAGCTGACGCACGGGGCGGCGGCCGGGAGCTGGTCGCCGGAGAGGGTGCCCGACCGCACGTCGTAGACCAGGTTCAGTTCCACGTCCTGGTCGACGGGGCTGATGTCCATGCGGTCGTCGTTGCTGTTGAGCCCGCTGTCGTAGTCCCACAGCGTGACCGTGATCGGCACGGTCGGCACGTCGCCCGGCAGGTCGCCCTTGGTGAACGTCCATCCGTCGGGCGACTCCGGCAGGCCCAGCGGGCTGAACTCGTCGTCCTCGATCCTCGGCCCCTGCACCAGCGGTCCGTCGGCGATCCGGACGCGCGGGAAGTAGTCGCCGGTCCCGTCGGGGCTCTCGATCTCCTTGAGGTAGTCGATCGTGAAAGTCAGTGAGAATGCGGGCGCCGCCGCCCACGCGGGAAGCGCCGACAGTAGTGACAGCAGCAGTGCGGCGGCGGCCGTGACGGCCAGTGATCTTCGGGTGCGCATCGTCCCCTCCTGAGGTTCTGCTCTAGAAGGGGATGGTGAGCCCGGACGGTGGGGCCGCGCGTGAGTAGGCCCCTACTCTCCGTCTGTTTTCCCTGGTCAGAGGCGTGGCGGTGGGCCGGTCCGGGTACGAGAGCACGATGTTCTTCACTGTGCCGCAGTCGATCGCCCGGGAACTGCCCCGGTTTCTGAACATCGTCGGACGGGTCCCGCTGGTCCGCAGAGTGGTGAGCACCGTCGTGATCGATACCCTGGCGCGCTCGACCTCGCCGCGGCCGCGCGCTCTGTCGATGGCCGACGACTACACCACCTGGAAGAGCCTGACCGACCGGACGTTCAGCGGACGCCACCTGCCCCCGAACCTGTCGTCACCGGGAGACCTGCCGAGCGAGGAGAGCGTCAACGACCTGTTCCGGCGCCGCAAGGACGTGCGGGGACAGGACCTGGCGATCGAGTCCACCGACACCAGCGTCATGTTCATGTTCTTCGCGCAGTGGTTCACCGACAGCTTCCTGCGGACCAGCAGGGACGACTTCCGCAGGAACACCTCCACCCAGGAGATCGACCTCTGCCAGATCTACGGCCTCACCGAGGAGAAGACGCACCTGCTGCGCGCCCACCGGGACGGACGGCTGAAAAGCCAGCTGATCGACGGCGAGGAGTACCCCGAATTCCTCTTCAGGCCGCGCTCCTCAGGGGAGCCGCCGGTGTTCAAGCCGGAGTTCGAAGGGCTCCACGACTCGGAGTTCATCGTCAGCAGGCTCCTGGAGGACGCACCCGAGAAGCAGAAGGACACGTTCTTCGCCGTCGGGCTGGAGCACGGCAACTCCACCATCGGCAACACCATCATGAACGTCGTCTTCCTGCGCGAGCACAACCGGATCGCGGGCCTGCTCAAGCAGGCGCATCCGGAATGGGCCGAGCGGCCGGAGGGGGCCGACGCCCGCCTGTTCGAGACCACCCGCAACATCATGATCGTCCTGCTGCTCAAGCTGGTGGTCGAGGAGTACATCAGGCACATCAGCCCGTACGACTTCCCGCTGGAGACCGTCCCGTTCATCGCCGACGGGAAGCGCTGGAACCGCTCCAACTGGATCTCGATCGAGTTCAACCTGCTCTACCGGTGGCATTCGCTCGTGCCCAGCACCATCGGCTCCGGCCCGGACCGGCTGGATTCGACCGACTTCCGCAACAACAACCCGCTCGTGCTGGCGCGCGGGATCGAGTCACTGGTCTCCCAGTGCTCCGGAGAACGCGCAGGCCGGATTGGCCTCATGAACACGCCCGGCTTCCTGGTCGACCGCGATCCCGCCCACCCCGAGCGTCCCTCGGTGCAGGAACGGACGATCGCCCTGTCGCGCAAGGCGCGACTCGCCTCGTACAACGACTATCGCGAGAACTTCGGCCTCGGGCGGCTCAAGGACTTCGGCCGGCTGACGCAGGACGCCGAACTGCGGGAACGTCTGGAGAAGCTCTACGACGACATCGACAAGCTCGAGTGGTACGTGGGCATCTTCGCCGAGGACTACTCCCGCGACGAGATGATGGGCCGGCTGATGACGACCATGGTCGCCTACGACGCCTTCACCCAGGCCCTGACCAATCCCCTTCTCGCCCGCGACGTCTACAACGAGGCCACCTTCACCCGCACCGGCCTGGACGTCATCGAGAAGACGCAGTCCCTGCAGCAGATCGTCGCCCGCAACTCCACCTCCCCCGAGTCCGTGCACTGCGCCTTCCGCTGCTGATGGGCCGGTCCCGGCGGACCGGCCCATCCCGTCAGGACCGTCTCAGAGAAGGCCGCGCCGGTAGGCGGCGATCAACCGGCGCGGCACCAGCAGCCGACGTCCCTCGACCACGATGGGCACCAGGTCGGGGGCGACGGCCTTCCACTGGGCGCGGCGGTGCCGGGTGTTGCTGCGGGAGGTCTTCCTTTTCGGTACGGCCACCGCTACCAGCTCGCCTTCGTGACGCCCGGGAGTTCGCCCCGGTGGGCCATCTCGCGGAACCGGATCCGGGAGAGGCCGAACTTGGTCAGGTGGCCGCGCGGGCGTCCGTCGACCGAGTCGCGGTTGCGGACCCGGGTGGCGCTGGCGTCACGGGGCTGGCGGGCCAGCTCTCGTATGGCCGACACCTGCTCGTCGGCGGAGCCGGTGCGGATGAGCTCCTTCAGTTCGGCCCGGCGGGCGGCGTACCGGGCGACGACGGCCCGGCGGCGTTCGTTGGCGGCGATCTTGCTCTTCTTGGCCATCAGACCTTCTCTCCTCTGGCGCGGACGCGCGCCACGGCCGCCTCGACCCCGATCTTGTCCACGGTCTTGATCGCGCGGGTGCTGAGGGTGAGCCGGACGTGCCGGTTCTCGCTGGGAAGCCAGTAGCGGCGGTGCTGGACGTTGGGGTTCCACCGGCGGCGGGTGCGCCGGTGGGAGTGGGAGACGTTGTTGCCGAAGACCGGTTGCACGCCCGTGAGCTGGCAGTGGGCGCTCATCGGTCCTCCCGGAACTCGACGTGCCTGCGGGCGATGGGGTCGTACTTGCTGAGGGTGAGCCTGTCGGGGTCGTTGCGGCGGTTCTTCCTGGTCACGTAGGTGTAGCCGGTTCCCGCCGTGGAGCGGAGTTTGATCACTGGACGCAGTTCGTTTCTGGCCAAGGCCGAGTCCTTTCCTGAAGACCGATGGTGCGATGATAATGATAATTGTTTTCATTCGCTACTCGAGAGGTCAGCCATGACCACCCCCGTCGTCCTGGTCGCCGGCCTGCATCCCACGGCCCGCACCGCCACCGTCCACCGGCTCCTGGCCGCCCACCCCGGTGCGGTGGCCGTCCACCACGACCTGCGCGAGGTCTCCTCCGGCCGGGTCGAGCGCACCGTGCGAGACGTCTCCGGCGTGCTGGACTCGGCCGAAGTGCTGCTGGCGCACGGATGCGTCACCTGCACGGTCAGGGAGGACCTGCTGCCGGAGCTGATCCGGCGTGCCGGAAACGCGTCGCTGCTGATCGTGGACCTGTGGGATTCGGTCGAACCCCGGACGGTGGCCGAGGCGCTCGACACCGAGGAGGCCTCCGAGGTCCTGCGCCTGACGTGCGTGGCGACCGCGCTGCACACCGAGCATCTGCCGGTGGACATCGCCAGGGGCGAGCGCCTGTCGGAGACGGGTCAGGGCGCGAGCGGCGACCGGCGATACCTGGCCGAGGTGCTGGCCCGGCAGGTGGAGTACGCCACCGCCCTGGTCCTGCATGGCGGCGACGAGGAGGACCACGAACTCTCCCGCGCCCTGCTGGCCCACCTCGCGCCCGCCACCCCGGTCTTCGCCGCCGAACCGCCCTACGTGACCGGGCCCGCGCTCCGCACCGAGGTGCTGGCCGAACGCGTCGACCCCGCCACCGCCGTGCTCCCCTGTGACGCGCGGGACGGTGAGATCACCACCGTCGTCTGGCACCGGCTGCGCCCGCTGCACCCCGCCCGCCTGTTCGAGGCCATCGACGACCTGGTCACCGAGTCGGTCCGGTCACGCGGCCGGTTCTGGCTGGCCAGCCGGCACGAACGGCTGCTCGGCTGGGACGCCGTGGCGGGCGGGATGGCGGTCGAGGACGCGGGCCCGTGGCTGGCCTCGCTGCCCGAGGCCGCCTGGGATCTGGTCTCCCCCGCCCGCCGGGCCGCCGCCGCCCTCGACTGGACCGACCCCCTCGGCGACCGTGTGCAGCACCTGGTCTTCATTGGGCCCGACCTGGACCGCGACCGCATCCACGGCCTGCTCGACTCCTGTCTGCTGACCCCGGACGAGACCGTGGCGGGCTCGTCCGCGTGGGCCCGTTACGACGACCCGTTCGCCCCGCTCCTCGACCTGGAGGAGATCGCATGACAGACGGCCGGCCCGGATGGGTTCCGGGCCGGCCGTCTGGTGGAGCGGGCAGGTGTTACGGCGCGGACACCCCGTCGAGGATGCCCACCGCGTCGGTGCCCGGGGTCACGACGAGCTTGCGGGTGAGGGTGTAGGAGCCACCCGCCGGCACGTCGACGTTGAACCGGCTCATCACCCAGTTGCCCGCGGCGTACACGTCGAAGGCACTGGCGGGCGTGCCGTAGACGAGGCCGAAGACCTGCGGGTCGGTGCCGGTCATGCCGATGTACGGCTTGGTCGGCGTGTAGGCCAGGTTTGTGCCGGGCACCACGATGCCGGCGCCCGGGATGACACTGGCCTGGCCGGCCGCGTCGTGGTCCATCGCGTCACCGGTCCACACGTTGAGCGGGGCCGGGCCCGAGTTGCTCAGCTCCGTCGCGACCGTGGCGAAGTCGTCGCCCTGCTTCAGCGTGTACGTCGTCGTCGCCGTCAGGCCCGCGATGCCGGTGACCGGCCCGGACACCCGGACGACCGCCTGGTCGCCGGTCGCCTGGACGATCTTGACGTCGGTCGCCGCGACCGTCCGGATGTCCCAGGCGCTGCCGCCGGTCGGCTGGGTCGCCAGGACGTAGGGCAGGTTGATCCAGTCGAACTGGTCGGCCATGCCGCGGACGGCGATGTCGACCGGCTTGCCCCGGGTGCCACCCGAGAGCTGCGCGTCGTTGTAGGCGTCGGCGATCGCCATCGAGAGCTTGTCGTTCTCGAGCATGACGTCGCCCGCACCCGCCTCGACCAGGCCCGCGCCGATCTGCTTGCCGTAGCTCGCCTCGACGGTGACCGGGCTCAGCGCGACGTCGGCGACGCCGCTGCCCGCCGCCGGCACGGTGACCGCGCCGGTGGCGGTCTGGAAGCCCAGCTTCGAGACCCGGACGTCGTACTGACCGGCCGCGGCCTCGACGCGGTACTTGCCCAGGGCGTCGGTGCTCGTGGTCGCGACCACCGCGCCGGCCTTCTCCAGGGCGACCCGGGCGCCGGAGACGGGGTTGCCGCCCTCGGTGACCGTGCCGGCCGCGCGCGCGGCGTCGGGGACGGTCTCGTCGTGCAGGTCGATCTCGCCGGCCCACTTCGCGATGTTGCGGGTGGGGTCGCCGCCCGCGGTCGCGTAGTCGGTCAGGTGGTAGAAGCTGAACTGCTTCGTCGCACCGGGCGCCAGCGTGGCGTCGTAGTAGAGACCCTCGACGTAGCCGTACGCGCCGACGGCGGCCGGCGTGTCCAGGGCCCAGGCGAGACCATGGGCCGCCTGGCCGTTCGTGGTGGCCGCGTCGGCCCCGACGTAGACGTACTTCCCGGTCCAGCCCGTGGTCTTGAGGCCCGGGTTGGTGCCGGCGAAGCCGGGGATCCGGCCGTTGTCGACCGAGCTGTCGGGGTCGATCATGTAGTTGAAGTAGCCCTGGTAGCCCGTCGTGCCGGTGTTGGTCAGCTTGACCGTCATCTTCACGATCGGGGCGTCGGGCAGGGTCTCGTACCGGACCTGCGCCTTGATGGCCGGGTTCGCCTTGTACTGGCCGTTGCCGACCACGGCGGCGCCGTCGACCGCGAGGTCGGGCAGGTCGATCAGGTCGTTCGGCCGGTCCCACGAGTCGGGCGGCGTGAGGCTCGGGCGCAGCAGCATCTCGCCCCAGTCGAGCGTCTCGGCGCCGTTGGTGTCGTTGAGCAGCAGGTCGGACAGGTGGCCCTGGCCGAGACCGCCTGCGCCGTTGTTGGCGGCGGTGTACGGCGTGATGGACGCCCGGATCCTGTCGTTGGCCAGGTAGAAGTACTCCTTGCCCGCGACGAAGTCGGTGCGGGTGCTGCCGTTGCCGTAGTCCGGCGTGTACGTCGACCTGCCGGCGACCGGGTGGGTGACCTTGATCAGCTTCAGGTCGGCCTTCTCGTCGCCGGTGGTGCCGACGGTGACGCTGACGGCCGAGTGGTCGTCGGCGATCAGGCCGCGCTTGGCCGCGGTGACGTTCCAGGTCGCCGCCGCCAGACCCAGCGTGTAGTGGCCCTTGGCGTCGGTGCTGGTCACCGCGGTGTCCTGACCGGCGGCGACGGCGGTGACCTTCGCGCCGGCGATCGGGTCGCCGGTCTCCGCGTCGGTGACCTTGCCGGTCACGGTCGCCCAGCGCGGTGCGGACTCGCCGCCCGGCACGTAGGCGTAGAGGTTGCCGTCCCAGGCGCCCGCCACGACGGTGTTGCCGCTGACGGCCGGTCCGGCGCCGACCCAGGTGCCGATCTCGTGGTTCCACAGGATCTGGCCGGTGTCGGTGGCCAGGGCGTAGAACCGGCCGTTGTTGGCGCCGACGAAGAGCGTGTCACCGGCCACGACCGGGCTGGACATGACGCCGCCGTGGTAGATGTCGCCGGGCAGCGCCCGCTCCCAGAAGACGTTGCCGGTCTGGGCGTCGAGGGCGACGACCGCGCCGCTCGGGAAGCCCATGTAGACGACGCCGTCCTTGACGGCCGCGGCGCTCGGGGTCGAGCCGCTGGAGACGAGCGAGGCGCGCGGGCTGGTGTAGGTCCACAGCGTCGCGCCGGTCTTGGCGTCCCGCGCGACCATGCCGTTGTTGGCGCCGATGAAGACCTTGCCCTCGGCGGCGGTCGGCACGCCGTCCTGCCAGCTGCCGAGCGCCTCGGTCCCGGTCCACTTGCGGGCGCCGGTGGCCAGGTCGTAGGCGAGCACGCGGTCGGCGGTCTCGTTGCCGACGAACACGGTGCCGTCCATGACGGCGGGGGTGCCGTCGCTCATGGTCGCGCCGGACATCGGGGAGGCCCAGATCTGCTTTCCGGTACGGGTGTCGAGCGCCTTCAGCACGCCCTGGCTGCCGATGCCGAAGCGGGTCTGGTACGGCCAGAGCACCGTGTGGCCGGAGACGGCCGGTGAGTAGTAGCCGTAGGTGCGCTGGTTGTTCGGGGCCGGGGCCTGCTCGGGCACGGCCTTCCACTTCAGCTCGCCGGTCTCGGCGTCGACGGCGTAGAGCTCCGAGCCGAGGGTCGGCGCGAAGATCAGGCCGTCACCGTAGGCGAGGCTGCCGTGGATCGACTGCGGGACCTCGACGTTCCACAGCTCCCGGCCGTTCTTGAGCCGGACGGCGTGGATGCGGCTGTTGCCGTCGCCGTTCTCGTCGCGGGTGCCCGCGTAGACGACGCCGTCGTGGATGACCGGCGAGCCGGTCAGGAAGGTGCCCTCGGTACGGAAGCTCCAGGCCAGGCGGCGGCCCGGCTCCTGGTCCTGCGCAACACCGGAGTGGCCCTGGTCGCCGTGGTGCTGCGTCCAGTCGTCACCGGCGACCGTCTTGAGTTCCGGCTCGTCGGTGAGGGTGAACTCGGCCGACCTGGTCCAGACCTTGCCCGCCGCGTCGGTCACCTGCACGTCGATGCGGTGCGCGCCGGGCGTCTGCTGGCTGTTGGGCAGGTTGCCGCGCCAGGTGAACTCGCCGCTGCGGTACAGCGGCCGCCAGTTCTTGTCGCCCGCGATCTGGAAGCGCGCCGAGACGACCTCGTCACCGGTGTCGTAGGCGTTGATCTGGACGTCCGGCATCCCGGCGGCCGGCACCTTCGAGCCCGGGGCCGGGTTGACGATGGTGATGTGCTCGTTCTCGCCGTACATCCGGAACGGGTTCTCGAAGCCGGGGCCCGCCATGTGGATGTAGCGGAAGCCGCGCGGCGCGTTGTCGATCGTGTACGAGCTCGACACCGTCTGGATGTGCTTGGCGGTCGAGGCGAACGCCGACTTGTTCTCGACGTGGTTGGAGTGCTCGTGGCCGACCAGGATCAGCTGCGCCTTGTACTGCTCGAGCACGTCGCCGAACTCGTCGTAGGTCGACGGCGAGCCGAACGGGACGTTCATCGGCTGGTGGGTGAGCACCACGACCTCGGTGTCGTCGTTCGGGACACTGGCGGCCAGATCGTTCTTCAGCCAGTTCAGCTCCTCCTCGAGGGGGGCGGAGCCGTTGTTCTCCAGCACCACGAAGTGCCGGTTGCCGTAGTCGAAGGAGTACCACTCGGGGCCGACGTTCTTGCGGTAGTTGTCGATCCGGTCCGCGTAGGCCGAGCCGCTCGCGTACTCGTGGTTGCCGACGGCCGGCCACACGCCGACGGCCGACTGCTGGGTGCCACGACGGTAGGTGTCGAACTGCGCCTGGCTGGCGTCGTTGGTGAGGTCGCCGCTGACCGCGATGAAGCGCAGGTCGGTGCCGGTGGAGTTGATCTCGCGGATCTGGTCGGGCAGCTGCGCGTTGACGTGCGGGTCGGCGATGTTGGCCCAGGAGAAGGTGTCACCGTCGGACAGCTCGTCGCGGACCAGCGCGAAGTCCGCGACCGGCGTGGCGTCGTCGGCGAGCTCGCCGAGGTTGGCCCAGAACCTGGGCTCCTTGTACTGGTCGAGGCCGAACCGGTAGCCCCGGGGCTGACCGGCCCACACGATGTCCGTCTTGCGACGGTCGGTGGAGATCGTCAGGGCGTAGGACCCGTCGGCGGCGGTCGTGGTGGTGACCGTGCCGTCGGAGACGCGGACGCCGGCCAGACCGGCCTCGCCGGTGTCGCGCTTGCCGTCGCCGTTGGCGTCGACGTACACGACACCTCGTACGGCGGCCTCCGGCGGATCGATGGCGTTGGCGGCATATGTGGTGAGCGGACCCGCCACGACACTGAGGGCGAGCCCCAGCGTGACGGTGTACAGGACGACGCGCAGACGCGCGCGTGTCCCCGTTAAGCCGTACAAATCAGAATCCTTCAGGTGAGGAGCGGGGAGCGCTCGACGAACCAGATGAGACCGGCCCCGGCGACGGCCACAGCGGCCGCGACGGTGCCGAGCATGAGAGCGCGGGCGGCGAGCGGCCCGGTCGCGACCCTGCGCAGGAACAGCAGGGCCGGGAAGGCGACGGCGATGATCGTCAGCTGGACGAGTTCGATGCCGACGTTGAAGGAGAGCAGGTCGACCAGGGTGGAGAACGACAGGGGCCCGTCGACGCTGAGCGCGCCCGCGAAGCCGAGCCCGTGCATCAGCCCGAAGCCGAAGACCACGGGCAGGCGGTGGCTCGTCCTGGGCGAGAGCAGGTTGTCGAGCGCGACGAACGCGATCGACAGCGCGATGAGCGGCTCGACGATCCACCCGGGCACGCTGACCCAGCCGATCGCGGCCAGCACCAGGGTCACCGAGTGGGCGACCGTGAAGGCGGTGGCGACCTCGACGACGTCGCGCAGCCGTTTGGCGCCCAGCAGCAGCGCCAGCAGGAACAGCACGTGGTCGAGCCCGAAGAGCAGGTGCTCCCCCCCGAGCAGGACGAACCTCGGGATCTCGCTGAACAGGTCGGTGTCCCCCACCGTGACGCTGGTCCGCGCGGCGTCGAGCAGCGTCGAACCGCGCGTGCCGTCGACGTCGTAGGCCACCATCGTGCGGATGTCGTCGACGACGCCGTCTGCGGCGCGGAAGACGTCGCTGCGGACGGTGAGCTCGCCCGCTGCCGGGCATGCGTAGGCGAGCGCGACCCGTACCGCCCCGGCGTCGGTGAGTTCGACGCGGCCGCCGTCCTGCGCGGTGCACGCGATCGAGCTGCGGCTCAGGCGCAGGCCTCCGCCGACGTAGGCGGCCACGTCGCTCTCGTGGGCGTCCAGCGAGACGCGCCGCACCTCGGCCGGCACCTCGGGGACGGCGCCGTCGGGGTCCGGGCTCGCGACTCCGTCGAGACCCAGCATCCGGCCCAGGGCGTCGTACTCCACGTCGACGACGGCCGCGACCCCGTCGCCCGAGCCGCGCAGGTCGACGGCGACCGAGGTCGTGCGGACGTGCGCCTGCGCCGGAGCGGCGGTGAGGAGCAGGACGACGAGGGCGGCGAGAAACGCCAGTACACGCACGGGAGGCACTTCCGTCACAGGGGGGAACGGCGGTCGACTCCCCACCCTGTAGTGATCGCTCCACGGCGGGCAACACGCGAGAATCCCAATTCACCGACCCTTCCGCCGACCGTTACCTGCTGGCCGAAAGATGGGTTTCTGGGCGCGTAAATCCGGTTTCTCGGCGACGCGCCGGTCAGTTCTTGGTGATCACGCCGCAGGCGATGCGGGCGCCGGAGTCGCCGGCCTTCTTGGTCTCGGCGTCAGGGCCCTTCTCCCCTGCCGCGTTCCGGTAGCGGTCGGGGATGTTCGCGAAGTTGTCGGCCAGCGCGTGGATCATGATGGAGCTGCCGTCGGCGTCGAAGAGCTGGGCCACCCGGAACCGGTCGGTCACCGACGAGGCGGTGCCGGTGCCGTCGGCGCCGACCAGCAGGTTGGGCAGGTCGCCGGTGTGGTGGTCGTGCGAGTGCCCGCCGACGTCGAAGTGCCCGCCCGCGCTGAAGAAGGGGGTGCCCGAGACGGGGTCGATCGACGTGGGGTCGCAGACGCCCTTGGCGTGGACGTGGAAGCCGTGATAGCCCGCCGGAAGATTCGTCACGTTGACCGTGATCTTGGACTTGCCGGTCCCGGCGTCCTCCACCTGGAGCGAGCCGACCGTCTGGCCCGCGACGTTCCTGATCTCGGCGCCGGCCGGCGCTCCGCCGCCTCCCGCGAGCGCCAGCGCGGAGGCGCCGACCATGACGACTCCGACACCCAGGGGGACGACCAGATTCAGACGGGCTTTGCGTGGCATTGACGGTCTCCCGATGTGGCGGCGTTTTCTCCTCGAAAACCTCGCCACAGGGATTCCCCGTGATTCGCCCGCTCCCCCGATGCCGAAGGCAAAGGTCTTAAAAACAGCGGAGCCCTTTCCCGAGGGGAAGGGCTCCGCGTTTTCAGAGGGTCAGCCCGGCGGGAAAGCGCCGTTCTTGGCGACCGGCAGGGCCAGCTGACTGGCGCCGTACAGGATGGCCTGCTCCTGCGGGAGGCCGGCGAGCACGGGGTTGATGTGCCGCAGGGTCAGTCCGACCTGGGGCGTGGCGGCGACGTTGATGTCGAACTTCTCCAGGTCGATCCAGCGGATGATGTTGAGGATCTGGTCGGGGATGACGTCGCCGGCCTTCTGCACGGGAACGCAGAGCTGCCGGGCGTAGGTGACCTGGGCCGCGTGGTTCGGGATCAGCGGGACCAGGACGGGGTTGAGCTGGCGCAGGCCGATCTGCGCGCCGAGCGGGTTGTTCGGGGTGATGCCGTAGCACTTCAGGTCGATGTGCCGGACGAGCGCCAGCACCTCGCTGGGCGGGACCACGTTGTTCTTGATCACCGGCACGCAGAGCTGCTGCGGGGAGTTCAGCGCCACCTGGGTGCGCGGCGCGCTCTGGAACAACGGGTTGAGGTGGCTGAGAACCAACCCGGTGCCCACGGTGATGCCGGAGATGCGGTAACAGGCCAGGTCGATGAACCTGATGAAGTCGAGCGCGGGCGACGGCGGCTGCTGGTTGTTCTTGGCGACCGGGACGCACAGCTGCTCACGCGGGCCGAGTGTGACGGTCTCGATGGGCAGGTTCGCGAGCACCGGGTTGAGGTGGCGCAGCGTGAGTGTGGCGGCGGGCGGTTGGTACTGGCTGGTCCTGAAGCATTCCAGGTCGAGGAACGCCGTCAGTTCCTTCGGGGTCGGCAGCGCGACCGCGGCGCTGGCGGGCGGGACGCAGAGGAACGCCACGGCGAGGAGGGCGACGCCGGCCGACGCGATGCGCCGGAGCGTCGATTTCCTACGCCATGGAATTCCCTTTACGGCTCGGTCCATTGCGGCTCCAAAATCGAGGGGTCAGGCCTCTTCGCCCTCGATTGTGAGCCGCTCTCGACGCACTTTCAATTTGCCGTTCCAACTTTTTTCCACCACGATATTCCGGACCGGCGTTCCGGGGAATTAACTTCACGCAGAAAGCGCTTGTTAGCTGCTCAACAATTTAATTCTGGAGAAATTCAGGAGCCCACCGGTTCCCAGCGGCCGGTCTTCATCGACAGGTAGCAGGTGTCGATGATGCGGTTGACGATCACGCCGTCCTCGAAGGTCTCCAGCGGCGTCTCCCCCGCCGCGAAGCAGTCGACGAAGTGCCGCATCTGCTGGGAGAAGCCGTACGCCCTGGTCTCCTCCGGCACCGGATAGACCCAGCCGGTGTCCGCGTCGGCCTTCTCCACCAGGTAGCCGACGGGCTGGCTGATGAAGCCCCACACGGGCGTCGAGGCGGTGTCGGTGACCAGGCGGCCGGCGCTGCCGACGAACTCGTGGCGCAGTTGCATGCCGCCCTTCTCGACCCACGACGACTCGATCGAGGCGACCTGGCCGCCGGCGAACTTCAGCAGCGCGATGGCGGTGTCCTCGCCGGTGGTCTTGTCCGTGTGGACCATCGTCGCGCCCCAGGCGAAGACCTCGACGACCGGGTTGTCCTTGCCGAAGAAGTGCCGGGCCGACTCGACCGTGTGGCAGCCCATGTCGAGCAGCGCGCCGCCGCCCGCGGTCTCGGCGTCCCAGAAGTGGGGGGCGTGCGGGCCCGAGTGACCTTCGCGGGCGCGCATCCACAGCACGTCGCCGATGCCGCCGGCCTGGACGATCTCGTGGGCCTTGGCGATGTTGGGCGAGAAGACCGAGCTCTCGGCGTAGCCGTGCCAGACGCCGGCCTCGGTGACCACGCGGAGGATCTCCTCGGCCTCGGGGCCGGTGCGCGCGAGCGGCTTGGTGCACACGACGCCCTTGCCCGCGGCGGCCACGAGGCGGACCGCGTCGAGATGCGCCTCGTTGGGCAGGGCGACGACGACGAGATCGACTTCCGGGTCCTCGCAGAGGGCCTTCATGGTCTCGTGTGGTCTCGTGTTGCGCCCCGGCCGGGCGGCGAAAGCGGCGGCCCTCTCGGGCGATCGGGAGTAGTGCGCGACGAGCTCCGCACCCTTCACGTCGTCGAGTGCGTCGGCGTAGCACTCACCGATAAACCCTGCACCGAGCAGGCCGACACCGATCATCTGGTCCTCCGGACGCGGTTCGCGGCGGCAAGGGGCACGCCGTGGTTCGAAAGGTAGCATCACCGTAAACCAAAGCAATACCTCTTGTTACCACCCTATTCGTCTGTGTACGCTGCCGCATCAGGCGCTGGCCTCCGGGGGAGCAAGCGATGTGACAACGATGACGAGAGGCAACCCCATGCATGCGATACGTGCATCCGTTGCGTTGGTCGCGGTAGCGGCTGCCGTCCTGACCTCGGCCTGCGCGCCGTCGGCGACACCGGTGACCACCACGGGCGGCACCACCGCCCCAGCCGCCGCGGGCGAGAAGGTCGTGCTGACTCTGGGAAGCTGGCGCACCGAGGACCTGGCCATGTGGGAGGACGAGATCCTCCCGGCCTTCGAGAAGACCCACCCGAACATCGACGTCAAGTTCGCCCCGACGAACACCAACGAGTACAACGCGGCGATCCAGTCGCAGGTGGACGGCGGCACCGGGCCCGACCTCATCACCTGCCGGCCCTACGACGTGAACCGCTCGTGGATCAAGAAGGGCTACTTCGAGAAGCTCGACGGCAAGCCGATGCTCGACTCGTTCGAGCCGCTCGCGCTGGACCCCTGGTCCGACGACGCGGGCAGTCGCTACTGCCTGCCGACGGCCGCCGTGCTGGCGGGCTTCTACTACAACAAGGACATCTTCGCCGAGCTCGGCCTCCAGGTGCCGACCACCCAGGACGAGTTCCTGGCGGTGCTCAAGAAGATCAAGGACAACGGCAAGTACACCCCGCTCGCGGTCGGCTCGTCGGAGTCGTGGCAGCTCGCCTACAACGGGCTCTACAGCGTCGGCCCGGTCTACTGGAAGGGCGAGGAAGGCCGTCAGGGGCTCATCAAGGGCACCAAGAAGGTCACCGACCCCGAGTTCGTGAAGGCCTTCGAGGCGTTCGCGGCGTGGAAGCCGTACCTGCCCAAGGGCTTCGAGAGCCTCAAGTACCCGGACATGACGCAGCTCTTCACGCTCGGCAAGGCCGCGATCCTGCCCGACGGCTCCTGGAACATCAACCAGGTCTCCGTCGACGGCCTCAACGTCGGCGTCTTCGGTCCCCCGGCCGAGACCGCCGGAGGTGAGCGCTACCTCCAGGAGATGCCCGACATGGCCATCGGCGTCAACGCCGCGAGCAAGAACAAGGCCGCCGCCGAGGAGTTCCTGGCCTGGACCGCCACTCCTGAGTTCCTGGAGGTGTACGTCAACAAGGTGCCCGGCTTCTTCTCGATGGCCAAGCAGCCCGTGACGTACACCAACCCGCTCGCGCAGAGCTTCGCCGACCTGAAGACCGGCGCGAAGCTCACCCCGCGCCTCGGTCTCGACCGGCTCAGCGCCGGCACCCCGCCGTTCGACGACGAGGTGTGGCGCGTGCTCCAGCTCATGCTCAACGAGGACCTCAGCGCCCAGAAGGCGACCGAGGAACTCCAGAAGGGCCTCGCGAGCTGGTACACGCCGCAGCAGTGAGAACGCGTGCCGGGCTCTCTCGCGAGGGCCCGGCACGACTCCGCGATGGGAAAGGCACCTCTTGAACCGGGCCCACTACCGCTACTTCCTGGCGTTCACGCTGCCCGCGCTCGTGGTCTATGTGATGTTCGCGGCGCTCCCGCTGGTGAACTCCATCTGGTACAGCCTGTACGACACCGACTCGGGCGTCGCCAGGTTCGTCGGCCTGGAGAACTACGTCTACCTGTTCACCAACCCGACGACGAGCGAGCGTTTCTGGAACGCGCTGACCAACAACCTGGAGTTCTTCGCCATCCACCTGCTCGTGGAGGTGCCGCTCGGCCTGCTGCTGGCCGCGCTGCTCACCTCAGGCACGCTGCGCAGGTCGACGGGGCTCTACCGGACGTTGTTGTTCATCCCCACCACCCTGTCGGTGGTGATCGTCGGCTTCGTCTGGCGTCTGATCATCAACCCGCTGTGGGGCCTGGTCGACTTCCCGCTGCTCGGCGACGAGCGCACCGCCCTGCCGACCATCTCGCTGATGTCGGTCTGGCAGTACGTCGGCATTCCGATGATCTTCCTGTACGCCGCCCTGCTCGCCGTGCCGAACGACGTGCTGGAGGCCGCCAGGGTCGAGGGCTCGGGCGCGTGGTCGACGTTCTGGCGGGTGAAGTTCCCGCTGATCGCGCCGCAGTTCGGGCTGATCGCGATCCTCACGTACATCTGGACCTTCAACGGCTTCGACCTGATCTTCGCCCTGAACGGGTCGGCCCCCGGGCCCAACTACAGCACCGACATCCTCGGCACGCTGTTCTACCGCACCTTCTTCGGATCGAGCGGGCAACTCTCCGACCTCGACCTCGGCGCGACCGTGGCCAGCGTGATCTTCCTGATCATCCTGATCGTCACCGCCGTCTACTTCGGGTTGCTGCACCGCCGGCTCAGGAGCTACGAACTATGACGACCCATCGCGACCGCGCGGGCGCGCTCGTGACGCACGGCCTGCTGATCTTCTTCGCACTGCTGGCCGTCGCGCCGATCCTGGTGATCGTGGTCAACTCGTTCAAGACCACGCAGGGCATCTTCGGCGAGCCGTTCGCGCTGCCGAACGCCGACACCTTCAGCCTCGGCGGATACGAGCGGGTGTTCACCCGCGGGCAGTTCGTCGTCAACTACCGCAACAGCCTCATCGTCACGGTGGGGGCCACGGTGGCCACGCTGGTGCTGGCGACGCTGGCGGCGTTCGCGCTGACCGAGTACAAGGTGCGGTTCGCGCCGCTGGTGGGCGGGTTCTTCGTCCTGGGCATCATGCTGCCGATCCGCCTGGGCACCGTGCCGATCATCAAGACGATGATCTCCTGGCAGCTCATGGACACGCTGACCGCGCTGATCCTCGTCTACACGGCGATGAGCCTGCCGCTGGCGATCGCGCTGCTCATGACGTACTTCAAGGCGGTTCCCGGCGCGATCAAGGAGGCCGCGCGCATCGACGGCGCGGGTGAACTGCGCACGCTGTCGATCGTGCTGCCGATGGTGCGGCCGGGTCTCGCGGCGGTGGCGTCGGTGACGATGCTGCCGGTCTGGAACGACCTGTGGTTCCCGCTGATCCTCGCCCCCAGCAGGGAGAACCAGACGGTGACGCTCGGCGTGCAGCAGTTCGTGGGGCAGTTCCTCAACGACTACCCGGCGCTGCTCGGCGCGCTGACGCTGGGCGCGGTGCCGCTGATCGTGCTGTTCGTGGTGTTCTCGCGGCAGTTCGTCCAGGGCCTGAGCGCGGGCATCGGCAAGTGAACGCCGCCGCGGTCTCAGCGCTGGAACGAGGTGCGCAGCCGGTAGCGGTCGCCTCGGTAGCAGACCATCGAGGAGAACAGCGGGGAGTCGGTCGCGCTGAAGACGAGCTGGCGCATCACCAGGACCGGCTTGCCGACCTCCAGCTGCAGGTGACCGGCCAGGTAGTCGTCGGCCTCGCGCGCCTCGATCGTGGCGTTGGCCTTGACCGGGGCCAGGCCCACGGCGGCGATCTGCTCGTAGAGCGAGCCGGTGGAGAAGTCGAGCTCGGCGAAGCCGGGCACCAGGGCGGCCGGGACCTGGGTGACGTCGAGGGCGGTCGGCACGCCGTTGAGCAGGCGCACCCGCTCCAGTGTGAACAGCGGGGTGCCGGGCGCGATGGACAGCTGCTCGGCCTCGTCGAGGTTGGCCGGCACCACCTCGTGGCGCAGCACGGTCGAACTGGGCGTCAGGCCCATCTGGCGGGCGGTCTCGGTGAACGACTCCAGGCTGTTGGGCCACTCGCGCGCGGGCGCGCCGACGCTGGGCGCGACATACCAGCCGCGGCCGTGGGAGGGGCTGAGGATGCCCTCTTCGACGAGGGTCCGCAGCGCCTTGCGCAGGGTGACCCGGCTGATGCCGAGCCGCTCGCACAGCTCACGCTCGGGGGGCAGCCGGCCACCCGGCTTCAGCAGACCGGAGCCGAGCTGGTCTTTGATCAGGTTCACCGCCTGGACCCACAGCGGCTCGGGGTGATCGGCGTGGATCGACGTCGACGTCGGGGCGTTCACGCTCGCATTATCGCGGAACCACCCTCCGATATGCAAACCACAGAAGACCAGATGAGTCCTGGTTTATCTCGGTCGGTTTTTCGGACAAACGCGTAGATAACGGCATGAACGGGCAGGTCGGCCTGCCATTACGGTCGCCCGAATCACGACATTCACGACAACACTGGTATGGCGTGGTCTATAGTTTGGTACTACTCTGGTTATGAGAGGAGTCATCGTGAGGGATAACAGCACACTCCGCGCCGAGGAGATATCGGCGGCGCGCGAGATCCTCGTCCGCGAGGGCCTGCTGAACGAGACGACCCACGTGTCGTACCTGGGCCTGAAGGAGCAGGACAAGCGCGAGGAGGGCGGCGCACGAGAGCTGCGCGCGATGCTCGTCGACATGGCCGACGGCCGATCCCACGACGTGGTGGTGTGCCCGTCCTCGGATGGCCTCGTGTCGGCGGTCGAGCTCGATCCGGCGGTGGACGGCCAGGTGCCGGTCATCATGCTCGAGTTCGCGATGGTCGAGGCGATCGTGCACGCCGACGAGCGCTGGCTCGCGGCGATGCGCCGCCGCGGCCTGACCGACCTGTCCAAGCTGCGCGTGCAACCGCTGTCGGCGGGCCGGGCGATGACCGAGGACGAACAGGGCCGCCGCCTCCAGCGCACCCTGACCTTCCTGCAGAAGGACGAGCACGACCTGCCCTGGGCCCACCCGGTCGACGGCGTCGTCGCCTATGTGGACGTGATCGCGAAGACGGTCGTCGAGGTGCTCGACAGCGCAGTCTTGGACGTCCCCCAGGAGGACGGCAACTTCCACCTCGCCGACTTCAACGGGCCGCTCAGGGAGGGCCTGAAGCCGATCGAGATCACCCAGCCGCACGGCCCCAGCTTCACCATCGACGACGACAACGTGCTCGACTGGCTCGGCTGGAAGGTCCAGGTCTGCTTCGACTCGCGCGAGGGCCTGGTGCTGCGCGACCTCTCGATCAACGACCGCACGGTCGTCGACCGCGCCTCGATCGCCGAGATGGTCGTCCCCTACGCCGACCCCAGCCCCCAGCGCTGGTTCCAGACCTTCTTCGACGGCGGCGAGTACCTGCTCGGCAACTTCGCCAACTCCCTCAAGCTCGGCTGCGACTGCCTCGGCGAGATCACCTATCTCGACGCCGTGGTCGCCGACAACGCCGGCAACCCGCGCGTGATCCCCCAGGCGATCTGCATCCACGAAGAGGACGCCGGGGTGCTGTGGAAGCACACCAGCCACTTCACCAATTCCAGCGAGGTGCGCAGGAACCGCCGCCTGGTGATCTCCTTCTTCGTCACCGTCGGCAACTACGACTACGGCTTCTACTGGTACCTCTACCTCGACGGCGTGATCGAGCTCGAGGTCAAGGCCACCGGTGTGGTGTTCACCTCCGGCCACCCGAACCCGGGTGGCGACTACGCCTACGCCACCGAGGTCGCCCCCGGCCTCGGCGCCCCGCACCACCAGCACCTGTTCAGCGCCCGCCTGGAGATGGCCGTCGACGGTCCCGGCAACTACGTCGAGGAGATCGACGCGGTCGCGGTGCCACGCGGCCCGGAGAACCCGACCGGCACCGGCATCACCCAGCAGGTCACCCGCCTGCGCAGGGAGAGCGACGCGCCCCGCCTGGCCGACGGGCGGCGCGGCCGGGTCTGGCGGGTCGCCAATCCCGACGTCCAGAACCGGCTCGGCCGGGACGTGGCCTACGTGCTGCACCCGGAGGGCATGCCGGTCCTGCTCGCCGACCCCTCGTCCGACCTGTACTCGCGGGCGGTGTTCGCGAGCGGCCACCTGTGGGTCACCGCGTACGACCCCACCGAGCTCTATCCGGCCGGCGACCTGGTCAACCAGCACCCCGGCGGGGCGGGCATGCCCGAGTGGGTCGCCGCCGACCGCGACATCGACGGCGGGCCGATCGTGCTCTGGCACACCTTCGGCATGACGCACTTCCCGCGCCCGGAGGACTGGCCGGTCATGCCGGTGGACACCACCGGTTTCAAGCTCAAGCCATCCGGCTTCTTCGGCCGCAACCCGACGCTGGACATCCCGGCGTCCGGCGGCGCCACGCACTGCCATTCGTGACTCATCGATATCTGGGGAAGAAATGTCAACGCCGAAAGAAGGTCACATCTCCTTCGCCTCCGCGCGGGCCGGTCAGGCCGACGCGCTGCGGGCCGCGATCGAGCGGCTGAGCAGGGACGTCGCCGTCCGGCAGGCCGAGGGCTGGTTCCGGGGAGACGGCCCGATCTTCGTCGCCATCGGGGCCAGCCACGCCGCCGCGAGCGCGCCGGTGTGGACCCTGCGCAGCCGGGGGGTGCACTCGTGGCGGCTGAGCGCGGGCGACCACCCGCTGCCGTTCCCGCGTAGCGTCCACCCGCTGGTCGCGGTGTCGCAGAGCGGGCGCAGCGCCGAGACGCTGGCCGTGCTGGGCACGGTCGACCCCGAGCTCCGGTACGCGGTGACCAACGCCGCCCCTTCGCCGATCGCGGACCTGGCCGTCCGCGCGGTGTCGCTGGGCGGCATCCCCGACAGCTACGCCTCGACGATCGGCTACACCGCGACCATCGTGGCCCTCGGGATGATCGCCGAAGCGTGGGACGGCGGGACCGTCGACCCCTCCTGGCTCGGGCTGCCCGATCACGTCGACGCGCTGGAGAGCGCGCTGGCCGAGCGGGCCGGGGCGCTGGCGGCGCCGTTCGCCTCGGCGCGGGCCGGTGACTTCGTGGGCGGCGGGCCCTCCGCCGGTTCCGCCGAGGCAGGGGCGCTGCTGTTCCGCGAGACGGTGCGGCTGCCCGCGGCGGCGATGAGCACCCGCCAGTACCTGCACGGCGCGATGGAGTCGGCGGGCGACACGGTGCACGTCCTGTTCGGCGACGACCGGGAGATCACCCTGGCGCGCACACTGGCCGCCGCCGACCACCCGGTGATCCTGGTGACCTCGGCCGACGTCACGCCCGGCCCCGCGCTGCAGGTGGTGCGGCTGCCGCCGGTCCCGCCGAACCAGCGGGCCGTGCTGGAGGCGTTCGTGCTCCAGGCGCTCGTCGCCCGGACGGCCGAGGACGCCGGCATCGACATCGAGGAGTTCGTGTTCGACAACACCGACACGAAGGTCGGGGCGGCCCTGTGACGGTGACGGTGCTGGCCGGGCTGGACATCGGCGGCACCAAGACCCACCTGCGGTTCGAGACACCCGACGGCCGGGTCCTGGCCGACGTGGTCGACCCGACCGACACCTGGTCGGCCGCGCCCGTGGAGGCGGCCGCCCGCTGGATCGCCGGCCTGGCCGGCCGCCATCTCCCCGGGGATGCCACGCTCGGGGCGATCGCGGTGGGCGCGCAGGGCTGCGACGACGAGCACCACTGCGCCGAGCTGTCGCACGCGCTGTCCTCGGTGGCCGGGGTCCCGGCCGCCGTCACCAACGACGCCGCGCTGCTGGTCCCGGCGGCGGGGCTGACCTCGGGCATCGGCGTCATCTCCGGCACCGGCTCGATCGCCGTGGCGGTGCGCCCGGACGGCGGGCTGATGTTCGCCGGCGGCTGGGGCTGGGTCATCGGCGACGAGGGCAGCGCGCCCGCCCTGGTCAGGGAGGCCGTCCGGGCCGCGCTGACCAGGAACGACACCGGCGACGGATCGGACGTGCTGCTGTCGCTGCTGATCGAGGCGTTCGGGGTGCCCGACGCGGTGGGGCTGGCCCGCAGCGTCAACGACCTCCCCACGGCCGAGCACTGGGCGCCGAAGGCCCCGGCCGTCTTCGCGGCGGCCCTTGAAGGTTCGGCCGATGCCCGCGCGACGATCCGGGCGGGCGCGGAGAGCCTGGCGTCCCTGGTCGGCGTGCTGGCCGCGCGGGGCGCGGGCGTCACCGCCGTGGTCGCGGCGGGCGGGGTCATGACCGGCCAGCCCGATCTTTTCTCGGCCTTCCGCGACGCGGTCACCCGTGACCATCCGGGGCTGACCGTGCACCTGCTGAGCGAACCCCCCGTCACCGGCGCGGTCGCACTCGCCCGGCGTCTCCACAGCTAAGGAGCGGACATGATTTCCAGGGACAAATCGACCGGCGAAGACTTGGGTGCCGTGCCCGAGTCGACGGTCGCAGGCGTCGACGCCGCGGTCGGCCGGGCCGCCGCCGCGCAGCCCGGCTGGGCCGCGCTGCCGTACACCGAACGCGCCGCCGCGCTGCGCCGGGCCGCCGCGAAGCTGGAGGCGAAGGCGGCGGCGGTTCGCGACCTGATCGTGCGCGAGACGGGCTGCATCCCCGGCAAGGCCGACTACGAGATCGGCGCGGCCGTCGGCGAACTGCACGCCGCCGCCGCGCTGGCCTCCCGGCCCGTCGGCGAGGTGCTGCCCTCCAACCACGCGGGCCGGTTCAGCCTGGCCGAACGCCTGCCCCTCGGCGTGGTCGCCGCGATCACGCCGTGGAACTTCCCGCTGGTGCTCGGCATGCGGGTGGTCGCGCCCGCGCTCGCCCTGGGCAACACGGTCGTGCTGAAGCCGTCCCCGGAGACGCCGCTGAGCGGCGGTTCGCTGTTCGCCGACCTGTTCGAGGGGGATGTGCTCCAGGTCGTGCAGGGCGGCCCCGAAGTCGGCGAACGCCTGGTCACCCACCCGGCGACCGCGATGGTGCACTTCACCGGCTCGACCGCCGTCGGCCGCGCCATCGCCGCCCAGGCGGGCGGCCTGCTGAAGAAGGTGTCGCTGGAACTCGGCGGCAACAACGCCCTGGTCGTGCTCGACGACGCCGACCTGGAGCAGGCCGCGATGATCGGGGCCTGGTCGAGCTTCCACTACCAGGGCCAGACCTGCATCACGGCCGGACGCCACATCGTGCAGGCGGGCATCGCGGAGGCCTACATCGCGGAGCTGACCCGGCGGGCGGCGGCCATCAAGGTCGGCGACCCGTTCAAGGACGCGGTCGGCCTCGGTCCGATGATCAACGAGCGCCAGTTCACCCGGGCGGCCGGCATGCTGGCCGAGGCCGTGGCGGCGGGCGCGTCCGTGCTCACCGGCGGGCCCGGCGAGGCCCCGTTCTTCCGGCCCGCCGTGGTCGTCTCGGTCGACGAGGGCATGCGGCTCTGGCGGGAGGAGATCTTCGCCCCGGTCGCACCCGTGCTGGTCGTGGCGGACGAGGAGGAGGCCGTCCGGGTGGTCAACGACACCGAATACGGGCTGGTCAACTCGGTCGTGACGGCCGACCTGCGGCGCGGCCTGTCGGTCGCCCGGCGGTTGCGCGGCGGCATGGTCCACGTCAACGACGCGACCCCGCAGGACGAGGCGGGCGTGCCGTTCGGCGGGGTCGGGCAGTCGGGGCTCGGCGGGCGGTCCGGCGGTGACGACAACCTGGAGGAGTTCACCACCCGCCGCTGGCTGACCACGACGGACCTGCCCGTGCACTACCCGTACTGACCGATTCAGGGGCGACGGGCCCAGATCGCCGAGCCGACCGCCCAGAGGGAACCGTTCTCCGGCCAGATGGCGATGCCGCGGACGGACGCCTTCCGGTTCTTCGGAGCCGGAAGGACGCCCGGCTCGACGCTCTCGGTGCGGATGTGCAGCAGGCCGCCGCTCTTGGGGTTGGGGACGACCCAGGCCCCGCCCCGTTCGTCGGGCACCGCCTGGGCGCTCGGCTGGACGCCCAGGCCGCTGCGGACCTCCAAAGTGGGCTCGCTCAGAGGGCCGGTGAGCAGCAGGGTCTCCCCGCAGTACTTCGCACCGCCGCACGGCCAGGCGACCCAGCCGACGGCCATCACCCGGCCGGTCTCGCCGTCGACCGCGACATCGGTCAGCTCCGAGACCTGCCCCGGGTGCGCGACCGGAACGGCGGGCAACGCGTACGTGCGCCAGGCCGTGCCGGACCAGCGGGCCAGCGCCGCCTTGCCCCGGACCGAGCCCGCCGCCCACCTGCCGTCGAGCCCCTTGACCACGATCGGCGTGGGGACCTTGCGCCACGTCGATCCGACGAGACGCCGCAGCGTGGACGTCGCCTTCCACCCGGCGCCACTCGCCGCAGAGAAGGTGTTCGCGTTCTCGATGACCCATAGGTTCTTGCCGATGGAGTACGCCTGATCCACCCGGCCGTGGGTCCAGCGCTTGACCTGCCAGCGTTTGCCGTCCCAGCGGGCGTACCGCGACGCGCCGAACGCCCAGACCCTGGTGTCGGACGCCGATGCCAGCTTCTTCACCCGGAAGCCCGGCCCGGCGACCCGTTTGAAGGTGGTCCGGCCCTTGAGCAGCAGCGACTCGGTTCCTCTCGTCCCGGCGACCCAGACTCCCCCGCCGGGCGTCACCGTCACGGCGTCGTAGGAGTCACGGGGTGCGTCCCGGATGATGCCCCACTGCCCGGACGGCGCCTCGGCGTGGGCGGCGGCGGGCCCCGCGGCGGCGAGGAAGGCGACGAATGCAGCAGTGCCGCGGAGCAATTTTCCCATATAGGTAAGACGCGCCCTATGGGGGAAAAGTTGGCACGTGGCCCGGGTCAGGACTACGGATCCCGCCCCGGGCCTCGGTGATTCCTAGAAGGTGACCGTGGCGTACTGGTAGAAGGAGTCGCCGTTCTCGTCGTCGTGGTGGCGGCGGCCCGTCATGATCTCGTCGCCGCTCGCCCGGGACTCGTGTCTGCTCTCCCGCAGGGCCCCCGTCCAGCGGCGGTTGACCAGTTTCACCGGCTGGCCGCGCCAGGTCAGCAGGGCGAAGTAGGTGGTGGTGACGCCGTTCTCGTCGCCTCGGTGTTCACGGCCGACCATGGCGTTCGCCTCCGGGGCCTCGAACCAGGAGAAGGGCTCGGTCTGGGCGTCGACGTAGTGGTAGGTCGACACGGAGACCTGTTCGCCGTCGATGACGATCTTCCCGCACCAGTAGGTGGTCGGGCCGTTCTCGTCCTTCTGGTGCGCCCGGCCGGTGATCACTTCGTTCGCGGGGCAGAAGAACCGGCTGTTCTTCTCCCCCAGGGTCGAGGTGTGGCCGGGGACGATCTCGACGTTCGGAGCCGCGGCTTCGGCCACCGAGGGAATCAGGGTGAAGGCCAGGACGGCGGACGCCGCGATGGCGAGCGCTCTTCTGTACACGGTCACGTCCTTCGGATCAGGCGTGCCGGTGTTTCCGGCACGCCGTCACGATCACCCATGCCGTTGCAGCCTCACTTGCAGGTGACATGTGAAGGACAGGACCCGCAGGCCCGTCGGCATCCGGGTCAGTGGGCGGCGCCCGCGAGGTTGAGGCCGACCACCCCCGCGAGGATGAGGGCGATCGAGGCGATCTTCAGCGGGCTCACGTCGTCGCCCATGACGATCATCCCCAGGGCGGCGGTGCCGACGGCGCCGATGCCGGTCCAGACGGCGTAGGCGGTGCCGACGTCGAGGCTCTTCAGGGCGATCGCCAGCAGGCCGAAGCTCAGGACGGCGAAGCCGACGAAGGCGATGCCGGGGAGCGGTACGGAGAAGCCGTCGCTCAGCTTGAGCGAGTAGGCCATCGCGACCTCGAACAGACCGGCGGCGAAAAGGAGGAACCAGGCCATGACGATGCTCCTGTCGGAGCGTCGTCTTGCAGTCCGGGTACGGCGCACCTCGTCCGGACGGATCCCGTCATCGGGCCCGTATCGTCGTCAACGGCCAAGGGCGCCGGGTGATTCCCAGATGGGTCGACGAAAACGCTTTCGGTGATGTTGACTCGGGCGTAACGTTTCGGCGAAAGGTAAACGAAAAGGGTTTCTGCCAGAAAGGGATCCCTCAGTGAGACGATTAGCCCTGACCGCTACTCTGCTCATCGCGTTCCTCACCGTCCCCGCCACCTCCCACGCCGCCCCGACGGCCACGGTCGTCGACATGTTCGGGCGGACGATCAACACCCACGGCATCCAGCTCGTCGACTGGCAGGGGCACGTCGCCAACCCCGCCCTGACCTTCACCGTCCGGCCCCCGGCGGACGTGAGGTTCCCCGCCACGATCGACCTCAAGGCCGAGGGCACCTCACGGCTGATGATGGACCTGCCGAGCCAGCTCACCGCGACCGGCTCGACCAAGACGCTCACGTTCGCCAACGCCTCGGAGCAGAAGACGTTCCGGCTGGGCATCCAGTCGAAACGGGGCGCCGGGCAGGACGAGACCCACACGTTCCGGCTGACGATCCGGGACGCCGGAGGGGCGACGTACACGCAGACGATGCCGATCCGGGTCCAGCAGGACGAGAAGACCACGCTCGAACCGTCGATCCCGATCACCTTCGACTACCGGTTCGACACCATCACCGGCTACTTCGGCAACACGGCGTTCCGGGCGGCGGCGGAGGAGGCGGTGAAGGACTGGTTCCGCTACTTCGAACTGGCGCCCTTCGACACCGTCGCGGCCGGGGCCGAGCCCAACCACCTGCCGGGCGACGACTGGCAGAACACGGTCAACGTCACGAACAACAGCGCGTTCACCGGCCACTACGTGTTCTTCCGCGGCATCCAGACGCCGTACTCGACGGGCTATCCCGCCGCGAACGGCCGCTACGCCACCCGCGGCGGCCAGCAGGTCGCGGGCCCGCTGCACCGCTCGACGTCGATGATCTTCGAGTACGACGAGGCGGGCAAACAGCTCTTCACCTCCCTCGCCGACGACGACTGGTGGCGCACCACGATCACCGGTTCCGTTCTCGATGTGTACGGCCTGGTCATGCACGAATACGGCCACGCCGTCGCCTACCACAGCGACTGGGCCGGCATGCGGTCCTACGTGCAGTCGGGCGGCGTCGACGCGGAGGTCGAGGCCTACCAGGGCATCCGGGTGCCGCTCGACTCCAGCTACCACGTGCCGGGAACCCAGCAGTATTGGGACCGCGTCAGCGGCCAGAGCGGCGGCTGGACCCACGCGTTCCCGACCCGGCGCTGGACCCTGACCAAGCTCGCGCTCCTCATCGCCGAGAACGCCGGCTGGCGCCTCAACCGCACCCTGACCCCGTTCCTGCCCCCGTCGATCACCACGACGACACTGCCGGCGGCCACTCCGGGGACGGCCTACTCCCAGAGACTCGCCGCCCAGGGCGGGGTCCCGTTCTACGACTGGACGATCACCGGCGGCGCGCTCCCCGCCGGACTCACCCTCGACCGGTTCACCGGCGCGATCACCGGCACCCCGGCGGCCGGCGGCACCTCGCAGTTCACGGTGCGACTGCGCGACTACGACACCCGCAGCACCCCGGTCACCCGCACGTTCACCCTCCAGGTCGGCGGCACCCCGTCGGCGAACCTGGCCGGGAGCGCCACGCCGAGCGCCTCCTCCACCTCGCCGTGGGAGTCGGTGGCCGCGATCAACGACGGGATCGACCCGCCGGCCTCCAACGACACCGTCAACCCGCGCTGGGGAACCTGGCCGAACACCGGCGCCCAATGGGCCGAGCTGACCTGGCCCGCCGCGCAGACCCTGCGGTCGGCGGACGTGTACTTCTTCGACGACGGCCAGGGCATCGACCTGCCGGCGTCCTGGCGACTCCAGTGGTGGAACGGGTCGTCCTATGTGGACGTCCCGGCGACGTACCCAATCGGGGCGAACACCTACAACCGCGCGACCTTCTCCCCCGTCACCACGACCCGGCTGCGGGTCGCCCTCCAGAGCGGGGCGTCGTCGGTCGGGTTACTGGAGGTCAAGGCGTTCGGCTGAGACTCCCGTGAGTTCCGCGGAGATCCGCCAGACGCGGGCGGCGTCGTCCTGGTGACGAAGCCGGGAGTAGAGGGCCTGTTCGGCGGGTGCGCCGGACAGGTTCCCCAGACCGCTCGGACCGTAGAGGCGGGCGCCGCGCGCGTCCGGGGAGGTGGCGGCCAGCAGGGCCGGCAGGGCCGCCGTCTCGACCGTGCCGACGAGGACGCCGCGCCGGGACAGGGCGCGGATGGCCCGCACGCCGAGGGTGTCGTTCGGCCGGCCCATCTCGGGGTGCGCGGCCAGCAGGTTGGTGGGGGCGACGCCGGGGTGGGAGAGGTTGCTGGTGATCCCCCAGCCGCCCGCCTGGCTGCGCCGGTCCAGTTCGAGCCCGAACAGACCGAACGCGATCTTCGACTGGCTGTAGGCGCGGCGGGCGTGGTAGCGCCGTTCCCAGTTCAGGTCGTCCCAGTTGATGCCGTTCTCGTTCGCGGCGATGCTGATCTGCGAGGTCACCCGGGCGCGCCCGGCCCGCAGCAGGGGCAGCAGGTGGGAGACGAGGGCGAAGTGCCCCAGGTGGTTGCTGCCGAACTGCAGCTCGAACCCCTCCGCGGTGGTCCGGCGTTCCGGCGGGGTCATCACCCCGGCGTTGTTGACGAGGATGTGGATCGGCCGGTTCTCGCCACGCAGCGTCGTGCCCAGGGCGGCGACCGAGGCCAGCGACGACAGGTCGAGGTCCCGCAGGGACACGGCGGCGTCCGGGTGCCGCTGTTTGATCGTCGCGATCGCCGCCTCGCCCTTCCGGCGGTTGCGGACGGGCATGACGACCTCGGCGCCGGCGGCGGCGAGCCGGGTCGCCAGCACCAGTCCGACGCCGTCGCTGGCCCCCGTGACGACGGAGAGCCTCCCGGTGAGGTCGGGGACCGTGAGGTCCGGTCGTGTGCGTGCCATGGTGCTGCTCCCTTGGTCGATCGGTTTCCAGGGTTCACCCGATCGGCAGGGGTAGCCACGGCCTCACAATCCCAGGCTGGCCGCACCCGGCCACCCCGGCGGCGGTGGTAGAACGAACGGAATCGATGACGAGGGAGGGAGCAGCCGTGATCGACCGAGCCGGGCTCGCCGAGTTCCTGCGTCGCCGTCGTGCGTCACTCCAGCCGGAAGACGTCGGTCTCCCGCGCGGGCAGCGGCGCAGGACCACCGGTCTGCGCCGCGAGGAGGTCGCCACGCTCTGCCACATCTCCGCCGACTACTACAGCCGGCTGGAACGGGAGCGGGGACCTCACCCGTCGGAGCAGATGATCGCCTCGATCGCGCAGGGTCTGCGGCTGTCCCTGGACGAACGCGACCACCTGTTCCGGCTCGCCGGGCACCATCCGCCCACGAGGGGCACGACCGGCGAGCACGTCAGTCCCGGCCTGCTGCGCATCTTCGACCGGCTCACCGACACCCCCGCGGAGATCGTCACCGAGCTCGGCGAGACGCTGCGGCAGACTCCCCTCGGCGTCGCGCTCACCGGCGACCTGACCGGATACACCGGCCCGGCCCGCAGCATCGGTTACCGGTGGTTCACCGACCCGGCCACCCGGGCGCTCTACCACCCGGACGACCACGCGCTGCACTCCCGCGTCTTCGCCTCGGGACTGCGCACAGTGGTCACGCTGCGCGGCCCGGGCTCCAGGGCCGCGCATCTCCAGCGCCTCCTGCTCGACCGCAGTGAGGAGTTCCGTACGGTCTGGCAGGAACACGAGGTCGGCATCGGCTACAGCGACGTCAAACGCTTCGTCCACCCCGAGGTCGGCGTCCTCGAACTGGCGTGTCAGGCGCTTCTCGACCCCGACCAGGCGCACCTGCTCCTGGTCTACACAGCCGTCCCGGGCAGCGAGAGCTACGAGAGACTCCGGCTTCTCTCCGTCATCGGGCCCCGGCCGCCTCGTCAGCCGAGCAGCGTGGTCAGGTCGTTCTTGGTGTAGGCGACGGAGTTCTAGACCTCGGGAAGCGAAGGGTCGGGCGTCCAGGGGGACGGTGCGGTGATGGACCAGCGTTCGTGGTCGCGCCAGGCTCCGTCGATGAAGAGATAGTCGGGCGACATGCCTTCGTACCGGAAACCCAGGCGCTGGGCCAAGGCCAGAGACGCCTTGTTCGCGGGCTGGATGTTCGCCTCCAGCCGGTGGAGCCGCAGGTCCTCGAAGGCGTGCCGCAGAACGAGGGTGAGGCCTTCGGTCAGGTAGCCCCGCCCGGCGGACGGGGCGAAGGCCGCGTAGCCGAGGGACGCGCCCTGGTAGCGGCCCCGGATGATCGAGTTGATGTTGACCGCGCCCGCCGCTGCACCGGTCTCCCGGACGCGGATCAGATAGGCCCGGTTGGTGCCGTCGGCGAAGCGGCGCATCCAGACCTGGAAGTCCTCCGCGGTCGTGGGCAGCTGCATCCACGGCGTGTGAAGTTCAGCGCTGGCCTCGACGAGCGAGCAGAACTCGTCCTCGTCGGCGAGGGTGAGAGGACTGAGTTCGACCCGGGGGATCATCTCGGACATGGACCGACATTAGGGCTTTGGCCCCGAGGCGTGCACCTCGTAGTGGTGTTGGCCAGGTCGGCGGGGACACGCCACACCACTCTCCGGTCAATGGAACCGACTCGCTGAAGACGTACACGGGAAGAAGCCGGGTGGCGGGCCGCCCTCGCGGCCCGCCACCGTCAGCGGTTATGCGAAGGGCAGGCGGATGACGCTCTGGTTGCCGATCCCGAGGTTGGTCGTGGTGGAGCCGATCGCGCTCCAGACCTCGACCCGCACCGAGCCGTTGGCCAGGTTGCCGAGTGCGCCGGTGGCCGTCTTGACCCCGGCCGTCTGGGTGTAGTGCTCCCAGCCGGCCACCGGGTCGGTGGCGAAGTAGGTGTAGGTCTCCACCCGGTCCCAGCTGCCGTTGCCGGTCAGGTCGTAGGAGACCCTGACCTGCGTGGCGTTGCCGACGTTGGTGCCGGCGTCGACGAACACGTCGAACGTGGTGGCCGCGCCGCTGTACGTCGCGGTCAGGCCGGTCGCGTTGTAGACGGCGGCGTTGGTCGGGACGCCGTCACGGTTGCCGTTGGCCGCGGCCAGTGTGACGCTGCCGGCCGAGCCCGTCGTCCCGGGCAGGGTGCCGTTCGACTGCGGGTAGCGGTTGGCGGCGAAGTTGCCGGGAGACGGCGACGGTGAGGGCGACGGGCTGGGGCATCCGGCGCCGCCGCCGAAGACCTTGAACTCCCACAGCGAGTAACCCCAGGCGGTGCCGCGCGCCGTGCCGTAGACCCGCACATAGCGGGCCGACCCGGAAACGGTCAGGTTGTCCGTGCCGCCGTCACCAGTGGTGGTGGTGAAGACGTCGGCCCAGGTCGTCCCGTTGCTGGAGGTCTGGATCTGGTACGACCGCCCGTAGGCCGCCTCCCAGGTCAGCTGCACCGACGAGATCGGCTGCACCGAGCCGAGGTCCACCTGGATCCACTGCGGGTCGCTGAACGCGCTGGCCCAGCGGGTGGCCGCGTTGCCGTCGACCGCCAGGTTGGCGGTGTAGGCGGCCTCGACGCTCGACGCGGTGGCGGGGCGGCCCTGCGAGAGCAGGTTGGTCGCGCACGGCGACGGTGAGGGCGACGGGCTGGGCGACGGACTGGGTGACGGGCTGGGCGACGGGGTGCCGCCGCCGTTGGCGTTGCCGCCGCTCCAGGTGAACAGGCCCGAGGTGACGGTCTTGCCGGCCGGCGCGGTCAGTGTCGTGCCGTTGGAGAAGGTCACCGTGAGCGCGGTGTTGGTGATGTTGGAGGCGACGTAGGTCCGGGTGCCGTTCTTGACGAAGACCTTCGCCAGCGGGTGGTTGGCGGTGACCGTGGTGTCCACCGTGCCGAGCGAGGCCAGGTTGCGCAGCCAGTGGAAGGTGTGCGCCTTGCTCTCGCCCTCCTCGGAGGTGAAGTTCGGGTTGGCCTGGAAGGCCGCCAGCGCGGCCGGTCCGTCGGCGAGTGCCCGGAACTCCTGGATGATGTCCTGCCAGACCGTCGGTGGTCCTCCGTTGTTGGTGACCAGCTCGTTGTAGTTGACCAGCACGTTGGCCGGCCACTCGCCGAGGTAGAAGTGGCCGCCGGTGATCGGCAGCATGTTGATGCCCTGGATCATCTCGGGCTCGCCGCTGAACCAGGTGGCGTACGCGCCGCCGGAGCCCCAGACCATGCCGACCGTGTTGTGGCCGAAGGTCGACGGGAAGTTCTGGTTGCGCACGTCGAACCAGTACTCCTGGATCGCCGCGCTCTGGGTGGCGTAGATGAACACACCGGCGTCGCGGACGGCGGTGTTGCCGGTCGCCTGACCCCACTGGATGAGGGCGTTGGCGAAGTTCATGCCCTCGGAGGAGGACTCCTGGTTGTTGCCGGAGCCGAACGCGCCGTGCCCGGCCGCCCAGTCGTGACCCGCGTAGATGTCGAAGTCACGCAGGTAAGGGAAGCGGGTGTCGCCCCGGTCGTAGTTGTTGGCGTCCCGGATCAGCAGGTCGACCATGCCGCCGTACTGGCCGTTGGTCGCCCAGGTCGGGTCGAACTTCGCCAGGGTCGCGGCGGCGGCGATGTAGTAGCCGTAGTGGAAGTGGTGGTCGTTGAGTTCGGCGTCCGAGCCGTAGGAGGCCGGGTAGCCGATCAGGGTGCCCCACTGCTGGTTGTAGTAGAAGACCCGGCTGGTCTTGCCCGAGCTGGCGGTGAACCAGTCGTTGAGCCTGGTCCGGATCCGGTTGAGCGCCGAGTCGCGGACGGCGGTCAGGTTGAGCTGGTCGGCGATCTCCGCGATGCGCGCCGCCCGGCCCAGGCCCTTGCCGGTCCAGTAGGTGTCGTCGCCGAGGCCGGCCGTGGGATCGCCGAGTTCCGCGTTCAGGTAGTTGGTGATCGTGGTCAGGTCGCCGCCGGAGTTGTCGCCGACGGCCGGGATCTCGGGCAGCACGCCCTGGAACTTCATCGTGGTGCTGAACGAGGTGCCGGTGACCACCTTCATCTGGCCGCGCGCCGAGATGTAGGTCTGTGCCAGCGGAGTGGAACCGGTCAGGTAGTTCCACTGGTGCGGGTAGAGCGCGATGACGGTGCCGCTCGCGCTGCCCTCGCGGGCCGTGGTGGTGAAGGTGTAGGTGGTGCTGACGTTCGAGTTGCCCGGGTTGTACGAGTAGGACACCCGGGTGCCGGTGACGTGCGCGTGGGCGTACTGCCCGTAGGTGCTCGCCAGGCTGGTGCGGGTGGCCGCCGGGGTCGAGGGCGTCGTCGGCAGCACCGCGACCGAGAAGTAGTTCTGGCCGTTCAGCGTCGAGGAGATGCTGGTGCCGCTGACCGTCCAGGTCGAGCCGCTGGGGGCGAAGCCCAGGTAGTCCTTGCCGTTGACGGTGAACCCGATGGTCCCGCCGCTGTTGGACCACACGGTCGGGGTGCCGCTGGTGGTGATCTGGGCGTTGCCGCCGGTCTTGGTGAAGTAGGCGAACGGCAGGCCGTGACCGATGGTGGCCCGAAGGGTCCGCGTGCCGTCACTCCAGTAGGGGCTGACCGTCCAGTCGGTCCAGCCGTCGACCTTGGCGTCGGGCGAGTTCAGCCCGGTCACGCCGACGAGGATGTCCTGCACGTACGGGTAGTGGTACTCCCCCACGCCGGTCGCGGTGCCGCTGATCGCGGCGACGGTGTTGTAGGAGAAGCCGAGGCCGCCGGCGACCGTGTCGTAGGAGATCGGGTGCGCGTGCAGCGGCTCGCTGTAGGCGCAGTCGAACTTCTTGAACAGCAGCGACGACCACCAGTCGTTGGTGGGGACCGCGCCGGCCGGGGCGTTCGCCGTGACGTAGGCGCGCGGGTTGGTCGACAGGGAGCCGCAGCCGACCGGCAGCGAGCGGCCGGCGGGGAGCGTCTCGGTGTACGAACCGGCGCCGACCGTGGCCGCCTGGGCGGCGGGCGTGCTGGCCACGAAGGCCAGCATCGCGGCGATCATCGCCAGCACCACGCTGACCACGACCGACCGCGAGGCGGGCCGGCGGGCGGACGGGCGGGTGCCGGGCGGCGAGGTGCCGGGTGACTGAGCCCCAGTGGGCTGGTCCATTCTTCCTCCGTGGGGGGACGACCGGGGGGTGCGGGAGTCGGGGGTTCGGACGGATCGGGGGCTACAGCGGGTGACGTCTACGTTTCGCGGTGGGCTCGGGGACGCGCCGGAGGGGACGTCCGGCGACGAGCTCCCTCCACCACAAAGAGAGCGCTCTCTAGCGCGGAAACTAGTGCCCGGAACACCTCTCGTCAATGTTTCTGACTGATTGCCCGGAGGTTAATCCCTCCGGTGCAGGTCAATGCGGTCCGGTGTCGCGACGCCGAAGCCACCCCGCCGTCAGTCGCGAGCCGCGACGTCCAAGCCGACACGGATCTCCCGTAGCAGGCCGTGCGAGGCGCGCGGAAGCTTTCCTCAGTGGCCGCCCGGCCCGATGGGCGAGAGCGCTCTCAGCGCTGGACGCGCTTCCCTGGACGGGCCGACCGGGCAGGGGACCCCCTGCCCGGGACCGTCACCAACAGCACAGGCCGCCACCGCTCACGGCTTCAGCTTGAGGGTCTTCCTCGACGCACCCGGGAACACGACGACCAGGTGCTCCTCGCTCGCGCGGTCGAGGCGCACGTAGACGCGGACCCGGTAGCGGCCCTTCCCCTCGATCGCCAGGTTCGGCATCGGGGCGCCCGCGCCCACTTCGCCGTCGCCCATCTCCGGCACGGTGAGCCGGCCGGTGCGGCTGATGATCGGCACCTCGGTGACCTGGTACCACCCGGACAGCCGCCGTGGCGGCGCGGTGCGGAAGGCCTTCACGGTGAGGCACAGATCGATGACGTCCTCGACGTGCCCGACGAGCACCGTGCTGCCGGCCACCCCGATGAGGACGTCGTCGTCGTAGAGCCGGGCTATCGCCCGCTCCCCCTCATCACCGCCCGCTTCGTCGTCGGGATCGTGGACCACGTAGCCGTGGTCGCCGTCGGCGAACAGGAAGTAGTTGGCCGTCGCCTGGACGACCCCCTTCGTCCGGGGCCACGGGTCGCGGCACTTCGCGTTCGCCTCGGCGACGAAGGCGTCGTTCGCCGCCTCCGTCTCCTCCTCCGACCGGAGCAGATCGGGCTGGGCCGCGCCGACGATCTCCGGGCAGACGTGGACGAGCTCCCTCGGGTCGGCGCCCCAGGCGGGCCGCTCGCTCCCGGCGCGCGTCAGAATCGCCTTCTGCTCGTCGGCGTCCTTCGCCCGGCACAGCGCCCGCCCGTACCCGAGGACCTGCTGGTCCGACAGGCTGTCGGGGAACATGGGCGGGACCCCGCCGTCCGTGCTCCGCGCCGCGCACAGGAACACGGCGTCGCGTTCCGCGGGCTTCACGTCGCCGAAGCTACGGCGGTCGTAGCAGCTCATCTCCCAGCCGCTGTACGTGAGACGCGGGGACTGCTCGGGATGGATCAGCGCGATGACCGGCAGTACGGCCACCGCCGCCGCCCCGACCCGGATCCAGCGTGGCGTGGGCGGAATGTCCGCCGGTTCGCCGCCGCCGGCGGTCAGTTCACGGGCCGTCGACGCGAGCCACAGAGTGCTGACGAGCCCCGCCGTGTCCATCAGGACGGTCAGCTCCAGACTGCCGACGAAGCTCCATCCGAAGGGCAGGTTGAACAGGATCACCAGCAGGTAGACGCTCAGCGACAACCACCCGGCGACCTGTGTGCCGAGGCTCCACCTGCCGTCGCGCCGCTGCCCGATGATCGTGAGGACGGTCCCCGCCACTCCGCCCAGCATCCAGACCATGCCGAGGACGGCCCCCGGTCCGAGCTCCAGCAGATCGAGTTCGTCGAGCAGATAGTCGAGCAACCCGGCCAGCTGGACCGCGAACATCGCTCCGGCCGCCACGCGCAGCACCCGCGACCGCCAGCGGATGACGAGCAGGAAGAGGACGTTGATCGCGGTCCACAACGCGAGCTGCAGCACCGCGTCGACCTCGTCGGGGAGCAGCGCGATCGGGAACCACAGCACGAGGGCGTCCACCACCGCCAGGTACAGCAGCAGGCGCAGCGCCCTCTCCCTGCGGTCCAGCGGCCCTCGCAGGGGGGCGAGCAGGATCAGCCACAGGATCGTCGCCTTCACCAGGGCGGCCACGAGCAGCACCACCGTCATCGTGGCGTCGATCCCGTCGGACTCGTACAACCACTCCCCGAAGGCCGGCGGCGACCATTCGACGGCCACCCAGAGCCAGTCGTCGTCGCCGGCTATCAGGCCCGCGACCACCACCGCAAGAAAAAGGCCTACTAATCCAAGTCTGATAAACCGACAGAATCCATCCGAAAGCACGGGACGCGATCTTAGCGCGGCACCGCTGCGCCAATAACCGCCAATCTTCGACATTGCCGGATCGCGGCATTCGATAAACGCTTCCTGCCGGAAGGTGCGCAGGTGAGGTGCCACCTGGAAATTCCGCGGCGCGGGCTTCCGGCGCGACGGCGTCTATCGACCGATGAACTCGATCCGCCCGAGGAAGAATGCGGCGCGAACATTATCGGCTCCCACTCGCCGTTCCAGTTCGACGGCACCCGGGGTGACCGGACCCGGCGAGCCGCCCATCGCCACCACGACCTGTGACGTGAGGAGTTCGACCAGCGCCTCGACCAGACTCGGCTCCGCCCCGCCGATCAGCCCGGGATGGGCCAGCCGGTGCAGCAGACCGTGAGCCAGGTCCGTGTGGAGCCGGGAGCGCCCGTCGGCGGGGACGGCGAAGGGGACGTACACGGGATGGCCCGTGTGGGAGGCGGAGTTCAGGATGACGTGCCGCACCCGCTCCGACAAGCCCGGGTCGGCGGTGAGGCGCCGCCGCAGCAGATCCGGATCGGCGCCGGTACGCCGGTGGAGCTCCTCCGACTGGGCGCCGAGACCGGCGGGACGTTCCGCGGAGCTCAGGACCGCGGTGGCGAGGTCGTAGCCGCCGGACAACGGGCCGTTGGGGCGGGCGATCGGGTAGGGGCCGAAGCCTGAACTCAGGAAACGCTGGACCTGCCCGGCCAGGTCGAGCGCCTGCAGCGGGTCTTCGGCCGCCAGGGCCGCCCCCGGCGGACGCAGGGCCAGGTCGGCGGAGAGAGGCCGCTCCTCGAAGCGCGCCTCGGGCCCGGACACCGGGACCCGGAGGCGGGCCGGCAGCACCTCCGCCTGCCAGCCGCTCACCGCCAGCACCTCGGACTCGAACGCACCGTCGGGCCCACCCGGTTCGGCGGTCCGCCGGGCGGCGTGCCGCACCAGCCGGGCCAGTGCGGCCACCCGGTCGAAGGCCGGGCCCGCCTCGGCGGCCCGCCGCCGCAGCACGTAGGCCGCGTGGATCAGCCACGACCTTTCCACCAGGGGCATCGCCGCCAGCGTCGGCCAGTGGGACACCGTCGGTCCGGCCCCCGCCAGCGCCGACTCCAGCGACCGGAACGCGGGCTCCGCGCCGTCGCGCAGCAACTCGGCCAGGCTCGGTTCGGACCGGGTCGCGCGTTTGCTCTTGGTCAGACTCTCCATGGGGTTCACTTCCCCTTCCTGAGTCCGGCGAAGGACACACCGCCGAGGAAGAAGGCCGTCATGACGCCGTCGAGCCCGACGATCCGCGCGATCTGCTGCGCCTTCGCCCCGGCCTCGTCGTATTCGATGGTGAACAGCCCTTCGTCGGGTCTCTCGAACGGCAGGTCCGGCCCCAGGAGGCTCTGACACATCACCGGGTCGTTCTCCGCCGCCGCGACGAGCCGTTCGAAGATGTGCAGGGCGATGAGGTCGGTGAAACCCTCGTGGATGATCTGGTCGTGTTCGACGTACCTGGCCGCTTCCAGCAGGTCGGGGTGGCTGAGCCGGTGCATGAACTCGTGGATCAGCGTCCGGATGAGCTTCCAGCGCTTGTCGGCGTCGGAGAGTTCGGCGCGGAAGACCGGGCAGACGTAGATGAACCCGGACGACCTCTCGTTGCGGCCGGTGACCCTGATCAGTATTTTTACCGACCGCACCAGCTCGGCGTCCTCCAGCATGCCCTTGAGCACCTGCTGGAGGATCTCCTGGTCTCCGGGCCGTCCGGGGTGGTAACCGGCGACCTCGAAGGGCTTGCCGTACTGCCCGCTCCAGCCGATGAGATCGGCCCGGTTGGCCAGCATGCCCAGAACGGCGTCATCGCCGGTGTCCGACTCCAGGGTGCTCGCCAGCGTCTGGGCGTAGGAGGCCATGGTGAAGAACGGCCCGGTGGGGTCGGCCGATGTGTACGGGATCCCGCTCCCGTAGATGAACCCCTCGACCGCGGCGGCGATCCCCTGGACCTCGCTCCAGGCGATCTTCGTGGAGGTGGGCCAGTCCTTGAGGGTCTTGGCGGCGTGCGTGTTGAGGACCTCGGTGAGAACCGGCACGAGGGCTTCGGTGAGTTTCCTCCTGTCGACGGCACCCTCCGGAACGGTGGGCGCCTCCTCGTCGTCCCCGTCGTCCGCGTCGACGAAATTGAAGGACTGGTCCTCCGAAGTCACCGGGACGATGTGACTCGGGTTGCAGAGGTTGTGCACGCGCACCCGGTTGACGTCGCTCGGTCGTCGCCGCGAACTGATCAGGTGGCAGGCCAGCCAGCCGCTGGACCTGACCACGTCGAGCTCGAACTGACCGGAGTTCCTCGCCATGGCGCGACCGGACCGGCACCATCGCACCAGCCGGGGGAACACCAGGCTCACGTCCAGCCCGGCGTCCACGGCGGCCCTGAGGTTGCCTATGCAGATCGTCAGGGCGTGGATCAGCCAATCGGTCTGAACCAGCGTGAACTTGAGGAGGATCTGCGGGACGTTCTGCGGGTTCGCGAACCTGAGCCCCTGGGACGCCCGCTGGATGAACGCCAGCTGCCTCTCCCCGTCCATGTCGGGGACTTTGTCGTGGTCGATCGTCGCGGTCAGGCCGGCCAGGGTGAAGCTGTGGTGGGTCGTGGTGAGCGCGGCGACCGGCACCATGGCCGGTGGGGCGACCGGCCGCATCACCGTTCGCAGCGGCGCGACCAGGGTGAGCTGCTGGTCGTCGGGGATCTGCGGAACGGGCGAAGGCGCCGGCTCGACGAGGTCCTCGGTGTCGGCGGTGGCGGTGCTCTTCTTCTTCTCCAGCGGGGCGTCCGGAGCGGGGGTCCCCTCTGCCGACTTCCGCTTCTTCCGGGCGGACGAACTCGATCTCTTGTGCACGGGTGCCCATGCTCCAGCACCCGCAGGAAAGGCCAAACTTACCGAAGCGCCACATATCTAAAAGCACGGGCAGGCAGGTGCCGCCCGCTGGACGGCACCTGCCCCAATCGTCAGGAGCCGTTCGCCGGGTGCGGGTCGCCGAGGTACGGGAACCGGTCCAGGGTGTCGGTGTGCGGCGTCAGGCCGGTGGGCGGCGCCTCGTTCTTGGTGAGGAACGCGACGCGGATATCGATGACGTCCTCGGTGAACGTCCGGCCGTTGGGGTAGGAGGCGGGCTTGGCCGGGTCGAAGGTCAGCACGTCCGGCAGGAGGCCGTGCTCGTCGAGCGCGGCCACCGCCTCCTCCTCCGAGTAACCGCCGGTGTGTCCCAGCAGGTGGACGAACTGGTCGGTCCACCTGGCCCGGTCGTTGACCGGCTCGCTCGCGTTGTACTCCAGCTTGGTGTCGTCGGTGTTGAAGAAGCTGCTCATCGACGGGTGTCCGGCCCGGTCGGCGTGGACGAGTTCACCGTCCTTCATGACGCTGCACCGGCCCCAGACGTGCAACGTGGGCTTGGGCGCCAGTTCCGCGGTCGGCAGTTCGACGGCCATGGAGAAGACGTTGGCCGTGGTGTTGGAGTCGATGCCGGTCCACGGCGACTTCCCGCCCAGGTGCGGAGCGGTGAAGTTCCGGTTGCCGCTGGTGTCGAACAGGTTCTGGATGCCGTCGAAGTCGAAGAAGAAGGCGTCGCTGCGGCTGCCGGCGGCGATCTTGTAGTCGCCGCTGCCGACCACGTTGGCCCGGGGGCCGAAGGAGACGGCGGCGTCCGACACGATCTTGGTGCCGACCGCCTCCGGCTTGCGGGACTCCGCGCCCGTCACCATGTAGACGCTGTAGGTCTGGGAACCGTCGGACGCCGGCGGGTCGAAGACCCAGCTGAAGGCGATGTCGGTCAGATAGTCGCCGTCGTTGTCGATGTTCAGGCGGTAGACGGCGTCGGGGTGCAGGGCGTCCGCGACGGGATTGGCGTTGAGGATGAGAACGGTCCGGCTCGGATCGCCGGGGGCGGTGAAGGCGTAGAGGTCGCACAGATCGAGGCGCTGGTCGCCGAGCGGCGGCCCCAGGCTGAGGCCGGTGAAGTGGTTGGACATGTCAGGCTCCCATTGCTCGCACGTCGGGGATTGATCTCCACGCGACCCTGTTTCTGCAGGTTAAGCGGCAAGTGTTCGCACCATGGGTTGCGTCGCCGTGTGTCGCGGGCCTCGCTTGCCAGCGATCCTCAACGGCGGATCCACAGCAGGGCCCCCGCCAGCAGCACGCCGCCGCCCAGCAGCCAGGGAACCGGACCCGGCGGCAGGATTCCGACGAGCAGACCGATCAGGGCGCCGACCAGTTGCAGCGCGAGCGACTGGACGGACAGCGCGGTGGCCCGGCCGGCACTGGTGACACGCCGGTGCAGGAGGTCGTTCTCGTTCGGCCCCGCCGCCCCGAACCCGAGATACACCAGCCCGTAGCCGGTGGCCGCGAGCGCCCCGGCGAGCACGCCGGTGGTCGTCGCGGTGGCGCCGAGGAGCAGCAGCCCGAGCGCGCCGCTCGCCAGACTCACCAGGACCGCGCGTTCGCCGCCGCCCGCGAGCCGGGCGACGCGCGGCGCGAGAGCGCTGCCGAGACCCGAGCAGAGGAAACCGACGCAGGCGAGGGTGGCGTAGAGGACCGCGCCCGTCTCGGAGGCGCCGGTGAGCGTCGCGGCCCGCCCCGGCGTCAGCAGTTCGATCGCGGCCAGGGCGCCGCCGACGGCCGCCGCGCTGAGCAGGATCCGGCGGACCATCGCGTCGCGGGCGCCCAGCCGCAGTCCGCTCGCGACGGTGGCGGGGATGTCGCGAAGCGCACCCCGCAGAGTCGCAGCCGGCCGGGGCAGCTCACGCAGGGCGGTCAGGACGTACCCCACGAAGGCGATCTCGATGACGGCGCCGAGCAGCAGCGGGATCGACAGAGGCAGCACCACGCCGCCGAGGTCGGCCCCCAGCAACCACGGGATGCCTCCCCCGACCAGGGTGCCGACGGCCAGTGCGACGGACGTCGCGGAACTTCCCCGGGCCAGCCCGGTGCGAAGCTCGGCGTCCGGCCCGGAACGCACGTGGACGGTGTCGACGTACCAGGCCTCGGCGGGCCCGCTCGACAGCGCCCGGCCCGCGCCCATGAGGATCATGCCGAGCGCCAGCGTCCAGGGCGCGGTGCCCAGACCCAGGAGCGTGAACGCGACGAGGTTCAGCACTCCGGCGGCGGCCAGCACGACGCGTCGCCCGAAGACGTCGGACAGTCCCCCGGTGGGCAGCTCCAGCGCCGCAGCCGTGAGCGAGTGCGCGGCCACGAGCCCCGCGACCGCCACGAGCGTCATGCCGCGCTCGGTCAGCAACAGGACCAGCGGCGCGATGGTCAGCCCCAGCGGAAGCCAGAAGAGCACGCAGACCGTGACGTAGCGACGCCGGGCCTCGTCCACGTCCGGTAACGGGCTCATGGCGCCGCCAGGGGCAGTCCGGCGGCGAGGAAGACCACGTTCTCCGCGCGCGGGTCGTCCGCGTCGCGGGCGCCGAGTTCCCTGAGTTTGTCATCGAGCATCTGCCACAGCTCGGTGAGCGACTCGGGAGTCAGCCGTGGGAGCAGGTCGGTGATGCCCGACGGCTCCAGCCACTCCCGGTCCAGCCGGCCCGCGGCCATGTCGTCTTCGTGCCGGGTGAGCGCCGACTCCAGATGCTCCAGCTGACGCCGGCGCAGGAGGCCGACGAAGGCGTGGCTCCCGGCGGAGGCCTCCATGGCGGTGTTGCTCCACGACGTCACCAGGTGCACCGCCTTCCAGCGGCGCTCCCGTCCGTCGCGGTGCTCGGCCTCGGCGACGAACGCGTGCTTGGCCAGCACCCGCAGGTGGTAGCTGGTGGAGGCGGACGTCTCACCGGTTCTGGCCGCCAGTTCGCTCGCGGTGGCGGGCCCGTCCTGCCGCAGCAGCCCGAGCAGCCGGATGCGCAGGGGGTGGGTGAGCGCTTTCAGCGCGGCGGCGTCGCGCTCCGGATCGAGGACGCGCTCGTGTTCGTCACTGGCCATGACAGCACGCTAGGGCGACCGGCCCACTTTGCAAAAGTATTTTTGCAAAACTTCTTTGGGAAAAGGGCTCCCGGCCCAGACCGGGAGCCCTCTCCGTCAGGACGCGAGCAGGCGCAACTCGGAGAGCTGCCCGGCCGGCCAGGCGGTGTTGCCGGTGAAGGTCAGGCGGACGTACCGGGCGGTCGTCATGTTGAAGCCGACCGTCGTGGGCGACGCCCCGAACGCGTAGGCGCGGGAGGCGACGATCGGGAAGTAGGTGCTGCCGTCGTTGCTACCCGAGATCGTGATCGTCTGGGTGCGGGCCGGCCAGCCGGAGGGCAGGGTCATCTCGGCCTGGTGGAGCTTGACCGGGGCGCCCAGGTCGACGGTGTAGTTCTGCGGGAAGGCGTTGTTGGGGCTCTCCCAGTACGTCGCGGTGTTGCCGTCGACGGCGTTGCCGGGCACGTAGGTCTGCGCGTGCGAGGCGGTGACGGGGCGGCCCTGCGCGGCGTTCTTGCCGGTCGCCGAGAACGCCTCGATCTCGGCGATCTTCAGGGTGGGCGACCACGGTCCCGTGGGGAACTGGAGCGACACGCAGCACCCGTGGACGGGAGGCAGGGTGACGGTCACCTTGTTGCCCGTACCGGGAGAGAAGGAGTAGTTCGCCTCGGGGAGGACGGTGACGTAGTCGCTGTAGCCCTCATAGGCGGCACGGACCGCGAACCGCAGCGTGCGGGCGGGTTCGCTCGCCGGGAGGGTCACGGTGACCTTGTCGAAGGTGCGCCGCCCGTTGGTGAACGCCAGGTTGATGTTGGCGAAGATCCGGTCGGAGGGCACCTCCCAGTAGGTCGCGGGGTCGCCGTCGACCGTCATGTAGCCCCAGTGGTCGGGGGTGCCGGGCAGGCCCACGTTGTAGCCCACGGCCAGCGGCAGTTCGGCGCCGGGAGCGACGGGGTTCGCCAGGGCGAGTTGCACGGCCGCGTACGCGTCGAGTTTGCCGTTGCCCCAGGTGGCGTTGACGTCACCGGCGGAGGCGCACGAGGTGTCGGGGACGGGCGTCGCGCTGTCGTTCAGCACGAGCCGGGTCAGGTCGACCATGCCGCGCAGGCGCGGCACCTCCGACCAGATGAGCGCGACCGTGGCCGCCGTGTGCGGGGAGGCCATCGAGGTGCCGCTGGCCACGCCGTAGCCGCCGCCGGGCACCGACGAGCGCACGTCGACGCCGGGCGCGGCGATGTCCGGCTTGTACCAGGACATACCGGAACCCCGGCTGGAGAAGGGCGCGATGACGTCGTTCACGTCGAAGGCGCCGGTCGCGTAGGCGCCGAGCTGGATGCCGGGGGAACCGCCCGTCTCGCAGCCAGGGCCGTCGTTGCCGACCGAGAACGCGGGGAAGATGCCAGCCTGGGTCCAGGAGTAGATCACGTCGGAGTACCACTCCGAGTAGCCCATGCCGCCCCACGAGTTGTTGATCACGTCGGGGGCCAGGTCGGGGCGGGGGTTGTTGCCGGCGGCGTCGGTGGGCGCGAGCATCCACTGGCCGGCCAGCATCAGCGAGGCGGCGGTGCAGGTGGTGCCCGGGCACGCCTTGGCGGCGATCCACTTCACGCCGGGGGCGACGCCGACCTGGTTGACGCCGTCGTCGCCGACCATCGTGCCCATCGTGTGGGTGCCGTGGCCGTTGACGTCGCAGGGCGCGGCGGAGGGGCAGCCGCCCTCGGGGTTGTACCAGTTGTAGGCGTGGTTCCCGGCCGCGCCGCCCCGGTAGGAGCCGACCAGGGCGGGGTGGTCCCACTGCACGCCGGTGTCGATGCCGGCGACGACGATGCCCTCGCCCTTGGTGCCGTAGCCGCTCCAGACGTCGTCGGCGCGGATCTTCTCGACGTTCCACTCGACGCCGGCCATCATCCCGGTCATCGTCCCGGCCTGTCGCGTGACGGCGGTGTGGAGCTCGATCGGCTCATCGGGTTCGATCGCGGTCACCTCGGGGCGGGCGGCGATCCGGTCGATGAGGGCCTTGTCGCCCTTCACCAGGACGGTGTTGGAGATCCAGAACGCGGTGTGGTCGGCCTGGGCGGCGTCGGCGAGGGCCAGGACGTCCTGCTGGGATGAGGTGGCGACGGCCTTCCTGGCCCGGATGACCTCGAGGGGGTCCGACGCGGCGGTGAGATCGGCCTTTCGCGCGAAGCGGACCCAGAAGGAGGTCTGGCCTCCGTCCGCCGCCTCCGACCGGACCTCGGCCGCGATCTTCGGCGAGGGGGTGGGTTCGGCTTCTGCGGGGCCGGTCGTGACCGTCCAGCCCAGCAGACCGAGTAACAGCAGATACGCGGTCTTCCGGGGCCGGCGGCTCCGATCAGATGTGATCATCATGCGGGCAGCATATATCCGCAATTATGCGGCAAGATGCCGCAATTCTGCCAACATTGATCGGTAATATGACGATGGGCGGGATGCCCCTTGCGTTGTCGCGCAAAGGTCTTCTCCCACCCAGGGCGCTGATCGACTCTTACGGCCATGCGACTGACACGAGCAATGATCTCGACGGCGATCGCCCTCTTCATCGGCATCGTCGTCCCGCTGGCCACCGCCCAGCCCGCGAGCGCGCGAGCGTGCGGGTCCGTGGTCAGCGGCAGCAGCTACTGGAACTGGGACGGCACCTTCAGCACGCACGTGGTCGGCACCAACTGTTCCACCCGCTACGGACGCTTCGTCTGGGACACGAGCGACCACTGCTGCGTGCCGATGTGGGTGAAGGTCGAGCGGCAGCTGTGGGGCAGCTACGGCTGGCTGACCACGAACGCGCAGTACAAGAAGGTCCTCTGGGGCAACTTCGGCACGCACAACACCGCGACCGTCCCCTCGAAGACCTGGGAAGGCGATGAACGGTTCCACGCCTGCTGGGGTGTGGGCGACAGCCAGCCCGGCTCTTGGACCTGCGGCCCGTGGGTCGACTAGTCGGCTAGGAACCCGAACGGGTCAGGGCCCGGCCGCCTCGGCGACCGGGCCCTTCCGGCGTCACAGCTCGGTGGCGGTGATCTCGTTGGCCGTGGCCAGCAGGCGGCCGGCGGCGCGGTCGACGTCGAGGTCGGCCCGGATGCGGCGGCGATCACCCCGCTGCTGCGCCCCTAGATCGCCTGGGGTTCGGTGATCTGGAGCAGGCGCAGGCTGTTGGCCCAGAGTTCGTCGAGCTGGCCCGGGTCGTTGAAGAGTTTGGCGAACATGACCGTCCCCTCGATCTGGGCGACGATCGACTTCGCGGCGCCGCGCGCGTCGATCGCGGGCAGGTCGCCCAGCGCCTGGGCGGCCTCGATCGAGCGGCGGATGAGGTCGACCTGCTCGTCGAAGATCGCGCGCAGTCTCTCGCGCATCGGGTCGTCGCCGGTGCTCAGCTCCAGGCTCAGGTTGCCGAAGATGCAGCCGCAGACCACGCCGGCCTCGTTCAGCGACATGTTCTGCACCTCCACCGTGAAGGCGAACAGCTCCTTGAGGCGGTGGACGAGGGATCCTTCGCCGTCGAGGACCCGCTGCCAGTAGCCGCGCTGGGAGCCCCACTGCAGGTCGATGATCTCCAGGGCGAGCGCCTGCTTGGACTCGAAGAAGTGATAGAAGCTGCCCTTGGGCACCCCCGCCCGCGCGCAGATCTCCGCGACCCCGATGGAGCCGTAGGAGCGCAGGGAGAACAGCTCGGTGGCGGCGGTGAGGATCCGTCCTCGAGCGTCTGACGTTCGGCCCATTTTGTCATTATATGACCGGTCGGCTATAACTAGGACTCGTCAGTAGTAGACCGACCGTCTAGTAAGGATCAACGCATGTCAGAGCAGCGCGTCGCCATCATCACGGGCGCATCGCAGGGCATCGGCGAAAGCCTGGTGGCCGCCTACCGCAAGATCGGTTACGCCGTCGTGGCGAACTCCCGCTCCATCAGGAGCGGCGACGACCCGGAAGTGGTCGCCGTCCCGGGCGACGTCGCCGACCCCGCCACGGCGGCGGAGATCGTCAAGACGGCCCTCGACCGCTTCGGGCGGGTCGACACCCTGGTCAACAACGCGGGCGTCTTCATCGCCAAGCCCTTCACCGACTACACGCCGGACGACTACGCCGTCGTCCTGAACACCAACGTCGCGGGCTTCTTCCATCTGACCCAGCGGGTTATCGAGCCGATGCTGCGGCAGGGCGGCGGCCACATCGTCAGCATCACCACGACCCTGGTTGAATCGGCCCGCTCCGACACCCCGTCGGTGCTCGCCTCCCTGAGCAAGGGCGGCATCGCGGCCGCCACGAAGTCGCTGGCCATCGAGTACGCCGACCGGGGAATCCGGGTCAACGCCGTCTCCCCCGGGCTGATCGACACCCCGCTCCTGGGCGGCGCGACCCCGGAGCAGATCGCCGAGTTCCACCCGATGAAGCGGGCCGGTACCGTCGAGGACGTCGCCCACGGCGTGATCTACCTGGAGCAGGCGCCCCTGGTCACCGGCGAGTTCCTGCACATCGACGGCGGACAGAGCGCGGGCCGATGAACGAGGAGACGATCTTCGCCGGCGTCCTGGCCGTGTGGAAGCACGGCATCGACGTCCACGACCCCATCGAAGTGGGGACGGTGTTCGCCGAGGACGCGCTGTTCCAGGGCGCCCACCCCGAACCCTCGCGCGGACGCGCCTCGGTGGTGGACTACTACGACGGCCAGCCCCCGGGGCTCGGCGTCGACTACGAGATCATCGACGCGCGCCGCTCGGCGGACGACGTGATCACCGGCTACGCCGCCGCCGACTTCACCTCCCCCGGCGAGGAGGTCGTCCACCGGCACGTGACGATGGTCCTGGAGCGCACCGGCGACCGGTGGCTCGTCGGTCATTACCACGTCTCGTTGAAGCCGGCGGGCTTCCGTTAAGAGCGTTCTCTCACTCCGGGGCCGCCACCTGCGACTTCGAGGATGCGAAAAAGTTGTTCAGTCCAGGGGCCCATGATCCACAACGCCTGTGTCACAAAATGGGCGATCGTTTCCACCGGCGACTGTCCGGGCGGATGACCCGGGTCTCCCCAGGGAGATCCGGGTCGCGGGACGGGGGGCACCCCATCCCGTCGCCCGGTATCGCCGTGGCCGAGAGCACCGATGGGCCTACGCAACCCGTTCCGGATGAGCGTCGACCAGGCCACCGGCATCGTCTACCTGGCGACTACGGCCCGGACGCCGGTGGGCCGAGCGCCAGTCCCGGGCCCGGCGGTCAGGTCGAGTTCAACCGGGTGACCGGGCCGGGAAACTACGGCTGGCCGTTCTGCACCGGGACGAACACCGCCGACGAGGTCTACAACGAGATCACCTTCCCGAGTGGCCCCTCCGGCGCGAAATACGACCGCGCCAACGGGCCGCCCGACAACTCCTCCCGCAACACCGGTCTACCGACCCTGCCCCCGGCCAAGCCGGCTGGATTCCGCCCCCGCCACCTCAGGACGCCGAACGCTAAGCGCCGGAGCGATGGCCGCCACCGCGACTTGCTGTCTCCGCAGGCGAGTCACTTGTCGCATCGTGGCATGTTCGGCAGCGGATGCGTGGTGGCATCGACGTGTTCGGAGCCGACGTAGCCCCACCCTTCCCAGCGCTCCTTGCCCGGCTCCGAGCGGTCTCCCCGGGTGTAGTACCAGACCCTTCCCCCGTCACCTTGGACCCGTCCGAGCTCCCAGCAGACGAACCAGCTCTTCGGCGTGTCCAGGACCGCGATCTTCTCGGTGCTGCCCACGTTGACGTAGAGCGGCGTGTCGGGCCGGTTGACGCACACGAAGTCCTTAGTCCACACCCCGCCCTGTCTGGCGTCGACGTGCTTGACCCCGCTGCGTTCGGTGCAGTGGTTCGCGGTATCCGCGTCCGCCGTGACGCCCTGACCTAGGCGCCAGATCAGGAATCCGCCCACGATCAGGGCCGCCAGCCCCACGACGGTCCACCACGTGCGGTTCCGGCGGGGAACCGGCTCTGCGGGAGGCGGAGGAGGGAGCGGCGGTGCCGGTGGCTCGGCAGGCTGTTCGAGTTCAGGAGCCTGTACGGTATGCGCCCGCACCCACCGCCGGTGCAGTTCGACGATCTCCGTCTGGCCCGCCTGGCATTCCCTGGCGAACTGCTCCAGGAGAGTGAAGCGCGGCGGCACGCCCTCCCCGGAGCAGTAGCGGTGGAGGGTGGATTTGCCGACGCCGAGCCGCTTGGCGAGGGCGTCGTAACTCCGGCCGGTCTTGTCCTTCAGCTGGCGCAGATATGCGGCTAGGTCTTCTACCTCGGAGGGCTCTGACAACCTTGGCTCCTCGAGTTTCGAGCCCGAGTTCAACATCCCGAAGGCTAACAGCAGAGCCACCAGCATCTTTGACCATTCTCGCCACATCCCAGCCGGGCCGGGACGGTCCTGGTCAAAGCGGGTTTCCGTCCCACTCGTCCTGAGTTTTCCCAGGCCTCTTGTTGCGGGACGGCGGGCCGGTCACGGTGATGATCGTCATCCCAAGATGATCACAAATCACTCGTCCATCAGGAGATGCGCCATCATGCGTCTGTTCGTTTCCCTCCCCTCCCGGGTGAAGGTCGTGGCCGCGCTCGCCGTCCTCGTCGCCGGTCTGCCGGCTCTCCCCGCGAGCGCCGCGGCCGCCCCCAACCTCCAGTTGCCGTTCCCCTGCGGTCAGCAGTGGCGGCTGGACACCTGGGGCCACGCCCCCGGGCTCGACATGGTCAAGGAGCCCGACCAGGTGGGCACCGAGGGAGCCACGCTGTCGGCACCCGCCGCCGGGACGGTGAACAAGTCGTACTACCACGAGAACGCCGGCAACGTGATCCAGATCAACCACGGCGGCGGCTACTTCACCACTTACCTGCACTTGCAGTCCCGCGCCGTCAGCGTCGGCGCCAGGGTCCAGCAGGGCGCTGTCATCGGAAAGGTCGGCCGCACGGGCCCGACGTCCAACAACCATCCCCACCTGCACTTCGAACTCGGCTACGACGCGAACGGCAACGGCGAGGCGTCCTGGGGCTTCGCCGGCGCCGAACGGGTGAAGCCCACGTTCAACGGCGTCTCCTACGGCAGCGCCAACAACCAGACCTACCGGAACGTCACCAGCCGCAACTGCGGCGGCTCCCCCGACCTCGGGGTCCTGGACTTCTACCTGTCCGACGACCAGAACGCCACCGGGGCGACCCGGCCGGTTTTCGGTTACGGCAACAGCCCCATGGTGCCCATTACGGGCGACTGGGACGGCGACGGCACGGACACGGTGAGCACCTACGACCCCACCGCGGGTCGTTTCTTCATCAGCAACAACCCCGCCTCAGGTCAGGCTCAATACACCTTCCTGTACGGAGATCCTTACGGCGTCCCCTTCGTCGGCGACTGGGACGGCGACGGCAAGGACAACGTCGGCGTCCGCATGGGGATCGGGTTCTACATGCGGACCAGCCCGGTGAGCTCGGCCACCGAGACCACAGTGTCGGTCGCCTACGGCGATACCCCGATGATCCCACTGGCCGGTGACTGGGACGGCGACGGCAAGGACACCATCAGCGCCTACGACCCCGGCACGGCGCGTTTCCTGCTCAGCAACAGCCCGTCCAACGGCCAGGCCCAGTACGCCTTCGTGTACGGCAACGCCAACAGCCTGCCGTTCGTCGGCGACTGGGACGGCGACGGCAAGGACAACGTCGGCGTCCGGATGGGCTCCGGGTTCTACTACCGCACCAGCCCGGTGACCACCGCTACCGAGACCACCCACTCCGTCCCCTACGGCGACGCCGGTGATCTGCCGGTGATCGGCGACTGGGACGGCAACGGCAGAGACAGCCACGGCATCGCCCGCTGACTCGACCAACGGCATCCCAGGGCAGGCTTCCTGATCATTCTGGCAGCCTGCCCTAATCTGACCCACCCATCACAATGGTGGCATGGGGCCCGGCGTGGCCGGGCCCCACGGTCAGCGCGGCGATGCGGGCAGGGGGTCGTCGACCAGCGGGATCGGCGTCGGCTTGAGCAGGGCGCGGGCGATGCTCACCCGCTGGTGTTCCCCGCCCGACAGGGGCGGCGCCGGCCTCCCCGACGGTGGTGCGGTCCCCGTCGGGGAGGCGGGCCGCGATCTCGTCGACTCGGGCGAGGGTGACGGCGTGGCCGAACCGGTCGTCATCCGCGCTGCGGTCACCGGCGAGGATGTCGTCGCGGATCGTGCCGTCGAACAGGTACGGGTGCTGGTGGCCAGACCAGCACGTACACGCGAAAACGCGTTGCCGTCGGTGGTCTTCGACCATAGAGTCTTGCGCCCGTGGTCACAGTCGTGGAGAAAGTCCTGCCCGCCCGGCTGGGGCGGGGGTTCCGGTGGTTGCTGGCGTCGAGCTGGCTGACGAATCTCGGTGACGGGATCGCCGCCGCGGCGGGCCCGCTGCTGGTCGCCTCGCTGACGAGCGACCCGCTGCTGATCTCGCTGTCGGCATTGGTGAGCTGGGCGCCTCCGCTGCTGTTCGGCCTGTACGCGGGAGTGTTGTCCGACCGCCACGACCGGCGCCTGATCGTGCTCGTCGCGAACGCGGTGCGGGCCCTGATCCTGGTGGCGCTCGTCGCGCTCATGGCGACCGGCACGGTGACCGTGGCGACCGCTTTGGCGCTGCTGGCGCTGCGCGCCGTCGCCGAGGTGTTCGCCGACAACGCGACGGCCGCGTTGACGCCGATGATGGTCGGCCGGGACGACCTCGTCATCGCCAACGCCCGCCTGGGCACCGGATTCATCACGCTCAACCAGCTCGCCGGGCCGCCGGTCGGCGCCGCGCTGTTCGGCCTGGGGCTCGCCTGGCCGTTCGCCGGCCAGCTGCTCCTGGTGGCGGCGGCGATCGTGCTGGTCACCCGGATCACGCTGCCACCGCGTACCGAGATCCCCCGGCAGCACGCCATGAGGGAACTGGTCGAGGGTTTCGGCTGGACCCTCCGGCACGCGGCGGTCCGCACCCTGGCGCTGACCATCCTGATCTTCAATTTCACGTTCGGCGCGGCCTGGTCGGTGCTCGTGCTGTACACGCAGGAGCAGCTCGGGCTCGGCGCCCTGGGTTTCGGCCTGATGACCACGATCGGCGGGATCGGCGGCCTGATCGGCACCGGCCTGTACGGCGCGATCACCCGCCGGGTGAGCCTCGGCGCCCTGATGCGGATCGGGCTCGTCATCGAGACCCTCACCCACCTGGGCCTGGCCCTGACCCATTCGCCGTGGGTCGCCGGGGGCGTCTTCCTGGTTTTCGGCGCGCACGCGTTCATCTGGGGCACGACCTCGATCACCGTCCGCCAGCGCGCGGTGCCGGCCGAGCTGCAGGGCCGGGTGGGCAGCGTCAACACCGTCTGCGTGTACGCCGGTCTGGTGGTCGGCTCGCTGATCGGCGGCGTGCTGGCCACGCACTTCGGCGTCGCGGCGCCGTTCTGGTTCGCCTTCGCCGGTTCGGCGGTGTTCCTGGTCGTGTTGTGGCGTCAGCTCATGCTCATCGCCCATGACGACTGAGCCCCCGTCCGGTGTGACCTCATCTCCGGACGGGGGAACGTCACGGCCCGGTCAGCCCTTGCGGACCAGCCCGTTGTTGGTCCAGCCCGTCACGACGCCCGTGGCCGACGAGACGAGGTAGTCGTCGCGGCGGTCGCCGTTGAAATCGGCCAGGAAGACCTGGTCGCGGAGCGCCCCGGCACCGGCGGCGATCTGACCCTGGGTGAGCCAGGTCGCGCCACCGCCGCCGCGGTTGTTCAGCCAGGCCCAGACCCGGCCGTGCTCGTTGACCACCAGGTAGTCGTCCCGGCCGTTGCCGTCGATGTCGGCGAAGTCGATCATCGAGCCGGGCAGACCGAAACCGGAGGCGATGTCACCCTGGGACACCCACGTGACGCCGCCGCCTCCGCCGGGGGTGTTGAACCACGCCGTCACCTGCGCCTGCGGGCCGACGACGAGATAGTCGTCGCGGCCGTCGCCGTTGATGTCGGCGAACCGGATCGAGTCACGCGGCCCCGACCCGGTGGCGATCTCGCCCTTCGCCTGCCACGACACGCCGTCTCCGGTGCCGACGTTGAACCAGGCCTTCACCTGACCCTGCGCGCCCACCAGCAGATAGTCGTCGCGGCCGTCACCGGTCAGGTCGGCGAACCGCACCTCCTCGCGCGGCCCGGCGCCGGCGGCGACCTGGCCCAGGTACTTCCACGCCGAACCGTTGGCGCGGTCGTTCAGCCAGGCGCGTACCTCGCCCCCTGCGCCGACGACCAGGTAGTCCGTGCGGCGGTCGCCGTTGAGGTCGGCCAGTCGCACCTCCGGCAGCGTCGCGCCCACGCCGGACGCGAGCACGCCCTGGCGGTCCCAGCGGTCGTCGGTGACGTACACGTCGCTGGTCCAGGCCGAGACCTGCCCGGAACCGTTCACCACCAGATAGTCGGCGTTGCCGCCGCCGTCGATGTCGGCGAACTCGACGCCGGCCCCCGAGGCCCCGGCGCCGGCGGCGATCTGCCCCTGGACCAGCCACGACGCGCCGGTCTCGCCGAAGGTGTTCAGCCAGGCCCGCACCTGCCCCTGCGACTGGACGACCAGATAGTCGTCCCTGCTGTCACCGTCGATGTCGGCGAACCGCACCTGGTCGCGCGTCGCGCCGACACCCGAGGCGACCACTCCGGCGTAGCCCCAGGACATCCCGCTCGGGCTGCGGTTGTTCAGCCAGCCCTTCGCCACGCCCTGGGCGTCCACCACCAGATAGTCGTCCCGGCCGTCACCGTTGACGTCGGCGAACCGCACCTCGTCGCGCGAGGCTCCGACGCCCGAGGCGACCAGGCCCTGGGAGGCCCAGGACACGCCGTCGCCGGTGCCGACGTTGAGCCAGCCCTGCACCGAGCCCTGGCCGTCGACCACCAGGTAGTCGTCGCGGCCGTCGCCGTTGATGTCGGCGAACCGGATCGAATCGCGTGGCCCGGACCCCGAGGCGACCTGGCCCAGGAAGGTCCACGACGTGCCGCCCCCGTTGCGGTTGTTGATCCAGGCGCGCACCTGGCCCTGGGTGCCGACCGCCAGGTAGTCGTCGCGGCCGTCGCCGTTCAGGTCGGCGAACCTGACCTCCTCGTGGGTGGCTCCCACGCCGGAGGCGACCATGCCCTCGAAGCTCCAGCCGTCCATTCCCTCGGTCGTCGGGTTCTCCGGACCGTCGTTTCCGGGGAGGTCGCCGCAGGCGTCGGGGAAGCCGTCCCTGGCGGTCAGGAAGGCGCCCGCGCGCTCGACGTCGTCGATCGTCTTGTTGAACGCCTCGGCCATCTTCCTGAAGCCGTTCGCGTTCGGATGGAGGGAGTCGGTCATGTCTCCCGGCGTGACCGCGCCCATGTCGACCAGATACACGGGTCGGCCCGCGCGCTGGAATCCGGCCACGATGCCGGGTATCGCCGCGTTGTAGCGCTGGATGCGGTTCATGATCGCCGGCGCCGTCGACGGGATGAGGGTGGCGACCAGGACCGTGGTCTCCGGGGCCGCGGCGACGATCTTACCGATGAGCCCGCGCAGCCGGTCGGGGGCGGTGGCCGCCCCGGTTTCCTGGCGCATGTCGTTGGTGCCGATGTGTAACGTGACGACGTTCGGCCGGTATTCACGGAGGGTGCACGACGCGATTCCGCTGATGTCGCTGATCGTCCAGCCGGGGTGTCCCTCGTGGTCCCGGTCCGCCAGCTGACCGTTCCGCCCCGCGCCGACGTAGTCGAGCGTGTCCACGTCGCCGCCGAGGAGAAGGCTCGACAACCGGGCCCGGTAGCTGGAGTTGTCCGGCGTGCCGACCCCGTAGGTGATCGAGTCACCCAAGGGGAGGACGCGTAGATTCATGCTCCTGGGGGCCAGCGAGCGCCACGCCTCCATGAAGCCCTCGACGAAACGGGGCCCTTCGGTCCTCAGTTTCAGGCCCAGCCGGTACATGCCGGCGCCGACCTCCTCCAGCCAGCCGATGAGGGCGGTGCCTCTCTCGACCAGCCACGTGCCCGCTTTCGGGAACCACAGCGGCAGGATTTTTCCGGCGAACACATTGATCCCGCCCTCCCAGGCGATCCCCTGGGCGGCTGAAAAGACGGATTTCAGGAGCGCGTTTCCCCAGGCTTTCAGGTCCGTCGTCCGGCCCGAGGTGGTGATCACGATCGCCTGATAGATCATCTGCTGGATGAAACCGCCCACGGCGGCGCAGAGCGCGATGGCGGGGAGGGTCGCCGTGCCGGCACTGGCGGCGGCGAAGGCGCCGACGCAGAGGGAGCGGACCACGAGTTGCAGCACCAGGGTGGCGCCGTAGACCAGCGCGTCCGCCCACCAGCTGAGGTCCTGGGCCTGAACGGCGTCGGCCTCGATCGTCAGCACCAAGTTGGAGCCCGACAGCGAGAGGACGCCGTCGAAGTCCGTCTCGACCATGAACGGCGGGGCTTCCGGAAGAACGACCCCGTAGAGGTTCGACTGCTCGTGCATCGCGTCGCTCAGGGTCCCGGGACGGTCGTTGAGGTCCTCGATCGCGCCCTGGAGCATGTCGCGGTCGATGTCTTCGGGGAGCGGGAAGGCCAACGTCTGCGTGGTGGGCAGTCCCTCGGCGGCTTGGGCCGGCTGGGCCAGGTTCACCACCAGTGAGACAAGGACGACGATCGCGACCGCGATCCGGCCCCACCCGCGAGACCGTGGCGGCTGCCCGTGCCTCCGCGCTCCGACAATGACGACAGAACTGACAGCCACGCTGTCTCCACTCATGAGAAGGAGCCGCCGGGAGCGGACGCCCCCGGCGAGCTGAGACGGGCTCTTAGAATCCTCAACGCGCATACAAACCCGCCCGAAGTGCCGAGCGGTTTACGGGAGATGAACGCGAGATGACGATAAAAACGAATGGCGCCGGATTCCGCGATGCGTTGCCGACCGGCCGCTTTCCGTGATTATGTTTCCGGCCAGTGAAAGCGAATTCTCCGCTGTCAACCCATGAGGCCTTACCGATTCCTTACGGCTTCCTCACCTGCGGGTTCTTTCATGAGGTGAGGACGTCGCCAGGCGGCTCACGCCAGGCCGATCGGAAATTCGTCCACGAAAATAAAGGCCGATATCGCGGCGCCCCGCCGGTTCCCGTCGGCCCGGCTGGCCACCTTCGGTCATGCCGGTCGACCGGCATTCCGGACGGAAAACGTCATTCATATTCAGGAGAGAAACCGGCGGCCCGGCGTTTCCCCAGATGAACGACGGGCCGCGCCCTTTCGCATTCCGTGCCCGGCGGCTGCCCGTTCGAGCTCGCCCTGCCCTCGGTCACCTGACATCGGTAGCCCTCACGGCACCAGTCCGGTTTCGTACGCGATGATGACCAGCTGGACCCGGTCCCGCGCGTCCAGTTTCACCAGCAGCCGTGTCACATACGCCTTGACCGTCGCCGCGCTGATGAACAGCTCGGCCGCGATCTCCCCGTTCGACCGGCCGCGTCCGATCAGCGTGAGGACCTCGCGCTCCCGTTCGGTGATCCCGGGCAGCGCGCCCGGCGTCGGCCGGCCGGTGAACGCGGCGATCAACCGGCGGGTCACCCCCGGCGCGATGAGCGCGTCTCCGGCGGCGACCACCCGGATGGCGGCCAGGATGTCGTCCAGCGCCATGTCCTTCACCAGGAACCCGGACGCGCCCGCGCGCAGGGCGCCGTGCACGTTCTCGTCGTCGTCGAACGTCGTCAGCACCACCACCTGGGCGGACGCGGACGCCCGGGTGATCCGCCGGGTCGCCTCGATGCCGTCCATGCCGGGCATCCGGATGTCCATCACGATGACGTCGGGCGCGAGCTCCCCGGCGAGGCGGACCGCCTCGTCGCCCGTGCCGGCCTCACCGGCGACCTCCAGGCCGGGCGCGTCGGCGATCACCATGCGGAGCGCGGTCCTGATCAGCGGCTGGTCGTCGGCCAGCAGCACCCGCACGTTCACCGCGCCTCCACCGGCAACCGCGCCGCCACCCGGAAGCCGCCCTCCGGCGCGGGGCCCGCGGTGAACTCGCCGTCGAGCAGGGCGGCCCGTTCCCGCATGCCGGCCAGCCCGAACCCCGGCACGAGCTGTCCCCGGGCGCCGCGCCCGGCGTCGACGATCTCGACGGCCAGCCCGTCCTCCCGGTAGTCGATCGTCACCACGCACGATCCGGTCGCGGCGTGCCGGGCCACGTTGGTGACGGCCTCCTGGATGATCCGGTACGCCGCCGCGTCGACCTCCGGCGGCAGCGCGCGCCGCCCGCCGAGTTCCCGGAACTCCACGCTCACCCCGGCCGTGGTGAGCCGCCGCAGGTCGGCCAGCCCGGCGGCGGGGGCCGTGTCGCCGTCGCGCAGCGCGATGAGCATGCGGCGCAGGCCCGCCAGCACGTCGCGCCCGGCCGTCTCGATCTCGCCGAGCGCCTGGGCTGCCTCGGCGGGCCGGGTCTCGATCACCCGCCGGGCGGCCCCGGCCTGGAAGGCGATCACGCCGATGGAGTGGGCGACGGTGTCGTGGAGCTCGCGGGAGATGCGCAGACGTTCGTCGGTGACGGCCTGGGCGGTGGTCCAGGTGACCCTGTCGGCCGTGTGGTCGCGCGCCTGCCGGACGGCCCGGCCGAGCAGCCAGGCGATCACGGAGACCAGGACCAGCACGTAATAGGAGATCAGGGGGGTGTACAGGAGAAAGACGATCTGCACGCCCGCCGCGCCCGCCAGCGCGATCCAGGCGGTGCGCGGGGCGGCGACGGCGGCGATCCGGTAGAGGCCGAAGGCGACCACGACGAACTGGGTGAACGGCAGGACGCCGATGGAGAGCTCGCTCCCGAGCGGGAGGGTGACCAGCAGCAGCGCGAGCCCCGGCAGCGGCCACCGGTCGAGGAGCACCCCACCCGCCACGACCAGCACCGTCGTGACCGCCAGCACGAGGACGTCGGAGGCGCTCGGGGAGCCACCGCGGGACAGGACCATGACGAGCACCCCGGCCGCCCACGGCAGGGCCGTCCACAAAGCCGGTTTCACCCAACGCATGGTCCCGATCGTAGGCTCGGGCTCCTTCCCGGGGATCGGACCGTGGTCGTACACCCGCTGTCCGATGTGTCGCATCGGTGGCTTTCGGCATCGTCCCCGGCATGAAGCTGTGGGCACTCCTCGTCGCCGCGTCCGTGGCCCTGCCGGTCGGCGGTCAGACGATCCCCGCGCCGCCAGGGACACCGGTCGGGTTCAGCCCGGCGCACCAGGTCCTCACCAGGGAGGCGATCGGCCGCGCGGCCCGGTTCGCCGCCGATCGGGGCCACTTCACGCGGGCGGCGTCGCTGCGCGCGATGGCCGTACTGGAACGAACCTTTCTGGCGTTCGACGGTCACGACGGCGGGCAGGCGGTCGAGCTCTTCGGCACTCTTCCAGCGCGGACCGTCGCGGTCGTCGTCCCCGGCGCGGGCACCACGCTCGACGCCTACGGGCGTCTCCGGGGTGGCGCGATGCGGCTCCGGGCCGCTCTGGGCGCCGGGTCGGCGGTCGTCGCCTGGCTCGGCTACCCGACCCCTCGCCTGGTCAGCCTCGGGTCGGTGACCACCGCCCGCGCCGTCGCCGCCGCCCCGCGTCTGCGCGCGTTCGTCATCCGGCTCGCCGCCGCGTTTCCGCAGGCCAGGATCTCGCTGCTCTGTCACTCCTACGGCGCCGTCGTCTGCGCGCGGGCCGCGCCGGGTCTCCCGGTCAAGAACCTGGTTCTGTACGGCACCTCGAGCGTCCCCGCTCTCCGCACTCCGGCGACGGTCTGGGCCGGGCGCGGGCGCCGTGACTGGATCGCGAACGTACCGCCCGTCTTCGGCCCCGACCCGCTGTCACCGGGCTTCGGCGCACGCCGGTTCGACGCCGGAGACGCCGGGCACGGCGACTACCTGCTGGGCGACTCCCTGAAGAGCATCGCCGCGATCGTCGCCCATGCGTGACAGGGGGATCGATGCGCTGCGCGCCGTAGCCATCGCCGGAGTCGTGTGCGGTCACTGGCTCGTCACCGCGCTCGTCGCCGACAGCGGCACGATCAGGGTGACGAGCCCGCTCAAGCACCTGCCCGAACTGACTCCGATGTCCTGGCTCCTCCAGACGATGGCGCTGTTCTTCCTGGTCGGCGGGATGGTCGCGGCCCGGAGCACGACCCCGGTGCGGCTCCGGCTGACCCGGCTGCTGCGCCCGCTGCCCGCGCTCGCCGCCGTCTGGGTCATGGCGGTGGTCGTCATGCTGGCGTACGGGACAGAACCGGCGACGGTCACGGCGCTGGCCAAGCTGGTGTGGGCACCGCTCTGGTTCCTGCCCGTCTACGGCGCTCTGATGGTGGTGGCGCCACTGGTGGCGAGGCTGCATCCAGGCTGGCCGCTGGCCGTGGTGGCGTCGGTCGACCTGGCGCGGTTCGTCCTCGGCGCACCCGGCTGGATCGGGTGGATCAACGTCGGGGCGGCCTGGCTGGTGCCCTACTGCGTCGGGCTGTCGTGGCGGCGGTTCAACGGGTGGGCGCTGCTGATCGGCGGGGGTGTGGCGACCGGCGTGCTGATAGGGATCGGCGGTTATCCGGCCGCCATGGTCGGCGTGCCCGGCGCGGCCCTGTCCAACCAGTCGCCGCCCACGCTCGCTGCGGTGACGTTCGGGCTCGCCCAGGTGGGAGCGGCTTTGCTGCTGCTCGGGCCACTGCGCACGGCGATGCGACGGCCGCCGCTCTGGGCCGGGGTGGCGGCGGTGAACCTGTCGGCGATGACCGTGTACGTGTGGCACCAGACCGCGCTCATCGCGGTGACCGCCCTCGCGCTGCCCGCCGCGCCGGTGGCCGGGCTGCACACCGTGCCCGACGATCCCGGCTGGGTGGCGGCCCGGCTGGCCTGGCTGCCGGTGTTCGCGCTCGCCCTGCTGGCCTGCCGGGCCGGGGGTAGACTGCGGGGGTCGCACTGACTCTCGTCGATGGCTCGGGCGTGCCGATGAACGCCCTCAATATGATCATGTACGTAGGAGCTCGCCCCCAGAGCCGGTGAGCGGCCGTTCGGTCCGGATCCGGACCCCCAAGGATCTACGCGGCCAACGGCGCAGGCGCGCCCCGAGATGTCTGGGCCACCTCTACGCCGCACCCCTGTGGCCCCTCCACCAGGCCAACCTCGGCACGTTGCTCAGGACCTGCGACGCCGTCGGCGCGTGCCTGGCCGTACCGAGGATTCCGTGGGTCCCCGAAGCGCTGGCGCGCGGCAACACCCTGCGGCAGCGGACCTGCGTGCACTGGGTTCGCCCGCTCCCCTGGCTGGCCGGACAGCGGAAGGCAGGGGCGCGGGTGATCGGGGTCGAACTGGCAGAAGACGCGGTCAGGCTGGCCGATCTGCCGATGGCCCGGCAGCCGACCATCGCCGTGCTGGGCCACGAACAGGACGGCATCCCGCCGGAGGCGCTCGACCTGCTCGACGACGTGGTCGAGATTCCCATGATCGGGACGGGGGCCAGCCTGAACGTCGCCGTGGCCGGATCGCTGGTGCTCTACAAGCTGGCGGGAATGATCTAGTTCCGGTTTGTCGGAGGGAAGATCTATTGTCCCGGCCATGACTTCAGCGACTCTCTGGGCGGAGATCAGTGACCTGATCGTCCGCAACCAGGTCACTCCCCTTGCCGATCGGCTGGTCGCGCTCACCGAGGCGGAGCGGGGCGAGATCGGCGCGAGGCTGCCCGGTCTGGTGAAGGAGCTGCGCCGCCGTGTCGTCGAGCAGGCCCGTGCCGACAGTCCCGGCGACTTCGAGGAACTGGAGTCCTGGGAGGTCGACGGCCTGCTCGACGACCGGGCCGGGGCGCTGGTGCTGGCCGGTGTCGGGTGCGTCACCGGTCCGGCCGCCGCCGTGACCTGGATGACCAGCCGCGACGTGAACCGCCGCTGGGCCGACGAGCTCGACGTCGCCCCGGTCGTCCGGGTGGCGGCGGCCCGCCCCGAGGCGTGGCGCCTCGACGTGGCGGTCCGGCTGGCCCGGCGCATCCGCCGTCCCGCCGACCGCTTCGCCCCCCTGGCCGTGGCGCTGCTGCGCGACTCGGGTGCGACGCCGCCCGACCACGACCCGCTGGTGGCCGCCTGGCTGACCGCGCCTAGTGTGGCCGCCGACCCGCTGAGCCCGCTGCTGCTGCCGCGCGTCTTCGACGCCGACGGCGCGGGCCGCGCCCTCCGCGACGAACGGCTCGACCCGCGGCCGACCCGGTGGCTGGCCGCCGCCGCCCGCGACCTCCCCAGGGACCAGGCGCTCGACGGCTGCGTCAGCCGGTTCCTGCGCGGTGGCGACGTCCAGGATCTGCGCTTCTTCGTCCGGCTGCACCAGCTGCTGGCACCCACGGCCGAGGAGTCCGCGTCCCGGCTGCGCGACTATCTGCGGCTGCTGCCGTCGGCCCCCGGCACGGTCGCCGAAGTGGCCGCCGGGCAGGTGCGTCAGGCGATGCCGCTCGACCACGCCGACCTGGTGGAGGCGGTCGAGGCGCTGACCTTCCGGGCCGAGGCGAAGATGGCCGCCACGGGCCTGCGCTGGCTCGACCAGTCGGTCAAGTCCGCCCCGGAGAGCGCCGGTGACTTCCTGACCGCGCTGACGACCGCCTACGCCCACAGCTCGTTCGACGTGCGCAACCGCGCCGCCGAGCTCACCCTGAAGCACGCCGGTCCGTTCGCCGCCCACGCCGAGACGATCCTCGACGCGCTGCCCCACCTGGGCGCCGACCTGGGCGCGAAGGTGGCGGCGCGGTTCGGCGGGGAGACCCCGGCCGGGGACCTGACGGATGCGAAGGAGTTCCCGCCGCTGCCCGACGTTCCCGAGACCGGGCGCTTCCCCGAGCCCTCACTCTCCCCCGATGACGACGTGCGCTGGGTCGGGAGGGAGCGCTGGCTGGCGGCGTTCGTGGCGGGGGCCGCCGACGACCGGTCGAAGGTGCGGGACGAGCTGAAGGCGCAGCTGGAACAGGGGCCGTACTACTGGCGATCCATCGAGACGCGCACCGACCTCGACCTGTGGCAGCTGGCGCTGGCCGACGAACTGGTCAACCCCGGTCCAGGCGGCCTGCCTGACCTCCCGAAGCGCGAACCCCAGACCGTCTGGATCAACTGCGCCGACTCCCACGTGCTGCGCCGGGTCACCCGGGGCGAGCCCGTGCCCAGGGAGACCGCGCCCGTCCCGAAGCGCTCGGCCCAGAGGCCCGACTACGTGTACGCCGACGAGGTGATTCCCCGTTCCGTCGTCATCACCTGGACGACCGACGAGGGGCCGGTCAAGGCGGTCGCCGTGGAGAACGGGCGGCAGCTGTCGGTCGTCGGCGGCGTGGTGATGGTGCCCCCCGGTGAGCCGACCGGCGCCGCCTACCGGCCCGACGCCCACGGGCACGCGCCGAAGGACCTCGACCACATCGCCCGCGAGCTCCTGCGGCTCGGCGTGAACGCCGAGCGGGTCGAGGCCATGCGGCTGTTGCGTCAGGTGCCGCCGCCCGGTCCCGACGAGCCGCTCGTCGCGGTGACGGTCTTCCTCACCCCGGGCCACAGCCGGGTCCTGCAGCCCGAGCCGCTGCACCCGGCCGAGGAGTGGCGCCGCCGCCACCGCCTGCCGTTCCCCGACGCTGTCCCGCCTCCGCTCCAATTCCTCATCCACCGCTACCACGAGCTGCTGACCGCGCTGCGGTCCGGCGCGCTGCCCCCCGTTCTGCTGGCCACACCGACCTGGCTCGACGGCCACCTCGACCCCGACGTGCTCGTCGCCCGCCTGGAGCTGTGCGCCGCCGCCGGGGTGGAACCGCTCCCCTCCGACCTGGCCCAGGCCCTGCTGCGCCTGCCCAGAAGCGGCCATCCGGCCGCCGAGGCGCGCGCCGCGACGATCGACTCCGACGCGGCCCGTTCGGTCGTGCGCTGGCTGGCCGGAGGAGGCCTGCCCGACCCGGAGGCCGGCTTCACCTGGGCCCATCGCGACCGGGGACGGTGGGTCGAGCTCGGCGACGGCGAACCGGCCGACTTCACGACGGCGCGCCTCACCCCCGTGCTGCGGGCCAAGCCCACCGGCCATCCGCTGATCGACGAGATGCTGCTGCGTCAGCCGGTCGACCGCACCTTCCCCGGCGACTTGATCGGGCTCTGGTCGGCGCTGCTGCCCTCCCACCGCGAGGCCGCGTCGGTCCACTTCCTGCCCCAGCTGCCGCACGGCTGGTGGAGCCGCTCGGCACTGGCCAGGGAACTGGCGGGGCTGGTCATGGCCGACGGACCGCTGGGCGAGGCCACCGCCGTGATCCTCGCCGTGCTGCTGGCCGAGAACGCCCACGACGACGTGATCCCGGCGGTGCTGCGCCTGGCCGCGAAGGGAGAGCTGCCCGCCGAGTCGATCGGACGGCAGATGGCCCTGGCGATCCGCCGCACGTCCTGGCTGGAGACCCGCCCCGCCATCGCGGCCCTCACCGAACTGGCCGAGGCGGGCGGGCACCACGAGGTGTGGCGCATGCTGCGCGCCATGCTCCCCGAACTGCTGCCCCGCGAGGGGCAGCGCATCACCGTCGTCCACGCCGAACTCGTCGCTTTCGCCGCCGACGTCGCCCGGTGGACCGGCGCCCGGGGGGAGATCCCGGTGATCGCGGAGTTCGCGAAGAGCCGTCGCGGCGCACGCCTCATCCACGAGTGCAGGCGCCTGCACGCCCAGCTCACCGATACTTCGCCGTGAAGGTGTCGACCCGGCCGAGAACCTGCCCGCCGCCGAATCTTCAGGCGACCTTCGCCGCGCTCGCCGTCCACGTGTTGCAGGCGCCGGGCTTACCGGCCTGGTAGCCCTTCTTCATCCAGTAGAGGCGGTTGGCGGGCTTGCCGTTGTGCTTGAGGTAGGAGTACTCCGGGGGCTCCATCCCGGAGATCACCTGCTTGAAGTCGGTGATCTTGCGGCCCAGGCTCTTGGCCGACACCCCGGCGAAGCAGTCGCCCTGCAGGTAGTAGCGGTGCATCTGCTCGGCGATGTCCTCGCCGGTCCGGTCGTTGGGCATGGACCGGAAGGCCACGGCGATGCCCGTCATCCCCTGGACCACACCGTTCCACGAATGGATGAGGGACGCGAACGCCTTCACGTCGCTCTTGGCCTTGATCCAGTCGTCGGCCAGCCTCACCTCGATGGCCTGGGAGCAGATCTCGGAGTAGGAACCGGCGATGTCGTTCCCGCTGGCGCAGGCCTCCTTGTCGGTCTTGAACCTGACCTTGACCGGCTGGAAGCCGTCGATCGCGCCCTTCCAGGCGGTGTTCAGGCAGGAGACGATCTTCTTGACGTACTTCTCGGTCGAGGACTTGGTGGTGCCCTTGACCGCCTTGCAGGAGACCTTGGGAAGCACACCCTCCTTGTAGATCGCGTTGTTGGTCAGCCTGGGCTGACCTTTGACGGGGCCGGCGTGGGCCGTACCGGAAAGGAGGACGATGCCCGCCACGGCGGTGCCGACTAAGCGCATGATCATGGAATCGGAGCGTAGCGGGCTCGTCCAGGATGATCGGGAACTCCTCATTTCCTTGACAGAACCTACGCGGTGACCCCCAGACGTTCGGCGACCAGGCAGGCCAGGGCCACGTCGCAGGCCGCCACGCCCTGGACGACGGCCAGCACCCTGTCCTCGTCGCTCACCCGGCCCTTGGCCTGGCCGCTGATCACCGCCGGCAGGTCGGCGGTCAGGCGGTCGGACAGGTCGGCCCTGGTCAGGCCGGTGCGCAGCCAACCGGCCACCGATCCGACCTCTTGTTCGTAGGCGAGTTCGTCCACGAACAGCTGGTCGGCTGCCGAAAGGGTCGTGGCGGCGATCTCGGGGCCGCCACCTCCGCGCGGCGGGCGACCACGGGCAGGACCATGCCGGGGAAGGCCGCTGCGAAGGCGGCGGGCACCAGTTCGGCGACGCAGCCCGCGCCCACCAGGGTGAGGACGCGGCTGCCGGGGCGGGCCGGCAGTCGGGCGGCGACGACGGCCGAGGCGGCGGTGCGCATGCGGTGCAGCCACGTCTCCGCGACCCCGACCAGGGGCCGGCCCCGCCGCTCGTCCAACACGCCTTTCCGGGCCCGCGCCTTCAACCACCGCGTGACCCTGACGGTCAGGACGGCCGGATCACCTTCACCGGCCCAGGACCGCGATAGCGCGGGCCGCGGTGTGCAGGAAGAGCGGGTCTCCGGTGGCGGCGTGCCCGCGGAGCACCGCCTCGGTCAGTTTGATCGCGTGTTCCTCGCCCGTCTCCGCGGCCTGCCCCGCCAGGTCTTCGGGGGCGGGCGGGTCGGCCGAGGGAAGCGGCTCCACGACCCCCTGGTAGGCGTAGCCGCTGTACAGGGCGGCCGACATCTGCCAGACCCGGTCGTAGGTGGGCCGCCACGTCTCCTGCGGGAGATGGCCAAGGATCGAGGAGACGGCGACGGGCATGGTCACCGCGTGGGTGAACGCGATCGGCGCGTGCCTGCCCTGCGAGAGGAACACCCCGGAGAACACTCGCGACAGTTCGGCCAGATCGGCCTGGACGTCTGAGGGCGGGCGCAGCGCGGAGATGGCGTCCACGAACTCCGGCAGGTCCTTCAGGTTGCCGAGATGGTCGACGATGAGGCCCCGGGGAGCCAGTTCCAGGATGGGCAGCACGGCGACGGCCTGTTCCATCGTCCGCACCCCGGCGGTGATCGGCCGGTCGGGAAGCTCGGCATAGGCGGCGGCCCAGTAGGCCAAGGCGTGGGCCAGTTCCGCCCGTCTCGGTTCGCTCTCCTGGTCGGCGAGGGCTCGCACCGCGTGTGCCGTGCGGATCACCCCATGGGTGGCGCCGGCCGCCAGGCCCGGGGCGAGCCGGGGCCACCACCGGGCCAGCACGTCTCGCCAGGAGGATCCGGCCAGCGCCATCGTGAAGTAGGCGGTCCAGTCGCCGACCCTGCGCTTGTCACCGAGCGCGTCCCGCCAGTCGGTGATCCGTTCCCGGGTGCCCGGCCGCTCCTCGAGTTGGGGCAGGTACGCGGAGATCCACCCGGGCACCACCCCCGGCGCGCCCAACCGCACCAGGGCCTCGGCCACCATGGGGCCGTGGTTGGACAGGCCGCCGTGGAACTCGGGACCGGTGTCCGCCAGCCGTTCAAGCGCTTCGTCCAAGTGATCCATATCGCCTCGTCTCTATATAGAGAATCCACTATATAGAGACGAGGCGATAGAATGTCCAGCGTGGAGATCGAGGTTCTGCGGGCGCTCGCCCATCCGGTCCGGCTCGGCATCGTGCGCAAACTGTCCGCCCGGCCGGACATCTGCGCATGCGACTTCACCGACGAGTTCGAGGTGAGCCAGCCGACGATCTCGGCCCATCTCAAGGTGCTGCGCGAAGCCGGGCTGGTCACCACGAGGCGGCAGGGCACCACCATCTGCTACTCGCTGAACCGCGAGCCCCTGGCCGCGCTCGCCGACGAACTGGGGGCGCTGTCCGTCGGGGCAGGGGTCCTGACCTGACTAGGTTGGCGGTATGGCACTGCGATTTGTTCAGGTGAATTTCAAGGCTCGGGACGACGCGGCGCTCGGCCGGTTCTGGGCGGAGGCGCTCGGCTGGGGTGTCGCCAGCGAGGAGCCCGGTGTGACCAATGTCGAACCTGTGGGCTTCGACTGGCCCGACCCCACCGCCGTCTGCATCGACTTCGTGATCGTGCCGGACCCCGAAACGGTGAAGTACCGCGTGCACCTCGATCTCGCCACCACCTCCGCCGCCCATCACGCGAAGCTGGTCACACGGCTGAAGGAACTCGGCGCGACGCCCGCCGATGCGGGCCCGGACGATGCCTGGACCGACCCGGAGGGCAACGTGTTCCGGGTGCTGGAGCCCCGGGAGCTCTACCGGGACACCGGGCCGATCGCCGCGGTGGTCGTCGACTGCGCCGACCCTCGGGCCATGGTCCGGTTCTGGGGCGAGGCGATCGGCTGGACCGTCCACGAACTGAGTGACGACCGGGCGCTGCTGCGCTCCGCCGAGGGTGTCGGCCCGTATCTGGAGTTCGTCCGCGCGCCCGGCGGGGGAAACCACCGCGTCCACATCGACCTGCTGCCGAACCCCGTCGAAGACAAGGCGGCGGAGGTCGCCCGGCTGCGGGCTCTCGGCGCGACGCTCACCGACGTAGGCCAGGGCGACGTTCCGTGGACGGTTCTGACCGATCCCGCGGGCAACGAGTTCTGCGTTCTCGGGCGCGGGGAGCCCAGCTCAGACCGTGAATGACTCCACATGATCGATGGCGGCGGTCAGGGCGTCGCGCAGCGGGGCGACGTCGTTCGCGATCTGGGCGAGCAGCATGCCTCCCTGCATGGTGGCCAGCAGCAGCGTCGCCAGCTTCGCGGGGTCGGCTTCCGGACGGAGCCGGCCACCGTCGCGCATGCGGGCGAGACCGGCGCGCAGCACGTCTTTCCATCGGTCGAAGTCGGCGGCCAGCCGGTCGCGGACGTCGAGATCGGCCTTGACGATCTCGGCCGCGAGTGAGCCCAGTGTGCAGCCCTCCTGGCACACCCGCTCGTGGGAGACGTAGAACGCGGCCCATTCACGCAGGGCCTCGATGGTGTCGAACACCGCGAAGCTCGACCTGGCGTGCTGGGTGAGGATCTCCTCGGTCTGCCACTCGATCACCGCGAGCACGAGGCTTTCCTTGTCGGGGAAGTAGTGGGTGAGCTGGGAGCCGCTGACGCCCGTCTCCCTGCGCAGCAGCTCGTTGCTCGTGCCGTGCACGCCATGGGTGTAGATCAGCTCGGCCGCGTGCTCGATGATGCGCGCCCTGGCCGCGAGCCCCTTGGCCGTGAACTTTTGAACACCCATGGCACAGAGCGTACGCCAAAATTGGGTTTGACAGCCCATTCGGCGTCCTGATTGACTGGCGACAAGTGGGCTGATCAGCCCATTCACTTCAAGGGGGCAGAGTCATGTCTGGTAACACGTCGCGCGAGCGCTATGAGGCCTTCGCCGCCCTGCACGAGCAGAACGACGTCTTCGTCATGCCCAACGCCTTCGATGGCCTGTCGGCGGCCGTTTTCGCCGACGCGGGATTCAAGGCCGTCGCCACCTCGTCGGCCGCCTTCGCCGCCACCCTCGGCCGCCTCGACGGCCGTCACGCGGTCAGCCGCGACGAGCACCTCGCCCACGCCCAGCTGCTCAGCCGGACGAGCGGGCTCCCCGTCAACGGCGACTTCGAAGACGGCTACGGCGACACCCCCGACGACGTCGCCGCCACCGTCGAGGCCGCCATCGCGGCGGGCCTGGCCGGCCTCGGCGTCGAAGACACCTCGGCCGACCCCGACCAGCCCATCCGCGACTTCGACGAGGCCGTGGCGCGCGTCCGCCGCGCCGCCGAAGCGGCCCGCGGGAAGATCGTGCTGACCGGACGCACCGACAACTTCATCCAGGGCCGCCCCGACCTCGACGACACCATCCGCCGCCTGACCGCCTTCGCCGAGGCGGGCGCCGACGTGCTCTTCGCCCCCTTCCTCCCCGATCTCGACGCCATCGCCACCGTCGTCAAGGCGGTCGCACCCAAGCCTGTGAACGTGCTGCTGAGCTGGTCATCGGGCGAGTTCACCATCAGCGACATCCAGCGGACCGGCGCCCGCCGCATCAGCCTGGGCGTCGAGCCCTACCTGCACAGCCTGAGCGCCCTGCGCGCGGGAGCCGCCAAGATGGCCGCAGGCGACCTCGGCGCCTTCCCGAGCACGATGGGCTTCGACCTGCTCAAATAGTTCAGCTCGACTCGGCCAGCTCGACTCGGCTCGGCCAGTTCGGTCGGTTCGACTCGGCTCGGCCGGTTCGCTCGGCCGGTTCGCTCGGAGAGTTCGGCTGGCTCAGCTCGGCTCGGGCGGTTCGGCTCAGCTCAGCTCGGGCGGTTCGGTTCGGTTCGGTTCGGTTCGGTTCGGTTCGGTTCGACGATGTGATCATCTTGGTCCGGCCGATGCGGTCGCGCCGTCGGCGATCAGCGGGAGGCAGGAACAGATGGCCGTCGAAGGCCTCGCGGATGTGCTCGCCGACGGGCTGGCGGTCGTGTTCATCGGGATCAATCCCGCGCCGGTCTCCGCCGCGATCGGGCACAGCTTCGCGACGCCGGGCAACCGGTTCTGGCCCGCGCTGCACGCGTCCGGTTTCACCCCGACCCTGATGCGGGCCGAGCGGGAGCGGGACCTGCTGTCGCTCGGGTTGGGCATCACCAGCATCGTGCGCCGGCCGACCTCGCAAGCCGCCCAGCTGACCCGGCGGGAACTCGCCGACGGCGGGCGCGACCTGGCGGAACGGCTTGCGGGCATCCACTGTTCGTGGGCGGCGTTCCTCGGCGTCACCGGATACCGGGCCGCGTTCCATGCCCCTGCGGCGAAGCCCGGCCTCCAACCCGGCACCATCGGCGGGGCCAGGGTGTGGGTGCTGCCCAACCCCAGCGGCCGCAACGCCCACTACCCGCCCGCCGTCCTGGCGGCGGAGTTCACCCGGTTCCGCCTGCATACTGGGCTGCCCGACCGATCCGCGCCTGAGTGACACGCCCTACTGATATCCCCTTATTTCCTGAAAAATGAGTGATAGGGCCGACGACGTCGCGTCGAAGGCCGCCCCACTGGTGAGCTTCGCGAGCCGGTCCATCTCGGCCCGGTCCGCGTCACCGAACACGATCGCGAACACGGGCGGAGCCGCTCCGGGCAGGCCCCGGTGGAACCGCGCGAAGGCTTCGAAGCCGCGCCCGGACGTGTTCTCCCCGTCGGTCAGCAGGACGACGGACCGGATCCGGCCCTTCCCGATGCCCACGAGGTCATAGGCCCTGACCAGGGAGTCATAGATCGCGGTGTCCCCACCTGCGGTGAGGTTCTCCACGTAGGTACGGATCTCCCGCAGGGTCCCTCCGGTGGGCCCGGTCTCGGGGATGTCGACGGTGGACGCCGCCCCCGGCTCCATGGCGAAGGGCAGGAACGTGATGCGCTCCCGGCGGCGGAAGGTGCCCGTCAACCCCGACAGAGCCTCTTTCAGCCGGGCGAGACGAGCTCCCTTCATGGAACCCGACGTGTCCAGCACATAGACCGTGCGGCCGGGGAGCCGCAGGTTGTCGTTGTACGCGTGAACGAGCGCGTCCACCGTATCCAGGTCGGCGGGAAAAGGGATCTGGAACTGCCGCGCGCTGAGTTCCACCGCCACGCGCGCCCCGCTGACGATCGGCCGCCGGCGGGTGAGCCCGGCGATGCGTTCCTGGACGGGCTGGGTGCGCAACCAGCGGGTGAGCCGCTGGAAGGCGTCTTTCGCGGCAGGGGAGGTCGCCAGCAGGGACAGCGGATGGTCGGCCGTCACGGTGCCGTCCGCCGGGTGGATCGGGATCAGGCGGTGCTCCGGCGGCAGGGTCGCGTCGGCGCTGAGGATCTCGGACTCCGAACCGATCAGGCCGTCGGCGCCGAAGCCGTCGCGGTAGGTCCTGACCAGCCACGACGTCGAGTTCGCGGTGAGCCGCTGCCCCGTGAACAGACCCGCGAGCCGGGGCGCGGCCCGGTGCTCCTCGCCGGGCTGGAGCGCGCCGGGCCCGGTCAGGGCGGTCGCGGCGGCCACGAGCGCGTTGAGGCCGTCGTCGGATCGGGCCGGATCGGCCATGCCGAAGGTGAAGCGGCCCGAGGCGGCCGCCGCCGCGATGTCGGCCCACGTGGCGGGGCGGCGGTCCCAGCCGAGGCGGTGCGCGGCCCGCGTGCTCACGCCCACGATCACGGGCGACGACATGATCTCGACGGTGCCGTCGAGCCGCGCTGTGCCCCCGCGCAACCGCAGGCGGTGGTCGGACGCGGGCCAGATGGCGTCGAAGTCACGCCCTGCCGTCTCGAACCTGGCCGGGTCGTCGGTGGTGGTCAGCGCGACCGTGACGCCGGTGGCCGGGATCGCGTCCCGCAGGATGGGGGCCATGTCGGCGAGACCGTCACCCGCCAGGACGCGCAGGGTGAACGGCGGGCCGGACAGGTCGTCCTGAGGCGGGCCGGTACACCCGGCGGCCAGCAGCGACAAGGTCAGCGTGACCCGGATCAGCACGCCGGCATCCAGGTGGGAGACCGCCACAGCTCGCGGCGGATCTCGTCGATCAGGTCGCGCAGGATGCAGGAGTTCGGGACCGGGGTGACCGCCAGATTCCGGCGCAGCGGCACGGAGGTGTCGGGGTATTCGAGCCGGGTGTTCCGGTAGCCGAGGCGGACGACTCCCTACTGCGGATCGTGGTGCTGGTGGTCTCCGGCGGCACCGTCTGGATGGGCGCCCACGCCAGCTGGATCGCGGCCACCCGCGATCATGACACCGCGACCCTCGGCATCGTCGGCACCCTGATGGCCTTGGGCTCTTTGATCGCGGTCAGCGCGGTGTGAGGCCCTGGAAAACCGGAGGCCGAAGAGTAGGGTCGTCCGCGTGGACTTGGACGACACCGCGGCCCGGCTCGGCGTATCCGTCGAGGATGTCGATCGCGTGCACCGACTGGCCGGCGACCTGCCGTCGGCTCCGCTGCCCGCCAAAGCCGACGCGCCCGCGATGCTCGACCGGCTCGCGGTGCGGCCCGACGACGCCGCCGAGATCATGGAGGGCTGGCCCGACCCCGGCTCTCCGCTCTGGACCCCGGAGCTGCGCTGGCTGCTCGACCGCTCGATCGCCCTGGTCCGCGCCGACCTCGGGGGCGGCGGCTGGCTCTTGCCCGGTCCTGAGCTGCCCCGCGATCGGGGCCCGGCCTGGCGGCATCTCTATGTGTACGCCTTTCTGGCCCTGGCCGACGTCGCCATGGCATACCACCGCGACCACGGCGTCGACGAAGCCGTGTCGTGGCTGAGCCTGGCGGACCTCGGCCGCAACCTGGCGGTCGACCGGCGGATGAACCGCGAGGGCTGGCCGGTCATGCAAGCCTGGCTGACGCTGCACGCGCGCGGCGCCGTCTACGAGATGGGCCGGTTGCAGTTCCACCGCGGCGGCACCACCCTCGACCTGCACATCCCCGAGTCGGGCCCGATGACTCCTGAGGCGATCGACGCCTCGCTCGACCAGGCCCGCGTGTTCTTCCCGCGCCACTTCCCCGACGAGCGCTACACCGCCTTCGGCTGCGGCTCGTGGCTGCTCGACCCGCAACTACAGGAGTATCTGCCGGAAGACTCCAACATCGTCCGGTTCCAGCGGAGGTTCGAGCTGGAGCCCTACGAGGAGTCGGAAGGGCCCGACGCCGACGTCGAGGTGCTGCGGTTCGTGTTCCGGACCCTGACCACACCGCTCGATCGGCTGCCGCGCGACAACGTGCTCCAGCGTGCGATCGTCGACCATCTGCGGGCCGGCCGCCGCTGGCACTGGCGTCGCGGCAGTTTTCCGATCTAGTTCTCGCGGGCCGCACCGGTTTGTCGGTGGGAAGATCTATTGTCCCGGCCATGACTTCAGCGACGCAGGCGTACACCTACGCTGCGCCCTCCTCCCTTGTCGACGGTCGTCTCGGATTGGCGACCTCCGGCGGCCGGGCGCTGTCCGGCCCGGCACTGGCTCCCCGGTTCTTCAGCGGCGTGGTGACCCAGGCGGCGCCCGCCGCGGCCGCGCTGCTCGGCGTCGCCGACGTGGCGCTGGCCCGCTACCACCAGCCGCAGGCGCGGCCCGGCTGGGTGCGCGACCCGGTGGTGACGTGCAACGGAGACCGGTTGCGGTTCGAGTCGTTCTCGGCCTGCGGCGGGGTCTACGCCCGGCTCGACCTGCTGGGCGGCGCCCTCGACGGCGAGGTCTTCGATCGCGGCACCACCAACGTCGACGTGAACGCGCCGCTCCGGGAGGCGCTGGCGCGCATCGGCGCGCGTGACCCGCTGCACCTGGGGGTCGGGCTCGACGAGCTGGTCGTGACCACGATGGACGGCGCTGTCGTGGAGAAGAAGGTGCCGCTCCCCGAGCGCTGGTTACGGGGATTCGCCGAGGTGCAGGTCATCGCCTCGGGCATGGACCAGCGCGGCGAGCTGGCCGGCATGACGGCGGTGCGGTTCCTGCGCGGGCTGCCCAAGAAGGGCACGGTGTGGGTGACGCAGTCGGGTCGCGACCTGAAGGTCGCCGACCGTCAGGTCCCGGGTGCGGTCCAGCTCGCCGGTCCCCACCGGCTCGGCACCCTCCTGCCACTGCTGCGCTTCGCGAAAACCCTTCGTGTGTACGGCCCTGCCGACGCCGCCTCCAGCGCCTGGGAGCTCGAACTGCCGGGCATGCGCTACACGCTCACCCTCTCCCCCGAGCGCTGGCGCGGCTTCTCCGGTGAGGGCGCGGTGCTCGGCGACCTGGCCACCGACGAGGCAGAGAACGACGCCGACGTGGTGGGCATGCTGCTCAACTTCGAGCCCGAGGTCGAGATCGGCCTGCTGGCCGACCGTGCGGGCATCCCCGCCGACCGGGTCCGGGCCGCGCTGACGCAGCTCGGCGTCGCCGGCCGGGTCGGCTACGACCTGGCGGAGGCCGCCCACTTCCACCGTGAGCTGCCCTACGACAAGGACAACGTGATCCTGCTCAACCCCCGGCTGGCCAAGGCGCGCAAGCTGGTCGAGGCGGGGGCCGTGCGCCTTGAGGGCGAGCTGGCCACCGTCCACACCTCGGGTGGCGCCCGCCGGGTCTCGCTGCCGGACGGCTCCTGCACCTGCGAGTGGTGGTGGGACCATCGCGGCTCGCGCGGGCCGTGCAAACACGTGCTGGCCGCCCGGATCGTCGCCCGCGCCGCCGTGGAGGTCTCCCGATGACCCTCTGGACGGAGATCCGCGACCTGGTCACCGGCAACCGGGTCACTCCCCTCGTCGACCGGCTGGTCACGCTCACCGAGGAGGAGCGCGCCGAGCTGGGCGGGCAGTTGCCCGGCCTCCTGAAGGAGTTGCGGCGTCCCCCCGCTGATGACCCCGACGACGTGGATGAGCTCGTCGGTGAGCAGCTCGACACCTCGGCCGGGGCCCTGCTTCTGACCGGTGTCGGCGTCATCACCGGCCCCGCCGCCGCCGTGACGTGGATGACCGGCCGCGACGTCAACCGGCGCTGGGGCGGGACCGTCGACGTGGCCCAGGTGTGCCGGGTGGCGGCGACCCGTCCGCCGGAGTGGCGTCGTGATGTCGCGGTCCGGCTGGCCCAGCGGGTGCGCCGTCCCGCCGACCGCCTCGCGCCGCTGGCCGTGGCGCTGCTGCGTGAGTCCGGGGCGACGCCGCCCGACCACGACCCGCTGGTGGCGGCCTGGCTGACCGTGCCGAGCCTGGCCGGCGACCCGTTGACCTCTGTTCTGTTGCCGCACGTCTTCACGGCCGACGGCGCGGGCCGTGCCCTCCGCGAGGAGCGGCTGGACCCCGGGCCGACCCGCTGGCTGGCCGCCGCCGCTCGCGAGCTGCCCAGGGAGCAGGCGCTCGACGGGTGCGTGAGCAGGTTCCTGCGTGGTGGCGACGTTCAGGACCTGCGGTTCTTCGTCCGGCTGCACACGCTCCTCGATCCCACGCCCGAGGAGTCCGCTCCCCGGCTGCGTGACTATCTGCGGTTGCTGCCGTCGGCTCCGGGCCCGGTCGCCGAACTGGCCGTCGGACAGGTGCGCGCGGCGATGCCGCTCGACCACGCCGATCTGGTCGAGGCGGTCGAGGCGCTCACGTTCCGGGCCGAGGCCAAATTCGCCGCCCGGGGTCTGCGCTGGCTCGACCAGACGATCCGGGCCACTCCCGAGGTGGCCGCCGACTTCGTGGGCGCGCTGACCACGGCGTACACACACGCGTCTTTCGACGTGCGCAACCGCTCGACCGAGCTGACCCTGAAGCACGCCGGCCTGTTCGCCGACCACGCCGAGGCGATCCTCGACGGCGCCCGGCACCTCCCCGCCGACCTGGGCGCGAGGCTGGCCGAACGCTTCGGCGGCGAGGCCCCGGCCGAGGATCCGCAGGAGCGCAAGGAGTTCTCTCCGCTGCCCGAGGTGCCCGCCAGGGAGAGTTTCCCCAAGCCGTCGATCTTCCCGAACTACCACGAGCGGTGGATCGGATGGGAACGCTGGATGGCGGCCTTCGTCGGCGGGGTCGCGGAGAACCGCACGAACCTGCGCCGCAGGCTGAAGCCGCACGTCGAGCAGCAGACCCACCGGCAGAACCGGGATCAGATCACCGACCCCGACGAATGGCAGACCGTGCTGGCCGAGGAGCTCGTCACGCCCGGCGCCCTGCCGGAGATCCCGCCGCGCGGCCCGGAGAAGTTCTGGGACAGCGCGAGTCACTCGGTCTCGGCCCGCTTGGTCAACCGGGGCGAGGAGATCGGGCTGAACCCGCCGAAACGGCGGTTCGCGGTGGCCGGTAGCGGCTGGCGACCCGGCCGCTACCTCGACGACGACACCCCGCTCCGCGTCGTCTTCATCACCTGGACCAGCGACGACGGCCCGGCGGGGGCCGTGGCCGACGAGGCCGGCCAGCCGATCCCCTACGCCAACGGCCGGATCTATCTGTACGGACAACCCTCCGGTGACGACCGGACCCCGGACCCCGCTCCCGACGAAGACGACGAGTACGACGGTGACTTCGAAGAGGACTTCGACGACGCCGTCCCGGATCGGCGTGCGTCCCGTCCGGTGGAGCCCGGAGTCCTCTACGACGACTCGGACGAGGCCATGCCGCAGGACTCCCTGCGTGGCGTGTACGAGCGCCTGGCCGAGCTGGGGGTGAACCCCGACCGGATCACCGCCATGCGCAAGGGCCTGCCGGTGCCCCCGCCCGGCCCGGACGAGCCGCTGGTCGCGGTCACCGTCGCCTTCGTCCCGTCCCGGTTGCGCTCCTTCCAGCGCCGGGAGCTTCCGCCCCTGCACGAGTGGCGGCGACGGCACCGGCTCCCGCACCCGGAACATCTCTCGCCGCCGTCCGACTTCCTCGTCACCCGCTACGCGGAGCTGTACGGGGCTCTGCGCACCGGCACGCTGCCGCCGGTGCTGCTGGCCACGCCGACGTGGATGACCGGCCACCTCGACCCCGACGTGCTGGTCGACCGCCTGGAGACGTGCGCCGCCGCAGGCGTGGAACCGCTGAGGGCCGACCTCACCCAGGCGCTGCTACGGCTGCCCCGGGGCGGCCACCCGGCCGCCGCCGACCGGGCCGCGAAGATCGATTCGGTTGCTGCGCGCAGGGCACACGAATGGCTGGCCGGGCCGGGTATGCCCGACCCGGAGTGCGGTTTCCAGTGGACCCACATGGTGAACGCGTCCATGGTCCCGTTCGGCGACGGAGAACCCGAACACTTCACCGAGGTCCGCCTGACCCCGGTGCTGCGGGCCACGCCCACCGGTGACGAGCTGATCGACGGGGCGCTGCTGAGGCAGCCGCCAGACGGTTCGTTCGACGAGATGGGCAGCGGGATCGCCGGGTGGCCGGCCATGCTGCCCTCGCACCGCGAGGTGACGGCCGTGAACATGCTGCCGTTCGTCCTGCGCAGCCGCTGGTACGCGAGCGTGACCCCGGCGGAGCTGTCCCGCCTGGCCGCCGCCGACGGCCCCCTCGGCGACGCGACGGCGGTGACCATCGCGGTCCTGCTGGCGGGCGGCGTGCCCGGGACGATCCCGGTGGTCCTGCGGATGGCGGCCAGAGGCGACCTGCCCGCCGAGGCGATCGGCCGCCAGCTCGCACTGGCACTGCGCCGCACGTGGCTGGAGACCCGTCCCGCCATCGCCGCCCTGACCGAGCTGGCCGAGGCCGGAGGTCACCACGAGGTGTGGCGCATCCTGCGCGCCCTCCTGCCCGGGATGCTGCCGGGCGAAGGACGGCGCATCACCGTGACCCACACCGAACTCGTCGCCTTCGCCGCCGACGTGGCCCGCTGGACCGGCGCGAGCGGCGAGATCCCGATCGTCGCCGAGTTCGCGCGCAGCCGCCGGACGATCCGCTTCGTCCACGAATGCAAGCGCCTCCACACCCAGCTCACCGGAGCCACGTCATGACATATCGCGACATCTTCACGCTCAGCCGCGACGTCGAAGGGCTGGCGTCATGACCGTCGACGACATCCGTACCGAGATCAGGAATCTCGTGGCGAACCGCGACGCCGAAGGGCTGGCGTTGCGGTTGCCGGAGCTCACCGACGCCGAACGGGCCGCCGTCGCCGCCGAGCTGCCGGGCCTGCTCGCGGAGCTCCGCGACAGCCCGCTGCTGGCCGTCTCCCTCGACGGGGACGTCTTCGACTGGACCGATGACAGCCAGGTCATCGGCTCGTCCGAGGTGCTGATGATGGTGGGCGCGGCGACCATCTCCGGCCCGGCCGCCGTGGTCACCTGGCTGACCAAGCGCGACTTCAACCCCCGCTGGTCGACCGCGCCGAGCCCGCACCGGCTGGTGAAGGCGGTCTCCGGTCGCCCGGCGGCCTGGCGGGCCGATCTGGCGGTACGGCTCGCGCGCCGCATCCGCCGTCCCGACGACCGGATCGCGTCACTGGCCCTGGCGTTGCTGCGCGACGGCGTGGTCACCCCGCCCGACCATGAGCCGCTGGTGGTGGCCTGGTTGTCGGCGGTGGGGGTGGCCAAGGACCCGCTCACACCCCAGCTGCTCGCGAAAATCTTCGAGGCCGACGGCGCGGGCCGGGCGCTGGCCGCCGAGACGCTCACCCCTAAGCCGTCCCGGTGGCTGGCCCTGACCGTCCGCGAGTTACCCCGCGAGCAGATCATCGACGGCTGCGTGGGCCGTTTCCTGCGTGGTGGCGACGTACCGGACCTGAGGTTCTTCGTCCGGCTGCACACGCTCGTGGCGCCCACGCCGGAGGAGTCGGCCGGGCGGCTGCGCGACTACCTGCGGCTGCTGCCCGCCGCGCCGGGGCCGGTGGCCGAGCTGGCCTGGCAGCAGGTGCACCAGGCGCGGCTCGATCCGGCGGACGTCGCCGAGGCGATCGAGGCGATGACCTTCCGCCCGGAGGCCAAGCTCGCCGTGAAGGGCCTGACCTGGCTCGACCGCGACCTGGCCGCCGCACCGGAACGCGTCGCCGGGCACGTCACCGCGCTGACCAACGCTTACGCGCACGGCTCTCCCGAGGTGCGCGACCGGGCGGTGGCCCTCACGCTCAAGCACGCCGGCCATCTCACCGACCCCGCCCCGATCCTGGAGGCGGCCGAACTCCTGCCGCCGGCCTCGGCCCGGCAGCTCTTCGAGCGCTTCACCGGAGGCTGGACCGCCGACTTCACTCCCGGACGTCTGCCCGAGGTCACCGTCCCCGGCCCGTTCCCCGTCTCCGGCTTGGAGAGCGGCCCGCCGGAGGAGATCGGCTGGATCGACGTCGAGGCGTGGCTGGCGGCGGTCGTGCGGGCCGCGCACACGAATCCCGGCCCCCTCAGGAGAACGCTGGCCCGGCGGTTCGGCGAACACCTGCGGCCGGTGCTCTACGACGCCCTGACCTGGCCGTCGCCGCGCGACTGGTGCACCGCGCTGGCCAGGGAGCTCGTCAATCCCGGCGAAGATCCGGGACCGCCCGCGGCCCGGCGCCCGGCCCACCAGAAACCGGTCTCCGAGGAGCAGCGGACCGACGCCGAGCACGCCTTCCCCGGCCTGTCGGGCGATCTCGGGCAGTCCCTGTACGGCGGCATGGTGAGCGTCGCGGCCACGGCCTTCCAGCTGTTCCCCGGTCTCCGCACGGTCGTCCCGCTGCACGCGTTGCCTGGCTACTTGCAGGAGGAGGTCCTGGGGACGGCCGACATCTACGACCCGGCGACGCGACCTGAGCCCGCCCCCTGGAACCGCCTGCCCGACCCGGGGGAGTGCGCCCGCCCGCACACCTTCCTGCTGTCCCGCCTCGACGAACTCCTGCGCGCGGCGAAGGCCGGAGTGCTGCCCCCGGTGCTGCTGGCCACCCCCACCCGCGCCGACGGCCACCTCGACCCCGGGCCCCTTCTCGACCGGCTGGCCGTGTACGCGGAATCGAGCCACGAACCGTTGCCGCTCGACCTGGCTCAGGCACTCTTGCGCCTGCCGCCCGATCTCGGCCCCGACCTGGCCGAACGCGCGAGAAACAGCGGCTCGGCAGCGGTGGCCCGATGGTTCGAGCGCGGCGCGCCCCCGCCCCCGGAGGTGGAGCTGACCTGGACCCTGGCCCTCGGCTCCCGCGTCGTCCCCTATGACGATCACGTCGTCGACCAGCGCGGCATCGCCGACGTGAGCTGGAAAGCGGCGGAACCCCTCGGCATCGCCCCCCTCGACACCCTGCTGACCATGCCCGAGACGCGCCCCTACCGGCGCGAGTCACGTCACTACTGGCCCGGTATGACGCCTCACCACCGGGAGCTGGCGGCGGCCCATCTGGCGAGCGGCCTGATCGACCGCAACGATCCGCCCGACATCGCGATCGGCGACCTCCACGACCTGGCTCTCGCCGAAGGCGCGTCGGGCCCGGCGACCGCCCTGGTCCTGGCCTACTTCCTCACCGAGGAAGGCGACGACGCGGTGCCCCCGCTGCTTCAGCTCGCGGCCAAGGACGCTCTCCCCGCTGCCGAGACAGGCAGGCTGCTGGGCATGCTGGGCCGCCGGACCCGCTACGAGGCCGGCCCCGCGCTGCCCTCGCTGGAGCTGGCCGCCAGGCAGGGCGCGCACGCCGAGGTGTGGACGATCCTGCGCCACTTCCTGGCCGAGTTCCTCCCGAGGGAGGGCGAGCGGGCCCTGGCTCTGCACACCGACGCCGTCGTGCTGGCCGTCGACGTCGCCACGTGGGCCGACGCCCGGGGCGAGATCCCCGAGGTGGCCGCCCTGGCGAAGAAACGCGGTTCGACCTCGCTGGGCCGCGCCTGCCGGAGTCTCGACCGGCTCCTGAACAGCTGAAGGAGAACGCACACCATGGAACGCGCACGGCAGTTGGCCGGCGAGGTGCTGATCTGCCTCTTCCTCGTGATCCTGGGCACCGGGGTCTATCTGATGATCCATTTCGTGCCCGCCGACGCGGAGATCTTCTACGACGGCTCCTACCTTCCCCTCCAGGGCGTGCACATGAGCGAGCCCTACGAATACGAAACGGCTCTGCGTGGCAGCCTCGACATCGAGGGCGGCCTGCTCTCCCGGCGGCTGCACCAGAGCGCCTCGATCATGTTCCTGGCCTGCACGGTCGTATGGGCGCTGCTCGGCCGGTACCGCGAGGCGGCGGTGGTGTTCGCGCTCGGGCTGCTGATCGCGTTCAGCGGCTCCCGACTCGCCGGAGGTCACGGCCCGGAGAGCCTCTGGTGGGGAGTGCACCTGGTGGCCGCGCTCGCCGTCGTGGTGATCCTGCTGCGCGGCTCCTGGCAGGAGGCGAGGATCAACCGGCGCACGCCGGGCCTGGTGGCGCTCGCGCTGGCCGCCACCGCGTTCCTTGTCATCGTGCTCTGAAGCCGGGGAGGTCACACAATGGTCGCCTTCGAGGGCATCCGGCAGACACCACATCCCAGGAAACACTACTTTGAGTGACTGATCATATCGGTTCCGTGTTGATGCAGACTGCCCCGAACTGAGCCGACGCGTCGCACAGGACATCACGAGGAGCTGTGTATGAAGGTTCCGGGCCACCTGGAAGCGGCTTGTCCGACCGGCCCGGGGACCTCGACGGCGCGCCCGGCGCACCCCGACACGGATCCGACGCCGCCCGATGCCGAAGACGGCGGGCCCCGATTCAGGATCCCGTGGCCGGCGCGGCTGAATCCCGAGGTGGAGCGGATGCGCCGGCGCAGCCTCCAGTGGGCCGCGTCGTTCGGGATCGTCACCGGCGAGCAGGAGATCCGCAGGCTCGACGAACCGAGGTTCGACCTGCTCACGGGTTATGCGTTCCCCGACGCCCGCGGTCTCGGCGCCCAGCTCGCGTCAGACTGGATGTACTGGTTCTTCCCCTTCGACGACTGGTTCGACGGCCCGCTCGGCGAGGATCCCGCGCTGGCCCGGACGGTCCTCGACCCGATGATCCGCTTCGCCTACGGCGAGGCGGGCGCGCTGCCGATCAGCGCACCGCCGCTGGTGCGGGCCTACGCCGATCTGTGCGCGCAGCCGCATGGGCATGTCGCCCACCTGGCAGACCAGGTTCGCTCACGACCGGCTCATCGAGTAGTACCTTGATCTCGAGGCCGAGGCGCTCGCGCTCCCCCGCGACTACGGGCTCCCCGAGCAGGCCCGCGACCTCGCCGGCTATCTGGCGAACGTCCGATCGTGGATCAGCGGCAACGACGCCTGGAGCAGGGGCACCACCCGCTACGGCGTGGGCCACTAGGCCGTGAAGCCGAGCTTGCGCAGCAGGTCCTGGTGGGCGAACTGGCCGTAATACTCGAGCATGTGGGCGATCCGGCCGTCCCGGAAGGTGACCCGGATGATGAGGCGGTTCTCGTAGCGGTCGCCGTCGGCGAGTTCGCCGACCATGCGCTCCTCGATGATCGCGACGTCGGGGTCGTCGGTCTGGTGGAAGCGGACGTCGTGCACGGTGATGCTCTTCGCGGCGGAGACCAGGCCGGTGAAGGCCGCGTGCAGCGCCTCGTGGCCGGTGATGACGGCGGGCAGGCCGGCGACGGGCAGGGCGGCCTCGTAACTGGCGTCCTCGCACCAGAGCTCGACGAAGGCGTCGATCTGGCGGGCGTACAGGAGGGTGCTGGAACGGCGCCAGACGTCCTCGTTCCGGGCTCGGGCGGCGGCGAGGTCGATGGTCTGTGCGGTCATGGTGGAACTCCTTCGGTGTTGAGGGTGACTCAGGCGATGACGCCGATGCCGCGCGGCGGCGCGGGGGTGCCGTGGACGCGGCGGGCGTAGCGGCGGTAGGCGCGGCGGCCCAGTGGGGGCAGCAGGCGGCGCAGTGGTGCGGGGAGCTTGCGGAGCTCGATCTCGATCGCCTCGGGGTCGCCCTCGTAGAGCATCATGCCGAAGCCGAGGAACATGAGGCGTTTCGGGATCGAGGACATGCCCTGGACGGTGAACTCCTCCCACTCCGCCGGCGTGATGTGCCTGGCCATGATCGGCAGGAGGTGGGTCTCCTCGGCGTGCAGGTGCTCGAACAGCGCCGTGCACAGATCCGACAGGACCACGGCCAGGGCGTCGCCGTCGGGTGCGGACGCGGTGCGCCGCCAGGCGCCGAGCGCCGCGTGCGACCGGTCCAGCAGGGCGGCCACGTGCTCGTGCTGGCTCTGCATCACCTGGACCAGCGGGGCGAGCTCGGCGGGGACGCGCTCCAGGAGCGCCGCCCACAGCAGGTCGTCCTCGATGGTGTGGTGGTGCAGCAGCGACAGGAACAGGTCGGCGTGGTCGGCGACGATCGTCGTCCGGCGGCGGTCTCCCCCGGCGACCGCGCGGATCGCGGCCGGGGACAGGCCCAGCTCGCGGCGGAAGTTGGAGTGCGCCACCCGCATCATCCGCACGTCGGTGAGCCCCGGCCCGTGGAGCCGCTGCCCGGTCTGACTCGTCATTGCCCTCTCCTTTCTCGGTGGGATGTGCACAGCCTGCGCCGCCCTACTTGGATGTCATGCTGGCCGGACTTGGACGGGACCCGTGGGCCCGTTAGCTTTGCCGGGTGCGGTTTCAGGTGCTGGGCCAGGTCGAGGTTCTCGACGTCGAAATCGGAAGCGGTCCGGCGCAGCTCGGCGGGCAGAAGCAGCGTGCCCTGCTGGCGCTGCTGCTCGCCGCCGGCGGCCGGATCGTGTCGGTCTCCCGTCTCGTCGACGAGTTGTGGGGTGAGGAGCCGCCGCCGAAAGTGCTGTCCTCGGTGCAGGCCTACATCTCGAATCTCCGGCGCGCCCTCGAACCCGACCGGCCCGCGCGGGCGCCGGCCCGGATCCTGCTCACGCGCCCGCCCGGCTACGCCCTGACGGCCGAGAATCTCGACGCCGCCGCCTTCGAGCGCCTGGTCGGCGAGGCGCAGAAGATCCTCACGACCGATCCCGCCCACGCCCTCGACCTGCTGCGGAGCGCCGGCGAACTGTGGCGCGGCGAGCCCTACGAAGACGTCGCGGCCATGGCTCCCGGGCTCGCCGCCGAGGCGGCCCGGCTGACCGAGGTCTGGCTGCTCGCGACCGAAGACCGGTTCCGGGCCGAGCTCGCCCTCGGGGTGCACAACCGGCTGGTCGGCGAGATCGAGCGGATGGTCACCGCGCATCCGCTGCGCGAGGCGGGCTGGGGGCTGCTCGCGGTCGCCCTCTACCGCTCCCAGCGTCAGGGCGAGGCGCTCGACGCGCTGCGCCGGGCCCGGCAGGTCCTGGCCGACGAACTCGGCGTCGATCCGGGTCCTGAGCTGCGGCGGCTCGAAGCGGCCGTGCTGAACCACGAACCTTCACTCGACGCCATGCCCGCCCCCGCGAAGGCCGTCCTGGTTCCCGTGCCACCGGTCGCGGCGACCGGCTTGGTCGGCCGCGACGACTGGCTGGCCCGCCTGACCGGGCATCTCGTCGACACCTCGGCGGGCCGGGGAACCCTGGTGCTGGTGACGGGTGAACCCGGCGTCGGCAAGACCGGGCTGGCCCGCGCGCTGACCGCGACCGCCGCCGCGATGGGCCTGCGCACCGGATGGGGACGCTGCGAGGAGACCGCCGGCGCGCCGGCCCTGTGGCCGTGGTCGCAGGCGCTGGCGCCCCTGGCCGAGGCGTCCGCGACGGGCCAGTGGCTGCCCGGTTGGGACGGCACGGCCGCCGATCTCGACACGGTGGCCTTCCGGCTGGCCGAGGCCACCGCCGCGCTGCTGCGCGAGACCGGCCCGGCCCTGCTGGTCCTCGACGACCTCCACTGGGCCGACGGCGACACCCTGCACCTGGTCAGGCGGCTCGGCGCGATGCTGGCCACGTTGCCGGTCGTCCTGCTGCTGACCAGCCGCGACGCCGAGGCCGACCTCTCACCGGAACTGGCCGAGGCGCTGGCCGACCTGGCCCGCGCCGATCTCGTCCGGGTGGGGCTGCGCGGGCTCGACCAGGCGGGCGTCCGCGACTACGTCGCGCTCCGCCACGGTGTCGAGATCCCCGACGAGGTCGCGGCGGCGCTGCGGGAACGCACCAACGGCAACCCGTTCTTCATCGGGGAACTGGTCCAGCTGCTGGCGGAGGAGCGACGTCTCACCGACCCGGAGGCCCCGGGGGCGCTGCGCGTCCCCGACGGCGTTCGGGATGTCGTCCGGCGGCGGATCGACCAGTTGCCCGACGACGTCGAACCGCTGCTGTCGACGGCCGCCGTGTACGGACGGACCTTCGACGCCGACCTGGTCGAGGCGGCGTCGGGGCTGACCGGGGAGGCCGCGCTGACCGCCACCGAGGCCGCGCTGCTCGCGGGCCTGATCGAGGAAGAGGGCGACGGCCACCGGTTCACCCACGCGCTGGTCCGGGAGGCGATCTACGCGCGGCTGTCCCCGGGCCGCCGCAGGCTCCTGCACGCGGCGCTGGCCGGGGAGATCGAGGCGCGGTCCGGCCGGGTGCGCGAGACGCGCCTCACCGAACTGGCCCACCACTACGGCCGGGCCGCGGCCGAGCACGCCCGCGCCGCCTGGACCTACGCGACCAGGGCCTCGGCCGTGGCCGCCCTGCAGCCCGCCCCCGCCGAGGCCGCCCGCCTCCAGGAGGCCGCGCTGTCGGCGCTGTCGCGCGACCGCACCGCGACGGACGCCGACCGCTACGAGGTCCTGCTCGGGCTCGCGCTCGCCCGCAAACGCGCGGGCTACGAGCGTCAGGCCTGGGAGTCCGCCCGCGAGGCGGCCGAGGTCGCCCTGGCGGGCGGCGACGTGGTGGCGGCGGCCCGCGCGGCGGTCACCACCACCACCGACGCCATCTGGAGCTGGCGCGAATACCAGGTGGTGGACGTCGCCGCCACCGCCCTGTTCGAGCGGCTCGCCCGGGAGCTGCCCGCCGGGCACGAGGCGTTGCGGGCCCGGCTGCTGGCCGCCCTGGCGGGCGAGATCTACTACGGCGCCGACACCGCCGACCGCTCCGTGGCCCTGTCGACCGAGGCCGAAGCCCTGGCCCGTGCCCACGGCACCAGAGACGACCTGGCCCGCGTCCTCGAACTCCGCCACGTCGCCTACGAACGCCCGCAGCTCCTCGACGAGCGCCTGGCCGCCTCACGCGAACTGGTCGAGATGGCCGAGTCGGCCGACGACCCCGCCGCCCAGGCCCGCGCGCTGGTGTTCCGCGGCCGTGACCAGATCGAGCACGGCGACGTCGGCGCGGGCCTGCGCCACTACCGCGACGCCAGGGAACTGGCCGAGCGACACGCCCTCGCCCCCGCGCTCGTCGTCCTCACCTGGGCCGACGCGATCGTGGCCGTGGCCCGCGGCCGGTTCGAGGAGGCGGAGCAGGCCATCGCCGACGCCCGTGAGTTCCATTCCGGTACGACCGTGCCCGGCGCCGCCGAGATCCCGATCGCCCTGACGGCGACCCTGAACCTGGCACGGGGCACCCTCCCGGCGATCGAGCCCCTGCTGGCCGAGGCCGCCGCCGCCACCGGCCTGTCCCTGCTCCGCGACTGGCACGCCCTGGCCCTGGTCCGCTCGAACCGGACCGAGCAGGCCCGGACCGCGCTCGGCCCGTGGCGGCAGCAGCCGGAGGTGCCGCGCAACTACATGTGGCTGACCCACATGGCGATCCGGGCCGAACTCTGGTCGGCCCTCGCCTCCCCCGACGCCGCCCACGACCTGTACGCCGACCTGGCCCCCTACGCCGGCCGGATCGTGATCGGCGGCACCGGCATCACGTTCGCCGGCTTCGCCGCCCACCACGTCGGTCTCCTGGCCAGGGCCCGCGGCGATCTCGACACCGCCCTCGACCACCTGCGGGCGGCGCTGCGGGACAACGAGGAGTCCGGGTTCCGCCCCTTCGCCGCGGCGACCGCCCGCGAACTGGCCGCCACCCTGCAATCTCGCAAGTGAAGCGGGGTCAGCGGCCGGTCGTGCCGTCGATCAGTTCGCGGAGGATGTCCGCGTGGCCCGCATGGCGGCCGGTCTCCTCGATCATGTGCGCGAGGGCCCAGCGGACGCTGGGCGCGGGGCGGTCCGGCCGGTGTCGTGGGAGCGGGCCGCCGAGATCGGTGCACCGGTCGAGCACGTCGTTCGCGCGCTTCACCGTCTCGCGGTAGTGGGCCACGACGTCGGCCACGCTGTCGGCGGGTGCGGCCTGGAACGTCGACGGCCAGTCGGTGACGTCGTCGCCGAGGAAGACGGCGCGTTCGACGGACGTCAGGTGGGTGAGCAGTCCGAGCAGGTTCGTGCCCGACCGCACGGCGGCCGTCCGCGCCTGGGGATCGGGGACGCCGTCGACCTTGGCGGCGATCGAGGTCCGGAGGTAGTCGAGGAATGCGCGCAGCACCTCGGCCTCGCCGATCCCGGTGCGGGGCGGCGGGGTGTCACGGCGCACGGTGGATGACCAGCACGTTATCGGTGACTTCGGCGGTACTGCCGTCCGGGCCGGTCGCGATCCTGGTGAGCGCGTCGGCCCGCTCGACCGTCCACGTCGCCGGGTCGAGATCGATCTCCGCCGCGACCTCCACCGGGCTCGGGTGGTGAACGTCAGGGTCCTGGTTCCATGACCACGGCATGGTCGAGCCGTGGTCGACGACCAGCAGCCGCCCGTCCCGGCGCAGCGCGTGCGCGGCCGCGCGCAGAACGGCCGCCCGGTCGAGGTCGAACGGCGTGTGAAGGTAGTGGGCGCAGATCAGGTCGAACGTACCGTCAGGGAACGACACGCCCAGGTCGTGCCGGACGGCGGTGACACGATCACCGGCGAGCGCCGTGAGCCGCTCGACCGCCACGGCCGAGATGTCGGTGGCGGTGACCCGCCACCCCTGACCGGCAAGCCACAGCGCGTCGCCGCCCTCGCCGCATCCGAGGTCCAGCACGTCGCCGGGCGGCAGGCCCGCGACGAGTTCGGCGAGCCGGGCGTTCGGCCGCGGGTCGGTGGCCACCGGCCGGGAGGCGTAGACCTCATCCCAGAAATCCATGAGCTCAGTCTCGACGGGACATACCGATCTGGCACGAAATCTTGCTGTTTCGGCAAGATGGCTCCATGGACCCTGAACTCGACGCGGTACTCGACGCGGTCGGCCCGCGACTGCGAGCACTGCGGCGTCATCGCGGCATCACCCTCGCCGACCTCGCGACGACGACAGGAGTGTCGGAAAGCACGCTGTCCCGGCTGGAGAGCGGGCAGCGCCGGGCGACCCTGGAGTTACTGCTGCCGCTGGCCCGCACCTACGACGTCCCGCTGGACGACCTGGTCGGCGCCCCACGCACCGGCGACCCCCGGATCCACCTCACGCCGATCCGGAGGTTCGGGATGACCTTCGTGCCGCTCTCCCGGCGGCCGGGCGGGGTACAGGCCTTCAAGATGATCATCCCGTCCCGGGTGGATCCGCTGGTCCCGGCGCCGCAGACCCACGACGGCTTCGAATGGCTCTACGTACTCAATGGGCATCTGCGGCTCGTTCTCGGCGAGCGCGACCTGACGCTGCCGCCCGGCGAGGCGGCCGAGTTCGACACGTCCCTGCCGCACTGGCTGGGCAGCGCCGACGGCGGGGTGGTCGAACTCCTCATCCTGTTCGACCCGCAGGGGATGCGGACACACGTACACTGACCTCAGTAGCCAAATTTGGCTAGTCGAAGGAGACACGTGGCCAACGAGAGAACCGTCCCGTTACTGCCCTGCCGGTCGATCGACGAGATCGCCGACTTCTACCGTGCGCTGGGCTTCACCCAGATCTACTACCAGACCCGCCCCAACCCCTACGTGTCGATGAAGCGGGAGGACCTCCAGCTCGACTTCTTCGGGATGCCCGGCTTCGAGCCCGCCGACTCCTACGGGACGTGCGTGGTGGCGGTGCCCGACACGGGCCTGCTGTTCGCGGCGTTCGCCGAGGGGATGCGGGCGGCCTACGGCAAGCTCCTGGTGTCGGGGATCCCCCGGATAACCCGTCCGCGCAAGCGGAAGAACTCCGACGACGTGTCCGGGTTCTCGGTCATCGATCCGGGTGGCAACTGGATCAGGATCTTCGCCGACTCGGCCGGGCCGTCCCAGCCGGAACCGGCCCCGGGCACGCTCGCCGCCGCGCTGCGGAACGCCGTCGTGCAGGGCGATTCCCGGGGCGAGCACGTCCAGGCGGCCAGGATCCTGGACACCGCGCTCCGCCGCGAGCAGGACACCACGCCGCGGGCCGACCTGGTGGAGGCGCTGACCTACCGGGCCGAGCTCGCGCTGCGGGCCGACGACCCGGCGCACGCCCGTGAGCTCATCGTCCGGGCGCGGGAGCTCGCGGTGTCCGATGCCGAGCGGGAAGCACTCGACGATCTGGCCGGCGCACTCCCGGCCTGAAGGGAACCTCACATGTCCGTGGTCCGGCTGCTGGTGCTCGGCGCGATCCGGAGGCGGGGCCGGGCCCACGGCTATCTGGTCCGCTCCGACCTGGAGACCTGGGGTGCGCACGAGTGGTCCAACGCCACGTCCGGCTCGATCTACCACGCCCTGAAGTCCCTGACCGGGGAGGGCTGCCTGCTCGTCCACGAGACCACCCCCAGCGAGGCGGGCGGGCCCCCGCGCATGGAATACGAACTGACGGGTGACGGCGAGCGGGCCTACTTCGCCCTGCTGCGCAAAGCGCTCTCCAGTCGTGACCCCCGGCTCGACCTGCTCGCGGCGGCCGTCGGGCTCATCGACGACCTTCCCCGCGCCGAGGCCATCGGCCTGCTCAGGCAGCGCGCGCTGGCGATGGACCGGTGGCGCGAGAGCGTCACCCGGGAGATCCCGCCCGGCGCCGACCTCGACGACTGGGGGCCGGTCGGGGCCGTACTCGAACTCTGGCTGCACACCGCCGACAGCCGCACCGCCTGGACACATCGAATGATCAATCGCCTCGAACAGGGCGCGTACCGGATGGCCGACGACGAATCATGAGCTACTGTTCTAGAACAGTAGCTCATGAGAGAAGGCGATCATGGACGTGATGACCGACCCCGGGACCACCGGGAGGTTCGGCGCCTACGGCGGGCGATATGTGCCGGAGTCGCTGATCCCGGCCTGCCACGAGATCGAGGCGGCGTTCCGGGAGGCCTGGAGTGACACGGAGTTCCGCGGCAGGCTCACCATGCTGCTCTCGGTCTACGCGGGCCGGCCCACTCCGCTGACCCCGGCCTGGCGGCTGTCGCGGGAACTCGGCATCACGCTGCTGCTCAAGCGCGAAGATCTCACCCACACCGGCTCCCACAAGATCAACAACGTAATCGGCCAGGCGCTGCTCGCCCAGCGGATGGGCAAGCGGCGGATCCTGGCCGAGACCGGCGCCGGCCAGCACGGCGTCGCCACCGCCACCGCCGCGGCGCTGCTGGGCCTCGAAGCCACCGTGTTCATGGGCGAGCGCGACATCGAACGGCAGGAGCTCAACGTCCTGCGGATGGAGGTGCTCGGCGCGGAGGTCGTGCCGGTCACCAGTGGGAGCCGCACCCTCAAGGACGCCTGCAACGAGGCGATGCGCCACTGGGTGTCTTCGGTGGACGACTCCTACTACTGCATCGGATCGGTGATGGGCCCGCACCCCTATCCGTGGATGGTCCGCGAGTTCCAGCGGGTGATCGGCGAGGAGGCCCGCGAGCAGTGCGCCGCCGAACTCCCCTACGGCGTGCCCGACTACGTGGTCGCCTGCATCGGCGGCGGCTCCAACGCCGTGGGCACGTTCGCGGGCTTCGTCGACACGGCCGCCCGGCTCGTCGGGGTCGAGGCCGAGGGCGGCGCGGCGGCGACCTTCGGCCGGGCCGGGGTGCTGCACGGCTTCCGCTCGCTGGTCCTCCAGAACGACGACGGCCAGGTCACCGAGGCCCATTCGGTCGCGGCCGGCCTCGACTATCCGGGAATCGGCCCCGAGCACGCCCATCTGCGCGACGCCGGGCGGGCCCGCTACGAGACCGTGAACGACGACGAGGTGATCCGGGCGCTGCGCCGCCTGGCCCACACCGAGGGGATCCTGGCCGCGCTGGAGTCCTCCCACGCTCTGGCCTGGGTGATCCGGGCCGCCGAGTCCGGTGGGATCGCGCCGGGGTCGACCGTGATGCTGACCCTCTCCGGCCGTGGCGACAAGGACATCGCCTCCATCAAGGAGATGCTGTGAACGCGTCCCTGGAAGAGTTCCTGATCGCCCGCCGCGACACGGGGCGTTCGCTGCTGGTGCCCTACGTCACCGCCGGAGTCACCCCGAAATGGACGGAGGTCGTCCACGCCTACGTCGACGCCGGAGCCGACGCCGTCGAGGTGGGCTTCCCCTTCTCCGATCCGATGCTGGACGGGGTCACGATCCAGGAGGCCTCGGATCGGGCGCTCGCGGCCGGGACCACGGTCAGGGGGATCCTCGACGAGGTCGCCACGCTCGACGTCGACGTGCCGGTCGTCGCGATGACGTACAGCAACCTGGTCTTTCAGCGGAGCGCCGCCGAGTTCTGCGCGGCGCTTCGCGGGAGCGGGCTGCGCGGGCTGATCGTGCCCGACTCGCCGCTGGAGGAGGTCGGCGACCTGGCGGACGCGGCGGCGGCCGAGGGCCTGGACCTGGTGCTGCTCGCCGCGCCGTCGTCGTCCCGGGCGAGGCTGCGCGAGATCGCCGGGCGCAGCCGGGGTTTCGTGTACGCCCTGACCCGCATGGGCACCACCGGCGAGGGCGGCGAGATCTCCGAGCAGGCCGCCCGGCTCGGCCGTGAGCTGAAGGAGCTCACCGACCGGCCGGTCCTGTTCGGCTTCGGGGTGGCGGGCCCGGAGCGGGCCGCCGAACTGGCGGATCACGCCGACGGCGTCGTGGTGGCCTCGGCGTTGATGCGCCGGCTCCTCGACGGCGCGGGGGCGGGCGAGCTGGGAGAATATGTGTCGAGCATTCGACGCGCACTCGACCAGGGAGCCAGATGGGCAGTACACCCCGCTACCGCGCCATCGCCGACGACCTGACGGAGAAGATCAGGTCGGGCCACTACCGCGCGGGCGAGGCGCTGCCCGCGCAACGTGAGCTCAGCGCCTCCTACGGCGTGACGATGATGACGCTGCGGCAGGCACTGCAGGTCCTCAGCGGCGAGGGCCTGATCGTCCAGCGGGCCGGTCGCGGCACCTACGTGACGCCGGCCAGCGCGGAGTATCCCCTCGACACGCTGCGCAGCCTCGGCGACGACCTCCGCAGGCAGGGCTACCCGCTGCGGACCGAGGTGCTGTCGGCCGCGATCCGCCCGGTACCGCGCTCACTGCCGCTCGACGACGGCAGGGCTCTCAGACTGGTTCGGGTACGCCATCTCATGGGCCGCCCGGCCGTCCATCAGATCTCCTGGATCGCCGAGCCCCACGCCTCGGCGATCAAGGGGACCGATTTCACCGAGACCCCGCTCTACACCGCGCTCGCCGAGGCCGGCGCGCGCGTGCACCGGGCGACCGAACGGATCAGGCCCGCCCTGCTGACCGCCCCGGTGGCCGAGGCGCTGCGGCATCCGGAGGGCGGCCCGGTCTTCGTCAGCGAACGGGCGACCTACCACGAGCGGGGCGACCTGCTCGTCGTCGACCACGCCACGATCCTCGGCGAGTTCATGGAGATCAGGACCGAACGCAAGACCACGGACCTGTCACTCCAGTGGGTCTCCCCGCACTGACGTGTCCGCCGCCGCTCTCAAACGTGGCGGAATCGTCGCGACATCCAGGTATCAGACCGGCGCGAGCGTGCTCCATACACGCAGAACCGTGAATCGGCCTGGAGGGATCGACCCATGCACAAGAACATCGACTCCGTTCGTCGCACCACGATCGAGGCGTTCTACGACAACGAGATCATCGTCGACTCCACCCAGACGCATGAGGTCCTCGGCCTGATCGAGCGCTGGGCGGGCACGGGCCCCGCCGCATGGTCGATGCTCGGGGAGAGCGAGGCGCTCGGCCTGGACTGGGTCGAGGTGACGGGCCTGCCCGATGTCGTCACCACGTTGCGGGCCATTCCCGGCCTGGAGGACGAGGCTCAGCGCGCCAGCGAGCGGATCTACCCCGACGCTCCGGTGACGGACCTCGACCTGCTGCTGCACGCGCTGCGCGCGCAGTCGCCGAACTGGATCGTCGGCAAGCACCGCCTGCTCGACAGCATCGAGGGCGAGCCTTACACCGGTGGGACCGGCACGATTCCGGTGGGGCTGGCGAGCGGCGCCCCGTTGGAGCGCCGCGAGGCGATCGAGGGCAGGCGGCTGCGGGTCGGCGTCCTCGACACCCCGGTCGGGAACCACCCCCAGCTCACCGGCCGCTTTCTCGCCGACACCGGTGACCTCCTGACCGAGCGGACCCCGCTGCCCATGCTCGCCGGGCACGCCATGGCGGTCGCGGGGATCATCGCGGACCGCGCTCCGGCGGCCGAGCTGATCGTCAGGTCCTGCCTGGACGAGACCGGCGTCAACGCGTCGTCCTGGGACGTCGCGACGAAGATGATGTCCCTCGCGGACGAGGGCGTGAATGTGCTCAACCTCTCCTTCGCCGGCTTCACCGCCGACGACGAACCCCCTCTGGTCATCGGCAGGGCGGTCGAACGGCTCGTGGACCGGATGACCCTAGTGGCGGCCGTGGGCAACCACGGCAGGGTCGACCCGTCGGCGACGGGCGAGCACCCCATGGTCACCCCCGGGTCCAAGGCGTTTCCGGCGGCCTGCGCGCGCGTGATCGCGGTGGGCGCGGCCACCAAGGGCGTGCGGCCGGAGTTCAGCCCGAACGTGCCGTGGGTCTCCCTCGTGGCTCCGGGAGAGGACGTCGAGTGCCTCTACCTCACGGGTCAGGTCGTGGTGGACAAGCACGGCGCCGAGAAGCCCTACGAGGGTTACGCCGCCTGGAGCGGCACCTCGTTCGCGGCCGCCGCGGTGAGCGGCGCCATCGCCGATCTGGCGCACCGGCACCAGATCTCCCCGAGCGAAGCGTGTGACCTGCTCCTTCGCCGGAGCCCGGCGCAGATGCGCCCGGAACGCCATGAGGACGTCCAACCACCCGAGCCAGGGTGAACCCAGAGTGAGGAGTCTGGATGCGGGATGACCCGGAAGTCATCGCGTTGGTCGCACGGGCCCGCAAGGGCGATCAGGCGGCCTGGGACGAGATCGTCGAACGGTATTCACCCTTGGTGTGGGCCATCTGCCTGCGCTACCGTCTCACCCGGCCCGACTCCGACGATGTCGCGCAGGTGGTGTGGTTGCGCCTGGTGGAGAACCTCGACACGCTGCGCGAACCCGCGGCACTGGCCGGATGGCTGGCGACGACCGCGCAGCGGGAGTGCCTGCGCGTGTCCAGAAACCTCCGCAAGGTTCAGGGGGCCGAGTCGCCCCTCACCTTCGATCCGGAGACGGAGTCGACCGTGATCGACCAGGAACTCGAACGGGCGGAGCGACACGCCGCGCTCCTCCGTGGCCTCGCCCAGTTACCGGCCCGCTGCCGGTGTCTTCTCGAGCTGTGCCTGCAGGAGGAGTCCCTGTCGTACACGGAGATCAGTGCGCGGCTCGGCGTGCCGGTCGGCGGAATCGGGCCGACCCGCGCTCGCTGCCTGGCCAAGCTTCGCCGCATTCTGGAAGGGCACGGCGATGCCGGACGAATCTGAGAGACACCCCGATGAGCGGCTCCTCGCCGAGCTGACCGAGGCGGTCAGCCGCCGGCGGCACGTTCCGCGCGAAGCGATCGAGGCGGGCAAGGCCGCTTTCGGCCTGCGTGGCTTCGACGCCGAGATCGCCCAGCTGGTGATCGAGTCGGCGGCGCTCGACGGCTCCCTGCTGCTCAGGGCCGAAACCGCGGCGCTGACCTCCCTGACGTTCCAGTCGGCCCACCTGCGCATCGACCTCGGGATCCTCGACGACGCGCTGATCGGCCAGCTCGACCCCGACGAGGAGGCCCGCGTGGAAGTCCGCGGGCGCACGGGCGGCACTCGCGAGGTCGCGGCCGACGAGGTCGGCGGATTCACCATCCGGCCGATTCCGAAAAGCGGCTTCCATCTGTACGTGCGCACCGCGAGCGGCCTCGAGGTCGTCACCACCTGGGTGACGCTCTAGGTCACCCAATCGGTCCGCACCGACCGGCCCTCGTAGGTCCAGCTGAGGGAGAAGCTCTCCGGCGGCGGGGGCTGGATGACGAAGCACCCCGTGTCGTCGACGGGGGAACCGGTGGTCTCGCCGTTCCTGAGCCGGTTCACGACGGTCGTCCGCTGTGGCGGCAGGAACTGGCCGAAAAGCGCCTCCGGGCCGACCTCGACCTCCAGGGTCAGGTCGCGCACCTCGAAGATCAGGAACCGGTGGTCTCCCCGGACGCTGGTGAGGAGCCGGTCGTCGAGCGCCGAGTCGTACACGAGACCGGCGAGTTCGGCGTCGACGTCGTGCCACGCGAACGCGGCCTTCGCGGCGTCGACCACCTCCCGGGGCACGGCGCTCCGGGTCCGCGCCATGTCCCGGAGCGCGGCCAGCAACCGGTCGTCGTCGTCCCAGCCGGTCATCACCGTTCTCCCTTGTCCGCCAGGGCCACGAGTTCGGGACACGCGCGCAGTTTGGCCAGGCAGCGGACGCGGGCCGGGCCGATGCCGGCGACCGGCAGGTCGAGCTTCGCGACGTCCTCGGCTTCGCGTCCGGCCAGGCCGTGCCGGAGGCAGATGGCCCACACCAGCGGGGAGTAGCGTTCGACGAGTTCGTTCCAGGCGTGCCGGTCACCGGCGCACACCCGGCCGACCAGAGCCGCGACCGGAAGATCCTCGCTCATGCCGTCATTGTCGTACGGCATCGGCTCCGCGCGGAAGCGGTACGGCCGGAGCCGGACGCGCGGGGTCGCCATGTCGATGACCATGAGATTCCTCCATTGTTCGCGCTGTCGTCTTACCGGAGGACGCCGTCTCCTGCGCTGATACGAAACATCCGAACCCGGTGTATCAGACGCCCGCGGATGTGCTCCGAACTGTCGAAGCGACGGGACACCGGAGGTTGGAGAACCATGGCAGACGCAAGCCCCCCGAAGAAGAGGACCAAAGGCAAGGCCCCGGCCGTGCCCGGACAGCAGGAGACGGTGGCGGAGGTCATCCGGACGATGGAGACCGCCCGCGAACTCGGCGCCGCCGCCGAGCGGCCCCCGCTCACCGTGGGCGAGTCGGCGGCCGACTCCAACGTGGCGGACGAACTGGCCGGCAACGGCGTCGCCTTCGGCGAGTTCGTGAAGAGCGTCGGCCTCGCCGTCGCGGCCGCGCAGTCGGAGCTGGACAAGAACCTCCGCGAGACGGCCAAGGCGATCTCCGACACCCAGATCGACGTCATCGCCGTCTTCGAGCAGGTGGTCGACGACGAGGACGGCTCGATGAAAAGGGGCGAGATCCACATGCAGAAGCTGCCCCTGATCAACTACCTGATGCCGACGGCCTACCAGTGGTCGCGCGTCTACCTCGAGGCCGACGCCAACGTGCAGGAGTTCAACTCCCGCAGCGGCATCAACGTCCAGCAGCGGGCCTTCCGCGCGGGCGGCTCGGTCAGCGGCAGCTTCGGCCTCTTCGGCGGCGGGGTGCGCGCGTCCGCGAGCACGTCATACAGCAACACCAGTACGGGCGTCGACGCGTCGTACAGCCAGGATGTCGCCGCCGGGAAGCTGCACATGGAGGCGACGCTCGAACCGCGCGCCGACGTGCAGCTGCCCAAGCCCTTCGTGCTGCAGAAGGGACCTCGTCTCGAACTCCTGGTCAGCGCGCGGTTCGACGTGCACCAGGACGGTGACACCACCAAGCCGGTCATCGCCCACAGGGCCACCGTCACCGCCCTGCTCAGGAAGACCGACGGCGAACCGCACGGCACCAAGAGCCTGTCGGTCAGCATCAGCGAGCCGACGCTCAACTACACCAGCACCGGCGAGACCGACGCCCAGGGCAAGATGACGATCGAGATCACCCGGACGATCGCGACCCCCGACCAGGACCAGCCGGTGCAGGCCGTGCTGCGGGTCAGCTTCGGCCTGGTCACGCAGTCGGCCGGGATCACGGTCTGAGGCGCCGGGCATGACCGCGCTCACCGAGTTCCACGGCGTCCAGGACAGCGTCACCTGGCGGCTGACCGGCTCCGGCGTGGAGATCAGCGGCAGCGGCGTCGAACGGACCCGGGGCCGGCCCCTCACGGTCACCCGGGTCTGGGAGGGGTACGCGCGGCAGATCAACCTCACCGCCAAGGCGTACGGGATCCCCGCCGAGCTGATCGTGGCGTGCGTCTGCACCGAGTCGGGCGGAGATCCCGACGCGGTCAGGGAGGAGCCCGGCTACACCTCGGACGAGGCCACGCCCCACCGGGTGAGCGCCGGACTCACCCGGACCCTGATCTCGACGGCCCGGGAGACGCTCCGGCTCAGTCTCGACCGGGCGTGGCTGCTGGTCCCCGGCAACTCGATCATGGCCGGTACGGCCTACATGGCCAGACAGGCCAGGGAGACCTCGCTCGACCCGCCGCTGGTGGCCGCCGCCTACAACGCGGGGCGGCTGCGTTACCAGGGCGGCGCGGGCAACCGGTGGAAGCTGCGGCAGTATCCGATCGGCACGGGCACGCACGTCGACCGGTTCGTCCGCTTCTTCAACGACGCGGTCGCCGTGCTCGGGAGCCACTCCACCCGGCCGTCGGTGTCGGTCGACGTCCTGCTCGCGGGTTCGCCGCAGGTCAAGAGGAACAGCGCGGCCCAGGAGCCCGTCATCCGCTGGGCCGATCGGGCCAACCGCGCGGTGGTGCCCGACTACGCGATCACCGTGCTGACCGACCTGCTGCGCGCCGCGTCGCTGTCGGACGCGCTGGTCACCAGCACCCAGCGCACCCCCGCCGACCAGGCCAGGGCCATGTACGACAACTGCGAGCGACACGGCGCCGAGGCGCAGAAGAACCTCTACGGCAAGTACGGCGACCAGATCATCGACGTCTACACCACCGCGAAAGCCGCCGGTCGCGACCCCGGCCAGATCAAGGCGGACATGACACGGAAGATCGTCGACGTCGGCCCCAAGAACGTGTCCCTGCACACCGCCGACCCCCGGACGCTCGCCGTCATCGACGTCGCCCCGAGTTCGATCCGCGACCGGGCCGCCTTCGAACGGGCGGTGAAGGCCGACGCGCGGGTGGCCCGCTTCCTGCGACCGCCCGACGATCCCGCCTACCACCTCGAGATCCCGAAGCCATGAGCGTGGCGCTCACCGGGCTGCTGGCCGCCTTGGGCGGCGGGATCGTCGACGCCCAATTGGAGTTGGACGAGAGGGCTCGCGACAGCCTCGACGCGTTCGGCGAGACGGGGGTCCCGCCCACCGCGTTCACCTGGTCGTCGGTGCGCCTGTCCGTCCCGCTCGCCATGCGGCTGAAGGGTTCGTCGCTGGTGGCCACGGGGCCGGACGGCGGAGCCACGCTCACCGTACGTCTGGCGTACCTGCCGGCCGAACAGGAGGACGAGTGAACGGCATCGTGCTGAACCGGGCCGATCGATCGGCCGTGGCCGGGGCGATCGTGGGAGCCTGGCGCTCAGACCGGGAAGAGCTGATCGGGATCGATTCCACCGGCGCCGACGGCCGCTTCGACCTCGACCTGCCGGTCGGCCGGGGCGACCGGGGCGACGTCGTGCTGCGCACGTTCTGGGGCCGGGGCGCCGACGACCGGGATCCGCGCGCGCTGGTCTCCGTGATCCAGATCCCGGTTCCGGGGCGGCTGATCCCCCTGGGTCAGACCGTCATCTGGCTCGACCGGGTGGACCGCGGCCACCGGCCGGCGTTCGGCCGCGCGCTGATCGACGGCGATCCGGTCAGGGAGGGGCTCACCGTCGTCGCCACCGACCCGGCGGGCGGCAGGCAGAAGGCCGCGATCGGCCGGGGCGGCCGGTTCACGGTGATCGTGGACGAGAACGGCACCGACCTGAGGCTCTGGCTGAGCGGTGGCGATCGGGTCGCCGACTGGCCCGTCTCCCCCGAGCGGCCCGAATCCGACGTCGAGTTCACCGGGGCCGCGACCTGCCGGGCGGCGGGCCGCGTCTCCAGGAAGGCGGACGACGCGCCGCTGCCCCGACTCCGGGTCGAACTCCTCGACCGCGCCGGCCGATGGGTCAACCCCGTCGGCGCCGCGACCACCACCGAGACCGGGGAGTTCGCGCTGACCTTCCCGCACCTGGTCGACCAGTTGCCCGACCCGACGTTCGCCGTCTGGTCGCACGACGAGCGGATCGCGGTGGTCGACTGGGCCGGCGCCTGGACCGGCCCGGTCCTAAACGGAGTGCGGCTGGTCGTGGACGTCGCGCCCGACCGCCCGGTCACCTACCGGCTCGACGTGCAGGCCCTCGACCGGGCCACCCGTCAGCCGGTGCCCGGTCTCCGGGCCGAGGTGTGGGACGCCGCCTTCGCCACGATGGTGAAATAGGCCACCACGGACGGCGACGGGCGCATCTCCGTCGCCGTGCCACCTCGTTCGGAGCTGGGGCTGTGGCTCTACCGCGACGGTGTCCGCGTGGCGGAGCAGCGCGTTCCCCCCACCGCCTGGCACGCCGACCTGGCGTCGGTGTTCTGCGAGGTGGATCTGCCCGCTGCGGCTCCGGCCGTCTATCGCGTCGTGGGCCGCCTCGTCGACCAGGTCGCCTGGTCGGGGATGGCCGGGCTGCGGGTCGAGGCGTGGGACCAGAGTCCCCGGTCGGGTGGTCTGCTCGGGGCCGCGGCGTACACCGCGCGGGACGGTTCCTTCGAACTCGCGCTGCCCGCCGCCGCCCGCCCCGCCCTCCTGTTCCGGGTGTACGCCGCCGACGCCCTCGCCGCCACCTCCACCGACGCGGTGACCTGGGACGACGCGGGCACCGGTTCTGTCCTCCTCCGGATCGCCGCCCTTCCCGGCGCAGGCGGCGAGGTGGTGCTGCACGAACTCGGCGAGACCATCGCGACCGCCGTCAACCGGATGCAGGGCGAACTCGCGCGCTACCCGAGCACCATGGGCGCCTACGTGGTCGACGAGCTCGACTTCAGCGTGCCGGTGGCGGTGCAGCTCGACCGGCTCGGACAGGTGCGGGCCAAGGTGGTCGACCGGGCGCCGGTCGACGAACAGCTCGGCCGCATCCGGATGCGGGTGCGGCCCGTCCTCGGCGCCCAGCTGCCCCGCACCGACCAGCTCGACCAGCCGCTCGCCACGCTTACCGAACTGGGCGCCGACGCGATCGCCAGGCTGAACGCGCTGCGCGTCTACTCGGTGGAGGACCTGGCCCGGCTGGCCGCCACCCCGGCGGGAGCCGCCGCGCTCGCCGCCCTCGGCCTGGGGCTCGACCTCGTCGCGCTCCTCGACAAGGCGGCGCTGCTCGCGCTGGATCTCATCCCCCGGCCCGTCCGCGAGGCGCTCGTCGCCTTGGGGCTCACCGGCGTGCGCGCCTTCGCCTTCCACCCCGACGCCGGAGCGCTCGCCGCCGCGCTGAGCGAGCGGCTGGGTCAGGAGATCACCGTGGACGCGGTGCGCTCCTGGCAGCTCCAGGTCCGCGAACGTCTCACCATCCCTCTTCCCGACTCAGAAAGGACCGGCGATGGATGACATCCGCCCGCTTGGCCGGCGCGCCCCCTCGGACTGGCGGCACGTCGAGCGCTACCCCTACGCGGCGGTGGCCCCGGCCACCGTGCCGGTGGTGGAGCACGCCCTGGCCCTGCCCGCGTTCCGCCGTGAATACGACCAGTCGAAGGAGGGCGCGTGTGTGGGTTTCTCCTCGTCGTGGGCGATGTCCATCCTGAACGGGCCCCTGTACGACGCCCGCTGGCTCTGGGACCGGGCCAAGGAGATCGACGAGTGGCCCGCCACCAACCCCGGCGACAACGAGGGCACCTCGGTCAGGGCCGCCATGGACGTCCTGCGCGACCAGGGGCACTCCCGTCTCGTGCTCGGGCAGCGGCAGGAGCCCTCGGCGGCCGACGGCATCGCGGCCAACCGGTGGGCCACCCGGGTCGACCAGGTCAGGACGTGCATCACGACGGGCGTCCCGGTCGTGCTGGGCTGCAACTGGTATGAGGACTTCGACAAGCCCCGGCGGCGGGGCGACGACGGGCACTGGATCGGCCGGGGCTCTCTCGGTCTCATCCGTGGCGGGCACGCGATCTGCGTCTACGGCGCCTCCGACCGCCTGGGGGCGGTGCGGCTGGTCAACTCCTGGGGATTCGACTATCCGCTGGTGTGGTTGCCCTACACGACGCTGCAACGGTTGATCGACGAGGACGGCGAGGCGACGCTCGTCACCGACCGCTAGACCGGCAGCGCGGGACCGACGCCGGGCAGCGGGACCGCCCCGGCGAGAACCGCCTGGACGGCTGCGGCGGGCAGGACGGCGTTGGCCGCCAGGTGGTCGGCGATCATCCCGGCGACCAGCGGGGCGGCGAACGATGTCCCCTCCCACCTGGCCATTCCGTCGAAGCTCTGGACGGCGGGCGCCTTCGGCGGCTCCCTGTATTCGTAGTCGCCGGTCGCGTAGGCGTTGACCATGCCCTCGCCGAGGGCCCAGACGTCCACCCAGCTGCCGTAGTTGCTGAACCAGGCGCGGTGCTCCTGGTCGGGCCCGAGCGCGCCGACACTGACGGTCCACGACGACGCCGCCGGATAGAACTCCCGATTGCCGCCCTCGTTTCCCGCCGCCGCCACCACGATCGTCCCCGGGTGGTCGGCGTGGAAGAGCTCGAATCCCGGTGATGGCTGGTTGTTGTAGGTGTAGAGCCCGGCGGAGAGGTTCAGCACCGCCGGGACCCGCCGCTTGACCGTGTCGGCCAGCTTGAGGACGATCTTGCTCTCCAGCTCCCCGCCCGACTCGGTGAAGTGGTCGGAGACGTAGACGTCGGAGTGGGGCGCCATGCAGCGGGCGACTCCGGCGGCGAAGGTGCCGTGCCCCGTGTACTGCGGGATGAGGTATCTGCCGTTGGGCAGGAGCGTATCCAGGATGTCGATATCGCCGACGACGCCGTTCAGCCAGGGCGGAAGCGGGCCGGACAGGAGCCCGGTGTCCACGACCTCGATCAGGACCTGGTTCTGCACGCCGGACCGGCTCGCCTTGGGCGGGGGCCACGGGAGCGGCGGTTTCGGCGGCACCGGCTCGCCGCCGGGGCAGAGCCGGGTGATGTGGGTCAGGTGGTTGGGCGTGAACCGCGGCAGATCATCACTCCGCCTCCTTCGGCGCCCGATGCGCTCTTCGAGATACTCGAGCGCGGCGGGCACCGTCCAGAAACCGCGTTCGGCGTTGTCGAGCGACAGCACGGCGAGCCCGGGGTAGACCGGCTCTTCCACCCTCTCGATTCCGGGAAGCGCGTGCATGATCTGCCTGACGTTGTTCCCCCGGTCGAGAGCGAGCAGCCGCCTCGCCTGGTAGACGTAGTCGACGTCGCCGTTCGGCCTGAGAGCGACCTCCAGTTCGACGCCGTCCCTCGCGAGGGAGTTCTGAACATGACGGAACTGCGCTTCGAACACGGAATCCACCGATGCCCCCTTTGTGGCCCCACTGCTTGCGAACGCTACGCCGGTCGTTGAATGTCGGGATATGGCCGACCCGGTGACGAACGGAAGTGCCGAGCTCCTCCCGCTGGCGTTGTCCCGCCCGCACCTGGCCCTCGAACAGGCGCGTAAGGTGCTGGCCCGTGATCCGAGTCCGTTCGAGGCGTCGGTGGCCCGGCAGGCCGTCGGGATCGTCCTGCGGGAGTTCGGCGACATCGACGCGGCGGTGCGGGAACTGCGGACGGCCCGTCATCTCGCCCGTTTGTCGCGGTCGGCCGACCGCGAGGCCGACGTGCTGGCCAGCCTCGGGGTGGCGCTGGTGTTCGCCGGCCGGACGGCGGCGGGCCGCCAGGCGCTCGACCTGGCCGTTCTGAGCTCCGTGGGGTGGTTGCGGGGCCGGAGCCTGCTGCGCCGTGGCGGGGTGCTCGTCGTGCTCGGAGCCCATCGCGAGGCGCTGGCCGATCTGAACGACGCGATCGAGGTGCTGCACCGGGACGACGACCGGATGTGGGAGGCCAGGGCGCTGACCGAACGCGCCTTCTGCCATCTCGCCCTGGGCGCGGTGCGGGAGGCCGCCGACGACCTGGGGCGGGCGGAGGAGATGTTCCGCGCCACCGGGCAGGAGCTGGAGTCGGCCGACGCCGTGGTGCACCGAGGGGTGTTGGCCCTGCGCATCGGCGACCTTCCCGAGGCGCTGGCCTGCTTCGACGCCGCGGCCGACCGCTTCGACCGGCTTGAGGTGTCCGATCCGGCCCTCAGCCTGCACCGGTGCCGCGCGCTGCTCACGGCGGGGCTGGCGGACGAGGCGCTGATCGAGGCCGATTCGGCGATCGACCGGCTGGAAGGGGTGAACGGGCAACCGGCGAAGGTGGCCGAGCTGATGCTGATGGCGGCCGAATGCGCGCTGGCGGCGGATCGCCCGCAACCGGCCCTCGCCCGCGCCGCGACCGCGGTCGAGCTCTTCGAGAAACAGCACCGTCCCTGGTGGCGGGCGCACGCACGGCTCGTTCTGGTCCGCGCGGAGTTCGCCGCCGGACCGCCGACCGCCGGCCTCCTCGCCACCGCCGCCGAGTGCACCATCGAACTGGCCGGCCTGTCCTCCCCCGACCTGCCGCTGAGCCGCCTGGTCGCGGGCCGGCTGGCGCTCGCGCTCGGCCGCGCGTCGACGGCCCGGCACTACCTGACCGACGCCGCCCGGGCGCGGTGGAGCGGCCCGGCGCAGACCCGGACCGTGGGCTGGCTCGCGGAGGCGCTGCTGGCCGAGACGGACGGCGACGCCCGGCGCCTGATGAGAGCCTGCCGACGCGGCCTGGCGGTGATCGAGGAACACCGCGACACCCTCGGCTCGTCGGAACTCCTGGCGCAGGCCACCACCTTCGGCGCCCAGCTGGCCGGGCTGGGCCAGCGCCACGCGCTGGAGCTCGACCGGCCCCGCCTGCTGCTGACGTGGTGCGAACGGTGGCGCGCCGGCGCCCTCGCGATCCACGTGGCACGGTCGTCGGACGACGAAGCGCTCCAGGCCGACCTCGCCGCGGTCCGGGTGGTCTCCAGCAGGCTCGCCGACGTCCGTGCCCAGGGGCTGCCGACCGCCGCGCTGCACGCCGAGCAGCTGCGGCTGGAGCGGGCCGCCAGGGCGCGGGCGCTGCGGACGCGCGCGCCGGGCCGGTCGGCCCCGCTCCCCTTCGACGTGTCCGCCCTGCTGGCGAAGCTCGGCGACGACACGCTCCTCGAACTGGTCGACGTCGACGGTGAGCTGCACGTCCTGCTCTGCGGTTCCGACCGGGTGCGTCGGTTCCCCGCCGGGCGGCTGGATCGGGCCGTCACCCAGATCCACGGTGTCCGGTTCGGGCTCTCCCGCCTGGCCCACGGCCGGTCGACCCTGCGCCCGGACGAGATCCTCGGCCAGGTGGACGCCGCCTCAGCGGCGCTCGAACGCACGCTCTTCGGCGACGCGATGTCCCGTCTCGGCGACGGCGACGTGATCGTCGTCCCGCCCGGACGACTCCACGCCGCCCCCTGGGCGCTGCTGCCCGCCCTGCGCGACCGGGTGCTGAGCGTGGCGCCCTCGGCCACGTCGTGGTCACGCGCCCGGGACTCCCCCGGTGGCGGCGGCGACGTGGTGCTGGTTCGCGGGCCTGGGCTGGCGTCGGGCGGCGAGGAGGTGGTGCGGATCGCCGCCGACTACGTGGATCACCCGCCGCCGGTCGTGCTCGGTGACGGCGGGGCGACCGTCGCCCGGGTGCTGGCGGCCATGGACGGGGCCGGGCTGGCGCACATCGCGGCGCACGGGACCTTCCGCGCCGACAGCCCGCAGTTCTCCGCGCTGCGCGTCGACGACGGCCCCCTGATGGTCTACGACCTGGAGCGGCTCCACCGGCCGCCCCGGCACGTGATCCTGTCGAGCTGCGACTCGGGCCGGGTCGCCGCGGTCGGCTCCGACGAACTGCTCGGCCTGGCCGCCTCCCTGATCCAGCTCGGCACGGCCGGGATCGTGGCCAGCGTGGCCCCGGTGAACGACCGGGCGGCGGTGCCGCTGATGGTCGCCCTGCACAGGGAGCTGCGCGCCGGGTCGCGGCTGCCCGAGGCCCTGCGCGCCGCCCGCCTGGCGGTCGGCACCGACCCGGTCGCCCTGGCCACGGGTTGGTGTTTCCTCGCCCTCGGCTCGGGCTGACCGGTATTTCGGGACGGGTTCCGCCCTCCGTGCTGATGAGGCACGACCGAGGGAGGAGTTCCGAGATGCGACGGTGGACCGCGATCGTCCTGGGCGCCATGACGATCGTCACAGGCCTGGCGATGGTGGCGCCCGCCCACGCGGAGGAGGTCACGCTCACCCCGAGCTGGGGCGTCGCCGGCACCAAAGTGACCGCCGAACTGGCCGGGGTATGCCCCGGCGAATACGCGATACAAGGCCAGACCGAGGTGAAGACGGAGGAGTCGGCCGAGTCCTCCGCGCGTTTCGAGATACCCGCTGACTGGACGCTGGGACCTCATCCGGTGAAGATCAGCTGCCCGGCGGGAAAGGTCGGCGGCCAGAGTTACTTCACCCTCGTCACCGCCGGGGCCGACGTCGCCATGGCGGCCCCCGGATCGTCGATCACCGTCAGCGGGGCGGGCTTCGTCTGCGCGGACCGCCTGGCTCCGCAGCCGGAGGTGACGCTGGTGTGGGGCGGCCGGAGTTTCCCCGCGAAGGTGGACTCCGACGGCCGTCTCACCCGCGTGCTCGAGGTGCCGGAGATCCCGGCCGGTCAGTACCTGATCGACGTCCTCGCGGGGTGCCGCGAACCCGTGTCGCCGGCCGCGCGGATTCCCCTGGGAGTCGCGGCCGTCGACCTGCCGTCGACGGCGCTCGCCGGGTCGAAGATCGAGGTCTCGGGAAAGGGCTTCTCCTGCGGCCCGCGACCCGGTGAGCACGCCGGGCCCCTGCGGGTCACTCTCGACGGGACCCCGGTGCCCGCCGAGTCGGCGGACGCGGACGGCAGGTTCTCCTCCGGGGTCGCCGTGCCTGCCGACTCCGTTTTCGGCCGGCACGACATCGTCGTGGCCTGCGGCGACAGCTCGTTGCCAGCGGCCTTCGAGGTCGTTCCCCGCGAACCCCGGCTGGTCGTGCGGCCGGAGCGGGCCCGTCCGGGTGGTGAGGTGGTCGTCCGAGGAAGCCGGTTCGACTGCGGTGATCAGGCCGGAGCCGGTGGAGACGTGCTGCTCACCTGGGAGTCCGAGACGCGGGTCCGGCAGACGGCCGGTGACGGGAGCTTCGAGGAGCGACTCGGGGTGCCGCCCGACTCGGCACCCCGCCCCTGGACCTTCCGCGCCCGGTGTGTCGATGACCAGCGGCTCAGCGGCCAGGCGACTCTCACCATCGACCCTGCCACCTCCGAATCGCCCGAACCCACGCGCGACCCCACACCCACACCCACGCCAAGTGACCGCGTCATCATGCCCACGCTCAGGCTCCACATCGGGCACGGTGAACACGGCCAGCGGGTGCGCGTCCAGGGGCGGGGCTTCGCCTGCGACCGTGTGGAGTTCGGCTGGGCCGGCCGCCCCGGAAAGAAGACGGACCCGGTCGACGGGGTGTTCCGCGGCGATCTGAAGGTTCCCGCCGACCTCTCCGCCGGACGGCACGACGTGGCCGCCCGATGTCTCGACAACGCCGATCTGGCGAGCGACGAGCAGTTCGACGTCCTGCCGAAGACCGACGCGAAGCTGCGGCTCTACCGGTCCAAGGGCCCGCCGGGCACCCTCGTGACGGCGGTCGGCCGGGACTTCCCGCCGGGCTGCGCCACCGCGCGGCTGCACTTCGACAAGGAGAACCGCCCGCTGACGGCTGTGCCGGCCGTCGCCACCGGGGGCGAGTTCACCGTGCCGGACCGCGAGCCCGGCGCCTACACGGCCCAGCTCGTCTGCGCGGGCCGCGCCACGGCCACCGCCACGTTCACCATCCCCGAGGGGTGGTTCAGGACGACGTTCGCCGAAGCGGTCCGGGCCCCGGACGAGGTCTCGTGGCGGCTCGACCACCTGGTCGGCTCCGTGATCCTCGGCGTGATCATCATCCTGATGCTCGGATTCCCCGCGGAGATGTTCAACAAGGCCTACGAGAACAGTCAGGGACCCGGCGCCCGATCCCGGACGCTTCGCGGCATCAGGACCGCGCTCGGCCGGGTGCCGGTCGGCTTCCAGTTCGCCGTCGCCGTCGCGGCGGGGGCCGCGCTGCTGACCTTCGCCTCGCCGCCGGACGACCGGGAGGTCCGGACCGCCGTCGCGTTCGCCGTCGCGCTCATCCTGACGACCCTCACGTTCACAGTCGTGAACGAGGTGTTCACGCGGTGGGCGACCGAGGAGAAGGGCTCGTTCCGGGTGCTCCCGGGAGGTCTGGCCGTCGCCGCCGTCTGCGCGGTCGGCTCACGCTGGCTGGACCTCAATCCGGGTTACGTGTACGGCATCATCACCGTCTTCGTCTATCTTCCCGAAGGCGCGTCGGCGGTCGTCGAAAGGGGCGACGACGAAGACCGGGCGCGGGCCGTCCTGGTGGCGGCGATCGCCACGTTGACGCTGAGCCTGGTGGCCTGGCTGGCCTGGATCCCCTCGAACGACGAGGCGCTGCGCGCGAGCACCGACCCCCTGACGCTCCAGTTCGACGCGGCGCTCGCCGCCGTCTTCGTGATGGGGGTGCAGAGTGTGCTGTTCGGCCTGATCCCGATGCCGTTCCTCGACGGCTACAAGCTCACCCGGTGGAGCTGGCCCCTGTGGGGAGTGGTCGTCGGCATCGCGCTGTTCGCCTTCGTCCACATCGTGTACGGCAAGGAGTCGGAGAAGGCCATGGAGCTCGACTGGGGGGCCGTGCGGGAGATGCTCGCCGCGTTCGCCGTCTTCGCCGTCGTGTCGCTGGCCTACTGGACGTTCGTGCGCCTCAGGAACGGGCCCGCCGCACCAGATCCCCTGCCGCCTCAGCCCAGTCGGGGTGGTCGAAGGTGAAGCCCGCGTCGAGCAGGCGGCCCGGGACGACCCGGCGGCTCTTGAGCAGGAGTTCGGTGTCGGTGCGCAACGCGAACGCGCCGATTTCAGCCATCCACTTCGTGGCGGGCAGGCCCACCCGCACACCCCAGGCCTCGCGCAGCAGGCGCATGAAGTCGCGCTGCGGCAGGGGGCCGGGGGCGGCCAGGTTGACCGGGCCGGTGAGGTCGTCGCGGCCGGCCAGGAACTCGACGGCGCGGACGAAATCCCGGTCGTGGATCCACGACACGTACTGCGCGCCGCCCGCCACCGGGCCGCCGAGGCCGAAGCGCGCCAGCCGGAGCAGGACGTCGAAGATGCCGCCGTGGTCGGGGCTCATCACCATGGCCGAACGCAGGGCGACCTTGCGCGTGTGCGGAGTCTCGGCCCGTTCCTGCGCCGCCTCCCACGCCTTGGCGATCTCGACGCTGCGGTTCCAGTAGGCCGGGACGCCGGGCTCGGTGCCGCCGAGCACGCCGGTCGTCTCGTCGTTGGGCGCGTCGAGGCGATGGGCGTAGATGGTGGCGGTGCTCATCTGTAACCAGACCCGGGGAGGTCGATCGGCGGTGGCGATGGCATGGCCGACGACTTCGGTGGACTGTCTGCGCGACTCCATCATGGCCCGGAGGTTGGCCGGGGTGTAGCGGCAGTTGACGCTGCGCCCGGCCAGGTTGACGACGAGGTCGCTGCCGTCGATCTCCTTCGCCCACGGTCCCAGGGTCCGGCCGTCCCAGGCGACCTCGCGCTCGTGGACCGGTCGCCTGGTCAGGACCACGACGTCGTGGCCGGCGGAGGTGAGGGCGCGATTCAGGATCGCGCCCACCTGGCCGGTTCCTCCGGGGATCACGATTCTCATCACGGTACGAGCCTACTGAACGTGTTCAAATTCAGACGAAGCGGGCCAGGACCACCAGCAGGATCAGCAGAGCGGCCACGGCGACCAGGATCGGGGTGCGGGAGCGGCCGCCGTACACGATCGCGGTGGCCGCGACGGCTCCGGCGACCAGCCCGCCAGCGTGGGCGGCGACGGACATGCCCGGCAGGGCGAAGGTGGTCACGACGCCGAAGGCCAGCAGGACCAGGGGCAGCCACAACGGCAGCTTGCGCCGGACGCTGACCACCAGCAGGGCCGAGAACAGGCCGAAGACCGCGCCGGACGCGCCGGCGGTCAGCACGTCGTGGGCGGTGTAGTAGACCGCCACGCTGGCGGCCAGGCCCGACAGGGCGTAGACGATCAGGAAGTCGGTGGTCCCCACAGCGGGTTCCAGGACGCGGGCGGCCACCCACAGCATGATCATGTTGGCCAGCAGGTGGAGCAGGCCGTAGTGCAGGAACAGGGTGGTGACGAGCCGCCAGTACTCGCCGCCGTCGACGGCCTCGCCGCTCATCTCGCCCCATTCGTGTAGGGGGCTGACGCCGTCGAGGAAGATCAGGCCGGGGTCGAAGCCGTCGGCGACGGTGATCATGACGCTGGCCACGAGCGCGACCAGGACGTTGACGGCGACCAGGGCCGTCGTGGCGGGGTGGCGGACGCGCGTGGCCAGTTGCGTGTTGGTCATGGCTTCTCCTGAGTCACATGGGGAGGCGGAGGCCGGCGTCGTTGCGCAGGGCGACGTCCTCGACGGCCCGGCCCAGGGCGATGTCCAGGACGGACATGCCGAACGGATTGCTGAGGACGACGTCGTCGGGGTGGGCGCGGCCGGGGTGGGCGCCGGTGAGCAGCGCGCCGAGGGTGGTGTCGACCGGGCGCGCGCCCTCGCGGGCGGTGACGCCTGGCCGGGGTGATCGGTCGGGGGCGAGCAGGTCGCCCGAGCGGTACATGCGGCCGAGCAGGCGGCGGGGGTCCTGGCTGACCAGGTCCCAGTCGTCCACGACGACCAGGTCGGCGCCGGTGACGACGTCGGGAAGCACGTCGTCGAGTGACACGTGGGCGACCAGCGTGCCCGGGGCCAGCCAGGACATCGGCAGCCAGCCCTCGGTGACCGTGGTCACGGTGATCACCAGGTCGCGGTCGCGGACGCACGACTCGGCGTCGCCGGCCACGCTCACGTCCAGGTCGTCGGCCACGGTGTCGGCGAGCGCGCGGGCGCGGGCGGGGTCCAGGTCGTACAGGACGACGTTCTCGACCGGGAGCAGGGCCAGATGGGCCTTCGCCAGCGTGCCGCAGCCGATGACGGCGGCGCGGGAGGGGCCTGGGCGGCCGAGCAGGCGGGCGCTGACGGCGGTGACGGCGGCGGTGCGCATCGCGCTGAGGTAGGCCGACTCCATGATCGTCCGGGGCCAGGCGATGTCGGGGTCGAACATCATCAGCAGGCCCTGCGACCGGGCCAGGCCGAGGGCGGGGTTGCCCAGGCTGGCGTTGATCGTCTTCAGGCCGAGGGTCAGGGTGTCGCCGTCGCGCAGGGCGCCGGGCATGGCGAGCGCTCGGGCCGCGGCGCCCGAACTCGTCCGCCAGCCCAGGTAGGCCTCCTCCGGCAGGATCGTCTGACCGGAGCCGTGCCGGACCAGCGCGTCCTCGACGACGGCGGGCAGGTCGATCTCGGCGCAGCACTCGATGACGGCGGCGCGCGGCAGGTAGCGCAGTTCGGTATCGGGATACTCGGTGAACAGCGTCATGCGTAGGCGCCTTCCAGGTGGAAGCGGATGCCGTCGGCGCGCAGCCGGGCCTCGGCGGCGGTGGTGGGGCCGATGAGTCCGTGCGCGGTGAGCCAGCGGTCGTCGTAGAGGGTGTCGGCGTAGGCGACGCCCGAGTCGGGGCACAGGCACAGCGGCCGCCGGGGCGGGTGGTGGCCGAGCAGGTCGCGCAGGCAGGCGGCCACGACGCTGCCGCTGGAGCCGCCGAGCGCCATCCCGGTGTCCGCGCGGAACAGGCGGCAGGCGGCCGTCGCCTCCGCGTCGGGCACCCGGTGGGCGCGGTCGTAGCTGTCGGGGGTCAGGAAGGCGGAGGGGCGGCTCGCGCCGATGCCGCTGATCAGGCGCGGGCCCGCCGACGCGCCGGTGGCCAGGGAGCCCACGGCGTCCACGGCCACCACGTCGATGGCGCGGCCGAGTCCGTGGATGTGGGCGGCCACGCCCGCGAGGGTGCCGCCGGTGGAGACGGCGACGTAGACGGCGTCCAGGCCGGGGTGGGCGGCGATCTCAGGGCCGGTGGTCTCCTGGTGGATCCTCGGGTTGGCGGGGTTGTGGTACTGGTCGGTCCAGCGGTGGCCGGGGTTGGCGTCCAGGATCCGGCGGACTTCCCGCAGGCGGGTCAGCAGGTAGCCGCCCCGGCCGTCGGGCTCGGTGACCTCGTGGAGCTCTCCCCCGGCGGCGGCGATGGTGCGGCGGGTGGCGCGCGGCGTGTTGGGGTCGACGACGGCGATGAAGCGGCAGTCGAGGCGGGCCAGCAGGCGGGCCAGCGCGAGGCCCAGGTTGCCCGAGGTCGACTCGACCACGACCATGCCGGGCCGCAGCGGGCTCTCGGCGTCGAGGGCCATCAGCAGGCCGGCCGCCGTCCGGTCCTTGATGGAGCCGGTCGGGTTGCCGCTCTCCAGCTTCAGCAGCAGCTCGTGCGTACGCCCGCGGACCGAGACCTCCGCGACGACGACGGGGGTGCCGGGGATCGCCGAGCGGAGCACCTCCTGCGCGGTCGTCGTCATGGCGCGTCCCTCCACCGGCAGGATCGGGGCAGGGGCGGAGATCGGGAAGAGCGGTGGCGAGTTGTCGCCAGCGCTGACCTGTGCGCTTGACGTTGATTGACGTTCGAAGTCACTTTGTCGCGAACTCTTCCCTTTTCGGTCGCGATTCGTCAGTAATTGATCACGTGAGCCGCATAGTGTTCGGTGCGCTCGGGCCGCTGGAGGTCGTCGTCGACGGGCGTGCCCGCTCCCCAGGAGGGGGTACGCAGCGTGCGCTCCTCGCCGTCCTGCTGTTGAACGTGGGGCGGGTCGTCCCCGTACGGGAACTGATCGACGCACTGTGGGAGGAGCCGCCGGACACCGCACTCGGCCAGGTCCAGACGCGGGTGTGGCGACTGCGGACCCTGCTCAACAGCGGCGGCGCGGAGCCCCGCGCGGACACCGAGCTGGTCACCCGCCCCGGCGGCTACGTGCTGCGGGCCGAAAGGACCGCGCTCGACTTCGCCCGCTTCGAAGACGGCGTGGGCCGGGCCAGGGCGCTCCTGACCGGTGCGTCAACCGAGGCCGGCACCGCCGAGGCGGCCGATCTGCTGGCCGAGTCGCTGGCGCTCTGGCGCGGGCCCGCCTTCAGCGACGTCGAGGTTCCCGCGGTACGGTCGGCCGCCGCCGGGCTGGAGGAACTCCGGCTGCTGGCCGTCGAGGAGCGCATGGAGGCCGCCCTCACCCTGGGCCGCCACCGCGACGTGGTCCCCGAACTCCAGGACTGGGTGGCCAGGTACGCCTTCAACGAGCGGCTGCGCGGTCAGCTCATGCTCGCCCTCTACCGGTCGGAGCGGCAGGCCGAGGCGCTGGAGACCTACCGCGAGGGCCACCGCCTGATCGTCGCCGAACTCGGCGTCGAGCCGCAGCGCCCGCTGCGCGACCTGCACCGCGACATCCTGACGTCGGCCCCCCGCCTGGACCGGGCCGCCCCCGCGCCGCCGCCGCGCCCGGAGCGGTCCACCCGTCCGCAGCGGCCCCGGGAGCTGCCGCCTGACATCGCCGGGTTCACCGGCCGCGCCGCCGTCGTGGCCGAGATGGCCGCGCTGGTCTCCGACCCGGGTCCGGTGCCCGCCGTCGCGGTGGTGTCCGGCCGGGCCGGGGCGGGCAAGACGGCGCTGGCCGTGCACGTCGCCCACCGGGTCCAGGAGCGCTTCCCCGACGGGCAGTTCTTCGTCGACCTGCGCGGGCTCGACCAGCGCCCGGCCAACACCTCCGTGGTGCTGGCCCGGCTGCTGCACCGGCTCGGCGTCGAAGACGACGACGGCCTTCCTGACGGGAGCGACGCCGCCGACGTGTCCGAGCGCAGCGCCCTCTACCGGGCGCACATGGCCGACCGGCGGGTGCTGCTCGTGCTCGACAACGCCGGGAGCGAGGCGCAGATCCGGCCGCTGCTGCCGGGCGGCCTCGGCAGCGCGGTGATCGTCACCGGGCGTCGGCGGTTCGGCGGGCTGGAGAACGCCCGTTCCTTCGATCTGGACGTCCTGACCGAGGACGAGGCCGTCGACCTGCTGGTCCACACGGTCGGCCCCGACCGGGCAGCGCCCGGTGAGACGGCCCGGCGCATCGTGCGCCTGTGCGGGCGGCTGCCGCTGGCGATCCGGGTGGCCGGAGCGCGGATGCGCGGCCGTCCGCACTGGCGGCTGTGGCGGCTGCTCGACCTGCTCGCCGACGAGCGCAGCCGTCTCGACACGCTGCACTCCGGGGACATCGGCGTGCGCGCCAGCGTCGCGCTCAGCTACGAGGGCATCGACGAGCCGGCCGCCCGGCTGTTCCGGCTGCTCGGCGTGCTCAACGCGCCGACCTTCGCCGGGTGGGTGGCCGGGCCGCTGCTCGGGCTGCCCGACGACAAGGCGGAAGAGTTGATGGAGACCCTGGTGGAGGCCCGCCTGGTCGACGTCGCCCACGTCGACGAGGACACCGGCGCGGTCCGCTACCGCATGCACGACCTGCTCTGCCTGTACGCCCACGACCGCGCCCTGGCCGAAGAGTCCCGCGAGTCCCTCGACGCCGCGCTGCGCCGGGCCTTCGGCCGCTTCCTGTTCATGGCCGAACACGCCCAGGCCCGCCTCCCGCGCGGGGTCGCGCCGCTCGGCCGGGGCACCACGCCGCGCGTGCCGCTGCCGGACGCCGACCTGGCCCGCCTGACCGCCGACCCGATGGCCTGGTTCGAGGCCGAACGCCAGACGCTGGTGGCGATCTGCGTCCAGGTCTGCACGCGGGGCCTGGACGAACTGGCCTGGGAGCTGTGCTGCTGCGTCAGCCGCTTCCTGGAGGTCCGCTGGTACGTCGACGTCTGGCTGAGCGTCAACAAGTGCGCCCTGGAGACCGTCCGCCGGGCGGGCAACCGGCAGGGCGAGGCCCATCTGCTGCGGTCCCTGGGCGAGCACTACCTCGACCTGGACCGTTACCCGGAGGCCATGGAGTGCGCCGAGGGCTCGGCGGCCATCTTCACCGAGCTCGGCCTGCCCGGTTTCGCCGCGCACGCGGGGGTCGCGGGGGCGCTCGCGCACGCCCGTACCGGCCGGCTCGGCACCGCGCTCCGCACCCTGCGCCGCTCACTGTCGGTCTTCACCGATCTGGACGACCGGTCCGGCACCGCCCGCGCCCTGCGCGCCCTGGGCGTCGTCCACCGCGATCTCGGCCGCTACGACGACGCTCTCGACTGCCACCGGCGCAGCCGGGATCTCTACGCCGAGATAGGCGACCGGGTCGGCGAGGCGCTGGCCGACCGGTGCCTGGGCGCGCTGCACCTGGTGACCGGGAACCTGGAGGCGGCCGCGCCGCTGCTGCACCGGAGCCTGGAGGTGTTCCGCTCGTGCGAGCACGACGTCGCCGAGGGCTTCACCCTGATCGAACTCGGCGCGCTGCACGGCGCGCGCGGCGACAAGGACGCCGCCCGGCGGGCGCTCGCCCGCGCCCTGGAGATCTTCGTCGCGACCGGCGACCGCTACGGCCGCGCCCACACCCTGCACCATCTCGGCGTCAGATACGCCGAGGAGGGCGAGACCATGCGGGCCCGCGACTGCCTGAACCAGGCGGCCCGGCTGTGGGCCGACATCGGCGTCGCGCTGTGGGAGGCCCGCACCAAACAGGTCCGCGACGAGCTCTGACGTCTACCAGTCAAGTTCCCCGGATTCATCTTGGAAGGTTCCGGTCGGACCGCTTGCGCCGAGGGTCGCCAGCCGCACGACGGTCCTGGCGCTCTCCTCCGGTGACCTTCCGCCGCCGAGTGCCGCGGTCATGTCGGTGGCGGTGAAGCCGGGCTCGAGCGCGTTGAACCTGATGTCCGGCTGGGACTTGGCGTACTGGAGCGTGAGCATGGTCGCCGCCGCCTTGGACGAGGAGTAGAGCGCGGCCCTCAGGTGGAACTCCGGCCGGTCGGGGTTGGTCACCGCCCAGAACGACCCGGCGCTGCTGGAGACGGTGACCACGGTGGGGTTCGACCCTTTGCGCAGCAGGGGGAGCGCCGCCTCCGTGACGCGCACGATCCCCACCGCGTTGGTGTCGAAGACGCGGAGAGCGGTGGGGCCGTCGGTGACCTCGTACTCCAGGATGCCCGCGTTGTTCACCAGGACGTCGAGCCGGCCCTCGGCCGCGTCGACGGCCGCCAGCGCGCCGTTCACCGACGCGTCGTCGGTCACGTCGAGCTGGACGAATCGGGCGCCGAGCTCGGCGGCGGCCTTCTCACCCCGCTCGACGTCGCGCGCGCCGATGTAGACGACGTGGCCCAGTTCCAGGAGCTGTCTGGCCGTCTCGAAGCCGATGCCCTTGTTGGCCCCGGTGATCAGTGTGATGGGCATGGGATCCCCCTTTATGTATCGATCACTACAGAATTCGACTGTAGCACTTCTGCAGCGATCGATGCGAAAGAGGTAGGCTGCGGGCGTGAAGACGAGACAGAGCGGCCGGCCACGGGGGTTCGACGCCGACCAGGCCCTTGAGCGCGCGATGCTGGTCTTCTGGCGGCACGGCTACGAGGGGGCCAGCCTGGCCACCCTGACCGAGGCGATGGGCATCTCCACCACCAGCATGTACGCCGCCTTCGGCAACAAGGAGGAGCTGTTCCGCAAGGCCCTGGAGCGCTACACCGAAGTCCCGAGCGCCTACCTGGCCGAGGCCCTGGAGGAGCCGACCGCCCTCGGCGTCGCCACCGCGATCCTGGCCGGCACCGTCCGGACCACCACCCTCCCGGACAACCCCAGCGGATGCATGGGGGTGCAGGGCGCCCTGGCCGCCAGCGACTCGGGGCGCGGCGTCCGCGACCTTCTCGTCGCCTGGCGTCAGAACGGCTACGCCCAGGTCGGGGAGCGGTTCCAGCGAGCCGTCGACGAGGGCGAACTGCCTCCGGAGACCGATCCGGGGCTGCTCGCCCGCTACGTCACCACCCTGGCGTTCGGCATCGCCGTGCAGGCCGCGAGCGGTGTCGGCCGCGCCGAACTCCAGGAGATCGCCGACACCGCCCTGCGCAACTGGCCGCCCGCCTGAGAGTGAGTCGCCCGTCACTCCGGCGTCAGCGCAGAACGGAACCGGGCAGTGTGTCGAGCAGACCGAGTTCCGGCCGGGCGGGCAGCCCCTCCCAGTCGCCGGGGGAGGCCACCGCGAACGCGCCCACGGTGACGGCCCGGCCCAGGCGCCCGGTGAGGTCGAGGTCGTCGAGGAGCCCGGAGAGATAACCGGCGACGAACGCGTCACCGGCGCCCACCACATCGGTGACCCGCACACTCCGGGCCGGGACGTCGGCGGACTCCAGGGGCGTGTGGCCGCTCGCGCCGTCCCGGCCGCGTTTGACGATGACGTGCTCCACGCCCGCGTCGAGCAGGGCGGCCACGCGGGCGTGCTCCGTCGTCGCGGTGGCGGGGGCGATGAGTTCCAGTTCGTCGTCGGAGGCGATGACCACCGACACCGACGACGCGAGCGGGCGCAGGGTCTCGGCCGCCACGGCGCGGTCCCACAGCCGGGCCCGGTAGTTGACGTCCAGGCAGACCCGCACACCCGAGGTCGCCGCCGTGCGGACCGCCGACCGCACGGCCTCGGCCGGGCCGGGGCCGAGGGCCGGGGTGATGCCGGTGACGTGCAGCAACCTCGGCGGCGGATCGAGCGCGGGCAGGACGTCGGCAGGTGACAGGAAGGACGCGGCCGAGCCCGCCCGGTGGTAGATCACCCGGGTCAGCTCGCCGACCCGGCGCTCGAACAGGATGAGGCCGGTGGGGCCGCGCCCGTCGGATCGGGCGTGCGCCAGGTCGACGCCCTCGGCGCGCAGCGTGCGCAGCACGAGCTCTCCGGTCTCGTCGTCCCCGACCAGACCGGCCCAGCTCACCCGGTGACCCAGGCGGGCGAGACCGATCGCGACGTTGGACTCCGCGCCCGCGATCGACAGCCGCATCGTGCCGCCGAGCCGGATCGGGTCGGCCGCCCGCAGGGCCGCCATCGTCTCCCCGAAGGTCACGACGCTCACAGCGCCTCCCGCAGCCGCCGGACCCGGGCGCGCAGTTCGGCGAGGTCGCCACCGGCGGCGGCGTCACCCACGAGAGGTGAGCCCACGCCGACCGCGACCGCGCCCGCCGCCAGGTAGTCGGCGGCCTCGGCCACGCCGACCCCGCCGACCGGGACGAAGGGCACGTCGGGGAAGGGGTCCCGCAGCGCCCGCAGGTGGCGCACACCGCCGAGCGAGGCGGGGAACAGCTTGATCGCCGAGGCCCCGGCGGCCCTGGCGGCCACGACCTCGGTGGGGGTGAGCGCCCCGGCCAGCACGGGCAGGCCCAGCGCGCGCCCGGCCGCGACGGCCTCGCTCACCGCCGGGGTGACCAGGAAGGACGCGCCCGCCTCCGCCGCGGCCCGCGCGTCGTCGCCGGTGACGACGGTGCCGGCGCCCAGGTCGGCGTCGGGGCCCAGGGAGGCCCGCGCCTCGCGGATCACCTCCAGCGCCCCGGCGGTGACCAGGGAGACCTCGATCAGCCTGACGCCCTCCTCCGCCAGGGTGACGACCGTGCGCAGCGCCGCGCCGGCGTCCGGGCCCCGCACGATGGCCAGCAACCGGTGCCCGGCCAGCGCGCGGAGGAAAACGTCGTCGTGTTCGGTCATCAGCTCATCCGTTCCGCGGCGAGCACGAGCCGCCAGGTCAGTTCTCCGGACGACGGCACCGTCGCGGCCTCGCCGGGGCCGGCTTCCGCCAGGTCGAACACCGTGCCGAGCATGGGTTCCACGCCGATGCTCCGGTATGGCGAGATGTCGGGGAACCCGCCGAGGTTGCGCCACAACGCGATCCCGGCGGGGACCTCCGGGGGCGCCTCCACCCGCAGGTCGAGGAGGTCCGCCTCGTCCTCCACCCGCACCGCGGCGCACCGCAGCACCGCGCCCACGGCGGTGCCGTCGTCGGGCCCGAACCGGTCGAGTTCCAGCCCGGACGGCGCGGGCCAGCAGCCCTCCAGATAAGGCGAACCCGGCGGCCAGGCGACGTCCAGCTGCGGCGCGGCCTCGGGGAAGATCCGGGTCGGGGTCCCGTACGGGGCCAGGAGCCGCGCCTTCTCGCTGAGGTCGAGCAGGGCGTGGGCGGCCCAGAGGAACCGGAACCCGGGGTCGGCCGACAGCCGGTAGGTCGCCACCACCGCCCCCGCCTCATCGTCGACCGCACGGGTCAGCTCGAACCGGTCGCAGCTCACCGTGCTGAGGGCGGGCGAACCCGTCCAGGGGCGGGTCCAGGCGTCGCCGTGGTCGGGCAGCCCGCGCACCGTCGGGACGCACTCTTCGAGGCCGCCGACGTCGACGAACTCCGACCCGGGCACGGCCGCCGCCCTGGCGGGGTCGGGCCGGGACCACAGCCATTCCCGGCCGCCTCCCGACAGGGAGGTCCATCGGCCTCCCCCGGCGAGGTCGAAGCGGGCCGTCAGCGGGATCACCACTCGGCCACTCCGCCGTCGTCGTGCCGCCAGATCGGGTTGCGCCAGGCGTGCCCGGCCTGGTCGGCGCGTCTGACCACGGCCTCGTCGATCTCGACCCCGAGTCCGGGCGCCGTCGGGCGGGAGACGTATCCGTCGGTGAACGTGAACACGGAGGGGTCGACCACGTAGTCGAGCAGGTCGGCGCCCTCGTTGTAGTGCATGCCGATGGACTGCTCCTGGATCAGGAAGTTGGGCGTCGCGAACGCGACCTGAAGGCTTGCGGCCAGCGCGAGCGGTCCGAGCGGGCAGTGGGGGGCGAGTTTCGCATCCCACACCTCGGCGAACGAGGCGATGCGCCGGGTCTCGGAGATGCCGCCCGCGTGGGACAGGTCGGGCTGCACCACGGCCACCCCGGCCTCCAGCGCGGCCCGGAAGTCCCACCGCGAGTACAGCCTCTCACCGGTCGCGATCGGCACGCCGCTGGCGGCCACCACGCCCGGCAGCAGGTGCGGACGGTCCGGCAGCACCGGCTCCTCGGCGAACAGCGGATGGAACTCCGCGATCAGCGGCAGGATGCGCCGGGCGTCGGCCGCGCTGATCCGGCCGTGGAAGTCCACCGCCAGGTCGCGGTCGGGGCCGAGGACCTCCCTGGCCAGCGCGATGCGGTCGATCACGCTCCGGACGGCGGCGACCCCGGCGAGTGCGGGCATGCGGCCGGTGGCGTTGATCTTGACGGCGGTGAACCCGGCCTCCATCCGGGCGCCGATGCCGTCGGTCAGGTCGGACAGCTCGTCGCCGCCGGCCCAGGCGTAGACGCGGACCCGGTCGCGGACCGGCCCGCCGAGCAGCGCGTGCACGGGGACGCCGTAGGTCTTGCCGGCGATGTCCCACAACGCCTGGTCGAGGCCGGCCAGCGCGCTGGAGAGCACCGGGCCGCCCCGGTAGAACCCGCCGGTGGCCATGACCTGCCAGTGGTCCTCGATGCGCAGGGGATCTCGCCCGATCAGATATTCGGCCAGCACGTGGACGGCGGCGCGCACCGGCTCGGCGCGCCCCTCCACGATGGGCTCGCCCCAGCCGACCACGCCGTCGTCGGTCTCCACCCGGCAGAACAGCCAGCGCGGGGGGACGAGGAACGTCTCGATCCTGGTGATGGTGGTCATGCCGAGTCCTTCACCGCGGTCCAGCCGCCGTCGACCACCAGGGTGGTGCCGGTGATGTACGAGCTCTCGTCGCAGGCCAGGAAGACCACGGCGGCGGCCACCTCGTCGGGGCGGCCGAACCGGGCGGCGGCGGTGGCCGCCGCGCTGCGCCTGCGGTCCTCCTCGCCGATGCCCTCCCAGGCGGGGGTGAGGATCGGGCCGGGCAGCACGGTGTTGACCCGCACGTCGGGGCCGTATTCGACGGCGAGCTGACGGCCGAGCGACACGAGCCCGCCCTTGGCCGCGGCGTAGGCGGGGTGCCGGGGAACACCCACCAGGGCGTGCACGGAGGAGGTCAGCACGACGGTGCCCCCGCTCTCCCGCAGCAGGTCGGCGCACACGTTGACGGCAAGGTAGGTCGCCTTCAGATTGACCGCGAGCTGCCGGTCCCAGTCGTCTTCCGCCAGTTCGTGCGCGGGCGCCCGCACCACCGTGCTGGCGTTGCTGAACAGCACGTCCAAGCGGCCGAACTCGGCGCGGGCCAGGTCGGCGATCCGCCGCCAGGTCGCGGCGTCGGAGACGTCACCGGTGACCGTCAGCACGCCCGACCGGCCGGGGCCCTGCCCGGTCACGTCCACCGCGATCACCTGAGCGCCCTCGGACCGGAACCGCTCCACCACGGCCGCGCCGATCCCCGACGCCGCACCGGTCACCACGGCGACCTTCCCCGACAACAGTCCTCGTCCCATGGCTTCAGTCAACAGGTGCTCCTCGGTGGTGCGGAATGTTCGAAGTGTGTGATGGCCTGGACGATCCGACGTACCTGGCATACTGGCCCGATGCCGATTCAGGAGGGGTTCCGCAATCAGCGGCTGACCGTCGTGCCGCGCCGGGTGGTGGCCGAGGCCAGTTCCCGGCCGGTGACCCGGCGCCTCATGGTCACCGACGCCGGTTACTACCCGTCGGCCGCGGATCACCTGATGAAACGGCCTCGCGGCATCGAGGAGGCCGTGTTCATCCTCTGCACGGCGGGGCTGGGATGGGCGACCATCGGCGGCACCCCCTACCGGATCGGATCGAACGCGGCTCTGGTCATCCCGCGCGGCGTCCCGCACGCCTACGGCGCGTCGGAAGAGGCTCCCTGGACGATCTGGTGGTGTCACCTGCGTGGCACCGATCTGCCGGAGCTGCTGGAGGAGATCGGCGCCGGCCCGTCGAGGCCGGTGGTCTCGATCCGGCGGCTCGACCGGGCGGTCGCTCTGCTCGACGAGATCGTCACCGTGCTGGGGCGCGACCATTCGCCGGCCAGCCTGATGGGCGCCGCGGGCGGCGCGTGGAAGCTGATCACCCAGATCGTGGTCGACCGCGCCATGCCGGAGCCGGGCGACCCGTTGCAGCGGGCGATGGCCTACCTGGCCGAACGGCTCGACACCACCGTGCGGGTCGCCGACCTGGCCTCGCTGGTCGGCGTGTCGCCGTCCCATCTGAGCGCGCTGTTCCGCCGCGCCACCGGGGGCGGGGTGCTCGCGCACCACACCGCGCTGCGGATGGCGCAGGCGCGCAGCCTCCTCGACACCACCGACGCCACCGTCGCCGACATCGCCCGTGAGGTCGGCTATCCCGATCCGTTCTACTTCTCCCGTCACTTCCGGCGCATGCACGAGGCCAGCCCGACCGACTACCGCAACCGTGCCAAGGGCTGACACGGCTATGTCGACACCACCCGGAGCAGCACCGAACGGTCGACGTCCAGCGACGGGGCCTCGACGCCGGCCAGCCGCAGCACCCGGCCGGGCAGGGTGACCCCGGCCGACTGCCAGGGCGGGAGCACTCCGCCGGGAACCGAGCCCGGATAGACGGCTTCGACCCGGTAGGTGAGGGTGTCGTCCAGGCCGGGAAGCCGGACGCGGCCCGGCGGCCAGACGGCGGGACGTTCGACCACGCTGAACGCGTAGAGGGCCTCGGACTTGTCCTGCGCGACCACGCCTTCCAGCCGGTACGCCGGATCGGCCAGGTCGGCGTGCACGACCCGGCCCGAGTGCAGCAGGGACCGGTGCTCCTTGTGGAAGGCGACCCAGCGGGCCAGCGCGGCGAGGGTCTCCGCGTCGGCGGTGAGGAGGTTGACCTCGAGGCCCAGGTGACCCCACAGCGCCTTCTCGGCGAGATAGTCGAGGGGGTGCACGCGATGGGTGGTGTGCGATTCGGTGGCGCCGATGTGGGTGCCCTGCATCTCCGGCGGGACCAGCAGCCCCGTCCAGCGCTGGATCTCCAGCCGTTCGTGCGGGTCGTTGCAGTCGCTGGGCCACACCCGGTCGGTGTGTTCCAGGACGCCGAGGTCGATGCGGCCGCCGCCGCTGGCGCACGACTCGATCTCCAGGCCGGGGTGGGCCGCCTTGAGCTCGGCCATCAGCCGGTAGGCCTGCTCGACCTGCCGCCGGACGCCCGGCCGCTCACCGGCGTCGAGCAGGTAGCGGTTGTGGTCCCACTTGATGTACGCGATGTCCAGCTCTCCGACGAGCTCGCTCATCCGCTCGAACACGTACGTGTAGGCGTCGGGGTGGCCGAGGTTCAGCACGTGCTGGTGGCGGGAGGGCACACCCGGGCCGTGCCCGGCCTGGAAGATCCACTCGGGGTGACGCCGGGCCAGCTCGGAGTCGAGGTTGACCATCTCCGGCTCGAACCAGAGCCCGAAATCCATGCCGAGCTCGCGCACCCGGTCGGCCAGCGGCCCGAGGCCCTGCGGCCAGACGCCGGGGTCGACCGTCCAGTCGCCGAGGGAGGAGGTGTCGTCGCGACGGCCCAGGAACCAGCCGTCGTCGAGCACGAACCGCTCCGCGCCCAGTTCCGCGCCGCGTTCGGCGAGGGCGACCAGGGTGTCGAGGTCGTGCCGGAAGTAGACGGCCTCCCAGGTGTTCAGCACCACGGGCCGGGGCGATCGGGGCCGTGACCGCAGATGCCGGTGGAAGCGCCCGGCCATCTCGTCGAGGCCGGCGCCCCACGATCCGTACTGCCAGCGGCTCTGGAACGACTCTCCCTCGCCGAGCACGACCTCGCCCGGCAGCAGGACCTCACCGGCCGCCAGGTGGCGGGTGCCCGCCGGGGTCAGTTCGGCGGCGAGCACCTGGTTGCCGCTCCACGCGAGGTGGGTGGCCCACACGAGCCCCTGCCGGAACCCGAAGCCGTGCTCACCGGCGGCCAGCAGCAGCGTGTGCTCCAGCCCCGGCTTGCCGCCCCGGGAGGCGCGCACCCACTCCCCCACCTGGAACGGCCGCCGTTGCGGCACCCGCTCCAGCGCCCAGCGGCCGGTCAGGTCGAGGATCTCGGTCGCGTCCGAGGGCACCGGCAGCGCCAGTTCCACCGAGCCGATCCGGTACGGCTCCGCCGCCTCGTTGACCACCCGGGCCCGCTGGCGGACCAGCCCGCTGCCGGGCAGGAGTTCGATCTCGACCTCGATCGTGAGGCCGAACTCGGGGTCACGGGCCGTCGAGCGCAGCAGCGACCCGTCGACCGTGTGCGCGGCGTCGCGGAAGTAGGGCGCCCAGCGGCGGCCGTCGGTGTCTCCGACGAGCCCGGGGCGGCCGAGCCAGCCCTCGTGGAGCTGCGGGAGCACCGGGACGGGCTGCGGATAGGTGACCGCGCTGTCGCCGACGGCGGGAAGCGCCGCCCGCTGGAGGTCGGCCAGCGCGTCCGGCCCGAGGTCGCCGAGGTCGGGGCCCCAGTGCAGGACGCGCGGCAGGCGTCCGCCGTCGACGGCGACGACCACGCTGGTGCCGCCCGCGCGCAGGTGGATCGGGTTCATGTTTCCTTCCGTCATCCTTTGAGTCCGCTGCTGGCGATGCCGCGGAAGAACTGGCGCTGGAGCACCAGGAAGACGATCACGAGCGGGATCGAGCAGACGAACGCGCCCGCCATCAGGGTCGGGTAGTCGGTGCCGAACTGCCCCTGCAGCCCGGCCAGGCCGACCGGCAGCGGCCGGTTCTCCCCCGAGGGCGAGACGATCAGCGGCCAGAGCAGGTCGTTCCACGAGTACAGCCCGGTCAGCACCGTCAGCGCGGCCAGGGTCGGCTTGGCCATCGGGAGCATGACGTGCCAGAAGACCTGGAACGGGTTGGCGCCGTCGAGCCGGGCCGCCTCCTCGTAGTCCGGCGGCATGTTCATGAAGGCCTGCCGCATGAGGAAGGTCCCGAACGCCGAGAACATGCCGGGGATCGCGAGGGCCGGCAGGGTGTCGAGCAGCCCGAAGTCGCGGATCAGGCCGTACTGGCCGATCAGGAACAGCTGGCTGGGCACCATCAGCATCGCGAGGAACAGCCCGAACAGCGCGTTCCTGCCGGGGAACGGCAGGCGCGCGAAGGCGTAGCCGGCGAGGGCGGCGACCGCGACCTGGCCCACGACCCGCAGCACCAGCGAGCCGGTGGAGACCGCGAACATCGACCAGAACGGCACCGTGGAGAAGAACGTCTCGAAGGCGTGCAGGCTGAACTCCTGCGGCAGGATCGTCGGCGGGATCCTGGACACCTCGGACGTCGTCTTGAAGAGGGTGAGGATCTGCCAGACGAACGGCACGACCATGATCACGGACGCGATGACCAGCAGCAGGTGGACCGGCCAGGTGCGGCGGCGCTCAGCCATAGAAGACCCAGGATCTCTGGAGACGGAACTGGAGCGCCGTCGCGATCATGATCACGATCAGCAGCACGATCGCGATCGCCGCGCCGTACCCCTGCTGGAACTGCACGAACGCCTTCTCGTAGAAAAGGTAGACGATCGTCTTGGAGTCGGCCAGCGCGGTGTTGTTGACGCTGCGCAGCATGATGAAGATCAGGTCGAACATCTGGAGCGCGGCGATCACGGTGAGGATCGTCACGAAGAAGATGCTCGGGCTCAGCAGCGGCACGGTGATGTGGAAGAACTGCCTCACCCGCCCCGCGCCGTCGAGCGCGGAGGCCTCGTAGACCGCCTTCGGGATCGCCTGCAGCCCGGCGCCGAGGATGATCAGGTTGATGCCCAGGCCCATCCAGATGCCGACGGCGGCGAAGGCGTAGATGGTGAACCGGGGGTCGGCCACCCAGTACTGCCCGTCGATCCCGAACCACGACAGCACGTAGTTGAACAGCCCGAAGTCACCGTTGTAGATGAACCGCCAGACCATGCCGATCGCCACCGGCAGGGTGACGACCGGCAGGAAGAACAGCACCCGGTAGACCGTGCGGCCACGGCCGGCCTGCTCGATCAGCGCGGCCAGCACCACCGCCAGCGGGATGCCGAGCAGCACGATCGCGGTGTAGAGCGCGGAGTTGCCGAACGCCTGCCACACCTCGCCGTCGCCGAGCAGCTCGGTGTAGTTGTCGACGCCGGTGAAGGTGGCGGGCCCGAACGCGGGGACGTCCTGGAAGCTCTTGATCAGCGTCGACAGGAACGGCCACAGGTAGAGCGCGACCAGGCCGATGGTGGCGGGCGCGATGAACAGCAGCGCCCACCCCACGCCCGACCTGTTCGCGCTCCTCGCTGACGATCTCGTTGCCCGGCTCATTGCTTGGCGAGCACCTCGTCGACGGCGGTCTGGTACTCGGCGGCCGCTTCCTCGACCGGCTTGGCGCCGTCCCAGGCCGGAGCCAGGTACTGCGCCGCCAGGCCCTGCCACTCGGCGGTGTTGCCGGCGACCGGGAGCGGCACGCCGTATTCGATGGCGTCGATGAAGGTCTGGAGCTTGAACTCCGGCATCGAGTCGAGCCACGGCTGCTGGGTGCCCTTGTAGGCGGGGAGCACGGTGCCGGTCGCGGCCTGGATCTCGGCCGCCTTGGTGCCGCCGAGGAAGGCGAGGAACTTCTTCAGCTCCTCGGGGTGCTTGCTGCCGGCGTACCCGGCGTTGCCGATGCCGCTGGTGACGGTGGCGCGCTTGACGCCCTGGGGCAGCGGGGCGACGTCGACCTTGCCCTTCAGGTCGGCGTTGTTGTGGAAGCGGAACGCCCAGTAGGCGCCGGAGAAGTACATGGCGACCTTCTGGTTCTCGAACATGGACACCGCCTCGGTGTCCGAGAGCTGCTTCAGCGTCGGCGACGATCCGGCCTTCTGGAGGTCGGCCCAGAACTTCAGCCCGGCCACCGCCTCGGGCCCGGCGAAGTCGGAGGCGGTGCCGCCCGGCTTGATGATGCTGCCGCCGGCCTGGAGGATCGTGTTGTAGTAGCCGCCCTGCGCGTCGATCGGGGCGGCGATGCCCCAGACGCCCTTGGCCGGGTCGGTCAGCTTCTTGGCCGCCTCCTGCACCTGCGGCCAGCCCCACGTGTCATCGGGATACTTCACGCCCGCCGCGTCGAACAGCGCCTTGTTGTACCAGATGCCGTTGGTGTCGAAGTCCTTCGGCAGCCCGAAGATCTTGCCCTCGTAGGTGTAGGAGTCGGACACGGCCTTGGGGTAGGCCGTCATGTCGATCCCGGTGGACTTCACCGTGTCGGACAGGTCGATCAGCGCGCCGCCCTTGGCGTACTCGCGGAAGTGGTCGGCGAGCATCCAGAACGCGTCCGGCGCGGTCCCTCCGGCGGCGCCCACCTGGAGCGTCGACCAGTATTCGGGCCAGGGCAGCGTCTGGACCTTGACGGCGATGTTCGGGTTCTCCTTCTGGAACTCGGCGGCGATCTGCTCCATCGCGGGCGCCTGGTCCTCGCTCCAGTTGGCGTACGTGAGGGTGACCTTCTCGGCCGGAGCCGCCTCGCCTGAGCTGCCAGAACCGCTGGAGCAGGCGGTGAGGAGGGTCGCCGCCACGGCCAGTGCGGCCGTCCAGGTGTGCTTCATCGTTTCCTCTTCACTTCGTGGGGGGTTGGTGGACGTGGACGATGGTGTCGACCCAGTCGACGTGCGCGCCGGAGCCGACGGCCTCACCGCGCAGGCGCAGCGCCCGGACGCCGGAGACATCGAGGTCGAAGGGGGTGACGGGCTCGCCGGACTCGACCTCGGCGGCGAAGATCTCCCGGTCGTCGGCGATCACGGCGACCCTGGCCCGGCCGGTGGACTCGTCGTCGACGCCGACGGCGCCGGTGAGCCGGGCGGCGTGCCCGCCCAGATGGAAGTGAGCCTCGGAGGCGGGGGCGGTGCCGAGTCCGTGCGCGAACTCCTGCCCGGCCACCCGCAGGGGACCTCCGTCGCGGGGGTTGCCGCCGCCGTTGGACATGTCCCGCTCGACGGGGCCGTCGGCGTTGACGAACGCGATCATCGGCAGCACCGAGAGCGGATGCGCGCCCGGGGCGAGCGGGCGCACGACGCGCGCGTGGGCCACGACCGGGACCACGCCGTCGCCGTCCCGCTCGACGGTCACCACGCCGAGCCGTCCGGGCCGCAGCCCCGCCGTGGGGCGGATCGCCCAGCCGGTCTCGGTGACCCGCTCGGCGGTCCAGCCCGGCGGCGGCCGCAGCCGGGCGTCCGGGTCGGTGGTGATCGTCGCGGTCCCGTCCGCGCCGATCTCGGCGATCGGCGGGTTCACTTCGGGAGGGCTCTGGTACGGCCGGGGCCCGGCGCGGAAGAGTTCGGTGCCCGCCGGGGCCACGACCGCGGCGAAACCGCCGTCCCGGGCCACGGCGATCTCGACGGAGCCGGTCGCCGTCGTGGTCGTCTCCGCCAGCCCCTCGGTGGCGTCGCCGACGATCCACACCTGGGCGTCGGCCCCGGCTCCCAGCCGGGTCAGGGGCACGCGGATCGTCCGGGCGTCGCCGGTGGCGATGCCGCCCAGGAACCACCGGTCCCCGGCGCGGCGGGCGATGACGGCGCAGGTGTCGGGGTCGCCCGTCAGCAGCACGGTCTCGTCCCAGACCGGCGCGAGCTCGGCCAGGAAGCGGGCCGCGAGCGGACGGGCGGTGTAGGCGTCGACGTGGTCGGCGAAGTGGGTGATCCCGCATTCGAAGGCCACCGAGAGCCCCAGCTCGTGGCCGTCGCTGGTGGTGCGTCCGGCGGCGCCGAAGGCGACCGGGGTGGCGTCCATCGCCCCGACGATGTTGCGGGTGAAGGGCTGGATGACATTGTGGGCGGCGGTGAGGGCCTGGTTCTCGAAGAACACGTAGTATTCGGCGCCCCGGATCGCCTCATAGCCGATCACCTGGGGGAAGGTGCGCATCCAGCCGCGCGGGATGACCGAGCCGTGGAAGTTGACCATGAGGCCGAGCCGCGCCGACTCCGCGAGGATCGTGTCGTACCAGCGATAGCGGTCCTTCGACTCCGACTCCATGAAGTCGACCTTGATCCCGGCGACCCCCCACGACCGCCACAGCGCCAGTCTGCGCAGGTCCTCCGGGCTGTTGAGGTCACGCCAGATCGTCCACAGATGGACCTGGACGCCCCGCCGGCTGGCGTGGGCGACGATCTCCGGAACCCAGGTCTCCTCCCAGCCGCAGTCGATCAGCAGGTGCTCCCAGCCGAGGTCGGCGGCCACGTCGACGAAGTGTCTCTGCTTGTCGAGCTGCGCGCCCGAGTAGAAGTCCGACCACCACGACCAGGCCGCCCGGCCCGGCCGCACCCAGTCGGCCTCCGCCAGCTCGGGCGAGACGGCCGGGGCCAGTTCCTCGACGAACAGGGAGGAGACGAGCTCGGCGAGCGTGCCGACGAGCAGGACCCGCCACGGCGTCACGACGCCGCGGGCGACCTCGACGGCGTCGTCGGCGAGGGTGAAGTTCAGGGTGGGCCCGTCCGCCCGGACGTGGGCGCCGGAGAACCGGCCGTCGATGCCGGACTCGGTGACGAGGAGATGGGTGTCCGGGTCGAGGCGGGTGAGGAAGGGCAGGCCGTACGCGCCGCCCGGCAGATCGGCGGTGTCCACGCCGAACCGGGGGGTCTCGTACCAGGTCTGGTAGTCCAGCACCCAGCTCCGCGACCCGGCGGCAAGAGTGAGCGCGGTGTGATCACCCGTGATGAGGGCGGTGCCGTCCAGGGCCGGCAGCGCGTAGCGCACGGCGACGCCGTGGGGCCCGGTCCGCAGGACGGCCTGCCACTCGACGCCGCCCTCGCGGAAGGTGTGCACGCTCTCGTGGTGCGCGTACTCGTGATCGCCGGCCGACTTGCCGGAGCGGAGCGTGAACCGGTCACGAACCTCGCGGGCAGCCACGTGGACCTGCTCGGCGTCCACACCCATCCGGACGCCGCCGAGCGAGAACCCGAGCTCGACCTTCTCAAGGACGGTCGCGGCGCCTCGGGTCACCGTCAGCCGCACGCCCGCGGGCGTCGTGCGGATCGAGGCGCGCACGTTCGTCGTTTCGTCGCTCAACACGTTCTCCATCACATGGCATCGGTTCTTGCCCCACGTCGCGAGATCCCGCCAGGGGTCTGCCGAGCATAAGTCCAGGTCAGAGCAGCTATGGCAGGGGTGTTCCGCCGCTTCGTCCCGGCTGGCGCCGAGAGCGGCGGTCCACCTCCCGCCGGGCGCTTCACTAGACAGACAAACGCCGGTGAGGCAAAACTATGGGCCCCTCTGAGCGCGGCCGGAATGGTGGAACCGTCGGATCAGCTGGACATTCCGACTATCTCGGGCGATCCGATCATGGACATCGCCCGCCAGCCCCGGACCATCGGCTCGGCGCCCGTTCCCCGCGCCTGCGGGGCAGGCCGACCGCGAAATCTACGGTTGCCAGCTGGTAACTTCCATGAAATTTTCACAAGCACAGGCCGAAAGGTACGGCTCCCCCGAGGGCGAACATCCAGGCCGGGCGATGTCCCGGCGGCAATGCCCAGCTCAGCGGGGGTGACGTGCGTTGACGCCGGATAGGCGGTCCGGTGTACTCAGGCGGCCGACCCCACCCCCCAGGAGAAGGCCATGCATATATGTGATCGCAAATGTTAGCGATAACACTTTTCGTCGGCACCAGCCGTGGCGACCTCCGCCGGGCACCCGCCGCTGCCACCGCGGCGGAAAGCCCCCGGACGGCCGAACGTGATCCCCTTCAGAGAGAGAACAGAAATGTCTGATCTATCGCGCAGGCAATTACTGAGATACGGCGCCGCCGGGGCCGGAGCCGCGCTGCTGCCACTGCAGTGGACGGCGGCGGCCCGAGCCGCCTCGGCTCCCCCACCGGAAGTGAGCGCCGTCAACGATCTGGCGCTGTGGTACGACGAGAGTGCCGGCACCGACTGGCTGCGCGCCCTCCCGATCGGCAACGGCCGGCTGGGCGCCATGGTGTTCGGCAACGTCGACACCGAGCGGCTCCAGCTGAACGAGGACACCGTCTGGGCGGGCGGCCCATACGACCAGAGCAACACCCGGGGCGCCGCGGCGCTGGGCCAGATCCGCCAGGCGGTGTTCTCGAACCAGTGGAGCCAGGCCCAGAGCCTGATCGACCAGAACATGCTGGGCAGGCCCGCCGGTCAGCTCGCCTACCAGACCGTCGGCAACCTGCGGCTCGCCATCGGCAACACCAGCGGCGTCTCGGAGTACAACCGCTACCTCGACCTGACCACGGCGACCACCGTGACGACGTACGTGCAGAACGGGGTGCGGTACCGGCGCGAGACGTTCGCCAGCGCGCCCGATCAGGTGATCGCCATCCGGCTGACCGCCGACCGGTCCGGCTCGATCTCCTTCTCGGGGACCTTCGACAGCCCCCAGCGGGTCACCCGCTCCAGCCCCGACGGCACGACCGCGTCGCTGGACGGCGTCTCGGGCGACTTCGAGGGCATCTCCGGCCAGGTCCGATTCCTGGCCCTGGCCAAGGTCGTGGCCGACGGCGGCACCGTGAGCAGTTCCAGCGGGACGGTGCAGGTCAGGTCGGCCAACTCCGTCACCGTGCTGGTCTCCATCGGGTCCAGCTACAAGAACTACCGCGACGTCAGCGGCGACTACCAGGGCATCGCCCGCGGGCACCTGAACGCCGCGGCGAACCGGAGCTGGGACGACCTGCGGTCGCGGCACGTGGCCGACTACCAGCGGTTGTTCAACCGCACCACCCTGGAACTGGGCCGGACCTCGGCGGCCGACCAGCCGACCGACGTGCGCATCGCCCAGCACAACAGCGTCACCGACCCGCAGTTCTCGGTGCTGCTGTTCCAGTACGGCCGCTACCTGCTGATCTCCTCCTCGCGGCCGGGCAGCCAACCGGCCAACCTCCAGGGCATCTGGAACGACTCCCTCACCCCGGCGTGGGACTCCAAGTACACGATCAACGCCAACCTGCCGATGAACTACTGGCCGGCCGACACCACCAACCTCGCCGAGTGCTACGAGCCGGTGTTCCGCATGGTCAGCGACCTGGCCGTCACCGGCGCCCGCACCGCCCAGGTGCAGTACAACGCCGGCGGCTGGGTCACCCACCACAACACCGACGCCTGGCGCGGCAGTTCGGTGGTCGACGGCGCGATGTGGGGCATGTGGCAGACCGGCGGCGCGTGGCTGGCCGGCCTGATCTGGGAGCACTACACCTTCACCGGCGACCTGAACTTCCTGTCCACCTACTATCCCGCGATGAAGGGCGCCGCCCAGTTCTTCCTCGACACGCTCGTCCAGGAACCCAGTCTCGGCTACCTGGTCACCAACCCGTCCAACAGCCCGGAACTGCCCCACCACAGCGGCGTCAGCGTCTGCGCGGGCCCGACGATGGACAACCAGATCCTGCGGGACCTGTTCAACGGCTGCGCCCAGGCCGCCCAGACCCTCGGCGTGGACGCGAGCTTCCGCACCCAGGTCCTGGCCGCCCGTGACCGCCTCCCTCCGATGAAGACGGGCTCGCGCGGCAACATCCAGGAATGGCTGTACGACTGGATCGAGCCCGAGACCAACCACCGCCACGTCTCCCACCTGTACGGTCTGCACCCCAGCAACCAGATCACCAAGCGCGGCACCCCCGCCCTGTACACCGCCGCCCGCCGCACCCTGGAACTGCGCGGCGACGACGGCACCGGGTGGTCCCTCGCCTGGAAGATCAACTACTGGGCGCGACTGGAGGAGGGCTCCCGCGCCCACACCCTGCTCCGCCTGCTGGTGACGACGTCCCGGCTCGCCCCGAACATGTTCGACCTGCATCCGCCGTTCCAGATCGACGGCAACTTCGGCGCCACCTCCGGCATCGCGGAGATGCTGCTCCACAGCCACAACAACGAGCTGAACGTGCTGCCGGCGCTGCCCTCGGCCTGGTCCAGCGGAAAGGTGCAGGGCCTGCGCGGCCGGGGCGGCTACACCGTCGACACCACGTGGAGCTCCGGCCGGGCCACCGAGATCCTCGTCAAGTTCGACCGCGCCGGGACGGCCAGGGTCCGCAACCCGATCTTCACCGGCACCTACCAGGTCGTCGACGTGGGAACCGGCGCCGCGGTCACTGTCACCAAGCCGGAGTCGGACGTCATCGCCCTGCCCGGCCAGGCCGGCAGTACCTACCGTCTCACCGGCACGGGCGCGCCGCCCACGGCCTACGTGCGGATCTCCAACGGCACCACCGGCCTGGCGCTGGACAGCGGCGGCAACGTCGCCTCCGGCTCGGTGGTCAAGCAGTGGAACAACGACGGTTCCACCAACCTGCAGTGGCAGCTCGTCGACCTCGGCAGCGGCTGGTACCGGATCGTCAACCGCACCAACGGCATGGTCATCGACAGCTGGGGCAACACCGCCAACGGCGCCCCCGCCCGTCAGTCGGCCTGGAACGGCGGCAACAACCAGCAGTGGCGGCTGGCCTCCGCGAGCAACGGCCGCCAGCAGATCATCAACCGCGGCACCGGCACCTCCCTGGACGGCATGGGCAACGCCACCGCCGGATCGACCGTGGCGATGTGGGCGCCGAACAGCAACACCAACAACCAGTGGACGATCACGTCCGTATAAGAAAGTCGATAGAAGAAAAGGGGCCCCGCCACCTCTGAGGTGGCGGGGCCCGGTGGTCTGGGGATGTCAGGTGCGGGTCCACCTCTGGTTGCCCGCGCCGGTGCAGGACCAGATCTGGATCCGGGCGTTGTTCGCCGTGGAGCTGCCGGCCACGTCCAGGCACTTGTTCGCGCCGATGGCGGTGATGCTGCCGTCGGAGTTGAAGCGCCACTTCTGGTTGTTCTGGCCGTTGCAGTCCCAGATCAGGACGCCGGTGCCGTCGGCGGTGCCGGCGCCGCTGACGTCCAGGCACTTGTTGCCGTACACCCGCAGCTCACCCGAGGACGTGGCGGTCCACTGCTGGTTGCTCTGGCCGTTGCAGTCCCAGAGGACCACCGCGGTGCCGTTGTTCTGGGAGGCGCCGGTCACGTCGACGCACCGGTTCGACGCCACACCGCGAATCGGGCCCGTCGTCCCGGGAGTGGCGGAAGGAGTGGGAGTGGGACTGGGCGAGGGGTCGGAGCCGCTCTGGAACTGGGAGAAGAACTTCCACACCTCGGTCTTGGTCCAGGTCGTGATGCCGCTCTCGGCGTAGGTCCCGTCGACGGGGCCGGGCATGTGGCCGTTGTCGAAGGCGGCCCACACGACCGGGTAGCCGGACCGGCAGCCGGAGTAGGTGGTGAGGGTGTGGGTCCGGCTGCCCTGACCGGGCTCGGGCGGGTTCTGCGCGGTGCAGCCGTTGTTCCGGACGAACCGGTCCCGCAGCGAACGTCCCTGGGAGATGTTCAGCACCGAGTCGGTGATCCCGTGCAGTCCCATGTACGCGATGGGCTGGGTGCCGCCGTCGCACCCGCTGAGCTGCGCGCCGGAGAAGACGGCGACCGCGCGGAAGACCGTCGCGCGGGCGCAGGCCAGCGCGTAGCTCATCCCGCCGCCGTAGCTGAAGCCGGTGGCGAACCGCTGGGTGGTGTCGACGCACAGGTCGCTCTCGATCCGCGCCATCATGTCGTCGACGAACCGCAGGTCCTCGCCGCCGGAGTTGGCCCAGCCGTTGCCGAGCCCCTGGGGTGCGACCAGGATGGCGCTGTTGTTCGACTTCTCCTGGAGCCCGTAGTACGACCACGGAGTCCCGCTCGTGCCGCCGGAGGAGACGTCGTTCATGGTGCCGCCGCGCCAGTGGAAGGCGAAGATCAGCCGATACTGCCGGTTGGCGTCGTAGCCGTCGGGCACCCGCAGGATGAACGACCTGCTCTTGCCCCCGCTCTGGATGGTGTAGGTGCCGTTGCGGAGCGTCGGCGTCTTGCCGCATCCGGCGGTCGCGGCGGCCACGGCCGCTCCCGACGCCGCCGCGGCGCCGCTGGTGCCCAGCGCCGCATGGCCCATGGCTAAGACGAGCCCGGCCGCGGCCACAACGGCCCCGAAGATGGTTCTGTGCCTTGACATCACGCGATTTCCCTTTGTTTCGAGTACGGAAATGAAGAGATCGCTGAACGGCTTCGGGACAGACGAACCACACCACGCTTATTTCAGTCTGATGGCGAGGGAAGAGCCTTCTCATGGTGGTGAGCTCGGCACCCACGGATGGATGCGGCGTTTGCCCGCGAAGGGACAGCCGTCAGGTGTGAAACCAGCTCACCGCCATGTGATCGCTAACATTCGACGAACGAGGCGACCCTTCCTGCCCGCTCCGCCCTGTCCCGATAGGTGTTGCGTAGCCAACACCGACGAAAAGGGCATCGTCAAGAGTACGAAACATACGCCGCCTCTTGGGATGGCGGCGGCGGGCCGTCCTAGCTGGGCATCGACCTCTTCCGCGCGGTCCGGCCGGAACACGGCGATGAAATCTTCATTCTGATCTCTTCCGCCGCCGCCGATCGCGGGGAAGCCGGTCACCGGTGAGAGCGGGGCGAGAGCGAACGGAGAGGACAGAGGTGATCAGCGCGCATACGGTACGCGGTATGGGCCACCTGTCCTCGCACGACTTCACCGCCCGATCTCTTCCCGAGCACCTTCAAGTGGTTCTCGTCCAGCTTCTCAGCGGCGCCACCGACCAGGCCGCGAGCAACCGTCTGGGCATCTCCGCACGCACCTACAGCCGCCGGGTCTCCGAACTGCTCGACCACATGGGCGTGCAGAGCCGCTTCCAGGGCGGCGTCGAGGCCAAACGGCGCGGCTGGGTCTGACAACGCCCGCAGTAAGACCTGGCGTAGAAGCGGACCGTCCGCGGGAGGCGGCAGGCGAACTCCGCGTCGTCGCGGGTCCGGGTGTCTCGCGCCGAGCCTTCGATCAGGTCCCAGAAGCCGTCGACGTCCGGGGGACGAACCTAGAGGCGCTTGAAGAACTCCACCAGAACTCGGTTGACCAGGGCCGGGCGTTCCAGGAAACCGTAGTGGCCGCAGCCGGGGATCTCCGTGTACGTCGCGCCGGGGATCGCCTCGGCGGCCTCGCGGCCCATGAACGGGGGCATGAGCAGGTCTTCGGCGAAGGCGACCACCAGGGCCGGGCAGGTGATGCCCGTCAGGGCCTTGCGGCGGTCGCCCGCGAGGGTGGCCTCGTACTGGAGGGCGGGGCCGTCGCCCCGGATCGGGAAGGCGGTCAGCAGGTCGTACCAGTCGGCGGCCACGTGTTCGTCGGCGAGGGTGCGGGCGGAGAAGAGCTGGATCATCATCGCGACCGGGTCGCCCTCCCCCGAACGCACGCGATGGGCGCTGGCGGCGGTCATCTTCTCGCGGAAGAAGTCGGCGCGGGCGCGGGTGCCGAGCAAAGCGATACCGCTGACCAGGGACGGGTGGGCGAGGGCCAGTTCCTGGGCGACCATCGCGCCCAGCGATGCCCCGGCGACCGCGACCGGGCCGCCGCCGAGGGCGCGGATCAGGCCGGCGGCGTCGTCGGCGAAGTCGGCCAGGTCGTAGGGGCCCGGTGGGCACGACGACGGGGCGGTGCCCCGGTTGTCGAAGGTGATGACCCGGTGGCCGGCCTCGACGAGGGCGGGGACCTGGTGCAGCGTCCACATCCCCGACGAGGACGCCGCCGGGTTGATGAGCAGCACGGGCGGCCCTGACGGGTCGCCGTGGGTCTCGTAGGCCAGGGTGATCCCGTTACTGCTCGTCGTCGGCATCGTCCACGCTCCCGGTTTTGCTCCACAGCCCCGTGTCCAGACGGGTGATCGCGATCACGAAGAGTATGGCGATCGCGGCGGCCCCTATCAGGACGGGGGTGCGCAGTCCGAACTCCCGGCTGCCGCCGACGGACTCCCCCACCGTCACCAGCAGGCCGCCGACGGCCGCGCCGAGCGGCAGCGGGCCCCACGAGATCAGCCGGTAGATGCTGTTCACCCGGCCCAGCAGGCGTTCGGGCACGATCCGCTGGCGGTAGCTGATGGTGATGATGTTCCAGGCCAGGCCGAGCCCGGCGCTCACCGACAGGGCCAGGGCCACCACGATCCCGCTGCTGGCGAAGCCGACGACGGTCAGGGCCAGACAACTTCCGGCCAGGGACAGCAGCAGCACCTTCCGGGGGCCCAGCCGGGACTCCAGCCAGGGGGTGGTCTGGGCGCCGATCATGCCGCCGACCGCGCCGACCATGAACAGCAGGCCGTATTGGAGGGCGGACAGGCCGAGGATCTCCTGGGCGAACAGGACCTGGGTGGCGATGGCGACCGCGCCGGCCACGTTCAGGGCCGACAGCAGCAGGCCGAGGGCGCGCAGCGGGCGGTGGTCCCAGAAGAACCGCAGGCCCTCGGCGACCTGCCGCCGCATCGGGCGGGGGTCGTCCGGGAGCTTCGCGCGGGCCGCCGGGAGCAGGGAGACGAGCAGGCCGGACAGCAGGAACAGGGCCGCGTCCACGGTGAAGGGGACGGCCAGGGCGATGCCGACGAGCAGGCCGCCTACCCACGGGCCGACGAACACCCCGGCGACGGTGTCGGCGACGGTGAGGCGGGCGTTGGCCCGCTGGAGCTGCCGCCTGCTCACCAGGCTCGGCAGGATCGTCTGGGCCGCGTTCTCGTTGGCGACGGTGAGGGTGCCGAGGGCGAAGGCGACGACGTACAGGACCGGAAGAACCATGTGCCCCGTGTAGAGGGCCGCCGCGACCGCGCCGACCAATACGGCCCGGCCCCAGTGGGTGACCGCGAGCACGCGGCGGTGGTCGGCCCGGTCGACGATGGCGCCGATCGGCAGGCTGAGCAGCAACCACGGCAGGTCGGCGGCGACGCCGATGAGGGCGATCAGCATGGGGTCGCGGGTGAGCGAGGTGGCCAGCCAGGGGAAGGCCACCGCGCCGATGCCGGTCCCGAGGTTGGCGACCAGGAAGCCGGCCCAGAGCAGCCAGAACCGCCGGCCGAGCCGGTGGCCGGCCTCGGTGACGGGCGTGATCGAGGGGGTCACCACGGTCGGCGCTCCTTCCAGCGGGGACGGCACCGCCGACCAGCGGACCAAGCCGCATACCCGCCCGTCAACGCCGCTGGCGACTTGTCGCCACCGCCTTGCCCCTGCTCGCCGCGTCTCCCAGCCTGGTGCTTGCCGGTGCCCGGATGATCACATCAGGAGCGCACGTGGAAGACACGACCAGACATCACATCGCGATCGTCGGCATGGCCGGGAGGTTCCCCGGTGCGCACGACATCGAGGAGTTCTGGCAGAACCTGGTGGCCGGGGTCGAATCGATCACGTTCTTCACCGACGACGAGCTGCGCGCCGCGGGCACGCCCGACGACCTGCTGGCCTTCCCCAACTACGTCAGAGCCGCCCCGATCGCGCCGGGGACCGAGGACTTCGAGCCCGCCTACTTCGGCATGTCGACCCGCGAGGCCGAGATCCTCGACCCGCAGCACCGCCGTTTCCTGGAGGCCTCCGACGCGGCCCTCCAGCACGCGGGCTACGACCCGGCGCGCTACGAGGGCCGGATCGGCACGTTCGGCGGGGTCGGCATCAACCGCTACCGCGAGCTGAACGTGATCCGCAACAGTGACGCGATCCGGCTGATGGGCCACTTCGCCATCGACCTGTCCAACACCAGCGACTACGTCGCCACCCAGACGGCCTACCGCCTGGGGCTGCGCGGCCCCGCCCTGACGACGCTGACCGCCTGCTCCACCTCGCTGGTCGCGGTGCACACCGCGATCCGGTCGCTGCTGGCGGGCGAGTGCGAGATCGCGCTGGCCGGCGGCGTGGACGAGCCGCTGCCCAAGGTGTCGGGCTACTTCTACGAGGACGGCGGGATCTTCTCCCCCGACGGCCACGCGCGCGTCTTCGACGCCAAGGCCAAGGGCACCATCTTCGGCAGCGGCGTCGGCATCGTCGTGCTGAAGCGGCTGGCCGACGCCATCGCCGACCGCGACACCGTGCACGCGGTCATCCGGGGCTCGGCCATCAACAACGACGGCTCGGCGAAGGGCGCGTTCGCCGCGCCCAGCGTGCAGGGCCAGGTACGGGTGATCACCGACGCCCTCGCGCGGGCCGGAGTGAGCGCGGACGACATCGGATACGTCGAGGCCCACGGCACCGGAACCCTCGTCGGCGACCCGATCGAGGTCAACGCGCTCACCGAGGCCTTCCGCGCCTTCTCGAAGAAGATCGGGGAGGTGCCGATCGCGTCGGTGAAGTCGAACGTCGGCCACCTCGGCGCGGCGGCCGGGGTGACCGGGCTGATCAAGACCGTGCTCTGCCTGTCGCGGCACGCGCTCCCGGCCAGCCTCAACTACGACGAGCCGAACCCGGCGATCGACTTCGCGTCCTCGCCGTTCTACGTCAACACCGAACTCGCCCCCTGGAAGCCGAACGGGCACCCTCTGGTGGCCGGGGTCAGCTCGTTCGGCGTGGGCGGCACCAACGCGCACATGATCGTCGAGGAGGCGCCGTCGAAGCCGGCGACGTCGTCGTCGGGGCCGTACCGGCTGATCCCGCTGGCGGCGCGCACGCCCACGGCGCTGACCGAGCTGGGCTCGCTGATCGGGCGGCACCTGGAGGAACGGCCCGGCGACCTCGCCGACGCCGCGCACACCCTGAGCATCGGCCGCACCGCGCGCTCGGTGCGCGGTTTCGTCGTCGCCGATGACCCGGGCGCCGCCTCGGAACGCCTGGTAGCGGGGGTGGCCGCGTCGAATCCGGCGCTCACTCCGCCGCGCGGTGGGACCCGTGAGATCGCGTTCGTCTTCCCGGGCCAGGGCGCCCAGTACGCCGCGATGGGCAAGGACCTCTACGACACCGAGCCGGTCTTCCGCGCCGAGATCGACGCGCTGGCCGCTCTGGTCACCGACTGGGACCTGCGCGAGAAGCTCTGGGGCGGCGAGGGCCTCGACGAGACCTCGATCACCCAGCCCGCGGTCTTCGCCGTGGAGTACGCCCTGGCCACCCTGCTCCGCTCCTGGGGCCTGGAGCCGTCGGCGATGGCCGGTCACAGCATCGGCGAATACGTCGCCGCCACCCTGGCGGGGGTGTTCACCCGTGACGAGGCGATGCGGCTGGTCCTCAAGCGGGGCGCGCTCATGCAGGCGCTGCCGCGCGGCTCGATGCTGTCGGTGCCGCTGTCGGAGGACCTGCTGGTCCCGATGCTGACGCCGGGCCTCGACCTGGCCGCCGTCAACGCGCCCGACCTGTGCGTGGTCTCCGGCCCGGACGACGAGATCGCCGAGCTGCGCGCCGTGCTGTCGCTCCAGGGCGTCGAGGGCCGTCCGCTGCACACCTCGCACGCGTTCCACTCGTCGATGATGGATCCGATCCTGGACGAGTTCAGCGCCGCCGTCGCCGCGGCCGCCCCCCGCCCGCCCGAGCTCGCCTACGTCTCCAACGTGACCGGCACCTGGATCACCGCCGGCCAGGCCACCGACCCGGCCTACTGGAGCGAGCACCTGCGCCGCTGCGTGCGCTTCGGCGACGCGGTCGCGCTGCTCACCGAGGGGCGCAAGCGGGTGCTCGTCGAGGTCGGCCCCGGCACGACCCTGACCACGCTGGCCCGCCGCCGGCTCGACGCCGAGATGGCCGGGCTGGTGGTGCCCGCGATGCGGCATCCGCAGCAGCGCACCTCCGACGTCGCGGCCCTGCTGACCGCCGTCGGGCAGGTGTGGCAGGCGTCCGGGGCGCTCGACTGGGACCGGTTCTGGGCCGGTGAGGAGCGCTCGCGCATCCCGTTGCCCGCGTATCCGTACGAGAAGCAGCGCTGCTGGGCCGAGCCCGACCCGGGCTCCGCCCCGCAGGCGGCGGGGCCGGTGGACACCGGGCCCTACTACGTGCCGGTGTGGCGGGAGACGCCGCTGCCGGCCCCCGCGCCCGCCGACGAGCGGACCTGGATCGTGTTCTCGCCTGGCCACGGCGTGGTCGAGGAACTCGTGCGGCACCGCCGCGCGGCCGGGCTGCCGGTGGTCTCGGTCGTACCGCCGGGCGTCGAGGGCGACGTCGTGGCCGGGCCGCGTGAGCCGGCCGACCACTCCGCCGCGCTGGAGCGGGTGACCGGGGAACGGCTGGCGATCGTGCACGGCTGGTCGGCCGCGAACGCCGCCGACGGGCCGCAGGGCTGGCTCGACCTGGGCTTCTACAGCGTGCTCAACACGCTCCAGGCCATCGCCCGCCGCCGTAGCGGGGCCGAGGCCGACATCGTGCTGGTCACCACCGACATGAACGACGTCTCCGGCAGCGACTCGGTGGAGCCCGCCAAATCGGCGCTGCTCGGGCTGCTCAAGCTGGTGCCGAAGGAGCTGACCGGGGTCACCTGCCGGGCCGTCGACTTCGCCGGGACCGGCAACGCGGTCGCCGACGCCCAGCGGCTCGCGGCCGAGATAGCGGCCGGTTCCCCGGAGGAGGACCAGGTCGCCTACCGGGGGCGCAAGCGCTGGATCTGGGGTTACGACCAGGTCGACCTCGACGGTTCCGCCACCGGCACCGGTCTGCGTGAGGGCGGCGTGTACGTCATCACCGGCGGCCTGGGCGGTCTCGGCCAGGTGCTCGCCCGTGACCTCGTCTCACGGGTGAACGCCAAGGTGGTGCTGGTCGGTCGGCACGCCCGGGAGGTCCCCGAACTCGGGGACAACGCGCTGGTCGTGGCGGCAGACGTCGCCGACGTCGAGGCGGTGCGCGAGGTGCGCCGGCAGGCGGAGGAACGGTTCGGTCCTGTCAACGGCGTCTTCCACGCGGCCGGCGTGTCAGGCGGCGGCATGCTGGAGACGCGCTCCCCACTGGACGCCGCCCAGGTCTTCGCCCCCAAGGTCGGCGGCCTCTACGCCATCGAGGAGGTCTTCGGCGACTCCCTCGACCTGTTGGTGCTCTACTCGTCGATCGCGGTGATCTCGGGAGACTTCGGCCTGGGCGACTACTGCGCCGCCAACGCGGTCATGGACGCCTACGCGCATTCGAAGGCGAACGGCCCCACGCGGGTGCTGTCGATCAACTGGCCGATCTGGTTCAACATCGGCATGGCGCACGACACGTACGCGCCGGCGGTATTGACCGACTTCGAGCGCGGCGACCGCTACGAGCCGGTCGAGCATCCCCTGCTCGACAGCCGCCTGCACCAGCTCTACTCCGACGAGATCGTGTTCGTGAAGCGGCTGACCGAGGCCGACTGGACGGTCGACGAGCACCGCCTCCAAGGGCTGCCCACGATGCCCGGCACCGGCCTGGTGGAGATCATCCGCGCCGGGTTCGAGCTCGGCACCGGGATCGCCGACGCCGAGATCCGCGACGTGATCTTCATGCGCCCGCTGACGTTCGAGCACACCCGCAACATCCGCGTCGCCTACCGGCCCGACGGCGAGGGCGGCTACCACGTCAGCGTCGGCGACGCGGAGGAGGGTCCGGAGCAGAACGAGTACACCCGCGCCCGGGTCCGCCGCGCCCCGGCCGAACCGGTGCCGGTCCACGACCTGGGCATGCTCAAGATCCTCTGCGACCGCGAGGACACCCCTTCCTACGATCCGGTGATCGGCGGCCTGACCGTCGGAGCCCACTGGGACAACATCCGGGGCCGCTGGCGGGGCGAGGACGCCGAACTGGTGCTCGTCGAACTGCCGGACGCCTTCCAGGCCGAGGTGGCCGGCTACGGCCTGCACCCCTCGATGCTCGACAGCGCCAACGCGCTCGGCCAGAGCATCGCCGCCGACGCCCGCTTCCTGCCCTTCGGCTACGACCGGATCGTCGTGCGCGGACGTTTCCCCGAGCGGGTCTACAGCCACATCCGGCACCGCGACGACACCACCGGCGACATGACCCGCAGTGACATCACGATCGTCGACCCCGACGGCCGCGAACTGGTCGCGATCGAGGGCTTCACCCTGCTGGCCTACGACGCGGGCGGCCAGGCCGAGGCGGTGCCAGAGGCTCCCGTACTGACGGCGGGTCCCTCCGCCGCGGCCGACCTGGAACTCAGGCTGCTGCGCGAGGCGGACCTGGAGTTCGGCATCCAGCCGGAAGACGGCTCGGCCGCGCTGTGGGAGATCCTCGGCAGCGGCGTGTTGCCGCAGCTCATCATGTGCCCCGACGGCCTGGGCGAACGACTGCGCCGGGCCGCCGGGGTCACTCGGGACGCGCTCCGCGAGCAGATGGCCCAGGCCCCGCAACGGGCCGCCGCGGTGACCGCCCGGAACCTGGCCACGCCGTACATCGCCCCCGCGAGCGCCTCGCAGCGCGCGCTGTCGGGGTTCTGGCAGGACTCGCTCGGCGTCGACCAGGTCGGCGTCGACGACGACTTCTTCGACCTCGGCGGCAACTCACTGATCGCCGTGCAGCTCGTGGCGCGCATCCGCGAGCACTTCAGGACCGAACTCGCCGTCGCGGTGCTGTTCGAGTGCCGGACGGTCCGCAACCTGGCGGGCGACATCGAGGACACGCTCACCGAGCGCGTCGCCGGAATGACCGACGAGGAGGCCGCCGCCCTCCTCGCCACCCTGGAGTAGGGAGACCACGTTGTTCGAGGACGACGACGACCGCGACTACACCGTCGTGATCAACCACGAGGAGCAGTACTCCATCTGGCCGGTCCAGCGGGCGGTCCCCGCCGGCTGGTCGGAGGTGGGGCGGACGGGACCCAAGGCCGAGTGCCTGACCTACATCGAAGAGGTGTGGACCGACATGCGTCCCAAGAGCCTCCGCGAGCGGATGGGCGGCTGACCGTGCCCGCGCCGGGGACCGGAGTGGTGATCCACGGGCAGGACCTGCCCGTGGCCGAGATGCTGGACCGGGCCGCCCTCGCCGAGAAGATCGGCGTGGACGCGGTCTGGCTCGTGCAACTCCCCAGCCTGCGCGACAGCGGCTCGGTGCTGGCCGCGCTCGCGGGCGTGACGTCACGGGTCACCCTCGGGGCCGGCGTGCTGCCCTTCTACACCCGGCCTCCCGTCACCTTGGCGCAGACCGCCTTGACGGTCGACGAGCTGTCCGGGGGCCGGTTCGCGCTGGGGGTCGGCAGCGGGCACCGGATGACGGCCGAGTGGATGCTCGGCGTGCCGATGGGGCCGCCGGTGGACTCCATGCGGGAGTACCTGTCGGTGGTGACGTCCCTGATCAGGGACGGAGAGGTCTACCAGACGGGGCGATACTTCACCGCTCATGCCGTGTACGCCGGGCCGCGCCGCCCTGAGCTGCCGGTGTACCTGGGGGCGTTCGGGCCGCGCATGGCGGAGCTGGCCGGGGAACACGCCGACGGGCTGATGTTGTGGATGTGTTCCGCCCCCTACGTGCACGAGGTCGTGATGCCCGCGTTGAGGCGCGGGCTGGCGCGGGCCGGGCGGTCGCTCGACGGGTATCCGGTGATCGTGATGGTGCCGGGGGCGGTGAGCACCGACCTGGCCGGGGATCGTGAGTTGTTGCGGCGTTATCTCGCCGCCTACGCGCGGGTGCCCACCTACCGGACCATGTACGAGCGCAGTGGCTTCGGGGCGGACCTGGCTTCCGGGAAGGTCGGCGACGCGATGCTCGACGGCATCGCCGTGCTCGGGGACGAGTCCGCTGTCGCGGACATGGTCTCCCGGTACGCCGAGGCGGGGGCCACCCAGGTCGTCATCACGCCCATGGCCTCGGCGCACAATGATCGGGCGCTGTTCACGCGTACCGTCGAGGCTCTGGTGAACCGGTGAGCGGCGGCCTTCACGGCGCTGTTCTGGCGCGCGCCCGGCGGCGGCCGGACGCGGTGGCGGTGCGGTGCGATGGCGTCGCCCTGACCTACGGCGAGCTGCTGGCCCGCTCGGCGGCGGTGGCCGGGTTCGTGCGTGCGGCCGGCGTCGGGCCTGAGGACGTCGTCGCCGTCCGGGCGCGGCGTGGGGTCGCCCTGCCGGTGGCGCTGCTCGGGGTGTTGCGGGCGGGCGCGGCCTTCCTCGCGATCCCCGAGGACGTTCCGGAGGAGCGGGCGGCGCGGCTCACAGCCGACTCCGGGGCGCGCCTGACCGTGACCGGGACCGAGGTCGGCGAGGGTTTCCACGATGCCTTCGTTGACCCTCTGACCTGCGCCTATGTCGCGTACACGTCGGGGTCGACCGGGCGCCCGAAGGGGGTCGTGGTTCCTCATGAGGCGGCGGCCGGGCACATCGGCGCGATGGGGCGACGGCTGCGCCTGGGGCGGGACGACCTCGTGCTGCAGTACGCCGGTGAGGGCGTCGACGTGTTCGTCGAGCAGCTCTTCTGCGGGCTGTCGGCCGGGGCGACCGTGCTCATGCGCGGTCCCGAGCCGTGGGGTACCGCGGAGGTGCGGGCGGCGTTCGCCTCCGGGGTGACCGTGGCCGACCTGCCCGCGGCGCTGTTCGCCGAACTGGCCTCGGGGCCACTCGACGGGCCCGCGCCGCGCGTGCTGACGGTCGGCGGGGAACGCATGCCCGCCGGGGCGGCCCGGCGGTGGGTCGAGGCGGGACACGCCCTGGTCAACGCCTACGGCCCGACCGAGACAGTGATCACCGCCAGCGCCTCTTCCGTCCGGGCGCCGGGTTCGGAGGTGCCGATCGGCTGGGCGGTCGGGGGGCGGCGGCTGCGTGTACTGGACGCCGAGCTGCGCCAGGTCGCGGCTGGGGAGTTGTATGTCGGGGGCGCCGATCTGGCGCGCGGATATCTGGGCCGCCCCGCCGCCACGGCTGAACGCTTCGTCCCGGACCCGGACGGGCCGCCCGGTGCGCGCATGTACCGCACCGGCGACCTGGTGACCACCTCGCCCGACGGGCTGGTGTTCGCCGGCCGGGCCGATGAGCAGGTCAAGGTCAGCGGCTACCGGGTCGAACCCGGCGAGGTCGAGGCGCTCCTCGTCACGCACCCCGGGGTGACCTCCTGCCGGGTGGTCGCCGACGACGGTCGGCTGGCCGCGCACCTTACCGGTGCCGTCGAGGTCGACGCGCTGCGGGCCTGGGCCGGGGAACGCCTTCCTGCGTGGATGGTGCCGTCGTCCTGGCACGTGCACGAGCGGCTGCCGGTCACCGCCGCGGGGAAGGTCGACCTGGCCGCGCTCCGGACCTTGGCCGAGACGTCTTCTGGGTCCGCGAGCTGGGACGATGACGTCCACCAGCGGATCGCGGCCATCTGGGAACGAGTGCTCGGCACCGGCCCCGTCGGGCCGGACGACGACTTCTTCGGCCGGGGTGGGACGTCGCTGGCCGCCATCCGGGTGATCGCCGCGCTGCGCGCCGAGTTCGGGTGCGAGCCCGCTCTGCGCGACTTCTACGCCACCCCGACCGTGGCCGGGATCGCCGGTCTGCTGGCCGCCGGGCCCTCTGTGGCCTCGAGCATTCCGGTCGTGGACGACCTGTGCGCGCCGCTGTCCTTGATGCAGGAGCAGATCTGGTTCCTGGAGCAGGTCGATCCGGGCAACATCGCCTACAACGCCCCGACGACCTTCCGGTTCGAGGGACCCCTCGACGCCGACCGGCTGGCGGCGGCGATCACCCGGCTGGTCGAGCGGCACGAGATCCTCCGGGCCACCATCGAGACCGCCGCCGACGGCACGCCCTTTCAGCGGGTCCACCCGCCCTACCCCGTCGGGCTCCCGGTGGTCGAGACCGCCGATCCCGAGGCGGTCGTGCTGGCCGAGTCGCGGCGGGCCTTCGACGTGTCCGCGCTGCCCCTCGCCCGGTGGACGCTGCTGCGGATCGCCCCTGACGTGCACGAACTCGTTCTCGTCGAGCATCATCTGATCCACGACGGCTGGTCGTTCGCGCTGCTGGCCGAAGACTTGGCCGCCTTCTACCGTGGCGTGTCGCCGGTGTCCTCGCCCGGCGCGCGGTATCGCGACTTCGCGCGGTGGCAGCGGGACGGCCTGTCCCAGGAGCAGCGGGCGTACTGGACGGATCGGCTGCGCGGCGCCGACGACGCCCTGGACCTGCCGCAGGACCGGGCCCGGTCCGCTGAGCACACCTTCGCCGGGGGCACCCACCGGGTCGAGCTCCCGGCGGACCTCTGCGAGCGGGCGCGGGCGGCCAGCCGGACCGCCGGGGTGCCGCTGTTCGCGACCCTGCTGACCGCGTATGTCGGGTTGCTGCACCGGGTCGGCGGGCGGCGGGACCTGTGCGTGGGCTCGGCCTTCGCCAACCGCCGGGTCCCCGGGACCGAGGCGACGGCCGGCATGTTCGTGAACCCGGTGACCCTGCGCTTCGACATTCCTCCTCACGCCACCGCGACGGAGCTGCTGGCCCAGGTCGCGGCGGTCGTCCGGGACGCCCAGGAGAACCAGGAACTGCCCTTCACCCGGGTGGTCGAGGCGCTGTCCCCGGTACGCGTCCCCGGCCGCAACCCGCTGTTCGCCGCGATGTTCAACATGGACGACGCGCCGCTCAGCCCGCTCGACTTCGGCGACGTCCGGGCGAGCTACCTGGAGCGGCACAACGGCACCGCCAAACTCGACCTGTCCGTCCTGGCGGTCCCGCGCGCGGAACGCCAGAGCGGCCTCCCGGAGGCCGAACGCGACCGGCGCATCACGATGATCTGGGAGTACCGCGCCGACCTGTTCGACGCCGCCACCGTCGCCCGGATGGCGTCACAGTACGAGACCCTCCTGTCGGCCCTGCTCACCGAGCCGAACCCGCTCGAGGAACTCCTTCTCACCGCGCAGCCCAACGCTTCGGCCGTGGCCCGGCCGACGGCGCAGGCCGAGGCCCTCCCTCCTGCCTCCCTGGCCGAGGACGTCGTCGGTCTGTTCCTCCGGAGAGTGGCCGAGGCCCCTGAGCGGGTCGCGGTCCAGGTCGCGGGAGGTTCCTCGCTCACCTATCGGGAGCTGGATCGGCGGACCGGTGTCGTGGCGGGGCTGCTGGACGGATTCGGGCCTGAGGACGTCGTCGGGGTGTGTGCTGATCGAGGTCTCGACCTGCCGTCCCTCTTTCTGGGCGTGCTCCGGGCCGGGGCGGCCTACCTGCCGGTCGATCCGTCGTGGCCTGCCGCGCGCGTCGCGGAACTGCTGTCGGCCGCAGGGGCCACGGCGGTCCTGACGACTGCGTCTTACCGTGACATTTTGGACGTCGCGGAGCCTCTGTCGGCTGACCTGTACCGGCGGGTTCCCGTCGTCGTGCCCGATTGGGGCCGGGAGGTCGTCGCGCCGCCGGTTGTCGTTCCTCCTCCGGAGGCGGCGGCGTACCTGATCACCACGTCGGGGTCGACCGGGGAGCCCAAGCGGGTGGTGAGCACGCGGGGCGGGCTCGCGGCCGAGTATCGGGCCTGGGAGCGGGCCTACCGGCTGGAACCCGGGGGGCACGCGCAGGTCGCGTCGGCGGCGTTCGACGTGTGCACGGGTGAGATCGTCCGGGCGGCGGCGAGCGGCGGGACGCTCGTGGTCTGCCCGCCCGACGTCGTGCTCGATCCGGTGGCACTGCACCGGGCCTTCTTGAAGAACGACGTCCACTACGCGGAGTTGCTGCCGTCGGTCGCCCGGCTGCTGGCCGACCACTGCATGGCCACCGGGGAGTCGCTCGGGTTCATGCGGCTGATCGCGGTCGGCGGCGAGCCGTGGACCGCCGCCGAGCACACCGCCCTGGCGCGGGTCGCCGGGCCGTCGACCCGCGTTCTCAATGTGTACGGGGTCACCGAGGCCACCGTCGGCAGCACTCTGTGGGAGCCCGCCGGACCTCTCGGCGACGGCTGGCTGCCGATCGGCTCGGGGCTGCCCGGCGTCGGGGCGCGCGTGGCCGACGCGGCCCTCTCCCCCGTTCCTCCCGGTATCGCCGGGACGATCTGCCTGTCCGGACCCACTCTCGCCCGTGGCTACCACGGCGAACCGGGCCGCACCGCCGACCGATTCCGGCCCGACCCGGCAGGTCCGCATGGCGCCCGGCTGTATGCCACCGGCGACCGCGGCCGGCTCCGGCCCGACGGCGCGATCGAGTTCCTCGGGCGGGACGACCGCCAGGTCAAGGTGCGCGGCTTCCGCGTCGAACCGGGCGAGGTCGAGGCCGCCCTGCGCGCAGCGCCCGGCGTGCGGGACGCGATCGTGGTCCCCGCCCGGGACGAGATCGGCCGGGTCTCACGGCTGGCGGCCTTCGTGCTCGTGCGGCCCGATATCCGGCCTGATGTCCTGCCTGATGCCCGGCCCGATGCCCGCCCCGATGTCCGGCCTGATGTCCGCCCCGACATTCGCCGCGGCGAGCGGGTCGGCGAGTCGGCGGACGGCGGGGAGCTGCTCTCGTGGGTGCGGGAGCGGTTGCCCGCGCATCTGGTGCCGGGTTCGGTGACCGTGCTGGAGGCCTTCCCCCGGACTTCCACCGGCAAGATCGACCGGGCCGCGCTGGCCGCTGCCGCGCCTGTCCGGCGGTCCGAGTACGTCGCTCCCCGGGACGAGCGGGAGCGGGTGATCGCCGGGATCCTCGGCGAGGTGCTCGGCGGGGTCAGGGTCGGTGCGTTCGACGACTTCTTCGCGCTCGGCGGGCACAGTCTGCTGGCCGCGCGGGCCGCCGTCCGGCTGCGGGAGGCGCTCGGACGGCACGTGTCCGTCCGAGACCTGCTGGCCGCTCCCAGCGTGGCCGCCCTCGCGGGACGGCTGGCCGCGACCGGGCGGCAGGCGGCGACGCCGGTGCCGGTGCGCGCCGACCGGAGTGCCTACCGGGTGGACGTGGCGGTCTTCGACGACGCCGGGGAGGTGGCCCGATGACGTCGGTGGTGGCGGTCCCCGCCTCGTACGCGCAGGAGCGCCTCTGGCTGGCCGAACGGCTGGCCGGGGGGCGCGCGCACCACGTACACACGGCGGTTGAACTGACCGGTCCGCTCGACGTGACGGCCTTCGCGGCGGCGGTCCAGCGGGCTGCGGGCCGGCACGAGGCTCTGCGCACCACCCTGCGCCCCATCGACGGACGCCCCCACCAGCTCATCGCCGACCACCTCGTCCTGCCCTCCCCGGTCGGGGAGACGGCGAGCGAGGTCCGGCTGGATCTGGCGAGTGGGCCGGTCGTGCACAGCGAGTTGGTCCGTGTCGGTCCTGACCGGCATGTGTGGCTGCTGACCGCGCATCACGCGGTCTGCGACGGCTGGTCGCTCGGTGTGCTGCTCGAGGAGATCGGCGCCGCCTATCGCGGCGAACCGCTCGCCGAGCCCGCGCTCCACTACGCCGACTACGCCATCTGGCAGCGCGACCTCGGCGAGAACGGCGGCCTGGACGAAGGACTGGCCCACTGGTCGCGCGTGCTCGCCGGAGCCCCGGCCGCGCTCGACCTGCCCGCCGACCGCACCCGCCCCACCGACCGCACCCTCAGCGGCGCGCTCCTGCCGCTCCCCCCGCTGCCCGCCGGGCTGGCGACGCTGGCGGAGACCGAACGGGTGACCCCGTTCGCCGCCGCCCTGGCCGCCTTCGCCCTGCTCCTGCACCGCCTGACCGGCGCCGGGGACCTGGTGATCGGCACCACCCACGCCGGCCGCGACCGCCCGGAGACCGAACGCCTGGTCGGCTGCGTCGCCAACACCCTGCCGCTGCGGATCGCCGTGGACCCCCGGATGGGCTTCCGCGCCCTGCTGCACCGGGCCGGGGACGCCGTCCTGTCCGCCCACGACCACGCGGACGTGCCCTTCGACCGCATCGTGCACACCCTCAACCCGGCCCGCGAGCCCGGCCGACACCCGATCTTCCAGGTCATGCTCGACACCGAACCCCCCTCGACCGACCGCCTCCGCCTCCCCGGCGTCACCGCGAAGGCGCTCCCCGCCCCCGACCGGGGCGTCGCCCTGTTCGACCTGAGCCTGACCCTGAGCCGGGACGGCGGCGTGGTCCTGGAGTACAGCACCGACCTGTTCGACGAGGAGACCGCCCACTCCTACGCGTCCTGCCTGGCGCCCCTGACCGCCTCAGCACTGTCCACCCCGGACGCCCCACTCCGCGACCTGCCCGCCCTCCCGGAAACGGACCGAAACCACCTCATCGCAACGTCCACGAGGACCATCCCGGACATCACGTTGGGCGACATGCCGGCCCTCGCGGAGGAAGACCCGCAGCATCCCCCCGCGACCCGCGTCTCCCAGTCCTCGCCCATCGGCCAGGTCGCGGAGCCGGCCGGGGCGGCGAACCGGAGCCACCGCGCAGCCGACCACTCTTCGCTGGTTCAGGACCTGATCGAAGCCGCGGCCCGCCGACGGCCGGACGCCTACGCGGCCGGAGAGCTGACCTGGCGAGAGTTCATGGGCCGGGCCTCGTGGGTGCAGCAGGAGCTGGAGCGACGTGGTGTGGGGCGCGGCGCGGTGGTGGCGCTGCTGGCGGAGCGGTCACCGGAGGCGATTGCCTGGATCTGCGGCATCCATCGCGCCGGGGCCGCCTATCTCCCGCTCGACCCCGCCCTTCCGGAAGCCCGCCTGACGGACCTGTTGTCCCGGATCCGCCCCGCCGCGGTCATCACCGGCGACGCCACCCGCCTGATGGATTTCCCGACCCTCCCGGAGGTCCGAACAGCAGCCGTCAGCGTGGCGGTGGCCGTTTCTTCTCAGGATCTCGCCTACGTCATGTTCACCTCCGGGTCCACCGGGGAGCCCAAGGCCGTTGAGGTCACGCATGGCGGGCTGGCCGCTTATGTGGCCGCTCACCAGGCTCTCTATGACCTCTCGCCCGACGATCGGGTGCTTCAATCGGGATCGCTGAGCTTCGATCTCAGCGCGGAGGAGATCTTCCCGTGCCTGGTGGCGGGGGCGACGCTCGTACCGCGCACCGAGGACATGCTCGAAGGGCCGGACGCGTTCCTCGCGGGGCTCGACCGGCTCGGCATCACGGTCGCGCATCTGCCGACCTCGCTGCTGCCGCCGCTCGACGGGCCACCGCCTGCCGCGCTCCGGCTGGTGGTGGTCGGCAGTGAGCCCGCCGACCCGGCTCGCCTCCGGCCGTGGGCCGCCGTGCCGGGTGCCCGGCTCGTTCATGTGTACGGCGTCACCGAGGCCAGCATGGTCTCCACCGCCGCCTTCCTGGACGAAGTGCCCGAGCGGACCCGTCCGAGCATCGGGCACGCCATCGCGGGCACCGAGGTTCACGTCTTGGACGCCATGCTCGAACCGGCCCCCGACGGGGTACCCGGCGAGGTCTACATCGGTGGCGCGGGGCTGGCCCGTGGTTACCGGGGCGATCCCCGGCGGACCGCCTCCCGGTTCGTCCCCCACCCGTTCGCCCAGGGACGCCGCCTCTACCGGACCGGCGACCTGGCCCGGCGGCGGGCGGACGGCTCGCTGGAGCACCTCGGCCGCCGCGACCGGCAGCTCAGCCTGCGTGGATTCCGCATCGATCCGCTGGAGCCGGAGGCCGCGCTGCGACGCCACCCGGCCGTCGCCGACGCCGCCGTCACGGTGCGCGGCGACCTGCTGGCCGGATACGTCGTCCCGCGTGGCGAGAGCGTCCCGGCGCACGACCTGCGCGCGCACGTGGCGGAGAGCCTGCCGCCGCACCTCGTGCCGGGTGTGTTCGTCTGGCTGGAGGCGCTGCCCCGGACCGGCAGCGGGAAGGTCGACGTCGCCGCGCTTCCCGCGCCGCCGGCCCGCACCCAGGCCGCGCGCCCGCTGACCGGCCCGGCCCAGATCGCCGTGGCGGACGTCTGGCGGGCCGTCCTCGGTGTCGACGGCGTCGGCCCCGACGACGACTTCTTCCAGCTCGGCGGCCATTCGCTGCTCGCCGGTCAGGTGGCGGCCCGGCTGCGCCGCCACTTCGGGGTTCCGGTCCCGATGACCCTGATCTTCCGTCACCCCCGCCTCGCCGATCTCGCCGCCGCCGTGGAGCAGGTGTCCCATCCGGGTACTCGCCCGTTCGGCGGGCGGGGCATGTCGGCGGGCCAGGCGCTGCGGGACGCCGTCGGGGACAGTGACGAGCTCGCGGAGCTCATGCGGAACCTGGGGGTGGGCCGTGACTGAGACCGCGAAGATCGTCCCGGTGTCCCGGGGGCAGCGGCGGCTCTGGTTCGTGGATCGGCTGGCCGGGGGTGCGCGCGAGTACAACGTCGTGCTGGCCCTGCGGCTGCACGGTGACCTCGACGTCGACCGGCTCACCGAGGCGATCTCCGGGGTGGTCGCCCGGCAGGAGGCGCTGCGGTCGCGGTTCATGGCCGTCGACGGCGAGCCTGTCATGATCGTCGATCCGCCCTCTCCCGTGGTCGTCGAGCGGGTGCACGGCGATCTCGAATCGGTGCTGGCGGAGGCGGCGAACGGGGTCGATCTGTCGGTGGGGCCCATCGCCCGGTTCTGGCTGGCCGAGCCCGACTGCACGCTCGTCGTGGGGGTGCACCACATCGTGTTCGACGGCTGGTCGGCGTCGGTGTTCGTCCGGGATCTGGCCGCTCTCTACTCCGGTACGCAGGCGCCCGATCTGGCGGCGGGGTTCGCCGACTACGCCGTCTGGCAGCACGAGTCGGGGCTGTCCCCCGACGGGCTCGCCTTCTGGCGGGACACCCTGCGCGACGCTCCGGCCGTGCTCGACCTGCCGCTCGACCGGCCCCGGCCGGTGCGGCGGTCCGGTGCGGGTGAGCGCATTCCGCTGACCGTCTCCCCCGAGGTCACCGGGCGGCTGGCCGCCGTCTGCCGGGAGCGGGGCGCGACGACGTTCATGGGGCTGCTGGGCGCGCTCAACGTGGTCATCGGCCGATACTGCGGCACCCGCGACGTCGTGGTGGGCACGCTCACCTCCGACCGGGTGCTGCCCGAGCTGGAGGATCTGGTCGGGTTCTTCGTCAACACGGTCGCGCTGCGCACCGACCTGTCGGGGGATCCGGGCTTCGGTGAGGTGGTGGCGCGGTCGCGGGTCACCGCGCTGGAGGCGTTCGGGCACCAGGACGTGCCGTTCGACCGGGTCGTCGAGGAGGTCTCGCCGCAGCGGGCGGCCGGGGTGACCCCGTATGTGCAGGTCGCGGTCGCGTTGCAGAACGTGCCCGAGCCGGCGGCGCGGCTCGGGGGCGGGGTGACGGCGACGCCGGTGCCGGTCCCCATCCGGGTGGCGGCGTTCGACCTGTCCGTTCAGGTCTGGCCGGAAGACGGCGGTCTGACGGGGTTCGTCGAGTACGCCACCGAGCTGTTCGACCGTCCGACCATCGACGGCTTCGTCACCGCCTTCCAGCACGCCCTGGCCCAGGGCACCGCCGAGCCGTCCGCCCCCATCTCCCGGCTTATCCTCACCGCGCCTGAACCTCCGGCCGCCGAACCGCCACCGGCCCGCTGCCTGCACGACCTGGTCGCCGACGTGGCCGCCCGCACCCCGGAAGCCATCGCCGCCACCTGCGCCGGATCCGAGCTCACCTACGCCGACCTCGACCGGCGCGCCCGCCGGCTCGCCCACACCTTGAAGGAGCACGGCGTCGGGCCCGGCTCGATCGTCGGGGTGTGCCTGCCCCGGTCGCTGGACGTACCGGTCGCCCTGCTGGCCGTGCTGCACGCCGGGGCCGCCTATCTGCCGCTGGAGGCCGACTACCCGGCCGAGCGGCTGGCGTACATGATCGAGGACTCCGGCGCCCGGGTGGTCATCGGCGCAGGAGCCTTCGACGGGGTCACGGTGGTCTCCCCGGGCACCGGACCTGGCGAGGCTCCCGCACTCGACCCGGTCGACCCAGAAGCTCTGGCGTACGTCATCTACACCTCCGGCTCGACCGGGCGGCCCAAGGGCGTGGGTGTCGCGCACTCGGCCGTGGCCTGCCGGGTGCACGAGCCCGACTGGCTGCCGCTCGGTGCGCATGAGGTGTTCATGCTGGCCACGCCGTTGTCGTTCGACGTGTCGGTGCTGGAGTTGTTCGGCTGCCTCGTGAACGGGCACACGCTGGCGATCCTTCCGGCGGGCAAGGCGCTGCCCGAGCGGGTGGCCGCGTTCCTCGCCGACGAGCCGGTCACCGTCACGTGGCTGACGGCGGCTCTCTTTCACGCCGTGGTCGACTGCGCCGAGCGGCCGTTCCCCACGGTCCGGCATCTGATCGCGGGTGGTGACCAGCTCTCGGCCGACCACGTCGCGCGGGCCGCCGCGCTGGTGCCCGGCGGGCAGGTCATGAACGGTTACGGCCCGACCGAGGCCACGATCTTCACCACCACCTACGACATCCCGCGCCACCACTCCGGGCGGGTGCCGATCGGGACGGCGCTGCCGTTCACCGGGATCCACATCATGGGGCCCGGCCTCTCGCCGGCGCCGCCCGGCGTCATCGGCGAGCTGCTCGTGTCCGGCGCGGGTCTGGCGCGCGGTTATCTGGGACGGCCCGCGCTCACCGCCGAACGGTTCGTGCCCGACCCCGGGACACCCGGCGGTCGGCTCTACCGGACCGGGGACCTGGTAAGACGGCGTGGCGACGGGCTCACCGAGTTCCTCGGACGGGCCGACCAGCAGGTGAAGATCCGCGGGTTCCGGGTCGAACTGGAGGAGATCGAGCAGGTTCTGCGTCGCCATCCGGGGATCAGGGACGTCGTGGTCACCGCCCCCGAGCACGACGGCGACCGGCGGGTGATCGCCTACGTCGTCCCGGCCGGGGAGGGGCCCTCGCTCGCCGAGGTGCTGCGGCACTGCCGGGACGCCCTGCCCGACTACATGGTGCCGGCGCTCGTCGTGACGCTGGCGGCGCTGCCCGTCAGCCCGAACGGCAAGGTCGACCGGGCCGCGCTGCCTCGTCCGGCCTCCGATCGGCCCGCGCTGGAGGGGTACGTCCCGCCGCGCGGACATGTGCAACGTGCGCTGGCCGACCTGTGGACCACCCTGCTCCGCCTCGACCGGATCGGCGCGCACGACCACTTCTTCGACGTCGGCGGCCACAGTCTGCTGGCCAGCCGCCTGCTGGCGAGGGTCCGCAAGACGTTCGCCTGTGAGGTGCCGCTGGCCGACTTCCTGGCGACGCCGACCGTGGCGGCGCTGGCCGATCTCGTCCAGGACCGGCTGACCGCCGCCGGCTCCGTCACTCAGGGACGTCCGGCGCTGGCGCGGGCCGCGCACAACGGCACCGTGCCGGTGTCGCCGGGGCAGCGGCGGCTGTGGTTCGTCGACCGGCTGGCCGGGGGTGCGCGCGAGTACGAGGTCGTGCTGGCCCTGCGCCTGTCCGGTGACGTGGACGTCGACCGGCTGGTGGCGGCGGTGTCGGGGGTGGTGGCCCGGCAGGAGGCGCTGCGGTCGCGGTTCATCGAGGTGGACGGCGAACCCGTCATGGTCGTCGACCCGCCCGCCCCGGTCACGGTCGAGCGGGTGCACGGCCCGGTCGAGCCGGTGCTGGCCCAGGCGGCGGCCGGGGTCGACCTGTCGGTCGGTCCGGTGGCCCGCTTCTGGCTGGTGGAGCCGGAGCTCACCCTGGTCGTGGGTGTGCACCACATCGTGTTCGACGGATGGTCCGGGTCGGTGTTCCTGCACGACCTCGCCGCCCTCTACGCCGGGCAGGAGCCGCCACCGCTCACGGCCGGGTTCGCCGACTTCGCCGTGTGGGAGCACGAATCCGGCGTCTCCCCCGAGGCGCTGGACTTCTGGCGGGAGACCCTGCGGGACGCGCCGCCGGTGCTGGACCTGCCGCTCGACCGGGCCCGTCCGGCCCGGCGCACGTGGGCGGCCGACCGGGTGCCCGTCCGGGTTCCGGCGCGGGTGATCGAGGCGTTCCGGCGGGCCGGGGCGACGCCGTTCATGGGGGTGCTGGCCGGGCTGAACGTCGTGCTGGCACGGGCCTGCCGGACCACGGACGTCATCGTGGGCACCTTCACCACCGACAGGGCCGCGCCCGAACTGGAGGACCTGGTCGGCTTCTTCGTCAACACCGTCGCGCTGCGCACGGACCTGTCGGGCGATCCCGGGTTCGGCGAGGTGCTGGCCCGGTCGCGGGCGGTCACGGTGGCGGCGCTGGCCTGCCAGGGGGTGCCGTTCGATCGGGTCGTGGAGGAGGTCGCGCCCGCGCGTGCCGCCGGGGTCACACCGTTCGTGCAGGTCGCGGTGGTCGTGCAGAACACGCCGGAGGCTCCGGTGGAGCTCGCGCCCGGGGTGCGGATCGAGGCGGTGCCGGTGCCGGTCACGACGTCGGCGTTCGACCTGTCGCTCCAGCTCTGGCCCGAGCCGGACGGCGGCATGACCGGGTTCGCCGAGTACTCCACCGAGCTGTTCGACCGCCCGACCGTCGAAAGCGTCGTCACCGCCCTGGACCGGGTCCTGGACCAGGGCACCGCCGACCCGGCCCAGCCGATGGCGGCGATCTCACTCGCCCCCGTGTCCGCTTCCGAATTCGCCGCCCGGGACGCCGGTACCGGTCTGGCCGAGACGATCGCCGCGCGGGCTGCCCGCACTCCGGACGGGGTCGCCTTCCGGGCCGGGGCGGACGTGCTCACGTACCGGGATCTGGATCGCCGTGCCCGGGCGGTGGCCGACCGGCTGCGTGCGCGGGGTGCGGGCCCCGAGACCGTGATCGGCGTGCGGTTGCCGCCCGGCCTGGATCTGCCGGTCGCCGTCGTCGGGATCCTGTACGCGGGCGCCGCCTATCTCCCCCTCGACCCCGCTCATCCGGCCGAACGGCTGAGCGCGCTGGCCGAGGACGCGGGCGCGCTGCTCGTGCTCACCGAGGTCGCCGACGAGGTGTCCGACACGGCGATCACGCCGGCCGATCCCGAGAACGTCGCCTGTGTCATCTTCACCTCCGGGTCCACCGGGCGGCCCAAGGGTGTGGCGATCACCGGGCGGTCGCTGCTCAACCGGCTCGGCTGGATGCGGGAGGCGGTGCCTTTCCTGGCCGGTGAGGTGTCGTGCCAGAAGACCCCGATCGCGTTCGTCGACTCCCTGTGGGAGCTGCTCGGTCCGCTGACCGGCGGGATGGCCAGTGTCGTGCTGAGTCAGGACGCGGTCCGCGATCCGCAGGTGCTGGTGGACGAGCTGGCCGACGCCGGGGTGTCGCGGGTGCTGATCGTGCCGTCGTTGCTGCGGGTGCTGCTGCGGACCGTCCCCGGCCTGGCCTCGCGGCTGCCGAACCTGACCACGTGGGTGAGCAGCGGCGAACCGCTGACCCGCGATGTCGCCCGGCTGTTCGCCGAGCTGCTGCCCGGGCGGCTGCTGCTCAACCTCTACGGCTCCTCCGAGGCCTGGGACGCCCTGTGTCCCGACGGCTCACCCGACCCGCGCGAACCCGCCTCTGGGCTGTCGCCCGGGGTTCCGGTCGGGCGGCCGATCGCGGGGGTGCGGGCAGTGATCTTGGACGAGGGCATGCGGCCGGTTCCTGATGGTTTCCCCGGTGAGCTCTATGTCGGTGGTCGGGCGCTGGCGCGCGGTTACCTGAACCGGCCGGGGCTGACGGCCGGACGCTTCCTGCCCGACCCGGCCGCGCCCGGGGCTCGCCTCTATCGGACCGGTGACCTGGCCAGGGTCCGGGCCGACGGGCAGGTGGAGTTACTGGGGCGTACCGACCATCAGGTCAAGATCAGGGGCGCGCGGGTCGAGCCCGGGGAGGTCGAGGCGGCGCTGGAGGAGCTGGCGGGCGTCCGGCAGGCGGCCGTCGTGGCTGTCCCCACGGATGGCGGGACCGAGCTCGTGGGTCATGTCGTCGCGCCGCGCGACCCCTTCGAGCTGCGGCGCGAGCTGGCCGGACGGCTGCCCGCGCACCTGGTGCCCGCCCGGATCGCCGTGCACGACGCGCTGCCCCGGACCGCCACCGGCAAGATCGATCGGCGCGCGCTGATGACGTACAGGACGGAAATCGCCCCGGAATCGGCGGCGATGACTGATCTGGAGCGGCGGATCGCCGCGATCTGGGCCGAGGAACTCGGGCGCGAGGTCGGGCCGCATGAGGACTTCTTCGACGTCGGCGGCCACAGCCTGCTCGCGCCGGTGCTGGTCGGCAAGCTCGCCGCCGAACTGTCGGTCGAGCTGCCGCTGAGCTGGTTGTTCGATCATCCGACCGTGCACGCCATGAGTATGTCCCCGCAGCTCACGGGAGGACCGCATGAGTGATCCGAGGAACCCGTGGCTGGCGCGGCTGCGTCCGGCCGCCGACGGCGACGTGACCCTGGTGTGCCTGCCGCACGCGGGCGCGGGGGCCGCCGCCTTCCGCGAGTGGGCCGGGGACCTGCCCTCGGGCGTGGACCTGTGCGGCATCCGGCTACCCGGCCGGGAAAGCCGGTTGCGGGAGAGGCCGCACACGCGGCTGGCGGAACTCGTCCCGGTGCTGGCCGACGCGCTCGCGGCCGTCGTGGATCGGCCCTACGCGCTGCTGGGCTACTGCTCGGGCGCGCTCACCGCCTATGAGCTGGCCGATCACCTGATCGCGGCCGGTCGCCGCCCGCCCGAGCTGCTCGCGGTGTGCGCGTTCCCCGCGCCGGCGCTGGTCGAGCCGACCGAGGTGCACACGCTGCCGACCGATCAACTGGCCGGGCACCTGAAGGGGCTGGGCATCGTGCCGGACGCGATCCTCGCCGACCCCGCCCTGTTCGGCATGTTCGAGCCGGGGGTACGGGCCGACTACGAGGTGCTGGAGACCTGGCGGCACCGGGCCCGGCCGCCGCTGCCGATCCCGATCTCGGTGTTCGGCGGCGACACCGACCCGAGCGTGACCGTCGAGGAGCTCCAGGGCTGGCGGGCCGCCACGACCGGGACGTTCACGCTGCGCGTCTACCCGGGCGGGCACGGCTTCTTCACCGCCGACCGCCGCGCCATCGCCCACGGCGTCGCCGCCGACATCGCGGCCGGTCGCCCGGCCGACCTGGCGGTGGCCCGATGACCTCACCTCCGATGTCGGACGTCAAGCGGCGGCTGCTCGCCCGGCTCGCCGCCGGGTCCGCCGGGCCGCCGCCGCCGAGGGTGCCGCGCCGGACCGGCACCGGGCCCGTCCCGCTCTCGTACGCCCAGGCCCGGGTCTGGCTGATGGACCGGCTGGCCGGGGAGCTGCCGCTGTTCAACCTGGTCATCGCCGGACGACTGCCGATGGACGTCGACCGCGAGGAGCTGACCCGGCGGCTGGCGGTGATCGTCGGGCGGCACGACGCCATGCGCATGTCGGTCACCGAGGACGCCGGGGAGCCGTTCCTGCACGTCGCCGAGCAGGTGCCGGTCGACATCCCGCTCGTCGACCTGTCCGGGGTCGCCGCGGCGCAGGCCGAGGAGATGGCCTTCCGGCACGCCTACGAGACCGGGTCGCGCCCCTACCGGCTGGATCGGGCGCCGCTGTGGCGGGTGGAACTGGTCCGGCTCGGGCCGGCCGACCATGTGCTCGTCATCGCCGCCCATCACATCGCCGTGGACGGCACCTCGCTCACCCTGATCCTGCGCGAGCTGGCCGGGTTCGACGAGCCGGAGCTTCCCGTCGGGTACGCCGACTTCGCCGCCTGGCAGCGCGGCCCGGCCGTCGCCGAGCAGGACAGGGGGCTGGCGTACTGGACCGAGCGGCTGGCCGGGCTCGACCCGCTCGACCTGCCCGCCGACCGGCGGCGACCGGCCCGGCCGACCTATCAGGGCGACTCGCTTCAGGTCGTGCTGGACCCGTCGCTGGTGGGGTCGCTGGCGGGGATCGGGCGGGCGGCGGGGGCGACGCCGTACATGACGGTGCTCGCGGCGTTCTGCGTGCTGCTGCACCGTTACACCGGCGTCGGCGACGTGTCGCTGGGCGCGTTCGTGTCCGGGCGGACCGAGCCTGAGCTGCACAACCTCGTCGGGATGTTCAGCAACATGATCGTCGTGCGGGCCGACCTCGGGGGCGGGCCCGGGTTCCGGCAGGTGATCGAGCGGGTGAAGTCGGCGCTGCTCGGCGCGATGGCCCATCAGGACGTGCCGTTCGAGCGGCTGGTGCGGGAGCTGGGCCACCGGAGCGGCGGGGACCGGTCGGCGCCGCCGCTGGTGCGGGTGGCCTACAACATGCCGGCCGAGGCGGGCGCGCTGCCGCCCATCGGGTCGTCGCTGCCGCTGGACTTCACCCACCGGGGGTCGCAGCTCGACCTGACCCTGCACATGATCGAGGAGGCCGGGACGATCCGGCTGACCTTCGAATACGCCACCGACCTGTTCGACGCCGCGACCGTCGACCGGATGAGCGGCCACTTCTGCACCCTCCTGGCGGGCCTGGCCGCCGACCCGGACGCGCCGGTCGCCCGGGTCGCGATGACCGGCCCGGCCGAGGACCGCCGTCTGGCCGCCTACGAGCAGGGCGCGCCCTACGACCGCGAGTCACCGGCGGCTGACAGCCGCGAGTTCATGGCGCTCCACGAGCTCGTCGCCGAGCAGGCCCGTCGTACCCCTGACGCGGTCGCCGTGGCCGGGGCAGGCCGCCCGCGCACCTACGCCGAGCTGGAGGCCGACTCCGACGCCGTCGCCCACCGGCTGCGCGAGGCCGGCGTCGGCCCCGAGTCGCCCGTGGGCGTCTTCCTGCGCCGGGGCGCCGCGTTGCCCGCCGCTCTGCTGGCCGTCTGGAAGACCGGGGGCGCGTACGTCCCCCTGGACCCCGGCCACCCCCGTGACCGCCTGGCGACCGTGGCCGCCGACTGTGGCGTGCGCGTCGTGGTCACCACTCCTGACCTGGCCGGACGTCTCCCCGACGGCCTGACGCCGGTGTTCGCCGACGAGGTCGTGCTGCCGGGTGTGTTCGTCCCGGCCCCCGCCGATCCGGACCGGGCCGCCTACGTCATGTACACCTCCGGCTCGACCGGCCGTCCCAAGGGCGTCGTCATCAGCCACGCCGGGATCGCCAACCGGGTGCTGTGGACGGTCGCCGAGCACGGCCTGCACGCGGGCGACCGGGTCCTCCAGAAGACGCCGCTGACCTTCGACGCGGCGGGCTGGGAGTTCTTCGCGCCGCTGGTCTCCGGCGGCACGGTCGTCCTGGCACCGGAAGGAGCCGAGCGCGACCCCGGCGCGATCGTCACAGCGGTCGGCGACCACGACGTGACCGTGCTCCAGGTCGTCCCGGCGCTGCTGCGGCTGCTGGTCGAGGAGCCCGGCTGGGAGCGCAACCGCGCCCTGCGGCTGCTGTTCTGCGCGGGCGAGCCTCTGCACGCCGACCTGTGCGCCCGCCTGCGCGCGCTCAGCCCGGCCAGGATCGTCAACACCTACGGCCCCACCGAGTGCTCCATCGACGTCACCGCCCACGAGGTCGGCCAGGAGACCGGGCCGATCCCGATCGGCCGCCCCATCGGCGGGCTGCGCATCCGGGTGCTGGCCGACGGCGAGCGGGTGCCCGAGGGCGTGGTGGGCGAGCTGATGGCGGGCGGGGCCGGGGTCGCCCGCGGCTACCTGGGCCGCCCGGCGCTGACGGCGGAACGGTTCGTGCCCGATCCCCATGGGCCACCCGGGTCGCGGCTCTACCGGACCGGCGACCTGGCGCGGTGGACCGGAGCGGGGGTGCTGGAGTTCCTCGGCCGTACCGACGACCAGATCAAGATCAACGGCGTGCGGGTGGAACCCGCCGAGATCGAGGCCGCGCTCGCCGCGTGCCCGCAGGTCAGCGCGGCCGTGGTGACACCCCGCCGCGCGCCGTCGGGTGGTGTCCAGCTCGTCGCCCACGTGACCGCACGGTCCGGGTCCCTGGTCGTGGACGCGCTGCGCGAAGCGGTCAGAGGCCGCCTGCCGGAGGCGATGGTCCCGGCGGCGATCGTCGAACTGCCTTCCTTCCCCCGTACGAGCAGCGGCAAGATCGACCGGCTCGCGGTCGCCGCACTCCCCGTGACGGTCGAGGACGGCCCCCGTACACCCCCCAGAACCGCGACCGAGAAGACCGTCGCCGAGGTGTGGACGACCCTGCTCAACCTGGAGCCCGGCGCGATCGCCCTGGAGGACGACTTCTTCCGGCTAGGCGGCCACTCGCTGCTCCTCGCCCGCCTGGCCGCCCGCCTCGCCGAGACGACCGGCCGGGCGGTTCCGCTCCCGGAGCTGTTCACCCGCACGACCGTCCGCGACCAGGCCGCCTACCTCGACGGCCCGGCCCGGCAGGCCCCGCCCCCGCTGGTGCCGGTGCCGCGCACCGGCCGGCTGCCGCTGTCGTTCGGCCAGCGCCGCCTGTGGTTCCTCGACCGGCTGCGGCCCGGGTCCGCCGAATACGTCGTCCCACTCGTCGTGCCCGCCCCCGGCGGGTGGGAGGCCACCCGCGAACGTCTTCTGGACGTCGCCCGCGCCCACGACGTGCTCCGCACCCGATACGCCGCCGGGGCGGGCGACCCCTACGCGGTCGTGGACGAAGAACCCGCCGTGCTCCTGGAGGAGGCGTCGGCCGATTCCGCCGCCGGGGTGACCGCGCTGCTGGCCGCCGAACTGGCGCGAGGCTTCGACCTGGAACGCGGCCCGGTGTGGCGCGCGCTGCTCGTCCACGTGCCGGGCGGCGCGGACCTGCTGCTGGTCACCGTCCACCACATCGCCTGCGACGCCCGCTCGGTCGAGGTCCTGACCCGCGCGCTCGGCGGCGACGGGATCGTCTCCCCCCGCCTCGGCTACCCGGACTTCGCCGAGTGGCAACGCCGCACCCTGACCGGGGCGTACCGCGACCGCCTGGTGGCCCACTGGAAGGAGCGGCTGACCGGCGTCACCCCGCTCGACCTGCCCGCCGACCGCCCCAGGCCGCCGATCCGCGACGCGCGCGGTGCGATGCACGCCTTCTCCGTACCCGCCCTCGGCCTGCTCGACCGGGGCCGCCGGGCCGGCGCGACCGCGTTCATGACGGTGCTCGCGGCCTTCACGGTGTTCCTGGCCCGCCACACCGGCCGCACCGACCTGCCCGTCGGCGTGCCCGTGGACGGCAGGGACCGGCCCGAACTCGACGACGTGCTGGGCTTCTTCGTCAACACGCTCGTCCTGCGCGCCGACCTGTCCGGCGCACCGGACTTCGACGAACTCCTGACCCGGATCCGGACCACCGCCCTGGACGCCTTCGCCCACCGCGACCTGCCGTTCGAGGTCCTGGTCGACGAGCTGCGCCCAGAACGCGACATGTCCCGCATCCCGATCACCGACGTCCTGTTCGACCTCCAGACCGGAGACCGGCCCGAAGACCTGTCCGAGGACGGCGAGGGCCTGTCCGCCTGGCGAACCGCCAAGGCCGACCTCACCCTGATGGTCCGCCTGTCCCGAGACGGCACCCTGACCTGCCGCTTCGAATACGCCACCGCCCTCTTCGACCCCGCCACGATCGAACACTTCGCCGACCGCTTCTCCTGCCTGATCACGGCCCTCGCCACCGCAACGGGCCCGGCCGAGAACGCCGACCTGCTGTCCCCCGGCGAGCGAGCCACCTTGACCGACTACGAGTCCGGCACCCTCCACGGCCCGATCGCCGCGCGACCCGCCGAGACTGGTAGCCCGGAGTCCACGCCAGGCACCCTCCGCGACAGGATCGCCGCCGAGCCGAACGACTCTCGTCGCCCCGAACTCGCGCCCGGCACCCTCCACGGCCTGGTCGCCGCGCACACCGCCGCCACGCCCGGCGCACTCGCCGTGACCGCGCCCGGCACCCCCGGGCTCACCTACCAAGAACTCTCGGATCGCGCGGCCCGGCTCGCGGCCCGGTTACGGGCGGCCGGGACCCGCCGGGGTGACGTCGTGGGGGTCTGCCTCGAACGTGGCCCCGACCTGGTCGTCGCCCTGCTGGCGGTCCTGCGGGCGGGCGCCGCGTACCTGCCGCTCGACCCTGACGACCCGCGTGAACGGCTGGCCTGGCTGGTCGCCGACACCGACGCCGCCGCGGTGGTCACCGAGTTCCCCGACCGTCTCCCCTCGGTCGTCCCCCTGCTGTCACCCGCCGACGAATCCGTCCGGGAGACCAGCAGGGACGCCGCCCCGGAACCGGCAGGGCCCGGCGACCTGGCCTACGTGATCTACACTTCCGGCTCCACCGGCACCCCCAAGGGCGTGATGATCGAGCACGCCGGGATCGTCAACCGGATCCGCTGGATGCAGCGCGCCTACGGCCTGCGGCCCGGCGACCGTGTCCTGCAGAAGACCCCCGCCACGTTCGACGTGTCGGTGTGGGAGTTCTTCTGGCCCCTGATCACCGGCGCGACCCTGGTCACCGCCCCGCCCGGCGCGCACCGCGACCCACGTGCCCTGGCCGGGGTGATCGCCGGCGAGGACGTCACCCATCTGCACTTCGTCCCGTCGATGCTGGAAGCCTTCCTCGCGGTCGTCCCGACCGTGCCCCAGTGCGTGCGAGAGGTGTTCGCCAGCGGCGAGGCCCTCACCGCCTCGGCCGCCCGCGCCTTCCACGCCGCCGCGCCGCACGCCCGCCTCCACAACCTCTACGGCCCCACCGAACTGTCGGTCGACGTCACCGCGATCGAGGTACCCGCCGGGCAGACCGACCCGGTCCCGATCGGCGCCCCCATCGACGGCATGCGCGTCGTGGTCGTCGACGGCCAGGGCCGCCGCGCGCCCGTCGGGGTGCCGGGCCACCTGCTCGCGGGCGGCGTCGGCACCGCACGCGGCTACGTCAACCGGCCGGGCCTGACCGCCACGCGCTTCACCCCCGACCCCGACCGTCCGGGCGAGCGGCTCTACCACACGGGCGACCTGGCCCGCTGGACCCGCGACGGCGTCCTGGAGTTCCTCGGCCGGGCCGACGACCAGGTCAAACTCCGTGGTGTACGGATAGAGCCCGGCGAGATCGCAGCCGTCGCGGCCACCTTGCCGGGCGTGCGCGAGGCGGTGGTGACCGTCGCAGGAGACCGCCTGGTCGGCTACTACGTCGCCACCGGCGAGCCCCCGCACGACCGCGACATCGTCACGCACTGCGCCCGCCGACTGCCCGCCGCGCTCGTCCCAGCCGTCTGGACCCGGCTGGACGCACTGCCGGTCGGCCGCAACGGCAAACTCGACCGTGCCGCGCTCCCGGCCCCCGGCCCCGCCGCTGTCGAGGGCGACCGCCCGCCCGAGGGCGTCGCCGAGGAACGCGTGGCCGCCGTCTGGGCCGAACTGCTCGGCGTCGAACCGGGCGCTCACCAGGACTTCTACGCCTTAGGCGGCCATTCACTGCTGGCTGTACGCGTCCAGCACCGCCTGGCCGAGGAGTTCGACGTGGACCTGCCCCTGCGGGCCCTGTTCGAGTCGACCACGGTGGCCACCCTGGCCGCAGCCGTCGAGACGGCGCTGTCCGCCCAGATCGACGACCTCAGCGACGCCGAGATAGAACGCCTCCTCGCCGAAGACGACGTGCCAGCGGACGGAGCCAGACATGACGCATGACACGGCCGCCGAGAAGCGGCGGGAGCTGCTGCGACGTCGGCTCGCCGGGGCGCGTGGCCCGGCGGCGCGGTTGCCGCTGGCCGATCGGTCCGGCCCGCTGCCGCTCTCGCCCGGCCAGCGGCGGCTCTGGTTCCTCGATCGGCTCGATCCCGGCGGCGTCGCCTATGTCGTGCCGCTGGTGTTGCGGTTCGCCGAGCGGGTGCCCGCGGCGCGGCTGCGCGAGTGCCTGTCGGAGCTGGCCGCCCGGCACGAGGCGCTGCGCACCCGGTTCGTACCCGGCGACGGCGAGCCATGGCAGGTCGTCGACGCGCCTTCGACCATCCGGTTGGCCGTGGTCCCGGCCACGCCCGAGCGGGTCGAGGAGGTCGTGGCCGGTCTCGTGTGGCGGCCGTTCGATCTGGCCGCCGGGCCGGTCTGGCGGGCGGCGCTCGTCGAGGTCGAGGGCGGCGGGTGCGTGCTGGCGCTGGCCGTCCACCACATCGCGTGTGACGGGATCTCGTTGGAGATCATCTCTCGCGAGCTGACCGCGTTGCTGTCCGGCGCCGACCTGCCGCCGCGCCCGCGCGTGCAGTACGCCGACGTCGCCGCCTGGCAGGCGTCCCGTCCGGCGGCGGGCCCTGAGCTCGACTACTGGCGGGACCGGCTGGCCGACCTGTCGCCGCTGGAGGTGCCGACGGACCGGCCCCGGCCGGCCGTGCGCGGCACCGGTGGCGGGATGGCCCTGTTCGGGGTGCCCGCAGAGGTGGCCGAGAGGTTGGCGGGATTTGGGCGGAGCCGGGGGGCGACGCCGTACATGACGCTGCTGGCGGCCTGGGCGCTGCTGCTCGGCCGGCACGCGGGACGGCTCGACGTCGCGGTCGGCACGCCGGTGGCCGGGCGGACCGCGCCCGAGGTGGCCGATGTCGTCGGCTGTTTCGTGAACATGCTGGTCATGCGGCTGGACCTGGCCGGGAACCCGACGTTCGGGGAGCTGCTCGACCGGGTCAGGCAGACCGCGCTCGGCGCGTTCGCGCACCAGGACGTGCCCTTCGAGCGGCTGGCCGCCGACCTCGAACCCGGCCGCGACCTGACCAGAAACCCCCTGTTCCAGCACGTCTTCGCCTACGAGGAGGACCCGGCCCGCGGCGAGGGCGGACCGGGACCTGCCGAGGTGGTGCCATTGGCGTCGGTGAGCGCCAAGTTCGACCTCCAGCTGACTGTGCGCAGGCAGTCGGACGGCGCTCTCACGGGAGTCGTCGAGTACGCCGCCGACCTGTTCGACCCCACCACCGCCGCGACGATGGCCGCCCGGCTGACCCGCCTGCTGACCGCGATCGCCGCCACCCCCGACGCCCACGTGGCCGACCTGCCGATCCTGGCCCCCGACGAGCGCGCCGCCCTGCTGAGCTGGAGCACGGGCGGAGCCGAGCCGGACCACCGCTTCCAGCCGCATGACCGCGCACACCTCCAGCCGGCCGCCCAGTTCGCGGAGGGATCCGAGTCAGACCACCGCCTCCAGGAACATGGCCGCGCACACCCCCACCCGGCCGCGCCGGGCGCGGAAGCACCCGAGCCGGGCCACGAGGACGTGGTCACCCGCTTCGAGCGGCACGCTCGCGCGCACCCGGGCCGCATCGCTCTGGTCGCGGGGACCGAGTGCCTCACCTACGCCGCCCTCGACGCCCGCGCCGACGCGCTGGCCCGGCGGCTGCGCGCCGAGGGGGCAAGGCCGGAGAGCCGCGTCGGGGTCCGCCTGCCTCGCGGCGCCGACCTGGTGCTGGCGCTGCTCGCGGTCGCGAAGTCGGGTGCCGCCTACGTCCCCCTGGACCCCGGCCATCCCGAGGCCCGTCTCGCCCAGATCACCGAGGACGCGGGGATCACGATCACCCTCGATCCCGCCCGCCCCGAGGACCGGCTGGCCCGGCTCGCGGTGGACGCGGGGGTAGAGACCAACCTCGACCCCGCCCGCCCCAAGTCAAAGCCCACCCAGATCGCCGGGATCTGGATCACCGTCGAACCCACCCGCCCCCAGGCCGAGTTCACCCAGAACGCCGAGCGGTCCGGGACCGCCGAAACGACGGCCGCCATCGATCGGCTCGCCTACGTCATCTACACCTCCGGTTCCACCGGCCGTCCCAAGGGCGTCGAGGTCACCCACCGCAACCTCGGGCGGCTCGTCACCGCCGACCGGGAGGCCTTCGGGTTCGGCCCCGACGACGTGTGGGCGATGTGTCACTCCCCCGCGTTCGACTTCTCCGTGTGGGAGATGTGGGGCGCGCTCGCCCACGGCGGGCGGCTCGTCGTCGTGCCACACGAGGTGGCCCGGGATCCCGAGGCGCTGGCCGCGCTGGTCGCCGCCGAGGGCGTCACCGTGCTCAACCAGACCCCGACCGCCTTCGCCGGACTCCAGGCCGTGATGCCCGAGCCGCCGCCCACGCTGCGGATGGTCGTGTTCGGCGGCGAGCGTCTGGACGCCGCCACGCTGCCGGACTGGCCCGGCGTCGAGCTGGTCAACATGTACGGCATCACCGAGACCACCGTCCACGTCACCCGCCGCCCGGTCACCCACGCGGACGAGGGCAGCCCGATCGGCCGCCCGTTGAACGACATGCGCACCTATGTCGTGGACGTCTTCGGCGACCTCGCCCCGCCCGGCGTGATCGGCGAGCTGTACGTCGGTGGCGCGGGAGTCGCCCGCGGCTACCTGGGCCGCCCGGCGCTGACCGCCGACCGGTTCGCCCCCGACCCGTACGTTCCGGGCGCGCGGGTCTACCGCTCCGGCGACCTCGCCCGGTGGACCGCCGGCGGCGAACTGCGGTTCGCGGGCCGGGCCGACCAGCAGGTGAAGATCCGCGGCTACCGGATCGAGCCCGGCGAGGTGCGGGCCGTCCTCACCGCCCACCCGGGCGTGGCCGACGCCGCCGTCATCGCCCGCGAGGACACCCCGGGCCACCGCCGCCTGGTCGCCTACGTGGTCCCGGGAGTGCCCGCGGCATCAAAGGCCGCGCCGGGGGCCGACACGGCCACGCCCGGCGAGCTGCGCGAACACCTGCGGAAACTGATGCCGCCGTACATGGTGCCCTCGGCGATCGAGATCGTGGCGGGGCTGCCGCTCACCCCTACCGGGAAGCTCGACGTCGCGGCGCTGCCGGCGCCCGGCGCGGCGCCTCGTGGAGCCGCCGAGCCGCCGGGGACCGTGGCCGAGCGGCGCATGGCCGCCGTGTGGGAGCAGGTGCTGGGCCAGGCCGGCATCGGGGTCCGCGACGACTTCTTCGAGCTGGGCGGCGACTCCGTCCGGGCGGTCGCGCTGGTCGGGGCGCTGCGCGCCGAGGGGTTCGACGTCGCGGTCAGGGACGTGTTCGAGGACAGGACCGTCGCCGCGCTCGCCGTGCGGGCCGCCGGGCGCGGCACCGCCACGCCGCACGTCTCGGTGCGACCCTTCGCGCTGATCGAACCGCACGAGCGGGATGCCCTGCCCGGGGGCGTCACCGACGCCTACCCCCTGTCGCGTATCCAGGCCGGCATGGTCTACGAGATGCTCGCCGACGCCGAGCGCGGCAACTATCACAACGTCACCAGCTTCAGCATCACCGACGACGCCCCCCTCGACGAGGCCGCCCTGCGGCGGGCCGCCGAGCTGCTCGTCGAGCGGCACGACGTGCTGCGCACCTCGATCGACCTGTCCGGCCGCGACCGGCCGATCCAGCGGGTGCACGCCGCCGCGACCATGCCCGTCCACGTCGGCGCGCTCGACGATGAGCGCGAGCTGGACGCCTTCCTCGCCGACGAGCGGGCGACGCCGTTCGACCTGCTGGTCCCCCCGCTGCTGCGCCTGGCGGCGCACCGCACCGGCCCGGACACGTGGCGGCTGTCGCTCACCGAGTGCCACGCCATCCTCGAAGGCTGGAGCTACCACTCGCTGCTGATGGACCTGCTCACCCTCTACCGCGCCCTCCGCGACGCGCGGGAGGTGCCGGCCTCCGACCCGCCGCCCGTCCGGTACGCCGACTTCGTCGCCGCCGAACTGGCCACCGTCGACGATCCCGGGACGGGCGCCTACTGGAAGGGCGTCGTCGACGGGCACGCCAAGCTCACCCTCCCGGCCGCCTGGCGCGAACCGGGGGGCGGGCGAGAACCGTACAAGATCCAGATTCCGCTGTTCGACCAGGACGCCGGGCTGCGGCGGCTGGCCTCGGCGGCGGGCGTGCCGCTGAAGAGTGTGCTGCTGGCGGCGCATCTGAAGGTTATGTCGGGGCTGACGCACGAACGCGCCTTCCACACCGGGCTGGTCTGCGACACCCGGCCCGAGGTGCTCGGCGCCGACCGGCTGGCCGGGATGTTCATCAACACGGTCCCGTTCCCGCACGCGCCGAACGCGGCGGACTGGCGCGGGCTGGCCCGCGAGGTGTTCGCGGCCGAGACCGCGATGTGGCCGCACCGGCGCTTCCCGCTGCCCGAGACGCAGCAGCGGTTCGCGGGTGGACGGCAGATCGTCGAGGTCTACTTCAACTACCTGGACTTCACCGTCGTCGACACCGACCTGGTCGACCTGGCGGGCAGCGTCGACGTCAGCCCGAACGAGTTCCCCCTGTCGGTCACCGTCCTCGGCGGCCTGCTGACCCTCACCTCCCGCCCCGAGGTGCTCGCCCACGACCAGGCCGGACGTCTCGCCGGCCGCTACAAGGCGGTCTTGGACGCGATGGCGTCCGACCCCTACGGCGACGCCCTGGCCGCCTACCTCGCCCCGGGCGAGCGCGACCGGCTGCTCCAGGGGCCGCCCGAGCTGCCCCGCCCGCCGGTCACCGTCCTGGAGGTGTTCGAGGAGACCGCCCGGCTGCTCCCCGGCGCGGAGGCCGTCACCACCTGGGACGGCCGCTCCCTCACCTACACCGACCTCGACGCCCGCGCCAACCGCGTCGCCCACGCGCTGCGCGCCCACGGGGCCGGGCCGGAGACCGTGGTGGGCCTGTGCCTGGAACGCGGCCCCGATCTGGTGGCCGGCATGCTCGGCGCGTGGAAGGCCGGGGCGGCCTACACGCCGCTGGAGCCCGCCCACCCGGCCGACCGCTGGGGCAACGTGCTCGCCGACGCCGCCGCCCTGGTCGTCCTCGCCGACCCGGAGCACGCCGCCGCCCTCGCCGGGGTCTGTGACGGCACGGTTCTCACGCCGGACGTGTGGGCCGACGCGCCGTCCACCCGGCCGCTGGTGAGGCCGGACCTCGACGGGCTGGCGTACATCATGTACACCTCCGGGTCGACCGGCCGCCCGAAGGGCGTGCTGATCGGGCACCGGGGCCTGGCCAACTACCTGTGGTGGGGGGTCGAGCGGTACGCCGCCCACGGCAACGGCGGAGCCCCGCTGTTCTCGTCGGTCGCCTTCGACATGGTGGTGCCGAACATCTTCGTCCCGCTCATGCTCGGTCAGCGGGTGCACCTGCTGCCGCCCCGGGTCGAGCCGGGCGAGCTGGGCGGACTGCTGGCCGACGGCGGACCGTACAGCTTCGTGAAGCTCACCCCCGGCCACGTGGAGCTGCTCACCCACCAGCTCGACCCCGACCGGGCGGCGGGGCTGACCGAACTGCTGGCCATCGGCGCGGACGCCTTCCCGACCGGCATCCTGGACCGCTGGCAGGCCATCGGCGGCGGCACCCGCACCCTCAACGAGTACGGCCCGACGGAGATCTCCGTCGCCAACAGCACCTACGCGATCGACGGCCCGGTGCCCGGTGAGGTGGTCCCGATCGGCGTCCCGATCCCGAACACCACCATGTACGTCCTGGACCGCCAGCTCGAACCGGTCGCCGTCGGCGTGGTGGGCGAGATCTACATCGGCGGGGCCGGGGTGGCCCGGGGCTACAACGCGATGCCCGGCCGCACCGCAGAACGGTTCGTCCCCGACCCCTACGGCACTCCCGGTGATCGCCTCTACCGGACGGGCGACCTCGCGTCGGTACGGGAGAACGGCGACGTCGACTTCCTCGGCCGGGCGGACGACCAGATCAAGATCCGCGGCTACCGCATCGAGCCGGGCGAGGTCCAGGCCGTGCTGACCGCCCACCCGGGCGTGCACGAGGCGATCGTGCTGGCCAGGGACGAACGCCTGGTCGCCTACTGGGTGCCCGCCGAGGCCGGGACCCAAGAGGCCGAGCTGCTCGCCTGGTGCCGGGACAGGCTGCCCGACTATCTCGTCCCGGCTCACGCCATCGCCATCTCGGCCGTTCCGCTGAACGCCAACGGCAAGGTCGACCGCAAGGCGCTCCCTGAGCCGGGCGCGGCCGGGGAGCGGGTCTCCGTCGCGCCGCGTACCGACGTCGAACGCCGGGTCGCCGAGGTGTGGGCGGGGCTGCTCGGGAGGGAGCCGGGGGCCACCGATGACTTCTTCGCCCTCGGGGGCCACTCGATCATGGTGGTCCGGATGGTCACCCGGCTGCGGGAGGCGTTCGGGGTCGCGCTGCCGATGCGCGCGGTCTTCGACCGGCCGACCGTCGAGGCCGTCGCCCGCCTGGTGTCCGAGGCGGTGTCCGATTCCGCGTCCGATTCCGCGTCCGATTCCGCGTCCGAGACCACCGGACCGCAGCCGATCCCCACCCTCCACCGCAGCGGCCCGGTGCCGCTCTCACCGGCGCAGCGCCGACTGTGGTTGCTCGACCGGCTCAACCCGGGCAGCCCTGAGTACCTGGTCCCGATGGCCATCCGGCTGCGCGGCGGTCTCGACCAGGGAAGGGTCCGCGACGCCTGGGAGCGGCTGGTCGCGCGGCACGAGATCCTCCGCACCCGGTACGCCGTCGTCGACGGCGAGCCCCGCCAGACCGTCGACCCGGCGGGCCCGATCGACCTCACGGTCACCGCCGAGCCGGAGGAAGCCGCGCTGCGGACCGCCCTGGCCGCCGCCCGGCAGCCGTTCGACCTGGCGGCGGAGTGGCCGATCCGGGTCCGGCTGATCGAACTCGGCGCCGACGACCACCTGATGGTCGCGGTCCTCCACCACATCGCCTGCGACGGCTGGTCCACCGGCGTGCTCCAGCGCGAGTTCGCCGCCTTCTACGCGGGCGACGACCCCGGTCCCGACCCGGTCCAGTACGCCGACTACACCGCCTGGCAGGACGGCCAGGCCACCGAGCTCGACTACTGGCGCGAGCGGCTGGCCGGGCTGGAGACGCTGCCGCTCGCCACCGACCGGCCGCGCCCCGCCGTCCGCGACTGGGCCGGCGACGCGGTCACCTTCGACGTGCCGGACGACGTGGCCGACGGGCTGCGAGCGGTCGCCCGCGCGCACGGCACCACGATGTTCGTCACCACCCTGGCCGCCGCCCAGATGTTCCTGGCGCGCCAGACCGGGGCCCGCGACGTCCCGCTCGGCACCCCCGTGGCCGGGCGGGACCACCCCGACCTCGCCGGGATGGTCGGCTGCACGGTCAACACCCTCGTCGTCCGGGGCGACCTGCGCGGCGACCCGGCGTTCACCGACGTGCTGCGAAGCGCGCGGGAGACGGTCGCCGGGGCGCTGGCCCACCAGGACGTGCCGTTCGAGACGCTCGTCGAGGAGCTGTCCCCCGATCGCGACCTGTCCAGGAACCCGCTGTTCGACGTGATGTTCGCGCTGGACCACGTCGATCGCCCCGAAGGGGAGCCGGTCGTCCTGGACGGCGGCGTCGCCAAGTTCGACCTGACCCTGCACCTCGATGACCACGGCGACACCCTGACCGGCCTGCTGGAGTTCGCCACCGCCCTGTTCGACCGGATCACCGCCGAACGGCTGGCCACCCGCTTCCTCCAGGCCCTGGGCGAGATCGCCACGAACCCGTCGATCCGGCTGTCCCGCCTGGCGATCCCGATCGCCCCGGCCGGACTCCGGAAAGCCGCGCCGACTGACGCCATCCCATGGGAGACCACCCCGGACGCGATCGCCGAGAAGGTCGCCGCCACCCCCGACGCGGTGGCCGTCATCGCGCCGGACGGCACCACGCTCACCTATGCGGAGCTCGACCGGATGGCCCGCCGCGTCGCGGGACGACTTCAGGCCGAGGGCGCGGGCCCCGAACAGGTCGTCGGCGTCTGCCTCGGGCGCGGGCCGGCACTGCTGGCCGCGCTGCTCGGCGTCTGGTACGCCGGGGCCGCCTACCTGCCGCTCGACCCCGGATGGCCGCCGCTGCGCCGCGCCGCGCTCCTGGCGGACATCGGCGTCACCATCGTGCTCGACGACCACGTCGACGAGGGCCCGGAGATCGACCCGGTCCCCGTCGACCCCGACACCCTCGCCTACGTCATCGCCACGTCGGGCTCGACCGGCCGCCCCAAGGGCGTGGCGGTCTCCCACCGATCGCTGGCCGCCTACCTGCGCGACGCCGCCGCCCGCTACGACGCCGCCGCCGGTTCGGCCGTGCTCACCTCGCCCGCCTACGACCTGGCCGTCACCACGTTGTTCGGCCCGCTGGTGGCGGGCGGCCGGGTGAGGATGCTCCCGGCCGACCTGGACGTCGCCTCCCTGGGCAGGCTGCTCGCCCAAGGCGGCCCCTACGGCTTCGTCAAGCTGACCCCCGGCCACCTGGAGGCGATCCTCAGCTCCCCGTCCGGCGAACGGCCGCAAGCCGGACACGTCGTCGTCGGCGGCGAGACGCTTCCCGCCGCGCTGGCCGCCCGCTGGCCCGACGCCGTGATCGTCAACGAATACGGCCCCACCGAGGCCACCGTCGCCTGCACCGTCCACGTCGCCTGCACCGAGGAAGGCCCGCGCGTGCCGATCGGCAAGACGATCGCCGGAGCGTCGGTCAGGGTGCTCGACCCCTGGCTGGACCCCTGCGCCCCCGGAACGCCGGGCGAGGTCATGATCGGCGGCCCCGGCGTGGCGCGCGGCTACTGGGCCCGCCCGGGGCTCACCGCCGAACGGTTCGTCCCCGACCCCTACGGCCCGCCGGGCGCGCGGATGTACCGGACCGGCGACCTCGGCCGTGTCCTCGACTCGGGCGACCTCGACCTCATCGGCCGCACCGACGACCAGGTCAAGATCCGCGGTCACCGGGTCGAGCCGGGGGAGGTCGCGGCGGTCCTGGCGGAGCATCCCTCGGTCGCCGAAGCGATCGTGGTCGCCCGCGAAGGCCGGTTGGTGGGTTATGCCGTACCGGCGGAGACGACCCTCGACGAGGACGGGCTCATCGGCTGGCTCAGGGAACGGCTGCCCGCCCCGCTCGTGCCCTGGCGGGTCGTGCCGATCGCCGCCGTCCCGCTCACCCACAGCGGCAAAGCCGACCTGAGGGCGCTGCCCGCGCCCGCGGCCGCCGCGACCCGCACTCCGCCGGGCACCGCCGCCGAGCGGCTGCTGGCCCAGGTCTGGACCGACCTGCTCGGCACCGCCGAGTTCGGTGTGCACGACGACTTCTTCCGGCTCGGCGGCCACTCGATTCTCGCGGTGCGGCTGCTGGCCCGCGTCCAGGAGGTCTTCGAGGTCGAACTGGCCTTCCGGACCGTGTTCGAACACCCCTCCGTCGCCGGGCTGGCCCGTGCGGTGGAGGAGGCGATCCGCGCCGAGGTCGCCGGGCTCTCCGACGCCGAGGTAGCGGCCGAGGCGCAGCGGCAGAAAGGCAGTTCAGCATGACCGACGCCATCCGTGAGGAACTGATCCAGGCCCGGCTCGCGGGCGGCACGACCGGCCGCCGCCAGACGATCCCGCGCGTGCCGCGCGGCGGGCCGCTGCCGCTGTCATTCGGGCAGCGCCGCCTGTGGGTGCTCGACCGGCTCGACCACGGGGGCGGCGAATACCTGGTGCCGACCGTGATGCGGATGCCCGAGTCACTGGACCCGGAGGTGGTCCGCGCCGCCTGGCAGGCGCTCGCCGACCGGCACGAGGCCCTGCGGACCCGGTACGTCCTGGTCGACCAGGAGCCGATGCAGGTCGTGGACGAATCGGGCGAGCTCGACTTCGAACTGCGCGACCTGACCGAGGAGCAGGCGCTGGCCTGGTCGGAGGAGGCGTCCCGCACGCCGTTCGCGCTTGACCGCGACTGGCCGGTGCGGGTCCGGCTCGCCCATCTGAGCGAGGGCGGCTACCTGCTGGTCATCGTGCTGCACCACATCGCCTGCGACGCCTGGTCGAACGGCGTCCTCGGCGAGGAGTTCGGCCTGCTCTACTCGGCCATCGGCGAGGGTGTCCCCGCCACGCTGCCCGACCTGCCGATCCAGTACGCCGACTTCGCCGTCTGGCAGCGCGACCGCCTGACCGGTGACCTGCGCGAGCAGATCCTCGGCTACTGGCGCGACCGCCTCCACGGTCTGCCCCGGCTGCGGCTGCCGCTCGACCGGCCCCGCCCGGCGCTGCGCGGCGGCACCGGGGGGACCGTCCCGTTCCGGGTGGGCGCCGAGACCGCCGACCGGCTGCGGGTGCTGGGCAAGGAGCACGACGCCACTCTCTACATGGTGCTGCTGGCCGCCTTCCAGGGGCTGCTGGGCCGCCACTGCGCGACCCGCGACGTCGTCGTCGGTACGGTGGTGTGCGGCCGGACCCGGCCCGAGGTCGACCACATGGTCGGTTTCATGGTCAACACCCTGGTCGTGCGGACCCGCTGGAGGCCCGACGCCGACTTCCACACCCTGGTCGACCTGACCAGGGAGGCGGTGCTCGGCTCGCTCGACAACCAGGACCTGCCGTTCGAGCAGCTGGTCGAGGAGCTCCAGCCGGAGCGCGATCCATCCAGGATGCCGCTGTTCGACGTGATGTTCGGCTCGCAGACCGACGACTCGCTGCGCGTCGGCCTGGACGAACTGGACGCCACCCAGGTCGTCCCGGACTCCCCCATGGCCAAGTTCGATCTCAGCGGCTACGTCGAGGACGTCGCCGACGGCTCGCTGCTGGGCCGCCTGGAGTTCGCCACCGAGATCTTCGACCGGCCGACGATCGACGCCATGGCCGAGCGGTACGTCCGGCTGCTCGACCTGGTCGCCGCCGACCCCACGGCGGTCGTGTCGCTGGCCCCGATCTTCGGCCCGGACGAGGTCTCCACCCTCGAAGTCGCCGCCGAGCCGCCCGACCTGCTGGTGCCCGACGCGATCGTGGCGCAGGCCCGCCTCACCCCCGACGCCACGGCGGTGACCTTTCCCGGCGGGCGGTTGACGTACACGGAACTGATCGAGCGCGCCCACGGGGTGGCGGGCCGGCTGCGCGCCGAAGGAGCCGGGCCGGAGAGCGTGGTCGGGGTCAACCTGGGCCGCCACGAGAACCTGATGCCGGCGCTGCTCGGCTGCTGGCTGGCCGGGGCGGCCTACCTGCCGATGGATCCCGTCTTCCCGGTGGAGCGGCGGCGGCTGATGCTGGCCGACGCGGGCGCGGAAGTGGTGCTCTGCGAACCGGTCACCGACGATCTCTCCGGTACGCCCGGCCTGACGGTCGTCGACGTGCCCGGCCTGGGCGCCGGGCCCGAGGTCGAACCGGTCACGCACGACCCCGACGGCCTCGCCTACGTCATCTACACCTCCGGCTCCACCGGCCGCCCCAAGGGCGTGATGATCAAGCACGACGCGGTGGCCGAATACGTGAAGCACTCGGCGAGCTACCACCAGGGCGAGGGCGGGGTGCCGCTGTTCCTGTCGGTCGCCTTCGACATCTCCGTGCCGGGCCTGTGGCCGGCGCTGACCAACGGACGGCACGTCGCGATGGTGCCCGACGACGTCGACCTGGCCGACCTCGGCCGCGCCCTGTCGGACTGCGGCCCGCACGCCTTCATCGACCTCACCCCCTCCCACCTGGAACTCCTCACTCACCAGCTCAGCCCGCAGGAGGCCGCCCGCCTGAGCGGCCGGTACGTCCTGGGCGGCCAGGCCCTCCCCTACGCCCGCATCCGCGCCTGGCGCGAACTCGACCCCGACACCCCGGTCGTCAACGAGTACGGCCCCACCGAGGCCACCGTCGGCTGCCTGCGCCAGGCCGTCACGGTGCTGGGCCCCGACGTCGAGACGGTCCCCATCGGCACCCCCCTCCCGGGCATCACCGCCTCGGTCGTGGACGAGGAACTCCAGCCGGTGCCGCCGGGCGTCGAGGGCGAACTGGTCATCGCCGGCGGGCACCTGGCGCGCGGCTACCTGGGCCGCCCCGCCCTGACCGCCGAGCGGTTCGTGCCCGCCCCCGGCGGCGGACGTCTCTACCGGACCGGGGACCTGGCCGCCCTCACCGACGGTGTGCTGGAGTTCCGGGGGCGTGTGGACGACCAGGTCAAGATCCGGGGCCATCGCATCGAACCGGGCGAGATCGCCGCCGTCCTGCGCGAGCACCCGCTGGTCAGAGACGCCGTCGTGGTCGCCCGCGACCAGCGGCTCCTCGCCTACACCACCGGGGAGGCCGCCTTCGACACCCTGCTCGCGCACTGCCGGTCCCGGCTGCCCGAGTACATGGTCCCCTCGGCCTTCGTCACGCTGGAGACGATCCCGCTCACCCCGCACGGCAAGGTCGACACCGCCAAGCTGCCGGTGCCCGACCCGGCGGCGGGTCCGGCGTCCCGGCCGCCGGAGACCGAGACCGAGCAGGTGATCGCCGAACTGTGGGCGGAGGTCCTGGGCGGCGCGGAGCCCGGCGCGCACGACGACTTCTTCGCCTCCGGCGGCGACTCGATCAGCGCCATCCGGATGATCGGCGGACTGCGCGACAGCTTCGAGGTCGACTTCCCGTTCCGCGTCTTCTTCGCCGGCCCCACCGTCGCCGCGCTGGCGGAGGAGGTCGAGGCGGCCGTACGCGCCGAGATCGACCGCATGACCCACGACGAACTGCACGCGGAACTCGCCCGCGAGGAGCCGTCATGACCGTCGACGGGGACCTGCGCGAGGAGCTCATCAGGCGGCGGCTGGCCGGCAACCGGCGCCGCCGCCAGGGCATCCCCACGGCCGACCGCTCGGCGCCGCTGCCGCTGTCGTTCGGCCAGCGGCGGCTGTGGCTGCTGCACCAGTTCGACCCGGCCAGCCCCGAATACCTCGTGCCGATGGCGATGCGCCTGCGCGGCGACCTCTCCCCCGTCGCGGTCGCCCAGGCCTGGGACGCCATGGTCGCCCGCCACGAGATCCTGCGCACCCGCTACGTCGACGACACCCAGGTCATCGACCCCGCAGGACCGCTGGAGGTGCGCACGGCCGACCTGTCGGCGCTGCCGGAGGACGAGCGCCTGCCCGCCGCCATGGAGATCTTCGAACGCGAGGCCGGGACCCCGTTCGCCCTCGACCGCGACTGGCCGCTACGCGTCTGGCTGGTCACCCTGGGCCCCGACGACCACGTGATGATCACCGTCTACCACCACATCGCCTTCGACGGCTGGTCACTGGGCGTCATCGACACCGAATGGCCCGCCCTCTACCTGGGCTACGCCCTCGGCGAGCCCGACCCGGCCTCGGGACTGCCCGACCTGCCGATCCAGTACGCCGACTACGCCGCCTGGCAGCGCGACCGCCTGACCGAAGGCGGGGCGCTCGACCGCGACCTGACCTACTGGCACGACCGCCTGACCGGCCTGCGCCCCCTCGACCTGCCGACCGACCGCCCGCGCCCCGCCGTGCGCGACTGGGCCGGCGCCAAGATCGAGTTCGACGTGCCGCCCTGGCTGGCCGAACGCCTGCGCAAGGTCGGCCGCGACCACCAGGCGACCCTGTTCATGGTCCTGCTGACCGCCTTCCAGACCCTCCTGTCCCGGCTGACCGGCCGCCGGGACATCGCCATCGGCACCCCCGTCGCCGGACGCACCCTCCCCGAGCTGGCCCGCGTCATCGGCTTCACTGTGAACACCCTGGTCATCAGGGGGACGTGGCGCGGCGACCCTGCCTTCCGCGACCTGCTGGCCGAGACCCGAGCTTCCGTCCTGGACGCCCTGGACCACCAGGAGGTCCCCTTCGAGCGCCTGGTCGACGACCTGGAACCCGGCCGCGACATGTCCCGGCACCCCCTGTTCCAGGTGATGTTCGGCCTGCACAACGAGGAGTCCGGCTCGGGCGACTACGGCATCCTGACCGCCGAGACGCTGCTGACCGAGGGCGCCGTCGCCAAATTCGACCTCAACCTCCACTTCGAGGAGACCGCGCACGGCGGCCTGGCGGGAGTCCTCGACTACGCGACCGCCCTGTTCGACCACACCACCGCCGAGCGCCTCGTCGACCACCTGAACCGCGTCCTGACCGAGGTCGCCACCGACCCGTCCCGCCCGGTCTCCGCGATCACCCACACCCCGGCGACGGTCCCGCCCCTCGCGGAATCGCCTGACCCCACACCGATCCCGGCCCGAATTCTTCGGTACGCCCTCGCGCACCCCCAGTCGATCGCGATCACCACCGAAGGGGGTTCGCTGTCCTACGCGGCCCTCGTGACGAAGGCCGAAGGGCTGGCCGCCCGGCTGCGCGCGGAGGGCATCGGCCCGGAGGACCGGGTGGCGGTCTGCCTTCCCCGGGGACCTGACCTCGTCCCGGCCCTGCTGGGCGTCTGGCTCGCGGGCGCCGCCTATGTCCCGCTGGACCCGGGGCATCCGGATACCCGCCTGAACATGATCGTCACCGACGCGGGTGCCCGCCTGATGATCACCGATGCCGACCTGGCCGCTCGCTTCGCGGATTTCCCGATGCTTGTACTCGACACAGCGGGCAGCACCGAACACGAGCCGGACATCCTTGCGAGCCGCCCGGCCCAGTTGGTTGACGACCTGACCGCCATGGATCAAGTCCTCTTCCCGGGCGACCCGGGCCTTGCGGGTGAAGGCTCAACGTCTGCTGTGAACACCCCGTCGCAGGTGGTGCTGAGCGGAACGGGAGCGCGCCCGGCGCCCCAGGACTTGTGGGTGACGTCCGGCGCGGAGCCCGGTGACGCCTCGCGCGGGGCCGACCCAGTCGCCGATTCCAGCGTCCCACGTGCCGTCGTCGATCTCGACTCCTCGGCCTACGTGATCTACACCTCCGGTTCCACCGGTGCGCCCAAAGGCGTCGTCGTCACGCATCGGAACGCGGCCCGTCTGCCGACCGTCACCGAGGGATCGTTCGGGTTCACAGCCGATGACGTGTGGACCTGTTGCCACTCCGCCGCGTTCGACTTCTCCGTGTGGGAGATCTGGGGCGCGCTCGCGACCGGGGGCCGGGTCGTCGTCGTGCCCTCCGATGTGGCGCGGGCCCCCGACGAGCTGCTGGACCTGCTGGTCGCGGAGCGGGTGACCGTGCTCAGCCAGACGCCGTCGGCGTTCGGCGGGCTCGTGGCGGCGGCCGGGCGGGACGACCGCCGGCTCGCCGATCTGGCGCTCCGCCTGGTGGTCTTCGGTGGCGAACGCCTCGGCACCGCCGCCCTCGCACCGTGGTTCGCCCGGTTCGGGACCGGCGGCCCCCGGCTGGTCAACATGTACGGCATCACCGAGACCACCGTGCACGTCACCGCCCACGACGTCACCGGGGTCGAGGAGGGCGAGGGCAGCCGGGTGGGCCTGCCGCTGGCCGACCTGAGCGCGGTCGTCGTCGACGCCTACGGCGACCCGGCCCCGCCCGGTGTAGCCGGTGACCTGCACGTCGGCGGCGCGGGCGTCGCCCGTGGCTACCTGGGCCGACCGGGCCTGACCGCTGAGCGGTTCGTGCCCGACCCGTATGGGCCGCCCGGTTCCCGCCGCTACCGATCCGGCGACCGTGCGCGCACCCGTGTCGACGGCACCCTGGAGTTCCTCGGTCGCGTCGACGACCAGCTCGCGTTACGCGGTCACCGCATCGAGCCCGGCGAGGTCGAGGCCGCGCTGACCCGCCACCCGGCTGTCGCCGGGGCCGCCGTGGCCGTTCACGAGGCCAGGCTGATCGCCTATGTCGTGCTGCGAGCCTCCGCGGCTCCGCAAGCCGACGCCTCGCGGAACGACGTCGGTGACCTGCGCGGACACTGCGCGCGGTCACTGCCCCCGTACATGATCCCGGCTCTTTTCCTCGTCGTGCCCGAGCTGCCGCTGACGCCGAACGGGAAGGTCGACCGGCGGGCCCTGCCCGCGCCGGAGACGTCGGAACCGGAGAAGGCGGGCGCGCCGCGTACCAGGACCGAGGCTCTGATGCTGGCCGCCTGGACCCGCGCCCTCGGACGTGGCGGTGTCGACGAGGACTTCTTCGAGGCGGGCGGCGACTCCCTGCGCGCGGTCGCCGTCATCGGTGAGCTGCGGGCCGCCGGGTTCGACGTGAGCGTCCGCGACCTGTTCGAACGCCGGACCGTCGCCCGGCTCGCCGCCCTGGCCGACAAGCGTCCCGCCGCCGAGCAGCAGCCGCCGGTGGCCCCGTTCGCGCTGCTGCTTCCCGAGGACGCGGCCCGTCTGCCGGAGGGCGTCACCGACGCCTACCCGCTGTCGCAGATCCAGGCCGGCATGGTCTACCAGTCGATCCTCTACCCGGACCGGCAGTACTACCACGACGTGGTCAGCTTCTCCGTCCACGACCGCCCCTTCGACGAACCCGCGCTCCGCGCCGCGGCGGAGGCGGCGACCGCCCGGCACGAGAACCTCCGCACCTCGGTCCACCTGGCGGGATACTCGCTCCCGCTCCAGCTCGTGCACGCGGCGGCGACCCTGCCGATCGAGGTGGAGGACCTGCGCGCCCTGCCCGAGAAGGCCCGCGCGGCGGCCGTCGAGGCCCGCCTCACGAAGGAGCGCGAGACCCGCTTCGACCTGCCGGCCGCGCCGCTGATGCGTCTGGCGGTCCAGGTCGAGTCCGACGACCGCTGGCGGCTGTGGATGACCCTCCACCACGTCATCGTCGAAGGCTGGAGCCACCACCAGCTGCTGATGGAGCTCCTCACGGGTGAGGGAAGCACCGAGCAGGTGGCCGTCCGGCACGCCGACTTCGTCGCCGCCGAACTGGCCGCCATCGACTCGGTCGAGGACCAGGCCCACTGGGCCGGCGTGCTGGCGGACCACCGCCGCTGGGACATCCCCGACGCCTGGGGCGACCCCGCCGCCGACGGCGAGGTCGACCAGATCCACGTCGACCTGCTCGGCGCGTATGAGGGACTGCTCCGGCTGGCCGCCACCGCCCAAGTGCCGCTGAAGAGCGTACTGCTCGCGGCCCACCTCAAGGTGCTGGCCGGGTGCACCCCCGACACCGCCTTCCACACGGGCCTGCTGTGCGACGCCCGCCCGGAGGCCGCCGGGGCCGACCGCGTCCACGGCATGTTCCTGAACATGGTCCCCTTCCCCTTCGCGCTGAAGGGCGGGACATGGCGGGACCTGGTCCGCGAGGTCTTCGCCACCGAGGTCGCACTGTGGCCGCACCGGCGCTTCCCGCTGCCGGAGATGGCCCGCCGCTGGGGCGACGGCCGGGAACTGCTGCCGGTGTTCTTCAACTACCTCGACTTCCACATGGTGGACGCCGAGGTCGTGGACCTGGGAGAGAGCGTCGGAGAGGTCCCCAACGAGTTCCCGCTGATGGTCACCACCTCCAACGGCGTCCTCACCCTGACCACCCACCGCCGCTCCCTGAGCCGCCACCACGCCACCCACCTGGCCGACGCCTACCGAGCCGTCATCACCGCCATGGCCGACGACCCTGAAGGCGACACCCTCATCCCGTGCTTCACCGCCGAAGCGACCCAGAGCACGCCGCCGGAATCGCGGGGCTCCGTGCCCAATTCGATCCTCGCGCAGGTCCTCCGGACCCCCGATGCCGTGGCGGTCTCGGTCGCTGAGGGAGGGACCGAGACCGTCACCTATACCGCGCTGCACGAACGGGCGCGGCGCGTGGCCGGGCTGCTCGCGGCGGCGGGCGCCGGGCCGGAGAAGGTCGTCGGGGTACGGCTCGGGCGGGGACCTGACCTCGTGGCCGCGCTGCTCGGCGTCTGGTACACCGGAGCCGCCTACCTCCCCATCGACCCTGCGTGGCCGGCCCGACGAGTTTCGGATGTCCTGACCGACGCGGGAGCCGTCGCCCTCCTCGGCGATCTCCCCACCCCAGACGTCCTGCCTGACGCGGGAGCCGTCGCCGTCATCGGCGATTCCCCCACCCTGGACGACCTGTCTGATGCGGGAGCCGTGGGCCCTCTCGGAGAGTCCCCCACCTGGGGCGACCTGTCTGACGCGGGAGCCGTGGCCCCTCTCCCCGCTTGGGACAACCTGTCGGAAGCATCGACGGTGTTTTCCACGTCGACCTGGGGCCGGGCGCAGCCGATCGATCCGGTGGAGGTAGACCTCGACAGTCTCGCCTATGTGATCTTCACTTCGGGCTCCACGGGGCGGCCGAAGGGGGTGGAGGTCAGCCACCGCAACCTATCCGGATATATCCGGACAGCGGCCGCGAAGGGCTCGGCCCCGCTGATCTCGTCGCCCGCCTACGACATGGCGGTCACCGCTCTCTTCGTCCCCCTCGTCACCGGTGAGCGCGTGCACATCCTGCCCGATCGCCCGGAGGACCTCGGCAAGCTCCTCGCCGACGGCGCCCCCTACGGGTTCGTCAAGCTCACCCCCTCCCACCTGGAGATCCTCGCCACCACCCCGCAGCAGCCCACCACGTGGCTGATCGGCGGCGAAACCCTCACGACCGCCCTGGCCCGCCGCTGGCTGGCCGCCGCGCCGGGCTCGGTGCTCGTCAACGAGTACGGCCCCACCGAGGCCACCGTCGCCTGCGCCGTCCACACCGCCATCAACCCGGAAGAGCTGGGCGACGGCGAGCGTGTCCCGATCGGGCGGGCGATGCCGGGCGCGACCGTCCGCGTGGTCGACCGCTGGTTCCACGCCGCGCCTCAGGGCGTGCCCGGCGAGGTCGTCATCGGTGGCGGCGGGGTCGCCCGGGGGTATCGGGGGCGTCCGGCGCTGACCGCCGAACGGTTCGTCCCGGACCCGGACGGGCCTCCCGGCTCCCGGATGTATCGGACGGGTGACCTGGGGCGGGTCCTGGAATCGGGTGACCTCGATCTGATCGGGCGGACCGACGACCAGGTCAAGATCCGGGGACACCGCGTCGAACCCGGTGAGACCGCCGCGGTCCTGGCGGCCCACCCTGCCGTCCGTGCCGCCGTCGCCGTCCCCGTGGACGGTCACCTCGTGGCCTACGCGGTGTCTGCCTCACCGGCCACGACACCGAGACGGCCGGGCGGGTGGGCGGAAGCCGTAAAAGAACCCCATTTTGAACAGACATCGCACGCCGCACAGAGCACGGAAGCGGACCAGGAAGAGGGCACGTCTGTCGCGCGGGAAGCGAGCGCCGGACGCGAGGAGGAGCTGCTCGCCTGGTTGCGGGAGCGTCTGCCCGCCCCTCAGATCCCGTGGCGGGTCGTCATGATCGACGCCATCCCCGTCACCCCCGGTGGCAAGCTCGACCGGGCCGCGCTCCCCTCGCCCACTCCGCCGGCCCGCATCCACACCGTCTCCCCGGAGACCCCCACCGAACACGCCCTGGCCGCCATCTGGCGGATGATCTTCAAGCGGGACGTCAGCACCGGCGACGACTTCTTCGACCTGGGCGGACACTCCCTGCTCATGCTCCGCGCCGTGGGCCTGGCCAGCGAGCAGAACGTCGGGCTCCGCGCCGCCGACATCCTCGAACTGCGCACGCTCCGCGCCATCGCCGCCCGCGTCGACAGCCGGGTCGACAGCCGAATCGACACCGCCACGAGCCCGCTGTTCCCGCTGAACAAGGCCGAGGGCCGACCGATCATCGCGATCCACCCCGCAGGCGGGAGTTCCCACTGGTATCTGCCGCTCGCCGAGCGCCTCAAGGTCCCCGTCACGGCGCTGGCCGTCCCGGACCTGGAACGGGCGGCCGACATCGCGGCGCTCAGTGACCACTACCTGCGGCATCTCCCGGCCGGGAGCCTGCGGCTGTTCGCCTGGTCCTCCGGCAGCGTCATCGCCTGGGAGCTGGCCCGCCGCCTCACCGCCCAGGGACGGCCCCCGGAGCGGCTCACGCTCGCCGACCCGATGACCGACATCCCGGGCAGCCACGTCGGCGCGGAGACCTTCGACGAGCTGGAGCGCCTGCTGGCCGACCCCGGCACGAACCGGCTGGCCCGGGGGCTGACCGGCTACCGGGCGCAGCGGCTGCTCAACGATCTCGGCATCGCCGCCGGGCGCGACGACCTGGCCGCGCTCGCCGAGGAGATCCGGCTGTGGCGGACCCTCGACGCCGCCACCGCCGCCTACCGGTTCACGCCGCTGCCGATCAAGGTCCGGCTGGTCGCCAGCGACGACGCCGCGAGCGGGCAGCACAGCGTGACCGGTCACCTGCCCTACTCCGACTATCTGACCCGCTGGCGTGAGCTCGCGCTGCGCGGGCTCACCGTCACCCGGCTCGGCAGCAGCCACCGGGGACTGTTCCATCCGCCCTACGTCGACACGCTCGCCCGTGTCACCAGTGAGGTGAACCATGACGACCGCTGACGCCGCACTGGCGACCCGGCCGCGCAACCTGCTCACCCTCGGCGACCTCCCGCCCGCCGACCTGGACCACCTCGTGGCGCGTGGCGCCGTGATGGCCGAGCGGGTCGCGGCGGGCGATCCGGAGCTGGCCGGGGTGCTGCGCGGTCGGGTCGCGGGGATCTACTTCACCCGCACCTCCACCCGGACCCGGACCGCCTTCTCCAGCGCGGCCCTGCGCCTGGGGTCGGGCCTGATCTCCTACGGGCCCGGCGACCTCCAGGTCAACACCGGTGAGACGATCGCCGACACCGGCCGGGTGCTCAGCGGCATGCTCGACCTGCTGGTCGTGCGGACCGCGGGGCCGGTGGCCGAGATGGCGGCGCTGGCCGCCCACCCGCGCATGGCGGTGGTGAACGCGATGAGCGCCGAGGAGCACCCCACGCAGGCGCTGGCCGACCTCACCACGCTCCAGCGCCACTTCGGCCGGGTCGACGGGCTCCGCGTGCTGTATGTGGGTGAGGGCAACAACACCGCGACCGCGCTGACCCTGGCGCTGAACCGCTACCCGGCTGCCGAGCTCCACCTGCGGACCCCGCCCGGATACGGCCTGCCCCCCGGTTTCCCCCACGTCAATGAGCGCCACGACATGGACGACCTGCCCGCCGACGTGGACGTCGTCTACACCACCCGCTGGCAGACCACCGGCACCACCAAACCCGACCCGGACTGGCGAGACGTCTTCGCCCCGTTCCGCGTCGACGACGACCTGCTGGCCCGCTGGCCGGACGCGATCTTCCTGCACGACCTGCCCGCCCACCGCGGCGAGGAGGTCACCGCGAGCGTCCTGGACGGCCCCCGCAGCCTCGCCTTCGCCCAGGCGGAGAACAAGCTCTACAGCGCGATGGCCGTCCTGGAATGGGCGGGCGGTGCGCGGTGGTGACGACCCCCAGCCTCGACACGCAGGCCACCCGGGTCACCGTGCGCGGCGACCGGCTCCTGGCCGACATCACCCGCCTGGCCGCGATCGGCGGACGCCTCGACGGCGGCGTCGACCGCGTGGCCGGATCGGCCGCCGACCTGGCCGCCCGCGACTGGCTCGGCGCCCGCATCGCCGAAGCGGGCTGCGTCACCTGGCGCGACCCCACCGGCAACATCTTCGGCCGGGCCCCCGGCGGACGCGACCCCTGGCTGCTGGCCGGCTCCCACACCGACACCGTCCCGGGCGGCGGCCGGCTCGACGGCGCCTACGGGGTGCTCGCCGCGCTGGAGACGCTGCGCGCCCTGCACGAGAGCGGCCACCCGGCGGCCCGCTGCCTGGAGATCGTCAGCTTCTGGGACGAAGAAGGCGCCGCCCCCACGAGCACCGGCGGCCTGACCGGGTCGACCGCGTTCTGCGCGAGCGACCACGTCAAACGGGTCGCCGCGTTCCTCGAACCGCACATCGAACAGGGCCCCCGCATGGAGGCGGCCGGCTTCGACCTGGCCGTCGTGGACGGCATCGTCGGCATCGACCGCCACACGGTCGTGGTCACCGGCGAGACCAACCACGCCGGCACCACCCCGACCGACCGCCGGGCCGACGCCGGCCGGGCCGCCGCCCGCATCCTCATCGCCGTCCGCGACGTGGCCGCCGAGGCCGACCCCTCGATGGTCGCCAACGTCGGCTGCGTGGAGGTGCTCCCGGGGGCGCCCAACGTCGTCCCCGGAGAGGCCCGCCTGGTGGTGGAGTTCCGCGCCGCCACCCGCGCGGCCCTGGACCTCGCCGCCGCACGGCTGGCGGCCCGCGCCGAGGAGGCCGCCCGCGAGGAACGCTGCACGGCGGCCGTGACCCCGCTGTCGAGCAAACCCGAGTCCCGCTTCGACCCCGCCCTGCGGGACCTGCTGGGCCGGACCTGCGCGGACCTCGGTGTCCCGACGACAAGCATGGTGAGCTTCGCCGGCCACGACGCCGGCGTCCTGAGCAGGCACGTCCCCACCGCGATGCTGTTCGTGCCCAGCACCGGGGGCGTCAGCCACGCCCCGGCCGAGCACACCCCCGACCGTCAGCTCGTGCTGGGCTGCCAAGCCCTGCTCGACACGGTGGTCGCCTGGTACCAGACGAGAGGAGAGCGGCAATGACCGCCGTACGGGTCAGAGGTTTGCAGAAGCGATACGGCAAGACCACCGCGGTGGACGGGATCGACCTGGACATCCAGCGGGGCGAGGTCTTCGGCCTGCTCGGCCCCAACGGGGCCGGCAAGACCACCACCGTCGAGATCCTGGAGGGCTACCGCGACCGCGACGGCGGCGAGGTCGAGGTCCTGGGCGTCGACCCCGGCCGCGCCCACAACTCCTGGCGCGACCGCATCGGCGTCGTCTGGCAGAGCACCGCCGACGCCCCCGAGCTCAGCGTCGCCGAGATCACCCGCAACTTCGCCCAGTACTACCAGCACCCCCGCGACCCCGAGCAGGTCATCGACCAGGTCGGCCTCACCGAACACGCCGGCAAGAAGGTCTACCACCTGTCCGGCGGCCAGCGCCGCCGCCTCGACGTCGCCCTGGGCATCATCGGCGACCCGGAACTCCTGTTCCTGGACGAACCCACCACCGGCCTGGACCCCGAGGCCCGCCGCAAGTTCGCCGACCTCATCCTGGGCCTGGCCCAGGAGGGCACCACGATCCTGCTGACCAGCCACTACCTCGACGAGGTCGAGACCCTCGCCGACCGCCTCGCCGTCATCGCCCGCGGCGTCATCGTCGCCGAAGGCACCCCCAAAACCCTCGGCGGACGCGCCACCGCCGTCAGCACCGTCCAGTGGATCGGCGAGGACGGTCTCCAGACCCTCGACACCGCCACCCCCGCCAAGGCCGTCGCCGACCTGTACGCCGCCCACGGCGAGATCACCGGCCTCACCGTCAGCCGCCCCACCCTCGAAGACGTCTACATCAAGTTGATCGGAGCCGAGAATGAGTGAGCCCGCCACCCTGACCGCGGCACAGCCGTCGAGCAGCCGGCCGCCCGCGCGGATGCCCCGGGTGGAACCGGCCCGCGCCCTTCGCCTCGGCCTCGTCCGCACCGCCCTGGAAACGCGGATGTTCTTCCGCGAACGCGACCAGATCGCCTTCGTCTTCTCCATCGCCGTGGTGATGCTGATCATCCTCGCGTCGATCTTCACCACCCGCTACAACGGCCTCGACGTCACCGTCTCCCAGGTGTACGCCGCCGGCCTCATCGGCACCGGCATCATGGCCGTCAGCTTCCAGAACCTCGGCATCGCCATCGCCGTCGAACGCGACCTGGGCGGCCTGCGCCGCCTGGCCGCCACCCCGATGCCGCCCAGCGCCTACTTCATCGGCAAGGTCGGCAGCGTCTTCGTGGTGGCGGTCATCCAGATCGCCATCCTGCTCGGCATCGGCGTCGCCTTCTACGACCTCGATCTCCCCTCCACGATCGGCACCTGGTTCACCTTCACCTGGGTGTTCGTCCTGGGCCTGGCCGCCATGACCATGCTCGGCATCGCCGCCAGCAGCGTCCCCCGCTCCGCCCGCAGCGCCACCGCCGTCATCACCCTGCCGTTCGTGGTGCTCCAGTTCATCTCCGGCGCCTTCATCCCGCACACCGACGTCCCCGACTGGCTGCTGAACGCCTCCGGGATCTTCCCGCTCAAGTGGCTCTGCCAGGGCATGCGCTCGGTCTTCCTCGGCCCCGAGGCCGCCGTCCTGGAAGTCACCGGCAGCTACGAACTGGGCAAGGTCGCGCTGGTCCTCGCGGCCTGGATGATCGGCGGCCTCGCGTTGTGCCTGCTCACCTTCCGCTGGCGCGACAACCACACCAAGTGACCCCGGTTCCGGCGGCCCTCCAAGGCCGCCGGCTTCACGGGAGGACCTTGAGCAGATGCTCGGCCAGGACCTCGGCGGACGCCGGGTTCTGGCCGGTGAACAGGTTGTGGTCCACCACCGTGTACGGCATCCACGCCTCGCCCCGGCTGAAGTCGACACCCAACGCGATCAGCTCGTCCTGCAGCAGCCACCGGGCCTTGGAAGCGAGCCCGACGCCCTCTTCCTCCTCGTTGGTGAACGCGGTGACCTGGTAGCCCGCGAAGGGCGACTCACCCCGGATCCTCGTCGCCAGCATCGCCGCGGGCCCGTGGCAGACGATCGCCAGCGGCTTGCCCGAGGCCAGCGCCGCCGTCAGCAGCCGCCCCGCGTCGGCGTCGACGCACAGATCCTCCATCGGACCGTGACCGCCCGGGCAGTAAACGGCGTCGTAGTCCTCCAGCCGGGCGTCGGAGAGCTGGATCGGCCGCCGCATCTCCTCCGCGGACCGGATGACCGCCTCCAGGTCCAGCGCGGCCTGCGCCCCGCCCGCCATCTCCGGCCGCAGACTCATCATGTCGACCGTCGGGACCACCCCCCGAGGCGTGGCGACCACGATCTGATGACCCGCCTCGGTCAGGGTCTTGTACGGGGCCGCGAACTCCTCGGCCCAGTAACCCGTGGCGTGCCGGGTGCCGTCCTTCAGCGTCCAGTACGCCGTCGCGGGCATCATGAAAATCAACCTAGCCATCGAAAACCGCCCCCTGACTATGGCTGGCGTAGGTCTTCTACCAGCCACTTTATGCCTCCTCCCGTCGGGGCACTTGGTGGGTGCGGCCGGCCGCGACCAGGAACCCGACCGCCGGCACGGTGATCGCGGCGGCGCCCAACAGGGCCGCCCGGATGCCCAGACGCTCGGCGACCAGGCCCAGCGGCGGTCCTCCCACCACCTGCCCTGCCGCGTTGACCTGGCTGAACAGCGAATACACGGTCGCCCTGGTGGCTGACCCGGTCTGCCCGGCCAGCCAGGCCGCCTCCAGCGGTCCGGTCGCCGCCCGCGACAGGCCCAGCGCGACCGCCGACACCGCCGCCGACCAGAACGACCCGGCCAGCGCGAACACGATCGTCGCCACCACGCACCCGGCCCTCAAGGCGGCCATCGCCCCGGCCGTGCGCCGAGGGTCACGGAGATCGACGGCCCGGCGGATCACCTGGGTGACGCCGATCGCGCCGATCATCCAAGCCGCCGCGAGCAGACCGAACCACACGTGCGCGCCGCCGATCGCGGGGAGGCCGATGTCGTCCAGGAAATGGAGCTGGGTGAGGCGGTCCAGGCCCTCGCCGGCGAAAGCCGTACAGGCCAGGGCTGCCAGCAGCAGGAGCAGACCTCGGTGGGCGCGGACCGCCGCCAGCGCGGTGACGGCCTGGCCGCGCATCGCGCGCCAGGACGCCGGGTCCGGGACGGGGTGGAAGCCGTCTTCCGGCATGACGACGATCAAGGCGAGGCCGAGGACGAGCCAGACGACGGCGGCCACCAGAATCGGGACGTTCAACCCGAAACCAGCCAGCGCCACACTGGCCCCGATACCCAGCACGGCCCCCGCCTGGCCCGCCTGAGCACCGGTGACCAACACGTCGGGAGCGCGGTCCGGGCCGAGCTCGTCGACGATCCACGCTTCCTGGGCGCCGTCGACGAACGTGGCGCCGACACCCCAGACGACGTTCGCGAGCAGGATCGCGCCGAAGACCGGGAACAGGCCCTCGATCAGGAAACCGGCGCCGAACAGCAGATAGCCGATGATCACCGAGAGACGGCGGCTGCGCAGGTCCGCCAGGACACCGGTGGGGACCTGGGCGAGAAAGCAGACCGCCTCCAGGACGGTCCCGACCAGGATCATCTGCAGGGGGCCGAGCCCGGCGGTCTGGGCCTGGTAGACGAGGTTGAGGGTGAACGCGGTGTGGCCGGCGAAGGCCGCCGTTCCGCAGATGGCGAGATAGGTGACACGAGCACGCAAGGAGAGCTCCGCGGGTGGGAGGAGAAGGGGAAACCCTCCGGCGCCGACCTGGCTCAGACCATGCGTGAGACGACCACGACTCCGGGGGACGAGGCGATGCGGTCAACCGTCATCGGGCCCCTCCTCTCCACGCGGGTCGGGGCGACTTTAGGCGGCGGCCCGACCACGCCGCAACCGATTTCGTCGCTGGAGCTCAGGACGTCCACCGGAACGAATTGGACAACGTCCGCCACGGGCCCACGTTGTCGGCTCCCACCGGCCCCGCCAAGGTCAGCACCGCCTGACGGCCACCCTTGGTGAAGACATAACGGTCGATCTCCTCCCGGACGACCTTGCCCGTCACCGGATCCGGCGAACTGTCGGCATGGAACGTGGTCCGCATCGCCTCACCGCCCGCCCGGTCGACGGGCTTCAGGTCGATCCGGACGCTCCCCGGCGGATCCGGCCGCACACCGATCTCGACGCGGACGCTGTTCAGCCTGTCGGTGAAGGTCGCACCGGTCGGGAGGTCCTTACGCGCCCAGCCCTTGGGCACCTTGACCTCATACCCCTGGCCCGGCGGCCGGAAGGGGAGGAACACGGTGCTGTCCGGGATGCGGTCGGACCCCAGGGCATGCGCCGCCCTGGCATGCGGGACCGCCGACGGCCCGCCGCACGACACCACGACGATCATCACAGCTATGACCAGCGCAAAGACCAAATTTCGCGCTTTCATAACTCCACCATAGGCAGACCCCGTCAACGCCTGGTGAAGGGTTTTCGGTGGAGTGAGTAAGTACGCGGACAACCCGACGCCTTTACAAAGTAGATTTCTGACGTCGCACGAGGCAGAAGCGGATCAGCAGCGGAGCCAGGAAGGCCATCTCGAACAGGCGCAGGCTCTGCACGCTGGAGATCAGCGCCAGGTTGGCGTGCGCGGCGGAGGCCGAGGCCAGCACCGCGTTGATCCCCCCGGGCGTGGTGGCCAGATAGGTGTCGCCGAACGGGATGCGGGTGAGGGCGGAGACCACCCAGGCCAGGACTCCGCAGGCCGCGCTGACGACCACGACGCACACGACCGCGGCGGGCAGGATGCGCCGCAGCCGCCACACGGCGTGCCGGGAGAACCGCAGCCCCACGTCCAGGCCGATCATGGTGAACAGCAGCGACCGCAGCATCCCGTCGGGCGCGAAGCCGTGGGCGAGCCCGGTCGCGGAGACCACCGCCGACACGAGCATGGCGCCCATCATCGTCGAGCTCGGCAGCCGCAACCGGGGGCCGACGATCACACCGAGCAGAGCCACGGCCCCGAGGATCATCAGGCCGGTCACCTGGTCGGGCCCCGTCACCAGATGCCAGGCACTCCCCTCCCCCGGTGGGGACGTACCACCCGCATGGGACGACGGCAGCACCAGGCTCAGCAGCACCGGCGTGCTCGCCACCACGAAACCCAGCCGCAGGTACTGCATGAACGCCACCTGACGCCCATCCGCGTCAAGATCCCCGGCAGAGGCCACGGCGGCGGCCGACCCTCCCGCGATCATGCCCAGGGTCGCGGTGGCCCGATCCACGCCACCGAACCGCACCATGGCCCACGCGGCGCCCTGGCAGATGACCAGCGTCAACAGCGTCACCACCACGAGCGGCACGATCGACCCCGCCACCTGCCCGAGCGCGGAGACGTTCAGATACGTCCCCATGAGCACGCCGAGCAGCGCCTGCGACCCCCTGTTGAGCACAGTAGGCGGCGGCCGGCGTACGAGCCCGGTCAGCGCCGCGACCAGCCCGAGCAGCAGCGGTATCAGCATGTGCGGGGAGGGCAGCTCGGGTTCGCCCAGCTCCCCCGCCGCGACCATGACCGGCAGGACCAACGCCCATCCGACGAGTTCGCGGACCCGGCCCCCGCCGGTCCGCAGCGAGATTCGCATGCCCAACACGCTAGTTCCGGCAAGGAAAGCCCCAGGTTAGAGCACTCGAAGGGCTGAGTTAGCGGGAGTCGTCCACGGGGTCGGGCGGGGCCGCATTCGAGTCAGGGCCGATCGCGCGGGCCGCCTTGCGCAGCAGCACGGAGCGTTCGCGCTCGTTGGCGCACCGGCCGGCGGCCAGCTCCAGTTCGGCGCGCGCCTCCGGCCACCGGCCGAGACGGGCCAGCAGCTCGCCGCGTACGGTCGGGACCAGATGCGAACCGGGAAGCCGGTCCGAGGCGATCAGCTCGTCGACGATGGCCAGCGCCCGCGCCGGGCCCGAGGCCATGGCCACGGCGACAGCCCGGTTGAGCTCGACCACCGGCGAGGGCGCGACCCGGCCGAGGGCCTCGTAGAGCAGCACGATCCGGTCCCAGTCGGTCGCCTCGACCGACGGCGCCGACGCGTGGACGGCGGCGATCGCGGCCTGCAGGCCATAGGGCCCGAAGCCACGGGCCGATGCCCTGGCCAGCGCGGCCAGCCCCCGGCGGATCGCCGTGCGGTCCCAGAGCCGCCGGTCCTGGTCCTCGATCAGGATCGGCGTGCCGTCCGGCCCGGTGCGGGCCGGGAAGCGCGCGGACGTCAGCTCGCACAAGGCGAGCAGCCCGTGCACCTCCGGCTCGTCGGGCTGCAGCGCGGCCAGCGTGCGCACCAGCCGGATCGCCTCATACGCGACGTCGGGACGCAGCAGCTGATCGCCCGAGGTGGCCGTCGATCCCTCGGTGAAGATCACGTACAGGACGCTGAGCACCCCGCCCAGCCGTTCCCGGCGCTCGTCGGCCGGCGGCAGCTCGAACGGCACTCCCGCCGCCGCGATCGTCTTCTTGCCCCGGGTGATGCGGGCCTGCACGGTCGGCACGGACACCAGGAACGCGCGGGCGATCTCCTCGGTGGACAGGCCGCCGACCACGCGCAGGGTCAGCGCCACCCGGGCCTCGCGGGAGAGCACGGGGTGGCAGCTGACGAACATCAGCGCCAGGACGTCGTCGCCGATCTCGTCGGGGTCGATCTCCTGATCGACCGCGGTGTCGATCGCGGCGTCGGCCGCCAGCAGGGCGTACCGGTCCTGGAAGGCGGTCCGGCGGCGGATCGCGTCGATCGCCCGCCGCCGGGCCGTGGCCATCAGCCAGCCGGCCGGATTGGCCGGAGAGGCGCGCGGCCACGACACCAGCGCCTCGGCCACCGCCTCCTGAGCGGCGTCTTCCGCCAGCCCGAAATCGCCGGTGAACCGGGTCAGCGCGGCGACGATCCGGGCCGACTCGATCCGCCAGACGGCCTCGACGTCGGCCGTGCCCATCAGATCTCGCTGCCCGGCGGGACCTCGTCGGCCTCGGCCACCCGCCGGACCTCGATCTTCGACCCACGGACCGCCGGCACCCGCTTGGCCCACTCGACCGCCTCCTGCTTCGTGGCGACGCTGAGCAGGAAGTAACCCCCGAACAGTTCCCTGGTCTCGCCGTAGGGCCCGTCGGTGACGACGGGAGCCTCCCCGCTGAAGTCGACCACGACGCCCCGGCCCGGATCGTCGAGCCCTTCGGCCGCGAGGAGGACATCGGCCTTGATCATCTCCTCGATGAACCGGCCGGTCGCCGCCATCGCCTCGTCGATCGACGCCATCATGGCCGCGTTCGTCTCATCGGTGCCCCGCATGATCAGCATGTACTTCGCCATCGCGTTCTCCTCATCCGGCGAGGCCGCCTCTCGACCCTCGCACCCACACGTCGAACGGGCGGCCCGCGGATCGACACGTTCCCCGAGAAATCTTCCGGCGCGACACATCCGATCCTGTCAGAACGGCCCCTCCGCGTTTGAACCTCTCGTGATCTCCGGCCGTCTCGGAGGCATGAGAGGTTTGTGGCCGCTGGCCGTGCTCGCGACGCTCGCCGCATGTGGAACGGCCCCCGCCGTCACCGTCACCGCGTCCGAGCAGCGGTACGAAGCCGACCTGACCGTGCTGTCCGACCAGCAGCACGGACCCCAGCTCTGCGCGATGGTCGCCGAATCCTTCCCGCCTCAGTGCAAAGGCCCCGACGTCGTCGGCTGGGACTGGGCCGCCGTCGCGCACACCGAGGAGCGCGGCACGCGCTGGGGCGACTACCACGTGGTCGGCACCTGGGACGGTGAGAAACTGACCCTCACCGAACCGCCCCGCTCCCCCGGGCCTCCCGCGTCCCCGCCCGCTGCGGATCCGTTCGCCACCACCTGCCCGGAGCCCGAGGGCGGCTGGCGTCCGGTCGATCCCGCCAAGGCGACCGAGGAGGCGATGTCCGCCGCGATCGCCCGCGCCCAGTCGCTTCCCGGCTACGCCGGCAGCTCGATCGACCAGAGCTACCTGCAGGAGATCGAGGCCTACGACCCCGACGACGGGAGTTCCGTGGAGCGTTACGCGAACGACCCCGAGCGCCTCGTGCTGACCCTGCTCTTCACCGGCGACCCGCTGGCCCACGAACCGGCGATCCGGGAGATCTGGGGCGGCGCGCTGTGCCTGGCCCCGGCCACGCGGAGCGAGAGCGATCTACGCGCCCTCCAGGACAAGGCGTCCGAGGAGATCGAGGGTGCCGTTTCCGCCGGCACGAACCAGCGCACGGGCCAGGTCGAGATCGGCGTCTGGGTGGCGACGCCGGAACATCAACAAGAGGTCGACGAGAAATACGGAAAGGGCGTCGTGGTCCTGAACGGCGTACTCAAACCGGTGGGCTGACGCACAGTGACCTGCGGATCTCCATAAGATCGCTTGTATGGCACTGCGACCTGTTCACGTGAACATCAAGGCCCTTGATGCCTCGGCGGTCGGCCGGTTCTGGGCGGAGGCGCTCGGCTGGAGTGCCTACAGCGCCGGAGTGACCACCTATGTCGGTCCCCCCGGCGGCCTCGTCTGGCCCGACCCGGTCGCCCTCGGGATCGACGTCGTCCCCGTCCCGGAGCCCAAGACGGCGACCAAGAATCGCACGCACCTCGATCTCGCCACCACCTCCGCGGCCCACCAGACGGAGTTGGTCGCGCGCCTCAAGGACCTCGGCGCGACACCCGCCGACGTGGGTCAGGGCGATGTGCCGTGGACGGTCCTCGCCGACCCGGAAGGCAACGAGTTCTGCGTGCTGGAGCCCCGGGAGATCTACCGGGACACCGGGCCGATCGCCGCGGTGGTCGTCGACTGCGCCGACCCTCGGGCGATGGCCCGGTTCTGGGGTGAGGCGACCGGCTGGACTCCGCGCGAGGTGACCGACGATCACGCCGCGTTGCGTTCCGCCATGGGTCCATATCTCGAACTCCTCCGCACGCCCGGCGTGAAGACCGCGCCCGACCGCGTCCACCTCGACCTGCTGCCCTACCCCGGTGACGACAAGGCGGCGGAGGTCGCCCGGCTGCGAAGCCTCGGCGCCACCGACCTCGACCTCGGCCAGGGCGATGTCCCGTGGACGTGCCTGACCGACCCGGAGGGCCACGAGTTCTGCGTCCTCGCCCCGGCCTAACGGGCGTAGCGGGTGGCGACCGTGGTGGCGCGCTTGTGCAGGGAGTCGCGCAGCCACTGCGGGGTCAGGGCTTCGGCGTTCACGCTGAGCTGCCACAGCGCCCACTCGGCGTGTCTCGGGTCCTGGAAGGTCACCTCCAGCCGCAGCCAGCCGTCGGGGTCGGTCTCTTCGGCGAGGACGGCCAGCGCGGTGCCCACCAGGTCTTCGCGCCGCAGCGGGTTCACCCGGACCAGCACGGTGACCTGGTCGCCGCCGGCCCGGAAGCGGGTGCTGCGTTCCTGCCAGGCCCGGTCGAGATCGACCCTGTCCGGTCGCTGCGCGGGTTCGGCGAGTTCCTCGGCGGCAGAGATGCGGGACAGACGGTAGGTGCGGTCGGCGCCGGATCTGGTGGCCAGCAGGTAGCCCTTGTCGCGGACGGTGACCAGGCCGATCGGGTCGACCGTGCGCCACTTCGGGGTATCGTCCGCCGACGCGTAGTGGATGCGCAGTTTGTGCCCGGCCAGCACCGCGCGCAGGACCTCGGCCACCACGGTGTCGGGCGCCTCCTCGTCGGCCAACCGGCGCGAGAGCAGGTCGATCTCCGGGTCGATGAGCAGTCGCCCGGCCGCGCCGGCGGCGGTGTCGCGATAGCTGTCGGGGAGCGCGTCGACCACCTTGAGCATCGCCGAGGCGAGCGCCGAGCCGAGGCCGAACGCCTGGGCGCCGCGCCGCGATCCGGCGACCAGCAGGGCGAGGGCCTCGTCGTGGTTCAGGCCGGTGAGCTCGGTACGGAAACCGGGCAGCAACGCGAACCCGCCGTGCCGCCCGCGTTCGGCGTAGACCGGGACACCGGCCGACGACAGCGCCTCGATGTCGCGCAGCACGGTGCGGGTGGACACCTCGAGCTCCCGGGCCAGCGCCGCCGCCGGCAACCGGCCGTGCTGCCGCAGCAGGAGCACCAGCGAGACCAACCGGTCGGCGCGCATGCGAAAACTCTACGGAATACACGACACAGGATGTCGTGATTTGCCGAGAAGCTCGTCCCCATGACTACTACGAAGCGAACCGCCGTCAACCCGTGGGCCTGGTCGGTGGAGATGGGCTACAACCAGGGCGAACTCGTCTCCGGGCACACCCGGACGCTCTACTGCTCCGGGCAGACCGCGATGAGCGCCGACGGCAGGCCCGAGCACGCCGGTGACATGGCGGCGCAGCTGGCGCTGAGCCTCGACAACCTGGAGGCCGTGCTCGGCGAGGCCGGCATGTCCCTGGCGAACCTCGTCCGGCTCAACGTCTACACGACCGACGTCGACCGGCTCTTCGAGAGCTACGGCGTGCTGGCCGCACGGCTGGGCGCCGCGGGGGTGGCGCCGTCCACCACGATGCTCGGGGTGTCCCGGCTGGCGATCCCCGATCTGCTGGTCGAACTGGAGGGGACCGCCGTCGCGTGACGGGCGTCGGTGACGGTTTCCTACCGGAATGACAACCGTTCGCTCAGAGCCAGCACCGCGCCGACCGTGCGCGGGTCCAGGCTCGGCCGGTACGCCGGAACCGGCCTCGCGCGCGGCCCGATGACCAGCCCCGTCTCGCCGTCGAGGCCTGGATCGGTCGCGGCGAACACAGACGGGCGGGCGGCCACCGAGGCCGGGCCCGAGGTGGCGCGTTCGAACGTGCGGCGGACCAGGGGCCAGAGCACGCGCAGCCCCGGGGACACGATCCTGGGGTCGCGCATCGTCCCGTCGGTCATCGGGGTCGCGGCGCCGCCCGGGTCGGCGGCGAAGACCGAGGTGCCGGTGCCGCGCAGCCGTTCGGCCAGGTGGAGGGTGTAGGCGAGGTTGGCCAGCTTGGCCCTGCCGTACCAATGGAAGCCGTAGTAACCGCCGGGCGGTGCCGCCTCGTCGAAGACCCTCTTCGCCGTGCGCACGGCGCCCGAGGTCACGTTCACGACCCGGCCGTTCTTCACGGTGTCCAGGAGCAACTCGGTCAGCAGGTACGGCGACAGGTGGTTGACCGCGAAGGTCGCCTCGATGCCGTCGACCGTCTCGGTGCGGTCGGCGAACATCGCGCCGACGTTGTTGACCAGGACGTCGAGGGAGCCGTCCGAAGCCAGCCGGACGGCCAGCGCCCGCACCTCCGCCAGCGATGAGAGATCGGCCTGGACGAAGGTCGCGTCGCCGATGCGGTCGACCGCCGCCTGGCCGCGTTCAGGACTCCTGCCGACCACGGTGACGTGGTGGCCGGTCGCCGCGAGACCGATCGCGGTCTCCAGGCCGATGCCGCCGGTGCCCGCGGTGACCACTGCGCGTCTCATGGGTGCCTCCAGTAAGCGGATTACTATCCGCTTCGCACCGTACCGGATAACTATCCGTTTAAGCGAGGCCCTTGATCAGGACGTCCAGATAGAGATCCGACCGGCCCGGCGCGGCGCCGATCGCGTGGGCGATGCCGCAGACCAGGTGGACCATGTCATCGGCCGCCACGTCAGAGCGGATCCGGGCGCGGGCGAGCAGGGCGGCCACGGCCGCGCCGAGTTCGGCCTTCAGCACCGAGGTCTCCGGATCGGCGTCGTCGGGAGCCTCCAGGACGGCGGCGAAACCCGGGTCGGCCAGGGCGCGGCCCACGATGTACCGCATCAGATCACGCACGCCCGCCACCGCGTCTTCGGCGGAGGCGGCGGCACGGGCCTCGGCGACGAGGTCGTGGAGGCGTTCGGCCGCGAGCGCCTCCAGCAGGGCGTGCCGGGTCGGGAAGTGGCGGTAGACCGTGCCCACGCCGACCCCGGCCAGCTTGGCGATGGCGTTGAACTGGAGCGACTCGTCGCCGGCGGCCCACTGATCGCGGGCGACCCGCAGCACCAGGGCGCGGTTGCGGGCGGCGTCCGAGCGGGGTCTGGTCACCCGGCCAGCCTAGTGATCCGTGATCGTAAGGACTGTTGCCCGACTCTCCCTGTTACGAGTTGATGTCGCCCATTGACCGTCCATGTGGCCCAACCTAAGGTCCATTGAAAGTTAGGAAAACTTACTAACTTTCCGTGCGCGACTGGTCTTAGGAGCAACCACGTGCGCTTCTTCTCTCTTGCGGCGGCCGGGTGTCTGGCCCTGACGCTGACCGCTTGCACCGCAGGCAAGGAGGCGCCGCCCGCCCTCGGCGCCCAGTCGAAACCCCCATCGCCCGCCGCCCTGCCCGCCGCGACGCTGGAGTTGTGGCACGGCTTCTCGACCGACGTCGAGACCAAGGCGTTCGAGAACGCCATCGCGGGCTTCACCAAGAAGTTCCCGCAGATCAAGGTCGTGACGAAGAAGGGCATCCAGGACGCGCAGATCACCCAGTCGATCCGGGGTGGCGAGGCGCCCGACGTGGCGGCGTCGTTCACCACCGACAACGTCGCCCAGTGGTGCAAGAGCGGGGCCTTCCAGGACCTCTCGCCCGTCATCAAGCAGGACGGGATCGACCTGAGCGTGCTGCCGGCCGCGTCCCGCGCGTACACGGAGTTCGAGGGCAAGCGGTGCACGATGCCGCTGCTCGCCGACGCGTACGGGCTCTACTACAACAAGGCGCTCATGCAGGGCCAGGAGCCGCCGAAGACGCTGTCGGAGCTGACCGAGCTGACCAAGAAGCTCACCGTCCGCGACGCCGACGGGAACATCGAGGTCGCCGGGTTCATCCCCAGCTTCCAGTACTACGAGAACTCCCCCAGCCACCTCGGTCCCATGGTCGGGGCCAAGTGGTACAACGACGACGGCACCTCGGCCATCGGCTCCGACCCGGCGTGGAAGCAGCTGCTGACCTGGCAGAAGGAGCTCGTCGACTGGTACGGCTACGACAAGCTGGAGAAGTTCCGCAAGGGCCTGGGCGACGAGTGGGGCGCCGAGCACCCGTTCTTCGAGGGCAAGGTCGCGATGGTCCTCGACGGCGAGTGGCGCAACGCCATGATCGCCGCCGATCCGAAGGCCAAGGCCCTCGACTACGCCACCGCGCCGCTGCCGGTCGCCGACGACAAGCCCGACCTGTACGGCAGCGGCTTCACCGCCGGCACCGTCATCGGCGTGCCGAGAGGCGCCAAGCACCCGCAGCACGCCTGGGAGCTGATCAAGCACCTGACCACCGACACCGCGTCACTGGTGACCCTGTCGAACGCGCTGCGCAACGTGCCCACCACCCAGGCCGCCATGGACGACCCGGGCCTGGCCAGGGACGATCAGTTCGCCACCTTCCTCAAGATCTTCGCCCACCCGAAGACCTCGACGCTGCCGGCGAACGTCAACAGCGTCTTCAACCAGGACGCCTTCTCCACCTTCCTCATCGAATGGGAGAAGGGCGCGGTCAAGGACCTGGACGCCGGGCTGGCCAAGGTCGACGAACGCATCGACGACAAGATGAAGCTCTCCGGAGGCTGATCGATGGCCGCCACGCGCGGGGAGGGCGTCCGCGCCCTCCTCTGGCTCTCCCCCTGGCTCGTCGGCGTCGCGGTCTTCTTCGTCTATCCGCTGCTGTCGACGGTGTACTTCTCCTTCCATCGGTACGACCTGTTCACGCTGGAGTTCATCGGCCTGGACAACTGGCGCTACGCCTTCGCCGACAGCCGTGTGGGGCAGTCGGCCCTCAACACGCTCTGGCTCGTGGTGTTCATGGTCCCGGCGCAGGTCCTGTTCGCACTCGGCGTGGCGCAGCTGCTGACGAAGATGAAGAGCGGCGCCGGCATCCTGCGTACGCTGTTCTACCTGCCGTCGCTGGTGCCGATGGTCGCGGGCACGGTCGCCTTCGTCTACCTGCTGAACCCGGCGACCGGACCGGTCAACCAGGCGCTGGCCTGGATCGGGATCACCGGCCCCGACTGGTTCGGCAGCGCGGCGTGGGCCAAGCCCAGCCTCACCCTGCTGGCCCTGTGGGGCGCCGGCAACGCTGTGATGATCTTCCTGGCCGCGCTGCTCGACGTACCGAAGCATCTGTACGAGGCCGCCGCCATCGACGGCGCGGGAGCCTGGCGGCAGTTCCGCAGCATCACGCTGCCGGTGATCTCCCCCGTCCTGATGTTCTCGGCGGTGACCGGCGTGATCTACGCGGTGCAGTACTTCACCCAGGCGATGATCGCCTCCCGGGTGGCCTCGGGCGCGACCGACTCGGCGGGCACCTCGTTCACGCCCGGCTATCCCGACGGGGCGCTGCTCACGCTCCCCCAGCACCTGTTCCACACCGGGTTCCGCGACTGGTCGATGGGGCTGGCCTGCGTCCACGCGCTGATGCTGTTCGCGGTGTCGATGCTGTTCACGCTGGTGCTGCTGCGCCAGTTCAGCCGGGCGGAGGCGGCGTCATGACGCGCAGACGGGGTCTCTACTGGATCGCCCAGCACGCGCTGGCCATCGCGCTGGCGCTGATCTTCATCGGGCCGATCGTGTTCATCGGGCTGACGGCGCTGATGACCGACGAACAGGCCCTCACCAGCCGCCTGTGGCCCGACCAGTGGAACTGGGGCAACTTCGCCGAGGTGTTCGCCCGCTCCGAACTGCTTACCTGGACCCTGAACACCTTCGTGTACGCCTCGCTCGCCACCGTGTTCATGCTGGTGTCGTCGATCCCGGCGGCGTACGCCCTGTCGCGGTTCCGGTTCAAGGGCAGCAAGGTGGCCTTCCTCGTCGTGATCAGCGCGATGATGCTGCCGCCGCAGGTCGTCGCGGTGCCGATCTACCTGGTGTGGGCGCGGCTGGACCTGACCGACTCCCTGTGGCCGCTGATCCTGCCGATGCTGTTCGGCGACGCCTTCTCGATCTTCCTGCTGCGCCAGTTCCTCATCACGATCCCCCGTGACTACACCGACGCGGCGAAGGTGGACGGCTGCTCCGACGTGCGCATCCTGTTCACCGTCATCCTGCCGATGGCCCGCCCCGCGATCGCCGCGGTGGCGCTGTTCTCGTTCTTCTACTGCTGGAACGACTACTACGGGCCTTTGTTGTACGCCGGGGTGGACCAGGAGAATTGGACACTGTCGCTGGGACTAGCCTCCTTCAAGGCGTTCCACAGCGTGCAGTGGAACCTGACCATGGCGGCCACCCTGCTGGTGACCGCTCCGGTGATCATCGTTTTCCTCTTCGCCCAGCGGGTCTTCATCGAGGGCGTGACATTGACAGGAGTAAAGGGATGAAACTTACAAGATCGGTCGTCGCGCTGACGTTGGCGACGTCCGTCGTCGCGACCCCCGCCCTGGCCGACGTGGCGCCCCCGCCCGCACCCGCGCACGTCCGGGTCGACCAGGTGGGCTACTGGCCGAACGAGGCCAAGCACGCCTATCTGATGACGAACGGCCGGGCGGGCCGTTTCACCGTGGTCGACCACCACGGCAGGACGGTCCTCACCGGGCAGGCCGGCGCCGACCGGGGCGCCTGGAACGGCGCCTACCCGAACGTGTACGACCTCGACCTGTCGAAGCTGAAGACCCCGGGCCGCTATCGGATCAAGGCCGGCGGCGCCACCTCGTCGGAGTTCCAGATCGCTCCGTCGCGCACTCCCGTCCAGGATGTGCTGCGCTTCTTCGGCGTCCAGCGGGACACGACCCACCGCAACGACCGCGCCGCGTCCGTCTACGACTGGCCGACGTTCACCGGCCCGGACACCGACCAGACCAAGGGCGAGCTGAAGAAGATCGGCGGCCCGGTCGACGTGGCGGGCGGCTGGTTCGACGCGGGCGACTACCTGAAGTTCACCCACATCCTGGCCTACGTCGACACTCTTCTCTGGGCGGCCCAGCGCGACGGCAAGGTGCACGGGCCCGCCCTGCGCGACGAGGCGACCCACGGCCTGAAGTACCTCGACAAGATGTGGGACGAGAAGTCCAAGACCCTCTACATCCAGGTCGGCGTCGGAGCCGGGAACGAAGAGGGCACCTTCGTCGGCGACCACGACGTCTGGCGGCTCCCCGAGGCCGACGACGGCGACACCGCCGAGGGCCACCAGTTCATCCGCAACCGCCCCGTCTTCCGCGCCGCCGCCCCCGGCCAGCCGATCAGCCCCAACCTGGCCGGTCGCACCGCCGCCGCGTTCGCCCTGGCCTCCCAGCTCGAACCGGACCGCCGCCGCGCCGCCCACCTGCTCGAACAGGCCTCCTCCGTGTACGCCATGGCCAAGACGGAGAACGTGGGTCAGCTCGTGACCTCACTCCCGCACGCCTTCTACCCCGAGAGCGTCTGGCGCGACGACATGCAGCTCGGCGCCGCCGAGATGACCCTGGCCGCCCAGCGCCTGCGCGACCCCCGCGCCAACCGCTGGCTCGCCGACGCCGCCCGCTGGGCGCGCGGCTACCTCGACGAGGACCAGGGCGACACCCTCAACCTGTACGACGTCAGCGCGCTCGCCCACGCCGACCTCGTCAAGGCCATCCGGGCCGCGCACTCCTTCGACCTGGCCGTCACCGAGGCGGATCTGATCGCCGGGCTGAAGGCGCAGCTCGACATCGGCGCCGACCGAGCAGCCGCCGACCCGTTCCGCGCCGGGGCCGAGCACGACCAGTTCGACGCCGTCCCGCACGCCTTCGGCCTGGCCGCGACCGCCGACCTCTACCGCAAGGTGACCGGCGACCGCGCCTACAGCGCCTTCGCCACCCAGCAGCGCAACTGGACGTTCGGCGCGAACCCGTGGGGCGTGTCCTTCGTCGCCGGGGCGGGCGCGAACTCCATCGCGTGCCCGCACCACCAGATCTTCAACATCACCGGCAAGCCCGCCACGGGCGCCGTCGTCAACGGCCCGAACAGCGCCGACCTGTTCGAGGACGGCCTCGGCGAACCCTTCGAGGAGATGCCCCCCTGCCCCGCCGACGGCAAGGACAAGTACGCCCAGTTCACCGGCCACGGCAGCCGGTTCGTCGACGACGTCCGCAGCTGGCAGGCCTCCGAGCCGGCCGACGATTTCGCCGCGATCGCCCTGTACTCCCTGAGCCTGACGTCCCCGTGAAGCCTCCTCTTCACGGGACACCCAGCCTGATGCGGGCGATCAACAAAGGCCGGGCGCTGCGCGTCCTGCTGGAGCGCGGCCCGCTGACGCGTCCCGAGATCGGCGAGCTCACCGGCCTCTCCAAACCGACGGCCTTCCAGCTCCTGGCCCGCCTCCACGAGGCGGGCCTGGTGGTCGCCGACGGCATCCGCGCGGGCCAGCCCGGCCCGACAGCGGAGATCTACCGGATCAACCCCGACTCCGCCTACGTCGCCGCCCTCGACGTCACCCGCGACCGGATCAGCGTCCAGGTGGCCGACATCACCGGGCAGATCCGGGGCGAACACACGGTCGCCGTCCCCTCGGGCGCCCCCGGCCCGCTGGTCGACCGCCTCGCGGCGGCCATCGGCGCGGCCGGGCCGCCCGGCCCGCTGCGCCGGGTGGTGATCGGTGTGCAGGGCGCCGTCGACCCCACCACCGGCCTGCTGAGCTACGCCACCGACGAAGATCTGCCGGGCTGGCGGATCCCCGACCTATTGGCCGCTCTGCGCACCGGCTTGGGCACCGAGGTCGACGTGGAGAACGACGTCAACCTCGTCGCCCTGGCCGAGCAGGCCCACGGGGCCGCCGCCGACTGCCCCGACTTCGTGCTGCTGTGGGCCGACGAGGGCCTGGGCTCCGCCCTGGTGATCGGCGGAAAGCTGCACCGTGGCTTCTTCGGCGGCGCGGGCGAGGTCGGCTACATGCCCACCCCGGGCGTGGCGACGGCCCGCGACGGCGGCCGGTTCGGCCACCACGGCTACCAGGCCCTGGTGGGCGGCCCCGCAGTCCACGACCTGCTCCGCACCTACGGCGTGGAGGCGCTCGACTTCCGCCGGGCCGTGACCGCCGCGGTCGACCTGGCCCAGGGCACGGGCCGGGCGGCCGAGGAGGCCGCCGCGGGTCTGCGGCTGGTGGCCTCGCGGCTCGCGATCGGGCTGGCGGCCATCGCCTCGGTCGTCGACCCCGGCCTCATCGTGCTCACGGGCGGGTTGCCGACGGCGGGCGGGGAGTTCCTCCGTGACCTGGTCGAACGGGAGCTGCACGCGATCACCCATTCCCGTCCCCAGGTGCGGTTGTCGGCCCTCGAAGGGAACCCCGTGCTCGCGGGGGCGCTGGATCTGGCGCTGACGTCCGTACGGGAAGAGGTCTTCGGGCTGATCTGACGGTGAAGTGGATCTCATTGCTCGCGATCGTGTCGCTCGCGACGAACTGCCAGTGGACGTCGTCGGCGACCCCGCTTCGCGCGCCTGACACGGCGGCGACCTCAGTGGAGCAGATCGCCGCACGGCTCGACCCGCTCCAGGTCAGACGCCTGCCCACCGGCGACACCGAACGCCCGCTGTACCACCCGCTGGTTCCGGAATGCGACGCCGGTGAAGACGTGGAGGTGCGACATCCCGGCTACACCGCCCTGCTCCGATCGGCGGAGAGCCCCGACCCCATTGGCGTCCGGATCTGGATCACCGGCCCCGACGAGGCGAAGAGCCGGACAGACGGCGTCCGCGCCGCGTCCACACGCTGCTTCGCCCATTCCATGTCGTCGATCACGCGTCAGGGCTGGAACGCCGAGGTCCTGACGTGGATCACCCCCACCAGTTCCGACAACGGCGACCCCATCGCGCAGGTCTCGGTGACCGCGTACCGGGGACCGTTCCTCGCCGAGGTCTCCTGGTGGTGGCCGTCCGATCACGTGAACCGAGGACGACTCGACCGGGGTCTGGACGCGGCCATGGCCGTACTCGGCGCAGTGGGAGGCGATCCCGGCCTGCTCCCGCCTTGAATCGCGCATCCACGTCGCCGCGCGCCCAAGCCGCCGAACACGCCGCCGAACGACTCACCATCGCCTGAACGTCGGCCTGCCGGTTGCTGCACTCTTCGACGGGCCGGCTCACATACGTCTTCGAGCAAGTGGCCGGTGAGCACCACCGCGGGGACGGTCCGGACGAACGCGCGGATCGCCTGCCAGGTCCCAGGCAAGCGCCTCCATCCGGCCGGGACCGCCGTCGACGATGAGCGCGAGTGACAGAATTCCGGCGTTCGAATTGTCATCAATTCGACGTTCCACACGTCGATCGACCCGGCTGTCGAATGTTCACCATCACGAGGCCGCATGTTTGCGGCAGGCGCGGTGTGCGCCTGATGACACTTCCGTGAGCCCGCCGTCAGCATGGTCGCGGGCCCGTCCCGCACCTCGACCCGGAAGGTCTCTTGCCGATGAAACTCAGGCTCCGCGCGCTCACGGGGGCCCTGGCCGCCGCCATGGCGCTGGCCACGCTCACCACCATCCCCGCGGCGAATGCCGCCACGGTTCCGTCGCAGGGATCGGCGACGCAGCTCGACGTCGGCAACTGGAACATCGAATGGTTCGGTTCGACGGGCAATGGCCCGACCAACGAGGCGCTTCAGCAGCAGAACGCCCGCGACGTCATGGCGGGCACCGGCATGGACGTGTGGGGCCTCGGCGAGATCGTCAGCACCTCGGCGTTCAACACACTCGTGGCCGGTCTGCCCGGGTACACCGGGGTCGTCGCCAACGACTCGAGGGTGACGAACGGCGCGCAGTACTACTCGGACTTCAGCAACGCCGAGCAGAAGGTCGCCCTCGTCTGGCGCTCCAGCATGGCCACCCTGGTGAGCGCGAAGGTCATCCTGACCAGCCAGAACAGTAACTTCGCCGGTCGCCCGCCGGTGGAGTTCACATTGCGCGGCACGTTCGACGGTGTCACCCGTGACCTCGTCTTCATCGTCCTCCACGCGAAGGCCGGGTCTGACCAGGCCGCGTGGAACCTGCGCAACCCCGCGTCGCAGGCGCTCAAGTCCTACCTCGACTCGACCTACCCCACCCAGAACGTCTTCGTCATCGGTGACTGGAACGACGACGTCGACACCTCCATCACATCCGGGAAGGCCTCGCCCTACGCCAACTTCGTGAACGACTCGGCGCGCTACACGTTCCCGACGCGGGCCCTGTCGCTGGCGGGCGTGTCGTCGACGGCGGGCTACCCCGACTTCATCGACCACCAGCTCACCACCAACGAGGTGCAGGCGAAGTACGTCGCCGGCTCGGCGAAGGCATTCCAGCCCCAGGCCTACATCTCGAACTACGCGTCCACGACCAGCGACCACTACCCGGTGTTCGCCCGCTACAACTTCGTCATCGGCGGTGGCGGCGGGAACCAGTCGCCCACGGCGTCCTTCACGAACTCCTGCACCGCTCTCAGCTGCACCTTCACCGATGGCAGCACCGACTCCGACGGCACTGTCGTGAGCCGTGGCTGGAACTTCGGCAACGGCCAGACCTCGACGGCGACCAACCCCGCCGTTACCTACGCGTCGGCCGGAACCTACACGGTCTCGCTGACCGTGACGGACAACGGCGGGGCCACCCACACCACGACCAAGAGCATCACCGTCACCACCGGCGGTGGCGGCGGGGCCGCCAACGTCATGATCAACGAGGTGCTGGCCAACGAAGCGGGCAGCAGCACCGCCGGTGAGGCGGTCGAGATCGTGAACACGGGTGGCTCGGCGATCAGCATCGCCGGCTGGACCGTCCGGGACGGGTCGGCGGTACGGCACACGTTCGCGGCCGGGACGACGCTGCAGCCCGGCAAGGCGATCACCGTGTTCGGCGGGGCCTCCGCGATCCCCGGTGGCGTCGTGGCGGTGGCCGCCGGCACGGGTGACCTCAACCTGTCCAACAGCGGCGATCAAGTGATCCTGCGGGATTCGGCGGGAGCGACGGTCCAGTCGATGACCTACTCGTCGAGCCAGGCGAACTCCGACGGGGTGTCGATCAACCGAAGCCCTGACGGCTCGGCGACCGGCGCCTGGGTCAAGCACAACACCATCAGCTCGCTGTCCAGCTCGCCCGGCCGGCGCGCCGGCGGAACGGCGTACTGACCGGCCTGATTTCGACGTGGTCGTCTGGTGTGCGCGTCAACTCCCTGTGACCCGATCCGACTCCAGCGCCGCAGCCGTCAGGTGACGGGCACGATCTCCGCTTCGGCGAGGGCGCCGTTCTCGATCCACAGCAGTCCCAGCGTGCCGTGCGGCTGGCGTCGGCGATCGGTGGGCGAGCCCGGGTTGAAGATGCGAAAGCCGTCGGCGCCGCTGTCCATGGGGATGTGGGAGTGACCGAAAACCACCAGCCCGGCTTCGGGGAATCGGGCCCGCATCCTGGCCAGCCGCCCTCGGGACTGGCCGCTGTCGTGGATCATGGCCACCCGCAGCCCGCCCAACGTGAGCTCCAGCGTCTCCGGCGCCTCGACATCCGGGCCGTCGTTGTTGCCCTTGACGGCGTGGACGGGCGCGTGGACGGCCAGTTCGTCGAGGACCCAGCCGACACACACGTCACCGGCGTGCAAAATGGCGTCGGCGCCACGCAGATGCCCGGCCACCCGGGGAGGGCACGCCTTCCAGAAGCGCGGCGCGTGCGTATCCGACAGAACGACGACCTTCATCCCTCCATGATTGTCCGCGCGGGGGTGACCGTACGCCGTCAGGCGAGCGTGTCGAACCGGAACACCCGGACCTCCTGCGAGCTGCGGCAGGGGGCCGCGATCTTCTTCGCCCACTCCAACGCCGCCTCGCAGGAGGGCAGGTCAAGAATGGTGTACCCGCCGTTCAACCCCGCGGCCTGCGGATAGGCGCCGTTCGTCACCGTGCCGTCATCAGCCACAAGGACGGGATCGACGGCTTCGCCTATTTCGCCGCCGAAGACGTACACACCGGCGTGCTGGAACGGGAGCTGGAGACCTCCAGCAGGGTCTTCCACCTGATCTGGCGGTCGTTCGCGCGCGGCACCCTCGGCGTGTCGGCGCTGGGCATGGGCGAGATCCCGGCGCAACTGGCGAGCCCTTTGCCCGCAGAGGCCGTGCGTCGCCGACGTGCCGGCCGACACACTCAGGAGCTCGGGCTGGTGGAGGATGCGGAGCATGTGCTCCTTTGGATTGCCGGCACTGCCCGTCCTGCTGATCTTCTGCGGCAGCAGCGGCTCCCAGCGCATCAACGACGCCGTCACGAAGCAGCTCGACACCCTGCGCGCCCGCTTCGCGATCATTCACATCCGGGGCAGGGCAACCTCGACCCGGCGCTCGACGGCATGCCGGGGTACCGGCAACTGGAATACCTGCACGAGGAGACGGCCGACGCCCTATGGCTCGCCGACCTAGTGGTCGGACGCGCCGGCGCCACAACACTTGCTGAACTCGAAGCTTTCGGCAAGCGGGCCGTCCTCATCCCACTGCCCGCACGCGTCAGCCGTGGCGACCAGCTCGACAACGCCGACGCCTACGCGCGCCGCCACGCGGGGCGGTGCATCGTGATCCCTGACGATGAGGAACTGCAAGGCGGTGCCTCGCTCGCGAAGGCATGTGCGGAGCTGTTCGCCGATCTCGGCTCCGGCCCGCAGGAGCGGCCGGATCCCCGGGCGGCCCATCGCGCAGCCGACCTCGTCGCGCAGGAGACCGTGACCGCGGTTCGCCTGAGACGAGCGCGGTAGGGCTCAACTGTCGTGGTGCCCGTAGGTCGCGAGAATCTGCTCCTCCGACTCACCACGGTGGAACACGTGGAAATGCAGATGCCGGGATTCTTGGTAAAGCCCGACATTCGTGGTGACACATGCCGCGCCCTGCTCCTCCGCTATCTGCGCGGCAACCTGCTGGACCACTTTCATCACCTTGTTGAGCAGCACTTCACCCCCGTCCCCGAGGTCGACCAGGGACGGCGTGTGCACCTTCGGGACCACCACGACGTGCACTGGGTGGGCAGGGTTGGTGTGCTCAAACGCGAGGACCTCCTCGGTTTCCGCCACCACCTTGACCGGCGTGAGGCCGGGGATGGCCTGGTGGCAGTAGAAGTCGGAGAAAGCGTTCGAACCAGACATCACAGTATGTAGCCTTCTGCGTCGGACAGTAATGTCTCTGTCGCCCTACAGTCGAACCGCAGGATCAACAGAGCTGTTTGATCAACTTCACCCGCATACCGGATGCTTGGTCGAACTTTACAAAGGCACCTTTCTGCAGCGCTGACGACCGACCGCACGCTTGTACGTGCCCGAAACGCGATGACGGCCGTCCCGGGCGCAGCAACATTTGACCGTGCGGGCCGTTCCTTCTCCCCCTGATGAGTGCCCTGCGCGCCGAGGAGGGACGGTAAGACGAATCTGCGACAGAGCCGTCAATGGACTGATGTTCCCCGGCTTTCGTGGAGTCGCTTTGCTTGACTTGTGTGCCATGGACCCCTCGAGAAGAGGTCGGCATGCCGCCGGTTACCCGGAGCGACCACGACCGAGCAGGCCGAGTTGCTGGCCGCCCGCAAACGGATCCGGGGCCTGGCGACCGAACTGGCCGTCACCCATCGGGCGATCGAGCTGGTGCGAGAGGTGGTGCCCTCACAAGACGATTCGAAGCGATCGCGGTGATCGCCGGTGAGGACCTGCCGGTCCAGGTCGCCTGCAGGGTGCTGAACGTCTCCGAACCCGGCTACTTCGCCTGGCGGAACCGCCCGCCCTCGCCCAGGTCATTGCGGCACGCGTGGCTGACCGAGCGCATCCGTCAGATCCACGCCGCCTCCCGCGGCGCCTACGGATCGCGATGCGTCCACGCCGAACTCAAACTGGGCAGCGGCCCGCTCGTCGCCTACCACACCGTCGAGATGCTGATGCAGCGCCAAGGCATCCGCGGCCTGCCCGGCAACCCGCGCCGGCCTGGAGAACCCGCCATCGAACTCGCCAACGTGATCTTCGACTACCTCGAGATCTTCCACAAACGGCAACGCCGCCACAGCGCCCTGGGCATGCGCACGCCGGTCGAATACGAGATGCTCTACCCAACCCGTCAACCGGCATGAAGTCCAGCCATGCGGCTCCACCCAACACGGGGAACATCACCACATCACGTGATGGCCTGACTCCTGGATGAGGCCCCCACATGCCCCGCTATCAGCTCCCCACCATGTGTTGGCCGCGTGTCGCCGCGGCCGTGCGGGCTTGCTCAACGCTCGCGTGCACCTGGAGGTGGTGCAGAACTCCGGTGATCTGAAGAAGCCGTGTGACACGCGGGTGGGGCGCCGCAAGGGAGAAGTTGTGCTTGCCGTGCGCGGCGCCGTCGTGGGCGTTCAGCAGGACATGCAGGCCACTGCTGTCCAGGAAGGTGACGGCGCTGAAGTCCAAGATGAGCGGGTTGCCTCGTTGCCGGCCTTCGAAGATGGCCTCGGCCAGTTCGGCGCAGTTGCTGGCGTCGATGTCCCCGGCTGCGTGGACAACGGTGCTGTCCGGCAGCTGATCCAGGGTGAGCGTCAGGGGAGTCACCACCGGCGGCCTTCGTTCATGAGTGGCCGCCGCTGGGTGACAGACGGGCGGGCATGGAACCTCCAACGGCAGGAGTCGTCCATTCACCATAAACCTGAAGAAGATTTCGCGAAAGACAGTTCGCTGTGCGAGGCTGGAACAGCCGTTGACGGCGACATGGAACCAACCATCTGGGGCCGAAAGCGTGACTTCCGATGACCACCGCTAAAGATCGTTCATCCTGGACGTTCCTGACTCATCACGCCCGGGTGCTGCTGGAGATCGCCCGAAATCCCGAGGTTCGGCTGCGCGAGGTCGCCCAGGTCATCGGCATCACCGAGCGAGCCGTCCAGGGCATCGTGGCCGACCTGCACGAGGCCGGCTACCTCACCCGAGACCGGGTCGGGCGCCGCAACCGCTACCAGCTCAACCTCGACCAGCACTTCCGTCACCACACCGAGGCCCACGCCCCCGTCCGCGCCCTGGTCGAGATGTTCGTCAGCGTGGAGACTTCGCCGAAGATCCTTTCATGATCACCGGCTCGCCTGTCCCGGTGCCGGGGTCGCTGCTGTCACGGGAAGCCCGACCAGGTCATCAGCATTCCGGCGGAACCGGCCACCGGCAGGTGCCGGCCCAGCATGGTTGGTTGCGCACGTCGGCCTCCTGGAGCAGTCACGACCCACAGCACAAGAGGACGCTGGTGTTGCCTCCTTGGGCTTCGCTCCTCGGAGCAAGAGCATCAGGGCAGGTGGCCTCGTTGCGGGCGAGAACGCGACTACTTCGCCGCCCCGCAGGCGCCGCGGCGCGAGCCGCCGTGAAGGACGCAGCCGCTGACTTTACCGCCTTCGCGCAGGCGGCACCGGTCGCCGAAATCCCGGCCCCGCTCGTCGAGCCCGCCGCGATCGCTGCCGGCCAGCAGGAAGGCGGCCGGCCGTGACCGGTGCATGGGAATGGGACCTGCTCATCGGCATCGCGGTGGCCCTGCTGGTCACCTGGCTGGCGCTGCTTGTGATGCTGGCCATCGTGCGACCACGCGAAGGCCTGCTGCGTGAGGCACTGCGCCTGCTGCCCGACGTTCTGCGTCTGGTACGCCGCCTGGCCGCCGACCCCGAGCTGCCCCGCGGGGTACGAGTGCGGCTGGCGCTGCTGCTGGCCTACCTGGCCTTTCCTCTCGACCTGGTGCCCGACTTCATTCCCGTGCTCGGCTACGCCGACGACGCCATCATCGTCACCGCGATACTGCGATCGGTGGTCCGCCGCGCTGGGCTGCAGGCCCTACGCCGGCACTGGCCCGGCACCGATGACGGCTTCGCCGCCCTGTCCCGCCTGACCGGGATCGGCAAGTCCCCCGAACCTGTCTGACGCCAGCCTCAACCCTCATCGCTGTACGTGATAATGATCTCTTATCACGCACAGGAGCGGTCATGAAGGCGCCGGCCAGGCGAAGTACCTTCAACGGAACTGCGCGACTCGTGCACGCTATCCGGTACATCACCCGGCATCGCAATGAACGCGGCCACAGGCCGGAAGGTCTCGCCGCTGCGCGGCGGCGTCGACCTCGCGGCGGCCCCGAGCCGTTCCCGTCGACGAACCGAGTCGGCAATCCGAACACGCATCGCGCCTGCGCATCGGCGATCATCAGGCGCGGGACTCGCGCGGGGCCAGGTTTCAGGTGGCACTCCTGGCCGCCGAACCTGACCGCCGAACTCCTGAAGGCCAAGGTCCGTTACGGCCAAAAGCGCGCCGGGATCACCGACTCCACCGTGCCGTCCCTCCTGGAGCGCGGCGGCCAACACCGCGATCGTGAACGCGACGACGGGACCGCCGCTCAGATCTCAGTGGCCAAGCTGGCGCTGCGCCGGATCGCCGATGCCGACCTGGCATAGGCGGGAAACGCCTGGCCCTGGCCACGCTGGAATCCAACGGCGATGCCCGGAGACAGCGCCGGCTGCAGGACGCGTTGACCGCTTTCATCGGCCCAGCAGCGCACGACCACGTTTCTGCGAAGCGCCGGACTACTGCGGCCCCTCAAATCCCTACCGCCAGAATCCGGTTCGATCCTCGATCTTTACCAGTCTCAGCCCCGTGACGGGGCCGCGTTCGTGCCACTGGTGTTGTGCCCCCGCTGCACTGCGCTCAGCACGGCGCCGACCCGCCACCACGGATCGTCTGCCGCTGGCAGGCGGGTGTGGCGGGGACGGCCCGGCTGTCCGGAAGCGGGGCGCGACATGCCCCGCTCGATTCACCTAGGGATCTCGGTGCTGCACTGGAGGGTGTCGCCGACGCGGGCCAGGCCGAAGGCGGCGCCGAAGCTGCTGGGGTCGTCCGGCTTGTAGTCGCGCGCCCGGATACCAGCGATGATCTTCGTGCCCTCGGGCATGGCCGTCGGGTCGATGGTCATCACAACCCGCCCGTCCTCCTCTTTGCTGTCGGACATGACCTTGTCGAAGCCCGGGATGTCGACCGGCGAGTTACAGAACTCGTTGATGCGAATGTCGGCCGGGATGCCCGCCTGGGCCAGCGCGTTCTGCAGGGTCGCTGGGTCGAGGGTCTGCTCCTTGGTGAGCTTGACGGTGACCGTACCGTCGATGTTGCTGTCGACGGAGAAGGCTGCGAGCTGGACGTGCACGCCTGCGGGAGGCGCGTTGACCTGCTGGCCGCCGGTCGCGACGAGCAGCGACAGCCCCCCGGCCGCTGCGGCCCCCACCGCGATCACCGTGACCTTCCTGCGGCGGCGCGCCCGGCCCGCCGCGACGATCCGCTCGACGGGGGTGTGCATGTGCACGCCCTCCATCGACTCCCGCATGGTGTCGAAGACGTCGTTCATGGTTGGTCCTCCTGAGTGATGGCGGTGGCGAGGTCACCGCGCAGTGCGGCGACGGCCCGTGCCAGGTGCGCGGTTACGGTGCCCGGAGCGATGCCGAGGGTTTTGGCGGTGACCTCGGTGTCCAGGTCGAGGAAGACCCGCAGCGCCACCACCTGCCGCTGCCGCACGGGCAGACGCCGCAGGGCCGCCATCAGCGCGGGGTCGATGCCCCGCGCCTGCTGGTGTCCTTCGGCGTCCTGGCCGGCCAAGGCGACCTCGCGGCGGCGTCTACGCCACCACGAGACGTGGGTGTTGAGCGCGGTGCGCACGACCCAGGCGCGCGGCGCGGGATGCGCCCGCACCTTGCGCCAGGCGCTCCACGCCTGAGCGTAGGCCTCGGCGACCAGGTCCTCGGCCAAGTGCGGGTTACCGGTGCCGACCAGTACGGCACGCAGGCACGCGTCCCTGCTGTCTCGGTAGAACTCCTCGAACTCCAGTTGCTCCACACCCTCTACACGTCTGGGAGCCTCATCACACTTACCTGAAACCCGCAATTGTTCGCGTGGATGGAGGCGACGATGCCGCGCGTATGGCCTCGTGCGCTTCGTCGCGGTCTCCGATGCGGTACGCCGGCTTCTCCGCCTCACCGGCTGGGATGAGCTGTTGTGCCGATGCTGGGCCCGGGAGCTGTCATCGTTTCTCACTTTGGGATTTTGGAAGGCGCCGCGACCAACTACGCGGCAAGCAGCGAAGGCCCAGAGTTCCGCCAGCGGCTGATGTCGGTTGCCGGAGTTCGGAGTAGGCGTCAGGATCGGCTTCGCCGCCGCCAGGGCTGTTGCCATGTCGGCTGCCCCCGATCGAGGCAGCCGCCGCGCGGAGAAGTGGTCACGCCTACCCTTCTCCGCCCCGTCGGCGCCACCGGATGCGATCGCGGACGGAAAGCGTGATTGCAGTGAGACGAAATTGAGACGGGAATTTCGGCTGTCCCGGAAGTGGATCGCTCAAGTTCGGCCGGGACGGCGGGACCGGCACCTCGACCTACGCCGACCCGGCCAACGGGCTCACCGGAATTGTGCTCACCCAGGTCGGGTTGGCCCTACCGGATGCCGCGCGGGTCATGCACGACTTCTGGACCACCCTCTACCGGGCGATCGACGACTGACCGGCCTCCCAAGCCGGTTCAGGCGGTCGGTGGCGGGAAATAGCCGGCGTCGATGAAGAAGCGGACGTAGGTGGCGAACAGCTCGTCGGTGGTCGGCGGGCAGGTGATTCCGGTTACGGTCAGTGCGGCCTCGGTGGCGGTGGTGTCGATGCCGGGATAGTCGTCGCCGCGCGCCGTGATCGCCTCGAAGGCGTCCAGCAATGGCAGTAGGGCGTTGTCGCGGTCGGCGAGGATTCGTGCACGCCAGTCGTCGGGGGTCGTCTCGGGTAGGGCGTAGCCGGCCGCGCGCAGGTGCCCGACCAGGGCCGGGAACGACAGGTGGTGCGGGTTGTAGAGATGGAACGTGCGGTCCGTGTCGTCGGGTCGGCGGGACAGTTCGACGATGGCCGCGCTGACGTAGTCCACCGGGACCAGGTGGAAGCGTCCGCCGGCCCCGGCGGGCACCGCTCCGGCCTGGATCAGGCCTTTCATGCTGAGCCAGACGAAGTCGCGGGTCTGGCAGGCGCCGTTGCGCTGGTCACCGCTGACGACGTCCACCCGGTGGACCGTGACGGGCAGGCCGCGGGCCCGGGCGACGCCGATCAGCTGCTCGCCGACCCATTTGCTCTGGAGGTAGCCGCTCGGAAGGCGTTCGGGGGGCCCGGTCGGGTCGTCTGCCCGCAGGGGGTGGTCGGCGGACTGGGTCGCGGCGAACACTCCGGTGGTGGACACGTGGTGGACGGGGACGGTGCGGTGCCGTGCGGCCAGTCGCAGCACCTCCTCGGTGCCGGTGACATTGGCCGGTTTGAGCATCGGGTACGGGTGCAGCCAGTTGACGGACGCACCCGCGTGGTAGACGGCGTCGACGTCACGGGCGAGGTTGTCGAAGTCCTCTTCGGACAGGCCGAGTCGCGGCCGGGTGAGGTCGCCGACGACCACCTTGACGCGGTCAAGGTCGGTCTCGTCCAGGATCCGGTACCACTCCAGGTTGTCCCGAAGCCGCTTGTGGGCGGCCGGTTCGTCGTCCGCCCGCACCAGGCAGTGCACCGTGGCCCGGGTGGTGCGCAGCAGGTCACGTAGCAGGAACGCGCCGACGAAACCGGTCGCGCCCGTCAGCAGGAGGTGTTCGGGGTCGGCGACCGACCGGACGACGGTCGCGGCGGGCACGATGTCGTCGGCGAGCCGGACCTCCGCGGCGAAGTCGATGCCGTCCAGGGCCCCGTCGGCCGGGCCCGCCGGTTTCCCGCCGCCGTCCAGGGCCGCGCCGAGGTGGGTGGCCAGGGCATACGGGGTGGGTTGGTCGAACACGACGGTCGCGGCGAGCCGCAGGCCGGTACCGGCGCTCAGGCGGTTGCGCAGTTCGATCGAAGTAAGGGAGTCGAAGCCGAGGTCGGGGAACGGCTGGTGCGGTTCGACTCCGCCGGGATCGTCGCGTCCGAGGATCTTGGCGGCGGCGGCGCGTACCAGGTCGAGCAGGGCGCGCGCCCGGCCCGCCTCGTCGAGCCCAGCGAGCGCGTCGGCCAGCGACGCGGCGTCTCCGCCGGTGTCGGTCACCACACGCCGGACGGTGACCCGGGCCAGGGCGCTGAGCAGCGGCGGGACCGACGCGCCGCGTTCGCGCAGCGGGGCGAGGCCCATGGGAGTCGCCACGACGGCCGGCAACCCGGTGCGGAGCGCGGCGTCGAGCATGGCGGGGCCGTTCGCGGTGTCGATGGGCAGGAACCCGGCGCGGGCCATCCGCTTCAGGTCGGCGGCACCGAGGTGCCCGGTCAGTCCGCTGGCCTCGCGCCAGAGACCCCAGGCGACGGAGGTCGCGGGCAGGCCCGCCGCGGCCCGGTGGTGGGCGAGCGCGTCGAGGGACGCGTTGGCGGCGGCGTAGTTACCCTGTCCGGGGCCGCCGATCACCCCGGCGAGCGAGGAGAACAGCACGAACCTGGTGATCTTGTGCTCTTGGGTGAGCTCATGCAGGTTCCACGCCGCGTCGACCTTGGGCCGCAGCACCCGGTCGACCTGCTCGGCGGTCAGGGTCGCCACGACACCGTCGTCGATCACGCCCGCCATGTGCACGATGCCGGTGACGGGATGCTCGGCGAGGACGGCGGCCAGGGCGTCCCGGTCGGCGGCGTCGCAGGCCACGATCGACACGCGCGCGCCGAGCCCGGCCAGTTCGGCACGCAGTTGGGCCGCGCCTGGCGTGTCCTCGCCGCGCCGGCTGAGCAGGACCAGCCCGCGAACGCCGCGTTCGGCGACCAAGTGCCGGGCGAACAGCGATCCCAGCGTGCCGGTGCCGCCGGTGATGAGCACGGTGGCGTCGGCGCCCCAGTCCGCGGTGGCGGCGGGCGGTGCGGGAACGCGGATCATCCTGGGGACGAGCAGGGCTCCGTCCCGGATGGCGATCTGTGGTTCTCCGCTGGCCAGCGCGGCGGCGAGCGTCTCAGCGGCCGGGTCGGCGTCGGCGTCGGCGTCGGCGTCGGTGTCGGTGTCGGTGTCGGTGTCGGTGTCGGTGTCGGCGTCGGCGTCGGTGTCGGTGTCGGTG
>NZ_BBXD01000018.1:0-15188 GCF_001570545.1 Herbidospora mongoliensis | reverse complement strand
GGTGTCGGTGTCGGTGTCGGTGTCGGTGTCGGTGTCGGTGTCGGTGTCGGTGTCGGTGTCGGTGTCGGTGTCGGTGTCAAGCAGGACGACGCGGCCGGGCGCCTCCGACTGCGCCGAGCGCAGCAGCCCCCAAGCGGCGGCCGCCGCGAGGTCGGGCGACTCCCCGTCGCGGACGGCGACCGCGCCCCGGGTCAGGACGACGAGGGGGATGTCGGCGAGCCGGTCGTCGGCCAGCCAGTCCCGGACCATTCCCAGCGTCCAGTGGACGCTGTCGCGGACCGTGCCGGACGGCCGCCAGCGCAGCAGTGCGGCGTCGGGGCGCTCCACTGGGGCCTTCTCCGGTGAGGTCCAGCGGAGTGGCCTTTCGGTCCCGGCGGACAGGACCGGCCGCCAGTCGACGGTGAACAGCGCGTCGTGCACCTGGCCGTTGGTCCTGTCGTGGGAGCGGCCCCGGACGCCGAAGGCCGCGACGGGTTCGCCGGCGCGGTCGGCGAGCCGTACCGCCCATCCGCCGTTCCCGCCGGGCGTCAGGTGCACGCGCAGCGCCGTGGCGCCCACCGCCGCGACGTGCACCCGCGACCAGTCCGCGGTGGCGTGCGCGGGGACGGCGTCCGCCAGGGCGACGGCGTGCAGCGCGGTGTCCAGGAGTGCCGGGTGCAGGACGTACGCGTCGTCGGCGCCGCCCTCGGGCAAATTCACCTCGGCGAACAGTTCGGCGCCGCGACGCCACACGCCGGTCAGGCCGCCGAACGCCGGGCCGTACCCGATCCCGTGCGCGGCGATCCGCTCCCGTACGGTCGTCACGTCCAGCGCGTCGGCTCCTTCCGGCGGCCATGGGCGTACGGCGGGGCCCGCCGCTGGGACGCGCAGGCTCAGCAACCCCTGGGCGTGCAGGGTCCAGGCGACGTCGGGGTGGGGGCGGGAGTGGACGGTGATCGGCCGGCGGCCATGGGGGTCGGGCGCTCCGACGGCGGTCTGGAGCAGCGCCTCGCCCTGGGCGGGCAGCGTCAGCGGTGTGGTGACGGAGAGCTCGTCGATGCCAGAGCAGCCCACCTCGTCGCCGGCGCGCAACGCGATCTCCACGAACGCCGAAGGCGGCACCGTGACCACGCCGCCGATGGTGTGGTCGGCGAGCCAGCGGTGGGTACGGAGCGAGAGCCTGCCGGTGAACAGCACCTCGTTGTGGGAGGCGACGTGGACGGCGGTGCCGAGCAGCGGATGCCCGGTCGTGCCCGTTCCGGCGTCCGTGGCCTCGGGGTCGATCCAGTGGCGGCGGCGCTGGAAAGGGTAGGGCGGCAGGTCGCACCGGCGCGGGGCGGTGCCGGTGAACGCCTGGGTCCAGTCGACCGGCAGGCCCTGGACATGCAGCTCGGCCAGGGAGGCCAGGAACCGGTCCACTCCCCCGTCGTTCCGGCGCAGCGTGCCGGCGACCGCAGCGTCCTCGGCGACCTCCTGGATCGCCGTCGTCAGCACCGGATGGGCGCTGCATTCGACGAAGTAGCCGAATCCCTTGCTCGCCAGGGTCTCGACCGCGTGCGCGAACTGGACCGGCTTGCGCAGGTTGCGATACCAGTACCCGGCGCCCATCTGGGAGGTGTCGAGCCAGTCGCCGGTCACCGTGGAGAAGAACGGCACCTCCCCGGCACGGGGGGTGATCCCCTCCAGCAGTCGCGACAGCTCTCCCTGGATCTGTTCGACCTGGATCGAGTGCGAGGCGTAGTCCACCGGGACCCGGCGGACCCGGATCCCCTCGGCCTTGCAGGTGTCCTGGAACTCCTGGGCAGCGGCCACCTCTCCGGCCACCACGGTGGCGGTGGGGCCGTTGACGACCGCCACCGACAACCGGCCGGACCACGCCTCCAGACGCGCCTCGACCTGGTCGGCGGGCAGCGCCACGGAGATCATCGCGCCCTGCCCGGCCAGCGCCCGGATCGCCTTCGACCGCAGCGCGACGACCTTCGCACCGTCCTCCAGGGACAGCGCGCCCGCGACCACCGCCGCGGCGATCTCTCCCTGCGAGTGGCCCACCACCGCGGTGGGCTCCACCCCGAACGAGTACCAGAGGCGCGCCAGGGACACCATCACCGCCCACAGGACGGGCTGGATGACGTCGACCCGCTCCAGCCACCCCTCGTCGGGGCCGCCGAGCACCTCGGTCAGCGACCAGTCGACGTGGGGTTCCAGGGCGGCCGCGCATTCGGTGATCCGCGCGGCGAACACCGGCGAGTGATCCAGCAGGTGGGTGGCCATCCCCGCCCACTGGGACCCTTGACCGGGGAACACCATCACCACGTCTCCCCGGTCGATCGCGACCGGACCGGCTTCGACCGCCGCCAGCCCGTCGATGAGTTCCTGGCGGTCGTGGCCGATCACCACCGCGCGGCGGGCCAGCGACCCGCGGCCCACCGCCAGCGACCAGCCCGCGTCCAGCTCGCGCACGTCCCCGTCCGCCAGCAGGTCAGCGAGGTGATCCGCCAGTTCCCGCAACGCCCCTTCATCGGCCGCGCTCAACACCAGCGGCACCGCCCGGCCCGTACCGTCGGCGGGGTCGGACGGGGGCTCGTCCGGCTCGGGAGCCTGCTCGATGATCACGTGGGCGTTGGTGCCGGACACGCCGAACGACGAGATCCCCGCGCGGCGCGGTCGTCCCGTCTCGGGCCAGGCCCGGGCCTCGGTCAGCAGTTCGACCGCGCCCTCGTCCCAGTTCACGAACGGGGTGGGCTCCTCCACGTGCAGGGTGCGGGGCAGCACGCCGTGCCGGATCGCCTCGACCATCTTGATCACGCCGCCGACGCCGGCGGCCGCGACCGTGTGCCCGATGTTGGACTTCAGCGACCCCAGCCACAGCGGACGCCCTTCGGGCCGGCCCTGCCCGTATGTGGAGATGAGCGCCTGCGCCTCGATCGGGTCGCCCAGCCTGGTGCCGGTGCCGTGTGCTTCGACCGCGTCCACTTCGGACGTGGTCAGTCCGGCGTCCGCCAGGGCGTCGCGGATCACTCGTTCCTGGGAGGGTCCGTGGGGGGCGGTCAGCCCGTTGGAGGCGCCGTCCTGGTTGACCGCGCTTCCGCGCACCACGGCCAGCACCCGGTGCCCGTGGTTCCGGGCGTCCGACAGCCGCTCCAGGACCAGCAGTCCGACGCCTTCGGCCCAGGCCGTCCCATCGGCCGCGGCGGAGAACGACTTGCACCTGCCGTTGGCGGCGAGGCCACGCTGCCGGGCGAAGTCCACGAACCCACCGGGGGCTCCGGCGACCGACGAGCCGCCGGCCAGGGCCAGCGTCGACTCGCCGTTCCGCAGCGACTGGGCGGCGAGGTGCAAGGCGACCAGGGAGGAGGAGCAGGCGGTGTCGATGGTGACGGCCGGGCCCTCCAGTCCGAAGAAGTAGGAGATCCGGCCGGAGGCGACACTGCCGAGCCGGCCGGTCGTCAGGTAGCCCTCCAGTTCTCGTGGGCCGTCGAGGCCGATGTAGGTCTGCCCGGCCACGCCGACGAAGACCCCGGTGGGGGTGCCGCGCAGCAGTGCGGGGTCGATGCCGAAGTGTTCGAAGGCGTGCCAGGAGGTTTCCAGCAGCAGCCGGTGCTGCGGGTCCATCGCCTGGGCCTCCCGGGGGGAGATCCCGAAGAACCCGGCGTCGAATTCCGTCGCGCCCGAGACGAAACCGCCTTCCCGCGTGTACGTCCTGCCGGGCGTTCCCGGTTCCGGGTCGTAGAGCCCGTCGATGTCCCACCCCCGGTCGGCGGGGAACTCGCTGATCCCGTCGCGCCCCTCGGCGACGAGACGCCACAGGTCCGCCGGGGAGGACACGTCGCCCGGGTAGCGGCACGCCATGCCGACGATCGCGATCGGCTCGTCGCGTTCCGCCTCCGCCGCGGCGAGCAGCTTCCGGGTCCGCTGCAACTCGGCCGTGGTCCATTTGAGGTATTCGGCCAGCTTTTCCTCGTTCGCCATGATGGTCGCTTCTCCTGGAGGGTCAGCTGGCCGCGCGGCCGAGCTCGTTGTCGATGAGGTCGAAGATCTCGTCGGTGGAGGCGGACTCGATCCGGTCGTTCAGGTCCTCGTCGTCGCCGGGCGCCGGTGTCAACCGGCCGAGCATGGTGCGCAGCCGCGCGGTGACCGCTTCGCGGTCCGGGTCGTCGCCGGTGACGGCCGTCAACGCGTCCTGGAGACGGTCGAGTTCGTCGAGCACGAGCCTGGCCCCGCTCGCGGGGGCGAGTCTGGCCAGCAGGTGGTCGGCCAAGGCGGTGGGGGTGGGGTGGTCGAACGCCACGGCGGCGGGCAGCCGTTCGCCAGTGTGCGCGGAGAGCCGGTTGCGTAGTTCCATGGCGGTGAGCGAGTCGAACCCGAGGTCCTGGAAGGCCTGGTCGGGCTGGATCTGGTCGGCGCCGCCGTGCCCGAGCACCGCCGCGACCTCGCCGCGGACGACGTCGAGCACGGCTTTGGCGCGTTCGGCTTCGGGGACTCCCGCCAGGCGTGCGGCGAGAGGAATCGGGGCGGTGTCCACGGTCGCGGACGTGCCCGGCAGCCGGACGAGCCCGCGGAGGAGCGGTGCGACCCGCCCGCCGGCCCGTACCACCGCCACGTCGAGGGGTGTCGCGGCGAGCGCGGGGACGGGCAGCCGGACCGCCAGGTCGAACGCGGCCAGGCCGTCGTATACCGGGATGGGCCGGGCCCCGTCCCTGCCGTAGCGGTGCAGGTCGGCGGCCGTCATGTCCTTGTCGACCCCGCCCGCCCCGGCCCAGATTCCCCAGGCGATCGACGTGGCGGGTAGTCCCATCGAGGCCCGGTAGGTGGCCAGTGCGTCGAGGACCGCGGTGCCGGCGGCGTAGTTGCCCTGGCCGGCGCTGCCGAGCAGGCCCGCCACGGAGGAGAAGAGCACGAACGCAGTGAGGTCGCGGTCACGGGTGAGTTCGTGGAGATGCCACGCCGCGTCCACCCGGGTCCGCAGAACCGTGTCGAAATGCGCGGGCGTGAGGCCGGGGATCATCGCATTGTCCAGTTCGCCCGCGGCGTGCACCACGGAGTCCGCGGGGTGCTCGGCGAGGACGGCGGCCAGGGCGGTACGGTCGGCCGCGTCGCAGGCGACGACCGTCACGTCCGCGCCGGCCGCGGTGAGCTCGCCTCGCAGGCGCGGCGCGTCCGGCGCTTCGGGACCGCGCCTGCTGAGCAGGACCAACCTTCGGACGCCGTGCTCCGCGACGAGGTGCCGGGCCACCAGGCCGCCGAGCGCGCCGGTGCCGCCGGCGATGAGGACGGTGCCCCAGTCGGGGGCGGGTCGGGCGGCGGCGGTCTCGGTGCGGGCCAGGCGGGGGGCGACCATGACGTTCCGGCGTACCGCGACCTGGGGTTCCCCGGAGGCGAGCGCGGCGGCGGCGAGTTCCGTTCCGGGTTGTTCGTCGGTGTCGAGCAGGACGATGCGGCCGGGAAACTCGGTCTGGGCGGTACGCAGCAGTCCCCACGCCGCGGCCGCGGCCAGGCGCGGGGCCTCCAGGTCGTCGACGGCGACGCCGCCCCGGGTGGCCACGACCAGCGACGTGCCGTCGAACCGCTGGTCGGTGACGTGGTCGCGCACGATGTCGAGGAGCTGCTGGACCCCGGTGCGTACCGAGGAGGGGACGTCCCCGCTCGGCGGTGGCGTCCAGTCGAGCAGGACCGCGTCCGCTTCCGGGTCGCCGAGGTCACCCCAGCGGATCGTCCCCGTCGGCGTCCTGCCGGTCGGCACCGGCTGCCATTCGACGTGGAACAGGGTCCGTTCCGGCCTTGCCGCGGCGCGGACGAGCGCGGGCGCCTCGTCGAGGGTGACGGCGCCGATCGAGAGCACGGGCCGGCCCGACGGGTCGGAGAGTTCCAGCGCGAAGGTCCGTTCGGCGACGGGCACCGAGGTGACGCCGACGCCGGTCCCGCCGGTGGTGTGCGGGTAAACGCCTTCCCACCGGGTCGGGAGCAGACCTGTCGCGCCGGTGGCGACGCTGACCGCGGCGTCGAGCAGGGCGGGATGCAGGGCAAACCCGGCAGTCTCGTAAGGGGTCTCGACCACGGCGTCGACCTGTGCGGCGGTGGTGGGCCGTACCGGACCTTCGATCGCGATCCGCCCTTCGGCGTTCAGTGTCCAGTCTGCGCCGAGGTCGCTCCGGGTGTGGATGGTGACGGACCGGAGACCGTTGTCGCCGCCGGGCTCACCGGTGACGACCTGGACCGATACGGCATCCTTGGCGGGCAGGACCAGGGGGGCGGTGATCGTGAGCTCGGCGACGCCGGCCCCGCCGACGTGCTCACTCGCTTGCAGTGCCATCTCGACGAACACGGAGGTGGGAACGATGTCGTGGTCGGCCAGCCAAGGGGCGGTGCGGGCGGAGAGCAGCCCGGTCAGCACGACCGCTCCGCTTCCCGCGACCTCCAGCGCCGCGCCCAGCAGGGGATGTACGGCGGCGTCACCCACGGACGTGGCGGCCGTCAGCCAGTGGTGCTGTCGTTGGAAGGGGTAGGTGGGCAGGTCGACCTGCTGTGCTCCGGTGCCGGCGTAGAAGGCGGTCCAGTCGGTGGTGGCTCCGTGGAGGTGGAGGTGGGCCAGCGCGCTGATCAGGGCCTCGGCTTCGTCCTGGTTCCTGCGCAACGTGGCGGCGGCGAAGGCGTCCGGGGCGATGTCGCCGAGCAGCGGGGTCAAAGCCGCGTCGGGGCCGACCTCCAGCCACAACCCGGCGTCGGCGGCAGTGATCGCGTCAGCGAACCGGACCGGCCGGCGGACCTGATCCACCCAATAGCCGGGGGTCGACCAGTCCTGATCAACGCGCCGACCCGTCACGGTGGACACCGCCACGACAGAGGGCTCGCCGAACTTCAGCCCTTCCACGACCTGGCGGAACTCCTCCAGCATCGGCTCCATCAACGGCGAATGGAAAGCGTGCGACACCGACAACCGTCGGCCTCTCCACCCGGCGGCGATCTGCTCGACGTCCTTTTCGGGTCCGGAGATCACCACCGAACGCGGACCGTTGACCGCGGCGATCACCACCTGCCCGAACAGATGCGGGACGACTTCCTCTTCGGAGGCTTGGAGGGCCCACATCGCCCCGCCCTCCGGCAGGGCCTGCATCAGGCGGCCGCGCGCCTCCACCAGGCGAACCGCATCAGACAGCGACAGCACCCCGGCGATGTGCGCGGCAGCGACCTCACCGATCGAATGACCGACCACCACATCCGGGCGCACACCCCACGACTCCAGTAGCCGGGCGAGGGCGACCTCGATCGCGAACAGGCCGGGCTGAGCCCAACCGGTCCGCTCCAAGCCCTCACCCGAAGCGATCACTTCAGTGAGGCCGTCGAATCGACCGCACACTTGCTTGAACACCTCAGCGAACACGGGAAACACCCGGGCAAGGCCCGCTCCCATGCCCACCCGTTGAGCGCCCTGACCAGAGAAAGCCCACCCGACCGTGGGGTCCGATGCCGCTCGGACGATCTCGCCCTCGGTCGCCTCCATCCGGTATTCCAGCGAGCTGCGTCCGGTCGCCAGGGAGAAGCCGACATCGACCCGATCGAATGACCGCTCCTCGGCGGCCTTCACCACGTCCACGGCAAGGGCACGGAGCGCCTCGGAGGACTTCGCCGACAGCAGCCACGGAACCGTGGGCAGCGAGACATCGTCGATCGAAGGCTCCGCGTCGGGGCCGGGGGCCTGTTCGATGATGACGTGGGCGTTGGTGCCGCTGATCCCGAACGAGGACACTCCCGCCCGGCGGACCCCTTCAGGCCAGGAGCGCGCCTCGGTCAGCAGCTCCACCGACCCCGCCGACCAATCCACATGCGGGCTGGGCTCGTCGATGTGCAGCGACTTGGGCAGGATGCCGTGCCGGATCGCCTCGATCATCTTGATCACACCGCCCACACCAGCGGCGGCCTGAGTGTGCCCGATGTTCGACTTCAGCGACCCCAGCCACAACGGTCGATCCGCCGGACGATCCTGCCCATACGTGGCGATCAACGCCTGCGCCTCGATCGGATCACCCAACCTCGTACCAGTGCCATGCGCTTCGACCGCATCCACATCAGAAGGAGCCAGCCCGGCATTGGCCAGCGCCTGCCTGATCACCCGCTGCTGCGACGGACCGTTCGGAGCCGTCAACCCATTGGAGGCACCGTCCTGATTGACCGCACTGCCTCGCAACACCGCCAGCACGCGGTGGCCGTTGCGTTCCGCGTCCGACAGGCGTTCCAGCACCAGCAGGCCGACACCCTCAGCCCAGCCGGTGCCGTCAGCCCCGGCAGCGAACGCCTTGCTGCGTCCGTCCGGGGCCAGCCCGCGTTGACGGGAGAACTCCACGAACGCCGTCGGTGTGGCCATGACCGTCACGCCACCGGCCAACGCCAGGGTGGATTCGCCCTGACGCAGTGAGCTGGCGGCCAGGTGCAGCGCGACCAGTGACGACGAACAGGCGGTGTCGACCGTCACCGCTGGTCCTTCGAGCCCGAATGTGTACGACACCCGGCCCGACGCCACGCTCCCCGCGCTGCCGCTCGCCAGCAATCCCTCCAGGTCCCCCGGCACTCCGGTCACGCTGGTGGCGTAATCGCCGTACATGACGCCGGCGAATACTCCGGTCCGCGTTCCCCGTACTGACAGCGGGTCGATCCCGGCCCGCTCGAACGCCTCCCACGCGGTCTCCAGCAGCAACCGCTGCTGCGGATCCATCGCCAGCGCCTCACGCGGGGAGATCCCGAAGAACGCGGCGTCGAACTCGGCCGCGTCGTGCAGGAAACCGCCCTCCCGCACGTAGCTCCTGCCCCGCCGCTCGGGGTCCGGGTCGTAGAGCCCGTCGATGTCCCAGCCCCGGTCCGAGGGGAACGCGGAGACCACGTCGCGGCCGCTCGCCACCACGTCCCACAGTTCCTCGGGTGAGGACACCCCACCGGGATAGCGACAGGCCATCCCCACCACCGCAATGGGGTCGGAGTCGGCTACGGCGGCGGCGGTCTCGGTGGTGTCCTTCGCCGCGCCCGTCAGTTCGGCCGCGAGGTGGTCGGCCAGAGCAGCCGGCGAAGGGTGGTCGAAGACCAGGGTGGTGGGGAGGCGCAGCCCGGTCGCCGCAGTGAGCCGGTTGCGCAACTCCACCGCGGTGAGCGAGTCGAACCCCAAATCCTGGAACGCCCGATCCACGGCGACACCGGCCGAATCCGCATGCCCGAGCACACCGGCGACGTGCGCACGCACCAGATCCACCAGCGCGGCGCGGCGCTCGCTGTCATTGAGCCCCGCGAAGGCATCGGGGCGATGTCCGGCTCCTGTTCTCCGTACGGGGACGAGGGGGCGCAGCACCGGCGGCAGCCGGTCGCCGAGGGCCCGGAGCGCGGGGAGGTCCCAGCGGGTGAGGGTGGCCGTGGCGTGGGTCAGGCTCTGCGCGACGTCGAACAGGGCGAGCGCCTCGTCCGTGCCGAGAGGGACCAGGCCGCTGCGGGCGATCCGTTCGCGGTCGGCGGCGGAGAGGGACTCGGCCATGCCGCCGGCCTCGTCCCACAGGCCCCAGGCCAGCGAGATCGCGGGCAGTCCCAGCGCACGCCGATGCTGCGCCAGCGCGTCCAGGTAGGTGTTACCCGCCGCGTAGTTCCCCTGCCCCGCCGTACCCAGCACACCGGCGACCGACGAATACAGCACGAACGCCGTCAGATCACGATCACGGGTCAGCTCGTGCAGATTCCAGGCCGCCTGGACCTTGGGACGCATGACGGCGGCCAGCCGCTCCGAGGTGAGGGAGGAGATCGAACCGTCGTCCAGGACGCCCGCGGCGTGGACGACAGCGGTCACCCGATGTTCGGCCAGAACCGCCGCCAGGGCCTCACGGTCGGCGGCGTCACACCCGACCAGGGAAACGACCGCGCCCAGCTCGGTCAGCTCCGACTCAAGCTCACGCACCCCCGGAGCCTCACCGCCACGACGGCTCAGCAGGACCAGCTCACGAACACCGTGCTCGACCACCAGATGACGGGCCAGCACCACACCCAGACCACCCGTACCACCAGTGATCAACACCGGACCTCGATCCCAGGCGGGTGAGGACTCGGCGGCGGTCACCCGGGTCAGTCCGGGGACGAACGCCTCCCCGGCGCGGAAGGCGATCTGGGGTTCGTTCGAGGCCACGGCCCGCGCCAGCGACTCGTCCGGCAGGTCCTCGTCTGCGTCCACCAGAACGAACCGGCCGGGGTTCTCGGACTGCGCCGAACGCACCAGCCCCCACGCACCGGCCGTGCTCAGCCCCGGCAGCTCCTCGTCTGCCACACCGACCGCGCGCCGTGTCACCACGACCAGCGGTGCGGTGCGGGCCGACTGTGCCTGGATCCGCTCCAGAACGGCGGTGGCCGTTCGTACGGCATCGCCCGCCGGCACGTGCATGATGTCCAGCGGCGGTAGCGGCCCCGGAGCAACGGCATCGAGTGGCCGGGCCGTCCAGGTAAGGGTGTGCAGGCCGTCGGCGGGCGCCCCGGCCTGGCGCAGGCTCTCCCTCGTCAGCGGGCGGAGCGTCAGGGAGCCGGACGCCACGGGAGCGTTCAGCTCGTCCGTCGCCAGGAGGGTGAGGGTGTCGTCGCCCGACCAGGCGAGCCGGACCCGCAGCACCGAGGCCTCCGGCTTCGTGACCCGGACGTCGTTCCAGACGAAGGGGACCACGAGCCGGTCACCGCCTTCGACGAGGGCCGTCCGTACGGCGGCGTCGAGCAGCGCCGGATGGAGCGTGAAGCGCGCCGCCTCGCCCGCCTCCGCAGGCAGGCCGACCTCGGCGAAGACCGCACCATCGCCCTGCCAGGCACGCCTGATCCCGAGAAACGCGGGGCCGTACCCGTAGCCGAGATCGCTCAGGTGCTCGTGGAAGGTCTCCAGGTCCACTTTGGCGGCGCCGGTCGGCGGCCATACCGGCAGGCTCTCCGCCCGGACGTCGTGCTCGGGGGTGAGGAAGCCGGTGGCGTGGCGGGTCCACGGCTGCTCGTCCCCGTCCGGCCGGGAGAACACCGAGACGGAACGCCGGCCTTCGGCGGTGCTCTGCTCGATGACGACCTGGAGCCGGAAACCTCCGCGCTCGGAGAGCACCAGAGGCGCTTCGAGCATCAGTTCCTCGACGCGTTCGCAGCCGACCAGCTGCCCGGCCCGCAATGCCAGGTCGACGAAGACCGTGCCCGGCACCAGCGTCGCGCCGAGGACCGAGTGGTCGGCCAGCCAGGAGTGCGCGGTCAGCGACAGGCGGCCGGTCAGTACCACCGACCCGCCTTCCGCGACGTCCACCACCGCGCCCAGCAGCGCGTGCCCCGCACCGTCGAGGCCGAGACCGACGGCATCGCCGGGGGTCCCGGTGGACGTGATCCAGTGGTGCTGTCGTTGGAAGGGGTAGGTGGGCAGGTCGACCTGCTGTGCTCCGGTGCCGGCGTAGAAGGCGGTCCAGTCGGTGGTGGCTCCGTGGAGATGGAGGTGGGCCAGCGCGCTGATCAGGGCCTCGGCTTCGTCCTGGTTCCTGCGCAACGTGGCGGCGGCGAAGGCGTCCGGGGCGATGTCGCCGAGCAGCGGGGTCAAAGCCGCGTCGGGGCCGACCTCCAGCCACAACCCGGCGTCGGCGGCGGTGATCGCCTCAGCGAACCGGACCGGCCGGCGGACCTGATCCACCCAATAACCCGGAGTAGACCAGTCCTGATCAACCCGTTGACCCGTCACGGTGGACACCGCCGCGACAGAAGGCTCGCCGAACTGCAGCCCTTCCACGACCTGGCGGAACTCCTCCAGCATCGGCTCCATCAGCGGTGAGTGGAAAGCGTGCGACACCGTCAGGCGCCGTCCTCTCCACCCGGCGGCGATCTGCTCGACCTCGCCCTCCGGCCCGGAGATCACCACCGAACGCGGACCGTTGACCGCCGCGATCACCACCCGCCCGAACAGATGCGGGACGACTTCCTCTTCGGAGGCTTGCAGCGCCCACATCGCCCCACCCTCCGGCAGCGCCTGCATCAGCCGACCACGCGCCTCCACCAGGCGAACCGCATCAGACAGCGACAGCACCCCAGCGACGTGCGCGGCAGCGACCTCACCGATCGAATGACCGACCACCACATCCGGCCGCACACCCCACGACTCCAGCAACCGGGCCAGCGCCACCTCGACCGCGAACAATCCCGGCTGAGCCCAACCCGTCCGCTCCAAGCCCTCACCCGAAGCGATCACTTCAGTGAGGCCGTCGAATCGACCGCACACTTGCTTGAACACCTCAGCGAACACGGGAAACACCCGGGCAAGGCCCGCTCCCATGCCCACCCGCTGAGCACCCTGACCAGAGAAAACCCACCCGACCGTGGGGTCCGATGCCGCTCGGACGATCTCGCCCTCGGTCGCCTCCATCCGGTATTCCAGCGAGCTGCGTCCGGTCACCAGCGAGAAGCCGACATCGAGTGGCCGTTCTTCGGTCTTGATGATGTCGGTGGCAAGGGCACGGAGCGCCTCCGGGGACTTCGCCGACAGCAGCCACGGTGTAGTGGGCAGAGAGATGCCGTCGGTCGGCGGCGTCTCCTCCTGGGCGGGCGCCTGCTCGATGATCATGTGAGCGTTGGTGCCGCTGATCCCGAACGACGACACTCCCGCCCGACGAACCCCTTCAGGCCAGGCCCGGTTCTCGGTCAGCAGCTCCACCGACCCCGCCGACCAGTCGACGAGCGGGCTGGGCTCGTCGATGTGCAGCGACTTGGGCAGGATGCCGTGCCGGATCGCCTCGATCATCTTGATCACGCCGCCCACACCGGCGGCGGCCTGGGTGTGCCCGATGTTCGACTTCAGCGACCCCAGCCACAACGGTCGATCCGCCGGACGATCCTGCCCATACGTGGCGATCAACGCCTGCGCCTCGATCGGGTCACCCAGCTTGGTGCCGGTGCCATGCGCTTCGACCGCGTCCACATCAGAAGGAGCCAGCCCGGCATTGGCCAGCGCCTGCCTGATCACCCGCTGCTGCGACGGACCATTCGGAGCCGTCAACCCATTCGACGCACCATCCTGATTGACCGCACTGCCTCGCAACACCGCCAGCACACGATGACCATTCCGCCGCGCATCCGACAACCGCTCCAACACCAGCAGCCCGACACCCTCAGCCCAGCCGGTGCCATCAGCCCCCGCGGCGAACGGACGGCACCGGCCGTCGGCCGACAATCCCCGCTGCCGGGAGAACTCCACGAACGCTGTCGGTGTGGCCATGACCGTCACCCCACCGGCCAACGCCATATCCGACTCGCCCTGCCGCAGCGAACTGGCGGCCAGGTGCAGCGCCACCAAAGACGACGAACAGGCCGTGTCGACCGTTACGGCGGGCCCTTCCAGCCCGAACGTGTACGACACCCGGCCCGAGGCCACGCTCCTCGCGCTGCCGCTCGCCAGCAGCCCCTCCAGGTCCCCCGGCACTCCGGTCACGCTGGTGGCGTAATCGCCGTACATGACGCCGGCGAACACCCCGGTCCGCGTTCCCCGTACCGACAGCGGGTCGATCCCGGCCCGCTCGAACGCCTCCCATGCCGTCTCCAGCAGCAACCGCTGCTGCGGATCCATCGCCAGCGCCTCACGCGGGGAGATCCCGAAGAACGCGGCGTCGAACTCGGCGGCTCTCTCAAGGAAGCCGCCTTCCCGGACGTAGGACGTCCCCCGACGCTCCGGGTCCGGGTCGAAGAGGCCGTCCAGGTCCCAGCCGCGGTCGGCGGGGAAGCCCGAGACGGCGTCCCGGCCGTCCGCGACCACGTCCCACAGGTCCTCGGGGGAGGAAACCCCACCTGGATAGCGGCACGCCATCCCGACGACCGCGATGGGTTCGCGGGCCTTGTCCTCCAGGTCGCGAAGGCGTCTGCGGACCTCGCGGCTGTCGGCGATGGCCCGCTTGAGGTACTCCCTGAGCTTGGCTTCATCAGACATCTGAACTCCTTCGAGTAGAGGGCGGTGAGCGGCCAGGTGTCCAAGCGGTCGCTCAGTCGAGTCCGTCCACGAGGGCGAACAGTTCTCCGTCGCTGGCGGCGTCGAGGTCGTCGGTGACCTCTTCGGTCTGGTGGTTCGCCAGGTCGAGGAGGGTGCGCAGACGCGCGGCGATGGTGTCGCGGCCGTCGCCGGCCGCCGCGGCGGTGATGGCCTCGGTCAGCCGGTCCAGCTCGGCGATGACGCGTGCCGGGGACGTCGGGGAGTCGGCTGCCAGCGAGTCGTCCAGGTTGGCGGCCAGCGCACCCGGCGTCGGATGGTCGAAGAGCAGGGTGGCGGGCAGCCGAAGTCCGGTCGCGGCGGCGAGGCGGTTGCGGAGTTCCACGGCGGTGAGGGAGTCGAATCCCAGGTCCGTGAAGGCCCCGTCAGCGGTGATGGACTTGGGGTCGGGGTGTCCGAGGACCTCGGCGACCCCGGTGCGCACCAGGTCGATCAGGGCTCGGGTGCGTTCCGCGCCGGTGAGCGCGGCGAACCGCTGGACCGCGGGCGTCCCGGCTGCCACCGGTGCGGGCCGGATCAGGCCGCGCAGTACGGACGGCAGGGCGTCGCCGGTGGCACGCAGCGCCGCCGCGTCCCATCGGGTGACCGTCAGGGCGGGTTCGGTGGTGGAGGTCGCGAGGTCGAAGGCGCGCATGGCGTCCTCGACGGTCAACGGGACCATGCCGCTACGGGCGAGCCGCCGCCGGTCGACCTCCGACATGGCGCCGGTCATCCCGCCGGCCTCGTCCCACAGGCCCCAGGCCAGCGAGATCGCGGGCAGTCCCAGCGCACGCCGATGCTGGGCCAGCGCGTCCAGGTAGGTGTTACCCGCCGCGTAGTTCCCCTGCCCCGCCGTACCCAGCACACCGGCGACCGACGAATACAGCACGAACGCCGTCAGATCACGATCACGGGTCAGCTCGTGCAGATTCCAGGCCGCCTGGACCTTGGGACGCATGACGGCCGCCAGCCGCTCCGAGGTGAGGGAGGAGATCGAACCGTCGTCCAGGACGCCCGCGGCATGAACGACCGCCGTCACCGGATGTTCGGCCAGAACCGCCGCCAGGGCCTCACGGTCGGCGGCGTCACACCCGACCAGGGAAACGACCGCGCCCAGCTCGGTCAGCTCCGACTCAAGCTCACGCACCCCCGGAGCCTCACCGCCACGACGGCTCAGCAGGACCAGCTCACGAACACCGTGCTCGACCACCAGATGACGGGCCAGCACCACACC
>NZ_BBXD01000017.1 GCF_001570545.1 Herbidospora mongoliensis | reverse complement strand
GGTCCGCACCACGGTGCCCGAACCGTCCGCGACCCCGGTCCCTGACTTGGTGCGGCGTGACTTCACCGCCGGGCAGCCGAACCAGAGGTGCGTCGGCGATATCACGTATCTGCCGATCGGGGACGGCAGGTTCCTGTACTTGGCGACTGTCCTGGATCTGGGGTCGCGGCGGCTGGCGGGCTGGTCGATCGCCGACCACATGCGCACCGAACTCGTCGTGGACGCCCTGGAGGCCGCGGCCCGCACACGTGGCGGCAGCCTGGACGGCGCGGTCTTCCACAGCGACAACGGCGCGCAGTACTGCAGCCGCGAGTTCGAGGAGGCCTGCCGCCGCCTGCACGTCACCCGTTCCCGGGGCGTGGTCGGCACGAGCGCGGACAACGCCGCGGCCGAGTCCTTCAACGCCACGCTCAAGCGCGAGACGCTGCGGGGCGCTCCCCGGTGGGCCTGCGCCCGTGACGCCCGCCTGACCGTGTTCCGATGGATCACCCGCTACAACACCCGCCGCCGACACTCCGCGCTCGGCCAGATGTCACCGGTCAACTACGAGAAAACCGCAGGTAGCATCGCTACCGCAGCCTGAGAACGGTGTCCACATTCAGGGGCGAACCCCCGGGAGCTCCGAGACCTGGTCGTCCGTCTGGCCGGGGAGAACCCGAGGTGGGGGTATCGGCGGGTACACGGCGAACTGGTTCGGCTCGGCGTTCAGCTCAGCGAAGCGACCGTGAGACGGATTCTCCGCTCGCGCCGGTCCGGTCCGGCTCCCCGAACCATCGACACCTCCTGGCGGGCATTCCTTCGCCTGCAGGCGAAGGGGCTACTGGCCTACGGCTTCTTTCATGTCGGCACGATCTTGTTGAAGCGCTTGTACGTGTTGTTCGTGATGGGGGTGCAGACGCGGCACGTTCGAATCCTGGGGGTGACGGCCAACCCCGCCGGCGCGTGGACGGCTCAGCGGGCCCGTAACCTGCTCATGGATCTCGGGCGAAGGGCCGGCTCGTTCCGATTCCTCATCCGTGACCGGGACGCCAAGTTCACCGCCGTCTTCGACGAGATCTTCATCACCGCGAGCGTCGCGGTGATGAAGACGCCACCGCGGACACCTCGGGCCAACTGCTACGCCGAACGCTGGGTGCGCACCGTACGGGCCGAATGCACTGACCGAATGCTGGTCTACGACGAACGGCATCTGCGATCGGTCCTGGAGGAGTACGCCGAGCACTACAACGCGCATCGACCGCACCAGTCTCGACAGCAACGCCCACCCGGTCAAGACGAGCGAGTTGTCGTCCCGACAGAAGGTCGCATCAAGCGCCGCAGAGTGCTTAGCGGAGCGATCAACGAGTACCACCGAGCAGCCTAGCTGTCCCGAAGAAGCGCCAGCTCAGACCACGTGTACGAGTTTTGAATCGGTACAGCCATCGCCACGTTTCTCGTCCGCGACCGCGACGCCAAATTCACCGCGGCCTTCGACGCTGTGCTGGCCGACGCTGGAATACAAGTGATCAAGACCGGCATTCGCCTACCGCGCATGAACTCCATCATGGAGCGCTGGATCCAGACCTTGCGCCTGCCGAAAATGTCATCCATGCTGGTCATCGGCCTTGCCCGGGTTCCTCCTGGCATGCGCCCGCTTCGGCTTCGGAAAAGAGCTGATCGCGGCAGAATGATCACTTGTGCTCTTGCGCCTGGCCTATCTGGCCGTCACGAACGTCTTTGCCGCGCTACGGCTGCTTCCGATGAGGGATCGGGACAAGGAGGTCGAGATCCTTGCCCTCGCCACCAGATCACCGTTCTTAGCGGCAGCTCGGCGCCGGCGAGCCCAATGTTCACCGGCAGGCACACTGATCAACCAATACCGGCGGGCCGCATAGACGAAGTAGAGATAATCACAGGTCAGAGGCCATCTCCGGGTTTTCGCGCCCCACAGGGTCGTCTTCGTCATCGGTTCAGAGATCGCCCCGTGCATGACCGGAGTCTTGTCGGATGAGGATGTGGATGCGGTGACGGCCTTCATCCGGGCGCGCAGAGTGGCCTAGCGCACGCGGCCGGGTCAGTAGATGTACGGGGAGGATCCTACGGCGAGGGGATCCCGGAGCGGGTTGTCATAGGTCGGAGCCCGATACGGAGGTACGGGGCGTTCGGGCGGCTCCGGTATCTGTGCGGCGACTCGATCCCGCGCCTCCCAAAGGCGGAAGAACAGCTTGGCGGCCATCCAAGTGACCCAGATGGACACCAGGCCGAGATAGAAGGACCATTCCCAGCTGTGGCCGTCCACGAAGGGTTGGACAACAACCAGCAATGTCTGGGTGGGGGCGACGAGGAAAACGTAGCCCGCAAGCAGCCACATGCGGTTTCCGAGACGGTCCCGCTTCGCCTTCAGCATTTCGATGCCCGGCCTATCGGCCGGAGTTTTGTTCGCGCTCACCAGTCCACTGTCCGCCTGGAGGAACCTTCGAAGGGCTTCCATTTAAGGAAGAACCGCGTCTCTTCCAGGCGGTGTAGGCGTCGTCGAGGAAGCTACGGCTAGTAGTGGCCCGGGTGGTAGTGAGGGCGCGTCGTCCACTCTCGGCACACGAGACATTCCTGCCCGTGGTACGTGGGAAGCGGTTCGGCGGGAAGCTGACTCTTGATGCTCCCCTTCGCATCCCAAAGTTCAGGATTGACGTCGCGCATAAGTAGCACCGCGACCCCGACGACAACCACCCCTGCGACCAGCCCCGAACCCCAGCCGAGGCCGTGGGTCACATAGAAGCTGACCGCTAAAACGGCGAGAAAGGGCGAGAAGACCACTGTCGTCCATAACGCTACGAGGATGGCGTTGATCTCCCTGTCCGCCGCTCGCAACGCCTGGATTTCTGGGCTCTCTTCAGTCATGACGCCCCCGGTCCGTTTGGCGTGCCTACTACCAATTTCCGGTACGGCATCATCCGGCGGTCCTACCGTTACGGCGACAGTCGCCTCTCTCGGGCCGCCCTGAGATAATCCCGGGGAGATGTCCTCCCTCCCCGATCTGCCCTTCGAGGTTCTGCGCGCCCCGAACGGTGACCGGATCTTCGTGATGCCGGGAAGAAGGCTGGTCAGGGAGCGGATGAACTGCGTCGGCCAAGCTTCCCAGAGCCGGGAAGCGTGCAGGTCGTGACGTGTTCCCGCCTCCGGGAGTACGGACATCAGCGCATCGCCAGCCGTATGAGAGCAGAGGCGCCCTCGGCGACAGTGCGCCTGCCGATAATTCCATCCGTGCAGGTCGGTGAGGTTTGTCTGGTTCCTCTGGGCCAGCGCGTGTCCTGGCCTGGAGCAAAGGGGCCAAACGCAGCAGGATGATCGTTTGTGTTCCTTCGTCTGGCCTATCTCACCAACACGAACGCCTTCGCCGCGCTACGGCTGCTTCCGATGAGCGATCGCGACAAAGACGCCGAGATTCTTGTCCTGCGCCACCAGATCACCGTCCTTGAACGGCAGCTCGGCGCCGACAAGGTGAGATTCGCTGCGGAGGATCGAGCCTTCTTGGCTGGACTCCTGACACCGTTGCCTCGCGAGGTTGTGCGCCGGCTACGGCTGCTTGTTCGACCAGACACCATCCTGCGCTGGCACCGCGACCTGGTGAAACAGCGTCACGCGCGCACCTGCCGGCCGAAGCGGGCTGGACGTCCGCCCACGGTCCGCTCTATCCGCGCTCTCATTCTGCGTCTGGTGAAGGAGAACCCGTCCTGGGGATATCGGCGGGTGCACGGCGAACTCGTCACCCTTCGCATCAAGATCGCCCCCTCTACCGTGTGGGAAATCCTTAAACAGGAAGGCATCGACCCCGCCCCTGACCGCGCATCTACGACTTGGGCCGATTTTCTGCGCTCCCAAGCGGGTGCGCTGCTGGCCTGCGACTTCATCGAGACCGTCACCCTGAACGGCCAGCGCCAGTACATCCTGGCCGTCATCGACCACGCCACCAGGCGCGTCCGCGTGCTGGGCACCACGGCCCACCCGACCGCCACCTGGGTCATCCAGACGTTCAAGAACCTCGTCATGGATCTGGAGGACGCGGGCGGCCGGGCACGTTACCTGATCAGAGACCGCGGCGGGAAGTTCCCCGTCCTGATCGACGAGATCCTCGCCGATGCCGGCATCCAGACTGTGCTCACCGGCGTCCGCGTGCCCCGCATGAACTCCATGATGGAACGGTGGGTGCAATCGTGCCGCCACGAACTTCTGGACCGCTGCCTGCTCTGGAACGAACGCCACCTGCGTCACGCCCTACGCGAGTACGAGGAGTTTTACAACCAGCACCGAGTCCACCAAGCCCTTGCACAGGCGACTCCACTGCGGGCCGTCCCGGTTCCGATCACCGACCCCGAACGAATCATCAACCTGAACATTCGCCGACGAGACAGACTCAGCGGAATCCTCCACGAATACCAACATGCCGCTTGAACTGCATGGATGAGGTTTTCGGCAGGCGCAGTGCCGGTTGTCGGCCTTGTTTGTCACACACCACGATGTGCCGGCGGTCCTCCGAGACACAGACACTCCCCGCAGCAGTCTCATGCCCCATCCCGGTGTGGGGTCGTCAGGGCGGCAGACGCAGCGACCGCCGCGGCCATGACTGCTGAGAGGGTGAACGTACGAACAAGCACAACGAGCCGTTCCAGAAGAGGCCGCGGAACGGCTCCAGTCCTGAACGACGTTCTCCTCGGCATCGATGAGTTGACCAAGGCTCGGAGCTTGGGCGACCTGGTGAAGAAGAAGCGGGGCTCTCGAGCCCCGTTTTGGGGATCCTCTGTGGTCATCAGATGGGTCCGGCTTGACGTCGACCCGCTTAACGATCTTCACCGGGTGTGCGAACGTACCAATGAGGAACCGTCGAGCAACCACAGGCGATCTCGCCTCGCTACCGAGGCCCCAAGCCGGGACAAAGCAACCGGTCGAATCGGGTCATACGTGGTGGGGCGCCAGGGATTCGAACCCTGAACCTACGGATTAAAAGTATGCGGACTTAGTATCCGCCAATGCCGCACGCTATCCATTTCTATTAGACCGCCCGGATTTGCCGCTGCCAAAGTCCCCACTGGTAGTGCACAATGCCGCCCCGTATCGCGTACCAATGAGCAACCACCGAGCAACCATCAGTTACCCCGTCGGATTTTACCCAAACACGATTGCGTATTCTTGACGTGCGTCCTAAGTCAAAGCGTCCGAGCTGCTGGGGTATTGGGGGCTGATCCTCGATGCCGGGAGCCAGAGGAACGTTTTTTGCGTGTGCTGGTGTCAGGATGAGAACTGCGTGCGTATGCCGATGGACCAAGAAGGTGCGACCCTCGTCGCCGGGCCGGGCATGGTTCTCGATGGCCATCCGTCCGGCTGAGGGGCGGTAACCGCTCAGGTCTCGCTAGCGCCACTCGACGGAGTCCTTCACGAGGATTCACCTGCCGCTTGAACTGCGTGGATGGAATTTTCGGCGGGCACAGATGTGGGATCATCGAGATTGGGCACCGCATCATCGCCGGTGACACCGTGGCGAGATCCGCGTCCGCTCGGTTCCCGGTGAGACCTAGTACTCCAGTAGCACTTATAGATCTCTGAGCTGTTGTCGCTGGTAGTGGGATCGGCGGGCTCGGGTTTGGTGGCGTCGTCGCCATCGGGACCAATGGTGGATGTGGTCGTGGTTCGGAGCTGACTGGGTCAGCAGAGCGAAGAGCCGGCGGATCTCGTTGGAGGAGATCGCGATTAAGTGGTCGTCCGGATCGGGTCCGGTGTTGGATTCGTCCTTGAGCGTGGCTCGAGTGACGGTGAGATAGGCCAGGGCGAGCATGGCCAGGGTGATGTGCCGATACCAGCCGGGATGGCTTCGGACCTGGTAGTGATCAAGGCCGGTTTCGTTCTTGCCGGTCTGGAAGCATTCCTCGATGCTCCAGCGGGTGCCGGCCACCATGACCAGCCGGTTGAGGGACGCCGGGATGGGCGTGTGACAGAGAAAGAAGGCCAACTCGTCGGGTTTGCTTATCGACCGGCGGATGAGCAGATGGTGGATGGGGCTGATGGTGGCGACCAGGGCCCAGTCGTAGAGCCGCTCGCCTTTGGCTCCGTTGCTGGAGGATAGGCGCTGCCAACCGGCTGCGGGGACCTTCCCGGCGATGACGTCGGCGCGGAAGATGCCGGCCGCGGTGGTCAGGTGGTGGGAGCGGGCGACGGCCAGAACATAGGCGATGTGCCTGGCTTCCAGGAAACGGCGCAGAGGTCCGTTGTCGCCGTAGGCCTCATCGGCGGTGACCCAAGCGAAGGGGAGATCCGCGGTGATCGCGCGTTCGATCATGGCTTGCAGGAGCTGGGGCTTGGTGGCGAAGACCGTATGCGCGGGAACTTTGGCCTTCTCACACCGAGGTTCGTCCTCGATCCAGGATTGGCGTGGCAGGTAGAGTTCGCGGTCCACGATGGCGCGGCCGCGGCGGGTGGCGTAGCCGAGGAAGACCCCGATCTGACAGTTGGTGATCTTCCCCGCGGTTCCGGTGTACTGCCGCTGCACTCCGGCCGAGCCGCTGCCCTTCTTCTCAAACCCGGTGTCGTCGCCGACGAGTACCCCGTCGAGTTCGCCGAGATGATCGGAGAGGTAGCCGCGGATGTCGTCCCGGACTCCGTCGACGTCCCATGTCGCGGTCGAGAACAGCCGCTGCATGCCGTGCGGCGTCGCCTCGCCCGCATGCTCGGCCAGTGACCAGCTGGTCTTGCGCTCCAGTCCTGACAGCAGACCCTGAACGCAGGAGCGGGCGCGCAGTCTGACCTCTCGCCGTTTGAACCGGGCCGCCACTCGCGCGAATGCCTCATCCAGCCCGGCCCGCAGACGAGTACCGCCGAGGTGCTTTAACCTGGCCATCGCGGCCACCGCATGATCTTCAGTTCCAACACACCTGAATGGTCACAGCGGTGGCCGTCGGCATCTGACCCGGCTACGAGCGCGAACAAGTGCGAACGAGCAAGAACGTCTGCAGACAAGCCTAGACAAGCGCGCCCTACATCGTTGATCTCCAGCCCACATCCCGATGTGCTACTGGAGTACTAGGCAAGATCCTTGGCGTGCCCGTTGCGTGCCCGATGGGGCGGGGAAACACGGGGAATCGGGGTCATCTAGAGAAAATGCGATCACGCCGCTGAGCTATAGCTTTGCAGCTCACCCAAGGTCGACAGGGCTATTCGCAAGCAGGATGTCAGCGTCTTATACGGTCAGGCACCACCGCCCCGTATCTACCGCAAGTCGGCACGGCCTTACGGAGCTCCTTGCAGATCCCCTACTGTTGTCAACGCCTCTTCAAAACTGGCTCTGGCACATATTCCGTGAGGCGGACCCGTTAGTCGGCCATTAGGACGCGTTTGCGCAGGAGGTCGGGGTTGGCTCGGCCATACATCTATCGTTTGAGCATTTTGATGCGGTTGACGTGGCCTTCGACGGGGCCGGAGCTGTAGGGCAGAGTGAGTCCGGCGGTGACGGCATCCTGGTCGCGGCGGAGCCCGGTGACAAAGGAGTGGAGTTCGGGCAGGTCGCAGGCGGTGACGTCGTTCATCCAGCGTTCGAGCTGCTGGTGGCCATTGCGGTGGAGCATCATCTCGGCGAAGCCGCGCACGTGCCGACGAGTGGCCGCCAGCTGTGGACAAGCGGTGGTGAGAGCGTCGAGGTAGTGCTGTCCTTCGGGGTCGAGGTTGGCGGGGTTGGTGAGTAGCCAGCGGGTGGCCTGCCGGACGGTCGGCGGGTTCGGCGTCTGAGGTTTGGAGGGCAAGCCGACTCGCCAGGGCCGGAGGTATTGGCGGACGGCGGTGGGGCCGCCTTGGTAGCCGCAGGCGCGTAATTCGTCCATCAGTTGGGTGGCGTTGGTGCATCCCTCGGCCCAGCGTCGCCGCAGGAACACCGCGTAAGCGTCGAGCTGTCTGGTCTGTTTGCCGGTGCCGTCCCGGACCAGCAGTTCTTCGGGACTCGCAGCGCGGGCGAACCGGCGGACGGTGTTACGTCCCAGCGTGAGTTCGCGGGCGATCTCCCGCAATGTGAGGCCCTGGGCGATCAGGTCGTGGATCTCGGTGTGGCGCTGACGGGTGCGGATCGCCACCCGGTCCTGCCTGGTTCGTGGCACTGCTGATGGTGCGGCATCGGGTGCGGCAGGGGAGTTGGCGGGCTCGGCCGGTACCGGGCCGGTCTCGAAGCGCGGTAGTTCGCGCAGGCTGGCGCGGTGTTTGGCGACGGTGCGTTCCACCGCGTCGCCCAGGTTCCTCCACAGGTGCCATCGGTCGGCGACCTGAATCGCGGCGGGCGCGCCCCGGGCAGCGCCTTCAGCGTAGGCGCCGGCCCGGTCGCGGCAGATGATTTCCACGCCTGGATGGTTGCCCAGCCATGCGGCCAGCGTGTCGGCGGACCGGTCGGCCAGAACATCGATCGGGCGGCCGGTGGAGATGTCGATCAGGACGGTTGCGTAGACGCGCCCGCGACGCAGCGCGAAGTCGTCCACGCCGAGCACCGCCGGCGCGCCCGACAGCACTGGATCGGGTAGCGCCCTGATCATCCTGATCAAGGTCATCCGGCTCACCGGGGCCGCGAGCCGCTCAGTGAGCCGGGCACCCGCACGGCTACCCAGCGCCAACGCGATCGCTTGCAGGGCATCGCTCAAGGTCGGGCTTCGTCTGCCGTATCGCACGGTCAGCCTGGGGACCTGCTCGACGAACGTTTTCCTGGCGCAGTCGTCGTCAGGGCAGAAGAACCGGTGAACCTGCAGGTGGATCACCCGTTCCTGGCCGCTGACCGCCGTATCCGACAGCTGTCGTTCGTAGTGGCTGTGTCTGCGTCGCGATACCGTTCCGCACCCGGGACATTCAGCCTGCCGCGTCTCAGTGCGCGCTCTGATCCTCAACGTCGTCCCGGCGCGGAACACCCGGTCGATAGACACGCACGCCAGATGCGGAAACAGGACGGCCAGCAGATCCTTGATCGACATTCGTCCGATGCTGGTGATCAAGGACCAGTTACCGGCCAGAACGCCCGAACCGAGACCTACCCGGCCGGCACCATCACGGAATATGTGCCAGAGCCTCGACCTGCTCAGCGAAGGTCTTCTTGTCGCAGGTCTCATTCACGCAGGTCAACCGTCTCACGGAAAGGAAGATCTCCATCCGGCGCTCACCCAGCGCCGTGTCGGCCAGCCGCCGCCGGTATCGGGAGTGCTGCCTGATCGACACCGTCCCGCAAGCCGGGCATGGCAGCGGCACCACGCTTGTGCGCGCGACCACCCTCACAGCCGTCTCGGACTGGACAACGCTCTCGATCTCGACGGCCGACAGGTGCGGGAGCAGGGCACCCAGGCAACGATCATCGCACTCGACGCATCCTGGCCAGCCAGCCCGAGGCTACGGACCGGTATTCATCACGAAATGTGCCAAATCCCTAGTTCGCACTCACCTAATCAATCACGGTCTCTGCAACGGTCACTACCTGCGCTGGAGGAAGGCCGACAGGCCAGACCTTGCGGAGTTCAAGACCGAGGCCGAGACCGGCCGCAGATCGGACGGAGAGAGCTCGATTCCTGCACGGTTCCGGGCTGCCACTACGGCACCGCAGGCCACGGCCTGTGCTGCCGGCATCGGGACAAATGGAGCCGCGCCGGTTTCCCCGACCCTGCCTCCTGGGCCGAGACGGCGGAACCGCAGGAGTCGGGAAGCCGACAGGAGTGCGATTGACCAGGACGTGCTGTCCCCGCACGCGGGGGCCGCCCTGCTGGCTGGGCGCCGCAGCTCACCGGCCAGCGCTCGCCGACACCCTTGACGTAGAAGTCGATCTGGCAGGTGACGCGTAGGCGACGGCGCTGAGCGATCGTGGACGCATGTCAGGAGACCCAGTCAGATCAACCGCGTTGCTGGTAGTGAAGGTTTGGCGAGAGGATGGTGCGTTTCGCGCCACGGTGACGTGGTCGCGCGATGTCGTCTACGGCCAGCAGGCGGAACGTGGGGTGGCCACCGACCCCGAGGGGGTGCTGGCGATCGTCGATCGGTGGCTGCAGGGAGTCTGACTGGGCCACTAGCGGTCCTGTATGGCCATGGCGATCAATTCTGGTGAGGGGTCGCAACCGAACGTGTCGTTGATGAGTCTGCGGTAGGCCTTGAGCTGCCGTTGGGCCTGGCCGATGTTCCGCTCCGCGAGATAGACGCCTAGCAGTGCTCGCTGGCTGCCTTCTCGGAGCGGATCCGCGCGGACCAAGCGCAGCGCGATGTCGAGCGCTTGTGGGAGATGGTGGTGCTCGACCAGCGCGTCGGCGAGCGCCTCCAGGAAGTGGAACTGGAGCTGGGCCAGTCGTTCGCGTTCGAAGACGACCCAGTCGTCGTACCAGCCGGGCAGCAGTTCGAGGAAGAAGAGCGAGGAGTCGACGTCGTCCACGGGGCCTGCAGGGTCGCGGACGAGATTCCAGCCGGCGACCTCGGCCAATTTGACGTCGACGTCGAGGTGTTCCGAGAGTTGGAGGCTCGCATTGGCCGCGCGTACAAGCGGGACCCCGCCCGGCGCTGGCAGCCGCCACAGAGACGAGCGGAGGTTGGCGCACGCACGATTGTCGGCTTTGTCCGGCCACAGCGAGGCGGCCATGGCGGTGCGGGCCTGCGGGCGTTCACGGAGCGCGAGATAGACAAGCAGGCGTTGGGATCCTTCCGCCACAGCGCAGGATTCGCCATCGGCGATCACGGAGAACCCGCCGAGCAGGTTGATGCGGACGCGGTGCGGCGTGTGAGCGGCCGTTGTTGTCATGTCGTGGCCCTCGTTCCTCGCGCCGATTCCGCCCCGGATCGCAGCCTGTCCGGGCCGCGTCACCGTTGCGTCACCTCGACGGTGTCGGGGGGTGACGCCATGGTGACGGACCCTGCCTACGTTTCCCGCAACGGGCTCAGTCCACAACCTCGGAGCGAGTGAGATGTATGAGAGTGACGACCAGGACGACCTGGACCTGCTGGAGGAGTATCTCGACGACGTGGACTTCGTAGACCTGGGGGAGGTACTCCGCGAGTCGCTTGTCGACGATTACGACAATGCGAGCCCGGAGGAGATGGACGAGGCACTACTCAACATCTTCGACTCGATGACGGCAGCGGAGGCGCTGAGCCTGGGCAGTGCACTGAGCAGGATCGAGAAGGGCGCCGCGCAGACGCTGGCCATTCCCGCTTTCGGGCAGCTGGCCAAGACCTCCCTGCCGATCGCGGGCGGAGCGCTCGGCACTGCCATCGGAGGTCCAGGAGGTACGGTGGCCGGCCAGGGGCTCGGCAAGGTGGTGGCTAACTCCCTGCCGACAAAGGCGAAGTCCGGCCGGCCCCAGCCTGCGAAGGGTTCGGTCGCTGAGGGCTCCGAAGCCGCCAGGATGCTGGTCGTGCTCCTCGAGAACCGCAGCATGCTCAAGAGCCTGCTCGCCCTTGCGATGGGGATCGAGGGACGCAAATCCATCGGCGGACATCCAGTTGGCGCGTTTGCGAACCTGCTCAGCACGCTCGCCAGCCAGGCCGCTGCCGACGCCGACGAACTCCTGCGGGGCGGCCAGGAGATGCCCGCGTACCTGCGCGACGCAGAAGATTACCTCGGTGTGGATCCAGCGGTCCCCGCCGATCGTGCCCGGGCGTTGTATGGGGCGCTGCTCGATGCCGAGAACGAGTCTCTGGCGGAAGCGAGGCACCTGCTATGACGGTGCAACAGACCATAGGCCTCGGCGTCCTGGTCCAGCGTGTGATGGCCAACCCCATGGGGTTCGTCGAGACGATCCTGCAGCAGATTCTCGACCAGCTGGCGCGCGACGGTGTCTTCGCCGACAGCGACACACCCCCCGAGTCGCTGGTGGCGATGGCGCTGGGCGGCCGCCTCGCCCGCATGGTCGCCGCAGGCGGGCCAGTGGAGCACGAGATGCTGATAGGCAGGAACAGCACGTTCGCGGCCGCCGTCGGCGCCTGTGACTGCTGGGGACAGGAGGGCACGTGTCCTCTCTGCGAAGGGGCCGGGACGCCCGGGTGGGTCCTTCCCGATCAGCAGCTGTTCACGACGTACGTGTATCCGGCCGTGAAGACCATTTCGAAGCATCAGAAGGAGAATGGCGATGTCTGACAGCTGGCTCGACCACGGCGACTTCGAAGCCCTGGACCTGTTCGGAGGTGGGGAGAGCGCGGAGGACTACCTGGACGACGTGGACGACGACGCCGAGAGCTACGACGACGAAGCGGTGTCACCGGCCGTCCGCAGGAGGCGGGTTAAGGCGCGCCAGCAGGCCGTACGGCGCCAGAGGCTGGCGGCTCTGGCGAGGGTGAGGAACAGGCGGGCCAGGGCACCGAGTGGCCCTGCACCCACTGCGCACAATGCCGTGCGGCAGACCCAGATTGCCGTACGCGACCTGAATCTGGACAGTAAGGTGCAGGCCGATGCCATGAAGAGCGCCCTACAGGCGCAGAGCAAGCGCATCACGCGATCGGAGTACGCGGCGCTTTCCAGCGTTGCCCTGAGCCAGTTTCAGCAGTCGTTCCCGAAGATCGTCGGTGACAATCCCTACGCCAGGGCGGCGCTCTCCTTCGCTCCGCTACTTTTCCTGTCGCCGGCCAAACAGGGAAACGGCGCTGCGGCAATCGCAGGCGATCCGCGGGTGATCGGTGCCGTCCTCACCGCAGGACTGGCGATTGCGGGGGATCGCCTGCGGCCGAAGCAGGTCCGGCAGATCGTGGCCCCCAACGTCCCGAGGATCGTCACGGGTCGCCAGGCGCTCTTGACAGCGGACGCGCAGGACGAGAACGGCAAGCGCATCGACGGCACGGTCTTCACCTGGGGGTCGAGCAACGACGCGGTCGCGAGGGTGAAGCCGACGGGCGGTCAGACCATCGAGGTCACCGGCGTGAGCGCGGGTACGGCCGTCATCACGGTGACCTCTGCCGGCGTGCAGCACCAGATTCAGATCGAGGTCGAGTCGGCTGTCCGAGAGGTCGCCGTCCACGGATACCCAATCGTCGTAAAGGGAAAGCCGAGGATGTTCATCGCGGACGCCCTCGACGACAGGGGCAGGCGCGTCGACCGTGCCGTCTTCGCTTGGGAGTCAAGCGACACCACGGTCGCAACGGTCGAGCCGGCAACCGGCCCCAAGACCGAGGTCATCGGCGTGAGCGCCGGTGCGGCCTTCATCACGGCAAGCACCGACGGCGTCATGCATCGCTGGCCGGTGCAGGTCGAGGCAGCTGCCGAGATCCCGGTCACACCTCCGGTCGAGGCCCTACCGACGATCGCGCCCGATATCCGGGAGATCGTCGTCTCGGGGGTGTCGAAGATCGCCGCGAAGAGCGTGGTGAAGCTCATCGCGGACGCTCTCGACAACAGAGGAAGGCGCATCGACAGTGCCGTCTTCACCTGGGAGTCGAGTGACACCACGATCGCGAAGGTGGACAAGGCAACCGGGAAGGTCACAGGCGTGAGCGCGGGGACAGCCCTGATTACGGCGAGGTCCGACGGCGTCTTGCGCCGCATGCCGATTGAGGTCCAATGAGGCAGATCCCCTCCGATGCAATCAACGCTCCATGACCTGGACCCGGCGCTGTGGGAGCTGCTCCGCTCCGACATCGACTGTGACGACCGCGAGGTCGAAGCCCTCATCCGTCTCCGCTGGCCGGACCAGGCCGTCAGAGATGTCCGTATCGTCTCGCGCTTCGGCGACATCGCGACGTGCCGCCTGCCCGTCGGCTCCATTCTGAGCACACGCCAGGACCGGAACGTGGTGAGCCTCAAGGCAGCACGATCGCTCGGCCCCGAGGCGGAGCCGTACGGGCCCGAGCTCGTCAGGAGCCTCACCCGCGCGGACGTGCGCCGACCGCCAGGCTTGGCGCTGACCGGGGCGGGCGTCGTCATCGGAATCGTCGACTGGGGCTGCGACTTCGACCACCCGAACTTCAAGAACCGCGACGGATCGACCCGGATCCTGGCCCTGTGGGACCAGCGCGGGCCCGCCTCGCCCGACGCGCCCCATCCGTACGGGTACGGAGTCCTGCACACACGGCAGCAGATCGACGATGCACTTCACGCCATGGATCCCTACGACGCATTGGGATATCGCCCGGCCGACGCCGAACACGGCACCCATGTAATGGACATCGCCGCAGGTAATGGGCTTGGCGGCGGCCCCGTCGGCGTCGCCCCGGAGGCCGATCTCGTCTTCGTGCACCTCGCCGATCGTGGCACGTCCGGACTGGCCAACCTCGGGGACTCGGTAAGGATCCTCGAGGCGATCGATTTCATCGCCCGTACCGCAGGCCCGCAGCCGTGGGTGATCAACGTCAGCGTAGGGACTCAGGGAGGCCCGCACGACGGTAAGACGATCGGGGAACAAGCGCTCGACCACCTGCTCCGGGCAGCTCCCGGCCGATTCGTCGTCCAGAGCGCGGGCAACTACTTCGACGCCCGCGCGCACGCCAGCGGGCGCCTGGAAACGCAACAGATCCGCACCCTGACCATGATCACCCAGGAAGACGATGTCACACCCAACGAACTGGAGATCTGGTATAGCGGAGAGGACGAGTTCGATGTCCAGGTCGCCTCTCCGACCGGGCAGCACACACGCCGGGTCCGGCTGCGCGAACAAGTGGACGTCACCGAGGACGATCGCGTCGTCGGCCGCATCTACCACCGCTACCTTGACCCCAACAACCACTCCCACCACATTGAGGTCTTCCTCTATCCGTGGGCGCAAGCGGGTGCGTGGAGTATCAAGCTCCGGGCGGTGAACGTCCGCCACGGGACCTTCCACGCATGGCTGGAACGCGATCAATCGTGCGTTCATTGCCAGACTCGCTTCGACGAGGCGGACGCCGACCGCACCTGCACGACCGGGACGATCGCCAACGGCCACCTTCCGCTCGTCGTCGGCGCCTACGACGCCCACTCCGCCACGCGGGAGCTGGCCGCGTTCAGCAGTGCCGGACCGACACGGGACGGCAGAGCCAAACCCGACCTGGTCGCTCCCGGCGTGCGTGTTATCGCAGCACGCTCGGCTCCGCCTGACGGCACCGGCAGCCCTGAGCTGCTGACCTGCAAGTCCGGGACGAGCATGGCCGCGCCGCACGCCACCGGGACGGCCGCCCTGTGCCTGCAGGGTGCCTCGTACCCGCTGGCAGCCGTCGAGATCCGCGCCCTGCTCATGCGCACCGCGCAGCCGATGGCCGACGACGCCGCAGGAAGGTCGGGTAGCGGCTACCTGGACACCGCCAGTGCGGTGGAGGCGCTGTCCGACCTTGCTCGAACGGAGACGACCATGAATCCCAAGCTCGACGCCGCCTTCCCGAATTCCTTGAGTCCCGAGATGCTGTATCGGGGTCTTATGCGCGGTGGACGCCACTCAACCTGGATCAACGCCTCCTTCGACATCCTCGCGCGCCCCGGCGAGGCGCCGGGTCTGGCGATCGAGGCCGGGGACCTTCTGGTGCGGGTCGCCCTGGGCGAGCCCGGTCTCGGACATGTCGCAGTGATCGCCGACCCACGCCTCGTGCCGCATACCGCCCTCGGCTCGGCCCACATCCGATCGGAACGGTGTGGACCCGGCCTGTACGCCATCGTGATCGAGAACGGCGCCATCCCGCATTCCCGCACCGACCGGTTCGCCAGAAGGATCCTCGACCCTGCCGGCCGGATGCCGCCCGGTCAGGCACTCCTACGCCCCACATCCCCTGCCCGTCCCAGTGACGTCCTCGCAGAAGCCGTCACCCCCCACTGCAAGGCCCTATGGGACAAACGGCTCGACAAGCTGTCGCCTCAGGCCAGGGTCGAGCTCGACACACAGGCGACCCTGTCCTATCTGCCAGCACTCCAACGAGTACAGCGGGCGATCGATCTCGGCGTCCGAGACGTGGATCTGCTCACAGATTTCGCCTATTTTGCCGCCTTTGCCCAAGAACGCGGATACTGCCCCATCCCCCAAGGCCACCGATTCGCCGACGACTGGAGGTGGCTACAGGCGGAGGTGACGGCGAAAGTCGGAGCGCCGTCAAAGCCACCGGAACAGGATGGGCCCGTCGTATGCGTCGGCCGCGGTGAGAACAAGACAGCAGCACCCGAGCCCGAAAACGCCCCGGACGACCTCACAGGCCGGTATGAGTACACAAGTCCCGGACACACTCAGGCATTGGGCGCGCTCATGCTCAATCAAGCAGGTCGGCATGTCGAGTTCAGCCTGTCACCCTTCGCCAGCCCCTTCGCCCCGGCAACCGATCGGACCGTGAGTTTCTTTGCGGGCGACCTCGATGCTCAGGGCGACTTCTTCGTGGTAGACAGGGCGCACGTCGAGCGACGATACCTCCTCCGGATCCGCGACGCCGGCCTGGAGTTCGCCGAGAGTTCCGGCGGACAGTTCGTCGTGGCGCACCGAGTGGAATCTCGCTCGACCGTGTTCCCCACGACGGTCCAGAGCATCAGCCGTGCGCTCGACAGCCCGGTCGAACTCACCAAGGAATCCCTGTCCAGCGTGCACATGGGGCCATACCTGTACCGGCACGAGCACCTGCCCCTGTCACAGGACCAGGCCGCCTTCCTACACCGGCAATTTTGCTCTACCGAATTCATCGAGCTGGTCCGCCGGGCCGCCGAGGCCACCGGATACCGGTCGGTCGGCGACTCGGCTCGCGACGATCTGATCGAGAAGCTCGAGCGGTTCGTCGACAAGACGGTCAACGATCCGGCCAACGGCGTGCATCAGAGCGACATCTTGCTGGCGCGCACGATCGTCCAGCGGATGCTCTCGCAGACCGGCTTCAGCAACGGCAACCGTCGCCAGAGCTGCCTCGATTGGATCCAAATGCTCGCCCAGGCCGCCGAGCGCCCGATCGGCGGAGACTCAGTCCTTGGCGTCAAGCCGTCGCGGGGCAAGGCTGATACGTACGTCTACGACGTCAATCTTGAACTCGGGGGGGCGGCCGCGCTCTTAGGAGGAGGTCTCGGGGAGATGTCGGTTCGACAGGTCGAGCCGACGGCATGGCCGAACCCGATCACGCTCAGGGTATGGTTCGCCAGCTTCGGAGGCTCCGTGAAGTTCGGGATCGACCACTTCCGAGGGCAGGCCACATCTTTGCTTCCCTGGGCGCGCGGCGACTTCGTCGGTCGGATCGAGCAGGGCAAGGCTGGCGTCGGCGCCATGGCCGGGATCGTCTCAGCGCAGCTGAGCGCCGGGTTCCTCCTCATCTACGGCTCCGGGCTGCTTCCGCCATTGACCGTCCTATCGGCGGGTCCAGAGCTGTCCACCATCATCGAATTCGAGACGAACGAACGAATCAACCCCCGCAAGTGGACTCTGAAGGGAGTGGGCGGAAGTATCGGGCTCGACCTCATGATTGGCTGGACGTCGGCAACCAAACGGCTGGACGTTCTGGATCTTACGCGGCCCGACCAAGACCCGCTCTTTGCCGTTCGAGGGGGCGGCTTCCGCGACGTGCACTTCTGCTTCGACAGCGCGTTGCTAACTCCGGCGGCCCGTCAGCGAGTCAGGATCGTATCGGCACTGTGGAGGCCGTTCCTCACCTCGCCCAGCAGCACCATGTCCATCACCGGATACGCCGACAAAGCCGGAAGCTCGTCCTACAACGACGAATTGTCCAGGCTCAGGGCCGAGAACACCCTGACCGCCTTCCGAGACATCCTCGATGGATCGTTCGCTGTGCCGGATGTCCGCCCGAGCGGCAAGGGTGAGACAGCAGCCAGCGCCAGCGGTGAACGAGCGGGCGCACCCGACCGCCGCGTCGAGGTGCAGCTGAACGGGCTAACTGTCCTGGTTCTCGACGGCGAGCCATCTCGATGACGATCGTGTTCGATTGCCCAGGGCCGCAGGGATCACGCGGTGACGTACCCGACGCGGAACTCCGTCGTGCCCACTGGTTTTAGGGGCGACTTCTGGGATCTGGCCCACATTTCGTGGTGGTGTCAGCCCCGCCCGTGGTCGTCACCTGGCGGTGGCCGCGGTGAGCAGGATGCGTTTGCGCAGGAGGGCGAGGCTGGCGCGGCCGAACATCTGACGCTTGACCATTTTGATGTGGTTGACGCGTCCTTCGACGGGGCCGGAGTTCCAGCGCATCGTCAGCCCGGCAAGAACCGCCTCCAGGTCGGCTTCCAGGCCCCTGGCGAAGGAGGACAGACCCGGGAGCGCCGAGGCGCTGACGGCGGCGATCCACGCGGGCAGGTCCTGGCCTTTGAGCTCAGTGAGCATGCGCCCGAACTCGCCGACATGCTCGCGGACGGCCTGTAGTTCGGGGCAGTGTTTCAGAACAGCCTTCAGGCCGAACCGGTCGTCCTCGGTCAGGTTGTCGGGATGGCGGGTAAGCCAGCCGGTGACCTGCCGGACCGTCGGCGGGGGCGGCGGGATGGGCCCGGGGTCGGTGCGGTACTGCTCCAGATACTGGCTGACGATGGCGTAGCTGCCCGTGAACCCCTGCTCGGTGATGTCCGCATAGAGCTTGCGGGCGTTCGTGCAGCCGGCCTCCCAGCGCTGGTGGAGGAAGGGCTTGAACGGGTCGAGCTTGCTGCGCCGCGCGCCTTTCCACTTGCCGTCCACGAGTTCCTGCCAGGTCCCCGCCCTGGCGTAGCGCTGGACGGTGTGGCGACCCCAGCCGAGCCGGCGAGCGATTCCCCGAATCCCGTGGCCCTCGGCGATCAAGTCGTGAACCATGGCATGGTGATGTTGGGCGCGCTCGGCGAACTTCCCTGTCGGGTCCTCCTCGGAGTGAAGCTGACCGCCGGTCGGCTCGACATCGACACCCTCTTCGAGGCTGGCCTCCCCGGCAGCGCGTAGGCAGGAACGGTGCGCGGCAACGCTGCGTTCGACGGCTTTGCCGATGTTCTGCCACAGATGGAATCGGTCGGCGACCTGGATCGCGTCCGGCGCGCCGGTACGTGCGGCATCGGCGTAGGCGCCGGACCGGTCCCGGCAGATCACCTCAACGCCGGGATGGTCGGCCAGCCAGCCGGCCAGCGGCTCGGCGTCGCGGGTGGCCAAGACCTCGATCGGGGCACCGGTCTCGCAATCGATCAAGATCGTGCTGTGGACCTGGCCACGCCGGAACGCGAAATCGTCCACGCCGAGCACCTTCGGCGTCGCGAACGCGGGGTCCGGGATGGCCATGAGCAGCCGCAGTAACGTCGACTGGGACACCCTGGTACCCAACGATCGCGCCAACCTCGCCCCGGCCCGACCGGCCAGAGCGACAGCGACCTTCTCCAGCACCGTGCGCAGCAGTGGCGTCCGGCGACCGTACCGAGCGGTCAGCCCATCGACCTGCTCAGCGAAGGTCTTCTTGTCGCAGGTCTCATTCACGCAGGTCAACCGTCTCACGGAAAGGAAGATCTCCATCCGGCGCTCACCCAGCGCCGTGTCGGCCAGCCGCCGCCGGTATCGGGAGTGCTGCCTGATCGACACCGTCCCGCAAGCCGGGCATGGCAGCGGCACCACGCTTGTGCGCGCGACCACCCTCACAGCCGTCTCGGACTGGACAACGCTCTCGATCTCGACGGCCGACAGGTGCGGGAGCAGGGCACCCAGGCAACGATCATCGCACTCGACGCATCCTGGCCAGCCAGCCCGAGGCTACGGACCGGTATTCATCACGAAATGTGGGCCAGATCCCAGATCCCAGATCCCAGTTTTCAGGAACCGACGACAGCATCGCCTCAACGACTCCGGCCAACAAGCCGCCCCCGGCACGTGGGCGGAGAGTTGGTGTCCCCGCAGTCCACCGGCGAGTACGACATCTTGTGGAAAGCACTCTGCGTCAGGATCCACGGGATACCACCTTGGTCCCGGCCCGCCGGTTCCCCGCACACCTGGCACAGCTTCTTGGTCATGCAGCGCCACTGCCGAAGGGTGTTAACCAGCCGCCACATCGGGTCACCCCGCGGGAGGTCTTCACCCGCGCCCGCAACACGCCCATCACCACATCGGACCGCCGGCCAGCCGGGGCATAGACCAGCTCGTACACCCCGCCCGAATAGACGAACTTGATCGGATCCTTGATCAGTTCCTTAGACCGCGCGAGCACGTACGGAACCACCACGCGCCTCACCTCCTCATCTCGTGATCACCCTGGAAATCCCCATGAAAAAGGCGGGGCAGGGAGCGCCGGACGCGCTACAACCCACCCCGCCCTCGTACCGCCGGACCGGCCGCGTGCGCGGGGGACACACGCGGCAGCCCACCTCTTCGGGTCCCGCTGCAAGTACCCGGGAGGGAAGCCCACCGGCCCGGCGGCCGTCTCAACCAGCCCCGAGCACCCTCATTCCTCACCGCCGTACAACCGCTCTCGCCAGTACGCAAGCTCTGCTTGGAAGTCCGACCAGTCCTCCGACCAGCGCAGCGCCGTCAACGACGTCGGCCCATACCCCGGCACCAGTTCCGCCGCCTCGAACACATCCGAGGCCACCCCGACCGAGCCAGAGAACGCCCCCACGAAGTACAGCCCGCCCCGAACGCCGTACATCGCCCACGCGCCAAGCTCCCCGTCCGAAGACCGGCGAATATACATCACCCCCGGAGCGCCGCCGTCGCACAGGACATAGATCCCGCGCTCTGCCAGCAAGACCGCCAGGTCTTCGATCCCTTCTCTCGCCGCCTCACCGTCTGTCGGCTCCCGCTCCCGGACGACGTGATCCGACGCGCGAAGGGCCGCCCCCCACAGCGCCCTACTCGACAGGCGAAGAGGCCCCCGCAGCGCCCTACTCAGCGACATCGCTAGCCCCGCGTTCCGCCGAGCTACTGGCCAGAGGCCCCGACCCCCGATAGGCCCCGACCCCCGATAGGCCCCGACCCCCGATAGGCCGCGATCGTCGAAGCCGCCTGTTCGGCAGTCCGCGCCGTCATCAGACGCGGCACATCGGCACCCGGCCCCATCAAGAACGCGACCATGAACGACCGGCCACGCGGCGCGATGTGAACCCGCGCGACTTCCAGCCGCTCCCTGGTGAGCACAACCAGCCCCGGAGCAGCCGCCCGCGTGGCAGTCGCCTCACGCATCTCAGCGACGAAGACCGTAGGAATCTCCATCGACCCCAACAGCCGTTCCAGCGACCGCAGATCCACCGCATCGTCGCCCGCCGCGTCTACCCGCGTGATCTCTCCCGAGCCGCTCATAACGCCGCCCCGATGGTCGCGTACACGACCTTCCCGCCGGAGACCGGACGCCGGTAACCCCAGTCCGACGACAACGCGCCGACCAGCAGCAGCCCCCGCCCACCTTCGTCATCGTCTGCGGGATCGACCACCTGAGGAGGGGTCCGGCTGCAATCCCAGACCTCCACAACCGCGCCCCCGCCGGCCAGGTACACCCCTATTCCCACGGTTCCCGGACCAGTGCCCACCGCACCCGCAGATGCGGCCTCCCGAGTTGCCGTGATTGCGTTCGCCACCAGTTCGGCAACCACCAGTTCGGCAGCTCCGGCCAGATCTTCACGTCCCGCTGCGATCAACGACGCCCGCACATGCGCTCGCGCGAGCTTCGACGAGAGCGGATGGGCGGCCAGGCACTCGAAATGACGTTCCCGAGAATCGGACCTAACGTGAACGGTCCGGACATCGCTTCGTCCGTCCCTGCCGGCGAAGAATTCGCCTGGTTCACGGCCTAGTGCTGTGACCGGAAACGTTGGCCGGGTTGGGTGGTCAGGCCGCGGCTGACAGTGGTCGGCCGCCCCAGCGGACGCGTTTCTCGCTGCGGACGCGGGCGCGTTCACGGCGTTGGGCTGCCAGGACGTCGGGATGGCGGGCGTTGCGGTTGCGCCAGCGCAGATAGGCGTGCAGAGCCCGCGTCTGGACGGTGTGGTTGGGATGGTCGGAGCCTGCGATGGTGAACTGGCGTAGCGGCCCGAAGTGCGCCTCGATCGGGTTGGCCCACGAGGCGTAGGTCGGGGTGAAGCACAACTCGACCTTGTTGCGCCTGGCCCAGGCCCGGATGCGCCAGTTCTTGTGCGCGGACAGATTGTCCAGGATCACGTAGATGGGGGCGCCGTCCGGGCGGGCCGCGCGGATCGACCTCAACGCGACCCAGGTGTGGTCGATGCCCTTGCGGCGCCGGTTGACGCCCCACAAGGTGTCGTCGCCGACGGAGTAGCAGCCGTGGAAGTAGGTGATTCCGTGGGTGCGGTGGTAGGTGGCCGGCAACCGGTCCGGCCGGCCCTGTCGCGTCCACCCGGATCCGGCGGTGGGGCGGATGCCCAAAGGTCCGAACTCGTCGAAGGCGAAAGTCCGTTCCGGGCGCTGGGTCAGGGCGTACTCGATCCGATCCAGCTTGGCCTCGAAATCCAGATCGGGAGACTCCTTCCAGGTCTTGGTGCGCTGAAAGGTGATCCCCCGGCGGGCGAGCAGATTGCGTAACGCCTCGCGGCCGATGAGGAGCGGTCGGCCGGGAAGGCGTTGCAGATGGGCGGCCAGTTTGCGGATCGACCAGCGGGTGAAGGGCTGCCCGAGCTTGGCCGGGCGGGTGGTGGCCATCTGGATGACGAGCTCTTCCTCGTCATCACTGAGCAGGCGGGGACGGCCTCCCGCCCACCGAGACACCCCATGCCGTTCGGCGTCAAGCAGCTGCGATGTTGAGATGGTGGGACCAGGCGGTGTGCTCGTTATAGATGGTGCCGGTTTTCAGACAGCCATGCAGGATGCCGACCAGCCGGTTGGCGACTTGGCGGAGCGCGGCGCCGTGGTCGGCTTCGCGGGCCCGCTGCTTGTCGTAGTAGGCGCGGGCTCCTGGTGAGCCGTTGATGGCCGAGAACGCCTGAGCGCGCAGGGCGTCCACCAGCCGGTCGTTGTGCACGAACCTGGCGATCACCACCCTGCTCTTGCCTGAGGCACGGGTGATCGGACTGGTGGCGGCGTAGTTCTTCCGGGCTTTCGCGGAGGCGTAACGCTCGGGATCGTCTCCGAACTCGGCGAGTACCCGGGCGCCAGTGATCACCCCGATACCGGGCTGGGAGAGGTAGATCTCAGCAGCCGGGTGCTCCCGAAAATGGGACTCCACCTGCCGTTCCAGATGCTTGATCTGGGCGTTGAAGATAGTGATCACCGCAGCCAGAGACGTAACGATCGCCGCATAGGCAGCCGTCACCGTCCTGGAGCGGCCCAGTTGCTCGGTTCGCAGTGCAGCAGCGATGCCCTCGGCCTTGGCGGCGACACTGCGGCGGCGGGCTCGCTTCAACGCCGCGGCGATCACCGGCATCTCCAGCGCGGCAGCCATGTCCGGGGCAGGCGCCAACTGCAGCAATTCCAGGGTGTCTGCGCCGGCCAAGCCCAGCTCGTCGTAGGCGATCAGCGCTGCTGGGAAATACTCGCGCAGCGCCGCACGCAGCCGCAACATGGTGCGAGTGCGCTCCCCCACCATCGTCTGGTGCGCGCGGGCCACTACCTTGATGGCCTGGGCGGGTTCGGTGTCGCCGGCGACCGGCCGCAACTGGGCCCTATCGATACGGACCATGTCTGCCAGCGCGTGCGCGTCGCCCTTGTCGCTCTTGGCCCGCGAGGTTCCATACCGCTCCTTAAACCGGCTGGCCTGCAACGGGTTGATCGCATACACCTGATAGCCGGCCGCGATCAGCGCCTCGACCCACGGGCCTCGGTCGGTCTCGATGCCGACCACGACCTGACCAGTATCAACGTCCTCGCCGGCTTGGTCCCTGGCGTGCTCAGCCACCAGGGCGTGCAGTTTGGTGATCCCGGCGATCCCCTCCGGCAGTTGCCTGACTACCAGCACTCGCCCGGTCTCGTCCTGAAGTTCCACATCGTGGTGATCCTCGGCCCAATCATCGCCGATGAACAGCAACGCGCACCTTCTCCCTCATGTTCCATCACCGCTGGTCAGGGCAGCCAAGGGAGAACAGCGCGCGCCCTAATGGATCAGTGCTCGCCCCGAACCCATCACAAGGATCCAGAGGGCACGACACCCCATCAACGGTCAAGCCCTCCCGGTCACCAGCGGGGACACGGTCTCAGTGCAGGACTCAGACGTTCCAGGGTCCAAGTCCCCGCGCTCATAGACGAAATCCTGGCTCAGGCCGGCATTCAGACCGTGCTCACTGGTATCCGGATGCCGCGGATGAACGCGATCATGGAACGGTGGGTGCAGTCGTGCTGCCGCGACCTACTCGACCGCTGCCTGCTGTGGAACGAACACCACTTGCGGCACGCCCTGCGCGAGTACGAACAGTTCTACAACCGGCACCGCGCCCATCAAGCCCTTGCCCAGGCCGCACCGCTGCGTCCCGTCCCGGATCCGATCACCGATCCAGAACGGATCACGAGCTTGACCATCCGCCGACGAGACCGGCTCGGCGGAATCCTCCACGAGTACTCACATGCCGCTTGAACCGCACGGATGGAATTTTCGGCAGGCACAGAGGTGGCCGAGGATTTCCGCCGCCGCGAAGCGCTGAAAAACGCCGGTCACTAACGGGATCCGCGACGTCACCCAGAGCAATCTCTACGGTCGTGACCGGCTCCCGTTTTGCAAGCAGGAAGTCTTCCGGCACGTGTCGTACTCAGATCTCCGTGACCCGCCCTGCACTGACCCGCAGGCGACGGCTCACCTGCACCGCCTCGAGCATGCGCCGATCGTGCGTGACCAGCAGCAGCGTGCCTGGATAGTGCGCGAGCGCCGACTCCAGCTGCTCGATCGCGGGCAGGTCGAGATGGTTGGTCGGCTCATCGAGCACGAGTAGGTTGACGCCCCGGGCCTGCAGCAACGCCAGAGCTGCCCGGGTCCGCTCGCCAGGTGACAGAGTCGCAGCCGGGCGCATCACGTGTGCGGCCTTCAACCCGAACTTGGCCAGCAGCGTACGCACCTCGGCGGGCGGCATCGGCGAGACCAGCGCCCCGAAGGCGTCCAGCAACGGCTCGCCTCCCAGGAAGAGTCCCCGTGCCTGGTCCACCTCTCCGACCACCACGCCGGGGCCGAGCGAGGACTGCCCTTCCTCAAGCGGGAGCCGGCCGAGCAACGCGGCCAGCAACGTGGACTTACCTGTGCCGTTGGCCCCGGTGATGGCCACCCGCTCGGCCCAGCCGATCTCCAGATCGACAGGACCGAGTCTGAAGGAGCCGCGGCGGGCCACCGCCCCGCGCAGGGTGGCGACGACCGCTCCGGCGCGGGGCGCGGCGGTGATCTCCATCCGCAGCTCCCACTCCTTGCGCGGTTCCTCCGCCACATCGAGTCGCTCGATCAGCCTTTCCGTCTGCCGGGCCTTGGCGGCCTGCTTCTCGGTCGTCTCGGCCCGGGCGTTCCGCCCGATCTTGTCGTTGTCGCTCATCTTGCGGCGCGCGTTCTTGACGCCCTTTTCCATCCATGCACGCTGGGTACGGGCGCGGACCTCAAGCTGGGCGCGGGTCTCGGCGTACTGTTCGTATTGCTGTCTGGCGTGCGTCCGCGCGACCTCGCGCTCGTCCAGGTAGGCCTGGTAGCCGCCGCCGTACAGCCGAACCCGCTGTTGGGCCAGGTCGAGCTCGAGCACGCTGGTGACGGTCCTGGCGAGGAACTCGCGGTCGTGGCTGACCAGGACCGTGCCCGGGCGCAGGCCGGTCACGAACTTCTCCAGCCGGTCGAGCCCGTCGAGGTCGAGATCGTTGGTCGGCTCGTCGAGCAGGAAGAGGTCATAGCGGCTCAGAAGCAACGAGGCAAGCCCCGCACGGGCCGCCTGGCCTCCGGACAGCGAGGTCATCGGCTGGTCGAGACCGATCGTGAGGCCCAGGTCGGCGGCCACCTGGGCGGCGCGCTCGTCGAGGTCCGCGCCACCCAGCGAGAGCCAGCGTTCCAGGCCCGTGCTGTAGGCGTCCTCGGCGCCCGGCAGACCCTCCACCAGTGCCTGCGTGGCGGCGTCGAGGTCGCACTGTGCCTGGGCGACGCCGGTACGTCGGGCCAGGAACAGGCGGACGCTCTCGCCTGGCCTGCGCTCCGGCTCCTGGGGCAGGTGGCCGACGACCGCCGTGGCCGGGGTGAGGCTGATGCCGCCCTGCTCCGGCGCGTCGAGGCCGGCGAGCAGGCGCAGCAGCGTCGACTTGCCCGCGCCGTTGACCCCGACGAGCCCGATGACGTCGCCAGGGGCGACCACGAGGTCGAGCCCCGAGAACAGGACCCGCTCCCCGTGCCCGGCCGCGAGATCCTTCACGATGATTGTTGCGCTCATGTCCTGAACGATGGTAGCCGCCATCTCGCGCGCCACCTATCGGTTACCACCGCAGTGACCGCCCTAGGCAGCGACTCCACTGACCAGCCCACCTCACCCAACCCCAGCGACGAAAGCAATATCAGGCAGGCCTGAGATGAACTCATCGGCCAGGGCCGCCTTCGCCGCCGCGAAGTCAGGATGGCTGGACGGCGTCGAAGAGGGCTAGGGCTTCGGCGGGGTTAGGGCTCACGAGGCGTTCCAGACCGGCCGTCGTGACCTTCGCCCGCCGTGTGGGGTGCGGAAACTCAGCTGCCGAGGTTGACCTGGGAGTTCGTGGCTTGAGCATGAGGAGGTCTCGGGCATCCTGCTGACGGTGTCGTGGTCCTTGCTCTACCTCGTCCTCGGGCGTGTCTTTCAGCTTCTGGTCTTGCTGGTCGCGGTGATCGGGCCAAGACGGCTGAGATCGTGGTGCTTCGTCATCAGGTCGCCGTGTTGCGCCGTCAGGTGAACCGTCCCGATCTTCAATCTGGGGATCGGGTCGTGCTCGCGGCTGCTTCCCCGCTCGTCGTGGGATGTCTTCTTCGTCACCCCCGCGACGTTGCTGCGCCGGCACCGTACCCTGGCGATGCTCCGGTGGACCTACCAACGCCCGGGTCGTCCTCTACCCGCGCCGACGTCCGAGAAGCTGTTCTGCGCCTGGCCTGGGAGAATCCCTCATGGGGGTATCAGCGCATCAGCGGCGAATTGGCCGGCGTCGGCCTTCGGGTCCCGCCCAGCACCGTGCGCGACATGCTCAAAAGAGCCGGGCTCGGTCCGGCGCCGCGTCGTACAGGACCGAGTTGGAGCCGATTCCTCAAGGCGCAGGCCGAGGGCATCTGGGCGTGCGATCTGTTCCACATCGACACCGTCTTTCTCAAGCGGCTCTACGTTCTGTTCTTCATCGAGCACGCCACTCGCGTCGTTCACGTCGCGGGCGTCACGGCGCATCCGACCGGCGCCTGGGTCGCTCAACAGGCCCGCAATCTGGTCATGAATCTGGGAGATCGGGCTGAGGGCGTCAGATTCCTCATTCGTGATCGGGACGCCAAGTTCACCGCGGTCTTCGACGAGGTGTTCACCTCATTCGGCGCCCGCATCATCAAGACGCCAGTTCGCGCCCCGCGGGCCAACGCGATGGTCGAGCGCTGGGTCGGCACCGTTCGAAGGGAATGCACCGACCGGCTGCTGATCTACGGTGAAGGCCATCTCCACCGAATCCTGCGGACATACGAACGGCATTACAACCGGCACCGTCCCCATCGCGGACGAGACCGCCGGCCACCTCAACCACCACATGCCCCGGCTCCGCCAAGCGATATCGATCACGTCCGCTTGCAACGCCGACAGGTACTCGACGGCCTGATCAACCAGTACCGGCGGGCCGCATAGACGGAGTGAATAACCGCAGATCAGAGGCCATGTCCGAGTTTTCGCACCCCACACGCCGCGACCGCACCCGACTGCACCGGCGCCCCGCCCGTGGGTAGCCCGGGCCAAACCCAGCTGCGTGCCTCCACGTGTGCACGACCCCAACTGTCATGGAGCCTCGGGGGAGTCCCAGCCGACCACGGAGGAGCCGGCGTGTTTGCGTCGCCGAAACTGGCTCCGCAATCAACGAGGACGACGATAACGGCGTTCCGGCACTGCCGACTACACGGATCGATAGCTAATAGATAATGCCGGACATATCACTTGGTGTCGGTATATCAATGGCGTACCGGGACAATGAGTTCGTCAATCTCAAGAAAAGAATAATCGCCAACCGTTTGTTTCCGGACGTCCCGGAAATGGGAACGCGCGGAATTGTTGTGTCCACCCGCTTCGGCGGGCTTTTCTGCAGAGGTGAACACATTGCGCGCACTCCACAGCCTCGCGAAGGCATTCATGAGAAACGGCCTCACGACCGTAGGCGTCTCCGCATTCAGCGTCCTCGTCGTCGCCGCGCCCGCGAACGCCGACACGCCGCAGCCACCGCCCGCGCGAACGGACGTCGCCGCCACCGACGCCTCGTCCAAGGAAATCCGTCCCGAGCACTCCAAGCCCAAGCACCCCAGGCCCCCGCGTCCCAAGCCCGACCGGTCACTCGATTCCGCCGCCATCAGCATTGACTCTCTGGCGAATCCGCTCGTCTTCACCGTGACGGCGCGGAAGGGCATTCCCTACCTGAACGATCCCCGTACCCTACCCGGCTGGCAGAACCTTCGCCGGGCACCGGGTAGCCAGGGCGGTCTTGTCACCCACATCACCGTTGCGCAGGATTCGCGCCTGAATTACTACCCCGACCCCACCACGACGAGCGCTTTGAGGGTCACCGTACAAACACGGGACGGGATCTTCTTCACCGTCTGCCGGCTGGGGAACCTGGCGAACCTCAACGCGCCGCTCCCGACGAGCGGCCCTCTGCCGTGTACCCCCTGGGCCGCGCTTCCCGCCGTCTGACCAAGCCTCTCGAGGAAACGAAGTTTCCCGTCCTTTCAGGAGTCTCCATCATGCGTTTCCACCGATTCGCTTGCGCGATCACCCTGGCCGGTCTGGCCGCCGTGGGCATGGTCGTCCCCGCTCATGCCAAACCCGCGGATCCGTACTCGCCGGAGAAGTGGGGCATCATCAGCCGCAATTCCGCGGGCAATGCGAGCGCCTTCCTCCGGCTGGGGCCCTGGGGCCGGATCATCCCGACTGACCCGGTGGCCACCCAGGCTCCGCCCTTCGGAGTGGGCAGTCTTGGGTTCATCGCGGGAGGCGACCCCGACCACATCCAGTTCGGGAACGAGGTGGATTTCGCCGGGACGCGACTCGCGGACATCCACATCCTTCGCTACTGGATCTTCACCGGGGCCGATGCCGACGTGTTCCCGACGATCAAGATGCCCACCCTGAACCTGGAGGTCAATCCCAACCAGGGGATGGTGGACTACACGAGTCTCGTCTATCTGCCCAACGAGTCGACGAGCCCGTCAGCCCCTGTGACGAAAGTCCCGGGACGCTGGCAGCAATACGACGCGAGTGCCACCAACAGCAAGTGGTTCCTGACCAGGCCGGTCCCCGGCGTCATTGGCTGCACCCAGGCGGTGCCCTGCAGCTTCGCCGAGTTGAAGGCCCAACTGCCTAACGCGGCGATTTCCTACAGTGTGGCATTTAACAAGGGCAGCCAGGACGGCCCCTTCTTCGGGGCTGTCGACGGCCTCCTGTTCAACAACACGCTTTATGATTTCGAACCCCTTGGCGTCCGCAAGTTCCAGCCTGTTCTCTGACACGCCTTTGAAACCACCGGCGTCCTTGTAGACGCCGGTGGTTTCAAAGACATCGGTCTGTGGCATTCTCCTTAATGCGAGATCACGGCAAATCCGGCGCACCTCATACGTGCGCCGGGTTTGCTTTATACGGACCCCCGACCACGGTTGCCGTGTCGGAGCTTTGAGCGCTCCTGTCATCGCTGTTCACCCGCGCCGGATGCGGTCCGTGGCCGGATGAGCGGTCGCGCGGGATTGCGAAGCGGGCCGCGCTCACTTCGCATCGGGGCGGCAGGTCGGCCGGGCTCCTGGATGTGCAGCCTCATCGGGCGGGTTCTGTCGTTTCGCCGCCTTCATGGATGGCCTGCTGGTCGATGAGGGTTGAATTTCATCGGGCTGCCGGCTGCGTGACATTCCGTTCCCTCAGTGGGACCGGTGGTGAACGCCGTACAGGAGAGAAACCTGGATGGAGACGACGATGAGATTACGACTGGTGGCCGTCGCGGTGACGCTCGCGCTGACCGCCGCGATGGCGGGAACGGCCTTGGCGTCCGGCGGGGTCGACGCGCAGGTGACGGCGGTCGAGTTCTGGGGCTGGGGCCTCAACGCCGAGGGCCAGATCGGTGACGGCGGCACGGTGGACCGGCGCTTTCCCTTGCTGGTGGGCGGCCTGCCCGGCGATCCGGATGGCGAGGGAGTGATCCGGCAGATCGTCACCGGGAGCACCTTCAGCGGCGGCGTCGACTCCACCGGCTCGGTCTTCCTGTGGGGCAGCCTGCCCGGAGTGGTGAACAGCCCATCCCCTGTCCGGGTGAACGGCCTCCCCCGGTCGAGTCCATCAGCCTCGGCGACAGACACGTGCTCGCCCGTGCCACCGACGGCACCGTCTGGGCGTGGGGCGACAACACCTTCCGCCAGCTCGGTGACGGCACCACGACCAGCAGGGCGGTGCCCCGCCAGGTCACCGGCCTGACCGGCGTCCGCACCGTTTCGGCCGGATACCGGCACAACCTCGTGGTCACGCAGGCCGGCCAGGTGTACGCCTGGGGCGACAACACCAGCGGACGCCTCGGCGACGGCACGACCACGACCCGCCGCACCCCCGTGGCCACCCCGATCATCGATGTGCAGCAGGTGGACCCGGGCATGGGCGGCACGGCCGCCGCCCTGACAACCGGCTTCTACGTCATGACCTGGGGCGACAACACCGGCAACGCATTGGGCCGAAACACGGCGAACGCCTTCGACCCGATCGCCCGCGAGGTGTGGGCGGACATGCCATCCAACTCGATCTCGGTCGGCCGCTCAACGGGGCTGGCCACGTCGAACCTGCTGCCGAACCCGCCGCCGAGGTGGATGTCGGTCCCCGACGTGATCGGTCTTCCCGAGGACAGCGTGCCCGCCAGGCTGACCGCCGTGCGCTTGCGCCTGGGCGTCAGGAACATCTGGGTGGACCGTTACTGCACCAAGCTCGGCCAGGTAGTGGGCCAGAGCCCGTCAGCCCATTCGTCTGCCGCGATCGACTCCGAGGTCGACATCACCGTGGCCGTTCCTCCCGCCGGACCGTGCCCGTGAGGTCCTTCCTGAAGTGACGGTCGCCCTGCTGTTGATCGTGCTGGCCATGTCCCCTCTCCCGTCATGGCCAGCACGATCCCGGGCAAGGGCAGTCCCTTGTACGGCTGAGTTACAACGAACGGGGTCAACTCGGCAACGGGAACAACCGCTCGCCGCCACGCCGTGCTGATCGGCACACTGCCGCCGTATCCGGGCCGGCCCAACTGGTTCGCGCGCCTCGACGGTGCGCCAGTCCCCGGATGTTCAGTTGGATGCGCTCAAGACGGCGGGGGTGAGGAACGGGCGGTCCGCTGGCGGACGGACCACACCGCTCGCACCGACCTCGCCCGCCGGGCACGGGCCAGAGTGGACGTGATCGGCTGCTACATCTCCACCTCGCGACTCTCACCAGTCATGGTGTGGACGCCCGCCCAACCTCGGCCTTCCTGGCTCGTGCCCAGCGTCACCGCCTGCCGGGCGAGGCGGTGGACCTGCGCTGGCAGGACGTCAACTTCGCCGGCGGCACGATCGGCGTGCATTGGCAGATCACCCAACTCGGCTGGCAGCCCGTCCAGGGCAAACCGAAAACCGACGCCAGGGACCCGCATCGTCGCCGCCGATGCCGAGACGTTGAAACTCCTCAAGAAGCACCGCGCCAAGCGGGAGCGCCGGTTTGGGGCGCTCGTGCGGGGGCGTGTTCCGACGGTCGGTCTGTATCGGGTACAGCTTGCAAGCCCTCGGCCGAAGGCCGGACCACTTCGAGGGCGGCCGGGTTGGGATCTCCGACGCGGTAGCGGAACCGGTACTCGCCGCACTGAAAGTCCAGCTAGATGGGCCATGTCGTCTCAGGGGCGGTCACGAGTCCTGTGCTTCGGGCCGGTGACCGGCAGACCACTCTGCAACCGCCACATCATCGGTCATCAAGAAATCGGGTCTCGGCGCTCAAGGGCCCGGCAAGCGGGCCGACCCATAGTCAGGGGACCGCCCGCACAGCAGATTCAAGGGAACCGGCATGTCCACACTCAAGAAGATCGCCCGCACGGCCGCCCTGCTCGGTATCGCCACTACCGCGGCCCTCACCTTCACCGCCCCCGCTCACGCCGCCGACGAGCAGGGCAAGCTCACCGCCCAGCTGACCATCACCGGGACCAGCAGCAGATGCCCGGTGCTGATCGTCGGCAAGGTCGGCATGACCAACGCGCAGGCGCAGTACCAGATCGACAACGGCGCCACCGCCCGCGTGGAGATCTGGGCGGACGACCCCATCTACGACAACCGCCTCTACAAGGGTCCCGCGACCTTGAGCGCGGTGTCGGACAAGAACGGCGGCGGCGTGTTCATCGTGTCGAGCCTCACGCTGAACTGCGTCTCCCTCTTCGACGAGGACGACAAGCCTCCGTTCGACTACGGCGACGAGATCTACTCCAAGATCTACTTCTCCGGCCCCGGCTATTCCAGCATGTCCAAGCGGTCGAACACGATCCACCGCAACTTCGGCTTCGGCGAGCCCTAAGCCGAGCCTGTCCCCGTGGCGCTGATCCATCGTCACCGCCGCCACCGTCAGGACACCCCACAACGCAGCATCGAAGGAACTCGGCACGTCCACGCTCAAGAAGTTCCGTCGCGCGGCCCTCGCGCTCGGCATCACCACCGCCGCCGCCCTGACCCTCGCCGCGCCCGCTCACGCCGCCGACGAGCCCGGCAAGCTCACCGCACGCCTGACCGTCACCGAACTCAAGACCGGCAATGACTGCCGGGTCTTCACCGTCGGCAAGATCGGAATGACCAACGCCCAGGCCCAGTACCTGATCGACAACGGTGCCACAGCCCGGGTCGAGATCTGGGGCGAGGACGTGGCCTACGACAACCGCATGTACAAAGGGCGGAACGCGACCCTGAGCGCGGTGTCGGACACGAACGGGGGCGGGCTGTTCATCGTCTCCGACTACACCTTGTTCTGTGCGAAGTACCTCGATGAGGACAATCTGGCCCCGTACGACACCGGCGACGAGGTCTACACGAAAATCATCTTCGAAGGTCCCGGCTACCCGCGTATGACGAAGAACTCGAACGTCGTGCACGGCTCCTACGGGCTGTTCGGCACGTGAGAACAGTCCCCCGGCAAAGGCGTCGAGCTACGGCCGCGCGCCACCGTTCACCAAGATTGACCGTCCCGGCCAGGCCACGTCCAACCAAGTCACGGCCTGGAGGACAGCCGGGGGCCTCCCAGCCCCCGGACACGCCTCACCGGATTCGGTAACCATCACCGCAGCAGGTAGCTCACCGCCGTTGCGGTGGCAATCGCCCCCAGCAGCAGCGTCAGCACGCGTTCCCCGGCCCGTTGTGCCATTGCCGCTCCTACCAGGGCGCCCGCGATCCCTCCGATACCCGTCGCGATTCCGATGTGCCACACCGGTGCCGCCGGAGGAGTGCCGATGCCGAACGCGTCGAACAGGCTGTAGGCGACGAGACCGGTGATCGACGTCGCCAGAGTCGAGGTGAGCGCCAATGGCGCGCTGCGCTGGACGGGCTGACGCGCCAGGACCACCAGCAACGGAGCCGGCAAGGACCCGCCGCCGATCCCCATCGCGCCGCCGACCGCACCGGTCACCAGGGCCAGCGGAACCAGAAGCGATGTCCTCAGTGGAGGCGGCTCGTGTTGTGCCTCCGCCGGCCGTTGGGGTGATTTCCGGGCAGCTCGGATGAGGAGGTGAACTCCCAGCGGGGCCAGCACGACAAGCACCAGGACACGAAAGCGCGCCGGGCCGGCCAGCAGAGTCACTCTTCCGTAAGCGCCGATCACTCCTGCGGGCACACACGCCGCGATGACCGTCAGCAGGCCGGACGACCTCGCGCGCGACGCGGGGGTCTTTGAGGAGGATGCCCTAATCAGGGCCAACGGGGTGGATATGGCGTTGAAACAAGGTGATGGCCGGTCCGGTCACACCGAGGAGGCTGGATTGCGGGGGGAGCAGGAACACCGCGCCGGAAACTCCTACTGGTGTCCCCAGCGCCGCCACCATGAACCCGGCGACCAGGGCCAGCACCAACTCACTCATGTCCCGATCCCCTGGTCACACCGGCGACGCACACCACTAGACGAAGTTTCCACGCCCACTAGGTGGCCGCCCCACACATGGCTACCTATCTATATGGGAGGAAAAGCCGGAAACTTCCGGTCCGAGCTGGACCACTTAGGCCTTGAGGTCTGGCGTTCGCCACCCCAGGTGACCAGATTCACTGGGAGGTGTCGTTTGAGGCCGTGATCCGGATCAGTCCTTAATTGAAGCCGAGTTGGAACAGCGCGCCGAGCTCGGTCAGTACCTGGGGTCCGTCGACCGTGCCTGACTTGCCGGTCAGCCCTGCCTGGACCGCGTCGTCCAGCAGCCGGATCAGAAAGTTCTTGGGCGTGGCTCATCAGGTAGGCCCGCCATCCTCGACCTCCCTCATCATCGTTCGCAGGCTCGCGGCGTACTCGGTGATCGCGGCGCTGAGCGCGGGATCGTCGGCGGCTTGGGTGTACAGGGCGGCGCCGTAGCGGTCATAAAGGGTCTGCACGGCGAGGGCGCGTACCGCCTCCATCACAAGAGGGGTCCGGGAAACGTTCCCATGGGGCAGGGCCAATCCGGCTAACGCACCCGACGATGCCTCGGTCTGCGCGATCGAGCGCCACCACGCCCACAGTCGTCGCCGCAAGCTCACGGCCTGCAGAATGGGCCGGCGACGACGAGCCGGGCAAACCGGGCCGGAAATCGTTATCTGGCGGAGACCCGATGTGGCCTCGTTCAGTGAGTGGGGCGATACAGCGTCCGGTTGCCGCGCTGTTGAGGGCTCTGAACCCCCTGTCACCCCATCCCGGGATTGCCGCGATCATAGTTACGTGATCATGAACATAAGCCCGGTCGCAAACATGACCGAAAAGTGTGTGATTACATGCTTACATGACTGAAAACGAACCTCCGACTCTGTATGAGTGGGCAGGCGGTTCGGAGGCGTTCGAGCGACTCACGGACGTCTTCTACGGCCTGGTCCGCAAGGACGACCTGATCGGGCCGCTGTTCGCGCACATGGACGCGGGCCATCCACGCTACGTGGCCATGTGGCTCGCCGAAGTCTTCGGTGGGCCGGACTCCTATACGCGTGAACGCGGCGGCTACCCGCACATGCTCGCTCACCATCTCGGCAAGGGCGTTACCGAGCCCCAGCGCCGGCGCTGGGTGAACCTGCTCATGGACGCGGCCGACGAGGTGAACCTTCCTGCCGATCCCGAGTTCCGGGCCGCCTTCGCCAGCTACGTCGAGTGGGGAACCCGGCTGGCGGTGGAGAACTCGCAGCCCGGCGCCACCCCGCCGACGCAGGCTCCGGTTCCCCACTGGGGGTGGGGAGTGGCACCGCCCTATCAGCCCTGAAGGCTTCGCGTTCACTGCGGAGCTAGGATCCGGTCCATGGGCTGATCTTGGGTTCCGACGTCGGCGCGCCTCGAACGTGGGGCGAAGCTGGAGTTCACTGCGCCGCAGGTCTTGCTGTACGAACACCACGATGTGCTGACGGTCCTTCGAGACGCGGACACTTTGAGCGCTTCGCCCGACCTTGGACCCTTTCGCGGATGTCTCCCTTCAGTCGCACGGAAATGTCGGTGCCCAGCTCTGCACGTGCCTGTTCTGCGGGGAGTGGGTGGGAAGCAGGGGCCCGTTCAGCCACATCACCGACTCTCTAGGCGTCGCGGCGCAGCGTGAACCAGAAGGTCGGCACCGAGTTGGTGCCCGGTGTGACGTCGAGTAGTTCCCAGCCGGCGAACCTGGCGCGGAGTTCGTCGGCTGTGACGCCCGCCGCCCACGACGTGACCTCGGGGATCGGATTGCCGAGCGGTTCGGGGCCGTACCCGAACATCAGCAGCCGTGCTCCGGGAGCGGCGCGGTGGGTGAGCCCGGTGGCGTAGGCGTCGCGGCGGTGCAGTGGGATCCCGCAGTAGCAGCTCAGGTCGAAGAACAGGTCGAAGGGACCGGGCGCGTCCAGTTCGTCGAGGCGGGTGGCGTCTCCGTGCAGCAGCCGTACCGCCGCTCCCGCCGCCTCGGCCTTTTCCCTGGCCTGGTCGACGGCGTGGTCGAACAGGTCGACGGCCGCCACCTCCCAGCCGTGCTGTGCGAGGTAGATGGCGTTGGTCCCCGTGCCGCAGCCGAGTTCGAGAGCGCGGCCGGGCGGCAGCGCGCCGGGCCCCTCGACCAGGGTGACCAGCTCGGGCGGTGTCACGCCGGTGTCCCACGGCGGCTTGCCGGCGCGGTAATAGCCCTCCAGTGCGCGGTGGACGGACTCCTCCTCCTGGTCTCGCTGCGGTGAGGTCAGGTCCGGGCCTGACTTCTGGGTGGTGAGGGGCTGGTCCATTGTCTCCTCCAAGAATCTAGAGTTGAACTCTAGTGATGAACTCTAGAGATATACTCGCAACATGGACCACGTCAAGCGGCCGGACAAGCGAGCCGAGCGCTCACGCCTCACCCGTGAAAAGGTCATCGGGGCGGCTCGCGAACTGTTCGTCGCGCAGGGTTACGGGGCGACGAGCCTGCAGGAGGTCGCGGACCGGGCAGGCGTGGCCGTCCAGACGGTCTACTTCGTCTTCCGCAACAAGCGCACGCTGTTCAAGGACGTCGTCGACACGTCCATCGCCGGAGACACCGAGCCCGTCGCCACCATGGATCGTGAGTGGTTTCGCGCCGCGTGCGCCGAGCCCACCGCAGCCGGGCAACTGCGCGCGCACGTCCACGGCACCCGCGAGATCCTGGGCCGGGTCGCCCCGATCATGCCGTTGATCGCGGCTGCCGCGGCCACCGACCCTGAGATCGCCGCACAGTGGCCGGAGGGCCCCGACCCGCGTTACACCGTGCAGTACGCAGCGGCCGAAGCGCTGGTCGGCAAGCCCGGCACCCGTCCCGGCCTCTCCGTCGAGATGGCGGCGGACCTGCTGTTCGGCCTGCTCAGCCCGCAGCTCTACCTGATCTTCGTCCGCGACCGCGACTGGTCACCGGACACGTGGGAAGCATGGGCCCGCACCGCCTTGACCTCCCAACTCTGCGCCGACCCTGGGTAGACGGACCGACGGATCAACCCCCCAAGATCTGCAACTGGACAATGTCGGGGACCCTCCGAGCCTCTCCACAGGCTGACGGCGTCGCCTGATGAGTGTGGGCCAGTGCAGGGTGCTGGTGGGATCTTCGGTAAATGCAAAGTCCTCGCGGGATCCAGCCCAACAAGCCGCCCCCCAGGACTGGGCTTCAGGCCAGTGACCGAGCGAAGCGAGCTCGACTCGCCTCCCTGTACCACCTCGTGACCCCACAAGCCTGATTTGTCGGTACGTCCTGAGATCATGCCGCGCATGTACCGCGACCTGGCCAACTCACTCGATCACGTCACCCTGACCTACGTCAGGGGCGTGTCTCCCGCCGACGTCGTCGCCTGTTTCGGCGGGGACATCGCCACCTTCGCCCCCATGTCCGTCGAGAAGGTCGCGCGGACCCAATCCTGGGGCAGTGAGGGCGTCACGCTGGCCGCCGTCGCCTCTCTTGGTGAGTGGACGTTGATCGTCGACAACAACATGGTCGGTTTCTACGACGGAATGGTCGAGTCGCTGTCGGCGGGCACCCGGGTCGTCGCCCATTATCTGCAGGACATCACCGGGATCTACTACTTCCATTGGGTCGAAGACGGGCGGACCGAGGTCGGCTTCTACGGCGAGGACGGCTTCGTCATCGACGAACAGATGGTCATGCCCGACCAGATGCCGGCGACGTTCGCCCCGATCCTGGCCCGCTCCGACGCCCGGTTCCCGGGAATGCCCGAGATCAACGTCGGCCCGGTCTTCATGTGGGCCGAGGACCTCACCGGCATCACCATGACTCCCCGGCTCCTCGAAGAGCTGACTTTCGCCGGCGGCCCGATCTCACCCGTCCGTCCCGAATAGATTGTCGTGTCCCGCATGTATGCGACATCCTCAAAAGAGCCAGGCTCAGTCCGGCTCCACGTCGCACCGGACCGTGCTGGAGTCAGTTCCTCATTCGCGACCACGACGCCAAGTTCACCGCGGTCTTCGACGAGGTGTTCACCTCACTCGCCGCCCGCATCATCAAAAACACCAGTTCGCGCACCACAGCGCTTCCTGGCCGATCTGGGCATCCGCCGTTCGGCCGGCGGAACGGAACAAGCTCACGGCCTGCGCCGATTTCGATGCGTGACGCGCGGCGTCAGCCAAGCTCTCGGATCAGTTGCTCAGCCCGGTGGGCGAAGAGGTGAGCTCCCCGCTCGGCGGACAGCGCGCGGGCCCGCTCGGCCGCCGCCCGGGCCAGTTCGACGCGGGCGCCTTCGGCCATCAGCAGCCGGGCCCGCAGCAGTAACAGCAATCCCTCGGCATAACGCTCGCCGTAGGTCTCGACGACCTGATCGGCCCGGTCGAGCGTGGCGGCGGCGGTGTCCGGCCGGCTGGCGGCGAGCCACATGTCGGCGATCAGGCCGTACCAGGTGGCCAGGCCGGTGAGCGGCGGGTCGAGCAGTTTCGCCGTCAGGACGGCTTCGGCCTCGGCTGCGGCCCCGGCCGGGTCGTGGCCCGTCACGGCTCGCGCCCAGCAGCGGTTCATCCGCAGATGGGCGCCGAAGAAGGCGAAGGAGAAGCCGGGGTCTTCGGCGAGGCCTCGTTCGGCCGTGCGCAGTGCCCAGGCGGGGTCGCCGGCGAGCGCCGCGATCGTGGAGGCGAACGCGGCCCAGAGCGTGATCGCGTAGGGGTCGTCGCCGGCGGCTTCCAGCATGTCGAGCACCGGCCGGGCGGCGTCGAGGTCTCCGTGCAGCGCGGAGATCTCCGCGTGCAGGCCGGCCGAGATCAGATGGAGATCGCGTCGCAGGGGAAACTCGTTGTAGCCGGCGATGTCTTCGAGCAGCGTGCGGTCCGACCGGTTCTGGTATTCGAACGCGCTGCCGATCTCGCCGATGGCCCACTGGTAGATGGCCCACGTTTGCAGGCCGTAGGCGCGTAGGACGGGATCGGCCGACGCACCGGTCTGGTCGAGAAACTGCCGGGCCAACTGTTTGGCGCGGTCGAGTTGTAGAGCCTCGAAGGTGGCCGCGTGGCGGGACAGCCGGAAGTTGAGGGCCTCCTCCTCGCGGCCGAGATCGCGGGCCAGATGCTCGGCGCGTTCAAGGAGGTCGACCGCGTATCCGGGCCCCCTGCCGATGACAGCGGTGAGTTGTGACAGCGCGGACAGTTCGAGCTCGGCCAGGCCCGCCGAGCGGGCCACCTGTGTCGCCGACCGGAGATGCTGCTGGGCCGCTTCGAGAGCGGATTTGGCGACCGCCCGGCGACCGGCGCCGATGAGCGCACTCGCGGTCCGGGACGGGTTGGCCAGGGGGCCGGCGGCCCAGAGATGGTGGGCGACGCGCTCGGCGACGGACTCGACGCTGCTTTCGGTGGCTTCCAGCGCGTCCGCCACGCGGAGATGCAGCCGGATCACCCGGTGCGGTGACGTGGCCGTGGCGACCGACTCGCGGACCAGGTCGTGGGTGAAACGCAGCGAGAACGGGTTCCCGGGAGTCGGCCCGAGCAGGCCGAGGTGATCGACGGGCTCCAGTCGGTCGAGACAGGTCTGGGTGTCGAGCCCGGTGACGCGGGCGAGCAGGCCGAGGTCGACGTCGCGGCCGATGAGGGCCGCGGCTTGGAGCAGGTCGTGCGCCTCGTCGTCGAGGTGCGAGACGCGGTCGCGCACGACGTCCCGCACGGTCGACGGCACGGCCCCGTCCCTGCTGATGTCGCCCCCCGCGGCGAGCAGCCGGGACAGCTCTCGGACGAAGAACGGGTTGCCGGCCGTGCGCGCGTGGATGCTGTCCACGACGCCGTCCCCGAGGTCGCGGCCGGTTTCGCGGCGGATGAGTTCGGCGACCCCGGCCGGTCCCAGTGGGCCGACGCGTATGCGGCGATGACCGGACACCCGGCTGGTCGCCGCGAGCAGCCGGGACAACCTCGTCCCCGGTATGGGGGCGCGGTCGCGAAACGTGCCGATGATCGCGACGCCGCTCGGCAGCCGGACGGCCAAGTGACCGAACAGCTGCAGGGAAGCGACGTCGGCCCACTGGAGATCGTCGATGACGAGGACGACCGGCCGCGCGGCGGAGACCTCGCGGAGCAGCGCGAGGACACGTTCGAACAGGCGGAATTGGCCCCCGGCGTCGGCTTGCTCCGGCTCGACCGGCACCCGGTCGTCCGACTCGACGAGGTTGCCGAGCTCGCTGGCCAGCCACTTCTCGCGCGACGTCGGCTCCAGGGCGTCCAGGACCGTGCCGATGGCTCGCACCCACGGCCACATCGACGGTGCGCCGGCGTCCTCCAGGCAGTTGCCCCACACGACGTGTGCGCCTCGCCTGTGGGCCGCACCGGTCACTTCCTCGACCAGCCGCGTCTTGCCGACTCCCGGCTCGCCCTCCACCAGTACGAGCCCGGTGCGGCCGGCCAGAGCGGACTCCACCGCCTGCCACACCACAGCGAGCTCCTTGACCCGGCCGACAAGCCCGGCGGCCGCCAGCGGTGACTGCCCGCCGTCAATCGGGTCGGCGGCGGCCCGCGGGGGTTGGACGCTGGAACCCAGCACCCGCTGGTGGGCGTCCCGCAGCGCCTGACCGGGGTCGATGCCGAGTTCCTCAACCAGCCGCGCGCGGACCTGCAGGTAGGCGGACAACGCCTCGGCTTGGTGTCCGGCAGCCCCCAGGACCGTGACGAGGGCGGCCTGGACCGGCTCGTGCAGGGGAGCCAACGACGCGGCGAGACGAAGGGGCTGGAGTACACGCTCCGGCTGGCCCAGCGAGATCGCGACCTCGGCCGCCGCGGTGCAGGCGTCGAGGAACTCGTGGTCGAGCGCGACGAACGTCGACATGGCGGCGGTCCCGTGACTCCAATCTTGGGTCGTGGACCCGCGCCACAACCCGAGGGCGTCGACGTAGCAGGCGAGCGCGGCCGTCGGCCGTTGCTCGGCCACGGCGGCCCCGGCCTCCCTCACCCGGCGGCGGAACAGGACGAGATCGAGGGCCTCGCACTCGGCCGCGAACAGGTAGCTGTTACCTCGGCGCTGCAGGTAGGACCCGCTCTCCCGCGCGGGCAGCGATGGTTCGAGGAGCCGGCGGAGCGCACCCACGTATTTGTGGACGATGTTGAGCGCGCTGGCCGGCACGTCGTTTTCCCAGATGAGGTCGAGCAACTGGCTCGTACTGACGGGTCGGCCGACGTGGGCCAGCAGCAGCGCGAACAGGAAGGCCTGTTGCCGAGGGCCGGTATCCAGCTCGACGCCGTCCCGCCAGACCCGCAACGGACCGAGGACCTCGATCCGGAGTGCACGCTCGTGAACCACGGTCGGGATTGCCACGCCTTACCACCCCGGAAGACGAGCTGTCGGACGGCGGCTACGCGGCACGGTAGCTGATCGTCAGGGTAGCCGCCCGCAGTAACCCCAACAAGGGCTCCGATGAGCACGGCCAACAGTTCCGGATCGGTCATCACGGTGTCCGCGTAGACCTGCTCCCCGGCACGCCGGGCCTCCGTCAAGAGGTCGGAACGTTCCCGCAGCACGGCTGCGACGCGGGGCAGTCCGGTGACCTCGATCCAGGTCAGTTCGAGCAGCGAGGTCGCGGTGTCCCCGCCCAGCACCCGATCAGATCGTGGACCTCATGCGCGTGCGTCGTAGAACGTGTGGTGGTTCTGCGCCTACAGAGCGGGCGGACGCCGTTCTGATACCTGGACTTCGCATGAAATCATTCGCCGCATGACCATTCGATTACTGAGCACCACGTGGGCCACCGTGGATCGCGCGCGGCAATTGACCGGCGAGGTGCTTCTGTGCCTTTTCCTGGTTCTCATGGGCACCGGGATCTATTCGATGACGCAGCCCATACCGGCCTTCGCCCCCGACGGGTCTTTGAGCTCCATCTATTCGATGGTGAGCTATTACAACGCGAGAGACGGTCTACTCTCACGAGTGCTCCACGGGGATGTCTCCACGATGCTCCTGGCCGTCGCGGTCGTCTGGGCGCTGCTCGGCCGCTACGGTTTGGGCCCCGTCGTGTTCGCGCTCGGCCTGCTGATGACCCTCGTCGGCAACACGTGGGTACACCTGGTCGCCGCTCTGGTCATCGCGGTCATCCTGGTTCGCTGCTCCTGGCAGGAGGCCAGAGTCAACCGGCGCACATGGGGCTTCGTGGCGGCGACACTGGGCTTGACGGCGTTCCTGGTCGTCGTGATCTAGGTGGACGACCTGGTTCGAGATCGAGGCGGCGAACAGGGCCAGGGCGTACGGATATCTGGGGCGAAGTGACCGAACCCGGCGTGGACAACGCGACTGGATGGGAGCTGGACGATCTGCCGGCGAGGAATCCATTTGAGTAAAGCGAGAGAACGCTGATTCGGCTCCCGCTCGTGTACGAGCGAGGCTTCGTGCTCTGGTCCTTCAGCGCGTCCCATGCCCACCTGATACTCAAAAGCCTCGCGGAGGGCGACGAGAAGACCCTCGACCTCGTCTTCATCGCCGTGGCGGCGATGACCTTGCGGGGGCAGTACGGGCCCCCGCTGATCGTGGAGAGATCCAGCCCGGAGGCCTTGGAGGGGATGTTCCATCTGGCCGGCTTCGGCAGCAGTGGACGAGGGTACCTGCACGGCTACTCGTTCGGTGTGGGTGGTGAGGGCGGGCACGTGCTGTGTGCGGGGGGCTATGTTCTCTCACTGGATCGAGCCCGGGAACGTTCGTCGAGCGGGGTAACTCAGGAAGGCGTCGAGCTGGTCGGCCACCTGGAGAAATGACCCACCGGCTCTCAAGGCGCCCGTCGTTCCTCGTGCTTACCGAGCAGACCTCGGCTCGGCGAGCCGATACGGCGGCTGGCGCCCGGTCGAGTATCTCCGAGCAGGTGTACGCCGGAGTCGGAGAGCAGCGAGACGAAGCTGTGGCGCATCTCCCGTGGAGTCCAGTCGGCGGCGGGAAGACCGGCCTCCTTGAGGATCTTCCGGAAGGCTCATCGGACGTTGCGGGCGTCGAGTGGCGCACCCACGAGGGATGCGAATCCCCACCCCTCAACCAGAATGTGCTCGTGACTGACTTTGTGGGCTTTACGCATGTCGAGCATTTCGTGTTGGAGGAAGCGGATGCGGACAACGTCCCGCTGTGGGAGCTGGCTGCGACCTTGACGCACGACGGCACTCAAGATGAGCGAATCGCAGCAGTGCCACGCCTCGCGGATGCGCTCATGTCCCTGGCGCGCCATGGCTTGGTGGAGGTGCGCACCCTCCCGGCATCGCCTCCCGATCCCAACGAAGCCGTTCTCATCCCTCTTGACCGGCTCGCCGAAGTGGTTCGGGACGTGGATAACTGGCTATGGCGAGACGAGCTCACCTCGTTGATCGTTGTCGTCGTGACCGATGCCGGCGGTGCGTGGTTGTGACGACGTGGCAGAGGAATGCGAAGGTCTGGGGCGAGTGATCACCGCTGCGAACGGCTGAGGATCGTTTCCGCAGTTCGCGCCTGAGGACCGGGCCTTACTGGCCGCTCACCTGGCTCCGCCGCCCCGCGACGTCGGGCTGGGGGTCGTCGCTCGTGTTGCGTTTCCGGGCAGGTCATGTGATGCGGGTCGCCGGCTTGGGGTGCTCGTAGACCAGGTTGTCGGTGGTGACTGAGATCGTGTCCTGCGTGGGCGAGCTGGTCGAGCGAGTGGATGAAGTGGACCGCGTGCTGGGGGTCGTGGATCGCGCGGAGGCGGAGCGTCGGCGATGGATGCATCGGATCGCGACGACGATCTGCCGCGATCCGATGCGGCGGATCCTCGTGCTGCGGCGAGCGGAGCAGCACACTCGCTTTCCCGGCCACTATGACGTGATGGTCGGGGGTGCCGTGAACGTGGGCGAGTCGTATGAGGACGCGGCAGCCCGCGAGCTGTCCGAGGAGCTGGGCGCCGGCGCCCCGGTGCGTTTCATGTTCAAGTTCCTGTGCCGGGATGGGTTCAGCCCTGTCTGGTTCGGGGTGCACGAGGCCGTGATCACTGAGCCATTGCTTCCCGATCCGTCCGAGATCGCTTGGCACGCCTGGCTCACAGAGCTCGAAGTGCGGGAGGTCGTTGATCGATGGCCTTTCGTTCCCGGTGGGCGAGAGGCGTTGCGCCGATATTTGGTATTCGGGAACGAGGGTCGGCCGTCGGCTGGCTGATCGGCGGCATCATGTCGAGTGGGTAGCTCAGCTGCATGCCCCGATTCCCTCAGCCTCGGGTGAGTCGGATTTGGCTCCCGGCTGCGGCGGGGTAGTGAGTCCTTGGCTGTGGCATGACGTGGCGATGGTCCAAGGCCCATCTCGGCGGCGGTGACCCTGTTGGCCAGCGCGACAATTCGGACATTGCAGGGTCCGGGACCGGCCGCCGCGCGCCCGCATCGTGCCCATGAGCAACCACCGAGCAACCATGGACGATCTCACCTCGCCGACGCCCCAACCGGGCAAATCACCGGTCAAATCAGGTCATACGTGGTGGGGTGTCAGGGATTTGAACCCTCCTGTGCGGCCCTGGCCGGCGAGGTCGGTGGCAGCCACCGACCTGCCGAAGCCAGGATCAGAGCCGGTTGATCCGTCGGCCGGTTACGCGTTGCGGGGCGATACGGATGTAGTGGTCGCGGTCGTCTCCCGCCCAGGAATCCACATCCGCCTCGATGTCGCCATCCGTCACGTGGTGGGCGGGGCCCTGGATCAGGACGCTCCAGCCCTCGTGGTTGATCTCGTCGATGTGGTCGGCCTGGAAGGCGATTTTGATGTCCATGTCATCGATGCCGGACCGGAGGCTCTCGTCCATGGTGCCGCCTTGACGAATCCGGAAGACGATTTCACCGTTGAGCAAGCGGTAATTCACCGGGAACACGGTGGGGCCGGGTGCACCTCCGAAGGCCACTCTGCCGATGCCATCGGTGCCGATCAACCGCAGGCACTCCTTTTCGCTCAACACTTCCAGTGTGCCGGCGTCGAGATTCTGTTTGCCCTCCATTGTGTACTCCTTTTCTCTGCTGACAGAAAGGCCTTTGCGACCTGTGGAGGCCCTGTTGGTCAGGGGCGAAGCGGAATACGTGCCATTTCGCTGCCCCTCGGAGCATGATTTGGAGCCGGGGAGGACAGGGGAAATCAGCGCTGTGACGCTAGAGCACGGGCTGCAGTCGGAACAGCGCGGGATGCACCGCACTGGGCTCGTGACGCGACTCGGGGCTGATCCGGCCGGCGACCGCGCGCAGCACGTCGACCGCGGTGATGACGCCGACCACCCGGCCGTGCTCGTCCACTACGGGAACGGCGTTCCGGGCCGAGTCGAGCATCGTCTCGGCAACCGTGCCGAGCGAGCGGTCCAGCCCGACCCGTGGTGTGCGCTCCGTCTTCACGAGATCGCCCACCTGGCGACGAGACAGATCGGCCAAAGTGCCCGTGCAGTTGTCGGCGAGGTCTTGTGTCGACAGCAGGCCGTGCAGGTGCTGACCCGCGCTGATGATCGGGATGTGGTGGACGCCGGCCCGGCGCATCAGCTCCCAGGCCATGAGCGGTGACTCGTCTGGGGCGACGGTGACGACGACCCGGGTCATGACGTCTCTCGCGGTGAGGGTGTTCAGGCTGGTCATGGCGTTCCCTCCTTTGGCCACGATCGCCGTGAGGGGTACGGCGGGCGCGGGCCCTGCTCCGTCTCCATTGCATCGCGCGGCGGGGGTGCGGCGCCTGGGCCGAAGGTCCTGAAAGGGGCGGACCTCGGTCGCTGCTCGGGATGGACGACCCACGCCACCACGATCATCAGGTCCACACCCGACCACGATGGGCTCCCTCGGCATTTCCTCCGTCGCATTCCGCAGGGTCCTCTCGTGCCGGGGTCGAAGACAGTCGGATCGAGGTGACCTTGGTCCTGGTTTGGGGTGACTTCCGGTTCCTGATCGGTCAGCTCGATCGGGCCAGAGCGGAGGCGGACAGCCGGTATACGCTCTCGTCGCCCTGGCGGCCGGTCGGCCACAGGAGATGATCACGTTGAACAAGCCCGCAACTGTGGACGAGGTCGCCTCGTTTCCCGGGGCGGACGTGCTGCGAGGGCTGGACGCCGACGAGGACGGTCTCTCCCAGGCCCCGGCCCAGGCTGATGTCCGCCGGGCCCGATACGGGCCGAACGCCGTCACCTCGCACCGGGCCCGGCTGCTGCCGGTGTTGTGGTACCAGATCCGATCACCGCTCCTGGTGTTGCTGCTGATCGCGGCTGTGGTGTCGTACTTCGTCGGGGAACGCTCCGACGCTGTGATCATCGGCGTCATCGTGGCGGCGTCGGCCGGGCTGGAGTTCTTCAACGAGTACCGGGCCGAGAAGGCCGCCGAGGCGCTCCAATCGCAGATCCGCCATCAGTCACTGGTGTTACGTGACGGCCGCTCCGTGCAGGTCGAGGTGACCCGCCTCGTCCCCGGAGACGTCGTCGACCTGCGCCTCGGCGACATCGTCCCGGCGGACGTCCGGCTGCTGTCGGTGGCCGGCCTGGAGTGCGACGGATCCGTGCTGACCCGCCGGCCACGCTGTCGCGGTCAGTCTTCGTCGAGGACGTCCTCGATTCGGCGGCGGACACCTGCGGTCTCGGTCAGCGGGTATCCCAGGCGAATGATCAACTGGGGCCGCTCGCCCGCGCACAGGTAGTCGGCGATGAACGATCGCAGCGGCGGGAACTCGAGCGCCTGCGTGTGGAAGGCCGCCCCCACCCCGTACGCCGAGGCGTGGAGGAGCACGTGCTGGAGGGCCTGACCGGCGGTGATCCAGTCGGCCACCGCGTCTCCCGAGGTGGTGACCAAGGCCACCTGGCCTGTCGTGGCGGCCGAGACCTGTTCGTCGGAGTTGCCCCAGGGGTTGTCGGCGGCGTAGTCGCGCTGTTCGAAGTGGGGGTGGGTGCGGCGCGGGGCGTTCGGGTAGGCGTCGGCGGGGACGCCGTCTCCGTAGCCGCTGCCGGGCGGGCGTCCCCAGCGTCTGAGTTCGAGGTTCTGGGTGCGGTCCCGCCTCGCCGTCAACTGCGCGGCGGTGGTGAGCGCCGCGAGCACCCGTTCCGCGGGCCCGTCGACGAGGGTCAGCCGGGCGCCCTCGTCGCCCGCGTGCCGGACCATCGCGTCCAAAAGTGGCTCCGATACCGGCAGGCCGGAGAAGCCGGCCCGATGTGTGCGTCGGCGGGTGATCTCGGCGTGCAGCAGCAGGGTGTGTTCGTCGGGATCCACGGGATCGCCGGGCTTCACCGTGGCGACCAGAACGGGCCGGTCGGGGTCGGGCAGGACGTGGACGATCGCTTCCCAGCCGAGGGCACGCAGCGCCGTCCGCAGGGTGAACACGGCGGCGCCGCAGCTGATGAACATCTCGCGGCCGGTGGGGTCGGAGACGCTCAACCGGCGGTCGGTGTCGGCGCGGAGCCGGATCTCGTCTCCCTCGATCACGAAGGACCATGGCTGGGTGTTGTGGACCGACGGGGCCCAGACGGCAGCTTGGACCACGGAGCGCAGTGGGATCGTTTGGCTCGTCATGTCTTCACTCCACCACTCGCGTCCGGCGATGGTCAGGGACGAAGGGCCCTTCTTGCGGCCACGTCCAGTCGACTTTCTCCAGCGTGTCCATGCTTCGATCGTCGTCCGCACGCAGCGGCCCTCCCAGGGATCCAGGTCCCGAGCGGGAGGGCCGTTGGAAACGCGACGACGCCCTTCCGGAGATCCGGGTGGCGTCGTCGGCGATGCGTGCGCTGTTACTTGAGGATCGGGTACTTCTGGACGATGGGGAGGCGGGCCCACCGGCGGCCCAGGCCCCAGGTGTCGCCGGCCGCCGTGGCGGCCAGGCCGATGAGGACGATGGCGTAGACGATGTGGTCGTCCATGAAGGGGTTGTTGTCGAGGGGGAGGCTGGCGCCCCACATCATGACCATCATCAGCGTGCCCGCGACGGCGGCGGCGCGGAGGCCGATGCCGGCGATCAGCGCGACGCCGACGCCCAGGAGACCGAGCATGAACAGCCAGTCGATCAGGGCGTGCCCGGCGAGCGCGTTGTAGAAGCCGCCCAGCGGGCCGTCTGCGGCGCCCTTCAGGAAGCCGGTGGTCGGGCTGCCGCCGTTGATCCACGACTTGGCGGCGGGGGTGGCGAAGCCGAATCCGAAGAGCTTGTCGACGAAGGCCCAGAGGAAGATCCAGCCGAGGGCGATGCGGGCGACGGCCCAGACCTGGTCCACGAGGCGCGTGGCGGGGGTGGCCGCCTGGGGGGTGGCGAGGGGGGTGGTGTTGAAGGTGCGGCGTCCGTGCGTGGTGGCCATGGTGAGCCCCTTTCGGAGGATTCTCTCGCTCGTTGTCGCACTTTCAATGACATCGTTTTCCGGGGTCCGCACTCAGTGCTGGAAGGCTCTCCGCCGCGGTCCTCAAGACCTCTCCGGCACGGGACTTTCGTCCTTGGGCGCGGTCAGCCGCCGGCGGAAGACCCGGGAGGTCCACGCCTGGTAGGCCGGCACGACCGGGGTGTACTCGGTCTCCGCGCATAGGACCTTAGCCTCTGTCACGGTTTGTCCAATAAAAGTAAATTGATGGCATGATTCGGGTATTTCTTGTTGATGATCACGAGGTCGTTCGGCGTGGTGTCGCCGCGCTCCTGGACAGCGAGGACGACATCGAGGTGATCGGCGAGGCCGGTACCGCGGAGTCGGCGATCGCGCGCATTCCCGCGCTGCGCCCCGATGTCGCGGTGCTCGACGTGCGGCTGCCCGACGGCTCGGGCGTGGAGGTCTGCCGGGAGGTGCGCAACCGGGTGCCCGGTCTGGCCTGCCTCATGCTGACCTCCTATGCCGACGACGAGGCGCTGTTCCAGGCCGTGATGGCGGGCGCGGCGGGTTATGTCCTCAAGCAGATCCACGGGTCTGACCTGGTGGGCGCCGTGCGCACGGTGGCGGGGGGCCAGTCGCTGATGGACCCGCAGACCACTACGGCGATGCTGCACCGCCTGCGTGACGACGCGGTGCGCAAGGATCCCCTGGCCGCGCTGACCGACCAGGAGCGCCGCATTCTGGAGTACATCGGCGGCGGGCTGACCAACCGCCAGATCGGCGAACACATGTTCCTGGCCGAGAAGACGGTGAAGAATTACGTGTCCGCCCTGCTCACCAAACTCAGCATGCAGCGCCGCACCCAGGTGGCGGCCCTGGCCGCGCGCATCCAGGCCGACCGGCACGACTGACGGCTCGCGCCTTCGCGTGCCATACGACAGCGCCTCCCGGAGGACGGGGGTACGGCGTTGTCGAGCGGCCCTCCAACTGCGACCCCGGGACGAGTGCCACCGTCAGCGCCCGTAGACCCGACTCGCCGGGCCCGAGCGGACTCTGATGCGCGAGGGGCGTCGCCCTGATCTGGCGCATAGTCGGGGTTGATGGACCAAAGTCCCCGGTCGGCGAGCCGTCCGGCACTGCACCACAGGGGGCCGTCGGCGGGAGTCTGGCAGCAGGGCCTGTCAAGGAGGCTTTGCCATGATCACTCTTCCGGCCACCGACCTCGGGGCACGACGCCGGCTGACGGTGGGGGATCCCCGTGCCAGGTCGCCGCACGTGAGTTGCGGTGCGGCCCTGCTCGACCTGCGCGGGCACCCACAAATGATCATCAGGTTCGGCTACGGCCCGCCCGTACCCCGCGCGCCCCGCCGTCCCGCGACCGAACTGGAGATCCACCATGCCTGAGGAATGCGACGTCCTGCTGCGCGACGGCGGCATCGCCCACATCCGCACCCTTGATCCCGCCGACGAGTCACACCTGCACGACCTGGTCGAACGCGTCTCCGAAACCTCCGCCTACCTGCGGTTCTTCACCGGTGGACGGGGGACCGCGCACACGTACATGGACCGGATCATCCGGCCCGGCCACGACGGCCGCGTGCTGGTCGCCCTGGTGGAGGGACGGCTCGCCGCCGTCGCCGAGTACATCCCGGCCGGGAACGGCACCGCCGACATCGGCGTCCTGGTGGACGACGCCCTGCACGGCACCGGCCTCGGCACACTCCTCATCGAGCACCTGGCCCTGGCCGCCGCGGCCGAAGGGGTGACCCGCTTCATCGCCGACGTCCTGACCGAGAACAAGGTCATGCTCGACATGCTCTCCAAGGTGGGCCTGCCGATCGAGATCACCCGCAGCGGTCCCGACACCCGGGTGATCGTGGCGCTCACCGCCGGAAACCGGCTGGCCGGAACCATCGCGGCCCGCGACCACGAGGCCGAACGCGCCTCCCTGCGGCGGGTGCTGGAACCGCGCGCCGTGGCCGTCGTCGGCGCCGGCCGCGACCCCGCCTCGATCGGGCACCGGGTGCTGCGCAACCTGATCGACGGTGGATTCCCCGGCACGATCTATCCCGTCAACCCGCATGCCGACGTGATCGCCGGCTGGCCGGCCTATCCCTCACTCGCCCTGCTGCCCGAGCATGTCGACGTCGTCGTGGTGGCGGTCCCCGCCAAGGCAGTCCTGGACGTGGCCCGCGACTGCGCGGCGACCGGCGTGCGCGGCCTGGTGGTCCTGTCTGCGGGGTTCGCCGAGCAGGGCGGCAAGGACGCCGAACGCGAACTCCTGACGATCTGCCGCACGGCGGGGATGCGCCTGATCGGCCCCAACTGCCTCGGCATCGTCAACACCGCCGCTCACCTGAACGCCAGCTTCCTGCGGAGCGCACCGGAACGGGGCGGTGTCGCGGTGCTGTCCCAGTCGGGGGCGGTCGGCGCGGTGCTGCTCGACCGGTTGCCGATCTCCTCGTTCGTGTCGGTCGGCAACAAGGCCGACGTCAGCGGCAACGACCTGCTGGAGTACTGGGAGGACGACGAGGCGACCCGCGTCATCGCCCTCTACCTGGAGTCGTTCGGCAACCCCCGCAGGTTCGCCCGGATCGCCGCCCGCGTGGGCCGGCACAAGCCGGTCCTGCTGGTCAAGAGCGGCCGCTCGGAGGCCGGTGACCGGGCCGTGCGCTCCCACACCGCCGCCGCCGCGACCCCCGACATCGCCGTCGACGCGCTGGTCCGCGCCGCCGGGGTGATCCGCCTCGACAGCATCCGTGACCTGTATGACACGGCCCGGCTGCTGGAAACCCAGCCGTTGCCCGCCGGGCGGCGGGTCGCCATCGTCGGCAACTCGGGCGGCCCGGAGGCCATGACAGCCGACACGTGCGAACGCGCCGGTCTGACCGTCCCGACCGTCACCCCCGGCGCCGAACTACGGCGCAGGTTCCCGGCCGCCGCGCTCGGCAACCCGGTCGACCTGGGCGCGGAGGCGTCCGCCGAGGAGATCGGGCTGGCGATCGAGAGCGCCCTGGCCGATCCCGAGGTGGATGTGGTCCTGGTCGTCTACACCCCGCCCTTCGGCTCCGGCGCGCCGGCCACCAAGGACGCGATGGCCAAAGCCACCCGCGACGCGCACAAACCGGTCATCGCCTGCGTCATGGGGGAAGACGGTCTCATCGACGGCCGGGTGCCGTGTTACGCCTACCCCGAACAGGCCGTTCAGGCGCTGGCCCGGGTCGTCGACTACACCGAGTGGCGTAACTCGCCCGCTGAAGAGTGGGAGACGGGCGGCTTCGACGACCTCACCGCGCGGGCACTGCTGTCGGGAGAGGCGCCCGAAGGATGGCTCGCCCCCGACGCGCTCGACGGCCTGCTCCGGCACTTCGGCATCCCGCTCGTCCAGACGATCAGCGTGTCCGACGCCGACGCGGCGGCAGAGGCGGCCGCCACCCTGGGCGGCCCGGTGGTGCTGAAGGCCGTCGGCCCCGTTCACAAGAGCGACGTCGGCGGTGTACGGGTCGGCCTGACCACCCCGGAGGAGACCAGGGCCGCGTTCGTCGCGATGCGGGAGTCGATCGGCGCCGAGATGACCGGCGCCGTCGTCCAGCCGATGGTCGAGCAGGGCACCGAGATCATCGTGGGCGGCGTCAACTATCCGGCTTTCGGCCCGCTGGTCATGGTCGGCATGGGTGGCGTCACCGCCGACCTGCTCGCCGACCGCGCCTTCCGGGTGCCGCCCTTCTCGGCCGCGACAGCCGAGGCGATGATCCGCGAACTGCGCTCGCATCCTCTCCTGTACGGCTACCGCGGCAGCCCCCCGGCCGACGCCCACGCGCTGGCCGACGTGGTCAGGCGGGTCGGCCGGCTCATGGACGCCCTCCCCGAGGTCGCCGAACTCGACCTCAACCCGGTGATCGTCACCCCGGGCGGTGCGGTCGCCGTCGACGCCCGAATCCGGCTGGCCCCGGCCGGACGTCCGCCCTCGCCCTACATCCGCAGACTCCGCTGACAGGAAGAAGCCGTCGAACGCGACACTCAGGTCAGACAAGTCCCGGCCGTCTGTGACGGCCGGGATTTCGGCTGGTGAATGGACTCAACGATGGGCGTTCCCATGGCACGAGACACAATGCCGCGCCAAGCGATTGACTTACGGGTGCACCGCTGGCTGATGGCCGTGGGGGCGCTCCTCACCGCCGTCGCCCTTCTGCTGTTGTCGCTGCTCCCTAGTGCGCCTTCCGAGGCGGTCGCGATGACGGCGTGGATCGAACGCGGTCACTCGCTACTGTCGTGGAGCGACGAACTGTTGTTCTTCGCGGTCATCTGCTGGGGAGCCGGTGCCCGCGGCCTCTTCGGGGCGCGCAAGGCTGGACCGTCGGTGCACATAGACGTGGGAGTGACCGCTCTCACAGTCGCCCTCATCGCTCTCGTCGTCCTACTGCTCGCGATGGGGCGTCTGGTGTACCCGGTGTTTGAGATTCCACTGTCGGCCGAGGTTCTGGCCCTGGTCGTCAGCACGGCGTTCGGTGCCCTACATCTGGCTTTCCTGGGTTTCGCCGTTGCCGCAGTCGCGCTCAGCTGGTCGACACGCGCCCGACTCATCGGGCGAGCTGTCGGCATCTTCGCCGCGGTCGCATTCATCGGCGGCTCTTTCCCTTGGCTGACACCGAACTGGTGGAACGCATCGGTCGCGGTACTGGTCGCCGTGTGGGGCCTGTTCCTCGCTCTCGCTGCGTAACCCGCACCGAGACGAAGTGAATGGAGTCCCGGGTGCTGTACCGCCGATGTCGAAAAGCAGATGAACGAACGCGAAGGGCCGGCCCGGCGAATGATCGCCGGGCCTTGAGCAGCCTGCGAAGCTCCCAGTCCGTGATTTCACCGGCGACAGTGACCATTCCGCCGTCGACGTCGCAGGTGATGGCTCAGGGGTTCACGGCGACCGCGTGGATGGCCGCCGTGACGTCGGCCTCCAGGTCGGCCGCCGGACGGACGAACACACGCAGCAGGTCGAACTGGTGGACGGTGCCACAGACCCTCCCGGTGACCGGGTCGATCACCGGCAGTTGCTTGATCCGATGCTCGTGCATCAGCCGGGCGGCGGACTTCACCGACGTTCCCGGCGTCACGACGATCGCGGGTGAGGTCATCAGCTCGGCCGCCCGCGCTGCCCGCTCCTTGCGGCGCTGCGCCGGTTACCCGGACCGAAAGAGGCGAACGTCCTGCGGGGGACGATCTCCCGCAACCGCAGATCGTCCTCCGACACGACCCCGACGGGGCGCCGGTCGGCGTCGACGACGGCGACCGCGCCGACCGTGAACCGCTGCATGGCGGCCACGATCTCGGCGAACTCCGCCTCCATCTCCACGGCGATCGCGACGCGGCCCATCACATCCTTGACTTCAACGGGCATGGCCCTGTGTCTCCTTCACCGGCTCGGCGGCCCGGACGACCGCGACCGGGCACCCGGCGTGGTGCAGCACACCTCTGCTGACCGAACCCAGCACCGCCGAGGCGACCGCGCCCCGGCCGTGCGAGCCCACGACGAGGAGATCGGCGCCTTCGGCGGCGTCCACCAGGGCGGTGACGGGGTGTCCCAAGCGCACGTCCTCAACGACCTTGATCTCCGGGTACCGCTCCCGCCACGGGTTGAGAACGCCGGCGACCACGGCATGCTGCGCGGTCCGGATCTCCTCCAGGTCGTAGGTGATGCCGGGCGTGTACGCGTAGACCGGCTCCCGCCAGGCACGCACCGCCCTCAGTGTGCTGCGTCGCGACCTGGCCTGCTCGAACGCGTAGGCCAGGGCGGGCTCGGCGGCGGGGGAGTCGTCGACCCCCACGACGACCTCATCGGTACGCGGCCCCGGAAGATGCCGCACCACCACCACGGGCCCGGGCACGTGCCCGGCGAGGTGTGAGCTCACCGACCCGACGACCGCGCTCGCGAAACCGCCCATGCCACGGGTGCCGACCACCAACTCCACCGCCTCGGCGGCGGCGCGGCGCAGAACCTCCACCGGCCTGCCCTCGAACCGCTCGGTGACGACGGCGATGCCGGGCTGCCTGGCCTCGGCGGTCCCGGCGGCTTCGTCGAGGACGCGGGCCGCGCCACGGGAGAGCGCATCCTCCAGATCGGGGTTGGGGAACTTGGGGATCTCATGCGGGGACCGGTCGACGGCGAAAACGACGTGCAATGTGAGTCCGGTCCGGGCCGCGTCGTCGGCGGCCCACTCGATGGCGGCGACGGTGGACGGGGAACCGTCCACACCGACCACGATGGCTTCTTTCATGGCTCCTCCTGGGGTTACCTCCATGACACTCCGTGCGACGTGCCGTCCCCCAGGGACGAAGGTCCTCGCGGAGGGAGGCGAAAGAAACCGGAGCCTGGGACTCACCTGCGTGTGAGTCGGCGCTCGGCCCGGTCCTTGATGCCGTGCAGCATCTTGCTCTCCATGACCAGGCTGGCCGGGACCATGACGGCGTCGTAGAGGGCCTTCCCCGCGCCGGGCACGGTGATGCGGTTGCGGCTGATCAGCCGGGTCACACCGGCCTTCTCCCGCAGGGCGAAGGACCAGACCCGGGGATCAGTCCGTCGCCCGGCATGGGTGCCGCGATTTCGGCCGGTTCCGCTCCCCAGCTGCGGCACCAGCGGTTCAGCGCGGGCCGCATCGCCACGGCCGCTCCCGCGAGGCCCAGGATGATCGCTTTCTTCTTCATGTCGCCCTCTCCGGCGCCAATGGCCATGCCTTCCCGGCGGGATCAGACGGTCGAGGCCGTTTCGGCCAGTGACCGACCCCACTCGATCGCCCGAGAGACTTCGGCCTCGTCAAGCGGTCCCTTGGTGGCGGTGACATAGAACCCCATCGGTGGGGCGATGAGCACCATCCGATGACGGCGCAGTGCCTTGTGGACGCCCTTGGCCGCGGAACCGGCCAGAAGAGTCCGGACACGGGTGTCGAATGCCGCAGCCGCGATCGGCCTGCGGATCCGCAGGACGGTGAGCCACTCGCGCACTCCTTCGCCTTTGGACACGACGCCGTTGTCGGCCTGGTCGAGGGCGGACTTGCGAGTACTCGCCCGGGACATTCCGAAGGCATGCGTGGGTCCGCCGACGACAAGAAGGTCGATGTCGTCGGGAAGCGTGGTGGGAGCCGTCCCGACCTCCATCACCTCGGTCGGAATCCGGCCGCGTAGGCCAGACGTCACTTCCTCGGCGATCCTCATGGTGTTGCCGAAGTTTCGGTCGGGACCTACGCCCCTACCCGGCGCACGGCATACGCGCGGATTGTTGATGGCGTGGACACTCTTGAGCGGATCGACGCCTACTGGCGGGCCGCGAACTACCTGTCGGTGGGCCAGATCTACCTCATGGACAACCCGCTGCTCACCGAACCCCTCCAGCCCGGCCACATCAAGCCCCGGCTGCTCGGGCACTGGGGGACGACGCCGGGGCTGAACTTCTGCTTCGCCCACCTCAACCGGGTGATCACCGAACGCCACCAGGCCATGATCTACGTCGCCGGCCCCGGTCACGGTGGCCCGGCCGCCGTGGCGCACTCCTGGCTGGAGGGCACCTACTCCGCGACCTACCCCCAGGTGTCGCAGGACGCCCAGGGCATGAAGCGGCTGTTCCACCAGTTCTCCTTCCCCGGCGGCATCCCCAGCCACGTGGCTCCGCAGACGCCGGGCTCCCTGCACGAGGGCGGCGAACTCGGCTACGCCCTGGCGCACGCCTACGGTGCCGCCTTCGACAACCCGGACCTCGTCGTGGCCTGTGTCATCGGCGACGGCGAGGCCGAGACCGGCCCGCTGGCCGCGAGCTGGCATTCCAACAAGTTCCTCGATCCCGCCCGCGACGGCGTGGTACTGCCCATCCTGCACCTGAACGGTTACAAGATCGCCAACCCGTCCGTCCTGGCCAGGATCCCCGAGGACGACCTCGTGAAGCTCATGGAGGGGTACGGCTACCGCCCGCACATTGTGGCCGGGGACGATCCCGTGATCACGCACGCGCTGATGGCCGAGACCCTCGACGCCATCTTCGACGAGATCGCCGACTACCGGAACGGCGGAGCCGACCGCCTGCCGATGCTCATCCTGCGCACGCCCAAGGGCTGGACCGGGCCCCGCGAGGTCGACGGCCTGCCCGTCGAAGGCACCTGGCGCGCCCACCAGGTACCGCTCACCGGGGTCCGCGACAACCCGGCCCACCTGGCGATGCTGGAGGAGTGGATGCGCTCCTACCGGCCCGAGGAGCTCTTCGACGGCGCCGGCCGCCCGGTCGCCGAGATCCTGGAGACCGTGCCGCGCGGCGATCACCGGATGAGCGCCAGCCCCTACGCCAACGGAGGCGAACTCCTGCGTCCGCTGGTACTGCCCGACTTCCGCGACAACGCCGTGGACGTCGAGGCGCCGGCCGCCCAGTGGACGGAACCCACCCGCGTCCTGGGGACCTACCTGCGCGACGTCATCGCCGCCAACCCGGACAACTTCCGCCTCATGGGGCCCGACGAGACCGCCTCCAACCGGCTGAACGCCGTCTTCGAGGTCACCGGCCGCGCGTGGAACGCCTCCGTCCTGCCGACGGACGAGCATCTGGCCGCCGGTGGACGGGTCATGGAGGTGCTGAGCGAGCACCTGTGCCAGGGCTGGCTGGAGGGCTACCTGCTGACCGGACGGCACGGCCTCTTCAACTGCTACGAGGCGTTCATCCACATCGTGGACGCCATGTTCAACCAGCACGCCAAGTGGCTGGACGCCTCCCGCCACATCCCGTGGCGGCGCCCGATCGCCTCCCTCAACTACCTGCTGTCCTCCCACGTGTGGCGACAGGACAACAACGGCTTCAGCCACCAGGACCCGGGCTTCCTGGACGTGGTGCTCAACAAGAAGCCCGAGATCGTCCGCGTCTACCTCCCCCCGGACGCCAACACGCTGCTGTCGGTCGCCGACCACTGCCTTCGCTCCCGCGACTACGTCAACGTCATCGTCGCCGGCAAGCAACCCGTTCTGGACCTGTTCACCATGGAGGAGGCCGTCGTCCACTGCACCCGCGGAGTCGGCATCCTGCCCTGGGCGAGCAACGACGAAGGCGCCGAGCCCGACGTGGTCCTGGCATGCGCGGGCGACGTGCCGACCCTTGAGGTGCTGGCCGCCGCCGCGATCCTGCGCGAGGAGCTGCCCGACCTGAGGGTCCGCGTCGTGAACGTCGTCGACCTGATGCGCCTGCAGCCGGCCGCCGAGCACCCGCATGGCCTGGACGACGCCGGATACGACGCCCTGTTCACCGCTGACAAGCCGGTGATCTTCAACTTCCACGGCTATCCGTCGCTGATCCACCGCCTCACCTACCGCCGCAACGGCCACGCCCACCTGCACGTACGCGGCTACAAGGAGGAGGGCACCACCACCACGCCCTTCGACATGACCATGCTCAACGACATCGACCGCTACCACCTGGTCATGGACGTCATCGACCGCGTCCCCGGCCTGGGCCTCCAGCAGGCGCACCTGCGTCTGCGGATGCAGGACGCCCGGCTGCGCGCCCGCGCCCACACCCGCCGGTACGGCGAGGACGACCCCGAGATCCGCGACTGGACCTGGGCGCGCTGATGACCCTCGTGGACGCACCATCCGGCCTCACCGACGAGCAGGCCGCACGGGCCCTGGCCGAGCACGGGCCCAACGAGCTTCCCCAACCCCGTCCGCCGACGCTGCTCGGCCGCGCGTTACGGCAACTGGCCGACCCCTTCTCGATCATGCTGCTGCTCGCGGGGCTGGTCACCCTGCTCGTCCTGAGGGAGATCCCCGAGGGCGCCGCGATCGTGGCCATTCTGCTGGTCAACGTGATCATCGGAGTCAGCCAGGAGGCCAAAGCCGACCAGGCCGTCCGCGCACTGCGCACGCTCACCGCGCCCATGGCCAAGGTCCACCGGGCGGGCGTCACCCAGCGCGTCCCGGCCACCCAGGTCGTGCCCGGCGACCTGATCGAAGTCGCCGCCGGCGACCGGGTGCCCGCCGACGCCGCCGTGATCGACTCGGCCTCCCTCGGGGTGGACGAGGCGACGCTCACCGGCGAGTCCCGATCGGCCGCCAAGTCCCGCGACGGCGCCCACGGAGGCGACGTCCATCTCGGCGACCGCACCGGCGACCTGTTCTCCGGCACTCTGGTCGTCCGCGGCTCGGGCACCGCACGGGTCGAACGGACCGGGGCCCAGACCGAGATGGGCCGTATCGCCTCGGCGCTGGAGGGCCGGACCAAAGGCCCGCTGGAGATCGAACTCGCCCAGGTCTCGCGCCGCATCGGCCTCGTGGCGATCATCGCCGGAGTGGTGATGGTCGCCCTCGGCCTGACCCGGGTCGTCCGCGGCGAGGCCGCCCTGCTCGACATCATCCTGGCCGGCGTCGCGCTGGCCATCGCGGCAGTGCCGGAGAGCCTGGCCGCCGCGGTCACCACCGCCCTGGCGCTGGGGTCCCAACGCATGGCGGCCCTGGGCCTCATCGTCCGCCGGTTGTCGGCGATCGAGGCGCTCGGCGCCACGACCGTGATCGCCACCGACAAGACCGGGACGCTCACCACCGGCAGGCTCACCGTCGTCGACCACGTCAGCGTGGACGAGGACGGTCTGTGGGCGGCCGTCCTGCGTTGCAACGACGCCCGCGACGGGCTGGGCGACGGAGTCGACGTCGCCCTGGCGACCGCCGCGAACGAGCGCGGTGTACGGTTGCCGCCCGCCGAGACCCGGCTGGCGACCAGGCCGTTCGACGCCGAGACCCGCTCCATGGCCGTCGTCACCGACGGGCCGCTGCTGACCGTGAAGGGCGCCCCTGAAGTGGTGCTCGCCCGCTGCGCCCCCGGTCCCGACACGGAACGGCTGGTCCGGGCCGTGCCCGATCTCACCGGACGCGGCCTGCGCGTGCTCGCGGTCGCCCAGGACGGCACCACCGATCTGGACGCGGGCGGCCTGCGCCCGGTCGGGCTCCTGGGATTGCGCGACGAGATCCGCCCCTCGGCCGGGCAGGCCGTGGCCGACTGCCGGGCGGCCGGCATCCGCGTGGTCATGGTCACCGGCGACCACGCCGACACCGCTCGCGCCGTCGCCGAACAGGTCGGCATCCACGCCGACCCCGTCGTCACCGGCTCCGCCCTGACCGGGCCCGACCGCGCCGCCCGGCTCGTCGAGGCGGGCGTGATCGCCCGGGTGGACCCCGCCACCAAGCTGGACCTGGTCCGCGCCCTGCGCGAGCACGGCGAGATCGTCACGATGACAGGGGACGGCGTCAACGACGCCCCGGCGCTCCGGCACGCCGACGTCGGCGTCGCCATGGCCGGCGACGAGGGCACCGACGTGGCCCGCGAAGCCGCCGCCGTCGTGGTCACCAACGGCGAACTCGGCACCATCGTCATCGGCGTCCGCGAAGGACGCCGGTTACGCCACAACGTCCACTCGATGATCGGCTACCTGCTCGCCGGCAACCTGGCCGAGATCTTCCTGGTCCTGGTCGGCCTGCTGGTCTGGCCCGACCTGATCATCCCGTTGCTCCCCGTCCACCTGCTGTGGATCAACCTGGTCCTGGACGGCATCCCCGCCATCGCCCTCGGCGTCGACCGCCCGGCCGGCGACCCGCTGGCCCGGCCTCCTCGCCGTGACGGCCTGCTGGCCCGCCCCGTCCTGATCCGGATCGCCGGGCGCGCGCTGGTCGTCGGCGCCCTGGTCTTCGTAGCCGTCGAGATCGCCAGACGTCTCGGCTGGAGCGAGGAGCAGGTCCGTACGCAGGCGGTGCTGGCCCTGGTCTTCGCCCGCCTGACCCTCGCCTACGTCGCCCGCTCCCGCCGCTGGACGTTCGAACGCGGCTGGTGGCACGGCCGGGCCGTCCTGATCGCGGTGATCAGCGCGGCCGCGCTCCAGACGCTGGTGACCCTGGTGCCCGCCCTGGGCGCCCTGCTCGTCCTGGCCCCGCTCCCACCGATCGGCTGGCTCATCGCGGTCGCGGCCGCTGTGCTCACCCCCCTGCTGTGCGACCTGCCCCGCCTCCTGTCCAGAACTCGCTGGCCGCGACGGTGATGTGGGCGCTCATTCAGGGAGAACGGCCGACTAGAGGTGACCTTTGGCTCTGAGAAGGGCATCTCATGAGTACCAGGCTGAGCGGTATGCGATTCGATTCGGCGGGGATGCAGGTGCTCTCGCGGGAACAGTGCCTGTTCCTGCTGGCTCATTCGGCGATCGGGCGGGTCGTCTTCACCGATCAGGCGCTGCCGGCGGTGCAGCCCGTGACCTTCTGCCTCGACGGCGAGGACATCGTCATGCGGACGGCCCCCGGCTCCCGGCTCGCCGCCGCGACGCGGGACAACGTGGTGGCCTTCGAGGCGGACGACTTCGACGCGGCGCTGAGCACCGGCTGGTCGGTCTCGGCGATCGGCCGCGCCCGCGCCGCCGCCGAGCCGAGGGAGATCACGCGGCTCGGCCGGCTGCCGCTGAAGGTCTGGACGCCCGGCGGTATCGGGCACTTCATCGTGATGACCACCGACTGGCTCTCCGGGCGGCGCACCTCCGTCCCGGCGCTCTGAGTTCTCAGGTGAGCGGGACCGTCCACGACAATCGGGTCCCGCCCTCGGCAGGGGACTGCGCGGTGAAGGAGCCACCCCGTTGCTCCGCTCGTTCGCGCATGTTGCGCAGACCGCTTCGATGGCCGTCGCGGGGCATGCCGATGCCGTTGTCGGTGACGACGAGCGTGACCTGGCCGTCGCGCACCTCCACCAGCACTCCGGCCGCGGAGGCCCGGGCGTGCCTCAGAAGGTTGGACAGCGCCTCCCGCAGGACGGCGAGGAGCTGCTCGGCGACCGGTTCGGGGACCGTGTTGTCCAGCTGGCCCTCCATCAGCAGGCCGGGCATGAAGCCGAGGTGGCCGCGCGCCTCCTGTGTCAGGGCCGTGACCCGTGCGCGCAGGCCGGGGTCGGCGTCGGTGGGCGGGGTCTGCAGGCCGAAGATGGTGGAACGGATCTGGCGGATGGTCTGGTCGAGTTCGTCGATCGCGTGCCCTAGCCGCGCGGTGGCCTTCTCGCCGTCCACCGCCGGTCGGACGCTCATCAGCGTCATGGCGACGGCGAACAGGCGTTGGATGACGACGTCGTGCAGGTCCTTGGCGATGCGGTCGCGGTCTTCCAGCAGGCCCAGCCGCTCGGCGTCCGTGCGGGCCTCAGCCAGTTCCAGGGCCAGGGCGGCCTGCCCGGCGAAGGCGTGCAGCATGAGCAGTTCGGCCCGGCTGAAGGGAGTTCGGCCGATGCGCTTGAACACCGACAACACGCCCCGTACCGATCCGGGGGCGCCCAGCGGGACGGCCGCCTCCGGGCCCATGGTCAGATGATCGGCCATCACCTTGTGCAGGGCGCCGGCCGCCAGATCGGTGACCATGGACGGCTCGCCACTGCGGTAGGCGCCGCCCGCCAGCGACGTGTCGATCGGCGTCAAGGTGCCGACCAGGCGTTGCGCGCCAGGGCCGTCGGCGATCGTCACCTGGAGGAGGTCGCCGTCGGGGGCCGGCAGGAGGATGGCGGTGATGTCGGCGCCGGCCATCTGGCGGGCCCGGTGGGCGACCTCGGTGAGGACCTGCTGGACGTCCCGCCCGGACAGCAGGCTCGTGGTCACCGCGGCGGAGGCCTGCAACCAGGTCTCCCGGCTACGGCTCTCCTCGTACAGGCGGGCGTTGGCGATCGCGACGCCTGCGGCGGTGGCCAGGGCGATGACGATCGCCTCGTCCTCCTCGTCGAATTCCGCGCCGCCGCGCTTCTCGGTGAGGTAGAGGTTGCCGAACACCTCCTCGCGCACCTTGACCGGGACGCCCAGGAACGAGCCCATGGGCGGGTGGCCCGGCGGGAAACCGTGCGACTCGGGATGGTCGGAGATGCGGGCCAGGCGCAACGTCTGCGGCCGCTTGATCAGCAGGCCGAGCAGGCCCAGGCCGTGTGGCCAGTGCTCGATGGCGGCGATCTCCGACTGGCTCAGTCCGACGGGGATGAACTGGATGAGTGTGTCCCCCTCACCGACCACGCCGAGCGCGCCATAGGCCGCGTCGACCAACGTGGTGGCGGTCTCCACGATGCGGTGCAGCACGGTCTCCAGATCCAGGTCGCTGCCGACCAGGACGACGGCGTTCAGCAACGCGTGCACCCGGTCGCGGGTGGACAGCACCGCTTCGAGCCGGTCGCGCAGTTCCAGCAGCAGCTCACCCAGCCGCATGTCCGGAATCAGGCTGTGTGACTCGTCGGGGCTCATACGCGAAGTGTGGCACCCCTTCTAGCGAAACGATCCGGATCTGATAGTGGCTCTGAAGTCCCGGACTGCGCCGGAGGTGACGTGCGGTTTGGCGCACCCACGCCCGGTTCGCGGCTCGGTACCACCTTTCGGATTCCTCGCCGGCCTCGCGGAATCCATCGATCCTTTGATGGCCGTAGATGCTGCGCTTGCCCCATTCGTCCGTCGGGTAGATGGGGCGATGGTGATGCGCAACGAGGATCGCCGCATGACGTACAAGCGGTGTGGGTGCGCCGACAAGGCGACAGGTAAGCGGCTGGGCGGGCGATGTGGGCGGCTCGCCGAACCAGACCACGTTCGCGATTCAGGTGACGGATGTGTCCGGGCACCGCCGTAGGGTCCGCCATGGAGGCTTCCCGGACGAGTCCGCAGCCCGGCAGGCGGCGAGCGATCTGATCGCGTCGGGCCGGGATGCTCCGGTGACCCATGCGGCCTGGTGGCCGGCGTCCAGGAACCGGGCGACCATACGAGTGGCCAGCTCCGGCTTGGTGGCGAAGGTGGTTTCCTCGGCAAGGCCCGCGGCGCGGCAGCGGTCGGGGTCGGAGGTCCAGGAGCGCGGAACGTGGAGTTCCCGGTCCACTGCGGCGTGGCCGGGCTTGCCTGCGTAAACCAGGTAGACGGCGACTTGGGAGCTCTCGATCCGGCCGGCTGTACCGCGGTGTATTGGCGTTGGACGCCGACCGTGCCAGTGCCCTTCTCACATCGCCGGTCTCGTCGACGACCAGCACCGCCCGGTCATCGTGCAGGTGCTCCACCACGTAGCCGCACACGTCGTCGCGGACCTGATCGGCATTCCACTTGGCCCTGCCCAACAGGTGCTGCATGCCGTCCGGAGTGGTCTCGCCAGCCCACTCGGCGATGGTCCAGCAGTTCTTGCGCGGCAGGTCGGCCAATAGACCGAGCACCAACCGCGCCGCCCTGCGCCGGGGTTCGACCCGGGCGAAGCGCCCCGCGATCCGGCCCATCAGGCCTCGAACGCGTCCCGCCAACGGGCGGGTTCTATCCTGTGACCTGCGGCCACCGTCTCTTCGTCAGTCCACACAAACTCACGATGATCAACGGTTGCCGCACCCGTCTCCACAACGCGTCAGGGTCGCGCAGTTCCGCCTGCCGTCCTGAGTCAGGAGGACATGTGCAACGTGGCGAAGTCTGGTGGGTGGAGTTCGACGAGCGGCGGCTGGTCGTACTGCTGGCGGCAGACGACGCGTCCAGGATCCGGGCGATGCAGGTCGTCACTCCTGCTGGCGTCGACATCAGCGGTCTGGGCGTCGAAGTGCACGTAGGTGCCATGGAAGGACTGCCCTTTGAAGGCGTGCTGCGGTTCGCGTTCCCACGCCCGGGCTTCACCCCCTGCACGTGGCTGACCACCGTGTCCCAGGACGACCTGATCGAGCGGGCGGGCGTCCTGTCCTCCGCGAAGCTCAGCGAGATTGAGGACGCCCTCCGTCTCGGCGAACAGGCGAAGGAACGGACCCCGGCGACAACCGCGAAGCTCAGCGAGATAAGGGACGCCCTCCGTCTCGGTGAACTCGGGTAGGCGGAGAGGCGCCACTCACCATCGAGATCACAGCCAGGAGCAGGCCGAAGGTGTCGGTGGCGATGTGGCGTTTGCGGCCGACGATCTTCTTGGCGGCATCGAGGTCTCCTGGATCGAGACCCAAACCGGCCGGCGGCGCACGGAGGGCTGGTTCGTCACCACCCCCCCGGCCGACCCGCACAACGAATGGCGTCTCTACACCGTCATCGACCACCCGGCCACCGAACTGTCCGACCGCATCTACCAGCGCACCGGCCCGATGACCTCCTCGGAGAAGCAGCGCTGCCGCAGCGACCGCCCGACTACTTCCACACCTGTCGGCGCGGACACCCCCGCGGGCATCAACCCGGTTCGCACTCCCTGACCGTTCAGGTCCACACACGCGCGGAGAAGGAACCCTGACCACCGGCCTCCCGCTGGACTGAATCGGCTGGATCGTCCAGCCGGCGGGAGCCGGATGGACCTGATGCCGCCTATCACCAGATGGGGTGTTCCTTCGGAACGTGTACCTCCGGGAATGAAGAAACCCCGGTCCGCCGACCGGGTCCTTGTAGGCGACGCGCACATGCTTACGAGGACCCGGAGCCGTTCCACCAGCAACAACCACAAAGATGTACATGGTCCTGGGCGAAGCGCGCAGTCCCCCCGAGCGAAGCGAGCTCGATCCGAGCGGAGCGAGGCCTTGCCAGGGAGCGCGAGGGGCGGAGCCCTTCGCAAGGAGCGAAGCGACCCGGAGCGCAGCGACGCCGGGACGCGTACGCGGCCAGGGGGAGCGCGAGGGGGCGAAGGCCCCCTCGCATCGGGGGGTTCGGGGGGTCGTCCCCCCGGGTTACGCGAACGCCCACGTAAAGATGTGCAAGGCTCCGTCGTCGGAGGGGCCGAATGTGATGCTCTTCAGCTTCTTCGCCGGGTTCAGTGTGATCGGCTGGGCCGCGAACACGTTCGCCGGGATGGGCTGCATGGCCCACGAGCCGCCGTACAGCCGGTAGGGGCTGGAGGCGATGATCTCGTTGCCGTACTGGGGGGAGCCGCCGCCGAAGTCGAGCAGCCAGTCGCTCATGCCCAGGCTGGCGATGGTCGTGGTGCCGTCGGTGTAGGTGATGGTCGCGTCCACCTCGGGGTAGCCGCCGGTGCCGGCGCCGAGGAAGGCGATCTTGGTGGCGCCGGTGGGGGCCGTGACGTCCAGGGGTTTGACGCCGGGCAGGATGTCGTCCCACTCGCCGGGGCTGCGGTTCGGCCAGGTGAACGTGAAGCCGTTCCAGTCGACCGTCGCGCCGGGGGTGAGGCCGGCCGCGCCGAGCGCCTGGGTGGAGTAGCTGAAGTTCGCGCCGTCCACGTTGGCGCTGCCGGGTTTGGTGTCGTCGCCGATGCTGGCGTTGTTGTGGTGCCAGGCGGGGGTGCCCGGCCTGGCCACGTTCAGCCGGATGCCGGCGCCGACCTGGCCGGAGCCGATGATCGGGATGCTGATCGTGCCGAGCGGGGTGCCGGCGGGCACGGTCACCGTGATCCGCCGCGAGGCGGCGGCGCCGGCGGCCGGGGTGAGGGTGCCGCTGATCGGGGTGACCGAGATGCCCGGCGGGGGTTTGGCCTCCCAGCGCACCGACGCGCCGGTCTGGCCGGTCGCGCGTGCCGTGATCGTGGTCTCGAACGTCCTGCCGGGTTCGACCGGGCCGCTGCCCGGGTTCAGGCCCAGCAGCACCGGCTTGGCGCCCTCGTTGAAGGCGGGCGGCGCGTCGGCGGGGGCCGAGCCGAACGTGGTGTTCGGGACGGTCGAGGTGGTGAAGTCGAGCCTGCCGCCGCGCTGCGCGATCGTCTCGGGCAGCCACGCCTTCGTGGTGGCCACGCCGTTGACCTTCAGGGTCTTCACGTAGCGGTTGGCGGAACCCGGCGCGTTGACGACCAGGTCGCCGGCCGGGCGCTTGATCGTGATCGTGTCGAACAGCGGCGTGTTGACCAGGAGTTCGGCGCGGCCGGGGATCGCCGGGAACAGGCCGATCGCGGACCAGACGTACCAGGAGCCCATCGCGCCGAGGTCGTCGTTGCCGACCAGGCCGTCGGGGGCCGAGGAGAACAGCTCCTTCTGGATCCGCCGGACCAGATCCTGGGTCTTGTACGGCCGGCCGGCCCACGCGTACAACCACGGTGTGGCGGCTGACGGCTCGTTGCCGAGGTAGGCGTACGGCTGGTTCGGGCCCGCGTTGAGGACTTTGAAGAAGTCGTCCAGGCGGGCGGCCGCCGCCGCGTTGCCTCCCATCGAGTCGAACAGGCCGCGGACGTTGTGCGGCACCAGCCAGTGGTACTGCGCGCCGTTGCCCTCGATGTAGGAGTTCATCGTGGCCGGGTCGAACGGCGACCGGAACGCGCCGTCGGCCATCTTCGGCTGGATCCAGGTGTTGGCCGGGTTGAAGGTGGTCTGCCAGGCCTGGGCGCGCTTCATGAACTCGCCCGCCAGCGCGGTGTCGCCCAGGCGGGCGGCCAGCTGGGCGATGCCGAAGTCGGCGATGCCGTACTCAAGTGTGGTCGAGGGGTCCATCGGGACGTAGCCCTTGGCCATGAAGTCGGCGTTGCCGGGGCGCTGGTCGTAGCCGAGCTGCGGGTGGCCGATGTCCTTGGGGCCCACCCGGCGGGCCGACGCGGCCATCGCGTCCAGGGCCTTCGGGGCGTCGAAGGCGCGGGCGCCGAAGGCGTACACGCTGGACAGGATCGAGTGGAACGGGTCGCCGACCATGACGCCGGTGATCGCGTTCTGGTGTGACCAGCGGTCCCAGACGTTGCCGACCGACTGGGCGTTGTCGTACATGGACTGGGCGATGTCACTGGCCACGTCCGGGGCGAGCAGGGCGAGGAGCTGGACCTCGGTGCGGTAGATGTCCCAGCCGGAGAACGTCGCGTAGTGGTGCTTTCCGGGCGCGACCTTGTAGGTCTGGCCGTTCATGCCGGTGTAGGTGCCGTCCACGTCCTCGAAGACGTAGGGCTGGAGCAGCGCGTGGTAGAGGTTGCTGTAGAAGGTGCGCCGCTGCTCGTCGGTGCCGCCGCCGATCCGCACCTGCCCCAGCCTGGTGTTCCAGGCGGCCCGTGCCTTCGCGGCGACCTGGTTCACGTCGTCCTGGCCGATCTCGGCCGCCAGGTTGTTCTTCGCGCCGGCCAGGCTCACGTAGGACAGACCGACCCGCATCTGGACCGGCCTGGCGGGATCGAACTCCAGGTACGCGCCCGAGCCGGGCCCGTTCACCGAGATGTCGCCGGGGGTGACCACTTCGGCGTTGGCGACCTTCGCCTCCGAGGCGTTCCGCACGGCCGCGCCTCCCGGCGTGACGGTGCCGTCCTTCCAGGTGCCGTAGCCGAGAATCGGCTGGTCGAACGTGGCGTGGAAGTACACCTTGTACCGCATCGGCGGGCCGCAGAAGCCGCCGGTCTGCACCCAGCCGGTGACGGTGTTGCCGCTGATCCTGGTCTCACCGTCGTCCACGCCGTTGACCGAGCCGCTGGTGTTCAGCAGGAGCGTGCCCGGCTTGCCGGCCGGGAAGCCGAAGCGGGCCACCCCGCCGCGCGTGCTCGCCGACAGCTCGGTCTTGACGCCGGTGTCCAGGACCGAGCTGTAGAAGCCGGGGGCGGCCTTCTCGTTCTCGTGCTTGAACGTCTGGACGTAGTCGGCGCCGTGGGTCGCGGGCGACCGGCCGATCCGGCCGGAGATCGGGATCACGGGGAAGTCCTGGGCGCCGGTGCACCCGGGGCCGGAGATGTGGGTCATCGAGAAACCGCGCAGGCGGTTGTCCTCCCACGCGTAGCCGCCCCCGGCGTTCTCCATCGTGTCGGGGCTCCACTGCATCATGCCGAACGGCACGACCGCGCCGGGGAAGTTCATTCCCGCGCCGCCGCCGTGCCCGAAGTCGGCGTCGCCCGCTTTGGTGCCGAGGAACGGGTTGACCAGTGCGGCCACGTCGCTGACCGGGGCGGGCACGGTGTCGGCCACCACGCCCGCCGGCAATGCCATCGCCGCCAGAAGCGCGGCGATCGTCGGTGCTGACCATATGGACAAAGTGCCCTCCATCGTTCAGGTGATCACGACGAGAAAACGGGGATGTGAGATGACGCGTCAATTGGCAGAAATGGCGGTCACAAGTTGCCAATAGACGTTTGCGCTGGTCACAGGCTTGCGAACCGGGATGGCCGAAAATAGGGGTTGGCCGCCGCAGGCACGGCTGGGCACATTCGGCGAAATACCTCTGAGGGAATCGGGGTTCGCGGATGACCACCATGCCGATCGTCGAAATCGAGATGGATCACCGGGCTCCTTCGGTCCGGCTGGCCCGGCTGCTCGACCCCGGTTCGGCGGTGCCGTTGCACGCCGACGACGACAGTGGAGTCCAGGCAGTGTGCGGGCGGGTGGACGGTTCGGTGGTCGTCGCGTACTGCACCGACGCGACCCTGATGGGCGGCGCGCTCGGGGGAGCGGGCGCGGAGCGCGTCGTCGAGGCCATCGGCGCGGCCGAACGGCTCGGCTGCCCGGTGATCGGGCTGTGGCACTCGGGCGGGGCGCGCCTGGCCGACGGTGTCGAGTCGATGCACGGGGTGGGGCGGATGTTCGCGGCGATGACCAGGGTGTCCGGGGTGATCCCGCAGATCTCGGTCGTCCTGGGTCCCGCCGCGGGAGCCGCCGCGTACGGGCCCGCGCTCACCGACATCGTGATCATGGCCGAGGACGCGCGGATCTTCATCACCGGTCCTGAGATCGTCCGCAGTGTCACGGGGGAACGCATCGACATGGCCGGGCTCGGGGGTCCCGAGGCGCACGGCCCCAAGTCGGGGGTCGCGCACCTGGTCGCGGACGGTGAGGACGAGGCGTACGAGCAGGCGCGCCGGCTCACGGGCATCTTCACCCGGCCCGGGAGTTTCGATCTCGGCGCGCTCGCCGAGAGCCGCGACCTGGCCGCGATCCTGCCCGACTCGCCGCGCCGCGCGTACGACGTCCGGCCGCTCGTGCGCGCGATCGTCGATGAGGGATTCCTGGAGCTGCAGCCGCGCTGGGCCGGCAACATCCTCGTCGGCCTCGGCCGGTTGGGCGGGCGTTCGGTGGGCGTGCTGGCCAACAATCCGATCCGTAAGGGCGGGTGCCTGGACACGCTCTCCGCGGAGAAGGCGGCCCGGTTCGTGCGGATGTGCGACTCGCTCGGCGTGCCGTTGGTGGTGGTGGTCGACGTGCCCGGATATCTGCCCGGGGTCGCCCAGGAGTGGGACGGTGTCGTCCGGCGTGGCGCGAAACTGCTGCACGCCTTCGCCGAATCGGTGGTGCCCCGGGTGACCCTGATCACCCGCAAGTCGTACGGTGGCGCGTACATCGCGATGAACTCACGCTCCCTCGGCGCCACCGCGGTCTTCGCGTGGCCGAACGCGGAGGTCGCGGTCATGGGGGCCGAGTCCGCCGTCGGCATCCTGCACCGCAAGGCGCTGGCCGCCGCGCCCGAGGACGAGCGCGCGGACCTGAAGGCGCGGCTCACCCAGGAGCACCTGCGCGTCTCCGGCGGAGTCGAACGGGCGCTCGCGCTCGGCGTCGTCGACGAGGTCATCTCGCCCGACACCACCCGGTTCCGCCTGGCGGAGGCCCTGGACCGGGCCCCTTGCCGGCGCGGGCGGCACGGCAACATCCCGTTGTGAGTCATCCGATGCGCGCGAGGCTGGCCGGCAACTCCGTACGGCCGGACACGTTCAGCTTGCGGAAGACGCGGGTCAGGTGTTGCTCGACCGTGCTGACGGTGATGTACAGCCGGGTGGCGATCTCCAGGTTCGTGTATCCCTCGGCGGCCAGTTGCGCCACCCGGCGTTCGGCGTCGCTGAGCTGACCGGGCACGTTGGCCGCCGGATCGTCCCGGCCGGCCAGGGCCCGGGTGAGCGGCTCGGCGTGGCACTCCTTGGCCATGGCGCGGGCGCGCTGCTTGAGCATCCCGGCTTTGCGGTGTTCGCCGATGGCGTGGTAGGCCTCGGTGAGGTCGGACAGCAGGCGGGCGTACTCGTAGCGGTCGCCGCCCTCCTGGAGCGGGTCGGCGGCCTGGCGCAGGAGCGACGGGCGCTGGTCGACCTCGCTGACGGCGGCCAGCAGGCGTAGCGCCGAACCGCGGACCCGCTGGGACCGGGGTCCGCAGCGGGAGAGCTGCTCGTTCACGAGCCGCCTGGCCTTCTCTTCCTCACCCAGCGCGATCAGGGCTTCGGCGGCGTCCAGGCGCCACGCGATGAAGCCGGGGGCGTCCAGGTCCCATCGCGTCATCAGCTCGCCGCACAGCTGGAAGTCCCGCAGGGCCTGGCCGGGACGGTCGGCCGTCAGGTTGAGACGGCCCTTGCCCCGCAGGTACTGCAGGCCGTACCGGGTCTCCAGCATCGCCTCGGGGACGGGCAGGTTGAACTCGGGCAGGAAGTCGTCGAGCCGGCCCATCGCGGCGCCGGCCAGCAGCAGGGTGCCCAGCGGCCCGCCCACGGCCACCCCCCAGCTCCCGGCGGGGATGATCTCCAGGGCGCGCCGCGCGTCCCGGGCCGCCGCGGCCAGGTCGCCCTCCCGGAGACGGATCTCGGCCCGGATGGCGGACAGGCGGGCCTGGCGGCTGGGCGCACGCCGGGCTTCGGCCTCGGCGATGAACGCGTCACACCACGGGGCGGCCCGGCCGGGGCGGTCGGTGTAGGTCAGGGCCAGCAGCGCCGTCTCCACCGTGTCCATGGTCACCTCGTCGAGGCGGCAGCCGCGCAGGATGTGCTCGGCGGCGGCCATGGTCTCGTCGCTGGGGCCGCCGGTGAGGACGTCGGCGAGCACGTCGGCGGACTGGATGCGGCGGCCGACGCCGGGGGCCGGGGCGGACGGGACGCCGACCTCCGGCAGGTGCGGCAGGAACGACGGGTAGAGGGCGCGGAACCACGGGCGGGCGGCGGCGAGCTCGGAGGCGGTCTCCCGGTCGGGTTCGCCGAGTTCACGCAAGCGGTCCAGGACGTCCAGGGCGTCTCTGGTGTGGCCGTGCCAGAGCAGCGCCTTGGCCAGGACGACGGTCTCGCCGCCGCCGAGGTGGCCCTTGTGCAGGGCGTCGGTCAGCCCGGCCAGGTGGCCGGCGGGCGTGCCGGGGTCGATCCGCCATTCGGCCCGGACCAGCGCGGTGCCGATCCTGGCCCGGCGGCGCTCGTCGTCGCAGGCGCGCCAGGCCAGCCTGAGGTACTCGATCGCGGACTCCACGCCGTCATCGCGGAGGGCGAGCCTGGCCGCCTCCTCCAGGGCCGACAGCGCCCACGGGTCGCCCGCGTGGCTGGCCTGGAGAAGATGGCCGGCCACGACGTCGGCCGACGCGCCGTCCCGGTGGGCCAGTTCGGCGGCGCGGCGGTGCAGGTGGATGCGGTCGGCGGCGTCCAGTTCGGCCAGGACGGCCGAGCGCGCCGCCTCGTGCCGGAACCGGCCGCCGTCCAGCAGCCCGGCCCCGGCCATCGCCTGCAGCGACTTGGAGACGACGGCCTCGCTCTCGCCGAGGCCGAGCAGGCGGCTGATCGAGCCGGGCTCGCCCAGCACCGCCAGGCCGTACGCCGCCTCCTGGGCGCACGGCCCCAGCCTGCGCACGCACGCCAGCACCGCCTCGCCGTAGCGGTCACCGGGGGCGCCGGTGACCTGGAGGTCCTCCAGCAGGGCGTCGACGAGCAGCCGGTTGCCGCCGCTCAGCGTGTGGACGAGCTCGCCGAACCGGTGGGCGGCGTCCTCGCCGAGCCGGGCGTCGACGCCCTCGCGGGACAGGTGGGTGAGTCGTACCGGACGGCAGTGCGGCTGCCTGAGCACCTCGGTGTGGAAGAGGGTGCGCAGGTGGGTGCTGTGGTCGGGGGTGCTGAACACCAGCATGACGTTGGCGAACCTCATCCGCCTGGCCAGGTAGGCCAGGCACAGCTGTGAGGCGCGATCGGCGTGGTGCACGTCGTCGACCGTGATCACCAGCGGGCAGCGCCCGGCCAGTTCCAGCAGGACCACGCAGAGGGCGTCCACGATCTGCGCGTCCACGTGCTCGATCGACTCGGCGCCCGCGTCGCCGGCCAGCTGCCTGCGGGCACCCTCGTGCAGGAGGCCGAGCATGGCGGCCCGTTGCTCGGCCGGCAGCGGCGCGTGGTGCAGTAGCTGGGACAACACGCCCAGCGGCAGGCCACTCTCGGCCGGCGAACCGGTGGCCGTCAGCGGCAGCGCGCCCTGGTCGAGGGCGTGCTCGGCGATCAGGTACAGCAACTCGCTCTTGCCGGTCGCCACCGCGCCGGTGACCATCGCGATCCTGCCCTTGCCCGCGACCGTCTCGGCCAGCAGCACCCGCAGGGTCGCCATGCCCTCATGTGTGTCGTCCACCGTCGTTCCCCTCTGGTCAGTGCCCGGCGGCGGCCAGGTGAGCGTCCAGATGGCCGTCCCTGGCGAGCCGGCCGGCGGCCGCGCGGACCGCGGAGAAGGCCGCCGCCGCGACGTCCCTGTCGATGCCCGCGCCCCAGGCGACCGCTCCGCCGCTGCGGCACTCGGCGTAGATCACGGTCTCGTCGCCGGACCTGACCGCCTGGTCCGGGGTGAGATCGTCGTTGTCGAGCGGCCGTCCGGTGTGGTGCACCACGTCGACCCGGATGCCCCACGGGCTCAGCACCGAGCCGAGGGCGCCGAACGCGTCGGCCTGGTCGCCGCCGACCTCGAACCCGCCGTCCACGTGCAGGGTCGCCGCGAGCGGTTCGCGGCCCACCGGGAGCGGGCCGGTCGGCTCGCCGTGGTGGAGGTACTCCTCGGAGAACAGGGCGCCGATCCGGTTCGGGCTCAGTTCGCCGCCGGTCGCGTCGGCGTGCCGCTGCACCCGGGCGGACAGGTCGGCCGAAAGGCCGCGCGGCAGGTTCAGGCCGTGCCAGGCGCTCATCACGTAGGCCACGCCGCCCTTGCCGGACTGGCCGTTCACCCGGACCACCGCCTCGTACGTGCGGCCCACGTCCTTGGGATCCACCGGCAGGTACGGCATCCGCCACGGCAGCGCGTCGGGGGGCGTCCCCGTTTCCGCCGCCTGCCGGACGCGGGCGTCGAAGCCCTTCTTGATGGCGTCCTGGTGCGACCCGGAGAACGCGGTGTAGACGAGGTCGCCGCCGTAGGGGTGGCGGGGGTGGACCGGCAGCCCGGTGCACCGCTCGACCGTGCGCCGGACCGCGTTCATCTCCGAGAAGTCGACGCCGGGGTCGACGCCGTGGCTGTACATGTTCATCGCGAGGGTGACCAGGCAGACGTTGCCGGCGCGTTCTCCGTTGCCGAACAGGCAGCCCTCGACCCGTTCCGCGCCGGCCAGCAGGGCCAGCTCGGCGGAGGCGACCGCGGTGCCCCGGTCGTTGTGGGGGTGCACCGACAGGCAGACGTGCTCGCGCCGGGACAGGTTGCGGTGCAGCCACTCGATCTGGTCGGCGAAGACGTTCGGGAGCGACCGCTCGACCGTCGTCGGGAAGTTCAGGATGATGCCGCGCCCGCGTTCGGGCTGCCAGACCCGCATGACGGCCTCGCACACCTCCAGGGCGAAGTCGGCCTCGGTCTCGTTGAACAGTTCGGGGGAGTATTGGTAGGCCAGGTCGCAGTCGGGCAGCATCCGCTCGGCGTGGCGCATCATCGTCCGGGTGCCCTGGACGGCCAGGTCGCGCACACCCGCCCGGTCCAGGTTGAACACGGTGCGGCGGAACAGGGGGGAGGTCGCGTTGTAGATGTGCACGACCGCGCGGCGCGCGCCCTTCAGGGACTCCACGGTGCGCCGGATCTGGTCTTCACGGGCCTGGGTGAGCACGGTGATCGAGACGTCGTCCGGGATCCGGTCGCGTTCGATGAGCATGCGCACGAAGTCGTAATCGCTCCGGCTGGCCACCGGGAAACCGATCTCGATCTCCTTGTAGCCGATCCCCACGAGAAGTTCGAACATCAGGAGTTTCCGCTCGGGTGTCATCGGATCGGCGAGTGACTGGTTGCCGTCCCGCAGGTCGGTGGAGAGCCACCGCGGCGCGGTGATGATCCGGTTTCCCGGCCACGTGCGATCGGTCAGAACAAGGGGGGTGAATCCGGAATAACGCTCGACACCCTTCATCGTCGTATTTCCTTTCCTGTATGACTCCCGGGGGGTGGATCGGGCTCGGAGAAGAAGGAGCCCGGCGGTCTGACCTGTGCAACCGCCTGTGGGGGAACGTCATCGGCGGGCGAGCTCTCGAATAACCTTCAGCAAGCACAGGAGCTTGATATGCGGCATGGGGTTGCCTAAGATTGGACTTGTTGAAAGTTGTACGATCCCTATTCCGCTGGCCTCAAGCTAATAGGGGGCGCCGTGACCCGGCAAGTAGGGGTGTCGGCAGTTCGGGGAAATTAGCCCTGAGGGGTAAGGGGAGGTATCTAAAGTTGTATTCCCCCCTGCAACTCTCGGATTATCCCCCTTAACCGGGCTTCGATTCCGGCGTAACAATCCGGTCATGGCGAGCACCTGGGTATCGGGCCGGGCATCCGGACCTTCCACCCTCAGACGCACGACGAGAGCGCTGCGGTTCTGCGCGATCGAGGCCCGGCCGGCCGTGCTGGCCGTGTCCATGCTGAGATTCCTGGCGGGGGCGACGCTGGCACTGCCGGTCGCCGTCGCCGCCGACCCGGCGAAGGTGCTGCAGGGCGCCGCCGCCTGGGTGTTGTCGATCTTCGCGATCTACGTGGGCAACGGCGTCTCGGACGTCCACGAGGACCGGGTCAACGGATCCCGCCGGCCGATCGCCCGCAATGACCTGGACCCGCGCACGGCGACCGCGGCGGCCGCGGTCACCGCGGCCCTGTCGCTGGTGGCGACCGCCGGGCTGCCCGCCGCGATGACCTGGGTCATCGCGGCCAACCTGATCCTCGGTTACCTGTACTCGGGCGCGCCGTTCCGCCTGAAGCGGCGCTCCGGCGGCACCGTCGCGGTGCTCTGCGGGTCGGGGCTGCTGGCCTACTGGGGCGGGTTCACCGTGGTCGTCAATGGGGCGGACGGGGCCACGCCGCTCACCCTGATCATGTTCGCGACGGCCGCGACCTGCTGGATGACGCTCGTCGGCATCCCGGCCAAGGACCTGTCCGACATCGAGGGGGACGCCGCCGCCGGTCGGCGCACCATCGCGGTGATCTGGGGCGCGCGGGTGGCCAGGAATGTCATGTCAGCCGCCGCGCTGCTCCTGGCAGGGGCATTCTGGGTGGCCAGTGTGGCGCTCTCGGTGCCGCTCGCCGAGACCGCGCTGGCCATGTTCGCCGGAGCGGTGGCGGTCACCCTCGCGGGACGCACCGCGGACGCCGACGCCGCCCGGCTGCGGCGGCGCAGACCTTACCGGGCCTTCATGGCGACGCAATACGTGGTTCACATTACTGTTCTGTCCTCTAATATTGGGAAGGATATGTTGCTTTTGTGACGTATGTGAGAGAATGAGGGCTCTCGCGCGTCCCAAATCGAGAGGGACTTCCTTGGGTGCTGATTTCGGGGCGGAGAGCGATCCGGCTAGATTCGTGGATGCGTGCCGGGCCGAAATCCTTGAGGAATTCGAGTCGGAGCTGCACTCCACCGGCAACGCGCTCTCCACGGATCCGAACGCGGTTCGCCAGGCTCTTATGACGGCCCAGTACGTTCTCGACGACGTGGCCGCGACACTACGCACCGGAAAAGTGCAGGTCAACGAACTCTATAAGTTTCACGCCTGGGAAGTCGGCACCAGCAGGGCGGCTTCCAGCGTTCATCCGAAGGCATCTCTTGAGGCGGGCTCACTTTTCTTCAGGTCCGCGCTGACACATCTGGCACGGCAAATTGCGGCCGGTTCCGACAGCCCTACCGATGTCTTCGCGTTGGCCGCCACCGGCATGGAGGAGAGCCTGTCGCGCCGGGTCAGGGAGGCCTCCGAGAGCTACCACGGGTTCCTGCTCAACCAGGTCCAGCAGGTGCAGGAGGAGGAGCGCCGCCGGATCGCGCGCGATCTGCACGACCGGATCGGTCACGGCGTCAGCGTCGCGCACCAGCAACTCGCGCTGTCGGAGCTGCACCGCGGCACCGACCCCGCCAGGGCGGCCGTCAAGATCGGGGTCGCCCAGCAGGCGATCCAGGAGGCGATGGAGAACCTCCGCCAGATCACCTCCGAACTGCACCCGCAGGTGCCGGTCAAGAGCCTGGAGAAGGCGCTGCTCAGGTTCCTCGAAGCGATCGAGGACGACGGGGTGTCGGTCGGTCTGGACGTGAACGGCGACGAGTCGTGGGCCGAGCCGCGCGTCCTGGACGAGTCCTTCCTGATCATCCGCGAGGCGACCAGGAACGCGCTGACCCACGGCGGGCCGTCGGTGATCCTGATGCGGGTCGACATCGCCCCGCACGAACTCCAGGCGTTCGTGCAGGACAACGGCCGGGGCTTCGAGCCGTCCCGGGTCCGGGGCCGCGGCGTGGGGCTGACCTCGATGCGTGAGCGGGCCGAGCTGCTCGGCGGCCGGCTGACGATCACCAGCGCCCCGGGCAGCGGCTGCCGGGTCGACCTGTCCATCCCACTCAAGAGGCAGACCCGTGAGCACGACGAGCTCTAGCGGGAAGATCTCGGTCGCGCTCGTCGACGACCACGCCCTGTTCCGCGAGGGCCTGCGCGAGATCCTCGAATCCACCGCCAACCTGGTCGTCGCCGGCGAGGCGGGCAACTCCTCCGACGCCGTACGGCTCGTGCGGGACACCCGCCCGAACGTGGTGCTGCTGGACGTGGAGATCCCCGGCGACGATGTGCTGGAGACCGTCACCCGGATCCGGACGTTCTCGCCGTCCACCCGGATCATCATCCTGAGCATGTACGACGGCCCGCACCTTCTCACCCGCCTGCTGGCGGCCGGGATCAGCGGCTACCTGCTCAAGAGCATCCACCGGCACGAACTGCTCGCGGCCGTCCGCAGCGTGCACGAGGACCCGGGCCGGGTCGTGCTCGCCGTGTCCCGCGCCAGCCTGGCCCAGGTGGAGGGCCCGCAGGCGGGGGTGCTGACCGACAAGGAGAAGGAGATCCTGCAACTGGCCGCGCAGGCGCTGAGCAACCTCCAGATCGCCCGCCGGCTCGGGCTGGCCGAGGCGACCGTCAAGCGGCACATGCGGAACATCTTCGTGAAGCTCAACGCGGTCTCCCGGATCGACGCGGTCAACAAGGCGATGGCCGCGTCGCTGATCCCGGCTCAGAGCAGGAGAGACTCGGACTGATCCGCCGCCCCGGGCGGGAAGATCCGGCTGAGCTCGTCCCGGATGTCCGGGTCGAGTCTCACCTCGGAGGCGGCGAGGTTCATCTCCAGATGCACCTCGTCGCGGGTGCTCGGCATCGGGACGACATGGTCGCCCTGGGACAGCAGCCAGCCGAGCGCCAGCCGGCCCGCGCCCAGGTCCAGCCGGGCGGCGACATCCTCGACCGCACGCAGCGGGTCAAGGCCGCGGCGCAGGTCGGCGGGGTGGAAGCGGGGGTCGCGGCGCCGCCAGTCGCCGGGCGTCAGCTGGTCGGCGGAACGGATGCGGCCGGTGAGGAAACCCCGGCCGACCGGGCGGGCGGCCACCACGCTGACACCCAGCCGCCGGGCCTCCGCCAGCAGGCCGGGCTGGGCGCGCAGTCCCCACAGCGAGTACTCCACCGCGAGCGCGGCCACCGGATGGACGGCGTCGGCCTCGCGGAGCTGCCGCAGCGTCCCGTCGGACAGGCCGACATGGCGGACCTTCCCGGCTCTGACCAGGTCGGCCAGCCCGGACATGCTCTCCTCGACCGGAGCGTCCCGGTGGGGGGATCGCAGGTAGTAGAGGTCGATGGCGTCCACGTCGAGGCGTTTCAGCGACGCCTCGCACGCCTGCGCGGTGCCGTTCCCGCGGGTGCAGACCACGATCTCCTCGCGGCGGCTCGCGACCGCCCGGCCGACCAGGCGCTCGACCTGGCCGTCGTCGTACAGGTCGGCGGTGTCGACGATGCTGACGCCGGCGTCCAGCGCGCGACCGATCAGGTTGAGCGCGCCGCCGGGATCCACCGACCCGTACGCCCCGGACAGGGCGAGGGTGCCGAGCCCGATATTGGAGATCACCGGGCCGTCCCGTCCGAGTCTGGTGTAACGCAATTTCCCCCCTCGGCGTCCCGATCGTTATCTTGTTGACAGCCTTGTGTCGGTCAAAGTCAGGTCAAAAGCGTACAGTGACGGTTCGCCCCCTGCCGGTTTACCGGAGAAATAGGGGAATCCCAATCGGGCGGCGGGGTAGGGGGTAGCAGGGGGTTGCTAGGGGTGCCGGGACGGCGGGGCCGCTCATTAGGTTCGGAGGTAGTGGATGCCCTGCCAGTAATCTGCGCGGGAGAGATTCTTAAAATGGCTCGATATCATCTCTTCATTTTTCCTCCGTGTGACCGCGGTGAGATTGTTTACATTCCCGGCGATTTATGGGCCCGATGATGGACGACGGTTTCAGATTCCGGGTGCTCGGCCCCATGCAGGTCCTGCGGGACGGCGCGGAGCTGCGGATCTGCGCCAGCCGTGAGCTGGCGATACTGGCCAGCCTGGTGCTCAACGCGGGCCGCGCGGTCAGCGTCGACCGCCTGATCGAGACCGTCTGGACGGAGTGCGCGCCCCCCAGCGCCCGCCGCCAGATCGCCATCTGCGTGTCCCGGCTCCGCCGCATCCTGGGTGCCGGCGTGATCGAGACGTCCAGCCCCGGCTACCTGATCCGCCCGGCTCCCGACAGCATCGACTGGCTGCGCTTCCAGTCCCTGGTGGCCCGCTCCCGGGGCGAGGCCGCGGGCAAGAACCGGGAGGAGGCGGTCCGGCTGCTGCGGGAGGCGCTCGCGCTCTGGCGTGGGAACCCCTTCGAGGACATCCGGGGCCTGCGCTACGACGTGGCCCGGATGGAGGAGTCCCGGCTGGAGGCCGCCGAGGCCTGCCTGGAGCTGGAGATCGAGCTGGGCCACCACCACCAGGTGATCCCCGAACTGCTGGCGCTGGTCGCCGAGCACCCGTTCCGTGAGCGGGTCAGGGCCCAGCTCATGCTGGCCCAATACCGGGCTGGCCGGCGCGCCGACGCGCTGCGCACCTACCAGGAGACCCGCCGCTACCTGCGCGACCAGATCGGCCTGGAGCCCGGCCCCGCGCTGCGCCACCTGCACGAGCGCATCCTGCGCGACGAGTCCGGCCTGATGCGGCAGCCCGCGCACCAGGCGGGAATGGTCGTGCCGTCTCAGCTACCGCCCCGGGTCGTGCCGTTCGTCGGACGGCGGGAGGAACTGGCCGCGCTGGACGCGGTCCTGCGGCCCGACCCCGAGATGGCGTTGCCTGGCACGACCGTGCTGAGCGGCCCGGCCGGCATCGGCAAGACCGCGCTGGCGCTGCGGTGGGCGCACGACAGGGCCGACTGGTTCCCCGACGGTCACCTGTACGCCGACCTGGAGGAGACCGAGCCCGCCGCCGTGCTGGGACGGTTCCTGCGCGCGCTGGGTGTGCCCCGCGCCGACATCCCCGCCGACCTTGACGAGAAGGTCGCGCTGTTCCGCAGCTGGACGGCCCGCCGCCGGATGGTCGTGGTGCTCGATCGGGCCGCGGACGCCGCCCAGGTGCTGCCGCTGCTGCCCGGCGGCGCGAACTGCCGGGTGATCGTGACCAGCACCGACCCGCTCGACGAACTGGTGGCCCGGCAGGGCGCGCACCGCGAGTTCGTCCGGCCGCTCGCCACCGAGGCCGCCAGGGAACTGGCCGGTCTGCTGGCCGGCCCGGCCGGGGCGCAGGCCGTGACGGATCTGCTGGCGCGCTCCTCCGGCAATCCGCTGCGGTTGCGGATGGGGGCCGCCCGGATCGGCTCCCGGGCGGTGTCGGTCACCAGGTCGGTCACGACGTCGGTCACGACCGGGTCAGGATGACGTCGAGCGCCTTCTCCAGTTCGGCGTGGTCGGCGCCGCGGGTACGCCAGCCGACATGGCCGTCGGGGCGCACCAGGACCGCGCCTTCCCGGCCGACGCCGTACGCCTCGGCCCACTCCGCCGAGTCGATCTCCACGACCTTCACCTCCGAAGCCGCGGGCGCCGCCGCCCATCCGCTGCCCGTCGCGGTGAGCAGCGTGAACGTCGGGCCGAGCAGGTCGAGCGTGGACACACCGGGCGCCACCCAGACGTGCGGGGCGCGGTGACCCGGGCGGGCGGTCGGCACATACGTCCGGTACGGATCGGCCGGCGCGGGCTCCGGCGTGCCGTCCGGGATGACGGCGGCCGAGTCGTAGTGGAAACCCAGCACCAGTCCCTCCGACCCACGCCGTCCCGCCTGCTGCTCGATGGCCTCGTGCATGGACAGCCGCCCGGCCATCATCTGGAACGTGATCATGGCGTTGACCAGGCTCTCGTCCACGGTGCGCACCGCGATCGGGCGGCGTTCCTCCGCGTAGGTGTCCAGCAGTCGCGGGCCGGCCTCGCCGCGCAGGACGGCGGCCATCTTCCAGGCCAGGTTGTGCGCGTCCTGGATGCCGCAGTTCATGCCGAACCCGCCCTGTGGGGTGGCCACGTGCGCGGCGTCCCCGGCCAGGTAGACGGGGTCCCTGGCGAACTCGGCGGCGACCACTGCCTGCTGGAGCCAGGGCATCACGCCGACGATGTCGACCGGGTGGTCGGGGATGCCGATCGCCGAACGTACGGCGGCCAGGCAGTACTCCTCGGTGAAGTCGTCGGCGCTGCCGCCCCCGGCGGGGTCGTACCCGGTCTGCATGATCCAGCGGCGGCGGTTGTCGACCGCCTCGATCGCGCCGCCCGGGGTGCTGCGGACGAAGGAGAGGGCGGCGCGGCGGCCGGGGGGCAGGAAGTCGAAGTCGGCGTCGAACATGATGCTGACCATGTGCCCGAGCGGGGGCGGGCCCTCCACGGCGATGCCGAGCCGCTCGCGGATCGTGCTGCGGCCGCCGTCGGCGGCGATCAGGTAGCGGGCCCTGACCCGGGTGGCGACCCCGCCGGCGACCGCCGTCGCCACGACCCCGTCACGGTCGATCCGCAGGTCGGTCATGGTGGTGCCGAAGCGCACGTCAGCGGCTGACGCGGCGACCCTGCGCATGATCACTTCGAGGATGTCCTGGGAGCACAGATAGGTGTAGGTCGGGCTCTGCGCCGCGTCCTCCGCGATGGCCGCCGCCTTGCGCAGGTAGTCGCCGGCGCTCAGCGAGGTGCCGACGCCAACCGCCAGCACGTCCTCGCGCGGCATGCCGGCCCGCTCCACCTCCTCCTGGATGCCCCAGGAGCGCAGGATCTCCATCGTCCGGGTGGAGACGAGCCGCGCTTTCGGGAAAAGAGATGTATCCGGATGTTTTTCAACAAGTAACGAAGATATTTCGTGCCGGGACAACTCGATGGAAGCCGCCAGCCCGACCGGGCCGCCGCCCACGATCAAAGTATCGACGTTCTCGACGCGTGGTTCATCCACGGAGCCAGAATCATATATCCAATTAATGCACGTCAATCCCTGGATAACTCGGTGATACAGGCGTGATATCGCCCCTTAGTAGCTTGATTCTTGAAGTTGCAGACTATTTCCAAGTGTGATTGTCGAATCCCCGCGAATCTGGAGACGATGATGCTCTTTGCCGAAGGCTCCGTGGCCCTGGTTACGGGTGGCTCCCGCGGAATCGGCCGGGCCGTCGCGCTCGACCTCGCCGCCGAGGGCGCGCACGTAATCGTCAACTACGCCCGCTCCGAGGCGGACGCCAAGGAGGTCGTCACCCTCATCGAGGAGCGGGGTGGCGCCGCGACGGCCGTACGCGCGGATGTCACCGACGAGGACGCGGTGCGGGCGATGTTCCGCGAGATCCGCGCCGTCCGGGGCCGGCTGGACATCCTGGTGACCAGCGCCGGCATCACCCTGGACCGCTACCTCGTCGCGATGAACCTGGAGCAGTTCCGCACGCCGATGGACGTCAACATGGTCGGCACGTTCCTGGCCTGCCGGGAGGGCCTGCGGCTGATGCAGCACCAGCGCCGCGGCGCGATCGTCACGCTGTCCTCCACCAGCGGCCTGGACGGCGGCTTCCCCGGCCAGACCAACTATGTGGCGTCCAAGGGCGCGATCATCGCGTTCACCCGGGCGCTGTCCAACGAGGCCGCCCCCCACGGGGTGCGCGCGAACGTCGTCGCGCCCGGTTTCGTCGCCACCGACATGACCCGCAAGGTGCCCGCCGAGATCAGGAAGCAGTACGAGTCCCGCATCCGGCTGGGCCGGATGGGGCGGCCCGAGGAGATCGCCTCGATCGTCAGCTTCCTCGCATCCGACAAGGCGTCCTACATCTCCGGCTCTGTCGTGGTCGCCCACGGCGGCGGCCTCGGCTGAAGAACCCAACCTGGAGGACAGATGACCATCGACGAGCTACGCGCCAAGGCCGCCGAGCGTCAGCAGACGTGCGGCCAGATCAAGAAGATGATCGTGTCCCGCCTCGACCTGGAGGTCGAACCCGACTGGATCACCGATGACCAGCCACTCTTCGGGCGCGGCCTCGAACTCGACAGCCTGGACGTGCTGGAGCTGTACGTCGCGATCGAGGCCGAGTTCGGGGTGGCCCTGTACGACAGCGACATGGCCGTCTTCGGCTCCATCTCCCGCCTCGCCGACGAGGTCAATCCGCGGCTCAGGGTGACCGCATGACGATCGTGGCGGCGGCCCCCGTCACCGGGCTGAGCAACGACCAGATCCGCGAGGTGCTGCCGCACCGCTGGCCGATGCTGCTGCTGGACCGGGTCGGCAAGGTCGAACCCGGCGTGAAGGGCACGGCGACCAAGAACGTCACCGGCACCGAGCTGTGGTTCCAGGGCCACTTCCCGACCGAGGCGGTGCTGCCCGGCGTGGTGATGATCGAGGCCATGGCGCAGCTCGCCGGCCTGGTCTTCGCCCTGGCCGGGGCCAGCCGGATCAGCTACCTGGCCGGGGTCAGGTCGATGCGGTTCCGCCGCCCCGTCGTCCCCGGCGACCGGCTCACCCTGACCGCCGAGCGGACCGGCGGCGGCGCGGGCTTCGCCGAGTTCCGGGTCTCGGCCCGGGTCGACGGCCAGGTCGCGGCCGAAGGAATCCTCACGATCGTCGATCCGGCGGGCAACGCCGCCGAGCGAAAGGTGTGACCCATGACTACCCCCCTCGCGCACACGCACCCCGGGGACACCGTTTACGGCCAGGTCGGCGACGCCACCGTCCCGCTCCGCTTCACCGACCTGTCGGCCGAGTACAAGGTGCTCAGGGAACGGGCGGTGGCGCTCGACCTGGGCGGGCACACGCTGATCGAGATCAGCGGTCCCGCCGCGGTGGACTTCGCGCAGCAGGTGCTGGCCCGCGACGTCGAGTACCTGACCTCGGAGCGCTGCATGATGAGCCTGGTGCTGGACGACGACGGGCGGGTCGTCGACCAGGTCCTGGCGTTCGGACGGGAGGACGGGCTGCTGCTGGAGAGTTCGGTCGGGGCGGGCACCCGGCTGCTCGAGCATCTGCGGGCCCTCGACATCGAGGACGTGGAGATCGTCGACCGTTCCGCCGACCTGACCGTGATCGGTCTCGAAGGCCCGTACGCGTGGGGCGTGGTCGGCCGCCTGATCGACGGTGAGCTGGCCTCGCTGCCCTTCGAGGCGGTGTCGGACACCGTGTGGAACGACGTCGAGATCATCTTCGCCCGGACCGGGTTCACCGGCGAGTACGGCTACCAGATGATCGTGCCGGTCGAGTCCGCCGCCGACCTGTGGGAGGCCACCCTGGAGCACGTCACCCCCTCCGGGCAGGAGGCGCTGGAGCTGGCCATGCTGGAGGTTCGCCAGCCCATCCCCAGGCTGGAGACCACCGGCGACGTCAACGTGATCGAGATCGGTGCCAACTGGCTGGTCGACGTCACCAAGGACGAGTTCGTCGGCAAGGAGGCCGTGCTCGCGGCGTTCGAGTCCCGGCAGGGCCGCAGGACCGTCGGCTTCTCCGGCGGCGACACCGTGCCCGAGCCGGGCGCGCGCGTCCTGGCCGGTGGCGAGGACATCGGCGAGGTGGTGTTCGCGGTCCGCAGCGTCGGCCTCGGCACGACGCTCGGCCTGGCCAGGGTGGAGGCCGGGCTGGCCGCCGCCGGGCTGGAGCTCACCGTGGAAGGCGCCGGTGTGACCACGCTGACCAGCCCTTACATCGTGCCCAAGAGCTGGAGCATTCCGATCATCTGATCGGTTCCGCCAGGTAAGGAGATCCAGAATGGCGCTGCGGCCCGTCGTCGTCACCGGCCTGGGAGTCATCTGTGCCATCGGCCGAGACCCCGAGGAGTTCTGGCACCGGCTCACCACCGGCCAGGGCGGCCTCACCCCCATCCAGGACCCGGCCTTCGCGGTCTTCGAGGCCCGGTACGCCGGGCAGGTCCCGGACGAGTGGATCACAGGGCAGTTGCCCGAGCCCGACACCGCCCTGGACCGCACCGCCGGGCTCGCCCTGATCGCCGCCCGCCAGGCGATCGCCCAGGCGGGGCTGGCCGGCATCGGCGCCACCCGGTTCGGGATGATCCTCGGCAAGTGCCAGGCCACCCCGGACGCGGCCGGCCACTACCAGCCCATGCACCACACCCAGGACGTGATCGCCGACCGGCTGGGCATGCGCGGCCCCCGCATCCTGGTGTCCACGGCCTGCGCGGCCGGCGGCAACGCGGTCGGGCTGGCCATGGACAAGATCCGCGCCGGGGAGGCCGACGCGGTCCTGGCCGGCGGCGTCGACCCGCTGCTGTTCGGCACCTACGCCGGCTTCGCCGGGCTCAAGGCCCTGAGCACCGGCCCGTGCCGGCCCTACAGCCACTCCGACGGCCTGAACCTCGGCGAAGGAGCCGCGTTCCTGCTGCTGGAACCGCTGGACCTGGCGCTGGCCCGGGGCGCGGTCCCGCTGGCCGAGGTCGCCGGGTACGGCCTGTCGGCCGACGCCTACCACGCCACCGCCCCCGACCCCACCGGCCGCGGCGGGGTGTCCGCGATGCGGCGGGCGCTCGCCGACGCCGGCCTGACCACCGACGACGTCGGCTACGTCAGCGGGCACGGCACCGGCACCCCGGCCAACGACGCGATGGAGGCCAAGGTCATGCGCGTGGTCTTCGGGCCGCGCGCCGGGCAGGTGCCGACCAGCAGCATCAAGTCGTTCGTCGGCCACACCCTGGGCGCGGCCGGCGCGGTCGAGGCTGTCGCCGCCGTGCTCGCCCTGCGGGACGGCATCGCGCCGCCCACGATCGGCTTCGACCCGGGCGCCGTGCCGGGTGACCTGGACTTCGTGCCGAACCACGCGCGAAAGCTCTCGACCGACACCGTCGTCTCCAACAACTACGCGTTCGGCGGGAACAACGTCTCGCTGGTCCTGACCACGCCGGGCGCCGACCGGGCGTACGGCGAACCGCTCCCGCGGGAGGTCGTGATCACCGGGCTCGGGCCGGTCAGCGGGCTCGGGGCCGGCATCGCCGAGACCACCGAGGCCGTCCTGGCCGGCCGCCAGGCGCTGGGCGCCCGGCCCTCCCTGGAAGGCAGGACGTTCGCGCCCCGCTCACTCTGGCGGCACATGAACAACCTGTCCAGGATGGCCATCGCGGCCGCCCGGCTGAGCTGGGAGGACGCCGGGCTGAAGCTGCCCAGGAAGGAACTCGACGACGTCGGGCTGGTGTTCGCCACCAGTGCCGGGTCGGCGGAGAGCACCGGCGGCTTCGACGACAGCATCGCGGCCAACCCGAACAAGCCGGCCGTGCTCAGCTTCTCCAACGTGGTGCTGAACGCCACCGGCGGTGCGGTCTGCCAGACCCTCGGGTTCCGCGGGCCGACCACGACGATCTGCAACGGCGGGGCGTCGGCGTCGATCGCACTGACCTGCGCGATGGAGATGATCAGAGCGGGCAAGGCGGAGGTGGTCCTGGTGGTGGCCGCCGACGAGCACGTCGGCGTGGTGCCGCAGGACGCGTTCGTGTCGCCCTACGACCGGGATTCCGCACGTGTGCCCGGGTCGGCGGCGGTCGCGTTCGTGGTGGAGGCGGCCGACCACTGCGCGGCGCGGGGCGGGAGCCCCTACGCGCGGGTGCTGGACGCGAGCCACGTCAGCGGCCCCTTCGACGGGCTCACCGGCCTCGCCGGACTCACCGAGCCGCTCGACCTGGTGGTCGGCGCGGCCACCGGCGGCGGCGACGACGCCGAGGAGGCCGCCTCCGTGCTGGCCGCGCTGCCCGGCGTGCCGCTGACCGCGTCGGCCGGGCTCACCGGCGACTGCCAGGCCGCGACCGGCGCCCTGAACATCGCGCTGGCCGCGCTCGCGATCAGGGACGGGGTCGCCCCCGCGCTGACCGGGCTGGCCACGCCGGCGGCGGGCGGGCTCGCCGACTACCTGAGCGCACCGGACCTGCCGGAGCCCGCCCGGCGGGCGCTGGTGCTCAGCTCCGCGCCCGGCTCGGTGCGCGGCGCCGTCCTGCTGGGGGCGATATGACCCCCTTCGAGGTGAGCGAGACCGATCGGCTGCTGACCACGACCCGTTCCGTACGCCGCCGCCTGGATCTCGACCGGCCGGTGCCCAGGGAGATCGTCGAGGAGACCCTGGAGATCGCCGTCCAGGCGCCCACCGCCAACAACCACCAGAACTGGCGCTGGCTGGTGATCAGCGATCCCGCCGTCAAAGAGAAGATCGCCGAGATGACGCGGGCGTCCTGGCTGTTCCACCGCAACGACGTGTGGACCAACGCGGGGCGGCGGCGGAACACGGCACAGGCGCGCCGCAACAACGAGTCGGTGGTCGCGCTGGCCGAGACGATCGCGCGGGTGCCGATCCTGGTCATCCCGTGCGTGCTCGGCCGTCCCCCGGACATCGAGGCGATCGACGCCGCCTGGCGGGAGCGCATGTCGACCAAACCGCCGCAGGACCCGGGCCATCACGTCCGGCTCGGCCCGATGCGGGCCAGCATCTTCTACGGCTCGATCTTCCCCGCCATCTGGTCCTTCCAGCTGGCGCTGCGCAGCCGTGGCCTCGGCAGCACGATCACCTGCATGCACATCCCGCACGAGCGGCAGGTCGGCGAGCTGCTGGGCATCCCGACCGGGGTCACACAGGTCTGCATGATCCCGGTCGCCTACACGGTGGGCACCGATTTCCGCCCGGCGGACCGGGTCGGCGCGAAGGAACGCACGTACTGGGAGAGGTGGGAGGCATGACCGATGTCGTGATCGTCGGAGGCGGCATCGCGGGCGCGTCGGCGGCCTGCAAACTGTCCGCCGGTGGGCTGGAGGTCGTGCTCCTGGAGAAGCAGCAGGCGTACCACGATCTGGTCCGCGGTGAGTGGCTGGCCCCCTGGGGCATCCGCGAGGCGCAGCGGCTCGGCGTCTACGACTGCTTCGGGGCGGGCGGCGCCTGGGAGATCCGGGAGTGGATGACCTGGGACGAGGCGGTCGACGACGACGAGGTCGAAGCCGTCGACATGACCGGGTTCATCCCCGGCATCGGCGGCCCGATGTCGTTCCCTCACCACGCGGTGTGCGAGCTGATGGCCGCCCAGGCCGTGGGTTCGGGTGCCCGCCTGGTGATGGACGCCTCCCGCATCCAGGTCACCGCCGGACGGGAACCCGTCGTCACCTACCGGACCCCCGAGGGCGAGCACGAGATCCGCCCGAGGATGGTGCTCGGCGCGACCGGCCGGGGCTGCACCGTCGGGCGGCAGATCGGCGTCACCATGCGCAACTCCATGCACCACTGGGGCGGCGGCATGATGGTCGAGGGCCTGGACTCCTGGCCGGCCGACGTGCAGGCCATGGGCACCGAGGGCGACGTGATGTTCATGGTCTTCCCGCAGGGGTTCGGCCGCGCCCGCCTCTACCTGAACTTCCCCGCCGAGAACAAGCTGCGCTACCGGGGCGAGGGCGGCGTCGAACGGTTCCTGGCCGCGTTCGAGCTCGACTGCCTGCCCGACCGCGGCAAGGCCGTCACCGAGGCCGTCCCGGCCGGGCCGCTGTCGGTGTGGCCGTCGGTGTCGAGCGTGCCGGAGGGGCCGCCGCTGGCCGAGGGCGTGGTGCTGATCGGCGACGAGGCCGGCAACGCCGACACCGTGCTCGGCACCGGGCTCTCCTGCGCGATGCGCGACTCCCGGACCGTCTGCGACATCCTGCTCGGCTCCGATGACTGGTCGCCGGCGGCGTTCGACCCGTACGTGCGAGAGCGCGAGTTCCGGCTGGACCGGCTCGCGTTCGGCGCCGACATCGTCAGCCGGCTGCACGTGGAGTTCGGCGAGGAGGCGGTGGAACGCCGCCGACGGGCCCGCCGGTTGATGGCGAAGAACTTCGCCGCCCAGGTCACGGGCCTGCTGAACATGGTGGCCCCCGAAGATGTGCCCGAATTCGGATTCAGCGAGTTCTTCGCGGAACGGTTGTTCAGGGAGACGGCATGACTGAGAAGAAGACGGTGCGCGTCAACGACGTCGACATCGCCTACGTGGACGAGGGCGAGGGCGACCCCGTCATCCTGCTGCACGGCTACCCCGACTCCTCCTACCTGTGGCGGCACCAGATCCCGGCGCTCGCCGAGGGCGGATTCCGGGTGATCGCGCCCGACCTGCGCGGCTTCGGCGACTCCTCCAAGCCGCAGGAGATCGAGGCGTACGGCATGCAGACGATCGTCAACGACATCGTCGCGCTCACCTCCAAGCTCGGCATCCGCCGCCCGCACGTGGTCGGTCACGACTGGGGCGCGGCCATCGCCTGGATGTACGCGTTCCTGATGCCCCGCAGGATCGACCACCTGGCCGTGCTGTCGGTCGGCCACCCCGGGGTGTTCGCGCGGCCGTCCATCGAGCAGCGCGCGGCCTCCTGGTACATGCTGCTCTACCAGTTCCCCGGGATCAGCGAGGAGCTGCTGCGCCGCAACGGCTGGCGGCTGTTCAAGGAGATCATGGGCAGGGACGGCGACCATGACCGCTACCTGCGCGACATGGCCAGGCCCGGCGCGCTGACCGCCGGCCTGAACTGGTACCGCGCGAACCGCTCGCCCGAGGCGGAGCTGCGGCCCGCCCGGCCGTTCCCGCCGGTCCTGGCCCCGACCCTGGGCATCTGGGGGGCGGGAGACCAGGCGCTGCGCGAGGAGGGCATGCTCGGCTCGGCCAAGTTCGTGAAGGGCCCCTGGCGGTACGAGCGGGTCGAGGAGGCCGGCCACTGGATTCCGCTCGACGCCCCCGAAGTGGTCAGCAAACTGCTGCTGGGCTTCCTCGGCACGGAGGACTCGGCCCAGGCCGAACGACGCCCGCGCAGGCGGCTCTGATGCTCGGTTTCCTGTTCCCCGGTCAGGGCACCGTCCGGGTCGGCATGGGCGCCTGGCTGCGCCGGCGGCCGGTCGCCCGCGCCGTGCTCGACGAGGTGGACGAACTGCTGGCGCGGCCGATCTCGGCGCTGTGCGTGCGCGGCCCGCTGGATCGGCTGGTGGCCACCGAGCACGCGCAGATCGCGGTGACCGCGTGCAACCTGGCGGCGCTGGCCGTCCTGCGGGAAGAGGGCTACGAGCCGGGCGTGGTGGCCGGTCACAGCGTCGGCGAGCTGACCGCGCTGCACGCGGCCGGGGTGCTCGGGCGGGCCGACACGGTCCGCCTGGTGGAGATCAGGTCGCGGCTGATGTCGCGGGTCGGCGTCACGGGCGGGATGCGCGCGGTGATGGGCCTGCCGGTCGAGCGGGTCGAGGAGCTGGCCGCGCTGGCCGGGACCCCGGCGGAGCCGCTCGTGGTCGGGCTGGAGAACGCGCCGGGACACGTGGTCGTCTCCGGTTCGACGGCGGCGCTGGACCGGCTGACCGGCCTGGCCGTCGACGCCGGCAAGATCGTGCCGCTGTCGGTGGGCAACGCGTTCCACTCGCCGCTGATGGCCGCGGCCGTGCCGGGCTGGGCCGAGGCCGTCCGGGCCGCGCCGATGGAGGCGCCCAGGGTGCCGGTCGTCCCCAATGTCACCGGCAGGCCCACCGAGGACGTCGAAGTGATCAGAGTATCGCTGATCGCCCAGCTCACCGGCAGGGTCCGCTGGACCGACACCGTCACGGTGGTGGACGCGCTCGGGCTCGCCGTCGAGGTGGGCGACAGCAAGGTGCTGGCCGGGCTGTCCCGCCGGGCCGGCGCGCGCTGCCTGAGCATGGCCGACCCCGGCACGCTGCGCCGGCTGGCCAGGGAGTTCGCGGCATGAGCCGGTGGGGCAGCGCCGTGGTCGCCTTCGCCGGGCTCACCCGGCCGCAGGACCTGCTGGACGGCATGCGGCTCGAGGACGTCTACACCCCCGCAGAACGGCTGCGCTCCGGCGCCGGCCGGTCGCTCCAGCACTGGGCCGGCCGGCTGGCCGCCAAGCGCGCCGTCCTGCGCCTGCTCGGCGTCCCGCCCACGGCCGAGCATCTGGCCCAGGTCGAGGTCCTGCCCCGGCCCACCGCGGCCTGCGCCCGCACCGCCGCCTGCAACGACGGCCATCCCCCTTTCGTACGGCTCGGCCCCGCCCTCGCCACCCGGATCGACCAGCGGATCAGGCTCTCGCTCAGCCACACGTCCGGCCGGGCTCTGGCGATGGCCGTGGCGTCGGCAGGGCTCCCGGAAGACGTACCGGAAGGGGACGCGTGATGGACGCCAGGAAGATCGCCGAAGCGCATCTGGAGGCGTGGCGGAACGCCGACCCCGCCGCCGTGGCCGCCGCCGTCACCGGGTTCCAGGACCCCGACACCGCCGGCTGGCTGAGCGGCGACGCGCTGGCCGCGCACGCGGCGGCCGTTCTGGACCGATTCAGGAACCCGCGCCTCCAGGTCGAGCAGGTGACGGGAGACGCGGACGCCGTGACCGTCTGGTGGACCATCGAAGCCGACCACCGTGGCTCCTACCTGGGGATGCCCGGCGTCGGCGGGGTCGTCAGGATCGCCGGGACCGACCTCGTCACCGCCGAGGGGCGGGTCAGGCGCTCCTTCGACCGGCTGGCCGTCGCCGAGGCGCTCGGGTACCGGGCCGCGTTCGTGCCGGCCGCCGACGAGGTGTACGAGTTCGGGGTCAGCGCGCGGGCGGCGAGCAGCCGTACCGACCGGCCCGGCGCGTTCACCCTCACCTGGCTGGAGGTCGGTGACCCGGCGGAGGCCGCCGAGGTGGACCTGCTCAGCGTGGAGATCGTCAAAGGTCTGCGGACCTCCAAGGGTTTCCTCGGGGTCGCCACGTTCGACATCGGCGACCGCAAGTACACGCTCGCCGCCTTCGACCGGCCGGAGTCGGTGCGTGCCGTGCACGCCCGCCCGCACCAGCGGGCGGTGCGCAGGTTCTTCAAGGCCGGGCTCTGCGCCCGTGCCCTCACCGGCGTCCTGATCCCCGAGGCCATCCGTGAGTACGCCCGCTGCGCCGACTGCGGCACCGTGGTCAGGCTCGGCGACGGCGCGGCCTGCGGCTGCGGGTGGACACCCGGCGACGTCCCCCTACTGTGACGGGAGCAACGATGACCGACTTCACCTTCGAGCACGCGCCGGGGGACGGCGACCGGCCGGCCGTGGTGTTCATGTCCGCTCTGTTCGCCGGCGGCTGGATCTGGGAGCACCCCTACCGGCGCCTGGCGGCGGCGGGGGTGCCGGTGCTCCGCACCCACGAAGCCATCTGCGCCCTCGACCGGCGGGTGGCCGGGTCGATCGAACGGCTCGGCGACGCGCTCCTGCGGGCCTGCGACGAGGCCGGCGCGCAGGACGTGATCGTGTGCGCCAACTCGCTCGGCGGGCTCGTCGCGATCGACCTCGCCGGACGTCACCCCGACCGGGTGCGCGGCATCGTGGTCAGCGGCGCCCCCGGCCTCACCCCCGATCCCGACGTCGGCCTCAGCTTCGACCGGCGGGCCAGCGTGCGGCCGGTCGGCACGGAGTTCGGCGACCGGATGATCGCCGCGCTCTTCCACGGCGAGGAGCGGTTCTTCACCCAGGAGCAGATGGACGGCGTCGGCACCATGCTGCTGGCGCCCGAGGCGATGGTCAGCATGGCCCGCAGCATCAAGGCCACCCGCCGCTACCAGGTCAGGCCCGCGCTGGACAAGGTGCGCTGCCCGTCCGCGTACGTGTGGGGCCGGCACGACCGGATGACCCCCGTCGGCCCCTGGCTGGAGCTGCTCGCCGAATACCCCGGGACCGAGGTCGTCGTCGTGGAGGAGAGCGGCCACATCCCGATGATCGAACGGGCCGCCGAGTACACCGGGATCCTGGAGTCGTTCCTGGACCGGCACGGCCGGGTGCCCGCATGATCACCGTGACCACTCCCGCCGTCCTGATCGGAGTGGACATCGTCTCGGCCGACCGGCTGACCCGGGCCGTCGCGCGCGGCGGCGCGACCTTCGCCCGTCACCTCGCCACCCCCGCCGAACGCGACCTCGGCCCGGACACGGCGACGTTCCCGGTCAAGGAGAGCTTCATCAAGGCCGTCGGGGGCCGCCCGCCCGGCTTCAGCTGGCACGACTTCGAGGCCGCGCCGGAGCCGCAGCCGACCTGGGCCGGCGAGCTGCTCGACGAGGCGGCCGCCGAACTCACCGCCGCCACCGGCCTGGCCCTGACCGCCGGCGCGGCGTACATCCTGCGCGGCGCCTGCCGGGAGGCCGCCCGTCTGCGCCTGGGCGGCCCGGTGGCGGGCGCGGCCCGCTGGGGGAGCGGGGCGGGGCTGCTCGTCTCCCTGGCCGTCGTCTACCTCGACAGGAAGGACGCCCGATGTCCATGACCAGAACCGTCCGGCCCGGCGGGTCGATCCAGGCCGCCCTGGACGAGGCGGGCCCCGGCGCGGAGATCCTGCTTTCCCCGGGGGAGTATCCGGGGAACGTCTGGATCAGGCACGACGGGGTGACCCTGCGCGGGGAAGGTGCCGTGCTGCTCCCCGGGCCAGGGCTCCGCCCCGACGTCCCGGGACTGCACGACGCGGCCGAGGACGTGGTCTCCGGCGTCGTCGCGTACGGCGTCCGCGACGTCACCGTCGCCGGGCTGACGGTGCGCGGCTTCTCCGGCGCCGGCGTCTACGCCCACTCCGTCACCGGCCTCGCCGTCCGGGACGTGACGGCCGTGGACAACGCCGTCTGGGGTGTCTACGTGCGGGAGGGCGCCGGCTGCGAAGTGCTCCGGTGCCGGGCCTCCGGCAGCCAGTACGGCGGCGTCGCGGTCAGCTTCTGCGGCCGGGGCGAGGCGCTCATCGAGGGCAACGAGACCTTCGCCAACGCGTTCGGGGTGTTCGTCGACAACTCCAGCGGGGTGCGGGTGCTGCGCAACACCAGCCACGGCAACGCGATCGGGCTGATGCTGCTCAACCAGACCTACGAGGGGGAGCCGGACGGCGGGGTGCGGGACTGCCTGGTCGCCGGCAACGTCGTCCACGGCAACGACCTGGCCTCCGGCGGCGACGATCCCGGCGCGCTGGGCGCGGCGGGCCCGCCGATCTCGGGGGTGGGGATCGCGCTGATCGGCACCGAGCGGGTGTGCGTGGTCGACAACGACGTCCACGACAACCACCCCAGCGGCGAGTCCGTGATGGGCGCGGGGTTCGTGATGGGCTCGTCCAAGGGCTGGGGCGGCGACGACGCGGTGGCCAACCACATCCTCTGGAACAGGGTCACCGGCAACACGCCGCTGGACTACCAGCTCGGCGCCGACCTCGGGCTCCAGACCTTCGCCGGCAACGTGGCCGCCAAGGGAGAGCCCGCAGAAGCATTGGGGTGGCGGCCGTGACCAACACGCTGACCTGCGAAAACCTCAGCAAGAGTTACGGCGGCGTCGTCGCGGTGCGCGACGTCGGGTTCACCATCGCGCCGGGGGAGGCGTACGGGCTGCTGGGCCCGAACGGCGCCGGCAAGACCACCACGATCTCCATGCTGGTCGGCCTGCTCAAGCCCGACTCCGGCACGGTCGTGGTCGGCGGCGCCGACCTTGCGGCCGACCCGATGGCGGCCAAGGCGAAGATCGGCTACGTCCCGCAGGAGATCGCCCTCTATCCGGATCTGACCGGCCGGGAGAACCTGCGCTTCTTCTGCCGCCTGTTCGGTCTCCCGCGCAAGGAGGTGCGCGGGCGGGTGGAGGAGGTGCTCGACCTGGTCGGCCTCGCCGACCGCGCCGACGCCAAACTCGACACCTACTCCGGTGGCATGAAGCGGCGCATCAACATCGGCGCCGCCCTGCTGCACCGTCCCGAGCTGCTCATCCTGGACGAGCCCACGGTCGGCGTCGACCCGCAGAGCCGCAAGTCCATCCTGGACGGCCTCGAACGCCTGGTGGCCGACGGCATGGCCCTGCTCTACACCTCCCACTACATGGAGGAGGTCGAGCGCATCTGTCACCGGATCGCGATCGTCGACCACGGCTCCATCGTCGCCGAGGGCACCCGCCACGAGCTGGTCGAGCTGGTCGGCGGGGCCGACCGGATCGAGCTCACCCTGGACGGCGACGTCGAGACCGCGCTCGCCAAGCTCCGCGGCCTGGGCGGCGTCACCGAGGCGGTCCGCACCGCGCCCGGATCGGTCCGGCTGATCGCCGAGGGCGGCCGGTACCTGCTGCCCGCGGTCATCTCCACGGTCGACGGCATCGCCGCCGTCACCGCCGTCGAGGTCGTCGAACCCGACCTCGAGGCCACCTTCCTGCACCTCACCGGCAGCACGCTCAGGGACTGACATGTTGCGATCGCTTCTCACGGTGAGCGCCCTGGAGCTCCGGACCCGGGTGCGGGACCGGACCGCCCTGATCATCGCGATCATCGTGCCGGTGGCCATGGCCACCCTGTTCGGGGTGGCGCTCGGCGGCGACGACCCGCCGCTGCGGGCCACCGTCGGCCTGGTCGACCTGGACGGCGGTGAGTTCCCTGACGGTGTCCGCCGCGAGATCATGGCGTCGACGGAGCTGGACGGCGTGCTGACGCTGCGCGACCTGCCCGGCCGTGAGCAGGCCCAGAGCGCCCTGGACGCGGGCGACATCGGGGCCGCGATCGTCTTCCCCGCGGGGTTCAGCGCCAGCGTCGGCGCGGGCCGGGGCGGCCAGGTCGGCGTGCTGACCTCGGCTGACACGCCGCTGGCGGGGGTGGTCGCGAACGCCGTGGTGGACCGGATCTCCAGCCTGGTGCGGGCCCGCACGCTCGCCGTCCGCGCCTCCCTGGACGCGGGCGTCCCCGCCGGCGAGGTCAAGGAGTTCGTGGAGCGCAACGGCGCGGCCGGGCCGGCCCTGACCCTGGAGAACGACCCGATGGCCGGCGGCAGGGTCGACCTGTCCGTCTACTACGGCGCCGGCATGGCCGCGCTGTTCGCCTTCTTCGTGGTCGGCGCGTCCTTCCGCGGCCTCCTGATCGAACGTAAACAGGGCACTTTGGACCGGATGCGGGCCGGGCCGATCCACGGCTGGGTCCCGATCGCGGGCAAGGCCGTCGTCGGGTTCGTCCTCGCCATGGTCAGCGTCTGCGTCACCTGGGGATCCTCGGTGTTGATCTTCGGTTCCACCTGGGGTGACCCGGTGGCCGTGTTCACCCTCCTGCTCGCGCACGTGCTGGCCGCCACCGCGATCACCATGCTGGTCGCCAGCCGGGCCAGGACCGACGCCCAGGCGGACGGAGTGATCATGGTGATCTCCTTCGTGGCCGCGTTCTTCGGCGGCAGCCTGGTCCCGCTCTACAACCTGCCGGACCTGCTCCAGACGGTCGCCCTGTTCACCCCGAACGCCTGGACCACCACCGGGCTCACCGGCCTGGCCGGCTCAGGCGCGGGACTGGCCTCGGTGGCCCTGCCGATCGGCGTCCTGTGCGCGATCGCCGCGGTCGCCTTCGGGCTCGCCGCGACGGGCTTCAGGAAGGGACTACTCGGATGAGACCGCACCTGAGACCGCACCTGAGACCTCACCCTGTCCTGGCGCTCGTCGCCGCCAACCTGCGCCGCCACTCCCGCGACCGGGTGGGCCTGTTCTTCATCGTGGTGATGCCGTTCGTCAGCATCATCTTCGTCGGCATGGCGCTGGGCGGCGGCACCGCCGCCTCCCGGCTGCCGGTCGGCGTGGTGGCCCAGGAGTCCGACCCGGTGGCCGCCGCCGTCCTGGCGGAACTGCGCGCCCACCCCGACCTGGAGATCACCACCGTCGGCGGCAAGGAGGAGCTGCGGGCCGGCGTCCGGGGCGGTTCGCTGGCCGCCGGAGTCGTCATCCCGCCGGGCTCGACCACATTCGAGCTGGTCATGACGCAGTCCAACGGCAGCGGCATGGCCGCCCGCAGCGCCGTCGACGTCTCCGTCGGCCGGGTCGCGGCCGTCATCGAGGCCACCCGCGCCGCCACCTCGGCCGGCGCGACCCCGGCCCAGGCCGCCGAACTGGTGCGCAGGGCGCAGGCGGCGTCGGCCGACGTCGAGGTGGTCAACTCCGACACGGCATCCGGGACCCCGCGGGGGTTCGCCTACACCGCCCCGGCCAACCTGCTGCTGTTCACGTTCATCAACTCCATGGCCGTCGCCGCCGCGCTCGTCGAGAGCCGCCGCATCGGCATGCTGCCGCGGGCCTTCACCGCCCCGGTGCGGCGCGGGGCCGTCCTGTTCGGCGAGGCCCTCAGCCGCTTCATCGTGGCCGCCGCCCAGGCCGTGCTGATCATGGTGGTGAGTTCGCTGCTGTTCGGCGTCTCCTGGGGCGAGCCGCTCGGCGTCGCCGCCGTCGTGGGCGTCTTCGCGCTGGTCTCCACCGGCGCCGCGATCCTGATGGGCAGCCTGGTCCGCTCGTCGGCGCAGCCGTCCGCGATCGGGCCGCCGCTCGGCATCGTGCTCGGCATGCTCGGCGGCTGCCTGTGGCCCGCCGAGGCCGCCGGCCAGACGCTCAACGCCATCGGCCACTTCTTCCCGCACGCCTGGGGAATGGACGCACTCCTGACTCTGTCCCGGCCCGGGACGGGACTCGGCGACGTGCTGCTGGAGGTCGCCGTCCTGGGCCTCATGGCAGCCGCTCTGCTGAGCCTGTCCCTTGTCCTGTTCAGCCGACGAACGAGAACCCTCTGAGGAGGCAGCTCATGATGAATTCGACCACCAAGTGGCTTTCCGATTCCGTTCGCGCGGGCGGCGCCGATATCGCCGGTGTCTACCGTTACGCGACCAGGAACGGCGCCATCGACGTCCTTGACGTGGCAGCCGTCGAGCTAGGCATCGGCATGCGCGAGCTGAACGAGGCGGTGAACCAGCTGGTCGAGAGCCGCCTCTTACGCGCCGTGGACGGCGCGGCCCACCGGTTCATCCCGGTGGACCCGCAGGTCGCGGCCAACGCACTGGTCTCCTCGGTGGAGCGGGAGATCTACCAGCGGCGGGAGCTGATCGACCAGATCCGGGAGCGGATCGACGTGTTCCGGGGAGACTACGGCGCTCCCGCGCCGCCGCCGTCGCCGATCGAGTACCTGGTCGGGTCGCTGGAGGTGCGCGGCTTCCTCAAGATGGCCGGGGACGCCTGCCGTACCGAGGTCCTGGTCCTGCAGTCCGGTGAGGACGACGCGGAGGAGCTGGCGCGGGCGTACCTGCCGCTGCTCTCGCGCGGCGTCACCGTGCGGATCGTCTGCCAGCACCGGAACCGGGCCGACCTGGCCACCCGGATGAAGCTGAAGCAGCTCATCGACGCGGGCGCGGCCATCGGCACGGTCAGTCACATCCCGCGCTCCGCGGTCGTCTTCGACCGCACGCTGGTCGTGCTGTTCGGCCTGTCGGACGGCGAGACCAACGTGGCGCGGGTGCACAACGACGGCATCGTCCGGTTCCTGCTCGACCTGTTCGACCACCTGTGGGACACCGCGACGCCGCTGGAGGGCGCCGAGTCCGGCTACGCGAACGTCGCCGACGACCTGCGGCAGGCCATCGCGGGGCTGATGGCGAAGGGCTACACCGACGAGGTGGTGGCCCGCAAGCTCGGCATGTCGGTGCGGAGCTGCCGCCGGCACATCGCCACTCTGATGCGTGACCTGGAGGCCACCAGCAGATTTCAGGCGGGTGTGCAGGCGGCCCGCAAGTTCCTGGCCAGCGGCGCGTGAGGGGGTCCGCCGCGTCGGCGGCGGACCCGTGTTCTCAACGCATCGCCACCACGACGTCGGCCAGGGCGTGGGCCCGGTCACAGACCAGGTTCAGGCCTGTGACCAGTTCCTCGACCGTCATGCGGGGGCTCAGGCACATCCTGATGGAGCTGTTGGCGTCCTCGGCGCTCACCCCGATCGCGGTGAGCACGGGTGAGGGTTCCTGGGAGTCGGAGTTGCACGCCGATCCGGTGGACAGCGCCACCGACGGCAGGCTCGCGACCAGGCTCTCGCCGCGCACCCCCGGCAGCACCAGGTTCAGCACGTGCGGGACGCCGGTCTCCGGGTGCCCGTTGACGCGCAGGCCGGGGATCCGGCGGGTGAGCAGTTCCAGCGCGGTCGCGCGCAGCAGCGCGACCTTCCCGCCGTCCTCCTCCATCCGGGCCGCGGCCAGCTCGCAGGCCTTGCCGAGGCCGACCGCCAGGTGGGTGGGGATGGTGCCGCTGCGCAGGTCGTACTGGCCGCCGCCGTGGGTGATGGGGCGGATCCTGCGGCGGATCTCCGGGCGGACGTACAGGACGCCGATGCCCTTCGGGCCGCCGATCTTGTGGGCGGACATGGCCAGGGTGTCGATGGTCGCGCCGACCACGTCGATCGGGATCCGGCCCGCGGCCGGGGCGGCGTCGACGTGCAGCAGAGCGCCGCTCTCGTGGCAGAGCGCGGCCATCTCGCGGACCGGCTGGATGGTGCCGATCTCGCTGTTCACCCAGGCGACCGTGGCCACCCGGGAGTCGAAGTCGAGCTGGTTGGCGAACCGGGTCAGGTCGACCACGCCGTCGGCCCGGATCGCCATGGTCCGGATGCCGACGCCGCGCTCGCGCAGCGCGCGGGCGACCGACAGCGACGATTTGTGGTCGGTGGGGCAGAACACCGCGTTGAGCGGGGCACGGTCGTCGTGGCCGAACACGCCGAGCAGCGCGATGTTGTTGCTCTCGGTCGCGCCGGAGGTGAACACGATGCCGGCCGGGTCGGCGCCCAGCAGCCGCGCGACGGACTCGGTGGCCCCGTCCACCGCCCTGCGGGCACGCTTGCCCAGCAGGTGTGGGGAGGACGGGTTACCGAATTCGTCCCGCAGATACGGCAGCATCGCGTCGAGCACTTCTTCGTCCACCCGGGTGGTGGCGCAGTTGTCCAGATATATGACGTCCATCGTTCCGCCCTCAACTCCGGAAGGTGCTGACCGTCACCAGCTTTGAGTAGATCTCGTCGGTGGACATCTCGCCGCTGCCGCCGGGGTCGGCGATCACGACGGTCATGCCGGTGAGCCCGTAGAGGCTGAGCGCGATCTCGACTCCGGTCCGCACCGGCGACAGGCACTCGCCCGGGGCGAAGATCACGATGGTCCGGTAGCCGGCCCGGTGGACCTCCGAGATCATCTCGGTGATCTCGCCGGCGCAGCCGGTGACGCCGCAGCTGATCAGCGTGCGGTAGTTGCCCGACTCGTCCAGGAACGAGACCTCGGTGTCCTTCGCGCCGGACTCCAGCACCCGCTTTTCGAGCTTGCCCTGCTTGACGAACTTGTCGGCGGCCTTCTGGAAGCGGTATTTGAGCCAGGTCTCCGGGAACGCCAGCGGATGCTTGCGGCTGGGCAGCACGCTCCCCGCGTCCAGTCCAGCCTCGCGCAGGATCCGCTCGTAGCCGTCGGGCAGCCCGGTGAAGCCTTCGAGGAACTCGGCGCGCAACTGACTGGCAGGACGGCCGCCGGTGGGGACGTACTGCCAGTCGTTGATCAGCAGCAGCAGTTTGGCGTCGGTGACGATCTTCGCGTACGACGTGATCAGGTCGACCGAGAGCTGCCAGGTGTATCCGGGGAAGATCCCGACCCGGCCGGCGATCCGGTCGCGCATCGTGGTGGAGGACTGCTCCTCCAGGACGCCGGGGACGAGCTTGCCGGTGCCCTCCTCCTCGAACAGCATGAAGTGCCCGCCCATGACGACGAGTTCGTCCAGGTTCGCAGTGGCGAGCTCGCGGTCGATGGCGGCGCGGAGCTCCTGCTCCGAGGCGACGAGTTGGTGGGCCTTGCTTATGGTCTCCGCGAACAGTTCAGTCATGATCGAACTCCGGGTTGTAGTAACTGGCCCGCCAGGGTGCTCAGCGGCGTGACGCCGGTGAGCTGGTGGAGGGTGACTCCTTCCCACCCGAGGTCCCGGAGCAGGGCGAGCACCCGCGGAATCCGCAGGACCCCGCCTCCGGTTTCGGCGTAGTTCTGGGCCGGGTCGACGTCGGCGAGTCCGTTCGCCTGGCCCACGGCGGCCGCTAGGACCTCCACCGCCGCCTTCTCCGGGATGTTTCGTCTGTTGTGCCCCGGGCCGGGCGCGGACGCCGGGGCGAAGCCGGCCAGTGCGGCGATGTCGCTGGTCCGCAGGCCGTCCGGCGTCGCGTCGTAGGTGAGGATCGTGGTCTCCAGGGCGCGCAGGAAACGCTCGACGGCGTCGGCGTCCATGACCGAGGAGGCGGCGTTCAGCGCGACCACGACGGAGTCCTGCCACTGGTCGACCCGGACATAGGTGTCGGTGCCGTAGGCGTCGGCCGCCGGGTGCCAGGTGATCCTGCTGCGCCGCGCGCGGGACTCCAGGGTGGGCTGCTTGATGAAGTTGAACTCCGAGGCCAGCCGGGTGCCCTTCCTGGCCAGCAGCTCGACCACCGCGTCGTAGGGGACGTAGGCGTGCTCCCGCGCCTGCTCGAACCGGTCGGCGACGCGGGCGAGCAGCTCGGCGAAGGGCGGGTCGTCCCGCACGTCGACGCGCATGAGCAGCGGGGAGAACATGCAGGTCAGGACATTCGAGTACGGGCCGCTCTCACGGTTGCCCGTGAGCGTCAGATGGTCGAAGGACGGGCCGCCGGTGTAGGCGGCCATCAGCGCCGTGTAGGCCGCCAGGTGCACCTGCGACGGCCACACCCGATGGCGGGCGGCGATCCGCTGCGAGGCGCCCAGCAGGGCCGGGGAGACCAGCGACGCCCGCAGCGTCTCCACGGGCGGACCGGGCCGGCGGCGGTCGCCGAACCCGTCGGCCGGCATGGCCTCGATCTCCTTCTCCCAGTACGCCAGCGCCGGCGCCGGGTCCAGGGACGCCTCGTGCCGGACGAGATCGGAGGGGCGGTGCCGGACCGGTTCGATCGCGGTGGGCCGCCGGGCCACCACGCCCGCGCAGCTCGCCCACATCTCGCGCTTGAGCTCCGTGACCGTCCACATGTCCACCGCGAGATGGTTCAGCACCACCACCGCCTGCAGGGGCGCGCCCCCGGTGGTGATGATGACGACCCGGATCGGCCACTCCCCGGCGATGTCGAACTCGGCTGTGCCGAGCCGCTCCACCACCTCGGCGGGCATGGCCGTGCCGTCCTTCTCGGCGGACAGGACGACGAGGGGACACGGGCCGGGCGGGCGGACGACCCGGTAGGGATCGCCGTCGAGGTCGAAGTGGTAGGTGGTGCGCAGCGTCTCGTGCCTGCGGATCGTCTGATTGAGAACAGCCCGGCAGTTCTGGATCGTCAGGCCGGGTGGAATCTCCAGATTCAGAATGATATGTGTATTGTGGCGAGCGTGCGGCGGCAGTTCGTGGTAGCGGAGCCAGATGTAATGCTGGCCCCAGCCGAGATTCATGTTCATCGGCGGCCCCGCCTCCTGCGGTTGAACGGTTCAGCCCACTCAGGCTAAATGAGAAGACAGCCCCCGTCCTGACCTGCCGCTGGCATCTTCTCTTAGGCAAAAAGCTGCCAGGGCCCATTGTTGACAGTTGTCGCGGAATTCGATGACCCTGAACGAGGTAATTCAGCGCAGGGATTGTGAGGAGACCCGTGATGGAAATACCTCACGAGTTCCAGGCCATTCTTCGCCGGCATCTGCCCTACGCCGGGCCGGGTGATCTGGCCCCCGACGACGATCTCACCGCGCTCGGGCTGGATTCGATGGGGGTGGTGCAGTTGCTGGTCGATCTGGAGGACGGGTATGACCGGGAACTGCCCGACGACATCCTCGACGAGGAGACGTTCGCGACGGTGGGGTCGTTGTGGGCGCGGCTGTCGGCGCTGCTGGACTCGGCGCGGGCCGGGCTCTGAGCCATGCTGACGCGCGTGGACGACCTGCTGCGGTTCGGTGACGACGATCATGCGGCGATCACGTACAAGGACGAGACGCTCACCTATCGCGAGCTGCGGAGCCGGGTCGCGCGGGCGGCCGAGGGGTTGCGCGGGCTGGAGCCCGGCGCCCGGGTCGCGATCTATGCGGAGAAGAGGCTCGAAACGGTCGTGGCGATCTTCGCTGTGGCGGCGGCCGGCGGGGTCTTCGTCCCGATCAATCCGCTCTTCAAAGCGCGGCAGGTCGAGTATGTGATCGAGGATTGCGGCGCCGTGCTCCTGCTCACCACACCCGAGCGGGCGCGCACGCTGAACGCCTCGGTGCCCACCGCGCTGATCGAGGACCTGGGCGCGGAACCGCCGGTGAGCCTCTTCGCCGATCGCGATGCCGGACAGGTCGCGGCCATCCTCTACACCTCCGGCAGCACCGGACTGCCGAAGGGCGTCGTGCTGAGCCACGGCAACCTGCTCGCGGGCGCGCGGAGCGTCGCCGGTTACCTCGGCCACACCGCCGGCGACGTGGTCCTTGCGGCGCTGCCGCTGAGCTTCGACGCCGGACTGAGCCAGCTCACCACCTCGTTCCTGGCCGGAGCACATGTGGTGCTGGTCAACTATCTGCTGCCCCGCGACGTCGTCCGCCTCTGCGCCAGGCACGGGGTGACGGCGCTGACCTGCGTGCCGCCGCTGTGGACGCAGCTCGCCACCCAGCGATGGCCGGCCGAGGCCACCCGGAGCCTGCGCTATTTCGCCAACACCGGCGGCCGCCTGCCCAAGACCACCCTGGCCTGGCTGCGCGAGACGTTCCCCCAGGCCACCCCCTTTCTGATGTACGGCCTGACCGAAGCCTTCCGATCCACCTACCTGGACCCGGCGGAGATCGACCGCCGGCCCGGATCGATCGGCAAGGCGATCCCCGGCGCGGAGGTCCTGGTCGTACGGGCGGACGGTTCGATCTGCGACCCCGGCGAGGAGGGGGAGATCGTGCACAGGGGACCGCTGGTGTCACTCGGCTACTGGAACGACCCGGCCCGCACCGCGGCGCGATTCCGGCCGTACCCGCCCGGCGCCGACGAGATCGCCGTCTGGTCGGGCGACGTCGCCTACCGGGACGAGGACGGCTTCATCTACTTCGTCGGACGTACCGACGACATGATCAAGACATCCGGCTACCGGCTGAGCCCGACCGAGGTGGAGGAGGCGGCCTACGCCACCGGCCTGGTCACCGAGGCCGTCGCGGTCGGCGTGCCGGACGAGGACCTGGGCGAGCAGGTGGCGCTCCACGCCGTGCTCACCGCCCCCACCACGACCCCGGACGAGCTGCGCCGGGCGATGGAACGCGACCTGCCCCGGTACATGGTGCCGCGCCGGTTCATCCTCGCCGCCGCGCTGCCCCGCTCGGGGAACGGCAAGTTCGACCGCGCCGAACTCCGCCGCCAGGCGATCCGATGACCTGGGAAGGCCGCCGCGACGGGCGGCTGACCGTCGGTGGGATCCCCGCCGGGAGGCTCGCCGCCCGGGTCGGGAGCACGCCGTTCTTCGCCTACGACCGTGACCTCGTCACCCGCAGGGTCGCCTCCCTCCGTGCCGTCCTGCCCGCAGGAGTCCACCTGAGCTACGCGGTCAAGGCCAACCCGATGCCCGCCCTGCTGCAGCATCTGAGCGGGCTGGTCGACGGCTTCGACGTGGCCTCGGCGGGAGAGTTGCGGCACGCGCTCGACACGCCGGTGCCCGCCGAACGGATCGGTTTCGCCGGGCCGGGCAAGACCGTCGGGGAGCTGACCCAGGCGGTCGCGGCCGGTGTGACGGTGGAACTGGAATCGGAGACGGAACTGGCCAGGGTACGCGCGATCGGCGCCACCCTCGGGGTTCCGGCCCGGATCGCGATCCGGGTCAATCCCGACTTCACGGTGAGAGGCTCCGGGATGCGCCTGGGCGGCGGGCCGCAGCAGTTCGGCATCGACGCGGAACGGGTGCCCGAGTTGCTCGCCGGGCTGGGCGACGACGTCGACTTCCAGGGCTTCCACGTCTTCGCGGGCTCGCAGAACCTGCGCGCCGACCACATCTGCGAGGCGCAGCGGCGCACCGTGGACCTGGTCCTCGGGCTGGCCGACGTGTCGCCGCCCATCCGGTACCTCAACCTCGGCGGCGGATTCGGCATCCCGTACTCGCGCCGCGACCAGCCCCTCGACCTGGAGCCGATCGGCGACAACCTGGCGCGGCTCATGCGCGAGCGGATCACTCCGCTGCTGCCGGACGCCCGCGTCGTCATCGAACTCGGGCGCTATCTGGTCGGCGAGGCCGGCGTGTACGTCACGCGGGTCGTGGACCGCAAGGAATCCCGGGGGACGACCTTCGTGGTCGTGGACGGTGGCATGCACCACCAGCTGGCGGCCTCGGGGAACCTCGGGCAGGTGATCCGGCGCAACTATCCGATGGCCGTGGCCGATCGCATGGGCGACCCCGTGGACGCGCCTGTCACCGTGGTCGGCCGCCTCTGCACACCGCTCGACCTGCTCGGCGACCGGGTGGAACTCCCGAGAACCGAGATCGGCGACCTGGTCGTGGTGTTCCAGGCTGGCGCGTACGGCCTCACGGCGAGCCCCACGGGGTTCCTCAGCCATCCGGCGCCGGTCGAAATACTCGTGTGAGAGGAAAGGGGTGCCGGGCCGTGCCCGGCACCCCTTTCTCACTCCGGCAGGGGGACGGTCGCGGGGAACAGGGACGGCGCCAGGGACTCGTGGTCGATGTCCCACAGGTCCTTGAGGCTGGTCTCCGGCGCCGTCGCGGCGATCTGGACGCCCAGCGCGATCGTGCGCAGCATGCCGGCCATGCTCTCGGCCGGGATGATCGTCGGGTCGGCGAGCATCAGAATGCTGGTCCGGCCGTTGGACACCGTCACCCTGACCCGGAACGGCTGGCCGTACTGCTGCGCCAGCGGCGTCCACGACAACTCGGCCGGGGTCTGGGCGGTGGCGTCGGACGGCTGCCGGTCGAGCTGCACGTAGTTGAACCAGCAGCGGAACAGCTGGTTCACCCAGCAGTCGTGCGCCAGGTCGTCGCCGCGCTGCGCCGCGACCTCTGCGGCGAGCGCGGCGATCCGGTCGAAGTCGTAGGCGGAGTAGCGGTAGGCCCGCGCCCCGGCCCAGTGGAGACGCTTGACGTGCTCGCCCAGCGGCGATCCCGGGTCGACCGTCGCGACGACCGGGATGAGCTGGTTCATCGTGCCGATCACATGGTGGTGTTCCGGCGAGAACCGGTTGGAGGCCATCAGGCTCATCGTCACCTTGTCGGTGTCGGTGTGCCGGGCCAGCCCTGCGGTGACCAGCGCCATCACCAGGGCCGGCGCGGTGACGCCGAGCCTTCTGGCGGCCAGCGCGGCCAGCCCGCCGAGGCGGTGCGAGTGCAGGGTGGCCTCGAGGCGGTTGCGCTTCTCCTTGGCCGGCAGCGTCGGCAGCGGGTCGGCCAGGACGTCGCCGAGGGTGCGCCGCCAGTAGCGTTCCGACGCCTCCTGCCGTTCCCGCCACCGCTCGGAGCGCTGCTCGCGGGCCAGCTCGCTCGGCGTCGGCCCGAGTTCGGCGACGGCCGCCGGGTCGGCGATCAAGGCGCTGAACTGGTCGGTCAGGTGGTTGATCGACCACACATCCATGATCAGGTGCGAGAAGGACAGCGCCAGGAACACCGCCGACCCGTTGGTGGTGATCATGCGCCCGCGCCAGCACAGGCCGCCCTCCATCGCGAACGGCTCCGCGCAGAGTTCGTCCTTGGTGTCCTCCGGGTCCTCCCAGTCGCGGACGACCCGGTCGACCCGCTCGATCGGCAGCTCCAGCGCCGCCGGCTCGTGCACGCGCTGCACCGGCTGCCCGTCGACGACGTGATAGGTGGTGCGCAGCGGCTCATGCCGGTCCATCAGCACGCGCAGCGCGTTCTCGACCCGGGCCATCGGCAACCCCCGCAGGTCGCAGACGATGGGGAGGTTCGCGTCCTGCATCCAGTCATCGGGATATCGCTCGATCTCGCGCCAGCTGAAGAGTTGACCGTGGCTGAGGGGGGCGTCGGCGGGCATCGGTTCTCCTAGCGGTTTACGGACTGCCGTCCATGCCAGAGCACGAAGATGGCGACGGCGACGGCGATCTCGAACATGGTCCCCAGCGTGACCAGGCTCGCCACGTCAGGATGGATCAACGGCAACCCCCGCAGATCCTGCATCAGGCTGAACGCGATCAGGCCGGCGTAGGACCCCGCGACGGTCCACGTGAGCCGCACCCTGACCAGCCGGGACCGCACCCGGTCGGTACGGCGGCCCAGCGGCCGGAGCACCGCGGCGGACAGCACGACGACCGGCAGCGCCTGCGCCGCCAGGAACAGCGTGAAGTCTCCGCCGACGGCGAGCGCGCCCGCACCCCCGGCCAGGGTGAGCGCGGAACCCCACCGCAGCGCCGACAGCGGTTCCGGCTCGGTCCGCCGCGTCGCGACCAGCAGCACGCAGACCACCAGACCCGCCGCCCAGACGGCGGACGTGAGCGGGTCGATTCCCCGGAGCAGGAACAGCACGCTGCCGGCGGCCGGCCAGACCCCGGCCGAGGCGGCCCAGATCAGCGCGGACCGGATGGGCGCCGTTATCGCCGGATCGAATGGCGGGCTCGCGTTACCGGCCTCTTCTCCCAAAGAGTTCTCCCAAGAGATGAATTCTGTGCGGGGCGTCTATTTGATTTCGGCCGATAATAGCGCGTCGTACCAGCATCAGAGCTCGCGCGCGCTCATGTCAAGGCTTTTCCCGGGGTGGCGATGACAGCTAGCTACTGGCAACAAGGTGCCAGCACGCGATCGTGGCCCGGTGCGGGGAGCCGCCCGTAGGGTCGCAGTAACTTGCAGTGGTGACCATTTGAATAACGCATTTTCTCCGGACGGATATTGGAAAACCGGCGAGATGTGCCGGTGACGCCCGAGGCTTGAGGTGGCGCATTCATGGTTCAGGACTCGATTCAGTCGGACGCCCGGCGCGATTCGTCGGTCGAGCCGGTCGCTGTGGTGGGCCTTTCCTGCCGGCTTCCCCAGGCGGATACTCCCGAGCGTTTCTGGCGCCTCCTGCGGGACGGCGTGGACGCGGTGACCGAGGTCCCCGCCGGCCGGTGGCCGGACGCCGGCGCGCCGGGCCAAGGCCGGGGCGGGTTCGTCGACGACGTGGACCGTTTCGACGCCGCCTTCTTCGGGATCTCCCCGAACGAGGCCGCCGCCATGGACCCCCAGCAGCGGCTGGTCCTGGAGCTGGCCTGGGAGGCGCTGGAGAACGCCGGGGTCGCCCCCACCGCCCTGCGGGACGCGGCGGCCGGGGTGTTCATCGGAGCGATCTCCAACGACCACGCCGCCCTGCTCGGCGAACCCGGGCGGCACACCTACATCGGCGCCAACCGCGCCATGATCGCCAATCGCGTCTCGTACTTCCTGGGTCTGCGCGGCCCGAGCCTCACGCTGGACACCGGGCAGTCGTCGTCGCTGGTGGCGGTGGAGCTGGCGTGCGAGAGCCTGCGCCGGGGCGAGACCGGCCTGGCCCTGGCTGGCGGCGTCAACCTGAACCTGCTCGCCCAGACGACCGCCGCCATCGGCAGCTTCGGCGCGCTGTCCCCCGACGGGCGCTGCCACACCTTCGACAGCCGCGCGAACGGTTACGTCCGTGGCGAGGGCGGCGCGCTCGTCGTGCTCAAGCCGCTCGCGGCGGCGCTCGCCGACGGCGACGCGGTGCACTGCGTGATCCTCGGCGGGGCCGTCAACAACGACGGCGGCGGCGACGGCCTGACCGTGCCGAGCGCCCGCGCCCAGCAGGAGGTCATCACGCTGGCCCGCCGCTCCGCCGGGGTCGCCCCCGCCGAGGTCCAGTACGTCGAGCTGCACGGCACCGGCACGAAGGTGGGCGACCCGATCGAGGCCGCCGCCCTCGGCGCCGCCCACGCCGGATCCCGCCCCCCGGGGGATCCGCTGCTGGTCGGTTCGGTCAAGACGAACATCGGCCATCTCGAAGGCGCGGCGGGCATCGCCGGCCTACTCAAGACCGTTCTCAGCCTCAAGAACCGCGAGCTCCCGCCCAGCCTCCACTTCGAGAGCCCGAACCCGGACATCTCGCTCGACGACCTGGCCCTTCAGGTCGTCCGGTCCTCCCGCCAGTGGCCCGCACCCGGCGATCGGCTGATCGCCGGTGTCAGCTCGTTCGGCATGGGCGGCACCAACTGCCATCTGGTCCTCGCGGAGGCCCCGGCCAGCACCGGGTCTTCGAGCACCGGGTCTTCGAGCACCGGGTCCCCGAACGCCCCCGGACTGCCTTGGGTGATCTCCGCGCGGTCGGCCGAGGCGCTCCGGGCGCAGGCCGGACGACTCCGCGACCGGATCGACGGCGAGCCGGCGGTCGGCGACGCCGACGTGGCGCTCTCGTTGGTCAGGACCCGGGCACACCTCGAACATCGGGCGGTCGTCCTCGGCGAGCGCCGCAGGGAGGCGCTCGACGCGTTCGCCGGTGGGCGGCCCGACGAGTCGGTGGTGAGCGGATCGGTCATCTCCGGTCAGCGGGCGTTCGTCTTCCCCGGCCAGGGGTCGCAGTGGGCGGGGATGGCCGCGGAGCTGCTCGACGGGTCGCCGGAGTTCGTCGCGCTCGTCGCGTCCTGCGACGCCGCGCTCGCGCCCTTCGTCGACTACTCCGTCCTCGACGTCCTGCGCGCCGCCCCGGACGCCCCCGGCCTGGACCGGGTCGATGTGGTGCAGCCGGCGCTGTGGGCGGTCATGGTGTCGCTCGCCGGCCTGTGGCGGGCGAACGGCGTCGAACCCGATCTGGTCCTCGGGCACTCGCAGGGCGAGATCGCCGCGGCCACCGTCGCGGGGGCGCTGAGCATCCAGGACGGGGCGCGGGTCGTGGCGCTGCGCAGCCGGGCCATCGCCGGGATCGCCGGCCGCGGCGGCATGATGTCGGTCGCCGCGCCGCTCGACGTCGTCGAGGCGGCCGTACGCCCGCTGGCGCCGCAGGTGGGCGTGGCCGCGTTCAACGGCCCGCGCTCGGCGGTCGTGTCCGGACCGCGCGCGGTCCTGGCCGAACTGGGGGAGCGGCTCGCCGCCGACGGGCACCGGGTCAAGCTGCTGCCGGTCGACTACGCGTCCCATTCGCCGGAGGTCGAGCGCGTGCGCGACGAGATCGTCGCCGCGCTGGAGCCGATCCGGCCGGTGCGCTCCGCGATCCGGTTCGTCTCCACCCTCACCGGCGAGCCGATGGACACCTCCGGGCTCGACGCCGAGTACTGGTACCGCAATCTGCGGCAGCCGGTCCGGTTCGCGCAGGCCACCCGGTCGGCGCTCGACCTGGGCGCCGCCCTGTTCGTCGAATGCAGCCCGCATCCGGTGCTCGGCGCGGGCGTCGCGGAGACGGCCGAGGCCGCGGAGCTTGACGTCGCGGTCGTCGGGTCGCTGCGGCGCGGCGAGGGCGGGCCCGATCGGTTCACCCGGTCGCTGGCCGAGGCGTACACGTGGGGGGCGCCCGTCGACTGGGCGGCCCGGCACGACGCCGGCGCCCGGCTGATCGACCTGCCGACCTACCCGTTCCAGCGCCGCCAGTGCGGCCCGGCCGCGATCGTGTCCCGTCGTGCGAACGCGGTGGTCGCGGCGGCGGACCCGGGAACCGGCCCGGAAATGGGCGGCGCGCAATCCGGGCTCTCGCGGCGCGAGATCCGCGAACTGGTCCTCACCACCGCCGCCGGTGTCCTCGGGCATCAGGACGGAACGGGCGTGGAGCCGCACCGGACGTTCAGGGACCTCGGTTTCGACTCGGCGGCCGGGGAGGACCTGCGGGCCAGGCTGCGCACCGCGATCGGGATGCGGCTGCCCACCGGACTCCTGTTCGACCACCCGACGCCGGACCGGCTCGCCGACCACCTGTACGCGCTGACCGCCGATGGCATGGCCACCACCGCCCTGATCGAGCGGACCGGGCCGGGCGCCGCCCCGGTCGAGCCGACCGGCCCCGACGGCGACCCGATCGTGGTGGTCGCGATGGGCTGCCGCTACCCCGGCGGCGTGACGACGCCCGAGGAGCTGTGGCAGCTCGTGCGCGCCGGGGCCGACGCCATCGGCGAGTTCCCCGAGGACCGGGGCTGGGACCTCGACGCGCTGTTCGCGACGGGCGCGGAGCGTTCGGGCACCAGCGACACCCGCTACGGCGGCTTCCTCATCGGCGCGGATCGGTTCGACGCCGGATTCTTCGGGATCAGCCCGCGCGAAGCGGTCGCCATGGACCCCCAGCAGCGGCTGCTGATGGAGGTCTCCTGGGAGACCGTCGAACGGGGCGGCCTCGACCCGGCCACGCTCGACGGCACCCCCACCGGCGTCTTCGTCGGCGCGATGTCCTCCGACTACGGGCCGCGCCTGCACCAGCCCACCGGCGTCGCCGACGGCCATCTGCTGACCGGCACCGCCCTCAGCGTCGCCTCCGGCCGGATCGCCTACGCGCTGGGCCTGCGCGGCCCCGCGATCACGGTCGACACGGCGTGCTCGTCGTCGCTGGTCGCGATCGTGCTGGCCATGCAGGCGCTGCGGCGGGGCGAGTGCTCGCTGGCGCTGGCCGGGGGCGCGACCGTGATGTCCAACCCCGGGCTGTTCGTCGAGTTCAGCCGGCAGGGCGGCCTGGCCGCCGACGGCCGCTGCAAGGCGTTCTCCGCCCAGGCGGACGGCACCGGCTGGGGCGAGGGCGTGGGCATGCTCCTGCTCGAACGGCAGTCCGACGCGGTCCGGCACGGCCACCCGATCCTGGCCGTCCTGCGCGGCGGCGCGATCAACCAGGACGGCGCGAGCAACGGCCTCACCGCGCCGAGCGGCCAGGCCCAGCAGGACGTCATCCGCCAGGCCCTCGCGGACGCCCGGTTGTCGGCCGCCGACGTGGACGTGGTGGAGGCGCACGGCACGGGGACCCGGCTCGGCGACCCGATCGAAGCCGAATCGATCATCGCCGCCTACGGCGCGGACCGCGATCCGGAGCGGCCGATCTGGCTGGGCTCCCTGAAGTCCAACGTCGGGCACACCCAGGCCGCGGCCGGGGTCGGCGGCCTGATCAAGATGATCAAATCTCTGGAGCACCGCACGCTCCCGCGCACCCTCCACGCCGACGAGCCCACCGCTCAGGTCGACTGGTCGGCGGGCCGGGTCCGCCTCCTCACCGAACAGGTCGACCTGCCGGGCGACCGCCCGCTCCGGGCTGCCGTCTCCAGTTTCGGCATCAGCGGCACCAACGCCCACGTCATCCTGGAACGCGCGGCGGAGCCGGCGCGGGTCGCTCCGAGCTCCGCGACCTCCGTGGGCTCCGCTCTGGTCTGGGTGCTGTCGGCGAAGACCGAGAGCGCGCTCCGGGATCACGCGGTGCGCCTCGGCGCGTTCGCCGAGGGCGCCGCCGAGGAGGATCTGGCCGCGGCCGGGCCGCTGCTGGCGCGGCGGGCGACCTTCGCGCACCGCGCCGTCGTGGTGGCGCGGGACCGGGCCGAACTCCTCGAAGGACTTGCGGCCGTCGCCGCCGGCACGCCGCACGGGGCCGTGGTGGCGGGCGTCGCCGCAGGCACGGCGCGGCCGGTGTTCGTGTTCCCCGGGCAGGGGTCGCAGTGGGCCGGGATGGCCGTCGAGCTGCTCGAGTCCAGCGTGGTGTTCCGCGAGCACCTGGCCCGGTGTGACGACGCGCTCAAGCCGTATGTCGGCTGGTCGGTGGCGGACGTCCTGCGGGAGGCCGACGCCGCGCCGAAACTGGAGGGCTCCGACGTCATCCAGCCGGTGCTGTTCGCGGTGATGGCCTCGCTGGCCGGGCTGTGGCGGTCGGTGGGAGTGGATCCCACGGCCGTGGTCGGGCATTCGCAGGGGGAGATCACCGCGGCGTACGTCGCGGGGGCGCTGTCTCTGGAGGACGCGGCGAAGGTCGTGGCGCTGCGCAGCAAGGCGCTGATGAAGCTGGGCGGCACCGGCGGGATGCTCGCCGTGTCGCTGCCGGCCGACCGGATCGATCTGGCGCGCTGGGACGGCCGGCTGTGGCCCGCCGTGTACAGCGGCCCGGCCAGTACAGTCGTCGCCGGTGACCTGGACGCGCTGGCGGAGTACGCGGCGGAGTACGGCGAGGCCGTGCGGACCCGGCCGGTCGCGATCGACTACGCCGCGCACACCCCGCACATCGCGGCGCTGCGCGAGGAACTGCTGGCCACGCTCGGCGACGTCACGCCGCGCCCGACCGAGGTCGCGTTCTGCTCGGCCCGCGACGGCGCGTTCATCGATCCCGCCGAGCTCACCGCCGACTACTGGTTCACCAGCCTCCGCACCCCGGTCCGCTTCCAGCAGGCCATCGAGGCGTTCGAGGGTGCCCCGATCTTCATCGAGGCCAGCCCGCATCCGACGCTGACCGGGCACGTCCAGGACACCCTGGCGGCGGCGGACAGGCCGGGCGGGGCCACCGGCACACTCCGGCGTGATCAGGGCGGTCTCGCGCGGTTCCTGACGGCGGTCGCCCACGCGTACACGCTGGGCGCCGAGGTCGACTGGGCCGCCGCGCTCGCCGACGGGCCGGGCCACCACGTCGACCTGCCCACCTATCCGTTCGAGGGCAGCCGCCACTGGCTCGACGGTGACGCTCCGGCGGGGATGGGCGCCTCCGGGCACCCTCTGCTCGGCGCGGTCGTGGCGCTGGCCGGCGACGACGGATTCCTGCTCAGCGGACGGCTGACACGCGGTGGCGCGCCCTGGCTGGGCGACCACGTCGTCGACGGCGAGGCGATCCTGCCCGGCACGGCGTTCCTGGAGTTCGCGCTGGCCGCCGCAGCCGCCGCGGACTGCGAAGAGGTCGAGGAGCTGATGCTGGAGGCGCCGCTGCCGCTGCGGGGCGCGTGGTCGGTCGAGGTCCAGGTCGCGGTCGCCCGCGCCGACGAGCAGGGGCGGCGCGGGTTCACGATCCACGCCCGCCCGGCCGGAGACGCCGAGAACCCGTGGACCCGGCACGCGTCGGGCACGCTCGCGCAGTCGGCCCCGATGGCCGGACCGGCGGAATGGTCGCCCGGCCCACCCGTAGACATCGCCGACGCCTACCAGCGGCTGGCCGAGCACGGCTACCAGTACGGTCCCGCCTTCCAGGGCCTGCGCGCCGCCTGGCGTTCCGGCGAGGACACCTATGTGGAGGTCGCGCTGCCCGAGCCGCTGCGCGGGGAGGGGTTCACCCTCCACCCGGCGCTGCTGGACGCGGCTCTCCACCTCCTGGTGCTGGAGGCCGCCGACGAGGCGCGCGACCCCGGCACGCTGCTGCTGCCCTTCTCCTGGAGCGGGGTACGGGTGTCCGCCCTGGGCGCGGACTCGCTCAGGGCGCACCTGTCGGGCGACTCCCTGACGATCTACGACGGGACCGGATTCAAGATCGCCGAGGTGGACGCGCTCCATCTGCGCAGGGTGGCCCGGGGCGCGACGCGGGCCGCCGCGGAGACGTACGGCCTCGACTGGGTCGAGGTGGAGACGCCGGCCGCCGACCTGAGCGACCAGCGCTGGGCCGTCGTCGGGCTCGACGAGTTCGCCGACGAGATCGGCGCGGCGCTGGACGAGGCCGGGGTGATCGCGCCACGGAGCTATGACCTGGTGTCCGTCGCGGAGATGTCCGTCAGCGGCGTCCCCGCCACCGTGCTGGCGCCGATCTCGGCGGACGACGACGACCTTCCCTACAGCGCGCACGACGGCATGAACCAGGCGCTCAACCTCATCCAGGCCTGGGTGGGCGATGACCGGTTCTCCGGGTCGCGGCTGGTGTTCGTCACCCGGGGGGCGCGCAGTTCGCCGGCGGGTGGCGCGCTCTGGGGGCTGGTGCGCTCCGCGCAGTCCGAGCATCCGGGGCGATTCGTCCTGTTCGACGTGGAAGAGGGGTTCACCGCCTGGGGTTCGGCCTCGGCCGCGGTGGCGGCGGGTGAGACGCAGCTCGTGACGGACGACGGTGCGGTCCTGGCTCCCCGTCTGGCCCGCCGGAGCATCCCGGGGCAGGTCTCAGGGCAGATCGAAGGGCTGGGCACGGGCACGGTCCTCGTCACCGGCGGCACCGGTGGGCTCGGCCCGCTGATCGCGCGGCGGCTGGTCGAGCGGCACGGCGTACAAGACCTGCTGCTTGTCTCCCGGCGCGGCCCCGACGCGCCCGGCGCGGCCGAGCTGCGCGCCGAGCTGGCGGCCGGGGGCGCGCGCGTCACCGTCGCCGCCTGCGACGTGTCCGACCGGACCCGGCTGGCGGCACTCCTCGCCGGCCACCGGGTCACCGCCGTCATCCACGCCGCCGCCGTCCTGGACGACGTCACCGTCGAGGGCATGTCGGCCGGCCGCCTGGACAGCGTGTTCGCGCCGAAGGCCGACGCCGCCTGGTACCTGCACGAACTCCTCCCCGACGCGACTGCCTTCCTGATGTTCTCCTCGGTGGCGGGCGTGCTCGGCAACCCCGGCCAGGGAAACTACGCCGCCGCGAACGCCTTCCTGGACTCTCTCGCCGTGCACCGCCACACCATGGACCTGCCGGCGGTCTCCGTCGCCTGGGGCCTCTGGGACACCGGATCGGGGATGTCCGGCACGCTGTCCGAGGCCGACACGGCCCGCCTGGCCCGCGCCGGCATCGCTCCGATGAGCGCCGAGCAGGGACTGGAGCTCTTCGACGCGGCACTGACCGCGCACGACCCCCTCCTGGTGGCGGCGACCTGGGACCGCGCCGGGCTTCGCGCGAAGGCGGCGGCCGGCGAACTGCCCCCGCCGCTGCGCGGCCTGGTCCGCGCCCCGCGCCGGACCGCGGGGAAGGGCGCCGGGCAGGCGACCGGGAAGGCCGGCCTGGCCGAGAGCCTGGCCCACCTCGCCCCGGACGACGCCAGGGCCCGCCTGATCGACGTCGTCCGCGCGCACGTCGCCGCCGTCCTGGCGCACGGCGCCGCGAGCAGCATCGGCGTCGACCTCGCCTTCACCGAACTCGGCTTCGACTCCCTCACCGCGGTCGAGCTGCGCAACCGGCTCACCGCCGACACCGGGATGCGGCTCTCGCCGACGCTGATCTTCGACCATCCCACCGTCGAGGCCCTCGCCGACCACCTGTTCCACACCCTGGCGCCCGCCGGGCCCTCCGCCGAAGACACGCTGCGCGCCGCGCTGGAACAGGTCGCGTTCATGGTCGCCGCCGCCAACGGCGACGGCGACTCCATCCGCGACAAGCTCATCGCGATTCTGCAGAGCGGCCTGGAAACCTTCGGGGCCGCCACGACCACCAGGCTCCGAGTGCGGCCGAGCGGCACCGCGGACGCGGCGGAGCGACTCAGCTCCGCCTCGGACGAGGAGATCTTCGCGCTGCTCGACGACCGGGCCAAGGCGTCACCCCTGAGGTCCTCACCGGAAAGGTCCGAACATGGCGACTGAGGACAAACTGCGCGAATATCTCAAGCGCGCGATCGTCGAGTTGGCGGAGACCCGGCAACGGCTCAGCGACAGCGACGACCGCCGGCACGAACCTATCGCGATCGTCGGCATGGCCTGCCGTTATCCCGGCGGGGTCACCAGCCCGGAAGAGCTGTGGGACCTGGTCGCCGCGGGTGGCGACGCCATCGGCGAGATGCCCGCCGACCGCGGCTGGGACGTCGAGGGTCTCTACGACCCCGACCCGGAGGCGATGGGCAAGTCGTACGCCCGGCACGGCGGTTTCCTCTACGACGCGGGCGACTTCGACACCGCGTTCTTCGGGATGAGCCCGCGTTCCGCGCTGGCCACCGACCCGCAGCACCGGCTCGTCCTGGAGACCTCCTGGGAGGTCTTCGAGCGGGCCGGCATCGACCCGGCCACGCTGCGCGGCAGCCTCACCGGGGTCTACGTCGGCAACATGTACAGCGACTACTCCTCGCGGTTCACCGACGGGGCGGTCCCGGAAGGGGTCGAAGGCACGCTGCTGGTGTCGAGCGCGCCGAGCGTGCTGCCGGGGCGGGTGTCCTACACCTTCGGGCTGGAAGGCCCGTCCATCTCGGTGGACACGGCCTGCTCCTCCTCGCTGGTGGCGATCCACCTGGCGGTGCAGGCGCTGCGGCGCGGCGAGTGCACGATGGCTCTCGCGGGAGGCGTCACCGTGATGGCCACCCCCGACTCCTTCGTCGAGTTCTCCCGCCAGCGCGCGCTGGCCGCCGACGGGCGGTGCAAGTCGTTCTCCGCCGACGCGGACGGCGTGGCCTGGGCCGAGGGCGCCGGCATCCTGCTGCTGGAGCGGCTGTCGGACGCGCGCCGCAACGGCCGCCGCGTGCTGGCCGTCATCCGCGGCTCGGCCGTCAACCAGGACGGCGCCAGCAACGGGCTCACCGCCCCGAACGGCCCCGCCCAGGAGAAGGTCGTCGAACAGGCGCTCGCCGACTCCCGGCTGGACACCCGCGACATCGACGCCGTCGAGGCGCACGGCACCGGCACCCGGCTCGGCGACCCGATCGAGGCGGGCGCGCTGCTCGCCACGTACGGGCAGGGCCGTTCCAAGGACGGCCCGCTCTGGCTGGGCTCGGTGAAGTCGAACATCGGCCACTCCCAGGCCGCCGCCGGGGTGGCCGGCATGATCAAGATGGTGCTGGCCATGCGGCACGGCGTCCTGCCCCGCACGCTGCACGTAGAGGACGCCAACACCCAGTTCACCCAGGACGTCCGGCCGGACCACGCCGATGGGATCCGGCTGCTGACCAGCGCACGCCGCTGGTTCCGCGAAGGCCACCCGCGCCGGGCCGGCGTCTCCTCGTTCGGCATCGGCGGCACGAACGCGCACATCATCCTCGAAGAGGCGCCCGAGCAGCCGGAGCCGCCGATCCAGCCCCCCGCGGTCGCCGGCGCCCCGCACGCGTGGCTGCTCAGCGCCCGCACCGCCACGTCGCTGCGCGAGCAGGCCGCCCGGCTGCACCGGCTCGTCAGCGCCGACCCGGCGATGACCCCCGCCGACGTCGCGCATGCTCTCGCGACCCGGCGGGCCAGGTTCGAACACCGCGCCGTCATCGTCGGCCACGACAGGGAAGCCCTGCTGGCCCGCCTCGGCGGGCACCTTCAGGACGAATGGATCACCGGCACCGCGCCGGACCGCCCCCGGCTGGCGTTCCTGTTCACCGGGCAGGGCGGCCAGCGGGCCGGCATGGGCCGCGAGCTGGCCGCCGCCTCACCCGTCTTCGCCGCCGCGCTCGACGAGGTCTGCGCCGCGCTGGACCGCTACCTGGACCGGCCGCTCCTCCAGGTCATGTGGGCCGAACCCGGCACGCCGGACGCGGCACTGCTGAACAAGACCCGCTACACCCAGCCCGCGCTGTTCGCCTACGAGGTGGCCGCCTACCGGCTGCTCGAATCGCTCGGCGTCACCCCCGACTTCGTGGCCGGCCACTCCGTCGGCGAGTTCGCCGCCGCGCACGTGTCCGGCGTCTGGTCGCTCGCCGACGCGGCCCGGCTGATCGCCGCCAGGGGGCGGCTCATGCAGGCGCTGGACGTGCCCGGCGCGATGGTCGCCATCGAGGCGAGCGTCGATGAGGTACGGCCCGGACTGACCGGCCAGGTCGGCCTCGCGGCCGTCAACGGGCCCGCCTCCGTCGTCGTGTCCGGCCCCGAGGAGGCGACGCTCGCGGTGGGGGCGCGCTGGCGCGAACTCGGCCGCCGCACCCGCAGGCTGCCGGTCAGCCACGCCTTCCACTCCGCGCTGATGGAGCCCATGCTCGCCGCGTTCGAGGCCGAACTCCGCACCGTCCTGTTCACCGAACCGCAGTTCCAGGCCGCCACCAACCTGGGCGCCGACGCCACCTGGACGCAGCCGTCGTACTGGCTGGACCAGATCCGGCACGCGGTCCTGTTCCAGCCGATGATCGCCCGGCTGGAGGCGGAGGGCGTGCGCGCCTTCCTGGAGGTCGGGCCCGAGGCGGTGCTGGCCGGGATGGCGCACGACTGCGTCACCGGCCCCGGCACGGTGATCGCCTCACTGCACCGCCGTCAGCGCCCCGAGCCCGACTCGCTCATCGACTGCCTCGCGCGGGTGGCCGTCGCCGGCGTCCCGGTCGACTGGGCCGCGCTGTCCGGTGGCGGCGCGCACGTGGAGCTGCCCACCTACGCCTTCGACCGCGAGCGGTTCTGGCTCAGCTCGCTCCTGCGCACCGGCGACGTCACCGCGGCCGGGCTGCGCGACGCCGGCCACCCCCTGCTGGGCGCGGCTCTCGACCTCGCCGACGACGGCACCACGGTCCTCTCCGGCCGGCTCGCCGCCTCGTCCGCGCCCTGGCTGAGCGAGCACGTGATGCTCGGCTCGGCCGTGCTGCCCGGCGCCGCGCTGGTGGACCTGGTGCTGGACGTGGGCGGCCGGATCGGCTGCGACCAGATCGAAGAGATCATGTTCGAGGCGCCGCTGGTGCTGCCCTCCCGCGGCGCGGTCGACGTGCAGGTCGTCCTCCAGCACGCCGAAGGACCCCGCCCGATCCGGGTCTACTCCCGGCCCGCCGGCGAGGCGGAAGCCGTCTGGACCCGGCACGTCTCCGGCCTCGTCAGCGCGGCATCCGCCCCGGTGACGGCCGCCGCCTGGGCCGGCGAATGGCCTCCCGCCGACGCCGTCCCCATCCCCGTCGACGGCGGCTACGAGCGGCTGGCCGACCTCGGCTACGAGTACGGCCCCGCCTTCCAGGCCGTCCGGGCCCTCTGGCGGCAGGGCGAGGACCTGCTCGCCGAGGTCGCCCTCGACGACGACCAGGACATCACGGGCTACGGCGTCCACCCCGCCCTCCTGGACGCGATGTTCCACCCCATGCTGCTGGCCGACCCCGCCGCCGCCGGTGAGATCCGCCTCCCGTTCGAGTTCCGCGGGGTGCGGCTGCTCGCCGCCGGGGCCCGTCGCCTGCGGGTCCGGCTCAGCTCCATCGACGCCGACGGGTGCGCCGTCCAGGCGGCCGACGGCCTGGGGCGGCCGGTGTTCTCGATGGATTCGCTCCGGGCCCGGCCGGTCCCGGCCTCCGCGCTGGCCGCCTCGACCGGCCCGGTGCCGCACGGGGTGGACTGGGTGGAGGTGAGCGTGCCGACCGGAAACGGTTCCGGGTTCGCGTTCCTGGACCCGGCCCACCTCCAGTCGCTGGAACCCGTCCCCGAGTTCGTGGTGACGACCCTGACCGCCGATGACGGGAATGTGCCCGCGGCCCTGCGCGACCTGTCCGGTCAGGCGCTCGACCTGATCCAGACCTGGGTGTCGGGCGAACGCTTCGCCGGTTCCCGCCTGGTGTTCCGCACCCGCGCCGACGATCTGGCCGGCGCCGCCGTGCTGGGCCTGGTGCGGTCGGCGCAGTCCGAGCACCCCGGCAGGTTCGTCCTGCTGGACGCGGGGCCCGACTTCACCGCCTGGAGTTCGGTCGCCGCCGCGGTGGAGGCCGGCGAATCGGAGCTGACCGCCCGCGACGGCGTCCTGCTGGCCCCTCGGCTGGCCCGCAGGACCGCCGGACCCGCGGCCGGGCTCGGCGACGGCACCGTGCTGGTCACCGGCGGCACCGGTGGTCTCGGCAGCCTGGTCGCCCGGCGGCTGGTGGAGCGGCACGGCGTACGGGATCTGCTGCTCGTCTCCAGGCGCGGCCTGGACGCGCCCGGCGCGGGGCTGCTCGTCTCCCACCTGGGCAGTTACGGCGCCCGGGTGATGGTCGCCGCGTGCGACGTGTCCGACCCGGACGCGCTGGCCGCCGCGCTCGCGCTCGTCCCGCCCGACCGGCCGCTCACCGCGGTCGTGCACACGGCCGGTGTGCTCGACGACGCCACCGTCGAAGGACTCACCCCCGCCCGCCTCGACACCGTGTTCGCGCCCAAGGCCGACGCCGCCTGGCACCTGCACGAACTCACCCGCGGCCTGCCGCTGTCGGCCTTCGTGCTGTTCTCCTCGCTGGCCGGAGTGCTCGGCAACCCGGGGCAGGGCAACTACGCCGGCGCGAACGCGTTCCTGGACGCGCTGGCCGCGCACCGCCGTAAGGCGGGCCTGCCCGGCGTGTCGATCGCGTGGGGGCTCTGGGAGACCGAATCGGGAATGTCCGGCACGCTGACCGAGGCCGACAGGGCCCGGCTGGCCCGCGCCGGCGTCGCCCCCCTCACCGTCGAGCAGGGCCTCGACCTCCTGGACGCGGCGCTCGGCAGCCAGGAACCGCTCGTCGTGGCGGCCAGATGGGACACCGCCGGGCTGCGGGCCAGGGCCGAGGCGGGCGACCTGCCCCCGATCGCGCATGGCCTGGTCCGGCTTCCGCGCCGGGTCGCCGCCGGAGGACCGGCGGCGGGAGCGGGCCCGTCCGGCGGGCTCGGGGAACGGCTGGCCGGTCTGTCCCAGCCCGACGCGCTGCGCCTGCTCACCGACACCGTCCGCGCCCACGTCGCGGCCGTCCTGGCGCACGGCAACGCCGCCAGTGTCGGCCTCGACCGGGCCTTCAACGAACTCGGCTTCGACTCGCTCACCGCGGTCGAACTCCGCAACCGGCTCAACGCCGAGACCGGTCTGCTGCTCCCGGCGACGCTGGTCTTCGACCACCCGACCGTGAACGCGCTGACCGACCATCTGTTCAAGAGCCTCGCGCCGGCCACCCACTCGCCGGAGGAGATGCTGCGCGGCGCGCTGGAACGCGTCGAAGCGATGATCACGGCGGCGGCCGGGGACGCGATCAGGAACAAGGTCGTCGCGATCCTGCAGAACGGCCTCAACCGTTTCACCGCCGCCGATGCCGCGCGCGACGCGGGCGACGTGGACGACGTGGACGACGTGGCCGGCCGGATCGACTCGGCCTCCGACGAGGAGATCTTCGCGCTTATCGACAACGAGCGGTGACCCGTGGCCACCGGACGTGGAAAGGCGGCACCGATGAGTACTGAGGACAGACTTCGCGACTACCTCAAGCGCGCGATCATCGAGCTGGAGGACACCCGCGAGCACCTCGCGGAACTGGAGGAACGCCGGCACGAGCCCATCGCGGTCGTCGGCATGGCCTGCCGCTACCCCGGCGGGGTGACCAGCCCGGAAGAGCTGTGGGAGCTGGTGGCCGGCGGCGTGGACGCGATCGGCGAGTTCCCCACCGACCGGGGCTGGGCCACCGACCTGTACGACCCGGACCCGGAGGCGGCGGGCAAGTCCTACACCCGCCACGGCGGCTTCGTGTACGACGCGGCCGACTTCGACGCCGCGTTCTTCGGGATGAGCCCGCGTACCGCGCTGGCCACCGACCCGCAGCACCGGCTCGTGCTGGAGTCCTCCTGGGAGGCGTTCGAGCGGGCCGGCATCGACCCGGCCACGATGCGCGGCAGCCTCACCGGGGTCTACGTCGGCAACATGTACGAGCACTACGCCGGCCGCTTCATCGGCACGGTTCCGGCCACGGTCGAGGGGACGCTGTTCACCTCGAGCGCGTCGAGCGTGCTGTCGGGGCGGGTGTCGTACACCTTCGGGCTGGAAGGCCCGTCGATCTCGGTGGACACGGCCTGCTCCTCCTCACTGGTGGCGATCCACCTGGCGGTGCAGGCGCTGCGGCGGGGTGAGTGCGCCCTCGCGCTCGCCGGAGGCGCGACCGTGATGGCCTCGGCGGAGCCGTTCATCGAGTTCTCCCGGCAGCGGGCCATCGCCGCCGACGGCCGCTGCAAGTCCTTCAGTTCGACCGCCGACGGCGCGGCCTGGGCCGAGGGCGTCGGCATCCTGCTGCTGGAGCGCCTGTCGGACGCGCGGCGCAACAACCGGAAGATCCTCGCGGTGGTGCGCGGCTCGGCCGTCAACCAGGACGGCGCGAGCAACGGCATGACCGCCCCCAACGGCCCCGCCCAGGAGCGGGTCGTGCTGCAGGCGCTGGCCGACGCGCGGCTCGACACCCGCGACGTCGACGCCGTCGAGGCGCACGGCACCGGCACCCGGCTCGGCGACCCGATCGAGGCCCAGGCACTGCTCGCCACCTACGGACGCAAGAGAGCAGCCGACCGGCCGCTCTGGCTCGGCTCGGTGAAGTCGAACATCGGGCACACCCAGGCCGCCGCCGGGGTGGCCGGCGTGATCAAGATGATCAAGGCGATGGAGCACCGGACCCTGCCGACGACCCTGCACGTGGCGGAACCGACGCCGCATGTGGACTGGTCGTCGGGAGGGGTGCGGCTGCTCACCGAGTCGGTCCCGCTCCCCGCCGACCGGGTGGTGCGGACGGCCGTGTCGAGTTTCGGGATCAGCGGCACGAACGCGCACCTCATCCTGGAGGAGGCGCCCGCCGCCGAGACCGGGACCGAGACCGGGACAGAGACGCCGGCCTTCGGTCCCCTCGTCTGGGTCCTCTGCGCGAAGTCCGCCGCCTCCCTGCGCGGCCAGGCCTCCCGGCTGGGCGCGTTCGCCGGCGGCGCCCCCGAAGCCGACCTGTTCGCCGCCGGCCGGCTCCTGGCCCGCCGCTCCGGCTTCGCCCACCGCGCCGTCGTCGTCGCCGAGGACCGCGCCGAACTGGTCGACGCGCTGACCGCCCTCGCCGAAGGCGGCCGGCACCCCGCCGCCGTGACCGGGGTGGCCCCCGCCGACACGCGGCCGGTCTTCGTCTTCCCCGGTCAGGGCTCCCAGTGGGTCGGCATGGCGGTCGACCTGCTCGACTCCAACGAAGCGTTCCGCGCGCAGATGCAGCGCTGCGAGAAGGCCCTGCGCGTGCACACGGGCTGGTCGGTCACCGGGGTGCTCCGCGCCGACGAGGGAGCGCCGCAGCTTTCGGGCACCGACGTCATCCAGCCGGTCCTGTTCGCGGTGATGGTCTCCCTGGCCGCGCTGTGGCGCTCGCTCGGCGTCGAACCCGCGGCCGTGGTCGGCCACTCCCAGGGCGAGATCGCCGCCGCCTGCGTGGCGGGCGCGCTCTCCCTGGAGGACGCCGCGAAGATCGTCGCGCTGCGCAGCCGGGCCCTGGTCAAGCTGAGCGGCACCGGCGGCATGCTCGCCGTGTCGCTGCCCGCCGGGCAGCTGCGCGACCTGCTGGAGCCGTGGCGGGACCAGATCTGGATCGCGGTGCACAGCAGCCCCGCCGGGTGCGTCGTCGCCGGCGACGTGGACGCGCTGGACGCGTTCACCGCCGCCCACGGCGACGCCGTCCAGATCCGCCGGATCGTGGTCGACTACGCCTCCCACACCCCGCACGTCGAAGCGCTCCGCGAGGAGCTGCTGGCCACCCTGGACGGGGTCGCGCCCCGCGCGACCGACATCGCGTTCAGCTCCGCGCACCGGGGCGAGTTCATCGACACGGCCGAACTGACCACCGCCTACTGGTACGAGAGCCTGCGCAACCCGGTCCTGATCGAGTCGGCGGTCACCGCCTTCGCGGGCACGGGCACGCCGCTGTTCATCGAGGCCAGCCCGCATCCGGTCCTCGGCCACGACCTGCGGGAGATCTGCGAGTCGGCCGGGATCACGGCGGGCGTCGCCGCGACCCTGCGCCGGGGAGCGGGCGACTGGCGTCGCTTCCTGACCGCGCTGGCCGACGCGTACGTCCTCGGCGCGGATGTCGACTGGAGCGCGGCCGTCACCCCCGGGCCCGACCGCAACGTGGACCTGCCGACGTACGCCTTCGAGCGCCGCCGCTACTGGCTGGGCGCCGCCGGGCCGGCCGGGATCGCGCCCGCCGGGATCGACGCCTCCGGCCACCCGCTGCTCACCGCCGTGGTGCCGACGGCCGACGACGGATTCCTGCTCACCGGGGAGCTGAGCGCGGCGACCGCGCCCTGGCTGGCCGACCACGCCGTGGACGGCGGCGTGCTGCTGCCGGGCGCGGCCTTCGTCGAGCTGGCCCTCGAAGGAGGCGCGCTCACGGGCTGCGACCACCTGGAGGAACTGGTCATCGAGGCGCCGCTGTTCCTCTCCGAGGGAGACGTCGTCCCCATCCAGGTCATCGTCGGCTCGCCCGACGCCGACGGCCGCCGCCCCGTCGGGGTCTTCGCCCGCGCCGGGGCGGACTGGACGCGGCACGTGTCCGGGCTCGTCGTCACCGGCTCGCCGATCGCGGACCTGTCCGCCTGGGCGACCGCCTGGCCGCCCGCCGACGCCGAGCCGTTCCCGATCGACGGCGGCTACGAGCGGCTGGCCGACCTCGGCTACGAGTACGGCCCGGCCTTCCAGGGCGTCCGCGCCATGTGGACCCGGGGCGCCGAACTGTTCGCCGAGATCGCCGTGGACGTGACCGGTGACGGCGCCGGTGCCGGAACCGTGGACGTGACCGGGTTCGGCATCCACCCGGCCGTGCTGGACGCGGCCTTCCAGCCGATGGTGCTGGCCGCCGGGCCCGGCGGGCCGCGCCTGCCGTTCGCGTTCCGGGGCGTCAGCCTGCACGCGTCGGGGGCGACCCTGCTGCGGGTCCGGCTGGTCCCGTCCGGGGACGACGCGACGGTCGAGGCGGCCGACGCGACCGGGCACCCGGTGTTCTCCATCGACAACCTGCGGGTGCGGACCGCCCCGGCGCGCACGACCGCCCCGCGCGGGCCCGTCATCCACGGGATGGACTGGGTGAGACTCGCCGTACCCGCTGGAGACGAGACCGCGTTCGTCTTCCTCGGCGCCGGTCCGCTGCCCGCGGACGTGCCGGGTTTCGTCGTCGCCACCGTCGGCGCCGACCCGTCGAGCGAGCTGCCGGTCGCGCTGAGGGAGGAGTGCGGCCGGGCGCTCGACCTGGTCCGGATGTGGGCGGGCGACGAGCGGTTCTCCGCCTCCCGCCTGGTGTTCGTGATCCGACCGGGGGATCTGGCCGGCGCGGCGGTGCGCGGGCTGGTCCGTTCCGCGATGTCGGAGCATCCGGGCCGGTTCGTCCTCTTGGAGGCCGCAGAGGGTTTCGCCGACTGGTCCGCTGTGGCCGGCGCGGTCGCGGCGGGGGAGACACAGCTCAGGGCCGTGGACGGCGCGCTGCTGGCCCCCCGGCTGGCCCGCAGGACCGCCGGACCTTCGGTCGGGTTCGGCGAGGGCACGGTGCTGGTCACCGGCGGCACCGGCGGCCTCGGCAGCCTGGTCGCCCGGCGGCTGGTGGAGCGCCACGGCGTACGGGATCTGCTGCTCGTCTCCAGGCGCGGCCTGGACGCGCCCGGAGCCGGCGACCTGGCCGGCGACCTGGGCGAGCTCGGCGCGCGGGTCACGGTCGTCGCGTGCGACGTCGCCGACAGGGACGCGCTGGCCACCGCGCTCGCGCTCATCCCGCCCGACCGGCCGCTGACCGGCGTCGTGCACACCGCCGGCGTCCTGGACGACGCGACCGTCGAGCAGATGAACGGCGACCGCCTCGACACCGTGTTCGCGCCCAAGGCCGACGCCGCCTGGCACCTGCACGAACTCACCCGCGACCTGCCGCTGTCGGCCTTCGTGCTGTTCTCCTCGCTGGCCGGGACGCTCGGCAACGCCGGTCAGTGCAACTACGCCGCCGCGAACGTGTTCCTGGACGCCCTCGCCGCGCACCGCCGCGAGGCCGGCCTGCCGGGCGTGTCGATCGCCTGGGGCCTGTGGGACGCCGGCAGCGGCATGACCGGCGGGCTCACCCACGGCGACGTGGCCAGGATGGCCCGCTCCGGCGTCGCCCCGCTCACCGCCGAAGCCGGCCTGGACCTGTTCGACGCCGCCCTCGGCAGCGCCGAACCGCTGGTCATCGCCACCAGCTGGGACATCGGCGGGCTGCACGCCCGCGCCGAACGGGGCGACCTGCCAGCGATGCTGCACGGCCTGGTCCGCGCCCCGCGCCGGCAGGCCGCGTCGGGCGGCACCTCGCTCGCGCCCGTCGGCGGCGACCTGCGGGGACGTCTGGCCGAAGTGCCCGAGACCGAGGCCAGGCGGCTGCTCACCGACTTCGTCCGCGCCCACGTCGCCGCCGTGCTCGCGCACGGCAGCGCCGCCGGGATCGACGTGGACCGGGCGTTCAGCGAACTCGGCTTCGACTCCCTGACCGCCGTCGAACTCCGCAACCGGCTCAACGCCGAGACCGGCCTGCGGCTGCCCGCGACGCTCGTCTTCGACCACCCGACCGTCACCGCGCTGACCGGCTACCTGTTCAGGCACCTCGCCCCCGCGGCGCCCTCGCCCGAGGAGACGTTGCGAGGCGCGCTGGAGCGGGTCGAGGCCGCGCTAGGCACCCTCAACGGCGAGGCGGACGCGGTCAGAAGCAAGCTCGTCGCCATCCTCCAGACCGGCCTGACCAGGCTCGCGCCCGGCCCGGCCGACGCGACCGAAGTGGTGGCGAAGATCGGCTCGGCCTCTGACGAGGAGATCTTCGCGCTGATCGACAACGAACTCTGAGCACCGTCCCAACCACCCCCTTCGCTACTGGAAAGGCTCGACAGATGGGGAACGAGGAAAAACTCCGCGCCTACCTCAAGCGTGTGACCGTCGATCTGACCCAGACGCGCCGCCTGCTCGCCGCCGCCGAGGACCGGGCCCACGAACCGGTCGCGATCATCGGCATGGCGTGCCGCTACCCCGGCGGCGAAACGGTCGAGGGGTACTGGGACATGTTGTCGCAGGGCCGCGACGGGGTCTCCGAGGTGCCGGCCTCGCGCTGGAACATCGACGACTACTACGACCCCGACCCGCGCACCCCGGCCGCCATGTACACCAGGCACGGCGCGTTCCTGCCGGAGATCACCACCTGGGACGCCGAGTTCTTCGGCCTGTCCCCGCGTGAGGCGCTCCGCGTCGACCCCCACCATCGGCTCCTGCTCGAGCTGACCTGGGAGGGCCTGGAGGACGCCGGCGCCTCCCCGGCCCGGGTGGCGGGCAGCCGCACCGCCGTGATCATCGGGCTGATGGACACCCTCCAGTACGGCCGTCTCCAGCTCGAACGCCAGGGCAGGGACGCGCTGGCCGACCCGTACCTGGCCTCAGGGGTGTCCGCCAGCGTCGCCGCCGGGCGGATCGCCTACCAGTTCAACCTGTCGGGCCCGACGCTCACGGTCGACACCGCCTGCTCGTCGTCGCTGATCGCGGTGCACCTGGCCGCCGAGAGCCTGCGGCGCGGCGACTGCGACCTGGCCATCGCGGCCGGAGCGTCGCTGACCATCCACCCCACCAACTTCATCCAGGCCTGCGCCGGCGGGATGCTCTGCCCGGACGGCAGGTGCAAGACGTTCGACGCCGGCGCCGACGGCTACGTGATGGGGGAGGGCGCCGGCCTGGTCGTGCTCGAACCCCTCTCCAAGGCGATCGCGAACGGCCGCCGCATCCGGGCCGTGCTGCGCGGCTCCGCCGTCAACCAGGACGGCCGCAGCAACGGCCTCACCGCCCCCAGCCGCAGCGCCCAGGTCGCCGTGATCACCAGCGCGCTGGCCGCCGCCGGTGTGTCGCCCGACGACATCGACCACGTCGAGGCGCACGGCTCCGGCACCCACCTCGGCGACGCGATCGAGCTCGGCGCCCTGCACGACGTCTTCGGCGGCCGGTCCGCCGAACGCCCCCTGCGGGTCGGCGCGGTCAAGACCAACATCGGCCACACCCAGGCCGCCGCCGGTGTCGCCGGGCTGATCAAGTCCGTGCTGATCCTGGAGAACCGGCTCATCCCCAAGACCCTCAACCTGACCCAGCCGTCCCCGGCCGTCCCCGCGGACGGCTCGATCCAGCCGGCCGCCGACGCGGTGCCGCTGCCCGGCGAGGGCACGCCGCGCCTGGTCGGAGTCAGCTCGTTCGGCCTGTCCGGCACCAACGCCCACCTGGTGCTCGAATCCGCGCCGCCGCCCGAGCCGGCGACGGCGGTCGCCGAGGGACCGCACGCGCTGCCCATCTCGGCGGCCGGCGACGCGGCGTTCCGCGAGCACGCCTCCCGCCTCGCCTCCTGGCTGGAGGACCACCCCGACGCCGGCCTGGCCGACGTCGCGCACACGCTGCGGGTCGGCCGCGCCGAGCACGACCACCGCCGCGTCCTGGTCTGCGACGACGTGGCCGAGGCCGTCCGCGGACTCCGGAACGCCGCCTCGTCCGGGGCCGCCGCGCGCGTGAAGGGGCGGCCGCGCGTCGCCTTCCTCCTCCCCGGCGTCGGCGATCAGTACGCCGGCCTCGGCCGGGAGCTCTACCAGGCCGAACCCGTCTACGCCGCAGCGGTCGACCGCTGCGTCGAACTCGTCGGGGACGTCGACCTGCGCCCGCTGTTCCACCCCGCAGAAAAGCCCGCGGCGGCCTCCGGTGACCTGGCCGTCCTGCTCGGCCGCGCGAAGGCCCCCTCGCAGGCCCCCTCGGAGGCCGACGACCGGCTGGCGCACGCCGAGGTCGCCCACCCGTTCCTGTTCACCGTCGAGTACGCGCTGGCCCAGCTGCTCGCGCACCGGGGCGTCCGCCCGGACGCGCTGCTCGGCTACAGCCTCGGCGAATACGTCGCCGCCACCCTGGCGGGGGTCTTCACCCTGGAGGACGCGCTGCGCGTCGTCACCGAACGCGCCCGCCTGATCAGCGCCATTTCGGCCGGCAAGATGGTTGCGGTCGCGGCCGGCGAGGACCAGGTCCGCGCCTTCGGCGCCGGGACGGGAAACGGGACGGGGACCGGCATCGCCGCGCTGAACGGCCCGTCGATGACCGTCCTCAGCGGCGCGCCCGACGAGATCGACGCCATCACCCACCGGCTGCTCGCCGCGGGCATCGCCTGCCGTCCGTTGCGCTCCGCGCACGCCTTCCACTCCGCGTTGCTCGAACCCGCGCGGGAGAAACTGGCCGCGCTGATCGAATCCGTGCCCCGGCAGGCCCCGGCCACCACGATCCTGTGCAACCTCACCGGCCTGCCGATGACCGCGGAACAGGCCACCAGCAGCGCCTACTGGGCCGACCAGCTCGTCAGCACGGTCAGGTTCGCGGACGCGGTGGGGCACTGCGTCGAGCAGGACATCGACGTGTTCGTCGAACTCGGCGCGGGGCAGACGCTCGGCGGCCTGGTCCGGCAGAACCTCGCGGGCGGGTCCGGGGCCGCGGTCCTCGGCACCCTGCCGGCCTCCTGGGCCGGTGGAGAACCGCGCGACGCCCGGGTCGAGCTCCTGGAGACCTGTTCCCGGTTGTGGGAACTCGGCGTGGGCGTGACCTGGGAGCGCGTCCAGCCGGGACCGGGCCGCGTCGTCAGCCTGCCGGCGTACCCGTTCCAGCGGACCCGCTACTGGCCGGAGATCGTCGAGGGCAGCCGCTCGCCCGTGCCGTCGGCCCGGCTGAGCGAACCGGCGGACCTGTGCTTCGCGCCTGCCTGGCAGCGGGACCCGGCGCGCGCGGCCGTCCCCGCCGACCTGCGGCTGGACGGATCGCTGATCGTGTTCGCCGACTCTGGCGGCGTCGGCACGGCACTCGCCGACCGCGCCGCCGCCTCGGGCACGCGGGTGCTGGAGGTGGTCGCCGGGACCGAGTTGCGCCGCGAGGGCCGCTGCCTGGTCATCGACCCCCGCGACCCCGGCCACTACGCCGAGGTGTTCGCAGCCGTCGACGGTGATGGGCCGCTCCATGTGGCCCACCTGTGGAGCCTCCTCGCCGACGACCCGCACGCCGCCGTCGGGTACGGCTTCGACAGCCTGCTGCTCGCCGCCCAGGCCTTCGGCGACCGGGGGGTACGGCTGCTGACCGTCACCCGGGGAGCCACCGAGATCCTCGGGGCGGACGCGACGGCCCCGTACCGGGCCGTGACGCACGGTCTGGGACGCGCGCTCCGGCACGAGTACACGGGCCTGGACTGGACCGGCGTCGACCTCGATCCCGGCGCGCCCGACATCGAGGCAGCGGCCGGTCAGATCGGCTGCGAACTGCTGCTGGACGTCGACCGCGACGACGCCGAGGCCGTGTACGACCGGGTCTCCGGCTGGCGGCGCGGCCGGCGCTGGCTGCGCGGCTGGGGCGAGGTGCCCACGGTCCCCGATCCGCCGTCGCCGTGGCGGGAGGACGGCGTCTACCTGATCACCGGCGGCGCCCGCGGCCTCGGGATGGCACTGGCCAGGCACCTGGTCCGGGCCGGGGTGCGCAGGCTCGCGCTGGTCGGCAGGACCGCGCTCTCCCGCGACGCCGTAACCGACCCCGACAGCAAGGCCGGGCGCAGCCTGCGGGACGTCGCGGAACTGGAGGCAGGCGGGGCCGAGGTGCTGCTGCTCTCCGCCGACGTCGGCGTCCCCGCCGAGCTGCGGGCCGCGCTGGAGCGCTGCCGCGACCACTTCGGCACGCTCACCGGCGTCATCCACGCCGCCGGGCTCCCCGCCGGCGGGATGGCGCAGCGCAGGACGCTCGCGGACGCGGGAGCGGTGCTCGCTCCCAAGGTCCTCGCGATGGGCCCGCTGGCCGAACTGGTCGGCCCGGAGACCCCCGCCGACCAGCGGCCCGAACTGCTCGTCCTGTACTCCTCCGCCGTCACCGCGTTCGGCGGCATCGGCGAGAGCGACTACTGCGCCGCCAACACCGTCCTGGACGCCTACGGCGAGGCGCTCGCCGCCTCGGCCCCCTCCACCCGGGTCGTGTCGATCGCCTGGGGCCCCTGGCAGCACGACGACTGGCAGGCGGAGAGCCTCAAATCCGCCACCGGCCTGGCCGAACGCGTGCGCGCCTACCGCTCGCGGTACGGCTTCGCCGACGACGCGGGCTGCGCCCTGCTGGACCGGATCGTGGCCGGTGGGCACGGCAACGTGCTGGCGGTCCGGCAGCCGCTCCGCGAGGTGCTCCGCGACTGGTCGGCGATGGTCGACATCGACGCGCTGGTCGGAGCGACCACGGCCGTCTCGCTCAGCGAGCGTTTCCCGCGCCCCGGGCTCCGCACCGACTACGCGGCCCCCCGGACCGAGCCGGAGATCGCCATCGCCGAAGTGTGGGGCGCCTACCTCGGCATCGACCGGGTCGGCATCCACGACCCGTTCTTCGACCTCGGCGGCAACTCCCTGGTCGGGATGGCCATGGTGCTCGCCATCGAGAAGGAACTCGGCGTGCCGATCGCGCCCGCCGTGCTGTTCGAACACCCGACCGTGGCGGAGTTCGCCGCGGCGGTGGCCGGAGACGCCGCGGAAGGCGCCCGCCAGGCTTTGGACACCAGCTCGGCGCGGGGGTCGCGGCGTCGCCGCGCCCGCTCGGGGACGCGGAAGTGAGGACGCCCGACATGAGAGCTGATGACGTGTTTGACGACGTGGCTGATAACGAAGGCGCCGACATCGCCATTGTCGGGATGTCCGGCCGGTTCCCCGGCGCTTCCGGGGTGGCCGAACTGTGGACCGCCATCCGGGCCGGCCGATCCGGGGTGACCCGCTTCACCGACGAGGAACTCCGGGCCGCCGGCGTGCCCGAGGAACTGCTCACCGACCCCGGTTACGTGAAGGCCGGAGCCGTGATCGACGGGGTGGAGCTGTTCGACGCGGGCTTCTTCGGGTTCAGCCCGAAGGAGGCGCAGATCCTGGACCCGCAGCACCGGCTCTTCCTGGAGCACAGCTGGGAGGCGCTGGAGGACGCGGGCTGCGATCCCACCCGCTTCGACGGCGCGATCGGCGTCTTCGGCGGCTCGGCCTGGAGCTCCTACCTGCAGAACAACCTGGTGCCCAGCGAGATCAGCGCCGTCATGGGCGAGCTCGCGGTGGGTCTGGCCAACGACAAGGACTCCCTCACCACCCGGGTCTCGCACACGCTCGGCCTGTCCGGTCCCAGCTACTCCGTGCAGAGTTACTGCTCCACGTCGCTGGTCGCGATCTGCGCCGCCGCCAGCAGCCTGGCCGCCTTCGAGAGCGATCTCGCGCTGGCCGGCGGCGTGGCGGTCGGCGTGCCGCACCGGGTCGGCTACCTCTACCAGCAGGGCGGCATCGCCCCGCCGGACGGCGAGTGCCGCGCCTTCGACGCGGACGGCCTCGGCGCGCCGCTCGGCAGCGGCGTCGGCGTGGTCGCGCTCCGCCGGCTGGAGGACGCGCTCGCCGACGGCGACCAGATCTACGCGGTCATCCGGGGCTGGGCGGTCAACAACGACGCCGGCCGCAAGGTCGGCTTCACCGCGCCGGGCGTGCAGGGCCAGGCGGCCGTGATGGCCGAGGCGCTCGCCGCCGCCGGTCTGGCGCCGGCCGACATCGACTACGTGGAGGCGCACGGCACCGGCACCGCGCTCGGCGACGCCGCCGAACTGGCCGCGCTGCAGCAGGTGTTCCAGGGCGAGAACCTGCTGATCGGCTCGGTCAAGCCCAACGTCGGCCACCTCGACCGGGCCGCCGGCGTGACCAACCTGATCAAGGCGGCGCTCGCGCTCCGGCACGACGAGATCCCGCCGACCCGCAACCTGTCCACGCCGAACGCGCAGCTCAGCGCGGGCGACGCCCGGCTCGACGTGGTCACAGGACTGCGCGCGTGGCCGCGCGCGGCGGGCCGGATCCGCAGGGCCGGGGTCAGCGCCTTCGGCATCGGCGGCACCAACGCGCACGTCGTGCTGGAGGAGGCCCCGGCGCTCTCCCGGCCGGCGGACACGTCCCGGCCGCAACTGCTCATCTGGTCGGCCCGCTCGGCGAAGGCCGCCGACGAGCTGACCGCGAGTCTCGCCGACCACCTCGCCGACACCCCCGACGTGCGGCTCGGCGACGTCGCCCACACCCTGCGGGCCGGCCGCCGCGTCTTCGGGCACCGCCGGTTCCTGGTCGCCGCCACGGCCGGGGAGGCCGTCGACGGGATGCGGGACGCCGGTGTGCTGGGGCGCGCGGAGAGCCGCGCCGACCGCCCGGTCGGCTTCCTGATCCCCGGTACCGGCGAGCAGTACCCGGGCCTGGCCGAGGACCTCTACGCCACCGAACCCGCGTTCCGGGCCGCTCTGGACGAGTGCCGCGCGATCCTGCGCGCCCGGATGAACGGCGCCGACCCGCTGGAGGAGATGCTCCGCCCCCGCGACACCTCCTCCGGAGGAGGCCTCAGCGCCCTTCTCGGCCGCGACGCCGCAACCCCGGATGCGATGCCGACCGCGCTGCTGCACCCCGCGCTGTTCTCCGTCGAATACGCCCTGGCCAGGACCCTCATCGGCTGGGGAGTCACCCCGTCCGTGCTGGCCGGGTACAGCCTCGGCGAATACGTCGCCGCGTGCCTGGCCGGGGTGCTCTCACTGGAGTCCGCACTGGCCCTGGTCTCACATCGCGCCACGCTGATCGACACGCTGCCCGAGGGCGCGATGAGCGCGGTCCCGCTCGGCGCGGCCGACCTGGCCGCCAGGATCGCGCGCGCCGGCATCGCGGGGATCGACGTGGCCGCGGAGAACGGCCCCGACCTGACCGTGCTCGCGGGCGAGCCCGCCGCCATGGAGGCGGTCCGGGCGCTGCTGGCGGCCGACGGGATCCCGTGCCGCCCGCTGGCCACCGGGCACGCCTTCCACTCCCGGATGATGGAGCCGGTCCGCGCGCGGTTGACGGCCTGGATCGACGCCAACATCGAGCTCTCCGCGCCGCGGATTCCGTACCTGTCGAACGTCACCGGCGAGCTGATCACCGAGGCGCAGGCCACCGACCCCGGCTACTGGGCCGAGCACATGTGCGCCCCGGTCAGGTTCGACGCCATGCTGGGCACGCTGCTGGCGCAGGGCGACCACGCCCTGCTGGAACTGGGCCCCGGTCAGTCGCTGGGCGCGATGGTCCGGGCGCACCGTGACTGCCCGCGCGAGCGCTGGCCGCTGGTCGTCGCCACCCTCCCGGCCGCCGCCGACCCGCGCCCGGCCGGGTCCGTGCTCGCCGAGGCCGTCGGACGGCTCTGGCTGGCCGGCGCCCCGATCGACTGGCCCGGCTACCAGCAGGACCGGCCGGCCGCCAAGGTCGGGCTGCCCACCTACCCCTTCCAGCGGGAGCGCTACTGGATCGACGCCCCGGCCGGGCGTCCCGCCGAGGCTCCGCGCCTGGCGGCCGACCCCGACCACGGCCATGACCACGTCCAGCTGCTGGAGTCGCGCTGGGCCGCCGAGGCGCTGCCCGCCGAAACGGACACCATCGGCCCCTTCGTCCTGTTCGCCGACGGCACCGGGGTCGCCGAGGCGCTGGCCCAGTCGCTCCGCGCCGACGGCGGCGAGGTGGTGACCGTCCAGACGGGAGCCTCCTTCGCCGAGATCCCCGGCGGCTTCACCATCGACCCCGCCTCGCCCGCCGACCATGTCGCGCTCGCCCGGCGGCTGGCCGAGAACGGCCCCGCCGTCGTGGCGGACCTCCGCCTCCTCGACCCGCCCAGTGATCCCCACAGTGGCCCGGATGCCTCTGACGGCAGGGCGGTCGTCCCACTGGCCCGGCTGCTGGACGCCTTCGGCGACGACGGGGGAGACAGCACCCGTGTCGTCGTCGTCACGCGGGGCGGCCAGGCGGTCGCGCCGGGGGAGCACGCCGACCCGGCCCAGGCGGCCGCGGCGACACTGCCGATCATCGGCAACCAGGAGTACCTGTCCCTCGACTGCCGCGGCGTCGACCTGGATCCGCGCGCGGGCGCCACCGGTCACGCCGGCGTGCTGGCCGCCGAGCTGCGGCGGACGTCGGCCGACATCCTCGTCGCCTACCGGAACGGCCGCCGCCACGTGCGGGAGTTCGTCCCGGCCGCCGAGGCCGAGGTCCCCGCGACTGTGCGCCCCGGCGGCACCTACCTGATCACCGGCGGTCTCGGCGACGTCGGTCTGCTCGTCGGGGAGCACCTGATCCGGGCCGGCGCGGGCCGGCTGATCCTGACCAGCCGGAGCGGCCCGCGCGGCGACGGCGACGAGCGGCTGCGCGCGCTCGGCGCGGAGGTGCTCACCCCCCGCGTGGACGTCACCGACGCCGCCGCGATGCGCGCGATGCTCGCCGGAGTGGGTCGGATCGACGGGGTGGTGCACGCCGCCGCCGAGACCGGGCCCGACACCTTCCTCCCGCTCCGGGACGTCACCGAGGCCGCCGTCGCGCGCCACTTCGGCGCGAAGGTCACCGGCGCCCGCGTCCTGGCGGAGGTCATGGGGGAGCACGAGCCGGACTTCTGCGTCCTGTTCTCCTCCACCTCCGCCATCCTGGGCGGCATCGCGTTCGGCAGCTACTCGGCCGCCAACGCCGCGCTCACCGCTCTGGCCCGGGGACGCGGATGGGTGGCCGCGAGCTGGGACACCTGGTCGGTCACGCTGGAGCGCCTCGAAGGCGGGATGGGCGCCCCAATGGGCGCCACCATGGTCGCCCACTCGATGACCACAGCCGAGTCCCTGGCCGCGCTCGACCAGGTGATCGCGATCGGGCGGCCCGCCGTCGTGGTGGCCGCGGGCGGCCTGGCCGACCGGCTGCCGAAGGTCACCGCCGAGGCCGGACCGGCGCACGCCGCCGAGCGCTTCCCCCGGCCCGAGCTGCCGCAGCCCTACAGCCCGCCGCTGACCGGCACCGAGCGCGGGCTGGCCGAGCTGTGGTCGGAGGTGCTGGGCGTCGAGCCCGTCGGCACCCGCGACAACTTCTTCGACCTCGGCGGGAACTCGCTGGTCGCGCTCCAGATGCTGGCGCTGATCAAGAAACGGTTCGGGGTCGCCGTCCCCACGGTGATGCTCTTCGAGGCCCCGACCGTCAACCGGCTGGCGGCCATCCTCGACGAACGCGGCGCCGCGGCCTCCCCGGCCAAGGCCGTCATCCCCAGGACCGCAGCGACCGCCGCCCCCAGGCCCGCCGCCAAGCCCGCTGCCCCCGTCGCGGCGACCCGGAGCGACGACGACCGGCGGATCGCCATCGTCGGCATGGCCGGCCGGTTCCCCGGCGCCGGCGACGTGGACGCCTTCTGGCGCAACCTCCACGACGGCGTCGAGTCGATCAGCTTCTTCACCCCGGAGGAGCTGCGGGCCGCCGGCGTCGACGAGGCCCTCGTCCACGACCCCGCGTACGTCCCCGCCCGCCCGGTCCTGGACGACGTCGCCGGCTTCGACGCCCAGTTCTTCGGCATCAGCCCCCGCATGGCCGCCCTCACCGACCCGCAGCAGCGCCTGTTCCTCGAAGTCTGCTGGGAGGCCCTGGAGCACGCGGGCTACGGCGCCCCCGACCACCGCGGCCGGGTCGGCGTCTACGGCGGCGCCAACATCAGCACCTACCTCCTCCAGATGGGCGACCGCCTGCTGCGCGAGGACGAGGACGTCAGCCACTACGAAATCATCATGGGCAACGACAAGGACGCGCTCACCACCACCGTCTCCTACCTGTTCGACCTGCACGGCCCGAGCGTCGCCGTCCAGACGTTCTGCTCCACCTCCCTGGTCGCCACCCACCTCGCGGTGCAGAGCCTGCGCGCCGGAGAGTGCGAGATGGCCCTGGCCGGGGGAGTCTCGATCCGCGTCCCCGACAAGGTCGGCCACATCTTCGGCCCCGGCGGCATGGAGTCGCCTGACGGCCACGTCCGCACCTTCGACGCGCAGGCCAGGGGCAGCATGTTCGGCGACGGGGCCGCCGTGGTCCTGCTCAAGCGCATGTCGGACGCGATCAGGGACGGCGACCACATCTGGGCCGTGATCCGCGGCTCCGCGATGAACAACGATGGCGCGCTCAAGGTCGGCTACACCGCGCCCAGCGTGGTCGGCCAGGCCAGGGTGATCGCCGACGCGATGGCCGACGCCGAGGTCACCGGCGAGGACATCAGCTACATCGAGGCGCACGGCACCGCCACCGAACTCGGCGACCCGATCGAGGTGGCCGCGCTGACCCGCGCGTTCGGCCCGACCGAGGAGACGCGGTACTGCCCGATCGGCTCGGTCAAGACCAACGTCGGCCACCTGGACCGCGCGGCCGGCGCGAGCGGCCTGATCAAGACCTCGTACTCCCTGAAGAACCAGGTCATCCCGGCGAGCCTGCACTACACGGCCCCCAACCCCGAGATCGACTTCGACAACAGCCCCTTCTACGTGAACGCCGAGCTCTCCCCGTGGCGGACCCGCGACGGCCGGCCGCGCATCGCCGGGCTCAACTCGCTCGGGATGGGCGGCACCAACGTGCACATGGTCATCGAGGAGGCCCCGGCGCGGCCCGCCCCTGTCGAGGACGAGAAGGGCCGCCGCCACCAGATCCTGCCGGTGTCGGCCCGCAACGCCGTCGCCGCCGAGCAGGCCGCCCGGCGGCTCGGCGAACACCTGGCGGCGGAGCACGGCACTCGGCTGGCGGACGCCGCGTACACGCTCCAGGTGGGCCGCAAGACGTTCGAGCACCGCAAGGTCGTCGTCGCCACCGCCACCGCCGACGCCGCGCGGATCCTCACCGGCGAAGCCGCCCAGGACGGACTGCTCTCCCGGGTCGACACCGTGCAGGGCCGCCAGACGGCGTTCCTGTTCGCGGGCGTCGGCGAGCAGTACCCGGGCATGGTCACCGAGATCTACGAGCGTGAACCCGTGTTCCGCGCGGCCCTCGACGAATGCCTCGAACTTCTGCGCGGACCGCTCGGCGGCGTCGACCTGCCCGGCCTGATCGCCGCCGGGCGCGGCGCGGGCGCCGACCTGGCCGTCCTGCTCGGCCGGGCCGTGGACGACGGGAAGGGGGACGAGCGGGCCGGCACGCTGAAGCGCACCGAGATCGCCCAGCCGGCCCTCTTCGCCATCGAATACGCGCTGGCCCGCACCCTGATGGCCTGGGGGGTCCAGCCTCGGCTGATGCTCGGCTACAGCCTCGGCGAGTACGTCGCGGCCTGCCTGGCGGGCGTGCTCTCGCTGCCGGACGCGCTCGCCCTGGTCGCGCACCGGGCCAAGCTGATCGGAGCGATGCCCGCCGGGTCCATGGTGGCCGTCTCGATGCCCGCCGAGGACGTGCGCCGCAAATTCCGGCTGGAGCGGCGCGGCCTGGACCTCGCCGCCGTCAACGGCCCCCAGGTCTCGGTCGTGGCCGGGCCGTCGGAGGAGATGGAGCGGCTCGTCGCCGAGCTGCGCAAGGCCGAGATCCCGTGCCGGGCGCTGGACACCACGCACGCCTTCCACTCCCGGATGCTCACGCCGGTCGGCGGAGAGCTGACCGACTGGGTGAAGGCCAACATCCGGCTGAACCCGCCGGAGCTTCCCTACATCTCCAACCTGACGGGTGAGCTCGCCGACGCCGACCTGGTCTGCGACCCCGGTTACTGGGCCGAGCACATGTGCGGGACGGTGCGTTTCGGCAAGGGCGTCGAGACGCTGCTCGCCGACCCCGAGCTGGCCGTGGTCGAGATCGGGCCCGGTCAGTCGCTCGGCGCGCTGGTCCGCGGGGCGGGCTGCCCGCCGAAGCGGTGGCCGCTGATCCTGCACGCGCTGCCCGGCGCGAGCGACCGGCGGCCGGACGACGAGGCACTGGCCGGGTGCCTGGCCCGGCTGTGGCTGGTCGGCGCGGAACTGGACTGGAACGCCTACCACGGGCGGCTGCCCGAGGCGGAGGCCGCCGGCCTGCCGGGCCGGATCCCGCTGCCGACCTACCCGTTCCAGCGGCGCCGCTACTGGATCGAGGGGACACCGGGCGCTTTGTCAGGCACGGCCGGGCCGGCGAAGCCGGCGGCCCTGGACAGTGGCAACCTCTTCGACGCGATCACCAGCCTGCCCAAGCTGCCCGAGGAGCAGTGGCTCCACCTGCCGGTCTGGCGGCAGACCGCGGCCCCCGCGCCCAGCCCGGACCAGCCCGGCTCGTGGCTCGTCTTCACCCGTGAGGGGGCGGCCGACGAGGTGACCGCCGAACTCGCCGCGACCGGCGCGACCGTCATCCCGGTCCGCCCCGGCGGGAGCTACGCCGCCATCGGTGACGGCCACACGGTCCGCCCGGGCAGCGTGGCCGACGCCCTCGCCCTCCTGCGCGATCTGCGCTCCACCGGCCGGGGGCTCGACCGGGTCCTGCACCTGTGGACCCTGGAGCCCGGCGACAGCACCGTCGAGTACGGCCTGCACACCCTGGTCGCCCTGGCGAGGGCGGCGGGCGAGTCCGGCGTCGACGGCTGGTCGCTGGACATCGCGGTCTCCGGCACCCAGGAGGTCCTCCCCGGCGAGGTCGGCAACCCCGACGGGTCGACGTTGATCGGCCCGTCGCTGGTGATCCCCCTGGAGTACCCGAGGGTCACCACCCGTTTCATCGACCTCGACACCCCCTCCGGCCTGGTCGCCGAGCTGGCCCGGCCGCAGACCGACCGGATCGTGGCGCTCCGCCGGGGCCGCCGCTACCTGCCCGGCTACGAGATCATGGCCACCCCCGAGGCCACTCCACTGCGCGACGGCGGCGTCTACCTGATCACCGGCGGTCTCGGCGGCATCGCGCTCGGCCTGGCCGAGCGCCTGGCCCGCGACGTCAAGGCCAGACTCGTCCTGCTCGCCCGTTCCGGCCTGCCGGGCCGGGAGGAGGCCGTGCGGCGGGTTCAGGCCATCCGCGACCTCGGTGGCGAGGTCGAGATCGTGGTCGGCGACGTGGCCGACCCGGCCGCGGTGAAGCGGGCGGTGGACACGGCGATCGAGCGGTTCGGCGCGCTCCACGGCGTCCTGCACGCGGCCGGCCTCCCGGCCATGGGCCTGATGCAGTTCAAGCGGCCGAAGGAACTGGACGCCGTGCTCGCCCCCAAGATCGCCGGAACGCGGGCGCTGGCCGAAGCCCTCCGGATCGGCGAGCCCGGCGAGATCGAGCTGGACTTCCTGGCGCTGTTCTCCTCGATCACCTCCGCCACGGGCGGCGGCCCCGGCCAGGTGGACTACTGCGCCGCCAACGCCTACCTCGACGGCTACGCGCTGAGCCTGGCCGCGACCGGCCGCAAGGTCGTGTCGATCGACTGGGGCGAGTGGACCTGGAACGCCTGGGAGGCGGGCCTGGCCGGCTACGACGAGGGTCTGCAGACCTTCTTCAAGGAGAACCGGGCCAGGGTCGGCATCGACTTCGAGGAGGGGTACCGCTCGCTGCTGCGCGCCCTGGCCAGCGGCGAACCCCGGGTCATCGTCTCCACCCAGGACTTCGAGACCGTCGTCACCGGCAGCGCGCTGTTCAACCTGGAGGCGGTGACCTCGCCCGCCGTGGCCGGTGTCAGCGGGGACCGGCATCCCCGGCCCGAGCTGGTCACGCCCTACCAGGAGCCGTCCGGGCCGAGGGAGGAGGCCATCGCGGTCATCTGGGGCGACGCGCTCCGCCTCGACCAGATCGGCGTGCTCGACAACTTCTTCGAGCTGGGCGGCAACTCGCTGCTGGGCGTCAGCATCGTGGCCGCCCTGCGCCGCGAGTTCGCCCTCGCCGAGCTCCCCCCGCACATCTTGTACGAGGCGCCGACCGTGGCCGCGCTCGCCGCGACCATCGAGGCCCTCACCTCGGGACCCGCACCGGCGCCGGGGACGGCGGGAGAGAACGGCGGCAGCCACGTCCGCGCCCAGCTCCGCCGTTCGGGCCTGGAGTCGTCGGCCTCCCGCCGGCGCCGATGAGCGCCATCAGTCAGCAGGACAACCAGAGAAACGGAGAGGTCATGACAGTTATCGGTGTGGTGGGCGCCGGCGTGATGGGCGTCGGCGTGGCCCAGAACCTGGCCCAGACCGGCCACGACGTGGTCCTGGTGGACAAGGACGAGGAGATCCTCGCCGCGGCCCGCGCCACCATCTGGCGTAACGCCAGGATGAGCCGCCTGATGGGCGGCCCGGCCCTGGACCCCGATGACGTGCTGTCCCGGATCACCACCGCGGTGGGCGCCGATGCGGTCGCCAAGGCCGACGTCGTCATCGAGAACGTGACGGAGAACTGGGACGTCAAGCGGTCGGTCTACGAGACCATGGACGCCGTCTGCGGGCCGGACACCATCTTCGTCGTCAACACCTCGGCGATCCCGATCACCAAGGTCGCCGCCGTCACCGGCCGCCCCGACAAGGTGGTCGGGGTGCACTTCATGAACCCGGTCCCGGCCAAGCCGGCGTGCGAGCTGATCCCCGGCTTCCACACGACCACCGAGACCGTCGAGCGGGTCCGCGACCTGCTGTCGGCGATGGGCAAGAAGGCCATCGACGTCAAGGACGCCTGCGGTTTCGTCTCCAACCGGGTCCTGATGCTCACCGTGAACGAGGCCGCGTTCCTCGTCCACGAGGGCGTCGCCAGCGCCGAGTCGGTCGACGAGGTGTTCCGGAGCTGTTTCGGCCACCCGATGGGCCCGCTGGAGACGGCTGACCTGATCGGCGTCGACACCATCCTCTACAGCGTGGAGGTGCTCTACGAGCACTACGCCGACAGCAAGTACCGCCCTTGCCCGCTGCTCAAGCAGATGACCGACGCGGGCCTGCACGGCCGCAAGTCGGGCCGCGGTTTCTACACCTACGACGCCAAGTAAACGATCCCCGAAGGAGCCAGATATGTCCGCCAACACCAAGGAACAGATCCTCGACTTCGTGCGCGCCCGCTACCCGCAGGCGGAGATCGACGAGACCCAGGACATCTTCGCCCTGGGCTTCGTGAACTCGCTGTTCGCCATGGAGCTGGTGATGTTCATCGAGAAGACGTTCGAGGTCACCATCCCCAACGACGAATTGAAGATCGACAATTTCCGGTCCGCCAACACCATGGCGGAGCTGGTGGACCGGCTTTCCCCTGCGCGAGTCTGAGATGACGACCCTGGCTGAGACCGCGCCGGGCATCCTTCAGGTCACCGACAGGAAGTCCGCCCGCGCGTTCGTCGACACCCACATCGTCCCGTACGCCGACGCGTACGACCGGCAGGGCCGGGTCCCCGAGGAGCTACTGGAGCGGATGACCGCCGCCGGGCTCTGGGCCCCCTTCCTCCCCCGGGACACCGGCGGCGGGGGGATGGACCTGGTCACCCTCGGCGAGGTCCACGAGGAGGTGGGCCGGGGCTGCTCCTCGGTGCGCAGCCTGCTCACCGTGCACACGATGGTGTCGTGGGCGGTGCAGCGGTGGGGAAGTCCGGCCCAGCGCGAACAGTGGGTGCCGGCGCTCGGCCGGGGAGACGTGCTCGCCGCGTTCTGCCTGTCCGAGCCCGGCGCCGGCAGCGACGCCTCCGGGATCGCCACCAACGTCGTGGAGAAGAACGGCGGCTGGGTGCTCAACGGTGTCAAGAAGTGGATCACCAATGGCCAGCGGGCCGACCTCTTCCTGGTCTTCGCCCGCACGGCCACCAGCATCGGAGCGTTCCTGGTCCCCAGGGACAGCCCCGGCGTCGAGGTGACACCGATCGAGGACATGCTCGGCACCCGGGCGTCGATGATCGCGGAGATCTCCTTCCGCGACGTCGCGCTCGGCCCGGACGCGCTGCTCGGCCCGAGCGGTTTCACCGCCGGCATGGTGCTGACCGGCACCCTGGACCTCGGCCGCTACAGCGTGGCGACCGGCTCGGTCGGCATCATCCAGGCCGCGCTGGAGGCCTGCGCCGCCTACGCCTCCCGCCGCACCGTCGGCGGGTCGCTCCTCAAGGATCTGCCGCTGATCCAGGCGAAACTCTCCGACATGGTCACCGACGCGCGGGCGGCCCGCCTGCTCGTCGCGGAGGCCGGTCGGCTCAAGGACGCCGGCGAGGCGTCCACGATCATGGCGACCTGGGTGGCGAAGTACTTCGCCTCCACCGCCGCCGCCCGGCACGCGTCCGAGGCGGTCCAGATCCACGGCGCGAACGGCTGCGGCCACGACTACCCGGTGGCGCGGCTGTACCGGGACGCCAAGGTCATGGAGATCATCGAAGGCAGCAACGAGATCCAGCGCATCACCATCGCCAGCCAGGCAGAACGGGAGATCATCTGATGACCGTGGTCGACGAAACGCCCCCTGTCGCCCTGGACAAGCCTGTCCAAGGACCGGAGAAGCCGGTCCAGGGCCGGATCAAGTGCGTGGTCTGGGACCTGGACAACACGCTCTGGGACGGCGTGCTCCTGGAGGACGGCGAGGTCACCCTGCGGCCCGAGGTGGTGGCGCACATCCTGCGGCTCGACCAGATGGGAGTGCTGCACTCGATCGCCAGCAAGAACGACAGCGGCGCCGCTCTGGAGAAACTGCGCGAGTTCGGCGTCGAGGAGATGTTCCTGCACCCGCAGATCAACTGGAACGCCAAATCCGACTCCATCGCGCGCATCGCGAAGGCGCTCAACCTCGGACTGGACGCCTTCGCCTTCGTCGACGACCAGGAGTTCGAACGCGGCGAGGTCGGTCACAGCCTGCCCGCCGTCACCCTGGTCGACATCGTGGACCTGGAGGAGGCGCTGGCCCGGCCGGAGTTCATCCCCCGGTTCGTCACTGACGAGTCCGCCCAGCGCCGCCTCATGTACCAGGGGCAGGCCGCGCGGGACGAACTGGAGTCCGGTTTCGTCGGCACCAACGAGGAGTTCCTGGCCGGGCTGGAGATGCGGTTCACCGTGGCTCCCGCCGTACGGGACGACCTGCAGCGGGCCGAGGAGCTGACGGTCCGCACCAACCAGCTCAACTCGACCGGCCGCACCTACTCCTACGAGGAGCTGGACGAGCTGCGCGGGTCTCCCGACCACCTGCTGCTGGTCGCCTCCCTGACCGACCGGTTCGGCAGCTACGGCAAGATCGGTCTCGCCCTGGTGGAGAAGGGCGAGCGGGTGTGGCGGCTCAACATGATGCTGATGTCCTGCCGGGTGATGTCCCGCGGCGTCGGCATGGTGCTGCTCAACCACATCATGCGGCTGGCCCAGACGGCCGGCGTGAGCGTGCGCGCCGACTTCGTGGAGACCGGCAGGAACCGGATGATGCAGGTCACCTACGCCTTCGCCGGATTCCGCGAGGTCGGCAGGGACGGCTCCCACGTGGTGCTGGAGGCCGACCTGAGCACCGTCCAGCCGCCCCCGCCGTACGTCCATCTGGAGATCGTCGATGAGGTGAGTGATGAGCTTTGACGACGCGGCCGGCCGGTGGATGCCGTTCGCCGGCCAGACCGGCGCCGGCCCCGGCGCGCTCGCGCTGTACTGCCTGCCGCACGCCGGTGGCGCCGCCTCCACCTTCCGGAGCTGGCAGCGCGTCCTGCCGGGGGTGGCCGTCCAGCCCATTCAGCTCCCGGGCCGGGACAGCAGGCTCAGGGAGCCCGCCTACGACCGGATGGGCCCGCTGGTGGCCGACCTCGCCGAGATCATCCAGGCGGATGTCTCGCTCGGCTCGATCGACCGCAGATACGCCCTGTACGGCCACAGCCTCGGCGCGCTCGTCGCGTTCGAGCTGGCCCGCGAGATCCGCCGCCGCGGCGGCCCGCCGCCGGTGCACCTGTTCGTCTCCGGTTCCGTCGCTCCGCAGCTCGCCTACGAGGACGGCAAGCCGGTCGGGCAGATGTCCCGGCCGGAGGTCGTCTCGATGCTCCGCGAGCTGGGCGGCACGCCGGAGTGGCTGCTGACCGATCCCGGCGTGCTGGACATGATCCTCCCGGCCGTGGTCGCCGACTTCACGATCAAGGAGACCTACGAGTACCGCGAGGAGAAGCCGCTGGACCTGCCCATCACGGCCATGCCCAGCACCGACGACTCCCGGATCAAGGCCGAGACCGTGACGCCGTGGGGGGAGCAGACCACCAGGGAGTACGAGCTCCAGCCGTTCGTCGGCGGCCACTTCGCGGTGTTCGAGCAGGCCGCGCTGGCCCACAAGCTCATCTCCAAAGCCCTGCTCAAATGGATGTGACGGACTCCTCCGTGTGGCGGGTCCACCTCGATCAGCCGGATGGCGCGAGGTGGGCCTCGCTGCTTTCCGGGCCCGAGCGGGCCCGCGCGGCGGCGCTGGCGACCTCGGTCGAGCGCCGCCGCTTCACGGTCGCGCACGGCGTCCTGCGGGCCGTCCTCGGCCGGCTCACCGGGCTGCCGCCGGACGGTCTGGTCTTCGGCGCGGAGGACAACGGCCGGCCGTACCTGGCCGGCCGGCCGATCGACTTCAACCTGTCGCACTCCGCGGAGTGGGCGTTGATCGGGGTGGCTCCGGCGGGCCTGCGGGTCGGCGTCGACGTCGAGCTCGTCCGCGACGACCTCGACCACCTGGCCATGGCCCGGCACCTGTACCAGCCCGCCGAGGTCGACCACCTGACCCGGGCCGCCTCTCCCAGAGAGGAATATTTCAAGCTCTGGTGCGCCAAGGAGGCGTACATCAAGGCGACCGGGGCGGGCCTGGCCGGTCTGCGGGACGCGCTGGTAACGACGGAAGGGAACGCGACGGTGGGTTCGTCGCGTTCCCTTCGCTGGCTCGACGTGGCGCCCGGCTACGCGGGCGCCGTCGTCACGACCGTTGGGACACCGGCACCACGTACCGGTTGAACACCAGGTCCCGCAGCACGTCGTCACCGCCCTCCACGATCGACACGTACCGCACGTCCCGCAGCAGCTTGCCGATCACCGCGTCGTGGGTGTACCCGACGCCGCCGAACATCTCCGACGCGGCCGAGGCGATCTGCCAGCCGCTCTGGCCGCAGAACATCTTCGTGGTCAGCGCGGCCTTCATCGTGCCCACCCGGAGGAACTCCGCGGCCGCGTCCGGCCGGGCCGCGATCTCGTCGTAGCGGCGGGCCGCCGCCAGGCACTGGTTCGCCATCACGTCGATCTGCATCTCGAACTGGCCCAGCTTGGCCGCGAACACCGCGTTGCCGGCCAGGATGGCGCCCTTGACCTGCTTGGACCTGCCGTACTCCAGGCACACGTCCCGGATCCGGCGGGCGATGCCGAGCGCCGTCGTGGCGATGAGGATGCGGCTGGCGTTCAGCCCCACCTCCAGCAGGCGCAGCCCGTTGCCGCGCAGCACGTTGGCGGCCGGCACCCGGCAGTCGGTCAGCGTCACCTGGTAGGTCGCCGAGGAGCGCAGCCCCAGCACGTCCCAGCGTTTGTCGATCCGGATGCCCGGCGTCTCCCGGGGGACCAGCACCGCGAGGTAGCCGGCCGGGTCGTGTTCCGCTCGGGCGACCACCACCAGGAACTCGGCGAAGTCGGCGTTCGTGGAGAACGCCTTCTCCCCGTTCAGCACGACGTCGTCCCCGTCGCGGCGGGCCGTCGTGGTGATCCTGGCCAGCTCGCTGCCGGCCGCGTGCTCACTGCCGAGCGTCGCGCAGAACCCGCTCCCGGCCACCAGCTTGCCCAGGTAGTGGTCCCGCAGTTCGGGGGAGCCGTACAAGGAGACCATGCTGGTGGTCAGGACCGGGATGAACAGGGTGAACGCGGCGCCGGCGTCGGCGTAGGCGAGTTCGGCGACGATCTGCACGCCTTCCTCCAGGCCGAGGCCGGGGCCGCCGTGCTCCTTCGGCATCCACCAGTTCGCCAGGCCGGTGTCGGCGAACCGCTCGTACAGCGGGAGCGGCGCCTCGGCCAGCGAGTCGAGGTAGGTGTCCTTGCCGATGAGTTCCCTGCGTGCGAACGCCTGGACCGCCCGCACGTGTTCCGGCTGCCTCATTCGGTCTCCCGTTCGTCGAGCAGCTCGGCCAGCAGGCGCACCGTCGGGCACTCCAGCAGTCCCGTCACCGGGACCGACGCGTTCAGCGCCTTGCGGATCCGGGTGGTCAGCTCGATCGCGAGGAGCGAGTGGCCGCCCAGCTCGAAGAAGTTGTCGGTGGCGCCGATCGGCTCGATGCCCAGCACCCGCGACCAGATGGCGGCCAGCGCCGCCTCGGTGCCCTCCCTCGGCTCCACGTAGGGGTTGTTGAGATCCGGCCTCGGGTGGCGTTCCTGGTCGTCGAGGGTGTCGTCGGCGCTGTGGATGTCGCCGGTGACCCACTGCGCCAGCCGGCCTTCCAGCGGACCGGTCGAGATGACCAGATGGCCGACCCGGTCGGTGGCCGACAGGGCCCGCTCGAAGACGTCGACGCCCTCGGCCGGGGCCATCGCGAAGCCGACGACGGCCTCGCTGTGGCCTTCCAGACGGCTGGCGTCGATGCTCCAGGTGTCCCAATCGACGGTCACCCAGCGGCCTCCGCCCGCCACCCGGGACTGCCGGATGTAGGCGTCCAGCGCCGCGTTGGCCGCCGCGTACGGCGCGAGCGTCATGCCGCCCAGCACCGCCGCGATGGACGACAGCGTGATCCGCCGGTCGGCGGCGTGCCCGCCGAGCACCTTCTGCAGCACGTGGAAGCCCTTGACCTTGGTGGCCAGGTGGGCGTCGCACTGGGCGCGGTCCATCAGGTGGGCGAAGTTGAAGTACGCCCCGTCCTGTACGCCCGCGCCGTGCACCACCACGTCGATCCCGCCGAACCGCTCGACCGCGGCCTCGACCACGGCCGCCATCCGCTCCTCGTCGGCCACGTCGGCGGACAGGCAGAGCACGGTCGCGCCCCGGGCTTCCAGGTCCAGGATGTTGTGGATGTGCCGGGCGGTGCGCTCCCCACCGGGGGGAGTCTCGGCCAGGAACGCCTCCCACTCCTCGCGGGGCGGCAGCGGCGACCGGGCGGTGAGGACCAGGTTGCAGCCGTAGGCGGCGGCCAGGTGCCGGGAGAGCACGAGCCCGACGTCGCCGAGGCCGCCGGTGATCAGCACGGTCTCGCCGTTCCTGATCGGGCGGGTCTCGTCGGTCAGCTCCTCGATCGGGAACTGCTCGTAGGTCCGCAGCCAGGTCTCCCCGGCCCGGACCGCGACCGGGCCCTCGTGCGGTGCCAGGATCGCGGCGAGGATCTGGACGGACTCGTCGCCGGCCGCCAGGGAGTCGACGTCGATCGTGCGGGCCCGGATCCGGGGGTTCTCCTGGGCCAGGCTGGGGGCCAGCGCCGCCAGCGTGGAGTGCTCCGGGTGGCGCAGGTCCGAGCCGAGCACGCCGACCGCCCCCGAGGTGAGCAGGGCGAGTTCGGCGCGCGGCGCCGAGCCGCTGTTGTCGACCAGTTCCCTGGCCAGTGCCAGCACGGAGTAGAAGCCGCGGCGCTGTTCGGCGTCGAAGTGCCCGGCCGGGTCCTGACCCGGTCCCGGCTCGGTCGCGGCCAGGCTGAACCCGTGGACGATCGCGCGGGGCGCGCCCAGCAGCGAGTACATCAGCTCGGCCATGTCATCGGGCTTGTCCAGCCGGATGGTGAAATCTCCCGAGTCGTCCTGATCGAAGCTCTCGCCGCTCCGTACCGCCGTGACCTCGGCGCCCGCCGCGTTCAGCCGGTCGATCAGGGCCTCGCCCCGGGCGTCGTCGGCGAAGACCAGCCAGGGACCGGCCGCCCGCAGCCGCTCGTCCAGGTCGGCGACCGCGAACGGCCGCTGCCGCCAGGTCGGCAGGTACGTCCACTTCGACCGGTCGAACGTCTTGTCGTTGCTCACCGGGGCGGCCTGCATGTTCGGGTTGGCCTTCACCCAGTAGCGGCGCTTCTGCCACGGGTAGGTGGGCAGTTCGACCCTGCGGCCCGCGCCCCGGTGCAACGCGGTCCAGTCGATCGCGCTGCCGGCCTGCCACAGCCGGGCCAGCGTGGCCAGCAGCCACTCGGCCGCGGGCACCCCGTCGACGGGGGCGACGGCGATCTCCTCCGACGCCTGACCGGCGTCCTCACGTGACACCTGCACGCCGAGCCGCCGCAGCCCGTCCGCCAGCGCGCCGACCGCGTCGTGCCGGTCGGTGCCGTCCTCGATGCCGATCACGGCGTCGACCGCCGCGAGCAGCTCCGGCCACCAGGACTCCGGCACGCCCTCCGGCGTGACCAGGCGCACCTTCGGGTTACGGCGCTGGGTCTTGGCGTTGATCCAGCGGGAGGGATCGGTCAGCGCCACGACCGCGTCGTCGCGGTCGGCGACCACGACCGCGCGCCGCAGCGCGAACCCGCCGCGCGACATCTGCAACGTGAACGCCACGTCCGCGAGGTCCTCGCCGGAGCCACCGGCCAGATAACCGGCCAGCCGCTCGCCGAGCTCGTTCAGCGCGTTCTCGTCGCCCGCCGAGAACGTCAGCAGGTGCGGGCCCTGCCGGTGCGGGCGGGCCTCGCGCGGCGGCGCCTGCTCCAGCACCACGTGCGCGTTCGTGCCGCCGAGACCGAACGAGCTGACCCCGGCCCTGCGCGGATGCGGGCCCTCCGGCCACGGCCGGTGCTCGGTCAGCACGGTGAACCGGTCCTGCGCGGTGGCCAGCGCCGGGTTCGGCTGGGCGTAGTCCGGCACACCCTGCAGCAGCTCGTGCTTGAGGCTCAGCGCGGCCCGCATCAGCCCGGTCACGCCGGAGGCCCGATCCAGGTGGCCCAGGCTCGGCTTCAGCGAACCGAGCACGGCCGGGGTCTCACGCGGCTGGGTGAACACCCGGTTCATCGCGGCCAGCTCGATCGAGTCGCCCAGCATGGTGCCGGTGGCGTGGCACTCGACGTAGCCGATGGTGTCGGGTTTGACCCCGGCCACACCGAGCGCCGTCTCGATCACGTCGGCCTGGCCGTCCACGCCCGGCGCGGTGTAGCCGGCCCGCATCCGGCCGTCGTTGTTGGAGGCCGAGCCGAGGATGACGGCGTGGATCACGTCGCCGTCGGCGAGCGCGTCCGACATGCGCTTGAGCGCCACCGTGCCGACGCCACTGCCCATGACGGTGCCGCCCGCTTCGGCGTCGAAGCTGCGGACCTTCCCGTCCGGCGACATGATGCCGCCCTGCTCGTAGAGGTAGCCGGCCGGCTGGGGGAGCGGCGTGAACGCGCCGCCGGCCAGCGCCATGTCGCACTCGTACGTCAGCAGGCTCTGGCAGGCCAGATGCACCGCCACCAGCGACGTGGAGCAGAACGTCTGCACCGACACCGCCGGGCCGCGCAGCCCCAGCTTGTACGACACCAGCGACGCCAGCGAGTCACGCTCGTTGCCGATCGCCATCAGCATCGCGCCGCCGGGCTGGGCGGCGAGGTGGAAGATGTTCTTCACGATGTAGTCGGGGAAGCCGCACCCGCCGAACACCGCGACCTGCCCCGGCACGTCGGTGGGGCAGTAGCCGGCGCCCTCCAGCGCCTCCCACGAGCACTCCAGGAACAGCCGGTGCTGCGGGTCCATCATCTCGGCCTCGCGCGGGTTGATCCCGAAGACCCCAGCGTCGAAGTGCTCCAGGTCGGCCAGCGGGCCGCCGATCCGCACGTAGCGCGGGTCGGCGATCTGCCCGGGCTCCACGCCGGTCTCGCGCAGCTCCGCGTCGGTGATCTCGCGCAGCCCCTTGATGCCGGACAGTACGTTTCGCCACAGGTCGGCGACGCTGTTGGCGCCCGGGAAACGACCGGACATGCCGATCAGCGCCACCGCCGAGGCGTAGTCGGTTTCTGTCATGACGTCCTTCCGCTCCGGAGCATGTTCCGCCGCTGTTCGATGCGCGAGGTGCGCTGCTGTTCGCGTACGTCGGCCGTCTGCTCTTCGTTGGCCTCGCCCGCGGTGGCCGCTTCGGCGAGCGATGAGATCGTGGGCGACTGGTAGAGGATGTGCGGTGGGAGGTAGGTCAGGCCGAGCGCCTTCCGGACCTCCGTGATGATCTCCATGCCCAGCAGCGAGTTGCCGCCCAGCTCGAAGAAGTTGTCGTGGACCCCGACCGACTCCAGGCCGAGCGACTCGGTCCACACCTCGGCGATCTTCTCCTCGGTCTCGTTCTGCGGCTCCACGAACGCGGTCGACAGGTCCGGCCTGGGGTGCCGGCCGAAGGCGTCCCTGAGCTTCTTGACCGTCGCCTGGTGGCTCTCGATCGAGGACTTGCGGCTCATCGCGACCAGCGGCGCGAAGTCCTGCGTGGAGGCGACCACGTGCCTTTCACCGCTGTTCAGCACCCGTACGAGGGCCTCGAAGCCGTCCTCGAAGCTGAGCCCGAACAGGCCCCGGTACCAGGTGAAGTACTGCTTGGAGCCCTCGTCGTAGTTCTCCAGGCCCTCCGTCCAGCCGTTCCAGGTCCACTCGCACCAGTCGACCGAGGTGACCAGCGCGCCGGGCAGTGGGTCGCTGAGCGCGAAGGAGTCCAGGAACGCGTTGGCCGCGCAGTAGTCGACCTGTCCGGCGCCGCCGCCGGTGGCGGAGGTGGTGGAGGAGTAGAGGGCGAGGAAGTCGACCGGCACGTCCTTCAGCACCTCGGCCAGGGCCAGCGAACCGCCCACCTTCGGCGCGAGAGTCCGCTCGATGTCGGCCACCGTCTTGAACTGCATCAGGCCGACCGCCGGCACGCCCGCGCAGTGCAGGACGCCGTTGAGCTCGCCGAACTGCTCGATCGCCGCGTCGACCGCCCGCCGCACGTCCGCGACCTTGGACACGTCACCGGCCACCGTGACGACTCCGGTGCCGCCCGCCTCCAGCCGGCGCAGCCCTTCGATGCGCCGCCGCACCTCGTCGGCGGTGCCGGGGGCGGCCAGGATCTGGTTCCACTGGTCCCTCGGCGGGATCGCGGTGCGCCCCATGAGGACCAGGTTGGCCTGGTACTTCCCGGCCAGGAGCTCGGCCATGCCCAGGCCGATGCCGCCCAGACCGCCGGTCACCAGGTACGTCCCGCCGTGCCGCACGTCCACGGCCGGGGTGGTTCTGTCGATGTTGGCGGCGTCCAGCACCTCGTAGCCCGGCGTCCAGCGGCGGCCTTCGCGCAGCGCGACGAGCTGGTCGGCGGGGTCGGCCCGCAGCTCGGCCAGCAGCCCGCGCAGGGCGGCCGGTCCGGTGCCGGCGTCGATGTCGATCAGGCGGGTCTTGACCCTCGGGTACTCGACGGGGATGAGCCGGGTCGGGCCGAGCAGCGTGTTGCGCTCGGGGACGATGTCGTCGCCGGTCAGCACCTTCTGGCTGCCGACGGTGACGATGTCCAGCGCCCAGGTCGGCAGGCCGAGGTCGACCGCGGCCCTGGCGAACGAGACCAGCGTGTACAGGCCGCGCTTCAGGCACTCCTGGGTGGCGTCGCCTTCGGCGGGGGCCGGGTCGGCGGTCCACAGGTGCACGACGCGCTCGGGCGCGAAGTCACGGGTACCGAGCGTCCGCAGGGCGGCGACGATGTCCTCCTGCGAGCCCGGGCGGACGAGGAAGCCGTCGGGGGTGTCGGCGTAGGCGTCGCCGGGCCGGACCAGGACGACCTCGTGGCCGAGCGCGTCCAGCGCGGCGCGTACGGATGCGGTCAGCGTGTCGGCCAGGCCGGTGTCGGTGAAGAGCAGCCACTTGGTCTGCTCCTCCTCGCGTACGAGCTGGGGCGCGGTCTGCCGCCACACCGGGACGTTGATCCACCGCTCGTCCGGCAGGCGCGGCAGCGCGGTCGCGATGCTGGTGGGGTCGCTCTCGTCCAGCAGGGGCACGCCGGTGGTCAGCGCCGACTGGTCGATCTCCAGCCAGTAGTCCTGGCGGTCGAACGGGTAGGTCGGCAGCGGCACCCGGCCGGGCGTCCAATCGGAGTCGGTGTGTAAGGCGTCCCAGTCGACCGGCACGCCGGCCAGCCAGAGTTTGGCGACGGCGGTCGCGGTGGCGGCGAGCGTCTCCACCTGGTCGCCCAGGCCGGGCAGGGTGGTGACGATCAGCGGCCACTGGTTGCGGTCGCAGTCGGGGTGGCCGCGGGTCAGCGCGCCGAGCGACTGCCCGGGGCCGATCTCGGTCAGGGTCATGTCGCCGCCGCGCAGCACATGCGCGAGCCCGGTGCCGAACTCGACCGTCTCGCACATGTGGCGGGCCCAGTAGCCGGGGTCGGTGACGAGTTCGGCGGTGGCGATCTCGCCGGTGACGTTGCTGACGTAGGGGATGGACGGCGGGTTCAGCGTCACGTTGGCGCTGATCCAGGAGGTCAGCTCGGCCGCGACCGGTTCGAGCATCCGGGAGTGGAACGCGTGCGTGGTCTGGAGGCGGCGGCAGCCGATCTCGGCCGCTCTGAGCCGCGTCGCGGCGGCCTCGACGCTGTCTTCCGGCCCGGCCAGCACGAGCTGCGAGCCGGTGCGGACCGCGACGTCGAGGTCGAGGTCGCCCAGCACCGCCTTCAGCCGCCTCTCGTCGGCGGCCACGGCCAGCATGCCGCCCTCCGGCTGGGAGGTGATCAGCTTGGCCCGGTAGGCGACCAGCTTGAGCGCGTCGGCCAGCGACAACACCCCGGACAGGCAGGCCGCGACGTACTCGCCGAGGCTGTAGCCGACCATGATCTCCGGCTTGACACCCCAGCTCATCAGCAGCCGGGCCAGCGCGTACTCGGCGACGAACACGGCGGGCTGGATGAGATGCGCGTTCGGGACCGCCTGCGGGGAGGCGTCCCCGGTCCGCCCGAGCAGCGTGGCCAGGTCGGGGGCGTTGGCGGGTCCGGCCGGGACGAAGACGTCGGACAGCTGGGACGCCTCGGTGAGGCCCAGCAGGCTGACGCACTCGTCGACGTCGGCACGGAAGCCGGGCTCTTCCTCGTACAGGGCGGCGACCATGCCCGGATACTGCTCGCCGACGCCGGCGATCAAGAAACCGGTCTTGCGGCCGACCGCCGTGTCGGTACGGCCCAGCGGCCCGGCCGGGTCCGCGAGCAGCGCGGCGGCCTTGGCGTTGCCGTCGGCGATGACGACCTTGCGGTGGTTGAAGACCTTGCGGCCCCTCTGGAGGGTGTAGGCGATGTCGCCCAGGTCCAGGTCGGGGGCGGCGGCGATGCTCTCGCCCAGTCGGGCCGCCATCCGCTCGGCGGAGGCGGCCGACCGGGCCGACACCGGGAGGATCTGCCAGCGGCGGGGCCGCTCCCGGCGCGCGGCCGGGACGGGGGCCTCGACGATGATCGCGTGCGCGTTCGTGCCGCCCATGCCGAGCGAGCTGATCCCGGCGATGCGCGGCCGGTCGGCGCTGCGCGGCCAGGGGGTGGGCGTGGCCGTGACGTAGAACGGGCTGGCCTCGAAGTCGATCTCGGGGTTGGGCGAGTTGTAGTGCAGCGTCCCCGGGATCAGCTCGTGCCGCAGCGACTGGACGACCTTGATCAGGCCGGTCACGCCGGAGGCGCGGTCCAGGTGGCCGACGTTCGGCTTGATCGAGCCGAGAATGCAGTACTGCTTCTTCTCGGTCTGGCCGTACGCCCTGGTCAGGGCCGCGACCTCCATCGGGTCGCCGACTTCGGTGGCGGTGCCGTGCGCCTCGACGTAGGAGATCTGCGACGGGTCCACGCCCGCCTTCTCGATCGCCTTGGCCACGCAGCGGCGCTGGCCGTCGATGCTGGGAGCCAGGTAGCTGAACTTCATCGCGCCGTCGTTGTTGATCGTCGAGGCGCGGATCACCGCTAGCACGGTGTCCCGGTCCTCGATCGCCTTGCCCAGGCGCTTCAGCGCGACCACGGCCGCGCCGTCGCCGAACATGCTGCCCCGGCCCTGCGCGTCGAAGGTCCGCACATGACCGTCGGGCGACTCCTGGCCGCCCTCCTCCCAGAGGTAGCCGGTCCGGTCCGGAATCCGGACCGACACGCCGCCCGCGAGCGCCATGTCGCACTCGTCCCGGCGCAGCGCCTCGCTGGCCAGGTGCACCGCGACCAGCGAGGTCGAGCAGAACGTCTGCACGGTCACGCTCGGCCCGGACAGGTCCAGCCGGAACGACACGTTCGTGGCCAGCGAGTCCTTGTCGTTGCCGATCATCAGCGCGGACGTGTCGATGCCCATGGCGAACGCCTGCAGCCGGGTCAGCAGGTAGCCGCTGATGTTCATGCCGGCGAACACGCCGACCGAGCCGCGGCTCTCCGGCGAGCCGTACCCGGCCGACTCCAGGACCTCCCACACGCATTCGAGGAAGAGCCGCTGCTGCGGATCGGCCAGTGTGGCCTCGCGCGGGTTGTAGCCGAAGAACGCCGCGTCGAAGCCGCGGATCTCGTCGAGAATCGGCCGGCTCCGGACATAGTTCGGCTTCGAGAACGTCGCCGCCGGTACGCCCGCCTCAATCAGTTCCTCATCCGAGAAACGCGTGAAGGATTCGACTCCGGTGCTGATGTTCCGCCAGAACGTTTCGACGTCATTGGCTCCCGGGAATCGACCGGCCATGCCGATGATCGCAATATCGGACTCGTCCGCGGGGTATTGCGAGTCACCAGGTGGATGTTGCTGATTCATCAACATGCCCCTATTCACCGAATCATTGGGTTGGTTTGTGCCGGCTGGTTTTAGAGAAGCCCGCCGCGGCCCCAGCCGCGGGTGAGCCGGCGAATCGCGAACGCGCCGCAGACCAGCGCGATCCCCAGCAGGATCGCCGCGGGCAGCATGGTTCCGGCCGTGTCACCGGCGACCGCGGCCTGCAGCATCGAAAGGGCCCAGTAGCCCGGGGACAGATGCGCGGCGGCCTGTGCCCACTCCGGCATCAGGCTCAGCGGCACCAGCGCTCCGCCGAGCGAGCTGAGCGTCAGCGCGCCCACGTCCGTGATCACACTGAGCTCGCCGTGGCTGCGCACGATCGCGGCCAGCAGCGCGCCGATCGCCAGCAACGTGAACGCCCAGACCAGGATGGAACCCAGGACCAGCGGGATGTTGCCGGGGATGGGCAGGCCGATGACCAGGCAGCCGTACACCAGCAGGATGGTCTGCTGCGCGACCATCACCAGGTAGATCGGCAGGGTCTTGCCGATCAGCAGCTCGGCGGCCGGCGCCCGGCTCACCCGGAGCCGGTCCCAGGTCTTCCAGGTGCGCTCGGCCAGGATCGCGTTGCCCGCGATGGAGATCGCGAACACCGAGAACATGACCAGCAGCCCGGTCACCACCTTGGTGGTGCCGCCCTCGACCGCCCGCACGTAGAGCGGCTCCAGGACCAGCATCAGGACCATGGGCATGACCACGTAGCTGATCGTCTGGCCGGGGTCGCGGAGCCGGATGAGCGTGTTGTTGTTGGCCAGCGCGCGGATCCGGTAGAGGGATTCGCGCAGGGCGGCGGTCGGCCCGGGGCGGTAGCCGGTGTCAAGAAGCATCGCTGACCGCCAGGGATCGGTAGAGGTCGTCCAAGGAGGGGTTGTAAACCTCGATCGTGCTGATCGGCCGCTCGGCGCGGCCCAGCAGGTCGATCAGGGTGGCCGCCGGCTGCGTGGTGGAGACGCGGACCTCCTCCTCGTTGTCGTGGATCAGCCGCACCTCCCCGGGCAGTCCGTCCACCAGCTCGTCGTAGGTGCCCCGCGCGATGATCTTTCCGTTGCGGGCGACCGCGATGGTGGCCTGCAACTCGACCAGTTCGGGCAGGTAGTGCGTGGTGTAGACGATGGCCGCGCCGTCGCCCGCGCGCTGCTTGACGACGTCGAGCATCGCCTCGCGGGTCTCCAGGTCGGCGCCCGCGGTCGGTTCGTCCAGCAGCAGCAGACCGGGCCGGTTGATCAGCGCGGTGGCCGCCTGGACCCGCCGCTGCTGCCCGCCGGACAGCGCCGCGGTCCTGCGGTCGATGAACGCGCCGAGCCTCAGCGCGACGGTCAGTTCCTCGATGGCGCTGTCGAGCGCGGCCCGGCGCAGCCCCGAGAGCTTCCCGAACAGGTTGAGGTGCTCGCGCACGGTGACAGACGGATAGAGCGCGATGTGCTGCGGCGCGACGCCCACCCGCCCCCTGCTCGCCGACGGCGGACGTCCGTCGATGGTCACGTGACCGCTGTCCTGACGGATCAGGTACGACACGATCTCCACGAAGGTCGTCTTGCCCGCGCCGTTGTGCCCGACCAGGCCGACGATCTCACCGGCCGCCACACTCAGGCTGAATCCGTCCAACGCCAGGACCGGGCCGTATCGCTTGACAAGATCTATGGCTTGCAGCAACGTGTCACCTCCTTGTGTATTCACCTCTAAAAGACGGTGCTTTTCGCGTGCCCGCGAATTGATAATTCGGGTGGTGTCGCGAGTGGAATAGACTGAGGAAATCGAGTTACCGCTACAGTAGCGGCGGGCGGCCCGGCCGCTATTGGCAGGAAGTGGCCTGAGACAACAGGCCAACGGGCGGCCGTTCCCGGTAGGGGTCACCCCTACTCGCCGGCGCCACGAAGACAGGGGTTGCGTTCAACCGATTTCATGATTGACATGAACGAGCTGTTCATATTGACCCGTTGCTGTCAGAATCTCCGGGTGGCTATCGAACGCTCTGACACGAAGTTGCCGGAGGCAGGCGACAGTCGCCTCAGGGGGCTGCCGTCCGTCGCGGTGGGCCCGATCGCCGCGGTCGCGGGGTCGCTCGCGGTCGTGCTGACCGCCCTGTCCGGCCGGTACGGATTCCATCGGGACGAGCTCTACTTCATGGTCGCCGGCGATCACCCCGACTGGGGCTACGTCGACCAGCCGCCGCTGACCCCTCTGCTCGCCCGCGCGAGCACCGCCCTGCTCGGCGACAGCCCGGCCGCGCTCCGCGCCGTCGCGACGATCCTCTGCGTGGCCGCGGTCGTGACCGTCGCCCTGATCGCCCGCGAACTCGGCGGCGACCGCCGGGTGCAGTCCGTCGCCGCCGGCTGCGCGGCCACCTCCGCGATCGTCCTGGGCCTGGGCCACCTGCTCGCCACCGCGACCTTCGACATGCTCGCCTGGCTGGTGATCAGCCTGCTGGTGCTGCGCCTGCTCCGCACCGGCGACGGCCGCTGGTTTGTGGCCATCGGCGTCGCGGTCGGCGTCGGCATGGAGAACAAGCAGCTGCTGGGGCTGCTGGTGGCGACCCTGTTCCTGGCGCTCCTGCTGGTCGGGCCGAGAGACGTGCTGCGCACCCGCTGGCTGCCGATCGGCGCGCTCATCGCCGTGGTCATCGCCGCGCCCAATCTGATCTGGAGCGCCGCGAACGGCTGGCCGCAGTTCGCGGTCGCGGCCGGGATCAGCGAGGACGGCGCGGACGACCGCACGATGCTCTTCCCGCTTCTGATCGTGCAGCTCTCCCCGTTGTTCTTCCCGATCTGGGTGGCCGGCCTGATCCGCCTGTGGCGGGACCCGTCGATCCGCTGGGCCCGGCTGATCCCCGTGGCGACCGTGCTGCTGTTCACGGTCGTGCAGTTCACCGGCGGCAAGGCGTACTACGTCCTGCCCTTGTTGATGGTGTCGCTGGCGGCCGGTGTGGCGCCCGTCGTCGGCTGGGCCCGTCCGCGCCTCCTCGTCGCGGCCATCGCGGTCGCGGCGGCCGTCAACGTCGTCATCGGGCTCCCGGTCCTGCCACCCGCCGCCGCGGGGTTCCCGAACGCGTTGAACGCCGAGGTGGGGGAGCAGATCGGCTGGCCGGAGTTCGTCAGCTCGGTCGCGGACGCCTGGAACCAGATCCCCGAAGCCGACCGCGCCCGCGCCGTCATCCTCGCCCAGAACTACGGCGAAGCCGCCGCGATCGCGCGGTACGGCCCCGACCACGGCCTCCCTGCCGCCTATTCAGGACATATGAGTTACGCCGACTGGGGTCCGCCTCCAGACAGCGCCGACGGCCCCGTCCTGCTGGTCCACGCCGCCGAGAACCGCCGCATCCCCGCGCGGTTCACCGACTGCCGTCTCGTCGGCCCGGTCGACATCGGCTACGACATCGACAATCAGGTCAGCGAGAACGTCATCCGGATCTGCGGCGCCGCCCCCGTCACCTGGTCCGCCCTCTGGCCGAGCCTCCGGCACAGCTGATGGCGGCACCGATGAGCGGTGAGAACATGTCACCGGGAGGCCGGACAATTGCGGCGCTTCTCCGCTTAGCCTGGCTAGCATGCGCGTAGGTTGCCTGATCGGGTCGGGGCGTGACTGCGACATCTACGAGGCCGGAGCGGGCAAGGTCATCCGGCGGGCCAAAGACGGCCGGAGCCTGGAACGCGAGGCGTCCGTCATGCGCCACGCCAGCCGCGGCGGCTTCCCCGCGCCGCAGGTCTACGACGCCGACGGCCCCGACATCCTGATGGAGCGCCTCGACGGCCCGAGCCTCTACCAGGACGCCGCCGCCCACCCGTGCCGGGTCTCCGACCACGGCACACTCCTCGCCGACCTGCTCAAGAAGCTGTCCGCCGTACGCGCCCCCGGCTGGCTCCCCGCGGTCTGCCCCGGCAACCACCTGCTCCACCTGGACCTGCACCCGCACAACGTCCTGCTCACCGGCGACGGCCCCCGCGTCATCGACTGGGCCACCGCCGGCCGGGGCGCTTCGGCCGCCGACATCGCCGCCACCTGGCTGGCCCTGGCGTCGGGCTACGTGGACCCCCCGCTGCGCCCGAGCCGGGATCTCATGCTGGCGGCCTTCCTCGACCGCGTCGACCGCGAGGCGGCCCGGCCCTACCTGACCGTGATGGCGGAACGCCGCCGTACCGACCGAAACGCCGACAACGCGGAGACGGTCGCCATCGACCGCCTCCTCGCCCGCGAACACACGACCCTCGAGGAGGCAGTCAATGGCAGATCGACGTGAAGTCCGGGTTTCTGATGATGATCGCGAGGCCGCCGTCGCCCACCTGCTGTCCGCCGTGGACGAGGGCCGCCTCAGCCTCGACGAGTACAACGACCGCATGAGCCGCGCCTACACCTCGGTCACTTTCGGCGACCTGGACAACCTCTTCGTGGACCTCCCCAGCCCACAGGCCGCGTCCCCCACCGTCACCGCCACCCAGACGAGAGCCCCGGCCGTGGCGACGGCCGCGTTACCCCGCTGGCTCAAGGTCGTCTGGATCGCCTGGGTCGCCAAGGTCGCCCTCAACCTGGTCATCTGGGTCCTGCTCAGCGTGACCGAGGGCGAACTCCTCTACTTCTGGCCGATGTGGGTCATCATCCCGCCGGGCCTGGCCCTGCTCGCCGTCAGCTACGCCGTCACGGCTTCCCGGCAAAGCGTGCGTTCCTGAAGGGAACCCCAGCTCACGGCGGTGCGCTGGGGTCCATTCCGAGCACGTCCGCGCCGGCTGGGGGAACGTTGGGATTCTCCGTACGACTCACCTCCGGGTCCGTTCGCCGGTCACCTCACGCGGCGTCGTGGAGTTGACAATCCTTTCGGCGGCCTGCCAGATCCGCGCCCACTCCAGGGTGAACGGCTCCTGGCCGGGTATGTGCCGATCGATCGCGCGTGCTCGTTCATGATCGTCACGCGGGCCGGGGCTCTTCGTCGGAGTCCACGTCATCCCGCTGCAAGGGGACGCTTCCGCAGCGCCGCTCCCACGACGATGAACCCGATCAGGAACGGATAGACGATGCCGCGTTCGACCAGGCCGATGAGGCCCCCGGCTCCCGATTCGACGACGGCCATATAGGTCACCAGCGAACCCAGGCCGACGATCCCGGCTCCCACCAGGGCGGTCCCCAGTCTGCGAGGGAAGCCGAGGAGCCGATGCATCCTGCCGATGAGGATGGCGAGCACGTTGCCACCGATGAACCCCATGAGAGCGCCCAGCGCGTGGTAGTCGGTCGCGCCGTCTCCCGCCTCGCCGGATCCTGGGAAGAACGCCAGGACGACGGCGCCGGTCGCCAGCCGGGCCGCCATCGCGACCGCCGGCCGGTAACGTCTGCCGGGCAGTCCCCTCAGCAGGAGAACGCCGGTCAGCGCGGCGAGTCCGAAGAGGAAGAAGCCCGTATTCATCACCCAGGCGAGCGGCGAGTACATGAACTGCCCGAACGCGGTCGCCGGGCCGCGAACCCCGAGGTTGCTGATGAAGTGGTACGTGTAGCTGTAGGGCGGATCCGTCCAGGCTGCCGCGGTGATGAATTCGGCGGTGAAGTAGATGCCTCCGCGCAGCGGTGCTGCGGGGCCGAGAACAATGGGGCTGCGGGTTCGGGCCTGGTGTCGTTCACGGTTTCCTCCTGTAGTTCTTTCAGGCGAACAGCGACAGATCGATGGAGTCGGCCAGGCCTGGTAGCCCGCGTCGTTGCATCCTGCGGCAAGGTGGGGGAGGCGACAGTGTTGCCCTGGATCCTCCAGCCGGTCTCCAGGCTGAGGTCGTGGCAGGTGCAGGTCTCCACGCGTCCCGGCAGGTAGAGGCTGATGGTCAGCTTGGTCAGGGCGGGCAGGGGCAGGTCGACCGGATCGCTGAGGATCGGCGCGCCCGCCGGGACGGTGACGGCCGACGCGCCGGAGAAGGTCCGCACGCGCTCGCTGCCGGTGCCGTGAGGTCCGCCTGCGCCGCGCCGATGGTGAAGGGCGCGGTCCCGAACTCGTCGGTGAACCGCACGCGCGCCCGGTGCCCGCCGCCGCTGATGCGTACCACCTGGCGCAGGGTCACGTCGGTGAGAGGCGGGTGGCCGTCGAGCGAGCCGAGGCCGTCGTGGGTCTGCGCGGCGACACCGCGTTCCCCGCGGACCACTCCCGGGCGCTGGTCAGCAGCGCACGAGCCGCGCTCTGCCTGGCGCGAGGCGACCTGGCGGGCGCGGACAAGGCGCTGCGAGCGGCCTACGTCGCCGCGCTGGCGACCGGGGAACTCCCGGTCCTGTCGCCGGTGGCGGTCCACGCGGCCGCGCTCGCCGAGATGCGCGGACGCCGGCACGAGTCGGCCGTGCTGCTCGGGACGGCCGCCCGGCTGCGGGGCGCGCACGACCACGTCATCTGCGGGCTGCTGGGGCTGGCCCACCTCGTGGAGTGCGTGGACGCGCTGCCGTCCACCCTCGAGATGATCGGTCTCCCCGTGGACGACACCGCGGGCAGCCAGCCGGACTTCTACCTCGGCACCCGCCCGGACGGCACGTACTGGGCATCGGCCGTCCTCGCCTACGGGCTCATCGCGATCGCCCTGACCGATCTCCAAAGATCCACAGGACGCGCCCCGCAGACCCGGTTCGTGTACTTGTGCTTGGACCGGTTCACACGATAGAAACGTACCAATTCCTTCAGTCCTTGATACAAGTCTTGCACCTCCTTCGAGAGAGCGCTCTCATTGGCGGCTCGCCGAAGGATCTCACCCCCCAAATGACCGCTGCGACACGCAGCGGAAAGGACGAACCGTATGACGAGCAAGCCTCCCGGCGACGGGAGTGTGACGACGCGGCGCCCGCGTCGTCGGCAGATCGGTCGGGCGTTAGCGTTCGGTCTCCTCCTCGCGACCACCGTCATGACGGCCGGAACACCCGCCACCGCGGCGTCGCCGACCCCCGGCGTCCCTGATCTCGGGCCGAACGTCACCGTCTTCGATCCGAGCATGTCCGTCAGCTCGATCCAGGCGACGCTCGACGCGAAGCACGCCGCTCAGGTCAACAACGAGATGGGCACCACGCGCCACGCGTATCTCTTCAAGCCTGGCACGTACGGCACCGCGGAGCAGCCGCTCCAGATCAAGGTCGGCTACTACACCGAGGTCTCCGGCCTGGGCGCCTCGCCCACCGACGTCGTCATCAACGGCAAGGTCGAGGTCTACAACCGCTGCCTGACCGCCACCAACTGCCTCGCGCTCGTCAACTTCTGGCGCACCCTGTCCAACCTGTCGATCAACGTCAACGCGGCCGGCCAGGACGGCTGCCGGAGTTCGGCGAACTTCTGGGCCGTCTCCCAGGCGGTGTCCCTGCGCCGTCTCAACATCAGCGGCGGCAACCTGTCGCTCATGGACTACTGCACCGCCGGCCCGCAGTACGCCAGCGGAGGCTTCATCGCCGACTCCAAGCTGCCGTCCACCACGAACGGATCGCAGCAGCAGTGGCTGACCCGCAACAGCGAGGTCGCCGGCTGGTCGAACGCGGTGTGGAACCAGGTCTTCTCGGGCGTCGTCGGCGCACCGGACGACGCCGGGTTCCCGAGCCCTCCGTACACCACCCTTGAGACCACTCCCGTCAGCCGGGAGAAGCCCTACCTGTTCGTCGACGCGGAGGGCGATTACAACGTCCGCGTACCCGCCGTCCAGAAGGACTCACGCGGCATCACGTGGGCCAACGGCCTGACCCCGGGTCGCACGCTGCCGATCAGCGACTTCTTCATTGCGAAGCCGTCGGACTCGGTGAAGACCATCAACGAGGCGCTGGAGAGCGGCAAGCACCTGCTGTTCACGCCCGGCGTGTACGACATCGAGAAGAGCATCGACATCGAGCGCCCGGACACGGTCGTCCTCGGCATCGGGCACGCCACGCTCACCGCTGTCAACGCCTCGACCCCGCTCGACGTCGACAGCGTCCCCGGCGTGATCGTCGCCGGTGTGACCATCGACGCGGGCCTCAAGAAGTCGCAGGTCCTGCTGAGGGTGGGCAAGAAGGACAAGCGCAGCCACAGCACGGCGGACAACCCGATCACCCTGTCCGACGTGTACTTCCGCGTCGGCGGACCGCACATCGGCAGGACCAACACCGCCCTCGAGGTCAACAGCGACCACGTGCTCATCGACCACACCTGGGTGTGGCGCGCCGACCACGGTGTCGAGGGCTTCACCGACACCCAGCGGTGGAACACCAACGACGGCCGCAACGGCGCCATCATCAACGGCGACCACGTGACCGCGACCGGCCTGTTCGTCGAGCACTTCCAGCGGCACAACACCATCTGGAACGGCGAGGACGGCGTGACGATCCTCTATCAGAACGAGCTGCCGTACGACCCGCCGACCCAGGCCGACTGGATGGACGGCGACGTCGAGGGCTACGCCGGCTACAAGGTGGGCCGGCACGTGAAGAGGCACCTCCTCTACGGCGGTGGCGTCTACGTCTTCAACCAGAACAACCCGCAGATTCACACCGAGAACGGCTTCGAGGTTCCGGAGACGCCGGGCGTCAAGCTGCACCACATCATGACCGTCAACCTCAGCGCCGGCATCATCGACCACGTCGTCAACGGCGTGGGCGAGGCGGCCGACATGACGAAGGTCGGCGCGCCGGTGTACATCACGGATTACCCGGCCCCGTAGGACCCGCCCCCGGTGGGCCGGAATCTCCGGACCCGGCCCACCGGGGATCCCGGCTCACGCCGTTCCGCAACTGGCCGTTCAGGCGGGGACGACGATGGGCGTGCCCGCGACCGGGTCGGTGACGATCACGCAGGACAGGCCGAAGACCTTCTCGACCAGCTCCGCGGTGATCACCTCCGACGGTGGTCCCTCGGCGACGATCGCGCCGCCGTCCATGGCGATGATGTGGTCGCAGAAGCGGCCGGCGAGGTTGAGGTCGTGCAGGACCGCGACGATGGTCTTGCCGGACTCGGCGTTGAGCTTGCGCAGCAGCCGCAGCAGTTCCACCTGGTGGTTGATGTCGAGGTAGGTCGTCGGCTCGTCGAGCAGCAGCAGATCGGTGTCCTGCGCCAGCGCCATGGCGACCCAGACCCGCTGCCGCTGGCCGCCGGACAGGCCGTGCAGCGGGCGGTCGATCAGGTCGGCCGTGTCGGTGGCGGCCAGGGCCCGGGTCACCGCCTCGTGGTCGCGGTCGGTCCAGCGGCGGAACCAGCCCTGGTGGGGGTAGCGGCCACGGCCGACCAGGTCGGCGACGGTGATGCCGTCCGGGGCGATCGGGGTCTGGGGGAGCAGGCCGAGCACTTTGGCCACGTCCAGGGTGCTCATCGAGGCCAGTGCCTTGCCGTCGAGGTGGACCGCGCCCTGTCGTGGTTTGAGGAGACGGGCCAGGCCGCGCAGCAGCGTCGACTTGCCGCACGCGTTGGCGCCGACGATCGCGGTGATCCTCTGGTCGAGCACCGCGACGTCCAGGCCGGTGATGACGGTGGTGTCGTCGTAGCCGAGGGACAGTCCTTCGGCGCGGAGTCGGTTCATCCGCCGGTTCCTTGTCGGTTCGTGGTGGCCAGCAGACACAGCAGGTACGGCGCGCCGACGGCGCCGGTGACCACGCCGGTGGGCAGCGCTGTCGGCAGCAGGTGGACGGCGACCAGGTCGGCGGTCAGCAGTAGGGCGGCGCCCACCAGGGCGGCGGCGAGCACGCTGCCGGTGGCGGGTCCGAGCAGCCGGTTGGCGATCGGCCCGGCGACCAGGGCGACGAACAGGATCGGGCCGGCCGCCGCGACGGCCAGGGCGAGGATGATCACGGCGGTGCCCAGCAGGGCGGCGCGGGCGAGTTCGGCGGACACGCCCAGGCTCCGCGCGGTGTCGTCGCCGAGTTCGAGCAGGCGAAGCTGCCGTTGCAGCAGCACGGCCAGTGGCAACAGGACCACCAGGCCGCCCAGCAGCAGCCGCAGTTCGGTGCCGCTGGCCTGGCCCACCGAGCCGGTCAGCCAGTGCATCGCCTGGCGCGCTTCGTACAGCTGGGCGCGGCTCAGGACGAAGCCGATGAGGCCGTCGAAGAAGGCGGCCACCCCGATGCCGATCAGGATGAACCGGTAGCCGCTCACCCCGTCGCGCCAGGCCAGCACGTACATGAGCAGCGCCGCCACGGTCGCCCCGCCCAGCGCGAACCCGGCGACCGCCAGCCCGGTGACCTTCAGCAGGACGATCCCGGAGACCGCGGCCAGACCGGCGCCGGAGGAGATGCCGACGAAGTCGGGGGAGGCGAGGGGGTTGCGCAGCAGGTGCTGGAAGATGGTGCCGGACACGCCGAGCGCGAGGCCCACCGTGAGCGCGGTCGCGGCGGTCGGCAGCCGCAGTCCCAGGACGACGAAGTCGAGACTCGGGTCGTCGATCGTGCCGAGCAGCGAGCCGATGACCTCGCCGGCGGAGAGCCGGAAGCTGCCCACCATCATGGTCACCACGAACAGGACGGCGACGACCGAGGTCAGCCCGCCGGTGACCACCACGACGCGGGTCGTCCGGCGGCGACGGGTGACGCTTACGGCGTTGGCCACAGTCGAGAGCGTCATGATGCTCACACCTCCGACATTCGGCCGTACCGCACGATCAGGACGAAGATCGGCGCTCCGAGCACGCCCAGCACCACGCCGACCTGCAGTTCGCCGGGCGCGCCGGCGATCCGGCCGAGCACGTCGGCCAGCAGCAGGACGATGGGCGCCAGCAGCATCGAGTACGGCAGGGTCCAGCGATAGTCGGGACCGCAGAGCGCCCGCGCCAGGTGCGGCACGACCAGGCCGATGAAGACGATCGGCCCGCACGCGGCGGTGGCCGCGCCGGCGAGCACCGCCACGACGCCGAAGGCGACCGTCCGGGTGAGGCCGACCCGCTGGCCGAGACCGCGCGCGACGTCCTCGCCGAGCGCGAGCCCGTTGAGCGCCCGGCCCAGGCCGAGGGCCACGACCAGCCCGGCGATCAGGAACGGCGCGACGCCGGTCAGGATCGGCATGTACCGCCCGGCGAGCGCGCCGACCTGCCAGAACCGCAGTTCGTTCAGCGCGTCGATGTTGGTCATGAGGACGCCGGTGGTGACGGAGGTGAGCCCGGCGGTGACCGCCGCGCCGGCCAGGGCGAGCTTGACCGGGGTGGCTCCCTCGCGGCCCAGCGAGGCGATCGTGTACACCAGCAGCGTCGCGATGATGGCGCCGGCGAAGGCGAACCAGACGTACACGCCGACACCCTGGATCCCGAGCACGGTGATCGCGAAGACCACGAAGACGGCCGCGCCCGCGTTGATGCCCATGATCCCGGCGTCGGCCAGCGGGTTGCGGGTGACGCCTTGCAGGATCGCGCCCGCGGCGCCCAGCGCGGCGCCGGCCAGGATGCCCAGCAGCGTGCGCGGCACCCGCAGCTCCAGGGTCACCGTGCCGGTGATCTCCTCGTTCACGCCGAGACCGCCGAGCGCGCGCAGGACCTCCGCCAGTCCGATGTCGCGGGCGCCCTGGGTCACGCTGAGGAAGGCGACCGCGCCCAGCAGGGCGAGAAGGACGGCCAGGCCCACGCCGAGAGCGGGGGCCCGCCGTACCGGAATCGTGCTGATCATCGGATCGCGGTCAGTCGCCGACGCTGTCGTCGGCCGCGTTGATCGCCTCGGTGACCTTGTCGAGCTCCGTCGCGAAGTGGCCGAACGTGTGCAGCCAGTACGCCGGCCAGGCCGCCACCGCACCCGCCTTGGCCGCCTTGATCTTGAACCAGGTCGGCTGCTTGGCGCCCCATTCGGTGTTCAGCTCCGGCTTGTAGCCCCGGCCGTCCCACAGGATCAGGTCGGGCTGGTAGCGGTCGGCGTTCTCCCAGCTGAGGGTCTCCCAGTACGGGAACGCGGGGTCCGGCTTGGCCGGGTTGATCACCTTCAGCCCCCAGCGCTGGAAGTCCAGCAGTTCGGGCGCGAACTCCGGGTTGGCGACATAGACCTTGTCGTCGGCGGGCGAGACGCCCAGGGCCGTCAGTTCGGGCTTGGCCGCGACCGCCGCCTTGAACCGCGCGACGGCCTCCTCGAAACGCTTCTTGTTCGCGGAGATCTCCGGCGAGTCGACCTTGGCGCCCAGGCTCTCGGCCAGGTCTTCATAGCCTCTGGCCAGGTCTTCGATGGACTTGCCCTGCGTGACGCCGACCACCGGGGCGAGGTCGGCGAGCTTCTTGCTCTTCTCGTCGACCCCTTCCTCGAAGCCGCTGTGCGCCTTCTCCACCGGCCACCAGTCGGCGACGATCAGGTCTGGACGTAACGCGGCGGCCTTCTCGACGTCGATCTTCCCCCACTCCTGGCCGAGGATCTCGATGCCGGTGAGGTCGAGGTCCTTCAGGTTGGCGTCGGTTTTGATCGACTCGTCGGCGTAGATCCCGACCGGCTTGATGCCGAACGACATCAGCGCGGCGGCCTCACCGGCGTGCGCGATGATCCGGGTGGGTGTCTTCTCCGCCGTGACGGCCTTGCCGGAGCCGTCGGTGAACGACCACGCGGAGCTGGACGGTCGTGCCTCTGGGGCCGCGGTGTTCTGTTCGCCGCCGCAGCCGATGAGCCCGAGGCTCAACGCCGCTACGGCGAGAAAGGGACGTAGCGCGCGCATGCGGCTTCCTATCTCTCAAGGGGAGTGCCGCCTAAGTTAGGTTAGGCTAACCAAATTTTCAAGCTCGCTATGCGGCATATGTATCCGTACGGCCCGATATGAGACGATGCGGGAAAGGCGACGGCGGACGAGGAAACCGGTGTGAATCCGGCGCGGTCCCGCCACTGTGATCGGCGTCCAGCCGAGAGCCAGAGACTCACGCGGTCGCCTCCTCACCAGCCGGGGCGGATCTCCCCGAGAGAGGACGGGCGTCGATGCCTGCTCCGCAGCACGTCTTACCTCGAGTGAGCGCGTGAAAAGGATCACCGTCTGCCGGGACTGCTGCTGCGGCAGCCTCCGGAAGGTGCCCCACCTCGACCACGACAAGCAGATTCGACTTCTGGCCGAAGTCGCCGAGGTCCGCGTGACCGACTGCCTCGATGTGTGTGACCAGGCCAACGTCATCGTCGTCCAGCCGACCCCGGAAGGCCGCAAGGCTGGCGGCCGCCCGGTGTGGCTCGCCTTCGTCAACGACGAGAACGCGACCGCCGACGTCGCCGAATGGATCCGCGCCGGCGGCCCCGGCATGGTCCCGTTGCCGCCGATCCTCGAACTGCACCGGTTCACCCCGCCTCGCCGTCTCCCGAAACCGGCCGAAGGACAGGCGCTGTCTGAGAACGCCTGACGCACTATCACGATCTTGTCGTTGTTGCGAGCTGCTCGCCTTGCTGGTCAGCGGTGTGCTAGCCGCCTGCGGCGGCACATCGGCGCAAGAGGCGCCATCCCCCCGGACCACGGCTGAGGGCTTTCCGCTGGCGCTCGACCGGGTCCACGCCGAGGTGGCGCTCCACCCGGAGACGGGCGTGCCCCAGATGACCCTCCGCACCGGGGGGCCGCGTCACGAGCTGACCCTTCACCGTCTGGGAACCGGTGGTGTGAACTGGCCGGGTCCTTCGCGTTTCGTGAGGTGGCGGCGGGTAGAGGCGGCTGCACTGGACCGCACTCGCTCTTGGGGAGAGACATGTCGCTGAACGTCATCGATCTGATCATGGCCGACCACCGTGATGTCGAAATGATCTTCGAGAAGCTCAAGCGGGAGCCGGAGAACCGTCCCGCGCTGGTCGCGGAGCTGGCTGCCAAGTTCGTCGCGCACGCCCGTGCCGAGGAGACCAAGGTCTACTCCGAGCTGGCCAAGGCCGCCCCGAGCGAGCGCGGCGAGGTGCACCACGGGGTCGAGGAGCACCACGAGGCCGAGGAGCTGCTGGCCGCGCTCATGGCGACCGACCCGGACCGGCCGGAGTTCGCCACCGCGCTGGAGCAGCTGGTGAAGGCGGTCAAGCACCACGTCGAGGAGGAGGAGAGCGACATCCTCCCCGCCATGGCCAAGGCCATCCCCGCCGACAAGCTGATCAAGATGGGCCGCAACTTCAGCCAGGCCAAAGCCGAGGAGCTGGCCAGGCCGCCCAAGCCGAAGGGCCGCACCAGGGAAGAGTTGGTGGAGCAGGCCAAGGAGAAGGGCGTCGAGGGCTACAGCTCGATGACCAAGGACGAACTGGTCGCCGCTCTCGACAAGTGACCTGACCCATGTTCGACGACTTCACCCTCGAACACATCGAACTGGCCGACACGACCTCGGGCCCGGCCGTCCTTCTCGTCCACGGTTGGGGGACGCGCAGCGACCTGCCTCTGATCTATCCGGACATCCGGGCGACCTGGCGGTCAAGGGCATCGACAGTGATCACCACATCGCCGAGGACGCCCCCGCCGCACTCCACACCGAGTTGCTCGCCGCATGGAGGGCGCTTGAGTCCGGTTAGCGGAACCGGTCGAATGTCGAGCTCAGGCCCATTCCCGCGATGTGGTGAGACAGGAAGCCGGGCGGCAGCCGGGCCGGCGCGTTGTGCGCCACCCAGGAAGAGGCGATCCGGCGCGCGACCGAGATCCTCACCGCCGACGGCGGCGGTGAACTACGCATCCACGGCACTGATGGCAAGGTGCGCGACCAGCGCACGATCGCCCCGGCGACGACCCTCACCCTCCGGCAGGCTGATCCGGTCTCTACCTGCGGCAGCGCGGTCACTCGAGTCGCAACCCGTCGGCGCCCCCACGGCGAAGCCGGCACGGACGCGTGAGCTCACGCCGGGGGCGCGCCCATCGGTCGTGCGGCGAGGGCTCCCGGCCGGGGACGGTGTAGCCGACGTCGGGGTCACGATGATCAGGATCTCGGAGTTCAGGAGCTTGTCGTGGACGGCGGGCCAGTCGTCGCCCGGCCCCATGTCGGTCTCGACGCCGGGCAGGAGGTTGAGGTCGACCGCCCGGACCGTCTCGACCTCGACACCTCTGCGGCGCATCTCGGCGCTGACGACATCGGCCAGGGCCTCGGTGTTCGAGGGCGCCGGTGACAGCTTGAGCGTGCAGTTGATGACGAGTGCCTTCACGTGGATCTCCGTGGGTCATGCGAAGGCCCACATCCGGCGTTCGGCCGGATGCGGGCCTGGTCTTCGGTTACGGAGGATCTGCTACCCGGATCAGGATCACCAAACGGGGTACGGCAGCACTATGACCAGAAAGGACAAACCGTCCAAAGGCGACGAAGTCACATGGAAGAGCCACGGTCAGACCGTTCACGGCAAGGTCGAGAAGAAGATCACCAAGCGCACGGAGGATTCGGGCCGCCAGGTCGACGCCTCGCCCGAGGAGCCGCAGTACCAGGTGCGCAGCGACAAGACCGGCCGGACCGCCGTACACAAACCGGAGGCCCTCGATGACGACGGGTGAGGGAGACTTCGGCGTTGCCTACCTGCCGTGAGAAGGGGCAGGGGAATCCAGGTCACGGAGAGGAGCCAGGAGATGCCCAGAGGATCCAGTCCCAAGCGGGAGCGGCAGTACGAGCACATCAAGGACAGCGTGAAGCAGCGCGGGGAGAGCGACGAACGGGCCACCGAGATCGCCGCCCGGACCGTGAACAAGGAGCGGGCCAGAGCGGGCGAGTCCCAGACCGCGAGCCGCACCTCGATCGAGGACATCTCCTCCTCACGCCGTGGTGGGCTGCGATCGCACTCCGGCGCCGGTGGGCGTACCCGCGATCAGTTGTACGCGGAGGCCAAGCGGAAGAACGTCAAGGGCCGGTCGAAGATGACGAAGGCGCAGCTGGAGAAGGCGGTCAGCTAGTTCGGGCCCGTTTTCCCCAAGCGAATCCCAGCGCGGCCGGCGCTCCACCGGCCAGTGCCACGACCAGCGTGGCGACGTGCGTCGAGAAACGGCCCGACGAAGATTGTCCTGACGGCCAGGTGTGTCCGGTTGCCTGGAGGTCAGGGGAGCCCTTTTCGGCGGTATCGGGAGGGCGCCATGGTCATCGTCCGGCGAGAGCTCGCCACCACCCCTGGGGTCCTGCTCGCGGGGGTCGCGTTGCTCTATCTCGCCGCCCAGCTCCTCATCCCCACTCTCGGCATGGGGATCGGCTGGGACGAGGCCGTCTACGCCTCCCAGTACGCCGCCCACGCGCCGCCCGCCCTCTACTCCGCGCCGCGCGCCCAGGGGGTGCCGCTGCTGGTCGCGCCGATCGTGGCGATCACCGACAGCGTGGTCGTGCTGCGGATCTGGCTGACCCTGGTCTCCTCCGCCGCCCTGTTCGGCGCGTTCGCCGTCTGGCTGCGGGTCAGGAACCACTGGGTGGTGCCGCTGGCCGCCCTGTTGCTGGCCGGATGCTGGTTGTCCCTCTTCTACGGCAACCAGGCGATGCCCAACCTCTACGTCGCGCTGGGCGCGGTCGCCGCCATCGGTTTCCTGCTGACCGGGAGCCCGCTGGGCCTGGGCGCCTCCATGGTGCTCGTCTCGCTCATGCGGCCGACCGACGCGCTGGTGCTGGCGGTGCCGCTGGCCGCCTACGCCCTGTGGCAGCGGCGGTTCCGGGAGCTGGCGGCGCTGGCCGTGGGGCTGGCGATCGGCTGGGGCCAGTGGATGGCCGAGGCGGTCGTGCGGTTCGGCGGGGTGACCGAACGCCTCGGGACGGCCGGGGAGCACAACGACACCGGGCTGACCAGCACCCTGGGCGAGCAGGCCCGCGCCCTCGACGGGCCGGCGTTGTGCCGCTTCGGGGTCGAGTGCGGCGGCGTGTCCCCCCTCTTGGTCATCTGGTGGATCGCGATCCCGCTGGCCGCGGGCGCGGGCCTGTGGGCGGCCCGGCACACCCCGTGGTTCCGCCCGCTCGCGCTGGCGACCGCGACGGCCGTGGCGATGGCGCTGCCGTACTTCTTCTACGTCGACTACGCTGCCCCTCGCTTCCTGCTCCCGGTGTACGCCCTGCTGGCGCTCCCCATCGCGACTGCCGCGCGGCTGGCCCGCCTGCCGTTCGCGGCCGGTGTGGCGGCTCACCTGATCCTCCAGGGCGTCGTCGCCGTAACCATGTCGGCCGATGCCCGCACCGAACGCGAGGTCATGACCGCCGCCGCCGAAAAGCTCAGGCCCCGGATCGAGGGGCCGTGCGTGATCTACGGGCAGGGCGGCGCCCAGCTCGGCTACCTGCTGGGCTGCGAGTCGCAGGCCATCGCCCAGCGGTTCGACGACACCATGCCCCCGCGCGTCCAGTCATTCCGGGAACGCGGCCACGACGTCATCGTGACCCACCGGGACGTCAGGCCCCCTGCCTACACCGACGACTGGAAACGGCAGGACCTGCCCGGACCGTGGCGGGCACGATTCGGCGCGAGTCCTTGAACAGGGTTCACTCATGGCGGATGCGAGCGCCGTCAGGCCTCTCAGCGCGGCGTGGATCCACCGGCGTGTGCAGGTCATGGCGGGCCCGCAGACCACACACGACGACCACGACGGCGGCCAGCGCGTACGCGACCGTTCCCGCGCCGGTGACATAGGCCACCGCCCCGGCCGCCGCCACACCGAGCCACTCCCAGCGGCCGTCGAGGGCGACCAGGGCGACGAGCAGCAAGGCATACCAGGAGTAGCCGGGCGTGAGCAGCAGGAACGCCGTCCCGGTCACGGTCAGCGCGCCGCTCCAGGGCCGCTCCGGGTCGCCCTTGATGATCGTGTACGTCACCACGCATCCCATCACCACCACGACGACCGGCAGCGCCCAGGCATCGGGCAGCAGCCATCGGACCAGGGCGTAGCGGCCGTCGGCGCCGCTCTGGTAACCCTCTTCGGCCGTGTATCCGGTCAGGTAGCCGAACACCGACGCCTGCGACGCCAGCAGATAGGGCAGGTAGGCGACTGCCACCACCAGCCCGGCCGGGACGAGGACGGCCAGGGCGTCGCGCGGGCGGCGTACCCGGGAAAGGGCCCCGGGCAGCAGCAGCGCGGGGAGGAACTTCGCGGCGACGGCCGCGCCCAGCAGCGCGCCCCCGGCGGTGCGGTGCCGGGCCACCACCGCGATCCCGGCGACCGCCAGCAGGACGGCGAGCATGTCGGCGTGGGCGTTGTTGACCGCCTCGACCGGCACGGCCGGGCACCACGCCCACAGGCTCGCGCCGCGTGCCCCCGCCACCCGCACCAGCAGCAGCGTCGTCGCCAGGGCGAGCAGCAGGCCGCCGACCTGCAGGGGCTTGTGGCGGGCGCCGCCGGGGGAGAGCGCGTGCACGGCCAGGAAGTACGCCTCCGACACCGGCGGGTAGATCGTCGGCACCCTCGGCCGGTTGATGCGGGTGCAGCCGCCTTCCGGCAGCCACGACAGGTAGGTCTGAGAGCAGATCGGGCCGTCGGGGAACAGCCACTCGTCGCGCAGAACGGCCAGCGCGCGGTCGGCCGGAGGATGGTCATAGGGGGAGATCCCCGCGGCCTGGACGCGGCCGTCCCAGGCGTACCGGTAGGAGTCGGTACTGGTCCGGGGCACGTCCAGCAGACCGGTCGCGCCCACGGCGAGGCCACCCACGAGCACCAGCGCCGCCGCCCGCCGGGCGGGGACCCGGCGCAGCGACCACGCCGCCGCCGCGAACAGAACCCAGCACAGGGCGTACCAACCGATCAGGCCCGCCGGGTCGGCGAGCTGCCCGGCGCGGGTGATCGCGACGGCCAGCGCGGTGACCAGGCCCGACAGCAGGACGATGGTGAGTCTCACCGGGTCAGACTCTCAGCGCGCCTGCCGGAGAAGCTCGCAGGCTGGCCCGACGTCCGGATTTCGTAAGGTGCCGCCTCCCCCCGAACGGGCCTCCGGCGCGATTGCATGGGACCCATGAGACCCACGCTTCCGCAGTTCAGGGGCCGGTTGCACGATCCCAGGACCGCTGTGGCGATCGGCCGCTGGCTGGGGACGGCCATCGCCGTCTGCTTCCTGACCGGGCTGATCAGCCACGTGCTCCAGCATCCACCGGGCTGGATGACCGGGCTGCTGCCGACCCGGCCCGTCTGGGGCTACCGGCTGACCCAGGGGCTGCACGTCGCGTCGGGGCTGGCGGCGATCGTGCTCGTCATGGCCAAGCTGTGGACGGTCTACCCCCGGCTGTTCGCCTGGCCGCCCTTCCGGTCGCTCCCTCATCTCGTCGAGCGGCTGACGATCGCGCTGCTCGTGGCGGCGACGGTGTTCGAGCTGTTCACCGGGCTGATCAACATCCTGCAGTGGTATCCGTGGCCGTTCTCCTTCACCCAGACCCACTACGCGGTCGGCTGGATCGTCGCGGGTGCGCTGCTGCTGCACCTGGCGGTGAAGGCGCCGCTGATCAGGGCGCACTGGCGGAAGAAGACCTCCGACGTGGACGCGGCCGACCGCCGGGCGCTGCTCGCGGGGGTCGGCGCGGCGGTGGGGGCGGTCACGCTGACGACGGTCGGGCAGTCGTTCACGCCACTGCGCGCCTTCACCCTGCTCGCGCCCCGCAACCCCGACATCGCGACCCAGGGGGTGCCGATCAACCGCACGGCCGTCGCCGCGCAGGTCACCTACGCCTCGGCCGAGGGCTGGGCGCTGGAGGTGGCGGGACCGAGGCCGTACCGGATCACGCTGGCCGAACTGAACGCCCTCCCGCAACAGCGGGTACGCCTCCCGATCGCCTGCGTCGAAGGGTGGAGTGTGAACGCCTGGTGGAGCGGCGTGCCGATCCGCGACCTGCTGGCCCGCGCGGGCGCGCCACCGGGCGCCGCGCTGCGGGTGACCTCGCTGGAGGTGTGGGGCTACTACCGGGTCACCGAGATGCCCGCCCAGTACGCCGACGACCCGCAGACCCTGCTCGCGCTCAAGCTCAACGACGAGGTGCTCTCGCTCGACCACGGCTACCCGGCGCGCGTCATCGCCCCGAACCGGCCGGGTGTCCTGCAGACCAAATGGGTGTCCAAGCTGGAGGTCCGGTGAGAATCACCCTGGGCGCGGCCGGTGTGGCCCTGATCGCCGTGGGACTGGTCTTCCTGCTGCCGCTGCCGGGCCTGTGGGGGGTCGTCGTCGGGTTCGGCGGGGCCGTCGCCCTGCACGACGCGATCATCGGGCCGCTCGTGCTGCTCGTCGGCCTGCTGGTGGCGCGGCTGCCCGACCGGGCGGTGGTGCGCGGGGCGCTGATCTCCATGGGAGCGCTGGTCCTGGTCACGCTGCCCGTGCTGCTGCGCCCCGGCCCCTCGCCGAACCCGACGGTGCTGGCCCAGCCCTACGGCCGCAACCTGCTGATCTGTCTGGGGGTCGTGGCGGTGGCGGCGGTCGCGCTGATGCTGATCCGCCGCCGCCGCTAGACCGGCCGCACCAGTTCCACGAACCGGCGACCCGCCACCGACCACTCGTCGGCGGGAGACCAGCCCGCCGTGCCGGCGTGCCGGACGAGCGCCGTCACGCCGGCCCTGGCCCACGGGAACGGCGCGCCCAGCCCGCCGCTGCCGTCGTCGAGACACACGAGATGACGTTCGTCCACCTCGGCGGGGTCGGCCTCGGCTATCAACCGGCCGTCCCGGACGGTCAGTTCGGCCATGCGCCGCAGCAGCGCCACCGGGTCGCCGCCGATGCCGATGTTCCCGTCGATGAGCAGGGCCGTGGTCCAGCGGCCCGTGCCCGGGAGCGGCTCGAACACCGAACGGCACAGGGCCATCCCGCCTCGCCGCCGGGTCCCGGCGACGGCCGCCGGGCTGATGTCGACGCCGAGCGTGCGATGGCCCCGCTCAGCGAGGGCGGCGACCAGGCGGCCGGGCCCGCAGCCGACGTCCAGGACCGTGCCGTGGCACCGGGCCAGCACCGACTGATCGGCGGCGTCGGTTCCCGCGCACCAGCGTTCGACGTCGAGCGGGAACCGCCGCCCGTCGGCGCGACGCAGGAACAACGGGCCGCGCCCGGCTCGCAGGGCGACGGCGTAGGGGTCGTCGTGCCAGGTCATCGCAGCGCCGCCGACATCGCCAGGTGCGCTGCGGCGAACCGGGTCCAGGGCGCCTTGGCGGCCACCGCCTCGGCGTCGCGGGCCGTGTCGACGTCGCGCAGCCCCGGCAACTCGCCGACCCGCAGATGCCGCAGCCGGGCCCGTTGCGCCGCACCCGTCTCGGGGACCGACATCGGCACGCCGAGCAGCAGCGCCGGGTCGGGATCCCTCAGGCCGAGGGCCCAGAACCCGCCGTCGTCGGCGGGGCCGAACCAGGCGTCGTACGCGCCGAAATCCAGGGCGGGTGCGAGCAGGCCGGGCGTGACCTGCGGGGTGTCCATGCCGATCAGCAGGGCCGGTCCGCGGCAGGAGGCGAAGGCGGCGGCCAGCCGCTCGTCCAGTCCGCCGCCGCACTGCGGAAGGATCTCCAGGCCCGGCGGCGTCCACGGGCCGGGAGAGCCGTCCAGCACCAGGACGTGCCGGTCGGCCGGGGTCGCCATGGCGACCGCGAGGGTGTCGGCCAGGGACGCCTCGGCGAGCGCCGCCGCCTCCGACGGGGTGAACGGCGGGGTCAGCCGGGTCTTGACCCGTCCGGGCACGGGCTCTTTGGCGATCACGAGCAGGGTCGTCATCGGGCCAGCACCCCGCGCATGTCCCGGACCGCCTGGAACGTTCCCCGCCAGGTCCCGGTGACCTTGGATTTACCGCTGCGGGGCAGGTAGGGGACGTCGACCTCGCGGATCCGCCAGCCCTCGTCGGCGGCCCGCACCACCATCTCCAGCGGATACCCGCTGCGCCGATCGGTGAGACCGAGCTTGAGCAGGTCCTCCCGCCGGGCCGCCCGGAGCGGACCGAGGTCCCTCAGCCGCAGTCCGGTCCGCCGCCTGACCAGATGCGACAGCGCCCAGTTCCCGGCCCGCGCGTGCGCGGGCCACACCCCGCGCGACTGCGGGCGCCGCCGTCCCAGCACCAGGTCGTCGCCTTCTCCGATCTTCTGTACGAACCCCGTCAGCAGCCCGGGATCGAGCGACGCGTCGCAGTCACAGAAACAGACGATCTCCGCCGTGGCCGCCACGAGCCCGGCGTGACAGGCCGCCCCGAACCCGCGCCGGGCCTCGGGCACCACGGTGGCCCCGAGGGAACGGGCGAGTTCGGCCGACCCGTCGGTCGACCCGTTGTCCACGACCAGGGCCCGCCAGCCGGGCGGGATCCGCTCCAGCACCCACGGCAGGGCCTCGACCTCGTTCAGGCAGGGCAGCACGACGTCCACTGTTGGTTCGATCACACTCGCCACCGTAGGAACAACCGGACCGGAATCTGGGGGAGGAGTCCTTACGAAACGCGGACGCCGTCCGTTTTGCATGGTTGCGGGTGCCAGGCTGGGCTCATGAGGATCCTGGTCGTCGAGGACGACCCGACCGTCGCAGGCGTCGTCGCCGACTACCTGGTGCGCGCCGGTCACAGCGTCGACCACGCCGCCGACGGCCCCACGGGGCTCCACCGCGCCATCGTCGGCGGGCCCGACCTGGTCGTGCTCGATCTCATGCTGCCCGGCCTCGACGGCCTGGAGGTCTGCCGCCGCCTGCGCGCGGCGAGCCCCGTCCCGGTGATCATGCTGACCGCCCGGGGCGAGGAGGACGACCGCATCGCCGGCCTGGAGGTGGGCGCCGACGACTACGTCACCAAGCCCTTCAGCCCCCGTGAGCTGGTCCTGCGGGTCGAGTCGGTACTGCGGCGCAGCCGGGCGGCCGTCCCGGTCGCGCGCGGGCCCTTGGGCGTCGCCGGGCTGACCGTCGACCCGGAGACCCACCGCGCCGCCAAGGACGGCGCCGAGCTCACGTTGACGCTGCGCGAGTTCGATCTGCTGGCCCATTTCCTGGCCCACCCCTATCGGGCGCACACCCGTGAGGAGCTGATGCGGGACGTGTGGGGCTGGGACTTCGGCGACCTGTCGACGGTGACCGTCCACGTCAGACGGCTGCGCGGCAAGATCGAGGACGATCCCGCGCAGCCCCGGCTCATCCACACCGTGTGGGGCGTCGGCTACCGATTCGACCCGGGAGAGCCGGAATGAAGGATGTTGTGCTCATCGCGCTGTTCGCGCTCGGCGGGGCGGTCGTCGCCGGGCTGGCGGGCGCGGGCGTGCTGGTGTCCCTGCGGCGTCGCTCGGTGGCCGTCTCGCTGATCGTGGTGGCGGTCGTCGCGGTCACCGCCATGCTCGCCGGGACCCTCTCGGTGGCGTGGGCGATGTTCCTGTCACCCCACGACCTGTGGGTGGTGACGCTGGTGGTCGCGATGGCCGCCGCGGTGTCACTGGCGACCGCGCTGGTGCTGGGCCGGTGGGTGGTGGCCCGCAGCCGCGACCTGGCCAGGGCCGCCCGTGACTTCGGCGACGACGGCGACTTCGCCGTCCCGGCCGCCCCTGCGACCGCAGAACTGGCCGACCTGGCCAGGGAACTGGCCGCCACCAGCGAGAAGCTCGCCGCCTCCCGGCAGAGGGAGAGGTCGCTGGAGGCCTCGCGGCGTGAGCTGGTCGCCTGGATCTCCCACGACCTGCGCACCCCGCTCACCGGTCTGCGGGCCATGGCCGAGGCCCTGGAGGACGGCGTCGCCGCCGACCCCGCCCGCTACCACCGCCAGATCCGCGCGGAGGTCGAGCGGCTGACCGCGATGGTCGGCGACCTGTTCGAGCTGTCGCGCATCCACGCGGGGGCGTTCACCCCCGTGCCGAGCCGGATGTCGCTGCGCGACCTGGCCGCCGACGCGCTGCTGGGCGCCGGGCCGCTGGCCGACGAGCGCGGCGTGCGGCTGGTCGGCGAGGACATCGACCACGTGCCCGTCGAGGTCGACGGCAAGGAGATGACCCGGGTGCTGGCCAACCTGCTGGTCAACGCGATCAGGCACACCCCGGCCGACGGCACGGTCGCGGTGAGCGCCGGTCGTCGCGGCGACAGCGCGGTCCTGGCGGTCACCGACGCGTGCGGCGGCATCCCGGCCGACGACCTGCCGCGCGTGTTCGACACCGGCTGGCGCGGCACCGCCGCCCGCACCCCGCCCGCCGGAGCGGGGCTCGGGCTGGCGATCGTGCGCGGCATCGTCGAGGCCCACGCGGGGCAGGCGGATGTGCGCAACGTGCCCGGCGGCTGCCGGTTCGAGGTCACCCTCCCGCTGGTGACCTGAGGGGCGCGAAGGCGAACTCCGCGACCCCGTCGGCGAACTCCACCTCGGGCTTCCAGCCCAGTTCCTCGCGCAGCCGGGCGGAGTCCGCGGTGATGTGCCGGACGTCGCCCAGCCGGTATTCGCCCGTGACGACCGGCATCGGGCCGCCGAACGCGGCGGCGAGGGCGGTGGCCATCTCGCCGACGGTGTGGGGCTCGCCGCTGCCCACGTTGTAGGCGGTGTGGCCTTCGCCCAGAGAGTCCAGCGCCGCCGCGTTGGCCCGCGCGACGTCCCTGACGTGGACGAAGTCACGCCGCTGCCCGCCGTCCTCGAACACCCGGGGAGCCTCGCCGCGCTCCAGCGCCGATCGGAAGAAAGAGGCCACCCCGGCGTAGGGGGTGTCGCGGGGCATGCCCGGCCCGTAGACGTTGTGGTAGCGCAGCGACACCGCCCGGCCGCCGGTCGCCCGTGCCCACGACGCGGCCAGATGCTCCTGGGCGAGTTTGGTGGTGGCGTACACGTTGCGGGGGTCGGCGGGGGCGTCCTCGGAGACCAGGCCGGGGGCCAGCCCGGCGCCGCAGCGCGGGCAGCGGGGCTCGAACCGGCCCGCCGACAGGTCGGCCACCGCCCGGGGGCCCGGCCGCACCACGCCGTGGACGGCGCAGGTGTAGCGGCCCTCGCCGTACACGACCATCGAACCAGCCTGGACCAGCCGTCTCACCTCCGCCCGCGCCATCTCGGCCAGCAGCACGGCGGTGCCGAGGTCGTTGCAGGAGACATAGCCGGGCGCGTCGCCGAAATCCGTGCCGAGCCCGACCATGGCCGCCTGATGACAGACCGCGCCGACCCCCCGCAGCGCCCCGGCCACCGCTTCCGCGTCCCGCACGTCGCCGCAGACGAACTCGGCGTCCGGGAGCACCGGCCTGCCGGGATGGACGGACGGGAGGAGGGCGTCGAACACGACCGGTTCGTGCCCGGCGGCGGTGAGCGCGGCGACGACCTGCGAGCCGATGAACCCGGCTCCACCTGTGACGAGTACTCGCATGCCGGCGACGCTACGGAATCGGCCGGGCGGTACGGGGTTCCCGGAGGCCGGCGTAAGACTTTCGTCATCGATGCCGATCCGGGCAGGCATGCGAAAACCCCACCCGGCGGATCCGGATGGGGTTCGCGTGACTAGTGGTTCAGCCGCCGTCAGTGGCGGACGCCGCGCCGGTCGTACAGGCTGACCACCAGGATGACGCCGACCGCGGCGACGGCGACCTGGAGCAGCAGTTCGATCCAGTCGATGCCGCCGGTCGACGACACGCCCAGGGCGCTGGCGAGGAAGGTGCCGATGAAGGCGGCCACGATGCCCACCACGATGGTCAGCCAGATCGGGATGTGCTGCTTGCCCGGAACCACCAGGCGGCCCAGCGCGCCGATGATGGCGCCGACGATGATGGCGATGATGATGCCGGTGATGGTCATGCGGGACTCCCTTTAAGGATGGGGTGAAGCTGAAATCCCGTCTGCCCTCCAGAAGCCGGTCCACACCACACCCGCACCGCCAATGCCGGTCACTCACCCCCGGGCAGGAACGAGAGCACGAAGTCCGATGAGAGGTCGTGCCAGTAGCCGGGGTTCCGCAGCAGCGCGTGGTTCTCCCCGGGAACGTCCACGACCCGGACATCCCTCGTGATCTCCCTGGCCCGCTCGGCGTAGTAGTGCGTCGCACGAGGCGAGGTCGTGCGGTCATCGCTCCCATGAGCCAGGAGAAGCCGCCGATCCCGAAGCTGCTCCACCGGTTCCCCCTTGGGCAACCAGGGCGCCAGCGCCGCCACCCCCCGCACGTTCGGATGCCCGGCGGCCCGCAGCGCCGTCCGCCCGCCCATCGAATGCCCGATCATCACCACGGGAACATCGATCCCATAAGCCAGCCGCACCTGCTCCAGCACCTGCTCGGCATCCGCCACGGGCGAGGCCTCCGGGCCGTTCCAGCCGCGCAACCGATACCGCACCCGCCAGACCGCCAGTCCCCGCCGGGCCCCCGCGCTCCGCAGCGCCCAGGCGAACGGCATCATCCGCAGAACGGACATCTGCCAGGCCGTCGTGGGGGCGGTGCTGGTCTCCCGGCCGCCGTGCAGCACCACCGCCACCAGTCGCGTCGCGCCCTGAGCCGGATGAACAGTCGTGTACGGCATGCTCTCCATGACATCCCATTCGGAGCAGTGGCCGGAACGGACGGGTCCCTTTTCGCCCGTCTCAGACCTGCGTCAACACCCGGGGGCCCTCGTCGGTGATCGCGATGCTGTGCTCGACGTGGGCGGCCTGGCTGCCGTCGACGGTGTGCAGCGCCCAGCCGTCCTTCGCGGTGCGGTAGCGGTCCTTGCCCCCGGCGATGAACATCGGCTCGATGGCGAGGGTCATCCCCGCCTTGAGGACCATGCCCCGGCCGCGCCGCGCCTCGTTGGCGACATGCGGATCCTCGTGCATGTGCCGGCCGATGCCGTGGCCGCCGAAGTCCTGCGGGATGCCGTAACCGGCGGCCCGCCCGACGGCGGAGATCGCCGCGCCGATGTCGCCCAGCCTGGCTCCCGGGACGGCGGCGGCGATGCCCGCTGCCAGGGCCTTCTCGGCGGTGGCGATGAGGTCGAGGTCGGCCTGGCGGCCCGGCCCGACGATGACCGTGAACGCCGAGTCGCCCGCCCAGCCGTTCAGGTAGGCGCCGCAGTCGATGGTGACCACGTCGCCCTGGCGCAGGAGGTAGCCGTCGGGGATCCCGTGGACGATCACGTCGTTGACCGACGCGCAGATGACGGCCGGGAACGGGGTCGGCGCGAAGCCGGGCTGGTAGTGCAGGAAAGCGGGCTTGGCGCCGCTCTCCCGGATGACGGTGGCGGCGATCTCGTCGAGTTCGATGAGCTTCACGCCCGGCTTGATCGCGCCTTTCACGGCGGCGAGGGCGTTGGCGACCACCCGTCCGGCCTCGCGCATGGCGTCCAGTTCGGCGGCGGTCTTGATCTCAACCATGGTGTGCTCCCGTGAGTCCAATACTTATACCGGTATTGTTATCACGGCTTGCTATGATCCCGTACATGGTCCGACCACCACTCACCGAACTCGACCACGAACGCGGTCACCGCCTCGGCACCGTCATCCGCCAGGCCCGGGGCGACCGCAGCATGATCGAGGTCGCCGCCGCCGCCGGCATCAGCCCGGAAACCCTCCGCAAGATCGAGACCGGCCGCGTCCCGACCCCGGCGTTCTTCACGATCGCCGCCCTGGCGACGGCTCTGGGGATCTCCCTCGACGTCCTCGCCGAGATCACCGCGGCCGAACGCGCGGCCTGAGATGGAAGAACGGCCGCTGATCCTCGTCGACGTCGACGGGGTGCTCAACCCTTTCCGGCGGCCGGGGACGGCGTGGCAGTCACACACGTGCACGGCCGCCGGAGTGGCGTTCGCGCTGTGGCTCAACCCCGACCATGGTCCGCGCCTGCTGGCCCTGGCCAGGGAGACGGGCGCCGACCTGGTCTGGGCGACCACCTGGGAGCACGACGCCAACGCCGGCATCGGGCCGATCATCGGCCTGCCCGAACTGCCGGTCATCGAGGTCCACAAGGGCAGAGGACTGGAGGACCCCGGCTGCTGCTGGAAGATCCCCTCCGTGGCCGAATACGTGAACCGCCGCCCGTTCGTGTGGTTCGACGACGGCCTCGGCCGGATCGACCGGCTGTGGCTGGAGGCCCACCCGAACGTCGACCGATTCCGGCTCCTCCACATCGGCGGGAACCGGGGCATCCGCGACGCCCACTTCCGCCAGGCCCGCGACTGGCTGACCTCGGCCGCGTGAGCGGGCCTGAAGAGCTTTTTCTTCCGTTACGGCTCCGCCTGGCCGGCCACACGACCGGCTCCGGCCGAATGTGGGCGACGCTCCGCGCGCAGTGGCCCGAAGAACGACGGCCAGAGTGGCTCGCCGGGGAAAGTGCGAGATCCGCAGGTCAAGGGCCCTGGGGAGGGTACGCGCCCGACAGTTCCGGGGTCGGTCGCCGATCTTCAAGCGCGCTGCAAGACCGCCGTCCGACGGTGACCTTCGTAGCAGCGATGAGAAGGCACCGGAGGAACCGATGTTCCCGCGTAAGAAGATCACCCACCTGGCCGCCGCACTCGGCATCACCACCGCGACGGCCCTGGCATTGGCCGCCCCCGCCCAGGCCGCCGACGAGCCCGGCAAACTGACCGCCCGCCTGACCATCACCGAACTCAAGACCGGCAACGACTGCCGCGTCCTCACCGTCGGCAAGGTCGGGATGACCCACGCCCAGGCGCAGTACCTGGTCGACAACGGCGCGACGGCCCGCGTCGAGATCTGGGGCGAGGACCCCGCGTACGACAACCGCATGTACAAGGGCCCCAAGGCGACCTTGAGCGCGGTGTCGGACAAGAACGGCGGCGGACTCTTCATCGTCTCCGACCTGACCCTCTTCTGCGTGAAGTACCTCGACGAGGACAACGGCCCCCTGCTCGACATCGGCGACGAGATCTACACGAAGATCATCTTCGAGGCTCCCGGCTACCAGCGCATGACGAAGAAGTCGAACGTCGTCCACGGCTCCTACGGCCTGTTCGGCACCTGATCCAGGTCGATCACCCAGGCCGCGCCGTCACCGCCCGCCGCCAGCAGCCGGCCGTCGGCGGAGAAGGCCAGCGCGTTCGCCCCGACTCTGATCACCCTCGCGCACTCTCCGGTGGCGGTGTCCCACAGGCGGACGTCCCGGCCGTCGCTGGAGGCGAGCAGGGTCGAGCCGGGGGAGAAGGCGACCGTCCAGACCTCGCGGCGGGTGTGTCCCAACAGGTTCCGGCGCAGGTCGCCGCCGGGCAGGGCGAATATCCGCACGGTCCGCTCGTCCCCTCCGGTCGCGAGCATCGACTCGTCCGGGGAGATGTCCAGACTCAGTGGGGGCTTACCCGGCGTGACGAAGCGGGCGATGATCGCGCCGTCCTTCGTCCAGACGTGGATCACTCCGTCGCCTCGCCCGGCCGCCACCAGCTTGCCCGAGGGCGAGAAGGTCATCGCGTAGGGGTGGCGGCGTGCGTCTTCGGGCAGGTCAGGGCCGGGATCGCCGGTCGTGGTGTCCCAGAGGCGGACACCGCCCGCCGCGCCGATGCCGGCCACCGATCGCCCGTCGGGGGAGAGGCCGGGCATCCGGTGGATCGCGCCGAGGGGCTCGCCGAGCCGCTGACCTGATGGCAGGAGCACCACCCGGCCGCCGCCCGGCTCGGAGACCAGCGCGGCGCTCGCGTCCGGGGTCAGCCGCACCGTTCTTCCCGTGGGCACCGCGACGTCGGGGAGTCCTTCTGGCAGCGTCCATCGGCGGGCCGACGTCTGGTCGCCCGTCCACAGCGCGGCGTCGCCTGGTTCGAACGCCACGGCGTTGACGCCGGTGGACAGGCCCGGCTCGGGAATGCGGCGGGTGAGGGTGTGGCCGTCGTACATGTCGACGGTGAACCCGTGGGCGGCGGCGAGAGCCGTGCCGTCGGCGGAGACCGCGAGCCGGGTCCGGCCGGGGAACTCGTGGCGGACCTCGCCCGAGGTCAGGTCGACCAGGAGGGTGGTGTCCCTGGCCGTGGTGACGCCGACCGCGTTGATCGGCGTGAGCAGGCGGGGCACGCCGTTGGGATCGGCGTCCGGGATGTCGAAGGCGCGGCGCAGGAGAGTGCCCGACCAGGTGAGCAGGGTGCGTCCGAGACAGAGCAGAACGGCGCCGTCAGCGGCGAACGCCAGGTCTGACCAGGTGAGATCGTCGTCGGGGTCGAGCGTGACCTCGCCGCGGACCTCGCCGGTCGCGGCGTCGAGAAGACGCAGGCGGCGGTCCTGGAAGGCGGCGGCGATCACGTCACCCCGCACGGCGAGGCAGCGGGCGGCGGCGCCACCACCCGCGAGGATCTCGCGGATCGTGCCGTCGGCCGTGTCCGCGACGGCCACTCCTCGGACACCGGCGCCCACGAGCGTCCGGCCCGTCAGGGCGAGCCCGAACGGGCCGATGTCCGGGATCGTCGTGCCGCTGCCCGGGATCCAGACGCGGTCCGGGTAGCGGACGGCGATCGTGCGACCGTCGCCGGAGACCGCGAGCGCCTGGACCCGGCCGCGCTTCCGCGCCGGTCCGGCGGGCCTGTGCTCCCGGCACCGGCCGATGGCGGTGTCGAAGACGCGGACCACGCCCTTCTCGTCGCCGGTGACCACCCTGCGCCCGTCGGCGGAGATCGCCAGACAGGCCACGAAGGTGTCCTGGCGCAGCACTCCAGCCGTGGCGCCGATCCGCAGAACGCCGGGCGGTGACTTCGTGACCATGGCCGCGGAGCCTAGCCGCCCCCGCGGAAAGCAGCGGAGTGGCCCGGTCTCAGTGGCCTGGTTTTCCTGGTCCGGCTTCCGCGGCTCGTTTCTGCCCACGTCGAGGGCCGTGTACGCACTGCTCAGGGCCGGTCGGCCGCCTCGCAAACCGGTACCGTGACCATGATCACAATTCGTGTAACAGTGATGACCATGAGTGTTCGCGAGGTTCCGGTTGAGCTGGTCGCGGCGCGGGTCGCCGATCCGTTTCCCTACTACGCGTGGTTGCGGGAACGATCGCCTGTGCATCGTGAGGTCACCTCGCGGGGGACCGTCGTCTGGCAGATCAGCCGGTATGACGACGTCCGGGGGCTGCTGGGTGACGATCGGCTGAGCAAGTGCCCGCTGGGTGAGGGCCGGGTGTCGGGGCCCGAGGGGTTGCAGCGGAACCTGGTCCACTGCGATCCGCCTGACCACACCAGGCTGCGGCGGCTGGTCAACCGGGCGTTCACCCCCGCCCGGGTGGCGGCGCTGGAACCGCTGGTGGACAAGACCGCCCGGGAGCTGGCCGACCGGCTGCCCGAGAGGTGCGATCTCATCGCCGATTTCGCCGGGCCGCTGGCCTTCGGGATGATCAAAACGGTCCTCGGGGTGCCCGCCGACCTGGAGACGCCGGGGCTGCGGCAGTTGCTGATCGACAGCCTCGCGGGCGGCAGGGACGTGACGGCCCGGCTGCACGTCTTCCTCACCGAGCTTCTCGCCGCCAAGCGCGACCGCGGCCCGGTGAGCGACACCGACCTGCTCAGCGTGCTGATCGCGGCCCACGACGACGAGGACGGTCTGAGCGAGGAGGAACTCCTCGGCACGGCCTACATCCTGCTGCTGGTCGGGCACGACACGACCGTCAACCTCATCGGGAACGGCATGGTCGCCCTGCTCGACATCGCCTCGGCCAACCGCGACCCGGCCCAGTTCGACCGGGCCGACGACCTCGACCTGGGCCGCGACCCCAACGACCACCTGTCGCTCGGGCGGGGGCGGCACTTCTGCGTCGGCGCCGCCCTGGCCCGCATGGAGGCGCGGATCGCCCTCCCGATCCTGCTCGGCCGGCTCGGCGACGCGCGCCTCGCGGTGCCCAGGGCGGCCCTGCCATGGCGGGCCGCCCCGGTCATGCGCGGTCTGGAGGCGCTGTCCGTCGCCTGGTAGCGCTCAGGGCCGCCCTGGTCATGCGCCGCCTGTCAGCGCTTCTTGCGGCCGTCGTCGGTGAGGCCCGCCTTGCGCAGCGCCTCGGCCATCGCGCTGTTCGCCGGCGGGGGCGCCTGACGACGGTCACCGCCGCCACCGCCGCCGGTGCCGCCGCCTCGGCGCTCGGGCCGGGGCTGGCGGTCCTGGCGGGGCTGCCTGTCGCCACGCTCCTGGCGCGGAGCCTGCCCCGGCGCGTTCCTGGCGGGTTCGTCTTCCAGGCGCAGGGTCAGCGAGATGCGCTTGCGCGGGATGTCGATGTCGAGGACCTTCACCCGGACGATGTCGCCGGGCTTCACCACGTCGCGCGGGTCCTTGACGAACGAGTTCGACATGGCCGACACGTGGACCAGCCCGTCTTGGTGCACGCCGACGTCGACGAACGCGCCGAAGGCCGCCACGTTGGTCACGACGCCTTCGAGGAGCATGCCCTTCGTCAGGTCGGAGATCTTCTCGACGCCCTCCTTGAAGGTGGCCGTCTTGAAGGCGGGACGCGGGTCGCGGCCGGGCTTCTCCAGTTCGCCCAGGATGTCGGTCACCGTGGGGAGGCCGAACGTGCCGTCGACGAACTCGGCCGGCTTCAGCGAGCGCAGCGCGGCGGTGTTCCCGATCAGGGTGCGCAGGTCGCTGCCGGTGGTCGTCAGGATCTTGCGGACCACCGGGTAGGACTCCGGGTGGACGCTGGAGGCGTCGAGCGGGTCGTCGCCGCCGGGGATGCGCAGGAAGCCCGCGCACTGCTCGAACGCCTTCGGGCCGAGGCGCGGCACCGACTTCAGCGCCGTGCGCGACCGGAACGGGCCGTTGGCGTCGCGGTGCTGGACGATGTTGTCGGCCAGCGTCGAGCCGATGCCCGACACCCGGGTGAGCAGGGGAGCCGACGCGGTGTTCACGTCGACGCCGACCGCGTTCACGCAGTCTTCGACCACGGCGTCGAGCGACCTGGAGAGCTTCTGCTCGGCCAGGTCGTGCTGGTATTGCCCGACGCCGATCGACTTGGGGTCGATCTTGACCAGCTCGGCCAGCGGGTCTTGCAGCCGCCGGGCGATCGAGACGGCGCCGCGGATCGACACGTCGAGGTCGGGGAGCTCCTGGGACGCGAACGCCGAGGCCGAGTAGACCGACGCGCCCGCCTCGGAGACCATCACCTTCGTCACGCCGGGCACCAGGGCGGCCAGTTCACCGGCCAGCTTGTCGGTCTCGCGGGAGGCGGTGCCGTTGCCGATCGAGACCAGCTCGACGTTGTGCTTCTGGCACAGCGCCGCGAGCACGGCCAGCGACTGGTCCCACTGGCGCTTGGGCTCGTGGGGGTAGATCGTGGCGTGTTCGACGACCTTGCCGGTGGCGTCGACCACGGCGACCTTCACGCCGGTGCGCAGGCCCGGGTCGAGACCCATCGTCGACCGGGTTCCGGCGGGCGCGGCGAGCAGCAGGTCGCGCAGGTTGGCCGCGAACACCCGCACGGCCTCGTCCTCGGCCGCCTGCCACAGGCGCATCCGCAGGTCGATGCCCAGGTGGACCAGGATGCGGGTCCGCCACGCCCACCGCACGGTGTCATTGAGCCACTTGTCGCCCGCGCGGCCCTGGTCGGAGATCCCGAACCGGGCCGCGATGCGCTGCTCGAACGTCGTGGGGCCCTCGGCGGGCTCCTCCGGCTCCAGCGTGAGGGAGAGCATCTCCTCCTTCTCGCCCCGGAACATCGCCAGGATGCGGTGGGAGGGGAGTTTGCTGAACGGCTCGGCGAAGGAGAAGTAGTCGGAGAACTTGGCCCCGGCCTCCTCTTTCCCCTCGCGGACGGACGACATGAGCCGCCCCCGCGTCCACATCGACTCGCGGAGGGTGCCGATCAGGTCGGCGTCTTCGCCGAAGCGCTCGATCAGGATCGCGCGGGCGCCCTCCAGGGCCGCCGCGGCGTCGGCGACGTTCTCACCGATGAACTCGGCCGCCACGGTGACCGGATCCAGACCAGGGTCGCCGAGCAGCTTGTCGGCCAGCGGTTCGAGACCGGCCTCGCGGGCGATCGTCGCCTTGGTGCGGCGCTTCGGCTTGTAGGGGAGGTAGATGTCCTCCAAGCGGGCCTTCGAGTCGGCCGCCATGATCTGCGCCTCGAGCGCGTCGTCGAGCTTGCCCTGTGTCCTGATCGACTCCAGGATCGCGGTGCGGCGCTCCTCCATCTCCCGCAGGTAGCGCAACCGCTCCTCCAGCGAGCGCAGTTGCGCGTCGTCGAGCATTTCGGTCGCTTCCTTGCGGTAGCGGGCGATGAACGGCACCGTCGCGCCGCCGTCGAGCAAATCGACGGCTGAGGCGACCTGCCGTTCACGTACGCCGAGTTCATCGGCGATCCGCTGGTTGATCGACTGGATCACTAGCTTCCTTCTCCCTAGGCTCCGGCCCATTCTGCCGGACCCGCGTCCCCGCCGAGCCTGGTCGGCCACAGCCGGGTCGTGCAGTCGTCGGACGTCGTGGCCAGCAGATGGCCGTCAGGATGGAAGGCCGCGCCGTTGACGGCGGAGGTGTGGCCGGTGAAGCTGCTCAGTTCCGCGCCGCTGATCGTGTCCCAGATTTTGACCGTACGGTCGTCGCCCGCCGTGGCCAGGAGCTCACCGACCGCATCGAAGGCGACGGCCCGCACGTCGGCGGTGTGGCCGATCAGTTCGAGGATCGCGCCGGTCCGCAGGTTCCTCAACCGGACCTCGCCTCCCGGGACGGCGCTCGCCACGAGGTGGCCACATGCGGCCAGGGCGTCGACGACGAGGTCCTCGCCGGCGAAGACCGCGAAGAACCCCGGCTGCTCGCTGAGCTGACGGCCCGAGACGGTGTCCCACACGCGGACCGTGCCGTCGTCGCTCGCGGTGGCGAGCGTGTCGCCCGACGGGTGGAAGGCGACGGAGGTGATCGTCGCAAGGTGCCCGGTCAGCGGTTCGCCGAAGAAGCGCCGCGTCTCCGGGTCCCACAGCCGGACCGTGTGGTCGGCGCAGGAGGCCGCCAGCAGGTGACCGCCGGGGTGGAAGGCCACGGCGGGGCCGCCCGGCAGGGGGTCGCCGATCTGGTCACGGGTGACCGGGTCCCACAGCCGCACCGCCTTGTCGGCGGTGGCGAGCAGGTGGCCGCGCGGGTGGAACGCCACCCCGTGGACGGGCGCGTCGTGGCCGGTCAACCGGCGGGCGATCACCGCCGAGGTCATCCGGTTCTCGAGTTCCTCGACGCGGGCGGTGAGGCGTCGTACGAGACCGTCGCGTTCTTCGAGACGGCGGTGCAGGTCGTCGCGGACCCGCCGGGCCACCGCGTGGGTGTGCTGGAGGGTCACCAGCGAGCGGCGCAGCGTCGCGACGGGGTCGGGGGGTTCGGCGGCGGGCAGGCCGTCGACCCGCCAGCGCCGCACCTCGCCGAGGTCGTCGACGCTCACCATCAGCGAGCGGCTGAGGGCCAGCGCCTGGATCACCCCGGTGTGGCCGGTGAGCTGGGCCAGGGGGGTGGCGCTCAGGTCGTACAGGGAAATGGAGTCGTCCCAGCTCGCGGCGGCCAGCAGGTCGCCGCAGCCGGCCAGCCAGGACACCGGCTCGGGGGTGATCACCTGGCCGTCGACCCTGGCCAGGCGGTCGACACCGATGATCACCAGCTGGCCGCCCAGGAAGGCGATGCCCTCGCCGGGGACGGGATCACCGAGCGGCTGGGCGGTGCCGGCGTCCCAGAGGCGGACCATGCCGTCTTTCGCGGCGGTGGCCAGCAGGTGCCCGGCGGGGTGGAAGGCGAGCTCCGTCACCCGGCCGGTGTGCCCGGTCAGCGGGTCGCCGACCGGCATCCTGGTCACCGGATCCCACAAGCGGATCGAGTGGTCCCAGCTCGCGCTGGCCAGCAGGTGGCCGTCGGGGTGGAAGGCCACCGCGGTGACCACGTCGTCGTGGCCCTTCAGCGGCTCGCCCACCGGCGACCCGGCGAGGTCCCAGAGGCGGACGGCGCCGTCCTCGCCCCCGGAGGCGAGCAGGTGGCCGTCGGGGTGGAAGGACAGGGTCATCGTGTACGGGGACCCGCTCATCTCCACGCCCGTGGAGTAGCGGATGAGGCCCGTGTCGTCGGAGGTGGCGATCAGTTCGCCGCCGGGATGGATGGCCACCCCGGCGACGGGGGCGGAATGGCCGGTCAGCGGTTCGCCAAAAGGCGTGACTCTTACGCGCATATGACCGGAAGCATTCCAGATTGTCAGGACTACGGCAGGAGAACGAGCCGTCCGCGCAGGCCGCCTTCGGCCATCCGGGCGTGCGCCTCGGCGGCCTGGTCGAGCGGCAGGGTGCCGGCCACCCGGACCTTCAGCTTGCCCTCGTCGACGAGGGCGACCAGCGCGTCGAGCTGCTCGCGCGCCGGGTGGGCCCACATGACCTGGGACGCGATGCCCCGGCCGTCTTCCGGCCCGCCGTCGGCGACCACGGCGACGAACGTGCCGCCGTCGCGGACGGCGTCGTGCGCGTCCTGCACCAGCTTCGCCGGGTCGACGGCCGCGTCGACGCCCTCGGGCAGCAGCTCGCGGACCTTCGCGACGTCGTCGACGAAGTACCCGGCGCCCAGTTCACGCACGTAGGACTCGTCGCTGGAACGCGCCACCGCGACGACGGTCAGACCCCGCAGCGTGCCCAGCTGCACCAGCATGGCGCCGACGCCGCCGGCGGCGCCGGTGACCAGCAGGGTCGCGCCCGCGGGCAGGGCGACGATGTCGAGGCACTGCCACGCGGTCAGGCCCGGCAGCGGCAGGCTGGCCGCCTGCTCGGCGGGCCATTCGGCGGGCGCGGGCGCGAGTTCGTCGACGGCGATGATCGCCTGGTCGGCGTAGGGACCGAGGTCGCGGCTGAAGCCGCTGTGGGTCGAGGCGGCGATGACGCGGTCGCCGATCTTGACGTCGGTGACGTCCTCGCCGAGGGCCTCCACGACGCCGGCGACGTCGCAGCCGATGCCGGTCTGCTCACGGGCCGGCGCGCCGTGGAAGGTGAGGCCGCCCGAGCGGATGAACAGGTCGACCGGGTTGATCGCGGCCGCTTCCACCGTGATCCGGACCTGCCCCGGCCCCGGCTCGGGGGTGGGAACCTCCACGGTCAGCAGGGCCTCCGGGCCCCCGTACGCCTTGACGACCACCGCGCGCATTGGTTCTCCTCCGTATGTCCGGGGGTCCCTGAAGCTGATGATCGTAGTAGATATTTCAACCAAAAGATCAAAAAAGGAACCCCGGACATACGGTCCGGGGTCCCTTTTCGAACGGGGTGTTACGCGAGGCCGTTCTTCATCGCGGTAATGAGTTCGCCGTTGCTCGTGTCACCGCTGAGCTCCCAGAAGAACGAGCCGCCGAGGCTCTGGTCCTTCGAGTAGGTCATCTTTCCGGTGATCGTGGACGGGGTGTCGTAGCTCCACCAGTTGCTGCCGCACTTGGCGTAGGCGGTGCCCGCGACGGTGCCGGTGGCCGGGCAGGTGTTCTTCAGGACCTTGTAGTCCTCGTTGCCGGCCTCGTAGGTGCCGGGGGCCGCTCCGGTAGCGGAACCACCCGGTGTCGCCTGGGTGACGCCGGTCCAGCCCCGGCCGTAGAAGCCGATGCCGAGCAGCAGCTTGGACGCCGGCACTCCCTTCGACTTGAGCTTCTGGATCGCGTTGTCGCTGTAGAACCCGGCGGTCGGGATGCCGGAGTAGCTGGTCAGCGGCGAGTGCGGGGCGGTCGGGCCCTGCGCCGCGAAGGCGCCGAAGTAGTCGTAGGTCATGACGTTGTACCAGTCGAGGTACTGGGCCGCGCCTCCGTAGTCGGCCGCGTCGATCTTGCCGCCGGAGGTGCCGTCGGCGGTGATGGCCGCGGTGACCAGGTAGTTCTGGCCGAAGCGGGTGCGCAGCGCCTGCATCATGTTCTTGAAGGACGCGAAGCCCGAGGCGTCACACGACAGTCCGCAGGTGTTCGGGTACTCCCAGTCGATGTCGATGCCGTCGAAGACGTCGGCCCAGCGCGGGTCCTCGACCAGGTTGTAGCAGGAGTTGGCGAAGGCGGTCGGGTTCTGGGCGGCCTGGCCGAAGCCGCCCGACCAGGTCCAGCCGCCGAAGGAGAACAGGACCTTGATGTTCGGGTACTGCTGCTTGAGCTTGCGGAGCTGGTTGAAGCTGCCGCGCAGCGGCTGGTCCCACGTGTCGGCCACGCCGTCGACGCTCTCGGCCGCCGTGTAGGCCTTCTCGTAGTCGGCGTAGCTGTCGCCGATGGTGCACTGGCCGTTCTGGACGTTGCCGAACGCGTAGTTGATGTGCGTCAGCTTCGCCGCCGAGCCGCTCGTGACGATGTTCTTCACGTGGTAGGCCCGCTGGTAGACGCCCCACTGGACGAAGTAGCCGAGCAGCTTCTTGTTGCCGCCGGTCCCCGTCTGGGAGGTGGTGCCGGTGACGCTGCCGGACAGGCCCGACTGGTTGTTGGCGGCGTCGCGGGCGCGGACCTGGTAGGTGTACGCCGTGTTCGCGGCGCGGCCGGTGTCGGTGTAGCTGGTGCCGGTCACGGTGGTGACGAGGGTGCCGCCCCGGTAGACGAGGTAGCCGGTGACGCCGACGTTGTCGGTGGAGGCGTTCCACTGGAGCGAGACGCTGTTGCTGGTCACGCCGCTGACGCTCAGGCTGCCCGGCACGGACGGGGCCGTGGTGTCGGGGCCGCCGGTGCCGCTGGTCGTCCCGGTCACGCTGTTCGACAGGCCCGACTGGTTGTTGGCGGCGTCGCGGGCGCGCACCTGGTAGGTGTACGCGGTGCTCGCCGAGCGGCCGGTGTCGGTGAAGGTGGTGCCGGTCACGGTGGTGACCAGGGTGCCGCCCCGGTAGACGAGGTAGCCGGTGACGCCGACGTTGTCGGTCGCGGCGTTCCACGACAGCGAGACGCTGCTGCTGGTCACGCCACTGACCGCGAGGTTGCCGGGGACGCTCGGCGCGGTGGTGTCGCCGCCGCCGGAACCGCCGGTCACCGCGATGGCCGAGACGATGGCGTAGTTGGCGCCGCCGTTCATGTTGAACTGCACGTTGAGCTGGCCGTCGCTGACGGTCGCGGTGTAGGTGCGGTCACAGGCGGTCAGCGCGCCGCAGGAGGCGAACACGTCGAACGCCGACTGGACCACGGTGTTCTCGATCCGGATGTCGAACTTCCGCTGCCCGGCGGCGTTCGCCCAGTCCTCGACCATCTTCACGGTGACCTGGTAGGTGCCGTTGGCCACGTCGAACTTGTAGCCGCCCCAGCCGCTGAACAGCTGGTAGTTCTGGTAAAGCGCGTCGTCGGTGGTGCCGCCGATCGCGCTGCCGGTGGAGCCGGCGCCGTAGGACGTCTCATAACCCCAGGTGCCGCTGGAGTATGCCTTGTCGGCGAGCCAGGCGTTGCCACCGCCGTCGGTGAGGGCGGGACCGTTCGCGTTGGCACGCAGGGGCACCGTCACCGCGCCGTATGCCGCGCTCTGCGCGAACATCAGCGGCAGGATCAGCGCACCGATCGCCGTCAAGAGGGTCAGGACTCTTCTCATCGTGCTACTCCACGTGGGGGGAGGGGGATGCGGCGGGGACGCGCCGGGAACAGGAGGTTCCCGTCCAACTAATAGGAAGCTTTCCTTTTAATTAGCCAGAACGTAACCCGCGTCACAGTCCCCGTCAATGGGCGCTCAGGGAACGCCAGATCGGGCCGGGCAGAGTGGCCGCCGCCTCGTCCAGATCGAGGCCGGGCGCTCGCGCCAGGACACGCCTCGTCGTCTCCGCCAGAGGCCCGATGAGCAGCATCTCGATCAGGGCCGGCGGCAGGTCGGCGATCGTCCCGGCCGCGATGTGCGGCGCGAACCAGGCCGCCAGCCGGTCCATGCGCGGCGCCTTCCCGGCGGCGATGGCGGCGGCGTGCGGTTCGATGAGGGGCGCGGCGTGGATGAACCGGGCCCGCGCGGTCTCGTCGCGGGCGAAGGCGAGATAGGCGCGCACGATCGCGTGCACCCCCTCCTCCGCCGTGGACGTCTTCTCGACCGCCTCGATGAGGCTGGTGAGCAGGTCGTCCATGCACTCGGAGTAGAGCGCGGCGGCGAGCCCGTCGAAGCTGCCGAAGTGGTGGTAGAGGCTGCCCATGCTGACGCCGCTGCGGGAGGTCACCCCGCGCAGCGTGAAGTCGCCGTCGGTGAACGCCGCAAGGCCGGTGTCGAGCAGCCTGCGGATCGTGGCCTCGCCGCGGGCCTGCCTCACGCGACTCCCGACAGTTTCTCCGCCTGCTCCCACAGGCGCAGGCCCAGCGCGGGGTCGGTGGTCATCTCGATCTCGTCCCGTTCGTCGTAGTAGCGGCCGGACGTCGACTTCGCGGTCAGCGCGACCACGGGCTCGGCGCCCTGGGCGGGAGTCTTCCAGAATCGCTTGGCCACTTTGAGCAGCAGTCCGACCGGGCCTCCCCGTGCGCCCAGGCCGGTGTTGATGACGCCCGGATGGACGGCGTCGATCGTCAGCCCCCGGGCCTGCCAGCGCTCGGCGAACGGTCGCAGCGTCAGCACGTTGCAGAGCTTGGTGTCGGCGTAGGTGCGCAGCGGGTGGAAGTCCTTGCCGTAGGGAGTCCGGTCGGGGTCGGCCCTGCCCTTCACGTAGAGGCCCGCGCTGACCTGCACGACCCGCTTGAGGTGGCCTTCGAGCAGCCGGTTCAGGGTGAACGGGGCCAGGTGGTTGACCGCGAACGCCTCCTCCAGGCCGTCGGAGGTGAGGGTGAGCTTCGACGGCCACAGGCCGGCGTTGTGGACCAGCACGTCGATCTCCGGGCAGGCCGACCGCAGCCGCTCGGCCAGTGCCCACATGCCGGCCACGGTCGACAGGTCGCCCTGGACGAGGGTGACCTCGCCCGGCAACGACCGGACCGCCCGCTCTCCGGCGGCGGCGTCGCGGGCGACGACGACCACCCGATGCCCCTGCCGCGCCAGTTCGGCGCAGACGGCGTATCCGATTCCCCGGTTTCCCCCGGTGACCACCACGTTCATGGCCGCGAGCATAAATTAGAGCAATTCTTTAGAGCAAATCTCTAGATTCGGTGGAGGAGGCCGTCCACGGCCGAGAGCGCGAGCGTCTTGTAGCCGACCGAGTCGAAGAGCACGGTGATGCGGTCGGGGTCGGCGCTCATGACGATCCCGGTGCCCCAGGCGGTGTGCTCGACTTTGGACTGGACCGGGAAGGGGCCCTCGATCCTCGGCTGCGCGGGGAAAAGCCTGTTCTGTACGGGGGAAGGGCGGTCTTCGGCCTGCTCGGCCGCGCCTCGGCAGGTGTCGCAGGTGCCGCACGAGCGGCCGTACGGTTCCCCGAAGTACTCCAGGAGGAAACGGCGGCGGCAGCCGGTGGTCTCGGCGTAGCCGCGCATCATGTCGAGGCGCGACTCGTCGACGCGGTGCCGGACCTCGTCGAGTTCGACGGCCTTCTCGACCGCCTTCTCGGCGGTGAGGTCCTTCCGGGTCCAGCGCAGCTCGCCGGGGACCAGTGCGCCCGCGCGTTCCAGCAGGTTGGCCAGACCGGTCAGCCGGGTGGTGCTGATCTCCAGCAGGTCGCGCAGCTCTCCGGCCGGCACCAGGCCGCCGTGTTCGCGGACCAGGACCGCGATGCGCAGCAGCAGTTCGGGGTCGGCCCGGCCGCCGGTCTGGAATCTGCGCAGGCCCATGTCCTCGGGGCGGTAGAAGAGGATCGCCTCGGCCGGCTCGCCGTCGCGGCCCGCGCGGCCGATCTCCTGGTAGTAGGAGTCGGGCGACTCAGGCGGGCCCGCGTGCAGCACCCGCCGCACGTCGGGGCGGTCGATGCCCATGCCGAACGCGGAGGTGGCCACCACCACGTCCAGCTCACCGGCCGTGAACCGCGCGTGGGTGGCGTTGCGGTCGGCGGTCTTCAGGCCCGCGTGGTAGGGCTCGGCGCGCTTCCCGGCCAGGAGGGCGCAGTACTCCTCGGTGTCCCGGCGGGTCGGCACATAGATCAGCGTCAGGCCCTCGCTGTTCAGCGCGTGCTCGACGAGGGCCTTGCGGCGGTCGTCCTCGCCGGTGAATCTGCGCGCCGACAGGGTCAGGTTGGGGCGGTCGAAGCCGCGGACGAGCTCGACGGGGTTCCGCAACCCGAGCGAGCGCACGATCTCGGCCCGGACGTTCGGCGCCGCCGTCGCGGTCAGCGCCACCACCGGCGGGTGGCCGAGCTTCTCGATCACCTGGCCGAGCCGCAGATAGTCGGGCCGGAAGTCGTGCCCCCACGACGACACGCAGTGGGCCTCGTCGATCGCGATCAGCGACGGGCGGGCCGCCGCGAGCCGCTCCACCACCTCGGGCTTGGCCAGCTGCTCGGGCGACAGGAAGACGAACTCGGCCGTCCCCGCGGTGACCTGGTCGAGGCCCTTGTCGATCGACTGCGTGGAGTTGACCGCGACCGCGCCCGTGCCGGCCTTGAGCAGGCTCATCACCTGGTCGCGCTGTAACGCGATCAACGGCGACACCACGACCGTCGGGCCGTCGAGCAGCAGCGCGGGCACCTGGTAGACCGCCGACTTGCCGCCCCCGGTCGGCATCACCAGCAGCACGTCGCGCCCGGCGACCAGATGCCGCATGGCCTCCTTCTGGCCGGGACGCAGCCGCTGCCAGCCGAACACGCGGCGGGCGGTCGAGCCGAGCCGGAACCTCGCGAGCAGTCTCCTCATGGCCGCCCACTATGCCCGGCGGTGAGCGGTTCAGGCCGGGGAGAGGCGTCGATATGGCGTCGTTCAGGCCAGGCGGGGCGCGGTTCGTTCGGTGACCAGCGCCAGATCGGTCTCGACGGCGAGCGCGGTGGCCTGAAGGTGAGCCAGCAGACCGGGTCTGACCTGCCTGGTCGTGGCGACGTTGACGGCCGCGACGACCTGACCGGCCCGATCGTGGATCGGCACGGCCAGCGCCCGGAGCCCTTCTTCGAGTTCGTCGTTGACGATCGCGAACCCGTCGGCGCGGGCCTGGCGGATCAAAGCTCTCAGCGCGACGGGGTCGGTGACGGTGTGGGGGGTCAGCCGCGCGGTTCCGCCCAGGTCGGCGTCCTCCGCCAGCAGCACCCGGCCCATCGACGTGGCATAGGCCGGGAAGCGGGTGCCGACGGTGACGTCCACGCTCATGATCTTGTACGCCATCGCCCGCGCGACATATCGGATGTCCGTCCCGTCGAGCACGGCCACCGACGCCGACTCGCCCACCGCCCCGGCCAGCGCGGTCAGGTGGGGCGTGGCGATCTCGCCCAGCGACAGCGACGACAGCCGGGCGTAGCCGAGCTCCAGCACCTTCGGCCTGGCCACGAACCGGTTGCCGGACCGCCCCGCGTAGCCGAGTTCGACCAGGGTCAGCAGCGCCCTGCGGGCGGTCGCCCGCGCCAGGCCGGTGGCCTCGGCGATCTCCGACAGCGTGCCGCCCAGCGCGGTGAGCACCGCGAGCCCCCGGGCCAGCGACTGGACCGGGGTGTCGCCGGGGATGTCGATGGGGCTCGGCGGAGCCGGCCGGTGGGCGGCCAGCAGGTGTTCCATCCGGGCCGTGTCCAGGTGGGGGAGCGCCAGGTCGGCCAGCGACTCGACGGAGTGACGGCTGCCATGGGAGACCACGCTGACCGCGCAGGCCGCCCGGCCCTGAAAGCGCACCGGCACCGCGATCGCGATCAGGCCCGGCTCGATGAGCTGGTCGTCGCGGGCGTGGCCCCGGGCGAGCGCCTCTGCGGCCCGGTCGCGGAAGGCCTGCTCGCCCGCCACGTCGGGGGCCACCACGGTCTCGGGGCTGCCCGTCCGCCAGCGGGCCCAGCCTGCCTCGGTCCACTCGGCCGCCAGCAGTGCGCCCGCCGCGCAGCGTTCCGCAGGCACCAGGTCGCCCACCCGGAACGTCAGCGAGCGGCTGCGCCGCCGGGGGAGCTGGGTGACGAACCGGACCGCCGTCCCGTCGGCCACCGCCAGCGAGACCGACTCGTCGAGGGCTTCGGCGAGTTCTCGAACCTCCGGCCCCAGCGCGTCGGGGATGCCGCTGCCCGACAGATACGTGTTTCCGATGGTCAGGACGCGGGGCGTCAGCCGTACCGAACGATCGGGCCCGGAAGGACTGGCGAAGCCCGCCGCGACGAGAGTCGCCAGCACCCGGTCGACGGTCGAGCGAGCCATCCCGGTGGCGCGGGTGAGGTCGCTCGGACGGCACGGCTCGCCCGCCGCCATCGCCCGCAGCACGGCGAGTCCGCGCTCCAGAGGGTCGGTCATTGACACACGTCCAAACGGGGTAGCAGACTCCTGATCTATCGCAATTGCGAACAATAGTTCACCAGGCGAACAAGAGCCATCCGAGCAGGGAGAACATGGCGGAGATCCGTAGCCTGCGGGACGCGGTGGCCGAACTCGTGCACTCCGGCGACACCGTGGCGATGGAGGGTTTCACCCACCTCATCCCGTTCGCCGCCGCACACGAGGTGATCCGGCAGGGCGTGACCGACCTCACCCTCGTCCGGATGACCCCCGACGTCATCTACGACCAGCTCATCGGCATGGGCGCGGCCCGCAAACTGGTCTTCTCGTGGGGCGGCAACCCCGGCGTCGGCTCCCTGCACCGCTTCCGCGACGCCGTCGAGAACGGCTGGCCACGCCCCCTCGAACTCGACGAGCACAGCCACGCGGGCATGGCCAACCGCTACGTCGCCGGGGCCTCCCGCCTGCCGTTCGCGGTCCTGCGCGGCTATCGGGGGAGCGACCTCCCGTCCCGGTCGGAGACGATCTCGACGGTGGTCTGCCCCTTCACCGGCGAGGAACTGGCGGCCGTGGCCGCGATCAACCCGGATGTGACCGTGATCCACGCCCAGCGCGCCGACCGGAATGGAAACGTCCAGCTCTGGGGCCTGGTCGGCATCCAGAAGGAGGCCGCGCTGGCCGCCTCGCGGGTGCTCGTGACCGTCGAAGAGATCGTGGACGACCTCACACCGACCCCAGGCGCGGTCGTGCTGCCCTCATGGGCGGTCGACGCGGTGGCCGTGGCCCCCAACGGCGCCCACCCGTCCTACGCGGCCGGATACACGGTCAGGGACAACGACTTCTACCAGGCGTGGGACGCCATCTCCCGCGACCGCGACACCTTCCTGGGCTGGATGCGCGAAACGGTATTGGTGGCGTCATGACCTGGACTTCCGACGAGCTGATGACCGTCAACGCCGCCCGCGCGCTCGCCGGGGCCCGGACCTGTTTCGTCGGTATCGGCCTGCCCAGCGCCGCCGCGAACCTCGCGCGGCGGACCATCGAGCCCGGCCTGGTGCTCATCTACGAATCCGGCACCCTGGGCTCCAAGCCGTCGCGCCTTCCCCTGTCGATCGGCGACGGTGAGCTCGCGGACACGGCGGACGCGGTGGTGTCCGTACCGGAGATCTTCAACTACTGGCTCCAGGCCGGCCGCATCGACGTCGGCTTCCTCGGCGCCGCCCAGGTCGACCGCTTCGCCAACGTCAACACGACCGTCATCGACCGGGGTCCCGGCAGGCCCGAAGGGCGTCTGCCCGGCGCCGGTGGCGCGCCCGAGATCGCGGCGAGCTGCGGGAAGGTGCTGCTCGTGCTGCGTCACTCGACCCGGAACCTGGTCGGGAGGCTCGACTTCGTCACGACCGTCGGGCACGGCGACGGGCCGGGGTCGCGCGAGCGTCTCGGCCTGCCCGGCGCCGGTCCGGTCGCGGTGATCACCGACCTCGGGATCATGCGGCCCGACCCGGAGACCGCCGAACTGACCCTCACCGAAGTGCACCCCGGCGTGACCCCCGAACAGGCCGTCGCGGCCACCGGCTGGCCCCTCGCCGTCGCCGCCGACCTGCGGGTCACCGACCAGCCCACGGAGGCGGAGCTGACCGCGCTGCGCCGCCTCACCCAAGGAGCCCCTGATGCCTGAACCGCAGGACGTGATCTCCCGCGAGATCGCCGAACTGGCCGCCAAGTCCGACGGCGCCGACCACCCCTCGCGTGACTACCCGCCCTACCGCTCCAGCGGCCTGCGGCACCCCCACCGCCCGCTCGTCGCCCCGCCGGAGGCCTACGCCGAGCTGCGCGGGCCCGTCTTCGGCGCGAGCGACGTCACCCCGCTCGACGGCGACCTCACCCGCCAGCATCTCGGGGAGCCGCTCGGCGAGCGCATCACCGTGACCGGCCGGGTGCTCGACCGCGACGGACGCCCGGTCAGGAACCAGCTCGTGGAGGTCTGGCAGGCCAACGCCTCCGGCCGCTACCCGCACCTGCGCGACCAGCACCCCGCCCCGCTGGACCCCAACTTCACCGGCACCGGCCGCTGCCTCACCGACGCCTACGGCGGCTACACCTTCACGACGATCAAGCCCGGCGCGTACCCGTGGAAGAACCACGTCAACGCCTGGCGTCCGGCCCACATCCACTTCTCGGTCTTCGGTACGGCCTTCGCCCAGCGCCTCGTCACCCAGATGTACTTCCCGGGCGACCCCCTGTTCGCGTACGACCCGATCCTGCAGTCCGTCACCGACGAGAAGGCCCGCGAGCGTCTCGTGGCCGCCTACGACCACGACCTGTCCCAGCCCGAGTGGAGCCTTGGGTACAGATGGGACATCGTCCTCGACGGCCCGTCGGCGACCTGGATGGAGGAAGGCCGATGAGACCCACCCCCTCACAGACCGTGGGGCCCTTCTACGGATACGCGCTGCCGTTCCGCGACGGGGGAGACCTGGTGCCGTCCGGCCACCCGGGCGCGATCTCCGTCCACGGTTACGTCTACGACGGCGCGGGCGCGCCCGTCCCCGACGCGCTGCTGGAGTTCTGGCAGGCCGACGCCGCCGGGAACCTCGACGGCAGGCCCGGCTCGATGCGCCGCGACGAGGTCGACGGCTCCTTCGCCGGCCGCGACGGGGTGACCTTCACCGGTTTCGGCCGGGTGGCGACCGACCTCGACGGCCACTGGGCCATCCGGACCGTGCCGCCGGGCGAGGTGCCCTACATCGCGGTCTGCGTGTTCGCGCGCGGCCTGCTGCACCACCTGTACACGCGCGTCTACCTGGAGGACAGTGGCGAGGCGCTGCTGGCGTCACTGCCCGGCGACCGCCGGGCGACGCTGATCGCCGAGCCAGAACGAGACGGCGTGTACCGGTTCGACATCCGCATCCAGGGCGACGCGGAGACGGTCTTCCTCGACCTGGGCTGACCCCGGAGGTTCTCTTGATCGCGGCTGACGGCCTTCTGGGCCCGGCCTGGTCCGGCACCGCCGCCGCCGAGGCGACCGCCGACCCGGCCGTTCTCCGCGCCATGCTCGACGCGGAGTCGGCCCTGGCCCGCGCCCAGAACAGGCACGCCCTGGCCGACCAGATCACCTCGCTCGCTCAGACCGGGCCCGGCGGCGAGGGCCAGGCCCGGCAGGACGCGCCGCACGGTGAGGAGCCGGGCCTCAGGGTGGCCGCGCACAGCGGAGGGAACCCCGTCATACCGCTGGTCAAGGCGCTGCCCGAGGATGCTCACGACGGGGCGACCAGCCAGGACATCCTGGACACCGCGCTCATGCTGGTCGCCGCCCGGACGCGGCGGTTGATCCTGCTCGACCTCGGCGCGACGGCCGGGGCGCTGGAAGCGCTGGCCCGGGAGTTCCGGGACACCCCGATGCCCGGTCGCACCTTGACCCAGCATGCCGTCCCGACGACGTTCGGGCTGAAGGCCGCAGGGTGGCGGTCGCTGGTGCTCGACGCCTACGACCGGCTTGCCGCCGTGCACCTGCCCGCCCAGCTCGGTGGCGCCGGGGGCACGCTGGCCACGCTCTCGGTCCCGCTGTTGGAGCGGTTCGCGCGGGAGGTCGGGCTGGCGGCGCCGACGCTGCCCTGGCACGTGCTGCGCACGCCGGTCGCCGATCTCGCCGGTGCGCTGGCGTTCTGCTGCGGGGCGCTCGGCAAGATCGCGGCCGATGTCCTGGTGCTTTCGCGTACGGAGATCGGAGAGGTCACCGAGGGCGACGGCGGCGGCTCGTCGGCGATGCCCCACAAGAGCAACCCCGTCCACGCCACCCTGATCGCCGCCTGCGCCCGCCAGGCCCCCGCGCTCGCCGCCACCCTCTACGGGGCCATGGCCGCCGAGGACGAACGCCCCGCCGGTGCCTGGCACGCCGAATGGGAGCCGCTCCGCACGCTGCTCCGCCTGGCCGGGGGAGCGGCGTCACATGCCGTCGCGCTGACGGGCGGCCTCCAGGTCCACCCGGCCAGGATGCGGCAGAACCTGTCCATCACCGGCGGCCTGATCGTCGCCGAACGCGTCATGAATGAGTTGTCGCGAAAAATCGGTAAAAAGGCCGCGCGGGACATCCTTGAAACCGCTTCCCTTGATGCGGCACGGTTGCGTATGCCGCTCAGGCAGGCAATAGAGATCGCCTGTGCGAATGCCGACCGCGTCATCCGCCTCGATCGCGCCGTTTTCGACCCGACCGGCTATTCCGGTGCCGCAGGGGAACTCGTCGACCGAGCTCTCGACCGTCCCCTCAAGGAGATCGCCGATGTTGAACTTCCGCGTTGACGGCCCCGCGCAGGCCCCCGCCCTGCTCCTCGGCCCCTCCCTGGGCACCTCGCTCCGCGTCTGGGACGCGCAGGCCGCCACGCTCTCGCGCCACTTCAGAGTCATCCGGTACGACCTCCCCGGCCACGGGGGGTCGAAGGTCGTACCGGGAGCGACCTCGATGGAGGCCCTGGCCAAGCTCGTGATCGGCGTCGCCGACGCGACCGGCGCGGACGCCTTCCACCACGCCGGCATCTCCCTGGGCGGTGCGATCGGCGCCTGGCTGGCCCTGCGCCACCCCGACCGGGTGCTCTCCCTCACGATGGTCTGCTCCGCCGCCAAGTTCGGCACCGAGGAGAGCTGGCACGAACGCTCGGCCCTGGTCCGCGACCAGGGCACCCAGGCGCTCGAAGACGTCACCCGGGGCCGCTGGTTCACCGAGAACGCCGACAAAACCGCAGTTCAATCCATGATCGACGACCTTCTGTCCGCCAGTGACGAAGGCTACGCCGAGTGCTGCGAGGCGCTGTCGGGCTACGACATCCGTGCCGAGCTGGCGAACATCGCCGCCCCCACCCTGGTCATCGCCGGCCGCGACGACCCGGCGGTCCCGCCGCCCGTGGCGCGCGAACTGGCCGACGGCATCCCGGGCGCGACGCTCACCGAGCTCCCCGGCGCCGCCCACCTGGCCCCGGTGGAGAGGCCCGGCGCCGTCGTGGCCGCGATGCGCGCGCACCTGCCGCAGGTGGACGGCCAGGCCGTGCGCCGGGCCGTCCTGGGAGACGAGCACGTCGACCGGGCGACGGCGAACACCACCGACTTCACCGCCGACTTCCAGGACCTGATCACCCGCTACGCCTGGGGTGAGATCTGGACCCGCCCCGGCCTCGACCGCAGGACCCGCAGCTGCGTCACCCTGACCGCACTGGTCGCAGGGGGCCACCAGGAGGAGCTCGCCATGCACGTCAAGGCGGCCGTCCGCAACGGCCTCACCCCGGACGAGATCAAGGAAGTCCTCCTCCAGACCGCCGTCTACTGCGGAGTCCCGGCCGCCAACGCCGCCTTCGCCGTCGCCCAACGCACGCTACGGAGCCTCGAATGACCCACACCACGGTCGCGATCATCGGCGGCGGCCCGGCGGGCCTGCTGCTGGCCCGGCTGCTGCACAACTCCGGGATCGACTCCGTCGTGCTGGAGAGCCGCGACCGCGCCTACGTCGAACAGCGTCAGCGCGCGGGCATGCTCGAACAGGCGACGGTGGACGCCCTGAGGGAGTGCGGCGCGGGCTCGCGGATGGACCGCGAGGGACTCCCGCACCAGGGCATCGAGCTGCGGTTCGACCGCCGGGCCGTCCGCCTCGACTTCCCGGCCCTGACCGGCGGCAGCACCGTCATGATCTACGCCCAGACCGAGATCGTGAAGGACCTGGTCGCCCTCCAGCTCGACAAGGGCGACCCGCTGCTGTTCGACGCCCAGGCCACCGGCATCGGCGACGGCTACGTCACCTACCGCCACGAAGGCCAGGAGAAGACCCTGACCTGCGACTTCATCGTCGGCGCCGACGGCTTCCACGGCATCTCCCGGGCGCACGTCCCGGGCACGCGGATCTACGAGGCCGAATATCCCTACTCGTGGCTCGGCGTCCTGGCCGACGTGGCCCCCTCGACCGACGAGCTCATCTACGCCCACTCGCCGCGTGGTTTCGCGCTGCACAGCATGCGCTCCCCGACGGTCAGCCGCCTCTATCTGCAGGTCCCCAACGACACCGACCCGGACGACTGGTCCGACGACCGGATCTGGGACGAACTCGACCTGCGGTTCGCCGTCGACGACGACTGGAAGCTCGCCCGGGGGCCCATCACGGCCAAGGCCGTCACCCCGATGCGCAGCTTCGTCACCGACCCGATGCGCCACGGCCGCCTGTTCCTGGCCGGGGACGCCGCCCACATCGTCCCCCCGACGGGTGCCAAGGGCCTCAACCTCGCCGTGGCCGACGTGGTGGTGCTGGCGCAGGCGCTCGAACACTGGCGGCGTACCGGCAAGGACGACCTGCTCGACTCCTACGCCGACACCTGCCTCCGGCGGGTCTGGCGGGCCGAGCACTTCTCCTGGTTCATGACCACGATGCTGCACCTGACACCCGGCCAGTCGGAGTTCGACACCCGCCTCCAGCTGGCCCAGCTCCACCGCATCGCGACCTCGGAGGCCGCGGCGGCGGAGCTGGCGCTCAACTACACGGGAACGGTGTGATATACGCGCCGGTATACCGGCGCTCCGTACCGTTCAAGCATGATCAGAAAATTAGCCGCAGGCCTCGCCACGGCCGCAGCCGTCGCCGCCCTCCTCGCGCCCGCCCCCGCCCTGGCCGAGGTGTGCTCTTACGGCTTCTGCGGGTCGGTCAAGAACAACCTCCCGAGTAACTTCCACGTCAAGGTCGCGACGTTCGACGAGGGCTCGGAGATCTGCGACACCTACAACGCCGGTCGGATCAAGTGCAAGACCTACTGGTTGCCCAGTGGTCGATCCAGCAGCCAGATCGGGGTGAAGGACGCCGACGGCTTCATGGTCGAGCAGCAGTTCCGGGACGGCTACGTCAACGGCGTCCTGCTGTCCGGTGGCACCTGGGTCAAGATCCCGTCGTCGGCCGGGATCTTCTGCAGCATCCTGCGGGGGAGTCCCATCCCGAGCTGCCACGCCTGATCCTCACTCCGGCAGGAACGCGCACAGCAGCCGGTCGTCGCCCTCCTGCCACAACGTGCCGATCTCGGTGAAACCCGCCTTGTCCAGCGCGGTGACGTGGATGTCGAGGTGGAGCGACTCGAAGCCGTGGTGGGCGGCCATCTCGCGGCGCTTCTCGCGGTCGGCGTGCAGGGCGGTGAGCACCGGGTCCGCCTCCACCGCCGCCCACCAGGACGCCCAGTCCTCGGGGCGTCCTGCGGGGAAGCGCCGGTCGGTGGCACGGACGGCGAGGGCGCGTTCGAGCGCGGCCAGGCGGGTGTCGGCGGGGGCGCCGAGGTGGTCGCCGTTGAGGAACACCCCGCCCGGCCGCAGCACCGTGGACAGCTCCCGGTAGAGGGCGGTGAGGGGTTCTTCCGGGAGCCAGTGGAGCGCGGTCGTGCTGACGGCGGCGTCGGCGGGGCGAGGCAGGCCCGCGGCCGCGCTCCACCCCTCGGTGCGCAGGTCGGCGTCCACGAACCGGATGCCGTCGTAGGCGGCCTCTCCCAGCGCCATCAGCAGCGGGTCGGTGTCGAAACCGACCACCGTCGCGGCCGGCAGCCGCTCCTTCAGCCGGGCGCCGAGCGACCCGGGTCCGCAGCCGAGATCGAGGACGAGCGGATCGGACCGCCCGGCGGTCTCCACCACGGCGTCGACGAGGGTGTCGAAACGCGCTTCGCGGCTGGGCATGTAGCCCTCCTGCTGGCGGTCCCAGCGGTCGAGCCAGTGTCGGGCGTGGTCACGGCTGAGCGTCACGGCGTGCTCCTGATGTAACTGTCGTATAGGTTGTTGCCAGTTACCGTAACCACGAAGGATGTAACTGGTCAAGTGAACTTCAACAGTCACACCGATGCGGTCGTGGAGATGGCCGTCACCCTGGTGAACACGCTGACCCCGGGAGAGCGGCGGGGACGGCCCTATGCCGTGCCGCGGAAAGAGGAGCTGTCCGCCGAGCTGGGACATGACCTCACCGAAGACGACGTGGCCGAGTTGTCCGGCTACGCCGCCGAGCTGCGGGTCGCCTTCTCCGGCGACCTCGACCGGGCGTGTACGACGATCAACCGCCTTCTGGCGGCCACCGACGCCCGCCCTCACCTCACCGGTCACGACGGCGAGCCCTGGCACCTCCACTTCCACGGGGCGGGTGGCACCTGGGGCGGCAACTGGACCGCGTCGTGCGCCACCTCGCTGGCGATCGTGCTGGGCGGGGAGTTCCACGATCGTCTGGGGGTGTGTACGGCCGATCGGTGCGACCGCGTCTTCGTGGACGTCTCACGGAACGGCACGCGTCGCTTCTGTTCCACGGCGTGCCAAAATCGTACGAAAACCGCTGCTTTCCGCGCCAGGACGTGATTTTTCGTCATTCCGGCGTGGTAACGACGACAGGAACGTTCCCTAAAGGGCGATACCGTCGATGCATGCGACTTGGTGTCCTCGATGTCGGTTCCAATACGGTGCATCTGCTCGTCATGGACGCGCACCGGGGGGCCCGGCCCCAGCCGGCGTTCTCCCACAAGGTCGACATGAGGCTCGCCGAACACATCGACGACCACCACCTCTCCGCCGAGGGCGCATCCCAGCTCACCGCCTTCGTCGAGGAGGCATTGCAGTTCGCCGAGGACAAGGGCTGTGAGGACCTGGTGGCCTTCGCCACCTCCGCCGTCCGCGAGGCCCGCAACGGCGAAGAGGTGCTCGCCGCGATCAAGGGTCAGACCCAGGTCGACATCCAGGTCCTCTCCGGCGCCGACGAGGCGACCCTCACCTTCCTGGCCGTCCGCCGCTGGTACGGCTGGTCGTCGGGCCGCCTGCTGGTCCTCGACATAGGCGGAGGCTCGCTGGAGATCGCCTCCGGCATCGACGAGGCCCCCGACGCCGCCGTGTCGCTGCCGCTGGGCGCCGGGCGGCTGACGCGCGACTGGTTCACCCAAGACCCGCCCTCGCCGGAGGAGATCCGCGCCCTGCGCCGCCACATCCGGACCGAGATCGGCCGCCGCGTCGGCGACGTGACCCGCTACGGTCCGCCCAACCATGCCGTGGCGACGTCCAAGACCTTCAAGCAACTGGCCAGGATGGCCGGCGCCGCGCCGTCGAGCGAGGGCTCCTACGTCCGCCGCAACCTCACCCACGAGGCGGTCTCCACCTGGGCGGCGCGGATGGGCGAGATGTCGACCGACCGCAGGGCCGCGCTGCCGGGGGTGTCGCCGGGCCGGGCGGGGCAGCTGCTGGCCGGGGCACTCGTGGCGGATGCGACGATGGATCTGTTCCAGGTGCCGACGCTGGAGATCTGTCCCTGGGCGCTGCGTGAGGGTGTGATCTTCCGACGGCTCGACGGCCTGGGGGGTTCTGACCTCGCCCCTGAGTAAGGAATGAGAATGGCCATTACGGGCAAAACGGCCGCATGATCGAGCTACTAGGTGTCGCCGCCATGCTCGTCTCGATCCTCGCGATGGCGATCGCGGCAGTGTTCATCGTCTCGGTGCTGATGATTCTGGGCCTGGCCCTGATGGCACTGAGCACGTTCCTGCCCAGCCGCCGCGTTCATCGGGAAATATCCGGACACCACTTACCACGCGCTGGAAACAGTAAGTTCTGGGGGAGCCGACCTGACAGGAGATCCGGTGAGCAACCCCAAGATCGACACAACCGTCCCCCATTCGGCCCGGATGTGGAACTACTGGCTGGGCGGCAAAGACCACTACGAAGTTGACCGCGTCGCCGGCGACCAGTTCGCCGAGGCGTTCCCCGACATCGTGGCCATCGCCCGGTTGTCGCGCTACCTGCTGTCCCGGGTCGTCCGCCACCTGAGCGTCGAGGCCGGGGTCACCCAGTTCCTCGACATCGGCGCCGGTCTGCCCACCGTCGACAACACCCACGACCTGGCCCAGCGGATCAACCCCGCCGCCCGGGTCGTCTACGTCGACAACGACCCCCTCGTGCTGGCCCACGCCCGCGCCCTCCTGGTCGGCACCCCCGAAGGCCTGACCGGCTACATCGACGCCGACCTGCGTGACCCCCAGCGCATCCTGGCCGGGGCGGAGAAGTCGCTCGACCTCGACCGCCCGGTGGCGCTGATGCTGATGGGCATCCTCGGCTACATGACCGACGCCGACGGGCCCGGGGAGATCGTCCGGACCCTCATGGACCCGCTCCCCTCAGGCAGCTACCTGGTCATCTGGGACGGCTCCAACGTGGTCACGGGCGAGGCGCTCGACAAGGCCCAGGAAGACCTCAACGACGGTCCCGCCGCGCCCTACACGCTGCGGAACAAGGAGGAGCTGGGCAGCTTCTTCGACGGCCTCGACCTGATCGAGCCGGGGATCGTGCCGATCACCCAGTGGCACCCCGACCCCGACCCCTTCGGCCCGCCCTCGCCCGTCGACGCGCTGGTGGGCGTGGCCCGTAAGCCCTAGAGGGCGTCCATGCACCCCCGCAGGATCTCGGTCGTCGAGGAGGCGGGCTCGGCCTGGGCGGCGGTCTCGTTGAGCAGGTGCAAATACGGCTGGACCTCGGCGCGCTTGGTCAGATACTGCGCGTCGGCCAGCCGTTCCAGGTAGACGACGTCGGGCAGGGCGCTCTGCGCGAACCGCAGCAGGGTGACCGGCCCGATGCCGCGCGAGACGTAGCTGGAGTCGAGCGGGACGATCTGGACGGTCACGTTCGGCAGCCGGTTCATCTCGTCGAGGTGGCGCAACTGGGCCCGCATCACGCTCGCGCCGCCGACCACGCGCCGCAGCGCCGCTTCGTCGACGACCGCCCACAGCTTGGCCGGGGTCGCGCCGGCCAGGATCCGCTGGCGCTGCATCCGCAGTTCGACCCGCCGGTCGATCTGGACCTTGTCGTGCATCCGGTGGGCGTGGGAGACGACCGCGCGGGCGTAGTCGGGCGTCTGGAGGAGCCCGGGGACGAACTGGATCTCGTAGGTGCGGATCAGATCCGCGTCCGGCTCCAGGCCGAGGCAGGCCTCGAACCATGAGGGCACGATGTCGCGCAGCGGATGCCACCAGCTGGGCTCGTTGGCCCGCCCGGCCAGAATCATGATCGCCTGCCGCTCCTTGTCATCGATGACGCCATAGAAGGTCAGCAGATCGGCCACGTCACGCGGCTTGAAGGTCGCCTGTCCCGTCTCCATGCGGCTGATCTTCGAGGCGGAGGCCCGGATGACGAAGGCGGCGTCGTCGCGGGTGATCTCCCGCGCCTCGCGCACCTCCCGCAGCTGCGCGCCGACGAGCAGCCGCAGGGCGGTCGGCCCGGGAGTCCGGAGATCCTGGCCGGCTCCGTGAACAGGCATTGCGTGAGCTCCCAGATACTTGCCGACACGAACGGACCCGGCGATAGTGCCATGCGAATTCTCCCATGGCACGGCGTTTCCCGGCATTGTCCAATGACGCCGATGATCTGGCCATACCAATAATGTGCATTTTCTCGTCCTATATCCAACCTATACAGATATGGCCGTAAATCCTCAATGTGGAGTTTCGCCTGCTCGGCCCCGTAGAAGTCCTCGACCGCAGTGACGCCGTCCCGCTCGGCGGGGTCAAACCCCGGACCCTGCTCGCCGCGCTGCTGCTGGAAAACGGCCACGTCGTGCCGACCACCCGGCTGATCGACGTCGTCTGGCCCGACGACCCGCCCGACAGCGCGCGGGCCACCCTCCAGACCTACGTCAAAACCCTCAGACGCTCCTTCTCCCGGTACGGCTCCGCCGAGGTCATCCTCACCCGCGCCCCCGGCTACCTGACCCAGGTCCCGGACGGCTCCCTCGACACCGCCCGCTTCCACGACCTGGTCACCCGCTCGCGGAAGGCGGCGACACCGCAGGAGACGGCCGGGCTGCTCGACGCCGCCCTGGCCCTGTGGCGCGGCCCCGCGCTCGCCGGCCTGGAGGAGAGCCTGCTGGCGGGGGAGGCGGAGCGGCTGAACGAGCTCCGGCTGGCCGCCACCGAGGAGCGGATGGCCGCCGGGCTCAGCCTCGGCCAGCACGGCCGCCTGGTCTCCGACCTGGCCGCGCTGCTCGGCCGCCACCCGGCCAACGAACGGCTGCGCGCCCAGTACATGACCGCCCTCTACCGGCTCGGCCGTCAGTCGGACGCGCTGGCGGTCTTCCGCGAGGGCCGTGACGTACTCGCCGAGGAACTCGGCGTCGACCCGGGCCCCGCGCTCACCGAACTCCACCACGCGATCCTGCGCGGCGACCCCCGGCTCCAGAGCGGCGAATCGCCCCGGGCGGTCCCGGCGCAGGTGCCGCCCGCCCCGGCCGACTTCACCGGCCGCCACGCCGAGACCGCGCGGCTGACCGCCGCGCTGGTCACCGGAACCGTGCAGGTGATCGCGGGGCGCGGCGGCTCCGGCAAGTCGGCGCTGGCCGCCCACGTCGCGGGCCAGGCCGCCGGGGCGTTCCCCGACGGCCGCCTCTACGCCGGACTGCGCGGGCTGGGCGAGACCCCGGCCGACCCTGGCGAGGTGCTCGGCCTGTTCCTGAAGGCGCTGGGCGCCGAGCCGGTGCCGGAGAGCCCGGCGGAGCGGGCCGAGCTGTTCCGGCGGCTGACGGCCGGGCGGCGGCTGCTGGTGCTGCTCGACGACGCCGCCGACGAGCGGCAGGTCCGGCCGCTGCTGCCGGGGGGCTCGAGCGGAGTGCTGATCACCTCGCGGAACCGTCTGGGCGGGCTGAGCGGCGTCAGCCGTACCGACCTGGACGTCCTGGACCCCGGCGAGGCGGTCGAACTGCTGGACCGCATCGTCGGCGCCGGCCGGGTCGCGGCCGAGGAGCCGGTCGCGCGCGAGATCGCCGAACTGTGCGGGCGGCTGCCGCTGGCGCTGCGCATCGCCGGGGCGCGGCTGGCCACCCGGCAGCGCTGGCCGCTCCGGCTGCTGGCCGACCGGCTCGCCGACGAACGGCGGCGTCTGGACGAGCTGGCCATCGCCGACCTGGAGGTGCGCGCCGGATTCGAGCTCAGCTACCGGGCGCTGGACCCGGCCGCCCGGCGGGCGCTGCGCAGGCTCGGCCACCTCGGCACGCCCGAGTTCGCCCCCTGGGTCGTCGCCTGGCTCACCGGCGAATCCGGCCAGGCCGCCGAGGGCACCGTCGAACGCCTCGTCGACGCCCAGCTCGTCGACTTCGCCCGCGTCGACGGCCTCGGCGCGCCGCGCTACCGCGTCCACGACCTGGTCCGCATCTACGGCCGGGAGCGCGCCGACGTGGAGGAGACCGCCGAGGACCTGAAAGCGGCCGTCGGCCGGGTGCTCGGCGGCTGGCTGACCCTCGCCGACCAGGTCGCCGCCGACGCGCCCTCCGACGAGATCGCCCGACCCCGCCCCGCCGCCATGGCCACCCCGGTCTCCGGCGAGCTGGTCGCGCGGGTCGTGGCCGCGCCGCACGACTGGTTCGACTTCGAGCAGACCGCCCTGGTCACCGGCCTGGAACGGGCCGCCGCCCTCGGCCTGCACGAGGTCGTCTGCGCGCTCGCCTCCGCCCGCCTGGGCCCCTCCTTCCTGGGCGTCAACCGGTTCGTCTCCCGCGAACGCATCACCCGGGCCGCCCTGGCCGCCGCCCGGCACGCCGACGATCCCCACGGCGTGGCGGCGATGCTGGCCGAGCTCGGCCGGCTCCGCTACGACCAGGACCGCTTCGCCGAAGCCCGCCAGGTCCTCGACGAGGCCCTCGCCGTCTTCCGCGACCTCGGCGACCAACGGGGCCAGGCGGTCGCGCTGGCCACGCTGGGTGTGATTTGCCGGGAGACCGGCCGCCTGGTGGAGGCGCTGCACTTCCTCGACTCGGCCCGCCCCCTGCTGGGCGACGACCCCGCAGCCCTCCACCCGCTCCGCCTCGCCGCCTCGGTGCGGCTCGAACGCGGCGACTTCCCCGCCGCGTGGGCCGGCCTCCAGAGTTGCCTGTACGGCTACCGCCAAGCGGGCAGCCTCAGGGGCGAGGCCCTGACGCTGCGCACGATGAGCCTGCACCACCGCGCCACCGGCGACCATGAGCAGGCCGTCGAGACGGCGGAGGCCGCCCGCGTCATCTTCGCCCGCCTCGGCGACCCCCTCCTGGAGGCCTACTCGGTGCGCGCCCGCGCCAAAGCCGAACTCCGCCTGGGCCGGATCGCCGTCGCGCTGCCCGCCCTGGAAGAGGCCCTCTCGGTCTGCCAGGCCATGGGCGACCGGTGGGGCCTGGCGGCGGCCCTGCGCACCCTCGGCGAACTCCACCTGGCCGCTGGCCGGCTCGACGACGCCGAGGCCTGCCTGACCACCGCCCTCCAGGTCTGGGACGAACTCGAGGTGCTGGTGTGGAGAGCGCGTACGGAAAGAGATCTGGCCCTTCTGCACGAGGCCAGAGGCGACCATGACGCCGCACGGGCGGTCCGGAACCGGGCCCTGAAGGTCTTCCACGACCAGGGCGCCCGCGAATTCCGGGAAATGAGCTGAAACCGGCCGGTCCGCGGGCTTCCACCGAAGTTCCAGCGGACCGGCGCAACCTTCCAGATGTCACCGGACATCATCTGGAAGGGCACCACGACATGCGACTTCTCTCCGGCTCCCTCGGCGTCCTGACCGCCATGGCGATAGGCCTCACCGGACTCACCCTGACCACCGCCCCGGCGCACGCCGACTCGGTCGCCGGCGGCCAGATCACCCGATCGGAGGTGCTGGCCCGCGCCCAGAACTGGGTCGACCGAGGGGTGCGTTACAACCTCACCCGGTATTCCAGCACCCTGACCACCGACGCGGACGGCGCCCACCGCTACGGCCCCGACTGCTCCGGCCTGGTCTCGATGGCCTGGCACATCACCGCGAACTCCGGCAAGGGCGGCAACAGCACCGACGACTTCGCGTCGTGGAGCGGCAAGCACTTCCTCGGCAGCCTGCACGACCTGAAACCCGGCGACGCCATCCTCACCGACGGCCACATGGAGCTGTTCGCCCGCTGGAAGGACGCCGGCGACCACACGAAGGGCGCCTGGACCTACTCGCTGAACGGCGGCCCGGACCCCGACGGCGACGGCTGGCGCGACGACTGGGCCAAAGGCCCGACGCCCAACTCCCGGGGCAAGGTCGGCGACGAGTCGTGGTCGAGCATGACGGCGAACTACCGCCCGATCCGGTACAACAACATCGTCGACGACACGGTCACCCCGTCCCGCCCCCTGATCGACCCGCAGGCCCGCCGCCTGGTCGACTTCGACGGCGACGGCAAGCCCGACTTCCTGGGCCTCGGCACCTCGGGCGACGACCTGTGGTTCATCCAGAACACCAGCACGCCCGGTGCGCTGTCACGGGGCGGCAGCACGCGGCTGTCGACCGGCTGGAAGACCGTCACCAAGTACTGGCTGACCGACTACGACGGCGACGGCAGGCAGGACGTCCTCGGCCTCAACGGCACCGACCAGATGTTCGTCTGGCGCAACACCAGCTCTCCCGGCGCGCCGTCGCTGGCGGGCTACGTCAGCCTCGGCGCGGCCTGGAGCACCCTGACCAAGCTGGTGATCGCCGATTTCACCGGGGACGGGAAGGTCGACATCGCGGGCTTCGACGCCGGCACCGCCGACACGTTCTGGGTCGTCCCGAACACCTCGACCGCCGGGAACCCCTCGCGGGGCAACAGCCTCCAGATGTCCTCCGGCTGGAAGACCGTGACCCGCTTCTGGGTGGCCGACTACGACGCCGACGGCAAGACCGACCTGCTCGGCCTCAACGGCACCGACCAGATGCTCGCCTGGCGCAACACCGCTTCCGGCAACACGCCGTCGTTCGCGCCCTACGCCGACCTGGGCTCGGCGTGGTCGACCCTGACGAAGATCGTCATCGGCGACTTCACGGGTGACGGGAAGGTCGACCTGGCGGGCTTCAACGCGGGCAGCGCCGACGCGTTCTGGGTCGTCCCCAACACCTCCACCGCGGGGAACCTGTCGCGGGGCGCCAGCTTCCAGGTGTCCACGGGTTGGCAGACGGTGACGGAGTTCCTGGTCGCCGACTACGACAAGGACGGAAAGACCGACCTGCTCGGCCTCAACGGCACCGACCAGATGCTCGCCTGGCGCAACTCCCCGGCCGGCGGCCGCCCGGTCTTCGCCCCCTTCACCGGCCTCGGCGCCGGCTGGTCGACCATCGGCCACATCCCCACCGCCCAGTAACCCGCCGCAACGGAAACCTCAGCCGCCCGGTCACCCCGACCGGGCGGCTGCCCGCGTATCGAAAGGACGAGACGTGATCCTCCTCTCCGACCCCGTCGTCGCCGGGACCCCGATCAGGGAGTCCGGCGAGCCGCTGATCGACCTGCGTGCCGTCCCGGCCCTGCGGGTCGACCCCCGGATGGCCGCGACAGGACCCGGCCACGCCCACCTGCGCCACGGCGTGGTCGACCGGCTGGTGACGGCCCAGACCTTCCTCCCGCCGGGCCTCTACTTCCTCGTCGTCGAGGGCTTCCGCCCCGTCGAACTCCAGTCCCGTTACTTCGACGCCCACGTCGGCCGCCTCCGGGAGGCGCATCCCGGACAGGACGAGCACTGGTATCACGTCCGGGCCAGCCGCTACATCTCCCCGCCGGAGGTGGCCCCCCACGTGGCGGGCGCGGCCGTCGACCTGACCCTGTGCGACGCCGACGGCCGGGAACTGTGGCTCGGCACCGAGGTCAACGACACCGACACCGAGGCCTGCCACACGGCCGGCCCCGGCGTCACGGGAGAGGCCGCGGAACGGCGGGGAGTGCTGTCGGCGGCCCTGACGACGGCGGGTTTCGTCAACTACCCGACGGAGTGGTGGCACTGGTCGCACGGAGACCGCTACTGGGCCTGCGTGACGGGAGCCGGACACGCCCGCTACGGCCCGGCCCGGCTCCCGGGCGCCTGACGGAGACAGGGCGTCACCGGAGGACCGGTGACGCCCTTTCGGTCACGAAATGCTCGGCGTGGGCTTCTTCTGTGGTTCGCCGGGCTTGGGTACTTCGTTGACCTGCTTGTCTCTCGGCTCGGTCTCGATCTGGTCCTGCGGGGGCGCCTCGACCGACACGTCCGTGCCGAAGTCGATGAAGTCCATCTCCACCGTGTGGCCGTCGGCGAAGGTGATCTCCAGGTGCCTGATCCGGTCCTGGTCGTCGATGTCCACCAGGCCCGAGACCTCCTCGGCCAGGGCGAAGGTGTACCGGGTCCCGTCAGAGACCGATCCCTCCTCCTGGACCTCGGTCGCCGCGCGCAGCTTCGCCAGGGCGGCAGACGGGTCGAGCGGCAGCAGTTTCACCAGTCCGGTCGCGGCGGGCGCCTCCTTGAGTTCGTCGTCGAAGCGCGGGGCGGCGTACCACTTGGCGTCGCCGGGGTCCTTTCCGTAGATCGTGTCCCCGACGAACCTGGTCTCGGCGCCGTCGTTGCGGACGATGACCCCCACCCGCTGGGCGGGATCAAAGGAGCCTGTGAACGTCTTGTCTCCCGATGTGGTCGCGATGCGGTAGCTTTCCGCGGACGTCGTCTCCACGGCGGCCATCACCTGCGCGTTGGCCGATGGGGTCGTACCGGGCATGATCAGGACCAGCGCCGTCACGGCCGCCGCCACGGCGGCCGTGACCGGCAACCACAGCCGGTCGGTGCGGGGCCGGGCCGGCGTGAGCCGGATGCCCGGCGGCCGGTCGGCGCTGGCCTTGGCCAGCAGGGTGCGCAGTTCGTTCTCCGGCATCAGAGCCTCCTCGTCTCGGTTGTTCACCGGAGCACACTCCCTTCGTCCTCGGTCCGGTTGACCAGTCGCCGCATCGCCCGCAGCCCCCGGTGCACGTGCGTCTTGACGCTTCCCGCGGAACACCCCATGAGCGCGGCCACCTCGGCCTCCGGCAGATCGGCGAAGAACCGCAGCACCAACGCCGTCCGCTGCCGCGCCGGCAGCCGCCGCAGCGCGGCCCGCACCTCCTCGGCCACCACCCGCCCCTCCGACAGGTCTCCGGGCGAGACCCGCTCGGGTAACTCGGCCCGGGGGATCTCCCGCCGCCACCGCGCCCGCCACCACGACCGGTGGGTGTTGACCATGATCCGACGCAGATAGGCGTCCGGCTCGGTCGCGGTGTCCAGGCGGGGCCAGACCGCGAGGAGCTTCCCGAGTGAGGTCTGCACGAGATCCTCGGCTGTGTGCCAGTCACCCGTGAGCAGCACGGCCGTCCTCAGGTGGTGGTCGCCCCGGCGTCGGACGAAGTCCGCGAAATCCGCATCCACCCGCGCTCCCTTCTCTGTCGGGATATGTGCCGACCAGGGACACGCCGCGGGACCTGTCCCGCGTTGACACCCGGTTGAGCTTTCCTGGACTCCGGCCCGGGGAGATCGGCCCTATGAGGGAACCGCGGCGGGACATCTGGGTCGTCATCGGCGCGCTGATGCTGTCCCTGTTGCTCGCGGCCCTCGACCAGACCATCGTCTCCACCGCCCTGCCCACCATCGTGCGTGAGTTCGGCGGCCTCGACCACCTGTCGTGGGTCGTGACGGCCTACCTGCTCGCCTCCACCGTCTCCACCCCGCTCTGGGGCAAACTGGGCGACCAGTACGGCCGCAAACCCCTCTTCCAGGCCGCCATCGTCATCTTCCTGATCGGCTCCGCGCTGTGCGGGCTCGCGCAGGACATGACCGGGCTGATCGCCTTCCGGGCACTCCAGGGCCTGGGTGGCGGCGGTCTGATCGTGCTGGCCATGGCCATCGTCGGCGACGTCGTACCGCCCCGGGAACGCGGCCGCTACCAGGGCTACTTCGGCGGCGTCTTCGCCGTGGCCAGCGTCGTCGGACCGCTCGCGGGCGGCCTGTTCGTCGACCATCTGAGCTGGCGCTGGGTCTTCTACGTCAACCTGCCGATCGGCGTGGCCGCCCTGATCGCGGTCGCCGTGACCCTCCCGGCGAAGCCCGACCGCACCCGCCACGTGATCGACTACCTCGGCGCGGTCCTGCTCACGGTCGCGGTCGGCTGCCTGGTGCTGGTCACCACCTGGGGAGGGACCGTGTACGCCTGGACGTCGCCCCCCGTCCTGGTGCTGGCCCTCACGGCCGTCGTCTTCGCGGCCCTGTTCCTCGCGGCGGAAAGCCGAGCCGCCGAGCCGATCCTGCCGCTGCGCCTGTTCCGCCTGCCGGTGGTCGCGGTGACGTCGGCCATGGGCTTCGTCGTGGGGTTCGCGATGCTGGGCGGGCTGGCCTACCTGCCGCTGTTCCTGCAGGTCGTGCACGGGGTGTCGGCGACGCTCTCCGGGGTCTACCTGCTGCCGATGATGGCGGGCCTGCTGGCGACGTCCATCACCACCGGGCGGTTGATCAGCCGGACCGGCCACTATCGGCGCTTCCCCATCGCGGGCATGGCGATCATGACGGTGGCGATGCTGCTGCTGCGCACCCTCGATGAGACCACGTCGATGTGGCTGGTCGGGACGTACTTCTTCGTGCTCGGGTTCGGCATCGGCCTGGTCATGCAGGTGCTGGTGATCGCCGTCCAGAACGTGGTCGACTACAAGGATCTCGGCGTGGCCACCTCGGCGGCGACCTTCTTCCGCTCGATCGGCGGGTCGTTCGGCGTCTCGGTCTTCGGCTCGATCTTCGCCGGGGAACTGGCCTCCCGGGGCGGGAACACCGCCGGACCGCACGCCTACGCCGAGTCGATCAGCGCCATCTTCACCTGGGCCGCGCCGGTGGCCTTCGCGGGCTTCCTGCTGTCCCTGTTCCTGCGCGAGGTCCCGCTCCGGACGACCACCGGGGCCACCGCGACCGAATTCACCCCGCACCCGGACTGCGCGGACTCCTCACAGGCCGAGATCGAACGCGCCCTCACCCTGCTGATGCGCCGCGACCCCTGCGCCAGAGACCTCTACGCCGACCTGGCCCGCCGCGCGGGATACGACTTCTCCGCCGGTACCGCCTGGGTGCTCTGCCGCGTGGCCAGAGAGGGCCACGTCTCCCGCCGGACCCTGGCGGAAAGGGCGGGCGTGGCCGTCGACCGAGGCACGCCGTACACCCAGCCCCTGGTCGACCGGGGCCTGATCGAGCGCTCCGGCGACAACCTGACGATCACCACCACCGGCCGCAGGGCAGCACGACGCCTGGTCGGAATCCGCAGAGCCGCACTGGCCCGGCACCTCGACGGCTGGAACCCCGACAGCAACCCCGAACTGACCGCCCTGCTCACCCGACTGGCCGCCGAGACCGTCGGCGACGACACGGGCGCGACGATCCTTTAATCAGCCTCCTCAGTCAGCGCTTCCAGCATCTCGGTGAGGTGGGCGACCTGGTTTTCCAGCCCCCTGACCCGGGCTTCAAGCTCCGCGACTGTCACCTGCTGGTACGCGCTGGCGATCTGCCTGCTCATGGTGCCTCCGGCGGGCGGAATATCGAGTCGCACGCCAAGCGGCGCGCCATTCAAGCCTCACTTCCCTGTATATCCCGGTTCGCACCTAGGGCAGGTAAAGTCTCTCGCCGCAGTAACCTGCGGGGATGAACGTGTGGCAGGTCCCTACCAAAATCGTGGCCGGAAAAGCCGCCGGGACCCTGATCTGTCTGCTCCTGATCGTTTACGGCTGGCTGACGTCCGACATCCGGCTGGTGATCCTCCTCACCGCCGCCGCGATCGCGCTGGCCTTCTTCACGGCACGTGACCTGCTCGCCCGGGTACGTCTGGTCGCCGACCCCAGCGGCATCATCGTCGTGGCGGGCTTCGCCGGCCGCCGGCGCATCACGTGGAGCGAGATCGACCGCATCCGGGTCGACGAACGCGCCCGCTACGGCCTGAGATCGACGCTCCTGGAGATCGACACCGGCGACGACATCCACCTGTTCAGCCAATACGACCTGGGCGAACCGGTCGTCCCAGTGGCCGAAACCCTCATACGGATGCGCCCCTAAGTCACGCGTTGTCGCTGATCGCCTGCGTTCTGAGCGTAGGTGAGGTATGCCGGAAGCATCCATTCATCCGGGCTTTCGGAAGGACTCACGATGCTGGCGGAAGCTCTCGCCGCGTTGGCCGCCACGGCGGGCAGCGCCGTGGTCACGGCCATGGCGACAGACGCGTGGGAAGACGTGAAGGCCCGGTGCGCGCAGTTGATCGGCCGGGGTGACGGGGAGGCCGCGGGACGCCAGGCGGAGCGCCTGGAATCGGCCCGCGCGGAGCTGCTCGCGGCGGACGACCGCGACCAGACGGCCGGGGCGCTGGAGGCGGCGTGGACCGTCCGCCTGCGCGACTTCCTGGAAGACCATCCCGACGCCGAGGCCCGGCTTCGCGACCTGGTGGAGTTCGCGCAGGCGCACGCCCCGGCGAGCGCGGCCGGGGCGGTGCAGGTCAACGCGAGCGCCTACGACCAGGCCCAGCAGGCCGTGCAGGGCCAGGGCGTGCAGAACGTCAACTTCGGCCCACCTCGATCATGAGCGGCGGAGACGTGAACGCCTCCGCCCATGGGCATTCCCAGATGGGAGTGCTCGGGCAGGGCGTCCAGAACATCTACTTCCAGAACGGTTCCCGGCCCGCGGTGGCCCAGCGTGCCCTGGTGGCCCCGCCGGAGATGGTGGGCCGCGACCGCGAGATCGCGGAACTGGTCGGCAAGGTTCGCGGCGACCGCCCCGTCGTGATCTCGGCTCTGCACGGCATCGCCGGCATCGGCAAGACGGCGCTTGCCCGCGCGGTCGCGGCCGAGATCAAAGACGACTTCCCCGACGCCTGGGTCGAAGTCGACTTCTACGGCTACACGCCAGGCCTGCAACCCGCCGACCCCGGCGCCGTCCTGGCCGACTTGTTGTCCTGGGCCGGGTGGCAGGGCGCGGACATTCCCGTCAGCGTGGGCGCCCGGATGCGGTTGTGGCAGGGCTGGCTCTCCTCGCGCCGGGTCCTGCTGATCCTCGACAACGCCCGTTCCGCCGATCAGGTGCGCCCGCTGCTTCCGCAACACGCACCGGGCTGTCTCACCCTGATCACCAGCCGCGACGACCTCGACGAACTCCACGACGCCGAGCACCTGCGCCTGAACACTCTCGCGTCCGCTGACGCCGTCGACCTGCTCCGCCGCCGTGGCGGGCACGCCGTGCCGTCGCGGATGCTCGACGAGCTCGCCGGGTTGTGCGGTCACCTGCCCCTGACCCTGGAACCCATCGGCCTGCTGCTGGCCAGACAGCCGGCGGCCTTCGTCATCAGCGCGTTGCGCGCCGCCGGAGCCGAGGGCGCACAGCGTTTCCACCATCTCCCCGACATCAGGCAGAAGCTCCAGGCCGCTTTCGCCGTCTCGTTCGACGCGCTGGACGCCGATCGGCAGGAGGCGCTGCTGTGGTGCGCCCGCCATCCGGGGCCGGACTTCGACGCGACCTCCATCGGCGCCATGGCCGAGATCCCGGCCTTCGCCGCGTCCTTCCGGCTCGACGATCTGGCCGGCAAGGCGATGCTCTCCCCGCTGCCGGAGGGCCGGTACACCTTCCACGACCTCTTCCTCGAGTGCGCGAGGGTTTACGACCTGTCGGAGAGGCACCCTGGTCTGGCCCGCCTCTTCGCTCACTTGAGAAAGCGCGTCGTCGCCGCCACCACCTTTCTCTCCTATCAGAAATCTTCGGGCGAAGAGACGGGAGCCTTCGCCGATGTCGACGCCGCGCGAACGTGGTTGAGCGTCGCGAACGGAGAGTTGGGTGAGGCGGCGAAGGCGTCACTTCGTGATGACTCCATCGGCTTTGCAGATTCTGCCGGCCTGGCATTGGGGCTGGCATCTTGGTTCAGAACCAGTGGCCAATACCATCTCGCGGAGGAGCTATATCGCGAGATTCTCCTTCTCGCGTCTGATGACGTGACTGTGCAGGCCGAGGTCCTGATCCATGCGGGTTCGGTCGCGTATCCGCGAGGTGACTTTGAGCGGGCGGTTGAGCTGTATGAGCGTGCTCGGGGTCTGTACGAGGAGATGGGAGACAGTTCAGGTCTGGCCGGCGCGATGAAGGGATTGGGCGATGTGGCGTATGCCCAGGGTGGTTTTGGGCGGGCGAATGACCTGTATGAGCGTGCCCGGGGTCTGTACGAGGAGATGGGAGATCGGCCGGGGCTGGCCCACGCCTTGAAGGACCTGGGCGATGTGGCCTATTCACTGGGCGACTATGGACGGGCGGTCGAGTTGTATGACTGTGCCCTGGGTCTTTATGAGGAGCTGGGAAGTCGGCACGGTCTGGCCAACACCGTCAGGGGATTGGGTGACGTGGCGTATGCCGGGAGTGATTTTGGGCGGGCGGTTGAGTTGTATGAGCGTGCCCGGAGCCTTTATGAGGAGATGGGAGACCGGCTGGGTCTGGCCCTCACCGTCAGGGGATTGGGTGGAGTGGCCTTTGCACAGGGTGATTTCGGGCAGGCGAATGACCTCTGTGAGCGAGCCTGGGGTCTCTATGAGGAAATGGGAAGCCGGCAGGGAACGGCGGACCTTAGTCTGGATATGGCGCGTCTCGCTGAACTCAGAGGTGATGTGAAGTTGGCGATCCATCACTATGAGGCCGCCCGGAAATATTATGAGTCGATAGATTTCTTGGACTGGGTAGACGTTTGTCGAGATGGAATCGGCCGACTTCGGCAGAGCTGAGTAGGTCGGCTCCGCCTCGTCGTTCCAACCTGAACATCTGGCCAAAACCGCCCCATGTGTGATCATTGCCACATGCGGATCGCCGACATCGCCGGTACGGAACTGTTTGTTGAAGGCCCCCGCCAGATCGTCCGGGTCACCCTCGAAGAGGGCCCTCCCGCCCAGGTCGTGATCACCGGTGACGCAGAGGGAACCGCGACCGGCGCCGGCACGGTCGAAGTCGCGGTCATCACCCCCAAAACCCCAGGCGACGTCGCCGCCATCACCGTCACCGTCGGCGACGACAGCCGGGAGACCACCTTCGTCGTCGCCGAACCCGGCTGGACCGTCTGGATGGTCTCCCACTTCCACTACGACCCCGTCTGGTGGAACACCCAGGCCGCCTACACCACCACGTGGAACACCGCGGGCGACGCCGCCCAGGCCAGCCGTTCGGCCTTCCAGCACGCCGGTTTCGAGCTCGTCCAACTGCACCTGGAAACGGCCCGCCGGGAGCCCGGCTACAAGTTCGTGCTGGCCGAGGTCGACTACCTCAAGCCCTTCTGGGACGCCCACCCCGAACACCGCGCCTACCTGCGCAGGCTCATGGACGAGGGCCGCGTCGAGATCATGGGCGGCACCTACAACGAGCCCAACACCAACCTGACCGGTGCCGAGTCGACGATCCGCAACCTCGTCCACGGCATCGGGTTCCAGCGTGACATCCTCGGCGGCGACCCCCGCACCGCCTGGCAGCTCGACGCCTTCGGCCACGACCCCCAGTTCCCGGGCTTGGCCGCCGCGGCGGGGCTGACCTCTAGTTCCTGGGCGCGCGGCCCCTTCCACCAGTGGGGGCCGATGCTGGGCGGCGGTGACCCGAAGCGGATGCAGTTCCCGGCCGAGTTCGACTGGGTCGCCCCGTCGGGTGAAGGGGTGCTGACGCACTACATGCCCGGTCACTACAGCGCGGGCTGGTGGATGGACTCCTCGACCACCGTCGACGAGGCCGCCGCCGAGGTCTACACGTGGTTCCTCGCGCTGAAGGAGGTCGCGGCGACGCGTAACGTCCTGCTGCCGGTGGGGACCGACTACACGCCGCCCAACAAGTGGATCATGGACATCCAGCGGGAGTGGAACGCCCGCTACGTCTCGCCGCGCTTCGTCTGCGGTCTGCCGAAGGAGTTCTTCGCCGCCGTCCGGGCCGAGGAGCACGCCTTCCTGCCGCAGACGCGGGACATGAATCCCATCTACACCGGGAAAGACGTCTCGTTCATCGACACCAAACAGGTCCAGCGCCGGGCCGAGGTGCTGGTCGCCGACGCGGAGAAGTTCGCCACGCTGGCCTCGGTCACGAAGCGGGCCGACTATCCGTTCGCCCTGATGGACAAGGCCTGGCGGCAGCTCGTCTACGGCGCACACCACGACGCGATCACGGGTTCGGAGTCCGACCAGGTCTATCTCGACCTGCTCACGGGCTGGCGGGAGGCGTACACGATCGGTTCCGAGACCCTCGACGGCGCCCTGCGCACGCTCGGTGCGGGGCTGAGCGGGGTGGTGGTCTGGAACCCGTCGTCGTGGCCGCGCACCGACGTCGTCCGGGTACGTCTGTCGCCCCCGCCCGGCTGGCGGGGGATCGCCGAAGCGGCGCTCGTCGAGAACGCCGTCCTCGACGACGACGGGTTCATCACCGAGGCCGACGTCACCTTCCTCGCCGAGGACGTCCCGCCGCTCGGCCACCGGACCTTCTCCTTCACCCCCGGTGGCGCCCCCGGCGGCAACGCCGGCTGGCTGCCCGCCGGGGGCACCACCATCGCCGGCTCCGGCCATGCCATCACCGCCGACCCTGACCGGGGCGGCGCGGTGACGAGTTGGCGGGTGGACGGCAGGGAACTCCTCCAACCCGGCCAAGTAGGCAATGAGCTGGTCGTCCACGACGAATATCCGGCTCACCCGAAATTCCACGAGGGCCCCTGGCACCTGGTGCCCAAGGGGACGAAGGAAGGGTCGTCCGCGCACCCGGCCGAGGTCGTCGCCGAACGGTCCGCACTCGGGGAGCGGCTCGTGGTGAGGGGCGCGTTCGGGTCGGTCAGGTACGTCCAGGAGATCACCCTCTGGCGCGGCCTCAAGCGCGTCGACCTGGTCACCCACCTCGACTTCGACGGCGCCGACCAGCTCGTCAGGCTCCGCTGGCCGGTCGAGATCGACCAGGCCCTGCCGGTCAGCGAGGTGGGGAACGCCGTCGTCGGACGGGGTTTCGCCCACATCGACGCCGACACCGCCGAGCACCCGTGGACCCTCGACAACCCCGCCCACAACTGGTTCGCCCTGTCCGCGACGTGCCGGATCGGCGGCCGGCCCATCGGTGTGGCCGAGATCGTCGCCGGCCCGGACGTCCCGGCGGAACGGTTGCGCGCGCTCGCGGTCGCCCTGGTGAAACAAGGCGTCACGGCCACCGTCTCGCGGGCTGACGGTCCCCGCTACGGCAACCTCGCGGTCGACTCCAACCTGCCCGACGTCCGGATCGCCGTCGGCGAGACGCCCTGGCCGAAAGGCTGGCATCCGGCCGTCAGGCCGCTCGTGGAGGTGTGGGTGCCGAGCGCCGACCTCACGGCCGCGGACGCGCTGCCGGTCCTGTCGATCGGCGCGGACGACCTCGACTCGTTGATCGACGACCTGGCCGACGCGGTCGTCGAGATCGAGGGGGAGTCGTACGAGCCGTACACGATTGGGCTGATCAACCGGGGCATCCCCGGCTTCGCGGTCGAACCGAACGGCGCGCTCAACCTGTCACTGCTCCGGTCGTGTACGGGCTGGCCCTCCGGAATCTGGATCGACCCACCCCGCCGGACCGTCCCCGACGGCACCAACTTCCAGCTCCAGCACTGGACCCACAGCTTCGAATACGCACTGCTCGCGGGCCCCGGCGACTGGCGCGCGACCGGGCTGGTCCGTGCGGGGCACGAGGTGAACCACCCGCTGATCGCCCTCGATCAGGGTGTCACGGGCGAATCGGCCGCGGAGTCGCTCCTCGACGTGCCGGAAAGCCTCGTGCTGACCGCGCTCAAACCGGCGGGCAACCTCATCGCGACCGGACGACTGCCGGGTGAGGTCACCGGGATGACGATGCGGCTGTACGAACCGCATGGGCGTACAGAACACATAGACCTGCCCGGATGGCGGCGGACCGACCTGCTGGAGACCCGCGACGAGCCCGACGCCCCGGTGACCGGTATGGACGTGGTGACCTACTCACAAGACGTCCAAGGCGGCGGAGCGGCCCCGGGCGCCGAGCCGTTCCAGCCGGTTTTCGTCCGATATTGGCTGCACAACACCGGCCCCGCGCCGATCGGCAACATGCCGCTCGCCGTCCACCTCACCCCCGAGACGGTCACGGTCGCGTCGTCGCTGGTGGAGGAGACGGTGACCGGTGAGGTCACGCTCGACGGCACCGAGACCCGCGGCTTCACCCTCGAACCGGGCGCTTTCACGGCCTGGCCGAACGAGGGCTGGACCACGGCCGGACTGAACTTCGACGGCCAGACCTTCGAAGACCGCCTCGGCGACGCCACCCTCGCAGCGGTCACCGAGACCCCGCACCTCACCCTCCGCGCGAGGGAGCGATCGGAGATCGTGATCCGGCTGACCTGCGACGTCCCGGTGCAGGCCCAGCTCATCAGCCCGTGGCACACCTATGAGATGCTCCCGCTCTGGAACACCGGAACAGGCCCGGGAACCACCGAACTCCGCTTCCCGGTCATCGGCGGACACCGGCCGGGGACATGGTGGGCCCTGGTCAAGCTGGGATACGGCGGGAAGGTCCACTACACCGAGCCGGTCACCATCGAGGTCCTCCCATGATCGCCGCGACCGTCGGCGACGAGGTCATCTCGGTCGCCGAGGTCGACCGGCGGATGCGCGACCTGTACGAAGGCCCGCTCGCCGCCCGCCTTCCCCATCCCGCCTCGCCGGAGGGCCGCAACCTGCGCCGCTGGCTGGTCCAGCTCATGACCATGGAACGGGTGGTCGCGCAGGAGTACCGGGACCTTCGAAAGCGCGGCGAATCAGGTCAGACGGCATCTGACGGGCCGGCCGGTGGTCCGGATCAGGTCGCGCCGGTGACTCTGCCGATCGCGCTGCGGACCGGTGGTGTCATCGCCTCCGTTCTGTCCACGCCCGCCGGGCAGAGCCTCTTCACCCGGATCGACGCCGGCCTCCCGCCAGACGAGGTACGCGCCTACTACGACCGCAACCGCGACCGTCACCCCGGCCCGTTCGACGGCGAATCGGCGGGGATCGCAGCTCAGCTCGTACAGGCGAGGAAGGAAACCCTCTTCGTCCGGTGGCTGGAGCGGCGTCACCGCGAGAAGGTCACGCTGATGCCCGGTTTCGAGCACCCGGGGGACCCTCGTCAGCCGGATGCGACACACCGTCACTGAGTCGTGCATTTCAGGACTCTTCCCGGCCTCGGATGGGCAATGATCCCAGCATGGGACGGCAACTCAGCGCGCTCGACGCACAGTTCTTGAACTTCGAAACCGCCACGAACGTGGCGCACATCGCCAGTCTGGCGGTGCTGGAGGATGCGTCGGTCACGCGTGCCGGGATCATCGACCTGCTCAGCTCCCGCCTGCACCTGGCCCCGCCGCTGAAGCGCCGCCTGGTGCGCGTCCCCTTCGGCCTCGACCACCCCTATTGGGACGAGTCGAAGGACGTCGACTTCGACTACCACGTCAGGGAACTGGCCCTCCCCGCCCCGGGCGACGACCACCAGCTGGCCGAACAGGTCGCCCGGCTCCACGCCCGGCGGCTCGACCGCCATCGCCCGCTCTGGGAGATGTACCTGGTCCACGGCCTGGAAGGCGGCCGTTCCGCCATCTACACCAAGGTCCACCACGCGGCCATCGACGGCATCGCCGGCGCCGAGGTGCTGGCCACGCTGATGGACCTGTCCGCAGAACCCCGCGAGGTCGAGCCCCCCGACGACCTCCCGGTCAAGGCCCCGGAGCCCGCGATGATGCTGGGCCGCGGGTTCGAGAAGTTCCTCGACAGCCCGCAGGCGCTGCTCAGGTTCGTGGCCGGCGCGATCCCGAGGCTCGACGAGATTCCGGTGGTGTCCCAGATCCCCGGCACCGGCATGCTGTCGCGCTTCATCCGGGGCGCGGGCTGGCCGGGCGACACCGGTTCGGTCCTGCCGGACCTGCCGAGGCTGACGGTCCCGGTGACCCCCTTCTCCGGCCCGGTCTCCGGCCACCGCCGCTTCGCCTTCGGCCGGCTTCCCTTGGACGCGGTCAAGAAGGTCAAGAACGAACACGGCGTCACCGTGAACGACGTCGTCATGGCCGTGGCCGCCACGGCCCTGCGCCGCTGGCTCTCCCAGCGCGACGAACTCCCGGTCGAGCCCTTGGTCGTCGGCATCCCGTTCTCGTCGAACATGCGCCCCGACCTGGGCAACCAGGTCCTGCTGGCCACCACCACGCTGCCCACCAACGTCTCCGACGCGGAGACCCGGCTGCGGATGATCAGCGCCAACATGGCGACGGTGAAGGAGCGCTTCTCGGTCGCCCCGGCCCGCTGGCTGCTCGACTTCAGCCAGGCCATGCCGGCGGCGCTGAGCGGCCTGGCCGACCGCGCCGCCTTCCGGCTCGCCTCCGGGACGGTGTCGGCGATGAACCTGATGGTGTCGAACGTGCCGGGACCGCAGCTCCCGCTCTACATCCTGGGCTCCAAGATCGTCGCCCACTACCCGCTGTCGGTCATCACCGACGTGAGCGGCGGCATGAACATCACGGTCTTCTCCTACGACGGCTTCCTGGACGTCGGCATCGTCGTCGACCGCGAGATGGTCCCGGACGTCTGGGACTTCATCGACTACATGGAAGACGCTCTGGCCGAGCTCTAACGGTCATCGGCCCAGCTCAGACTGAGTTTCCACGCCGCTGCGCGGGTGTCCGGGTCGTAGGAGGCCTCGGGGGAGCGCGTCTCCTTGTCACGCATGTAGTAGCGGCCGGTGACGCCCTCCATGCCGGGGTCGGTGGCCAGGCGCAGCGCGGCCCCGGCACCCTGCTCGGGCGTGAGCAGACGCCGGTGGATCAGGGACCGGAACGGCGCGAGGACGGCGGGGACGAGGTCGTCGACGATGCCGGTGCTCACGATGCCGGGATGGACCGCGTTGACGGTGACGCCCGCGTCCTGCCAGCGTTCGGCGAACGCGTAGCCGCAGATCGTGGCCAGCAGTTTGGCTCGGGCATAGGCGGCGAAGGGGACGTACCCGTCGGCCGGATTGAGGTCGCGTACGTCGGTGACGCCCGAAAGGTCGAGTGAGACGGGCTGGGGGCGGCCGAACAGCGGCACGGAGCGCGCGTCGGACATCGTGGCCGACACGACGTTGACCACGCGGGCGGTCCCGGCCGCGAGCAGGTGGTTCTCCAGCAGGTGGGTGAGGGTGAAGCCGGCCAGATGGTTGACCGCCAGGTGTGCCTCCACGCCGTCGGCGGTCAGCAGGCGCTCCCGGTAGTGTGCCCCGGCGTTGTTGACGAGCAGGTGCAGGGAGTCGTGGCGCGCGGTGAACCCGGCGGCGAGCCGGTGCAGGTCGGCGCGGGCGGCCAGGTCGCCGGTCAGGATCTCGACGCGGTCGGCGCCGATCTCCCCGGCGATCCGCCGCCGCAGCGCCTGACCGCGCTCGTGGTCGCGGCTGGTGGCGACGACGTGCGCACCGGCCCTGGCCAGTTCGGTGACGATGACCCGGCCCATCCCGCCGGTGCCACCGGTGACGAGGGCGGTGCGGCCGCTCAGGAGGCTCATGACGCGATCCGCGGCGCGCGGCGGAGGTAGGCCGGCTCGACGGTCTCCTTCACGATGAAGTCGGCCAGGTCGGCGCGCGAGACGGCGGTGGTCAGCCGGATGCGCAGGTCGGTGCCGGTGCGGTAGTGGCCGGTCGGCGCGGAGTCCCTCAGCGCGGGTGGCCGGACGATCGTCCAGTCGGTGTCGGAGGCGCGGATCAGCGCCTCCATCGCCTCCTTGTCGCGCATCTTGGCCCCGACCGAGGCCCACAGCGCCAGCGAGTAGGGGGAGCGGTCGCGGCTCTCGGCCGCGCCGTGGGCGCTGACCACGACCAGGCGGCGCGGGCCGGTCGCCTTCATCGCCCGCAGTGCGGAGTGGATGCCGTCGGCGCACACCGTGACGGGTCCGCGCGCCGCGGGGCCCAGGGCGCTGACGACCGCGTCGTGTCCCGCAACGGCCTCGGTGAGGTCACCGAGGCCGGGGATCACCGCGACGGTGAGCCCGGGGGCGGGTGGCAGGGCGCCGGCCCGGCGGGTGACGGCGGTGACGGCGTGACCGGCGCGGAGGGCGGCCTCGACGACGGCCCGGCCGGTGCCTCCCGTGGCGCCGAGGACGACCATCCGGAAGACTTCTGAGTCATTCTGTCTCATAGTCGGAGCTTGCCATCCGCCTGGCTTATGAGTCAACTTGTCTCATAAGATGGGGCGCATGGCCGACACCCCTGATCCGCGCGTCACCCGCAGCCGCGAGGCGATCCTCGCCGCCGCGCGCGACCTCCTGCGTGAGGAGGGACCGTCCGCCGTCACCCACCAGCGGGTGGCCGTCCGGGCCGAGGTCGGCCGCGCCACCGTCTACCGCCACTGGCCCCGCCCGGAACAGTTGCTGACCGACGCGATGGCCGGCGTCCGGATGCCCTTCTTCCTCGACCCGGCCACTCCGGTGCGACCCTGGCTGGAGCGGCAGCTGCGCCTGCTCGCCGACCAGCTGGCCATGCCCGACGTCCTGGCGGTGACGACCGCGCTCGTGCAGGGCGCGCTGTGGGAGCCCGAGGCCGCCGCCCGCCGCGACCAGTTCGCCGCGACCATCGGCCGGCGACTCCGCGCGGCGCTGACACTGGCCGAGCAGGCCGGGGAACTCCGGCCGGCGGGCGATCCCCACGATGCCCCGGCCTTGCTGATCGGCCCCCTGCTCTTCCGCGCGCTGCTCCAGCCCGGCGAGGTGTCCGACGATCTGATCGACCGGATCCTCGACGCCGCGGGCACCTGGACCGACTGACGGCAGCGCCGTGTCAGCACGGCGACGGTCCCGTGTCAGCTCGGCCCGCGACCGTATGTCTCATGAACGGATCCGCGATCGCGGCCACGGGGCTGCGGAAGTCATACAAGGACAAGGTCGTGCTCGACGGCATCGACCTCGACGTCCGGGCCGGCACGATCTTCGCCCTGCTCGGGCCCAACGGCGCCGGCAAGACCACGACGGTGAACGTGCTGAGCACGCTGGTGACCCCCGACGCGGGGACAGTGGTCGTCGCCGGGCACGACGTGAGCACCGAGACCAGGGCGGTGCGCGCGGCGATCGGGGTCACCGGGCAGTTCGCGGCGGTCGACGACCTGCTCACCGGCCAGGAGAACCTGCTGATGATGGCCGACCTCCTGCACCGGCCCAAGGCGGAGGGCCGGCGCGTCGTCGCCGGGCTGCTCGACCGGTTCGAGCTGACCGAGGCGGCGGCCAAGCCGGCGTCGACCTACTCGGGCGGCATGCGCCGCAAGCTCGACCTGGCCATGACGCTGGTCGGCCAGCCGAAGATCATTTTCCTGGACGAGCCCACGACCGGCCTCGACCCGCGCAGCCGCCGCACCATGTGGGAGATCATCCGCGAGCTGGTCGCCGACGGCACGACCATCTTCCTCACCACCCAGTACCTCGACGAGGCCGACCAGCTCGCCGACCGGATCGCCGTGCTCGACCACGGCCGCCTGGTCGCCGAGGGCACCGCCGCCGAGCTCAAGCGCCGGGTCCCCGGCAGCCACATCCGGCTGCGGTTCGCCGACCGGCATGAACTCGACGTCGCGGCGCAGGCCCTGCCCGGGTCCACCCGGGACGACGACGACCTGACCCTGCGCGTCCCCGGCGACGGCGGGGTGCGCTCGCTCCGCGCGCTGCTCGACCGCCTCGACGCCCGATCCATCGACGTGGAGGACCTGTCGGTCCACACCCCCGACCTCGACGACGTCTTCCTCGCCCTGACCGGAGGCCCCAAGTGAACAGCTTCGCCGACTCCACGACCATGCTCCGGCGAAACTTCCGGCACTCCGTCCGGAACCCGGTCGCGATCATCAACGCCCTGCTGCTGCCGCTCTTCCTGATCTTCCTGATGGTGTACGTCCTGGGCGACGGCTTCGACCTCGGCGTCAGCTACATCGACTACGCCACCCCCGGGCTGATCATCATGACCATCTGTTACGGGGTCAGCGCCACCACGGTCGCGGTGAACACCGACATGACGACCGGGTTCATCAACCGGCTCCGCGTCATGGACGTCTCCCGGGCCGCCGTCCTGAACTCCCACGTGATCGTGACCACGCTGCGCAGCCTGCTGGCCATCGCGGTCATCATCGGGATCGCGCTCCTGATGGGGTTCGCCCCGGCGGCGAGCTTCCCGGAGTGGCTGGGCGCGATCGGCGTCATCGTGCTGGCGGTGGTGGCGATCTCCTGGCTGACCGTCGCGTTCGGGCTGGCCGCCAAGACCCCGGAGAGCGCCGGGATCATCGCCGCCCCGCTGATGCTGCTGCCCTTCCTGAGCAGCGCGTTCGTCCCGGCCGAGAAGATGGGGCCGGGTGTGTCGCAGTTCGCCGAATACCAGCCCTTCAGCTCGATCATCGAGGCGCTGCGCGGATTCCTGGCCGGGACGCCGTCGACGGGCGCGGCCGTGGCGGCGGTCGCCTGGTGCGTCGGGATCACGCTGGTCAGTTACGTGTGGGCCCGTGCGACGTTCAGCAAGCGAGTGTGATCTCGGCCAGCTCCCGCCAGTCACGTCCACGGCCATTCTCGAACGCCTCGGTGAACGCGAGTTCACCGAGGCGGTTCTGTGCTTCCGAGGCGATTCTGGCGGCGTCCGGCTGGGAGAGGTCCTGGGTGCCGCGCACGGCATCGGCGGCCCCGAGCAGCCGCGCGGCCTGCTCGTGCTCGCCCTGCCGCAGCGCGACGTCGGCGATCCCGATGAGTACGGAGGAGATCATCGGCGGATATTCGCTCGCCACGGCGGCGCGGAACGCCTCGGTCCGATACTCGCGGGACTCACCGAGATCGTCGGTGAGGTAGCCGTACATGTCCATGGCCGAGGCGCGGATCCAGCCGCCCAGATCGCTGTCGCCCAGCAGCGTCCCGGCCGTGGCCAGGTGGCGGCGGGTCTCCTCCAGGTCGCCGCGCCGGCGGGCCAGCCAGCCCTTCGCGATGGCCAGTTCGGCGAGCACGTTCGGCCAGGTGATGCCGCCCACGAGCCGCTGCGCCTCGGCCATCGCGGCCGCACTCGCCGGCTCGTCGCCGAGCAGCCAGTGGAGCTGGGCCTGCCGGGCCCGCAGGCCGACCACGTCCTCGGTCGAGTTGACCTCGGTCAGCGCCGTGACCGCCTCGTCGATGAGCCCGCACGCGCGCCCGAAGTCGCCGCGCATGGCGAGCCGGTCGGCCAGGAAGGCCAATGCGGACGAGATGCCCCACCGGTCACCCACCGCCCGGAACTCGGCGAGGGCGATCTCGATGTCGGTGTCGACGCCGGTCGCGTCGCCGCCGATCGTGAGCCGCAGCCGGGCCCGGCTGAGCCTGGCCTGGGCGCTGACCCACGGGTCGTCGTCCGAGACCAGCGGGTCGAACGCGGACAGGAAGTTCTCCGGATCCCGCAGTATCCGCTCCAGCGGGACGATGAACCCGAGCATCTGGTGGCGGAACCCGCCCTGCTGTGCCAGCCGATAGGCCTCGAAGATCCACTTCTCCGCCTGGAACTGGTCGCCGCCGAGCCCCGAGGTGACGAACATCGTGACGATCATGTACGCCCGCGCCCGCACCTCGTCGGACACGTCACCGGGCAGGGACGCCGCCGCGACGCTCAGCTCGGTGCCCTCGGCCCGGTGCCCGCTGAGATACCAGTACCACCCGGCCGCCGCGGCCAGCCGCATGGCCTCCTCGGCCCAGCCGTCGGCGAGGGCCCCGCGCAGGGCCGCGCCGATGTTGTCGTGCTCGGCCTCCAGCGTGGCCAGCCATTCGAGCTGCCCGGCCCGCCGCAGGTGCGGATCGGCCGTCTCGGCCAGTTCGGTGAAGTAGGCGAGGTGGGCCCGGCGGGCCGATTCGGTCTCCCCGGCCTCGGCGAGCCGGTCGGCGGCGTACTCCCTGATGGTGCCGAGCATCCGGTAGCGGGGCGTGCCCGCGCCGTCGGCCAGCAGCAGCGACTTCTCGACCAGCGCGGTCAGCAGGTCCTCGTCGCCGCAGACCCGTTCGGCCGCTTCCAGCCCGGCCCCGCCGGCGAATACCGACAGCCGCCGCAGCACGCCGCGCTCCTCCTCGGTCAGCAGATCCCAGCTCCAGTCGACGACCGCGCGCAGCGTCCGGTGCCGGGCCAGCGCGGTCCGGCTCCCGCCGGTCAGCAGCCGGAACCGGTCGTCGAGCCGGTGCGCCAGCTGGTCGACGGACATGGTGCGCAGCCGGGCCGCCGCGAGTTCGATCGCCAGCGGCATCCCGTCGAGCGCCCGGCAGATCCGCGCCATGGCGGCCAGCGCGGGCTCGTCGGCGCCGATGTCCTTGCGCACCAGGGCCGCGCGGTCGCGCAGCAGCCGCACCGCCGACGCGGCCGCGAGCGGCTCGACCTGCCACAGCACCTCGCCGGTGATGCCGAGCGGCTCGCGGCTCGTGGCCAGGATCCGCAGCCGCTGGCACTCGCCCAGCAGCCGGTCGGCGAACGCGGCGGCCGCCTCGATCACGTGCTCGCAGTTGTCCAGGATCAGCAGGATCGAACGGTCCCGCAGCGCCGCGATGAGCCGGTCGATCGGCTCCCCGGCCCGTACACCCCCGAGCAGGGCCTGGTCACGCAGGCCGATCGCGGTCAGCGCGGCCTGGGCCAGGTCGGCGCCCTCCCGGACGGGGGCCAGCTCGACCAGCCACGCCCCGTCGGGCAGGTCGGCGAGCATGGTCCGCGCGGTCTCGGCGGCGAGCCGGGTCTTGCCGGTGCCGCCCATGCCCGTCAGGGTGACCAGCCGGTGGTCGGCGGCCAGGCCCGCGATCTCGGCGACCTCGTCGTCCTTGCCGACGAAACTGGTCAGTTCGGCGCGCAGGTTGGTCTGGCGCTGCTCCGCGCCCACCTCGCCCCGCAGCAGCGCGGTGTGCAGGGCGGTGAGCTCGGCCGACGGATCGACGCCCAGCTCCTCGGCGAGATGCTCGCGGGTGCGCTGGTAGACGGTCAGCGCCTCGGTGCCGCGCCCCGCCTCGGCGAGCGCCCGCATCAGCGCCGCCGCGAACCCCTCGCGCAGCGGATGGGTGGCGACCAGGTCGGTCAGCTCGGAGACCAGCTCGGAACCGTGGCCGAGGCGGAGGTCGGCGTCCACCCGGTCGCCGAGCGCGGCGAGGTGGAGTTCGTCCAGCCGGGCGACGGCGGCGTCGAAGGTGTCGCTGCCGCGCAGCGCGATGTCCGCCATGGCCTTGCCCCGCCACAGCGCCAGGGCCGAGCGCAGCAGCTCCGCCCGCGCCGGCGGCTCGGCCGACCGGGCCTGACCGACCAGGCGCTCGAACCGGGAGACGTCCACCGCGTCGGGGCCCACGGCCAGCCGGTAGCCGCCCGCGTCGGCCTCGATCACTCCGTCGGGCAGCACTCTGCGCAGCCGGGACACCAGCGCCTGGACGGCGTTCACCGCGTCCGACGGCGGCTGTTCGCCCCAGATCCAGTCGACCAGCCGCCCCCGGGTGACGATCCGGCCGGGTTCGAGGGCGAGCGCGGCCAGCAGCGCCCGCAGCCGCGCCCCGGGCACCTCTACGACGGACCCGTCACCGTTGCGGACCTCGAACGGCCCGAGCAAATCAACACGCACCCGGCCAATAGTGCCGGACCTTGTCAGTGGCCGTGATGAGGGCCTTGCGCCGTCCCCGCTATTCAGCGTTACTATGTACTAGTAGCTAGCAACACTGAATAGCTCAAAGGGGGTGCAGTGGGCAAGCAGCTGACGGAGATGCTCAAGGGAACCCTTGAGGGCATCGTCCTGGCTCTCCTGCTCGGCCGGCCGGCGTACGGCTACGAGATCACGGCCTGGCTGCGGGACCAGGGCTTCTCCGACATCGCCGAAGGCACCATCTACGCGCTGCTCGTCAGGATCGAGCAGCGCGGCCTGGTCGACGTGGAGAAGGTCCCGTCCGAGAAGGGGCCGCCGCGCAAGGTCTACTCCCTGAACGCGCAGGGACGGGCCTATCTCGAAGAGTTCTGGAGGAACTGGAGCTTCCTCACCGAACGTCTCGAACAGCTCCGCGAAGGAGAACAGACATGACCGCAGAACACGAGGGGCGCTACCGGAAGTGGCTGGAGGCGGTCGTCGGACCGCTCGACCAGAAGAGGCAGTACCGCCAGGTCAAAGCACGCATGGAGCAACTCCCCGGCGGCTACCGTAAGGCGGTCGAGGCGCTGGAGCGCTACATGCTCTACTTCGGGCCGGGCAGGGCGGAGCCCTTGCTGGCCATGCTGACCGACCTCGCCGAACTCTTCGAGCAGAGCGTGGCGAACGGGACCCCGGTCCGCGCGATCGTCGGAGACGATCCCGTGGAGTTCGCCGAGGAGTTCCTCAAGAACTACCCGGAGGGGCAGTGGATCAGCCGGGAGCGCGAGCGGCTGACCAACGCCATCAATCAGGCCGCGGGAGACCAGTCCTGACGCGGACCAAGCCGGTCGCAAGGTTGCTCCAAGTGACGATCTCTACCGTCGTGACCATGAGAAAGACACTGATCGCCCTGGGCCTGGCCGCGTCGGTCGTGGCGGCCCAGGCCCCGGCCGGGGCCACCACCGGCATCCACTGGGGTCCCGTCGAGTCGACGAACGGCCGCGCCGCCGCCGACGTCTGGATCACGCCGTTCAAGGCGGAGACCTTCGTCGTGTACGGAAAACTGCGCGACAGGGCCCCGGCGCACTGCGCCTACATCCGGGCGCGCTTCCACTACACGGGCGGCGGCACCGGCTGGAGCCGGGCGAAGACGACGTGCTCGACGGCGTCCTTCAAACTCAGCTCGGACGGCCGGATCAAGCGCGCCGACGTGAAGGTCTGTCTCTCCAAGGGCAGGACGACCTCGCGCTGCTACACCGAGAAGATCACGCCCGAGATCATCGCCGGCTGGCCTCAGTAGGCGCTGAAGTAGGACCCGTCCCCGGACTTCCCGGTCACCGCGCCCACACAGCGGTAATAGTGGTCACCCGCCGCGAACGACTCCTTCGTCGGCGGCAGCACATCGGGTGACCACTGGTCGGCCGTCACCCTCGCCGCCGCCCCCTGCCGGGACGCCAGCAACGTCCGCATCGAGCAGAGTTTGGCCACCGTGGGGTGTTTGACCAGGTTGTTGGCGTTCCACGTGATGGCGTCCGACGGCATCGGCGCGATCGCGAACGTCTCGTACGCGTGCTGCGCCTCGCACCCCACGCGGGGAGCGGTGACCGACCCCTGCAGGCTGAGGATGCTCTCCCAGCACTCGGGCACCTTCACACAGGCGGCGCCCTCGACGGTCTCGGCCGCCGCGCAGTTCTCCGTGTACGTCTCCACGTTCGGACCCGACGCCGGTTGGGCGCCGCCTTCCACGGCGTTGACCTGCGCGGGGCCGTCGGTGATGGTCTCCGTGATCGCTGCCTGGCCCTCGATCACGTAGTAGGCCACGCCGCCGCCCAGTAACAGCGCGAAGAACACCGCGGCGATGACGAACCCGACCGCCGACGTCCGCCGGGCAGGTGGGTGACCAGGGGGTCGATAGGCGGGCCGCTGCCCCGGGTGGGTGGGCGCGTAGTGCTGCACCGGCCCGTGCTTCGGGCTGTGGGTGGCGGGCCCGCCGACCCGTACATCCTGGAAGGGAGGCCGCAGGGGCGGCGGCTGGTAGGGCGGGGGAGCGGGCACCGGCGGCACCGGCCGCGCGGAGGTCGCGTTGCCGTCGGCGTCGAGCGCGGCCAGCGCGTCGCGGAGCTCGGCGGCGGTCTGGGTGCGTCGCGCGGGATCGGTCACCAGGGCGTGCCGCAGCACGTCGAGCAGCCCCTGCGGCACCCCGGGAATGTCGGGCACCGGCTGCCGGTGCAGCGCCATGATGACCGCGATGTTGGCGACGCCGTTGGCCGGGAACCGGGGCGGCCGTCCGTTCAGCAGCGCGTAGAACATGGCCGCGAGCGAGTAGACGTCGCCCTGAGCCGTGGGCTCCACCAGCTCGAACGCCTCCGGCGGTGCGTAGGCCGGCGTGAGCGACTCCCGGGTGACCGACAGCTCGGCGCCCTCGCCCTTGGACGGCATCGTGGCCAGCCCGAAGTCGGAGAGGGCGACGTGCCCATACGCGTTGATCAGGACGTTCGCGGGCTTGATGTCACGGTGCAGCACCCCGGCGGCGTGCGCGGCGGCCACGGCATCGGAGATCTTGATCCCGATGTCGCGCACCTCACGTACGGAGAAGGGCCCGTGGTTCTTCAGCCGGTCGGCGAGAGACCCGCCCGGACACAGCTCCAGCACCATGAACGGACGCCCGTCCCCCAGGACGCCGGCGTCGTAGACGTCGGCGACGTTGGGGTGCCCCGACAGGGCCCCGGCCGAGGTGACCTCGCGCATGAAGCGCCGCCGGTCACGATCGTTGACCAGGACCCGGTTGTCGATCTTCAGCGCAACCTCACGGCCGACGGCGAGCTGCCGGGCCCGATACACGATGCCGAACCCGCCCTGGCCGAGGATGTCGGACACCTCATAGCCCTGGACGAGCGGGCCGCTCGCCTCACTCATGGCCGGGACATTACCCTACAAGTTCACTCTCCGAATCGGGACAACCGCCCTTTGGACCGGGCGTGCCGCAGCGTCGCGGAGTAGAGCCAGAGCGCCACCCCGACGTACACGACATCGAGCCCCATCGCGAGAGCCAGCGTGTCCCACGGAATGGGCGCGCCCCCGAGCACCGCCCGCATCCCCTCGAACACATGCGTGGCCGGAACCGCCGTGGCCAGCCACTGCAGCACCTCGGGCAGGACGGAGACGGGATAGAACACCCCGGCGATCGGCTGGAACACGAACACCAGGCTCCACGCGATGACCTGCGCCCCCTCCCCGAACCGCAGCACCGCCGAGATCGCCACCAGCGCCAGCGCCCATCCGAGCACCAGCAGCACCGCCATGAACGGGATCAGCCCGATCCCGATGGTGAACAGCCCGAACCCGTAGAGCACATAGGCGAGCGTCGTCATGACGGCGAGCCCACCGGCGATCTTGATCAGCGAGAACAGGATCAGCCCGGTGACGTATTCACCCGGCGTGACAGGGGTGACATGCAGGTTGATCAGATTGCGGCTCCAGACGTCCTCGAGGAACCCGATCGACACCTCGTTGGACGCCCGATGCAGCACCTGCCAGAGCAGCACCGCCCCCAGCAGCATCGACACAATGAACGGCACCTTGTTGGCCTGGAGGAAGAGGGTGACGTACCCCCACACCACCAACTCGATGACCGGCCAGAACAGAATCTCGAACACCCGGATCGGGCTCCTGCGCATCGCGGCGAGATCCCGATAGACCACTCCGGCGATCCGCCGCCACCGGGCGTTGACGCTGTGCGGCTCGAAAGCGATGGCCGTCACGCCGGCACCCCCTCTCGCGCGACCTTGAGAAACACTTCTTCCAGGTCGACGACCCCGAAGTCCGCCGCCAGCGAGGCCGCCGACCCACTGGCCACGATCCGTCCGGCGGAGAGGAAGTGAATGGTGTCGCACATCCGCTCGACCTCCCGCATGTTGTGCGACGTGATGAGCAGCGCCTTCCCCGTCTCCCGCGCGACCCCCACGAGCAGCGCCCGGATGCGTTCCCCCGCGTCCGGATCGAGCGCCGCCGTGGGCTCGTCGAGAATCAGCAGCTCGGGATCGTTGAGCAGCGCTTTGGCGAGCTGAACCCGGGTGTGCTGCCCGGAGGACAGATCCCCCGTCCGCCGCTTGAGCAGCGGCCCGATCTCCACGAGCTCGGCGACGTCGGCGACCCGCTTACGCGGATCCCGCAATCCATAGAGCCGCGCGAACGAATTCAGCACCTCCCGCACGTGCAGCACCCCAGGCAGCCCGAGATAACTGGCCGAGAAGTTCACCCGGCTCAGCACTTCGGTCCGATGGCGCTGCAGGTCGAGCCCGAACATCGTGATACCGCCGGAGTCAGGGGTGACGAGCCCGAGCAGCATGTGAAGAGTGGTGGATTTCCCGGCGCCGTTGGGCCCGAGCAGTCCAGTGATCTCGCCCTGCCCGACGGTGAGACTGACCCCGTTCACGGCATGGACCGGCCCGAACCGTTTGGTCAGGGATTGGGCTTCAAGAATGGCCACCGGGCCCACGATCCGTTGGAGAACCATCCCGCCGCAACGCATTTTCTTACCGTGCTCTTTTGTACGGCTCCCGCCTCTCGTGCCACCGACCGACCACGAGGAGCACTATTGACAAGATCCACAACCCCTCGGAAGATCTGGCCCGATGCTCCGCTTTTACGTACGAATCATCAGCGCCGACGGCGACCCGCAGGAGGTCACCGACGCGACGGGGATCACCCCCGACCGGACGTTCCGGGCGGGCGAGATCGGGCCGTCGGGCGAGCCGCGCACGTCCACCGTGTGGTCGGCCGCCCTGACGGGCGTGCCGGAGGTACCGCGCGACGAGATCTTCGGCTGGGCCCCCGACATCGTGACGAGGCTCCGGACGCTCGTGGATCAGGGCTGGCGGCTCTCCGTGGTGCTGGCCCCGGCGTCCGCCGAAGACGACCCCGACATGACCAAGGGCTTCGATATGCCGCTTGTGAGGATGTGGTCGTCGCTCCGCACCGAGATTCCGGAGTGGCCCCCCGTCCGGGAGATGAGCGAGGAGTTCGTCGCCCGCGACCTGGCGGCCTGCGGTGTACGGCTGATCGAGATCCAGCGGGGCACCGGCGTACCACCCCAGATGGCCGCCCGGATCGCCACGGTCGGACCCGAGGAGGGCAGGCAGGATCAGATCTTCGAGGTCGACGACCCCGATCTGGCCGTCACGTTCAACCGCGCCTGGCACACGGCGGCGGTGGAACACGGCCTGTTCTCCGACGGGGAGCGCTTCCTGATCGCGTTGGAGCCGGGCGTGGACCCCGACTTCTTCCGGGCCCGCGAGGAGTCGGGGTCGTCCCACAACCCCCGATGGTGGGAGATGGTGTGGGCGCTGGTCGAACTGGAACCCGGCTGGGACCTGGGAGGAGCGGGCTCCCGATCCCGAGTCCTGGGCTCTCATGGCCATCCGGCCTTCGACCTGTCCTCGGTCGACGGCTCGGTCTTCATCGGCGCCACCTGGTGGGAGGACGACACCCTGAGCCTGATGGTGCTGCCGCACCCCCACCGCGCGGACATTCTCCGCGTGCAGGCGCTCAGGATCCTCGACGGGTCGACCCTGGACTCGGAGAACGACGACCTCAGGACGTGGCTGGAACGGTAGTGGTAACCCCCCTGCGTTCCAGCAGGTGACGCATTTTCAGGACGACCCCGGGTGTGAGAGCCTCTCCAGACCTGTTCATCGCGCCGGCGGAACAAAGGGGAAAGATGTCAGGCCAGGATCAGGAAATACGCGTCCGCGTGGAAGACGAATCAACGTACGAGATCTTCTACGTGACCGGCCGAATGACCGACACCGCCGTATCGGTCCTCAACCCTCTGACGGTCTCCGCCGTCGAACGGCTCGATCCGCCGCAAGTCCTCATGGAGCTGAGCGGCGTGACGTTCTGCGACGTCGATGGTGTCGGTGCGGTCATCGCCTCGGCCAAACGAGTCATGTCGTCGGGCGGCCGATTGTTCGTGGTCGCATCTTCGCAGGCCGTGCTGGACGCCGTTTCGGGCAGAGGGCTGGAGCGGAATATCAATTTCTACGGGACGATGGATCGCGCCCAGGCCGCTCTTGCCGAGTCGTGATTTCCGTGGGATCCCGCTTCCTGGCATTCGCGACCGCCACTTTTCTGATCGCGGCGTGCGCGCCGAGTACAGAACCTGTGGACACTTCGGTGTTACGCGGAGTCGCCAGTAACTTCGTCGTTTTCGCATCCCCCGAAGAACTGGCATCCGATCCTTTGTCGGAGGTCGTCGTAGCGGGTGAGGTGGAAGGCTTCGAACAAGGCCGTACTGTCGTCGGCGCGGTCCCCGACGACACCCTGTACAACGTGGTGATGAGATTCCGGGTGACCGATCCGGTCAAGGGGGCCGACGACAACCCGAAGCTGGCCGATGGATACGCCTATGTCGAACTGCCGCAAGGCGGTCTGTGCGATCCGGGCCTCCGTCCGTGCCGGTCGCTCGACGACTTCGCCAAAGCCATTCCGCGGGGGACCCGGGCGCTTCTCTTCCTCAACACTCCACCGGGTCCGGCGTCCGGAACGGCCGATGGCGGCCATGTCGAGCCGAGCCCGGTCGGCGCACATCTGTTCGCGGTCTACCCCCAGGGCTTCCTGCTGGAGACCGTCGAGGGAGGCGAGCGCAGACTCGTCGGCGGAATAGAGGACCTCCGGGGACCTGGCTGGAGTTCCGTCGCGCAGACCGCCGACGGGGATCCGCTGAGAGTTCTCGTCGGAAGGCTGAAGAACACGGTGGCCGCCGGACCTGGTTCGTGACGGCGCGGGGATTGAGCGGGTGAGGAGCGCCGGATGGCGGGTCGGCACTCAGAGCGGCGGGCGGTGCCGGGGTGGGCGGAGCCGTAACGGAAGAAAAGTTCGAGAGCTCAGCCGATGGCCCATGAGCGCCGGTGTTCGATGGCGAGCATGACGACCAGGATCACTACCAGAACCGCGAGTTGCGCCATCGCCGACCACAGTCCCACCGCCGCCGCCACGAGTGCGGCGATCGCCGCGAGCCCTCTGATGCGGGCCTGGGGTAATCCGAGCACGCGGCGGAACCAGAAGTCGCCGGCCAGGTAGAGGGCCACCCCGGCCGAGAGCATGATCGCCGCTGCGGGCTTGAGCGGGTCGAGGGGATGGCCGATGACCTTCTTGATGCCGCCGGACACGGCGACGACGCCCAGCAGGATCGGGATGTGGCCGTAGAAGTAGGCGCCGAGGATCATGCGCGTGCGCGGGACGGGTTCGGCCGCCGCCAGGGCGTGTTCGGCCGCGACCTCGTCGCCGTCGCCGAAGTAGGTCCACCACAGGCAGGCCGCCAGGCACAGGCCGAGTGCGCCCGCGATGCCGAGGCCCAGGTCGACGTGCAGGTCGGCGGCGCCGATGCCGATCGCGAGCATCGACTCGCCGAGGACGACGATCACCAGCAGACCGTGCCGTTCGACCACGTGAGGGGCGCGGAGGGTGAAGCCCTTCTGGCCGATGAAATAGGGGCTGCCCCAGAGCAGGATCAGCGCCGCCGCCCACAGCAGGTAGGTGTACGGCGCCGCCACGAAGGACGCCACGCCGATGAGCGCGGTGGCCGCGAGGTTGAACGGGATCACCCGCACGATGGCCCTGGTCGCCTGGAGGTAGAGCGCGCCGTGGACCACGATGAGCAGCAGATATCCGATCGCGAAGGCCGGTCCGCCGCCGTTGAACGTGGTGGGGATCGCGAGCGCCATGAGCAGGAACCCGGTCATGCCCAGCAGCACGAGGATCCGCCGCGCCGGACGTACCGGGGGCACCGAGTTCAGCAGCCAGACGTAACCGGAGTACATCCACCACATCACCCCGAACACCAGCACCACCTGCAGGGCGCTCTCGCCGATGGTGACGGCCCGGTGCCCGGGTGACGGTGGCTCCAGGCCGGCGACCAGGACGTGGGTCAACTGGGTGATGGTGAAGACGAAGACCAGGTCGAAGAAGAGCTCAAGGGTGGAGACCCGTAATTCGGGCTCGGGGGTGTTCCGCTCGGCCGGTTCGGCGAACCACGTGGGAAGCCGCATGTCAGGAGACCTTTCACTGTAATTGTGTAATCATCCAATCAGATCGGTCGATCACCTGACCAACGGATATCCGGGCGCCAGATCCTGATCTCGGTCGCCGGAAGGCGTTCGGCGAAGACGCGGCCCCGCAGCAGTGCGCGCAGGTCTTGCTCGAAGTCGGCGAGCCGGTCGCCGAACAGGTGCGGCGCGGAGTCGGACCGCGAGAACGCCCACGCCACGAGGTCGTCCGCGGTGCGTGCGACCACCTCTCCGGCCGGGACGACATGGCGTTCGACGTCCGCGAACCCGGCTCGCGCCAGGACGAGATCCTCGCGGCCCGGCGTGCCGTTGACGAGCCTGCCCTGCCCGGCACGGCGCACCGGGCCGAGGTAGCGCCGCACCAGCTCACCGATCTCCTCATACGGGGCGACGGCGGGCGAGGGCAGGTTGCCGATCTGCACGAACGCGCCCCCGGGCGTCAGCATCCGCCGCACGGCCGCGGCGACGAGGTCGCGGTCGGTCCAGTGGAACGACTGCGCGAAGACCACGGCCCGGAACGCGCCCAGGTCGCCGGGCAGGTCTTCGGCCCGGCTCGCCTCCCAGCGGACGTTGGTCACCCCCCGGCGTCCGGCCTGCCGCCCGGCCTCCGCCAGCATGTCGAGGTCGGGGTCCATGCCGATCGCCTCCCCGACGAACGGGGCCATGGCCAGCGTCACGATGCCGGGGCCGCACCCGACGTCGAGCAGGCGACTGCGGCCGTCCAGATCGAGGGCCGTCGCCAGGGTCTCGGCGAAGGCCGGGGCGTAGGGGATCCGGCCGCGTGTGTAGTGGGCGGCGGTGCCTTTGAAGAGGGTGTCGTCCCATTCCCATCCGTCAGCCATGGGGCTGGAGCTTAGTTGTCGCAGGTCTGTTCAGTCCCGCGACGCCCGCCGCCGCGGCCGTCCCCACGCAGGCCAGCGCCACCCACACGACACCGCGGTCCTGCAACGCCCCGACGGCGAGGTTGCCCAGCGTGATCCCGACTCCCGCGATCGACTGGTAGAGCCCGTAGTGCGTGGCCACCAGCCGCCCGCCCGACAGCGCCACGACCGTGTCCATCTCGAACGGATACGCCAGCGCCGTCCCCACCCCCAGCAGCGCCGCGCACAGCAGCACCGCCCCGATCGACGTGGTCACCGTCAGGGGCAGGAACGCCGCCCCCATCACCGCCAGCCCCCAGGTCATGGCCTGCCCCGGCGTCCACCGGCTCCGCGCCCACCGGGTGATCCGCGACTGGCCGAGGACCGCCACCCCGCCCGACACCACGAACAGCAGGGTCACCCCACCGGAGGAACCGAGCGTCAGCGGCAATGCCAGGTACACCTGGAACGACATCACGTAGGACCCGGCCATCGCGCAGGCGAACAGCACGAACGGCCGGTTCCTCAGCACGGTCCGCCAGTCGGCCAGCACCCCCGCCTCCGATCTCCCGGCCCCCGCGCAGGCGGGCAGCGCGAACACCTGAAGCAGCGTCAGCAGCGCGAACACCCCGGCGGCCACCGCGCAGACCAGCCGGAAGTCCACCGCCATCAACGCCAGCCCGATCAGCGGCCCCAGCAGGATCCCGGCCTGGTAGAACACGTTGAACAGAGCGAAGGCCTCCACCCGCCGATCTCCGGCGTCAACTGCGAGATACGCGCGTACGGCCGGATTGAACAGCGCCCCCGCGAACCCGGTCATCACCGAAGCCGCCAGGAGCACCGGCAACGTGTCGGCGAACCCCAGCAGCGCGAACCCCAGCGTCCGCAGCAGACACCCGGCGATGATGACCGGCCGATAGCCCAGCCGGTCGGCGAGCGTCCCGCCCAGCAGGAACAGCCCCTGCTGGCTGAGGTTCCGCACGCCGAGAACCAGCCCGACGGTCCACCCCGCCATACCCAGCCCGTCGGACAGGTGCCCCGCCAGATACGGCATCAGCATGTAGAACGCGACGTTCATGGTGAACTGGTTGACCATCAGCAAGCGCACCGACCGGTCGAACGAAACCCACCTCACCGGATCACCATCCGCGTCCACCGGGTGACCTCGTCGGCGGGTGGCCGGTCGAGCAGCCCGTGCTCCGCGCAGTACGCGTCGTCGAAGATCGTCGCGTGATACCGGGCGGGCCCGTCAGGAAATATCGCGACGATGCGGGTGTCCGGCGGCATCGTCCTGGCCAGCCACGACGCGACCACGTGTAAGCGGCCAGCAACCGGTGGACGAGGGGCTCCATGCCGGGATCGGTCACCACGGTCACCGGATGCCCGTGGACGATCCCCGCCAGGGCCGGCCCCAGCCCGAACGTCCCCGACGTCGACTCCACGATCATCGAACCGGGCCTGAGCTCACCCCGCGCCCTCGCGCGCTCGACGATGTGGAGAGCGGCCCGATCCTTGAGCCCGCCGGGGTTCACGCCCTCGAGCTTCGCCCAGAAAGGGCCGAACGGATCGCCGATCAGGCACACCGGGGTGCCGCCCACCAGGTGAGAAGCCATGGTCACCCAACGTAACAGGCCGACGACACGCCGCTCCGGATGGCGGGCGCGGGTGTCGCGACCGGCGGATAATCGATCGCCCCCTCGTATCGGAGAAGGAGGGGCAGTGGCCCTGTCACGCCGCGCGATGCTCACCGGCCTGCCGCTGTCGCTCATGGCCGGTCCCGCCACGGCCCTCGCGCGACCGGCGGGAACCCCCGTCCAGATCGCTCACGACGAGCCCTTCTGGCGAACCGTCGCGAGCCGGTTCCGCGTCAGCCCCGACTTCGTGAACCTGGAGAACGGCTCCTCGGCGTGACGAAAGAGGAGATCGCCTTCACCCGGGGCGGCACCGAGGCCCTGCAGAACCTGATCACCGGCTACCGGGGTCTGACCCCCGGCGACGCCGTCATGTTCGCCGACCTCGACTTCCACAGCGGCCAGTCGGCCCTGAAATGGCTCGCCGCCAGGCACGGCGCCCGCGTCGAACGCCTGGTGATCCCCGAGCCGGCCACCCGCCAGGCCGTGCTGGACACCTACGCCGCGGCCCTGTCGAAGACGCCGCGACTCAAGCTCCTCCTGCTGAGCCACCTGAACAACCTCACCGGCCTGGTCGTCCCGGTGCGGGAGATCGTCGCGATGGCCCGCGAGAAGGGCGTCGACGTGATCGTCGACGCCGCCCACTCCTGGGGCCACCTCGACTTCACCCTGCCCGCCCTCGACGCCGACTTCGGCGTGTTCTCCCTGCACAAATGGATGGGCGCACCCCTCGGGAGCGGCTTCCTGTACATCCGCGAAGGTCGCCTGCCGGACATCGACCCCGTCTTCGGCGACGAGTCGCAGCGGGCCGACATCCGCTCCCGCGTCCACTCGGGCACCATGGACGTCGCGCCGATCCTCAGCGTCGGCGCCGCCCTCGACTTCCACGAGACCCTGGGCGCGGACGTCAAGGAGGCCCGCCTCCGCCACCTGCGCGACCGCTGGGTCCACCAGGTCAGCGATCTGCCGATCGAGATCCTCACCCCGGAAGACCCGTCCATGTATGGCGGAATGACCGCGTTCCGCCTCACCGGCCGCACGAGCGAGGCCGACAACACCGCGATCGTCGACCATCTCTACAACCGCCACCGCATCTTCACGGTCCGCCGCGGCGGCCTCGCGAAGGGCGACTGCGTCCGCGTCACCCCGGCCCTGTTCACCTCGGCCGCCGACGTCGACCGCCTCGCCGCCGCCCTGCGGGAGCTCAAGATCTAAAGGCTCTTCTTCCGTTACGCCTTCGGAGTGGCCGGCCACCCGACTACAGGGTGGGCAGATCGTCCAGAGCCATCCGGGCCTCTCTCGCCACGTCGTGGCCTGAGTCGGCGGCGACCTGGTAGGCGGCCCGTGCGGCCTCGATGTCGTCGAGGTTCTCGTAACAGATCCCCAGGTAATAAGCCGCCTTCGGGGCGAAGTGCGGATGCCCGGAGCCGACCGCGAAGAGGAAGGCCGCCTCCTCGCCCGCGCTGTCCTCCAGTTCCCCCAGCATCACCCCGAGGTTGAAAGCGGCCCACGGCGCCTGGGCGGGATGCCCGGAGTCGATGGCGACCTGGTAGGCCACCCGCGCCCCCTCGTGATCGCCCTGCTCGTCGAGCACGTAACCGAGGTTGTAGGCCGCCTGCGGGCTGTGTTCGGCATGCCCGGCGTCGACCGCGCGCCGATAGGCGGCGATCTCGCCGGGGACGTCGCCCATGTCCCCGAGCAGGACGCCGAGGTTGTAGGCCGCCATCGCCGACCGGTCGGGGTCGCCCAGGTCGATGGCGCCCTGGAAGGCCGTCCGCGCGCCCTCGTGATCACCCTGCTCGACGAGCAGGAACCCCAGATTGTTGCCCGCCGCCGACGCGTGCCGGACGTGCCCCGAGTCGACGGCCAGCCGGTAGGCCTCCCGTGCCGCCGCGACGTTCCCCAGCTCGCGGTAGACGATCCCGAGGTTGTAGGCCGCCATCGGCGCGTAGTCGCCGTGCCCGGAGTCGATCGCCCGCCGGTAGGCCGCGATCTCCCCGTCGACGTCGCCCAGGTCGCCGAGCAGCACGCCCAGGCTCACATACGCGTTGGGCGTCTCGTCGGGATGCCCGAAGTCGATGGCCGTCTGGTAGGCGGCGCGGGCCGCGTCGAACTCCAGCGCCTCGTAGAGGATCTCGGCCAGCCTCATGGCGGCGTCCGGAGCGACGTCGAGGTCACCTGCGTCCATGGCCACCTGGTAGGCGGCCCGCAGCCCGTCGGAACACCCCCGCTCCACCGTGGACATGGTGGTCGTGGCGGCCAGGATCGCCTCGTCGAGGATCTCGTCGAGCACGTCGGGCGTCAGCGCCGCCAGGTCGGCCGAGGTGAGACCGTCGAGATAGACCAGGCCGGGCCTGCCGTCGGAGAACGGCAGCCCGTCTTCGACCATGGCCGCCAGCTCCTGCCCGGAGGAGGGCAGCAGCACCGGGGTGTCGGCCGGCAGGGTCGCCCGGATCGCCTCGAACAGGCGGCGGGACGCGGCCGGACCCGAGACCAGCACGAAAGGGTAGGGCGGCTCGTCGACGGTCAGCGCGGCGCGGATCGCGGCGTCGTCGGGCATGGGGGAATGCATCGGGGAATGCGGAGTGCTCGCGGCCCCGAAATGGGCGTGATCGAGCTGCTCCAAACGCGGAAGCATGAGAACCCTCCAGGGGTCAGGCGCCGATGTTGCGTGAACGTGGTCGCTGAGCCCTGCCGTGCAGGTGGGCGGCGACTGACCAGGTCAGACTTCGGTGGGAGCTCGTCTGCCGGATCAGCTGCCAGGCTGGGGACGCCAGCCGAATCGCGAGTTCATGTCATGCCTCCACCTGGAGACTAACCCCGACACCACGCCCGATCCACCCGAATTCACCGTCTCGGAAAGAGCTTCGCCCGGGTCAGCCACTCGTTATGAGGCAACCCGTGAAGGAGCCGTTTTATGCCGCTCGGGAGGCTCGTCCCCGGCGCGACCCGGCAGAGCGATCGGGTCTAAGCCTCTGCGGCGACCTGCGGGGATGCTTTCCGAGCCGTCCATGCCCCCTACTATCCTCCTCTGCGGCGGGCGGCACCCACAGACGCACGAAGGGCCGGCGTCGTGAATGACGCCGGCCCTTCGACGAGATCAGCCCGCGAGCAGCGGCAGCGCCGGGAAGGCGTGACCCTCCCACAGCCGCCGCGATGTCTCCTCCGGATAGGCGCCGACCGTCGACGGCGCGTCGAAGATCTGGGCGAGGCGGCCGCCGGCGTCGTACGCGGGCCAGCCCGGGTCGCCGTGCGCGGCGAACGACGTCCACGCCCCCCGGATCCGCGCGGACAGCTCCGCCGCCTCCGGCGAGGGCGGGTCGCCGATCAGCATGGCGGTCTGCCCGCTGCTCAGGTTGCCGAAGACGAGCGGCACGTCCAGCCCGTGACAGGCGCCGAGGGCGCCGCCCATGCCCGGGGCCGTCCAGGTCAGTTCGTACAGGTGGGCCCGGCCGCCGCCGGCGATCTGCGCGTCGGCCAGCTGGACACTCGGCATGCGGAACAGCCAGTCGGCGTTGACCAGCTCGTACAACTCCTCGTCGGTCGCGGCCGGGAACGCCTCCCGGTAGCGGCGCGCGCCGTCCGTCCCCGGGGCGAGCACCCGCAGCGCGGCCTCGGACTGCTCGCGCGTGACCTGGCCGAGCACGCCGTCGATCAGGCTGAACAGCCGGTGCTCGTCCCGGGTGTGGCCGACGAGAAGCTCCACGTCCCGGGCGGCGCCGCCGGCCAGTGCCTGCCAGGGCGTCGTCGGCAGCACGTCACCGTCGATGACCGGGGCGTAGGGGATCGGCCGGTGGGTGATCCGCCCCCAGCGCTCCCGCCACTGGTCCATCTTGGCGAAGACCGCGTCGCCCGCTTCGGGCAGCAGGTCCGGGGAGATCGTCGACATCCCGGCCGCTGTGGGCGCCACCCCCAGCTCGGCGGCGAAGGCGGCGGCCAGGTCGGCGGCCAGTTCGGGGGAGAAGAACGTCCCCGGCACGCTCTGCGCGACCGCCCGCCGGAACAGCCCGGCGGCGCGCGGCATGGCCAGCAGCGAGGCGACGGACCCGCCGCCCGCCGACTCCCCGAAGACCGTCACCCTGTCGGGATCGCCGCCGAACGCCCGGATGTTGTCCCGCACCCACTCCAGCGCCGCGACCTGGTCGAGCAGCCCCCGGTTGGCCGGGGCCCCGTCGATCTGGCCGAAACCCTCGATCCCGTGCCGGTAGTTGAGGGTCACGACCACGGTCCCGCTCGCGGCCAGGTGCCCGCCGTCGTATTCCGGCAGGCCGGAGTGGCCCATGGCGTAACCGCCGCCGGGGATCCACACCATCACCGGCAGCCCCGCCGCCGGATCGAGGTTGGGCGACCAGACATTGAGCGTGAGCCAGTCGTCACCGGCGGCGTCCTGGGACACCGCGAGCACACCCGACTGCGGCGGCGGCGGGCCGTAGGCGAGGGCGGGCCGCACCCCGTCCCAGCCGCGCACCGGCTGCGGCGCCGCGAAACGCAGGTCGCCGACGGGCGGCTCGGCGAACGGGACGCCGCGGAAGACCGCGCGCCCCGCCTCGCGGCCACCGCGCAGAACACCGGCTGACGTGCGGACCTCCGGCTGGGACTCGGATGACAGGTTGGATCCGGTGGCGGCCATGTCGTGATTTCCTCTCTGTGCCTTTCGGCCGAGGATCCTCGCGCCCGAGATCGGGCGGCAAACCAATTAGGGCCACTTCGAACCCCAGCCGCACCGTCGTGGGTGGAAGGGCTTCTCCTTCCATTACGGCTCCGCCTGGTCGGCCACCCGACCAGGTCCGGCCATTCCAGATGTTCTTATCATCCGGATGGTAGGAGTACGCTTCGTCGTGTGACGAGCTCTGACCTGCTGGTTCTCAACACCCTTCGCTGCATGGGGTTCACGACCCTGACGCGGCTGGCCGAGGCGTCCGGGTTCGGTGAGTCCGACGTCCAGTCGGAGCTGATCGACCTGGCCGTGGCCGGGCTGGTGACCTACGAACCGGGAGACTTCGGCGGCTGGGGCATCACCCCGACCGGCAAGACCGTGCACGCCGCCCGCGTCGCCGCCGAACTCGACGACGCCGGCACCAGGGCTGCGGTGACCGACGCCCTCGATCGTTTCCTGCCCCTGAACACCGAGCTGCTCGACCTCTGCGAGGCGTGGCAGATGCGCGGGGGCACCCTGAACGACCATGGCGACCCGGCCCACGACGCCCGCGTCCTCACCCTGCTGACCGACCTCGATCGCCGCGCCGAGACCGTCGTCGCCGCCCTGTCGCAGGCGCTGCCCCGCTTCGCCAGATACCGCGTCCGCCTCACCGAGGCGCTGACACGGGCCAGGGCGGGGGAGCGGGAGTACGTCACGGACGACATGGCGTCCTACCACGTCATCTGGTTCCAGCTGCACGAAGACCTGCTGGTCACCCTGGGTATCCCGCGATGAGGTGGATCCACCCCCTCACGTCGGGCGAACCGGTCGAGGTGATCGGCGGCAAGGCCCACGGCCTGGTCGTGCTGGGCCGCCTGGGCCTGCCCGTACCACCCGGATTCGTCATCGGAACCGACGCGTGCCGCGCCTATCTCCGCGACGGCCACCTGCCCGAGGGCCTGGTCGAGGAGCTGTCCGCCGCCCTGTCCGACCTCCCCGCGACACGGGTGTCGGTCCGATCCGGCGCGAGCGTGTCGATGCCCGGCATGATGACGACCGTCCTCGACCTGGACACCGACCCGATCGGCCCCCTGCTGAACGCGGTCACCGAGGTCTTCGCCTCGTGGCACACCCCCCGCGCCAAGACCTACCGCGACCTCCACGGCATCTCCCACGACCTCGGCACGGCGGTGTCCGTCCAGACGATGGTCCACGGAGACCGCGACCACCACAGCGGCACCGGCGTCGCCTTCACCCGCGACCCCACCACGGGCGACCCCGTCCCGTACGGCGACGTCCTGTTCGGCCGCCGGGGCGACGCGGTGGTCTCCGGCCGCGAACACCCCCGTCCGCTGCACGACCTGGCCGACCGGGAACCCGAGGTGTGGGCCGGTCTGACGCACGCGATGGCCCGCGTCGAAGCGCACTACCGCGACGCCTGCTACCTGGAGTTCACCTACGAAAGCGGCAGGTTGTGGCTCCTCCAGGTCCGCCCCGGCCGTTTCACCGGCGCCGCCGCCGTCCGGGTGGCGACCGACCTCGCCGACGACGGCGTGATCGCCCGCGAGGAATCCCTCCTCCGGGTCACCGAGAAGGATCTCCAGCAGGTACGAACCGCCCGGATCGCCCTGCCCGCCGACGTGGTGGCCCGAGGCCTGGGCGCCTGCCCCGGCGTGGCGACCGGAAGCATCGCGACCACCTCTGAGGCGGCGGTCCGCATGGCGGCCGACGGCCCCGTCATCCTGGTCCGCCCGGAGACCTCCCCCCTCGACCTGCGCGGCATCGCCGCCGCCACCGGAATCGTCACCGCGCGAGGCGGCCCGGCCAGCCACGCGGCGGTGGTCGCCCGCGCGATGGGCAAACCCGCCGTGGTCGGCACCGCGGGCCTGATCGTGGCGGCAGGCTCGATCCGGGCCGGCGACCGCACCCTGACGGAGGGCGCCGTCATCACCATCGACGGCACCAGCGGCGACGTGGTCGCAGGCGAGGCGGCCGTCACCACATCCCTGGCTGAAGCCCACGTGCACCGGCTCCTCGAATGGGCGGACACCGTCTCCGGCGACACCTCGGAGCGCTCCGACCCTCAACGCCTCAGCGCGGCGCACGCCGTTCTGATCCAGCGAGGGGGGCAGGAACAGGCATGACCCGCTGGGCGGATGGCACCCTGTCGGTCGCCGCCGCCATCGACCGCAGCGAAGCGATCGAGAAAGCGTTCGACCTCGGGGCGTTCCCCGTCGTCGACCCCGACGACCTGGCGGACGTCTACTGGGACATGTACACGCGCCGCGACCGCGTCGAGCAGATCCACCCCGCCTGGCCCGCCCAGTAGAGACCGGCCACGCGACTGGCGCCGGCCGAACTCGCCGGTCAGGCCACCGCCGGTTTCGCGGGCGGTGGAGGTTCCGGCGGCGTGGCGGGCGGGCCCGAATCGGGAGAGCGCCCCTGCGCGTCGCGGATCAACGCCACGATCACCGAAGCGACCGGCGCGGCCAGGAACGCGCCCACGATGCCCGCGACGAAGCTGCCGACGGCCAGTGCGATCAGGATGACCGCCCCAGGCAGGTCGAGCGCCTTCCCGTAGATCAGCGGCGCCAGGACGTGTCCTTCGAGTTGCTGCACCAGGATGGTCACCGCGACGACGATCAAGGCCACGATCCACCCCTTGGCCACGAACGCCACCACAGCCGCCAGCAGGCCCGCGAACAGCGCGCCGATGACCGGCAGGAACGCGCCGACGAACGTCAGCACCGCCAGCGGCAGCGCGATCGGCACCCCGAGGATCCACAGGGTGATGCCGATGAAGAACGCGTCGACGAACCCGACCGCCGCCACGCCGCGGACGTAGCGTCCGATCACGTCGAAGACGACCCGGCAGGTGTTCAGGATGTGGCCGCGGCTGCCACGCGGCGCGAGGTCGGCCAGCCAGTGGACCAGGTGGTCGCCACCGTGGACCAGGTAGACGGCCAGGATCAGGGCGAGCACCCCGCCGACCACGATCTCGCCGATGGTGCGCACCCCGGTGAGCGCGCCCGTCGCTATCTCACCGCCGCGTCCCGACAGGTAGGTCTGGAAGTCGGCGACGTATTTCTGGATCTGCGCGTGGTCCAGGCCGAACCCGGCGGCCGTCTTCTGCAGGTCGGTGACCACCTGGCCGATGCTGGCGTTCAGTTCGGCGATGCCGTCGATCGTCGGGGGCACGAGCACCGCGATGAAGGAGGCCAGCACCACGATCACCCCGATGAAGGCGCCCATGGTGGACAGGGCCCGGTTCAGGCCGATCTCCCGGAGCGCGCGCGCCGGGGGCATCATCAGCGTGGTGATGAAGATGGCCAGCACGACGCTGATCGCGACGGTCCTGACCTGGTAGATCATCCACAGGATCACCGCCGTCAGGGCGAGGAGGACCAGAATCCGCCCCGCCGTCCTGGCCGCCCTGCTCAGGCCGTCCCCTGATACCGCCGGATCCGCCATCGGCGTTCCCCTCCCGCTACGTTCGGTGCCCGCCGATGATCTCACCGATCGCGGGGAGGGGGCTACCGTCCGTCGTGGTCGGGGTCGACGTCGAAGGTGATCGCGCCCTGGTATCCGCCGGAGCCCTCGACGGTCCTCATGATCATGCCGGTCTGGAAGATCGAGTCGTTCTCGTTACGGGTGTCCCGCGCGCCCCGTCCCGTGTACGGCTCCGCCGCCATGACCGCGTCGTTCAGCGCCTCGTCGAACATCACCTGTGTGGTGAGGGTCCTGTCCTGGCCCACGTGGACCATGGCATGGATGTGCACGGTACGACCTCGATACCACCCCGGCCAGATCGTGGTGAACGTGACGATCCCCTCGGCGTTGGTCACCTGGGCGCCCCGCAGATAGCGGTTGTCATCGGCGGGGACCAGGTCACCGCCTCCTCCACCAGGCGTCCGGCCTTGGCCGGGGCCGCCCGCCGACGCCGACTCGGCGCCCGAGTAGGCGCCGCCCGCGTCGCAGTGCCAGATCTCGACCACGGCGTCCTTCAGCGGTTCGCACGTCTCGCTGTCCCTGACCCGGATCGCCACGTCCAGCCGGGTCCCCGGCCGGTCCTCGCGGATGTCCGACCGGATCTTGTCCGCGTCGAAGTAGTAGGGCCCCTGCGTGGTGGAGGCGGTGAGCGTGCACGTACCGGAGGATTCGAAAAGAGCCGTCAGGTCGCCGGTGGCGGCCTGGGGGGTGATGGTCGCCGTGGCGCCCGTGGAGGTCGTCACCGAGGTGGAGCCGCTCGACCCGCACGCCGCGAGCAGCGCGCCCAGGCCGAGCGAACCCACCCCGGCGATCATCGTGCGCCGGCTGACCCGTTTGCCTTCGTCGTGGTCCGTCATGACGTTCACGCTAGGAACCGCGCATGAGCGTCAGGTGAGAACCGTCTTTGAATCTACGTTGTAAAGGCGCCGTAAGGGGATCACGTCGACCCGGCCACCTCCAGGTCCTCCTTGACCTGCGGGTCGCCCGACTCGGCCGTGTAGTCGGCGGGAGCCGTGCCGTCGACGCCCTCGGGTGAACCGAGGCGCCGGGCCAGCACCGTCACCAGCGCGGCGACCACCAGGTTGACCAGCAGCGCCAGGAACCCGGCGTAGATCGTCATCGACGTGTCGAGGCCGAGTTTGTTCAGCGGGAACGCCGACCCGCCGAAGTGGGCGTGGTCGTTCGCCGGGTTCGCGATGTTGTAGAGCAGCACCATCCCGGCCGTCATCCCGGCCGTCCACCCCGCGATCAGCCCGACCCGGTGGAACCATCGCGTGAACAGCCCCAGCGCCACCGACGGCAGCGTCTGCAGGATGATCACGCCGCCGATGAGCTGCAGGTCGATGGAGAACTGCGGGTCGATCAGCAGGATGCACAGCACCGCGCCGACCTTCACGACCAGCGAGGTCAGCTTGCTGACCCTGGCCTCCTGCGCGTCGGTGGCGTCCCGCCGGATGTACTCCTTGTAGATGTTGCGGGTGAACAGGTTCGCCGCCGCGATCGACATGATCGCGGCCGGCACCAGCGCGCCGATGCCGATGGCCGCGAACGCGACGCCGGTGAACCAGTCGGGGAACATCTGGTCGAACAGCTGCGGCACGACCGTGTTCACGTCGGTCCCGATCGGGGTGACCCCGGCCGCGATGGCCATGAAACCGAGCAGCGCGATCAGCCCCAGCAGCAGGCTGTAGGCGGGCAGCGCCGACATGTTCCGCTTGACCACGTCGCGCGAACGTGACGCCAGCACCCCGGTCACGCTGTGCGGATAGAGGAACAGCGCCAGCGCCGACCCGAGCGCCAGGGTGATGTACTGCAGCTGGTTGTTGGCGTTCAGCAGGGTCCCGTCACCGGGGGCGGCCGTGCCGGCGAACTTCGCCTCGGCCGCGTCGAAGATCGCCCCGAACCCGCCGAGCTTCGCCGGGATGTAGATGATCGCCACCAGGATCACGATGTAGATCAGCGTGTCCTTCACGAAGGCGATGAGCGCCGGGGCGCGCAGCCCGCTCTGATAGGTGTACGCCGCCAGGATCGCGAACGCGATGATCAGCGGCAGGTCCCCGGTCACCCCCATCGTCTTCAGCACGGCCTCGATGCCGATGAGCTGCAGCGCGATGTACGGCATCGTCGCCACGATCCCCGTGACGGCGATCAGCAGCGCCAGGGTCGGCGACCCGAAACGTACCCGCACGAAATCGGCCGGTGTGACCAGGCCGTGCACGTGCGACACCGACCACAGCCGGATCAGCACCAGCATGACCAGCGGATACACGATGACCGTGTAGGGGACGGCGAAGAACCCCATGGCGCCGGCCCCGAACAGCAGCGCGGGAACCGCCACGAACGTGTAGGCCGTGTAGAGGTCCCCGCCCACCAGGAACCAGGTGACCCACGGCCCGAAGTTGCGCCCGCCCAGCCCCCATTCGTTCAGGGAGGCCAGGTTGTCGGCCCGCCGCCAGCGGGAGGCCACGAAGCCCATGCCGCTGACCAGCAGGAACAGCGCCGTGAAGACGACGATCTCGGTGATGTGCTCGTTCATCGGCGGGTCACCCGGTACACGATGAGAGTCGCCGCGACGCTGACCAGGATGAAGGTGAGTTGCAGCCAGTAGAACAGCGGGATGCCGAGCAGCCGGGGTTCGGCATGGTTGAACAGGAGCGGGATGAGCGGGATGACGACGGCTGGCAGCAACACCCAGTTCCAGGGGCTGCGGTCCGATCTGGGGGAGCGCGGTTCCGTCAACGGACTCTCCTTCCGACAAGTTGTCGGTTGGAGCGTAAAGTGACTCCCGTCACACCGGTAGATCGCACGGGGAGCTCCCATCGACGAGCGGCGTGCTGGACGCGCCGAGCGGTCGCCTGTCCGTCCATTCGCCCGACATGTGGAGTCCGGCGTGTTATTGTGTGCCGCATGCGAATTCCTGAGCAGCAGCAGTGGTGGCGCCGCTAACGGCGGCCCCTAGCTCAGGTTTCTCGCGAATCGAAACAGGCCGCCCCGGGATATAGGGCGGCCTTCTGTGTTCCCGCCCCCGGGGCCTCGAAAGGATCAAGGGGCGACAGTGGAGACCAGCGGTTACACCACGGCGGGCGGCATCGGGGTCCAGCGCGTCGTGCGCGCCGTCCCCGAGGCGGCTCTGGAGGAGATCGTCGACTCGCTCGGCACCCGCCGAGGCGGGGCGTTCTCCTCGGGGATGGACTATCCGGGCAGGTACAGCCGATGGGCCTTCGGCTACGTCGACCCCTGCCTCGAACTCGTCGCGAAGGGCCGCCGCATCTCGGTCCGCGCGCTCAACGACCGGGGCGCCGTCGTGCTCCCCGCCGTCGCGGCCTGTCTCCGCGCCGCCGGAGAGGTCGTCGGCACACCCACCGGCACCTTCACCGAGGTCGAGGTCCACCCGTCCGACGAGTGGCTGCCCGAGGAGATGCGCTCCCGCCGTCCGACGGTCTTCACCGCGATCCGCGAGGTCATCGCCGCCTTCAAGGGCAACGACCCGCACCTCGGTCTCTACGGCGCCTTCGGCTATGACCTGGCCTTCCAGTTCGAACCGATCCGGTACGAGCTGGAACGCCCCGACGACCAGCGCGACCTGGTCCTCCACCTGCCCGACCGCCTCGTGGTGATCGACCGGGTGAAGGAGACCGTGCTGGAGTACAGCTACGAGTTCGAATTCACCGGCAAAAGCACGAAGGGCCTCCCGCGCGCCGGTGACTCCCGCGAGCTCACCAAGGCCGTCGACATCCCGGCCGACCCCGTCAGGGGCACCTACTCCGACGTCGTGGCCAAGGCCAAGGAGAAGTTCAAGCGCGGCGACCTGTTCGAGGTCGTGCCCGGCCAGGTCTTCCACGCCTCCTGCGACGACCCGCCCGCCTTCTACCGCTCGCTGCGCACCAGCAACCCGGCGCCGTATGAGTTCATCATCGGCCTCGGCGAGGGCGAGCACCTGGTGGGCGCGTCCCCGGAGATGTACGTCCGGGTCAGCGGCGAGCGCGTCGAGACCTGCCCGATCTCCGGCACGATCGCCCGGGGCGCCAACCCGGTCGAGGACGCCGAGGCGATCCGCACCCTCCTGTCCAGCGTGAAGGAGGAGTCGGAGCTGACCATGTGCACCGACGTCGACCGCAACGACAAGTCGCGCATCTGTGTGCCCGGCTCGGTCAAGGTCATCGGCCGCCGTCAGATCGAGATGTACTCCCGGCTGATCCACACCGTCGACCACATCGAGGGCTACCTGCGCCCCGAGTTCGACGCCCTCGACGCCTTCCTCACCCATATGTGGGCGGTCACCGTCACGGGCGCCCCGAAGACGTGGGCGATGCAGTTCATCGAGGACAACGAGGCCACCACCCGCCGCTGGTACGGCGGCGCGGTCGGCTTCATCGGCTTCGACGGCTCGATGAACACCGGCCTCACCCTGCGGACCGCCCAGATCCGCGACGGCGTGGCGACGGTCCGGGCGGGCGCGACCCTGCTGTTCGACTCCGACCCCGACGCCGAGGAGCGCGAGACCGAGCTCAAGGCCAGTGCCCTGCTGGGCGCGCTGGCGGCGGTCGGCAAGACCGACATCGGCGAAGAGATCGTGAAAGCCGAGCAGCCGGGCGAAGGCCACAAGGTCCTCCTCGTCGACCACGAGGACTCCTTCGTCAACACCCTGGCCGACTACTTCCGCCAGCAGGGCGCCACGGTCGTCACGCTGCGCCACGGCTTCCCGATCGAGATGATCGAGGACATCGCGCCGACCCTGGTCGTGCTCTCACCCGGGCCCGGCTGGCCCTCCGACTTCGGCACCGACACGCTCGTGTCGGCGCTCTACCAGCGCGACCTCCCGGTCTTCGGCGTCTGCCTCGGTCTCCAGGCGATGGTCGAGCAGGCCGGCGGCCAGCTCGACCTGCTGCCCTACCCCGAACACGGCAAGCGCGGCCAGGTCAAGCGCGAGGGCGACAGCGCGCTCCTCGACGGTCTGCCCGAGGCGTTCACCGCCGCCCGCTATCACTCGCTGCACGCCAAGCACCCGGGGGTGCAGGGGTTCACGGTCACCGCGGCGACCGCCGACGGCGCCGTGATGGCGATCGAGGACGTCGCCAACCGCCGCTTCGGGGTGCAGTTCCACCCGGAGTCGATCCTCACCACCGAGGGCGGCGCCGGGGCCAAGATCATCGCCAACGTGCTCAAGCTGGCGCGGTAAAGATCGCGCCGAACGCCTGACCGTCCGGCGCCACCGGCCCTAGAGTCCTGACCCTGCCATCAAGGGGGACGAAGGAATGACGCCGGTGTTGCCGGGTCCGGTCCGGGCGGCGCTGGCGGCGCCCCTCGTCGACCACCACTGTCAGGGGGTCCGCCGCGACACCCTGGTCAGGGCCCAGTTCGAGACGCTGATCACCCGGGCGGGCCATCCCGCGCCGCCCGGGACGACCCATTTCGACACCCCCGAGGGCGTCGCGATCCGGCGTTGGTGCGCGCCCGTCCTCGGGCTCGACCCGCACGCGCCGGCCGCCGTCTACCTGGCCAGACGCGCCGAACTGGGCGCGGCCGAGGTCAACCGGACGCTGCTGCGGGCCGCCGGGGTGGTCGCGTTCCTGGTCGACACCGGCACCGAGGCCGCCCCCGACCTGCTGTCGGTGGCCGAGACGGGGCGGCTCGGGGGAGCGGCGTCCGACGAGATCGTCCGGCTGGAGCGGGTCGAGCAGGAGGTCGCGGAAGAAGGGCACGGCGCGGGCGGCTACCTCGACCGGCTGCGGGGCGAGGTCGCGGCACGGGCCTCCAGGGCGGTCGGGCTGTCGACCGTGATCGGCTACCGCCATGGCACCGACGTCGATCCGGTGCGGCCGGCGCGCGGGGCCGTACTGGCGGCGGCGGGAAGGCGCGCGGCCGAGCCGAAGAGCACCCTGACCGACCCCGTGCTGCTGCGGTATCTGCTCTGGATCGGGGTCGACGTGGCACGCGAGCGGGCGATGCCGCTGCAGATCCCGTGTGGCCAGTCCGGGGTCGAACTGGGTGTGCCGCACAAGTCCGACCCGACCGCGCTCGCGCCCTTCATCAAGGCGCTGGGCCCGCTCGGCGTGCCGGTCATCCTGCTGCACTGCTCGCCGTATGAGCGCGAGGCCGCGTTCCTGGCCGCGACGTTCCCGCACGTGCACATCGACGTCCGCGACGGGCTCGCCCGGGTGCTCGACCTGGCGCCCTTCCACAAGATCATGTACGGCTCGGGCGGCTGGGGCGTCGCCGAGACCGTCTACCTGGGCGCCCTGCGGCACCGCACCGTCCTGGCCCGTGAGCTGGCCGCCCGCGTCGAGGCGGGAGACTGGTCGGGGGGAGACGCGGAACGGGTCGCGGGGATGATCGGATCGGGAAACGCTCGTCGGATATACCGACTTTAAATCCTCTTTAGGTAGGAGGACCGGTCGGATCTCGGGCGAAAGACTTGAAACGCCATGACTGCCATAGAGATCCGAAACCTCAGCAAATCGTTCGGCGCCGTCCGCGCCGTCGACGACGTCTCCTTCACGGTGGAAGCCGGGACCGTCACGGGCTATCTCGGCCCCAACGGCGCCGGCAAGACCACCACCCTGCGGTGTCTGCTCGGCCTGGTCACCCCCGATTCGGGGGAGGCCCTGGTCAACGGGCAGCGGTACGCGTCGCTCGCCCATCCGCTGAACGAGGTCGGCGCGGTGCTGGAGGCGACCAGCTTCCACCCGGGCCGCACCGCCCGCGACCACCTGCGCATCCTGACCACCGCCGCGGGCCTGCCGGCCACCCGGCCCGACGAGGCGCTCGACCAGGTGGGCCTCGCCGACGCCGCCAAGAAGCGGGTCGGCGGGTTCTCCCTCGGCATGCGCCAGCGCCTGGCCCTCGCGGGCGCGCTGCTCGGCCAGCCGAAGATCTTCATCCTGGACGAACCCGCCAACGGCCTCGACCCGGCGGGCATCCAGTGGCTGCGCGGCTTCCTGCGCCACCTGGCCCGCGACACCGGCGCGGCCGTGCTGGTCTCCAGCCACGTGCTGGCCGAGGTCGAGCAGACCGTCGACAACGTCGTGATCATCGCCAAGGGCCGCATGATCCGCCAGGGCACCCTCGCCGAGCTCACCGGCAACGGCGCCGGCGCGGTCCGGGTCAAGACCAAAGACGACTTCGCCCCCGCCCTGCGCGCCGCCGGCGGCACGGTCGAGGAGGTCGAAGCGGGCCTGCTCCGGGTCACCGGCCTGGACACCGAGGAGATCGGCCGCCTGGCCCTCGACCAGCGGGTGCTGATCACCGAAGTCATCCACGAGCGCTCCGACCTGCAGAGCGTCTTCCTCGAACTGACCGGCGAGGGGGCTCAGTCATGACGAACCTGATCCGCGCGGAGCTCCAGAAGCTCTTCACCACCCGCCTGTGGTGGGCGATGGCCCTGGTCATGTTCGCGTTCACCGCGTTCGGCCTGGCGTTCCTGATCGCCCAGGCCGGGGCCGCGCCGGCGAACGGCCAGCCCGGACTGCCCGCGCTCGACGACCCGGCGTGGCTGCCGCTGGCGCTGAGTTTCGCGTCCGGGGCGAACATCTTCACGATGATCCTCGGCATCGTGCTCATGACGAGCGAATATCGCTACCAGACGATCACCGGGACGTTCCTGACCACGCCCAAGCGGGGCCGCGTCATCGCGGCCAAGCTCGGGGCCGGTGTGATCATCGGCGTGTTCTTCGCGATCATCTCGCTGCTGTTCACCGGCATCGTCGCCATCACCGCCGTGCTCATCGGCGGCGGCTCGGTCGACCTGGCCGGGGGCCGCATCCCGCAGCTCACCCTCGGGGTGTTCGCCACCCTGGTCCTGTACGCCCTGTTCGGCATCGGCCTCGGCGCGCTCGTGCGCAACCAGGTGGCCGCGCTGATCGGGGGCATCGTCTGGGCCTATGTGATCGAGTCGATCCTCGGCGCCTTCCCGGCCCTGCAGACGGTCGGCAAGTGGCTGCCCGGCGGAGCCGCGCAGGCGCTGATGAACATCGACTTCGAAACCGGCCTCGGGGAGTCGAACCTGCTGCCCGCCTGGGGCGGCGCCCTCGTCCTGGTCGCCTACGCCCTGCTCTTCGCGGTGGTCGCCAACCTCACGACAACTCGGAGAGACATCACCTGAGCGTGCCGATGTGAAGAGCTGGTCCGCCAGCCCGAGGCCGGGCTTTGGAGCGCAAACCTATGTCGATAGAGTGCGACGTCATGGTGAAGCTGCAGAGTGACGTGACCGTTGAGCTGGTAAAACACAGTGCTTCCGATTCGGATGTGCTATGGGCGGCCCGTGTCTCGACAGCGGGGGAGCAGTCGCTGGAGGAGATCCACAAGGATCCCGAAAAGTCCAAAGGACTCATCAACTTCTTGATGCGCGACCGGCACGGCTCCCCCTTCGAGCACAACTCGATGACTTTTTTCATCAGTGCGCCGATCTTCGTGTTCCGCGAGTTCCACCGTCACCGCGTTTGGTCGTACAACGAGGAAAGCGGTCGCTACCGGGAACTGCAGCCTAATTTTTATGTCCCCGGCCCAGATCGGAAACTCGTCCAGCAGGGGCGCCCGGGTAAGTACGAGTTCGTCGATGGCACACCTGAGCAATACGACCTTGTCTCCTCCACGATGGAGGACGCATACGAGCACGCCTACGCGGCGTACCAGAAGATGCTCGAAGCCGGAGTCGCTCGTGAGGTCGCCCGCGCCGTGCTGCCCGTCGGGCTGTTCTCCTCCATGTACGCCACCTGCAACGCCCGCGCGCTGATGCACTTCCTGTCGCTGCGGACCAAGGACGACCGGGCCGCCGTGCCGTCGTTCCCGCAGCGGGAGATCGAGATGGTCGGCGAGAAGATGGAAGCCCTGTGGGCAGAGCTGATGCCGCTCACCCACGCCGCGTTCAACGCCAACGGGCGCGTCTCGCCGTGATTTGAGTAGGAGGGTGCTCACGCGCCCGGTCCGAGGGTGAGCCGATTCTGCGATCACGAGCATCGCGGAAAAGGAGCACCCTCACATGAGGAAACTGCAGGCCGCCCTGACCGGATTACTGGTCGTGGCGGCCTTTCTCATCGCACCACCCGCCCACGCCGCGACCGTGAAGGTCACGGTCCACCTCTACCGGGTCGTCGAGATCTCCTGCGACGAGGGCGCGACCGTGCCCTGTCCCAACGACTACTACCCGAAGTTCAAGATCGGCACTGAGGACCTCTACGACGGCAAGGACGACTTCTGCTGCGCTCACGGCACCGACTTCCGGACCAACTGGGTCCACTCGGCCGACGTCGACACCAGCCAGAACCCGATCGACATCCACATGGAGCTGTGGGACCAGGACGACTCCAGCGACGACGACCCCATCGACTGGGGCGCCCCGGGCGACCACGTCGACCTGAAGTTCGACCTGAACACGTGCGTCTTCACCGGTGGCGGGCTGACAGCGCAGCAGGGCGCGGGCATCACCTCGCTCGCCGGCGAGAGCGAGCAGAGCGCCGTCGACTCGGCCCGCGGCTACTTCACCATCACCACGCCCGACTGCCTCCAGAAGGCCAAGACCACCGACGGCGACGGCGACGGCCTCATGGACGTCTGGGAGAGCCCCGGCCGGGGCGTCGACTACGACGGCAACGGCACGGTCGACCTGCCGCTGGGTGACATGGGCGCGCTGCCCTACCGCAAGGACCTGTTCGTCGAGGCCGACCACATGGCCGGCGCGGCCCCGCGGCCCGGCGCGCTCACCGACGTGGTCAACGCGTTCGCCGCGGCCCCGGTCGACGAGTACGAACCGGGCAAGTACCGAGGCGTCAACCTGCACGTCCTGAGCGGCGAGGAGGTGACCCGGATCGACAACATCAAGTTCCTGGACCCCGGCCCCGGCGACCTCGACGACTTCAACGACCTCAAGGGCGGCAAACCGGACGTCGACTGCGACGGCTTCCTCGGCACCGCAGCCGAGCGGAGCAGCCCGAACTGCAAGAACATCCTGGAAGCCCGCCGTCAGGTCTACCGCTACATGATCTTCGGCCACACCTACGATCCGAACCCCGATTCCTCGGGCCAGGCCGAGATCGACGACGTCACCGTCGAAGGCGGCAACGACTTCATCGTCACCGTCGCCACCTGGGACTTCGACGACGACGCCGACCGGCAGGTGACCGAGGCGTCGACGTTCATGCACGAGTTCGGCCACACCCTCGGCCTGGGGCACGGCGGCGGCGACCACATCAACTGCAAGCCCAACTACCTGAGCGTGATGAGCTACGCCTTCCAGTTCCCCGGCCGCGACCCGAACCGCCCCCTCGACTACACCAGCGCCGCCAAGGGCACCGCCTTCGGCACGCCGCTGAACGAGGCGAGCCTCGACGAGAAGAAGCGGCTCCACGCCACGCCCAACCCGGCCCGCAAGACGGTCTACGGCCTCAACGGGAAGCTCAGAGTCACCGACGCCAACGACCAGCCGATCGACTGGAACGGCAAGGACGGCGACCAGGAGACCGGGATCCCGGCCGACATCAACTGGATCGACTCCATCGGCGATCCGGGCAAGGGCTGCAACATCCAGGCGACCCAGACCCTCAACGGCCACGACGACTGGGCCAACATCCAGTACAACCCCCGTCAGCACGTGGGCTTCTTCGCCGACGGCATCCGGCGGAACCTGCCCGTCGAACTGACCGAGACCGACGTCAAGGCCATGACGCAGCAGGCCGACCTCAAGCTCACCAAGACCGCCGACCGCGCCACGGCGGCGGGCGGGCAGACCATCTCCTACACCGTCGGCGTCACCGACCTCGGCCCCGGCCCGGCGAAGTCGATCGAGGTCGTCGACACCCTGCCGGATGGAACGATCCAGCGCCGGAACCTGCCCGACCTGGCCAACGGCGCCACCACGACCACGCCGTTCAGCTACCAGGTGCCGTGCGCGGTCACCGACGGGACCGTGATCACCAACACCGCCACGGTCACCGGCACCGACGCCGAGGGCGTGCCCGACCCGTCGCGGACCGACAACACCGCCACGGCCACCACGACCGCACGGGCGCCCAAGCTGACCGTGGCCCAGACGGCGACCCCGTCGGTCGGCTCGGGCGAGGCGATCACGTACACGATCACCTATGCGAACGCGGGCGGCGACGCCGCCTCGAACGTGGGCGTGACGGCGACCGTGCCCAAGGACGTCTACTACAGCAAGGCGCTCGACCTGGGGGCCGGGCCGAAACCGGCCACGGTGACGCTCAACGCCGACGGCACCAGAACGCTGACCTGGAGCCCCGGCGACCTGGCCGCGAACTCCGGTGACAAGAAGATCGTCTTCACCGCGCGGCCGACCCTGCTGGCCCTGCCGGGCGCGACCTTCACCGGGGGCGTGTCGATCGCGTACAAGAACGGAAGCGGGGCCTGTGTCTACGCCCCGGTCACCGCCTCGTCGTCGACCACGGTCACCGCGGTCGCGCCGAGCCGCAACCCGATGCTCCCGGCACTGTGGGCGCTGCGGACCGATCTGCGCACGGCCGAGACGCTGGCCCGCGTGCAGGCGACCGACACCCGCTGGGACGGCGCCGACGGATCGGCCCCGGACGGGAAACTGTCGCAGCAGGAGGCGTCGGCGGCGCTGTTCCTGCCGGTTCTCCAGCCGCGCACGCTGCGCGCCGACCTGCTGGCCGCCACGCTCAACATGGCGACCCGCAGGATCAACGCCGGAACCGTCCTCAGAACCCTGACGACGCAGGCCCTCGGCGTGGGCACGGTCGGTGACACCGTCCGCTACGCCCAGACCACACTGGCCCAGCCGCCGACCCTGGCGAACCTGGTCCGGTACGCCAAGTCGACGCTGGTCCTCACCGAGGTCAACTCGGGAATCGCAGAACGCTATTGACAGAGCGCTATTAGTTCAGTGCGGGAAGCACGTAGACCTCGGCGCCTGGAGGGAGCTCACAGTCGAGCCCGCCCAGGCGCCGGGCGTTCTCCCCGCACACGAAGATGCCGATGTGCCGGCGCAACGCACCGTATTCGTCGCGCAGCCGCCCCTCCAGATTCGGATGGGTGCGGCGCAGTGTGTCGAGCGCGCCGCCGAGCGTCGGGGTCTCCGACTCCTCGGGGGCGACGGCGAACACCTTGACCTGGGTGTCGTCACCGATCCAGTGACGCAGGGTACTGGGCAGCACGAAGGTCACCAGCGTGACCGGCCGGGCGTTCATCCGCTCATCGTGCCAGGGCTCGCATCGTCGCGGGGCGGGGTTCAGGGTTCCCCCTGAATCGCGTCCCGGTGGATGCTGGCCAGCGGCACCCCGCTGTCGAGCAGCCGCCGCACGGTCGCGTTCACCATGGTGGCCGGCCCGCACACATACACCTCGTGTCCGGTCCACGTGTTGATGCGCGGCACCACCTCGTCGAGGTCACCTCTCATTCCTGTGTACGAATCCTCCTGCGACACCACGGGCAGCACGCTCAACCACGGGAAGCCCGACTCCATTCGGCGCAGGTCGGGCAGGTCGTAGAGCTCGGCGACCCGGCGGGCGCCGACGATCATGGAGATGTTGGGCCGTCGTCCCGAGGCGATGACCTGCTGGACGATGGCCTTCAGCGGGGCGAGGCCGGTGCCGCCCGCCACGCAGAGGATGTCGCGCTCGCCGTCCGGCGGCGCCATGGTGCCGACCGGCGGACCGAGGAGGACCTGGTCGCCGGCCTTGGTGTGCTGCGCCAGCGCGGTGCTGACCCAGCCGCCGGGCAGGGTGCGCACGTGCAGCGTGATCGTGTTGTCGGCCCGGGGCGCGTTGGCGATGGAGAAGGTCCGCCAGACGCGGGGCCAGCGGGCGACCTGCACGTTGACGTACTGACCCGGAGTGAACGCCATCGGCTGGCTGGGCCGCAGTGTGACGACGGTGATGTCGGGCGTCCGGCGGTCGTGGTCGACCACCTCGGCCAGCCACCACGCGGGGTTCACACCCGCGTCGGCGTCGGCGGCGCCGATCATGAGATCGGCCGCTGCGGTGTAAGCGGCCACCCAGGCCGCTTCGATCTCCGCGTTCCAGATTTCGGCCGCGAAGCGTTTGATCGTCGCCAGCAATGCGTTGCCGACGGCGGTGTAGTGCTCGGCCATCACACCGTATTTACGGTGGTCCCGACCGAGTTGTCCCAGATACCCCCCCAGGCTGTCCGGGCTGTCCAGCATCCAGACGATCCGGGTCAGCGAGCCGAACAGTCGGTCTCGCGTGATGTCCATCGCCGGGGGGAACATGCCCCGGAGATGCGGACTCTGCGCGAACAGGCGGCCGTAGAAGTACGCGGCTGCTCGCTCCGCGACAGGCTCGACGACGGAGAAACTCTCTTTGACGAGGCGCGGATTCAACGACATGTATTGGTCCCACCCTTGTGACCGGAATAGGTTCTTCCGGTCTGCCGATCCACCTCCCTGACGGTTCCGGGTGAATGAGCGTGGCGGCCCCCCGGCACATCCGTTCGCTCATTTGGGAGTCTTCCACTCGGAGATGGACGTCACAACTGATTCACCTCAAAGGGAACCGTTGGTAACGGGTGAGTGATCCTCCGTGAGCGACAGTAGCGACATTTTCGGACAAGAAACGCGAACCTGATTCGCGTTGTTGCTCGAAGCGAGACGAGGGAGCCGGAGGCCGGCCGTGGCCGGGTCGGGAATCTGCTCTGGAAGCGTGGGATACGTGACAAAACCGAAATCATGTGCGCCATGATGGGCATGCCGTCGCGCGCAACCTACTGGAGACTCCATGGCTCGTCCGATCATTGGCATCACCAGCTACCTTGAAGCCGCCCGCTGGGGTGCGTGGGTGCGGGAGGCCGTGGTCTCCCCGCAGGGATACTCGCGGGCCGTGGAGAAGGCCGGGGGCGTCCCCGTCCTGCTGCCGCCGCTGCTCGCGGCCAACGTCGACGACCATCTGCGCGGCCTCGACGGCGTATTGCTGGCCGGTGGCATCGAACTCGACCCGGCGTTGTACGGCGAGCCGCGTGAGTCCCGGGTGGACGAGCCGCAGGCCCACCGCGACCGTTTCGAGATCGCCCTGGCCAAGGCGGCCGTCGCGGCCGGCAAGCCGGTCTTGGCCGTGTCGCGCGGCATGCACGTGCTGAACGTGGCGCTGGGCGGTTCGCTGATCCCGTGGCTGCCCGACGTGGTGGCGCACGACCGTCACACGGGCGCCAAGCACCCCGTGATCATCAGCGTGTCGAGCAAGGTCGGCAAGGCCGTTGGCGACCGCATCGAGGTGAACGCGCCCCACCACCAGGCGGTGAAGAAGCTCGGCCAGGGCCTGATCGCGGTGGCCTGGGGCGACGACCAGATCGTCGAGGGCATCGAGCTTCAGGGGCACCGTTTCTGCGTGGGCGTCCAGTGGCACCCGGAACGCGGTGGCGACAACCGGCTGATGGAGTCCCTGATCGAGGCGGCCCAGCCCTTCTGAGGATGATCCCGCCGGATGTGTCCGGATCCGAACGGAATTGAGCGGTAGTCAACACAGGCGCGGCCGGTCACCGGCCGCGCCTTCTCAGTGGGAGACCTGGAGCAGATAGCTGACGGCGGTGGCCGTGGCGCTCGTCCCGAGCAGCAGTGTCAGCACGCGTTCCCCCGCGCGCCGGGCGACGGCGGCGCCGAGGAGCGCGCCCGCGATCCCGCCCAGGCCGGTCGCGATCCCGATGTGCCAGACGGGCGCGGCCGGGGGCGTGCCGATGTGGAACGCGTCGAACAGGCTGTAGGCGATCAGCCCGCTGATCGAGGTCGCCAGGGTCGACGTCAGGGCGAGCGGCGCGGCGCGCTGCACGGTCTGGTGCGCCACGGCCACCAGCACCGGCGCCAGCATGGAGCCCCCGCCGATCCCGATCGTGCCGCCCACCGCACCGGTCACCAGCGCCAGCAGAGCCAAAGGCACGGCACGCACGACGGGCGACTCGCCCGTGTCCTTGGCCCGGGGTCCCCTGAAGGCGCGGACGAGCAGCTGAATTCCCAGCGGCGCGAGCACCGCGATCACCAGGATGCGGAAGCGCGCCGGGTCGGCGAACAGCGTCACCCGGCCGTACGCGCCGATCACCGCCGCGGGCACACAGGCGGCGGCGACGATGACCAGCTCCGATGACCGGGCCCGGACGTCCACCGCCCGCAGCAGGGCCAGGGGCGTCGACATGGCGTTGAAGACGAGGTTCGTCGCGCTGATGGCCGGACCGCTGACGCCCAGCAGGCTCGCCTGCAACGGCAGCAGGAACACCGCCCCGGAGACGCCCACCGGCGTGCCGAGCGCCGCCACCAGGAACCCGGCCACCAGCGCCAGCACTACTTCTGTCATGGGGGGATCTTCCGGTCGAGAATTTCCCCAAACATAGTAGGAAGACCCTGAAAGCCAACCGGCCGGGCCCGGTCCGTCTCCGCGGCCCGGTCGGTTCTAAGGTGCGGTGCATGACATTGCACGACCGCGCCCGCGCGTACCTGGACCGATTCCCCCCGGCCGTCGACTATGTCCCGCCGACCCTGGCCGAGATCCAGGAGAGCCGTCCCGTCGACGGCGACGCCGAGGGCCGGAGCCCGCGGATCCCTCTTCACGAGGTCACCGACACCGAGATCGCCGGGGTGCCGGTCCGGGTCTTCCGCCCGGCGCCCGGTGATCTCCCGGTCGTCGTCTACATCCACGGTGGCGGGTTCGTCTTCGGCAGCGCCGACGTCGACGACCCGATGTGCCGGGACCTCGCCGTCCAGACGGGCGCGCTGGTGATCTCCGTCGACTACCGGCTGGCCCCTGAACACCCGTTCCCGGCCGCCGTCGACGACTGCTGGGCGGTGGTGGAGAAGGTCGTCCACGACCATGAGAAGGTCGCCGTCATGGGGGAGAGCGCGGGGGCCAACCTCGCCACGGTCTGCGCCGCCCTGGCCCGCGACGCTGGGTTGGGCCTCACCCATCAAATGCTCATCTATCCGTGTACGGAGATGCGCACCGACACCCAGGGCTTCGACGACCACGGCCACCACAACCTCGAAACCGACCGCGTGGCCTGGATGTTCGACCAGTACGCCGGCACCGCCGACCGCACCGACCCGCGCTTCGCCCCGGCGCTGCTGAAGAACAAGGACGGCCTGGCCCCGGCCACGGTCATCGCCGCCGAACACGACCCGCTGACCGCCGAGTGCGAACGCTACGCCGCCGAACTCCACGCCGAATACCGCTGCTTCGACGGCTCGCTCCACGGTTTCTTCGGCCTGCCGGGCTTCTTCCCCGAAGCGGCCGAGGCCAGGGAACTCGCCGCCGACCGCCTCAGGGCGTCGTTCTAGAACGACCGGGGCAGCCCCAGCACCTGCGTCGCCACGTAGTTGAGCAGGAGTTCCTCGGTCACCGGGGCCACCAGCCCGATGCGGGCGTCGGCGAGCAGCCGGGCCACCGGATACTCCAGCGAATAGGCCATCCCGCCGTGCGTCTGGAACGCCGCGTCGGCCGCCTCCCAGAACGCCTGGGAGGCGGTCAGCTTCGCGATGTTCGCCTCGGTCCCGCAGGGTTCGCCGCGGTCGAACAGCCACGCCGCCTTGTACAGCATCAGCCGGGCCAGTTCGATCTTCGCCTTCACCCGCGCCAGCGGGAACGCGATCGCCTGGTTCGACCCGATGGCCCGCCCGAACACCTCACGCTGCTTGGCGTACTCGACGCCCACCCGCAGCGCGACCTCGGCCCCGCCGAGAGCCGACGCGCCGAGCAGGATCCGCTCCGGGTTGAGGATGTCCCACAGCACGACGGCCCCGCCGTGCACCTCACCCACCACGTTCTCGGCCGGCACCCGCAGGTCGTCGAAGAACACCATGTTCGAGGGCGTCGTGTTCGCCCCCATCTTCGGAATCGGCCGGTAGGACAACGTCCCCGCCGCCACCGCCTCGGGCACGTTCACCAGCAGCACGGTCAGCCCGTTGGTGCGCGGCTTGGCCTCGGCCGCCGGGATCGTCCGGGTGACGAGCAGCATCCACGTCGCCCGCTGCACCCCGGTGATCCAGATCTTCTGCCCGTTCACCACGAACTCCGACCCGTCGAGCCGCGCCGAGGTCGTGATGGCCAGCGAGTTCGACCCGGCGTCGGGCTCGGTCAGCGCGAAACACGTCTCGATCTCCCCGGCCGCCAGCCGGGGCAGCAGAGCCGCCCGGTGCCGGGGAGAGCCGTGCCGGGCGATCGTCAGCGCCCCGAACCCGGGCGTCAAGACATACGTGAAAGCCGACCCTCCGGCCGACCCTGAAGCCGACAATGTCTCGGTCGCCACCGCGAGTTCGAGCAGTCCCTGCCCGCCGCCGCCGAATTCCTCGGGGACGGCGAGGCCGAGCCAGCCACCCTTGGCGAGCTCGGCCCATACCGAGTCAGGCCACCTCTTCTCGGCCTCGCACCGCTCCCAGTAGGACATGTCGTAGCGGGAGCAGATCTCGCCGATGCCGTCCTGTACGGCCCGCGCGCTCTCCGGCAGCCTGAAATCCATGCCGCATTCTAGAACGCGTTCTCTATCTCTCGCCGCGCGGACGCCGGGCGTGGTAGACGAACGCCGGAGGCAGGTTCGGCCACACGGTCCGCCCCATCACGACCTCCTCGAACGAGCTGAACAACGACCGCCGGATCCGCAGCGCGGGCGGCAGGAGCATCGCGTGGACGTAGGCGAACATCGTGAACGCCCCACCCGGGGCCAGCGAGCCCAGGATCGCCTTCAGCAGGCTGTCCTGCAGCTTGGGGGAGAACGCGGCCCACGGCAGGCCACTGATGATCACGTCGGCCTGGGCCACGCCCCGGTCGGACAGCAGCGCCGGCAGCCCGCAGGCGTCGTCGACGACGACCTCCACCCCCGGGTGACGGTCGGACAGGTGGGCCGCCAGCTTCGGGTTGATCTCCACTGCCAGGTGCCGTCCCCGCCCGCCCAGCCTGCGCTGGATCTCGGCGGTGAAGGAACCCGTTCCAGGTCCGAGCTCGACCACCACGGGGTCGCCCTGCTCGGGGATCGGGACGCAGACGGCCTCGGCGAGACGCCGGGAACTGGGGGCGATCGCGCCGACGGAACCGGGGGAGCGCATGAACTGCCCGAAGAAGAGGGCTGATTCGTTGGCCATAACTGGAAGGTAGGCGGCCGAGGGGGGTAAGTGAGCCGTCCGACCGGCCGAGTGACCGGCCACTTGGCGGAGGCGAGATGGGATCCGGGTCCCATTTGGGCCGCTACCGTGCATTCATGTCATACCTCCGATGGCGCGTCACCTGGTGGCCGGACCTCGTCCTGGCCGCCTCCGGTGTCGCGCTCTCGGTGCTCGCGAGCGAGTCGTTCACCGGCGCGCCGCCCACCCCCGGCTGGACCCTGGTGGCGCTGGTCGCGCTCTGCACCGGCCTGCCGGTCGCGTTCCTGCGCTACCGGCCGGTCACGGTCGCGTTCACGCTGGCCGCCCTTCTCGTCGTGTTCGACAACGCGGGGCCTGGGCTGGTGGACGGCGCCCAGATCCTGCTGCCGATCGTGGTCGGCGTGGTGGCCCGGGAGCGCACCCTTCGCTGGACCGCCCTGGCGGGGGTCGCCGCGTGCCTGGCCACGGCGGTCAATCTGGCCGATCCGGGCATCGCGTTCACCGCCAACTACTGGTACTACGTCGTCGGCATCGTGCTGCTGCCGGTCCTCGTCGGGCGCTACCTGCAGGGCGCGGCCGAGCGGCGCGACCGCGGCGAGGAGCCCGCTCCCCTGCTCGACGTGCTGTTCGCCGCTGGGGGAGTGGCCTACGCCGTCCTCGGCACCTGGTCCTACTGGGACGGCCACGACCTCCAGGTCGGCGGCGTCGGCCTGCTGGCGGTGCTGTCGGGGCTGGCCCTGGGGGCGATCCGGTGGCTGCCCGGGGCGGTGCTGCTGTTCGAGAGCGCGCTCGTGCTGGTGGCCGACAGCCTGGTGCCACCGGTCGCCGACAGCCTCCGGGTCGTGCTGTTCGTGGCGCTGGCCGTGTTCGCCGGCCAGGCCACCTGGCGCTGGCTGGGCGCGGGCTATCTGCTGACCTGCGGGGTCACCCTCGCCACGGTGATCGACTCGCGGAGCGACATGACCGGCCTGACCTACGGGGTCGTCGCGACCATGGTGGTGGCCCCGGCGGCCATCGGGGCCTATGTGGGTGTACGTCGTACCGCCGCCAGAAGAGAAGAGGAGCTGCGGGCCGAACGGGCCCGCAGCGACCGGCTGGCCGAACGCGAACGCATCGCCCGCGAGGTCCACGACATCGTCGCCCACCACATCGGCGCGATCGTGCTGAGAGCGGGCGCCGCCCAGTACGCCGGCGCGGGCGGCCCGGCGGCCGAGGCGCTGGCCGACATCCGCGACACCGGCCACCAGGTCCTCGAGGACCTGCGCGGCCTGCTGGCCGTGCTGCGCGACCCGGGTCCGGACGCGACATTGCCCGTGGCCGACCCCGACGAGGTCATGCGCGACGCCGCCGCCCGGGTGACCGCGGCCGGCATCGAGGTGGTCCTGGACATCGCCCCCGAGACGGCACGGGCCGCGCTGGTGGCCCGCGCGTCGGCGGCCAGGATCGTCCAGGAGGGGCTGACCAACGTGCTCAAGCACGCCGGAGAGGGAAGCCGGGCGACGGTGAGCGTCACGGCCGAGGACAAGGAGCTTGTCGTAGAGATCCGCAACACCCCAGGTAAGGCCCCGATGGACCTCCCGTCGTCGGGGCACGGCGTGGCCGGGATGCGGGAGCGCACCCGCGCGCTCGGCGGACGGCTGACCGCGGGCCCGCTGCCCGACGGCGGCTGGCGCCTGGTGGCCACCTTCGCGCTGTCCATGGAAGTGGTGTCCCGATGATCCGGGTCGTGGTGGCCGACGACCAGGCGCTGGTCCGGGCCGGGGTGCGCATGATGCTGGAGGCGGCCGGCGACGTGTCGGTCTGCGGCGAGGCCGCCGACGGGAACGACGCCGTCCGCGTGGTCGAGCGCGAACGCCCCGACGTGGTGCTGATGGACCTGCGGATGCCCCGCGTCGACGGCCTGGAGGCCACCCGCCGCATCCTGGCCGCGCACCCGTCGGCCCGCGTGGTGGTCCTGACGACCTTCGCCGAGGACGAGAACGTGTACGCCGCGCTGCGCGCGGGCGCGATGGGCTTCCTGGTCAAGGACGACCCGCCCGACCGCATGGTCGACGCCGTCCGCCGCGCCGCCCACGGCGAGCAGCTGCTGGCCCCCTCGGTGCTGCGCCGCGTGGTCGCCCGAGCGCTGGCCGCCGAGGACCAGCGGGCCCCCGAGCGACCCTCGTTCCTGACCGAACGCGAGATACAGGTGCTCACCCTGGTCGGCACCGGCCTGTCCAACCAGGAGATCGCCGCCCGGCTCCACGTCGGGGTGACCACCGTGAAGACCCACGTCGCGGCGCTCATGGAGAAACTGCGGCTGCGCAACCGCACCCAGGTCGCCGTGGTCGCCCATCGGCTGGGCCTGGTCGGCCCCGATTTCAGTCCGGCCGACATGTAGGGTCGGGGTCGTGACTACCGGCGAAGACCGGATCTGGACGATCCCCAACCTGCTGAGCTTCCTGCGGCTGCTCGGCGTCCCGGTCTTCCTGTGGCTCATCCTCGGCCCGAAGGCCGACGGGTGGGCCGTCGCCCTGCTGATGGTGGCGGGGTTCTCCGACTGGCTCGACGGCAAGCTCGCCCGCGCGTGGAACCAGACGAGCAAACTGGGCCGCTTCATCGACCCGGCCGCCGACCGCCTCTACATCCTGGCCACGCTCGCGGGCCTGGTGCTGCGCGACATCATCCCCTGGTGGCTGGCCGCCCTCGTGGTCGGCCGCGACGTGATGCTGCTCTTCACGGTGCCGTTCCTGCGCCGCATGGGCTACGGCTTCACCCTGCCCGTCCACTTCCTGGGCAAGGCCGCCACAGCCAACCTGATGTACGCCTTCCCACTGCTCTTCCTCGCCTCCCACCCCGGGTGGTATGCGGAGATCTGCGCGATTTTCGGGTGGGCTTTCGTCATCTGGGGTACGGGTCTGTACTGGTGGGCAGGGGTGCTTTACGTGGTGCAGGTGCGGCAGCTCGCACGCGTTTCCTGAAGAGGGTGATCATCCCGTGAAGGCCGTGGTGATGGCGGGCGGGGAGGGAACCCGGCTGCGGCCGATGACCGCCAACCAGCCCAAACCTCTTCTCCCCGTGATCAACCGGCCCATCATGGAACACGTGCTGCGGCTGTTGAAGCGTCACGGTTACAGCGAGGTCGTCGTGACCGTCCAGTTCCTGGCGGCGCTGATCCGCAACTACTTCGGCGACGGCGACGAGCTCGGCATGACCCTCCACTACGCCACCGAGGAGAGCCCCCTCGGCACCGCCGGGAGCGTCAAGAACGCCGCCGACCGCCTGCGCGAAGACCGCTTCCTGGTCATCTCGGGCGACGCGCTCACCGACATCGACCTGACCGACATGCTCCGGTTCCACCGCGAGCACCGGGCGCTGGTCACCATCGGCCTCAAGCGCGTCCCGAACCCGCTGGAGTTCGGGATCATCATCGTCGACGACCACGGCCGCATCCAGCGCTTCCTCGAGAAGCCCACGTGGGGCCAGGTCTTCTCCGACACGGTCAACACCGGCATCTACATCATGGAACCGGCCGTCCTCGACGAGGTGCCGGCGGGCCGGTCGGTCGACTGGTCGTCCGACGTGTTCCCCAAGCTGCTGGAACGTGGCGAGCGGCTGTTCGGCTACGTCGCCGAGGGCTACTGGGAGGACGTCGGCACCCACGAGAGCTATCTGAAGGCCCAGGCCGACGTGCTGGAGGGCCGGGTCAAGGTCGACTTCGACGCGTTCGAGCTCTCGCCGGGCGTGTGGGCCGCCGAGGGCGCCTCCGTCGACCCCGAGGCGGTGCTCAAGGGCCCCCTGTTCATCGGCGACTACGCCAAGGTCGAGGCGGGCGCCGAGCTGCGCGAATACACCGTGCTCGGCAGCAACGCCGTGGTCAAGGAGGGGGCGTTCCTGCACCGCGCGGTCGTCCACGACAACGTCTACGTCGGCCCGGCCGCCAACCTCCGGGGCTGCGTGATCGGCAAGAACACCGACGTCATGGCCGCCGCCCGCATCGAGGAGAACGCCGTCGTCGGCGACGAGTGCGTCATCGAGGCCGAGGCCTACGTCTCCAGCGGCGTCAAGATCTACCCCTTCAAGACCGTCGAGGCCGGCGCCGTCGTCAACACCAGCGTCATCTGGGAGTCCCGGGGCCAGCGCAGCCTGTTCGGCCCCCGGGGCGTCAGCGGCCTGGTCAACGTGGAGATCACCCCCGAGTTGTGCGTACGCCTGGCCAGCGCCTACGCCACGACCCTCAGCAAGGGCGACACCGTCGTCACGAGCCGCGACGGCTCCCGGGCCGCCCGCGCACTCAAGCGCGCCGTCATCAGCGCCCTCAACGCTAGCGCGATCAACGTGGTCGACCTCGAGGCCGCCGCCATGCCGGTGGCCCGCTTCCACACCTCCCGCGAGACCGTGAAGGGCGGCATCGCCCTGCGCACCACGGCGGGCGACCCCCAGAGCGTCGACATCGTCTTCATGGACGAGACGGGCGCCGACCTCTCCCAGGCCGCGCAGCGCAAATTGGAACGGGTCTTCTCCCGCCAGGAATACCGCCGGGCCTTCCCCGGCGAGATCGCCGAGTTGTCCTTCCCTGCCCGCGCCCTCGACACCTACTCGCGCGACCTGGTCCGCTGCGTCGACATGACCGGCGTGAAAGACGCCGAGATGAAGGTCGTCGTCGACTGCGCCGGCGGCACCGCCTCCCTGGTGCTGCCCAGCCTGCTCGGCCGGGTCGGTGTGGGGGTTCTCACAGTCAACAACCGCCTCGACGACGCCTCGCCCACCGAGACCTTCGCCGAACGTCGCCGCGACCTGCAGCGCCTGGCCGAACTCGTCGCGTCCTCGCGGGCCGCGTTCGGGGTCCGTTTCGATCCGGTGGGGGAGCGGGTCTCCCTCGTCGACGAGAAGGGCCAGCTCATCAGTGAGGAGCGGGCCCTTCTGGTGGTGCTCGACCTGGTCGCCGCCGAACGCCGGGGCGGGCGCGTGGCCCTGCCGGTGACCACGACCAGGGTCGCCGAGATGGTCTGCCGCTTCCACGGCGTCCACGTCGACTGGACGGCCACCAGCACCGACGCGCTGACCACGGCCTCGCGGCACCCAGAGATGATCTTCGCCTGCGACGGCCGGGGCGGCTTCATCGTGCCCGAGTTCGGCCCCACGGTCGACGGCCTGGCCGTCTTCCTGCGGCTGCTCGGCCTGGTCGCCCGCACCCGCCTGTCGCTCAGCCAGATCGACGCGCGCATCCCCGAGACCAAGCTCCTGCGCCGCACCGTGCCCACCCCGTGGGCGCACAAGGGGGCGGTCATGCGCTCGGTCGTCGAGGCCGCCGAGGGCGACCGCATCGACACCACCGACGGCGTGCGGGTCGTCGGCGAAGACGGCAGCTGGGCGCTCGTGCTGCCCGACCCCTCCGAAGCCGTCACCCACTTGTGGGCCGAGGGTCACGACATGGACACCGCGCAGTCGCTTCTCGAACGATGGGCCGACGTGGTCGAGCGTGCCGCCGGTTCGGCATGAAACGATAGCCTGACCGGGAAACGGTGATCACATGTGGTTGGTGTGGCGCCATGGACCGTGGCCGGTGCCTGACGATAGCGTTGGGTGGCCATTGTCCGGCGCGTCTGCCTTGACCTATGTGCCTGATCAGCGTAAGTTTCGGCATTCGCAAGTTTGAGCTAGTCGTGAGAGAGGCCGAGCCGTTCGATGCCCAGCGTCTACTGCACGCAGTGCGGTCACCCCAACCCCGAGGATGCCCGCTTCTGTTCGCGATGCGGTTCGCCGCTGAGCCCACCGTCGGCCCAAGTTCAGCCATCCAATCCCTACGCCACGGGTCATGGCGTCGTCCCCGACAACACCTCCACGATCTCCCTCGAGGCGATCGAGGAGGCGACCGGCCAAGGTCTCCTTCCGGACCGTTCCGCGATCGAGCAGCTGCCTCCGGGCACCGCCCTCCTCGTCGTGATGCGCGGTCCCAACGCGGGCAGCAGGTTCCTGCTCGACAGCGACCTGACGACGGCCGGCCGGCACCCCGAGAGCGACATCTTCCTCGACGACGTCACCGTGTCCCGGCGACATGCCGAGTTCAACCGGCGCGGTGGCCAGTTCACCGCCCGTGACGTCGGCAGCCTCAACGGCACCTACGTGAACCGTGAGCGCATCGAGGAGTTCCCGCTCGCGGGCGGCGACGAGGTGCAGATCGGGAAGTTCCGGCTGGTGTTCCTGACCCGGGGCTGATCATGGGCGCCGAGGCGGCCAGGGCCTTCATGAGCATCGGGGAGGTGCTCGCCCAGCTTCAGGGCGAGTTCCCCGACGTGACGATCTCCAAGATCCGGTTCCTGGAGGGCGAAGGGCTCATCGAGCCCGAACGCAGCCCCTCCGGCTACCGCAAGTTCACCCCTGCCGACGTGGAGCGCCTGCGGTTCATCCTGACCGCCCAGCGCGACCGCTATCTGCCGCTGCGCGTGATCAAGACCCAGCTCGACGAGACCTCCCGCCCCCGGGGGGTCGACAGCGAGCCGGTGGCCGTGCGGCTCAGCCGCGAGGAGCTGCTGGCCGCCGCCGAGATCGACGAGGAGACGCTGGCCGAGCTCGAAGACTACGGCCTGATCATCCCGACGGCCCGGCTCTACGACGAGGCCGCCCTGGAGATCGCCCGCAGCGTCGGCATGCTGGCCTCCTTCGGCCTGCACGCCCGTCATCTGCGCGCGGTCAAGGCCGCCGCCGAACGCGAGGCCGGCCTGATCGAACAGGCCGTCGCGCCCCTGCTGCGCCGCCGGGTCCCGGGCGCTGTCGACCATGCCGGGGAATCGGCACGGGAGATCACCGGGTTGTTATTACGTATCCACGCCGCACTGCTGGAAGGGGCCGTCCGCGGCTCACTTGGCCGTTGACGCGGGTCCGGCGCGTGGGTGTTACGTTGAATGCCTGGTGAGTTGAATACCTGGTGAAATGCCGCATCCCGGAGAGTGAGCGCCTGTGTTGCAGATGGAGTTCGTGGGGGTCCGGGTGGAGATGCCCTCGAACCAGCCGATCGTCCTTCTCAAGGAGGCGAACGGCGACCGCTACCTGCCGATCTGGATTGGCATGACCGAGGCGACCGCGATCGCGCTGGCCCAGGCGGACGAACCGCCGCCTCGTCCCCTGACCCACGATCTGTTCCGCAACGTGCTGGGCGCGCTCAAGGTGTCACTCGAACGCGTCAACATCGTCGCGCTGCGTGACGGCATCTTCTACGCCGACCTGGTGTTCTCCAACGGCGTAGAGGTAAGCGCGCGTCCTTCCGACTCCATCGCGCTGGCCCTGCGGACCGACGCGAAGATCTTCGCCAGCGAAGACGTGATGCGGGAGAACGGCGTCAGCATGGCCGATGACCAGGAAGACGAGGTCGAGAAGTTCCGGGAGTTCCTGGACAACATCAGCCCTGAGGATTTCGGCAGGGCGGGTTGAGTTGAGTGGTTATCTCACCTTCACGACGCGCCGGGGGCGGTCGTTGACTGTGCCTTTCCGCAGTCCTACCGTGCAAGGGAATCCACGGTTGTAGTTCGCGTACCCCCAGATCAGACCGTGGGATGAGAGAAAGCCGGAGGTCCGCAGTGGCGGTCAGCAGCGGCGAGGGTAACAAAGCCGACCAGCACGACGCGGTTCAGCGTGAGTCGGCGCGCGAGCGCGCCGGCGAGCAGGGCCTGCTGTTCGACGAGCGGCCCGCGGCGGTGCGTGACGACATCGGCTACCGCGGTCCCACGGCCTGCTCGGCCGCCGGGATCACCTACCGTCAGCTCGACTACTGGGCGCGCACCGACCTGGTGCAGCCGACGATCCGGCCCGCCCAGGGCTCCGGCTCCCAGCGGCTCTACAGCTTCCGCGACATCCTGGTGCTCAAGGTCGTCAAGCGGCTCCTCGACACCGGCGTCTCCCTTCAGCAGATCCGCACCGCCGTCCAGCACCTGCGCGACCGCGGGGTCAACGACCTGGCCCAGATCACCCTCATGAGCGACGGCGTCAGCGTCTACGAGTGCACCTCCGCCGACGAGGTCATCGACCTCCTCCAAGGCGGGCAGGGAGTCTTCGGCATCGCTCTCGGCCGGGTCTGGCGAGAGGTCGAGGGATCGCTCGCGGAGCTGCCGGGGGAACTCGCGGTCGGCCCCGACAGTGACGAGGCCGACCACCCCTCAGACGAACTGGCCCAGCGCCGGAGGGCTCGTAAGACCGGTTGAGGCCCCAGCTCTCGGGTACCGGTAAGGTTGACGTAGCCATCGACCCTGCGCGGGAGAGTCCTCACCGGCCCACATACGGCCAGGTGAGGCGCCGAAGGAGCAAACCTCCCCGGAATCTCTCAGGCACCCGGTACCGCCAGGCGAGGCGACTCTGAAAAGCAGGCCCGTCGACCAGACGGCGCCTCACCGAAGGGGAAAACCGGCCGACGGCGTCCGGTGAAGCTCTCAGGTCCCATGACAGAGGGGGAGACCGTCCGGTCTCGCCTGCCCTGGAGTTCCTGTCATGACCGACCGCACACCGCTCCGTGACCTGAACGCCCCGCCGTTCGCCACCCGCCACATCGGTCCTTCCGACGTCGCCCAGGCCCGCATGCTGGAGGCCGTCGGTTACGAGACCGTCGCCGACCTGATCGCCGTGGCGGTCCCCGAGTCGATCCGCACCACCGGCGCGCTGGCCCTGCCGCCCGCCCTCTCCGAGCCCGAGACGCTCGCCGAACTGCGCGCGCTGGCCGCCCGCAACACCGTGCTGACCTCGATGATCGGGCTCGGCTACCACGACACGATCACGCCCGGCGTGATCCTGCGCAACGTGCTGGAGAACCCGGGGTGGTACACGGCCTACACGCCGTACCAGCCGGAGATCTCGCAGGGGCGCCTGGAGGCGCTGCTCAACTTCCAGACCGTGGTCAGTGACCTGACCGGGCTCGATGTGGCCGGGGCCTCCCTTCTGGACGAGGCCACCGCCGCCGCCGAGGCGATGACGCTGGCCCGGCGGGCGTCCAAGGTCAAGACCGACGTCTTCGTGGTGGACGCCGACGCGTTGCCGCAGACCAAGGCCGTGCTGGCCACCCGGGCCGAGCCGCTCGGCATCACGCTCGTCGAGTCGGACTTCACCGGCGACCTGCCCGAATGCTTCGGCATCCTGGTCCAGTACCCAGGGGCGTCGGGGCGCGTCGCCGACTTCCGCGAGCTGGCCGGGCGGGCCAAGGCGGCCGGCGCGGTCGTGTCCGTGGCCGCCGACCTGCTCGCGCTGACCGTGCTGGAGGCGCCCGGGACGCTCGGGGCCGACATCGCGATCGGCTCCTCGCAGCGCTTCGGCGTGCCGCTCGGGTTCGGCGGGCCGCACGCCGCCTACATGTCGGTCCGCGAGGGCCTCCAGCGGCAGATGCCCGGCCGTCTGGTCGGGGTGTCGGTGGACGCCGACGGCAGGCCCGCCTACCGGCTGGCGCTGCAGACCCGCGAGCAGCACATCCGCCGCGAGAAGGCGACCAGCAACATCTGCACCGCCCAGGTCCTGCTGGCGGTGATCGCCTCCATGTACGCCGTCTACCACGGCCCCGACGGGCTGCGCCGGATCGCCCTGCGGGTGCACCGGCACGCCGCCGTGCTGGCCGCCGGGCTGCGGGCGGGGGGTGTCGAGGTCGTCCACGACGAGTTCTTCGACACCGTGTGGGCCCGCGTGCCGGGCCGCGCGGCCGAGGTCGCGGCGGCGGCGCGGGACCGCGGCGTGAACGTCCGGGAGGACGGCGACGACCACATCGCGGTGGCCTGTGACGAGAAGACCACCTCCGCGCACCTGAGCGCCGTCTGGGCGGCCTTCGGGGTCGACGGGCCATCTGTGGACGATCTGGACATCTCCACCGACGACGCGCTGCCCCAGGGCCTCCAGCGGAGCACCGAATATCTGACGCACCCCGTCTTCCAGGCCTACCGGTCGGAGACGGCGATGCTGCGCTACCTGCGCAAGCTGCAGGACAAGGACATCGCGCTCGACCGGTCGATGATCCCGCTCGGGTCGTGCACGATGAAGCTCAACGCGACCACCGAGATGGAGCCGATCACCTGGCCCGAGTTCGCGTCGATCCACCCGTTCGCGCCCGCCGACCAGACCGACGGCTACACCGACCTGATCCTGACCCTGGAAGACTGGCTGGCCGAGGTGACCGGCTACGACGCCGTCTCGATCCAGCCCAACGCCGGGTCGCAGGGCGAGTTCGCCGGCCTGCTGGCCATCCGCGCCTACCACCGCGAGAGCGGCGACGTCGAGCGCGACGTCTGCCTCATCCCGTCGTCGGCCCACGGCACCAACGCGGCCTCGGCCGTCATGGCGGGCATGCGGGTCGTCGTGGTCGCCTGCGACACCGACGGCAACGTCGACATGGCCGACCTCGACGCCAAGATCGCCAAGCATGCGTCACGGCTCGCCGCGATCATGGTCACCTACCCGTCGACGCACGGCGTCTACGAGCAGACCATCGTCGACCTGTGCGCCAAGGTCCACGAGGCCGGCGGCCAGGTCTACGTCGACGGAGCGAACCTCAACGCCCTCGTCGGCCTGGCCAAACTGGGCGAGTTCGGCGCCGACGTGTCCCACCTGAACCTGCACAAGACCTTCTGCATCCCCCACGGCGGCGGCGGCCCCGGCGTGGGCCCGGTCGCGGTGAAGGCCCACCTGGCCCAGTTCCTGCCGGGCCGCGGCATCGTCGGACCGGTGTCGGCGGCGCCGTTCGGGTCGGCCGGGATCCTGCCCATCTCGTGGGCGTACGTCCGGATGATGGGCGCCGACGGTCTCAAGGCCGCGACCGAGCAGGCGATCCTGTCGGCCAACTACCTGGCCCGTCGGCTGGCCCCGCACTACCCCGTCCTCTACACCGGACGGGAGGGCCTGGTGGCCCACGAGTGCATCATCGACCTGCGCGCCATCACCAAGGAGACCGGCGTCACGGTCGACGACGTCGCCAAGCGGCTGATCGACTACGGCTTCCACGCCCCGACCATGTCGTTCCCCGTGGCGGGGACGCTGATGATCGAGCCGACCGAGTCGGAGGACCTGGCCGAACTCGACCGCTTCGTCGACGCGATGGTGGCCATCCGAGGCGAGATCGACAAGGTGGCCTCAGGCGGCTACGACGCCAAGGACAACCCCCTGCGCAACGCCCCCCACACGGCCGACGTGCTGACGGCGGATGAGTGGGACCACCCGTACACGCGGACCGAGGCGGCCTACCCGGTGGCCTCGCTGCGCGACCAGAAGTACTGGGTGCCGGTCCGGCGCATCGACCAGGCCTACGGCGACCGCAATCTGGTCTGCGCCTGCCCGCCGCTCTCGTCGTACGAGGACTGAACCGGCTGGCCCTTCCCTGAAGGGGGAGACAGAAACCCATCACCTTCAGCATGTCTGCCGCCTAATGGGGGACCCGGTCGTTAGGATCTTCGCAATCCCTTTCGGCCCGGTTCCCTGGAGGCCCCCCGAGATGACGGCCATCGACTCCGGACGGCAGATAGACGAGGCCCGGCGCCTCTATGACGCCGGGGATCTCGACGCCGCGGCGGCGATCTTCGCGACGCTGGCTTCCGACGCGGCGGCGCCCGACCAGGCGAGCGCCGCGGTCGGTCTGTCGGTCACGGCCGAGCGCATGGCCCAGATCCTGCTGGAGGAGAACGCCCCCGCCGAGGCGGCAGACCTGCTTCTGCAGGCCCTGGCCGTCCCGGGCGTCGCCGACGCGGCGCGACTGCGCGTGCTGCTGGGCATCGCCCACCTGGAGATGGCCTGCGCCGAGTTCGAGGTCGCGGTCGAGGCGGGGCCGGACGCCGACACGGCGGCCCTGGCCATCGAACTGCTGGCCCGCACGCTGCCCCTACGGGGCCGCGACGCCGACGCCGAGACCGTATGGACCTACGGCCTCGACCACGAGGACGCCGACCTGGCGGCCCAGGTCGAGATGCGCCGTGGCCGGGCCTGAGACGTCCCGAGCGCGTTGCGGATCATCGACCTGACGATCGACAGGTTCGAACCCGTCGACCGGCTTCTGCGTCCCTGGCCGGCCGACGGGACGATCCTGTACTGGTGGTCACCCGGATTCTGGGATCCCGTGGCCTAGCTGCGCTTGCGGCGCAGGGCGGCGGCCATGTTGACCAGGACGATGCCGCTCCAGGCCAGGAGCAGGCCGAAGCTGCCGGCCTGGCTGGCGGCGATGGCGGTCAGCGGGATGCCGATGCCCAGTGACCCCAGGGCGATGGGGATGTGGCTGTTGTCCGGCTTCGGGGGCTTGACGTCCTGGCGCCGGGCGACCTCGGCTTGGACGCGCGCGGTGATCTCGTTGTCGAGTTTCTCGATGAACGAGTCGACCAGGGCGTCTTCGTAGGCCGGCCCCAGATCGCGGCGGGCCGCCAGAGTGGCGCGCAGGTCCTCATGCGGAAGTGAAGTGTCAGGCACGCCCACAAATCTGACACACCCCCCTCGGGGGCGACATCCTCCATTCGGATGACACGCCGGTCCTGCGGCGGGTTGACCGCGATAACGTGCGGATATGGAGATCGGCACACCTCACGGGCCCGGTCGGGTCGAGATCGACGACCCGGGCTCGGCGGGTCTGGTCCTGCTGCTGACGCACGGATCGGCCGGGGGAGTGGACGCGCCCGACCTGCTCGCGGTGCGGGACGCGTGCGTCGCCGACCGCATCGCGGTGGCCCGGGTCACGCAGCCGTTCCGGCTCCGGGGGGCCCGCGCGCCGGGGTCGGCCGTCAAACAGGACGAGAGCTGGGTCGCCATCGCCTCGGTGATCAAGGAGCGTTTCCCCGGACTGCCGATCGCGCAGGGGGGACGGAGTAACGGGGCCCGCGTCGCCTGCCGTACCGCCAAGGAGGTGGGCGCGACGGCCGTGGTGGCGCTGGCGTTTCCGCTGCATCCGCCCGGTCACCCGGAGAAGTCACGGGTCGCCGAGTTGCGCGGCGCGGGGGCGGGGGTGCTGGTGATCAGTGGTGACCGGGATCCGTTCGGGGTGCCTGATGAGGCGGACGCGGAACGGCTGGTCGTGCTTCCCGGAGAGAATCATGATCTCCGGAAGAACCCCGCCCTGGTGGGGGCGGAGGTGGCGCGCTGGCTGGTGGCGCGCCGGTGATCCCCCGTGGAATGACGTCGCGCTCAGGCAGCGGTGATGGCCATGTCGGTCGGCCGGTGCGGGGCGATGATCGCGCCGCTGGGGAGCAGCTCGCCGGTGTCCTCGAAGAGGACGACGCCGTTGCAGAGGAGGCTCCACCCTTGTTCGGGGTGGGCCGCCACGGTTCGGGCGGCTTCGCGGTCCTGCGCTTCCGCGACGGGACAGCAGGGCTCATGAGGGCACATCGCCGGGGCTCCGTGTCTTTCTCTTGTCGCTCGTGATGTGGGTCCGCCCAGTGCTGTGGGGGACGAGCGGTATTGGGGTTGAGTTGACGCAAATTGGCCTACACCACTTCTGGCCTACACCAGTGTGCGCCAGGTCACTCCACAAGGACATAGCCCGTTCGGACGATTTCGCCCACACCCTGGTAGGGGGGTGTGATCATGTGTGTGACCTACGACACAAGGGTGCCCGATGCACGATAACACCCCAGACGCGACACGCCGTCACTTCGGTAAATGACCCGTTACGAGCTTTCCAACCCGGCCAGCACCGCCGCCAGCCCGCGCTCGAAATCGGCGTCGCCCGTGGCCACCCGCGCCTTCTCCACCTCGGCGTCGGGGTCAGCCCAGCCGGAGGCCTGCATCTCGACCGCGACGGCCCCGTAGACATAGGCGCGGAGGGTCTGGACCGCCTCCTGGGGCTGGTCGAGACCGGCGTCCCTGAGCTGTTCGACCTGACTCGACATGGCCAGCAGGGCCATTCCCTTGGGTGGCTTGGTGAGGGCCAGGGACAGCACCCCGGGATGCTCCATCAGGGCGGCCCTCGCGGCGCGGGCCCAGTCGCGGGCGATGTCCTGCCAGGTGGCCTCCCTCGGTTCCAGCTGGACGGCCGTCACATGCTCCGCCAGGGCGTCCATCAGAGCTTCCTTGCCCCGGGGGAGGTGGTGGTAGATCGCCATCGCCTCGACCTGGAGCGCGTCGCCCAGCCGTCGCATGGTCAATCGGCGTAGCCCCTGCCCGTCGGCGATGTGGAGGGCGGCGTCGATGATGCGTTCGCGCGAGAGTGGCGTCGGAGGTCGCTTGGCCGGCATGCGATCATCCTGCCATCCCGGCCGGACAGGGGAGGGTCTACGCTGTCGACCAGTGCGTTTCAATCAGGACTGAGGGGTTGACGATGGCGTTTTTCCGTCCGCGGGTGAGCCGGGAGGCGGAGGTCAGGTTCCACGCCGACCAGGAGATCTCCAAGAGCTACGGTGAGCTGCTCGACAAGGCTCGCCAGGCGGAGGCCCACCTGCGCGCCCGCCGGGCCGCCGGCGCTTCCGGGGCCGAGTTGCGAACCGCCGGGATCGGCTACGACCAGGCGCTCACCGCCGCCCTCCGGGCCGCCGAGGCGGCGCAGCGGGCGGTCTTCGGCGTGAAGGCCTACGACGACCGCATCCGCCGCCGCAAGGGCAGGGCGACCCCCGACGGCGCCATGTGGACCACGGAGGTGAGCCGGTTGCGCACCCTCCGCGAGGAGAACAGGCTGACCGGCATCGTGCGCCTCCCGCGTCCGGCGACCGCTCCGGCCCGCTGAGGCCGAAGTAATACCTACCGGGAATATCCGAGGCGTCAACGGACCGGCACTCTGCGCCGTCTAAGGATTACCTTGGGGTCAGAGAAGCCGGAGACGCGGGTCACTCGACGACCTCTGGCAGGTCAGGGAGGCCGGAGAGATGCCCGGACGGGTCAGATACACGGCGGGCCGGCCGTGCTGGGTCGAGGTCGGCACCGCCGACCTCGCGCTCAGCGAGCAGTTCTACCACGGCCTTTTCGGCTGGGACTTCGAGCCGCGCGGCCGCAGCGCCTCCACGGCGCTGCTGCGCGGTGAACCGGTCGCCGGGCTGGGCCCCGCCCGTCCCGGCGGACCGGCCTGGCTGGTGCACATCGCGGCCGACGACATCGACGAGTCGACCCGCCGCGCCGACGACGCCGGCGCCAGCGTGCTCATCGGGCCCGAGCGGATCTACGACGAGGGCCGCGAACAGGGCTGGCGCAGCGTCCTCGCCGACCCCTCCGGGGCCGAGTTCGCGTTATGGGAACCGGTCGCCCTGGAAGGCGCGGGCGCGCGCGGGGTGCCGGGAGCGTTCTGCTGGACGGAACTCGCCGCCCGCGACGCCGACGAGGCGGCGGCCTTCTACGGGAAGGTCCTCGGCTGGAACGGCCGCCGGGCGCCTTTTCTCAGCGGTAGCGGCAGTTACACGGAGTTCGACCTGAAACGGTCGAAGACCACCGTGGCCGGAATGGTCGAGATGACCGACTCGTGGCCACCGGAGATCCCACCCCACTGGATGGTCTATTTCGCGGTGGCCGACTGCGAGGAGTCCTGCCGCATAGTGGCCGACCTGGGCGGAACGGTGCAGATCCCGCCCTTCGACCTGCCCTCGGGGTGGGCGGCCGTTGTCGTCGATCCCGCGGGGGCGGTCCTGTCGTTGATCGAACTGACCTCGTAACGGTCGGCGGATGCCGCCCGATCATGCTGAGCCGACGTTGTGACTGGCCCGGCCGTATGGGCGGCCGGGCCAGCATGGGGGTTCGGTGCGGGCGTGACCCCGTACCGGGAGGTTCTTAGCTCGCCCAGTCGAGCAGCGGCCTGGCGTTGCTCGGGTGGCGGAGCTTGGAGAGGGACTCCTTCTCCAGCTGGCGGATGCGCTCCCTGGTCAGGCCGAGGTGCTTGCCGATCTCGTCGAGCGTGTGGGGCTTGCCGTCGGCCAGCCCGAAGCGCAGCGCCATGATCTTGGCCTCGCGCGGTGACAGGTTGTTCAGCACGCCCTTGAGCTGCTCGGCCAGCAGCTGCCGGTCGACCACCTCGGAGGCCTCGAGCGAGTCGACGTCCTCGATCAGATCGCCTATGCGGGTCTCGCCGTCCTCGCCGATGGTGCTGTCGAGGCTGATCGGCTGGCGGCTGGTGCGGAGCAGGTCCTCGATCTGGTCGGGGGTGCGGTCGAGCTCGATCGCCAGTTCCTCGGGCGTGGGTTCGCGGCCGAGGCGCTGGTGCATGTCACGCTCCACGCGCGACAGCTTGGAGAGCATCTCCAGTACGTGGACCGGGAGCCGGATCGTCCGGGCCGAGTCGGCGAAGCCGCGCTGGATGGCCTGCCTGATCCACCACATGGCGTAGGTCGAGAACTTGAAGCCCTTGGTGTAGTCGAACTTCTCCACGGCCCTTATGAGGCCGAGGTTGCCCTCCTGCACGACGTCGAGCAGGGCCATGCCCCGGTCGGTGTACTTCTTGGCCACCGACACGACCAGCCGGAGGTTGGCCTCGAGCATGTGGTCCTTGGCCCGGCGGCCGTCCTCGATGACCCATTCCAGGTCCTCGCGCGCGACGGCGGACAGCCGCACGCCGCTCTCCTCGGCCGCGTCGAGCTTGTATTCGGCGTACAGACCGGCCTCGATGCGGCGGGCCAGCTCGACCTCCTGGGCGGCGGTGAGCAGGGTGCGGCGGCCGATGGACTTCAGGTAGGTGTGGACGGAGTCGCCCATCGCCGAGGAGTTGTCGTCGAGGTCGACGGCCGCCTCGACCTCGGCCTCGGTGACCTCGTCGTCGTCCTTGACAGAGGTCGTAACCTTCGAAGTGTCCTCGCTGGTTTCCGCGAGGCTCACTCCGGCCTCGGTGAGACCCCGCAGGATTCCACGGGCCTTGGTCGCGCTCACGCCGGCGCTCACGAACGCCTCGCGCAGCTCGGTCAGGGAAAGGCGACCCTGCTTCCGGCCTCGCTCCAGGAGCTGGTCGAGAGTCGTCGGAATTGCCTCGCGCGCGGGCGAGGTAGACGCCACGGCGGTTCGGGGCATGAGGACACCTCCTCCTTCGCGGAGATCAAAAATCGTCGTCAATGAGTTCTGGGCAATGCCTGGGCGCCCATGCGCCACCACGGCTGCCTTAGTAAGAACGCCAACGCCGGATATTTGTTCCCGTGTTACCTAAACCGCACAAAAACGGGCGCGGTAGGTCAGTTGAGGGTCACCTCGACGCGCGGGATCGGCATGGGCTCGGCCTGCTCGAGGTTCTCGGGCGTCCAGTATTCGCTGACCGCTTCTGGGTCGGTCTCCAGCTCCCTGACCACGACGTTGGACGGAACGGGTTCGGGGGTCGGCGTCGCGCTGACACCCTTGCCCTCGACCGTCTTGAGCAAACGCTGCTGCTCGATTTCCAGCCGCCCGTCGGCCGCGGCGCCCGCCACGGTCAGGCCACCGACGACGATGACACCGACGATCCCGGCGGAGATCAGCATCTTCGGGGTCGGGATCATGGGGTGTTTCCTTTCGTCAGGGGCTACCTGATCGTAAGACGAATAATTGTCACACTTGGTTCCGTATGGCGACCATATCGGGTTTGCCATTGGGGAGTAGTGGAAGTGCCGTGACCTGGATCAATACCTTCGGCGCCGCATAGGCGGGCAGTTCCGATTTGGCATGGCGACGGAGTTCCTCCAGCGTCGCCTCGCCCGCCACGACGGCCACCACGACCTGCCCCCACTCGGGATCGGGACGGCCGATCACGGCCACCTCCCGCACCTTGGGGTGGGTGGCCAGGACGCCCTGGACGACCCCGGCGACGACCTTCTGGCCACCGGTGTTGATCACGTCGTCGGCCCGGCCCAGGACCTTCAGGCGACCGTCCGCGAGGTCGCCGAGGTCGTTGGTGGTGAACCACTCGCCGGTGTGGCGGGGGCCCAGACGGTGGCCGTTCATGAGCACGGGGCCGGCGATCATGATGCGGCCGTCGGGGGCCAGTTGGAGATCTACATTGTCAAGGGGGATGCCGTCGTACACGCAGCCGCCGCAGGTCTCCGTCATGCCGTAAGTGGTGAAGATCCTCGGATGGCGGTCGAGCAGGTCGGGGCCGGCCGCCGCGCCGCCCAGCAGGATCGTGGTGAACGCCGCCACGTCGGGCAGGCGGCGGAGCTGCGTGGGGACCAGCGAGACGTGGTCGGCGCCGGAGGCCATCACGGCGAGAGGATCGAAGGTCTCGTGGACGATCGGGTCGGTGCCGCAGAGCAGTGCGCGCGTGATGACCTGGAGCCCCGACACGTGGGAGGGCGGCAGGCAGCACAGCCAGCGGTCGCCGGTCTTCGCGCCGATCCGGTCGAGCGAGGCCCGCGCCGAGGCCAGCAGGGCCCGCGCCGACAGTTCGACGCCCTTCGGGACGCCGGTCGAGCCCGAGGTGGCGATGATCACAGCGGTGTCCTCCGCTGCCGGTACGCCCTCCCGGAGCACGCTGGTGCCCTCCGATGTGGTGACATGGGTCGGCCGGAGCGTGTCGAACAGAGCCTTGACCGCCGGATCGGGCAACGATGGCGCGACCGGCAGGATCGCCGGGCCGCTGCCGTCGAGGGCGGACGCCACGGCGTCGGCGAGAGCGGGACCTGGCGGCAGGACAAGTGCGTGCACCGGACGATCGACCACGTGGTCAGGGTAGCCGGGCCGGTGCGGAAGAGCGGGGAGGGTGACGTGGAGCCACGGGTGTTCCGGATTCCCATGGTGGTCCGGTTCCGGGGGCAGACCGCACGGGAGGGCGTCCTGATCAGGGGCCCGCACGGGTGGGGGGAGTTCTCGCCGTTCCCGGAATACGGCCCGGCCGAGTGCGCGCGCTGGCTGGCCTGCGCCCGGGAGGCCGCGTTCGAGGGGTGGCCGGCGGCGCTGCGGGAGGCGATCCCGGTGAACACGACCGTGCCGGCGGTCGGGCCGGAGAATGCCGCCGCGATGGTGCGGGCCTCGGGATGCTCGACGGCCAAGGTCAAGGTCGCCGAGACGGGCCAGACGCTGGCCGACGACCTCGCCCGGGTGGAGGCGGTCCGCGACGCGCTGGGGCCGGGCGGGAAGGTCCGGGTCGACGCCAACGGCGGCTGGGACGTCGACGCCGCCGTCCACGCGATCAAGGAACTCGACCGGTTCACGCTCGAGTACGTCGAGCAGCCGTGCGCCTCGCTCGACGAGCTGGCCCGGGTCCGGCGGCGGGTGGACGTGCCGATCGCGGCCGACGAATCGATCCGCAAGGCGGAGGATCCGCTCAGGGTCAGAGCCGCCGGGGCGGCCGACATCGCGGTGGTGAAAGTGCAGCCGCTGGGCGGGGTGCGCAACGCGTTGCGGGTGGTCGAGGCGTGTGGTCTGCCGGCCGTCGTGTCGTCGGCGGTGGAGACCTCGGTGGGCCTGGCGGCGGGGCTGGCGCTGGCCGCCGCGCTGCCGGAATTGCCGTACGCTTGCGGCCTCGGGACCATGTCGCTGCTCGCCGGTGACGTCGTCGCCGATCCGCTCGTCGAAGAGCGTGGGGTCATCCGCGTACGGCGTCCTGAGGTTGATGACGACGCCCTGGCGCGTTTTGAGATCGAGTCGCCGGAGTGGATTCGGCGCATGGAGGGGGCCGCCGTGTGAACCCGGCTACCGCGCTGGCGACCGTACTCGCAGATGAGCTGGCGCGGTGCGGAGTCACCGAGGCGGTGGTCGCGCCGGGGTCCAGATCGGCGCCCTTGGCACTGGCGATCCACGACGACCCGCGGATCCGCCTGCACGTGCGGACCGACGAGCGCTCGGCCGGGTTCCTCGCGCTGGGGCTGGCCAAACGGCTGGAGAAGCCGGTCGCCGTGATCACGACGTCGGGGACGGCGGCCGCGAACCTCCATCCCGCCGTGATCGAGGCGAGCGAGGCGGGGGTTCCGCTGCTGCTGCTGACCGCCGACCGGCCGCCTGAGCTGCGCGGAACCGGCGCCAACCAGACGATCGACCAGGTGAAGCTGTTCGGCTCGGCCGTGCGGTGGTTCGCCGAGATCGGGGTGCCGGAGGAACGTCCGGGGCAGGTGGCCTACTGGCGGTCGCTGGCCTGCCGCGCCTACCAGCGGGCCGAGGGGCCCGGGGATCCCGGTCCGGTGCACCTGAACGTGGCGTTCCGTGAGCCTCTCGTACCCGACGGGAACGACGACTGGCCCGAGACGCTCGACGCGAACGGGCCGTGGGTGCGGGCCAGGGTGGCGCCGCCGTCGTCGGCGCTGCACATCCCGGCGACCCGGCGCGGCGTGCTGGTGGTCGGCGACGGCGCGACCAACGTGCGGCGCTATGTCGCGGCGGCCGGGATGGCCGGGTGGCCGGTGCTCTCGGAGCCCAGCGGCGGCGGCCGTTACGGCGACACCGCGATCTCGACCTACCACTTCCTGCTCGGCACCCCCGGCTTCGCCGAGGCGCACCAGCCCGAAGTGGTCGTCACCCTCGGGCGTCCCGGCCTGTCGCGGCCGATGCTGGCCTGGTTGAAGCGGGCCCAGGAACACGTCGTGGTCGCCCGCGACCTGACCCGGTGGCCCGACCCGACGCGGTCGGCCACGCAGGTCGCGCAGGCCGTGGAGATCCCGGTGGCGGCCGGGAGCGACCAGTGGCTGAACGCGTGGCGGCGGGCCGAGATGGCCGCCCGTCACGCGATCGACGACGTGCTCGACGCCGGTGGGCTGAGCGAGCCCCGGCTGGCCCGCGACCTGGCGGCGATCATCCCCAACGGGTCGCTGCTGTTCTGCGGCTCCTCGATGCCGATCCGCGATCTCGACCAGGCGATGCGGCCCCGGCGCGGGGTGCGGCTGATGGCCAACCGGGGGGCGTCCGGGATCGACGGCCTGGTGTCGACGGCGGCCGGGGCGGCGCTGGCGCACCACGGGCGCGCCTACGCGCTGCTGGGCGATCTGTCCTTCCTCCACGACCAGAACGGCATGGTCATCGGGCCCAGGGAACCCCGGCCCGACCTGTGCGTCGTGGTGGTCAACAACGACGGCGGCGGGATCTTCTCGCTGCTGCCGCAGTCGTCGCTGGGCGGCTCCTTCGAACGGATCTTCGGCACGCCGCACGGCGTCGACCTCGGATATCTCGCGGCGGCCACGGGCACGCCCTACAGCGTCGTGTCCGATCCCGACGACCTGGAGAAGGCGATCCGCGGCGAGGGCATGCGCCTGGTGGAGGCCCGCACCGACCGGAACGCCAACGCGGCGGTGCACGTCGCGATGCGCGACGCCGTACGGGCGGCGATCAGCTGAAGGAAGTCAGATGCACCTCGAACAGTGGCTGGAGTCGATTCCGGACGTCTGGATCTACGTCGTCGTCGGTCTCGTCGTCGGGATCGAGAGTCTCGGTATCCCGTTGCCGGGCGAGATCGTGCTGGTCAGCGCGGCTCTGCTGGCGGCGAAGGGCATCGTCGACCCGTTGCTGGTCGGAGGGTGCGCGACCGCCGGGGCCATCGTCGGCGACTCGATCGGGTTCTTCATCGGGCATCGGGGCGGCCAGGGGCTGTTCGATCGGCTGGGACGGCGCTTCCCCCGCCACTTCGGGCCGGCGCACGTCGACCGGGCCAAGGCGCTGTTCCGGCGCTGGGGCGTGTGGGCGGTGTTCTTCGGGCGGTTCGTGGCGCTGCTCCGGATTCTGGCCGGGCCTCTCGCGGGGGCGTTGCATCTGCCGTACTGGCGCTTCCTGATCGCGAACGTGCTCGGGGCGATCGTGTGGGCCGGCGGGACCACGGCCGTCGTCTACTACCTGGGCATCGCGGCCGAGCGGTGGCTCAATCAGCTCTCCTGGGTGGCGCTGGTCGTGGTGGTCGTGTTCGGCGTGATGACCATGGTGTGGGTGCGGCGGCGGACCCGGTCGTAATCGGGCAATCCACGCTGTAACGGGACGCGGCGATATTCCCTACTATATTGACAGGTTTTGGGGGTATTTCTACGATGAGGAGAACTGATCGAGAGGAACCCCATGCCAGCGAAGCGGTTTGCCGTCCTGTCCGGTGCGGATGCGGTGGTGCCGGCCGCCTGTGGCGGCGGGGGTGGCGGGACCGGTGGGCGGGAGACCTCCCTCACTCTGCCTATCACGCGGGTCGCCGCGCTGTCCTCAGTGATTCCCGGTTTTCATCCTGTTGAGGAACCGGCGCCGCGCGCGGAGGTCCGGAGCCCGGCGGAGGTAGGAGCATGACGGCCATTTCGGATTTCCCGCGACCCCGGCTCGGTGGGCGCCGCCCCGAGACGCCGGAACTCCCTGGAGATGGAAACATGACGGTCTCTCCTGAAACCGGAACCGACATCCGCGACCTCTTCCGCAGTGCCTTCCGCCGGCACGCCGCCGGAGTGGCCGTGGTCACCACGGCGGGCCCGGTCGGATTCACCGCCACCTCGCTCGCCTCGGTCTCGGCCGAGCCCCCACTCGTCACCTTCGGCATCGGGCTCGGCTCCTCCAGCTGGCCCGCGATCCGTGACCGGGACAGCTTCGTCGTCCACATCCTCGGCGAGTCCCAGCGGGACCTGGCCGCGCTGTTCGCCCGCAGCGGGGCCGACAGGTTCGGCCCGGAGACGTCCTACACCTCGCTGCCCACCGGCGAACCCGTGCTCCACGGTGTGGCGGCGTGGCTGCGGTGTGAGATCAGGGAACGATTCGTGGCGGGAGATCATCGGCTGGTCGTCGGCCTGATCACCGAGGGCGAGACCGTCCCCGGGCGGCGGCCGCTGCTCTACCATGACGGCACTTTCGGATCGTTCACCTAAAGGGGCCCAGGGCTTGTCCTTTCACGAACCGCTGCACCACGTCGTGCCCGCCGGGCTGTCCGACGAGACGGCGCAGACATCCGGGATGTACCGGCGGGCCGCCATCAGCGGGCAGTCCGTCGGCTCGGCCAAGCTGTGGATGGGGCAGACCCACGTGGCCCCGTCCACCCGGTCGGCCGACCACCACCACGGCGAGTCCGAGACCGCGATCTACGTGGTCAGCGGGCACCCGTCGTTCGTCTTCCTGGGGGAGGACGGTGCGGAACGGCGCATCGACACCTCGCCGGGGGATTACGTGTTCGTTCCGCCGTTCACGCCGCATCGGGAGGAGAACCCGTCGCCCGACGAGGAGGCGGTGGTGGTGATCGCGCGGTCGTCCCAGGAGGCGGTCGTGGTGAACCTGCCTTCGTTGGGACCTACTTCTTAAAGCGAGACGTGGACGGCTGTGAATCGGCGCTCGGGGCGGTGCGCCTGGGTCCGCAGGAAGTCGCCGCCTGCCCGGGGGTGAAGACGTCGACCGCCTCATAGAGGGTGTGGAACGTGCTGTTGCGGGCTGCTCCGGTGGCCTGCTCCACCTTTAGGGATCACCCCGTCGGCCCCCGAACCTGATCGGCGGGAGGAGCGGTCACGGTCGTATCGCCCCAATCGGAAAAGATGATCTCCGTCGAGGTCTTCGCGGTCAGCCGCTGCCGCACCGGCCGCCCCTGGCCATCAAGCCAAAGGTCGTACGTGGCCCGCACGCCGAACTCCTCGAGCAACTCCGCACGCAGCCGTGCCTGCGCCGCCTTGTCGCCGGCCCGGACCATGACGTACTCGGTCTCGGTGTCTTGCCGGAGCGGTAGCGGGTCGTACACCTCAGGGAACGCGACGAGATCCAATCCGTCGAGTGCCGCCTGCACATCGATGGTGACCGTATAACGGTCGAGCCCGCCATCGAATAGCGGGCCGCTCGCTCGTCCCCGTGCTGCCAGCTGCGCGGACACCCGGTGGCTGTTCACCAGCGTCATCGCCTGGCTTGTCACCACGCCGATGCCGAACAGGTTGTACGGCTCGTGCTCTTCGGTGATCTTGTCCCAGGTCTTGCCCGGCGCCACCTCTTCTCCCGACATATGCATATATGCGGCGCCGCCCGTCCGGATGAGCCGTCCACCCAGGCCCTCGCCCAGATCGGCGAAAACATCCTGGTCGCGTCCCTTGATGACCACGGTGGCGCTCTCGGTCCCCTTTTTCGCCGCCCGCTTGACGTCCGGATGCGCCTGCAGATAGGTCTCGACATATCCGGCGATCTCGGGAGCGGTCTTCGTTCCCGAGCTGCAACTCGCCACCAGCAGCGCCACCACGGCGATCACCACATATCTCGGCACGCCGGGCATGCTCGCACAGCTGAGTGCAGAACCCTTTGCGGGGATGTGGAGATCGCGTGCAGAAAGATTCCCTGAGCGTAGCTCCGCCCTCCGGTAAGCGAAGAATCGGACCCCGCGACAACATGTCCGCAGAGACCCTCCACTGCAGGCGCGCTGTTCATAAGCGACCCGTTTCTTAAGCGGACGCCTACGAAACAGAGAAGTACATTCGCGAGGCTGAGAGTGCCAAAGTCGAGTGGTGAACTGACGGCCAGATGGCAACTGGACGGCTTCCAGGCTGAGGCGCCGCCTCCTTCCGCCGCCCCGGTCTCCGCGCATCCGAATGCTTACCATCTGTGAATGCTGACAAGCGGAGTGCGACGCTTAGGACAAATAAAGTCAACCCGAAGATGATCTTGCGGAATGCTGGTCTGTGTCGTAATGTCCGCTTCAAAGATCGTTTGATCACGACATTTAGGACAGCAAGCAGGGAATCTCCTGACTCCTTCCAGTTCGGAGACGGCTCTTTCATGCCTTCACGGCACCTGACAGTTACGGAGCATTGACGAGGTCTGAACCAACTCGGCTTGATGTCCGCAGAACAGGCAAAAGAGAGTTCGCAAGCGATCACTTATGAAACGTGAGCGTCAACGGTGGTTCCACTTCCGTCACGACTGGCAGGACACCGAGCGCATCGGCAACGTGGTGGTGCAGCACTGTATGACCTGTCTCAAAAGCCGGATACGCATCCGGTGATCAGTGCAAGGTTTGCCCATTGAAAGCCCCAGTCTGCTCGCTGGTGCCCGACGCGGTCGCCCCCAGCGCCGTGAACGGTCAGTGCGACCTACGCCTGGCTCCACGCCCGGTGCCCGCATGCCGATCACATGGCGGCTTCCGTTACTTTCAGTGATCGTCTCCAGGTTTGTCTGCGTCTTCGTATCAGCGCCTATGTGCAGATGCGCGTGAGGCGTAGACGTAGACAACTGCTGACATGATCACAAAGCGTCACTGAGGGCAGAAGGTCGGCTGATTCGTCGCCGAAGAGAGGGTCCGGGCAAACGGCAAAGCCCTGGACCGTATAGAGGGCGGTCCGGGGCTTGAGCGGCCGCGGTTTCAGGTGCCCTGGCAGACTGCGAATGCGTTTTAGGAGCCAGCCCTCCGACAAAGACCGTGCCGCCCGCCGATTGTTTGTTGCTGTGTTTCATAGGTGACTGCTTGTGAAGTACGCTGCCGGCTTCTTTTGAATCTGGGCCAGGCATTTGGAGATCGGGCTGTGCTCGGCTGTGGCCGAGCAAGCCGGCGATCTCGGTGAGCTTGGTGGCTCCACTGCGCGGCAGCACGACGACCTGCCGCTCACGGGGATCGAGCAGGGCCAGGAAGTCGGCATACACCAGATCGGCGATGACTTCGGTCTCCGGTCCCTGCACGGGGATGGTGTCGGTCTTCTCGACGAACCTGACTGTGATCGAGGTTGTTTCGCAGGCGGTCAGCGCGGCGCAGTCGAGTTCGATGGCCAGTGTCTGATGGGCCCAGCTTCGGGTCCGGTGGTAGCAGGGGCCAGCCGGCCGACCACCGGGTCGCCTTCGCCCGCGTGCGCCAGCCGGATCGTCGGCCGGGCCGGCGCGATGAGCTTCGCCGCTGTCATGGGGAGGGCAGGTTCGCGTAGACGAACTTCACGTACTCCGTCAGCCGATCAGTCATGATCACATCGTCAACGCACGGGTCGCGCGAATGCCCGTCGGCCCTTCCCGGCGGTGGCGGTCTTTCGCGCGAAGACACTGCGGCCCTCTAAGCTTGCCCAGGTCAGACGCCTGAAAGGGGGCAAGGTGTCTCTTTCGGACGCGGAACTGGTGCGGGCCGCCGTGACGGGGGACGTGACCGGTCTCGGGCTGCTCCTCTCCCGGCACAGGGCCGGCATGCACGCGGTCGCGCTGAGCATCCTGGGGCACGGCCCCGACGCCGAAGACGCGGTGCAGGACGCCATGCTCGTTGCCGTGCGCAGGATCGACGAGCTGCGCGATCCGGACGCCGCCGGTCCCTGGTTGCGGGCGATCACGCGCAACGCGTGCCGGGCCCGGCTGCGGACGGCCGGCGCCCTGCCGCTCCCGGACGGCGAGCTCCCGTCGCACGACCCGACCCCGGAGGAGCTGCTGGAGCGCCGGGCCCTGCGCGACTGGGTCTGGCATGCCATGGCGGACCTCTCCGAACCCGTCCGGCTGGTCGCCCTGCTGCGCTACTTCAGCGACGTCTCCACCTACGACCAGATCGCCGCGTTGTGCGAGGTGCCCGTCGGCACCGTCCGCAGCCGGCTGAGCCAGGCCAGGGCGAAACTGGCGGCGGCCCTGGTGAACACGGCCGACCTGGCCCACGACGACGCCGCGGCGCTGACCAGGACCCGGCGCCGGGAGGCCGAGGAGATGCTGGCGGCGGCCCAGCGCGGCGCTTTCGCCGACGTGGTGCGGGAACACTGGAGACCCGACGTCGAGTTCATCGGCCCGGGCGGAGAACGGGCCGACGACGACCGCGCCTTCGCCATCAGGGGCATGGAGGCCGACCTGGCCGCAGGGGTCCGGCAGCGCCTGGTCGAGGTGGTGGCCGGTCGCGACCTGAGCATCTGGCGGGCCGACCTGATCAGCCCGCCCGACGATCCCGGGCACTGCCCGCCCAGTCTGGTGTGGCTGCATCATCTCCGCGGGGGACGGGTCCGGCGACTGCGGCTGTTCCACCCGCGCCGAGCGGCCTAGGTGACGTAAGCCACACGTACACGACCGAACTTCTCCTTTCGCCGCCGCATCCCGTTCACGTCAGCCTGGCCCGCTCCGGGCCCGGCACGGAACGTAAGGGATGACGATGACTCACGAGATCACCATCGACGGCGTGCGCCAGGTCTTCCATGTCGCGGGCACCGGCCCGGTGTGCGTGGTGCACTCGGGCGGCCCCGGCATCGAATGGAGGTACCTGCGGCTGCCGGCCCTGGAAGAGCACCTGACCATGGTGTACCTCGAACCGGTCGGCACCGGCTCCTCAGGCCGCCTGGACGACCCGCGCGACTATCGGATCGACACCTACGCCCGGTTCCTCCATGGCGTCGTCGAGCACCTGGGCGAGCCTGCCGTCTTCCTGCTCGGTCACTCGCACGGCGGTTTCGTCGTCCAGCGCTACGCCCTCGACCACCCCGACCGTGTCGCCGGGGCGATCCTCTATTCCACGTCGCCGATCACCGGAGAGGAGTTCTGGGGCGACGCGATGGCCCACATCGCCGCCTTCCCGCAGCGCCTCCCGCACCGCCCCGAGGCCGGCGAGATCCCCGAGGCGTTCCAGCGGGCTCTGGCCGCCCAGGACGACCAGGCGTACACCTCGTCGCTGCGCGAGATCCTGCCGGCGTACTTCGCCGACTACTGGACGCACGAGCGGGACCTCGAACCGATGCGCGCTGCCCTCACCGCGTGGATCGACCCGATGCGCGGCGAGGAGCCCGCGCCGTTCGACGTGCGCGAGGAACTCCGCTCCCTCGCCGTCCCCACGCTGATCATCTCCGGGGTGCACGACTTCTTCGGCGGCACGCGCTGGGCACGCCTCGCCCACGGGATCATCCCCGGCTCCCGTCTGGCAGTGCTGGAGGACAGCGGCCACATGGGCCATCTCGAACAGCCCGAGGAGTTCACCCGCGCGATCGCCGAGTTCGTCCAGACCGGATCTCAATGAAGGTAGAGCCGTTCGGCGAAGGCGCCACGCTGAGCGCGTTTCGCCTCCGCGACTCGCTCGACGTGCTGCCATGAGTGCCCATGGACGTCGGCGATGGCCCGGAGCACCTCAAGGAGGTCGGCGAGTTCTTCGGCGACCTCCTCCCCGGTGGCCTCGGCGAGTTCGCCGGCCTCCTCCGCCAGTTTGGCCTGGAGAGCCTCCCGGTAGGCGTCGTCGCCGAGCACGGAGACCTGCGGGTCTCCGCCGTTTCGGCGGATGATGCCGGGGATCCCGTCGCGTATCAGCTTGCCCATGGTCAGCACCTCCCGGAGTCATTCTGGCGACGGTATCCGCCGGGCGCGATGGCGGGGGCCGCCTCGCCACAGGGGCCCTGCTCCAAGAAAGGCGGCAGGCTTCGCGGAGATGAGGGCCCCTCCCTCAACCGGTGGGTCTGCGGCTCGCTGTAGGCGTTGGAGCTGCCTTCATGAAGTTGGATAACCTGGCGCGGTGCCGTACAAAACCCTCGACGACGTGGTCGAGCACGAGACGGAGGTGCGGCGGTCCCGGTTCGTCTGCGCCGTCGCGCCCGCCCCCTCGGAGCAGGCCGCCCGCGAGTTCATCACGGCCCACCGCGCGCTCTACGCCGACGCCTCCCACAACTGCACCGCCTACGTGATCGGCACCGAGGTGCGCCGCTCCGACGACGACGGCGAACCCGGCGGCACCGCGGGAACGCCCATGCTCGACGTGCTGCTCAAGCGCGGCTACGCCGACGTGGTGACCGTGGTGACGCGCTACTTCGGCGGCATCCTGCTGGGTGCCGGCGGTCTCGTGCGGGCCTACGGCGGCGCGGTGGGGGAGACCCTCGACAGGGTCACGCCGGTCACGATGGTCGAGGCCCACCTGGTGACGGTGTCGATCGACCACGCGCACGCGGGGCGGTTGGAGAACGACCTGAGGGTTCGGTACGACGTCCGCGAGGTCACCTACGGATCAGCGGTGGCCTTCGACGTCGCGGTGACCGACCTCGGCGCGTTCGAGGAGTGGCTGGCCACCGCGACGGCGGGCCGGGCGCGGGCGTCAGCCGGCGGCACGCTGTTCGTGCGGGCTGAAGACGCCTGAGCAGAAGATCACGATGATCCCGGCGACCGGCACCAGCAGCAGCCCGAGCCGGAGCGAACTCGCGTCGGCGATCAGCCCGACCAGCGGCGGGGTGAGCAGGAACCCGGCCCGCAGCAGCCACGACAGCAGGGTCAGCCCGGTGCCCGGCCGGAAGCCGGGGAGCTGGTCGGCGGTGTGCATGGCGCCGGGGATGAGCGTGGCGCTGCCGAACCCGGCCAGGCCGAACCCGGCGATGGTGCCGGGCACGCTCGGGAAGGCCAGCGCGAGCCCGATGCCCACCGCGATGAGCAGCCCGCCGACCCGGGCGACGGCGCGCTGACCGTACCGATCGACGAAACGATCGCCCAGCGCGCGCCCCACGAACTGCGCGCCCACGACGGCGACCAGGCCGAACGCCGCGATGCCGGGCGCGGCCCCGAGCGATCCCGACAGGTAGACGGCGGCCCAGGTGCCACCGGCGTCCTCGACGGTGGCGCCGCAGATCGCGATGATCGCCAGCAGCGCGAGCGCGCCGTAGGCGACCGTCTTGACCGGCACGGCGGGCCCGTCGGCGGCAGGCGCCTCGATGACCTCCTGGGGCTCCGGCCCGGGGAGCAGGAACCGGTAGGCGACCAGGTTGACGATGATGAACGTCACCGCCGAGATGCTGAGGTGCAGCCCGAGCGACATGCCGAGCGCGGCGGCGCCGCCGCCCATGAGCCCGCCGATGACGGCGCCGAGGCTCCAGATGGCGTGGAAGGAGTTGATGATCGAGCGCCCGTAGAGCCGTTGCACACGGAGCCCGTGGGTGTTCTGCGCGACGTCGATGACCGAGTCGAGCGCGCCCACGACGAACAGCGCCGCCGCGAACAGCGCCCAGCTCGGCGCGAGCCCGGCCAGCAGGACGACCCCACCGGTGAGCACCATGCCGCCGACGGCGACCCGGGAGGACCTGAGCCGCCTGATGAGAATGCCCGCCAGCAGCCCCGAGGCGAGCGACCCCGCGGGGACGGCCGCGACCGCCAGCCCGAATTGGGCGTTGGAGAGTTCGAGTGACTCGATGATGGCGGGGTATCGCGGCATCAGGTTGGTGAAGATCGCGCCGTTGGTGAGGAACAACAGCGCGACCGCGACCCGGGCACGGCGATCGGCGGGGGAGATCAGGGGGCAGCCCTCCAGGGGTGGTGCTATGGCTTTCGGCAGATGCTCAACGGGGGTCGAACCGCAGGACGACGTCGCCCGCGTTCCGTTCTTCGTCGACGTCGACGCTCACCGAAATCGGTCCCGTGAAAACGAGAAGCAGGGACACGGCGTCAGCCCTCCAGGGCGTATTGCATGGCGCGGAACTTCGACTGGGCCTCGGCGAGTTCAGCCGCGGGGTCGGATCCGCCCATGATGCCGCAACCTGCGAAAAGGCGGGCACGGCGCCCGTCGAGTTGGGCGCAGCGCAGCGCGATGCCCCATTCGCCGTCGCCCCGGGCGTCGATCCAGCCGACCGGTCCGGCGTAGCCGCCGCGGTCCATGTTCTCCAGTTCGGGGATCAGCCCGATCGCCGTCGAGGTCGGCGTTCCGCCGACGGCCGCCGTGGGGTGGAGGGCGGCCACGACGTCGAGGACCGACGCGCCGTCGCCCAGCTTGCCGGTGACCCGGCTGGCGAGGTGCTGCACGTTGGGCAGGGAGAGGAGTTCGGGTTCGGCCGGCACGTCGAGTTCCGCGCACAACGGCTTCAGCGCCGCCTCCACCGAAGCGACCGCGCAGGTGTGCTCGTAGCGGTCTTTGGGGGAGTCGAACAGCGTCGCCGGGTCGGCGCCGCTGGGGATGGTGCCGGCCAGCACGAGCGACTCGATGGCCCGCCCGGTGTGCCGCACGAGCAGTTCGGGGGTGGCGCCGATGAGGCCGCCGACGGAGAAGGTGTAGCACTCGGGGTAGCGCGCCGCGAGGCGGGCCAGCGGGACGCGCGGGTCGATGTCGGCGTCGGCGGTCGCGATGAGATCCCGGGCCAGGACGACCTTCTCCAGCCCTCCCGATGTGATGTGTTTCACCGCGGTCGCGACGGCGTGCTCCCAGCCGGGCGCGGTGAGCGCGCCGTCGGAGTAGCGGATCCGGCCGGGCGGCGTGGCGGGCGTGACCAGCCCGAGGTTCTCCTCACCGACGGTGGTCAGCCAGGCCTGGCCGTCGCGGCGGGCGACCACGACCCGGGGCACGACGAGAACCGACCCCGCCGAGGCGGGGTCGAAGGTGAAGCTGCCGAAGGCGACCGGTCCGGAGCCGGGGCGGCCGACCCGATCGTCGATGTCGGCGTGGCCGAAGGCGGTGGCCAGCCACTCGCGGGCCCAGGCGAACCGGCCGGGGCCCGGCGGTATCGTCACCCGCAGCGCCTCGCCCCAGGCCACCATGCCGTCGCCGTGGTGCACCCACGAATAGGAGGCCGGGCCTGGGAGCAGGGAGATGAGGTCACCGGGGTCGCGTACCGGGACCGTGCGAACCACGAGCGGGGGATGGAGTCCGAGGGCGACGCTCACCTCACCCACTTTACGCAGAAACTGAACGTGTTCGACATTGGGGCACCTTTCGCCGTACGGGTGTGTCAAGGCCCGATAGCAGCTTGGTCAGGGAAGAGACGCCTGCCGCCCTGGTAATAGAGCCTGGCCGTTCGTGATCTCTACCTTTGGCTCCCGGAGGTGTCCATGATCAAGAAGATCACGCCGGTGGTCGCGGCCGCCGCGCTGCTCCTGTGGCCTGGAACGGTCCACGCGACCGCCCAGCCCATCACCATGGCGGCGCTCGGCGATTCGATCAGCGCGGGCTTCAACGCCTGCGGTTGGTACGTCGCGTGCACGTCACGCTCGTGGTCGGCCGGCGACCACAAAGAGGTCGACAGCCACTACCTGCGCCTGCTGGCCGACGGGGCGGACGTGAAGGGCCGCAACCGCAACTTCGCCTACAACGGCGCGACGAGCGAAGACCTGATGGAGCAGACGGAAGAGGCCATCAAGGCCAAGGCCAACTACGTGACGATCCTCATCGGCGCTCAGGACGCGTGCGTGCGTACCGAGCAGCAGATGACCCCGGTGGCCACCTACCGGGCCCGGGTCGACGCGGCGCTGGCCAAGCTGGCACCGACGGGTGCGCAGGTGCGCATCGTCAGCATCCCCGACCTGAAGCGCCTGTGGCGGGTCGGCAAGAGCAACGCGATCGCCCGCGCGTTCTGGGGCATCGCGCGGATCTGCCAGACGATGCTGGCCAACCCGACCTCGACCGCCCAGAAGGACGAGGACCGCCGCGACCGGGTCCGGGCCCGCGTGGTCGCGTACAACAACGAGATGGCCAAGGCGTGCGTCGCCTACGGCGCGAACTGCCGCTACGACAACGGCGAGGTGTTCCGCTTCCCGTTCACCCTGTCGATGGTGAGCAAGTGGGACTACTTCCACCCGAACGCCGAGGGCCAGCGCACGATCGCCCGGCTCTCCTTCCAGACCTCGGAGGTGCCGGTCTAGAGCCAGCCGTGCTGCCGGGCCACCCCGGCGGCCTCGACGCGGTTGCGGGTGCCGGTCTTGCCGATCGCAGACGACAGGTAGTTGCGCACCGTGCTCTCCGACAGGTGCAGCCGCGCGGCCAGGTCGGCGATGGTGGCGCCGTCCCCGGCGATGGCCAGGATCTCCCGCTCCCGCTCGGTGAGCGGGCTCGGCCCGGCCGACAGGGCGGCGGCGGCCAGGGCGGGGTCGACGACCCGTTCGCCGCGCAGCACGCGGCGGATGGCGTCGGCGAGGTCCTCGACGGGCGCGTCCTTGACGAGGAAGCCACGCGCGCCGGCGTCCATGGCGCGGCGCAGGTAGCCGGGCCGGCCGAACGTGGTGAGGATCAGCACCCGGCAGGCGGGCAGCCGCTCGCGGAGGTCGGCGGCGGCGTCCAGACCGCTGCGTCCGGGCATCTCGATGTCGAGCAGGGCGACGTCGGGCCGTGCCTCCAGAGCGGCCGGCACGACCTGGGTCCCGTCGCCGACCTGGGCGACGACCTCGATGTCGGCCTCCAGCCCGAGGAGCAGGGCCAGGGCGCCGCGCATCATGCCCTGGTCTTCGGCGAGCAGCACGCGAATCACGGGAGTGTTCCTTCAGGGGTGGTCACGGCCAGTCGGAACCCGCCACCGGGGAGGTTCCCGGCGGTCAGGCTCCCACCGGCGGCCTCCACGCGTTCGCGCAGGCCGCCGAGGCCGTTGCCCGTGGTCGTCTCGGCGCCGACGCCGTCGTCGGTGATCTCCAGCTCGGTCGGGTCGCCGAGCCGGAGGGTGACGCCGCACTTCTGGGCGGCGCTGTGCCGGATGACATTGGTCACACCTTCGCGGACCGCCCAGCCGAGCAGGGCGTCGGTCTCCGGCGGGAGTTCGTTCTCGTCGGCCGTGACGGTCAGGGCGATGCCCGCCGTGTCCAGGGCGTCACGTGCCGCCTGGAGCTCCGCTTTGAGCCCTCTGCCCCGGTAGCCCGTCACGGCCGCTCTGACCTGGGTGAGGGCCTGGCGCCCGATCTCCTCGATGTCGGCGGCCTGCTTGGCGGCGGCCTCGCCGTCGCGGGGCGCCAGGCGCCGGACGACCTCGGCCTTGACCACCATGACCGACAGCGTGTGGCCCAGCAGATCGTGCAGGTCACGGGAGAACCGCAGGCGCTCCTCGGAGACGGCGACCCGGGCGAGCTCCTTCCGGGTGGCCTGGAGCTCGGCGATGGTGTCCCACAGCTGCACGATGATCCACGGCACCAGCCCGGCCACGAACACCCCCCAGGCCGAGAAGCCGACGAGCAGGCCGCCGACCTCCATCCGCAGACTCGCCACGACGGCGACCGCGGTGAGCGGGAGCAGCAGCAGGATCCCGGGAAGCTTCCTGACGATGCCGCCGGTGGCGACGGCCGTCATCGTCAGCGTGAACGTCCAGGCCCCGCCGAAGGCGAGCGTGCCTGCGGCGGTGGCGAGGGTGAGCAGGGCCAGCCCCAGGTAGGTCCGGGTCCGCACGGTCCACACGTAGAGGACGGCGATCACGGCGAGGGCGACCCAGGCCGTCACCCGGGGCTCGGCGACGGTCTCGAGGACGGGGAAGGCCATGAGGAGAACCCAGACGGTGAATCCGCCTGAATTCGATCTCATGAGGTCCTCCCGGCACGGCGAAAGCCGTACAAAGCGTAAAGGGTGAAGACGGCGGTCCACCCCAGCAGAGTAAGCAGCGACCGCAGCGAGACGGGCTCGCCGAAGAGCACGGCCCAGGGCAGGTGCGCGTACGCCGCCACCGGACTCCACTCGCTGATGGTCTGCAGCCACCCGGGGAAGTTGGCGGCCGGGAACCACAGCCCGCCGACGATCGACAGGCTGATATATCCGGCGAGGTTGACCGCGGCGGCGTTCTGCGGGCTCAGCAGGTAGGCGGTGCCGAGCGCGAACAGACTGAACGGAATCGTGCCGATCCACAGCAGCAGGGTGACCGCGACCCACTCGAACGGCGTCAGCGGCACCCCGTTGACCAGCCCCCCGGCGGTGAGGACGAGCAGGATCGACGGCACCACGATGATCGCCCCGGTGGCGGCCTTCCCCGCGATGATCCGCCAGGGCGCGATGGGCAGCACGGCGAGCTGCGCCAGCCACCCGAGCGCCTTGTCCTCACTGGTCCCGGTGCCGTTGCTGAACGCCGCCCCGAGCGCACCGTAGGCGGCCATGCCCACCATGCTCCACGCCGCGGCGGCCGCCTTGGCCTCAACGGTCGTGGCGCCGAGGGCGAGGTTGCTGAACAGCAGATACAGCACGACGGGCAGAGTGAGGCTCATGACGATGAAGCCGTGGTCACGCAGCATCTTGCGAACTTCGAGGCGGATATAGGCGGTCACAGGATTCTCCTGGATGTACGACGGCGAGCACGGATTCTTGGGGAGACGCCGCAGACGAGTCCGCCGCGACGGCGAGCTGAGGCGGGTCCGGGTGCGGGGCGATTCGGGCGGGCGGCGGTCAGGCCGGCTTTTCTGAAAGCCAGGACAGGGCGTCTTCCGAGTCGTCCCGACGCCTCGTTCAGGTGCGCTGCGGTATCGGCCGTCAGACCGGTCTTCTGGACCGAATCGAGAGCGTTTTCAAGTCGCCCGTTTGCAGTCGCGCGGTCAGGCGAGCTTTCCGGAGACCAAGGCGAGGAAGGCGTCTTCCAGGTCGCCGCCCTTCTTGATGTCCTCGCCCGTTCCGTCGGCCACGATCCGGCCGTGGTTCATGACGACGATGCGGTCGGCGAAGCGGTCGGCCTCGTCGAGGTAGTGGGTGGAGAAGACGACTGTGCGTCCGGCGGCCGACAGGCCGTCCCAGAACTCGCGGCGGGCCTCGACGTCGAGGCCGGCGGTGGGTTCGTCGAGTACCAGGAGCTTCGGGTCGCCGGCCAGGGCCATGGCGAACCGCACCCGCTGGCGCTGGCCGCCCGACAGTTGGTCGACCCGCTGTTTGTCCAGGCCGCTGAGGCCGGTCTGGGTGACGATCTCGGCGTAGGGGAGGGGGGTGGGGAAGACGGCGCGGGCGAAGCGGATCAGCTCGCGGACGGTGACGCGGGGCGGCAGCCCGATCTCCTGCTGCATGACCCCGATGAGCCCGGCGTTCAGCGCGGAACGGGGATTCTGCCCGAAGAGGGTGGCGCTGCCGGTGTCGGGCGGGCGCAGCCCGAGCAGCACGTTGATGGTGGTGGTCTTGCCCGCGCCGTTGGGGCCGAGCAGGGCGAGGTGCTGCCCCTGGGGGACCGCCAGGCTGAGGCCGTCGACGGCGAGGATGTGCCGGTAGGCCTTGCGCAGGCCCTGGATGACGATGGCGTCGGTCATGTCCACGACGCTATTTCCGGCGGCCGTGCCCCTGTAGGGAGCCGAATCCCGAGTTCGGCGGTACAAAAGTCCCGTTAGAAATCTACTTTGTAAAGGAGTCCGATCTATAGAAAACGATCTTCACTACCAAAACGAAGAACCCTCACCGGCCCTTGATCCGCCGGCGACACGCCCTGGCTCTCATCCGCCTGGCTGCCACCGTCTGCGGACGCGTGGCCTTCATCGGCCGAAGAGCCCGAGCTGTTCCGGTTCCGGGGCCTTCGTCTTCGCCGGAGGGGCCTGTCGCACGGTGCGCTCCCTGATGCCGTGCTTGCGGGCGAGCTCCGCCACCTGGGCGCTGATCCGCTGCTGGTAGGCCTTGGGTGCGTATGCGCCCCGCCCGTAGAGCTCCTGATAGCGCGGCACCAGGCGCGGATGCTCGCGGGCCAGCCACTGGAGCCACCACTCGCGCGCGCCGGTGCGCAGGTGCAGCACGAGCGGGGTCAACCCGGTGGCTCCGGCCTCGGCGATCTCCTTGACGGTCGCCTCGAGCTGGGCGGGGGAGTCGGTCAGGTAGGGCAGGATCGGCGCCATCAGCACCGAGCAGGGGACGCCGGCCTCGTTGAGGGTGGCGACGGCGTGGAGCCGGGCGCGCGGGCTGGGAGTGCCGGGTTCGGTCGCCCGCCAGGCGTCGGGGTGAGTGGTGCCGATCGACATCGCGGTGGAGACCCGGGTTCGCGAGGCCGCCTCAGTGAGCAGATCGAGGTCGCGGAGAATGAGCGTCCCTTTGGTCAGAATGGAAAAGGGATTTCGATAGTCGATAAGCGCCTGAATGATTCCCGGCATGAGCCGGTAACGCCCTTCACATCGTTGATAGGGGTCGACATTGGTGCCCATCGCGATGGGCTCGCCCTGCCAGCGCGGCCCGGCCAGTTCCCTGCGCAGCAACTCGACCGCGTTGATCTTCACGATGATCTTCGTGTCGAAGTCGTGGCCGGCGTCGAGGTCGAGGTAGGTGTGGGTGTTGCGGGCGAAGCAGTAGACGCAGGCGTGGGTGCATCCCCGATAGGGGTTGAGGGTCCATTCGAACGGGACTCGGCTGGGACCGGGGACGCGGTTGATGATGCTCCGGGCCTGGATCTCGAAGAAGGTGACGCCGCGGAACTCCGGTGTGTCGATGGTTCGGACGACCGCACCCTTGGTGATCAGGGCGTTGTCGGGTTGGTCGGGGATGAGTTGCAGGTTGTCCCAGCGCATCCCATGATTGGAACATCTGTTCGAGCATGATCGCAACGGAAAGTGCGGGCAAATCGCGTCCCACCAAACGGCTAATGATCTTCTTTCGGGGGAACGACCTCGGCACACACCTTGCATCCCTGGGAGGTGCGCCATGGCCTGGTCGCAAGACGAGGAGCGGATGCTGGCGATGATCGAGCGGCACCTCACGGATGAGGATCCGAGGCTCGCCGCCCGTTTAGAGTCGTTCAACGAGCGAGTGGTGCGAGGCGAGCGAAATCGCCGCCGCACCGACAAGAAGAAACGCCGGTGGCGGCGGTCGACGGTGGTGATCGCGGTGAGCTGGTTGCTGATCGCGACGTTGATCGCGACGCTGCTGGTGATGGCGTTCCACAACGACGCGGCAGCGGTGCCCTTCTAGCCCGAAGCCGCGTGTTCGGGCTGTGCCGGGGCGATCGGTCGCCGTGACGCGAACTCGAGTCCGTCTCGATCAGCGGCGGGCTCGGATTCCGCCGTTCGTATCTGTCGCGGGATGAAAGCTTTCTTCCGTTACGGCTCCGCCTGGCCGGCCCCGCCCGCCGCCCCCGGTCCGCGCCGTATCCGGCACCAGGCACCCGCTCCCGGTGGCGCCCCGTCACGAGTAGGTGAGGCGCCCAAGACAACCAGTTCCCCACCTGGAACAGATCGGCCCCCCGGCGGTCCGTCACGGCTTCGGTGGGCGGCGCTGACCAGGCAGAGCCACAGTGGAAGAAGAAGACCCCCGCGTTAAATGCTTTGTCCGAGCGATCGTTCCCTGCGTAGGGTGCGGCGCATGGCCTCCAACTTCTGCTGCCCCGTTTTCATTCGCATCCGCCACAGCCGGGCTCTGGCCCGCTAGCGGACGCGATCTGTCGGCCTTCGTCGTAAGGCCGAGCTTGAACGGACGTTTCGCGTCCCCGGCGAGCCCAGGGCCCTTCGAGAACCCCATAAATCTCGAGGACCCGAAAGGGCAAGTGCTGTGGCGCAGAATTTCGCGCACGGGAATTATTCGCATACCCAGAAGAAGGCCAGGAACACTGGCGGTCGCACGCCCGTCGACAAGGCGCGGCGTGACCTCTCGCAGAACTTCCTGGTCGACCGGCACGCCGTCGAACTGATGGTGAAGGCCGCCGCGCCGGAAGGGCTCGTGCTCGAGCCGGGTGCGGGGGAGGGGGCGCTCACCTTCGCATTGGCCGAAGCGGGGGCGCGGGTGGTCGCCTACGAGATCGATCCCCGCTTGGCGGGGCTTCTCGCATCCCGTACAAAAGACAACAAGAGCATCGATGTGGTCAGAGGTGATTTCACGCGTGCGCGGGTACCAAGGGAGCCGTTCGCGGTGGTGGGGAACATTCCGTATTCGGTCACTTCGAAAATCGTCGAATGGTGTCTACGGGCGCCGGATCTTTCGTCGGCGACGCTACTGACGCAGCGGGAGTACGCCCGCAAACGTACCGGTGACTACGGCCGGTGGAGCCTGGTCACGGTCGAGTCGTGGCCGTGGTTCGACTGGCTGCTGGGGCACACGATCTTCCCGGAGGCGTTCCGGCCGGTTCCGTCGGTCGAGTCGTCGATCCTGCGGATCGAGCGGCGACCCGAGCCGCTGGTGTCCGACCGGCGGTCGTATCAGGAGCTGGTCGAGCTGGGCTTCGGCGGTGTCGGGGGCTCGGTTCGGGCGTCGTTGATGACCCGGTACGACGGGGTGGACGCCGCCCTGGCGGTGGCGGGTGTGCCGCGCGACGCCGTGGTGGGATACGTCCACCCCGATCAGTGGGTGACCTTGTGGCGGCGGCTGTGCTGATCAGGCCAGCCAGATCGCGGCGAGCTGGCGGGCCGCGAGGGACGGCGGCGTGGCGCGCAGGAGGGTGTCGCGGAGCCAGGCCCCCGGACCGGTCTGGGTGGTGAGGCGGGACTGGCGGGCTGAGGCGAGCATGAGTTTGTTCGCCCGAGGGCGGCGCTCGGCGTCGTAGCGGCTCAGCCGTTCGGCCGCGTCGGCTGGTTCGGCGTCTTTCAGATGCCGGACCAGCGCGGCGGCGTCCTCGAAGGCCTGGCTCGCGCCCTGGCCCAGGTCGGGGGTCATGCCGTGGGCGGCGTCGCCGAGCAGGGCGACGGTGCCGGAGGTGTAGCTGTCCAGCGGGCGCGCCAGGCAGGTGATGGGGTCGACGTGGATGTCGGCCACGTCCGTCGCCCGCAGGATCGCCGGGACGGCCGGGTGCCAGTCGGCCATCAGTTCGGCCATCTGCTCGCGCGCCTGTTCCGGAGTGGGGATGGTCGCGGGCGCGGGGGCGTCGGTGAACCAGTACAGACCGGAAGAACCGAGCGGGAACAGGCCGAACATGGCGCCGCTGTGCCGGTCGATGAGGATCGCGGTGAGCAACGCTTCGACACCTGGCACTTTCCTGAGCGTGCCGCGCAGGTCGAGTCGTCCGGTGCGGTGGGTGCCGGGGTGGCCGGGGAAGAGGCGTCCGCGCAGGCGGCTGTGGAGGCCGTCGGCGACGATGATCGCGTCGGCGGTGATCCCGCCGAGGTCGTCGACGGGGGTGGCGGTGCGGATGCGGTCGGCGGGGAGCCGGGCGCGCAGCGTGCGGTGCAGGACGGCGCGGTCGATGACGATGGTCGGGCCGTAGCGTTCCTGGGCCTTGGCGGCGTCGGTGACCAGGAGGGGGCGTCCCTTCCGGTCGCGGAGGCCGCCCTGAGCGGTCGGCGCGGCGTGGTCACGGAGGGGTTCGGCCAGGCCGAGGGTGTCGAGGGCGTTGAGGCCGTTGGGCATGACGACGATGCCGGTGCCGGTTTCGCGCAGGTCGGGGGCGCGTTCGTAAAGGGTGACGTCGTGGCCGGTCAGGTGGAGGCCGGTGGCGGCCGTGACGCCGCCGAGGCCGGCGCCGATGATCGCGATTCTCATGGGGGTCCCCGTCATTCACTACGGTCGTACTACTACGGCTATTGGTAGCATGACCGGGTGCCGCCCTCCAATCCGGACCGCCGCCGGGCCCTCACCGACGCCGCTATCGACCTGCTGGCCTCGTCGGGGGTGCACGGCCTGACCCACCGCACGGCCGAACGCGCGGCCGGGCTGCCGACGGGAACGGCGTCCAACTACTTCCGCAACCGCGAAGCGCTGCTGGTGGCGGCGGCCGAACGCGTGGTGGAACTCCACCTGGCCGACATGGACGCCGCCGCCGACCACCAGATCGGGGAGCCCGACCTGGTCGAGTTGCTGACGGAGTCGCTGCTGGGCGCGGCGACCGTGCTGCGCGACCGCTATCTGGCGATCTTCGAGCTGCGGTTGGAGGCGGTGCGCCGCCCCGAACTCAACAAGGCGCTGGAGGGGCTCCAGGCGGTCGCGACGGTGTTCACGCAGGGGCACCACGCGCAGCTGGGGCTCGCGATCCCGCCCGAGCGGGTGCCGGGGCTGATGGCGCTGTATGGCGGCGCGCTGTTCACGCTGGTCACGGCGCCGCTGGGGACCGTCACCCGGGAAGGCGTCGAGATGATCGTGCGGGCGATGGTGTTCGGCGGGGCGCCGCCGCCGGATCCCGCCGCCGGAAGCGGCCGCGCCGTCGCCGGATAAAGGCCCTTTTCCGTTACGGCTCCGCCTGGCCGGCCACCCGACCGGCTGAGGCGCCGGATTCCGTCATTGACGGTCGTCTCGTTCGATACGGTCGCGGGCATGTTTTCATCGCTGGGAGCCCGTGCGGCCCCGGCGACTCCCAAGCTGAGAGCAGGTTCTGTGATGGCATGTCGTATCAGTGAGCTCGTGCTCAGTTGCCGCGACCCTGAGGTGCTGGCGCGATTCTGGTGCGAGGTGCTGGATTTCGTCGTGCTCGATCGTGAAGACGACGGCTCCTTGGAGATCGGGTCGCGCGAGGGATTCGGCGGTCCGCAGCCGACGATCATCCTGAGCCGCAGGGATGAGCCCGAGGCGGGGAAGTCCCGGCTGCACATCGACGTGAACCCCACCGACCGCGACCAGGACGCCGAGCTCGAACGCCTGCTGAAGCTCGGTGCGCGCCTGGCCGACATCGGTCAGACGGGACAGGAGCCGTGGCACGTCCTGGTCGACCCGGAAGGCAATGAGTTCTGCCTGCTCAAGGCGCGCATCAACCCACTTTGACGCTCGTCAGGGTTCCTGGCGGGTGATGGCCGGATGCAGGGCGACGACGACCCGGTGGTCGCGGCCCCCCGGCGCCTGTTCGTCGTGGTATCTCGACACGAGTGACGCCACGGCGGCCGCCAGTTCCTCGGCGAAGGCCGCCCGGTCGCGGGCGCTGGCGAAGCGGATCGTCCCGTCGGCGGCGAACGTCGCCACCTTCTGCTGGGCGCGCTCCGACCGGGTGATCAGCGTGCCGACGTCCTTCACGAGCTGGGCGGCCAGGGCGAGCAGCCAGGCCGCCGACAGGCGGTCGGGGCGACGGGTGGGGTCGGGCTCGACGGCGGCCAGCGCGGCGGGGGAGATGACGTAGGAGCCCGCGGTCGCGCGCATCACGCGTTCGGTCACGTTGCCCTTGCGGCGTTCCTCGACCAGTTCGACGAGGCCGTGCTTCTCGAGGGTCTTGAGGTGGTAGTTGACCTTCTGCCGGGGCAGGCCGATCTTGGTGGCGAGCTGGGTGGCCGAACCGGGCTGCGCGAGTTCGGCCAGGATGCGGACGCGGACCGGGTCGAGGGACACTTCGGCGGCCGCGGGATCGTCGATCACCGCCACTTCGAGCATGGCGTCAGCGTCTCACCGACAATAAAATTTGTCAAAGAGGTCAGAAGCCACGCAGGAAGTCGGCCGCGACCGGGGCGGCCACCTTGCCGCCTCCGCCGCCACCCTCCACGACGACGGCGAACGCCACGTCCTTGCGATAGCCATGGAACCACGCGTGGGAGGGCAGCTTGGGGCCGCTGCCGTATTCGGCCGTGCCCGTCTTCCCGTAGGAGCCGCTCGGGAGCCCGGCCGCCTTGGCGGTGCCCTTCGAGACCACGGCCTGCATCATGCCGCGCAGCCCGTCGGCCACACCGTCGGCCAGCGGGATCTCCTCGGCCTTCTGCTTCAGGCCCGGTACGAGAGTCGGCGGCCGCCAGGTCCCGTCGGCGATGGCGGCGGCGACCGAAGCCATGACCAGCGGGCTGGCGATGATCTTCGCCTGGCCGAACGACTCGGCGGCCAGTTCGGCGTCGGAGGTCGCCTTCGGCATGCTGCCCTTGGTCGCCGGGACGCCGATGTTCAGCGGCTGGTTGAAGCCGAGGCTGCCGGCGGTCTTGTACAGCCCGTCGGCGCCGAGGTGTTCCTGGGCCAGCGGGGCGAAGGTGGTGTTGCAGGAGTAGGCGTAGGAGTCGCTGAAGCTGATCGTCCCGTATTCGGCGTTGTCGCTGTTGCGGATCTTCAGGCCGCCGACGTTCGCGTTCTCCGGGCAGGTCACGCTCTCGCCCGGACCGACACCCTTGGCCAGCAGACCGGCGGCGGTGACCGTTTTGAAGGTCGAGCCGGGGGCGTACTGGCCGTTGAGGGCGCGGTTGAAGTCGCCGCGGTTGTTGGCGATGGCGAGGATCTCGCCGGTCGAGGGGCGGATCGCCACGAGCGACGCGGGCTTGTCCAGGTCGCGGATGGCGTTGGCGGCGGCGTTCTGGACGGTCATGTCCAGGCTGGTCTGGACCGCCTCGCCCTTCTCGCCCTTGATCGACTCCAGCGGTTTGTCGCCCGCCATGATGTCGGTGGTGGGGGTGCCGGCCAGGCGCTTCTGGAAGGTCTCCTGCAGGCCGCCGCGTCCGATGGCCTGGTTCTTCCGGTAGGCGGGGCCGAGTTTCGCGATGTCCTTGGCGGTCGCCTTGTCGAGGAATCCGGCCAGCTGCTGCACCGAGCCGCCGACGTCGCCCCCGTCGATGCGGTTGCCCTGGGCGTCGGTCAGCGCGGCCCGCTGCGGCCACGTCGTCTTCAGCGCGAGTTTGGCGGTGCCGTCGATGCCGGGGTGGAGTGCCTGCGGTTTCCAGTCGACCTTCCACTGCCGGTCGAACACGACCAGGTCGAAGGTTCCCTGGTACGTCCAGGGCCCGACGTCCGCGATGTCCAGGGTCGCCGTGTAGGACGCCTGGTAGCGGTCTTCGCCGGCGGGCGCGACGTCGCCCAGTGTGACGTCCTTGAACGTCGCCTTGAGGTCCTTGGCGATCGAGGCCGTCACGGTGTCGAAGGTCGCCGGAACCGGGGCGACCAGCTGCGTCTTCATCGCCGCCAGGTCGCCCGCCACCCAGGCGGTGGCGTAGAGCCGGGCCGTCTCCTGAGGGGTGCCGCGCGTGTGCAGCACCCACCAGGCTCCGGCGCCGCCGCCCGCGGCGGCGACCACGCCGGCCACCGAGATGATCGCTATCGTTCGTCCCCGCACGCGGACGAGCTTAGCGAACCCCATTCGTTACAAAGTGGGATTTGTTACGCATTGGGCCGTTTGGCGTAACTGGGCACGTATTCCTGGCCGGAAAGTTCGCGGATGGCGTCCATGATCTGGTCGGTGACCTCGCGCCGGTCGCGGGCCTTGGCGGCGTCGCCCTCGAAGGTCATCGGCTTGCCGATCTTCACGCTGATGCGGTGGACGCGCGGCACCGACGCGCCGGGCGGCAGCACCTTGTCGGTGCCCTCCATCGCCACGGGGATGACGGGCGCGCCGGTCGTCAGGGTCAGCCAGGCCACGCCGATCTTGCCCTTGTAGAGGCGGCCGTCGGGGGAGCGGGTGCCCTCGGGATAGATGCCGAACAGGCCGCCCTCGTCGAGGACTCCGGCGGCGGCGTCGAGCATCGCCTGGGCGGCTCCGGCGCTCTCGCGGTCGATCGCGATGTTGCCGCTCATGATCATGCGGGTGATGGGGTTGCCGGTGAAGTATTCGTTCTTGGCCACGAAGGTGACCCGGCGGGGCATCAGCGCGGGCAGGAAGAAGGAGTCGAGAGCGGACAGATGGTTCGCGGCGAGAATCGCCGGACCGCTCTCGGGGACGTGTTCCATCCCCTCGACGCGGGGCCGCCAGACGGCGTGCATCACCGGGATGCTGACGACTTTGGCGGCGCGGTAGAACAGCGACGACAAGGGGGCTCCTCCCTCGATTGACCGCTCCAAGCCTAGGTGTCGCCACGACCCGTACACGACGATGCCCCGCGCGGTGGCGGGGCATCGTGGAGAACGTTTTAGGCCGGTGTGGTGGTCGCCTCCTCGGCGAGATGCACAACACGGTTCCAGCCGAACGGTATTCCGTGAAGGCGGTAAATGCGGCCCGGGGGACACATCCACACCGGCACTACGTAGTTAACCACACACGGGGGCCTGCTGTTCCCGGGCCCGTAGGCTGGCGGCATGCCGATCACGATCCGTGCCCTCAATCGTGCCCTGCTCGCGCGGCAGGGACTGCTCGAGCGGATGCGGTTGCCCCTGCCCGGGGTGGCCGAGCGGATCGGCGCGTTGCAGATGCAATATTGGCCCGCGCTGGGCCCGGCCCTGTGGGCCCGCGCCCACGAGTGCCCGCCCGCGTCGCCCTGGCAGGCCCACGCGACCGGCGACCTGGTGACCGGCACGCTGCTGCGCGGCACCATCCACACCGTCACTCCGGGTGACTATCCGGCCTACGCGGCGGTGTCGGCGGCATCGAAGGTGGGCTCGTTCCGGGCCGGTCCCGAACCGGAGATCGGCGAGTTGCTCGCCATGGTGCGCGAGATGGGTGAGACGCCGCGCCCGGGCCCCGACCTGGTGGCCGCGATCGACGCGTGGGTGGTCGCGAACCCGGGCGTGTTCTCCGACCGTGAGATCGAGCTGCAGCGTCTCTACCGGTGGACGTCGGTGGTGATGCGGGTCGGTTTCATCCGCGTCCCGGCCGAGGGGGAGTGGTCGCGGCGCACCCCGGTCCTCTACGCGCGCGGCCCCGTCAAGGAGCTCCCGCCGCTGCCGGAGGCGCTGGAGTTCGTGATCCGCCGTCATCTGGGCGCGTTCGGGCCGGCCGCCGCGGAGGACGTCGCGTCGTGGATCGCCTGGAACATCACGCCGGTACGCAACGCGCTGGAGGCCATGCCCGATCTGGTGCGCGACACCGACGACGACGGCCGCACCCTGTTCGACCTCCCCGGCGCGCCCCGCCCCGGGGAGGACGCCGAGGCGCCGGTGCGGCTGCTGCCGTGGTTCGACAGCACCCTGCTCGCCTACGCGCCCGGACGCCGCACCCGGATCCTGCCCGACGCCCACAAGGACCACGTCTACGTGAAGGCCAACGGCCAGCTCAAGCCGTCGTTCCTGGTCGACGGCAAGGTGGCCGGGCTGTGGACGATCACGTCCACCAAGGCCGGGGCGGCGCTGATCCTGACCCCGCTGGAGCAGGTCCCCATCCGGGCCAAGGCCGAACTGGTCGCCGAGGCCAAGCGGCTGCTGGAGTTCACCCACCACGACGCCGCCTCCCACGAGGTGGCGTTCCGGGGCTAGAGACGGGGCTAGAGCCCTTGGGCCATGCGCCGTCTCCCCAGATAGAGGCCGAGGGCGGCGGTGACGAGGGCGGCGAGGGCGCCGTACAGGACCGGGGTTTCCATGAACCCGCCGGTGAACAGGGCGCGTTCGGCCTCCACGATGTAGGTGACGGGGTTGATCGAGGCGGCGGTCTGCAGCCAGCCCGGCCCGTTCTCGATCGGGAGCAGCACGCCCGACAGCAGCAGCAGCGGGAACATGACGATCTGGGTGATGCCGTAGAACAGCTCCCCGCCGGGCGCGGAGATCATGGCCAGCACGAACGAGAGCGCGCCGAGCCCGATCCCGAACACCACCAGCAGCGTCAGCCCGGTCAGCACACCCGGGGCGTGCAGTTCGAGGCCGAGCGGGATGGCGAGGCCGATGATGAGCACGGCCTGGGCCAGCAGGACGACGAACTCCTTGAGCGTGCGGCCGATCAGCAGGGCGGTCCGGCTGACCGGGGTGACCAGCAGGCGTTCCATGGAACCGCCGATGAGGTCGATGAGAAGGAAATATCCGGACATCAATGGCCCGGACAGGCACATCATGATCAGAATCCCGGGCACGAACCACTGCCAGGCGGGTCCGGGCGTGGCGGTGCCCTCCGCCAGCAGCGGGCCGAACAGATAGAGGAACAGCAGGGGCTGGGCCATGCTGAAGGCCAGTGAGAGGGGATCTCGCCAGACGGGGGCGAACTCGCGGGAGAAGATCGTGGCGGTGTCACGGAAGAAGGCCATGGGGGGCTCCAAATCAGGCGAGGCTGCATGCGCCCGCGTGGTGAGGGGAAGGTGCGGCGGTGATGAGGGTCTCCCGATGCCGCCGACGGCGGCTGGTTGCCGGAACGACCCGCGGGTCCGGGGAAGGCGACCGCGTCGCCAAGGAAGCGAGCATCGCGGGGTTGGCTCGGGCCGGGTGAATGTCTGCGAGTCCTGGTTCAGGCGTCTTCTTCGCGGATGGTGCGGCCGGTGAGGGCGAGGAACACGTCGTCCAGGGTCGGGCGGGAGCTTTCGGCCGTGTCGAGCTTCAGACCGGCCGCATCCAGCACCCGCACGTATTCGGGCAGCGCCCGGTCGGCGGCGGCCACCCGCAGCGTGAGTCTGGGGCCGTCCGAGGTGATGTCGGCCGCTCCCGGCAACCCTCCGGCGAGTTCGGCCGCGCGGGGGATGTCGGCGGCGTCGTGCAGGGTCACCGTCAGGCGGTCGCCCGCGAGATCGCTTTTCAGTTGGCGGGCGGTGCCGTCGGCGATGATGCGGCCCTGGTCGATGACGATGACGCGTTCGGCCATCGCGTCGGCCTCGTCGAGGTAGTGGGTCGTCAGGAACAGCGTCATTCCGTGGTCGGCGCGCAGCTGGAGGATGTGGGACCAGATGTCGGCGCGGCTGGCCGGGTCGAGGCCGGTGGAGGGTTCGTCCAGGAACAGCAGGGGCGGGCGGTTCATCAGGCCGAGGGCGATGTCCAGGCGGCGGCGCTGGCCGCCGGACAGGGTCGACGGCTTGCGGGCGAACAGGCCGTCCAGGCCGACCACGGTCAGGAGTTCCTCGGCGCGGGCCTTGGCCTCGCGGCGGGGCATGCCGTGGCAGCGGCCCTGGGTGACGAGCTCGTCGCCGATGCGGAAGGTCTCGCCGGCGCCGTTCTTCTGGCCGATGTAGCCGATCCGGGAGCGCACGGCCGTCTGCTCGGTCGTGATGTCGTGGCCGGCCACGCGGGCGGTGCCGGACGTGGGCGGGAGCAGGCCGGTCAGCATGCGCAGGCAGGTCGACTTGCCCGCGCCATTCGGGCCGAGGAAGGCGACGAGCTGGCCGGGCTCCACGTCCAGGTCGACGCCGCGGACCGCGTCGACGGTGGTTTTCTTGAGTTTGTACGTCTTGGTGAGACCACGAGCGTGGATCACGGAAGCTCCTTCGGGCATGCCAAGGAAACCCCTGGTGGGGGCGGGTTGGGGATCACTCCATAGTGACCCCGCCCCGGGTGCCCAGGCAAACGTGAAATGTACGTTCACGTTCACTCTGACCTGCGGAAACGCCGTAGAGTGCTGACGACGTACGGAAGGTGAAAACAGCCTGTGAGCTGCGCGGCAATCACTTTTTGAAGATTTTTTGATCGGGAGCGATACGGTCGGATCCATGAAGTACGCGTTGATGATCTACGGCAACCAGGCGGGGTTCGCGGCGTTCTCGCCCGAGGACTTCAAGACACTGGTCGAACGCCACGACGCCTGGATCACCAAGCTTCGCGAAACAGGCGAACTCCTCCAGGCGCAAGGGCTGGAGGGGGAGGAACAGGCGAAGTCCGTACGCGTGCGCGACGGCGTCCCGGTGGTGACCGACGGGCCGTTCGTGGAGGCCAAGGAGTTCCTGGCCAGTCTCTACATCGTCGAATGCACGGCGGAGCGGGCGGTCGAGCTGGCGGCCATGCTGCCGGAGGCCGAATTCTCGGCCGTTGAGATACGGCCGGTGTTCGAAGGCCCATGACCGGTTTGGATGCGGTGACCGACCGCCTGCTGCGCGAGCTGGCGCCGCAGGTGCTGGCGGTGCTGGTCCGCCGCTGGGGCCGCTTCGACGCCTGCGAGGACGCCGTCCAGGAGGCTCTGCTGGCGGCGGCCCTGCAGTGGCCGATGGAGGGCATTCCGGCCAATCCGAAGGCGTGGCTCGTGACGGTCGCCTCCCGCCGCCTGGCCGACGAGGCACGCGGCGAACAGGCGCGCGAACGCCGCGAGGAACGCGTCGCCGCCATGCCGGGACCGGGCGACGACGTCGAGCGGCACGACGACACCCTCACCCTGCTGTTCCTGTGCTGCCACCCGTCGATCTCGCCGTCGTCGCAGGTCGCGCTCACGCTGCGGGCCGTCGGCGGGCTGACGACCGGGCAGATCGCGCGGGCGTTCCTGGTGCCCGAGGCGACCATGGGGCAACGCATCAGCCGCGCCAAACAGTCGATCAGGGAAGCGGGGGCGCGGTTCGAACCGCCGCCGGTCGAGGAGTGGGAGGGGCGGCTCGCGGTCGTCCTGCACGTCCTCTACCTGATCTTCAACGAGGGCTACGCCGCCAGCGCGGGGGCGGGCCTGCTCGACGTCCAGCTGACGGCCGAGGCGATCCGGCTGACCCGCCGCCTGCACCGCCTGCTGCCCGACGACGGCGAGGTCGCCGGACTGCTGGCGCTCATGCTGCTCACCGACGCCCGCCGCCCCGCCCGCACTGGCCCCGGCGGGACCCTGGTCCCCCTCGCCGACCAGGACCGGTCCCGCTGGAACAAGATCGTCATCTCCGAGGGCATCGCCCTGATCACCGACACCCTGCGGTCGGCCCCGCTGGGCCCCTACCAGGTGCAGGCGGCCATAGCGGCCGTCCACGACGAGGCCCCCACCGCCGGCCAGACCGACTGGCCGCAGATCCTGGTCCTGTACGAAGCCCTCCAGCGCCTCTGGCCCGGCCCCATGGTGTCCCTCAACCACGCCGTCGCCGTCGCCATGGTCGAAGGGCCCGCCGCCGGCCTCGACCTCGTGACCGCGCTCGAAGAGGACACCCGGCTGAAGGGCCATCATCGGGTGGAGGCCGTCCGGGCCCACCTGCTCGACATGGCCGGAGACCTCGACGGCGCCCGCGTCGCCTACGCCAAGGCCGCGCGACAGACCGCGAGCCTGCCCGAACGGCGCTACCTGGAGGACAAGGCACGCCAGGCGGACCCCAGAATGGACTGGTGATGCGAGAACTCGCCGGCCTGGTCGGCGACGGGGGCGTGGTGGTCCTCAGCGGGGCGGGCCTGTCCACCGAGTCGGGCATCCCCGACTACCGGGGCGAGACCGGCCGCGCCCGCCGGGCCGACCCGATGACCTACCAGACCTTCACCACCAGCGCCGTCGCCCGGCGCCGCTACTGGGCGCGCAGCCACGTCGGCTGGCGCCACATGGGCCGCGTGGAACCCAACGCCGGCCATCACGCGGTGGCCCGGCTGGAGCGGCTCGGCCTCCTCGACGGCGTGGTCACCCAGAACGTCGACGGCCTCCACCAGGCGGCGGGAAGCCGCCGCGTGATCGAACTCCACGGCGGGCTCGACCGGGTGGCGTGCCTGGCCTGCCGGGTGCGGATTCCTCGCACCGAACTCGACGCCCGCCTGAAGGCGGCCAACCCCGGCTTCGACACGGCGGTCGGTCCGATCAACCCCGACGGCGACGCGGTGCTGTCCGACGACCTGGTGGCCGGGTTCACGGTGGTCGACTGCGCAGTTTGCGGCGGGCTGCTCAAGCCCGACGTGGTGTTCTTCGGCGAGAACGTGCCCCAGCCGAGGGTCGACGAGTGCTTCGCGATGGTGGCGGCGTCGCGGCTGCTGCTGGTCCTGGGATCGTCGCTGGCGGTCCGTTCGGGACGGCGCTTCGTCGACCGCGCGGAGGCGCTCGGCATCCCGATCGCGATCGTCAATCAGGGGCCGACGGGTGGCGACGCGCAGGCGCTGCTCAAGCTCGACGCGCCTCTCGGGGAGACGTTGACCGAATTGGCCGCGACCGGCTGATCTCAGACCTGACCGACCTTTTCCCGCATCGTCGTGAACGTCTCCACCGGGTCGCCGTAGACCTTCCACGGGTGCTCGGTCACCACGTCGCCGAGCAGGCCGAAGATCTGGCGGGCCGACTCGTGGTCGCCCGCCATCACGAAGGCCAGGGCGAACCATGACAGCGACACTAGGCGGACCGGGCCGTCCACATGGACCGGGTGCAGGACCGAGGTCAGGGCGGCGGCGCGGAGCTCAGCCACGACCTCGGCGGTGCGGAGGGTGTCGGCGTCGCCCGACCACAGGTGTTCCAGGTGGGCCGTCGGGATCAGGGCCGGCAGGCAGGTGCCGGGGCGGGCGGTCAGGGCCGTCTCCCTGGCGAAGGCGAACATCCCCCGGTGGCTGCCGCCCCACGTCGCGCTCAGGTTGCGGAGCAGCGCGACGTGCGCGTCGTGGTGGCCGGGGTCGCGCTTGACCGCCTCGTCGAACCGGCGCCGGGCCTCCGACCGGTCCAGGCCCCGGCCGGTCGCGGTGTTGACGAGCCAGGTCCAGGCGTGCGGATCGTCGACGTCGGCCTCGACGGCCCGGCTCAGGTGGACCTCGGCGGCTTTCAGGCGGGCGGCGAACGCGGCCTGGCCTTCGGCGGGGCGGGCCCGCCAGGCGGTGATCACTTCGTGCGCGCCCCGCAGCAGCAGGGCCGCCGCGTCGTCGTGGCGGCCGATCGAGTCGAGGAGGCCGGGCCGGGAGGCGGCCACCCGGAGGGTGAAGGCGCGGACGCCGGGGTCCGCGCCGGCCAGCAGACCGCGGGCGGCGGGCCAGTCGCGGCGGTCCAGCGCGGCCGTGACCTGGGCGGTGATCGGCTCCCCCAGCGCGGGGTCGAACACGGGGCGGGGGATCATGGGGCGGGAGCGTATCGCCCCTGTATCTCGACCGGGTTTCAACACTTCCGGGGCCTCTACCGTCTAGGTGGTGTGAGCCCCGACCCCGACTTCGCCGTGTTCGCCGCCGAACGTGGCGACGCCCTCTTACGGTACGGCTACGTCCTGAGCGGCAACTCCCACGACGCGGCCGACCTGACCCAGGAGGCGCTGGCGCGGCTGCACCGGGCGTGGCCGCGCGTCCGGCGGCGGGACAACCCGGAAGCGTACGTGCGGGTCACGATGGCGCGGCTGCACATCAGCGTGTGGCGATGGCGGCGCCGCGAGAACCTGACATGGGACCCGCCCGACACTCCCTGGGAGGACGACCGGCCCGCCGACCGCGAACAGGGCCTGTGGCGGGCCCTGGCCGTGCTGCCCCGCAGACAGCGCGCCGTGCTGGTGCTGCGCTACTACGAGGACCTGACCGACGCCGAGATCGCCCGCCTCCTGGGCATCTCCCCGGGGACCGTACGCAGCCACGCCAGCCACGCCCTGGCCCGCCTGCGGGCCGTCATCGGCGACACCGAGACCGACAGGAGCCTGCGATGACGGCCGCGACCATGCGCAGCGAAACCGAGGGGAGCCTGAGATGACCATCGAAGACGACCTGCGCGCGACCCTCCGGCACGCCGCCGCCCACGCTCCCGCGGCCCCGCGAAACCTGCTGGCCGGAGTCGGGAAGCGGAGCCGCCGCCGGGCGCGCACCCGGCTGCTCGCCTCGGCCGCCGCCGTCGCGCTGGTCGCGGCCGGGACTTTGCTGGCCGTGCGGCACGAGACGCCCGAGCCCGTGGTGATCAACCCGTCCCTCCCGGCCATCACGCACGAACAGGTGGTCGGGTCGCCGCCGGTGGAGAAGGTGTGGCCGGAGGCGGTCCGGGTCGTCCCGGCGACCTTCGACGGCCGCCGCCTGCGCGCGCTGGTCGTCGTCGACGACCGGACCACCCTTCTGTCGACCTGGGGCTCCCACGAGAACGCCAACGCCGTCTACGCCCACGACCGGGTTACCCGCGAAACGCGCAAGGTCACCGAGGTCCCCACCCGGAAGGGCGAGATCTCCGACGGCTTCCTCGTCGCCGGCGACCGGCTGATCTGGCACGTCAAGACCGACACGTCGGCGGTCCTGTGGCAGGCGCCGCTGTCCGGCGGCCCCGCCCGGCGGCTGCCCGGCGGGCTTCCGCACGTCCCGGGACGGATGGAACTGCGCGGCGACCGGCTCGTCTACTCCGCCACCGAGGGGGTGTTCAGCGTCCCGGTCACCGGCGGACGGCCGGAACCGGTGCCCGGCGGGCAGGGGCTGTTCCTGCTGGAGTGGCCGTGGGCGGGCGCCTTCCAGCCGGCCGGCACGGGGACGGAGATCACGTTCCAGCGCCTGGTCAACCTCGAGACGGGCGAGATCTCCGAGGCCACCTCCCAGCCGGGCGACACCAACGTGACCTGCGGAGTGTCCACCTGTTCGGGACTGCGCGCCGACGGCACGGCGTTCGTGCGGGGCCGGGACGGGACGAGGGAACGGGTGCTGCCGGGAGTGCCGTTCGGGCTGGCCGCCGACCGGATCATGGGGCTGCACGACGCCCGCTCCGGCGAGTCCGAGCAGTACCTCGTCGACGTGACCACCGGCAGAGCCGGCAGCCTGGAGTTGAACATCCCGGTGAACGCCGGGGGCTCATACACGACGATCGCCGTCACCGTCGACCGCCGGGACATGCTCAGCGCGCATAGGACGGGTGCCGAAACGTTGGTGATCATCGACCTGCGGCGGATAGTCTCCGGCTCGTGATCGACGGGATCGGCGCCCTGGTGGCGCGTCATCTGGGCCGTCCGGCCCGTTCGGTGGTCAAGCTCGGGGAAGGCTGGGACAACGTCGCCTTCGAGGTCGACGGCGACCTCATCGTGCGCGGCAGCAAGGAGGGCGGCGCCGAGGCGGTCCGCCGGGAGGCCCGGCTCCTCGCCGTCGTCGCGGAGGTCTCACCTGTTCCCGTTCCCCGGGTCCTGTTCGTGGACGAGGCGGCGGGCGTGATGGCGTACAGAAAGCTGGCGGGTGAACCCCTCGACAGCCGGCTCGGGATCGCGGTCGCCGCACCACTGGGGGCCTTTCTCGCCGCCGTGAACGCGGTGCCCGCCGAACGGGTCGAGGGACTGGTCGAGGTCGACGATGACCCGTTCTACGCCTGGCTCGCCGGGACCATCGAGGAATACCACGAGGTCGTGCGCGACCACGTGCCGGGCGACCTGCGCGGCGTCGTCGAGAAGTTCCTCCGGGCCGACCCGCCCAGGAACGAGACGAAGCGGATGGCGTTCTGCCACAACGACCTCGGCTGCGAACACGTCCTGACCGATGGGAAGGACGTCACCGGCGTCATCGACTGGACCGACGCCGCGATCTCCGACCCCGCCTACGACCTCGGCCTGATCCTGCGCGACCTCGGCCCCGACGTGTTCGCCGAAACCCTGCGCTGCTACCGGGAACACGGCGGGGACGCGGGCCCCGACGCGGAGGTCCGCGCCCGGTTCTACGCCCGCTGCGCGATCATCGAGGACATCGCCTACGGCCTCACCCAGCCCGGCGCGCGACACTACGCCGACGAGGGCCTGTCTCACCTGGCCTGGACGTTCGCCAACTGACCCAGCACCCGCAGCGTGTCGCCGGCCCGGTCGGGCGGCACGAACAGGTGGTCGTGGAAATAGGCCGACACGACGTTCGACGGGATCCCCTCGGCCGCGAGCGCGGCGGCGACGGCGGCCAGCATGCCGACCGCCGCGAGCGACGAATACACCCGGAGTGTGATCCACCGGCACGGGAACACCCCCTCCGCCTGTCCTTCCGGCACCACGAGGGTGAGCCCTTCGGGCTCGGTGAAGGTCAGCACCGGAGTCACGCCGGGCGGCGTCTCCCCGGCGGTGACGAAGACGTAGACGCCGTCGTGCAGCACCGGATCGAGGCTCGCCAGCAGCGTCGTGAGGTCGCTCTCGCCGGGGATCATCCGATCACCGCCGCGACGATCTGCGACGGGTCGCGTTCCAGGTTGTCGCGGCTGTGGATGTAGATGTCGGTCGTCGAGGAGCTCGCGTGCCCGAGCGCCTGCTGCAGTTGCTTCACCGACGCGCCCCGATCGCTGGCGACGGTCGCGAACGTGTGCCGCAGCGCGTGCGGCGTCACCTTCGACTCCAGCCCCGCGGCCTTGGCGACCTTCACGACCAGCCGATAGGCGTCGGCGCGATCGAGCGCGCGACCCCCGGCGGTGGCGAACAGCGGCCCCGCCAGCTTCTCCCTGGCGACGCCCGCGAGACGGGCGCGCTCGTCGAGATAGGCGTCGAGCGCCACCGCGGTGGCCGGGGGCAGGTTCCGGACGCGGGTCTTCTGACCCTTTCCAACGATCCTGAGCGTACGGTGGCCGCGTTGGTGACCCAGGTCGTCGACGGTGGCCGCGAGCGCCTCCGACACGCGCGGCCCCAGCTCGATCATCAGCCGGATGAACGCGGCGGTGCGACGCGCCGTCGGCCCCGTCATCGCGTCGGCGGCGGCCACGAGGGACCGGGCCTCGTCTTCGGTGAGCCCGACCGTCTCCGACTGGAAGCGCTCGACCTTGGGGCGGCGCACCCGCGTGAAGGGGTTGGCCTCCAGGACGCCCTCGTCGGTGGCGTAGGCGTACCAGGACGAGATGGCCGAGAGTTTCCTGGCGAGGGTGCGCGGGGAGACGGGCTCCAGCCAGCGGGCGAACGCGTCGCCGTGGACGCGGATGACCCGCAGTGGGTGGATCTCGTGCCGCTCGCAGAAGGCCAGCCATTGAGCGAGGTCAGAGCCGTAGGCCGAACGGGTGTGAGGAGAGGCGAACGACAACAGCCAGGCCTGGGTCAGCCGATCGAGCACCGCCTGCCCGTCCCGGGCCACCACGCCGTCGATCACGCGTTCGGGCAGACTCATGATCGTCAGGATACTCCCGTGGGGGCTTGGAACATGGCCCGCCCAACGCTCGTTTCGGGTCGGCTTGTGATCGTCAGAGTTTTGGTGCGGGCCTGTTCGCGTTCGTTTCCGGGTTGCGGGTGGTGATGAGAATCTGGACACCACGGCCGCACATCCTTCACCGCGGTGCCCCCACGATCGCCGACATCTACTGCGGCTGAAACGTTCAAAAGTCTTCCCTGGTCAGCGCCGGGAACCGGGCCGTCTCCTCGACGGCCCGGCCGGGCCGGTGTCATCGTCCGGATCGTCACGCAGGTCATCGGGCCCCCTGTTTCGGGTGGGCCGTCTTTCCGGAGGGCGTACGACGCATGCCCCCGACTGAGAGGACCGCATCGTGACCCGACCCCTGATCGCCGTGGTGGCCGCCTTGGCGGCACTGGTGGCGATGGTCGTCGCATCGCCGTCGGCGCAGGCCCACGGCGCCACCACCAATCCGGCCAGCCGCACCTACGCCTGTTACCTCGACGGCCTGAGCGGCGGGCAGATCATCCCGAAGAACCCCGCGTGCGCCGCCGCCGTCGCCCAGGGCGGAACTCAGCCTCTCTACGACTGGTACGGCGTGCTGCGTTCCGACGGCGCCGGCCGCACCCGGGGCTACATCCCCGACGGACAGCTCTGCTCCGGCGGCAACACCAAGTACGCCGCCTACGACCTGCCCCGGACCGACTGGCCCTCGACCAACCTGCCCTCGGGCGCCAGTTACAACTTCGTCTACGGCGCCTGGGTGCCCCACCCCGGCGCGTTCCGCCTCTACGTCACCAAGCAGGGCTACAACCCGAGCCAGCCGCTGACCTGGTCGATGATGGAGGAGCAGCCCTTCTTCACCGCCGACCCGCAGCCCGCCCTCGCCAACGGCTCCTACCGCTGGACCGCCACCCTGCCGGTCCGGTCCGGCAGGCACGTCATCTACGCCGTCTGGACCCGAAGCGACAGCGCCGAGACCTTCTACAGCTGCTCCGACGTGGTCTTCGGCGGCACCCAGAGCCCCACGCCCCAGCCCAGCCCGACGTTCCCCGGCGGGTGTGAGCCCGGCGCGCCCACCCCGGCGCCGTCATGCCCGCCGGTCAGCCCCAGCCCGACCTTCCCTGGCGGGTGTGAGCCCGGCGCGCCCACCCCGGCGCCCTCGTGCCCGCCGGTCAGCCCCAGCCCGACGCCCACCCCCTCGGGCCAGTGCACCGTGACGGCCGGCATCGCGACCGCCTGGAACGGCGGCTTCCAGGGCAGCGTGACCATACGCAACACCGGCACGACCCCGATCTCCTCGTGGACGGCCACCGCGACCGTCGCCTCCGGCACCACGGTCACCTCGGCCTGGAACGCCGCTTACACCCAAAGCGTCACGACGCTGACGTTCCGTCCGATGGCGTGGAACACCACGATCCCGCCGGGCGGCGCGATCACGATTGGCTTCCTGTCGAACTTCAGCGGCGCCGGCACCCCGACGGTCACGCCCGGCACCTGCCGATAGGCACGAGAAACCCGCCACGGCAGGGCGTGGCGGGTCTCCGCGGTCACGAGGTCACGGGAACCATAACCGGCGGCCCGCCTTCCTGGCCAACGCCGGTGACATCTCCGCAGGCGGGGCTATGAACGTTTCGCGAGCGCCGTGTCGAGCGCGGTCTCGTACGGTCCCAGGAACCTCGGTTCCGACTTGAGCACGACCGCGTCGAGGAAGCCCTTGCCGGTGGCGAAGAACTCCCGGGCGGCGTAAACGTACGTCGTCGACGCGTATTTCCGCTGGGAGTCGGCGGGAGCGCGGCGAACGAGATCGTACGAGGACTCGTCACCGCGCCCTACCGGATCGGGGGTCAGGCTCAGTACCTGCCGAAGACCAGCTCGGCAGCCCATGGCGAACCCTCGCCGCGACGCGCGAATGGGCCACGACGCGGCTCGACCAGCAGCTCACGATCGCCGGACTCGCCGCACACGCGCGGATGTCGCCCCGCACGTTCTGCGCCGCTTCGCCGAAGAGACCGGCGGCACCTCGCCGCAGTGGATCCTCCGGGCGCGGGTCGACACCGCCCGCGAACTCCTGGAGAGCACGAGGCTGTCGGTCGACCGCATCGCGGACCAGGTCGGCCTGGGAATCGGATCGAACCTCCGACTGCGTTTCCGCCGGCTCCTGAATGTGTCCCCCTCGGAGTACCGCGCCACCTTCTCCGGGCGGAGCCGACCACCGCGATCATCGTCCGAGTACCTGGAGCGTTCCGCTACGAGATGCGAGGGGGAAGCGCCACAGTTTCGCCCGCCACATCGATCGCGACCTTGCCGCGGAGTGCATACGACCGCCTGTTCTCCAGGAGTTCATGAGCCTCGCCCATTCGAGCGAGCGGAAGAACCGCGCCGATGACCGGCTTCACGAGACCGCGCTCGACCAGCGTGGTGAGCGCGTCGAGCTTTCCTCGGTTCTGTCGTGTGAAGACGAAGTGATAGGCGGCGTTCCTGCCCCACGCCTCGATGAGGTTCTGCGGCTGCGCGATGTCGACGATGCTGACGACGCGTCCGAAGTCGGCGAGCGTGGCCGGGCTTCGTGTGAGCGTGTCGCCACCGATCGTGTCGAAGACGACATCGACCCCCTTGCCTCGCGTCATCTCGGCCACGGCATCGACGTAGTCCGCCGAAGTGAAGTCGATGGCCGCATCCGCTCCGAGACAGCGCACGAACTCATGGTCGCCGGCTTTCGCGGTGGTGATCACTCGTGCGCCGATCGCCTTCGCGATCTGGATCGCGATCGTGCCGACACCACCCGCGCCTCCATGGACGAGGATCGTCTCCCCCACGGTGAGCTGAGCTCGCCTCACCAGGGACTCCCAGACCGTCCCGCCGACGAGAGTCAGGCTCGCCGCCTCCAGGTGACTGAGGTTCTCCGGCTTTTGGCCGACGAGGTCGACGTCGGCGATGTGCTGCTCGGCGTAGGAGCCGGGGCCGCCGAAGATCCGGGGCGTGTAGTACACCGCATCGCCGGCGCGGAACTCGGTCACGTGGGATCCGACTTCCTCGATCACGCCCGAGATGTCGTGCCCGATGATCGCCGGGAGCGGCACATGATTCGCGTAGTCTCCGCGACGGATCTGATAGTCGAGCGGGTTGACGGCGGTCGCATGGACACGCACCCGTACCTGGCGGGGTTCGACTCGCGGTACGGAGACGTCGCGCAGCTCGAAAGCATCGGTCCCTCCGAAACGGGCGAGAACAACGGCCTTCATCGGATCAGTCATATCGGTGTCATCGTGGTGCTGGATGCGCGACGCGCTGGGACGGGCGGTTCTCTCAGTGTCGCGCGCACGATCCGGCGCGACTTTCTCCGGGGACGCCCGGTTCGAGAGGGCGACCTTCACCGGACTCGCCGTGTTCGCCGACGCGACTTTTCATCAGCGACGACGATACGGACGCCGACCTCAGCGGGGCGATCTTCTACGAGGACGCCCGGTTCGACGGGGCGGCGACCACCCCTCCACCCTGCGATCCCGCAACAATCTCACCGGCGCTTATGAGGCGACGGGAGACCTGGGCCGGGCACTCCCGCTGTTCGAGCACAACCTGGCCGACTGCGAACGCGTCCCAGGAGCCGACAACCCGGCAACAAAGATCGTGCGCGGCAACATGCTGCCGCTTGTAAACAGGCCGACACCGACCCTGTTCAGCGGTTGAACACGATGCGGCAACCGCAGGTGTCAAAGAGGGTGGCCGCTTAGGGCACGGGTGAGCAGTCGCCTGTTTCTTGCCAGCCGGTAGTCGACGACCTCTTCGCGGTCGGACTCGATCAGGCTTTCGATACAAAGGCAGTCGAGGGCGGCACGGCGAGAGTGTGAGGGTCATGCCGGGTGCGAAATCCAGCAGGCTGATGCGCGGTCATGGTCATGGGCCTCCCTTCGGCTGAAGGGCGTCGTCGAGGGTGTCGGGGGTGGGTGCCGGCGTTCCCGGGCGGGTGCCCGGGGTGTGGTCGGGTTGCGGTCGGGCGGGACGGTGCAGGGGTGGGTGGGCGACCCCGCACCGCTTGGCTGGCGGCGGACGGTTCCGGTGTCGCCAGTGTGGGCGGGAACTGACCCGGAGAACTGGCCGGGGTTAGACGCGGCCGGTGTAGGCGGCGCTGCCTTGGCCGCCGGGGGACAGTTCCACGGTGATGCTGTCGTCGGCGCCGCCTTTGAGGCTGATGTCGCTCAGGACATAGGGGGCGTGGTTGATGCGGATGCGGATGGCGCCGGTGTCGTAGGCGGTGACGGTGAGTTGTTTGCCGTCGGGCAGGTCCAGGACGTGCTCGGATTTCTCGGTTCCGCCTTGGACCAGGGATCCGATGCCTTGGTGGGTGCGGATGAGGCGTTTGCCTCGCAGGATCTCCAGGGCGCGTTCGACGGTGCCCATGGAGGCGCCGTAGCTGCTCTCCAGGTCGCTGATGGAGGGGAGTTTGGAGCCGGGAGGGAATTCGCCGGAGGTGATGCGCTGGCGTAGGTCGTTGGCGATCTGCTCGTACTTCGGAATCTCTCTCACCATACCCAGGACTCTAATGTCTTATATAAGAGTTGGGAAGGTGGTGAGAATGGAAAGTTCGGGGCGAAGTACCGGCCGGCGCGTTCAGGCTTGCGCGGCGTTGCAGGCGGCGTAGTGGCAGGCGGCGATGAAGGTCAGACTCGGGCTTTTACGGGCATGTTCATGATCGTCAAGATTCTCTCGCGCGAGCCAGTAGCAGCGCGCGTTCCCGCTCGTTTCTAGTCAGGTCCGCCGCCTTCCGAAACTCGGCCCGGGCTTCTTCGTCGCGGCCCAGTTTGGCCAGGAGATCCCCACGGACGCTGGGCAGCAGGTGGTAGCCCTCCAGTGCCGGGTCCTCGGTGAGTTCGTCGACCAGGGCCAGACCGGCTTGCGGGCCGTAGGCCATCGACAGCGCGACGGCGCGGTTCAGTTCGACGACCGGCGACGGGACCTCCTCCGCCAATCGGGCGTAGAGGTCGGCGATGCGGCCCCAGTCGGTCGCGTCGGCGGTCTCGGCGCGGGCGTGGCAGGCCGCGATGGCGGCCTGGAGTGCGTAGGGGCCCTGGCCTGCGCTTTCGAGGGCGGTCAGGCCTGAGGTGATGCGGGTGCGGTCCCATTTTGTACGGTCCTGGTCGAGGAGCAGGATCGGGTCGCCGTCGGCGTCGGTGCGGGCGTTCAGGCGTGACGCCTGGATTTCCAAGAGGGCCCGCAGGCCGTGAACCTCGGGTTCCTTCGGCAGGAGGTCCTCCAGGAGACGGGCCAGCCGCAGCGCCTCCTCACACAGGTGGGGGCGGATCCAGTCGTCGCCGGCGGTCGCGGTGTAGCCCTCGTTGAAGATCAGGTAGATGACCTCCAGCACCGCCTCCAGACGTTCGCCCAGCTCCTCGCGGGGCGGGACCTCGAACGGGATGCGCTCCTTGGCGAGGGTCTTCTTGGCGCGGGAGATCCGCTGCGCGAGGGTGGCCTCCGGGGTGAGGAACGCGCGGGCGATCTCGTCGGTGCTCAGCCCGCCGAGCATACGCAGCGTCAGCGCCACCCGGGTCTGGGTGGTGAGCACCGGATGGCAGGCGATGAAGACCAGGCGCAGGACGTCGTCCTCGATGGCGTCCGGGTCGGGTTGTTCTTCGACGTCCGTTTCGCGCCGCGCCAGTTCGGCGAGCTTCTCGTCGTGGCGTTCCCTCCGGCGGAACTGGTCGATGGCGCGGCGCTTGGCGACCGTGGTCAGCCATGCCCCCGGGTTGTTCGGTATGCCGTCGCGGGGCCACTGTTCGAGCGCCGCCACCAGCGCGTCCTGGGCCAGCTCCTCGGCCAGGCCGACGTCGCCGGTGAGCCTGGTCAGGCCGGCGATGACCCGGGGCGCCTCGGTCCGCCAGACCTCTTCCGCCGCGTGATGCGCCTTGTTGGTCACCGGGACATTCCACCAGACTGGGCGGATGCGATTCATGATCATGGGCCGGGGGAGCGAGGCCAGCGAGGCCGGGGTGCTGCCCAGTGACGAACTCATCGAGGCCATGCGCGCCTACAACGCCTCGATGACCGAGGCCGGCGTGCTGCGCACCGCCGAGGCGTTGCACCCGATGGCGACGGGGGCGCGGCTCTCGTACAGGAAAGGAAAGGCCGTCGTGATCGACGGTCCGTTCACCGAGACGAAGGAGGTCATCGCGGGGTTCTGGATCATCGAGGTGGCGTCCAAGGAGGAGGCGGTGGCCTGGGCCCTGAAGATGCCCTATGTCCAGGACGGCGAGGAGGGCATCGAGATCCGCGAGGTCTTCGAGGTACCTGAGCTGGACGAACGAGTGGAGGAGGAGCGGGACCGCGGCGAGCGCTGAGCCGCGGTCCGGGTCGTTTCGATGTGTGCGGGCTGGTGTACGCGTAGCGGGGAGAGAGACGCGATCTGGCCTGTCCTTGGGTGCTCGGGGCCAGGTCCAGGTGCACGTGTGGCGGGGGGTGTTCGAGCTGGATGGACGCGGCGAGGTTAATCGGTGGGAATGCGGCTCGGCGCACGGCATCGTGGTTCGCATGTTTGGTGATCGTCTGGCTGAAGGCGTGGCGGTTCCCGTTGAGGGGTGGGATTTCTCCTGGTTCGACGGGCGGGCCACGGAGCAGCGGCCCTCATGGGGGTATGCGCGGTTGCTCGCCGACCGGGCCGCGTCGGCGAAGGCGTTGCTTGATGTGCAGACCGGTGGGGGTGAGGTACTGGCGTCGGTTCCGCTTCTGCCGCCGGTGGTGGCGGCGACCGAATCGTGGGAGCCCAACCTGGCCATCGCCCGGCGAAACCTCAGCGGGACCGTCGCCCACGTTGCCGACGACGCCGACCTGCCCTTCCCCGATGGGCACTTCGATCTCGTCGTCTCCCGGCATCCCGTCGCCACCCGCTGGGACGAGATCGCCCGGGTGCTGGCGCCCGGCGGGCGCTATCTGGCCCAGCATGTCGGGTCGGGATCGGTGCGGGAACTGACCGAGTTCATGATGGGACCCCTCACCGGAGGCCGTCGCGAGCGGGATCCGCTGACGACGCATTCCGGTGTCGACGTCGTCGGGCTCGTGACCGCCGCCGAACGGGCCGGACTGAACGTGATCGACATGCGGCACGAGGCGTTGCGGATGGAGTTCTTCGACGTCGCGGCCGTCGTGGTGTTCCTGCGGAAGGTCATCTGGACGGTTCCCGGGTTCACGGTCGAGGCCTATCGCGACCGTCTAGAGATCTTGGACGACTTCATCGAGCGGCACGGGCCTTTCGTTGCCCACTCGCAGCGGATTCTCATCGAGGCGCTTCGCTGATCAGACCCGCGTCGTGGACGAGCAGGGCGATCTGCACCCGGTTGTTGAAGCCGAGTTTGGCCAGGATGCTCGACACATGGGTCTTGACCGTCGGGACGCTCAAATAGAGTTCGGCGCCGATCTGGGCGTTCGACCGGCCGTGACCGACCGCCACGGCGACCTCGCGTTCGCGGGTGTTGAGGGTCTCCAGCTTCGCCACGGCGATGGCTTTGCGCCGGTCGGGGCCGGTTTCGGCGACGCGGTCCATCAAGCGGCGGGTCACCTGCGGCGACAGGACGGGGTTGCCGCGCGCCACCTCCCTCACCGCCTCGACGATCTCGGCCGGAGGCGTGTCCTTCAGCAGGAACCCGGCCGCGCCCGCCCGCAGGGCCCGCAGGACATGCTCGTCGGCGTCGAACGTGGTCAACACGATGACCTCGGGGGCGTTCGGCTTCGAGCGCAGGAGTTCGGTCGCGGCCAGGCCGTCCATGACGGGCATGCGGATGTCCATCAGGACCACGTCGGGCGTCAGGGTGTCGACGAGGCCGGCGACCTGGGAGCCGTCGGCGGCCTCACCGGCGATGCGGAGGTCGGCGGCGCCGCCGAGCATCATCGTCAGGCCGGCCCGGACCAGCGGGTCGTCGTCGACGATCAGCACGGCGATGGTCATGACGGCCAGGGTAGCCAAGCCGCCAGCACCCAGCCGCCGTCAGACTGCCCGTTGTGGGTGAGCCGGCCCCCGGCCAGTGCCACCCGCTCGGCCAGGCCGTTGAGACCCTGTCCGCCTGAGTGGATGGAAGGATCACCGGGTGGACGGCCGTTGCGCACCTCGACCGTCAGCCCCAGCCCGGGCGCGCCGGTGACCGCCACCTCCACAGCCGCACCGGGGGCGTGTTTGCGGGCGTTGGTCAGGCCCTCCTGGACGATGCGGTAGCCGGTCCGCCCGATCAGGCCGGGCACCTCACCCTCGATCTTCTCGGTCAGCGTCACCCGCATGCCGGCCCGCGCCGACTCCTCGGTGAGACGGCCGACCTCGGCGAGGGTCGGCTGCGGAAGCTCGCGTACGGGGGCTCGCAGCACGCCGATCACGTCGCGCAGATCCTGAAGGGCCTGGTGGGCGCTCTCGCGGATGATTTTGGCCGCACGGGCGACGTCTTCCGGTGGCGCGTCCGGACGGAATTCCAGCGCGCCCGCGTGCACGCTGAGCAGTGACAACCGGTGACCCAGGACATCGTGCATCTCCCGGGCGATCGCCTCCCGGGCCTGCAGTTGGGCCTGCTCGGCGCGTAGCCGTACCTCGGTGGCCATCTGATCCTCCCGGTCGCGCCGGGACGTGGCGAGCTGGCGCCGGTGGTGGATCACCATGCCCCAGCCGGTGACCATGCCATAGATGGACGCGCCCAGCAGGAACACCACCGGGCCGGGATCGGCCGGGTCGGGACGCAGGACGGCGTAGGCGACGCACGACAGCAGGCTGAGCCCGAACACCCCACCGGTGACCCGAGGGGGACGGTGCACGGCGAGGTTGAACAGTGCCACGATCGTCGCCCCGGCGATCAGCTCGGACCACGACCCGATCACGACCGTGACCAGAGCCAGCTCGACCGGGAAACGACGCCGCCACCACACGGCCACGCAGCCCAGCACACCCAGCACCTGGTCGAGGTTGAACAGGACCGGGTGGATGAACTGGTGGCCCGTCGAGACCCGCCCCCAGGCGGACAACAGGCCGAAGGCGACCGCGAACCCGAACAGCAGCGAGTCGACGATCCAGTCACGGGGGCGGCGGGGGGAGACGTCCATCGCGTCCGAGCGTAACCACGCCGGCTTTTTCGCGGCTACGCGCCGATGGTCGTTCATGCGCTGACTTTGGTCTTCCCGGTTGTCGCGGCAAGCGTGGACGTGCCTGCGGCCAGTACCAGGCAGGTGGCGATCACGCCCAGGATGAGCGGCCAAGGGATCACGAGGGGGACGTCCGCGCGCATGGCCGCGGCGTAGGCGCCGCGGATCCCGAACAAGGCGGGCAGTGCGACCACCGCTCCCAACCCGGCGCCGAGCAGCACCACGAGCACCGACTCGGCCGCGAGCGTGGCGCGCACCTGACGGGGCGTCGCGCCGGAGAGCCGCAGGACCTCCAGGTCGCGGACGCGTCCGGCGGCCGACATCACCATGGTGTTGACGATCGCCACGCCCGCGTAGGCAGTGGAGACCACGACCATGAGCAGGGTCGCGATCCACACCAGCCGGTCTTCTTCGGCGTCGGCCTCGGCGGCGTAGGTCGCGACGTCCACGACGCGCGCCCCCGGACCGGGTGCCGGGGCGGGGCCGACGACGTAGGCCTCGTCGGCGAGGACGGCCGGGTCGTGTCGTCTCAGCAGATCCCGGGAGATCAGCACGTCGGCGCCCGCGTCCTGGACGCTGCCGGCGACTCTCAGCCGTAACGAAGTGCCGTCCTCGAAGGACACCGGCAGCGTCGAACCCGGCCGCAGACCCCGGTCTTCCGCCAGCCAGTCGGCCACGAGGACCTGGTCGTCGCGGCGCAGCGCGTCGAGCGGACCGGTCGTCTCACCGGCGTGTGCCAGCACCTCCGGAGTGGCGCCGATCGCGCTGATGGGCTCGCCGTCCGGCTCGAACAGGCCGCTGAACAGTGACGACTCTCCGCCGGACGCGTCGGTCAGGCCGGGCGTCCCGTCAGGCACGATGACCGCGTCGGCGCGGATCGTGGTGGCGCGGACGGCGGCGAAACCGGCCGCGGTCGTCTGCACCATCCCCGTGATCAGCACCGCACAGCCCACAGTGACCAGCACCGGCGTGGCCGTGGCGGCGGTCCGGCGGACCGAGGTACGGGCGTTCTCGCGTACGAGCATCCCGATCGCGCCGCGCCCTCGTGTCAGTGGCCATGAGACAAGTCGCGCCAGCGGCGGGACCACGACGGGGGACAGTAACGCCAGGCCCGCGATCACACCCATTGCCGCGACCAGACCCGACATGACGAACGCGCCTTCGGGGTCCGCGCCCGCTGCGGCGGCCAGGCCCAGGGCGCATGAGGCCAGCCCGGTGATCCACCGCATGCGCGGCATCGGGCGGTCATCCACCTCGGCCTCACGCAGCGCCTCCAACGGGGCCACCCGCGCGGCCCGCCGGGACGCCGACCACACCGCCACCAGCGTCACGACCACCCCGGCCGCCAGCGACCCCGCGAGCGGGAGCGGTGACAGGCCGACCGCGAAGCCCTTCGGTTCGAATCCGACGTTGACCAGCAGGGCGCCCAGCACTGGAGCGAGCAGCGCACCAGCCGCCACACCTGCAGTCGTCGCGGTGACGCCGACCACGAGCGCTTCGCCGTAGACCATGAGCCGAATCTGGCGCGGCGTCGCGCCGACAGCGCGGAGCAGCCCGAACTCACGCCGCCGCTGAGCCACTCCCACGGCCAACGTGGACCCCACCACCAGAACCGTCACGAACGCCGACAGCACGGCCATGCCGGTGAGGACCTGGAGACCGATCCATCGAGTCCGCTCGTCGTCCCGCGACTCCAGGAGGCTCCGATCGTCGCCGGTGAGGACGACTGCCACCTTTCCCGATGCTTTCGGCGCCGGTTCAGTGGTGCCTCCCCCCGCATGGGCGACTGCGGCGATGTCCGACTCCGGGCTCCTGCCCAGGCCGGGCGAAGTTTCCGCCATCTTCTCGACCGTCGCGAAGTCCGAACCGGGCCCGTCGCTCAGGCGGGGGACATGCCCTGCCGCATCCGCGATCGTCGCGGGGCCGGAGCCCGGCACATTGTTCAGGCCGGAGGCCCTTGCCTTCGAGTGGCCTACGGCGGTGACGTCCGTTCCAAGGTCGCTGATCGAGTTGGAGGCGTTTCTCGGCGTGTGTCCTACTGCGGCGATGCCTATCGGTTCCTTAACCAGTTGGGAGATGCCTTCCGCTGCGTTCACGATCGCTGGGAGGTTCGCTCCCGGTTGGGTGATCAGGCCGATCGCGCGGACCCCGGCTGAGATGCGGGTCGCGTCGGTGTCGTTCAGGTAGACCCCTGGGCCGTTGACCGTGCCCGAAACGGTGTAGGTCACCGGGCCGTGCACGGTCAGCACGGAGACCTGAGCACCCGGCGAGAGACCCAACGACTGGTCCAGTACCGCTTCTCCTTCTCGGGGAGCGGTGCCCGCCGTCAGCGGGTAAGGCGCGAGCATCGCCGTGGACCAGGCGTAGCCCCGGTCGGAAGAGGAGGGTCGGCCTCCGATGAGCGGCTGGGCGTAGAACGTCCGGTCGGGGATCGCGTGCGTCACCCCGGGGATGGCGGCCAGTTGGTCAAGCAGAGCTGTGACCTGTGCGGGTGACCACGGGCGGTCGGGAGCGAAGTTGCCGTCGGCTCGATCGAGCCTCGGTACTGCGAGGACTATCGGTGCTCCGGCCAGTCGGTCGGGGACGCGTGGCCCTGAGGACACGAGTGCCAGGACGCTCATCGACACCAGTGCCATGCCGAGGAACAGCACGACGAACCCGCCGGCGAAGGTGTGCCAGCGCTCTCGGACGGTCGCGAAGCTCAACATGTTCCGGCCATTCGGGTGGCGATGGTCTCGGCCGTGAGGGCGCCGGTGAGTTCGTCGACCACGCGCCCGTCTTCCAGGTAGAGCACTCGGTCGGCGTAGGAGGCCGTCACGGGGTCGTGGGTCACCATGATCATCGTCTGTCCGTGGTCATCGACCAGGCCGCGCAGCATGCTGAGGACCTGGCGGGAGGTCTGGGTGTCGAGCTGGCCGGTGGGTTCGTCGGCGAATATCACGGCGGGTCTGGTGATCAGAGCCCGCGCGATGGCCACCCGCTGCTGCTCGCCACCTGACAACCCGCTCGGGCGATGGCGGGCGCGGTCGGCCAGCCCGACCTCCGCCAGCGCCCGGTGGATGAGGTCAGGGGCGGCCCGGCGGCCGGCCAGGCGCAGTGGGAGCGCCACGTTCTGTTCGGCGGTCAGTGCCGAGACCAGGTTGAACGCCTGGAAGACGAACCCGATGCGCTCGCGCCGCAGCACGGTCAGGCCCTGTTCGGTCAGCGAACCGAGGTCGGTGCCGTCGATGACGACCGTTCCGTCGGTCGGCCGGTCCAGGCCGGCCGCGCAGTGCAACAGTGTCGACTTGCCCAACCTCTTAGTTATGCCACTTCTTTGGGAGAAAATTGACATGTAAGCAGGTAGAGGCGCTAAAGGGAGCGGATCATGACAGTTCAGACGTTAGAGGCGACACCGGAAATCATCCGACTCAAGGTCGCCATGTCAACCGGTCAGGCCATGACCATCAATGGCGTCCCGGGCAGGTGGAACGCCGCAGGCGACAGATGGACCGCTGACAACGAGATCCGGACCAACGCGATCATCCTTGTCCGGATCAGCGACGCCGACCCCACCGACATCAACGGCGTGGCCCGCCAGGTCCAGGACACGATCAGGCACGCCAAGAAGCGACGCGCACGGCCCCGGATCATCCTGGTCGAGAACGACACCAGCGCGTTCAAACGGAAGGTGATCAAGCTCGCCAACGGGGAAAAGATCTTACGCACCGACCGGCCGCTGTTCCGTCTCGCCATCAAGCTGATGGCAACCCCGAAGTCCGGAATCCGGTTCTTCATGGCCTACGACCTTGACCGGACCGTCCGCGACCCGCGCGACCTTGAAGACCTGATTGACGTGGTTGAGCAGTCACGCCCCCGGATCATCGCCGACTCTCCCACCGGGAGTCTCAAACTCGCCAACGATAGTGACATCACCATGGCGCGCGTCATGTGCGCGTTCATGAACAAGTCCAGCCGAGACACCAGGCGACGGGTCAGCCGCGACAAGCTCATGGTTGCCGAGGAAGGCCGCAGTACCGGAGGACCCCGCCCGTTCGGCTGGGAGGTCGATCGCACGACCTACCGAGCCAGTGAGGCCCACGTGATCGACTGGGCTGCCCACGCCGCCCTGGGGCCGGTGACCCTGAGTGAGATTGTGCGGGAAGCCAAGCGACAGGGCGTCAAGACCGCGACGGGCAAGGACTTCACCACCCAGACCATGAAGGCGATGATCCTGCGCCCCCGTAACGCCGGTCTGATCACCTTCCGTACCCGTATCCCGGCGGCCGAGGAGCCCGCCCGGTTTGACGATGCCGGATACGACGACGAGGAGTTCGACCAGTCCGTGCCCGTGGACGCTGAGGAGCAGGAGGATGACGAGGAAGAGGCCCCGGGCAAGTGGCCCACCCCTGATGACGTCGTGGGCAAGTACCCGTTCGATCCGATCATCGAGCCGGAGGACTACTGGGCTTTGATGGCCAAGCTGACCGACCCCGACAGGCGAACCAACTTCGTCGGCAACCAGCCGTCGCGGCTGGGCTCCAACATCTACGACTGTCCCTGTGGCGCTCAGATGCGCGCCGACACCAGGCGAGACAAGCGGCTCGACCACGCCACCGGGGAGAAGACCCGGATCGTGGAATATCCGGTCTACCGGTGCCTGATCAGCGGCAAGGGCCATGTGGCTTGTCTCGCCGACGAGACTGACGCACTCGTGGCCCAGACCATCAAAGAGATCATCCGCATCTCCGACCCCGCCGAGTTGCTCCCCGTCCAGGACACCCACGTGGACGTTGCGGCCCTGCATGCGGAGTTGGCCCGCCACCGTGCCCGCCTGCTGGAGATCGCCGACGAGCGCGAAGCCGACCTGATCACCAAAGAACAGATGCGCGAGATGACCAGGAAGCGCCAGGAGAAGATCACCACAGTCCAGGCCCAGCTAGACAAGGTGCGCGACGACTCCCACCCAATCACCAAGCTGATCGGCGCAGCCGACATCGATGAGGCGTGGGAAGGTCTCTTCCTGGGAGAACAACGCGCCGTACTCCGCCGCCTGCTGATCGTCACTCTCCTGCCCGTGGGCAGGGGCCGACGTCTGCCCGTGCGCGACCGGATCGACATCCGCCGCAAGCCAGCCGCCTAACGGTCAACCGGCCTCACCGACGACGGACCGCCGAGTTCCGGAAGATCAACGCCAGATACTCGCGATCTTCCTGACCTAACGGCCCCAACGCAGCCGCCCGTTGCCGAGCCCAGTCAAGATCTTCCTGCGAAAGGTGACCGACAGGCCCACTCTCCGCCGATCGACAGCCCTGCCCGCCGACGCCAGATCCCCGCCGCGACCCCACCGACGAGGCCCCAGGCCCCCCAGCAAGATCAACATTCGGGAGGGTTCCCTGGTCGGCCTCGCCGCCTCCCGCCCGCCCACCCTCCGCCCTGCTGTGGCTGGTCGCCGCCGACAACCACTCCTCCATACCTGGCAAAGGCAAGACTTCAGGCACAGGCGTAGCGGCCCCTTCGGGACTCTTTGCCGAACGACGGCGACGTTTCCCCGCACCCAACCGCGCCGACGCGCTCCCCACCCGGTTGCCCATCAAGCCTCAACGCCCGGTGACTGACTCACCGCAGGCCCCCACATCGGTGGACCGCCCGTATCGGGAACCCCCTCCGCAGGCCCTTCCCGAGCTGCCCGCGCCGCCTGCCGAGCCGCCACCAACCGCAACAGCCGCACCGCCACCGGCTCCAACGCCGGATCAGACGCGCTGAGGCGACGCCACACATACCGGCCCGGCTCCCGCGCCTCCTGCTCAGGGTCCAACCCGGCAGCCGCCAGCGCCCACGCCCGCCGATCCGCCTTATGACCGGCCAGCGTCTTACCCGACCACTTGCGCGACACCAGCACGCGACGACCGCCGTAGCCCATCCGGTCCGGACTGTGCGCCTTCTTACGACACCACCCCGCCCGCAACCCATCCTTCGCCTTGCGAGGCTGCACTCCATACCGCAACCAGTTCGCGCACTCCGGGCTACACGGCTCCCACCGCAGCGCCTCAGCCAACCGCGCCACATGCGCCGCCCGAGCCGAACCCCCATCGTCGGCCTTCAGGACCGCGTCCCATGACAGCGACTTGGTCAGGTACTTCGTGAGATACCGGACCCGCTGATCAGCGTCCGAGGAACCGGCTAACACGCCCTGCATGTCCATCTGCGCGCCGAACCGCGCCACGTGCAACGGTTCCACCAGCCCGCCGCCATCCGCGCCGTCCGCCGAGGCGCGATCGTCCAGGGCGTCTAACGCCTCATCCCAGGACGGCAGCACTTCACCCGTGCCCGGATGCACGTAGCCGTGACCCTCCGACCACACCGGTTCGGCGTCGCCCTCACCGAACACGACCTCATCCACCGCAGGCCACCACACCTGGTGATAGGTGGCCTCCACCACCTGACGCAGGATCGAGCGGGGCAACGTCCCCCGAATCGCCATGTGCAGGTGTGGAGTCAGCCGCCGTTGGGGCTCCACCGCCGCGAAGTACTGGACATCCCACCCGGCCACCCGGCGGAGGTTCTGCACGAACCGGTCGACAAGCTTGGAGAAGTGCAACGCATCCCGCGCCGCCGACCGGTAATCGTAGGTCGCCGGATTGACCGGCACGCCGTTCAACACCCGACCGTAAGAGGGCAGCGTGAGGGTCAGGAACATGCTCGGACGGAAACCCTTGCCGTCCCGGCCCTCATAGACCCGCCCCAGCGTCCCCGGCACCGGCACCCGACGAGGCAGATTCACCGCATCATCCCGCCGCCGCGTCGACCGCGAACGCCGCTCCGCCACCTCCGCCGACACCGAGCCGTCGCCCACGTCCTCCTGATCGGCCGAGTCTGCCGTCGTCCGGCTCACCGGCTCCAACGCGCCTATCTCGGTATCCAGCTCCGCTAGAGCCAGGTCGAAATCGGTGGTGTCCTCACCGGCCGCCGCAGCGTCATCCCGCCAGCCTTGAGCCTGCTCCCGAAGGTCGTGCAGGTACGTCCGGTACTCACCCCGCGTGTACTCCACCAGGGGCTCGGACTCCATGTGCCAGCCTTCACGGCACTGGGCCTGCCGAACCTGCCGTGCCCGCTTCGCACACGGCGGACACCAGCTTTCCCGCCACGACCCGCACGGCAGGTCAATGGTGTCCACCTCGCCTGTTTCGACGTCTTGGCGACGCATCGGGATAGGCCGGATACACACCCCGGCATTGATGGCGATCTGTTCGGCAACCTCACGGGACACCAGCCCCGCCGCCTTCACCACGGCAGCCGTCCCCGCCACCTCCGCAGGAGTGCTGACCAGGTCCGATGTGCCGCCGCCGACGCCGGCTGACTCCCTACCGGTCGCCCTACGGGTGCCCACGGCATCCGCCGGCCTCAGCTCACCGGACGCCCCAACGTTGCCCGCCGCACCGCCCGAGGTCACCATGAGCGACCCCCGAACCAGTCGCACATCTGCTGAATGTCGGCGTCAGAGACATAACCAGCGCGCACCCGCACCGGATCAGGGCTGTTCTCCAACCGCACGTACGCCTCACCGGCCCCGACCGACGGGTCATCGGGATCACGGGGAATCTGATCGGCCACCGCGCCCCGATCCCGCGCACCGTCACCGAGCACCATGTCGACCTGACCCGGCTCATCCAGCCGCAAAGCCACCTTGTCGGGGAACAGGTTGCGGATATTCAGGACCTCTTTTCGCGGGTCCTGGAGCGCGGCCACCACCGCGATACCGACCGCACGGCCCTGTGTGGTGAGCGTGGCCAGCGCCGCCGAGATCCGCAGACGTAACGCCTTGTCCGGCTGGTAAGCGGTCAGGAACGCGATCTCATCCACCAGGACCAGAACGAACGGGTCCTCCATGGTCGGGATGTGGTTACGACGCACCCCCGCATACCGCCGCGCCCGCTCCTGCATCAACGCCACGGCCTGTTCAAGCAGCTCCGCGCACTGCTCAGGCGTCCCCGCGTATTGGTCGAACAACTCACGTCCGAACGACAGCTCCATGAGCTTCGGGTCCAGGCCCCACGCCTGCGCGATACCCGCCGCGCACGCCGGGAGCAATCCCCGCACGATGCCCCACAACCACGACCCCTTGCCCGAACCGGTCGCGCCCGCGATCAACACGTGAGTTCCGTGGACCTGGAGACGGAACGACGCCCCGTCCTCAGCAAGCCCGATCTCCACCGGCCCCACCCACGGCCGGACCGGAATCGGCATCGCCGGAATCACCCCCGCCAGGACATCGGCGCGCGGGAAGATCAGCGTCACCCAGCCCGGTTTGGGGGAGGTGATCCGCACCCGGGGAGCGCCGAAACCGTTCGACAGGTTCGGCGCGTGATCGGTGAACTGCTCCACCGCCTGACCGGCCAGCATCCGCACCCGCACCGTGTCACAGCGCGCGTCGCACCGCACGCGCACCAGATCGGGGAGATACAGCCGACCGCCGAAGTTGCCCGACAGCCCGGCCATGACCATGACCGACTGCCACTTACGCCGGTACACCCACACCCAGCGCCACCACGCCACCAGCGGCCAGCCGACCCACCGGCCGAAGGCGTGCGGATAGGCCCAGGCCACCAGGGCAGCGATCGCCGAAAGATCGGCCGCCATGAACGCGACCAGTTGCCACGCGCCGAACGACCACAGCCAGCCCGTGACGACCGGCACCGCACACGCCACCGGGTGACGCCACAGCAGCCGGACCGAACCGGCCAGCAGCCGCCACAACCAGACGACGACCGTGACGATTGCCGGAGTACGAACAACGGTCGGAGCGAACACAACCGTGGTGTCCGGACGGGTAGAGACGACGCCGACGATTTCCTGACCAGGGAGTTTGCGCAGAATCATGAGAGACCTCCTCTCAAGACCAGAGGACCCCGCACCCCACACCGCAGCCCGCGCCCAGCAGCGAGGACCGCTCACACCGCAGTGCCGACACCCAAGGGCCAACCGGGTTTGGCCAACCGGCAGACCCCAGGCGTCGATTCGGGGGAAACAGGGCAATACGCAGGCCCCAGCGGCACGCCGAGCCGTACACGGGAGGGTTCCAAGCTCCACAGCGCACGGCCCGGCATGCCAGGGCATAGCCCCACCGCGCACGGCGGTGACGGGCTCAGGCGTGTTGAATGATTGGCGGCTATCGCGCCGCAGCAGGCACCGGATCTACCGGCCCTGAATCAGACCCTCAGGTCGCTGCGAGCAGGATCATCCCCTGCTGGCCTCTTGCGTGCGGGCGACCGCCAAAGGGCGGAACCCGCGAGCCCGGAAGCTGTAGGCCATCCGGTTGTTGGCCGAGTTAACGTACGGCGTGACCGTGAGGTCAACGAACTCGACCGGGACGAACGGCAAGCCGAGACTTGCCATCGCGGGCGGCACCGGAGGCATCTCCGGAGCGACCGCCGCGACGATCTTCACGCTGACCGTCTTGTCCGCCGCGCGGACATCCGGACTCACGTTGGTCACCGCGACCGACCACACCGGCTCACCGGTCGTCTTGTCGCGCTGCTGGACGGGACGGTCCTTTGTACTCGCGTCAAAGTCGAGTACGGGGGTGACCTCTCCGGAGAGAAAGGCCCCATGGGGAAACACGAACTGGTGGTGCACGGGGATCGGGCCCCTAATCAAGCGGCATCAGCCTCCTCGATAGCTGGTCCCCGCCCGAGCCGTACCACCTGTTCTCGACAAGTGATCTGGCTCAGCGGGCTTGTGACCAGTAAACGGCCCGAGAAGGGCAACCGATCCCGCCATAACCGGAAGGCATCAATCAGGCATTCCCAAATCAGGAATCCGCTGTTACTATCCCGCCCACGCCGAACGGCCCCGCATGCAAACCGCGCACGGAGGCGAGCTGAACAGCGCATATGACGCATATGACATTGGTGATCAACCCTCCTCTTCCGTCTCTCGCAGTTCCATCTCTGACAGGGACCAACAGTTCTGACCGGTCACGCGACCCCGTCCGGCAATGACACGGAACAAGGCGACGCGCTCCAATGACATCGTGCATCGAACAACGCAACGCCGCCAGACTTCGCACACTCATTACAACCAGACAGCATCAAAGCCGGGCCCGGCAATCGCGCATCGGCCTAACCATGGCCAAACCAATGTCCGGAAGACCTGCAACCTGCACCAACGCTCACGGCTGACGCCGGCAGACTCCCTTTGGTCGCCCCTGCGGGGTGCCTACGGCATCAACCGGCCTCAGCCCACCCACGAACACAACCCGCGAAATCGCATTCAACGCTTAGCAATCAGCATTCCGTAGCGTTAAACCATGGCCACCCCCCGCCACCCGCGCGTCACCCGCCGATACCGCCACCTCCCGCAGCGGCCACCGGCCCCCGCTCACGTACCAATACCACCGCCCGCCGCAGCGGCCCGACCGCGCGCCGCCTCATGGCTGGGCCGACTCCTCCGCCGCCACCCACCCGTCAACCGGCCCACCCCCGCCGAACTCGCGGACCTCAGCATCAAAGAACGCCAAGAACTCTGGGACGCACACCGCCAACGCCCCTTTCAAGCCATCAGCTCACTCATCACTTCCGTAGCCGTCATCCTGGGAATCCTGTTCACCGCCCGCACCCTGGACTACACCGCAGGCACTCTCGACTACACCGCCCGCGCACTCGGCACCACCCAGGAAGGCCAGATCACCGACCGCTACACCAAAGCCGCCGAACAACTCGCCAACCAAGCCGTAGACGTCCGCCTCGCAGCCATCTACGCACTCCAACGCCTCGCCAACGACTCCCCACGCGACCGCCCCACCATCAAAAACGTCCTAGCCGCATTCGTACGAAACCACGACCTCTGCACCCCCACACCCGCACCCCCGCAATGCGCCCGGTCAAGGAAAACCTCCAGCATCGGGTTCATTCGCCTGCCGACCGACGTGTACACCGCCCTCATCATCGCCCCCACCCTTACCAACCAACCCCCGGCGACCAACGACATCAACACCCGAACCGACCGCGCCGACTTCTCCAGAATCCGATTCCCTTACGTGGACCTGAGCGACGCGGCCCTGCGCGGCGCGAACCTGCGCGGCGCGGACCTGTTCGACGCGGTCCTGAGCAGCACGGACCTGGTCGGCGCGGACCTGCGCCGCGCAAACCTGTTCAGCGCGAACCTGAGCAACGCGAACCTGAGCAACACGAACCTGAGCAACGCGGAACTGTTCGTCGCGGACCTGAGCGGCGCGGACCTGAGCAGCGCGGACCTGAGCGGCGCGAGCCTGCTCAACGCGGATCTGAGCGGCGCGAACCTGCGCAACGCGGACCTGGTCGGCGCGGACCTGAGCGGTACGAACCTGGTCGGCGCCGACCTGACCGGCGCGGACCTGAGCGGCGCTTACCTGATCGGAGTGCAAGGCATGTCACCGGAAGAGATACGCGCAGTAGCCAAAACCGACGTGAACACCACTTTCAAGAAGATCTAACTCCACATCACGCGACATCAGACCTCAACCTGACAGATCCCCTGACCACGAGGCTGAGCCCGCCATTGCATTGCCGAATTGTTCTTATAGATGTCAAGCGGCGGCGCGCCGCGCCGCCGTACCTGGCCCTCTACCGTCCGCCGCCCGGGCTGCGGCCTGGAGGCCGGTCCCGTACGGCAGCGGCCCGGGCCGTCCACCGACCCGCGCACCCGCTGTGACCGAACGAACGCGCCGTAGGTCGGCCCGCCGCCTTCCCTGCCGTAGCCCGTGCACCCGCTATCTGATTTTCCGGGATAGGAACGGCATGATCCGCTGTTGTCTATCTTCGTCAAGGCGTGCGGGAAGATACGTTATCTCCTGGATTGGTGGCGGGAAATCTCCATCGCGGGCATCTGGCGGAGGCGATGTTGTTCCGAAGATCAGGCTATCGGAAGTGGTCCTCGCATGGCGGCCCAGTATTGAGCATGATCCATTCTCCGAAATATCCATTTAGTACCCAGCAAAAATGGATTCTGACTGATCTCGATGCGGGCGCCAAGGGTAGCGCGACCTGCATAAAGAGCGATGACCAACCGTGTGGATCTTCGTCCTCTTAGAGCACCCCTCTTGCCAGAAGTGCATTGCGATAGCAGTCTTCTAGCAGGGATGACCAAGAGCGAGGACGAGGGTTGTGGCTGACTTCACCCGCGATTTCCGCAAACTGGCGCGACTTCTACTGATAAGGGCCCTGGAGCGTGCGACAGAAAATCAGAAGCTCGTCGCCCTTCTTCTAGTGGAGCGTTCCGTCGCACTGCAATGGCTACGCGATCTTCACGATCTTGCAACATCATCAAACCCAGACCATTGGAAGCCGGTCATTGTCGCAGATTCCTTGAGTTATGAAAACTCGACTGACGCCTATCTTGCTGCGGAAGCGTGCATATTAGGATCGTTCGCTGCAGGTAGCCAAGAAGAAAAGAGGTTGTGGGCTAAGGATTTAGACTCGTTCGTCTCTGCCTACGGAAACGATTACTCTGGCCTGGAAAGCCTGACATTATCGATATTTGCATGGATGGCCGGTGCAGCAGACGAAGAAGGGCTCGTTCACATGAATGCGGCATTGGAGACAATCCTTGCCCGCGAAACGCATGACGCTGGGCTGCCAAGTGTTCGCCTGATAGCAGAGCTAAATACCGAGCCTCTATCGGCTAGCCTCGCCTTTATTTCCTCTGCGACATTGAATACTAACGCAGAAGCACTCCGACAGGAGTTATCGGCCGGGAACTTCGGTTCTGCTTCCATGGCCCTGCGATCAATGAATGACGATCCGGCAGCTATCGGCATGTCGCAATTTGCTCGTGATTCATATTGTGCAGTAACAGCAGTTGTGGTCGGAACATGTGCTGGATTGGCTGCGAGTACAGTAATGACCCCCGTAGGTGGTGGTATCGTGGGGGCAATAATCGGCACTCAGTATGGAGTAGCATGCGTCGAAATGATCCAAACCGACGAGGACCGCGCCGCAAAACACGAACGCATTGAATCAGCTAAGAGCGATTTAGCTCAATGGAATACGTATGTCGAGCTCACGACAAACGAAAAGGAACGGGCATACACCGCGCATCAGCAGGCTCAAGCTAACGACGTAGAGGCTACATACAACGCAAACAATCCCCCATCCGACGCAACTGAAGCAGAAAAGGAAGCCTTGAAAGCGGTTGCTGCTGATGCACAGGAGAAAGAACGCGAGGCGGCGGCAGCATTAGAGAGAGCAGAGGAAAACGAGAGAGAAGCTAAGGAAGGTGCTGCAAAAGCGGCAGCTAATGTCGAGAAGGAGAAGGCAACACCAGCAGGCCAGCCCCTTCCCACTGATGAGACTACCCGATCTAGCGTTCCACCCGCACAATTGGCCGCCATTTGGCAGGCGATCGGAGCGATTCGGCGTCAGCAAACCATATTGCCGTCACCGGAAGGTAGCGGTGTTGGCTTGTCCAGAAGCACGCTTCCGGCACTCGGCCCTCTAATTTACCCGCAGTTTGACGCGGAATTTCAAGGAGGCGGGGGAGTGCGAGGACGACCGTCGGCAATAGACCCGTCTCCGGATGCAGTCGCCGTTGTCATCTCTCCAATCGTGCGGCAAGAAGTACTGATACCGTCGACAGTAGTCGCAGCTCGCCTGACAGGGGATCTTGCTACCCAAGAGCTTGCGGCAGATGGAAAAGCCGTTATCCGCATCACAGGGGCATCCTGAGAAGCGAGGACCAAAAAAGGAAATGTCTTTCCGTGGACCGGAACAGGAGGGCGCTATTTGCGGTCGGGTGTGGAGCTCGATTAAGAACAGCAATGACGAGGGTTGGGATCACCTGTGCGCTAGTCGCATAGAATGCTTCGCGGACGATGGACCGAAAGGCCCGGGTCAGGAGCATGACTACCCAATCGACAGACCGAATCGACGCAGACGATCCGCTTCCTCCTGTCGTTCCAATCTCACGAGGACATCGGCTAGCAGGTAGGCGATGGCTGAGTTACCGACCTCGATTTGGAAACGCAATTCGTCTTCCCGAGCTTCATAAGCCAGCAGGTACGTCAACTGGGAAGCAGCACTCCAGTCTCCTGCGTCGGCTCGGGCGCGGAGTTCGTCTTCCCGGCCCTGGGCGATCAGCAGGTCTGTCATCCGTTTGCTGGCATAGAGGCTTCCTGCGTCGGCGCGGGCGCGGAGTTCGTCTTCCCGGCCCTGGGCGATCAGCAGGTCTGCTAGCCGGAAATCGGCGTTCCAGTCTCCCGTGTTGGCCCGGGCGCGGACTTCATCTTCTCGGCCCTGGGCGATCAATAAGTCAATCAGATAGGAAGCGGCCCTCACGTCTCCCGCGTCGGCAAGGGTGCGGAGTTCATCTTCTCGGCCTTGGGCGATCAGCAAGTCAGTCAGGCGATAGTTAGCCGTCCTTTCGCCGGCGTCGAACCGGGCGCGGAGTTCGTCTTCCCGACCCTGGGCAATCAGCAGGTCTATCAGTTGGGAGGCGGCCTGGTCGTCACCGTTATCAGCTCGGGTGCGCAGTTCGTCTTCATGGCCCCGGGCAAGCAACAGCTCTATCAGCCGGGAAGTAGCCCGGCTGTCCCCCGTGTCAGCTCGGGCGCGGAGTTCGTCTTCCCAGCCTCGGGCAACCAATAGGTCTGACAAGCGGATGTTGGCCTGAGGGTCGCCGGCATCGGCTCGGGCACGGAGTTCATCTTCCCGGCCTTGAGCAATCAGAAGGTCTGCTAACTGAATGGCCGCAAATCCGTCGCCGTTGTCAGCTCGGGTGCGGAGTTCTCCATCTCTGCCCTGCAAGGTCAATAGCTGAGCTAACCGAATGGCAGCATCCCAATCATCGGTGTCGGCTTGGGCGCGGAGTTCATCTTCCCGGCCGTGCAAGGCCAGCAAGTCCGCCAGCCGGGAAGCCGCCTTTTCGTCGCCCGCGTCGGCTCGGGCGCGGAGTTCATCTTCCCGGCCCTGCAAGGCCAGCAAGGAGACCAGTCGGGCATTAGCCGGGGTGTCGCCAGCGTCGGCTCGGGCGCGGAGCTCGTCTTCCCGGCCCTGCAAGGCCAGCAAGTCCGCCAGCCGGGAAGCCGCCTGTTCGTCGCCCGCGTCGGCTCGGGCGCGGAGTTCGTCTCTCCTCCCCTGAGCCGCAAGTAGCCCTACCAGCCGATTGATGGCCGGCTCGTCTCCGGCGTCGGCTCGGGCCCGGAGTTCGTCTTCCCGGCCCCGAGCAATTAGAAGATCTGCCAAGCGAGAGGCGGCAGGCCGGTTGCCGGTGTCAGCCCGGGCTCGGAGGTCGTCTTCCCTCCGCGGGTCAACCAGCAAATCCATCAGCCGCATGGTGGCATGCAGGTTGCCTGCATCGCACTGATCGCGGAGTTCATCTTCTCTGCCTAGCAAGGCTAATTGCTCAGCTAGCCGTAAGGCGGCGTGCCAGTCCCCAGCGTCCGCCCGGGCGCGGAGTTCATCTTTCCGCCCCTGCAGGGCCAGCAAACCCGCCAGCCGGGAAGCGGCTGGCTCGTCGTCGTTATCGGCTCGGGCGCGAAGCTCGTCTTCCCGGCCCTGCAGGGCCAGCAAATCCGCCAGCCGGGAAGCGGCTGGCTCGTCGTCGTTATCGGCTCGGGCGCGAAGCTCGTCTTCCCGGCCCTGCAGGGCCAGCAAATCCGCCAGCCGGGAAGCGGCTGGTTCGTCGTCGTTATCGGCTCGGGCGCGAAGCTCGTCTTCCCGGCCCTGGACTATCAGCACGTCTATTAGCCGGGAAGTGGCATGGTAATCGCCGTTATCGGCTCGGGCGCGGAGCTCGTCTTCCCAACCCTGGGCTGTGAGTAGACCCGCCAGCCAGAAAGCGGCTTGCTCGTCTCCGTTATCGGCTCGGGCCCGGAGGTCTTTCAGATGATCAGGAGCGACGAGTAGGTCGTCGAGCCAATGGGACGCATTCGGATGTCCACAATCGACTGCTTTGCGGTACAACGCTTCGGTGTGGCTGTATAGCAGACGCCGTCGAGCGCTGTGTCCTGTGCGGATCTGATCTTCAGGATCAACTAGATGCTGTGTGAGTGCCGTCCAGAGGGAATTGGGCACCTTTACCGCGCGGCGTTGGTGACCGGCGTGCTGCTGGAGGTAATCGGCCACCGAGTATCCCGATGGCTTACCCATCTCACCAGGAGCAGCAATGGGGGCAAGTGCGGCAGTTGCTCCGTGTAAGGTCTGCGTGGCGTAGGCCAAGCCAGCCTCGAACCAATTGTCCGGGGCGGTGGCGCGCTGGCGCGAGTCGCAGTAGCCGGGTGCGGCTGCACGCAAGAGATCGGCGCTGAGCGGTGCACGCGCACCCAAGCGGGTGGCATCGATGGCCGCATTTAAGATCGCTGCCGCGTAGGGGTCAGACCCGTGCCAGCGGTCGATCAGCTGAGGCGCGGCGGCGATGACTTGGGTTAGGCCATAGTCGGTCGATCTCAGAGCCAGGGCGATCCGTGGGTCGTGATGGGCGGCATGACGTGCGCGCTGGCGCTCACCAGCGGTCAATTGGGCTTTGAGGTGTGCAACATGGGCCAGGCTGAGTAATTCACGCTCGCCGGCATATGGGTCGTCGCGATTAGTGACGGGCGGAGCGGTATAAGCGGTGTAGCGCTCGGGCCAGATTGTGGCCACCACGACTGTTCCACCGTGAAGCAACGTGCGGATCGTGCTTGCGCTCAAACCGGTAGAGCCACCCAAATAGCGCTGCAGCTCGTCTAGCCACACCACCAGTCGCTCCGGAGCAGTCGCAGCTACCTGACGTACCTGCTCGGCATCGGCTGGTTGTAATAACCACCATTGCGGCACCAAGGCGTTGAGCGCCTCAAAGGCGCAACGGGTTTTGCCTACCGAGGAACCACCCACCAACACCACCATGCCCCCGCGTTGGGTGGCCTCATGGATTAACGCTCGAACCCCGCGCGAGTCGGTGTCAGTGTCACGCTCCACGTAGACCGGTAAGGGGCCATTAGCACCTGGGGCATCGATGGCGGCGTGTACCCCGAGCCGGCGCGGATCGGCCCGCTCCATTCGCACCAGTCCCGCTAACGCGGACGTCGCTGTCAGGGCACGGTTCCGTGCGGTCCGCCATGGCTCCTTGTGTTCCTCGGGAATGCAGCAAGCTTTGAGGAACAGCTCCAACGTCTCGGTCGAGGGGCGGACCTTGTTGTTAAGCAGGTCGCTGATTGTGCTGGAAGCCAGTCGCTCCGGCCGTACCGCCTTGCTGAGATCGGCATACGAGCGGTTGCCCCTCAGTGCATCCAACGCCGCAGCCAGTTCTGCCGGAGTGTGCACTTGTGCTGGCTCAACACCTGCAGAGCGCTGCTGATCCATTGGAGGCTGAGAGGGCGTCACCGCTGCTCCTTTTCACGGGATCGCCCGCTGTGAGGAATATCGGTTCCCGCTTGCTGGCGAAGTGCTGTCCGGTTGTGGCGGCGAAGAGCGGCGGACACTGCTGAAGGCACCGCTTGACGTTCACCGTTTGTGCTGTCAGCTTGCCTCGCCAACACGTGCGCGCGCAGTGATTCGTCCGGCTTCTTCCGGACCCGCTGCCGGAGACCGCCACCTTCCAGTGCAGTGACATCAGCACCACATGGTGCCGACCACCTCCTAATCTCACCAGCACTGGAGCCGATCATGCACCACCTGACTATCTGGATCCCACTGGCCATCAGCGTTCTGAACCTGGCCACAGCCTTTTTCGGTTGGGCCACCGCCCGTATCCGCCGATCCAGCCAGATCTGCAACCGTCCCGAAATTGGCGAGCAAGCGACGTTCGAACGCGCCTGCGCTAAAACCGCTAAACCTCTGTGCGGGAGCCAGACCAACACTGATCCTGACGTGCGTCACACGGTACGAGACAAGATCGCACCGTAATCTTCCAAACTGGTGCCGTCTGACCGGCACCACTCTCACGATCGCCTGACTGTGGTTGAGCGCCATCCGTGGTTGGGGGCGATCGGGGGTCAGCGGCTTCGTTCCTCAGCCCCAGCTCATCGGGTACGAGACTCAGCCCAGCTCAAGCCACTGGTTCCCCTGCTCAAGCAGATAGGCGAACGGTTCAAGTCCCCCCACCGACACATCCACTACTGGCCCACACCCTTGCAGCGACAGCAACGCAAAGTGATTGTCCGATCACTTAAGGTGGGGGATGGCGTACGGGACGATCCGGTCTGTACGGGACCGCCGGAGGTTGCCGAACACTTCCGCCCTCCCGGTCGGACTCGTCACGGCTTAGACAGCACCGCCGACACCGGCTCAAGGGGCGAGTTCGCCAGCAGCTCTATCCCATGCTCCGACAGCAGCTCTAACGCAGCCCGCCGACCACCGGAGCTCAACCCGTACAGACGCCGACGTGGACCCGACCGGTTCGGCGAATCCCACTCACTGATCAGCCACCCTTTCTCCACCAGCCGATGCAAGATCACATAGAGGTTCCTTCTCCGCACCCCGCAAGCACTAGCAAGCGCGTACCCATACACCGCCGCAGGATCCGACACCATCACCCGCAGCACACGCAGCGTCGAAGGCGACACGTGCTGAAAGGCCTTCACGTCCACAACTACCTCCTAGATCAACATGCGGCCCGTGTCAGCGCCGGCCGAACTCGCTTTGCGCTCGCCCTACGGGTGACCTGCGGTCATTCCGCCGGCCCAGCCACTCCGACCGCACGCAGGCCGTAGCGCCATAGCCAGATACACAGCGCCCACATCGGAGCCTAAGTTCGTCGGCACGCGACCGACTTGCCCGCCCCGGCAAGAACCCGCCACGGCAAGAAGGGGTGCGGCGGTGGGGAGAGGTAGGCGAGACCTCATCGGGAAGACGCCCCACCGCCGCACGATCACAGGGAGACCGGCCTTTCACCGGCCTCCGGATTCATCCCGTCTCGAACTGCCGAACACGCACGCCCAGACGCGCCGTCATGCCGCCGAACCGACCGGCGACGGGGAACCACGGAAGCGCTACTTCTTCCACTCCGCTGCCTCCTCTTCCTTCAAGCGCGCGGCCAGGTCCTCCAAGGTGTTGCCGCACCGGACATTGGACAGCCCCCGATCCAACGCCTCTTGCCGAATGAGCTGACGACGCACCGCCGTCCACCCCTCCGTGCCGCTGCCGGTGATGTCCCACCGCCGTCCGTACTTCTCCGCCAGTTCCGAGAGCTTCACGCACCACCGCCTGTCGCGACGGGAGAGCCGACGACTCATCCCGTGATCTGCCCAGAACGAAGGCGGGGTGAGGAGCACGCCGGACGCGTTACAACCCACCCCGCCCCCTTGCCACCGGAACCGCACCGTCCACGTGTGCGGGGGACACACGTCAATGGCTCGCTCACCCCCTCGGGTCACCACCAGTACCCGGGGAGAAGCCCACCGGCCCGGCAGCCGTCTCAGCCCACCCCGGCCCTCAGTCCTCACCGCCATACATCTGGTCACGGATGGCGTCGACCTCTTCCCGGAACCGATCCCACTCCGGCGACCAGCACAGCGCCGTCAACGACGTCGGCCCATAACCCGGGACCAGTTCCGCCGCCTCGTACCTGTCCGAAGCCACGGCAGTCGGGCCATGAGTCGCCCCCACGAGATACAGCCCACTCCGGACGCTGTACCTGACCCATGCACCCAACCGCCCGTCCGACAACCGGCCGATTTCGATCAGACCCGGCCCGCCGTAGTACACGCGATAGATCCCGCGCTCATCCAGCAAAACCGCCAGGTCCTCAATCCCTGCCTCCGCCGCTTCAACGGCCTTCCGCTCCCACGCCACCTCGACGTGATCCAGCAGGCGAAACGCCGCCTCCCGCAGATCCCACGACCGGCGACGCAGCCCGGTAAGCGCTCTACTCAGCGACATCGGTAACCCCGTGTTCCGCCGAGCCGGCCAGAAGCCCCGAGACACCAGAGCCCCCCGCGATCCTGGCCGCCGCCTGTCTGGCACCCATCACCGGCAGCACGCGCGAGGCATCCGAACCCGATCCCATCAGGAACTGGACCATGTACGCCCCGCTACGCGGCCCCATGTAGACCCGAGCCACCTCCCGCCGATCCCGGGTGAGAACCAGCAGGCCCGGAGTCGCGGCCCGCGCGGCAGCCGCCTCACACAAGTCCGGGATGAAAACCGTGGAGAGGCCCCCCGCGTCGAGCAGCTGTTCCAGCGCCCGCAAGTCCGCCGCATCATCCGGCCCGCCTGCGACCGTGATCTCTCCCGGCTCGCTCACAACACCGTCCCGACGACCGCGTAAACGACCTTCCCGCCCGAGACCGGCCACCGGAAACCCCAGTCCGACGACACCGCGCCGACCAGCAGCAGCCCCCGCCCGCCCTCATCATCGGTGGTGGCGTCGACCATCCGAGGAGGCACCCGGCTGCAATCCCAGACCTCGATCACAAAGGCCCGGCCGAACTGATACACCCCCACCGCAACGGTTCCCGGCCCGTTGTCCGCCTCCCGAGTCGCCGCAATCGCGTTGGCGATCAGCTCGGAAGTCACCAGTTGGGCGGCGTCCACCAGGTCATCACGTCCCACCGCGAGGACCGCCCTCCGCACGTACGCCCGAGCGGACTTCGACGAAAGAGCGTGCGCCATCAGGCACTCGTAATGACGCTCCAAAGATCTGCCCCGACGCTGCGCGCCGCCACCGGAACCTCTGCCTGTGTCCGAAAACTCTCTGCGTAAGGGCACCGGCGAGAGATCATCTCGCCGAACCCCATTCATAGCCCTATCGTGTGCCATGGATCAGGATCACCCTCCTGGTCAAGGACCCGTCACGGTGTTGTGCAAGGCACCGGGGCGGGTCCGCTTCGTTCCGCGACCTTCCGGCCACGTCGTGTTCCTTCGGGATTCTGACCCCACCTGGCCGTTACGCCCTAGCGCGATATTCAGATTGTGAATAATCTGAGGTCATGGAGGCGCGGACACTCTCAGAGGCTTTACGCCGAACGATGGTCGACCGCTCGTGGACTCAGAACGAGTTGGCCCACCAACTGGGTACATCTCAGGTGTGGGTATCACGAGTGATCCGGGGAGCCACGGACCCCGGCATCGGCAAGGCAGCCCCGCTGCTAGCCCGCATTGGTCTCGAAGTCCGGATAGTCACACAACGAGACGAGGGAGATGAAGTGAAGCGCAGGGAGTTCTTGACCGCCGCTGCTTCCGTCATGTTCATACCTTCGCCAACTACAACTCCGTATCACGACCCCAACTATTTGCGCGCTTTATCTGTATCGCTCGCAAACAATAGGTATGCGATTGGCGGAAACCCGCTGGTGCCGCAGGCATTGGCGCAAGTCGCGAAAATCAGAGAAGTTATCGGAAAATCGCAGAGCCCGACCCTTCTGGGTGCCGCATCCGAGTTAATGGCACAAGCCACACTTATTCTCTACGATGCAAACAGCATTGCGCAGGCCGAACGCGTAGGAGTGCTTGCGCTGCGATATGCGACGCAAGCGGCCGATCACTCAGCACAGGCTCGTGCATTCGATATCTTGAGCCGAGTCCAGCTCTACAAGGGGGACTACGCCAGAGGGATCGAGTACGCCCAGCGCGGCCTAGCGATTCCCGAGCTTTCCCCAGATCAGACCGCACAGATCTACATGAGGCTAGGCAGAGCTTTAGCCGCCACACCTGGTCAGTCGCAGCAATCCCGAGAGGCGCTTGAGCAAGCACTGAATACCGAAGGCTTAACGGCCTTCTCTTCGGCTGCCATTCTGGGCGATGTGGGGATTGGGCTTGGCCAGCTAGCTGATTACACCAACGCTAACTCGCTACTCGATGAAGCTGCCACACAGATAGCCTCACGGTCGCCGCTATTTCAGGCGCAATACATCGGCCGGCAGGTCCTTACGGCAATCGCAAGCTCCGATGCCGCATTTGCGGCCGACCGCATGAATGCACTCGCGATGATACTTCCATTCGTGTCATCAGGCCGAATGAACGCACGCGTATCTCGGATAATTAAGAAAACACATCATTGGGCGAACGACCCCGAGGTCGGCCCTGCGCGTGAACAGTTAGAAGCTCAACCCGGGTCGCACTAGCAAGAACAAAGACAGGCAGGAGTAGTCGACACGGGCGAAAGGCCTTTCGGTTTTTCGACCGTTGCTGATTTTTATCAACCGTGCCCGGTTGGATCTCACCGCGTCAGCGACCATCGTTCCGCTTCGCTCCACATCCCAACCGGTCTCCCTGCCCCGCTGCCCAAGTATCCGGGGGCGCGGACGCGACCCTCAAGGGCTGCCGTGCACGACGCGCAGTCAGCGCGAGTGGAAGAGAGCGCGCCAAGGTCACGCGAGGCAGCCCTTGACCGCCGCCGCCGCGCACAGGCCCCGGACCCTGGCAGCTATCCGGGAGCCGGGAGAGGAGCGGCCAGGCCGCCACGCGAAGGCCCGCGCCAACGCTCGCCCTCAAAGGACAAAGAGCACGTCAAGGCAGGTCCCCGCGTGCTCAGCTAATAAGATCACCGGTTAAGAGAAGTGGCACAATTCAGTAACAGACTTTCCCGAGCCGGACGGGCCCATGATCGCCGTCAGGGTGCCCGCGTCGAAGGTGGCCGTCACTCCGTCGAGCGCCGTCACCGTGCCATAGGTGCGGCGTACCGCTTCTAATCGAACCCTCATGGCGTCCAGCGAACTCGACCGGCCCATGTCGGCGCATTGGTGCTGTGGCGAGAAGCGACAGTAGTCCTGGCACTACCGTGCCCGTCCGGCTCGATCGGTTACGGTCGGGGCGTGCTGACCCGAACCGCTACGGCGGCGATGACGCGTCGGCCATTGGCGTTCCTCTGCTCGTCATGGCCGTGGCGCTCGCTCGTCTATCTGTTGGGCAGCGCGGTCTACGCTGTGGCCGCGTGCCTGCTGATCTACACGGGCTACGTCTATGGCGCCTGGGTGGCGTCCGCCACCGCCTTGCTCGTCCTTGTCGTGCTGGCGTTACCGTCGGCGGCGTTCGAGCGGTGGCGGTTACGGCTGGTGGATCGTATGCCTACGGATAACCCGCATGTGAAACCGCCGAAGAAAGGGCTGAGAGCCTGGCTCAGCACCCGTGCGCGGGAGCAGGCGACCTGGCGGGACCTCGGGTTCACGGTTGTCGGGCTTTCGGTGCTGTGCTGGATGGATCTGGGGCTGGTCTCCTCCGCGTTCTGGTTGCCGGTGCTGCTGATGTCGGGGCCGTTCCAGCCGGGCATGCACTGGGCCGACGGCCTGCCGCTGGCCGCGGGCGGAGTGCTGCTGGTGCCGATCTCCGCTTACATGCTGACGGCCTGGGCGGGCACCCGGGCCATGATCACGCGGGCGGTGCTCGCGCCTGGCGACGCGGAAATCATCCGCTCCCGGGCCCGGCTGGTCGACGCGTTCGAGGCCGAACGCCGCCGCATCGAGCGTGACCTCCACGATGGCGCCCAGCAGCGGCTGGTCTCCCTCAGCATGAAGCTCGGCCTGGCCCGTCTCGACCTGCCGCCCGGTTCGCCTGCCGAGACGCAGCTGGCCGAGGCCCATGAGGAGGCCAAACGCGCGCTGGCCGAGCTACGGGAACTCATTCGCGGCATCCACCCCCAGGTGCTCACCGATCGGGGGCTCGGCGCGGCCGTGGAGGATGTGGCGGGGCGGTCGCCGATCCCCGTCGACGTCGACGTCTCGCTCCCCGGCCGATTACCGCCCCCGGTCGAGGTCGCCGCCTACTACATCGTCTCCGAGGCGATGACGAACATCGTGAAGCACAGCGAGGCCCGGCACGGCTTCATCTACGGCCGTCTCCACGACGACACCCTGGTGCTGGAGGTCCGCGACGACGGAGTGGGCGGAGCCGACCCGGCGGCCGGATCAGGGCTGGCCGGCCTGGCCGACCGCGTCGCCGTCACCGACGGCGTGATGACCCTGTCGAGCCCGCCCGGCGGCCCGACCTCGTTGCGTGTGGAGATCCCGTGCCCGGTCGCCGTCTAGCCCAGACGAAGGCGAGCGGACAGGTCCGCGAAGACCTCACGGCCCTCGTGGAGATCGCTTGCCGGATCTCGGGACTGCCCCGGTGGAGATCGTGTGGTTTCATCTCCTGACTGATCCGGCGGAGATCACCTTTTCCGTCTCCGGTTGCCCTGGTGAAGTCTCGTGGTCTGCCTTCCGATGAACACCATGGAGGTTTCGTGTCCCGTGTCCGGGTAGAGCTGGTGAAGATTTCGTGCCTCGTCTCCGGATAGCTCTGGCCGAAGACGGCGTGCTGCTGCGCGAAGGGATCGCCGGGCTCCTCGAGCGGTTCGGCCATGACGTCGTCGCCTCGGTCGGTGACGGCGACGCGCTGATCACCGCCGCGACCGAACACGAACCCGACATCGTCGTGGCCGACGCCCGCATGCCGCCCGGCTTCACCGACGAAGGTCTGCGGGCCGCGCTCATCCTGCGCGCCACCCGCCCTCAACTGGCTGTTCTGGTGCTCAGTCAATACGTCGAACAGACCTACGCCGCCGAACTGCTCGACTCCGGCGGCGGTGTGGGCATCGGCTACCTGCTGAAAGACCGCATCGGCGACGTGCGCGAGTTCGTCGATGCGGTCGAACGCGTCGCCGCCGGGCACACGGTCGTCGACCCCGAAGTGGTGCGGCAACTACTCAGCCGCCGCCGCGAACCCCTTTCCCGGTTGACCCCGCGCGAACGCGAGGTACTGGGTCTGGTCGCCGAAGGCCGCTCCAACGCCGCGATCGCCCGCGCTCTGGTGGTCACCGACGCGGCGATCGCCAAACACATCGCCGGCATCCTGACCAAGCTCGACCTGCCCCCGGCCGAAGACGACCACCGCCGTGTGCTGGCCGTGCTCGCCTATCTCAGAGGACGTTGATTCGACGGCGCCTGCATCGAAGCCGCCCGAGCGGGAGCTGCTTGCTCGGGCGGCACCCGAGCGGGAGGCGCCCATTCGGATGGCGCCCGGTAGGTGCTGATTCGAGGGCGCCTGCCTCGGAGGCGCCCGAGTGGCGAGTGCCCGAGTGGCGAGTGCCCGAGTGGCGAGTGCCCGAGTGGCGAGTGCCCGAGTGGCGAGTGCCCGAGTGGCGAGTGCCCGAGTGGCGAGTGCCCGAGTGGCGAGTGCCCGAGTGGCGAGTGCCCGAGTGGCGAGTGCCCGAGTGGCGAGTGCCCGAGTGGCGAGTGGTTCGGTAGGTGCTTGAGGGTACCTACTTCGGAAGTGCTCGTTAGAGCGGTGGAGGCTCGCAAGCGGAAAGTCCCCAAGTGTTAGGCGCCCGTTCGGAAGGCGCCTGGTCGGAGGGCCCTTGGTATTCGCTGACTCGGGAGTTTTGATTCAGAAGGTCTCCGAAATGGGAGGCCCCGCAGGAAGCACTTACTCGGTGGCGCCTGCTCGGAAGGCGTGGTCCTAGGGTGCCTACTCAGAAGCGCCGCTCACCAGGGCTCCTGCTTGGGCGGCAGGGCTCCTGTTGGGCGGTGCTCATTCGGTAGGTGCCACTCAGAAGGCGTTAGTGAGGGCGGCAGACAACGCCCGGATCACGTCGTCTTCGCTCGCTACCTCCTCAAGGGGCGCGTATTCGGTCAGGGCCGCGCCGACCACGCCGTCCAATCCGGCTACCAGCTCCGCCAGCCGGTCTGGGTGCACCCCGCCGGGCTCCGGGTAGCACGTCGCATCGAACGCCTCGGGATCCAGCACGTCGAGGTCGATATGGACGTAAACCGGCCCGGTCAAGCCTGCGAAGGCGTGGTGGAGGTCCGCGACCCCATACCGGCGGATTCCGCGTTCCTTGAGGTATTCGTGCTCCGAATCGGCGCCTGCCCGCTCCCCGGCGATGATCACCTGATCCGGAGAAAGTGGCCGTGCCGGCACCAGGCCCGCCGGGCCGTCACCCAGCAGCGCCCGGACGACCATCCCGTGGAAGGCCCCCGACGGAAGCGTCGACGGACTGTACACATCCGGGTGCGCGTCGATCCACAACACCGTGAGTGCGTCGCCGTAGCGGTCGTGGGCGGCGGCGATCGACGGGATGTCGACCGCGCAGTCGCCGCCGATGGTGAGCACCCGATCGTCGATCCCCGCGAGCGCCTCGGAAGTCCGGCGCTGGATCTCGATGAGGGCGTCCCTGGCCCGGATTCCGCCGAGCTTCGGGGAGGTGTCGGGCACCGGCACCGTGACCACCGCGTCGGCCGTGACCAGTGCCGCCGCTCGCCGTGCGCCCTCCGCCAGCCGGGGTGCCCGCTCGGACGCCGAACCCTGCCACTGCGGCACGCACAGAACCGTGGTCATTCAGCCATTCCTACCCGAAAGTCGATCCACTCGGCGACCTTCGGCCGAGCCGTCGCGACCGTCGCCACTCCTACTGTCGGCGCATGCGAAAATTTTCCCGGTTGTTCGGCCTGCTTCTGTTCGCGATCGGTGTCAGCGGCACGATCGACCACCTGGCGGCGCAGCCGTTCATGGGACTGCTGCTCAACGCACCCAACCGGTTGATCTTCGAGCGGCTGGAGTTCTTCGAGGGCCGTGAGGTCTTCGCGAACCTGTCGCTCGCCTTCGTCGGTGTTGTGCTCGTTGCGTTCTCGCTTCGGCGTTAACCTTCCCTATTGTTCCCTATGATAGGGAAGATGCAGCCCTATTCTGTCGAGCAGGTCGCCAATCTCCTCGGCCTTCACGTCAAGACTGTCCGCAACTACGTGCGCGACGGGAAGCTGAAGGCGGTCCGCATCGGCAAGCAATATCGCATCACGCGCGATGACCTGGAGGCCTTCACCGGTCAGCCGGTCGTCCAGGAGACGGTGCGGCGGCAGCGCGGGGTCGAGGTGTCCGCGGTCGTACAGGTCGACGCGATCAGCCGCGAGCGGACCGATCGGCTCTCCAACGCGCTGATCGCCGTCGCCAACTCCGGTGGTGAGCAGAAACTCCGCGTCGAGGCCATCTATGACGAGGTCAGGGCCTCTTTGAAGATCATCGTCATCGGCGGCGCCGCCGACACCGCCGCGCTGCTCACCATCATCGACACCCTCACCCAGGAATGACCATGCACTACGTTCTCCCCGCCGACGGCCCGCTGATCGCCACCGAGGCCGACGCGCTCGACGTCATCGGTGCCACCTACGGACAGGACGTGACCTGGGTGGTCATCCCGGCCGAGCGGCTCGCCGACGCGTTCTTCTCCCTGCGGACCGGCCTCGCGGGCGCGATCCTGCAGAAATTCGTTCAGTACGGCTTCCGCCTGGCCGTCATCGGAGACGTCTCCCGCCACATCGCAGCCAGTGACGCCTTCCGCGACCTGGTCCGCGAAAGCAACCGAGGCGACCAGACGTGGTTCCTGCCGACACGCGAGGAGTTCGACGCCCGGGTCACGGTAGCCCGGTAGGACACAGCGAGGCGATGAACGTGTGCGTCAGAGAGTCGGCACGCCTGTCGCCGCCGCGATGACGATCGCGGGGAATGGGGTGCGCCGGAGAGCCGGCAGGCCTGCCTTGATCACCCCGGCGGGACGGGCGAGGCCGCCGAAAGGCGAGGTCGCGACCATCTGAACCGCAGTATGAACGCGGGGGCAAGCGGAACAGGGAGCAGTGCGGAGGTCGTCGCCGCCGCGATGGCGATCGCGGGGACCTGCGCGCGTCGGAGATTCGGCACGCCTGCCACGATCACTCCGAGGGCAGGTGAGGCGGTCAAAGGGCGAGGTCGCGAGCAGGGCGAAGCGCAGTAGGTGGATTAGGGCACCCCGATAAACCGCAGCAGTGCGGTGGTTGCCGCCGCTGCGATGACGATCACGGGGAACGGGGCTCGCCGGATGGCCAGCACGCCGGCCACGACCACCCCGGCGGGCTTGGCGAAGCCGCCGAACGACGAAGTCACTACCAGGGCGAACAGCAGCACAAGCGCGGCTGTGGCCAGCAGCGCCTCCAGGCGGGGCGCAAGGCGTACACGATCGCGGAGAAGGGGGCCCGCCAGCCGGAACGCGAGCGTTCCGGCGGCGAGGGCCACGATGGCGGCGATGGGCATGTCCATTCACGCCTCCATCGGCTGGGCCGGGATCCCGGGCAGCACGTTCAGCACGGTCGGGAACGCTGAGGGTGCGGTCGGTGCGAACAGGGGAAACCGTGCGGCGACGGCCTTCGGGTGGGGCGTGAGGCTTACACGATCATGGAAAGGACGGTCGGCGGCAATGTTCATCTCAGGTCTCCTTCGGCCGGGCCAGCAGCCCGAGCAGTGACAGCAGGACCGGCACCCCGGCGGGGAAGAGCGTCGAGGCGGCCAGCGCGATCGCCCCGCCGGTCAGTACGGGGATCCGCGCCCCGCGGTCGGCCAGGGCAGGCATGATCAGCGCTACCAGGACGGCGGGGAAGGCCGCGTCCAGGCCCAGTGCGTCAGTGTCGCCGATCACGGAACCGGCCAGTGCGCCCACCACGACGGACGCGTTCCAGGCGGCGAACAGGGCCAGGCCGCTGGTCCAGAAGTAGTCGTGCCGCTCGCGGGCGTCGCGGCCCTTCAGGGCGAACGCGACCGTTTCGTCGGTGATCAGGTGCACCCCTGCAAGGCGGCCTTTCACCACGTCGGCGACGGCGAAGCCGAACGGGAGGAGCCGGGCGTTGAGCACCAGGCCGGTGGCGACCGCGGCGATGATCCCGCCGCCGGCCATGACGATGCCGATCGCGGCGAACTGGGCGCCTCCGGCGAAGACGATCAGGGACATCACTACCGGTACCCATGGGTCGAAGCCGCCGGATACGGCGATCGCGCCGAAGGAGGCCCCTACGATGGCGTCGGCCACGCAGACCAGGGCGATGTCACGTAGCGCTGTTCGCGATATCGAACGCATGGCCATTAGAATGAACACTACGGACATTGTTCGTCAAGGCGAACGATCGGACTTGTGGAGCGAACGCTTGGACACCTCCGCCGCGTTGATCACGCTCCTCGCCGCCTCGATCCGCCGCGAACGCGATCGGGTCGGACTGTCGCTGACCGAGCTGGCCAAACGCGCCGGAATCGCCAAGTCGACGCTGTCGCAGCTCGAATCGGGCGGCGGGAACCCCAGCGTGGAGACCTTGTGGGCGCTCGCGGTCGCGCTGGGGGTGCCGATCAGCCGTCTGATCGATCCGCCTCGGCCGCATGTGCGGGTGATCCGCGCGGGGGAGGGGCCGGTGACCCACTCCGAGCGGGCCGACTACGCCGCGACGTTGCTGGCCTCCTGTCCGCCCGGGGCGCGCCGCGACCTGTTCCGCATCGACGCCGAACCGGGCGAGGCCCGCACCTCCGACCCACACAATCCCGGCACGATGGAGCACGCGATCATCGGGCGCGGGCGGGCGCTGGTCGGGCCGACCGAGGGGCCCGTGGAACTCGGGCCAGGGGATTACATCACCTACCCTGGCGATGTGCCGCACGTCTTCCGCGCCCTGGAACCCCAGACCACCGCCGTGATCGTCATGGAGCACGTGTGACCGACCTGCACTCCGACTGCGGCTCCTGCGCCGGCCTGTGCTGCGTGGAGCTGCCGTTCGCCAAGTCGGCCGACTTCGCCGTCGACAAGCCTGCCGGGAAGCCCTGCGTCAACCTGACCGGCGACTATCGCTGCCGCATCCATGACCGGCTGCGGGAGAGCGGCTACCAGGGGTGCGTGACCTTCGAGTGCTTCGGCGCGGGGCAGCGGGTCACGCAGGAGCGCCTCGATGTGGCGCTGTTCCCGCTGATCCGGCAGCTTCACGAGCTGCTGTGGTACCTGGAAGAGGCTTCTCGGTACGGGCACGCCGCCGACCTGCACAAGGAGACCGAAACCCTGGCGGCGTCGCCGATCATCGACCCCGCCCGGATCAGCGAGCTGCGCGGCCGGATCGGGGCTCGCCTGGGGGAGATCAGCGCGCAGGTCCGCGGCCGGGCCAAGGAGATGCGCCACGATCTGGCCGGGGCGAAACTGCGAGGTCAGGACCTGCGTAACGTGAGTTTGCGCGGCCGCCTGCTCATCGGCGCCGACCTGCGCGGCGCCGACCTTCGCAAGGCCGACCTCCTGGGCGCCGACCTGCGCGGGGCCGATGTTCGGGGCGCGGACCTCCGGGGCGCGTTGTTCCTGACTCGTCCGCAGGTCGCCGCCGCTCGGGGTGATCAGGGGACGCAGATCGACCTTGACCGTCCCGCTCACTGGAGGTGACCGCACACACATGGGCCGATGTTCGTGAGGCGGTTCTACGGCGGGATGACCGTCTCGCGCAGCCCTGGTTGTGTGTTTCTGACCTGGCCGTAGAGCGACCCGCGAGGGCGGATCTTCCGTGCCCGTCGCTTGAAGTGGCCAGGCCATCCTGACGACATCTGTGCGAGGCCGATCTACGGTGTGCGTTGTTCCTGACCGGCCCGCGGATCGCCGCCCCCCGACTCGGCCTCGACCGGCCCGCCCGTCTGTCGCCGCATCTGCCGCCACTCCGGTCTCAGCCCGGTGAGCGTCGTCGTCAGGAAGTACGCCACCCCGCACGCCACCAGCACCGGCGCCAGCCCGGTCGCCGCCACCGCCGCACCCGCGAGGAGGCCACCGAGGGGGATCCCCGACCAGGCCACTGCGTCGCTCAGTGAGTTGACCCGGCCGAGCATGGCCCTCGGCACCCGTTCGAAGTAGATTGCCCCGATGATCGGGTTGAGGAAGCCGCTGCCGAAGCCACCGACCGCGAAGACGGCGATGACGGCCCACAGCGGCACGTCGAAGGCGAGGATCAGGAACCTCGGCGCGCCGATCACCAGGAAGCCGAGGAAGAAGACCGTCCGCCGCGGCAGCCGGTGCGCGACCATCGCGGCGATCAGGGAACCCGCCACCGCCGAGATGCCCATGGCACTGGCGGCCAGGCCGATCGCGGCCGGGCCGCCGCCGGTCTCCTTGGCCCAGACGGGGAGCAGCAGCGAGGAGAACGCGGCGTCGAGCAGGTTCGTGATGCCGACCATGATCGTGATGGTCAGCATGAGGCGTTCGCTCCTGAGGAACGTGAACCCCTCGCCGAACCTGCGCCAGTAGCCGGGCTGCGGGCCCGTCGCGGCGGGCCGGTGGCCCATGTCCTTGGGCAGCACGGTGGCGACGATCACCGAGCCGAGGGCGAAGCAGACGGCGTTGACGACCAGCCCGATCATCGGCCCGGTCAGCGCCACGAGGACACCCGCGAGGGCCGGGCCGACCGTGGAGGCCAGGCGTTCGGCCACGCCCGCGAGGCCGGCGGCCCGTTCGAGGGGGATCCGGCCGCGTTCGGCCGCTTCCGGGACCATGATCTCTTTGGCCAGGTCGCCGGGGCCGCGTACCCCACCGATGATCGCCACGAGGACCAGCAGCAGCGGGAACGACAGTAACTCCGACACGTGCAGAACCGGGATCGTCGCGGCCGCCACGGCGCTGACCGCGTCGGCCCGCCACGAGATCCTGCGCGGTCCCACCCGGTCGACGACCGGTCCTGAGAGGGCTTTGACCAGCACGTACGGGGCCATCTCACAGAAGGCGACCAGGCCGGTCTGGGTGACGCTCCCGGTCGTGACCAGCACGAACCAGGGGATCGCGATCGAGGAGACGCGGGTTCCGGTGAGGGCGACGAGGGAGGCGGCGAACAGGCCGGCGACCGGGCGCCATGAGCGGGTCATGAGGGCTCCGGCAGGGAGTGGATGACGAGTACCACGCGCTCGGCGCCGTCGGGGGCCTCGGCGTCGTACTTGCGGTAGCGCCCGACGACGGCGTGGAGTTCCTCGATCAGGCTGTTGGCCTCCTGGGGCGTGAGCCGGAGCGACCAGTCGCTGAGGTCGAAGACGTCGCGCCACTCGGTGGGCATCGTCTGGGAGGCGGCCAGCGTGCGCTGGGCCCGTTCGCCCTGGACGTTGATCACCGACTGGAGGTACATGAACGTCGCCTCGGGTTCCTGGTCGGCGAGGTCACGGTCGTTGAAGTAGGTGCTGCGGTGGACGGCCCGCCACCAGCGCTCGCGGCCGTTGCCCCGGTCGACGTCCTCCTCGACGAATCCGGCGGCCGCGAGCTGGCGCAGGTGGTAGCTGGTGGCACCCGAGGTGAGGCCCAGGCGGTCGGCCAGGCCGGTCGCGGTGTGGGGGCCGTAGAGGCGCAGCAGGCCGATGATCTGCACGCGCAGCGGGTGGGCGAGCGCGCGCAGGCCCTTGGCGTCGAGGGAGACGGACTCGTTCATGCGAACCACCATAAACCGCAAACAACTCTTTGCAAAGAACCCTTTGCGGTTAGGGCCCGCCGAAAAAGCCGACTGCTGCTCCGTTACGGCTCCGCCCACCACGGCACCGCCCGCCGCCCCCGGTTCGCCCGCAGCCGGCGCCAACCGGCCGCGCCCGGATCACTCGTTTCGAGGAGTCTTAGGCAGAAAATAGGACCATGCGCGCATTCGTCATCACAGGTCCCTTTCAGGGCGAGGTTCAGGACGTCGAACCGCCCGTACCGAAGCCCGGAGAAGTGATCGTCCGGGTCGAACGGGCCGGTGTGTGCGGAACCGACGCCGAGTTCTTCACCGGCGAGATGGCCTACCTGCACGACGGACAGGCCCGCTACCCCCTCCGGATCGGGCACGAATGGTGCGGCGTGGTGACCGCCCTCGGGGCCGGCGTGTCCGGGGAGTGGCTCGGGCGGCGGGTGACCGGTGACACCATGCTCGGCTGCCAGCGTTGCGCCCGCTGCCAGGGCGGCAGGCAGCACCTGTGCGCCGAGAGGTTCGAGATCGGGATCCGGTACGGTCACCCGGGCGCGCTGGCCGAATTCCTGCCGGTGCCCGCTTTCGCACTCCACGCGCTGCCCGACGACGTCGGCCCCGTCCTCGGGGCGATGGTCGAGCCGGGCGGAAACGCGCTGCGCGCCGTCCAGGCCGCCCGGCTGAGACCAGGCCAGAAGCTGCTGATCCTCGGCCCGGGGACGATCGGCCTACTGGCGGCCATGTTCGCGGTCGCAGAAGGCGTCGAGGTGCACCTGCTCGGGCTGTCCCCGGTTTTCGCCCGCTCGCTGGGCTTCACCTGCCACACCGAGGTGCCCGACCTGCCGTTCGACGCGGTGATCGACGCCTCGAACTCCGCCGATCTGCCCGCCCTCGCGGCCGAGAAGGTCGAACCCGGCGGACGGGTCGTCTACATCGGCCTGGCCGGTGAGCCCAGCCTCGTCGACACCAGGGTGATCGCGCTCAAGGACCTGCGGGTGACCGGCGTGCTCAGCGCGTCAGGCGGCCTGGCCGGGACCATCGAACGCTACGCCTCCGGCGCGGTCGATCCCTCCCCGCTCGTCGCCGCGACCATCGGGCTCGACGACGTGGCCGGGGTGCTGGCCGAAAAGCGGAACCCCGACCGGCCACCCAAGATCCACATCGATCCCGTCAGCGGTTGACGTGCCTCTTCAGCAGGCGCATCAGCTTGGGGTAGGTCGGAAGCCGCCGGACTTCGGCCAGAGCGGCCTGATAGTCCGGGTTGGCCACCAGCGGGTCGAGTGCCGGGTCGGCGGGTGACCTGGGGTCGATCTTCCGCAGGTAGGTCCGCAGGTCGGCGCCGTCGATCCTGATCGACTTGTACTCGTCGACCAGGCGGGGAAGAGACGGTTCGATCATAGTGGCCCGCCCGGACAGGGCGAGTTGCCGCAGGAAGTTGAGCTTGCCGGCTTTGACCAGGTAGTAGGCCGTCTGCCGGTCGGGCGCCGGGCGGGCCTCGGCCGGTGCGGGGGAGAGCACGGCGAATACGGCGAGCGGCAGGGTCGCGGTGGCCAGTCGTCGCAGCGTTGTCCTCATGCCGCCGACACTAGGCAGGTCGCGGCGCATGTCCGCCTCGACGTCCCCGTGGCTTTCTCAAATCCAAACGGAACGATCATCCACATAAGGGGCGAGCAGGCCCGTCATCAGCGGGTCGCCCTCGCCGTGCAGGTCGTTGGCCGCGATCCCGCGCGCGATCCCCGCCAGCAGGTCGGCCACCTGGATCCGGGCGTCGAGATGCGAATCCACCAGGCGCAGTTCCGCCAGTGGACCGGCCTGCCGCAGCAGGTCGACGCGCTCCTCGGTGAGGGTCGTCTGCCGGTCGTGCACGATCGTCACCGGACGTCCGCCGCCCCAGTAGTCCACCGCCCGCACGATCGCCGGCAGCAGCGGATCGAGGGGCGCGGCCGTCGTCGGGTTCCGGGCCAGGCGCAGCCGCAGGTCCTCGACCAGGGGCCGGGCCTTGGCCAGCCGCCGCATCAGGTCCCCGGCCTCACCGGGAACCACGGCCAGCTCGTCGACCAGCGCGAACACGTCGGCGATCGGCCGCTCGGTGTAGGGACGCATCAGATCGTTGAAGCCCGCCAGCAGCTCCTGCCAGCGGAGGCCGAAAGCCTCGGGCCCCAGCAGGTAGAGGCGGTCGCCGTCCTCCGCGATCAGATCGGTGACGCGGTGGGTCATGTAGAGGGTCTTGTCGGTCAGATGGACGTGCGCGTGACCCTGGAGAGGACCCGTCGGGCCGAGCAGCCATTGGAGCGCCAGCCGGTGTTTGGCCCTTCTGATCACGAAGGACTTGTACTCGGTGATGGGGGAGGGGGCGCGGTGCCGGACCTCGTCCATGCAGGCGTCGGCCTCGTCGAGGGTGAGCGCGACGCCCGCGTGGGCGAACACGTCGGTCACCCCGCCGATGAGCTTCTCGCCCTCCGCCCCCGACTCGTCACACCCGATCTCCATGCAAGCCATTAGACATTACGGACGTTCCGGGCTGTGTAGGGTGCCGCTCGTGGCAACGGAACCGGAGTGGTGGAGGCTCGAACGCAGCGCGGCCCGCGTCTGGCCCGCCGTTCACACGGAGGAGCGTGACGGCTGGCTGCTGCGGCACACCCCGTCGGTGCCCCGCCGGAGAACGAACTCCGCGCTGCCCCTCCACGGATCCAGCCCGTCGATCGAGGCCGTCGAGACCTACTACCGCGATCTCGGCCAGGCGGTATGCATCCAGGTCAGCCCGGCCGAAGTCCACCCGGAACTCGACGAGACGCTCGCGGCCCGGGGCTACCGCCGCGACGCCCCGACCCTGATCCTCACCGCTCCCACCTCGATCTTCGAAGCGGATGGATCCGTCGACCAGATCCACGACCGCGCCCGCTGGCCCGAGGTCTTCGCGACGCTCGACGACCGGCTGACCACCGTCGACGTCATCCTCCGGATCCCCGAACCGGTCGCCTTCTTCGCCGCCACCGTCAACGGGGACATCGCCGGCATGGGGGTCTTCGCCGTGGACGAGGGCTACGCCGGTGTCTTCTGCATGGTCACGCACCCTGCCCACCGCCGTAGGGGGATCGCCTCGGCGGTCCTGGCGGCGGGGGCCGGCTGGGCCGGAAGCCAGGGCGCGCGGCGGCTCTTCCTCCAGGTCGAGGAGGACAATCCGGGCGCCAGGGCCCTCTACGCCCGGCAAGGGTTCACCTTCTCGCACGCCTACCACTACCGGATCCTGGCTACCGGCTGAAGACCTCGGTCAGGAGCCGCTCCACCGACTTCTGGAACGTCGTCGCCAGGGACATCGCGGCGTCGTCCACATAGGTGACCGAGGCGGTCAGGGTGGTGCCGCCGTCGGGCGTGCTGTACATCAGCGTCGCGTAGCCGGTGAGGCCGCCGTTGTGGAAGACGAGGGCGCCGTCCGGCTGTACGAAGACCCCCAGGCCGTAGCCGATCTTGGGGTCGGGCGTGCGCATCTCGTCCAGCAGGGACTGCGGCAGGAGCTTGCCGCCCATCAGCGCGGAGACGAAGGTGTGGAGGTCGCGGGTGGTCGAGATCATGTCGCCGCCGGTGGCGATCCAGGAGGGGTTCTGGCTGGTGACGTCCACGATCTTCTCCTGGCCGTCCTCCTCGTAGCGGTAGTAGGCGTGGGCGTGCGGGCCGGGGATCTCCGTCTGGGTGCCGGGGACGAAGGTGCCCGTCAGGCCGAGCGGCCCGAGGAGCAGCCTGTGCGTCTCGTCGGCGAGTGAGCGGCCGGTGACGTGTTCGACCAGCAGTCTGGCCAGCACGTAGTTGCTGTTGGAGTAGCTCCAGTCAGTGCCCGGCTCGAACCTGGCCGGCCTGGACAGGGCCAGCCGGGCCAGTTCCTCCGGCTGATAGGTGGTGAAGCGGCTGTCCACCCACTCTTTGCCCAGCACGGTGATGCCCGGGACGATCGTCCCGTCCTCGTAGACCTCTCCGGTGTAGCTGAACACCCCGCTCGTGTGCTGCAGCAGCATGCGCACGGTGATCCGCTCGTCGAGGTCGAAGCCGGGCAGGTGGGCGGCCACCGAGTCGTCCAGGCCGAACCTGCCCTCGGCCACCAGCTGGAGCACCACGGTCGCGGTGAAGGTCTTGGTGACGCTGCCGATCCGGAACCGCCCGTCTGCCGGGGGCCTCTCGGGCGAGCCGAGCTCGCGCACTCCGGCGGTGCCGACCCATTCGCCCCGCGGGTCGTTGACGCGCAACTGCATTCCGACGAAGCCGGATTCGACGATCTCCTCGATGGTCGTCCGCAGGTCCATGGCGTGCTCCTTCATTCCGTAGAGGTCGATGGGGCAACCTTCGCCGCCTGAGCTGACATCGGGCCGTCGCGGCGCTGACACGTACTCCCGGAGATGTAGGCCGGCTGCCCACCTGGGCACGACGCGGCGCGTCCGCGTGGCGGCGACGCTTGGCGGCGTTGACTTTCACGTGGGGAGACCACCGATGAACACGGCTTATCTGGGCGCGCGCCGAATCGTGACGCTGATCCTCGCCGCCGCACTGCTGATTCAGGGCATCACCGCGGGCCTGCTGCTGGCCTCGCCCGGGGGGCGGGGAATCCACCGGGCCACCGCGATCCTGGTGGTGCTGGCGGCCATCGCCTCGCTGGTGGTGGCGATCATGACGAAGGACCGGAAGCAGATCATTCCCGCGGTGATGATCCTTCTCCTGGTCTTCCTGCAGATGTACTTCGGATTCGCCCACTTCAAGGCGCTGCACGTGCCGATCGGCATGATCATGTTCGGTGGCGTCGTGCACACGCTGGGCATCCTCTACCCCTCCAGGCGCGACACGCCGGTGGCCGCGTGAGGCTCACCCGACGCGAGGCGCTGGCCACGCTCGGCCTGGGCGGGTTCGCCCTGGTCACGGGGTGCTCGCTGCTCGCGGGCACCCCGGTGCCGCAGATTCTGCGCAGCACCGCGCCCCTGCCCAAGCCGTTCGCCTCGCCGCTGCCCATCCCGCCGTTCGCCCGCCCGACTCGGCGCGGCGACACCGACTACTACGACATCACCGCACGTCAGGCGGTCGCGAGCATCATCCCCGGGCTGCGGACGCCCATCTGGGGCTACGACGGCCGCTTTCCCGGGCCGATCATCGAGACCCGCCGGGACCGCCGGACCGTGGTGCGGCTGACCAACGAACTGAGCGTTCCGACCGTTCTGCACCTGCACGGAGGCCACACGCCGGCGGCCTCCGACGGCCATCCGACCGACCTCGTACAACCGGGGGCGACGCGCGAATACGACTATCCGATGACGCAGCGGGCCGCCACGCTCTGGTATCACGATCACCGCATGGACTACACCGGCCCGCAGGTCTGGCGTGGTCTGGCCGGTCTGTTCCTGGTCCGCGACGACGAGGAAGACGCCCTGCCGCTCCCCAAGGGCGAGCGCGAGATCCCTCTGGTGATCTGCGACCGCACGTTCGCCGCCGACGGCACGATGCCCTACCCGGGCCAACCCGGCAAACCCGGCGCGAAGGAGGCGTACATGGGCGGCGTTCTGGGGGACGTCACCCTGGTCAACGGCGCGCCGTGGCCGGTGCTGAAGGTCGCCCGCGCCCGATATCGGCTGCGCGTGGTCAACGCGTCCAACGCGCGGCCCTACGAGCTGTCGACCGGTGGCCCGATCGTCCAGATCGGCAGTGACGGTGGCCTGCTGCCCGCTCCGAGAACCCTGGATTCCGTACGGCTCTCGCCCGGCGAACGGGCCGATCTCGTCGTCGACTTCGCCGCCCACCGAATCGGAGACCGCGTGGAACTGCGCGACCTCGCCGACGACGGCCGGGTCATGCGGTTCGACGTCGACCGCGACGCCCCCGACGACTCGTCGATCCCGCCCGTCCTCTCCCAGGTGGACAGGATCGACCCCGAGACGGCCACGGTCACCCGCGACTTCGAGTTCACCAGCGGCAACCTCCACGGCGGCACCGGCTGGCTGATCAACGGCAAGCCGTACGACGCCGGCCGGGTCGACGCCACGGTGAAACTCGGCGCGACCGAGATCTGGCGGTTCACCAGCGACGTCAGCCACCCGATCCACCTGCACCTGGCCCACTTCCAGGTGATGACCGACGGCACCCCCGACCCGGCATGGAAGGACACGGTCGAACTCCGGGAGGCCCAGACGATGGAGGTGATCGCCAAATTTGACGGCTATCCGGGCCGGTACGTCTTCCACTGCCACAACCTCGAACACGAGGACATGGCCATGATGGCCACCTTCGAGGTCATCCCCTGAAGCGCGGCACCACCAGGCCCGACTCGTAGGCGGCGACCACGGCCTGCGTCCGATCGCGCAGGCCGAGCTTGTTGAGCACCCGGCTGACGTGGGTCTTCACCGTCTCCTCGGTGACGGTCAGCCTTCCGGCGATCTCCGGATTGGACAGTCCCTCGGCGATCAGCCGCAGGACCTGGGTCTCGCGGGGCGTCAGCCCCTCGACGGACACCTTGGGCCGGAGCTGGGCGAACTCCCCGATGAGCCGCCGCGTGACGGTGGGCGCGAGCAACGCCTCACCGGCGGCCACGACCCTGACCGCGTCGAAGAGCCGCTCGGCCGTGACGTCCTTGAGCAGGAACCCGCTGGCTCCGGCGCGCAGGGCGTCGTAGACGTATTCGTCGAGGTCGAAGGTGGTGAGGATGAGCACCCTGGTGCCTTCGGACAATCGCCGGGTGGCCTCGATGCCGTCCATGACGGGCATCCGCACGTCCATCAGCACGAGATCCGGCGCGGTCACCGCGCACACCCGCACGGCCTCCGCGCCGTCGGAGGCGCTGCCGACGACGATGAAGTCGGGCTGGGTGGCCAGCAGATCGGCGAACGCCGACCGGACGACGGGGTGGTCATCGGCGATGACGATGCGGATCATGCCGTCTTACCAGGGAGGATCGCCTCGACCATGAAACCGCCGCCTCTCAGTGCTCCGGTACGCAGTGTCCCGCCCACCGCGTACGCGCGTTCCCGCATGCCCACCAGGCCCAGCCCCTCGATCGGGGTCTCCACCGCCGGTCCGTTGTCCCGGACCACCACCCTCAGCGCGTCGCCTCCGTAGTCGAACTCCACGTCCACCGCCGCTCCCGGCGCGTGCCGCCGGACGTTCGTCAGGGCCTCCTGGACGATGCGGTAGGCCGCGAGTTCGGCCACCGGGTCGAGCGCGATCGGCGTCCCGCGCAGGATCAGCCGGGTCGCCCCGCCGGAGGCCGCGCGGGCCGTGTCCACCAGGGCGTTGAGTTCGCGCAGGCCTGGTTGGGGCACGCGTTCCGGCTGGTCGGTGTCCTCGCGCAGCACGCCGAGCAGCCGCCGCATCTCGGTCAGCGCGCTCCGCGCGGTGTCGCCGATCGCGCGCAGCCGGTCGGCTCCGGCCTGGGGCAGCCCGGGGGTCGCCAGGCGGGCCGCCTCGGCCTGGACGGCCACCATCGAGATGTGGTGGGCCACCACGTCGTGCAGCTCGCGCGCGATCCTGGCCCGTTCACCGGCCGCGCTGCGGCGCAGCAGGTTCTCCTCGATCACATCCCGGGCGGCCGCGCTGACCTGCGCTTTCCTCCGCGCCTGCCAGGTGATCCCGGCCATCGCGGCCGACGGCGCGAGGGCCAGCACGGGGGCGTGGACGATCAGCGCCAGACACGGGATCGAGCAGGCCAGCGCCAGCCGCTCCGAGGTCTCGCCCAGACGGAACAGCGCGACCATGGTGGCGATCAGGCCGGCGTACGAAGGGTCCTGGAAAGCCGTCAGCGACAGCACCGTGGCCACCGTGACGAGGACGCCGGCGGCGGCTCGCTGCGACCAGAGCAGCACCAGCGGCAGCGTCGCCGCCAGGCCCACCAGCGCCATGGCCAGCGACGTGGACACCCCCAGGACGAAGGCCGCCACCACGAGGAGACCTGCGACGGCACGCCCATTCACGCAGGTCATTCTGCCCCTAAAGGGGCTCCCCGGCATCCCTCGTGTGAGCTACCCGAAGACCGCTCCCCGGCGGGACGCCCCGCGCGACGCCCGAACCTAGGGTTCCGGAACATGGACGTGACTGTGGAAGTCAACGGGCTCCGAAAACGATTCGGCGCCACCCGAGCGCTCGACGACATGACCTTCTCCGTCAAACCGGGCCTGGTCACCGGCTTCGTCGGCCCCAACGGGGCGGGCAAGTCCACCACGATGCGGATCATCGTCGGCCTCGACCGGCCCGACGAGGGGTCGGCGCTGGTGGGCGGGGTGGCGTACCGGACCCTGAAAAGGCCGTTGACCCACGTCGGCGCCCTGCTCGACGCGTCGGCGTTCCAGCCGAGCAGGACCGCGCGCAACCACCTGCTGTGGCTGGCCCAGTCACAGGGCCTCGGCCCGCGCCGGGTCGACGAGGTCGTCGAACAGGTCGGCCTCGGCACGGCCGCGCGACGCAGGGCGGGCGGCTACTCCCTCGGGATGCGGCAGCGGCTCGGGATCGCGGCGGCGCTGCTCGGCGATCCGCCGGTGCTGCTGTTCGACGAGCCCTTCAACGGGCTCGACCCGGAGGGGATCGTGTGGATCCGCGGGCTGCTGCGGTCACTCGCGGCCGACGGGCGATCGGTCCTGGTGTCGAGCCACCTGATGAGTGAACTGCAGGACGTCGCCGGGCACCTGATCGTGGCCGGACGCGGCCGGGTGGTCGCCGACCGGGCCGTCGAGGACCTGATCGCGACCGCCTCGAACGGGCGGGTGACCCTGCGCACGACCGCACGTGAGGACGCGATGGAGGCGCTGGCCCGCGCGGGCGCGACCGTGACGGTGACCGGCGCCGACTCGCTGACCGTGGCGGGATTGTCCGGCGCGGAGACGGTGGCGGTGCTGACCGCTGCCGAGGTGGCGTTCGCCGAGGTCAGCGCCCATCGGGCCACGTTGGAAGAGGCCTATATGGAGCTGACGCGAGAAAGCGTGGAGTTCCGATGATCCCTCTGCTGAGGTCCGAATGGACCAAGTTCCGCACGGTACGCGGCTGGGTCGCCGGGTCGATCGTGGCGGTGCTGCTCACCGTCGGCGTCGGGCTGCTGGGCGCCGCCGGCACGGTCCGGTCGTGTCAGGGCCCGCAAGGGGACGTCTGCCCGGAGATCCCGATCGGCCCCGGCGGGCAGGCCGTCCACGACCGGTTCTCCTTCTACCACCGGGCCCTTCCCGGCGACGGCTCCATCACGGTCAAGGTCGCCGACGTGAGCGGCGTCATCACCTATCCGCCGCCCGACCACGACAAGATCGTCCCGGGTGTGGTGCCCTGGGCGAAGGTCGGCGTGATGGTCAAGCAGGACCTCCGGCAGGGCTCGGCCTATGCGGCCGTCATGGTCACCGGTGCGCACGGCACCCGGGTCCAGGACGACTTCGTCAACGACCTCGCCGCGGGCGGCGACCCGTGGCTGCGGCTGACCCGGAGCGGCGACACCCTCAAGGGCGAGTCCTCCCCGGACGGCACGTCGTGGCGGGTCATCGCCGAGAGGCGGCTCAAGGGGCCCGCGCTCATCGGGCTGTTCGCGGCCTCACCCTGCGACGTCACCCTCTCCCAGGGTGCGCTCGGCGGGACGATCGGCGCGTGCCGGCTCACCAACGTCACCGGGAAGTTCGAGGACGTGTCCGTCGAGGGGGCGTCCGGAACATGGACACATGACGACGTCGGTGGCGAAATCGGCGCACCGACGCTGTCGGTCGGGTCGGCGCGGGTGTGGGGGAGCACGATCCAGCTGACCGGGTCGGGGGACATCTCACCGGCGGGCATGGAGGGCGGCGCGGTCGTCGAACGCACCCTGACCGGCGCGTCCATCGGGCTGATCGCGGTGATCGTCGTCGGCGTGCTGTTCGTGACGGCCGAATACCGGCGCGGCCTGATCAAGGCGACGCTCGCGGCCAACCCCGGCCGGACCGGGGTGCTGCTGGCCAAGGCCGCCGTCGTCGCCACGGTCACCTTCGCGGGCGGGCTGGTCGCCGCGGCGCTCGCGGTCCCGGTCGGGATCGGCCTGATGCGCGACCGCAACAACAGCATCGCCCCGATCACCGCCCTCACCGAGGTCCGCGTGATCGTCGGTACGGCGGCGCTGCTGGCGGTCACGGCGGTGCTGGCCCTCGCGCTGGGCGCGATCTTCCGGCGGAGCGCGGCGGCGGTCATCGCCGCGATCATGCTGGTCCTGCTGCCCCAGCTCCTCGCGACGGCCTCGGTGATCCCGTCGTCGGCGGCCCAGTGGCTGCTGCGGGTCACCCCGGCGGCCGGGTTCGCGATCCAGCAGAGCATCCCCGCGTATCCGCAGGTCGAGGATTACTACATCCCCGCACTCGGCTACTACCCGCTCCCGCCGCTGGGTGGGTTCGCGGTGATGTGCGGGTACGCCGCCGTGGCCCTGGCGGGAGCGATCGTGGTGCTGCGCCGGAGGGACGCGTGATCCGGGCCGAATGGACGAAGTTCCGCACCCTCCCCGGCCTCCCGTGGCTCGTGCTGCTGCTGGTCGTCCTGACCGTCGGCACGGGAGCTGCGGCCACCGCCCTGGTGCCCTGCTGCGACGTCCTCCCGTCGCGGGTGTCGCTCGCCGGCGTCCAGGCCGGGCAGATCGCCGCCGTGGCGCTGGCCGTCGGGATGGTGGCGGGGGAGTACAGCACCGGCATGATCGTCGTCACCCTCCTCGCCGTCCCGCACCGGGGGCGGATGCTGGCCGCGAAAGCCCTGCTCGTCGGGGGTGTCACGCTGGCCGGGGCGCTCGTGGCGATCACCACTTCGGCGGTCATCGGCCCCGGCGTCACGCCGACGGCCTTCGTCGGGTCGATCGTCTACCTCGTGCTGGTGTCACTGCTCGCGCTGGGTGTGGCCGCGGCGGTCCGGGACACGGCGGTCGCGATGGGGGTCGCACTGGGGATCCTGTACGGATTTCCGCTGGTCATCCGCATGATTCAGGATCCTGTCTGGCAGGAGCGGCTGGCCTGGATCTCGCCGATGGAGGCGGGTATGGCCGTACAGGGAGGAATCGCGTCCATCGGCCCCTGGGCCGGGCTGGCGGTGCTGGGAGTCTGGGCGGTGGGTGCGCTCGCGGTCGGGAGGTCGCGGGTGGGCGGAAGTGTCGGTGCGGTCGTTTAGGCTCTCCGCTGTGCTGCCTCCCCTCAACGAATCGCTCGCGGCCGACTCCCACAGCCTGATCCAGGTGCGTGGGGCCAGGGAGAACAACCTGGCCGACGTCTCCCTCGACATTCCCAAGCGCCGCATCACCGTCTTCACCGGGGTCTCCGGGTCGGGCAAGTCGTCGCTGGTGTTCGGCACGATCGCGGCCGAATCACAGCGGATGATCAACGAGACCTACGCGGCGTTCGTCCAGTCGTTCATGCCGTCGCAGAGCCGGCCCGACGTCGACGCGCTGCACAACCTGAGCGCGGCCATCGTCGTCGACCAGGAGCGCATGGGCGCCAACTCGCGGTCGACGGTCGGCACGGCGACCGACGCGTACACGATGCTCCGGATCATCTTCAGCCGTCTCGGGCAGCCGCACATCGGCCCGTCGACCGCGTTCTCGTTCAACCTGCCCGACGGCATGTGCCCCCGATGCGAAGGGCTGGGGCACGTGTCGACGATCGACGTCGACCAGCTCGTCGACCGCGAGCTGTCGCTGAACCAGGGCGCGATCACGGTGCCGCAGTTCCACGTCGACAGCTGGTATTGGCAGGTCATGGCCCATTCCGGGTTCTACGACCCGGACAAGAAGCTGAAGGATTTCACCGACCAGGAGTGGGACGACTTCCTCAACAAGCCCAACACCAAGGTCAAGATCGGCTCGAACAACCTCAGCTACGAGGGCCTGATCGTCAAGGTCAACCGCATCTACCTGACCAAAGACCGCGAATCGATGCAGGGCGCCATCAAGGCGTTCGTCGACCGCGCCGTGGTGTTCGCCCCGTGCCCGGAATGCGAGGGCACCCGGCTGACCCGCGCGGCCCTCTCCTCGAAGATCAACGGCGTGAACATCGCCGAGTGCTCGTCGATGCAGGTCAACGACCTGGCCACCTTCCTGCGGACCGTCGACGACCCGAGCGTCGGCCCGGTGCTGACCAGCCTGCGCGAACTGCTCGAGTCCCTGGTCGGCATCGGCCTCGGCTACCTCAGCCTCAACCGCTCCTCGGGCACCCTGTCGGGCGGCGAGGCGCAGCGCGTGAAGATGGTGCGCCACCTGGGTTCGAGCCTGAGCGACGTCACCTACGTCTTCGACGAGCCGACCGTCGGGCTGCACCCCCACGACATCCGGCGCATGAACGAGATCCTGCTGATGCTCCGTGACAAGGGCAACACGGTTCTGGTCGTCGAGCACAAACCCGAGGTCATCGCCATCGCCGACCACGTCGTCGACCTCGGCCCCGGCGCCGGCGAGAACGGCGGCCACATCTGCTACACCGGCGACGTCCCCGGCCTGCGCGCCTCCGGCACCCTCACCGGCCGCCACCTCGACCACCGGGCCAAACTCCGTGATCACGTACGCCCTCCGAGCGGCCACCTGTCCATCAGCGGGGCCACGCTCCACAACCTGAAGAACGTGTCGGTCGACGTGCCGCTCGGCGTGCTGACCGTGGTGACGGGCGTCGCCGGGTCGGGCAAGAGCTCCCTCATCCACGGCTACCTGTCCGGCCGCGACGGCGTGGTCGTCGCTGACCAGTCGGCGATCAGGGGCTCGCGCCGCAGCAACCCCGCCACCTACAGCGGCCTGCTCGGCCCGATCCGCACCGCCTTCGCCAAGGAGAACGGCGTCAAGGCGGCCCTGTTCAGCGCCAACTCCGAAGGAGCCTGCCCCGGCTGCAACGGCATCGGCCTGATCTACACCGACCTGGCCATGATGGCCGGGGTGTCGTCGATCTGTGAGCAGTGCGAGGGCAAGCGCTTCACCGCCGAGGTGCTCGGCTACAAGCTGCGCGGCAAGAACATCCACGAGGTGCTCGGCATGTCGATGACCGAGGCCCGCGACTTCTTCACCACCGGCCAGGCCCGCACCATCCTCGCCCGCATGGTCGACGTCGGCCTCGGCTACCTCCGACTGGGCCAGCCCCTGAACACCTTGTCTGGCGGCGAACGTCAGCGCCTGAAACTGGCCATCCACATGGCCGAGAAGTCCTCGATCTACGTCCTCGACGAACCGACGACGGGCCTCCACCTGGCCGATGTCGACCAGCTCCTGAGCCTGCTCGACCGCCTGGTCGACGACGGCCACTCGGTCGTCGTGATCGAACACCACCAGGCCGTCATGGCCCACGCAGACTGGATCATCGACCTCGGCCCCGGGGGCGGCCACGACGGCGGCGAGGTCATCTTCACCGGCCCACCGGCAGACCTGATCGCCAACGCCGACACGCTGACGGCCCAGCACCTGCGGGAGTATGTGGCCTGACCGGCGGGCTACCTGCCGGTTCTGTCCCCTTGGTAGTTCTTGAGGGTGATCGCTGTCGCGGCCTTGCGGATCGGCTCGGTCACCCGCTTGATCATGCTGTCCTTCCCCGGCAGATGGGGCATCAGGCGCAGCAGGAACATCTGGAAGCGGATCTGTGCCGCCGATTTCAGCACCATGCCCTTGAGGTTGTTCGCGGCGAGCTTCTGGTTCTCCTCGACGAAGTGGCGCATGTCGTTCTCGTAGGCGGCGAACCCGGCCCGGTGGTCTCCCGCCGCGGCGGCGAGCGAACCGGCCAGGACGTACGCGCCGACCAGCGCCAGGCTGGTGCCCTGGCCTGAGGCGGGGGAGGGCCCGTAGGCGGCGTCGCCGACCAGGACCACCCGGCCGGACGACCACGCGTCCATGCGCACCTGGCTGATCGAGTCGAGGTAGAAGTCGGGCGCGTCGGCCATGGCGTCGAGGAGCCGGGGCACCTCCCAGCCCTGGCCGGCGAAGATCTCGGCGAGCAGTTTCCGCTGCTCGGCGATGTCTCGGCGGTCGTAGGAGAGGGGGGCCGAGGCGAAGAGGAACATCGCCTTGGCGTCGCCGCTCCGGCCGGTGCTGTACATGCCGGCGCTGCGGCCGGGGGCGGGGTGCATCATCTCGGTGCGGTCGAGATCGAGGTGGTTGGGCACGGTGAAGATCGAGATGTAGTGCCCCAGGTCGTGGATGTAGGCGGACTCCTCGCCGAAGGCCAGTGCCCGGACGTTGGAATGCAGGCCGTCGGCGCCGACCACGAGGTCGAACGTGCGCGGGGGTCCGTTCTCGAAGGTGACCCGCACACCGTCGGCTGTCTCCTCCAACGCGGTGATGGAGTCGTCGAAGAGGTATTCGACGTCGTTCTCGGTCGCGTCGTACAGGATCCGCGCCAGATCTCCGCGCATGATCTCGACGTCGTCGCCCTCGCGTCCGCCGAAGAGCTGGGCGCTCATGCTGGCCAGCTGTCTGCCGGTCGCGTCCACGAACCGCGCGATCCGCATGTCGGTGCCGTTGCGCGCCACCTCGTCCCGCAGCCCCATGCGGTCGACGACCTCGAGGGCCGCGCCCCGGATGTCGATCTTGTAGCCGCCGGTCCGCAGTGCGGGCGCGCGCTCCACGACGGTCGGGTTGAACCCGTACGCACGCAACCAGAAGGCCAACGCCGGCCCGGCGACGCTGCCGCCGGAGATCAGGATGTTTGTCATGCCTCGACTGTACAAACGTCTCAGGCAACTGTCTAGGACGTTTGTGCAAGACATCTGTGCGACTATCCGATACCCTTGTGAGCATGGGAAATCGGGAAGATCTGCTCGCCGGGGCGAAGCAATGCCTGATGGAGAAGGGCTACGCGGGCACCACCTCGCGCAACATCGCCGAGGCGGCAGGCACCAGCCTCGCCGCCATCGGCTATCACTTCAGATCAACGAAGGCGCTGCTGAACGAGGCCCTCATCGAGGCGATGGAAGACTGGGGGAAGGAGATCGAGCGCGCCCTGACCACCGAGGCGCCACCCGGGGCGACCCCCCTGCGGCGCTTCGAAGCGATCTGGACTCAGATCATCGAGTCGTACATCAGGCTCCGGCCCCTTTGGGCCATCCAGTTCGAACTCATCGCGCAGATGGACCGCCTGCCGGAGGTGCGCGAGGCGTTCGCGAGCGCGAACCGGCAGGCCCGGCTGGGGCTGGCGGCCCTTTTCGAGAACCTCGACCCGGCCGCCGACGAACAGAAGGCGATGGCCGTCGGCGCGTTCTACCAGGCGCTGCTCGGCGGGCTGGCGACCCAGTGGCTGGTCGACCCGGACAGCGCGCCCTCCGCCCAGGACCTGGTCCAGGCACTGCAGACGATCACCGTGGGACGGGAAACGACCCGAGGCACCCTATAAGCTTATAGGTTTCTCATTTATCGATCGGCGCCCAAAATGGCGTTGTTCGCTCCGGATATAGAGATTCGGAGTGGCAAAACAACGAGGGGTTCGTCGAATGATGAAAAGTATGAAGACGCGAAGGCTTGTGCTGTCGATGGCCGCGGTCATCGCTGGTGCGGCCACCGTCGTATTGGTGCCGGCCCAGGCGCAGGCAGGCACCGCGGACTGCGATGCCTACCTCCGGCCCGATGTCTACAAGCAGGTCTATTCCCTCAGCGTGTCCGGACGCACCGTCAAACTCATGAACGGCGCGGCCCTCAACTTCAGCTATACCAACGTCGACGGAGGCCAGTCGGGAGACCTCGTCTGGATCGACCGCAGCAGGAACGGGATCCCCAATTCGCTGCCCAAGTATCCGAGCACGGCACAGGTCAACGGCGAGGGCGGATGGAAGCAGTGCGGTCCATTCAAAATCGAATGGTGGACGACCGACGGGCGGATCACCGACCTCGTCATGAACTGGAACACGACCCAGCAGCGCCACTACGCGACTCGTGCCTGCATCCGGCCGAATGGCGGGGGCGTCACCTGCGGGAGTTGGTACGTGGACCGTACATAGACCGGATCCAGGGTGATTTTCGTACGCGCCGCCGCCCGCCAATGGGACACCCGTGCCCGAGGCGGGGCACCGTGGTCGTAAGCGCCCGGATTTTGCACGACCGTTAAGCGGCCGAAACACCCGGCGGTCAAGGTGGAGCCACCCCCCCGATGATCATCGTCAGGGACCAGGGATGGGAGTCCACCATTTCCACCAACCACTGGAGTTCGGCGAGTCGTCGGAGCCTGCTGGCCGCCGGTCTGGCCGCGACGTTCGCGGCCACCGTCCCCGCCCCCGCCAAGGCATCACCCGGAGACAGGGGCGGCCACGGCCATCCCAAGCCCGGAAAGTGGGACCACCACCTCAAGTCCACCCCCGACAAACTGCACTGGGGCGGCTACCCGATCGGCTGGACGCCCGGCCTCACGATGAGGTCGGGTCAGACCGTCCGCGTCGACACCCTCTCCCACCAGGGTTTCACCAACTCCGCCGTCCATCCGAACGACTACTTCGGCGCCTTCGGGGTCAGGCCGAAAGAGATCCTTTCCGACGGCCTGGCGTTCTGGCAGACGCTGCCCGAGCGCGAGGCCACGGGCCGGCGCTACGGCGGGCACGTGCTGACCGGCCCGATCTACATCGAGGGCGCCGAGCCCGGCGACACCGTCGCGATCGACATCCTCAACGTCGACACCCGGGTGCCCTACGGCTTCAACAACACCGCCCCGACCAGCGGCGTGATGGCCACGTTCTACCCCGGCTGGCGCGAGGGCGACCAGGGCCTCGACATACCCGCCACCATCCCGCCGGACCTTCCGGCCGGCGTCTGGCCCGACGTCCGCACCCACCTCTACCGGACCGGCATGCACCGGGGTGAGGAGGTCGTCTTCTTCGCCGACGACATCATCATCCCGACCCACAAGTTCATGGGGATCATCGCGGTCGCCTCGCCCACGGGCGAGTTCATCGGCAACACCGAGAACGAGCCGCCGCCGGCCACCGGTGTGCAGAACTCGACGCCTCCGGGCAAGTTCGGCGGCAACATGGACGTCCGCGACCTCAACGTGGGGACGACGCTCTTCCTGCCGGTCTTCCAGCCCGGCGCGCAGATCTTCATGGGCGACCCGCACAGCTGCCAGGGCGACGGCGAGGTCAGCGGCACCGCCGTCGAGCACTCGCTGTCCGGCACGTTCCGCATCACCCTGATCAAGAACGTGGAAACCGAACTGCCGTGGGCCGAGACCGACGACCACTGGATCATGATGGGCATCCACTGGGACCTCGACCGCGCCATGCGGATCGCGGTCGAGAAGACCGTCGACTTCCTCGTCACCACCCAGGGCCTGACCGTCCCGAAGGCCTACTCGTTCGCCTCGATCGCGGTGAACTACCACAACGCCGAGGTCGTCGACCGCACCCAGGTCGTGACCGGCTACATCCCGAAGAGCGTCTTCAAGGGCCGCCGCCACTGATCTGAGACGGGGTGGCGGAGCAGATTCGCTCCGCCACCCGCAAGCGCGAAGCGAAGGGTGGGGCCGACCCCGGACAGCCCCGATCTCACCGGGCCTTAAGACGCGTGTCACCTGTCCGGCGAGTGGCGGAAAAGCGGAGCTGGTGCGATCACTGTGCAACACATTGAGCGCCAGGAGCCGGCATGAGCTATCTCCGCTACGTCGCCGTCGGCGACAGCCAGACCGAAGGACTTCTCGACGGTGACGAGTCGATCGGTTACCGGGGCTGGGCCGATCGGTTCGCCGAGCTGCTCGCCGTCCATCATCCCGGCATCCAGTACGCCAACCTCGCCATCCGCGGCCATCGCAGCTGCCACGTCAGGTCGATGCAGCTCGGCCCCGCCCTGGCGATGCGGCCCGACCTGGTCACCGTGATGGTCGGCATGAACGATCTGGTCCGTCCCGGGTTCGACGTCGACGCGGTGATGGCCGACCTCGACGCCGTCTACGCCGCCTTCGCGAACGCCGGGGCGACCATCCTCACGTTCACCTATCCCGACGTCACCAGGATCTCCGCCATCACCCGGCACCTGCGCCCGAAGCTGCTGGAGTTCAACCGGCGGATCCGTGAGTCGGCGCGGCGGCTCGGGGTGATCGTGGTCGACACCGAGGCGTACGAGATCGGGGTCGACCCGAGGCTCTGGTGCCGGGACCGCGTCCACGCCACCCCGCTGGGGCACTCGCTGATCGCGGCGGGGGCCGCGCACGCGCTCGGGCTGCCGGACTCCGACGAGTCGTGGGCCGAGCCGCTGCCGCCGTTGAAGGCGCCGAAGCGGCTGGCCAGGTATCGGGCCGAACTCGTGTGGGTGGCCACCTTTCTCGGGCCGTGGCTGGTGCGCCGGCTGACCGGGCGGTCGTCGGGCAACGGGCGGTTCGCCAAGCGTCCTGACCTGACCGACGTCGTCATCACCGAGGAGCGAACGCTGCGCTGAATTCGAGCACGGGCGGGTGCGGATTCGTGTAGACCGTTATCTCGAAGTGAGAACAACTCATCCGTTCAGTGATCTCGTTCGCCGAGGCTGCTTCCGTCTGCGGGGGCGCCGATGGGAAGTTCTCGTTCATGCGCGCCGGGCTGGACGTTCACCGGGTTCCGGCGTCGCCTGCGCGACCATTCGCGACGCGTCGCTCGATCTGGCCGAGTACATGAGTAAGTGGCGTGCGTCACACCCCGGCTGACTAGCGAAATTTCCCTATATTTCTATAGCCGCACGGTTACCCCCGCTGTCCGGAAGCGGACGGTTTCCTGTTCCCACTGGGGTGTGAGTCCACGGGAGCGGGAGCACATGGGCCTGATACGCGGCGAACTGATCGACATCGTGGAATGGAACGGCGGGCGGCCGGGCGTCGTCGCCTGGCGATACCACCGGCCGTTCGACGAACTCAAGAACGGGTCCAAACTGATCGTCCGGGAATGGCAGGTCGCCCTGTTCGTACGCGGCGGTCAGATCATCAGAGAATGCCACGCCGGAACCCAGACTCTGCAGACCGGCAATGTGCCGGTGAAAAGCAGACTGCGCGGTTTCCGGTACGGCTTCCGCTCCCCGGAGAAGGCGGAAGTCCACTTCGTCAGCACCCGCAGATTCACCAACCTCAAATGGGGCACCCGGCGTCCCGTCGCGCTGAACGATCCGCGAATGGGCCCGGTCATGGTCGCCGCGCACGGGAGTTTCTCCTTCCGGGTGGTCGACCCGACCGCCTTCCTCAACCAGCTCGTCGCCGGGCAGCCGCTCGTGGTGGCCGAACAGGTCGCCGAGTCGATCAGGGGGCCGCTGCTCCGGCGCCTCACCAGCACGCTCGCGGCCTGGTCGGCGCATCGGCCGGTGCTCGACGTGCTCAACGACGCGGCGCTGGCCGACGAGGTCGCCGCCGCCGTCAACCGCGACCTGGCCGAGCCGGGACTGGAAGTCTGCGACATCGACATAGGGGGGCTGACCAGGCCATATGTTGTGTGATCTGTGTGGTGGCGTGACCGAGTACGTCCCGGGCGCCGACGGCATGCGCTGCCCGTACTGCCAGGCTGTCCAGCCTCTCGCGGTGACCGGACCGGCGGTGCGGCGGCCGGTGGAGACGCTGCGCGGGCGCCTGCCCGTGACCCTCACCGACGAGCATCGGGTGGTCTGCCCCCGGTGCGCGACCGCGTCCACGCCCGCTCTGCTGTCCTCCCGCTGCCCGGCCTGCGAGACGCCGATCGTGCTGGAACTCGGCGGTGAGGTGCGGCCCGGCGCGCTGGCGCCGTTCACCCTCGACCGGGAACTCGCCCTGAACGCCCTCGACCGCTGGGCCGGCGCCCGGTGGTTCGCGCCCGAATCGCTGGCCCGGGTGTCGGACGCCGCGTCCATCACGGCCACGTTCGTCCCGGTCTGGGTGTTCGACCTGGAGACCGTGACCCGCTACGTGGGACGCCGCGGCGACCACTACTACCAGGTCGAGACCTACGAGAGCGGCGGCGAGACCAGAACCCGGTCGGTCCGGCGCACCCGCTGGAGGCAGGCCCGCGGCAAGATCAACCGTCGCTTCACCGACGTCGTCGTACCCGGGGTGAAGCAGCACCGGCCCGCGAGACTGCCCGCCACGACGGTGCCGTTCCAGGCCGAATACCTGTCGGGAGTGGCGACGCTGCGCTACACCGTCCCGCCCGACCAGGCACTCAACCAGGCCAAGACCTCGGTGAAGTCGCACATCCGGACGGCCTGCCTCGCCGACATCGGCGGCGACGAACGACGCCTGAACTCGATGGTGACCACGTATCCCTCGATGGACGGGGATCTGATCCTGCTGCCGTACTGGACCGGAGACTATTCACTCGGCGGGAAGACCTGGCGCTTCACCGTCGACGGGGCGACCGGGGAGGTGCGCGGGAAACGGCCCTACAGCGCCACCAAGCTGACCGCGCCACTCGTCGCGCTCGCGCTGCTCGTGGTGGTGCTCGTGCTGCTCAGCCTGTGATGATCTCGTGAATCACTCTTCTGTATGTCCAGAGCCCGCCCTCGCGGGCCACCCCGGTGCACGAATGACGTGGCGCAGGAGGAGCGTCGTGATCACGCTGCTCACTCCCGTCAGGGCGATCGCGTGGCCGACCGGGAGGAATTCCGCGAACACGCCGAAGACGAGAGGCCCGACCCCTTGGATGGTCATCGTGGCGGTGTTGAGCACCGCGAAACCCTGACCCTGGAGGTCTGACGGGACCGCCTCCAGGAAGCGTCGTTGCAGGCCGAGCAGGTAGGCGGAGCCGACGCCGGTGACGACGTACAGGGCGGCGACGACCGGATGCGGCAGGTCCAGGACGAGCGCGATCGGGGGTGTCCCCATGACCAGCAGCAACGGCAGGACGAGCCGTTCCCGGGTGGCCGGCGCGAACGCCCGCCCCACCACGATGTCCCCGATGAGCATCCCGGCCGACGTGGCCGCCAGAAGGAGCCCGGTCTCCGCCGGACCGAACCCGCGCTGCTCGGAGTAGGGGATGAGCAGGCTGCCCGCCGCGGCCAGATGCGCGGCGGGCAGACACTGCACCATGATCAGCTTGGCGACCCCGGGGGCGGCGAGCAGCGCGGCGTTCCCCTGAAGGGTCCTACGCACGATCGATCCGCCCGTACGGGCCGCCCTCTCGGTGTGCGCCAGGAACAGGCGGCTGATCGCCAACGCGAGCAGATGCGCCCCTGCGGTGACCAGCATCGTCGGCCCCACACCCAGCCATGCGACCAGCGCCCCACCGGCTGCCATGCCCACCAGCTGCGCCGCGACGGCGACGAGGTAGTTCAGCGAACGCCCCAGCACGTAGGTGTCACCGGTGAGGATCTCCGCCAGGACGCGGCCGGCGGCCCCGGTGATGACCGGTGTCAGACAGGCGACCGCGGCGACGAGGAGCAGGCTGAACGCGACCGGGATCCTTCCGGACGCGAGGAGCAGGCCGACCGCGCACTGGAGGGCGTATCCGGTCGTGATGAGGGTCCGAGGCGGGAACCGGTCGGCCATCGCGGCGAGGAACAGGCCGCCGGCGGCCTGGGGGAGGAATCCGATCGTGAACGCGACCGCCGTCAACAGGGGAGAGCTGGTCTGGTCGAACACCAGGACGGCCAGCGCGACGGATCGCAGTGTGTCGGACATGACGCCGAGCAGGCGAGCGGCGAACAGGGCACGGAACTGGGTGACCGCGAAGACCTGGCCATAGGTGGCCTTCGTCGTGAACTCATCGGTCATGGGCTGAGATGCTCCGGATAGCGGCGACGGGCCGGGAGGTCGGCCCTCCGGTCGACGGTCACGTGGTCAGGACGCCGTCGATGTGCGGATCATCCAGGAACTATGCCATCAGATCCCTTGCCGGACCATCGATTAACCGTGCCGCCGGAAGACCTGGGCGGTGCTGCTCGCAGCGCCAGCCGCATGCGTAGAGCCGAGCTGGCGAATGCCCGCACGGTCCCGATCCGCTGCCGCACACACCCCGCCGGATCGGAGCTCTCGGGGGCGGAGACGGCCATGGCGTCGTCTCGGTGATCACCGACAGGTCGGTGTCGTCACCGTCGTGGGCCGGTCGTGGCGCGGATCGGATTCCGCTGTCCTGTCCAAAACGGCATTCGCCGTCGAGGGGGCGCGGAATCACGGTGGCGGCGATCTTCCCCTCACGGCCACGGAGCAGGTCGTCCTCCGTGACGATCCCGCCGCCGCAATCGGCGTAGCGGTCACGGTCTGCGGGCCGCACCCACCACCGGCGGTTCAGCCGCTTTCCGGTGACGATCACCGGCACGAACTCACCGGCCGCCGTATCGCGCACGAGATCGTCGAGCAGGTACGGGAAATGGGGGATCCATGTGCCGTGGCGTTGCCCGCACCTCCCCTGGCCGCGCGTCGGACACGGCTCGGGACTCAGGACGTTGCAGCGAATCATGTGCAGAGAGCGAACGCCGCCCCGGATCTGCAGGTCGCCGCCTTCGGCGATGTATTTCCACGGGAAGTCATCGGTCTGAGCCCAGGGGACGTGGTTGATGAAGTCCCGCTGCGGATCGACGGTCGTCCACGACGGTGTGATGCCGTCGGCGCGAGCCCGCCGGGTCCGCTTTCTCACCGATGAGAGGCCTGCGTAGGCCAACTGAACCTCGTGCCCCACGAGCAGGTCACCGACGCCTTTGACGAGCACATCGGTCCGGCGGCGGCCATCCTTGGCGCGGCTTTCGACGTCGACCCTGAATCCACCGAGTATGGCCGCCTTGGCGATCCGCTCTTTGATCGCCTTGTGCTGATCACTCTCGTTGGATGGATGGTCGCGGACCGCCGGGTTGTGATGAGTGGCGAAGCGCACACCTCGGCGCTCGGTGAGAAACATCCACTCCGGACAGGCTGGCCGCTGATCCCGGCATTCCATGCACTGCAATTGACGTTCGGGAACGGGGAGGTTTCTCTCGCCGAGCAGTTCTTCCCAGAGACCGGGTAATTCCGGATGCCCGAGATCCGGCTCCGTGAGATTGAGCTCGAGGTTGCGACCGACGTGGTAGACGCTGGAGGCCAATACCCGCACACCTCTCTGCACCTAAATAGGCCAAGGAGAAATTGCGCAGTAGCAACTATAAGCCGGTCATTCTGTCTGGCGAAAGCGAGCAGAAGATCGATATCGTATTTGTCGATGCCGGATTTCGGCGCACACGACGCTCGTCCCTCATGAGTGCCTGGAGCCCCATATTGCCTCGCCACGGATTTCAGCCGGTATCTCAAGCCTGGGCTGAGATCGCCCGTCAGCCGAAGACTCGCGCGAACGCCGAATGAACCGGATTGCCGCGAGTCCGGTCCAGCACCGCGAACCTGACCAGGTCGAAGGGTTGCGGCCCCTTGAGAGCCGTGGCGAACGCGGCCGCGACCACCTCGGGGTCGTTGCCGAACACTCCGCACCCCCACGCCCCGAGAACCAGCCTCCGGTGCCCGTGAGCGGCCGCGACGTCGAGCACCCTTGCGGCCCGCGCCTTCAGCAACTCGGGCACCTCCCCGAGCGATGAGCGCTGCGTCTGCCCCATGGCGCGTGCGTTGGGCGCGGCCGAGGTCAGGAACGCCACCCGGTACGGCTCCTTCAGGAAGTCACCCCTGTCGTCCCGGAACACCGGCACGCCGGGGGAGTAGATCACCCGGTCGCTGTACCGGAGGTCTCCCTGCTCACGATGGAACTCGTAGAACGCGCGCGCCGCAGTCAGGCAGGCGTACAGCGCCGACCCCCGGGCGACGCTCTCCTCCTGGGCCTGGGCGCCGTTGAGGAAGCCGCCCCCGGCGTTCTTGGCCGAGGCGAAGACGAGGCAGGCCAGGTCATCGGCGGCCAGCTCGCGGGTGGCCTCCAGTGTGGTCTGGTTGACGACCTCGATCACCGGTGTGCGGTCTCCGCACCGGACGAGCGGCTCGTCCGGCAGGTGGATGCGGGTCTCGGTCCGGTCGACGGTGACCTCGACCCAGCGGCCGGACGGTGCTTTGTATCCGCCGTTCTCGACGACCTCGACGGTTTCGCGGGCGATGGCCCGTAATCGACTGCTCATTTGTCATGATCGTCGCAGTCGGCGAGCCGTCAGCGCGAGCGGATTTCATCCCGTAACGCCCGTGCCACCTGAGCCATCAGCGCCTCCGCCCCGGGCTGCCGCACCGCCGCGACCCGCGACTCCGTCAGCGCCGCGACCGCGAACACCTGGCCGTCGGCGTGCTCGACCACGCCCACCTCGTGCCGCAGGTTGAGCATGGTCCCGGTCTTGGACGACCACGTCGTCAGGTCGGAGGCGAAGTCGGGAGCGAGCCGCTGCCGGAGCACGTTGTCGCCCATCAGCTCCCGCACGCGTTCCGACACCCAAGGGTCGATCTTGGACGGCCGCCACAACGCCGCCAGCAGGTCGACGAACGCGCGGGCGGTGCCCGACGACGCCCGGGTCACGTCGAGCTGGGGAACGGGGTGGCCGCGCCCGGCCGTCGCGCCCTCGATGGCCAGCACGTGGGCCAGGTGGCCGCCGAGGTGCTCGACCGGGCTGTCGGTCAGGTGGCGCAGGGTGTGCCGGACGGAGATGCCGCGCAGCCCGTATTCGTCCAGGAAAGCGGCCACCATCGCGGGCGGGGTCAGGTCGAACAGGGCGTCGCCCGAGGTGTTGTCGCTGACCGTCATGGTCAGCAGGAGCAGGTCGTCGATCGCGATCTCGGCCGGGTGGCGGAAGCGGCTCACGCCGGTCGGGCCGGGGGAGAAGCGGGCGCCGGGGCCGACGGTCAGCCGGGTCGCGCCGTCGAGTTCGCCGCGCCTGATCCGCTCCAGGGTGGCCACGGCCAGCGGGATCTTGACCAGGGAGGCGGTGATGAACTCGACGTCGGGGTCGATGCCGATCTCCTCGCCGGTGAGCAGGTCGCGGACCAGGAACGATCCTCGCAGCCCGCCCTCGTCGAGCATCCGGCGCACCTCACGGATCACGCGTCAAACCCCCAAGCAGGTCGCCACCCGACGCCATCCCCGAACCCGCTCGGCGTCGTCCCCGATGGCGGAAGCGACAGCGTACCCGCGCACGAGCCGGATCTCGCCGATCGGGTGCCAGTCGAGGCCCAGGTCGGCGGCCTGACGGGGGGAGCAGAGCAGCAGGTCGGTCGAGACCATCACCTCGGCGGCGGCGGTCGTCAGCGACGACGCGACGGCGACCTGGGCGGGGAGCAGGCCTGCGGCGTCCCTGATGCGGAAGAGGTGGTCTCTGATGTGCGGTACGTCGTCCTCCGGCTGGACCCAGATCCTCCGCCTGCGGCCGGACCTGTCGGCGCGGGGGGACCGGAGGCTCTCGACGTACACGACCGGAACCGGAGGCCCGGTCACGCCGGCCAGCCCCAGTTCGACCACCCACGTCGCGCCGTCCTCCGGCGTGCCCACCAGGGCGGCTCTGACCTCCCGCGAGCGGGCCAGTTCGGCCCTGATCCCGGCGGCGGCCGGCACCACATCGAGGTGGACGCCCTCCTCGCGCGCCTCCACCGTTAACAGCGCCAGGTCGCGGACCGCGCAGATCTCCGGGACGGCCAGCCGGAGCGGTTTGAGGCGGGACTGCCCGGCCTCCCACTCCATGTCGTCGGCGAGGCGGAGCAGCCGCTGCGCCGAGGGCAGCAGGTCGCGGCCGAAATCGGTGAGCAGCGCGCCGCGCGCGGACCGGTCGAAGAGCTTGCCGCCGAGGTGCTGTTCCAGGGCGGCGATGCGGCGGCTGGCCACCGGCTGGGGGATCTGGGAGGCGGCGGCGCCCTCGGTGAAGCTGCCGCGTTCGCTCACGTTGACGAACACTCTCCAGGCCGCGAGTAGGTCCACGAGCTGGAATTATGCCATGAATGCATAATATAGGCTTCAAGTGTCTTTGACGGTATTTACGCTGACAGAACAGACTCACCGGCATGCTTCCACTCGTGATGTCCCTCGCCCTGCTCTCCGGCGGCCTCACCGCCGCGTCGACCCCGCAGTCGACCTCGGCGGTCGCGGATCTGCGCGCGCTGGAGACCTCCTACCACGGCCGAATCGGGGTGTACGCCATCGACACCGCCACCGGCAGGACGATCGCCTACCGGTCGGGGGAGCGGTTCCCCCTGGCCTCGACCTTCAAGGGCGTGCTCGCGGCGGCCGTCCTGGACAAGAAGCCCGACATCCTCGGCAAGCGGATCCTCATCAAGAAGAAGGACCTGCTCCCGAACTCGCCGGAGACCGAGAAGCACGTCGGTTCGCGCATGACCGTGGCCGCGCTCGCCAGAGCCGCCGTCACCAAGAGCGACAACGCCGCCGCGAACCTGCTGCTCAAGCAGGTCGGCGGCCCCAAGGGCCTGACCCGCTACTTCCGCGGCCTGAACGACCACGTGTCGCGCCTCGACCGCACGGAACCCGGCCTGAACGACTGGACTCCGAAGGACCCCCGCGACACCACCACCCCCGCCGCCATCGCCCGCGATCTCAAGGCCCTGACGGTGGGGACCGCCCTTGACGCCGGTGACCGCCGCATATTCACCGGCTGGCTGGTCGCCAACGAGACCGGCGACAAGCGGATCCGCGCCGGGCTGCCCAAGTCGTGGCGGATCGGCGACAAGACCGGCACGGGCAGCACCTACGGCTCCGCCAACGACTACGCGATCATCTGGCCGAAGGGTTCGACGAAACCGATCATCATGGCGATCTACACCAACCGCACCGCGAAGAACGGCACCGCAGACGAGACCGTCATCGCCAAGGCCGCCACGATCGCGGCCCGTGGCCTCGGGAAACTCTGATGCGCCTGCGTAACATGCCCGCCCTGCTGGTCGCCGGAATCGCCGCCGGGGTGCTCACCGCCGGAATCGGCGTCCCCGTCGGGATCGCCCTCAGCGGCGCCGTCGAGGCCATCGACCTCAGCCCGATGGAACTGAGCGAACCCCCGCTCGCCGAGAAGACCACGCTCCTGGACGCCGACGGCAAGCGGATCGCCCAGTTCTACGACCAGTACCGCGACAGCGTGACCATCGACCAGGTGTCCCCGATCATGCGCACCGCGATCGTGGCCATCGAGGACGACCGCTTCTACGAGCACGGCGCCATCGACCTCGAAGGCACCATCCGCGCCCTGGCCGCCAACCTCAACGCGGGCGGCGTCGCCCAGGGCGGCTCCAGCATCACCCAGCAGTACGTGAAGCAGGTCCTGCTCAACAACGCCCCCACCGACGAGGCGAAGCAGGCGGCGCTCGCGCCGAGCTACGTCCGCAAGCTCAACGAACTCCGCTACGCGCTGTCGGTCGAGGAGAAGTACACCAAGGACGAGATCCTCGGGAAGTACCTGAACATCGCCTACTTCGGCGCGGGCGCGCACGGGATCCAGGCGGCGGCCAAACGCTTCTTCAACGTCTCGGCGTCGAAGCTGACCCTGCCGCAGGCCGCGACCCTCGCGGCGGCGGTCCGGCTGCCGACCTCCACCGACCCGGAGGGCGGCAAGTCCAACCGCGACGAGCTGGTGGCCCGCCGCAACGTCGTCCTCGACCGCATGGCCGAACTCAAGAAGATCACCCCCGCCGAGGCCGCGAAGGCGAAGAAGTCCAAGCTCGGCTACAAGGGCGTCCCGATCCCCGGCGGCTGCGAGACGAGCGACTACCGCTACTTCTGTCAGTACGTCTCCGCCGAGATCCTGGCCGACAAGAGCCTCGGCAAGACCAGGGCGGACCGCGAACGCGTCCTCAAGCAGGGCGGCCTGACCATCCGCACCACCCTGAACGCCACGATGCAGGACGCCGCCCAGAAGGGCATCAAGGCCTACGTCGGCCCGAAGGACGGCCCCGTGGCGGCGCAGGCGCTCGTCGAACCGGGCACCGGCGCGATCCGCGCGATGGCCGCCAGCCGCGACAACCTCGACTACAACGTGGTCGCCGACCGGGCCCACGGGGGACTGGGCGGCGTACAGGCGGGCTCGACGTTCAAGACGTTCACCCTGCTCACCGCGCTGAGCCAGGGCATGCGGCTGAGCGACGGCTTCAACGTCGGCGCCTCCTACACCGCGCCCACGCCCTCGACCTTCACCGACTGCGAAGGGAACGCCGTCGGCGACCCCTCGCACGCCGTGACCAACGACGAGGGCTCGCCCGGCCACACGACGCTGCAGACCGGGACGTGGGGCTCGATCAACACGTTCTTCATGCAGCTGGAAGCCCACGTGGGCCTGTGCGAGACGGTGAAGACGGCCAAGTCGCTCGGCATCAAGCGCGCCGACGGCAAGAAGCTGCAGGAGTACGAGACCTTCACCCTCGGCATCAACGAGATGGACCCGGTCACGGTCGCCACCGCCTACGCGGCGATCGGCGCCCGCGGCAAGTACTGCGCCCCGATGGCGATCACCGCGATCACCGACCGCAACGGCAAGAAGACGACGTTCGAGCCGAAGTGCGAAGACGCCCTCGACCCCGAAGTGGCCGACGCCGCCTCCGACATCCTGTCCGGCGTCTTCACCAAGGGCACTATGTCGAGCGTCGGCGGCATCGGCCGCCCGGCGGCCGGCAAGACCGGCACCAACGACAACCAGTCGAGCGCCTGGTTCGCCGGCTTCACCCCCGACCTGGCCGGAGCGGTCAGCCTGGCCGACCCGCGCGGCGCCAGCACCCACCGCCTGAACAACGTGACGATGGGCGGCCGCTGGTACGGCTCGGTGTTCGGCGCGACCGTGCCGGGCCCGATCTGGAAGGCCACCATGCTCGCGGCCCTGGAAGGGGTGCCCGCGACACCGTTCACGCCGATCAACACGACGAGGTTCGGCGCGCAGCAGGAGTTCGACTACTGGGGCGACCGCCCGTGGGACGAGTACGGCCAGCGTCCCCCGGACGGCTTCAACCCGGACGACCCCGGCACGAACGACCCCGGTGTGACCTCGGTCGACCCCGGCGCGACGGACCAGGGCGGGCCCGATGACGGGAACCAGTCCGACGTGAACCCGTGGGACGGCCGCGGCGGCTGGGGTAACTGACCAGGGCCGACGCTCGCCGGGCTCCGCCTCCTCAGGGAGGCGGAGCCCTCACAGCCCCCGGAAGAACTCGCGAACATCCTGTACGAGCAGCTCCGGCGCCAGGTGCGCCGCGTAGTGGCCGACGGGCTCCTCGTAGGAGTGCCACGAGCGGATGTCCTTGTGGTCGCGCTCGGCGAAGGTGCGCATCGACACGAAGTCGCCCTTGAACATCGCCAGCCCGATCGGCGCCGTGGTCGGCCCGGCCGGCGCCTCGGCCCTGGCGTCCTCGTAGTAGAAGCGGGTGGCCGACGTGGCGGTGCCGGTCAGCCAGTAGAGCATGACGTTGGTGAGGACGAAGTCCGGGTCGAGATCCTCTCCCATGAGCTGGGCGTGCCAGCCGAGCAGCCCGGCGGGCGAGTCGGTGATGGCGTAGGAGAGGGTCTGCGGCTGCTGCGAGTGCAGAATGTTGAACGACATCTTGTTGTCGCGGAACCACGCGAGGACCTTGAGCGCCTCCTGGTCCTCCGGGGTGATCTTCTCGAACTCCGCGGGGTCGCCCGACGGGAACGAGTAGATCTGCGTGACGTGCACGCCGACCACGTGCTCGGGGTCGATCCGGCCCTGCTCCGGCCCGACCATCGACCCGGCGTCGTTGCCGCCCGTGCCATAGCGGTCATAGCCCAGCCGCCGCATCAGCTCGGCCCACGCCTTCGCCGTGCGGAACCGGTTCCAGCCCCGCTCCCTGGTCGGGCCGGAGAACCCGAACCCCGGCAGTGACGGGATCACCAGGTGAAAAGCCTGCTCGCCGGCCGGCGGGTCGGTGAGCGCCTCGATCACGTTCAGATACTCCACGACGGACCCCGGCCAGCCGTGGGTGAGCAGCAGCGGCAACGCGTCCGCACGCGGCGAGCGGACGTGCAGGAAGTGGATGTTCTGGCCGTCGATCTCGGTCGTGAACTGCGGGTGGGCGTTCAGCTTCGCCTCCCATTCACGCCAGTCGTAGGCGTGCCGCCAGTGCTCGGCCAACCGCTTCACATACGCCACCGGCACCCCGTAGTCCCAGTCGGTGTCCGGGATCTGGTCCGGCCACCGGGTGCCGTCCAGCCGATCGCGGAGATCGTCGAGGTCGGCCTGAGGGATGTCGATCCGGAAGGGGGTGATCTCTTCGCTCATGACCGCAACGCTACGGGGGCTTCCGGTCAACCTCTGTCCGGAAGGGGTGGCAATGTGGCGTCCATGCTGGAAACCTCGGCGCGGCTGCTGCGCCTGCTGTCCCTCCTGCAAGCCCGGCGCGACTGGCCGGGCCGCGACCTCGCCGACCGCCTGGGCGTCAGCGACCGCACCGTGCGCCGCGACGTCGACCGCCTACGCGACCTGGGCTACCCCGTCCACGCGAGCCGAGGCACGGACGGCGGCTACCGCCTGGGCGCCGGCACGGCCATGCCTCCCCTGCTCTTGGACGACGAGGAGGCCGTCGCCGTAGCGATCGGCCTGCGCACCGCCGTGGGCGGCTCGATCGCCGGCATCGAGGAGACCTCCGCCCGCGCGCTGACCAAACTGGAACAAGTACTCCCGTCCCGCCTGCGACACCGCGTCGACGCGCTGCGCGCGTCGACCGAACCTGTTCCCGCCGACCGTCCCGGGCCGACCGTGGACGCCGCCGTGCTGTCCACTCTCGCGACGGCCTGCCGGAACCTGGAGCGGCTGAGGTTCGACTATCGCGCCCATGACGGGTCGAGCACGGTGCGCGCCGTCGAGCCGTATCGGATCGTGTCGTGGGGGCGTCGCTGGTATCTCGTCGCCTGGGACGTCGACCGGGACGACTGGCGAACCTGCTCGACCTCGACTTCGACGTGACCGAGCCTCCGGAGCTGATCGAGCACCTGCGCACGCTGGCCGCTCGCTTCACCCGTGCGACCGTCGGCGTGGAACGGGCGCTTCACGGAGCCGGCAAGGAATCCATGTGAGGAGGTGGCCATGTTCTCTCGCTGGATCGTGGCCGGGAGCACTTACCGACCTGATTCAGGAGCCTGAGGTCGTGGAGCGCCATTCGATCCACCACCAGACATGTCTTCTTTCGTACCGTCTGCCAGACCCAGGAGGTCCGCCAGCGCCGTCCGGTCGTTGACGCCGGTCTTCTCGTAGATCGTGTACAGCGTGTTGGCGATCGTCCGGATCGACAGGAAGAGGCGTTCGGCGATCTCGCGGTTGGTGAAGCCCTGCGCGGCCAGGGTCGCCACCTCGCGCTGGCGGGGCGTCATCCCGGGAACGTCAAGATCCATCAACGCGGGTGTCCGGGCGCCCTGGCATCGGCGGGTCAGCGCCCACGCCCGGGTCTCCGCCGCCCGCGCGGCCCGAGTCAGCCCGTCCTCCCGATACCGGCCGGCGGCCCTGGCCGCGCCCTCGGCCGCGTACAGGATGAACCCGATCTCCTCGAAATCAGAGGAGACCTGGTCCAGCTCCTGCCCGGTCGCGGCGGCCGCGTGCCGGGCGAACAGGGCGGCGAGCGGTCCTTCCACTGTCAGCTCGGCCAGCCGGGACGCGACCAGGTCGGCGTGGCCCAATCGCACCACGTCGTGCAGGCCGAAGAGCGCCTGCGACGGGTGCGGGCTGTCCCCGGCCAGCAGGGCGACCTCCACCGCCCCGGCGATGTCGCCGCGCGCCGCCAGTGTCCACGCCCGCGCCAATTGCAGCGGCACGGTCGCGGCGGGACCGGCGGCGACCGTCGCCGTGGTCGCGCGCCGCAGCGTCTCCTCGGCGGCGTCCACGTCACCGAGCAGAGCATGCGCGTGCGCCAACTCCCCCAGGCAGGCGCCGGCGTACACGCTGGTCGGGGGCAACCGGACGGCCGCCTCGGCGGCGCGGGTCAGCGCGTCCCGGACCTGACCGCGCAGGCGCAGGCCCCAGGCCTGAAAGGCGGTGAACTGGACGGCGGTCCGGGTCCAGTGCGCGAACGCGATCTCGTCGTCGAGTGCTTCGGTGGTGAGGCGGTCGACGGCGGGGAGGTCGCCGGTCGTGAAGCAGGCGAGGGTCGCCGCCCAGAGCAGGGACGTGAGCAGGCTGGGGAGCGGGTCCTGTACGAGGCCGAACAGCCGCCGGGCGTCGTCGACCACGGTCAGGGCCTCCGACGCCCGACCGGACGCGGCCAGGACACCGGCGGTGGCGACGGCCTCCGCGCGCCTGGCCTGCTGATCCACCGGCCCGAGCCGCTCGGCTCGCGCGAGGAGTTCCCACGCGGCGGGCAGGTCGCCGGACTGGGCGTGCAGGGTCACGCTGACGATCATGAGCGCGTGTCGTTCGCTGAGACCGGTGATCCGCTCGTCCGCCTCGGACAGCACGGCGAGCCCGTCGTCCAGCCGTCCGAGGCCCCAGGTGAGGTTCATCGCGCGGTTGACCGCGCACGCGGTCACGTCGAAATCGCCGACCCCGGTGTCCCAAGCCTCGCGGAAGGCCGTTTCCGCTTCTTCGTACCGGTCGGCGAACCACAGGATCCGGCCCAGGTCACGCCGCAGGCCGGGCGCCTCGCCGCCGGCGGCGATGGCGGCCCGGCACAGGCGTTCGGCCAGGTCCAGGTCGCGGACGGCGCGGGCCCGCTCGCACGCGGCGGTGAGCAGCGCGGGGTCGCCCGGGTCGCCGCTGTCCAGGCGCCAGACGGCGACGCGGAGCACGTCCTCCCGTCTGCGGGTGCCGACGGCGTCGGCGAGGCGGCGCACGATCGCGCGGGTGCGGAGCGTGCCGCAGCCCTCCCGGATGACCTCGCCGTAGAGCGGGTGCGCGAGCCGTACCGCGAGGTCGGGGTCGACGGTGACGAGCTGCCGGGTCTCCAGATGCTCGGTGACCGGGAGGTCGAGCAGGCCGGCGGGGAGCGGCTCGCCGTACGCGAGGAGTTCCAGCACGTCGCGTTCGGGCGGGGTGAGTTCGCCGAGACGGGCGGCGACGGTCTCGCGCATCGTGGTGGTCAGGGTGACCGGGCCGTGCCACAGCCAGAGGCCGCCGATGTCGCGCAGCACCCCGGAGAGGACGAGTTCGCGCAGATAGAGGGCGTTTCCCTGACTAGTACGCCAGAGCCGCGCCAGGGTGGCCGACTCGATCCGGCCGCCGAGCGCGCCGGTGAGGATCTCCTCCGTCTCACTCAGCGTGAACGGTTCCAGGTCGACCCGGGTGAGCAGGTCGTCCTTCCATAATTCGGACGCCCCGGCGCCGCGCACGGTCGCGAGCACCCGGCCGGGACCGTGCGCGGCCAGATGGTGGACGAGCGCGGCGGACGCGGGGTCGAGCAGGTGTGCGTCGTCAACGACGAGAACATCCGCGCCGATCGCGGACGCGGCCCAGCGGAGCGGATTCCCGGTCGGCGCGACCTCGGGCAGCAGGTGCGCGAACGCGCCGAACGGCAGCTCCGACGCGGCTTCGGTGGCCCGCACCCACGCCACCCCCGACAGCCCTCGGACGGCCTCGGCCACCAGGCGGCTCTTCCCCGCGCCGGACGGACCGGTGACGACCACGCCTCGCGGAGCGGCCCGGATCGCGGCGAGGGGAGAGGATCGGCCGGAGAACGGCCACGTGCTGGGCACCTGCCGAGCGTATTTGAGTAGCCCCTACTCAGGCGAACCGCTTTCGCGCCCGCCAGGCTGACCGGTATGAACATGACCGTGACCACCGACCTCACCGCCCTGGTCAGGGAGAGTCTGGGCGACCCGGCCGCCGAGATCGCGGAGCAGCGGGTCGAGCCGGTCCTTCCGGCCCCGACCATGCTGACCACCGCGGGCCTGCACCGGGTGCGCGGCACCACCACCACCGGCGCGGAGTGGTCGTTCGTCGCGAAGTCGGTGCATTCGGCCCAGCACTGGCCCGGTCTCGTCATGATTCCCGAAGACCAGCGCGCGGGTTTCGTCCAGAACTTCCCCTGGCGTACGGACATCGACGCCTATCTCGCGAACGAGCCGCTGCCCGCGGGCCTGCGGATGCCGCGTCTCCACCGCCTGGACGACCTGGGCGACGACCGCCTGGTCGCCTGGATGGAGGACGTGCGCACCGTGCCCGAGCCGTGGGACCTGGCCCGGTACGCGCGCGCCGCCGCGCTGCTCGGCGAAATGGCGGCGAGCCGCCCGTCCGCGTACAACGACAGCGTCGGCCTGCGGGTGATCGGCGACGGCCCGCTGCCGCAGCTGTGGCTGCCGGCGCTGCGAGACGACTCCACCTGGACGCACCCCTTGGTAGCCCCGTTCGCCGATGACCGGCTCAGGTCCGACATCCTCGCCCTCGCCGCCCGGTATGGCGAACTGCTAGCCGAGCTGGCCCGGCTGCCGCACACCCGCGTACACGGCGACGCCGCCCCGCAGAACCTGCTGGTCCCGGCGGACGGCTCGGCCGAGTTCGTGGTGATCGACTGGAGCTGGGGCAGCCCGGCCGCGATCGGGTTCGACCTCGGTCAGCTCATCGTCGGCCTGGCCCACGACGGTAAGATCGAACCCGCCGACCTGCCCGCCATCCACGAGACGATCCTGGACGCCTACGGCGGCGACAAGGACCAGGTCAGGCTCGGGTACACGGGCTCGATGGTGCTGCGGTCGCTCTGGTCGGCCCTGCCCTTGGATCATCTGGCGGACGAACCGACCCCCGAACTCGGCGAACTGTTCCGGCGGCGGATCGGGATGGCCCGCTTCATCGCGGACCTCGGCCTGGCCGATCGGTAACGAGAACCCGACGGACCTGCCGCCCGCGACCCGGCAGGTCCGGGTGCATCTCTGGCCCGTGGCGATGCCGTAGATCTCCTGTAGCCCAAGGACAGATGGCACCCGGTCGTCGGCAGTGAGCTTTTCACGCTCGATCTGCCCCTTGATGTCTGTCCTCATACACCTGGAGCTAGCGGTCGCTTACTCGAACACAAAGCCTCGCTTGCGGAGCTGCGGAAGCATGTGAAGTGACGCATTTGTGGTCGTCCCACCACAGTCAGTTGAGTACTTTTGCTCCCCGTTCTTGGCGAGTTCGCCTCCCCTTGCGATCACCAGCCAACTTCGGGGAAATCACGCGGTGGCATCCGGAGGCCGCGACACAGCCACGATTTCCACCATGCCGTCGAGCCCGACGAAGTCCTTCGGATTGGCTGTATACAGGGGAAGCCCGTTGCTCGCGGCGATCGCAGCGATCATCAGATCGGCCGCCCTGCTACGCGGCTGTCGGCCGGCCGCGCGGACGGCCGCACAGATCTGGCCGTACATACGCGCGGCTTCGTCGTCATAGGGCAGCGCGTCGAATGTGGCCTCTACATGCTGAAGAACCGCCATACGTCGAGCACGCCTGATCGGATCGGTCGTCGCATGCGGCGCATCTGACAGCTCACCGAGGGTCACAGCGGTGATGAGACCCGCCTGCGGAAGTTCAGCTGCTTCATAGAGAGACAGCACAGCCACGATGTTCGTGTCCAGTACGCCTTCCTCATGTCTCACAGACCGGTCCCCTCCAGCGGATCGTCAGGCAACCCTTGATCGATACCGGCGTCCAGATCCGCGCGCAGCTCATCGACATCCAGGGCAGGCGCGCCGGCGAAGATCGCCAGTACCTCCGTCATGGGCACAGCACGCCGACGCTTGATGGGAACAACATCGGCGAGGGGCTCGCCATTGATCGTCAGCACATACCGCTGCCCTCGCCGCAGTCCTCGCGTCACGCTTCCCGAGTCACTGACGAATTGCCGCACGCTGACGTCCACTGGCTGAGACTTCCCGCTCATCACTCGCCCTCCCTCCGTACCACCCCGTACCACGCTAACAATTAAACCCGCCGACGGCGGTCGCGTCACCCCAAAGAGAAGCAACCGCTTCACAGAGGCCCGGCCCGGGCTGGAGGTCGCTCATCCGAGCGCAGCGAGCCCCGTCTTGGGAACGCCGACATTGTGCCGTCTCGTGGACATTCAGGACGAGCAACGCAAGCCTTCGCCGGGCTTGTTTCCCAAACCCTGTGGTGCGGCTTGGAGCCCCTCATTCGAGCGAAGCGAGCTCAACCCGAGCGAAGCGAGGCCTTGCCAGGGAGCGCGAGGGGCGGAGCCCTGGCCAGGAGCGCAGCGATCCGGAGCGACAGCGACGCCGGGATGCGTCGGCGGCCAGGGGGCGCGCGAAGGGGGCGCAGCCCTCTCGATATCGGGGGGTTCGGGGGTCGTCCCCCCGTATGCACGAACGAGAGAGGCCCGTGGCCGGTGCCCCGAAGGGGCAACAACCACGGGCCATCCCGAGCGAGTGGAGCTAACGGTCGCTTACTCGAACTCTGGGCAGATCAAAGATCTGTGCTGCGGTATACAGCCCTAGCCTCTCGGTCTCCTACGTGGTCACTCACACCGGCCCCATGGGGTCGCAGTGCGTGGCCGCAGACGACGTTGGCTTGAGGTGCGGGGTCAGTGCTGTGTGGCGAACATGTCCTCGATCTCCTTGACCACAAGGTCGGGACGTTCCGTCGGCACCTCGTGGGACGTGCCCTCGGCGGTGACGAGCTTTCGGTTGGGCGCCGCCCGGACGAACGAAACGGCGGCATCACGCCAGCGCTGGGCGTCCAGAGGAGACCCCTCGAACGGAGTCTTCTCCGAGACGATGACCGTCGCCGGCACCGAGTCAGGCCACGTCACCTTGTGGAACGCCTCGTGCGCTGCGGCGAAGCCCTCCGCAGTGGAGATGAGCTGGCGGTTCTCCGGCTTCTCGGGGTTCTTCCTGGCCGCGTCGACCTCCGGCTGGGTCGCGGCTACAAGGCGGGGAATCTCCTCGTCGGTGAAGAATTGAGGGAGATTGGCGTCGACCAGGACCGCACCGGAGAGCATCTCGGGGTTGTCCTGGGCGAGGTGGTTCGCGATCTCGCCGCCCTGGGAGTGGGCCACCAGGGTCACGTCCTTGGTGATGCCCAGTTGCTTGAGCCCCGTCTTGAGGTCGCTGACAGCGCTCTCAACCTTCCACCTGCCGGGCACCACGTCGCTCTTGCCGAGACCGGCCCGGTCATAGGTGATGACGGTGGCTCCGGTGGCTTCGTGAAGCCGGGGAACGATGTCCTTCCATTGTGAGGAGGACTCGCCGCCGCCCGAATCCAGGACGATGGTGGAGCTGTTGCCCTGGGTGACGTAGAACGCCACTCGGTGACCGTCATTGTCGATCATGTGCAGCTTCGCTCCGGCTACCTGGCTGGTCTCGGGTGATACGGATGAGGTGGCGTACGGAGAGATCGAGGGCTTGGAGGCGGAGCCCGGGTCACTGCAGGCCGTGACGGCACCGACAGTCACAGCCAGCAGAGCAAGGGTCGGCAGCGCCCGGTTGACGGACCGGCGGTTGGGCGTGATGGGGGACATGACTGATCCTCTGGGATACGGGTGCTGTTGTGGGGATTGCGTCACCCATCATTCGGTGGCTTGATTGATCACAGAATCCGGCGGGCAGGCGTATGAGCGGTACGGCTGGGGCGCCCGTGCCCGGTAGGGACAGCCCCCGCGAACGATGCCTGGACTGTGCCCGCGTATGCGCACCACCCCGACCGGGGCTCGTGGCGCTGGCCGAAATGGGCAGGTCTGGCTGTACTCGGTCATGGACTTGGTGACAGTCGGCTGATGGGCGGTCGCCCGCCGAGGGCTGAGTGCGGGCGGGTGGTGATGTTCCCCGGCTTCCGTGGAGTCGCTTTGCTTGACTTGTATGCCATGGACCCCTCGAGAAGAGGTCGGCATGCCACGCAGGGGCTACCCGCCGGAGTTTCGCCGCAAGGTATTGGATCTGGTCGAGGCCGGACGGCCCGTCCGGGACATCGCCCGCGATCTGGGGATCAGTGAGCAGACGATCTACGTCTGGCGCAAGCAGGACCTGATCGACACCGGGCGGCTCCCCGGAGTGACCACGACCGAGCAAGCTGAGTTGCTGGCCGCCCGCAAACGGATCCGGGAGCTGGAGACCGAACTGGCCGTCACCCATCGGGCGATCGAGCTGGTGCGAGAGGTGGTGCCCCCAAAAGACGGTTCGAAGCCATCGCGGTGATGGCCGATGAGGCCTGCCGGTCCAGGTCGCCTGCAGGGTGCTGAACGTCTCCGAATCGGGCTACTTCGCCTGGCGGAACCGGCCCCCGTCACCCCGGTCGCTGCGTCACGCGTGGCTGACCGAGCGGATCCGGCAGATCCACGCCGCCTCCCGCGGCACCTACGGATCGCGGCGCGTCCACGCCGAGCTCAAACTCGGCAGCGGCCTGATCCTCGCCTACCACACGGTCGAAATGCTGATGCAGCGCCAAGGCATCCGCGGCCTGCCCGGCAACCCGCGAGGGCGCCGGCCGGTCCAGCAGGTCCCCACCGCCGCCGACCTGGTCGACCGGGACCTCCACCGGGACGCACCCAACACGTTATGGGTCACCGACATCACCGAGCACCCCACCCGCGAAGGCAAGGTCTACCGCTGCGTCGTCCTGGACGTCTACTCCCGCCGCGTGGTGGGCTGGTCCATCGACTCCACCCAGACCTCCGCGCTGGTGACCAACGCGCTCGGGATGGCCATCCACAACCGCACCCCGCACCCGGGTGCGCTGATCCACTCCGATCATGGGACGCAATTCACCTCCTGGGCGTTCACCCGCCGCGCCCAAGACTCCGGACTCGTCCCCTCCATGGGGTCCATCGGCGACTGCTTCGACAACGCCGTCATCGAGTCCTTCTGGGGCCGCATGCAGGTCGAACTCCTCAACCGCCGGCGCTGGAGGACCCGCATCGAACTCGCCAACGCGATCTTCGAATACCTCGAGATCTTCCACAACCGCCAACGCCGCCACAGCGCCCTGGGCATGCGCACACCCGTCGAATACGAGATGCTCTACCCAACCCGCCAACCGGCATAGAGTCCAGCAACCCGACTCCGCCCAACACGGGGAACATCAGAGCCTCCATCAGACCCGGACCGCTTCAGTGTCCGCGACTGGTTTCCGGCCGAGGGCGATCCACATGACGATCAGTGTGTAGGCGCCGAGTAGGGCGAGCCCGGCCCACCAGGGGAGCGGGAAGTAGCCTGCCGACGGCGCGTAGTGCGCGGTCACGTGCGGGTACTCTGTCATCGTCTGCTGGACGGCGAAGCCGGCGGCGGGGGTGAGCCGCAGCAACCATTGCGAGAAGGGGTCGGGCAGCAGCGGGAGCGTGGCGATCGTGTAGGGCAGGGCGATCAGTGACAGTCCGATGAGAATCGCTGTCCAGCCGCGGCGCAGCCGCAGACCGAGTCCGAAGGTGAGGATCGCGCAGAGGGCGAGCGCGACGGCGAGGCCGGCGACCACGCGGGTGCCGGTCAGGAAGGGCGGCGGCGATACCGCGATGCCGTTGCCCTTCAGGATCGCCATACCCGTCGGCACGAGGATACCGACGGCCACGAGGCCGGTGGCGAAGGTCGCCGCGCCGAGGATGGTCGCCCGCGCGGCGATCACTCGCCGGGATGGCGTCTGGCGGGCTGTGCGGGTGCCGTGGCGGGCCGCGACGATGAGCACGATGATCAGGCCGATTGGGAGCCCGAGCAGGAGGGTCTTGACACTTTCGTCGCTGTGCGGCCTGATGTCGCCGCTGCCGCTGACCGTGATGGCGCCATCCTTCTCCACGGCTCCCGACGGGTGCTGTCTCTCCCAGTCCGTTTTGATCTCGCCGCCGACCGGTTCGTTGTGCCACTTGCCGGTGGCGGCACCGTCGACGGTGACGTTGTCGAAGACGCCGACGGCTTGGGTGTGCCGGGCCTGCCCCATGGTGGCGCCAAGACCGACCTTGCGGAGTGTGAGGTCGTTGGGGGAGGTGGCGAAGAGGCCGACCTGGACGTTTTCCGGCAGCCCGTGGAGCTTCGAAGTGGCGACGTTGTGCCATTGCTTGCCGTCGGTGGACTCGGCGCCGGTGATGTTGTCGCCCGAGCGGGTCAGGCGCAGCCAGCGAGGGGACTGCTCCGAGACGCCACCTGCGCGTCCGGCGAGGTCGTGCGTGTAGTTGTACTGGAACCGTACGCCGTGGCTGCCGGTCATCAGGAGCGCCGCGTACTGCGAGCCCGGCCGCACACCGTCCTTGATGAGGATGCCGGCTTTCGCCCACGGCACCAGCCCGGGCACGATCTGGTCGTGGTTCGGCGGCGGATAGGTGATCGTCCCGGTCATCGAGGTGAGCCGGACCGTGATGCTGCCCTCGCGGCCCAGGTCGCGATGGAGGAACGAGAACTTGTCTCTGACGACGACTCCGCCGCCAGAGACAAGTTCCGGGCAGGGACCGCCGCAGTCCGAGCGGTTGCCGGCGGCGAGCAGCAGGCCCACCGCGATCACGATGAGCCCGGCGGCGGCCAGGGCGATCAGCCTGCCTGGGCGACGAAACGCGGTCCACTCGGATCGCATGGGTTGGGTCGTTGACATGGCGTCGGTTCTACAGATCGGCCCATAACGCGGCCCGAAGCGGCGTTGTCATGCTGTTGTTAAGTCCTCCAGGGCATGCTGGAGACATGATCGGGCTGCGCAGCGGGACCGTCGGGCTACGGTTCACCATCTTGTACGCCGTCGTGTTCCTCCTTTCGGGCTTCGGCCTACTGGGCCTGACCTTCCTGTTTTCCCGTGACCGCAAGAGCAACGGCCCCGCTGGGGATCCCTCCGGCCAGGCGCAGCAGCGCATCTGGCAGCTGGAGGAGCAGCTGGCCGCCGTGCACGAGCAGCAGACCCGCCAACTCCTGGCCGGCGCGTTGATTGCGCTGGCCGTGATGGCGGTCGTTTCGCTGCTGCTCGGGCGAGTGCTGGCCAGGCGCGTGCTGAGGCCGTTGCGACTCATCACGAGCGCCACGCGGCGCATCTCCGCCGACAGCCTGGACCGGCGGCTGGCCGTCACCGGCCCTGCCGACGAGGTGAAAGACCTCGCCGACACCATCGACGAGCTGCTCGAACGGCTGGAGGCGTCGTTCGCCGCGCAGCGCCGCTTCGTCGCCAACGCCTCCCACGAGCTGCGCACGCCGCTGGCGACGATGCGCGCGTCGCTGGACGTCGCGGTCGCCAAACCCGACCCGGCCGCCTCGACGGTGACGCTTGCGGACCGGGTGCGTACGCAGCTGGATCGGGTCGATCACCTGCTCGACGGGTTCCTCGTGCTGGCCCGGGCGCAGCACGGCGCGCTTGCGGACACCGTCCCGGTCGAGCTTGGCGACCTCATCGGCGCGGCGCTGCGCGAAAGGTTTGCCGACATGCGGGCCAAAGGGCTGAGCGTGACGGTGGACGTGCCACCGCGGATGGCGATCCAGGGCAGCCCGGCACTGCTGGCGCGGCTTGTGGGCAACGTCGTGGACAACGCCGTGACGCACAACGAGGACGGCGGATGGATCGAGATCACCGGGTCCGCGGGCGAGGCGCAGATGGTGTTGGCCGTCGAGACCGGCGGGTGCCTCCTCGACCAGCGGGAGGTCGACCGGCTGACGCAGCCGTTCGAGCGGCTCGGGGTCGAGCGTACCGGCTCCTCCGGACTGGGTCTGTCCATTGTGGCCGCGGTCGCCGCCGCGCACAGGGGCCGGCTCGTGCTGCTCGCCCGGCCCGGGGGTGGCCTGCGCGTGTCAATCATGCTTCCGGTTGCCAGGGTGCCGGTGGCGGCATGAGGGTCCTCGTCGTCGAAGACGATCACGCCCTGGCCGAAGTGATCGCCGAAGGGCTGCGCGACCAAGGGATGGCCGTCGACCTCGCCCACGATGGGCTGGCCGCCGCAGCCAAGCTCGACCTCGCCTCGTACGACGTGGTGGTCCTGGATCGGGATCTGCCCGGCCTGCACGGTGACACAGTGTGCCAAATGATTACGGACCGGGCGGCCCGGCCGATGGTGCTGATGCTGACCGCGGCGAGCGCGCCCGGCGACCGGGTCAGCGGGCTGACCCTCGGCGCGGACGACTATCTCGCCAAGCCCTTCCACTTCCCGGAACTCGTCCTGCGCGTTCACGCCCTGGCCCGCCGCAAGCCTGACGCGCGGCCCCGGACGCTGCGCGCGGCCGGGATCGAACTGGACCCGGTCCGCCGCATCGCCGTTCGCGACGGGCGACAACTGGTCCTCTCGGTGAAGGAGTTCGCCGTGCTGGAGGCGCTGCTACGGACCAGCCCTGGCTTTCTGAGCGCCGAAACCTTGCTCGAACAGGTATGGGACGAAAACGCCGACCGGTTCACGAACACCGTCGCGGTGACGATAGGCCGACTGCGGCGCAAACTCGGCGACCCGCCGCTCATCGCGACAACGCCCGGAATCGGCTACCACATCGCCTAGTGAGCCGGTCTTGAGTGCTTGTATCGCCACCTGAGTCGCGTTCTGTTTCAGATCGTGGGTTCAGGCGTGACAGCGGCCGGTGGCCGGGGTGTGCTGGTGGGTGTGAGTGACAACCGGTTGACGCCGCTGGTGCTGTCGCAGGCCGAGCGGTCGACGTTGGAGAACTGGGCGAAACGGCGATCGACCGCGCAAGGCCTGGCCATGCGGGCGCGGATCGTGCTGGAGTGCGCGGAAGGCCGCAGCATCCTGGCGGTGGCGGCGCGATTAGGGGTGGCCAGGAACACCGTCAGCCGGTGGCGGTCACGGTTCCTGGCCCGGCGCCTGGACGGCCTGTCCGACGAACCGCGCCCCGGCGTGCCCCGCTCGATCAGCGACGCTCAGGTCGAACAGGTCGTCGTCCGCACCCTGGAGGAGGTGCCCGAAGGTTCCACCCACTGGTCCAAGCGGGAACTGGCCAAACAGGTCGGGATCTCCCCGACCAGCGTGCAGCGGATCTGGAAGGCGTTCGGGCTGCAGCCGTGGCGGAGCGAGGACTTCAAGATCTCCACCGATCCGCTGCTGATCGACAAGATCCGGGACGTC
>NZ_BBXD01000016.1 GCF_001570545.1 Herbidospora mongoliensis | reverse complement strand
GACCCCATGGCCAGAGGACGCCGTCCACACGTTCTGTGATGTCGCCACCTGCTCGCCATCGGTTCGACTGCCCCTGCGAAGCGTGCACACCTGTTGTGGCGCCTCAGGTCCCTTCACCGGTTGGTGGGCGTAGCCCATGAAACTCAGACCTACGCATTACGAGCTCCAAGATTGATCTCTAGGGCGTGTCCTAGAATGTCCGCGCGCAGCCGTCTGACCTGTTCACAGGTTCCTTCGGTCAAGTGCGGACATCCCTGGCCAAAGGCGGACTGCAACCAATAGTGCAACCACCCTGGCCGGCTGCCGAACCGAAGGCTGGCGGGCTGCCATCGGCATCCGAGAAGGTCGGACCGGGCTGCGCGCGGCGGCTCTGCCTAGCGTCACGGCCCGGTGCGCTCGCTGACGGCGATCACCGATTCGCCGAGCCTAGGGCTTGGTTTTCCGTGGCTGCGAGGACACGTACCGGTTGCCGGGTAATCACGACATCACACCAAATGCAGAGCCATTGCGCAGCGGGGCGCACTAGCGCCTCTTCGAGGAAGAGCCGGTCGTCCGGAGGCGGGCGACAGCAACTGCTCAGCCGCTGCGGCACGCACCAGAAGGTCTTCATCAGCGAGCAGCTCAGACGCCTCCGCATACCGTCCGGACTCAGCCAATCGATATGCTCGTAGACGCACTCGAAACGCTCGCGTATCAGCAGGTGAACCAGGTCCAGCAGCCTTAGGCACCGATACGGCTTCCGTCAGCGGCCATCCTGCGGGCACGCAACCTCAGCAGGACGGCCAAGACGACGGTGAAGGCGATTTAGGCCAGGTAGATGCCCTGCAGCCCGAGCCCGAAGGTCAGGCCGAGCGCCCAGGACAGCGGGATGAGCACCAGGTAGTCCCGGCAACGTTCGCGATCATCACCGAGCGGGTGTCGCCGTGGGCGGGCAGGAAACTGCCGTCCGCCATCGCGGGCACCATCGGGAGCAGGCTCAGCAGGGCCAGCGGCACGACCTGCCAGGCGAGTGCGACGACCTCCGGGTTGGCGGTGAACAACGCCAGCAGCGTCGTCCCGCCCGCGAGGACTAAGGACTAGTGCGGCCGGGACGACGTGCACGACTAGCAGCAGGCGGGTGCCGGAGCGGCGCCAGTAGTCGGCCTGTTCGCGGGCGCCTGCGCCTGCTTCGTGTCCCGTATCCGCGTAGACCCCGGTGGTAGCGGGTGTCGCCGTCGCCATCGTCGGCTGCTTCTATCTGGCCAGCGCCGTCCTCGTTCTCACCGCCTAGCGAATGCGGCTCGTAAGGCCCTGGCCTTCACCCGACGCCCGCCGTAAGGATCAAGGCAGATGGGCTTTGTCGAGTTCAACGGGGAGCCCGAATTTACCTTCGTGTTCGGCTCTCAGCTCGGCCATAACGTGCGCGAAAGTCTCAGCATGCCCGCAGGCGCGGGCCAGCAGCTGGGCTTCGGTCAACAGGCGGGCGGCACGCTTATAGTGACGGGGCTCCTCTCCCGCAATGGCGCACTGGGCGGCTTCGACCAGTACTGGGTAGGCCTCGACCGGGTATCGCGTCCCGCTCACCATGACCACCTCCAGTCGACGATGCAGGCTCACGCCGCCTCCCCGCACCGCCTGCCATGCCCCCTCAATGTCCTGCTCGGACAGCAGGATGTCGACGAGCATGTCGAAACCGTTGTCTTCCGTGGATCTCGCGAGATGTTCGCGCAATCGGATCAGCGCCGTCTCCCGCCAGCGCGGCCAATGATCGCCTGCGGTCTCAGCGAGCAGGCGGAACATTTCCGGTAGGGGGCGAGCAAGAAACGCCGGCCAGAAGAACTCCACGGCCCGCCGACGCTTCCCGGCAGCCACAAGCGTTTTGGCGGCCAGAACCCGCAGCTCAACCATGAAAGACCGGTCACCGAATTTGTCTGTGTTCTCGGGGTCCAGGCTGGCCAGACCGCGGTCGATCCACCTCAGAGCCTCATCGGTCCGACTCTCGGATGCCAGCATTTCCGCGATGCGCTGGATCTGGCGCCTTGACGGCTCAGCATCGGCCAGTGATTCGATCAGGCGGTCAGGCCCGGCCTCGTATTCGGCCAACCGCTCCATCATCGACGTGATCGCTGCACGTAACTCCGGGTCATGCGTCTGATCCAGACCTGCCCGAGCATCCTCGACCAGCTCTCGGTACTTGGCCAGCCCGGTCACCCCCAGCGCCCGGGCGTAAGCGGGCAACGCCTTGTCGAACAGCCGGGCCGCCAACGTCTGGCTCACGAGACGGTCAGCAAGCGCCTGCGGGTCGGGATGACCATCGACGCAAGCTGCTTCATGCACACGCTGAGCCAGGCGCAAAGCACTGGTCACCCGGTACCGTTCATCGTGTTCGATGAGCAGGTCGATGGTGAATTCCGTCAGCCGGATCGCAGAAACGTTGAACCCGGCCTCGGCCATCCTGGTCACCTCCTCGAGAATCTCCTTCATCGCCTCCTCCCACTCCTCCGCCTCCTCCGGTTCATCCGGATATTCATCGAGCATGAATGTGGAGAGGGTCAGGGCCTGATGGAATTCGGCCAGGTCCAGGACGTCTTCCTCCGCCGCCCCGGCGGCGACCTCAAGCCGTGCGCGAAGCAATGGGTCGTCTTCAGCTGCTCGCAGCAGCTCTGCGGCGAGCCAGTCGTGATCCCGTGAAACCAGATGGGCACGCAGCCGCTCGTCGTCGGTCGGCGCAGGGCGTTCAGGCAACAACACACAGTCAGCCTGAGCTCTCCAGGCGAGTGCCACCGCCACACAGTGCTTACAGAAGGCGCTTTGGCGGCATGAGCAGGAGCCAAGTATCCAGTTGTGCGTCAGGTCTAACCGCACCCGGTAATCGGAGGAGCCGTCGACGACGGCGGTGGCGGACCGATCGGTGAACGACGGGTCGATGACTCGTCCTTCGGCGAAATAGACCCTGCCCCGACTGAACGATTGCTCGTCCGCGCATATGCGGATCAGTTCCTCATCTACCGCCCTTCGCATCACGAGAAGACATGTTGCCGCGATCATGCGATCACGAGAAGTGATCTACGTGTCCACTTCCGGACGTCGGGGATATGCGGCTTACGGCGCCGATCAAGGACAACGTGCTGCACCAGGTCACCCGATTGCTAGGCAATGGAGCCAATCGGAGACCGCCACGGGCGTGGGACCAGTTCCGGGCCTTGCGGAGCGACACCTACACGCCCGGTTCACCCCCACGTGGAGGTGAACCGTGGTACGGCGACCGCCACTGCGACAGCAGCTTCCGCTCTCCACGCCCGTGGAGGTGAACGAGCGGTCTCTCAGCGCTACAAGGGTGTCCAGCCCATTGCCCGTAGGGTCGGGCTGGACACCCCCACAGGTTCCGTGTGAGCCCCTTTGGAGTCAGGTGATGGAGTGACCACGCCTCTGGACGGAACCATCTACGACCTGAGCGGCCGCAACGGCCCCCTCCCATTCCGGAGCCTGTCCGCCGGCGAGGCGAATGTTCTTGTGGAGACCGGAACGACCCAGCGCTAGGGAACGAAAACGGTTCGCCCTACCCCTTCTCGGAGCCCTGCCTGTAGAGAGCGGCGCCGTAGAACACCCGCACTGCACAGTCGCTGTGGCCCGCAGCACAATCGCTGGCGGCAGCCGGTCAGCCCCCGTGCACATCAACGACAATCACAGTGATGTTGTCAGGACCACCATGATCGATGGCCAGCGATACAAGGTGGTCAGCTGCGTCGCCCGGGTCAGTCGATGAGCGCAAAGCCTCGCGCATGAGATCCGGAGGAACCACGGCGCTCAGTCCATCCGAACACAGGAGAAAACGGTCACCGGCCTGCGTCTCGCGGACGTTCAGATCCGGGGAACGGCCATCAGTTCGGCCATCGAGAAAACGGGACATCTTTGGCGGAAGGTTAGGCACGTCGCCAGCGTCGGAGACCAAGTTGCCGTAGATGTGATCCTCGGTGATCGGGATCATCTCGGGCTTGCCGTCGGCGGTGTCGCCGTCCCGAAAGAGGTAGGCGCGGGAGTCGCCGATGTTCGCCAGCGCCGCCGTCGACCCGGTCAACAGCATCGCCACCAGCGTGGTTCCCATTCCCGCAGACTCAGGCTCAGCTTCGACCTTCTCGAGCAGTGACTGATTCGCCGCGAAAACCATCCGCCCTAGAACAGAGAGCAGATCCGCAGCTACGGTCTCTTCGTCGTACGACCGCAAGGCGTCGATGACCGTGTTGCTCGCGACGTCACCGGCTATATGGCCGCCGAGCCCGTCGGCGACGGCGAACAGGGATCGGCCGCAGTAGAAGGCGTCTTCGTTGCGGCGCCGGACCAGTCCGACGTGAGTGCGGGCGGCGGCTGTGACGGTGAGGCTCATCGCTCGCCCGCCTCCGGCCACGGGCTCTGGGCCGACTCATCGCGATGGAGAACGTGCACGGTCTCCACACGGTCACTGGCCACGATGTACTCGGTCACCTCGATGGGCTTGCCGTCTCCTCCCGAGGTCCCGACGCGTACGATCTCCAGCACGGGCAGGCTGGTGGGGATCTCCAGCAGGGTCGCCTCATCCTTCGTCGGCATTCGAGCCCGGTGAATCTCCATCCACGTGATGGGCCAGTGGCCGGCCTGCTCCAGCCGATACAGCCACTCACCCGGGCTGGCCGGCGAAGCGCTCATCTCCGGGACGTCCTCGACCCCGCGCGGATGAATCCAAGAGACGCTGATCTGGAACGGCGGCTCGGACTCCGGCCCGGTCACCCGAAACCTGCGCATCACCGAGCTGCCCGCCGGAACGCCCAGCAGCCTCGCGATCCTCGGATCGGTCAGCGGCTCAACGGATGCGGTGGCCGGAACATGGTGCTTCCAGACTTCCTGGCCCGAGGCCGAAGGGAAGGAGTAGCCGGGGCCGTCGGCGGCGACATTTCGCTTCACAAGGTTCCCTCGCGGTCTGCGCAACCGCATCATGCCGTGCCGGACGATGATCCCCCGGCCCTGCACGGCCCAGACGAAACCTTCGGATTCCAGCACACCGATCGCCCGGCCGACGGTGTCCCTGTTGGCGCCGTACTCCGATGCGAAGTCGTCCAGGCGAGGGAGCTTGGCTCCGGGTTCCCACTCACCGGCCTCGATCCGCGCTCGGATCTGCGCGGCGAGGTCCAGGTATCGCGAGTGCACAGCCATCACACAACCCTATCTTCCACCGAAATTGTCTTGGGATAATTGACAGCAGGGTGGCGAGGTCCGACTATAGTCCCAAGACAATCGCCCCATGAAACGCTTGAGTCGCCACCCAGGCTGACGCAAACGACAGTCAGCTCATGAGGCGCACCCCCGAAGAGAGCGGGTTCACTCGACGCGACCAGCGCTGGAGCGATCCCTCGACCAGGAAGGCATTTCCGACCCGTCGAACATTAGTCCCCCCATCTCAGCTCGGCCATTGACGAGCGACGACAGGTCCCGCCAAGCATGAGGAAGGGCCATGAATGGGCAGCGCGATCAGTCCACGTGTGACCATCACTCACCCCAGCCGGTTCTCTGCGCCAAGCCTGAACGGGTGCACTGGCAACCCGCACAGTCGGCGGAGCGGTTCGCCCGCAGACCCCATGTGATCGCCTGGACCTGCGAATGCTGGCCGATCGTCTACGAGAAGCTCATGACCGGCGGCAGCTACCTGATCCGGCGCACGGACCAGAACGATCGCGTCAGCGCCGTACCGCTTGAGAGTTCTCCGACCAGCCGCAAAGAAGCCGACGTCCTGTGGCGAAGACTCATGTCCGGCACAGCCGTGTAACCCCCAACCTCGCGCGCCCTCCCTGAACAGCCGACGACGTTGACGAATTCGACTGCTTAGACGCATGCCTTCGATAGTCACTCTCCGTAATGTCTCCCGCACAAAACTGAACATCTCAACGCCCAAAAAACGGGCCCGCCCGGCGCTGCGAACGACCGGACGAGCCCTTGATCAGGATGGAGCCCTGACCCGTGGCCAACCCTAGTGCGACCCTCGAACGAGGCACCGCGCAGTCAGAGAACTGCGTCTGCTTCGGTCAATCGATGCCTATGCCCCTGGGATGTGGCACCTGCGGCCATGCCCCGTACGCGCACGCATGCTCTCGCCAGCAAGACCACGAATACGTCCCGCCGAGTTCCGACCAGGCGGCCGAGCGTCTCGCCGCCCGTCGCGCGGCCGGACCGCAGCCGCTTCCCCGGCCGACCGCCCCCACGGCTGTCACGCCCTCGGACGAGACCCCCGCGCTGGTGCCCGCTCAGCGTCGTCGCGTCGACCGTCCCCGGAACACGGTCACCTCCCGTACGCGGCCGACACCCCACCGGCCACCGAGCCGTCCCCTCACCTCGGGGACACGACGTCCCTCCACCTCTCCCTCCCGCGCACCGGAGGTCCGCGCCATGCCCAGCCCCACGCCCCAGGTCCCCGACACGTGGAGATATCTGACCAGTGACGTCGGCCGCTTGTGGGCTTGGCGGAAGGAAGGCTTCGACGAGGAAGCGCAGGACGCAGGCGCTACCGACACCATCGACGCCGACGACCTCGCCGCTCTGGCCAGGGCGATCAACCGGCAGGAGCAGATCGCCGAACGGGCCGGCGAGGAGCATCCCTCGTGATGCTGCTTCGGAAAGCCATCGAGCGTTTCCGGCGGCCCAAAGGTAACCATCACCCGGGCTCATCCCGCTCCACCCGTCGAGACCGCCGCATCGACCACCACACCGGGCATCAGTTCGCCGACGAACTCAACCGCGAACATTCCGGCTGGCTCGTGATCTGGCTGACCTGGCAGCGCGAGTTCTGCGCCATGGCCCAATGGCCGGTCGACAAGCCCCTCGTCGTCACCGCAGCAACGCCCAAGGAGCTGCGCCGGGCCGTCCTCGAAGCGGAGATGACCCTCATCCGCTCCGGCGTCCTCCCGCCCCACTGACCCGGGCGGTGCGATACGGGTGCGGCGTATCGCGTCGTCCGACGTACGGCCTCGCTGACTGAGGAGGGGACAGCTTGGCCGTACACGAGGAGTGAGGGATGGCCATTGCCCTCACCCTCCGGCGGCGTCCCACGGACCGATCACCGTGCGACGCCGCCACCTCCCCTCACCTGTACGAACTCGCCCCGTACCGAGAGGAACCCATGAGCCCACGACACGTCCTCGTCACCGGTGGTGCCGGCTTCATCGGCACCCACCTGTGCACAGCGCTGCTGGAACGCGGTGATCACGTCACCGCCCTCGACGACCTGTCCGCCGGGCACCTCCCCGCCCTGGACGAACTGCTGGACAACGACCGCTTCACGCTGATGAAGCAGGACGTCACCGAGCCGATCGACTCCGGCCCGGTTGATGCGGTGGTGCACATGGCCATCCCCGTCGGCCCGGAGGTCGTCACGCGCCGCCCGATCGACACCCTGCGCGCCGGTTCGATCGGCACGCTCAACGCCCTGAACGTGGCCGCCGAGCACGGCACCCGATTCCTCTGCCTGTCCTCCTCCGAGATCTACGGCGACCCGCTGGTGCACCCGCAGCACGAGGACTATCGCGGCAACGTCGACCCCACCGCCCCGCTCGGCTGCTACGACGAGGGCAAACGCTTCGCCGAGGCCGCCACCTTCGCCTACCGGCGCCAGCACGATCTCAGCGTCGGCATCATCCGGCCGTTCAACGTCTACGGCCCCGGCATGTACGCCGACGACCGGCGCGTCGTGCCCACCTTCATCCGCCAGGCCCTCGCCGGGAACACACTGACGTTGCACGGCGGCGGCACCCAGACCCGATCGCTCTGCTACGTCGACGACTTCGTCACCGGCCTGATCGCCATGCTCGACTCCACCGAAACCGGCCCGGTGAACGTGGGCTCGGACGAGGAGACCACCATCCGCGACTTGGCCGAACTGGTAGTGGAGGTGGCCGGGTCCGGCGCGGTGGAGGTCGTCCCGGGCCGCGCGCAGGACTCTTCGGTGCGTTGTCCCGACCTCACCAGAGCACGCAAGCTGCTGAGCTGGGCGCCGACGACGCCCCTGCGGACGGGCATCGAGCGCACCGTCGCGTGGGCCCGAACCGGACAGGCGGCCTGAGGCCGTGACCGCCATCGTCATCCCGTCGGCGTGGCGCACCGCCGCCGGGATCGGAGACGTGAGGCTGACGTGCGCCGCGGAAACCGTCGGCGAAGCCGTCACCTGGCTGGCCGACACCTATCCCCCGTTACGGCAACGGGTTCTGGCCGAACCGGACCGGCTGACGAGTTGGGTGAACGTCTTCGTGGACGGAGACGACATCCGCGAACTGGACGGCCTGGACACCCGATTGCCAGCCGACAAGGAAATCATCGTGTTGCCCGCGCTGGCAGGGGGCTGATCATGACCAGCACGAACATGATCGCCCTCCCCGCCTGCAAGGTGCCGATCGGCTCCCCCAGCGCACACCTGAACCAGATCGAAAAGGTTCAGTCCTACCCACGGACGTGGTTCGCCGACGAAACGCCCCGGCATCTGGTCTCGATAGAGCCCTTTCTGCTCGACCGTCACCCGGTCACCAACGCCGCCTTCAGCCTGTTCGTCCAGGCCAGCGGCTACCAGACCGAGGCCGAGCGGCGCGGGTTCGGCCTGGTGTACGGCGAACGGTTCTGGGAGGAACGCCCCGGCGCCTGCTGGTCGGCCCCTGCCGGACTCGGAAGCGACCTGACGGGTCACGACCATCACCCGGTCGTGCACATCGCCCGCGCCGACGCTGCGGCCTACTGCGCCTGGGCAGGGAAACGCCTGCCCACCGAAGCCGAATGGGAGTACGCCGCGCACGGCTCCCGCTGGCAGCAGTGGCCCTGGGGCAACGACTTCGACCCCGCCATGGTCAACTGTGTCGGCGAGCAGGCGAACGACCTCAAGGACTGGCACGCCTGGTGGGCTCAACGAACGGGCCATCGTGCGTCGACCACGCCGGTCGGCACGTTCTCCCCGGGCGGTGACTCGCCCTTCGGTGTCGCCGACATGGCGGGCAACGTCGCCGAGTGGGTCGCCGGCACCTACCAGTTGTACGACGCCAAGGTTCAGTGCGACCCGATCCTCCGCATGGCCCAAGGTCGTTACGGCGTCCTGCGCGGCGGCGGCTGGATGAATCTGCGCTGGCAGGTCCGCACCACCGAACGCATCGCCTGCGACCCCACCTACAGCACCTGGGCCATCGGTTTCCGCTGTGCCGCCGACATCGACGTCTTCAACGATCAACCGGATGTCCCCTGATGATCAGACCTAGGCTCGCCGCCATGCGCGCACTCGTCACCGGCGGAGCCGGCTTCATCGGCTCCCATCTGACCGACGCCCTCATCGCCCAAGGCGCCACCGTCACCGTGCTCGACACCCTCAGCAGCGGACGCCGCGCCCGCCTGCCGGAAGACATCGACCTGCGGCAGGTCGACGTCACCGACACCTGGGCGGTCAGCGCCGTCATCGAGGAGGTCCGGCCCGAGGTCATCTTCCATCTGGCCGCCCAAATCGATGTCCGGGCCTCGGTCGCTGACCCCGCCCACGACGCCGCCGTCAACATCGGCGGCACCATCACCCTGCTCGAAGCCGCCCGAACAGTGAACGCCCGCCTGGTGTTCGCCAGCACCGGCGGGGCCCTGTACGGCATGGAGGCCCCCATCCCCTCGGACGAACAGGTGCCACCCGCACCTGAAGCGCCCTACGGGACGGCCAAATACTGCGCCGAGCAGTACCTGGCCCTGTTCAACCGCCTCCACGGAACCCGGCACATCGCACTGCGTCTGGGCAACGTCTACGGCCCCCGCCAAGACCCTTCTGGTGAGGCCGGCGTCGTCTCGATCTTCTCGGGACGCGCCCACGAAGGACACGAGCCGACCATCTTCGGCGACGGTACCCAGACCCGCGACTACGTCTATGTCGGCGACGTCGTCACCGCGTTCCTGGCGGCCGGCACCGCAGAGCAGGGCGGCACCTGGAACATCGGCACCGGCCGGGAGACCAGCGTCCTCGACCTGATCAAGCACATCGGCCAGGCCGCAGGGCGCGAAGTCGAACCGGTCTTCGCACCGGCCCGACCCGGCGAACTCCAGCGCAGCGCCCTCGACGCCACCGCCGCCAGAAACGACCTCGGCTGGTTCTCGGCAACGCCGATCGATGAAGGCATCAACCGCGTCTACGCCTGGGTGCGAGACGGACGGCCCGACCGGGCCACCCCATAGCCGACACCAAGCAGGGGCGAGGCATGACGATCAACTGGAGTGACCAGCGGGCGCTCATCCTCGCCCCACACCCCGACGACGAGGTGATCGGCTGCGGCGGCCTCATCTCCCGCATCTCGGAGGCTGGCGGCCAGGTGCACGTCCTGTACGTGACCATCGGAGCGCACGTCTCCCATCCAAAGGCCGGCTTCTCCACGAGGGCGGAGAACCTCGAGGAGATCGGCAAGGTGGCCGCTCACCTCGGCATCACGTCTTGGCACGTGGCCCTACCTGAGGTCGCCCAACTCACCCTCGACCAGTTACCACGGCGGACACTGACCACCGTGATCGAGAACGCCACCCCGATCTCCCTGGCCACTCTGAAGCCGACGCTGATCGCTTTCCCTCACCCGACCAGCTACAACCAGGATCACCAAGCCGTCGCGGAAGCGGCCATCACCGCCCTACGCCCAAGTGATCGGCGTAAACGCCCCCACCCCACGCTTGTCCTCGCCTATGAACAAGCCGCCGACCAATGGCGACTCACACCGTGCTCGCCGCCCACCTTCTTCATCGAGCTAGCACCCCAGCACCTGAGCGCGAAGCTCACGGCCATGGACCTGTACGCCAGTCAGCGGCGTGAACACCCCCACACCCGCTCCGACGAAACGCTTCGCAGCCTGGCCGTTCTTCGAGGTACGCAGTGCGGCGCCGCTGCGGCCGAGGCATACGAATGCGTTCGCTGGACGGCCTGATCGTCAATCGGAAGGGAACTAGCGAAGGTCGCGGTAATCATCCGGATTCAGTGCTAGCCGACCGCTGGAACAGTCGCCGTTGGGTGCGCCAAGAGCCATACGGCAGCGATAAGCAGGCGAGCTGCTGCTGTCAGCGTGTCGGATTCGACGCGATCCGGAGTCTCCGCAGGAGTCTGATAGCCAGGCATCCCCATGCCGATCCCGATCGCGGCGTGCCCGGCTGCGGCGTACCGGCGGTTGTCGGATGCCATGGCTCCAGCCCGCAAGGGCACCCCGGTGCGACGCCCGGCTTGATCAAGAACAGCCAGCAAGTGATGAGCAGGGCCCCCGGCCTCAACGGCGGCAGCCTGATAAAGCTGGGCTGCACCATCCAGGTTGATTACCTGGATGCCGGTCGGCAGGTCCGTCACGTGGTGAGCGGAGCCCCAAGCCCCGGCTTCTTCGGCGTCCAGGAAGGACACTGCCAGATCCACCGGCGCGGTCAGGCACTTATTCAGGATGAAGGCGGCCTCCAGCACCGCCGCAACGCCTGAAGCGTTGTCTGCCGCCCCGGGAAGGCGACGTTCGGGATCATCGCCGACGCCGTCATAGTGGGCGGTGAGAAGCACTCGTGGGCCGCCCTCGCCGATCGGAAGGTGGGCATGGACGTTGGCCGCCTCCGCGCTGACGGCTCGCAGCGGCATCGATGCCGTCACCGTCACCTCGCCCGATTCGACAGCGTCGGCGAGCTGCTGATGTAGATCAGTGCGGACAGCGATGACCGGGACAGATCGCCGAGGCGGACCGGCGATCATTTTCGGCATCCAACCGTCGGCGTCAGTGCCGCGTGCCATCAGCACACCGGCTGCACCTTCCAGTTCGGCTCGCTGGGTGGTCTGCACCCATTCATCGGCCGGGGCCAGAACCCACCGGCCATGAAGATCAGTCGCCGTCGCATTGGCCAACGGAGCTGAGCGAGGGTCGGGAAGGTCAGCCGAGGCCAGATGCTCGACGAAATCGCGGCGATGTTCGCAGTCGTGGGTACCGTGGCCGTCGATCCACCGGAGTACAGGCGTGCGATAGAGCTCGCGGACATCCTTGACGTGGAACGGCTCGAGCCTCACATCAGGGCCGAGTTCTCGGAGACGATCGGCAAGCCAGGTGCCGGCGGCCTGGCCTCCCGGGGTTCCCACTCGGCGGCCCTGGAAGCGGTCCGCAGCCAATTCGGCCACGGTGGCTCGCATCCGCTGCACGTCGACTCGTTGGAGAACAGCCGAAAGATCAGGCTCCACGGCTGGCCCCCGAGGCGACGGTGGCTCCGACCGAGTGGGAGGGGAGGTCATCCGCAGCAGCCGGACGCCGGTGTCGACGTCGTGGCCGGAGCCTTGCCACAACACCCCGTGTCCGCGGCCTCTTTCGCGGCGGGCGCGCTGCCGCAGCAGGACACCGCGTCGGCGTTCACCTCAGCCGGGGCCTCGTCAGTGGCCGCGGGGCTCCCGCAGCATCCCCCGGCGGCCGGAGGAGCGAAGGCGTCTTCAAGATTCCCGATGAATCCACCGGTAGCGCCGCTGGTCATGGCGTCCTCCTTCTAATCGGCGTAGCGGCGGTTGCCGCTGGCCGGATCCGGCTAGATTTGATAGAGATCAAATCAAGCCAAGTCTTCATCGTGATTAGAGGGATGTCAAGTTAGAGGGATCTCGAATTAGCGCCCATGGGCGGAAATAAGGGACTACTGTCGCTTTCCCGTCCGGTCCAGGTCAAAGACCTCGAGGCGCCGCTCCTCACCCTGCACTTCATCGGTCCATGCGGCGTACGGCTTCGGCATCTGAGGAGGATGCGCCCCATGAGCATGGAGACCGTCGACCGTCCGCCTGACTCCGCGCATGAGTTACGTATGGCGTTGCGGAAACCGACAACCCGGTGGTCGGATCCTGCCACGCTCGGCCTGGATGAGGCCGCTGCGGAGCTCATGGCCTGGTTGAACGACCGGCGCACCTTTGACGCTCTGCACACAGCTGCGTTCGAGTCGGTGCTCCGTGATTTCGAATGGGCGACGCAAAACGGAGTGTGCAGCGAGGTGGCCACTTCGCTGCATGCCGAGCTGAGGGATGTCGATGTCGCCCTGCGTCCGCTCAGGCGGAATTGGTCAGGCGACAGAGAAGCAGCGAAAACCGCCGCTCGGAGCCTCATCCGCAGGCTCGGGCAGCACGACGTGCTGCAAGCGGCCTGGCGTGATCTTTGGACCAAGGTCAGCGGCCGACAATCCTCGCCTGATGTGATCGCCGTATCGCGGGATCTGTTCCTCGACATCGCGCGACGCAACGGCCACAACATCGACTGGGGCAGCCAATTCCTGTCCCGTCTGTCAGCGGTCCTCGCCGACGACGCCTGGGGCGTGGCCGTGCTGAACACCCTTCTTGACCCCTCCGCATCGTCCGCCGAAGTGGAGGCCGAGGAACCGGAACGCCGGGCAGGGCTGACACCGGCTCAGAGAAACGTGTTGTGCGAACGGTTCCTCGCGCTCCCACCGGACTCAAGCTGGCACGCAGTATGGCTGGTCTACGAGAAGGCCAGCATGCCCGTCCTCTTCGCCTCTCTCGGTGAAATTTCCTTCTTCGCCAGCGAGGCCGTGCCCAAGGATACCGACGCCGCCTCAGCGAAGTGCAGCTCGTATGGGCAGGGTTGGAGCGACAGAGACGGCGAATGCGTCGCCGACATGCCGCACAAGCGGGGTGTCGTGCTCGTCCGAGTGTTCCTCTCCCCGGGCATCTACGCTGATCCGGTCGCAGTGGCGCGCGGGCGGGTCGACGGTCTGGTAGCGATGGGACGCTTCCGCACTGGCCTGGGGGTTGATTATTGGCGGCTCGCGACGGGGTACGCGGACATCAGCGAGTCGTACACCGCCGAGGAGCACATCGACTTTGACGCCAGCGCGATCAGCCATCCTTTGGATCACCCACGCCAGTCCGCGATCTTCACGGAGATGCGGGCTTTCTGGCAGGAGATCGGCAGCGCTCCTTCGTTCGACGACGAGCGCCTTGCGGAGTCACTGGATCTCTTGCACTGGTGGCAGGCCGCCGGAGACCAATCATCGCTCGCACAGGTGATCGCGAACGTACGGGTGATCGAATCCGCTGCTACCCGAGTGGGGGACACCAAGTGGAAGGATCACCTCTCGGCCTACATCAAGCCCGCCTGGATCGTGAGGTCCGTCCATCAGGACCTCATCGACACGGTCACCTATGCCATCGGATGCAGCAGGGGCGGCCTGACTCAAGAAGCATGCGAGAAGCGCCGGGTCATCGCTCGTGCGGTATTGGACAAGAGTCGCCTTGGATGGATCCGGGTGAGACCCGGATCCACGCGCAAGGCGCTGGCCGAGCTGACCGATCTCTATCCCGACCGTCACCACGTCAGACGCCGCCTGCGCACTCTGAACAAGCGCTTGACGAGCCCGCACGCCTTCCAGACGTGGCGCAGCCAGCTTGAATTTCAGTGGATCTGCCTGGCCGATCGACTCGCGCGGATCAGAGACTCGATCACGCACGGAGGACCGGTGACGGCCGACGGAGTGGATTCCGTCCTCTCCTTCAGCAGCCTCACGAGCGCGTGGGAGTTGCGACTCTCATTGGAATCCGCGTTGAAGGGCACCCACCTCAAGACCGCTCATGCGGATTTCCGCGATGAGCACGACGTCCTGCTCGACAAGATGAGCAGCGCTTCGTGCCCAGGGGACGTGATTCACGAGTCAGCGCTACCGTCGCCGTGAGCGTTGTGAAGCCGCAGGTCACACAGGCCGAGATCAGCCGCAGCAACCACTTTCAGGCTTGGCCTCCTCGACCCGCTGCTCCTGGGCACTGACCAGGTTGGCCGAGCAGACTCCGGTCTCGGGCAGGTCGAGCTGGACGTCCCGGGCGGCTTCCCAGTCGCCGGCCAGTGCGGCCACCACCGAGCGAACCTGCTCGTACCCGGTGGCCAGCAGGAACGTCGGCGCGCGCCCGTAACTCTTCACCCCAACCGTGTAATAGCCGGGCTCGGGATGGGACAGTTCGTCCACTCCGTGAGCGGGCACGGTGCCGCACGAGTGCTCATTCGGGTCGATCAGCGGAGCCAGCGCGCGGGTCGACCCGAGGATCGGGTCGTTGTCGAGGCGCAGTTCGGAGGCGATCGAGTGGTCAGGGCGGTAGCCGGTGGCCACGACGATCCGATCGGCGGTGATCAACTGCTCCTGCCCGGCCGGGTCGCGGCTGACGACCGTGGCTTGATCGCCTGAGGTGGTCACAGCTTGGGTGAAGAATCCCGTGGCCAGAGCGATCCTCCCGGCCTCCACGTGCGCGCGCAGGTGGGTGCCCAGCGCACCGCGAGCAGGTAGAGCGTCGGCTTCACCGCCGCCGTAGGTGCGGCTGGCGTCTGCCGCGCGAATCGCCCACGTGACCCGTGTCTCCGCCAACTCCGCCAGAGCGAGCAGCGTGGTGGCCGCGGAATGACCGGCGCCCACGACCAATGTGTGCCGGCCCTCGTAGGTCTCGCGGTCGACTCCGAGCACGTCGGGAAGGGCATGATCGACGAAGGGAGCTGCCTCGGCCTCACCGTAGGCGGCCAGGCCGAAGGCACCCAGCGGGCCGGGCGTCCGGTAGGTGCCTGATGCGTCGATGATCGCTGCGGCCCGAATTTCCTCCCCGCTCGACAGGCGGAGGACGAAGGGCGCCTCATCTCGTCCGCTGGTACGGACGCGGTCGAAACCGAGACGACTGATCGCGGTCACCGTTTCGCCCAAGCGGATCCGGTCGCCGAACAGCTTTGCCAGTGGCGTGAGGTATTCCTCGATGAGTTCGGACCCGGTAGGCAGCCAGTCCTGATCCGGCGCGCTCCACCCGGCGTCTTCAAGGTGGCGTCGGGCGGCGGCGTCGATGTTGTAGCGCCAAGGGCTGAAGAGCCGGACATGCCCCCACTGGGCAACTGACGCGCCGGTCTGAGTTCCGGCTTCGATGACCAGGAAATCCAGCCCTCGCTCGTATAGATGCGCGGCGGCTGCCAGCCCCACGGGGCCAGCTCCGATCACCACTACCGGCGCCGTTCCGCCAGTCGCCTCATGCATGGATCGCTCAGTCATGATCGCCTCCTTGCACCTGACTCGTCATCACGCATACGACTGTTTTGAAGTTCGTCTAAGCAATTCCAGACTGCCGATTGCTTAGACGCCTGTCAATGCAAGGTCCTATGACACGGGAGGCTTCCTGGCTACGAACAGGACGCGCTCCTCATCTTCGGGCTGTTCAACGGGGGTCAACGGGTGATCGGGTGTGCCGATCACACAGTCGACCCACCCCGCCGCCGCGACGAGATCGGCGACCGCAGTGACCGAATGGGCGGTGTTGACGATCGTGGACTCGAACCGGTCGTAGCGGCCGTCCTCCGCTCGCACCACCCCGGAGATGCGGAAGAACCCGAATCCCTCCTCCTGGTTCATCGCTCCACGGAACAGGAACATCGCTGACTGCTCATCCTTGATCCAGATGCGGTTGATCGCCTCCAGGCCCCGTGCCGTCGTCAGGTCGAAGGCGAAGAGCCCGCCCGGCTCCACGGCGTCGTAAACCGACCTCAGGTAGGCGGCGACCTGGTCCAGGTTCCGGAGGTGGTTGGGGATGTCGTAGGTGGAGAAGGCGAAGGGGACCCGCCTGGGCAGCGTGAAGTCTGTGGCGTCGCCGTGGATGAGAGTGACCTTGTCCTGGACGCTCTTGAATCGCTCCTGCGCGCGATCGAGCATCGCCTTCGAAATGTCGAGGCCAGCGACCCGGTATCCGGCCCGCAGGAAATGCGCGGCGACGATTCCGGTGCCACAGCCGACATCCAGAACACTTTGCTCGGAGTCAGGAATGAGAGTGGAAGGCAGGCGCAGCAGCGAGCGCGCGATCCGCGTGGGGTAGAAGCTCCAGAATTCGTCGTAGATCTTGGCGTGCAGGTCGACGTATGCCTCGGCCGTCATCGCTGAATCCCTTCTCGGACGTTCTGATTCGAGAAACTTGTATTTATACGATCATCGAATTAGTGGACCGTCAACGGCCTTGCCTCATAGTTAGACAGATGTCAAAATAAAGTATGGCTAACACGGCGTTGGAGCAGGATGCGGCAGGTACGACCGCCGCTCAGGGATGCTGCACACCCCTGGAGGTTGTGCCGCTCGACGCTGCGAATGCGGTCGACATGGCCAAGATGTTCAAGGCGCTGGGCGACCCCATCCGGCTCCGCCTGCTGTCGTTGATCGCCGCCCACCCCGATGGGGAAGTGTGCGTCTGCGACTTGACCGGCCTGTTCGACGTTGCCGCGCCGACGATCTCCTACCATCTCAAGCATCTACGCGAGGCCGGGCTCGTCGACCACGACCGGCGCGGCACCTGGGTGTACTACCGCCCCGTACGTGAGCGCATTCACCGCCTGTCCCTGCTGCTCGCCTCATCGGATCTGGCGATGCCGACAACCTAGTCAGTCGCGCGACTGCCGGCCGGAATCGAAAGAACCTCGCTCAGCCGCTCCAACATCGTGGGGACCACCCAGTAGTAGACCCAGGTCCCACGCCGTTGGCATCCGATGAGGCCTGCCTCGCGCAAGACTCTGAGGTGGTGAGAGATGGTCGGACCGGTCAGGTCGAAGGCCGCGATGAGGTTGTTGACGTAGGCCTCTCCTCCAGGGTGGGAAGCGATCAGCGACAGCAGGCGCACCCGAACGGGATCCGACAGCGCCTTGAAGGCGATCGCCACCTCGCCCGCCTGGTCGACACCGATTGGCTCCGCCGCGAGCGGCATGCAGCAGATCTCGGCCCGCGAACTCACCTGTTTCGCCACCTGCTTACATTGACAGTCTTCTACACAGGCGACAACGCCTGCGTGTAAGAGTGTTCATGGGAGTGGCTCCTTCCTCTCCGTCGTGTGTCAGTCCGCGACCCAACCCCGCTGAAGGGCCTTGACCCCGGCCTCGAATCGACTGCGCGCATTGAGCCGATCCATCAGATCGGCGACCATCCGACGATGGGTGCGCAAGCCGATGCCGAGCTTCTTGCTCGCGGCCTCGTCGGTCAGCCCCAGGGCCAGCAGCCGCAGAAGCTCCAGCTCTTGCGGCGTGGGCTTCTCCTCACATCGCCGATGGCCGGCGCCGTAGGGAGTGGCCACGATCCAGATCTGCTCGAACAACGCCACAAGCGCCGCGATCAGGCCTTCGCCGCATACCTCAACGGCGCCCTTGCTGCTGTCCTGAGGATCGAGGGGAACCAATGCGATCTTCTTGTCGAAGATCACGATTCTCAGCGGCAGCGTGGGGGCCGACCGCACCTCGCCACCGAGATCCGTGAGCCAGCGGGCATATGCGTGGGTCGGCGTGTCGTTCCAAGCGCTGTCCAGATACAAGGTACGAACCGAGGCGCCGCGTTGTAGAAGCAACTCGTCCAGCGGCCTGCTGGCTTCCAGACTCGCCGCGGATTGAGCCCCTCCAGGCATCAGCGACTGACACTCCGACGTCGTCCCGTGGGCCAGCGTCTCGATGCGCGCTCGAACGGCCTCGATGCTCTCCAGGCAGTCGCATTCGCTCCGGTTGCCGGTCCCGCATATCTCGCTGTACTCGCTGACCAGGCGATTTACGGCGCGCTCCGCAGCGAAGAACGCCTCCTGGCGGCGTAGCAGGTCCGCCCGTTGATGCTGAAGCATCGAGTGGAAGGCCACGCTCGGACTGGCCGGCTGAAGGGTCCCCGAGGATCGGCGCAGCAACGACATGTCCACCAGCCTGTCGATGGTGGCCCGAACGTAGCTCTCGGACATCTCCAGCCGCTCGGCGATCTTCCCGATCTCGCCATCCTTCTGCGTCAAAATTGCACGGTAGATGGCGTCGGCGTGATCATCCAACCCTAATTCCCGAAGCACATAACACCCCCGAGCCCCATTGGTGACGGGGATCATTAAATAGCAGCTTACTTCAAGATGTCTACGCCTATTTGTGCCAGCCGCGAGCCCACGCCTCCCCCGGCCTGACACCTGGTACACCCATCCGCTGATGGCGCTGAACTGGCGTTCTCAGCCAAACAAATCTCGCACACTCGCAAAATGAATCTGCGAGATGACGTTGAGTCACCAATCTTATTGAACGTTTGATGAACGGAATGGGTCGGAGCCACCTCGATCCTTCTTGTCAAGGAAGACAAGTGTCCCGCCGAGGTCACTTGCTAGAGATCACGGGTGCGTCCTCACCTCCGGAACGGCCCCGGACCTGACGGACTGTCCACCATACGACGTGGTAGATGAGCTGGCCGTATGAGAACGGGTGGAGACAGACACTTCGACTGGCACCAAGATGCCCGGCAACTTACTGCCGGGCTTGACTACTTTTCCGAGTCGTCTGCAAATACGACAGTAGAGCGAGTGGAACCGTACACACCTCGGAGGAAATTTTCGCTGCGATCACTCATTGAAGCGGCACACGTTAGGGGCAAACGGTTCTCCAGCGAAAGACGGATTTCACGTCTCGATAATTAATCGACCGTCTGTGAACGAACTTTGAACGACGCCAAGCAAGCTTCGTACCGCAATCCCGTTCGTTTTCCTGTTCAGGACTTCCGGCATTCCTCGAAGGAGTACGACCATGACGTCCGACCCACGTCGTAAAGCCGCCGAATTGACGATGCGAACGCTGCCGACCATGGACGCCGATGTGAAGGTCCTCGGCTCCAAGAGCTACACCAACCGCTACTTGGCCATCGCGGCGCTGTCCGGGCAGGAGACGACGCTGGAGAACGCGCTCATCTCCGACGACACGATCTACCTGTCCCGGGGGGTCGAGAAGTTCGGCCACGTACGGGTCGAGATCGACGAGGCGAAGGCGAACATCCAGGTCACCCCCACCGGTGCGCCGATGACGGCCCCCACCGAGGACATCTTCATGGGAGGGGCGGGCACTCCCCTTCGGTTCCTGATCTCGATGGCCGGCCATGCCGACGGGGTCACGACGATCACCGGCAATGCGCGGATGCAGGAACGCCCGATGGGTGACCTGCTGGCCGCACTCCCCGCCCTCGGTGTCGAGGCGGTCAGCGTCCGTGCCAACGGCTCACCGCCGATCAGAGTCACCGGAGGTTCCTTCCGAGGGGGCACCACCCGAATCAGCGGCGCGGTGAGCAGCCAGTTCACCTCCAGCCTGCTGATCAACTCGGTGCTGGCCGAAAGCGATGTGGAGATCACCGTCGTCGACGACCTCATCTCCAAGCCGTACGTCGAGATGACCATCGCCGCGCTCGCCGAGATGGGCGTCCGGATCGAGCGCGACGGATACACCCGTTTCGTGGTTCCCTCCGGCCAGCGGTTCCGTGGGGGGCCGGTCACCGTGGAGCCCGACGCCTCCGGCATGTCGTATCCGCTGGCGGCCGCCGCGGTACTCGGCGGGCGAGTCACCATCCCGGGCATCGGCCGCGACTCCCACCAGGGCGACGTCGGGCTGGTCGAGGTGCTGGTGAGCATGGGCTGCACCGCGTCCTACGACGACAACGCGATCACCCTGCGCGGCGGAGACCTGCACGGCGTCGAAGTGGACATGGAGAGCATGCCCGACGTGGTCCCCACTCTCGCCATCGTCGCCGCCTTCGCCCAGGGGACGACGCACATCAGCAACATCGCCAGCCTTCGGGTCAAGGAGTGCGACCGGATCGCGGCGGTCACCACCGAGCTGCGCAAGATGGGCATCACCGTCGAGGAACACCCGGACGCGATGACCATCACCGGCGGAACGCCGTCCGGCGCGGTGATCGACACCTACGACGACCACCGGATCGCGATGTCCTTCGCCATCGCGGGCCTGCGGACCGAAGGCGTGGTCATCCGCGACCCCGGCTGCGTCGCCAAGTCCTTCCCGACGTTCTGGGAGACCTTGGACGCGCTGTTCCCCGACGGCGTGTCGACGCGATGAACGGCATCCTCCTGGTGCTGGACGGCTGGGGGCATGCGCCGCAGGCCGAAGGCAACGCGCTCACCAGCGCCGTCACGCCATTCCTCGACGAGTTGACCTCCTCCCCGGCCGCGACTCTGGTGGGAGCGTCCGGAGAAGCAGTGGGCCTGCTTCCAGGCACGGTGGGCAACTCCGAGATCGGGCACATGGTCATCGGCGCAGGCCGGCCACTCCCCTACGACAGCGTCCTCGTGCAGCAGGCCATCGACTCCGGAGCACTGGCCGCACACCCGCTGTTGAGCGAGGTCGGTGCGCGGCTCGCTTCCTCCGGGGGCGCCCTGCACCTGATCGGCCTGTGCTCCGATGGCCAGATCCACGCCCATGTCGACCACCTCCGCGAACTGCTGACCATCGCCGACGCCCATCTCGTGCCCGCCGTGTGGATCCACGCCATCACCGACGGCCGTGACGTCGCCGACGGGACCGCTGCCGCGTACCTCGATCGGGTCGAGAAGTTCGCGGCTGAGGCGGGAATCGGTCGCGTAGCCACTGTCGTCGGCCGTGGCTACGCCTTGGACAAGAGCGGAGATCTCGAACTCACCCGCGCCGCCATGACGGCGATCGCCGACGGCACCGGCAAACTCGTTCAGCAAGCACGAGATGCGCTCGCCGACGGCGGGGTCAGCGACGAATGGACCCCACCCAGCGTCGTCGCCGACCCGGATGGCAACCCGCTCGGCGCGGTGCGCCAGGGCGACGCGGTGCTGTTCACCAACTTCCGCAGCGACCGCATCCAGCAGCTCGCCGACCAGTTGGTGAGCCACCTGACGTCGCGCGACGTCACGGTGCTCAGCCTGGCTCGCTATGACACGGCAGCCGAGATCCCGCCTCTGGTGGATCGCGCGGACGCTTCAGACGGGCTGGCCGACGAACTGGAACGCCATGGTCTGCGTTCGGTCCGCGTCGCCGAACGGGAGAAGTTCGAGCACGTCACCTACTACATCAACGGCCGCGACTCGCGGGCACGTGACGTAGAGGAGCACGTCCGCATCGTCGCCGATACCGCTCCCGACTATCGAGCTCGGCCGCAGATGAACCTGGCCGCAGTGACGGCCGCGGTGACAGACGCCGCCCGGCGCGCGGATGTGCATCTGGTCGTCGCCAACCTGGCCAACATCGACGTCGTCGGACACACCGGTGATAGCGCGGCCACCGTCCGGGCGGCCGAGCACACCGACGATGCGGTCGCGCGCATCTGCCAGGTTGCCCGGGAGACTGAACGCTGGGTGCTCCTGGTCGGCGACCACGGCAACGCGGAACAGATGCTCCGTGCCGGACCCGACGGCAGGCCGCGTCCGTACGGAGGCCACACCACCAACCCCGTGCCGCTGGTCCTCCTCCACCCGTCCTGGGCGCCCGACCTGCGCGGCGATGGCACGCTGGCCGACGTCGCCCCGACCGTGCTGGCGCTCCTCGGTCATCCGCCCGGCGAGGTGATGACGGGCCGGCCGATCTTCGACCAGCCGCCGGCCCAAGCGGTCGACTCCGCTCTGCTCGATCTCGTGAACCACCAGGCGGAGGAGAGCGGCGTCGTCGCCAATCCGCGAACCCGCGCCACGTTCTCTCCGGACTCGACCGTCGAATCGGTGAACGTCGGTTCGGGCCTGAAAGCCCTCCTTCGGACCAGCACCGACGGGGCCGAGCAACTGCTGTGCGTCTACAACGACAGCCTCGACGAGCGGTCATTCACCCCCGCTCACCACCTGCGCCATCGGCCGCTTCTGTTCGTCCATGGGGCCACCGCCACCGAGCCCGGCACGATCTTTCGGCTGAACCCCGGCGCCCATGTCTGGATCGGGTCCTTCACCAGCAGCCATGAGGAGAACGCCCCATGACCGAGCGTCCCCGGATCGCTCTGGTCGGTGACCGCAAGACAACGGTCCCCGCCCACGCCCGCCTTCACGATCTCATCCCGCATCTGCCCGCGGACATCGACTGGATCCCCACCTCCGACATCGCCGGGCCGGAAACTCTCGATGGATACGCGGGTATCTGGGTGATCCCCGGCTCGCCGTATGCCTCCAAGGACAACGTGCTGCTGGCGATCCGGGTGGCTCGCGAGAACGGCATCCCCTACCTGGGTACGTGCGGCGGATTCCAGCACGCCTTGATCGAGTACGCCCGCAACGTCCTGGACTTGGTCGATGCCGACGACGTCCAGTACGACCCCGGTGCCGGTACCCCGCTGATCACCGCGCTGTGCTGCTCACTGGTGGGAGAGCAGGCTTCGCTCTACCTCGGCGACGGCAGCCGGCTCGCCTCCGTCTTCGCCCACGCCGATCAGACGACCGAGACGTTCCACTGCAAGTACGGGCTCAATCCCGACTACGTGGAGCTCATCGAGCAGAGCTCCCTGGTGATCAGCGGCTGGGACGCCGAGAAGGCTCCGCGCGCCATCGAGGTGGATGACCACCCCTTCTTCATCGGCACCCTCTTCCAGCCTGAGCTCTCCTCGACTCCCACCTCGATCCACCCCCTCATCGAGGCGTTCGTCGCCGCCGCAACCCGGCACGCGGCTACCGCTTCTCTCGGTAACCCCCCTCTGGAGGCCGCTGCCCAATGGAAATCCTCGTACTGATACTCGTCGTGGCACTCGCCGCGGCCAATGGCGCGAACGACGTCCCGAAGGGCGTCGCGACCCTCGCGGGGGCGGGCGTCACCAGAATCCGAACGGCCATTCTGTGGGGCACGATCACCACCGCAGTGGGCTGTCTGGTCTCGCTGACCCTGGCGTCCAAGATGACCGCGCTGTTCTCCAAGGGCATCGTGGCCACCACGCCGACCCCCGCTTTCGCCGCCGCCGTGCTGATCGGCACCGTGTCGTGGGTGGTGCTGGCCACCGTCCTGAAGCTGCCGGTCTCGACCACGCACGCCTTGGTCGGGTCGCTGCTCGGTGCCGGCAGCCTGTTCGCCAGCTCGGCCGTGCAATGGAACGGGCTGCTGAGCAAGGTCGTGCTACCGCTGCTGCTCAGCATCCTCGTGGCGTATGCGATCTCGGCCGTGCTCGGAGTCATCACCCGCAGGCTCGTCGCCCGGTCGGCCGCAAGGAAGAGCACAACGGTAGTCGAATCAGGGTCGACGATGACCCTGACCGAGACCGTGGTCGAACCGACGACCGCGCAGAAGGCCATCGGCATCGTCCACTGGGGGACCAGTGGCCTGGCCAGCTTCGCCCGTGGACTCAACGATGCTCCCAAGATCGTGGCGATCGGTTCCTTCGCGATGGTGGGCGGGATGACGACGACCGGCATGCTGCTGTCCGTCACCGTCGCCATGGCCTTGGGCGGACTCGTCGCCGGATCCCGGATCGCCGACCGGCTCGCCTACTCCGTGATCAAGATCCCCCACGTGGAGGGATTCACCGCCAACCTCACGACGGCGAGCCTGGTCGGGCTGGGCGCCACCCTGGGTCTGCCCATGTCCACCACGCAGGTGTCCGCAGGCGCCATCTCCGGCATCGCGGCCAACGACCTGTCGCGGCTGAACAAGAAGACCGTCCGCGATCTGCTGATCGCCTGGATTCTGACGCCGCCGGTGGGCGCGGGTGTCGCCGCCCTCGCCTATCTGGTTCTCGCCTGACGAACGGGCCGTCGGCACTTGCCGACGGCCCATTGACACTAACCGTGATTTGATGTTTCTTTAATTAGGTAATCGTGAAATCAAGCGAGGAGATCGATATGGAGACGCGCCAGGACCTCGACGTCGAGGTCATCGAAAGCCCGGAATCGAGCTGCTGCCAGCAAGCCGTCGTGCCCGAACCCCCTGTTGCCGGGCTGCAGCTTGTGGAGGTCGAAGACTCCGGCAGCGCCTGCTGCGAAATCTGACCAGACGACCCCGCACGGCTTACGGCTGCATTCGGCAGACCAGAAACGAGGAGTATCGATGGCGACAGCGGCACCGAGCATCGCGACCCAGCTCATCCAACTGGCCCCCGACGTCAAAGAGAGCCACACCAGCTTCTCCGACAGCTACCAGACGTTCTTCAACGCCGTCTTCAACGGCGGAGCGCTCGACCCCAAGACGAAAGCCGCGGTGGCGCTGGCCTCCGCGCTGCTCCTGGGCCGTGAGGAGACCGTCCGTTCCTTCCTGGCCACTGCCAAGCAGCTTGGCCTGGGCAACGAGGAGATCGGTCAGGTCGCCGGCATCGTCGAGGTGCTGAAGTTGGATGCGGCTCAGCGCCCCGCCCAGGCACCGGCCGCGGCTCCCGCCAAGGCCAACACCTGCTGCTGACGCCCGCCCAGACGAAACGCGAACAGAACGGAGCGCCGATGACCGGCGGCGGCACGACCTCGGCGGGCATCGTCGTCCTCATCGGCGGCCGGGCCCAGCGCGAGTTCAGCCTCTTGCATGATCTGGGCTATCGCATCCTCTATCTGGACCGACGAGTCCCCTTCTCCTGCATGACCTGGGCGGACCTGCCCTTCGACGTAGACGTCGACGACTGGGACGCCGTCTTCGAGCTGGTCAAGAACCAGCTCGGCGGGCAGCCGCCGGCAGCAGTCCTGACCCACGTCGAACCACGGATCCCGTTGATGGCTCACCTCGCTGAACTCCTCCTGGACGCACCCCGAGGCCTGAGTGTCGAGACGGCATGGAACTGCCACGACAAATGGCTGACCCGTAACCGCCTGCGTGAACACGGCGTCCCTGTGCCGGGCTTCGGCCTTGCTGCCAACGCGGAGGACGCGGCCCAGATCGCCGCCGAGATCGGCCTTCCCGTCGTAGTGAAACCACGTGACGAGGCCGGAGCATTCGGGGTCCGGAGGTGCCTCACGGTTAAGGAGGTCCGAGAGGCCGCGACCGTGATCCTTTCGGAGTCCGGCTCGGGAACGCGGACGGGGGTGCTGGTCGAGGAATACATCGACGGCCCGGAGTACGCCGTGCAGACCCTCACCCGCCAGGGGCGTACGCAGGTGCTGAGCATCCTCCGGCAGCACATGACCGACCCGCCCGTGTTCGTCGAACTCGGCTATGAACACCCGAGCGGGCTCGACCAGTCCGGCGAGCTCTCGTTGCGGGAGATCACCGTCGCGGCCCTTCAGGCACTCGGCGTGACCGACTGGATCAGCCATACCCAGGTGAGACACGGTCCCGACGGCTTCCGCGTGGTCGAGGTCAACGCACGCCGTCCAGGTGGGCGCCTGGTCGAGATGACAGAGGCGATCAGCGGAATCGACATGACTCGGGCGGCCTCCCAGCTCGCCCTCGGCCTACCGGTCACCTCCGGCCGGCCGAAGGCGACCTATGCCCTCTACAGCAGCATCGTCTTCGAGCAGCCCGGAGCCGTGACCTACCGGACCGGCATCGACGTGGCGCCCTTCTCCGGCGTGTTGCCTCCCATAGTCGAGCTCGAGATCGCACCCGGTGAACCCGTTCAGGCAGCCGCTCATCCCGAGGGCGGGGTGTACGGACGGATCGTGGTCTTCGGCGACTCGGCGGCCGAGACCCGAGACGGCGTGCGCGGTATCCGGGAGGCGCTCGATCTGCAGGTGACCGAGCTGGAGGACCTCACATGGGAGGTGGCTGACAGCCGTGAATACAAGTCTTGCTGCTGAGGTGACGATGTCCGGTCAGACGAGTCTCGCAGGCCACGAGCTGATCGCAGGTCCATACCGGGTGGAGCTCGTCCGCAGCGCCGCAGACCTGAAGGCCACGGACTGGAACGACGTGGTGCACCGGGCAGCCGGAACGATCTTCCATACTTGGGAATGGCTCACCGCCTTCGAGGAGGCACCCCCGGGCGAGTTCGAGGCCGCTCACCTGCTCGCGTACGAGGGCGAACGGCTGGTGGGCATCTGTCCTGCTTACCTGGTCCGTCAGTGCCCGCGGCTGGACTACGCCCTCGCCTTAGGCCAAGCCGAAGACCTGCGGGAGCGTGGACCCCTGCTACTCGCGCACAGTCTCGCCGGGCTGCACGGCGGTCCCTTGGCCCTGCCTGGCCATCAGGCCGCGGCCCAAGCGCTGGTGGCCGGCCTCGAACAAGCGGCGCGTTCGCTCGGCGCCTGGGCGTGGGGAGTCGCCAACGTCCCCGCCGATGGATTCGCGGGGCGGCTACTCGGTGCCGGTTACGCCGGCGCGCATGTGGCGACCGCCTATCGGCTGGACACCGCGAACGCCGCCCCGGCGGGCTACTGGGCCGCCATGCCCAGCCGTCGTCGCAGCAAGCTCTACCGCGAGCAGCGTCTGGGCGGCCGGGGGCTGACGATCGCCGAGACCGACCTCGACACGGATATCTTGGTAAGGCTCACCCACGAATTGCTCCGCGAATACAACACTCCCACCGACGTATTGCCCGAGCCGTTCCTGCGCGCGGTCTCCCGCCACCTGCGCCCGTACGCGCGGGCCACGGTCGCCACCGGCGAAGACGGCGAGATCGTAGCGACGTTCGCCGGGTGGGAGTTCGCAGGTGAATGGTCCATGTGGATCGCTGGGCTGCGGACCGGGCGCTATCCCGCCTTCGAGCCGTACCACGCCATGTTGGCTCACACCATCGACGCCGCGCTCACCACTGACACCAGAGTGCTCAACCTCGGCCGAGGCAACGCCGCTGTCAAGGCTCGCTACGGGGCGGTCGGCACCCCGCTCTATCTGGCTCTCAAGTCGGACGACCGGCGCGATACCGCCCTGCTGCACGCTTGGTGCCGACGGCTGGAGGCTCGCAGCCACGCTTCTCCGCACGGACTCGGCGCGTCGAGCAGGTGCTGCTGATGCCGGGCTGGGACGAGGACATCGACCACCGGCCGACCGTGGCGAGCGTGTCCGGCCGCCGAGTCGTGGACGTCATGGTGGAAGCCGGAGTGCGCACAATCCTTTTCGACGACCCCATACCTCTGGACTTGGCCTTCGTCGCGGATGTGCCCGTGGACCTCGATCTCGACGACTGGCCGGCGGCGGAGTCAGTGCTGCGGCGGCTGCACCTTCAGCAGCCCATCGATGCCGTGATCGGTGTCTACGACCTCAGCCTTCCGCTCGCCGCCTATCTCGCCGCCCGCCTCGGAGTGCGAGGACTGAGTCTGGCAGCGGTCATGAACTGCAACGACAAACTCCGCATGCGCCTGACCCTGCGAGCGGCAGCCATCAACGTTCCCGCGCACGTCGTTGTCTCAGAATCAGGCGAGGCACAGGCCGCCGCCCGGCGACTCGGCTACCCGGTGCTCGTCAAGAAGGTGACCGGAGCGGCCGGTGCGGGCACCCTGCTGTGCCGCGATCAACGCCAGGTCAAAGACGCGGTCACCGCCCTTCACGACGACACGGATCCGCGTTTGCTTGTCGAGGAGTACGTCGACGGCCCTGAGTACGCGATCCAGACTGTCACCCGTGATTCGGTTACCGAGCTGATCAGTGTCTTCTCCCAGCGCACCGCAACGGATGGGCGCCTGGTGGAACTCGGTTACGACTTCCCCCCCGGTCTGGACGAGTCGCAGGAGAGCGAACTTCGCCGCCTCGTCATCACCGCACTCCGGGCGCTCGGGTTCGATCACGGAATCGCCCATACGCAGGTACGGCTGACACCGGCGGGACCGGTGCTCATCAACGTCGTTGCCCGGCCGCCCGGCGGAAGGCTGTGCGAGGTCACCGAAGCGGTCTCAGGGGTGGACATGGTCCAGGCCGCGCTCGACGTGGCACTCGGCATCCCGCTCAGCAGACGGGCGCCGGTGGCCGAACATGTCCGGTACCGATGCGTGACGTTTGATCAGGCCGGAACGGTGAGCTATGACCCCGGCGCTCTCACAGAGAGGGCCGCCCCAGCTCCCTTGATCTCCATGGATGTGAACACCGGCGACCACGTCAGCCCTAAAGGCGGTGTGTACGGCCGAATCATCTCCTATGACGACGACCCCCTTTCCCTGGAGCGGCTGACTGGCGCCCTCGGCCTGTCCGTCCAGCCCCACCCATCAGAAGGACAGTGACTCCCGTGCCAGACAATCCGACACGAGTGCTCGTACTAGGCGGCAGACGCACCGTCACGATGCTCAAGGAACGGACCGACTACGAGGTGGGCTTCGCGGACGAGGACATGCCGTTCGACCTGCTCGCCATCGCCGACATTCCCATTGAGGTCGACTTCGACGACTGGGACGCGGTAATAGCCCAGGTCAGCCGCGTTCACGCCGTCCGGCCCTTCACGACCGTGGTCACCCAAGTGGATCGCCTGGTGCCGCTGGCCGGGCTGCTGCGCGAAAGTCTGGGCCTCCGCACCGGGATCACTACCGAGGCCGCGCGCAACTGCAACGACAAGGCCGCCACCCACCGATGCCTCGCCAAAGCTGGGCTGCCGGTCACTCGTCACCAGGTCGTGCACAGTTCCGAGGAGGCCGCGCTGGCGGCCAAAGATATCGGGCTGCCCGTCATCGTGAAGCCCCTCGACGCCACCAGCGCGGCTGGGCTCATGCACTGCACCATGGTCGAAGAGGTCACCGCCGCAGTCGCCGGCATCCTGGACGGCGGCCGGGCCAGCGCCCTGGTGGAGGAATACCTGATCGGCCCGGAGATCGGCGTGCTCGCGAGTCGAACGGGCGGCAAAACCAAGATTCTCTACGTCTTCGAAGCCGAGGTCGGGCCCCCGCCCAAGTTCGTGAAGTTGGGCGGCTGGTTCCCCAGCGTTCTCGCCGACGAGGATCTGACCTTACTCAGCGAACGCACCGAGCAGGCGCTGGCCGCCGTCGGGCTCGACGACTGGGTGGCACTGCTGCAGTTCATGCTCGTGGAAGGCGGCCCCAAGGTCGTCGAGATCAATCCACGTCTGTCCGGTGGGCAAGGCGTCGCGCTCATCGCCGCGACCAGCGGTTACGAACCGACACTCGTGGCCGTTGAAGCAGCTCTGGGTCGCCAGCCCGAGCCGGACATCCCCCAGGCGAGCGTGGGGCTCTACAGCAGCATCGTCTTCGACGAACCCGGCCGCCTGTTCTATCGGCCCGAGGCGCTCCGGGCCATCGAAGGGCTGGAGACGCTGACTCCGCCCTTGGTGGAGGTCGACGTACAACCGGGCGAAGCCGTGCTCGAACTCAACCATCCCCGAGGCGGCACGTTCGGGCGCATTGTGCTTGCCGGCGACAGCCGCGAGGCGGTCCTTCGCGACCACCAGCGAATTCTCGACCAGCTCGACCTGCGGGTCGAACCGGCGCAGGACGCCGCGAGTGAGGTCGCGAAACCTCACACATCCTGCTGCTGACAGACCCATTGACCGTTTCCAGGTGATCTGATTCGATAATCTTGTAATTATCAAATCAAGGAAGGAGAGAGACATGGCGGAAGACATGATCGGCTCCGGCTGCTGCGAGACCAGCGGCATCGAGGACGCCGCCGAAGACGGCGCCGAATGCGCCTGCGCCTGTGCGTGCTGCGACTAGGCCACAGCCGCCGAAGGGCTATCAGGCGCGGTCCGTGTCCTGACGGGCACGGACCGCGCCGCACCCCGGCGGCCGGTCGGAAGGGAACAGGGACGTGAAAGAGTCACTCCACGCGTTGCGCTTCATCTACGGTTATCCGCTCCGCTATCGCGGTGCGATGGCCGTGGCCACGGTCACGATGCTGCTGGGCCTGCTGAGCACTATCGCCATCCCGCTGGTCATCCGAGTGGCGATCGACGCCGGCGTACTGGGCGGTAACCCCGGTCTGCTGCTCGCCGTCGCGCTGGGCGTCCTGGGCATCGGCGCCCTCTCGGCCGGCCTGCTCCACCTCGGCAAACAACTTCGCTTCACGGTCGCCAGCAAGGCCGTCAACGACCTGCGGCACGATCTGTTCCGCAAGCTCCTGCACCTGGGACCGGCCGACACCGCCGAAGCGTCCGGCGGGCGGGCCCTGACCCGCCTGGTGTCGGACGCGGTGTTCGTTCGCGGTCTCACCAACGGCGGCATCCTGGAGCTGGCCAACCAGATCATCGTGACTGCCGTCATGTACCTGGTGGCGCTCCTCATCGACGTGCGGACCACACTGCTCGCGTCACTTCCGCTCATCGTGGTCGTCCTCGGCAACCTGATCGTCCAAGGCCGTCTGCAGCGCATGTTCGTCGAGGTCAAAGGCCAGTTCACCAACCTGCTGTCAGGCGTCGGGGAATCCCTGACCAACATCGGCGTGGTCAAGGCCTTCGGCCGTGAGGACGACGCCTCCGGTCGCCTCAACAAGATCAACGAAGAACTCTCCGCCCGCCGCGGGGTCATGAAGACCACATACAGCCGGTGGGAGGCCATCCTCAATGTGGTCGGGGCGCTCCCCACCCCCATCGCACTCTGGCTCGGCGGCAACGCCGTCCTAGACGGCCAGATCACCGTGGGAAGCCTGGTCGCCCTGACCGCGCTGGTCATGATGGTCCAGATGAGCATGCACATGGTCACCATGCATGCCAACGGGATCTTCCGCTCGGTGGTCATCGCACAACGGTTGCTCCGAATCATCGACGCCCGCCCCGCCATCACCGAGGTGTCCGGCAGTCGCCCCATGCCATCGCCCACCGGCGCGCTCACCGCAGACGGCGTCGTCGTCGAGATCGGCGAACGGCGTGTGATCGATGACGTGAGCCTGGCCGTGGCCGCAGGCGAGTCCGTCGCCCTGATCGGCCCGACCGGCAGCGGCAAGACGACCCTGCTGCACGCACTGGCCCGGCTGCGCGACACCCAGGCCGGCACCGTCTCTTATGACGGTGTCGACGTCCGCGAGTACGACCTGCGATCCGTCCGGCACCAGGTCGTCAGCCTGCCGCAACGGCAATGGATCTTCGAGGGGACGATGGCGGACAACATCCGCTTCGCCCGTCCTGACGCCACTGCGGAAGAGGTGGCCGATGCCGCAGAAGCAGCGGGACTGGGCCGCTTCTCTCTCACCAGGGAACTCGCCGCCAACGCGGCCGACCTTTCGGCTGGGGAAAGACAACGGGTCGGGCTGGCCCGTGTCCTTCTGGTGGATCCCGCCGTCCTGCTTCTGGACAACCCCACCGCCAACCTCGACGCCGAGACCGAGGCGGAACTGCTCGACACCATCTTCCGAGTACGGCGTGGCAGAACGCTCATCATCGCCACACAACAACTGGCCGTCAGCCGCCACGTCGACCGCGTCATCACGCTGAATGACGGTGCCCTGGTGGAGACCGCCTCCCTACCCGCCGAGGACACGTCGGCAGTCCGATCGCTGGCGCCCGCAGGCCGTCCCGAAGGGGGTCAGGCTCATGTCTGAGCTCGCCACCTCCACCCCGCCGATGGATCAGGCTGAGATCAACCGCACCTTACGCCGGGCGCTACGCCGTTTCCTGCCCTACTTGCGTCCGCACGCCGGGTGGATCGCGCTGGCGACACTGGTCACGATTCTCAGCTCGATCATGACGATCGCCCAGATGTACGCCGTGATGCTCGGCGTCGGGCACGTCGTGACCGGCAACATGGAAGCCGTCGCAAGCACGGCGATCAACCTGGTGATCCTGGCGGTGCTGGACAACATCATCCGGATCACCTACAACGTCGCCATGATCCGCGTGAACGAGCGGGTCACCGTCACCCTGCGGAACGATCTCGTGGCCCGGCTGCACAACGTGCAACTCTCCCGTCACGTCTCCCAGGCCAGCGGCACCTGGGTCACCCGGGTGCTGTTCGAGGCAGAACGCTTCCGCGGCTACATCACGAAGACCGGGATGGAACTCGTTCAGAGCGCCGTCTGGTTCATCGCCTTCGCCGTGTTCCTGCTGGCACTCAGCCCCGGCGTGGCACTCCCGACGCTCATCGTCATCCCGATCATGGTCTTCATCGCCCTGCGCTGGACCCGCCACCTCAAGACCGACACCCAGCGACAGCGCGACGCCTGGGACACCATGGTGGGCTATCTGAACCAGCGCATCGACGGCCTGGACGACGTACGCGCCTTCGGCCGCGAGGACGACCTCATGGCCGACCTCGAAGGCCGCTCCGCCGGTTACACCACGGTGCACAACAGGCTCTCCACCAAGCGCCTGTGGCTGACTTCCTACCTAGGATTCACCGTCCACATCGCGCTCGCGTTGCTGATCTTCTTCGGCGGCCTGCAGATCATCAACGGTCACGCGCTCGGCTCGGGATTCTTCTTCGACCTGGCGGCCGGCATGATGCCGATGACCTGGATGCTGCTGGGCACCGACACGATGATGGCCTCCATGGGCATGGCCCAAGGCGCTGCCTTGGCCGCCGGCACTCTGGCCGCGTTCGCGCTGTTCTCCAAGCGGATGCTCAACCCGGTACGGGATGTCGCCAACCTGCTCGGACAGTCCTCTGACATGGCCGTGTCCGCACAGCGGATCCTGGAAGTCCTCGACCTGCCGGAAGAGGACGACACCGGGTACGACCTGGGACAGGTCCGCGGCCACCTGCAGGTGGAGAACGTCGACTTCGCCTACGCGGACGGCGTGGAAGTACTGCACGACGTCTCGCTGGAGGCCCAACCCGGCGAGCACATCGGAGTGGTCGGCGCCAGCGGCGCAGGCAAGACCACGCTCATGCAACTACTGGTCCGCTTCTACACGCCCACCTCCGGGACGATCCGCCTCGACGGACACGACCTGTCGGAAGTCACCAAGACCTCCGTACGCGATCAGGTCCTGCTGGTCACCCAGGAAGCTCTGCTCTTCGACGGGACCGTCGCGGAGAACATCAGGTTCGGCCGGCCGGAGGCCACCGAGGACGAGATCGTCCAGGCGGCCCGCGCGGTGGGCGCCGACGAGGTCCTCGCGGGCCTCCGCGACGGCTACCAGACGCGGGTGGGAGAGCGTGGAGCCCGCCTGTCGACCGGGGAGAGGCAACTCGTCGCTCTCACCCGGGCCATGCTCGCCGACCCCCGAGTCATCATCCTCGACGAGGCCGTCTCCAGCGTCGATCCCGCCCGCCAACTCGTGGTGCTGGCGGCGATCCGGAGGCTCCTGGAAGGGCGCACCGCGATCGTCGTGGCGCACTGGCTCACCCTCGTCGAAGACCTCGACCGCGTCTTCGTCCTCGAAGACGGCCGTGTGACCGAGTCCGGCACGCCGGTGGAACTGCTCACCAGCGACAGCCGGCTCGCGGAACTCTGCAAAGTCCAAACCAGACACCCCGTTGGAAGGAACTGAATCATGTCCGTCATTGACGACAACCTCGGTCAGCTGTTCTGGTCCGCCGCTCAGAACGACGCTCCGCCCGTCGCCCAGCCGAAGGCCAAGAGCTCGTGCTGTGGCCCGAAGCCGACAGCCGAAGCCGCTGTGACCAGCGAGATGGCCCCGGCCGCCAAGAGTTCCTGCTGCGGGCCCAAGCCCGCCGCAGACACCGCCGCCGAGACCGTTCCGGTCCCCACGGCGAAGAGCTCGTGCTGCAACTGACCGCACCACCCGGAGGTGAGCGATGAAGAAGAGCCTCGCCCGGACAGCGGCGGCAACCATTCTGGTGATCGGCGCTCTGGCTGGCTGTGGCCAGAGCGCGGCCCAGGACGTCGCCTCATCTGCGGACTGCCTCAACCAGCAACAGAACGCCGGCCTCACGGTCCAGATCTCAGTGCGGCCCTGCCCCGCCAAGGGCGGCACCGCCACGACGGCTCAATTCACGATCAAGGACTCGACCGGAGCCGCGATCAAGGACGCCGCCGTCAAGATCAACTACGGCATGCCGAGCATGAACATGGACGGCGGCCAGCAGACGGCCACCCTCAAGGGCGAGGCATACGAATCCAAGCTCATCCTGGGCATGCCCGGTTACTGGGTTCTCAACGTTCAGGTGAGCCACAGCTCCGGCCCCCCGGCCGCAGTGCTGTTCAACATCCGAGCCAGGTAGGGGAACCCATGCTGAGCCATCGCGCGGCACGACTGACCCCGTCGACCACGGCGGCCCTGGACGCCCAAGCCAAGCAACTGGCCGAGGACGGCGTCGACGTCATCAACCTCACCGGCGGTGAGGTCGACTTCCCGACTCCGCCCGAGGCGTGCGAAGGCGGAGTCGGAGCGATCCGCCAGGGGTTCACGCGTTACACCCCGGTGGCGGGAATCGCCCCGCTCAGGCAGGCGGTCGCCGCGCGCCTCACTCACGCATGGAACGCCCCGTACACCAGCGAAGAGATCATCATCACCAGCGGCGCCAAGCAGGCGCTCGCCAACACCTTCGCCGTCCTGCTGGATCCAGGCGACGAGGTCATCCTCCAGTCGCCGTATTGGGTCAGCTTCCCGCCCATGATCGAGCTCGCGGGCGGGAAGCCGGTCGTCATCGAGGCCAAGTTCAAGATGACGGCCGACGAGGTACGGGCGCGGATCACACCGCGCACGAAGGTGTTGCTGATCAATAGTCCGTCCAATCCGACCGGTGTCGTCTATGACCGGGCGGAACTGACGGCCTTGGCAGAGGTGGCGGTTGAGGCCGGACTCGTCATCGTCAGCGATGAGATCTACGGCGATCTCGTCTACGACGGTGCCGAGTTCACGAGCGTCGCCTCGCTCGGGGAAGACATCCGAGCGAGGACGGTCACGATCGGTGGCCTGTCCAAGACGTTCGCAATGACCGGATGGCGGGTCGGCTTCGCCGCCGGCCCCCGTCCGTTGATCTCGGCGATGTCCGCCCTGCAAGGGCACACGACGTCGGCCGCATCGTCGATCTCCCAGCACGCGGCTCTCGCTGTGCTCCGCGACGAACCTGTCGCCGAACTGCTCCGCCGCCGATCGGCCCTGGCCGAACGCCGGGACATCCTCTGCGAGGGGTTGGCCGACTTGGCAGGCATCAGTCTGGCGGTCGAACCCCGTGGTGCCTTCTTCGTCTTCGCCGACGTGTCGGGCACCTATCGGCCAGGTATCGCCAGCGCCGCCGACTTCGCGGAACGACTTCTGCGGGAGACGCAGGTCGCTGTCGTCCCGGGAGCGGACTTCGGGTGCCCTGACCACGTCCGGATGTCCTTCGTCGCCGCACCTGACCTGCTGCGACGGGCGCTGGCCAGGATACGCGATTTCCTCTCAATGATCGAAGGGACACCAGCCATGAGCGTTGTCACCACGTACTCGGTGGAAGGCATGACCTGCGGCGGCTGCGCGAAGCGCGTGCGCAGCGCCCTCGACACGGCCATCCCCGAAGCCCAGATTCTCGAAATCGATCCGAAGGCCGGGCGGGTCCAGATCAGCTCGGACTCGCCGCTCTCGCCGGAGGTCATCCAGGCCGCCGTCGAAGAGAGCGGATACCGCTACGCCGGAGTGCTGTCGTGAGAAGCAGCCTCAAGGTCGCCGGGTTCTTGTTGTTGCTGGCTGCGGTGTTCACCGTCGCCTACGTCTTGGGCGCCAACGTGCCTCCGGTGGAGTTCTAGCCCGGGGAGAGGAGAGGAACCAATGTCCGCAACACCTTCGGCGCTCGCCACGCGATCCGAGGTCACGCTGTTAATCGGTGGCATGACCTGCGGCTCCTGCTCGGCCCGCATCGAACGCAAGCTCAACCGCATCGAAGGCGTACGGGCCGAGGTCAACCTCGCCGTCGAAGAGGCCCACGTCGAGCACGACGCCACCGTCTCGGTGGAGGACCTGATCGCGGTGGTAGAGGGGCTGGGTTACACCGCTTCCCTGCCGGTTGTCGATGAACCCGATGAGCCCGTCGTCCAGGCGGACGTGCCGGAGGACCAGCGACTCGCCATGCTCCGGCAGCGACTGCTGATCACGACGACATTGACCGTTCCGATCATCGCCATGGCGATGATCACTCCGCTTCAGTTCACCTACTGGCAATGGCTGTCGCTCACCCTGGCCGCCCCGGTGGCCACCTGGGGCGCCTGGCCGTTCCACGTCGCGGCCTGGAAGAACCTGCGCCATGGCTCCGCCACGATGGACACGTTGATCTCGCTCGGCGTGATCGCGTCCTTCGGGTGGTCGGTGTACGCGTTGTTCTTCGGCTACGCGGGTCTGACCGGTATGCAGATGCCGTTCGTGATGCGGCCGGTCGCCGGCGAAGGACTGCACCACATCTACCTTGAGGTCGCCGCCAGTCTCACCGTGTTCATCCTCACGGGGCGCTACCTGGAACACCGCTCCAAGCGCCGGGCCGGTGCCGCTCTGCGCGCCCTGCTTGAACTCGGTGCCAAGGACGTTGCGATCCAACGGAACGGCCGCGAGGTCCGCATTCCCATCGGGCAGCTGGCCGTCGGCGACCTGTTCATCGTGCGTCCGGGAGAGAAGGTCGCCACCGATGGCGTCGTCGTGGACGGCACTTCGGCGGTGGACGCCTCCATGCTCACTGGCGAGAGCGTCCCAGTCGAGGTGGGCCCCGAAGACAAGGTCGTGGGAGCCACGGTCAACGCCAGCGGGCGGTTGATCGTGCGGGCCACCAAGGTCGGAGCCGACACTCAGCTCGCGCAGATGAGCCGGCTGGTCACCGAGGCGCAGGCCGGCAAGGCCCCCGTGCAGCGGCTCGCCGATCGGGTCGCCGCCGTCTTCGTGCCCATCGTGGTGGGGATCGCGGTCGCCGCGTTCGGTTTCTGGCTCGGCAACAGCCTTGACGCCGCTGGAGCTCTGACGGCCGCAGTGTCCGTGCTGGTGGTCGCGTGCCCATGCGCGCTGGGGCTGGCCACGCCGACCGCGTTGCTGGTCGGCACCGGGCGCGGCGCTCAAATGGGCATCCTCATCCGCGGGCCGGAGGTCCTGGAGTCGACGCGCCGCATCGACACGATCGTCCTGGACAAGACGGGAACGGTGACCACCGGAGTCATGCAGGTCACCGACGTCATCGCCGGTGAAACGGAGAACACCGACGATGTGCTCCGCCGCGCGGGAGCGCTGGAGAACGCCTCCGAGCACCCCATCGCCAAGGCGATCGTCGCTGCCGCCCGTGACAAGTTAGGGGTGCTCCCTGCGGTCACCGCCTTCGAGGGAACCGCAGGCTTGGGCGTGCGTGGCGAGGTTGAGGGCGTGCACGTCACCGTCGGCCGCGCCGAATTGCCCGTGCCACCCGATCTTGAACGGGCCTTCGCCGATGCCGAGAGTCGTGGGCTGACTGCGGTCACCATCGGCTGGAGCGGGCAGATCCGCGGAGTCATCGCCGTCGCCGACACCGTCAAGCCGACCAGCGCCGATGGTGTCGCCCGGATGCGCGCGCTGGGCCTGGCGCCTGTGCTGCTCACCGGTGACAACGATCGAGCCGCCCAGGCGATCGCCGCGCAGGTCGGCATCACCGACGTCGAATCAGGCGTACTGCCGAGCGGCAAGGTCGACGTGATCAAACGGCTCCAGCAGGACGGTCACGTCGTCGCGATGGTCGGCGACGGAGTGAACGATGCCGCCGCCCTGGCCCAGGCGGACCTGGGTATCGCCATGGGCACCGGAACGGACGCGGCCATCGAAGCCAGCGACATCACCTTGGTTCGCGCCGACCTGCGAGCCGTGGCCGACGCCGTACAACTGTCCCGCCGCACCCTGTCGACGATCAAAGGCAATCTGTTCTGGGCCTTCGCCTACAACCTCGCCGCACTGCCGCTGGCCATCGTCGGCCTGCTGAACCCGATGATCGCCGGTGCCGCGATGGCGGCCTCCAGCGTGTTCGTCCTCAGCAACAGCCTCCGCCTGCGCCGCTTCCAGGAGAGCGCCGGGAGCGAGAGATGAACCCCTTGGCGCGGGAACCATTGGCCGTCGCGGAGGCGAAGGTCTTCGCCCAGGTTTTCAAGGCGCTCGGGGATCCGGTACGGCTGCGCCTGCTGTCGGTGATCGCCTCTCATCCCAACGGCGAGGTGTGCGTCTGCGACATGTCCGAGGACTTCGATCTGTCATCGCCGACGATCTCCTACCATCTGAAGGCGCTTAAGGCTGCTGACCTCATCGACGCCGAAAGGCGTGGCACGTGGGTGTATTACCGCGTGCAGCCGCAGATGCTGAGCTCGTTGTGCAGGCTGCTCAACGTGCCGGAAGACGTGGCGGCCCGATGATCAAAAAGATCGTTCTCGGTGTTCCGATGGCCCTCGTCGACGTCGACGAGGCGCTCGGCGGGGCCTGGAAAAGCCTGGTTCACGAGGTAGACGTGGTCAGGGTGCAGAAGCCCTCTCCTGACGACTGGCTGGCCCTGGCCGCCTGCGGTTTCCTCCCGAAACCGCAGGTTCTCACCTGGCGGGCGGCCGCGCTGGCGAGCGAAGAGGAGTTCCTCGCCCGCCTGGCCCGCCGGGACCGGCAGAACGTGTCCGCCGCCAGGCGTCGAGGTGAGGCCGCCGGTCTGCGCTTCGACGTCCGGCCCGTCACCCCTCAACTGCTGGACGTCTTCATCCCCATGTACGAGCGCCAGGTCGCCGCCATGCGTTACGGATGGCCCGTGGCCACCCGTCATCGAGATCACATCCTGTCCTCCGGTGACAGGTACTTCGCCGTCTGCGCGTGGGATGGCGAGGAACTCGCCGCCGCGTGCATCACGCTGTGGTCCCCCGACGCCGACGAGGTGCGAGCGCGTTTCGCGACGGCGGCACCCGCGCATCGCGGGAGCGAGGTGTCCCGCCTGTTGTACATGCGGCTGATCGAGGAGGCGCGCTGCCGAGGCCAGTCCTGGGTGAGCCTGGGCAGCGACCCGAACCTGTACGGCCACCTCGGTCAACCAGGGCTGTTCAGCTTCAAGAGCCGACTCGGCTTCGACGCGCTGCCCTCACACGAAGTGGACAAGTCCGCGCCCTCAGAACAGGCCGACAAGATCGTCGCCTTACGCGCCCTCACCGACCCGTCCTTCATACTCGCCTACCCGGTGGACGCCGACGGCCGGCCGCAGCGAGGACCAGACCTGCGCTTGGAGATGTACAGCAGCCGCGAGGACCTCGACGTACGGCCCTACGCGACTGCTCGTGTCACCGGCGTTCGCGTGAACGCCGTCGTCTGACGGGGCTCTTCGGCCGCTACGCCTTGCTCACCCGGCAGGCGAAGCACTTGTACGCCTGCTGGCCGGAGAGGTTGTCGTACAGATGATCGTCGATGAGGGTGTTCGCCGCCTCGTAGCGCGGGTCGTCGTAGAGATCGCCGACCTGCTGGGCGGGGCCGAAGGTGTTGGGCAGGTAGATGGTGTCGGTGCGGATGCCCTCGTCCAGCAGAGCGGTGGCGGTCACGGACCCGCGCGGGCTCTCGACGACGACCTCGTCCCCGTCTGCGATGCCCAGGCCTCGAGCGGTGGCGGGGTGGATCTGCACCAACCGCACACCGTTGAGCCGCTTGCCAGTTGACGTCCAGTGCGTCACCGACGCGAAGTGGACCACACTCGGCCGTCCGGTCATCCCCATCAACGGGAATCTGCGGTGCACGGCGCTGGAACCGGGGACGCCCAGCCGCACCGGATGGGTGAGCGCATGGGGATTGATCGGGTTGGTGATGTAGCGATCGTCGTAGGCGATGGTGGGGTGCGCGCCGGTGACCTCGGGGTGGGTGTAGAACGACGGCAGCGCGTGATGACCGCTCGGAGCCAGGCGTTGTTCCAGGTCAGGCGTATAAATCTCGATCTTTCCGCTCGCGGTGAGGAACCGCTTCCCTCGATGTCCCAGTGATTCGGCCGCCTGATACCAGCTGGGGTGATCCAGGTAGAGCGTGCTCACTCCCGGGTGGTCCGGGGTCGGGCACGGCCACCTCAACGGTTCCGCCCGAGCCTTGAGCCGCTCTCGGGTCATGCCGCCCATGCCAGGTGTGTTCGCGACGAAGGTGTCCCACAGCTTGCCGTAGTCACGCCACGTCTTCGAGAAGGCATCCGTCCAGAAGGAGCTGGGACGCCGCTTGTCGTTGCGCGCGAGCGCGTAGGCGAGGTCGATCCAGATCTCCGTGTCAGAGCGCACCTGACCGACTCGTTCGACAGCTGCTTCCTGCCAGCGGATAGCCCGGTCGTCGCGGCGCATATAGACGCCTTCGAACTCCAGGCCGCTGCAGACGGGCAGGATGATGTCGGCGTAGTAGGCGGCCTCTTCCATGAACAGGCCGGTGTAGACGTAGAAGTCGAGCTTCGAGAACGCCTCCCGTACCCGGCTGGTGTTAGCCGAGCTGACCAGCGGATTTCCCTCGGTCATCACCGCTTTGAGTCGGTACGGCTTGCCGGTGAGGATCGACTCGGCGAAGGTGTCCGGTCCCACGGGCAGCGCCGGGCCGCGTTCCGGCGGAGTCACCTTCAGGGGCGGCAGGTTCAGGCCCCCGGGCCAGGTGTTGTGCATGAAGTTGCACCCGCCGCCCGGCACCCCGATGTTGCCGGTCACAGCTGCCAGCATGGTCAGCGTTCGATACGTGTCGAACGCACCGAGCTGGTGCGAGATCCCCGCGTTGCAGAAGAGCGCGGCCGGTCGCGCCGTGGCGTAGTCGACGGCCAGCTGGCGGATCGTGTTCGCCGGGACACCGGTGATACCGGCCGCCCATTCCGGCGTGTAGCCCTTCTGCACCAGGTGCGCGCGGAGCTCTTCGAAGCCGAGCACCCACTTCTGGACGAAGGCCTTGTCGTGGCGGTCCGTCGTGATGATGTGGTGCAGCATGCCGAGGACGAGCGCGAAGTCGGTGTGTGGCTTCGGAGCCACCCAACTGTCGGCGAATTCGGAGGTCGGCGTGCTCCGAGGATCCACCACCACCAGACGCGCTCCCGTGCGTTTCCGTTCGCGGAGTAAGTGCGCGAAGGTCACCGGGTGGGTCTCGGCCTGGTTGGTGCCGAAGAAGAGGAAGAACTTCGACGCCCCCAAGTCCTCTTTGCCGGTCGCACCGTCGATGCCATACCCGTTGGTGAAGTTGCCCAGCCCGAACGTGGTGGCCAGGGCGTTGCCTCCGGCGTCGTTGCACACCGGACCGACGTCGGTGTCGTTGGGGCTTCCTAGAAGAGCGAACACCCGGCCGGCCAGTGAGCCAGTGCCTCGGGGCAGCCGCCCGCTGGTCCGGTTCGCGATGGCTTTGGCGTCACCCGCGTCGCGCAGGGCCAGCCAGCGGCGCGCGATCGTGTCCAGCGCGTCATCCCAGGAAACAGGTTCGAACCGGCTCTTCGGGTCGCCCTTCCGGCCGGAGGCCCGGCGAAGCGGAGTGGTCAGGCGCAGCGGGTTGTAGAGCAGCTCGGTCATCATCGGGGCTTTGACGCACAGGTTGCCCTCCTGAACCGGGTCCTTCTCCTCCCCGCGGATCTCCAGGACCCTCCCCAGTTTCGTGGCGACCTTGATCCGGCAATTGCTGTTGCAGAACTGGCAGGCGCCGTTGACCACCCGGTCGGGGGTGAGCGCGGCCGAACCGACCGTGAAGTCCGGCATGGAAGACCCAATGGTCAGGTCCGTTGGAGGAGCGGCCGCGAACGCCGCCTGAGCCGCCGGTGGGACGAGTCCTGCAACACCGCCCACAGCGGCACCGGCGACCATCGCACCACGCAGCAATCCGCGCCGCGTGATGCCGTCGCTTTCCTGGGCACGGGTTTCCTGATCCATCGGCGGAAGCTCCTAACGCGGGATATTCAGCGTTCAGACGAGTCAGGCGCTTTCCGCAGCCTGAACTCCACTAGGGATCACTGAGGGGTCACCGCATTGATCTCATGTCGGATTCACCAGGCGAAAGCGATCGTCACGGCAGCAACCTGCCCGGCATCTTGGTGCCAGGGGTAGGTCGGCCTGCCCCTAAGAGATCGGCCCGCTCTTGAGGATCTTCGGGCTGTCCCCGGTCTCGCCACACCGTCTTACAGAATAGATGAGCGTCTAACTTGACAGACTTCTAATCAAGGGCGAAGCTGATACTGATTAGACAGTCTTCTAAACAAGGTGGGCATCATGAGCCAGGCCCCGCTCGACACAGACCACAACAGCCTCCCCGTGGCCGTTATCGGCGCCGGCCCCGTCGGGCTTGCCGCCGCCGCACACCTCGCCGAACGCGGGGTCGACTTCGTCGTCCTGGAGAGCGGCTCGAAGGTCGGCGCCTCAGTGGCGAAGTGGGGCCATGTTCGGGTCTTCAGCCCGTGGCGCTACAACATCGACAGCGCCGCTCGGCGTCTGCTGGAGGCGGACGGCTGGACAGCTCCTGACAGCGACTGGCTCCCGACCGGCGCGGAGATCGTCGATGACTACCTCGCCCCACTGAGCAAGCTCTTCGGCGACCGGATCCAGGTGGACGCCGAGGTCAGCGCGATCAGCAGACTCGGCTACGACAAGGTCCGTACCAGCGGCCGAGAGTCGGCCCCCTTCGTCCTGCGTCTGACGGACGGCCGGGAGATCCGGGCCCGTGCGGTCATCGACGCATCGGGGACCTACACCAGCCCGAACGTCCTGGGCGCGAGCGGCCTGCGCGCCTTCGGTGAGGAGACCGTGACCGAGCTGATCGACCACGCCCTCCCCGACGTCCTCGGCGTCGACCGCGACCACTACGAGGGCCGCCACACCCTGGTCGTCGGCGCAGGTCACTCGGCCGCGACCACTCTCCTGGCCTTGGCCCAGCTCAAGGACACCCCGATCACATGGGCCATTCGGGCCGGAAACGCCAGCCGCACCTACGGCGGAGGCGAGGCCGACGCGCTGCCCGCCCGGGGCGCCCTCGGCACCCGTGTTCACACCCTGGTCACCTCAGGCCGCATCCAGCTGGTGACCGGGTTCTTCACCCACCGGGTCAACGCCCACACCGACGGCGTGGAGGTCATCAGCCGCGACCCGCTGGGCAACGAACAGTCCGTCGTGGCCGAACGCATCATCAGTGCCACCGGCTACCGGCCCGATCACTCAATCGCCGAAGAGCTGCGCCTCGACCTGGACCCCATCCTCGGGAGCACCCGCGCCCTCGCGCCGCTGATCGACCCCAACGCCCACTCCTGCGGCACCGTCCCGGCTCATGGCGTCGACGAGCTCACCCACCCCGAACCGGGCTACTACGCGGTCGGCGTCAAGAGCTACGGTCGGGCTCCCACGTTCCTGATGGCCACCGGTTACGAGCAGGTGCGCTCGGTGGTGGCCGCCATCGCCGGAGACTGGGAGGCGGCGCACTCGGTCCAGCTCGACCTTCCCGAAACGGGAGTCTGTTCCTCCAACCTCGCCGACACCCAGGAACAGCGCGTCGGCCTGACCACCGGCGTGAGCGGCGGCCTGCTCGGCACCCCGCTCGTGCTCGCCACCATCCCTTCCGACGGCGGCGGCTGTTGCGGCTGAGGAGCAGACCATGTCCGAAGGACACCCGACCGAACCGCAGCGCGAGGCCCTACGCCTGATCTGTCGGGCGGAACCCATGTCCACGACCGAGCTGGCCGCAGGCCTCATCGAGGCCAGACCCGGTAGCACCAACCCGGGCTACCCACGGGCGATCTCCCGGATGGCCGGAACCCTCGCATGGCGGCTCCACGCCCAGCACTTCGTGACCGAGGCATCGCAGGGAACATGGCGAACCACTCCGGCGGGTCGAGCCCTCATCGGGTGCACCCGGTCATGAGTGACGAACGCACGGCCGCCGTTCTCGAAACGGACGGCGGCCTGTCTCTACGCCGTGGCTGGATGATCGTCGCCGCGTTGTCGATCACTCAGACCATCGGCTACGGCGCGCTCTACTACGCCTTCTCCGTCCTGCTCGGCCCCATGGCCCAAGACCTGGACGTCACGACTCCACAGGTTGCCGGTGCCCTCACCGCCTCCGTTCTGACGGGAGCGCTGTGCGCCCCGCTCGTCGGCCGGGTCCTCGACGTCCACGGTGGACGAGGGCTGATGACAATAGGTTCGGCCCTGGGCGCTCTCACGCTGTTGGCCTGGTCCCAGGTGAGCAACCTGCCCCAGCTCTACGCCGTTTTCATCGTGCTCGGAGTCGCCTCCGCGATGGTCTTGTACGAACCGGCCTTCGCCATTATCGTCGGCTGGTTCGAGGGGCCGGCCCGCGCGAACGCGCTCCTGGCCGTCACGATCGTGGCCGGTTTCGCCTCCTCGATCTTCCTCCCGCTCACCGGCCTGCTCGTGTCGTCCTTCGACTGGCGGTCAGCCTTGATCATCCTGGCCGTCCTGTACGGCCTGACCGCCGTCCCCCTACATGCGCTGGTCCTCCGCCGTGGACGCCTCAACGAGGATCGACCGGCCGAACGAGCCGCGACCACCCGCGAGGCCGTACGACACCGTCCTTTCTGGCTGCTCGTCGTTGCCTTCACCGCGAATGGCGGCGCGGTCGCCATGATCAGCGTCCTGCTCGTCACCTACCTGATCCACCTCGGTCACCAACCGCTGTTCGCCGCTACCGTGGCCGGCCTCCTCGGGGTGCTGTCCGTCACCGGCCGAGTGGTGACTACGGGCCTACGGCGACGCTGGGCGGCAGCGCCGATCGCGGGCGTCGTTTTCGCCGTGCAGGCAGTGGGGGCAGTGCTGCTGCCCGTGGTCGGCCACACCGCCGCCGGAGCCATCGGGTGCGTGCTGCTGTTCGGCATCGGATTCGGTGTAGGCACGATCACCCGGCCTCACCTGCTCGCCGAGCGATACGGCACCACCGGTTACGCGACACTCTCGGGACGACTGGCCTTCTTCTCCGTCGCGGCCAAGGCCGTCGCTCCGCTGGCCGCCTTCGCCGGAGCTGAGGCGGCGGGCTACACCGTCATCCTGGTCGTGGTGTCGGTACTGTGCGGAATCGCGGCTTTCTCACTCTTCGGGTACGCGCGACTATAATTTCGAACGACATCTAAGCAGGGAGCCGCCATGACCGCCGTGACGATCGAGTGTTGTCCGCCGCTCACCCGTGGGCCCCTGTCGGAGCAGGACGCCGTCGTTCTGGCTTCACTGCTCAAGGCTGTGGCCGATCCGGTTCGCCTGCGCCTGCTGTCGATGATCGGCTCCCACGAGGGTGGCGAGGCGTGCGTCTGTGACCTGACCGACGCCTTCGACCTCACCGCCCCCACGATCTCCCACCACCTGAAGGTCCTGCGAACCGCTGGCCTCATCGACGGCGAACGGCGTGGGACGTGGGTGTACTACCGCGTGATCCCCGAGACGGTGGCCCGGCTAGGGGCGATCTTCACACCGCTGGCGGATTCGGCGGGCAAGGCTTAAGACTCGCCCAAGACCGGAACTCCGCTCTCGCGCGCCCACTTTCCGATCGTGTCCCAATCCCGCCCCCAAGCGGCCGGATCGAGTGACCCGTCTTGCCGAATCTGGTGGTTCTCGGCGAGACCATAGGTCTGAAAAAGATCGTTGACCAGCCGTGCTGATGCACGAGCTAGTGGTTGACCGTCGTCAGCCAGTTCGTCGAGCATCAGATACGCCTCTCCGTATCCAAACGACATGCTCTGCTTGCTCACCAAAATCAGTTGGACCCAGTGCATGGCGCTATACAAAGTGAGAGCGTGACGCGCGGCGTCTGGGATGCTGAAGGGCCACTGGCTGAACTGCCTCTTTGTCGCGAAGATCTCCGGGTAGAGATGCACATCGGCAAGCAGTGCGACTCTGGCCGTGACACCTCCGTGGACACCCACTCGGTCGCGCGCGTGTCTCGCCATGTAGCGCAGCGCACTCGTAACCCCGGCTACGACCTCGCCGTCCTGAACGGCGATGTTCAACTGGTCGGCCGCCTCTCGGATACCGCCGAGGTTCATGGAAAAGGTCGCAGCTCCGTCGGTGTACAGCTGAACGCGTAAGGTACGCGTCGTGCCGACACCGGTATCGGCCACCAGACATCGGTGTACCAGATAGTGGCCCTCAAAGGTCGTGGTGTTGCCACCGATCATGACGATGTCTTGCTTCGCGCTCCTACCGAAGTCACTCAGGGTGCGGTTATCGAGTAGAAGATCGCCCGGCTGGTCAGGAGCCAACGACACGATGAGCAGCGGAAGCGGGAACTGCTTCTTCGTCACCCCCGCTGCGGCCACCTTGGCGGCGTTCTTCTCCAATTGCCGGACCCGCGCCTCCTGGTCATAAGGACTCATGAGGCGCTTGCGATAGGCGGCGGCGATTTCGGATTCGCTCAGCCAGATTTTCCCGGTCCCATGTCGCCGCGGCCAGCGGAGACCCGCCTCCCGCTTGGAGGGAGTAGAAACGGCATGCGGGGCCATCGAGCTCAGAGGCACCGAGATCAGCATGAACCCGTTGTCGGGCGCATCGGGATTGGCAACCCCGCGACATTCGACACGCGGAAGAGGATGCACGCGGGAAGCCACCGCTTTCATGATCCGCGCTTCCCATCCGGACAGCGACACGTCCTGTGGCGCGCTGGGCACCTCGCCCACCTCGGCCATGCCGACGACGATCAAACCGCCAATGTGGTTCGCGAAGGCCGCAACATCGACCGCGATGTCTTCGGTGCCCTTCTCCTCTTTGTCTCCCGAGGCATAGTCCCGTTTGTAGTCGAGATCCTCCGCCTCTCGCGCATCAGCCTTTCCCACCAGGTCAGCGATCTGCTGATACGTCACCTGATCGAGCGGAGCCCCGAAAATCGTCTCAAGGCGACGACTGCTATAGATCATCAAGAAGCCTTTTCTCATACATCGGAGCCACCACGACTCCTGAGAAAAGGCTATGGGAGAGTCCCGACGAAATATGAATAGGACAATCAGGCTGGCGACGGCACTAGTTCGTCCAGGAGGTCACGGACCATCAGGTCCATGACCACGGCGATGGTCGTCTCTCTGATCTCCGGCAGGGTCCATTCCAGGTAGCGCCGCCCTGGGTAGACCGGGCAGGCATCCCCGCACCCCATCGACACCACCACGTCAGCCGCCCGTACGACCTCATCCGTCAGCGGCTTGGGGAACTCCCGGGCGATCTCAAGCCCACGCTCGGCGAGCACGATTTCAACCGCCGGTTCAATCTCAGAGGCGGGCCGGGTCCCCGCCGTCCGTACATGAACCCGACCTGCCGCGTAGTGGTCCATCAGCGCGGCGGCGAGCTGCGATCGGCCGGCGTTGCGCGTGCAGACGAACAGGATCTCGTAGACCTGCTTCGCGATGAGGCCGTCGGCTTGGGCGAGCGCGGTCAGACGCTCCTCGGCCAGCTTCTCAGCCAGGTTGGGAAGGTGATCGCGCACGCGGGCCGTCTCGGCAAGAGCTCGATGGGACTCGATGACGAAGCGCTGGACGGTTTCAGCCGAGAAGACACCGAGGAAGAGTGGCACCAGCCGGGCGGAGATGCGTCCCAGCACCGGAGCGGGGTCGTGGATTTCCATCGTTCCTACCTCACATAGATGAGCGTCTATGCAATATAACGACATCCTCCGGCCCCGGTACAGCTACCTACACTGGCCTCATGGAACTGATAGACGGGAATCAATCCATCGCGGACGACTGCGTGTCGATGACCGTCGGGGAACCCTTGTCCCGCAAGGAGGCCGAGACGCTGGCGACCGCGCTCAAGGCCGTCGCCGACCCCACGCGGCTCCAACTTCTGAGCATGATCAGCGGCAGTCCGTCCAGCGAGGCCTGCGTGTGCGGCTTAACGGAGGCGCTCGATCTGACCCAGCCGACGATCAGTCACCACCTGAAGGTTCTCGTGGATGCCGGCTTTCTGACCCGCGACAAGCGGGGCAAGTGGGCCTGGTACGCGATCGTCCCAGAACGCCTTGACGTCCTTCGAGGCCTCCTGCCGTGACGAGCGGCTCGCTGGACAAATAGATAGACGTCTATAAAGATAGATGTGTGTCTATACGTTGGCGAGAGCTCCTCATCCTTCCGTCAGACGGATGCGGCGACTCCACGCCGGGCCCGCCCCTACCGAACGTGGCCGCCGAGCATCTGGCCCGGCGGCTCAAGGTCCTTGCTGATCCGCTACGGCTTCGCATGCTCAGCCTCGTCCTGGCGCACGCCGAGGGCGAAGCCTGCGTCTGCGACATCACCGCGGCCCTCGACCTGGGCGATCTCGCGGTCAGTCACCATCTGAATGTGATGGACGAGGCGGGTCTCCTGACCTCGGAAGTACGCGGCGCCTGGGTCTATTACCGCGCCTCTCCCGAGGGCGCTGCTCTCTACGCCCTGCTCACCCGCGTACACGCCACCGCGTCATGACCAGCACCAATCGAAAGCGGTCCATGCCGAGCGCCACCACCGTGCCGCCCATGGGCGGGCTTTCCACACTCGACCGATTCCTTCCGGTGTGGATCATCGCCGCGATGGCCCTGGGGCTACTCCTCGGCCGTCTGGTTCCCGGACTGGACGACGCCCTCGACGCGATCCAGATCGGCAAGGTCTCCCTGCCGATCGCCCTGGGTCTGCTTCTGATGATGTATCCCGTCCTGGCCAAGGTGCGCTACGACCGCCTCGACACCGTCACCGGCGACCGGCGGCTTCTCATCGCGTCCCTGGTCATCAACTGGATCGCCGGCCCGGCCGTCATGTTCGCGCTGGCCTGGATCTTCCTGCCCGACCTGCCGGAGTACCGCACCGGCCTGATCATCGTCGGCCTGGCCCGCTGCATCGCGATGGTGCTGATCTGGAACGATCTCGCCTGCGGCGACCGAGAAGCCGCAGCCGTGCTCGTGGCCCTGAACTCGATCTTCCAGGTGATCGCCTTCGCCGGACTCGGCTGGTTCTACCTCGAAGTGCTCCCCGGCTGGCTCGGCCTGCCCCAAACGGCGCTTGATGTCTCTACCTGGGACATCGCCCGCAGCGTCCTGATCTTCCTCGGAATCCCTCTCGTGGCGGGATACCTGACCCGCAAGATCGGCGAGCGCGCCCGAGGCCGCGACTGGTACGAGTCACGATTCCTGCCGAAGATCGGTCCCATCGCCCTGTACGGCCTGCTGTTCACCATCGTGATCCTGTTCGCCCTCCAGGGCGCCACGATCACCTCGCAGCCCGGCGACGTGGCCCGGATCGCCCTGCCCCTGCTGGCCTACTTCGCCATCGTCTGGGCCGGAGGCTTCGCACTCGGCAAGAGCATCGGCCTGCCGTACGAGAGAACCGCCACCCTCGCCTTCACCGGCGCGGGCAACAACTTCGAACTCGCCATCGCCGTCGCCATCGGCGTCTTCGGCGTCACCTCGGGCCAGGCCCTCGCCGGGGTGGTCGGCCCGCTGATCGAGGTCCCCGTTTTGGTCGGCCTCGTGTACGTGTCCCTGTGGGCACGCCGCCGTTTCTATCAGCAAGGATCATGAACATGCCCAGCGTCCTTTTCGTGTGTGTACACAACGCCGGACGTTCCCAGATGGCCGCCGGATGGCTGACCTACCTAGCCGGTGACCGGATCGAGGTCAGGTCGGCCGGATCAGCCCCCGCCGACAGCATCAATTCCGTCGCGGTCGAGGCGATGCGTGAGGTCGGCATCGACATCTCCAACCAGCAGCCCAAGATCCTCACGGTCGACTCCGTGGAGGCCTCCGACGCCGTCATCACCATGGGCTGCGGCGACGTCTGCCCCATCTTCCCCGGCAAACGCTACGAGGACTGGTCGCTCGACGACCCGAGCGGGAAGGGCATCGAAGCCGTACGAGAAATCCGCGACGAGATCCGTACCCGCGTCGAAAAGCTCATCGCAGAGCTTCTGCCCGCGGCCGACTGACCCTTTCAGAGCACCACTCAATCGAATATCGTCGATGTTCGATGGAAGAGAACGCAGATCAACTATCGCGAGCCGAGGCCGAGGAGTACGCGACCTGGTTCAAGGTGCTGTCTGATCCGACGCGCCTTCAGATCGTGTCTCTCCTCGCCCGGCGCCATGGGCCCATGACGGTTAATGAGGTCGTAGCCGCATCGGGGGTGGGGCAACCGACGGTGTCCCACCATCTGAGGCTGCTCTCCGAAGTACGTTTCGTCGTGGTCGAACCGCAAGGCACCACCCGCCTGTATCGGATCAATGAGCGCTGGCTGAACTGCTTCCCGATGGCGGCGGACATTGTGATGGGCAATCGTCCGGCACCTGACACATCTGGCTGCTCATGACCGCCGTCCACGACGCGTTCCACGCCTTGCCTCCTGGCGGCCAGCTCGTGATAACCACCGACATCCCTTCGGCGCATGAACTCCACAAGGCGGGCTTCATCGACCTTGAGTTCACCCCGGGCCGGGCCACTGCCCATAAGCCATGGATCGGTGCCGGCATGCATATCCGCCCGATGCAGGACCGCGACTCTGGCCAGATCCTCAGCATCTACCAGGCCGGTCTGGACAGCGGCAACGCCAGCTTCGAGACCAGCGCACCGCCGTGGGAGCAGTTCAGCACCTCCCGGCTGCCGGTTCTGAGGTACGTCGCCGCCGATGCCGTGACGGACGAGGTGACCGGCTGGATCGCCGTCTCCGCAACGTCATCCCGGCCGGTGTACTCCGGCGTCGTGGAACACAGCGTCTACGTGCATCCCGGACGTCAAGGACTGGGCATCGGCAGGGCGTTGCTGAGGACGCTTCTCACCGCCAGCGAAGATCTCGGATATTGGACGGTGCAGTCAGGCGTGTTTCCAGAGAACACCGCCAGCCTGACCCTTCACGAGTCGGTCGGCTTCCGCCGTCTGGGCACGAGAGAACGCGTCGGCTGCCACCGCGGGGTCTGGCGTGACGTCATCCTGATCGAACGTCGGAGCCCTCGATCGGCGCCCGCACTTGAAAGGCACCGCTCCCGTCAGCTGGAGCCGTGACGTCAGCAGGTGCCTACCCACTCGACTTCACCGTCGGTGAATCGCTGGTGCTTCCAGATAGGCACCTCGTGCTTCAGGTCATCGATGAGCCGCCGGGAGGCGGCGAACGCCTCCTGACGATGCGCGCTCGCCACCGCCACGATCACCGCGATCTCGCCAAGGGCCAAGTCACCGACACGGTGGACCGCCGACAGAGCGATCAACGAGAAGTCGGCGGCGACCTGCTCCGCCACGCGTCGCAGTTGTTCCTCAGCGGTTGGATGTGCCGAGTACGACAACTCCGTCACGGACCTGCCTTCGTCTTCACTCCGGACGGTCCCCACGAACAGAGCGGTTCCTCCAAGCCGCATGATCCGATACGGAGGCGAAGACCTCGTCGACGGACAACGGGACGTCCCGGATCGCGAGCAATCGGATCGCGTCCACAGAGATCAGCCGCCGATCGCGGACATCGGGCGGGCAGGCTGAAGGAACGTCGGATCATCGATGCCGTGGCCAGGCCGTTTGCCGCGTACAGCCGTGATCCACAAATCAGCTAACTCAGCGTCGGTGGCTCCGGCGCGGAGAGCGCTTCGAAGGTCGGTCTCCCCCATCGCGAACAGGCAGTTGCGGATCTGGCCGTCGGCCGTCAACCGCACGCGATCACAGGTGCCGCAGAACGGCCGACTAACTGACCCGATCACGCCCACGCTGGCCGGGCCTCCGTCGACGAGGAACTGCTCCGCCGGCGCCGAGCCTCGATCTCGCGGGTCGGACTCCGACAGGGAGAACTCCGAACCGAGACGGGCGAGCGTCTCGTCCGCCGTGACCATCTCCTCGCGAGTCCATCCGTGCTGAGCATCGAGGGGCATCTGTTCGATGAAGCGGAGCTCGTAGTTCCTGTCCAGGCAGTACCGCAACAACGGCACCGCCTCGTGATCGTTCACCCCGCGCATGAGCACGGAGTTCACCTTGATTGGCGTTATCCCTGCTCGGGCAGCTGCGGAAAGTCCGTCTAGGACATCGACCAGTCGGTCGCGGTGGGCGAGCTTGATGAATGTCTCGCGATCCAAGGTGTCGAGGGAGACGTTGACGCGGGCGAGTCCAGCGTCGGCCAGCGATTGGGCCAGGCGGGAAAGCCCGATGCCGTTGGTGGTCAGCGAGATCTCAACGCCGAAGGCGGACGTGCGCTTGACGATCTCTACGAGCTCGCGCCGGAGCAGCGGTTCCCCGCCTGTGTAGCGCACCTCACGGATCCCCAGCACCTCGACTCCGATACGCACGAGCCGAACGATCTCCTCAACCGTTAGGAGCTCCGGCGTGGCGAGCCATTCGAGCCCCTCGGGGGGCATGCAGTAGGTGCAGCGAAGGTTGCAGCGATCGGTGAGCGACACACGGAAGTCGGTCGCCACTCGCCCGAACGAGTCGGCTAACACCCAGAATCCCTCACTGTCAGATCGGCATATATCTATTTTTACTTTCGTCAATGTAGATGATCTGTAGGGCGCAAGCCACCCACCTTGGGGCTCTTGGCGAGGCGTCCCGAAGACTAGTCACGGGATCGCGCTACGCCATCGTCCAGATCTCTGCTGTGAGGACGGCAACCTTGCGAGTGCGGCCGTAAACGTACGAGCCCTTGACGGCAAGGGCGCGATCATTACCCGTGATCTTGCAGCCGGGACCGCATTGGAGGAGCTTCGCGGACGCAAGCGGCACAATGACATTCGGGTAGCTGCACGATGCGAAGCTGCGCCCAAGGCCAAAGGCGAAGCCCAGTGCCAGGTGATGAACCACGTTCAGGCTTTCGGTCTTAGATCTTGCATACCTCCCGACAAGCTGCGCGCTGAGTAGCAGAGGGGTGACGATGGGAGACGATCACTTCACCAGTGCCCAAGCCGAAGACCCAGATGCACGCCAGGAGGGCAGGACGGGTACTTCCTGGCGTGCATCTCTGGAGGTGGCGCTGCTGTTCCTCAAGCTCGGCACCATCGCCTTCGGCGGTCCTGCCGCGCACACCGCGATGATGCGCGATGAACTGGTGCGCCGCCGCGGGTGGGTCAGCGACGAGCGTTTCGTCGACCTCATGGGCGCGACCAATCTCATCCCCGGCCCCAACTCCACCGAGCTGGCCATCCACCTGGGCTATGACCGCGCCCGCTGGCGCGGCCTGCTGGCCGCCGGTGTCTGCTTCATCGTCCCCGCAGCGCTGATCGTCACCGTGCTGGCATGGGCTTATGTCACCTACGAGGCGACGCCCGCCGTCGCGGGCATCTTGTACGGGATCGTCCCAGCAGTGATCGCGATCATCGCGCACGCGCTCGTCGGTCTGCTTCGCACGGTGATCAAGAGCTGGTGGCTCGCCGTGCTGGGCCTCGCCGCTCTCTCGGCCTATCTGCTCGGGATCAACGAACTACTCGTGCTGGCCGCGGGTGCGCTGCTGTCAGCGGGAGCCCATATGGTGCGGCAGCGACGCCGAGACGCCGCACATGGGCTGGTGGCGCTGCCTCTGCTCAGCATGGGCACGCCGGTCTTCCCTGATCCGACCGGCGGTCAGCTCACCCAACTATTCCTCACCACGCTGAAGATCGGATCCGTCCTGTACGGCAGCGGCTACGTGCTGCTGGCCTTCCTGCGCGGTGACTTCGTCGACCGGCTCGGCTGGATCACCAGTCAACAACTCATCGACGCCGTGTCCAGCGGCCAGGTCACCCCCGGCCCCGTGTTCACCACGGCCACATTTATCGGCTACGTCGTCGCGGGCCCCATGGGCGCATTCCTGGCCACCGTCGCGATCTTCCTGCCGTCCTTCGTCTTCGTCGCGTTGCTCACCAAACTCACCGACAAACTCCGCTCCAGTGCGTGGACCTCCGCTCTGCTGGACGGCCTCAACGTCGCCGCGCTGGCCCTCATGGCCGGGGTGTCCTTCCAGCTCGGACAGACCGCCATCATCGATCCCCTGACCGCCGCGATCGCACTGGTCACCCTGGGGCTGCTATGGAAGACCAAGCTCAACAACGCCTGGTACATCGCCGTCGGCGCCGCCATCGGCCTGGCGCACACCTTCCTGACTTGACCCACGCCCGCACACCATCAGAGGTTCTGATGAGCGACGTCCCCGCCTGCCCTATTGCCGAGCGAGCGCCGCCACACCGACTATCCGAGATGCCCCCCGGCGAAGCCGTTACCTTCGCAGTCTGCTCCACACACTCGCCGTAGGCGAAGCCAACATGGCGGCACGACGGTTCTACAAACGCATAGGCGCGAGGCCCGCCTCCAAGCAGATCTGCCACTGGCGGCCGAACTAACCATCTACTCGACACCCGACTGGTACCCGTTTATGCAATTTAAAACGATTTGTACGCTGACGCACACCACATCTATACTCTTGCGGCTTGGATCAAGAGGAGGCCGAAAGAGCCTTCCGAGTTCGCATCAACAACGACATCGACCACCCGAATCTCCTCTTTTCCGAGACCCTGGAAGTCAAAAAATGCCCCCGGGCATGGAAAGCAGCCAAAATCATCGGGAGGGGCGACAAGGAAACTGGCGAACTAAAAAAATTGAGCTTTACCGTTGAGCAATTCGCATCCCGCCAAACGCGAGGCGGATACAACTTCGAAGATAAGCCAGAGCATCGCTGGACCTGCGAAAACGAAGAAATTGACGCGCTACAAGCATTCCTCAACGGCTCCCTCCCAGAAACCGGCGTATATATTCGGGTCGACAATGAATCGATGCCGTCGACTGTGCTCAATGCGATACGCCAAGGCGATCTCAGCGTCAGCAAGGTGGCGGGCGTGCTCCATGTCCGGCGACAGATCAAGAAGCTGGGCAGCGAACACATTTTCGCCTTGCCGAAGAACGACCGTGAGCGCGTCGTTCCCCTGCCGGAATGGACCGCCGAAGCGATCAGACGTCATGTGGCGGCCTTCCCGCCGCTGACCTGCTCTCCGCCCTGGGAGAAGCTCAACGGCAAGGTGCAGACCCACAATCTGCTCGTCCAGTGGACCGACGACCGGTTCATCAGAGCTCGGGTCTACAGCGAACTGATCTGGAAACCCGCCTTGGTGGCTGTGGGTGTCATCCCCGCGCCGGCAAAGGACGCCAACAGCCGGACGCGTTTCACGACATCACGCAAAGAGGGCCTTCACCAACTCCGCCACTACTACGCGAGCGTGATGCTCGTCGGCGCGGTCTCCGTCAAGGAACTCGCCGAGTACCTCGGCCACGCAAACCCCGGCTTCACCCTCCGTGTCTACGCTCACCTGATGCCCGGCTCCCACGACCGAGCGCGCAAAGCGATCGACGACCGGCTGTTCCGCCCGCGTCTCATCTCTCACGGAACAGGGACGGAACAGTGATCGTTTAAGCCCCCTGAGCCGAACCGCGAAACCCCGCCGCAGAGACATCCTGGGCGGGGTTTTCGCTGTTCAGGTACTACTTGAGGATCTGACGAGCCATCACCATCCGCTGGATCTGGTTTGTCCCCTCGTAGATCTGGGTGATCTTGGCGTCGCGCATCATCCGCTCCACCGGGTAGTCACGCGTGTAGCCGTAGCCGCCCAGCAGCTGCACCGCCTCGGTAGTGATCTCCATCGCCGCGTCGGAGGCAGCGGTCTTGGCGGCGGAGGAGAAGAAGGTCAGGTCCTTCACCGGGGTGCCGTGCATGGCCCGCTCCGACTTGGCCGCCGCCGCGTAGGTCAGCTGCCGGGCCGCCTCCAGCTTCATCGCCATGTCGGCGATCATGAACTGGACGCCCTGGAAGTCGCCGATCGCCTTCCCGAACTGCTTGCGCTCCTTGACGTAGCCGACGGCGAAGTCGAGCGCACCCTGGGCGATCCCGAGCGCCTGCGCGGCGATGGTGATCCGCGTGTGGTCGAGGGTCGCCAGGGCGGTCTTGAAGCCGGTGCCGGGCGCGCCGATCATCCGGGACGCCGGGATGCGCACGTCCTCCAGGATCACCGTGCGGGTCGGCGAGGCCCTGATGCCGAGCTTCCTCTCCTTCGGCCCGAAGGACACCCCCTTGTCGGCCTTCTCCACGACGAAAGCGGAGATGCCGCGCGCGCCGGCCGAGGGGTCGGTCACCGCCATGACGGTGTAGAACTCGGACACCCCGGCGTTGGTGATCCACATCTTCGTGCCGTTGAGCACGTAGGAATCGCCGTCGGCCACCGCGCGGGTGCGCATCGCGGCGGCGTCGGAGCCCGCCTCGGCCTCGGAGAGGGCGTAGGAGAACATGCCCTCGCCCCGCGCCACGGCGGGCAGGTATGCCGCCTTGAGCTCTGAGGAGGCGGAGAGCAGCAGCGGGACCGTGCCGAGCTTGTTCACCGCCGGGATCAGCGAGGTCGACGCGCAGACCCGCGCCACCTCTTCGATCACGATCACCGCCGCGAGCGCGTCGGCCCCCGCCCCGCCGTATTCCTCGGGCACGTGGACCGCGTGGAAGTCGGCCGCGACGAGATCCTTGTAGGAGTCTTCCGGGAACTCCTCGTTCTCGTCGGCCGCGGCGGCGCGCGGGGCGATCTTCTCTTCGGCCAGGGCCCGGATCGCCTCGCGGAGCATGTCGTGCTCCTCCGCCGGCGCGTACAGAGGAAAGCTCATGTCCGGATTCTAGGACGTCCGAGTATCGGCCTACCAGTCGGTAGGTAATCTGCACTTATAGCCTCATGTAACATCACACACCCTGTAAGAGCAGGTCATGAGGGGAGCGGGCGTGCCGTACCGACTCACGGTCCTGGGGACCGGCTACCTGGGGGCGACGCATGCCGCGTGCATGGCGGAGCTCGGCTTCGAGGTGCTCGGGCTCGACGTCGACCCCGACAAGATCGCCCGGCTCCAGCGCGGCGAGTCGCCGATCTGGGAACCGGGGCTCGAGACCCTGCTCAGAAAACACGTCGGGAGTGGACGACTCCGCTTCACCACCTCCTACGAGGAGGCCGCCGCGTTCGGGGACGTCCACTTCGTCTGCGTCGGGACCCCCCAGAAGCAGGGCGAGTTCGCCGCCGACGTCTCCTTCCTGGACCAGGTCGTCGACTCCCTCGCCCCGCACCTGGACAGGGGCTGTCTCGTGGTGGGCAAGTCGACCGTCCCGGTCGGGACCGCCCAGCGGCTCGCGGCCCGGCTCAGGGAACTGGCCGGCGACCACGTCGAGCTCGCCTGGAACCCCGAGTTCCTCCGGGAGGGCTTCGCCGTCGACGACACCCTCCACCCCGACCGGATCGTCCTCGGCGTCACCTCCCCCAAGGCCGAGATGATCCTGCGCGAGGTCTACGCGCCGCTCGGCGACGTCCCGATCGTGGTCACCGACTTCCCGACCGCCGAGCTGGTCAAGTCGGCCGCCAACGCCTTCCTGGCCACCAAGATCTCGTTCATCAACGCCATGGCCGAAGTCTGCGAAGCCACCCAGGCCGACGTGAAACTGCTCTCCAAGGCTCTCTCGTACGACGAACGCATCGGCGGCCGCTTCCTCAACCCCGGCCTGGGGTTCGGCGGCGGCTGCCTGCCCAAGGACATCCGCGCCTTCATGGCCCGCGCCGACGAACTGGGCGCCGACCAGGCCCTGAGCTTCCTGCGCGAGGTCGACGCGATCAACATGCGCAGGCGGGCCCGGATGGTCGACCTGGCCCGCGACATGGTCGGCGGCTCGTTCCGCAACCGGGTGGTCGGCGTCCTGGGGGCCGCCTTCAAGCCCAACTCCGACGACATCCGCGACTCCCCCGCCCTCGACGTGGCCGTGAAGATCGGCCAGGAGGGCGGCGCCGTCACCGTCTACGACCCGGTCGCCCTGGACAACGCCAGAAAGACCCAGCCGACCCTGGGTTACGCCCAGTCGGCCCTGGACGCCTGCCGCGACGCCGACGTCGTCCTGCTCCTGACGGAATGGCAGGAGTTCGTCGACCTCAGCCCCCATGCCCTGGGCGAGGTGGTGGCCGTCCGCAACATCGTCGACGGCCGCAACGCCCTCGACGCCCCCACCTGGAGAGAGGCCGGTTGGATCTACCGCGCCCTCGGCAGGCCGCAGTAACCGTCACGTACTCGTCAGGCGCCGCATCGCCGCCAGGGTCTGGTTGACGGTGGCCGGGAGGTCGGGGTCGCCCTGCTGGTCGAGCCAGCGGGTCACCGCTATCCGGACCGCGGTCACGGCGATCTCGGCCGCCAGCCGGGCGGTCAGGTCGTCGGCGCCGCGGTCGCGGAAACCCCGCTCCAAAGCCGCCGACATCAGCGCGAACTTGCGCAACTCGCGCTCGTGCAGGGCGGGTTCGGCGTCGATCGCGGCCCGTCGGCGTAGCAGGTAGTCGAGGCCGCGGCCCTCGAAGATCTCGGCCACGGCGGGGGCCAGGCCCTCGGTGATCAGTTCCATCGGGCCGAGCGACGGCGGGGCCTCGGCCATGAAGCGGGCGACCAGTTCGGGCACCATCTCCTCACCGGCGAACAGCACCTCACGCTTGTCGGCGAAGTGCCGGAAGAACGTCCGGGTCGTCAGCCCGGCCCGCGCGGTGATCTGCGGCACCGTCGTCTCGGTGAAGCCCTGCTCGAGGAAGAGATCGAGCGCGGCCCGCTCAAGCCGTTCTCGCGCACCCGGCTGCCATCGACTCATGCGGCGAATCCTACTGATGACATGTCGTGTCATGCCATGCGATAGTCATGACACGACGTGCCATGACTGATGGAGGCGACCATGACGGGTGAGATCTGGGTGCTCGGCGCGACCGGACGGGTCGGCCGGGAGGCGGTGGAGCGGCTGCGGAAGGCGGGCGCCGAGGTGGTGGTGACCGGCCGCGACCGGGAGCGGCTGGCCCGGGTGAGTCCAGGAGTCCGGGCGGTGACCGGCTCGCTCGGCGAGGTCTGCGCTCAGCTGTCCGCCGAGGCGCCGGCCGTCGTGATCAACACGGTGGGCCCGTTCGTGGTCACCGCGCCGCAGGTCGCGCGGGCCTGCCCGCCGGGCACCCACTACGTCGACGTCGCCAACGAGCTGAGCGCGTTCGAACTGCTCCACGGCATGGACCGGGAGGCGGCGGCCACCGGCCGCACGCTGGTCTCCGGGGCGGGCTTCGGCGTGCTCGCGACCGAGGGCATCCTGCTGCACCTGCTGGCGGGCGAGGAGAAGCCTTCGCTCGTGCGCATCGACGCCGTCGCCTCGGTCGCGATCGAACCCGGCGCCCTCGGCGAAGCCCTGGCCGCCACCATCGTGCACACGCTGCTCGACTGCGGCCGCGAGGTCCGGCAGGGCCGGTTGGTGCGCGCCCGGGCCGGTGGCGCCGCCGAAAGGTTGACCACCCCCGACGGCGACGAGGTCACCACCGCCTCCCTGGGCAGCGGCGAGCTCTTCGCGGCCTGGCAGGCCAGCGGCGCCCCGTCGGTGATCGGCGCTTCGGCTCTGGTCCCGGCGAACCCGGCCGTCCGGGCGGCCCTGCCGGCGATCGCCGGCGTGCTGCGTCTGCCCGGTGTGGCCGGCTTCGCCATCCGGCGGCTCGCCCGCGTCACGACGACCACGGCCAGGGAGCGCCCGCGCGCATCGTCGTGGGCCCGCGCCCGGGTCGAGTGGCCGTCCGGTCGCGTGCGTGAGGGCTGGCTGCGCACCGGCGAGGCCATGACGTTCACGGTCGGCGCCGTCTCCGAGGTGGCCCTGCGCCTGGCCAGGGGCGAGGGCCGCCCCGGCGCGTTCACCCCGGGCAGGCTCTTCGGCCCCGAAGTGGCGTCGGCCGCCGGCGGCGAGTTCGTGGTCCCGGAGGACTAGGAGGGAGTCCCCTCCGCCGCCGCCTTGCGCAGCGCCTCGCCCTTGGCGTAGGCCGTCTTCTTCAGTTCCGCCTGGAACTCCACCATCCGCTGCTGGAGCGCGGGGTCGGAGGCCGCCAGGATCCGTACCGCCAGCAGACCGGCGTTCCTGGCCCCGCCCACCGCGACCGTCGCGACCGGGACCCCGGCCGGCATCTGGACGATCGACAGCAGCGAGTCCATCCCGTCGAGGTACTTCAGCGGCACCGGCACCCCGATCACCGGGAGCGGGGTCACCGAGGCCAGCATGCCCGGCAGGTGCGCCGCGCCCCCGGCGCCCGCCACGATCACCTTCAGGCCCCGGGAGGCGGCCGACTTGCCGTACGCGATCATCTCTTCGGGCATCCGGTGGGCCGACACGACGTCGGCCTCGAAGGACACGCCGAACTCGCGCAGCGCCTCGGCCGCCAGGCCCATGACGGGCCAGTCGGAGTCGCTGCCCATGACGATGCCGACCGCAGGCCCGGCGTCAGACACTGAGGGGTCCCTTCAGACAGGTGACCGCGTGCCTCGCCCGTGCGCGGACCTCGTCGAGGTCGGTGCCCAGGGCGGTCACGTGGCCGATCTTGCGGCCGGGACGGACGTCCTTGCCGTAAAAGTGGATCTTGATGCCGGGGTCGTTGGCCATCACGTGCTCGTAGCGCGAGTACACATCGGGGTCGGGGCCGCCGAGCAGGTTGGCCATCACGACCACGGGGGCCGTCATCTCGGGCGAACCCAGCGGCAGGTCCAGGACGGCCCGGAGGTGCTGCTCGAACTGGGAGGTGCGGGCGCCCTCGATCGTCCAGTGCCCGGAGTTGTGCGGCCGCATGGCCAGCTCGTTGACCAGCAGGCCGGTCGAGGTCTGGAACATCTCGACCGCCAGCAGGCCGGTCACGTCGAGCTCCTCGGCGATGGTCAGCGCGATCCGCTGCGCCTCGGCGGCCAGCTCGGGGTCGAGGCCGGGAGCCGGCGCGATGACCTCGACGCAGATCCCGTCCTCCTGGACGGTCTCCACCACCGGATAGGCCACGCCCTGGCCGTGCGGCGACCGGGCCACCAGCACGGCGAGCTCCCGCTCGAAGGGCACGATCTCCTCACCGATGAGGTCGATCCCGGTGGAGACCACCTCGTCGACCTCGGCCTGGGTCCGCGCCATCCACACGCCGCGCCCGTCGTAACCGCCGCGGACGGCCTTCAGCACGACCGGGGCGGTGAAGTCGGAGGAGCTCCAACGGGGGCACGGCACCCCGAGAGCGGTCAGCCGCTCCCGCATGACGCGTTTGTCCTGCGCGTGGACGAGGGCGGCGGCCCCCGGCCGGGCGGGCACCCCGAGGCTCTCGATGAGGTCGGTCGGCACGTGCTCGTGGTCGAAGGTGACCACGTCGCAGCCCTTGGCGAACTCGGCAAGGTCGCCCAGGTCGCGGTGGTCACCGAGGCGGGTGTCGACGACGACCTTGGCGGCGCTCTCGTCGCGGGATCCGGCCAGCACCCGGAGGTCGACGCCGAGGGCGATGGCGGCCTGCTGGGTCATCCGGGCCAGCTGCCCGGCGCCGACCATGCCGACGATGAAAGGGCTGTTCACGAACGCGAAGTTTACCCAGCCCAGCTCAGACGTTCGTCATGGAGGCCAGCTGACGGCCCATCCCGACCGTGGTCATCCGGCCGTCCGCGTCGACCTTGGTCGCCAGGAACAGCAGTTCCTCCGCGGTCACCTCGCCGAGCCAGCCGTGGCCGGCGAAGGCCCGGATCTCCTGGTCGGCGTAGACCGGCTTGGCCAGTTCGTCCCGGCCGGGGCCCGGGGCCTGGGTGGTGACCAGGCGCAGGGCGTGGAAGACGAGGGACGCGCCGTCGGGGAGGGCCAGCGCGTGGGAGGGGGTGCCGGCGAGGAGACGTACATCAACAGTGATCTTGTCGGGGCGGTATTTGGCCGCGCTGCGGGCGATCTCGTCGCGCAGGCCGCGCAGCGGGTCGCCGTCCGGGACCCGGATGCCGTTCACGCCCGTCGGGTCGGTCAGGTAGGTCAGACAGCGCTGGGACACCAGGCTGGCGGTGATCTGGGGGTTGTCGTCGCCGGTGGGCACCACGGCGTCGGTGACGTGCACCTCCGGGGCGGCCTTCGGCACCGGGACCGGCCCTAAGGCGAGCCGCCAGCCGCCCTTCTCGTGGGTGAAGACGAAGTAGGCCGGGTCGGGCATCCGGGCCAGGGCGGCGAACCAGGGGTCGCCCGTGGAGCCGCGGGTGGGCAGGTAGAACTCGGGTTCGGTGTAGTCGAACCGGGACATCTCGTGGCCGAGCGCGGTGGCCTCGCAGGCGTCACCGCCCAGCTCGGCGATGGGTGCGGCGACCAGCTCGGCCACTTCGGCGCAGTCGCTGTCGCGCCAGGCGGCGTCGAGCGTCTGGAGACTGTCGAAAGCACGTTCGGCGGTGGCCAGGGTGAGGATCCCGGCCGCGCGGGAAGGGGTCTCCCGGGCCGTGGTCTCCGCGGATAAGCCGCCACAGGCGGCGAGCGGGCCCAGCACGATCCCCGTGATCAGCATTCGGCTCAGTCGGCCCATCGAGATGCCCGCACCTCTCCCAAATGTGCGCGCGGGTGTGACGTCGGGCGCAAACGTAGCCCGTATCGACCCCGATCGGGCCGCAAAGCCTGACATTTCTTGAAATGTTCTTGGACGACCTGGGCAGAAAGGGACTCAGAGGAAGCTTTCAGCCCGCTTCACAGGTCCAACCGGTAACCTGAGACGACCCCATCCCACCAGGAAGGACTGTGCGGCTCGTGCAGCAACTCATCCGCGGCGCCTACGCGCGATTCGCCACCCTCCTCCGTGAGTTGATCAAGTTCGGCGCGATCGGCGCCATCGCATTCGTGGTCAAGTTCGGTCTGGTGAACATCCTCTGGTCCGCGTGGGGCTCCGAGGGCACGCTGTCGGCCAACGTCGTCGCGACGGTGGTCGCCACCACGGTCGCCTACTTCGGCAACCGTTTCTGGACCTTCCGCCACCGTGAGCAGAGCGGCCTGGCCCGCGAATACATCCTGTTCTTCGTGCTCAACGGGGTCGGCCTGCTGATCGAGCTGATCTGCCTCGGCTTCGTCCGCTACACCCTCGGCTTCGACAGCCTGCTGGCCAACAACATCGGCTTGGTGGTCGGCACGGGGCTGGGCACGCTGTTCCGGTTCTGGTCGTACAAGCGGTGGGTGTTCCTGGCCCCGCCCGTGGTCCAGGAACCGGTGGTCCAGGAGGAAGGTCAGGCGGGGCCGCTCACCACGCGGTAGCCGATCTCGTCGTCGCCGACCTTCCGCAGGAAGATCGCGAACGTGGCCGGCCGGGGTTTCACCAGCTCCAGCCGTCCGCCGTCGGCGGCGACCAGTGATCGCGCCAGCGTGAGCCCGAGCCCGGTGCCGCTGCCCCCGGTCACGCTCCGTTCGAAGATCCGCGCACGGATCTTCTCCGGCACGCCGTCACCCTGGTCGGAGACCTCGATGACGATGGACTTCTCCGAGCTCGTCGTGGTTATCGAGACGATGCCGCCCCCGTGGTGCAGGGAGTTGTCCAGCAGGGTGGCCACGACCTGGCTGAGGCCGCCCGTGGTGGCCAGCGCCCGCAGGCCCCGGCTCCCGGTGAGCTGGATCGACCGGCGGGAGCGCCGGAACGCCGGATCCCACTCGGTGATCTGCTGCACCAGCACCTCGTCGACGTCGATCGGCTCGGCCTGGGAGTGGCGCTGACGCCGGGCCGCGTTGAGCAGCTCGTCGATCACCGCCGTCAGCCGTTCGGCCTGGACGATCGCCGCCTCCCCCTCCTCACGCACGATCGCCGGCTGGGACGCCGCCGCGACGATCTCCTCCAGGCGCATGGTCAGCCCGGTGAGGGGCGTGCGCAGCTGGTGGGACGCGTCGGTGGCGAACTCGCGCTCCCGTCCGAGCAGCTCGGAGATGCGGATCGCGCTGCGGTCGAGCACCTCGGCGACCCGGTCGAGCTCGGGGATGCCGTAGCGGTGTTTGCTCGGGCGGGCGTCGCCGGAGCCGAGCCGCTCCGCGATCTTGGCCAGATCGAGGAGCGGCAACGTGAGCCGTCGCGATGTCACGACGGCCAGCCCGATGGCCACGACCAGGGCGGCGACCGCCAGGGCGATGGTCAGCAGCAGCCGGGCCCGTATGTCACGGTCGATCTCCGCGGTGTCGCGGCTGAGCCGGACGACACCGTTCTCGGAGCGGGCGTCTTCGGTCAGTGACCGGCTCACCGGGGGTTCGACGCCGACGGTTATCGGCTCGATGCCGCGGAACGCGACCTGGATGAACCGGTTGGGGTAGTTCCGCTCGAGTTGCTTGGGATCGACCGGCTGCTCCTGGCTTATGGCGTACTCGACGCTGATCAGCACGCGCGTGGCCTCCGCTCGGAGCTCCTGCGCGGCCTCGTCGTTGATGAGACGTACGACGACAACACCGAGGGGAACTCCGAGCAGCAGCACCGCGATGACCGCGACGAGCAGCATCGAGGAGAGCAGACGCCTCCGCATGCCCCTTACTCGCGTTCGAAGCGGAAGCCGACCCCTCGGACGGTCGTGATGTACCGCGGCTTCGCCGCGTCGTCACCGAGCTTGCGCCGCAGCCAGGAGATGTGCATGTCGAGGGTCTTGGTGGAACCCCACCAGTTGGTGTCCCAGACCTCCCGCATGATCTGCTCCCGGGTCACGACCTTGCCGGCGTCGCGCACGAGCACGCGGAGCAGGTCGAACTCCTTGGTGGTCAGGTGGAGTTCCTTGTCGCCCATCCAGGCCCGGCGGGAGTCGGCGTCGATCCGCACCCCCTGGACGACCGGGGTCTCGGAGGTCCCCCGCCGCAGCAGGGCCCGGACCCGGGCGAGCAGTTCGGCGAGGCGGAACGGCTTGGTCACGTAGTCGTCGGCCCCGGCGTCGAGGCCCACCACCGTGTCGACCTCGTCGACGCGAGCGGTCAGGATCAGCACGGGAGTTCCGTGGCCCTCGGCCCTGATGCGGCGGGCGACCTCCAGGCCGTCCATCTCCGGGAGGCCGAGGTCGAGAACGATGAGGTCGACGCCTCCCGAGAGTGCCCTTTCCAGGGCCTGCGGGCCGTCGGGGCTCACCTCGACTTGGTAGCCCTCCCGGCGCAGGGCGCGCGCAAGCGGCTCGGAAATCGAGGTGTCATCCTCGGCGAGAAGTACGCAGGTCATGGAAGCGATCGTAGGACCTTAGGCGATCGTTTCCCGGGCGCAGCGCGCGGTTTGACTTGTCGTTGACCCATCAATTGACCTGGGCAAACATGGACAAAGTCGTTTTTGCCGCAGCATGTCCGGGCGGGTTTGAGCGTCCAAGCGAGACGCGGACGGTCGAAGACCGGCCGTGGCTCGCGCCTGGAATCCGCCCGAGGAAAAAGCGAACGCCCGCCAGAACCCGGCGGGCGTTTCTCGCGGCCTCGCGTCAGGACGCGGACGGCGGCTCGGCGTACCGCTGGAGGTACAGACCATCCCCGAGCGTCTCCATGAGGGACAACTCGGTCTCCAGGTAGTCGATGTGGTGTTCCTCGTCCTTGAGGATCTCCTCGAACAGCAGCGCCGACACGATGTCACCGCGCTCACGCATCAGGGCGATGCCGGGTTTGAGGCGCTTGACGACGCCGATCTCCAGCTCCAGGTCGCTCTGGATCTGCTCCTTGACGGTCTGGCCGACGTGGAGCGTGAAGAGCTTCTGGTAGTTGGGCAGACCTTCGAGGAAGAGGATGCGGTCGGTCAGCGCCTCGGCGTGTCGCATCTCGTCGATCGACTCGGCCCGCGTGAAGCTCGCCAGCTTGGTGAAGCCCCAGTTCTCCTGCATCTTGGCGTGCAGGAAGTACTGGTTGATGGCGGTCAGTTCAGACGTCAGCTGCTCGTTGAGCAGCGCGATGATGTCCTTGTCGCCCTGCATGGGCACCCCACATCTAAGCGGTTGTGATCAAGTCTTCTGACCGCTTCAGAATGGCACAGATCTTCCGGACACAAGAGGCGCAGTCGCCCCCGGCGCCGGTGGTGTCGCGGATCTGCCGCATGGACCGGGCGCCGTTGGCGATGCAGTCGTGCACCTCGTTCTCGGTGACGGCTCGACACACACAGGCGTACATCCAGGGGACCCTTCAGAGATACCAAGGTAAGGCTCTCCTAAGGTATCCGATGAAGGTAAGGCTTGCCTATGTGAGTCAGGCCACAGATCAATGCCCGTCCACGACCCCGTCGGAGGCGTCTTCCACCAGCCGGAAAAGGTCGGCACGGATGGTCTGGATCTTGGGGATGTCGCGGTAGTCGATGACGCCGCGGTCGGACGCCGACTCTACCTTCAGCGTTCCGCTGCCCAGCACGCGCTCCATCAGGGACTGGTCGGAGCTGACCGAGTTGACCTTGGCGAGCGGGATGTCGTCTTGCGACTTGCTGAGGACGCCGGTGCTGATCGTGAACCGGTGGGTGGTCAGGGTGTACGCGGTCGTCTTCCACCGCAGGTACGGCAGGAAGGTCAGCAGGACCAGCGCGACCACCGAGACCACCGCGACCGCGACGCGGGCGATGCCGGAGTATTCGTAGTCATTGGGTATGAAGTAGATCGCGGCCGACGAGGCGGCCACGACGAGAACCAGTGCGAGGAACGGACCGACAAGGCGCTTCCAGTGCGGGTGGAACGAGTGCACGACTCGCTCACCGTCGGTCAGGTGGTGATCGGGGAGACCCATGCGCCACATCGTGGCATGTACCGGTCCGTTCCGGGCGGGGTGTTGATTACAAGCGCGCGTGCACGACGTCACCGGCGCTCAGCGGGTGGTCGACACCCCCGCTTCTGACGATCAACTGGCCCATCTCGCTGATCCCGGTCGCCCGGCCGGTGAGCACCCGCTCGCCGGGCAGTTCGACCCGGACCTCCCGCCCGACGGTCGCGCTGGAGGCCAGGTAGGCGGCCCGCAGGCCCGACGCGTCGGCGTCGCCGCCGGCCAGGCACCAGTCGCGGTAGAGGCGTTCGAGCTCCCGCAGCACCCCCACCAGCAGCCGGTCGCGGTCGAGGCAGGCCGACCCGGCCAGCGCGAGCGAGGTGGCGTGGCCGACGGGGAGTTCGGTGTCGCGGAGGCTGACGTTGAGGCCCATGCCGATGACGACGGCCGAGTCGATGCGCTCGGCCAGGATGCCGGCCAGCTTGCTTTCGTCGTGGAGCAGGTCGTTGGGCCACTTGAGCCGCACGTCGACCTCCCCCGCCTCGCGGATCGCGGTGGCGGCGGCCAGCCCGAACAGCAGCGGCAGCCAGCCCTGCCGGGCCACGGGGACATCGGGCCGCAGCAGCACGGAGAAGGTGAGCCCCGATCGCGGCGGGGCGATCCAGACGCGGCCGAGACGGCCCCGCCCGGCGTATTGGGATTCGGCCACCAGGACGGCCCCTTCACGGACGCCGTCGCGGACGGCCTGTGAGAGATCGGCGTTGGTGGAACCGGTGCGCTCGACGACGGTGAGGGACGACCACAGCGATCCGGGTCTGACCAGCTCGGCCCGGAGGGCGGCCTGGGACAGTTGGGGACGGTCCAAATCGGGATACGAGGGTTCGGGCACGACTGCCATTCTCCCTTCCGAACACCGCTCTGTTCGACGAACAGTCGATGACCTGGGATTACTACCCCATGTAGTCGAACCTACCCGTGCGGTTAAAGGTTCGCTCCCTTTGTCCCAAAATGAAAGGCCCCTCACGGCTTCCGCCACGAGAGGCCTTCCGGCATGGGCTCAGCCCGTGTTCTGCAGGCCCGCCGCCACCCCGTTGACGCTGAGGAGCAGAAGCGTCGAGAGGCTCTCGCGCTCGGCCTCGCTCAGGTCCTCGGTGGTCCGCAGCGCGGTCAGCGCCCGCAACTGCAGGTGCGACAGCGCGTCGACGTAGGGGTCGCGGAGCTGTACGGCCCTGGACAGCACCCGGCGGCTCTCGAGCAGCCGGGAGTGCCCGGTGATCTCCAGAACCAGGCGCCGGGTCAGGTCGTATTCGTCCATGACCTGCTTGGAGAAGTCGTCGCGGGCGCCCAGTGCCAGGTAACGGCTGGCGATGGCGCGGTCGGTCTTGGCCAGCGACATCTCCACGTTGTCGAGCAGCGAGGCGAACAGCGGCCACTCCTTGTAGGCCTCCCGCAGTTCCGCCACGCCGCCGGCGTCGAGGACTGCGGCCAGGCCGGAGCCCAGGCCGTACCAACCAGGGAGGTTGACCCTCGTCTGGGCCCAGGCGAAGACCCAGGGGATGGCACGCAGGTCGTCGAGCGACTTCGGCGCCCCCAGCCCTCGGCGGGCCGGACGCGAGCCCAGGCGCAGCGAGCCGATCTCCTCCAGCGGGCTGACCGCCGAGAACCACTCGGGGAAGCCGGGCGCCTCGGTCAGGCCCCGGTAGGCCCGCTCGGAGGCGGTGGCCACCTGGTCGGCGAGCACGCGGAACTTCGCGGCGGCGGTGGCGGTGCGTTCCTCGACCGTGCTGGTCGAGGCGAGCAGCACGGCGTTGGTGACCTGCTCGATGTGGCGGCGGGCGATGGCGATGTGGCCGTAGCGGGCGAAGATGACCTCGCCCTGCTCGGTGACCTTGAACCGGCCGTTGACCGAACCCGGCGCCTGGGCGAGCACCGCCCGGTTGGCCGGTCCGCCGCCCCGGCCGAGAGCGCCGCCCCGGCCGTGGAAGAGGGTGAGCTTGATGTCGTTGTCGGCGGCCCACCTGGTGAGCGCGGCCTGCGCGTCGTAGAGGCGCATGGTCGCGGCGGCCGGCCCGAGTTCCTTGGCGGAGTCGGAGTAGCCGAGCATGACCTCGACCCGGCGGCCGTTGGCCGCGAGCCGCTTCTGTACGGGTTCAGAGGCGATCATCCCGGTCAGCACCTGCACCGAGTTGTCGAGGTCCTCGCCCGACTCGAACAGCGGCACCACGTCGATCTCCGGCGCGCGGTCGCCCAGGGCGTGCTTGGCCAGGGCGTACACAGCCAGGATGTCGTCGGCGGAGCGGGTGAACGAGACGACGTAACGGGAACAGGCCGTCACCCCGAACCGCTCCTGGACCCAGGCGATGCTCCGGATCGTGGCCAGCACCTCGTCGGTGCGCTCCGACCGGGCCCCGCCTGCTTCGATCTCGGCCAGCGCGGCGGCGTGCACCTGGGAGTGCTGCCGCACCTCCAGCTCGGCCAGGTGGAACCCGAAGGTCTCCACCTGCCAGATCAGATGCTGCAGTTCTCCGTACGCCTGCCGCACCGCCCCCGCCTCCACCAGCGAGTTCTGCGCCAGCAGCAGATCGGTGAGCAGGTCGGCGGGCGACCGGTAGGCGAGGTCGAGGTCGCGCCGCCGGGTCGCGGCGATCCGGCCGGCCACGAACAGCAGCCACTGCCGGTGCGGCTCCTGCGGAGAGCGGGTCGACATCTCGGAGACGAGGTCGGGGAAGTCGCCCTCGGCGCGCGACAGGGCGGCGCGCAGGTCGGCCGAGAGCGGGGTGCGCTCGGCGGCCAGCGTCATCGTGCGGGCGATGCGGGTGGCGGCGTTCTCCAGCGCGATCAGCACGTGCTCGTTCTGGATCAGCAGGGCCTCACGCGTGACCTTCGAGGTCACGTTGGGGTTGCCGTCGCGGTCGCCGCCGATCCAGGAGCCGTAGCGGATGTAGGGGCGGGCGATCGGCGCGCGGGTGCCGGTGCCCGGTTCGAGCGCGCTGTCGAGCGACCGGTAGATCAGCGGCACCGCCCGGAAGAGCGTCTCGTCGAAAGCCGCCATCGCGGTGCGCACCTCGTCGAGCGGGTCGAGCTTGGTCGAGCGCAGCTGGGCGGTCCGCCAGAGCAGGTCGACCTCCTCACGCAGCCGCCGCTTGGCCTCCTGCTGCTCGCCCGCGCCGCGGCCAGGCGTGTTGTAGAGGTCGAGGTGGGCGCTGATCCGCTGGATCGCGGTCACCACGGCCCGGCGTCGCGCCTCGGTCGGGTGGGCGGTGAGGACCGGCCGGAACTCCAGCTCCCCGATGAGACGGTCGAGCTCCTCGGACCCCACGTCGTTCCGGAGCGCCCGGACCGCCTGCGGCAGCGACTCGGGCACCGGCACGTCGTCACGGTCCCGCTGCCGCAGGATGCGGATGCGGTAGTGCTCCTCGGCCAGGTTGGCGAGGTGGAAGTAGCAGGTGAAGGCCCGGGCGATCAGCACGGCGCGGTCGAGCGGCCAGTCGGCGACCAGGGCGGCCACGTCGTCGACCGTGGTCTCGCGCCTGCGGGCGGCGATGACCGCTTTGCGCAGGCGTTCGACATCGGCCAACAGGTCGGGGCCGCCGTCTTCGGCAATAGCCTGCCCCAGGATCTCTCCCAGAAGGCGGACGTCGGCGCGGAGGTCGTCGGGCATCTCGGTGACGGCGCTGTGGCGGTCTTCGTGAGAGAGGGCGGCCATGGTTGGAAGACTAGCGAGTGCCCCAGGTCAAGCTGAGACCGGTCTCACCCATTGGACTAGACCACTGTCTAGGTCGGCCGGGACACGTCGGCCATCAGCTCGGGCATGCGCCGGAGCCCGATCTCCGACGCCTTGCGGCGGGCCAGCCAGGCCAGCCCGAACCCGTAGAACGGCATCAGCACCGACACCCAGACGAAGCCCGACATGACCGGGATGAGCACGGGCAGCGACAGCGCCGCGCCGCCGACCATCGACCCGATCGACGACACGAACGCCTGCCCGCCCTGCCCGGGGGCCGCGCCGGTGAAGGCGTTGATGCGCTCGGGCTGGGTGTAGGCCATGTAGACGCTGGTGAACGATCCGACCGAGAAGACCAGCCCCATCACGCCCCAGCCGGTCAGCGCGGCCGGGAGGATCCATTCGGGCCGGGTCAGCAGCCCGGTGACCACGGCCGTCACGCCGAGCAGCGGGACGCCGATGACGGAGATGGCGAGCTGGCGTCCGGCCAGGTCGGCGCGGAGCGCCTCGGGCTTGGCGTAGACGACGGCGTTCATCCACAGCGCCCTGCCGTCGATGCCGAAGGAGTTGGTCGCCTGCAGCGCCACCACCAGGCCGCCCAGCCAGACGGGGAAGACGCCCATCCAGACGGTCGGCCCGCCGTCGGTGTTGCTCCGGGTCGAGATGATCATGACGATCATGATGGCCAGCACGCTGACCCAGGTGACCCGTCCCCGGGGGTCGCGCCGGGCGTACTTGAGCTCCTTGGCGGCCACCGCGCCCAGCACCCCTTCGGGAAGCAGCCCGCCGAACCGCGACCGCCGGACGCTGCCGCCGCCCTGGCTGGAGGCGTCGGGCCGGACGAGCGCGGCCTTCAACGCGATGATCCACAGCCACGCGCACCCGGCCGTGAACAGCGCGACGGCGATGACCTCGGCGAGCCCGACGAGCCCGCCGTCGGCGATGCCGTGCACGACCATGCCGGTGGGCGTCCACCGCAGCACGTCGGCCAGCCCCGCGATGGCCTCCGGCCCGATGTTCAGCCCCGTGTTGAGCAGCAACCCGGGCACCTGCGTGCCGACCACGACGAGGATGACCGCGACGGCGAGCACATCACGCCCCCGCCGCGTCCGCAGCACCCCCGACAGCCCGGTTGTGACCAGCCTTGACACGACGAGACAGCAGGCGAACGCGATCGGCACCCCGACGATCCCGAGGAGCACCCCGGTCACCGACCGGCCCACCCCGAAGATCACGCCGGTCATCGCGAACAGCGAGGCGATCGGCCAGATCCCGACGGCGGACGACGCCAGCAGCCCTCTCGCGAGCTGCCCGGTGCGCAGCGGGAACAGCGCCAGCCGGGCGGGGTCGAGCGTGTCGTCGAGCCCGAACATCAGCAGCGGCCCGGCGATCCACATGGTCAGAATGGCCGTGTAGAAGATGATCCCGATGTCGGCGGCCATCCCCGGTTCGAGGATCCGCGGCGCGCCCAGGAAGAAGAAGCCGACGATGGCGACCAGCAGCCCCGCGATCAGCGAGAAGACGAACCCGGCCCGCCGCCCGCCGGTCCCCTTGAGGCTCCCGGCGACCAGCCGCAGCTTCAGCCGGACGAAGAGCCCAACCACGTGAGACCCCCCTCTCCAGACTCGCCCGCGCCGACGAGCTCGAGAAAGGCCTCGTTGAGCGAGCGCCCGCGCCTGACCTCGTCGATCGGCCCCTGGGCGACGATCTGCCCCCGCGACATGACCGACACCCAGTCGCAGAGGCGCTCGACGAGATCCATGACGTGGCTGGAGAAGATGACGGTGGACCCCGAGGCGGTGTAGCGACGCAGCACCTCGGCGAGCGTGTTGGCACTGACCGGGTCGACGCCCTCGAAGGGTTCGTCGAGGAAGAGGACGGCCGGGTTGTGCAGCAGCGCCGCCGCCAGCCCGATCTTCTTCCGCATGCCGGTCGAGTAGTCGACGACCAGCTTGTCCTGCGAATCGAGGAGATCCATGACGGCCAGCAGCTCGGCGGCGCGCTGCTCGCCCTCGGCCCGCGGGATGCCCCGGAGCTCGGCGTTGTAGGCGAGCAGCTCCCGCCCGGACAGCCGCTCGAACAGCCGCAGCCCTTCGGGCAGCACCCCGATCGACGCCTTGACCTTGACCGGATCGGCCCACGCGTCGGCGCCGTGGATCTCGATCAGCCCCCCATCGGGCCGCAACAGCCCGGTGATCATGCTGAGCGTCGTGGTCTTCCCGGCCCCGTTGGGCCCGACGAGCCCCGCGAAACTCCCGGCCGGTACGACCAGATCAACCCCAGCGACCGCAACCTGCTGCCCGAAAGCCTTCACCAGGCCCCGCGTCCGAACCGCCTCCGTCATGCCTCCCACTCTGCCCTGACCCGACGGGATCCGGCTTTGCCCTGGGCTGCCACGAGGTCACAATTGTCCGACAGTGGCCCGGCCCGGCGGTCACGGCAGCAGGATGATCTTGCCGTTGACCGTGCGGGACTCGGCGAGGGTCAGCGCCGCGGCCGCCTCGTCGAGCGGGAACCGGGCGGCGATGGTGGCCTTCAACGTCCCGTCCGCGAGCAGGGCGAACACCTGTCCCAGGTCTTCTTCGAGGTGTTCCCGGAAGCGTGCCGGCCGCATCCGGTGGCCCGACCACACGTCGTAGAACGTCGCGCGGTGCCCGTTCGGCAGCGCGTTCCACAGCAGCACCCGGCTGATGGCCTTCAGGAACGGCACCACCAGACCGCCGGTGCCGCCCACCTCCGCGATGATGGCGTAACAGACCAGGGCCCCGCGCGGCGCCAGCAGCCCGTAGGAGACCCGCATCATGGGCCCGCCGATGTTGTCGAACACCGCGTCGACCCCTCCCGGGGACAGCTCCCGGACCCGGTCGGCGAGGTTCGGGTCGTTGTAGTCGACGGGTTCGACCCCGGCCGCCCTGAGCGCGTCGTGGTGGCGGGGCGAGGCTCCCCCGATGACCCTCACTCCGGCGTGCCGGGCGAGTTGGATGAGGATTCCGCCCACGCCTCCGCCGGCGCCGTGTACGAGGATCGTCTGACCGGGTCGGACGCGCGCCGCCCGGTGCAGCATCTGCCACGCGGTCACGCCGTTGACCACGACGGTCTCCGCCTCGGCCGGGTCGAGCCCGGCCGGCACGACGACGCTGTCGCGTGCCTCGACCACCGCGTGACTGGCCCAGCCGCCGGTCTTCGTCAGCGTCGCGACCCTCGCGCCGATGAGCGAGCCGTCCACCTGCGGTCCTGCCCGCAGGACTGTGCCGACCAGGTCGTATCCCGGGACGAAGGGGAACTTCGGCTGCCCGAAGTAGCGGCCGCGGCGCATCGCCTGCTCGGCGTAGGAGACGCCGGTGGCCTCGACGGCGACCAGGATCTGACCCGGCCCTGGGGCGTCCAGCGGGCCCTCTTCGACGATCAGCCCATCGGGCTCCACGAGGCCGGGCAGGACGACTCTCCTGGCCGAGGCGGGGGATGCGTTCATGGCGGTCTCCATTCGATAAGTAACTGACCGATCAGTCACAACTACGAGCCGAAAAAGCCCGCCATCGGCTCGATGGCGGTCAGTGGCTGATTCCGGCGCTCACCGTGCGGGCCCAGCTTTCGTCGACGGCCCCGAGATCGGCCTGGACGATGAGGTGGCAGAGCTGGCCATAGGCCATGAAGAACTGCACCGCCCCCGGCTCCGCGCCGGAAACCCGCGAGACGGCCTGGACCACCCGCGCGACTCCTCGGCGGACGGCGTCCCGGATCTCCGGGACGTCACAGGCGCTCTGCGCGTGCACCTGCAGCATGATCAGATTCCGATCGCGGATCAGCTCCATGTAGGCGGCCGACATGGCGGCCAGCACCTCTTCGGGCGAGACCGGCCCTGCGGCCTCGCCGCCCTTGACGAGCGTGGCGGTGACCTGGTCGTAGCAGTGGTCGACGGTCGCGACGAAGAGACCGAGCTTGCCGGGGAACAGGCGGAACACATAGGCGGGCGACACCCCGGCCGCTTCGGCGACCTCGGCGACGGGGGTGGCGTGATAGCCGGCATGCGCGAACGCCGCCACGGCGCGCGACACGATCTTCGCGCGCTGCTCCTCGGCGGTGGAACGTGGTGACATGTGACTGATTGAACACTCACAACCTGAAAGCGTCAAGCGATCCGACGAGGAGCACCCGGCCGAACCACTTGGCTGGTACGTCTAGGGAACATGCGGATCTTCCCAGTCATCCTGATCGTGGTAGCCCTGACGGCCGCCTGCGTGGCTGAGCCCGACTTCCCCGGACGGGCCCGCATGGTCGCCGTCCACTGGCAGACCTCACCGGAACGCGAGCCCTGGACCGACGGCCTGGTCGTGCTGGGCCATCTGAACGTGGAAGCCGAGAACCCCCGGCCCAAATGGGTCTACCGGAGCGTCAGCGCACGTGCCTGGAAATCGGAGACCGACCTGAGCACCGCGGCCCCCGCCCCGGCCGAGCTGCGCTGGAAGGACGGCGGCACCCTGACCGTGCCGCTCCTGTCAGCCGACGCGGCCTTCGCCGCGCTCACCAGGCCGACGGCGACCAACCGGGGAAAGTGCCCGGCGGCCGGCTGCCGCCCGCTGCGGGTGACCAAGGCGGCTCCCGGCGAGGCGACGATCCACAGCAGCCGGGGCGAGGTCACCGTGCCGACATGGGAGTTCACCGTCGAAGGCGTGACGGAGCCCTTCAGCCGGATCGCGGTCGACCCGGAGGCGATGGGCGGCCCGCCCAGGCACTTCGGAGACGACACCTCCGGCGAGGTGGTCACCTACAAGATCCGCACTCCGACCGGGCTCACCCTGACCTACCAGCACGGCGCCTGCGACACGACCCGCGGAGCCCACGCGTACGAGACACCCGAGGTGGTCGTCGTGAAGGTCGACATCGGATTCGACGACCTCCCGGACGGACACGGCTGCCCCGCCATCGGGCTGGTCGACCGGATCGACGTCACCCTGCGCCAGCCCTTGGGCGACCGGGTGATGCTGGACTCCGGCAGCGGCCTGCCGCTCCTGCCGGAGGACGAGATGCCGCGCTCACCCGGCTTCCTCACCTTCGACGCCCGCACGACATAGGCTCCGACAGCCATCACGTCACTCTTCGACGCGGCTTGATCGCCTGCCGGCGAAGTGGTTCACCGCCCACAGGACCACGCCGATGGCCAGCAGGATGAGCGCCCGCAGATAGACCGAGCCCTCCCGCCCCGTGATCGGCAGGAGCAGAACCGCGCAGGCCACCGCGCCCAGCACCGGCGCCCACACCGGCGCGTGGAAGTGGTCGTGGTCGACGGTCTCCCGCCGCAGGACGAGCACGGAGACGTTGACGATCGTGAAGACGGCCAGCAGGAGGAGCACCGTCGTGTCGGCCAGCCCGCCCACGTCCCCGGTGCAGACCAGGACGACGGCGATGGCGACCGTGAAGAGGATGGCGACCCACGGGGTCGAGCGGCCGGGGTGGACCGCGCCGAAGACCTTCGGGACGATGCCCTCCCGCGCCATGCCGTAGACCAGCCTCGACGCCATCAGCATGTTGATCAGCGCGGTGTTGCCCACCGCCAGCAGCGCGATCAGGGCGAAGAGTTTGGGCGGGAACTCCAGTCCGGCCACCTTGACGACCTCCAGCAGCGGGCCGCTGGAGTTCTTCAGTGTCTCGGTGTCGACCAGCATCGTCGCGGTGAACGCCACCGCCAGGTAGATGACCCCCGCCACGGCCAGGCCGCCGAACAGAGCGCGGGGGTAGTTGCGCTGCGGTTCCTGCGCCTCTTCGGCCAGGTTCACCGAGTCCTCGAAGCCGAGCAGGGCGTAGAAGGCCAGGGCGGTTCCGCCCAGAACGCCGAGGAAGGCGCCGTTCTCGGGGTGGAACTCCAGAGCCCGGGAGGGATCTCCGTCGCCCGTGATGAGGGCGTACACACCGATGGCGATGATGACCAGGAGGCCGAACGCCTCGATCACCGTGAGGACCACGTTGACCTTGATCGATTCGGAGATGCCGGCGAAGTTCACCAAGGTCACGATGGCCAGGAAGATGAGGGCGCCGACGACCGTGGGCAGGGTCACGAACTCCGCCAGATACGTGCCGCCGAACGCCCTGGCCGCCGCGCTCGCCGAGGTCACACCGCTCATCAGGACCGCGAAGGCCACGATGAAGGTCAGGAACGGGATGCCGAAGGCGCGGTTGGTGTAGAGGGCCGCGCCGGCGGCCTGGGGGTATTTGCCGACCAGTTCGGCATAAGCCGTCGCGGTCAGCGCGGCCAGGACGAACGCCACCAGGAACGGCAGCCACAGGGCTCCGCCGACCTCGCCGGCGACTTTTCCGGCCAGCGCGTAGATGCCGGCGCCCAGGATGTCGCCGATGACGAACAGCAGAAGCATGCGGCGTCCGATGACGCGCTTCAGACTCGGGGCCTGCGTAGTCATGGCACGCGACTACCCGGTGTGACCCACATCACTCTCGACCCCCTGGGAATTCGCTGGGGACCTCCGGATTACCCTTGCGCCATGACTGCTGAACCGGTGCCCGAGATCGACGTGCACACGACCGCGGGAAAGATCGCCGACCTGGAGCGACGCCTCGACGAGGCCGCGCACGCCGGGTCTGCGCGCGCGGTGTCCAAGCAGCACGAGAAGGGCAAGATGACGGCCCGGGAGCGCCTGGTGGCGTTCCTCGACGAAGGGTCGCTGGTCGAGTTCGACGAGCTGGCGCGGCATCGGTCGACCAGTTTCGGCATGGAGCAGGAGCGCCCGTACGGCGACGGCGTGGTGACCGGATACGGGACCGTCGACGGGCGTCCCGTCGCGGTGTTCGCGCAGGATTTCACCGTGTTCGGCGGGTCGCTGGGCGAGGTGTTCGGCGAGAAGATCGTCAAGGTCATGGACCACGCGCTCAAGACCGGGTGCCCGGTCGTCGGCATCAACGACTCCGGGGGCGCGCGCATCCAGGAGGGCGTCGTCTCCCTCGGTCTGTACGCCGAGATCTTCAAGCGCAACGTGCACGCGTCGGGCGTGATCCCGCAGATCTCGCTGATCATGGGGCCGTGCGCGGGCGGCGCGGTCTACTCCCCCGCCCTCACCGACTTCGTGCTGATGGTGGCCGAGAAGTCGCACATGTTCATCACCGGGCCCGACGTGATCAAGACCGTCACCGGTGAGGAGGTGACGTTCGAGGAGCTCGGCGGCGCGCACACGCACAACTCCAAGTCGGGCGTGGCCCACTACGAGGCGTCCGACGAGCAGGACTGCCTCGACTTCGCGCGGGCGCTGCTGTCGTACCTGCCGTCCAACAACCTCGACGAGCCGCCGGTCTTCGACGCCGAGGCCGACCTGACGGTCACCGACGACGACCGCGAGCTCGACACGCTGATCCCCGACTCGGCCAACCAGCCCTACGACATGGTCACCGTGCTGGCCCACGTGCTCGACGACGGCGAGTTCCTGGAGGTCCACGCCGGGTTCGCGCCCAACATCCTCGTCGGGTTCGGGCGGGTCGAGGGGCGTCCGGTCGGGATCGTGGCCAACCAGCCGATGAGCCTGGCGGGCACGCTCGACATCTCGGCGTCGGAGAAGGCGGCCCGGTTCGTGCGGACCTGCGACGCGTTCAACATCCCCGTGCTGACCTTCGTCGACGTGCCCGGCTTCCTGCCGGGCACCGACCAGGAGTGGAACGGCATCATCCGGCGGGGGGCCAAGCTCCTGTACGCCTACGCCGAGGCCACCGTCCCGTTGGTCACCGTGATCACCCGCAAGGCCTACGGCGGCGCCTATGACGTCATGGGCTCCAAGCACCTCGGCGCCGACGTCAACCTGGCCTGGCCGACCGCGCAGATCGCCGTCATGGGCGCCCAGGGCGCGGTCAACATCCTCTACCGCCGCGAACTCGCCGCCGCCGCCGACCCCGACTCGGCCCGCGCCCGCTACGTCACCGAATACGAGGACACGCTGGCCAACCCTTATCTGGCGGCCGAACGCGGCTACGTCGACGCGGTGATCCGGCCGTCCGACACCCGGGTCAAGGTCGTGCGGTCGCTGCGGGCGCTGCGGGGCAAGAGAGCCTCCCTGCCGCCGAAGAAGCACGGGAACATCCCGCTGTGACCCACCTTCGGATCGTGCGCGGCGACGCGACCCCCGAGGAGGTCGCCGCTCTCGTCGTCGCCCTGCGCGCCGTCGAACAGACGGAGCCGGAACCTGAGCCCGCTCCCGGCCGGTGGCGCGACCCGGCGCGGAGAATGCGCGGATACGTACCCCCAAGGCCCGGTAAGGGAACCTGGAGGGCCAGCGGGCTACCCGAATAGACAGGGATTAGATCGGCCGAACCGGGTGTCAAGTGGCCCAAGAGTTGGGAGTATCTCCAAAAGGGCAATACCAGCTAGACCAACAACACACGGAGTCGAGGCCTGGAGGACGCGATGGCCATCCCGGACCTCGCAGTGCACAGCAGAGCAGCGAAATACGCGGTTCTCGTCGATGTCGGATACCTGTATGCCGCCGCCGGCGAGGTGTTGCTCGGCGCGAAGGAACGTAAGGAATATCGGGTCTCCGCCGACGAGCTGATCCAATCGTTGCAGAAGCATGCCATGGAGCGCCTCCCCGGCGAACTCCTGCGTGTCTATTGGTACGACGCCGCCCGCGACCGGGTGCCCACCGTTGACCAGAGGGTCATCGCCCAGCTCCCTTGGGTGAAGGTGCGGCTTGGCAACTTGAACGCGCGTGGCCAGCAGAAGGGCGTGGACGCCCAAATAAGAAGCGACCTTGAGGCGCTGGCCCGCCACCACGCCGTCAGTGACACCGTTTTGATCGCCGGTGACGAGGACATGGTGCCGGCGGTGGAGGCCGCCCAGGCCTACGGCGTGCGGGTGCACCTGTGGGGGGTCGAGCCGCCTTTCGGCACGAACCAGGCAGAGCGGCTGGTGTGGGAGTCCGACACGGTTGAGATTATTTTGGCCGACTTCCTGCGTCCCTACTTCACCCGCGCGCCCATCCCGGTCGCGGTGACGCCGCCGCCGTCTCCGGCGCAGGTGTTCGCCGGGCGTACCGCCAAGCCGGTCGCGCCGCCACAAAAACAGGCGGGGCAGCCCAAGCTGGGGCCCAGCCGTCCGAGGGTGGAGGAAGTGGGCGAGCACGTGGCCCAGAAGTGGATCCTCACGCGGGGGCGTGACAACATCCGCGATCTCCTCCCCGGCCCGCTGTTGCCGACCGTCATCGACACCGAACTGCTGATCGAGGCGGAGAAGGAGCTGGGGCACTCACTGCGGCCCTATCCGGAAGCCCGCGTATGGTTGCGCGACGGCTTCTGGGCGCGTGTCTACCGGGAGTTCGACCTGGGTGTCGGAGTCTCCTCGAAGTAGCCCCTGGGCACCTAGATATGCCGAAATTTCGGGCGGCGCAAGCCGCCCGATTTTCCGCGCCGTCGCCGACCTCCGCCGCCGTTCGGGGGGCTTTTCTTTTTCTGTTACGGCTCCGCCTGGCCGGCACCGCCCGCCGTCTCCAGTCGGCTCGTAACCGGCGCCAACCGGCCGCGAAGGCGAGGCGTTCGACGACGTTCCGCCTGGTCACAGGCCCACTCACGGCCAGGTCCGAATTCCGCCAGCCCGACCCTATGAGCTGGGCGTAGCGTAGCTGGCGTGAACACACTCGACTTCGAAGAGCGCTACCTGGTGATCTCGGCCAGGGATCGCAGGTTCGACGGGCGGTTCTACACGGCGGTGACCTCGACCGGGATCTACTGCCGGCCGATCTGCCCGGCGCGGACCCCCGCCCGCAAGAACGTGCGGTTCTACGACCACGCCGCCTCCGCCGAGGCGGCCGGGTTCCGGCCCTGCCGCCGGTGCCGGCCTGAGGTCTCGCCGGGCGCGCCCGGCTGGGATGTCCGAGCCGACCTGGTGGGCCGCGCGCTGCGGCTGATCGACGACGGGGTCGCCGACGAGGGCGGGGTGGCCGAGCTCGCCCGGCGGCTGCACGTCAGCGAACGGCACCTGCACCGGCTGTTCGCGGCCGAACTGGGCACCGGGCCGCTCGCGGTGGCCCGGACCCGGCGGCTGCTGCTCGCCAAGCAGTTGCTGACCGAGACGTCCCTGCCGATGGCCGACGTGGCGTTCGCCGCCGGGTTCGGTTCGGTACGCCAGTTCAACTCCGCCATGAAGGACTCCTACCGGTTCGCCCCCAGTGACCTGCGGAAGTCCGACGGTCCGATGGCCTCCGGAGGGCTGACGCTGCGGCTGGGGGTCCGGCAGCCGTTCGAGGCGCGGGCGCTGCTGGGCTTCCTGGCGGCGCGGGCTGTGCCCGGCGTGGAGGAGGTCGTCGGCAACGCCGTCTACAAGCGGCGCATCCCCGGCGGGGAGGTCACCCTGACCCCCGTCACCGACCACGTCAGGCTGACCGTGACCGGCGGGGACACCCGGCAGCTGGCCAGGATCGTGGCCCGCTGCCGCCGCCTGCTCGACCTGGACGCCGACCCCCACGCCATCACCGCCGCCCTCGAATCGACCATGCTGGGGCCGCTCGTCGCGGCCCGGCCGGGGTTGCGGGTGCCGGGGGCGTGGGATTCGTTCGAGCTGCTCGTCCGGGCGGTCGTCGGCCAGCAGATCTCCGTCGCTGGGGCACGCACGATCCTGGGGCGCATCGCGGCCCGGTCGGCGGAGATCTTCCCGTCGGCCGAGGAGATGGTGAGCCTCGACCTCGACGGGCTGGGCATGACGACCCGCCGGGTGGCCACGTTGCGGGCCGCCGCCAAGGCGGTCGCGTCCGGGGAGATCGACCTGGAGGCCGGCGACCCGGCCGAGACGGTCGCGGCGCTGCTGGACCTGCCGGGGATCGGGCCGTGGACCGCCGGATACGTCGCCCTGCGCGCCCTGCGCGATCCCGACGCGTGGCCCGACGACGATCTCGGGCTGCGCCGCACGATGGCCGCGCTGGCCATCCCGATGAGTGAGACCGAGCGCTGGCGGCCCTGGCGGGCCTACGCCGCGCTGCATCTGTGGAACGCCGAGGAGAAATCATGATCATCACACAGACCGTGCAGACCCCGGCCGGACCGCTGGCCCTGCTGGCCAAGGACGACGTGCTCGTGGCGGCCGGCTTCACCGGGGACCCCGAGGCCATGTTCGTCCGGCTCGCTCCGGAACTGCGAAAGCTGGGCCTGGCGGTCGGGGAGGTGCCGGGGGCGGCGGGAGCCGTAAAGGAATATCTGGACGGACGCCTCGACGCCCTCGACGACATCGCGGCCGTCCAGCCCGGCACGGAGCGGCGGCAGCGGCTTCTGACCGCGCTGCGCGGGGTCAAGGCCGGCACGACGGTCCGCTACGCGGAACTGGCCGAACGGGCCGGAATGCCGCGAACGGCGGCCCGCGCGGCCGGAGGGGCCTGCGCCCAGAACCTGATCGCCCCGTTCATCCCCTGCCACCGGGTGCTGCCCGCGTCGGGCGGCTACGGCGGCTACTACTACGGGACCCCGGTCAAGGAATGGCTGCTCGCCCACGAGGGCGCGAGCCTCTGAGCGGTTTGAGGGCCGTGATCGTGCGCCGAAGGAGATGTGACGGACGCACGATCACGGGCTTTGACGACTACCCCTCGACGGAGGTTTGCACCTCACCCACAGGGACGTCTCGGGTTACCGTCGCCTCCACCGGATCGTAAACGAACGGTACGACAGACTGGTCGACATTGCTCGTCACGGGCCATACCGTCGTCACGGTCATCGTGTAGACCTTGCGGGGCTGGTCGGCCGATGCGCGCAGGTAGCGGACGCCGCAGTTGAAGGTGCCGCCCTTGACGTAGGGGCGGCCGCTCGGGCCGCAGTTCTGTTTCACCTCGGCGCGGTCGGCGGTGGTGCCGGCGTCGATGGTGATGTTGTCGAGGGTCGCGGTGACGGTCGCGGACATGACGCCCGGCAGCGTGGCGGTGACCGATCGGGTGGTCTCGCCGGTGTTGCCCAGCCAGACCCAGGTCGGCAGGTTGACGAAGCTCTTCGCGTCGGGGTTGAGCTCGATCGTCGGTTCCGGGACGGTCAGGGCGGCGCGGGCGATCTCCAGGAGTTCGGCGATGGTGATCCCGCCGGGCGGCGTCTCACCTTCGGGGACCCACAGCGCCCCCTGGAGGTTCGACCAGCAGGCCATGCCACCGGGGTCGGCCGCGTTGTAGGCGGGGGACCACCAGCGGCCGTCCTGGCCGACCTTGTCCTTGTACTGCTCCAGGAACTTCTGGAAGTCCTCTTCGGTGCCGCCGGGGTTGGTGTGGAACCACCACGAGCGGAGTTCTTCCTGGGTTTTCAGCATGTCCTCGGCGGAGTTGCCGGGTTCGTACCAGCAGGGTCGTTTGATCCGGTAGCCGTCGGCACGACCGGAGGTCCCGGTGCCGCTGATGATGATGCTGGAGTTGGACAGCTGGACGCCGACGGTCCGGCCCGTCTGGAAGCCCTCACCGTGGGCGCCGCCGGGGTTCGGGTCGGCGCTGAGCAGGTTCAGGGCCAGGGTCAAGGCGAGCACGGCTTTCACCGTTGGCACTCCTTCGCGGCTTGGTCGGGGTAGGCGGCGTGCTTGAAGAGCTTGACGCGCCAGGTGCCGTCGTCCCCTCGCCGTACGGCGGCGACCTGGAGGTAGATGGATTTGGGGGGCTTGGTCCAGTTGGGCTGGTTGGCCACCGGGGTGTCGGTCTCGTCGATGACCTGGATGCCCGAGGTGTCGACGCAGGCGTCGATCTCGGCGCCCCGGCCGTCGACCGCGGCGACGCGGATCGAATAGAGCTTGGCGGTGCCCTGGGCCGAGGTGTCGGTCGCGGTGAAGCTGGTGACCCAGGCCAGGGCGGTCCGGCTCGCGTCGTCTTCGACGCCGGCCAGGTAGGTGTCGTCGGTGCCGCCCGACGCGACCGCCTTCCACTGGTCGACATAGGAGTCGGCGAAGGCGGCGATCATGTCGTCGCGCTGGTCGGGCCACTCGATGGAGATCTTCAGGGTGTCGGTGATCGTGATGGTCTCCGCGGTCGCCGGAGGCGCCTCGACGGCGGCCTTCGACGGGGCCGCGCCCTGGGGGGTGAACCCCTTGTCCGCCGGGGCTCCGCAGGCGGTCAGGGCGGCCGCGAGCCCGAAGACGGCTACCCAGCGCACGGGGCGAACGTAACGATCGGCCGGGACCGTTATCCAGTGATGTATGGGTTTCGGCATGGTTCAGGCCGTGGTCGTCGCTCGCCACACGGGGAGCAGCTCGTCGATGAGGGCTTCGGTCTCTGGGGCCATGCCGCCCCCATAGGGGTGGGAGGCCGCCCGGCGGTGCAGTCCGTCGACGACGGCGCGCAGCCTGGACGGCTCCCCGGTCGCGTGGGCGGCTCTGAGGAGGTCGCGCCACAGGCTCTCGTCGTCGGCGGCCAGCAGCAGGCCCGCCCTGGCCGCGGCGATGGCCGCTTCGGCGTCGCCCCGGTAGAGCCGGGATTCGCACAGCCGGTGGGCGGCGTCGGCCACCGAGGCGGTGATGTCGAACTCGAGGGGGTCGGCGGCCAGCCACGCGTAGCGGCCGGGCGGTCTGGCGTTCAACAATGGGCCCCTGACCAGGTGTAATGCCTTTTCCAAGGAGATGGGGTCGCCGCGTCGCACCAGGTCCTGGAACATCGACCAGTCGGTCCTGATCTCGTCGCTGAGGTGGAGGCGGCCGGATTCGTCGGCGTACAGATACGGGCGGCCCGCACGGTCGTTGCCGAGCCACTCGGCGACGCGGGCCAGGGTGGCGTCCCTGACCATCGGCTGGACACCGCGCGGCCACAGGACCCCGCCCAGCACGACCGGGTGGACTCCCCCCGGATGGGTCGCCAGGTAGACCACCAGCTCGTTGGCCAGCGCGGCGCGGCCCTCTTCCAGGGCGTTGACCGGGGAGATCTCGATCGTGCCCAGGATCCTGACCTCGATGGCCGGGGGGTCGTCGTGGCGGCGGATGTCCGGGAGCGGGAGGGGTTCGCCCTGCTTGTCGCCGGCCGTCCGGAACAGGTCGACGATGGCCTGGATGTGGCGGCGCGGGAGCAGTTGCGCCTGCACGTCGAAGCCCAGCGCCTCGATGACGGACCGGCCGCCGGTGACCTCCCAGGTCCAGGTGGCGTGCGGGAGGGGCGCGGCGATCACGTATCCGGCCGCCGACCTCGTGCTCTTCGCCAGGACCGCGAGCCTGCGGGCCTCGTCGGCGGTCGGGTGGACGGCGCTGAGCAGGTAGTGCGGGGGGTGGTTGGGGTTGTTGGCCCTGCCGTGGATGCGTCCGGTGAGGACGTCGGGCGGCTGGGCGGCGTTCTCGAACTCCGGCAGGACCTCGGCGAGCGACGCCGCGATGTTGACCCTCTCCGGGGCGATGGCGCGCAGTTCCTGGCCGAAGCCTACGAGGGTGACCTTCATCGTGTCGGACCAGCGGTTGGTGATCAGCTCGACCGCCAGCGCGGAGAGCGCGGCGACGGCCTGGTCGCCGACGATGCTGATGACGCCGTGCGCGGCCTCCAGGTCGATGAGCACCCGGCCCGTCTCCGCCGTGCCCAGGGAGACCAGCCCCGGGTAGGGGGCCGGGACGTCGGCCATCGCCAGGTCGTCGAGGCGTCGTGCCTCGTGGGAGGCCAGCCGCCAGATCTGACCGTTGTCGGCGGCCTCGAAGGGGGCGGGGGCGTCGTGGCTCGGTGGGTGGACCCACAGGTCCATGCCCCGTGCGGACAGGTGCAGGGCGTAGATGGCGGGCGGCCTGGTGTCGGCCTCGGCCAGCAGCTTGCCCAGCAACCTCAGCCCGGTGTCCAGGATCCGGCTGCCGGGGGCGTCGGCCCCCAGCCGCATCGCCACCTCGGCGGAGGCGGCCTCGCCACGGGGGCGCTGGATCCGGTGGCCGAACGCGCGGGCCCAGAGCTGCTGTCTGCGCTTCCTGCCCAGGAGGAGGAGCACCCCGGCGGAGAGGAGGGAGGCTCCGGCGAGGAAGTCGACCAGGTCGACCTGCTCGGTCCAGCCCTGGCTGGCGACCGGTGTGGTGAGGATCGTGCCGCTGTTCGGGGCGGCGACGATGCCTGACCTGGGGATCGTGGTGTCCCCGATGCCGGCCTCCTCAGCCGGGGTGGTGGCGGTGACGGTGGGGACGGGCTTCTTGGGGGGTGTACGAGTCGGGTCGGCGGCCTTGCCGGTTTCGCTCTGACCGGGGCGAGTGGGGTCGGCGGTGGGGCGGTTCTGGTTGCCCTCGGCGGGTGAGCGGGTCGGCTCATCGGCGGCGGGTGGCCGCGTGGAGTCGTCCGCGCCTGGACGGCTGGAGTCTCCTGCCCCGGGGGGACGCGCGTCCTGACCTTCCGGAAGCGTCGTATCTCCAGGATTGTCCGCGCCCGGCAGGGTGGGGTCGGCTGTGGCTGGTGGGCGGGCACCGTTGTTCTCGCTGGGCACGCGCGTGGGGTCGGCTGTGGCAGGTGGCCTGGCGCCGTTGTTGTGGTCGCCTGCGGCAGGCGGTGGGGTCGGGTTGGCGGTGGGCTGGCCGTTCCGCGTCGGGTTGTCGCCGGGTGGCCGCGTGGGGTTGAGGTTGGGGCGGCTGTCCGCCGGGGGCTGGGCGTGGGTGTTGTCGCGGTCTTCGAAGCGGGTGTCGCCGCCCGGCCTGGTGGTGTCCCGGTCGGGCTGAGTGTCGCCGCCCGGCCTCGTGGTGTCGCGGTCGGGCTGAGTGTCGCCGCCCGGCCGGAGGGTGATGCGCTCGCCCTCGCTCGACTTCGGCACGCCCGGGTGGTCCTTGAGGATCTCGGTGCGGCTGTCGTCGGCGGGGACCACGTGGGTGTTGCGGGAGTCGCTCGGCATGTCGAGGACCCAGCCGGGCCGGATCAGGTCGGCCATGTGCAGGCGGGACCCGTCGGGCTGTTCCTTGTGCTTGTTGAGCTCGTAGATCTCGGCGTAGCGCCGTCCGTCACCGAGGCACTTCTCGGAGATCTCCCACAGGCTCTCGTGGTGCCGGCCGTGGGGCGGCTGGACGACGTACACCTTCTTGACCTCGCCGCGCGGGACCAGCTGGGCGCGCTCGGTGATCGCCGTCTCGGCGCTCACCAGCGTCGGCTTCACCGGGACCGTCGGCGTGGACGCGAACCGCATCAGCGGGACGGCCACGGCCGTGACCGTGAACAGGACCAGCACGGCTGAGACGAGCCGGTTGGCCAATACCTGGGTGCCCCCGGACATCGGCACGCGCGCGGGCATGCCGATGCGGCGCACCCCGGCGTACACCTCGACGAGGACGCAGATCACGAGCTGGACCCAGGAGATCCACACCAGCAGCACCAGCACGGCGATGATCGTCTCGGTCCCGACCTGGCTCATGAGCGCGTCGAGGTCGAGCAGTTCGGCCGGGATCGGCGGTCCGGCGAAGCGGATCAGGGCATAGGGGACTCCCCCCAGCAGCCCGGCCAGCGCCACCAGGGCCGCCAGGCCGGCGACGATGTCGCCAGGGGTCCGTTTCACCCGCCGTCTCCCTGGTCCGGGACGGCCGTGGCCGACGCGGTCATCTCCGATCCGGGAAACCCGATCGCGGCCAGGAAGAACGCTTCCCATGTGACGCTCACCTCCACGGTCACCTCGGTCTGGCCCGCCCCGACCGTGCACTGACCCATCTCGATCCCGTCGGCGTCGTGCGCCGACACGATCTCGTCCGCCCGCCCGCACACCTGCGCGTCGCCGAGGAGCCTCAGCTGCCCGGTCGCGCGGAGCGTCTCGACGTCGATCTGGTCGGCCGCCGCGCGCGCCCCCTGCTCGGCGATGTCGGCCGCCCGCAACTTGGCGTTGATCGCCGCGCCGCCGTCCACGAGCAGGCCCGCGAGCAGGAACACGGCGACCGAGAAGAGCACCACGAACGTGGACATCGAGCCCCGATCGGCCCTTCTCATTCGACTCTCCGGAACTGTTCGAGGGGGACGACGGAGTCCCCGGTGATCGTCACGTTCGTGCCGAAGCCGAGGAAGTCGAGGTCGAGCGAGCAGCTCACGGTCACCTCGACCACGCCGCCCTCCTGCCACTGCGTCCCCGCCATCGACACCTCCGGCGGGCAGTCGGCGAGCGCGTCGGTCGCCGCCGACGTGGCGGCCTCCTGCGCCGCGCCCTCGTCACGCTGCACCGACGCGGCGCGGGCGGCGTCGCGGGCCGCGCCGTTGACCTCGCCCTGCGCCTCGACGACGCGTCCGGCGCCGACCAGGAACAGCAGGAAGAGCACCAGGACCGGCGCCAGCATGACGGTCTCGACGGACATCGACCCCCGATCACCCACCCGGTCACCCATCTGGCGCGCACCCCCCGCTGCCGTCGTCCGGCCGGAAACACTCCACCGGCCCGCCGAAGCGGGCCGTGATCGTGAAGGAGATCTCCGGAAGCAGCGGTACGACCTGGACCGCGCTCCCCGTCACCTCCACGCCGCGCGCGTCGCCCTCTTCCCAGGCCGTCGCAGTGGCGGCCTGCAGGATCTCCGGCCCGATGGCCTGGATGATCTGCTCGGCCTTGGCCTCGGCCGCCTCCTGCCAGCCGTCGTCCCCGGCCCGCGCGATCCTGGCCCCCTCTCGGGCGGCCGCGTCGGCGACCTGCCGTCCGTGGAACCACAGGGCCATCTGGACGATCAGCAGCACGACGACCAGGACGACCGGCATGAGCAGAGCGAGCTCGATGACGGTCGCGCCCCGGTCACGGCCCCTAGGGCGTTTCACTCACCACCGCCGCCACCACCGCTGTCACCGCCGCCGAAGTTCGAGGTGATCTCGGCCGACTGGGCCTCGACGAGACCTCGGATGAGCGCGGCCAGGCCCAGCGCGACCCCGGCGATGATCGCCGTGATGATCGCCCACTCGACCGCCGACGCCCCACGCGTGGGAGCCGATTTGGCCTTGTGGATGCGGACGTTGATCATCGCCACCAGGTAATCGATCATTTTCAATATCCCAACATTTTCATCGCGGCCGGGTAGCTGAGAAAGATCACGAAGCCCGCGCACAGCAGCAGCTGAGCCACGAGCATCGACTGCGAACGTTCGCCCGCCTTGCCCTCGATCTCGGCCAGCTCCCGCCTGCGGAGCGTGGCCGCACGGGCCGTCAGTGAGGACCGCACCTTGGCCCCGTCGTCGGCGACGAGCCCGAGCGCCGCCGAGAGGTCCCGGAGCTCGTCGACGTTGATCTCGTCGCCGAGCTGGCCGAGGGCCTGCCAAGGGGTGATCCCGACGATCCGGGCGTTGGCGAGGGCTTCGCGGATGCGCTCCATGGCCCAGTTGGAGCCGGGGGCGTCGACACCCGGGTTGGTCCCGACGGAGACGGACATCATCAGCGCCTCCGGGACGCCGCGTCCGCCGGCCAGGTTCATCGCGACGAGGTCGAGGAAGGCCCCGACGGCGTGCCGGAAGTCGCGGCGGCGGACCGCCGCGTCCTTGCCGATCTGCACGTCGGGCAGGAAGAAGAAGATCACGCTGACCAGGAGTGCCGACCAGAGCGGAATCTGGATCGACACCCCCCACCCCATGACCGCCAGCCATCCCACGAGCAGCGGAAACGCCAGCAGCCCCGAGACGGCGAGCAGGACCTTGGTGGCCAGGAACCCCTCGAACGACTTGCCCAGCAGCGTGAGATCCGCCCGGATCGACCTGGCCTCCCACCCCCGGGAGGCGTAGAACTTGGCGAGCCGCTGTCCCAGCGCCTGCCGGAACGCGCTGACCTGCTCGTCGGGCGCGACCAGCGGGATCTTGGGCGCGTCCTCGCCGGTACGCGCCACGTCGAGCGCGGCCAGCCGCGTCGCGAGCCCCGGCCGCGACGGGAACAGCGCACGAAGCAGCAGCAGAATCCCCAGCCCGAGGACCCCACCGGCGAAACCAGTCGCGATCACAGCCTCACCCCTCCGATCCGCACCCCATCAAGCACGGTGAGCCCGTGGGCGCCTCCGGCAGGAGTGGCCGCCACCCCCAGCGGGGCGGCGCAGCCCTGATGCCGCAAGACCGCGCCTGTCCCCCGCTGATGGGACGCGCCCGGCCCGGTCACGGATGCCGGGAGGGCAGCGCCATACCGCATTGATCTGGCGGTGAACCTCATGAGCTCACCGCTTCCACCGGTTCCGGGCGGCGGTACGGCGCCAGGATCCGGCCGGGCTTGTCGAAGCGGGCCAGCCGTTTCATCCACGCGAACCCCGCCCCGAACAGCGCGGCCACGACGACGAGCACCGCCTGGCCCAGCAGGGAGTCGTATTCGGCCACGTAGTCGCGGTTCGCGATGACCAGGAACCCCGCGAAGGCCAATGCCGTGCCGACCACGATCTGCACGCTTCGCCGGGTCGCGCGCCGTTCGGCCTCCACGCGGCGGCGCATGTCGAGTTCCTCGCGGGCCGACACCGCCAGCGCCGACAGCACGTCGCGCAGGCCGGGGCCGCGCAGCCGCGAGTTGAGGATCAACGCCGCCACCACCAGGTCGGCGGAGGGGTCGTCGAGTTCGTCGGCGAACATGCGCAGGGCGTCGCCGAGGGCGGTCCGCGACCGCAGCCGGTCGACCATGGCCCGCAGATGCGGCTGGAGGCTGGGGGCGGCGGCGCGGATCGAGACGGGGATGGCCTGCTCGAGACCGGCCGCGCCGGCGATGGTGTCGCGCAGGGATTCGGCCCAGGCGGCCAGGCCTTCGAGGCGCTTCATCGCGGCGCGTTCCTCGGCCGCGCCGCCGGTGAAGCCCTTCCAGGCGATCACCAGCAGGACCGCGCCTACCGCCACGACCGGCCAGCCGGTCACGACCAGGGTCGCGCCGCCCGCGACGGCCGCGATGGCCCCGCGCGTCGTCAGCGACTGGAGCCAGCGCAGCCGCTGGGCGCTGGTGTCGGGAGAGGCCGGACGTGGGCGTAAGCCGTACAGAGCCAGAAAGAACAGGAACAGACCGGCGCCGGCGGCGGCGCCGGACAGGATCACCAGCGGATCGAGCGGGATCATGACCACCCACCTCCCGACGGCACATAACCGTGGTGGACGAGCTCGTCGATGCAGGCGATCGGCGCGTGGGCGACCGCGACGCCGGCCTCGGAAGCCGTGAAGATCTCCGAGGAGAGCACCCGGCCGTCGCAGCCGGCGACCTCGCGGACCGAGGAGACATAACGCCGCAGAGCGCCGCCCCGGTGGTAGTCGTTGCGTTTCTCGATGAACACCACGAAGTCGATGGCTCCGGCGATGAGCATGTGGGACGCCTCGATCGGCAGGCGTTCCTCGGCCTGGAGGGCGTAGGTCGCGATGCGGTTGAAGACCTCCATCGACGAGTTCGCGTGGATCGTCGACAGCGACCCGTCGTTGCCCTGGGTCATCGCGTTGAGCATGGTCACGATCTCGTCGCCCAGGACCTCGCCGACGATCACCCGGGACGGGTTCATGCGCAGCGAGCGCCGCACGAGTTCGGCCATGGTGATCTCGCCCTGACCCTCGGAGTTGGGCAGCCGCTGCTCGAACGCCACCACGTTGGGGTGCAGCTCGGGGAACTGGTCGAGGCCCAGTTCGAGGGCCCGTTCGACGGTGATCAGGCGTTCGTGGCTCGGGATCTCGTTGGCGATCGCCCGCAGCAGGGTCGTCTTCCCGGCGTTGGTCGACCCGGCGAGCATGATGTTCTTGCGCGCCTGCACCGCCGCCGCCAGGAACCGGGCCAGATCGGGCGTCAGCGTGCCGTTGCCGACCAGGTCGGTCAGGAACACCTTGCCCAGCCGGGCCCGGCGGATCGAGATCGCGGGGCGGACCGCGACGTCCATGACCGCCGACAACCGCGACCCGTCGGGGAGCCGCAGGTCGAGCTGGGGGTTGGCGGTGTCGAAGGGGCGCGACGACAGGCCCGAGTAGGCCGCCAGGATCTGGATGAGCTCGATCAGCTCCTCGTCGGACTCGGCGACCGGGTCGTGGCTGAGCTCCTGGCCGTCGGCGTAGCTGACGAAGACCCGGTCGCAGCCGTTGATGTCGATGTTCTCGACCTCGGCGTCGTCCAGGAGCGGTTGCAGACGGCCGACGCCGAACAGGGCCGCGTGGATTCCGGCCGCGAGGGCCTCCTCCTCGTCGGCCGTCGGCGGGGTGCGGCCCACGCCGATCTCCCCGCGCGCGAATTCCTCGAGGACCTGGGCGATCAGGGCGCGGGCGAACTGGCGTTCGTCCTCGCCGCTCATGGGCGGGATGCCGCTGGCCTGGTCGAGACGCCGCTGGTGGGCGAGCCGGTCGCCGACCTCCTGGCGGAAGCGCTTGACGAGCGCGTGGTCGATCACGGGGCCACCTTCTTCTGGAGGTGGCCGGCCAGGCGTCCGGCCAGTTCGCGGGCGGTCCGGATGAGCGGGCTGCGCTCCAGCCGGCCGCCCCACTCGCCGCGCAGCAGCTCGGCGCCCTTGGGGTCGAAGGCGATGCCGCCGACGAAGGAGACGTCGAAGCCCGCCACGATGCGCCGCACCTCGTCGAGCGAGGGCCGGTAGTTGCGCGGATCGGCGACCACGACCACGCCCGCCTTGCGCTTCAGCAGGGTCAGCCGTTCCCGCAGGTGGGCGACGTGATCGAGGCTGGCCCGGGTGAACAGGAGAATCTGGTCGGCCTCGTCGACCAGCTCGTTCATCGCGGGCTGTACGCCCAGTCGCCCGCAGTCGGCCAGCACGTCGGCGTGGTCGATCGAGGCGAAGGAACGCCCCAGCGGCCCCCAGAGCCAGGTCAGCCCGGCCGCCTGCTCGCCGTTGGTCAGCCCGGCCAGCACGTCGAGGCCGCCGACGAGTTTCTGGGTGTGTTCGTACACCTGATCGGGATAGAGCCCCCGCCGGGCCACGGCCCCGAGGCTGAGCAGCCCGCGCGCCGGATTCAGCACCCCGCCGTCTGCCGCCGGCAGGCGGTAGGCGAGGTCTCCCCCGGACGGGTCACACTCCGCCAGCAGCACCGGACGCGGCCACACGGCCCCGAGGGCGGTCGCCGCGGTGGTGACCCCGGGCGCCCCCTTGTCGGCGGCGAGCACGATCAGCGCCATCGGCTACCTGGCCCCCGGGAGCACCGCCAGGGCGATCTCTCCCGTCGAGGCGAACGCCGCGACCTGCGGCGAGAGCGAGGCGTCGACGACCACGGTCACCAGCCCGGAAGCGCCCCGCTCAGAGGATCCGGCGCTGTGCACCCGGGCGGAGGGCACCAGAATCTTCTGCGGTACGGCCCCACCGCGCGCGTTGGCCGGCACATAGATGACCTGCACGACGTCGCCGGCCTTCAGCCCCGACGGATACTGCCCCGCCTTGAGCGAGAGCCCGACGCGGGCCCGGTTGGGCCCGACCTCCTCGCTGTCGCTGGTGACCATCGTCTCGGTCAGCAGCGTGCCGGGCAGCAGGGTGACGGCGGCGAAGGTACTGGCCACCTGGTTGCGGGCGTTCCAGGGCACGTAGGAGATCCCGGTGTCGGCGATCTGCACCTCGCGCAGCGAGGCGACGGGGATCTGCTGCCCGGCGCCGATCTGCTCGGCCACGCCGACGGCCGAGACGCGGTCGCCGCTGCGCATGACGAGCAGCGTGCTGGTGAGGGCGCCGCCGATGATGAGGAGCACGGCGACGGCCGCGAGCGCGGGTTTGCGCTCCCGTGGTGGCACCGGCAGCTTGCGCGAGGCCGGGCCGGAGAGGGTGGGCCGATCGACGGGGGAGCCGTTGACGGGACGGGAGGCGTCCCGGACTGGCTTCTCGCTGGTCCTCATGGGCAGGGAACTCCCAGATCAAAAGCAATTTAGGATTCGCGACGAAATATCACGCCATTATGGACACCACCGAACCCGACGGTTCAGGAAAAGCGCGAGCCATGCCTATCGGTTATAGGCCACGTCGTCAAAGAGAACGACATCTTCCCTTATTTTCGCAGGTAGACGAGGGTTAGCCACCTCACTGTTCACAACAGCCACAATTGCCCCACCCTCTTTGCTATAACACTTGATCGGATCATGAACGCAATCGATATGGCATTTCGGCATATATCGATCGGCGAGCTGGAGCGGATGTGGACAACTCATCGGATTTCGCCGGGAGCCACCTCTTTGGCTTGGATCTCCCGGCCGGTGACCGCGTCCCCCTGCTCGCCGTCCTGTAGCGGCCTGCTGCGCCCGCTATCCACAGAAACGCCAGGTGAACGGGTTGGATCCAGCTCGGGAGCCGTCGGGAAAACCCCCACTTGGCAGCCGGGTGGTGTCGCGGGGCGTCGATGAACGACCCGCGAGTTATCCACAGGGTTACCCACAGGATCGGCCCTTTGTCCACACACCAACCGAATGGGTCATACACAGCCGCGCAGACATGACATCTCTGTACGGTGACCCCGCCACCGACCCCCATTGGAGTGCCGCCGATGCGGATCACCCTCACCGTCGTCGGCAGCGCCGGTCACCGTGAGGTGATCGTCGACGGCGACGAGTCGACCACGGCCACCGGTCTGGCCACCGCCCTCGACACCCGCAACCTGGGCAACGTCGTACGCCTCCCGCGGGCCCGCGCCCCCTACGGCATCGACCGCGAAGCGGCCCCCGAAGGGGTGCTCTGGCTCGACGGCCGTCCGCTGCCCGCCGACGCGCGCGTGTTCGGTCTGCTGCGCGACGGCGACCGGGTGGCGCTCGACCCCGGCGGGGCGGCCGCCACGGTGGTCGAGGAGCCCGACGGCACCGCCGAGTTACGGGTCGCGGGCGGCCCGGGAGCCGGGTCGGTCCACCGCCTGGGGCTCGGCGCACACATGATCGGCGGCGATCCGGTGTGCGCGGTGGCGGTGGCCGACCCCCTGCTCCCGTCCGAGGCGGCGGTGGTCTGGCTGGGCCCGGCCGCGATCACGGTCGAACCGGTCGGCGCGGTGCCGCTGCGGCTGGCCGGCGAGCCGGTGACCGGCCCGGTCGACTGGCCGGAAGACGCGGTGCTGGCCATCGGCCACTCGGTCTTCACGGTGGGCCGGATCGAGCCGCCCGACACGCATCTCGACGCCCTGCCCGACGGAGGTCTCGCCTACAACCGGCCCCCGAGGCTGGTGCCGCCCGAGCGGGTGGCCAGGATCGAGGTGCCACAGGAGCCCAGGCGTCCCGACGGGGCCCGGCTGCAACTGCTGGCGGCGTTCCTGCCGGCGGCGTTCGGGCTGGGCATGGCGTGGGCGTTCCAGAACTGGTACTTCCTGATCATCGCGTTCATGACCCCGATGATCATGGTCGGCCAGTGGGTGAGCGACCGGCGGCACGGCCGCAAGCAGCACCGCCAGGCGGTCAGAGACCACAAGCTGGCCATGGAGTCGTTCGACCGGGCCGTCGAGAAGGCCCGCGCCGCCGACGAGAAGGCCCGGCGGGCCTCGGCCCCCGACCCTGCCGAGCTGCTGCTGACCGCGACCGGCCCCCGGCGGCGGCTGTGGGAGCGGCGCACCCACGACCCCGACGCGCTGCGGCTGCGGGTGGGCCTGGCCGACCTGCCCGCCGAGATCACCTTCGAGCCGCCCGCCCCCGAGCGGGTGCCGCCCGCGCGCGACGTCCCGGTGGCCCTGGCGATGCGCCGTCTCGGCGTGGCCGGGGTGACCGGCCCCCGGGCGGGCGCTCTGGGCGTGGCCCGCTGGCTGGTGGCCCAGGCGGCCTCCCTCCACAGCCCCCGCGACCTGGCGATCGTCGTGCTGTCGGCGACGCCCGACGGCGCGTCGCAGTGGGGCTGGGTGCGCTGGCTGCCCCACTGCGTCACCCACGCCAGCGGCAGCCTGGCCTCGGTCGGCGGCGACCTGGAGTCGGCCGCCCGGCGGGTGGCCGAACTGGCCGCCCTGATCACCGAACGCCAGGGCGACGAGGGCGGCCCGCTGCTGAAGCCCGGCCGGTTGACGGGCGGCCCGTCGAGCTGGAACGACCTGGGCCGGGGCGCCCCGAAAACGGCCGAACCGGCGTTCGGCACCTACGACGAGCGGCCTTACGACGTGCTCGTGGTGCTCGACGGCGCCCAGGCGATGCGGGCGCTGCCCGGCATGCCCCAGGTCCTGCGCCAGGGCCCGCCCGCCGGGGTCTACACGATCGCGATCGACGACGTCCAGTCGCTCCTGCCCGAGGAGTGCGCGACCGTCGTGGCCTGCGAAGACGACGGCACCATCCGGCTGCGCGGCGGCGGCCTCGACGCCCTCGGCGCGATCCGCCCCGACCAGGTCTCCCCCGCGTGGGCCGACCGGCTGGCCCGGTCGCTGGCCCCGCTCCGCGACGTGAGCCGCGACGACCCGTCGGCCGCGCTGCCCGACTCGGCGCGGCTGCTCGATCTGATCGACGTGCCGAACAATCCGGGCCGGTCGACCCAGGCGGTCCTGGGGGTGGGCCCCGACGGCCCGTTCGCGATCGACCTGCGCCGCGACGGCCCCCACGCGCTGATCGCCGGCACGACCGGCGCGGGAAAGTCGGAGCTGCTCCAGACGCTGATCAGTTCGCTGGCGGCGGTGAACCGGCCCGACGAGATGACGTTCGTGCTGGTCGACTACAAGGGCGGCGCGGCGTTCAAGGAGTGCGTCCGCCTCCCCCACACGGTCGGCATGGTCAGCGACCTCGACGCCCACCTGACCCAGCGCGCGCTGGCGTCCCTGGCCGCCGAGATCCGCCGCCGCGAGCGGTTGCTGCTCGACGCGGGGTCCAAGGACATCGACGACTACCTGGAAGAACGCGGCACCACGTGGATCATGGGCGCCACCGGCGTCCAGCAGGCGACCGCTCCCGGCATCTTCGGCCGGGCCGCCGTCCGGACCACGGGTGTCCGGGCGCCGATGCCCCGCCTGGTGCTGATCATCGACGAGTTCGCCGCCCTGGTCGCGGAGCTGCCCGAGTTCGTCGAGGGCCTGGTCGACATCGCCCGCCGTGGCCGGTCGCTGGGCATCCACCTGATCCTCGCCACGCAGCGCCCGGCCGGTGTGGTGACCGCCGACATCCAGGCCAACACGTCGCTGCGCATCGCGCTGCGGGTCACCGACGCCCGCGAATCGGCCGACGTCATCGACGGGCCGGAGGCCGCCTACATCCCCAAGGCCACCCCGGGGCGCTGTTACGTCCGGTCGGGCTCGGGGCCGGCGGTGGCCGTCCAGGCCGCTCGCATCGGGGGGCGGGCGCCGGGGGGCGGCTCTCTGGGCCAGGTGCGGGTGACCGACCTGCCCTGGGAGGCCCTCGGGCGTCCGCCGGCGAGCGCGTTCGTGTCCGAGCTGACCGGGACGACCGACCTCGCGCGGTTGGTCGACCGGGTGATCGAGGTGTCGCGGGGGGTGCAGAAACAGCCGAGCCCGTGGCTGCCTCCCCTGGCCGACCAGGTGGAACTGCCCGACGTCGACGGCGAGACCATCGCGTTCGGCGTGACCGACCTGCCGTGGGCCCAGCGGCGCCGGGCTCTGGTGCTGGGCCCCGGCCATCTGCTGATCGCCGGAACGGCCCGGAGCGGACGCTCGACCGCCCTCCGCACCATCGCCGGGTCCCTGGCCACCCGCATGACCGCCGACGACCTGCACCTCCACGCCATCGACTGCGGCTCCGGGGCGCTGCTGCCGCTGGTGGCGCTCCCCCACTGCGGCGCGGTGGTCACCCGCGACCAGCTCGACCGCGTCGAGCGCCTGCTGGCCCGGCTGCGCGCGGAGATCGCCCGGCGGCAGCAACTCCTCGCCGAGGCCGGGTTCGCCTCGCTGGCCGAGGCACGGGCCGCCGGGCTGCGCGAACCGTGGCTGCTGCTGATGATCGACCGCTGGGAGGGGTTCGTCGCGGCCTTCGAGAACTACGACTACGGCCGGTTGATCGACGGGGTGATGCAGCTCCTGCGCGAGGGCCCGGCGGTCGGACTGCGCGCCGTGGTGACCTCCGACCGGTCGGGGTTGATCGGGCAGATCTCGACGGTGTTCGACGACCGCCTGGTGCTGAGGCTGTCCGACCCGGCCGACTACGGGCTGGCCGGACTGCCGGCCAAGAACGTGCCGTCGGCGATGCCCAACGGACGGGCGCTGTCGATGAGCGAACACGGCATCGTGGAAAGCCAGATCGCCCTGCTGACCGAAGACCCCTCGGGCCCCGCCCAGGTGGCGGCGCTGCAGTCGCTGGCCCGCTCGGCCGTCCCCCCGACGGACAACCGCCCGCTGCGGGTCGACGCCCTCCCGGCGCGCATCACCGCGGATCAGGCCATGAATCTCGTACGCGGCTTCGAACCGCCCTCGCGCCTGTGGTCCCTCCTGGGGGCGGGCGGCGACGCGCTGGCCCCGATGGGCATCGACCTGCTGGGCCAGGGCCCGGCGGCGGTCATCGCGGGACCGTCCCGCTCCGGGCGTTCCTCCACGTTGCTGACCGCCGCCCAGTTCCTGCTCGACCGCGAGGTGCGGGTGCTGGTGATCGCTCCGCGCCGGAGCCCTCTGCGGGAGCTCAGAGGGGTGCTGGCGGTCCTCGACGGCAACGCGCGGAGCGTCCGCGAAGACGACCAGGCGGGGGCCGGCGGGGGCTTCGGCGGCCTGCCGGGAGCGCATGACCCGATGAAGCTGCTGGAGGGTCAGGAGAACTACGTGGTGATCGTCGACGACGCCGAACTCATCTCGCCCGACTCGGCCCTGGGCACGGCCCTCGACGAGATCCTCCGGGGAGCCCGCGACGGCGACCACGGCCTGCTGATCGCGGGAACCACGGGCGACCTGGCCACGGCCTACCGGGGTTTCGTGGCCGAGGCCCGCAAATCCCGGACGGGCCTGCTCCTGTCGGTCCAGAGCCCGGCCGACGGCGACCTGTTCAACGTCCGCCTCCCCAGAGGCACAACCAGCGGCGGCCCCGTGGGCCGAGGCCTCCTGATCGTCTCCGGCACCGCCACCCCCATCCAGACAGCGGTCCCCTGACGGTCATCGGGCAGCCCGACAAGCCGTCGCGAGCATGCAGGCCATCGCGAGTGCGCAGGCATGTCCTGATCACGCGAACCTTCCCAGTCGCGCGTGAAGAAGCCGGCCGGGCCCGAGGGGCGGAAGTTCATCCGGGACAAAGGGCTCGGTCATCCCGGTGGCCTGATCGAGGAGAGAGGAAAGGCGTGGTTCCCGGCGCGTGGAACCACGCCCCCTTCTATCGGGTGGCGGACTCGATGTTGCCTCGGTACGTGTTGATCGTCCGGGATGCCTCGTTGAGCTCCTCCGACATGCGCTGGAAGGCTGCCCGGTAGTTCTGCCACGCGTCGCGGAACCGTTCCGCACCTGGGCCGGTCCAGACCGAGCCGACCTTGGCGGCCTCGCGGTCGAGGGTGGCCATCGTGGCGCGGACCTGGTCGGCCTGCTGGGTGAACTGGGCGGCCATGGTCTGCATTTCCGCCGGGTCACCGCCGAGCAAGCTCTGACTCATCTTTTTTCCCTTCACGGACACCGATATGGCGCCCTCACGGTAGACGCCACACCGGCCCTGAGCACCGGTTATGCGCAGTCGCTATAAGACGGGGCTGATTTCGGCAGCTCAACGGTGAAATACCCGCACAGAACCGGGTCGCCGGGCAGTGATGACGAAGGCATCCATACACTCCAATTTCAGGTCGAGTGTGAGGAGCTCCCGGTGGAGAAGGTCCTGATCGCCAATCGGGGTGAGATCGCCGTTCGCATCGCCCGTGCCTGCGCGGACGCGGGTCTGGCGAGCGTCGCGGTGTACGCCGACCAGGATCTGGACGCCCTGCACGCGAGGGTGGCCGACGAGGCGCACGCGCTGGGTGGCCAGACCTCGGCGGAGACCTACTTGGACGTGGAGAAGCTGCTGGCCGTGGCCCGTCGGACGGGGGCCGATGCGGTTCATCCCGGTTATGGGTTCCTGGCGGAGAACGCCGATTTCGCGCAGGCGGTCATCGACGCGGGGCTGACGTGGATCGGCCCGCCTCCCTCGGCGATCGACGCACTGGGCGACAAGGTGCAGGCCCGGCACATCGCCCAGCGCGTGGGCGCTCCCCTGGTGGCCGGCACCTCCGATCCGGTGAGCGGGGTGGACGAGGTCGTCGCGTTCGCGGCCGGGAACGGGCTGCCGATCGCGATCAAGGCGGCCTTCGGCGGGGGCGGTCGCGGCCTGAAGGTGGCCCGGACGATGGAGGAGATTCCGGATCTGTACGAATCCGCGGTGCGCGAAGCCGTCACCGCGTTCGGCCGGGGCGAGTGTTTCGTCGAGCGTTACCTCGATCGTCCGCGCCACGTCGAGACCCAGTGCCTGGCCGACAGTCACGGCAACGTGGTCGTCGTCTCGACCCGCGACTGCTCGCTCCAGCGCCGCCACCAGAAGCTCGTCGAGGAGGCGCCCGCGCCGTTCCTGACCGAAGAGCAGATGGTCATCCTGTACGACAGCTCGAAGGCCATCCTCCGCGAAGCCGGTTACGTGGGGGCGGGGACCTGCGAGTTCCTCGTCGGGCAGGACGGCACGATCTCCTTCCTGGAGGTCAACACCCGGCTCCAGGTGGAGCACCCGGTCACCGAGGAGGTGTCCGGCATCGACCTGGTCCGCGAGATGTTCCGCATCGCCGACGGGGAGACCCTCGGCTACGGCGACCCGCACCTGCGCGGGCACTCGTTCGAGTTCCGGATCAACGCCGAGGACGGCGGGCGCGGCTTCCTGCCCGCCCCCGGCACGCTGACCGCGATGCGCACCCCGTCGGGGCCGGGGGTCCGGCTCGACTCCGGCTACGAGGCCGGGATGACGGTTCCGCAGTCGTTCGACTCCCTGGTCGCGAAGCTGATCGTGACGGGCGCGACGCGGACCCAGGCGCTGGAGCGGGCCCGCCGGGCCCTGGCCGAGTTCGAGATCGACGGGATGCCCACGGTCATCCCGTTCCACCGGAAGATCGTGAGCGATCCGGCGTTCGTCTCCGAGCCGTTCTCGGTGCACACGCGGTGGATCGAGACCGAGTTCGTGAACGACATCCCGCCCTACGACGGCGTTCAGGAGGCGGCCGAACCGGGCGCCCGTGAGCGGATCACCGTCGAGGTCGGCGGCAAGCGGCTCGAGGTGGTGCTGCCTTCGATGGGCGGGGTGGCGAGATCCGTACAGAAGGCTCCGAAACGAGCCGGCGGAGCCGCCAAGAAGGCGGCGGCCTCGGGAGATTCGCTGGTCAGCCCCATGCAGGGGACGATCGTCAAGGTCGTCGCCGGGGACGGCGAGGCGGTGGCCGCGGGCGACACGATCGTGGTCCTGGAGGCCATGAAGATGGAGCAGCCGCTGACCGCCCACAAGGCGGGCGTGATCACCGGGCTGGCCGCCGGGGTGGGGCAGACGGTCACCGCCGGGTCGGTCATCTGCGAGATCAAGGACGCCTGACCCGATTTCGCACAGAGCGGACACAGGGCTGACAAGGCGGACATCCCTGGCAGCGAAGGGAATCCGCGCGCGTAGCGCGGTGTGCGGGCGGATACGGTGGAGGTCAGCGGAACCATCGCGCAACGCCGTTCGTCCTGAAGGGCGAAGGAGGCCCGAATCGTGACAAAATCCCACCCGCTAGGCCGCCTCGGGGCAGTCATCGGGGCACTGTTCATCGGTCTGTCCGCCCTATTCCTGGTGAGCCCCCCGGCAGGGGCCGCTGCGGCGCCCCCCGACGCGGCCACGGTGATCGGCGCGTGGAAGACCAGCCCGCTGTTCACGGTGAGCGGGTCTCCCCTGACGAGTGCGCAGCAGTCGGAGATCACCAAGACGCTCGACGACGCCAAATATCCGATCTACGCGGTCGCGCTCCCTGAGGGCACCGTGAACCGCTCCAACGTCGCCCAGTTCATCCCGAGCCTCCTCACGGAGCTCGACAAGAACGGCCGTTCGGCGGCGACCGTGGCCGTCATCGACGGCACGACCCTGTTCGGCGGCAGCACCGCCTTCCCGCAGAACGCGGCGGGCCGGATGGCCAACGAATCGGCCAACGCCCATGTCGGCGACCCGGTCGCCGTCATGCAGGAGTTCACGAACCGGGCCGAGATGTACCTCGGCGGCAACCGCACCGCGCCGCTGAAGCCCGGTGACACGATCAGCGGCAATGCCGGCGTCTGGGTCACCCTCGGCGTCATCGCCGTGGTCGGCGGCGGCGGCATCTGGCTGGTCGCCCGGCGGAACAAGCGCCGGCGCGAGGAGAAGGAAGCCGCTGAGCTCAAGGCCGTCCTGCACACCGTCGAAGAAGACGTCACCAAGTTCGGCGAGGAGATCACCTCGCTCGACCTCGACGCGAAGATGCTCCCGGCCGCGGGCACCGACCACGACTGGCAGCACGCCCTCGACTCCTACGAGAAGGCCAAGTCACAGCTCACCCAGGTCAAGCGGGCCGACGAACTGCGCGACGTCACCGCCACCCTGGAAGACGGCCGCTACGCCCTGGCCGTCGTGAAGGCCAAGGTCAACCAGCTGCCGCTCCCCGAGCGGCTGCCGCCCTGCTTCTTCAACCCCCAGCACGGCCCGTCGGTGCGCAACGTCCGCTGGGCCCCGCCCGGTGGCGCGCTGCGCGACGTCCCGGCCTGCGCGATGGACGCGAGCGCGATCGAGCGCGGTTTCGACCCGGAGATGCGCGAGGTCGTGCTGCCCAACGGCCAGCGGGCGCCCTACTGGGCGGCCGGTCCGGCCTACCAGCCCTACGCCAACGGCTACTACGGCGGTTTCGACGGCCTGCTGACCGGCATGCTCGTCGGCACGATGCTCGGCGGCGCCTTCGGCGGCTTCGGCTACGGGGGCTACGGCGCCGGTTATGCCAACGGCGCGGCGGCCGACGGCGGGGGTGACCTCGGCGGCGGTGGCGACTTCGGTGGCGGCGGCGACTGGGGCGGCTCCGATTTCGGTGGCGGCGACTTCGGTGGCGGCGACTGGTAGACCGCCCGATTCAGGGCTTGGCCCCGCGACCTCCCGGAGGTCCGCGGGGCCTTTCCATGGGGCCAGGTTGTTCAAGATGACTGCAAGCGGGGCGAAAGGGTGCGTGAGAAACTCGGAGCATCCCCTCAGGAGGCTGTTTCCCGTGCGTGCCGTCGTCGCTTCGCTGTTCGCTTTCTCCCTGGTCCTCGCCGTCCCGGCCACCGCCGCCCAGGCCACGGCGGCGCCCTGTCAGAAGGGCTCCGGGCCCAAGCTGCGCGGCGCCGACTTCACCAACGGCCGCCAGCTGCCGGACAACCTCCGCTGCGCGGACCTGACCGGCGCCAAGCTTGACGAGGTCGACTTCACCCAGAAGGACCTGACCGGCGCGATTCTCCGCAACGCCTCCATGAAGGAGGCCGACTTCACCCAGGCCTACCTGGAGTACGCCGACCTCCGGGGCGCCGACCTGACCTCGGCCGACCTGGGGCAGCTGCGGGCCAAGCAGGCCGACCTGCGGGGCGCGATCATGATCGACGTCGAAGGGGCCCAGGCCGAGTTCCCGCACGCCGACCTGTCCAAGGCGATCATGACCAGGGCCAACCTGGGCCAGGTCACCCTGACCAACGCCAAGCTGGTCGGCGCCGACCTCAACGAGGCCACGCTCGGCCAGGTCAAGGGCCGGACGGCCGACTTCACCGGGGCCAAGCTGAAGGAGGCCAAGTTCGGCCAGGGCGGGCTGCAGCACGCGATCTTCAAGAACGCCGACCTGACCGAGGCCGAGTTCACCCAGGCCGAACTCCAGGGCGCCGACTTCACCGGCGCCGTGATCGAGGGCGCCAGCTTCATCCAGGCCGACGACGTGAACCTGAACGGCGCCAGGGGCGGCGCGAACGACGTGCCCGAAGGCACTCCGCAGGAGCCCTTCACCGGCGACACCGGCTCCGGCGACGACCCGACCACCCCTCCGACCAGCCGCAACATGCCGCCCCGGATCCTGGGCATGTCTCCCGCCCTGCTGATCATCCTGGCCGGCGCCCTCGGGCTGAGCCTGACCTTGATCGTCTGGGGCCTGAGCCACCAGCGCACCCGCCGCAGCGACACCAACTTCGCCCTCGCCCGCCGCGTGGCCGAAGAGGACGTGACCCGGCTGGGCGAGGAGATCGACACCCTCGACTTCGACATGAAGGTCAACGCGGTCAGCGGCCCGAGCCAAGATTGGCGGGCGGCGCTCGACGCCTACGAGGCGGCCAAGCAGGCCCTCTACCTGGCCCGGACGCCGGAGGAACTCCACGCGGCCGCGGCGGCGGTCCACCACGGGCGGCTGGCCCTGCAGCGGGTGCGGTCGGTACTGCCACGCTAAGAGCTTCCGACAAAACGAGCCTTGCCGGACTGCGCCCCGCGATGGCGGCTCAGCTCAGTTGCTGGGCCAAGGAAACGATGACGCCCTCGGGGCCCCGGACGTAGCAGAGCCGATAGGCATCCACATATTGGGCCACCTCGCCCACCAGTTCGGCGTCCAGCCGGGCGAGGGTCTCGTCGAGGTCGTCGACGAGGAACATGATGCTGCGGATGCCCAGAGCGTTGGGCATCGCCTGGTCTCCGTGGCTGACCGCCGCCGGCGAGTGGAACTTGGTCAGCTCGATCTTGCCGTGGCCGTCAGGGGTCCCCATCATCGTGATCTCGGCCCGAAGGCCGTCGATGCCGTTGATCGCGTCCACCCACGGCCCCTCGATGGGCGCCGTGCCCTCCACCTCCATGCCGAGCCTGGTGAACCGCCGTGAGGTCTCCGACGACAAGGCTGACATGGTCCATCCGCTGAATCGTCATGCCCTCAACCTAGGCATCGGGTCTGACAATCCGGCGGATGGCCGGCGTGTCCGGCGGGAGCTGTAAAGAAACTAAATGTCCGCAGCGGTGAGCGGGGACATCAGCCGGCGCGCGGCCTCGGTGATGGAGCCCGACAGCGACGGATAGACCGCGAACGTGTGGGCGAGCTGGTCGACCGTCAGCCGGTGCTGGACCGCCACCGACAGGGCCAGGATCAGCTCGGAGGCGCGGGGGGCGACGACCACCGCGCCGAGGATGATGCCGGTGTTGGGGCGGCAGAACATCTTGATGAAGCCGTCGTGGAAGCCCTGCATCTTGGCCCGCGCGTTGGTGGCCAGGGGCAGTTTGACCACCTTGGCGTCGACTTCCTTGTTCTCGACCTGCTTCTGGGTCACCCCGACCGCCGCGATCTCCGGGTCGGTGAAGATGTTGGAGGCCACCGTGGCCAGCCGGATCGGCTGGACGGCCTCGCCCAGGGCGTGCCACACCGCGATCCGGCCCTGCATGGCGGCGACGGAGGCGAGCATGAGCACCCCGGTGCAGTCGCCGGCCGCGTAGACGCCGGGGGCGGAGGTCCGGGAGACCTTGTCGACCTCGATGAAGCCGTTGCGGTCGAGCCGGACTCCGTTGTCTTCGAGCCCCATGCCGGACGTGTTGGGCACCATCCCGACGGTCATCAGGCAGTGGGTCCCCTCGGCGGTGCGCCCGTCTTCGAGGGTCACCACCACGCCGTCGGCGGTCCGTTTGACGGAGGAGGCGCGCGAGCGGCCCATCACGTTCATGCCGCGCCGCCGGTAGACCTCTTCGAGGACCTCGGCCGCGTCGGCGTCTTCGTTGGGCATCATGCGGTCGCGCGAGGAGACCAGGGTGACCTCGGAGCCCAGCGACATGTAGGCACCGGCGAACTCGGCGCCGGTCACGCCCGATCCGACGACGATCAGCTTCTCGGGCAGCTCGTCGATGTCGTACATCTGCCGCCAGGTCAGGATGCGCTCGCCGTCGGGCTCGGCGGTGGACAGGACGCGCGGTGTGGCCCCGGTGGCCACGATCACGACGTCGGCCCGGATGGTCCGGTCGCCGGCGCGGACGGTGCCGGGTTCCACCAGACGCCCGCGGGCCCGGACGACCTCGACGTTCTCGGCGGCGAGACGGGCCGCGATGTCGGCCGACTGGGCTCGGGCCAGTTCCTTGACACGCTTGTTCACCACGGGCATGTCGGCCACGGCGCCGCCCACGTCTCCGTCGGGGCCGCCGGTGAAGTGGACGCCCAGCGAGGTTCCGTCGACCAGGGCCTGTTTGCGGACCGAGGTCGCGATCATGGTCTTGGACGGGACGCAGTCGGTCAGCACGCAGGCGCCACCCGGGCCCTCTTCTTCGACCACGGTGACCCGCGCCCCTAGTTGGGCGGCGACCAGGGCCGCCTCGTATCCGCCGGGGCCGCCGCCGATGATCGCGATCCTTGTCACATGTCCCATTCTTCCGTACCCAGGAAGGTGGTAACGGCACGACTACGTGGAACCGCCACGGCCGGTCCTGCGGGCGATCTTGGTTTAGGCTGACGAGGTGCCTGTATACGCCGCCTATGGCAGCAACATGGATCCGAAGCAGATGGCTGAGCGGGCGCCCCACTCGCCGATGAGGGGAACCGGCTGGCTGACAGGCTGGCGGCTCACCTTCGGCGGTGAAGAGGTCGGCTGGGCGGGTCCGCTGGCCACCGTGGTCGAAGACGACGGCGCGCAGGTGTTCATCGTCCTCTACGACGTCCCCGAGTGGGACGAACCGTCGCTCGACCAGTGGACAGGCCTCGACCTGGGGCTTTACAAGAAGATCCGGCTGCGGGTGGCCACGCTCGACGGCGACGTGCTGGCCTGGTTCTACGTGGTCGACTCCTATGAGGGCGGCCTTCCCTCGGCGCGTTATCTCGGCATCATCGCCGATGCCGCCGAGAAGGCGGGGGCACCCGATGACTACGTCCACGAACTGCGTGCCCGTCCCTGTAAGTCCCTCGGTGACTGATCTGTACGCTCAGGAGCGTGAGTAACGCTTTTTCCCTGGCCGCCGAGGCGGCGTCCGCGCTGCGCGCGAAGACGGGTGTCGACGCGTTCGACGTCGCGCTCGTGATGGGGTCCGGCTGGGTGCCGGCCGCCGACGCCATCGGCGAGCCCCTGGCCGAGTTTCCTTCGACCGATCTGCCCGGTTTCGCGCCTCCGGCCGTCGAGGGCCACGCGGGGCGGATCCGAGCCGTCAAAGCATCTAATGGCCAGAACGTCCTGATCTTCCTGGGCCGCACCCACCTCTATGAAGGACTCGGCGTCGAGCCGGTCGTCCACGGGGTCCGGACCGCCTGCGCGGCCGGGGCTCAGGTGGTCGTGCTGACCAACGCCGCCGGCGGTCTGCGGCCGGAGACCCAGAACGTGGGCGACCCGGTCCTGATCAGCGACCACATCAACATGACCGGCGCGAACCCGCTGACCGGCGCGACCTTCCTCGACCTGACCGAGGTCTACTCCAAGCGGCTGCGTACGCTGGCCAGGGAGACCGACTCTTCCCTGGCCGAGGGCGTGTACGTCGCGTTCCGGGGTCCGACTTATGAGACTCCGGCCGAGATTCGCATGCTCCGCACCCTTGGCGGGGATCTGATCGGCATGTCGACTGTGCTGGAGGCCATCGCGGCCCGGCAGGCCGGCGCGGAGGTGCTGGCGCTGTCGCTGGTCACCAATCCGGGCGCCGGGCTCGTCGGGGAGCCGCTGAACCACGAGGAGGTCCTTGAGGTCGGCCGGGCCACCGCGCAGCGGATGGGCGGCCTGCTGAGCCAGGTCGTCGGCAAGCTCTAAATCGGGGACGGCGATGAACGATCTGACGACACTCGCACGGGAATGGCTCGGCCAGGACCCCGACCCGGTGACCCGGGCGGAACTGGAGTCGCTGCTGGAATCGGGCGACGACGACGGGCTGACCGACCGGTTCGGCACGAAACTGGAGTTCGGCACGGCCGGTCTGCGCGGCGAACTGGGCGCGGGCCCCAACCGGATGAACCGGGTGACCGTGATGCGCGCGGCGGCGGGCCTCGCGAGCGTGCTGGGGCCGGGCCGTCACGTGGTCGTCGGTTACGACGCGCGGCACAACTCCGACGTGTTCGCGCGGGACACCGCCGCCGTCCTGACCGGCGCGGGCCTGACGGTCTCGCTGATGGGCGGCCTCTACCCGACGCCGGTGCTGGCCTTCGCGGTGCGCCATCTGAAGGCCGACGCCGGGGTCATGGTCACGGCATCGCACAACCCGCCGCGCGACAACGGTTACAAGGTCTACTGGGGCGACGGCGCCCAGATCATCCCGCCGGTCGACGCGGAGATCTCCGCCGCGATCGACGCTGCCGGCCGGGTCGACGAGCTCCCGCTCGGCGAGGAGTGGGCGATCCTGTCGGCCCGCGACATCCTGACGCCCTACATCGAGGCGCTGATCTCGTTGCCGCTCGGGACGGCGCGCGAGCTCAGGGTGGCGTACACCCCCCTGCACGGCGTCGGCGGGACCACGCTGGGGCAGGCGTTCATGCAGGCGGGGTTCGCCTCGCCGATGAGCGTCGGGGTGCAGTCACGCCCCGACCCCGACTTCCCGACCGTGGCGTTCCCGAACCCGGAGGAGCCGGGCGCCATGGACCTGGCCCTGGAACTCGCCTCCGCGTCGGCCGTCAGCGCCGACCTGGTGATCGCCAACGACCCCGACGCCGACCGCTGCGCCGTGGGCGCCCGCCAGGCCGATGGCACGTTCCGGATGCTCACCGGTGACGAGGTGGGCGGCCTGCTGGCCGAACACGTGCTGCGCTCGACGAGCGCCCCCGACCGCCTGGTGGCCTCCACGATCGTGTCGTCGTCGCTGCTCGGGCGGATCGCCGAGGCTTATGGCGTACGGCACCGCGAGACCCTGACCGGCTTCAAGTGGATCATGAAAGCCGGCAGCGGGCTGATCTTCGGCTACGAGGAGGCGCTGGGCTACAGCGTCGGCTCCGACGAGGGCCTGCCCGTTCACGACAAGGACGGCATCGGCGCGGCCCTGACCGTCGCGGGCATCGCCGCCGAGGCCAAGCAGCGCGGCCTGAGCCTGACCGACCTGCTCGACGACCAGGCGCTCCGCTACGGCCTGCACGCCACCAGCCAGCTCTCCTTCCGCGTCGACGACCTGTCCCAGATCACCGGCGCGATGTCCCGGCTCCGCGCCGACCCGCCCGTCGAGCTGGGCGGACGGGCCGTCGAGTCGATCGACGACCTGGCGGCGGGCTCCCCCGACCTGCCCCCGACCGACGGCCTGCGCTATCGGCTGTCCGGCGGCGGCCGGGTGGTGATCCGGCCGAGCGGCACCGAGCCGAAGCTCAAGTGCTACCTGGAGCTGGTGCTCCCGGTGACGGAGATCGTCGCGACGAGAGCAGCGGCGGCGGAGCAGATCGAGGCGCTGAAAGCCGACCTGCGCGAGGCGCTCTCGCTCTGAAGCGCGCTGTCTGCGGCGGTGGCTCACATGACCATCGCCGCACCCCGCTTAAAGCGCCAGGATCGCGGCGACGGCCAGGGCGACCATCGCCACCGTCGCCGCGATCGAGTCGATCGCCCACGTCACGGTCGGCTCGCCGGTGGACTGGCGCTTCCTGACCGTGGCCGCTTCCCTGATCTGGTCGGCCACCCAGTCGGCGTGGGTGCGTCCGGCCATCGCCTCGCGGGCGGCCTGCTCGCCCTTCGACAGGGTCACCTCTGAGGTCGGGTAGCGGCCCCGCTTGACCTGGCGGTCCTGCTGCCGCAGGCTCTTGGCCCGCTCGCGTGCGGTGGGCATGGGCGTCCAGCAGCGGACGGTCAGCTCACCCGCGGTGATCGTGATCGCGCCGGTCACGGAGACCTCGTCGATGGCCGACCACGGCAGGTAGGCGGTGCGGAAGGGGTTGCGGACCCGCAGGCCACCCTGCTCGGTGATCGTCGCCGGCCGCAGCGCCAGGAAGTAGGTCATCCAGGTGACGAGCCCGAGGAAGGCTCCCACGACCAGCGCCGACGGCAGGGTGCCGCGCACGATCAGGTCGACCGTGTTGATCGCGACGAACACGAGCCACGCCCAGCCGAAGAACCAGGCCGTCTTCGAACGGAAGGTCATCCGCGCCACTTCAACTGTGCGAATCCCGGCTTGATCACCCCGTTGATCAGCGCGAGCCGGTCATCGAACGGGATGAAGGCCGATTTCATGGCGTTGACCGTGAACCACTGGAGGTCGTCCCAGCCGTAACCGAAGGCCTCGACGAGCTGGGCGAACTCCTTGGTCACCGAGGTGCCGCTCATCAACCGGTTGTCGGTGTTGACGGTGACCCGGAACTGGAGCCGGCGCAGCAGCCCGATCGGGTGGTCGGCGATCGAGTCGGCCGCCCCGGTCTGGATGTTGGACGTCGGGCACATCTCCAGCGGGATCCGCATGTCGCGCACGTAGGCGGCGAGCCGGCCCAGCTTGGTGTCGCCTCCGGAGACGGTGATGTCGTCGATGATCCGCACACCGTGGCCGAGCCGATCGGCCCCGCACCACTGGATGGCCTGCCAGATCGACGGCAGCCCGAACCCCTCACCGGCGTGGATGGTGAAGTGGGCGTTCTCCCGCTGCAGGTATTCGAAGGCGTCGATGTGCCGCGTGGGCGGATAGCCCGCCTCGGCCCCGGCGATGTCGAACCCGACGACCCCGACGTCGCGGTAGCGCACCGCCAGCTCGGCGATCTCCATCGACCTGGCCTGGTGCCGCATGGCCGTGAGCAGCGCCCCGACCCGGATCCCGCGTCCTTCGGACCCGAGCCGGAACCCCTCGTTGACCGCCTGGACGATCTCGTCGAGGGTCAGCCCGCGCTCGGTGTGCTGTTCGGGCGCGTAGCGGACCTCGGCGTAGACCACTCCGTCGTTGGCGAGATCCTCCGCGCACTCCGCGGCCACCCTGATCAGCGCCTCGCGGGTCTGCATGACGCCCACGGTGTGGGCGAAGGTCTCCAGGTAGCGCTCCAGCGACCCCGAGTCGGCCGACGCGCGGAACCACGCGGCCAGCTCGGCGGCATCGGTGGAGGGCAGTCTGTCGTAGCCGGTCTCGCGGGCCAGCTCGATGATCGTCTCCGTGCGCAGGCCCCCATCCAGGTGATCGTGAAGAAGCACCTTGGGGGCCTGGCGGATCTGCTCAAAAGTGGGCAGGGTCATTGCGGCATACTAGCGTGGACCTGCATAAATATGATCTGTTACACGGTCTCCAGAACCGTTTCGGAAACAGGTGTACGCCGCCTCCTCCCGGCCACCACCCCGGTGATCGCGATCCCCAGCCCGATCAGCGCGAACACGGCCGAGATGACGATCGCCGCACGTGTCGACCCCAACGGGTCGTCGCCCCCGACGCCCGAGGTCAGGGTGGCTGTGACGATGGCCAGCACGACCGCCCCGCCGATCTGGCCGGAGGTGTTGATGAGCCCCGACGCGAGCCCCTGTTCCGCGTCGTCAACTCCGTTGGTGCCCTGGATGTTGAGCGAGGGGAACGCCAGCGCGAACGCCCCGCCGAGCAGCAGCATGCCCGGAATGATCAACCACAGCGACGGGCTCATGTCGAGGTTGAGGAACACCAGATAGGCCAGCACCAGCGACACCGCCCCCGCCAGGATGATCTTCTGGGTCCCGAACCTGTCGGCCAGCGACCCGACCTTGGTGGAGAACAGCGCGACGAGCAGCCCCGCGGGCAGGAAGGCCAGCGAGGTGGCCAGAGCCGACCAGCCGAGCATGTTCTGGAAGTACTGCATGGCCACGAACTGGAACCCGACGTAGGACCCGAAGAGGATGACCAGCCCGAGGTTGGCACGGCGGAGCGGCGCCGACCTGAGGATCCCGAGCCGCACCAGCGGATGCTTGACCCGCTGCTCCCACCAGACGAAGAGCCCCAGCAGCACGACGGCGGCCAGGCCCGTCAGGACGGTACGCCCCACGGCCACCTCCGGCGCCTCGACCACGGTGAACACGAGCAGCAGCATCCCGGCGGTGATGGTGAACGCCCCGAAGAGGTCGTAGCCCCCCTCACTGCGCTCCTCCGACTTCGGCAGCAGCCGGGCCCCCGCGATCAGCGCGACGAGGGCGACCGGGACCGGGCTCAGGAAGGTCCACCGCCAGCCGAGTTCGGTCAGCAGTCCCGACAGGATCAGCCCGAGGGAGAAGCCGCTGGCCGCGCAGGCGGTGAAGATGCTCAGCGCCCGGTTGCGCTCGGGCCCCTCCGCGAAGGTCGTGGTGATGATGGACAGCGCCGCCGGCGCCGTGAAGGCGGCCGACATGCCCTTGACGAACCGGGCCGCGATCAGCAGCGCGCCGTTGTCGACGATCCCGCCGAGCAGCGAGGCGAAGGCGAAGACGCCCAGGGCGACGAGCAGGACCCTGCGTCGTCCCAGCAGATCGGCGGTCCGTCCGCCGAGGAGCAGCAGGCCGCCGTAACCGAGGACGTACCCGCTCACCACCCACTGGAGCGCCTGGGTCGACATGCCGAGTTCGGCCTGGATGGACGGCAGGGCGACGCCGACCATCGAAACGTCGAGACCGTCGAGGAAGACGACGGTGCAGAGCACGATGAGGACGCCCCAAAGGGAGGCCCCCCAGCGGCCCTCACGAGTAGACATCATGAGGGTGGACGTTACATGCACATGCATTCAATGCACAAGCAATTAATGCATTTGCATGTGGTTGACACCGGTGCTATGGTGCGGCGAAGGAAAATCAGGAGTGGAAGATGACCGACACCGAGGTGGTCTCGACCTGGCGTGAGCTCTCCGCCAGGCACGCCGCGATCGTGTCCGACCTGGAGCGGGAGCTGCAGGAGCACCACGAACTGGGCGTGAGCGAGTTCGAGGTGCTCGACCGGCTGGTCGAGGGGATCTGCCTGAGCCCCAACGGGAAGTTCCGGGTCCAGGAGCTGGCCGCCGGCGTGAGCCTGAGCCAGAGCGCCCTGTCACGGCTGATCGCCCGCCTGGAGAAGTCCGGGTTCGTGATGCGGTCGATGTGCTCCGACGACCGGCGCGGGGTCTTCGTGAACCTGACCGACGCGGGCCGTATCCGCCACTCCGAGGCGCTGCCCACGCAGCGGCGGGTGCTCCGGGCCCACCTTGAGCCGGAGTCAGCGGCCACCACCGGCTGATCCTGCCCCAACGGTCTCGAAGGCACGGTGAATTCGGGCCGCACAAAAGGGAAAATAGATTTCGAAGGCACGTGAAGATGCACGTGCAGCTCAAATTGCCCACCATGGTTAATTTGGTGCATTGCGCGACCGATCGTTGATCGGGCAAAATTCTTTTCGGTTTCGGCGCGCTTCTGAAGGTGCCGGTGGGGAGCCTGACAATCCCTATGGCGGAAAGGAGGCCCGGCCCCGTGCGCGGCTGGATGCCCCTAATTGATGATCGAACGCCGGTGAGCCCCGCAGGACGGTGCCAGCCCGGACCCTTCCAGGACGACTTCGGCAACCCATTACACGGCCTTTACGACGGACAGCGGGCGGAAAACGAGTTCGGCTCCTGGACGCGGATACTGGCCGTCTGGCACGGATACCGGATCTGGGATTTCTCCGGGCCCGCCATGAACGGATTCAGAAGTTCTCTAGTGAGCCCGTGGAACGAGGTCCTTTCCCAGGGACTGCTCAGAGATCCCGCCGATCCCGCGCCTTACGACGGAGCCGGGTGGAGTGAACGCTGGATCGCCGGCGCCCTCCTCACCGGGCGCAAGCCGTTCGGCCGGTTCACGCTCCCCCTCGAAGAAGCCCAGGCCTGGTGCACCCGCGCCCGCAGAGTGGGCCTGGAATATCACCGCGAACGGATCGACGGCAACGCCCTGCACATCACCGCGGGCCGCGAGGAGACGTACGGCGAACTGTTCGAACTGGACGCCCTCGTCGCCTGCTACCGCGATGTCCTGCCCCCCGAAGCCGCTGAGACGGCCGCATGGGCGCTGCTGTCCCATCGCAAGGAATCCCCCGCCAACCACACCTTCGCGGGCGTGGACGCGTTCGCGGAGCTGCCGAGGGCCCTGCGCGGCCTGACGCTCGGCTACCCGCCACTCGCCACGGCCCGCCGGATCCTCCTGGAGACCGGCGGTGACGGCGAGATCGAGTTCCCGGACGTGCCGCTCGACCCCGGACAGCCGGAGACGGCGCCGGAGGACGACGTGCCCTTCTGCGACCACGACCACCCGGTGCCCCGCTTCGACAACCACGACGACCTGGTCAAAGCCTGTGAGCCGCTCACCGACCTGGTGTCCTACTACTGGCAGCTCGACCGGGAGCTGTCGGCGTTCGCGCCGCGCATCACCGGCGTCTACCTCGCCGACTACCCGGAATCCCTGATAGCCGCCTTCGAGGCGCACGAACGCGCCGCGTCCACCGACCGTTACCCCCGCGCCGACGCCGTCTATTCGCACCTGTGCTGCGTGCTGCGGCATCTGGGGCGCGAGCCGGCCGACCTGCTGCGCGGGGTCAGACCGCCATCACGGCGAGCGCCCGGTCCAGGGCCGCGCGACCGCCTTCCACGTCGTCGCACCGGATCCTGAGGTCGGCGACCCGCATCCACATCGCCGAGGCCCGTTCGCGGGAGGTCATCGTCTCCCAGTGCTCGGCGGCGGCCACGAGGGCCTGTTCGGCCTCCCAGGTCTCGCCGAGCCGCAGGTGTGCCTCGGCGATGACCTCTGAGGCGTGAACGAGCAGCAGCGCGGCGGTCTCACCGATCGCTTTGACGACCTCGTTGGCCCGGTCGATCGCCTGGTGCGGATCGCCTCTGACGATGTCGGCACGGGCCAGCGCGAGGGCGCAGAACCCCCGGTCGACGATCCCGGCCCCGGCCTCGACCAGCTCCGCCTGGGCCCGGATGAGCGACGGGAAGAGCTCCTCGACCGCCGCCGGATCGGCGCCCACCAGTTCCCCGGCCACGGTCGCCCGCAGGCGGGCCAGGCCGAGCGGATCGTGGTAACCCGCTTCGTACAGAGATAGGGCCTGCTCAAAAAGGCCCCGAGCGGTTGTCGACAATCCCGACCTCGCCGCGGCGATTCCGTTCTGCCAAGCGACCGAAATACGTCCGCGGGGCTCTCCGAGCTCTATCGCGGCACTCGTCAGCTCGCTCAGCAGCAGATGCAATCGCAGATGCGAACCATGTCCGGCCTCTTCCGGGTGGGAACCGAGGTCGAACTGCTCGCTGTAGGTCCCGACGAGGGCGCAACCGAGTTCGATCACGCTCGAAGTCCAGCCGGCCGCGGCGATCTCACGGTCGAGCGCGCGCTCGCCCACGGCCACGCTGGCCGGAATGTCGCCCGCCTCAAGATGACAGCGGCACAACACGGTCGCCAGCCGGACGCGGTAGTCGACGAACTGCGTCCACTGACCGCTGGAGCGGGCCAGTGTGTCGGAGGGCTCGTCGAGGTGGGAGTCGAGCAGGCGCGTCACCCGGCTGATCACCTGGGGCAGGTCGCCCTCGCGTTCGGCCGCCTGGGCCTGGCCGAGCTCGGCCAGCCGCCACAGGTTCGGGACCATGCCGAGCGACGGCTGCCGGAGCAGCGTGGCGTAGCGGTCCCTGGCCTCGGCGAACCGGCCTTCCGTCAGTGCGGCGCCCGCCTTGGCGGCTTCGGCCCGCAGTCCCGCGATCGTGTGCGGGTCAAGTCCGTCGGTCAACCACAGAGGGGAGCAGTGGAGTCCTCGCGCGATGATCCTGATCATGGCCGCGGTGGGTTCGAGGTCTCCGCTTTCAATCCGTTCGATCGAGTCGGCGTCCAGTTCGGACGTCACTTGGAATGGCAACAACCCTCTCTGCAGGCGAGCGGCTCGAACGCGTTGAGCGATCTTCTCGGGCACTGTGCTCCTCGCCTAACACGGTGCGTATATCGACGCCTAGATCAAGTGCGTCAAACGGAGCATAGACGTGACAGAGCAACTTGACCACCAGCAAACGTGTTCACGGGACTAATCAGTGTTCCTTTCTCAGGCCATACCAATCTTGCCTCGACCGAAAATATGGTTTTGGGCGGAGAATAATCACCCGCCGGGGCGCTGGTCAGGGCACCCCTTCCGGACAGGGAGCATTTATGTCAGATTTCCTGACTCGCTTGACGAGTAGACTGATTGCATAAGTGGTGAATTCGTGTTATTTGGTCGCACGTGGATCATTACACGGTCATTGACGAGAGTTTGACAAGTCGGCCGCATCGAATGCGGGATGTGGACGGGCGCGCCTTCCTCGCATCCCTGCGCACCACCGCCGTGACCCGCGTGGAGGCGGGAGAGCGGGTCGCCCAGGTGAGCCGGAACATGGGCGTGTCCCGGTCGTCGGTCTACGAATGGCTGCGCCAGTCCCGCTCCGAGCCGGAGAAGCTGCAGGCCAGCCCGCTGCAGGGGCGTCCGTCCGCGCTCTCCCCCGACGGCCTGCACGACCTGGCGACCGCGCTGCTGGCCGATCCGGAGTCATCGGGCTTGACAGGAAGGTTGTGGACGCGGGAACTCGTAAACGACCTCGTCGCCCGGGACCACGGCGTCTCATTGACGCTCACCAGCATCGGCCGACTGCTGCGTTCACTCGGTTTATGGCCGCGTCACTCTCTCGTCACGTGGCCGGACGGTTCGGCCCGATTGTGGAAACAGCGTTACGCGTTCATAAAAGAGAAAGCACGGGAACAGGACGCGCTGCTGATGCGCGGGGGGCTGGTGGACATCGGCGCCCCGCTGCCCCGCTCGGCCCACCCGGCCGCCACTTTCGGCTTCCATCTGGCTTACGCGCTGATCCCCGGCGGGCCGCTGCTGTTCCGGGCCTACTCCGGGCCCGCGAGCGCGGCGACGTTCCTCGATTTCGCGGCCGGGCTGGTGGCGGAGACGGGCCGTCCGACCTGCCTCATCACGGCCCAGCACCCCGTCTTCGACCTCGACGAGTCCGCGCGCGGGCTGGCGGCCCTGCCGCTGACCGTCTGGGTGCGCGAGGGCGGCGACGCCTGGGCGCTCCGTCCCGCGCCGGTCCGGGCCACCGCCTCGGCGCCCGATCTGCGCCCGACCGTCCTGCGCGGCCCCTCCGCCGGCCTGTGGACGATGGAGCGGCTGGCCGAACGGCTCGGCGTGGTTTTCGGCCATCCGGTCAGTACCGGCGAAGCCGAAGTCCTCCTCTACGCGCAGAACCTGTGGCCCGAGGGACCGCTACCGCCCGTGTTGCCCACGGGGTCACCCTCTGTAGGCCGCTGGTGCCACGACGTGCTGCCGCTGTTCCAGGCCGAGGCCGGAGCGGGCGCCGTGCGGTTCGTCCAGGAGGTCCCGCTGCCGGGTGGCCGCACGCTCCTGCTGGCCGTCACCCCTGGGGGTGAACGCCGCTTCGCCTGGTACGAGGAGGCCCGCTACCAGGGCCGCATGCGCGCCGCGACCCTGGCCGACTTCACCGCACGGCTCCGCCACGACGTCACCGACCCGCTGTGCCTGCTCGTCACCGACGACTCCGGCTGGCACTCCAGAGAGCTCGACGCCACCGCCACGACCGTCGGCGACGCCTTCTACTGCACCTGGCAGGACGGCTGCGGCGAACGGGTCTGGCGGATCGCGGAACGCGACCCGGTCCAGGCGCTGTGCCGCCGCCACTACCACCGCCGCCGCGAACTCGGCCCCGGCGAGTCGCCCTCGCTCGAGATGGAACACCCGCCGCGCGGCCCCGTGGGGACGGCCGACCGCCAGGTGCGGATCGCCGCCGCCAGGGAACGCGCCCGGCGGCGGCCGGTGTCGGCGGGCGACCGGCTGCGCGACCTCGTCCTGACGGGCCCGCCCGTCCTGCTGACCGTGCGGACGCTCACCGTCCTGCTGGCCCGGACGTACGGACGGCCCGTGGACGCCGCACAGGCCCTCGCCGCCCTGCGGGAGGGAGGCCTGTGGCCCGAGGACACCCCGGCGGTCGAGCCGGGGCCCTGGGAGGTCGAGACGCTGCCGCGCTACCTGGCGCACGCGGGGGCGGGCGCCGCCGTCCGCTTCGTCGCCGAGGCGCGGCTGGACGGCGACCTCAGCCTCCTGGTCGCCCTCGACCGCACGGGTGAGACCCGGTTCGCCTGGTACCCGCAGGCCCGCTATCGCGGCCGGGTCCGCGCGGCCACCCTCGTCTCCTTCGCCGAACTGCTGCTCGACGAGGCGAACGGGCCTCTGTGCCTGGTCGCCTCGGACGAGGCCGGATGGAAGTCCAAGGAGCTGGCCGCCGCCCTGGCCCGGCGGCCCATCCTGGTCGTCGCGCACGGGGTGCCCTACCTGTGCGTCTGGCCTGCCGGGTGCGGCAACCGCGCCGTCATGGGCGACCAGTGCCGCACCCACGCCCGCCGGTCGCGCCGCATGGCCGTCCACAGAGAACGGTCCGGCCCTCTCCTGGACGTCGTGCGGGCCGCGTCCGCCGATCTCGCCGTGGCCCGTGAGGCCGGCGAGAAGGCCCGGGAGGCCCTGCGGGCGGCGCTGACCGCCCTGCACGCCGCCGGGGCCGCGGACGCCGCTCTGGTCGCCGCCTGGACCGGCCTACCGGAAGGCGAGATCCCCTTCGTCTCCGAGCCGATCGACCGGGAGCACGTGGAGTCGCTGCGCGCGTGCGTCCGCGCCGGGGTGACCGGTCTGGCCACCCTGATGCGGGTCAGTTCGCTGCCCGAGAACCGGGTGCGGGCCGTCCGGCGGGAGGTGCGCGTGCGGGCGCGGACCCAGGAGGCCGCGTTCCTGACGCGGATCGCCGATCTGGCCGCCGCCGTCCGCGATCGGCAGGACGAGCACGGGGACGCCGTCCGCCGCGCCTGGCGCGACGGGCACCGCACGGTGACGGCGATGTGCGAGGTGGCGCGGATCAGCCCGTACGCGCTGGCCCGGATCCTGGAGGGGCTCGGCGCCGACCTGCTGCTGCGGGCGCCTCAGCGCCCCGGAGAAGGAGTGCTCGCCGAGGTGGCGCGCGCCGCCCTTCTGCTGGGCGAGGCGCGCACGGCCCGCGACGACGAGGTCCGCGCGGCGCTGGCCGCCGGGATCAACGTCGTCGGGCTGCTCGCGGCGGCCGGGGACCTCACCCAGGCCCGGGTGAGGGCGCTGCGGCCGGCACCGACCCGTGAGACGACCCTCGCGGCCCTGGCGGCGAGCCGGGCCGAACTGGACCAGCGGACGGCGGGCCTGGCGCGGGCCTGCCGTCCGTTGCTGGACGAGGTCGCGCGGGCCCGGCGGGCGGTCGCCGAGGCGGCCCGCCTGGAGGCGCGGGCCGCCGACACCCGCGACCTGGCCGTATGCACGGCCTGGGCGGGCGGAGTCGGCGACCCGGTCGTGCTCGCGGTCTGCGCGGACACCGACTCCCGCACGATCACGGCGTTGGTCGGCGCGGAAGCGGCAGGGGGCGCTCCGGGTGCTTTCGCGCGTACCAGGACATCAGCAGCTTCTCCACCGCGACCAGGTGGAAGTTGAGCTGGTCGAACAGCTCGTGGACGTCGTCGTCGTCGGCCGACAGCCGGAAGGAGTCGACCAGGGTGGTGATGGAGTCGGGGTCGGCGTAGGGGCGGCGGCCGGCGCGTTCGTCCTCGAACGAGCCGAAGATGGAGTGCGTCATGGTTACTCCCCCTGGTTGATCTTCTAGGCGGCGAACATGCCGGTCTGTGAGATGAGCCGGAGCAGGGCCAGGTCGTCGACGTCCATGTCCGGCGCGTACGCGTCGAACAGCTCGCCCGCGCGCCGCCGGTTGACCTCGCGGGTGTGCCGGGCCGTCCAGCCGACCGGCGGGCGCACCAGCAGCGACCACAGCGGGAGCAGCCGGGCGCCGCGCCGGAGCTTGTCGGTGAACCCGCCGACGCCGAAGTCGACCTCCTGGAGGTGCCGGGCCAGGCACATCCGGACCGGGGCGTGCGACTGCAGGACCGGCTGCTCGGCGAAGTGCCCGGTGCGCCGGGGGTCGACCGTGATGCGGTGGGCGACCAGGCCGTCGCCGTGCTGGAACACCAGCCGGTAGCCGATCGGGGCGCCGTTGTGGGTGCAGAGGATCACGTGGGCCGACCCGGCGAGCGGCGAGGCGAGATAGCGGCGCAGCTCCCGTTCGGCGGAGGTGGCCTCCTTGGGCGTCGGGTGCAGGCGGGCCAGGTCGGGCAGCAGGGCCGCCGTGAGCGGCACCACCTTGATCACCCGTGCGCCGTCGCCGAACACGCGCTCCTCGCGCTGGGCCAGCGTCCGCCGTGAGCGCGGCAGCGCCGCCAGGTGCTCCTCGAACGTGGAACCCTGCATCCGCATGGTGGTCCGCGCGTGGGTCAGGATGAGGGGCGCGCGCGGGAAGTAGCGGGTCAGCCGGCCCGCCGTGGGGCCGTCGAGATAGAGGATGGCGGCCGTGCCGTCGTCGGGGATCGCATACTCCACGGCCCGCGCCCACAGGTGCTCGTCGTCCGGGTGGCAGACGGGGACGGTGCGATACCCGGCCGACGACGCCCCGATCAGCGTGACCCGCCCCCACGCCTCCGCGGTGCGCAACCGGCCGCCGCGCAGCATCGAGCCGAACAGGCGGGACGGGTCGAGCATGGGACGGGTGGGCGCCCGGTCGTAGTGGCCGACGGGCACCACGGTGCGCAGCGACGGCCGTCCGGCGCCGCCCACCCAGCCGAGGACCACGCCGTGCCAGGCCGCCGCGTCCGGATCGGCGTGCGTCTGGTGCCAGGCCCGGCCGTTGAAGAGCCCCGCTGCGGTACGGGGGACCAGTTCGTCCCACCGGGCCGGAGCCGAGCGGAGGGGGGCCATGCTGAGGCGAACCTCGTCGGCTCCCGGGCGCCGGGCCGGCTCCCTGGCGTCCTCGTAGAAGGAGACGGCCGCCGACCTCACTGGACGGCCTTCGCCATGCTCGGCGGCATGACCGGCCGTGCGGGTTCCGGCGCGGCCTCCAGCACCGGCTGGGGCGCCGGGGCCTCGATCGGCTGCGGGGCCGGCTGCGGCAACGGCTGTGCCACCGGTTCCGGCTCCCGGATCCGCTGGAACGACGGGGGCAGGAAGGGCCACTCGGCCGGGATGTACAGGTGCTCGGCGCGCAGGTGGGCGGCCCGGAGCTGGGCGGCGCGCAGGGCGCACTCGCGGGGGGTGCGCCCGGTGACGACGGCCCGGCCGCCGGGTTCGTAGCGTTCGATCCAGCCCACGTACGACAGGTCCTCGTCGAGGTCGTCGAGGCGGGGCGCGCGGATGTCGACGGGCGTCACGAGCGCGGCGCGGCGCTGACGGTGCCGGGTCTGCTCCGGCTCCCGGCCGCAGCTGATCGCCGCCGCGGCCGCCGGGAGGTTCACCCCGGTGACCAGCTCGACGACGTGGCTCAGCAGCGCGCCGGGCGGTCCGGACCGCAGGCCCGTCACGATGGTCGCGTCGTCGGAGAGCAGCAGGTCGACGCCCACGTGCCCGTCGCGCACGCCCACGGCCGCCACCGCGGTCGCGATCACCGCCGCCACGGCGTCGTCGTCGTGCAGCGGGTCGGCCGCGTCGACGATGTCGTATTCACCGAAGTGCCGGATGACCGCCACCCCGATCGGCGCGCCCGAACGGACCCAGCACTCGACCGTGACCGGTGCACCCACCGGCACCTCCTCTACCAAGACGGCCCCGCTGTCGCCGTTGGCGGCCTGGGCCCCGGCGAAGCCAGCCGGGATGCCGGCCAGATCGTCCACCCGGCGGCGGGACAGGTTGCCCGCGGGCGTCCGGGCGACGAACAGGACCGGGCAGCCGATGAGCTGGGCGGCCCGGTTCGCCTCCTCCGGTGAGACCGCGAGGATCGACCTGGGGGTGCGCATGCCCGCCGCCGCGAGCAGGACCTGGGTGCTGAGGGGGTCGGCGCTGCCGATGGCGGCCGTCTCCCCGAAGGAGGGCAGCCCCAGCTTCAGGGCTGCCGCCGCCGCGACCTCCTGGTAGCGCGGCTCCCAGCAGATGACGCCGTCGACGGGGCGGGAGAACCCCTCGACGGCGGCCGCGATCGCGGCGGACGTCATGGACGGCACGCGCAGGACGTCGAGGTGACCGGGCCGGCCGGCGGGGGCGTCGCCGGTGTCGACCAGCACCACGTCGAAGCCGCCCTCACGGACCTGGGCGAGCAGCGCGCCGGCGTCGCCGGCGCCGGAGCCCACCAGGGCCACGGTGCCGCGGTGGGAGGCGGGGATCCGCACGGCGGTGCGGTGGGGCCAGGGCACCCGGCGCTCGAGGACCCGGCGGTTCGCGACCAGATGACGCCGGGACATGGCCACCCGAGGGAGCGGCAGGCCGCCCCTTTCGCCATTCATAACGAACAGGTATTGCACGTTCACTTGACTTCCACCTTTACGGAGGAGGGTTCGCGCAGGCTTGCTGCGAATGATGTTGGAAGTATTTACAGGCCAATGTCAAGGAGAATTGTGGCGGAGGGGGAAATGCATATCTGCCGTGAGCTTTGGACCCGACAAACAGCTACATACCAGGACGATTCGGACTCAAGTATCTTGCGTCACTCGCATTTCTGTAAAGGAATTTGACAAGAAGTCTTACAGCAGGACCGATACCTTCACCAGCACTGACTACGTGCAGAAACCGTGCGCCGGACTCGTGACCGAAAAGGGGCCCTCTTGCAGAAATGCAGAAAGTAATTAAGATCTCAACTTGTGTCAGACTCTTTGTCAGAGCGCGAAGGGAGGGTCATATGAGCATCCCGGCCGATGCTGTGACCCGAATGGTCCTCGCCAACGACGGATCGACCACGCAATTACTTTCGGCTTTACTCGGCATCCCACTGCGTGTCCGTGTGCTCGATCAGCGGGGGCTTCCGTCCTCGCAAGTACGACCCCGAGCGGCGGTCAAGGCTTTGGTGCCCGGTGAGGCCGACGAACCGTTGGTCGTCAGGAAATCGCAACTCGTCCGCCCGGACGGCAAGGCCATCTCGATCAACACGGTGATCATGACGTCGAGTCATCTGGTCGCCCGCAGCATCGTCGACGGAGGGGGCACCCCCCTCGGCCGCGTGCTGCAGGGGGCCGTCGAACAGCGCCGCGTGATCACCGAGACCGGCTGCCGGATGAGCGAATGGGGCGGTGTGGGCCGGCCCAGCGTCTACCGCTCGTATCTCGTCTTCGCTGGAGGCAGGCCATTCCTCCACGTCGAAGAACAGTTCCACCCCGCGATCGTGACCCCCATCCGGGACCTGCCCCTCCTGGAGGAGGACCCCCGGCCGCGGCCCACGAAGGCACGTGCAGCGCACTCCCGCCAAGGACCCGAGATGCACACGTACATCGGCAACCCCCGAATCTCCCTCCCCCAACCCCCCGTACCCGCGCGCAAGCCGGCCGAATGAGCGTCCTCACGCAGCGGCGTGGGGACGACGGCCTGCCGCCGCTGCTGACAGATCCACCCCGCCGCCAGCAAGGGCGCGGACGGCCGACGGTCACCTCGCACAAACGCAGGACCAGCTATATGCCCGTCATCGTGTGCGCCGGCATCATGGGCATCACCATGGCCGACACGCTCGGCGCGACTCTCGGCGTGCCGCAGCTCGCCAAGAGCGGATTCGGGCCCTCCTCGCCGATCGACACCCAGTGGCTGCTGACCGCCTTCGCCCTCCCGTACGCGGCGCTGCTGCCCGTCGGGGGGCGGCTCGCCGACGTGTTCGGCCCGCGGCGGCTCCTCACCGTCGGGCTGTCCCTGTTCTCGCTCGCGGCGTTCTGCACGGTCGCCACCCCCATGTGGAGCCTGCTGCTCGTCGCCCGCGCCGCGCAGGGGCTGGGCGCCGCACTGATGGTGCCCGCGTCGCTGGCGATGCTGCTCGCGACGGTGCCCGCCAGCCGCAGGGCCGCCGCCATCGGCATATGGAGCGCTTCGACAGGCGTCGCCGGTACGGCCATGTACGCCCTCGGCGGCTGGTTCAGCCAGAACATGGAGATCGGCTGGCGCGTCCTGTTCGTGCCCAGCGCGTTCATCACCCTGCTCCTGCTGACGCTGTCGATGACGCTCCCCCGGCCGCCCCATACCCGGGGCGTCGTCCCCGACATCATCGGCTGCCTCCTGCTGGGCGCCGCGCTCGTGATGCTGACGTGGGCGGTCGTCCAGTCCCCCCGCCGAGGCTTCGACCCCTACGTCATCGGCGCGGTGTCCGGGGGGACACTCATGCTGCTGGCGACGCTGGCCCGCTCGGCCCACCACAAGGCCCCCGCCATCGACCTCGGTCTGTGGCGCAACGGCCGCTTCGCCCTGGCCGGAGCCCTCTCGGCCCTGTACGGCCTGGTCTCACTCCCCCTGCTGGTGATCATGCCGCTGTTCCTCGGCGACGTGTGGCTCCAGTCGCCGGAGCTGATCGGCGCCGCCATCGCCCCCAACGCCGCCGGTGTCCTCATCGGCAGCATCATCGCCGGCAGCCTGATCAAACGCCGCGGCCCACGCACCGTCATCTACCTGGGCGCGGTCATCATCGCCGGAAGTTGCATCGGACTCCTCCACCTGGTCATCGGCACCGGCCAGGACCTGGACATCCTCCAGGCCTGGCTGCCGCTGAACGCCGCACTGGGCTTCGGCTTCGGCCTGCTCAACGCCGGTTCCTCGGCCGCCGCCGCCCTGACGGCAGGCCCGGAACGCTACGCCACGGCGGTCGGCGCGACCATGTCCGTCCGCCAGATAGGCGGCACGATCGGCGTCGCCGTCACAGTGGTCCTGCTGGAGCGCCCCCTGGTGGAGGCGCCGATGCCGGGCTACACGAGCGTCGTCCTCGGGTCGCTGGCGGTCGCGGTCTTCGCCGGCGGCCTGGGCCTGTTCTTCGGCGCCATGAAGTCCCGAGGAGTCAAGACCCGCGTCCCCTCCCGCTCCGCCCAGCCTCCGGCCACCCGCCTGCCCCAGCCTCAGCCTCAGCCTCGCCAGGATCGTCCGGTCCATCCGGTCGCCCGTCCCGCCGTCCACCCGTCGATCCCGCTGCCGCGCCGCGCCGTCCCCATGTCGACGCCCATGTCGGCACCGGTCGGCGACCCGGTGGCGGCGGAGATGCTGCGCACACTCAAAGAGACGACCAGCCGCATCAACCTCATCGCCGACGTCCTGCTGGACCAGCAACGACCGAATCGGTGAACCCCCGGAAACCAGCCTGCCCGGTGACCTGCTGCTCAGGTCACCGGGCAGGCTTCTGCCTGGGCTCAGGCGGTGACGCGCTCCACGACCAGGGGGAGCAGGCCCGGGTCGGTGTTCTCGGTGACCTCGTAGGCGCCGTCGAGCGATGCGAGGGCCCGTTCGAAGCGGCCCGTCTCGTCGGCGTGCAGGGTCATCAGCGGCTGGCCCTGACGGACGATGTCGCCCGGCTTGGCATGCAGCACGATGCCCGCTCCGAACGACACCGGGTCCTCCTTGCGGGCGCGGCCGGCGCCCAGGCGCCAGGCGGCCACGCCGACGCCCAGGGCGTCGAGCTTGGTCAGGATGCCCGAGGCGGGGGCGGTGATCTCCATCGTCTCGGCCGCGCGGGGCAGCAGGGCGTCGGGGTCGCCGCCCTGGGCGGAGATCATCCTGCGCCAGGCGTCCATCGCGGAGCCGTCTTTCAGCGCCTGTTCGGGGTCCTTGCCGGAGACGCCCGCCGCTTCGAGCATCTCGCGGGCCAGGGTCAACGTCAGTTCGACCACGTCGGCGGGGCCGCCGCCGGCCAGGACCTCGACCGACTCCTCGACTTCGAGGGCGTTGCCGATCTTCAGGCCGAGCGGGCGGTCCATGGCCGTGAGCAGGGCCACGGTCCGCACGCCTGCGTCGGTGCCGAGTTCGACCATCGTGCGGGCCAGCTCGCGGGCGTCGGCGACGGTCTTCATGAACGCGCCGGAGCCGACCTTCACGTCCAGGACCAGCGAGCCGGTCCCTTCGGCGATCTTCTTGGACATGATCGAGGAGGCGATCAGCGGGATCGACTCGACGGTGCCGGTCACGTCGCGCAGGGCGTACAGCTTCTTGTCGGCGGGGGCGAGGCCGGTGCCGGCCGCGCACACGACCGCGCCCGCCGCCCGGATGACGGCGAGCATCTCGTCGTTGGAGAGCGACGCCCGCCAGCCCGGGATGGACTCCAGCTTGTCGAGCGTGCCGCCGGTGTGTCCGAGGCCCCGGCCGGAGAGCTGCGGGACGTAGGCCCCGCAGGCCGCGACGAGGGGGGCCAGCGGCAGGGTGATCTTGTCGCCGACGCCGCCGGTCGAGTGTTTGTCGGCGGTCGGGCGGTCCAGCATCGACCAGTCCATCCGCTCGCCCGACTTGATCATCGCGGCGGTCCAGTCGGCGATCTCCCGGCGGTTCATGCCGTTCAGGAGGATCGCCATCGCCAGGGACGACATCTGCTCGTCGGCAATCAATCCGGACGTATAGGCCTCGATCGTCCAGTCGATTTGGTCGACCGAAAGCTCGCCCTTGTTACGCTTGGTGACGATGATGTCGATCGCGTCGAATGCCATTCATTTCCCCGAAAGATCGTCAGGCCCGAAGGCGAACGGCAGGAACTTCGCCATCGGCCAGGGGCCCTCCGGCGTCTCCACCAGCAGTTCCGGGCCCCCGTGCTCGAACAGCAGCTGACGGCACCGGCCACACGGCATCAGCAGCTCCTCATGGCCGTCGACGCAGGTGAAGGCCACCAGGCGACCGCCGCCCGAGGCGTGCAGCGCCGACACCAGGCCGCACTCGGCGCACAGGCCGATGCCGTACGACGCGTTCTCGACGTTGCAGCCGGTCACGATCCTGCCGTCGTCCACCAGCGCCGCCGCGCCCACGGGGAAGTGGCTGTACGGCGCGTACGCGAGCCGCATCGCCTCCCCCGCCGCGGTGCGCAGCGCGTTCCAGTCAACAGATGTCATTTCGCCTGTCCCCTCCGATACGGCAGACCGTCGGCGGCCGGCATCCGCAGCCGCTGGGACGCCAGCGACAGCACCAGCAGCGTCGTCAGGTGCGGCGTGAACGACGTGAACTGCTCGGGGATCGTGTCGGTGAGCGCGAACACCACGAGGATCGCGATGGCCGCGACACCGGTCAGCAGGGCGGCTCTCTGCCGCTGCTGCTTCACGAACTGCCAGATCGCCACCGCGACCAGCAGCAACGCCACGACCAGCAGCAGCGCGTGCACGGAGGTGCCGCCCTGCCGGAGCTGGAGCGCGTCGGTGTAGCCGAACAGGCCCGCGCCGGCCGCCAGGCCGCCCGGACGCCAGTTGCCGAAGATGACCGTCGCCAGGCCGATGAACCCGCGTCCACCGGTCTGCCCCTCACGGTAGGTGCCCGCCGCCACGATCGCCAGGAACGCCCCACCGATGCCGGCGAAGGCGCCGGAGGCCAGGACCGCGACGTACTTGTAGAAGTAGACGTTGACGCCGAGCGACTCTGCCGCGACCGGGCTCTCGCCGACCGACCGCAGGCGCAGGCCGAAAGCCGTGCGCCAGAGCAGCCAGAAGCTCAGCGGGACGAGCAGCACACCCAGGATCGTGAACAGCGACACGTTCTGGGTCAGGCCGCGCAGCACGCCGGCCAGGTCGGAGATGAAGAACCAGTGCTGGGACTCCAGGTCCTGCAACGGGCCCCCGATGCCGGGGATGCCGACCGTCTGCATCGCGGGGACACGCGGCGACTGCGTGTCGCCACCGCCCGACATCTCGGCGAAGACCAGCGTCGAGAGGTACTTGGTGATGCCCAGGCCCAGGATGTTCAGCGCGACGCCCGAGACCACGTGGTCGACGCCGAAGGTGACGGTCGCGACGGCGTGCAGCAGCCCGCCGAGCACACCGCCCACCGCGCCCGCCAGCACGCCTGCCCAGGCGTTGCCGGTCACGATGGCGCCCCAGGCGCCGAACCAGGTCCCGAGGATCATGATGCCCTCGAGGCCGATGTTGACCACACCGGCCCGCTCCGACCACAGGCCGCCGAGGCCCGCGAGCCCGATGGGGATGGCCGCCATCAGGGCCGCGCCGATCGCGCCGCCGGAGGTGATGTCGTTGGCGCCGGTGAGCACCCGGGCGACCGAGAGCAGGAACAGCAGCGCGAGCAGGCCCAGCAGCAGGATCTGCCAGGTCAGCCGGAACTTCCGCGCCGGAGGCGCGGGGGCGGGGGCGGCCGCCGTCGTGGTGGTGGTGGTCACGCCGCCGCTCCTTCCTTATGCGTGGTGGACGCGGCGCCGGCCAGTTGCCGGCTGACCCGCTTCTGCTCGGCGACGACGCTGTAGCGGTGCGCGAGTTCGTACGCGATGACCACCGAGAGCACGATCACGCCCTGCATGATCGTGACGATCTCCGGTGAGATCTTGTGGAGGTCGAGGATGTTGGACGAGACGTCCAGGAAGCCCCAGAGCAGCGCGCCGAACGCGATGCCGATGGGGTTGTTGCGGCCCAGCAGCGCGATGGCGATGCCGGTGAAGCCGAGACCGGCCTGGAAGTTCAGGTTGTAGGTGTGCGACTCACCGAGCAACTGGGGCATGCCGATCAGGCCGGCCGTGGCGCCCGAGATCAGCATGGCGTACACGACCATGCGTTTGACGTTGACCCCGCTGGCCACCGCGGCCTGTTCGGAACGGCCGGTGGCGCGCAGGTCGAACCCGAAGCGGGTCTTGTTGAGCAGCACGTGGAAGCCGATGCCGACGGCGACGGCCAGGAAGATCAGGCCGAACACCTTCGTCTGCGTGCCGGGGATCAGCGCGAGGCCGGACACCTGGCCGGAGGGCTCGATCGGCTTGGTGCCGATGTCGTTGGCGCTGAGCTGGACGCCCCAATGCTCCAGCAGCAGGTAGGCGCCGATGCCGGTGGCGATCGTGTTCAGCATGATGGTCGAGATGACCTCGCTGACGCCCCGCGTCGCCTTGAGCACACCCGCGATGCCCGCCCATGCCGCGCCGACCAGCATCGCGACCAGGATGATCAGGATCGGGTGGAACGGCGCGGGCAGTGTGACCGCCCCGCCGACCGCCGCCGCGACCAGGCCCGCGAGCCGATATTGACCGTCGACGCCGATGTTGAACAGGTTCATCCGGAACCCGACGGCCACCGCGATCGCCGACAGGTAGTAAGTCGTCGCGTTGTTGATGATCAGCACGAGCGAGCGCGGCTGCGAGCCGTAGTCGACCAGCGTGATGAAGGTGTCGATCACCGGGTTGCCGGTGAGGGTCAGCACGATCGCGGTGACGAGCGCGGCGAACAGGATCGCCAGGAGGGGCGCGGCCAGCGACACCCATCCGGTCAGCTTCACCCGCCCCAGCAGCCGGTCGGTGAATGACGAGCTCATGCTTCCTCCCCGGCGCCGGTCATCGCGGACCCGAGCTGTTCGGGGGTGACGGCCGCGGGGTCGAACTCGGCGACGATCTCCCCGCGGTGGATGACCTTGAGCCAGTCGGACAGGCCGATCAGCTCGTCGAGGTCGGCCGAGATGAGCAGCACCGCGAGCCCGGCGGCGCGGGCGGTCCGCAGGTGGTCCCAGATGGCCGCCTGGGCGCCGACGTCGACGCCCCGGGTCGGATGGGCGGCGATGAGCAGCTTGGGCTCACCGCTCATCTCGCGGCCCACGATGAGCTTCTGCTGGTTGCCACCGGACAAGGCGGAGGCGAAGACGTCGATGCCGGGGGTGCGCACGTCGTAGTCCTTGACGATGCGCTCGGTGTCGGCGCGGGCGCCCCTGCGGTTGATCCACCAGCCCCGGACGTTGACCTTCTCGGTCATGTGGCCGAGGATCCGGTTCTCCCAGAGGGGGGCCTCCAGAAGCAGGCCGTGGCGGTGCCGGTCTTCGGGGATGTAGCCGATTCCGGCGTCGCGGCGGCGCAGCGTCGTCCACGACGTGATCTCGACCCCGGCCAGGGTGATCGTGCCGGTGGACGAGCGGATGCCCATGATGGCCTCGACCAGTTCGGCCTGGCCGTTGCCCTCGACGCCGGCGATGCCGAGGACCTCGCCCTTGTGGATGGTCAGGGTCACGCCGTCGAGCAGTTTGCGCTCGCCGTCGGCGCCGATGGTCAGATCGTCGACCTGCAGCGCCACCACGTCGGTCACGGTGGACTCGCGGGTCTCCGGGCTGGGCAGCTCGCTGCCGACCATCAGCTCGGCGAGCTGGCGGGCCGTCACGCTCTTGGGCTCGACCTCGGCCACAGTGGTGCCGCGCCGGATGACCGTGATCGCGTCGGCGACCTTCAGCACCTCGTCGAGGTGGTGGGAGATGAAGATGATGGTGATGCCCTCACGGACCAGTCCGTGCAGGTTCTCGAAGAGCTCGTCGACCTCGTGGGGGACCAGGACGGCGGTCGGCTCGTCGAGGATCAGGATGCGGGCGCCGCGGTAGAGGACCTTGAGGATCTCCACCCGCTGCCGGGCGCCGACGCCGATGTCCTCGACCAGGACGTCGGGCTCGATGCCCAGGCCGTACGCGTCGGAGATTTCCTTGATCTTCGTGCGGGCGGCGGCGAAGTCGAGGCCCAGTCCGCCCTTCTTCGGCTCGCTGCCGAGGATCACGTTCTCGAGCACCGTGAGGTTGTCGGCCAGCATGAAGTGCTGGTGCACCATGCCGATTCCGGCCGAGATCGCGTCACCCGGGGTGTGGAAGGTCACCGGCGAACCGTTGACGCGGATCTCGCCCTCGTCGGGGCGTTGCATGCCGTAGAGGATCTTCATGAGGGTCGACTTGCCGGCGCCGTTCTCCCCCACGATGGCGTGGATGTGCCCCTTCTGGACCGTCAGGTGGATGTCGCGGTTGGCGACGACTCCCGGGAACCTCTTGGTGATCCCCTCAAGCTGGACGGCGACCTCGGAGACGGTGGTCTCGGTGCTGATGCTGGCCTCCTGCGTAAGCGTGCCAAGAGGCCCGGTGGAAGTCACCGGGCCTCTCAACGGTCATGCCGCCGGGCTATTCCTTGGGAACGGTGATCTCGCCGCTCGCGATCTTGGCCTTGAAGTCGTCGAGCTGGGTCTTGATGTCGTCGATCTTGCCGCCGGTCGTCGAGTAGTCGACGCCGCCCGCCGCGAGGTCGTAGACCTTCGGACCGGCCGCGACCGAGTCGGAGGTGAAGCTCTTGATGAAGTCGAAGACCGCGACGTCGACCTTCTTCAGCATCGAGGTGATGATGACGTCGGCGACCGTCGGGTCGGCGGTCTTGGCCTGGTCGGAGTCGACGCCGATCGCCAGCCCGCCCGCGGCCTTGGCGGCCTCGAACACACCGGCGCCGGAACCACCGGCGGCCTGGTAGACCACGTCGGCGCCCGCGTCGAACATGCCCTCGGCGGCCGTCTTGCCCTTGGCCGGGTCGCCGAAGCCGGAGAAGTCCGGCGGCTGGGTCAGGTACTTCGACTGGATCTTGATGTCCGGCTTGACGGCCTTGGCGCCCGCCTCGAAACCGGCCTGGAACTTCTTGATCAGGGGAACCTCGACACCGCCGACGAAGCCGACGTCGCCCTTGGTCGACTTCAGCGCCGCCGCGGCGCCGACCAGGAACGAGCCCTGCTCCTCGGCGAAGACCAGGTTGGAGATGTTCGCGCCCTTGGCGGCGTCGTCGTCGACGATCGCGAACTTGGTGTCGGGGAACTCGGCCGCGACCTTGGCGACCGAAGCGGAGTAGGCGAAGCCGACCGCGATGACCGGGTTGAAGCCGCCGTCGGCGAGGAGGCGCAGGCGCTCCTCCTTGGCCGACTCGGCCTCGCCGTTGCCGGCCTCCAGCTCGTTGACCTCGACGCCGAGCTCGGCCTTGGCCTTGTCCAGGCCCGCTGCGGCGGAGTCGTTGAAGGACTGGTCGCCACGGCCGCCGATGTCGTACGCGAGGCCGACCTTGGCGCCGGCGGCCGCGGGGGCCGACGACGCGGCGTCGGTCGGCGCGGCGCTGGGAGCGCCCTCAGTGGTGTCGCCGCCGCCACAGGCGGCGGCGGCAAGCAGCATCGCACCGGTGGCGGCACCGGCGACGACCTTGCCAAAACGATTGCGGAGCAAGGTGGGACTCCCCTTCCGTGACGTTCACTTCCGTCGCACGCGCGAAGGAACGCACGGCAACCTGCACGGAAGATAGTTGTTCGGGAAGGATGCTCAAAACGCCAGCACAGCTCCGCAATCACCCTGTTATGCAGCTCACGCCACCTTGTGACCGAGTCAGGCCAGCAGAGCCTCCGATTCGGAGCCCCGGCGGACCGCCGTGCGCTGACCGTCCCACAGGGCGGTCAGGGCCGTAGCGGCCAGCACCCGGACGCCCACACCCACGCAGCGCTCGTCGACGTCGAAGGTCGCCTGGTGGATGTCGAAGTCGCGGTTGTCACCCGGGGTGCGCACGCCCAGCCGGGCCAGCGCGCCGGGAATCGACTCCAGATACCAGGCGAAATCCTCGCCGCCGAGCGACTGGGACGTCGGCGCGGGCGCGTCGGGCCCGAGGACCTGGACCGCGGCGTCGCGGAACATCTCGACGCTGGCGGCGTCGTTGACCGTGGGCGGCACCCCGCGCCGGTAGTCGAGCTCGGCCTCCACCCCGTAGGCGCCCGCGACCCCGTCGAGCAGCGACTTGATCAGGTCGGGCGCGGCGTGCCACGCCTCGTCCTCCAGGCACCGGATCGTGCCCTCGATCAGGCCGTCTTCGGGTATCACGTTGCCGACCGAACCCGCCTGGACGCGGCCCCAGACCAGGGACAGCGACGAGCGCGGGTCGACCCGGCGGCTGAGGGCCGCGGGGAGTTCGGTGACGATCTTCGCGAGGGCGTAGACGAGATCGGCGGTCAGGTGCGGGCGGGCGGTGTGCCCGCCCGGGCCACGCAGCCGGACGGTGAGCCGGTCGCAGGCCGCCGTGATGCCGCCCGAGCGCAGGCCGAGCTGGCCCACCTCCAGGCGCGGGTCGCAGTGCAGCGCGAACACCCGGTCGAGCCCGCTGATGCCGCCGGCCGCCATGACCTCGAGCGCGCCCTCGACGATCTCCTCGGCCGGCTGGAAGATCAGCCGGACCCGGCCGGGCAGCAGCCCCGCCGCCGCCTGGCGGGCCAGGAAGACGCCGGTGCCGGCCAGGATCGCGGTGTGCACGTCGTGGCCGCAGGCGTGGCAGCGGCCGGGCTGGAGCGAACGGTAGGGCACGTCCTTCTCGTCGGGCATGGCGAGGGCGTCCATGTCGGCGCGCAGGCCGATCGTGGGGCCGCCGCCGGGGCCGATGTCGCACAGGATGCCGGTGCCCCGGGGCAGGATCTGGGGCTCCAGACCGGCCCCCTTCAGCAGGTCCATGACCTTGCCGGTGGTGCGGTGCTCGTTGAAAGCGAGCTCGGGGTGCATGTGGATGTCGCGGCGCAGTGCGACGAGCTCACTTTCGTGAGCGGCGAGGAACGCGTCCAGCTCCCCCGTAAGACCATGCCCCTCAGGGGACTCCGTCTCCTGATCATGTCCCTGCATGATCTGCTCCATCTGCCTTCCTCGCAGTGACGAACCGGTCTTGAGCCAGCTCGGTAATGGTCGCGTCGACAACGTCTTCAAGAGTTCCACCGGCTGCGAGAATTCCCCGCTGCCGCTCGCACGAGCTGCCCTGGTCGAGAACGTCGCTCAATACGGCCAGCTCGTCGGCGCAGCCGAGGCGGTCGGCCACCGGTTCGAGTTCGCGCTGGAGTTCGTACAACATGTCGCGCAGCGGGGCGGTCGAGCCTTTGTCGTCGGTGACGACGACGGCGTCCAGCCCGTAGCGGGTGGCCCGCCACTTGTTGTCGCGCACGACCCAGGCCGCCGGGCTCGGAAGCTTGTAGCCCCGGTCGAGCTGCTGGTCGAACTGCGTCACAAGGCACTGCGACAAGGCGGTGACCATGCCGACCTCTCGTAGGGTCGGAATGCCGTCGAACATGCGGATCTCGATCGTGCCGAAGTCGGGATGGGGTCGAATGTCCCACCAGACCTCTTTGATGCTCTTGATCGTGCCGGCACGAATCAGGGTCTCCATGTATTCCTCGAACCCCGCCCAGTCCGCCAATAAATGCGGCGGCCCGGCCGTGGGCAGTGCCCCAAAGACGATTGCCCGGCTGGAGGCGAGCCCGGTGTCTTGGCCGCCCCAGAACGGGCTGGAGGTCGTCAGCGCCAGGAAATGCGGCAGGTAGGCCGCAAGTGCGTTGACTATGGGAATGACTTTATCTCGATCCCGTACCCCCACGTGAACGTGTACGCCAAATGTTTGGATGCGCCATGCCAGCCACTGCATCTCTTCGACGAGTTCGGCATAGCGCTGCATCGGCGAGTACTCCGCGTCCCGCCAGTCGCTGATCGCATGGGTCCCGGTGCAGGCCAGCGAGACGCCTCGCGGCTCGGCGACCTCCCGGAGCCGGGTCAGGCTCCGTTCCAGGTCCTGGACGGCCTCCGCCGCCGTGTGGCAGATGTCCGTCACGATCTCGATCTGCGACTGCATGAGTTCGTGCATGGCTTTCGGCCGGGCGCTCTCGCTCAGATCGGGCACCTCGGCGAGGATCTGGCGCGCATCCTGCCGGAGCCGTCGCGTGTGCGTGTCGATGAGCTGTAGCTCCCACTCGACGCCCAGAGTCGCACCGCGGGACGGATTGAACTCGATCGGCACAACAACCTCCATAGTCCATCGTCTCAGGCACCGTCACTCGACGTGGCGTTAATCGGCCAAACCGAAAGCCCACATCCGATCAAGGCCTCTTGTGCATCGTGACCTCTCCCCCCAGATCAGCCAACTGCCCCCAAACGGTCAATCAACGAGTAGGGTCCAATGCGTACGCCTGTGATCTTTGGGGGATCTTTCGCGATATGCGTAGATGTACGAGTGCCCTCAGCCTCGCCGTTCTCACGACGGGACTGCTCGCGGGAGGGCAGCCGGCCCTGGCGTCCACCACGGCGGCCGATGCGATCGGCGGGCCCCAGCTGGCCAGTACGGGTCTCATCGTCCAAGCGGGCGTGAAGGCCCCACCGAAGACCAAGGCGAACTCGTACGTGATCGCCGACGCCGAGACCGGCGAGGTGCTGGCGGCCAAGAACCCGCACGGGAAGTTCCTCCCGGCCAGCACGATGAAGGCCCTGACGGCGCTGACGCTGATCCCGAAGCTGGACAAGAACCAGACGGTCAAGCCGAGCCGGGCCGCCGTCAACGAGGAGGGCAGCGCGGTCGGCCTCGTGCCCAAGCCCATCTACAAGGTGCACGACCTGTTCCGCGCCCTGATGATGGTCAGCGGCAACGACTGCGCCAACGCCCTGTCGGAGGCCAACGGCGGCATCCCGGCGACCCTGGCCGACATGAACGCGGAGGCGAAGCGCCTCCAGGCCAACGACACGGTCGCCAAAACGCCCAGCGGCCTCGACAAGCCGGGGCAGAGCAGCTCGGCCTACGACCTGGCGCTGATCGCCCGCGCCGGTCTTCAGAACAAGGACTTCCGCGAGTACATCTCCACCAAGACCGCCAAGTTCCCGGCGCCGAAGGGCCACTACGAGATCGGCAACCACAACCGCATGTTGTGGACCTACGACGGCATGATCGGCGTCAAGAACGGCTGGACGTCCAAGGCCTTCGGCAGTTTCGTCGGCGCGGCCAAGCGCGACGGCCACACGATCATCGTGTCGGTCATGCGGCACGAGGAGTCGTTCTGGAAGGACGTCGAGGAGCTGATGAACTGGGGCTTCGCCAACCGCGGCAAGACCGCCGCCGTGGGCGCCCTGGTCGACCCGCTGCCGCCGGCGCAGCCCTCCCCGGCGCCGTCGGCGCCGGCGGCACCGGTGCCCGAGGGCAACGCCGCGGTCTCCGAGCCGGTGGCGCCAAAACGTGAAAATTCAGGGATGCTCGCCACGATCGTCCTGGGCGGCGGTCTGGTCGCCGGAGTCGGTCTGCTCGGCTGGGGCATCCGCCGTAAGAGGCGTCAGTCGCCGACGGCCTCGTCGTAACCGTCGTGGGTGGCCGGGGCCGGTGACGGCTCCGGCGGCGGGCCGAGGGTGGCGGTGGCGGTCCAGGCGGCGCTGTAGAAGATCACCCGCGCCGACAGGTTGATCCAGAGCAGCAGGCCGATCATGACGGTGAACGCCCCGTAGAGCGTGTTGTTCGACAACGTGTGGGACAGCAGCAGCGTCGCCGACTGCTTCAGCACGCCGAACAGCACCGCGCCCACCAGCGACCCGCGCAGCACGATTTTGAAGGGCTGCGCAGGCCTGGCCAGCCACCAGAACATGACCAGGAACACGAGGGTGTCGGCGGCCAGCGCGGCCACGATGCCGACGACCACCAGGCCGGCCGAGACCAACCACGACGCGCCGAAGCCCAGCCAGCCCGCGACCGTGGACGTGGCGCCGCTGGCCGCCGCGCTGACGACCACGGAGAGGATCATCGCGAGGCCGATGAGGACCAGCGCGACCAGGTCGTAGCCCTTGCCGACGAAGAAGTTCACGGCGGGCCGGCGGCTCATCCACATGTCCCGCAGCGCGGTGCGCAGCGTGTCGACCGCGCCGAGGCCCGAGTAGAGCAGGCCGATCAGGCCGATGATCGTGGCGGCGCTGCGGGCCTCGGCCAGGTAGCTCAGGTCGAGCTTGTCGGCCAGGCCCGGGAGCTGGTCGTTGATCGCCTGGTTCAGGGTCTGCAGCGCGTCGGGCCGGAACGTGACGACGTAGCCGAACACCGCGAACGACAGCGCGATGATCGGGAAGAACGACAGGAACGCGAAGTAGGTCACCGCCCCGGCCAGCCGGTCGCCGTGCAGCACCTGGTATCGGTGGATCGTGCGGATCAGATGGTCGACCCACCGGAACCGGATCCGCGCGCTCTCGGTTTTCGCGCGGCCCCAGGCCTTCACCACATCGATAAACCGCAGGAAGGACTGGAGCGCGCGCTTGATCACGCTCGGGTACTACCCGTGAGTGGGCAGGAATCCCATCGCGTCGCGGGCCTTCTCCATGGTCTCCTGCGCCACCGCGCGCGCCTTGGCCGCGCCGATCGCCAGCATCCGGTCGAGCTCGGCCTCGTTGGCGAGCAGCTTCTCCGCGCGCTCGCGGATCGGCGTGAACGTCTCGATCACGGCCTCGGCGACGTCCTTCTTGAAGGTGCCGTAGCCCGCGCCGACGTAGCGCGCCTCCAGGTCGGGGATCGTGGTGCCGGTCAGCGCCGACAGGATCCGGAGCAGGTTCGTGACGCCCGGCTTGTTCTCGTCGTCGGCGACGATGTCGGTGCCGGTGTCGGTGACCGCCCGCATGACCTTCTTGCGCAGCGGCCCCGGGTCTTCCAGCACGTCGAGGATGCCCTGCGGGCTGGACGACGACTTCGACATCTTCGCCGTCGGGTCCTGCAGGTCGGTGATCTTCTCGACTTCCTTCAGGATGTACGGCTTGGGCAGCGTGAACGTCTGCCCGTAGCGCGTGTTGAACCGCTGCGCGAGATCACGGGTGAGCTCGATGTGCTGCTTCTGGTCGGCGCCCACCGGGACCTGGTCGGTCTGGTAGAGCAGGATGTCGGCGGCCTGCAGGATCGGGTAGGTGAACAGGCCCACCGAGGCCGAGCCCTCACCGTATTTCGATGACTTGTCCTTGAACTGGGTCATCCGCCCGGCCTCGCCCATGCCGGTCATGCAGATGAGCATCCAGGCCAGCTCGGAGTGTTCACGAACGTGGCTCTGCGCGAACACCGACGACCGCTCGGGGTCGAGGCCGCACGCGAACAGCTGCGCGGCGGCGGTGCGGGTGCGGGTGCGCAGCTCGGCGGCGGTCGGCGTGATCGTGATCGCGTGGAGGTCGACGACCATGTAGAACGCGTCGTGCGTCTCCTGGAGCGCGACCCACTGGCGGACCGCGCCCAGGTAATTGCCGAGGTGGAACGAGCCCGACGTGGGCTGGATGCCGGAAAGAACACGAGGGCGAGCCATACACCTCATTCTTCCAGCAACCCCGGGCAGGTCGCGACGATTTACGCCTCCGGGGTGGCGGGCGTGACCCGGACCCGGGAGACCCGCCGCCCGTCCATCTCGGTGACCGCCAGCCGCGCCTCCGCGACCTCCACGACCTCCCCCACCACGGGCAGATGGCCCAGCTTGGCCATCATGAAACCGCCGATGGTCTCGTAAGGCCCCTCAGGCAGCGCGATGCCGAGCTCCGACAGCGCGTCGACCAGCCGCAGCAGGCCCTCCACCTCGACGTCGCCCGCGATGCGGCGGAAACCGGGCTCCTCCTGGTCGTATTCGTCGCGGATGTCGCCGATGAGCTCCTCGACCAGGTCCTCAAGGGTGACGATGCCGGCCGTGCCGCCGTATTCGTCGACCACGATGGCCAGGTGGTGGCCCTCGTCGCGCATCTCCGACAGGGTGGCCAGCACCCGCTTGGTGACCGGCACCTGCTTCACCGGGCGGATCGGCACCACCTCGGAGATCGGGTCGATCCGGCCGGTCAGCACCGGGTCGAGCAGGTCGCGGACGTGCACGAACCCGACCACCTCGTCGTAGGAGCCCCGGTAGACGGGGAACCGCGAGTGGGGCAGCGAGGCGACCAGCACCGCCGCCTCGGCCAGCGTGGTCTCGGCCGCCATGAACTCCACTTCGGTACGCGGCAGCATCACCTCCCGCAACTGCCGCTTGCCGGCCGCGAAGACCTCGGCGATCAGGTGCCGCTCGTCGGCGGTCAGCTCGGCGTGCCCGGCCACCATGTCGCGCAGTTCCTCGATCGTCATCGCCTCGCGGTCGGCGTTCGGGTTGCCGCCCAGCAGCCGCACCACGCCGTCGGTCGACTTCGACAGCGCCCAGATGATCGGCCGCGACAGGGCCGCGATGCGGTCGACGAAGGGGGCCACGAACAGCGCCAGGCCTTCGGCCCGCTGGAGGGCCAGGCGCTTGGGCGCCAGCTCGCCGAGCACCAGGGAGACGTAGGAGATGCAGAGGGTAACCACCACCAGCGAGACCAGCGGCGCGGCCGACTTCGGCAGGCCCCACTCCTCGAGTGCCGGGGTCAGCTCGCCGGCGAGCTTGTCGGCGCCGAACGCCGCCGACAGCATGCTCATCACGGTGACCCCGATCTGCACCGCCGACAGGAACCGGTTGGGGTCACGCGCCAGCTTGGCCACCCGGGCGCCCCGGCGGCCGAGTTTCTCCAGCCCGCGCACCTGGCTTTCGCGCAGCGAGACCAGGGCCATCTCGGCCGCCGCGAAGTAGCCGCCGATCAGGATGAACACCAAGACGAGGGCGATGTTGGCCGCGAGACTGTTCACTGGAATGTTTCCGCCCTGGCGACTTCCGATGACGAGAGAGCTGAAAGCGTACTCACAGCGCGGCTAGGCTGGGCGTCGTACAAAATCGAACACAGTCGAACGGAATCCAACGTGAAGCTACTGGTTACCGGAGGCGCTGGCTACATCGGCAGCGTGACCGCGGCGCAGCTCGTCGAGGCGGGACACGAGGTCACCGTGCTCGACGACCTGTCGACCGGCCACGCCGACGCGGTGCCCGACGGCGCGCGGTTCGTCGAGGGCACCTTCACGGAACCAGGCGACCTGTCCGGCTTCGACGCGGTGCTCCACTTCGCGGCCCGGTCGCTGGTCGGCGAATCGGTCGAGAAGCCCGCACTCTACTGGTCGCACAACCTCGGTGGAACGCTCCGCCTGCTCGACGCCATGCGCAAGGGCGGCGTCGGCCGCATCGTGTTCTCCTCCACCGCCGCGACCTACGGCGAGCCCGAGAACACCCCCATCAGGGAGACCGACCCGACCCGGCCCACCAACCCCTACGGCGCGTCCAAGCTCGCCGTCGACACCACCCTGACCGCCTTCGCGGCGATGTACGGCATCGCGGCGGTCAGCCTGCGCTACTTCAACGTCGCCGGCGCCTACGGTCGCTACCGCGAGCGCCACGTGGTCGAGACCCACCTGATCCCCAATGTGCTCAAGGTCGCGCTCGGCGAGCGCGAGTCGATCAGTATCTTCGGCGGCGACTACCCCACGCCCGACGGCACATGCGTCCGTGACTACGTGCACGTCTCCGACGTCGCCAACGCCCACCTGCTGGCGCTGGCGGCGTGCGAGAGGGGCGTACACAAGATCTTCAACCTCGGCAACGGCACCGGTTTCTCCAACCAGCAGGTCGTCGACGCCTGCCGTGAGGTCACCGGCCATCCGATCCCCGCGGACATCGCGCCCCGGCGCGCGGGCGACCCCGCGGTGCTGGTCGCGTCGTCGGAGCTGATCCAGAAGGAGCTGGGCTGGCAGCCCGAACACACCGGCCTGACCTCGATGGTCGCGGATGCCTGGGCATCACTTCGGTAATTGTCCGGATTCACAGCGTTAAATATGATTAAGTCTCGGCTATGAGGCGAGTGCTGGCATATGTGGGGGTCGTGCTGCTCGTCATGCTCGGCAGCCTCGCGTCCGCCGCCGGAGTGGTGTTCGCCACCGGCGACACCCACGCGTTCCGGAACATGATCAGCGGGACGCCGCCGTGCCCCTGACGTTCATCGAGGCCTGATTGTTGGCGGGATGGCGGTCGCCGCGCCCCTGGGAGCGCACGATCGCCGTCACCGCGTCCTTGCCGCGCTGCACGGCCAGCCGGAACCAGGCCGTGCCGCCCGGACGGATCGGCGGCACCACGCAGCCGGTCCGGCCGCCGCAGCGGGCGCCGTCGACGTAGACCATGGCGTCCCGGACCACCCGAGGGCCCTTGTTGCGGACGGACGCGTTCACCATCGTGCGGTGGCCGCTGCGCCGGGGCGGGGAGAGTTTCACGATCAGGTCGGCGCCCTCGTCGATCTTGGTGACCGACTCGGCCTCGTTGTCGGAGTCGTGGCCGTCGAGGACCTCCGAGGTCAGCCGGGCCTGGGCGCGCAGCGGGCCCAGAGCGCTGGGACGTACCACCCCGGTGATCACCACTCCGCCGGCCTGACCGGGCGCGACGTCCTTGGACGAGCGGCAGACGACCTCCGCGAGGCCCCGGCCGGGCTGGCACTCGGCGACGTCCACATTCATGATCTTGAAGTCGGTCGGGACGCGGACCGTCAGCGTCGGCAGCACGGCGTCACCCGGACCGCCGTTCTTCACCTCGACCTTGTAGGTCAGCGACTGCCCCGGCTGGGCGACCTTCGGATGGGCGACGATGGAGACCGACAGGTCGGCCCCGCCCCACTGACCCTTGTCCTGCCCCTCAGGCCCGGACGCCAGCGCGGGACCCCCGGCGGCGCCGGAGACGAGGAACGCGACCGCCGCGACCATCCATCGACCCATGGCCCCAATTCAACGTCCGGGGCATCGAGATGATCGTCCGGACACGCTACGGTCGACCTCATGGAAGGGACACGGGACGGCAAAGTCCGCGCCCTGCTCTACGACGTCAGCACGGTCCTGCTGCTGACCTTCGGCGGCCTGCTGTTCGTCGTCGGCTGGCTGGCCGGCGCCTACCTGCTGCTGGCCTCCAAACGGTGGCGACCCTGGGAGAAGGCGCTCGGCCTGCTGGTCTGGCCCCTGGGCGTCCTCTGGGTGTACGTCGTCCCGCTCGTGATCTTCAGCTGTGAGAGCGTCCTGGTCGACGGCAGGCGGGTCCAGACGAACTGCCCCGACTACGCCGACTGGCTGACGCCGACGGCGATGGGGGCCGCGTTCGCGCTCGAGGTGCTCGTGATGATCATCTTGCTGCTCCGGCCCCGCCGGCGGGGTTAACGGCAGGTCAGCTTCGCCGGGGTGTTCCGGTCGGGGGTGAAGACGGCGTTGCCGAAATATTCGGCCATGAGGTCGCGGGCCTTGCCGGTCTCGTAGAGCTCGACGATCGCCGTGCGGACCGCCTCGCAGGTCTTCACGTCACCCTGGGGCAGGCCGACCGCGTAGCGCGCCGAGCCCACGCCCAGACCGAGAACGCGGTATTTGACCGGCTCCCGGTCGGCGAACCCGGCCAGCACGATGTCGTCGCCGGGTACGGCGTCGACCAGTCCGTCCTTCAGGAAGTTCATGCAGTCGCCCGCGTCCTTCCCGGCCACGTCGACCACGGCGATCCCCTGACCGGCGAGCCATCGCTTGATCTCGGACGTGTTGGTGCCCGGCCGGTTGCACAGCCGCTTGCCCCGGAGGTCGGCGGCGCTGGAGATGGCCGAGTCGTCGGCCACCAGCACGTCGTTCCTCGCCCAGTAGTAGGGCCCGGCGAAGGTGACCTTGTCGTTCTTGGAGGCCTCCCAGGCGTAGGTCGCGACCACCAGGTCGACGGCGCCCGAGGTCAGCGCCTGCTCGCGGTTGAACGACTTCACCACCTGCACGGTCACGTTCTTCGCGCCGAGATGCCCGGCGATGTAGCGGCCCACCTCGACCTCGAAGCCCCGGAGCTCCCCTTCGATCGGCAGCCCGATCCCGGGCAGATCCTCCTTCACCCCGATCGTGAGCCTCCCGGTCTCCCTGGCCTTCTCCAGCACCGAGGAGTAGGGGCCCGACCTGGTCGGGGAGGGGCTCGGCTTCGGGGTGGGGTCCGGGGAGTTGACCATCAGCGCCACCACGACCGCGACCCCGGTCAGCACCAGCGCGGCGGCGCCGGCCATGGAGGCGGGGAGCCACCACTTCTGCCGCTGCCTCGACGGGGGCTCCTGCGGCGGTACGGGCATCCGGAACGCCCGGGTCTCGTCGTTGAGGTCGCGGACCACCGGGAACGGCCCCGTCTCGGGGTTGGCCACCAGGGCGCCCTGCGACATCACCACGGTCGAGGCGTCGCCGGTCTCGGGATGGCCGAGCAGGCGCAGCAGGATCTGCCCCGCCGTCGGCCGGTCGGCCGGACGCTTGCTCACACTCGCCGCCACCACGCTCTTCAGCGGCTCGGGCAGCGGGGTCAGGTCGATCTCGTGGTTGAGGATGCGGTTCAGCACCGCCGCGATCGACTTCGCCCCGAACGCGGCCTGCCCGGTGGCGGCGTAGGCGATCGTCGCGCCCCACGCGAAGACATCGGTGAAGGCCCCGACGTCGTCGCCGGAGACCTGCTCGGGAGCCATGTAGGCGGGGGTGCCGATCGCCCGGCTGGTGATGGTGCCGGTGGAGTCGAGGATGCGGGCGATGCCGAAGTCGACCACCCGGGGGCCCTCGGTGGCCAGCAGCACGTTGTCGGGCTTGAAGTCGCGGTGGACGATGCCCGCCTGGTGGATGGCGGTCAGCGCGGTGGCGGTGCCGACGGCCAGCCGTTCCAGGTCGTCGCCGCGCATCGGGCCGGAATCGTCGATCTGCTCGCGCAGCGACGGGCCCTCGATGTACTCGCTGGCGATGTAGGGGGTGTCGCCTTCGAGGTCGGCGCCGATGACTCTGGCCGTACAGAAGCTGGCGACGCGCTCGGCGGCCCTTAACTCACGCGCGAAGCGGGAGCGGGCCATGGCGTCGCCGGTGAACTTGACGTGCAGCAACTTCACCGCGGCCCGCTCACCCGAGTCATTGGTGCCGAGATAAACGGTCCCCTGGCCGCCCTCGCCGATCCGCCCGGACAGGGTGAAGGGACCGAGCTGTTTCGGGTCCCCCGACCCGAGCGGCTCGATCATGAATAATTCCCACCGTTTTCGTCATTTACTGGCCAGGCTGACTTTACGGCAAACGCAAGAGCCGCCCACCGGGGAAAGGCGAGCGGCTCAGGGGGAAGAGGGTTTAAGCCATCTTCTTCTGGAGGTTCTCGTCGAGCGTGGCCAGGAAGTCCTGGGTGGTCAGCCACTCGGCGTCGTCGCCGACCAGCAGAGCCAGGTCCTTGGTCATCTTGCCGCTCTCGACGGTCTCGACGCAGACCTCTTCGAGCCTGGTCGCGAAGTCGATCACCTCGGGCTGGTTGTCGAGCTTGCCGCGGTGCTGCAGGCCACGGGTCCAGGCGAAGATCGACGCGATCGGGTTGGTCGACGTCGGCTTGCCCTGCTGGTGCTGCCGGAAGTGGCGGGTCACCGTGCCGTGGGCGGCCTCGGCCTCGACGGTCTGCCCGTCGGGGGTCATCAGCACCGAGGTCATCAGGCCGAGCGACCCGAAGCCCTGCGCCACCGTGTCCGACTGGACGTCACCGTCGTAGTTCTTGCACGCCCAGACGTAGCCGCCCTCCCACTTCAGGGAGGCCGCGACCATGTCGTCGATCAGCCGGTGCTCGTAGGTGATCCCGGCCGCCTCGAAGTCGGCCTTGAACTCGCTCTCGAACACCTCGGCGAAGATGTCCTTGAACCGGCCGTCGTAGGCTTTCAGGATCGTGTTCTTCGTCGACAGGTAGACGGGGTAGTTGCGGGACAGGCCGTAGCGCATGGACGACCGGGCGAAGTCGCGGATCGACTCGTCGAGGTTGTACATGGCCAGGGCGACGCCGCCGCCGGGGAAGTCGAAGACGTTGAGCTCGATCGGCTCGCTGCCGTCCTTCGGGGTGAAGGTCAGCGTCAGCGTGCCCTCGCCGGGGATCTTCAGGTCGGTGGCGCGGTACTGGTCGCCGAAGGCGTGACGGCCGACGATGATCGGCTTGGTCCAGCCCGGCACCAGGCGCGGCACGTTCGACATGATGATCGGCTCACGGAAGATGACGCCACCGAGGATGTTGCGGATGGTCCCGTTCGGGGACCTCCACATCTTCTTCAGGCCGAACTCCTCGACACGGGCCTCGTCGGGGGTGATCGTCGCGCACTTGACGCCGACGCCGTACTGCTTGATGGCGTTCGCGGCGTCGATCGTGACCTGGTCGTCGGTGGCGTCTCGGTGCTCGATGCCGAGATCGAAGTACTTGAGGTCGACGTCGAGGTAGGGCAGGATCAGCTGGTCCTTGATGAACTGCCAGATGATCCGGGTCATCTCGTCGCCGTCAAGCTCGACGACCGGACCCGCTACCTTGATCTTGGGCATGCGTGGGGTTCCCCTTCTGAACTAACTGTGGCCGGAGTCCTTTTTGAGGTCACTGGCCGACGAGGCTATCGGACGGCCGCACCTGGTCGACGATGAGGTCGGAGGGATGGAGGTCGACCTCCAGCAGGACCCCGGCCGCCACCATCAGCAACCCGAACAGGGTCAGGGTGACGGTGTCGGCCACGCGGGAGCGGACGGAGAGCCCGCCGGAGTGGCGCCGGGGAAGCAGTAGCCGCAGCACCGCGCCCGTGAGAAAGGCGGCGCCCAGAACGACGCCGCCCAGCCATGGTTCCGGGAGCACGGCGATGAGGATCAGCCCGGTGGCCGCGCCCGCGGCCACCATCACGTAGGCCCCCCAGGCCATGCGCCTCGCGTTGGTGTTGATGGTCGGTTCCGTCTCTATGGAGTGTCAGCTGCGGCGGTGATTCTCACCGCTCGTCGATGTGGACCCACTTCTGGTCGCGCGCGCCGATGTACTCGCTGTCCGGGCGGATCAGCCTGTTGTCGGCGTGCTGCTCGATCACGTGGGCGGTCCACCCCGCCATCCGGCTGACCGAGAACACCGGGGTGAACAGGTCGGTCGGGATGCCGAGGAAGTGGTAGACCGTGGCGGCGTAGAAGTCGACGTTGGGGTAGAGGCCCTTCTCCGCGAAGACGACCTCCTCCATCTCCTTCGACATCCGATAGTAGGTGTCGTCTCCGGACGCTTCGCCCAGCTCCTCGGACAGGCGGCGCAGATGAGTGGCCCGCGGATCTTCGGTCTTGTAGACCCGGTGACCGAACCCCATGATCTTCTCGCCGCCGGCCAGCTTGCCGCGGACGGCCTCGGCGACGCCGCCGGCGTCGATCGTCTCCAGCGTCCGCATGACCTGCTCATTGGCCCCGCCGTGCAGCGGCCCCTTGAGGGTGCCGATGGCGGCGACCACGGCCGAGTGCATGTCCGACAAGGTGGCCGCGCAGACCCGGGCGGCGAACGTCGAGGCGTTCATCGTGTGGTCGGCGTGCAGCACCAGGCACTCGTCGAAGATCTCGACTTCCCTGGGCGTCGGCTCCTTGCCGGTGATCTGGAGCAGGAAGTTGGCCGCGATCGACCGGTCGGGATCGGGCTCGGGGATCTCCGCGCTCCGGCGGGCCGCGTGGAAGCGGGCCACCAGGACCGGCTGGAGGGCCGTCAGCCGGGCCGCCTTGCGCAGGTTGGCGTCGGCGGCGTTGGAGTCCTTGTCGGGATCCTCCGCGCTGGTCAGGGAGAGCAACGTGCGCAGGGCCTCCATGGGCTCCTGCTTCTCGGCGATCTCCACGATGTTCTGCTCGACGAGACTGCCGAGCGCGCGCCCCCGCACGAGTTCCGCGCCGTATTCGGCGAGCTGGTCGCGGTTCGGGAGGGTGCCGTGCTGGAGAAGGTGAGCGGTTTCCTCGAAGGTGGTGCGGCCGGCCAGGTCGTGGATGTCGTATCCGCGGTAGAACAACAGACCGGCCTTGCCGTCGATGTCGCTGAGCGCTGTTGACGCGGCGACGACATCGGCGAGGCCTTTGGTGGGCTTGTCTGCCATGAGTGTTTCCTCCGCTTATCTACTGCGAAAGTCTACCCGTGAGCTGGTAAAGCACCTCTTCCTTCGGAACAGGTTCCCAGCGCGAGCTACGGCCGGCCGCATCTCGCTTTGAGGTCCAGACCAATTCAGCGCCGATTCTGGTCAAGGCAAAGGCGATTCCCGATCCCCACGTTTGGGTAAGCCGCAGCTGATGTGAAAGTAACGGCGGGCTACCTGGGGAGGAACTGCCGTGGAGGGGCCGTTCATACGGATCGAGGACACCGGCGAAGTGGTGCCCTTGCGCCCCGAGATCACCACGATCGGCCGGGGCCGAGGTGCCGACATCCGGCTGACAGACCCGAGCGTGTCGCGTTTACACGCCGAGTTCGTCAGACGGGGACCTTACCTGTATGTCGTTGACCTGGGCTTGTCCCGCAACGGCACACGGGTGAACGGCAGGCCGATCGCCCGGAGGGTCCTTGACGATGGCGACGTCGTCTCGTTCGGCGCCGCCCGCGCGCGGGTGGGCGGCATACCGCGCGAAGACCTGGCGCCAGAGGTCGAGTTGCGGCGAGCCGCCGCACCCGAGCTCACCCGGCGCGAGGTCGACGTCCTTACCTCGCTGTGTCGACCGGCGCTCTCGGACGAGGCGTTCGTGGCGCCCGCGACCGCACGCGAGATAGCCGACGACCTGGTCGTCACGGAGGCCGCGGTGAAGCAGCACCTGCTGCGGCTCTACCAGAAGTTCCGCATTCCCGAGGGCACCAACCGGCGCACCCGCCTCGCCAACGAGGTGGTCGCGCTCGGGCTGGTCCGCCCGACACCGGTCGTCCCCCCGCAGAGGGCGACCGAGGGAAGCGGAACTCCGGCGGCGCATCCCGCGTCGGCGCCCACAGCGGGGCGCCGAGCGAGCTGAAAGCGAGACGCAGACGGCCGAAGGCCGGCTGTGGCTCGCGCTAGGAATCTGCCCGAAGACAGGCGGGGCTCGGCGAGGGGTCTCCGCTTCCTAGCTCAACAGACCCGCGTCCCGCTCCGCGGCCTCGACCACGTTGGTCAGCAGCAGGGCGCGGGTCATCGGCCCGACCCCACCGGGGTTGGGCGCGACCCATCCGGCGACCCCGGCGACGTCGGCCGCGACGTCGCCGGCGATCTTTCCGTCGACCCGTGAGACGCCCACGTCGAGCACGGCCGCCCCCGGCTTCACCATCGCGGCTGTGATCAGGCCGGGCACCCCGGCCGCCGCGACGACGATGTCGGCCCGCCTCACGTGATCGGCCAGGTCACGGGTGCCGGTGTGGCACAGGGTGACGGTGGCGTTCTCGGAGCGGCGGGTGAGCAGCAGGCCCAGCGGACGGCCGACCGTGATGCCCCGGCCCACCACCACGACCTCGGCGCCGTTGATCGGCACGTCGTATTCCCGCAGGAGCCGCACGACACCACGCGGAGTGCAGGGCAGCGGCGCCTCGACCATGTGGACCAACCGGCCCAGGTTGACCGGGTGGAGACCGTCGGCGTCCTTGGCGGGGTCGACGCGCTCCAGCAGGGCCATCGTGTCGAGGTGGCGCGGCAGCGGGAGCTGCACGATGTAGCCGTTGCAGGCCGGGTCGGCGTTGAGTTCGTCGATGACGTCTTCGACCTGCCCGGGTGTGGCGTCGGCGGGCAGCTCGCGCTGGATCGAGTTGATGCCGACCTCGGCGCAGTCGCGGTGCTTGCTGGCGACGTAGATGTGGCTGGCCGGGTCGTCGCCGACCAGGACCGTGCCCAGACCCGGGGTGATGCCCGCCTCGGCGAGCTTGCCGACGCGCAGCGCCAGGTCGAGCTTGATCTTTGCCGCGGTGGCCTTGCCGTCGAGAATCCCTGCGCTCATGTGTGCCCCTTAGTGGAAGAAGTGGCGGGTGCCGGTGAAGTAGAGGCTCACACCGGCGGCCTGGGCCGCGGCGATGACCTCGTCGTCACGGATCGAGCCGCCCGGCTCCACGATCGCGGTCACGCCGCCGTCGACCAGCACCTGCAGGCCGTCGGCGAACGGGAAGAACGCGTCGGAGGCGGCCACGGAACCGGCCGCCCGCTCCCCCGCCCGGGTGACCGCGAGGCGGGCCGAGTCGACCCGGTTGACCTGGCCCATGCCGACGCCGACCGAGGCGCCGCCCGCGGCCAGCAGGATCGCGTTCGACTTGACCGACCGCACGGCCTTCCAGGCGAACTCGAGGTCGGCGAGGGTCTCGTCGGAGACGGCCGGACCGGCTTTGAGCTCCCAACCGGCGACCTTGTCACCGGGCTCGTCGACCCGGTCGACCGTCTGCACGAGCAGCCCGCCGTCGATCCGCCGGAACTCGGCGGCGTTGCGAGGGCCCTGGGGGCAGGCCAGCAGGCGGAGGTTCTTCTTCTCCCGCAGGACGGTCAGGGCGTCGGCCGCGAACGACGGCGCGACGACGACCTCGGTGAAGATGGGCGCGATCTGCTCGGCCAGTGCTTTGGTGACCTCGCGGTTGACCGCGATGACGCCGCCGTAGGCCGAGACCGGGTCGCACTCGTGGGCCTTGCGATGTGCCTCGACGACGTCGGATCCGACCGCGATGCCACACGGGTTGGCGTGCTTGATGATCGCGACGGCCGGGGAGTCGAAATCCCAGGCCGAGCGCCAGGCGGCATCGGCGTCGACGTAGTTGTTGTAGGACATCTCCTTGCCGTGAAGCTGCTCGGCGCCCGCCAGGCCGCCCGAACCCGTCGAGTAGAGGGCGGCGCGCTGGTGAGGGTTCTCACCGTAACGGAGCACGTCTTTCAGGTTCCAGTCGGCGGCCATGAACGCGGGCCACTCGCCCTCGGGGGCGTAGACGTTGGCGAACCAGGAGGCGACGGCCACGTCGTAGCTGGCGGTGTGGGCGTAGGCGGCGGCGGCCAGGCGGCGGCGGTCGGTGACGGTGAAGCCGCCCTCGCCGATCGCGGCCAGCACGGCCGGGTAGGCGCGCGGGTCGACGACCACGGCGACGGTGCCGTGGTTCTTGGCGGCGGCGCGGATCATCGCCGGGCCGCCGATGTCGATCTTCTCGACGCAGTCGGCGTCGGAGGCGCCCGAGGCCACCGTCTCGCGGAACGGGTAGAGGTTGACCACACAGAGCTGGAACGGCTCGATCTCCAGCTCTTCGAGCTGGGTGACGTGGGACGGGTTGGCGCCGTCGGCCAGCAGCCCGGCGTGCACGCGCGGGTGGAGGGTCTTCACCCGCCCGTCGAGGCACTCGGGGAAGCCCGTCAGCGATTCCACCTTCGTGACCGGGATGCCGTAGGAGGCGATGGCGGCGGCGGTGCCGCCGGTCGAGACGATCTCCACACCCGCCGCTTCCAGGCCCCGGGCCAGGTCTTCCAGGCCGGTCTTGTCGTAAACCGCGATCAGCGCGCGCCGGATGGCGATCCGAGTCACTGTGTAGCCTCCTGTTGTTCTGTTCAGTGGGTGTCCAGGCGCACCGTGCGCCCGGAGACCCGCCAGCCCTGCCGGGCCATCCGCCCGACGACCTCGACCAGCAGCGTCCGCTCGACGACCTTGATGCGCTCGTGCAGAGCCGCCTCGTCGTCGCCGTCTTCGACCGGGACGGCCGTCTGCGCGATCACCGGGCCGGTGTCGACCCCGTCGTCGACGAGGTGGACGGTGCAGCCGGCGACCTTAACGCCGTAGGCGAGCGCGTCGCGGACGGCGTGGGCGCCGGGGAAGGCCGGGAGAAGCGCCGGGTGGGTGTTGACCACCGTGAACCGCGACAGCACGGCCGGGCCGAGGATCTTCATGAACCCGGCCGACACCACCAGATCGGGTTCATAGCCGGCGATCTTCGCGGCGAGGGCGGAATCCCACGCCTCGCGGGCCGTATGATCACTTACCCGCTCGGCGAAAGTGGGCAGACCGGCGCGTTCCGCGCGGGCCAGCCCTTCGATCGCCGGACGGTCGGCCCCGACGGCCACGACGGTCGCGCCGTAGGCCGGATCTGCCGCCGCGTCGAGTAGGGCTTGTAGGTTGGTCCCCGAACCCGAGACGAGGACCACGAGCCGTGAAGACAGAGCGGTCTCCTTCGGGGAAGTGAACGGGTGCGTGACAAAGGGTATCGGTCACGCCGTCGTGCGGCGCGAAGGCCCTATCAGCAAGGCGAGGACATCTTGACCACACCACTGACGACGGCTGCGGAGATGGGCGGGCGCCGGGCGCTGGCGCTCGGTCTCATGGCGCTGATCTTCACATTGTTCGTGCCGACGATGGGCCTGGCCCTGTCGGTGTTCGGCGTCATCGTGGGCATCCGCGACCTGCGGACGCTCAAGAAGGGCGGCCAGCCCACCGGCATGGCGACGGGCGCGGTGCTCATCTCGTCGCTGGCGTTCATCCTCGGCGGGGTCACCACGGGGGTGCAGATCTACCTGGGGACCGAGCTGACGGCGTACACGGAATGCCTGAAGGGGGCCGGCACCGTCACGGCGCAGACCGAGTGCTCCGACGCGCTGAAGTCGGCGCTGGAGACCAAGCTCGGCATGCCATGGCCGGCGAACATGCCGCTGCCCGGTTAGTCGGTTTTGCTGTTGAGATAGGTGACGTGGGCGCCGGTCGGCTGGTCGATCGGTTCCTCGTCGTCGTCGGGCCTGGTCGGGGTCGAGCGCTTGCGGGCGAAGGTCTCCACGGCGTGGTCGTCGGGCTCGATGTCGCGGATGACCGGGATCGCGATGGTGTCGGCCTCGGTGGCGTCCATCCAGTGGCCGGGCAGGGGTTCCTTCTTGGCCTTGCGCTTCTTCTTGACCTTGGTGACCACCTCGGCGATCGGCTGCTGGGCGGGTGTGTGGGAGATCAGCCACCAGTTGGCCAGCCCGGCCGAGATGCCCGCGGCCACGCCCACTTCCAGGGTGACCGAGAAGGCCACCTCCCAGGCCGACGGCCCGACGGCGGCCATGCGGGCGCCGCCCAGCGGGCCGCCCGACAGCGCTGCGAGCAGCCCGGCGACGGCCCCGGAACTCAGCCCGCAGACGAACCCCCACAGCGGCGCCGCCTCCAGTGACGGCGTGGGCGCGATCCTGGCCACCACCACCCCGGCCACCGCTCCGGCCGCGAAGGGGAGCGCCACCACGGCCATCATCCACGGTGGGACCGGACCCGACTCGGGCAGCGCGCCCAGCAGCGGCAGCGACGGGATCGTGCCGAGTTTCACCCCGGTCGGCGCGACCAGGGTGCCGGCGCCGATGGCGAACCCGGGTCCGGTGATGTACGCCAGCCCCCAGATCACCGCGTTGAACAGGTAGAGCCCCTCGACCAGCGCGAGCAGCACGCCGCCCACCAGGCCGGGGCTGAGCGCCTCGGTGAGCCGCTGGATCTCGTCGAAGTGGACCCCGATCAGGCCCAGCACCAGCAGCAGCCCGGACGCCAGCATCAGCGACACGGCCACGAACGTGCCCACCACCACCGAGCGCAGCCGCTCGGGCAGCAGCCGGACCATCGCCCGCCACGGCCCGATCGTGCGGGCCACCGCCACCGAACCGGCCAGGAACGCCAGCACCAGATGACTGATCAGCGCCTCGGCCACGAACGGCTCGGTCACCTCGTTGCGGCCGACGAGCGCGATCATCCCGGCCAGCAGGGCGTAGGGCGCGGCCAGCGAGATGCCGGCGCGGGCGATCAGGATGAGCTGGGCCTTGCGGCGGGCGTTCGCCAGGTCCTTGGACGAGCCCTTCGGCAGCCGCGCCGGCAGCCGCAGCCGCAGGTCGGCGTCTCGGGCCATCCACAGTCCGGCCCGGTAGAGCAGGGTGCCCGGCAGGATCATCAGGCCCAGCGGCAGCAGCCCGACCCTGCCTCCACCCGGGATCTCGAACCCGGCGTGGTGGGCGGCCAGCCACAGCTGGCAGGCGGTCCGGAACACCCCCGGCAGCCCCGCGCCGAACGTGCCGCGCGGCGCGGCGATCCACCCGATCAGCGTCAACGTGGTGAGCACCGCCAGGCCGATGCCGAGCGTGCCCGCCGCGGCCAGCATGCCGGACACCGGCAGCGGGCGCCGATCGTCGTCGCCGAAGACGGCCCGGGGGACTGTCCGAATCTGGTCGAGAAGCGCCGTCACAGTAGCCGATGCTCTCAAGGGCGGGCCGTTACACGGTCACGCCGCGCCGATGGGCGTCCCGTTTGTCCTTGGGGTGTTCTTGGGAGAACCGAGAACCCCGGCGCTCGGCGCCGGGGTTCTCAGGGAACTATCAACGGTTCTGCATGATCTCCCGCATGAGACGGGCGGTCTCACTCGGAGTCTTGCCGACGCGGACGCCGACCTTCTCCAGGGCTTCCTTCTTGCCCTGGGCGGTGCCGGCCGAGCCCGACACGATGGCGCCGGCGTGGCCCATCGTCTTGCCCTCAGGCGCCGTGAACCCGGCGACGTAGGCCACGACGGGCTTGGTCACGTGCTTCTCGATGTAGGCCGCCGCACGCTCCTCGGCGTCGCCGCCGATCTCGCCGATCATGACGATCGCGTCGGTGCCCGGGTCGTCCTGGAACGCCTGGAGGGCGTCGATGTGGGTGGTGCCGATGACCGGGTCACCGCCGATGCCGACCGCCGTGGAGAAGCCGAAGTCGCGCAGCTCGTACATGAGCTGGTAGGTCAGCGTGCCCGACTTCGAGACCAGGCCGATGCGGCCCGGAGTCGTGATGTCGGCGGGGATGATGCCGGCGTTGGAGGCGCCGGGCGAGGCGATGCCGGGGCAGTTCGGGCCGATGATCCGGGTCTTGTTGCCCTTGGCGGTGGCATAGGCCCAGAACTCGGTCGTGTCGTGGATCGGCACGCCCTCGGTGATGACGACCGCGAGGGGGATCTCGGCGTCGATCGCCTCCTTCACCGCACCGGCGGTGAACGCCGGCGGCACGAAGATGACGCTGACGTCGGCCCTGGTCTTCTCCATCGCCTCGGCGACGGTCGCGAACACCGGCAGGCCCTCGTGAGTGGTGCCCGCCTTGCGCGGGTTCACGCCGCCGACGACGTTGGCGCCGGAGGCCAGCATCCGCAGGGTGTGCTTGGTGCCCTCGGACCCCGTGATGCCCTGGACGATGATTCTGCTTTTCTCGGTGAGCCAAATGGCCATTACGCACCTACCGCAGCGAGTTCGGCGGCGCGCTTGGCCGCGTCGTCCATGGTGTCGACAAGTTCGACGCCCGGGAGGGCGGCGTTCTGCAGGATCTCGCGGCCCAGGGCCGCGTTGTTGCCGTCGAGACGGACCACGAGCGGGCGGGAGACCGCCTCACCCCGGTCGCTCAGCAGCTGGAAGGCGCTCACGATGCCGTTGGCGACCGCGTCACAGGCGGTGATGCCGCCGAAGACGTTGACGAACACCGACTTCACGGCCGGGTCGGACAGGATGATCTCCAGCCCGTTGGCCATCACCTCGGCCGAGGCGCCACCGCCGATGTCGAGGAAGTTGGCCGGCTTCGGCGTGCCCGCGAGCTGCTCGCCGGCGTAGGCGACCACGTCGAGGGTGGACATGACCAGACCGGCGCCGTTGCCGATGATGCCGACGTTGCCGTCGAGCTTCACGTAGTTGAGGTGCTTCTCCTTGGCCCTCGCCTCCAGCGGGTCTTCCGCCGCCTTGTCGACGTAGGACTCGTGCTCCTTCTGGCGGAAGTCGGCGTTGGTGTCGAGCGTGACCTTGCCGTCGAGCGCCTTCACCTGGCCGTCGGCCGTCAGGATCAGCGGGTTGACCTCGACGAGTGAGGCGTCTTCATCGACGAAGACCGCCCACAGGCGCTCGATGAGCTCCGCGGCCCCGTCGAGCGACTTCTCCGGCAGCCCGCCGGCCGCCGCGATCTCGCGCGCCCGCGCCAGGTCGATGCCGTCGATCGGGTTGACCGCGATCTTCGCCACCTTCTCGGGGGCGGTGTGCGCGACCTCTTCGATGTCCATGCCGCCTGCGGCGGAACAGATCGCGAGGAAGGTACGGTTCGCACGGTCGAGCAGGAAGGAGAAGTAGTACTCCTCCGCGATGTTGCTGGCCTCTTCCACCAGGACCTTGTGGACCGTGTGGCCCTTGATGTCCATGCCGAGGATGGCCTTGGCCTTCGTCTCGGCGTCGGTGGCGTCGTCGGCCACCTTCACGCCGCCGGCCTTACCGCGGCCGCCGGTCTTCACCTGGGCCTTGACCACGACCCGCCCGGTCAGCTGCTCGGCCGCCGTGCGTGCTTCCGCCACGGTGTGCGCGACGATTCCGCGCGGCACCGGGATGCCGTACGCGGCGAAGAGCTCCTTCGCCTGATGTTCGAACAGGTCCACGAGGGTCCGTCCCTTTGAATGTCGAGGGCGCCGTTGGACAGGGCGCCGTCGTCCTGCCTGGCATTTCCGCGCAGAAAGCCTAGCCCCAGGGCGTACGTGGCGAGGTCATAGGGGGGCGTTTGGGGGTTGCCGACTTTCCCGTTATGTACTAGACGTCCGCGCTGGGGTTGTGGGGGCTACCGGAAACGTACCGAATGGGCGGTTGGCCGCCGGTCAAACCGAGGTCGGAATCGTCGTTCTCACCCACTCGACGATCTCCTCGGTCGTGGCGCCGGGGGTGAAGATGCCGGCCACGCCGATGCGCCGGAGTTCCGGGATGTCCTCCTCGGGGATGATTCCGCCGCCGAAGACGACGATGTCGGTGGCTTCCTGATCGCGCAGGAGTTCCATCACTTTCGCGAACAGGGTCATGTGGGCGCCGGAGAGGATCGACAGCCCGATCGCGGCTGCGTCCTCCTGGATGGCGGTGCGGACGATCTGCTCCGGGGTCTGGTGCAGACCTGTGTAGACGACTTCCATGCCCGCGTCTCGCAGGGCGCGGGCGACGACCTTCACGCCGCGGTCGTGACCGTCGAGGCCGGGTTTGGCGACGACGATCCGGATCCTGGATTCCATGCTTCGCACTGTAGCCCGGTGACCTGGTCACCCCTGAGGAGCCTCGGCTTGACGGGGTTTGTTGGTGTTTCATATGTGAACTTTGTGAAAAGACGCGATAAGTGATCGATTTGAGATAGATGTTCCGGCAGAATCCTCCCCGTCCCCTCTCCCATTTGGGACTTATCTCGGAGGAACCCCACCAATGAGGCGAATCCTCGCCATCGCGGCGTGCACGGTGGCCGTCACGGCCGTCCACGCCCCGCCCGCGTATGCCGCGCCCAACCCCGTCGCCGCGCTCAAGGCGCAGTTCAAGACCGGGTTAGGCGTGAAGTTCAACGACAAGTTCTCCACCGGGGGCGCGATCTTCAGCCGTCGGACCGGAACGTTCCAGTTCGGCCGGGCCGGCGTGGCCGCGTCGGACCTCACCACCAAGTTCAACCTCAAGGCGGCCGACATCGCGGCCATGCCCGAGGACATCCAGCCGCTGCTCAAGCCCGAGCAGGTCATCAAGGTCGGCAACACCGCCTACATCAAGGGCGGCATCTTCGGCAGCTTCCTGCCCGAGGACAAGACCTGGCTGCGCGCCCCCGGCGGCCCCGCCACCGGTGTGACCGGCCCCTTCGGCCAGTTCATCAACCCCACCGAGCCGGCCACGCTGCAGAAGCTCATCAAGAAGAGCAAGCTGACGGGCTCCGTGTACACCGGCAAGATCACCCTCGGTGAGATCTACACCACCTCGAAGTGGCTCCAGGGCGTCCTGCCGACCGAGCGGCCGACGGCGGCCCAGAAGAAGGCCATCGTCTCCTTCAAGCTCTACGTGAACGCCAAGGGCCTGGTGATCCGCCTGGTCAGCAGCACCAAGGCGAGCGCCGTGGGCCTCACCAGCGGCACGGTCTCCGCCGACACCCGGTATCTGTCGTGGGGCACGAAGGTGTCCGTCAAGGCCCCCACCGAGGGCGTCGCGGACCTCGACGAGATCGACTTCGAGGCCGGCCTGTCCGAGTCCAGCGCCCCGCTGAGCAAGATCACCGCCAAGGCGGCCTGACAAGGCCCTCTCCGCGCGGGCCAACCGACCCGCGCGGGCAACCGGCAGACCTTGGCCGTGGTCGGCACCGGACCACACCTCGGCTGCACCAGGCCGGGGGCCTCAGGTCTCCTGCGTCCGCAAACGGCGGGTGCCGCCGGGCCGCACCGGGCCCGGCGGCCTCAGGCCTCGTGGGTCAGCAGGCGGCGGGCGTTGGCTGTGGTCAGCGTCCGCCAGGTCGTTCCCTCGGGTTCCGGGGCGGCGTCGATTGACGCCACCTGTCCGGCCACGGCCGGGATCGGGGTGAAGCAGTAGTCGCTGCCGTAGAGGATCCGGTCGGTGCCGAAGGCCTTCGTCAGGGCGGGGACCTGGCGGGGGAACGGGGTTCCGGCGATGTCGAACCACAGCGCCGCGACCTGCTCGACGACCGTGGAGTCGTCGGGGGAACCGCCGTTGAAGGCGGTCCGGAAGAGTTCCATGCGGTCGGCGAGCAGCGGCAGCGTGCCGCCACCGTGGGTGAAGATCCACCGGATTCCGGGGTACCGGGTCAGGACACCCGTGAAGACCAGGTCGGAGACCGTCCGCGTGGTGTCGAAGATGAACTCCAGCATCGGCCTCGGGCGGCCCAGCGCGACCTGCTCGTGGTTCAGGGGCGAGGTCGGGTGGACGAACACGACCGCCCGCCTGCGATCGAGTTCGGCCCAGAGCGGCTCATACGCGAGGTCGCCGAGATAGCGGCCGTGGGCGTTGCTCATCAACGCGACACCGTCACTGCCGAGGTCGTCGAGCGCGTGGGCGAGTTCGGCCAGGCTGCCCTCGACGTCGGGCAGCGGCAGCGAGGCGAAGTGACCGAACCGGCCGGGATGATCGCGGACCACCTTAGCGGCGTGGTCGTTGACCTGCCGCGAGAGCGCCCGCGCCGCCGCGTCGTCACCGAAGTGGGTGCCCGGTGAGGAGACCGACAGCATCGCGGTACGGATGCCGTTGGCGTCCATCAGCTGGAGATGCTCTTCGGGGCTCCACGAGGGCCAGCGGGGCATGCCGTCAGGCGTGACGTGCCCGCCGGCCGTGGCGGCCTCGACGTAGTCGGCGGTCACGAAATGAGCGTGTACGTCGATCAGTTCCCCGGCCATGTGATCCTCGTCTCTCGGGTGTCCGCGTCAGGAAATATCGCATTCCGCGGCCCTGCGTCACCCTTTCTCGGATCTTGCTCCCCCACCCGCCCGAGTTCACGCCCTGACCCGTCCCCTGCCCTCGCCCGTTCCGTGGCACGCGTGGTCCCGTGGCGCGCCTGTTCCGTGGCACGCCTGTTCCGTGGCGCGGCGCGACCGGGAGCGGCCGGTTGGCGCCGGATACGGACAGGACCGGGGCGGCGGGCGGTGCCCAAGTAGGCGGAGCCGTAACGGAAGAAAAGACCCGGAACGGCGGCGAGCTTGCCACCGACAAATAGACCAGTGGCGACAAACCCAGCAGCCACGAAGGCCCAATACCGGCGAAGTCGTTGCTGACGAAATCCCAGCGAGGCCCAGATCCTCGACAGCAAGGAGGCGAGCAAACGCGAAAGGAGCAAGCAGCGAGACCTTTCGCGCAGGTCACCCGTGCAGATCACAGCAGGCGAGGCGCCTGGCGGGATTTACAGCTTTTCGAGGGTCTTCGCGTAGTTGACCATCAAGGTCTTCTCGCCTGAGCTGCCGAAGTCGATCTTGGCTCGGGTCTTCTCGCCCTCGCCCTCGACCAGCATCACGGTGCCGAGGCCGAACTGGTCGTGGGTCACCCGGTCGCCGGGGGTCAGCTGGAGGACCGGCTTTCCGGTGCCCCGGTTCGACAGAGGGCGCAGTTCCCGCTTGGTCGCGGCGCTCCAGGCGTTCTTCTTCGGGTCGTTGCGCCACTCGACCAGGTCGCCCGGAATCTCGGACAGGAAGCGGGAGGCGGGGTTGAAGGACGGGGCGCCCCAGGCGGTGCGGACGGCGGCTCGGGACAGGTAGAGGCGCTTCTCGGCGCGGGTGATGCCCACGTAAGCGAGGCGGCGCTCCTCTTCCAGTTCCTTGGGGTCGCTGAGGGAGCGCATGTGGGGGAAGACGCCGTCTTCCAGCGCGGTCAGGAAGACCACGGGGAACTCCAGGCCCTTGGCCGTGTGGAGGGTCATCAGGGTCACCACGCCGCCGGCCCCGCTCTCGGGGTCGGGGATCGAGTCGGCGTCGGCGACCAGGGAGACCTGCTCCAGGAAGTCGACCAGGTTGCCCTCGGGGTTGGCCGCCTCGAACTCGGAGGCGACCGAGATGAGCTCGTTGAGGTTCTCGATGCGGCTCTCGTCCTGCGGGTCGCCGGAGGTCTCCAGCTCGGTGCGATAGCCGGTGGTGGTGAGGATCTCCTCGGCCAGGTCGGAGATGGTGAGCTCCTTCCCCCGCAGGCCGTCGAGCAGGGTGACGAACTCGCGGATCTGGTTGAGCGAGCGGGTCGCGATGCCGGGCGCCTCCTCGGCGCGGCGCAGGCCTTCCCAGAAGGAGACGCGCTCCCGTAGTGCGAACGTCTCGACCGTCGCCTCGGCCCGGTCGCCGATGCCGCGCTTGGGGACGTTCAGGATCCGACGGAGCGACACCGTGTCGGACGGGTTCGACAGCACCCGCAGGTAGGCCAGCAGGTCTTTGACCTCTTTGCGCTCGTAGAAGCGCACGCCGCCGACGACCCGGTAGGGCAGGCCGGTGCGGATGAAGATCTCCTCGAACACGCGGGAGGCCGAGTTGGTGCGGTAGAAGACGGCCACCTGGCCGGGGCTGACGCCCTCGTCGTCGGTGAGGCGGTCGACTTCCTGGGCGACGAAAGTGGCCTCGTCGTGTTCGTTGTCGGCGACGTAGCCGACGATCTTCGGGCCGGCGCCCTGGTCGGACCAGAGGTTCTTGGGCTTGCGGCTCTCGTTGCGGGAGATGACCGCGTTGGCCGCGTTGAGGATCGTCTGGGTCGAGCGGTAGTTCTGCTCGAGCAGGATCGTCTTGGCCGACGGATAGTCGCGCTCGAACTCCAGGATGTTGCGGATCGAGGCGCCGCGGAAGGCGTAGATCGACTGGTCGGCGTCGCCGACGACCACGAGTTCGGCGGGGGGCAGCGCGTCTTCGGTGCCCGGCCTGACTGGGTCGCCGTCGGCGGTGCGCTTCTCCTCGACGCCGACCATCTCCCTGACCAGCGTGTATTGCGCGTGGTTGGTGTCTTGGTATTCGTCGACCATGACGTGGCGGAACCGGCGCCGGTAGTGCTCGGCGACCTCGGGGAAGAGCTGGAACAGCGTGACCGTGAGCATGATCAGGTCGTCGAAGTCCATCGCGCCGGCCTCGGTGAGGCGCTGCTGGTAGGTGCGGTAGGCCTCGGCGACCGTCTTCTCGAGGTGGGTCTGCGCCTTGTCGAGGGCGGTCTCGTAGTCGACCAGCTCGTTCTTCATGTTGCTGACCTGGGCGGAGAACGACCTCGGGGGGTAGCGCTTGGGATCGAGGTCCATCTCGCGGCAGACCATCGCCATCAGGCGCTGGGAGTCGGCCTGGTCGTAGATCGAGAAGCTGGAGGTGAAGCCCAGCCGCTTGGCCTCACGGCGGAGGATCCGCACGCAGGCGCTGTGGAAGGTCATCACCCACATGGCCTTCGAGCGCGGGCCGATCAGCTTGTCGACCCGGTCTTTCATCTCGCGCGCGGCCTTGTTGGTGAAGGTGATCGCGAGGATCTCGCCCGGATGCACGTCGCGCTCGGCCAGTAGATAGGCGATGCGGTGGGTGAGCACCCTGGTCTTGCCCGACCCGGCTCCCGCGACGATGAGCAGGGGGCCGCCCTGGTGGACGACGGCCTCCTTCTGCTGGGGGTTGAGGCCGTCAAGCAAGGGATGGGTCACGCGTCTAGGTTAGAGCCGCCCACTGACACTTCGCTCCGCGAAGCAAAGACACAGTGCTCAAGTGAACGAACACTTGCGGTCCACACCTGGGTCGGGATCGGTGGTGGTGTCGAGGTTCACAGCCGGGACGAAGCCCCAGGCCTCCAGTTCCTTCTTGGCGGCCGAGTGGTCGCCCTGGGTGTAGTACCAGACGTCGTTGCCGCCTTGGTGGCGCTCGCCGCGCGTCCAGCAGACGAACCAGTTGTCGCCGGTGACCAGCAGGCCGACGATGGCGCCGACGCGGGGATGCTCGTAGACGGAGATCTCCGGGGTGTTGCCGCACCGGAAGACGCCGTCCCAGATCAGGCTCCGGCGCAGATCTTCGATGCGTTCCGGATCGGGCGAGCAGGCGGCGGGGGCTTCACCGCCGGTCGGCATGGCCGCCGGGGTGCCCGCGCCGGTCAGCAGGGCGGGGGCGAAGGCCACGATCACCGCTCCGGCGACGGCGGCGGCACCGGCCAGCGCGGGCAGGTGCCACCGGGGCCGTAATCGGGGCGGCGGCGCCCCCACCGGCTGGGCGCTCTCGGGCTGCTGAGACAGCCGGGTCCAGACGGCCGACCAGCGGTGCAGTTCCTTGGTAGGGGCCTTCCCGTACGTGAGACAGGCCTCGACGAAGCGGAGCGTGGTGGCCTCGGGCGGGCGGGTCAGCGGGTTCTTGCCGATGACGCCCGAGATGGCCGACGGCGCCAGGTTCGAGTGGGCCGACAGGACGGCGTACTTCGGCCTTCCGGACCACACATGGAGCTCGCGGAGCTTCTCGGTCAGCTCCGGCCAGGTGGAGACGCCGTCCGGATCGGGCGGCGGTGCTTCGACAGCGGCCACGTCACACCCCCACGGTCGACCGAGCAGCATCATGCCTGCCCCCTGACAGCACGGTCAACCAGTTCTGAACGGAGCCTCCGAGCTGGGAGAACGCCGTTCAGAACGTTCTGATCAGCGCACATCTGCCGCCGCCCCGAGCCGCCGTGCTTCATTTCGACGGCACCCGGAAGGAAAGGAGGCACGATGAGGACAACGGTCGCGGCGCTCATGATCGTCAGCGCCTGCACAGTCACACCTGGCGCCGACGCCGCCGCCCGGCCCGACCTCCAGTTACCCGTCCCCTGCGGGGAGACGTGGCAGACCTACACCCACGACGACCACGCCGATCCCGACAAGATCGACATGGTCCCCCGGGGCTCCCCCGCGCTCGGCAAGCCGGTGCTCGCCTCCCAGGGCGGCACGGTCGTCGAGGCAGAGTGGCACGACGACGCCGGCAACGTCGTCACCCTCGACCACGGCGACCGCTGGCGGACCCGCTACATGCACCTGCGGGAGTCCAGCGTCCGCGTCACGGTCGGCCAGACCGTCGCACGAGGCCAGCAGATCGCCCAGGTCGGCAACACCGGCACGTTCACCAGCGGGCCGCACCTGCACTACGAGCAGATCCACGACGGCGTCGTCGTGCGGCCGGTGCTGAACGGCGTCCCGCTGGCCCGCTCCTGGTATCCGGCCGCGACCCCCGCTGTCAGCGCCAACTGCGGCGTGGGCCCGATGCCGCCACCGACCCTCTACTACGTCGACACCTTCGCCGACGCCCCCGGCCGCGCCACCCCGGGAGGCGCCAGGACCGGCGTCCTCCACGCCGGGACCAGCTACGTCTACTGCAAGGTCAAGGGCCCCACCGTGCAGGCCGGTACGGCCTGGAACACCTGGTGGCTGCGCACCGACCTGGACCAGGGCGAGCCCTTCACCGACCAGTACGTCTCCGCCTATTACCTGTCCCGCCGGGGCAACGACGTCGCCGAGGACAACCGCGGCGTCGACATCCGCACCTGTTGAGAGGACCGAAAAAATGAAGCGCCTGTCCGCACTGACCGCCCTGGCCGTCGCCGGAGCGAGCCTCGTCTTCGCCGCACCCGCCCAGGCCAAGCCCGGTTTCCAGCTGCCCTTCCTCTGCGGCCAGCAGTGGCGCCTGGACACCTGGGCGCACGCTCCCGCACTCGACATGGTCAAGGAGCCCAACCAGACCGGCACCAACGGCGCCACCCTCCTCGCGTCGGCGGCCGGCACCGTCAAGCTGTCCTACCGGCAGGACGCGAACGGGCCCGGCAACGTCATCCAGATCAACCACGGCGGCGGCTGGTACTCCACGTACCTGCACATGGCCACCCGTTCGGTCTCGGTCGGCCAGACCGTGTCGCAGGGTCAGGTCATCGGGACCGTCGGCGCCACCGGCGACACCTCCAACGGCCACCCGCACCTGCACTTCGAGCAGAACTACGACGCCAACGGCAACGGCACCGCCACCTGGGGCGCCAGCGGCACCGAGCGGGTCCGCCCGGTGTTCAACGGCGTCGAGTACGGCCAGGGCAACGGCCAGACCTGGCGCAACGTGACGAGCAACAACTGCGGCGGCACCCAGCCCCCGCCCGCGCCCACGAAGGTCAACGTCGACACCTTCGCCAACGCGCCCGGCCACTCCACACCGGGCGGCACGCGTACCGGCACCCTCTACGCCGGCACCAACTACGTCTACTGCCGGGTGCGGGGCCCGGAGGTCCGGGTCGGCTCCAACTGGAACACCTGGTGGCTCAAGACCGACCTCGACGAGGGCTCGCCCTGGCAGAACCAGTACGTCTCGGCCTACTACCTGTCCCGCTGGGGCAACGACGTGGCCAAGGACAACGACGGCAACGACATCCGCCCCTGCTGACCCGAACGGACCCTGACATGAGACCCCTCCGCATCATCGCGGCCGTCGCCGCCGTCCTCGCCTCCACGTTCGCGGTCCCGCAGGCCGCCGGCGCGGCCGCGCTGGGCCCGCGCCCCGACTTCCGGCTCCCCTACGCCTGCAACACCGTCGTCGCCCTCACCACCTACAACGGCCACACCCCGGTCGGCAAGATCGACATGTACAAGGTCCCCGGACCGCAGACCGGGGTGCCCGTGCTGGCCTCGGCCGACGGCTACATCCACGAGACGTTCTCGCCGGGCGGCCTGGAGATCGCGCACGGCGGCGGCTGGTTCACCGTCTACCTGCACATGACGGGGGTGCGCGGGATCGGCAACGTGAAGCGCGGCGACGTCATCGGCTACGTCGGCAGCGTGGGGACCGGCACCGCGCACCTGCACTACGAGCAGCTCGCCAACCCCAACAGCACGACGAACGGCGACACCCAGCACATCGTGATCCCGGTCATCCAGGGCCGCACCGCCAACCCGACCCCATCGGGCCCGTTCAACATGACCAGCACCAACTGCGGCGGCGCTACGACTCCGCCGTCCACACCGGGGAAGCAGTGGGTCGACACGTTCGCCGACGCCCCCGGCTACTCCTCCCCCGGCGGCACACGTACCGGCACCCTCTACAAGGGCACGAACTACGTCTACTGCCGCGCCAAGGGCCCGAAGGTCCAGGTCGGCTCGGCCTGGAACACCTGGTGGCTGAAGACCGACCTCGACGAGGGCAACCCCTGGCAGGGCCAGTGGGTCTCGGCCTACTACCTGTCCCGCTGGGGCAACGACGTCGCCAAGGACAACGACGGCAACGACATCGTCAACTGCTAGCCGGGAATCGGCGGCGTCGGTCCTACTGTTCGCACAAATGAACTACTAGGAGGACACATGCTGGACGCCGCTGAGATCCGGACCGTGCTGGTGGTGACCGCGCACCCCGACGACATCGACTTCGGGGGCGCGGGCGCCGTCGCGGCCTTCACCGATCGGGGTGTCGAGGTCGTCTACCTCCTGGCCACCTCGGGCGACGCCGGCGGTTTCGACCGTGAGACCGACGGCGCGGGCATGGCCGAGATCCGCCGCGCCGAGCAGTCGGCCGCGGCGAAGAGCGTGGGGGTCTCGGATGTACGTCATCTCGGCTACCCCGACGGCGCCGTCGAGGCCACCCTCGCGCTGCGCAAGGACATCACCCGGGTGATCCGCCAGGTGAGGCCCGAACTGGTGATCACCTCGACCCCCGAACGGAACTACGCCCGGCTGGGCCCCAGCCACCCCGACCACCGCGCGGTCGGCTCGGCCGCGCTCGACGCGGTCTACCCCGACGCCCGCAACCCCTACGCCTTCCCCGACCTGCTGACCGAAGAGGGCCTGGAGGCCTGGACGGTGAAGGAGGTCTGGATGATCGGCACCCCCACCCCCAACCACTGGGTCGACATCACCGCCACGGTCGACCGGAAGATCGCCGCCCTGCGCGCCCACGAGTCGCAGACCGGGCACATGGCCGACCTGGAGGGCATGGTCAAGGGCTTCCTGTCGGCCAACGCCGCCGGCGCGGGGCTGCCGGAGGGGACGTACGCGGAGGCCTTCCACGTGATCTCAACGGGCTGACCTCTTCAGCAGCCGGCGCGCGTTCATCCGGCGGGCGCCCCGGGCCGCGAGGAAGCCCAGCGAGTTGGTCGCGATGTGCAGCAGCGCGGGGGCCAGCAGGCCGCCGCGTCTGCGCAGTTCGTGGAAGCCCAGCCCGACCAGGGTCGTGGTGGCCACGGTCCCGGCGACCAGCCGGGGGGTGCCCGCTCTGGCGGCGGCCGGGTTGGCGCGGGCCATGTCGAGGGCGGGCAGCACGTGCCACAGGCCGAACAGCGCGTTCGAGGCCACCGAGGCGGCGCGGGGCTTCAGGGAGTAGCCGAACAGCTCTGGGAGCACCCCGCGGAAGGCCACCTCCTCCAGCAGCACCGTCCCCACGGGAACCTGCAGCAGCGCCTCCTCGAACAGCCGGGCCCGGGTGAGCGCGAGGGCCCGCTCGTCGAGGAACAGGCGACGGGTGGGGGGCAGCAGGACGCCGGCGGTGTAGCCGGCCGCCACGGCGGCGGCCAGGCCGCCGCCGATGAGGGCGCCCCGGGCGGGCGTGGCGAAGCCGAGGTCACGCGCGCCGGAACCGGCCTGGCGGGCGATCAGGAGCAGTGCCCCGGTCGCCACCGCCGAGGTCAGCGGCGCGTACCGGCGGGCCACCGTGTTGTTGAGGACGTTGGCCACGGCGAGTACCCCTACCGCGGCCCCGAGCGCCGCACCAGGTCGCTGCACCCGGCGTCGCCGGGCCTGTCCACTCGCCATCGCGTGAGCCATCAGTCACTCCTGCCCTTTCAGCAGGCCCCGACGCCCCGGTCGAAGCCCCGTGCGAAGTTGAGCTGCCGCTGCTCCCCGGTTCCGTGGGCGCCGGGCTCCCACCAGGCGTCGGTGGGGTCGCCGGCCGCCTCCAGGTTCGCCATCAGCTCGGCGTCGTCGCCCTCCTGGGCTTGGAGCCGGCCGCCGGTGATGAGGCCGTTGAGGGTGCCGCCGGCGTAGCAGTCCGCCTGCAGCTCCGACTGGATGGTGAACTCGTGGTCGGACTCAAGCTGGTTCTGCACCGCGTGCCCGAACTCGTGGGGGATCACGATGTAGACGGCGGCGTCGCCGAGCTGGTCGTACAGGCTCTGGAGCCACGTCGCGTCGTAGGCGATGAAGTGGCCGTCGGGACAGTAGAAGGCGTTGTTCGGCACGGACGCCTGGCCCCCGCACGCCGGGCCGTCGTTGCCGTTGTACTCGATGAACCTGCTGATCGGCTGGTAGGTGCCGCCGGAGTCGGCGAACTGCTTGGTCCAGAACTCCTCGGTCAGGCAGCGGGCCAGCCGGACGTCCTCGGAGAAGGTCTCGCCCTTCACGCTGCAGTCGTCGCCGGGCGCCGCCTCCGCGGGCCGGTCGAAGTCGGTCTCGATCGCGTCGGGGGCGGTCACCTCCGGGACCGGCTCGGTCGTCCATGGGTCGGCGGCGGTGACCTCTCCACAGGCGGCGGTCAGGACCAGGAGGGACACCGTGAGAAGCCTTGTTACTAAGTGCACGCCCCCAATCCTGCCTATCAAATACGGATATTTCTTGAGAAGACCGGAGTTCTAGCCCCAGCGGTGAACAGGTTCGTTGGTGTGCATGTTGGCCATGTACTCGACCGTCATCCGCCGCATCGCCTCGTGGCCGCCGCCGTGTTCGCCGACCTTGCGGACCTGCCAGGTCGCGCCGGTCACCCCGGTCAGGCAGCGCTGCTCGATGATGCCGAGCAGGCGGTCGCGGCACTTGGGGTCGCAGCCCCACAGGTTGAGGCCGTCGTAGGCGAGCGGCAGCAGGCGGCGCAGGATCAGCTCGGAGGCGGTGACCTCGCCCAGGCCGGGCCAGTAGAGGTGGGCGTCGATGCCGTAGCGGGACGCCGCGCGCAGGTTGTCGGCGGCGGCCGAGAAGGACATCTGCGTCCAGACCGGCCGTTCGGCGAACGGCAGCACCCGCATCAGGCCGTAGTAGAAGGCCGCGTTCGCCACGATGTCGGCCACCGACGGCCCGGCGGGCAGCACCCGGTTCTCCACGCGCAGGTGCGGGAGGCCGCCGGAGACGGCGTAGACGGGCCGGTTCCAGCGGTAGACCGTGCCGTTGTGCAGGGTCAGCTCACCCAGCGTGGGCACTCCCCCGGCCTCCAGGACCATCGCCGGATCTTCGTCCTCGCACAGCGGGAGCAGCGCGGGGAAGAAGCGGTTGTTCTCCTCGAACAGGTCGAAGACCGAGGTGATCCAGCGTTCGCCGAACCAGACGCGGGGGCGGACGCCCTGGGCCTTGAGCTCGTCGGACCTGGTGTCGGTGGCCTGCTCGAACAGGCTCAGCCGGGTCTCGCGCCACAGTTCCTTGCCGAACAGGTAGGGCGAGTTGGCGGCCACGGCGACCTGCGGGCCCGCGATGGCCTGGGCGGCGTTCCAGTGTGCCGCGAAGTTGCGGGGGCTGACCTGCAGATGCAGCTGGACGCTCGTGCAGGCCGCCTCGGGGGTGATGCTGTCGGCGTAGGTGTGCAGGCGTTCGACGCCATCGATCGCGATGCGCAGGTCCTCGCCCCGGGCGGCGAAGATCTGCTCGTTGAGCAGCTTGTATCGGGGGTTGGCCGACAGGGTTCCCTCGTGGAGGTCGCTCTCCTTGAGCGTCGGCAGGATGCCCACCAGGACCATGTGGCCGCCGACCGTGCGGGCCTGCTCCTCGGCATGGTTGAGGGAGTTGCGGACCGTCTGCTCCAGCTCGACCAGGCCGTTGCCGCCGAGCTCGCGCGGTTCGACGTTTATCTCGACGTTGAACTGGCCCAGCTCGGTGGCCCAGTCGGGCGCCGAGATCGCGTCGAGCACCTCGGCGTTCTTCATCGCCGGCTCGCCCCGGGCATCGACCAGGTTGAGCTCGATCTCCAGCCCGGCCAGCGGCCGCTCGGCGTCGAACCGGGCCTCACCGAGCATCCGGGCGAGCACGTCGAGCGAGCGCTTCAGCTTGTCGCGGTAGCGCCGCCGGTCATCCCGGCTGAACTGCGTCGCGGGTACGTCTCGCCCCATTTCGTCAGACTGCCACGACAGAGGCTTTCAAACCAGACGGCGTGCGGTGGCCCATCTCGACAGCTCGTGGCGGTTGGAGAGCTGGAGCTTGCGCAGCACCGACGAGACGTGCGTCTCCACGGTCTTCACGCTGATGAAAAGCTCCTTCGCGATCTCCTTGTACGCGTACCCGCGCGCGATCAGCCGGAGCACCTCCCGCTCGCGCTGCGTGAGCGAGTCGAGCTCGGGGTCGATCGGCGGGGCCTCGGTCGAGGCGAACGCGTCGAGCACGAAACCGGCCAGGCGGGGTGAGAAGACCGCGTCGCCGTCGGCCACCCGGGAGATCGCGTCGGTCAGCTCGGCGCCACTGATCGTCTTGGTGACGTAACCCCGGGCGCCGCCCCGGATCACGCCGATCACGTCTTCGGCGGCGTCGGAGACCGACAGCGCCAGGAACCGCACCTGGGCGCCGGCGGTCAGCACCCGGCGCAGCACCTCGACCCCGCCGCCTCCGGGCATGTGCACGTCGAGCAGGACCACATCGGGCTGGAGCTCGGCGATCGTGGCGACGGCCGTCTCGACGTCTTCTGCCTCGCCGACCACCTGGATGGAGGGGCCGAGCTCAGCCCGTACACCCGACCGGAACAGCCGGTGGTCGTCCACGATCAGCACTCTTACCGTCTTCATCCTGTGGTCCTCTTCATCGTCAACATGATCTCGGTTCCCTCGCCCTGGGCCGTCTTGACGCGGGCCGTGCCGCCGAAGCGCTCCATCCGGCCGATGATCGACTGGCGGATGCCCATCCGGTCGCCCGGTACGTCGTCGAGAACGAACCCCTTGCCGCGATCCCGGACGAAGACGGTGGCCTCGCCGGGCTCGACCTCAAGGTAAACCGATACCACGGACGATTCCGAATACTTCGCCGCGTTGACCATCGCCTGCCGGGCCGCGTGGACCATGGCGCGCAGGCCGTCGTCCAGGTCGCAGTCGCCGACGCAGACGATCTCGATCGGGACGCCGTGGGCGTCCTCCTCCTCGGCCGCGGCCCGCCGGACGGCGGCGGCCAGGGTGGCGTCGGCGTCCTGTTTCGGCATGTAGAGCCAGTTGCGCAGGTCGCGCTCCTGGCTGCGGGCCAGGCGGGTGACCTCGCGCGGGTCGTGCGCGGCGCGCTGGATCAGGGTCAGGGTGTGCAGCACCGAGTCGTGGACGTGCGCGGCGACCTCGGCGCGCTCCTCCTGCCGGATTCTCTCCGTACGTTCCTTCTGCAGCTCCCGCCACAGCCCCGCCAGCCACGGGGCGGCGATCAGCGCGACGCCGCCGAGCACGACACCGGTGAACACGAGCCCGGTGCTGGCCTGGGCGAGCTGGTCCTGCGCGGCCAGGAACCCGATGACGCCGACGCCCACGAGAAGCAGGCCGATGCCCGACCGCACCCAGGTGGCGCGGACCCGGCCGACGGTCGAGGTCATCCACTTCTGCCGCAGGCCCGGATCGGCCTGCTGCCACAGGATGAGCGACCCGATGCCGCCGACGGCGATCGGCCACATGGCCAGGCCGCCGGCCGCCGCCCCGCTGACCAGGGCGAGCGCCCCGAAGGCGAACCCGAGCAGGCCGTAGGCGGCCACCTGGCCCCAGTCACGGCTGCCCGCGCGGTCGTGGTGCTCGATCTGCTGGGTCGCGGTGAACATCCACAAGGCGGCGTACGCCACCACACCGACCCCGTCGAGGATCGTGAGCAGCACGAACGCCAGCCGCAGCACGACCGGGTCGAGGCGCAGCTGAGCGGCGGCCCCCTGGGCGACACCGGCGACCACGCGCCCGGCCCGGGGCCTCAGCATTCTGGGGGACGCCTCCGCGGCGCCAGGATTCTCCGACATTGCTCCTGCATCGTCACATGTCGCATCGCGCACGGGCATCAGGGCGAGCCCCTGAGAGGGGTCTCAGGGACGTCCCCGATGGCGGTCATCCCTGGAAAACGGACAGGATGGGCACCATGACCGAGGTACCACCCGAGGAGAACCCACCGGCCGGTGATCCGCCCAGTGAACCACTGAGCCGCGTGTCCGAAGGGCGCATGCTCACGGGCGTGTGCGCCGGGCTGGGCCGCTTCACGGGCATGGACCCGGTGCTGTTCCGCGTGGGGTTCGCGGTGCTGCTGCTGGGGTCCGGCATCGGCGTCATCCTCTACATCGCGGCCTTCCTGCTGATGCGCGAGCCGGGCGGGGGCCCCGGCTACGTGGAGCAGTGGACGCGCAGGATATTCGACACCGAGACCGTGATGGCCCTGCTCGTGGCGGTCTTCACGCTCGGTCTGATCGTCAACCTGGCCTCGGGGGGCATCGACCGGGGGACGATCGTGGTGGGGGTGCTGCTGGCGATCACCCTGCTGGCGGCGCACGCGCGGGGGGTCGACGTGCTCGGGTTGATCACGTCGATTCCCGAACGGCTGACGGGTCGCCGGGGGATGACCCGGATCGAGCCGGTGGCGGTCAGCTCGCCGTCCCCGGCGTCGGCGTTCACGGTGGGGGGTTTCACGACCGGGGCGACGGGGGGCAACTTCCGGGAGACGGTCAAGGAGTCCTTCCGGGAGTCCTACCGGATGTCGTTCGGCCGGGACCCGGCGCCTTCGAGCGCCGATCCGCCCGGCACGGCCGGGGAGTCTCCGGCGACACGGGAGTATCCGGCCCAGGAGCCCCCGACCCAGGCGTCCCCGGCGCAGGCGGCCCCGGCGCCCTCCAGGGCGAAGGCGCCCGACGGATATCGGCGGCTGTCCGATCTGGCCTATGAGGCCAGGCAGGCCGCCTACTCGGCCGGGGAGGCGTTCGCGCCGCACGGGCCGTTCGCGAAACAGGCGCCGGCTCCGCCGCCGCCCGTCAGGGTGCCGAAGGCGCCGAAGGTCAAGAGACGCAGGTCCTATGTCGGCGGCCTGACATTCATGCTGGCATTGATCGTTGGAGGGGTCATGGTCGCCGTGCAGCAGCCCGGGACCGAATCGGTGAGTCTGCCGATGGTCGGCGGCGCGATGCTCGCCGTCATCGGCGGCGGTCTGCTCGTCGCCACCTGGTTCGGCCGGGGGGCCGGGCTGATCGCGCTCGGCGTGATCGTCGCGGTGGCGCTGGTGGTGGGCACGTCCGTCACCGGCATACCGAAGCGGGTCGGCAGCTACTCGTGGCACCCGACCACCGTCGCGATGGCCGAACGCACCTACGCCGTGGGGGTCGGCGCGGGCGAACTCGACCTGACCGACCTGGAACTACCACCCGGAGCACGAGTGAGATTCGACGCGTCGGTGTCCCTGGGCCAGCTCACCGTGGTCGTCCCGCCCGACGCGATCGTCGAGGTGCACGGCCAGACCAGGCTGGGTGACATCAAGATCGACCACCAGGTCAGCGACGGCACCGACGTCCGGATCAGCCGGACGCTCACCCCCATGACCGCTCCCGAAGGCCAAGCGGCCACGATCGAGCTGTACGTCTCCGCGGGCGTCGGCGATGTGGAGGTGCGCCGTGGCGCCTGACGTACCGGACCGGACCGACCGTAAGAGGGGTCACCGGACCGACTGGATGGCGCTGCTGTGCGGCCTGTTGTTCGTGGGGATGGGGGTGCGCTATCTGACCGACCCGACTCCCGACCCGGCGATCATCGGGCCTATCCTCGTCGGGGGTCTGGGGATCGCGGGTTTCGCGGGCATCCTGGCCAAGGTGATCCGGAAGCGGTAACCCGAGGGTTGATCTGGGACTTCGCAGGCGTACGTTCGGAGTCTGGCGGTAGTTGTCTCCGGAGCGGCTTTGAGAGAACGGAGTCGAGCCATGCGATTCGAGCACGAGTTCACCGTGCCGGTCCCGGTCGACCAGGCGTGGTCGGTGCTTCTCGACGTGGAACGGCTGGCCCCGTGCCTGCCGGGCGCCACGCTCGACTCGGTCGAGGGTGACACGGCCACCGGCAGGATGCGGGTCGGCGTCGGCCCGCTCGGGGTCACCTACCGGGGCACCGCCCAGATCACCGACGTCGACAAGGACACGCGGGTCGTCCAGATCGCCGCGACCGGCAGCGACGGCACCGAGACCGCAGAGGCCACCCTGGTCGCCCGCCTCGTGGAGGAGGCCGGCGGCGTCACGGTGGCGCTGGAGATGTCGTACACGGGCCCTGAAGACGTCGGCGCCCGGTTCGCCGCGAATCTGGCCGCCCTGATCGAGGGGCGGCGGCATCTGACGGTCGTACCGGATCCCCTTCACGAGTCCCACCCGTCCGGCACGCTGCGCACCTCCCGGACCGCCGAGGAGGAGGCCTTCGACCTGCGGGAGGCCGCGGGGGCGTCGCTTCTCAAGCGGCTGGCCCCGGTGGTGGGCGGGCTCGGCGCGATCGGGCTGATCGTTTACGTGGTGCGGCGCTGGGGTCGCCGGTAAGCCGTCGGCAAAGGTTGTCACTGACGGCAATCGTCCGAATTCGTTGGGGAATATCCCATATCAGTGGTTTTCGTCCTGATATGGGGGGTGGGCATGGCGGCCCGACCGGCAGTAAGCGTGGTCGTGATCACCTACAACGACGCGGCCCGCCTCCCGAGGGCCGTGCGGTCCCTGTACGCCCAGACTCTCCGCGACCTGGAGATCATCGTCGTCGACGACGCCAGTACCGACGACACCCACGACGTGTGCGCCCGGTTCCCCGGGGTGCGCTACATCCGGCGCGACCAGAACTCGGGCGGCTGCGGCGCCCCCAGGAACATGGGCCTGGACGCGGCGCGGGCGCCCTACGTGATGTTCCTGGACAGCGACGACGAGCTGCCCCGACACGCCTGCAAGGCGCTGCTGACGGAGATCGAACGGACCGGCGCCGACTTCGTGTCGGGCCAGATCATGCGCGTCTACGAGGCCAGCGGCACGAGCGCGCCCTATTACCCGGAGCTGTTCACGCCCAGACGCGTGGTCGAGGGCATCCGGGCCGAACCGGAGCTGTTCCTCGACGGCTTCTCCACCAACAAGATCTACGACGTGGACTTCCTGCGCCGCAGCGAGCTGCGATTCCGGGAGAACCTGCACTACGAGGACCACGTCTTCACCGCCGAGCTCTACGCCCGCGCCAAGCGGTTCGCGGTCGTGCCGTGGGCCGTCTACCGGTGGTACCGGGCCTCGGGCGAAGGCCGGTCGATCTCCCTGAGCCTGCGGGACGTCGCCAACGTACGGGCCAGGGTCTCCGCCGCGGAGAGCGCCGACCAGGCGCTGCGCGACGCCCGGATGGGCGACCTCGTCGGCCGTCGCCAGTACCGCTTCATCCAGCAGGACCTGCGGGTCTACCTCAACGCGCTGCCGAAGTTCGACGCGGTGTGGGCCAAGGAGATGGCCGCCGTCGTGCGCCCCTACCTGGAACGGCTCGACCAGGGCGTCCTGGAGCGGGCCGACCCGATGACGCGGGTCTGCGGCGAACTGCTGCTGCGCGACCGGGTCGAGGACCTGTGCGTCGCCGCCCGCAGCCTGACAGGACCGAAGGCGCCGCCGCGCCACGCGATCAGGGTCGACGGGCTGACCTACTGGGGCACCGAGCCCGACCCGGCGTTCGAGATCACCGCGATGCGGCTGGCCGAACTGCCCTATTCGGAGACCCGGCTGCGCCACGAGGTGACCGAGGTCTCCGCGACCGGGTCGAGGCTCTCGCTCTCGATCACGACCTACGACCCCTTCGGCGTCGTCTGCCTGGACGCCGTGGCCGACCTGATCGTGAAGGGCCGGCGCACCCGCCTGATGCCGCGCCGCCAGCCCGACGGGACGATCCTGACCGAGGTCGACCTCGACCTGGCCACGATCCCGCCCGGTGCCTGCGAACCCCGTCTCGGCTTCACCCGGCCTCTCGACGGCCACACGACCAGCGACAAACTGCTGGTCAACGCGGGTCTGGAACCGCTGACCCTGCAGACGAAGGGATATGAGATCACCGCCCGCCCCTGCGGCGACACCGCGACACTGCGGCTCCACTGGCGCAGGACCGGCCTTCTCCGGCGGATCGCCCGGCGTCCCCGGTTCCGCCCGCATGCCGTCCGGATGGCCGGGCTGCCGATGCGGCTGCGCAAACGCCTCTCGGTCAGGGAGGTGAAACTGGCCGTCTACAAGGTGCTGATCCGCCTGGTCCCGCGCAAGAACGACCTGGTCCTGTTCGAGGCCGACTGCGGCAAGGGCTACACCGGCCACCCGCGCTACCTGCACGAGGAGGTGACGCGCCGGGGCCTCGGGCTGCGCGCCGTCTGGTCCCGCACGTCCGGCGTGTTCCCCGGCGACGTGCCCACGGTCCGCCGGATGAGCTGGCGGCACATCTGGACCATGGCCCGCGCGGGCTGGTGGGTCGACAGCCACGGCATGCCGCTGGGCTTCCCGAAACCGCGCAAGACGCGCTACCTGCAGACCTGGCACGGCCAGGGCATCAAGTCGATCGGCCTCAACGCCCCCGACCTGCGCGGCGACTTCCCCGGCCCGCGCGAGGAGTGGCGTGCAAACGTGGCCCGCTGGGATTTCCTGGTCTCCCCCAGCGCCGAGTTCGAACGCACCTTCGTCCCGTCGAACGAATACGACGGCCCGGTGCTCCGCTTCGGCTCGCCCCGCTGTGACGTACTGTTCCACGGCGACCCCGAGGCCGCGTCGCGGGTGCGCAGAAAACTGGAGGTCCCGTCCGGCAAGAAGATCATCTTGTATGCGCCCACATACCGGGACCTCTCCAAGGGCGCCTCGGTCCGGGCCGACCTGCGCGCGCTGGCCGAGGAACTCGGCGACGAGTGGGTCGTGGTGCTGCGGACCCACCCGATCGAGACGTGGACCGTCCCGGAGAACCTGCGCTGGTTCGTCCGGGCCGCCGGATCGTATCCCGAGGTCAACGACCTGATGCTGGCCGCCGACGTCCTGGTGACCGACTATTCGTCGCTGATGTGCGACTTCGCCGTCACGGGCAAGCCGATGGTCTTCCTCATCGACGACTGGGACACCTACCGCAAAACCGAACGCGGCAGCCTGTACGACCTCCCCGCCATCGCCCCCGGCCCCTGCGTGACCACCACGGGCGAACTGGCCGAGGCGATCCGCGCTCCGTGGAGCCCCGAGCGCTACGCCGCCTTCCGCCGCACCTGGTGCGCCGACGAACGCGGCCACGCGGCGGCCCGGGTCGTGGACGCCTTCTTCGAGGGCCGCGCACCCGAACTGCCCGTGCCCGAGATCCAGCTCCCGACGGAGGCCGCCCTGTGAACACCGTCGCCTTCGCCTGCATGGACGCCGACACGCTCGGCGGCATCCAACGCGTGTCCCACACTTTGGCCCAGGGGCTGGCCCGGCGCGGCTACGACGTCCACGTGATCGGCCTGCACCGCTCGGCCGACCCGGTGGACTACATCGAAGACCCCGCCTACGGCCGCCACGAGATCAACCCCGGCCCCCGCTGGCGCTGGGGCGCCAAGAAGCGAGCCCACACCCTCCTGGACGCGATCCCGCCCGGCCTCCTCGTGATGACCTCACCAGGAGTGGTGACCCGCCTGTCCGGCCTGCTGGGCGGCCACCGGGGCATCGGCCAGTACCACGGCTCCTTCGCCCACGCCCGGGGGACCTGGCACTTCGGCTCGGTCAGAGCGCTCTACGGCTCCCTCGACCAGGCCGTCTTCCTCAGCGAGGACGACGCCTGGCGCTTCGCCGAGGAGGCCCTGCTCCCCAACACCTGGCACATCCCGAACCCGCTGCCCGGCTGGCCGCACCGGGTCTCCCCCTTGACCGGGAAACGCGTCCTGGGCGTCGGACGCCTGGCCGGGGTCAAACGCTTCGACCGCCTGATCTCCGCCTTCGCCCGGGCGGCCCGCCCCGACTGGGAACTGCACCTGATCGGCGACGGCCCCGACGCCGACCGCCTGATGCTCCACGCCGTGACCGAGGGCGTGTCTCAGCAGGTCACGTTCCGCGGCCGGATCCCGGCCGGGGAGATGCCGGCCGAATACCGCGCGGCATCGTTGGTGGCCCTGTCGAGCGAACACGAGGGCCTGCCCCTGGTCCTGGGCGAGGCGGCGGCCTTCGGCCTCCCAACGGTCGCCTTCGACGTGTCAGGCGGCGTCCGCGCCTTGATCGACGACAACCGCACCGGGGTGCTGGTCCCACCGGGCGACGTCCCCGCCCTGGCCGCCGCCCTGGGCGACCTCATGGACGACGAGCCGCGACGGGCCGCCATGGGCGAGGCCGCCAGGGAACACGCCTCGGCCTTCCGACTGGAACCGATCCTCGACCGCTGGGAACACCTCTTCGCCCACCTCAGCCGGTGACGTCAGGCCACCTTCACCGAGTGGGAGCCCACGCTGATGGTGATGTCGAGATGCCCCCCGAGCGCGGCGGCGTAGGCGCGGAGCGTCTCCAGCTCCATCACCTCGACGTTGCCATTCTCAATTTGGGAGATTCTGGACTGGGTGACACCAAGGATCTTGGCCACCTCCGCCTGGGTCTTCCCGATGGCCTTGCGGAGTTCTCCAAGGTGGTAGCCCGCGACATAGGCGTCGAGTCGGGCCTCTGCCCTCGCCCGGCGTTCGGGATCGTCCATCTCAGGGTTGAGGCGGCGAGCCTCGGCCTTGACGTCTTCCCAGCGGCGAGCTCTCATCGATCGGCCTCCTTTTCCAACTCCGCCCGGTATTCGGCGTAGCGTCCGCCGGCTCCAAAAGGACGATATTCCAGGTCATGCAGGAAACATAACTTCAGGCTAATGCTCCGGCGGGAGATTTCCCAGGGCAGGAGCCCCAGGAAATCTCACCCGACTACGAGGATTCGACCAGTTGTTGCTGTGGCAGTGGCGGCAGGCCGGCCAGGGCCCGTTGGCCGGAGGTCAGCAGTGCCGGGACCGGGCCCGGTTCCCACAGGCGGCCCAGTCGCTCCCGGCCGACACGCTTCAGCCGGGCGCCGCGGCGTTTGGCCGCCGTGGTCCGGTAGGCCAGGCGGTGCTCGCGTGCCGCCGGAGAGGCGCCGCTCAGCTCATAGCCGTGCGCCGTCAACCGGGAGCCCAGCATGGTCTCGCACAGCGAGATCTCCCACGGCTCCAGGCGCGAGGCCCAGCTGCCGCTGCGCGCGGTCGTCACGGCCGCGTGGGTGTTGGCGTGCCAGACCTTGTGCGCGGGCACCGCGACCTCGGCGACGTGCCGGGGTTCGCACATGGCCGGGTCGAACTCCTCGCCGATGAAGCCGCACAGACGTTTCAAGGACAGTTCGGGATCGGCCGTCAGGTCCTCGTAGCGCAGCTCGTAGTAGGAACCGCCGGGCAGCGACGCCGCGTGGTGGCGGCCGAAGTCGATGGCCTCGGCCCAGTTGGCTATCGCGTGGTAGACGTCCAGTTTGTACCAGGGCATCTCCATCAGCGAGGCCACGCAGTCACGGCCGTCCCGCACCAGGTGGATGAACTGCGCATCAGGGAAGAGGCGCAGCAGCATCCCCACGTGCTTGAAGTAGCTCGGGCGCTTGTCCCCCCACCGCGGCTTGCCGAAGCGGGCAGCGTAGTCGCGGAAGACCGTGCCCAGGACCGAACCCAGGGTTCCGGGGGCGGCCACGGCGTGCTGGACGTACTCGGCCCGGTCCAGGCCGAGTTCGCGGAACTTGGTCTCCTTGCCGCCTGCCACCCATTCGGCCAGGCGCCGCCGGTTGTCGGGGCGGCGCATGTCCCCGTGGGAACGCCTCGCGGTGTAGGCCGGGATCATGAAGCGGGTCTCCGGCGGGACCGCGATCCGCGGGTGGCTGTGCAGCATGAGCTGCAGCATCGTGGTGCCCGAGCGCGGGCAGCCTATGACGAAGACCGGCCTCTCCATGGTCAGGAGCCCAGCCCGGCCAGCTCTCGCTGGCCCTCTGTGAGCTGCGCGGCGACCGGGCCGGCCTCGCGGAAGCGGTTGAACCACTCCGTCACGGCGCGCTTGCGGTAGCGGCGCTTCCAGTGGGCGGCGGTCTTCTCGTAGGCCGCGACGTGCTTGCGCTCGGCCTTCGGGGCGCCCGACAGCTCGTAGCCGTAGGAGGTCAGCCGCTCGCCCATGACGGTCTCGCACAGCGAGATCTCCCATGGCTCCAGGCGGGTCGACCAGGTGCCGGCGCGGGCGGTCGTCACCTCTTCGTGGGTGTTGGCGTGCCACGACTTGTGCGACGGGATCGTGTCGGCGACCTTGCTCGGCTCGCGCATCGCCGGGTGGTAGTCCTCGCCCAGGAAGCCGCACAGCTTCTTGAGTTCGAGCTCGGGGTCGGCCGTCAGGTCCTCGTACCGGAGCTCGTAGTAGCTGTCGGGACCCAGGCCGCACTTGCGGCCGAAGTCGATGGCCTCGGCCCAGCGGTTCACCGCCTGGTAGATGTCCTCCTTGAACCAGGGCATCTCCTTCAGCGAGGCGACGCAGTCGCGGCCGTCCCGGATGATGTGGATGATCTGGCAGTCGGGGAACATCGCGATGAGCGCGTCCATGTGCTTGATGTACGGCGGGCGCTTGTCGCCCCAGCGCGGCTTGCCGTGCTGCTCGCCGAACATCTTGTAGACCAGGCCGACGACCGAGCCCAGCGAGCCGGGGCCGGCGATGGCCCGCTCCATGAACTCGGCCTTGTCGATGCCCAGGTCGGCGAACTGGGTGCGGGAGCCGCCCGTGACCCACTGCGCCATCTCGCGGCGGCGCTCCGGGTTGCGCAGGTCGCCGAAGCGGCGGCGCCTGAGGTAGGCCTGCACGAGGATGCGCGTCTCCGGCGGGATCGCGATGCGTGGGTGAGCGTGCAGCATGAGCTGCAGGAGCGTGGTCCCCGAGCGGGGGCACGCGACGATGAAGATCGGCCGATCAGACAAGCACTTTCACCCTTTCCGGTACGACCCGGTCGGCCTCACGGGCCGCCAGCCAGGTGCGGTAGACGAGAGCGGCCTCGAACGCGGCCAGCAGCGCGCCCGTGGCGAGCGCGGACCAGAACATCGCGACCACCCCGAACAGGGGCGCGACGACGAAGATCGCCGCGTGGAACTCGATGCCGCTCATGAGATGGGTCCGGACGCGGTGCCGCCCGAGGAACAGGCGGAACCGGTCGAACCAGGGGAATCTGCGGCGGAAGGCCGACTGGAGATCGACGACGGAGCCGTCGCGGACGTCGGCCCCCGGGTCGGCCAGCAGGACGTCCTCGACGAACACGGGGTCGCCGCCGGTCGCGGCGCGCACCCGGTCCCGGGAGGACTCCCTGACCTTGAGGAGCTGGGGCCCGTTGACGTACCGGAACAGGTCCAGCACCACGATCCCGGCGGCCAGCCACAGGGCGCTCAGCGTGCCCTCGCCGAGGGCGAAGCCGAACGCGCACGCCCCGACACGCAGGCGGTCGCCGACGTAGTCGAGCCACAGGCCGAACGGGGTGCCGCTGCCCTTCAACCGGGCGATCTTGCCGTCCATGCAGTCGACCGTGAAGCTCAGGTAGAACAGCGCCGCCCCCGCGACCAGCGAGCCGGCCGCGAAGCAGGCGGCCGAGACGACGCCGAGCAGCATCGACAGGCCGGTCAGCCCGTTGGGCGTGATCGAGGTGTGGTTGGCGGTCAGGAGCGCGAGCCGGCACGCGACCGGGTCGACCGCGAAGACGGTCCACCAGGAGTCCCGTGGCTTGCGCGTCGCCAGTATGTCGTCGAGCGTGAAGCCCCCCATGAACGTAAGAATGACTACGCCGAGTAGTCGTCAACGGGTTCTTCTGGGCTCCCCAGAGCATCTCGTTGCCACTTCTTGACCATTGCCCTGACGTGGGCAAAGCCCCCGCCAACGCGCTCGGACGTCCGGTAGGGTCGCCGCATTCTTCGGGGGGAGAGCCATGCCGGTGTCTACGTTGTACCGACAGCTTCACAGCCGCCTGACCGCGCGCGAGCCGATGCCGCCCAAGGTGGCTCTGATCAGGCAGGACGCCAGTCCCGCGCAGGCATCACGAGAGACTTTCGACCTGATCTGCCGGTCATTGTCCGGGTCGGCGATTCCGTTCTTCTGTGTACGGCCCACGCGGGGCCGTCCACCGGTCATCGCGGTACGCGTGTCGTACCGACAACGGGCCATCACGTCGCTGGCCCGGCACGGGCTCTACGGCGCGCGGCTGCCGGGGGGCCGCCACAAGGTCAACGAGCTGGGCAAGGTCCGGCAGTTGCGCCGCAACGACATGGGCGACGCCAAGGCGATCCGCCTGTGGCTCTACTACGCGAGCCCGTCGCGCACGCTCACGCTCGGCCCGGAGTCGGGCGTCGACCTGGAGTTCTGGTCGCGTGAGGGCGAGCTGCTGGTGGCGCCGCGGCCCAACCGGGTGTGCGAGGCGGTGCCGGTCCAGGAGGAGAGCGTCGACGCGCCGGAGAGCCTGTTCAACCGGCTCGTCGCAGGCTCCGCGCGGCTCTATCCGACGCGCCCGGAGTTCGCCTGCCGGCTGGTCGACGACGTCGACTTCCCGATCGACGCGGTCTACACCTGGGTCGACGGGAACGACCCGGCGTGGCGGGCCCGCAAGGAGCTGGCGCTGACCGGGGGCCTGAGCGAGCTCGCCACGAGTGAGGCCAGGTTCGTCAGCCGCGACGAACTGCGTTACTCGCTGCGGTCGCTGATGACGTACGCGCCCTGGATCAGGAACATCTATGTGGTCACCGACCAGCAGAAGCCGTCGTGGCTGGTGGAGAGCGACCGGATCAGGATCGTCGACCACAAGGAGATCTTCGCCGACACGTCGGTGCTGCCGGTGTTCAACAGCCACGCGATCGAGTCGCGGCTGCACCACATCGAGGGGCTGTCGGAGCACTTCCTCTACCTGAACGACGACTTCTTCCTGGGCAAGGTGCTCTACCCGGAGACGTTCTTCGAGGGCAACGGCATCACCCGGTTCTTCCCGTCGATCGCGCAGGTGCCGTTCACGCTCAACGAGGACAACCCCGTCCACCAGGCCGGCATGAACAACCGCCGGATGCTGGAGGAGCTCTGCGGGCGCACGCTGACGCAGAAGATGAAGCACGTGCCCTACGCGCTGCGCCGGTCGCTGCTGTTCGAGCTGGAGGAACGGTTCCCCGCCGCGTTCAAGGACGTCTCGGCGAGCCGGTTCCGGCGCTCCAGCGACATCTCCACGGCATCGTCGCTGGCGCACTACTACGGCTATCTGAGCGGCCGGGCGATACCGGGCCAGATCGACTACACCTACGTCGACCTGGCGCTGCCGAAGACCCCGGCGAAGCTGCGGCGGATGCTGGCCAACCGGGAGCACGACGCGTTCTGCCTCAACGACACGGCGCCGACGACAGCGGACCAGGACTCCGCCCTGGCCCGCTTCCTCGACGCCTACTACCCGATCCCTACGCCATTCGAGAGCCACTGAGCAGGATGTCGACCACGCGGGACGACGCCCTCCCGTCGTCCCACGGGCAGAACCTCCGCTGGAACATCGAGTAGCCCGGCGGCACCGAGGCCTCCCTGATCGCCTCGATGGTCTCGTCGGTGGTCCGCGTCAGCGGGCCCGGCGCCTCGTCCACGAAGTCGAAGTAGAAGCCGCGCAGCGTGTCGCGGTAGCGCTCCAGGTCGTAGGTGAAGAACACCATCGGCTTGCCGGTGCAGGCGAAGTCGAACATGGCCGAGGAGTAGTCGGTGACCAGCACGTCGGCCGCGAGGTACAGGTCGGCGATCTCCGGGTAGTTGGTCACGTCGATGGCCGGCGAGGGGACCTTCGGCCGGTCGGTGATCAGGTGGTGGGCTCTCACCAGCACCACGTGGTCCTTCAGGGCGAACTGCATGCGGGCCAGGTCGAGTTCCATCGACAGGCGGCGCCTCTTGCCCCGGTGGAGATCGTCTCGCCACGTGGGTGCGTACAGGACGACCTTCTTGCCCGGCGGGATGCCGAGCCTCTTCCTGATCTGGAACGCGCGGTCGGCGGAGAACAGCGCGTCGTTGCGCGGGTAGCCCGTCGACAGCACCACGCCCCGGTAGCCGAACGCGCGCCGCATGATGGGCGTCGAGAACGGGTTCGGGGAGATCAGCAGGTCCCACTGCGGGACGTCACGGGCCATCCAGTCGAGCAGTTCGGTCCGCCGGAACGGCAGGTCGCGCAGGTCGTGGCCGAGCTTCTTGAGCGGCGTGCCGTGCCAGGTCTGCAGGTAGGTCTGGCCGGACGGCTTGGTGTACCAGTTCGGCTGGGTGCGGTTGCCGACCAGGTAACGCGCGGTCGCCAGCGCGTGTTCGTGCTCCTTGCTGCCGTGCAGGACGACCCGGGAGTCCTCCGGCGTGTCGAAGGAGCCGTCGCGGGTGACCCAGACGTACTCCAGCGGCAGGTCGCGCGTCCGCATCTCGTCGAAGATCGCGCGCGGGTTGCAGGAGGCCAGCCGGCCGCCGTAGGCGTCGAAGACGACCGTCTCCCGGATGCCGCCCTTCCTGAAGTGCCTGGCGGTCCCCCGGAGGCGGCGTTCGGCGAACCGGCCCCGCTCGTCGTCCTCCAGCGCGGGCTGCACCACCACGAGGACCTCCCCTTCCAGTTCGGTACGGAACGACACCCGGTGCACCCCGATCCGGTGCGAAGGCGGCGACACCCCCACGCGCAGGCGAAGGGGTGTGCCGTCGACCTTCCTGAGCCGCCAGACGCCCACCCGGGCGGGCGGGGTGATCAGGACGCGGCCGTCGTCGCCGGGCCGGTGGGTGGCGCCCTGGAACACCAGCGGCTGGACCTTCCTGGTCCTCACCGCCATCCGGTCGCCGGCCCACTCCACCCAGGCGTGGCCCCGGTCGCGCACCGGCCGCCGCAGCACCAGGCCGTCTTCGGTCAGGCTCGGCTGATGGGCTCCCCCGGCGGGATAGCGCCGGTATCCGGTGTCGGGGTGAGCCTGCGGCACGCCCTTCCGCACGACCTTCCCGTGGGTCACCGAGCAGTGCAGCGTCCACCGGCCGGGCGCGACGTCGGCCAGGTCGATCGACGCCTCGAACCCGGCGTCGTCGTGGCAGGTGGCCGACTGGCCGGAGTCGGCGGTGGCGTCCATCCGCCTGACCCGCTTCACCGCCAGGGGCAGCTTGACGCTCTCGCGCTGGAGCCACACGTCGACGACGCCGCGCGAGCTCTCCAGATGGGTGATGTAGGCGTAGCCCCGGGCGGTCATCCGCGATCCGTCCATGTGTACGTCGTCCACGACCGCCTTCAGGGTGAAGTCGACCGTGGCGTCGTACACGGAGTCGGGAATGCCCTTCGCCGGGTCGCGGAGGAACGGATAGTCCATGAACCACTGACGCCGCCTGAACCAGCCGTGCTGGACCGCGCCCGCGTCACCGAGCGACGCGCGGCGGAACATCCGGACCTCGCGCAGCTCGGGCACCATCCGGTTGGCGGCCAGGTGCACCTCCAGCCGCCGGATCGACGGCTGCCGGGCGAGGGCCTTCGGGTGCAGCACACCGAGGGTCTCGGCCAGCGAGTCGAGCAGTTCCTCCTGCTCCTGGCCCTCGGCCGTCTCCAGCGACTCCAGCAGGAACGCCAGGTCGAACTCGGTCACCAGCACGTCGTGCCGGGCCCACAGGCCCGGCGCCCGCTCCTTCAGGAACTCCGACACCGCCCGCATCGAGGCCAGCCGGTCGAGCACGTTGGCCGGTTCGGTGCGCCGCTGGGTGATGGAGCCCGACCGGATGCGCCAGTGGTAGACGACGTCCTCGAGCACGTCGGTGGCGCCCGCCAGGACGTGCGCCGGGATGGTGACCGGCGAGTCCTCGTAGTGGCGGGCCGGGAACTCGAAGCCGTTGCGGTCCCAGAACTCGCGCCGGAAGACCTTGTTCCAGACGGTCCGGTCGGTGAGCAGCGCCCGGTGGCGGCGGATGTGGGTGCCAGTGATCGTGGTGGCGAACGCCTCGGCGTGCCCGGCCGAGGGCCGCAGCTTGCCGCCGACGATCCGTTTCACGTTCCCGCAGGCCAGGTCGGAGCCGGTGGCCTCCAGGCTGCCGACGAGCGTCGAGTAGGCCGTGCGGGGCAGCGTGTCGTCGCCGTCGGCGAAGGCCAGGTAGGTGCCCCGGGCCGCCCGCGCCCCCGCGTTCCGGGCGGGCCCGAGGCCCCGGTTCTCCTGCTCGATCACGACGAACCGGGGGTCGGCGGCGGCCTTCTCCTTCGCGATGACCCCGCTGCCGTCGGTCGAGCCGTCGTCGACCAGCACGTACTCGATGCTCTTGAGCCGCTGCTTGGCCAGCGAGTTCAGGCAGCGCGGCAGGAATCTGGCGACGTCGTGGAAGGGCACCACGACCGACAGCTTCGGACGGCTCATACGGTCACCAGCCGTCGCGCGAAGCGCAGCGCCCGGCGCCACAGCGGCAGCCGGACGGGCTTCTTGACCAGGCCGTACTGGACCAGGCGGCGGCGCGGGAAGTAGCGCCAGCGCAGGTCCTTCGGCAGTTCCCGCACCGCCGCCTCGGCGCTGGCCCGCAGGTGCGGCATCCGCTTGCGCTGCGCGCAGTAGACGACGCCCTCGACCAGGCGGGGCAGCAGGTCGGGCGTGACCAGCGCCGGGACCAGCGCGCCGACCTGGGTCAGCTCGGGCACGCTCGCGTCCACGATCGTCAGCGCGACCCGGTTGCTGTTCTCGTAGGGCCGCAGCCGCTCCAGCACGCGCGGGCAGCCGACCGTGGCGACGGGGATGCCGAAGTAGTGCCGGGCGGTGATCAGGCCCGTCGAGAACGTGCCGACGACCAGGTCGGGCCGGTAGGCGGCGAAGCACGTCTCGGCCGGCACCGTCTCCGGCACGACGTTCAGCTGCACGCCGAGCGACTCGGCCAGCACCGTCAGGCCGCGCACCTGGCGCCGCCCGGCCGACGGGTGCGGCTTGAACCGGACGGTGGTGAAGCCCCGGGCGACGACGCCGCGCAGCATCGCCGCGTGGATCGCCTCCTCCTCTTCCCACGAGATGATCCCGGCGTCGGACATGTACTGGCTGAGCAGCAGCGCCCCGCCGCGCCCGCCGACCGGCGTGAGCGCGCCGACCTTGCCGACGATGTCGCGGAACGCCACGTCGGGCACCGCGACCGCCGGGACCTTGTGCTCCGACAGCAGCAGCGGCCGCATCCCCTCGATCAGGTCGAGGTAGAGCAGCCGGTCGATCCGGGCGCCCACGTCGCCGGGGATGGCGTCGCGGGTCGGGCCGTAGCTCATCAGTCCCTCGGAGTAGACCGTGATCGGGCAGCCGGAGAAGATCTCCACCAGCCCGCGCGCCGGGTAGGCGCCGATCGACTCGACGATCAGCTCGTCGGGGGCGTGCCCGTCGAGCAGCCGCTGGGTGAGCAGCCGCCGCAGCAGCGGCCCCTGCTCGGGCCGGACCCGCACCCGGACGGGGTGGTAGGGGGCGATCAGTTCGTTCCAGAAGTGCACGTGGTCGAACCGGTCGCCGATCGCCTCGAAGGCGGGCGTCCGGTGGATGGGGGAGATCAGCTCGGGTACGGCCACGTTGCTCGACACGAGCAGCACGCGGCGCCCGGCCGGGCCGAACAGACCGGCGTCGATGGCCGCGGCCAGCGTCATCGCCCCGAACAACGTCGAACAGTAGAAGAGCTGGGTTTTCAAGGCAGAAACCTCCTGAGCAGCTTCTCGCGGGCGTGGCCCAGCGTCGGCAGGACCACCGCGAGGGCGTCCGGCGGGACCTCCCGCAGGGCGGCGGTGGCCCGGGTGTCGAAGGTGGCCGCGACCTCGGGCTTCAACCGCCCGCGCAGCTTGTGGTGGTAGGCGATCAGCGCGCACAGGTTGTGCGTCGCCTTGCGGACCAGCTCCGGGTCGTCCCCGTCGAGGTCGTGGATGACGCCGAGGTAGGCGTCGATGAAGTGCAGTTGCCGTTCGTCGCCGACCTGGGTGAGCGAGGCCTTCAACCCGCGCCGGTAGAACACACCGGTCAGCGAGGCGACGGCGTAGGTGGCGGCGTGGAGGTGCAGCCGCCACACCCAGGCCCTGTCCTCGGCGGTGGCCAGGGTCGGGTCGAACGTGAGCAGCCCCTGGCCGGCGAGGGAACGCCGGTAGATCCCGGCCCAGGGGACCGGGTAGTCGACCATGCCGAGCTTCCCCATGCCGGTGATGCCCTCACGGGCCGGGAAGACGACGCCGCGCCGCTGTTCGGGGGCCCGGCGCACCTCGCGGTTGACGCCGGTCACCCGCACGTGGTCGACCCGGACGAAGTCGCAGCCCAGCCTTTCGATGGCGTGGACCAGTTGAGGGAGGTAGCCGGGGGCGTACCAGTCGTCGCCGTCGAGATAGGTGACGTATGTGCCCGTGGCTGCGGACAGGCCCAGGTTGCGGGCCGCCGAGACGCCGGAGGAGGCGTCCCGGCCGATGACGGTCAGGCCCGGCAGGTCGCCGCGGAAACTCTCGGCGATCTCCCGGGTCGCGTCGGCCGAGCCGTCGTCGACGACGATGAACTCGAAGTCGGCGCGCGCGTTCGCGCGCAGGGAGGTCAGGGCATCGGCGATGTGGCGTTCGCCGTCCCTGACGGGAACGATCACCGAGAGGGTTCGGGCGGCCATCCGGGGCAACTCCAACGGGCGGAACAGTGTGGTTACGGTGCGGTTACCCCGCAACACTGCCGGTCACGGTGAGTCACGACCGATCTCTTGACCCATCCTTGAGGCGCAGGTCACCCGCCCGTGGCGGGTGCGTGCTCGCCCTCCCCCCGAAAGCCGGGATAACGTGACGCGATCGGTCAATCACGGAGAGAGTCGATGGCGAACAAGACGATCCTCACCGGCTGGGGCCGTACCTCCCCGAGCGTCGCCGAGCTGCTGCGGCCCGAGGAGGAGGCGGAACTGGCCGCGCTGGTGCTGGCCTCGGGCGGGCGCGGGATGATCGCGCGCGGCCTCGGCCGCAGCTACGGAGACCCGGCGCAGAACGCGGGCGGGCTGGTGCTCGACATGACCGGCCTGGCCGCGATCGGGCCGGTCCGCGACGGCTACGTCACGGTCGAGGCGGGAGTGAGCCTCCACCGGCTGATGCGCGAACTGGTGCCCGAGGGGTGGGTCCCGCCGGTCATCCCGGCGACCCGGCAGGTGACCGTGGGCGGGGCCGTCGCGGCCGACATCCACGGCAGGAACCACCACGCCGACGGCTCCTTCGGCAGCCATGTCACCGCCCTCGACCTGCTGGGCGCCGACGGCGTCACCCGCACGCTCACCCACGACGACCCCGACTTCTGGGCGACCGTGGGCGGCATGGGCCTGACCGGGGTGATCACCAAGGCGACCCTCCGGCTCACCCCGATCGAGACCTCCCGCATGATCGTCAACACCTACAAGTGCCGTGACCTCGACGCCGTGATGACCCGGCTGGCCGAGTGCGACGCCACCCACCGCTACACCGCCGCCTGGATCGACTGCCTGTCGGCCCACGGCCGGGGCGTGGTCGAGGGGGCCGACCACGCGCGGCAGGGCGCCGCCCGGTCGTTCCGGGCCCGGCCGTTCGAGGCCTCCCCCGGGTTCCTGCCGGTCGGGCTGCTGAACCGGCACACCACGGGCCTGGCCAACAAGGCCGTGTACGTCACTGCGAAGCGCGAATCAGTGCAGGTCAGGCCGCTGGCGTCGTTCTTCCACCCGCTCGACCGGGTGGGCCACTGGAACCGCCTCTACGGGCCGCGCGGGCTGGTGCAGTATCAGTTCGTGGTGCCGCTGGGCGCCGAGCAGACCCTCATGAAGATCGTCGAACGGATCAGGCGCAGCCACGCGGCGTCGTTCCAGACCGTCCTGAAACGCTTCGGGCCGGGCAGCGGCGGCTGGCTGTCGTTCCCGACGCCCGGGTGGTCGCTGGCGCTCGACTTCCCGACCTCCACCAAGGGGCTGGCCTGGCTGCTCGACCGGCTCGACGAGCTGGTGGCCGAGGCGGGCGGGCGGGTCTATCTGGCCAAGGACTCGCGGCTGCGGCCCGAGCTGCTGCCGGTGATGTACCCGGGGCTGGCCGCCTTCCGGGAGCGGCGCAGGGAGCTCGACCCGCGCCTGGTCTTCCAGTCCGATCTCGCCAGGAGGTTGTCCCTTTGAAGAACGCGTTCGGCGAACCACAGAGTCTGCTGCTCGTCGGCGGCGCCTCCGACATCGCGATGGCGACCGCGATGCGGCTGGTCCGCCGCCGCGTCCACCGCGTGATCCTGGCCGGGCGGCCCTCACCGGCCCGCGACGCCGCGGCGATCCGGCTCGCCGAGGCGGGCGCCACGGTCGAGACGGCCGACTTCGACGCGTTCCGGGTGGAGGAGCACGCCAAGGTGATCGGCGACGTGTTCGCCACCGGCGACGTCGACGTGGCGCTGGTGGCCTGCGGCCTGCTGGGCGACACCGACCTCGACCCGCTCAAGGCCGCCGACGTGGCGATGGTCAACTACGTCGGGGCGATGACCGCCGCGCTCGTCTGCGCCGAGGCGATGCGCCGGCAGACCCACGGCGCGCTGGTGGTCTTCTCGTCCGTCTCGGCCGGGCAGCCCTCTCCTGCCGATTTCCTGTACGCCTCCGCCAAGTCGGGCCTCGACACCTTCGCGAGGGGCCTGGCCGGGGCGCTGCGCGGATCGGGGGTGCACGTGATGGTGGTCCGGCCGGGCTTCGTCCGGACAAAACTCACCAAGGGTGTGAATCCGCCCGCGTTCGCGACGAGTCCCGAGACGGTGGCGGGCGCGATCCTCGACGGGCTGCGGGCGAAGACCCAGGTCGTGTGGGTGCCGGGCATCCTCGGCCAGCTGATGCGACTGCCCGGATCCATCATGAGGCGCATAACTGGGTGACTTACCTCAGAAATCTCCCAAGAACGGGCGTTACGCTTCGGGCTTGAGTGAAGCTTTTTTAACCTGATTCCTGCGGGACGCCGGTTGAAAAGGGTTCGGTTGATCCCTGAGGAGTCTGTGATGCGCCGCCTGATCCCCGCCCTCGCCGCCGTCGCGATGGTGATGACCCTGCCCGCCGCGCCCGCTGTGGCGGCGCCGAAGAAGGCACCGAAGAAGCCCTTCTGCGCGACCCACAAATGCCTGGCGCTGACTTTCGACGACGGCCCGGGGCCCTACACGACCAAGTTGCTGGCGACGCTCAAGAAGTACGACGCCAAGGCCACGTTCTTCGTGATCGGCCGCGAGGTGAACAAGCACCAGACGCTGCTGAAGAACATCGCCAAGGCCGGCCACCAGATCGGCAACCACACCTGGACCCACCCGTGGCTGACCGAGCTGACCCGGACCGAGGTCTACGACGAGGTCAACGAGACCCAGAAGCTGATCAAGAAGGTCATCGGGAAGAACCCGACGGTGATGCGCGCCCCTGGCGGCCTGACCGACGACACCGTCCGTGAGATCGCCGCGAAGCTGAACATGGTGCTGATCCCGGGCACCACCTCGACCGGCGACTGGGTGATCGACAACCGCCAGGTCGGCCTGCTGACGTCCAAGACCCTCGAGGTCGCCGGGCGCGGCGAGGTCATCCTGATGCACGAGACCGTCAAGGAGACGGTCGACTCGATGCCGAGGGTGCTGGCCACGCTGAAGAAGCAGGGCTATTACTTCGTCACCACCTCGACCCTGCTGGCGGGCACCAAGCTGACGCCGGGCCAGTCCTACCCGGCCCCGCCGCCCGTCCCCGAGGGCAGCGACGACGACGGCCAGTTGCTCGAAGACGACGAAGACCCGTTCGGCGGCGAGCCCGCCGGGGAGGTCTGAGCCTTCTTCACCAGGCGCCTGCCCAGTCGCTGGGCGGGCGCCTCGACGAACCGGTAGGTCGCCCAGCTCACCAGCAGCACCACGGCCAGGTAGCCGAGGGCCAGCAGCGTGCGTTCCCACACCGGCTTGGACATCATGTGTCCGAACAGGATCGGCACCATCCGCAGGATCGGGTGGTGCACGAGGTAGACCGAGTAGCTGATCAGCCCCAGCCAGACGAACACCTTCGGGAACGTCCGGTGGCGTAGCGCCCGCCCGGCCCAGAAGGTCGCCCCGGCCAGCACCAGCGTGGTGATCCACACGGGCGGCTGCACCCACCACCAACCGGCCGCGACGGCCCAGGCCGGGCTGATCGCCACCAGCGCGAACGCGGCGAAGACCGGCCACAGCGGGCCGGTGCCCTTCTCCCAGCGGTAGAGCGCGGTCCCGGCGAACATCATCGCGAGGATGGCCGCCCCGAACCACGGCACGTACGCCGACCCGATCAGCAGCACGAGTGCCATCACGCCGAGGACATAAGAAGCGGCTTTTCGAAAGCGTCCGGTGAACAGTCCCACCATGCCGACGACGAACACCACGCCCGACACGATCGCGGGCCACGGCCCGGACAGCCACGGCGCGCCGATGACGAGCCCGGCGACCACGGCGAGCGCGCCGAACGCGATGGCGTACCACCCGCTGAACCGGTGGACGCCCTTCACGAACAGGGCCGTGACGATGAGGTAGAACACCATCTCGTACGACAACGTCCACATCGGGTCGGCCAGCCCGCCCACGTGCACCACGTCGAGCAGCATCGACACGTGCGCGAGCACCCCCGAGGCGTCGCGCGGCACCTGCTCGCGGATCGGCACCCACAGCCCGACCAGCAGCGCGATCGCGCACACCGTCAGGTAGAGCGGGTAGAGCCGGAACAGCCGGCTGGTCCAGAAGGCCCGCACGTCTCCCCGCCCCTCAAGGGAGGCGGGGATGATGTAGCCGCTGACCAGGAAGAACACGACCACGCCGTACATGCCCACGTTCATGAACGTGGGCCGCAGCGGCGGATAGACCCAGGGGAGCAGGTGTTCGGCGACCACGGCGAGCGCGCCGATACCCCGAAGCGCGTCAAGCCAGGCCAGGCGGTGAGACGTGGTCACCGGGGCCAATTTACCCCGACCGGGACTATTCCCACTCGATAGTGCCCGGAGGCTTGCTCGTGACGTCGAGCGTGACCCGGTTGATCTCGCGGACCTCGTTGGTGATCCGGGTCGAGATGCGGGCCAGCACGTCGTAGGGCACCCGCGACCAGTCGGCCGTCATGGCGTCCTCCGAGCTGACCGGCCGCAGCACCACCGGGTGGCCGTAGGTCCGGCCGTCGCCCTGCACGCCCACCGACCGCACGTCGGCCAGCAGCACCACCGGGCACTGCCAGATGTCGCGGTCGAGCCCGGCGCGGGTCAGCTCCTCACGGGCGATCGCGTCGGCGTCGCGCAGGATGTCGAGACGCTCCTGGGTGACCTCGCCGATGATCCGGATTCCGAGCCCCGGACCCGGGAACGGCTGCCGCCACACCATGCTGGCCGGCAGGCCGAGCTGCTCGCCCGCGCGGCGCACCTCGTCTTTGAACAGGGCGCGCAGCGGCTCGACCAGGTCGAACTGGAGGTCGTCGGGCAGGCCGCCGACGTTGTGGTGGCTCTTGATGTTGGCGGTGCCGGTGCCGCCGCCCGACTCGACCACGTCGGGGTAGAGCGTGCCCTGCACCAGGAAGTCGACCGGGCCGTCGGCCAGGATCGCGCGCTGCTCGTCTTCGAAGACCCGGATGAACTCCCGGCCGATGATCTTGCGCTTCTCCTCGGGGTCGGTCACCCCGGCCAGCGCCTTGAGGAAGCGCTCGGCGGCGTCGACCACCCGCAGCTTCACGCCGGTGATCTCCACGAAGTCACGTTCGACCTGCTCGGCCTCGCCCTTGCGCAGCAGCCCGTGGTCGACGAACACACAGGTCAGCCGGTCGCCGATGGCGCGCTGCACCATCGCGGCGGCCACCGCGGAGTCGACCCCGCCCGACAGCGCGCAGATGGCCCGGCCGTCGCCGATCTTCGCCTTCACGGCGTCGACGGCGTCTTCGACGATGTTCAGCATCGTCCAGGTCGGCCGGCACCCGGCGGCGTCGAGGAACGCCTTCAGCACCTTCTGGCCGTGGTCTGTGTGCATGACCTCGGGGTGGAACTGCACGCCGTAGAAGCCCCGCTCGGGGTGCTCGAACCCGGCGACCGGGGTCTCCCCGGTCGAGGCGGTGACCGTGAACCCGTCGGGAGCCTGGGCGACGGAGTCGCCGTGGGACATCCAGACCTGCTGGGAGACCGGCAGCGTGTCGAACAGGCGGCCCGGCTCGACGACGGTCAGGTCGGTGCGGCCGTATTCGGCGATCCCGGTCTTGGCGACCGTGCCACCGAGGGCCTGCGCCATGACCTGGAAGCCATAACAGATGCCGAACGTCGGGACGCCCGTCTCGAACAGCCCCTCGGGGGCGGCCGGGGCGCCTTCGGCGTAGACCGAGGACGGCCCGCCGGACAGGATGATCGCCTTGGGCTTCTTGGCCAGCATTTCCGCCACGGGCATCGTCGAGGGGACGATCTCGGAGTAGACCTGGCATTCACGTACCCGGCGGGCGATCAGCTGGGCGTACTGCGCCCCGAAGTCGACGACCAGGACCGTGTCGAACTCTGACACAGGAGGACTCCCTGAAGATGAACGGCGGTGCCGCCAGTCTACCGGGGTCACCAAACACCCACGGCTTGGCGACCCCATCCATGGAAGCAACGGGGACAGAAAGCCGATAATTTTTCATTCGGCCATTGTTCGCGGCAGGCTTCAGTAGATTATGGCACGTGTCGCGATTTCGACTACAGCCGACAGCTCCCCAAGAGGTGGCACTTCTGGAGCATTGCCGTCATGCGCGCTTTGTATGGAATCTCGCAGTCGAACAGAGCTCCTATTGGCGGCCGGGAAGAGGCTCCACTCCCGGATACTCCGAGCAGTGCAGGCAACTGACAGAGGCGCGGGCGGAGTTCGGATGGTTGAAGGCCGGGTCGGCCGTCGTCCAGCAACAAGCACTGAAGGACTTCGCGCAGGCGATGACCCGGTTCTTCGACAAAATCAACGGTAGGCCGAATTATCGCAAATGCGGTAAGAGTGAGGGTTTTCGGATCGTCGGCGTCAAGCCTGGAGATATCCATCGTCTGTCGCGCAACGTCGGACGAGTAAAGATTCCCAAGGTCGGTTGGATCCGATTCCGCTGGTCACGCGCCATACCCCCAGGAGTGAAGTCGTATCGGGTGAACCGCGACCGCGCAGGGCGATGGCATGTCGCGTTCTCCGCGATTCCGGCTCCCATTCCGGCACCCGGCACGGGCGAGGTCGTCGGCGTCGACCGGGGCGTGGTGGTGGCCGCTGCCCTCTCCACCGGCGAGATGCTGCACGCACCAATGCTTCGTGAGCACGAGAAGACGCGGCTTCTCCGCCTCCAGCGCACGCTGGCCCGTGCAGCGAGGGGTTCCAGACGGCGCGACACGGTCAAGTCAGCGATCGCGAGACTGAGAGCGCGAGAGGCCGACCGGCGCAAGGACTGGGTGGAGAAGACCTCTACGAGCCTCGCCCGACGCTTCGACGTCATAGGCGTCGAAGACCTGAAGGTCGCCAAGATGACCAGATCCGCGCGCGGATCAATCGAGACTCCAGGGAAAACATTCGACAGAAGTCCGGTCTCAACCGAAGAATTCTGGCTTCAGGTTGGGGCCTGCTCGTCACTCGGCTTGAGCACAAGGCTACAGGTCGGGTTGTCAAGATCAATCCGCGCTTCACGTCACAGACCTGCAACTCCTGCAAGAGCATCGCCAGGAGGAGTCGCAAGAGCCAAGCCCTCTTACAATGCGTCACCTGCGGGCATCGGGTCAATGCGGACGTGAACGCGGCAAGGAATATCCGAGATATCGCCGCAGGGCATGCGGCGAATGCGCGGGGAGGCGACCGGGCAGCCGGGCCTGTGAACCGCGAACCTCGGCTCCTCTCCGCATCAGCGTGAGATGAGTCGGAATTCCATTCCCACGGGAACGGAAGGATGTCAATTAAGCCGCAGCCTCTTCATCGCCTTGAGCAGGGTGACCAGGGTGTCCGCATATGTCTCATAGGGCATGCCGAGGATCGGGTCGAAGCCGAGCCACGACGCCTGGCTGGAGATCGTCTGGCTCTCGGTGAACTTCAGCAGCCCCTCGGAGCCGTGCCGGCGGCCCAGGCCGGAGTTCTTCATGCCGCCCATCGGGGCGTCGAAGGAGCCGTAGGCCGACGCGTAGCCCTCGTTGACGTTGACGGTGCCGGCCTTGATCTGGGCCGCCAGGGCGCGGCCCTTGGCCGGGTCGCCGGTCCAGATGGAGGCGTTGAGGCCGTAGGCGGTGTCGTTGGCCAGCTCCACCGCCTCGGCGGCGTCGTGGAAGCGGTAGAGGGCCACGACCGGGCCGAAGGTCTCGTCGCGGCACAGGGCCATGTCGTCGGTGACGTTCTCCAGGACGGTCGGCTCGTAGAAGAACGGGCCCAGGTCGGGGCGGGCCTTCCCGCCGGCGATGACCTTGGCGCCCTTCGCGACCGCGTCGTCGACGTGGGCGGTGACCGCGTCGAGCTGGCGCTGCCCGGTGAGGGAGCCCATCTGGGTGGCCCAGTCGTGGCCGGGGGCGATGCTCATGTTCCGGACCGCGCGGGAGAACCGCTCGGCGAAGAGGTCGTAGACGCGGTCGTGGACGTACAGGCGCTCGATCGACACGCACAGCTGCCCGGCGTTGGTGAAGCAGGCCCTGATGGCGCCACCGGCGGCCCGGTCGATGTCGGCGTCGGCCAAGACGATCATGGGGTTCTTGCCGCCGAGCTCCAGCGAGCAGCCGATCAGCCGCTTGGCGGCGGCTTCGGCGACCGCGCGGCCCGCCCGGGTCGAGCCGGTGAAGGCGACGTAGTCGGCGCCGTCGATCAGCGGTTCGCCGATGTCGGCCGGGTCGCCGACGACGACCTGCCAGATCTCCGGCGGCATGCCCAGCTCGGTCAGCAGGTCGATCGTCCACAGCGTGGACAGGGAGGTCTGGGTGTCGGGCTTGTGCACGACCGCGTTCCCGGCCATCAGCGCCGGTACGACATCGCTCACCCCCAGCGACAGGGGGTAGTTCCACGGGCTGATCAGGGCGACGACGCCGCGCGGATGGCGTACCTCCACCGTGCGGGTGGCCAGCGGGAACGGACCCCGGCGGGCGTGCGGGGCGAGCAGGCCGGGGGCCTTGCGCACGTAGTGGAGGCCGCTCGCGGCGACGTCGAGGACCTCCTCGTAGGCGTGGCGGCGGGCCTTGCCGGTCTCCCACTGGATGATGTCGAGGATCTCGGCGCGGCGATCGAAGATCGCGTCGTGCAGCCGCTCGAACGGCCGGATCCGGTCCTTCACCGGCAGCTCGGCCCAGGCCACTTGGGCGTCGCGGGCCTTCTGGTGGGCCCGGCGCACGTCATCGGCCGACGAGATCGGCACCTCGGCCAGCGGCGCCCCGGTGAACGGCGTCACCACGGTCCGCGTCTTGCCCTCTGACGTGACGTGACGCAGGAGACGATCGAGCAGCGCGGGGTCGGGCACCCGGATTTCACCAGCCATACCGGCGAGACTATTCCGGAGCGAGGCTCATGACTACCGGCCGGTACGGTCAATTCGCAATGCCGTTCGACCTCGGCGATGGGCCACAATTCGAGTCATGGCGACTCCTTTACGCCCGACCGACCCGCGCGTGCTCGGCGGATATCAGCTGGAGGCGGTCCTCGGAGAAGGCGGCCAGGGCATCGTCTACCTCGGCAACGGGCCGGGCGGCGATCGGGTGGCGATCAAGTGGCTGCGGCCGGAACTGGCCGCCGACCAGGACATGGTCCGGCGGTTCCTGCACGAGGTGAGCGCGGCCAAGCGGGTGGCGCCCTTCTGCACCGCCCAGGTGCTCGACGTGGGGGCCGAAGACGCGCGGCCCTACATCGTGAGCGAGTACATCGAGGGCGAGTCGCTGGCCCAGGCGATCCCGCGCAGCGGGCCGCGCACGGGCAACTCGCTCCACCGGCTGGCGATCGGCACCGCGACGGCGCTGGCGGCGATCCACCAGGCGGGGATCGTCCACCGCGACTTCAAGCCGCCGAACGTGATCCTCGGCTCCGACGGGCCCCGGGTGATCGACTTCGGCATCAGCAAGGCCCTGGGCAGCCACACGGCGCTGACCTCGACGATGATCGGCACCCCCGCCTACATGGCGCCGGAGCAGCTCGTCGGCGGCCCCATCGGGCCCGCAGCCGACCTGTTCGCCTGGGCCGGCACGATCGCCTACGCCGCCAACGGGCGGGCGCCGTTCGGCAACGACACCATGCCCGCCGTGATCAACCGCGTGCTGCGGATGCAGCCCGACCTGGGCCAGATCCCCCAGCCGCTGCGGGGCATCCTGCTCGACTGCCTGAACAAGAACCCGGCGCTGCGCCCGTCCGCGCGTCAGGTGATCGACCGGCTGCTGGTCAGCGACCCGGCGACGGCCAGGGTGACCGTCCCCCAGCCGCCGGTTCCGCGGCGCAAGTTCCCGACGCTGGCCGTGGTGACGGGCGCGACCGCGCTGGCGGTGATCGCCGCGATCGGCGGGGTGTGGGCCGCCACCTCGAACTCCGAGCCGCCCCTCGTCCGCAAGACCTCGGCGCCTCCCGTCACGCCGTCCGCCAGCCCCGAACCGGTCGTCATCGACATGGACGACACCACCGCCGTGGCGCGGGAGCTGCCGGCCGATCCGGCGTACCTGTCGATCTTCTGGGTGAAGCGGGAGAAGTGGGACGCCTACGTCCGCGAACCCGGCAAGACCACCTTCACCCGCCACTCCTACGCCGACGCGGCCCCCAGCCCCACCGGCGACCGGCTGGCCGGGATCCCGTGGGAGTACGACGACGAAGACTTCGACACGTTGAAGATCACCCAGGTGTCGAGCGGCACGTCGGCGACCGTGAAGACCGTGACCAAACCGCTCACCACCAACTACGTCCACTGGTCGCCCGACGGCACCAAGATCCTGCTGACCGCGCTGAAGAAGACCGGCGAGACCACGATCACCCAGGGCTTCGTGGTGGTCGACCCGGCGGCCGAGACCGCCGAGATCATCCGGGTGCCCGGTCTGAAGAGCGACACCGCGTTCGCGTGGACCGGCACCGGCGACTCGGTGACCACCGTCGTGGATCAGACCCCCCACGTCTACGACCTGCTCGGCAAGGAGCAGCGGACGCTGCCGGTGATCGGCGGCACCCTGGCCGACCCGCGCGACATGTTCACCGACGGCGGGGGCTCGTTCATCGCCCGCTGCGAGGGCAAGGACGTCACCCTCTGCGTCTGGGACACCGCGACCGGCACGGTGCTCAGCGAGTTCGAGTCGGGCTGCGACACCGTGCTGGGCTGGTGGGACGCCACCCACATCTACTGCACGGCCGTCGCCGACGACGACGAGGACGCGGTGGTCGTCAGCGACCTGGAGGGCGTGGAGACCCAGACCCTCATCAGGGCGACCGACACCGCGATGGACAAGCTCTACTTCCGTTCCTCCTACCTGCACCGGTCGTAGACCCGCGAACCGAGGCGGCTTTCGATCCGTCTTGTGGACATGACCACCTCGATTCGCGTGGCCGGCGCCATCGCGATAGCACTGCTGGCGGCGGCGTGCACGCCGGGTGCCGCCACGTCGCCCGACCCGGTGACGCCGATCAACCTGACCACGAACATCAAGCTGGTCTCCTTCGACGACTGCGACGCCATGCTCGAAGGGCTGCGCGAGGCCGCGGTCAAGCACGCCCAGACCTTCCAGGTGCTGCCCATGTCGGGACGGGCCCTGTCCATGGAGGCGGCCGACGGCGCGCGGAGCCCCGCCGCCTCCACCGCCTCGGGCGCCGGGAACCCGGCCCACTCGACGACGAACGTCCACGAGGCCGGGGTCGACGAGCCCGACCTGGTGAAGACCGACGGCGACCGGGTCATCACCGTCAACCGGGGCGTGCTGCGGGTGATCGACGCCGAGTCGCAGCAGGTCACCGGCACGCTGCGGCTGGTCGCCGAAGACCAGGGCTGGGCCGAGGCGAACCTGCTGGTGTCGGGCGACCGGGCGCTGGTGCTGTTCAACCACGGCGGCTACTTCCCGGCCGGGAGCGCCGTGCGGATCCGGCCCGAGAAGGTCGCCGAGCCGCGCTACGTGCTGATCGACCTGGCCGGGACGCCGAAGGTCGTCGGCAGCCTGGCCCCCCTCAACGCCCAGCACGTCGACGCGCGGATGGTCGGCACGACCGTCCGGATCGTGGTGCGCAGCGAGCCGCAGGTCACCGCGCCCGAGTACGACCCGAACATGACCCAGCAGGAGATGCTGGACAAGGTCAAGGAGACCTACCGGAAGGCGCCGCTCGACGCCTGGCTGCCCAAGTATGAGATCGAGTCGGGCGGTCAGACCACGCCGGGCGCGGTGAAGTGCGAGAACGTCAGCCACCCGGCCGACTTCACCGGCAAGTCGCTGGTGACCGTCCACACCCTGGATCTGAACGGCTCCTTCGGCACGACCGACGCGATCAGCGTCGCGGCCGACGGCGACACCGTCTACGGCACCGGCAACAGCCTCTACGTGACGAGCAACCCGTTCTGGTGGGGCGGGTTCTTCCCGATGCCGATCGCGGTCGACGTCGACCCGATGCCGGTCCCGGACGCGACCGGTTCGATCAAGGCCCCCGCCTCACCGGTGGCCCCCTCGCCCGACCCGGACATGCCGACGCAGATCCCCGACCCGGGCAAGGTCGCGCCCGAGGCCCAGCCGACGCCGAGCAACGTCGAGAAGGTCGGCCCCACGGCCGAGGTGATCACCCCCACCCCGGCGGCGGCGCCCTCGGAGGACACGGTTCAGGAGGTCGTCCAGCCGGAACGCACCGAGATCCACCGGTTCGACATCACCGGCGCCGGCGCGCCCCGCTACGTCGCCTCCGGTTCGGTGGCCGGGCGGTTGCTGAACCAGTATTCGCTGTCGGAGTTCGAGAACCACCTGCGCGTCGCCACGACCACCAGCACCGCCAAGACGTCCGAGAGCGGCGTCTACGTCCTGAAGGCCGACACCCTCGCCCCGGCGGGCCAGGTGACCGGTCTCGGCAAGGGTGAGCGGATCTACTCGGTGCGGTTCATCGGCCCGGTCGGCTACATGGTCACCTTCCGCCAGGTCGACCCGCTCTACACCCTCGACCTGCGCGACCCACAGGTCCCCAAGGTCACCGGCGAGCTGAAGATCACCGGCTTCTCCGCCTACCTCCACCCGGCGGGCGACGGCAAGCTGATCGGCGTCGGCCAGGAGGCCAACGAGAAGGGCCAGACCCAGGGGACCCAGGTGTCACTGTTCGACGTGCGCGACCCGGCCGCCCCGGCCGTGCTGTCGCGCTACCACCAGGAGGAGTCGGCCACCCAGGCCGAATGGGACCCGCACGCCTTCCTCTACTGGGCCCAGGACGGCCTCGCCCTGATCCCGATCGCCACCTGGGGCGCCGACTACTACGACGGCTCCCAGGCGCTCGTCCTGAAGATCGGCGACACGATCGAGAAGGCCGGGGTGATCACCCACCCGAAGGCCGACCCGAACGCCCCCCTCGACCCGTCGATCAGGCGCAGCGTGATCATCGGCGACACCGTCTGGACCTTCTCCGACCTCGGCGTCAAGGTCAGCGACAAGGCCAGCCTGGCCGACGAGGCCTGGATCAAGTTCTAGAGCGGTTTGCGGTCGGGCGCGGCCACCGGGACGATCTCCGGAGCGCCGATGGTGATCGCGTCGGCCTCCTGGTCGGTGTCGGTCTCCTGGGCGGCGCGCTCGGCCTCGATCCGCTTGGTGTAATACTCCACCTCACGTTTGACCTGGTCGTCGTCCCAGCCCAGCGGACCCGCGAGGAGCTGGGCGACCTCCTCGGCGACGGCCAGGCCGCGGTGGAAGGTCTCGATGGAGATGTGGGTGCGCCGGCTCAGCACGTCGTTGAGGTGCCGGGCGCCCTCGTGGGTGGCGGCGTAGACGATCTCGGCGCGCAGGTGGTCGTCGGCGCCGGTCAGCGGCCGGGCCAGCCCGGGATCGGCTTCGATGAGGGCCAGCACCTCGTCCATCATCGAGCCGTAACGCTGGAGGAGATGCTCGATGCGGGCGACGTGCAGGCCCGACTGCTGGGCCAGCCGATAGCGGGAGTTCCAGCGGGCCTGGTAGCCCTCGGCCCCCGCCAGCGGGACGGTGTCGGTGCACGAGGGCGGCACCCGCGTGGCCAGCCCGTGGACCACCGCGTCGACCGCGTCGGCGGCCATCTTCCGGTAGGTGGTGAACTTGCCGCCCGCGACGAGCACCAGCCCCGGCACCGGGTGGGCGACGACGTGTTCGCGGGAGAGCTTGGAGGTCTGCTCGGATTCGCCGCGCAGCAGCGGCCGCAGGCCGGCGTACACCCCTTCGACGTCGTCCCTGGTCAGCGGCACCGCCAGGACCTCGTTGACGTGGTCGAGGACGTAGTCGATGTCGGTCCGCGAGGCGGCCGGGTGGGCCAGGTCGAGGGTCCAGGCGGTGTCGGTGGTGCCGATGATCCAGTGCCGCCCCCACGGGATCACGAAAAGGACCGATTTCTCGGTACGAAGAATGATCCCGGTCAGCGAGTGGATGCGGTCGCGGGGCACCAGCAGGTGGACGCCCTTCGACGCCTTCACGTGGATCTGCCCGCGTCCGCCGACGAGTTCCTGGATGTCGTCGGTCCACACCCCGGTGGCGTTGACGACCTGCCGGGCCCGGATGTCGATCTCCTCACCGGTCTCCAGGTCGCGGACCCGTACACCCGTGACCCGCTCGCCCTCCCGCAGGAAGCCCACCACCTGGGTTCGGGAGGCGACGTGGGCGCCGTAGGTCGCGGCGGTCCGCAGCATCGTCATGACGTAGCGGGCGTCGTCGACCTGGGCGTCCCAATATTGGACGGCCCCCTTGAACGCCGTCTTCCGCAGCGCCGGAGCCAGCCGCAGCGCCCGGCTCCGGGACAGGTGCCGGTGCCCCGGCACCCCCCGCGTGAACCCGAACGAGAATCCCAGCGTGTCGTAGAGCACCAGGCCAGCGCCCACATAGGGCCGCTCCCACCCCGCGTGGGTGAGCGGGAGCAGGAAGGGCACCGGCCGGACGAGATGCGGCGCGATCCGCTGCAGCAGCAGCGCCCGCTCCTGGAGCGCCTCTCTGACCAGGTCGAAGTTGAGCTGTTCGAGATAGCGCAGCCCGCCGTGGATCAGCTTGGACGAACGCGACGAGGTGCCCGAGGCGTAGTCGCGCGCCTCCACCAGCCCCACCGAGAGCCCCCGCGTGGCCGCGTCGAGCGCGACGCCCGCGCCGACCACGCCGCCACCGACCACCACGACGTCGAGCTCCTGCGCCGCCATCTGCGACAGGGCCGCGTAACGCTCCGCCGGCCCCAGCCGCCCCGTCCCCATAAGCGCAGTCATGGGTATAACTCTCCCTTTTTACGGCTAAGCGCCTACCCCTGTGGTCCTACCCATCCTGTCAGGATCGGCAGCACGACCTCCGACCGCATGGCACTCATGTGGTCGAGGCCGTCGAGGACCCGCACTTCCCAGCCCTTCGCCACGATCTCATCGCGGTTGCGGAGAAGTGGTCCGGCGATGTCGACGGTGACCCCGCCCCACTTGTCGCCGTAGACGATGGCGTCGTCGGACCCGGCGAAGCACAGGCTGGGGATGTCCAACACGACCGCCCGGTCGTCGAATTCCTGAAGTTCCTGGTAGAGCACCATGAACTGACCGACCTGCTCCGGGTTCGCGCTTGGCGTGGCACTGTCCCAGTCGCCCGGGGTGAGGTTCTCGGCGGGCGGTTCAGGGTTGCGGGCGTACTCCCAGGCGGTCTCGGTGACGACGAGCATCTCCCGATAGGGGCCGTAGATCGGCGGATACCCACCCATGACGAGATTCTTCAGGCGGTCGGACCTGATGGCGAGCTGGAGCCCCACCATGGCCAGCCAGGAGTAGCCGTAGTAGGCGAAGCTCTCCACCTGTGCCGCGTCCGCGACGGCGAGAAAGTCATTGACCACGTTCTCCGGCGTGAGATCCCTTTTCGGTACGGCCAGACAGTGCCCCTCGTAGTCGAACGCGATGACCCTGAACTGGCCTTTGAGCCCGTTGACCAGGTTGAATCCGAGGTCGGGCTCGCCTCCCCAGGCCCACATCGCCTCGGCGGCCGGCCCGTCCTCGGCGGGCTTCGCATTCACGGGCAGCAGGAGCGCGGGCCCGTCGCCGTGCGCTTCGATCTCGATCTCGGCGCCGTCGTGGAGGGTTGCGATCATTGATGATCTCCTTATGCCGTAAGCTATTAACGAGCGAAAGAATAGCTTATGCCGTAAGGAGTAAGAAGCCGGTGGTCGTGTACGCAGGCCAAGGTGACCCAGAGCGCACACTGGCGCTCCTCTGGCGGACGACAGGCGAGGGCGTCAAGAGGCGAGGCCCGAAACCGGCCCTGACCGTGGACGCGATCCTGGAAGCGGCCATCGCGGTGGCCGACGAATCAGGCCTCGACGGCCTCTCGATGCGCGCGGTCGGCGAACGCCTGGGCAAAACGGCGATGGCGCTCTACACCTACGTCCCGACCAAGCGGGAACTGATCGACCTCATGTACGACCACGCCCACGCCGACCTGATCCCCGATCTGCCCGGGGGGTGGCGGCAGGCGGTCGAGACCTGGTCCCTGGCTCTCCACGAGCGCTACCTACGGCACCCGTGGCTCCTCCAGGTCTCCCACGCCCGCCCGGTCCTCGGTCCGCACGAGCAGACCGTCCTGGAGAAGCTGCTGGAAGTCCTCCCCGACGTGGCGGTCCGCGCGACGGTCAACTCCCTGTTCAGCCTGGTCAGGGGCTCGGCCAGAACCATCGCCGAAGGTCAGGGAGCAGCCGCCGACACGGGCACGTCAGACCAGGAGTGGTGGGCGGCCAGGTCCCGCCTGATGAACGACCTCGTCCCCGACTTCGCCGAACGTTTCCCCAGGTCGGCCAACATGCCCCCGGCGGAATGGGACAAGGCCGCCCGCGAGGCGTTCACGGGCGGCCTGAACCTGCTCTTGGACGGCCTGGAAAACCAGACCGGCCGACGGGACCACTGAGCCCCGCCTGCTCCGCACGACCATCACCGAGCCCAATCGGCGTGGCCCTGGTGTCGGGCGCTCCGCGCCCGAAATTTCGGCATATCGCTGATTGTGGGGCGTCTCCGCAGGCCGAAGCTCGGCCGCAGCGCCCCGGCCACCGGAAATTTCGTGACATGGCCGCGCGGCCATGTCACGAACCCGCCCCGGCTCGTCAGGTCAGACCAGGCGTCGAATGTCCCCGAAGGCGCGATAGAAACCGCCGTTGCCCGACGGCCTGAGCCCGTCGACCACGTACCTGGCCCCCGGCTCGCGGATCTCGCGGGGGAACTGGACGTTCCACTGCTCGTACCCGGGGCTCAGCACCCGGATCCGCAGCCGCCCGCCCTCGCTGAAGCACTCCACCAGAACGCCGTCGCCGGTCTCGGTGGTCGTCTCCACGGTGATCGACGGCTCGACCACGGGCAGGGACGCCGCGATCTTGACGTCGCGGGGCTGCGGGACGGTCCCCTCGCGGGCCGCCGCGATGGCCTGCTCGGTCGCGTCGATGCAGGCCAGCGAGCCGTCGGTGGTCACGATGTAGAGGCGCTCGTCGAGGTACTGCATGGAGAAGGCCGACCCGCAGCCGGTCGCCAGCTTCCACAGCCGGGTCCCGTCGGCCGAGAAGCAGTAGACCGACGAGGAGGAGTCGCCGGCGAAGACGTACTGCCCGCCGGGCGAGGTCGCGCACGAGTAGATCGCCGCGTCACACCGGTAGACCGCCTCGACCGCGCCGTCGGATTTGGCCAGCTTGTGGACGGTCCGGCGGGCCGTGCCGGCGTACACCGACTTCTCCTCCTGCCAGCCGAACAGGACGCCGTCGGCGGCGGTCTGGTACCAGGCCTGGTTGCCCTGGAGGTCGTAGCGGGCCACGCCGCCGGAGTGACCGTGGTAGACCGCGTCGGCGTCGTTGCGCACCATCCAGCCGGAGCTGCCGCCGCCAGTGCGGGCCCAGAGGAACTCGTCCTCGTAGTCGATCGTGGTGATCCGCCCGGAGTCGTCGGACACGCCGAGGACGCCGTCGGCGATGTCGAGCCAGTAGATGTCCACGTCGGAGGCGATCTCGTACGCCGCCCGAGGCACCTTCCCGCTCAGGTCGTAGACCTTGCCGTCGTCGCAGCCCGCGTAGATCCAGAAGTCGTCGGCGACGATGCACTTGACCCCGTCGGGCAGCTTGTAGCGCCCGGTCATCTCGCCTTCCGGGGTCAGCGTGTAGACCTGACCGGCCTGGTTGCCGACCCAGCAGCGCTCCCGGTCGACGAAGATCCCGAACGCCGCCGACCCGCTGGCGAACCGCCACAGCACGGGCGCCTGGCTGGCGGTCGACCGGGTGCTGGTGATCGCCCGGCGGGTGACCGCGCGGCGCTGCCGCACACCCCGGACCGCGGGGGCGTAGCCCTTCTTGGTCTTCTCCGCGACCTTCTTCGCCGCCGCCGCCCGCGCCTTCTCCTCGGTCGGGAAATCGGTGACCTTGACCTGCCCGTTCTCTCCGATGCGGCCGTACGTGATGGTCACCCGCGTCCCCGAAACCGCGGCCTCGTAGAACTTGTGCGCCCCGCCGCCTTCCTCGGACAGCTCCAGGTACGTCATATCCCCTTTTCCTCCCTTTGGATCAGTGATCGCGAGCGTAGGGGAAGAGGCGGACATTTTTTCTCGTACGGATGTAGAGAACCCGCGACCGGCTCCGACCCAGTGGCGAGACGACAACCTGAGGAGCGGACATGCGCAAGCTCATCTACATCGTGAACACCTCGCTGGACGGCTACATCGACGGCCCCGGCGGCGCGTTCGACTGGACCACCGTCGGCCCCGAGTTCTCGGCCTTCTCCGAAGGGCTGACCGACGAGACCGACATCCTGCTCTACGGCAGGGTCGTGTACGGCTGGATGTCCTCCTACTGGCCCACCGCCGACCAGGAGGAGGGCGCCCACCCCCACGACGTCGCCTACGCGCCCAAGTGGCGGGCACGGCCCAAGGTCGTCGTGTCGGACACCCTGACCGAGGTGCCCGACGACACCCGGATCATCCGGGGCGCCTCCCTGGAGGCCGACCTGACGGCCCTGAAGCACGAGGAAGGCGGGCACATCCTGCTGACCGGCGGCAACGCCCTGGCCTCGACCCTGGTCGGGCTGGGGCTGGTCGACGAGATCGTCATGGTCGTCCACCCGGTCGTCCTGACGGGGGGCACCCCGCTCCTGAGCGGCGTCAAGGACCGACTTCGTCTGGGTCTCCTCGAATCCCGGACCTGCGACGACACGGTGATCATCAGCCGCTACGCCCCAGCCGCCCCCTGAGACACGCGCCTGGATAAAGTGCCGGTTGTGACGCACACCGAAGCGGAAATCGCCTCACAACCGGCCTGCTGGGCCCGAGCCGCCGAACTCGCCGCCGACGCCCCACTCCCCCAGCCGGGGGAACGGGTCGCCGTCGTGGGCTGCGGCACGTCCTGGTTCATCGCCCAGGCGTACGCCGCGCTCCGGGAGGCTTCCGGCCAGGGCGAGACCGACGCCTTCGCGGCCTCGGAGTTCCCCTCGGGCCGGGCCTACGACCGCGTCCTCGCGCTGACCCGCTCGGGGACGACGACCGAGGTCCTGGCCTTGCTGACCGCCGTCGACACCCCGACCGTCGCGATCACCGCCGACCCGGCCACGCCCGTGATGACGGCGGCCGGCGAGGTGATCGTGCTCGACTTCGCCGACGAGCGCTCGGTCGTCCAGACCCGCTTCGCCACCACCCAGCTGGCGCTGCTCCGCGCCAACCTGGGCGAAGACCTGACCGGGGCGATCGCCGACGCGGAGCTGGCCCTGTCCGACGACCTCGGTGATCTGGTGGACGCCGAGCAGTACACCTTCCTCGGCCGCGGCTGGACCAACGGCCTGGCGGCCGAAGCGGCCCTGAAGATGCGCGAGGCGGCCCGCGCCTGGACCGAGAGCTACCCGGCGATGGAATACCGCCACGGCCCGATCTCGATCGCCGGCCCCGGCCGGGTGACGTGGATGCTCGGCCCCGCCCCCGACGGCCTGGCCGCGGAGGTGGTGGGGTGCGGCGGCACGTTCGCGGAGTCCGGCCGCGACCCGCTGGCCGAACTGGTGAAGATCCAGCGCGTGGCCGTCGCCCGCGCCCTGGCCCGCGGCCTGAACCCCGACGAGCCCCTTCACCTCACGAGATCGGTGATCCTGCCTTGAGCCAGACTCTCGTCAACGCCCGGATCGTCACCGGACACGCGGTCACCGACGGCTGGCTCTCCATCGAGGAAGGCCGCATCACCCACATCGGCCACGGCACCGCCCCCCGCGACGGCGAATCGCTCGGCCACCGCTACGTGGTCCCCGGCTTCGTCGACATGCACGTGCACGGAGGCGGCGGCGCGGGCTACCCGTCGGGCTCGGAGGAGCAGGCCAGGCGCGCCTTCGCCTTCCACCTCTCCAGGGGGACGACGACCGCCGTCGCCAGCCTGGTCACCGCCCCCCTGGAGACGTTGCGCTCGGCGGCCGGCATGCTGGCCGGTCTCTGCGGAGAGGGCCTGCTGGCGGGCGTCCACTTCGAGGGTCCGTACATCTCGGCGGCCAAATGCGGCGCCCACCGCCCCGCGCTGCTGCGCACCCCCTCAGTGAGCGAGTTCACCGACCTGATCGAGGCGGCCAAGGGCCACGCCCGCATGTTCACCGTGGCCCCCGAACTGCCCGGCGCCCTGGCCGCCATCGCCGCCTGCGCCGAGTCCGGCGTGATCGCCGCCATCGGCCACACCGACGCCACCTACGACGAGTCCCGCGCCGCCATCGACGCCGGGGCCACCGTCGCCACCCACCTGTTCAACGCGATGCGCCCCCTGGGCCACCGCGACCCCGGCCCCATCGCCGCCGCCCTGGCCGACGAGCGGGTGACCGTCGAATTGATCAACGACGGCTTCCATCTCCACCCGGAGATCATCAACCTGGCCCTCCGCGCGGCGAAGGGCGGCGTGGCCTTCATCACCGACGCCATGGACGCGGCCGGCATGCCCGACGGCGACTTCGACCTTGGCCCCATGAAGGTGGAGGTCCGCAATGGCGAAGCCCGCCTGGAAGGGGGCGGCTCCATCGCCGGCAGCACCCTGACCATGGACCGGGCCTTCCGCCGCGGCGTCCAGCTGAACGGCCTGACCCTGAGCGAGGCCACCGCCGTGACCTCCCTGAACCCGGCCAAGGCCCTCGGCCTCGACCACGAGGTCGGCTCCATCGCCGTGGGCAAACGCGCCGATCTGGTGGTCCTGGACGACAAACTGGAGGTCCACAAAGTCATGCGCCAGGGCGAATGGGTCTAGGTCGGCCCGAAGCCCGAGATTTCGTAACTCCAGCCCCTTCCGTCCCGCAGATCAAGCAGAAACACGGATTGAGCACCGAAGAGGCGACACCCATCCGGCGCACAGCGCCGGATATTTCGGCATTACGCCTCTCTTGAAATAGCGAAGCCAAGCCACAGAAACAAAATCTCCTGCCACGCACTCCGGATATCGCCGGATGGATATGGATGCCACGGGAATCAATCCCGAACACAGCACCCGGAAATATCAACATATGAACGACCGCCGAAAACAAAACAGGGCGCCGGGTGAGTACCCGACGCCCTGTCAGAACGCTGTCACGGCTGCGGCGGAGCCACCACGACCTCGACGCGCTGGAACTCCTTGATGTCGGAGTAACCCGACGTCGCCATGGTCCGCTTCAACGCGCCCATCAGGTTCATCGAACCGTCGGCCACCGACGACGGCCCGTGGAGGACCTCCGCCAGCGTCCCGATCGTGCCGAACTCGACCCGGCGGCCACGGGGCAGCTCGGGGTGGTGCGCCTCGGAGCCCCAGTGGAAGCCGCGCCCGGGTGCCTCGGCCGCGCGGGCCAGCGGCGAACCGACCATCACCGCGTCGGCACCGCAGGCGATGGCCTTGGCGATGTCGCCCGAGCCGCCCATGCCGCCGTCGGCGATGACGTGGACGTATCGGCCGCCGGATTCGTCCATGTAGTCACGTCGCGCCGCCGCCACGTCGGAGATCGCGGTCGCCATCGGGACCACGACGCCCAGCACGTTGCGGGTCGTGTGGGACGCCCCGCCGCCGAAGCCCACCAGGACGCCGGCCGCGCCGGTGCGCATCAGGTGGAGCGCCGCCGTGTAGGTGGCGCAGCCGCCGACGATCACCGGGACGTCGAGTTCGTAGATGAACTGCTTCAGGTTCAGCGGCTCCGCCCGGCCAGAGACGTGCTCGGCCGAGACCGTGGTGCCGCGGATCACGAAGATGTCGACGCCCGCGTCGATCACGGCCTTGTGGTGCTGGACCGTGCGCTGCGGAGACAGCCGCACCGCGGTCGTCACCCCGGCGGCGCGGATCTCCTCGATGCGGCGGCCGATCAGCTCGTCTTGGATCGGCGCGGTGTAGATCTCCTGCAACCTGCGGGTCGCCGCGGCCGTGCCCAGCTCGGCGACCTCGTCGAGCAGGGGCTGCGGGTCGTCGTAGCGGGTCCACAGGCCTTCGAGGTCGAGAGGGGCCAGGCCACCCAGCCGGCCGATCTCGATCGCCGTGCGCGGTGAGACCACACTGTCCATCGGGCTGACCAAAAGAGGCAGGTCAAAACGGTAGGCGTCGATCTGCCAGGAGATCGACACCTCCTCGGGGTCGCGGGTGCGCCTCGAGGGAACGATGCCGATCTCGTCGAGGGCGTAGGCGCGCCGCCCGGTCTTACCGCGCCCGATCTCCACCTGTGTCATGTGTGTTCCTGTTGCTCGATAGAGGTCAGCGACGGTGGTAGTTCGGAGCCTCCACCGTCATCTGGATGTCGTGGGGGTGGCTCTCCTTCAGACCGGCCGCGGTGATCGGCATGAGCTGGCCGTTGTCGCGGAGCTCGGCGATGGTGCGCGACCCCGTGTACCACATTCCCTGCCTGACCCCTCCGACCAACTGATGGGCCACGGCGGCGACCGGACCGCGGTAGGGGACCTGGCCTTCGATGCCCTCGGGGATGAACTTGTCGTCGCCGCTCACGGAGTCCTGCGCGTAGCGGTCCTTGGAGAAGGACTGCCCGCCGCGCTCGCGGTTGCGGACGGCGCCCAGCGAGCCCATGCCCCGGTAGGACTTGAACTGCTTGCCGTTGATGAAGATCAGTTCGCCCGGCGACTCTTCGCAGCCCGCGAGCAGGGAGCCGAGCATGACCGCGTCGGCGCCGGCCGCGATGGCCTTGGCGATGTCGCCGCTGTACTGGAGGCCGCCGTCGCCGATGACCGGCACACCGGCGGGACCGGCCGCGAGCGAGGCCTCGTGGATGGCGGTGACCTGCGGGGCGCCGACACCGGCGACCACGCGGGTGGTGCAGATGGAGCCCGGCCCTACACCGACCTTGACGGCGTCGGCGCCCGCGTCGATGAGCGCCTGGGCGCCCGCGCGGGTGGCGATGTTGCCGCCGACGACCTGGACGGCGGTGTTGGCCTTGAGCTTGGCGATCATGTCGCCGATGCCCTTGGAGTGACCGTGGGCGACGTCGACGACGATCACGTCGGCCCCGGCCTCGATGAGGGCGCGGGCGCGGTCTTCCGCGTCGCCCCCGACCCCGACCGCCGCGCCGACCACGAGGCGGCCGTCGGCGTCTTTGGTGGCCAGCGGATATTGCTCGCTCTTGGTGAAGTCTTTGACCGTGATCAGGCCCTGGAGACGGCCCCGGTCGTCGACCAGGGGCAGCTTCTCGACCTTGTGGGTGCGCAGCAGGCGGAACGCCTCGTCGCGCGAGACCCCGACCGGCGCGGTGACCAGCGGCATCTTGGTCATCACGTCGCGGACGAGCTGCGAGTGGTCGGTCTCGTAGGCCATGTCACGGTTGGTGACGATGCCGACGAGCACGCCGTCGGCGTCGGTGACCGGAGCCCCGGAGATGCGGTAGGTCGCGCAGAGCTGCTCCACGTCGGCCAGCGTGTCGTCGGGCGAGCAGGTGACCGGGTTGGTGACCATGCCGGCCTCGGAACGCTTCACGAGGTCGACCTGGCGGGCCTGGTCGTCGATCGACAGGTTGCGGTGCAGGATGCCGACGCCGCCCTGGCGGGCCATCGCCACCGCCATGCGCGCCTCGGTCACCGTGTCCATCGCGGCGCTGATCAGTGGAATCTGCAGCGTGATCCCGCGAGTGAGCCGGGTGCCGGTGTCAGCGTCACCTGGCTGCAGGTCCGAGTATGCGGGCACCAGCAGTACGTCGTCGTACGTGAGCCCTTGTTCGGTGAATCTGGCCATGGCGACCGCGAACCCCCTTCGGCGGCAAAGAAGACCTCGTCAGGCCTCCGGGCCAGTCTAGAGCTCACGGAAAGAAGCAACCGCCACTTCAGCGCCCCTGCGAGGAAAGGTGGCGACCACCACACCGTCACCCACACCGTCACCCACAGGGGCGGGCGCGGCCGGTCGGCGCCGGATGCGGCGCGGGGCGGGCGCGGCGGGCGGGGCCGGCCACGCGAAGCCGTAACGGAAAGAAGAAAGGGGGACCCGCCACAAGTGCGGACCCCCCTGACGCGTCAGATGGGTGAGACCCCCACGGTGACCGCCGAGCCCCCCTCCGCGCCCGGTCGGTCACGGCGCCCCACCCCGTGCCGACGCAGGGTCAAGAGTGCGTCACGGTGGGTCCCGACACAATGTCCGAACCTGCAATTACACGAAGCTGCACCTCTCGCGGTTTTCTCCATCGGAAACGCAATAGCGCGTTATCCTCGCGAAGTCGCTCGGTTGCCCGGCCGCGGCGGTTTCCTGGCGAGGGAGCAGACATCCGGGCGTGACCACGACCTGAAACTGGACCGACGATGACCACCTCTGCCGACCCTTTGGGAAGCCTGGGCCTCAGCCGGGCCCAGACGGCGGTGTACGAAACCGTCTTACGACTGCACCGGGCCACCCTGCCCGAAATCGCCCAGGCCGCCGACGAACCCACCGACGAGGTCGCCGACCAGCTGGCCGGCCTGGTCCGGCTGGGTGCGGTCGACGAGCAGGCGGGCGAGTTCCTGGCCCGCCACCCGGCCGCCGCGATCGGGCGCCTGATCGCCGCCCGGCTCGACCGGCTGGCCGAGGAGAGCCGCCAGATCGACGAGGTGCTGGCCTCGGTGGGCGGGTTGACGCTCACCTACGACGCCGGACGCGATTACCAAAGCCGCCAGTTCCCGGTGGAACTGGTGAACGGCGCCGACGAACTCTACGAAAGCGTGATCGGTCTGGCGCTCCAATCGCCGCCTTCCGATCTGGTGACCGCGATCCCCGATGAACGCAGCCTCACGGATTTCATCCGGAAATATGCCGACACATGGATCGAGGCGCTGAAAAGCGATCTCCTCACGGCCCGTGCGGTTGTCCCCGCCTCCGCCCTCGCCATCCCCGGAATGCGCGACTCCCTCGACCGGCTGACCGCCGCCGGGGCGGGCATCCGGGCCCTTGATCGGGTGCCGAGCTGGTTCTTCGCGATCGGCCACGACGCCGCCGGCCTGCCCGCCGACTGGGGCGTGTCGCTGCCCGGCAGCGCCTACAACTGTTACCTGGTCAGAGCCCCGATCGTGGTGGGCGCGCTGCGCGCGCTGTTCGACGAGATGTGGCAGCGGGCGACGCCGATCCGCTACTCGCCGGGGGCCGTCCAGGTGCTGCGGCTGGCGTCCCAGGGAATCTCCGACGACACCATCGCCCGGCGCCTCGGACTCTCGGTCCGGACCGTCCGGGCCCGGTTCGCCGACGCCATGGCCGAGCTGGGGGCCCAGACCCGCTTCCAGGCCGGGGTCGAGGCGGCGCGCCGGGGCTGGCTGTCCTGACCCGGTCTTTGAGCACACCGGGGGCGATGGGAGTCATATGGTGGTTACGTGCTGGAAGACGTCCCCCGCGACCCGTTCGCGGACGACCCCAACGATCCCGCCGTGGAGCTGGGCGAGCTCGATGATCCCGAGCCGCTCACGATGGCCGAACGCGACGAGGCGCTGACCGACCTCGCCGACGTGGAGGTCTTCCGCTCCCTGCTCGAACCGCAGGGGGTGCTCGGTCTGGTGCTCGATTGCCCGGAATGTGGCGAACAGCACTACTTCGACTGGGACCTGCTCCGGGGCAACCTACGCCAGATGATCGACAACGGGCGACCGCAGGTCCACGAACCCGCCTTCCAACCCGACCCCGCCGACTATGTCAGCTGGGAGTACGCCCGAGGCTATGTCGACGGCGTCATCGACACCGAAGAGAGCCGCTGAGCTTCCTGAATGCTGTCCACGTCGGCGATCAGGGCACGCAGAACCGAGATCGCCGGATCGGACGACCGCACCGCCTCGCGCCGGGCCAGCGCGTCGAGAACGGCGTCAACGTCGATTGTCACGCAATCGACTCTAGCTCCGCCATCTGACGGAGCCGAGCAAGAGCACGATGCTGGGCCACTCTGACCGCACCGGGTGACATCCCGAGGACGTTGCCCGTCTCCTCCGCCGACAGCCCGGAGACCACCCGCAGGATCAGGATCTCCCGCTGGTTCTCCGGCAGCCGCGACAGCAGCGCGCGGGCGTGTTCGGCCTCGATGTACCGCACCACGGTCTCCTCGGGCCCGGGACGCTCGTCGGGCCCGTCGGGGAGATCCTCGGTCGGCACGGCCGATCGCACCGAACTGCGCAGCGAGTCGGCCACCTTGTGCGAGGCGATGCCGAAGACGAACGACGCGAACGGGCGGCCCATGTCCCGATAACGCGGCAGCGCCGACAGCACCGCGATGCAGACCTCCTGGGCCACATCATCGGCATTGTGATAATGCCCCGAAACCCGGCCGAGCCTGGCTCGGCAATAGCGCACGACCATCGGCCGCAGCTGCGTCAGCAGCCGCTCGATGGCGGTGCGGTCCCCTGTCACGGCCAGACTGGTCAGCTCCCTGAGGTCGGACTCCTCCGGCCTCACGTCGACTCTGGACCCAATCGCAAGCCTTACCCCAGTTGCGGCGTCGGCGACGCATCCCTCGGTCACGTTAGGCATGATGCCCGCCACACAGAGAACTGTCGTCATGGTGAACGGATACGGATTGGTCACATTGATGCGGTGATAACTGCAAGTAATCGCACGAACACTCGACGGTTTTGGACATTTCAGTAATACGCACAAAATGCTGCATTTTTGTCAGATGTTCTGACAGGTCAGACCCATAGGACGTTCTGACAAGTTGTCCGGTTGACAGCTTCTATATAGAACTACGGCCCCCACCCCGAATGGGTGAGGGCCGTGGAACTGCAACCGTTATTAGTGACCGTGGCCGTGGCCGTGGCCGCCTGCGGCGGCGGGGGCCTCGTCCTCGGGCTTGTCGGCGACGAGCGCCTCGGTCGTCAGCAGCATGCCGGCGATGGACGCGGCGTTCTGCACGGCCGAACGGGTGACCTTGACCGGGTCGATGACGCCCTGAGCGATCAGGTCGCCGTATTCACCGGTGGCGGCGTTGAGACCGTGACCCACGGGGAGCTCGGCGACCTTGGCGGTCACGACGTAGCCCTCGAGGCCGGCGTTCTCGGCGATCCAGCGAGCCGGCTCCACGAGCGACTTGCGCACGATGGAGACGCCGGTCGCCTCGTCGCCGGTGAGCCCGAGGTTGTCGAGCTCGGCGGCGAGGTGGACCAGAGCGGAACCGCCGCCGGAGACGATGCCCTCTTCGATCGCGGCGCGGGTGGCCGAGATCGCGTCTTCCAGGCGGTGCTTCTTCTCCTTCAGCTCGACCTCGGTGGCCGCGCCGACCTTCAGCACGCACACGCCGCCCGACAGCTTCGCGAGACGCTCCTGGAGCTTCTCGCGGTCCCAGTCGGAGTCGGACTGCTCGATCGCGAGCTTGATCTCCTTGACGCGGTCGGCGATGGCCGAGCCCTCACCGGCGCCGTCGACGAGCGTCGTGGCGTCCTTGGTGATGACGACGCGCCGGGCGGTGCCGAGCACCTCCAGGCCGACGTGCTCCAGCTTGAGGCCGATCTCCTCGGAGACGACCTGCGCGCCGGTCAGGATCGCGATGTCCTGCAGCATGGCCTTGCGACGGTCACCGAAGCCCGGAGCCTTGACGGCGACCGAGGTGAAGGTGCCGCGGATCTTGTTCGTGACCAGGACGGCCAGGGCTTCGCCCTCGACGTCTTCGGCGACCACGAACAGCGACTTCTTGGTCTGGGCGACCTTCTCCAGCAGCGGCAGGAAGTCGGCCAGGGAGGCGACCTTGCCCTGGGTCAGGAGGATGTAGGGGTCGTCGAGGACGGCCTCCATACGCTCCTGGTCGGTGACCATGTAGGCCGAGAGGTAGCCCTTGTCGAACTGGAGACCCTCGGTGAACTCGAGCTCCAGGCCGAGCGCGTTGCTCTCCTCGACGGTGATGACACCGTCTTTGCCGACCTTGTCGAACGCCTCGGCGATGAGCTCGCCGATCTTGGCGTCCTGGGCGGAGATCGTCGCGACGTGGGCGATCTCCTTCTTGTCCTCGACGTGGCGCGCGGAGGTCAGCAGCTTCTCGCTGACGGCCCGGGCGGCCAGGTCGATGCCACGCTTCAGCGACAGCGGCTGGGCACCGGCGGCCACGTTGCGCAGGCCCTCGCGGACCATGGCCTGGGCCAGCACCGTGGCGGTGGTGGTGCCGTCACCGGCGACGTCGTTCGTCTTGGTGGCGACTTCCTTGGCCAGCTGGGCGCCAAGGTTCTCGTAGGGCTTGTCGAGCTCGATCTCACGAGCGATGGTCACGCCGTCGTTGGTGATCGTCGGCGCGCCGAACTTCTTGTCGATGACCACGTTGCGGCCACGCGGGCCGAGGGTCACCTTGACCGCGTCGGCGAGGGCGTTCACGCCACGCTCGAGCGCGCGGCGGGCGTCCTCGTCAAACGCCAGGGTTTTGGGCATTTAAGGTCCTCTCAGCGTAGGAAACCCCGGGCGCTCGTCGCGCCCGGGGTCTCCTCACGGCCTACTTCTCGATGATGGCGAGCACGTCACGGGCGGAGAGCACGAGGTACTCCTCGCCGCCGTACTTGACCTCGGTGCCGCCGTACTTGCTGTAGAGGACGACGTCGCCCTCACTGACGTCGAGCGGAACGCGCTTGCTGCCGGACTCGTCCCAGTTGCCGGGGCCCACAGCGAGGACGCGGCCCTCCTGGGGCTTCTCCTTCGCCGTGTCCGGGATGACCAGGCCAGAGGCGGTGGTCTGCTCGGCCTCAAGCGGCTGGACCACGATGCGGTCGCCGAGCGGCTTAACGGGAACCTTGGTGGCGGTCGTCACGATCGGACCTCCCCTTCAGATTGCGATGAATGAGCTGAAGAGGCGACCAGCGGCCTGCCGTCGCGGGTGTCAGACCTATCTGCGTCGCATTGGCACTCTCACTAGGCGAGTGCCAACACGACACAGTATGCACCTTCCCCGAGGACGTCAACACGGGCGGAAGCACACTCACCGCACTTCAAGCAGATGTTGACAGTGCAAAGTCAGAGTCGTTCATTGAACTCGCCCTCGCTTGTGCCACCAATCGAAGGGATGGGCAATGCGCAGACTGTTACCGGCCCTCATGGGTCTCCTGCTCACGACAGGGCTCCTCGTCACACCCGTGTTCGCCGAGTCGAACGGCGGCGTCCGGGTGATGCCGCTGGGCGACAGCATCACCGACGGGTTCAACGTCCCCGGCGGCTACCGCATCAATCTATGGCAACGTCTCGTCCAGGCAGGTCACACGGCCGATTTCGTCGGCTCGGGGTTCAACGGCCCGGCCGGTCTGGGCGACCACGACCACGAGGGTCACTCGGGCTGGCGCATCGACCAGATCGACGCCCAGATCGTGGGATGGCTGGCGACGTACACCCCGAGAACGATCTTGTTGCACATCGGCACCAACGACATGGGCCAGCAGTACCAGGTGTCCACGGCGCCCGCCCGGCTGTCGGCCCTGATCGACAAGATCCGCGCCAACGCCCCGCAGGTGGAGCTGTTTGTCGCACAAATCACACCATCCGCAGATCCGGCGTTCAACGCCAGGATCCAGACCTTCAACGCGGCGGTCCCCGGCATCGTGGCCCAGAAGGGCCCGCTGACCCACCTGGTCGACATGAACACCGGCTTCACCACCGCCGACCTGGCCGACGGCCTGCACCCCAACCAGACCGGCTACGACAAGATGGCGGCCCGCTGGTGGACCGCCCTCCAGGCGTTCCCCGGCAGCCTCACCCCCGTGGCCGGCGCGGCGGTCAGCTACGTGAACACCGCCTCGAACCGCTGCCTCGACGTGAGCGGCGTCTCGCAGGCCCAGGGCGCCCAGATCCACATGTGGGACTGCCACAACGGCGTCAACCAGCGCTGGACCAGAACGACCGCCAACGAGCTCAGGGTGTACGGAAACCGCTGCCTCGACGTGAACGGCAACGGCACCGCCGACGGCACCAAGATCCAGATCTGGGAGTGCAACGGGACGTCCGCCCAGAAGTTCACCCAGAATTCCGGCGGCGCCCTCGTCGGCACCGGATCAGGCAAGTGCCTCCACGCGACCGGAACGGGCAACGGCGCCGTCGTAGAACTACGCACCTGCAACAACTCCACCGCCCAGAGATGGACCACCCGATGATCGGCCGACACCCGGACCTGTCCTCCGGGTGAGCGGCAGGCGCTGAAGCCCCGAACGGACCGGGAGCCCCCTGCCGGTCCGTTCCGGTGAGCGGCGGGCGCTAGCGTCTCCGTGTGGATCTGGAGAGCTTCGCCCGCCTGCTGACGCCCGACGGGCAGACGGCCTTGGCCGAGGCCGACGCGGTCCTGGCGACCGGCGCCGGACCGGTCGAGGCCGTCAGTGCTCTGCGCCGCCGCTACGACCCCGATCTGGTCTCGGCCACGCTGACCCAGGCGGGTCTCCGGCGGCGGGCGGTCGCGAAGTTCGGCGGCGACGCGGCGAAGATGTACTTCACCCCCCACGGCCTCGAACAGGCCACCCGCCCCGAAGTGGCCGAGCACCGCGCGAAGCGGCTGGCCGGTCTGTCGGTGGCCGACGCCTGCTGCGGCATCGGCGGCGACCTGATCGCCCAGGCCAGAGCGGGCTGCGAGGTCGACGCGGTCGACCTCGACCCCCTGACGGTCGCGGTGGCCAGGGCGAACGCGGAAGCTCTGGGTGTACGGGCGACCGTTCGCCTGGCCGACGCGACCACCCTTGATCCATCCGCCTACGACGCCCTGTTCGCCGACCCCGCCCGCAGGACCACGAAGGGTCGCGTCTTCGACCCGGCCGCCTATTCGCCCACGTGGAACGTGATCCTCGACCTGGTCGGCCGCGCGCGGAAGGCCTGCCTGAAGGTCGCTCCCGGCATCCCCTACGAGTACATCCCCGACGGCATGGAAGCCGAATGGGTCTCGTTCAAGGGCGAGGTCAAAGAGGCCGTCCTGTGGTCGGGCTCGTCGGGCCGGAGGGCGACGCTGCTCCCGTCCGGAGAGACGATGACGGCGCGCGACGTCGAAGCCGACGTCGCCCCCATCGGCAGCTATCTGTACGAACCCGACGGCGCCGCCGTCCGCGCCCACCTGATCGGCGAGGTCGCCGAGATCGTCGACGGCCGGCTGATCGACCCCCAGATCGCCTACCTGTCCGCCGACTCCCATGTGCCCACCCCGTGGGCCGCCGGCTACCGGGTCGAGGAGGTCATGCCCTTCTCGCTGAAGAAGCTCCGTTCAGCCCTCCGCGAAAGAAATGTGGGCGCTGTCACGATCAAGAAAAGAGGATCGGCGGTCGACGTGGAGAAGCTCCGTCACGATCTGCGACTGTCCGGGGAGGGGTCGATCGTGGTCCTGCTGACCCGTCTCGGCACCCGTCCCGTGGCCGTGCTCGCCACGGAAATGGGCAGGTAAAGCCGCCAGTCGGGCAATCCATCGGGAACCCCGATCTTTCCCTGTCCCCGGGAAAGTGTCGGCGCTGAGGGTTATCGTTCGGTGACATTACGTGTTCACGTCTTCCTCTTGATCCGGAGCTCCTCGGTGGAAAACCACACCCTCCTTCAAGCGGGCAGTCAGGCCGCCGTGTCCGACCGGATGCGCGAGCTGCTGGCCCGTGCGGCCCAGGACCATGTCTACGAGCAGCGCACCCAGGGGGCCGTGCTCGACGAGATCCGCCAGCGCATGGAGGGCATGGAATGGCTGCTCCGCGAGGTCCGCGAGCGCGAGCTCGGCGGCATCGGCGCGACGATGGAAGCGGTCGGCGTCCGCCTCGACGACCTGGCGGGCCGCCCGCCGTCCTGGGCCGAAGGCCTCGCCCAGCACATCGAGATGGTCCGTGACCACGTCGACACCGTCGGCGAGAAGGTCACCCCGATCGGCGAACTGCCCAGCCTGTGGGCCGACGTCGGCACCGTCGGCGAGAGCGTCGAAGAGTCCCTGACCCGCCTGACCTCGGTCGCCGACCGCCTCACCCAGATCCAGGCGAGCATGGAGACGGCGGCGGCCCGCTTCAGCCGCATCGACAAGGCCGTCACCGACCTGACCGAGCGCCTCGACCGCCTCGAGGCCGACGTCACCGAGTCCCTCACCACGGGCCTCGACAACGCGGTCACCCGCCTGACCGCCACCCTCGACCAGATCGCGACCCGCATCTCCGGCGTCGAGGGCCAGCAGTCGGCCAGCAACGCCCGCCTGAGCACCATCAGCGAGGCCCAGTCCGGCGCCAAGGCCCAGTTCCACGCGCTGGAGGGCCAGGTCGCCGGCGTGACCGCCCGCCTCGACCGCATCGACTCCCGCATCGAGACGGCCGACGAGTGCCTGGCCGACATCGACACCCGAGTGACGGGCATCGAGGCGAAGCTGACCGAGAACGGCGACAAGCTCGACATCACCGACCGTGCCGTCACCACCCTCGACGAGCGCCTGGGCATCTGCGTGGGCGACTCGGAGACCCGCCTGGCCTCGAAGGTCGAGGCCCTGGAAGAGCAACTCGGCGAACGCTTCGACGGCGTCGACGACCGGGTCGAATCCATCAACCAGCGCCTGGGCCAGCTGCCCGCGACCCTGGAGATCGGCGAACTCCACCGCCTGGTGGGCGAGATCGGCCCCCTGGTCGAGAGCCGCGCCGACAAGGAGGCGGTCCGCGAGGCCCTGTCGACCACGGTGGAGCCCGCTCACACCGACCTGACCCGGAGGCTCGGAGCCCTCGAAGAAACCATGCTGGCGCTCGCTGAGGCCCTCCTACGCCCCACGAGGGGCACGAAGGACTGAACGCACCCGCGCGAAGGAGGGCCGGACCGCTGAAGCGGCCCGGCCCTTCTCGTGTGTCCGCATGAATGCCATATTTCCGACGGGCAACCGCCAGAAAGCTCGAAGCCATCACGCGCGGAGGATGCTCATGGCGCCCCGGCCCTCCCGTCGCCAAGCGGAGAAGGCCACGACGGGGTGGCGACGGCCTGAGGTCAGACGTTGATGGTGGTGATCGGCATCGACGAGTCGGCCGGGATGTCCAGCAGTGACGGCGTCGCCCCTGCCGCGACCAGGTTCGACCCCAAAGCGGCCACCATCGCGCCGTTGTCCGTGCACAGCCCCGGGCGGGGCACCCGCAGCTGGATGCCGGCCGCGTCGCACCGCTCCTGGGCCAGGGAGCGCAGGCGGGAGTTGGCCGCCACGCCGCCGCCAATCAGCAGGTGATCCACGCCGTGCTTGCGGCACGCCGCCAGAGCCTTGCGGGTCAGCACGTCGACCACGGCCTCCTGGAACGAGGCCGCCACGTCGGGCACCGAGACGTCGCCGCCCTGCTTCTCCACGTATCGGGCGACGGCCGTCTTGAGACCGGAGAACGAGAAGTCCAGGGTCCCGTCGTCGGCCTTGCCCCTCGGGAAGGGAATCGCGTTGCCGCGCCCCTCGCGGGCCGCCCGGTCGATGTGGGGGCCGCCGGGGAAGGGCAGGCCGAGAACGCGGGCGACCTTGTCGAACGCCTCGCCCGCCGCGTCGTCAACGGTCGAGCCGAGGGAGATCACTTCCCGCGTCACGTCGGGCACCAGCAGCAGCGACGAGTGGCCGCCCGAGACGAGCAGGGCCATGCAGGGCTCGGGCAGCGGCCCGTGTTCGAGCTGGTCGACGGCCACGTGGGCGGCGAGGTGGTTGACCCCGTAGAGGGGAACGCCGAGGCCCAGCGAGTAGGCCTTCGCGGCGGCCACGCCGACCAGCAGCGCCCCGGCGAGGCCGGGACCGGCCGTCACGGCGATGGCGTCGATGTCGGAGAACTTCAGGCCCGCCTTGGCCAGGGCGCTGTCGACCGTCGGGGCCATCGCGTCGAGGTGGGCCCGGGAGGCCACCTCGGGGACGACTCCGCCGAAGCGCGCGTGTTCGTCCATGCTCGAGGCGATCGTGTCGGCCAGCAGGGTGTGGCCGCGCACGATGCCGACGCCCGTCTCATCGCAGGACGTCTCGATTCCCAGGACGATCGGCTCGTCAGCCATCGAGTTTCCTCACCATCGTGATCGCGTCGGTTCCGTCGTCGTAGTAGCCCCGCCGCAGGCCGAGCTGCAGGAAACCGAACCGTTCGTACATGGCCTGGGCGGCGGCGTTGTCCGCCCGTACCTCGAGGAAGACCGCGGAGGCCCCGCGCCGGACGGCCTCGTCGAGCAGGGCGTTGAGCATGAGAGCGCCCACCCCGGCCCGCCGGTGTTCGGCGAGGACGGCGATGGTCTGCACGTCGCCCTGGTCGGCGGCCACGGCCAGGCCGGCGTAGCCGACGATGAGGCCGTCGCGTTCGGCCACGATGTAGTGGCGGGTGCGGGGCTGGTCGGCGAGTTCGCCGAGCATCATGCGCTCGCTCCACGCGTCGGCGGGGAAGGTGGCGCGTTCGAGCTCCATGACGGCGGCCAGGTCGGCGACCTTCATACCGCGCAGCGTCACGACGCTCACGCCGTCACCCTCTTGGGCGCCCCGGGCACCTGCGCGTCGGGCCGCCTCAGGTAGATCGGCACCGGGGGGCCGAGAATCGCGCGGTTCTGCGCGGCCTCGACCGAGTCGATGCGCCCTTCTGGCAGCTTCGCCGCGGCGGCCGCCTCTTCCGGCGACAACCTGCCCAGTTCGGCGGCGGCCAGGGCGGCCATCGAACCGGCGGAGGGGTGCTCGGGACCGGTGACGCCGTCGAGATAGAGCCTGGCGCCCACGACGGCGCCCTGCACGGGCACGTCGGCGGGCCGGTCGACCCGTGGGCCGTCGAGCCGGGTGACGCCGTCGGCGTAGGTCGCCCAGAAGAGTTCCTTGCGGCGCGCGTCGGTGATCACCGTGAACGGGCCGGGAACGTCGGCCGCGTAGGCGATCGCGTCGAGGGTGCAGATGCCGTAGGCGGGCACGCCGAGCGTCGTCGACAGCGCCCGCGCCGTTATCAGGCCGACCCGCAGCCCGGTGTACGGCCCGGGGCCCGCCCCCGCCACGACAGCCGTCACGTCGTGAGCAGAGACACCCGCCTCGCGCAGGACGGTCTCGATCGCCGGCGCGAGCAGCTCCCCGTGGCGCCGGGCGTCGATGATGGTGGATTCCGCCAGCACGCGCGTTCCGTCGTGCACCGCGGCGGTCACGGCAGGGGTCGCCGTGTCAAAGGCCAGGACCAGCACGAAAATCAAGCCTAGCCCTACACGCAGTGTGCTCAGGTGTCGAGGCGGGAGGCGTACACGATGACGTTGTCCTTGTATTCGTGGGCGTTCCAGTCGAACTGCCCACCGCAGGTGACCAGGCGCAGTCCCTCACCGAGGTAGACCTTCTCGGCCGGAAACTTCTCCTTGGGGATCTGCTCGATCGAGTCGACCTTGTAGGAGATCGTCTTGTCGTCGGACCTGACCACCTTGACGACCGCGCCCTTCTTGAGCTCGCGCAGCCGGTAGAAGACGGCGGGCGCGCTCTTGGTGTCGACGTGCCCGATGATCACCGCCGCGCCCTTGTCGCCGGGGACGGCGCTGCCTTCGTACCACCCGGCGATCTTGGGTTTCTCGTACGGCGGCAGCTCGACCTCCCCGCCTCCGGTCAGGCCGAGCTTGATCAGCGGCGCCTTCATCTGGAGAACGGGGATGTCGATGCGTTCGGGCACGGCTTTACTCCGCGCGCCCTCGACCTCGGCCGTGTCGGGCTTGGTCAGGGCGAACAGGACGAACCCCGAGATGACCGCCGCGACGACCATCCGGGTGGAGACGGCCAAGGCTCAGCCCCGGGCGCGCCTGCGGGCCACCGCGATGCCGAGACCGGCCGCGACCAGCAGCCCGACTGCGAACGGGGTGACGGGGATGCCCGAGTCATCGGTGGGACCGCCGGCCGCCGTGCCGCCGCCACCGGCGCCGGGCGCCTTGGTCGGGAAGCGGGTCTCGTCGGCGGCGGTGCCGCCGCGCAGCACCTGGAGGCGGGCGTTGCCGATGTCGTTGGTGGCCGAGCAGCGCACCTCGACCCGGTAGCCACCGGCCTTCGCGCTGGCCTTGAGCACGGCCACGCCGGTCAGGCGAGGCGCGGGGGCGGGGGTCGGCGCGGGCGACTCGGGAGCGGGGGCCAGCAGGCTCACGATGCCGGTGAAGGCGTCGGAGTGGGCACTGGCCTGATAGTTGGTGCCCGGCAGCGCGGGCGGACAGTAGGCGGTGACCCGGATGTTCCGGGATTGCCCGCCCTGGATCTCCTTCGGGTCGATGACGACCCGGACCTCCTGCCGGGGCGGTACGGTCGCAGTGACCGTAGGCAACGGCGGTGTCACCGTGATGGACGGCTCCGGGACGATCCCCGCCTCAGCGGAACAGCCTGCGACCCCGAGTAACACCACCCCGGCCAATGCAGCCCTCGATAAAGCGTTCATGGCCCACCCCTCCCACCGCCGACCATTACCCAGAAAATCTAGGCCAATCCATCAGCAAAGATCTTCATTTTCTAACGAATCAGCGGTCGGGTGGAAGGCTCCAAGCAGGAACGTACTAGATCGTCACCAGAGGAATTTCCGACCAACGATCCCCAACGCCTCGAAGTAGGACATACCTACTCTCGTCAGAGTCGTCCCGGTCAATCACGATCTCGAGCCGTTCGTCCGAAAGACCCTCCACGAGACCCTCGCCCCACTCGACCACGGTGACCGAATCGGCGAGTGAGGCGTCCAGATCGAGGTCGTCGACCTCCAGCATCCCGCCCAGACGGTAGGCGTCGGCGTGGACGAGGGCGGGCCCCCCGGACAGCGACGGATGCACCCGGGCGATCACGAAGGTGGGGGAGGTGATCGGGCCGCGTACGGAAAGACCTTCACCTATCCCCTGGGTCAGAGTCGTCTTACCTGCCCCCAGCGGACCGGTCAGCACGACCAGATCGCCCGCCCGCAGCAGCCCGGCGATCTTCACGCCGAGTGCGCGCATGTCCTCGGCCGTGGCCGCAGGCTCCTTCACCGCTCCCCCTGTTCCGCCCGTTCGATCAGGTCGATCAGGGCGTCGTTCACGATTCCCGGGCACTCGAGCTGAACCAGGTGGGAACTGTCGGTCACCACGGTCAGCGTCGCCGTCGGCACGGCCGCCGCGATCGCCCTGCTGTGCTCGGGCGGGGTCAGCCAGTCGCGGTCGCCGACGATGATCGACGTGGGCACCTTGTTCAGGACGTCGAGTGCCTTCAGCTTGTCATGGGACATGAGCGCCGGGTAGAAACCGGCGATCACGTCGGCGGGCGTGGCCCGGATCATCGACTCGGCGAAGTCGACCAGGGTCGGGCTGACCTTGGTGGAGTCGCCGAAGCCGAGGTGGCGCAGCAGCAGGAACGAGATGTCGTTCCCGGCCTGGCGCCCCCGGTCGACGAGCGCGGCCTTCTTCTTCATGACCGCCACGGCCGTCGGGGTGGCCTTGTGGACCAGCTTGGCGACCAGGGCGGGCATGCCGAGGCTGAGCTCGGCCAGCTTCCCCGCGGAGGTCGAGATGAGCGCGACCCCCTTGATCTTGTCGCCGAACAGCTCGGGCCGCTCATCGGCCAGCGCCATGATCGTCATGCCGCCCATCGAGTGGCCGACCAGCACGCACGGCCCCGGTACGAGATCGTCGATGACCTGCGCCAGGTCCTCGCCCAGCCGGTCGATCGACTGGTCGACGTCGAGGGCCCGCTCGGACTGCCCGTGGCAGCGCTGGTCCCAGACGACCACGCGGTATTTCTCGCGCAGCAGCCGCCACTGGTAGTGCCACGAGTCGGAGGTCAGGCAGTAGCCGTGGCAGAGCACGATGGTCAGCGGGGCATTGGGCGGCCCGTCGACCTCGGCGGCGAGGGTGAGGTTGTCGGAGGTGACGACCCGGGCGGTGGTGCCGTGGAGCTCGCCGAAGGGCTCACTGGCCTCCAGGTCCGGCCGCAACCGGATGCGGCCGACGGCGTAGCGCTTGGCCAGGGCGGCCACCGCCACCCCCGCGGAGGCGGCACCGACCACGATCCCCGCGATGCCGGCTGTGCGCCGTACTGTCATTCCCGCTCTCCTTGCCGCACGTGTACACGTGGCACCCGGGCACCGATCCTCGTCACGATCTCATGAGTGATCGTCCCGAGGGAATCCGCCCATTCCTGACATGTGGGTTCATTTCTATCGCCTGGGCCGAAAAGGACAACTTCATCCCCCTCGGTGGCGGGGTGATCCCCCAGGTCGATGGTGAACTGGTCCATGCAGACGCGTCCGGCGACAGTGAAGCGGCGGTCGTTGACGAGCACTTGGGCCCGGTTGGTGGCATTTCGCATGATTCCGTCCGCGTACCCCAGCGGGATCAGGCCAAGCGTCGTGTCGGACTTGGTGGTGTAGAGGTGGCCGTACGAGACGCCCGTGCCCTTCGGGACTTTCTTGACGAGGGCGAGCTTGGCGGTGAGGGTCATCGCGGGCCGCAGCCCGAAATCGCCCATGTGCGGGATCGGGCTCAGCCCGTAGAGCGCGATGCCGGGTCTGACCAGGTCGTAGCGGGCCTGCGGCAGCGTGACGATGGCGGCCGAGTTGGCGATGTGCCTGCGGGCCGTGATGCCCGCCCTCTTCGCGAGGTCGGAGGCCTCGTCGAAGGCCCTGAGCTGGGCTTCTATCGACGGATCCCCGGGGATGTCGGCGGATGCGAAGTGCGACCAGACCCCGTCGATCACGATCAGTCCCTCGGCCTGGGCCTTGAGCGCGGCCTCCACCAGCTCGGGCCAGTCGGCCGCGGACGCACCGCCACGGGAGATGCCCGTGTCGACCTTGAGGTGGACGTTCACCGTCTTCCCGGTACGCCGCGCCGAAGCCGCGATCTCCTCGACCAGCCACGGCGCCCCGGCCGACAGGTCGATGTGTCTGGCCACGGCCTCGTCGATCGGCTCCCCCGGCGGGATCAGCCAGGCCAGCACCGGCGCGATGACGCCCCCGTCACGCAGCGCCATGGCCTCCCGGATCGTGGCGACCCCCAGGCTGGACGCCCCACCCTCCAGCGCGGCCTCCGCGCACGGGACCAGACCGTGGCCGTAGGCGTCGGCCTTGACGGCCGCCATCAGCTCGGCCCCGCCCGCGACCTCCTTGAGGAGGGCGGCGTTGTGACGGATGGCGGACAGGTCGACCCTGGCCTCGGCAGGAGTGACGAAGCTGCTGCTCATGCCTCCATATTTGCAGCCGTACGGAGGTGCCGGATCACATCCGGCAACGAGAGGGCCACATCGAGTGCCGCGATCGGCGCGCCCTCAGCGGCCTTCCGGGCGGCCAGCCCGTGGAGAAATGCGGCCGCGCTTCCGGCGTCGTAAGGGGCCAGTCCGGCGGCGAGCAACGTCCCCGAGATCCCCGACAGGACGTCGCCGGTCCCGGCGGTGGCCAGCCACGGCGTGCCCGTCGTGTTCACCCGGATCGGCCTGCCCCGTTCGGCGACGAGCGTGGTCGACCCCTTGAGCAGCACGGTCACCTGAAGCTCCTCGACGGCCCTGCGGACGTGTTCGACCCGCCTGGCCTCGACCTCGCGAGGGTCGACGCCCAGGAGTCTGCCCAGCTCACCGGCGTGCGGGGTGATCAGGGTGGGTGCCTGCCGGTGCAGCAGCTTGGGGTTCTTGGCGACGACGGTGAGCGCGTCGGCGTCCACGATCACCGGCAGATCGGAGCCGAGCACCTCGGCGACGATCTTCTGAGCCCGCTCGTCGGTGCCCATGCCGGGACCCAGCACCCAGGCCTGAACCCGGCCGACCTCCTGAACCGGATCACCGTCCAAAACGGCCGTGATCGCCTCCGGCCAGCGAGCCCTGACCTGGTGGACGGCGTCTTCGGGCCCGGCGAACCGGACCATCCCGGCCCCCGACCTGACCGCCCCACCGACCGCGAGGACGGCCGCCCCCGCGAACCGGTCGCTCCCGGCGAGGACCCCGACGACCCCGCGGCGGTACTTGTCCGACTCGATCCCCGGCACGGGCAGCAGCGCGGCCACATCCTGGGCGGTCAGCGCGGTGATCTCCGGCTCGGGCAGATAGTCGGTGAGCCCGATGTCGACCAGCTCGACGACCCCGGCCCGCTCGGCCCCCGGGTCGACGAGCAGCCCGGCCTTCCGGGCCCCGAACGTCACCGTGATCCGCGCCTTGACGGCCTCGCCTGCGACCTCGCCGGTGCTCGAATCGACACCGCTGGGGATGTCGACGGCGACGACCATGGCCCCCGACTGCCCGGCGATCCGCGCGAGGGTGGCATAGGGCTCCCGCAGGGCTCCGGTGCCACCGATGCCGAGCATCCCGTCGAGGATCAGGTCGGGCGTGCCGACCTCTCCCGCCTGGATGACCCGCCCACCGGCCTTCTTGAGCGCCGCCAAGCCGCCCTCGTGGGTCTTGCTCCCCGCGAGCACCGCCTCCACCCGGGCCCCACGGCCGGCGAGGCGTGCTCCGGCGTAGAGCGCGTCCCCGCCGTTGTCACCACCACCCACGAGCAGCACCACCCGGGAGCCGTAGACCCCCGGCAGCAGCTTCGCGCAGATCGCGGCGAGTCCGGAGGCCGCCCGCTGCATGAGCTCGCCATCGGGCACGATGGCCATCAGGGCGTGCTCGGCCTGCCTGACCTGATCGCTGGTGAAAGCAGTCCACATGAAGTCGACGCTATCCCGAGGCCGTTGCGGTGCCTCGCGTGAGTGGCCGAGGAGCGTCGGGTGGCCGCCTGCCACCCAGGGCGGCGAGCGGGGTCAGGGTAGGCGGAGCCGTAACGGAGCGAAGGAACTCACTGACGACGGCGAGCCCCGAAGTCAGCCCTCCGCGATCACATACGCGACCGCGAACCCCCCGTCGTGGCTCAGCGACAGGTGCCAGCTACGCACCCCCAGCTCGCCCGCGATCTCCTCGGCCCGGCCGCTGATCATCAGCACCGGCCGGCCGTGTTCCCCCACGACGACCTCGGCCTCGCGGTGCGCCAGCCCCGGCGGTCCGCCCAGGGACTTCGCCACGGCCTCCTTGGCCGCGAACCGCGCCGCCAGCGACGCGACCGGCACGTCGCGGCCCGCGTCGGCGAAGGTCTCGCCGCAGAGTTCGTCTCCGGCGTGGCCGGTGCACAGGGTCCCGCTCTGGCCGGAGACCAGACCGGTGGACACCGAGCGGCCCTGCAGCTCCACCTCGGTGAAGAGGCGTTCGCGCAAGGCGGGCCGGCGTTCCAAGGTGGCCGCGAACCGCGCCACGTCCACCAGGTCGACCCCGATACCGACGATCACTCGTCCCCCGTGAGTGAGAGCACCCTTAGCCGCTGACCGGCCCAGATCACCGAGCCGACCACGACGATCACCATGGCCGGGACGGCGAAGCTCAGCGCCACCTCCGCTTTCATGAAGGCCGAGGTCGTCACCTGGTCGGCGATCGACTGGGCCCACTGCTGAATGGAGAAGCGCCGGGCCCCCGGCACATACCCGCCGATCAGCCCTTCCCACACGAGAGCGTAGATGACTCCGATGGTGACGGCGTGCCGGGAGACGACCCCGAGGAGGAAGAACACCGCGGCGTAGGCGATTCCGGCGAACAGCGCGCCCAGGGCGAACCCGGAGGCGATCCCCGATTCGGTGCCGATCAGGATGTAGGCCGCGATGTAGGTCGGGATCACCGAGAAGCCCACCATCAGCGAGGCCGCCACCAGGTATTTGGTGGCCGCGATCACCGGACGGGAGATCGGCTTCGACAGCAGATGGATGATCGTGCCGTCTTCGATCTCCGGCGCGATCACCCCGGTTCCGGCGATGAGGCCCAGCAGGGGCAGCATCGTGCCGATCGCGAAGGTGGACATGAGCGTCACCGTGACGCTCTCGTCGCCGCCCCCGATGATGCGGAACAGGAGCGCGATCGCGATCAGCGAGATGGGCAGCAGGGCCAGCAGCCAGACGCGCTTGCGGCCCAGCACGGCCCGGTAGGTGATGGACGCGACGACGCTGTTCATGATCGGCCGCTCAGGTAGGAGAAGACGCTTTCCAGGTCTTCGTCGGTCGGGGACACCTGCCACAGGCGGACGTCCAGGTCACGGGCGAGCTTCGGAAGCTGGTGGGTGAAGCGCCGGAAGTCGACGGTGCGGACCTCCAGACCCTCGGACGTGAGCGAGACCCCGCCTGACGCGGTGTCGGCGATCAGCGCCGCCGCCAGCCGCCGGTCGTCGGAGGAGCGCACCCTGAACAGGTGGGGCCGGTCGGTCATCCGCCGCCGGATCTCCCGGTAGTCGCCGGAGGCGGCGTGGCGCCCGGCCACCATGACCTCGATCTGCTGGGCGACCCGTTCGACCTCTTCGAGGATGTGGGAGCTGAACACGATGGTCTTGCCGGCCGCGCCGAGATCGCGGACCAGATCCATCAGGTGGAGCCGCTGGCGCGGGTCCATGCCGTTGAACGGCTCGTCGAGCAGCAGCACGGCGGGTTCGTGGACGAGCGCTCCGGCGACCTTGATGCGCTGACGCATGCCCTTGGAGTAGGTCTCGATGCGCCGGTCCTGGGCGTCGGCCATGTCGACCTGGGCGATGGCCCGCCTGGCCGCGTCGTCGCCGAGGCCGTGGAGACGGGCCGAGGACTGCACGAACTGCCAGCCGGTGAGGAAGCCGTAGACGCCTTCCTTCTCCGGGACCAGCCCGATCGTGCGGTAGATGTCGTGGTTCTTCCAGATCGGCTTGGCGTCGAGCGTGGCCGTGCCGCCGGAGGGCTGGAGGAAACCGGCCATCAGGTGCAGCAGGGTCGACTTCCCGGCGCCGTTGGGCCCGAGCAGGCCGGTCACGCCGGGGCCGATCGTCATCGTCACGTCGTTGACCGCGACGACGTTGCCGTACCAGCGGCTGACCTGCCGGATCTCGATCATGCTCATGCGGCCAGCGCCTTCCGGTAACGGAGGTAGAGCCCGGACAGGGCCAGGGCCACCACGGCGACGAGGATGAGCGCCGGACCCGCCCCGGACGGGAAGGGCAGACCTTCGACCGGCTGGGTGCCGAACAGATTGGTCTGTACGGCGTTGACCAGGAAGAACGGGTTGATGAGAATGCTCCACGAAGAGGCGTCGCGGTAGCCCTCGCTCTCCAGCACCCCGGTGAGCACCGCGGAGGTGGCCAGCGTGAACATGTAGAACGCGATCACCGAGGCCACCCCGAGCCCCCGGCGCGGCGTGAACGACGCGAGCGTCAGCCCGATCGACGTCAGCAGCACCGCGCTGAACAGCGAACCGCCGAGCGCGGCCAGGTATTCGTGGGTGTGCAGCGGCATGGGCAGGTCGATCAGCATCTCGCCGATGAACTGCACGGTGAGCGGCACGGCCAGCAGGATCAGCAGCGCCACCATCATCGCCGCGAGCTTGGCCCCGATGTAGTCGATGATCGTGATGGGCCGCGACATATAGAGCGGGATCACCCGGTGACGCAGGTCGGGCGCCACGAGCACGGGCGCCTGCGCGGCCAGGAAGATCGCGATGACCGCCTGCATGAAGATCGCGTAGTCGGTGTAACTCATCGGCGCCTGCTTCAGCAGCGCCATGATCGCGATCGACACCACGGCCGGCAGCATCATGGCCCCGAACAGCAGGAACGGCATGATCTTCGACTTGAACGTCCGCCCCAGCCCGAAGGTCCCGCGCAGGCTGTGCACGCCCAGGGCCACCGCGGCGGCGCCCCGGCCGAGCCGGGGCCCGTCGTAGTGGCGGTAACCGATGTCATGAATGACGCCGGTGGGCTGACTCATCGGAACACATCCTCAATGCGGGCGTGCCGCTGTTCCAGGCGGACCAGGTTGAGCTCGAGGTCGACGACCGCGTCTCGCAGCAGGTCGTAGGTCTCGTCGGCGCGCACCTGCAACGACAGCGCGCGGCCCTCGACGGCGACGGTCTCGCCGACCTCGGTCAGCCGGGCGGCCAGTTTCTCCAGGCCCTCCTCGACCTCGACGGAGATCACCTGGGAGGCCTGGGTGAGCTCGCCGATCGCCGAGGCTCGCAGCAGCCGCCCGCCCTCGATGACGATCACGTTGTCGCAGATGCGTTCGAGTTCGCCCAGCAGGTGGGAGCAGACCAGGACGCTGATGCCGAACTCGGTGCCGATCCGGTGGACCAGGCGCAGCATCTCGTCGCGGCCCTGCGGGTCGAGGCCGTTGGTCGGCTCGTCAAGAAAGATCACTTTGGGGTCGTGGACGAGCGCCTGGGCCAGCTTGACCCGCTGCTTCATGCCGGTCGAGTAGCCCCCGATCGGGCGGTAGCGCTCCTCCTGAAGACCGACGTGGCGCAGCGTGTCGGCGGCCCGCTCGCGGGCCGCGGTGCGCGGCAGCCCGGACATGCGGGCCATGTGCACGACGAATTCGGTGGCGGACTGGTCGGGCGGCAGGCAGTCGTGTTCCGGCATGTAGCCGACGGAACGGCGGATCTCCTGCCCCTGCGTGGCCGGGTCGAGGCCGAGCACCTGGGCCGAGCCCTCGCTCGCCGGGACCAGCCCGAGAAGGATTTTGATCAGCGTGGACTTGCCCGCGCCGTTGGCGCCCACCAGCCCGGTCACCCCGGTGCCGACACTGACCGTGAGCTGGTCGAGCGCGGTGACCCGGGGATATCGCTTGGTGAGCGCCTCGGTGGCGAGGATGGTCATGATCGGGACAGTACTCCTTAGCTCCATGGCGGGTCGTCGGCCGTAAGAATGAGTCATCGGTCAGACCGTGGTCGCGGACCGACGCGTTCGCCGTACCTCTCCCAGAGGAATCGCTGGGCCAGCAGGGTGAGGGTGCCCGCGATGACCATGCCGAGGATGTTGACCCCGAGCTGCAGCGCGGCGTGCCCGACCTCACCCCATTCGCCGAGCGCGACCGCGACGGCGGCGTATCCGGCGGCCGGCACCGTGGTGACCGAGATGAACACCCCGACCAGCGACGACGACTTCCCTGCCGTGACCGACAGCACCCCGGCGACCCCGGCCAGCAGGGCGACGATGAACGACCACCGGTCGGGCTTGACGATGAAGTTCACCTCTTCGGTGTTCCCCGCGGCGATCATGGCCGGTTCGATCCAGCCGAGCCCTCGGGACACCAGCGCGCAGGCCAGGGTGACCGCGATGGCCACGGCGAACCCGATGACCAGGTTCCGGGCCGCGACCCCGATCAGCCCCCACTCCCGCCGCAGCAGCCCGAAGCACACGGCCGCGATCGGCCCGAACTCGGGCCCCAGCACCATCGCCCCGACGATCAGGATCGGCGAGTTGAGCAGCACCCCGATCGCGGCGAGCATGGTGGCGATGGCGAGGAAGACGATGAACGCCCAGGTCATCCGGCTGTCATCGGCCACCCTCTGAGCGAGCTCCTCCCAGACCACCGCGTCGTCGCCCTCACCGGGCGCCTCCTCGCGGGCCCGGTCGGCGGCCTCGGAGATGGCGATGTCGATCTTCTCGACCGCGATGGAACCGCTGGTCTCGATCCCCAGCCCGCGCAGCGAGTCGATGACGCCGTTGGCGGCCTCCCTGGCGACGTCGAACTCGACGAGGTCGCCCTCGGGAGAGCGGGCCACCCCCGGGAAAACGACCAGGTTGGTGACCCCGGTCGCCTCCCGCAGGCACCCGACCACGGCCTCGGTGTCCGGGTCGGGGCTGATCACGCGGATGTGCAGCACGCGACCGATTATGACCGCAGGGCTCGAACGCGGTTTCGCATCTCGCGGAACCTGCGGAAAACCTTCACACCCGGCGCAACCGGATGCGCCTGATGGAGTGGTCGGGACCCTTCTGAAGGATGAGGCCCGCCCGTCCGCGCGTGGGAGCGATGTTCTCCACGAGGTTGCGCTCGTTGATGTCGCGCCAGACGTTCCTGGCGAAAACGGTCGCCTCGTCCTCGGACAGTTCCGCGATGTGCTTGAAGTAGGACTTCGGGTCGGAGAAGGCGGTGCGCCGCAGCTTGTGGAAACGGTCGACGTACCAGCCCCGGATGTCCTCGACCCGGGCGTCCACATAGATCGAGAAGTCGAAGTAGTCGTTCACGGCCAGCGCGGTGGGCGGCGCGGGCTGCAGGACGTTCAGCCCCTCGACGATCAGGATGTCGGGCCTGTTCACCACCTGCCTGGCCCCCGGCACGATGTCGTATTCGAGGTGCGAGTAGACCGGCGCGTACGCCTCGGGACGGCCGCGCTTCACGTCGGCCACGAACTTGACCAGGGCGCGGCGGTCGTAGCTCTCCGGGAAGCCCTTGCGGTGCATGATGTCGCGTTCGGCGAGCAGCGCGTTCGGGTGCAGGAAGCTGTCGGTGGTGACCAGGTCGACGCGGGGGTGTTCGGGCCAGCGCGCGAGCAGGGTGTGCAGGAGCCGGGCCGTGGTCGACTTGCCCACCGCGACGCTTCCGGCGATGCCCAGGATGTAGGGCGGCGGCGCCGCGTTGACGCCCAGGAAGGTGCTGACCGCCGCTCCGCGCTGCCGGGCGCCCGTGAAGTGAAGGTTCAGGAGCCGGGTCAGCGGGAGGTAGATATCGGTCACTTCGGCCAGATCGATGGGGTCGTCGACCCCTCGAAGTTCCTCGAGTTCGGCCTCGGTGAGCGTCATCGGCGTATTGCGCCGCAGCTCACCCCACTGGGCCCGATTCAGCTCGACGTACGCGTCGCGATCCGCCACGACGCCCAACCCTACCCCGATCTTGACCGCCGGTGGAGTTTCCCAGACTGGCGAAATGGAATGTTCTGTCCCATAAGTGATTGGGGGCGAACTGTGTGCGGGATTGTCGGATACGTGGGATCTCGTCTCGCCATCGACGTCGTCGTCGACGGCCTGGCCCGACTGGAGTACCGGGGCTACGACTCGGCCGGGATCGCGCTGGTCAACGGCAAGCTGAGCATCCAGAAGAGAGCCGGGAAACTCGCCAACCTGCGGGCCGCGCTGGCGGAGACGCCGCTGGTCGAGGCGACCGTCGGGATCGGGCACACCCGCTGGGCCACGCACGGGGCGCCGACCGACCTGAACGCCCATCCGCACACCGACTGTCCCGCGCAGGTCGCGGTCATCCACAACGGGATCATCGAGAACTTCGCCGCGCTTCGCGCTGACCTGACCGCCAGGGGCCACATCCTGGCCTCCGACACCGACACCGAGGTCGTCGCCCACCTCATCGAAGACGAGCGGGCCGCCGGCGCGGGCCTCGCCGAGGCGATGCGCCGCGTCTGCCGCCGCCTGAAGGGCGCGTTCACCCTGCTCGCGGTGGACACCGCCGAGCCCGACCTGGTCGTCGGCGCCCGCCGCAACTCGCCGCTGGTCGTGGGCCGCGGCGACGGCGAGAACTTCCTGGGCTCCGACGTGTCGGCCTTCATCGCGCACACCCGCCGCGCCATCGAACTGGGCCAGGACCAGGTCGTCGAGCTGCGCGCCCACGACGTGACGATCACCGACTTCGACGGCATCCCCGTCTCCTGCCGCGAGTTCGTCGTCGACTGGGACGCCTCGGCCGCCGAGAAGGGCGGCCACGACCACTACATGCTCAAGGAGATCGCCGAACAGCCCCGGGCCGTGGCCGACACGCTCCTGGGCCGCGTCGACGAGCAGGGCCGGCTGCGTCTTGACTCGCTTCGGCTCCCGCTCGGCGCCATCGACAAAATGATCATCGTGGCCTGCGGCACCAGCTACCACGCGGGGCTGATCGCCAAACACGCGGTCGAGCGGTGGGCCGGCCTGCCGTGCGAGGTCGAGCTGGCCAGCGAGTTCCGCTACCGCGACCCGATCCTCTCGTCCGGAACCCTGATCGTGGTCATCTCCCAGTCCGGCGAGACGATGGACACCCTGATGGCGCTGAGACACGCTCGCGAGCAGGGCTCGGCGGTCCTGGCGATCTGCAACGTCAACGGCTCGACCATCCCGCGCGAGGCGGACGCGGTGATCTACACCCACGCGGGGCCGGAGATCGCGGTCGCGTCCACGAAAGCGTTCCTGACCCAGCTCGTGGCCTGCTACCTGATGGCCCTCTACCTGGCCCAGACCCGCAGGACCCTGCCCGACGAGGAGATCACCGCGATCCTCGCGCGCCTCTCCAAGGCGCCCGCCGACGTGGAAGCGGTCCTTTCCACTGTCGAGCCGGTACGCGAACTCGCCCGCTCCCTGAAGAACCGGCGCTGCGTCCTGTTCCTCGGACGCCACGTCGGCTACCCCGTGGCGCTGGAAGGAGCCCTGAAGCTCAAAGAGCTGGCGTACATGCACGCGGAGGGCTTCGCGGCCGGGGAACTGAAGCACGGCCCGATCGCCCTGATCGAAGAGGGCCTGCCGGTCGTCGTGGTGGTCCCGTCGCCCATCGGCGAACCGACCCTGCACGACAAGATCGTCTCCAACATCCAGGAGATCAGAGCCCGCGGCGCCATGACGATCGTCGTCTGCGAGGACGGCGACACGACGGTCGAGCCCTACGCCGACGCCCTGATCCGCGTCCCGGCGGTCCCGACGCTGCTCCAGCCGCTGGTCACCACGGTCCCGCTGCAGGTCTTCGCCTGCGAACTCGCGTCCGCGAAGGGCCTGGACGTCGACCAGCCGAGAAATCTGGCGAAATCAGTGACCGTGGAGTGAAAAAAGGGCGACCCCCGGAAAGGGGCCGCCCTCAGAAAAAGCGAGTTCATCCGCAGGTGACTCGGACGACCTCGGCCAACCGCTCAGCCATCTCCGTCGCCTGGTCGTGCGAAGCCGCCTCGACCATGACGCGGATCATCGGCTCGGTCCCGCTCGGCCGGATCAGGACCCGGCCCGTGTCGCCGAGCTCGTGTTCCGCCTGAGCCACCGCCGCCAGCAGAGCGGCGTCGCGGGCCCGGGACTTGTCGACGTTCCGCACGTTCACCAAGACCTGCGGCAGCTTGGTCATCACCGCTGCCAGCTCGGCCAGCGGCTTGCCCGAGCGGGCCATCGCCGCGAGCAGGTGAAGTGAGGTCAGCAGGCCGTCGCCGGTGGTCGCGTGGTCGAGCATGATCACGTGACCGGACTGCTCACCGCCGAAGGTGAAGCCGTCCTCCTGCATGCGCTCCAGCACGTAGCGGTCACCGACGGCCGTTTCCTTGACCGTGATGCCCGATTCGCGCATGGCCAGCTTGAAGCCCAGGTTCGACATGACCGTCGCGACGACCGTGTCCTTGGCCAGCCGGCCTTCGGCACGCATCGCCGTGGCCAGAACGGCCATGATCTGGTCGCCGTCGACCTCGGCGCCGTCGGCCGTCACCGCGAGGCAACGGTCGGCGTCGCCGTCGTAGGCGATGCCCACATCGGCGCCGCGCGACAGAACCGCTTCGCGCAACGGGCCGAGGTGGGTGGAGCCCACGCCGTCGTTGATGTTGAGGCCGTCAGGGGCCGTGCCGATCGTCTCGACCTCGGCTCCGGCACGCAGCAGCGCCTCGGGAGCCACCATGTGGGCGGCGCCGTGAGCGCAGTCGACGATGACCCGCAGGCCGTCAAGACGGTGCGGCAGGGAGCCCAGGACATGGGAGACATAGCGTTCGGTCTCGCCGTACGCCTCCCGGACCCGCCCGACGGCCGCGCCGACGGGACGTTCCCATTTCTCCCCGAGACGCCGTTCGATCTCGTGCTCCACCGCGTCGGGCAGCTTGAAGCCGCCCCGGGTGAGGAGCTTGATGCCGTTGTCGGGCGCCGGGTTGTGCGAGGCCGAGAGCATGACCCCGAGGTCGGCTCCCAGCGCAGGGGTCAGATAGGCCACCGCCGGGGTGGGCAGCACGCCGAGACGGAGCACGTCCATGCCGGACGACGCGAGGCCGGCGACCACAGCGGCTTCGAGGAATTCCCCCGAAGCGCGCGGGTCCCGGCCTACGACGGCGAGCGGGCGGCTCCTCCCGGCATCGCGCAGCACGTGCGCGGCGGCCACGGACAGGTCCATGGCCAGCTCGGCGGTGAGGTCGCGACCAGCGACCCCACGTACCCCGTCGGTGCCGAAGAGGCGGCCCAACTTAACGCTTGCTGTACTGCGGAGCCTTACGGGCCTTCTTGAGTCCGTACTTCTTCCGCTCCGTGGCGCGGGCGTCACGGGTGAGGAAGCCGGCCTTCTTGAGCGGCGCCCGGTTGGTCTCGACGTCGAGCGCCGTCAGCGCGCGGGACAGGCCCATGCGCAGGGCGCCGGCCTGACCGGTGACGCCGCCACCGTCGATGCGTGCGATGACGTCGAACTGCTCCTCGGCACCGAGCACCACGAAGGGCTCGTTGACGATCTGCTGGTGGACCTTGTTCGGGAAGTAGACGTCGATGCTACGACCGTTGATCGTCCACTTGCCGGTGCCCGGAACGATCCGGACACGGGCCACGGCCTCCTTGCGGCGGCCGGTGCCGTACGAGTTGCCCGTGGTGACGGGCTTGCGCACGGGGGCGTCGGCGGCGGGAGCCGACTCGGTGGTGTACTCGGACGGGAATTCCTCGCCCGTGAAGTCCTCGAGTTCGCCCTCGACGACCGTCTCGGTACCGGTGGTCTCAGCCACGGTTCTCCTCTTAACTTTCCTGGCTCGGCGTTACTGGGCGATCTGAGTGATCTCGAAGGGCACCGGGCCCTGAGCCTGGTGCGGGTGCGTCGAACCGGCGTAGACCTTGAGCTTCTTGGCCATCTTCCGGCCGAGGGCGTTCTTGGGCAGCATGCCCTTGACGGCCTTCTCGACGGCCCGGTCGGGACGCTTCTCCATCAGCTCGCCATAGGTGACCGAGCGCAGACCACCCGGGTAGCCGGAGTGGCGGTAGGCCTTCTTCTGCTCCAGCTTGTTGCCGGACAGGTGGATCTTCTCGGCATTGATGATGATCACGAAGTCGCCGGTGTCGACGTTGTTCGCGAAAATCGGCTTGTGCTTGCCACGGAGCAGGTTCGCGACGTGGCTGGCCAGCCGGCCGAGCACGACGTCGGTGGCGTCGATGACGTACCACTGACGCTCGATGTCGTTGGGCTTCGGGGTGAACGTGGGCACGGCAGGGCCTTCTGTCGAATGGTGAACAGTCGGATGGTCGCGCGAGCACACGGCAGACAACCATCCGTCTCCACACATACGGGAGGTGACGCCGGACGCGCCGTGTTCAGTCAACGAAGGACTGAAGCACACACAACAATCCCCCACCCTACCGGCAAGCTCCGACATGAGCAAAACGCAACGGTCCAAAACGGAGCGCTTGCTCCGGGGGTCTGATCTGCGGCTCCAGTACCCATCCGGTCTCTCCAATCTCATTTTCAACAGGCCGCTGTATCCCTATATTTGGCTTCGGTATGTGGCAGACCCCTCACAACCGGCATTCTCAGCCAAGCGCCCGCCGCGGGACGCTGCTGGGCGTTTTGGCATGCGTCCTCGCGGTTCTCGTCCTCGGCATCGTGATCGGCCGGATCACGGTGCTGGGCAACGGCGCGAGCGAGGTCTACCTGCGCGACAACCAGCCGATCGCCAAGGCGTCCCCGTCGCAGCCACCCCGCGTCCGGCCCGCGCTGGTGCCGGTCGCGCCCGTGGGCGGCGAAGAGGACGTGTCCTCCTCGCCCGGCGGCTACGTCAGCCCCCACGTGGCCGAACTGGAGGCGAACGTCGTCTTCTTCGTCAACGAGGCCCGCGCTAAGGCCGGCTGCCCCAAACTGCGGATCGACTCCCGGCTGGTGGCCTCGGCCCGCCGGCACTCGGCCGAGATGGCCGAGAGCGGCACGTTCGACCACGAGTCGCCCGACGGCGCCAGCCCCTGGGACCGGATGGCCCGCGCCGGATACCGGCTGGGCGGCGCCGAGAACATCGCCAAGGGCTACCAGAAGGCCGGCGACGCGGTGGAGAGCTGGCTGAACAGCCCCTCCCACCGACGCAACATCCTCAACTGCCAGCTGACCGTGACCGGGGTCGGCGTCAACCTCGATCCGGGAGGCCCGTGGTGGACGCAGGACTTCGGGTATTCCTGACCGACTCCGCACCAGCCGCGCCACATGGTTAATCTCAAGGTCATGGGTTCCCCCGCCAGGCGCCGGTCCGGACTGGTCGCCCCAGTGGTCAAAACAGTGGTCCACACGGTGGTCGTCACCACCCTCATCGGCCTGCTCGCGGGCTGCTCGGACGGTGCTCCACCACCCGCCGCGACGACGACGGCCGCGCCCAAGCCGAGCCTGCCGGTCGCCCCGGGAGGCGAGTTCGGGTACGCCTCCGCACGCGCCACCGACCCCGATCCGCTGACCCAGAACGAGATCTTCGGCCGCAGCCGCTTCACCAGCAACGGGCGCAAGTACAAGATGACCGTCCGCAAGATGGACAAGGTCTGCAAGGACGCGGTCACCGGCGACAAGCTCACCAAGGCCCTGAAGGCGGCCGGCTGCACCCAGCTCGCCCGCGCCAGCTTCCACGACGCCAAGGGCGAGGTGATCGGCACCGTCGGCGTCGCCAACCTCAAGACCTCCAAGGGCGCCAAGGGCGTCGCCGGGGCCGGGGCGGGCAAGGAGCGCAAGGACTATCTGAAGCCGCTCGCCGGCGACGACGCGCACACCAAGGAGCTGGGCGACGGCGAGGCCTATGCCGGCGGCTGGACCCACGGGCACTACGCGATTCTGCTCTGGTTCCAGTTCAAAGACGGCCACGAACCGAAGAAAGCCGAGCTCAAGCGCCTTTACCAGGCCGCCGTCGACATCACCGACGCCATCGTGTTCCCCCCGCTCGACAGCAGGTCGGTGCGGGGCAGCCGAAGCTAGCTCAATGCTGAAACGCCCATAGCGGCACGACGATCTCGTCTGCGCAGATACGCTTCCGGGTATGCGTGGCCAGGATTCCGGTTCCGAGCACGACCACGAGGGCAAGGTGCCCCCGCCCAGTTTCGGGCAGTCGTCTCGTGACGAGAACTATCCGCAGTCCGGCGAGGGCCAGGGCAGCGGCTGGTTCGCCGCCCCCACAGCCCGCCCGCCCCAGCCGGAGTGGCCGCCGGCGCCGACCTCACAGCCCCCCGCCGAGCCGCCGACGTGGCCCCCGGCGCCCGCTCGCGAGCCCGAGTCCTCCGGCAGCTGGTTCTCCCAGCCTCCGCCCGCCCCGGCGGCCGATACCGAGCGGCCCGAGGAACCCGCCACCACCTGGCAGGCCCCCCGCTCGTGGCAGCCGCCCGCGCCGGTCACCGAACACACCCCCGAGGCGCCCCAGGCCACCTGGCCGGAAAGCACCTCACCGGAGAACTCCGACACCCCCGCGACCGGGCATTTCGGCTTCCCCATTGCGGCCCAGGGCCCGAACGACCCAGACCAGCGATCCGCCTGGCCTCCTCCGGTCTACGACGACGCCGCCGCGGAGACCCGCGACACCCGGGCCGCGTGGCCGATCACCGGTGCATACGACCCCCTGACCGAGGAGACCCGCGATCCCCGGGCCGCCTGGCCCGTCCCGGCGCCGCAGCCCGAAGCGGAGATCGACACCCACGACACGAAGTCGGCGTGGCCCGCCCCCGTCTACGACCCCGAGACCGAGGACACGCGCGATCCCCGCGCGACCTGGCCCCCGCTCCAGCGCCCCGACGGGTCCGGCTGGGCGCCGCGGCCCGAGGCCGAGATCGACACCCAGGACACCCGGGCCGCCTACTCCCCTGACACCTACTCCCCTGACACCGAGGAGACCCGCGACCGCAACGCGGTCTGGCCGGTCCCCGTCTACGACCCCGAGACCGAAGAGACGCGCGACCACTCCAAGTCCGGTTCGTGGCCGCCCGCTCAGCAGTGGACCGGCTGGCCCGCCGCACCCGCCGCCGAGCCGCCGACGTCGGTCGAAGAGCCCATCGCTCCGGACGCCACCACCTCCGGCCTCCCCCCGCTCCCCGAGTGGCCCGGCGACAACGAGCGCCCCGGTGAGCCGGGTGACATCGCCGTCTGGCCGCCGCGCCTGCCGGGCGAGGAGTCCGCCACCACCGTCGAGATGATCGAGTCCGACGACGACCCGCCCGTCTACCCGCGCCACTGGCCCTCGGCCGCCCACCAGGCCGAACCGGCCGCCGAACCCGACACCCGGGCCGACACGGGGGTGGCCACCGTCCCGGGCGAACGCCCGGAGGTCACCCTGTGGCCGCCCGCGCAGAAGCCGGCGGAGAGGTGGGCCAGCGACACCGGCACCCCGTGGCCGTCGGCCGCGATCCCCGGCGAGGAGCCCGCGGAGACGACGATCACGCGCGAGGAGCAGCCCGCCTTCCAGGGGTTCGACCCCGTCATCCTGGAGACCCCGCAGCCGTTCGGCCTGGTCAACGGCACCGTGACCGACGTCCCCACCGATCCGGAGATGCCGGTGCAGAAAGTCGACCCCAAGCCGGAGCCCGAGCAGGACAGCCTGTTCACCCCTCCGGTGCCGGTTGTTCCGGTCTCGCCCGGACGGGGATTCGAGAGCCTGGGCGTGGCGCCGACGGTGGCCGAGGTAATCGTCCATCCGCCGCTGCCCAAGGGATACCGCCCGGCCGAGGCGGCCCCGATCACCGAGGTGCCCGCCAGGAAGAAGGGCGGCGGCGCCCGTAAGGTGCTGATGGCCGGCGGCTCCGTCGTCGCGATCGCGGCCATCGGGGCGGCGGCCTACATGGCGTACACAGGCAGTGAGGAGAGCGGCGAGGCCGCGACTCCCCCGGTGACGGCCCCTCCTGCGACGGCCGCGGGGCAGGCGCCCGCGCCCGCCCCGACGGTCGAGGCGGCGGTGCTCGACTCGGAGACGACCGACCCGCGCAAACTGACGCTGGCCGAGGCCTTCCCCGCCGCGAAGATCAACGTGAACGGGCGGACCTTCAAGCGCGTCAAGGTCAACATCACCGACAACTGCGCCGCGGCCGCCGCCGGCGCGTTCGCCCAGTCCCTGTCGGAGAACGACTGCCGCCGGGTGCTGCGGGCGACCTACGTCGACGGCAAGAAGCAATATGCCGTCACGACCGGCATAGCCGTGCTGCCCACCAAAGACGCCGCCCTGGCCGTCGACCAGACCAAGAACCTCGGCAGCAACCTGTGGTTCCGCGGCCTCAACGGCGACGCCGAATCGGGCGCCGACCGGGTGGCCATCAGCGGGGGCTACGCGGCGGGCATGGTCTGGGGCCGCTACATCGTCTTCAGCTACGCGACCTACGCCGACGGGCACACCCCGGCGGAGAAGGAGAAGGACCTCGGCCCGGTCAGCGGCGCCTTCCGCGACCAGACGGCGGAGATCATCGAAAAGCGCGTCACGAGCTCATGAGCTCATGAGCTCAGGGTGCGCACCCGGCGGGTCATCTCCGCCCGGCCGGCCAGTTCCGTGTCGGCCGGGTAGCGCACCTCTTCGAGGGTGAGCCCCACCGCGGGCGCGACATGGACCCCGGAGTCCCGGACGGCCCGCCGGAGGACCTCGCCCGGCCATTCGATCGGCTGGCGTCCGTCGCCGACCGCGAGCAGTGATCCCACCAGAGCACGGACCATCGAGTGGCAGAACGCGTCGGCGACCACCGTCGCGGTGAGGAAGGTCTCGCCCCGCTCCCAGGAGAGCCGCTGGAGCGCGCGGATCGTCGTCGCGCCCTCCCGCTTCTTGCAGAAGGCCGCGAAGTCGTGTTCGCCGAGCAGGGCGGCCGATCCGGCGTTCAGCAGCCCGACGTCGAGGGGCCGGTTGTACCAGAGGACGTCCTTGCGCCGCAGCGGGTCGACTCCCCCGGCGTTGTCGCTGACGCGGTAGCCGTACCGGCGGGAAAGGGCGGAGAACCGGGCGTCGAACCCGACGGGAGCGACGCTGACGCGGTTGACCCGCACATCGGGGGGGAGCACCCCCGCGAGCCGGCGCAGCAGCGCGGCGGGCTCCTCGATGTCGTCGGCCAGGTCGACGTGGGCGACCTGTCCCCGCGCGTGCACCCCGGCGTCGGTCCGGCCCGCCACCGTCAGGGACGGAGGTTCGGGGAGGCGCAGGATGCGGCCCAGCGCGGCTTCGAGCTCTCCCTGGACGGTACGCCGGGCGGGCTGCTTGGCCCATCCGGAGAAGTCGGTCCCGTCGTAGCCCAGATCGAGCCGCAGCCGCATCGAAAACCCCTTTGGTGAAAACGGAAACGGGTCCGGTGCCCCGTGGGGACACCGGACCCGTGAAAACCCGAGGATCAGGCCTCGTCGTCCTTCTTGGCCTCGGTCTCGGTGACCTCGGCCTCGTCGGCGGCAGCCTCCGCCTTGGTCTCCTCGACCTCGTCGGCCTTGGGCTCCGGCGCCGGGGCGGCGGCGGGCTCAGGGGCCTTGCGGGTCGTGGTGACGGCGTTCAGCGGCTCGGTGACGAGCTCGATGACGGCCATGGGAGCGGCGTCACCCTTACGCTGACCGATCTTGGTGATGCGGGTGTAGCCACCGGGACGCTCGGCGAAGGTCACGGCGATCTCGGTGAAGAGGTGGTGCACGACGCTCTTGTCGCGAACGACGGCCGCCACCTGGCGACGGTTGTGGATGTCGCCCTTCTTCGCCTTGGTGATCAGCCGCTCCGCCACCGGGCGCAGACGCTTGGCCTTGGACACGGTGGTCTTGATCTTGCCGTGCTGGAAGAGCTGCGTGGCCAGGTTGGCCAGGATCAGCTTCTCGTGCGCGGCGGATCCACCGAGACGTGCGCCTTTGGCGGGCTTGGGCATGAAATGCTCCTTTTAATAACCCGCCCCGGCCGTATCAGGTACCGGGGTCGGGCCGATCAGATGATCGTTCCTACTGAAGAATCAGTACTGCTCGGTCTCGATGAAACCGCCGTCTTCGTCGTCGTAACCGCCACCGGCGACAGCGGACGGGTCGAATCCGGGAGGGCTGTCCTTGAGCGCGAGACCCATCTCGTGCAGCTTCTGCTTGACCTCTTCGATCGACTTGGCGCCGAAGTTGCGGATGTCCAGCAGGTCCTGCTCACTGCGCGCCACGAGCTCACCCACGGTGTGGATGCCCTCGCGCTTGAGGCAGTTGTACGAGCGAACCGTCAGGTTCAGCTCCTCGATCGGCAGCGCCAGATCGGCCGCGAGGGCGGCGTCGGTCGGCGACGGGCCGATGTCGATGCCCTCGGCCTCGACGTTGAGCTCACGGGCCAGGCCGAAGAGCTCGACGAGGGTCTTGCCGGCCGAGGCCACCGCGTCGCGGGGCTTCATGCACGGCTTGGTCTCGACGTCGAGGATCAGCCGGTCGAAGTCGGTGCGCTGCTCGACACGCGTCGCCTCGACCTTGTAGGTGACCTTGAGCACCGGCGAGTAGATGGAGTCGATCGGAATGCGACCGATCTCCTGGCCGGGCTGCTTGTTCTGGGCGGCGGAGACGTAGCCGCGACCGCGCTCGACGGTCAGCTCCATCTCCAGCTTCGCCTTGCCGTTGAGCGTGGCGATGTGGAGCTCGGGGTTGTGCACCTCGACACCGGCCGGGGGCGCGATGTCGGCGGCGGTGACCTGGCCGGGGCCCTGCTTGCGCAGGTACATCACGACCGGCTCGTCGTGCTCGGAGGACACGACCAGGTTCTTGAGGTTCAGGATGATGTCGGTGACGTCTTCCTTGACCCCGGGAACCGTCGTGAACTCGTGGAGCACACCCTCGATGCGGATGGAGGTCACGGCCGCGCCCGGAATGGACGACAGCAGCGTGCGCCGCACGGAGTTACCGATGGTGTAGCCGAAACCCGGCTCCAGCGGCTCGATGACGAACTTGGACCGGTGCTCGTCGAGGGACTCCTCAACGAGACTGGGACGCTGTGCGATGAGCATGCGTGATTCCCTTCACAGGTGGCGCCCGCTATTTGACGCCACTCGACAACAACCATGATGCCGCACGATCCGGTCAAACCGGACCATGCGGCAGCAAGAGCACTACTTACTTGGAGTAGAGCTCGACGATGAGCTGCTCCTGGACCAGCGTGTCGATCTGCTGGCGGACCGGGAGCTGGTGCACGAGCGCCCGCATGGCCTCGGGGGCGACACCCAGCCACGCCGGGACGGTCTTGTCACCGGCGGTGGCGCGAGCCACCTCGTAGGGCATGAGGTTGCGCGACTTCTCGCGGACTTCCACGATGTCGTGCTCGCGGACGCGGTAGGACGGGATGTCCACCTTCTTGCCGTTCACGATCACGTGACCGTGACGGACCTGCTGGCGGGCGGCGTCACGCGACTCCGCGAAACCGGCGCGGTAGACCACGTTGTCGAGACGGCTCTCCAGGATCTGGAGGAGGTTCTCGCCGGTCTTGCCCGACTTGCGGTTGGCTTCCTCGTAGTAGTTCCTGAACTGCTTCTCGAGGATGCCGTAGATACGGCGGGTCTTCTGCTTCTCACGAAGCTGGAGCTGGTACTCAGACTCCTTGGGACGACCGCGACCGTGCTCACCCGGGGGGTAAGGACGGATTTCGATGGGGCACTTCGCGGACTCGCACTTCTTGCCCTTGAGGAAGAGCTTCGTCTTCTCTCGACGGCAAAGCTTGCAGTCCGCACCCGTGTAACGAGCCATTTTCTCTTATCTCCTGGACGTCAGACGCGGCGGCGCTTCGGCGGACGGCAACCGTTGTGCGGGACCGGCGTCACGTCCTGGATGGACCCGACCTCGAGCCCGGTCGCCTGAAGCGAACGGATCGCGGTCTCCCGGCCGGAACCGGGGCCCTTGACGAAGACGTCGACCTTACGCATGCCGTGCTCCATGGCGCGGCGAGCGGCGTTCTCGGCGGCCATCTGAGCGGCGAACGGGGTGGACTTACGAGAGCCCTTGAACCCGACGTGGCCGGCGCTGGCCCAGGCGATCACATTGCCGTTGGGGTCAGTGATCGAGACGATCGTGTTGTTGAACGTGCTCTTGATATGGGCGTGCCCATGAGCAATGTTCTTCTTTTCCTTGCGGCGCACCTTCTTGGGTGCGCCCTGGCGGCTCTTCGGCGGCATTTAAGCGCTATCTCCTGAAATGGGCTGCAGCTAAGGACTACTTCTTGCCCGGCTTCTTCTTGCCGGCCACGGTCTTCTTCTTGCCCTTGCGGGTACGCGCGTTCGTCTGCGTCCGCTGACCGTGGACGGGCAGGCCCTTGCGGTGCCGGATTCCCTGGTAGCAGCCGATTTCGATCTTGCGACGAATGTCGGCCTGAACTTCGCGACGGAGGTCACCCTCGATCTTGTAGTTCGACTCGATGTAGTCACGCATGGGCACGAGCTCGACGTCAGAGAGCTGGTGCACGCGCAAGTCGCCGGAGACGCCGGTGGCGTCCAGGATTTCGAGCGCGCGGGTACGGCCGATGCCGTAAATGTAGGTGAGAGCGATCTCCAGCCGCTTGTCGCGGGGGAGGTCGACGCCAACCAGGCGAGCCATGGTCGGGCATTCTCCTTCGTGTCACGGAGGTCCTGCGCCCCACGCCCCTCCCCAATGCCCGGGGTGAGGGCCCCGGCCTCCGACCGGGGGTCTCCCGCGTGGTTCACCCTCCCGAGGGAGGGCGCCTTCGCAAGTGTGGCGCGCGATTACAGATACCGGCCCCGCATACGCGACGAGTCCGCCACCTCGGGCGGACTCAGCAGGGGCCGGTGGCGACTAGCCCTGGCGCTGCTTGTGGCGCAGGTTGTCGCAGATCACCATGACTCGACCGTGCCGGCGGATCACCTTGCACTTGTCACAGATCTTCTTGACGCTCGGCTTGACCTTCATAGTCCTTATCGTTCCTACTTGTACCGGTAGACGATCCGGCCGCGAGTGAGGTCGTAGGGGCTCAGCTCCACGACGACCCGGTCGTCCGGGAGGATGCGGATGTAGTGCATACGCATCCTGCCGCTGATGTGGGCCAGGACCTTATGGCCGTTGTCGAGCTGCACCCGGAACATGGCGTTCGGGAGCGACTCGACCACAGTGCCCTCGATCTCGATGGCGCCGTCTTTCTTGGCCAAAAGTTCCTCACGTTTCACTGATGCTCGGTCGTCGGAGGCTTCGGAACACTAATCAGCCGCGACCTTCAGGCGTTTCAGAGAGCGGCGGCAGCTAGGGCCGCCCACGCAAAAGGTCATAGTGAACCGACAAGGGAGTGTACGGCAACCCAGCGCGGAACGCGAAACGATCTCACAGATCGGGCCCTCGTACACAACCGCTTTCCAGGATACCGCAAAACCGGGCCCACCCGTCCGGCACCGCCGACATGCCGGATCGGGTGGGCCCGGTGGCTTCGCGCCCGGGCGGTCCGCTCAGCCGGAGCGCCCGGCGGCCGAGGGACTCCCACCCGGCCGACAAAGATCACCTACCCGGGGACAACCCCGCCAACAGGCCCGTAGGGCAAAGAGTCGGCATGAACCCTCACGCGGTGAACCCGCCCAGAAGAAACGGGGCCCGTCCTGGTCAGGACGGGCCCCGGAATCCTGGGGTGCGGCACGGCTCAGAAGGCGTCGCCCCAGCCACCGCAGTCGTCGAACTTGTTGACGCCTTCGCAGACCCGGAAGTCGACGTCCTTCACGAAGCCCTTCTTGAAGCCGAAGAACTTGTTGAACCGGTTGCCGTGGCTGAAGGAGTTGTTCTTGAAGAACTTCTCGTGGCTGCGGCCGAACTTGTCGGTGTAGCGGTACCAGACGTAGGTCCACTGGCGGTCACGGTCGCGGTCGAAGACGTCGCCGTAGAACCAGTACTGGCCGCCGCTGTTGGTCCAGTAGCCCTTGAAGTAGGACTTGTGGCTCTTCTCGAAGCCGTTGCTCCAGTGGGAGTAGTACGCACCGAAGAAGTGCTTGGACGGCGCCGCCGAGACCGTGGCGGCCGAGGTGGTCGCGGCGGCGGTGGCCGGGGCGGCCATGGCGCCGGCCATCAGACCGGCGGCGAGGGCGGTGCCGGCGAGAGCGCGGGAGAGCTTGCGCATTCTTCTGTCCTCCAGTGAGACCTTCCGGGATGCTGCTCATCTCCGGACACCGCTCACATTAGGAAGACCGAACCGCCCTATCTGTGGACGAATACGCACTCAACGCCGAGCGTGCACAACGGCACATTCAGGAGCCCAATTCACGCTTTTTCTCGCCATTCTGGCTTTGGGCCAGGGTCGCGATCAGCAGCCCGATCCCCCACGGCCCCATCACCCACAGCGGCCACGCATAGGGGGCGTCGCCACTCGTCACAGTGATCATCAGCCAGATGAACCAGTTGATCCCGGCGACCGTGGCCCACACCGACCAGGCCTCCCGCATCTTCTTGGAATCCTTCTTGGCCTGCGGTTTCATCGGCTCGGGACGGGCCGGGAGGTTCTTGAGGTCGGTGTCGGGCAGGTCCCGCGTGAGCACCTGGAGCTCGCCGAAGGTCCGGGCGGCGTAGGCGGCCTCCAGTCGCTCGCCGAACTCCTCGGTGTTCAGACGCCCTTCGACCATGTGCTCCCGAAGGGCGGCCGCGACCTTCTCCCGGTCGGCGTCAGAGGCGCGCATCTCCGGACTGAATGCCATGACCGAACCTCCAAATGCGTCTTTTTACCAATTATGTAGTGGCAAGCCGTTCTTTGCCGCCATCGAGCGCGGTGAGAACGAGCGGGCCTTCGGCGGTGACCGCCACGCTGTGCTCGAAATGCGCCGACGCCTTGCCGTCCTGGGTGACGACCGTCCAGTCGTCGGACAGCACGCGGGTCTGGTCGGTGCCCAGGTTGACCATCGGCTCGATCGCCAGGCACATGCCGGCCTCCAGCTTCGGCCCCCGGCCGGGCTTGCCGTGGTTGGCCACCCACGGGTCCATGTGCATCTCGGTGCCGATGCCGTGGCCGCCGTACTCCTGGGGGATGCCGTAGCGGCCCTGGGAGCGCACGTACTTCTCGATGCGGTGACCGATGTCCGACAGGTGGACGCCGACCTTCAGAGCCCGGATACCGGCCCACATGGCCTCTTCGGTCACGCGGATCAGATCGAGCAACTTGGGGTCGACCTCCCCCACCGGGACGGTGATGGCCGAGTCGCCGTGCCAGCCGTCGAGGATCGCGCCGCAGTCGATCGAGATGATGTCGCCCTCACGCAGCTTGTGCGCATCGGCCGGGATGCCGTGGACGACCTCCTGGTTGACCGACGCGCAGATCGTCGCCGGGAAACCCTGGTAGCCCTTGAACGACGGGATCGCGCCCTCGTCCCTGATCGCCTTCTCGGCGATCGCGTCGAGGTCGAGCGGCGTGATGCCCGGCTCGACCGACCGCCTCAGCAGGTCGAGCGTGCGCCCGACCACCAGGCCGGCCGCGCGCATCTTGACGACCTGCTCGGGCGTCTTGATCTGGATCCCGTGCTTGTTCTTCCGAAACATCCCGTAGGCACCCCTTGGGTGGATCATCTTTCAGGGGCATTTGCCCGATTCAATACATTGTCCCCCAACAGGAACGCCACCCCACGCAATCCATGGGGTGGCGTTTCCGAGCGGGTCTGACGCTTAGCTCTCGTCGCTGTCCTGTTCCTGGGCAGGGCCGCGGTTGAAGCCGCGCAACTCGCCCATCGCGCGGCCGGTGACCTCTTCGACCGGACCGGTCGCGTCGACGCCGCGCAGGATGCCCTCGTCGGCGTAGAAGTTGACCAGTGGCGACGTCTGCTCCTGGTAGACCTCCAGGCGGTGCCTGATGGTCTCCTCACGGTCGTCGTCACGCTGGAACAGCTGACCACCGCAGGCGTCGCAGACACCTTCCTTCTTGGGCGGGTCGAAGTCGACGTGCCAGACCTTGCCACACGAGCGGCAGGTGCGCCGCCCGGCCAGGCGCCGGACCACCTCGTCGTCGTCGACGACGAGCTCCAGCACCAGGTCGAGCCCGGAACCCAAGTCGGCCAGCATCTTCTTGAGCACCTCGGCCTGCGCCACGTTCCGCGGGAAGCCGTCGAGCAGGAAACCGTCCTGCGCGTCGTCTTCGGCGAGGCGGTCGCGCACCATCGCGATCGTCACCTCGTCGGGGACCAGGTCCCCGCGGTCCATGAAGGTCTTGGCCAGCTTTCCGAGTTCCGTGCCACCCGACACGTTGGCGCGGAAAATGTCACCTGTCGAGATTTTCGGGATCGACAGGTGCGATGCGATGAACTGGGCCTGCGTCCCCTTGCCCGCTCCGGGGGGCCCGACCAGGACGACGCGCACTATCTCAGGAAGCCCTCGTAGTTGCGCTGCTGCAGTTGGCTCTCAATCTGCTTCACCGTGTCGAGCCCGACACCCACCATGATCAGAATGCTCGTTCCTCCGAACGGGAAGTTCTGGGAAGCTCCGGCCAGCGTGAGGGCGAAGATCGGGACCATGGAGATCAGGCCCAGATACAGCGACCCCGGTGCGGTCAACCGGGTGAGCACGTAGTTCAGGTACTCGGCGGTCGGCCGGCCCGGACGAATGCCCGGAATGAACCCACCGTACTTCTTCATGTTGTCGGCGACTTCAACAGGGTTGAAGGTGATGGACACGTAGAAGTACGTGAAGAACACGATCAGGAGGAAGAAGGTCGCCATGTAGATCGGGGTGTCGCCGGAACCGAAGTTCTGCGCGATCCACTCGACCACCGGGTTGCTCTCTTGGCTGTTGGCGAACAACGTGACCAGCAGCTGCGGCAGGTAGAGCAGCGAGGAGGCGAAGATGACCGGGATGATGCCGGCCTGGTTGACCTTCAACGGGATGTAGGTCGAGGTGCCGCCGTACATACGGCGACCGACCATGCGCTTGGCGTACTGCACCGGAATGCGACGCTGGGCCTGCTCGACGAACACGACCGCGGCGATCATGAAGATGCCGACGATCAGGACGATGACGAAGGTGAAAGCGCCCTTCTGCCGGAAGATGTTCATCAGTTCCGACGGGAAGACCGCGATGATCTGGGTGAAGATCAGGATCGACATGCCGTTGCCGACGCCGCGGTCGGTGATGAGCTCACCGAGCCACATGATGACGGCCGTACCCGCGGTCATCGTGATGACCATGACGACGACGGTGAAGATGTCGTCGTTCAGCAGGATCGGGAGATCGTTGGCGGAGGTGCCGAACAGCTGTCCGGACCGGGCCAGCGCGACGAACGCCGTCGACTGGAGAATCGCCAGGCCGATGGTGAGATAACGGGTATACTGTGTGATCTTGGCAGTGCCTGCCTGACCCTCTTTTTTGAGGGCTTCGAGGCGAGGGATCACGACAGTCAGCAGCTGCAGGATGATGCTGGCCGTGATGTAGGGCATGATGCCCAGCGCGAACACTGAAAGCTTCAGCAACGCGCCGCCACTGAAGAGCTGGACCATCCCGTAAATACTGCTGAGCTCGCTAGATTGAACCGCTTCCAGAGCCTTACGGGCATTCTCGGTATTCACACCAGGGGTCGGCAGAACCGAGCCCAGGCGGAAAATCGCAATGATACCCAGGGTGAAAAGCAGCTTCTTGCGCAGGTCCGGCGTCCGGAATGCCCGGGTAAGAGCGGTTAGCACGGTCCCTCCTGCGCGCCAGAGACGCGGTAACGGTGAGCGATGGTGCGGGGGTCGTCCATCGGCATGTCTTCTTGCGGGTCTTACCAAATCAAACGAGCAGTTTGACAGCGAAGCTGGGCTCACTGTCCAGCGAACTCTAACGCACTACGGGCGCGGAGGCTCATAACGAGCCTCCGCGCCTCGTGATGCGTGAGGCCTACAGCTCCGTGGCGGAGCCGCCGGCCGCGACGATCTTCTCCTTGGCGCTGGCGGAGAAGGCGTGCGCCTTCACGTTCAACGCGACGGAGATGTCGCCGGTTCCGAGAACCTTGACCAATTCGTTCTTCCGAACGAGGCCGTTCGACACCAGGTCGGCGACGGTCACGTCGCCGGCCGAGGTGAAGACCTCGCTCAGCTTGTCAAGGTTGACGACCTGGTAGGTCGTCTTGAACAGGGCGTTGGAGAAGCCCTTCAGCTTCGGCAGGCGGCGCTGGAGCGGAACCTGGCCACCTTCGAAGCCGAGGGGCACCTTGTTACGCGCCCGGGTGCCCTTGGTACCGCGACCGGACGTCTTGCCCTTGGAGCCCTCGCCACGGCCCTTGCGGACCTTGGACTTGTTGGCACCCGGGGCGGGACGCAGGTCGTGAATCTTCAGCGGTGCGTTCTCAGTCATGACTAGTCGACCTCTTCAACCTCGACGAGGTGCGTCACGACGGCGACCATCCCGCGGATCTCGGGACGGTCCTCCTTCACGACGACGTCGCCGATTCGCTTCAGGCCAAGCGAACGCAGCGAGTCACGCTGGTTCTGCTTGCCACCGATCTTGGACCGGGTCTGCGTGATCTTCAGGCGGGCCATGGCTAGCTCCCCGCCTTCGCGGCGGCCGCGGCCTCGGCGAGACCCTCGGCGCGCGCCCTCAGCATCCGCTTGGGAGCGACGTCCTCGATCGGCAGGCCACGGCGGGCGGCGATCTCCTCGGGGCGCGAGAGGCCCTTCAGAGCCGCCACGGTGGCGTGCACGATGTTGATCGGGTTGTCCGAGCCGAGCGACTTGGACAGCACGTCGTGGATCCCGGCGCACTCCAGGACCGCGCGCACCGGACCACCCGCGATGACACCGGTACCGGGCGAGGCCGGACGCAGCAGAACGACGCCGGCGGCGTCCTCCCCCTGGACGGTGTGCGGGATGGTGCCCTGGATGCGCGGCACCTTGAAGAAGTGCTTCTTGGCCTCTTCGACACCCTTGGCGATCGCCGCGGGCACTTCCTTGGCCTTGCCGTAGCCGACCCCGACGAGGCCGTTGCCGTCGCCGACGATGACCAGCGCGGTGAAGCTGAACCGGCGACCACCCTTGACGACCTTGGCCACGCGGTTGATCTTCACGACGCGCTCGATGTACGAGACGCCCTTCTCCTGGGCGCCACCGCGGCGATCGTCACGACGTTCCCGCCGCTCGCCACCGCCGCCGGTACCGCCGCGACGCGGAGCTCCAGCCATCAGTGGTTCCTCTTCTCATTGCTCATAGGACGGGTCATCAGAAGCTCAACCCGCCTTCACGGGCGCTGTCCGCCAGCGCCGCGATACGGCCCGCGTAGCGGTTGCCACCCCGGTCGAAAACGACCGCGGTGATCCCGGCGTCCTTGGCCCGCTGAGCGAGAAGCTCGCCGACCTTCTTCGCCTTCTCGGTCTTGTCGGCCTCCAGGGAACGCAGCTGGGCGTCCATGGTGGAGGCGCTCACGATCGTGTGGCCCTTGCCGTCGTCGACGATCTGCACGAACAGGTGCCGCGCGGATCGGTTCACGACCAGGCGCGGACGCTCGAGCGTGCCGACGACGTTCTTGCGCACACGACGGTGGCGGCGGGCTCGCGAAATGGCGCGAGCGGCGCTGTGCTTGCCGTACTTCGCAGCCATGACTACTTACCAGCCTTTCCGACCTTCTTGCGGACGACTTCGCCCTGGTAGCGCACGCCCTTACCCTTGTACGGGTCGGGCTTGCGCAACTTGCGGATGTTGGCCGAGACCTCGCCAACCTTCTGCTTGTCGATCCCGTCCACGTGGAACAGGGTCGGACGCTCGACGCGGAAGGTGACACCCTCCGGCGCGTCGACGATCACCGGGTGGCTGAAGCCGAGCGAGAACTCGAGCTGCGTCGGGCCCTTGGCCTGAACGCGGTAGCCGACGCCGACGATCTCCAACGTCTTCGAGTAACCCGAAGTCACACCGGTCACCATGTTGGCGATCAGCGTGCGGGACAGGCCGTGCAGCGCACGGACCTTGTTCTCGTCGTTGGGACGGGTGACGGCGATGTTGCCGTCGTCACCACGCTGAACCTCGATGGGCTCGGCGATGGTGTGAGAAAGCGTGCCTTTCGGGCCCTTGACCTGGACAGCCCGGCCGTCGATCGTGATGTCGACACCGCTCGGTACAGGGATGGGCAGCCGTCCGATTCGCGACATGCTGTGGTTCCTCCCCTCTTACCAGACGTAGGCGAGGACTTCCCCGCCTACTCCGCGCTTGCCGGCCTGCTTGTCGGTCATCAGGCCGCCGGACGTCGAGATGATCGCGACGCCCAGCCCGCCCAGGACTCGGGGCAGGTTGTCCTTCTTGGCGTACACCCGGAGACCGGGCTTGGAGACGCGGCGGATGCCGGCCAGCGAACGCTCACGGGTCGGGCCGAACTTCAGCTCGACCACGAGGTTCTTGCCGACCTTGGCGTCTTCGACGCTCCAGGACTGGATGTAACCCTCCTGCTGGAGGATCTCCGAGATGTGCGCCTTGATCTTCGAGTACGGCATGGTCACGGAGTCGTGATAAGCCGAGTTCGCATTACGCAGACGCGTCAGCATGTCTGCGATCGGGTCGGTCATCGTCATGATCGATGGCCCTCCTCGCCGCGGTTTCCCAGACTCGGGGACCTACGGCGTAGTGAATATTTACCAGCTGGACTTGGTGATGCCGGGCAGCTCGCCCCGGTGCGCCATCTCGCGGAAGCACACACGGCAGAGGCCGAACTTGCGGTAGACGGCGCGAGGCCGGCCGCAGCGCGAACAACGAGTGTACGCGCGGACGTCGAACTTCTGCTTGCGGGCCGCCTTGACCTTGAGCGACGTCTTCGCCATGGGATCAGGCCTCCTTGAACGGGAAACCGAGCAGCTTCAGCAGCGCGCGGCCCTCGTCATCAGTGCGGGCGGTCGTGACGACCGTGATGTCCATACCACGCTGCCTGTCGACCTTGTCCTGGTCGATCTCGTGGAACATGACCTGCTCGGTGAGACCGAAGGTGTAGTTCCCGTGACCGTCGAACTGCTTGGGCGACAGACCGCGGAAGTCGCGGATACGCGGCAGGGCCAGCGACAGCAGGCGGTCGAGGAACTCCCACATGCGGTCGCCACGCAGCGTGACGTGCGCGCCGATCGGCATGCCCTCGCGCAGCTTGAACTGCGCGATCGACTTACGGGCCCGAACGACGGCCGGCTTCTGGCCGGTGATGGCGGTGAGGTCGCGAACCGCGCCCTCGATCAGCTTGGAGTCGCGAGCGGCCTCGCCGACACCCATGTTCACCTTGATCTTGGTGAGACCCGGGGTCAGCATGACGTTCTCGATGCCGAACTGCTCGCGCAGCTGGGCCGCGATCTCCTCGCGGTACTTCTGCTTGAGTCGGGGGGAAACCCGCTCAGCGGTCTGGGCAGTCATCAGGCGTCCTCGTCCTTCGGCTTCTCGTCATCCTTGAGCTTCTTGACGTTGCTCACGTGGATAGAGGCCTCCAGGGTGGTGACGCCGCCTTCTTTGGCGCCGCGCGGACCCTGGTTGGTCTCCTTCGAGTGCTTCTTGATCATGTTCACGCCGGCGACGATCACACGATCCTGGGACGGCAGCGCGGCGATAACGCGGCCCTTGGCGCCCTTGTCCTTACCCGCGATGACCAGAACCAGGTCACCCTTCTTCACATGCAGCTTGCCCATTTAGAGCACCTCCGGCGCCAGCGAGATGATGCGCATGAACTTCTTGTCACGCAGCTCGCGGCCGACCGGCCCGAAAATACGCGTGCCCCGAGGGTCACCGCTGTCCTTGATGATGACCGCGGCGTTCTCGTCGAACTTGATGTACGAACCGTCCTGACGGCGGCGCTCCTTGACGGTGCGCACGATGACCGCCTTGACGACGTCACCCTTCTTGACACCGCCACCGGGAATGGCGTCCTTGACGGTGGCGACGATGATGTCGCCGATCCCGGCGTAGCGCCTCCCCGAGCCACCGAGAACGCGGATGCAGAGAATCTCCTTGGCACCCGTGTTGTCGGCGACTTTGAGTCGCGACTCCTGCTGAATCACAGCTGAACTCCTGGTGTGTCGAGCCGGTTCTCGGGGTGGACCCCGAGCCTGGCCGAACCTACATGTCTTGTCCCTCGGCGCCAGCTCATTACCGCCGCCGCGGGCGAACCCCTCTTTCGAGAGGCTCCTTGGACACCGTCATGGGGGGTGTGCCGGAGCTCACCCCCCACGAGGCGCGATCGTGGTTTGTTACTTGGCCCGCTCGAGGACCTCGACCACACGCCAGCGCTTGGTCGCCGACAGCGGACGGGTCTCCATGAGGAGGACACGGTCGCCGACACCGGCGGTGTTCTCCTCGTCGTGGGCCTTGTACTTGGTCGTACGGCGGATGACCTTGCCGTACAGCGGGTGCTTCACGCGGTCCTCGACGGCGACGACGACAGTCTTGTCCATCTTGTCGCTGACGACCAGGCCCTCACGGGTCTTGCGGTAGTGCCGCGTGGTCTTCTCGGTGGTCTCGACGTTCTCAGTTGTTTCAGCCATCGCTCGGCTCCTTCTCGACCGTGACGATTCCAAGCTCGCGCTCGCGCATCACGGTGTAGATACGGGCGATCTCGCGGCGGACGGCGCGCAGCCGCCCGTGGCTCTCCAACTGTCCGGTCGCGGCCTGGAAGCGGAGGTTGAACAGCTCCTCCTTGGCTTCCTTGAGCTTCTGGACGAGCACCTCCCCGTCCTCCACGCGCAGCTCACCGGCGGTCAGGCCCTTAGCCATCACGCCTCACCCACTTCACGCTTGACGAACCGGCACTTCATGGGGAGCTTGTGGATGGCGCGGCGCATCGCCTCACGGGCGATCGACTCCGGCACACCAGAAAGCTCGAACATGACGCGACCGGGCTTGACGTTGGCGATCCACCACTCGGGCGAACCCTTACCGGAACCCATTCGCGTTTCCGCAGGCTTCTTGGTGAGGGGACGGTCGGGGTAGATGTTGATCCACACCTTGCCGCCACGGCGGATGTGCCGGGTCATGGCGATACGAGCCGACTCGATCTGGCGGTTGGTCACGTAAGAGTGCTCAAGCGCCTGAATGCCGAACTCGCCGAACACGACTCGGGTGCCGCCCTTGGCGGCGCCGCTGCGGTCAGGCCGGTGCTGCTTGCGGTGCTTGACCCTGCGCGGGATCAGCATGGTCAGCTCCCTTCAGCACCCGGCTGCTCCGCCGGGCCGGTCTCGGGGGCGGCCTGAGCGGCCGCCTCATTGCGGGGGGCACGGTCACCACGACCGGCACCTGCGCCACCACGGCGCGGACGGTCGCCACCGCCACCACGACGGGGACGCTCGGCGCCGCCGCCGCCACCGCCACGACGGTCGTTGTCGCGACGCTGACCACCGGCGCGGGCGCCGGCGGCGGCCGCCTCGCGCTCAGCGCGCGAGGTCGGGGCTTCGCCCTTGTAGATCCAGACCTTCACGCCGATGCGGCCGAAGGTCGTCTTGGCCTCGTAGAAGCCGTAGTCGATGTCGGCGCGGAGCGTGTGCAGGGGCACGCGGCCCTCGCGGTAGAACTCCGAACGCGACATTTCAGCGCCACCCAGACGACCCGAGCACGCGACCCGGATGCCCTTCGCACCGCTCTTCATCGCCGACTGCATCGCCTTGCGCATGGCACGACGGAACGAGACGCGGCTGGAGAGCTGCTCGGCCACACCCTGAGCGACGAGCTGGGCGTCGATCTCGGGGTTCTTGACCTCAAGGATGTTGAGCTGAACCTGCTTCTTGGTCAGCTTCTCCAGGTCGCCGCGGATGCGGTCGGCCTCCGCACCACGACGGCCGATGACGATGCCCGGCCGGGCGGTGTGGATGTCGACCTGAACGCGGTCGGTCGTGCGCTCGATCTCGACCTTGGAGATGCCGGCCCGCTCCATGCCCTTCTGCAGCATGCGACGGATCGCCACGTCCTCGGCGACGTACGACTTGTAGAGCTTGTCGGCGTACCACCGGCTCTTGAAGTCGGTCGTGATGCCGAGGCGGAACCCGTGCGGGTTAACCTTCTGACCCACTAGCGGGCCCTCCCCTTCGGCTCGCGGGACTCCACGATCACGGTGATGTGGCTGGTCCGCTTGTTGATCCGATAGGCGCGACCCTGAGCGCGGGGGCGGAACCGCTTGAGCGTCGGGCCCTCATCGACCCATGCGCGGCTCACGACCAGCAACTCGCGGTCGAGCTTGAAGTTGTGTTCCGCGTTCGCGATCGCGGACGAGAGGACCTTGAACACGGTCTCACTCGCCGCCTGCGGTGCGAACTGCAGCACGGCCTGCGCCTCCGAAGCGCCCAGGCCGCGAATGAGGTCCACCACGCGGCGGGCCTTCCGGGGCGTGTGGCGCGCGTACCGCGCCTGTGCCCTGGCTTCCATCGCTGTCTCCTATTGCTTTTCGAAGGACGCTTACCGCCGGCTGCGGCGGTCTTCCTTGACGTGGCTGCGGAAAGTCCGCGTGGGCGCGAACTCGCCGAGCTTGTGACCGATCATCGACTCGGTGACGAACACCGGGACGTGCTTGCGGCCGTCGTGCACGGCGATCGTGTGTCCGAGCATGTCGGGCACGATCATGGAGCGCCGCGACCACGTCTTGATGACGTTCTTGGTGCCCTTCTCGTTCTGGACGTCGACCTTCTTCTGAAGGTGGTCGTCCACGAAGGGACCCTTCTTAAGGCTACGTGGCATATCGGCTGCTCCTACCGCTTCTTCCTCTTGCTCCGACGCCGGATGATCAGCCGGTCGCTGGCCTTGTTGGCCTGACGGGTGCGGCCCTCGGGCTTGCCCTTCGGGTTCACCGGGTGGCGACCGCCGGAGGTCTTGCCCTCACCACCGCCGTGCGGGTGGTCAACCGGGTTCATCGCGACACCACGGACGGTCGGGCGCTTGCCCTTCCACCGCATACGGCCGGCCTTACCCCAGTTGATGTTGGCCTGCTCGGCGTTGCCGACCTGGCCGATCGACGCCCTGCAGCGGATGTCGACCTGGCGCATTTCGCCGGAGGGCATACGCAGCGTGGCGTACATGCCCTCCTTGGCGAGGAGCTGGATCTGCGCACCGGCGCTGCGGCCGAGCTTGGCGCCACCACCCGGTCGGAGCTCCACCGCGTGGATGAAGGTACCGGTCGGGATGTTGCGGAGCGGCAGGCAGTTGCCGGGTTTGATGTCGGCCCCGGGGCCGTTCTCGATGCGGTCACCCTGCTTGATGCCGGTCGGCGCGAGGATGTAGCGCTTCTCACCGTCGGCGTAGTGCAGCAGGGCGATGCGGGAGGTGCGGTTCGGGTCGTACTCGATGTGAGCGACCTTGGCCGGAATCCCGTCCTTGTCGTGGCGTCGGAAGTCGATGATCCGGTACGCCCGCTTGTGGCCGCCGCCCTGGTGGCGAGCAGTGACTCGCCCGTGGACGTTACGGCCGCCCTTGCTGTGCAGGGGAGCAAGCAGCGACTTCTCGGGCGTGCTGCGCGTGATCTCGGAGAAGTCCGAGACGCTCGCGCCGCGTCGACCCGGGGTCGTCGGCTTGTATTTACGGATGCCCATCTTTTTCGTTCATCCCTGTCGTGTTTGACTGCCGTGCCTTCGGCACGGCCGGCCTGGTCGCTTTCGTGTCCGCGTCGTCCCTCGTCGCACCGGGGCGCTTAGCTCCCCGGTGTGACTCAGTTGAGGCGTGGACGCGGCCAAGCCTCTCTGCTCCGGCCTACCGCCACGAAGTGCGGTGAAGCCCTGATCAGCCGATCTGGCCGAAGATGTCGATGCGCTCGCCATCCGCCAGGCTGACGATCGCCCGCTTGGTGCCGGGACGCTCGCCATAACCGAACTTGGTGCGCTTGCGCTTGCCCTGGCGGTTGATGGTGTTGACGCCGGTGACCTTGACACCGAAGATCTGCTCGATGGCGATCTTCACCTGCGTCTTGTTCACACCCTGCTTCACCAGGAACGTGTACTTGTTGTGCTCATCGATCAGGCCGTAGCTCTTCTCAGAGACGATCGGCTTGAGGATGATGTCGCGCGGGTCGGTGATCTTCTCCATCAGGCGTCTTCCTTCCCGCTCTTCTCCAGGCGCTCCACGACCTCGTCGTAGGCGTCCTTGGTGAAGACGATGGCGTCGCTGCACAGCACGTCGTACGTGTTGAGCTGCCCGGCGTCCAGGAGGTGGACCTCCGGGGCGTTGCGCAGGCTCAGCCAGGTGCGCTCGTCGCTCTCCGTGACGACCACGAGCACGCTGCGCGAGCCGGTGATCTTACGGAGCGCCTCGAGGGCACCCTTGGTCTTGGGCGTCTCGCCGGTCACCAGGGAGCTGACGACGTGCACGAGGTTGCCGCCGGCCCGGTCGGACAGGGCCTGGCGCAGGGCCGCGGCCTTCATCTTCTTGGGCGTGCGCTGCTCGTACGAGCGCGGCTGCGGACCGTGGACGACGCCACCGCCGGTGAACTGCGGCGCGCGGGTCGAACCCTGACGGGCCCGGCCGGTGCCCTTCTGGCGGTACGGCTTCTTGCCACCGCCGCGGACGTCGCCGCGGGTCTTGGTGGCGTGCGTACCCTGGCGGCGCGCGGCCAACTGGGCCACGACGACCTGGTGGATCAGCGGCACGTTGACCTTGGCACCGAAAATGCTCTCGGGCAGGTCGACGGAGTCGCCGGTCTTGGCGCCGCTCGCGTCGAGGACGTCAATGGTGCTCACTTGGCAGCCCCCTTCTTGGCAGCGGTACGGATGAGAACGAGGCTGCCGTTCGCGCCGGGGATCGCACCCTTGATCAGGATGAGGCCCTTCTCGGCGTCGACGGCGTGCACCTTCAGGCTCTGAATGGTGGTGCGGATGTTGCCCATCCGACCGGCCATGCGGACACCCTTGAAGACGCGACCCGGGGTGGCGCAGCCACCGATGGAGCCGGGCGAACGGTGCTTGCGCTGGGTGCCGTGTGACGCGCCCAGGCCCTTGAAGCCGTGGCGCTTCATGACACCCGCGAAGCCCTTGCCCTTGCTCTTACCGGTGACGTCCACGAACTGGCCGGCCTCGAAAGTGCCGGCGGTGACTTCCTGGCCGAGCGTGTACTCGGCGGCGTCGTCGGTACGGACCTCGACGAAGAAGCGGCGCGGGGTGATGTCGTGCTTGCGCAGGTAGTCGCCCAGGGGCTTGTTCACCTTGCGCGGGTCGATCTGACCGAAGCCGAGCTGAACGGCGGAGTAGCCGTCGCGCTCCGGAGTGCGGACCCGGGTCACCACGCACGGACCGGCCTCCACGACGGTGACCGGAACGATCCGGTTGCTGTCGTCGAAGACCTGGGTCATGCCGAGCTTCTTGCCCAGGACGCCCTTGATCTGGTTAGCCATGTCAGTGCGTTCCCTCAGAGCTTGATCGAGATGTCGACGCCGGCAGGCAGGTCGAGCCGCATGAGCGAGTCGACGGTCTTGGGCGTCGGGTCGATGATGTCAATCAGCCGCTTGTGCGTACGCATCTCAAAGTGCTCGCGGCTGTCCTTGTACTTGTGCGGCGAACGGATAACGCAGTACACGTTCTTCTCGGTCGGCAGCGGCACCGGGCCTGCGACCTTCGCGCCCGTCCGCGTCACCGTCTCGACGATCTTCTTGGCCGAGCTGTCGATGACCTCGTGGTCATAGGCCTTGAGCCGAATGCGGATCTTCTGTCCCGCCATAATGGCCTCGGTGTCCTTCGCTGTCGTCTGAACAAGTAACGTGCGGCAGGTTGCCGCTATGTGTCCGTGATCCGGCAGTCACTTCGGAGCTCCGAAGCGGCTGCGGGATCACGGCGAGTCCTGCAATGTGATGGCCGGGCCCCTGAGGACCCGGCCACCGGGTACTACTTGATGATCTTGACCACGTTGCCGGCGCCGACCGTACGGCCACCCTCACGGATGGCGAACTTGAGGCCGTCTTCCATGGCGATGGGCTGGATCAGCTGGACGTTCATCTCGGTGTTGTCACCGGGCATGACCATCTCAGTGCCCTCGGGCAGGTTCACAACACCGGTCACGTCAGTCGTACGGAAGTAGAACTGAGGACGGTAGTTGTTGAAGAACGGCGTGTGGCGGCCGCCCTCGTCCTTGCTCAGGATGTAGACCTGGGCCTCGAACTCGGTGTGCGGGGTGGTCGTGCCCGGCTTGATGATGCACTGGCCGCGCTCGACGTCCTCACGCTTGATGCCACGAAGGAGCAGACCGACGTTGTCGCCCGCCTGACCCTCGTCGAGGAGCTTGCGGAACATCTCGACGCCGGTGACGGTCGTCGTGGTGTGCTTCTCCTTGATGCCGATGATGTCGACGGTCTCGTTGACCTTGACGACACCACGCTCGATACGACCGGTCACGACGGTGCCGCGGCCGGTGATCGAGAAGACGTCCTCGATCGGCATCAGGAACGGACGGTCGATCGCGCGGGTGGGCTCCGGCACGTTCTCGTCGACGGCCGTCATGAGCTCGATGATCGAGTCGCCCCACTTCTCGTCGCCCTCAAGCGCCTTCAGCGCCGAGACGCGAACGACGGGCAGGTCGTCGCCGGGGAACTCCTGAGCCGAGAGCAGCTCGCGGACCTCGAGCTCGACGAGCTCCAGGATCTCCTCGTCGTCCACCATGTCGGCCTTGTTCAGGGCGACAACGATGTAGGGCACACCGACCTGGCGGGCCAGGAGCACGTGCTCCTTGGTCTGCGGCATCGGACCGTCGGTGGCGGCCACGACCAGGATCGCGCCGTCCATCTGGGCGGCACCCGTGATCATGTTCTTCACGTAGTCGGCGTGACCAGGGCAGTCGACGTGCGCGTAGTGGCGCTTCTCAGTCTGGTACTCGACGTGGGCGATCGAGATCGTGATTCCGCGGGCCTTCTCTTCGGGCGCCTTGTCGATCTTGTCGAACGGAGTCGCCTCGTTGATCGCCGGGAAACGGTCGTGAAGCACCTTGGTGATCGCCGCGGTCAGAGTCGTCTTGCCGTGGTCGATGTGTCCAATGGTGCCGATGTTCACGTGCGGCTTGTTCCGCTCGAACTTGGCCTTGGCCACTGGTCTGTCTCCTTAGAGATTTCTGACTTGACTTCAATCGCCCGGTCCCGCCCGGCCGTCACTGACGTGGCGGCCGGACGCTGGCGAGGTATTACTCGCCGCGGACCTTCGCGACGATCTCCTTGGCGATGCCCGGGGGCACTTCCGCGTAGGAGTCGAACTGCATGCTGTAGCTGGCGCGTCCCTGCGTCTTGCTACGGAGGTCGCCCACGTAGCCGAACATCTCAGAGAGCGGAACAAGTGCCTTGATGACGCGGGCACCGGCCCGCTCATCCATGGCCTGGATCTGCCCGCGACGACCGTTGAGGTCGCCGATGACGTCACCCATGTAGTCCTCGGGCGTGGTGACCTCAACGGCCATCATCGGTTCGAGGAGAACGGGGTCGGCGCGGCGCGCGGCCTCCTTGAAGACCATCGAGCCGGCCATCTTGAAGGCCATTTCGGACGAGTCGACCTCGTGGTACGCACCGTCCTGCAGGGTGACCTTAACGCCCACCATCGGGTAACCGGCCAGCACGCCGAACTCGGCGGCCTGCTGGGCGCCCGCGTCGACCGACGGGATGTACTCCCGCGGGATGCGGCCACCGGTGACCTTGTTGGAGAACTCGTAACCGTCGTTGCCCTCGCCCAGCGGCTCAAGGTCGATGAGGACCTTGGCGAACTGGCCGGAACCACCGGTCTGCTTCTTGTGCGTGTAGTCGACCTTCTCCACCTTGCGGCGGATGGTCTCCCGGTACGCCACCTGCGGACGACCGACGTTCGCCTCGACCTTGAACTCGCGGCGCATGCGGTCGACCAGGATCTCCAGGTGAAGCTCGCCCATACCGTGGATCACGGTCTGGCCGGTCTCCTCGTCACGGCGGACCTGGAAGGACGGGTCCTCCTCCGCCAGACGCTGGATCGCGGTGCCGAGCTTCTCCTGGTCGCCCTTGGTCTTCGGCTCGATCGCGACGCTGATGACCGGCGCCGGGAACGTCATCGACTCGAGGACGACCTGGTGCTGGATGTCGGACAGCGTGTCACCGGTGGTGGTGTCCTTGAGACCCATCACGGCGACGATCGACCCGGCGACCGCGGACGGACGCTCTTCACGCTTGTTGGCGTGCATCTGGTAGATCTTGCCGATCCGCTCCTTCTTACCCTTCACCGAGTTGATCACGGTCGTGCCGGATTCAAGGGTGCCGGAGTAAAGGCGGATGTAGGTGAGCTTGCCCAGGTGGGGGTCGCTCATGATCTTGAACGCGAGAGCGGAGAACGGCTCCGACGCGTCGGGACGACGCTCGATGACCTTCTCCTCGTCGCCGACCGCGTGACCCTTGAAGGCCGCGACGTCGGTGGGCGCCGGGAGGTAGGCGACGATCGCGTCGAGCAGGGGCTGAACGCCCTTGTTCTTGAACGCGGTGCCGCACAGGACCGGGTTGATGACGCTCTTCAGCGTGGCGCGCCGAATGGCGTCGACCAGCTGCTCCTCGGTGGGCTCGACACCCTCGAGGAAGAGCTCCATCAGCTCGTCGTCGTTCTCGGCCACGGTCTCGACCAGCTTGTCGCGCCATTCACGGGCGATCTCGGCGTGGTCGGCGGGGATGTCGACGACGTCGTACATCTCCCCCTTGGCCGCCTCGGCGCTCCAGATCAGGCCCTTCATCTGGACCAGGTCGATGACACCCTTGAACTCGTGCTCGACGCCCCAGGGAAGCTGGATGACGGCGGGCGTGGCTCCCAGACGGGTGACCATCATGTCGACACAGCGGTGGAACTCCGCGCCGACGCGGTCCATCTTGTTGACGAAGCAGATCCGCGGCACTTCGTAGCGGTCGGCCTGACGCCAGACCGTCTCCGACTGCGGCTCCACCCCGGCGACACCGTCGAACACGCAAACGGCACCGTCGAGGACGCGCAGCGAGCGCTCGACCTCGATGGTGAAGTCGACGTGGCCGGGGGTGTCGATGATGTTGATGGTGTGGCCGAGCCACTCACAGGTCGTCGCGGCAGACGTAATCGTGATGCCGCGCTCCTGCTCCTGCTCCATCCAGTCCATCGTGGCAGCGCCCTCGTGGACTTCACCGATCTTGTAGTTGATACCGGTGTAGAACAGGATGCGCTCGGTCGTGGTGGTCTTGCCCGCGTCGATGTGGGCCATGATCCCGATATTGCGGACCTTGGCCAGGTCAAGCGTGGTCGCCACTGCTCTCGCGTCCTCGTCGTCTCGTCGAAATTCCGCCGACTACCAGCGGTAGTGGGCGAAGGCCTTGTTGGACTCGGCCATCTTGTGGGTGTCCTCGCGCTTCTTGACGCTCGCACCGAGGCCGTTGCTGGCGTCGAGGAGTTCGTTCATGAGGCGCTCGGTCATGGTCTTCTCGCGACGTGCACGCGAGTACTGCACCAGCCAGCGGAGGGCCAGCGTGGTGCTGCGCGCGGCGCGGACCTCGACCGGGACCTGGTAGGTCGCGCCACCGACACGGCGGCTGCGGACCTCAAGGGTCGGCTTCACGTTGTCCAGGGCGCGCTTCAGCGTGACGACCGGGTCGTTACCGGTCTTGTCCTTGCAGCCCTCGAGGGCGCCGTACACGATCGACTGAGCGATCGAGCGCTTGCCATCGAGGAGAACCTTGTTGATCAGAGCGGTGACCAGCGGCGAGTTGAACACCGGGTCGGCCATGAGCGCACGGCGGCCGGGAGAACCCTTGCGAGGCATTACTTCTTCTCCTTCTTGGCGCCGTAGCGGGAGCGAGCCTGCTTACGGTTGCGGACGCCCTGGGTGTCCAGCGAACCGCGAATGATCTTGTAGCGAACGCCGGGGAGGTCCTTCACACGACCGCCACGAACGAGCACGATGCTGTGCTCCTGGAGGTTGTGGCCGACGCCCGGGATGTAAGCGGTGACTTCGATGCCGTTGGTCAGGCGAACACGCGCGACCTTACGAAGAGCCGAGTTCGGCTTCTTCGGGGTGGTGGTGTAAACGCGGGTGCAAACCCCGCGCCGCTGAGGGCTGCCCTTGAGCGCAGGAGTCTTGGTCTTGGTGACCTTGTCCTGCCGGCCCTTTCGGACCAACTGCTGAATCGTGGGCACTACAACAACTCCGTTTCGTGCCTTGGCCGGTGATACGAGAACATGCTTTTCGCAGGTACTGCCGGTGTCATGACCTGCTGGTTTTCCCTCTCCGCCGACCCACGCGGTCGGGCGTGTCGCGCAGTGATGACGCGACACCCCGGCCTGGAAATCGGGAACCAGGGGCACACGGCGCGCTTCGCTGCTACAGCTGCGCGCACGCGTGTTGGGCCCATGAACCCATGGGCACGAAAGAGAAGACTACCCAGCCGGTAGCGACACGTCAAAACGGTCGCGTATATGGGTCGTCGGGATTCGCGCTTTGAGTCCCGCGGCCCACCTTTCAAACGCAGGCCGTGATTGAGTCCGTATCAACTATAGCGTGTGCGGACAAGTGAAAAAGCCGGAAGCCCGGCCGAGGCCGGGCTTCCGGGTGAAACCTTGATGACTGACGGGGTGACTAGCGGCCGTACTGGCCGAAGTCGTACTCCTCCAGCGGGACGGCCTCGCCGCTACCCGAACCGAAGGTGTAGTCGGACGCGGAGCCGTCGTAGCCGCCGACCGTGTACATCGCGGCCTTGGCCTCCTCGGTCGGCTCGACCCGGATGTTGCGGTACTGGGGCATGCCCGTACCGGCCGGGATGAGCTTACCGATGATGACGTTCTCCTTGAGGCCGAGCAGGCTGTCCGACTTGGCGTGGATCGCCGCGTCGGTCAGGACTCGCGTGGTCTCCTGGAAGGACGCCGCCGACAGCCACGACTCGGTGGCCAGCGACGCCTTGGTGATGCCCATCAGGACCGGACGGCCGGAGGCCGGCGTGCCGCCCTCGGCGACGCACTCGCGGTTGATGCGCTCGAACTTCGGCCGCTCGACCAGCTCACCGGGCAGGAGGTTGGCGTCGCCGGACTCCAGCACGTTCACGCGCTTGAGCATCTGGCGGACGATGACCTCGATGTGCTTGTCGTGGATCGACACACCCTGCGACCGGTAGACCTGCTGCACCTCTTCGACGAGGTGGAGCTGGACCTGACGCGGGCCGAGGATGCGCAGCACCTCGTTGGGGTTGCGGGCACCGGCGATGAGCTGGTGGCCCACGTCGATGTGCTGACCCTCCGAGACCTGCAGCCGCGACCGCATGGAGACCGGGTAGGCGATCTCCTCGGAACCGTCGTCGGGAGTGATGACGATCTTGCGGGTCTTGTCGGTCTCGTCGATGCGCACGCGGCCGGTGACCTCGGAGATCGGGGCCACACCCTTGGGGACGCGGGCCTCGAAGAGCTCCTGGACACGCGGCAGACCGTGGGTGATGTCGGCGCCCGCCACACCACCGGTGTGGAAGGTACGCATCGTCAGCTGGGTGCCGGGCTCACCGATCGACTGGGCGGCGATGATGCCGACCGCCTCGCCGACGTCGACGAGCTTGCCGGTGGCCAGCGACCGGCCGTAGCAGGTGGCGCAGACACCGATCTTGGCCTCGCACACCAGCGTGCTGCGGGTGCGGACCGTCTGGATGCCCGCCTCGACCAGTGCGGTCACGGTCAGGTCGGTGATGTCGATGCCGACCGGCGCGATGAGCTTGCCGTCGACCTCGACGTCCTCGGCCAGGATGCGGCCGTGCACGTTGGACTCGGCGTTCTCCGCCTTGACCAGGTTGCCCGCCGAGTCACGCTCGGCGACGTGCAGCGGGACCGCGCGGTCGGTGCCGCAGTCGATCTCACGCACGATGACGTCCTGGGCGACGTCCACCAGACGACGGGTCAGGTAACCCGAGTCGGCGGTACGCAGGGCGGTGTCGGCCAGACCCTTTCGCTGACCGTGGGTGGAGATGAAGTACTCCAGCACCGACAGGCCCTCGCGGAAGGAGGACTTGATCGGACGCGGGATCGTCTCACCCTTGGTGTTGGACACCAGGCCGCGGATGCCGGCGATCTGACGGACCTGCATGAGGTTTCCTCGAGCGCCCGACTGGACCATCATCCAGATCGGGTTCGTCTTGGAGAACGCGTCCTGCATGTCCTGGGTCACGTCGGTCGTGGCCTTGGTCCAGATCTCGATGAGCTCCTGACGGCGCTCCTCGTCGGTGATCAGACCACGGTCGTACTCGCGCTGGACCTTGTCGGCCTGCTTCTCGTACGCCTCCATGATCGTCGCCTTGTTCGGCGGGGCGATGACGTCGTCGATCGAGATGGTCACACCGGCGCGGGTGGCCCAGTAGAAGCCGGCGTCCTTGAGCGAGTCGAGCGCGTTGGCCACTTCGACCTTGGGGTAGGTCTCGGCCAGCTCGTTCACGATCGCGGACAGCTGCTTCTTGCCGACCTGGTAGTTCACGAACGGGTAGTTCGCGGGCAGCGTGTTGTTGAACAGGCAGCGGCCGAGCGTGGTCTCCAGGCGCAGCGGGTCGCCCGCCTCCCAGCCCTCAGGAGCCTCCCAGCCACGCGGCGGGGCGACGTCCTTGAGCCGGACCTGGATCTTCGCCTGCAGGTCGAGTTCGTGGCGGTCGAAGGCCATGAGGGCCTCGGAGACCGACGAGAACACCCGGCCCTCACCGTCGGCCACGTCGGCCTGGGTGGTGAGGGAGTAGAGACCGATGACCATGTCCTGGGTGGGCATCGTCACGGGCTTGCCGTCGGCGGGCTTCAGGATGTTGTTGGTCGACAGCATCAGGATGCGCGCCTCGGCCTGGGCCTCGGACGACAGCGGCAGGTGCACGGCCATCTGGTCGCCGTCGAAGTCGGCGTTGAACGCCGTGCAGACGAGCGGGTGGATCTGGATGGCCTTGCCCTCGACCAGCTGCGGCTCGAAGGCCTGGATGCCCAGGCGGTGCAGGGTCGGCGCGCGGTTCAGCAGCACCGGGTGTTCGGTGATGACCTCTTCGAGCACGTCCCACACGACCGGGCGAGCACGCTCGACCATGCGCTTGGCGCTCTTGATGTTCTGCGCGTGGTTCAGGTCGACCAGGCGCTTCATCACGAACGGCTTGAACAGCTCCAGCGCCATCTGCTTGGGCAGACCGCACTGGTGCAGCTTCAGCTGCGGGCCGACGACGATGACCGAACGGCCGGAGTAGTCGACTCGCTTGCCCAGCAGGTTCTGGCGGAACCGGCCCTGCTTGCCCTTCAGCATGTCGCTGAGGGACTTCAGGGGGCGGTTGCCGGGGCCCGTCACCGGACGGCCACGACGGCCGTTGTCGAACAGCGCGTCGACGGCCTCCTGGAGCATGCGCTTCTCGTTGTTGACGATGATCTCGGGCGCGCCGAGGTCGAGAAGCCGCTTGAGGCGGTTGTTCCGGTTGATCACTCGCCGGTAGAGGTCGTTCAGGTCGGAGGTGGCGAAACGGCCACCGTCGAGCTGGACCATCGGCCGCAGGTCCGGCGGGATCACCGGGATGCAGTCGAGAACCATGCCGGCGGGCGAGTTACGGGTCGACAGGAACGCCGCCACGACCTTGAGCCGCTTCAGGGCGCGGGCCTTCTTCTGGCCCTTGCCGCTGCGGATCGTCTCGTGGAGGTTCTCCGACTCCTGGTCGAGGTCGAAGTTGACCAGACGGTCCTGGATCGCCTGCGCGCCCATGCCGCCCTTGAAGTAGCGGCCGAAACGGTCGCGCATCTCGCGGTAGAGCAGCTCGTCGCCCTCGAGGTCCTGGACCTTGAGGTTCTTGAAGCGGCTCCAGACCTCGTCGAGCCGGTCGAGCTCGCGCTGGGCGCGGTCACGAAGCTGACGCATCTCGCGGTCGGCGCCCTCACGCACCTTGCGGCGCTGGTCACCCTTGGCCCCGGCGGCCTCCAGCTCGGCCAGGTCGGCTTCGAGCTTCTTCTGCCGGGCCTCGATGTCGGCGTCACGACGCTGCTCGACGTGCTGCCGCTCCACCGAGATCTTCGCCTCGAGGGAGGGCAGGTCACGCTCACGCATCTCTGCGTCGACCTGCGTGATCATGTACGCCGCGAAGTAGATGACCTTCTCGAGGTCCTTCGGGGCGAGGTCGAGCAGGTAGCCCAGACGCGACGGGACACCCTTGAAGTACCAGATGTGGGTGACCGGAGCGGCCAGCTCGATGTGGCCCATCCGCTCACGACGCACCTTGGCGCGAGTCACCTCGACGCCACAGCGCTCACAGATGATGCCCTTGAAGCGGACCCGCTTGTACTTGCCGCAGTAGCACTCCCAGTCCCGGGTCGGGCCGAAGATCTTCTCGCAGAAGAGTCCGTCCTTCTCGGGCTTGAGGGTTCGGTAGTTGATCGTCTCCGGCTTCTTGACCTCGCCGTGGGACCACTGGCGGATGTCGTCGGCGGTGGCCAGGCCGATCCGGAGCTCGTCGAAGAAGTTGACGTCCAGCATGTACTAAATTCCCCCTCAGACTTCTTCCACGCTGCTCGGCTCGCGCCGGGACAGATCGATACCGAGCTCCTCCGCCGCGCGGAAGACGTCCTCATCTGTGTCGCGCATCTCGATGGACATGCCGTCGCTGGAGAGCACCTCGACGTTCAGGCACAGCGACTGCATTTCCTTGATGAGGACCTTGAAGGACTCGGGGATGCCGGGCTCGGGGATGTTCTCGCCCTTGACGATCGCCTCGTAGACCTTCACACGGCCGAGGACGTCGTCGGACTTGATCGTGAGGAGCTCCTGCAGGGCGTAGGCGGCGCCGTAGGCCTCCAGGGCCCACACCTCCATCTCGCCGAACCGCTGACCACCGAACTGCGCCTTACCACCCAGCGGCTGCTGAGTGATCATCGAGTACGGGCCGGTCGAACGGGCGTGGATCTTGTCGTCGACCAGGTGCAGCAGCTTCAGGATGTAGATGTAGCCGACCGAGACCGGGTGCGGGAAAGGCTCTCCCGAACGACCGTCGAAGAGTCGCGCCTTGCCGTTCGGCTGCACCATGCGGGAACCGTCACGGTTCTTCAGGGTGCTGTTCAGCAGGCCGACGATCTCTTCCTCGTGGGCACCGTCGAACACCGGGGTGGCGACCTTGGTCCACGGCTTGATCGCGGTCATGTCGGTCTCGCGCAGACGCTCGGCCCACGCCTCCTCGACCCCCGTGACGTCCCAGCCTCTGGCGGCGATCCACCCTAGGTGGGTCTCCAGCACCTGGCCGACGTTCATTCGACCGGGCACACCCAGCGGGTTGAGCACGATGTCGACCGGGGTGCCGTCTTCGAGGAACGGCATGTCCTCAACCGGGAGGATCTTGGAGATGACGCCCTTGTTGCCGTGACGGCCGGCCAGCTTGTCGCCGTCGGTGATCTTGCGCTTCTGGGCCACGTAGACGCGGACCAGCTCGTTCACGCCGGGGGGGAGCTCGTCGCCCTCCTCGCGGCTGAACACGCGGACACCGATGACCTTGCCGGACTCGCCGTGCGGAACCTTCAGCGAGGTGTCGCGCACTTCGCGCGCCTTCTCACCGAAGATCGCGCGGAGCAGGCGCTCCTCGGGGGTCAGCTCGGTCTCGCCCTTGGGCGTGACCTTCCCGACGAGGATGTCACCCGTGACCACTTCGGCGCCGATCCGGATGATGCCCCGCTCGTCGAGGTCGGCCAGGACCTCCTCGGAGACGTTCGGGATGTCCCGAGTGATCTCCTCCGGGCCGAGCTTGGTGTCGCGGGCGTCGACCTCGTGTTCCTCTATGTGGATGGAGGACAGCACGTCGTCCTGGACGAGGCGCTGCGACAGGATGATCGCGTCCTCGTAGTTGTGGCCCTCCCACGGCATGAACGCCACGAGCAGGTTCTTGCCGAGAGCCATCTCACCGGTGTCGGTGCAGGGGCCGTCGGCGATGACCCTGCCGACCTCGACCCGGTCGCCTTCGGCGACGACGGGCTTCTGGTTGAAGCAGGTGCCCTGGTTGGACCGCTTGAACTTGGCGACGCGGTAGGTGATCCGGGTGCCGTCGTCGTTCATCACGGTGATGTAGTCGGCGGAGACCTCCTCGACCACACCCGCCTTCTCGGCGCTGATGACGTCGCCGGCGTCGGTCGCCGCACGGTATTCCATGCCCGTGCCGACCAGCGGAGCCTCGCTCCGCAGCAGCGGCACCGACTGACGCTGCATGTTCGAACCCATGAGCGCGCGGTTGGCGTCGTCGTGCTCCAGGAACGGGATCATGGCGGTCGCCACCGACACCATCTGGCGCGGCGAGACGTCCATGTAGTCGACCTCGCTCGGGTGCACCGCCTCGAACTCGCCGCCCTTACGACGGGCGAGAACGCGGTCTTCGGCGAAGCCGCCGTCGGGCAGCAGGCGCGTGTTGGCCTGGGCCACGACGTGACGGTCTTCGACGTCGGCCGTCAGGTAGTCGACCTGCTCGCTGACCTTGTTGTCGATGACCTTCCGGTAGGGGGTCTCGACGAAGCCGAACGAGTTGATCCGGCCGAACGACGCGAGCGAACCGATCAGACCGATGTTCGGTCCTTCCGGCGTCTCGATCGGGCACATGCGGCCGTAGTGGGACGGGTGCACGTCACGGACCTCGAAGCCGGCCCGCTCACGCGACAGACCACCGGGACCCAGCGCCGAGAGACGACGCTTGTGGGTCAGGCCCGCGAGGGGGTTGGTCTGGTCCATGAACTGCGACAGCTGCGACGTGCCGAAGAACTCCTTGATCGACGCCACGACCGGGCGGATGTTGATCAGGGTCTGCGGCGTGATCGCCTCGACGTCCTGGGTCGTCATGCGCTCACGCACGACGCGCTCCATGCGGGCCAGGCCCAGGCGGACCTGGTTCTGGATCAGCTCTCCGACGGTACGCAGGCGGCGGTTGCCGAAGTGGTCGATGTCGTCGACTTCGACGATGACGTTGCCGTTCTCGCCCATCGCGTCTTCGCCGGCGTGGAGCCGGACGATGTATTCGATGGCGGCGACGACGTCGTCTTCGGTGAGGGTGCCCTGCGTGATCTCGGAGTCGCAGCCGAGCTTCTTATTGATCTTGTAACGGCCGACCTTGGCGAGGTCGTACCGCTTGGGGTTGAAGTAGAGGTTCTCGAGCAGCGCCTGCGCGGACTCCTTCGTCGGGGGCTCGCCCGGGCGCAGCTTGCGGTAGATGTCGAGCAGCGCGTCGTCCTGGCCGGAGGTGTGATCCTTCTCCAGGGTGGCGCGCATCGACTCGTACTGACCGAAACGCTCCAGGATCTGGTCGGTCGTCCAGCCGAGCGCCTTGAGCAGGACCGTGACGGCCTGCTTGCGCTTACGGTCGATACGGACGCCGACGCTGTCGCGCTTGTCGATCTCGAACTCGAGCCAGGCACCCCGCGACGGGATGACCTTGGCGCCGTAGAGGTCCTTGTCGGACGTCTTGTCGACGCTGCGCTCGAAGTAGACACCGGGCGAACGAACCAGCTGGGACACCACGACACGCTCGGTGCCGTTGATGATGAAGGTGCCCTTCCCGGTCATGAGCGGGAAATCGCCCATGAACACGGTCTGGCTCTTGATCTCGCCGGTGGTGTTGTTGATGAACTCCGCCGTGACGAACATCGGGGCGGAGTAGGTCATGTCCTTGTCCTTGCACTCGTCTACCGAGTACTTGGGCGGCTCGAACCGGTGATCCCGGAACGAGAGGGACATCGTGCCGGAGAAGTCCTCAATGGGACTGATCTCCTCAAAGATCTCCTCAAGACCCGACTGGGCCGGCACATCGCGGCGGCCCGCCTGGCGGGCCGCCTCGACCCGGGCCTTCCACTTGTCGTTGCCAAGCAACCAGTCGAATGACTCGGTCTGCAGAGCTAGAAGATCAGGAACTTCGAGCGGCTCCTGGATACGAGCGAACGACACGGTGCGGGGACCGGCGGGTACGGCGGAGGCGTTGCGCGAGGCTGCCAACAGATGTTCCTTCCGAGGGCTCGCGGACTGACTACACGCACGCCAGACGACCATGAAAGCGAGGTTACTCAGAGAAACGGTCGTCAAAGGGCAGCGCAAAGGGGCAGTGTAGCCGATGGGCATACACCTGTCCACTCCGCTCTCGCTCTGCGCTCCACGTTGCTGGCAGCATCACCCGTCTGGGCTCAAACGTCAAGCCCGAGAGACGACATTTCGGCTAACCAAGGGCCAGCACGCTGGGTTTATCCCTCCCGTGAGACGACCGTCGGTTGCGAAGCCCTATCGACAACCTGCCGAGCCCAGTCGATACCCTCGACCCGAGCCCGCTAACGCTCTGTCACACGGAAGGCCCAACGATGACCGTCGATCACCCTTCTGATGCCCTCAACTTTCCCGGGGACGCCCAAACCAAAACACAAACGTGACTAACAAATGAGCCGTGCGTCTCAACGGATGGGCGTGTTGCCGATCAGAGTCGACAGCCCGGACACGAGCCAGCGACCGTCTGTAACCACCATCACCAGCCGCGCTCTGTTCTGTACGACCTCCGCCGGCCCCTCAGTCCGGCTGGTGGTCGTGTTGAGGAAAACCAGCACTTTGACCCTTTCTGCACTGGCCTCCTCCACCGCGACGGCGGCCACCGTGGCCTGCTGGACCTTCTGCTGGCGGCGCACCTGCGGGATGAACGTGTCGGCCAGGTTGGCGTACTGATCGGCCAGCGGCCCGGTCGCGTGACTGCGGGCCCTGGCCAGATCGGCCTCGATCGTCCGGTGGTCATAGGAGAGCATGTCGGCCGCGTACACCCTGGCCGCCTGAACGGCCTCCCCCGCCGCCGCCGAGGTGTTCTGCACCCTTCTGAGGTCCAGATAAAGCCAGCCGAGCACGCCCAGAGCCAGCACGGCCAGCACGACGAGCAGTGAGGTCAGCCGCAGGGAGCGCTGGACGACGGCCATCACGGCACCAGCTCCGCCGTCGCGACCAGCCACTGGCCGCCCTCTTTGGACAGGTCCATGCGCCAGCGGTAGAAGCGTTCCTCGGGCTCATCGCCCTTGCGGCCGGTCCAGTCGATCATGACGTCGGCGACCACGAGCACCTCCGCGCTGGTGCCCTCGGAGTTCATGGACGCCAGCCCGGCCCCCCGCAGCACCCCGGTCTGCAGCACCTTGTCCTTCATCACGGTGGCGCGCGCCTCGGCCTGATCGCGTTCGTAGCGGGCCCGGGTCTCCCCCGTCGAGGTCGACAGCACGCGGCGGAAGGCGGTGTCGAAGGCGCGGTGGTCGAGCGACATCAGGCTGACGGCGTGGGTGGAGGCGGCCGTCACGGCGGCGGCCTCATCGGCCTCGCGGGTGAGCGCGCCGGCTCGGAGCGTCGACACCCACCCGGTGGCGGCACCCAGAAGGATGACGGCGGCCAGCAGGGCCAGGTTGAGACGGCGGGGTGCCTCACGGCGGATCCTGGCCACGGGCGGGATTGTAATCGGGGCACATCGGACGCCGGTTGAAACCGGCCTAATCGGTCTGAGAGTGGCCTGGGGACGACGTACCGAAAATGGCTTGTGAAAGCCGAAAACGGCCCGCCCAGGCACCTGGAGCGGACCGCTTCGCGGGTTGCGCAGACTACTTGACGGTGACCTTGGCGCCGGCGCCCTCGAGGGCAGCCTTCGCCTTCTCCGCCTGCTCCTTGTTGACCTTGCCGTCGAAGACCGACTTGGGAGCGCCGTCGACGAGGTCCTTGGCCTCCTTGAGGCCCAGGCTGGTCAGGGCGCGGATCTCCTTGATGACCTGGATCTTCTTGTCGCCGGCACCCTCGAGGATGACGTCGAACTCGTCCTGCTCCTCGGGCTCCTCCGCAGCGGCGGCGGCGGGGCCGGCCACGGCGACGGCCGCGGGGGCGGCAGCCTTGACGTCGAAGGTGTCCTCGAACAGCTTCACGAAGTCGGACAGCTCAAGGAGGGTCATCTCCTTGAAAGCGTCGAGCAGCTCGTCGGTGCTGAGCTTCGCCATGATGGTTCCTCCATAAGGATCGTGCTGAAAACGTGGAAAAGGGACCGCGGTTTGCGTTTCCCCCCGCTCGCGCGGACCTGCTTATTCGGCCGGCTCAGACTCCGCGGGCGCTGCGGCTTCCGCAGGCACCGCGGACTCTTCGCGCTTGGCGCGCAGAGCCTCGGCCAGACGAGCCATCTGCGTGGGCAGCGCTGCGAAGGTGGCAGCAGCGTAGGACTGCTTGCCCTTCATGGCGCCGGCCAGCTTCGCGAGGAGAACCTCACGGGACTCGAGGTCAGCGAGCTTGGAGATCTCGTCGGGGGTCATCGCCTTGCCGTCGACGACCCCACCCTTGATCACCAGAAGGGGGTTGGCCTTGGCGAACTCACGCAGACCCTTGGCGGCCTCGACCACGTCGCCCTTGACGAAAGCGATCGCCGTCGGGCCGTAGAGCAGGTCGTCGAGGACCGTGATCCCGGCGTTGTTCGCCGCGACCTTGGCCAGCGTGTTCTTCGCCACGGCGAACTTCGCATGCCCACCGAGAGAGATGCGCAGCTGCTTGAGCTGGGCGACGGTGAGCCCGCGGTATTCGGTCAGAACGGCGGCGCTGCTGCCATCGAACTCAGCCTTGAGCTCGTCGACCGCGCCGGCCTTATCCGCCTTCGCCATGGGCCTCCTTCCAGATGTGCCGCCGGAAGGGATGAAGAGCCCCCAGAAAACAGACGAGCCCCGGGCGCAGGGCGCTCCGGGGCTCTCAGCAAGCTCATGAACGGCTTGACAGAGGCTCTCAGTCACACCTGCGCGGGTCGCCCACAACGTGGGGCCTTCGGTCACCGGGATACACACCCGGAGACAACCGGCGGTCTTTGGCAGGACTAAGAGTACGGTGTCAAACTCGCATTACCAAATCAGCCGCCGATGGGCATGTTCTTGGGCAGGTCACCGACCTGGTCGGCAGCCGGCGCGGCGATCTGGAGCTTCTCGTTGAACGACTTGAACAGCAGGGTGGCGGAGAAGCTGGCACCCTGCTCGGCGCCGTTGAGACCGATCTTGCGCGGCAGCCCGTCGGCATCGATCCAGGCGTCGAACTTCACGTTCTTCAGAGCCGAAAGCTGGCCCTTGACCTGCTCCTGCGTCTCCTTCGGCAGCAGCAGCACAGCCGTGTCGGCCGGGAAGGTGCCCGAGTAGTGGGTGGTGTCGACACCGTTGACCGACTCGGTCCCGACGGCCTTGACGTCCTTGGACGCGGTCAGCAGCGTGACGCTCGTCTTCAGGTCGATCTGCTGGGCCTGGTCGAGGAACTGCCCGGCGGCCTTGGCGCCCCCGGCCTCCTTCAGGTTGACCTTCACCCACGGCTTGTCGGTGCCGATGAGGGTCTTCAGCAGATCCATCTTCACGTAGGCGATCTCGTCGGCCAGGATCACCCGCAGTCCGCCCGGAAGGCTCTGCCCACCGAAGGACACCTTGCTGAGGGTCACGTCGGAGGCGAGAGTGGGCTTCTGCTGGAACAGCATGCTGCCCTGGACGCTCCCCTTCTGGCCCTTCGGGTCGGCGAAGTCGAGCACGATGTCGGCGCTGTAGGAGTCGATCGACTCCGCTTTCTGAGCGGTCTGCTGAATGGCCTCGGCGGCGGAGAGCTTGACGTCCCCCAGCGGCTGGGCAGTCGTCGTACCGCAACCCGCGACCGCGAGGGCGGCGACGGCCCCTGCGGCCACTAAGAATCTACGCATTTTGTCAATCCCTTCGTCGGCCCGAGCCTACGTTGGGCCGTTATGGCGCGCGTTCCTGTCCTCAGGATTCGCACAGAAAAGACACAACCCCCATCCGATTACCCGGATGGGGGTTGTTCAGGCCTGTTCGATCAACCAGGTGATCAGGCGTCGCCCTCGGCGGTCAGGCCGCGGGTGATGTTGGGGTCGACCGGGATGCCGGGGCCCATCGAGGTCGCGAAGGTGACCTTCTTGAGGTAGCGGCCCTTGGCGGCGGACGGCTTGAGACGCAGCACCTCGTCGAGGGCGGCGGCGTAGTTCTCCAGGAGCTGACGCTCCTCGAAGGACGCCTTGCCGATGATGAAGTGCAGGTTCGCGTGCCGGTCGACACGGAACTCGATCTTGCCGCCCTTGATCTCGGTGACGGCCTTGCCGACGGCCGGCGTGACGGTGCCGGTCTTCGGGTTGGGCATGAGGCCACGGGGACCGAGCACGCGGCCCAGGCGGCCGACCTTGCCCATGAGGTCGGGGGTGGCCACGACGGCGTCGAAGTCGAGGCGGCCCTTGGCGACCTCGTCGATGAGCTCGTCGGCGCCGACGATGTCGGCACCGGCGGCGCGCGCCTCCTCGGCACGGTCACCGGTCGCGAAGACCAGGACCCGGGCGGTCTTACCGGTGCCGTGCGGGAGGTTGACGGTGCCGCGGACCATCTGGTCGGCCTTGCGCGGGTCGACGCCCAGACGCAGGGCGACCTCGACGGTGGCGTCGAACTTGGTGCTCGCGGTCTTCTTCGCCAGCTTGACCCCGTCGACGGGGCTCAGCAGGGCGTCGCGGTCGATCTGTGCCGCCGCGTTGTTATAGCTCTTGCTGCGCTTCACAGCTACATCTCCTGAAGAGAGTTCGTGGTGCGGGCCGCGCAGGCCCTCCCACTGTGGTTGATTTGCCGTGCCTTCGGCACGGCTGCTCGGTCGCTTTTGATCCGGCGTCTTCCCTCGTCGCTCCGGGTCGCTTCGCTCCCCTGCGCTCCTCAGTCCAGACACCGGCGCTCCCTCGCGGTGTTACTCGGCGACCGTGATGCCCATCGAGCGAGCGGTGCCGGCGATGATGCGCTCGGCCATCTCGATGTCGTTGGCGTTCAGGTCGGGCATCTTCTGCTCGGCGATGGCGCGCAGCTGCTCCTTGGAGAGCTGGCCGACCTTCGTCTTCAGCGGGTTGTCGGAGCCGCTCTTCAGACCGAGGGCCTTCTTGATCAGCTCAGGCGCCGGGGGCGTCTTCGTGACGAAGGTGAAGGTGCGGTCTTCGAAGATGGTGATCTCGACGGGGATGATGTTGCCCCGCTGGGATTCCGTCGAAGCGTTGTACTGCTTGACGAACTCCATGATGTTGACGCCGTGGGGACCGAGGGCGGTACCGACCGGCGGGGCGGGGGTGGCCTGGCCAGCGGGAAGCTGGACCTTCACCAACGCCGCGATCTTCTTCGACTTAGCTTTGGGAGGCATGACTCTCTCCGGGTCCTGTCTGCTTTGGAGCAGATTCAGCGCGAGCCACAGCCGGCCTTCGGCCGTCTGCGTCTCGCTTTGGGTGATGCGTTCCCCCGGCGAAACGGAGGGGGAACATGTCGGCGAGCCGCCCTTTCGCGAAGGAGCGGCTCGGCCGAACGTCTAATTGTAGGCGACTGCCTCGGATCCCCGTGACCTAGATCTTGGAGACCTGGTTGAACGAGAGCTCCACCGGGGTCTCGCGACCGAAGATCGACACCAGCACCTTGAGCTTCTGCGACTCGGGGCTGATCTCGCTGACCGAGGCCGGGAGAGTGGCGAACGGGCCGTCCATGACGGTGACCGACTCGCCGATCTCGAACTCGACGGTCGAGGCGGACGCCTTGCTGGCGGCCTTCTTGACCTCTTCGGTCGGCTCGGGCGCCAGCAACTTGGCGACCTCGTCGAGGTTCAGGGGGCTGGGCTTGTTCGACAGACCGACGAACCCGGTGACACCCGGGGTGTTGCGGACCGCGGCCCACGACTCGTCGGTGAGCTCCATGCGGACCAGGACATAGCCCGGCAGCACGCGCTCCTTGATCGGGGTCTTCTTGCCGCCCTTGAACTCGGTGACCGTGTGAGTCGGCACCTCGACCTGGAAGAGGTAGTCCTCCATGTTGAGGCTGCTCGTGCGGCTCTCGATGTTCTGCTTCACGCGGTTCTCGTAGCCGGCGTAGGAGTGGATCACATACCACTCACCAAGCTGACCGCGGAGCTGGCGCTTGAACTCCTCGACGGGGTCGACGTCGGGGAGGATGTCGCCGTCTTCGTCGACATTCGCATCGACGTCTGAGTCGGCGGCGACGGGAGCCTCGGCCTCGGTGGCCTCATCGGCTTCCGCAGCGTCGTCGGCGGCCTCGTCGACCTCTTCAACGGCCTCGTCGTCCCACTCGTCGCGGGATTCTTCGGCCGGCTTCGGAGACTCGGACACGATGGCTATTCCTCTTTCCGTCGGGTTCTACTGTGCTGGGCTGGTTCAGGAACCGAAGACCGCCAGCACACCCTGCGTCAAAAGGAAGTCCAGTGCGGACACGATTCCGACCATGATCAGGCAGAAGACAAGAACGATGATCGTGTAGTTGATCAGCTCCTTGCGCGTCGGCCAAATGACCTTGCGGAGCTCCGCTACAGCCTGCCGGTAGAAAAGGGCAGGGGTGGTGCGCTTGGCCTTGCTCGGCTTTTCCGGCTGAGCCGCGGCCTCGCCGCGCGTGTCGATCGCCACAGTCCTCACCTGATCCGTCGTGTCCATCGCAACTGGCGGCTCATACGCCCTTTAGTGCGCGGACCGCACTCCGCAGGGCACGAGGGACTCGAACCCCCAACCGCCGGTTTTGGAGACCGGTGCGCTACCAATTGCGCTAGTGCCCTAAGCCGTGCACCACACTACAGGAGAACAGGCGAGCTGTTCACCGCCGTTGTGGCCACTAGACGCTGAAGTGTACGCATGATCGAGCACTTCGTCGAACCAGTGCGGCCGCGCAGGTCAACGGTACCGTCCGCATCGTGGAAATGGCGGGGTGGCGAGATACCGGTCTGAAAACATGTTCACATGAACCGCATCTCCGCGCGTGTCGCCGCGATTTCCGCGTCCGCCACCCTCGCCGTCGACGCCAGGGCCAAGGCCATGAAGGCCGCAGGCCGGCCCGTGATCGGGTTCGGCGCCGGGGAGCCCGACTTCCCGACTCCCGGCTACATCGTCGAGGCCGCGGTGGCGGCCTGCGCCGAGGCCCGGTTCCACAAGTACACGCCGCCGGGCGGGCTGCCGGAGCTGAAGCAGGCCATCGCGGCCAAGACGCTGCGCGACTCCGGGTTCGAGGCCGACCCGGGGCAGGTGCTGGTCACCAACGGCGGCAAGCACGCCGTCTACGCGGCCTTCGCGACCCTGCTCGACCCGGGCGACGAGGTGCTGGTCGTGGCGCCCTACTGGACCACCTACCCCGAGGCGATCAAGCTCGCCGGGGGCGTCCAGGTTGATGTGCTCACCGATGAGACCAGTGGATATCTGGCGTCGGTGGAGCAGCTGGAGGCCGCGCGGACCGAGCGGACCAAGGCGCTGCTGTTCGTGTCGCCGTCGAACCCGACCGGCGCGGTCTACCCGCCCGAGCAGGTCGAGGCGATCGGCCGCTGGGCGGTCGAGCACGACCTGTGGGTCGTGACCGACGAGATCTACGAGCATCTCGTGTACGGCGCCGCGAAGTTCACCAGCATCGCGACCGCCGTCCCCGAGCTGGCCGACAAGGTCGTGGTCCTGAACGGCGTGGCCAAGACCTACGCGATGACCGGCTGGCGGGTGGGCTGGCTCATCGGGCCCGCCGACGTGGTGAAGGCGGCCACCAACCTGCAGTCCCACTCGACGTCCAACGTGTCCAACGTGGCCCAGGCGGCGGCGCTGGCCGCCGTGTCGGGCGACCTGTCGGCGGTGGCGGAGATGCGGACCGCCTTCGACCGGCGGCGGCAGGCGATGGTCCGGACGCTGAACGAGATCCCGGGCGTGGTCTGCCCCGAGCCGCTGGGGGCCTTCTACGCCTACCCGTCGGTCAAGGAGCTGATCGGCAAGGAGATCCGGGGCAAGCGGCCCGCGTCGTCGGTCGAGCTGGCCGAGCTGGTGCTGGAGGAGGCCGAGGTGGCCGTGGTCCCGGGCGAGGCGTTCGGCACGCCGGGGTATTTCCGGCTCTCCTACGCCCTGGGCGACGACGACCTCGCCGAAGGGATCGCCCGGCTGGGCAAGCTCTTCGGCGAGGCCCGGTAGAGGCCCGGTCGAACCAGAGGGCGCCGGCGCCGGTGTAGTCGCCGTAGGAGTGGTGGTAGTCCTCCGAGAGGTCGCGGGTCAGGCCGGGCGGGAGTTCGCCGACCGCCACGCCGTCGACGAATTCCGCGGATCCCGTCATGCCCTCACATACGCCTGACCGATCGGGGAGGTTGCCCTACTTCTCCTGGCGGATGGCGGCGATCACCTTGGCGATCTCCTCCTTGGCCTTCGCCTCACCGAGGGACTTGCTGTAGTCGGGGCTGAACAGGACCTGAACCGCCAGGTCGCCGGGGAAGTCGCGGCTGGCGGTGAGGGTCGAGCCGGTGCCGAAGCCGAGCTTCTCGCCGCCCTCGCCGTAGCTGGAGATCCAGGTGCCGGGCGCCACCTGCTCGCCGTCGCGGTGCAGCAGCTTCGCGTCGGCGCTGACGATTACCTGGACGGAGTACATGCCCTCCTCCAGGCCCTCGGTGACGTAGGGGACGGTGGCCGACTTCGCGCCGAAGCCGCCCACGTAGGAGCTGCCGCCCCACTTCACGCCCTCGGGCAGGTAGCTGACGTGGATGCCCATCCAGGTCAGGCCGTCGCCGAGGTCGCCCAGGTTGTCGTTGGACGACTGGTCGACCGGGGGCTCAGGAGAGCCGGTCGGCGCGGGGACCCACGGGACCTTGATCTGAACGAGCCCCTTCGGTTCGATGACGGCTCCCGCGGCCGGGCTGGTCAGGATCACGTTCTCGCCCGCGCGGACGCTGTCGGCCTTGGCGCCGTCGACGGTCGATTCACCCGGCGTCATGATCATCGGGGTCAGGCCGGCCTGCTCCAGGAGCAGATAGGCCTGCTTGGCGTTCATGCCGATCACGTCGGGCACCACGATGCCGGGCACCGCGATGGCGGGCGCGCCGGCGTCGGCCGGTCCCGGGGTCGGGGTGGTGTTCGTCAGGACCACGGGGACGGTGATCGCCACGGCGGCGGTCACCAGCACGGCTCCGGCCGTACGGAATCGGGTGAGGGAACGGCGGCGGCGGCGCCGGACGGCGCTTCCCATCGACGGCGGTGCGTAGACCTCGTCGACCTGGGCGCGCATCGCCTCTTTCAGTTCTTCCTCGACGTTCATGCGGGCACTCCTTCAACCATCGCTTCTCTGATCCTGGCGAGCCCCCGCGCCGCCTGGCTTTTCACCGTGCCGACCGAGCAGCCGAGCAGGGCGGCCGTCTCGATCTCCGACTGGTCCTCCCAATAGCGGAGCACCAGCACCGCCCTCATGCGGGTGGGCAGCTTGCGCAGCTCGGCGAGCATCGCCTCACGCAGTCCGAGGTCCGGGCCGTCGACGGGAGTGTCGGGCGGCGCGGCGAAAGTGATCTCCCGGATCACCTTCCGGCGGCGTGAGCGGGTGATGGCGCTGTTGACCACCACCTTCCTGGCGTAGGCCTCCGGGTTGTCGGCCCGGATGCGGGACCAGTGGCGGTAGACCTTCTCCAGCGCGCCCTGGACCAGATCCTCGGCGTCGTGGGCGCTGGCGCCGCAGACGAGGATCGCGGTCCGGAGCAGCGCGGTACTGCGCGCGGCCACGAACTCGTCGAAGGCCGCTTCGTCTTCATCGGTCATGGGCTCCCCTTTCGCTCGTCCACAACGCGCGAACCGGGTCCGAGGTTGAGTGCCGTGCGTCAGGATATGGAGATGCGGCGTCCACTCGACAAACTCCCCAAGGCACATCTCCACCTGCACTTCACCGGCTCGATGCGCCATTCGACGCTGATCGAGCTCGCCCTTGAGCAGGGGGTGCACCTGCCCGACGCGCTGGTGCAGGACTGGCCGCCGCAGCTGCACGCCACCGACGAACGCGGCTGGTTCAGGTTCCAGCGGCTCTACGACATCGCCCGCTCGGTGCTGCGGCGGCCCTTCGACGTCTACCGGCTGGTGCGCGAGGCGGCCGAAGACGAGGCCAGGGAAGGGTCACGGTGGCTGGAGATCCAGGTCGACCCGTCGGGTTACGCCTCGCGGTTCGGCGGGCTGACCGAGACGCTGGAACTGGCGCTCGACGCGGCCCGGCTGGCGTCGGAGTCGACGGGGGTGGGCGTGGCGGTGATCGTGGCGGCCAACCGGACCCGTCATCCGCTCGACGCGCGCACCCTCGCCCGGCTGGCCGCGCAGTACTCCGATCGCGGGGTGGTCGGGTTCGGGCTGTCCAACGACGAGCGGCGGGGGCGGGCGCGCGACTTCGACGCGGCGTTCCGGATCGCGAAGCGGGCCGGGCTGCTGGCGGTGCCGCACGGCGGTGAGCTGCTGGGCGCCCCGAGCGTGGCCGAGTGCGTCGACGACCTGGCGGCCGATCGCGTGGGTCACGGTGTACGTGCGGCGGAGAGCCCCCGGCTGATGGAACGGCTGGCCGACCGGCAGGTCACCTGTGAGGTCTGCCCGCTGTCGAACGTCGGTCTCGGGGTGGCGCGGGGTCCGGAGGACGTACCGCTGAGAAGGCTTTTCGACGCCGGAGTGCCGATCGCGCTGGGCGCCGACGACCCCCTGCTGTTCGGCGCCCGGTTGCTGGCGCAGTATGAGCTGGCCAGGGACGTCTACGGGTTCTCCGACGCGGAACTGGCCGAGCTGGCCCGCCAGTCGATCCGCTCGTCGGCGGCCCCGGAACCGGTCCGGAAAGAGATCCTCGCCGACATCGACGCCTGGCTGGCGACGCCTGTCGCGAACTGAGCGCCGCGTGACCGCGCCGTCCAGGTCAGCGAACCGACGTGGCGATCCTCGTTGCTTCCTGAATGGTCTGGACGCCCTCCAGCCGGAGGCCCACGCGGTCGACCTGCCAGATCAGGGTGGGGCCGGCCAGGCGGAGGGAAACGGGTTTCCCGCCGGCCTTCGGCAGGTATTCGATGCCGTGCTGCTGGGGGATCCACACCGCCTGCGTGGAACCGATCAAGAGCTGCTGAGGAAACGGCTCGCCGAGTTGTTTGTTCCAGACCTCGTGGAGGGTGCCGTCGTACTGGTCGAGGCGGACGCCGTCCCAGTACATGCTGACCACCTGGCCACCGTCGGCCACCCTGACCTGGTCGGGCTCCCCGAGCGCGGCCGGGACGACCAGCGGGAACGCCACCGCCCGGCGGGCCTCGGCCAGCGCGGCGCTCGTCTCCGAGGGCAGCGGAGAGGGCGAACCCGACGGAAGCGGCTCCGAGGTTCCGACCTCGATCTCGACTCCGGCGAACCGCAGCACCTCGACGACGGCCGCGCGGCCCTGCGGGGTGGCGGCCACCAGCACGACCAGGAACGCGGCCACGACTGCGACCAGGCGTTTCGTGGTGAAACGCGGTCTTCTGAATTTTGCGGCGAAGAACGGCTTACTGGGCCCTGTGGTGAAATGCGGCTCTTCGGAGAGCTCTCGCAGGGCGGCCGTCACCCTGACGGACATGTCCGCGGGCGGTGGTGGCACGTGCAGGGACTCGCCCAAGGCGCGGAGTTCGGCTTCGAAGGCGTCGTCAGAGGAGTTCACGGTCCACCTCCTCCCGCAGTCGACGCAGTCCCCGGTGGGTGCGGCTCTTCACCGAACCGATCGGGCAGCCGAGGATCTCCGCCGTCTCTGATTCGGACAACTGCAGGAAGTACCGGCAGACCACCGCTTCACGTTCCCGATCAGGCAGGGACCGGACCGCCGCCAGCAGCCGCGCCGACCGGTCGCCGGCCGCCGCCGCGTCTTGCGGATCTTCGGGGGTGTACGGCTCCCGCACCCCCTCCAGCCGAACGGAGAGGTCGGCCCGCCGCCCCCTGGACCGGGTCACGTTGTGGGTCTCGTTGGCGACGATCCGCAGCAGCCACGGCCGGAACGGGGACTCCCGCCGGAACGACCTCAGATGACGATAGGCCTTGACGAACGCCTCCTGGACCACGTCCTCGGCCTCGTCGCCGGCCCCGAGGAGGAACGCCGTGCGATGGGCGATCGGGGTGTACCGGCTGACCAGTGCCTCGTAGGCGACCAGGTCACCGGAGAGCGCGCGGCCGACCGCGTCGTCGTCGGTCAGCGAGTCATCGGCATTCATCGGCGGGTTGATTCCACCGCATGGCGGCGGAATTGGGAAGACCGCCCAGGGCGTATCCGACGCCTCCGTCGAGGGGCAGCCGCCGTCCCTGGCTGTAGGCCTCCAGGTAGTCGCGCTCCCCCAGCACCCGGCGGGTGCTCCGGTCGGTGCGGCCGCGCGACTCGACGAAGCCGGGCGGGGCGAAGTGGGTCGGCCCGAACTCGGCCCACAGCCGCTCCCCCACGCCCAGCAGGCGGGCGGCCCGGGTCGCGTCGCCCATGGCGACGGCGCAGGCGGCTAGGCGTTCGACGGCCATCGCGCTGCCCATCACGTCGCCCAGCCGCCAGACCGCGCGCAGGGAGGTGCGGGCGTAGCGGTCGGCGGTGACGGTGTCGCCCCGGCCCAGTTCGGCGGCGGCCCGGATCTGGTCGCCCATCGAGCGGGCCCACTCTTCGCCGAGCGCCTCGCAGGCGGCCCGCTGGCGCTCCAGCACGGGGATCGCCTCGGCGGGGTCGCCCCGGCCGATGAGGGCCAGCGCGAGCAGCGACATGGCCGACAGGCGGGCGACGTAGCGGCCGCCCACCCGGTCGAGGTGGTCGATGGCCTCTTCTGCGAGGAGGCGTACCGCGTCGAAATCGCCCTGGAACAGCGCCAGACCGGCGGCGCCGGCGCAGGCGTGGCCGATCGCGGCGGGGTCTTCCTGGGCCAGGGCCGCCTCGCGGGCCTGGGTGAGGCGGATGGCCATCTGGTCGTGGTCGCCCTGGGCGAAGGCGACGAACGCGGCCGACCACAGGGCGCGGGTGCGTTCGGGACTGTCGGAGGTGTTACGTTCCAAGGCGCGATCAAGGTAGTAGCGGCCCTCGCGGGCGTGCCCCAGGCAGTACCAGACGAACCACAGGCGGCCGACCAGGTCGAGGCCGATCGGGCTGGCGATGCTCCGGTCGAGGGCCAGCCGGAGGTTGGACATCTCGCTCCGGGCCCAGTCTGACCACGTCGCCTGGTTGGGGCCGCACCAGTCGGCCTCGGCGCGGCGGGCCAGCGCGACGTAGTGGTCGCGGTGGCGGAGCATCATGTGCTCCTCCTCGCCGAGTTCGCGCAGCCACTCGCGGCCGTAGTCGCGGACGGTGTCGAGCATGTGGAACCGGTCGCCGACCGAGCAGACGACCGACTTGTCGGCCAGCTTGGCCAGCGTGCCGGGCACGTTGGGCAGCCGGTCGTCGCCGCAGACGTAGGCGGCGCCCTCGGTCTCGAACGACCCCGCGAACACCGACAGCCGGGCCCAGAGCAGCCGCTCCTCGGGGGTGCACAGTTCGTGGCTCCAGCCGACGGAGGTGCGCAGGGCGGCCTGCCGGCCGGTGCGCCCAGGGTGGCCCGAGAGCAGCGCGAACCGGTCGTCGAGCCGGTCGGCGAGCTCTTCGGGGGTCATCGTGCGCAGCCGCCGCGCGGCCAGTTCGATGGCCAGCGGCAGGCCCTCCATCCGGCGGCAGAGCCGGGCGACCTCCTCGGTGGAGGCGAAGCCGGGGACCACGGCGGCGGCGCGTTCGGCGAACAGGATCAGCGCCTCGGTCTCGGCCAGCGGCCGGACCCGGAAGACCTGTTCGGCGGGGTGCCCGAGCGGCTGACGGCTGGTGACCAGGAACCGGACGCCGGGCGCCGCCGCCAGCACCTGGCCGACGAGGGTCCGGGCGGGCCCGATGAGGTGTTCGACGGTGTCCAGGACGATCAGCAGGCGATGGTCGGCGAGATGCGCGGCCAGCACCTCGCCCTGGGGCCGGGCCGCCTGTTCCGGGAGGCCGAGCGCAGCGGAGACCGCGTGGGCGAGCAGATCGCCGTTGCGCTCGGCGGCCAATTCGGCGACCCGGACCGGCTCCAGGTGAACCTTGGCGTAAAGTTCCGCCGCGCGGAACGCCAGACGCGTCTTCCCCACGCCGCCCAGACCGGCGAGCGTGACCAGAGAAGACTCGGTGAGCAGTCGGCCGACCTCGGACAACTCCGCGTCTCGCCCGACGAAGGTACTGGTTTCCGCCGGAAGGTTCACGGCCGTCAGGCTTTCACGACGCGCTCATGTTTGCGGGGTAGCGGTGGATAATTCTCTACCTGGGGTGGAAATTTCTAACGCCCGGTCGAGTCCCAGCCTCCGGCCGCGCGCCAGCTCCGTCCGGTAGCCCTCCTCACCGAGTTCCGCCGCCGCGCGCCGGGCGCATTCGTCGTGGGCGGCGATGAAGTGGCGGGAGCCGTACAGAGGAGTGCCGATCGACTCCCAGACGACCGCCGCCGCGCCTTGCAGGAGCGCGCCACCGGCGGCGTCCCCGGTGCCGACGAGCACCAGCGCGAGCAGCTCGGCGTTGAGCACCGTGCCGATCAGATCGTTGAAGATCCTGCTGTACGTCAGCGACTCCCGCACCAGCCGCCCCGCTCCGGCGTGGTCGCCGGACCCCCAGGCCAGGTAGGCCTCGACGTAGCAGACGTAGGAGAGCACCCACTTCTCTCCGTGGTCTTCGCACAGCCGGCGGACGTCGCGGCAGATCACCCCGGCCGGTCCGAGCCGGCCGGTGAAGGCCTGGGCCATGGCCAGCTCGATCTTGCCCATCAGCACGTGGGTGTCGAGCAGGCCCATGTCCTCGAATTCGGCCAGGGCGTGCAGCAGCAGCGGGATGGCCCGGTCGAGTTCGTCGCCCAGCATCGCCAGGGCGCCCAGCCGCTGCACCGCGCGGGCCCGCGACCGGCCGTCGCCGCGCTCGCGGCATTCGGCCAGCAGCGTCACGGCCTGGGCGGTGTCGCCCAGCATGATCGCGATGTATCCGGCGACCCACAGGGCCTTGGCCCGTTCGGGCGTGGGCGAGGCGTCGGACGCGAGGACCTGGCCGAGCCAGTGGCGGCCCTCGCCGAGATGGCCGCAGCAGATCCAGTAGAACCAGAGGGTGGCCGCCAGTTCGAGGCCGTCGCGCTCCTCGCCGGGGGTGGAGACGCAGAACTCCAGGGCGGCCCGGAAGTTGCCGTGTTCGGCGTGGGTGCGGGCGTAGATCGCCTGCTGCCCCGGACCGAACCACTGCGACTCGCCGCGCCGGGCCAGCCGCAGGTAGTGGTTCTTGTGCTTGCGGCGCAGCCGGTCGTTCTCGTCGGGCCCGAGCCGGTGGAGCCACTCCTCGCCGTAGTCGCGCACGGTGTCGAGCAGCCGGTACTGCCCGCCGGCCCGCGTCACGATCGACCGGTCGACCAGACTGCTCATCAGCCCGAGCAGCTCGTGGGCGGGCAGGGTCCTGTCGGCGCACACCTCTTCGGCGGCGGGCAGCCCGAACGACCCGGCGAACACCGACAGCCGCGCCCACAAGAGGCGTTCGGCCGGGGAGCACAGCTCGTGGCTCAGCCCGATCGCCGCGCGCAGCCCGTCGAGCAGCCGGAACCGGTCGTCGAGCCGCCGCACCAGCTCCTCGACCGGGAACTCGCTCAGCCGTACGGCCGCGAGCTCGATCGCCAGCGGCATGCCGTCGAGCCGGTCGCAGAGCCCGCCGTCGTCGTCGCCGACCGGCCGCCCGGCCCGGTCGGCCAGCAGTTCCAGTGCCTCGGCGCGGGTCATCGGCTCCACCGAGAACAGGTGCTCCCCCGCCACGTCGAGGGGCTGCCTGCTGGTGACCAGCACCCGCAGCCCGGCGGCCCCGCGCAGCAGCCGCTCGGCCAGCTTGGCGCACGCGTCGACCAGCCGGTCGGCGCCGTCGAGCACCAGCAGCGCCCGCCGGTCGGCCAGATGGGCGGCCAGCACCTCGTCGGCCGGGCGGGTGGAGCGGTCGGTCAGCCGCATCGCGTCGGCGACGGCATGGCTGAGCAGCTCGGGATCGCCCACCTTGACCAGATCGGCGACGAACACCCCATCAGGGAAACCGGCCTGCGCCACGGCCGCGACGCGCCCGGCCAGCCGGGACTTGCCGACCCCGCCCACGCCGGTCAGCGTCACCAGACGGGAGACGTCGAGGAGGCGCGCGATCTCGGTGATCTCCGGCTCCCGGCCGATGAAACTGGTCACCTCGGCACGCATCCACGAATCGTAACTCTGTCGTGGGAGATGCCGCAGATAAGAATCGGCGGCATTCTCCGGGGCACTAGACTCGCTCGGACCGTCGACAGTCACGAATGAGGAGCCATGTCTGGGTACGACCGTGTAGTACAGCCCGCGGCCGGAGACGAAGCCCTGGAAAACCATCTGGGCGGCGACGAGGCGCGCAACTACCGGCAATACGAGTTCGACATGGTGGCACCGCACGTCGGCCGGTCGATGCTGGAGATCGGCTCGGGTCTCGGCCACTTCGCCGAGCAGTTCCTGCCCCGGCTCGACCGTCTCGTGACGAGCGACTTCGACCCCTACTGCGTCGAGCAGCTCGAGAAGCGCTTCGCCGACAACCCCGACGTGGGTGTGCTGCAGTTCGGCCTGCCGACCGACATCCCGCTTGAGGACAAGGTCGACACCGTCGTGCTGATGAACGTGCTGGAGCACATCGAGGAAGACGTCGAGGCGCTGCGCTCGCTGGCCCGCGTCACCCAGCCCGGCGGCAAGATCATCATTTGGGTGCCCGGCTACATGCAGCTCTACGGCGACTTCGACAAGAAGGTCGGCCACGTCACCCGCTACACGCCCAAGACGCTCGGCGCGACGGTCCGCGACGCCGGGCTGGGCATCGACACGCTGAAGCCGATCAACTTCCTGGGCGGCATCGCCTGGTGGGCGGCCGTGCGCAGGGGCGGCGTCGGCTACCCCGACCCCCGCCTGGTCAAGATCTACGACCGCACGGTCGTACCGGCCACGCGCTTCATCGAGCGGTTCATCACCCCGCCGTTCGGCCAGACCGTCTTCTGCGTGGCCACGGTCAAGTAACTCAGGCTTTTCCCACCCTTCTCCTCCGGGCGCCTCAGGCGTGGAGGAGAAGGTGTGGCGCATGAGACGCCATGAAGTGACCGGTATGGGGCTTTTAGTGAGAAAAAAGCACCATACTTGAGCTCGCCATGAGTGAGACCAGGATCCTCGTCGTCGAAGACGACCCGAACATCCGCGACATCATCGAGGTCGCCCTCCGCTTCCACGGGTTCACCGTCAAGGCGGTGGCCAACGGACGCGACGCGCTGCGCGAGTTCGCCGAGCGCAGGCCCGACCTCATCGTGCTCGACGTGATGCTCCCCGACATCGACGGGTTCGAGATCTGCCGCCGGGTCAGGGCCGAGGGCGCCACCACGCCCGTGATCTTCCTGACCGCGCGCGACACCGTCTCCGACACCGTTCGCGGGCTCACCATGGGAGGCGACGACTACGTCACCAAACCCTTCTCCGTGGAGGCGCTGGTCGCGCGGGTCCGGGCGGTGCTGCGTCGCACGACCGTGCCCGACGAGGCGGAGCGCCCCAGCCGTGACGTGCTGCGGGTCGCCGATCTCGAACTCGACGAGGCCCGGTGGGAGGTGCGCCGCGGCGGGGTCAGGGTGGAGTTGTCGCCGACCGAGTTCCGGCTCCTGGCCTTCCTGATGGAACACCCCGGGCTGGTGCTGACCAAACGGCAGCTGCTCGACCAGGTCTGGGGGTACGGCGGATCGTCGCAGGTGCTGGAGACCTACATCTCCTATCTGCGGCGGAAGCTGGACCCGCTCGGACCACCCCTGATCCACACACAACGCGGTGTGGGATACGCTCTGCGGCCCTGACGATCGGGGCCAGACGAAATGGCGTTGACGATGTCGCTCCGCTCCCGGCTGCTGGCCGGGCTGCTCGTCGTGAGCACGATCCTGCTGGTCGTGCTGTCGGTCACGAGCGCGGTGGTGCTCAACCAGCACCTCACGAGCCGGCTGGAGAGCCAGCTGCTGGCCGCCACGGCGACCGCCACGCGGCGGGTCGACGCCGTGGAGTCGGTCACCCAGGCGCTCGCCGGGTCGCCGTTCGCGGTCGCGTCGGTCAACCTTGAAAGTGGCAAGCCCGAGCTGGTCAACGGCGACTTCCCGCAGTCGGCGCGGGTGCCGGGCATGCTCACCGATCTCGGCGTCGGCCCGCTGGGCGGCCACGCCGCCGCCGGGCGCACCTTCCAGCTGGGTGAGCATCTGCTGGCGTCGGCGGCGAAGGACCGTACCGGAACCAGCATCGTGGTCGTGGCGGTGCCGCTGGACGCCGTCGGCGATCCGGTGCGGCACCTGCTGCTGGCCGAGCTCGTCACCGGCGGGCTGCTGATCGCGCTGCTGGCCCTCGGCGGGCGGCTGCTGATCGTCTCGGGCCTGTCGCCCCTCGACCGGATGTCGCGCACGGCCATGCGGATCGCCCAGGGCGGCGACCTGTCGGCCCGGATGCCCGAGGGCGCCACCGAGGTCGGGCGGCTGGGCGGCGCCGTGAACCTGATGCTCGACCGCATCTCCGGGGCCTTCCGCGACCGCTGGGCCTCCGAGGAGCGGGTGCGCCGCTTCGCCGCGGACGCCTCCCACGAGCTGCGAACCCCGCTGTCGACGGTACGCGGCTACGCCGAGCTCTACCGCGCCGGCGCGATCCCGCCGTCGGAACTCCCCAAGATCATGGGCCGCATCGAGGACGAGGCCACCCGCATGGGCAACCTGGTCACCGAGATGCTGGAACTGGCCCGTCTCGACAAGGGCGCCACCCTCAGCCTGGCCGCCACCGACCTGGCCGAGGTGGTCAGGGAGGCCGCCGCCGACGCGGGCGCGCTCAACCCCGGCTCCCCCATCGTCGTCAACGCCCCCGACTCGCTGGTCGCGGTGGTCGACGAGGCCAGGATCCGGCAGATCATGGTGAACCTGCTGGCCAACGTACGCGCCCACACCCCCGACGGCACCCCGGCGCTGATCCACCTCGACCAGGACGACACCCGGGTGCTCCTGGAGATCACCGACCAGGGCCCGGGGATGCCGCAAGAGCAGGTCGCGCACGCGTTCGACCGGTTCACCCAGGGCTCGTCGGAACGCGCCACCGGCGGCGCCGGGCTCGGCCTGGCCATCGTGAAGGCCATCACCGACGCGCACGGCGGCCGCTGCTGGATCACCTCGACCCCGGGAAACGGAACGACCGTGCACGTGGCGTTGCCCACCGCGCGCACGGTCGTCATGAGTGAGGTCTAGGCGAGACCTGCCTGCGCGCGGCCCTCGTCGCGGGCGCGGGCGAGCAGGTTCTCCAGGTGCCGCCTGCGGCGCCGGGTGATGGCCCGGTAGACGAAGAGGAGCACAACGAGCAGCGCGATCAGCGCGAGCTGCGGCCACGGGACGGTCCAGACCGTCACGGCGGCGCTCGCGGGCGCGCCGCCCTCGACGGAGGGGGTGACGGTGACGTCGGTGGACATCGGGCCCAGCGCCCAGACTCCGCTGATCCTGGTCTCCACCGTCCGGCTGTCGCCGGGGAAGATCTCCGCCACGTCGGCCCTGCCGTCGCGTCCGGCCAGTCCGGTGAGGTCGCTGACCGCCACCGCGCCGGCGCCGGCGGCGGCGACGTTCCCCTCGTTCTTGGCGGTGTACTTCACCGTGACGGTCCCCGCGGAGAAGGGGTTCCACGACTGCTCGTAGGTGGCCGACAGGCCGCTGACCGCGACCGCCGCCCTGATGTCCCCGGTGGCGCGCATCATGACCCGGAAGCCCACGCGGCTCTCGACGGCGACGGTGCCGCTGGCGCTGTGGACCGCCGCGGCGATGCCCGCGGGGTGGTCGCCGGGCGAGGCGTTCTCCGGCACGGTGATCGTGAAGGGCACGACCTTGGTCTCGTTGGCGCCGACCTCGACCTCGTCCTGGACCGCGATCCAGGTGCCGCCGTCCTTGGAGGTCTGGTCGGACTGGAGCATGTTGAAGCGGCCCTTGTCGGTGAGGTAGCCGTCGGCCGCCTTCAGCGAGAAGGTCGCCGCGCCGTCACTGAAGTTCCGCACGGCCAGGTGCTCGGTCACGGTCGCACCTGGGGCGAGGGAGAGCTCCATCCAGCGGCGGCCGTCGGGGCCCGCCGCAGTGGCCGGCTGGACCGACCAGGTGAGCGTGTCCTTCTCCGGCTCGGCCATCGCGGCGGCAGGCCAGAGGGGCACGGTCATGAGCGCCGCCGCGCACACGGCGAGGAGTTTTCTGATCACGAGGCCCTCCGGCGAAAGCGAGACGCGGACGGCCGCAGGCCGGCCGTGGCTCGCGCTATGTGTCTGCCTCAAAGAAAGGGGCGGTGGGGGGCCGCGGAGAGCGCGACCCCCCACCGGGAACGACTACTCGAACAGGGACAGGGTCAGCGTCGAGCTGTAGGAACCGGCGGCCACGTCGGCCGGGGTCTTCAGGGTCAGACCGGCGTTGACGGTGTAGGAGCCCTCGGTGACCTCAGCGGAGTCGAAGGTCGAGACCAGCAGTTCCTGGTCGACCAGGCCGACGTTGTTGCCCGGCTGGGTCTCCTCGTCGAGGACGGTCACGACCTCCTCGCCCTCGGCGACCAGGCCGGTGTCGCCACCGTCGATCAGGTTCGGCTTCCAGCCGAGGTGACCGGCGCTGATGGCCGCCTGGCCGGCGGTGCCGGTGAAGTCGGTCGCGTTGCCGAGCACGGCCCACGCGGCGCCGTCGGGGATCTCGTCGCCGGTACGGGTGTCGGTGACGGTCACCGTCGGGAGGGTGCCGGTGAACTGGCGCTCCTCCAGGGTCGAGCCGTTCTCGGCCAGGGCGACCGAGTTGGCGGAGACCGACAGGGCCAGGACGCCCGGCTCCTCGATGGGGGCGATCTCGACGGACACCGCGATGTCGCTGCTGTCACCCGGGTCGGCGATGGCCGCACCGGAGAAGCCGACGGTGGTGGTCATGGCGACGGCGGCGGCGAGCAGCCATTTGTGCTGGATTTTCATGTAATGCTCCACCTTGGGGGGTTTTACTGATTATGAGGGTTTTGGGACGTCAGTTACAGGTGAGGGCGGCGTAGTCCTCGGTGTACTCCGAGGTCGTCTCCTCACCGTCGACCGTTCCGGTGGCGGTGACCGTGACCGAACCGGCCGCGATCGAGGCCGCGCGGGTGGCGAACGACTGGTAGGCGTTGCCACCGGCCGCGACGTTCGGGAACGCCTTCTCGCCGAACGCGGTCTCGACGCTCACGCCGATCGCCGCGTCGTGGTCGTTGTGGACCTGCACCGCCACGTACGCCTTGCCGGCCAGGCAGCGCGGCGTGACGGTGGTCGTGACGGGGATCTCGGCCGGCTCCTCGGGAGCCGGTTCCTGGGCGAAGACCCGCCACTCCGTGATCGCAGCCGCGGAGTAGGTGGTGCCGTTGCCGTTGGCCCGGATCGTGGCCCGCACGCGGGACGTGGTGACCGGGGTGAAGGTGACGCTGTTGAACGCCGTCGTGCTGGTGCCGTAGCCAGACGGGTTCGGGACGTCCTTCCACGCCGAGGCGGCCTCGTCCCAGTACTGCAGCACCCAGCCGTCGGGCTGGGCGACTCCGTCACCGGTGCCCTGATTGGAGTCGCGCCAGAACTTCAGCTCGGAACTGATGACGCGGACCGGGCGGGCCCAGTCGTACTGGGTCCACAAGGTGGCCGGGCGGGTGCCTGACCAGGTGCCCCACAGCTGCGCCTGACTCGGGTTGGCCGGGTCGGCGTTGTCGTTGAGGGCGGTGACCGCGTTCCAGCCCGCCGTGTACGAGGCGGTCGGGGTCGCGATGGGGGCGATGTTGCCGTTGAGGGGGGCGGAAAGATCGGCCGGGATGACGACCGACTTGGCCGTCTCCAGGTTGCCCGCCTTGTCGGTGGACCGGAAGGACACCGTGTACTTGGCGGCGTCGGGGGCCGCGATGACGCCGCCGTTGAGCGGGGTCCACGGGCCGGTGCCGATGGCGTACTCGATGCCGGCGACACCGGAGGTGACGTCGGACGCGAGGACCTTGACCGTGCGGCCGATCAGGGTGCCGACGCTGATCGGCGCGGTGGCGTCGATCTTGACCGGCAGGCCGGCGGTGTCGGAGACGTTGCCCGCGCGGTCGGTCGCCTTCGCGGTGACGGTGTGCTCGCCGTCCCCGGTGACGTTGGCGTCGGCCTGACGGGCGTCGCCGGTGACGACCGGCGCGGCGTCGTCGACCTTCGTCTCGATGGTCATCCGGCCGCCGCTGTCGTCGACGCCCGCGGCGCGGACGCGCACCGCGGAGCGGTACCAGCCGTTGCTGCCGGCGCTGCCGCTCGGGGTGAGGGTCAGCGTGGGCTTGGTGACGTCACCTTCGGTGCCCTCCAGCGGGAGGACGGTGACCTGGGCGGTGACGCGCGAGGCGGCGTGACCGAGGACGGTCCCCTGGATGGAGAACGTGCCGGGTGCGGCGACCTGCTCGGCGGTCAGCGCGTCCCAGTAGACCGGGATCCGCAGTGCGTCACCGCCGAAGGCGACCGGGACGGTGCCGGGCAGCTCGCGCTCGCCCACCTCGACCCTGATGGCGGGCGGGTCGACCGTGGCCGGCTGGGCGGCCAGGATCTTCCACTCCTCGACCGCGACGGCCGAGTAGGTGCTGCCGTTGGTGGAGGCGTTGAAGGTCGCGCGGACCTGCGTCGTGGTGACGGGGTCGAAGTTCGTGTTCTGGTAGCCGTTCGTGGCGGTGGGGTAGCCGCTCGCGTTGGGCAGGTCGGCCCACTGGCCGGTGGCGAGGTTCCAGTACTGGATCTTCCAGTTCGCCGGAGCCGCGACGCCGACGCCGGTGCCCTGCTGCGCGTCGTTCCAGAAGTCGATCTGCGAACCGGAGATCCGCATCGGCTGGTCCCAGGTGTACTGGGCCCACTGCTGCGGCGGGTTGCTACCGGTCCAGGTGCCCCACATGTCCGGGGGCAGCGGGTTGGGCCGCACGATCTCGTCGTTCAGCGACTTCACCCAGTACTGGGTGGGAACCGGCGTGTTGGAGACAGTGGACATCGCCTCCTGCGCGATGTTCGCCCGGGGGGTGAGGTCACGTCCCTTGACCGGGGTCGTCGTGACGGCCTTGATGCGCGGCGGAGTCTGGGTGTCGTCCCACTCCACCGGGTCGATCGCGACCGAGCGGCGGAAGTGGTTGCCGCCGACGGCGTCGGCCGTGTGGTAGGCGATGTACCACTTGCCGTTGAACTCCAGGATGCCCGGGTGGCTGGTGGTCGAGGAGACCGGCTTGAGCACCGTGCCGCGGTAGGTCCAGGGCCCTTCGGGGGCCGCGGCCGTCGCGTACGCGATGCAGGCGTGGTAGTTCGCCGGGGTGCACGCCGAGGTCGGACCGGCGTTGTTGCCGGCGTAGGCCATGTAGTAGGTGCTGCCGCGCTTGAACGCCCAGGCCGCCTCGAAGAAGCCGGTCAGGCCGGTCACCGTGCGCGTGGTGGTGACGGGGGTCTTCATGTCGGCGGCGAGTTCCAGCATTCTCAGGTTGCTGAACGAACCCCACCAGATGAAGACGCGCTGCCCGTCGATCAGGACCGTCGGGTCGATGTTGTGGATCGTGTTGACCGTGGGCACCCGCTGGGAGATCAGCGGACCGCCCACGTAGTCGGTCCACGGGCCGGTCGGCGACGTGGAGACGGCCACCCCGATGGCGAACTTGTCTGCGGCCGTGCTGTCACGCTCGTTGATCGGGACGTACCAGTAGAAGCGGTCGTCCAGGCCCTGGACGACCTGGCCGGCATAGGCACGGCCCGGGGTCGCCCAGGAGAAGACCGCCTCCGGGCGCATCAGCGACGGGTAATGGGTCCACTGACCCGACTCGACGTCACCGGTCTTGAACGCGCCCCACTCGTTCATGATGAAGTCGTTGGTGGTGGGCCCGGCCTGGTCGTGGCCGGTGTAGATGAAGAGCTCGTCCTGGTCCCCGTCGCGGACGACCAGCGGCGCCGGGTCGGCGGAGTAGTAGCTGCCGTCCTTCAGGATCGGGTTGACCGTGCTCGTGAACGTGGTCTCGGCGTGAGCCGGACCGGATATCCCGATCAGGCTCGCGGCTACGAGCGAGGCGGCCGCGGCCGCCCGTATGGCGATCTTCAAGGTGCTCGTCCTAACCGTCGGCAAGGGTGGCGGCGCCACGAGAGCGCCGCCACCGGGGGGTGCTAGCCGCAGTTCTGCGCGCCGTAGGGGACCGTCGCCGTCTCGGTGACCGGCTGGCCACCCACGGTTCCGGTGACCTTCACGGTCGCGGTGCCGGCCTGGATCGTCTTGGCGCGGGTGTTGAACGACTGGAAGGCGTTCTTGCCCGGCGCCACGTTGGCCACGGTCTTCGATCCGTACGGCGTGATGAGCTCGATCGTGAGCGGCCCATCGGAGTCGTTGCGGACGTTGAGCGAGACGTAGGCGTTCGTGCCCGTGCACTGGGTCTTCGGCGTCGCGGTGGTCGCGAACTGCGGACCGCCCTCACCGACGATCAGCTTCAGCGTGGTCCTGACCGTGCCCGCCTCGCTGACGTACGCGGGCAGGATCAGGTCGCCGATGACGGTGTAGGTGCCATCGGTCTGGACCACGGCGGGGTCGAAGTTCCAGTCGACCCCGATGGCCTGGTTGTCCCGGGAGCCGTCGTTGTACGAGACGGACACCTTGGTGGGCAGGACCGGCAGCTCGCCGACGTCGACGTGCTGCTCGAAGGTCTCGGCGCCCTGGATCGAGATGCCGTCGTCCGACATCTCGGGACGCACGTAGATGCGCGCTTCGGCGATCAGGCCGTAGGCGTCGTTGGTGCCGTACACCACGAACGGGTCGACGTTGGTCTCGGCGACCTGGTCGGCGGTGATGGGCTGCCACTTGAACGCCACGGTGCCGGCGGCACCGCTGGTGTACTTCGCGTCGAGCGTCGCCGGCAGGGTCGGGATCATGCCGACACCGGTCCGGATCAGCACCGGGGAGGCCACCGAGTCGACGGTCTCGCCGTTGGCGCGCCAGCGCAGGACGCCGGTTCCGGCGCCACCGGTCTGGAGGCCGAAGATCCGGATGCGGATCCGGCTCGTGGTGACCGGCGCGAAGTTGAACTTGTTGTACGCGTTGAGCGTCAGACCGGCCGCGTACGTGGAGCCGTTGCCCAGCGTGACGGGCGTCCAGGTGGTGCCGTCGTCCGAGGTCTCGATGACGTAGCCGGTGGCCGACGGACGGCGGGTGCCGCCGTTGTCGTCGTACCAGTAGATGTCGGTCGAGGAGAGCCGGACCGGCGAGGCCCAGGTGTACTGGAGGTACGCCTCGGTGGCCGGGCTGGTGCCGTTCCTCGGCTGGCCCCAGTTGCCCCAGCCGTTGCCGGCGCCGGGGTTGGAGTTGGCCGGGTTGGTGGCCTCGTTGACGCGGTTCTGGTTCTCCCACGACGCGGAGCCGCTGGAGGTGATCGTGGCCGAGGCGCCGAACTCCGCGGCGACGGCCTTCTTGGCGAGGGTCACCGAGACGTTCGCGGTCGACCGCTTCTCGCCGTCGTCGGCGAAGAACCGGAAGACGTAGTCGCCCTCGACGGTGCCGGTCACGCGGGTGGCCAGCGCCCTGCTGTCGCTGAAGATGACGCCCGCGCCGGCCGGGGCCGAGACGGTCTCCCAGCCGTAGGCTAGTTCGTCGTCGTAGGGCACGCCGTCGTCGGAGAAGGTGCCGACCACGCGGGAGGACAGGTTGCCGTCCTGCGAGGCGTCACGCACGGCGGTGACGGCCGGGGCCTGGTTGGTGACCTCCGGGACCTCACGGCCCGAGTCGAACACCTGGATCTCGGAGATCGCGGTGAAGTAGGTCGGGCTGTTGGTGAAGACGACGCGCACCTTGTCGGCCGTCACCTTCGGGAACAGCGCCTCGTTGAACTTCGCCGTCGTGGCGGCCGGGTTCTTGAACTGGCCCGGCACTTCCTTCCAGCCGCCGCTGCCGTCGGGCACCTGGATCCACCAGCGCGAGGGCTCGTGGTAGCCACCGGCCTGACGGTCGGAGACGAAGAACGACTTGACGTTGTCGAAGGTCTTGGCCGAGCCGAAGTTCAGCTCGACGTAGCCGTTCTTGTCGGTGGTGCCGTAGTTGCCCCAGTAGGGCTCGTTGGCGGTCACACCGTCGGTGACGGCCGCCAGCGCCACGGGACGCTCCAGCTCCTTGATGGCGCCGGGGGTGTAGTTCATCGAGGTGGTGCTGTAACCCGGGGTGTGGAACTGACGCCAACCGGCGGGGCGGGCGCCCTGCTGGGTGTACGACGAGGCCAGGGTCGCGCCCTTCGCCAGGTTCGCCGAGTCTTCGGTCAAGTCGATGCCGGCCGTCTTGAGGTAGGAGACGACGCGCTCGTCCTCGATCGGGGTGTTCACCGCGCTCGGGAAGTCGTCGCCCTCGGTGGCCTTGAAGGTCACGGTGAGGCCGGCGCCCGGGGCGGGGGTCACGGTGTTGGTGGCCGGGTCGTAGGTGACGTGGCCCAGCTTGTCGGTGGTGAACTTCTTCTCACCGTTGAGGAACAGGCTGTAGCCCGCGCCCAGACCGTAGGCGGTGCCGTCGGGGTCCCACGCGAGGGTGACGTCCTGGCCGTGGTACTTCAGGTTGTTGACCATGAAGTGCTCGTAACCGAAGTTGATCGGCCAGAGCTCGATCTTGTCGTCGGTACGCGTCTGAATTCCACCCATGTCCTCGACATAGATGTAGTTCATGTTGCCGAGCATCACGTGGTTCGGGTTGTTGCGGTTGTACGTCTTGGTGGTCGGGTTCCAGTTGGAGTAGTACTCCGACTGGTTCGGCGCCCGCATGTCACCGGCCGGGTAGATGCTCCACGCCATCCAGTCGAGCAGGCGCTTGGCGTAGGCCGGGGTGATGTACTTGCCCGTCGGGTCGTAGTGCCGCAGGGCCGACCGCACAGCGCGGTACTGCACGGTGAAGTTGATGTTGGAGAAGTTGTTCGAACCGCCGACCCCGTAGGCCGTCTTGTCGTACTGGTTGGCCGTGTAGAACGGGAAGATCGGGAAGTTGTCGCCGTAGGTCAGGAAGCGGTAGCCGTCGACGTACGTGGAGGCCTGGTCGAAGGGGATCAGGTTCTCGGAGTAGACGTCGTAGAGGTTCGACTCCTTGGCCGGGATGTTGCCCCGGGCCGCCACGGGCAGCGGGTTGGGCGTGCCGTTGGAGGCGGCGGCACTGGTGGCGCCGTGCGAGGTGGCGGCCAGGAACATCTTCGTGTCCGGGCTCCACAGCTTGGTCAGGATCGCGTCCCGGATCCCGTCCGCGCTGGTGGCCATCTCGTCGACCTTGGCCTGGTCGGCGCCGGAGATCGAGTAGAGCTGCCGGGCGGCGTCGAAGGCGCCCCACACGTACGCCGACTCCGGACGCTCGATGGTCCGGGCGCCGGGCGCGCCGCCGCCGGTCTTCGGGAACCCGAAGGAGATGGCGTCCGAGTCGTTGCCGGGCATGTAGTTGGTGTCGTACGCGATCAGCTTGTCGTTGTTGCCGTCGTAGTGCTCGAGCTGGCCCTTGCCGTCGCCCTCGAAGAACTTGGCGAACTTGTCGGCCACGGCCGCGCCGCCACCGTGCACCTCGTAGGCCTCCAGGCCCGCGGTGCCGAGGTACTGCGAATAGTGGTTGTTCCAGCTCGTGTGACCCGGGCTGTCCAGGAACGCCGAGGAGCCCGAGAGCTCGCCGATGTTGAGGATCTGGCCGTACGGGAGGTACGGCGTCCGCAGCCACTTGGTGTCCTGCAGGTGCATCGGCTGGGTCAGCGCCACGGCGTTCTGATAGAGATTCACGCCCTCGATCGTCGTGGGGTACTGGTAGACGTAGCCGGTCGCGTTGGCGTCGAGCGTGTTGTAACGCTCACCCCACCAGCGGTAGACGATCGCCTTCTCCAGCGCCGGGTCCGGCACGTCGATGTACGGCACGTCCTTGGCCCACTGGCGGTTGAACGCGGTGATGCCGTCCTTGACGGCGTCGGCCGGGCTCTTCTGCGCGTAGGCGTTGTACTCGGTGATCGCCTGCGGCAGCGAGTCCTGCGACACCGCGCCGACGACCGACAGCGAGACCGAGCCGCCGGCCGGAACCGTGATCTCACGGTCCAGGTTGGCGCCGGCGCGGGTGAAGCCGTCACCGGTCAGGTTGACCCTGATCTGGTTCCACGGGGTGTCGACCAGACCGTTGTTCGAACCGCTCGTGATGGTCCGGGTGCCGGTCAGCTCGGCGTTGCCGGCGCCGGCCTGGGTGGCGAGCGCCGAGGCCGCGCGGACCGTGAAGGTCGCCGCCGAGCCGCCGGGGTTGTTGAAGGTGATCGCGGTGACCGCGACGTTCTCGTACGTGATGAACTTGGTCAGATCGGCGGTGACGCCGGTCGCGCCGACCGTGTACTGGCTCTTGGCGTGGGAGGGTGCGTTGAACCGGTTCGCGTTCACCTCGGTCACGGTCTGGCCGGGAACGGTGACCGTGTAGAAGTTGCCGAGGTTGTTCGGGCCGCCGACGAAGGCGCTGCCGGCGAAGCCCATGGTGGTGAAGTTGGCGTTGCTGGCGCCGCGCATGTAGAGCGTGCGGCCGCGGGTCATCAGTACGGCCGACCCGATCGCGCCCTTCACGCCGAGGATGCGGTCGAGGTAGTAGTCCGTCCCGCCGGCCGCGAGGTCCTTTTCGAAGATCGACTGGTGCATGCTCGAGGCGGTGAACGGAACGCCGGGCTTGACCTGATTCGCGACGTCACCGACGTTGCTGTAAACCGGGTCGCCGATCTCCATCACATGGTTCTGGCCGTTGGTGTAGACACCGACGTCGCCCTCGTTGCCGGGGATGATCGGAGTTGCGGCGTGGGCGGCGGGCGGCAGGCTGACCAGGCCCGCCACAGTGAGCGCAGCCAGGGCGAGCCACGTGGGCGCCCTGCCTATGCGTCTGGCACTCATTAGACTTCCTCCAGGTACCGGGATCGGTCGGTTTGCTTTTCGACGGGGTCGAACGCCGTCGTGAGGGGTGAATCTCGGTCGGGTCGCCGGACGACGTGGACGCGTCGTCCGGCGACGGTGAAGGGGAATCCCGTTACCGCGTTCCCCCAGAGAACGCGGGATCGGTGTCGACGGGCAGCCAGACCCGCATGGTGGCGGGTCCGTGGTTGCCCCAGCGGTGGTACGCCACGAGCCGCAGGGTGATCGGCTCTTCCTCCGGACTGTCCTTCTCGGCCGTGTACGGCCATCCGGTCGGCGCCCCTGAGATCAGCGCCGCCTTGACGTCCAGTTCGATGGCTCCGTCGACCGCCTGTTCCACCGGCTCCTCCGGCCTGACCACGACCTCGGCCAGCGGAGGCTGGTCCCCCACCGACTCGGCGCAGTAGACGAGCGGGCCGCGTTCGATCGCGACGCTGCCGCGGATCGCGTCGATCCGGGAGTCCGGCACGGTCCACCGGGCCGTCATCGGCAGGTCGAGGGTGATGACGTCGCCCGGACGCCAGCCGCCTTCGGCCTCGGCGACCGCGTATCCGGGCGAGACCGCCCGCTTGGTCCCGCCGTGGGAGATGGTCGCGCCCTCGGCCCACGAAGGGACCCGCAGGGAGATCCGCCCGGTTCCGCCCTCGGCCACCCGGACGGTGACCGCACCCGACCACGGGTAGTCGGTCTCGACGTCCAGCACGAGCCCTTCGTGCCGGATCCGGGAGGGCGTGTAGTGGTGGATCCGCACCCCGGACTCCTCCGCGGCCGCGAAGTAGGCGGGCAGCGAGGCGAACGTGCGAGCGATGTTGCTCGGGCAGCAGGACACGGTGAACCACGGGGAGCGCAGCCCGCCCTCGGCGGCCAGGTTGATGCCCTCCAGCGGCTTGGCCGGCACCCGGACCTGGAGCGGGTTGGCGTAGAAGAACGACTTGCCGTCCAGGGCGAGCGCGGTGGCCACCACGTTGTAGAGAGTGCGCTCGGCCAGGTCCGCGTAGCGGGCGTCGCCGGTGGCCAGCAGCAGCCGGTGCGAGAGCATGATCGAGGCGATCCCGGCGCAGGTCTCCGAGTAGGCCCGGTCGGAGGGCAGCTCGTAGTCCTCGCCGAACGACTCGCCGAAGTGGCGCGAGCCCATTCCGCCGGTCAGGTAGGTGCGCCGGGCGATCGTGGACTCCCACTGCGCCTCGACCGTCTTGAGCAGGTCGACGTCACCGGTCTCGACGGCGACGTCCACCACCCCGGCGGCCAGGTAGAGCGCGCGCACGGCGTGGCCGTGGAAGACCCGCGTCTGCCGGACCGGGATGTCGTCCTGGAAGTAGCCCCGGCCGAACTCGATGTCGGCCAGGGCCGGCAGGCCGCGGCGCTCGACGAACCGCCGGGCCATCTCCAGGTAGCGCTCGGTGCCGGTCGCCCGGTAGAGCTCGACCAGGGCCATCTCGATCACCGGGTGACCGCAGGTCTCGGTGGTCTCCATGAACCGGGCGCACACGTGGTCGGCGACCCTGCGGACGACCTCGGTCAGCTCGTCCTCGCCGTGCATGCGGAGCCTGGCCACCCCGGCCTGGATGAGGTGGCCATAGCAGTACAGCTCGTGGCCCCACTCGAAGTCGGTGTAGCGCGCGTCCTTCCAGCGGGTGTTGAGGTAGCCGTCGGGCTCTTGGGCGCGGGCCACGATCGCGGCCAGCTCCGGCAGCGCCGGATGGTCGGCCCAGGCCATGCCCTCGAGCAGCTTGTAGATCTCCGAGTCGCTGAACTCCCGGCCCCGGCGGGGGACGTCGCCGCGGAAGTTGGCGATCCAGCCCTCCTTCTCCATCCACTCATGGGCGTGCGCCATCGTGACCGCCCGGTTCAGGGCGATCCGGTCGCCCCAGAAGCCGGGGGCGGGGCGCACGGCGTCCAGGCCGAGAGGGGACAGCACGCCGGAGGACGGCAGCACGGGACTAGCCACGCAGAGCTCCTGACATGAATCCGCGCACGTAGTGGCGCTGAAGGACGAGGAAGAGGATCAGGCAGGGGATCGCCATGACCATGACGCCGGACTGCAACATGCCGTAGTTGATGGCGCCGAACGTGTTCTGCGTCATGCTCACCACCGCGACCGGGAGCGTGAAGCTGGCGCCGTCGTTGAGCAGGATCAGCGGGGCGAAGAAGTCGTTCCAGGACGCCAGGAAGGCGAACAGGCCGACGGTGATCAGGGCGGGCCGCACCGCGCGGAGCAGGATGCGGGTGAAGGCGCGGAAGGTTCCGCAGCCGTCGACCAGCGCGGCCTCCTCCAGCTCCTTCGGCAGCGCCTCGAAGGCGTTGCGCATCATGAACAGCGCGAAGGGCAACTGGAACATGACGAAGACCAGAGCCACGCCGACCAGCGAGTTCTGCAGCCCGATGTAGCCCAGCAGGACGTACAGGGGGATCAGAACCGTCGCGTACGGCACCATCAGGATCGCCAGGGTGGCGAGGAACAGCAGGTTCTTGCCCGGGAACTGGAACCGGGCGAAGGCGTAGCCGCCGAGCCCCGACACGAACAGGGTGCCGACGACGGTCACCGCGGAGACGATGAGGCTGTTGGTCAGGTAGGTGCCCAGCCCTTCGCCGTACTGGGCCATCTCCACGTAGTTGTACGGTTCCTCCAGCGACGCCCAGCCGCTCCACACCAGGGGGAACAGGAAGAGCACGGCCAGGGCCGCCATCGTGGTGTAGTACCTCACTGTGTAGACCTCACTCCGGCCTCCTGAGGACCCGCATCTGCAGGGCGTTGAGTGCCACCAGGGCGATCAGCAGCACGACCGACAGGGCGGCGGCGCCGCCGAGGTCGAACCGGAGGAAGGCGTCGCGATAGATGACCATGACCATCGAGACGGTGCTGTTGTCCGGGCCGCCGTTGGTGAAGATGAAGAACTGGTCGAAGGCCAGCAGTGAGCCGGTGACGCTCATGATGAGCATCAGCGCGATCGTGGGGCGCAGCAGCGGCAGCGTGATCCTGCGGAAGATCACCCAACGGCTCGCGCCGTCGGTCCTGGCCGCCTCGTACACCGCGACCGGGATGGCCTGCAGGCCGGTGAGCAGGATGAGCATGTTGAACCCGGCGAAGCGCCAGAGCACCAGCGCGATCGTGGAGAACAGCGCCATGTTCGGCGTGCCGATCCAGCTGACCGGCTCGTCGATGATCCCCAGGTTCCGCAGGATCGGGTCGATCGGGCCGAAGTCGCTGTTGAGCATGCCGTAGAACAGCAGGCCGGCGGCCGCGAAGCCGACCGCGCCGGGCAGGAAGAACGCGGTGCGGAAGAACCCCACACCGGGCCTGCGCTCCTGCACGAGCAGCGCCAGTCCGAGCGCGAACAACGAGAGCACGACCGTGATGATCACGGTGTACTTCAGGGTGAACCACACGGAGTCGAGAAAGAGGGGGTTGTCGGTGATCTTGGTGTAGTTGTCGGGGAAGTTGAGCTTCGCCTCACCGAGCAACGGCCACTTGTTCAGCGACATCCAGACGACGAGGACGAGTGGCGCCAGGAAGAGCACGACCACGATGACGGCGGTCGGGAAGGCGTACAGCCATCCCTGTGCTCCTTGACGGCGCCACCAGGGCGGCGGCGCAGCGGCGGCGGAAGAACCGCCGCGCGCCGCACGCCCACGGGGACGTGTCAGGGTCGTCATGACTGCAGAGAGGCGTTAATCGCTGCGTTGAGCTCGGGAAGCTTGGCGGTGTCGCCGAACAGCGCCTCACGGGCCAGGCGGAGGAACGGGCCCTGCGGGTCGTTGAAGCTCTCACCGAACTTCAGCGCCATCGGGGTGCGGCCCTTGCCGACCAGCGAGTTGATCAGGACGACTCGCGGGTCCTCGGCCGAGTACTTGTTGTTGGCCAGGTCGACCCGGGCGAGCACGTCCTTGTTCTTGGCCATGACCTCGACCTGCGCCTCGTCGGAGACCGACCAGGACAGGAAGTCCCAAGCGGCGTCGGCGTTCTTGCTGGTGGAGGAGATGCCGACCGAGTCGCCGCCCACGAAGGTGGACTCGCCGCCGTCGGGGCCGGCGATCGGCGCGACACCGATCTTCATGTCCGCGGGCATCGAGCCGAGCGTGGTCGACGGCATCGGCATGACGCCGATCTCACCCTTGGGGAAGAAGCCGGTCCACGTCGGGCCCTGCTCCTCCTTGGTGGTGGCGCCGGTGACGCCCTTCTCGTAGAGGCCGCGGTAGATCGAGAACACGTCGGTCATCGGCGACTTGTCGTTGAGCGACTCGGTGCCCTCGGCGTTCAGCGTGTCGCCACCGGCGGCCCAGACGGCGGGCCAGAAGGTGAAGACGAAGCAGCCGCCGCAGTTGCCGCCGAAGAAGGTGCCGCTGACCTTGCCGTCCTTGCCGAGCTTCTCCTGGACGGTCGTCGCCTGCTCGGCGTACTCCTTGAGGGTCGTGGGACCCTTCTCCGGGTCGAGCCCGGCCTTCTCGTAGAGGTCCTTGTTCCAGAACCAGACCGAGAGGTCGAGGGTGTGCGGGAGGGTGTAGTTCTTGCCCTCCATGGTGCCCAGCTTCATGTGCGACGGAGCAAGACTGTCCTTGAACGGCAGGGCGTTGACCCTGTCCGTGATGTCCATGAACAGACCCTGCGACGTGTAATTCGGAACGAAGACCACATCCGACGCGAAGATGTCGGGCAGCTGCCCGGCTCCCGCCGCCGCCGCGACGCGCGGCTGGTAGTTGTCCGTCGGAATGACGGTCAGTTTCACCTGGTTCTTGTGACCCGCGTTGTAGGCCTGCACCAGTCGCTCACTCTGAGCCTGGGTGGCCGCACGCGTCCACATCGTGACCTCGACTGCCGGTGCGTCCGTGGCGGCGGGCGCCCCTGGCTGCTGCGCAGCCTGCTCGCCACCATCCGAACCACCGCACGCCGACATTAATGACACCAATGCGACCAACGCAGCACTAACCAGTACACGTGGCTTCATGGCCTGCTCCTTCCGATACCCCCCGAACCGACGACCGAAATCACCTAAAAGGTTTTCGTAACGTAGAAGAAACCTGCACTAGTGTCAACGGTATGCCGGGTATGATGCCGTTTGACCAGGAAGTGTCAGGCGAAAGGGTTTTCGGGAGTGACGACGAGACGCGCGACCATAACCGACGTGGCCGCCCTTGCGGGCGTCTCCGTCGCCACAGCCTCCAAGGCTCTCAACGGCAAGGACGACGTCCGCGCGACCACCAGGCAACTGGTCATCGACGCGGCCACACAGCTCAGTTTCCAGCCGAATGTGCTGGCCCAGGGCCTGCTCAGCGGGCAGACCCGCACCGTCGGGCTGCTTACGAGCGACATGGTGGGCCGGTTCGGCATCCCGGTGCTCCTGGGCGCGGAAAACGCTTTCGGCGCGGGTGAGATGGCGGTGCTGCTCTGCGACGCCCGCGGCGACGCGATCCGGGAGCAGCACTACATCCGCACACTGCTATCCCGCCGGGTCGACGGCCTCATCGTGGTCGGCGAGAGCACCAACCCACGCCCGTCCATCACCAAGGACGTTCCGGTCCCCGTGGTGTACGCCTACGCGCCCTCGGACGACCCCGCGGACGTGTCGTTCGTCCCCGACGACGAAGGCGGCGCCAGGCTCGCCGTGCGCCACCTGATCGCCACCGGACGGACCCGCATCGCCCACATCACCGGCCCCACCGACTACAAGGCCGCCACCGACCGGGATCGGGGAATCCGCGGGACCCTCGACGAGGCCGGTCTCGAACTGGCTGGGGAGACGCTGTACGGCGCCTGGTCACAGCGCTGGGGGCGGCTCGCCGCCGACATGCTGCTGCTGAACGAGCCGAAACTTGACGCGGTGTTCTGCGGCAACGACCAGATCGCCGCCGGGTTCATCGAGGCGGCCAGGGAGAGGGGCCGCCGGGTGCCCGACGACATCGCGGTCATCGGCTACGACAACTGGGAGGTGCTGTCGGAGGAGACCCGGCCCACCCTCACCACGATCGACCCCGACCTGGAACGCCTCGGCCACACCGCCGCCCAGCACCTGTTCGCCGCGATCGACGGAAAGGCCACGCCGGGCGTGCACAGCATGCCCACCCGGCTGGTCATACGCGATTCCACGGCACCGTCGATGCCGGAGCTCTAAAGTCTTTCGATGATCGTCACGTTGGCCTGACCGCCGCCCTCGCACATCGTCTGCAGGCCGTAACGTCCGCCGGTGCGCTCCAGCTCGTGGAGGAGCTTGGTCATCAGGATCGCGCCGGTGCCGCCCAGCGGATGGCCGAGCGCGATCGCGCCGCCGTTCGGGTTGGTCTTCTCGGGGTCGGCGTCGAGCTCCTTGAGCCATGCCATCGGGACCGGCGCGAACGCCTCGTTGATCTCGACGACGTCGATGTCGCCCATGGTCAGGCCGGCCCTCTTCAGCGCCTTCTTGGTCGCCGGGATCGGCGCGGTCAGCATGTAGACCGGGTCGTCGCCGGTGAGCGCCAGCGTCACGATGCGGGCCCTGGGCGTCAGGTTGTGATCGCGTACGGCCTGCTCGGAGGCCACCAGGATCGCGCCCGACCCGTCGGAGATCTGCGAGGAGGTGGCGGCGGTGATCCGGCCACCCTCGCGGAGCAGCTTCAGGCTGCCCATCTTCTCCAGCGTCGTGTCAGGGCGGGGGCCCTCGTCGTCTTCGACGCCGTTGACCGGGAGGATCTGCTCCTTGAAGTAGCCGTTGGCGACGGCCTTGGCGGCGCGCTGGTGGCTCTCATAGGCATAACGGTCCAGGTCCTCGCGGCTGAAGCCCCACTTCTCGGCCATCAGCTCGGCGCCCCGGAACTGGGAGATCTCCTGCATGCCGTAGCGCTCGACCCACTTCTCGCCGAACGGGAACGGCATCCCCTTCTCCAGGGCGGCCGTGATGCTGGAGCCCATCGGGACGATCGACATCGACTCGACCCCGGCCGCCACCACCAGGTCCTGCGTGCCGGACATCACGCCCTGCGCGGCGAAGTGGATCGACTGCTGCGACGACCCGCACTGCCGGTCGATCGTGACACCCGCCACCGTCTCGGGCAGACCGGCGCTCAGCCAGGCGTTCCGCGCGATGTCCATGGACTGCGGCCCGAACTGCATGACGCAGCCCATGATCACGTCATCGACGGCGGCCGGGTCGACACCCGTCCGCTCGATGAGCTCCTTCAGCGGATACGCGGCCAGATCGACAGGATGGACGGCCGACAGCCCGCCCTTCTTCCTGCCGACGGGAGTGCGAACCGCACCGACGATGTACGCCTCTGCCACGATGGCCTCCACCTGTTCACGAAACCGAGCAACATTCGGTCGTTACTTCGGAGGCTACCCCAGACCCTTCTCAGACGCTCCTGGGCGGGAGGAGATCGGCGGGTTCGAAGACCTGGAATCCCCAGTGGTCGACCACGGGACCGTCAAGAGCCGTCCCGAGGGCGAGGGCGACGTTGCCGGGATCGAGCATGCGAGCGTCGCCTTCGAGCTCCTCGATCACGCTGACCGTGATCTTGACAACCTCGGTGGCGTAGGGCATCAGCCCGGCCACGGCGGCTGGAAAACGATGCACAGGCGTTACCGAGACCCGGAAGCCGGCGGCCTCGTAGACACCGTCGGCGGACCAGCGCGACTTACGCGCCTTGACCGCCGCTGCCTCGGCGTCGTCCGAAGCGCTTTCGCCGGCCGCGCTCCCGGGCCCGGCTTCGTCGGTGGCGTCTTCCGACGAGTCCTCGGCGGTCTCGGCGGTTCCGTCGGCTTTGGCCTCGGTGGTCCCCTCAGCTTCAGGGGTCTCGTCGGTGGCGGCTTCCGGCTTGTCTTCGGACGGTTCCGGCGCGCTTTCCGCAAGCACGTCTTCCGGGCCGCTCCCGGGGCCTTCTGCCCCGCTTTCGACCGATTCCGGTACGTCTGCCGCAGGCGCGTCCGCGAGGGCCTCAGAGTCGTCCTCAGGGCTCTCTTCGGTAACAGTGTCCTCTTCCGTACCGAGGATCTTGATCAGCGCCGGGGTCAGCTCCGATTCCTCGACGGCTGGGAGGTAGACCGCGTACTCCAGCTCGGTGTCCTCCGCCGGGTCGTCGGCCGAGCCCTGGCACAGGTAGTAACCGCCGAGGCGGTAGGCGAGCCCGGCCGCCAGCAGCTTGTCGTAGTAGTCGACCGGGAGCGGGCGCTCGGCCACCACGCGGTGGGCCCAGAGCTTCTCCTCGCCGTCGAGGCCGAGTTTCTTCGCCAGGTCGCCGGTCAGCTCGATGCCCTCGTGGATCCGGGTCGCGGCGGCCAGCACGTCGGCGCCGTCGAGCTCGGCCTGCGGGTCGGCCAGCCGGACCAGCTCCAGGATCGCCTCGGGCTTGGTCTTCGCCGGTAGCAAAACCGTGGGGCCGGTGCGAAGACGGCCAGGTAGCAGCAGATTGGACAGAAGACCCATGTGCCCCTCCTTACGTAGAAGTCAGGACGAGGCTAGGCGCGTCCCTGTCATCGTCGCGTAAACGATGACATTGTCTACGTAGTGACGGGTGGAGCGGTTGTAAGTTCCACCACATGTGATCAATCTGAGCTCGGCCATGTCGCTGTCGCCGTAGACCCGCTCGGTCGGGAAGGTCGTCTTGTCGGCCTGCTCGATGCCACCGACCGTGTAGATCGCGACGGTGCCGTCCTGCCGGACCACTTCCACGGTGTCGCCATACTTCATCTCCGCCAGCCGGTTGAAAACCGCCGGGGCGTTCGTGGTGTCCCGGTGCCCGACGATGGTGGCCGGACCGGCCGAGCCCGGAGTGGGGCCGTTCCGGTACCACCCGGCCAGGTTCGTGTTGGCGAGCGGCGGCGGCTCGATCGCGCCGTTCTTGTCGAGGCCCACCGAACGGATCGGCGCGTCGATGTTCAGCCGCTTGATGATGAGGCGCTTGGGCGAGGACGGCTGCGTCATGGGCGAGACCGGCGCGATCGGCGGCAACGGGGCCGGCGCCTCAGGAACGGCCTGCGGCAGCTCCGGACCGCCGCCACGACCCACCTCGGGGAGCATGGCGTTCTTCAGCGTCACCCGATCAGTGGGCTCGCGGTACTCCTCCGGGTTGCCCAGGATGAAGACCAGACCCAGGCCAACGGTCAGGAGACCGGCCACCGCCGCGATGACCAGCACCAACCGGACGAGCTGGGTGCCGTTCCTGCCCTCGGGTTCCGGCTGAGGCGCCGCCGGAACCTGCTGGTAGTAGACATAGCCCTGCGGCTGCTGGTTCGGATCCTGCTGCGGGTAGTAGCCGGTCACCGGCGCCTCATCCCTGGTATGGGCGTCGCCGGGAACGCATGAACAGTCCGCCGATGCCGGCCGCGAGCACGATCGCCGAGCCGGTCAGCACGAACACCCGTCCGTCCGGACCGAGCACACCGCCGCCGCCGGTCGCCACGCCGCCGTCGGGCGTCTCGACCTGGTCGTCGTCGACGGGCACCTCGGCCGTGGCGGTCTCGGTCACCGTCTTGGTCGGCTTCGGCGCGGACGGCGTCGGAGTCGGCGTGGGGGTCGGCGTCGGCGTGGGCGTCGGGGTGGTGCTGGTCCCGGCGGTGCTGACGGCCAGGGTCGCGGAGGCCGGCGTCGGGAGGGGAGCCACCGTCGGCAGGGTGCAGACGAACTTGGCGGCTTCCGTGGTGCCCTTCATGAGCCGGAGCGTGAACGTCTTGGCCGTCAGGATGAGCTGCGTCGTGCCGGTCAACGGCGTGATCGAGGCCGTGGGGGTCGGCAGGGCCGGGAGCGCGCCGCCCATGGAGACCGGAGCCGCCGGGGCGACGGAGGCCGAGGGAGTCACCGTGGCGATCGCCGCCGCGCTGCCGTTGCCCTTGATCTCGATCTCGGCGGCCACCTGGATCGAGTCCGTCGTTTCGAGCGCCGCCGGGGCCGGCGGAAGCGCGGTGCCGCCCAGCGAGACGTTCGCGGTGAACGGGGTGCCGATGATCCCGGCCGTCACCGATGAGTTCAGGGCGACGGTCACGTCATAGTTGGCCGCGGTGCCCACATCGCCGGCGAGTGTCGGGATGCAGGAGTAGCTCACGGTCTTGGTGTCGGCCGTGGCGCTGGTGAGCATGGGTCCGATGCCAAGAAGAAACCCAGCGCTGACCACACCGGCTGCGGCGGCCTTAGTTGCGATGCGTCGCCGTGCCTTGTCTTTCAGCACTGACTCTCTCCGTTTCAGATTCGATGACCGTTTCATGGCGGATGGGGAGATCCTAGGGACAAAGCCTGGGAGAAGGCAGAGACAACCCCAACTCTGACCACAATCAGTCAAGATTACGTCAAGAAACCACGCGTCTCCGCAGTAACAGCCCGCCGACCATCGCGGCGAGCGTGACAGTGCCTCCGGCCAGCACGAACACCCGCCCGTCCGGCCCCAGAACCCCTCCTCCGCCGGTGGCGACACCCCCGTCGGGGGTCTCGACCTGAGCGGTGACGGTCGCTGTCGCGGTGCGGGTGGAGCGGTCGACCGGCGTGTCAGCGGTCACCGTGGCGGTCGCGGTCACCGTGCCCCTGGGCGTCGGTGTGCCGCTGTCGGTCGGGGTGGGGGTCGGGGTGTCGGAGGAACTGGGGGTCGTGGACGCCGTGGGCGTCGGGGACGCGACGACGGTGATCTTGAGGGCCACCGGGGTGGCGGTCTCGGGCAGGATGCAGCTGTAGAGCGCCACGTCCGCGGTGCCGCCCGTAGGCCTCACCCGCAGCACGAAGTCACGCGCGGACACCTCGAACACACCGGTCGCCGTAGGAGTGATGACCCCCACGAGCGGCGGGATCGGGTAGACGCTGGCGCCTTGGGTGACCGCCACGCTGACCGTCACCGTAGCGTTGGCCGTCGCGCCGGGGTACACCGGGTACTCACCGTCCGGCTCGCCGGGCGGCGGGACCGTCTGAGTAGCGGTGGAAGTCCAGCCCGGGGTGGGGGTCCACCCTGGCGTAGGAGTCCAGCCCGGCGTGGGAGTCCAGCCCGGAGTAGGCGTCCACCCTGGCGTAGGAGTCCAACCCGGGGTGGGCGTCCACCGGGGAGTCGGTGTCCACCTCGGCGTCGGGGTCCACCTGGGAGTGGGCGTCCACTTGGGGGTCGGGGTCCACTTCGGCGTGGGAGTCCATCGCGGAGTGGGGGTCCAGCTCGGAGTCGGGGTGGGAGTCCCGCTCGGGGTCGTGCTCGGTGTCGTGCTGGGGGTCGTGCTGGGGGTCTGGCTCGTCGACCCGCTCGGTGTCGCGCTGGGCGTCGTGCTCGGAGTGGGGGTGGGGGTGCCGGTCGGAGGAGTCAGCGCGGGGCCGGTGGCCCGCAGCATGCCCTGGGCGGCGACCTGGTCGCCCACCGCCAACGGCGTCGGCAGCACCAGGACCGGTCCGCCGCTCGCCGTGGGTGTTCCGGGGGCCACGCTCCAGACGATCGACACGGCCTGGCTCGGAGTCGGCTGGTCGGGTGCCCCGAGGAGCACCCGCACCTGGTAGGGCGTCGCCGACGTCTCCGCGCCCTTACGGCACTCGTAGGTCGCCGTGCCGTCGGTGTTCCCGGCCAGCGCGGGGAGGCCGAGTAACAGCAGGGCCGCCGCAGCCCCCGCGCCCGCTCCGCGCACGGCGAAACGGGCACGCGTCTTCAACATCCTCATCGCTTGCCCCCGGAACGCCCGTCTATCCGCGGACCTCGGTCAGGGTCGCGTAGACGACGATGTTGTCGGTGTAGTGATGGGTCTTCGAATTGTACGCACCACCGCACGTGATCAACCGAAGGCTTGAGGTGATGGTGTTCCCGTAGACGCGCTTGGTCGGGAAGGACTTCTTGCTGACCTGCTCGACGCCGTCGACGGTGAAGACCGCCAGTTTACCGTCCGCCCGCAGGATGCTGATCTTGTTGCCGCGCTTGATGTCCCGCAGCCGGCTGAAGACGGCCGCGCCCGAACGGGTGTTGACGTGCCCGAGGATGACGGCCGGGCCCTGGTCACCCGGCGCGGGGCCGTTCTTGTACCAGGCGGTCTCCTTCGGCTTGCTCAGCGAAGGAGTGCCGATCTCGCCCTTCTTCGTGACACCGACGGTACCGATCTTGGCCCGGTTCACGCCGACGGCCGGAATGCTGATCTTCACCGGGCGCGACGTCTTGGGCTCGGTCACCTTCGGCGTCGAGCTCGCCTTCGCGTCCGGCTTCGGGACCTCGATGTTGACGCCCACGCCGTTCGACTGGGCCACCACCTGCGGCGACAGCGTCAGCGGGGCGACCGGCTGGGTGGCCGGCTGCGGCGGCGGCGCCGTCGGGTCGGCCGCGGTCAGCGGAACCCCGGGCCCGCCCGGACCCACGGTCGGCGGAATGACATAGGAGTTGCCGGCGGCCTGGATGCTGACCTCGTCGGCGGCCTGGTCCTCGGCGGGCGAGGTCGGCGAGAGCACCATCAGCAGCCCCGCCATGATCGCCACGATGCCGCTGAACGACCCGCCGACCAGCAGCGCCGTGAGGGCGCGCTTGGACATGCCACCGGGAGGCGGCGCCTGCGCCGGGACCTGGATGACGGGGACGAGCTGACCGGAAGGCGTACCGGAGACAGCGGCTCCAGGAACCGCGCCCACCGGAACACCGGCGCCGGGCACCTGAGCACCCGGAACAGCCGCACCCGGAACCTGAGCACCGGGGACGCCTGCCCCCGGAATGCCCGCACCAGGAACGCCGGGACCGGGAACCTGGCCACCGGGCGCACCGGCGCCGGGAACCTGGCTCATCGGCACCATCATGACCGGCACCATGCCCGGAGGCACCGACCCGGTCGGGACCATCACCACGCCGCCCGGCGCGGTCGCGTCAGGCACCGCGGGGATGTCCGCCGTGGCGTCGGCCGCCGGGGCCGCGGGCTCCAGGGGCTTGGCCGGCGTCTCGCCGCTGTCGCCCTTCACGAGCTTGTGGCCGGTCGCCTTCAGCAGCCTGTCGTAGGGGTGCTGGACGATCGCGGGCCCCGAGGAGGACTCCGCCTTCGGCTGCTCCGGCTCCGGCTCGTTGTCCGGCGTCGGATAGGGGTTGCGCTTGTCCGTCATCCCCGCTCCCCGGAGTGGGCCGCGCGCCTGCGCAGCAGCTTGAGTCCGCTGAACATTCCGCCCATCAGCATCAACGCTCCGAGCGCCACGACCGCGACGCCGGAGTTCGACCGTTCGGGTGCCTCGCCCGTCGCCGCGCCGCCCAGCGGCGTGATCGCCACCTGGGCCACGGTCGGGGTCGAGGTGAGGGTCACGGTCGTGGTCGCCGTGGGAGTGGGGGTGCCGAGCACGACCACCGAGACCAGCGGCGTGAAGCGCTCCTGCGGCGTCTGCGACTGAGTGCCCGTGGGCGTCGCCGAGCCGGTCGGAGTGGTCGAGGGCGTCTGCGACGGGGTGTTCGAAGGGTTCGTCGACGGCGTGGTCGAAGGCGTGGTCGACGGGTTGCCGGACGGGTCGGGCGACGGGGACTGGGTCGTGCTGCCGCCGTCGGTCACCGTCAGCGGGATCAGCGGGAACTTCGGCTCAGGGGTGCAGACCGTGCGGTAGGGCGAGGCGTTCAGGTTGTCCGCCGTGTCGGCGTACACCTTCCACGCGTCGACCCGGGCGTACTTGTCCTGAGTCCGGTTCTTGATCTTGACGGTGTACTTGCCGTAGGGCAGCGCGGTGGCGGCGGTGAACTTCTCCAGCACGCGGCGCTCGCCGGCGACCTGCCAGTAGGCGTTGTAGCGCTGGGAGGCCTCGTCGGGCGGGTTGCCCTGGTCGGTGACGAGCGTGAACTCGCTCATGTCGTTCTTCTTGTCACCGAAGAGGTCGACGCCGGTGCCGACGAAGGTGAACGTCGCCTCTTCGTCCTCGTTCTTGGCCTCGCGGAGGTCCTGGTCGTAGTGGGTCTTGCCGAAGTAGGGATTCGGGTCGATGACCTTGTTCCAACCCGGGCCGTACCAGTGCGAGAAGTCGCCGACCGCGTTGAAGTCGTTGTTCCAGGTCGACTCGACCGGAGCGAGGTCCAGGATGATCGGACCGACCTCGATGGAGCCGGAGCCCGCCCGCTCGGCGGTCGCCAGACCCGGGCTGACCACGCCGAGCTCCAGCGGCTTGCCGTCACGCAGGCGGCTCTCCTCGATCAGGCGGGTGCCCGTCGAGTCGATCGCGCCCTGGCCGGTCCACACGCCGTGCGCCTTCACCCGGGCGGTGACCGCGATGTGGCCGCCCTTGTCGTGGTTCGGGTTCAGCGGGTCGGGGACCTTCACGCTGCGCTGCGCGTCACCGAGCTGCCAGTTGATGACCAGCTGCTGCCCGACCGTCAGCTCTTTCGACGAGAGCGAGATCGAGGCCGCGATCGTCTGGTTGTCGGCCAGTGGCCCGACACACTTGAAGTAGTAGGGACCTTCTGCCGAACCCTGGCTCGTGCCGGGGAAGACGATCAGTGCGCCAGCAGTGGCAATTCCCACCGCTCCCAGGGCGGTCAACCGCCGACGCATCCGTTCCCTCCGCATTGCCCACACTCCGTTATAACGGCATACCAAACCGAAGGTAGATCTTATGGGGTTAAGCAAGGCCACTGGTGGGAACGTGGCGCACTTGTGATGCGGTCCTCAGCATGTTCCCGGGAGTAACAGAATCGTATTCTGGTTGTCATGGACCGAACCCTCTTCGAGGAGGAGCACGCGCTCTTCCGTGAGACCGTGCGCAAATTCATGACCCGAGAGGTCGTCCCGAACCACGCACAGTGGGAGAAAGACGGCATCATCCCCCGCGAGATCTGGAAAAAGGCCGGTGACCTGGGCATGTTCGCCATGTCGGTCCCCGAGGAATACGGCGGGATCGGAATCACCGACTTCCGGTTCAACGTGGTCGTCATCGAGGAGATCATCCACGCGGGCGCCAGTGGCCTGGGCTTCGGCCTGCACAACGACGTCATGGCCCCCTACTTCATCGACCTCACCAACGACGAGCAGAAGGCGCGCTGGCTCCCCGGCTTCGTGAGCGGCGAGCTGATCACCGCCATCGCGATGACCGAACCCGGCGCCGGCAGCGACCTCCAGGGCATCAGGACCACCGCGGAGAAGGACGGCGACGACTACGTCCTGAACGGCCAGAAGACCTTCATCACCAACGGCATCAACTCCGACCTGGTGGTCGTGGTGGCCAAGACCGACCCGGCGGCCGGGGCGCGCGGCACGACGCTGTTCGTGGTCGAGCGCGGCATGCCGGGCTTCGTCCGGGGCCGCAACCTCGACAAGATCGGCCTCAAGGCGCAGGACACCGCCGAGCTGTTCTTCGAGAACGTCCGCGTCCCGGCCGCGAACCGGCTGGGGAACGAAGACGGCCAGGGCTTCTTCCAGCTCATGGGCAACCTGCCGCAGGAGCGCCTGTCGATCGCCGTAGTCGCGGTCGCGGCAGCGGAAGCGGTCCTCACGGAGACGATCAACTACTGCCGCAGCCGCCAGGCGTTCGGCCGGAATCTCGGCAGTTTCCAGAACACCCGGTTCGTGCTGGCCGAACTGGCCACCGAGGTGGAGATCGCCCGCCTGTTCGTCGACACGTGCATCAACGCGCTCAACGCCGGAACCCTCACTCCGGTCGACGCCGCCAAGGCCAAGTGGTGGACCACCGAACTGCAGAACAAGGTCATCGACCGCTGCCTGCAACTGCACGGCGGTTATGGCTACATGACCGAATATCCGGTGGCCAAGGCCTGGCTCGACGCCCGCGTCCAGACGATCTACGGCGGTACCACCGAGATCATGAAAGAGATCATCGGTAGATCCTTCGGGTTCTGAACCGATCCAAAAGAGGGCCTAAAGCTTCATACTGGGCCCATGGAATACTCCGGGCTGATCCTGCTGGTCTTCCTGGCGTTCCTGGTCGCCTGGCTCCTGAACAAGGTGCGCCGGTTCTTCCGGCTGGGGAACCTCGCCTACGCCGGCGTGATGATCGTCTTCATCATCGCCATGCTCTTGATCTGGGGCCAAACGATCAAATGAACCCAGCGTTCGACCCGGCCCTGCCCGCCGCCGATCGGGCGCTCATGGCCGCCGCCCCCGAGTTCCTCCACCCGGTCCCTGCCCGCCCCCGCTGGGGCGGCAGGGTGCCCGCCGACGCCTGGACCGCGTTGCTGTCCGCGTCGCTGTGGGGGTTCCTGCCCGTCGTGATCGGCCGCCTCCACGGCCGGTGGTGGTTCCCGCTCGGTGCGACCCTGCAGGTCGTCCAGCTCATGATCTGGTTCTTTTACGGCTTCGCCCCCAGCTTCACCATCAGCCTCGCGGTCGAAGTGGTGGCATTCCTCGTGCTGCTCACCCTGTCGGGCGAATCCCCCGTCGCGAAACTCGCCCGCAAGCACCAGGGCCGCTACGTGATCGACCTGCACCTGCGCGACGCCGAGTTGCTGGAGCGCACCCAGAAGGCGGTCTCCGCCGTGCTCGACTCCAGCGTCAACCGGGCCGGCCTGCTCGACGACATCGCCAACACCGTCACCCTCCCCCGCCAGGAGTGGGAGATCGCCGAGACCCTGGCCGAGATCACCCGGCTCCGCCGCGAACAGCGCGCGGCCAGGAAAGGCAAGGTCACCGACCGCATCGCGGAGATGCTCGACGCCCACGACGGGGCCCTGAAAATGGCCACCGAGTCGCTGACCGCCCGGGTCGAGGCCCTGGAGGACTACGGGCTGCGGGTGATGGCCGCCGACGACGCCTACCAGGAGTGGAAGACCCTCCAGGACCTGGCCGACGATGGCGACGCCTACACCGAACTCCTGGCCCGGACGGTCCGCGACCGCCTGGCCACCAAGGAGATCGACGAGCTGACCGAGAAGGCCGCCAGGGTCGAGGCCGCCCTGCGCGAAAGTGTCCGCGACGCCCGCAAGGCGGGCCTGGTCCTGCTCCCGAAGGCGGGCTGACATGCCCAAGGTCTCCCCCAAGGCCCGCCGCCTCTACGTGCGCGTCCCGTTGTGGGCCAACCTGCTCGGCGGCGCCCTCCTGGTCACCCAGGTGATCACGGGCATCTCCCTGGCCACCGCTTCCGACGAGGAGGTGGTCTCGGTCCTCGTACAGGAGCGGGAAACCCCGGTCCCCGCGACGCCGGAGCCGGTGGAGACCACCGCCACGCCAGAGCCCGAGGAGACTCCCAGCACCGGCCCGGAGGTCGACCGCATCCCCGAAGGGGAGGTCGTCAAGCTCCCGGCCTTCGACGGCAGGGGCTCGAAGGTGGTCGGCACCGTCCGCGACCGCAAGGCCCGCCTGCGGTTCGCCGAACTGGGCAGCCCGTGGGGGCCCGCGAAGGGCCAGCCCGACGGCCCCGTCTCCGACGGCGCCTACTCGATGCGCCAGACCTTCGTCACCGAGGAGTACGGCCCCGACCTCGACCGCGAGTGGTTCGCCGACGTCGACAGCCTGCGCCTGCCCAGCGAACTCGACGCGGGCGACAGCCTCTACGACGCCGCCGTCGCGCTGCTCGACAGCAAGCAGATCCGCAACTTCCCCGGCGGCACCACCGGCATCGACATCGCCTCACAGCCGATCAGGAACGGCTGGGTGGTGGCCCGCCAGATGCGCATGCCGCCCAGCGACGCCGGGCGCAAGGCCAACCTGGAACTGGCCGTCGCCGTCGCGATGGACACCGGCGCGGGCCGCCCGTCGGTCGTCTGGATCACCATCCCGGAGACGCACAAGCGCCTGTGGCCCGATATCGAGACGGTCGTCAGTTCGCTGCGCGTGCTCCCCTGAGGATCACCTGGGCCACCAGCTCGGGGTCGTCGGTCATCGGGATGTGCCCGCAGCCCGGCATCAGGTGCACCCGCTTCTGCGCCCACCGCCCGGCCCTGACGGCCTGCCGCCTGGGCAGCAGCCGGTCTTTCTCGCCCCAGGCGATCGTCACCGGCACCTTCGGCGGCGCGGGCGGCGGCATCCAGTAGAACGCGTCGAGCGTCTCGTAGAAGCCGGGCGCGTCTTTCAGCGCCTGCCAGCCGGAGTGGAGCGCCTCGTCGGACAGGCGTTCCGGATGGGCGACGACCAGCCCGAGGCCCGCCCGGTTGATCGGCCCCGCCCGCATCGCCTTGAGCACGCTGCGGAGCCAGAGCAGCTCGGTCCGCGACCAGAACCCGGCCGGGGAGATCGCGGTGGCCGTACGGCAGACCCCGCGCGAGGCCATGTCGAGGGCGAGGTAGCCACCCAGGGAGTTGCCGGCGACGTGGGGTTCGTCGATGCCGAGATCGCGCCAGAAGGCCTCGACGGCGTAGGCCAGCGATTCGGCGGTGGAGATCGTGCCCGGCGGCAGCGGCGGTGAGGCCCCGAACCCGGGCAGGTCGACGGCGATCACGTCATGATGCCTGGCCAGCAGGCCGATGACCGGCTGCCAGGCTTGCCAGTGGTGCCCGATCCCGTGCATCAGCACGAGCGGCGGGCCGGATCCCGAGCGGTGGTGCACCAGCTCCATGGCTCCGAGTCAAACACCGAAGCCGTGTGATCGCCAGTCAGCGACCGCCCACGGGGATCTCGAACCAGACGGCCTTCCCGTCGGGGGTGGGCCGGGAACCCCAGCGCCGGGCGAGCTGGTCGACCAGGTAAAGCCCTCGCCCGCCTTCGTCGTTCTCCCCGGCGCTGCGGATGCGGGGCAGCCGCAGGTCCTGGTCGAACACCTCGACCCAGATCGACTCGCCACCCCGGCGCAGCCGGAGCGTGAACTTCTTCTCGGGGTCGGCGGCGGCATTGAGCGCGGCGATGCCCTCACGCCCGAGGTCGAGATCGAGGTCGACCTCGAGATCGGGGAAGTCCCATGACTCGTCGAACGGCAGCGGCGGCCCGTCGAGCACTAGCTCGCGGCGCGGCGCGCTGGTGGACGCGGCGTGCAGCACGACGTTGGTGACCACCTCGGAGACGAGCAGGCAGGCCAGCTCACCCTTCTCCTCGGGGATGTTCCAGCGCTCGAAGGCGCTGCGGGCCATGCGGCGCGCCTCGCCGACCATGATCGGCTGAGCCGGGTAGTCGGACTCCTCGAACTCCAGCTCGCCACCACTGGACCGCACGACCAGGATCGCCATGTCGTCGTCGATCTCACCCGGGACGGCGGTGGTCGCGACGTCGGCGATGCGCTCGACCGGCTCGTCGGCGATCTTGGCGATCTCGTCGCACAGCATCCCGACGGCCTCGCTGATGCCGCGCGACGGCACCCCCGACTCACGCGTCGGACGCCGGTCGACCAGACCGTCGGTGTAGAGGAGCAGGGTCGCGCCCGGGGGCAGCACCCGCGTCTCCTCCTTGTAGACCAGGTCGGCGTGGACGCCGGTGGCCCGCACGCCCAGCGGCTTGCCGACGTCGCCGATGTCGAGCTCGGTGACCGAGCCGTCGACGATCAGCAGGGGCGGCGAGTGCCCGGCGTTGGCGAAGGACAGCTCGCGCGACCAGGCGTCGTAGACCATGTATTGGCAGGTGACGATCGGCGGGCTGGTGACGTCGACGCCGTAGTCGTCTTCTTCCGGCGAGGCCAGGATGCGGGTCCACTCGTCGAGACGGGCCAGGATGTCGGCCGGGGGCTTGTCGTCTTGGGCGAAGGCGCGCAGCGCGGCGCGGAGCTGGCCCATCACGGCGGCGGCCTTGGCGCCGCGGCCCTCGACGTCGCCGATCACGATGCCGACGCGACCGGCCGAGAGCGGGATCACGTCGTACCAGTCGCCGCCGACCTGGGTCTGGATGCCCTGGCCGTGGCTGGACAGCGGGGCGGCCGGGAGGTAGCGCACGGCGATCTCGAGCCCGTCGAGCTTGGGCAGGTCACGCGGCAGCAGGTGCTTCTGGAACGACTCGGCGGTGTGGCGCTCCTCTTCGAACAGGAGGGCGTTGTCGACGGCGATGGCGACCCGGGTGGCGATGGCCCCGACGAAGTCGCGGTCGAAGGCGTCGTAGTGGGGCGAGCGCCGGTCGGTCAGGTTGGACATCGACAGGTACATCAGCCCGAGGGCCTCGCCCCGGGCGAGCAGCGGCGCGACGATCGCGGAGGTGACCCCGATCTCACCGTCGACACGGGCCGCGCCCTCGCTGAGGGAGGGGTAGCTGACCTGGGAGAAGTCTTCGACCAGGATCGTCTCCTGGCGGCGCAGCGCGCTGTCGGCGTAGTGGCCGATGGGATAGCGGATCTCGGAGCCGACCGTCTTCCAGGAGTCGGCCGGGGGCTGCCAGCCGCCGACGTGGGTGGAGACCTTGCGGACCAGCCGCTCGCCCTCCATCAGCTCGATGAAGCAGTGGTCGGCGAACTGGGGCACGAGCATCTCGGCGACCCGGTTGAGGGTCTCCTCGACGTAGAGGGATCCGGCCAGCCGCTCGCCGATGCGCTCCAGCAGGCCGAAGCGGTCTTTCTCCCGCTCGTTGCTCTTCATCGCCTCGCGCGCGGTGATCACGATGCCCGTCACCGACCCGGAGGTATGCCGCATCGGCACGGCCTGCGCCCGCACGTAGATCAGCGTGCCGTCGTGGCGGACGACGTCGAAGGTGCCCTCCCACACGTTGCCCTTGAGCACGTGTTTGGCGAGCTCGACGCCCAGGGGATGATCGCGCTCCATGATGCTGATGGAGATCGTGTCATCACGCCCGTGGGCGTAGCCCGGACGGCCGAACAACTGCTCGGCGAAGGGGTTCCAGTAAAGGACGTTGCTGAACCTGTCGGTGACGACGACGGCCAATTCGGCCTGGTCGAGCACCGCGCCTGCGGAGAGGTGGTCAGTCGTGTCCTGCGACAGGTCCCCCCAACGCTTCATCCGACGACCACTCCTAGGAGAACAGAGCTGGACCCGAGGGGATCAGCGCTTGGAGACGAAAACGTGCGCGGCGACATCACGCGAGAGCTCCGCGAGGTTGTTGTCAGCCTGTTCGTCACCAGTCACCCGCACACCGTCGTCGCTCGCCGCGAGCGTCACCTCGCGTCCGGGTTGTATCCCAACTTGCTTGAGTTTAAGCATCACAGCGGGATCGCTTTGCACTTGTTCGCTAATTCGCCGCACGACAACGGGTATATCTCTGGGCCCCGCGATGTCGACCATAGGCGAGACCGGCTCAATTTCCGTCAATCCGGACGCGCCGAGCTCTTCCAGCCCGGGGATGGGGTTCCCGTGCGGGCAGACGGTCGGGTTGCCGAGGAGGGCCACGAGGCGGACCTCGACCTGCTCCGACATCACGTGTTCCCAGCGGCACGCCTCGATGTGGACGTCTTCCCACGGCATGCCGATCACCTGGGTCAGCAGGCACTCGGCCAGACGGTGCTTGCGCATGACGCGGATGGCCTGCTTGCGGCCGGCCTCGCTCAGCGTGAGGTGGCGGTCACCCTCCACCTTGACGAGCCCGTCGCGCTCCATGCGGGCGACGGTCTGGCTGACGGTGGGACCGCTCTGCTGCAGCCTTTCGGCGATCCGGGCGCGCAGCGGGACGATCCCTTCCTCTTCGAGCTCGAAGATCGTGCGGAGATACATCTCCGTCGTGTCGATCAGGCCGTGTGCGGTCAACGGTCATCCTCCCCGGTCCTGTTCGAATGCTACGACCCACAAGCGCGTTCCCGCCGACCTTACTGGTCCTGGAAAGCACCTTGGGCAACAGCGGGAGGACCGAAAAGCTTCCGGCCCGCCGGCCCTCGCCTGAACCGCTTCAGGAACCCACCCGGTAGTTCCGGAAGGACTTGACGGAAAGACCCACGGCGAACACCGTCACCGCGCAGAGCAATCCGCCCCCGACCCACGCCGGGACCAGCCCGAACGTCGAAGCGGTGGCGCCCGCCCGCAGGTCGCCCAGGCGAGGGCCGCCGGCCACCACGACGAAGAAGACGCCCTGGAGACGTCCGCGCATCTCGTCCGGAGCGTACGTCTGCAGGATGGTCTGCCGCCAGACCGCCGAGACCAGATCGGCGAAACCGCCCACCGCGAGCAGGGCGACGCACAGCCACAAGGGCTCGGCCAGGCCCGCCAGAGCGACGCTGAGGCCCCACAGGGCGATCACTACGGTGAGGGCCACCCCCTGGCGGCGTACGCGGCCCACCCAGCCGGAGAAGACGCCGCCGACCACCGAGCCGAGGGCGATCGAGGCCGACAGCCAGCCGAAGGCGAGCGCCGAGCCGTCGAACCGTTCTGCGGCCATCTGGGGGTACAGCGCCCTGGGCAGCGCGAAGGCCATCGCCACGATGTCGACCGCGAAGCTCATCAGCACGATCGGGCTGGTCATGATGTAGCGCAGGCCGTCGGCCACGGCCTTCGGGCCGGGGGCGGTCACCTCGCCGAGGGGTTCCAGGGTGGGGAGGCGATAGGTGGCGTACAGAGTGGTGGTGAACAGGACGGCGTCGATGGCGTAGGCGACGGAGAAGTCGGTGGTGGCCAGGATCACGCCGCCGAGCAGCGGGCCGAGCACCGAGCCGAGGCTGGAGAACAGGAAGCTCAGCGTGTTGGCGGCCGGCACCAGGTCGCGCGGGACCAGCCTCGGCACGATGGCCTGCCGGGTCGGCGAACTGACCGCGAAGCCGCTCGACTGCACGAACACCGCGACCATGATCACCCAGATGTTCCGGGCGGTGAGCGCGTTGATCAGCAGGGCGGCCGTGGCGATCCAGGTGATCACGGAGCTGATCAGCAGCAGTCTGCGCCGGTCCATGGCGTCGGCCACCGCGCCGCCCCACAGGCCGAAGACCACCAGCGGGACGAGGGCGACCGGGCCCATCATCCCGACCCAGAACGACGACTTGGTGATCGAGTAGATCTCGGCCGCGACGGCGACACCGGTGAGCTGGAACCCGATGAACCCGATGGCCTGCCCGGTCAGGAGCCTGCGGTAGGCCGGGATCGCCACCGGCCGGATGTCGGCGAAGTGCCGTTCGAGTGCCGCCCTCACCTTGCTCACGGGGGGACACCCTACTCATGGGGGAAATATCACCAATTTCGGGGTATGCCCTGGTGACAGGCCCGCCCTCGTGGGTGGGACGGATCCTCCCGCCCCCGACCGACGATTCCGCCGGCGCCGTCCACAGCCTGTGGACAACGTCAGGGCGCCAGGCGCTCGACGAGCCAGCCCTCCCCCGTCCGGCGGTAGCGCAGCCGGTCGTGCATCCGGTCTCCCCGCCCCTGCCAGAACTCGACCTCGCCGGGAACCACCACGTAACCGCCCCAGAAATCGGGCACCGGCGGATCTTCCGGCCATCGCTCCGCGAGTTCCCGGTAGCGGTTCTCCAGCTCTTCTCTACTGCGGACGACCGCCGACTGTCGCGACGCCCAGGCGCCGATGCGGGAGCCGTACGGACGGCTGCGGTAATAGGCCGCCGTGTCGTCGCGGGAGATCCGGTAGACGCGGCCCTCCACGCGAACCTGACGGCTCATGGCATGCCACGGGAAGACGAGGGCAGCACGGGGATTCTCGGCTATGTCGCGGCCCTTGCGGGACTCGTAGTTGGTGAAGAACGTGAAACCTTGCTCGTCGGCGCCTTTCAGCAGAACTGTCCGGGCTGAGGGTCTTCCCCCGGCCGACCCCGTCGCGAGCACCATGGCGTTGGGTTCGGGAACGTTCGCCCGCGCCGCGTCGTCGAACCAGACGGCGAACTGCGTCATCGGATCGTCGGCCACGTCGAGCAGGGGCTCACCCTGATAGTTGCGCCGGAGCCCGGCGAGGTGCGATGCGCTGTCCACGAAACGGTATTCTTGCGCGCTTGACAGACGTCAGACACACCAGCCCTAACCAGGGACGACGGCGTTTGGGAGGTACCGGAGGCGACCCGCCACAACCCTGGGGGTTAAATTGACCCGCCGGTATCTCGACATCAAGGCTTTGGACTTCACAAGAAGAGGGAGGCGGCCGGGAATGTCCGACTTCAAACCCGGGCTCGAAGGCGTCGTAGCTTTCGAGACGGAGATCGCGGAACCGGACAAAGAAGGGGGCGCCCTGCGGTATCGGGGCATCGACATCGAAGAACTCGTGGGCCGCGTCCCCTTTGGGAACGTGTGGGGCCTGCTGGTCGACAACGAGTTTTTGCCGGGGCTGCCCCCGGCTGAGCCGTACCCCGTTCCAGTCCACAGCGGTGACATCCGGGTCGACGTCCAGAGCGCTCTCGCCATGCTGGCGCCGGCTCTCGGCTTCCGCCCGCTGCTCGACATCTCCGACACGCAGGCCCGCGACGACCTCGCGCGCGCGTCGGTGACCGCACTTTCGTTCGTGGCCCAGTCGGCCCGCGGCCTCGGCCAGCCGATGGTTCCGCAGGCTCAGGTCGACCAGGCCGAGAGCATCGTCGAGCGGTTCATGATCCGCTGGCGCGGTGAGCCCGATCCCAAGCACGTCAAGGCCATCGACGCCTACTGGACCTCGGCCGCCGAGCACGGCATGAACGCCTCCACGTTCACCGCCCGCGTCATCGCCTCCACGGGCGCCGACGTGGCCGCGTCGCTCTCGGGTGCCGTCGGCGCCATGTCGGGTCCGCTGCACGGCGGGGCTCCGGCCCGCGTGCTGCACATGATCGAAGGCGTGGAGAAGCTCGGTGACGCACGCAAGTGGGTGCAGAACGAGCTCGACTCGGGTCAGCGCCTGATGGGCTTCGGACACCGCGTCTACCGGGCCGAGGACCCGCGGGCGCGAGTCCTTCGCCGAACCGCCAAGGAGCTGGGCGCGCCCCGCTACGAGGTCGCGGCCGCACTTGAGACGGCCGCGCTCGAAGAGCTGCACGCCCGCAAGCCCGACCGGGTGCTCGCGACCAACGTCGAATACTGGGCGGCGGTGATCCTCGACTTCGCCGAGGTGCCCTCTTCGATGTTCACCTCGATGTTCACCTGCGCCCGCACCGCCGGGTGGGCGGCGCACATCCTGGAGCAGAAGCGCACGGGCAGGCTCGTCCGCCCCAGCGCCACCTACACCGGGCCGGCGTCGCGTTCGCTCAGCGAAGTGCCGGGCAACTCCGAGATCGTCCCCGTCTGAGGTTCCCATGTGAGGCTCGCGTCCCCCCGGGGGCGCGGGCCTTTCGCATTCTTTGTACGAGCCCATTCCACGGTGGGAGCGGCGCTTCCGCATCTCAACCACTGGACCGCGTCAGAGACTGATTCGTGACCTCACTAATGTTGGTCTCGTGGCTGACATCGTGATCCCCAATGACATCAAGCCCGCCGACGGCCGCTTCGGCTGTGGGCCCTCCAAGGTCCGCGGCGAGCAGCTCGCCGCCCTGGCGGACTCCGGAGCGGCCCTCATGGGCACCTCCCACCGGCAGAAGCCGGTCAAGAACCTGGTGGGCCGGGTCCGTTCGGGCCTGTCCGACCTGTTCTCGCTGCCGGAGGGCTACCAGGTCGTCCTGGGCAACGGCGGCACCACGGCTTTCTGGGACATCGCTTCCTTCGGCCTGATCCGCGAGAAGTCGCAGCACCTGCACTTCGGTGAGTTCTCCTCGAAGTTCGGCACGGTCGTCAAGAAGGCGCCGTGGCTGGGCGACCCGTCGGTGATCAAGTCCGATCCGGGCACCCACCCGCTGCCGGTCGCCGAAGAGGGCGTCGACGCCTACGCGCTCACCCACAACGAGACCTCGACCGGCGTCGCGATGCCGATCAACCGGGTCGGCTCCGAGGGTCAGCTCGTGCTGGTCGACGCGACCTCGGGCGCGGGCGGCCTGCCGGTCGACGTGTCCCAGACCGACGTCTACTACTTCGCGCCGCAGAAGAGCTTCGCCTCCGACGGCGGGCTGTGGATCGGCCTGTTCTCCCCGGCCGCGCTCGCGCGGGTCGACGAGATCGCGGCGTCCGGGCGGTTCATTCCGGAGTTCTTCAGCCTTCCGGTGGCGGTCGACAACTCGTCCAAGGACCAGACGTACAACACCCCGGCGGTGGCCACGCTGTTCCTGCTGGCCGACCAGCTCGACTGGATGAACGGCAACGGCGGCCTCGCCTGGACGACCGCGCGCACGGCCGACTCGGCCGCCCGGCTCTACCAGTGGGCCGAGAAGACGTCGTACACGAGCCCGTTCGTGGCCGACCCGGCGCAGCGCTCCAACGTCGTCGGCACGATCGACTTCGACGACAGCGTCGACGCCGCCAAGGTCGCGGCGACGCTGCGGGCCAACGGCATCGTCGACACCGAGCCCTACCGCAAGCTCGGCCGCAACCAGCTGCGCGTCGCGATGTTCCCGGCGATCGACCCGTCCGACGTCGAGGCGCTGACGGTCTGCATCGACTACGTGGTCGAGCGTCTCTAGTCAGTCGACCGTAGGCGGCGGAACCCAGCCGGGCGGCTGCTCCACCGGAGCCCGCCCGGCCCGCCGCGCCAGTTCGTCGAGCAGTCGCAGGGCGTCGTCGAGGTCGACGCTCTGCGCGAACCTGCTGAGCACCGGAGAGCGGTCAGGACTCTCCGCGAGTGCGGTCAGCATCAGCTCGGTCAGGTGTTCCTCGCGCGATTTGGTGGCGCCGTAGCGGAAGGCCTTGCGTTCCGCCGTCCGGAACAGCAGTCGTTTGCGGACCAGCCGTTCGGCGACCGTCTGAATGGTCGTGTACGCCCACGGCTTCTCGGCCCGCGCGTTCAGCAGGGCCTGCACTTCGCGGATGAGCAGCGACTCCTTGGCGTCCCAGAGAACGTCCATGATCGCGCGCTCTAGGGGCCCCAGGTTCACGAAATCGATTCTGTCAGGATTTCCGCAGCTCGCGCCATGCGCACAGTGATCCGATCGTGTCTATTCGATGGTGGCGGGCGAGACTCGTGTCACGGCCGACTTCCTGCGCCGCAGCACCCACGCGGCCAACACACCGCCGATCAACCCGAACAGGTGACCCTGCCACGAGATGCCCTCCTCGCCGGGCACCGCGCCCAGGAGGATCGACCAGTAGAGCCCGGCGACGATCACCCCGAGCACGATGTCGAGCAGCCGGAAGTCGAACAGGCCACGCGCGACGACGTAGCCGAAGTAGCCGAAGACCAGGCCGCTGGCCCCCACTGTGAGCGTGCCGGGCGCACTGACCACCCACACGCCCAGGCCGCTGACCACGATGATGATCAGGCTGGCGCCCAGGAACTTCCCGATGCCTCTGACCGCGGCCAGGAAGCCGAGGATGAGCAGGGGCAACGAGTTGGCCATCAGGTGGGGGAAGCCGGAGTGCAGGAAGGGTGCGGCGAAAATGCCGGGCAGGCTGTCGAGTTGGTGGGCGTGGATGCCGTAGTCGTCGAGGTAGCCGTCACCGACGTAGTCGACGACCTCCACGGCCCACATCAGGCAGACGAGGAGAAGAACCAGCAGTCCGGCTCCGAAGGCCCCGGCGAGCAGGCCGTGGACCTTCTGCCGGGTGGTGGGGGGAATGCCGTCGCTCATACGCCCACGGTACGCAGTTCTCGCCATGAACGGGCAGTTCCCCCCACGTGGTCGATCATTCCCGGATCATTCGCCTCTCCAGACGGGCGCCCGCTTCTCGGCGAAGGCGGCGGCGCCCTCCATGGCGTCCTTGGAGCCGAAGATCGGATCCATCACCTCCGACTGGCGGGCGAACATCTCCTCCAGCGGCCAGTCGACCGACTCGACGACGATCTTCTTGGTGCCGGCCAGCGACAGCGGCGCGTTCTGCGCGATCTTCCCGGCCAGCTCCTTGGCGGCCGCCAGCGACTCGCCCTCGGCGACGACCCGGTTGACCAGGCCCAGCTCGTAGAGGCGCTGGGCGGAGTAGAAGTCGCCGGTCAGGGCGATCTCCATGGCGACGTGGTAGGGAATGCGGCGCGGCAGCCGCATCACGCCGCCCGCGCCGGCGATCAGGCCGCGCTTGGGCTCGGGCAGCCCGAACTTGGCCGACTCGGCGGCCACGATCAGGTCGCACGACAGGGCCAGCTCGAACCCGCCCGCCAGGGCGTAGCCCTCGACGGCGGCGATCAGCGGCTTCTTCGGCGGCGACTCGGCCAGGCCGGCGAACCCCCGGCCCGGGACGAACGGCATGTCGCCGGTCAGGAACCCCTTCAGATCCATGCCGGCGCAGAAGGTGCCGCCCGCGCCGGCCAGGACCAGGACCGACACGTCGGAGCGGGCGTCGAGTTCGTCGACGGCCGCCGCGATGCCCTGGGCGACCGCGCCGTTGACCGCGTTCTTCGCCTTCGGGCGGTTGATCGTCATGACGGCGACGTTGCCGTCGATCTCGACCAGAACCTCTTCGGACATTGCTGTCTCCCCTACTTGGGCTGGAAGCGGATGCCGCCGTCGAAGCGGATGACTTCGCCGTTCATGTAGTCGTTCTCGATCAGCGAGCGGACCAGGTGGGCGAACTCGGCGGCGGTGCCCATGCGCTTCGGGAACGGCACCGGCGAGGCCAGGTGGGCCTTGAAGGCCTCGGACTCGGGCCCGCTGCCGTAGATCGGGGTGTCGATGATGCCGGGGGCGATCGTCAGCACCCGCACCCCGATCGCGGCCAGGTCGCGGGCCGCCGGGAGGGTCATGCCGATGATGCCGCCCTTGGAGGCCGAGTAGGCGACCTGCCCGGTCTGCCCCTCGATGCCCGCCACCGAGGCGGTGTTGATCACCACGCCGCGCGCGTTGTCGGCGTCGGCGGGCTCGGTCTTCGCCATCGCCGCCGCGCCGATGCGCATGAGGTTGAAGGTCCCGATCAGGTTGACGTCGATCACCTTCCGGTACGACGCCAGATCGTGCGGCGAGCCGTCGCGGGCCACCGTCCGGGAGGCCCAGCCGATGCCGGCGCTGTTGACCACGGCCCGCAGGGGCTTGCCCAGGGCGACCGCGGCGTCGACGGCGGCCTGCACCGAGGCCTCGTCGGAGACGTCCGTGCGGACGAAGATTCCGCCCAGTTCGTCGGCCAGGGCCTTGCCGCGCTCCTCGTTGAGGTCGGCGATGACGACGGTCGCACCGATCTTGGCCAGTTCACGGGCGGTGCCCTCGCCCAGCCCGCTCGCACCGCCGGAGATGATCGCTACACAGTTCCTCAGGTCCATACGCGGACCCTAACCAAAGAACCGAATGAAGTTCTACTCGGGGTGACCCAAAATCGCGGTGTCGACGTCGGGATAGACCTTGATCCGCCGGTCGAGCCCGGTCGTCCGGAGAATTCGCGCCACCGGAGCCTGCGGCGCGGCGAGCGTCACCCCGCCGCCCTCGCTCGTGGCCAGCCGCCACGCCTCGATGAGCACGCTCAGGCCGCTGGAGTCCATGAACGACAGGGCCGTCAGGTCGAGGACCAGCACGGCGCCGTCCTGTTTGATCGCGTCGCGCACCTCATCACGCAGGAAGGGGGCGGTGAACAGGTCGAGTTCACCCTCGACGGCCACCACCACGGCACCGGAGAGCGATCTCCGGGCGAGCCGCAGTTTCATTGTCGAACCTCCTCCGCGAGGCCCACTTTACTGGTGCATCACCGTCAGTGAGGTGCTTGAACCGTAAGATCGCCTTGTGACAGATGCCGGGATTCGGCTTCCCCAAGAGAACGTGAGCCCGCTACGGGCCGTTCTGCGCCGCATCTGGTATGCCTTCGCGGCCCTCGGCGCGGTGTTTCTGCTGGTCGCGTTCGACCTCGACGGCTACAAGGACAACTACGACGGCAAGATGTCCTTGCTCGACGCCCTCTACTACTCCACAGTCACCGTCTCCACCACTGGCTACGGCGACATCACCCCCGTCACCGACACGGCGCGGCTGATCAACATCGTCTTGATCACGCCGTTGCGCATCGTCTTCCTCGTCATCCTGGTCGGCACCACGCTCGAAGTGCTCACCCGGCGGACCAGGGAAGACTTCCTCACCCATCGCTGGAGATCCAAGATGAGCGGTCACACCGTGGTCGTCGGCTACGGCACCAAGGGCCGGGCCGCCATCCGCACCCTCCTCGACAACGACCGCAGCCGCGACTCCATCGTGGTGATCGACCCCAACGGCGGCGTGGTCAACGAGGCCAACGAAGACGGCTTCGTCGGCATCGTCGGCGACGGCACCCGCAGCAGCGTGCTGCGCCGGGCCAGGGTCGAGACGGCCAAGGAGATCATCATCTCCACCCAGCGCGACGACACGACCGCCCTGGTCGTGCTGACCGCGCGCAGCCTCAACCCGAAGGCCACGATCGTGGCGGCGGTCCGCGAGTCCGAGAACGACCCGCTGGTGCGCAGCAGCGGCGCCAACGTCGTGATCACCTCGTCGGAGGCCGCCGGGCGCATGCTCGGCGTGGCCACCCAGAGCCCGGCCGTCAGCACGATCATCGACGACTTCCTCATGTACGGCACCGGCCTGGACCTCTACGAACGCGCGGTCAAGCCGGCCGAGGTCGGCGGCACCTGTGAGCAGGCCGAGGGCATGGTCGTCGCGGTGGTCCGCGACGGCAAGGTCATCCCCTACGCCAAGGTGCCGAAGCTGCGGGCGACCGACCGGGTGGTCGTCATCCACGTCCCGGAGGACTAGGCACGGCGAAGCCGTAGGGCAGTTCGAGGCGGTGCTCGGCGAGCAGGTCGCCGTCGGCCAGGATCTCGCGGGTCGGCCCGTCTGCCGCGATCACCCCACCCGAGAGGATCACCGAGCGCTCGCAGAGCTCCATCGCGTACGGCAGATCGTGGGTGACCATCAGCACGGTCACATCCAGGCTCTTCAGGATCTCGGCGAGTTCGCGGCGGCTGGCCGGGTCGAGGTTGGACGAGGGTTCGTCCAGCACGAGGATCTCCGGGTCCATGGCCAGCACGGTCGCCACGGCGACCCGGCGGCGCTGGCCGAAGGACAGGTGGTGCGGCGGCCGGTCGATCGCGTCGGCCATGCCGACCTTCTCCAGGGCCGTGACGACCGCCCGGTCGAGGTCGTCGCCGCGCAGGCCCATGTTGGCCGGGCCGAAGGCGACGTCCTCGCGCACGGTCGGCATGAAGAGCTGGTCGTCGGGGTCCTGGAAGATCAGGCCGACCCTTCTGCGCACTTCTTTGAGGTTCTCTTTGGTCACCGGCAGCCCGGCCACGCGGACCTCGCCGTGGCCGGGGGTGAGGATGCCGTTCAGATGCATGACCAGCGTCGTCTTGCCGGCGCCGTTGGGCCCGAGCAGGGCCACCCGCTCGCCCCTGGCGATCGAGAGGGTGACCCCGAAGAGGGCCTGGGTGCCGTCGGGGTAGGCGTAGGCCAGGTCGCGGACGTCCAGCGTCATGAGACGAAGAGTACGGCCGAGGCCACGACGGGCAGCACGGCGGCCATGGCCCACTGGGCCTTCGGCGCCCTGTCGTCCCTCAGCGTGGGCATCGTGCCGGTGTAGCCCCTGCTCAGCATGGCCAGGTGCACCCGCTCGCCGCGTTCGTACGACCGGATGAACAGCGCCCCCGCCGACTTGGCCAGCACGGGGGCCTGCCGGAGGTCGCGCGGGGTGAAACCGCGCGACTCCCTGGCGACCTTCATGCGGCGCATCTCGTCGAGGATGACCTCCAGGTAGCGCAACATGAACGTGGCGATCTGAATGAGCAGTTGCGGGACCCTCAGCCGCTGCGCCCCCAGGAGCAGGGCGCGCGGTTCGGTGGTGGCGGCCAGCAGGATCGAGGCCGCCACGCCCAGCGTGGCCTTGGCGAGGATGTTCCAGGCCGCCCACAGCCCGGCGACGCTCAGGGACACGCCCATCACGTCGATCCGCTCCCCCACTCCGATGAACGGGATGGCCAGCGCGAAGACCACGAACGGGAGTTCCACCGCCAGGCGCTTGAGCACGTATCCCACCGGGACGCGCGCGAGCAGGGTGACGGCCGCGAGGGTCAGGGCGTACAGGAAGAAGGCCCAGAAACGCTCTCGCGGCGTCGCCACCACCACGACGGCGAACAGCACGACGGCGACCAGTTTGCACTGCGGCGCGAGCCGGTGGATCGGCGAGTCACCCGGCCGGTAGAGGCCCTTCACGCCGCCGTCTTCTGCCGCACCGACCAGAGGATGGCCCCGCCGACCAGCAGCGTGATCACCACGCCGATGACCCCGGCGATCCCGACGGGGATGCCGCCGACGTCGCCGTAGTCGGCCAGGGCGAACCCGCCGAAGGCGTGGTCGGTGGCCGCGCCGAGGAACCCTTCGTCCTCGGCGACGCGCTCGAGGCCGTCGGGCGAGGAGGAGGCGAAGAAGCTGACGATGCCCGCGAGGACCAGGGCCACGGCCACCGAGCCGACGAGGAACGGCCGCAGCGGCTTGGGAGCCTCCTGACGGGCGGGCTCGACGACCTGCTCCCCCGTGGCGGTCTTCAGGACCAGCGGCTTGGTGAGGAAGCGGGCGCCGTACACGAGGTCGGGACGGACCGCGAGCACGCTGCTGACGGTCACCGCGGTGATCAGCCCCTCACCGATGCCCACCAGCACGTGGACGCCGCCCATGGCGGCGAAGACGGCCCCCGTCTCGATCGGCGCGGTGCCGCCGAGCACGAAGAGCACCGCGAAGGTGAGCGCGGCGATCGGCACCGAGATCAGCGCCGCCACGAACGACCCGGCGATCACCGAGGCCCGGTTCCGCGCGACCCGCGTGACCAGCTGGAAGATCCCCCAGCCGATCGCCGAGGGGATGATCGCCATCAGCACGATGTTGATCCCGAGCGCGGTCAGCCCGCCGTCGGCGAAGAAGAACCCCTGCACGGCGAGCACGACGGAGACGCACAGCACCGCCGTGTAAGGACCGACGAGTATCGCCGCCAGCGCCCCGCCGAGCAGGTGCCCGGAGGTGCCCGCCGCGATGGGGAAGTTGAGCATCTGCACGGCGAAGATGAAGGCCGCGACCAGCCCCGCCATGGGCGCGGTGCGGTCGTCGAGTTCGGACTTGGCCCGCTTGAGGGAGACGGCGACAGCCGCCGCCGCGACGACGCCGGCGCCGATGGCGACCGGCGCGGTGAAGAAGCCATCCGGGACGTGCACGCCGTTCCTCCACTTTTGTACGAATTTTCCACAACAGTAGAGCAGTTGCGAGTCATTCGCATTAAGGGGAGGTGTGGATGAGACGACGTTCTTTCCGCAGGCTGAGCGTGCCCGTCCGGGTGAGGTAGGGCAGCGCCACGAGGTCGTCGGTGAACCGGACCGGCAGCGCGATGTCCCTGCCCCCTTCGAGCCGCGCCTGCCGGACGATCCCGTCGCATTCGGCGGTGACGTAGACGTCCCAGACGTCCTGCGGATCGCCGTCTCTCAGGACCAGCCCGATCTCCGCCTCGGGGAACCCTTCGAGCGCGGCGGTGAACTCGATGCGGAGCCGGTCGCCCTCCCATTCGAGATTGCGGAGAGCCCGGTGCAGCGGCGCCTCGGAGATGCGCGCCAGCCGCTCCAGCCGCCGATGGTCCTGTAGCGACGCCAGCCTGACCTGGTCGGTGGCGTCGAGTTGCGCGCGGACCCCCGGCGTCACCCAGGCGGCGCAGCGGTGGGCGACACTCCGCACGATCGCGTGCCTGGCCGTGTCGTCGGCCTCCAGGAAGGGCTCGGCGAGATCGGGCAGGACGTCGCGGGTGATGTGCCGGGCGATCAGCTGATCGCGGAGATCACCGCTGGGCAGGTGCGACTGCACCCTTCTGACCAGGCGGTCGGGGTGATGGCGCCCCATCTCCTGACGCCCCCGGACCGTGGCGATCCGCTCGGCGTGGCAGTAGGCGTGCACGACGAAGTCGGCGGCGTCGGTGAAGGCGAACCGGTCACGGAAGGCGGTCCGGAACAGCTTGCCGAGGGACAGGTCGTCGTAGATGTCGGTCAGCGACGCGTCGTCACAGGCCTGCGGCGCCGTGGCGACGAGGTCGGCCTCGGATCGGTCGGCCGTCTCGATCATGAGATCGACGGGCGAGAGATGATCGCCGGCGAAGTAGGTGTATCGGCCTCGCGTGGGAGCGTTGAGGGGATTCTTTGTGATGTGTACGTGGCGGTGGAGGCTCGCATAGAGCCTGGCCAGCCGCGAGTCGGCCACGAGGATCTCTTTGGAGGCCCGCAGAGCCAGCGCGTGCGTCAGCCACCTGTCCAGCTGAACGGAGTCGGCGGCCGCAACGACGACGCTGACGTCAAAGGGATGGTGACGTTGCGCGTTCATCGCAGGACATTATGTGAGCACGAGACAGGCTCGGGGGCCCGGACGTGGCGATATGGCCCGAGGTCTAGTCCCGGGCCACACCACGTGGGTGATCAGGCCCCTGGTTCCAGGTGGGTCGTCACCGCGATCCGGTTCCAGGCGTTGATCGTGGAGATGGCCACCACGAGCGCCGCCAGCTGGCCGTCGTCGAAGTACTTGGCCGCCTCGCCCCAGGCCTCGTCGCTCACGCCGGTCGAGTCGGCGAGCCGCGTCGCCTCCTCGGTCAGCGCCAGCGCCGCCCGCTCGGCCGGGGTGAACGAGGGCGTCTCACGCCAGGCCCCCACACCCCAGATGCGTTCGTCGGGTTCGCCGGACTTCTTCATGTCCGAGCTGTGCATGTGCACGCAGTAGGCGCACCCATTGATCTGGCTGGCCCGCAGCTTGACCAGCTCGATCACCTGCGAGGGCAACCCACTGCCGCCCAGGTAGCGCTCCAGCCCCAGCATCGCCTTGTACGCCTCCGGCGCCAGCTCCGCCACATTGATTCTCATCGCAGACTCCTCAGTTTCTCTGGATTGCGGACGATGTCGACCTCGACCACTCGTCCCTCTCTGACCACCAGCCCGTACACAGCCGGCTGATCGTCACGGACCAGCCCCGGCAGCCCGTTGACCGTGACCGACCGGAACGGACCCCCCTGAATCCCGATCAGGAACCGCCCGACCTTGTCGGCCCCAATAACCGGCCGCCGGGCCGACCTGACGAGCCCGCCCCCGTCACTGCGCAGGACCACATCGGGATCGAGCACGGCCAGCAACCCCTCCAGGTCCCTCCCCGCGCAGGCCGCCGCGAACGCGTCGACCACCCGTTTGTGATCGGCCACGTCGACGTCGAACCTCGGAGCCTTCTCCTGTACGTGTTTGCGAGCCCGATTGGCGAGCTGCCGGCAGGCGGCCGGGGTGCGCCCGACCGCTCGGGCCACCTCGTCGAAGGGGACGCCGAAGACGTCATGGAGCACGAAGGCGGTGCGTTCGGCGGGACTCAGGGTCTCCAGCACCACGAACATGGCGAGGCTGAGAGATTCGTCGAGGGTGACGCGATCGGCCGGGTCGGCGTCGACGATCGGCTCGGGCAGCCAGGGACCGACGTACTCCTCGCGCCGTTTCCTGGCCGACTTCAGCACGTCCAGGGCCAGCCGCGAGACGGTGACCACCAGCCAGCCCTCGATGTCCTCGGGCATCTCATCGGCGCGGTTCAGGCGCAGCCAGGCGTCCTGGACGACGTCCTCGGACTCGGCCAGATCACCCAGCAGGCCGTAGGCCAAGCGGACAAGTCTTGGCCTGATTGCCACATACGGTTCCACGCTTAGAAGAACGAATCAGGGCAGAAGGATGTGACATGGACTTCTTCATCGAACTCAGTGAGCGCGCCTGGAAGGCGAACCGGGACGGGGACGCCTCCTACTACGACTCCTACCTGACCGACGATCCGGTGGCGATCTCCCCGTGGGGCGTGGAGACCGACCGGGCGGCGATCCTGCGGACCTTCGCGGAGAACGAGAACCCGTACACGCGAACCGACCAGTCGGAGCACCGGGTCGTGACACTGTCCGACACCAGCGTGGTGCACACGTCCCGCGTGGAGATCGACTCCCCGCGCGGGACGATGGTCGTCTACGCGACGACGACGCTGGTCCTGGACGCCTCCGGGACGTGGCGGGCCGCCGTCTTCCAGATCACGCCCGCGTCCTAACGGACGGCCTGGCAGCTGATGCCGTCGCCGGCGATGCGGGTGGCGCCGGCGATGACGTCCGTCGTGAGGTGTTTGCAGGCCAGGTAGGGGTCGCCGGTCCCCCGGAAGATCAGGCCGGAGCCCTGGGGGGTGTAGCAGCGCAGGCCACTGGCCTCGTAGAGGCCGAGCCAGGCGGCGGGGTGGATCTTCGCGGCGCAGTATTCGCCGATGCTCAGCGGGCCGAAGTTGAGGTTGACGATGACGGCGTGGGCGGGGGTTGAGGTGGCCACGAGGGTGGTGGCGGCGAGGGCTGCGGTGGCGAGGAGGGTGAACGCGCGGCGGAGCATGGGACCTCCCGGGGGTGGTGTCGTCATCGGGAGTATTTATTAGGAAACTTTCTTGTGCAAGATGGCCCTGTAGTGCGATGACACACGCAGCATCAGGCAGCCCATAATGTGGGCATCACTCCGCCGCCTTCCGCGCACAAACCGTGACCAGACCCGTTCAATAGCCGGGAATACCTCGAAGCCATTCCAATAGTTTCGGATTATCCATGGAATCCGCTTGCGAGACAGACGGGTCCCACTAACGCTTCCACTGTGCGCGACAGAGGCCGCACCCCCGCAATTCTCCTTGACTCCAGCTCTCAATTCAGGCCTGATAGGAGGTGCATCGCACGACATATCACGATCGTGATTGGGTGGGCGCACGTGTCAGAAGATCGCGCGCTGAACGGACCTGCCGAAGCGAAGCGAGGTGATGCGCCACAGCCCACACCCTTCCAGCAATTCATCCTCAAGATCCACAGCAGATGCCAGCTCAGCTGCAGATATTGCTACATGTACGAGATGGCCGACCAGTCCTGGCGGTCCCAGCCGAGGTCGATGTCGCCTCGGGTCATCGACGACATCGCACGCCGCATCGGCGAGCACATCCGTACACATGATCTCGGCGAGATCGAAGTCATCCTCCACGGAGGAGAACCTCTCCTGGCCGGCGCGGAGATCATCTCTTATGCCGTCACAAGCATCAGACGCGCGGTCGACGTGGGCACCCAGGTGCATGTGGTGGTGCAGACCAACGCCGTCATGCTCGATGAGGCGTTTCTCCACCTCTTCGACAGCCTGGGCGTGCGGATCGGTGTGAGCCTCGACGGATACGAGGCGGCGAACGACCGGCACCGCCTGTTCGCCAACGGGAAGGGCAGCTATGCCCAGGTGAGCGAAGCGCTCCACCGGCTGACAACGGGTCGATACCACCATTTGTTCAACGGCATATTGTGTACGGTCGACATCCGGAACGACCCGATCGGCGTTTACCAGGCCCTGAGCGAATTCGACCCGCCCGTCATCGACTTCTTGCTGCCGCATGGCAACTGGACGGCTCCGCCGCCATTTCGGGACCCACAATCGGCGGAAACCCCCTATGCCGAATGGCTCATCCGCATATTCGACCACTGGTACGACTCGCCCCGGGCGGAAACCGACGTCCGGTTCTTCGTCGAGATCATCCGCCTGCTGATGGGCAGCGCCTCCCGCGTCGAAGCGATCGGTCTGTCTCCCACCCGAATGGTCGTCGTCGAAACCAATGGTGTCATCGAGCATTCGGACATCCTGAAATCCGCGTACGAGGGGGCAGGAGCGACCGGAATGCATGTCATGCGGGACTCCTTCGACGCCGTGATGACCCACCCGGCGGTCCTTGCCCGGCAGCGCACCCTTTTCGGTCTCCCCGACGTGTGCAAGAGCTGTGACATCCACCGGATCTGCGGCGGTGGGCTCCACGCGCACCGCTTCCGGGAGGAGACGGGGTTCGGCAACCCCTCCGTCTACTGTCCCGACCTCTACCGCCTGATCTCGCATATCCACGGGCGGCTCGCCAAGGACGTCGCGAAGATCAGGAGTTCCCGGTGAACCTCGCCCTCCACCACATTCCCGACACCGCGATCACCGCCCTGGCGCGTGGTGAGGCGGGCGCCGCCGTCGTCGGCTCGTTACGGGCGGCCGAACTCAGCAAGCACCATCTGCTCCTGCTCGCGGTCGTACGAGAATCCGAGGACTCCGGTCACCCGAACGCCGGGCTGGCGGCCGCCGCGTACGCCCGGCTCGCCTCCCTGGACAGGTCGGCCCCCGCGAGTGTCGAACGCGTCATCGGTCATCCCGCCACAGGTCACCGGCTGATGCGCACGTACGAGACACTGCGTCGCGGCGGAAAGCGGGCCGATCTCGATCCTGGGCTGCTTGCGGCGCTGGCCCTGGCCGCGGCCGTCGATGCCGGTCTGCCCTGCCAGGCAGAGCTCCACCTGCCGCCTGACTTGCTGATGCTGCCTTCCGTCGGCTGCGTGCTGCTCGACGGCCTGCCCGAAGGAAACACGACGATCAGAGTGGAGCCCACCGCGGAGGGCTGCCTGCTCTGGCTTCCTCCAGAAGAGCGGCCGGTCCAGGTCTCGGCAATCGATTCCGGCCGGTGGCGCGCGCTGTCCCGGCTCTCGCTTCCGGGCGGCCCCGACCTGATCCTCGACGATCTCGACCCCTGTCGCTGGCCCTCCGGACGGCCAGTCCTCGACCGGCTCACCGATGCGCAACGACGCCGGTGGAAGGCCGAACTGACCGAAGGCTGGCGAATCCTGCGGACGACCCATCCGACCGTCGCGGCGGAGTTCGGTGAGGCGATCTCGGCGATCGTGCCGATTCCGCCCGGTAGCGGAGGGCTTGCCAGCGCCACCAACGTCCAGTTGTTCGGCGCCATCGCGATGTCCAGTCACGCTGACCCCCTCGACGCGGCGTGCAGTCTTACCCATGAACTTCAGCACGCCAAACTGAACGCTCTGCAGGAGGTCGTCGACCTGGCCCGGCCGGAGCCAGGCGTGTTCTATCGCGCTCCCTGGCGAACGGACGAACGGCCGGCCCACGCCCTTCTCCAGGGGGTGTACGCGTTCTTCGGCGTCAGCGCCTTCTGGCGCGAGCAGTCGCAGCATGGGCCTGCCGACGGCCGGGCCCGTGCTCGGACCGAATACGAACGGCACTCCCATGACGTGGACCGGGCGGCCGCCGATCTGCTCGCCGGTGAGGGCTTGACGGATCAGGGCCGCCGGTTCGTGGAGACGATCCGGGCGACCCTGGCCGACTGGAGGAATCAGATCTGAGGCGGGTCGAAGTCGAAGTCGATGCGTCTCCCCGCGGCTGCGGCCGCGGCGTCCGGATGTCCCAGGCCTGCCGCATCGCCGTACAGACTCAGCACCTGCTCGGAGAGCCGGCTGGCCTCCTTTTCCTGACCCGCCGCCCTGAGGTCGAGAGCCAGATTGGCGCCGCAGCAGAGCGTCATGTAGTGACGTTCACCGAAAAGCCGCTTGAGGCGCTCGTAGGACTCCTGACCCAGCGCGACGGCCTGATCCGCGTCTCCGAGCGCGGCGTAGTCGCCGGCCAGGTTGTGCGCGCAGGTGAGCGTGTAGTCGTGGTCGGTGCCGAGTTTGCGGGTGAGGGCGGCCAGCAGGTTCTTGTTGTAGTCGCGCGCCGTGGAAGGCTCACCACGTAGTCGCTGCACGATCGACAGGTTGATCCCACAGGCCAGTGTGAACGGATGATCTGCTCCGTAGGCGAGCGGGTATCGGGCCAGGACGTCGGAGATCATCTCGAACGCGCCGTCGAGATCTCCGACCGTGCGGAGGGTGTTGGCCACGTTGATCCTCGCGGCGAGGGTCTCGGGGTGGTTGTCGCCCAGGAGTTGCTGGAACTGCTGGAGATTGGCCTGGGCGAGTTCCATCGCCTCCGGGAGCAGGCCCAGGCGTCGCCGTGCGACGGAGAGATCCCGGGCTGCCGCCAGCGTCAGGGGGTGATCGGTCGTGAACTCCCTCATCCCGTAGGCGAGCGCCTCCTCACCGAGATCACAGGCTTCCGCGTAGTCTCCGTGGAGGCGGACCACTCTGGCCAGGTTGTTCCACGTGATCAGGAGGAACGCCCGGTGCACCGGAGTCATGCTCTCCAGTCGCACGTGCGTGTCCAAATGCATCGCACGAGCCTTGTCATAGTCACTCGTGAGGGCGTGGTCCAAGGCCGTGCTGTTGGCCAGGCGCAGGGTGTGGATGTGCCCTTCCCCGAATGTCCGGGTGAATGCCTCCTCCAAACCCAGGTCGAGGGAGAGCGCGCCTTGAAAATCGCCAAGTGATCGAAGGTCTGCGCCGCGGAGAAGACTGGTCAGAAGCAGTTCGGGGTCGTCTTCGGGCAGATTCGCCCGCATGAGTTCGATCGCCCGCTCGTTGCTCGTGAAGGCATCCTGGTAGCGCCCGAGAGCCCGCAGGATGTTGCCGCGGTGCCGGTGAGCGGCGAGCACGTCCGGGTGGTCTTCTCCCAGGCCGTTCGTCCACTCGGCGATCAGTTCCTCCAGCAGAACCCGCGCGTCGTCGTAGTTACCGGAGCGATGCAGGTAGCGAACCATGAGGATCGCGAACTCCCGCACGCGTGGATGCAGGGACTTCTCGAGACCCGAAGGGTGCACGTGCGCGAACAAGGCCGCGTAGTCATCCCATTTCGTTGCGTCGTCCGGATCGGGCGGTGCCGCTCCGGCCAGCAGAAGGTGCACTTCCGAGCGATAACGTTCCCTGTCCTGCTCCGACAATTCGTCCTTGAGCAGGGCTTGGACGAGCCGGTGCACCTGCAGGGTTCCCGCTGTGGTGTCGAGACGGGTCAGCGCGAACCGGCCCAGTTCGCGGAAGATCTTGTCGCGGATGATCGGGTTCGAGAGGATGGCGCGCAATTTGGGGGCGTACTCGCCGGCCCCACGCCGGAACACCGATCGAGGGATCGGCTCCGGGCCGAAGAAGGCGCAACAGTGCAGCACCTCCATCGCCTCGGGCAGTTTGGCCCTGAGACCGCGCACCGAGAGCTTCCACACCGCCGTCATCGACTGCGGATAACCAGGTGCCCTGTTTGCACTGAGCAGGCTCGTCGTCTGCTCGTCGAAAAGCTCTATGTACTCTTCGACCGTCGTCCCGGTCTGTGCCTGGTAGGCACCTGCCTGCTCAAGGGCGAGCGGAAGGTCGCCAAGCTTGGTGGCCAACTGATCCGCCACCTCCTTCTTCGCGGGCCGCACGAGCCTTCGCTCCAGGAACCGCACGCTCTCGGAGCGCTGGAACACGTCCACTCGAATCGTCTTCTCGAAATCGCCCCATTGAGGATTCCTGGATGTGATCAGCACGTGGCCAGGCCCCCGGGGGAGGTGGTTCCGGACCTCTTCCGGCTCCTCGGCGTTGTCATAGATGATCAACCAGCGCTTGTAGGGCTCCCCGCTCTCCAGCGCCTCCTTGACCGCGCGGGCGGTCGCGGGGATGCCAGTCGCCACCGACGGCAGCAACCCGAGATCCTTGGCGAGCCCGGCCATGGCCGCCGGGACCAACCGTCCCTGGTCAGCCGATATCCAGGCCACCAGGTCGTAATGGGAGGCGAAGCGCCAGGCGTACTCGATCGCCAAATGGGTCTTGCCGACACCGCCATATCCGTGGACGGTCTGCGCCTGTGGCAGGACGGCGGTGACCGCGTTCATGCTCTTCCGTAATTCCTGCAGCAAATCGTCGCGACCGGTGAAATTAGGATTGCGCTGAGGAACATTGAACCAGACATCCGGCTTACGCCTGGACATCGCATGCGCCGCATCGGACTGCTCCGGCATTCGCGGCCTCCCATTTTCGGTCGGTCAGGTTTTTGCTCCAGTAGTCATCTTAAGAGCGGGCCGGTTGATTGAAAGAGCCCTTCACCGGAGAATTCTAGAGAGGAACTGAAGGGCGGTTAAGAGCCTCTCTAATTCGGTTTTGAAGTAAATCTGGTTAAGGACCGCCACCAATCCGGGCACCAGGCGAAACACAGGGCCAGAGATCGGGAGCCAAGATGATCAATCAGACAGATGATCGCCAGGTCGGCCTCATCGACACGACAGGCCTTCGAATGGACGAGATCGGCGCCATCGGCAAGCCGCAGCTGCAGAGGGCCATGGAGGCGATCCTCAGCCGGAATCCCACGGAAGCCACCTCGGCTTTCGACGCCTCCATCTGACCGAAACCCAATAGACCGCACAGCCGGAAACGGGCGACTTGTCACACTGGTGACGCCGTGCCATGGTGCACAGACGCCAGACACCCGGGCTTCGCAAAGTTGTCATAGAAGGACGTCGACGATGACGTCACGGGGCAACGCCCCTGAACCTTGGGCGGTGTTGCCATTGAACGGTATGGACGAAACGGCCTGGGGCAGGCTGATCACTCAATTGAAGAATGGCGACTGCACACCATTCATCGGCGCCGGCGCCAACGGGTCGAGCCTGCCCAACGGTGGAGAGTTGAGCAATGAGATGGCTGGCAAGTGGGGATATCCGTTCGAAGACCGGAAGAACCTGACCAGAGTGGCGCAGTACGGCGCCATAAAGCTCAGCGACCCGGTCTTCATCAAACAGGAGATATGCGAGCACCTCAACAAGGGGCCATCGGCGACCTCCAGTCCGGAACCTCACGCCTTTCTCGCGAAACTCCCCATCTCTGTCTACCTGACCACCAACTATGACGACCTCATTTGCCGATCGTTACGTGAGAACAAGAAGGAACCCAATCAGATAACCTGCCCGTGGAACCCTGACATCACCTACGAGAGCCGCCTCTTCGAGCGGCGAGGCGGGTTCAACCCAGGGCCGGACAAACCACTGGTCTATCACCTGCACGGCACCCTCAGAGAACCTTCATCCATTCTCGTGACCGAAGACGACTATGTCGACTTCATGGTCAACCTGATGGAGGAACGGATCAATTCGATCACCCGTATGCTGCCCCCGGTGGTGCAGTTCGCGCTGACCAGAAGGTCACTTCTGTTCATCGGCTATAGCATGCAGGACTGGAATTTCCGGTTCTTCTACAGCGCGCTTTCCAGAGCCATTCCGATGATCAACCGCAGGCGTCACATCAGCGTCCAACTGGCTCCCAAGGTCGCCGACACCGACACCGATGTCAACGAGGTTAAGAATGGTCTGAAAATGTACTACGAGCGGCAGAACATCACGATTTTCTGGGGCACCGCCGAAGAATTCTTCACCGAGCTCGGCGTCCGCATGGGGGTGGCCTCATGAGCGTCGGCGCCGTGGTGTCCGCCTCGGCCAAGGAACCCTATGTGGGACTCCGCGCATTTCGCCGCGACGAGAGCGACAAGTTCTTCGGACGTGAGCGGGAGGCACATGATCTGGGTAACCTGTGGCAGGCCAATCGACTGACGATTCTCTATTCCGCCTCGGGCCTCGGGAAGACATCCCTCATCCAGGCGGGGGTGCTCCCCCTCATTCGGACGTACAACACCGACGTACTGCCCATCGGACGGGTCTCCTTCAGCTCCACCTTTCCGACTCCCGCGCTGCCGGAGCACAATCCCCACGTCTTCGCGCTTTTGTCGTCGTGGGCACCGCAGGAATCACCGATCCGGCTGGCCGGGCTGACCTTACGAAGTTTCTTCGAACGAAGACAACCCCGGTTCGATCCCTACGGTGACCCGGTGTCCGTGCTGGTGGCCATCGACCAGATGGAAGAGTTGTTCATCGAGTCAGGGCATCGCCGCCCCTACCGGGAGTGGTTCATCTCCCAACTTGTCGACGCCCTCAAGGTCGACCCCAATCTCCACCTGCTGATGTCGATTCGAGAAGACCGGCTGAACGACCTGCTGTTCCACGAGTTCAAGCTGGCCGGAATCGACAAGGTGCACTTCGACCTGACCCCGCTCTACCGCCCCGAAGCCATTCAGGCCGTCGAAGGGCCGCTCGTCCTGTCGACCCGGTCCTTCGTCGCGGGGGTCTCCGACGCGCTGGTGGACGACCTGTGCCGAGCCGAGGTCGACGGCAGAACCATCGACCGTGATTTCGTCGAACCATTCCGGCTCCAGGTGGCCTGCGAAACCCTCTGGCGTTCTCTGCCGAAAGACAGCGTGGCGATCACCTCCGACCACGTACGCCGGTTCGCGCACATCGACGGCTCCCTTACCGACTTTGGGGACAGCGCGATCGCCCAGGTCGCCGTCGATCACTCCTACGCGGGTGGCGCGTCCGCACTGAAACGTTGGCTGGCGGCCAATTTCATCGACGGCTCCGGAAATCGGCGTCACGTATACCAGGGCCAGACGCAAACCGCCGGGGTGCCGAACACGCTGGTGCGCAGCCTGATCAACCACAACATCCTGCGCACGGAATGGGCCATGGGTGAGCATTGGTGCGTGCTCTCGCACGATCGGCTCGTCGACTGGCTGGTCACTGAGGACACGGCGCCAACCGAGTCGACGGAGGAGTCACCTGAGACTCACCTGTTGCGGGCACACCGCGCGCTGATCGAGGGAAATTTCACCATGGCCCACGAGGAGGCTCGAAGGGCTGCCGGATTCACCAGCGATCTTCAACTCCTCGGCGAGATCGAGTCGTTCCTTGGGAACGTGGCCTATACGGAGAACGACTTCGGAGACGCCTACGCTCACTACGAGCGGGCCGCCGAACTGTTCACCCAGACCGGCGAGACGAACGAGGCGGTCGGGCGACTGCTGGCCGCGCTGGGCAAGATGCGCCTCTACGAGGGAAGACCCGATCTCGCGATATCAGAGCTCACCTCAGCGCTCACGCGGGTGGGTGGCGACGACCCGAGCGTCATGACGCAACTCTGCTGGGCGTTCTGGTACGCAGGCGACCCCGCCGCCGCCAAGGATCTCCTCGACGGCCTCCTGCTCCGGCAGGGCAACCTCCCCGAGGCGCTGCGGGCCCGTGGTCAGGTATTCGTCGATCTGAACCGGCCCGAGGATGGTCTCCGGGATCTCGACATGCTGGGAGTGTCGCAGCACCCCAGCGCCTATGCCGCCCGCGCGCTCGCTCTGGAGCGCCTTGGCCGTTCCGAAGAAGCGGACCTCGCGATCGCGGAAGCGGTCACCGCCGGACCCGATGAGGCAACGGTCCTTATGTACAAGGCTCTCATCCTCTGGGGGCGCGGAAGGCGGGCACCCGCGGCCGACCTGGTCCGTCAGGCCATGGCGGCGCCACCACCCCCGCTGCCGGCCCATCTGCTGCGCCTGGCGTGGGAGATCCTCGGCCCAGATCGGTAGGCGGATGTCCCGCCGCTTCCGTTTCCGCAGCTTGAAGGCCACCATGAGAATGGTCATCGCCCCGGTCAGCACGAGCATGCCGACGGCCAACGTCCACACCGCGACCGAACGGCTGAACCCGGCCACCAAACCTGTGCCGAGCACAGCGGCCAGACATGCGGTGACTCGACCGGCCAGCCGCGACGCGCTGGCCGCGCGGCCGCGGGCATCGTCGGGGACGAAGGTGCCCTCGAAGGTCTTCAACGCGACATTGCTGAGGCTGCCAGACAAGCCGCTGATGAACAGGGCGAACCACAGAGTCGCCAGACTGTCGAACCAAGCCGCCAAAAGGACCGCCAGCGACCACATCCACAGCTGTATCAGCCAACTGTGGCGGTGTGGCGAGATCCAGGTGGCGACCATCGCACCGGCAACGCCACCGATACCGCTCCCCGCCAGGATCAATCCCACGATCGATCCCGACAGACCGGCCGAACTCACCACGATGATCATGATCATCGCCTGCACGCTCAGGTTGACGAAGGCGTTCGAGACCGTGATGGCCGAATAGAGCGGCGAGCTCCGCACGACGGCGAACCCGCTGATCGCCTCCCGAAACAGCTGGCGATTGGAGACCGCGACCGGCCGGTCGGCCTTCAGCGACCGAATCATCATCAGCGACAGGAGAAAGAGCCCCGCGTTGAGCAGAAACGGCAGGAAGGCGGCGCATGTCAGCAAGGAACTGCCGACAGGACGACCGACCAGCGAGGCTCCGTGAACACTCAACTCGCTGATGGCGTAAGGAGTCTCCGACCTGCCGTCAGCCTTTCCTTTGCCCCTCGCCAGAAGTGCAAGGAGAGCCGTCTCTGACAACGAATAGGCGGCCCACATCAGACCCTCGACACAGGCGGCGATCAGCAGATGAGGCAAAGTCAACTGGCCGAGCAGACAGGCGAAGAACACGCCGAGGACAGTGATCAGCCGGATCAACTCGGTCCGAATCATCACCTCCTTCGGCCCGAAGCGATCGATCACGGCGCCGGCGAGGAGATAGAAGACGACGCCAGGCGCCGTCCACGCGAGGCCGACCCAGAAGGCCGTGGCTGCGGAACCATCAAGAGAGTGAACCGCCAGAAGCGGATAAACCACACCAAGAGTACGAAACGCAATATTCGACGACACCGATGACACCCAGAACCGCCAAAGGCTCTTTGCCTGGACGTCGGTGGCGATGGTCGCCGTTGCGTTCATCCCGCGAACCACCTCTAGGGTCGCCGGGTCGGCGCCACCAGTAGGCTCACCCGGAACTGTGAGCATAGAAACCCGCCCACCAGGTGGCCCGGCAATAGGGAGGTTCATTGGCGTGTCTTTCAATGGGCCGGGAGGAGTGTTGAAGTTCCCGATCAGCCCTGGTCTCCGGGTGGCACAGATGAGACCCTGTTACGAACGACATCACCACAATGATGACCTTAGTCATGGGGCCTGCGCGCCACCCGCAGCACACGGCTAACCCGAATAGAGGCCGACAAGCGGGAGAGTACAAACCTTAGCGAGTGATCCGCTTATTGAACACGGTTTCATCAAACAATCCGGGTTCGAATGGCCATGCCTCGCCACGATAAATCAGCCGCTTCATTAGGCTGACCGCATACTGCAGGACCGAATATGCCCGCAAAATCGTGATGCCCGGCTCTCAGCCGGGCATCACGATTACTCGAGAGCCGCCTTGGGGAATCGAACCCCAAACCTTCTGTTTACAAGACAGATGCTCTGCCAATTGAGCTAAGGCGGCCTAGGCGGTGCCTAGTCTAGTACACACCTACCCCCGCCGCAGGCGACTCACCTCGTACAGAGCGATCCCAGCCGCCACCCCAGCGTTGAGCGACTCCGCCGCAGCCCCCATAGGAATCCGAACCACCTGGTCACAGGCCTCCCGAACCAGCCGAGAAAGCCCCTTCCCCTCAGACCCCACGACAACGACGATCGGCTCGGTAGCCAATGTCATATCCCCGATGTCCACCTGAGACTCCCCATCGAGCCCCACGATGAAGATCCCCTCGTCCCGATAGAGCTGCAGAGCCTGCGTGAGGTTCGTCCCGCGAGCAACCGGAAGCGTAGCGAGCGCCCCAGCGGACGTCTTCCAGGCCCCGGCGGTCACCCCCGCGGACCGTCGCCCAGGCAGCAGCAGCCCATGAGCCCCGAAGGCAGCCGCCGACCGCGCGATGGCACCCAGGTTCCGAGGGTCGGTCACGCTGTCGAGCGCCACGATCAGCGGCACCTCAGCGGCATCCCGAGCGTCATGCACAAGATCGAGCGGATGCGCATACTCGTAAGCCGGGATCTGCAGCGCCACACCCTGGTGCACGCCGCCGTCCGTCAGCCGGTCGAGCTTCCCCCGGTCGACCTCCAGCAGCGCGATCCCCTTGCCCGCGGCGATCTTGATCGACTCCCGGACCCGGTCGTCGTTCTCGATCCGCGAGGCCACGTAAAGCGCCGAAGCCGGCACTCCGGCGCGCAGCGCCTCCACGACGGGGTTGCGCCCGCCGATGTACTCGGGAGCGTCCTCGCTCTTGCGACCCCCCCGCGCCGGAGCACGCCGAGGGCCGGAGGAAGAACCGCCGCGCTCCTCGCGGGAGATCCGCTCGGCTCGGGCCTTGTCCTTGTACCAGTGTCGGTCCTCGGCCTTGGGCGTCGGCCCCCTGCCCTGGAGAGAACTCCGAACCTTGCCACCGGTTCCCCGAGTAGCGCCTTGCCTTTTACGTCCCTCTGCCATAACTCTCAAGCCTATCCGTCAAATCCGGCAGGCCGGATCAGCGAGCCAGTTCCCACCGAGGCCCCTGGGGTGTGTCTTCCACGACAACCCCAGCGGCGGCCAGCTGCTCGCGGATCGCGTCGGCAGCGGCATAGTCCTTCCGAGCACGGGCGGCCTGACGCTGCTCTAGAGCAACGGCGACCAGGGCGTCGACCACTTCGTGCAGCCCCGACTCACCCGAAGACCGCCACTGCGGGGACCGGGGGTCGAGCCCGAGGACCCCGAGCATGGTCTGGGTCTCGGCGAGCAGGCGCGCCACCGCTTCCTTGTTGCCCTGGGACAGGGCGACGTTGCCCTCGCGGACCACTTCGTGGATGACGGCCAGCGCCTGCGACACGTTCAGGTCGTCGTTGAGCGCGTCGACGAAGGCCTGCGGCAGCGGGGCCGTGGCGTCGACGTCGTGGATGACCTCGGCGGCCCGAGAGACGAAGCCCTCCAGCCGCCGATAGCCGGCGGCCGACTCCTGCAGCGCCTCTTCGGAGTAGTCGATCGCCGAGCCGTAGTGGGCCGCGACCAGGTAGTAGCGCAACTCGACGGGGCGCACCTTGGTCAGCATCTCGGGGATCAACAGCGAGTTGCCCAGGGACTTGCTCATCTTGGTGCCGCCGAGCTGGAGCATGCCGTTGTGCAGCCAGAACCGGGCGAACCCGTCGCCTGCGGCCTGCGACTGGGCGATCTCGTTCTCGTGGTGGGGGAAGATCAGGTCGACGCCGCCACCGTGGATGTCGAAGGTGCCGCCGAGATATTTGGTCGCCATCGCCGAGCACTCGAGGTGCCAGCCGGGACGCCCGCGGCCCCACGGCGTCGGCCAGGTCGGCTCGCCCTCCTTGGCGCCCTTCCACAGCGCGAAGTCGCGCGGGTCACGCTTGAGGGAGTCGGTGTCGGTGTCACCGGCGGCCCGCATGTTCTCGAGCTTCTGGTTCGACAGCTTGCCGTAGCGGTCGGCGTAGGAGACCACGTCGAAGTAGACGTCGCCGGCCGAGGCGTAGGCGTGGCCCTTGTCGATCAGGCGCTGCATCAGCTCGATCATCTCGGGCACGTGGCCCATCGCCCGGGGCTCGACCGTGGGCGGAAGGCAGCCGAGCTGGTCATACGCCCAGGTGAAGGCCCGCTGGTTGCGCTCGGCGACGACGAACCACGGCACGCCCTCGTTGGCCGCGACCCGGATGATCTTGTCGTCGAGGTCGGTCACATTGCGGCAGAACGTGACGTCGTAGCCGGAATGGAGCAGCCAGCGGCGCAGCACGTCGAAGTTGACACCCGACCGGATGTGGCCGATGTGGGGCGGAGCCTGGACGGTCGCACCACACAGGTACATCGTGACCCGGCCGGGCTCAACCGGGGCGAATTCACGGACCGTTCGGGTGCTGGTGTCATAGAGTCTCAGGCTCACAAAGGCAAGGCTAACGCCTTCCCGGCCAGCACAGGCCGAGTTAAGAAACCGTGAGCATCAGCCTCGGAGATACACCTTCTCGGGCGCGATCCGCACGATGACACGCTCGTTGTCGGGGCTGCCCTCGACGAACGGTTTGCCGGTGTATTTGTGCGAAAGCTCCTGGATCAGGTCGCCGTGCGGGTCGTCGAAAAGGCTCACCGGGCCCCGGACCTCGGCATACACGTAGGGATCGGCGGGGTCCACGACCAGGATCGAGACGCGCGGATCGCGCTCCATGTTGCGGTGTTTGCGACGGCCCTTGACGGTGGAGAAGAGAATGTCGTCCCCATCCGTCCGCACCCACACCACCGAGGCCTGCGGGCTGCCGTCGAGGTTGACGCTGGAGACAGTGGCGAAATTCGCTCCGTCGAACAAGGAACGTGCACCGTCAGGCAAGGTCTGCTCTCCCATAGGAGCGATCATGCCATTTCGTACGTGTCATAAAACGGCCGGGGCCACCCGAGTCGCTAGGCTCGACACGCCATGGACGCGATTCCCCCCGCGACGGCAGGCCCCGCCTCCCGTCCGTCTTCCTCCGGTTCCCGCCTGCTGAGCCGCCTGGCCGTGGGCCTCGCGGGGCTCGCGCTGGCGGTGCTCGCCGGGGCCGCCTGCGTACTCTCCTTCGACGACCTGCGGGCGCTCGCGCTCGTCGGGGCGGCTGATCCCGAGTTCGCCTACCTCTATCCGGCCGGTTTCGACGCCCTGCTGGTGGTGGCCCTGCTCGCCGTGCCGCTGGTGCGCTCGGGACCTCTGCTGATCCGCTTACAGGCCGCCCTGATCCTGATCCTGCTGCTGATCGGAGCCGCGACGGCCGACGTCGCGCGGGCCTCGGGCGCGATCATCCCGGTCCGCCCCGCCGCCGTCGTGGTGGCCCTGGTGCCCTGGGTCATGCTGGTCGTCGGCCTGTGGCTGTTACTACTGATCATTCGGTACGCCCAGACCAAGAACTCCGACTTCGACGACGACCCCGACGACGACGTGGTCCCCTTCACCCGCAGCGCCCACGTGACCGCGCCGCCCGACTACACTCCGCCGACGCCCGTGAGCCCTGTGACCGAGACCGTCGCCCCGCCCGAGCTGGCGCCCCCGCTCGACCCCGCCCCGCCGCCGCGCCCCGCCCGCTGGGGCGACCTGATCAGGCCCAATGTCGGCGACGTCCTCGTCCACCCGCTCCCCGAGCCCGACGACGAGACCGACAAGAAGTACGGGGAAGTCGCCGCCCAGGCCGCCGAGAAGCTGAGCCGCCGCGACGAGTCGGAGGTGGACACCCAGCCGATGCGCAGCCTCCCAGCCGACCCCGACCCGGAACACGGCCCGGAAGCGGCCGACCCGGAGGAGTTCGAGGCCGCCTGGCGCGAGCCCTACGAGGAAGAGGTCTCCGCACCCCCCTCAGGCCACCTGCGCAGCACCCCGACCCCGCCCAGCGACTCCTGAGAGGGAGCCCTCCGGGAACGCGGTGAAATGCCCGATACGCCATAGATGGCGGAGGACCACCCTCACCCAACCGCGACCATGAGTCCGGCCGCCTGCAAGGCCGTCAGGGCCGCACAGGCCTCCGCCTTGGCGCCCGGATCTCAGCCCTCGATCATCCTCGGCCCCGTCCAGGAACACCTGCAAGGCCGTCAGGGCGCACAAATCTCCGCCTTGGCGACAGGAAGCCCTCGATCGCCCAGGACTCCGTCCACGAAGCGGAAAGGCCCGCCGCGGCTCCGGAATGGGAGCCGAGCGGGCCTACGTCTCAGTAGTGCGGGTTCGCAGATGTCGTGGCGGTGCCGGAAAAGGCCGGTGCCCGGCGGCCTGGTGGCCGTCGGGCATCAACCTCTGTCAACCGGTCAGACCCGGGTTCGGCCTCGCAGCGCGGCGACGGCGCCGACTCCGATGACCGCCAGGACGACCTGCAGCAGCAGTTCGATCCAGTCGATGCCGTCCGTTGTCGCGACGCCCACCGACTGCGCGATGGCCGTACCGATGAGGGCGGCGACGATGCCGACGACGATGGTCAGGATCCAACCGATCGGCTGACGGCCGGGCAGAAGCAGTCGGCCCAGCACACCGATGACAGCGCCAATGACGATGGCGCCGAGAATGCTCGCGATGGTCATTATTCGACCTCCCCTTGAGGGTGACATCTTCACGCTCAAGCGGTCGAATACCCTCCACCGGCAAAATATGCCTTAGGCCGGAATTTTTCAGATCCCGCTGTGCCCAGGCCTCCCCGTGGCCCCTCCGTGCCCACGACCCCGGCCTGCGGCGATCCCCCGGCCGGCCACGAAGCCGACGCCGATCACGGCCAGCACCAGCTGGAGGATGTGCTCCCACCAGTCGAAGCCCCGGGTGTTGGCGAATCCGAACAGCGCCGCGATGAGTGAACCGATCAGCGCGGCGACGATCCCGACCAGGATCGTCATCCCGATGCTGATGTTCTGCCGCCCCGGCAGAATGAGACGCGCCAGCGCCCCAATCACCACACCGATGATGATGGCGCCAAGGATCGAAGCGATCATGACATTCCCCCCGACGAGGTGACATCTGCACCTCTAGGGGATGAAGTACCCAAAAAGGGACGGCGATCCACGCACCGCGCCTGGTTACGGAATCGCCGCCCCAACCGCATATGAGACGCCACATCCCGGGCACCGGTTGCCATCCAATTTGGAACGGGCCAAAGCGTTATCTCCGCCAACCCTCAACCACCACACCGGCAACACGCCTCACCAGCGGGCTCCCGCGACAAATGCCGAAGTTGAAAGGCAACCCCGCGGCGATACTCATCTGACATCCGTGGCGGTTGTGGAAATGCAGGCTCCGTTACGGCTCCGCCTACCCTCACACCGCCCACCGCACCAGGAGCCGGCCGATCGCCCGGCGCTCCTCGGCCGCTCACCCAAGAGCCGTAACGCCCCACAGGCCAGCAGAGCCAAATCACGAAATTTCCGGCGCCCTGCGCCGGACGGGGTGACACGCCTTCTCAAGCGGGCGCCACGATCAGCGATCAGTGCGTTTGCGATCGCCGCGCTTCTCAGACCCCCGAGCGCCTTCGCCGAACCGAGCCGTCAGCGCTACCGCGCCACGATCAATGCGTTCGCGATCGCCGCGATTCCCTCGCCGCGACCCGTCAGCCCCAGCCCGTCGGTGGTCGTCGCGCTGACGCTCACATCAGCTCCCACCGCCGCACCCAGCGTTTTCTCCGCTTCGGCGCGCCGTGGCGACAGCTTGGGCCGGTTTCCGATGATCTGGACGGCTATGTTGCCGATCTCGAACCCGGCCTCGCGCACCAACCGCGCCGTCTCGGTCAGCAACGTCACCCCGGACGCCCCCGACCACCGCGGATCGGAGGTCCCGAAGACCTTCCCCAGATCCCCTAACCCCGCCGCAGACAGCAGGGCGTCGCAGCACGCGTGAGCCGCCGCATCGCCGTCGGAGTGACCCGCCAAGCCGGTCTCACCCGGCCAGTGCAGGCCCGCCAGGTGAAGGTCACGCCCAGAAGCGAAAGGGTGGACATCGACACCGACGCCCACCCTAGGAAGTTTCGCGCTCAGGAGTTCAGCACCTCGTCGAGCAGGGCTTCCGCTTTGTCCTCGTTGGTCTTCTCAGCCAGGGCGAGTTCGCTGACCAGAATCTGCCGAGCCTTAGCGAGCATTCGCTTCTCACCAGCGGAGAGTCCACGCTCACGGTCGCGACGCCAGAGGTCCCGAACCACTTCGGCCACCTTGTTGACGTCACCCGACGCGAGCTTCTCGAGGTTCGCCTTGTAACGACGGGACCAGTTGGTGGGCTCTTCCGTGTGAGGCATGCGCAGGACGTCGAAGACCTTCTCAAGGCCCTCCTGACCGACCACATCGCGCACGCCGACGAGCTCCGCGTTCTCCGCAGGCACCTGGACGGTGAGGTCGCCCTTGTCGACCTTCAGCACCAGGTAGGTCTTATCCACACCCTTTATCGTCCGAGTGGTGATGGCTTCGATCCGAGCAGCCCCGTGATGGGGGTAGACGACCGTGTCGCCGACCTGGAAAGTCATGTGACAAGTACCCCTTCCGCTGTACTCCAGGGTACCACGCGTCAACAGTCTCCCGGAACAGTGAAATCACCATAACTGCAGGTCAAAGCCTCATTTTGGGACTTGACAAGAGCTCGACTGTGTGAATCGGACTGTCCAACAGGCGGGATGACCTGCGTCTCAAGCGTTCCTCCGTCCAATAACAGGGCGGTTATCGGACGGCCATACCTCGCCGATATGGTGATCCCCGCATACGATCGCGCGCGTTACAAGGAGACTCTCGACCGTGACCACGAGCAGCCGCAGGGTGATCGCCATCGCCGCGTTTCTGGCCGCCGCCCCCGCGCTGTCCGCGTGCGGCGCCGGGACCGACGCGAACACCAACAAGCCCTACGCCCCGACCGAGGCCGGAGTGCTGATCCGCGACGGGGCCTACGGCGTCAACGGCATCAAGGTGAGCCAGGCTTACATGCTCGGGCCCGACCCCGGCGGCCAGATCCCGGCCGGCGGCAACGTCCCCCTCTACCTGTCGATCACCAACGACGCCACCGCCCCCGACGCCCTGCTGGGCATCACGCCCGACCCCAACGCGGCCACGACCGCGCAGGGCGGCAGCGTCCCGCTGCCCGTGGGCACGCTCGTCCACACCGGGACCGGTTCCAACCCGCAGATCCAGATCCAGGGCGTGAAGAGCGCGCTGCGCGGCGGCGAGAGCATCCCGCTGACGCTGAACTTCCAGAACGCCGGCCAGGTCACGATGGTCGTCCCGGTCATCACCCGCAACCGCGAATACGCGACCCTGCCCCCGGTCCCGGGCGCGATCCCCGCCCCGAGCCCGACGGCCGCCGCGTCCCCCGCCGGCGAGTCGACCGGCCACTGACACTTCCTCCGGTGACCGGCTGCTTCCAGCGGCCGGTCACTTTTCGCGTTCGTGAGACGAGCGCCCGGGAAAGGACCGCACGGGCTGCGGCATCACCGAAGAGACGCGTGTAGCCGACCCGCGTGATCTCCCACGGGCCGGCCGGTCGCGGTCTGGGCCGCGACCCCTTACGTGCGCTAGTCCTCGACCACGGGGTCGAACTTGTAGCCGAGCCCGCGCACCGTGAGGATGCAGCGCGGGTTGGCCGGGTCGGACTCGACCTTGGCCCGCAGCCGCTTCACGTGGACGTCGAGGGTCTTGGTGTCGCCGACGTAGTCGGCGCCCCAGACCCGGTCGATGAGCTGGCCTCGGGTCAGGACCCGGCCGGCGTTGCGCAGCAGCACCTCGAGGAGTTCGAACTCCTTGAGCGGCAGCTGCACCTGACGGCCGCGGACGGCCACGATGTGGCGGTCGACGTCCATTCGGACCGGGCCGGCTGCCAGGACGGCCGACTCGACCTCCTCGACGTCGCCCTGCCTGCGCAGCACGGCGCGGATGCGGGCGACCAGCTCACGGGAGCTGAAGGGCTTGGTGACGTAGTCGTCGGCGCCGAGTTCGAGGCCGACGACCTTGTCGATCTCGCTGTCCTTGGCGGTGAGCATGATCACTGGAACCTTGGACCGCTGCCGGAGGGAACGGCAGACCTCCGTGCCCGGCAGGCCAGGGAGCATCAGGTCGAGCAGAACGAGGTCGGCGCCGTTGCGGTCGAAGGCCTCCAGCGCCTCGGGCCCGGTGGCCGCAACCGCGACCTCGAAGCCCTCTTTGCGCAGCATGTAGGAAAGGGCGTCGGAGAACGACTCCTCGTCCTCCACGACGAGTACCCGGGTCATGTGGCCGCCTCCAGGGGAGTTGACGTTGTGCGGGGTGTGGCCACCGCCATCCCGCCGAAGGCGGGGAGGCGGAGTGTGAAGGTCGATCCGGAGCCTTCTTTGCTCCAGACCGAGACCTCGCCGCCGTGGGCGACGGCGACGTGTTTGACGATGGCCAGGCCGAGGCCGGTGCCACCGGTCGATCGCGACCGGGCCGCGTCGACCCGGAAGAAGCGCTCGAAGATGCGTTCCTGGGCGCTCTCGGGGATGCCGATGCCCTGGTCGCTGACGCTGATCTCCACCGAGTCGCCGGCCGGGCGGGCGCTGACGACGATGCGGGTGTGTTCGGGACTGTAAGCAACCGCGTTGTCGATCAGATTCCGCAGGGCGGTGACGAGCAGTTCGTCGTCGCCCCAGATGTTCAGCCCGCCCGCGCCGCCGGCGACCAGCAGGATGTCTTTGGACGCGGCCTTGGTGCTGCACCGGTCGATGGCCTCGTGGACCGCCTCGTCGACCGGGACGGGCTCCGGGGTGGGGATCTTCTCCGCGCCCTGGATGCGGGACAGCGTGATCAGATCCTGGATGAGGTAGGTGAGCCGGGCCGCCTCGTGCTGCATGCGACCGGCGAACCGGGTGACCGCCTCCGGGTCGTCGGCGGCGTCCTGGATCGTCTCGGCGAGCAGGCTGAGCGCGCCGACCGGGGTCTTGAGCTCGTGGCTGACGTTGGCGACGAAGTCGCGGCGGACCGCCTCGACCCTGAGCCGGTCGGTCTGGTCTTCGGCCAGCACCAGCACCTGGCCGGTGGAGCCCAGCGGGGCGACGCGGACGGCGAAGTTGGTCGACTCCTGGCCGAACTTGCGGCCCGGGACCTCGATCTCACCCTCGCGGATCTCACCGTCGCGGCGGACCTTGCGGGCCAGCGCGAGCAGTTCGGTAGAGATCAGGTTGTCGCCGCGGACCAGGCCGTAGGCGCGGGCCGCCGAACTGGCCCGCAGGACGCGGTCTTCCCTGTCGAGGACGACCGCCGAGGACGGAAGCACCGCCAGAAGTGAGGCCACACCTGGGGAAAGGGTGTCTTCTGGAGGAGAGGCCGGCAGCGGAGACGGTTCGGACTGCCGTCGGATCGCCAGCATGACGAGGGTGCCCACCAGGAACCCACCCATCGCGGCAAGACTCGCCAGCAACTCATTCACGCTTTGATGCTAGGTGGGAATAGCCACGTTCCTGACGGCCAGATGCCTACTGACCATGGCCTTTCCGAAAGAGTTCACTTCCCGGTCGGAGATCGTTCACGAAGAGACGATTACCGTGACGGGCATGCGTGACGCCTATCATCTCGAGTTGGACACCCTCACGATCAAGCTGGTCGAGATGACCCGCCTGGTTCGCTCGGCCATGTCCCGGGCCACCACGGCCCTTCTTGACGCCGATCTTCATCTGTCCGAGAGTGTGATCTCTCAGGACGAAGAGGTCAACCGGCTCTACGCCGAAGTTGAGACCTCCATCTATGAGCTGATGGCCACCCAGCAGCCCGTCGCGGTCGACCTCCGTACGGTCATCACCGCGCTGCGGATGGCCGCGGACCTGGAGCGGATGGGCGACCTGGCCGAGCACATCGCCAAGATCGCCCGGATGCGTCACCCCGAGTCCGCCATCCCCGCCGAGCTCCGCGACACCATCGTCGAGATGGACCAGATCGCCGAGCGCCTGGTCACCAAGACCGGCACCTGCATCGCGACCCGCGACGTCGAGCTCTCCAAGGAGCTCGAGGCCGACGACGACGAGATGGACCGGCTGCACCGCCGCCTGTTCCGCGTCCTGCTGTCGCCGAACTGGAACCACGGCATCGAGGCCGCGATCGACATCACCCTCGCGGGCCGCTACTACGAGCGCTACGCCGACCACGCCGTCCGCGTGGCCCGCGACGTGGTCTACCTGGTCACCGGCTCCCGCGACGGCGACGAGTAAACCCCAAAAACGAAATCCCCGGCCCTCGGGGGGCCGGGGATTTCTGTGTTTGATGGCGCGTGCTCCGCACACGCGGGCCCGGGCGGGAGTTACTTGCCCTGGTTGGCCACGGCCTGGATCGCGGAGGCGGCGGCCTCGGGGTCGAGGTAGCCGGAGCTGACCGGGCGGAGGTCGGCGTCGAGTTCGTAGCGGAGCGGGATGCCCGTGGGGATGTTCAGGCCGGCGATGTCGGCGTCGCTGATGCCGTCGAGGTGCTTGACCAGGGCACGCAGGGAGTTGCCGTGGGCGACCACGAGGACGGTCTGGCCGGCGGTGAGCTGCGGGACGATCGAGTCGTACCAGTAGGGCAGCATGCGGTCGACGACGTCGAGCAGGCACTCGGTCTTGGGGCGCAGTTCCTTCGGCAGGCTCGCGTAGCGGGCGTCGGAGAACTGGGAGAACTCGTCGTCGTCGGCGATCGGCGGCGGCGGGGTGTCATAGGAGCGGCGCCAGAGCATGAACTGCTCGTCGCCGAACTCGGCGCGGGTCTGCGCCTTGTCCTTCCCCTGGAGGGCGCCGTAGTGGCGCTCGTTCAGCCGCCACGACCGCTGGACCGGCAGCCAGAGCAGGTCGGCCGCCTCCAGCGCGAGGTTGGCCGTGCGGATCGCGCGGGTGAGCAGGGACGTGTGGACCACGTCGGGGCGTACGCCCGCCTCAAGCAGCAGCCGGCCGCCGCGCGCGGCCTCTTCCTCTCCGGCGGCGGAGAGGGTGACGTCGACCCAGCCCGTGAAAAGGCCCTTGACGTTCCATTCGCTCTCACCGTGCCGAAGCAGTACCAAAGTCGCCATGACACGGCATCTTAGTGGTGGACGGTTAACGCTCCGGGTCGGCGAAACGGGCGAAAGCCTGCAAATTGGCAGTCGACTCGCCTCGTTCGAGGCGCCACTCCCACTCGCGGCGGATCGACCCGGCGAAGCCGATCTCCAGCGCGGGGTCGAACAGTTCGTCGGCGTAGGTCAGCACGCAGCCGAGCAGCCGGTCGACCTCGGCCTCGGTGACGCCCTCGTGGGGGATCCGGCCGACGAGGTGGACGTCTCCCCGGTGGTCGAGGGCGAAGTGGACGCCGTACATCGACCCGTTCTTGGACAGCAGCCAGCGGTAGAACTCCTGGTGGTTCTCGTCGGGGCCGCGGCAGAAGAACGCCTCGATGTTGAGGGCCTGCTCGTCGACGACCAGCCACACCATCGTCTGGAGCTTGTGGGTGCCGGGGAGCTTCACCAGGTAGGAGCCCGACCGAGGGCTCTCGTACGTGAGCTCCATCGACGCCAGCGCCGACTCGATCACGGATGCGACGCTCATCGGACGGCCGCCACGGGCAGGAGCTGGCTCATGGCTCCGGTATACACCTCCACCAGCCGCGCGGCGGTGGCCGACCAGCCGAACGCGGCGGCGTGGCGGATCGCGCCCTCGGCGAGGAAGTCACGCCAGGCGGGCCGGTCGAGCAGCCCGGCCAGCGCGGTGGCCCACTGGGCGGGGTCGTGACCGTCCACGAGCAGGCCCGAGACGCCGTCCTTGACGGCGGTGCGCAGGCCGCCGACCGACGCGGCCACGACCGGGGTGCCACATGCCTGGGACTCCAACGCGACCAGGCCGAACGACTCGTTGTGCGACGGCACCACCGTGACGTCGGCGGCCCGATACCAGTCGGCGAGCTCGGGCTGCGGGGCGGGCGGCGCGATCCGGACGAGATCGGTGATGCCCAGCTCGGCGGCCAGGTCGGTGAGCAGCGAGGGCCGGGCCAGGCCGGTGCCGCTCGGGCCGCCGACACAGGCCACCACGAGGCGATCCCTTAATCCGGGGTCGTCGGCGATCATGCGAGCCGCCGCCCGGAGCAGCACGTCGGGGGCCTTCAGCGGCTGTATGCGGCCGACGAAGAGAAGCACGGCGGCGTCCTGAGGAAGGCCCAGACGGTGGCGGGCGGCGCCCTTGGAGGCGGGCTGGAACACGCGGAGGCTGACCCCCGGGTTCACCACACTCACCTGGGCGGGCGAGGCGGCGTACAGGGAAATGAGCTCTTCGGCCTCGGCGGCGGTGTTGGCGACCAGCTTGTCGGCTATGTCGACGACCTGTTCCTCGCCGAAGACCCGGGCCGGCGGTTCGGGGCGGTCGCCCTCGGCCAGCAGGAGGTTCTTGACCTTGGCCATGGTGTGCATGGTGTGCACCAGCGGTACGCCCCAGCGCTCCTTGGCCAGCCAGCCGACCTGGCCCGACAGCCAGTAGTGCGAGTGGATCACGTCGTAGCGGCCGGGCTCGTAGATCGCCTCGGTACGCAGCACGCCCGACAGGAACGCGCACATCTGGCCGGGGAGGTCCGAGCGGTCGAGCTCCTCGTAGGGGCCCGCGGTGACGTGGCGAACGGTCACCCCCGGCGTGAGCTCGACGATCGGGGGCAGGTCACGCGCCGTCTGCCGGGTGAAGATCTCGACCTCGATGCCGAGCTCGGCCAGTCTCTTGGCCGTCTCCACGATGTACACGTTCATCCCGCCCGCGTCGCCGGTTCCCGGCTGATCGAGCGGTGACGTGTGCATGCTGATCGTCGCGACTCGGTTCACCCGACGCACCCGACACCACCTCCAAACAACGACTAACCATGACACTCAGCCCAAGATTCCCGCTCTCACTAGGATTGCGACCATGACGAGAACAGCGGTGGTCACGGGAGCCAGCAGCGGAATCGGCGCCGCCACGGCCCGACGGCTGGCGAAAGAGGGGTTCCAGGTCGTGGCAGCGGCCCGTCGCCGGGATCGGCTCGACGAGCTCGCCGCCGACCATCCGGGGATCATCCCGATGACCCTCGACGTCACCTCGCAGGACTCCGTCGACGCCTTCAACGCGGCCGTCCCCACGGTCGACGTGCTGATCAACAACGCCGGCGGCGCGGTCGGCCTCGAACCGGTCGCCTACGGCCTGCTCGACGACTGGCGCGACATGTACGAGGTCAACGTCCTGGGCACCCTCCGGATGACCCAGGCGCTGCTGCCGAAGCTGGTCTCCAGCGGCGACGGCGTGCTGGTCATGCTGACCTCGGTCGCCGGGCTGGTCTCCTACGAGGGCGGCGGCGGCTACTGCGCGGCCAAGCATGGCCAGACCTCGATGACCGAGACGCTGCGCCTGGAACTCGTCGGCGAACCGGTGCGGATCATCGAGATCGCCCCGGGCATGGTGGAGACCGAGGAGTTCGCCCTCAACCGCTTCCGCGGCGACGCGGCCAAGGCCGCGAAGATCTACGAGGGCGTGCCCAACCCCCTGACCGCCGACGACATCGCCGACGTGATCTCCTTCGCGATCACCCGCCCGGCCCACGTCAACATCGACCGCCTGGTGATCAGGCCCCGCGCCCAGGCCGCCCAGCACAAGGTCCACCGCGTGTGAGACCGGTCGGGGCGATCACGCGGGGCACCACCGGCCACAACCGGCTCCGCCGCGCCGACCGCTGGCTGGCCGCCGTCCACGGGGGGCTGCTGCGCGCCGCCGCCGATCCGCTGGTCATGGACCTCGGGTACGGCGCCTCCCCCGTCACCACCCTGGAGCTGTTCGCCCGGCTGCGCGCGGTCCGGCGGGACCTCCAGGTCGTGGGGGTGGAGATCGACCCGGAGCGGGTGGCGGCCGCCTCGGCGTTCCGGCGGCCTGGCCTGGACTTCCGCAGGGGCGGCTTCGAGATCCCCGGACGATCTCCCCTGGTGATCCGGGCCTTCAACGTGCTGCGGCAGTATCCCGAGGCCGAAGCGTGGCGCTACTGGGAGCTGATGACGTCCAGACTCCAGCCGGACGGCGTGATCGTCGAGGGCACCTGCTCGGAGATCGGCCATCGGGCCGTCTGGGTCGGCCTCGACCGGCGAGGGCCGCAGACGTTGACCTTCGCGGCCCGGTTCAACGGCATCGACAGGCCCTCAGACCTGGCCGAACGGCTGCCCAAGACGCTGATTCACCGCAACGTGCCCGGTGAGAGGGTGCACGCGTTCCTCACCGACTGGGACCGGGCCTGGGCCGTCTCCGCTCCCTTCGGGGCCTACGGGGCGAGGCAGCGATGGATCCAGGCCGCTCTCCTGTTGAAGGATTCATGGCCTCTCCACACCGGCGCCCCCTTCGGCGGAACGGCTCGGTGGCGGCTCGGTGAGCTGTCCCTGCCCTGGTCGGCGCTTGTAAGCTGAGGTGCAACCCACCCTCCCTCTACGGGACGTAGTACTACGCCGGGTAGGCTGAATGTCGTGAAGGGTCTTGGCGAGCTTGAGCGCAGCATCATGGACGTTCTCTGGGCGGAGCGCAGTCCGTTGACCGCCCGCGAGGTGGGGCGGCTGATCGCCGACCGCGATCTGGCGCCGACCACTGTCATGACGGTGCTCGACCGGCTGACCCGCAAGGGCTTCCTGACCCGCGTCCGCGACGGCCGCGCCTGGCGATACGAACCGGCCGCGAGCCGTGACGCCTACATCGCCGAGCTGATGCTGGAGGCCCTCGACATGACCGGAGACCGTTCCGCCGCGCTCACCAGGTTCGCCCAGGCCGTCTCCGGCACTGAGGCCGAGGTGCTCCGCAAAGCTCTCACGGAGCTGGAGGAGGAGTGATCGCGGCCGCCGCGCTCGCCGCGCTCGCCACCGTCTGCGCGCTGGCCGCGTGGCGGATGACGTCGGTCCGCTGGACCTGGCGGGCGCCGAGGGCCGCGATCGCCCTGTGGCAGGCGCTCGGCCTGACGTGGGGGCTCGCCTCGGTGGGCGCCCTGCTGGCCTACGCCCTCGAACCGTGGGGGCGCGGGGTGATCCACGGGCTGGTCTACCTGGTCACCCACTGGCGTGAGCCGTCGGGGCTGCAGCGGGTGGGCGCGCTGGCCGCCGGGCTCGCGCTGCTGACCGTGCTGATGGCCGTGGTCGTGGTGGCCATGGCGCAGACCCTCCAGGCCCGCCGCCGCCACCGGCTGCTGCTGTCGCTGGTGGCCCGCGACGAGCCCGCGGTTCCGGGCGTACGGGTCGTCGACCACCCCGGGGCGGCCGCTTACTGCGTACCGGGGCTGAAGTCGCAGGTCGTGATCAGCGAGGGCACCCTGAGCCTGCTGTCCCGCGACGAGCTCGCGGCGGTGCTGGCCCATGAAGACGCTCACGCGCGCGAGCGCCACGACCTGGTGCTGCTGCCGTTCGCCGCGCTGCGCTGGGTGCTGCCCTGGTCGAAGGTGGTCCGCGACGCCAACGCGTCGGTCGCGCTGCTGGTCGAGATGGCCGCCGACGACCACGCCCGGCTGCGGGTGCCGCCGAAACGGCTGGCCACCGCGCTGCTGCGGTTCGGCACGGCCGGCGTCTACATCACCCCCCACGGCGCGCTGGGCATGGGCGCCGAGAACGTGATGGCCCGGGTGAACCGGCTGGTCCAGCCCGGTCCGAAGATGCCCGCGCGCTATCGCTACGGCATCGTCGCGGGAGCCGTGTTGCTCACCACATCCGCGCCCCTTTTGTGGTTCTTGCCCCAGTGAGTTAGCTCCCGTTAACCAATCCGTTTGCAAATGCATACAAGCTCTGGCAAGCTGGACGACATGGAACTCCCCAAGGTCGGCTCGATCGGTGAATACATCCGCGAGCAGCGGACGCAGGCGAAGATCTCGCTGCGTCAGCTCGCGGCCCAGGCGGGAGTGTCGTTTCCATACCTGAGCCAGGTCGAGCGGGGCGTGCGCAAGCCGAGTGCCGAGATCCTCAACCAGATCGCCAAAGGGTTGCGAATCTCGTCCCAGGCGCTCTATGTGCAGGCCGGACTGATCGACGAGCGCCAGCCCGACAGTGACGTCCTGGCGGCGATCCGCGCCGACGTCACGATCACCGGACGGCAGCGCCAGGTTCTGCTCGACATCTATGAGTCGTTCCGCAAGGAGAACCAGGCCGCGGAAACCGAAGGGGCTCAGCCGACGCAACCGGCTGAGCCCCTGGATGCGGCTTCACTAAACGGTCACGCCACGTCAGAAGGGTACAACCTGCCATGACCATCGCCACCGAGGTCAAGAAGCTCACCGAGTCCAAGCCGTTCTACGCGCTGACCGGCGTCGGCGACTTCGCGGTCGAGAAGATCCGCGAGATCCCCGACCGCGTCCTCCAGCTCCAGCAGATCCGCCGGGAAGAGGCCTACGCCTACGCCGGCCGTGTGCAGGGCAGGGCCGAAGACGTCGCCAACACCGTCGCCGAGCGGCTCAACGCCCTCTACGAAGACCTGGCCAAGCGCGGCCGTCAGGTCGTCAGCCAGGCCAGCGGCGAGGCCGCCCTGGAGCTGACCGAGGTCTCCGAGGCCGCCGACCCGGCCACCGCCGTCAAGGCCACCACCTCGACCAAGCGCCCGGCTCCCCGCAAGACCCCGACGGCCCCGAAGGCGTCGTAGAACCGCAGCTCATGGCCCCGGTGGGAGATCTCCCGCCGGGGCCACGGTTTTCTCGCCCTGCGCACTGGCGAAACCAGACACTAGGCTGGTGGACATTCCGACCTTGACCCCGCGGGAGTGACGAGATGATGCTCTATGGTGCCCTGGACCTTGTCTTCCTGGGCCTCGCCCTCGCCGCGTTCGGGATGGCGGTGTGGGCGCTGATCCACGCGATCCGCACCCCCGCCCAGGCGTTCAAGTCCGCCGGCAAGCTCAACAAGAACCTCTGGATGGTCTTCACCGGCCTGGCCACCGTCTTCACGCTCGCCTCCGCCGCCGGCTACATGGGCGGCGGGCTGAACAGGCTCAACATCTTCGCCATCGCCTCGATCATCGCGTCCGGCATCTACCTGGCCGACGTGAAGCCGGCCGTCAGCGAATACAAGGGCGGCAGCGGCGGCACCCAGGGCCCTTACGGCCCCTGGTGACTAGAGCCAGTCGCGCTTCTTGAACTGGGTGTAGAGGATGACGGCGGCGACCGCCCACAGGCCCGTTGACGTCCAGAATCCCCAGACCTGCTGCGAACCCGGATAGGGCACGTTCTGGCCGTAGAAGCCGGTGATCATGGTGGGCACGGCGATGATCGCGGCCCAGCTCGTCACCCGCTTCATGATCAGGTTCATCTTGTTGTTGGCCATGGTCATGTGCGCTTCGCGGATGTTGCCGAGCAGGTCGCGCAGTGAATCGGTCCATTCCGCGGCCCGCACGGCGTGGTCGTAGACGTCCTGGAAGTAGGGCGCCAGGCTGCTGTCGCGGATGACGTCGTTGCGGCGGAACAGGGTGTTGACGAGTTCCCGCATCGGGGCGACCACCCGCCGCAGGCCGACCAGGCTCTTGCGCAGCTCGAAGGTCTGCCGCTGCTCGGCGGGGCCCGGCAGGGTCTCGTGGAACAGGCCCTCTTCCAGCTTCTCGATCTGGTCGTCCATGGCCTCGACGACCTCGAAGTGGGTGTCGACGACGTAGTCGAGCAGGCCGTGCAGCAGGAACGCCACCCCGTGTTCGGCCAGGTTGCCGCCGGAGTCCCAGCGGCGCTGGACCTGGTCGATCGCGAACGACTCGCTGGTGCGGACGGTGACCAGGGCCCGCTCCGTCATGAACGCCGACGCCTCGATCGTCTCCAGACGCCCGGTGCGCTCGTCGAAGTGGGTGGCGTAGACGTTCAGGAAGATGTGGGTCTCGTAGATGTCGAGCTTGGGGCGCTGGCTCGGGTGCAGGGCGTCTTCGATGGCCAGCGGGTGGAGGCCCAGTTCCTCGCTGATCGCGTCGAGGTCGGCGCGCGTCGGCGTGCACAGGTCGAACCAGACCACTGCGTCGGGCTCGTCCAGATGGTCGGAGACGTCGGCGATCGGAAAGCCCTCGGATTCGAGTTTCCCGTTGCGGTAGAGCCGGGTGCGTGCCACCGACTCAGCGTACTCCGGTGGCACTATCGTGACGGGTCATGACATGTCTGGCACGCCCTGTGGGGCTGGCCCTCTTATTGATCGTCCTGCTCGCCACCCCGGCCCGTGCCGCCGGCGCGACCGAGGTGACGCTGCAGTTGCGGCCCGACGGGGTGCTGCACGTGGTCGAGAAGGGGGCCCAGAGCCGGGCCGTGATCACCAGAACGCGGTTCGACGACGCGTCCGACCGGGTCTTCCTGCTGACCGGCGTAAAGGGCGCCGCCTTCGACGGCGAGACACTGACCGTGCCGGCCGCCGGGACCGTCGAATACGACGTCACGGGCGCGGTCACGCAACTGCCCGACGGCACCGAGGAACTGCGCTGGTCGGCGGCCGGCGGGCCGCTCGACACAGTCAAGGTGACGGTACGCGGCCCCGGCCAGATCCAGGGCCTCACCTGCTTCGCCGGCCCGGCCACCTCGGCGATCGGCTGCACCGCCGCCGGCATGGACGAGTCGGCCGAGAACGCCACCTTCGAACAGACCGGCCTGGCGGAAGGCGAGCAGCTCACCATCGTCGTGGCCTATCCCGCCGGTTCGACCGGCGCGCAGCCGATCCTGGAGAACCGCTTCGACCTGGCCACCGCCTTCACCGTCGACATGTGGACCGGCGGTTCGCTGATCGTCCTGCTGATCCTGCTGCTCGGCGGCCTCTACGGCCTCTACCGCAGCCGGGGCAGGGACGCCCGGGTGGTCGAGTCGGAATCGGGCCTGTACGCCCCTCTCGAAAACGGCCGCTTCGCCCCGCCCGACGGCGTGCGGCCCGGCCAGATCGGCACCCTGATCGACGAACAGGCCGACGTGATCGACGTGACGGCGACCATCGTGGATCTGGCGGTACGCGGCTACCTCCGCATCGACGAACAACCGCGCGGCACCTACGACGCCCCCGACTGGCTGCTCGTGAAGCTGCCCGACACCCCGCTCCAGGACCTGCTCCCCTACGAACGCGCCCTGCACGACGCGATGTTCGACATCCGCGACGACATCCTGCTCTCCCAGCTCCACGGCGGCTTCTCGGCCGGCCTCGCGCGAGTCCGCGACGCCCTCTACCGCGACGTCGTGAAGCAGGGCTGGTTCGCCCGCCGCCCCGACTCGACCCGGTCCCGCTGGACGGTCCTGGGCATCCTGCTGACCATCGCCGGCGTGGCCGGCACCCTCATGCTCGCCTGGACGACCACCTACGGCCTGGTCGGCCTGGCGGTGATCATCGCCGGGGCGGCCCTCACGGTCGGCGGCCAGTTCATGCCGGCCAAGACCGCCAAGGGCGCCGGGGCGCTCGCCCACACGCTGGGCTTCCGCCAGTACCTCATCTCCGGCGACGTCAACGGGGTGCCGGAGGAGCAGCGGATCGAGCTGTTCTCCCGTTACCTGCCCTACGCCGTGATCTTCGACAGCGTCGACCGGTGGGCCCGGGTGGTGTCGACGATCACGACCGACGGCGACAACCTGTACTGGTACCACGGCCCCGCCGAATGGGACCTGTCGAAGTTCGCCGACTCGATGCGGACGTTCGTGATGACCACATCGGGCGCGATCTCCGCCGCCCGCCAGTTCAGATCGTTCTGACCCGTATCTCCCCCACCGGCCTTCCACCACCTGTGATCGGGGGGATCAGGCCTTCCGGGACGTCCTCGCCGAGCGCCTTCAGCGCGTAGGCGGTGACCGCGACCCGGGCCCGCTGGCCCCCGTCGACGATCTTCACGGCGGCGGCCCGGCCGTCGGCCAGCGCGAACGCGTCGAACGCCTCGGCGCCCGCCTTCAGCATCAGCCCGGGGACGCCGCGCATCAGCGCCGCCTCGGGCCGCTCGGCGCCGCTCGTGTATTCGGGGTGGGCCCGCATCGCGTCGGCGACCCGGCGCTCCTTGGTGCCCTCGGCGGCCGTGACGATCCGCCGGAAGGCGCGGACGACCCCGACCATCGACACGTAGAACAGCGGCGCGCCACAGCCGTCGACGCCGGTGGCCGCGATCCGCTCCGAGGTGAGCTCCTCGACGGTGCCGCGGATCGACTTCTGCAGCGGGTGGGACGGTTCGAGGTAGCCCTCGGTAGGCCAGTCGTTAACCGCGCAGGTCGCGAGCATCGCCGAGTGCTTGCCGGAGCAGTTCATGTAGACGCGGCCGTGGTCGAGGGAGGTCCGGTCGTCGGGATAGTCCTCCGGGCACCGGAGCGCCGATTCGTCCAGTCCGGCGTCGCGGAGGATGCGACGGGCCCCCTCGACGTGGATGGGCTCACCCGCGTGGCTGCCGCAGCCCAGCGCCAGCAGCTCACCGTCGAGGTCGAGCCCCGCGTGCAGCATCCCGACGGCCTGCAGCGGCTTCATCGAGGAACGGGGGGATGCGGGAACCTGGACGTCGCCATGGACCAGAACGGGGGAACCCTCGGCGTCGACGGCGACGACCCGGGCGCGGTGGACCGACTCCACGAACCCGGACCGGACCACCTCGACCAGCAATTCGGACATGCCGTCGACTGTAGGGCATGGCAGAATCCGGCCATGCGCGCGGTGGTCCAACGAGTGAGCCATGCCTCGGTGACGGTCGACGGGACCGTCGTTGGGGCGATCGACGAGCCCGGCCTGATGGTTCTGGTCGGTGTCACCCACACCGACGGACCCGCGGAGGCCGCGAAACTGGCGGCGAAACTGTGGGGCCTGCGGATCCTGGAGGGCGAGAAGTCCTGCTCGGATATCTCCGCACCTCTGCTGGTGATCAGCCAGTTCACGCTCTACGCGGACACCAAGAAGGGCCGCCGCCCGACGTGGCAGGCAGCGGCCCCGGGCCCCGTGGCCGAGCCGTTGGTGATCGCGGTCGTGGACGAACTCCGCAAACTCGGCGCCAGGGTGGAGACGGGCCGTTTCGGAGCGGACATGAAGGTCAGCCTGCTCAACGACGGCCCGATCACCCTGGTCATCGACATCTGAAGCCCGCCGCCACAGCGGGCCTTCGCGTATCGCTTACGGCAGGTCGCCCCACTGCCGATCGCGGCGGTAGCCGTCCCTACGCAAGAGCGTGCCCGCGAGTCACTCGCGGGCACTCACCTCACAGACCGATCGCGCGGTATCCGAGGCAGCGGCCTGTTCTCACATCAGGTCGGGTCGCTTCGCCGACCGCTCTCGGGCCATCTTGGCGGCCTGGCGCCGCAGCTCGGGGTCGACCTGGACGTTGCGGCCGGCGTCCTGCGGCACGACGACCTCCTGCTTGGCCGCGACGTGGCCCGCCACGAGGTCGATGTCGATCGGGACCGTGCGCTTCACGACCGCGAGGGCGATCGGGCCGAGTTCGTGGTGGCGGGCCGACGAGCCGATGAAGCCGATCTGGCCCGGTGTCGCCGAACCGTCGACGGCCGCCTCGGGGTCGGCTTCGAGCGGGGTGCTCACGCCGAGCGTCACCGGGGTGCCGTGGGGCGGCAGTTCGTCGACGCTGCCGTCGAGGTGGAGGAAGACGAGCCTGCGGGGCGGGTGGCCCAGGTTGTGGACGCGGGCGACGGTCTCCTGGCCCCGGTAGCAGCCCTTCTTCAGATGGACCGCCGTCTCGATCAGCCCCAGCTCGTGGGGGATCGTCTTGTGGTCGGTCTCGAAGCCCAGCCGGGGCAGGTGCGCCTCGATGCGCAGCGCCTCATAGGCCCACAGCCCGGCCACCGGACCCTGGGCGGCCAGCTCGGCCCGCGGGATCAGCCGGTCGTCGCCGGGCACGCCGGAGACCACGGCCCACTCGGCCGAGACGTCGGTGATCTCGACCCGGAGCATGAACTTCATCTTCTCGAGCCACGCCACCAGTTCCTCGGACCGGCCGGGCTCGACGTGGATCCACGTCGTGTCGCCGTCGTCGCGCAGGTGGAGGTGGTGTTCGAGTCGCCCCTGCGGGTCGAGGAACAGCGTCTGCGTCCACACGCCGGGGGCCAGGTCGTCGAGTTTCTGGGAGCTCAGGCTGTTGAGCCAGCTCAACCGGTCGGGGCCGGACACCGTGATGACGGGACGGTTGCTCCGGTCGACCACCGCCCGCCCGGCCGCGAGGGCACGCTGTTCGGCGTAGAGGTCGCCGTAGTGGGCGGCCACGGCGTCGTCGGGGGACGCGGCGGGGACGGCTCCGGGGAGGTCCAGCAGAGGACTGCGCATACCTTCAGGCTAAGCCCGCTCAGCGACAGTCGCGGCACCGGCCGAAGATCGTCAGATGGTGGACGTCGGTCTGGAAGCCCATCTCCTCGTCGAGCTTGGTCACCATGTCGCCGACCAGCTCGGGAGGCGCCTCGATGATCTGCCCGCAGCCCCGGCAGACCAGGTGGACATGGTCGGCGTCGGCGGCCAGATGGTAGGTCGGCGCCCCGTGGCCGAGATGGGTGTGGGTGACCAGGCCGAGCTCTTCGAGCAGTTCGAGCGTGCGGTAGACGGTCGAGATGTTCACGCCCCGCGCGGTCTCCTGGACCTTCGCGCAGATCTCCTCAGGAGTGGCGTGGGTGAGCGCGCTGACCGCCTCGAGGACGAGCTGGCGCTGCGGAGTGACCCGATATCCGCGGGCCCGGAGCTCGTCGTGCCAGGTGTCGGTCATGCCGAAATCCTACGGCTCGTAATTGACTTGCCCGCCCCGGAGAGCAGCGCTTAGCGTACGAAGCACGCAGAGAGGAGGTGGTCCGAATAATGATTAGTCATGATTGGGCTAGCGAGGTGGCTGTCCGCTAGGACATCCGATCCGGGCCAGCTCCGGGTCGGCGCGTCTGAGCGCAGATCCAGACAGACACCGGAACCCCGGGCAGTCGGCGGGGGAGGGCACTGACCCTCTCTCATTGGTCCAGCCGGCCCGCTCACCCGAGCGGAGTGCGCCCGGGGTTTCTTCATGTCCCGGAAAGGACCGGCTCGCTCATGCCGAGCGGATGGCAGCCTGGTTTCTCAGTGCCCCCGCGGCTCGACCCCGAGGATCTCGCAGGCCTGCTGGTAGAGCACGACGACCTCGTTGCGCACCTGGGCGCGTTCGACGATGGGCGTCGGCCATTTCACCGCGATCGCCTCGCCGTCGGCCTCGAAGTAGATCGCCTCGGTGTCGACGTCGGTCGTGCGGGCCGCCGTGGCGTCGGGTTTTCCGCCCAGGGCCCGCACGATCAGCAGCGCGTCGGCCGCGTGGTCGTCGTTCATGTGCTTCTTGATCGCTTCGACCGCGTCGGAGGTCAGCGGGGTGCTCATGGCGCCCGATCCTAGTCGGCGACCCTCTTGAGCTCCGCGGAGGCGTGGTCCTGCAGGGGGAGGCCGACGGCTGCCATCTCGTAGGCGTACATGAGATTGCCGTTGACCAGGCCGTAGAGGCGCTTGCCCGCCGAATAGTCCTTCGAGGTGACGGTGCGCGCCACGACGTCGGTGATGAGTTCGATCTTGTGGAAGACGACCTCGCCCACGTAGATCTCGATGATGCCGGTCGGGTGGGCCAGCATGACCTCGATCTGGCGCTCCGGCTGCACGCGCCAGAAGCCCGTCTCGGTGGCGAGCGGGCGGACCTTCTCACCCTCCTGGTCGAGCAGCCAGGTGCGGCTGCGGTAGCTGAGGAACGGCTTGCCGTTGTGCTCGAAGATGATCTCCTGGCCGAAGTTGGCGCTCTCCATGGTCGGGTAGCCGATGACCCCGGCGCCCTCCCAGTGGCCCAGCAGGAACGCGATCGGCTCAAGATCGGGATGTACGTCCATGCGACAAGGCTAGTGCGGGATTAGGCTGCGGGCATGGCACGCCAACTGGTGATCAAAGTGACCGCGGGCGCCGACGCCCCGGAGCGGTGCAACCAGGCCTTCAACGTCGCCGCGGCGGCGATCGTCAGCGGGGTCGGGGTGTCGCTCTGGCTGACCGGTGAGTCGTCGTGGTTCGCCCTACCCGGCAAGGCCGGGGAGTTCAAGCTGGCCGAGGCGGCACCTCTCGAAGACCTGCTGGCCGCCGTGCTGGCCGCCGGCCGGGTGACTTTGTGCACCCAGTGCGCGGCCCGGCGCGGCATCACGCTCGACGACATGATCGAGGGGATCCGCATCGCGGGGGCGCCGACGTTCGTCGAGGAGATCACTCAGGAAGGTGTCCAGGCGCTGGTCTACTAACGGGAAGCGGGTGTCATTAGGCTTCGGCCTGAGCGAGGCAAGTCCCCTTCGAATCAGGTACGGGGCTCTATCGATGACACCCGGTGAACCACTGGCCGAATTGCGTTCACGCCTTCAGGAGCAATATCGCGTGGCCGGGAAACCGAGCTACCGCGAACTCGCCAAACAGACCGGGATGAGCCACACATCGGCCAGAACGGTCATCCTCTGCGAGCGATTACCCCGCTGGGGCGCCCTGGAGCTGATCGTCGAGTCCCTGGGCGGCGCGACCGAGGAGTTCCACCGCTTATGGCTGGCGGCCGACGCCGTGGCGGCTCCGGCGGTCCGCGTTTCCGGAGAATCGGTCACGGCCGGTGCTACCGAATTCCCAACGCCACATCATGAAATTTCCGGCGCGGGTTCCCCGGCAGTCGGCGAACCGGAGATCTTCCGCGCAGAATCTCCGCCCACGGCAGCGCGGACCCCAGCCGCCACCGGACAGGACATCTCCGGCGCGGAATCTCCGTCGGCGGCCGCACCCGCCCAGCAGGCTCCGCTCGACGGAGAGCAGGAGGCCGCTTCTCCGCAACCGCGCCTTCCCGGGTTTCCGTTGTCGCGGCGGGCCGTGCTCATCTCGCTGTCGTCCGTCGCGGCCGTGGCCGCCGCCGGAGTCGTCCTGGCATCCCGGCTCCTCGGCGGCGGTCCCGCGACCCGGCAGGGCGTGCTGTTCGGCGGGCCGCTCTCCGGCGGAAACGGCGCGGTCTGGTCGGTCGCCCACGGCGTGCTCAAGGGAAGACCGGTCATCCTGTACGGCTGTCAGAACGGAACGGTGCACCTGCGCGACTTCGTCACCGGTGAACGGATCGGCGCGGTGCTCACCGGCCACAGCCGGGCCGTGTTCGCCGCGAGGATCGCCAACGTCGGCGGCCAGGCGACCGGGGTCACCGGGGCGGCCGACGGGACCGTCCGGATGTGGGATCTGGCCTCGGGTCAGGGCCGGGCGCTGAACGCCGGCAAGGAGACCGGCGGCATCAACGCCCTGGCCACAGCCACGATCCGCGACCGCCCCCACGCGTTCACGGCGGGCGACGACCTGACGATTCGCCGCTGGGACCTCGCGGCGTCGAGCCCTGCGGGCGAGGTGGTCGGCCAGCCGCTGGCCATGTCCCCGAAGGCCATCGCCGTGGGCGACGTGGACGGAAAGCTCACCGCCCTGTCGGGCGGCGACGACCGGCTGGTCCGGAGATGGGACCTCACCGCCCCCACCCCGGCGGGCGTGCCGATCGGCGGCCACGACGGCACCATCTGGAACCTCACCATGGGCCGGCGAGACAACCGGGCCATCGCCCTGTCGGCCAGTGAGGACGGCACGAACCGGCTCTGGGACCTGTCCGAACCGCAGCCCATCGGCCATCCGCTGGGCGACCGGCTGCCGAACCCGGTGAAGTGTGTGGCCCTGGCCGTCGTCGGGGGCACCACGATCGGGTTCTCCGGCGCCGACGACGGCACCCTGCGCGAGTGGGACCTGACCACGTCCACGCAGATCGGCGCGCCGCTGGAGGGGCCGAACACCGGGCCCGAGGCCATGGAGACGGCGACCCTGAACGGCAGGACCTACCTGTTCGCGGGGACGTGGGACGGATACGTCTGGCGGTTCGACCTCGGCCCTACGGCTTGAGGACGGCGTCGAGGCGTTCGTTGCGCAGGCGGTCGTACCAGGTGTCGTCGATCTGCGGCAGCGGGCCCACGGCCCAGCGCAGCAGCAGGTCGGCCAGCGCCGGGTTGCGGGCGAGGGCGGGGCCGTGCAGATACGTACCGATGATCTTGCCGGCGAAGCAGCCCTCGGTGCCGTCGCCGTTGCCGGTGCCGATGAGGGTCCGGGACAGCGGGGTGACCCCCGGGCCCAGTGCGGTCACGCCCATGTGGTTCTCGAAGCCGGTCAGGGTCGGCAGGCCCAGCGACGGGTCGACCTCGGCGGCCAGTTCGCCGACCGAGCGGCGCTCGCCCCGGCTCGAGCTGATGTCGAGCAGGCCGATGCCGGGCACCGGCTGACCCTCTTCTCCCCCGAACACCGAGCCCATGATCTGGTAGCCGGCGCAGACGGCCAGCAGGGACGCGCCCCGCTGGATCGCCCGGTGGAGGCCGCCGTCGCGCCGCAGGCGTTCGGCGCCGAGGATCTGGGGCCGGTCTTCACCGCCGCCGATCAGGTAGATGTCGCCCTGGTCGGGGACCGGGTCGGAGGACCGCACGTGCACGATCTCGACGGGGATCCCCCGGCTGCGGGCGCGCTGCTCGAGCACGAGCACGTTGCCCTGGTCGCCGTAGGTGGACAGCAGGTCGGGGTAGATCCAGACGATGCGGAGACTAGACTGCACGGCCGAACTCCGTCCGGATCGACTGGAACGCGGTGTAGTTGGCGATGACGTCGATCTCCCCTGGGGGGAGCGCGGCGACCGCCTGGCCGAAGTTGTCGACCAGGGTGAAGCGCACTCCGGCGACGTCGAGCCGCAGCGCCAGGTCGAGGCGGCGTTCGCCGGTCACGTAGACGTGGCGGCCCGACAGGATGCGGTAGTCGACGTCCCACAGCCACGAGGTGTCGCGGCCGTCGGGGCCCTGCGCGTTGACCGACAGGATGATCGGCCGCTCCGCGCGGGTGACGTCGAAGGCCTCGAGCCAGCCGGCCGGGTTCTTGGCCAGCAGCAGCTTCATCACGCGGCCGTTGCGCTCGACCGTCGTGTAGCGCCCGGCCACCGAGGTGACCTCGCGCAGGCGGGGCAGCGCGCGCTGCGGATCGAGGCCGAACGCGGCGGCGGTGGCCAGCGCCATCACCGCGTTGGAACGGTTCGCCACGCCCGGGAGCTGGAGGTCGAGCCGCCAGCGGTTGCCACGTGGGTCGACCGCGTCTTCGCCGTCGAGGATCCAGTCGGGCTCGGGGCGGCTGAACGTGCACTCGCGGCAGGCCCAGTCGGCGTTGATCATGCCCTCGGCACGGTCGAGCGGGCCGCCGCACTCGGGGCAGCACCACGAGTCCTCGTGCCAGCGCTGGCCACCGGCGACCCAGGTCACCCGAGCGGCCGTGGAGGCGCCCCAGGTCACCAGCGGGTCGTCGCAGTTGGCGATCACGTGGGCGGGCTTGCCGGCCAGGGCGCGGCGCCACTTCTGGGCCAGCAGCCAGATCTCGGCGGCCCGGTCCATCTGGTCGCGGCTGAGGTTCATCAGCGTGACGACGCCGGCCTCGGTGGTGCTCAGCACCTCGGGCAGGTATTTCTCGTCGACCTCCAGCACCCCGTAGGGGGCGCTCTTCTGCGACGAGAGCGCCGAAACGTGGCCGGCCGGCATGTTGGCGCCGAACGCGTTGGTGGCCACCTCGCCGAGCTCCTGAAGCGCCGAGGCGATCAGGCGGGTCGTGGTGGTCTTCCCGTTGGTGGCGCTGACGAGCGCGAGCTTCTTCTCGGTGGCGAGCTTGCGCAGGAGGTCGGGCTCCAGCAGCAGGCCCACCCGGCCGCCGATCACGGATCCGTCGCCGCGCCCGGTCGCCCGGGACAGCGTCGCGGCGGTGCGTCCGAGCGCGCTGGCGAGCTGGGCGCGCAAGGGCAACTGACTCATGCGGTGATCCTATCCGCGCTCGGCGGGGACGGGGTCGGTGAAGGACAGCTCCGCCGGGGTGTCTCCGTCGAACGGGAGAACGAACCGGCGCGGCCAGGAAAGTACCGTTTCCAGCCACGCCGCCCCCATCGTGTGGGCGACATGCCGGATTCGTTCTCGGGGCTCGACACCGACCGCGACGGTGGAGATGTCGCGCTGGATGCCCTCGTGCTCGTCGTCGCCGAGGATCACCCGCCAGGCCAGGGCGCGGTTGCGGTCGACCTCCATCGACAGCGGGTGATGGCGCAGGGCCTTGGCCCGATGTCCGAGAAGTTCCGTCCTGGTCTCCACCGCGACGCCGCCCCCGTTCACGCCCGCGTGGAGGTAGGGGCGGCCTGATGGGTCCGTACCGAAAAGGGCGTATTCCATCGACGGCGCCGGGCTGCGCAGGTTGGGCGCCGGGTGGCCGTAGGGGAACAGGCGGTCGACCTCGTGCAGCCAGCGGATCTGCGGGATCACCCACGCCGGGCCCGGCTTGTCGCCGGCGCCCGAACCGGCCAGGAGCGCGGCGGCCACCTCGGCGGCCTTCTCGGTCAGCAGGGTCGGGTCGAACCAGGTGCGCAGCGACCAGGCGCGGCGGGCGACGCTGCGCTCCACGAGCGTGGCCAGCAGGCAGTCGCGGCGTCTGGTCGGGAGTTCCGACCAGATGTCGGCCAGGATGCGCGGCACCCCGGGCAGCGACCGGTTCGCGACGAACGACAGGGTGACGGTGTCGGTCCAGATCCGCAGCCACGCCCACTCGGGCGCGACGGCGAGCAGGTCCGCTTCGCGGACCTCGAAGAGCGTGCAGGCCTTCGCGGTACGGCACTCTCGCCCGCAGGCGACCGACCGGCGGCCCTTGATGGGCGGCGCCGGGCTCTGCCGCACCTGCTCCCGGTCCTCCCCCAGCGGCACCTGGATCCGCAGCGGCCGGTCCATGCCGTCGGCGAAGACCGCCGCGAAGCCCGGCTGGAGCGACACGACCTGGCGCGACTGCTCCTCCGACAGGTTCATCGCCGCCCCGACCAGCAGCCGGTCGTCTTCGGCGGGCAGCCGGTGGACGACCTTCAGCGCGGTGTTCTTGACGACGTCCGAGACGAGCTTGGTGGGGATCTGCTCGGCCACGACGATCCCCTCGCCGTAGGCGCGGATCTCGGCCAGCATGCCCGCGAGCAGCTCGACCGCGTGGGTGGAGGCCCGCTGGGAACCCCGGTCGCGCAGCAGCCGGTGGGCCTCCTCGATCACGATGACGTGCCGCAGGCCCTTGGTCTTCTCCTGGCGGGCGCGCATCCGCAGGTGCTCGACGATGCGGATGATCAGCGTGCCCATGAGGAACGCCTTGTCCTCGTCGTTGGCGACGTCCTCGATCGCGAGCACCACGTTGCGCTGGAGCAGGCCGCCGATGTCGGCGGGGTGGCCGCCCTCGAAGAACCGCCCGGCCGAGCCGACGCGCAGTGATCGCAGACGCAGGGAGATGAAGCCCTCGACGTCGGCCTGGACCTCGTTGCCGTAGCCGATCTCCTGGATGACCTCCAGGGCGTGCTGCTGGAGCTGCTCCAGGGTCGGCACCTGGGGCTGCACCGCGGCTCCGGGGATGCCGCCGCCGGTGACGACGTCCCAGCCGTTGGCCTCGTAGACCCGCTGCAGGGCCAGGGACATGATCTGCGGGAACGGCTCCTCGGCGTCGAAGGCGGCCATGAACAGGGCCCTGACCATGTCGATGTGGGCCTGCACCGGGTAGCCCGGTTCGGGGGCCAGCGGGTTGACGCTGAACGGCACGTCGCCGGGCGCCGACGGGTTGATCACGGTCACCGGGGCCAGCTCTTCGATGCGACCGGCCATGGCGGCGTACTCGGACTTGGCCGGTTCGATGGCCAGCCACGGGATGCCCGCCCTGGTGAGCTGTTCGAGCAGGTGGCGGACGGTCTGCGACTTGCCGGAGCCGGTCGCGCCGGTGACGAAGGCGTGCCGGTTCAGGGTGGCCAGCGGGACCCGGAAGGTGCCGACGGTGCGGTCCTGGCCGTCGACGATGGCCCCCAGGTCGAGCATGTCGCCGCCGGTCGAGTCGGCCTCGCTGGTGACGTCGAAGAAGCCGGCGTCCAGGACGCGTACACCCGGAACCTCACGCCTGGGGAGCCCGGCCAGGGCCGCGAGCGCGCCCGCCGTGGCGGCGAAGGGCGCGGCGGCGCTGTCGGTCGGGTCCTGGAAGTTGACGTTGAGGGCCTCGGTGAAGCTGTAGACGGGCTCCTGGGCGGTCGGCCGGGCGGGGCCCGCCATCGCACTGCGCAGGCGATAGGGGTGGTGGCTCATCTCCACCGAGCCGACCAGTACCGGCGCTATCTGGCGGAGCTCCTCCGGGCCCGCCGCGCCCGCCAGGACGCGCACGTTCCACAGGCCGGCTTCGCGGAAGGCGTCGAGCTCCTGCATGCGGCGCTCGGCCCGCTCGGCGTCGTAGCGGGACCGCTCCGAGGCGTCGCCGTACTGGCGCAGCACGTTGAGCTGGGTGCGCAGGTGGGCGACCTCGGCGTCGAGCAGGTCAGTCGGCTCGGCGACGACGACCCAGCCGAACGGGCGCGACATCAGCGTCGTCAGGGTCGACTCGAACAGGGTCGGCTGCTTCGGCTCGTCGGGCTCCGGCTCGCGCCGCCCGTTGAGCGGCGGGGCCTGGCGGCCCGGACAGGGCGTCCAGACCAGATCGGCGATGTCGGCGAGCCAGTCGTCGCCGATCTCGATGCCCCGGGCGCCGCCAGGGAACAGCAGCGGCTGCGGCCCCGTCGGCACCACCTCGATCGCCGTGACGGCCGCCCGGCGCGGGGACCTCGGCGGCGTCAGCGGCCCGGCGTTGGTGATCAGTTCGAGCGGCGCCCCGGAACCCCGGGACAGCCAGCCGATGACGAAGGGCCGATCACGCTGCGCGGCGGACAGCACGGCGGGCAGCACGTTCACGAAATCCCACTCGGCCGACGACGTACGCGAGGGAGCGGTGATCGCCTGGATCCGATACCACGGCCCGCTCAGGGGGAACGGTTGCATGAGACCCCTCTCTGCCAGGCTTTCACGGTCCTTTGCCGATCATGGTCACATAACCCTGTTGACGAACCTCTTACCGAGGCCTTGCCTCTTGAGGCAAGTTCACAACGCGAGCCACGGCCGGCCTTCGGCCGTCCGCGTCTCGCTTCAGGGTTTGCGCCAGTCAAGGCGGGGCGGGGGCGGACCGAGGTTCGGTGGCGGTGCTTCTTCGTCGGGTTCGGGGGGCAGCACTGGCGGGGTGGCCGCGAGCGACCTGACCTCTTCCAGCGTGGTCTTCGGGAAGGTCAGGATGGCCGGGTTGGCGTCGGCGAGCCGCACCTCGCGGCCCTCGGCGGTGGCGTGGGTGACGATCACCGAGGTGGTCGGCAGCTGCTGCAACTGGTGGGGCTCGACCAGGAACTCGCGTGATCTCTGCATGACCCCTTCGCCGACCGTACCGGCGTTGCGGCCCCATTCGGTCGACTCGGTGATGCCTTCTTTCAGATCGCCTTCTGAGAGGGCTCCCTTGGCGGTACGCCCCTCGCCCACCGTCGAGGTGTAACTCCCCCTGGCCCCGTTGACGGCGGAGCTCACCGACTCGGTGAGCTGGGCCAGTTCGAGCCGGTGCTCGGTGCCGACGTGCTCGCTGGCGACCCGGGCGTCTTCGGCGTTGCCGAGGCGCATGAAGGCGACGGCGGCGTGGCCCCGTCCGAGGCGCTCCCTGACGGTCGGGGTCAGGGCTCGGTAGGTGAGGACCAGGCCGGTCTTCGACGTCTCGCAGGCGTCCATCAGACGGTCGAGGACGTCGCCGCGTAACTTGTCGGCCCCGGCCACGATGATGGTGTGGTGCCAGGGCCGCTCGCCGGCCGGCGACTGCCGCAGGATGTGGGTCAGCGCGGTGGCCACGTAGGTGCCGAGCACCCGGTTGCCGAACACGCCCGCCTGGCGGTCCATGCTGACCACGCGTAGGCGCGCTGGGGGCAGCCGGACGGCGTCGGCCCCCAGGGTCTCCAGCTTGCGTAGCTGCGACTCCAGCGCCCAGGCACGTTCGATGACGACCCGGTCGGCCACGCCCCGGCCGAAGAGGGTCCCGATGCGTTCCAGCTGGATCGCGGTGAGCTGCCCCGACTTCAGGTCGTCGCGCGGGTCGCCCACCTGGGCGAGGGCTCTCAGCGCGGCGGTGACCTGGCTGATCGTGGCGTTCTCGCCGAGCACTTCGAGGACGCGTTCGAGGATCGCGTTGTCGAAACCGATGTCGCGGCTGGTCTCCTCGCTGACGCTGACCACGTGGGCCAGCACGTCGGCGAACGCCTCGGGCTTCAGCGTCGCCCCGAGGTCGAGCTTGGGCAGATCGGAGGGGAGCACCCAGACGAGCGGGTCGTCGCCGCCGCGCCGGGCCAGCTCGATCAGGTCTTTGGCGATCACGCCCTCGGACAGGTCGAGGACGGTCAGATGGCCACCGCTGTAGAGGCGGGTGGCGCCTATCAGGGTGATCAGGGCCGACCAGCCGGGGAGCGTGCCCCCGGCGACGTCGATGCGGTCGATCGCGTCGGGGACGGCGACGGCGTACCAGCTGATCTGCTTGTCGTAGACCGCCTTGCGGTCGGCCCACTCGCGGTAGCGCTCGGCGTGCTCCTCCTGGAGCCGGATGTTCTCGCGCTCGCGCTTGGCCCGGCCGCGCTCGGCCTGGGCGAGGCGTTCCTGGACCCGGAACCGGACCGCCCGGTTGCCCTGGTTGAGGGCGAAGGAGCACACCCCGAAGACCACGGCGGCGACGATCACGCCCATGCCGACGAACGGCCAGCCGATGATCCCGGCCAACCCGAGCAGCGCGACGGCCACGGCGAGCCCGGCCACGACGTTGCGCAGCAACTTGACGGGCCGGTTCAACAGGTCTTCCTGTAGTCGTTCGGCGCGCAGGAGTTCGGGACCCCGATCGGGGGGTAGCTCGGCGTCGTCGCGCGGGGGGCGTTTCGGCGGCGGGCCGGGGTCGGGGTGCAGCAGAAGGTACTGCCACCCGAGGTAGATACGGTCGGCGCGCAACTCCGCGTGCTCGGGGTGCGCGTCGGTCAGCCTGCCCATGGTCGCGCCCGGCCCCTCCGTATTCGTCGTAGGGTCAAAGCGTAGGAGCTACCTACCCTGTCAGGGCAGGGTTCTCGCCATTCGGACGTGTTTCCCACCAAAGATAGGGACGATTGCGGCGGATGGGTCGTGTGTGGGCGTACTACCATCCATTGCCATGAGTTATGGACCGGTGCGCGTGCCCGTGGTGGCGCTGCCGCCCGTCTCCGGACTCGGGTTGGCCGCCACGACCGGCAGGCTCGATGAGCAGCCGGATTCCCCGTTCACACACGATCAGGCGCCCCGCGCGACCCGGTTCGTCAAGGTCGTCGGCCTTGCGGAGAGCGGCCGTCGCCCGGTGGAATTAATACCCAAGGTCACCAGCGATGGCGACCAGACCGAAAACAGCGGTGCCGGCGGATTCGTCGAAGAATCGATCAGCCGCCGCGGCCGGCGTGAATACTGGCAGGTCGGGCCGGTCCGGTTACGGCCGCACAACCGCGCCCCGGATGTACGGATAGATCTCGGGCTGACCGGCGGCGTCCCGCCGGTGGAGCACCACGCGCTGGCCCCGGAGGGCACGTGAACCAGCAAGAGCCACCCCGCGACTGGTTTTCCCCACCGCCGTCGCAGCCGACCGAGATCGACGACATCACCTATTCGGGACCGCTCCCGCAGATGATTCCGTCCTACATCCCGCCGCTGGCCCCGCCCAGCGACGTGCTGGTCTGGCCGCCACCGCCGCCTCCCCCCGCGCCGGAGGAGGACGACGAGGGCTACTCGACGCAGCCCTTCCCGGCCATCGCGGCGGGACGTCCGCTGCCGCGCGTCCAGCCGCACCCCCAGCCCACGCCGCAACCCCAGTCCCAGCCGGCGTTCCAGGAGCCCTTTCCGCCGTTCCCCGACCCGCCGCCGCCCCCGGTCCGGGACGAGCCGCCCTCGCCGCGTCGCGCCAAGCCGGCCGAGCTCGAGAAAAAGAAGAAGGGCTGGGGCCGCTTCTTCGGCTGAGCCGCCGCGCGCCCACCCGTCCCAAAGGTCAAAGATCGGCCGTCCGGGCTGGTCAACGACGGGTATGCGGGGGGCGAGGTGGGACACTCCCTGAAGTCGTAGATCGGGGATTCAGACAGTGAGTGCGGAACGGGACGCCGGCCCCGGCCGGAGCCCGGGTTTCCTGCTGTGGCGGGCGACCCTTCGATGGCAGCGGGAGATCACCACGGCGCTGAAGACGATGGGCCTGACCCACGTGCAGTTCGCCCTCCTCGTCGACCTGTGGTGGTTCGACAATCAGGGCGTCCGTCCCAGCCAGCGCGAACTGGCCGAACACGCCACCATCGATGTGATGATGACGAGCCAGGTGGTCAGGGTGCTGGAGGTCAAGGGCCTGCTCGGCCGGGAGGACGACCCCGCCGACATGCGCAAGAAGGTGCTCGCGATCACCGACGAGGGCCGCCGGCTGGCCGAACGCGCAGCGGGGGTCGTGGAGACCGTCGACCACGAGTTCTTCAAGGTCGCCGGGCCGCACAACGCGCTCATCGACGTGCTGGAACAGCTGGCCGGACAACGCTGAAGACCCGGCCTGCGGAACAGGCCGGGTCTTCGGAAAGTGCGCTCAGACGGCGACGGCGAGCTGGGCGACCTCGCCCAGCTTGGCCTCGACCGCGACGTCCTTGGTCCGGCCGCCGCCCGCGATGATGCGGACGGTCCACGAGCCGGGGGCGGCGAAGAAGCGGAAGATGCCCTCGTCGGAGACGACGACCTCGCCGGTGAACTCACCGGAGTGGTCGAGAAGGCGGGCGTAGGCGGTGCCCGCGCCGGTGACGACGCCCTGGATCACGGCCTGCTTGGACAGATCGATTCCGGTCGGCAGCGCCACGGTCTGCTCGGGCGCTGCGCACCCCTGAGTGGTGGTCATCGGGCCTCTCCCAGTTCCACGGGCACGCCCACGAGCGAGCCGTATTCGGTCCACGAACCGTCGTAGTTCTTGACGTTGGCCTGGCCGAGCAGCTCGTGCAGCACGAACCAGGTGTGGGCGGAGCGCTCCCCGATGCGGCAGTAGGCGATGGTGTCCTTGCCGAAATCGACCCCCGCCTCGCCGTAGAGGGTCTTGAGCTCGTCGTCGGAACGGAAGGTGCCGTCGTCGTTCGCGGCCTTCGACCACGGGATGTTGCGCGCGGTCGGGACGTGGCCACCACGCTGCGCCGCCTCCTGGGGCAGGTGCGCGGGGGCCAGCAGCTTGCCGGTGAACTCGTCGGGCGAACGGACGTCGACCAGGTTGAGCTTGCCGATCGCGGCCACGACGTCGTCGCGGAAGGCGCGGATCGAGGAGTTCTGGTCCTGGGCGGTGTAGGTGGTGGCCTCGCGGCTCACAACGTCTTTCACCAGTTCGCGGGAGTCGAGCTCCCACTTCTTGCGGCCACCGTCGAGCAGCTTGACGTTCTCGTGGCCGTAGAGCTTGAAGTACCAGTAGGCGTAGGCGGCGAACCAGTTGTTGTTGCCACCGTAGAGGACCACGGTGTCGTCGTTGCCGATGCCGCGCGACGAGAGCAGCGCCTCGAAGCCGGCCTTGTCGACGAAGTCGCGACGGACCGGGTCCTGCAGGTCGTCGCGCCAGTCGATCTTGACGGCGCCGCGGATGTGACCCTTGTCGTAGGCGCTGGTGTCCTCGTCGACCTCGACCAGGACGACTCCGGGCGTGTCGAGGTTGGCCTCGACCCAGTCAGCGTCGACCAGAGCAGCGGAGCGGCTCATGAGTAATTTCTCCCAGGTTGTAGACGGCGGATGAGCAGATACATTTCGCAGCCCAAGCAGAAGTCGAAGGCGGCGTTGAGGAAGGCGGCCAGCAGTGCCGCTGCTGTCGCACCCAGGGCCAGAGGAATGATTCCGAAGGAGAAACCGATCAGGCCGACGATGGCGAAGAGGATGCCCACGCCCTGTGCGAACTGGGGCGGTCGTGCGTCCTCGAGTTCCTGCGGCGGTCCGAGCCGTGGCCTTACGAACTTCCTGAAGAAGAGCCCGTAGGGCGGGTGGCCGAAAGCGCCGAACGCGAAGACGATCGCCTGGAGCGCCAATAACCAAGCGCTGCCCGTGACGAGGACTGTCGCTAGAACCAGAGTGGTGACGGCCGCGCCGAAGCGAGGGCCTCGGGGATCGACTTGCATCGTCGGATGCTCCTGATGGGTTTCGTGACTGCGGCGGTGAATGCCGCTGGAATCACCCTCAGGCCATGCGACAGAGAGCCGTCGCGACGCGGCAGAAATCAACCGCCCGTCGCTTCGTGAGCTTCTCTGTCGTGGGAGTCATGAGAGCGACAGTACCTTTCGTCTCGCCATCTGTCACATGCCGTCCGCTTACTGAGACGGATTGTCCACGGCCAAAGCGAGGGCCGCGATGACGTCGGCCTTCCTGGGCTGGCCAGATGCCCTTTTGACGATATTTCCGGATCTATCGAGGACGAAAACAGTCGGCGTTTTCATCACGTCGTGGGCCCGCACAAGATCGAGTCTCGACTCGGCGTCGATCTCCACGTGACGGACGCCCGGCACCATCGCCGCCACGTCCGCGAGCACCCGCCGGGTCGCCCGGCACGGCTGGCAGAAAGCGGACGAGAACTGGACGAGCGTGGCCCGCTCCCCCAGCGGCTCACCAAGATCCATCGCCCCGTCTTTCCCGCGGAACGTGCCCGCGCGCGCCTTCAGCAGGAACCCGGCCAAGGTCCCGGCCGCGAGCGTCACCGCGAGCACGACGAAACCGGTCATTCCACGGGCAACCACCGGGGCCACCCGGTAATTCCCGAGTCAGCCGACGGGAATAGTGATGAGCCCAGTGCCGTTGGCGGCCCGCAACTCGAACCTGGCGATCTCGCTGATCGGCAGCATCGTCGAGCCGCGGAAGCTGGCGGTGCCGTCCTCGTAGGCGCCGCCGGCCTTGACGTCCCAGCTCGCCACCGACGTTTGCGGGCCCTGACGCGAGATCGCGAACAGCTCGGACTTGGTGTCGACGGGAACGCCGGTCATGGTGGCGAGCACCTCGGTGCCGCCCTCGCCCGGGGTCAGATCGAGCTGCAGTGTGACCTTGCCCCGTGAACCCTTGACCGTGACGGGCTCCTCGGTGACCATCTTGGCGATCGCGGGCTCGCTGGGCTGGGTGGCGTCGGCGGGAGGGCTGGTCGCGGCCTCCGGAGCCTTGCTGGCCTGCGGCACCCTCGTGCGGGCAGCCGCCGGCTCCTCGGACGGGTCGACCTTGATCTCCATCGGGCCGGTGCCCGCCACGTCGCTCTGGGCGGACTCCGGCGCCGGGGCGTCGGCCTCGCCGAATCCGTGTGTCGGGGCCTGCGCGGCGGAACTCCCGGCCGTGGCAGCCTCCGGTGCGGCGCCGGCGGCCGTGGAGGCCGTCATCTCCGGGCCTGCGCTGTTGAGCAGGGTCGCGCCGCCCCAGGTCACGATCGCGACGGTCGCGGCCAGGCCCAGCATCGTGCGGGTGATCCGGCCGCGCCGGTGGCGCTTGGCCGAGTCGGCCAGCAGCCGGTCGAGCACCGCCCGGGGCGGCGTCGCGGCGAACTCCACGTCGGCGGCCGACACGCGGTCGAGCATCGGCGGCAGGCCGGACAGCTCGGCCAGTTCGGCCTGGCATTCGTCGCAGGTGTCGAGGTGGGCCTCGACCATGGCGGTCTCGCGGGCGTCGAGGGCGCCCAATACGTAGACACCCAGAGAGATCTTGACGTCGTCGTGGTTCACGGCGCGAGCCCCCGCTCCTCCAGCGCCAGCTTGAGCGCGCGCAGCGCGTAGTAGGTGCGCGACTTGACGGTGCCCGGCGGGATGCCGAGCGACTCGGAGGCCTCCTTGACCGACTGGCCGCCGTAGTAGACGGCCAGCAGGACCTCACGGTGGTCGGGCCGGAGCGAGGCCAGCGCGTCAGCGATGGCCCACGACTCGACGGCCTTGTCGAGTTCGTCGGCGGCCGGGAGGATCGCCAGCGCCTCGTCGCCGGTCTCCTGCGGGCGGGACTTGCGCGCCCTGGCCTGGTCGACGACCAGGTTGCGGGCCACGGTGAACAGCCACGCCCGGACCGGGCGGTCGGCGATGGGGTTCTTCCAGGCCCGGAGGATGGTCTCCTGCACGATGTCCTCCGCCCTCCCCGGGTCACCGGTCAATCGCAGTACGTAACCGTAGAGCGGCCCGGCGTGATCGTCGAAGAGGGCCCTCACGAGCTCCTCGTCGGCCGTACCGGCTGTGCTCACATCCTCAGAACGCACCCGGCGGCGCTTCGGTTCACCGCGAAAGAGGGACATCGGTCGCCGTCGCGTCGATGGCCAGACCGCCGCCCGGGGCGGACCGGACCTCGGTGATCTTCAGGTCGAGCGGGAGGCCCTTCACGGGCACGGTGAAGGTGATCAGGCGTTCGGCGTTGGGCACGGTGAACCCGCCCGCGATCGTCACCTTGGCCGGGGTGAGGCGCAGCACACCGTCTTTGACCTCGACCTTCATGTCGGCGGTCACCGGCACCTTGTTGCCCAGAGCGGTCACCTCGCCGGAGACCCGGACCGTGCCGTTGCCGCCGCCACCCTCGATCTTGATGCCGCGCGGCGCCCGCGCGTTGAGGGCGTCTTCGGAGATCGTGACCGTGCCGGTGACCTTCTCGGCGGTGATCTTCGTTCCCGAGGCGTTCTGGATCAGGTCCATCAGCGGCGCGTCGACTCCATAGAGGGTCGCCTGTACGTCGCTGAGCTGGATCCCCTCGCGCTCGATGTCGCCGATGTCGATGGCGATCTCCTCGTAGCGCCCGCCGATCGCCTGGGTCAGGAACGGCACCCCTCTGACCTGCACGGTCGGCGGGACGTTGAGATCTGCACTGGCCTGGATCTGCTTGGCGATCTCGCGCTGCACACCGGCGACGGCCACGCGGTCAAGCACCACGGCCAGCACGATGAGCACGAGCAGCGCCACCACGAGCTTGCGCACCGCATCCTCCGTGGGCCGGGGGGTTTCGGCTCAGCCTATCCGCCTGCAAACGGCGGCAATACCTCAACCGTGACACCTTCGGACAGTTCGACGGTGCGGTGGTCGCGGGTGCCGGCCGGATTCCCGTCAACGAGGAACGAACAGCGCGGCAGGACCCTGGCCAGCGCCTCGTTCCTTGTGATTTTGGTAACAAGCTCGGCAAGCGTTTCCGCGTCGAATGTTTCCTCCGCGATCCCCGCCGCCTCCTTCGCCGCGGCCCAAAAACGCACAGTTCCCCTAGCCATACGCCTCTCCAGCCCCATTTCCGCACACTCACAGTGAGCATTTGGATACGGTGATTCTCCACGTGAAGTGCTGTTCACACGGTGGACGCACATTGGACGCAAACTCGCTGTGGGCTAATCTACGAGCAACGGGACCTGGGCGACGTAGCCCCCGGGTCCTTACGTGTTTCTACGGCCCTGCCGTTGACGCGGATCGAAGGAGGCGAGCCTGTGATCGTGCACAGCGCGGTGCTCTCCCGGCACGCCCGCCCGTTTGGCGAGGAGGCCTCATGAGCAATCTGCTACTGCTCACCAACGCACTTGAACCGTCCGCCGAAGTCCTGCCGGCGCTCGGGCTGCTGCTCCACTCGGTTCGGGTCGCCCCCGCCGAGGGGACCGCGCTGCTCGACGCGCCGCCAGCCGACGCCATCATGGTCGACGCGCGGCGCGAGCTCGTCCAGGCCAAAAGCCTGTGCCGGCTGCTGCGCACCACCGGAATCGACTGCCCGCTCCTGGTCATCGTGACCGAGGGCGGCCTCGCGGCGATGACCGCCGAGTGGGGAGCAGACGATGTCATCCTCGACTCCGCCGGCCCGGCCGAGGTCGAGGCGCGGCTGCGGATGGCGATAGGGAAGCTGTCGCTGGCCGCCGCCGAGGAGGTGCCCGACGAGATCCGCAGCGGCGATCTGGCGATCGACGAGGCGACCTACACGGCCCGCCTGCGGGGCCGGGCGCTCGACCTCACCTTCAAGGAGTTCGAGCTGCTCAAATACCTGGCCCAGCACCCGGGGCGGGTCTTCACCCGGGCCCAGCTCCTCCAGGAGGTCTGGGGTTACGACTACTTCGGCGGCACCCGTACCGTCGACGTCCACGTGCGGCGCCTGCGCGCCAAGCTGGGCGCCGAATACGAGGCGCTGATCGGCACCGTCCGGAACGTCGGCTACCGCTTCGTGCCCGACCGCGGCAACGAGATGGCCCAGGAACTGGAAGCCGCTCGCCGCTAAGCATGGGAAAAGCCCCCGGTCGCCGTTGACCGGGGGCTTTCCTGTTCTCTGGAGCAGGGGTTACGGCAGGACCGTGATGTGGTTGGCGACCGGGGGGGCCACCGGGGAGTTCGCGGTCAGGTAGGCCTCGAACGCGTCGATGTCGAGCGGGCCGCTCCACAGGCCGGTGCCCTGGGTGAACGCGAGGAACGCGTCACCGCCACCGACGAGGAAGTTGTTGGCCGCGACGCGGATCGACTGGGTCGGGGTGACCGGGACGCCGTCGATCTTGATGTTGGACACCTTCGAGCCCCAGGCGGCGCTGTTGCTGTAGGAGTAGGTGAAGTTCGACGACGGCTGCAGGATCTTGGTGAAGGCCTGGTTGTTCGGGCCGCCCACCCACTGCTGCTCCAGGACCAGCTTGAGCTGGGCGCCGGTCAGCGTGACGACCTGCACGAGGTTGTTGAACGGCTGCACCGCGAAGATCTCGCCGTACGTGGTCACACCGGGGCCCTCGCCGGCGGGCGAGCTGGCGTAGGTGAGGGTCGTCCGGATGCCGCCCGGGTTCATCAGGGCGATCTCGGCGTTGCCGCCGGTCTTGGCGGATTCGAGCTGCGAGTCGGCGATCAGGTTGCCCAGCGGGGACTCACCCGAGGGGACCGCGACGTTGGTGATGTCGGCGGTGATGTCGCCGACCTTCTTGTTGGCGACGGTCGCGACGCGGGCCTTCCAGTCGTTGATGAACGACACGGTGGCCGGGTCGGGGGTGACGGTGCGGCGCACGACGGTGTTGTCGGCGACGACGGACGAGCGGACGATGTCGCCCGTCTCCTTGTCGATGTTGAAGTCGATCTGGGTCAGCACGCGGCCGAACGACGAGCCCTGCGTGTAGACACGCTGCTGGCCGGCCGGGTCGGTGGCCTTGCAGATGTAGGCCTGGTGGGAGTGACCGCTGATGATCAGGTCGATCTCGGGGTCGACGCCCTCGGCGATGCGCGAGCCGGGGCCCTTGGTGATCGGACAGGCGTCGGGGCTCTGGTTCGGGGTGACCTGGTCACCCTCGTGGACCAGCACGACCTGTGCCTTGATGCCCTTGACCTCGCGGAGGTACTCGGAGGTCTCGTTGGCGGCGGCGACCTCGTCGGTGAAGTCGAGGCCGGCGATGCCGGACGCGGTCACGATCGTGGGCGTGGTCTTGGTGACCAGGCCGATGAACGCGACCTTCTCGCCGTTGATGCGTTCCACGTAGTAGGGCGAGAGGGCCGGCTTGTTCTTCTTGGTGTCCGTCACGTTGGCCGCGATGAACTCGAAGTCGGTGCCCTTCCACTTCTTACCGGGGACCGAGCACCCGTCGACCGGGTGGCACTTGCCCTCCATCACGCGCTTGAGCTCGGTGATGCCTTCGTCGAACTCGTGGTTGCCGGCGCTGGAGGTGGCCAGCTCGAGCGAGTCGAGGAACGCGACCGTGGGCTCGTCGTGGAAGGCGGCCGACAGCAGCGGCGAGGCGCCGATCAGGTCACCGGCCGCGACCAGGACAGTGTCGCGGTTGCGCTGCTGCTTGACGTAGGTGGCCAGGTAGGCCGCGCCGCCCGCGCCGTCGACGATGGTGCCGGTCTCGTCGGCGATGCGGCCGCTGGACCCCGTGGGGGGCTCGAGGTTGCCGTGAAGGTCGTTGATCGAGAGAATCCGGATCGGAATCAGCTCGTCCTTCTTGTCCTTGCCGGACGCGCTCGCACCCGCGGGGCCGATCGCGAGGGCTATAGCACCCGCCGAGGCGATCGCGGCCACGGCGAGTCTTCTGAGGGAAGCAGGGGTCATGGTACTTGAGCCTAGAGTGACCACCTGGCCAGCCCATGGCTCAAAGGTAACGATTCCCCGGCGTGACACCTGGCGGGATTTGCCAGTCGGGGGTCCGTAGAGTGCGTTCCATGAACGCGCACGTGGAGATCAGGGAACGACTGGATGAAGACACGGTTTCCGAGGTCCAGCGCCTCGTCCAGGCCGCAACCGACGTGGATGGCGTCCGCCCGCTGAACGAGCACGTCATGCTCCATCTGCGGTACGGGGGCGACCCCGGCGCCAAGAGCGCACTTTTGTACCAGTCGGGCGTTTTGTCAGGTTTTGCCCATTTGGATCAGACGGACCAGGTCGAGGGGCCTTCGGGGGAACTGGTCATCGACCCCTCCGCCCGGCGGCGCGGCCTGGGGCGGATGCTGCTCGACGCGGTCCTGATGGAGACCGGCGGGCGGCTACGGCTGTGGGCCCACGGCGATCACCCCGGCGCGGGCCGGATGGCCGCCTCGGCCGGGTTCCAGCGGGTGCGCTCGCTCTGGCAGATGCGCCGCAGCCTGAACGCGCCCTTCCCGGCGGCGCGCGTGCCGGAAGGCGTGGAGATCACGACCTTCGAAACCGGCCGGGACGAACGGGAGTGGCTCGCGCTCAACGCGCGCGCGTTCGCCCACCACCCGGAACAGGGCTCCTGGACCCTCGACGACGTGAAGCAGCGGGAAGGCGAGCCGTGGTTCGACCCGGCGGGGTTCTTCCTGGCCTTCCGAGGTCAGACGATGGCGGGTTTCCACTGGACGAAGGTCCACGGCGACGGCGGCCACGGCCACGAGCGCGTCGGCGAGGTCTACGTGGTGGGCGTCGACCCGTCTGAGCAGGGGTCGGGCCTGGGGAAAGCGCTGACGTTGACCGGGCTCTCACACCTGCGGTCTCTGGGGTTGTCCCAGGTGATGCTGTATGTCGACGAGGAGAACGGCGCGGCGATCCGGCTGTATGAGGGCCTGGGCTTCACCAAGTGGGACGTCGACGTGATGTACGCGCCTGCGCGGTGAACCCACCCGGGCACGTCCTGTGGAAAACGGTGCCGGTTGCCCGTGACGGCGGGCTGCCGGGAGCGCGGGTCTGGCGCCGGATGAGGAGCGCGCCGGAAGCGGCGGGCGGTGCCGATGTGGGCGGAGCCGTAACGGAAAGAACGCTTTGAAAACAGGCGCGCGATCTGGCTGATCGCGCGCCTGTTGTCTCATTCGATGATCGCGTGGGCGACCCAGTAGGTGACAGCCGCCACGATGCCGGCGGCCGGGATGGTCAGCACCCAGGCGGTGACGATGTTCCCGGCGACGCCCCAGCGCACGGCCGACAGGCGCTTGGTGGCGCCGACGCCCATGATCGCGCTGGTGATCGTGTGGGTGGTGGAGATCGGGGCCTGGAAGCCGATGGCCGCGACATAGAGGACGGTCGCGGCCGCGCTTTCGGCCGCGAAGCCCTGGGGCGGGTTGAGGGCGATGATGCGCCGGCCGAGGGTCCGCATGATGCGCCAGCCACCCGCGTAGGTGCCGAGCGAGATCGCGGCGGCCGCGGCCAGGATCACCCATTGCGGAATGCTGTCGCCGGGAGCGGCATATCCCCCCACGACCAGGGCGAGGAAGATCACACCCATGGTCTTCTGCGCGTCTTGGAGCCCGTGACCGAGCGCCATGGCGGCGGCGGACACGGTCTGGGCGTACCGGAAACCCCGGCCCGTCGTGTGCGGGTTCGATTTGCGGAAGATCCACAAAATGGCGATCATGATGCCACCCGCGAGGGTGAACCCGACGAGCGGCGACAGGATCATCGGGATGACGACCTTGTCGAGCACCCCGTCCCAGTGGATGGTCACGCCGGCCGCGAGCGCCGCCCCCACGAGCCCGCCGATGAGGGCGTGGGACGAGGAGGAGGGCAGCCCGTAGTACCAGGTGATCAGGTTCCAGACGATCGCTCCGACGAGCCCCGCCCCCACGATGACCAGCCCGTGAGTGCCTTCAGGCGGCTCGATGATGCCGCTGCCGACGGTCTTGGCGACCTGCTCCCCCAGGTGCGCGCCGATGAAGTTCATGACAGCCGCCATCAACAAGGCGGCCCGAGGAGTCAGCGCCCGCGTCGAGACCGAAGTCGCGATCGCGTTGGCCGCGTCGTGGAACCCATTCGTGTAGTCAAACACCAGTGCGATGACGACCACACTGATGACGAGCGCAAGCTCCACTTAACTTTCCTTGACCGCAATCGACTCGACCGTGTTCGCGACATGCTCGAACGCGTCGGCAGCCGACTCGAGCTGATCGATGACCTCTTTCATCTTGAGTACGGTCAGCGCGTCGTACTCGCCCGAGAAGAGCTTGGCCAGCAGCCGCCGGTAGACCTGATCGGCCTGGTTCTCAAGCCGGTTGATCTCGATCCAGTATTCGTTGAGGTTGCTCAGCGAGCGGAGGCGAGGCATCGCCTCAGCCGTCAGCTCAGCAGCACGTTCCAGCACCTCGACCTGCCGCACGACTTCCTTGGGCAGATGATCGATCTGATAGAGCACGATCAGATCGGCCGCCGCCTCCATGAAGTCCATGACGTCGTCGAGGTTGGATGCCAGCTTGTAGATGTCTTCCCGGTCGAACGGTGTGATGAAGCTCTCGTTCAACCGGTTGAGGATGGCGTGAGTACGCTCGTCGCCCGCGTGCTCACACGCGCGCATCTTCTCAGCGAGAGCCTCACGGTCGGAACCGTCACTGATGATCTCGACCAGCAGCCGTGACGCTGTGACGAGGTTGTTCGCCGAGTCGGCGAACAAGTCGTAGTAACTGTCCTCACGGGGCGTGAGACGCAGACGCACGTGGATCTCCAGATGTGCGGGGACTGTCCGCAGAGAAGAGTAGAGGCAACCAGGCAGAACGTGAACTTAAGGCAGATGTCACCTAATGGTTGCCCAATGGGCTTCCCCTGACACATAAGGTTCTTTGCCCGTTTTAGATCTTGATGCGGTGGAAGTTCAAAAACGATCTAGACGGGGTGGGCCCCCGCTGGCCTTGGTACCTGGAGCCGTACTTGGCGGAGCCGTAGGGATGCTCGGCCGGGCTGCTCAGCCGGAAGAGGCAGAGCTGACCGATCTTCATACCGGGCCAGAGCTTGATGGGGAGCGTGGCGACGTTGCTGAGCTCGAGTGTGACGTGACCGTCGAAACCTGGGTCGATGAAGCCTGCTGTCGAATGGGTGAGGAGGCCCAGCCTTCCCAGGCTCGACTTGCCCTCCAGACGCGAGGCTATGTCGTCCGGGAGCGAGATGACTTCGTAGGTGCTGGCCAGGACGAACTCTCCGGGGTGGAGGATGAAAGGTTCGTTGTCGGCTGGTTCTACGAGTCTGGTCAGGTCGGGCTGCTCGACCGCGGGATCGATGTGGGGGTAACGGTGGTTCTCGAAGACCCGGAACATCCGGTCCAGCCTCACGTCGATGCTGGACGGTTGGATCATGTCGGGGTCGTAAGGGGTGAGACGGACTCTTCCCTTGTCTACCTCGGCTTTGATGTCGCGATCTGAAAGCAGCACGGACCACAGGGTAGTGGGAATCGAGACGTGGGCTTGGTCGGGATCATGTAGAGTGGGCGATGCACCTCGCGGGTGTAGTTCAATGGCAGAACATCAGCTTCCCAAGCTGACAGCGCGGGTTCGATTCCCGTCACCCGCTCCACTCACGAAGGCCCAGGTCGGGGAACACATCCCAACCCGGGGCTTGATTGTTCCAATGCCTTTTGGTCTTCGCGTGCCATCAGCCCTTGGTCAGCTCACTGGAGCAGGAGCTCCGCACGTACCATGAGCCCCGTGCCCAAGCTTGGATGCCTCTGCGGCTACATTCACGACCTCTCGCCCATCCCTGATGAGGGCTATGTGATCTTCCCGGACGCCGCGCCGGAGATAATCCTGTGGCCAACCAAAGAGCAGGTCGACACCGACGAGCGAGCGAAGGCGATCGTAACGAAAACCGGTCTCCTCTACGAATGTCCGCACTGCGGGCGGCTCATGTGGCGAAAGCAGGGCGAGACCGAGTTCCGGATCTACCGGCCCGAGTAGGGCTTTCGCCGCCGTAGTGATGAGGTGACAGATGGACGGGTCATGCCTCCCCCGTTGATCGCCGTGCCAGATGCGTGCCAGAACGGACGGTGATCAGCGGTAATTCGCGGGGACTCACGGTCCCTTAACCAGCCTTGACCTGCACCCCCGTTTCCCCAGCTCAGCACGGCAAGATCAGTAGCCTATTCCCAAGCTGACAGCGCGGGTTCGATTCCCGTCACCCGCTCTTGGCGAGCCTTGCTTGGCGCTTTTGGCGCCTTCGCGGGGCTTTCGTATTTCTGGGGGACGACCCCCAGACCCCCGCTGCGAAGGGACTTCGTCCCCTCGCGCTCCCCCTGGTCCGCTGTCGCGTCCCCGTCGTCGCTTCGCTCCGGGCCGCTTCGCTCCGGGCCGCTTCGCTCCGGGCCGCTTCGCTCCGGGCCGCTTCGCTCCGGGCCGCTTCGCTCCGGGCCGCTTCGCTCCTTGCGAGGGCGCTCCGCCCCTCGCGCTCCCTGGCAAGGCCTCGCTTCGCTCGGGCTGCTGCTCGCTTCGCTCGTCAAAATCATTTTCTGTTACGGCTTCGCGTGGCCGGCCACGCGACCAGCTCCAGCCACCAGACCACTACGCCGACAAGGTGATGTCTGCCCAGACTCCTGCCGGATCTGGTCATACCTCACGACAACCCGGCGAGCAGCGGTTACCCAATCGCTGGCAGGGCTGAAGGCGTAAGCCGGTCGGCCAGCATTGACGTGCGTCCTGGCTCAGCTCCCGTTCGTCCAGCCGTCATCACAGCGCGACCAGGTCGATCGGAAGATCGGGACCCGGACTTTGCTGGCCCTCCCGACGCATCTCAGTCGCTCCCCCACGATCAGCCTGGCAGTATCAAAGCAGAAGGGAGACATCATGAACTTCGATCGGATCAGCGTCGAGCCCGACAAGCTCGAGGGCAAGCCCACAGTCCGGGGTCTGCGCATCAGTGTTGAGACCGTGGTGCGACTGGTCGCCGCGGGATGGGCGTTCGATGAGATCCTTGCCGAGTACCCTGACCTGGAACGCGAAGACATCAAACAGGCCCTTGAGTATGCGGCAGCGTCCACCAACGTTCACTTCTACCGCCTCCGCGAGCCAGCGTGAAGTTCCTGATCGACGAGAACCTCTCACCTCGCGTGGCCGAACTGCTGACCAAGGCCGAGCACGATTCGGTTCACGTCCGTGATCTCGGAGCAACGAGTGCGCCAGATGTGACGGTCATGGCCCTCGCGGTGGCCCAGGACCGCGTCATCATCTCAGCCGACACCGACTTCGGAGCACTGTTGGCCCAGGCTCGCACGGCAAAGCCATCAGTCATCCTGGTGCGGGAACTACTGGAGCTTCGAGCACCAGACCTGGTCAACATCATCATTGGCAATCTCGACGTTCTCGAACCGCATCTTCAGGCAGGTGCCGTCGCTGCGTTCACCACCTCCGGAATTCGCGTCCGAGCACTACCTCTTCGCTAAGCGAGAACCCCGTCCACTACCCAAACGGTTCGGCACCACTGACAGCCTGCTCATAGGTCGTTCACTCTCCTGCCGGACGCGGGGACGACCAGCGACTACCTCGTGCCAGATGCGTGCCAGAACAGCCGGGCAACCCCGGTCACTCGCGGCGACGTACGGTCAACCGGCCCACCGTGACCTGCACGCTGTTTCCCCAGCTCAGAGCAGCAAGATCAGCAGATGATTCCCAAGCTGACAGCGCGGGTTCGATTCCCGTCACCCGCTCTCGGCGAGCCCTGCTCGATGGCCTTCGGACCACCTTCGCGGGGCTCTTTTAGTCTCGGGGGGCGACCCCCAGACCCCCGCTGCGAAGGGACTTCATCCCCTCGCGCTCCCCTTGGCCGCTGTCGCGTCCTGATGTCGCTATCGCTCCGGGTCGCTTCGCTCCTTGTGAAGGTGCTCCGCCCTTCGCGCTCCCCGGCAGGGCCTCGCTCCGCTCGGACTGCTCTCGCTTCGCTCGTCAAAGCTTTTCTGTTACGGCTTCGCCTGGTCGGCCACCCGACCACTGTGGCCGACCAGGTCAGTCTGCGGAGACGCTTGCCGAGCCTGCTCGTACCTCAAGAACCTTAAGCTGATCGTCTATGCAGACATCCCCCGAGGAAGCCATCCAACTAGACGTTGTCGACCACGAAGGAAAGACCACAGGGGCGACCCTTACGCTCTATGACTCTGTGCCGGCCCGGCTCACATTCAAGTGCCGCAGCCTCCTAATGGATGTAGAAGGCGAGGACTTGCTGGATTGCCTCATTGATCTCCGTCGCCGATTGGAAGCCGAAGGCCTCAACCTTTGCTGCCAAGGAGCACGAGCAGATGTCTGGCCATCAGGCCTGCTTCGACAGTTCACCAACGGCCGCTTCGGATACGTCTTGGCTTCCAAACCTCCAGGGAACCCACCCGAGGAAGTCGACTTGTTCGCACCGGCTCAGCCCCACGAGATAGCTTCAATCGAGCAACAACGTGAAGCTGTCTTCCGGTGG
>NZ_BBXD01000015.1 GCF_001570545.1 Herbidospora mongoliensis | reverse complement strand
CCACGTGATACTTGGATTATGTTCAACGCGATACGGTCCCGGTTACGGGCATACTTCGTCACTGTGCCGCCTGTCGGCGTCGATTCGGTGCGCGATGTGCTGTGGTCGTCTGACGCACAGCAAGACCTGGCGGTGCTGGAACAGTACAAGATCTACGTGGAGATGGCCGACCGGATCAGCGCGCGGCGCGGGCTGGCCAACACGTTCTTCCTGTCACTCAACACGGGCATCGGGGCCATCGCGGCAACTGGCTGGAAGGACATCGCATCAAATCTCTGGGTGCTGCTGTTCCTGCTCATCGTGCTGGAAATCCAGTGCCTCGCGTGGTTCTGGCTGGTTCGGTCGTATCGGCAGCTGAACGGGGCCAAGTATGTCGTGATCGGCGCTTTGGAGGAGCGGTTGCCTGCCTCTCCATACTGGAAGGGTGAGTGGGAGGCGCTCGGCCGGGGGGCCCAGCCGGAGCGTTACTGGCCGCTGACACACGTCGAGCAGACGATTCCGCGACTGTTCGCGATCACCTACCTGACGGTGTTCGTGTTCACGGTCATCGCGATATCCAGCTAGCACACTAACTTTTGACGTTTGGCGCAGAAATTCCGATCAAGCGAGAGTCATCCGTGACTATTCGGGTTCCTTCTTCGGTTCAGCTTTGTCCCTGCCGAAAATTCCATCCGTGCAGTTCATGCGGCATGCGAGTACTCGTGGAGGATTCCGCCGAGCCGGTCTCGCCGACGGATGGTCAAGCTCGTGATCCGCTCTGGATCGGTGTTCGGATCCGGGACGGGACGCAGCGGGGCGGCCTGGGCGAGGGCTTGGTGGGCGCGGTGCCGGTTGGAGAACTGTTCGTACTCGCGCAGGGCGTGCCGGAGATGGCGTTCGTTCCACAGCAGACAGCGATCGAGTAGTTCGCGGCGACAGGACCGCACCCACCATTCCATGATCGCGTTCATTCGCGGCATTCGGATACCGGTGACCACGGTCTGAATGCCGGCCTCGGCAAGGATCTCGTCCATGAGCGCCGGGGAACTTCCCGTCCCGGCCGCGGATCAAGTAGCAGGCCCGGCAACCGGTGTCCTCCAGATCCATCACCAGGTTCCTGACAGCCCGGGCGACCCAGTTCGCGGTCGGGTGTGCAGTGGTGCCGAGCACCCGGATGCGTCTGGTGGCGTGGTCGATGACGGCCAAGATGTACTGACGCCGCCATCAAGAGTGACGGTCTCTGAAATCGCAGGCCAGCAGAGCCTCGGCCTGGGAGCGCAGGAAGTCGGCCCACGTGCTGGACACCCGCTCGAGCGCCGGATCGATGCCTTCCAGCTTGAGGATCTCCCAGACTGTGGATGGCGCCACCGTGATGCCGAGCGTAATGAGCTCGCCGTGCACCCTCCGGTAGCCCCAGGACGGATTCTCCCGGACCAGACGCAGGACGAGGGCGCGGATGAACGGACGGTTGGCGGGCGCCCACGCCGTTTCGGCACGCAGGCGCGAGCATTACGCGTTGCACGGGATGCGGTGCCAGCGCACGACAGTGGCCGGCCGGACGAGGAGACGCAGCCGACGAAGCACGTCACGGGGCAGCGGCGCCAGGAGAGCGGTGAGGAAGGCCCGGTCTTCAGGCGCGAACCGCGCCCTGGCGCCGACACCAAGCTGCCGTTCGAGGACGGCGATCTGATGACGCGGGGCGAGAATCTCGACGTCCTTGTCCCGATCACCCCTCGGCAGCAATCGCAGCGCCGCGAACGTGTTCGTGACAGCTGTGCGCGGTATTGGAGCCGGCCCGGTAGGGGTAGGGGGATTCTGCCCCGGGCCGCACGACAGTGCCTTTGGGCCGTTGGAGGCGTCGGTCCCGGACTTGTAGGGCGTGTTCGGGATCGTGGCGATGAAGGACATGAAGTCGTCGCCGTTGCTGCTGTTAAAGTATCCGCAGCGCTGGAGGTGGAGGTAGCGTTTCTCGCGATCGAGCCGGAAGCCGTCCACCACGTCGGTGCGCATCCTGCCCCCCACCCCGTCCGCGGCCTCCAGCACGGTGACGGGCGCGCCCGACCGGCGCAGCCACACCGCGCAGGCCAGCCCCGCACCGACTCCGGTCACCGGATGTCGATGTGCCATGAGCTGGTCGTACCCGGGGGGAAGATGGGCCGCTCCCCCGACAGGCCGGCCCGCTCTTCTAGGCGCGTGAGATGCGGGGCGAGGTGACGGCGTGCCATGGGAGCGGGGTCGACAGCACCATCGCGCTCGACGGCTGGCCGTAGGGCGCGAGCTGGTCGATGACGTGCTCGTTCCAGCGCCACCCGTGGATCGACGTGGGTCCGGCTTTCCCAGACGCTTGCCGATGTTGTAAGCGCCTTCCTTCCCGTCATCTCCGCCTTCGCCGAGCTGCGTGCGGCGCACCAAAATCGCCCGGGGGATGCCGGCTTCTGACAGCACGGCCAGCAGGTGCAGCCGGGGATCGCTTGTCGGCCGGTCTTGGCGCGACTTGGAGTCCATCATTCGAGCGGAGCGAGATCGATCCGAGCGGAGCGAGGCCGTTCCAGGGAGCGCGAGGGGCGGAGCCCTTCGCAAGGAGCGCAGCGACCCGGAGCGACAGCGACGCCGGGACGCGAAGCGGCCAGGGGGAGCGCGAGGGGGCGACAGCCCCTTCGCATCGGGGGGCTCGGGGGGTCGTCCCCCCGGGTACTAGCGCGGGGCCAGGATGCGGAGTTGCAGCATCGCGGCGAAGCGTTGCTCGGGGTCGGTGAGGTCGATCTCGCCGACCTCGGTGACGCGTTTGAGCCGGTAGCGCAGGGTGTTCGGGTGGATGAACAGGGCGGTGGAGGCCTTGGCCACGTCGCCCAGGGCGTCGAGCCAGGCCTCCAGCGATTCGACCAGGCCCGCGTTGTTGCGTTCGTCGTAGTCCATCAGGCGGGCGATCGCGCCAGCGGGGCGTTCGTCGCGGGCGGCGGCGAGGTCGCGCAGTTCCAGGAGCAGCGCCAGGGTCTGGACGTCGTCGAGCTGGGCCACCCGCAGGCCGGTGTGGCCCTCGCGCATCACGCGCAGTACGCGGTCGGCCTGGGCCTTGCCCCGGACGATGGCGCTGAGGTCTGATCCCGCCGGGGCCACGGCCACGATGGCGTGCAGGTTGCCGTCGACCCGGTCGACGAAGTCGGCGGCCAGGCGGGCGGCGCGCTGTTCGGGGCTGCCGCTCGTGACGACCACCGGGAGCAGGCCGTAGACGGTGCCGCCGACCGCGGCGACCGCCGATGACGGCACGGTCGCCGACAGGTGGACCGACAGGGCGTCGGCGAGGCGTTCGAGGTCGGTGTGGGCGTGGTCGTCGCCGGCCAGCAGGCCCGCGCTGACGATGACGAGGCGGCGGGCCGACAGGCCGAGCCGCGCGAGGGCGTCGCGGGCTCCGGCGCCGCCTTCCAGGACGGTGCCGATCAGGTCGGTGCGCAGCCGGCGCTGGACGTCGGCGCCGGCCCGCAGGCGCAGCAGGTGCAGCGCGACCAGTTTCGAGGCGTCGAGCAGGGCCTGGGTGCGCTCGTTGTCGACCTCGCCGTCCATGGCGGCCCAGATCGAGCCGAGGACCTCGTCGCCGGCCCGGACCGCGATGGCGACGCGCTGGACCGTTATCGCCTCGTAGCCCAGGTCCTGCGGCTTGACGACGACGGGGGTCTGGTAGCGGTAGAGGTCGCGGAAGACGCCCAGTTCGGTCAGGCGGGTGGCGTAGCGCTCGGGGACCTGGCGGCCGATGACGGTCTCCACGCGGGAGGGGTCGGCCTCGTCCTGGCGGCCGGAGAAGGCGAGCACGCGGGAGCTGCGGTCTTCGATGGTGATGGGGGCGTCGAGGAGGGCGGCCACCGCGTTGGCCACCGCGAACAGGTCGCCCGAGGGGAGGCCGCCGAGCGACTCGTGGTCGGTGACCCCGATGTCGCCCTCGGCGAGCATCGCCCGGATGAGGGCGGTGAGCTGCGCCCACGTGGCGCCCCGGCGCAGGCCGATCAGGGCCACGCCGCTCTCCTGGATCGCCGCCCGCACCTCCGGGGTCAGCGCGACCGGGGCCCTGACGACCAGGCCCACCGTGTCGTGAGCGCCGAGCGAGCGCAGCAGCGGGGCCAGGGTGCCGGCGGCCTGGTCGATCCCGACGCCCAGCACCAGCGAGCGGGGGGCGAGCACGGGTTCGTCGAGGGGGTCGTAGATGACGAGGGCGCTGATGCCCTCGGGGTGGTCGACGTCGCCGGCGACGACCTCGAGGAGGGTGGAGCCCAGGTCGTCGAGGACCCGGCCGAGGCTGGCACGCGGTCGCTGACTCACCCCCGGCAGTATAGGCGGGGACGTCAGAAGTTGATCCACTCCGTCGACGTCGTCACCCTCTCCAGCAGCTCCGGGATGGGAGTGACGCCCAGGCCGGGTCCGGTGGGCACCACGACGTGGCCGTCCACCAGGACGATCGGCTCGGTGATGTCGGTCCGGTAGAAGCGGTCGGAGGCCGAGACGTCGCCGGGCAGGGTGAAACCGGGCAGGGCGGCCAGGGCGATGTTGGCGGCGCGGCCGAGGCCGGTCTCCACCATGCCGCCGCACCAGACCGCGATCCCGTGGGCGGCGGCCAGGTCGTGGATCTTCCTGGCCTCCAGGTAGCCGCCGACGCGGCCGGGCTTGATGTTGATGATCTGGCAGGCGCCGAGCGTGATCGCCGCGGCGGCGGTCTGCGCGGACACGATCGACTCGTCGAGGCAGATCGGCGTGGCCAGCTGCCGGGCCAGCGCGGCGTGGCCCAGGACGTCTTCCTCCTCCAGCGGCTGCTCGATCAGCAGCAGGTCGAAGGCGTCGAGTTTGGCCAGGTGGCGGGCGTCGCGGAGGGTGTAGGCGGTGTTGGCGTCGACCTGGAGGAGCACGTCCGCGCCGAAGCGTTCGCGCACGGCGGCCACGGGGGCCAGGTCCCAGCCCGGTTCGATCTTGAGTTTGATGCGGGCGTACCCCTCGTCCAGATAGCCCTCGACGGCCGACAGCAGCTCGGGGATCGAGTCGTGGATGCCGACCGAGACGCCGCTGGGCACGCGGTCGGCGACGGCGCCGAGTTCGCGGCCGAACGACCGGCCGAGCGCGCGCAGTTCCGTGTCGAGAAGGGCCATCTCCACCGCCGCTTTCGCCATGCGGTGTCCCTTGTACGGGTGCAGCAGGCCCGCGACGGCCGCCGCGCCCGACCGTTCGACGGCGGCCCTTCCCTCGGGCGAGGCCAGTTTCGGCAGGAGGAAGCGGCGCAGCACGTCCTGCTGCGAGTCGACGTATTCGGCCGAATAGAGCGGGTCGGTCAGCGCGACGCACTCGCCCCAGCCTTCGGCGTCGTCGGTCACCGCCTTGACCAGCAGGACGTCGCGCTCGGTCTGCGTGCCGAACGAGGTACGGAACGGCGACACGAGCGGCATCGAGATGCGGCGCAGTTCGATTCCGCGCAGTTTCATGGGATCTCCAGGTCGACGAGATAGCCGAGGTCGCGGTCGAAGTCGACGACGCGGCCTCCGGAAGCCATCAGGGGCTCCAGATCGTCACGGAGCCGACGACGCCAGGCTACGGCGGCGGCCGGGTCGCCGGCGCGCAGGGCCTCGATGTCGGCGGGTGCCGCGACCCGGCGGCTCGACGGGCCGGCCGGCGGGCGGTCGTACGGCGTTCCGGCGCAGGCGGCGACCGCCCTCGGGGAGAGCAGGCTCCAGCGCACCAGCAGGCGGTCGGTGTCGTCGGTGCCGTTGATCGCGTCGTGCATCGGGCCGTAGAAGTTGGTGAGGTACTCCACCGGGAGCGCCCCCAGCCGGACGATGTTGAAATAGGCGTTGCGGCCGACCAGCGGGTCGAAGGTCCACTCGATCGTGGGGATGTCGCGGGCCAGGGCCCAGGCGCGCTGGTGGAGCTTGAGCGCCGTGCCGACGCCCCGGCCCGTCAGGCCCGGCACGACCCCGGCGACGTGGCTGTGCAGGGTGCGGGCCGCCGGTTCCTCGTGGAAGCCGACGCAGACGCCGACGAGACGGTCGCCGTCCCAGGCGCCTGCGGCGTAGTTGCCCGCCCTGGACAGGGCCCGGAGGAACTCCACCGTGATCAGCGGGCGGCCCCAGATCTCCAGGAGCAGGTCGATCATGGCGTGGGCCTCGGGCAGGTCCCGGAGTTCCCTGATCACCACGCCCGCCTTCTGGGCCCGTTCCCCCGCGTCGCGGGCCGCCAGGTCGAGCATTCTCACGTCAGCCGAGCCTCTTCGGGGTCGCGCGGGCGCCGAAGTGGACGTAGTCCTCGCCGGTGGGCAGCGAGTAGAACGTCACGGGCATCCACGACTCCATGCCGTCGGGGCGGACCGCGTACAGGCCGGGCTCGACGGGGGTCATCTCGTACGTCTGGATGGGGTCCTCCTCAAGCTCCGCCAGCGGGCCGGTCAGGGTGGTGCGCAGGGTGGGCTTGCCGTCCTCGTCGAAGACGTCCATGCGGACCGATCCACGCTCGTAGGTGCCGGCGTAGGGGTTCAGGTCGGTGGTGACCGGCTCGGCCGGGGGCTCGAAGGGTTCGGGCATGTGTATGCCGGTGAGCTCGGCGAAGATCTCCTCGTACAGGTCGACGTAGAGGTCGTGGGTGTTGCCGCCGTTGGTGGTGAGCGCGACCGCGACGCCGGCCTCCGGCAGCACGCGCAGGAACGCGGCCTGGCCGATGGTGTTGCCGTCGTGGCCGTAGGCGCGGTGGCCGTGCCAGTCGCAGCGGAACCAGCCGAGCCCCCACGAGTCGCCGAGCAGGCGCTTCTCGGGACAGTCGGTCTGGTAGGACGACATCGCCGCGGCGCTCTCCGCCGACAGGACGCGGGCGCCGTCGGCCGCGACCCCGCCGAGCAGGTGCATCCGGGCGAACGCGAGCACCTCGCCGACGGTCGAGGTGATCAGCCCGGCCGGGCCGACCGCGCGGGGCAGCCCCCACACCGGCGCGACCACCGGGTCGTCGCCGCCCTTGACGTGGCCCATCGCGTGGCCGAAGACCATCGCCTCCTCGGGCAGGGTCGTGGTGTGGGTCAGGCCGAGCGGCGTGAAGAGCTTGTCCTTCATCGCCTGGTCCCAGGTCGTGCCGGTGACGACCTCGATGATCCGGCCGAGCACGGAGTAGCCCGCGTTGCAGTACGACCAGGTGGCGCCGATCGGGTGGTTCTGCGCGGAGTCGGCGAGCAGGCCGACGTACTTCTCCAGGGCGTCGTCGCCCCGGCCGGTGTCGGTGAACAGGTCGCCGTCGATGCCGCTGGTGTGGGTGAGCAGGTGCCAGACGGTGACGGCGGCGGTGGTCTCCGGATCGCGCAGCGTGAACTCCGGCAGGATCTCGGCGACCGGGGTGCCGAGGGTGAGGCGGCCCTCGTCGACGAGCTGCATGATGACGGTGGCCGTCCACACCTTGGAGATCGAGCCGATCTGCCAGACCGAGTCGGTGGCGGCGGGCTGGCCGGTGCCGGCGTGCAGCACCCCGGTGGCGAGGGTCACGAGCTCGTCGCCGCTGAGGATGCCGAGCTGGGCGCCGGGGATCCCGTGCTTGGCGGCGAGTTCGTCGAGGCGGTTCTGCCAGCGGGCCTGGTCGATGGTCACGTGTGCTCCTTCAGTGGGGAGGCGGCGGCGAGGAGTTGACGGGTGTAGGCGTGCCGGGGCGCGCCGAGCACCTGGGCGGTGGGGCCGTATTCGACGATCCGTCCGTGGTGGAGGACGGCAACGCTGTCGGCGACGTACCGGACGACGGCCAGGTTGTGGGAGATGAAGAGCATGGACAGGCCCAGGTCGCGGCGCATGTCCCGGATGAGGTTGAGCACGGCGCCCTGCACGGAGACGTCGAGCGCGGAGGTGATCTCGTCGGCGAGGATCACCTCGGGCCGGGCGGCGAGCGCGCGGGCCAGCGCGACCCGCTGACGTTGTCCGCCGGAGAGACGTCCCGGCAGGTCCAGGGCGCGTGCGGCGTCGAGGTGGACCAGCGCGAGCAGCCGGGCCACCTCCGCCTGCCGGGCCTTCCTGCCGGGCCGGTCGGGCATCGCCTCCGCGATGGTCTCCCCGACGGTCATGCGGGGGTCGAGGGAGGAGTAGGGGTCCTGGAAGACCATCTGCACCGGGCGGCGGCCCCGGGTCGGGACCGGTTCGCCGTCGAGCAGGATCCGGCCGCCCGTCACGGGCGCCAGGCCGACGGCGGCGCGGGCGAGGGTCGACTTGCCGCAGCCCGACTCGCCGACGAGGCCGACGGTCTGACCCGCCGCGACCTCCAGGCTGACGTCGTCCAGCACGGTGTGCGCGCCGTAACGTACCGAGACCTCTTGGAAGCTGAGCACGCTCATGAGCCGCTCCGGTGACAGGCCACGCCGGCCAGGAGCTCGGGCGCGACGGCGCGGCAGTGGTCGTCGGCGAGCGGGCAGCGCGGCGCGAAGGCGCACCCGGCCGGGCTCAGCGTGGGGTCGACGGGAAGTCCGGGGATGACGGCGAGCGGCCGATCCAGGTCGGTCTCCAGGTCGGGGACGGCCGCGACCAGCGCCCGCGTGTACGGATGCCGCGCGAGCGTGCGCAGGTCCTTGGCGGGGAGCTCCTCGACGACGCGACCGGCGTACATGACCAGGACCCGGTCGCACACGTCGGTCACGACCGAGACGTCGTGGCTGATGAGCAGCAGTGCCGCGCCGGTGTCGCGGCGGACCTCGGCGAGCAGTTCGAGGATCTGCCGCTGGACGGTGACGTCGAGGGCGGTGGTCGGCTCGTCGGCGATGATCAGCCGGGGGTTCCCCATGAGGCCCATCCCGATCATGGCGCGCTGCCGCATGCCGCCGGAGAACTCGAACGGGTACTGCCGCGCGCGCCGCTCCGGCTCGCCGATCCGCACCGCGCGCAGCCGGTCGACCGCCCGCGCGAAGGCCGCCTTGCGGCTCATCCCCTGGTGGAAGCGGCTCACCTCGGCCAGTTGCGGCCCGACCCGGTGGGCGGGGTTGAAGGACGTCATCGGGTCCTGGAACACCACCGCCAGTGAGGTGCCCAGACGTCGATGCGCTCCGGCGGCCGTGAGATCCTCTCCCGCGACGACCAGGTGGTTCGCCTCCACGCGTACCGGCGGCTCCAGCAGCCCCGCCACCGCCAGCGCGGTCACGGATTTCCCCGAACCGGACTCACCGACCACCCCGACGGCCTCGCCCGGCTCGACGGTGAACGTGATCCCCCGCACCGCGTGGATCGGACCCGCCGGGCCGGGGATCGTCACCCGCAGGTCGTCCACGGAAAGGATCGCGCCGGGAACGGGCGCCGTGACGCCGGCGGGGTCGCGGGGCCCGCCCAGCGAGAACGTCCTGTTCGGAGCCGCCGCGAAGGCCTCGCCGGTGAGGTTGAACGCGAGCCCGGCCAGCACGACGGCGATGCCGGGACCGAGGGCGGCGAGCGGGTGGACGTAGATTCCGTTGAGCCCGTCCTGCATGAGCTTGCCCCAGTCGTAGGACGGCGCCTGCACGCCCAGCCCGAGGAAGGAGAGCCCGGCGAAGGTGAGCAGCACCCCGCCGGCCGCCATCGTCGCGTTCACGATCAGCGGCTCGGCGATGTTCGGCAGCACGTGCCGCCGCAGCACCCGCAGCCTGGACACCCCGGCGATGCGCGCCGCCGCGATGTAGTCGCGCTCGGAGACGGCGGCCACCAGCGTGTGGCACAGCCGGGCGAACGCGGGCGCCCCGGCCAGGCCCACCGCGAGCGCGGCCCCCCGGGCGCCGACGCCGAAGATGACGGCGAAGAACAGCACGAGCAGCAGCCCGGGGAAGGCCACCAGCACGTTCACAGCGGAGGTGATGAGGCGGCCCAGCCGCCGTCCGACCAGGATCGGCGCGGCCCCCAGGATGATCCCCAGCACCAGGCTGATCGCGGTGGCCGCCAGCGCAAGAAGGATCGAGAGCCGGGCGGCCACCAGCACCCGGGCGAACAGGTCGCGGCCGAGGTTGTCGGTGCCGATCCAGTGCTCGGCCGACGGCCCGGCCAGCAGATTCCCGGTGTCGACGACGGTGGCCTGGTCACCCCACAGGACCGGGCCGAACGCGGCGACGGACACCACGACGGCGAGCAACCCGAATCCGGCCACCCCGACGGGCCTCATCAGCTTTCTCCGATCGCCGAACGCGGGTCGAGCAGTGCGAGCACCACGTCGACGAGGGTGTTGATCAGCAGGACGCCGACGCCGTACACGAGCACGGTGCCCTGGACCAGCGGATAGTCCTTCGCGACGATCGAGCTGACGATCGAGGAGCCGAGCCCCGGCCAGGCGAACACGTTCTCCACCAGCACCGTCCCGGCCACCAGCGAACTGAGCAGCAGCCCGCCGATCGTGAGGGTCGCGGTCACCGCGTTCGGCAGGGCGTGCACCAGGTGCACCCGCGCCGGGGTGAGGCGTTTGGCCCGCGCGGTGCGGATGTAGTCGGCCTCCATCACCGCGAGCATCTCGACCCGGACGATCCGCGACAGCACCGCCGCCGGGCCGATCGCCAGCGCGAGCACCGGCAGTACATAGGAGTCGAGCCCGGCGCGGCCGGCCACCGGGAAGACGTTGGTCTGCACCGCCAGCAGGTAGACGAGCCCGACGCCCAGCAGGAAGTCGGGGATCGCGGCGACCACGACGTTGGTGCCGGTGAACGCGAGTTCGGCGCGCCGTCCTCTCCCCCGGCGGGTGATCACCGCCATGCCCACCCCGATGGGAACGGCGACGGCCACCGACAGCAGGAACGCGGCCACCGCGAGTTCGGCGGTGGCGGGCAGCCGCTGGGCGATCGTCTCGCCGACCGGGAGCCGGGTGGAGATCGACGCGCCCAGCTCCCCTTGGAAGAGACGGCCCAGGAAGGCGGCGTACTGCTGCCAGAGCGGGTCGAGCAGGCCGAGTTCCTCCTTGTGTGCCAGCACCAGGTCGGCGGGGGCGGTCGGGCCGAGCGCGGCCCGGACCGGATCGCCGGGGACCAGGTGGATCATCAGGAACGAGGCGGTCACGACCACCCAGAGCGACACCAGCAGCCGCCCCGCGCGCCGGAGCGCGAAGCGCGGCCATCGGCTCTTCAGCGGGTGTCCCATGCTCAGCCGAGCATCCTGATGCTGGTCGGGACGATGCTGCCGACGATGGAGAGCTCCGCGCCCTTGAGGAAGGTCGGGATCACGCTGTTGGCGAAGGGCACCACGTCGGCCGCCTTGTACAGCGCCTGCTCGGCGGCGAACCAGTCGGCGCATCCTTCCGCGCCGGTCAGGCCCATCGCCTTGGTGGCGGCGGCGAGGTAGCCGTCGTTGTCGATGGCGGCGAAGTTCGTGCCCTTCGGCGCGGCCGGGCCGGAGAGGAACGGCATGATCTGGTCGGGGGTGCTGACGTTGACGGGCACCCAGGCGACGTCCCAGTCGCCGGTGCCGAAGATCGCGCCGGAGAGCTGCGTCTGGTTCTGGTGGACGGCCTTGGCCTCGATCCCGACCGCCTTCCAGGCCGCCACGGCCAGTTCGGCCGCGCCGCTGCCCGCGCTCCCGAGCGCGCTGTCGGACAGCAGGGTGACCGAGAGCGGTTTGCCGCCCTTGGCCCTGATCCCGTCCGCGCCCTTCGCCCAGCCGGCGGCGTCCAGGGTGGCCCCGGCGGCGGTGGCGTCGAAGGCGGGCAGGTGGCCGGTGACGGCGTCGCCGGCGCAGCCGCTCGGCGCGAGGGTGGCGAACTGGGTGGCGGGCGCGCCCTTGCCGGAGGTGATGGCGACCTGGAGCTGCTTGAGGTCGAGCGCCTGGGTCAGCGCCATCCGGACGGCCGGGTCGGAGGTGAGGTGGCCTTCGGCGTGGTTGTACCACTGGAGACCGACCAGGGCCTGGATGCCGACCGACTTCAGGCCCGCCCCGGCGAGGCGGTCGGCGTCGGGGCCGACGATCTGGACCGCGTTGATCGTGCCCGCGAGCAGTTCGTTGGCGGCGGTGGTCTCGTTCGCGACGATCTTGACGACGACCTTGGCCGGCATGCCCTTCTCGGCCGTGGTCGCGCCGCCGGGACCCCAGGTGTACCCCTCGCGCAGCGCGTAGGTGTAGTGGTCGGACGGGACCGCCTCGGTCAGGACGTAGGGTCCGGTGCCGTTCGTGGCGGCCTTGAGGCTCGCCCGGTTCTTCATGCCCGCGTCGCACACCATCGGCAGGTTCGAGAACGCGTTCAGCGCGAACGGCGCGGGCGCGGGCAGCTTGACGGTGACCTTCGAGCCCGACGCGGAGGCGGTGGCGCCGGCCGGGATGAAGACGCCCAGGAACGGGCTCTTGTTCTCCGGGTCCTCCACGTAGGAGATGTTGTCGACCACCGTCTGCGCGGTGAACGGGGCGCCGTCGGCGCAGGTGACGCCGCTCTTGATGTCGAAGGTCAGGGTGGTGCCGTCGACGGTCCAGGCACTGGCCAGCTGCGGCAGGATCGTGCCGTCCGCGGCGACGGCCACCAGGTTGTCGTAGGCGAACTGCGTCAGGCCGAACAGGGCGCTGACCGCGGAGCCCTGCGGGTCGAGGGCGCCCGGGTCGGCCGCGAGGTCCATGGTGAAGGTCGTGGAGGCCGGGGACGTCGTCTCGCCGCCGCCACCGCCGCCGCTACCGCAGCCGGCCAGGCATATCAGGGCGAGAGCCGCGATCAAAGGACGCATTCGGTTCCTTTTCTGGTACGGGCGACCACACGGCCGTAGTGGACGTACTTCGCGAGGCCCGTCTCATCGCGTCCGATGAAGGCGAAGACGGGGTGGATGCCGCGGACCGGCTCGGCGGCGATCAGTGAGTCGCCGTCGAAGTGCACCAGCCGCAGGCGCAGGGGCTGCTCGCCGATCTCGGCGATGATGTCCTTGGGCACCCGGTCGAGCCAGACCGCGCCGTCGGCGTCCTGGCTGACGGTGATGTCGTAGATGGTGTCGGCGTAGTCGCCGAGGTAGGGCGCCGGGTCGATCGGCTCCGGTTCCGCCGGGGGCACCGGGCGGCCCGGCAGCGTGATGCCGGTGAGTTCCTCGATCAGGTGCGCGACCACGTCGTCGAAGATCCCGAAGACGTCGCCGCCGTTGGTCAGCAGCGCGACGGCGACCCCGTGGCCGGGCGCGACCCGCAGGAAGGCGGCCTGGCCGATCGTCCCGCCGTCGTGCCCGACGACCTGGTGTTCCAGTTCCCAGCCCAGTCCCCACGCCTCGCCCATGCCGTGGAGCCGGGGCAGTTTCACCTGCGGCTGCCACATGGCCGCCACCGTGCCCGGTTTGAGCAGGCCCGCGCCGTCGGCCAGGTGCATCCGCACGAAGCCGATCAGGTCGCGCGCGGTCATCGCGAGCATCGACCCGGCGGGCGCGTTCGACCTGGCCAGCGCCCACGTCGGGGTGGGCTCGGGCACGTGTCCGACGGCGGCCCGGTGCAGGATCGCCTCATACGGGCTGGGCGAGACATGGGTGAGGCCGAGCGGCGTGGCCAGCCGCTCGACCAGCACCTCGTCGAACGGCTGGCCGCGCAGCACCTCGACCAGGCGGCCGAGCACCACGAACCCGGTGTTGTTGTAGGAGAAGACCTCCCCCGGCTCGAAGAGCTGCGGGATGTCGTGGATCGAGGCGACGTAGCGCTCGACGGCGTCGGCGCCCCGGCCGGTGTCGGTGAAGATGTCGCCCTCGAAGCCCGCCACGTGGGTGAGCAGGTGGCGGGTGGTGACGGACGGGTCGCCGGCCCTGAGCTCCGGCAGGTAGGCGCGCACGGGAACGTCGAGGTCGACCAGGCCGTCGTCGACGAGCTGCATCACCAGGGCGCTCGTCCACAGCTTGGTGATCGACCCGATCTGGAAGACCGAGTCGACGGTCGCCTCGACACCGGTGGCCGTGCTGAGCACCCCGGCGGCGGCGGTGAGCACCCGGCCCCCGGTCAGCACGGCGACCGACACGCCCGGCACCCCGCGTTCGGCCAGGATCCGGGCGAGGTGCTCGTCAAGCCAGCCCTGCGTGCTTTCCGGCGACATCATGTGCTGAGGCTAGATCGACTTCCTCTCGCCGTACTCAGCCGATCGCACAACCCGAGTCGGTCGCGGTTGTGCGATCGGCCAACGGGTCATTTCCAGACCTGGGCCGCCACCCGCCGGAAGTTGCCGCCCAGGATGCCGCGCACCGTCTCCTCCGGGTAGCCGCGCCCCACCAGCTCCCGCTCGATCAGCAGCGTCGTCTCGGGTTCGACGAACTGGATCACGCCCCAGCGGGTGTACTCCTCGGGGAACAGCTCGGGGTTGTCCTCCAGCTCCTTCATGATGTCCTCGGCGTCGAAGGAGTAGTCGCTGCCGATGCCGACGTGCGCGGGCCCCACGAGGTTGACGGCGTAGTCGATGTGGGCGATGAACGCCTCCAGCGTCGCGGTGTTGGGCCCCAGGAAGATCCCCACGCCGGGGATGCCGATGACCCCTCCGGTGGCGGCGCACGCGCGGGCCTGCTCGTCGGTGATGTTGCGGGGGTGGTCCCACAGCCCGCGCATCGCCGAGTGGGAGTAGATCATCGGCTGCTCGGAGACCTCCGAGAGGTCCAGTCCGGTACGGGTGCCGCAGTGCGACCCGTCGACCAGCATGCCGACCTCGTTCATCCGCCCGACCAGATCCCGGCCCCACGGGGTCAGCCCGGTGTCGACGGCGTCGAGACAGCCGCCCCCGGCGGCGTTGCCGTTGTTGTAGCTCGGCAGCAGCGACTTCACGCCCAGGTCGTAGAAGGTCCGGACCATGTCGAGGTCACCGGCCAGCGGCCGGGAGTCCTCCAGGTCGAAGGCGACCACGACGCGGTCGCCGGGCACCGCCGCGTCGATCTCGCCGACGGTCGTGGCGAGCGCCAGATCGGGGTGGGCCTCGATGGCGCGGGTGAAGTGGCCGATGTAGGCGAGCGAGTCCTCACGGGTGTGCGGCGCGTAGCCGACGTTGACGCACACGTAGGCGCCGCCCGGACGGCGGTAGCGCAGGAGGTCGTCGACGTCGGCGTCGAGGGTGAGGGGCAGGCAGGAGTGCTGCTCCCAGAAAGGGCGGGTCATGGGCCCATCCTGAGGTATTCGCGGGCTCTCTCCAGCGGCGAGACGCCGTACTCCTCCTCGATCGCCGAGGAGATCAGGTGGCAGAACAGATGCCGCTGGATCGGGGTGACGCCGAGCCGGGCCAGGTGGGCGTAGAGCAGGTTGACCGCGACGCGGTGGGCCCGGAACCAGTCCGACGCGAGGACCTCGGTGCGGTAGCGGTCGGTGGACATGAGCACGTCGAAATAGTCGACCGGGTGGCGGCGCGGGTCCTCCGGCTGGCCGGGGGTGTCCAGGTCGATCTCCGCGCCGGCCAGCAGCGGGAGGGCCCGTTCCTTCTGGCGGCGGGTGAAGGCGATCCAGTCCTGTACGTGTGGCGCGGCCTCCCCCGCGTCGATGGAGTTCACCACGCCGACCACGGTCGCGCGCAGCTCCCGGGCGTTCTGGCGATATCTGGCCTCGAACGCCTCCGTGATCGCGGCCGGGTTCTCACTGGCCGCGACGGCCGCCGAGACGTGGGAGCGGTAGGACATATAGCCCCGGCTGACCGGCGGCACGCTGACGTGCGCCACGGCGACCATGAGGTCGATGGCGACCGCGAACAGCGCGAGCTCACCCCGGCGCACCTGGTCGAGCGTGCCGAAGGTGAGCCGGGTGCTCTCCGCGGCGGCGGCGTCGACCAGGTCCGTGAGCGCCTGCCCGCCGAAGACGCGAAGGCGGTCGTCGTAGGGCTCGGTCTGCACGGAGTTGTCCGGGTACCACGGCAGGAGCGGCCCGGTCTCGTGCTCCCGGACGGCCAGCAGGCGGTGGGGTTCGAGCAGCTCGCCGGCGTCGAGGAGGGTCGTGGACGGGTGTTCGCGCAGGTAGCGGGTGATCGTCCCGGTAGCGACGGGGAGCCAGTCGTGCGTGGCCGCCCGGAAGTTGAGCCGCAGGTGCGGCCCCTGACGCCAGTGGCGGACGAAATACGGCTGCTCGATCCGGCCGTCCAGGCGCTCGAACAGCGGGCGGACGCAGTCCAGGATCAGGCCGGTCTTGTCCTGGTCGTAGTAGCGGATCTGCGTGCTGCGCCAGCTCATGAGGCCTTCTCCAGGGTGGCTGCGGTCAGGTATCGCAGGTGCGCCTCTTCGGCGATCGACAGGCCGAGCCGGTTGCAGAACAGGTGGACGCACCGTTCGAGCACGATCCTGGAGTCCAGTTGAAGGTCGGCGAGGCGTCGCTGAAGGGCGTCGACCGAACGCCACCAGGTGCTGCCCGAGGTGGCGATGCGCCGGCAGCGTTCGGCCTGCGCGGTGAGGGCGTCGCGCCGGCCCGCGAAGATCTCCGCGTGCCGGGCGCGGGCCGGGGCCGGATCCCAGCGGTCGCGCTCCCCCGCCAGCACGGACGCCAGGCGGCCCGGGTCGGGTTCCCAGGCCATGAGCGTGAGCATCATCGCGGTGAGCGCGTGGCCCAGCCGCCGCCGGGGGTCGGGCTCGCCGCGCAGGATGGCCAGCGCGATCCTGCTGGAGTCGGTGAAGTGCCTCTCGACGGCGTCGACCGCCTCCGGGCCGCCGTACATCGCGTATTCGGGCCGGTAGGCGATGGCCTCCACGTGATCGTCGGGCCGGAGGCGCTCGTCGTAGGCGGCCAGGCCCTCCTGCCGGGCGAACTCGGCGGCCAGCAGCGCGTAGCCCTCGCGGTCCCACGGGGTCGTCGCCGGATACGCCGCGAGGTACTCCTCCAGGACGGCGGTGGCGCGTCTCCCGATCGTCGCGGCGTCGTCGGGGACGCGGGGCAGCAGGCGGAGCCGCAGGTGGGGGCCGCCCTCCCAGTAGCGCAGGAAGAAGTACCGGTCGAGCCGTCCGTCCAGCTCTTTGATCAGGCCGTCGACGGCGGTGACGAGCAGCAGGTCGGTGCCGGTCCGGTGGAAGGCGTGCAGCGAGATCCAGCGGTCAGTCATGGCCCACCTCGACCACGTATTCGCTCACATGGCCGCCGGCCGCCGCCTCGAAGCCGGGGAGAAGCTCGTGGAAGACGATCACCGGACCGCTGGTGTCCAGCCCCCGGTCGAACAGCGTGACCAGCGCGGGGTCGGCCAGGTCGAGATAGGTCGGCTTGCCGAGCCGCGCCGCGCGGGCCCGCGCACCGGGGTCGCGGGAGGAGACGAAACAGCGTTCCGGCAGGTCGTGCCGGGCGAACCAGGCCGCGAGGGCGAGCAGGTACGCCGTCTCGGAGCTCTTGCCCCGGCGTGGGACCTCGCCCTTCGTGACGTACCAGGCGGCGCGGGCCACGGTGACCCGGCCGACCGACACCCTGGCCGTCCGCTCGACCCCGTCCGGCACCGGCTCGGGGGGCGGGGCGAAGACCTCCGCCAGGTCCTTCGCCGGGCTGGGCAGGTCGCCGAAGAGCTGAAGCAGGAGGCGGGCCGTGCGCGGCAGGAGCATGGGCGCGACCATGCCGGTGTAGACCGGGAAGAGCCGGGTGCCGGCGTGCCGCAGAGCGAGCCCGCCGGGCTCGTGCCGGACGGTCAGCTCCCCCAGGCCGAACGCGGTCGTGCCCGGGACCACCCCCGGATAGGCGATCTCGTGGGCCGCCACCGGGGACCGCAGGTTGACGTTGCTGCCGAACAGCCCGGAGATCTCCACCGGCAGCCCGCGCTCCCTGCCGACCTGCGGGTTCGCACCCACCGGGACACCGGCGACCCGCAGCAGGCGGTGCACCCGGCTGCGCATCGCGCCGTACCCCGGGCCGATCCCGTTGAGCACCAGCCGCACCGGCGACTCGTCCGGCGGGCCGATCACCTGGACGAAACAGGACACCGACCCCACCGGACGGGCGGACCCGCTGAGCCGGACCGCGTCCGGGGTCTCGGGCAGCAGGCCGCGCAGTGCGGCCGGCGCCTCCGCCCAAGCGCCTGAAAGGAGCGTTTCCTCCCACGGGAACATGAGCGCATGCAACTCACCAGCGGGCGTTCCGGGGGCGGTTCGCTCCGCGAGCATCCGGTGGAACCGGCCGAACTGCGCCTCCGCGCCTTCGCCGAACCACTCGGCGAACAGGTCGGCGGCGAGCCGCCGGGCGATCCCGTCACGATCGAGGACCGCCGCGAAGGCGATGATCGTGCGCAGGTCGTCGAGAGCGGGACCCCAGGCGTCCCGGCTCAACCGAGGGCCTGGTGTGGTGACCACGGCGTTCTCGTGGAAGAGGTTGCGGTCCGGCAACCGGCCGGCGTCCCCTCCGGCCAGCTCGGTGAACGCCGACCGCACCCGCCGTCGCAGTTCCTCGCGTTCGGTCACGTCGGCCGCGTCGGGATACCGGTCGAGCGCCTCCTGTACGGCTGCCAGCGACTTCCCCACCCGATGCGGGCCGAGCCGATCGATCAGGGTGCCGAGATGCGCGGCGTCCTGATCGGCGACCGGCGGGCGGCGCTCCAGCAGGCCCAGCTCGACCAGCCGGGCGTCCTCATACGGCGGGCTCAACAGCCGTCGCAGCGGTTCGGAGACGGCGACGCCGCTGTAGGCGTCCTCCTGGCCCGTCATCCACCACAGGCGGCCGTCGTCCTCGTGAAGGCTCGGGTTGGGCCTGACCTCGAACAAGGCCGCGAGCCCCGCGTCGTCGCGGGCCAGGTCGGTGAGCAGCCGCAGCAGCAGGGGCACGTTCGGCTCGACCGCGCTCCGCCACGCCCACGGTCCGGGCCGGCAAATCGGCTCGCCGTCGTCGCTCCACGTCCCGAGGGCCGTCGTCATGAAGGTCGCGTGCGGGCTGGTCTTCGCCACGACGCGGGCCAGGTACTTGGCGAGCCGGAGCGCGACCCGGCGCGGCGGCACGCTGCCGGGCGGCGCGGCCAGCCACCGGCTCAGCGCGCCGGACATCGACGGTCCCGCCTGGAGCAGGCCGTAGCGGAAGGCGTCGGCGCCGGCCCACCGGCGCAGCACCTCGCAGGCGCCCCGGCGCTCCTGTTCGAGCAGGCCGGGAAGCCGCCGGACGAGCGCGTCATGCCGATCGAGGTCCGCGACCCAGTCGGTGGCACCCGGCCAGACGTGGCCGCCCGGCCGTCTCGTGTTGTACAGCGCCCGCCGCGTCGCCACCAGCGCCGCTCGCGCCGGGCCTGGCGGGGTCGTTCCGATCACCGGCTCCAGTTCGCCCGCGAGCCGCCGCCCCTCGGCGGCCAGCCGGTCACGGGCCGACAGGATCTCCTGGACGCTCTCCCACGTGGCCGCGCACCTCAGCTCCGCGAGGGCCGTCACCGGCAGCGCGGCGACCCTGACGACCACGGTCGCGTCGATCTCGACGCGTCCCGGCAGACCACGACGCGTCGAGACCACGGCCGGGATCCTCAGACGACCCAGCTCGTGCGCATGTAGCCCGAGGCGCCGACCTCGGTGTTGCCCAGGCCCATGCCGAGTGCCTTCACGAGGTCCTCGCCGGGGAGCTCGACCGTCATCACGTCGAGTGAGTCGAGATCGAGGTGAAACGGTTCATTGGTCGCCATGCGCTCTCCATTCCTCGTGCTTTCCGGTGACGATCGTCACGGTAAGCGCGGTCGGGGAAGTCGTCCATCGGCGATGAAGAAACAGAAAGTGCGGAGGCGAATACACAACGGCCCTCCGCACCGCACCTGCCAGGCGGTGTCACGGTCAGCGAGGTTTCGAACCAGGCAATTCCACGACGGTGAGAAATTGCTTTTCTCAGCGCGCGGGAAAGACCTCGTCGTAGTCGACCCAGAGATGGCGCGGCCCGCGCAGGATCGGGCTCGGCCGGTACGGCGGCGGATCGGCGACCAGCCGGGGGTTGTAGAGCCGCCGGACCAGCTCGGTCAGCACGATCTGCGCCTCCAGCCGGGCCAGCGGCGCGCCGAAGCAGTAGTGGATGCCGCCGCCGAAGCCCAGGTGCTCGTTGCGCGGCCGGTCGAGCGAGAACGTGTCGGGGTCGGTCACGTGGTCGGGATCGCGGCTGCCCGCCGCCAGGGCCAGCACGATGGGCGACCCGGCCGGGATGGTGACCCCGCCGACGGTGACGTCCTCCAGGGCCACCCGCGAGGAGATCATCTGCACCGGCGGCTCGTACCGCAGTAGCTCCTCCACCGCCGGGACGATCAGCTCGGGGTCGTCGTGGACGCGGACCAGCACGTCGGGACGGCGCAGGAAGGTGAGCATGCCGTTGGCGATCAGGTTGATCGTGGTCTCGTGCCCGGCGATCAGCAGCAGCACGCCGGTCCTGACGATCTCGTCCCGGGTCATCTCTCCGTCGGCGATGAAGCCCGACAGCATGTCGTCGCCGGGCTTGTGGCGGCGCTCGTCGACCAGGCCGCCGAGGTAGTCGTCGAGTTTGTCGGCGACCTCCTGGCGTTCGGCGCGGTGCTCGTCCCTCGGGCTCAGGAGCTCGATCAGCCGGTCGGCCCAGGCGTGGAACTGCGACTCGTCCTCGCGGGGCACGCCGAGCAGGCGGCAGATCATCGCCACGGGCAGCGGGTAGGCCACCTCGTCGACCAGATCGGCGCGCTGTTTGCCGGCCAGGTTGTCGATCAGTTCGGTCGTGATGGCCAGCATGTCCGGCCGCAGGCGGTCGATCTTGTCGGGTGCGTGCGGCGGGCCGAAGTGGCGCATGGCCAGGCGGCGCAGCCGGTCGTGCTCGGGCGGATCGAGGCCGATGAAGGCGGGCGTGCGGTCCAGGGTGCGGCGACCGGAGCTGATCCGGGGGTCGTGCAGGAGGGCGACGATCTCGCGGTAGGTGCTGACGACGTACGTGCCGTCGTCCTGAAGCGCCACCGGTGTGTCGCGCAGCTCGTTGAGCAGCGGGTACGGGTTCGCGCGGCTGGACGGGTCGAGAACGAGGTGGAAGGGACAGCTCATGACGTGCGGCCTCCGGGCAGCAGCAGGGAGACCCGTCGTTCGGCCGGGTCGTGGCCGGTCACGACCACGGTCGCCTCGGCGGTGGCGGACAGTTTCTCCGGTACGCGGACGGGCGTCGCGTTCTCTGAAGGGAAGGGCGCGGCCTGCTCGATCAGCCGCTGGTAGTGCTCCAGCCACATGCCCTGGTCGAAGGTGACCGCCGCGGTGATCCGCCCCTGGTAGCCGTAGGCGGCCACGAACCGGTGGCCGGCCGTCGAGCCCTGGGTGACGGCGATCTCGTCGGCGAAGGTCGGCACGCCGACCGACTTGATGTTGACCCCGAACTGGCTCGACCAGAACACCGGCACCGACACGTGCGGCCAGCGGTGCGCCTGGTCGCTGATCATGTTGTGGGCCGCGATCTCGGCCTGGGCGACCGCGTTCCCCCAGTGCTCCAGCGTCATGAACTGGTATTGGTAGAGCGGATGCGGGAAGCGGGCGATGTCACCGGCCACGAAGACGTCGTCCAGGACCAGTCCGTTGATGTCGACGGCGCGGCAGCCCGCGTCGCAGGTCACGCCCCACACCCCGGCGGCCAGGCCGGAGCCCTCCAGCCATTCGACGTTGCGGACCGAGCCGAGCGCGACGACGGCCACGTCGGCCTCGACGGTGCTGCCGTCCGACAGGTGGGCCTTGCGCAGCCGGCCGTCGGCGTCGCCCTCCAGGGAGGTGACGGTCGTGTCGCAGCGCAGGTCGACGCCGTGCGCGCGCTGCAGTTCCGCCGCCACGTCGCCGATGACGCCGCCCAGGGCGCTCACCAGCGGGGCCGACCCGCGTTCCACGACGGTCACCGGCAGGTCGAGTTCGCGGCAGACGGAGGCGATCTCGCTGCCGGTGAACCCCGCGCCCAGGATCAGCACGCGTTTCGGCCCGGCCGCCAGCGCCTCGCGCAGCCCGGCCGCGTCCTGGGCCGAGCGCAGCGTGTGGACGCCCTTCAGCTTGGCCTCCGCCTCGTCGGGCCAGGGGCGGGCGCGGGTGCCGGTGGCGAGCAGGACGCGGTCGAACGGGATCTCGCGGCCGTCGGCCAGGAGCACCTTCTTGGCGGCCACGTCCAGGCCGGTGGCGGGGGTGCCGGCCAGCCACTCGACCTCGACCTCGCGCAGGCGCGGCAGCCGGGTGTTCTCCGGCGCCACCTGGCCGGTGAGGACCTGCTTGGACAGGGGCGGCCGGTCGTAGGGCTCGCCCTCCTCCTCGCTGATCACCGTCAGCGGCCCGGTGAAGCCCTCCCGCCGCAGCGTCCCCGCCGCCCGCGCGCCGGCCAGCGAGCCGCCGACGATGACGATCCTGCCCTCGTAGGTGCTCCCGCCGGGCTTCGTCTCCGGGAGGTTCCGGCTCTCCCTCCAGTCGAGGTGGATGGCCTGGACGGGGCACGCGGCCGCCGCCCTCAGCACGTGGTCGCGCCGGCCTGCGGGCGGGTCCAGGTCGTACAGGAGAACCTCTTCGCGCATGCGGAAGACCTCGGGCGCGAGGAACACGCACTGGCCGTAGCCTTGGCACCGCGTCAGATCGACGACCACTCTCACAAGATCGGCCGTGCCCGGCCGCGACACCCCGCATGTCCAGGTCACAGCGTTCTTTTCCGGTTTTTTAGTACGATGCCGCTCATGTTCCCTCCTGAGCCGTTCACCCCACAGGCCAGCGAAGAGGCCCTGGAGGACCTCCGGACGCGACTTCGCGCCACGCGCTGGCCCGACAACCCCGAGGACGCCGGTTGGTCCATCGGGACCGACCTCGACTACCTCCGTGAGCTGGTCGCCTACTGGGCCGACGGGTTCGACTGGCGGGCGCAGGAGAAGGCCCTCAACCAGCTGCCCCGTTTCCGCGTCGAGGTCGGCGGTCTCGGGATCCACTACGTGCACGCCAAGGCGGTCGGGCCGACCGGTCCGGTGCTGCCGCTGGTGCTCAGCCACGGCTGGCCCGACTCGTTCTGGCGCTACCAGAAGGTCATCCCGCTGCTGACCGACCCCGGCGCGCACGGCGCCGACCCCGCCGACGCGTTCGACGTCGTGGTGCCCGACGTGCCGGGCTTCGGCTACTCCGAGATCCCGGACCCCGCCCTGGACTCCATCGCCGTCGCCGAGCTGTGGTCCGAGCTCATGTACGGGCTCGGTTACCCGCGATTCGGCGCGGCGGGCGGGGACATCGGCAGCCATGTGAGCCGCTACCTCGCGCTCGACCACCCCCATCGGGTGGTGGCGGTGCACCGCACCGACGCGGGGCTGCCCATCTTCGCGGGCGACCCGGCGGAGCTCGCGCCCGAGGAGCGCGCCTGGATCGAGAGCGCCACGGCTTGGGGCCGCGACGAGGGCGCCTACGCCGCCGTCCACCGCACCAAGCCCCAGACCGCGGCGGTCGGCCTCAACGACTCACCGGCCGGGCTCGCCGCGTGGATCGTGGAGAAGCTCCAGTCGTGGAGCGACCAGGCCCTCACCAGGGACGAGATCCTGACGAACCTCACGATCTACTGGCTCACCGGGACGATCGGCTCGTCGATGCGCATGTACCGCGCCAACGCCGCGATCCCGCCCGCGCAGCTCGCCCGCCGGGTCGAGGTCCCGTCGGGGTTCGCGATCTTCGCGGGCGACGTCGTCCGGCCGCCCCGGGCCTGGCTCGACCGCGTCGCCAACACCGTCCACGTGAGCGAACCGGCACGTGGCGGGCACTTCGCGGCGTTCGAGGAGCCCGAGCTCTACGCCGAGGAACTGCGCGCCTTCTTCCGCCCCTACCGCTGACGGGTCAGGCCGCCCACGCTGAGCAGGAAGTTCCCGCCGTCGGCGCCGGTCCCGGCCAGGATCGACGCCTGACGCCGGCCGTCGGTCGCGACGGTCCAGAACGTCAGCGTGGCGCCCCCGCAGGTCTGGGTGGCCGGGTCGAGCCTGGCCGTGTTCCCGCGCGCGGTCAGCCGCCACTGACAACCGTCTTCGGTACGGGCGGTCAGCACGTCCCGCCGTCTCTTGGTGAACGTGACGACCCCCTGCTGAGGCGTCTGCGTGACCCGGTCCGGGTAGCGGGTGGTGAGGATGTTCACCCTGGTCAGCGGGTCGGCCGGGTCGTACCGCCACGCACCGACGAAGCGCGCCCCCGGGCCCGCCGCCCTGGTCCGCCGGCCGTCGTCGAGCCTGAAGCTGTAGTCGCCGTTGGGCTGGTGGCTGACGGCCTCGATGGTCTCCCGCTCCCGGTGACCCGACACGGTGACCGACCACTTCGTGATGGTGTACGTCGATCCGATGACCCGGTTGAAGCAGCTCTGGGACGGAGGGTCGAGTTCGAGCGAGGCGGGGCGCACCGCGAACGTCCAGGTGCAGCCCTGGTCGGTACGGCCCGTGACCCCACCGGCCGTCCTGGTGAAGACGATGTCGCCGATCTGCGGGACCTGGATCGGCGGGGTGGCCCCGATGACCGCGATGTTCCGCATGGTCTCGCGGTCGGGCTGGTCGTAGTTCCAGGTTCCGAGGTAGGCGTGGACGGGCGGCTGGACGGTCGGCGCGCCCATCGCCAGGACGGTCGCGATCAGGGCGTTCAAGGAGATCATGGGGCCGGACTCTACGGACGCGTCCGGCCCCGGCTCATCCGCGCCGAGCGGTATTCCGTACTACTCCACAGGCCTGGTCAGGTCGTCAGGCCGTCGAGGTGTAGGACACGAACGAGGCGTTGTTGGCCCTCGTCGTGCTGTTCCAGCAGACCACGTTGCGCACGATGGCGACGCCGCCGCTGGTGAACCACGCCATCTGCAGGTTGCAGTATCCGGGGTTGTTGCCGAACGCCGTCACCTGCACGTGGTCGATCGGGTAGCCGACCTTCGGGAAGGTGACCATGCGGAGTCCCGTCCCGGAGGCCTGGACCGTGTTGACCGCGCCCTGTGAGTTGTAGTTCACGCCCGCGGGCGCGGGCGCGTACGGGCCCGGGTTGGCCGGGGTGTGGTCGAAGGTGTACGCGAACGCCTTCGGCGGCACCCAGCGGCCGTTGATGTTGCGTTCCCGCTGGTAGGTGAAGCTGAAGCCGGAGTTCTGCGGCGTGTTGGCGGCGTTGAAGCAGCGCACCTCGGCCTGCTGCGCGGCCGAGCCCGGCGACCACTGGACGACCTTGCACCGGGCCGGCACGAGATCGTTCACCGCGGTGACCTGCAGGTTGCCGGCTGCGGACGCCGATCCCAGCCCCGGCAGCGTCACCTTGTACCAGCCGACGCCGAGAACGCTGACGATGTTGCCCGGCCCGGCCGAGTTGTACTGGGTGATGATCCCGGCGTTGTAGTGGATGTAGCCGAAGCCCGCTGTGGCCGGACCGCCCATCACCCCGGTGCTCTCGGAGTAGGTGACGGTGAACGGCACGGTCTGCGGGTTGCCGGTGCCGAACTGGTGGCATCGCACGACGGCGATGAGGTCCGTCCCGATCGGCATCCACTTGGCGACCTGGCAGATGACCGGCCCGTCGTACACGGTCGTGACGTGCACGACGCCGCCGGGCCCGGCGATCTGCGGGAACCGGACGACCGTCTCGCCGGGCACGCCCGGGGTGACGCTGACGTTGAACGCCGCCGGCCAGCTTCCAGCCTGGTGGGCAAGGCTGGGGATCCCGGCCGGGACGTTGACGTAGGCGTAACCCCATCGGTTGGGCACGGCGGCCTGCGCCGGGGCGACGGCGACCTGGACGAGCCCGAGTGCGACGAGCACGCCCAGCAGGACCCGCGATAATCGCGACATGTGTTTCCTTTCGGTGTGAACAACTTGTCACGCCGTTCATAAATCAGAAACACGGGTGCGAGAAAGAGGTATCCCGCCAGATGAGACGTCCATTCTGAACCGTTCATCAATTCGGCCGACCATATGACGGGAGGTATGTGTCAAGCCCACGAATGTGGGTTTATTCAGGCCGTCAGCACCCGGATCGGCGACCCGGCCAGCCAGGCCGCGATGTCCTCGACGACCTGCGAATACATCGACCGATATCCGGCCTCGGTGACATAACCGAGGTGCGGCAGCAGCACGGTGTTGGGCGCGCCCCGCAGCGGGTCGCCGGCGGGCAGCGGCTCGGTGTCGTAGACGTCGAGCCCGGCCCCCGCGATCGTGCCATCGGTCAGCGCGGCGACCAGCGCGTCGTGGTCGACGATCGGCCCGCGCGAGGTGTTGACCAGGATCGCGGCGGGCTTCATGGCGGCCAGTTCGGCCGCGCCGACCAGCCCGGTCGTCCGGTCGCTGAGCTTCAGGTGGACGGTCACGACGTCGGCGGTGGCGAACAGTTCGTCCTTGGGCACCCGGGTCACGCCGGCCGCGGCCGCCCGCTCGGGCGTCAGGTTCTCACTCCACGCGATCACCCGCATGTCGAAGGCCTGCCCGATCCGGGCCACCTGCGTGCCCAGCCTGCCCAGCCCGAGCACCCCGAGCGTGCTGCCGGCCAGGTCGGTGCCGACGGTGGTCTGCCAGCGCCCCTCGCGCAGCGCCCGGTCCTCGGTCACCACATGCCGCCGGCAGGCCAGGATCAGCGCCCAGGTCAGCTCGGCGGTGTTGGAGCTCTTGACCGACCCGGACCCGCCCGTGCCGGTGACCGTGACACCGTGGGCGGCGGCCGCCGCCAGATCGATGGCCGCGTTGACCATGCCGGTGGTCACCAGCAGGCGCAGATCGGGCAGCCGGTCGAAGGTCTCGGCCCGGAAGGGCGTGCGCTCACGCATCGCGACGACGACCTCCGCCCCGCGCAGCGCGGCGGCCAGGTCGTCGAGGCCGGCGATGTGCTCGTGCAGCACCTCGACCTCGGCACCGGCCAGGGAGTCGACCAGGGAGTCGAAAGGTCCCAGGTCACGGGCCACCCGCTGGTAGTCGTCCAGCACGACGATCTTCATCCGGTCATCGTATGCCGAGATCTGTCGGTGCCCTCTGATTCGATGATCACCACAATTCCCCCGATCGACGACGGAGCCGTGTGATGACCTTCGACCGGCATGGGTGGCGGGCGGCTACCGGGTCAGGTTGTGCGCCGACGGGCCCGCGCTGCGCTACGTGAACGCCGCAGGCAAGACGGTCAGATCGCTTCCGCGGCCACTCCGCGCGGAGCTCGCCGATCTGCGGCTCATGTTGAAGGAGCTCAAGCGGGCCCAGACTGCGGAGCGGCTCCGCCTGGAACAGGCGCTCGTCCACGAACGGGAATGGACCTGGCCTGAGGTGGCCGAGCATCTCCTCGACCATCCCGTCACCGGCGCCTACACCCGCGCCCTGCTGCGGCGGGTCCCCGGCGGGCCCGCGGGACCGCCGGTCAGGACCGACGAGGGGCGACCGAGCGGATCACCTTCCACCGCGACGGCGAACCGGCGTCGATGGCGGACGTGCCGCCGCTGGTGCTGTCGGAGATCCTCCGCGACGCGGACCTCGCCGTGGGCGTGGCCTCGGTCGGCCGCGACGACCAGGCGTTACGCGGCCACGATCACCCGGCAGATCGTCAGCACACGATGAAGATGCTCTGCCAGCCGACCGGGGTGCGCTGCTCGGCGTGCCTGGCGCTGTCCAGGGTGAAGTGGGCCACGCCCTGGGCGTTGGGCTGGTTGTACATGCGCCCGCTCTGGCCGTCGCCGTACCACTTGCAGGACCCGTGGAAGGGGATGTTGGACGTGCCGCACGCCGTCGTCGGTGTCCAGAAGTCTGCCAGGATGGACGACGTCGAAAGGAGCACCATGGCCAGTGAGAACACCGCCAAGCTCGCAGTGCTCATCGACGCGGACAACGCGCCGCCCACGATCGTGGAGGCGCTGCTCGCCGAAGTGGCCACTTATGGCACCGCCCACGTCAAACGGGCCTACGGCGACTGGACCGGCACCAGCCTGCGGGGCTGGAAGGCTCAGTTGCTCACCCAGTCGATCCAGCCCATCCAGCAGTTCGCGTACACCACCGGCAAGAACGCCACCGACGCGGCGCTGGTGATCGACGCGATGGACCTGCTCTACACCGGGCGTTTCGACGGGTTCTGCCTGGTCTCCAGCGACAGCGACTTCACCCGGCTGGCCGCCCGCATCCGCGAGTCGGGGCTGACGGTCTACGGGTTCGGCGAGCGCAAGACGCCCAAGCCCTTCGTCGCGGCCTGTGACAAGTTCATCTACCTGGAGAACCTCGGCTACTCCTCGGCCCCGCTGACCGAGACGCCCGTCGCGCCGACCCCGAAGGTCTCGACCGCCAAGCTCCGGGGCGACACCGCGCTGGTCAACCTGCTGAGGCACGCCGTGAAGGCGGCCTCAGACGACGACGGCTGGGCGGGCCTGGCCACCATCGGCCACATCATCACCAAGCAGCAGCCTGATTTCGACGCCCGCACCTACGGCTACACCAAACTCAGCGACCTGCTCGCGGCCTCGACGCTGTTCGAGCTCGACCGCCGCACCCTCGGTGAGGGAAAACCGGCGGTCGTGTACGCCCGTGACAAGCGCCATCAGAGTAAGAGTCAGCCGGAGTAGCCCTGCTCAGGTTCCCAGTCTGCGCAGCGAGCGGACCGACCAGATCAGCGTGAGGGCGCACAGCACCACGAAGATGGCGAAGGCCAGCGGGATCGTGGTCGCGCCCAGATCGCCGCGGAACAGCGAGCGCCCGGCCTCCACCGCGTAGTAGAGCGGGTTGAACTGCGCGATGGTCCCCAACCAGCCGGGGCCCAGCGAGACCGGCAGGAACAGGCCGGCGATCAGGGTCAGCGGCATGGCCAGGAACTGCACGATCTGCGACATCGCGTTCTCGTCGCGGATGCTGAGGGCAAGGGCGTAGGAGAAGCTGCCGGCCAGCAGGCCGGTCAGCGCCATCAGCCCCAGCATGAGCAGCGCCGCGAGCAGGGTCACCCGCAGGCCCAGCGCGATCGAGATGGCGATGATGATGGCGGCCTGGATCACCAGGGCGACGGCGTCCTTGAGGACCCGGCCGAGGATGATGGCCGGCCGCCAGATCTGGCTGACGACGAGGCGTTCCAGCACGCCGTTGCGGGTGTCGTTCATGACGCTGAAGCCGGCGAACATCGAGCCGAACAGGGCGATCATCAGCATCATGCCCGGGGTGAACATGGCCAGGACCTCTTGGTCGCTGCCGCCCGGCACGGTGCTGCCCAGCAGGGGGGCGAAGAAGGCCAGGTAGAGGATCGGCTGGAGGATGCCGAAGAGCGGCCAGATGGGGTTGCGCAGCAGTCCGCGTAATTCATATCCGAGGACGAGCGTCGCGTCTTTGAACATGTCAGGGCTCCGATCAGGCGGCGTCGCGCAGCGAGCGGCCGGTGTGCTTGAGGAAGACGTCGTCGAGGGTGGCCCGGGAGAGCGTGATCGACTGGATGACCAGGCCGTCGCGGTCGAGGGCGCGGAGCACGGAGGGCAGGCCGCGCTCGCCGTCGTCCAGGTAGGCGCGCAGCAGGTCGTCCTCCTGGACGACCTCCCGGACGTACGGCTCGGCCGACAGCAGGGCGCGTGCCTGCTCGATGCGGTCGGCCACTTTCACGGTGACGACGTCGCCGGCCACCTCCTTCTTGAGCGCCTCCGGGGTGCCCTCGGCGACGATCCTGCCGTGGTCGACGATGACGAGCCGGTCGCACAGGGCGTCGGCCTCGTCGAGGTAGTGGGTGGTCAGCAGGACGCTGGTGCCCTGGGCGCGCAGTTTGCGCACCTCCTCCCAGAGGTTGGCGCGGTTCTGCGGGTCCAGGCCGGTGGTGGGCTCGTCCAGGAAGATCAGCGGAGGGGCGGCGACCAGGCCGATCGCGACGGCGAAGCGGCGCTTCTGGCCGCCGGACAGGGTCCGGGCCGGACGGTTGCCGATCTCGCCGAGAGCGAAGATCTCCATGAGCTCCTCGGCGCGCGCCTTGGCCTGGGCCTTGGACATCCCGGCGATGCGGCCGGCCAGCATCAGGTTCTCGATGGCGGGCGCGAGGTCGTCGACGCCGCCCGACTGGCTGACGTAGCCGATGCTGGCCCTGACCTTGTCGGCCTGCTTGACGATGTCGAACCCGTTGACGAGGGCGCGTCCGGAGGTGGGCGGGGTGAAGGTGGCGAGCATCCGGACCGTGGTGGTCTTGCCGGCTCCGTTGGGGCCGAGCACGGCGAAGACCTCGCCGTCGGCGACCTCCAGGTCGATGCCGCGGACGGCCTCGACCTCGTTGCCCTTGCCGCGTCCGGAGACGAACGTCTTGCGCAGTTCGTGCGCTTCAATGATCATTTATCGCTCCTGATGCTCAGACACGACCGGCGGCGACCGCCGAGGTGAGGTGCGCCCGGATGTCGCTGTTGATCTTGTGGGCGTGGTCGTTGAGGAAGAAGTGACCGCCCCGGAAGACGCGCAGGTCGAAGCCGCCCTTGGTGTGGGCGGACCACGCGCGGGCCTCGTCTTCCGTGGTCTTGGGGTCGTCGTCGCCGGTCAGGGCGACGATCGGGGTCTGGACGACGGCGCCGGGTGCGCACCTGTAGGTCTCGATGGCGCGGTAGTCGGCGCGGGTGGCCGGGAGCACCATGCGCAGCAGTTCGTCGTCGTCGAGGAAGTTGCCGGCCGTGCCGTTCAGCCGCTTCAGCTCGGAGATGACCCCGGCGTCGCCGCGCAGGTGCACGTTCTCGGCCCGGTAGGTGGAGGGGGCCCGGCGGCCGGAGGCGTACAGGGCGAGGGGCCGGAGGCCCTCCTTCTCCATCCGCAGGGTCAGCTCGAAGGCGAGCACCGCGCCCATGCTGTGCCCGAACAGCGCCAGCGGCCGGTCGGTCCAGGGCCGCAGGGCCTCGTGGATCTGGTCGGCGAGGGTGGAGATGTCCTCCACGAACGGCTCACCCCTGCGGTCCTGGCGGCCGGGATACTGCACCGCCAGCACCTCGACGGCGGGCGACATCGCCCGTGAGACGGGGTTGTAGTAGCTCGCCGAGCCGCCCGCGTGCGGCAGGCAGACGAGGCGGGCGACGGCGTCCGGCGCCGGGGTGAAGCGCCGGATCCACAGGTCATCGGCGAGATTCATGAACGTGTTCCTCCAAGAATGGCCAGGCGGCGTCGATCCTTCGACGACCTGCGGGGCGCCTCGCACGGCGAGACGGCGGTGACCCGGTCGGCGGCCGCGCCGACCGCGCGGAGGGCGGCGATCTCGACGTCGTCGGCGAGACCCACGCCCCAGACCGGGGCGCCGGTGGTGACGGAACCGATGTGGCACTCGGCGTAGACGGCCACCCGGCCGCCGCCGCGCGCGCCCACTCCGGTGCGGTTGACGGTGCGCACGTCCACGCCCCGGGCGGCGAGCGTGGCCCGCACCGCCTCGACGACGTCGACGCGGTCGCCGTCGGTGTCGAAGCTCCGGGCGTCGACGTGCAGGTGGGCGAGGACCCGCCCGTGGAAGGTGAGCGGCACGGGCAGCCCGGCCGCCGCGACGTAGGACTGCTCGAACAGCTCGGCGATCCGCTCGGCGGAGATCTCGGCGCCGGTGGCCTCGGAGTGCCGCTGCACCAGCCGGGCGAACTCGATCTGCAGGTCACGCGGCAGGTGCAGGCCGCGCCTGGCGCCCAGCACGTAGGCCACGCCGCCCTTGCCCGACTGGCTGTTGATGCGGACCAGCGCCTCGTACGTCCGCCCGACGTCGGCCGGGTCGACCGGCAGGTAGGGCACCTCCCACGGCAGCTCGGCCGGGTCGGTCCCGGACCGTTCGGCCGCCCGTTCCAGTTCGTCGAACCCCTTCTTGATGGCGTCCTGGTGGGAGCCGGAGAAGGCGGTGTAGACGAGGTCGCCCGCGTAGGGGTGACGCGGGTGGACGGGCAGTCCGGTGCACAGTTCGACGGTGCGCCGGACCGTGTTGAGGTCGGAGAAGTCGATGCCGGGGTCGACGCCGTGGCTGAACAGGTTCATGCCGAGGGTCAGCAGGTCGACGTTGCCCGCCCGCTCGCCGTTGCCGAGCAGGCAGCCCTCGATCCGCTGCGCGCCCGCCATCAGCGCCAGTTCGGCCGAGGCGACGCCGGTCCCCCGGTCGTTGTGCGGGTGCACCGACAGGCAGACGTGCTCGCGGCGCGACAGGTTGCGGTCGAGCCACTCGATCTGGTCGGCGAAGACGTTGGGAGAGGTGCGCTCGACGGTCGTCGGGAAGTTCAGGATGATCTCGCGGCCGGGTCCCGGCTGCCAGACGTCCATGACGGACTCGCAGACCTCCAGGGAGAAGTTCAGCTCGGTGTCGTTGAACATCTCCGGGGAGTACTGCAGGCCCAGGTCGCAGTCGGCCAGGACGCCGTCGGCGTGATCCAGGACCAGGCGGGCGGCCTGGACCGCGAGGTCCCGGCACTCGTCCTTGCCCATCCTGAACACCAGGCGGCGGAACTGGGGTGAGGTGGCGTTGTAGATGTGGACGTTGGCGCGCGACGCCCCGACCAGGCTCTTCACCGTGGTGGTGATCAGGTCGTCGCGGGCCTGGGAGAGCACGGTGATCCGCACGTCGTCGGGGATCAGGTCCTCTTCGATGAGCCGGCGCACGAAGTCGTGGTCGTCCTGGCTCGCCGACGGGAAGCCGACCTCGATCTCCTTGTAGCCCATGCGGACGAGCAGGTCGAACATCAGCGCCTTGCGCGCCGGCGACATCGGGCTGGCGAGCGACTGGTTGCCGTCGCGCAGGTCGGTGGACAACCAGCGCGGCGCGTGGGTGATGACGTTGTCGGGCCAGCGGCGGCCCGGCAACGGCACGGGTGCGGGCGCGCGATAGCGACCCACGGGGTTGGACTTCTTCATCACGATTATTCCCCTTTCACCCTCACTCCAGCCACCCGCATTCAATTAGCCCGCGGTACCGAAGTATGTGGAATGCGAGTGAGGCGCGAGGACCACTTGGATTTGGTAGGAATCGGCCTCGTCGAGGATCCGGAACATCACGGCTATCTCCGGGTAGGCGGCGTTGATGCCCAGGCCGACGAAATAGGTGTCGCTGTCGAACACGAGGCGGTAAAGGCCTCGTCGGAAAACAGCGTCCGGCCATTCGAGGATGGAGCCGTCGCCGTCGGTCTCGGCTGACGCGACGGTGCGCCAGCCCAGGTCCGCCGAGTGCTCCAACCTGGCCTGGACTCCGGCAGCCGCCCGGCCGTACATGCTGTCGAGCGCTTGCGCTGTGATCCTCATCGCCAGGACACCCATCTCCCCCACCCGCCGTGCGGGCTGTTTAGCGCATCGGTGAAGACGGGCCTCTTCGCCCGCCTGCGATCAGGGTGGCAGCGGCCGCTATCGAGGCGCCTTCGCGTCGCTATCGGGGTGGCGAATTACCGCCGATGGCCGGACGGAAGCGGGGCGATATCAGCGGAATGGCGGCCTTTCTTACGTTGAAGACGCACTCCGGAACGCCAACTCGAATCAAAGCCCCGAACGCGATGAGAGATCGAGGATCCCGCCATGAAGAACGCCACCCGCAGCCACATGCTCAAGCTCACCGCTACCGCAGCGATCGCCTTGGCCGGCACCGCGTTCGGCGCCACCCTCGTGGCCGCCCCCTCGGCCGCCGAGACCTCCGCCCCGGCGCCCTCTCCCTCCCCCTCCCCCAGCCCCACCGGCAGCTACGCCAACACCCCCTGGGGCTGACCACTGGTGCACATGGGATCATGGCTGCACGGATGAGAACGGCCGGAGGATTCTCCGGCCGTTCTGTCGTGTAGGCGTGAGCGCATTTCACGGAACGTGACAGAGTTCGCACGAAACGCATCCAAGAGGCCGGCAGAAGTGAATACGGAATTTCGGCCACCGACTCCGTCTCGAATACTGAACCGCATTCTAGGAATGCGGAACCGTCTATGGATCCCGATGCGCCCGCACAGTAAGATCCCCGATTGAACCGCCGCACACATTAAGCGACGCAGCGCTTAATGGTTCTCCCCAGTGCGGCGTTGGCATGTTCGGGGTCCGGCGCGCCAGCGTGCCGGGGGACGGGGAGCAGTTTGCGATGGAGTTTCGGGTATTAGGCCCGCTCGAGGTCGCGATCGCCGACGATCGCCTGGACCTGGGAGGAAGCAGACAGCAGACGATGCTGGCCCTCCTGGTATTGGAGCCCAACCGGGTGGTGACAATGGGCCGCCTCATGGAGGCCCTCTACGGCGACAATCCGCCGCCGACGTCGCGTTCCCAGGTGCAGATCTGCGTCTCCTCACTCCGCCGCCTGTTCACCAAATCCGGTGCGCCGAACCTCATCGCCACCCAGCCGCGCGGATACGTATTGCAGGCCGAGAACGAGCAGATCGACGCGCAGCGGTTCGAGCGGCTCACCGCCCAGGCCCGGCAGACCCGCGACGCGGGCCAGACAGAGCAGGCCGTGCGGCTGTTCCGGGAGGCCCTCACGCTGTGGCGCGGCCCGGCGCTCGAGGGCATCGACAGCAGGATCGTGCAGTCGGCGGCCGGGCGGCTCGCGGAGAACCGGATCACCGCCAATGAGGACTGCCTGCAGCTGGAGCTCGACCTCGGCCGCCACCACGAGCTGGTCGCCGAGCTGACCGAGCTGGTCGAGGAATATCCGCTGCGCGAGCGGCTGCGCGGCCAGCTCATGCTGGCCCTCTATCGGTCCGAACGGCAGGCGGAGGCGCTGCAGGTCTACCGGATCGCGCGCCGGACGCTGATCGAGGAACTCGGCATCGAGCCGAACGAGCAGCTCCAGCAGCTCGAACACGGCATCTTGACCTCCAGCGAGAAGCTGGCCGCGCCCTCGGCCCCCGCCGTGATCCGGCCCCAGGTCACCGCCGGGCCCGGCCCCGCGCCGGTCGCGCCGTCGCCGCACACGGTGGTGCCGAAGATGCTGCCGGCCGACAGCGCCGACTTCACCGGCCGGTCGAAGCAGGTGGACGAGCTCCACCAGTACCTCATGCTCGCCGACGACTCGGCCCGCTTCGCCGTGCCCGTCATCGGGATCTCCGGCAAGCCCGGGATCGGCAAGACCACGATCGCCGTGCACGCCGCGCACAGCATCGCCGGGCGCTATCCCGACGGCCAGCTCTACGCCGACCTGCACGGCGGCGCCTCCCGGTCGGTCGGCCCGATGCACGTGCTGGGGCGTTTCCTGCGGGTGCTGGGGGTCACCGGCAGCGCCATCCCCGACAGCCTCGACGAGCGCGCCGAGATGTACCGGAACCTGCTCGCCGACCGCAAGATGCTGGTCGTGCTCGACGACGCGGGCAGCGAGGGCCAGGTGCTGCCGCTGCTGCCCGGCGAACCGGCCTGCGCCGTCATCGTCACCAGCCGCAGCCGGCTGGCGGGCCTGCCGGGCGCGCTGCACATCGAGATCGACGTGTTCGACATGGAGCAGTCGATCGCGCTGCTGTCGCGGATCGCCGGGGCCGAGCGGGTGCAGTCGGAGCCCGAGTCGGCCGCGTCGCTGGCCCGGCTGTGCGGTCAGCTGCCGCTCGCGCTGCGCATCGCCGGCACCCGGCTGTCGGCCCGGCCGCACTGGAGCGTGGAGCAGCTCGCCGAGCGCCTCCAGGACGAGACCCGGCGGCTCGACGAGCTCAAGCACGGCGGGATGGGGATCAGGGCCAGCATCTCGATGACCTACGAGAGCACCAGCGAGGAGGCCAAGCAGCTCTTCCGGCTGCTGGCCATCCTGGACTTCCCGGCGTTCTCGCCCTGGGTGAGCGCCGCGCTGCTCGACCGGCCGCTGCACACGACCCAGGATCTGCTGGACGATCTGGCCGACGCCCAGCTCATCGACACCATCGGCGTGGGCCGGGGCGTGCACAGCCAGTACCGCTTCCACGACCTCATCCGGGTGTTCGCCCGCGAGCAGCTCGCCGCCGCCGAACCCGCGGCCGAGCGCAAGGCCGCGCTCGGCCGGGCCCTGGGCGCCCTGCTGTTCCTGGCCGAGGCGGCGCACAACATGGAGTACGGCGGCGACTACGTCCAGGTCCACAGCACCGCCCCCCGCTGGCCGCTGCCGGCCCGGCTGGTCGAGGAGATCGTGAGCGCCCCGCTCTTCTGGTACGAGCAGGAGCGGCTGACCCTGGTCAGCGGCATCCGCCACGCGGCCCAGGCCGGGTTCGTCGAGCTGGCGTGGGACCTGGCCATCAGCATGGTGACGCTGTTCGAGTCGCGCGAGTACCTCGACGACTGGCGCGACACCCACACCATCGCGCTGGCCGCCGCCCGGCGGGCCGGCGACATGCGCGGCCAGGCCGCCATGCTCTACTCGCTGGGCTCGCTCTACATCGCCGAGCAGCGCTTCCCCGAGGCCCGCGACAACTTCGACGCCGCCGTCGCCCTGTTCGAGCAGGCCGGAGACGACCAGGGCATCGCGCTGGTGATCCGCAACGTCGCCCTGCTCGATCGGATGACCGGCCGGTTCGAGGAGGCGGCCGTCCACAACGAACTGGCCCTGAAGATCTTCCGCAAGATCGGCGACCGGGTCGCCTCCGCGTACGTGATCAACAACCTGGCCCAGCTCCGGCTGGAGACCGACGATCTCGACGGCGCCCGCGAACTGCTGGTGGAGGCGCTGAAGCTGAGCCAGGAGGGCGGCAGCCGCCGGGTCGAGGCCCAGGTGCTGCACGGGATGGGGCACATGCTCCTGGAGTCGGGCGACCCGGGGGCGGCGTGCAAGGTCTTCGAGCAGGCCCGCGACGTCGTGCGCAAGATGGGCGACCGGACCGGCGAGGCGTACGCCCTGCAGGGGCTCGGCCTCGCCCAGGTGCGCCTCGGGGAGCACGGGCCGGCCGACGCCACCCTGCGCCACGCGCTGACGCTCGCCGGCACCGCCAACCACCGGCTGGCCGAGGGCCGGATCAAGCTCGCCCAGGGCGAACTGGCGCTGGCCCGCGACCTGCCGGACGACAGCTTCCCCTACCTGATCGGCGCCCTCACCCTGTTCCAGGAGATGAACGCGACGCTCTATCGGATCAGGACCCTGATCCTGCTCGGCGACGCGCATCTGGCGGCGGGCGACGGCGCGTCCGCGCGGGAGGCGCTCATCGAGGCGCACGACCTGTGCGACAAGCTCGGCGCCCCCACCGACGAGCGGCTGCGCGAGCGGCTGTCGCTGCGGCTGCGCCAGCCCTCGGGGTCATAGGGGTTCTAGGGGATAGGCGCGGCGGATCCGGGTCGTCAGCATGGAATCACGGATCGCAATCTCCAGGTGTTAAAGGAGTCCCCCATGCGGACGAACAACGCTCCAGCTCTCGACGGCCTGGTCGACGTCGTATTGGAAGGCGGGCCGGCCGACTGCCCCCGTCAGGTGCGGGTGGAGCCCCACGCGGGCAAGGTGAAGATCCTCAACCAGGGCGGCTACGAGCACTTCGAGCGGGTCGAGTCGGGCGCGCCGGAGTGGATCTACCGCTGGACCATGCGCACCAAGATCGCCGAGTGACACCCCCTACGCCCCTTAACCGCAGGTCGCGGACCCGAGACCGGGTCCGCAGAGGTTCACCCCGACATCAGGTTTTCCTACTCTCGCTACTATGAGCACTCTCAAGAGGTCCCGACGGGTCGGTGTGCTCACTCCCCACGGCCTTGGCGGCCACCCGTGTGAGCGGATACAGCGGCTGGTGAGCAGCCTTCCCGCAGAGGAATCGCCATGATCGAGCCGATCCTGCCCCCGTACGTCGTGGCCGCCGACACCTGCGAGGAGTTCCTGGACGGCGCTCTGTTCCCCGAGGAAGAGGCGATCATCTCCCGTTCGGTGGAGAAACGCCGCAGAGAGTTCACGACGGCCCGGGTGTGCGCGCGCGACGCCCTGCGCATGCTGGGCCGTCCCGCCGCGGCGATCCTGCCCGGCGTCCGCGGCGAGCCCCTCTGGCCGGACGGCGTCACCGGCAGCATCACCCACTGCGCCGGCTACCGGGGCGCGGTGCTCGGCACGAGGTCCGAGGTCGCCGCGATCGGCATCGACGCCGAGCAGAACGAGCCGCTGCCCAACGGCGTGCTGGCCGCGATCGGCCTGCCGCAGGAACGGCGGCTCATCCGCGACCTGCTCCGCGAGCACCCCTCGATCCGCTGGGACCGGATGCTGTTCTGCGCCAAGGAATCGGTCTACAAGTCGTGGTTCCCGCTGGTGAACAGGTGGCTCGGCTTCGAGGACGCCCTGGTCGACATCGACCCGCTCCGAGGGGTCTTCTCCGCGCAGCTGCTGGTCACCGGACCACGCGTCAACGGGCAGCGGCTGGACGTGTTCACCGGGCGGTGGCTCGTGAAGGACGGACTGATCCTGACCGCGATCGTCATCCCCGCCGCCACCGTCAAAAGGTGAGACGAGCGAACCCGGCCCCCTTGTCGGACGGGCCGGGCGGCACGTGCGTCAGATGTCCTTGATCTCGCAGATGAGCGTGCCGGACGTGACGTTCTGCCCCACCGCCGCGCCGAGCCCGGAGATCACCCCGGACTTGTGGGCCGTGAGCGGCTGCTCCATCTTCATCGCCTCCAGCACCACGATGACGTCCCCGGCCGAGACCACGGTCCCCTCGGCGGCGACCACCTTCACGATGGTGCCCTGCATGGGACTGACCAGCGCGTCTCCCCCGGCGACGGTACGCACCCCGGTCGCGCCCTGACGGCGCGGCGGGCGGCGCTGCCCGGGGTCGCCGTCGGCCTTCATCCGGTGGGTGCGCAGCGACGAGGGAAGCACGACCTCCAGGCGGCGGCCGCCGACCTCGACCGTGACGCGCTCGCGCGGCGCGGGCTCGGGCGCCGGGACGGCGTCGGGTCCGGGGACGAGCACGGTGGCGAACTCGGTCTCGATCCAGCGGGTGTGCACCTCGAAGGGGTCTGCGGTGAAGGCGGGGTCGGTCACGACCGCGCGGTGGAACGGCAGCACGGTCGGCAGGCCCTCGACGACGAGTTCGGCCAGGGCGCGGCGGGCCCGGCGCAGGACCTGGTCCCGGTCGGCGCCGGTGACCACGAGCTTGGCGATCAGGGAGTCGAAGGCCCCCGGCACGGCCTGCCCGGCGGCGTATCCGGCGTCGAGCCGGACGCCGGGCCCGCCCGGCGCGTGCAGCGCGGTGATGAGGCCGGGGGTGGGCAGGAAGCCGCGGCCCGGGTCCTCGGCGTTGACGCGGAACTCCATCGAGTGGCCGCGCACGGGCGGGTCGTCGTAGCCGAGCGGCTCGCCGGCGGCGATCCGGAACATCTCGCGGACCAGGTCGATGCCGGTGACCTCCTCGGTCACCGGATGCTCGACCTGCAGGCGGGTGTTCACCTCCAGGAAGGAGATGCTGCCGTCCTGCCCGACGAGGAACTCGCACGTCCCCGCGCCGACGTAGCCGGCCTCGCGCAGGATGGCCTTCGAGCTGTCGTACAGGAGCGTGGTCTGTTCGGCGGTGAGGAAGGGGGCGGGGGCCTCTTCGACGAGTTTCTGGTGGCGGCGCTGGAGTGAGCAGTCGCGGGTGGAGACCACGATCACGTTGCCGTGGGTGTCGGCCAGGCACTGGGTCTCGACGTGGCGGGGGCGGTCGAGGTAGCGCTCGACGAAGCACTCGCCCCGGCCGAACGCGGCCAGGGCCTCGCGGACCGCCGAGTCGTAGAGGTCGGGGATCTCCTCCATGGTGCGGGCCACCTTCAGGCCGCGCCCGCCGCCGCCGAAGGCGGCCTTGATGGCCACCGGCAGGCCGTGTTCGGCGGCGAACCGCTGGACCTCCAGGGCGTCGGCGACCGGCTCCGGGGTGCCGGCGACCAGGGGGGCGCCCACCTTCTGGGCGATCCGGCGGGCCGCCACCTTGTCGCCGAGCGCGGCGATGGCGGCGGGCGGCGGGCCGATCCAGATCAGGCCGGCGTCGATGACGGCCTGGGCGAAGGCGGCGTTCTCGGCGAGGAACCCGTAGCCGGGGTGCACGGCGTCGGCGCCCGAGCGGGCCGCGACCTCCAGCAGCCGGGCGACGTTCAGGTAGGTGTCAGCCGGGCTCTCACCGCCCAGGGCGAACGCCTCGTCGGACAGGGCGACGTGCATCGCGTCGGTGTCCTGGTCGGCGTACACGGCGACGCTCTTGAGGCCCTCGTCGGCGCAGGCGCGGGCGACGCGCACGGCGATCTCACCCCGGTTGGCGATGAGGATCTTGCTCAGTTTCATCAGATACCTCCAGCGTGGAGACCCGGGCTTTCGCCCTGGGGAGGAAACGCGGCACGGCGCCGGTGCCGCGTGGTCTGGCATCGAAAACACGCCCAGACTTAACCGATCGCGCGATAGAACATGAGGCATGGCGCAGGTCGTGAAGCGGGCCTACAAGTACCGCTTCTATCCGACCCCCGGGCAGGCGGCGGAGCTTGCCCGGACGTTCGGCTGCGCCCGCATGGTCTACAACAAGGCGCTGGAGGAGCGGACTCGCGCCTACACGCTGGAGGGCCGGAAGGTCTCCTACGTGGAGTCGTCGGCCGCGCTCACCGAGTGGAAGCGCACCGATGACCTCGCGTTCCTGAACGAGGTGTCGTCGGTTCCGCTGCAACAGGCGCTTCGCCACCTTCAGGCGGCGTTCGCGAACTTCTTCGCCAGGCGGGCCGGGTACCCGACGTTCAAGTCGCGGAAGAAGTCCCGGGCGTCGGCGGAGTACACCCGCTCGGCGTTCAAATACCGGGACGGTGCGCTGAGGCTGGCGAAGATGGACGGCCCGCTGAACATCGTCTGGTCTCGCCCGTTGCCCGAGGGCGCCGAACCGTCGACCGTGACCGTGAGCAGGGACGCGGCCGGCCGCTGGTTCGTGTCCCTCCTGTGCCAGGACGCGATCCGGCCCCTCGACCCGACCTTGAACACGGTCGGTGTGGATGCGGGAATCACGGCGCTGGCGACGCTGTCCACCGGGGAGAAGATCGTCAACCCCCGGCACGAGCGGGCCGACCGGCGCGAGCTGGCCAAGGCTCAGCGGGCGCTGGCCCGCAAGGAGAAGGGTTCGGCCAACCGGCAGAAGGCGAAACTCAAGGTCGCCCGCGTGTACGCCCGGATCTGCGACCGTCGCCGCGACTTCCTGAACAAGATCACCACCCGACTCGTCCGTGAGAACCAAACGGTCGTGATCGAGGACCTCACCGTCCGGAACATGGTGAAGAACCACAAGCTGGCCCGCGCGATCTCCGACGCCTCCTGGCGGGAGATGCGGTTCATGCTGGAGTACAAGACCGCCTGGTACGGCAGGGAGTTGGTCGTTGTCGACCGGTGGTTTCCCTCCTCCAAGCTGTGCTCGGCATGCGGCACCGTGCGAGACAGGATGCCGTTGAACGTCCGGACCTGGGAATGCGCCTGCGGTGCCGCTCATGACCGGGACGTGAACGCCGCGAAGAACATCCTCGCCGCCGGGCTGGCGGAGAGGTGAAACGCCTGTGGAGGGCTGGTGAGACCAGACCCGCGAAAGCGGCGAAGGCGCGGCCCTGGGAAGCAGGAAACCCGACCCGTGAGGGTGGGAATCCCCTGGCTTCAGCCGTGGGGAGGATGTCAAGACAGTCTCCGCAGGACGGACGGCGTTGACCAGGAGTGGGGGGATCGGTGGCCGAAGGGCCGCCAGCCGGAGGGCCGGGCGGCGACCGGCTGCGGGGCCGCCCTGGTGTCCGCACTGCCCTGCTCCGCCACCAGGAGCAGCGCGCAGACCAGCGCGGCGAGTTCGTCCTCCGTGGGGGCGCCCCGGACGATGCGCAGGTCGTCCATCACATCGGCGGGTTTCCGTGCTTGCGCTGGGGGGCCAGCGCGTGTTTGGCCCGCAGCAGGCCGAGGGAGCGGATGATGACCGCCCGGGTCTCGCGCGGGTCGATGACGTCGTCGACCAGGCCGCGCTCGGCGGCGTAGTAGGGGTGCATGAGGGTGGTGCGGTATTCGTCGACCTTCCTGGCGTGGTGTTCGGCCGGGTCGTCCGACGCGGCGATCTCCCGGCGGAAGATGATGTTGGCCGCGCCCTCGGCGCCCATGACGGCGATCTCGTTCGTCGGCCACGCGAACGACAGGTCGGCGCCGATCGACAGAGAGTCCATGACGATGTACGCGCCGCCGTACGCCTTGCGGACGATCACCTGGATCCGGGGCACGCTGGCCGCGCAGTAGGCGTAGAGCAGTTTGGCGCCGTGCCGGATGATGCCGTTGTGCTCCTGGTCGGCGCCGGGCAGGAAGCCGGGCACGTCCACCAGGCTGACCAGCGGGATGTTGAACGCGTCGCACGTCTGGATGAAGCGGGCGCCCTTCTCGGAGGCCTTGATGTCCAGCACGCCGGCCAGGTGGTTCGGCTGGTTGGCGACGATGCCGACGACGTGGCCGTCGAGGCGGGCCAGGCCGCAGATGAGGTTGCCCGCCCAGCCGCTGTGGAACTCGAAGAAGTCGCCGTCGTCCACGATCTCCTCGATGACCCGGGCCATGTCGTAGGACTGGGCGGGGTTGGCCGGGACCAGGTCGAGCAGGCGGTCGTTGGACCGGTCGGGCGGGTCGGCGGGCAGGGCCGATGGGGGCAGTTCCTGGAAGTTGGCCGGCAGCAGGGACAGCAGGTAGCGCACGTCCTCGAGGCAGGAGACCTCGTCGTGGTAGACGAACCCGGCCACGCCCGACAGGGTGCCGTGCACGACGGCGCCGCCGAGCGCGTCCTGGCTGATGTCCTCGCCGGTGACCGCCTTGACGACGTCGGGCCCGGTGATGAACATCTGGGCGGTGCCCTGGACCATGAAGACGAAGTCGGTGAGGGCGGGCGAATAGGCGGCGCCGCCGGCGCACGGGCCGAGCATGACGCTGATCTGCGGGATCACGCCGGACATGCGGACGTTGCGGGTGAAGATCCCGCCGTATCCGGCCAGGGCGGTGACGCCCTCCTGGATGCGGGCGCCCGCGCCGTCGTTGAGGCTGATCAGCGGCACTCCGGCGGCCTCGGCCAGGTCCATCGCCTTGTGGATCTTCGTGGCATGGGCCTCGCCGAGCGCGCCGCCGAACATGCGGAAGTCGTGGGCGTACACCATGACGTCACGGCCGTCGACCTTGCCCCAGCCCGCCACGACCCCGTCGGTGTGCGGCCGCTTGTGCTCCAGCCCGAAGCCCGTCGCGCGGTGCCGACGGAACGTCTCGATCTCGACGAACGACCCGGGGTCGAGCAGGACGTCGAGCCGTTCCCTGACGGTGAGCTTGCCCTTGGCGTGCTGGCGCCGGGTCGCCTCGGGATCGGGCCCGGTGCGGGCGTTCTCCCTGAGCAGCTCCAGTTCGGCCACTCGGTCCCGCATCGTCTCGGCCGGCAGGTCAGTCGGCCTCGGAGTTCTTTCCTGTATGTGCATGCGATACCTCTGGTCTCTCAAGTGGTGACATGGCTGCCGTACTCGAGACTGGGAGGGAGGTCCGCACGACGGGTGATGTTCAGCTTCCGGTAGGTCCGGGTCAGGTGCTGTTCCACCGTGCTGACCGTGATGTAGAGCCTCCCGGCGATCTCGCGGTTGGTGTATCCGGCAGCGGCCAGAACGGCCACGCGCCGCTCGGAGTCGCTGAGCACCGTGCTCAGTCCGCGTTCGGCCCTGACGGCCTTCTCCTCGCCCTCGCCCCGGCCGAACAGAGCCCTGCTGAGCGGCTCCGCCTGACATTCCAGGGCGAGGCCGAGCGCCCGGCCCGCGATCATCCCGGCCCGGCGGTATTCGCCGAGCCCCTGGTAGGCCTCGACCAGGTCGAGCAGGGTCCTGGCCAGCTCGTAGCGGTCGCCGCTGGCCTGGAGCATCTCGGCCGACTGGCGCAGCAGCATCGGGCGGTGCCTGGCCTCGCTGCCCGCGGCGGCCAGCATCCGCATCGCCATGCCGTGCACCCTCGGGGTGGCGGGACCGCAGCGGCGGAGCTGGTCTTCGACGAGCTGGCGGGCCTGCTCCTCGCGGCCGACGCGCAGGCAGGCCTCGGCGGCGTCGACCCGCCACGGGATCAGGCCGGGCAGGTCGATCTCCCACTTGCGGATCAGCTCGCCGCAGATCTGGAAGTCGCGCAGGGCCAGGTCGGGCTGGTCGGCGGCCAGGCTGTAGCGGCCCCTGGCGTAGAGGTAGTGCAGTCCGTAGCGGGTCTCGAACATGGTGTCCAGGACGGGCCGGTCGAGGAACTCGCCGACGTCGTCGCGTCCCATCGCCGTGAGGGCCAAGATCAGGCTGCTCAGCGGGCCGCCGGCGGCGACCCCCCAGCTCCCGACGGGGATGGTCTCCAGGGCGTGCCGGGCGTGGGCCTCGGCGGCGGGCATGTCGCCCTGCCGGACCGCGATCTCCGCCCGGATCGCGTCGAGCCGCGCCTGCCTGCTGGGGGCCATGCGGGTGGACGCCTCGGCTGCGAACAGGTCGCACCAGGGCGAGGCCTTGTCGGGCCGGCCCGCGTAGGTCAGCGCGAGCAGGGCGCTCTCGACGGTGTCGAGCGACATCTCGTCGAGGTGGCAGCCGCGCAGGATCCGCTCGACGCCCTCCACCAGCTGCCCGCGCGGCCCCTTGGTGAGCACCTCGGACAGCGCCGTGGTCGCCTCCAGACGGCGGTGGGCGGCGACGGAGACGGCGGCGGAGCGGGTCGGCTCGGCGAACAGGCCGCGCCGGCGCGGAGCCTGGCCGTCCCCCTTCTGGGCCTCCTCGGCGGCGCGCAGTTCGGCGAAGAACGCGGGGTAGGTGGCGCGCAGCCAGGGCCGGACGACCGCGAGCTCGGCGGAGGCCTCGGCGTCGCCGGGGTCGGCGGTGGCGGCCAGGTGCTCCAGCACCTCACGGGCGTCGGCGGTGCGGCCGTGCCAGAACAGGGCGCGGGCGAGCACGGCGGCGTCGCCGCCCCGGAGCTGGCCCCGCTGCAGGGCGTCGGACAGTTCGGCCAGGTGCGCGGCGGGCGCGCCCGGGTTGATCCGCCACTCGGCGCGGACCAGCATCGTGATGATCCGGGCCCGGTGCTGCTCGTCGGCGCACTCCTCCCAGGCCAGCCGCAGGTAGGCGACACCGGCTGTCACCCGGCCCTCGCGGAGGGCGTCGCGGGCGGCGTCCTCCAGCACCGGCACGACCCAGGGGGTGCCCAGCCGGCCGGCCTCCAGCAGGTGGTCGGCGATGGCCGAGGGGGCGGCGCCGCTGTCGCGGCCCAGTTCGGCCGCGACCCGGTGCAGGTCGACCCGGTCCTGGGTGTCCATCTCGGCCAGGACGGCGGCGCGGGCGACCTCGTGCCGGAAGGACCCCATCGACAGCAGCCCGGCCCTGGCCAGGGCGTGCAGCGACTGGGTGACCTCGGCCGGGTTGAGCCCGAGGAGCCGGGGCAGCGGCTCCGGCGCGCCGAGCACGGCCAGACCGCGCGCCACGCGCAGGGCCTGGGGTTCGCCCCGGTGCAGGCAGGACAGGACGGCCTGGCTGTACCGGTCGGCGGGCACGAGCTCGCCGGGCGGTTCACCGTGGTTGCGTTCCGCCGTCTGGTGGTCGTCGGCCAGACCGGCCAGCAGCAGCGGGTTGCCGCCGCTGAGCGCGTACCACTCGGCGGCGAACCGCTCGGCGGGGCGCTGACCCAGCCGGGCGGTGACCAGCTCGGCGACCCCGGCCCGCGACAGCGGTTCGAGGTGGATGCGGCGGGCGTGCGGCTGGCGCAGCAGCTCGGTCTGGAAGAACGATTCGGTGTAGTGCCCGTGGTCGGACTGCCCGAAGACGGCGGCGATCCGGGCGAAGCGCACCCGCCGGGCCAGATAGGCCAGGCAGAGCAGCGACATCCGGTCGGCGTGGTGGACGTCGTCGACCACGATGAGCAGCGGATAGCGCTCCGACAGGTCCAGCAGCACGGTGCACAGGGCGTGCACGATCTGCGCGTCGACCGGCTCCAGCACCGCGGCCTGCGGGTTGGCCCGGATGGACGCGGTGCTCTCCGCCACCAGCGCCATCGCCCGCTCGCGTTCCTCCGCGGGGAGCGGCGCGTCCTGCATGAGCTGGCCGATCACGCCCAGCGGCAGATCCCGCTCGACGGCCGAGGCCATCGCCACGACGGGAAGCGCGCCCAGGTCCACGACCTGGTCGGCGAACGTGTGCAGCAACTCGCTCTTGCCCGTCGCGACGGTGCCGGTCAGCAACGCGACGCGGCCCTTCCCGCCGAGTGCGTCGGTCACCAGCGCGCCCAGCGCCGTGAACGCCTCGCCTCTCTCCACCAGGCCCATCGTCACCCTCCTTGCTGAGGAGCCTCACATCAGACACTTCGGACATTAGGAGTCGTGAACTTCCGGGCGTTATCGAAGCGCTATCGGTGGCGTCAGAGCGGGATGTTCCCGTGCTTCTTCTCCAGGCCGGCGACCCTCTTGTCGCGCAGGATCGCGAAGGCCTCGGCGACCTTGGCCCGGGTCTGCGCGGGCCGGATCACCTCGTCGACGTAGCCGTACTGGGCGGCGACGTAGGGGTTGCTGAACTTCTCCTGGTATTCGGCGATCAGGTGGCGTTCCAGCGCCGGCCGCTCGCCCTCGGCCGTGGCGGCGAGCACCTTGCGGTGCAGCACGTGGACGGCGCCGGTCGCGCCGGTGACCGCGATCTCTGCCGTCGGCCAGGCCAGGTTGACGTCGGCGCCCAGGTGCTTGGAGCCCATGACCGCGTAGCCGCCCCCGTACGCCTTGCGGATGACGACGGTCACCTTGGGGACGGTCGCCTCGGCGTAGGCGTAGATCAGCTTGGCGCCCCTGCGGATGATGCCGCCCCGCTCCTGCTCCAGGCCGGGCAGATAGCCGGGCACGTCGGCGAAGGTCAGGATCGGGATGTTGAACGCATCGCAGAAGCGGACGAACCTGGCGGCCTTCTCCGAGGCGTCGATGTCGATCGCGCCCGACTGGACCATCGGCTGGTTGGCGACGACGCCGACGGTCCGGCCCTCGACCCTGGCCAGGGCGCAGACGATGTTGCGGGCGAAGGCACCCTGGATCTCCAGCAGCTCGCCGTCGTCGACCACCCTGCGCAGCACGTCGAACATGTCGTAGACCCGGTTCACCTCGTCGGGGATGACGGAGTCGAGTGCGATGTCGGCGGCGGTGAGGCCGGGCTCCGGTTCGTAGGCGTAGGCGGGGGCCGGGTCGAGGTTGTTGGCCGGCAGGTAGCCGAGCAGCGCCTGGACGTAGGCGATCGAGTCGTCCTCGTCGACGCCGACGTAGTGGGCGTTGCCGGACACCTCGCTGTTGAGGGCGGGCCCGCCGAGGTCGTCGTGGGTGGTGCGCTCCCCCGTCACGGCGGCGACGACCTCGGGGCCGGTCACGTACATGTAGGACGTGCGGTCGCTCATCACGGTGAAGTCGGTGAGGGCGGGCGAGTAGACCGAGCCGCCCGCGCACGGGCCCATGATCATGGAGATCTGCGGGATCACCCCGGACGCGTCGACGTTGCGGCGGCCCAGCTCCGCGTAGTAGGCGAGGGACACGACGCCCTCCTGGATGCGGGCGCCGCCGGAGTCGTTGATGCCGACGATCGGGCAGCCGATCTTCAGCGCGAGGTCCATGATCTTCAGTACCTTGCCGCCGAAGGCCTCCCCCATGCTGCCGCCGAGCGTGGTGAAGTCGTGCGCGAACACGCAGACGCGGCGGCCGTCGACGAGGCCGTGCCCGGTGATCACCCCGTCGCCGTAGGGCCGGTCGCGGTCCATGCCGAAGTCGGCGTTGCGGTGCCGGACGAACATGTCGATCTCGACGAACGACCCGGGGTCCAGGAGCCGGTCGATGCGCTCGCGTGCGGTCAGCTTGCCCTTGGCGTGCTGTTTCCCGAGAGCGCGTTCCTCCGCGCGCGTCACCGCCTGGTCGCGCCGCTCGTCGAGGTCGGCGAGGCGCACCGCCGTCGTGGGCGGCGGGTCGGCCAGGCCGGGCAGGTCCTGCATCGCGGGCATGCGCCGGCTCGGGGCCGGCGCGGGCAGGTCGGGCGACATCCTCTGGCCTCTTCTCGCCGGTACGTCATCAGATGACGCCACGGTATGAATCGCCCGGAGTTTGCGACACCCCTATTCACAAAGTCTGGAGCCCAGACTCATCGGGGTTCTCGTTGCGGGATTCCCGCCCCCATATCTACCGTGCAAAAGATATTGCCGATATTCCCATCGCCATTTTCACCAATTGGCAGGCGGTCCATGACCACGATTTTCAGCGCGAAACCGCTGGCCCCCGCCACCACCCTGTCGGAGGTCCTGCACGCCCAAGCGGCGCGCCGTCCCCACGAGCGGGCCTACGGGTTCCTGCCGGACGGCGAAGAACTAACCGAAGCGCTCACCTACGCGGAGCTCGACGCCGCCGCGACCGACCGGGCCGCCGCGTTCACCGCGATGGGCCTGTCCGGCGGCAGCGCCATCCTGCTGCACCCGACCGGCCTGGAGTTCGTCCGCGCCATGTACGGCTGTCTGCGCGCCGGGGTGAGCTGCGCGCCCACCCCGCTGCCCAGCGGCAAGAAGGGTTTGGCCCGCCTGCGCGGGATCGCCGACGACGCGGGCACCACCGCCATCCTGACCACCGGGGCCGTCAAACGCGACCTGGAGGAGCGCTTCGCGGGCCGGCCGGAACTCGACGGCCTCGCGATCATCGACACCGAGTCGATGCCCCCGGCCGACCCCGGGCCGCTCGCCGAGCCCACCCCGAACGACGTGGCGCTGCTCCAGTACACGTCGGGGTCGACCGGGACGCCGAAGGGCGTCATGGTGACCCACGCCAACTTCCTGGCCAACGTGACCGAGACCGAGCAGTCGTTCCCCATCGACGACGACGCCGTGGTGGTGTCCTGGCTGCCGCTCTTCCATGACATGGGGCTGCTGCTCAGCGTCGTGTTCCCGCTGGTCGCGGGGGTGCCCGCCTACCTGATGCCGCCCGACGCGTTCATCCGCCGCCCGGCCCGCTGGCTGGAGGCCATCTCCCGCTTCCGCGGCACCCACGCGGCCGCGCCGAGCTTCGCCTACGAGCTGTGCGTGCGCGCGGCGGCCGAGGGCCGGGTGGACCCGGCGGTCGACCTGTCGACGTGGCGGGCCGCGATCAACGGGGCCGAACCGGTGCGCTGGCGGGTCGTGCGCGACTTCGCCGAGACGTTCGCGCCGTACGGGCTGGCGGCCACCGCCCCCTGCCCCGGATACGGCCTGGCCGAGAACACGCTGAAGGCCACCGCGAACCCGCCGCACCTGCTCCCGAGCGCCCTGTGGGTGTCGTCCGACGACCTGCTCGCGGGCCGGGTGACCATCCTCGACGAGGACGATCCGGCGGCCAAACCGGTGGTCAGCAGCGGCGTCACCACCGGTGGCACCCAGGTGGAGATCGTCGATCCGGCCACCATGACGGCCTGCCCGCCGGGCCGGGTCGGCGAGATCTGGATCCACGGCCCCTGCGTCGCGGCCGGCTACCTCGGCAGACCGGCCGCGACCGCCGAGACCTTCCTGGCCCGCCTGACCGGCGAGGAGGCCGAGCGGCCCCACCTGCGCACCGGCGACCTCGGGTTCGTCCACGAGGGCGAGCTCTACATCGCCGGGCGGCTCAAGGACGTCATCATCCGCAAGGGCCGCAACCACTATCCGCAGGACATCGAGCTGACCGCCGAGTCGGCCGACCCCGGCCTGCGGCCGAACTGCGCGGCGGCGTTCTCGGTGGACGACGGGCGGCGCGAGCGGCTGGTCGTCGTCGTCGAGGCCGACGGCCGGGTGCTCCGCTCGACCCGTCCCGACGAACTCCGCGACCGGATCCAGGAGACCATCCGCACGGAGCACCGCCTCTGGGCCGATGAGGTCCTGCTCGTCCGGCGCGGGCTGCTGCCGCGCACGACCAGTGGCAAAATCCAGCGCCGCGCCTGCCGCGCGGGTTATCTGAACGGCGAATTGAAGGCCGCCGACTGACCATTCTCCAGAAATGCCGACAGGGCCGCCGGGCGATTATCCGCCCGGCGGTCCTTTTATTTGGTCGGACAATCGGATTTCAGCTCAGCTGTTCGCGGATCAGGTCGATCAGCTCCTCGTCACTGGCGGCGTCGAGCAGGTCTTCCAGGTTGTCGCCGGCCGCCGCCTGCTCGGCCGCGGTCCACTTGGCGAGGAACGCCTGCAGCCGGACGGTGACCCGGACCCGCGACAGTTCGTCCGGCAGGCCGGCGGCCATCGCGGCCTCCATCGTGTCCAGCGCCGTGATCAACGGCTCGACGTCCGTGACCGGGTCGGCGCCGGGCAGCACGCCGTGCAGGTGCGCGGCGAGCGCGACCGGGGTCGGGTGGTCGAAGACGATCGTCGCCGACAGCGGGGTGCCGCACTCCTTCGCCAGCAGGTTGCGGAACTCGACCGCGGTCAGCGAGTCGAACCCGAGGTCGCGGAACGGGCGGCTCTCGTCGATCCGCTCGTCCGGGGCGTAGCGGAGCACGGCGGCGAGGGCGCGCCGGATCAGCTCCAGCAGCTCGGCCATCCGCTCCTGCGCGCCCAGCGCGCCGAGCCGGGTCCGCAGCCCGCCGTCGCCGGGCAGGTCGTCCGTCGCGACGGCGAGTTCGGGCAGGTCGCCGATGAGCGGGCTGGGCCGGGCGGCGGTGAACGTCTGCGCGAACCGGGTCCAGTCGACGTCGGCGACGGTCAGCGCGCTCTCGCCGTGGTCGACCGCCTGGGCCAGCGCCGACACGGCGAGGTCCGGGTCGAGGGCCCGCAGGCCCCGGCGGCGCAGGAACTCGGCCGCCTCACCGGAGACCGCCATTCCCGAACCCGCCCACGGGCCCCACGCCACCGAGGTCCCCGTCTGGCCCCGGTCGCGCCGCTGACGCACGAGCGCGTCGAGGTAGGCGTTGCCGGCGGCGTAGAGGCCCTGGCCGCCGCTGCCCCACGTGGCCGCGATCGACGAGAAGACGATGAACAGTTCCAGGTCGGCCGGGGTGAGCGCGTCGAGGTGGGCCGCGCCCGACACCTTGCCGCCGGTGATCTCGGGGATGTCGGCGAGGCCGGTCTCCGCCAGCGTCGCCGCCTGGGCCACCCCGGCGGCGTGCACGACGCCGATCAGCGGGAGATCCGCCGGGATCGCGGCCAGCACCTCGGCGAGCGCGCCTCGATCGGCGACGTCGCACTGCGCCACGGTCACCCGCGCGCCGTTCGCCGCCAGCTCGCCAGCCAGGTCGGCGGCCCCGGGCGCGTCCATGCCCCGGCGGCCGGTGAGCACGAGGTTCGCCACCCCGCGCCCGGCCAGCCAGCGGGCCACCGACGCGCCGAGGGCGCCGGTGCCGCCGGTGATCAGGACCGTGCCGGGCCGGGACGGCGTCCAGGGGGTCGCGGTCGATTCCGGACGGGCCGCCCGGACGAGACGCCGGGCGAGCGCCCTGCCGCCGCGCAGGGCGACTTGGTCTTCGCCCATGCCGCCGAGCACCGCGACCAGGCCTTCCCGACTACGGGAGTCCAGGCCGGCGGGCAGGTCGATCAGACCGCCCCAGCTCCGCGGCCGTTCCAGGGCGGCGACCCGGCCGAGGCCCCACAGCTGGGCGTCGTCCGGGCGGATCAGCCTGTCGGTGCCGTCGACCGCCACCGCGCCGCTGGTCAGCGTCCACAGCGGGGCGTCCAGCTCGGCGTCGCCGAGGGCGTGGAGCAGGGTGAGCATCGTGGCCAGGCCGCTGTGGCGGCCGGGCCGGTAGACGATCCCGCCGACGGCCGGCGCGGCCGCGCGGAGGCGCTCGGCCAGCTCCCGCCGGTCGAGGCCCGCCGGGGTGAGCGTGACCACGTCGGCGCCGGCCGCGCGCAGCGTGTCGGCGAGGAGCAGGTCGTCGTCGGGGGTGACGAGGATCCAGGTGCCGTCCAGCGCACCGGGGTGAACCGTCACCGGCTTCCATTCGACCTGGTAGCGCCATGAGTCGACCACGTCGCCGGACGGTGCCGGGGTCCTGGGCCAGAAGCGCTGCCGCTGGAAGGCGTAGGTGGGCAGGTCGACCCGGCGACCGGCCCGCAGGACCGCCGGCCAGTCGACGTCGGCGCCGGTCGTCCACAACCGGGCGAGGGCCGTCAGGGCGGTTTCGGCTTCGTCGCGGTCGCGGCGCATCAGCGGCGCGAACACGCCTTCTGCCGACTGCTGCGCCATCGCGGAGAGCACGCCGTCGGGGCCGAGTTCCACGAACCGGGTCACGCCCTGGTCGTGGAGCTGGGTGACGCCGTCGGCGAACCTGACCGTCTCCAGGACCTGGCGGACCCAGTAGCCGGGTGTGGTCATGTCGCCCGACACGATGGGGATCTGCGGTTCGGTGAAGGTCAGCGTGTCCAGGACCTGGGCGAATTCGTCCAGCATCGGTTCCATGAGCCGGGAGTGGAAGGCGTGCGAGACCTTCAGCCGGTTGCTCTTGAAGCCACGAGACACCCACTCGTCGATGACGTCGGCCGGGCCGGAGATCACCACAGACTGAGGGCCGTTGATCGCGGCGATGTCGATGCGCTCGTCGTCGATGTCCGCCGCGGTGGCCTGGAGGGCGAGCATCGCTCCCCCTTCAGGGAGCGCCTGCATCAACCGGCCTCGCGCGGCCACGAGGGTGCACGCGTCTTCCAGGGACAGAATCCCTGCGCAGTGGGCTGCGGCGACCTCGCCGATCGAGTGGCCGAGCAGGTAGTCCGGGGTCACGCCGAGCGACTCCAGTAGGCGGAACGACGCCACCTCGACCGCGAAGAGGCCGGCCTGTGTGTAGACGGTCTGGTCGAGGTCGGTGCCGTCGAGGATGACGTCCCGGATCGGCCGGTCGAGGAGGAGGTCCAGTGCCGCGCAGACGGCGTCGAAGGCGTCGGCGAACACCGGGAACGCCTCGTACAGACCGCGTCCCATGCCGACCCGCTGTGAACCCTGGCCGGTGAACAGGAACGCCGTCCGGCCTTCGGCGGAGACACCCGAGACCACGCCCGTCGCGGGTTCGCCCACGGCGAGAGCGTCCAGTCCGGAGAGCAGTTCCGGGTGATCGCCGCCGATGATCACCGCACGCTGGGTCAGCGCGGCCCGGGTCGTGGCGAGCGACCAGGCGACGTCCACCGGAGGCAGGTCCCGAACCGCTTCCCGCAAGCGCTCGGCCTGTGCTGCCAGCGCCTCGGCCGTCCGGCCGGACACCAGCCAAGGTGCCGGGCCTTGCGATGCCGGGGCCGAAACCGGGGCGGGGTCGCCCTGTTCGATGATCACGTGGGCGTTGGTGCCGCTGACGCCGAACGAGGAGACACCCGCTCTGCGCGGGCGGTCCGTGGCGGGCCACGGTCTCGGCTCGGTCAGCAGTTCGACCGCGCCGGTCGACCAGTCGACCTGCGGCGTCGGCTCGTCCACGTGCAGCGTCGCGGGGAGCACGCCGTGGCGCATCGCCTGGACCATCTTGATCACACCGGCGACACCCGCCGCGGCCTGCGTGTGGCCGATGTTCGATTTGATCGAGCCCAGCCACAGGGGCCGCGCTCTTTCTTGTCCGTACGTCGCCAGCAACGCCTGCGCCTCGATCGGGTCGCCCAACCGGGTGCCGGTGCCGTGCGCCTCCACCGCGTCGACCTCCGAGGGGTCGAGACGTGCTCCGGCCAGCGCCTGGCGGATCACCCGTTCCTGCGAAGGGCCGTTGGGGGCGGTCAGGCCATTGGACGCGCCGTCCTGGTTGACCGCGCTGCCCCTGATGATCGCGAGCACCTCGTGGCCGTTGCGGCGGGCGTCCGACAGGCGCTCCACCAGTAGGACGCCGACGCCCTCGCCCCAGCCGGTGCCGTCCGCTCCGGCGGCGAACGCCTTGCACCGGCCGTCGGCGGCCAGGCCGCCCTGCCGGTCGAACTCGGCGAAGGCGCTCGGCGTGGACATCACCGTCACGCCGCCGGCCAGCGCCATCTCACATTCGCCGCTGCGCAGCGCCTGGGCCGCCCAGTGCAGTGCCACCAGCGACGACGAGCACGCGGTGTCCACGGTCACGGCCGGGCCCTCCAGCCCGAACACGTACGAGACCCGGCCCGACAGCACCGACGCCGCGTTGCCCGTGGCCACGTGCCCTTCGACCTGCTCGTCCGAGGCGGCCAGCAGCGCGCCGTAGTCCTGGCCGTTGGTGCCGGCGAAGACGCCGACCGAGCGGCCCCGGAGTGAGCGCGGGTCCAGCCCGGCCGACTCGAACGTCTCCCAGGCCGCTTCGAGCAGGAGCCGCTGCTGCGGGTCCATCGCCAGCGCCTCACGAGGCGAGATCCCGAACAGGGCCGCGTCGAAATCCGCCACGTCGTCGACGAACCCGCCGACGCGCGCGTAGCCGGAGTTCATCGGCCAGCCACGGTCGGCGGGGAAGGCCGACAGGCCGTCGACCCCGTCGGCCACCAGCCGCCACAGCTCCGCCGGGCTGGTCACCCCGCCGGGGAAGCGGCAGCTCATGCCGACGATCGCGATCGGTTCGTCCAACCGGCCTTCGACCATCACCTCGTCGGCCGGAGCATGCCCGTCGAACAGTTCCCCTTCCAGGAACCCGGCCAGCACCATCGGGGTCGGCCGGTCGAAGACCAGCGTCGCGGGCAGCCGCAGTCCGGTCTCGGCGTTCAGGCGGTTGCGGAACTCCACCGCCATCAGCGAGTCGAAGCCGAGTTCGCGGAAGGCCTGGGAGGGCGCGATGGCCTCGCCGGAGTCGTGCCCGAGCACGGCGGCGGCCAGCGCCCGGATGGTGTCGAGCAGGAGTTGCCCGCGCCGGCGCGCCGGGACGGCCGCCAGTTCCTCGCGCAGGCGGGAGACGCCCACAGTCGTGGTGGGCAGCGCGATCACTTCGGGCAGGTCACGCAGGAGCGGGCTCGGCCGGGTGGCCGAGAACGCGGGGGCGAAGGCCGTCCAGTCGATGTCGGCGACCATCAGGTTCGGCTGGTCGTGGCCGATCGCCTGGGCCAGCGCCCGCACCGCCGTTTTCGGCGCCATCGGTGACACGCCGCCACGGCGCAGCCGCTCGGTCGCGGCCCTGCCGGTGGCCATGCCGTCCTGGGCCCAGGGGCCCCACGCCACCGACACGCCGGGGAGGCCACGGTCGCGGCGGTGCCGCATCCACGCGTCGAGGAAGGCGTTGGCCGCCGCGTAGTTGCCCTGACCGGCGCTGCCGATCGCGCCCGCCATCGAGGAGAAGGCCACGAAGAAGTCCAGGTCGGCGTCCCGGGTCAGCTCGTCGAGGTGGACCAGGCCCGACGCCTTGGCGGACAGCACCGTCTCGAACCGGTCGGGTGTCAGCGCGTCGAGCAGGCCGTCGTCGAGGACGCCGGCCGCGTGGATCACGCCGGTCAGCGGGAGGTCGGCCGGGATCCCGGCCAGGACCGCCGCGACCGCGTCCCGGTCGGCCGCGTCGCACGCGGCCACGGTCACCCTGGCTCCCAGCGCGGTCAGCTCCGCCGCCAGGTCGGGGGCCGTGCCGCGCCGCCCGGTCAGGACCAGGTGCGCGACGCCGCTTTCGGCCAGCCAGCGGGCGACGACCGCGCCCAGCGCGCCGGTGCCGCCGGTGACCAGCACCGTGCCGGGCCGCTTCGGCGACCACGGAACCACGTCGTCGTCGGCGGCGGTGCGCCCGAGCCTGCGGCCGTACACACCCGAGGCGCGGATCGCGACCTGGTCCTCATCGCCGGTCAGGACCGTGACGAGGCGCTGTCCGGCCCGCTCGTCGAACGTTTGCGGGAGGTCGATGAGGCCGCCCCAGCGGTCGGGGTACTCCAGGGCCGCCACCCGGCCGAGCCCCCAGATCTGGGCCTGTACGGGATTCGCCAGCGGATCCGACCGGCCGATCGAGACCGCGCCGACGGTCATCGCCCACAGCGGGGCCTGGATGCCCGCATCGCCCAGCGACTGGAGGAGCGTGAGTGTCGTGACCAGGTCGGTCAGGCTCACCACGCCTGCCACGTCTTCGAGGCGCTCTGTCAGTGCGGCGCGGTCGATGTCCGTCACGACCAGGCGGACCACGTCCGCGCCGGCCGAGGCGAGTGCCGCTTCGACCTGCTGGGCGAGCGGCTGCTCCTCTGTCACGACCAGCAGCCAGCGGCCCGTCAGCGTGCCGGTCTTCTCGCTGGTCAGCGGCTTCCAGGTGACCTGGTAGCGCCACGACTCGACCGCCGAGTCCTGGCGGCGGCGCTTGTGCCACGACGACAGAGCGGGCAGCAGGCTCTCCACGTTCTCGGGCTGCGTGTCGAGGGTGTGGGCGAGTTCGCCGAGGTCCTCGCGTTCGACGGCGTCCCAGAAGCGGGATTCGACCACGTCGCCCGTGATGACCGCGGGCACCGGCCTGGGCCAGTAGCGGTCGCGCTGGAAGGCGTAGGTGGGCAGGTCGATCCGGCGTCCGCCCGGCAGGACGGCCGGCCAGTCGACGTCGGCGCCGGTCGTCCACAGCTGGGCGAGCGCGGTCAGCGCGGTTTCGGCTTCGTCGCGGTCGCGGCGCATCAGCGGGGCGAACAACCCGTCGGCCGACTGCTGCGCCATCGCGGACAGCACCCCGTCGGGGCCCAGTTCCACGAACCGGGTCACGCCCTGGTCGCGCAGGTGGGTGACGCCGTCGGCGAACCGGACCGCCTCCCGGATCTGGCGGACCCAGTAGCCGGGCGTGGTCATGTCGCCGGACACGATCGGGATCTGCGGTTGGGCGAAGGTCAGTGTGGTCAGGACCTGGGCGAATTCGTCCAGCATCGGTTCCATGAGCCGCGAGTGGAACGCGTGCGAGACCTTCAGCCGGTTGCTCTTGAAGCCACGAGACGCCCACTCGTCGATGACGTCGGCGGGGCCGGAGATCACCACCGAGTTGGGGCCGTTGACGGCGGCGATGTCGACGCGATCGTCGGTGATCTGGTCTTCGGTGGCCTGGAGCGCGAGCATCGCGCCGCCGGGCGGGAGCGCCTGCATCAGGCGGCCTCGGGCGGCCACGAGGATGCACGCGTCTTCGAGCGTCAGGATCCCCGCGCAGTGAGCGGCGGCTACCTCGCCGATCGAGTGGCCCAGCAGGTAGTCCGGGACGACCCCGAGCGACTCCATCAGTCGGAAGGACGCGACCTCGACGGCGAAGAGTCCGGCCTGGGCCCACATGGTCTGGTCGAGGTCGGTGCCGTCGAGGATGACGTCTCTGATCGGCCGGTCGAGTAGAAGGTCCAGAGCTGCGCAGACGGCGTCGAAGGCCTCGGCGAACACGGGGAACCGGGCATACAGGCCACGCCCCATCCCGGCCCGCTGCGATCCCTGACCGGTGAACAGGAACGCCGTCTGTCCGGCGGTCACGGCCCCGGACACCACGCCGGGCCTGCCGGCGGTCAGCGCGTCGAGGCCCCGGAGCAGGCCCGCGTGGTCTTCGCCGACGATCACGGCTCGATGGGTCAGCGCCGTTCTCGTGGTGGCGAGTGACCAGGCGACGTCGCGCGGGTCGTCGCTCTCCGCGGTGAACGCGCGCAACCGTGCCGCCTGGTCACGCAGTCCTTCGGCGGTGGTGGCGGAGATCGTCCACCCGAGATGACCAGGGTCGCCGATCGGCGCGGCCGGTTCCGTCGATCGGGCCGGTGCGGCTTCGAGGATGATGTGCGCGTTGGTGCCGCTGATCCCGAACGAGGAGACGCCCGCGCGGCGCGGCCGCTCCGCGGAGGGCCACGGCCGGGCCTCGGTCAGCAGTTCGACCGCGCCGGTCGACCAGTCGACCTGCCGGGACGGCTCGTCGACGTGCAGCGTCGCGGGGAGCACACCGTGGCGCATCGCCTGGACCATCTTGATCACACCGGCCACCCCGGACGCCGCCTGGGTGTGGCCGATGTTCGACTTGATCGAGCCGAGCCAGAGGGGCTCGTCCCGGTCCTGACCGTAGGTGGCCAGGAGCGCCTGGGCCTCGATGGGGTCGCCGAGGACCGTGCCGGTGCCGTGCGCCTCGACGGCGTCGACGTCGGACGGCCGGAGGCCCGCGTCGGCCAGCGCCTGCCGGATCACGCGCTGCTGCGAGGGGCCGTTCGGCGCGGTGAGGCCGTTCGACGCGCCGTCCTGGTTGATCGCGCTGCCGCGCACCACCGCGAGGACCTCGTGCCCGAGCCGCTGAGCGTCGGAAAGACGCTCCACCAGCAGGACGCCGACGCCCTCGCCCCAGCCGGTGCCGTCCGCCGCGTCGGCGAAGGACCTGCACCGGCCGTCGGAGGCCAGGCCGCCCTGCCGGTCGAACTCCACGAACGCCGCGGGTGACACCATCACGGTCACGCCGCCGGCCAGTGCCAGCTCACACTCGCCCCGCCGCAGCGCCTGCACCGCCAGGTGCAGCGCCACCAGCGACGATGAGCACGCCGTGTCCACCGTCACGGCCGGGCCTTCGAGCCCGAAGGTGTAAGCGACGCGGCCGGAGATCACGCTGTTGGCGGTGCCCGCCAGGAGGTAGCCCTCCGCGCCGTCCAGCCCCTCGGCCAGGCCGCCGTATCCGGACGACGACGCGCCGACGAACACGCCGACCGGGCGTCCCTTGAGTGAGCGTGGGGCGATCCCGGCCGACTCGAACGTCTCCCAGGCGGCCTCCAGCAGCAGCCGCTGCTGCGGGTCCATCGCCAGCGCCTCGCGCGGCGAGATCCCGAACAGCCCGGCGTCGAACTCGGTGGCTCCGTCGACGAAACCGCCCTGGGCCGCGTCGGCGTCGACCAGGTCGACGGGCCAGTCGCGGTCGGCCGGGAAGCCGGTGACACCGTCGAAACCGCCCGCGACCAGGTCCCACAGCTGGGCCGCACCGCGCACGCCGCCCGGGTAACGGGCGCCCATGCCGACGATCGCGATCGGGTCGTCGACGGACGCGTCGGCCGCGACCGGCCGGGCGGGCTCCAGCACGTCACCGGCCAGTTCATCGGCCAGCTGATCGGACAGGTGGGCGGCCAGCACGGCCGGGGTCGGATGGTCGAAGACGAGGGTGGCCGGGAGGACGAGTCCGGTCTCCGCGCCCAGCAGGTTCCGCAGTTCGACGGCGGTCAGCGAGTCGAAGCCGAGGTCGCGGAAGGCCCGGTCGGCGTCGATGGTCTCCGCCGACGCGTGGCCGAGCGCGGTGGCTGCGCGGGCTCTGATCAGGTCGAGCAGCATCCGGTGGCGGCGGGCGGTGGGGGCCGCCGCGAGGTCGGCGCGGAACGCCGAGCCGTGGTCGGCGGCGACCGGCGCGAGGGTCCTCGCGGCCTCCGGCAGGTCGGCGAGCAGGGCGCTGTGCCGTCCGGAGACGAAGCTCGGCGCGAAGCGCGCCCAGTCGACGTCGGCGACGGTCACGCAGGTCTCGTCCCGGTCGACGGCTTGGGCCAGGGCGAGGACGGCCAGTTTCGGGTCCATCGCGAGCAGGCCACGGCGGCGCAGGAACTCCTCCGTCTCGCCCTCGACGGCCATGCCGGCGCCCGCCCACGGGCCCCACGCCACGGACGTGCCGGTCAGGCCTCGGGCCCTGCGCCGCTGAACGAGCGCGTCGAGGTGGGCGTTGGCCGCCGCGTACACGCCCTGGCCGCCGCTTCCCCAGGTGGCGGCGATGGAGGAGAAGACGACGAACATGCTCACGTCGTGGGTCAGTTCGTCGAGGAGGGCCGCGCCGGTCGCCTTGACGTCCAGCACCCGTCTGATCTCGGGCTCGTCGGTGGCCGCGAGGGGGGTGGCCTGCCCGGCGCCCGCCGCGTGCACCACGCCGGTCAGGTCCGGGATCACGGCCAGGAGCGCGGCGAGCGAGTCGCGGTCGGTGACGTCGCAGGCGGCGACGGTGACCTCGGCGCCGAGTTCGGTCAGCTCGGCCACCAGGTCGGCCGTGCCGGGGGTGTCGGCTCCCCGGCGGCCGGTCAGGACCAGGCGGGGGACGCCTCGCCCGGCCAGCCAGCGGGCCACTTCGGCGCCCAGGGCTCCGGTGCCGCCGGTGATCAGGACGGTGCCCGACGTCGTCCACGGTGTGCCGCCGGAGTCGGCGGTCGCGCGGGCCAGCCGTCTGCCGTACAGGCCGGCGCCGCGGATGGCGACCTGGTCTTCTCCGGTACGACCGGCGAGCACGGACACCAGGCGGCGCGCGGTGGTCGCGTCGGGGACGGCCGGGAGGTCGATCAGGCCGCCCCATCGCCGCGGGTGCTCCAGCGCCGCCACCCGGCCCAGCCCCCAGGCCTGTGCCTGGTCGGGGGCGCGCAGCGGGTCGGAGCGGCCGATCGAGACGGCGCCGCTGGTGATCACCCAGAGGGGGGCGTCTTCATGGGTCCGGAGGGCGGCCAGCGATTCGGCCACCACTTCGGAGCCCGGGATGAGGACGACTCCGGCGAGGTCGCCATGCCTTGAGGTCTGGTGGTCCAGGACGTCCGCGCCGGCGTCGCGCAGGGCGGCGGCCACGTGAACGGCCAGGTCGGAGCCGGGCGGCGCGGCCAGGAGCCAGGTTCCTGTCAGGCTGCTTTCCGCGGAGCCGCCGAGGGGCTTCCAGGTGATCTGGTAGCGCCATGAGGCGATGGCCGTCTCCTGGCGGCGTGAGCGTCGCCAGGCGGAGAGGGCGGGGAGCACCGTCTGGAGCTGTCCGGGGGTGTGGTCGAGGTGGAGGGTGTCGGCGATCTCGGTCGCGTCTTCGCGGTCGACCGCGTCCCAGAACCGTGCTTCGGCGGGGTCCGACGGTGAGGACTGGGCGAGCGGCTCGGGCCAGTACCGCTGACGCTGGAAGGCGTAGATCGGCAGGTCGACCCGGTTCCCGGGGCGCAGCACGGTCGGCCAGTCGACTTCGGCGCCGGTCGTCCACAACTTGGCGAGGGCTGCGAGGGTTGTCTCGGCTTCGTCGCGGTCGCGGCGCATCAGGGGTGCGAACGTCCCGTCGGCGGACTGCTGGGCCAGGCCGGACAGGACGCCGTCCGGGCCCAGCTCCACGAACCTGGACACGCCTCGCCCGCTCAGACAGGTGACGCCGTCGGCGAACCGGACCGCCTCGCGGACCTGCCGCAGCCAGTAGGCCGGGGACGACAGCAGGCCCGGCTCGGCGACTTCGCCGGTCAGGTTCGACACGATCGGGATACGCGGTTCGGCGAAGGTCAGGGCGCCCAGGACCTGGGCGAATTCGGCCAGCATCGGTTCCATGAGCCGGGAGTGGAAGGCGTGGGAGACCTTCAGCCGGTTGTTCTTGAAGCCACGAGACGCCCACTCGTCGATGACGTCGGCGGGGCCGGAGATCACGATTGACTGAGGGCCGTTGACGGCGGCGATGTCGATGCGGTCATCGGTGATGTCGTTCTCGGTGGCCTGGAGGGCGAGCATCGCACCGCCCGCCGGGAGGGCCTGCATCAACCTGCCACGCGCCGCGACCAGGGTGCACGCGTCTTCCAGTGACAGCACGCCTGCGCAGTGGGCGGCGGCGATCTCGCCGATGGAATGTCCCAGCAGGTAGTCCGGGGTCACTCCCCACGACTCCAGCAGCCGGAACGAGGCGACCTCGACGGCGAAGAGGCCTGCTTGGGCCCACATGGTCTGGTTCAGGTCGAGTGCTACGTCACGGATCGGCCGATCGAGGCGAAGGTCCAGCTGATCGCAGACGGCGTCGTAGGCAGCGGCGTACACAGGGAACCGCGCATGGAGACCACGCCCCATTCCGGCCCGCTGCGAACCCTGGCCGGTGAACAGGAACGCCGTGCGCCCCTCACTGGCCACGCCCGACACCACCTGGGCGGAGGACTCGCCAGAGGTCAGCGCGTCGAGACCCGACAGCAGGTCGTCGGAGCCCAGCACCACCGCGCGCCGGTCCAGCGCCGTGCGCGTGGTCGCCAGGGACCAGCCGACGTCGGCCGGGTCCAAGGCCGAAACGTGTTCGCGCAGCGAACGGGCCTGCGCGCGCAGGCCGTCGACGGTCTTCGCGGAGACCAGCCAACCCAGCACACCTGCGTCGGCGGCCGACGCACCCTCGCCGGCGCCCGGCGTCGCCTCGTCCGTGACTGGTCCGGTCTCACCGGTGTCCGGCGCGGCTTCGATGATGACGTGCGCGTTCGTGCCGCTGATCCCGAACGACGAGATCCCCGCGCGGCGCGGTCTCTCGCTCAGAGGCCACGGCCGGGCCTCGGTCAACAGCTCCACGGCACCCGTCGTCCAGTCGACCTGCGGGGTCGGCTCGTCCGCGTGCAGCGTCGGCGGCAGCACGCCGTGGCGCAGCGCCTCGACCATCTTGATCACTCCGGCGACACCCGCCGCCGCCTGCGTGTGGCCGATGTTCGACTTGATCGAGCCCAGCCACAAGGGCTGCTCTCGGTTCTGTCCGTACGTCGCCAGCAGCGCCTGCGCCTCGATCGGGTCGCCCAATCGGGTGCCGGTGCCGTGCGCCTCCACCGCGTCCACCTCGGAGGGAGTGAGCTTGGCACTTGCCAGCGCCTGGCGGATCACGCGCTGCTGCGCGGGGCCGTTCGGAGCGGTCAGGCCATTGGACGCGCCGTCCTGGTTGACCGCGCTCCCCCGCACCACCGCCAGCACCGGGTGGCCGTTGCGCTGAGCGTCGGAGAGCCGTTCGACCACCAGCAGGGCGACGCCTTCGGACATGCCGGTGCCGTCGGCGTCGGCGGAGAAGGCCTTGCAGCGGCCGTCGGAGGCCAGGCCGCCCTGCCGGTCGAACTCGGTGATCACGCCGGGGGCGGCGAGCACGGTCACGCCGCCGGCCAAGGCCAGATCGCACTCGCCGTTGCGCAGCGCCTGCACGGCCAGGTGCAGGGCCACCAGCGACGACGAGCATGCGGTGTCCACGGTCACGGCCGGGCCTTCGAGCCCGAACGTGTACGCCAGCCGGCCGGACGCGATGCTGGTCGCGCTGCCGGTCATCAGGTGCCCGACCGCGTTCTCCGGCACCCGCATGCCGAGGCCGTACTGGGAGGCGGCCGCGCCGATGAAGACACCGGTGGGCGTGCCGTGCAGGTGGGACGCGGGCAGGCCGGCGGACTCGAACGCCGCCCACGCCGATTCCAGCAGCAGTCGCTGCTGCGGGTCCATCGCCAGCGCCTCACGCGGCGAGATGCCGAACAGGTCGGCGTCGAACTCGGTCGCCCCGTCGACGAAACCGCCGCGCGCCGCGTCGCCCGTGACGACGTCGACCGGCCAGTTCCGGTCGGCGGGGAACGCCGAGACCGCGTCCTGGCCCGTGCTGACCAGCCGCCACAGGTCGGCCGGCGAGGCGACCGCGCCGGGCAGGCGGCAGGCCATGCCGACGATCGCGATCGGGTCGCCGAGTGCGGCGGCCGGCGCCGGGCGGGCGGCCGCCACCGGTTCGGCCTCGCCGAGCAGCCGGGTGGCGAGATGCTCGGCGAGCGCGGCCGGATTAGGGTAGTCGAAGACCAGCGTGGCGGGCAGCCGGAGGCCGGTGGCGGTGTTCAGCCGGTTGCGCAGTTCGACCGCCGTCAGCGAGTCGAAGCCGAGGTCGCGGAACGACTGCCGCGCGCCGACGGCGTCCGCCTGGGCGTGCCCGAGCACGGTGGCGGCGTTGCCTCTCACCAGGTCCAGGAGGATCTGGCGGCGGTCGCCCGGGGACGAGCCGTGCAGCCGCCGGGTGAGCGTGTCGGGGGCGCCCGCATCGCCTGCGGCCGCTCGGCGGCCGGTCCGCCGGACCAGGGCGCGCATCAGCGCCGGAACCTCCACGCCGCCGCCGGTCAGGTCGAGGGTGATCGGCACCAGGTGGGCGGCGGGCCGGGTGCGGGCGAGGTCGAAGAGCGCCAGTCCCTGCTCGTCGCTCAGGGTGCCCGCACGGGTGGCGAGGTGTTCGGTCATCGTGCTCGCCCGCTGCCACAGGCCCCAGCCGAGCGACTGCGCGGGCAACCCACGGGCGCGGCGGTAGGACGCCAGACCGTCGAGGAAGCTGTTGGCCGCGGCGTAGTTGGCCTGGCCGCCGGTGCCGAGCGTGGCCGAGGCGGAGGAGTAGAGCACGAACATGGCCAGATCGGCGTCGAGGGTCAGGTCGTGCAGGTTGAACGCGGCGTCGACCTTGGGCCGCAGCACGGCGGCGAGCCGTTCGGGCGTCATCGCCTCGAACACGCCGTCGTCCAGGACCCCGGCGGCGTGCACCACGCCCGTCAGCGGGTGCGCGGCCGGGATCGCGGCCAGCGTTTCCGCCAGGGCGTCGCGGTCGGCGGCGTCGCAGGCCGCCACGGTGACCCGGGCACCCAGCGCTTGGAGGTCGGTGACCAGCTCGGCCGCTTTCGGAGAAGTCCCACCGGCCCGGCTGAGCAGCAGGAGATTCCGCACGCCGTGCTCGGTCACCAGGTGCCGCGCCAGCAGGCCGCCGAGGGTGCCGGTGCCGCCGGTGATCAGGACGGTGCCGTCCGGGTTCAGCGGTACGGGCATCGTCAGCACGTTCTTGCCGACGTGCCTGGCCTGGCTGATGAACCGGAACGCGGGCACGGCGTCCCGGACGTCCCAGGCGGTGATCGGCAGCGCGTTCAGCGTTCCGGCCTCGAACAGGGCGAGGATCTCCGCGAGGATCTCGCCCACCCTCTCCGGACCGGCTTCCGCGGGGTTGAACGCCCGATAGCGCACGCCCGGATGGTCCGCCGCCACCCGGGCCGGGTCGCGTAGGTCGGTCCTGCTCATGTCGGCGAACCGGCCACCGTCGGCCAGCAGCCGCAGCGAGGCGTCGACGAACTCCCCTGCCAGGGAGTTCAGCACCACGTCCACACGGGGGAACCGCTCTTCGAAGGCCAGATCTCTGGACGAGGCGATGTGCGCCTCGTCCAGGCCCAGGGTCCTGAGCGTGTCCCATTTGCCGGGGCTGGCCGTGCCGTACACCTCAAGTCCCAGATGGCGGGCCAGCTGGACTGCGGCCATGCCGACGCCACCGGCGGCGGCATGCACCAGCACGGACTCTCCCGGACGGGCCGCCGCGACGTCGACCAGCCCGTAGTAGGCCGTGACGAACACGACCGGCAGGGACGCCGCCTCGGTGAACGACCAGCCGGTGGGGACGCGGGCCAGCAGCCGCCGGTCGGTGACCGCGCGTGCGGCGAAACCGCCCTCGAAGAAGCCGAACACGCGGTCGCCCACGGCCAGGTCGGTCACGTCCTGGCCGATCTCGGTCACCACGCCCGCGGCTTCGCCGCCCATCTTCTGGGTCCGGTCCGGGTACATGCCGAGCGCGATCAGCACGTCGCGGAAGTTAACCCCGGCCGCGCGCACCGTCACCCGCACCTGGCCGGCGGCCAGCGGGGCGTCCGGTTCCGTGACCAATGCGAGGTTCTCCAGGGTGCCCTCGTCGGTGATGTCCAGCCGCCAGGTGTCCTGGCCGGTGGGGACTGCGAGGTCGGCGCCGGTGTTCCGGCGGGCCAGCCTGGGCGCCCATGCCTGGCCGGCGCGTAGCGCGATCTGCGGCTCGTCGTCGATGAGCGGCCAGACCTCCGGGTCGCCGCCCGCCGGGTCGCGGTCGATCAGGACGATCCGGCCGGGGTTCTCCGACTGCGCGCAGCGCAGCATTCCCCAGATGGCGGCACCGGCCAGGTCCGTGACGGCACCGCCGGGGCCTGCCGGGGTCGCGCCGCGTGTGGTGACCACGAGGCGACCGGCGGAGTCTTCCGCGAGCATCCGCTGGACCTTGCGCAGCGCGTCCGCCGTGGCCTGGTGGACCGTCTCCGCCGAACTCTCCAGGTACGACAGGTCCAGCACCGGCGTATCGGTGTCGGCGGTGCTCGTCGCGGGGAGCGGGATCCAGTCGACGGCGAACAGGGCGTCGTCGACGCTGTGGTCGCGCAGCGCGTCCGGGGCGATCTCGCGCAGGGTCAGCGACTCGATGGCGATCACGGGCGCGCCGGTGGGGTCGGCGGCCTGCAGCTCCAGTCTGTCCGGGGAGGTGGTCAGGGCCACTCGCAGCGTGGTGGCCTGGGTGGCGTACAGGCCGACGCCGTTCCAGGCGAACGGCAGCCGGGTGCCGGGCCCGGCGCTTTCCGCGAAGCTCACCGCGTGGAGGGCGGCGTCGAGGAGGGCGGGGTGCAGGCCGAAACCGGCTGGTTCCACGCCTGAGGGGAGCTCCACCTCGGCGTAGATCGTCTCGCCGTCCCGCCAGGCCGCGCGCAGGCCCTGGAAGGCCGGGCCGTAGCCGTAGCCTGCCTCGGTCAGGCCGTCGTAGAACCCGTCCAGGTCCACCGGCCGGGCACCGGCGGGCGGCCATGCCGCGAGGTCGAAATCGGCGGGCGACGTGTCCACGTCCAGGAGACCGGTCGCGTGGCACACCCAGGGCCCGTCTTCCGTGGCGCGGGAGTGCACCTCCACCGTGTGGTCGGCCCCGACGCCGACCTGCACCGCGACCCCGCCCTGGGCCGGGAGCACCAGCGGCGCGTGCAGCACCAGCTCCCGCAGCGCACTGCATCCCGCCTGGTCACCGGCTCGCAGCGCCATCTCGACCAGCGCGGTCCCCGGCACCACGACCTGCCCGAGGACGGCATGGTCGGCCAGCCATGGGTGCGTAGCCAGCGACAGCCTGCCCGTCAGCACGAACCCGCCACCGGCCAGCGGCACCGCCGCACCGAGGAGCGCATGCCCCGCCGCCACCTGGCCCACGGCCGCCGCGTCGCCCGTGTTCGCGGCCCGCTTCGGCCAGTAGTGCTCGCGCTGGAAGGCGTATGTCGGCAGGTCGACGCGTCGGCCACCGGGCAGGAACCCGGTGAAGTCGACGTCGACGCCCGCGCACCAGGCTTCGGCCAGCGAGGCCAGGAACCTGTCCTGGCCGCCGTCGTTTCGGCGCAGCGTGCCTACCGTGACTGCTTCTTCCGCTGTTTCCTGTACGCCGATCGTCAGCACCGGATGCGGGCTGCATTCGACGAAAACGGTTCTACCGTCGGCGATGAGCGATCGGGTGGCCTGCTCGAACTGCACCGGGGAGCGGAGGTTCTGGTACCAGTAGGCGGCGTCCATCGTCGCGGTGTCGATCGGCACGCCCGTGATGGTCGAATACAGCGCGACGTCCGAGGTGCGCGGGGTGATCGGGGCCAGCGCGGCCAGGATGTCGTCGCGGATCTGCTCGACCTGGGGTGAGTGCGAGGCGTAGTCCACCGGAATCCGGCGGGCCCGGATCCCCCGGGCTTCACATTCGGCGATCAGGTCTTCCAGCGCCTGCGGCGTGCCGGCAACCACCGTCGACGACGGTCCGTTGAAGGCCGCGATCCCGTGGGGGAACAGCTCTTCCACCTGCTGATGTCCAGCGGCGATCGAGACCATGCCGCCGCCACCGGCCAGCGCGATCAGCGCCTTGCTCCGCAACGCCACCACGCGGGCGCCGTCTTCCAGCGACAGCGCACCCGCCACGACCGCGGCGGCGATCTCACCTTGCGAGTGCCCGATAACCGCCGAGGGATGGACGCCATGCGCCCGCCACGTCGCCGCCAGCGACACCATCACCGCCCATAGAACGGGCTGAACCACATCGACGGGATCGAGGCCGGTGCCGTCGCGGAGCACTTCGCTGAGAGACCAGTCCACGAATTCGGAGAGAGCCGTCTCGCATTCGGCCAGCCGCTCGCTGAACACCGGGGAGGTGTCGAGAAGACCCTGCGCCATCCCGACCCACTGCGAGCCCTGACCGGGGAAGACGAACACCACGCCACCGGCCTGGGAGCTCCCCCGCACCACGTTCGGCGCGGATTCCCCGGCGGCCAGCGCGCCCAGCCCGGTCAGCAACACCTCACGCTCAGACCCGAACACGACCGCCCGATGCTCCATGGCAGCCCGCGCCAGCAGCGAGTGACCCACATCCACCGGTGTTAGCTCCGCGACCGGGCCGAGCAGCCGCTCGGCCTGCGCCTTGAGAGCCTGCTCCGACCGACCGGACACCAACCACGGCACCGGCCCGGCAAGCTCCCGGTCATCCGAGGCGGAACCCGGCCCCGCGAACTCGGCATCATCCGAGGCGCCCAGGGAGGCCGGGTCACCCTGTTCGATCACCACGTGCGCGTTGGTGCCGCTGATCCCGAACGAGGACACACCCGCCCGGCGCGGCCGGTCCGTCGAGGGCCACGGCCGGGCCTCGGTCAGCAGCGCCACCGCGCCCGTCGACCAGTCCACCTGCGGCGTCGGTTCGTCCACGTGCAGGGTCGCGGGCAGGACGCCGTGGCGCATCGCCTGGACCATCTTGATCACACCGGCCACACCTGCGGCCGCCTGGGTGTGGCCGATGTTCGACTTGATCGAGCCCAGCCAGAGCGGCTCCCGCCGGTCCTGACCGTAGGCGGCCAGCAGGGCTTGGGCCTCGATCGGGTCGCCCAGGCGGGTGCCGGTGCCGTGCGCCTCGACGACGTCCACGTCAGAGGGCTCAAGGCGGGCGTTGGCCAGTGCCTGGCGGATCACCCGCTCCTGTGAAGGCCCGTTCGGGGCGGTCAGACCGTTGGAAGCGCCGTCCTGGTTGACCGCGCTGCCCCGGACCACCGCGAGAACCTCGTGGCCGTTGCGCCGGGCGTCCGACAGGCGCTCCAGGACGAGCAGGCCGACGCCTTCGCCCCAGCCGGTGCCGTCGGCAGCGCCCGCGAAGGCCTTGCAGCGGCCGTCGGCGGACAGGCCGTCCTGCTTGTCGAACTCGGTGAACACCCCCGGGGAGACCATCACCATGACGCCGCCGGCGAGCGCCATCTCGCACTCGCCGTTGCGCAGGGACTGGACGGCGAGATGCAGCGCCACCAGCGACGACGAACAGGCGGTGTCGATCGTCACCGCCGGGCCCTCGAGGCCGAACGTGTAGGACACCCTGCCGGACAGCACGCTGCTCACGGTGCCGGTGAGCATGTGCCCCTGGGCGCTGGCGGGCATGTCCATGCCGATGCCGTAGAACGACGCCGAACCGCCGATCAGCACGCCGGTCCGCGAGCGCCGTACCGAGAGCGGATCCATCCCGGCCGACTCGAAGGCCTCCCAGGACGCCTCCAGCAGCAGCCGCTGTTGCGGGTCCATCGCCAGCGCCTCGCGCGGCGAGATCCCGAACAGCCCGGCGTCGAACTCCGCCGCGTCCTCGACGAACCCGCCCCGCCGCGCCCGGCCGCCGGCGTCCTCGGGCCAGCCGCGGTCCGAGGGGACGATCGTGATGCCCTCCCGGCCCGACGACACCAGGTCCCACAAGTCCTCGGGGGTGCCGACGCCGCCCGGGTAGCGGCAGCTCATCCCGATGATCGCGATCGGTTCGCCGTCGACGGGCGCGGCCGATGCGCCGATCGCCGGATCGGCCGGATCGGCCGTGCCGAACATCTCGGCCAGCAGGAACTCGGCCAGAGTCAGCGGGTTCGGATGGTCGAACACCAGCGTGGCCGGCAGTCTCAGCCCCGTCTCGGCGACGAGCAGGTTGCGCAGTTCCACCGCCGTCAGCGAGTCGAACCCCAGCTCGCGGAACGCGCGGCGCGGCTCCACCACCGCCGCCGACGCGTGCCCCAGCACGGCCGCCGCGTGCGCCCGCACTGCCTCCAGCAGCAACCGCGCCCGCTCCGCCGCAGGCGCCGCCGCCAGCGAGTCGCGCAGCGCGAACCCACCACTCTTGGCGATTTCGTGCCCAGCTCCCTGATCAGTCAGGGCGCGGGCCACCTCGGGCAGGTCGCCCAGCAGCGGGCTCGGGCGGCCCGACACGAACGCGGGCGCGAAGCGCTCCCAGTCGACGTCGGCGACGCTGACGCAGGTCTCACCGTGGTCGATCGCCGCCGCGAGGGCCCGGATCGCCACCGCCCTGTCCATCGTGGGCAGACCCCGGCGGCGCAGGTAGTCGGCCATCTCACCCTGCATCGCCATGCCGACCTCGGCCCACGGACCCCACGCCACGGAGGTCCCGCTCAGGCCACGCCCCCGGCGGTTGCGCACGAGCGCGTCCAGGAAGGCGTTGCCCGCCGCGTACGCGCCCTGGCCGCCGCTGCCCCAGGTGGCCGCGATCGAGGAGAACACCACGAACAGCTCGCAGTCGCCCGCGAGCTCGTCGAGCGCGACCGCGCCGCCCACCTTGGCGCGCAGCACCTCGGCGACGCCGTCCGGGTCGGCCTCCATCAGCGTGCTCGCCACGTCGACTCCGGCGGTGTGCACCACGCCCGCCAGCGGGAACTCGGCCGGGATGGCGGCCAGCAGCCCGGCCAGCGCGTCCCGGTCCGCCACGTCGCATGCTTCGACCGATACCCGGGTTCCCAGGGCGGTCAGCTCGGCCACCAGGGCGTCCGCGCCTGGTGCGGCGGCGCCCCGGCGGCTGGTCAGCAGGAGATGCGGCACGCCTCGACCGGCCAGCCAGCGCGCGACGTCACCGCCCAGACCGCCGGTGCCGCCGGTGATCAACACTGTGCCGTCGGTTGTCCACTCTCTTATCGGCGCCGACGGTGCGGGGGCCCGCACCACCCGGCGGCCCAGCGCGCGCCCATCCCGCAAGGCGACCTGGTCTTCGTCGCTTTCGCCGCTCAGGAGTTCGGCGAGCAGGGCCGTGGTCGGTCCGTCCAGGACCGGCGGCAGATCGATCAGCCCGCCCCACCGGGCAGGGTGCTCCAACGCCGCGACTCTGCCCAGGCCCCACAGCAACGCCTGGTCAGGCGTGTCCAAATGATCATCGTCATCGACCGCTACCGCACCCCGGGTCAGGCACCAGAGCGGAGCCTCGATCCCGGCGTCACCGAGCGCCTGAACCACCAGCAGCAGCGCCGCCAGATCGGCACCGGGTGTCGCGGCCCCGGCGGCGAGCACGACCCCGGCGAGCTCGGCCTGGTTCAGCTCGGCCGCGAGCCCGTCCCGGTCCAGCTCGGCTGGGAGGACCAGTCGGGCCGTCCGCGCACCGGCCGTTTGCAGCGCGGTCTCCACCTCGGCTGCCACGCCCGTCTCGTCGGCGCTGACAATCAGCCAGGTTCCGGTGAGCGTGGCGGCATCGTGTGGGGCGGTAATGGGCTTCCAGTCGACCCGGTAGCGCCATGAGTCGGCGATCGATGCCTGGCGCCGGGATCGTCGCCACGACGACAGGGCGGGCACCATGTCGTTCAGTACTCCTGGGGCGTCCTCCAGCCGGAGTGTGGTGGCGAGCTCGGCGAGGTCCGCGCGCTCCACGGCCGACCAGAACCGGGCGTCGTCGTCATTCGACGATTCGGCCACCGGCTTGGCAGCCGCGGGGGGCCAGTAGCGTTCGCGCTGGAAGGCGTAGGTCGGCAGGTCTATCCGACGCCCGCCGGGCAGGAGCGAGGACCAGTCGACCTCGGTGCCCGTCGTCCATAACCGGGCCAGAGCGGTCAGCGCCGTGTCCGCCTCGTCGCGGTTGCGGCGCATCAGCGGGGCGAAGACCACATCGTCGACCGACTGCTGGGCGAGGCCGGACAGGACACCGTCCGGGCCCAGTTCCACGAATCGGGATACCCCCTGCTCGTGGAGGTAGGTCACACCGTCGGCGAACCTGACCGCCTCCCGCACCTGGCGGATCCAATAGCCGGGCTCGTTCATCGCGCCGGGGCGGCCCGTCACGTTGGACACGATCGGGATCTGCGGTTCGGCGAATGTCAGCGTGTCCAGGACCTGGGCGAACTCCGCGAGCATCGGCTCCATGAGGCGGGAGTGGAAGGCGTGCGAGACCTTCAGCCGGCTGTTCTTCAGGCCGCGCGCGGCCCACTCGTCGATGACGTCGGCGGGGCCGGAGATCACGATCGAGTCGAGGCCGTTGACGGCGGCGATGTCCACGCGGTCATCAGTGATCTGGTCTTCGGTGGTCTGGAGGGCGAGCATCGCGCCACCCTCAGGGAGCGCCTGCATCAACCTGCCTCGGGCGGCCACCAGCGTGCACGCGTCCTCCAGCGACAGCACCCCGGCCACATGGGCTGCGGCGATCTCACCGATCGAGTGGCCCAGCAGGAAGTCCGGAGTCACCTGGAGCGACTCCAGCAGCCGGAACGCCGCCACCTCGACGGCGAAAAGTCCTGCCTGGGCCCACATGGTCTGGTTGAGGTCGGTGCCGTCGAGCACCACGTCACGGATCGGCCGGTCCAGACGAAGGTCCAGCTGATCACAGACGGCGTCGTAAGCAGCGGCGTACACAGGGAACCGGGCATAGAGGCCACGCCCCATACCGGCCCGCTGCGACCCCTGACCGGTGAACAGGAACACCGTCCGGCCGTCGCGCACGGCCCCGGACACCACACCGGATCTCACGCCGGGCTTACCGGCGGTCAGCGCATCAAGACCGTTCAGCAGGCCGTCCCGGTCAGGACTCAGCACCACCGCGCGGTGATCCAGCGCCGCGCGGGTCGTGGCAAGCGACCAGGCGAGGTCGCGCGCATCCGCGTCGGACTCCGCGACGAATCCGCTCAACCGCTCCGCTTGAGCGCGCAGCCCTTCGGGGGTCTTCCCAGAGACCACCCAAGCCAGGGCATCCGCATCACCTTCAGGAGCGGACGACTTGGCCTCAACAGCAGCCGACGTGCCCCTGGCGACAATCGGAGCGCGTGACGCGGCTTTGGCAGCGGCCGGCACGCCCTCAGCGACAACCGAGGCGGCCGAACCCGCAGCGGTCGGCGCGGTCTTGTCGACGACCGAGGTGGGCTGTTCTGTCGTGGCTGGGCTGTCTTCCAGGATCACGTGGGCGTTGGTGCCGCTGACGCCGAAGGCCGAGACGCCGATGCGGCGGGGGCGGTCGGTGCGGGGCCATGGGCGGGGGTCGGTCAGGAGGCGGACGCCGCCGCCCGTCCACTCGACGTGGGGGGTGGGTTCGTCGGCGTGCAGGGTGCGTGGGAGCAGGTCGTTGCGCAGGGCCAGGACGCTCTTGATGACGCCGACGACGCCGGACGCGGCCTGGCTGTGTCCCAGGTTGGACTTGACCGAGCCGAGCCACAACGGCCGGGCCGGATCGCGGTCCTGTCCGTAGACGGCTTGCAGGGCCTCGGCCTCGATCGGGTCGCCCAGGCGGGTGCCGGTGCCGTGGGCTTCGACGGCGTCCACTTCGGTCGCGGGGACGCCCGCGTTGGCGAGCGCCTGGCGGATGACGCGCTGCTGGGAAGGGCCGTTGGGGGCGGTGAGGCCGTTGGAGGCGCCGTCCTGGTTGACCGCGCTGCCGCGTACGACCGCGAGCACGGAGTGTCCGTTGCGCTGGGCGTCCGAGAGGCGTTCCAGCAGCAGGACGCCGACGCCTTCGGCCCAGCCGGTGCCGTCGGCCTCTGCTCCGAACGACTTGCATCGCCCGTCGGAGGCCATGCCGCCCTGTCTGGCGAACTCGGCGAAGCCAGCGGGGGTGGTGATCACGGCGACGCCGCCGACGAGGGCCAGGCCGCATTCGCCCTGTCGTAGCGCCTGGACGGCGAGGTGCAGGGCCACCAGCGACGACGAGCAGGCGGTGTCGACGGTGACGGCGGGGCCCTCCAGTCCGAACACGTAGGACAGGCGGCCGGAGAGCACGCCGCTCGCGGTGCCGGTCAGGTGGTAGCCCTGGGTGTTCTCCGGCATCTCGCCGACCGTGTCGTAGCCGGAGGCCGAGGCGCCGACGAAGACGCCGGTGTCGCCGCCCGCCACCGAGTGCGGGTCGATGCCCGCCCGTTCGAAGGTCTCCCAGGCCGCCTCAAGCAGCAGGCGCTGCTGGGGGTCCATCGCCATCGCCTCGCGGGGGCTGATGCCGAACAGCGTGGCGTCGAAGTCGGCCGCGTCTTGGACGAAGCCGCCCCGCGTCGCGAACCCGGCGTCGTCGAGGTCCCAGCCGCGGTCGGCGGGGAAGTCGGCGATGGCGTCGACGCCGTCCTCCACCAGCCGCCACAGGTCGTCGGGGCGGCTCACTCCTCCGGGCAGGCGGCAGCTCATGGCGACGATGGCGATCGGTTCGCGGGCCGCCGCCAGGATCTCCCGGTTCTGCCGGCGGAGACGTTCGACCTCCTTGAGCGAGGCGCGGAGCGCTTCGACGGCCTTGTTCCCACGATCGTTCATCGAGTTCTCCACGGTCAGGCGTCGGTTCCGCCGGTGTCGAGTGCCATCGCGATCAACGCGTCGGCGTCCAGTTCGTCGAGTTCGTCGAGCAGGCCGGTCTCATCGAGTGGCTCCGCGGGGGCGCCGGCGAGGTGCAGCAGGGTGTCCAGCAGTCCGGCCTCCCGCAGCCGGGCCATCGGGATGGCCGCCAGCAGGTCCCGGACCTCGGCCTCGCCCTCTTGGGGATTGTCCGCGACGCCCAGCTCGATTCCGAGATGCGCGGCCACCCCTAAGGGGGTGCGGTGGTTGAAAGCGAGGCTCACCGGGAGCCGGAGGCCGGTCGCCCGGCTGAGCCGATCCCGCAGTTCGACGGCGGTGAGCGAGTCGAAGCCGAGATCCTTGAACGCCTGCCCGGCCTCGACGGTCTGCCCGTCGCGGTAGCGGAGCACGACGGCCGCCTCGGCGCGGACGAGGTCGAGCAGGATCTGCTGCCGTTGCCGGGGCGGAGCGGCGGCCAGGCGGGTGACGAGCGTGGACTCGGTCTCCACCGGCTCCTCCGGCTCGTTGCCGGGGAGCAGCTCGGCCAGCAGCGGGCTGGGCCTGCCGGAGGTGTACGCGGCGCCGAAGACCCCCCAGTCCACGTCGGCGACGGTCAGGCCGGTCGCTCCCCCGTCCACCGCCTGGGCGAGGGCCCGGATGCCCAGCGCGGGGTCCATGGGGATCACGCCGCGCCGCCGCAGCCGCGCCACGTCGTCGGCCGAGGCCAGTCCGGCTCCGGCCCAGGATCCCCACGCGACGGAGGTGCCGGGCAGGCCGTGGTCGTGGCGGTGCTGGACGAGGGCGTCCAGGAACGCGTTTCCGGCGGCGTAGGCGCCCTGCCCGCCGCCGCCCCAGATCGCGGCGCCGGAGGAGAAGACCACGAACCGCTCCAGCGCCAGGTCGCGGGTCAGTTCGTGCAGGTGGAGCGCGCCCGCGACCTTCGCACCGAGGACCTTCTCCAGGTGCGGGGTGTCGATCTCGTCCACGATGCCGAGGTCGCCGACACCGGCGACGTGCAGCACCGCGGTCAGGGGCAGTTCCGCCGGTACGGCGGCCAGCACCGCCGCCAGGGAGTCGCGGTCGGCCACGTCACAGGCTGCGAGGGTGACGTGGGCGCCGAGCGCGATGAGCTCCTCGACCAGCGCGTCGGCGCCGGGTGCCCGCGCCCCGCTGCGGCTGGTCAGCAGGAGGTGCGGAGCGCCCCTCCGAGCCAGCCAGCGGGCCGTCTGGGCTCCGAGTGCGCCGGTCCCTCCGGTGATCAGGACCGTCCCGCTGGGACGCCACTCGGCGAGGGCTGCGGTGTCCAGCGACGCGCGGACCAGCCGCCGGGCGAAGGTGCCCGTGGCGCGGATGGCCACCTGGTCTTCGCCGGTGTCGCCGCTGAGCACCGCGGTCATCCTGTCTCCCGCGAGGGCGTCGGGGACGGCCGGGAGGTCGATCAGACCGCCCCACCGCTGCGGGTGCTCCAGCGCGGCCACCCGGCCGAGGCCCCAGATCGGGGCCTGCGCGGGGTTGTCCAGCGTGTCTCCGTCGCCGATGCTCACCGCGCCGCGCGTCACCGCCCAGACGGGCGCGCCGATGCGCGACTGGATCAGCGCCACGGTGTCGGCCAGGCCTGCGGGCACGGCGTCGCCCGGCAGCCCGGCCTCGGACGCGCCGACCAGCGACAGCACCCCGGCCACCGGCCCCGAAACAACGCCAGGCAGTCCTGCCACCGGCCCTATAGCCGCACCCAGGTCCGCGAGGGTCAGTTCGACCGGGTCGGCCGGCCCTGCGAGCACGGCGGCACCAGGCAGCCCTGCCACCGGCCCTATAGCCGCACCCAGCTCCGCGAGGGTCAGCTCGACCGGGTCGGCTCCGGCGGCGCGGAGCGCGGTGGTCGCCCACGACGTCAGGTCGGAGTCCGGGGGTGCGACGATCAGCCACGTACCGGACAGCAGGCCTGTGCTGGGCAGCCCTGCCGTCGGCGTCCAGTCGACGCGGTAGCGCCAGGTGTCGATCTTGGTGTCCTGGCGGCGGCGCGAGCGCCATGCGGTCAGGGCGGGGAGTACCGCGTCGAGCGCGTGGGCGTCCACATCGATCGTGCCGGCGAGTTCGGTCAGATCGCCGCGCTCCACCGCGGCCCAGAACCCGGCCTCGTCCGGATCCTCGGCCGTTTCGGTCCGCACCGGGTCCAGCCAGTAGCGGTCGCGCTGGAACGCGTAGGTCGGCAGGTCGACCCGGCGGCCGCCGGTGAACGTCCCGGACCAGTCGACGTCCACGCCGGCGGTCCACAGCTCGGCCAGCGCGGTCAGCAGGCGCGGGAGGCCGCCGTCGTCGCGCCGCAGCGTGCCGACCGCGACCGCTTCGGCGCCGGCGTCCTCGACCGTCTCGCCGATCGAGAAGGTCAGCACCGGGTGGGGGCTGACCTCCAGGAACACGCTGCTACCTTCGGCCAGCAGCCGCCGCACCGCCTCCTCGAACCGGACCGTGGAGCGCAGGTTCTCGCACCAGTACCCGGCGTCCATGCCCGCCGTGTCGGCCACCTCGCCGGTCACGGTCGAGTACATCGGCACGGCGGACGGCCGCGGCGCGAGGCCGGCCAGATCGGCGCGGACCCGCTCGCGGATCCGCTCCACCTGCGCCGAGTGCGACGCGTAGTCGACCGGGATGCGCCGGGCCCGCACCTCCCGCGCGGCGCAGAGCGCCAGCAGTTCGTCGAGGGCGCCGGGCTCGCCGGCCACCACGGTCGACGACGGGCCGTTGAAGGCCGCGACCGACAGCCGGTCGCCGTACGGCCGGAGCAGTTCGCCGGTCTCCAGGCGGCCGAGCGCCACCGAGACCATCCCGCCCGTGCCGGCGAGCGCGGTCAGCGCCAGGCCGCGCAGCGCCACCACGCGGGCGCCGTCCTCGAGCGAGAGCCCACCCGCGACGACGGCGGCGGCGATCTCGCCCTGGGAGTGCCCGACGACAGCCGACGGTCGGACACCGTACGACCGCCACACCTCGGCCAGCGACACCATCACCGCCCACAGCAACGGCTGGACCACATCCACCCGATCCAGCGCCGTGCCGTCCTCCAGCACCTCGGTCAGCGACCACGTCACGAAGGGCGCCAGCGCCGCCTCGCATTCGGCCAGCCGCGCGCGGAAGACCGGCGACGCGTCCCTGAGCTCCCGCGCCATCCCGACCCACTGCGACCCCTGACCGGGGAAGACGAACACGACGTCACCGGAGGAACCGGCCACCCGCGCGGGCGTCTCGCCCGAGGCGAGCGCCTTGAGACCGCTGAGCAGCGTCTCCCGGTTGTCGCCGAGCACGACCGCCCGTCCGGCGAGGGGGGTGCGGGTGAGCAGTTCGCGGCCGACGTCCTGGGGCGTCAGCTCCGGGTCGGCGGCGATATGGGCGTGAAGACGCGCCGCGTGAGCAGCGAGCCCGTCGGGAGTCCGGGCCGCGAGAACCCATGGGACCGTCTCCGGATCACCCGCGCCGTGGGTGCGCATACGGGCCGCTTGGACCGGCTCCGGGTCACTCGGCAGACTGACTGCTTGGTCCGCGCGCCCGTCTGGCGTGCAGGCGGCGAGTGCCGACGGAACCGTCTCCGGTTCGTCTGGGGCCTGTTCCAGGATGATGTGGGCGTTGGTGCCGCTGATGCCGAATGACGACACGGCCGCTCGGCGGGGGCGGTCCGAGTTCGGCCAAGGGCGGGCGGAGGTCAGCAGTTCGACGCCGCCCGACGACCAGTCGACGTGGGGGGTGGGCTCGTCGACGTGCAGCGTCGGCGGGAGCACGCCGTGCCGCAGCGCCTCGACCATCTTGATTACACCCGCCACGCCGGCGGCGGCCTGCGTGTGGCCGATGTTCGACTTGACCGACCCCAGCCACAAGGGCTGCTCCCGATCCTGTCCGTACGTCGCCAGCAGCGCCTGCGCCTCGATCGGGTCGCCCAGCCGGGTGCCGGTGCCGTGCGCCTCCACCGCGTCCACCTCGGACGGCGAAAGGCTCGCGCTGGCCAGTGCCTGCCGGATGACCCGCTGCTGGGAAGGGCCGTTCGGGGCGGTGAGGCCGTTGGACGCGCCGTCCTGGTTGACCGCGCTGCCCCTGATGACGCTGAGCACCCGGTGTCCCCGGCGGCGCGCGTCGGACAGCCGCTCGATCAGCAGCAGGCCGACGCCCTCGCCCCAGCCGGTGCCGTCCGCCGCGTCGGCGAAGGGCTTGCAGCGGCCGTTCGCGGCCATCCCGTCCATGCGGCTGAACTCGTCGAAGACGCCGACTCCGGCCAGGACCGCCACGCCGCCCGCGAGCGCCATCTCGCACTCGCCGGACCGCAGCGCCTGCATCGCCAGGTGCAGCGCCACCAGCGACGACGAGCACGCCGTGTCCACTGTGACGGCGGGGCCCTCCAGGCCGTACACATAGGAGACCCGGCCGGACAGGACGCTGATCGCGCCGCCGGTCAGCTGATAGCCAGCGACGTCCTCGGGAAGGTCGGCGTGGACGCCGTAGTACGACGGCGCGGCGCCGGCGAACACGCCGATGGGGGCGCCCTTGACCTGCCGGGGGTCGAGGGCGGCCGATTCGAACGCCGCCCACGCCGCCTCCAGCAGCAGCCGCTGCTGCGGGTCCATCACCAGCGCCTCGCGTGGCGAGATGCCGAACAGGGCCGCGTCGAACCCGGCCGCGTCGGCGACGAATCCGCCCTGCGTGGCATACGTGGCGCCGTCGAGGTCCCAGCCGCGGTCGGACGGGAAGTCGGTGATCCCGTCGCCGCCGCCGAGCACGAGCCGCCACAGGTCGCCGGGCGACTCGACGCCGCCGGGGTAGCGGCACGACATGCCGACGATCGCGATCGGCTCGGCGGGATCGGCGGCGACCACGGCGCGGGTCTCCGGAGCGGGGCCGGTCACCCCGGCCAGCAGGCTCACCAGGTGGTCGGCGAGCACGGCGGGGGCCGGATAGTCGAAGACGAGCGTCGCGGGCAGCCGCAGCCCGGTCGCGGCGGTCAGCCGGTTGCGCAGTTCCACGGCGGTCAGCGAGTCGACGCCGAGGTCCTTGAACGCCTGGTGCGGGTCGATCGCGCCGGTGCCCGCGTGGCCCAGGACCGTCGCCGCGTTCGTCCGGACGAGGTCGAGCAGGATCTGCCGCCGCTCGGCCGGCTCGACGCCGGACAGGCGGCGCGTCAGCGCGGGCGCGCCTGCCTCGTCGCGTCCGGCGGCCCTCCTGATCGCCGGGCGCACCAGGCCGCGCAGCAGTGACGGCAGGTCGGCCGCCGCGGTGTTGGCGAGGTCGAGTGGGACGGGCAGCAGGTGGGCGGCGGGCAGTTCCGCCGCGCGGTCGAAGAGCGCCAGTCCCCGCCGGGTCGTCAGGGCGGTGCCGTGACGGTCGCCGCGCAGGTGCCCGGTGAGCGCGCTCGCCTGCTCCCACAGGCCCCAGCCGAGCGACTGGGCGGGCAGGCCGTGGGCGCGGCGGTGGGCGGCGAGGGCGTCCAGGAACGCGTTCGCGGCGGCGTAGGCGGCCTGGCCGCCGGTGCCGAAAGTGGCGGCGGCGGAGGAGTAGAGCACGAACATGGCCAGGTCGGCGCCGAGAGTGAGCTCGTGCAGGTTGATCGCGGCGTCCACCTTGGGCGGCAGCACGCCGTCGAGGCGGGCGGGGGTCAGCGCGCCGAACACGCCGTCGTCGATCACCCCGGCCGCGTGCACCACGCCGGTCAGCGGGTGCGCGGCCGGGATCGCCGCGAGCACGCCGGCGAGCGCGGCCCGGTCGGCGGCGTCGCAGGCCGCGACGGTGACGTGCGCGCCCAGGCCCTCCAGTTCCGCCGCCAGTTCCGGCGCACCGGCGGCGGCCGGTCCCTGCCTGCTCAGCAGCAGCAGGTTCCGCACGCCGTGCCCGGTCACCAGGTGCCGCGCCAGCAGGCCGCCGAGGGTGCCGGTCCCGCCGGTGATCAGGACCGTGCCGTCAGGATTCAGCGGTACGGGGATCGTCACCACGTTCTTGCCGATGTGCCTGGCCTGGCTGATGAACCGGAACGCGTCGGCGGCGTCCCGGACGTCCCACACCTTCGTCGGCAACGGGGACAGGACACCGCGGTCGAGGAGCGAGATGACCTCGGCGAGGATCTCCCCCATCCGGGCCGGGCCCGCGTCGCCGAGGTCGAAGGCCCGGTAGTGAACGTCGGGTCGCGGGCGGTCCCGGATGTCGGCCTTGCCCATCTCGATGAACCGCCCGCCCGGGGCCAGCAGCCGCAGCGAGGCGTCGACGAACTCCCCGGCGAGGGCGTTGAGCACCACGTCCACACGGGGGAACCGCTCTTCGAACGCCAGGTCTCGCGACGAGGCGATGTGCGCCTCGTCCAATCCCAGCTTCCTGAGCGTGTCCCACTTGCCGGGACTCGCCGTCCCGTACACCTCAAGCCCCAGATGCCGCGCCAGCTGCACGGCCGCCATGCCGACGCCACCGGCGGCGGCGTGCACCAGCACCGACTCACCGGGCCGGGCCTCCGCCAGGTCCCGCAGCCCGTAATACGCGGTCGCGAACACCACCGGAACGGACGCCGCCCGGCTGAACGACCACCCGTCGGGGATGCGGGCCAGCATCTCCCGCTCCGCCGTCGCGGCCGAGCCGATGCCGCCGGGGAAGAAGCCGAACACCCGGTCGCCGGCGACGAGGTCCTCGACGCCCGGCCCGGTCTCCAGAACCACCCCGGCCGCTTCGGCGCCCATCAGCGCCCGCTCCGGATACATGCCGAGCGCGATCAGGACATCGCGGAAGTTCACCCCGGCGGCACGGACCGCGACGCGCACCTGCCCGGGACCGGGCGGATCGTCGGCGTCCGGCGCGGCGACCAGGGCGAGGTTGTCGAGCGTCCCCGCGTCCGTCACATCGAGACGCCAGGGACCGGCCGGCGCCGCGAGCGCGGCGGACGGGCGGGCCAGCCGGGCGACGAGCACCCGGCCGCCGCGCACGGCCACCAAAGGCTCGTCCGCCGTCGCGAGCGCCTGCCATGCGCCGTCGTCGCCGCCTGCGGGGTCCAGGTCGACCAGGACGATCCGGCCCGGGTTCTCGGTCTGCGCGGACCGCAGCAGACCCCAGAGCGCCGCCGTCGCCAGGTCCGGGGTGGTCAGCTCCACCGGCACCGCGCCGCGCGTCACCACCGCCAGGCGGGTGTCGGCCAGCCGCTCTTCTTTCAAGCACTCCTGTACGACAGCAAGCACGGCGCCTGTGACCTCGCGCACCGCACGCGGCAGGTCGTCGCCGGGCGTTCCGGGCACTGGCACGACCAGCACCGACGGGACCGGCGAACCGGCGTCGAGCGCCGCCACCAGGTCGGCAGGCCCGGCGAACCGGGGCACGTCGACCCCAAAGACATCCTCCCCAAGCACCGCCCACGTCGAGAGATCGACGGCGGCCGGGATGGACGTCGGTGCGACCCAGTCCACCGTGAACAGGGCGCTCGGGTCCGACGCCGGGCGCAGCTGATCGGCCGTGATCTCGCGCAGCACCAGCGACTCGACGGTCGCGACCGGCGCACCCGTGCCGTCGGCGGCGCGCAGCGAGATGCCGCCGTCCCCGACGGTCAGGCTCGCCCGCAGCGTCGACGCGCCCGCGGCGTGCAGCCGGACGCCGGTCCAGGCGAACGGCAACCGGGCCGACGCCTTCAGCCGCCCGGAGAAACCCACCGCGTGCAGGGCGGCGTCGAGCAGCGCGGGGTGCAGCCCGAACCGGTCGGGCTCCGCCCCCTCCGGCAGCACGACCTCGGCGTGGACGGTGTCACCGTCGCGCCAGACGGCCTCCAGGCCCTGGAAGACCGGCCCGTAGCCGTGCCCGAGCGCGGCCAGTTCGTCGTAGAACCCGTCGAGGTCCACCGGCTGGGCGCCGGAGGGCGGCCACACCGGAATCGTGTCGTGTTCGTCCGGTCCGGCGGCGGCCGGGGCCAGCACGCCGGCGGCGTGGAAGGCCCACTCCGCTCCGTCCGCCTCCGGGCGCGAGTACACCTCCACCGTGCGGTCGCCCGATTCGTCGGCGATCCCGACGCTTACCTGGACCGCCACCCCGCCCTGTTCGGGCAGCACGAGCGGCGACCGCAGCACCAGCTCCCGCAGGAGATCGCAGCCGACCTGCTCACCGGCGCGCAGCACCATCTCGACGAAGGCGGTGCCGGGCACCAGCACGGCGTCCTGCACCGCGTGGTCGGCCAGCCAGGCGTGGCTCGCCAGGCTCAGCCGCCCGGTCAGCACCGCCGCGCCGTCGGCCATCAGCACCGCCGCGCCCAGCAGCGGGTGGCCCACCGCCGCCTGTCCCACCGACGTGACGTCGGTCGCCGTCGCGACGGTCTTCGGCCAGTAGCGTTCACGCTGGAAGGCGTAGGTCGGCAGGTCCACCGGGCGTCCGCCCGGCAGGACGGCGGTCCAGTCGACCGCGACGCCGGTCGTCCACAACGTGGCGAGCGCGGTCAGCGCCGTGTCCGCCTCGTCGCGGTCGCGGCGCATCAGCGGCGCGAAGACCGCGTCGTCGACGGACTGCTGCGCGAGGCCGCACAGCACCCCGTCGGGGCCCAGCTCCACGAAGCGGGACACGCCCTGGTCGCGGAGACGGGTGACTCCGTCGGCGAACCGGACCGTCTCCCGCACCTGCCGCACCCAGTAGCCGGGCGTGGTCATGTCGCCCGACACGATGGGGATCTGCGGCTCGGCGAAACTCAGCGTCTCCAGGACCTTCGCGAACTCCTCCAGCATCGGTTCCATGAGCCGGGAGTGGAACGCGTGGGAGACCTTCAGACGGTTGCTCTTGAAGCCGCGCGCGGCCCACTCGTCGATGACGTCGGCGGGGCCGGCGATCACCAGGGAGTCGGGGCCGTTGATCGCGGCGATGTCGACGCGATCGTCGACGATCTGGTCTTCGGTGGCCTGAAGGGCGAGCATCGCTCCGCCTGCGGGAAGCGCCTGCATCAGGCGGCCTCGGGCGGCGACCAGAGTGCACGCGTCTTCCAGTGACAGGATGCCCGCGCAGTGCGCGGCGGCGACCTCGCCGATCGAGTGGCCCAGCAGGAAGTCCGGAGTCACCTGCAACGACTCCAGCAGCCGGAACGAGGCGACCTCGACCGCGAACAGACCGGCCTGTGCCCACATGGTCTGGTTGAGGTCGGTGCCGTCGAGCACCACGTCACGGATCGGCCGGTCCAGGAGAAGGTCCAGCTGATCGCAGACGGCGTTGTAAGCGGCGGCGTACACAGGAAATCGGGCATGGAGGTCACGCCCCATTCCGGCTCGCTGCGACCCCTGACCGGTGAACAGGAACGCCGTCCGGCCGTCGCGCACGACGCCGGACACCACACCTGCCGAAGGCTCGCCCTCTGCCAACGCGGTCAACCCGCCGCGATCGGCTCCGAGCACGACCGCCCGGTGAGGCAGCGGCGTCCGCCCCGTCGCCAGCGTCCACCCGACGTCGACCGGGCGGTCCCCGCCGTCCACGTGCTCGGCCAGCCGGGCGGCCTGGGCCAGGAGCCCGGTCGCGGTCTTCGCGGACAGCGGCCACACCACCGGCCCCTCGGTCGCCGCCGGCGGCTCCACCGGCTCCGGAGGGGTGTGTTCCAGGATCAGGTGCGCGTTGGTGCCGCTGACCCCGAACGAGGACACCCCGGCCCGGCGCGGCCTCTCGGTCGAGGGCCAGGGCCGCGCCTCGGTCAGCAGTTCCACCGCGCCCGCCGACCAGTCGACCTGCGGGGTCGGCTCGTCGACGTGCAGGGTCGCGGGCAGCACGCCGTGGCGCATGGCCTGGACCATCTTGATCAGACCGGCCACGCCGGCGGCGGCCTGGGTGTGGCCGATGTTCGACTTCACCGATCCCAGCCACAGCGGCCGGTTCGCCGGACGGCCCCGCCCGTACGTCGCCAGCAGCGCCCGCGCCTCGATCGGGTCGCCGAGCGTCGTCGCGGTGCCGTGCGCCTCCACGGCGTCCACGTCGGAGGGGGCGAGCCGGGCGTTGGTCAGCGCCTGGCGGATCACCCGCTCCTGCGCGGCACCGTTGGGGGCGGTCAGGCCGTTCGACGCGCCGTCCTGGTTGACCGCGCTGCCCCGGATCACCGCGAGCACGTCATGGCCGAGCCGCCGCGCGTCGGACAAGCGCTCCAGCACCAGCAGGCCGACGCCCTCCGACATCCCGGTGCCGTCGGCCGCCGCCGCGAAGGCCTTGCACCGCCCGTCCGCCGCCAGGCCGCGCTGGCGGTCGAAGGCGGCGAACACCCAGGGCGTCGCCAGCACGGTCACCCCGCCCGCCAGCGCGAGCGAGCACTCGCCCTGCCGCAGGGCCTGCGCGGCCAGGTGCACGGCCACCAGCGACGACGAACACGCCGTGTCCACCGTCACCGCCGGGCCTTCGAGCCCGAACACGTAGGACAGCCGGCCCGCCAGGACGGCGGCCGTGGTGCTCGTCGTCATGAAGTCGACGGCGTCGTCGTCGGCGCCGACCAGGGCGGCGTAGTCCTGGCCGTTGGTGCCGGCGAAGACCCCGGTCCTGCTCCCCCGCAGCGACGTGGTGTCGATGTTCGCCCGCTCCAGCGCCTCCCAGGCGGTCTCCAGCAGGAGCCGCTGCTGGGGATCCATCGCCAGCGCCTCACGCGGCGAGATGCCGAACAGGGCCGCGTCGAAGTCGGCGGCGTCGGGCAGGAAGCCGCCCTTGCTGGATTCGGCGATCCCCGTCTCCAGCAGCGTCTCCCAGCCCCGGTCTGCGGGGAAGTCGGTCACGGCGTCGCCGCCGGACGACAGCAGGTCCCAGAACCGTTCCGGTGAGTCGGCCCCGCCGGGGAACCGGCACGCCATCGAGACGATCGCGACGGGCTCGTGGTTCCTGTCTTCGAGCTCCTGGAGGCGGTTCCTGGTCTCGTGCAGGTCAGAGGTGACCCAGCGGAGATATTCGCGCAGCTTGGCGTCGTCAGTCATAGCGTGTTCCAACCCTCACTGGTCCGCGGCGCGGGACTTGCCGAGCTTGGTGTCGATGAACGCGAACAGTTCCTCGTCGGAGTCCAGGCGCAGTTCCGCCTGGCTCTTCTCCGGTTCGCTCCACTGGGACAGGACGCGTTCCAGCCGGATGGCGATCTCGCCGCCCTTCTCGACCGCCCCCCGCTCGTCGTCGGTCATGGCGGCGAACCCCGCTTCGAGCTGCGCCAGCCGCTCCAGGATCGAGTCGGTGGCGGAGACCTCGCCGGACAGGCGCTCCACCAGGTGTTCGGTCAGCGCCGCCGGGGTGGCGCGGTCGAAGACGAGGGTCGCGGGCAGGCTGAGGCCGGTCGCGGCGTTGATCCGGTTGCGGAACTCGACGGCGCTGATGGAGTCGAATCCGGCTTCGCGGAACGCCCGGTGTTCCTCGACGGCGTCGGGGCGGGCGTGCCCCAGCACCGCGGCGGCGTTGGCCTTCACGGCCTCCAGCAGCACGCCGTACCAGGACGGCCGGGGGGCCTCCCGCAGCTGCCTCAGCAGCACCGACTGCTCCGGGGCCGCTTCGGGCAGAACCTCCACGAGATCTCTGGCCAGGGACGGCACCGCGCCCTCCGCCGGTGCGTGCCAGTCGGCCTCCGTCACGATGATCGACGTCTCGTCGTCGTCGAGGATGCGCCGCAGCGCGGCGATGGCCCGGTCCGGCGGCATCGAGCGGACTCCTCTGCGCCGCAGGGTCTCCTCCATGGCCACGCCGCCGATCCCGGCGCCGGCCCAGTGTCCCCAGGCGATCGAGGTGGCGGGCAGGCCGAGCGCCCGCCTCTGGTGGGCCAGCGCGTCGAGGGCGGCGTTCGCGGGCGCGTAGTTGCCCTGGCCGACGGAGCCGTAGGTGCCGGCGAAGGAGGAGAAGAGGACGAACGCCGACAGGTCGAGGTGGGCGGTCAGCTCGTGCAGGTGCCGCGCGCCCTGGACCTTCACCCGCCAGACGCGTTCCATCTGGGCGGGGGTCAGGGAGTCGATCAGGGCGTCGTCCAGCAGGGCCGCGGTGTGGATCACCGCGCCGAGCGGGAACTCGGCCGGGATCTCGTCCAGCACTCCCCGCAGCGCGTCCCGGTCGGCGAGGTCGCAGGCGACCACCGTGGCCAGGCAGCCGCGTTCCCCGAGCTGCCGCACCAGGTCGGCGGCGCCGGGTGCGCCGGTGCCGCGCCGGTTCAGCAGCAGCACACGTCCCACGCCGTTGTCGGCCAGCCAGCGGGCGACGTGCCCGCCCAGCGCGCCGGTGCCGCCCGAGATCAGGACGGTACGGTCGGCCGCCGACCACGAACGGACCGGTCTCCCGGCGGCCGGGGCGCGGGCCAGACGCCGGGCGAACACGCCGTCGGGCCGGATCGCCACCTCGTCCTCGTCACCGGCGACGACGGAGGTCAGGCGGGTGAGCGCCTTGTCGTCCAGGTTCTCCGGCAGGTCGACCAGGCCGCCCCACTGGTCGGGGCGCTCCATCCTGGCCACCGAGCCGAGCCCCCACGTCCCCGCCTGGGCGGGGTCCGCAGCCGCGCCTCGGGTCGCCCACCAGACCGGGGCCACCACGCCGGCGTCGGCCAGCGCCTGGACGAGCAGCAGAGGCCGCGCGGGGTAAACCTCCGTCGCCAGCGCCACCAGGGAGATCACGCCGGTGATCGGGGTCGTTCCGACCGCCTCGGCGATGTGTCCGGCCGTCGCCCGCCGGTCGGCGAGCGGCAGCACCAGGCGGACCGTCTTCCCGCCACGCCGCTCGACGGCGGCGGCCACGTCTCCGAGCAGCCCGTCTTCGGCCGTCACCACCAGCCAGGTGCCGTCCAGACGACCGGCGGGGAGTTCGCCCAGCCGCTTCCACGTCACCCGGTAGCGCCAGCCGTCCAGCACCGAATCGGTCCGCCGCCGGCCGTGCCACGACGCCAGCGCGGGCAGCACGGGGGTCAGGGCGGGGGCCTCGACGTCGAGCTGAGCCGCCAGGGTCTCGACGTCGGCGCTCTCGACCGCGTCCCAGAACGCGCGCTCGACCGGGTCTCCGGCCGACTGTTTGGGTGTCAGCCAGTAGCGCTGACGCTGGAAGGCGTAGGTGGGCAGTTCCACCCTGCGGGACGGCGTGCCCGCGAACACCGCGGGCCAGTCGACGTCCACGCCCCGGGTGAACAGTTCGCCCGCCGACTTCAGCAGGCGGGCCAGACCGCCGTCGTCGCGCCGCAGCGAGCCGACCGCCGTGACCGCCTCGACCGTCTCCTCGATCGCGGGCAGCAGCACCGGATGCGGGCTGACCTCGACGAACACCCGGTGGCCCGACTGCGCCGCGTGCTCCACGGCGTCCTGGAACCGGACCGTGCGCCGCAGGTTCTCGAACCAGTAGCCGGCGTCCATCGCGGTGCCGTCGACCGGGGCACCCGTCAGGGTCGAGATCACGGGTGTGTGGGCCGTTCGCGGCGTGACGGGGGCCAGGTCGGCCAGGAGCCGGTCGCGGAGCCGCTCCATCTCCGGCGAGTGCGACGCGTAGTCGACCGCGACCCGCCGGGCCCGGGCCCCGGCACCGGCGCAGCGTTCCAGCAGCTCGTCGAGGGCCGCAGCAGGGCCGGACACCACAATGGAGGCCGGGCCGTTCACCACCGCCACCGACACACCCTCGGGCAGCAGCTCCCGCGCCTCGGCCTCCGGCAGCATCACCGACACCATGCCGCCGCCACCGGCGATCTCCGCCAGCGCCCGGCTGCGCAGCGCCACCACCCGCGCGCCGTCTTCCAGCGACAGCGCGCCGGCCACCACGGCGGCGGCGATCTCGCCCTGCGAGTGCCCGATCACCGCCGCGGGCTCCACTCCCCACGATCGCCACACCGCCGCCAGCGACACCATCACGGCCCACAACACCGGCTGCACGACGTCGACCCGGGCCAGATCCTCATCCGGGACGTCCAAGAGCGACCAGGCCACGAACTCCGACAGCGCCCGGTCGCACTCCGCCATCGACTCCGCGAACACCGGCGACTCCGCCATCAGCGCGCGGGTCATCCCGGCCCACTGCGCGCCCTGACCGGGGAACACCCACACCACTTCGGTCGCGGCGCCCGCCGCGCCCTGCAGCACCCCGGCGGCCGGCATTCCCGCCGCCGCTGCCGCCAGGCCCTCGACCAGGGCGGCCCGGTCGTCGCCCACGATCACGGCGCGATGCTCCAGCGTCGCGCGGCTGCGGACCAGCGCCGCGCCCACCGACACGGCGTCCGCCCCGGAGGAGGCCGCCCATTCCGCCAGCCGGGCCGCCTGCGCGCGCAGTCCCTCGGCGTTCTTGGCCGACAGCACCCACGGCACCGCCGGCAGCGCCTGCGATTCCAGCTGTGCGGGGGCTTCGGGCGCCTGCTCCAGCACGACGTGGACATTCGTGCCGCTCATCCCGAACGACGACACGCCCGCCCGGCGCGGACTCCCGGTCAAGGGCCACGGCCGGGCCTCGGTCAGCAGTTCCACCGCGCCCGCCGACCAGTCGACGTGCGGGGTCGGCGCGTCGACGTGCAAGGTCGCGGGCAGCGTCCCGTGGCGGATCGCCTCGACCATCTTGATCACCCCGGCGACGCCCGCCGCCGCCTGCGTGTGGCCGATGTTCGACTTGACCGCGCCGATCCAGAGGGGAGTCTTCCGATCCTGTCCGTACGTCGCCAGCAGCGCCTGCGCCTCGATCGGGTCGCCCAGCCGGGTGCCGGTGCCGTGCGTCTCCACCGCGTCCACCTCGGAGGGAGCGAGCCGGGCGGCGGCCAGCGCCTGCCGGATCACCCGTTCCTGCGAGGGCCCGTTTGGCGCCGTGAGCCCGTTCGACGCGCCGTCCTGGTTGACCGCGCTGCCCCGGATCACCGCGAGCACCTCGTGCCCGAGCCGCTGCGCGTCGGAGAGCCGCTCCACCAGCAGGACGCCGACGCCCTCGCCCCAGCCGGTGCCGTCGGCCGCCGCCGCGAACGCCTTGCAGCGCCCGTCGGCGGCCAGCCCGCCCTGCCGGTCGAACTCGGCGAACACCTCCACCGTCGACATCACCGACACGCCTCCGGCCAGCGCCAGCTCGCACTCGCCGTTGCGCAGCGCCTGCACCGCCAGGTGCAGCGCCACCAGCGACGACGAGCACGCCGTGTCCACCGTCACGGCCGGACCTTCGAGCCCGTAGGCGTAGGCGAGGCGGCCGGAGATCACGCTGGCGCTGGTGCCGGTGGCGACGTGCCCCTCCGCGCTCTCGGCCGAGGCGAGGGCGAGCAGGCTGTAGTCCTGTCCGTTGGTGCCCATGAACACGCCGGTACGGCTGCCGCGCAGCGACCGCGGACTGACGCCCGCCGTCTCGAACGTCTCCCAGGCGACCTCCAGAAGGAGCCGCTGCTGCGGATCCATGACCGTCGCCTCACGCGGGCTGATGCCGAACAGGTCGGCGTCGAACTCGTGGGCGTCCGCGATGAACCCGCCCTGACGGCGGTAGCCCTTGCCGTCGTCGAGCCAGCCCCGGTCGGCCGGGAAGTCGCCGATCGCGTCGGTCCCCTCCGCCAGCAGCCGCCACAGGTCGCCGGGCGAGCGGACGTCGCCGGGGAAACGGCACCCCATGCCGACGATCGCGACGGGCTCCTGGGCCCGCTCCTCGAGGTCGGCGATGCGGCGGCGGGCCTGGCGCAGCTCGGTGGTCATCCATTTCAGATGCGCGAGCAGCTTCTCGTCATCAGCCACAGTTCTCTCCTGTCTCGAAACGGGTCACGACGCCGGTCAGGCCGGGCCCCCGAATTCCTTCTGAATGAGGTCGAGGACCTCGTCGGCGCTGGCGCCGACGAGCACGTCGTCCAGCGCGTCGTCCCGTCGCTCCACCTGGGTGGCGGCGAACCGGGCCAGCAGTCCCTGCAGCCGGGCGGCGATGTCCGCCCGCTCGTTCTCGCTCGGCGTGAGCCGCAGCAGCCCGGCCTCCAGCCGGTCGATCTCGGCCGCCACCTGCTGCGGCCCGTGCGCCTCCTCCGGCAGCAGCGCCCGGCTCAGGTAGGCGGTGAGCGAGGCGGGCGTCGGATGGTCGAACACGAGCGTGGCCGGCAGGTTGAGGCCCGTCTCGTGGTGCAGGAGGTTGCGGTACTGCACGCTGGTGAGCGAGTCGAACCCGAGATCCCGGAACGCCTGCTCCGGCGCGACCGCGTCGACGCCCCGGTAGCCGAGGATCACCGCCGCCCGGCCCCGCACGATGTCGAGGAGCACCCGCTGCCGCCGCGAGGCCGGCACCGCCGCGAGCTTCGCCCGCAGCGCGGAACCCTGATCGGCCGTGTCCGCCTCCGGTGCGGCGACCGCCGTCCCCGCCAGGTCCCGCATGAGCGGGCTCGGCCGGGTCCCCGCGAAGGCGGGCCCGAACGTCGGCCAGTCGATGTCCGCGATGACCTGGTTCGCCGTATCGTCGCCGAGGGCTCGGACGAACGCCCGCACCGCCGCCCCCGGCTCCATCGCCGCCACACCGCTCCGGCGCAGCCGTTCCATCACGGTCCGGTCGGTGGCCATGCCCTCCTGTGCCCAGGGGCCCCAGGCCACCGAGACGCCGGGGAGACCCTGCTCGCGTCGCCGGACCGCCCAGGCGTCGAGGTGGGCGTTGGCCGCCGCGTAGTTTCCTTGACCGGCGTTGCCCACCGTTCCCGCCAGCGACGAGAACGCCACGAAGAAGTCGAGCTCGATGCCCCGGGTCAGGTCGTCGAGATGCGTCAGCCCCGTCACCTTGGCCGCCAGGACCTTGTCGAACCGCTCCGGCGTCAGCGCGTCGAGCGTGCCGTCGTCCAGCACCCCCGCCGCGTGCACCACGCCTGTGAGCGGCAGCTCCGCAGGAATTTCGGCCAGCAACGAGGCCAAGGCGTCCCGGTCGGCGATGTCGCATGCGGCGACCGTGACCCGGGCGCCCAGCGCGGTCAGTTCGGCCGCCAACTCGGGGGCACCATCGGCGACCAGGCCGCGTCGCCCGGTCAGCACCAGGTGCGCGACACCGCTCTCCGCCAGCTTGCGGGCGACGACCGCGCCCAGCGCACCGGTGCCACCCGTGATGAGCACCGTGCCGGGGCGTGACGGCGACCACGGAGCGCCGGAGTCGTCGGCCGCCCGCACGAGCCTGCGGCCGTACACACCCGAGGCGCGTACCGCCACCTGGTCCTCACCGGTCGTGCCGCCGAGCACCGCCGCCAGCGCCGACAGATCCGTCGTACCCGGCAGGTCGATCAGGCCGCCCCAGCGCTGCGGGTGCTCCAGCGCGGCGACCCGGCCAAGCCCCCACACCTGCGCCTGGACCGGGCTGGTCAGGATGTCCCCCGGGCCTGCCTGGACGGCTCCGCAGGTCAACGCCCACAGCGGCGCTTTCAGGTCCGCGTCGCCGAGGGCCTGTAGCACCGCCAGGGTGACGGCCACGGAGGGATCGCCGGCGAGCACCACGGTTCCGGCCAGGTCGGATACGCCGTCCATCGCGGTCAGCAGGCGGGCGGTGACCGAGGATCTGTCGAAATCATCCAGGACGACGTCGACGACGTCCGCGCCGGCGGCGCGGATGGCAGCGCGCACTCCTTCGGTCAGGTCCGCGTCGGCGCTCTCCGGGACGACCAGCAGCCAGGTGCCGTCCAGCCCAGCGGCCGGGACCGGCACCGGCTTCCACTCGATCCGGTAGCGCCAGGTGTCGAGCGCCGAGTCCTGGCGGCGACGTCTGCGCCATGTGGAGAGGGCGGGCAGCAGGGTCTCGACGGCTTCCGGCCCGGTGTCGAGGGTGTGGGCCAGTTCGCCGAGGTCCTCGCGTTCGACCGCGTCCCAGAAGCGGGATTCGACCACGTCGCCGGGGATGACCGCGGGCACCGGCCGGGGCCAGAACCGCTGCCGCCGGAAGGCGTAGGTCGGCAGGGTCACCCGGCGACCGCCGGGCAGGACCGCCGGCCAGTCGACCTCGGCGCCGGACGTCCACACCTGGGCGAGCGCCGTCAGCGCCGTCTCCACCTCGTCGCGGTCGCGGCGCATCAGCGGCGCGAACACGCCTTCTGCCGACTGCTGCGCCATCGCGGAGAGCACGCTGTCGGGGCCGAGTTCGACGAACCGGGTCACACCCTGGTCGCGCAGGTGGGTGACGCCGTCGGCGAACCGGACGGTTTCGCGCACCTGGCGGACCCAGTAGCCGGGCGTGGTCATGTCGGCGGACACGATGGGGATCTGCGGTTCGGCGAAGGTCAGTGTGGTCAGGACCTGGGCGAATTCGTCCAGCATCGGTTCCATGAGCCGTGAGTGGAACGCGTGCGAGACCTTCAGCCGGGTGTGCTTGAAGCCACGCGTGGTCCATTCCTCGATGACGTCGGCGTCGCCGGAGATGACCACGGAGTCGGGGCTGTTGATCGCGGCGATGTCGATACGGTCATCGACGATCTGGTCTTCAGTGGCCTGGAGCGCGAGCATCGCGCCGCCCGCCGGGAGCGCCTGCATCAGGCGGCCTCGGGCGGCCACGAGGGTGCAGGCGTCGTCCAGGGACAGAATCCCCGCGCAGTGGGCTGCGGCGACCTCGCCGATCGAGTGGCCCAGCAGGTAGTCCGGGGTCACGCCGAGCGACTCCAAGAGCCGGAACGACGCCACCTCGATGGCGAAGAGGCCGGCCTGTGTGTAGACGGTCTGGTCGAGGTCGGTGCCGTCGAGGATGACGTCCCGGATCGGCCGGTCGAGCAGGAGGTCGAGAGCTGCGCAGACGGCGTCGAAGGCGTCGGCGAACACGGGGAACCGGGCATACAGACCGCGTCCCATCCCGGCCCGCTGGGAACCCTGGCCGGTGAACAGGAACGCCGTCCGGCCTTCGGCAGCGGTACCGGCGACCACGCCCGTCGCGGGTTCGCCCGCGGCGAGAGCGTCCAGTCCGGAGAGCAGCTCCTCGTGATCGCCGCCGATGATCACCCCGCGCTGGGTCAGAGCCGCCCGGGTCGTGGCGAGCGACCAGGCGACGTCCACCGGCGGCAGGTCCCGAACCGCTCCCCGCAAGCGCTCGGCCTGCGCCGCCAGCGCCTCGGCCGACCGGCCGGACACCAGCCACGGCACGAGGCCCTCCGTAACCGAAGCGGAGACGGGGGCGGGCTCGCCCTGCTCGATGATCACGTGGGCATTGGTGCCGCTGACACCGAACGAGGAGACGCCCACCCGGCGCGGCCGGTCCGCCGACGGCCACGGCATCGCCTCGGTCAGCAGTTCCACCGCGCCCATCGACCAGTCGACCTGCGGGGTCGGCTCGTCCACGTGCAGCGTCGGCGGCAGCACACCGTGCCGCATCGCCTCCACCATCTTGATCACCCCGGCCACACCGGCGGCCGCCTGCGTGTGACCGATGTTCGACTTCACCGAGCCCAGCCACAGCGGCCGGTCCCGGTCCTGGCCGTAGGTCGCGAGCAGCGCCTGGGCCTCGATCGGGTCGCCCAGGCGGGTGCCGGTGCCGTGCGCCTCGACGGCGTCCACCTCATCGGCGGAGACCCCGGCGTTGGCCAGCGCCTGCCGGATGACCCGCTCCTGCGAGGGGCCGTTGGGGGCGGTGAGCCCGTTGGACGCGCCGTCCTGGTTGACCGCGCTCCCCCGCACCACCGCCAGGACCTCGTGCCCGAGCCGCCGCGCGTCGGAAAGCCGCTCCACGAGCAGCACGCCGACGCCCTCGCCCCAGCCGGTGCCGTCGGCCGTCGCCGCGAACGCCTTGCAGCGCCCGTCGGCGGACAGCCCGCCCTGCCGGTCGAACTCGGCGAACGCCCCTGAGGTCGACATGACCGTCACGCCGCCCGCCAAAGCCATGTCGCACTCGCCCCGCCGCAGCGCCTGGACGGCGAGATGCAGCGCCACCAGCGACGACGAACAGGCGGTGTCGACGGTCATCGCGGGCCCTTCGAGCCCGAACGTGTAGGCCAGCCGGCCGGACAGCACCGCCGCCGCGTTGCCGGTCAGCACGTGCCCTTCGACCGGTTCGCCGGAGGCGGCCAGCAGTGTGCCGTAGTCCTGGCCGTTGGTGCCGGCGAAGACGCCGACCGAGGTCCCGCGCACCGAACGCGGATCCACCCCGGCCGACTCGAACGTCTCCCAGGCGGCCTCCAGCAGCAGGCGCTGCTGCGGGTCCATCGCCAGCGCCTCACGCGGCGAGATCCCGAACAGGCCCGCGTCGAAATCGGCCGCGTCATGGACGAACCCGCCGACCCGCGCGTAACCCGCGTCGGCGTCCACCGGCCAGCCTCGGTCGGTCGGGAACGCCGACAGGCCGTCGAGTCCACCGGCCACCATCCGCCACAGCTCCGCCGGGCTGGTCACCCCGCCGGGGAACCGGCAGCTCATCCCGACGATCGCGATCGGCTCGTCCGGCTGACCGGTCGCGGTCGCCGCCTGGGTCGCCGGGACCGTGCCGCCCGACAGCAGACCGAGGAGATGGTCGGTGAGCCGGGCCGGGGTCGGGTGGTCGAAGACCAGCGTCGCCGGCAGCCGCAGCTTGGTCTCGGCGTTGAGCCGGTTGCGGAACTCCACCGCCATCAGCGAGTCGAAGCCCAGCTCGCGGAACGCCTGTGCGGGCGCGATCGCCTGGCCGGAGTCGTGCCCGAGCACAGCGGCGGCGAGGGTGCGGAGCGCGTCGAGCAGCAGTTGCCTGCGCTGACCGGCCGGCGCGGCCGTCAGCTCCGCCCACAGCCGCGAGCCGTTGTCGTCACCTGTGGGGCCGGGCCGGGCCGCCGCCTCGGGGAGGTCGGCGAGCAGGGCGCTCGGCCGGGCTCCGGTGAACCCGTCGAGGAAGCGCGGCCAGTCGATGTCCGCGACGGCCACGGTCGTCTCGTCGTGGTCGACGGCCGTGGCCATGGCCCTGATCGCCACCGCCGGGTCCATCGGCACCACGCCGCCGCGCCGCAGCCGTTCGACGACCACCTGATCGGTGGCCAGGCCGCTTTCCGCCCAGGCGCCCCAAGCGATCGACAGGCCGGGCAGCCCGTGGTCGCGGCGGCGCTGGATCCACGCGTCCGCGAACGCGTTCCCGGCCGCGTAGTTGCCCTGACCCGCGCTGCCGACCACACCCGAAAGCGAGGAGAACACCACGAACAGGTCGAGGTCGTGTCCGGCGGTGAGCTCGTCCAGGATCATCAGTCCGGTCGCCTTCGTCGCCACCACTCCGGCGAAGCGCTCCGGCGTCAGGGCGTCGAGCATGCCGTCGTCCAGGACTCCCGCCGCGTGGACGACGCCGGTCAGCGTCGGGATCTCGGCCAGCACCGCGGCGACCGCGTCCCTGTCGGTCACGTCGCAGGCCGCGACGGTGACTCGGGTACCGAGGGCGGCCAGGTCGGCGACCAGTTCCGGGGCCGCCACACCCCCGCGGCTCATCAGCACGACATGGGGCACGCCGCGTTCGGCCAGCCACCTGGCCGTCACCGCGCCCAGCGCGCCGGTGCCACCGGTCACCAGGACCGTGCCCTGCGTCGTCCACGACCGGGATCGGCCCGAGGGCAGCGGCGCACGCGCCAGCCTGCGGCCGTAGACACCCGAGGCGCGCACCGCGACCTGGTCCTCGTCACCGGTCAGGACCGCGACGAGCCGCTGTCCGGCCCGCTCGTCGACCACGGGCGGCAGGTCGATCAGGCCGCCCCAGCGGTCGGGATACTCCAGCGCGGCCACCCGGCCGAGCCCCCAGATCTGGGCCCGCGCGGGATCCGTCAGCGGGTCGGACCTGCCGACCGACACCGCGCCGGTCGTCACCGCCCACAGCGGAACCGAGTCGTCCAGGGCCCGCAGGACACTCAGCGTCGTCATCGCATCGGCGAGCGAGAGCACACCGGCCAGGTCTCCGCTCTCACGGATCCGCCCGGCCAAGAGATCGCCGTCGGCGGCCAGCTCCACGACCTCGGCGCCGGCGGCGCGCAACGCCGCCCCGACTCCGTCGGCGGAAGGTCCGCCTTCGCCGGTGACCAGCAGCCACCTGCCGCCGAGTGCCCCGGCGCGCAGGCCGGTCAGCGGCTTCCAGGTGACCCGGTAGCGCCACGAGTCCATGGCCGCGTCCAGACGGCGGCGGTTGCGCCAGGAGGACAGCGCGGGAAGCACCGACCGCAGCGACCCGTCGGCCTCCAGGTCCAGGGTCGCGGAGAGTTCGGCCAGGTCGTTGCGGTCGACCGCGTCCCAGAACCGCGCCTCGACTGGATCGGCCTGCGTCTCGGGAGTCGCGGCTTCCAGCCAGAAGTGTTCGTGCTGGAAGGCGTAAGTCGGCAGGTCGACGCGTCGCCCACCAGTCAGGAACCCGGTGAAATCGACGTCGACTCCCGCACACCAGGCTTCGGCCAACGAGGCCAGGAACCTGTCCTGGCCGCCGTCGTTGCGCCGCAGAGTGCCTAACGTGACTGCTTCCTCCGCTGTCTCCTGTACGCCGATCGTCAGCACCGGATGCGGGCTGCATTCCACGAACACGGACCGGCCGTCCGCGACCAACGCCCGGGTCGCCTGCTCGAACTGCACCGGAGAACGAAGGTTCTGATACCAGTAAGCGGCGTCCATGATCGTCGTGTCGATCGGGGCACCGGTCACCGTCGAGTAGATCGGAACCGCCGAACTCACCGGCGAGATCGGGGCCAGCACAGCCAGGATCTCTTCGCGGATCAGCTCCACCTGAGGTGAATGCGACGCATAGTCCACCGGAATCCGGCGAGCCCGGATGCCACGCGACTCACACTCGGCGAGCAGGTCTTCCAGCGCTTGAGGCGTGCCGGCGACCACGGTCGACGACGGTCCGTTGAAGGCCGCGACCCCGTTCGGGAACAAGGCCTCCACCTGCTCATGGCCGGCCGCGACGGAGACCATCCCGCCACCACCTGCCAGCGCGATCAGCGTCTTGCTCCGCAGCGCGACCACGCGGGCACCGTCTTCCAGCGACAGCGCACCCGCCACGACCGCGGCGGCGATCTCACCCTGCGAGTGCCCGATAACCGCCGAGGGATGGACACCGTGTGCCCGCCACGTCGCCGCCAGCGAGACCATCACCGCCCACAGAACAGGCTGAACCACGTCCACCCGATCGAGGCCCGTGCCGTCGCGCAGCACTTCGCTGAGAGACCAGTCCACGAACTCGGAGAGAGCCGTTTCGCATTCGGCCAGCCGCTCGCTGAACACCGGGGAGGTGTCGAGAAGACCCTGCGCCATGCCTATCCACTGCGACCCCTGACCGGGGAAGACGAACACCACACCACCGGCCTTGATACTTCCCTGCACCAAGTTGGGTGCGGACACCCCACCGGCCAACGCGCTCAGCCCGGCCAGCAACGCCTCGCGCTCTGACCCGAACACAACCGCCCGATGCTCCATGGCAGCACGCGCCAACAGCGAGTGACCCACATCCACCGACGCCAGGTCCACGACCGGCCCGCTCAGCCGCTCGGCCTGCGCCCTGAGAGCCTGCTCCGACCGACCGGACACCAACCAAGGCACCGGCCCGGCAAGCTCCCGGTCATCCGACACGGAACCCGGCCTCGCGAGCTCGGCATCATCCGAGGTCCGGACCGGCTTCGCGTGCTTTGCGCCAAGGGAGACCGGGGCCGGGTCGCCCTGTTCGATCACCACGTGCGCGTTGGTGCCGCTGATCCCGAACGACGACACGCCCGCCCGGCGCGGTCTCTCGGTCGAAGGCCACGGCCGGGCCTCGGTCAGCAGCTCGACGGCTCCGACCGACCAGTCGACGTGCGGCGAGGGCGCGTCCACGTGCAACGTCGCGGGCAGCACACCGTGCCGCATCGCCTGGACCATCTTGATCACACCGGCCACACCAGCAGCCGCCTGCGTGTGCCCGATGTTGGACTTGATCGAACCCAGCCAGAGCGGCTCCCGCCGGTCCTGACCGTAGGTGGCCAGCAACGCCTGGGCCTCGATCGGATCGCCGAGCTTGGTGCCGGTGCCGTGCGCCTCCACCACGTCCACATCGGCGGTTCCGAGGCGGGCGTTGGCCAGTGCCTGGCGGATGACCCGCTCCTGCGAAGGACCGTTCGGCGCGGTCAGACCGTTGGACGCGCCGTCCTGGTTGACCGCGCTCCCCCGCACCACCGCGAGAACCTGATGGCCGTTGCGCCGGGCGTCGGACAGCCGTTCCAGCACGAGCAGGCCGACGCCCTCCGACCACCCGCTGCCGTCGGCCGCCGCCGCGAACGCCTTGCAGCGGCCGTCCGAGGCGAGCCCGCCCTGCCTGCTGAACTCGGTGAACACGGCGGGCGTGGCGAGCACGGTCACACCGCCGGCCAGCGCCAGATCGCACTCACCGGTACGCAGCGCCTGGGCCGCCCAGTGCAGCGCCACCAGGGACGACGAGCACGCCGTGTCGACGGTCACCGCCGGACCCTCAAGACCGAACGTGTAGGCCACCCGTCCGGACGCGACGCTGCCCGCGTTCCCGGTGCCGAGGAAGCCCTTGACCTCGTCGGGCACCTCTCCTGCCCCGGTCGCGTAGTCGTGGTACATCAGGCCCGCGTACACGCCGGTCCGGCTGCCGCGCAGCGAGACCGGGTTGAGGCCCGCCGACTCGAACGCCTCCCAGGACGCCTCCAGCAGCAGCCGCTGCTGCGGGTCCATCGCCAGCGCCTCGCGCGGCGAGATCCCGAACAGCCCGGCGTCGAACCCGGCCGCGTCGTGCAGGAAGCCACCCTCGAAGACCGAGGCGCCGTCCTCACCGGCGTACACCTGGCCGATCTCCCAGCCGCGATCGGACGGGAAGGCCCCGATCCCGTCGCCGCCTGCGGCCAGCAGTTCCCAGAGCTGCTCGGGACTGCCGACCCCGCCGGGATACCGGCAGCTCATCCCCACGATCGCGATGGGCTCGTCCACGGCGGCCGGCGCCGAGGTCACGACCGGTGCGGGCACCTGCCGTCCGGTCACCTCGTCGCGGAGGAACTCGGCCAGCACGGCCGGGGTGGGGTAGTCGAACACCAGCGTCGCGGGCAGCCGCAGGTCGGTGACGTCCTGGAGCCGGTTCCGCAGCCGGACGGCGAGCAGCGAGTCGAACCCGAGCTCCTTGAAGGCGCGGGTCGGCCCGATCGCGGTCGCGGTCGCGTGTCCGAGGACGGTGGCCACTTCGGCGGCGACCATCTCGGCGACCACCCGGACCTGCTCGGCGGCGGGCAGCGCGGCCAGCCGCCGGGCGAGCGTCCCATGACCGGTCTCCCCCGCCGCGCGCCGCAGGCCCGGCCGGACCAGCGCGCGCAGCAGCGGCGGCACGTCACCCGACGGGTCGGCGGTGAGCCGCAGGCGGATCGGCAGCACGTGGGGCCGGTCGGATCCGGCGCTCGCGTCGAACAGCGCGAGCCCTTCGGCGTCGCTCAGCAGCGCGCTCGTGCGGCCGACCCGGGCCACCTCGCCCTCGGACAGGTGGCCGGTCATCCCGCTCGCGCTCGCCCACAGTCCCCAGCCCAGCGACACGGCCGGCAGGCCCGCCGCCCGGCGTCGCGCCGCCAGCCCGTCGAGCACCGCGTTCGCGGCGGCGTAGGCCGCCTGCCCGCCGGGGCCGAACGTGCCCGCCGCCGAGGAGAACAGCACGAACATGCTCAGCTCGCGGCCTGCGGTCAGGTCGTGCAGGTTCAGCGCCGCGTCGATCTTCGGGCGGAGCACCCGGGCCAGCCGGTCGGGGGTGTACGCGGTGATCGTGCCGTCGTCCAGCACCCCGGCCGCGTGGATCACACCCGTCACCGGGTGAGCGTCGAGCACGGCCGCCAGCGCGGCCCGGTCGGCGGCGTCGCACGCCACCACCGTCGCTTCGGCCCCCAAAGTACGCAGGTCGTCGACCAGCTCGGCCGCGCCGGGGCTGTCCATTCCCCGGCGGCTGAGCAGCACGAGCCGCCGCACGCCGTGCCGGTCGGCCAGATGCCGGGCGATCAGGCGGCCCAGCGTCCCGGTGCCACCGGTGATCAGCACGCTGTCGGGCGCGCCGGCCAGGGGTGCCGCCGGGGTGCGGACCAGTCTCGGCGCCAGGATCTCGCCGCCGCGCACCGCCGTCTGCGGCTCCGGCCCGACCGCTTGGGGCCAGAACTCCGTCTCGTCACGGTCGACCAGCACGAACCTGTCCGGATGCTCCGACTGCGCCGACCGCACCAGCCCCCAGACCGCCGCCCCAGCCAGGTCGCCGGCCTCGCGGACCGCTCCCCGGGTGAGCACGACCAGGCGGGACGCGGCCAGCCGATCGTCGGCCAGCCACTCCTGCAGGATCCCCAGCACCCGGGCGGTCTCACCGCCGGACACGGGCAGCACCACGACCTCCGGTGCCTGCGTGCCCTCGTCCAGCCTGGCCCGCACAGCGGACAGATCCGCGTCATCACTGCTGAGCAGCACCCAGCCGGCGGTCGAAACGGAGCCTGAAGGCGGCACCGGCACCCAGTCGACGGCGAACAGGGCGTCGTCGACGGCGGTCTCCCCGGCCCGCTCCAGCGTCTCTGGCGTGATCTCCCGCGTGGTCAGCGAGCCGATCGTGACCACCGGCGCACCGGTGGGGTCGGCGGCGCGCAGCGTGAGCCCGCCGGGCCCGCCGGTCAGCGCGACGCGCAGCACCGTCGCACCGGTGGCGTGCAGGGACACCCCGCTCCACGCGAACGGCAACCGTGTCCCGGTGCCACCGTGGAGGACGGCGGCGTGCAGGGCGGCGTCCAAGAGAGCGGGGTGCAGCCCGAACCCGGCCGGCTCCACTCCCGAGGGAAGCTCCACCTCGGCGTAGACCGTCTCGCCGTCCTGCCAGACCGCGCGCAGCCCCTGGAAGGCCGGGCCGTAGCCGTAACCGGACTCCGCCAGGTCGTCGTAGAACCGGCCGGACTCCACCGGCCGCGCGCCGGGCGGCGGCCAGGCGGCGAGGTCGAATCCGGCGGGCGGCGCGTCCACGTCGAGCACACCGGTCGCGTGGCAGATCCACGGCCCCGCGCCTTCGACCCGGGAGAACACCTCCACCGTGCGGTCGACGCCGACGTTCACCCGCACGTCCACGCCGCCCTGCGCGGGCAGGACCAGCGGCGCCTGCAGCACGAGTTCGCGCACCAGATCGCATCCGGCCTGCGCACCGGCCCGCAGCGCCATCTCCACCAGCGCGGCTCCCGGCACCAGCACCCGGCCGAGCACCTCGTGATCGGCCAGCCAGGGCTGCCCCGCCGACGACAGCCGCCCGGTGAGCACCACTCCGCCATCCGTCAACGGCACCGCCGCACCGAGCAGCGGATGCCCCGCCGTCACCTGACCCACGGACGCGACATCCCGCGCCGCGACCGGCTTCGGCCAGAAGCGTTCGTGCTGGAAGGCGTAAGTCGGCAGGTCGACTCGTCGCCCACCCGGCAGGAACCCGGTGAAGTCGACATCAACGCCCGCACACCAGACTTCGGCCAGCGACGCCAGGAACCTGTCCGCGCCGCCATCGTTGCGCCGCAGCGTGCCTACCGTGACCGCTTCTTCCGCTGTCTCCTGTACGCCGATCGTCAGCACCGGATGAGGGCTGCATTCCACGAAAACGGACCGGCCATCGGCCACCAACGCCCGGGTCGCCTGCTCGAACTGCACCGGAGAACGGAGATTCTGATACCAGTAGGCGGCATCCATGATCGTCGTGTCGATCGGCGCACCGGTCACCGTCGAATAGATCGGAACCGCCGAACCCACTGGGGAGATCGGAGCCAACACAGCCAAGATCTCTTCGCGGATCAGCTCCACCTGAGGTGAGTGCGAGGCGTAGTCCACCGGAATCCGGCGAGCCCGAATCCCCCGGGCTTCACATTCGGCGATCAGGTCTTCCAGCGCCTGCGGCGTGCCGGCAACCACCGTCGACGACGGTCCGTTGAAGGCCGCGATCCCGTTCGGGAACAGGGCCTCCACCTGCTCATGTCCGGCCGCGACGGAGACCATGCCGCCACCACCTGCCAGCGCGATCAGCGCCTTACTCCGCAGTGCCACCACACGGGCGCCGTCTTCCAGCGAGAGCGCACCCGCCACGACAGCGGCGGCGATCTCACCCTGCGAGTGCCCGATAACCGCTGAGGGATGGACGCCATGTGCCCGCCACGTCGCGGCCAGCGAAACCATCACCGCCCACAACGTCGGCTGAACCACGTCGACGCGATCCAGGCCCGTGCCATCCCGGAGCACTTCGGTCAGTGACCAGTCCACGAACTCCGACAGCGCCGTTTCGCACTCGGCCAGCCGCTCCCGGAACACCGGAGACGCGTCGAGAAGACCCTGCGCCATGCCTATCCACTGCGATCCCTGACCAGGGAAGACGAACACCACGCCACCGGCCCGGGAGCTCCCCCGCACCACGTTCGGCGCGGATTCACCCGCGGCCAGCGACCGTAGCCCGGCCCGCAACGCCTCACGCTCGGACCCGAACACAACCGCCCGACGCTCCATGGCGGCCCGCGCCAGCAGCGAGTGGCCGATATCCACCGATGCCAGGTCCGCGACCGGCTCGAGCAGCCGCTCGGCCTGCGCCTTCAGCGCCTGCTCCGACCGACCGGACACCAACCACGGCACCGGCACGGCGAACTCTCGGTCATCCGGGGCCGGGGCCGGGTCACCCTGCTCGATCACCACGTGCGCGTTGGTGCCGCTCATCCCGAACGAGGACACACCCGCCCGGCGCGGCCTCTCGGCCGAGGGCCAGGGCCGGGCCTCGGTCAGCAGTTCCACCGCGCCGCCGGACCAGTCCACGTGCGAGGTCGGCTCGTCCACGTGCAGTGTCGGCGGCAGCACGCCGTGCCGCATCGCCTGGACCATCTTGATCACACCCGCCACACCCGCGGCGGCCTGCGTGTGCCCGATGTTCGACTTCACCGAGCCCAGCCACAAAGGCCGATCCCGCTCCTGGCCGTAAGTGGCCAGCAGAGCTTGGGCCTCGATCGGGTCGCCCAGCCGGGTCCCGGTGCCGTGCGCCTCCACGATGTCGACGTCCGACGGCTGGAGCCGGGCGTTGGCCAGCGCCTGGCGGATCACCCGCTCCTGCGACGGCCCGTTCGGCGCGGTGAGACCGTTCGACGCGCCGTCCTGGTTGATCGCGCTGCCGCGCACCACCGCGAGCACCGTGTGCCTGTTGCGCTCGGCGTCCGAGAGTCGTTCCAGCACCAGCAGGCCGACGCCTTCTGACCAGCCCGTGCCGTCCGCCGCGTCGGCGAAGGGCTTGCAGCGCCCGTCCGCGGCGACGCCGCCCTGCCTGCTGAACTCGGCGAAGATGCTCGGGTTGGCCAGCACCGTGACGCCGCCCGCGAGCGCCATCGCGCACTCGCCGCTCCGCAGCGCTTGAGCCGCCCAGTGCAGCGCCACCAGCGAGGACGAGCAGGCGGTGTCCACCGTCACGGCCGGACCTTCGAGCCCGAACGAGTACGCCACCCGTCCGGAGATCACGCTGTTCGAGGTGCCCGCCAGCACGTGTCCTTCGGCGCTCACCGACAGGTCGGTGCCGATCCCGTAGAACGACGTCCCCGCTCCCAGGAACACGCCCACGGACGCGCCGGGCAGCCCCGTCGGGTCGATGCCCGCCGATTCGAAGGCCTCCCACGCGGCCTCCAGGGACAACCGCTGCTGCGGGTCCATGGCCAGCGCCTCACGGGGTGAGATGCCGAACAGCTCGGCGTCGAACCGGGTCGCGTCCGGGAGGAATCCGCCGCGCAACGCGTAGGGGGCGTCCGCGACCTCGGCCTCCCAGCCTCGGTCGGCGGGGAAGTCGGTCATCCCGTCGGCGCCGGCCGCGACCAGGTCCCACAGTCGTTCCGGGCTGTCGGCGCCGCCGGGCAGGCGGCAGCTCATGCCCACGATGACGATCGGATCGTCGTCCACGGGGACGGAGGCGGCCACCACCGCGACCGGGGCGTCCCGGTCGCCGAGCAGTTCGCCGCGCAGATACTCGGCCAGCGCCGCCGGGGTCGGGTAGTCGAAGACCAGCGTGGCCGGGAGCCGTAGCCCGGTCGCGGTCTGCATCCGGTTGCGCAGCTCCACCGACGTCAGCGAGTCGAAGCCGATGCCCTTGAACGCCCGCCCGGCCGCGACGGCCTCCGGAGAGGTGTGCCCCAGCACGATCGCGGCCTGCTCCCTGACCAGGTCGACGAGCAGGGGGAGCTGGTCGTCGGGCCGGAGCCCGCCGAGCCGCTGGGTGAGGGTCGCCGCCGCCGGTGCGTCGAGGGCCCGGCGCAGGGTGCCGCCCGCGAGCCCGCGCAGCACCGGCGGCACTCCCAGGCGATCGGCGCGCAGCGCCGGAAGATCGAGATTCATCGGTACGAGATGCGCGCGCCCCACGGTCGTGGTGATGTCGAAGAGCGCCAGCCCCTGCGCGGTGGACAGCGGCGCCCCCATGCGGGCCGCCCGTGCCAGGTCGACGTCGCTGAGCCCGCCGGTGATGCCGCTGGACTCCGCCCACAACCCCCAGGCCAGCGCCGTCGCGGGCAGCCCCCGGTTCCGCCGGTACGCGGCCAGCGCGTCCAGGAAGCCGTTCGCCGCCGCGTAGTTGCCCTGCCCGGGAGGCCCGAGCGTAGCCGCCACCGATGAGAAGAGCACGAACATGGCCAGGTCGAGATGCCCGGTGAGCTCGTGCAGGTTGATCGCCGCGTCCACCTTGGGCCGCAGCACCTTCGCGAGCTGCGCCGGGGTGAGGGTGTCGATCACGCCGTCGTCGGCCACGCCCGCCGTGTGCACGACACCGGTCAGCGGGTGCGCGGCCGGGATCGCCGCGAGCACGTCGGCCAGTGCGTCGCGGTCGGCGGCGTCGCAGGCCGCCACGGTGACCCGGGCGCCGAGCGCGTCGAGGCCGGCGACCAGCTCCGCCGCTTTCGGAGAGGTCCCGCCGGTCCGGCTGAGCAGCAGCAGGTTCCGCACGCCGTGCTCGCTCACCAGGTGCCGGGCCAGCAGACCGCCCAGCGTGCCGGTGCCGCCGGTGATCAGGACGGTGCCGTCGGGGTCCAGCGAGGCCGGCACGGTCAGCACGTTCTTGCCGACGTGCTTGGCCTGGCTGATGAACCGGAACGCGGACACGGCGTCCCGCACGTCCCAGGCGGTGATGGGCAGCAGGCGCAGCGCGCCCGACTCGCACAGCGCGAGGACCTCGGTCAGGATCTCGCCCATCCGCTCCGGACCGGCCTCCGACGGGTCGAACGCCCGGTAGCGCACGCCCGGGTGGTCGGCCGCGACCTGGGCGGCGTCGCGAGGATCCGCCTTGCCCATGTCGGCGAACCGGCCACCGGGGTTCAGCAGCCGCAGCGAGGCGTCGACGAACTCCCCTGCCAGGGAGTTCAGCACCACGTCCACCCGGGGGAACCGCTCTTCGAAGGCCAGATCCCTGGACGAGGCGATGTGCGCCTCGTCCAAGCCCAGGGTCTTGAGCGTGTCCCACTTGCCGGGACTGGCGGTCCCGTACACCTCAAGTCCCAGATGGCGGCCCAGCTGGACGGCGGCCATGCCGACGCCACCGGCCGCCGCGTGCACCAGCACCGACTCACCCGGCTGAGCCGCGGCGATGTCGACGAGCCCGTAGTAGGCGGTCACGAACACGACCGGCATCGACGCCGCCTCGGCGAACGACCAGCCGGCGGGGATCCGGGCCAGCCTGGCGCGATGGGCGACGGCCACCGGGCCGAAGCCGCCGGGGAACAGGCCGAAGACCCGGTCTCCCGGGTCCAGGCCGGTCACCTCGGCACCGGTCTCCAGCACCACGCCCGCGCCCTCGGATCCGAGCTCGGCGCGTTCGGGATACATTCCGAGCGCGATCAGCACGTCGCGGAAGTTCACCCCGGCCGCGCGCACCGCCACCCGCACCTCGTGCGGGAGCAGCGGCACCTCGGCCGACGGCAGCAGGGTCAGGTTCGCCAGCGTGCCCTCGCCCGCGACGTCGAGCTTCCAGGAGGGCGCGTCGGGGACGGCCAGGCCGTCGGGGGTGGGCACGCGGACCAGGCGGGGCACCCGCAGGGCGCCGTCGCGCGCCGCGAACTGGGTCTCGCCCAGGCCGACGGCGTGCCAGACCTGCTCCCACGCGGCCGAGCCGTCGTCGTCGAGCAGGACGAACCGGTCGGGGTGTTCGGCCTGCGCCGATCGCAGCAGGCCCCAGACCGCCGCACCGGCCAGGTCGTTCGCGGCCTCGCCCGGGGTCGCCGTCACCGCGCCTCGGGTGACGACCACCAGGCGAGAGGCCGTGTTCCGCTCGTCGGCGAGCCATTCCTGAACCGTGTGGAGGACGGCGGCGGTCACCTCGTGGACGCGTGTCGCGAGGTCGGATGCGGGGGTGCCGACCTCGTACACGACGAAAGCGCCGTCGGGGACGTCGGAGGTCGCGGCCGTGGGGAGCTCGCTCCATTCGAGCGCGAACAGGGCGTCGCCGGCCTCGGCGCGGCGCGGGTCGAGCTGCCCGGTCTGCACCGGGCGAAGGACGAGCGATCGGACCTCGGCCACCGGGGCTCCGGCGGCGTCGGCGAGCTTGATCGAGATCGCGTCCGTGCCCGCCGACGCGAGCCGGACCCGGGCGACGGAGGCCCCGACGGCGTACAGCGACACGTCGGACCAGACGAACGGCAGCGGGGTCGCGCCCGTGCCGTCCAGGAACCCACCGGCGGTCACCGCGTGCATGGCCGCGTCGAGCAGCGCCGGATGCACGCCGTACGCGCCCGCTTCCTCCGCCGCGGACGGCGGCAGGGCGACTTCGGCGTAGACGGCGTCGGCGTGCCGCCAGGCCGCGCGCAGCCCCTGGAAGACCGGGCCGTAGCCGTAGCCGGCCTCGGTCAGGGCGTCGTAGTAGCCGTCCAGGTCCACCGGTTCCGCACCGGGGGGAGGCCAGGCCGTGAGGTCGAACGAGGCGGCCTCAGGCTGGGCGGACAGCACACCGGCGGCGTGCCGCACCCACCCCGAGGAGCCGTCGGGCTGCGCGAAGATCGACACCGGGCGGTCACCCGCCGCGTCGGCGCCACCGGCCCGGACCTGGATCCGCACGCCGCCGGTCGCGGGCAGTGCCAGCGGCGCCTCCAGCGTCAGCTCCCGCAGCGTGGTGCAGCCGACTTCCCGGCCGGCCCGCAGCGCCAGCTCCACGAAGCCGGTGCCCGGCAGGATCGCCTGCCCCTTGACGGCGTGGTCGGCGAGCCAGGGCTGCGCGGCCAGCGAAAGCCGTCCGATCAGCACGGTGCCGTCGCCGTCCGCCAGCGGCACGGACCCGCCCAGCAGCGGATGTTCGGTCACCGTGAGCCCGGCCCCGGTGACGTCGGCCCCGGCCGGGCGAAGCCAGAAGCGCTGCCGCTGGAACGCGTAGGTGGGCAGGCCGATCCTCCGGCCGCCGTGTCCCGCGAGGATCGCCGTCCAGTCGACCGCGATGCCGTGCGCCCAGGCGGTCGCGACCGCCCGCACCAGCGTCGGCGCCTCGGGCCGGTCGGCGCGCAGCGCCGGGACCAGCATGGCCGTCCCGTTCCGCGCGTCCAGGGTGAGCCGCGCCATCGCGGTCAGCACCGAGTGGGGCCCGACCTCGATGAACCGGGTCGTGCCCTGCCCCGCCAGCCAGCTCACGCCGTCGGCGAACCGGACGGCCCGCCGCACGTGCCGCACCCAGTAGTCCGCCGAGGAGATCTCCTGGGCGGAGACAGGCGCACCGGTCAGGTTGGACACGACCGGGACGCGCGGCGGCTGATAGCTGAGGCGACTGGCGACGGCCGCGAACTCGGCGAGCATCGGCTCCATCAGCGCCGAGTGGAAGGCGTGCGAGACCCTGAGCCGGTTGGTCCGCCGCCCCGCCGCCCGCCAGCGTTCGGCCAGCGCGTCGATCGCGTCCTCGTCCCCGGAGACGACCACGGCGTCCGGCCCGTTGACCGCGGCCAGGTCGGCCCCGTTGAGCGTTTCGACGACCTCGGCCTCGGTGGCCTCGACGGCCAGCATCGCGCCGCCCGCCGGGAGCGCCTGCATCAGCCGGCCCCGGGCCGCGACCAGGACACAGGCGTCGTCGAGCGTGAGCACGCCCGCGACGTGGGCGGCGGCCAGTTCGCCGATCGAGTGGCCGAGCAGGAAGTCGGGGCGCAGCCCCCAGGTCTCCAGCAGCCGGTAGAGCGCGACCTCGAAGGCGAAGAGCGCGGCCTGGGTGTAGCGGGTCTGGTCGAGCAGCGCGGCTTCCCGGGTGTCCGCGTCGGCGAACATCACCTCGCGCAGCGGGCGGTCCAGCGCCGTGTCGAGGCGGCGGCAGACGTCGTCGAGGGCGTCGGCGAACGCGGGGTAGGCGGCGTAGAGCTCGCGCCCCATGCCCGGCCGCTGCGAACCCTGCCCGGAGAAGAGGAACGCCAGCCGACCATCGCCGACGACTCCCCGGACCAGCCCGGGGTCGTCGGTTCCGTCCGCGAGCGCGGCCAATCCCGCCCGGCCGCCGGAAAGATCGACGGCGCGGTGCGGCAAGCCGGTCCGGCCGGTGGCCAGCGAGAAGGCGATGTCCTCAGCCGAGGCACCGGTGTCAGCGAAGTCCCGCAAACGACCGGCCTGCGCCGCGAGCGCGCCGAGTCCAGCGGCCGAAATCGGCCACGGGCCATGGGCGGGCGCTTCCCCAGCACCGGATGGCGGGGCGGGAGCGGGTGTTTCGATGGCGTCGGAGGGTGGGGCGCTTTCGAGGATGACGTGGGCGTTGGTGCCGCTGACGCCGAACGACGACACGCCGGCCCGGCGTGGGCGGTCCGCGGTGGGCCACGGTTGTGTGTCGGTCAGTAGTTCGACCGCTCCGGCCGACCAGTCGACGTGCGAGGTGGCGGCGTCCAGGTGGAGGGTTCTGGGCAGTTCGCCGTGCCGCATGGCGAGGACCATCTTGATCACACCGGCCACGCCCGCGGCCGCCTGCGTGTGGCCGATGTTCGACTTGACCGAGCCCAGCCACAGCGGGCGGTCCCGGTCTTGTCCGTAGGTCGCGAGCAGGGCTTGCGCCTCGATCGGGTCGCCCAGGCGGGTGCCGGTGCCGTGGGCCTCCACGGCGTCCACGTCGGAGGCCGACAGGCCCGCGTTCGCCAGCGCCTGCCGGATCACCCGCTGCTGCGAGGGCCCGTTGGGCGCGGTCAGGCCGTTGGACGCGCCGTCCTGGTTGACCGCGCTGCCGCGCAGGACCGCCAGCACCCGGTGCCCCTGCCGCTGGGCCTCGGACAGCCGCATGACGAGCAGCACGCCCACGCCCTCCGACCAGCTGGTGCCGTCGGCGGCGGCGGAGAACGGCTTGCAGCGGCCGTCGGCGGCCAGCCCGCGCTGGCGGCTGAACTCGATGAACGAATCGGGCGTCACCATCACGGTCACGCCGCCCGCGAGCGCGATCTCGCACTCGCCGGAGCGCAGCGCCGAGGCGGCCAGGTGCAGCGCGACGAGCGAGGAGGAGCAGGCGGTGTCCACCGTGACGGCGGGCCCCTCCAGGCCGAACGTGTAGGCCAGCCGTCCGGACGCGACGCTCGTCGTCGTGCCGGTCAGGATGTGGCCTTCGAGGCCGTCCGGGAGCGTCGCGCCGTGCCCGTAGCCGGAGGAGGTGACGCCCATGAAGACGCCGCCCTGACTGCCGCGCACGGTGGCCGAGTCGATCCCGGCGTCCTCGAACGCCTCCCAGGCCGCCTCCAGCAGCAGCCGCTGCTGCGGGTCCATGCCCAGCGCCTCGCGGGGCGAGATGCCGAACAGTTCGGCGTCGAAGGAGACCGCGTCGGCGAGGAAACCCCCGTGCCGGGTGTACGTCGTGCCCTGGCGGGCGGGGTCCGGGTCGTACAGAGACTCGACATCCCAGCCCCGGTCGGCGGGAAACTCGGAGATGGCGTCGCCACCGGCGGCGACCAGCCGCCAGAAGTCCTCGGGCCCCGCGACACCGCCGGGGAAGCGGCAGCTCATCCCGATGATCGCGATCGGTTCGTCGACGTTCGCGGTGGCCGTCACGACGGGTCCTGAGGTGACCCCGTCGGCGAGGTGGCGCGCCATCGCGGCGATGGTGGGATGGTCGAAGACGGCCGTGGCCGCGACCGGCATACCGGTGCGGGCCTTCAGCCGCTTGCTGAGTTCGACCGCGGTGAGCGAGTCGAAACCGGTCTCCTTGAACGGCCGACCCGCCTCGAGCCCGGCGGGGTCGGCGTGCCCGAGCACGGCCGCGACCTCCGCCCGGACGACGGCGAGCATCTCCCGCTCACGCTCGGCGGCCGAAAGCGAGGCGACCCGGTCGGCCCATTCCGATCCTGTGCTCCTGGTCTCGTCCTGGGTGACGGCGGCCGGACGCAGGTCGGGCAGGTCCGCGAGCAGCGGGCTCGGCCGGACAGAGGTGAAAGCGGGCCCGAACGTGGCCCAGTCGACGTCGGCGACGATCGTGACCGCGTCACCGTGGTCGACGGCCTGGTCCAGCGCCGAATGGGCCACCTGCGGATCCATGGACGGCAGACCCCGCGACCGCAGGAAGTCGGCGCCGCGCCCGTGCGTGGGAGCGCCGGCCCCCGCCCACGGCCCCCAGGCGACGGCGGTCGCCGGAAGGCCCAGGCCCCGGCGGTGCTCGGCCAGCGCGTCGAGGAAGGCGTTCCCCGCCGCGTACGCGGCCTGGCTGCCGCCGCCCCAGCTTCCGGCGACGGAGGAGAAGAGCACGAAGGCGTCCAGCGGCACATCGGCCAGCGCGGCGTGCAGGTTCGCCGCCCCGGTGACCTTCGCGCCCAGGACATCGGCGAAGTCAGCGGCCCCGGTCCGGTCCAGCGCGTCGGTGCGCCCGACCTCGGCGGTCCAGATCACGCCGGAGACCGGGTGTTCCGCGAGCGTCGCGGCCAGCGCCGACGCGTCGGCGACGTCGCAGGCCACGGCCGTGGTGGGGGTGCCGGCGAGGGTCAGTTCCGCGGCGAGGTCCGCCGCCCCGTCCTCGCCGACCAGCAGGAGACGAGGGGCGCCCCGGCCGGCCGCCCACTGGGCCGCCTGCATGCCGAGCGCGCCACCGGCCCCGGCGATCAGGACCGTACCGCCGAACACCAGCCTCCCCGGCGGCACCACAGGGAGCTGAGCCCGGACGATCCTGGCCGCGAACACGCCGGAAGAGCGCACCGCCGCCTGGTCCTCGTCGCCGGTCAGGACCGTGACGAGCCGCTGTCCGGCCCGCTCGTCGAGAACCGGCGGCAGGTCGATCAGACCGCCCCAGCGGTCCGGATGCTCCAGCGCCGCGCTCCGGCCGAGGCCCCAGAGCTGGGCCTGAACCGGGCTCTCGACCCTGTCCGCACGGCCGGTCGCGACCGCGCCACGGGTGAGCGTCCAGAGCGGGGCACCTGTGCCGGCGTCGCCGAGCGCCTGTAGCAAGGTCAGCGTGATCGCCACTCCGGCAGGCAGCACCGTGCCGGGCAGCGGGTCCTCGGCCAGGCCCGCGAGGCAGACCACTCCGGTGATCGTGCCCGGGTTGGCAGCCGAACGGATCGCCGCCGCCATCGCGTCGCGCCCGAGTGCCGGATCGTCGATGATCAGCGGCACGCTCTCAGCGCCCGCGTTCCTGATCGCGGCGGCCACGTCGTCGAGGGTCTCGCCGCTTCCGGCCGCGACCAGCAGCCAGGTTCCGGTCAGCGCGGCGGCCGGGCTGTCGACGGGCTTCCAGGTGATCCGGTAGCGCCAGGAGTCGAGCGTCGAGCGGACTCGGCGCCGTCGCCGCCAGGTGGCCAGCGCGGGCGCTACCGACTGGAGCGAGGCGTCGCCGTCGAGCTCCAGGGTCGCCGAGAGTTCGTCCAGGTCGTTGCGGTCGACCGCGTCCCAGAAGCGTGCTTCGACCGGGTCGGCCTGCGTCTCGACCGCTCCGGATTCCAGCCAGTAGCGCTCGCGCTGGAAGGCGTATGTCGGCAGGTCGACACGTCGCCCACCGGGCAGGAACCCGGTGAAATCGACGTCGACGCCCGCACACCAGGCTTCGGCCAGCGACGCCAGGAACCTGTCCGGGCCACCGTCGTTTCGGCGCAGCGTGCCTACCGTGACTGCTTCCTCCGCTGTTTCCTGTACGCCGATCGTCAGCACCGGATGCGGGCTGCATTCGACGAAAACGGTTCTACCGTCGGCGATGAGCGATCGGGTGGCCTGCTCGAACTGCACCGGGGAACGGAGGTTCTGATACCAGTAAGCGGCGTCCATGATCGTCGTGTCGATCGGCGCACCGGTCACCGTCGAATAGATCGGAACGGCAGAACTCACCGGGGAGATCGGAGCCAACACAGCCAGGATCTCTTCGCGGATCAGCTCCACCTGAGGGGAATGCGAGGCGTAGTCCACCGGAATCCGGCGAGCCCGAATCCCTTGGGCTTCACACGCGACCAGCAACTCTTCCAGCGCCTGCGGCTCACCCGCCACGACCGTTGACGACGGCCCGTTGAAAGCCGCGATCCCGTTCGGGAACAAGGCCTCCGCCTGCTCATGTCCGGCCGCGACGGAGACCATCCCGCCACCACCGGCCAGCGCGATCAGCGCCTTGCTCCGCAGCGCGACCACCCGAGCGCCGTCCTCCAGCGACAGCGCACCCGCCACGACAGCGGCGGCGATCTCACCCTGCGAATGCCCGATAACCGCCGAGGGATGGACGCCATGCGCCCGCCACGTCGCCGCCAGCGACACCATCACCGCCCACAGAACGGGCTGAACCACATCGACCCGATCCAGACCAGTGCCGTCGCGCAGCACCTCGCTCAGAGACCAGTCCACGAACTCCGAGAGAGCCCTCTCGCATTCGGCCAACCGCTCCCGGAACACTGGCGACGCATCGAGAAGACCCTGTGCCATGCCTATCCACTGCGACCCCTGACCGGGGAAGACGAACACCACGCCACCGGCCTTGGCGCTCCCCCGCAACAGGTTGGGAGCAGACGCCCCACCGGCCAGCGCGCCCAGCCCGGCCAGCAACACCTCACGCTCGGACCCGAACACGACCGCCCGATGCTCCATGGCAGCCCGCGCCAACAGCGAGTGGCCAACATCGAGCGACGCCGACTCCGCTACAGGCCTGAGCAGCCGCTCGGCCTGCGCCTTCAGAGCCTGCTCCGACCGACCGGACACCAACCACGGCACCGGCCCGGCAAGCTCCCGGTCACCCGACACGGAACCCCGCCCCGCGTGCTCGGCATCATCCGAGGCCCGGACCGGCTCCGCGTGTAGTCCACCGGCGGGGGTATGCATCGGCTTCGCGTGCTTTGCGCCAACGGGGGCCGGGTCGCCCTGCTCGATCACCACGTGCGCGTTGGTGCCGCTCATTCCGAACGAGGACACACCCGCGCGACGGGGCCCATCGGCCGCAGGCCACGGCCGGGCCTCGGTCAGCAGTTCGACCGCGCCGGTCGACCAGTCGACGTGGGGCGAGGGCTCGTCCGCGTGCAGCGTCGCGGGCAGCAGTTCGTGCCGCATCGCCTGCACCATCTTGATCACCCCGGCCACACCCGCGGCGGCCTGCGTGTGACCGATGTTCGACTTCACCGAGCCCAGCCACAAAGGCCGATCCCGCTCCTGGCCGTAGGTCGCCAGCAGGGCCTGCGCCTCGATCGGGTCGCCGAGCTTGGTGCCGGTGCCGTGGGCCTCCACGACGTCCACGTCGGAAGGTTCAAGGCGGGCGTTGGCCAGTGCTTGGCGGATCACCCGCTCTTGCGACGGCCCGTTCGGCGCGGTCAGGCCGTTCGACGCGCCGTCCTGGTTGATCGCGCTGCCCCGGACCACGGCGAGCACCGGGTGCCCGTTGCGCCGCGCGTCCGACAGCCGCTCCACGAGGAGCAGGCCGACGCCCTCGGCGAGGCCGAAGCCGTCCGCGTCGGAGCCGAACGCCCGGCAGCGGCCGTCGGCGGACAGCGCGCGCAGGCGGCTGAACTCGACGAACAGCCCGAGGCTGGACATCACGGTCGCGCCACCGGCCAGCGCCAGGTCGCAGTCGCCGTTGCGCAGCGCCTGGACGGCGAGGTGCAGCGCCACCAGCGACGACGAACACGCCGTGTCCACCGTCACCGCCGGGCCCTCAAGGCCCAGCGTGTACGCGATCCGGCCGGAGGCGATGCTGCCGGCGTTGCCGACGACCCGATAGCCCTCGTAGTCCTCCGTGGCGTGGTCCATGCGCGGGCCGTACTCCTGGACCGCGACGCCGGTGAAGACGCCGGTCATGCTCTGGCGCAGCGACGTCGGGTCGATGCCCGCCCGCTCGACGACCTCCCACGCCGCCTCCAGCAGCAGCCGCTGCTGCGGGTCGGCGGCGGCGGCCTCACGTGGCGAGATGCCGAAGAAGGCGGCGTCGAACTGGTCCGCGTCGTGCAGGAACCCGCCCTCGCGGACGTAGGAGCGGCCCGTCCGGTCGGGGTCGGGGTGGTAGCTCCGGTCGAGGTCCCAGCCCCGGTTGACCGGCAGCGCCGAGATCACGTCGCCTCGCTCGGCGACGACCCGCCACAGCTCCTCCGGGGAGCTGATCCCGCCGGGGAACCGGCAGGTCATCGCGACGATCGCGATCGGCTCGTCCGTCCCCACGCTCGCCCTGGCCTGGACGGCCGGCGTGGTCGTCCCGGTCAGCAGCTTGGCCAGCAGGTGCGCGACGAGGGCGTCGGGCGTGGGGTGGTCGAACGCCACCGTGGTGGACAGCCGCAGGCCGGTCGCGGTGTTGAGCCGGTTGCGGAACTCCACGGCGATCAGGGAGTCGAAGCCGATGTGCTTGAAGGCGCGTCCCGGGTCGATGCCGGCCGGGTCGGCGTGCCCGAGCGCGCTCGCGGCGGTCGCCCGGACCAGGTCCAGCAGCGTCCGGTGCCGGTCGGCCTCCGGGAGTGCGGAGAGCCGCTGCGCCAGGCCGTTGTCCGGGGCGACGGAGGCCGTGGCCCGGCGCAGCGGGGTTCGGACGAGCCCGCGCGCCACCGCGGGCACCGCGTCGGCCTGCGCACTCGCGCGCAGCCCGGCGATACTGATCTTGGCCGGGACGGCCAGGGGATGGCCGTCGGCCAGCGCGGCGTCGAAGAGCGAGAGCGCCTCCGCCGCGGACATCGGGGCCAGGCCGCGTCTGACCAGCCGCGCCCGGTCGGCGTCGCCGAGCCGCCCGCCCATGCCGCCTTCCTGCGCCCAGAGCCCCGACAGCAGCGCCTGTCCGGGCAGCCCGAGCGCGTGCCGGTGCCGGGCGAGCGCGTCGAGGAAGGCGTTGGCCGCGCCGTAACTCCCCTGTCCGGGGGTGCCGACGGTACTGGCCAGCGAGGAGAAGAGAACGAAGGCGGCCAGGTCGAGGCCGCTGGTGAGCTGATGCAGGTGCCACGCGGCGTCGGCCTTCGGCCGGAGCACCGCGTCGAGCTGGTCGGGGCCGAGCGTCTGGATCGCGCCGTCGTCGACGACACCCGCCGCGTGGACGACCCCCGTCAGCGGATGCGCCCCGGGAACGGCGGCCAGGAGTTCGGCCAGCGCTGCGGGGTCGGCCACGTCACAGGCCGCGATCGTGACCTCCGCACCGAGCCCGGCGAGCTCGGCGGTCAGTTCCGCCGCCCCTTCGGCCGCCGCACCGCGCCGACCGGCCAGCAGCAGATGCCGCACGCCGTGCGCGGTGACCAGGTGCCGGGCGAGCAGCCGCCCGATCGCCCCCGTGCCACCGGTGACCAGCACCGTCCCGGCCGGGTCGAACCGGGACGGGGTGGCCGTCCCGGTGGCTTTGACCAGGCGGGGCGTGTACAGACGGGCATCTCGGATGGCGACCTGCGGTTCGTCGGCGAGCGCCAGAGCCGCGGGCAGAGCCGCATCGTCGACCCCGTGGCCGTCGTGGTCGACCAGGACGATCCGGCCGGGGTGCTCGGCCTGCGCGCTGCGGGCCAGCCCGAGCACGGTGGCCACGGCCAGGTCGTACACATCGTCGGTTTCGCCGACGGCGACGGCGTGGGAGGTGAGGATGACCAGCCGGGTGGCGGCCAGTGCCTCCTCGGCCAGGAAGGCCTTGATCAGCGCGAGTCCGGCATGCGCGACCGTGTGCGCGCTCGTCGCGGGGTCGCCGGCGTCACCGGCCAGCGGGACGAGAACGACGTCGGGGGCTGAAACACCATCCGCGAGCGCGGCCAGGAGCAAGCCCAGATCCACATGACGCCGGACGCCTGGCGTGGCCGTCGGTGAGCCCGAATCCGCGTCGAGCCTCATGCCCGGTGTGAACGTCCCCGTGCCCGACTCCGCGTCGCGCCGGATGCCTGACGTGGCCGTCTGCGAGCCCGAATCCGTGTCGTATCCGATGCCCGGCGCGGTCATGGCGTCGAGCACGATCCAGTTCCCCGGTGTGGCGGGAGGCTGGGTCGGCAGGGCAATCCAGTCGAGCTGGTAGAGCGGATCGGCGCCGGTGGAGGCGGTGGCCAGACGCTCCGGGTCCACCGGCCGGAGCACGAGCGCGTCGACGTCGAGGACGGGCGTACCGGTGGGATCGGTCAGCGTGACGGACACGGCGCCGTCCGGGCCGGGGGCGGTCAGGTGCGCCCGGACCGTCGTCGCGCCGGAGGCGTGCAGGCGGACGCCGCCGAAGGAGAAGGCCATCCGCAGATCGGCCGGGGATTCGATCGGCAGGAGGGCGTGCAGTGCGGCGTCCAGCAGGGCCGGGTGGATGCCGAATCGTTCGGCGTCGGCCCGGCCGTCCTCGGCGAGGGTGACCTCGGCGAACAGGTCGCCGCCGCGCCGCCAGGCCGACCGCAGGCCCTGGAAGGCGGGGCCGTAGGCGTAGCCCCGTTCGGCCAGCCGGGCGTAGGTGTGCTCGACCGCGATCGGGGTGGCGTCCGGCGGAGGCCAGGCGGCCGGGCCGGCGATCGGTGCGCTTGTCGGCTCGTCGGTCAGGACACCGCCGGCGTGCCGGGTCCAGGGCCGTTCCTCGGCCGTCTCGGTGCCGGATTCCGCGCGGGAGTGGACGGTGACGGCGCGGCGACCGGTGCCGTCCGGGGGCAGGAGCGCGACCTGCATCTGGACCGCGCCGTCCGCCGGCATGACGAGCGGGCTCTCGAGGGTGAGCTCCTCCACGTAGGGATGCCCGCCGTACTGACCTGCGTGCAGTGCCAGGTCGACGAGCGCGGAGCCGGGAAGGACGACGGCGCCGAGGATGACGTGGTCGGCGAGCCAGGGGTGGGTGTCCAGGGAGAGCCTGCCGGTCAGCACCAGCGTGTCGTCGGCCGCGAGCGTGACGGTGGCGGCCACCAGCGGGTGGTCGCCGGGGTCGAGGCCGAGCCCGGCGACGTCGGTCGTGCCTGCCGAGGGGGCCAGCCAGAACCTCTCCCGCTGGAACGGGTAGGTGGGCAGCGGCACCCGCCGGGAGGAGGCGGGGAACGCGTGCGCCCAGTCGACCGGGACGCCGTTCACGTACGCCTCGGCCAGCGCCCGCAGGAACCGGGTGTGGTCGCCGTGGTCGCGGCGAAGGCTGCCGAGGGCGACGCCGCCACGGCCGACGGCCTCCAGGGTCTCCTGGACACCGACGGTGAGGACGGGGTGGGGGCTCGACTCGACGAACGTCCGGTGCCCGGCGGCCAGCAGCGCCCGCACGGTCTCCTCGAAGCGGACGGTCTGGCGCAGGTTCCGGAACCAGTAGTCGGCGTTCAGCTCGGTGGTCGGCAGGCGGTCGCCGGTGACGGTGGAGTAGAACGCGACGTCGCCCTCCATCGGGACTATCCCGGCCAGGGCGGCCAGCAGGTCGTCCCTGAGCGGATCGACGTCAGGAGAGTGCGAGGCGTAGTCGACGGGCACCAGCCGGGCGCGGACGCCCTCGGCCACGCACTCGGCGACGAGTTCACCGAGCGCGTCGGCCGCGCCGGAGACCACGGTGACGGAGGGCCCGTTGTGGGCGGCGACGCTCACCCGGCCGTCCCACCGCGCGATGCGGGCCTGGACCTGCTCGGCGGGCAGCGGGATCGAGGCCATGCCACCGGTCCCGGCGAGCGCGCGCAGGTAGCGGCTGCGCAGCGCGACGATCGCGGCCGCGTCGGCCAGGGACAGCGCCCCGGCGACGTAGGCGGCGGCGATCTCGCCCTGCGAGTGGCCGACCACCGCGGCCGGTACGACCCCGGCGGCCCGCCACAGCTTCGCCAGCGACACCATCACCGAGAACAGCACCGGCTGCACCACGTCGACCCGCTCCAGGGTCGGCGCGCCTTCGACGCCGTGCAGCACGTCGACGAGCGACCAGTCCACATGCGGGGCGAGCGCGGCGGCGCACGCGTCGATCTCGTCGCGGAAGGCGGGTGACGACGCGTACAACTCGACGGCCATACCGGCCCATTGGGAGCCCTGACCGGGGAAGACGAGCACGGGACCGGCGGGCGTGCCCGACGTGCCCTCGACCAGCCCCGGCGCGGACGCCCCCTCGGCCAGCGCCGCCAGACCGGCGAGCAGCTCGCCACGACCGGCGGCGACCACCACGGCGCGCCGGTCGAACTCGGCCCGGCCGGTGGCCAGGGAGTAACCGACGTCCGACAGGACAGGTCCGGCACCGACCGTCTCAGCGAGCCGCCCGGACTGAGCGCGCAGGGCGGCGTCACTGCGGGCGGAGATGACGTAGGGCAGAGCACGACCGTCTCCGGACGTGCTGCGGCCATCGAGCTCAGCGGGCAACCGGTCGTGATCGGCCACCGGTTCCGCGACGCCCTCGATGATCAGGTGGGCGTTGGTGCCGCTGATGCCGAACGACGACACCGCAGCCCGGCGGGGGCGTTCGCGTTCCGGCCACGGGCGCGCCTCGGTCAGCAACCGCACTTCGCCCGCGGACCAGTCGACCCGGCTGGACGGCTGGTCGGCGTGGAGGGTGCGCGGGAGCACGCCGTGGCGCATCGCCTGCACCATCTTGATCACGCCGGCCACGCCAGCCGCGGCCTGGGTGTGGCCGATGTTCGACTTGACCGAGCCCAGCCACAGAGGGTCGTCCGCGGGACGGCCCTGCCCATAGGTGGCCAGCAGGGCCTGGGCCTCGATCGGGTCGCCGAGCGCGGTGCCGGTGCCGTGGGCCTCCACGGCGTCCACATCGGCAGGTTCGAGGCCCGCGCCGGCCAGCGCCTGCCGGATCACCCGCTGCTGCGAGGGGCCGTTCGGGGCCGACAGGCCGTTGGACGCGCCGTCCTGGTTGATCGCGCTGCCGCGGATCACGGCGAGCACCTCGTGGCCGAGGCGGGTGGCGTCCGAGAGGCGCATCAGGAGCAGCAGGCCGACGCCTTCGCCCCAGCCGGTGCCGTCCGCGCCGTCGGCGAAGGCCTTGCACCGGCCGTCGGCGGACAGGCCCTGCTGCCTGCTGAACTCGACGAACATGCCGGGCGTCGCCAGCACGGTCGCGCCGCCGGCCAGCGCCATCTCGCACTCGCCGAGCCGCAGCGACTGGCAGGCCAGGTGCAGCGCCACCAGCGACGAGGAGCAGGCGGTGTCCACGGTGACCGCCGGGCCCTCCAGTCCGAGCACGTAGGCGATCCGCCCGGAGGCGACGCTCGCCGTGTTGCCGGTGAGCAGGTGGCCCTCCAGGTCCGGGGGCGCCTCGTGCATGCGGGGGCCGTAGTCCTGCGCGGTCGCGCCGACGAACACGCCGGTACGGCTGCCGCGCAGCATGCCCGGGTCGACGCCCAGCCGCTCGACGGCCTCCCACGCGGTCTCCAGCAGCAGCCGCTGCTGGGGGTCCATCGCCAGCGCCTCGCGGGGGGAGATGCCGAAGAAGGCGGCGTCGAAGCGGGTCGCGTCGGTGAGGAACGCACCGGCGGGCGTGAGGGTGGTGCCGTTCGGGTCGCGGGCCCCGTCGCGGTAGATGCCCGCGACGTCCCAGCCCCGGTCCTCCGGGAAGCCGCCGACCGCGTCGCCGCCCTCGGACACCAGGCGCCACAACGCTTCGGGGCTGTCGATCCCGCCCGCGTACCGGCAGCCCACGGCCACGATCGCGATCGGCTCGTCGGCCGGGCCGCTCGTCAGGGTGGCGGTGGGGGGCACTTCGGCGGGCTCGCCGAGCAGCGCTTCGGTGAGATATCCGGCCAGTCGGAGGGGGGTCGGGAAGTCGTACAGGAGCGAGTCCGGCAGGCGCAGCCGGGTGACGCCGGCGACCCGGTCGCGGAGTTCGACGGCGGTGAGCGAGTCGAAGCCGAGGTCACGGAAGGTCGACCTGACGTCGACATCACCGGCGCCGTCGTAGTCGAGAACGGCGGCGACCTGCGCCCGGATCTGCTCCAGAACAGTCCGGTCATCAGGCCGCGCGGCACGGCGCTCAGGCTCGGCAAGGGGTTCGGCGGTCGTCGGGGCGGAGTCCAGCCAGTAGCGGCTGCGCTGGAAGGCGTAGGTCGGCAGGTCGACGAGGCGGGGCTCGTGGCCCGCGAACACCGCGGTCCAGTCGAGGGAAGCGCCGGTCGTGTGCAGGAGGGCCACCGCGCGGAGCAGTGTCTCCGCCTCGTCGCGGTCGCGGCGCATCAGCGGGGCGAAGACGCCGTCGGCCGACTGGCGGGCCAGCCCGCACAGCTGCCCGTCCGGACCCAGCTCCACGTACCGGGTCACGCCCTGCTCGCTCAGGTGGGTGACGCCGGCGGCGAACCGGACGGTCTCGCGGACCTGCCGCACCCAGTAGTCCGGCGAGTTCATCGGGCCGGTCGAGGCGGCGGGGATGACCGGGATGCGTGGCTCGGCGTAGTTCAGCGTCTCCAGGACGGCGGCGAACTCGGCCAGCATCGGCTCGATGAGCCGACCGTGGGAGGCGATCGAGACCCTCAGCCGGGTGCTCTTGAATCCGCGCGCCGCCCACTCGTCGATGACCTGGGCGTCACCGGAGATCACGATTGCCTGAGGACCGTTGACGGCGGCGATGTCGATCCGGTCGTCGTCGATCTGGTCTTCGCTCGCCTGGAGGGCGAGCATCGCGCCGCCGGGTGGCAGCGCCTGCATCAGGCGGCCTCGCGCGGCGACCAGCGTACAGGCGTCTTCCAGCGAGAGGATCCCGGCGCAGTGCGCGGCCGCGACCTCACCGATCGAGTGCCCGAGCAGATAGTCCGGAGTCACCTGAAGCGACTCCATCAGCCGGAACGCCGCCACCTCCACCGCGAACAGACCGGCCTGCACGTGGACGGTCTGGTCCAGGTCGACGGTGTCGAGGTCCAGATCCAGCAGCCCGCAGATCTCGTCGAAGGCCTCGGCGAACACGGGGAACGCCTCGTAGAGCCCGCGCCCCATCCCACGCCGCTGCGATCCCTGGCCGGTGAACAGGAACGCCGTCCGGCCCTCGTCCACCTCGCCCGTGACGACGCCGCCGTCGGGCTCGCCCGCGGCGAGTGCGGTGAGGCGGCGGAGCAGGTCGTCGCGGCCGCGGCCCACCACGACGGCCCGGTGGTCGAAGGCCGCCCGGGTCGTCGCCAGGGAGAAGCCCACATCCGCCGGGTCGGCCGACGACGCCGTTTCGCGCAGCCGGGCGGCCTGGTCGCGCAGCGCCTCTTCGGTCCGGCCGGAGATTGGCCAGATCACGGGCGTGTCCGGATCGGTGGTGCGCTCGCGGGCCGGCTGCTCGGTTCCCGTCCACTCGGAGAGCACCACGTGGCAGTTGGTGCCGCCCATGCCGAACGAGCTGACACCGGCGACGCGCGGGCCCTCGGGCCAGGATTCGAGCGTCGTCTGGACCCGGAGGCCCAGGTCGTCCAGGGGAATGTTGGGGTTGGGCCGTTCGAAGTTCAGGCTCGGCGGGAGCTGGCCCCTGCTGATCGCCAGCACGGTCTTGAGCAGGCCGGCCGCACCGGCCGCGCCTTCGAGGTGGCCGATGTTGGTCTTGGCGGAGCCGACCCGCAGCGCCGTGTCGGGGGTGCGTCCCGCGCCGAGGACCGTGCCGAGGGCGGCGGCCTCGACGGGGTCGCCGACGGCTGTGCCGGTGCCGTGCAGTTCGACGTAGCGCACGGTCTCCGGCGCGACGGCGGCCCGGCGGTAGGCGGCCCGGAGCACGTCGGCCTGGGCGTCGCGGTTCGGGGTCGTCAGGCTGGCGCCGCCGCCGTCGTTGTTGAGCGCGCTGCCCCGGATGACGCAGTAGACGCGGTCGCCGTCGGCGACGGCCTGGGCGAGGGTCTTGAGCGCGACCATCACGCCGCCCTCGCCGCGGACGTACCCGTTGGCGCGCTCGTCGAAGGTGAAGCAGCGGCCGTCCGGTGAGAGCCCGCCGAACCGGTCGGCGGTGACGGTGCTGTCCGGTACGAGGTTGAGGTTCACGCCGCCCGCCAGCGCGAAACTGGCCTCGCCGCGACGGAGGCTCTCGGCCGCCACGTGCACCGCGACCAGCGACGACGACTGCCCGGCGTCGACGATCAGGCTCGGGCCGCGCAGCCCGACGGCGTAGGAGATCCGGTTCGCGATGAGGCTGCGCTGCAGCCCGGCGAGGGTGTACCGGCCGATCGCCGGCAGGCCTCCGGCCTGGGTGAGGGTGGCGTAGTCGTTGGCCATCACGCCGACGAACACGCCGGCTCTGGTGCCCCTGAGCCGGTCGGGCACGATCCGCGCGTCCTCCAGGGCCTCCCAGCTCAGTTCGAGCATGAGCCGCTGCTGCGGGTCCATCGCGACGGCCTCGCGGGGCGAGATGCGGAAGAACCTCGGGTCGAACCCGTCGATCCGGTCGAGGAACCCGCCGCGGCGCGGGACGCCGTCGCCGGGGTCGCCGCGGTCGGGGGGCGCCTCGCCGACCGCGTCGGCGCCGTCGCGCAGCAGGCGCCAGAAGTCGTCAGGTGTGGCGGCGCCCGGCAGCCGGCAGGAAAGGCCTACAACCGCGATGGCATCGTCGTGGGCATACATATCAGACATGAACCCCTCAACCACTCTCAACGCGCCGGGAATGGCCCTGGGATTCCTGCGAGGCGAATCTCGACAGTGGTCACCCGACGAACCTGACGTTCGCAGTATTTTTCCAACACAATGGCCGCCAGAATGGCCTTCAGCAGCGACGATATGCAGGAGACCCGGCAGCGCCAACCCCTAAGCCGCGTCGGTCCCCACCTATTCAGGCTTTGTCGCGCCGCGTTTCTCCGGAAAATAAGAGAGCTCGGGAGCCCGACAGGCCCCCGAGCGGGTGAACTTCCTGGTCAACTCGCGGAGAGCGGAAATTCCAGCATTCCGCGAATGATGAATGAACCACGCCGGCGCACCGGTCCCGCCTGCCGCAGCCTGGGCATCCGGGAGATAATCACCTGGTAGGCGACCTCGGCCTCCATCTTGGCCAGCGAGGCGCCCAGGCAGTAATGGATTCCCGAGGAAAAGGACAGGGTGTCGGCGCCGATGTCGCGGGTGATGTCGAAGCGCGCCGGATCGGGGAAGACGTCCGGGTCGCGATTGGCGCCGCCTGCGACGATCGCCAGTTCGCCGTCGACCGGGAGCGAGACGCCGGCCAGTTCGATCGGCTCGTGCGCGATCCGCCGGTAGGTCTGCACGGGCGGGTCGTAGCGCAGTGTCTCGGCGGCCACGCCGGCCGCCAGTTCGGGCCGTTCGGCCACCATCTCCCACTGTTCGGGGTGGCGCAGCAGCGCGAGCACGCCGTTGCCGATCAGGTTGACCGTCGTCTCGCTGCCGGCCAGCGGCAGGAACATGCACAGCGGCACCAGCTCGGCCATGGACAGCCGGCCCTCGTCGACCATCGGCAGCATCCGGCTGATCATGTCGTCACGCGGGTCGGCCCTGCGCTGCGCGATGATGCCGGTGAAAAGCTTGGTCATGCCGGCGAGCGCCGCGTCGACGCTCTGTTTCTTCTCGTACGTCACCACACCGTCCAGCAGCGGGGTGATCTCCCGGCTGAGAACGTAGAACGTGCGCCGGTGCTCCTCCGGGATGCCGACCAGGTCGGCGATCACCGCGATCGGCAGGTGCTGGGCGAAGGCGGTCATCAGGTTGAACCGGTCGCCGGTGGCCAGCAGGTCGTCGATGAGCCGGTGGCAGATCTTCTCGGCCCGGGTCCGCCAGCGTTCGGCCATCCGGGGGTTGAAGGTCGGCGTGGTCATGCGGCGCAGCCGAGTGTGGTCGGGCGGGTCGAGGCCGAGCATGGAGTTGTCGAACTGCATGAACTCCGGCGCTTTCTCGCCGTTCGCCTTTCGCACCCCGAATCGGCGGTCGCGCAGCACCTCGTTGGCGAGTTTGTGATTCGTCGTCACCCAGGTGCCGAGCGAGCTCTGGTAAAGGACGCCGCGGGCCCGGAGCTCCTCGTAGTGCGGATAAGGGTCGTCGGGCGCGGCCAGGACTTTCGCATAGGGATCGCCCTGCTTGGCCAGCGTGCGGATGAGTTCGTGAAAGAAACGCATCTGCGTACGAAGTTGCCGCTCGTTCGACTCCATCGTTCACGCGCTCCTTTGTCCTCTGCGTGAGGCCGAGCTTAGGCAGCGCCGATGGGAGCGCATACCCCTATATCCACATGACCCCCTAAGTCAACCCTTGATTTCCCCGCCATCGGACGCAAGGACCGGAACGCCGTTTACGCTCACTTTCGTGTGTGCCCTATGCCAAGATCCATGTGACCGTTGATCGCCGAAGATTTCCGAGTGCTGAGGAGACGTACACCGTGTCAGTGATCGTCGTGTCGGAGCTGCGCAAGCAGTACGACCACAAGGTCGTCGTGGACGGCTTATCTTTCGAAGTCGAGGAGGGAGAGATCTTCGGCATCCTCGGCCCCAACGGCGCAGGCAAGACCACCACCGTGGAGTGCATCGCCGGGTTGCGCAAGCCCGACGGCGGGACCATCTCGGTGCACGGTCTCGACCCGCAGCGTGACGGCACCAAGCTCCACCAGATCGTCGGCATGCAGATGCAGCAGAGCGCGATGCCCGACAAACTGCGCGTCGCCGAGGCGATGGAGTTGTACGCCTCCTTCTACGACAACCCCGTCGACTGGCGCGCGCTGATGGCCGACCTCGGGCTGAAGGAGAAGGCCGACAGCGCCTACGAGAAGCTCTCCGGCGGGCAGAAGCAGCGCCTGTCGATCGCCCTGGCCCTGGTGGGCTCCCCCAAGGTCGCCATCCTCGACGAGCTGACCACCGGCCTCGACCCGGGCGCGCGCCGGGACACCTGGGAGCTGATCGAGCAGGTCCGCGACCGCGGCATCACCGTCCTGCTGGTCACGCACTTCATGGAGGAGGCCGAGCGGCTGTGCGACCGCCTGGCCATCATCGACGGCGGCAAGATCATCGCGCTGGACACGCCGACCGGCCTGGTGGCCAAGGTCGACCAGGACCAGAAGGTCCGCTTCCGGCCGGGCTCCACGCTCGACGACGAGCTGCTGACCGTGCTGCCCGAGGTCACCTCCGTCGAGCGGCACCACCAGCAGGTGGTGGTCACCGGCACCGGCAACCTGATGCACGCCGTCACCTCGGTGCTGGCCCAGCACCAGATCGTCGCCCTGGACCTGCGCTCCGAGCAGGCCACCCTCGACGACGCCTTCATCGCTCTGACCGGCCGCCGGTTCGACCACGCCGCCGAGTGATCCGCCCCCGTCACCCCTCCCCCGCCCAGTAAGGAGACGACAGTGCGGGCACTCAACCGACTCACTGCCGTGGAGTTCAAGCTTTTCCTGCGAGACCCCGCCGCGTACTTCTGGACGTTGATCTTCCCGGTCGCCCTCGTGGTGATCATCGGGAGCGTTCCGTCGTCGCGGGAGGTCAGTCCGGAGCTCGGCGCGCGCGGCATCGACTACTACACGCCGATCATCCTGGTCATGTCCTTCGCGCTGCTGGCCCTCTTCATCACCCCGACCTACCTGGTCGGATACCGCGAGAAGGGGATCCTTCGCCGGCTGTCGATCACGCCCGTCGGCCCGGCCCGGGTGCTGCTCGCCCAGCTCGCGGTGCAGGCGGTGATCGCCGTCGTGACGACCGTGCTGGTGCTCGGCACGGCCGCCGTGGCCTTCGACGTCAAGCTGCCGTCCAACGTCCTGGGCTTCCTGCTCGCGTTCCTGCTCACGGTCGGGATGCTGCTGGCCATCGGGCTCTTCATGGCCTCCGTGCTGAAGACCACCAAGGCCGCGACCAGCGCGGGCAGCGCGCTGTTCTTCCCGCTCATGTTCTTCGCCGGGATCTACGTGCCCAAGGAGATGCTGCCGGACGCGCTCGCCACGATCGGTGACTTCACCCCGCTGGGCGCCGCCGTGCTGGCGTTCAACGACGCGGCCGCGACCGGCATGCCCTCCGGCATCACCGTGATCGTGCTGGCCGCCTACGCGGTGGTGTTCGGCGTCGGCGCGGCACGTCTGTTCCGCTGGGAGTAGTCAGAAACCAGGGCGGCCGCCTTCGTCCATGCCGAGGGCGGCCAGTTCGGCGGTGGCGCCGCGCGGGTCGGTGATCGCGCGTTCCGCCACCGCCGACAGGTCCAGGGGGACTCCGTCCGGAGTGAACAGTTCGGCGGGTTCGGTCCAGGAGTGCCGCCAGGTGGCCTGGCCCGAGCGGATGGCGGCCAGGTTCATGAACATCTCCAGCGGCGGCACGAACAATTCGGGCAGGTCCTCAGGAACGGCGTCCGGGAACAGAGGCCGCGCGGCGTCGGCGAGGCGGCCCTCCTCCAGGAGCCGCAGCACCTCGGGCAGTCCCGATCCGGTGAGGCCGATGGCCCGCAGCATCACGTCGACCCGGTGCTGCAACTGCGCGGTGACGGCGACGTGCGTGAACTCCGGCCAGTCCAGAGCGGGGCGCGCGACGAGCTCCGGGTCCGCGTCGTGCACCGCCTTCCCGGCGGCGGCGAGGTCGGGGAGCAGCAGCGCGGCGGGCCGTTCGTCGGCCGCCACGTCGGAGACGGGGAACCGGGCGGTGACGGCGGCGACGCGGGCGGCCTGGGACGGATAGGGATCCCGCCATGACCAGGTCGTGGACAACGGCTCGGCCCGTAGGTCGTCTACCTCAGTCTTGCGGGCCGCCACGAACTCGGCGAACCCCCCGAACAGATCGGCGGGCGTGTACTCCGACGCCTCCCAGCCCGGCCACACGTAGGAGTCGTAGAAGACGCTCTGCACCTGCTGGAGCGCCGTCATCTCGCTCAGCGCGCCGACGGCGGCGACCGGCCCGGCCACCCGCGCGCCGGCGGCGTCACAGCGCCGCTCCTGGCGACGGCGGACGGCGCCGTCGATCAGCGTGTACACCCACGCGTACGCGCGGAACGCCCACCCGGCCGGGTTGCCGGGGCGGAGGCGCCCGCCGGCTCCGGTGATGACCATGCCGCACCACTCGGCGATGCCCCGCGCCCGGGCGTGACCGGCGGCCAGGTGCTCCACGTGGTGCGCGAGACCGAACCGCATCTGGCCGAGCGTCACGATCTGTAACAACGGCAGGCCGACGGACAGGAGGCGGCGGCCCCGCAGCAGGGTCTCCTCCGACCGGATGTTCATCTCCGCCATGAGCCGGATCTCGTCCGGGGGACGGGTTCCGGCGGAGGCGGCCAGCTCCCGCACCAGCTCCCACAGGTCAGGGGCCTGATCAGGGTCCACCACCGCCCCGGGCGGCGAGTACCGGCGCGACCGCAGCGCCCGCCCCAGACCGGCGCCCAGCGCGACGAACAGGGCGCCGGCGCAGCCGAAAAGGATCAGGCAGAGCACCATGTAGGCCACGGCCGAGGACGCGGGCAGGGGTCCCGGAGGCACCGGGGGCAGCACCCGCAGCACCAGGGCGAACCCGGCGAGCTGTGCGGCCGCCACGACGAACAAGCCGCACAACATGCCGATGGCTACCAGGGCGCGTCCCATGTGATCACGTTAGTGCTAGATGTCGAGCTCGCTGTCGATGAGCGCGAAGATGTCGTCTCCCGTGGCCGACTCCAGGTCGCTGTCGTCGGGTACGTCGAGCAGCGCCCCCTCAGCCGTCCGCAGCCGGTCGATCATCAGCTCCAGTTTGGCCCGCAGGGCCGCCCGGTCGCCCGCGGCCAGCCCGGTGAGCTCGACCTCCATCCGGGTCAGCTGACCCATCAGGTGCTCGGCCGGGGTGGCGTCCGAAGGCAGCAGGCTGGCCCGCAGATACCGGGCGAGCGCGGCCGGGGTCGGGTGGTCGAAGACCAGCGTCGGCGGCAGCCGCAGGCCGGTGGCGGTGTTCAGCCGGTTGCGCAGCTCGACCGAGGTCAGCGAGTCGAACCCCAGGTCCTTGAACGGCCGTTCGGCCGCGATCACGTCGGCCGGGCCGTGCCCGAGGACCGTCGCGGCCTGGCTGGTGACCAGGTGCAGCAGGGTCGCGTCCCGCTGGGCGTCGGCCATGACCGCCAGCTGGTCGGCCAGCGAAGGCCCGTCCACCTGGCGGCTGTCGACGGCCCGCCGCGCCGGTCCGCGCACCAGCGCGCGCAGCAGGGCGGGAACGGGGTGCGTCCCGGACCGCAGGGCGGCCAGGTCGATGGGGATCGGCATCAGGTGCGCCCGGGGCAGCGTCAGCGCCCGGTCGAACAGGGCCAGCGCCTGCGGGGTGGGCATCGGCCTGCTGAGGGTGCGGACCCGGGCGAGGTCGGCGTCGCCCAGGCCGCCGGTCATGGCGCTGGCCTGGGCCCACATGCCCCAGGCGAGCGACTGGCCGGGCAGTCCGAGCGACCTGCGGTGGACGGCCAGCGCGTCGAGGAAGGAGTTCGCCGCCGCGTAGTTGGCCTGGCCACCGGTGCCGAAGGTCGCCGACACCGACGAATAGAGCACGAACATCGACAGGTCCAGGCCGGCGGTCAGCTCGTGCAGGTTGACCGCCGCGTCCGCCTTCGGCCGCAGCACCGCGCCGAGCCGCTGCGGGTCGAGCCCGCCGAACACGCCGTCGTCCACCACACCGGCGGCGTGGACGACGCCGATCAGCCGGTCCCTCACCAGGTCGATCACCGAGGCGAGCGCGTCGCGATCGGCCGCGTCACAGGCGACCACCTCGCCGACCGCGCCCAGGTCGGCCAGCTCCGCCACCAGGGCGGACGCGTCCGGGCTGTCCGGCCCGGTGCGGCTGAGCAGCAGCAGGTGGCGGACGCCGTGTCCGGTCACCAGGTGCCGGGCGAGCACGCCGCCGAGCGTCCCGGTGCCACCGGTGATGAGCACCGTGCCGTCCAGGTCCGGCGTCACCGTGGTCTCGGTCGCGGCGGCCCGGACCAGGCGCGGCACCCACAGGCTGCCGCCGCGGACCGCGACCTGCGGCTCGTCACCGTCGACGACGGCCGGCCACGTGGCCCACATGTCGTCGGGGTCGCCGGCGGGATCGGCGTCCACCAGCAGGATCCGGCCGGGCAGCTCCGTCTGGGCCGACCGCAGCAGACCCCACACGGCGGCGCCGACGGGATTCACGCCGTCCGGCTCGACCGGCATCGCTCCCCGGGTCACGACGACCAGCCGGGAGTCGGCGAAGCGTTCGTCGGACGACCACTCCTGCACCGCCGTCAGCACCCGCGCGGTCACCGCGTGCACCTCGCCGGCGTCGCCGGACCACTGGTCCGGCACCGGCAGCACCACCACGGGCGACACCACGTCGTCGCTGGCGGTCGTCCAGCCGGAGGTGTCGGGCGTCACGGCGGACGACTCGACCAGCGGCACCCAGTCGACCGCGAACAGCGCGTCCTTCGCGGGGTCCGCCACGGGCTGGAGCGCCTCGGGCGAGACCTCCCGCATCATCAGCGATTCCACGCTCGCCACCGCCGCGCCGACGCCGTCGGCCAGCCGCAGCGACACGCCCTCCTCCCCGGGCTGGACCATCACCCGCAGCACCGAGGCGCCCACGGCGTCCAGCCGGGCTCCGGTCCAGGCGAACGGCAGTCCCATGCCCGTCGTCCGCGCCACCCCGGCGGTCAGTCCCACCGAGTGCAGCGCCGAATCGAGCAACGCCGGATGCACGTTGTACGCGGCCGCGTCGGCCACCGCCTCCTCCGGCAGCGCGACCTCGGCGTACACCCGGTCGCCTTCGCGCCAGGCCGCTCGCAGGCCGCGGAACACCGGGCCGAAGTGGTAGCCGCGCTCTCCCAGGGCGTCGTAGAAACCGTCAAGAGGCACCGCCTCCGCGCCCTGCGGCGGCCAGACCGTGAGGTCGATCTCCGTCGGGGCGAGCGCGGCCGTCAGCACTCCGGCGGCGTGACACGTCCAGGGCCCGTCGCCGTCGGCCTCGGGTCGTGCGTAAATCTCGACCGTCCGGTCGCCCGTGGGGTCGGCGGCGCTCACGGTGACCTGGATCTGGGCGGCGCTCCGCTCCGACAGCACCAGCGGGGTCCTGAACACCAGCTCCCGCACCGCCGGGCAGCCGACCAGCCCTCCGGCGGCCCATGCCATCTCCACCAGCGCCGTGCCCGGCACCAGCACCTGGTCCAGCACGGCGTGATCCGCCAGCCAGGCGTGCGTGGCCAGCGACAGCCTGCCGGTCAGCAGCACGGCTCCGTCACCGGCCGACACCACCGCCGCGCGCAGCATCGGATGCCCGACGGCCGTCTGGCCCATCGCGCCCGCATCGCCCAGGGCGAGAGCGGTCTCCGGCCAGTAGCGCTGCCGCCGGAACGCGTAGGTCGGCAGTGCCACCCGGCGTCCACCGGGGAAAGCCGTGTGCCAGTCGATCTCGGCACCGGCCGTCCACAGACGGGCGAGCGCGGTCAGCGTCGTCTCGTGCTCGTCGCGGCCGCGGCGCATCAGCGGGGCGAACACGCCGTCGACGGACTGCTGGGCGAGGCCGGACAGGACCCCGTCCGGGCCGAGCTCGACGAACCGGGTCACGCCCTGCTCGCCCAGCTGCGTGACACCTTCGGCGAAGCGGACCGTCTCGCGCACCTGGCGGACCCAGTAGCCGGGTGTGGTCATGTCGCCAGACACGATGGGGATCTGGGGTTCGGCGAAGGTCAGTGTGGTCAGGACCTGGGCGAATTCGTCCAGCATCGGTTCCATGAGCCTGGAGTGGAAGGCGTGCGAGACCTTCAGTCGGGTGTGCTTGAAGCCTCGGGTGGTCCATTCCTCGATGACGTCGGCGGGGCCGGAGATCACCACGGAGTCGGGGCCGTTGATCGCGGCGATGTCGACGCGATCATCGACGATCTGATCTTCGGTGGCCTGAAGGGCGAGCATCGCGCCGCCTGCGGGAAGCGCCTGCATCAGGCGGCCTCGCGCGGCGACCAGGGTGCACGCGTCTTCCAGGGACAGGATCCCCGCGCAGTGGGCTGCGGCGACCTCGCCGATCGAGTGGCCGAGCAGGTAGTCCGGGACGACCCCGAGCGACTCCAGCAGCCGGAACGACGCCACCTCGACGGCGAAGAGCCCGGCCTGGGCCCACATCGTCTGGTCGAGGTCGGTCCCGTCGGACAGCACGTCGCGCAGAGGCCGGTCGAGCCGGAGGTCGAGTTCCGCGCAGACCGCGTCGAAGGCGTCGGCGAAGACCGGGAACGCGTCGTACAGGCCGCGTCCCATCCCGGGCCGCTGCGACCCCTGACCGGTGAACAGGAACGCGGTCCGGCCCTCATCGGCGACGCCCGAGATCACCTCACCCGTGGCCATCACCACCGCGCGATGCGGCAGCGCGGCCCTGGAGAACAGGGAGTGCGCGACATCGGCCGCCGCCGGCTTCGACGCGGCCACGAATGCGGCCAGCCGGTCCTGCTGCGCCCGCAGGCTGTCAGCGGTCTTGGCCGACACCGGCCACAGCACCGTGGCCGGGGCCTCGTCAGAAACCGATTCCGGTACGACCGGAGCCGCCTCCACGATCACATGCGCGTTGGTGCCGCTGACCCCGAACGACGACACGCCCGCCCGGCGCGGCCGACCCGTCGAGGGCCAGGGCCGGGCCTCGGTCAGCAGCTCGACCGCGCCCGCCGACCAGTCGACGTGGGGAGTGGGCTCGTCCACGTGCAGCGTCGCGGGCAGCGTCCCGTGGCGCATCGCCTGAACCATCTTGATCACACCGGCCACACCTGCGGCGGCCTGGGTGTGGCCGATGTTCGACTTGATCGAGCCCAGCCAGAGCGGCTCCTCCCGGTCCTGTCCGTAGGTGGCGAGCAGCGCCTGGGCCTCGATCGGGTCGCCGAGCTTCGTGCCGGTGCCGTGCGCCTCCACGACGTCCACGTCGGAAGACTGAAGTCGGGCATTGGCCAGCGCCTGGCGGATCACCCGCTCCTGCGACGGGCCGTTCGGCGCGGTCAGGCCGTTGGACGCGCCGTCCTGGTTGACCGCGCTCCCCCGGACGATCGCCAGCACGTCGTGGCCGTTGCGCTGAGCATCCGACAGCCGTTCCAAAACGAGGACACCGACGCCCTCGCCCCAACCGGTCCCGTCGGCCGCGCCCGCGAACGCCTTGCACCGGCCGTTCGACGACAACCCGCCAGGAAGGGCGAAATCGGCGAACGCGTTGGCGGTCGACATCACCGCGACGCCGCCCGCCAGCGCCATGTCGCACTCACCGCCACGAAGGGCCTGCGCCGCCAGGTGCAGCGCCACCAGCGACGACGAACACGCGGTGTCCACGGTCACGGCCGGGCCTTCGAGGCCGAAGGTGTAGGCCACCCGGCCGGAGATCACGCTCATGGCCGTGCCCGTCAGGAGGTGCCCTTCGACGCCGTCAAGCACCTGGCCCTGTCCGTAGCCCGAGGGCGAGGCGCCGGCGAAGACGCCCGTCAGGGTGCCGCGCATCGAGTGGGGGTCGATGCCGGCGGTCTCGAAGGCCTCCCAGGCGCTCTCCAGGACGAGCCGCTGCTGCGGATCCATCGCGAGCGCCTCGCGGGGAGAGATGCCGAACAGCGCGGCGTCGAAGTCGGTCGCGTCGACGAAGCCGCCCACGCCGGCCATCTGGTCGGGCCAGCCCCGGTCGGCGGGGAAGGGCGACAGGGTGTCGGTTCCGGCGGCGACGACGTCCCAGAGCTGGGCGGGGTCGCGGATGTCGCCGGGGAAGCGGCAGCTCATGCCGATGATCGCGATCGGGTCGTCGAGACCCTGCTCCGTCACCTGAGCGGGCGCGAGCGAGTCCGCCTGGCCGAGGCCGAGTTCGCCCTGGAGGTAGGTGGCGAGGGCGGTCGGGGTCGGGTGGTCGAACACCATCGTCGCGGGCAGTCGCAGCCCGGTCTGCTGGTTGAGGCGGTTGCGCAGTTCGACGGCGGTCAGGGATTCGAAGCCGAGGTCCTTGAAGGTCCGCGTCGCCGCGATCGCCTGCGTGTCGGGGTGCTTGAGGACCGAGGCGACCTCGGTGCGGATCAGGTCGAGAAGGATCTGCCGGCGCTGGGATGTCGGCAGCGGGGCGAGCCTGCGCACCAGCGCCGAGTCGTCGTGGTCGCCTGCCGTCGTGACCGGCTCCGGTCGCGCTTCGGGCAGTTCGGCGAGGAGCGGGCTGACCCGGGTCGCGGTGAAGGTGTCGGTGAAGCGGGGCCAGTCGATGTCGGCGACGGTCAGGCACTCTTCGCCGCCGTCCACGGTCTGGGCGAGGGCCTGGATCGCCAGTTCCGGGTCCATCGGGATCATGCCGCGTTCGCGCAGGTAGTCGCGGGCGCCCTCCTGCGAGGCCATGCCGGTCTCCCCCCAGGCGCCCCAGGCCACGGAGGTGCCGGCGAGTCCCTGGGCGCGGCGCTGGGTGACCAGCGCGTCGAGGTAGGCGTTGGCCGCGCCGTACGCGGCCTGGCCGCCGCTGCCCCAGATACCGGCGCCGGAGGCGAACACGACGAACAGGTCGAGGTCCTGGGTGAGTTCGTGCAGGTTGGCCGCGCCGTTCACCTTGCCGCTGAGCACCTCGGCCAGTTCGGCGGGCCCGGCCTGGTCGAGCATCGTGGGGTGGCCGACGCCTGCGGCGTGCACCACTCCCGTGAGGTCGGGAACGGTGGCGAGCAGGCCGGCGAGGGCCGTCCGGTCGGCCACGTCGCAGGCGGCGACAGTCACCCGGGTGCCCAGCTCCGTCAGTTCCGCCACCAGGGCGTCAACGCCCGGCGTGGCGGCGCCTCGACGTCCGGTCAGGATCAGGTGAGGCACGCCGCGTCCGGCCAGCCAGCGGGCCACGACCGCGCCGAGCGCGCCCGTGCCGCCGGTCACCAGCACCGTGCCCTCCAGCGGGCGCACGCCGGTCTCGCCGGCGGTGTGGGGAGCGCGGACCAACCGCCGGGCGAACACACCCGACGCGCGGACCGCGAGCTGGTCCTCATCGCCCGCGCCACCGCTCAGGATCGCCGCCAGCCGAGTTCCGGCGCGGGCGTCGAGTGTGGCGGGGACGTCGATCAGGCCGCCCCATCGGCCGGGATATTCCAGTGCCGCGACCCTGCCCAGGCCCCACGTTTGAGCCTGGGCGGGACTGGTCAGCGGGTCTGACCGGCCGATCGAGACCGCGCCGCCGGTCAAAGCCCACATGGGGGCGGTGATGCCGGCGTCGCCCAGGGACTGGATGAGAGTCACCGTCGCGGCCAAATCGGCACCGAGCAGGGAGACCACTCCGGCGACCGGTCCGACCTCACGAAGAAGCCCGGCCGTCGCGTCGCGATCGGACACGGTCACCGTGATCACGTCCGCGCCCGCCGACCGCAGAACCGCCGCCACTTCGTCGCCGTCGTCGTCGGCCGCCAGCAGCCACGATCCGCTCAACGTGGGTTGCGCGGGCAGGTCCGACACCGGCTTCCACACGATGCGGTAACGCCAGGAGTCGATCACCGCGTCCCTGCGGCGTCCGCGACGCCAGGCCGACAGCGCGGGCAGGACCTCGCCGAGTAGTTCCGGCGCCTGCTCCAACTGCAGCGTGCCTGCTAGTGCTTCCAGGTCCTCGCGTTCCACCGCGTCCCAGAACCGGCCCTCCACCGGGTCCACATGAGCGATAGCCTCGACCGCAGGTAGGGGCATCGGCCAGTAGCGCTGCCGCTGGAACGCATACGTCGGCAACTCGATCCGGCGGCCACCCTGGACGAATCCGGCGAAGTCGACGTCGACTCCCGCGCACCAGGCTTCGGCCAGCGACGCCAGGAACCGGTCCTGACCGCCGTCGTTACGACGCAGCGTGCCTACCGTGACCGCTTCTTCCGCTGTTTCCTGTACGCCGATCGTCAGCACCGGATGCGGACTGCATTCCACGAACACGGACCGGCCGTCGGCGATGAGCGATCGGGTGGTCTGCTCGAAGCGCACCGGAGAACGAAGGTTCTGATACCAGTACGCGGCATCCATGACCGTCGTCTCGATCGGCGCACCGGTCACCGTCGAATAGATCGGAACCGCCGAAGCCACCGGCGTGACCGGGGCCAGCACAGCCAAGATCTCCTCGCGGATCAGCTCCACCTGAGGGGAATGCGAGGCATAGTCCACCGGAATCCGGCGAGCCCTGATGCCCCGCGACTCACACTCGGCCAGGAGCTCGTCCAGCGCCTGCGGCTCACCGGCCACCACCGTCGACGACGGCCCGTTGAAAGCCGCGATCCCGTTCGGGAACAACTCCTCCACCTGCTGATGTCCGGCCGCGACGGAGACCATGCCGCCACCACCGGCCAGCGCGATCAGCGCCTTGCTGCGCAGTGCGACCACACGAGCGCCGTCTTGCAGCGACAGCGCCCCCGCCACGACAGCGGCGGCGATCTCACCCTGCGAATGCCCGATCACCGCTGAGGGATGGACACCGTGTGCCCGCCATGTCGCGGCGAGGGAGACCATCACCGCCCACAACGTCGGCTGCACCACATCGACCCGCTCCAGGCCGGTGCCGTCGCGAAGCACCTCGCTCAGCGACCAGTCCACGAACTCCGACAGCGCCGCTTCACACTCGGCCAGCCGCTCCCGGAACACCGGGGAGGAGTCGAGAAGACCCTGCGCCATCCCGACCCACTGCGAACCCTGACCAGGGAAGACGAACACCACGCTTCCGGCCGTGCTGCCGCCCCGCACCACGTTCGGCGCGGAGCCGTCGTCGGCGAGCGCGTCCAGCCCGGCCAGCAGTTCCTCACGCTCGGACCCAAGTACCACCGCGCGATGCGGCAGCGCCGCCCGCGACAGCAGCGAGCGTGCGACGTCCGCGTTCTTCACGCCGTCCCAGGTCACGAACTCGCGCAGCCGGGCCGCCTGGCCACGCAGCCCCTCGGCCGTCTTCGCCGCCAGCACCCACGGCACGGGGCCGGCCGGGGAAACCGCCGGAACCTCCGTCTCGGCCGGGGCCTGCTCCAGGATGACGTGCGCGTTCGTCCCGCTCATCCCGAACGACGACACGGCCGCCCGGCGAGGACGGCCCGCCGACGGCCACGGCCGGGCCTCGGTCAGCAGCTCGACCGCGCCCGCCGACCAGTCGACGTGCGGGGACGGCTCATCGGCGTGCAGCGTCGGCGGCAGCACCCCATGGCGCATCGCCTGCACCATCTTGATCACACCGGCCACACCCGCAGCAGACTGCGAATGCCCGATGTTCGACTTGATCGACCCGAGCCACAACGGCTGGTCCGCGCTACGTCCCCGCCCGTAGGTGGCGAGCAGCGCCTGCGCCTCGATCGGGTCACCCAGCCGGGTGCCGGTGCCGTGCGCCTCGACCACGTCGACATCAGCGGTGGACAGCCGCGCGCCCGTCAGCGCCTGGCGGATCACCCGCTCCTGCGCCGGACCGTTCGGGGCCGTCAGGCCGTTCGACGCGCCGTCCTGGTTGATCGAACTGCCCCGCACCACCGCGAGGACCTCGTGCCCACGACGCCGCGCGTCCGACAGCCGCTCCACCAGGAGCAGCCCCACGCCCTCCGACCAGCCCGCGCCGTCGGCCTCCGCCGAGAACGACTTACACCGTCCATCGGACGACAGACCTCCCTGCTTTCCGAACTCCACGATCGTCATGGACGAGGTCATCACCGTCACCCCGCCCGCCAGCGCGAGATCGCAGCCGCCCTCCCGCAGCGACTGGATCGCCATGTGCAGCGCCACCAGCGACGACGAACACGCCGTGTCCACCGTCACCGCCGGGCCTTCGAGCCCGAACGCGTACGCCACCCGGCCCGACAGGACGCTGGGCGCGCCGCCGGTCAGCAGGAAGCCCTTGTCGCCGTCGGCCACCGCCATGCCGGCGCCGTAGCCGGATCCGGTGCCGCCGATGAACACGCCCGTCCGGGTGCCGCGCATGGTGTCCGGGGCTAGGCCCGCGCGTTCGAACGCCTCCCAGGCCGTCTCCAGCAGCAGCCGCTGCTGGGGCTCCATGCCGAGCGCCTCGCGGGGCGAGATGCCGAACAGGTCCGCGTCGAAGTCGGCCGCGCCGTCCAGGAAGCCGCCCTGGGCGGCGAGGGTCTCGCCGAGCCCGTCGGCGCTCCAGCCCCGGTCGGCGGGGAACGGCGTGATCGCGTCCCTGCCCTCGGCGACCAGCCGCCACAGGGCGTCCGGTGAGTCGACGCCGCCGGGATACCGGCACGCCATCGACACGATCGCGATGGGCTCGTGCGCGGCGGCGGTGAGCTCCCGGTTCTGCGTGCGCAGCAGTTCGGTCTCTTTCAGCGAGACTCGCAGCGCTTCGACGTAGTCCTCTATGGAAGCGGCCATCGCAGGCTCCTCGTTGTGATCATGAATCCCGGGCTCCCAGAGCCAGCCTGAGCAGGCTTTCGCCGTCCATCTCGTCGATCGACTCAACGGTGGTCTCGGGGGTGGGGTGCTCTTCGGCCGTCGCGGCGAGCCGCAGCAGCGGTTCGACCAGACCGGCCTCGTGGAGCCGGGAGATGGGGATGGTGAACAGCGCCCGGCGCAGCCGTTCCACCTTGTCGGGGCCGAAGCCGGGGTCGAAGCCGGGGTCGAAGTCGGGGTCGTTGTCGGGGTCGTTGTCGGCGCCGAAGAGCTCGGCCAGCATGAGCTCGGCGAGCGCGCGCGGGTTCGGGTGGTCGAAGAGCAGGGTGGCGGGCAGGCTCAGCCCGGTCACCCCGGCCAGCCGGTCGCGCATCTCCACCGCGGTGAGCGAGTCGAAACCCAGGTCGCGGAAGGCCCGGTCGGCGACGATCCCGCCGGGTGTGAGGTGGCCGAGCACGAGCGCGGCCTGCCGCTGCACGGTCTCCAGGAGCCGGGCGAGACGGTCGTCCCGCGTCAGGGTGGCCAGGCGTTCGCGCAGTTCCACGCCGCTCGGCGCGTCGGCGACTGGGGTGAGCGCCTGCCGCACATCGGGGATGTCCTCGATCAGCGGCTGCGGGTGGTAGGCGGTGAATCCGGGCGTGAACGCGGCCCAGTCGACGTCCGCCACGGTCACGCAGACGTCGCCCGCCCGCAGCGCGGTGCCCATCGCCGCCACGGCGAGGTCGGGGGCCATCGCGCGCAGGCCCCGCCGCCGCAGGTACTCCTCGGCCGAGTCGCCGCCCGCCATCCCGTCGCCCGCCCACGGGCCCCACGAGATCGACACGGCGTGGTGTCCCCTGGCCCGGCGGCGCACGGCGAGGGCGTCGAGGGCGGCGTTCGCCACCGCGTACGCCGCCTGGCCGCCGCTGCCCCAGACTCCGGCGATCGAGGAGAACAGCACGAAGAAATCGAGGGGCGTGTCGGCCAGGAGGTCGTCGAGGCAGGCGGCGCCGCCGGCCTTCCCGGTCACGACCGCCTGGAAGTCGGCCAGTCCCGTCGTGCCCAGCGGCGTCATGTCACCGACCCCCGCGGCGTGGACGACGCCCCGCAGCGGATGTTCGGCCGGGATGCCGGCCAGCACGCGCGCCATTCCCGCCCGGTCGGCCGCGTCACAGGCCGCCACCGTCACCCGGGTGCCACCCGCCTCCAGCTCCGCGACCAGGTCGCCGGCGCCCGGCGCCGCCATGCCTCTGCGCGAGGTCAGCACGACATGCGGCACGCCCCGCCCGACCAGCCACCGCGCCACGACCGCGCCCAGCGCACCCGTGCCACCGGTCACCAGCACCGTGCCTGCGCCCACCAGGTCCTGGCCCAGGTTCGGGCCGGTGACGGCCCGGCTCAGGCGACGTCCCAAGACCCCGGCGGAGCGGACGGCGACCTGGTCCTCCGTGCCGGTCAGCACGCCCGCCAGCCGGTCGCCGAGCAGCGGCCCCGGCGGGCCGGAGACGTCCACCAGTCCGCCCCACAGACCGGGCAGTTCGAGGCCGACCACCCTGCCCAGACCCCACACCCGCGCCTGACCGGGGTCGATCTCCTCGTCGTCGTGGACGGCCACCGCCCCCGAGGTCACCCACCAGACCGGCGTCCGCAGGTCCATGGCGATGAGCGCGTCGATCAAAGCAAGCGAGCCGGGGATCGCGTCGCCCGCCGTCAGGGCGAGGAACGACAGCACCCCGGCCGGTTCCGCCACCTCGGCGAAGGCCGACTCACCGGCGTCGATCACCGCGCGCACAACTTGCGCGCCCGCCCGTTCGATGGCCGCCAGGCAGGCTTCGATCGTGTCGGCGTGTGCCGGGTCGGCGGGCAGCAGCGCGAGCCAGGTGCCGGAGAGGAAGGGGGCGGCGGCGGGCGGCAGGGGTTTCCAGCCGATCCGGTAGCGCCACGCGTCCGTGCGTCCTGCCGTCCGGTCCCGGTTGCGCCAGGCGGCCAGTGCGGGCAGCACGGTCTTCACCGAGGGTTCGGCGAGGTCGAGGCCGAGCAGGGCGGCCAGCGTGTCGGCGTCCTCCGCCTCGACGGCGGACCAGAAGGGGGACTCGTCGGCGGCGGCGACCGGCTGCGGCGCGGGCGCCCAGTAGTGCTGCCGATCGAAGGCGTAGGTGGGCAGGTTGATCCGGCGGCCGCCCCATCCGTCGAAGACGGCCGGCCAGTCGACGTCGGCGCCGGTCGTCCACAGGCTTGCGAGGGCGGCGATCGTCGTGTCCACGTCGTCGCGGTCACGGCGCATCAGGGGCGCGAACACCCCGTCGGCGGACTGCCGGGCCAGGCCGGACAGGACACCGTCCGGGCCCAGTTCCACGAATCGGGATACCCCCTGGTCGCGCAGGTAGGTGACGCCGTCGGCGAACCTGACCGCATCCCGCACCTGCCGCACCCAATAGCCCGGCTCGCTCATCTCGCCGGGTCGGCCGGTGAGGTTGGAGATCACCGGGATACGCGGCTCCGAGAAGGTCAGCGTCCTCAGCACCTCGGCGAACTCGGCCAGCATCGGTTCCATGAGCCGCGAGTGGAAGGCGTGGGAGACCTTCAGCCGGTTGTGCTTGAAGCCTCGCGCGGCCCATTCCTCGATGACGTCGGCGTCGCCGGAGATCACGATCGCCGAAGGACCGTTGACGGCCGCGATGTCGACCCGGTCGTCAGTGATCTGGTCTTCGGTGGCCTGGAGGGCGAGCATCGCGCCACCTGAGGGCAGCGCCTGCATCAACCTGCCTCGGGCGGCCACCAGCGTGCAGGCGTCCTCCAGCGACAGCACCCCGGCCACATGCGCCGCGGCGATCTCGCCGATGGAGTGGCCCAGCAGGAAGTCCGGAGTCACCTGGAGCGACTCCAGCAGCCGGAACGCCGCCACCTCGACCGCGAACAGTCCTGCCTGTGCCCACACGGTCTGGTTCAGGTCGAGTGCTACGTCGCGCATTGGCCGATCGAGGCGAAGGTCCAGCTGATCACAGACGGCGTCGTAAGCAGCGGCGTACACAGGGAACCGCGCATAGAGGCCACGCCCCATCCCGGCCCGCTGCGACCCCTGACCGGTGAACAGGAACGCGGTGCGGCCGTCGCGCACGACGCCGGCTGAAGGCTCGCCCTCGGCGAGGGCGCCCAGCCGGTCGAGCCCGAGCACGACCGCTCGGTGGTCCATGGCCGAGCGGGCGATCAGCGTCCGGCCGACGTCCACCGGGGCGACGTCCGGATGACCGGCCACGAAGGCGCCCAGGCGCTTCGCCTGGGCCCGCACCCCCTCGGCGGTCTTCGCCGACAGCAGCCACGGCACCGTGCGCGGCGGCGCGCCGGGCTCGGGCGCAGGAGCGGGCTCACCCTGCTCGATGATCACGTGGGCGTTGGTGCCGCTCACCCCGAAGGACGACACCGCGGCCCGGCGCGGTCTCTCCAGGGCGGGCCAGGGCCGCGCCTCGGTCAGCAGCTCGACCGCGCCGGTCGACCAGTCGACCTGCGGCGTCGGCTCGTCCACGTGCAGCGTCGCGGGCAGCACGCCGTGCCGCATCGCCTGCACCATCTTGATCACACCGGCCACACCTGCGGCGGCCTGGGTGTGCCCGATGTTCGATTTGATCGACCCCAGCCACAGCGGCTGCTCCCGGTCCTGGCCGTAGGTGGCCAGCAGAGCCTGGGCCTCGATCGGGTCGCCCAGCGTCGTGCCGGTGCCGTGCGCCTCCACCACGTCCACCTCGGCAGGGGTGAGCCGGGCGTTGGCCAGCGCGTCGCGGATCACCCGCTGCTGCGAGGGGCCGTTCGGGGCGGTGAGACCGCTCGACGCGCCGTCCTGGTTGACCGCGCTCCCCCGCACCACCGCGAGCACCTCGTGCCCGAGCCGTCGCGCGTCCGAGAGCCGCTCCACGAGCAGCACACCGGCGCCCTCGGCCCAGCCCATGCCGTCGGCGGCGGCCGAGAACGACTTGCACCGGCCGTCGGCGGCCAGACCCTGCGAGACGCCGAAGGCACGGAACACGCCGGGCGAGCACATCACCGTCACGCCCCCGGCCAGCGCGAGGTCGCACTCGCCGGAGCGCAGCGCCCGTACCGCCAGATGCAGTGCCACCAGGGACGACGAGCAGGCGGTGTCGAGGGTCACCGCCGGGCCCTCAAGACCCAGCGCGTAGGCCACCCGGCCGGAGACGACGCTGCCCGCCGTGGCGGTGCCCAGGTAGGCCTCGCTGCCCTCGCCGCCGGGCACGTAGTCGTGGTACATCAGCCCGGCGAAGACGCCGGTGCGGCTGCCGCGCAGCGTGTCCGGGTCGAGGCCGGCGTATTCGAAGGCCTCCCAGGAGGCCTCCAGGAACAGCCGCTGCTGCGGGTCCATCGCCTGCGCCTCACGCGGCGAGATGCCGAAGAAGGCGGGGTCGAACCAGCCGGCCTCGTGCACGAAACCGGCCTGCCGCGATCCGCCGCCCAGCTCGCCGAGGTCCCAGCCCCGGTCGGCCGGGAGGCCGGACAGGCCCTCGCCTTTAGTGTCGACCAGCCGCCACAGGTCCTCCGGGCTCGCGACCCCGCCGGGCAGCCGGCAGGCCATGCCGACGATCGCGATGGGCTCGCGGGCGAGTTCCTGCGTCTCGCGCAGCGCCTCCCGCGTGTCGCGCAGTTCGGTCGTGGCCTGGCGCAGGTATCTGAGCAGCTCTTCTTCGCTCGCCATGGTGTCTCTCCCCGGCCTTCAGTGCGTCTGGTCAAGGATCTGGAACAGTTCCTCGGCGGTGGCCGACTCCAGGTCCGGCCCGTCGCCCGGCCGGCCGTCCGTCCACCGGGACATCAGCTCGCGCAGGCGAAGGCCGATCTTCGACCGCTCCGCGTCGTCGTGGCCGACGCCGTCCAGGACCAGTTCGAGCCGGGCCAGCTCCTCCAGCGCGACCGCCGAGGCCGCGAGCGGCGCGGGCGCGAGTTCGCCGCGCAGGTAGCGGGCCAGCCCCACGGGGGTGGGGTTGTCGAAGATCAGCGTCGCGGGCAGCCGCAGTCCGGTCGCGCCGCCGAGCCGATTGCGGAGTTCGAGCCCGGTGAGCGAGTCCATGCCCAGCTCCAGGAAGCCGCGTTCGGGCCTGATGGAGGTGGGCGAGGAGTGGCCCAGGACCGCCGCCACGGAGGTGCGGACCAGGTCGAGGAGGAGGTCGTGCCGTTCGCCGTCGGACAGGTCGGCCAGCCGCTCGCGCAGCCGCCCGTCGGAGACCGGGGCGGCGTCGGGCGTCGCCTGGACCGGCCCGACCAGGCCGCGCAGCAGCGGCGGCACCAGGTCCGTCCGCAGTCGCAGCCCCGCCGTGTCCAGGTTGATCGGCACCACGACGGGCTCGTCGACGGCCAGGGCCAGGTCGAACAGGGCCATACCCTCGGCCGTCGTCATCGGGGTCATGCCGAGCCGCTGCACGCGGCGCACGTCCGATTCGGTCAGCGCGCCCGTCATGCCGGTCGGCTGGGCCCACGGGCCCCAGGCCATCGAGACCGCCGTCAGGCCGCCCGCCCGGCGGGACTGGGCGAGCGCGTCCAGGAAGGCGTTGGCCGCCGCGTAGTTCGCCTGGCCCGCGCCACCGAAGGTACCCGCGGCCGAGGAGAAGAAGTAGAACCGCGACCCGGGGGTCAGCTCGTGCAGGTGCAGCGCGCCCATGACCTTCGCGTGCAGGACCCGGTCGACGCGTTCGGGGTCGAGGGCCGACAGCACGCCGTCGTCCAGTTCGCCGACCGCGTGGACGATCGCGTGGAACGGCCCCGCCGCCAGCAGGCCGGCGACGGCGGCGCGGTCACCGACGTCGCAGGCGACGATCGTGGCCTCGGCGCCGAGCCCGGACAGTTCGGTGATCAGTTCGGCCGCGCCGGGTGCCTCCCGTCCCCGGCGGCTGGTCAGCACCAGGTTCCGCACGCCGTGGGCGGTCGCGAGGTGCCGGGCCAGCGCCGCGCCCAGGGTGCCCGTGCCGCCGGTGATCAGCACCGTCTCCTCGGGGTCGAACGGCCGGGTGCCTGGTTCGGCCGGTGGGGCCACTCGCAGCAGGCGGGGCACCCGGACCTGTCCGGCGCGAAGGGCCAGCTGGGGTTCGTCGGTGCCCAGCGCCGCGCCGACGGGGGCGTCCACGTCGTCCACGTCGAGCAGGATGAACCGGCCGGGGTGCTCCGACTGCGCCGAGCGCAGCAGTCCCCAGGCCGCGGCTGCCGCCAGGTCGGTGACCTCCGCCGCGTCGTCGACCGCGACCGCGCCCCGGGTGACCAGGGCCAGGCGCGCGCCGGCGAACCGTTCGTCGGTGACCCAGACCTGCGCCAGTCGCAGTGCTTCGTGGGTGGCCGACCGGACCGATGCCGCAGCGGTGAACGGGAGGACGACTGTGGTGGTCCCGGGCTCGTTCGCGAGACGGGCCGCCGCCTCGTCCAGGTCGGCGCAGCGGATCACGCCCGCGCCGCCGACGGCCGCGGGGGCGTCGACCCATTCGACGTGGAACAGCGACCGGCTCGCCGCCTGCCAGGCGGCGCCGACGCTGTCCGGGACGGGGCGGGCGATCAGGGAGTCGATCGCCGCGACGGCCCGGCCCGCCTCGTCGGTGACCAGGACGGCGATGCCGTCGGGGTCGGCCAGGCTCAGCCGGACCCGCAGCGAGGTGACGCCCGGCTGGTAGCAGCGCACGCCGCGCCAGGCGAACGGGAGTTCGGCGCGGGCCGGGCCTTCGGAGGCGTGCAGGGAGCGCAGCAGGCCGATGCCGTGCAGGGCCGCGTCCAGCAGGGCGGGGTGGAGGCCGAAGCGTCCGGCGTCCGGCTGCTCGCCGGGGAACGCCACTTCGGCGTAGACCTCGCCGTCGCGGTGCCAGGCGGCGCGCATGGCCTGGAAGGCGGGCCCGTAGACGTAGCCGCGGGTGGTCAGCTCCTCGTAGAAGCCGCCGAGGTCGACTTCGGTCGCGCCGTCGGGCGGCCACTGGTCGAGGGTGCCCGCCGGGGCGGGCGGCTGCGGCGCGAGCGTCGCGGTGGCGTGCCGGGTCCAGTCGCCTTCGGCGTCGTCCTCCGGGCGGGCGTACACGCTGAGGAGCCGGCGGCCGGTGCCGTCGGGGGCCGCGACCACGGCCTGGAGCCGGATGGCGCCGCGTGCCGGGATGAGCAGCGGCGCCTCCAGGGTCAGTTCCTCGACCGAGGCGCAGCCGACCTGGTCGCCCGCCCGCACCGCGATCTCGATGAAGGCGGTGCCGGGCAGCAGCACGGTGCCGAGGACGGCGTGGTCGGCCAGCCACGGGTGGGACCGCAGCGACAGCCGCCCGGTCAGCAGAACCGTGTCCAGCCCGGCCACGCTCGACGCCGCGCCGAGGATCGGGTGGCCGGTCGCGCCTTCCTGGACGACGGCCTCACCCGAACCGGAGAGCCAGTAGCGCTCGCGCTGGAAGGCGTAGGTGGGCAGGTCGATCGTCCGGGCGTCGAGGCGTCCGAGGACGGCCGACCAGTCGACGGGCAGGCCGTGGCCGTACGCCTGGGCGGCCGAGTTCAGCATGCGGGCGAGCCCGCCTTCGCCCCGCCGCAGCGAGCCGACGACGGCGCCGCCGTCCACGTAGACGTCGTCCAGGTCGTCGAGGGTCTCCTGGATCGCCACGGTGTGCACCGGGTGCGGGCTGACCTCGACGAAGTGGCGGTAGCCCTCACCGGCGACGGCCCGGACGGCCTGCTCGAACCCGACGGCGCTCCGCAGGTTGCGGTACCAGTAGGCGGCGTCGAGTTCGGCGGTGTCCATCCAGCGGCCGTCCACGGTCGAGTAGAAGGAGATCTCCGACGCGCGCGGGCTGATGCCGGTGAGCGCCGCGACCAGTCCGTCCTGGAGCTCCTCGACCTGGGCCGAGTGCGAGGCGAAGTCGACCCTGATCCGGCGGGCCCGCACCTGGTCGGCCGCGCACGCCGCGAGGAACTCCTCCAGCGCCGCGACCTCGCCCGCGACCACGACCGAGGCGGGCCCGTTGAGCGCGGCGACGGAGATCCGCCCGTCCCAGGGGGCGATCAGCTCCCGCACCCGCTCGGCGGGGAGCGCGACCGACACCATGCCGCCGCGACCGGCCAGCGCCGTGAGCGCCTTGCCGCGCAGCGCCACGGTCCGCGCGGCGTCCTCCAGCGACAGCGCGCCGATCACGCAGGCGGCGGCGATCTCGCCCTGCGAGTGGCCGATCACCGCGTCGGGCTCGACACCCCACGAACGCCACAGGGCCGCCAGCGAGACCATCATCGCCCAGAGCGCCGGTTGCACCACGTCCACCCGGTCGAGGGACGGCGCGCCTTCGACGCCGCGGACGACGTCCAGAAGAGACCAGTCGGTGTACGGGGCCAGCGCCTCGTCACAGGCGGCGATGTTCTCGGCGAACACCTCCGAGGAGTCCAGCAGCTCCGCCGCCATCCCGGCCCACTGCGGGCCCTGGCCGGCGAAGACGAACACGGTCCGGCCGCCGACGGCGGCGCCCCGCACCACTCCGTCGGGCGTCTCGCCCGAGGCCAGCCGCGCCAGCCGGTCCCGGAGGGCTTCCCTGTCACCCGCCATCACCACGGCCCGCTCCTCGAACGAGGTCCTGGTGGTGGCCAGGGAGTAGGCGAGGTCGCCGAGGTCGGTCGCGGGCCGGGTCTCCAGCAGGCCGGACAGCTGCGCGGCCTGGGCGCGGAGCGCCTCCGGGCTGCGGCCCGAAAGGACGAACGGCAGGTCGGCGTCCAGCGACGGACGCGGTTCCCTGACCTCGTCGCCGGGCTCGGGCGCCTGTTCCAGCACGGCGTGGGCGTTGGTGCCGCTCCCGCCGAACGAGGAGACCGCCGCCCGGCGCGGGCCGTCGGGCTGCGGCCAGGTCCGGGCCTCTTCGAGCAGTTCCACCGCGCCGGCCGCCCAGTCGACGTGCGGGGTGGGTTCGTCGACGTGCAGCGTCGGCGGCAGCTGGCCGTGGCGCAGCGCCATGACCGCCTTGATCACCCCGGCGACACCGGCGGCCGACTGGGTGTGGCCGATGTTCGACTTCACCGATCCCAGCCACAGGGGCCGGTCGGCCGGACGGCCCTGGCCGTACGTCGCGATCACCGCCTGCGCCTCGATCGGGTCACCGAGCGTGGTGCCGGTGCCGTGCGCCTCGACGAGGTCGACGTCCGAGGGCGACAGCCCGGCGACACCCAGCGCCTGCATGATCACCCGCTGCTGCGAGGGCCCGTTCGGCGCGGTCAGCCCGTTGGAGGCACCGTCCTGGTTGGTCGCGGAACCCGCCACCAGCGCGAGCACCGGGTGGCCGTGGCGCAGCGCGTCGGACAGCCGCTCCAGCACGACCACCCCGACGCCCTCGCCCCAGCCGGTCCCGTCGGCCGCCGCCGCGAACGGCTTGCAGCGCCCGTCGGGGGCCAGTCCGCGCTGGCGGCTGAACTCGGTGAAGGAGACGGGGGTGGGCAGCACCGCCACGCCACCGGCCAGCGCGAGCGTGCACTCACCCTGCCTGATCGCCTGGACGGCCAGGTGCAGCGCCACCAGCGACGAGGAGCAGGCCGTGTCGACCGTGACGGCCGGACCCTCCAGACCCAGGGTGTACGACAGCCTCCCGGACACCGCCGCGGTGCCGGTGCCCGCCAGGAAGAAGCCCTCGGCCGCGCCGAGCCCGTTGTCCGCGCCCAGGCCGTACCCCTGGAACGAGGTGCCGACGAAGACCCCGGAACGGCTGCCGACCAGCGACGACGGGACGATCCTTGCGCGTTCGAGCGCCTCCCACGAGGTCTCCAGCAGCACCCGCTGCTGCGGGTCCATCGCCACCGCCTCGCGGGGGCTGATCCCGAAGAACTCGGCGTCGAAGTGGCCCGCCTCCGCGAGGAACCCGCCCTCGCGGACGTAGGAGGTGCCGCGCCGGTCGGGGTCGGGGTCGTAGAGCGCGTCGAGGTCCCAGCCCCGGTCGGTGGGGAACGGGCTGATCGCGTCCCGGCCGCCGAGCACCAGGTCCCACAGGTCCTCGGGGTTCTGGACGCCGCCCGCGTACCGGCAGCCCATGCCGACGATCGCGATCGGCTCGTCGTCGGTCGCGACGACTGCTGGCGCGGGCACGGGAGCCGCCGGCATCCCGGAGCCGAACAGCTTCTCCGCCAGGTGGTCGGCCACCGCCTGCGGCGTGGGGTGGTCGAAGACGACGGTGGCGGGCACCTTCAGCCCGGTCGCGGTGCGCAGCCGGTCGCGGATCTCCACGGCGGTGATCGAGTCGACGCCGAGGTCGCGGAAGGGCTTGCCCGGGTCGAGAGCCTCTGGGCCGGTGTAGCCGAGCACGGCGGCGGCGTGCGCGCGGACCAGGTCGAGGATCCGCCGGCCGCGCTCGCCCGCCGGGACGGCGGCCAGGTCGCGGGCGAACTCCGAGTCGGCGCTCACCTCGGCGGGGCCGGTCTCGAAGGTGGCCTGGACTTCGGGGAGGTCGCCGATGAGCGGTCGCCGCCTGGCGGCCAGGTAGGTCGGGGCGAAGGCCGCCCAGTCGATGTCGGCGACGGTGAGCAGCGTCTCGTCGTCGGCGAGGGCCTGGCCGAGCGCGGTCAGGGCAAGGTCGGGGTCCATGAGGCGCAGCCCGCGCCGGGCCAGCAGGGTGACCGCGTCGCCGGTGGCCATGCCGCCGCCGCCCCAGCCGCCCCAGGCGATCGAGGTGGCACGCTGCCCGCGCTCGCGCCGGTGCTGGGCCAGCGCGTCGAGGCGGGCGTTGGCGGCGGCGTAAGCGGCCTGCCCGCTGCCGCCCCACGTCGCCGCGCCGGAGGAGAAGAGCACGAACGCGTCCAGGCCGTCGCCGGCCAACTCATCGAGGTTGAGCGCCCCGGCGACCTTCGCGTTCAGGGTTTCGGCCAGTTCGGCGACACCGGTCCGCAGGACGCTCTCGCTCTGCGCGACCCCGGCCGCGTGCACGACCGTGGTCAGCGGCGGTCCGTCCGGCAACCCGCTCAGCAGCGCCGCGACCGCCTCACGGTCGGCCACGTCGACGGCCTCCACCAGCACCTCCGCGCCCAGCGCGGTCAGTTCGGCGACCAGCGTGTCGACTCCGGGTGCGTCCGCGCCTCTGCGGCTGGTCAGCACCAGGCGTTCGGCCCCGGCCTCGGCCAGCATGCGGGCCACCCGGGCGCCGAGCGCGCCGGTGCCGCCGGTGATCAGCGCCGTGCCACGGGTCCGCCAGGCGTCGGATGCGGTGCCTCCGCTGGGCCGGGCATCGGAAAGGTTGCCTCGGGTGCGCCGGGCATCGGAGGGGGTGCCTCTCGGTGCCCGGACCATCCGGCGGCCGAACACGCCCGCCGGGCGCAGCGCGACCTGGTCTTCGTCGTCCAGCCCGGCGAGCACGTCGGCCAGCCGCTTCTGCGCACGTTCGTCCAGGTCCTCGGGCAGGTCAAGCACGCCGACGCGGCGGCCGGACAGCTCCAGTCCCGCGACGAGCCCCAGCCCCCATACCGGGGCCTGTTCGGGATGGGTGAGCGGGTCGGAGCCGCCCACCGAGACGGCGCCGCGCGTGGCCAGCCACAGCGGGGCGGTCGTCTCGGCCTGGATGAGTGCGAGCGTGCGGGCCAGCCCTCGGGAAACCACCGCGTGGTCGGGGTGGGCCGTGTCGTCCAGGGCCAGCAGCGACAGCACGCCGCTCAGTTCTCCCGCGCCGGACACGAGCGCGGCGAGGCCGTCACCCGAGGGGTCGTCGGCGCCGAGTGACACCGTCGTCACGTCTGCTCCGCACGCCGCCAGGGCCCGCTCGTAGGCCGACGGATCATGGTCGCCCGTGACCAGAAGCCAGGTTCCGGACAGCGACGAGCCGGGGGTGCGGGCGATCCGCCGCCACGTCACCCGGTATCGCCAGGCGTCCACGGTGGACTTGTCGCGCCGCCGCGCCCGCCACTGGGACAGCATCTCCAGCGCGGGCCCGGCCGGGGCCAGCGCGGCGGGGTCGGCGACGTCGAGCACGCCGGCCAGCGCCGTCAGGTCGGCGCCGGACACCGCCTCCCAGAACCGCTCTTCTTCCTGATCGTGGACGACCTCGCCCTCCACCACCGATCGCGACGGAGCCGACAGCCAGTAGGGCTCGCGCTGGAACGCGTAAGTGGGCAGGTCGACGGCGTAACCGGACGGGCCGCCGAGCACGACCGGCCAGTCGGGCACGACACCGTTCACGTGCGCCTCGGCGAGCTGCCGCAGGAAGCGGGCCGTGCCTCCCTCGTCGCGGCGCAGCGTGGCGACCACGACCGCGTCGGCGGCGCTCTCCTCGGCCGTGTCCCGCACGCCGGGGCTCAGCACCGGATGCGGGCTCGACTCGACGAAGACCCGGTAGCCGTCGTCGAGCAGCGCCGTCACGGCGGGCGCGAACCGGACCGGCTCGCGCATGTTGCGGTACCAGTAGCCCGCGTCCAGAACGGTCGTGTCGAGGGCCCCGCCGGTGACGGTGGAGTAGAAGGCGATGTCGGCGGCGCGGGGGGCGACGTCGGCGAGGGCGGCCAGGGTCTCTTCCCGGATCGCCTCGACCTGCGGCGAGTGGCCCGCGCCGTTGACCCGGACCTTCTTCACCCGCACCTCGTCGGCGGCGAGCGCCGCGAAGAGTTCGTCGACCGCCTCGGGGTCGCCCGAGACGGCGACCGCGCGGGGACCGTTGACGGCGGCGATGTGCAGCCGGCCGGGCCAGACCGCGATGCGGGCCGTCACCTCGTCTTCGGGGAGTGCCACCGCCACCATCGCGCCGAGGCCCGCGAACGCGGACAGGAGGCGGCTGCGCACGGAGATGATCTTCGCGGCGTCCCGCAGGGTCAGCGCGCCCGCGACGTGGGCCGCCGCGATCTCCCCCTGGGAGTGCCCGACCACCGCCGAGGGCGTGATCCCGTGGGCCCGCCAGAGCGCCGCCAGGGAGACCATCGTGGTGAACAGGACGGGCTGGATGACGTCCAGCCGGTCGGTCGAAGGCGCGCCGTCGATGCCGCGCAGGACGTCCTCCACCGACCAGCCGAGATGCTCGGACAGCGCGGCGTCGCAGGCGCGGACGGAGTCGAGAAAGACCGGCGAGGAGTCGAGCAGCCCGGTGGCCATACCGGCCCATTCGGTGCCCTGACCGGGGAAGACGAACACGGTCCTGCCGCCCTGCCCGGCCACGCCGCGCACCAGACCGGGCGCGACACCGCCCTCGGCGAGCGTGGCCAGCAGTTCGGCGAAGCCCTCCCGGTCTTCGGCCAGCAGCGCCGCCCGGTGGTCGAACGACGATCGGGTGGCCCACAGCGCCCGTGCCACCTCCGGCACCGTCACTCCGGGCCGGGAATCCAGATGGGCCAGCAGCTTCGCCGCCTGCGCCCGCAGCGCGGCGGCACTGCGGCCGGAAAGCAACCAAGGCGTCAGCGCCTGGGCGCTCGCGCCGTGCGGCGGAGCCACGACCGGTGTGGGCGGCGTCGGCTCGTCCGGGGCCGGTGCCTCTTCCAGGATCACGTGGGCGTTCGTGCCGCTCATCCCGAACGAGGAGACGCCCGCCCGGCGCGGCCGGTCCCCCGCGGGCCACGGCACGTTCTCGGTGAGCAGGCGCAGCCCGCCCGCCGACCAGTCGACGTGCGGGGTGGGCTCATCGATGTGCAGGGTGGCGGGGAGCAGGTCGTACCGCATGGCCTGGACCATCTTGATCACACCGGCGACACCGGCGGCCGACTGGGTGTGGCCGATGTTCGACTTGACCGAACCGAGCCAGACCGGCCGGTCGTCGTCGTGGTCGCGGCCGTAGGTCGCCTGGAGCGCCTGCGCCTCGATGGGGTCGCCCAGGGCGGTCCCGGTGCCGTGCGCCTCGATGACGTCGACCTCACCGGCGGCCAGTCCGGCCGCGCGCAGCGCCTGGCGGATCACCTTCTGCTGGGCCGGGCCGCTGGGGGCGGTGAGGCCGTTGCTCGCGCCGTCGTGGTTGACGGCGGTGCCCTTGACCAGCGCCAGCACCCGGTGACCGAGGCGGCGGGCATCGGAGAGGCGTTCGACCAGCAGCATGCCGACGCCCTCACCCCAGCCGGTGCCGTCGGCCGACGCCGCGAAGGCCTTGCACCGGCCGTCGACGGCCACCGCGCCGCCCTGGGTGCCCTCCACGAACATGGTCGGCACGACCATCAGGGTCGCCCCGCCGACCAGCGCGAGCGAGCACTCGCCCCGGCCGATCGCCTCCCGGGCCATGTGCAGCGCGACCAGCGACGACGAGCACGCCGTGTCGATGGAGACGGTCGGGCCCTCCAGCCCCAGCGTGTACGCGATCCGCCCGGACGTCACGCTCGTGGAGGTGCCGAGCAGCATGTGCGGGCCGATGCCCTCCGGCACGTCCGCGCCGATGCCGTAGCCGGTGGTCGCCGTCCCGACGAACACCCCGGTCGGGCTGCCGGCGAGGGTGGCCGGATCGATTCCGGCGTGCTCCAGCGCCTCCCACGCGCATTCCAGCAGCAGCCGCTGCTGCGGGTCCATCGCGGTCGCCTCGCGCGGGCTGATCCCGAAGAAGCCCGGGTCGAAGTCGGCGATGCCGTCGACGAACCCGCCGTCGAAGGCGCCCAGGTCCCAGCCTCGGTCGGCGGGGAACGGCGTCATCGCGTCCACGCCCTGGCTGACGGCCCGCCACAGCTCTTCCGGCGTGTTCGCGCCGCCGGGCAGGCGGCAGGCCATGCCCACGATGGCGATCGGATCATCTGTGGCCGAAAGGACGGGAGCGGCGGGCACTTCTTCCGGTTCGCCCAGCAGTTCCCGGCCGAGGAGTTCCGAAAGTCGTACCGGCGTGGGGTGGTCGAAGACCAGCGTCGCCGAGAGCCGCAGCCCGGTGGCGGCGGCCAGCCGGTTGCGCAGTTCGACGGCGGTCAGCGAGTCGATGCCCAGTTCCTTGAACGCGCGATGGGCGTCGACCGACTCGGGCCCGGCGAACCCCAGCACCAGAGCGGCCTGGGAGCGGACCAGGTCGAGCAGCAGCCGCGAGCGGTCCTCGGCGCCGAGACCGGACAGCCGCCGGGCGAACGCGTCACCGGCGACCGGCGCGCCGTCGCCCGCGCCGCGCCGGACCGGACGCCGGACCAGGCCGCTCAGCAGCGGCGGCAGCGCGCCCGCGGCCTCGGCCAGCGCCGCCGTGTCGACCCCGGTGGGCACCAAAGCGGCGTAGGGAAGGGTCAGCGCGGCGTCCAGCAGCGCGAGCCCGCTCTCGGGGGTGAGCGGCGGGAAGACCGAGCGGCCGACACGGTCGCGTTCGGCGTCGGTGAGCCGGCCGAACATGCCCCCGGTGTCGTCCCACGCGCCCCAGGCCAGGGAGAGCGCGGGCAGTCCGGTGGCGCGGCGGTGTGAGGCGAGCGCGTCGAGGTAGGCGTTCGCGGCGGCGTAGGCGCCCTGCCCGGCGCTGCCGAGGGTGCCGGAGGCGGAGGAGAAGAGCACGAAGGCGGCCAGGTCGGCGTGCCGGGTCAGCTCGTGCAGGTGCGCGGCGGCGTCGGCCTTGGCGCGGAGCACGGCGGCGACGCGCGCCGGGGTGAGCTCGGTGACCACGCCGTCGTCCAGGACGCCGGCGAGGTGGAAGACGGCGGTCAGCGGCCGGTCGGCCGGGATCGCGGCGAGCACGCCGGCGAGGGCGTCCCGGTCGGCGGCGTCACCGGCGACGAGGTCGGCGTGCGCGCTGTGGGCGGCCAGCTCCTCGGTCAGCGCGAGGCCGCCGGGCGCGGCCGGGCCGCTCCGGCTGAGCAGCGTCAGGTGGCGGACGCCGTGCGCGATGACCAGATGACGGGCCAGCAGCGCGCCGAGCCCGCCGGTGCCGCCGGTGATCAGGACCGTGCCGTCGGGGTCGAGGGGGCGCGGGAGGGTGAGGACCACCTTGCCGATCTGGCGGGCCTGGCTGACGTGGCGGAACGCCTCGGGCGCCAGCCGCAGGTCCCAGGCGCGCAGCGGCGGCAGCCGGAGCGCACCGGCGCGGAACAGCGCCAGCAGTTCGGTGAGGATCTCGCCGATCCGCTCGGGTCCCGCCTCGATCAGGTCGAAGGCCTGGTAGCGCACGCCGGGATGGCGTGCGGCCACCTCGCCGGCGTCGCGGATGTCGATCTTGCCCATCTCGATGAACCGGCCGCCGCGCGGCAGCAGGCCGAGCGAGGCGTCGACGAACTCGCCCGCGAGCGCGTCGAGCACCACGTCCATGCCCCGCCCGCCGGTCGCCGCCGCGAAGCGGTCCGCGAAGGAAGTGTCACGCGAGGAGGCCAGGCGATCGCCGGTGACCCCGAGCGCGCGGACGGCGTCGTGCTTGCCGGGGCTCGCGGTGGCGAAGACGTCGGCGCCCAGGTGCCGGGCGACCTGCACGGCGGCGGTTCCCACGCCCCCGGCCGCCGCGTGCACCAGCACCGACTCGCCGGGGCGCAGCCCGGCCAGGTCGACCAGCCCGTAGTAGGCCGTGGCGTAAGCGATGGGCACGGCCGCGGCCTCGGCGAACGTCCAGCCGGCCGGCATCGGCGCGAGCATGCGGTGGTCGGCCACCCCGACCGGGCCGAACGCGCCCTGGCACAGGCCGAACACCCGGTCGCCGGGCGCGAAGCCGTCGACCTCCGGGCCGACCTCGACGACCACTCCGGCCGCCTCGCCGCCCAGGACCACGTCGCCGGGGTACATGCCGAGCGCGCCGAGCACGTCCCGGAAGTTCAGCCCGGCCGCGCGTACGCTCAGCCTGACCTGGCCCGGTCCGAGCGGCTGAGCCGGGCTCGGCACCAGTTGGAGGTTCTCCAGCGTGCCGGGCTCGCGCGTGTCCAGCCGCCACTCGTCGCCCGGCGGCACGGGCAGGCCCACCGGGACAGCGGCCCGGACGAGCCGGGCGGCGAGCAGCGCGCCGTCGCGTAAGGCCAGTTGCGGTTCGCCGCAGGCGACGGCGGCCGTCAGCGTCTCCATGGGCAGTCCGGCCGCCTCGAGCAGGACGAATCGGTCGGGGTTCTCGGTCTGCGCGGTCCGCACCAGGCCCCACGCCGCCGCGGCGGCCGGATCGGTGACCGCGTCGTGGGTCAGCACCACCAGGCGGCTGGACGCGAACCGGTCGTCGGCCAGCCAGTCCTGCACGACGGTCAGCACCCGCGCGACGACCACGTCCGGGGATCCCGCCGGGCAGGGCAGCACGACGATGCCGGGCACGTGGCCGTCGTCGTCGATCGCGGCGGCCAGGTCGTCGGCGTCGTCGAGCACCACGATGTCGGGGGACACGGCGACCGGGGCCTGGCCCTCGGCCACCGGCCGCCAGTCGAGGCGGCACAGACCGGTCAGGTCGGCGGTCGTCCCGGCTGCCGACGCCGGGCGCAGGACCAGGCGGCCGACGGTGATGACGGGCAGCCCGTCACCGTCGAAGGCCTCCAGGGAGAGGGCGTCGTCGCCCGAAGGGGTGAGCCGGGCGCGCAGGGTGGTCGCGCCGGAGGCCCGCAGGGACACGCCGGTCCAGGAGAAGGGCAGGCCCGCGGTTCTGCCGGAACCGACGGCCTGGGCGTGCAGGACCGCGTCCAGCAGCGCGGGGTGCAGTCCGTAACGGCGGGCCGCCGCCTCTTCCCGTTCGGGCAGCCGCACCTCGGCGAAGATCTCCTCGCCCCGGCGCCACACGGCCGACAGGCCGCGGAAGATCTCGCCGTAGGACAGACCGGCCGCGTCCAGCAGCGGGTACACGTCGGCGTCGGCCTCCACGGCTCCGGCCGGGGGCCACTGGCCGAGAGGCGTCGCGACGGTGTCGTGCCCGGGGACGAGCACGCCGGTCGCGTGCCGCGTCCAGGGCCGGTCGGGCCAGCCGTCGTCGGCCCGGTCGTCGGGCCGTGAGTAGACCGAGACCGCGCGCCGGCCGTCGTCGCCCGCGCCGCCCACCGCGATCTGCACCTGCACACCGCCGTGCGCGGGCAGGACCAGTGGTGACTCCAGCACGAGCTCCTCCAGGTCACCGCATCCGACCTGGTCACCGGCCCGGACGGCCACCTCGACGAACGCCGTGCCGGGCAGCACGACCCGCCCGTGCACCACGTGATCGGCCAGCCACGGATGGGTGTCGGCGGCGAGCCGCGCGGTGAAGAGCAGTTCGTCGCCCCCGGCGAGGCCGACCCCCGCGCCGAGCAGCGGGTGGCCGGTGCCGCCCAGGCCCGCAGAGGCGACGTCGCCGTACCAGGGCGTGACGGCGGGCCAGTAGCGGGACGTCTCGAAGGCGTAGGTGGGCAGGTCCACCCGGTGGCCACCGCCGAAGAACGCGGCCCAGTCGACCGCAACGCCGTGGGCGTGCAGCGAGGCGAGCGCGGTGACGAGGGTCCGGGCCTCCGGGCGATCCCGGCGCAGCGCGGGGACCGACCGCTCGACCCTGGCCCCGAGCATGGCCCCGAGCACGCCGTCGGGCCCCAGTTCGAGACAGCGCGAGACGCCCTGGCTCTCCAGCCAGGCGACCCCGTCCCCGAACCTGACGGCCTCGCGGACCTGACGGGCCCAGTAGTCCGGGTCGCCCAGCTCGTCGATGCCGAGCGGCGCGCCGGTGAGGTTCGAGACGACCGGGATCGCCGGCGGCCGGAACGTCAGCCCGGCCGCGACCTCGCGGAACTCCGCGAGCATGCCGTCCATGTGCGGCGAGTGGAACGCGTGCGAGACCCGCAGCGCGCGGGTACGCAGACCGCGCGCCCGCCACCCGGCGACAAGCTCGGCCACGGCGTCGCGGTCGCCGGACACGACCACGGACGACGGCCCGTTGACCGCGGCGACGCCGACCTGTCCTTCCAGCCCGGCGAGCGCGTCCCGGATCTCCGCCTCCCCGGCCTCGACCGCGACCATCGCGCCACCGGACGGCATCGCCTGCATGAGCCGGCCACGCGCGGCGACGAGCGTGCAGGCGTCGTCCAGCGAAAGGACCCCGGCCGCGTGGACGGCGGCGAGCTCGCCCACCGAGTGCCCGAGCAGGAAGTCGGGCCGGACACTCCAGTGGGTCAGCAGCCGATGAAGAGCGACCTCGACGGCGAACAGGCCCGCCTGGGTGTAGGCAGTCTGGTCGAGCAGCGCGGCGGTGTCGCTGCCCGGCGCGGCGTCGAGCACGGCGCGCAACGGCGGATCGAACACCCCGTTCGACGCGGCGTCCAGCCGGTCGCAGACCTCGGCCAGCGCCTCGGCGAAGACGGGGTGGACGGCGGCGAGCTCAGCGCCCATCCGCGCCCGTTGCGCGCCCTGCCCCGTGAAGAGGAAGGCCAACTTGCCGCCCTTGCGCGCGGTGTCGCGGATGATCAGGGCGCTGTCGGCGCCGTTCTCCAGTGCTTCCAGGGCGGTGAGCAGTTCCGCGCGCCCGTCGGCCACGACCACCGCGCGATGCGTCAGCGCGGCCCGGGTCGTCGCCAGCGAGAACGCCACATCGGCCGGGTCGAGCGCGGGGTCGGCCTCGATCCGGGCGCGCAGGCGGGCGGCCTGGCCGCGCAGCGCGGAGTCGGTCTTCGCGCCGAGGAGGAACGGCAGCGGACCGGTGGCCTGAGGCCCGGTCTCCTGCTCCTGTTCGGGCGCCTCCTCCAGGATGACGTGCGCGTTCGTCCCGCTGATCCCGAACGCCGAGACGCCGGCCCGCCGGGGCTCGCCGGTCTGGGGCCACGGCCGGGCGTCGGTCAGCAGCTCCACCGATCCGGCCGACCAGTCGACGTGCGGGGTGGGCTCGTCCACGTGCAGGGTCGCGGGCAGCGTCGAGGCCCGCAGCGCCATGACGGTCTTGATCACACCGGCCACCCCGGCGGCGGCCTGGGAGTGACCGATGTTCGACTTCACCGAGCCGAGCCACAGCGGCCGCCCGGCCGGACGCCCCTGCCCATAGGTCGCCAGGAGCGCCTGGGCCTCGATCGGGTCGCCCAGTTCGGTGCCGGTGCCGTGCGCCTCGACGAGGTCGACGTCTCCGGTGGACAGCTGAGCGCTGGCCAGCGCCTGCATGATCACCCGCTGCTGCGAGGGTCCGTTGGGCGCGGTCAGGCCGTTGGAGGCGCCGTCCTGGTTGGTCGCCGAGCCGCGGACGACGGCGAGCACCCGGTGCCCGAGCCGGCGCGCGTCGGAGAGCCGCTCGACCAGGAGCACCCCCGCTCCCTCGGACCAGCCGGTGCCGTCGGCCGATGCCGCGAACGACTTGCACCGCCCGTCGCCGGCCAGGCCGCGCTGACGGCTGAACTCGGTGAAGACGCCGGGGGTCGCCATCACGCTGACCCCGCCGACCAGCGCCAGGGAGCTCTCGCCCTGCCGCAGCGAGCGGGCGGCCAGGTGCAGCGCGACCAGCGACGACGAGCAGGCGGTGTCGACGGTGATCGCCGGGCCCTCCAGCCCGAGCGTGTAGGACACCCGGCCCGAGGTGACCGCGGGCGCGCCGCCGGTGAGCAGGTAGCCCTCGCCGTCGTCGTGCGGCGCGGCGGCCACCATGCCGGTGTAGTTCTGGTCGTTGGTGCCGATGAACACGCCGGTGTGGCTGCCGCGCAGCGAGGCCGGGTCGATGCCCGCGCGCTCCACCGCCTCCCAGCACACCTGGAGCAGCAGGCGCTGCTGCGGGTCCATGGCCAGCGCCTCACGGGGTGAGATGCCGAAGAACCCGGCGTCGAACTCGGCCGCGTCCGTCACGAAGCCGCCCTCGCGCACGTAGCTGGTGGCCGGGCGGTCCGGATCGTCGTCGAAGAGCGTGTCGAGCCGCCAGCCCCGGTCCTGGGGGAAGGGGCCGATGCCGTCCTCGCCGGCGGCGACCAGCCGCCAGAGGTCTTCCGGCGACCGCACGTCGCCGGGGAACCGGCAGCTCATGCCGATGATCGCGACGGGCTCGTGATCGGCGGTCTCGCGATCGGCCAGCCGCCGCCTGGTCCGATGCAGATCCGCGGTGACCAGCTTCAGATAGTCGCGAAGCGTCTCGTTATCAACCATCTGGTGAAACCTCTTCCGCGAATGTCACACGGCAACGAGTTAATGGCGACGGGTCGCCCATTCACCGAGGCTAATCAGCGCTTCGTGCGTCCACTACCCCTATTCCACCGCCGCGCACACCCCCTTACCTGCACGGTCAGGGGTTGACCCGGAAATGCGCGCCCAATAAGGCTGGAGAGCCGCCTCAACAATTAGATTGGCTTTCTCATGGTGGAGAGATTAAGAACCCGAGTTCTCTTCGATCTCAACGACCCGGCGCTCCACCACAATAGATACGCCTATTACCGGCGGCTGCGCGAGACCGATCCCGTCCACCGTTCGCCGTACGGATTCTGGACCCTCACCCGCTACGACGACGTCGACGCGTTCCTGCGGGCGCCCGAGGCGTCGACCGCGATGAACGACGATCCGGCCTTCACCCGCCCGCGCGGCGGGCCCGACAGCCCGGCGATGCGCAGCATGCGGCGCTGGATGCTGGTCAAGGACGGCGCCGAGCACCGCAGGCTGCGGCGGCTCGTGGCCGGCGCGCTGACGCCCAAAGCGGTGGAACGCCTCAAGCCGGAGATCGCCCGCATCATCGACGGGCTCATCGACGACATGGGCGAGGGCGAGGTCGACCTGATCGAACAGCTGGCCACGCCGGTCCCCGTCGCGGTCATCTGCGGCCTGCTCGGCATCCCGGTCGAGGACGCCCCGCAGTGCCTGAAGTGGACGAACGCGATCGCCAACATCATCGACCCGCTGATCACGCCGACGATGCAGGTCGAGATGAACGCGGCCGCGCCGGAGTTCAGCGCCTACATCCGCGCGCAGATGGACCTGCGCAGGGCCGCCCCCCGCGACGACGTGCTGACCATGCTGATGCGCAAGGACGCCGACGGCGAGGGCCTCAGCGACGAAGACGTGATCGCCCAGGTCCTGCTGCTGTTCAACGCGGGCCACGAGACGACGCTCAACGTCATCGGCAACAGCGTGCACGCCCTGCTCACCCACCCCGACCAGCTCGCGTTCCTGCGCGCCGACCCCGACCGGGCGCACGCGAGCTTCGAGGAGCTGGCCCGGTGGAACTCCACCGTGCAGATCATCGTCCGCCACCTGACCGGCGACCTGACCATCGGCGGGCGGCGGATCCCGGCCGGTGACACCGTCATGGCCATCCTCGGCGCGGCGCACCGCGACCCGGCGAAGTTCGCCGACCCCGACCGGCTCGACCTGACCCGCACCGGCGTGAAGTCGCTCGCCTTCGGATCAGGCCCGCACTCCTGCATCGCCGCCATGCTCGGCCGGGTGGAGGTCGGCATGACCCTCGCCGCACTCATGCGCCGTTACGAGACGATCGAACTCGCCTCCGCCGACCTGGAGTGGTTCACCCGGTTCCACTTCGTCCTGGGCCTCAGGCGGCTTCCCCTCCGGGTGCGTTTCCGCCGCTGACTAGAGCCACCCGAGCAACAGCCGCGCCGTCTCGTCCGGCCGCTCGATCGCGGGCAGATGCCCGGCCCAGTCGAGCACCACCAGTTCGGCCGAGGCCAGTCCGTCCGCGATGACCTCGGCGGTCTTCTGGAAGTAGGGCAGATCGTGCGCCCCGGCCACCACGATCGCCGGGGCCGCGATCACCGACAGGTCGATCGGCAGATGCCCGGCCTCCGGCTCCGGATCGGCGGCCAGCTGGAGCTCGAACGCGTTGCGCTGCATCTCGCTCACCGAGGCCCGCTCCCGCTCCCCCGCGGCGGGCCCGACCCAGGTGTCGACATTCAGCCGTACGGCCCCCGCGACGTCCCCCGCCTCGATCAGCGCGCCCTCGGCCTCGGAGAACGCCTTCAGCTCCGGCGTGGCCGGCAACCCCATCCCCGCGTTCAGCAGCACCAGCCGCCCGACGAGATCGGGCCGCGCGGTGGCCAGCTCCAGCGCGATCCGCCCCCCGTGCGAGGCCCCCACGACGACGGCCCCGGCCACGCCCAGCGAATCAAGCACGTCGGCCACGTCGGAGGCGTCGGTGTACGGCTTCTCCGCGGCCCACGGGCTCCGCCCGAACCCCCGGAAGTCCAGCCGCACCACCCGGAACCGAGCCGTCAGCGCCTCCCACATCGGATCCCACATCCGCGCGTCGGCGACACCCGAATGCAGCAGCACGACAGGAGCGCCGGCTCCCGCCTCCTCGAACCAGACACCTGACGACATGACATCTCCAAGAGAAAAGAAGGAAGGGGCGCTCCAGCCCCCGTGGCAGAGCGCCCCAGGCCCATGTTCACCAGCCGGCCCCGGCGGGAGCAAACGATTTAACGTGGCCTAAAGCCTGCCCGGAGGCGACCTTACAAAGTAAGTCTCAACGATACATGGTCGCCATCTCGCGCACCGACTGGGCCATCATCTCGCGCAGATCCGCCGGCCCCAGCACCTCGATCAGCGCTCCCATCCGCAGCAACGTCCACCGCGCCCCGTTGAGTCCTTCCACCGGGATCTCCAGCACGACCCACCCGGGCCGGTCCGGATCGGCCGTCGCCTCCGCCAGCGCGGGGGCCACCCGTTCCTCCCCGATCGTGTACTTCAGCAGCCCCTCACCCCCCGGCGCCAGCCGGATCCGCGCCGTCCCGGTGTACAGGCGGGTCGCGAACTCGGCCGAGAACCGCTCCCAGAACGCCGGCAGATCGAACTCGCCCCGCTCGAACCGCCCCGGCAGCTCCGCCACCGCGAGGATCCGCGACACCCGGTAGGTCCGCATCGACCCGTCGCACTCGGCCGCCAGATACCAGGACCCGCCCTTGAGCACGAGCCCGTACGGCGACACGTCCCGGCACACGTCGGCCGGCCCCCAGCGCCGGTAGGTCAGCCGCAACGGCCGCTGCTCCCACACCGCGGCCGCCACCTCGGCCAGGAAGGGGACGTCCTCCGCACCCCGATGCCAGCCGGGGACGTCGAGCAGGAACCGCTCCCGCATCCGCGCCGCCTGCGACCGGGGCCCCGGCGGCAGCGCCGCCAGCAGCTTGAGCTCGGCCGCGGCGGTGACCTCGGCCAGCCCGAGTTCGGCGGCGGGCCCGGGAAGCCCCGTCAGGAACAGCGACGAGGCTTCGGCCTCGGTCAGCCCGGTGAGCCGGGTCCGATAGCCGTCGAGCAGCTGGTATCCCCCGGCGGGTCCCCGGTCGGCGTAGACCGGCACCCCGGCGGACGACAGCGCCTCCATGTCCCGGTAGACGGTCCGGATCGACACCTCCAGCTCGGCGGACAGTTCCGCCGCCGTCATCCGTCCCCTGGCCTGCAGGAGCAGAAGGAGGGAGAGCAACCGGCTGGCACGCATACGCCCCAGTCTCTCCCATATTGCTCATCGAACAGAAGTCATGTTCAAATGAACACATGGAAAGTGCCGAAAGGCTCAACGCGATCATGAACCAGCTCCGGACCGCCGACAGCGTCACGGTCACCGAGCTGGCCGGCCACCACGGGGTGTCCGAGATGACGATCCGCCGCGACCTCGACGAACTCGCCCAGCAGGGCGTCGTCAGAAGGGTCAGGGGCGGCGCGCTCAGCCTGCTGCTGCGCGGCGAGGAGCCGCCCTACGGCGTCCGGGAACGCGAGGCGGTCGACGCGAAGAAGCGCATCGCGCTGGTCGTCGCCGCGCTCCTGGCCGACGGCGAGGCGGTCGTCTTCGACGGCGGCTCGACCCTGCTGGAGGTGGCCAGAGCCGTCCACGGCCGCAGGCTGACCGTGCTGCCGCTCGCTCTGAGGTGCGCCGACGAACTGGCCACCGCGCCCCGCGTGAAGCTGGTCCTGCCGGGTGGCGAGGTCAGGCCGGTCGAGCTCAACTTCGTCGGCCCCCTCACCGAGGCGTCGCTGAGGGCGCTGCGGTTCGACACGGCCGTCATCGGCTGCTGCGGCCTGTCGGCCAAGCACGGCGTCACCGCCCACGACCTGGAGGACGTCGCGGTCAAGCAGGCCGCCATCGCCTCCGCCCGCCGCGTCATCGTGGCCTGCGACTCCGGCAAGTTCACCCGCACGGCCTTCGGCGCCGTCTGCTCCTACTCCGGCCTCGACGTCGTCGTCACCGACACCGGCATCCCGCCGGAGGAGAAGGACGCCCTCACCGGAGCGGGCGTCACCGTCATCACCGCCTGACACCATCCGGCGCTCCCGACGGCGCGAGCGTCACGCCCGGACCCCACCGCCTGAAAGCAGGCCTCTCCACATGCTGTTGCGCGCCCGATTGGCCGTCTACGGGCTCTTCCTCGTCTCCGGTGTCGCCCTCGGCACCTGGACGTCCCGTATCCCCGCCATCAAATCCGACCTCAACCTGAGTGACGGCCAGCTGAGCCTGGCCCTGCTGGGCATCGCCGCCGGCGCCATCGCCGGCATGCAGGCCGTCGGCCGCCTCGTCGACCGATACGGCTCCCGCCGCGTCATGATCCCCTTCGCCCTGCTCCAGGGGCCCGTGCTGGTCCTGCCCGCCGTCGCGCCGGGGCTGATCGGGCTCGCCGCCGCACTGCTCGCGTTCGGGGTCGTGCACGGCGTCCTGGACGTCTCCATGAACGCCAACGCGGTGATCGTCGAACGCCACTACGCCCGCCCGATCATGTCGTCCTTCCACGCCGTCTTCTCCGTCGGGGGGTTCCTCGGAGCCGCGACCGGCGGCCTGTTCGCCCACGTCGATGCCAGTGTGGCGCTGACGTTCGGCACGGTCGGCGTGTTCATCCTCGTCATCTCGATCGCCTGCGCCCGCATGGCGCTGCCCGACGAGCTCGACCTGTCCCGCGCCCCTGCGCAGCAGACCCCCGGCAAGACCGGCAACTCGATGGCCGGATGGGTGCTGTTCCTGGGCGTGCTGGCCTTCTGCTGCCTGGTCGGCGAGGGGTCGATGGCCGACTGGAGCTCGGTCTACCTGGTCGAGGACCTGCTGACCGACGAGAGCGTCGGCGCCGCCGGATACGCCGCCTTCTCGATCATGATGACCGCCGGGCGCTTCGCCGGAGACCGGCTCGCCGCCTGGCTCGGCCCGGTCCTTCTCGTGCGTTGCTGCGGCACCCTCGCCGGGACCGGCCTGCTGATCGCCCTGCTCATCGGCCACCCCGTGGCCGGGATCATCGGGTTCGGCCTGTTCGGCGCGGGGCTGTCGTGCATCATCCCGCAGGTGTTCTCCGCCGCCGGGCACCGCGACCCGGCCACCAGCGGCCGGGCGCTGGCCCGGGTCGCCAGTCTCGGGTACGCCGGTCTGCTCGCCGGGCCCGTCCTGATCGGCGGCCTGGCCGAACTCACCGGCCTGCCGTTCGCCCTGGGCGTCCCGGCGGTGATGGCCCTGTTCGTGGCGCTCGCGGCGGGCGCGCTCAGAGCAGATCCCAGCCCAGCCGCAGCACCAGCGCCGACACCACAGTCAGCAGAACGACCCTGACGAAACCGGCGCCCCGCTTGAGCGCCATCCGCGCGCCGAGCTGGGCGCCGGCGATGTTCGCCACCCCCATCGCCAGCCCCAGCGCCCACACCACATGCCCCTGAAACGCGAAGACGGTGATGGCGCCGATGTTGGTCCCCATGTTGATGATCTTCGCGGTGGCCGAGGCGCGCACGAAGTCCATCCCGATGACCGACGTGAACGCGATGATCAGAAAGGTGCCGGTGCCAGGCCCGATCAGCCCGTCGTAGAAGGCGATCACCCCGCCCGCCACCAGGACGGCGATCACCACCCGCACCCGGGTCCGCCGCTCCGCGAGGGCGACCGCGCCGAACGAGGGCCGCAGCGCCACGAACGCCGCCACGCCGACCAGCACCACGATGATCAAAGGTTTCAGGAAGGCCGGATCCAGCAGCGCCGCCAGCAGCGCGCCCCCGGCCGCGCTCAGCGTCGCCGCCACCCCGGCCGGGACCGCGAGCCGATCGACACCGGTCCTGCGGGCGTAGGTGTAGGCGGCGCTGGCCGTACCGAGGACCGAAGCGCTCTTGTTGGTGGCCAGGGCCTCGACCGGGCTCAGCCCGGCCAGCAGCAGCGCGGGCAGTTGCAGCAGCCCGCCACCGCCGACCACGGCGTCGACCCACCCGGCCGCCATCGCGGCCAGCAGCAAAAACGCGATCTGTCCCCCCGTCACGAGCGAGAACTATAGACCCGCGTTCGCGACGATCTCCGCGCCGGGCTCAACGCATGGTGACGACCTGCCGCACGGCCTCGCCGGTCTTCAGCCGGTCGAACCCCTCGTTGACCTGATCGAGCGTCAGCCGGTCGGACAGCAGCCGGTCGACGGGCAGCACCCCGGCCTCGTACATGCCGATGAAGCGGGGCACGTCCCGGCGCGGCACACACGACCCCAGATAGCTGCCGCGCAGCGTCTTCTCCTCCGCGACCAGCGACAACGCCGGAATCGTCAACCCGGCCGACGGAGCCGGCAGCCCGACCGTGACGGTGACCCCGCCCGGCGCGGTGGCCGCGTAGGCCTGCGCCAGCACCGCCGCCACCCCGGTCGTGTCGACGACCTTCACCGCTCCCCCACCGGTCAGCTCCCTGACCTCCTCGACCGCGCCTTCTCCCCCCTGTACGACCTGCGAGGCCCCCAGCGACAGCGCGAGGTCCCGTTTTCCCGCCACCAGATCGACCCCGATCAGCGTGGTCACCCCGGCGGCCTTGGCCGCCAGCAGCGCCGACAGCCCGACCCCGCCGAGCCCGAACACCGCCACACTGTCGCGCGGCCCGACATCGGCGGCGTACAGCGCGGCCCCCGCCCCGGTCAGCACCGCGCACCCGAACAGCGCCGCCACCTCGAACGGCAGCTCAGGCGCGACCTTCACCGCCGAGCGAGCCGACACCACGGCGTACTCGGAAAAAGCCGACACCCCCAAGTGGTGGAACACGCCCCCGAGCCGATGGCCGCCCCCGAGCAGGGTCCCCGCCCGGTTCGCCGCCGCACCGGGACCGCAGAGAGCGGGCCGCCCACCTGCACACGCCCCGCACGAGCCACAGGCCGGGACGAAGGTCAGCACCACGTGATCACCGGCCGCGAACCCCGGCTCGCGCGACTCCACGACCACCCCGGCCGCCTCGTGCCCGAGCGCCATCGGCAGCGGCCGGGGACGCGACCCGTCGATCACCGACAGGTCGGAGTGGCACAGCCCCGCCGCGTGGATCTTCACGAGGAGCTCCCCGCCGCCCGGCGGGTCGAGCGTCAGCTCCCTGATCTCCAGGGGCCTGCTCAGGTCGTACGGAAACGATCTTCCAGACTCGACCAGCACGGCCGAACGGACCTTCACGCGACCACCAGCCTCTCCATCGCCGCCCGCATCGGCCCGGACAGAGGCGACGGCCGACGCGTGACCCGATCGACGAACACGTGGGTGAACTCCCCCTCGGCCAGCAGCCGCCCACCTTCGAACAGCCCCAGCTCGTAGCGGACCGAGGAGGTGCCGAGCCGCCCGATCCGCAGACCGACCCTGATCGTCGACGGGTAGGCCGCCTCGGCCTTGTAGGAACAGCGCGACTCGACGCACAGCCCGATGGACGCGCTCTCCAGCGAGGAGAACCCCGCCTCGGTGATCAGCCAGCGGTTGATCACCGAGTCCATCAGCTCGTAGTGGACGACGTTGTTGAGGTGCCCGTAGACGTCGTTGTCCCGCCAGCGGGTCGGCATCTCGTCCCAGTGCGCGTAGTCCATTCAGAGCCCCAGATCCCGGCCGATGATCTCGCGCATGATCTCGCTCGACCCGGCCCAGATGCGGGTCACCCGCGCGTCGGCCCACGCCCGCGCGACCCGGTATTCGCGCATGTAGCCATATCCGCCGAACAGCTGGACACACGCGTCGAGCACCCGCCCCTGCACCTCCGACGACCAAAGTTTGGCCTTCGCCGCCTCCACCGCCGTCAGTTCCCGCGCGGCGTGGGCGGCGACGCACTGGTCGACGTAGGCGCGGGTCACCTCCAGCTCGGTGACCAGGTCGGCGAGGGTGAACTTGTTGTACTGGAACGACCCCACCGCCTGCCCGAACGCCCGCCGCTCCTTCACATAGGCGAGCGTCTCCTGCAGCGCCGACCAGGCGTGGGCGAGGTTGGCGACGGCCGCGCCGAGCCGTTCCTGCGGCAGCCGCTCCATCATCGCGACGAACCCGCCGTCGACCGCCCCGATCACGTTCCCGGCCGGAACCCGGACATCGCGGAAGAACAGCTCGGCGGTGTCGGCCTCGTGCTGGCCCATCTTGTCGAGCTTGCGTCCGCGTTCGAACCCGGGCATCCCCGCCTCGACCCCGAACAGCGTGATGCCCTTCTTGCCGGGGCTGGTGCGGGCCGCCACGATCACCAGCCCGGCCTGACAGCCGTTGGTGATGAAGGTCTTGGACCCGTTGAGAACCCAGTGATCTCCCTCCTGTACGGCACTCGTCGTCAACGCCGCCAGGTCGGAACCGCCCCCGGGCTCGGTCATCCCGATCGCGGTGACCGTCTCGCCGGAGCAGAAGCCGGGCAGCCACCTCTTCTTCTGCTCGTCGGTGGTGAGGTCGACCAGGTAGGGCGCGACGATGTCGAAGTGGATGCCGAACCCCGAGGCGAGCGCCATGCCGTGGGCGGCCAGTTCCTCGTGCAGGACGGCGTTGAACCGGTAGTCACCGGCGGCCGAACCGCCGTACTCCTCGGGGATCTCCAGCCCGAGCAGCCCCTGACGCCCCGCCTCACGCCACACCTGTGACCCGATGAGCCGCTGCTGCGCGAACGCCTCGGCGTGGGGGTCGACCTCGCGGGTGACGAACTCCCTGACCGACTCCCGGAACCTCTCGTGGTCCGCCGAATAGACCGTCCGCCGCATGGCACCCTCCTGGTAAGCGATCGCTTAGCAGCGTAGCGCCCGGACCATCTGCAGGGCCAGATGGGCGTACAGCGCCCCGACGTCCTCGGGGGTGTCCGCCCCGCCGGGCCGGTACCAGCGGGAGACGTCGACGCACATCGACACGATCGCGCGGGTGGTGCCGGCGACGTCGGCCACCTCGAAGACCCCCGCGGCGACGCCCTTCTCCACTTCGGCCCGGAACAGCGCGTCGACCCGGCGGCGTTCCTCACGGACCCTCGCCCAGTCCTCCGGGGTGAGCGCACCGAGCTCGTTCTGAACCACCCGGCATCCGCGCTGGTGGGCGGCGTGAAACCGGGCCAGCGCGTAGACCAGGGCCCTGAGCCGGGCCGGAGAGCCCTCCGCCCGCGCCAGTGATCCGGTCACCACCTGGTGGGCCGCCTCGTGGACGATCAGCACGATCCGGGCCAGCAGTTCGGCCTTGGAGGGGAAGTGGACGTACATCGCCCCCGGGCTCAGCGCGGCCGCCGTGGCGATGTCACGGGTCGAGGCGCCACCGAAACCGCGCTCGGCGAACAGGTCGACCGCGCCGGCCACCAGGCGGCGAGCGGCCGGAGGTTCGACCGTGTCCCACAGTTCCATGACCGGCAGACTACTAAGCGTTCGCTCAGATCGCGTCGCCGGGATCGTCCTGCCCGGGGATCGGCGTCGGGCTGCCGCCCCCGCTCGGGCCGGGCGAGGGCGACGGCTGGGTCGGCTCCGACTGCTCGGGCACCGGCGGCGGGGTCGGGATGAACACCGTCGGCGGCAGCGGCTGGGCCGGCTCCACCTCGCCGTCACCCCGGAACAGGAACAGCCACACCATCACCATGAGCAGCAGCACCAGCAGGGCCAGCGCCGCCGAGGCCAGCGCCACCTGACGCGGCGTCGCCGTGGGCGGCGGGGCCGGCGGAGGCGGTGCGGGCAGCGCCGGATTGCGGTCGCCCAGCCAGTAGGGCACGAAGTCGGGACCGAGCCGGTCGCCGATCAGCATCCCGGACACCATGACCGGTTCGAGGAACTTCTCGGCCCCCGGCCCGCCCGGCAGATAAGGAGTGGCCGCCCACGGCGCCTCGCCACCATCCCAGGCCACCACATAAGGGACGGCGGGGTTGGCGCGGCGTACCCGCGAAAGCAGCCCGCGGACGCCCGTCCGGGCCGCCTCGGCGTCTTTGATGCCGGTCACGAACCGGTCCCTGGCCGCCGCGTCCAGCGCCGCGCCCCGGGTCAGCACGACCACCGAAACCGCACGTCCGTCGGGTGCCTGCCCCAGGTAGACCAGACCCGCCGGGGCCGACTGCAGGCGTGCCTGCAGCACGAACGGACCCAGTCGCGGCGGGTCGCCATACTGGAGAGGAGTGGCCACACCCCATCAAAACACACAGGGTGTTTCCGGCGATCGCAACGGGCAGGGTGAGACCATGGTCTTTCCCGCCAAGTCACGATTGAATAACACGCATGATGGTTGCTGATGAAGGGCCGGGCACGTCCGTCGTCCCGGCGAAGATGTCCGCAGGTGGCGGCGCCTCCACCGATGCCGACATGGGCGCGCTGCGCGACGCCCTGGCGGAGGTCCGGCGGGTCATCGTGGGGCAGGACCACATGGTCGAGCGGCTCCTGGTCGCGTTGCTGGCGCGCGGGCACTGCCTGCTGGAGGGCGTCCCGGGCGTGGCCAAGACGCTGGCCGCCTCGACGCTGGCCACCGTCGTGGGCGGCACGTTCGCGCGCATCCAGTTCACGCCCGACCTGGTTCCCAGCGACATCGTCGGCACCCGCGTCTACCACCCGGGCACCGAGCGCTTCGACGTCGAGCTCGGGCCGGTTTTCGTGAACTTCCTGCTCGCCGACGAGATCAACCGCGCCCCGGCGAAGGTGCAGTCGGCCCTGCTGGAGGTCATGGCCGAGCGCCAGGTCTCGCTCGCCGGCGTGACCCATCCGCTGCCGCGCCCGTTCATCGTGCTGGCCACCCAGAACCCGATCGAGTCGGAAGGCGTCTACCCGCTGCCCGAGGTGCAGCGCGACCGGTTCCTGTTCAAGGTCCGCGTCGAGCACCCCAGCGCCCACGAGGAGCTGGAGATCCTGCACCGCATGAGCGTGACCCCGCCGACGCCCGAACCGATCCTCGACGCGCCGCGCCTGCTCGCGCTGCAGAGGTCGGCCGAGGCCGTGTCGGTCCACCAGCTTGTCGCCGACTACGTCGTGCGCCTGGTGATGGCGACGCGGACGCCCGCCGACTACGGGCTGCGCGACCTGGAGGAGACCATCGAGATCGGGGTCAGCCCCCGCGCCACCCTGGGCCTGGTCGCCGCCGGGCGCGCGCTGGCGCTGCTGCGCGGCCGCGACTACCTGCTGCCCGACGACATCCGCGACGTCGCCGTCGACGTGATGTCCCACCGGCTGATGCTGACCTTCGACGCGCTGGCCGACGGGGTCGAGCCCGAAGACGTCGTCCGCCAGGTCCTGGCCTCGGTGCCGCCGCCTCTCGTGGTCTGGAATCAGGGCCAGCGGTGAAGGGCGCCGACTCCGCGCTGCGCAAGCTGGAGCTGACCGTCGTGCGCAAGCTCGACGGTCTCCTCCAGGGCGGCCACCTGGGCCTGCTGCCCGGCCCCGGCAGCGAGTTCGGCGACACCCGCGTCTACGTCCCCGGAGAAGACGACACGCGGCGGATGGACTGGAACGTCACCGCCCGCACCACCGTCCCGCACGTGCGGGACCTGGTCTCCGACCGTGAACTGGAGACGTGGGCGCTGGTCGACCTGACCGCCAGCATGGACTTCGGCACCGCCGACATGGACAAGCGCACCCTGGTCATCCACGCCGTCGGCGCGCTCGGCTTCCTGTCGAGCCGGGTGGGCGACCGGTTCGGCGCCTACGTGCTGCACGGGGAAGAGGTGCACCGCTACCCGGCCAGACCCGGCCGCGCCAACCTGTTCGGGCTGCTCCAGTCGCTCACCGACGCGCCGCGCTCCCAGGGGAGCAGCAGCCTGGGCGGCGCCGTCGAGATGCTCGCCGCCGCCCACCGCCGCCGGGGCATGCGCGTCATCGTGTCCGACTTCCTCGACGACCCCGACGACTGGGAACGGCCCATCCGCCGGCTGGCCGCCCGCCAGCAGGTGCTGGCCATCGAGGTCATCGACCCACGCGAAATGGAGCTGCCCGACGTCGGCCAGATCACCCTGCTCGACCCGGAGACCGGCCGCCATCGCGACATCCACCTGACCCGCCGCATCCGCGAGCGCTACGCCGAGGCCGCCGTGGAGCAGCGGGAGAACAACCGGTCCGCGCTGCGCCGGGCCGGCGCCGCCCACCTCGTCCTGCATACCGACCGCGACTGGATGACCGACATCGCCCAGTTCGTACTCCGGCAGCGCCGAACCGCCCATTTGATGGCCCGGAGGGCCCGCGCATGATCTTCCTGTCCCCCGCGTGGCTCTGGCTGTTCGCCGCGCTGGTCGCACTGGCCGTCTTCTACGTGGTCATGCAGTACATCCGGCGCCGCTACGCGGTCCGCTTCACCAACCTGGCGCTGCTGTCGCTGGTCGCGCCCGAGCGCCCCGGCTGGCGCCGGCACCTGACGGCGGGGCTGTTCCTGGCCATGATGAGCCTGCTGGTGCTGGGCGCCGCCCGGCCCGCCGACGAGGTCCGCGTGCCACGTGACCGCGCCACCATCATGATCGCCGTCGACATCTCGCTGTCGATGGAGGCCGCCGACGTCGCCCCCACCCGGATGGTCGCCGCCCGCCAGGCCGCCGAACGGTTCGTCCAGGACCTGCCCGAGCGCTTCAACGTCGGCGTCGTCTCCTTCGCCCGCTCGGCCGCCGTCGCGATCCCGCCGACCACCGACCACGCGGCGGTGGTCAACACGATCAGGAGCCTCACCACGCGCCCCGGCACCGCGATCGGCGAGGCCGTCTTCAACTCGCTCGACGCGATCCGCTCCTTCGACCAGCAGGCCGTCACCGACCCACCGCCGTCGGCGATCGTGCTGCTGTCCGACGGCGACAACACCTCGGGCCGGTCGGTCAACGAGGCCGTCGAGGCCGCCGCCGGCGGCAAGGTCCCGGTCTCCACGATCGCCTACGGCACACCCGAGGGCACCGTCGCCATCGACGGCCGCAGCGTCCAGGTGCCGGTCAACAAGCAGACCCTCCAGTCGCTCGCCGACGGCACCAACGGCCGCGCCTACACCGCCGAGTCCGGCGACGAGCTGCGCGACGTCTACGCCCAGATCGGCACCAGCCTGGGCTACCGGGTCGTCCACCAGGAGATCACCCAGCGGTTCATCATCGCCGCCGTCATCGCCGGGTTGCTGGTCGCGGCCTCGGCCATGGTGCTCGGCACCCGCATCCCCTGAAAGCTCGGGTAACGTTCCTGGCCGTGCACTACTTCGACGAACGGCCGCAGGCCGAGAGCCGCCCCGCCACGGTCACCCTGGTGCTGCCCGACATGCACCTGCGGCTCGAGACCGACCGGGGCGTGTTCTCCCCCGACCGCGTCGACACCGGCACCAAGATCCTGCTGGAGTCCGTGCCGCCCCCGCCCCCCGCCGGCGACCTGCTCGATCTGGGCTGCGGCTACGGGCCGATCGCGCTCACGATGGCGACCCGCTCGCCGCAGGCGAGCGTCTGGGCCGTGGACGTCAACCGGCGGTCACTGGAGCTCACCGAGCGCAACGCCGCGACCGCCCGCCTTGACAAAGTAAGGTGCGTACACGCCGACGAGATGCCGGGCGACGTGAAGTTCGCCGCGATCTGGTCGAACCCGGCCATCCGCATCGGCAAACCCGCTCTCCACGCCATGCTCACCCGCTGGCTCGACCGGCTCCTCCCCGACGGGGCCGCCTACCTGGTCGTCCAGAAACACCTCGGTTCCGACTCCCTGCAGAAGTGGCTCACCGAGCAGGGCTACGGAACCACCCGCCTCGCCGCCCGCGCCGCCTACCGCATCCTGAAAGTGACGCCTCGATGACCACCCCGAACCCGCGCCGCCAGCTTCGCCCGACCGACGTCAAGCGGCTCAACCGCACCTGGCGCCGCAACACGGCCGGCCGCCTCGGGATGGTCGTCGAATCGGTCACCGGGCCCTTCAACATCGGTTCCATCTTCCGTACGGCCGCCGCGTTCGGCGTCGACGTCATCTGGCTGGCCGGCAACGCGACCCCGCCGACCAACCCCAAGGCGCAGAAGACCGCGCTCGGCACCGACCGGCTGGTCGAATGGCACGAACCGGTCCCGGCCGCCCAGGCGATGAAGGCCGCCAAGGAAGACGGCTTCACGCTCGTGGCGATCGAGCTCACCGGCGACGCCGTCCCGCTCCACGAGGCACAACTGACCGGCGACGTGTGCCTGGTGGTCGGGAGCGAAGACCACGGCTGCTCCCCCGCCGTCCTGGAGGCCGCCGACGCGGTCGCCTACATCCCGCAGGTCGGACGCGTGGGCTCCTTCAACGTCTCGGTCGCCGCGGCCATCGCCCTGGCCGAGGCGCGCCGCCAGGAGTGGGCCGCCCTCTAGCGTTCACCCGTCCTTGCTGGAACGGGGCCCTCACACCGGGCATACTCACGCTCGTGCAGCGACGGTACGCCTTCCTCGATCATCCCGGGCCCCTGGCGTTCGCCCATCGGGGCGGCGCCTCCGAGGGCCGCGAGAACACCATGGCCGCCTTCGAGCGGGCCGTCGCGATGGGCTACTCCTATCTGGAGACCGACGTGCACGCCACCGCCGACGGGACGCTGGTGGCCTTCCACGATCACACCCTCGACCGGGTCACCGACCGGCGGGGGCGGATCTCCAAGCTGCCCTACCGCGAGGTGGCCAAGGCCCGCATCGGCGGGGTCGACGAGATCCCGCTCCTGGAGGACCTGCTCGGCGCCTGGCCCGACGTGAAGGTCAACATCGACGTGAAGGAGTCGCCGGCGATCGTGCCGCTGGCGCGGGTGCTGCGGCGTACCGGAGCATCCGACCGGGTCTGCCTGACCTCTTTCTCCGACATGCGGCTGGCGCAGGCCCGGCGGGCCTGCGGGCCGCAGGTGTGCTCGGCGATGGGACCCCGGGCGATCGCGGCGCTGCGCACCGCCTCGGCCCAGGGTGGCTACGGGCGGCTGCTGGCCGGGCTGGCCCGTTCGGGCGTCCCCTGCGCCCAGGTGCCCGTCGGGTGGCGCGGGCTGCGCGTGGTCACCCCGGCGTTCGTCGCCACCGCCCACTCGATCGGCATGCAGGTGCACGTGTGGACGATCGACGACCGCCCCACCATGGAACGCCTGCTCGACCTCGGGGTCGACGGGATCATGACCGACAACATCACCGGGCTGCGCGAGGTGCTGACCGCGCGCGGCCAGTGGCCCACCCCTTGAGGCAGATTCCCAGCGCGAGCCACGGTCGGCCCACGGCCGCCCGCGTCTCGCTTTGCCCTCCTGAGAGCGAGTAGCAATGACTTCCCCCCAGGTCATCGACGAGAGCCCGGCGGCCAGAGCCCGCGAGCAAAAGGGCTGGTACTGGTACGACTGGGCCAACTCGGCCTTCCCGACCACGGTCATGACCGTGTTCCTGGGCCCCTACCTGATCGACATCGCGAAGACCGCGGCGAACGGGGCGCAGTTCGTCGACGTGATCGGGTTCGACGTGCGGCCCTCGGCCTACTTCTCGTTCGTGGTGGGTGTGGCGGCGGTCTTCCAGATCGCCGTCATGCTGATCGCCGGAGCGATCGCCGACCACACCGGGCGCAAGAAAGAGATCATGGGGTTCTTCGCCTACCTGGGGTCGGCGGCCACCCTTCTCATGTGGTTCGTCGCCGACGGGGCGTACATCCTGGGCGGGGTGCTGTTCATCATCGGCCAGACCAGCTTCGCGGCGGCATTCGTCGTCTACAACTCGTTCCTGCCGCAGATCTCCACACCCGAGGAACGCGACCGGGTGTCGGCGCGCGGGTGGGGGTTCGGCTACCTGGGCGGCGGGCTGCTGCTGGTGGTCAACCTGGGGCTGTTCCTCAACGCCGAGGCGCTCGGCATGGAGACCAGCACGGCGGTGCGCCTCGCGCTGGCCTCGGCGGGTCTGTGGTGGGGCGGGTTCACGATCATCCCGCTGCTGCGGCTGCGCAACCGGCGCGGTGAGGCGGCCGCCGACGAGGGCGCCGGCCGGGCCGTCGTGCTCAGCGTGCGGCAGCTCGGGCTCACCATCCGCGACCTGGTCACCCGTTATCCGCTGACGCTGGTCTTCCTGCTCGCCTACATCGCCTACAACGACGGCGTGCAGACGGTCATCTCGTTCTCGGCGACCTACGCCGACCAGGAACTGCGCCTCGACGAGACCACCCGCATCGGCGCCATCCTGATGGTCCAGTTCGTCGCGTTCTTCGGGGCGATCCTGCTGGGCCGGGTCGCGGTGCGGGTCGGCACCCGCAAGACGATCCTGTGGTCGCTGGTCGCCTGGTGCGGCGTCGTGGCGGCCGCCTACTTCGTGCCGCCGGAGCAGCCGCTGCTGTTCTTCGCCCTCGGGTTCGCCATCGCGATCGTGATGGGGGGAACACAAGCCCTGTCGCGGTCGTTGTTCTCCCACGTGATCCCGAAGGGGCGGGAAGCGGAGTATTTCAGCCTCTACGAGATCAGTGACAAGGGTGCGACACTCATCGGATCCTTCACCCTGGGCCTGGCTCTGCAGCTGACCGACAGCTACCGGTACGGCATCGTCTCGCTGGTGATCTTCTTCGTGATCGGCGGGGTGCTGCTCGCTTCGGTGAACCTGCCAAAGGCGATCAGAGCCGCGGGCAACGACGTGCCAGAACGGATTTGACGGCGAATCGGTTCATGAGCGCCGGAAAAAGCGCGATTGGATCACGTCTTGGGTGGGAATCCACACACGGTATCAGGCGTTGTACCCGGTGGAGACCAACCCCTCTATAGCTGTCGTCGTATAGGGGGACCTCAGGAGGCTTAGAACATGGGCGAGCGTGCACTTCGCGGTACCCGGCTCGGCGCGACCAGCTACGAGAACGACCGCAACACCGATCTGGCACCCCGCCAGGAGGTGTCCTACACCTGCCCCAGGGGTCACCGCACCACCGTTCCGCTGGCCGCTGAAGCCGAGATCCCCGCGAGCTGGGAGTGCCGTCACTGCGGCTCCCCCGCGCTCCGGGTCGACGCCGAACAGCCGCAGCAGAAGAAGGCCAAGCCCCCACGCACCCATTGGGACATGCTGCTGGAGCGCCGCTCGATCGAAGACCTCGAAGAGGTCTTGAACGAGCGACTGGCCATTCTGCGGGCTCAGCGACGCAAGAGCGCGTAGGCCCCATCCCACCACCGACGCGAGGGCGTCTTCCGGATCATCCGGAAGACGCCCTGTCGCATTTCAGCCCTGTCGCGTTTCAGGCCCGGTCGCGTCTCAGCAGGAGACGTCCACCTTCAGGATCCCCTTGGTGTCCGGCAGGCGCGGCTCGACACTCAGCTCGACGTACTCCCGCCCGCTGACGGTGCCCACCGGCGTCCAGTTCTGCTTGGCGGACAGCTCGGTGACCACCTGCTGCTGCCCCAGCAGCCGGAAGCGCACCGGGTCGAAGACCAGCTCGTCGCGGAAGCCGTCTCTCTGGACGCCAACGGTGATCGCCGGCCGCCCGGTGGTGTTCTCCCGTCCCCGGGTCACGATGAGGCCGGGGAATCCGGCGGCGAACCTCAGCAGGGCGGCCGTCCGCTCCGGGTGGAAGGCCGTCAGGTCGAGCAGTTCGGCGATCTGCCGGAACTGGAAGCTGGGCGGGTCGCCCGGCCTCCGCACCACGAGGGGACGGAGGTCCTGCGGCCACTCGCCCGGGTCACGGTGGAAGCACAGGTCCGAGAACAGCGTCTCCTCGCCGCCTCCGACGGTTCTCAGCCACGGGCCGCTGCCGTCGGCGGGCGTCCAGACGTCCACGCGGTTGATCGTGCCCTTGCGCTTGCGGTGGTCCCACCCCCGGTGGGTGGAGTGCAGGTGGAAGTAGGCCCCGGGCTTCACCCGCGTCACCGGCGGCGGCGAGTCGAGCGCCGCCTGGGCGGCCCGCAGCAGGATCTCCCCGCCGGTCGGTTCGGACGGCTCCGGCACGGCGGCCGGGACCGGGCGGAGCACCACGGCGGCCGTCGTGGCGAGCAGGGTGGTCATCAGGGCCGCCAGGAAGGGCTTCAGGATGCTCCGGCCCCGAGGGCGGCTCCTCCCGGCGGCGGCCGTGAACCGGGCGCGCGCGTCGGCCAGGTCGGCTTCGGTGGCCGGGGGACGGTCGAACAGGGTCTCAAGATCACGCATCGGGCGCCTCCAGCGCGGTCTTCACCTTGGCGCGGGCGCGGTTCAACCGGGAGCGGACCGTCCCCACCGGGATCGACAGGGCCAGCGCCACCTCTCCGTAGGTGAACTGGGCCCAGGCGACCAGCAGCAGCACGTCGCGGTCTCCGGGTTTCAGCGAGGCCAGGGCGCGCAGCAGCGGCCGGTTCACGGCCAGGGTGGTGACGCCCTCCTCGACGAGGGCGGCGATCGTCTCGTCGGGGCCGGTGCGCGCGTAGGCGCGGTAGCGGGCCGTCTCCCGGCGGCGGTGCTTGCCGACCAGGTTGGAGGCGATGCCGTAGAGCCAGGGGCGGGCGTCGGTGTGGCGCGGGTCGTAGACGTGGCGGCGGCGGAAGGCGTCGAGGAAGGTGTCGGAGACGACGTCGTCGGCCACGTCGGGGCCTAATCGGCGGGCCACGTAGGCGTGCAGATGGGGTGCGTGCCGGTCGAACAGGGCGGCGAAGCACTCGGGCTCGGCCAGGGAACGCTGGATGAGGTCGTGATCCCCGGCCGTCGCAATGGCATCCCTCATGGGATCCTCTCGGGCGGTGCGGCTTGACGATCTGCTTTCACCGCGCGCCGCCCGAAGGGTTCACGTCAGTCGTCGACGACCTCGCCGCGCACCACGTTCTCGCGCGGGTTCTCGCGCCGCGAAGGCTCCTGCGCCGGCATCCCGGCGATGAACGGCGCGTACGGCGAACGGGCCGCCATGGCCTTCACGCGCCGCCCGAGGAACCAGGCCGCCCCACGCCGCGCGATCGGCCGGGTGAACGGAAGGATCATGAAGAACCCGAAGATGTCGGTGATGAAGCCGGGGGTCAGCAGCAGCGCGCCACCCGCCACGATCAGCGCGCCGTCGGCCAGTTCCTTGTCGGGCATGCGGCCCGACTCGATCGCCTCCTGCAACGCGGCCCAGGCCCGGCGGCCCTCACGCCGCACCAGCCAGGCGCCCAGGAGGCTGTCGGCGATCAGCAGCCCCACGGTGGTCCACCCGCCGATGACCTCACCGATCTGGATCAGCAGCCAGATCTCCAGCACCGGCACCACGAGAAACGCCAGGAACAGCCCGATTCGCAGCATTCGTCACACCTCCACATGCGAGCCTACGAGGGTTCCAACGAAGCCGCGTGAAAGCCGGGTTCCCCGCTCAGCCGCAGGCGTAAACCTCCACGTGCGCCGACGGAACCGATGCCCACCCGCTGAGACACCGCAGGCGTGAGCCTCGACGACGACAGCAGACCCGACACACCCCCAAGCAGCAGGCGAATCCTACCGACGGCGACGGAACCTTTCCGGCAGGCCCGTCACGCCCCACACGCTGATGCGCCACAGGGCCTCGGTCATGACGTCGCGGTTCATCTTGCTCTGCCCGACGGCCCGGTCGACGAAGGTGATCGGCACCTCGGTGATGCGCAGCCCCTCGCGGACCGTGCGCAGGGTCAGGTCGACCTGGAAGCAGTAGCCCTGCGACTGCACGTCGTCGATGCCGATCTTGCGCAGGGTGGTGGCCCGGTAGGCGCGGAACCCGGCGGTCGCGTCGCGGACCGGCATGCCGAGCATGATCCGCGTGTAGGTGTTGGCGCCCCGCGACAGGAACTCCCGCGACTGCGGCCAGTTGATGACCTTCCCGCCCGGCACCCACCGCGACCCGATCGCCAGGTCGGCGCCCCCCTCGACCGCCGCGAGCAGCTTGTGCAGCTCCTCGGGCTGGTGGGAGCCGTCGGCGTCGATCTCCACGAGCACGTCGTAGTCGCGGTCGAGGCCCCAGTTGAACCCGGCGATGTAGGCGGCGCCCAGGCCCTGCTTGCCGGGCCGGTGCAGCACGTGGACGTGACCGTCGCGCTCGGCGATCTCGTCGGCGATCTTGCCGGTGCCGTCGGGGCTGTTGTCGTCGGCCACCAGGAGGTCGGCGTCGGGCAGGGCCGAGCGCAGGCGCTCGACGATGCGCGGCAGATTGTCGCGTTCGTTGTAGGTGGGAACGATAACGAGCACGCGCCCCAGCATCCGGTCCATCGGCTCCTCCTAGTCCCGTCGGCTCCGCCGCGCGGCGACCCCGGAGGCCACTGCGACCACGGCCGCGCCCGTTCCCGCCATCATCAGAATGATCTCGGGCCAAACACCTACCCGAGTCGCGAGCGTGTCACTCGTCCGCACCTGCGCGGTGACCACGTTCATGGCCGCCACCAGTTCGGGCGTCTCCCACAGGATGCTCCCGTCGGGGGCGACGTGCGCGGAGATGCCGGTGGTCGCCACCGGGATGACCGCCCGGTTGTGCTCCACCGCGCGGATCCGCGACATCGCGAGCTGCTGCGGCGGCAGGTTCGACAGCTCGTAGGTCGCGTTGTTGGTCTGCACCACCAGCGGCGAGCCGCCCGCGCGGACGGTCCCGTTGACGACGGTGTCGAAGGCCACCTCGTAGCAGCTGACCGCGCCCACGGTGACCGGCCCGACCTTCAGGTCGCCCGGCTCGTCGCCGGGGATCGACTGCCGCCCGACCAGGTTGGCCCGCTCGAACAGGCTCAGAACCAGGTCCTTGTACGGCGTGAACTCCCCGAACGGCACCAGCTTCTGCTTGTCGTAGTGGTCGCCCGGTCCGGTGACCGGATCCCACACGACGCTGCGGGTGGCCCGGGAGTCGTCGCCGATCGCGACCACGGCCCCGACGAGCACCGGCACGCCGACGTCCTTCACGGCCGCGTCGATGATCGCGTAGGCCTCGGGGCTGCGGTAGGGGTCGATGTCGGTGGAGTTCTCCGGCCAGACCACCAGGTCGGGCTTGGGGTACTTGCCGGCCCTGACCGCCTCGGCCAGCCGGTGGGTCTCCGCGGCGTGGTTCTTCAGCACGACGGCGGGCTCGGCCTCGGACAGGCCCAACCCACCGTTGCGGGGCACGCTGCCCTGGATCACCCCGATGTTCACCGTCTTGCCCTCGTCGCCGTGGAGGGGAACGAGCATCCCGACCACTGGTAGGGCTACCACCCCGGCCGCCGTCAGCGCGACCACGCGCTCGCGGTAGTCACGGGTGAACAGGTGAACGGCCAGGTAGGCGAGCAGGCAGCCGGTCAGGGCGACGGTGAAAGTTACAAGGGGCGCGCCGCCGAGCGAGGCGTATTTCAGGTAGGGCGCGGTGCCCTGGGAGAAGGCCAGCCGGGCCCACGGGAAGCCGCCGACCGGGAACGTGCTGCGGCCCCGCTCCTGGAGCACCCACAGACAGGCGGCCCAGAGGGGCCACAGGCGCATCCGGATCACCAGGGACACCAGGAGTGCCTGGACGGCCCAGAAAACGCTCTCAATGGCGACCAGGGCCAGCCAGGCGTCTTCCCCGATGGGCCTCACCCACGCCATCGCGGGGAGCATGAAAGCCAGGCCCGCCAGGTAGCCGATCCACAGGGCGCGGCGGGGGCGCACTCCGTACACGGAGGCGATCACCGGGGCGACGCCGAGGGGGGCGCAGAACCACAGGCCCAGCGGCGGGAAGGCCAGGAAGATCAGCAGACCGCCGGCGATGGCCAACGCGGCGCGCCCCCACGTGGGCGGCGCGAACGCCGGGGCGGTCGACCTCACGGTCGCCGTTGCGAGCACGCGTCTCCTTCGACCAGACCGAACGGGGGGCTGGTCGGAACGCTACCGCGCCGGACGGCAGGTCCCAAAACAGGCGGTCGAACACGCGGGGACGACAAGGCAATGGTCCTTGAGTTCTCCTGTGGCCACAGGAGAACTCAAGGACCATCCGGCTACGCACAAGGCACGGGTGCCACGTGCCCAGGCCCATCTCACGAGACGGTTCAGAGCCCTGAGCGCCCTTCGGACCGGTTCCGTCCCGTCGGCGGCGGGCGCGGAGTTCCGTTGTCTACTGGGCGCCAAAACCCTTCCCGGGTCCAACCCCCCACCCGGCTGGAGTGCCCCGCCCCGACAAAAACGCCGGCGCCGCGCCTGGCTGAGCTACAGAGCGTCCCGAAGGTGCGGGTGACGCTCGTCACGGACGCGGAATCCGACGATGTCTGGGAACGGCCAACCGGTCAGTCCCGTGCTGGACTCCGCAGCAAACTACCGAGCTGAGCGCAGATGTCAACCAGCTCCCCAGCAGCGGGAACACCAAGTTTTCGCAGGTGGGACAGGTCGGGGCAAGGGCCGCTATCGGAGGCTGGCCAGCACCTCGGGCAACGGACCGGTGTGGACGACGCAAAGGCGCTGGGTCGCCCTGGTCAGGGCCACGTAAAGGTCGCTCGCGCCGCGCGGCGACTCGGCCAGGATCGCGGCCGGTTCCACCACCACGACGGCGTCGAATTCCAGGCCCTTGGCCTCGGTCACGGTCAGCACCGCCACCTCGGCGTCGAGCGCCTCGGGACCGGTCATGTGGGGCATACCGACGTCGACGCCCTCGGGGACGATCACGACCAGCCGGCCGTCGGGCACCTTCTGCTGCTCGATGATCCCGGGCAGGTCCCTGACCAGGTCGGCGGTCTGCACGGCGGTCGGTTTCTCGCCGCTCTCGCGGACCGAGTCGGGGGCCTTCAGCGCCGGGTCGACGAGCGTGAGCACGTCGGCCGCGACCGCCATCAGCTCGACGGGAGTGCGGTAGTTGACGGTCAGCTGGGACTCCCGCCAGCGGCCCTGCACGTAGGGGTCGAGCACCGTCTTCCAGCTCGGCGCGCCGGCGGCCGAACCGGTCTGGGCGATGTCGCCGACGATCGTCATCGACCGCGACGGGCAGCGGCGCATCAGGGTGCGCCAAGCCATCGCCGACAGTTCCTGGGCCTCGTCGACGATCACGTGGCCGAACGACCAGGTGCGGTCGCGGGCGGCGCGCTCGGCGGTTGTGAGATATCCCTCTTCCGCCTGCTGGCGTTCGGCGAACTTCTCGGCGTCCATGATGTCGGCCAGGCCCGTCATCTCCAGGACCTCGCGGGCGTAGGCGAGCTGCTCCTCACGCTCCTCCTCGGCGCGGCGGGCGGCCCGCAGCACGCCCTCGTCGATGTCGCCGAGCAGTTCGGCGGCCTCGTCGAGCAGCGGCACGTCGGCCTCGCTCCACCACTGCTGGCCCTTGCGCGGGTGCTCGCGCAGCAGCAGCGCGGCCTCCTTGGGGCTGAGCCCGGCGGCGGTCATCCGGTCGGTGGCGGTGAACAGGCCGATGAGGAGCTGGTGGGGGGTCAGATAGGGCCACAGCTTGTTGAGCGCGACCTTCACCGGCTCCTCGGTGCGCAGATCCTCACGCAGGTCGGCGAAGTCCTCGTCGGAGAGCATGCCCCGGCCGAGCTGGCGGGCGGCCTGCTTGGTCAGCGCGTTCAGCAGGTGCCGCACGAACACCGAGCGGGCCTGGTTGTGCGGGCGGCGCGACTTGACCGCGCGGCTCTTGGCCGCCTCGAAGGTCTGCCGGTCGAGTCGCAGCGTGTAGCGGGAGAGCCGGATCTCGACCGGCCGGCCCGGCATCCGCTGCCGGTCGGAGATGGCGCGGGCGAGCACGTCGGCCATCCGCAGCCCGCCCTTCAGCGCCGCCGCCGGGGCCGGTTCTGGCCGCTTGGCGACCACCCCGGGGAACAGCTCCCCCACGGTCGACAGCAGCACGTCGGTCTCGCCGAGCGAGGGCAGGACCTGCTCGATGTAGCGCAGGAACGTGAGGTTCGGCCCGACGATGAGCACCCCTCGCCTTTCGAGCTTCTCTCTGTACGTGTAGAGCAGGTAGGCCGCCCGGTGCAGCGCGACCACCGTCTTGCCGGTGCCGGGGCCGCCCTGCACGACCAGCACGCCCGACAGGTCGCCCCGGATGATGCGGTCCTGTTCGGCCTGGATGGTGGCCACGATGTCGCGCATCCGGCCGGTGCGGGTCTCCGACAGGGCCGCCAGCAGGGCGGCCTCGCCGTTGAGGGTGGCGCGGTCGTCGGCGGTGAGGCTGTCGAGGTCGAGCAGGTCGTCGTCGACCGACACGACCGTCCGGCCCTTGATGTGGAGGTGGCGGCGCCGGGTCACGCCCATCGAGACGGCCGGGGTGGCGCGGTAGAACGGCTGCGCGACCGGGGCCCGCCAGTCGATGAGCAGGCGCTGCTGCTCGTCGTCGGTGAGCCCGATGCGGCCGATGTAGAAGCGGGTTTCCTCGGCCCCCGGCGCCAGGTCGATGCGGCCGAAGCACAGGCCGCGCTCGACGGCCCACAGACGGGCCAGACGCTGGGAGTACATGACGGCGAAGTTGTCGCGCTCCGACCGGTTCTGGTGGGTGCCGAACGCGCCCTGGGCTAGCACGCCGTCGAGCTGCGCGCGGGTGCGCACCCGCAACAGGTCGAGCCGGTCGTAGAGGCCGGCGACGTAGTCGCGTTCACGGGTCAGCTCGGGCGCGGATGACTGTGGCATAGGCCGATAGATTCTACGCGTACCGCGAGGGAGACCGGTCACGATGCGGTTTCGGCCAATTGACTATTTCGGAAGGTTTCTTTACTTTCTCCAAAGTGAGCCAGCCGACCCCAGGGACCCCCAGCCTGCTGCGGGCCATCAACGACCGCGCGGCGCTTCGGGTACTCCTCGACCGGGGTCCGCTGACCCGGCCCGAGCTCGGCGCCCTGACCGGCCTGTCCAAACCGACCGCCTCCCAACTGCTGCTCCGTCTCCAGGAGGCCGGGCTGGTCGTCCTCGACGGCATCCGCGAGGGCCTGCCGGGCCGGACCGCCGAGCTCTACCGCATCAACGCCGGGGCGGCCCATGTGGCGGCGCTCGACGTGACCCGCGACCGGGTCGAGGTCGCCGTGGCCGACCTCACCGGTTCTGTCGTCGGTACGTCCGTGCTGCCGACCCCCGGCCGGACCCGGGGCGACGTGGTCGACAAGGTCCGCACCGCCCTGGCCGACGCCTGGCCACATGCGGTCAACCGGGTCGTGATCGGCATACAGGGCGCCGTGGATCCGGGCACCGGCCGTCTCGGGTACGCCGCCCACATCCCGGGCTGGCACATCCCCGACCTCGTCCAGACCCTCTCGGCGGGTGTCGGCACGCCGGTCGACGTGGAGAACGACGTCAACCTGGTCGCGCTGGCCGAACGCGCGCACGGGGGGCACCAGGACTTCGTCCTGCTCTGGGTCGACTCGGGCATCGGCTCGGCGATCGTGCTCGGCGGGCGGCTGCACCGGGGGGCCACCGGCGGCGCCGGTGAGGTCGGCTACATGCCGGCCGTCGGCGCGCCGACCGCGCGGGACGTCGGCAAGCGGGTCGACCACGGATTCCAGGCCCTGGTCGGCGGCCCGGCGGTGCTCCGGCTGCTGCGGGCGCGCGGAATCCGTGGAACGTCCGCGCCGCAGGCCGTGGAACGCGCCGTTCAGATCGCCGCCGACGGCGGCCGGCACGCCGAGGAGGCCGCCGAGGGGCTGCGGGAGATCGCCCGGCGGCTGGCCATGGGGCTGGCCTCGATCACCGCCGTGCTCGACCCTGATGTCATCGTGCTGGCCGGCGGGATGCCGCTGGCGGGCGGCGAGACGCTCCTGGCGATGACCGAACGCGAACTGCACGCCCTCACGCTGCCCCGGCCGCCGCTGCGGCTGTCGGCCGTCGAGGGCAACCCGGTGCTGGCCGGGGCGCTCCATTTGGGACTCGGCGTGGTCCGCGACGAGGTTTTCGGATCTACCGTTCATGGAGGATGAGTGAAACTCGCCGTTGTCGGGGGCGGCTCGACGTACACACCAGAGCTGATCGACGGCTTCGCGCGGCTGCGCGACGAGCTGCCGCTGAGTGAGGTCGCCCTGGTCGACCCGGACGCCGGTCGGCTGTCCCTGGTCGCCGGGATGTCCCGCCGCATGCTGGCCCGCGCGGGACACCCCGCCGTGGTGACCGAGCACGCGGCGGTCGGACCGGGTGTCGACGGGGCCGGGGCGGTGCTGCTGCAGCTCCGCGTGGGCGGCCAGGCGGCCCGGAACGTGGACGAGACGCTGCCGCTGGAGTGCGGCTGCGTCGGCCAGGAGACCACCGGAGCCGGCGGCCTGGCCAAGGCGCTGCGGACGGTCCCGGTCGTGCTGGAGATCGCCGAGGAGGTGCGCCGCCGCGCGCCCGGCGCGTGGATCGTCGACTTCACCAACCCGGTCGGCATCGTGACCCGGGCGCTGCTGGACGCCGGGCACCGGGCCATCGGGCTGTGCAACGTGGCCATCGGGATGCAGCGCCGGTTCGCCGGGCTGCTCGGGGTGCCGTGGCAGTCGATCGGGCTGGGTCACGTCGGGCTCAACCACCTGACGTGGGAGCGGTCGGTGACCGTCGACGGCCGAGAGGTGCTGCCCTCATTGATCGAGGAGCACGCCGCCTCGATCGCGGCCGAGGTCGGGCTGCCCGAGTGGATCCTGCGCGACCTGGGGGTCGTGCCCTCCTACTACCTGCGCTACTTCTACGAGCACGACAACGTGGTCGCGGAGCAGAGGGTCAAGCCGTCCAGGGCGGCCGAGGTGGCCGCGATGGAGCAGACCCTGCTGGACATCTACGCCGATCCTTCGTCGGATACCAAACCCGAACTGCTGGGCAAGCGGGGCGGCGCGTACTACTCGGAGGCGGCAGTGGCCCTCCTCGCGTCGCTGGTCGGCGACCGGGGCGACGTCCAGGTGGTCAACACCCGCAATGGGGACACGCTGCCGTTCCTGCCCTCTGAGGCGGTCATCGAGGTGCCCGCCGTGATCGGCGCGTCCGGTGCCACGCCACTGCCGGTGGGTCCCGTCGAACCGCTCTACCGTGGGCTGATCGCGAGCGTGTCCGCGTACGAGGAACTGGCCCTGACCGCGGCGATCGACGGCGGGGAACGCCGCGTGCGGGACGCCCTGCTCGCCCACCCGCTGGTCGGCCAGTCGGACCTGGCGACCGGCCTGGCCTCGCGGCTCGTCGCCGCCAACCGCACCCACCTGCCGTGGGCCCCGTGATGAGACCCGTGATGCGGACCATCCTGGCGATCGACGGCGGCAACAGCAAGACCGACATCGCGCTGATCAGGGAAGACGGCCTCGTCGAGCGCACCTGGCGCGGCGGCCCCTTCACCCCGCAGAGCAGCGGGGTGGCGGCGGCCATCGACGTGATCGAGATCGCCGTCGGCCCGGGACCCTACGCCGACCACGTCTTCGCCTACGTCGCGGGCGCCGACCTGCCGATCGAGGAGGTGCGGCTGCGCGACGAGATGGCCCGCCGCGGCTTCGCCCCCGAGATCGTCGTCGGCAACGACACCTTCGCCCTGCTGCGGGCGGGCGCGAGCGGCCCGTGGGGCGCGGCGGTGGTCTGCGGCGCCGGGATCAACGCCGTCGCCGTCGGCCCCGACGGCCGGGTGGCCCGTTTCCCCGCGCTCGGCCGGTTGTCGGGCGACTGGGGCGGCGGAGGCGGCATCGCCGAGGAGGCGCTCTGGCACGCCGCCCGCGCCGAAGACGGCCGGGGACCCGCGACGGCGCTGGCCGGCGTGGTCCGCCGGGTGTTCGGCACGGCGACCGTCGAGGAGGCCGTGATCGCCCTGCACTTCGGCGATCTGGCCTACGAACGCCTGCACGACCTGGTCGCGCCGTTGCTGGAGACCGCGCGCGCCGGTGACGTGATCGCCTGTGAGGTGATCACGCGGCTGGCCGACGAGATCGCCGTGCTCGGCATCGTCGCCATGCGCCGCATCGACCTGCTCGACATCCCCTGTGAGGTGGTGCTGGGCGGTGGCGTGCTGACCGCCCGCGACCCGCTTCTGACGGAGCTGATCGAGGCCAGGTACACCGCCGGGGCCCCGCACGCGAAACTCGTCGTCGCCGACGTCCCCCCGATCGTCGGCGCGGCCTTCAAGGGCCTGGACGCCCTGAACGCCGCCCCCGAGGCCTACGATCGCGTCAGGGCGGCCTTCTAGACGGCGGGCGGCCGGTAGTCGTAGGGAGTGGAGAGCACGACCGTGGTCCGGGTCGACACGTTGGCGGCGGCCCGGATCTGGTTGAGCAGCTCCTCGAGGTCACGCGGCGACCCCACCCGTACCTTGAGAATGTAGCTCTCCTCGCCCGCCACGCTGTGACACGACTCGATGGCAGCCAGATGGCGCAGCCGGTCGGGCGCGTCGTCGGCGGCGGCGGGGTCGATCGGCTTGATCGACACGAAGGCGGTCAGCGGCAGCCCGACCTCGTCGAAGTCGACCAGCGCGGCGTAACCCTTGATCACGCCGCGTTTCTCCAGCCGCCGCACCCGTTGGTGGACCGCCGACACCGACAGCCCGGTCTCCTTGGCCAGATCGGTGAAACTCATCCGCCCGTCGGCCGCCAGCAACGCGACAATCCGCCTGTCGATCTCCTCCATCTCGCAAACGGTACGGCAATCAGACGATCACCAGATCCAGGGGCGAATTGTTGAGCCGGGAAACCCCGTCTTCTGTGCAGATGACGATGTCCTCGATCCGGGCGCCGTGCTCTCCCGGCAGGTAGATGCCGGGCTCCACCGAGAACGCCATGCCCGGCGCGAGCGCCTCGTCGTTGCCCGCCACGATGTAGGGGTCTTCGTGCGACTCCAGCCCGATGCCGTGGCCGGTGCGGTGGACGAAGTAGTCGCCGTAACCGGCCGCCGCGATCACCTCACGGGCCGCCGCGTCGATCGACTCGCAGGTCACGCCGGGGCGCACCGCCTCGCAGGCGGCGTCCTGGGCCGCGCGCAGCACCGCGAAGTAGCGCGCGTAGTCGGCCGGGGGCTCGCCCACGCAGTAGTTGCGGGTGGAGTCGGAGCAGTAGCCGGTGGCCATCGTGCCGCCGATGTCGACGACCACCGGCTCACCGGCCCGGATCACCCGGTCGGACACGTCGTGGTGCGGCGAGGCGCCGTTCGGGCCCGACGCCACGATCACGAAGTCGATCGTCACGTGGCCGGCGGCGAGGATCGCGTCGGCGATGTCGCGGCCGACCTCCCGCTCGGTCCGGCCCGCCTTCAGCAGCGAGGGCACCAAAGCGTGCACCGCGTCGATGGCCGCCCCGGCCTGCGCCAGCGCCGCCGCCTCGGCGGGCGACTTGCGCATCCGCAGGTCACGCAGCACGCTCGACGCGAGCCGCTGTTCCGCGGCGGGCAGCGCGGCGCGGAAGCGCAGCGACTGCATCGCCCACATCCGGTCGGCCAGCGCCACGCTGCCGACGTCGCCCAGGCGGTGGGCGACGACCGCGTAGGGGTCGTCGGTCTCGTCCCATGGCACGAACTCCACACCCAGACGCCCGGCCACGGAGGCCTGGGCGGCGGGCAGTTCGAGTCGGGGCACCATCATGAACGGTTCGCCGCCGTCGCCGGGCACCACCAGACAGGTCAGCCGTTCGAGCGCATGGGCGTCGTAACCGGACACATAGCGCAGATCAGGGCCGGGGGTCAGCAGCAGGGCGCCGACGCCGGACGCCGCGGTGGCCGATCGCACCAGGTCGAGGCGGTCGGCCGAAAACACGTCAAGGGACTCCGTTGTCACAGCGTCATACTAGAAGTGGCGTGGATCGACGAAAAACCCCGTCGGCCTGTCTAGACCGATGCTACGCTCCGCACAGGGCCGTTTACGGCTCGTCCCCTATCTGTCACTTCTCACCCCGTTTGGACCATGCGTTTCTCGAGAGCGAGCCTCACCATGACCGGCGAAGCCGGTGGCGAGCAGCCGCCCCTACACTCCGCCGAGGAGCCTGCCCTCGTCGGCGCCCACACGGCCGCCGACATGGTCACCTCCTTGCGAGACCGGCTCGACCTCACCGAGGCGCGGCTCGCCGAACAGCGCGAGCTCACCTTCCTGCTGCGCGACGCGATCCTGCCAGAACCCGGCGCCGACCTGATGCTGCCCAACGCCAGGATCGCTGTGCGCTGCGTGCCGATGGAAGAGCGTCCGGTCGGCAGCCATCACCGGCAGGTCGCGGGCGAGCCCGAGCAGCTGCTCAACGTGCTCGGCGGCGACTGGTGGGAGGCGAGCACGCTGCCCGACGGGCGCGTGTTGCTGGCCGTGGGCGACGTGTCCGGTCACGGGATCCCCGCGATAGCCCACATGGCCCAGCTCCGCCACGGCCTGGCCGCGCTGGCGATGACCGGCCAGGGTCCCGGCGCGATGCTCGGCTGGCTCAACACGCTGACGATGACCCGCCTGGCCGACACCACCGCCACCGCCGTCGTCGGCCTGTTCGACCCGAAGACGCTGCGGTTCACCTGGGCCGGCGCGGGTCACCCGGTGCCGGTGCTGGTGCGCGGCGGCGTCGCCCGGACGCTGGTCGCCCCGCCCGGCGTCCTGCTCGGCGCCACCCACAAGCCGATGTACGGCGTGGCCAAGGTCCAGCTCCGCGCCGACGACGTGCTGGTGATGTTCAGCGACGGGCTGATCGAACGGCGTGACCGCGACATCGACGAGGGCGTGGCCCAGGTGCTCGCGGCGGCCGGGGCACTGAGCGTGGCCGACCTGCCCGACGCGGTCGACGCGATGCTGAAAACCGTCGGCGGGCCCAATCCGCGCGACGACACGTGCCTGCTCGCGGTGGGTGTGCTGGGAGCATAGACGGGTGCTGATGCTTCTCGACACCCCGTCGCTCTACTTCCGCGCCTACTACGGCGTGCCGGAGTCGATGACCGCCCCTGACGGCATGCCCGTCAACGCCGTCCGGGGCCTGATCGACATGATCGCCACGCTGGTGAAGGCCCACTCCCCCACCCACCTGGTCGCGGCGATGGACGCCGACTGGCGGCCCGCGTTCCGGGTGGCGGCGATTCCGTCGTACAAATCCCATCGAGTCGCCTCCGGCGACGAGGAGGAGATCCCCGACACGCTGGCCCCGCAGGTGCCGGTCATCGAACAGGTCCTCGCCGCCGTGGGCATCGCGTCCTACGGGGTCGACGGCTACGAGGCCGACGACGTCATCGGCACCCTCACCTGGCAGGCCGACCAGCCGGTCGACATCGTCACCGGCGACCGCGACCTCTTCCAGCTCGTCGACGACGCCAAGCGGCGCCGGGTCCTCTACACGGTGAGGGGCATCCGGAACCTGCAGTCGGTCGACGAGGCGTGGGTGAGCGCGAAATACGGCATCCCCGGTCAGGCCTACGCCGACTTCGCCACCCTCCGGGGCGACCCCTCCGACGGGCTCCCCGGCGTGGCCGGGATCGGCGAGAAGACGGCGGCGTCGCTGATCACACGCTTCGGTTCTCTCGACGCCCTGCTCGCGGCCGTGGGCGACGAGGGGTTCCCGGCCGGGGCAAGGAACAAGCTGGAGGCCGCCCGCGACTATCTGGCCGTCGCGCCAGCGGTGGTCCAGGTCGCCCACGACGTGCCGATCCCGGCGGTGGCCACCGAGCTTCCGGCCAAGCCCCACGACCCCGAGGCGCTGGTCGCGCTGGCCGACCGCTACGGGCTCGACAGCCCCCTGAACCGGCTGCTGACCGTGCTCGGGAAGGCCTGAACCGCTACGTTGAGGGACGTGCCACACCGAAAAATCCGGATACCCGACGCTGAACCGCCGCGCCTGAGCGAGGGCTTCGACCGGGTCCGCCGGGAGTTCGACCTGCCCGTCGAATTCCCGCAGGCGGTCCTCGACGAGGCCGCGACGGCCGCGGGTCAGACCTTCATCGGCGAAGACCGCACCGACCTGCCGTTCCTGACCATCGACCCGCCCGGCTCGATGGACCTCGACCAGGCCCTGTGCCTGGAGGAGCGCCAGAACGGCTACCGCGTCTGGTACGCCATCGCCGACGTCGGCTCCTTCGTCCGCCCCGGCGGCGCGATCGACCTGGAGGCACGAACCCGGGGCGAGACCGTCTACCTGCCCGACGGCCGCGTCCCGCTGCACCCGCCCGTCCTGTCCGAGGGCGCCGCCAGCCTGCTGCCCGGCGAGATCCGCCCCGCCGCCCTGTGGTGCATCGACCTCGACTCCTCGGGTCAGGTCGTCGGGGCCGACGTCCGCCGCGCGATGGTGCGCAGCCGGGAACGGCTCGACTACGACTACGTGCAGACCCTCGTCGACACCGGCCGCGCCGACGGGACGCTGCGCCTGCTGGCCGAGATCGGGCCGCTGCGCCTGGAGCTCGAACACGCGCGCGGCGGGGTGACCCTGCCGACCCCCGACCAGGAGGTCGTCCGGGCGGGCGACGGCTACCGGGTCGAGTTCCGCTCCCCGCAGCCGTGCGAGGAGTGGAACGCCCAGATCTCCCTGCTGACCGGCATGTGCGCGGCCCAGATGATGCTCGACGCCGAGATCGGCGTGCTGCGGGTGCTGCCCGCCGCGGGCCCCTCCGACGTCGGCAAGGTGCGCCGGGTCGCGCTGGCCCTCGGCGTGCCGTGGCCCGACGGGGCCACCTACGGCGACGTGGTGCACGGCCTCGACCCGAAGGTCCCCGGGCACGCGGCCTTCCTGCACGAGTCGACGGTCCTGCTGCGCGGCGCCGCCTACGTGGCCTTCGACGGCGATCCGCCGCCCGACGCCCTGCACGCGGCGGTCGCCGCGCCCTACGCGCACGTGACGGCTCCCTTGCGGCGTTTGGTCGACCGCTACGCCACCGAGGTCTGCCTGGCGGTGGCCGGTGGCGAGCCGGTCCCCGAGCAGGTCGGCGAGGCGCTGGCGGTCCTCCCCCACCAGATGGCGGTGGCTTCCCGGCGGACGTCCCAGGTGGAGCGGGCCTGCGTCGACCTGGTGGAGACGTTCCTGCTCCGCGACCGCATCGGCGAGACGTTCGACGCGGTGGTCATCGACGTCGCCGAGAACGGCAAGGGCGGCCAGATCCAGATCTCCGACCCGGCCGTGATCGCCCGCTGCGACGGCCCCGGGCTCCCATTGGGCCAGCGGGTCGCCGCCCGGCTGCTACGGGCCGACACGGCCACCCGCGAGATCCGCTTCACCTGGGAGCAGCCCGCGAACGACTGAGCAGTCCACGACGCGTCCGTCGCCCGTGCCGATGAGCAGGTGTCCCGGCCCGACGACGGTGAGAGCCGTGGGCCGTACGCACGAACGAGACGGGGACGCACAAGGTGATCTGGTCCACCTGCGCGCCGTCGACCAGGGACAGCTGAACGACCGACGGGTGATCACCCCGTTCGGGCCGCACCGCCGAGACCCAGGCCGTCGCTCCGGCGACCACGATCTCGCGTCCGCCCCTCTCGTCTGCGGCCGACCATTCCCGCTCACTGGAGGGCAGCCAGGCCTCCAGGAGCACCCCGTCGAGGGTCGCCAGGATCCGGCCGTCCGGCAGCCGCTCCACCGCGCGGACGTCTCGGCGTGGTTCCCAGCCCTCGCTCAGCCACGTCTTCGCCGCTTGGGCGGCCTCGCGGCCGTCTGGGCGCGGCGCCGGGACTCGCGGCCCGGCCAGGGCGCGGCAGGTCAGGTCGCCGGTGTCGTAGACGCCGACGGGTATCGCGCTGCGGAAGTCGTCGGTGCCGGCCACGGCCAGCGGGCCGCGGCGCTCGTCGGCGACGGCGAGGCTCGGGCCCCGATCTCGGCGAAGGGGCGGTCACCGAAGATCCGCTCGACGGACAGGGTCATGCGGGTGATCTTGTCAGGAAATCCGAAGGGCCACCGACGTGCTCACGTCAGCGGCCCTTTACTAAGTCAGGTTACTTCTTGAGGCTCCAGGCGGTGCCGTATCCGCCCAGGTGCAGGGCCAGGAACAGGGCGCCGGCGATGGTCAGCGTGGTCACGGTCAGGACCGCGCCGACGGCGTAGCCGCCGATGGCGAAGACGAGGGCGACGAGGAACAGGACAGCGGCGAGCAGAGCGAACATCCGGACCTCCAGGGGCGGGGCTTGTACATAGCGGATTTCCGCCGCACAACACCCAGAATCTCCCTGTGAGGTCACTGCAGGCGAACAGACCGCTACCTGCTCCTGACCGGGCGGTCAGTTCGACCGCCTCAGGTGAGCCTCAGGTGAGCGAGGAGTAGGCCACCACCCCGCGCCGCATCGCCTCGATCGCCTTCGTCGAGGTCTCCCGCACCTTGCTGCCCTGCGGCGCCGCGTCGCGCAACTGGCCGAGCAGGTCGAGCAGCTGCTTGATCCACCGGACGAAGTCGCCCGCCGCCAGGTCGTTGTCGGTCAGGACCGCGTCGAGGGTATGGCCCTTGGCCCAGCGCCAGGCCGCCCAGGCGAAGTTCATGTCGGGCTCACGCGTGAACGACAGCTCGTGGTCCTGCTCGACGGCCTCCAGGTCGGCCCAGAGCTTCACCATCGACGCCAGGGCCTCTTTGGCGGCCCCTGCGGGGATGCGGGGGCTGCGGTTGTCGTCGGTCTGGCGGGATTCGTACACGAGAGAGGAGACGCAGGCGGCCAGTTCGGCCGGGTCGAGCTTCTCCCAGATGCCGCCGCGCAGGCACTCGGAGGTCAGCAGGTCGAGCTCGGTGTAGAGCTTGGCGAGGCGGCGGCCCTCGTCGGTGACGGTCTCGCCTTCGAGGTAGCCGAGCTCGTCGAGGATGCCGCAGACGCGGTCGAAGGTGCGGGCGATCACGTGGGAGCGGCCCTCGACGCGGCGGCGCAGTCCCTCGGTCTCACGCTGCAGCTTGTAGTAGCGCTCGGCCCAGCGGGCGTGGTCTTCGCGCTCGTCGCAGCCGTGGCAGGGGTGCTGGCGCAGGTCGCGGCGCAGGCGCAGGATCTCGTCGTCTTCGGCGGCGTGGTCGCGGGCGCGCACCGGCTTGCCCAGGTCGACGTCGCCGAGCTTGGCGTGCATGGTGGCGACCAGGTTCGCCCGTTCCTTCGGGCTGCGGGGGTTGAAGTTGCGCGGGACGCGGATGTTGTGGACCGGCTCGACCGGCACCGGGAAGTCGGCCGGGGTCAGCTTCTTGACCTGCTTGCCGACCGTCAGCACCAGCAGCGACGGGCCCTCGCCGCGCACGTTCACGCCGGGGTCGAGGACGACCGCCAGCCCGGCCCGGCGCCCGCCGGGGACCCGGATCACGTCGCCGACCTTCAGCGTCTCCAGGCTCTGCACGGCCTGCGCCCGCCGGGCGGCGCCGCGCTGCTTGGACAGGTCGGCCTCCCGGTCGGACAGCGCGCGGCGGAGCGCGGCGTATTCGGGGAAGTCGCCCAGGTGGCAGGTCATCGCCTCCTCGTAGCCCTGGAGCGCGTCTTCGTGTTTGCGCAGCTGGCGGGCGATCCCGACGACCGCGCGGTCGGCCTGGAACTGGGCGAAGGAGTCTTCCAGCAGGGTGCGGGCGCGCTCGCGGCCGACCTGGCCGACCAGGTTCACGGCCATGTTGTAGGAGGGCCGGAAGCTCGACCGCAGCGGGTAGGTGCGGGTGCTCGCGAGACCGGCGACGCCGATCGGGTCCATGCCGGGCTGGTAGACGACCACCGCGTGGCCCTCGACGTCGATGCCGCGGCGGCCGGCCCGGCCGGTGAGCTGGGTGTATTCGCCCGGGGTCAGGTCGGCGTGGGTCTCGCCGTTCCACTTGTCGAGCTTCTCGATGACGACCGACCGGGCCGGCATGTTGATGCCCAGCGCCAGGGTCTCGGTCGCGAAGACGGCCTTGACCAGGCCCTTGGTGAACAGCTCCTCGACGACCTCTTTGAAGGCCGGGAGCATGCCCGCGTGGTGGGCGGCCAGGCCGCGCTCCAGGCAGTCGCGCCAGTCGAGGTAACCCAGCACCGCCAGGTCTTCGTCGGGCAGGTGGGCGGTGCGCTCGTCGACGAGCTGGCGGATCTCGTGGCGCTCTTCGTCGGTGGTGAGCCGCAGGCCCGCGTAGAGACACTGTTTGACGGCGGCGTCGCAGCCGGCGCGGGAGAAGATGAACGTGATCGAGGGCAGCAGTCCCTCGGCGTCGAGGCGGTCGATGACCTGGGCGCGGTCGTGGGGAGTGCGCCTCGGGCGGTTGAAGCCGCGTTTGCCGTGGGCCTGGTTGTGGCGCTGCTCGTCGCGGGCGATGCGCATCAGGTCGGCGTTGATGCGGGTCGCGCCCTCTTCGCTGGCGAACAGGTCGAAGATGCGGTGTCCGACGATCATGTGCTGCCACAGCGGGACCGGGCGGTGCTCGTCGACGATCACCGTCGTGTCGCCGCGGACCGCGCCGAGCCACTCGCCGAACTCCTCGGCGTTGGAGACCGTGGCCGACAGGGCGGCCACCCGGACCGACTCGGGCAGGTGGATGATCACTTCTTCCCAGACGGCGCCCCGGAAGCGGTCGGCCAGGTAGTGGACCTCGTCCATCACCACGTAGCCGAGCCCCGTCAGGGTCTGGGACCCCGCGTAGAGCATGTTGCGCAGCACCTCGGTCGTCATGATGACGATCGGGGCGTCGCCGTTGACGCTGTTGTCGCCGGTCAGCAGGCCGACCTTCGACGCGCCGTAACGACGGGTCAGGTCGTTGAACTTCTGGTTCGACAGCGCCTTGATCGGCGTGGTGTAGAAGCACTTGCGGCCCTGCTCGAGGGCCAGGTGGACGGCGAACTCGCCGACCACGGTCTTACCCGATCCCGTTGGCGCCGCCACCAGCACGCCGTCTCCGGCCTCCAGTGCCTGGCAGGCGTCGAGCTGGAACTCGTCGAGCTCGAACTCGTACAACCCGCGGAACGAGGTGAGCGCCGGGCCCGACTCGTTCTGCTGGTCACGGAAGGCGGCGTAGCGTTCCGCAGGCGTACTCATGGCGTCAACCCTACCGATATTCCTGTTACGGCCGTGTCATCACCGTCAGCGCACCGGCACGGGCCGTGCAGGTCAGTGGGGTGGGTCCGACGCGTTCTCCGTCGGCGTAGGCGATCACGCCCGGTGCCTCCAGCGTCACGGAGACGGCACGGTGGATCTCGACCGCCGGGTGTTTCGTGTGGGCGCCCAGGAAGACCTTCGGGAAGGTGCGCAGGAAGGCGGCCTTCGACACGGCTTTCAGGACGACCACGTCGAGCAGCCCGTCGTCGGGCCGGGCGGTGGGACAGATCTTCATTCCGTTCCCGTACGACCTGGTGTTGCCGACCGCCACCATCATCGCCTCGACCTCGACGGCGGGCCCATCGTCGACGGTGATCCGGAAGGGGATCGGCTGGAACTCCCTGAGCTCCTGGAGCGCGGCGATGACGTATTTGGCCGGGCCCGTCATGGCGTTGGCGCGTTCGTTGACCCGGGAGTCGAACCCGCAGGCCAGCACGCCGGCGAACCACCGGTCGCCTGCGGTCGCGGCGTCGATGACGCGGGGCACTCCCCCGGTCACCAGGTCGGCGGCCCGTAACGGGTCACGCGGAACGCCGAGGTCGGCGGCGATGTCGTTGCCGGTGCCCATGGGGATGATCGCGAGCGGGACGCCCGTACCGGCGACCGCCTGGACGGCCAGGTGAACCAGGCCGTCACCACCACACGCGACCAGCGTCGACGGCCGCCCGCGCACGGCGGCGCGGGCCTGCTCCAGCGTGTCGCCGGGCGACGCCCCGGAGACGACCGAGACCGGGAGGCCGGTGGCGCGCAGGCGCGCCAGCACGGGCGCAAGGCGCCGCATGCCCCGGCCGCCACGGGCGGCCGGGTTCGCGAGAACCGTTATGCCGGTCACTCGGCGCGTCACTCGGCCGGTGTGCCGTCGAGTTCCTCTTCGAGCGCCCTGGCCTTGGCGGCCGCGGTGGCGTCGGCCCGCTTGTCGTGGACGTACATGAACGCCTCCGCCACGAAGAACAGCCCGATCATCGGCAGCGCGAGCGCCAGCATGGTGAAGGGGTCCTGGCTCGGCGTCGCGACGGCCGCGAAGACGAACATGCCGAACACGACCATGCGCTGGTGCTTGGCGACGGTCTCGTAGCGGAGCACGCCGAGGAAGTTCAGGAACGCCAGCAGCAGCGGCAGCAGGAACGACACGCCGAAGATCAGCAGCATCATCATCAGGAACGTCAGATAGTCGTTGACGTCGATGAGTGGCACCGCGTTCTCGGGCACGAACCCGAGGAGCAGCGACAGGCCCTTGTCCATGGTCAGGTAGGCGAGCGTCGCGCCGGCCAGGAAGAGCGGGACGGCCAGGCCGAGGAACGTGTAGCTGTAGCGCTTCTCGTTCCGGTAGAGACCCGGCGTCACGAACGCCCAGATCTGGAAGAGCCAGATCGGTGAGGCGACCACGAGGCCGAACATGAAGGCGACCTTGAGGTTGATGAACAGACCGCCGGTGACGCTGCCGACCACCAGGCTGCACTCCGTGCCGCCGCCGAGCCGATAGGCGTCAGGCAGACGGCAGAACGGCCCGGTCATGAAATCCCAGATCGGGTCGAAGAAGACCAGACCGACGATCGTCCCTACCACCACGCCGATGATCATCTTGGCCAGGCGGTTCCGCAGTTCGCGGAGGTGGTCCATGAGCGACATGCGCCCATCGGGGTCGTCGGTCGCGGCCGAGGCCTGCGGTTTCGGCGACCTCTTCAACAGGGCCATCCCATGATCCTGTCTCGGGAGAAGGTGCGGCGGAGGTCAGTTCTGCTTGTCGGACGGCTGAACGCCGGGCTGCGAGGTGGTCCGCAGTTTCGCGTTCTCCTCCTCCAGCTGACGCAGCCGGTCTTCGACCGAGGGCGTCGGAACAGCCGGGGGGATCTGCGCGGGCGGCGTGGTCGCCGCGGGCTGCGGGGTGACCGTCTCGGCCTGCGCGGTCACGACGGTCGACTTGTCGTCGTCTTCCTCGCGCATCTTCTGCGTCTCCTTCTTGAACAGACGCATCGACTGCCCGAGGGCGCGAGCCGTGTCGGGGAGCTTCTTGGCGCCGAACAGCAGGATGATGATGAGCCCGATGATGATGAGCTCAGTGGGTCCCAGGCTTCCCATGACACGTCCTTAAGGGGCGGGTGATGCACGTCCTTGCCCGATCGTACGCTGCGATCGGGGTGCTCATCACCCCTCCGGGGGACGAATCGGCTGCATTTGGGTCTTGGCCCGCTCGATTTCGGCCCTCAGCCCGTGTGCCGCGATAAGTACACGAACCGTCAGAAACCCCACGACCACCAGACCGGCCGCGCCCAGACCCGCCAATAACCAGATCACACGCTTCCCTCATAGTTGGCCAGCGTTCCCTTGGCCGTCTCGGCGACCCGCGCGGCCAGGCTCTCAGGCCTGACCACCCGGCCGGAGTCACCCAGCCGCAGCGCCAGCCGCACCAGCCAGCCCTGGTCACGGGCCCGCAGCGCGACCCGCTGACGGCCTTCGCCGAGCTCCTCCACCTCTTCGACGGGGTAGTACTCGGAGATCCACCGCCCGGCCGGAGTCACCTCCAGCTCGACCAGTTCGTCGGTCTCGGAGGGGCGGAAGACGCCCTGTGTGACGTCCATCGGCTCGGCCTCGGCGGGCGGGTCGGCCGGGACGTCGAGGACGGCGACCTCCTGGATCCGGTCCACCCGGAACATCCGCATCGCCTCGGCCCGGTAGCACCAGCCTTCGAGGTAGTGACGCCCGTCGACGAGGGCCACCCGCAGCGGGTCGACCTCGCGGGGCGTGATCTCGTCGCGGCCCGGGGTGTAGTAGACGAGCGAGAGCCGGCGCTTGCGCCGGGCCGCGTCGGTGACGGTCGCGAGCGCGCCGGGGGCGGCCTCGACCTCGACGGTGACCTGGTTGCTGATCGCGGCGGCGCCGTCGCCGGCGGCCTGCTCCAGCTTGGCCACGACCCGGCCGAGCACCTCGCCGCCGGCGAACTCGGGCAGCTCCCCCAGCATCCGCAGCGCGACCAGCAGGGCGCTGGCCTCGTCGACGCCGAGCTTGAGGGGGCGCGCGATCGTGTCGGCGTTGTCGATGAGGATCTCGCCGCCGTCCCACGAGACGTCGATGAGGTCGCCCGGGGTGTGGCCGGGCAGGCCGCACATCCAGACCAGCTGGAGGTCCTCGATGAGCTGCTTCTCGTTGAGCCCGAAGACCTTGGCGACCTCGGGCACGGAGGCGCCCGGGTGGGACATCAGGTAGGGCACGAGGGCGAGCAGCCGGGGCAGCCGATCGTTCAATGCAGGGCCCCCTTCAGGCGGCGGATCACGGCTTCACGGGCGTCGGGAGGACCGTCGATCACCGCGTCGGGGCCCAGGCTGGCCAGCCAGCCCGCGAGCCGTTCTGGGTCGGTGAAGACGATGTCGGCCTCGTCCCAGTCGGTTCCGGGCCGCACGTCCCTGGCGAGGTGGCGCAGGCCCTGGCAGGTGCCGGGGCGGATGCGCACCGTGGCGGTGCGTTCGGGGCCGGGGTCGTCTCCTCCGTACGCCACCAGCGCCCGCAGATCGGTGCCCTCGGGCACCTCCACGCTTCCCGGGCGGCCCGACGGCGTGACGTCGCCGACGATCCGGCTGAGCCGGAAGACGCGGGTGCCGTCGCGGGTGCGGTCGTGGCCGACGACGTACCACCGGCCGCGCCGGGACAGCACGCCCCACGGCTCGACCACGCGCTTGAGAACCGACTCGCTGCCGCCGGAGCGGTAGTGGAAGGTGACGGCGCGGCGGTCGCGGACCGCCTCCCACAGGGGGGTGAACGCCGCGTCGCGGGTGTCGACCCGCAGTTCCAGGGGTCCTTCGACCAGGTCGGTCTCGACCCCGCCGGCCTTCAGCTTGAGCATCGCGCCGCCGGCCGCCTCGGCCAGGTTGGCCCGCTGCCAGACCTGCGCGGCCAGGCCGAGCACGGCCGCCTCGTCGGGCTCCAGGGTGATCTCGGGCAGCTCATAGGACTGCTTGACGATGCGATAGCCGGGATCGTCGTCCCACGGGTCCTTCTGGACCTCGATCGGGATGCCGATCTCGCGCAGTTCGTTCTTGTCCCGCTCGAACATCCGCTGGAAGGCCTCGTCGTTGACCGGATCGTACCCGGGCACCGCGAAGCGGATCTGTTCCGCACTCAACGGACGTGTGGTCGACAGCAGGCAGATCACCAGATTCAGCAACCGTTCCGTCTTCCGCCGCGACATCGGCCCTCCCTCCTGACTCGAACGCTACCCTTTTCCGGTGATCAGATGGCGCAGGGGCGAGGTCCGTGAGATCAGGCGCGAATGGCCCGGCGCCCTCGAGATCGAGGTCGCCGTCGAAGACGGCACCCGATGCCGGGCGCTGGCCTATCCGCCCCTAGTCGGCCGCCCCGAGCCCGGCGACACGGTGCTGTTGAACACGACCGCCCTCGCCATGGGCCTCGGTACGGGAGGTTACGCCATGGTGGTAGCGATTCCTGACCGTTTGCCACAAGATCCTTCAGGACCTGGCCATCTCGTCAAGGCCCGCTACACCCCCCTGCAGGCCACGGTCCTGGGCGCCGACGAGCAGGACTCCCCCCACCACGCCGTTCTCCGCGACGCCGACTCCCTCGACGGGATGCCGGTCGTGGTCGCCGACCTGCACTCGGCGCTGCCCGCGATCCTCTGCGGCCTCTACCTGGAGCGCCCTTCGGCACGCGTGGCCTATGTGATGCTCGACGGCGGCGCGCTGCCGGCGTGGTTCTCGATGGCGTGCGCGAAGCTCCGCGAGATCGGCTGGTTGACAGGAGTTGTCACCGTCGGCCAGTCGTTCGGCGGCGACCTGGAGGCCGTCACGACCCACACGGGCCTGCTGGCCGCCCGCCACGTCCTGGGCGCCGACCTGGCCGTCGTGGCCCAGGGCCCGGGGAACCTGGGCACCGGAACGAAGTGGGGCTTCTCCGGCGTCTCGTCCGGCGAGGCGATCAACGCCGCCGCAGTGCTCAACGGCCGCCCCGTGGGAGCCCTCCGCGTCAGCGAGGGCGACCTGCGCGAGCGCCACATCGGCGTCTCCCACCACTCACTGACCTCTTATGGCCGCGTGGCCCTCGCCCCCGCCGACATCGTGGTCCCCGAACTGGGCGGCGCGTTCGGCACGAAGGTCGAAACCCAGGCCGCAGTCCTGGGCGAGCGCCACAACCTGGTGAAAGTCAAGGTCGACGGCCTGTACGAGGCTCTCCAGGCCTCCCCCGTGGGTCTGTCGACCATGGGCCGCAAACTCGACCAGGACCTGGCCTACTTCCTCACCTCGGCGGCGGCCGGCCGTCACGGGGCCGCGCTCCTCTCCGCCTGACCGCGAGGATTCGACTCCCCGCAGAGCCGGATCACCGTCGTCACCACCACACCTGAAGAGCTCTTGGCCAGGGCTTACTCGTATCCGGCGCCGACCGGCGCGGCCGGTTGGCGCCGGATACGGGGCGGTCCTGGGGCGGCGGGCGGTGCCGGCCAGGCGAAGCCGTAGCGGAAGCGAATGAAGGACCCCGGGCGGCGCGGAACGGATCTCATGCCCTATCACCGTTGGGTTCGTAGAACTCCTTGAAGGTGAAGGCGTCTGACGTGGGGCCCTTCGCCTTGAGCAGGGCCAGGCGGTCCCACCCCTCTTTCAGCGGGGGAATCTCGCCGTCGGGCACCCACCACATCACCGTGTAGGGCTCGGCCACCCGCTGGAACCACTCGCGCCTGCGCTGCAGGATCGCCAGGTGGGCCGACCGGTAGACGAAGTTCCACAGGCTCTCGCGCGACTCCCAGATCGAGTAGTTGATCAGTAGGTGGTCGCCGAAGTCGTGGGTGATGGTCTCTTCGGGGTCGTCCTCGTTGGCGATGGCGCGCCAGACGAACCCCGGCGCGGCGTCGGCCAGCGCGTTGACGGGTTCGAGGGCGGCGACGAAATCGGCCAGCAGGGGGTCATCGATGGGCGCGCGCATGTGGGCGACGTTGAACTGGGCCAGGTGCATGACCTCACCGTCCCAAGCAGCGCCTTCTATGTCAACTTTGATTTGTTTTAGAAGGTTCCGGGGAGAAGACCACGCAGCACTCTCCCGGCCGGGGATCGAGCCGGGCGTCGGAGGAGTCGCCGCGTCCCTCAAGAAGGCCCTGGCAGAGGGACAGGTTCATCGAGCACACCAGCATCGGGTGCTCCTCGGCCAGGACGTGGAAGGGGCAGTTGCGCAGACGTAGCACACCCTCGTCGTCGTAGGGCTCGTAGCCGCGTTCGCCGAGGAGGTCGGCCAGCGAGGGGGCGGCGCTGTCGGCGCCGAGCCGGGCACCGATGCGGTGGGCGGCCTTCTCGGCCACCTCGTCGCCGCCGAGCAGGTCGACGACCTCGGCCAGGACCAGGGCCAGGGTGCGGTAGTCGCGCGGCGGCACGCTCACCTGGTGTTCGCCCGGGGCCCGGCGGTAGATCTTCGCCGGGCGGCCGCTGCCGGGGCCCTTCTTCTCGGTCAGGTGCGCGAAATCGGCCTCCAGGAGGCCCGCATCAACAAGCTTGTCAAGATGAAAGGCCGCCAGGGGGCGCGCGACGCCGGCCGCTTCCGCGGCCTCGTTGCGCCCGACCGGGCGGCCTTTCGAGGTGACGTATCGGTAGAGCTCACGGCGCACGGGATCGTTCAGTGCCGCGACCGCCGCGAGCTCGTCCATGGTGGTTTTACGCGGTCTTACAGGGCGCCGAGCACGTCGACGACGAACACCAGGGTGTCGGTGCCCTTGATGCCGGCGTCGGGCTGGCCGGCCTCACCGTAGCCGAGGGCCGGCGGGATGGTGATGACGACGCGGCTGCCGACGGGGACGCCGGTCAGACCCTGCTTCCAGCCGGGAACGACCTGGTCGAGCGCGAACGAGGTCGGCTGCTTGCGCTCCCACGAGCTGTCGAACTGCTTGTCGGTGCCCCACACCTTGCCGGTGTAGTGGACCATCACGGTCTGCTTCTCGGTGACCTTCGGGCCGTCGCCCTGGATGACGGTCTTGACCGTCAGGTCCTTCGGCGGCTGGGCCGTGGTCGTGGTGGTCAGCGTCGGCGCGGCGTCGCCACCGGGGTTGACCAGCTTGACACCCTCGATGCCGGGGTCGGTGGCCTTGCCCTTGGCAGCCTTGGCGGTGGCCCCCACGACGTCGATGACCAGCACCTGCGAGCTGGTGGTGAAGTCGGTGCCCTGGGTCTTGGCCTGCTCGATGACAGCCGGGTCGATGGAGTCCTTGGCGACCACGACGAGCACACGGCCACCCGGCTTGCTGCCCAGCAGACCGTCGTAAAGGGCCTTGGGCATCTGCTGCTGGCTGATCGGCACGAACTCCGACTGGCCGGTGTCATAGGCGGAGCCGGTGGACTTGTTCTCCTTGCCGTCCCACGTCCAGACACTGACCTTCGCGACCATGGTGTCGCCGTCGGCGGCGGCGGAGCCGTCACCTTCGGAGATGACCCGGGCCGACGAGGTCAACGCCGGGTTGCCCGTCGGGAAAGACACGGATGGCTTGGCGCCTGCCGCACCACTCACCTTGATGTCCTTGGCGTCGGCAACCGGCCCGGTCGGGGCGGGCGGCGCGCTCGCGGAGGCGGCAGCGCTGCCAGGGGCGGCGCTGGTGGCGGCAGGTGGTGGTGTTGCTCCGGTGGCCGTCTTCTCAGCAGTACCGCACGCGACGGCGGTCAGCAGCAAAGGAAGTGCGGCGGCGGCGATGGCCGTGCGGCGGCGCATGTGAAAGTCCTCAAGGATATGACAGCGGGTTCGGGTCACACTACCCGAACCCGCCGTCTCCTCGACGTAAGGAGATCACATTCCAGCGATCAGCTTGTCGACCCTTTCGTCAACACTACGGAAAGGGTCTTTGCACAGGACGGTCCGCTGGGCCTGGTCGTTGAGCTTCAGGTGGACCCAGTCGACGGTGAAGTCGCGCCGCTTCTCCTGGGCCTTGCGGATGAACTCGCCGCGCAGGCGAGCCCGCGTGGTCTGCGGCGGGACCGACTTCGCCTCGAAAATCTTGATGTCGGACGCGACCCGTTCGACCGACCCGCGCTTCTGCAGCAGATAGAAGAGCCCTCGCTTGCGGTGCACGTCGTGATAGGCCAGGTCGAGCTGGGCCACCCGGGGCGACGAGAGCGGGAGGTCGTACTTGTTTCTGTAACGTTCAATCAGCTGGTATTTCGTGACCCAGTCGATCTCCCGTGCGACCAGGTCGAGGTTGCCGGTCTCCACGGCGTGGAGGGTGCGCTCCCAGAGTTCCAGGACGCGCTTGCTGATCTCGTCGCCACCGCGGCGGTCGACGAAGTCTTTCGCCTTGCTCAGGTATTCCTGCTGGATCTCCAGCGAGGAGGCCTCGCGGCCGTTGGCGAGTCGGACCCGCCGTCGGCCGGTCATGTCGTGGGAGACCTCGCGGATGGCCCGGATCGGGTTCTCCAGCGACAGGTCGCGCATCACCACGCCCGCCTCGATCATGCGCAGCACCAGGTCGGTGGCGCCGACCTTGAGCAGCATGGTCGTCTCGCTCATGTTGGAGTCGCCCACGATGACGTGGAGCCGGCGGAAACGCTCGGCGTCGGCGTGGGGTTCGTCGCGGGTGTTGATGATGGGTCGGCTGCGCGTCGTCGCCGACGACACGCCCTCCCAGATGTGCTCGGCCCGCTGGGAGACGCAGTAGACGGCGCCGCGCGGGGTCTGCAGCACCTTGCCGGCCCCGCAGATGATCTGCCGGGTGACCAGGTAGGGGATCAGGACGTCGGCGAGGCGGCCGAATTCGCCGTGGCGGCCGACGAGGTAGTTCTCGTGGCAGCCGTAGGAGTTGCCCGCGGAGTCGGTGTTGTTCTTGAAGAGGTAGATGTCCCCGGCGATGCCTTCTTCGCGGAGGCGTTTCTCGGCGTCGACGAGGAGTCCCTCGAGAATGCGTTCGCCTGCCTTGTCATGGGTGACCAGCTCCACGACGTTGTCGCACTCAGGGGTGGCGTATTCAGGATGGCTGCCGACGTCGAGATAGAGACGCGCGCCGTTGCGGAGGAAGACGTTGCTCGATCGGCCCCAGGACACCACTCGCCGGAACAGGTAGCGGGCCACCTCGTCTGGAGACAGCCTGCGCTGTCCCCGGAACGTGCAGGTGACGCCGTACTCGTTCTCAAGCCCGAAGATGCGACGATCCATCACCTCACCCTATTCCCAGATCCGTCGTGTGCGGTAGGAAACTCATGGTCGTCTCATTCCCCGCGAACGTCAGTAGTAGATCTCGACGACCTTCACGATCTGGCCACTCTTCACGGTGATCAGCGCGGTCGGCTCTCCCTGCCCCGCGAGTTCGACCAGCCGGGCGCGCGGGCACGGCTCGGTGCCGAGGGAGGCGGAGTTGATCGTCTGGTCGTCGCCCTTGCACCCGACCGCACTGAGGAAGACCACGTCGGAGGCGATCGGGGCGGCATAGGTCATCCCGCCCTCAGGCCCGACGAAGTCACCGTTGGCATAGCGGACCGGGACATATCGGGCCTCGTCGTCGCCCCACGAGATGAGCCGGCCGCGCAGCACGCCGTCGCCGCTCGGGGTGACCTTGTTGAAGTCGTGCCCGGCGTCGTACTGGAACTTGGCCGTCTTGATCTTCGGGACCCGGCCGGAGATCGGGTCGTCCTTGTCGACGTCCGCGCTGACCTTGGCCGTCGGAGACGGCGCCACGGTCTCGGTGGGCACGGCCGAGGCGGTCGCGGTGTCCGTCGACTCCGGCACGGCGGGCGTCGCGGTCTCGGTGACCGTGACGGTCACCGCCGGCGCGGGCGCGGCCGCCTCGGGGGCGGAGGAACAGGCGGCAAGAGGGAGGACGGCCAGGGCCAGCAGGGCCCGCCGGAATGTGATCGTCATAGCGCGCACGAGCCTAGCGAAACCCGTGTTAAGTCCGTGCAAGTTGTTATGTAACGGGGAAATCTGTCCAATCGCCGCGCCTCAGGCACGACCGTCCGGGCGGTCCAGATCCCGCGTCTTCCCTCGTCACTCCGGTTCGCGCCCGCCGACGCGGCCTCAGGCCTCCCGGCACGATCGACTATGGGTGCGGTTTCCCGGTCGGGTTCGCCGCCTCCCGCCCGTTGGTTGCCTCATCCCGGCGTTGTCGCAGTGATCAGCCAGTGTCCGGTGGGGAGCAGGTAGCCGGTTCCTGGCTCGCGAAACCGGTCGAGCAGTCGCGCCGCGCCCGATCGGGCGGCTGCTTGAGCGCGTGGCGGAGCTTCTCGGTAGGCGGGGCCGGCCGGCCCCAGCTCGATGAGCCATTCCGCCACGGCGTCGGCCTCGTCGGGGGCCCGCAGAGTGACGTCGTGGGCCTGGATCGAGATCTCATCGAAGCCGGCGGCGGTCAGGACGCGCTTGACGCGTGCCGGGTCGGCGAAGGCGAACGGACCCGGCTCGTCGCCGACCGGCAACGGCGGAAGCGACCCGATGTGTGGTGCGGCGCCGAGCATGGCCGCGGGCAGCCACGGATTGGCGCCGCCGCCGCGAAAGGCGGTCGCGGCGAGGCGGCCACCGCCACGGAGCGACCGCCGGATGGTGGTGCAGCCGGCGATCGGATCGGCCAGCAGCATCAGCGTCATGCGGGAGAACACCGCGTCGAACGGCGCGCCCGGGACGACGTCGACCGTCTCTATGTCGGCGGCGACGAACCTCAAGCCCGTGTGACGCCGGGGCGGGAATCGATGCTGGGCGGCCGTCACCATCGACGCGGCCAGGTCCAGGCCGACCGCCTGGCCATCGGGTGCGACCGCCGCGGCCAGTTCGGCTGTGGTGCCGCCGCAGCCACAGCCCACGTCGAGGATCCGCTCCCCGGAGCGCGGGCGCAGCCAGTCCATGGCCGCCGCGCCCAGCGGCCGGCCGGTGACGTCTTGCCGGTCGGCGTGGCGGATCCACCCGGGTGCGGCCTGTGTCCAGAACTCCAGGTTGCGGGCTCGAAGGTCAGCGGTGCTGGGCATCAGAACGGCAGGTCTGCGCCGTCGACGGTCACGGACCGGAACCCGGCGGCCTTGCCGGGGTCGAAGCCGTCTTCCTGGGCGGCCAGACCGGCCGCGCGGATGAGCCGTTCGGACTGGAAGCGGCGGAACGCCGCCTCGTCCTCCCAGATGTTGATGATCCGCCAGCCGTCCTCGGTCGGGCCGGCGACGTGAGCGAGCAGACCGGGCGGGCGATCCGGGCCGAGGTGTTTCTCCACTCTGCGGTATTCGTCTTCGCCGACGTCCGGCATCTCCTGCAGTACTCCGTACGGCATGGCGGCCACCTTTCGATAGAGTGATGCTCTATCTAATAGAGGACTACACTTGTTCTGTGGCTGTCAAGAGGGAATACCAGTCGGCACGGAGGAAAGAGCAGGCCCAGCAGACCCGGAAGGCGATCCTCGACGCGGCCGGCAAACTTTTCGTCGATCCTGGCTACGCGGCGACGCCGCTGACCGCCATCGCCGCCGAGGCCGGAGTCGCGATCCAGACCGTGTACGCCGTGTTCGGCGGCAAGCGGCAACTGCTGTCCGAACTGATCGACACCACCATCGCCGGTGATGATCAGCCGGTGACCCTGCCCGACCGACCCTTCGTCGCCGAGATCCGCGCGCTCGCCGATCCCCGGGCCAAACTCGTCCGCTATGCCCGGCACCTCGCCCAGACCCACGCCCGCCAGGCCGACGTGATGATCGCCTTGGCCGGCGCCGCCACCGCAGACCCCGACGCGGGCGCGATCTGGCGCAAGAACGTCGAAGACCGCCGACGCGGCATGTCCATGTTCGCCGCCGAGCTTGCCACCACCGGCTGCCTGCGCCCCGGCTGCACCGTCGACGGCGCCGCCGACGTGCTCTGGCTCGCCATGGACGTCCGCAACTACGACTGGCTGGTACGCCAACGCGGCTGGTCATCCGACCAGTACCAGGCCTGGTACGTCGACACCGTGGCAGCCGCCATCCTCGCCGCTCCATAGCAGGCGCAGGGGCCGAAGGCGACGCGGGAGTGGCACACGAACAGGAAGTGCACGACGTCTGGCCTATTCGGCGACGCGCTGTCGCTTACGTACCTCGGCCGCGCATGCCACGGGGCCGCCTGCCGGAGTGCGGCGGGCGGCCCCGTGAGGCGTCTGTGCTGTTAGAGCGGTGGTTCCGAACCCGTGTCGATGTCGCCGTCGGGGGCCGTCGGCGGGGGCTTGGGGCCGCCCTCACCGGTGGTGGGCTCGGCGGGTTCGGTGAGAGGGGATTCGGGGGTGGACGGCTTGGCCTCGCTGAGCAGGCGCTCCAGGCGGGGGCCGCTGAGGCGCAGGAACTTGCGGTGTTCGCGGTTGCGGTCGAGGACCGCGACCTCGAGCTGCCCGGCAGACGGGCGTTCGCCGCCCGGCTCGGTCAGCGCGCTCAGCGCCGCGTCGAGGGCCTCGCCCAGGGGCGCGCCCACGCGGTAGCGCTCCTTCAGGCGGGTCGCGACGGCGTCGGACTGGCCGCCGATGACGGCCATGCCCTGCTCGTCGAAGACCGAGCCGTCGAAGGTGAGCCGGTAGATCTGATCCTGCTCGGGCCCCTCGCCGACCTCGGCGACGACGATCTCGACCTCGAGGGCCTTGATCGAGTCGGTGAAGATCATGCCGAGCTGGCTGGCGTAGACGTTGGCCAGGGCGCGGGCGGTGACGTCTTTACGGTTGTAGTTGTAACCGTTGACGTCGGCGTAGCGGATGCCCGCCTGGCGCAGGGTCTCGAACTCGTTGTAGCGGCCGACGGCGGCGAAACCGATGCGGTCGTAGATCTCGCTGATCTTGTGCAGCGCCTTGGACGGGTTCGGGGCGACCAGCAGGATGCCGTCGGCGTACTGAACCACGACCACGCTGCGGCCTCGGGCGATGCCCTTCCGCGCGTATTCCGCGCGGTCGCGCATGATCTGCTCAGGCGACGCGTAAGGGAACGGCATGGACACCTGTGGGGTTCCTTTCTAGCGCAGCGGGGCGGTCGGCCCGTCGGGATCGATCATCCGGGCCGCGAGCATGCCCTCGACCACGGAGGCGATCTCCTCGTCGGGCAGGCGGCGATAGCCGTCGGCGGTGATGACCGCGACCACCGGCCAGATCCTGCGGGTCACGTCGGGGCCGCCCGTCGCCGAGTCGTCGTCGGCCGCGTCGTAGAGCGCCTGGAGGACCATGAGGACGGCTTCGTCGGGCGCTGAGTTCTCGCGGTAGAGCTTCTTCAGCGAGCCGCGGGCGAAGATCGAACCGGAACCGATCGAGTGGTAGGGCTGGTGCTCGTAGGGGCCGCCGCCGACGTCGTAGCCGAAGATCCGGCCGCCGTCGAGCCGCTCGTCGTAGGCCGCGAAGATCGGGACCACGACCAGGCCCTGCATGGCCGCGCCCAGGTTGTTGCGCACGAAGGTGGCGAGCCGGTTGGCCTTGCCCTCGGTCGACAGCGAGCGGCCTTCGAGCTTCTCGTAGTGCTCGAGCTCGACCTGGTAGAGCCGGGCCATCTCGATGCCGGTCGAGGCGGTGCCGGCGATGCCCATACAGGAGTATTCGTCGGTCCTGAAGACCTTCTCGATGTCCCGGTTGGAGATCATGTTGCCCGAGGTGGCACGCCTGTCGCCGGCCATCACGACGCCGCCGGCGCAGGTGACCGCGACGATGGTGGTCGCGTGGGGGATCTGATCACCGACGGGCGCGGGCAGCGCCTCGCGGGTGCCCGGCAGCATCTCCGGGGCATAGCCACGCACGAATTCGGTGAAGGACGAGGAACCCGTATTGGTGAAGAGGTTGTTCATCCAGGCCTGCTGAGATGCCACGCGACTCCCTCCTAGGTCGTGTTGTTTACGCCGACCCTACTCATGTGACAGCGCTGGTTGCACTCTTCCCGATCAGCTGACCGCGAACCAGTTTCGGACCAGTTTCATGATCGGAGATTTTCGGCGCAAACGACTCGTCGCGGCCCGCGGGGGATCCCGCGACCGCGACGAAGCCGGCTGTCTGTGAGTTTGCCGAGCGTGGCGAGGTGGGCGTTGGCCCCTTTACTCGCCACCCTTCTGCACGTAGGACCGCACGAACTCCTCGGCGTTCTCTTCGAGGACCTCGTCGATCTCGTCGAGGATCGAGTCGACGTCGTCGCTGAGCTTCTCGTGGCGCTCCTGGACGTCGCTTCCGGACTGCTCCTCGACCTGCTCGGTCTCGGTCTCCTGGCGGCCGGTCTGCTTCTGACCGCCGGTGTCCTTGCTCGCCATCGGTGATACCTCCACTCGGGGGACGTGTCTGTTCCATATCTTCCCCGAACCGACCGACAACTCGCCTGAATCGCCATGCGATCTTCAGCGGTGTTGATCAAATGGCACGGGGTGCGCTCGGATGCCTCCTTCGATGGGCACAGTCTCCTCGCTCCACACTCGGACGTATACCCGCATATCCTGACAATTCAGTCAGACAGCGATCCTCGCGCCCTGACCAGTCGATCCGGCCCACCGATGGCGGGTACGATCTTCCTGGGAATCGGGTTGCTTCAGATCTCCCGGATACGGAGCGAAACCGTCCTCGGACCACCAGAATATTGAGCGCATGGGGAGCTCGGATTCGGCTCAGACAGGTGGTTGGTTCAGATCGGTAAGCACACGGCGCCGGCTCACCATGAAGGCTCCAGGTCCGCCGCAGGCGGGCCGCCGGTGAAGCCCGATCGTCCGAAGCCACCACTGCTCGGCGACCGCTACCAGATGACCATCCCCATCCGCCGTGACGGTTCGGGGATCATGTGGCAGGCCCATGACCTGCTGCTGAAACGCGACGTCGCGATCAAGGAAGTCCAGCCGCCCCACCGCACCGACCGGCTCGACATGGAGCTGTCCCGGCGCAAGGCGCTCAGCGAGGCCCGCTCGGCGGCCCGGCTCAGTCACCCGGCCATCATCACGATCCACGACCTGCTGGAGGAGAACGGCCGTCTCTGGATCGTGACCGAATTCCTCGAGGGCCTGACCCTCAAGCAGACCATCGAGCACCTCGGCTCGCTTCCCGTCCACTGGTCGGCCTGGATCGGCTACCAGCTGCTCGCCGGCGTCCGGCACGCCCACGACGCCGGGGTCGTGCACGGCGACATCAAACCGGGCAACGTGCTGCTGACCGGCGACCGGGTCGTGCTGACCGACTTCGGCATCTCCGCCCTCGGGCACGAGTCGACCGCACGCGCCGCCCGCTCGGTCGACTTCATCGCGCCCGAGCGGATGGCCGGCCAACCCGCCAGCCCGGCCGCCGACCTGTGGTCGGTGGGCGCGACGATCTACGCCGCGGTCGAAGGGCGCCCGCCCTACCCCGCCACGGGCGCCACGGTGCTCGGCCTGACCTCGGGCCTTGAGCACGATCCCCCGTCGAAGGCGGGGGCGCTGCTGCCGGTGCTCGACGGGCTGCTGCGCCGGGGGGCGCGCGACCGCCTGCCCGGCAGAGACGTGTCGATGCTGCTGGCGGGGTTGCTGCACCGTGAGGGCATCGCGGCGGCGACGCCGGGGCGGCGGGCAGACTATCTGCCGCCCGACGCCTTTACGATGTAGATTCCAAGTCGCCCTCGGCGTCCAGGAACGCCTGCTGGAGCGCGGCCATGATCTCGGGGTCGGGCTCCGCCCACATGCCGCGGCCGGCCGCCTCGAGCAGCCGCTCGGCGATGCCGTGCAGGGCCCAGGGGTTCGACTCGGCCAGGAACTTGCGGTTCTCCTCGTCGAGAACGTAGGTGGCGGCGATCTTGTCGTACATCCAGTCGGCGACCACTCCCGTGGTGGCGTCGTAGCCGAACAGGTAGTCGACGGTGGCGGCCAGTTCGAAAGCGCCCTTGTAGCCGTGGCGGCGCATGGCGGCCAGCCAGCGCGGGTTGACCACGCGGGCGCGGAAGATGCGGCTGGTCTCCTCGGTGAGGCTGCGGGTGCGCACGGCCTCGGGCCGGGTGGAGTCGCCGATGTAGGCCTTCGGGTCGCGGCCGGTGAGGGCGCGGACGGTGGCGATCATGCCGCCGTGGTACTGGAAGTAGTCGTCGGAGTCGGCGATGTCGTGCTCGCGGGTGTCGATGTTCTTGGCCGCGATGTTGATCCGCTTGTACGCCGACTCCATGTGCTCCCTGGCGGGCACGCCGTCGATGCCCCGGCCGTACGCGAAGCCGCCCCAGACGGCGTAGACCTCGGCCAGGTCGCGGTCGTCGCGCCACGTGCGGCTGTCGATCAGGGGGAGCAGGCCGGCGCCGTAGGCACCGGGGGCCGAGCCGAAGATGCGCAGCGTCGAACCGTCCGCCTGGACGTGGTCGCGGATGTAGTTGCCCTCTTCGTCCAGGTCGGCGACGAGTTTGACCGCGTCGTCCATCATCGCCACCACGTGGGGGAAGGCGTCGCGGAAGAAGCCGCTGATGCGGACGGTGACGTCCACCCTGGGGCGGCCGAGCTCGCCGGAGGGGATGATCTCCAGACCGGTCACGCGGCGGGAGGCGTCGTCCCAGACCGGGCGGACGCCCAGCAGCGCGAGGACTTCGGCGATGTCGTCGCCGGCCGTGCGCATGGCGCTGGTGCCCCAGATGGACAGGCCGACCGAGCGGGGCCACTCCCCCGTGTCGGCCTTGTAGCGCTCGACCAGCGACTCGGCCATGGCCTGGCCGGTCTCCCAGGCCAGACGGCTGGGGACGGCCTTGGGGTCGACGGAGTAGAAGTTACGGCCGGTCGGCAGGACGTTGACCAGGCCGCGCAGCGGCGATCCGCTCGGGCCCGCCGGGATGTAACCGCCTTCCAGGGCGTGCAGGACGTTGGTGATCTCGTCGGCGGTGCCGTTCAGGCGCGGGACGACTTCAGTGGCGGCGAAGCGCAGGATGTCCCCCACGACACCTTCCGCGGTGACGGCATTCGGGTCCCAGCCCGCCGCCTCCATCGCGGTGACCAGCTCACGGGCTTCGGCCTCGACCGCGTCGACGTCGGCGCGGGCGTCGCCCTGTTCGGTCAGGCCCAGCGCCTGGCGCAGGCCGGGGAGTGCCTGGTCGCCGGCCCACATCTGCTTGGCCCGCAGGATCGCCAGGACCAGGTCGACGCGCGGCTGTCCTTCCGGCACCTGGCCGAGGACGTGGAGGCCGTCGCGGATCTGGACGTCCTTGACCTCGCACAGCCAGCCGTCGACGTGCAGGAGGAAGTCGTCGAACTCGGCGTCGTGGGGGCGGTCGTCCAGGCCGAGGTCGTGGTCGAGGCGGGCGGCCTGGATCAGCGTCCAGATCTGGGCGCGGACGGCCGGGAGCTTGGCCGGGTCCATGGCGGCGATGGAGGCGTGCTCGTCGAGGAGCTGCTCCAGGCGGGCCATGTCGCCGTAGGTCTCGGCGCGGGCCATCGGGGGCACCAGGTGGTCGACCAGGGTGGCGTGGGCGCGGCGTTTGGCCTGGGTGCCCTCGCCCGGGTCGTTCACCAGGAACGGGTAGATGAGCGGGAGGTCGCCGAGGGCCGCGTCCGGGCCGCAGGCGGCCGACATACCGGCCGACTTCCCGGGGAGCCATTCGAGGTTGCCGTGCTTGCCGACGTGCACGACGGCGTCGTACCGGTTCGACAGCCAGTGGTAGGCGGCCAGGAAGTGGTGGCTCGGCGGCAGGTCGGGGTCGTGGTAGATGGCGATGGGGTTCTCGCCGAAGCCGCGCGGCGGCTGGACCATGACGACGATGTTCTCGTCCTGGAGGGCGGCCAGCACGATGTCGTCGCCGTCGACGAACAGCTCGCCCGGGGCGAGGCCCCAGTGCCGCTCCATCGCCTCGCGGAGCTCTTCGGGGAGGCTGTCGAAATGTTCCCGGTAGACGTCTTTGTGGATGCGGACCGGGTTCCCGGCGAGCTGCTCGTCGGTGAGCCAGTCGGGGTCCTGGCCGCCGGCGGCGATCAGGGCGTGGATGAGGGCGTCGCCGTCCTGGGCGGCCACGCCGGGGAAGTCGCCGATCTTGTAGCCGGCCTCGCCCATGGCCCTGATCAGCCGGACCACGCTGCGCGGGGTGTCGAGGCCGACGGCGTTGCCGATGCGGGAGTGCTTGGTCGGGTAGGCCGACAGCATGATCGCCACGCGGCGCTCGCCGACGGGGATGTGGCGCAGGCGGGCGTGCCGGACCGCGATGCCCGCCACCCGGGCGGCGCGTTCGGGATCGGCGGCGTAGACGGTGAGGCCGTCGGGGTCGATCTCCTTGAACGAGAACGGGACCGTGATGATCCGGCCGTCGAACTCGGGGATGGCGATCTGGGACGCCGCGTCAAGCGGGGACAGCCCGTCGTCGGCGCCATCCCAGGTGGCGCGGTCGGTGGTCAGGCAGAGTCCCTGGAGGATCGGGATGTCGAGGTCGGCGAGCTCGCCGACGTCCCACGCCTCGTCCTCGCCGCCCGCCTGCGAGGCGGCGGGCCGGGTGCCGCCGGCCGCCAGCACGGTGACGATCAGGGCGTCACACTGCCGCAGCGTGTCGATCAGGCCGGGCTCGGCGGTGCGGAGCGAGGCGCAGTAGACCGGGAGAGGTCGCGCACCCGCCTGGGCGATGGCTTCGGACAAAGTCTGGATGAAAGAGGTGTTGCCGGCGACATGGTGGGCGCGGTAATAGAGGATCCCGACGACAGGCGTCGCATGTCCGGAAATTTCCGGACTGCGCGGAGCGCTGTCCGGATGCCCCGCGCCTGGCTCGGAGACGTGGACCTCGGGTTCTCGCGACTCCCCCTGCGGGTGATCAGAGAGCGGCGCCGCAGCCAGAGGCTCCTCGACGAGAGCACCCGCGAATTCGCCGAGCCCCCACGACGGCAGTGCGGCCGGTGGGGCGAAGCCGTTGCCCGTCAGCAGCAGGGTGTAGCTCAGGAAGTGGTGCAGTTCCGCCAGGTTCGAGGGGCCGCCGTGGGCCAGGTAGGCGTGGGCCTCCGCGCAGACACCGCTCGGGACCGTCGAGAGCTCCATCAACTCCGCGTCCGGGGCCTGCTCGCCGCCGAGGACCACGACCGGCTTTCCACTGGCCAGCAGAATGTCCAGGCCCTCTTCGTAGGCCCGCCGGCCGCCCAGCAGGCGCACCACGACCACGTCGGCGCCGTCGGCTAACGCGGTCGGGTCGGGGGTTCGGGAGGGATTCGCCAACTGGTAGGGCGCGCCGCTCGCTCGGGCGCTCAGAAGGTCGGTGTCCGATGTGGACAGCAAAACAATCATGACGAAGCCCTCCCTCGGGGTCCGCGCCCCGGGTCGTGTTTCCAGGTGACGGCCGAGTCTCCTGGCTCCCGGATCAGGGCTCACCCCGGCCTTCCCTGTGACAGTGGCCGTTGGTGGGGTTCGCTCCCCGGTGACAGTGGCGGGACCGCGCCGGATTCACACCGGCTTCCTCGTTTGTGCCGTCGCCCGATGAGACTACGGGACTCCCCCGGCTTGCAAGACCCACGGGGGGCTTTACCATCCTCGACGTGGCCATTACCGGACATTCCTCGCGTGACGCATGTCCCGGCGCGCTGCAGGTCCACCATGCGGCCGACGGGCCGCTGGCCCGGGTCCGGCTGCCCGGGGGCGACCTGACGGGGGCGCAACTCGCGGTACTCGCGACCTCCGGCGGAGGTGTGCTGGAGCTGACGTCGCGAGCGAACGTACAGGTCAGAGGTCTGAAAGATCCGGCGGCGTTCGCGGCGGCGATCGCGGCGGCGGGGCTGCTGCCGTCGGCTTCGCACGAGCGGGTGCGCAACATCATCGCCTCGCCGTTGTCCGATTCTGCCGCGTTCCGTCGGCTGATCCGGGAGCTGGACGCGGCGATCTGCGCGGTGCCGGAACTGGCTGATCTGTCCGGGCGGTTCCTGTTCGCGGTCGACGACGGGTCAGGGGATGTGGCGGGTCTCGGCGCCGATGTGGTGCTGATGTCCCGCAGTGAGCACTTCGCCGTCTTCGCCGGAACCACCGATCTTCTTTTACGGCTACCGCCCACTGAGGCCATCCACGAAGCGGTCGAAGTCGCACAGAACTTCCTGAGGCTCTCCGAGGGCGCGTGGCGCGTCCACGACCTGCCTCGGGAGATCTTCCCCGGCGTCCCGGCGGAATTGTCCAAGCCCCGGACCAGCGGCTACGTCGGCGATTTCGGTGAGACGACCGGGGCGCTGGTCCCCCTGGGCCGCCTGACCGCGGAGCAGGCGATGGTGCTGGCCGAGGCCGAATGGCTGCGGATCACCCCGTGGCGCACCCTCCTCGTCCCGAAGGGCACGCGCCTGCCCGAGGGGCTGATCACCGATCCGGAGAGCCCGTGGCTCCACGTCACCGCCTGCACCGGCTCGCCGGGCTGCGCGAAGTCGCTCAGCGACGTCCAGGCGGACGCGCGACCCATCGGCGCCCCCGTCCACTGGTCCGGCTGCGCGCGGAGATGCGGCCGGCCCCGGGGCGAGGTCGTGGACCTGATCGCCACCACTTCCGGCTACCAGCGGAGAGCATCGTGACCTATATCAAGGACGGCGCCGAGATCTACCGCCAGTCCTTCGCCACCATCCGCGCCGAGGCCGACCTGTCGGCCCTGCCGCCCGACGTGGCGCGGGTGGCGGTCCGCATGATCCACGCCTGCGGGATGACCGACCTGCCGGGCGACATGGCCTGGTCGGACGGGGTCGTCGCGGCGGCCAGGAAGGCGCTGGACGCGGGCGCGCCCATCCTCTGCGACGCGAACATGGTCGCGGCGGGGGTGACGCGGAAGCGGTTGCCGTACAGGAACGAGGTGGTCTGTACCCTCGCGGACCCGCGCGTGCCGGCCCTGGCGGCGGAGCTCGGGACCACCCGCAGCGCGGCGGCGCTGGAGCTGTGGCGCGAGCGCATGGGCGGCGCGGTGGTGGCGGTCGGGAACGCGCCGACGGCGCTGTTCCGGCTGCTGGAGATGGTCGCCGAAGGGGCGCCGCGACCGGCGGCGGTGATCGGGATCCCGGTGGGGTTCATCGGCGCGGCCGAGTCGAAAGACGCGCTGGCCGCCTCTGACCTGGAGTTTCTGGTGGTACGCGGTCGCCGTGGCGGCAGCGCGATGACGGCGGCGGCGCTCAACGCCATCGCCAGTGACGAGGAATGATGACGGGCACGCTCAACACCGGCTCACTCGACAAGGGCACGCTTTACGGCGTGGGCCTCGGGCCCGGCGACCCCGAACTGGTGACCGTCAAGGCGGCCCGGCTGCTCGGCGAGGCCGGGGTGATCGCCTATCACAGCGCCCGGCACGGCCGCAGCATCGCCCGCTCGGTCGCCGCCCCCTACCTGCGCGAGGGCCAGATCGAAGAGGCCCTGGTCTACCCGGTGACGACGGAGACGACCGATCATCCGGGCGGCTACCAGGGCGCCCTCGACGAGTTCTACGCCACCTGCGCGGCCCGCCTGGCCGCCCACCTGGACGCGGGCCGTGACGTGGTCGTCCTGTGCGAGGGCGACCCGCTGTTCTACGGCTCCTACATGCACATGCACAAGCGCCTGGCGGCGAGCTACCCGACCGAGGTGGTCCCGGGCGTGACCTCGATCAGCGGCGCCGCGGCGGCGCTGGGCCGCCCGCTGGTCGAACGCGACGAGACGCTGACGGTCCTGCCCGGCACCCTCCCCGTCGAGGAACTGGTGGCCCGGATCGGCGAAGGACCGGTCGCGATCATGAAGCTGGGCCGGACCTTCACCAAGGTCCGCGCCGCCCTGGAGGAGGCGGGCCGCCTCGACGACGCCTGGTACGTCGAGCGCGCCACCACCGGTGCCCAGCGCCTCGCGCCCCTGCGGGACGTCGACCCGGAGTCGGTCCCCTACTTCTCCCTGGCGTTGCTGCCCTCCCCCGTCGGCGTCCCGCTCCCCCTGCCCGAGCGCCCGATCCAGGAGGGCCCCGGCGAGGTGGCCGTCGTCGGCCTCGGCCCCGCCGGTCGTTTCTGGCTGACCCCCGAGGCCCAGGACGCCCTGGCCACCGCCGACGAGCTCGTCGGCTACGGCCCCTACCTCGACCGCGTCCCGCCCAACCCACGCCAGAAGCGGCATCCCACCGACAACCGCGTCGAGGCCGAACGCGCCGAGCACGCTCTGTCCCTGGCGCTGGCCGGATCACGGGTCGCGGTGGTGTCGTCGGGCGACCCCGGCGTGTTCGCGATGGCCTCGGCCGTGCTGGAGGCCGCCACCCAGGAACGGTTCGCCGAGGTCCCCGTGCGGGTCGTGCCCGGACTGACCGCGGCGCACGCCGTGGCGGCCCGCGTCGGGGCGCCGCTGGGGCACGACTATTGTGTGGTTTCACTGTCGGACCAGCTCAAGCCATGGGACGTGGTCGCCAGGCGGATCTCCGCAGCGGCCTCCGCCGACCTGGTTCTCGCGATCTACAACCCGGCGTCCAAGACCCGGACGTGGCAGGTCGGGGTGGCGCGCGACCTCCTCCTTGAGCACCGTCCGGCGGCCACGCCGGTCGTCATCGGGCGGGCGGTGGGGACCCCTCAGGAGAGAATCGTGGTGACGACTCTTGGCGACCTCGACCCGGCGGAGGTGGACATGCGCTGCCTGCTGATCATCGGCTCCTCGACGACCCGTGTGGCCAACGGCGTGGTGTTCACGCCGCGCCGCTACCCGGCATGAAACGCGTCTTCATCCTCGGCGGGACCGCCGAGGCACGCGAACTGGCGGCCCGGCTGCACCCCGAGAACGTCGTGGTGACCTCGCTGGCCGGCCGGGTCAAGGAGCCCCGGCTGCCCGTGGGCGCCGTCGTCATAGGAGGGTTCGGCGGGTCGCTGGGGCTGGCCCGGTGGCTCTGGGAGCATCCCGTCGATGTGGTGATCGACGCCACGCACCCGTTCGCGGCGAAGATGTCCGAGGCGGCGGCGGAGGCGTCCGGGATGACGGGGATCCCCCTGCTCGGGCTACGGCGGCCGGGGTGGACGCAGGAGCCCGGGGATGACTGGCGGTGGGTGTCCTCCCTGGAGGAGGCGGCGCGGTCGCTGCCGGGGAAGCGCGTCTTCCTGACGACCGGGCGGCGGAGTCTGGCGCTGTTCGACGGGATTCCCGGGGTGTGGTTCCTGGCCCGGTCGGTCGATCCACCGGAGGAGCCGGTGGCCATGGAGGTGATCCTGTCGCGGGGGCCCTACTCGGTTGAGGGGGAACTGGCCCTGATGCGGGAACACCGGATCGACACCCTGGTGACCAAGGACAGCGGCGGGGAACTCACCCGCGCCAAACTGCGGGCCGCCCGCGAGCTGGGGATCCCGGTGGTGATGGTACGACGGCCTCCGGTGCCGTCCGAGGTCACTTACGTGGAGACGGTGGCCGAGGCGGTCGACTGGGTGCACGTCCACGAGTAGAGCCGGGCATGCGCGGCCGGGTCGTCGGTCTTCCGGTGGCCGGGGGCCGGCCGGCCGTGGTCATGCCTACCGGGCGACATTTCGGAAATGTCGCCCGACGAGCCTTTAGTGATGACATCTCGTCTCGGGCTGCTTAGCGGGACGAGACACTCATCCGAGCCTGGCGCGTGCGCAGCGGTCTGGCGCGCCACAGGGCTGGTCAGCGGGAGCCGGCGCGTGCGGAGCACGGCGCACCTCAGGGCCGCTAAGCAGGAGTGGGGCACGCGCGCAGGGAGATGGCGCGCCACGGGGCCGTTCAGCGCAAGCGGGCGCGTGTCATGGGGCAGGGCGCGCCCCTGGCGTTCAGCGGGAGCGGGCGGCCGAATAGAGGTGGCTGTCGGGGAACTGCTCCGCTGTCAGGACTTGGCCGACGATGATGACCGCTGTCCGCTTCACACCCGCTGCCCGCACCAATTCCGAAATGTCGCCCAGCGTGCCCCTGATAATGACTTCATCATCACGGGAGGCATAGGCGACCACCGCGACCGGGCAGTCGTGTCCGTAGGTTTCCGTCAGCTCCGCCGCCACGGGTTCGATGCGCTGGACAGCCAGGTGGAGGACCATCGTCGCCTTCGAACGGCTCAAGGTCGTGAGGTCCTCGCCCGGCGGCATGGGGGTGGCGCGTTCGGAGGTGCGGGTGAGGATGATCGTCTGGGCCACCCCCGGGACCGTAAGCTCGCGCTTCAGTGAGGCCGCCGCCGCCGCGAAGGCGGGGACACCCGGGACGACCTCGTAGGGCACTCCCAGGGCGTCGAGGCGGCGCATCTGCTCGGCCATGGCGCTGAAGACCGACGGATCGCCCGAGTGGAGCCGGGCCACGTCGAGACCCTGCTCGTGGGCGGTCACCATCTCGTCCAGGATCTGGTCGAGGTTCAGGTTCGCGGTGTCGACGATCCTTGCCCCCTCGGGGCAGCGGGCCAGAAGTTCGCCGGGGACGAGCGAACCCGCGTACAGGCAGACCGGAGACGTCTCGATCACCCGTTGCCCGCGCACAGTGATGAGATCGGCCGCGCCGGGGCCGGCTCCAACGAAACGGATCACGCGGTGTCCTTTGGTATATCGGGTTCTGATTCCCGGCCATCAATTGCCCGGCCCTACATCGCTGAGCCCTGGGTTGTGCGGCCCTGTATAGCTGAGCCTTGGGCCCGCAGCTCTGCATCGCTGAGGCTTAGCGACCCGGCCCTGCATCCCTGAGTCCTGGGTTACATGGCCTTACGTTGCGAAATCCTGCGGTTTGCGGGTTGACCAGATTGTCACGGGCATGGCGGGGCGCCAGCCGGTGAAGCCGCCCACAGGGGCGGCCCGGCTGACGGACAGGCGGGTGAGGTCGCCGCCCTTTTCCTTATGCCATCTGGCCAGGACGGTTTCCGATTCGACCGTGACCGCCGTCGCGACCAGGCGGCCGCCCGGTTTGAGGGCCTGCCAGCAGGTCTCAGGCACGCCCTCCGCGGTCAGGCCGCCGCCGATGAAGACGGCGTCGGGGGGGTCCAGGGCCGCGAGGGCGTGCGGGGCCGTTCCGGTGACGACCTTCAGGGTCGGTACGCCCAATCTCCCGGCGTTCCCCGCGATGCGCGCCGCCCTCTCGGGGTCGCGTTCCACGGTCACCGCGCGGCACGACCGGTCGGCGCGCATCCACTCGATGGCGATGCTGCCCGCGCCGCCGCCGACGTCCCAGAGGAGGCCGTTCGGCTGGAGGAAGGCCATGACGACCGCTCTGATCTCGCGTTTGGTGAGCTGGCCGTCATGATCGTAGGCGTCGTCGGGCAGGCCGGGGACGATCGGGAGCGGGTCGGCCGCGACGCATTCCACCGCCACGACGTTCAGCGGGTCGAGGTCGTCGCGGATCGGGCCGATGCGCTCACCGGGACCGCCCAGTTGTTCGAGGACGGTGAGCGCGCTCTGGTCGTACCCACATGCCTGGAGGGCCTCGGCCACGGCGGCGGGAGAGCCGCTCCCCTCGCTGAGGACGATGAAGCGGCGGCCGGGGGCGAAGACGGCGCTGAGCGGGCGGCCGACCATGCTGACGACGGTCACCGACTCGACGGGCCAGCCGAGCCGCGCGCAGGCGAGCGACACCGACGACGGGTGCGGGATCACCCGCACGGACGGGATGATCTTCGCGATCGTGGCGCCGATGCCGTGGTGCATGGGGTCGCCGCTGGCCAGTACGCAGACGCGTTTTCCGCTGGCCAGGAGTTCGCGCAGGGCGGGCAGGAGCGGTGAGGGCCATTCGACGATGTCCGCCGGCATCTCCGGCAGCAGCGACAGCTGGCGACGGGAACCGGCGATCACGTCGGCCTTGGCGACGGCTTCGCGGGCCGCCTCGCCGAGGCCCGGCCAGCCGTCGGCGCCGATGCCGACGACGACCACGTCAGTCACGCCGCACGTTCCCCAGCTCACGCGTGATCTTGATCTCGATGACCACCCGGAGCGGGTTGGGCTTCGGCTCGCGGTAGCGGGCCGTGTAGAGCCGCACGGCCAGCGCGACCGCCTCGGGGTCGTCGTTCACCGTCGCCACGCCCTCCAGCGTCGACCAGCGGCCGCCGTCGACCTGGCAGACGGCCACCCGGGTCCCGCCGTTCCGGACGTTGCGCACCTTCTGGGACGTCGAATAGGTGATGACCCGGGCGATGTCGCCGTCGAGGGTCACCCCGACGGGGACCACGTGAGGGCTGCCGTCGGCCCGCAGGGTCGTGAGCGTGCACAGGTGCCGCTCGGTCCAGAACTCCTCGAAGCTCATCCGCACTCCTTGACGAATCGCGTCGCTGCCTCCGGCGTCCCCGCCCAGTGGAGGTGCAGGTAGGACGCCAGGATCCGCCCGGCAGCGTACCCGTCGGCGCCGCCTCGCCAGCGATAGACCCGCTCACCGGGGAGCTCGGTGACCGTCCGGTGGAACTCGTGTCCCCTGACCCGCTCGCCGGCCCGGCCGATGACGGTGTCCTGGGTGACGACGGCGTCGCGGTAGCCGAGGGTGAGTTTGGGCGACATTTCGGATTTGGCATCGATGCGACCGACCATCGGGTGGCCGTCGAGCTCTCTGGCCAGGTAGAGGAGGCCGCCGCACTCGGCGAGGATCGGCCCGTCGAACGCGGCGATCCGCTGTTTCAGCCGGTCGTTGGCGGCCAGCTCGTGGACGTGCATCTCGGGGAACCCGCCGGGAAGGATCAGGCCCTTGGTGCCTTCGGGGAGCTGTTCGTCGCGAAGCGGATCGAAGGGGACGACCTCCGCACCTGCGGCTTCGAGAAGCTCGGCCTGCTCGGCGTAGCCGAAGGTGAACGCGGGCCCACCGGCGACGGCCACCACGATCTTCCCGGACGACCCGGAAGGTTGAGCGGAGAGTCGTCCAGCTGAGCTTTCGGGCTGAACGGATTTTCCGGGCGAACCGAAGGCTCTAACCGGGAACTGTCCAGTTGACCTGGAGGCCTCGGCTGAGAGCTGTCCGGCCGAACGCAGAAGTTCGGGTCCGGCTGAGCTATGGGGCTGAGCCGAGTTCTCGCCAGCGGTGGCCGACCCTTCCCCCCTCTCAAAGCGAGGGCTCCAGGGTTCCCCGGCCAGGGGCGGGGCGGTGTGGGCCAGATGGACCAGGGCTTGGAGGTCGCAGCCCCTGGCCACCAGGTCGCCCAGGCGTTCCACCGCCTCGACGGCCTCGCGGCGGCGTTCGGCGACCGGGATCAGGCCCAGGTGGCGGGACGGCGTCTCGATGCCGGGCGTGCGGCGGATGACGCCGAGGACCTGGACGCCGCTGTGGTCCAGTGCGGCCCGGCAGACCTCCTCGTGGCGGTCGGAGCCGACGCGGTTGAGGATGACGCCGCCGATCCGCACCCGCGTGTCGAAGCCGGCGAAGCCGTGGACCAAGGCGGCGACCGACTGGCCCTGGCCGGTGGTGTCGACGACCAGCACCACGGGGGCGTCGATCAGCCGGGCCACGTGCGCGGTCGAGGCGTAGCCGTCCGGGAGGCCGTCGAACAGGCCCATGACGCCTTCGACGATCGCGATGTCGGCGTCCCGTGCGCCGTGCAGGAAGAGCGGCGCGACCAGCTCCTCGCTGGTGAGGAACGGGTCGAGGTTGCGGCCGGGGCGTCCGGTCGCCAGGGCGTGGTAGCCGGGGTCGATGTAGTCGGGGCCCGCCTTGTGCGGGGAGACGGTCAGGCCCGCTTTGACCAGGGCGGCCATCAGGCCGGTCGCGATCGTGGTCTTGCCCGCTCCCGACGACGGCGCCGCGATGACCAGCCGGGCTACCATTCGATGCCCCTCTGGCCCTTCTGCCCGGCGTCCATCGGATGGCGGACCTTGGTCATCTCGGTGACCAGGTCGGCGAACTCCACCAGGTCGGGGTGGGCGTCCCGTCCCGTGATGACGACATGCTGGGTTCCGGGGCGGTTCCGCAGGGTCTCGATGACGTCGTCGACCGGGATCCAACCCCATTTGATGGGGTACGTGAATTCGTCCAGGACCAGCATCTTGTACGTCTCGGCGGCGAGATCCCGCTTGATCTGCGCCCAGCCCTCACGGGCGTTCTCCGCGTGGTCGTCGTCGGACTTGCGGATCCACGACCACCCGTCGCCCATCTTGTGCCAGGCCACCGGGGGGCCGATCGCGCCCAGCGCCGTCAGCGCGGACTCCTCGCCGACCTTCCATTTGGCCGATTTGACGAACTGGAAGACGCCGATCGGCCAGCCCTGGTTCCAGGCGCGCAACGCCAGCCCGAAGGCGGCTGTCGACTTCCCCTTGCCGGGGCCGGTATGCACGATGACCAGCGGCCTGGTGCGGCGCTGGCGGGTGGTGAGGCCGTCGTTCGGGACGTTCTCCGGTTGACCTTGCGGCATCTCAGGCGGCTTTCATGACGTGGGCGACATCGGACAGGCCGACGACCGGCGCGTCGAGCCGGAACGCCAGCTTCGCGGCCAGGCCCAGGCGGACCGGGCCGGACTCGCAGTCGACGACGACGCAGGCGGTGTCCTTCAGCAGGGTGGTCGCACGGTCGGCGTCGCCCGAGGTGGCGCGGCCGTCGGTGACGACGACGACGAGCGGTCGCCTGGCGGGGTCTCGCAGGCGCTCGATCCGCAGGACCTCGGCCGCTTTGATCAGACCTGCGGCGATCGGGGTGCGGCCGCCCGTTTTGAGCAGGCGCATCCTGGCGGCGCCCGCCTCCACGGAGGAGGTCGGGGGAAGGATCAGTTCGGCGGAGGTGCCCCTGAAGGTGATCATGCCGATCTTGTCGCGGCGCTGGTAGGCGTCCAGGAGCAGGCTCAGTACGGCTGCCTTGACCTCGCCCATTCTCTTCCGCGCGCCCATGGAGCCGCTGGCGTCGACCACGAAGAGGACGAGGTTGCCCTCCCTGCCTTCACGGATGGCTTCCCGGAGGTCGGTCCGGACGACCGCGCCCTGTCGCCAGCCCCTCAGAGCCGCCGCGCGGAGGGTGGCCATGAGGTGGACCTGGGTGACCTTGGCCTTCGGGGTGCGGGAGCCCACGGTGCGGCCCCGGGCCGAGCGGCCCCGGGAACGGCGGCCGGGGGCGCCCCCGCCTACGCCGGGCACGGAGAAGAGGCGGGCCTTGTAGGGGGCGCCGGGGACCTGGAACGACTCGGCGGCCTGGCCCTCGCCGGTTTGAGAGGAGTTCGGCTCGGCGTCGTTCGAGTCCGGGCCGAGGTCGGGCTGGTTCTGTCCAGAAGGGCGTTGGTCTGCCTGGCCTTGGGCGCTCTTGTTCTGGGGTAGCTGGTCCTGATTTCCAAGCCCGTCCTGATGTCCGGGCCCGTCCGGGTTTTCGGGTCCGTCCGGGTTTTCGAGCCCGTCCTGATTGAGCTCGTCTCCACCGCTTGGATCGTCATCCGGCGGGTTCGTGTCGTCCGGGTCTTCGGGGTCGTCCGGGAGCTGGTTGAGGAGTTCGTCCAGTTTGTTCTCGTCGAGGCCAGGCGCGTCGAAGGGGTCTCTCCGGCGGCGGTGGGGCAGGGCGAGGCGGGCTGCCTCCCGTACATCCCGGGTGGTGACCTTGTCCCGGCCGGCCCAGGCCGCGTGCGCGACCGCCGCGTGGGCGGTGACCAGGTCGGCGCGCATCCCGTCGACCTCGAAACCCGCGCAAACGGTCGCGATCTGCTTGAGCGCGGCGTCGGGGAGACGTACCGACTCCACCCGCTTCCGCGCCTCGGCGATCCGGGTGGCGAGGTCGCTCTCCCGGCTGTCCCAGTCGGCGGCGAACGCGTCGGGGTCGCGTTCGTAGGCCATCCGGCGCCGGATGACCTCGGCCCGCTCACCGGGATCGCGCGAGGCCCGGACCTCCACGGTCAGCCCGAACCGGTCGAGAAGCTGGGGCCGCAGCTCCCCCTCTTCCGGGTTCATCGTGCCGGCCAGCAGGAAGCGCGCGGCGTGCCGGACCGACACGCCCTCGCGCTCGACGTAGCAGGTCCCGAGCGCGGCGGCGTCGAGCAGCAGGTCGACCAGGTGGTCGTGCAGGAGGTTGACCTCGTCGACGTAGAGCACCCCGCGATGCGCGGCGGCCAGCAGTCCGGGCTCGAACGCGGCGACGCCGTGCGCGAGGGCCTTCTCCAGATCGAGCGACCCGGCGAGCCGATCCTCCGACGCGCCGACCGGCAGCTCGACGAGCCTGGCCCGGCGCGTCTCGCTCCCGCCGTCGTGGGGTCCGTCGGGGCATTCCTTGTACGGCGCCACGGGGTCACAGGCGAACCGGCACCCCGGCACCACCTCGACAGACGGCAGCAGCTCGGCGAGCGCCCGCACGATCGTCGACTTCGCGGTGCCCTTCTCCCCCCGGACGAGCACACCCCCCACCCGTGGCGACACGGCGTTGAGGATGAGCGCCAGTTTGAGGTCGTCCATCCCGACAACAGCGCTGAACGGATAGGTCACTCCCGAGTTCCTTTTCTTGAGGCAGATTCACTGCAACCGCAGATTCCACCGGCCACCCACCCCGGTGAGCAGGGCACGCCCCAGTGGCGGCACGTCGACACGCTGATAGTCCGCCCCCGTGGCCACCGAGACGGCGGCCCGCACCACGGCGGGGTGAGTGAGCCCGAGCACCGGCCCGTCGTGAAGCCCGCCGAGCCAGCCCCGCACCCGGTCGATGAGCGCGGTCACGGACTCCCCGCCATGGGGAGCGGCGTCGAGATCCCCGACCCACCGCGCCAGCCCGACAGGATCGATCTCGGCCAGCCGCTTTCCCCGCCAGGTCCCCATGTCGAGATCCCGCAGATCGGGCGCGGTCTCGGCATCGGGAAGAAGATCACACCGGGTTTCGGGCCCTCGCAGCACCCGAGTCGAAGGCGGCCGTGCCAGCGAGGGCCGGCCGCCGTCCAGCGGCTCGTCGGCCAGGGGGAACGCGCCTTCCCGCTGGCCGACGGTGAGCGGGTGCGCCATCAGCGTCACCCGCACCGCCTTCATGACCGCCCTCGGCACGGCCCGACCCGTGCCGCCCTCATGACTGACCTCATCGCGACCCCCCACCGGTTCGGGCCGCGGCCGTCACGGGTCAGACCCGCACCGGCCGCCGCGCCGACAGCAGGGCGAAGACCGAGCCGAGCACGCCCCAGAGCACCGCCTGCATGCCCAGCGACGACACCCGGAAGTTCCAGAGCAGCACCGCCGGGAACTCCTGCGGCACCTCCTGAATGGCCGGCAGCACCGCGTAAGCGACCCCGACGATCACCAGGAACGCCGGGACGGCCGCGACCCACCCGAACCGCCGATGGATCACCGCCCCCGCCCCGAGCGCCAGCAGCCCGATGACCAGCATCACCACGTAAAGGACGGTGCGCTGCCCGATGGTCTCCGGGTCACCGACGGCGGGCGGGTTGCCCGGATACTTGAGGAACGGCACCAGCACGATCGCCAGGTATCCCCCGGCGGCCAGCGTGACCGCGAGCGTCTGCTCGTTGGCGGGCCCGAAGCGGCCCTTGACGAAGGCATAGGCGAGCGCGAACAGCCCGCCGATGACCAGGCCGTAGAGGGTGGTGGCGAGGAAGAGCCCGAAGGCCTGCCCGCCCCGGCTGACCAGTTCGTCGGCGTGCGAGTGACCCGCCCCTGCGGCGGCCTCCTCGATCGCGATGGCCTGGTCGATGAACGGCTCCCCGACGAGGAACCCGAAGAGTCCCGCGAGCAGCCCGGCGACGGCTCCGGCGCCGAGGCCCCGGAGGAAGAAGTCTTTGATCATCAGTGGCAGGGAACGCCGAGAAGGTGACGGCCGTCGTGCATGAGCTCATGCAGGAAGTCACCGCTCGAGGCGAGCAGCCCCGCCGAGTCCATCGTCACCAGGTAGGCGACGATCAGTAGTACGGGCACCGCCGCCGACCAGGGCAGCAGGTTGCGTACGGGAATGGATGGGGAGCTGGAAATCTGGCTCACGCCACGATCCTCCTCCGGGATTGCGCGTCCCTGTCGTAGATCAACGTGGCGGGTGGTGACCTGACTTTCCATCGGATGATGGATCACAGTGGCGCGACCGCACCGGACTCTCACCGGTTTCCCACACGCCGCCACAATTCCCGGCGAACGTATCCCGATATGCCGAAACCCGTCAAGGCGACATGATCCCGGCCCTTTACGAAGTAGATCAGAGGATTACGCCATGTCAGGTCACAAGGCCGGCCGCGCACACGCGTGAGAGCCCGTGGCCGCATGGCCACGGGCTCTCACGAAAGTCTCAAGCCGGGTTAGGAGTCGCCGGTCAGCGCCTGGACCAGCTCGGCGGCTGTGCGGCACCGGTCGAGCAGGTCTCCCACATGGGCCTTCGTGCCGCGCAGGGGCTCAAGGGTGGGCACCCGCTGCAGGGACTCACGGCCCGGGATGTCGAATATGACCGAGTCCCAGGACGCCGCCGCGACGGAATCGCTGTACTGCCGCAGGCACCGGCCCCGGAAGTAGGCGCGGGTGTCGGTGGGCGGCGTGTCGATAGCACGCTCCACGTCGTCTTCCGTAACGAGGCGCTGCATGCGACCCCGCTCCACAAGACGGTTGTAAAGCCCGCGCTCCGGCCGGATGTCGGCGTATTGGAGGTCGACGAGCTGGAGCCGGGGGTGCGACCAGGGCAGCTTGTCGCGGGTGCGGTAGCCCTCGAGCAGTTCGAGCTTGGCCACCCAGTCGAGCTCCCGGGAGAGCTGCATCGGGTCTTCGGCGAGGCGGGTCAGCACCGACTCCCACCGGTTGAGCACGTCTTTGGTCATCTCGTCGGCGTTGGAGCCGTAACGGTCTTCGACATATTTGCGGGCCTGCTCCAGGTACTCCATCTGGAGCTGGATGCCCGTCATCTTCCGCCCCGACCGCAGCGTGATCACGTGCTTCAGGGACGGGTCGTGAGAGATCGCCCGCAGCGCGGCCACAGGCGACTCGACCGACAGGTCGACCGTGAGGAAGCCGTCTTCGATCATCGCCAGGACGAGCGAGGTGGTGCCGAGCTTGAGGTAGGTCGAGATCTCCGACATGTTCGCGTCGCCGATGATCACGTGGAGCCGGCGGTATTTCTCCGGGTCGGCGTGGGGCTCGTCGCGGGTGTTGATGATCGGGCGCTTGAGGGTCGTCTCGAGGCCCACCTCGACCTCGAAGAAGTCGGCGCGCTGGGAGATCTGGTAGCCGTCGCTGCGCGAATCCTGGCCGATGCCGACCTTGCCCGCGCCGGCGAAGACCTGGCGGGAGACGAAGAACGGGGTCAGGTGGCGCACGATGTCGGCGAACGGGGTCGCCCGGCGCATCAGGTAGTTCTCGTGGCAGCCGTAGCTGGCGCCCTTGGAGTCGGTGTTGTTCTTGTAGAGCTGGATGGGCGCGTTGCCCGGCATGCCCGAGGCGCGAACCGCCGCGTCGTGCATGACCCGCTCGCCCGCCTTGTCCCAGATGACCGCGGCCCGGGGGTTGGTGCACTCGGGCGTGGAGTATTCGGGGTGGGCGTGGTCGACGTAGAGCCGGGCGCCGTTGGTGAGGATGACGTTGGCCAGGCCGAGGTCTTCGTCGGTGAGCTGGCTGGAGTCGGCTACCTCACGGGCGAGGTCGAACCCCCGGGCGTCGCGGAGCGGGTTCTCCTCCTCGAAATCCCACCGGGCTCGGCGGGCGCGCGCGGCCGAGGCCGCCAGGTACGCGTTGACGACCTGCGACGAGGTCACCATCGCGTTAGCACCTGGTTGACCGGGCACACTGATGCCGTACTCGGTCTCGATGCCCATCACCCGCCGGACTGTCATGCGCACCCCATGGCCTGTCGTTCCGCCGTTTATATCCCGAGCCTAGCCCCTTCACTATGCCCGGCCACCAGACAGTTACGGCACCGATGCCTGGCGTTGTTCCACAGGGCTCCTGCCCATCAGACGGCGTAGCAACCGCTGACCAGGGCGATCAACAAGCCGGTATACAGCATACGACAGAAGAATCGATGCCAGCATCGTGCCCCCGACGAGCAGCCACGGGTTTATAGATTCCCGGAATTCCGGGATAAGTACCGCCGAGACGCTCTGATGTACCAGGTAGAGGGGGTAGGTGAGCGCCCCCACCGTGGTCAGCGCCCGCCACCTGACCCAGCGAAGCCACCCGAGGGCGACGGCCGCCATGAGCAGGTAGATGACCGTGATCCAGGCGATGATGGCCGGGGGCGGCGCGGGGAAGTTCTTGAGCCCCACGAGATCGATCCGGTTCTGCATGCGCTCCAGGGCGGCGTACAGCGAGCAGGCGTAGCCGACCAGGACGAACCCCCACCGGGTGACGGTCGAGCCCTCCCGGTGGATCAGGTAGAAGGCCATGCCGGCGATGAAGTAGGGCGCCGTCCGGGGCATCACGATCTCGGTGACGAGATCGTCCTGCAGCCACTCGGCGAAGATCGCCGCGGCCAGCCACACCCACATGAACCCCAGGGCCCGCCGCAGGTTGACCCCCATGATCACGATGATCGAGATCAGGAAGTAGAACTTCAGCTCCACCCAGAGGGACCAGAACACCCCTCCGGCCGGAATGACGCCGAACGCCTCCTGCAGCATCGTGAGGTTGATCGCGTACCCGGCCGCGTCCAGATTGGGCTTGAAGGCCTCAACACTTGTGTACGTGTAGAGCACGTACAAGGCGATCACAGTGAACCAGTAGGCCGGATAGAGCCGGGCGAACCGGGACACGGCGAAGCGCCGCAGGCTGTGACCCCAGGCGCTCATCAGGATGACGAACCCGCTGATGAGGAAGAACAGCTCGACCCCGAGGATGCCGAGCGTGGTGAAGTACTTGACCGGCGCGAACAGCTCGACCGGCGAGGCGTCCCAGAGCGACCGCGACGCGGCCATGAAGTGGAACGCCATGACGGCGAACGCGGCGATGAACCGGAGCAGGTCGAGCTCGACCAGCCGAGGCCGCCGCACCGGCGGCGCGAGCCCCGTCTCCGCCCTGGCCTCCGGCCCGGGAGGCGGTGGCGCGGCCACCCCGCCCCGCCGCCGCCCGCCACCACGCCCAGCGGGCGCCTCCCGCTCAAGAGCGGCCACGTCCTGAGATAACCCCAGGAACTGCCCGGTCACCGGCGCCTCAGCGCCGCCGTTCCACGTACCGGGCCCAGGAGGGGCCGTCGCCAGGCCAGCCGCAGGCGGCCAGGCGCGCGCGTCCACGGGGGCGGCCCCTGGCCTACTCGGCCAGGCAGGCACGCCCACAGGACCGGAAGGAGGCACACCGGGCCCACGCGCATCCGCGGCTATGGCATCGGTTCCAGCCGGCCACGCGGGGAGATCCGTCGAACCAGAAGGCTCGACCGGAGGTCCACCGGGCCACGCACGCGCATCTACCGCGGGGGCCTCAGGCTCAGCCGGCCACGCGTGAACCCCGGTCGAACCCGCAGGCTCGGTCGGCCAGGCGGGTGCAGCCGGGGCGGCGGCTTCAGGCCCGGCCGTCCACGGACGGACATCCGCGGTCGGCGTGGCAGCGGGCCCCTCCGGGTTCGCCTGTGGTGCGCCCGGCCATCCGCCAGGCACGCCTGGCGCACCTGGCGTCGCTTGAGGCCCGGCAGGCCATACACGGGCGTCTCCGGCCGGCGGCACCGCTCTGGGGCCCTTCGGCCACACTCGTGCATCCCCCGGGTCGGACGGCCAAGGCTGGTCCCCGTTCCGCGTCCCCCGCGTCACGTCAGCCCGTCACATTTAAATCCGCACCAATACCGCACAACGGGCAACGCTACAACGTCAACACCACAAGCAAGACGAGACAAACAAAAACGGCACGCCCCCCCAAAGCGGGAGACGTGCCGTTTGCGCAAATCCCTACAGGTACTGTCCCGTGTTGGCGACCGTGTCTATCGAACGGCCGGCCTCCGTGCCCTGCTTGCCCTGCACGAGGGTGCGGATGTAGACGATCCGCTCGCCCTTCTTGCCGGAGATGCGGGCCCAGTCGTCGGGGTTGGTGGTGTTGGGGAGGTCTTCGTTCTCCCGGAACTCGTCGACGCAGGCGGCCATCAGATGCTGGATGCGCAGGCCCTTCTGGCCCGTCTCCAGGAACTGCTTGATCGCCATCTTCTTGCCCCGGTCGACGATGTTCTGGATCATCGCGCCCGAGTTGAAATCCTTGAAGTAGAGGACTTCCTTGTCGCCGTTGGCGTAGGTCACCTCGAGGAAGCGGTTCTCCTCGATCTCGTTGTACATGCGCTCGACGACCCGCTGGATCATCTCCGAGATCGTCGACTCACGGCTGCTGCCGTGCTCGGCGAGGTCCTCGGGGTGCAGCGGGAGTTCCGAGATCAGGTACTTCGAGAAGATGTCCTTCGCCGCTTCGGCGTCCGGCCGCTCGATCTTGATCTTCACGTCGAGGCGGCCAGGCCGCAGGATCGCCGGGTCGATCATGTCTTCGCGGTTGGAGGCGCCGATGACGATGACGTTCTCCAGGCCCTCGACGCCGTCGATCTCCGACAGCAGCTGAGGGACGATGGTGTTCTCGACGTCGGACGACACACCGGATCCACGAGTGCGGAAGATCGAGTCCATCTCGTCGAAGAACACGATCACCGGGGTGCCCTCGGACGCCTTCTCGCGCGCCCTCTGGAAGACCAGGCGGATGTGCCGCTCGGTCTCACCGACGTACTTGTTGAGGAGCTCCGGGCCCTTGATGTTGAGGAAGAAGCTCTTGCCGGACTGGCCGGTCTTCTCCGCGACCTGCTTGGCCAGGGAGTTGGCGACCGCCTTGGCGATGAGCGTCTTGCCGCAACCGGGCGGGCCGTAGAGCAGCACACCCTTCGGCGGGCGCAGCTTGTGTTCCCTGAACAGGTCGGCGTGCAGGTAGGGAAGCTCGATCGCGTCCCTGATCTGCTCGATCTGCCCGCGCAGGCCGCCGATCTCGTCGTAAGAGATGTCGGGCACCTCTTCGAGGACGAGCTCCTCGACCTCCGACTTGGGAATGCGCTCGTAGACGTAACCCGAACGCGGCTCCAGCAGGAGTGAGTCGCCCGACCTGATCGGCTGGTCGAGAAGCGACTCGGCGAGCTTGACGACGCGCTCTTCGTCGGCGTGCGATATCACGAGCGCGCGCTGCCCGTCTTCGAGCAGCTCCTTCAACATCACGATCTCGCCCACGTCTTCGAAGCCCAGGGCTTCGACCACGTTCAGCGCCTCGTTGAGCATGACCTCCTGGCCACGCTTCAGCGAGTCGACATCGACGGCGGGACTGACGTTCACCCGTAGCTTGCGCCCGCCGGTGAACACCTCGATCGTGCTGTCTTCTCTGGCCTCGAGGAAGACGCCGAATCCGGATGGCGGTTGCGCCAGCCGGTCGACCTCCTCCTTGAGGGCGACTATTTGGTCCCTGGCCTCCTTGAGGGTGGCCACGAGCCGTTCGTTCTGGCCTGTGAGGGCGACCACCTGAGCTTGAACGTCGTGAAGACGTTCCTCCAGCACCCGCGCCTGGCGGGGGGATTCCGCAAGCTTGCGGCGCAACGCGGTGATCTCCTCCTGAAGGAAGGAGACCTGTGTTGTGAGGTCAGCGACCTCCCGTTCGCGCTGCGCGGCCCGAGCCTCTGCGTCATCGCGAGCTGCCACGGCACGTCACCTCCTTCCCAGTAGAGGAAAGACTACTCAAGTCCCTACCAATCTGACGGCCTTGAAAAACGTAGCCCACTGGTGTTCGTCTAGTTACGTGGAGTGTTTGGTAGTTGATGCCTTTTCGGAGGGTTTATCTCGGTGAGCACATGGAACACGTTGTTTGTTCCCACTGTCACTCAAGTTTGCCTGTTTGCTGCTGAATCGTCACTGGTCTTCCGTACCCTCCCCATACGCCGCCTTTGCCGGGCGGCGGCGTCTTGGCGGCGGCGTGACGCCGTCGGCCATGCGGCGGGCGCTGACGAGGAAACCGGTGTGCCCCACCATGCGGTGATCGGGACGGACGGCCAGACCTTCGACATGCCAGTCGCGAATGAGGGTCTCCCACGCCTTGGGCTCCGTGAAACTTCCGTGATCGCGAAGTGTCTCGACGGTTCTTGACAACTGGGTCGTCGTGGCGACGTAACAGCAGATCACACCGCCGGGCGTGAGCGCCTTGCTCGCGGCGTCGACACACTCCCAGGGGGCGAGCATGTCGAGGATGATCCGGTCGACGTCGGTCTCGTCGAGGGCCTCGTTGAAGTCGCCGACCACCAGACGCCACTGCTTCATGTCGCCGCCGAAGAACTTTTCGACGTTCTTGGTCGCGACCTCGGCGAAGTCGGCCCGCCGTTCGTAGGAGGTCAGTGAGCCCTCGTTGCCGATGGCGCGCAGCAGGAAGCAGGACAGCGCCCCGGAACCGACGCCGGCCTCCACGACCTTGGCGCCAGGGAAGATGTCGGCCATGGCGACGATCTGGGCGGAATCCTTCGGGTAGATCACGGCTGCGCCGCGCGGCATCGAAAGGGTGTAATCGGACAGCAGGTGGCGGAACGCCAGATACAGTACTCCGCCCGACGATCGCACCACAGAGCCTTCAGGCTGCCCGATCAAGTCGGTGTGCGCGATCCACCCCTTGTGGCTGTGGAAGACGCCGTCCTCCTTGAGCGTCAGGGTGTGACGCTTGTTCTTCGGATCGGTGAGCTGGACCTGATCTCCGGCCTGGAAAGGGCCGTGCCTGCGAAAACCCATGGCGGCAAGGCTAATGGCAAAACGTTTGTCCCCCGACTCGGACGACTGGTAGCAATGGGCCATGTTCCCCCGCGAAACCATCCAGGCCGGCCCGGTCACCCTGCGGCCACCGGTCGAAGCCGACATCCCGGCCGTCGTGCGCGCCTGCTCCGACCCGCTGACCCAGCGATTCATCACGACCCTGCCCAGTCCGTACACCGCGGAGCACGCCCACATCTGGCTGACGGAGGTCGCCGAGGCCCGGTGGGGGGCGGGCGGCGCGGAGTTCGTCGTGGCCGACCCAGGGACCGGCGAGCTGAACGGCATGCTCGGGCTGCACCTGCCCGACCGGTTCGGCAACGTCGAAGTGGGCTATTGGGTGGCCCCGTGGGCCCGCGACAAGGGCGTCGCCACGGCGGCGCTGCGGGCGCTCGCCACGTGGGCCTTCGAGCACGGCGTGCCCCGCCTGCACCTGGTCGCCGAGATGGAGAACGTCGGCTCGCAGAAGGTCGCGCTGGCCGCCGGTTTCCGCCATGAGGGCCTGCGGCGCGGGGCCGGGCCGCTGCCCGGTGGCGGCCGGGCCGACATGGCCATGTTCGGCCGGCTGCCCGGCGACTCCGGGGAGCCGATCAGGCCGTTCCTGCCGTTCCTGCCCCCCGGCGGGCTCACCGACGGGGTCGTCACGCTGACCATGCTGACGGGGGACGACGCACCGGCCTACCAGGCGGTGGCGTCGCTGCCCGACGTCGTGAAATATCGGGTTCCGCCGGAGGCGCCGCCGTTCGAGGAGACCCTCTACCGGTGCGCCGGGGCGGGATATCGCTGGCTGGTCGGCGTGCAGGCGGAGATGGCCATCCGCGACGCCGTGACCGGCGCGTTCGCCGGTGACATCCAGCTCTCGCACCTGACGCCGCCGATGCGGGAGGCCATGGTCGGCTACAGCCTGCACAGCGACTTCCGGGGCCGGGGCCTGGTGACCCGGGCGGTCGAACTGCTGGCCGAATGGGCGTTCACCCAGACGTCGATGCGGCGGCTGATCTCCGGCACCAACCCCGGCAACCTGGCCTCCCAGGCGGTGCTGGAGCGGGCCGGTTTCACCCGCGGCCAGACCGTGAAGGAGTATCTGCCGGGCCCCGACGGGACGTGGACCGACAACGTGGAGTGGCTCAGGCTCCGCTGAACCGCCGGATGGTCGCGGCGAACGCGGCGTCGGTGCCCTCCAGGGCGCGGTCGATCTCGGCGTCGGTGTGGGCGGTCGACAGGAACCAGTTGTGCCAGGGGTGGACGTAGACTCCCTCGGCCAGGCAGGCGGCCGCCCAGAAGACGCCTCGCTCCAGCGTCGCGTCTCCTTCGAACGAGAGCCACGGAATCTGCACCGGGCCCGTCTGGTTGATCGTGATGCCGTGGCTCTTGGCCTGCTCATACAGTCCGGTACGCAGCCTCGACCCCGCGCGTTCGATCACCGCCGGGCCGTCGGACTCCCGGAGGATCTCGATCGTGGCCTTCGCGGCCCCCATCGCGGCCGAGGAGAACCAGAACGATCCGGTCGAATAGAGGGTCTGAGCTGCGTTCTTGAGCGCGTCGACCCCGGTGACCGCCGCGATCGGATGCCCGTTGCCCATCGCCTTGGACCAGGCGGACAGATCCGGACGTACACCGAAGGACTCCCAGGTTCCCCGGAGGTCGAGCCGGAACCCGGCGCGGACCTCGTCGATCACCAGAGCGGCCCCGAGACGGTCGGCCAGCGCCCGGACGCCCCGGGCGAAATCGGCCTCGGCGAGCTCCTGGTCCTCGAAGGAGTCGTGCTTGAAGGGGGTCACCAGGATGGCCGCGACGTCGTCTCCGGCCTCGGCGGCGGCCCGTTCGGCGTCCTGGAGATCGTTGTAGGTGAACTCGACCGTGTCGGCCCGCTGGTTCGGCGTGACGCCGGAAAGGCCCGGCGTGCACCACGGGTCGGCGCCGTGATAGGCCCCGTGGGCGATCAGGACCTTGCTGCGGCCCGTGGCGGCGCGGGCGACCATCAGGGCCTGGGTGGTGGCGTCGGTGCCGTTCTTGGAGAACAGGGCCCACTCGGCGGCCGGGATGAGGTCGACGAGCAGCTCGGCCAGCTCGACCATGATCGGCCCGGGGCCGTTGAGGCAGTCGCCCTGGGCCTGCAGAGCCGCCGCGGCCGCCTCCACGCGGGGATTCCGGTGCCCGACGATCATGGGGCCCCAGGAGCACATCAGATCGATGTACTCGCGGCCGTCGGCGTCCCACTGGCGGGCGCCCTCCGCCCTGGTGAAGAACTGGGGGTAGGTGTCGCCGTGGAGGGCGGCGTTGAGGTGGCCGTACATGCCGCCGGGGATGACCTTGGCGGCGCGGGCGCGCAGATCGGCGTCCAGGGACATGGGGGGAACTTCCTCTCAGGCCAGCAGGGCGGCGGCGCCGTCCAGGTTCGCGTCGGAGCCGAGGCCCCCGGCCACGCGGGCGGCGACGGCGGTGCCCAGTTGCGCCGATTCGAGCACCGACCGCCCGGTGACCAGCCCGGCGGCGAAGCCCGCGCAGTAGGCGTCACCGCATCCGGTCGTGTCGATCGCCTGTACGTCTTCGGCGGGCACCCTCGTGAGCCCCTCGGACGTGGCGACGAGGCTGCCTTCGGCGCCCAGCGTGATGATCACGGTTCGCGGGCCCTCGTCGAGCAGCAGTCCGGCGGCCTCCTCGACCGTCTTCGCGCCGGTCATCAGGAGGGCCTGCTCCTCATTGGGCAGGAAGTGGTCGACGTGGGGCAGGAAGGTCTTCGCGGCGGGCATCAGATCGGCCATGTTCGACAGCAGGTCGAGGGTGACCTGCGTGCCGTGGCTTCTCACGTCGTCCAGAAGCGCGTGGAAAACGGGGTCGTGGAGGCCCCAGGTGGCGTCCATGCCGCCGAGGTGGAGGACCTCGGCCCGCCTGATCGCCTCGACGTCGACGTCGGCCAGGGACAGGCCCAGGTTCGCGCCGGGGACGTGGAACGAGGGCCGCCCGCCGTCGGGGCGGATGGGCAGGATCGACGCGGCGGTCTGCTCCCCCGGCTTGCGGGTGAGCTTCGAGACGTCGACGCCGTGGCGGGCCATGACCATGAGGAGGAAGTCGCCCAGTTCGTCTTCGCCGATCGCGCCGAGCGAGACGACGGGGATCCCGAGTTTGGCCAGGACGACGGCCGTCCCGGCGGCGGCACCGGCGGCGGTGATGCGCACCTGCTCGACCAGGTGGGTGTCCTGGCCGGCCGGAATCGACTCGACGGGCCGGGCGAGCACGTCCACGATGTGGACGCCGAGTGTGACAACCGACATGGCCTGGATGATAGACGGGCGCCCGACTAAAATGTCAACATGCCGAAGATCGTGAACCATGACGAACGCAGGGAAGAGGTCGTGGCCGCCGCCCGCCGCATCATCCTGCGCGCGGGAATCGAGGCCGCGACCACGCGGGCGATCGCGAAGGAGGCCGGCTACTCCAATGGCGTCCTGACGCACTATTTCGCCGACAAGGACGAGATCCTGCTGTCCGCTTTGCAGTCGAGCCACCGGCGCATCACCGAGCGGCTGGCGGAGAAGCTGACGGGGCTGACCGGGCTGGCGGCCCTGCGTGAGCTCCTCTTGGACAACCTGCCGCTGGAGGAGGAGCGGGAACGGGAGACCGGTCTGGAGATCGGCTTCTGGGCCCGCAGCCTGACCTCACCCGCTTTGCTGCAGACCCAGCGCGAGGAGGCGCGCGACCTCCATCTGCTGGTACGCAGCCTGCTCCAGAGTGCGGCCGATTCCGGGGAGATCGCGAGCGAGGAGCTCGACGACACGGCGGAACGACTGCTGGCACTGGTCGACGGGTTGAGCCTGCACCGCCTGCTCTATCCCGACCGCACGTCCCGGATAGAGGAGATCATGCTCGGGGAGCTCGACCGTCTCAGGCGATGAGACTCACACCCGGGCACACCGACAGCGGACTCCGGAGTTCCGCGCCTGAACCCGCATCGACCCCGGCGCCTTCAGGGGCCGGGGTCGATCGGAGCGCGGGTCAGGCGTTGCGGTGGGGCTCGAAGCGCATGGTGCGGGAGACGCCCACCCGGACCGTCGTGCCGGGCATGATCGTGACCGACTCGTTCGGGGGGATGTCGTAGAAGTTGGGGTCGCCCGGGGGCTGGATCTGGGTGCCGTTGACCGAGCCCAGATCGATCAGGTTGACATCCCAGTTCTCCAGGGTCACCCGCAGGTGCCGCCGGGAGACCGAGCCGTCGGGGCTGGTCACCCTGGCCGGGCGGGCGTCGCCCGACTGGACCTCGGGGGCGCGCTCGGGGTCGCGGCCGAGGATGTAGTCGCTGTCGAGGGTCAGGGCCATGCCGTCGTCGAGCAGCAGGACGCCGAGCGCGGGCCGCGGGCCCTTGTAGGGGACGAGGTCACGGGTCGACAGCGGGACGCCGCAGACCGCGCAGTAGGGCGCGCGCGGGTCGTTGAAGTGGTCGTTCTTGCAGTCGACGCCGTGGACCATGGGGCCGAGGCGCTCGGGGGCGGCGTCCATCTGGGTGGAGTCGCTCGGGTCTTCCGGCGGCAGGTCATGTTGCGGCTGCGGGTCGAAGTGGCCGCTGTCGTGGCGGCGCTCCTCGTGCTGCGGCGGCTGCGGTTCGGCGACCGGGGGGTGCGGAGCGCCCATCGGCGGGGGGCCCATCGGCAGGCCGGGGGGCGGGCCGAACGGGCCCTGGCCCTGCGGCGGGGGCTGCATGGGCGGGTGGTCGTAAACCGGCGGCGGGTCGTACGGCGGGGGGTCGTAGGACGGCTGGTTGTACGGCTGCGGGGGCGGCGGCTGGTGGGGGATCATCGGCTGCTGCGGGCCCGAGGGCTGCGAGGCGTAGGGGTGACCCTGCTGCCCCTGCGGCTGCTGGGGCGGCGGGGAGGGCTGCGGGACCGGGACGGGCCGGTGCACCGTGTGGCCGGTCGCCGTGTAGTCGATCTCGGCGCCGCCGCCCGCGACCACGCCGCCGTCGAGGCGGGAGTAGGGGCTGGACGGGCCCGAGCCGGGCAGCCGCAGTTCGACCCGGCCCACCGGGCCGGCCACGAGGCGGTCATTCCAGGTGAGGGCGTCTTGGCCGGAGATCACGAAGTCGCCGTCGGGGGCGCCGAACAAGTGGGCCGAGGCCGTGCCCGAGACGAGCACCGCCACACCGCCGCCCGAGGGCCCGGCGACCGCGATCGCCGGTGGCTCGTCGTCCATGGAGCGCGCCAGAACCTTGGCGACCTTACGGACGAGCGTGCGTCCGTCTCCGCCGGTTTCCGCGGTCTCCCGCACCGCGTCGAGCAACTCCTCAACCTGTGCCGAGCCTGGCCCGCACACCAGCGCCAGCCCGTTCAAATGAGCGACCACACCGTCACCCGGAAGCGGACGGACCACCCCCGCGCCCTGCTCCGTCACAGAACTCTCCTCCGGCCAAACCCAACTTCTGATCGTTTGACCAGAACATTAGTGGTGCGCGAGCCAGATGACGAGTGGGGGTAATCGCTCCCGATCTGGTCAGACGCCGGTGAACACCCGATTGACATCGGCGGTGGCGAGCACGCCGTAGATTTCGCCGCCCCGTTCGACGAGCAGATATTCACCCGAGGGATTGTCGCGCATCGCGTCGATCAAGGACTCTCCCTCCAGGTCGGCGCCCAGGACGAGGGCCGGTTCGAGGGTGCGGGCCAGCGACCCGACGTTGATCCAGGGGCGGCGCGGTTCGGGGGTGGCGTTGACGGCGGCCTCGTTCACGATCCCCGTCGGGCGGCCCTCGTGATCGACGATCACCAGTGCCCCCGCGCCGCTCTCGCGGGCCCTTCTCAGCGCCTCGGCCAGCGGCACGTCGGCGGCGACCGGGAAGGCCCTGCGGGCCAGCGCACGGGCGCGTACCTGGGGCAGCTTGGACCGGACCTTGGCGACGCGCAGCGACTGCGAGGCGCCCATCCAGATGAAGGCGGCCAGGATCATCGACCAGAGCACCGTGGTGAAGTCGGGCTCCTGCCCGGCCATCAGCGGCAGCACGAGCTGGGACAGCACCAGCACGACCGCGAGCCCGCGCCCGATCCAGGCGGCGGCCACGGTGCCCTTGTTGGGGCTGTGGGTGACCTTCCACACACCCGCCCTGAGCATGCGGCCACCGTCGAGCGGCAGGCCGGGCAGCAGGTTGAAGACGCCGACGATCAGGTTCGAGGTCCAGAGGATGAACAGCAGCACCCCGGGGATCGTGTCGGAGTCGACGAGCTGTTCCAGACCGAAGAAGATGCCCGCCAGGCCGAGCGAGACGACCGGCCCGGCGAAGGAGACCAGGAACTCCTTGCCCGGGGTGTCGGGCTCCTGCTCGATCTCCGAGACGCCGCCCAGGAGGTAGAGGGTGATGCGTTTCACCGGCAGGCCGTAGGCCTTGGCCACGACGCAGTGGGCCAGCTCGTGGAGCAGGACCGAGACGTAGAGCAGCACCGCGAACAGCAGGGCGATCGAGTAGTGCACGAACTGCGAGAACTCCGGTAGCCGCGCGGCGACCTGCGGTTCATACGTGATCGTGATGAACGCGGCGACGATCAGCCACGTCGGGGAGACGTAAACCGGGATCCCGAACGGGCGTCCCATCCGCAGCCCCGGAGACGGTGTGCTCATAGTGTTCTGGTACCCCTTCCTAGGCATGGATCCTACGCGGGCCACGCCGTCCGCCAGCGCCCGGCGGGATCTGCACAGGCGTTCTCGCCCGGGAAGTGTCGGGGGCATGGCCTATCGTCTGGGCATGACCCTGACCGAGGAGCGCGCCGTCATCGGCGCGCTGTCCCCCTCCCGTGCCGGTGACTTCATGACCTGCCCGCTGCTCTACCGGTTCAGGGTGATCGACCAGCTCCCCGAGAAGCCCTCTGCGGCGGCCGTGCGGGGCACCCTCGTCCACGCCGTGCTCGAACGCCTCTACGACCTGCCCTCCGGCGCCCGCACCGCCACGGCGGCCCGCGAGCTGCTCGACCCGCAGTGGCGGCGGCTGCTGGAGGAGGAGCCCGCCTACCAGGGCCTGTTCGCGACCGACGCCGAGCGCGACGAGTGGCTGGAGCAGGCGCGCGGCATGGTCGACCGCTACTTCACGCTGGAAGACCCGACGGTGCTCGAACCGGCCGAACGGGAGCTCTATGTGGAGGCGGTGCTCGACAGCGGGCTGATGCTGCGGGGCTACGTCGACCGGCTCGACGTGGCGCCGACCGGCGAGATCCGGGTCGTCGACTACAAGACGGGCGCCGCGCCGGGGCCGCAGTTCGAGGCCAAGGCGCTGTTCCAGATGAAGTTCTACGCCCTGGTGCTGTGGCGGCAGCGCGGGGAGGTGCCCCGGCTGCTCCAGCTCGTCTATCTGGGCGGTGGCGGCGAGGTGCTGCGCTACCAGCCCGACGAGGCCGACCTGCGCGCGACCGAACGCAAGGTCGAGGCGCTGTGGCAGGCGATCGAGCGATCGTTGACGACACGTGAGTGGCACCATCGCCCGTCCCGGTTGTGCGGCTGGTGCGACCACCAGGCGTTGTGCCCCGAGTTCGGCGGCACTCCTCCGCCGGTGCCGGAGCAGCGACCCCGGCCGACGCGGCGCCTGGCGGCGCGGGCGGCGACCGACGAACTGTGAGGTCGCCCCGCTCCGGGCGGCTCGTTCCTAGGGATGAGGTCTGTGGGCCGGAGGCGGCCTAAATTGATTGCGTGCGCACCTCCCCCCGTCGGCAGCTGATCAGCGACTCAGTTCTCGCGGTCGTGATGACCGCGTTCTCGCTGCTCTTCGCCTTGTCGGTGGGGCCTCACGCGACCGTCGAGTGGGAGGGGTTGTCGGCCTTCCCGCAGCGGCCCGCCGACGCGTTCAGTCTGCTGCTGATCGTCTCGTGCACGCTGCCGCTGGCGTTGCGCCGGCGGTGGCCGTTCCTGGTGCTGGCGGCGACGACCGTGCCGGTCGTGGTGCTGAACGTGCTCGACTACAGTGCCGGGCTGGCCGACCTCGCGGCGATGATCCTGCTCTACACGGTCGCCACGCAGCGGGGGCTGGCGCTGAGCGTGCTGGCGGCGGTGCTGGTCATGACCGGTTACCTGGCCGGGGCGCTGCCGGGGAATCCGCAGCTCGTCTGGACCGATCACGCCATCATCGTGGTCGTCACGGCCCTGGTGTGGGTGATCGGAAGGACGACCCGGTTGCGGCGGGCCTATCTCGGGGAGCTCGTCGACCGGGCCGACCGGCTCGAACGGGCCCGTGAGGCCGACACCCGGGCGGCTCGGGCCGAGGAGCGGTCGCGGATCGCCAGGGAGCTCCATGACGTGGTCGCCCACCACGTCTCGGTGATGACGGTGCAGGCCGCCGCCGCTCGTACGATGCTGGAGAAGGACCCCCGGGTGGCGCGTGACGCGCTGGTCTCCATCGAGGAGATGGGGCGCACGGCGATGGCCGAGATGCGCAGCATCGTCGGCGTGCTGCGGACCGACGGGCCCGCCGAGCGGGGGCCGCAGCCGGGGATGCACGACCTGCCGGGCCTCGTCGACCAGATGCGGGAGGCGGGGCTGACCACGCAGCTCTGGCTCGAGGGCGAGACGCGGCAGCTGCCTCCGGGGGTCGATCTGGCCGCCTACCGGCTGGTTCAGGAGGCGCTGACCAACAGCCTGCGGCACGCCGGGCCCGCCGCGCGGGCGTGGGTGACCGTCCGGCACGAGCCCAGTGAGCTGATGGTGCACGTCGAGGACGACGGGCGCGGGCTGGTGCTGAAAAGGGAGAACGGCAGCAAGGGGCACGGTCTCGTGGGCATCAAGGAGCGAGTTGCCCTCTATGGTGGAGTTCTGCGGATCGGCCCGCGACCGGGGGGCGGATTCGAGGTCCGGGCCCGTTTCCCCCTCAAGGACAGGTAAATGCCGATCAGGGTGTTGTTGGTCGACGACCAGCCGCTGCTGCGCACGGGGTTCAGGTTCATCCTGGAGGCCGAGACCGACGTGACCGTGGTCGGCGAGGCCGGAGACGGCTCGACCGCGATGGACCAGTCTCGGGCGCTGCTGCCCGATGTGGTGTTGATGGACATCCGGATGCCCGGGATGGACGGCATCGAGGCGACCCGCCGGATCGTCCGTGACGCCCCGGCGTCGGCGCATGTGCCCCGGGTGCTGGTGCTGACCACGTTCGACCTCGACGAGTACATCGTGGAGGCGCTCCGGGCCGGCGCGAGCGGGTTCCTGCTGAAGGACGTGCCGCCCGTCGAGCTGCTGCAGGCGATCCGGGTGGTGGCCGCAGGAGACGCGATCGTGGCGCCGAGTGTGACACGGCGGCTGCTCGACAAGTTCGCCAGCCGGCTGCCCTCGGCTCATCAGCAGGCGTCGCCGACGCGGCTGGCCCGGCTGACCGAGCGTGAGCTCGAAGTGCTGAAGCTGATCGCCAAGGGCCTGTCCAACGCCGAGATCGCCCGTGAACTGGTGGTCAGCGAGACGACGGTGAAGACCCACGTGGGCAACGTGCTGACCAAGCTGGGCCTGCGCGACCGGGTCCAGGCGGTCGTGCTGGCCTACGAGACCGGGCTGATCACGCCCGGGGCGCATCCGTAGCCACAACACACAGCTTGGTGATCACGCCGAAGGGCCGCGCGACCGGGCAGGCGGTCGCGACGGCCCATCTGCGTTCTACGACCGGCGCAGCTCCTTCAGCAGGAGGTCCTTCACCTCGGTGGCGTGGTAGCTCTCGCCGTCCCAGGGGCCGATCAGGACCGGGCCGTCCTCGGGTGAGTCGGGGAGGCGGCCGTGGCTGCCGCTGACCTGCTTCGGGTCCAACGGTACGACGGACATCTCGTAGCGGAAGCCCATCTTCTTGCGCAGGAGCGCCTTGGCGGCGACGGCCTTGCTGGTCATGAAGAGCTCGGCGGGGTCGTAGCCGGGCTTGCGGTGGATCTCGACCAGCTTGGCGAAGTCGGGGGCGCGGTCGTCGTCGAGCCAGTAGTAGTAGGTGAACCAGGCGTCGGGCTCGGCCACGGCGACCAGTTCCCCGGCTCGTTCGTGGTCGAGGCCGTACTTCTCCTTGCCGGCCTGGTCGAGCACCTCGTCGACGCCGTCGAGGCCCGCGATCAGGTCGCGGACGCGCGGGATGTCGGCGGAGTCGCGCACGTAGACGTGGGAGATCTGGTGGTCCGACACCGCGAAGGCGCGGCTGGTCCACGGGTCCAGATACTCCATGCCGACCTGGGTGTAGACCTCCAGGAGGCCCTCCCGCCGCAGGGCGCGGTTGATGTCCACGGCCTTCGAGGCGTTGGTGATGCCGTACTCCGACAGGATGACCGGGTTCTGGTCGAGCAGCGGGACCAGGGCCTGGTCGACGGCCTTGGCGGCGGCGATCGCCTGCTGCGAGTCGGGGCCGAAGCGCTGGAGGTCGTAGTCGAGGTGCGGGATGTAGACCATCGTCAGGTCGGGCTTCTCATCGTCGATGAGCTTCCGGGTGGCGCCGATGATCCAGTTCGACGAGGTGATGCCGGCGTTCGGGCCCCAGTAGGTGAACAGGGGGAACTCCCCGAGGGAACCGGTGAGCCTGTCGTGCCACTCCGGGGGGCGGACGTACGCGTCGGGTGACTTGGCTCCGTCGGCGTGGTAGATCGGGCGGGGGGTCACCACGAAGTCGGAGTTGGTGCCCATGGCGTACCACCAGCAGATGTTGGCGGTCTTCAGGTCCCGGGTGACGTCCCAGATCTGCTCGCCCTGGATGAGGGCGTTGTGCTGGCGCCACAGGAAGACCTCGCCGAGGTCGCGGAAGTACCAGCCGTTGCCGACGATGCCGTGGTCGCGGGGCATCGCGCCGGTCACGATGGAGGCCTGCACCGAGCAGGTCACCGCGGGCAGCACCGGCTTGAGAGCGGCGGCGTTGCCCAGCTTCGACACGTTGGGCATGTGGGCGAGCAGGCGCGGGGTGAGCCCGACCACGTTGATAACGAGCATGGTTTTATCGCAATCCTCTGAGGAAATTGATGGACCTCTGGGCGACCGCCGGGGCGGCGTGGCTATGCCGGGCCAGCTCGACCGCGATCATCCCGTCGAATTCGCGCAGCTCCGCCAGAACGGGCGCGAAATCGATCTCTCCGTCGCCGAACTCCAGATGTTCGTGGACACCTCGCCGCATGTCCTCGATCTGGACGTGTACCAGGTAGGGCGACGCCCGCCGGACGCACTCGGCGACCGGCCAGGGCTCCAGGCACTGACAGTGCCCGATGTCGAGGGTCAGCCCGAACCTCTCGGGCTCCCCCAGCCGCTTGCGCAGCCGCTCATAGGAGGCCAGGTCGTCGACGAGCATGCCGGGCTCGGGTTCGAACCCGAGCACCACGTCGTGCTCCTCGGCGTAGGCCAGCAGGGTTTCGCAGTGGGCCGTCAGCCGGTCCCACGCGAGGTCGTCGGGGACCTCTTCCGGGCGGATGCCGCTCCAGAAGTGGACGACCGGGGCGCCGAGGTCGGCCGCGACCTCGATGGCCCGCCGTGTGTAGGCCAGGCGCGGCGCGGCGTCCTCGTGGAGGAACGTCGGGTAGTGCTTGCGGAACCGGTCGAGGGTGTAGCGGCCGCCCGTCTCGACGACGACCGACAGGCCGAGCCGTCCGAGACGAGTCGCGACCCGGCTGACCTCGTCGAACGTCGGGTCGGCGCCCAGGTGGCCGTGGTCGAGGGTGAGCGCGACGCCGGTGTATCCCAGGTCGGCGAGCACGGTGAACGCGTCGTCCAGGGAGTGGTCGCGGAAGCCGTTGGAGCAGTAACCGAAGTTCATGCGGTCGACATCTTGGACGAGAGCCAGCGCCCGATCGGCAGCGCCGCCACCAGGCCCAGCGCGCTGCGGGTCTTGCCGCCCCCGGCCACTGCCGCCGCCTGGAGGGGCACGAAGCCCATGATCGAGGCCCGCACGGCCTGCCGCACCTGCTCGGGGTCGGGCTTGCCGCGCAGCGCCAGCGTCGCCTTGCCGCCACTGGCGGCGTAGCCCGCGATGAGGGCGGCCGCGGTGGCCTTGTCGACGGCCGAGCCCGCGCCCCTGGCGACCGAGACGGCCGCCAGGCCCGTGGCGGCGGCCGTACAGGCGAGAGCGCCCCGGACCGTGGCCGGGTCGGCCCCGGACACCTCGGCGCGGCCGAGGATGCTGATGCCGTAGGTGTGCGCGCCGACGGCGAAGGCCATCGGGGTGACCTTGCCGGCGCCGAGCATCACGTCGAGCGTGCGGCAGGCGGCCATCGAGGCGGGACCGGCCGGGGTGTGCTTCAGGCCCATGTCGTACGCCCACACCGCCGCCCCCAGCAGGGAGGCGATGGCGAAGCCCTTCTTGCCACCCGCGACGGCCGCGACGGTGATCCCGGCGCCGGTGAGCCCGGCGGCGATGCCGAGGGCCTGGTTCGCCGAGATCCGCCCCGAGGGGATGGGCCGCTCGGGACGCTCGATCGCGTCGATGTCCCGGTCGGCCCAGTCGTTCAGCGCCATTCCGGCCCAGTAGAGCAGCACCGAGGCCGCGGCCAGGGCAGGGGTTCCGCTGCGCCCGGCGAGCGTGGCGCCCGCCATGGTGTCACCGGGGACAGAGAGGGTGGCGGGGGCACGCACCAGTTCGAGTGCCGCCTTCAACCCGATTCGACTCATTACGGCTTCCGATCACTTACAAGCTAGATGATCGGATGTTTCCAGACTTTTCGTCCGGAAGCGAGTCCTTGACCTGCATCCGGGGAGATATGCGTACTTAGGGAACTCGATGTAGCCGCGGCTCGTCCCCCTGATGAGGGGGTGGCGATGGCGAAGGCATCATGGGCTCGACGGCTGCGGTTCGCGCTCATCATGGTGTGGCTGGTACCGGTGGCCGCCGTCGAACATGTCCTGATCCGGCTCGGCCTCCGGCCGGGTCTGCCCGTCCCGGTGCGCCATCCCGACGGGTCGATGACGGTTCACGGGATCATGCACGGCTTCCCGGTGCCGGAAGATGCGTTCTCGCACCATGGATGGGTGCCCGGACTCCTGACGGTCCACCGGGACCGGGTGACGCACCAGCCCTTCAGCGCCGACGACGTGTTCTCGTTTCCCCGTGAAGGCATGGTCGTCACCGTCGACTGGCCCGGTCAGGGCGTGCTCAAGCGCGGGGCCAGCGCCCGCATCAGGGTCGAACTGCCCGACGGGCGGGTGTTCCGGATCAACCTCCGGGCCGCGTACAAGGAAGTCGTCGAAGACCTGGCGGGCCGCCCGCTCGGGAGGCGGGCGGCCGGAGGTTAGGCGACGGTGGCCGGCGCCTCGGTCTTCGCCGGGGCGTTCTCCGGGAAGTGGCAGGCCACCGCGTGACCGGGGGCCAGCTCCGCCAGGGGCGGCTCGGTGGTCTTGCAGACCTCCTGGGCCTTCCAGCAGCGCGTGTGGAAGCGGCAGGCGGGCGGCGGGTTCAGCGGCGAGGGCACGTCGCCCGTCAGGCGGATGCGCTCGCGGCCCTCGCGCTGGCGCGTGTCGGGGATCGGGACCGCCGAGAGCAGGGCGTTGGTGTACGGGTGCATGGGCGAGGCGTACAGGTCCTTGCGCTCGGCCACTTCGACGATCTTGCCGAGGTACATGACCGCGACCCGGTCGGAGATGTGCCGCACGACCGACAGGTCGTGGGCGATCACCACGTAGGTCAGGTCGAGCTCGTTCTGCAGGTCTTCCAGCAGGTTGACGACCTGGGCCTGGATCGACACGTCCAGAGCCGACACCGGCTCGTCGGCGATGATCAGCTTGGGCTTCAGGGCGAGCGTGCGGGCGATGCCGATGCGCTGCCGCTGGCCGCCGGAGAACTCGTGCGGATAGCGGTTGTAGTGCTCGGGGTTGAGACCGACCAGTTCCAGGATCTCCTGTACGGCCTTCTTCGTCCCGTGCTCGGTCTCGATGCCCTGGATCCGGAACGGCGCCCCGACGATGGCCCCGACGGTGTGCCGGGGGTTCAGCGAGCTGTACGGGTCCTGGAAGATCATCTGCATGTCACGCCGGAGCGGGCGCAGCTTGCCCTGCTTCATGTGGGTGATGTCGTGACCCTGGAAGGTGATCTGCCCGCCGGTCGGCTCGATCAGCCGGGTGATCAGACGGCCCGTGGTGGTCTTGCCGCACCCCGACTCGCCGACCAGGCCCAGCGTCTCGCCCTTGCGCACGTCGAAGCTGATGCCGTCGACCGCCTTGACCGCGCCGACCTGGGTCTTGAACAGGCCCTTGGTGACCGGGAAGTGCTTCTCCAGCCCCTGGACGGACAGGATGGTTTCGGTCATCAGGACTCCAGCTTCGGCTTGATCTCGGTGGCCCAGATGTCCCGCCGTTCCTCCCGGGAGAGGTGACAGCGCACCAGGTGGCCTCCCTCGGTCTCGACCAGGTCGGGCACCAGCGTGCGGCCCTTGCCGCCGTTGCGCGGCTCGAAGGCGCAGCGCGGGTGGAAGGCGCAGCCGGACGGCACGTTGATGAGCGAGGGCGGGGTGCCCTTGATCGGCAGCAGCCGCTCGGTCACCTCACGGTCGAGGCGGGGCATGGACCCCAGTAGACCCCAGGTGTACGGGTGCTCGGGCCGCTCGAAGATGTCGTCGGCGGCGCCGTACTCGATGCACTTGCCGCCGTACATGACCAGGATGTCGTCGGACAGTTCGGCGACCACGCCCAGGTCGTGGGTGATGATGATCAGCGCGGCGTTGAAATCGCGCTGCAGGTCCCGCATCAGGTCGAGGATCTGGGCCTGGACGGTCACGTCGAGCGCGGTGGTCGGCTCGTCGGCGATCAGCAGCTCGGGGTCGCACGACAGGGACATCGCGATCATCGCGCGCTGGCGCATGCCGCCGGAGAACTCGTGCGGGTAGCTGTCGACGCGGCGGTCGGGCTGCGGGATGCCGACCCGGCCGAGCATGTCGATCGCGTGCTTCTTGGCGACCTTCTTGGAGACCTTGTTGTGGATCCGGTAGGCCTCGATGATCTGGTCCCCCACCGTGTAGTAGGGGTGCATCGCCGACAGCGGGTCCTGGAAGATCATCGACATCTTCTTGCCGCGCAGCGACCGGACGTGCTCGGGGGAGGCGGAGACGAGTTCCTCGCCGTCGAGCCAGACCTCACCGGAGATCTTGGCCCGGCCGCCCTTGTGCAGGCCCAGGATGCCGAGCGAGGTGACGCTCTTGCCCGAGCCCGACTCGCCCACGATGCCGAGTGTCTTGCCGCGTTCGAGGTCGAACGACAGGCCGTCGACCGACTTGACCAGACCGTCGTCGGTCGGGAAGTGGATCTTCAGATCCTTGAGCTGGAGGAAGGTCATGACAGCCGCACCCTCGGGTCCACGACCGCGTAGAGCAGGTCGACGATGAGGTTGGCCACGACGATGAAGAACGCGGCCAGCATGGTGAAGCCCATGATCTTGGGCAGGTCCTGGGCCGCGATGGCGGTGGTGGCGTACTTGCCGAGGCCCTGGAGGGAGAAGGCGTTCTCCGTCAGGATCGCGCCGCCGATCAGGATGCCGACGTCGAGGCCGAAGATGGTGACGATCGGGGTCAGCGCCGCTCTCAGGCCGTGCTTCCCGATGACCACGCGTTCCTTCAGGCCCTTGGCTCTGGCCGTGCGTATGTAGTCCTCACCCATCGTGTCGAGCATGCCGGCACGGGTGAGCCGGGCGTAGGCCGCCGCGTTCAGGAACGCCAGGGTGAGCCACGGCAGGATCAGGCTGTAGGCCCATTGGACGGGGTCCTCCGACAACGGCACGTAGGCGCCGCCCGGGGCGGTGATGCCCAGACCGTACGAGAGGATCGACAGCGCCACCAGACCGGTGAAGAACGGTGGCAGCGAGACGCCCGCCAAGGCGATGATCATCGCTCCCCGGTCGAAGATCGAGCCTCTGCGCAGCGCCGACAGCACGCCGACCGAGACGCCGACGATCAGCCAGATGATGGACGCGCCCGCCGCCAGAGAGAGCGTCACGGGTAGTCGGTCCATCAGGTCCGGCCAGACCGGTTGCTTGGTGACGAAGGAGTAGCCGAAGCAGGGGGCGGGACAGAACTCGACGCCCGAGCCGTAGTCGTAGTCGGCACCGACGAAGATGCCCTTCACCCATCGGCCGTACTGGACCACGACGGGGTCGTGCAGCCCGAGTTTCTCCGCGACGGCGACCACGGTCTCGGCGGTGGCCGCCCGGCCGACGTAGCGGTTGGCGATGTCGTCGGCCGTGACGCCCGCCAGGCGGGGCACCACGAAGAAGATCGAGAAAGTGACCGCGCTGACAATGAACAGCATGGCCAGGGCGCCGATCAGGCGCCTGATGATATAGGTGACCACTGTCCCCCCTCGGCAAAGGGGGCCGGTCCGGCCGGACCGGCCCCCTGCCTGCCGAACTAAGGCCGGATTACTGGACGCCGAGCGCCAGGTAGTCGTACATGTCGAAGGCGCCGGTGATGAACTGGTTCGTCACACCCTTGCCTCGGATGAGCAGACCCTTGGCGTAGACGGCCGGGAGGACGTAGGCGCCCTCCATGACCTTCTGGTCGGCCTGGCCCCAGATCGCGTCACGCGCGGCGGTGTCCTGCTCGGCGAACGCCTGGTCGACGAGGGCGTCGACCGCGGGGTCCTTGATCGAGAGGTTGTAGTTGCCGGCCTCACGGATGGTGCGGCTGTCGATGATCTGGGACAGGAAGCCGAAGCCGTCGTTCCAGTCGGCGCCCCAGCCGTTGGTGGCGAGGCCGATGCCGTTGGCCTTGGTGTAGGCGGGCTTGCCGGCGTAGGCGGTGAAGTACTCCGAGGTCGGGAAACCCTTCAGGGTCAGCTTGATGCCGACCTTGGCGAGCGCCTGCTGCATCGACTCGGCCGCCGCGACCTCCTTGGGACGGTCGGCGCGGAAGGTCATCGTGGTCTCGAAGCCGTTGGGCTGGCCGCAGGCGGTCAGCGCCTCCTTGGCCTTGGCCTCGTCGCCCGAAGCGGTCGGGAAGAGGTCGAGCTTCTTCCAGCCGCCGATGCTCGGGGGCATCAGCGAGGTGGCGATGTCACCGGCGAGCTGACCGCCGTAGGCGTTCTGCAGGCCGACGCGGTCGGAGGCGAGGATGACGGCCTTGCGGCACTCGATGTTGTCGAGCGGCGGGACGTCGCCGAGGATCGAGATGTACCAGGTACGCGCCGCGACCGGGTTGTCGGCCCGCTCCTTCAGCTCCGGCGTGGTCTGGATCGTGCCGAGGGCGGCCGGCTGCACACCGCTGCCCGCGATGTCGACGTGCAGGTCGCCGGCGATGATCCGGTTGTCGAGGTCGTTGCCCTCGACGCCCAGGGAGATCTCGTACTTGTCCGGGAGCGCCTTGCGCACCGGGTCGGTCGCCTGGTCCCACTGCTCGTTGCGGACCAGCGTGTAGGTCTTGCCGGCCTCGACGGTCTCGAACTTGTACGGACCGGACGCGATCACGTGGTCGCGGTACTTGATGCCGGTGTCCTTGGCCTGCGGGACCGGCACGGTGGCCGGGAGCGCGGCGAAGTTGTCGAAACCGGCGTACGGCTTGTTCAGGTGGAAGACGATCGTCGAGTCGTCCGGGGTCTCGATCGCCGAGTCGGTGTTGACGTCGGGCGTCGTGTAGACCGACTCGAAGTCCTTCGGCAGGTCCAGCCAGTCGTTGAAGTAGGTCGGGCCGTTGACGAAGGTCTTCTTGTCAAGCTGGCGGAGCACCGCGTACTTCACGTCCTTGGACGTGATCGGGGAGCCGTCCTCGAACTTCAGCCCGGCGCGGAGCTTGTAGGTCCAGGTCTTGCCCTCGTCGCTCATCTGACCGAGGCTCTCGGCCAGGTCGGGAACGAGCTCGCGGCCCTTGGCGCCGGGAGCGGGGTTGTAGGTCACCAGCGGGCGTCCGTAGATGCGCAGCAGGTTCCACGACATGCCGTAGTAGGTGTCACCGGGGTCCACCGAGTCCCAGTCCTCGGTGACGGCCATCTTGAGCGTGCCGCCCTTCTTGTCCGAAGGGTTGGTCACGTTCTCGAGGCCGGCGTTGAAGCCCGCCGCGCCGGCCGCGGCCGGCGCGGAGGTGCCGCCGCCCTCGGCTGCCGGAGTTTCGGTTCCGCCGCCGCCACAGGCCGACAGGGCCAAGGCGAGGACGGCACCGGCGGCCGAGACGACCAGTGCTTTCTTCTTCATTCGTAAACCCCTTGTAGGTAGGAGCCGGGGGGAACAGGGATGAAAAGCTCAGCGACCCGCACGCGGGTCGAGCGCGTCGCGCAGGCCGTCACCGAAGAGGTTGAAGGCGAGCACGGTGATGAAGATCGCCATGCCGGGGAAGAACATGAAGTGCGGCACGGTGTAGTACTTCGTGGCCGCCGCGAGCATGCCGCCCCAGGTCGCCGTGGGCGGCTGGATGCCGACCCCGAGGAACGACAGCGCGGCCTCGAACAGCACGTTGGTCGGGATCAGCAGCGTCGCGTAGATCAGGATCGGCGCGATCAGGTTCGGCAGGATCTCCCTGAACAGGATGTACGGCCCCCGCGCGCCCAGGCTTCGCGACGCGTCGACGAACTCGCGCTCGCGCAGCGACAGGGTCTGCCCGCGGATGATGCGGCCGATGTAGCCCCAGTTGAAGAAGCCGATGACGAAGATCAGCAGCAGGATGCGGAGCGTGTCGCCCTGCACCTTGAGCTGGGTCTCGAACTGGCCGAGCACGCCCACCAGCGCCATGGCGAAGACCAGGACGGGGAAGGCGAGGAAGACGTCCATGAGCCGGCTGATGATCGTGTCGACCCAGCCGCCGAAGTAGCCGGCGATGATGCCCATGGTGGTGCCGATGACCACCGACAGCAGGGTGGCGAAGAACGCGATGAGCAGGGAGATGCGGGCGCCGTAGACGACCCGGCTGAACAGGTCGCGGCCGTTGAGCGGCTCGACTCCGAACAGGTAGTCCCAGCTGATGCCCGTGCCGCCCTTGGGCGTCATCGTCATCGTGTCGATCATGTCCTGGTTGAACTGGTTCGGCGGATGGCCGAACCAGCCGACGATCAGCGGCGCGAAGACGGCGACGATGATCAGGAAGATGATGACACCGGCCCCGGTGAGGGCGACCTTGTCACGCTTGAGGCGCATCCAGGCGATCTGTCCGAGGGACCGCCCCTGGATCGCCTTCGCGCCCGCTCCCTCGGCAACGGACTCCGGCGTGGCTTTCAAATCGCCACCGGAGACGTCAAGTGGTGCGGTCATGCGTTGGGCCCCCTGGGTTCCAGACGACGTTGTGCCGACGGGAGCACGACACGTCCGGAGCGCTCCCATGTGGATCCGACCCACACGGTGAGCGGGTCTCGTCGGCAGAATCTATGTGCTGATCTGCGTAAACAAGACCCAGTAGGCGCTATGTGGCCCAACTGTGATTCACGCGAAACTCATTCGTGTTGATCTTGAAGAATATGTCGGAGTCCCGTTTCGGTTCTGTCGCGGAACTGTGACATTGCACTGATGGGTAACTTAGGTCTCGCCATGCGAGATTTCCCGAGTCGGGCTCAGCTGATGCCGCGCTTCTTCAAGATGTCTTCGATGTCGGAGAAGTCATCACTTTTTGCCTCGACTGGCTGAGCCGCCGGCCGGGCCATCGGCTTGGTGACGTCGGCCGGTTTCGCGGCCGGGGTCGCGGGCGCGGGCTCCTTCTTCCCGGTCCGGGCCTTGCGCCCGACCCGGAGGGTACGGCCCCGCAGCACCCCCGACACCAGGAACAAGATCACGGACAGCCCCGCCAGCGCAACCCCCGCCCACACGCTCGGCGAGAGCACCAGCCCGGTCACGAAGCCGACCACCGCGCTCACGATGTTCCAGATCGTCTGCAGCGCGTTCGTCAGATAGGCCGCCAGCGGCAACAGCGCCCACGCGGTCGCCCGCAGCCCCGCCGCCGCCCCCCGGCGCCGGAACGCGAGGAAAGCGAACGCCACTCCGACGGCGGTCAGCGCCGCGCACAGCGGCAGCCACGCGATGTCGTTAAAGGTCATGCCGGCCCCCTCGGGTTCTCTACGGCAGATTCACAGCGCCTGATTTCCATCCTGTCACGTGGGTCTCCGGCGCGTGCTCCTCCCTGAGGAGGGCGCGACCCCTAGGCAGTACCCCGGGTTAGCCCTGGGTGACCGTGGGGTTCACTCGGATCCGCCCGAGCCGCCGGATTCCTAACGTCGGAGGCATGTGGCCATTCATGGGGCGTACGGCCGAACGTGATCAGATCAGGGCGGCGGCCCGCGACGGCGGCGGGGTGCTGGTGACCGGCCCGGCCGGGTCCGGCCGCACCCGCCTGCTCACCGAGGCGCTGGCGCCGTTCTCCTTCCTTCTTGTCCGGGCCCGCGCGGCGGACGTACCGTTCGGGGCCTTCGCCCACCTGCTGCCCGGACCCGCCTGCACCCCGGTCAACCCGGTGTACTGGGCCGCCCGCGCCCTCGGGCCGATCCCGCCGGTGCTGGCCGTCGACGACGTCCACCTGCTCGACCCCAGCTCGGCCGCGTTGATCGCCCACCTGGCCGAGCACCACGGGACCACGCCGATCCTCACGGCCGGGGCGGGGGCCCCGCTGCCGGAGCCGATCGCGGCCCTGTGGCGCGACGGCGCGCTGACCCGGATCGACCTGTCCCCGCTCACCGTCCGCGAGACCGGCGGCCTGCTGGCCGCCGCCCTGGGCGGCCCGGCCGAGATCGCGACCGTACGCCGCCTCCACCACACCACCGGCGGCAACCCGCGCCTGATCACCGAGCTGCTGCCGGGCACCGCGATGATCCGGGACGGCGGCGTCTGGCGGTGGGACGGCGAGCTGACCCTGCCGCCCCGGCTGCGCCAGCTCCTGGAGGCCGAGCTGGCCGGGCTGACCCCGGCCGAGACCACGGTGATCGAACTGGTCGCTCTGACCGAGCCGGTCGACCTGGACGTGTTACTGGGCCTGGCCGACCAGGCGGCCGTCGCCCTGCTGGAGCGCCGGGGCCTGATCACCGTCCTGCGCGACACCTCTCCCCCGCGGGTACGGCTGGCCTGCCCCCTGCACGCCCATGTGGTGCGGGACCGGGCCACCGCGCTGGGCGTCCGCGACGGGCTCGCGCTGCTCGGCGGGGCCTCTCCCCGCGTCGAGGGGCTGAGCGCCCGGGAGGCCGAGGTCGCCCGGCTGGCCTCCTGGAACCTGACCAACCGGGAGATCGCCGACTGGCTGGTGCTGTCGCCGCGTACGGTCGCCAACCACCTGTGCCGGGTCTACACGAAGCTGGGCGTCAACAACCGGGCCGACCTGGCGCCGTTGCTGGCGGCCTAGACAGCGGCCTGGACGAGGGTGCGGATGAAGGGCAGATCGACGTCGAGCAGCGACTCGACGACCGTGCGGCGGGAGGCGGCGGGGATCGGCACCAGGTTGGGGACCGCGACCACGTAGCAGCCGGCGGCGGTGGCGGCGGCCACGCCGTTCGGCGAGTCCTCGAAGACGACGGCGTGGTGCGGGTCGACGCCCAGCAGGCGCAGCGCCATCTGGTAGGGCTCCGGGTCGGGTTTGGTGCGGGTCACGTCGTCGGCGGTGACGATCACGTCGAAGTGATGGCGGCCGATCGAGGCGAGCACGGCGTCGGCCATCGGCTTCAGCGACGCCGTGACCAGCGCGATCGGCACACCCGCGGCCTTGACCTGGGTGAGGAGTTCGAGGGCGCCGGGCAGCGGCTCGACGCCGGATTCCAACCGGGTCAGCATGCCGTCGAGGAGCCAGCCGGCCACCACGTCGTGGGGGACGTCTGCGCCGGTCAGGCCGAGCATGTAGGAGACGGTGGTCTCCCACGAGCCGCCGACCATGCGTTCCTGGTGCTCGGGGCTCCATTGGCCGCCGAGCCGATCGACGACCTCGGCCTCGACGAGGCCCCACACCTTCTCGGTGTCGACCAGCAGGCCGTCCATGTCGAAAAGTACGGCGTGCAGTGTTTCAGACATTGAAGTTTCGGCCTCGGGGAGCAGTCGGGGTGTCCGGGAAAGCTTATCGGTGGCCATGGATAACGCTCGGGGGCGCACTGCAACTAGGCTGGCCCCACGACTATGTGAGGAGGCGGCTTGATCGAGCTCGAAGGGCTCCCTGAGCTCGTCGACCCGGTGCTGATCGCCGCGTTCGAAGGCTGGAACGATGCGGGTGAGGCGTCGAGCGCGGTACTCGCTCACCTGGAGGCCGAGTGGAAGGCCACCCCCCTGGTGGAGCTCGACCCGGAGGACTATTACGACTTCCAGGTCACCCGGCCCATCGTGGAGCTGGGCGAGGGCATGACCCGGTCGATCACCTGGCCCACCACCCGCCTGCTGGTGGCCCGCCCGCCGGGGGCCAAGCGTGACGTCGTCCTGCTGCGCGGCATCGAGCCCAACATGCGCTGGCGCACCTTCTGCCAGGAGATCGTCGGGCTCTGCCACGAACTGGGCATCGAGCTGGCCCTCCTCCTGGGCGCCCTGCTGAACGACTCCCCCCACACCCGCCCGGTGCCCATCGTGGGCTCGGTCAGCGACCCCGGCCTGGCCCGGGTGCTCAACCTCGACCTCACCAAATACGAGGGCCCGACCGGCATCATCGGCGTCCTCCAGCACACCCTCGGCCTGTCCGGCATGCAGACGATCTCGCTGTGGGCCTCGGTGCCCCACTACGTCGCCCAGCCGCCCAACCCGAAGGCGACCCTGGCCCTGCTGCGCCGGGTCGAAGACCTCCTCGACATCCCGATGCCCTACGGCGACCTGCCGGAAGAGGCCCGCGCCTGGGAGACCGGCGTCGACGAACTGGCCGCCCAAGACTCCGAGGTGGCCGAATACGTCAAGGAGCTCGAGGAGCGCAAAGACGCGGCCGACCTGCCCGAGGCGAGCGGTGACGCGATCGCGGCGGAGTTCGAGCGCTACCTGCGGCGGCGCGACCGAGGGACCGACGGCTGACCTCGGATTGAGGCGCAGGTCAGCGGTGGCAGACTGAGGTTCATGGCGGAGTGGCCCGCGCTGAGCGCGCGACGGTTCGAGACCTACGTCCGCTGGTCCACCTACGTCGCGGTCTCCACCCCGATCGCCACCCTCCTCTCCGGATTCACCGGCACCGGCCGCACCCACCGCTTCGCGATCCTCGTGCTGACGTTCGCCCTCGTGGCCGGGAACATCCTCGTCAGCCGGTGGAGCTTCGGCCACCTCGGCGGGAGCGCCAAGCGGCTCCCGGTTTCCGGGGTGATCGCTTGGGGGCTCGTGCTCGTGGCGCTCGTCGCCTTCGCCTTCACCCTCCCGGTGCCGTTGACGGGCGTGACGATCGCGACGGCGGCCGGGTCGGTCGCGGCGAGCTTCGTGCCCGTGCTCGACGCACGGCGGACGCTCTGTCTCAACGTGGCGATCTTCGTGCCGGCCGTTCCGCTGGCGGCCGTCGCCGACCTGCCGCTGCTGCTCGTCGGGGCGGTCGTGGTCAGCGTCACCCTGTGGGCCGTTTGGTCGAGCGTGTGGCTGCTGCGGGTCCTGCGTGAGCTGCAGAGCGCCCACGAGGACCGCGCCGCCCTGGCGCTCGCGACCGAGCGGCTGCGCATCTCGCGCGACCTCCACGACGTGTTCGGCCGCACCCTCGCCGCGATCGCGGTCAAGAGCGAACTCGCGTCCGAGCTCGTCCGGCGGGGCGACGCCGAGCGGGCCGCCACCGAGCTCGCGGGGGTGCGGCGGCTCGCCGACGAGGCCGGAGGCGAGGTCCGCCGCGTCGTACGGGGCGAGCTCCGGGCGACCTGGGAGGGCGAGGTGTCGGGCGCGCGGTCCCTGCTCGGCTCGGCCGGCATCCGCTGCACGGTGAGCGGCGACCCGGTGCCCGAGGAGTGCGCCGAGGCGCTCGCGTGGGTCGTCCGCGAGGGGGTCACCAACGTGCTGCGCCACTCGGCGGCGACGCTCGTCACGCTCGCGACGAAGAAGACGGACGGCGAGGTCCTCCTCACCATCGCGAACGACCGGGCCGACGCGGAGTCCCCCGGCCACGAACCCGACCACGACACGGGCACGCGCACCGGCACCGGGCTGCGGGCGATGTCCGAGCGCATCCAGGCGCTCGGCGGTCACATCACCACTCGCCGCGACGGCGACCGGTTCCTGCTCGAGGCCGCACTCCCCCTCCCGGCGGGAGAACGAGCATGAGCCGCGTCCTGGGCCAGACAACGGTCCCGCTCCCGGCGGGAGAACGAGCCGTGAGCCACATCTTGGGCGAGACTGCGGTCCCGCCCGAGGCGGGAGACCGGGCATGATCCGCTTCTTTTTCGAGGTCGCGGTCCCGCTCCAGGCAGGAGGCCCGGCGTGATCCGGATTCTGGTCGCCGACGACGAACATCTCATCCGTGACGCCGTCGCCGGGCTGCTCGACCTCAACGACGACTTCGAGGTCGTCGGGCAGGCGGCGTCGGGTGACGAGGCCATCGCGACGGCGCTGCGGGTCCGGCCCGATGTGGCGCTGCTCGATCTGCAGATGCCCGGTCCCGACGGCATCGAGGTGGCCCGGCGGCTCGCGGCCGAGCTGCCCGGGTGCGGGTGCGTCATCGTGACCTCCCACGGGCGGCCGGGCTATCTGAAGTCGGCGCTCTCGGCGGGGGTGCGCGGGTTCCTGCCGAAGACCACGTCGGCGCGTGATCTCGCGCAGGCCGTCAGGAAGGTCGCCTCGGGCGGGCGGCACGTCGATCCGGAGCTCGCGGCCGAGGCGATCAGCGCGGGCGACTCGCCGCTCACCCCGCGTGAGACCGACGTGCTCGCCCTCGCCCGCGACGGCGCGCCCGTCGAGGAGATCGCGCGGCGGGTCTCGCTCTCCCGGGGGACCGTGCGGAACTACCTCACCGCCGCCATCGCCAAGCTCGGCGCCGCCAATCGCCATGAGGCCGTCCGCATCGCGGCCGAACGCGGCTGGATCTGACGGGCGCACCCCACTCGCCGAGCGGCGCGGCGAGGCGGAGTCGGATCTGGTGGGTCTTATGGCAAATGTCATGCCGCTGACGTGTGGATCGCGCGGGTTCTCATGAACGACGGCACTGCCGGGCCGGCAGGCTCCGGACCAGGCTGAAGGCATGCAATCCAGTTCCTCTGCGATCTTCCACGACACGGCTCGGCGACGCCGCGGGCCGCGACCGGTTCCGCGTGGCGTGCCCTATCACCTCGTGCTCGTCGGCGAGAAGCGCCGCGTCGGGCGTGGCATTCTGGCGCTCCTCCTGCTCATCGTCGGGCTGTTCGCCTTCGGCGGGGTCATCACCGCCGTCGGCGCCGCGATCGACGAGTCGATGGGGCGGAGCAACCCGATCTCGGGCGGCACCGACTTCACCGCGATCTACCACGGCGCGAACACCCTCTCGATCGCGCTGCTGATCCCGTGGAGCATGCTCATCCAGCGCTGGCTGTACGGGGTGAGAGGGGCGTCCCTGAGCTCGGTGCTGTCGGTGTTCAGGCCGGCGGTGTTCGGCCGGGCGGCGCTGACGCTCGTGCCCGTCTGGCTGCTCTACATGACCCTGTTCTACGTGCTGACCCCGTACACGGAAGGGACGTGGACCTTCGCCGACTCGGTCGGCGTCTTCGCCGTCACGGTCGTGCTGTCGCCGCTGCAGTCGGCGGGCGAGGAGTACGGCTACCGGGGGCTGGCGTTCCGGGTGGCGGCGAGCTGGGGGCGCGGTCCCCGGACGGCGATGGTCCTCGGCCTGGGCGTGTCGAGTGTGCTGTTCGCGGCCATCCACATGTCCACCGACCCGTGGCTGAACCTTTACTACCTCACGCTCGGGGTCACCTTCGGCCTGATGACGTGGCGCACGGGCGGGCTGGAGACCTCGGCCGTCATCCACGGCGCCAACAACGCGCTCGTCTACCTCTTCATCCTGGCCACGCACGCCGACCCGCTCGCGGGGTCGGACCGTTCGGCGGGCGTCGGGTCGATGATCTTCCTCATCCCCTGCGCCCTGCTGGTCGCGGTCACCGCCGTCATCTGGATGGGCACCCGGCGCACCGGGCCCGCCTTGACGCCGGGAGCTTGACACCGTGAGGATTCATCCGGCGGAAACCGGATGCTCAGTTTCCGCCCACTTCAGCGCCCTAATGAGGTAATAATAAGCGCTTCCTTCCTCGCAAGCGTCTTCTGTGGACTGCGCACACAAGGGCGAAAATGGTAACTCCCTCTTCACAACCGCACCATTCCTCTCAGGAGACCCGTCGGCGTGTTCTCGACATGGCGATGCGGATGAAAACCGGCGCTCCCGCTCTCGGTGAACCGATCGGCACGGCCACCCCTCAGATCCGGGGCACCACCCCGGCTCAGGCCGTGGAGACCTTCCTGGCACTGCTGCAGGACCGGCTGCCGGGCTGGCTCAGGCTGTTGCACGAGCTGCGTCCGGGTCACGGCGACGTGGCCGGGAACCTGCGGCCGGTGGCCCTGGCCGGGATCCACTACTACACGGAGATCCAGGCCGCCGCGCTGCCGGCGTTCGTGTCGCCGGTGCTCACGGTCCGGTTCCGGCAGGCCATGCGCGACTCGGAGCTCGGGCCCGAGGGCGAGGTGCTGCCGCTGGCGGCATACCTGGCCGCCGAGCAGGAGCTCGGGCGGGTCAGGGCCGACGTGCACCCCGAGTCCAGCGCCCGGCTGCTGCTGGCCGGCTGCTTCCGGCACGCCTATTACGAGATCTTCACCGGCGCCGACTCCGAACCCTCGCGGCCCGAAGCGGCCGCCGCGATCGTCCGGGAGCTCCGGCTGGACCCCTGAATCGCGCCCTGAATCGCCCCGTGAATCGCCGTGTCGTAGCGGTGCCACACCAGCTCGGCCAGGTCGTCGTCGACGCCCAGCGGGGCGCTGACCACGTCGGCGCCGCTTTCCACCAGGCGGGTGTGGAACAGGCCGGGGGCCAGCAGGTAGGAGGCCACGACCGTCCGGGGGGCGGGGCCTCGTCTCACCATGTCCAGCGCGTGGGCGATCCCCGGCTCGCCGCAGGACGCGAAAGCGGCGGTGACGGGGCGCGAGAGACGTACAGAAAGAAGGCGGGCGGCCGCGCGCACGGCGGCGAGGGCGGCCGGGTCGGACGAGCCGGCGGCGCCCAGGATCACCGCGTCGCCGGAGCGGAGCCCGGCGGTGGCCAGGCGCCGGGTCAGCACCGAGGTGAGCAGCGGGTGCGGGCCCAGCGGGCCCGCGACGACCGCGTCGGGACGCACCCGCGCGATCACCTCGGGCAGGTCGATGTGGACGTGGTAGCCGCCCGCTAGGAGCAGCGGCACCACCACGACCGGGCCCGTCACCTCGGTGAGCACCCGTTCCAGCGGCGGGTCGCTCAGCTCCAGGAAGGCGAGTTCGGCCGTGACTCCCGGCCGGAGCCGCCGCACCCGCGCGGCCAGGCCGGCCAGGACGGTGTCCCATTCCGCGCTGCGCGCGCCGTGGGCCGCCATGACGAGAGTCGTCACACCCGTCTTCACACCTTTCTTCACCCGTCGTCCCGCTCGCAGGCGAGCCGGTAGCCGCGCTTGACGACCGTCTCGACGATGCCGCCGGGGCCCAGGGCCCGGCGCAGCCGGGTGATGGCCATCTCGACGGCGTGCTCGGCCGAGTCGCGGGAGGGGCCGCCGGGCAGCACGACCCGCAGGTCGGAGCGGGCCACGACGTGCCCCGGCCGGTCGGCGAGCCGCTTCAGCACCGCCATCGGCGCCGGCGGCAGCGGCTTGAGGTCGCCGTCGACGACCACCGCGTGACCCCGGATCTCCAGCTCGTGGCCGCCGGCGGTGAGCCGGGTGACGCTCTTCTCCGGCAGGTGCCGGGCCAGTGTGCGGGCCAGCGAACCGAGCCGGGACCGATCGGGCTGGATCACCGGCACGCCCTTGGAGACCAGCGGCTGCGCCGTGACCGGCCCGACGCAGGCCGCCACCACCGGTCCGCGGAAGGCGGCCAGCAGTGCCTCCTCCAGCCCGTCGGCGCGGGCCGCGTTGAGCATGGCCTGCACCGCCGGGGCGCTGGTGAACGCCACCGCGTCGATCGCGCCGGAGGCGACCTGGCTGACCAGGCGGCGCAGCGGCGAGGTGTCGCGGTAGGGCAGCCACTGGTAGACCGGCACCTCGACGACCTCCGCGCCGGCGGCGCGCAGGTCGGCGACGAAGCCGGTCAGCGGCTCGCCGTGCAGCTGGACCGCGATGCGGCGGCCGCGCAGGTCCTGCGCCAGCAGATGCCGCAGGACCTCCTCGCACGACTCGGTCGCGGGGGTCCAGTGGTCGGTCAGCCCGGCGGCCCGGACCGCGCCGCGCGCCTTGGGGCCGCGTGTGAGCAGCCGGGCGTCGGCCAGCCGGGCGGTCAGATGACTGGCCAGCCCCCAGCCCTCGGCCGCCGCCACCCAGCCCCGGAACCCGACGCCGGTGGTGACCACCACGTCGTCGACCGGGGCCGACAGGCACTCGCGGGTGGCCGCGAGCAGGTCGGCGTCCTCGGAGAGCGGCACGAGCCGGATCGCGGGCGCCCTCACCACGCGCGCGCCCCGGCGTTCGAGCAGCGCGGAGAACTCCTCGCGACGACGGGTGGCGGTGACACCGATGGTGAAACCGGCCAGCGCGTCCGGCGCGGTTTCTGGAGACAGCCCCTCGGCCACTGCGGCCAATTGTGCCTCTTCGAGCAGTGCGGTCATTTGACGCTCACCTCAACCATCCCCATGGTGACGCGAATCTGAAATGTCGGAATCACAGTCCCGGGATCGTCCAGGCAGACCCCGCTGACGAGCGAGAACACCTGTTTGTGCATCGGGGAGGCCACGGTCGGCTCCCCGTTCCTGGTGCCGACGATCCCCCGGGAAAGGACGAAGGCACCGCTGAAGGGGTCCTGGTTGCCGATGGCGTACAGGGCCCCGTCGTGGGCTTTGAAGACGGCCACCTGCTCGCCGGCGACCAGCGCGCAGGCGCCGCGCTCGGGCTGCAGGTCGGGAAGGGGGCACACGGGCGTCCAGGTCATCGGCTCGTCACCTGCAGAAGCTCGGGCTTGATCTGGTCGCGCTCGGTGGTGAAGCTGATCGAGGGGTCGGGCGTGCCCGGCGCGTTCACGAAGCTGACGAACCGGGACAGTTTCACCGGGTCGTCGAGGGTGGCGCGCCACTCGTCGGCGTAGGTGACGACGTGGGCGGCCATCTGGGCGTCGAGGTCGGCGCAGATGCCCAGCACGTCGTCGACGAGGATCTCGCGGAGCCGTTCGAGGCCGCCGTCGAGTTCCTGCAGCCAGGCGGCGGTGCGCTGGAGGCGGTCGGCGGTGCGGACGTAGAACATCAGGAACCGGTCGATCGTGCGGATCAGGGTCTCGGTGTCGACGTCCTGGACCAGCAGGTCGGCGTGGCGGGGGGTGAAGCCGCCGTTGCCGCCGACGTAGAGGTTCCAGCCCTTCTCGGTGGCGATGATCCCGAAGTCCTTCGACCGGGCCTCGGCGCACTCGCGGGCGCAGCCGCTGACCGCCGACTTGAGCTTGTGCGGCGCCCGCAGGCCCCGATAGCGCAACTCCAGGTCGATGGCCATGGTCACCGCGTCCTGTACGCCGTAGCGGCACCAGGTGGAGCCGACGCACGACTTCACCGTGCGCAGGGCCTTGCCGTAGGCGTGTCCCGACTCGAACCCGGCGTCGACCAGGCGCCGCCAGATGCGGGGCAGCTCTTCGACGCGGGCGCCGAAAAGGTCGATGCGCTGGCCTCCAGTGATCTTGGTGTACAGGCCGAAGTCGCGGGCGACCTCGCCGATCACGATCAGTTTCTCTGGGGTGATCTCGCCCCCGGGAATCCGGGGCACGATCGAGTATGTCCCATTTCTTTGTAGGTTAGCTAGGAAATGGTCATTGGTGTCCTGAAGGGCGGCCTGTTCGCCCTCGAGGACATGACCGTTGTTCAGCGAGGCGAGGATGGAGGCCACGACGGGCTTGCAGATGTCGCATCCCCGGCCGGTCCCGTGCTCGTCGATCAGCTGGGTGAACGTCGTGATGCCGCGCACCTGGACGATCTTGAACAGCTCCGCCCTGCTGTGCGCGAAGTGCTCGCACAGACCGGTGCCGGTGGCGACCCCCGACTCGGTGAGGATCTTCTTCAGCAGCGGCAGGCAGCTGCCGCAGGTGGTGCCGGCCCGGGTGCAGGACTTGACCCCGGCGACGTCGGTGAGGTCGTGCTTCTTGATCGCCTCGGTGACGTCGTTCTTGGTCACGCCGTTGCACGAGCAGACCGGCGCGTCGCCCGGCAGTTCCACCGCGACCGGGCTGAACAGCAGGTCGCTGGGGGCGGCGGGGAGCGCGGCGCCGACGAACGGACGCAGCGTGGCGTAGGGCGCGGCGTCGCCGACGCAGATGCCGCCGAGCAGGGTCGAGGCGTCGTCGCTGACGAACAGCTTCTTGTAGACCCCGGAGACCGGGTCGAGGTAGGTGACGTCGAGCGCGCCCGACATCGCGCCGAACTGGGCGACCTCGACACCGAGCAGTTTCAGCTTGGTCGACAGGTCGGCGCCGGTGAAGGCCGCCGCCCCGCCCATGATGCGGTCGGCGGCGGTCTCGGCCATCGTCATGCACGGCGCGACCAGGCCGTAGACCTGGCCCTCGTGCAGGGCGCACTCGCCGACGGCGTAGATCGCGGGGTCGCTGGTGCGCATGCCGTCGTCGACCACGATGCCGCCGCGCTCGCCCACGGCCAGACCGGCCGCGCGGGCCAGTTCGTCGCGGGGGCGGATGCCGGCGGAGAACACCACGACCTGGGCCTCGATGAGCGTGTCGGGTGTCCGCAGGCCGGTGACCTTCTCGTGCCCCTCGATGCCGAGCACGCCGGAGCTCGTGTGCACGGTCAGGCCGAGGGCCTCCACGTGCCTCTTCAGTACGGCGCCGCCGCCCTCGTCGACCTGGCGGGGCATCAGCCACGGGCTCATCTCGACGATGTGCGTCTCCAGGCCGAGCCCTCTCAGGGCGTCGGCCGCCTCCAGGCCGAGGAGGCCGCCGCCCACGACGACGCCCGTCGTGGCTCTGGCGGCGGAGGTCCTGATGGCGTCGAGGTCGTCGATGGTCCGGTAGACGTGGCAGCCGTCGAGCTCGCGTCCGGAGACGGGCGGCACGAACGGGGCCGAGCCGGTGGCCAGCACCAGCACGTCGTAGGGGATCGTGCCGTTGACCGTTTTGGCCTGCGGGTCGATCGACGTCGCCTTCACACCCTTGATTACCTCGACACCCGAAATTTCGGGATAGGCGAGGTCGCGGCCTTCCGTCAGGTACGACGTCAGCGCCACCCGGTCGTACGCGCCCCGGGGCTCCTCCCCCAGGATGGTGACCGTCCCGGTGAAGCCCTTGTCCGTGAGCGCCGAAGCCAGCCGGTGGGCGGTCGGACCGTTGCCAATGATGAGAACGCGGGTCATGCGCTCGCCCCTTCCTGCTCGCACAGCCACTCCACGAGTCCGCCGACCGTCTCGGCGCAACTCCCACATCCGGTGGTCGCCCGGGTCGCCGTCGCCACGGCGGCCACGTCACGGGCTCCGGCCTCCCAGCAGGCCCTGATCTGTCCCTTCGTCACGTTGTTGCAGCGGCAGACCTGGGCCGCGTCGGGCATGCGTACCGGACTGTCGGTGACCGGGGCCGCGCCGGACAGGGACGGGAACAGCAGCCCCGTCCGGTCGGTGGGCAGCGGGCCGCCCCGGTCGTAGAGCTGGGTGAGCGTGCCGACCACGGCCGGGTCGCCCACGAGGATGGCGCCGACCAGGCGGTCGTCGCGGATGACGAGCTTGCGGTAGGTGCCGCCGTGCCGGTGGGTGAACCGCACGATCTCGGCGTCGTCGTCGGTCAGGTGGGTCTCGCCCATCGCGGCCAGCTCGACGCTCTTGGCCTTGAGCCGGGTGACCAGGCGCGATCCCCGGTAGCGGGCCCGCTCGTCGGCGCCGGTGATCAGGTCGGCGACGATGGCGGCGTGCTCCCAGCAGGGCGCGACCAGGCCGTAGACCTGGCCGTCGTGCTGGGCGCACTCGCCGATGGCGAAGATCGCCGGGTCGTCGGTGCGCATCTCGTCGTCCACGACGATCCCGCGCTCGACGTGCAGGCCCGCGTCGTGCGCCAGCGCGGTGACCGGCCGGACACCGCAGGCCGCCACGACCAGGTCGGCCTCGACGTGGCCGCTGCTCAGCTCGACCTTGCCCTCGGTGATCCCGGTGACCACGACGCCGGTGAGGATCTCGACGCCCAGCCCTTCGAGGGTGTCGCCGAGCACCTGCGCGGCCTCACGGTCGAGCTGGCGGTCCATCAGGTGGCCCTTGACGTGGAGCAGCGTGACCGCCAGCCCGCGCCCGGCCAGGCCTCGGGCGGCCTCGATCCCGAGCAGCCCGCCGCCGATCACGACGGCCCGCCGCGCGGTCGACGCCGCCGCGAGGATGCGCTCGCAGTCGTCCATCGTGCGGAACGCGATGGCCCGTTCGGCCCCGGGCACCGCGGGGATCACCGGCCGGCTGCCGGTGGCCAGCACCAGCACGCTGTACGGCGTGCGCCGCCCGTCGGCCGTCATGACGCACCGGGTCTCCCGGTCGACCGCGACGACCTCACTGCCCAGGTGGGCGGTGACGTTGTGCTCGGCGTACCAGGTGGGGGCGTGCAACCGCACCTGGTCGGCCCGGGTGGTGCCGGCCAGCACGTTGGAGAGCAGCACCCGGTTGTACGGCGCCCGCTCCTCCGCACCGAAAACGGTGAGACGCGCCTTCTTGTCACGGGCGCGCACCTCGCTGACCAGGCGGGACCCGGCCATGCCGTTGCCCACCACGACGATGCCCCTCATCGGCCACCCCCGACGACGGCCAGATTGACCGCGCACACCTTGAACTCGGGCATGCGGGAGATCGGGTCGAGGGCCGGGTTGGTCAGCCGGTTGGGGCCCTCCCAGTGGAAGGGCAGGAAAACGGTGTCGGCCCGGATCGCCGTGCTGATCCGGGCCGTCGCCTCGAACACCCCCCGCCGTCCGGTGATCCTCACCAGGTCACCGGGCCGGACGCCGAGGTGGTCGGCGAGGTCGGGATGCAGTTCGAGGAAGGGCTCGGGGACCGCGTCGGACAGCTCGGCCACCCTGCGGGTCTGGGCGCCGCTCTGGTAGTGGGCCAGCAGGCGTCCGGTGGTCAGGTAGTAGGGGTAGTCGGCGTCGACGTCCTCGGCCGGGGGCCGGTGGTCGACGGGGACCATGCGGGCCCTGCCGTCGGGGGTCGGGAACCGGTCGAGGAAGATCCGGGGGGTGCCGGGGTGGTCGTCTGCGGGGCAGGGCCAGAAGACCCCGCCCTGGGCGGCGATCTTCTCGTACGTGATCCCCGAGTAGTCGGCCGGACCGCCCGCGCTGGCCCGGCGCAGCTCGTCGAACACGGTGCGGGGGTCGGCCGGGAACGAGCCGTCGCGGCCGAGCCGGTCGGCCAGCCCCGAGAGGATCTCCAGGTCGCTCCGCACCCCCGAGGGCGGAGCGACGGCACGGCGGCGCAGTAACACGCGCCCTTCGAGGTTGGTCATCGTGCCCGCCTCCTCGGCCCACTGGGCCGTGGGCAGGACGACGGTGGCCAGTTCGGCGGTGTCGGAGAGCACGATGTCGGCGACGACCAGCAGGTCGAGCGCCGCGAGCCGCCCGGTGATGTGCCCCGAGCGGGGCGCCGACACGACCGGGTTGGACCCGAACAGCAGCAGCCCCTTGGGCCCTTCAGGTGTGCCGAGGGCGTCGAGCAGCTCGTAGGCGGACCTCCCCGGGCCGGGCAGGTCGGCGGGGTCGACGCCCCAGACTGCGGCGACGTGGGCGCGCGCGGCCGGGTCGTCGATCTTGCGGTAGCCGGGGAGCTGGTCGGCCTTCTGGCCGTGCTCGCGGCCGCCCTGGCCGTTGCCCTGGCCGGTGACGCAGCCGTAGCCGGACCCGGCGCGGCCGGGCAGGCCGAGCGTGAGGGCCAGGTTGATGTAGGCGGTGACGGTGTCGGTGCCCTTGGCGTGCTGCTCGGCGCCGCGCCCGGTGAGGATGACGGCGTTGCCGGCCTCGGCGAGCATGGCCACGGCCCGGCGCATCAGGGACACCGGCACGCCGGTGACGCGTTCGGCGCGTTCGGGCCACCAGGCCGAGACGCTGTCGCGGACGGCCTCGAAGCCGGTGGTGCGCGCCTCGACGTAGTCGGCGGAGCAGTGGCCGTCGGCGATGGCGATGTGCAGCAGCGCGAGGGCCAGCGCCAGGTCGGTGCCCGGCGCGTTCTGGAGGTGCAGCGCGGCCAGGCGGGCGGTCGGGGTCTGGCGCGGGTCGACGACGATGAGCCCGGCCGGGTTCAGGTGGCGCACGAACGGCGGCATGGTCTCGGCGACGTTGCCGCCCGCCAGCAGCACCGCGCCGGCCTCGGCCAGGTCGGTGATCGGGAAGGGCAGGCCCCGGTCGAGGCCGAAGGCGCGGTTGGACGCGGCCGCCGCCGACGACATGCAGAACCGGCCGTTGTAGTCGATCTGGCTGGTGCGCAGCGCGACCCGGGCGAACTTGCCCAGCAGGTAGGCCTTCTCGTTGGTCAGCCCGCCGCCGCCGAAGACCGCGATCGCGTCGGGGCCGTGGACGTCCTGGATCCGGGCGATCCGGCTCGCGGCGTAACCGAGCGCCTCGTCCCAGCCGACCGGCTGACCGTGGAGGAGCGGGGTGGTCAGGCGGTGCGGCGAGCGGAGCAGGTCGCCGGCGGTCCAGCCCTTCTGGCACAGGCCGCCCTGGTTGGCCGGCACGTCGTCCCTGGGGGTGATCGTGCTGGTCGTGACGTGCATGCCGCACTGCAGGGCGCAGTACGGGCAGTGTGTGGCCGTCCCCTCGGGCAGCGGCGACATCACAGACGCCGGAGCGGAAAGTGAGAACGGCATGGGTCTGATGGTGCTTTCAGGGGGTTTCACCGCTGGGTCCCTTCTGTTACCGCTGTGCTACAAACTGCCGTTCGTTTCCTAAACACGTGCGGCCGCAAGACTCGGGGCGGTTCCGGCGGAGTGGCGTCGCAGGTAGCAGAACCAGGTCAGAGCGAAACAAATGCCATAGAAAATGGCGAAAGCGGAAATTGCGGCACCCGCGCCCCCGGTCGCGCCGATGGACGAACCGAATCCGCGATTGATGAAGAATCCGCCGAAAGCGCCGACCGCCGAGATGAAGCCGATGGCCGCCGCCGCGTCCCGGCGTCCGGTCGCCAGGGCGTCGTCGTAGGCGGGGGTGCCGGGCTCCAGACCTTCGATCGCCTTGGCCCGGAAGATCGCCGGGATCATCCGGTACGTCGACCCGTTCCCCACCCCGGCGGTGCCGATGAGCAGCAGATACGCGACGAAGAAGAGCATGACGTTGTGGCCCGCGAGACCGGCGTACACGAGAAGGACCGCGCCCGCCATCGCGGCGAAGTTCCACAGCGTGACCGTCGCCCCGCCGAGCCGGTCGGACAGCCAGCCGCCCACCGGGCGGATCAGCGAGCCGAGCAGCGCGCCCAGGAACGCCAGCGACGTCAGCCCGGCCTGCTCGGGGAACTGCGTGGTGAGGAGCAGCGGGAACGCGGTCGAGTAGCCGATGAACGAACCGAAGGTGCCGATGTAGAGCACCGACATGATCCAGGTCTGCGGGCGGCCCGCCGCCTTCGCCATCTCGCGCGGCTCGGCCTTGGCGACGGTCAGGTTGTCCATGAAGAAGTAGGCGCCCAGCGCCGCCGCCAGGATGAAGGGGATCCAGAACAGCCCGGCCGCGGCGAGCCCGAAGGCCCCGATCACCAGCGGCATCACCAGCTGCACCGAGGAGACGCCGATGTTGCCGCCGGCCGCGTTCAGCCCGAGCGCGGCGCCCTGCCGCGACTGCGGGTAGAAGTAGGTGATGTTGGCCATGCTGGAGGCGAAGTTGCCGCCGCCGAGCCCGGCCGTGGCGGCGATGACGAGGAAGACCCAATAGGGCGTCGCCGGATTTCCGACCGCCACCGCGAGCAGCCCCGCGGGGATGAGCAGCAGCAGCGCGCTGACCACCGTGAAGTTCCGGCCGCCGAACCTCGCCGGCCCGAACGTGTAGGGCAGCCGCAGCGCCGACCCGACCAGGTTGGGCAGCGCGACGATCCAGAACAGCTGGTCGGTGGTGAACTTGTAGACCCCGAGCCGGACGGCCACGATGCTCCACACCGTCCAGAGCGTGAACCCGAGGTGCTCGGCGAAGATCGAGTAGATCAGGTTGCGGCGGGCGACCCGCCGCCCGGAGGTGGCCCAGAAGTCGGGGTCGTCGGGGCGCCAATCTGCGATCCAGCGTGCCATGAGGGGGTCCTTCCTCGGTTTCCAGGGTTGCCTGGAACGTAGGAGGCCGCCGTTACGCACACTGACGATCGGTGACGGTGCGCCCGTTAAGTGAGTCGCACGTACGAAACATGCAACTCATACGACGCACCGGCGCAACACGGATTTAACCGCGATTAGGGAAAGGGAGAGCCGGGCATTTCGTGATGGTGTCGCCGTCGCCGCGGGGAGCGTGCATGACTGCCCATCGGATCGTCCCGTTCACCGATCCATCGCTACGTACCGTAGCGAACCACGTGACCACCTTCGACAAGGAGCTGCGTGAGCTGGTCAAATCACTGACGCTCACCCTGCGGGCGGGAGCCGGCCGGGCCGGCCTGGCCGCGCCGCAACTCGGAGTGCCGCTCCGGGTCTTCGCCTTCGACCTCGACGGCCGGGCGGGCCACCTCGTGAATCCGCGCCTGGAGACGTCGGAGCGGAGGGTCGTCGCCGATGAGGCGTGCCTGTCGGCCGCCGGGATCTGGTGGCCCCTGGAACGCTCCTTCTCGGTCACCGCGCGTGGCCGTGACATGTTCGGCAAGCCGGTGACCGTACGCGCCATCGGCCTGCTCGCGCGGGTGATCCAGCACGAGGCCGACCACCTCGACGGAATGCTGTTCAGCGACCGGCTGGCGCCCGAAGAAAGAGAGAAGTTCCTGGCACAGGTGTGATGCCCGGTTTGGGCGCGGCGTTCTTGAGGTATTCCTCCTACCTGTCACGCTGTGTAACCAAGCCTCGAACCTGCCTTGAAGAAGATCGTCTCCTCCCGCCCTCGGAGGAGCCCGCATGCCCCTGGACCGCCGCCACGCCCTGACGCTCGGATTCTCCCTCGGCATCGCGGGCGCCGCGGTCCCCCTGCTGGGCACGCCCGCGGCGGCGTGGGCCGGTCCGATCCGGCCCCGCATCCACGAACGGCTCGAATGGGAGGCCAGGGAGCCGCGCGAGACCGCGACGGTCCTGCGCCGGGCGCCCGAGCACATCGTGATCCACCACACCGCGACGTCCAACTCGATGGACGACACCCCGGAGCACGCCCACCGGCTCTCCCGCGCGATCCAGAAGCACCACATGCGCCGCAACCGCTGGGACGACATCGGCGAGCAGTTCACCATCAGCCGGGGCGGCCACATCATGGAGGGCCGCAACCGCACCCTCCTGGCGGTCTCGCGCGGCATGCACGCCGTGGGCGCCCACACCGCCGACCACAACCGCACCTCCCTCGGGATCGAGAACGAGGGAACCTATGCCCGCACCAGCCCGACGCTGGCGCTGCTCGGCTCGCTGGTCAAGCTGACGGCGTGGCTGTGCGCGCAGTACGACCTCAACCCCTACGAGGCGATCGTCGGCCACCGCGACCTGAACCACACCAGGTGCCCCGGCGACTACCTCTACGACCTGCTGCCCGAACTGCGCGAGCGGGTCTGGCACCGGATGGTCGGCCGCCGGTTCAGCCCGGCCGCCTGGAAGCTGGAGCAGCAGTCGCTGCCGCGCCGGGGTGTCATGTTCGCCGAACAGCCGGAACGCGTGTTCGATCACGGCCCCGCACTCGGCATTTCGGACTTTTCGGAAATCCGACCCGAATAGGTCTTGATGGTTGACTGGAGTGATCAAACTTGTTCAGATGTGTTTATCCTGGAATCCGGACTTAACGTCCTGCGAGGGATCTTCCGGGTGACATGAGGTGGGGGCCGAATGAAGATCTTCCAGACGTCCTTGCGTGTTTCGGCGGGATCTCCACCCGGCATGAGATCGGGACATGTAGCGTCTTAGCGCTTCTTGTTTCGGCCGCGTTCCGGCCCGGACGTATCCGGACGGCACGTACATGCCGAGACGGGCCACCGGTACGTTTCCCGTCCTCGCGACCCGCGAAGGCAATCGTGCCCCCCTTGCAACGACGCAGCACGCACCTTGCCCCGGAGGATCCTCGCCCCATGAATCCCGAGAGCAGCATTTCTCGTCCTATATCCCATTTAGGGTCATTCACTACGATTACGCCCTTAATGGCAATTGCTCCCCGGGTGAGCGTGGTGGTACCCGCGATGAACGAGGCCGAGAACCTGCCCCACGTCTTCGCGACGCTGCCCCGCTGGGTTCACGAGGTCGTGCTGGTCGACGGCAACTCGACCGACGACACGGTGGCGGTGGCCCGGCGGCTGAGGCCGGGCCTGCGGGTGGTGACCCAGCCGGCCAAGGGCAAGGGCGACGCGCTGGCCGCCGGATTCGCCGCCTGCACCGGCGAGATCATCGTGATGATCGACGCCGACGGGTCGACCGACGGCCGGGAGATCGTCCGGTTCGTCGCCGCGCTGGTCGCCGGGGCCGACTACGCCAAGGGCTCGCGCTTCACCCACGGCGGCGGCAGCGACGACATCACCCTGGGCCGCCGCATCGGCAACCTGGTGCTGTCCGGCCTGGTCAACCTGATCTACCGGACCCGCTACACCGACCTCTGCTACGGCTACAACGCCTTCTGGGCCAGCACCCTCGACGTGCTGTCGCCCGACTGCGCCGGCTTCGAGGTCGAGACGCTGATGAACATCCGCGCCGCCAAGGCCGGGCTGAAGGTGCACGAGGTGCCCAGCCACGAACGCGGCCGCATCCACGGCACCAGCAACCTGCGCACGGTCCGCGACGGCTGGCGCGTGCTGAAGACGATCCTGCGCGAACGCGACACCCGCCTGCCCGCCCCCGCCGAGGTGAGCGCCGAGGCCGGAGTGACCGCCGACCAAGGCGCCGCCTGACCTTGAGAAGCGCCCTGCCTGCCAAGACTGACTGAGAACCGTGACCGAGACGCTCCGCCGTCGGCTGCCCGCCGACCTCCAGGACCCCCTGCTGCGCAACGCCTACGCCCTGATCGTCAACGCGGGCATCGGGGCGGCGCTCGGCGTGGGCTACTGGGTCATCGCGGCCCGGCTCTTCCCCGCCGCCGACGTGGGCGAGGGCCAGGCACTGATCAACGCGATGCGGATGCTGGCGGCGCTGACCTCGTTCGGGTTCGTGGGGGCGCTGACCCGGTTCGTGCCGGAGACCGGGCGGGCGACCGGGCGGTTCGTCCGCGCGGTCTACCTGCTCGGCGGCGGCCTCGGCCTGGTCGCCACGGCGATATTCATCGTGGTGACCAAGGACGAGCCGGGGTTCCGCATCCTGTGGGGCTGGCTGCCCGCCGGGGTGTTCGCGCTGGTCGTGATCGTGTGGTCGGTCTACACGCTGCAGGAGGTCGTGCTGTCGGCGCTGCGGCGCTCGACGTGGGTGCCCGTGGTGAACACGGCCGTCGGGTTCGTGAAGGTCTCCGCCGTCGCGGCCTGCGCGTTCCTGGCGGCGAAGACCGGCGACGCGGTCTCCTGGCAGGTGTTCCTGGCCTGGATCGTGCCCTGCGCGCTGGCCGTGCTCCCGGTCAACTACCTGCTGTTCGTACGGGTGATCCCGCGCCACGTCGCCGAGACGGCCCACCGCACTCCCCCGACGCTGAAGAGGATCGCCCGGTTCGCGGGCGGCGACTACTTCGGCTCGGTGTTCACGCTGGCCGCGATCTATCTGGTCCCGGTCGTGGTGGCCACCCAGGTCTCGCACCAGACCTACGCCTACTACGGCATCGCGGTCACCGTCGGCGGCCTGCTGGAGATCTTCGCGTTCACGATGGCGACCAGCCTGACCGTCGAGGGCTCCTTCGACCCCGCCAGGCTGGGCCGCAACACCCGGCGGGCGCTGCACCGCAGCCTGACCGTGCTGATCCCGATGATCGCCCTGGTGGTGCTCGTCGCGCCCCTGGTGCTGTCGGTTTTCGGGGCCGAGTTCGCCGACAACGGCACCACGCTGCTGCGGCTGATCGCGCTGGCCACGCTGGCGCGGGCGTTCGTCGAGCTCTACCTGGGCGCGCTGCGGGCCATGGGGCGCAGCCGCCCGTTGCTGTACATCCAGGCGGTGCGGTGCGTGCTGGCGCTCGGGCTGACGTGGCTGCTGCTGCCCCGCCACGGCATCGAGGGCGTCGGGATCGCGCTGGTCATCACGCAGAGTGTCATGGCGGCCGCCGTGGCTCCGGCATTGATCCGCCTATGTCGGCCAAAAGGTGGAGAAACTGATTCCGTGTCCTCGAACGAACCCCCACCGTCGCGGCACACCTCCGATGATTCCGAAGCGGTGGACACCATCAGACCCGTAGCCCTCCCCTTCGGCGGCATCCGCAGACTGATGGCGGCCAGAATCGCCGCCCAGGAGTCCCGCTCCGATCCGATCGTCGACGGGCCGGATGGTGATGATCTCCCTGAGGGGGATGCGCCATTACGTACAGAAGAGCTGGAAGATCAATCAACCACCGGCGAAAAGGCGTCTGAAGAAAAGACCGACGAAAAAGAAGTCGCAGACACAGTCGCCGATACAACGGCCGAAGAGGCTCCGGAAGAAGCGGAAATCGCCGCCGCCGCCGAAGAGCACGTCGACTGGAGCGACTCGGAATTCGGGCTGAAAACCCAGGAGTTCCGGGTGGTCGCACCGGGCTGGGCCGTCGCCCCCGCCGGTGAACTCGTGGTGGTCCCCGAACGCGTCCAGCCACCCTCGGACGCGAAACCTCGACGCTACTGGCTGCGGAGCGCGGTCCTGCTGTTGCGTCAGCCCCGTGAATGGCTGGGCGCCGCCATCACAGTCCAGGCCCTGGTCATGTACGTGCTGGCGATGAAGGCCCGCCCCACCGGCCTGGTCGGCGTGGATCTCTACGCGATGACGGGCCTCGGCCTGGTGTCGGTCATGCCGCCGGTCGCCCTGTTCGCCATCGCGCTGCTGATCCTGAGCTTCTTCGACACCCTCACCCAGAAGCGCAACCGCCCGATCCTGCTGCTGTTCCAGATCCTGGCCGTCATGTTCGCCCTGCACGGCGCGGCGGTCCTGGTCGAACCCCTCCCCCGGTTCCCGGTCGCCTGGACGATCGGCGGCTTCGTCGACTACATCGCCCGCACCGGCGAGACCCTGGTCGCCCTGGACGCCCGCTTCAACTGGCCCGGCTTCTCGGTCTTCTCGGCCTTCATGATCAGGGCGGCCGGGGTCGAGGACGCGGCGGCGCTGCTCAACTGGTGGCCGCTCATCTCGAACGTGGCCTACCTGATCCCGCTGATCGTGATCGTCAGACGGCTCCAGGCCGACCGCCGGGCCAAGTGGCTGGCCCTGATGATCTTCGTGGTGTCCCAGTGGGTCGGCCAGGACTACTTCTCGCCGCAGGGCATGACGTACCTGCTCTACATGCTCTTCGTCGCGATCCTGCTGACCTGGTTCGTCCGGGTCGACCCGGTCTCGTCGTTCTGGCGGCGCCGCTGGACGCTGCGGCCGGGCGAGCGGGCGCCCAGGAAGACCACGACCACCGACAAGATCATCATTCTGATCCTGATCGTGCTGATCTTCGTGGCGACCGCGACGTCCCACCAGATCACGCCGTTCATGATGTGCGGCGTGCTGCTCGGGTTCGTGGTGTTCCGGCGGACCCGCCTCAGCTTCATGATGGTCATCCTGTTCGGCGCGATCGTGGCCGCCTACGTCAACTACATGGCCGTCGCCTACTGGTCGGGCCACCTCGACGCGATGGTCGGCTCGGTCGGCCAGGTCGGCGGCAACCTCACCTCGCAGACCACCGGCCGGATCAGCTCCACCAACCCCGAACGCCTGATCGTCCTGTATACACGCCTGGCCATCACCGGGGTCATCCTGGGTCTGGCCGGGCTGGGCCTGCTACGGCGGCTCAAGAAGGGCATCGGTGACCGGGTCGTCTTCGTGATGATGGTGGTGCCGGTCCTGTCGCTGGCCATGCTCAGCTACGGCGGCGAGCTCGGCCTGCGCGTCTACCTGTTCACCCTGCCGGCCACCAGCATCCTGGTCGCCTACCTCTTCTACCCCGGCCTGCCGAGCAAGGTGCCGCCGAAACGGCGCTTCCCCCAGCTGGCCAGGCTGCGCCCGATAGTCGCGTGCGTCCTCGTGCTGGGACTCGCGGGCGCGTTCCTGCTGGCCAGGTTCGGCAACGAGAAGTACGAGTGGACGTCGCCCTCGGAGCGCGCCGCCATCGACTACATCTACGAGCGGGATCTGGAGACCACCCGCATCCTCTACCTGGTCCCCGAGGGCGACGGCGGTTCGTCGATCTCGTGGAGCCTGACCGGGGTCGAACGGGTCCGCCAGATCAGGGCGACGGCCGGACGGGACCCGCTGAAGGTCGACAACGTGGTCGAACAGCTCCGCGACGCGGGCCCGGGTTCGTTCATCCTGGCGACCCGCAGCCAGGAGGCGTCCCTGGAGATCGACGCCAACTACCCGCCCGACTGGGGCCCGAAGATCCGGGTATCGCTGGCCCAGCATCCGGAGCTGGAGACGCTCGTCTGGAACGACGACGCGGCGGTGTACGCCCTGAAGGAACAGCCGACGGGCCGGATCGCGCCGCAACTGCGCGGGACACCGTTCCGCATCGGCGAGACGCCGTGGACGCCCTACGGGCTGATCGCGCTGGCGATCTTCGTGCTGCTGATCATCACCCGCGAGATCATCCGGATTCGGGAGCGGCCGGGGACCTGGTACTGGAGCCGGCGGCTGGCCTGGCTGTCGATCCCGTTCCTGCTGCTGGCGGGCTGGGTCGTCCTGGAGAGGTTCATGCTGCTGAGCGTGTGACTACCAGCCCGACTCGAGTTCGACGACGACGTGGTTCTCCGGATCGGCGACATTCGTGGCGAACCGCTGGGCCGCGCGGTACACCGCGACCACCCCGTCATCGCGGTTCCACTCGCGGATGAAGTCGGGCAGCGGTCCGATCGCGGCGTGGGTGCCGTCTCGGCGCAGGTTCCCATACTCGTCGAGCGTCCAGCCGACCTTCCTCATCGCCTCGACCTGCCGGTCGACGGTGGTCCGGAGCACGATGTACTCGGCCTCAAAGGTGGTGCTCCCCGCGCCGTTGCCGGCGCCCTCGTACATGTCGACGATGCCAAGCCCGGCCGAGATCTCCTCCCGGATGGAGTCGTCGACGGTCACGGTGTCGTCCATCACCGCCCAGAATAACGCGCCGCATCCGGCGGGGATCGCGAGCACGAAGGCGATCCAGAGCCAGACGGCGGCCTTCAGGTTCCGCTGCCCCGGGCCTGCACCTTCCTGATGATCCATGCTCCGGAGACTAGCCGGGAAGAGATCGCCAGCGCCGCATAAGTTCGGGGTTCCATCGGCGAGGTGAGGAACGCCCTGCGAGCCCACTTGAGCGACCGGCCCCAGTCGCGGGCCATCGAACTCTCGAAGGCCACCTGTCCCGCCAGGCGGGCGTAACCGCGACGATCCCGCCGGAACTCGGGATAGTTGTTCAGCAGCCACTCGTGGGAGTCGGCGATCATCGACCAGCGGCCGTAGAAGTGGGAGCCCTCGTGCGGCGGCACCTCGACCAGGATCTCCGGCACGTAAGGGATCGGGGCGTGCCGGGCGCACCTCAGCAACAGCTCGTAGTCCTCGGCGAAGCCGCGCGGGATCTCCTCGGAGAAGATGCCGACCGGGCCCGTCAGCAGGTCGCGGCGCATCAGGAACGACGACGTCGTCGCCGCCGGGATGCGGGAGCGCAGCAGGTCGTCGAAGGTGATGTGTGAGGCGGGCCAGAGCCGTTCCTGGGTCGACACCATCCCGCAGGAGACCAGGGCCGCGTCGGGGTTCGCCTGGAGCGCCTCGACCTGGAGCCGGAGTTTCGTCGGCCGCCAGGTGTTGTCGTCGTCGCAGAAGGCCACCAGGTCGTCTTCCGCCGCCAGGATGCCGCTGTTGCGGCTGCCCGCGACGTTGGGGACGCGTTCGTTGGTCGTCCAGGTCACGCGGCGGTGCGGGTCGTCGGACAGGACCTCTTTGTCGGGGTCGCACCGGTCGAACACGATGACGGCGGTGACGTCGCCGGGGTAGTCCTGGGCGCGGAGAGACGCCAGCGCCTCGCGCAGCATCTCGGGCCGGTTGCCGGTCGTGCAGACGACCACGCTGACAGCGGGCCAGTCGTTCATCGGTTGATCCAGCGGACTTCGTAGGACTTGAGCGTGACCTGCTTCCCGTCGACCGACGCCCTGGTCTCCTCGCCCCGCGTGTTGACCACGACCAGCCTCTTCGACGACGCCAGCACCCGGATCGCCGGGTGGGCCGTGGGCACGCTCGCCAGCCGGGTCCCGGCCGGGAACGACCGGGCGAACTCCTGCAGCATGGTCAGCGCGGGCAGCGGCTGACCGGCCTTCGGCTGGTCGAGGTTGGTCCACAGGCAGCCGTCGCACGCGCGGCCCTCACCCTGAGGTGACCAGTAGAGGGCGGCGGCGGTGCCGCTCTTGGCGAACTCGATCATCGCGGCGGCCTGGACGGCCAGGCGGCGGCCAGTGGTCCAGTCGGACTCGGCGGGCTCGAAGTACCACTCGGCCCACCAGATCGGCAGCTTGGTCTGCTTCTTCAGCCACCCGTTGACGGCCGAGAACTTCGCCAGCGCCTTGAACTCGTCGGGATACATGCCCTTGGACGACTCGGAGGTGCCGTCGACCACGATGAAGTCGGCGCCGTGCTTGTTCTTCAGCCAGAACCTGATCGCGTCGAGACCGCGCTGGTCCTGGCTGCCCCACGGGCCCGACACCTCGGACTTCCAGCCGGGCCGGTCGGTGACGTTGATGTAGGGGCCGCCGACCTGGATCTTCGGGTTGACCTTCTTCAGGGCGTCGTAGACGTAGTTGTACATCTCGGTGTAGCCCTCGTAGTCCCACCGCTTCAGGCCTTCGTTGAAGAAGCCCTTGAACTCGTTCCAGACGATGAAGTGGCGGACGTACGGGTAGCGCTTGGCCGCGGTGGCGGCCAGGTGGGCGAAGTTCTTGTAGTGCTTGCGCAGCGGCGACTGGGTGAAGTTCTTCTCCCAGTCGGTCTGGCCGGGCTTGCCGCCGACCATCCAGTCGGGGGCGCAGCACAGGGTGATGACCGGCAGACCGCCCGACCGCTTGATGGCGGCCATCCGGCTGTCCATGCTGTCCCAGTCGTATTTGCCGGGCGAGGGCTCGGGGTTGAGGGTGCCGAAGCCCATGATGTGCTGGTTCTGGATGATCCGGCCGCGGGCCAGGCTCTTCTCCGCGATGGCGGTGACCTCGGGCGGGCCCGAGTCGACGCTGAAGCGGGTGTGGGAGAAGCCCCAGATGGGGAACCCGTGGGGCGCGCCGCCGCCGATCACGATCGGTTTCGCCGCCGCGGGGCCGGCCACCGCCTCGGGCGCCGACTCACCCTGGTCTCCTAACGGCTCCCACGGGACCGTCGGGGGCCCGGACATCGCGATGATGAGGGCGGCGACCGCACCGGCGACGGTGACGGTCGTGAAGAGCATGATGAGCCTGGTGCGGAGGGAACGGCGCGCGTGCCGCCAGTGCCGCCGATTCTCTCGAGCCACCCGGACACGATATCGGGCGAAACATAAGAATCGCGGGTTACCCCGGAATCTAGAAGCCGAATCGCAACTCGGTCAGACCGTTCTCGAAGTTGGAACGCAGTTGGCGTCCTTCACCGATGGCGTGGATCTCCGGAAGGCGCTGGAAAAGCTCCCGGAAGGCGACAGTGAGTTCTTTCCGGACGAGATTCGCACCGAGGCAGAAGTGGATACCCGGGGCCCCGAACCCGACATGTGGATTGGGGTCACGGGCGATGTCGAAGGCGTCAGGATCGGCGAAGACCGTTTCGTCGCGATTGGCGGAAAGAAAGTAGAGGACGACCTTGTCGCCCGGTTTGAAGACCTGGCCGCCGACCTCGTGCTCGACCTTGATCGTGCGGCCGGTGCGCATGCCCGGCGTGACGTAGCGGACGATCTCCTCGATGAACGTGCCGATGTGCTTGTCGAAGTCATCGACGAGGAGTTCGCGCTGGTCGGGATGGGTGGTGAGCAGGCGTAAGCCGTGGGCCATGGCGTTGCTGGCGGTGTTGATGCCGGCGGTGACCAGCAGGGTGAAGAACGCGCCGAGCTCCATGCTGGTCAGCTTCTCGCCGTCGATGTTGGCGGTGACGAGCTGCGAGATGACGTCTTCGCGCGGGTCCTGGCGGCGCTCCTTGCCGAGCTCGATGACCATCCGGCGCAGGCCCACCAGACCCCATGTGTTCTTGACGGCCAGCCCCAGCGACGACACGAACCCGGGCCGCACGCCCGTGTAGTCGGCCCAGGTGTGCACCCGCTCGATGACCAGGTTCCGGTGCTCCTCCGGGACGCCCACGATGTCGCAGATGACGCCCGAGGCGATGGGGTTGGCGATCTGGGTGATGAAGTCACCGCCCGGACCTGCGGCGATGACGCCGTCGATGATGCGGTTGACGTTGGCCGTGACGTCCTGCTCGCTCTTGTCGAGCATGCGCGGGGTGAACGCGCGGGCGATGATGCGGCGCAGGCGGCCGTGCTGGGGGTCGTCGAGGTTCACCATCGAGTTGCCGAAGATGTACTTCGCCCAGAACGGCGGCGGCGGGATCGACACTGACGGGTAGCTGCTGAACACGGCCGGGTTGCGCAGCGCGTCGGTGATCTCCTGGTGCCGGACCAGCGCGTAGAACCCCTTGCCCGACCGCAGGCCCGGGACGCGCGGCTCCCCGAAGTACATGGGCTTCTCGATCTGCCGCAGCCGCGCGAAGGCCGCCAGTCTCTCGGGGTGGGGCCGGCCCCAGAAGGACAGGCTGCCCAGGTCGATGTCGTCGATGGAGACTGGCGCGGCGGTCATAAGGGGCAGCACCTCAGGTCGGGGGACGGGCCGGTATTCGCGTGATTAGTATGGCGCGGTCATCGCCTCCTAGGTCACCGGAATTCATCGCATATGAAGATCGATGTCGTACGTCCCCGCGATCTCGGCGAGCCGGAATCATCGGCCTGGCGGTCGATGCGCCGGGCCTCGCCCCACCTCGCCAGCCCCTGGCTGGCACCCGAGTTCGCGCAGGCGGTCAGCGCGGTCCGCGACGACGCCAGAGTGGCCGTGATCTGGGAAGACACCGAAATTGCCGGCTTCCTGCCGTTCGAACCGTGCGGCCCCAGAGCGGGCCGGCCGCTGGCGGCGTGGATCACCCTGGCGCAGGGCGTGGTGCACCGTCCCGGAATCGAGTTGAACCGTGCCGATCTGCTGAAAGGCTGCGGATTGGACGTCTTCGAGTTCGAATACCTGGTCGGCGGGCAGCCATGGTTCGCGGCGGAGGAGAATCGGACAGCGATGCTGCTCGATCTCGAATCCGGATATGACGGATATATCAAGTTCTTTCGTGAGACGTCCCCGAAGTCGTACAAGACGATCATCTACAAAGAGCGCAAGTTGCAGCGGGACCTCGGCCCGCTGACCTACGAATACGCGTCAAATGATCATTTCGGCGCGCTGCTCCGCTGGAAGTCCGACCAATACCGCCGCATCGGCCGCGCCGACCGCACCACCGAACCGTGGGTGGCAGCGCTGATCGAACGGCTGCGTGACATTCAGACCCCCGAATTCAGCGCCCCGCTGTCGGTTCTGTCGGTGGGCGACCGCCCGGTCGCCGCGCATTTCGGCCTGGTCAGCGAGGGCGTCATGGCGGGCTGGTTCCCCGCTTACGATCCCGCGCTGGGCTCTTATTCGCCCGGTCTGATTCACCATTTACGCCTGGTCGAAGCCGCCGCCGCGCAGGGGCTGCGGCACATCGACACCGGGACCGCCGGCGACTACAAGCAGACCATCTGCAACGGCACCCTGCCCCTGGCGGAAGGCGCCGTCCGGCGGCCGGGGGCGGCCTCGGCCCTCCACTGGCTGCGCACCGCCCCGGCGGGGAAGATCAAGAAGACGATCATCGGCAACCCCCGCCTCTACGCCCTCGCCGACAAGGCGCTGAAGCTGCGGGGCCGCGTGTGAGAATCGACGTCCTGCGCCCTGCGGAGCTGACCGGGTCGCAGCTGACCGCGTGGCGGGCGCTGGAGCGCCAGGGCCGCCGCCCCAACCCGTTCCTGGCCCCCGAATACACCCAGGCCGTCGGTTCGGTCCGCGACGACGCCCGGGTGGCGGTGATCGACGGCGGCCGGGCCTTCTTCCCGTTCGAGAAACGGGGTGCGATCGGGCTGCCGATCGGCTCGGTGCTCTCCGACCTGCAGGGCATGGCGGCCGAACCCGGTCTGGAGGTCTCCCCGAGGGAGTTGCTGAGGGCCTGTGACCTCAAGGTCTGGGCCTTCGACCATCTCGACCCGGCCCAGTTCGTCCAGAGCCAGAAGGAGCTGCACCCGTCCCCGGTCATCGACCTGACCGGGGGCTACGACGTCTACGCGAAGGGCCTCTCCGAGCGCTCGAACAAGATCTACAAGTCGACCCTGAAGAAGGAGCGGCGGCTGGCCCGCGAGGTCGGCGAGATCAGGTTCGAGCTCGACTCCCCCGACCGCGAGGCCCTGCACACCCTGCAGAGATGGAAGTCGGCGCAGTACCGCCGCACCGGCCGCCCCGACCGCTTCGCCGAACCGTGGGTGGTCGCCGTCACCGAGCGCCTGCACGACATCAGGACCCCGGTCTTCACCGGCACGCTCGGCCTGCTCTACGCCGGGGACACCCTGATCGCGGGCAACTTCGGGGTCCGCACCGAAACGACGATCATCGCCTGGTTCCCCGTCTACGACCCGGCCTACGCGTTCTACTCCCCCGGCCTGATCCACCGCCTGCGGCTGTGCCGGGCCGTGGCCGAGGCGGGCGTGACGCTGATGGACCTCGGTCGCGGCGAGAAGGGCTACAAGGACAGCCTCAAGACGGGCGACCACCACGTGGCCGAGGGCCGCCTGTCGCGGCCCTCCCTGACCGCCACCCGCCACTGGCTGGTGCACGAGCCCCGGCGCCGCGCCGTGAACCTGGTGCTCTCCACCCCGGTCCTGTACGGCGCCGCCGACCGCGCGGCCACATGGCTCGCGGCCAGGCGCGGCACTACTCCTGAGTCTGCGGATTGAGCCCCGGCAGCTTCTTGGCCCCCGCTGTCGACGGGTCGGTGAGCTGGAGCACGTCGAGGCCCTGGGTGATGTCGCTGGAGTAGATGTAGCCGTTGTAGAAATAGGCCGACCACGATCCGCCGAGCGCCCCCGGTGCCAGCGGCTCGCGGTCGAACGAGGCGATCTCGCGGGCGTGGGCGGGGTCGGTGAAGTCCCAGACGGACACGCCGCCCTGATACCAGGCCTGGACCATCAGGTCGCGGCCCTCGACGGGGATGACGTTGCCGTTGTGCGCGACGCAGTTCTCCGTGCCGGTCTGCGCGCGCGGGATCTTGAACAGGCCGAGCGGGGTGAGCCGCCGGTCCTTGAGCTCGTACACGGCGTTCCCGCCCTTGTTCTTCGGCACCCCGGCCGCGCACATCGGGGTGGTGCCGCCGCCCAGTTCGTCGCTGAAGACGACCTTCGTGCCGTCGGGGGTGAACGCCGCCGAGTGCCAGATCGAGAAGTTCGCGCGGTCGGTGACCCGCTGGAGCACCTTGGGCGCGACCCGGTCGGTGATGTCGAGCAGCAGGCCGTCGCCGTAGCAGGCGGCCACCGCCAGGTTCTTCGACGGGAACGCGGTGATGTCGTGGCAGCCGCCGAACCGGCCCGGGTCGCGGTCGGTGAACAGCGTCGGGGTGGCGACGACCTTCGCGGCCGCGGGATCGGCGGCGGGCACCTCGATGATCGAGATGATCTCGTGCGGCTCCGGGCAGTTGGCGGTGTTCGGGATCGGTCCAGGCGAGGAGACGTAGACGTAGTGCACGCCGTCGCCCGGGATGAGCGTGTTCGTATGGGAACCGCACTGGGTGCGGACGGCGGTCACGTAGCGCGGATGCTCGACGTCGGAGATGTCGAAGATCCGCACGCCCTCGAACGAGGCCCCCTGGGAGGGGTCACCCGGACCGCTCGAACAGTCCGGGCCGGCGCGCGGCTCGTCGACCGACAGGAACAGCAGGTTGTTGTAGACCGAGACGTCGTTCTGCCCGGCGGGACAGAGCACCCGGGTCACGATCGACGGGTTCGCCGGGTCGCCGATGTCGTAGACGGTGAAACCGTCGTAGTTGCCGGCGAAGGCGTACTTCCCCTGGAAGGCCAGGTCGGTGCCGAAGGACTCGGGGGTGTCGAACGGGGCGCCGGGCGGCACGTTGGCGACGTGCCGCAAACCGGGCGTGATCGTGAACTCAGGCGCCGGGGTGATGTCCGGGGCGCTTTTTGGGGTCGCGGGAGGTGGTGGTGCGGTAGAGCAGCCCGCTATCAGGAGAAGTGCCACAAATAACCGCTTCATTACGGTGCAGCGTAATCATCGAAGAGCGATACCGAGCAGCGCATCGGCAAGATCCCGCATGAGTCCGGGCGCCTGCGGGTCGTCGCCCTCGGCGGCGGCCCAGGCGTCGATCGCGGCCAGCGCGCCGGGGGCGTCGAGGTTGTCGGCGATCCTGCCGCGGACTCGCTCCAGCAGCTCCAGGCCCGAAGGGCCGGTCTGCCGGGCGGCGGCCTCGCGCCAGCGGGCGAGGCGCTGGAGAGCGGTGGTCAGATCGCCGTCGGTCCACTCCCAATCGGACTGGTAGTGGTGGTCGAGCAGCGCCAGCCGGATCGCCATCGGGTCGGTGGTCTGCCGGAGCCTGGAGACGAACACCAGGTTGCCGCGCGACTTCGACATCTTCTCGCCGTCGAGGCCGACCATGCCGGCGTGGACGTAGGCCTTCGCGAACGGCCACTCGCCGGTCGCCACGTGGCCCTCGCAGGCGCCCATCTCGTGGTGCGGGAAGATGAGGTCGCTGCCGCCGCCGGAGACGTCGAAGCCGGGGCCGAGGTTCGCCAGGGCGATCGCGGTGCACTCGATGTGCCAGCCGGGGCGGCCGGGGCCGAACGACGACGGCCAGGAGGGCTCGCCGGGGCGCTCGGCCCGCCAGAGCAGCCAGTCGAGCGGGTCGCGCTTGCCCTCGCGGCCGGGGTCGCCGCCGCGCTCGCCGAACAGGGCGAGCATGGTCTCCTCGTCGTAGCCGGAGACCGAGCCGAACTTCGGCGCCGCGGTGCGGGCGAAGTAGACGTCGCGATCGACCAGATAGGTCGCCTCGCCCAGCCGCTCGATCAGCGCGGCCACCTGGTCGACGACCTCGGTGACGCCGACGTATTCGGCCGGGGGCAGGATGCGCAGGGCCGCCATGTCGGTGCGGAACAGCTCGATCTGGTCTTCGGCCAGTTCGCGCCAGTCCTGTCCGTCACGCTGGGCGCGCTCCAGCAGCGGGTCGTCGACGTCGGTCGCGTTCTGGGTGTAGTGCACCTCGTGGCCCGCGTCCCGCCAGGCGCGGTTCACCAGGTCGAACGCCAGATAGGTGTTGGCGTGGCCGAGGTGGGTCGCGTCGTAGGGGGTGATGCCGCAGACGTACATGCGCGCCACCGGGCCGGGCTCCGTGGTCCGGATCTCGCGGGCGGCGGTGTCGTAGAGGCGGAGCGGGTCACCTTGGCCCGGGAGGCTGGGAACGTTCGACGAAGACCACGATTGCATGGTGTGAGCCTATCCACGTGCCTCGCGCGGAATGTCCACGGGATGCCAGGTCCCGGGGTCGTCGGGGGCGGGGAGGAAGTCGTAGCGGACGCCCGGTTCCGACAGCGCGACGAGGCTGACCGACAGCGACATGAACAGGCGGCCGTCGCTCAGTTCGTGGCGGACCAGCAGGGCGGCCGGGTCTTCGTAGGGCAGGCCGTCGCCGGAGGCGAGGGTGAGCCAGTCGCCCCAGTAGCGCTCGGGGTTCCCCCCGCTCGGGCGGCCGGGCCGGGAGGCCTTGGCGAAGGCGGGCTGGAAGCGCGCCACCCGGGGGTTCTCGTCGGGGTCGGCCAGCCCGGCGTTGACGATGACGTAGGTGCCGGGGCGCAGCTTCTCCTCGGTCAGCTTGTCGCCCGTCCAGGTCCACAGGCGGACGCCGTCGAGCCCGGCGAGCACGAGGTGGAAGGGGTCGTAGCGGACCAGCTCGACCAGGGGCATCTCGCCGCCGGAGACGGCCAGCAGCGGCAGGTCGCCCCGGGTGGCGCGGTTGCGGGCCGTGGTCAGCAGACCTTGCCCGTTGAGCAGGGCCGCGCAGCGTCGCGCGGCGGGGTCGACGGCCAGCCAGGTGCCCCCGGCCAGGAGGTCACGGCCGCCGAGGACGCCTTGATATCGAGGCCAGTAAGCGCCCGGCGACATCCAGGGACGACCGACGAACTCGTCGCGGATCCCGGCGAGCAGGACCGGCGCCTCCGCATCGGGGTCGAAGCTCACGATGACCGTACACAATGCCCGTTCCCTCCACTATCGGTAGAGACTCATGCAGAGTGCCGGAAATATTGTGCTCCGTCCAGCTCAGTGAGGCTCCAGGGATGTTATATCGGGGGCCAGGGGATCGCGGGCCAGTCGCCCGAGGGGTAAGGGTGGATTCCGGTGTCCAGGAGTCTGCGTACCCGGTTCCAGGTCGCCTCCACCTCGGCAGAGGTGAGCAATTCTCGCAATCTTCGCCCGAGGCGGCCTCGCTCCAGTTCCTGGTCGAGATGGACCAGGACGGCGACCGCCTCACGGGAGAGCGGGCGGCCCTTCCACTGCCACAGGACGGTGCGGAGTTTGGTCTCGACGGAGAAGCAGACGCCGTGGTCGACGCCGTAGATGTGGTCGTCGGGGAGCGGCAGCAGGTGGCCGCCCTTGCGGTCGGCGTTGTTGATGACCGCGTCGAAGACCGACATGCGGCGCAGCGCGGGCTGGCGGCTGCGCATGACGGCCATGAGGTCGGCGTCGGGGTCGGCGTCGATCCAGAGCTGGACCATGCCGGGGCCGAACGGGCCGTCGCGGTAGACCGTGGGGGGGACCAGCCGCCAGCCGGTGGCCACGGCCACCTCGTAGGCGGCGACCTCACGGTTGGCGAGCGTGCCGTCGGGGAAGTCCCACAGGGGGCGCTCCCCTTTCACCGGTTTGTAGACGCAGGCCGCGACCTGGTCGCCTTGGCTGATCGTGCAGTAGAGGGTCATGTTGGTGGCCTCGACCAGGCGGCCGGCCACTTCCAGCCGCCCACCGCGCAGCAGGCGCATGGCCGCCGCGTCGTCGAGTCGTGTCCCCTCTTCCGCGTTCTCAGCGGTCATGCGGTGAGTCCCCCGGGGTGGTGTCCGTTGAGCCTGACGCAGATGTGACCCTCGGGATCGAGGGGTTGCCCGCACAGCGGGCAGGGCGGCCGGCCGGCCGACACGACGTCGAGCGCGCGGCGGCTGAAGGCGCGCGCGGCGGCGGCGCTGATGCGCACGCGCAGCACGGCGGGCTCGGGGCGGTCGGGATCGCCGAAGATCGGGTCTTCTTCCTCTTCGGCGGTGGCCTCCTGCGCCTCGATGATCACCTGTGCGGTGTCCGGGTCCCAGGCGAGGGCCATGGTGCCGACGCGGAAGTCTTCTTCGATGGGGGTGTCGAGCGGCCCCTCGTCGGAGTTGCCCACGACCGGAAGGGCCGGGACGGGTGCCTGGCCGCCGCTGCGGCGCAGCACCTCGTCGAGCAACTCATCGAGCCGGTCGGCCAGCACGGCGACCTGGAACTTCTCCAACGAGACCGTAGTGATGCGCCCCTGCGCCCTGGCCTGCAGGAAAAAGGTGCGTGCGCCCGGTTGCCCCACGGCACCGGCCACGAACCTCTCTGGCGGATCGTAGTCGAAGACCGGCATAGCCCCGACCTTACGTGGTCCCGGCTCCGCCGCCGACGGCGGCGTCGCTCCCGGTGATGTTTTCTCCCCCATCTTGGTGCTCCGGAGGTGGCTCCGGAAGCCCGAAATTTCGGGTGTCGTTAAGTCTGCGAAGAAAGGGGCGCATGGGGGTGTATTCGATGACTGTGACCGATCCCGGATCGACGTTGATCCGCTGGAACTGGTCGAGGTGCAGACCGAGAGCGTCGGCCACGATCGCCTTGATCACATCACCGTGGGAGCAGACCAGATAGGTCGCCCGCTCCCCCAGCCGGACGTTCCAGTCGCGCACCGCGGCGACCGCGCGGGCCGACACGGCGGCCAGCGACTCGCCGCCGGGGAAGACGGCCGCGCTGGGGTGGGACTGCACCACCCGCCACTCGGGCTCCTTGGCGAGGTCGCCGAGCTTCCTGCCGGTCCAGTCGCCGTAGTCGCACTCGGCGAATCGGTCGTCGATTTCGAGGTTTTCGGCGTTGAAAGGTTCGACGGTCTCGCGGCAGCGCTCCAGCGGGCTGGAGACGACCGCGTCGAGGGTCACGCCCGCCAGCCGCTCGGCGGCGTCGGCGGCCTGTTTGCGGCCCCGCTCGTCGAGGTGGACGCCCGGCGCGCGCCCGGCCAGGACCGGACCCGTCAGCGGGGTCAGCCCGTGGCGCAGCAGCAGGAGGGTCGTCATGCGGTGATGACTCCGAGTCCGAGGAGGGTCAGCAGCAGGGTGCCGGCGAAGACCCGGTAGATCACGAAGATGTTGACCGAGTTCTTCGCCACCCATTTCAGCAACCAGGCTATCGAGGCGTAGCCCACGACGAAGGAGACGACGGTCGCGACGATGGTCCCGACCAGGGGCGGGCCGCCGCCGTCGCCGACGTGGCGCATCTCGTAGATGCCCGACAGCACCACGGCCGGGATCGACAGCAGGAACGAGTAGCGGGCCGAGGCCTCGCGGGTGTAGCCGAGGAACATCGCGCCGGTCATCGTGGAGCCCGACCGGGACGCCCCGGGGATCAGCGGCAGCATCTGCCAGGCGCCGATGATGAGGCCGTCCTTCAAGCCCAGGTCCGACAGCTGTTTGGCCTTCTTGCCGTATTGCTCGGCGGCCAGCAGGATCAGGCCGAACACGATCAGCATGGCCGAGTTGAGCCACAGGTTCCGCGCCGGCCCCTCGATCGCGTCCGAGAACAGCAGGCCGGCGACCGAGATCGGGATCGTGCCGAGAATGATGTACCAGCCCATGCGGGCGTCGAGGTCTGCGCGCAGTTCCCTGTTCGTCAGGCTGCGCAGCCACACCCCGGTGATCCGCAGGATGTCGCGCCAGAAGAAGATCAGCACCGCCAGCATGGTGCCGAGCTGGATGACAGCGGTGAACGCGGCGCCGGGGTCGGCCCAGCCCGCCAGCTTCGGCACGATCAGAAGGTGCGCCGAGCTCGAGATCGGCAGGAACTCGGTCAGCCCCTGGACGATGCCGAGGATGACGGCCTCGAAGACGTTCACGGTCGGCCAGCTTAGAGCCTCGAACACGATACTCTGACTCGCAATGGATCAGCGATATGTCGGGCGCAGCGGCCTGTCCGTCTCGCGCATAGGCCTCGGCACGATGACCTGGGCCCGCGACACGTCGGCCGATGAGGCCTCCGCCCAGCTCATGACGTTCGCCGACGAGGGCGGCACGCTGATCGACACCGCCGACGTCTACGCCGGCGGCGACGCCGAACGGCTGATCGGCCGGTTGATCAAAGAGGTCGTCCCCAGGGAAGACCTGGTGATCGCCACCAAGGCCGTGCTCACCCCCGGCGGCAAGAACGGGTCCCGCCGTCACCTGATCCGCGCCCTCGACGCCTCGCTCGACCGCCTGGGCGTCGACGAGGTCGACTTATGGCAGCTGCACGCCTTCGATCCCGACGTACCGCTGGAGGAGACCCTCTCGGCCGTCGACATCGCGGTCTCGACCGGGCGCGCCGCCTACGCCGGGGTGTGCAACTACGCGGGCTGGCAGCTCGCGGCGGCCGGGACGCACCAGCGCTCGGCGCCGGGCCGGTCCCCCATCGTGGCCGCGCAGGTCGAATACTCCCTGGTGGCCCGCGAGGCGGAAGACGAGCTGATCCCCGCCGCCGGTCACGTCGGCGCGGGCGTGCTGGCCTGGTCGCCGCTCGGGCGGGGCGTGCTGACGGGCAAATACCGCACCGGCATCCCGGCCGACTCGCGCGCCGCGACGCCGCACTTCGCCGACTTCATCCAGCCCTATCTCGACGAGCGGTCCCGCCGCATCGTCGAGTCGTGCGTGACGGCGGCCGAGGGCCTGGGGGTGTCGCCGCTGGCGGTGGCGCTGGCCTGGGTCCGCGACCGGCCCGGCGTCGCCTCGGCGATCGTGGGCGCGCGCACCCACGCCCAGCTCCTGGGCGTGCTGCAGTCCGAGACGCTCGAGCTTCCGTGGGAGATCCGCGAGGCCCTGGACGACGTGTCGTCGTGACACGTCGTCCAGGGCCTCCCGGGTGATCGCCGCCTGCGGGTCAGGCGCAGGCGGAGCCGTTGACGGCGAAGTCACCGGGAGCGGGGTTCGCCCCGGTGTGCGTGCCGTTGAAGCCGATCCAGAGGGTCCGGCCGGGCGCGATGTCGCGGTTCCAGCTCATGCCGGTGACGGTCACCCGCTGCCCGCTCTGGGCCCAGTCCGCCGACCAGCCCTGGGTCACCTGCTGCCCGATCGCCGGGAAGGTGAACGTGAGCTCCCAGTCCTCGATCGGCTCGGCGCCGATGTTCTTCAGGGCGACGTTCGCGGTCATGCCGGTGCCCCAGGCGTGACTGGAGTAGGTGACCTCGCACGACGCCGATGACGCGCCGGCGGTGAAGATCGCCGGGGAGGAGGGATACCCCCAGCTTCCGTCGTAGTAGACGGGGCGGACCGTGACGGAGTACTCGGTGCCGGGGGTCAGGCCGGTCAGCGTCGCTGTGGTGCCGGGGACCGTGGTGAGCAACTGACCGCTCGAGATGACCTGGTAGGCCGTGATGGTCGGTCCGGAGGGCGCCGTCCACGTCAGGCGCGCGCTGGTGGGGCTCAGCACGACGGCGGTGGGGCGGGCCGGCGGCAGCTGGATGATGTCGTTGCTGATGGACACCTGGGTGACCGGCGAGCGGGCGCTGCGCACGCCGTACCGGTCGACGGCGACCACGTAGACCCCGTAGATCTTGGTGCCCACGGGGGTCGGAAGGTAGACCCGGCCCTCCGCGGGGGCGGGGACGCCCTGGAAGACCGCCCGGATGATCCCGTCGGCGCCGACGTCCATGTAAACCTCGTAACAGACGACGCCCTCGTCGTCCACGGAGGGCGTCCAGCGCAGGTAGGCACCGGCGAAGTCGGGCGAGCTGGCCACCGGCGCGCCGGGCGCGGTCGGCGCGGCGTTGCCGGGCGGTACCGAGGGGACCGGTCCGGTCCGGCAGGTCAGCGGACCGGTGCTGCCGGTCGGCGACGGAGACGGTGTCGACGTCGGCGCGGGTGCGAGCGCTGGAGCCGCCAGCAGACTGGCGGCCAGTAGCACGGCGGTGATCTGCATGGCCTCGATGGTCCGGATCGGCCGGGCGCGCCGTCAACGCGGGAGGGGCCGGTCCCGGTTAGGCGCCAGGTGACCCTTGAAAGGTTCAGCGAACCGAACGAGAGATGGTCTCGCGTATTACACCTGGATACCGAAGGGCGACGCAGCGCGAAATTCATCACGCGTTGGAGAGACACTGGACCGCGCCAACGGGAGCGGTGCGCCGGTGACTGGGGAGGGGCTCATGGGGATCGGACGGCGCGCGTCCAACCTCGGAGCCGGAGTCCTCGCCGTGGCCATCGGCGCCACCTTCCCCCTGCTCGCCGCCGAGGCCGCACGGGCCGCCGACTGCGCCGGGGGCGGTCTGCTCCCCGGGGTGACCGACACGCTGTGCAAGGTCGTCGACGGCGTGACCGACCTGGTAGACGACGTGACCGGCGACGGCCTCGACGACGTCACCGACACGGTCGACAAGGTGGTCGGCGGGGTCACCGGCAGCGACTCCACGAAGACCTCGACCCCCTCGCCCACCCCGGCCGCGCCGCAGAAGGAGCCGACCACCGGCCCGTCGGTCAGCGGCGCCGACGACGGGACGTCCGGCGGCACCTCGGTGTCGGCCTGCACGACCCGTTGCGCCCACAGCCCGGCGCCCACCCTCGACGCCGAACCGGTGCGGGTGAAACCGGCCACGCCTTCGCCTGCCGCCGAGCGGAAGCGGCGCAGGGAACGGCGGCCGGAACCCCGCCCGCAGTTCATCGATGACGGCCGGCCGATCGTGGTGGTGGCGGCCGAACCCACGCCCCGGCCGACCGAGCCCGCGGAAATCGAGCCCGTCCGGGTCGACGAGGTGGCGCCGCCGCTGCTGTGGCCGGGCCAGCTCATCCCCGAGCTCATGAGCGACGACATCCCCAAGACGCAGGTGCGGCCGAAGCAGACCTACGACCCCGTCGCGACGGGGCTGACGACGCTGCTGCTGGTGTCGGCGGTGCTGGCCGCGCGGGTCGCCTGGATCAAGCGGGCCAGGAAGGAAGAGCTCGAGGCGCTCTGCCCGGAGGCGTTGCCGCTCTCCGGGCTGCCGTCGGCGTCGCGACGGCGTCAGCGCATCGCGTAGGCGATCTCTGGGCGATCTCTAGGCGCCGATGGCGTGCACGCCGCCGTCGACGTGGACGATCTCGCCGGTGGTGGCCGGGAACCAGTCGCTCAGCAGGGCGACGCACGCCTTGGCGGCCGGCACGGTGTCACCCAGGTCCCAGCCGAGCGGGGCCTTGGCCGGCCAGGACTCCTCGAACTCCTTGAAGCCCGGGATGCTCTTGGCGGCCATCGTGCGCAGCGGCCCGGCGGCCACCAGGTTGGCCCTGATGCCGTGCTTGCCCAGGTCACGAGCCAGATAGCGGTTGGTCGCCTCGAGCCCGGCCTTGGCCACGCCCATCCAGTCGTAGACCGGCCAGGCCTTGGTGGCGTCGAAGTCGAGGCCGACGACCGAGCTGCCCTGCTTCATCAGCGGCAGGCAGGCCATCGCCAGCGACTTGTAGGAGAACGTGGAGATCTGGAAGGCCGTGGCGACGTCCTCCCACGACGTGTTGAGGAAGTTGCCGCCCAGGGCGGCCTGCGGGGCGAAGCCGATGGAGTGGACCACCCCGTCGATGCCGCCCATGTGCTCACCGACCCGCTCGGCCAGGCTGGCGAGCTGTTCGACGTTGCTGACGTCGAGCTCCAGCACCGGCGGCGGCTCGGGCAGCCGCTTGGCGATGCGCTCGACCAGGCTGAGGCGGCCGAACCCGGTGAGGACGATCTGGGCGCCCTCCTCCTGGGCCAGCCTGGCCACGTTGAAGGCGATCGAGGCGTCGGTCAGGACGCCGCTGACGAGGATGCGCTTGCCCTCGAGGATTCCCATGGTCAGTGTCCCATTCCCAAGCCGCCGTCGACGGGGATCACGGCCCCGGTGATGTAGGAGGCGTCTTCGCTCGCGAGGAAGCGGACGACGCGGGCGACCTCGTTGGGCTTCGCCTGGCGGCCCAGCGGGATCTGCTTCTGAATCGCGGCCTGCTGCTCTTCGGTGAGCTCGGCGGTCATGTCGGTCTCGACGAAGCCGGGGGCCACGATGTTGACGGTGATGCCGCGCGAGCCGAGCTCACGGGCCAGCGAGCGGCCGAAGCCGACCAGACCGGCCTTGGAGGCGGCGTAGTTGGCCTGCCCGGCGGAGCCGAGGAGGCCGACGACGGAGGAGACCAGGATGATGCGGCCGCGCTTGATGCGGAGCATCGGGCGCACGGCGCGCTTGGCGACCCGGTAGGCGCCGGTGAGGTTGGTGTTGATGACGTCGGTGAAGGTCTCTTCCTTCATCAGCGCCAGCAGGGTGTCTTTGGTGATGCCGGCGTTGGCCACGACGACCTCGACCGGGCCGTGCTCGGCCTCGGCCTTCTCGAAGGCGGCGTCGACCGACTCCTGGCTGGTGACGTCGCACTGGACGCCGAAGAGCCCGTCGGGGGCCTGGCCGGATCGGTGCGTGACGGCGACGAGGTCTCCGGCCGCCGAGAGTTCCCGGGCGATCGCGAGGCCGATGCCGCGGTTGCCGCCGGTGACGAGTACAGAACGAGGCATGTACCTGACGTTACTAGTTACTCGGCCGTAGTCCCTTGTCCGCCCGGCACAAGATCGCGGCTGCGGCGTGGTGGGTTAACTCCAGATCATCTCCTACACCGCGGACTAGGATCCCTTCATGCGTCAGATCGATCCCGACTTCCTCGCCCTGCCGCTGCGGCGGCTGGCCGACGCCGCACTCCAGCGGGCCCGCGAACTGGGCGCCGAGTTCGCCGCCTTCCGATTGGAACGGGTGCGCGCCGAGACGCTCCGCCTGTTCGACGCCCGTCTCGAGGGCTCCAGCGACGCCGACGACCTCGGTTTCGCCGTACGGGTGGTCAAGAACGGCACCTGGGGGTTCGCCGGCGGCATCACCCTCACGCCCGAGGCGGTGGCCGAGGTGGCGGCCCAGGCCGTTCTGGTGGCCGAGGTGAGCGCGCCGTTGAACCGCGAGCCCATCGAACTGGCCACAGAGCCGGTCCACGAGGGCGTGTGGGTCTCCTCCTACGACGTCGACCCGTTCGACGTGCCGCTGCGTGACAAGGTCGCGCTGCTCGGTGACTGGTCGTCGGGCCTGCTGGCCAAGGGGGTCGACCACGTGTCGGCCTCGTTGATGCAGGTCAAGGAGCAGAAGTTCTACGCCGACTCGGCCGGCACGGTGACCACTCAGCAGCGGGTCAGGGTCCACCCCGCCCTGACCGCCATGAAGACCGAGGGCTCCACCTTCGACGACATGCGTACCCTCGCGCCGCCGGTCGGCCGGGGCTACGAATACCTGACCGGCACCGGCTGGGACTTCCCGGCCGAACTGGCCGAGCTCCCCGACCTGCTGGCCGAGAAGCTGACCGCGCCCTCGGTGAAGGCGGGCACCTACGACCTGGTCGTCGACCCCTCGAACCTGTGGCTGACGATCCACGAGTCGATCGGCCACGCCACCGAGCTCGACCGGGCGCTGGGCTACGAGGCCGCGTACGCGGGCACCTCGTTCGCCACCTTCGACCAGCTGAACACCCTCACCTACGGCTCCCCGATCATGAACGTGACCGGCGACCGGACCGCCGACCACGGCCTGGCCTCGGTCGGCTGGGACGACGAGGGCGTGCAGGGCCAGCGGTTCGACATCGTGCGCGACGGGACCCTGGTCGGCTACCAGCTCGACCGGCGGATGGCCCTGATGAAGGGCCTGGGCCGCTCGAACGGCTGCGCCTTCGCCGACTCGCCGGGGCATCCCCCGATCCAGCGCATGGCCAACGTCTCGCTCCAGCCCGCCGAGAACGGCCCGTCGGCCGAGGAGCTCATCGCGGGCGTCGACGACGGGATCTACGTCCTGGGCGACAAGAGCTGGTCGATCGACATGCAGCGGTACAACTTCCAGTTCACCGGCCAGCGCTTCTACAAGATCGAGAACGGCCGGCTGGCCGGCCAGCTCCGCGACGTCGCCTACCAGGCGACCACCACCGACTTCTGGCGCTCGATGGACGCCGTCGGCGGCCCCGAGACCTATGTGCTCGGCGGCGCGTTCAACTGCGGCAAGGGCCAGCCCGGCCAGGTGGCCCCGGTCAGCCACGGCTGCCCGCCCGCCCGGTTCCGCGGTGTGAAGATCCTCAACACGGTCCAGGAGGGCGGCAAGTGACCCCGCAGGAAGTAGTCGAGCGCGCACTGGCGCTGCCGGGCGCCGACGACCGCGTCGTCATCGTCGACGAGGACACCAGCGCGAACCTGCGGTTCGCCGGGAACACCCTGACGACCAACGGCGTGGCCAGGGGCTCGCGGCTGACCGTGATCTCCATCGTGGGCGCGGGGACCGGCGTGGTCTCCCGCTCGGGCGTCACGCCCGACCAGATCGCCGGCGTCGTGGGCGCGGCCGACCAGGCGGCGCGCGACGCGCAGCCGTCGGAAGACGCCCGCCCCCTGGTCGCCGGAGACGTCGCCGCCGACTGGGACCGCCCGGCCGAGGAGACCTCGATCGCGGTCTTCCGCGACCTGGCCCCGGCGCTGGGCGAGGCGTTCGCGGCGGCCGAAGCGGGTGGCCGCAGGCTCTACGGCTTCGCCGAGCACCTGGTCAACTCGGTCTTCGTCGGCACCAGCACGGGCCTGCGCCGCCGCCACGACCAGCCGACCGGCCGCCTGGAACTGAACGCCAAGTCGCCCGACATGACCCGTTCGGCGTGGGTCGGCGCGGCCACCCGCGACTTCACCGACGTCGACATCGCCGCGCTCGACGCGACGCTGGCCCAGCGCCTCGAATGGGCCAAGCGGAAGATCGACCTGGCCCCGGGCCGCTACGAGACGCTGCTGCCCCCGGGCGCGGTGGCCGACCTGATGATCTATCTGTACTGGTCGTCGGGCGCCCGCGACGCCTTTGACGGCCGCACGGTCTTCGCCAAGCCGGGTGGCGGCACCCGCGTCGGCGAGGAGCTGGCCAAACTGCCGATCGACCTCTACAGCGACCCCGCGCGGGCGGGCGTGGAGTGCGGCGGTTTCACCGTCGCGCACACCTCCAGCCGCGAGCAGTCGGTCTTCGACAACGGTTTCACCCTGGGACAGACGAAGTGGATCGCCGAGGGCAAGCTGGCGAACCTCATCCAGAGCCGCCACTCGGCCGAGGTGACCGGCCTGCCCGAGACCCCCGCGATCGACAACCTGATCATGGAGGGCCCGGCGGGCGGGAAGTCGCTCGAGGAGATGATCGCGGCCACCGAGCGCGGCCTGCTGCTGACGTGCCTGTGGTACATCCGCGAGGTCGACCCGCAGACGCTCCTGCTCACCGGCCTGACGCGCGACGGCGTCTACCTGGTCGAGAACGGCGAGGTGACGGGCGAGGTGAACAACTTCCGCTTCAACGAGTCGCCGGTCGACCTGCTCGGCCGGATCACCGAGGTCGGGGCGGCGTCGCAGACACTGCCGCGCGAGTGGAACGACTACTTCACCCGGACGATCATGCCGCCGCTGCGCGTGCCCGACTTCAACATGTCGACCGTGAGCCAGGCCAACTGATCTGACACGCTTGTCAAGAGGCGGTCTCGCGTTTGCGCGGGACCGCCTCTTCTGTTATTCGGAGTCTTCCAGCCGGAAGCCGACCTTCATGCCCACCTGGAAGTGGGCGACCTCGCCGTCCTGGATGTGGCCGCGGACCTCCGTCACCTCGAACCAGTCGAGATGCCGCAGCGTCTGCGACGCACGCTTGATCCCGTTGCGTATGGCCTGGTCGACGGACTCCTCCGACGTTCCCACGATCTCGGTCACCCGGTACGTGCGGTCAGACATCGTGCCTCCCTGTCGTCGGGAAACGATCATAACCTGCTGCCCGGGAGACCTCCGGAGGCCGGGACTAGGGTGAAGGTGTGAAGCTGTTTCATCGGCGGAAGACGACCGTTCACCAGGTGACCGACGCGCAGCCGTCCCTGTCGGCCGACATCCGCAAACGCGAGATCAGCTACGTGATCAAGATGTCGATCCGCGTCGTCTGCCTCATCCTCGCCGTGACGGTGCCGGCGCCGGTGTGGGTGAGGGCGCTCCTGATCGGCGGTGCGGTGCTTTTGCCGTACCTTGCCGTGATCGGGGCCAACGAACGAGGAAAGGACCTTCCTCCACCTCAGGACATGGATGGGGCTAACCAAAACGAGATACCACGGCATCGACGCGAGATCGGGTCGTGACTAAGTCTTGACGCATCCTAAGGGTGGTAGGTGTACAGTTTAGCCAAGCGCTCTGGTCCCCCGTCGGAGCGCTGGTGCCGGCGTTCCGGGCCCCCGTCGGAACGCCGATGAAGCGACGCCGGGTGGTTTGCCCCCGTAACCACCCGGCGTCGCCCCAATTCCAGACCTTTTCAGGCGCCTTTACTGCCGCCGTCCCGGCTGAGCAATTTTTCGCTCGCCGTGTAGGTCAGGAGATCTTCCACAGCCGCACCGTCTCATCGGCGCTGCCGACGGCCAGCAGGTTCCCGTCAGGGCTGAACGCCACCGAGTTGACGTCGTCTCCGGCGCCGGTCAGGACGTCCGCCAGGGTGCCGGCGGCCAGGTCCCACAGTCGCACCGTCCGGTCCATGCCGCCGGTGGCCAGCAGCGTCCCGTCGGGGCTGAACGCCACCGCGAGAATCGCGTCCGTATGTCCGTTGAGAGTGGCGGACACGGTGCGGCCGGGTACGTCCCACAGCTGCACCGACAGATCGGCGCCACCACCGGCCAGCAGGGTGCCGTCCCGGGTGAACGCCAGCGAGGTGACCCAGCCCGTGTGACCGGTGAGGGTGGTCACGAGGGCACGGCGGGCCACGTCCCAGAGCCGCACCGTCCTGTCGTAACCGCCGGTGGCGAGCAGGGTCCCGTCGTGGTTGAACGCCAGGGCCGCGACCCAGTCGTCGTGGTCGAGATGATCGACGGCTACCGGACGGGAGTGGTCGGTCACATCCCACAGCCGGACGTTCTCCTCGCCTCCGCCGCCGGTGGCCAGCAGGGCCCCTTCGGGATGGAACGCCACCGCGAACACCCCCTGCTGATGCGCGGTGACGTCGGCGACCTTGACCACCTGGATCGGAACCGTCGTGGCCGAGGGGGTCTCGGCGGGTGTCCCCGATGCGGCGCCGAACGCGCGGGAGATCGCGACGGCCACGATCGTGCCGCCCAACCCCAGTCCGGCGGCCAGCAGGGCCCGGCGGGGCAAGGCGCTCGGGGTCTTGGACTCGCGTGTGGTGAGGGGTGGGTGGCGATCGGTGTCAGATCGGACCAGGCCCGCGAGGACATCGGTGACGGCGGGCCGGTCGGCGGGGTTCTTGGCCAGGCAGGCGGCGACGAGGTCGCGGAGGCCGTGGGTGGCGGGCACCCCGCTCAGGTCGGGATCCTCGCTGGTGACGCGCCGCACGATGGCCGGCAGGGACCCGGCGTGGAAGGGCCCCTGCCCGGTGGCGGCGAAGCCCAGGACACAGCCGAGCGCGAAGACGTCGGCGGCGGAGGTCGCCGGGTGGCCGTTGATCTGCTCGGGAGACATGTAGGCGCAGGTGCCGACGAGCGCCCCGGCCTCGGTGAGGGTGCTGGCCTCCAGCGGGCGGGCGATGCCGAAATCGATGATGCGGGGCCCGTCGCCGGCGCAGATCACGTTGCCGGGCTTGAGGTCGCGGTGGACCAGGCCGCAGTCGTGGATCGCGGCGAGTCCCTCGGCCAGCCCGGCGGCCAGTGCGGCCACCCCGTCCGCGGGAAGGGGACCGCGCTCGGAGATCAGGGCCTGGAGGGACGGACCGGGAATGTGGGCGGTGACCATCCACGGCCGGTCGGCGTCGGGGTCGGCGGCGACCACCTGTGCGGTGTAGTGCCCGCCCACCCGGCGGGCGGCGTCGATCTCACGGGCGAAGCGGGCGCGGTATTCGGGCTTGCCGGCGTGGTGGCGGTGGATGCGCTTGACCACGACGACCCGGCCGCCCGGGGACCGGGCGAGGAACACCTCGCCCATGCCGCCCGCGCCAAGACGGCCCTCCAGCCGGTAGGGGCCGATCCGGTCGGGATCGTCGGGCAGCAGAGCGTCCATCGTGTTTTCTCGCAGCAGCTCGGAAACATTCCGGGGGCCTGGCTCGCGCCCACCCAGGCATCCTTGCAAGAAATCCCGGAAAGATCAGCGCGCTTACCTCATTCGCGAGTCCACTCGGCCGCCTTGGCCGAGATGATCGCCGCCGCGTCGGGCGGCGCCGTCCCCGCGCCCTGGGCGAGCCCGAGCAGATAGGCCGTCAGCGGCGCGGCGGGCCGGGCCACCCCGTGGGCGACGTCCTTGGTCAGATCGAGCACCATGTCCCGATCGACAGTGGCCGGGTCGATCCCCAGCTCACGACAGACCAGTGCGGTCCATTCCTCCAGCACGTTCACGAGCGGCCTCCAGATCAGCAGGAATGTCACCGTCCACCCCGAAGGGCGACCACCCATCGTAACGATCAACAGCCGCCACGGGCCGACCCGCTCAGCCGCCGATCGCGCTCATGGGGCGGGCGGGCTGGAGGAACTCGGGGTTGTCGATGCCGTGGCCCGGCTTCTTGCGGGCGATGGACGCCAGCCAGCGGGCCGCCAGGTCGTCGTCGGAGACGCCCGCGCGCATGGCGGTGCGGAGGTCGGACTCCTCGGTGGCGAACAGGCAGTTGCGGATCTGGCCGTCGGCGGTGAGGCGGACCCGGTCGCAGGCGCCGCAGAACGGCCTGGTGACCGAGCCGATCACACCGACCGTGTCGGGGCCCCCGTCGACCAGGAACAGCTCCGCCGGGGCGCTGCCGCGGTCGCGCGGGTCGGCGTCGGCCAGCTTGAACTCCTGGCCGAGCATGGCGAGGATCTCGTCGGCGGTGATCATGTTCTGGCGGCTCCAGCCGTGCTGGGCGTCCAGGGGCATCTGCTCGATGAATCTGAGCTGGTAGCCGCGCTCCAGGCAGTAGCGCAGCAGGTCGGCGGCCTCGTGGTCGTTCACGTCGCGCATCAGCACCGCGTTGACTTTCACCGGGCGCAGGCCCGACGCGTCGGCGGCCTCCAGCCCCGCGAGCACGTCGGGGAGGCGGTCGCGGTGGGCGAGTTTCTTGAACGTCTCGCGGTCGACGGTGTCGAGGGAGACGTTCACGCGGTGCAGGCCCGCCTCCGCCAGCGGCCCGGCCAGGCGGGCCAGGCCGATGCCGTTGGTGGTCAGGGAGATCTCGGCGCCCAGAGCCGAGGTGCGGGAGACGATCTCGACCAGTTCGCGCCGGAGCAGCGGCTCTCCGCCGGTGTAGCGGACCTCGGTGATGCCCAGGTCACGTACGCCGATGGTGACCAGGCGGACGATCTCGTCAGCCGTCAGCAAATCGGGTTTGGGCAGCCAGTCGAGACCCTCCGGTGGCATGCAGTAGGTGCACCGCAGGTTGCAGCGGTCGGTCAGCGAGACCCTCAGGTCCGTCGCGACGCGCCCGTGTGAATCGACCAGCACGTAACACCGACCTCCAATCAGGAATGCCACCTTAGACGAGTACAACCGATCGCCATCAAGTCGGATTCCTGCCCGGGAAAACCATTGGGAACGCTTAACCCCGGTTCGGCACACTGGTCGCACCGAAACAGGAGATCATCATGCCGAAGGAAGTCGCCCACAACCTGCTGTCCTGGGCCAGCGAGATCGACCCCGGAACGATCGAGCAGGCGGCCAGGACCGCGCGCCTGCGGTTCGTGTCCGGACACGTCGCGCTCATGCCCGATGCGCACATCGGGATCGGTGCGACCGTCGGCTCCGTCATCCCCACCGAGGGTGCGATCATCCCGGCCGCCGTCGGGGTCGACATCGGCTGCGGGATGATCGCGACCGAGACCGACCTCACCGCCCGTGACCTGCCGGACAACCTCGACGCGCTGATGCCGCTGGTCGAGCGGCGGATCCCGGCCGGCGTGGGCCGGGGGCACGACGACCGGGCCGTCGACCGGGCGCTGGAGGCGATCGGGCGGCCGTACACGGAACTGACCCCGAAGCAGGACAAGACGGTGGCGGTTCAGTTCGGCACCCTCGGGTCGGGCAACCACTTCGTGGAGGTCTGCCTCGACGAGCGTGACCGGGTGTGGACGGTCCTCCACTCCGGTTCGCGTGGAATCGGGAACCAGCTCGCGACCCGCCACATCGCCGACGCGAAGAAGGCGATGAAGCAGGCGGCGATCGGGCTGGAGGACCCCGACCTGGCCTACTTCACCCAGGGGACGCCCGAGTTCACCGCCTACATCGACGACATGCTGTGGTCGCAGGCCTACGCGATGGCCTCGCGGGCGCGGATGGACGCGGTCCTGTCGAACGCGCTGTTCTCGGTGGTCGGCAAGGGCCGCCGGGTCCGGACGATCAACTGCCACCACAACTTCACCCAGCGCGAGACGCACCAGGGCAAGAACCTGTGGATCACCCGTAAGGGCGCCATCAAGGCCGACACCGGCGACGAGGGCGTCATCCCGGGCTCGATGGGGACCCAGTCCTACATCGTGCGCGGGAAGGGCAACGCCGACTCCTACCACTCGTGCTCGCACGGGGCGGGCCGGCGGATGTCGCGCGGCCAGGCGAAGCGGACCCTGACGGCGTCGTCGCTGAAGAAGGCGATGGAAGGCCGGACCTGGAACGCCGACCGGGCCTCGTCCCTGGTCGACGAGCACCCGGAGGCCTACAAGTCGATCGACCGGGTCATGGCCGACCAGACCGACCTGGTGACCGTGCAGCACACGCTGCGGCAGATCTTCAACTACAAGGGCTGACCCCCGCCGGATGGTCCTCCGGGACCGTCCGGCGGTCAGCCGGTCCCGCGCACGAGCAGGAGCACGACGGCCAGTGCGGCGACGGCGATGGCGCTCAGGAGCGGGGCGTCGGGGCGGCGCACATAGCGGGGAGCCAGTGCGAGCCCGAACGCCACGACGACGGCGGGCCACCAGAGCACGGCGACGGCGGCGACCAGGAAGACGGCGGTGAGCACCCGGGTCCGGCGGGGGCCGAGGCGCTGGGGCAGGCCGTGCACCCCCGTTTTCAGGTCGCCGTCGATGTCGGGGAGCACGTTGGCCAGGTGGGCGCCGACCCCGAGTAGCGCGCCGGCGAGGACCGACCACCAGGCGGGCCACGGTTCGCCGGGCAGGCCGAGCGACACGAACGCCGGGAACTGCCCGAACCCGATCACATAGGGCACCCAGGAGAGGACCGTGGCCTTCAGGCCCAGGTTGTACGACCACGCCGCGGCCACCCCGAGCAGATGGAACCCGCCGGCCGCGAGCCCGCTCAACAGCGACAACGGCACACAAGCGGCCAAGGCCAGCCCGGCGCCCACCCATAAAGCTCTTGTCGTGATAAGTCCGGAAACAGCCGGTTTTTCGGTACGCCCCAGGGCCCGATCCCGCCCCGCGTCCACGGCGTCGTTGCTCCAGCCGACCGACAACTGACCGGTCAGCACGGCGGCCGCCACGAATAAGCACCCGACCAGATTCTGGCCGGATCCCACCGCGAGCGCCGTCACGAGAGCGGTGACCGCGAGCGTCGGACCGGGGTGACACGCCCGCAGCAGACCGAGAAGCACAGAGGTTGGAGTTCCCATCGGGGCGCACATGAACCCGTGAGGGGTGGGCAGAGATCGGAAGGGGTAACTTCTGCCGATCTGGGAGTGCGATGTCACGAATCGCCGCTGTTCAGGGTGTCCTGCCGCCGAACCGCTACGCGCAGGCCGAGATCACCGAGGCGATCGCCCGGCTGGGCTTCCTCGACGCCACCGAGCGCCGGGTTCTCGAACGACTCCACCAGCACGCCAAAGTCGACTTCCGACATCTCGTACTGCCCCTCGACGACTACGCCAAACTCGACGGTTTCGGGGCCTCCAACGACGTGTTCGTGGCGGCGGCGGTCGAGCTGGGCTCCCAGGCGGTGGCCGAGGCCCTGGACGCGGCCGGACTGACCCCCCGCGACGTCGACATGATCCTGTTCACCACGGTGACCGGCATAGCGGCGCCCTCGATCGAGAGCCGCGTCGCGTCCCGGCTGGGCATGCGGCCCGACGTGAAACGCCTGCCGATCTTCGGACTGGGCTGCGTGGGCGGCGCGGCCGGGGTCGCGCGGGTGCACGACTACCTGTCCGACAAGTCGGCCCAGGTCGCGGTGCTGCTGTCGGTGGAGTTCTGCTCCCTGACCATCCAGCGCGACGACCGCTCGATCGCCAACCTGGTCGCCGGCGGCCTGTTCGGCGACGGCGCGACCGCGGTGGTGGCCACCACGACCGAGGGCCCCGGCCCCCGCGTGATCGACTCGCGCTCTCACCTCTACCCCGACTCCGAGCAGGTCATGGGCTGGGACATCACCAGCAACGGCTTCCGGGTGGTCCTGGACGCCAACGTCCCCTCCGTCGTCCGGACCTATCTGGCCGACGACGTCGACGGCTTCCTGGGTGATCACGGTCTGACCAGGAAAGACATCACCGCGTGGGTCTGCCACCCCGGCGGGCCGCGCGTCCTGGAAGCGGTCATCGAGGCTCTGGACCTGCCTCCCGACGCCCTCGACGTGACGTGGCGGTCCCTGGCCGAGGTGGGGAACCTGTCGTCGTCGTCGGTGCTGCGGGTGCTGGCGGACACGATGGCGCTCGACCCGCCGAAGGGGACGCCTGGCCTGATGATCGCGATGGGACCGGGGTTCTGCTCGGAACTCGTCCTGCTGGAGTGGTGATGGGCGGGAACTCCGCGAAGAACCCCCAGACGTTGGAGAGCTAATGGGTTGGTATGCCGTCCTGATCGCTCTCGTCTCGGCCGAGCGACTGGCCGAGCTCGTGGTGGCCAAGCGGAATCTGCGGTGGAGCCTGGCGCGGGGCGGCTTCGTCACCGGTCAGGGGCACTATCCGTTCATGGTCGTCCTGCACACCGGGCTGCTGGCCGGGTGCATGGTGGAGGTGTACGCCGCCGACCGCCCCTTCGTCCCCGCGCTGGGCTGGTCGATGCTGGCGCTCGTCGTCGCCTCCCAGGGGCTTCGGTGGTGGTGCATCCGGACCCTGGGGCACCAGTGGAACACCCAGGTCGTGGTCGTTCCCGGGCTGCAGGCCGTCACGGGTGGGCCTTACCGCTACCTGCGGCACCCCAACTACGTCGCGGTCGCCGTCGAAGGGCTGGCGCTCCCCCTCGTCCATTCGGCCTGGGTCACGGCGCTGGTCTTCACGGTGCTGAACGCCGGGCTGATGGTGGTCCGGATCCGGTCTGAGGAGGCGGCGCTGGCCCGGCTGGGCACCGCGTGATCGACGTCCTGATCGCCGGGGGCGGGCCCGCCGGGCTCGCGACCGCGTGCCATGCCGCGCTGGCCGGGATGGAGGCCGTCGTCGTCGAACCCCGGGCGACCCCCGTCGACAAGGCCTGTGGCGAGGGGCTGATGCCCACCGGCGCCGAGGCGCTGCGGGCGCTGGGCGTGCGGCCCGACGGGTGGCCGTTACGCGGCATCGCCTATCTCGACGCCACCGGCTCGGTGACCGCTCCGTTCCCCCGCGGCCTTTCCGGGCTCGGCGTCCGCCGCACGATCCTGCACGAGGCGCTCGCCAAACGGGCCGCCGAACTGGGGGTGCGCGTGGTCGCCGGCCGGGTCGGGCGGTTCCGGCAGCGGCCGGACGGCGTCGAGGCCGACGGGTTCGGCCGGGCCCGCTGGCTGGTCGCGGCCGACGGGCTGCACTCCCCGCTTCGCGCCTCCCTGGGGCTGACGGTCACCTCCGATCGGGTACGCCGCCACGGTCTGCGCCGCCATTTCGCGGTCGCTCCCTGGAGTTCCCACGTCGAGGTGCACTGGTCGTCCGGGGCGGAGGCCTATGTGACGCCGGTCGGGCCCGAGCTGGTCGGGGTGGCGGTGCTGAGTTCGCGGCGGGTGCCGTTCGACGAACATCTGGCGGCGTTCCCGGCGTTACGCGACCGGCTGGGCCCGGCGTGTTCGCCGGTGCGCGGGGCCGGCCCGCTGCGGCAGGACGCGAAGGCGCGGGTGGCCGGGCGGGTGCTGCTCGTCGGCGACGCCGCCGGATACGTCGACGCGCTCACGGGTGAGGGGATCTCGCTGGCGGTCCGCTCGGCCGAGGCGCTCATTTCCTCGCTAAGACAGGGAAATCCCGAAATGTACGCCCGGTCGTGGACGCGGCTGTCACGCCGCCACCGGGTGCTCACAGAGGCTCTGGTGGCCGTCCGGGGCAACCGGGTCACCGGTGATCTGATCGCGCCGGCCGCGCGGCGGCTCCCGTGGGCCTTCCGCGCGGCCGTCGCCCTTCTCGCCTAGCGGCGGGCCACCAGGATCAGGCGGGGAGACCTGAGCTCGTAGGGGGCGCCGTCAGGATCGCCGTACAGATCGATGGTTCCGAAACCCGCCTCGGTCACCATGCGGCAGACCTCGGCGGCGGTGTAGACGTGCTGGACGGAGGTCCCCCGATGCACCTCTTCACCTCTGGTGAAGGTGAAGTGGGTGATCCAGCGGCTTCTCGCCACGTCGTATTCGTTGACCTGCTCGGCGGTGACGCCGCCGATCGTCAGCGGCTCCTCCTCCAGGGCCACGCCCGGGAGGAACGACTCGGCCGCGAAGCCGTAGTCGAGGACCACCGTCCGGGCGGTCAGCCCGGCCAGGAAGGCGCGCGTCTCGTCGTGGTCGAGGTAGCCGAAGGCGTTGCCCATGCAGATCGCCGTGTCGGCGATCGTCGCGGGCAGCGCGCGCATGTCGCCGACGTGGAAGGCGGCGGTGAGCCCGCGCCGGGCGGCCTCGCCGGTCGCGTGGGCGATCGCCTCGGCCGAGACGTCGACGCCGGTCACCCGGCGGCCGCGCGCGGCCAGTTCGAGGGCGTGCCGCCCGCTGCCGCAGGCCACGTCGAGGACGTGGTCGCCCGGCAGGGTCATCAGGAAGTCGATCTCGGCCTTGGTCGACTCGCTGGGGACTGCCGCCCGCCAGAAGGTGTTGGGCAGCTCGGTGAAGAAATCCGTGTACCACGGCATGTGAAGAATGCTCCAGTCAGAAGTACGAAAAAACCTGCTTCTCGTCTCGACCGGGGCAGCACTGGACCACCCCGGTCACACCGGGCGGGCGGTCATGGCAACTCCTTGTTCGCTGGACTGGAACTGACGGTACCGGCTGATAGAACGGATGTCATGAAGATTACGACCTCGCGTGACGGCACCACGATCGCCTATGACCAGGTCGGCGAGGGGCCGCCGGTGATCGTCGCGGTGGGCGTCTTCAACGAGCGCGCCGCCGGGCTGCCGCTGGCCGAGGCGCTGTCCCGTGACTTCACCGTTTTCGTGTACGACCGGCGCGGGCGCGGCGGCAGCGGCGAGGTGGCCCTGCCCTACCGGATCGACGACGAGGTCGACGACCTGAAGGCCATGATCGAGGTCGCGGGCGGCGAGGCGGCCGTGTTCGGCTACTCGTCGGGCGCGCTGCTCGCGCTGAAGGCGGTGATCGACGGGGCCGCCATCACCCGGCTGGCCCTCTACGAGCCGCCCTACCAGAACGAGAACCCCTCCCCCGCCGACCACGCCGGTCACCTGACCGAACTGATCGCCCAGGAGCGGCGCGAGGAGGCGGTCGAATACTTCCAGCTGAAGATCATCGGCATGCCGCCCCAGATGGTGGAGCAGGCCAAGCGGGCGCCGTTCTGGAAGGCCCTCGAAGCCCTGTCCCCCTCGACCGTCTACGACGCGCTGCTGGTGACCGACCGCGACCTGCCCGACCAGCTCGCCGCCCTGCGCCCGCCGCCCACGCTGGTCCTCGACGGCGCGGCCAGCCCCGACCGGCTGCGCGGCATGGTCGGCGCCCTGGGCATGGCCGTCGACGGCGCCCACGTGATCGCCCTCGACGGCCAGACCCACACGATCGACCCGGAGATCACCGGGCCGATCGTCGCGGCGTTCCTCAAGGGATGAGCGTCACGGGGAGGCGCAGGTGTAACCGCTGACCGTGGCCGTGTTGCCGTTGGGGCGGGTGACCTGGAAGCCGAACGTGGTGCTGCCGTTCGGGGCGAGGTTGGCGTTGTAGGCCATGCTCCTGGCCGTCACGGTCTGGCCGGAGACGGTCAGGGCGGCGTTCCACGAACCCGAGAGGGTGTGGCCCGCCGGGAGGGTGAAGGTCACCCGCCAGCCGCTCAGTGCGGAGGTGCCGGTGTTGGTCACCGTCACGGGCTGGACGACGTAGCCGTTGCTCCACTGGGTCTGGACGGTCCCGCTCGCCGAGCACGGACCACCCGGCTGCGGGCTGGGCGACGGCGAGGGTGACGGGGAAGGCGACGGAGACGGCGAGGGACTGGGCGAAGGGCTGGGCGAAGGGGACGGGCTGGGGCTCGGCGAAGGCGAAGGCGAGGGCGAGGGCGAGGGGTTCACGCCTGCCGGGGGGACCCGGATGATGCGGTCGTCCGCCGCGACCGGGGTGCCCCGGCCGTCGCGGTTGCTGGTGCCGACCCACAGCCAGCCGTCCGGGCCCACGGCGACCGCCCTGAGGCGGCCGTACTGGCCCTGGAACTGGGCGGAGGTGCCCGCCGAGCCGCCCGAGCCGTTCAGCGACACGGTCCACAGGCGGGTGCCGCGCAGGGCGGCGACGAACAGGGTGTTGTTGGCGTAGGCGAGGCCGCTCGGGGAGGCCTCGGCGGTCGTCCACGTGACGATCGGGTTGCGGAACGACGGGTTGTTGCACATGCCCTCGCACGTCGGCCAGCCGTAGTTCCCCCCTGCCACGATCTGGTTGACCTCGTCGGTGGTGTTCTGGCCGAACTCGCTGGCGTACAGGCGGCCCTGACCGTCCCAGGCGAGGCCCTGGACGTTGCGGTGACCCATGCTGTAGACCCGCGAACCGGCGGTCGGGTTGCTCGAGGGGATGCTCCCGTCGGGGTTCATCCTGAGGATCTTCCCGGCGGGCGAGCTCGCGTTCTGGGCGTTCGACGTGGTTCCGGCGTCGCCGGTGGCCAGGTAGAGCATCCCGTCGGGGCCGAAGGCGATGCGGCCGCCGTCGTGGACGGTGGCGCGCGGGATGCCCGACAGCAGGACGTTCTGCGTCGAGGGCGCGCTCAGCCGGAAACGGGCCAGGCGGTTGTCGTTGGCGGTGGTGAAGTAGACGTAGATCCACTGATCCTGGGCGTACGTCGGGGAGACGGCGATGCCGAGCAGGCCGCTCTCGCCCGAGGCGGACACGCCGCTGATGGTCGCCACGGCGACCGGGGTCTGGCCGGGCCTGACCTGCATGACGCGGCCGGTGTTGCGTTCGGTGACCAGGGCACTCCCGTCGGGGAGGAAGGCGAACCCCCACGGGACCTGAAGCCCGGTGACCGACACCTGGGCCCGGTCGAAGTCGAAGCCGCCGACCACGGCGGCCCGGGCCGGGAGGGCGATCATGACTCCGAGGAGCAGGATCGCCGCGGCGATGACGTGCCTAACATGTCTGGACATTGCGGAACCATACGAAGCCCCGAAAGTTTCGACAACGATCACGCCGCCGGTCGGGCACTGACCTGCGCCGGTCAAAGAAAGTTTCATTGAACTGCCGCAACATTTCGTCCCGGAGAACGGGGAAGCCCGGGCCTCCGTGGAGGGGAGGCCCGGGCTCGTAGAGAAAACTACTTGACGACCTTCACGTAGTCGCTCGCCTCAGAAGAGCCGAAACCGTGGCTACCGTCGTACCGGACACCCCAGGTGCCGCTACCCCAGGCCTTGACCTTGGTGTAGAAGGAACCGTTCGGGTTGGTGTCGATGGTCTTCACGTACTTCCACTTGTGCGAACCCGCAGGGAGGAAGTAGACGTCGATGTCCTGCCAGCCCAGCTTGTACCAGCCGTGCCAGTAGTCGCGGGAGTCGTAGCAGCCGCTCCAGCCGTCGTCGACGGGCTTGACGCTCCCGTCGAGTTCGACATAAGCGCGGTCGTGCTTCTTGTAGTCGTAGTACCAGTCGCCGTAGCACTGGGCGACCTGAAGCTGCCCGGTCAGGGTGACGTTGCGCCCCTTCTTCACCGGCTCGGGGCCGGCGTTGAAGTCGGCGATACGCGTCGCCTTGGGACCCTGCGGCGGCTTCGGCGGGTTGTAGCTGTCGTGCTTGACGGTGAAGCCGGAGGAACTGGTGTAGAGCTTGCCGTCAAACCCGCGAGCGAAGACCTTCACGGAGTAGAACCCCTTCGGGTCCTTCGTGTCGACCTTGAAGCTCTCGGAGTAGGAGAACCACTGGGGCTTCCACTCAGGCTTCTTCTCGGCCGACTCGTCGGAGGTGGTGCTGTCCGCCGACTTGTCGTCCCAGCCGTGGCCGTCCCAGTCGTCGTTACCCCAGCTGCCCTTGTGGTCGACCCAAATGCGGGCCTTCTTGATGTCGACGCCCTTGACCGTGATCGACACGACCTCGGAGTCCCACTTGCCCTTGAGGACGACCGGGTTGGGGTTGATCACGACAGCCGTGATCTTCGGGTCGGGCCCGTCGTGGTGACCGTGGCCCTGACCCGGATTCGCTAAGGCGGGAGCCGCGCCGACGAGCGCCGAGGCGCTCATCGCAGCGGCCGCCACCAAAGCGGTGGCAATGCGCTTGATCATAAGAGGGTGCTTCCTCTCCCCGTTACCGCGCGCTTCCGGCATGAAGCGCGCCTACGTCATAGACGGAGATTCGAGGCCAAAAGTTGCGTCTAAGTCATGGAAAAAGTGATCACAACTTGGCAACGGGGTCAGGCACTCGCGCGTCGGGGTCGGAAGATCACTGAACGTACATCTCCTCGATGATCTCAGCGTACTTGGCGTGGATGACCCGCCGCTTGAGTTTCAGGCTCGGGGTGAGCTCCTCGGTCTCGGCGGTCCACTCGACCGGCAGCAGCCGCCAGCGCTTGACCTGCTGCACGCGGGCCAGCTTCTCGTTGGCGGTCTCGATCGCCGCCTCGACGGCCTTCAGCACGTCGGGGTGGGCGGCCAGGTCGGCCAGGTCGGTGTAGGTGATGCCGTTGGCCTGGGCCCAGCCGGGGGCGATCTCGCCGTCGAGGGTGAGGATCGCGACCGGGAAGGGCCTGGAGTCGCCGAAGGCGAGCGCCTGGCCGATGAGGGCGTGCTCCTTCAGGTAGTTCTCGATGTTGGCCGGGGAGATGTTCTCGCCACCGGCGGTGATGATGAGCTCCTTCTTGCGGTCGACGATGCGGACGAACCCGTCGTCGTCGACCGAGCCGACGTCGCCCGTGTGCAGCCAGCCCTCGTCGTCGAACAGGTCGGCGGTGGCCTCAGGCCGGTCGAGGTAGCCCGTGGTGTTGAGCGGGCTGCGGGTGAGGATCTCCCCGTCGGCGGCGATGCGCACCTCGACACCCGGTTCGGCGCGGCCGACGGTGCCGAGCTTGTAGGCGTCGGGGCTGTTGGCGGTGAAGGCGCCGGTGGTCTCGGTCATGCCGTACACATCGAGGACCTTGAGCCCGAGACCGGCGAAGAACCGCTGCACCTCCAGCGGCATCGGCGCGGCGGCGCTGGCGAGCCAGCCCGCGTTGTCGAAGCCGATCAGCGACCGGATGAAGGCCAGCAGACCGGCGTCGGCGGCCTCGTAGGCGGCCTGGATCTCCGGGGTCATCGAACTGCCGGTCTGGCCGGCCTCGACCCAGGCGAGCCCCGCGGTCATCGCCTTGCGCACGTTCTCCTGCTGCTCCTCGGGCTGCGTCGAGAGCAGCGCGCTGAGCCTGGCCATCATCTTCTCCCAGACGCGCGGCACGCCGAAGAACAGCACCGGCTTCACCGCGGCCAGGGTCGGCCCGAGGTTGGCCAGGTCGGTGCAGAAGTGCACGTGGGAGACCTTGAACAGGGGCAGGTAGAGGCTCAGCACCCGCTCGGCGATGTGGGCGTAGGTCAGGTAGGAGATCTGGGTGCCCTCGGTGGGCAGCGAGGTCATCCGGTCGGTGGCGCCGATCTCGAAGAGCACGTTGCGGTGGGTGAGCGGGACGCCCTTCGGCATGCCGGTCGTGCCCGAGGTGTAGAGCACGGTCAGGGTGTCGTCGGAGGTGACCGAGCGCCAGCGCTCCTCGACCGACTGCGGGTCGGCGGCCAGCGCCTGCACGCCCAGGGTCACGAAGTCGTCCCACGAGAGCTGGTCGCCGGTCGCGCCCGTGAGCATGATGATCTTCGTCAGGTTCGGCAGCTGGTCGAGGACCGGCTCCCACCGGGCCAGCTCGGCCGGGCCGCCCAGCACGGCGACCTTGGCGCCGACGTCGTTGGCCACATAGGCGACCTGGTCGGGCGCGAAGGTGGAGTACACGGAGCAGGGGATGGCCCCCGCGTGCACGGCGCCGAGGTCGGCGAGGACGTGTTCGCTGCGGTTGACCATCATCAGGGCGACCGAGTCACCCGGTTCGACGCCGAGGGCGGCGAACCCGGCGGCGATCTCCAGCACCCGCTGCCGCGCCTCCCGATAGGTGAGGGTCGACCAGCCGCCCTCCACCGGGTCGGAATAGGCCGGCGCATCGGGATGATTCTCAGCCGTCTCGTCAAGCTGTGAACAGATGGTCCGGCCCGCGATGCTTTCCTCGATCGCCGCCCGCTCTTCAAAGACCATTCCGCGCCTCCTGTAGGGATGCTCACGCACAGAGTGACCCGCATCACATCATCGGTAAGTCAAGGCTGACAAGATGTCCTGGTGACATGGGTGCTCGACCTGGTCGGGATCTTCGTTTTCGCCATCTCGGGAGCGCTGGCCGGGGTTCACACCCGCCTCGACGTGGTGGGCATGGCGGTGCTGGCGTTCTTCACCGCGGTGGGCGGCGGCATCCTGCGGGACGTGTTCCTGGGCGTGCAGCCGGCCGCGCTGCACGACGCCGGCTATGTGCTGGTGCCGCTGCTGGCGTCGGCGGTCGTGTTCTTCTGGCATCCGGTGGTGGAGCGCGGGATGCCGAGCATCCTGATCTTCGACGCGGCCGGGCTGGGCCTGTTCTGCGCGACCGGCACCGAGAAGGCGCTGCTGTTCGGCCTGTCGCCGCTGCACGCGATCTTCCTCGGTGTGGTCACCGCCGTGGGCGGCGGTGTGCTGCGCGACATGCTCTCGGGCCGGCGGCCCACCCTGCTCTACGACCGCCAGCTCTACGCGGTGCCCGCGTTACTGGGCGCGACCGTGCTGGCCGGCCTGTTCGAATTCGGGGTACGCGGCCCGTTCGCCGTCCTGTCGGCCGCCGTGCTGGCCTTCTCGTTCCGGTTCCTGGCGATGCGGCGGGGCTGGCGGGCGCCGCTGGCGCGGGGCGTCACAGACTCATCGTGAGCCGGTTCTCCGGCACCGGCGCCAGGCCAGGCCGGGCGGCGGCGATCTTCTTGACCGCGTCGGCCAGCACGTGGGGCGGGTGGCAGTACGACAGCCGCAGGTGGCCCTCGCAGGCGCCGTCGACCCCGAACCACCGTCCGGGCGCGAGCCTGACCCCCTGGACGGCCGCCGCCGCGACCAGCGGCCCGGCCGAGGGCACGTCGAGCTTGGCCCAGATCGACCCGCCGCCGGCCGGCTTCGGGTAGGTCCAGCCGGGCAGGTGCGCGGCCAGCGCCGCCATCAGCGCGTCGCGGGAGGTCGCAAGCCAGGCGCGGCGTTCGGCCCGGGACTCCTCGACCTGCGGGAACAGGTCGGCCACCACGAGCTGGTCGAACACCGCCGTGGCCAGGTCGACGCCCGCCCGCAGCACCGACAGCCTCTCGACGAGTTCGGCGGTCCCCCGCAGCCAGCCCACCCGCAGGCCGCCCCACCACAGTTTCGACGCCGACCCGATCGTGATCACCCGGTTGTCGGTGTCCCAGCGGGCCAGCGGCGGCGGCATGACGACGTCGTCGACGGCCACCTCGCCCCAGGTCTCGTCGCAGATCAGCGTCACGTCGTGCCGCCGGGCGGCGGCCACCAGGGCGGCCCTCTCCTCGGCCTCCATCAGGGCGCCGGTCGGGTTGTGGAAGTCGGGCAGCACGTACGCGACCCTCGCCTGATCGAGGGAGCTCTCCATCAGCTCCCCCGCCGCGACCGCCCTGGCCCCGTGGAGGCGGACGCACTGGATCGCGTGGGCGTAGGTCGGGGACTCCAGCAGCACGGGGTCGCCCGCGCGCAGCAGCAGCGTGAACAGCAGGTTCATGGCCTGCTGGGAGCCGGGCGTGATGAGGATCTGCTCCGGCCGGGTGGCCACCCCCCGATCGGTGTAGCGCCGGGCCACCGCCTCGCGCAGCGCGAGCAGGCCGACGGGTTCGTAGCCGATGCCGAGCAGGTGGCGGTGGTAGCCGGCGGCGGCGTTCTCCACCGCGGAGGCGACCCCGGAGGCGGCCGGCATCGAGGCGACGTGGAGCGGGATCATGCCGTCGCCAGGCACCGGGATCGTCCAGGGGGTGTCGCCTCCGGCGGGGAGCTCGGTCGTGCTGCCGGAGCCCTGGCGCGAGGTGACGTAGCCCTGGTCCTTGAGCAGGTCGTAGGCGGCGGTCACGGTGGTCCGGCTGACGCCGAGCGCGACGGCGAGGTGGCGTTCGGCCGGGAGCCGCACCCCGACCGGGACGGCGCCGTCGTGCAACCGGCCCCTGAGGGCCTCGGCCAGCGCCCGGTAGTAGGGGCGGGCCCCTGGAGGGACGACGAGCAGTCGGGCGAGCTGCTCCGGGGCGATGTGGCGCGGCATGCCGACCACATTAGAACCCGTTCTCATGATTTACACCGTTCCATACAAGCCTGAGCACAGAAGGCCAATTCTCCAGATTGGCTCTTTTCTGGCAGACCTCTTGGCGCGAAACTGGGACAACTATGGTGCAAACATCCACTCGTCCTACCTCTAGCAGACTCGTCAGGCTCTACGCCGGTCTGTTCCTCTACGGCGCCGGCTCCGGCCTGCAGATCGAGTCGAACCTGGGCAGCGCCCCTTGGGACGTCTTCCATCAGGGCCTGTCCCGGCATTTCGGGCTCAGCATCGGCGCCTGGGTCGTCATCGTCGGAGCGGCCGTGATGCTGCTCTGGATCCCCCTCCGCCAGAAGCCGGGCCTGGGCACGATCAGCAACGTCCTGCTGCTCGGCTGGTTCTTCGACCTGACCGTCTGGCTGGCCCCCACCCCTGGCCACTGGGTCGTCCAGTGGGCGTATCTGCTGGTTGGGGTGGTCACCGTCGGCGCCGCCACCGCCCTCTACATCGGCGCCGGTTACGGCCCCGGGCCGCGGGACGGCCTGATGACCGGGCTCAACCGGCTCGGCCTGTCGATCAGGGTCGCGCGGGTGATCATCGAGCTCACCGTGCTGGCGATCGGCTGGACGCTCGGCGGCGTCGCCGGGGTCGGCACGCTGGTGTTCGCACTGATGATCGGGCCGATCACCCAGTTCTTCATGAGGGCACGGTGGGTAGCTTGATCACATGCGGATCGAGGATTACGCGCTGATCGGCGACATGCAGTCGGCGGCCCTGGTGGGCCGCGACGGCTCGGTCGACTGGCTCTGCCTGCCCCGTTTCGACTCACCCGCCTGCTTCGCGGCACTGCTGGGCAACCAGCGCCACGGCTCCTGGCGGATCTGGGCCGCCGGGATGGAGACGGCCTCCAGCCGCCGCTACTGGGGTGACACGCTCGTCCTCGAATCGACCTGGGACACCCCTGGCGGCACCGTCCGGGTGATCGACTTCATGCCGGTACGCCATGAGCACCCCCGCCTGGTCCGGATCGTCGAGGGCGTGGCCGGGTCGGTCGAGATGAACTGCGAGATCCGCATCCGCTTCGACTACGGCCGCATCGTGCCGTGGGTCCGCCGCCGCGACGGCAGCCTCCAGGCCATCGGCGGCCCCGACTCCGCCTGGATCCACTCGCCCGTCCACCTCCACGGCAGTGACTACGCCCACAAGGCCACCTTCCGGGTCGAGGCCGGCGACAAGGTGCCGTTCGTGTTCGCCTGGCACCCCTCCCACGCCGCCGCGCCGCCGATGGTCGACCCGCTGAGCGAGCTCGACCACACCCGCGAACTCTGGGAGGACTGGGTCTCCAAGGGCACCCACGCGGGCACGTGGCGCGACGCGGTGGTCCGCTCGATGATCACCCTCAAGGGGCTGACCTACGCCCCCACCGGCGGCATCGTCGCCGCCGCCACGACGAGCCTGCCCGAGGACCTCGGCGGCGTCCGCAACTGGGACTACCGGTTCTGCTGGCTGCGCGACGCCTCGATGATCCTCGACGCCCTGCTGACCAGCGGCTACCTCGACGAGGCCAAGGCCTGGCGGGAGTGGCTGCTGCGCGCGATCGCCGGGCGTCCCCAGGACCTCCAGATCATGTACGGCGTCGCCGGCGAGCGTCGCCTCCCCGAGATGACCCTCGACTGGCTGCCCGGCTACGAGAACTCCCTGCCGGTCCGGATCGGCAACAGCGCCGCGGGCCAGCTCCAGCTCGACGTCTACGGCGAGGTCGTCAACTCGCTCTACCACGCGGGCAGTGGCGGGCTGCCGCCCGACGACCACGCCTGGAAGCTGACCCGCAAGATGATGGACTTCCTGGAGAGCGGCTGGCAGCAGCCCGACGAGGGCCTGTGGGAGGTGCGCGGCCCGCGCCGCCAGTTCACCCATTCCAAGGTGATGGCCTGGGTCGCCTGCGACCGCGCGATCAAGACGCTGGAACGGCAGCACCGCACGGCCCCCGTCGACCGGTGGAAGGCGCTGCGCGAGGAGATCCACAAGGAGGTGTGCGAGAAGTCGTACGACCCCGAGCGCAACACCTTCACCCAGTCCTACGGCTCCAGGGAACTCGACGCCGCGACCCTGCTCATCCCGACGATGGGCTTCCTGCCCGCCGACGACCCTCGCGTGATCGGCACGATCAACGCCATCGAGCGCGAGCTGACCACGCCCGAGGGCTTCGTGCTGCGCTACTCGACCAGCGAGCACAACCCGGTCGACGGCCTGCCCGGCCGCGAGGGCGCGTTCCTGGCCTGCAGCTTCTGGCTCGCTGAGGCCAAGGCCCGCATGGGCCTGCGCAAGGAGGCCTGCGACCTGTTCAACCGGCTGCTGGCCCTCCGCAACGACGTGGGCCTGCTCTCCGAGGAGTACGACCCCGTCCAGGGCCGCCTGGTGGGCAACTTCCCCCAGGCGTTCAGCCACGTGCCGCTCATCCACACGGCCCAGGCCCTCAGCTAGCGGGGCTAGTTGGCGTCTCCGGCGAGCCTGGCCAGCAGCCTCGCGAAGTCGGCGGGCGGTGTCACCACGAGCCGCACCTGACCGTCCTGGGGAACCAGGTCGGCCTGGATGCGGGTCAGCCGTTCGCGGTGCCACCAGTAGACGTGGGGGCTGAGGTTGGCGTCGCGGTCGTCGAACTCGCGCTGGGCGTACACGCGCATCCGCTCCAGCGCCCGGACGACCCCGATGCCCTCGATGGGGTGGATCGCCATCGCGCCCGGGTGCGGCAGCACGACGAGCAGACCGTCGGGCGGGCCGGGCAGCCGCCGCAGGTGCGCGACGGCGGTGGGCGCGCTGATCAGCCGCACGCTCACCCCGCCGAGCTGGACGTACTCGGCGGTGATCCGCTCGTCGGCCAGCGCGTTGTCGAGCGCGACGTCGAGCGCCTCGGCGGGCGGGATCGGCCAGCAGAAGGCCTCCTCCGGCCGGACCGGACGGCCGCCGATCGTCAGCACCTCGATCAGGTCGGCGCTCAGGTGACGGCCGATGATCCGCGAGGGGTCGGGGATCGCCGGGTCGTCGGCCGCGTGCAGCCGGGTGCGCAGCAGCGGCTTGATCCGGGTCAGGTTGCACGCGTCGAACGGTTCGCCCGACACGGCGTGGGACAGGTGCTCGGAGACCAGCATCGGCCAGTCCTCGCGTGACCTGCGGGCCGCCTCGCGGCGGAGCCCGACCAAATTGACGGTACGGGCCATCTCATCGCCACCCATGATCAGAGTGGCGCCGTCGTCCTCGAACGAGCAGCTGTAACCCATCGTCTCGACAACCAGAGCGAGGAGCGAGTCAAGATCGACGTCCTCGACGGGCCGGGTGACGGGTTGTACAGGCTGGTCAGGCCGAATCCGGCTGCGGAGTCGCCGCAACAGACCCAAGGCTCATCCCCTTACAAACGTGGCGTGTTGCCAGGTTTCAGGGTGCCTTGTCCTGGTTGCCGATAAGGCCTGTCAGAGAGCACGATTCGGTATCAATGACACCATCAGCCCCCAGCCACACACTGAACTGTGGTGTCCCGTGACCGATCGGCAACCCCGCGATGATCGGCACTCCCAGGGGTCCGAGCCGTTCCATCAGCACCGGGAGCGCCTCGCCGCACTCGACCCACGAGCCGAGGGCGAAGCCGACGGCGCCGTCGAGGCAGCCGGCCTGGAGCAGTTGGGTCAGCATACGGTCGATTCGGTATGGCTCTTCCCGGATGTCTTCGAGAAGCACGATCCGCCCCTGCGCCTCCATTTGGTAGGGCGTGCCGCAGAGCGCGGCGAGCATCGTCAGGTTCCCCCCGGTGACCGGCCCGATGGCCGAACCGGGCGCCATCACCTGGTCGCCCTTCACCGGCCGGGGCTCCAGGCTGGAGATGAGCGACGCCTTGAGGTGCGACAGCGACCGGGGTTCCGGACCGTCCTCGTCGCTGATCGTGGCGCAGGCCGGCATGGGGCCGAACAGCGAGGCCACCCCCAGACGGCGCTGGAAGGCCAGGTGGAGGGCGGTGATGTCGCTGGAACCGAGAAGCGGTTTGGGCCGGGCGGCCTCCATCTTGTCCCAGTCGAGGTGGTCGAGGACCCGGGTGGCGCCGTAGCCGCCCCGGGCGCAGATCACGGCGGCGATCTCCGGATCGCACCAGGCTTCCTGCAGATCGGCGGCGCGGGCCTGGTCGGGCCCGGCGAGGTAGCCGCGCCGGATCAGCATGCGGGCACCGAAGCGGACGTTCAGGCCGAGGCCGGTGAGCACGTGGCGGCCGCGGTTGAGCCGGTCGAGATCGACCGGACCGGAGGGCGCGACGACGGCCACGGTGTCACCGTGCCGGAGGCGGGGTGGAGTTCGTTCGGACACCCCCCAAAGAGTGTCAGACTAGGCGCTACCTATGCGACCACCGACCCACATTCTCGTGGTAAACGGCGTCAAGGTCCGTCAGCCGGTCTTCGTGCTCGCCGCTCCCCACTCCGGCGCGGATCTGCTCGCCCGTGCCATCAAGCGCTCGCCCGGCGTGCACCTCACGATGGGCCGGGGCGCGGTGTCCCGCGTCGTCTACGCCTTCGCCCGGCGGCCGTCGATCGCGCGCAGCCCCGGGGCACCGCGGGTGATCCGCGACGTCCTGGCCGAGGCCTGGCAGGTGGTGCCCGGCGCGTGCGGTGAGTGTCCCGGCACGTGCAAGGAGGCCGGCGGCATCATCGGCGCGGGGCCGTGCGTGACGGCCTCCGAGCTGACCCGGTTCGGCGACGCCAGCCCCGACCTGCTCTACACGGCGCCGGTGCTGCTCGCGGCGTTCCCCGACGCCCGGTTCGTGCAGGTCATCCGCGACGGCCGCGACGTCGTGGCCGATATGCTGGCCGACCCGGCGACGATGACCTGGTTCAAGCCTCACATGCTGAGCGACGACACCGAGTTCCCCAGCCCGTTCCTCGGGGTCAACAGCGCGGAGCACAAACTGCGCTGGAAGGAGATGCCGGTCGCGGGCAAGAGCGCGCTGCGCTGGCGCGCCGCGATCCGCCTGTCGGCGGTGCTGCGCAAGGAGCTCCCCGCCGACCAGCTGATGACGATCCGGTACGAGGACCTGCACCAGTCCCCCGCCGAGACGTTCGGCCAGGTGAGCGACTTCCTCAGCGCCAAGATCTCCACGATCGCCCTCTACGGCGTGGGCGCCCCGAAGGTCGGCGCCCACCGCCGCCTCACCTACAGCGACGCCGAACTGGTCGGCAAGGTCGCCCGCGAGGAACTCAAACGGCTGGGCTACTCGTGAACTGCGTCTTGTAGAGCTCGGCGTAGGAGCCGTCGAGCACCAGCAGCTCGTCGTGGCGCCCGAGTTCGACCACCCGTCCCTCGTTCATGACGAGGATCACGTCGGCCTCGCGGATGGTCGACAGCCGGTGGGCGATGACCAGGCTGGTCCGCCCCGCGAGCGCCAGTTTCAGCGCCTGCTGTACGGCCGCCTCCGACTCCGAGTCGAGATGGGCGGTGGCCTCGTCGAGTACCACCACCGGGGGCGCCTTCAGCAGCAGCCGGGCCAGCGCGACCCGCTGCTTCTCGCCGCCGGAGAACCGGTAGCCGCGCTCCCCCACCACCGTGTCGAGCCCTTCGGGCAGCGACGCGACCAGGTCGTAGATCTGGGCCGCCCGCAGCGCCTCCCAGATCTCCTCGTCGGTGGCCTCCGGGCGGGCGTACCGCAGGTTGGCGGCGATGGTGTCGTGGAACAGGTGCGGGTCCTGCATGACGACGCCGACGGTGTCGCGCAGCGAGGCCATCGTGGCGTCGCGCACGTCGAGGCCGTTGAGCCGCACCGCGCCCGCGTCGACGTCGTAGAGCCGCGACACCAGCGAGGTCGTGGTGGTCTTTCCCGCGCCCGAGTGGCCGACGAGGGCGACCATCTGACCGGGCCGCGCGGTGAAGGTGACGCCCTTGAGCACCTCGGCCGACTCGCCCTGGTCGGGGCGGGCCACCGACTCCAGCGAAGCCAGCGACACGTCGGCTGCGGCCGGGTAGCGGAAGCGGACGTCGTCGAACTCGATGGTGACAGGACCGGCCGGGACCGGCTTGGCGTCGGGCTTCTCGTCGACCATCGGCTTGAGGTCGAGCACCTCGAAGACGCGGTCGAAGCTGACCAGGGCGGTCATCACGTCGATGTGGACGTTGGACAGGCCGGTGAGGGGACCGTACAACCTCATCAGCAGGGCCGACATGGCCACCAGTGTGCCGAGCTGGAAGGAGCCGTCGACCGCGAGCACGCCGCCGAACCCGTAGACCAGGGCGGTGGCCAGCGCGGCGATCAGGCCCAGCGCGACGCGGAAGATCGTGCCGAGCATGGCGACGGTGACGCCGACGTCACGCACCCGGGCGGCCCGCTCGGAGAAGTGGCGGGACTCGTCGGCGGGCCGGCCGTAGAGCTTGGCGACCATCGCCCCGGCGACGTTGAACCGCTCGGTCATCACCGAGCTCATCTCGGCGCCGAGCTCCATCTGCTCGCGGGTGTACTGGGACATCCGCCGGCCCACCCACTTGGCCGGGAGGACGAAGAGCGGCAGCATCACCAGCGCGGCCAGGGTGATCTGCCACGACAGCGCCAGCATCGTGATCATGACGACGATCAGGCTGATCACGTTGGAGAAGACGGATGACAAGGTGCTGGTGATGGCCCGCTGCGCGCCGATGACGTCGCCGTTGAGCCGGGAGACCAGCGCGCCGGTCTGCGCCCGCATGAAGAAGGCGACCGGCATCCGCTGGACGTGGTCGAAGACCTCCGTGCGGAGGTTGTAGATCAGCCCTTCCCCGATGCGGGCCGAGAACCAGCGCTCACCGAGCGACAGCACGGCGTCGGCCAGCGCGAGCCCGGCGATCGCCAGCGCCAGCCCCAGGACCAGCCCGGAGTCCTTCTCCGGGATGGCCACGTCGATGATCTGCTTCACCAGCAGCGGGTTGGCGACCACGATCAGCGACCCGACCGTGATCAGGGCGAGGAACGCCACGATCGACCACTTGAACGGCGTGGCGTAACGGACGATGCGTTTGACCGTGCCGGGCGCGAGGCGTTCCTTCAACATGTCGCCGTCGCGCCGCATCGACCACATCATCTGCGGGCCCATGCCCGGACCGCCCATCATCGCCATGTCCTGGCCAACCCTTTACTGGAAAGGGCGATTCCGGGATCAGCCCGAGGCGAACAACAAACGCAAAGCCACCCCACCACAGACACGCCCACAAAGGGCGGCGGGTCCCGTGGTCAGCCCGAGGCGAACAGCTCAAGATTCGAACAGCGACCTGATGCGGATCACCTGTTCGGCTCTCTCCGCAGCGGCCTGCTCCTCCAGTGTGCGGCTTCCCGCGCCCTGGAGCAGCCGTTTCGTCGCGGTCGCGACGGATCGCGCCGTGGCGAGCAGCGCCGCCGTCAGGTCGGCCACGGCCGTATCCAGCTCCTCAACCGGTACGGCCAGCTCGGCCAGCCGGAGGCGCAGCGCCTCCTCCGCCCCGACTTTCCGGGCGGTGACACACAACTCCAGAGCCCTCGGCAGTCCGACGAGATCGACCAGCGGCTTGGTCCCTGTCAGGTCGGGCACCAGGCCGAGCGCCGGCTCTTTCATGCAGAACTGCACATCATCGGCCACGACTCGCAGATCGCACGCGAGTGCGAGCTGGAACCCGGCCCCGATCGCGTGGCCCTGGACGGCCGCGATCGAGATGATGTCCGGTCGGCGCAGCCACATAAAGGCCTTCTGCGCCTGGGCTATCCGTTCCTCGAAGCCCTCACCGAGCACCGAGGCGAACGAACCCTCACCGGGTACCCCCTCGGGTGTGAACAGTCGCAGGTCGATGCCTGCGGAGAAGGACGGCCCCTCACCTTTCACGACGACGATCCGCACGGCCTCGGGGAGGTCATCCCCGATCCGGGCCAGTGCCGACCAGGTGGCGAACGTCTGGGCGTTCCGCTTGTCCGGTCGGTTCAGCGTGATCGTCGCGATCTCGCCGTCCACCTCGTAGCGCAGTCCGACCTCAGCGAGCACGCTCGCCGAGATCTGCTCCGCTCTCCCCCCTGGTGTCACTTCCACAGCCCGCAACCCCTTCCTGGCGGTAGCGCCCGAGCCTACCGAACCCTGTTCGGTTATCCGACCCCGGCCGGTCGGCCCGGGAGCGGACCGCTCCGGATCTGAGGTACGTGAGCGGCTGCGGTCAGCGCGTCAGCGAGGCGGAGCTAGCGCTTGGTCTTGCCCCGGGTCGCCCCGCCGCGACCCCGCAGAGTCACGCCAGACTCGCTGAGGATGCGGTGGATGAATCCGTACGACCGGCCGGTGGAAGCGGCCAGGGCGCGGATGCTCTCACCCGCGGCATAGCGCTTCTTGAGATCGCTGGCCAGTTTTTCACGGTCGGCCCCGGTCACCCGGGTGCCCTTCTTCAGAGTCTCGGCCACGAGTACCTCCTGTAGTGCCAGACTTCCGCAGCGTTACTCACGCCATGATCAGTCATTTCGGCTCGATCGGCTACCTACTCCCAGGGAAAAGATCCGTACCCGGTAAATTTATGATCAGGCGAGGGCGACGAGATCGGAAAATTCCTCGCTCCACGCGTCTTCGACCCCGTCGGGCAGCAGGATGACCCGGTCGGGTTGCAGCGCCTCCACCGCTCCTTCGTCGTGGGTGACCAAGACGATCGCCCCCTGGTAAGAGCGCAGAGCCGTCAGGACCTGTTCCCGTGAGGCCGGATCAAGGTTGTTGGTGGGCTCGTCGAGCAGCAGCACGTTGGCGCTGGAGAGCACCAGCGTGGCCAGGGCCAGCCGGGTCTTCTCACCGCCCGACAGGACTCCGGCGGGCTTGTCGACGTCGTCGCCGGTGAACAGGAACGAGCCGAGCGTCTTGCGCAACTCAACGTCGAGGATGTCGGGCCCGGCCGAGCGCATGTTCTCGAGGACCGTGCGCGCCGGGTCGAGGGTCTCGTGCTCCTGCGCGTAGTAGCCGATCTTGAGGCCGTGGCCGGGGCGCACCTCGCCGGTGTCGGGCTGCTCGATGCCGCCCAGAATGCGCAGCAGAGTGGTCTTCCCGGCGCCGTTGAGGCCCAGGATGACGACCCGGTGGCCCCGGTCGACGGCGGCGTCGACGTCGGTGAAGACCTCGAGCGAGCCGTAGGACTTCGACAGGTCCACCGCCGTCAGGGGCGTGCGGCCGCAGGGCGCGGGCGAGGGGAAGCGCAGCTTGGCGACCTTGTCGGAGCGCCGCTCGGGCTCGATGCCGCGCAGCAGGCGCTCGGCCCGGCGCTGCATGTCCTGGGCCGCCTTGGCCTTGGTGGCCTTGGCGCGCATCTTGTCGGCCTGGGCCATCAGCACGCCCGCCTGCTTCTCGGCGTTGGCCCGCTCGCGCTTGCGGCGCTTCTCGTCGGTCTCGCGCTGGAGCAGGTAGTTCTTCCACCCGACGTTGTACGTGTCGATCACGCACCGGTTCGCGTCGAGATGGAGCACCCGGTTTACCGTCGCTTCAAGTAGACCAACTTCGTGGCTGATGATGATCAAGCCGCCCTGGTGGGAACGCAAAAAATCACGAAGCCAGCCGATCGAGTCTGCATCGAGGTGGTTTGTCGGCTCGTCGAGAAGGAGAGTCTCCGATCCCGAGAAAAGAATGCGTGCCAGTTCGACCCGGCGTCGCTGACCACCCGAGAGGGTCTCCAGCGGCTGCCCGAGCACCCGGTCGGGCAGACCCAGGCTGGAGGCGATCGAGGCGGCCTCCGACTCGGCGGCGTAGCCGCCCAGCACGTGGAGGCGGTCTTCGAGACGGCCGTAGGCCTTCACGGCCTTGTCGCGGGTGCGCACGTCGGCCGAGGTCATGCCCAGCTCGGCCTTGCGCAGGTCGCGGATGACCTCGTCGAGGCCGCGGGCCGACAGGATGCGGTCGCGCGCGATCACCTGGAGGTCGCCGGTGCGGGGGTCCTGCGGCAGGTAGCCGACCGCGCCGGTGATGGTGACGGTGCCGCCGGCGGGGACGCCCTCACCGGCGAGGGTCTTGGTGAGCGTGGTCTTGCCCGCTCCGTTGCGGCCGACCAGGCCGATCTTGTCGCCGGGGTTGACCCGGAACGACGCTCCCTCGATGAGGAGCCGCGAACCCACGCGGAGTTCGATGTCAGTGGCGATGATCATGGTTGGGGGACACTCCCGTGAATAGCGAGACGCGGACGGCCGCAGGCCGGCCGTGGCTCGCGCCGTGAACCTGCCTCAAAAGAAAGGGCTTCAGGACCGTGGGCACACGGAAGTGATCAATCGGGAGTGCGCATGCACTGATTGTATGGTGGCCCGGCCTAATCCCCCGACTCCTCAAACCTGGATCGGATCGACAATCCTGATCCTGACGGCCCGGAACTCCTCCGGGGTCTTCTCCAGGACGGCCAGACGCGGGTCGGGGACGGTGAGGAAAGGCCCCGTCTCCAGGGCGAACAGCGGCGCCAGCCGCCTATCGGACCGCATTTCGTCGATCGCCTTCTTGTCTCCCCCGACGACGAATCCGTCGAGACCCTTCTCCAGGTGCGGCAGCAGCACCCGGGCGGCCACGTCGGCGGCGGCGCCCATGGCCTCGTCGGCCTGCTTCTCCCGCCGCCGGGCGAACCGGTGCTGCGACCAGCCTCCGGCCGCGCTGCGGCCGTGGACGAGCCGGGAGCCCACTTTGGACGCGATCAGCCGGTCGCCCTCGAAGACACCGGCGGCGTGTCCCCCCAGACGTACGAGAAGAACGGCGACGCGACGGTCACGGGAGACATGGGCGACCAGCGCGGCGGCGAGAGTGTCGGCCGTCTGCCGCAACGGTCCGAACGGGATGTGGCACTCCGCCAGCGCGCCATCCGGGGCGGTGAAGATCACCCGATCTAGGGCGTTCTCCTCCGACGGCGGCCCGCCGTGGCGGGCGGCGAAGTTGTCGAGCCAGCGGGACAGCCGTGACGGGGGGATCGACACCCATCGTCCGCCCCCGGCGGCCGGGCGTGCGCTCATGGGCGCTCAGCGTAGTCGCTGCGGTCTGAGCAGGCGTCCACGGTTGTCGATAGGGGGAAATGTGGGTGAATTTCAAATCACCGGCCTCAAGAGGACGAGGCTCGCACAGGAGAATCAGAACGTGTCGGTTCCCATGCCCTCTCCGGCGCCGGTCGCGGTCACCTCACCGGGTGAGCAGTCCTCGACGACCGGCCCCTTCACCGTCTCGGGGTACGTGCCGGCGTGGGCCGCCGCGCCTGCGAGCTCCTCCGACCATCACGCGGGCGGGCCGCCCGGCGTCTTCGGGCCCGTCTCCAACTTCACCCCGGTCGTCGATCTCGACACCGGCGGTGTGATCGCCATCCAGATCGACGCGGGCACCCCCGCCCGGGACCGGGCCGACGTGGCCGGGACGGTCGCGGGCCTGCGCGCGGCCGCCGACGCGGACGCGCGGCTGCCCCTCGTGCTGCCCATCCCGATCGCCGCCGTGTCGGCGGGCTCGGCCGGCCTCGCGCCGCTGCACGAGGGGATGCGGCTGGCCGGACGGCGGCCCCGCGAGATCATCCTGGCCATCGAGGGCGACCTCGACCCGGCCGACCGGTCCCGGCTGCTGGCCGGGGTCGACGGCCTGCGCGCGGCCGGCTACCTGATCGCGTTCGGCGGGTGCGGGGTCCGCAACATCCCGCTCGACGTGCTGGCCGACGCCTCCCCCTACGTCATCGTGATCTCCCCCGAAGTGGTGGAGCGCGCCCCGAAGGACGCCCGCCGGGCGGCCGTGGCCGAGGCGCTGGTGACCGTGGCCAAGGGGGTCGCGGCGCACATCCTCGCGCCGGGCGTGCAGGACGAGGTCCAGCTCGCGGCGGTGCGGGCGTGGGGGGTCAGACTGGCCACCGGGCCGCTGCTGGCGCCGGTCGACTGGCGGCCCTCCGACGGGCGGGTGCACGTGCCGGTCCCGGCGACCGAGACCTCGCCGAACCTCTCCCACCTGCTCGGGCCGAGGGTGCAGGAGTTCCTGATGCCGGCCGTGACGCTGCCGATCACGGCGACGTCGGAGGAGGTCGTGCAGGCGTTCGGCACGGAGAACTCGATCAGCAGCGTGATCCTGGTGGACGAATATCAGCGCCCCCAGTCGATGATCGACCGCAGCCGCTTCCTGCTCTACATGGCCGGCGCCTACGGCCACGCCCTGCACGCCAAGAAGCCCGCCCACCGCATCGCCGACAGCGCCCGCCTGGTGCCCAAGACGACGCCGGCGATAGCGGCCATGTCGGTCGCCGGGCAGGACGCCAAGCGGGTCTACGACGACCTCGTGGTGGTCGACGAGGTGGGCCGCTGCCTGGGCACCGTCCACGTCAGCGACCTGATCAGGCACGTCGCCGCCCGGCCGGGCTCTCACTAGGGCCCGGCCGGACCGGCCGCCCTAAAGGCGGCAGGCGTAGATGTCGGTGATCAGGATCGCCTTGGCGCCGAGGTCCCACAGCTTGTCCATGACCTGCTGGTTGCCCTTGCGGCGGATCATCGCGCGGACCGCCACCCAGCCCTCGCGGTGCAGCGGCGAGACCGTCGGCCCCTCCATGCCCGGGGTGACCTCGATGGCCTCGTCGATGCGCTCGACCCGGATGTCGTAGTCGATCATCACGTAGTCGCGCGCCGCCAGGACGCCCTGCAGCCGCCGGATGAGCTGCTGGAAACCGTTGTTCTCCGGCGCCCCGACCTGCTTGATCAGGATCGCCTCGGAGGTGCCGATCGGGTCGCCGAACACGTCGAGGCCGATGTTGCGCAGGGTGGTGCCGGTCTCCACGACGTCGGCGACCGCGTCGGCCACGCCCAGCCGGATCGCCGTCTCGACCGCGCCGTCGAGCTTGATGACGCGGGCGTCGACGCTCTGCTCCTCCAGATAGGTGGTGAGCAGACCGGCGTAGGACGTCGCGACGCGCTTGCCGTTGAGGTCCTTGACGTTGGCGAAGACGCCCGGGGTCGCGGCGAACCGGAAGGTCGAGCGGCCGAAGCCGAGCGGCACGACCTCCTCGGCCTCGACGCCGGAGTCCATCAGCATGTCGCGGCCGGTGATGCCGGCGTCGAGGGTGCCCTCACCGACGTACACGGCGATGTCGCGGGGGCGCAGAAAGAACAGTTCGACGGAGTTCTCGGGGTCGACGACCACGAGCTCCTTGCTGTCCTTGCGGGGGCGGTAACCCGCCTCTTTCAAAATGACCTGGGCGGCCTCGGACAGGACGCCCTTGTTCGGTACGGCAAGGCGGAGCATGCGCTTGGAACCTTTCGGATGGCCTCTGACGGGAGCGAGGTCCGGGCACCCGGGGGTGCCCTAAAGATGCTTGTAGACCTCGTCGAGCCCGATCCCGCGGGCCAGCATGAGCACCTGGAGGTGGTAGAGCAGCTGCGAGATCTCCTCGGCCGTCCGGTCTGCCGATTCGTACTCCGCCGCCATCCAGACCTCGGCGGCCTCCTCGACGATCTTCTTGCCGATCGAGTGGACCCCGGCGTCGAGCGCCTTCACGGTCCCCGACCCTTCGGGACGGGTGCGGGCCTTCTCGGACAGCACGTCGTAGAGCTCATCGAACGTCGTCACTCGCCCAAGCCTAATGGGGGTCACCGGTTGGATCACGGCAGCGTCCACTCAGCGAGACCGTGTCGGCCCCCGGGCCACTCTCATGGACTGACCAGCCCTTCAGTGGTGCTCGGTTTCCCGGCCTCACATTGAGAGAGTTCTGACCATGATCCGCAGCGCGCGGCGCAGGGCCGGCTCCTCCACGTGGCCGAAGCCGAACACGACGCCGTTCCCGGCCCGCCCGGCCGGATGGTGGAAGGACGCGAGCGTCGCCACCCGGACCCCGCGTGCCCTGAGCTGCTCGGCCAGCGACGGCGCCGGGAGCGCCCTGGGCAGCAGCAGCGTCGCGGTGGTGCCGGTCTCGGTGCCGATGACCTTGGTGTCGCGGCGCACGCCCGCCAGAGCCTGGCGCACCATCGTCCGCCGCCGGGCGAAGATCGCCGACAGCCGGTCGACCCGCCGGGTGAGCGCGCCCGTGGTCAGCAGGTCGGCGGCGGCCCGCTGGCATGTCTCCGGCACCGCGCAGGCCCGCTCCCGCACCCCCTCGGCCAGGTGGCGCGGCACGACGAGGTACGCCAGCCGCATCCCCGGCGTCAGCAGCTCGCGGAACGACCCCACCATGATCGTCGTGGCCGGGTCGCCCAGGGCCAGCAGCGACGGATACGGGTTCAGGCTCGTGTTGAACAGCCCGTCGAAGGCCGGTTCGATGAGGTACGTCCCCCGGTCGGCCGCCCACGCCGCCAGCGCCTTGCGGTGCTCGGTCGGCAGGCGATACCCCAACGGCTCGTTCCGGTCGGGTGTGAGCACCAGAGCGTCCACGCCGGGCGGAACCTGCGGGCCGGTGGAACTGACCGGAACGGGCACCACGTGACCCGTGTGGCCCGTCAGGGCCCCTCTGAGGCGTGGCAGCGCCGGGTCCTCGACGCCGACGACCGGGCGGCCCGGCGGCAGGGCGAGCTGGAGCGCCGTCTCGCAGCCGGTGGTCACCACGATCTCGTGCTGGTCGAGCACCAGCCCCCGGCTGTCGCGCAGGTGCGCCGCGATGGCCGACCGGAGCTCCGGCAGCCCACCGGGCGGCGGCTCGGACGCGCTGGGCACCCGGTGGCTGGCCCGGCGCCAGGCCGCCCGCCACTCGGCCAGCGGGAAGGCGTCGGCGGTCGGCTGGTCGGGCCGCAGGTCGACCGTGTTCTGGCGGACCGCCGGGCGCAGCGGCACCCGCTCGGCCTGGCGCGCCCGTGCGGCGACGTAGGTGCCGGAGCCGTGGCGGCTGGTGACGTACCCCTCGGAGTGCAGGATCTGGTACGCGGTCAGCGCCACCCCCCGCGAGATCTTGAGAGCCACGGCCATGGTCCGCGTGGACGGCATGCGGATCCCCGCCGCGAGCTGTCCCGAGTCGATGGCCTGGCGGAGCTGTCCGGCGAGCTGGTCGGGTAAGGGTTCTGCGGCGGCGCGGCCCAGGTGGATCGGCACGCGGAGCCCCTGTGGGTTGCGCATGATTCATGTCCCCGTCGTCTTGGCGTGTCTCTGTCACGTAGGGCGTGACACGGGCTGTTCCATCAGAAGGAACAGCCGTTTGAGCTGCCGTGAGACGTCGGGACAAACGAAAAACGCCGGCCCCCGACTCGGGGACCGGCGTCTTACTCAGGCTAGTCAGCGACCGGTGAACCGGCCGCCGCCACCGGTGGCCGGGCGGCCACCGCGGAACCCGCCACCGGTGCGGCCGCGGTTGCCCGCGGTGCCACGGGGCCGGTCCTCACTAAAGGCGCGGGGCTCGGCGCGGTCGTCACGGACGGGACGCTCGGCGCGGGGCGCGCGGTCGTCACGGAAGTGACCACGGGCCGCCGGAGCGGCCGGAGCCGCGGCGGCGTCACGGCGCGGACGGTCGTCGCCCTGGTAACGGGGACGCTCGTCACGGTGCCGGGGAGCGTCGCCACCCTGAAAACGGGGGGCGTGACCGAACTCACGGCGCGGCGGCCGCTCGTCGCCCTCGCGGCGCGGGCGGTCGGTGTTGTTGCCACCGTTGTAGCGGGGACGGTCGTCGCCCTCGCGACGCGGACGGTCGGTGCTGTCACCGCTGTTGTAGCGGGGACGGTCGTCCTGGGCGAACGGACGGTCACCGTCGTTACGGCGGCGACCCTCGAAACGACGGCCACGGCCACCGGACGGACGCTCGTCGCGGCCACCGGACCCACCGTTGCGGGTGCGCAGCGGCTTGCGGATGTCGGGCTCCCAGACCGGGATCGACTCGCCGCTGGGCTCACGGGCCCCGGCGATGTCGGCCAGCACCGGAGCGCCCGGAACCACGCGGTGACGCGACGGCGCGATGCCGGCACGACGGGCCATGGAGTCGGTCGCACGACGCTCGTTGGGCATGACCAGCGTCAGGACGCTGCCCTTCTCACCGGCGCGGGCGGTACGGCCACCACGGTGCAGGTAGCTCTTGTGGTCGGCCGGCGGGTCGACGTGGAGCACGAGCGACACGTCGTCGACGTGGATGCCGCGCGCGGCGACGTCGGTGCAGACGAGCACCATGATGCCGCCCTCGCGGAACTCGCCGAGGATGCGGGTGCGCTGGTTCTGGCGCTTGCCGCCGTGGAGGCCACCGGCCTTCACGCCGACGCGGGCGAGCTGCTTGACCACGCGGTCGACGCCGTGCTGGGTGCGCACGAACAGGATGGTGCGGCCTTCGCGGTTGGCGATCTCGGCGGTGACGGCGGGCTTGTCCTGCCAGCTCACCGTGACGAGGTGGTGCTCCATCGTCTCGACCGACGAGGTGGCCGGCGCGAGTGAGTGGGTGATCGGGTTGACCAGGAAGCGCCGCACCAGCTGGTCGACGTCGCCGTCGAGGGTGGCCGAGAACAGCAGACGCTGGCCGTTGCTGGGAGTCTGGTCGAGCAGCGCGCTGACGACCGGGAAGAAGCCGAGGTCACACATGTGGTCGGCCTCGTCGAGGATGCTGACCTCGACGTCTTCGAGGGAGCACTCGCCCTGCTCGATCAGGTCGGTCAGACGACCCGGGGTGGCGACGATCACCTCGACGCCGCGGCGCAGCGCCTCGATCTGACGGCCCATCGACATGCCGCCGACGACGGTCTTCATCTTCAGTCCGAGGCCCCGGCCGAGCGGCTCGAGGGCGTCGTTCACCTGGAGCGCCAGCTCACGGGTGGGGACGAGGATGATGGCCTTCGGCCGGCGCGGCAGTGCGCGGTCGCCCGAGATGCGGGTCATCATCGGCAGCCCGAACGCGAGCGTCTTGCCGGAGCCGGTCTGGCCCCGGCCGAGCACGTCGTGGCCGGACAGGATGTCAGGGATGCAGGCTTCCTGAATAGGGAACGGTGCGTTGATGCCCTGGCGGGCAAGCCCGGTGACCAGCGGTCGCGGCAGCCCCAGCTCGGCGAAACCGTTGACGGTCTCGTCGGTGGACTCGGTCGCGGGCATGGTCGGGTCGAGCATGGTCACGTTGGTCGTGCCTTTCGGTGAGAGGACGTGCCGCAGCACGCAGGCGCGTCTCTTCTGCGAAAGGACGAGCCAAGTTAATCCGGGGCGGCATCAGCCGCATCGGGGGAAGGCACCCCTTCCAAAGGTGCCGAGTGCCAGCTCTGCGCACCGCCCGATAAACGCGCCGATCATGTGGCGCGAGAAACTGCATAGCAGTGTGCAGTCGCCGCGGTTCACAGTCGCGGCAGACGGCCGTCCGCCTCAAAAAACGGACGGCCTTTGAAGTCAACCCTCGTATCTTACACCGGGATGGTCACTGGGATCACCATTGGGGATCACACGTTGAAGCCGAGCATCCTCAATTGGTCACGACCGTCGTCGGTGATCTTGTCAGGACCCCACGGCGGCAGCCACACCCAGTTGATGACAACGCCGCTGACCAGATCGGCCAGCGCCGAGTTCGCCTGGTCTTCGATCACGTCGGTGAGCGGGCACGCGGCGCTGGTCAGAGTCATGTCGATGGTCACGATCGGCTTCTCGTCCTCGCCCGCCGGGTCGAGGTTGAGGCCGTAGATCAGGCCGAGGTCGACGACGTTGACGCCGAGCTCGGGGTCGACCACGTCACGGAGAGCTTCCATGAGGTCGTCATTGGACAGATCGCCTTCATAGGGGGCGGCCGTCGGGGTTTCGGTCGGTTTGCTCATCTCAGGCACTCCTCACCACGGCGTCCTTGTACGCCATCCAGGACAACAGGGCGCATTTCACCCGTGCGGGGTATTTGGCCACCCCGGCGAACGCCACAGCGTCGCCGAGGACGTCCTCGTCCGCCTCCACCTGGCCACGGCCCTGCATCAGCCGGGTGAACTCGTCGACCACTCCGAGGCTCTCCTCGACGGTCGATCCGGTGGCCAGTTCGTGCAGCACCGAGGCGGCGGCCTGGCTGATCGAGCAGCCCTGCCCCTCGTAGGAGACGTCGAGGACCTTGCCCTCGTCGACCTTCACCCGGAGCGTGATCTCATCGCCGCAGGTCGGGTTGACGTGGTGGACCTCGGCGTCGAACGGGTCACGAAGACCACGGCCCTGGGGATGCTTGTAGTGCTCCAGGATCAGTTCCTGGTACATCGACTCAGCGATCATCCGAACACCTTCTGCACATGGTGGAGCCCCCGCGCCAGGGCGTCGATCTCGTCCGTGGTGTTGTAAAGGTACAACGACGCACGAGTGGTGGCGGGGATGCCGAACCGCAGGTGAAGCGGCCTGGCGCAGTGGTGGCCGACCCGCACGGCGATGCCGAACGCGTCGTCGAGCACCTGCCCGACGTCGTGGGGGTGGATGTCGTCACCCGACAGGTTCTTCAGGGTGAACGAGATCGTGCCCCCGCGCGAGATCGCCGTGCGCGGGCCGATGAAGGTCAGCGCGGGGATCTCGCCGAGCGCGCCGAGGGCGTATTCGGTCAGGGTCTTCTCGTGGGCCTTCACGTCGTCCATGCCGATGCCGGTCAGGTACTTCACCGCCGCGCCCAGGCCGATGGCCTCGACGATCGGCGGGGTGCCGGCCTCGAACTTGTGCGGGATGGGCGCGTAGGTCGAGCGGTCCATCCAGACCGCCTCGATCATCTCGCCGCCGCCGAGGAACGGCGGCATGGCCTCGAGCAGCTCACGGCGGCCCCACAGCACCCCGATGCCCGAGGGGCCGACCATCTTGTGGCCGGTGAAGGCCACGAAGTCGACGTCGAGCTCGGTCACGTCGACCGGCATGTGCGGCACCGACTGGGACGCGTCGAGCATCATCAGCGCGCCGACCTCGCGGGCGCGGGCGAGGATCGGCGACACCGAGTTGATCGTGCCCAGCACGTTGGACTGGTGGACGATCGAGACGATCTTGGTGCGCTCGTTGACCAGGTCGTCGAGGTCGCCCAGGTCGAGCCGGCCCTCGTCGGTCACCTTGAACCAGCGCAGCGTGGCGCCGGTGCGCTGGGCGAGGAGCTGCCACGGCACGATGTTGGAGTGGTGCTCCATCTCGCTGATGACGATCTCGTCGCCCGGCCCGACCCTGAAGCGCTCGTCGGTGGCGATCGGGTTGCCGAAGGCGTACGCGACCAGGTTGAGCGCCTCTGAGGCGTTCTTGGTGAAGATGATCTCGTCACGCGACGGGGCCCCGACGAACGCGGCGATCAGGTCGCGGGCGTCTTCGTAGGCCGCCGTCGACTCCGCGCCCAGCGTGTGGTGGGCGCGGCCGACGTTGCTGTAATGATGGGCCAGGTGGTCGCGCATCGTGTCGATCACCTGGAGCGGCTTCTGCGAGGAGTTGCCGGAGTCCAGGTAGACGAGCGGGCGTCCCCCCGACAGCTCACGAGAAAGGACCGGGAAGTCCTTTCTGATGAGATCGACGTCGAACATCAGGAACTGACCTTCGTGTAGGCCTCGTAGCCCTCGTTCTCGAGCTTCTCGGCGAGCTCGGGGCCGCCCTCTTCGACGATGCGGCCGGCCGAGAAGACGTGCACGAAGTCGGGCTTCACGTAGCGCAGGATGCGGGTGTAGTGGGTGATCAGCAGCACGCCGGTCTCGCCGTTGGCGCGGAACCGGTTGACGCCCTCGGAGACCACGCGCAGCGCGTCGACGTCGAGGCCGGAGTCGGTCTCGTCGAGGACGGCCACCTTCGGCTTCAGCAGCTCCAGCTGGAGGATCTCGTGGCGCTTCTTCTCGCCGCCGGAGAACCCCTCGTTGACGTTGCGGGTCGCGAAGGCGGAGTCGATCGCCAGGTTGTCCATGCCGACCTTGAGGTCCTTGGCGAACTGGCGCAGCTTGGGCGCCTCGCCCGACACGGCCGTGACGGCGCTGCGCAGGAAGTTGGACACCGACACGCCGGGGATCTCGACGGGGTACTGCATCGCCAGGAACAGCCCGGCGCGGGCGCGCTCGTCGACCGTCATGTCGAGCAGGTCCTCACCGTCGAGGGTGACGCTGCCGCTGGTGATCGTGTATTTGGGGTGACCGGCGATGGCGTACGCGAGAGTGCTCTTGCCGGACCCGTTGGGGCCCATGATGGCGTGGGTCTTCCCGGCCAGGACGACCAGGTCGACCCCCTTGAGGATCTCCTTGTCGCCGACGGACACGTGCAGGTCGCGGATCTCAAGCGTGGACACGTTATGACTCCTTCGAGAGCGAGACATACACGTCGTCGCCTTCGATCTTGACTCGGTATGTGGGAACGGGCCTGGTGGCCGGAGGGCCCGTCGGCTTGCCGGTACGGATGTCGAAACACGATCCGTGCAGCCAGCATTCCAGCGTGCCGTCGTAGACCTCGCCCTCGCTGAGGCGCACCTCGGCGTGGGAACAGACGTCGTGGACGGCGTACACCTCGGAGCCCTCGCGGACGAGGGCCACCGGGGTGCCGCCCACCTCGACGCCGATGACGCCCTCGTCGGGAACGTCACCGATCTTGCAAACCTTTTCGAACGTCATCGCGCGAGCTCCGCCTCGACGGCGGCCAGCACCTTCTCCTGGATCTCCGGTACTTCGATGCGCTGGATCAGCTCGTTGAAGAAGCCGTGCACGATCAGCTTGCGGGCCTCGTCGGCGGGGATGCCACGGGCCTGCAGGTAGAACATGTGCTCGTCGTCGAGCCGCCCGGACGCGGAGGCGTGCCCCGCGCCGGCGATCTCGCCGGTGAGGATCTCCAGGTTCGGCACCGAGTCGGCGCGGGCGCCGTCGGTCAGCAGCAGGTTCCGGTTGAGCTCGTAGGTGTCGGTGCCCTCGGCCTCGGCGCGGATGATGACGTCGCCGATCCACACGGTGTGCGCGTCTTCGCCCTGGAGGCCGCCCTTGTAGACGACGTCGGAGGCGCAATTGGGCACGCTGTGGTCGATCAGCAACCGGTGTTCGAGGTGCTGGCCGGCGTCGGCGAAGTAGAGCCCGACCAGCTCGGCCCGGCCACCGGGAGCCGAGTAGGACACCCTCGGCGCGATCCGGACGACGTCTCCCCCGAGGGTGACGACGATGGACTTGAACGTGGCGTCGCGGCCGATCAGCGTCGTGTACTGCACGACCTGGACCGCGTCGCGGTCCCAGTCCTGGTTCGACACGACGGTCAGCTTGGCGCCGTCGCCCACGAGGAACTCGACGTTGGCGGCCTGCGCTCCGGTGCCGGTGTAGTTCAGCACCACGAACGCCTCGGCCATCGGCTTCACGTCGACGAGCAGGTGACGGAACACCGTACCGCCCTGACCGTGGACGTTCACCACGATCGGCTCGGCCGGCACGAACTCCTTCGGCACGGTGATGACACCGGCCTTCTCGAACGAGTTGTACGCCTGCGCGGCGACCCGGTCGGCGGGCTTGCCGGCCGAGCCGATGCGCGTGTCATCGCGGCTGACCAGCTCGTAGGAGACCCCGGACGGGGTCAGTACCTCGGTGCGGTCATTGCCGTCGTTCACGGCCGAACCGTCGTGGAGGCCCTTCAGCCGCGACAGCGGCGTGAACCTCCACTGTTCCTCGCGCCCGGTCGGGACGGGGAAATCGGCCAGGTCGAAGGAGGCCGTCTCGTGCAGAGTCACGAGCGGCTTGGTCTCAAGCCCCATGGCTAGCCCACCGCTCCTTCCATCTGCAGTTCGATCAGACGGTTGAGCTCCAAGGCGTACTCCATGGGAAGTTCACGGGCGATCGGCTCGACGAAGCCGCGCACGATCATGGCCATGGCCTCGTCTTCGTTCAGACCGCGGCTCATCAGATAGAAGAGCTGGTCTTCGGAGACCTTCGAGACGGTCGCCTCGTGACCCATGGACACGTCGTCTTCGCGGACGTCGACGTAGGGATAGGTGTCGGAACGGCTGATCTGGTCGACCAGCAGGGCGTCGCACTTGACCGTGGAGGCGGACCCGTGGGCGCCCTCCTCGATCTGGACCAGACCCCGGTAGGAGGTCCGGCCGCCGCCGCGCGCCACCGACTTGCTGATGATCGTGCTGGAGGTGTTGGGCGCCAGGTGCACCATCTTGGCGCCGGCGTCCTGGTGCTGGCCCTCACCGGCGAACGCGATGGAGAGGGTCTCGCCCTTGGCGTGCTCGCCCATCAGGTAGACGGCCGGGTACTTCATCGTGACCTTGGACCCGATGTTGCCGTCGATCCACTCCATGGTCGCGCCCTCGTATGCCACGGCGCGCTTGGTGACCAGGTTGTAGACGTTGTTCGACCAGTTCTGGATGGTCGTGTAACGGCAGCGGGCGCCCTTCTTCACGATGATCTCCACGACCGCGCTGTGCAGCGAGTCGCTGGAGTAGATCGGGGCGGTGCAGCCTTCGACGTAGTGGACGTAAGAGTTCTCGTCCACGATGATCAGGGTCCGCTCGAACTGGCCCATGTTCTCGGTGTTGATCCGGAAGTAGGCCTGGAGCGGGATCTCGACGTTGATGTTCGGCGGCACGTAGATGAAGGAGCCGCCCGACCAGGTGGCGGTGTTCAGCGCGGCGAACTTGTTGTCGCCGACGGGGATCACCGAGCCGAAGTACTCCTTGAAGAGTTCCTCGTGCTCACGCAGGCCGGTGTCGGTGTCGACGAAGATGACACCCTTCTCCTCAAGGTCCTCGCGGATCTTGTGGTAGACCACCTCGGACTCGTACTGGGCCGCGACGCCCGCGATGAGCCGCTGCTTCTCGGCCTCGGGGATGCCCAGCCGGTCATAGGTGTTCTTGATGTCCTCGGGAAGTTCCTCCCAGGACGTCGCCTGCTTCTCCGTCGACCGCACGAAGTATTTGATGTTGTCGAAGTCGATGCCCGTGAGGTCTGAACCCCAGGTCGGCATGGGCTTCTTGCCGAACAGGCGCAGCCCCTTGAGGCGCAGGTCGAGCATCCACTCGGGTTCGTTCTTCAGTGCCGAGATGTTGCGGACGACCTCTTCTGAGAGGCCACGGCGCGCGATGGCGCCAGCCGCGTCGGGATCGGACCAGCCGAACTTGTAGTTCCCGAGGCCTTCCAGCTCCGGGCGGTCGGTGACAGTCACCTTCCGGGCTCCTTGCTCTCTATACGAGTGGCTCGCGCCAGCGCGTGGGGGCTGACGTGGGTTGTGCAGATTCCGTCTCCGTGGGCGATGGTCGCCAGCCGTTGGACCGGCGTGCCCAGGAGACGTCCGAACGCTTCTGTCTCGGCCTCGCACAACTGCGGGAACGCGGCCGCGACGTGGGCGACCGGGCAGTGGTGCTGGCAGAGCTGTTCTCCGCCGGTCCCCGTCTTGGTGGACGAGGCGGCGTAACCGTCGGCCGACAACGCCTCGGCCAGCATGCGCACCCGCTGTTCGGCGGGTATCGACCGCATGGCGGGCGCCAGCCGGTCGACCAGCCCCGCGACCTGCGTGCGGGCGAACTCGGTGACGGCGGCGGGCCCCAGATTGGCTTCCAGGAACCGCAGCGCGCTCCCGGCGAGGTCGTCGTAAGCGTGTTCGAAGGCGCTGCGCCCGGCATCGGTGATGCCGAAAAGCTTGGCCGGACGGCCACGCCCTCGCTGGCCTTTCTGATGTGCCTGGCGGGTCTCGATGTGCCCTTCGGCGAGAAGTGCGTCGAGGTGCCGTCGGACGGCAGCAGAGGTGAGCCCCAGACGTTCGCCGAGGTCGGCGGCGGTAACCGGGCCGTGTTCGAGGATCAGACGCGCGACCCGCGCCCGTGTTCCCCGCTCCGAGGGCACGCCGGAGGACCGCGTGGTCTCACCTGCGTTCGCCCCGGTCACGTTTTTCACAACATCAGTGTGCCGTAATTCCTTCCCGCACCACAAACGGAACCCCGCATTCGTGGGTAATGCAATTTGTCACGCAGGTTAGGCTTGCCTAAGTTGAACGGGTCACGAATGAGACATCTTCCCCCGCCGGTGGAGCGGGTTGAGCATATAGTCCTGACGTGCGCGGCCGACGCCTGGACCGCTCCCTGACCATGGCCGACATGCTCGCGGCCGAGATCTCCGACTGGATCGGGGCGCGGCGGGGAGATTCTCGGTTCCACCGATTTTCGGGACATTTCACGGTTTTGGAGACGGTGCTCGGCGAGGTGCTGAGCGCGGTGCGTTCCGCGTACCCCGCCACGGATGATTTTTCGCGGTTGGACCAATGCCAGCTCGTGGTCCGCCGGATCTTCGAGTGGTACTCCGCCAAATACGACCAACGCCTGTCCCCCCGGTGGGCTCCAGCGCTCGCCGCGGCCGACGAGGTGGTCCGGTCATGCTGGACCCAGCCCTGCTGGTGGCTGAGCTGGGTGGTCCCGAGCAGGCCGTCGGTGGTTATCCCCCTCTTTCTGTACGGCTGTCGCACATGCGCGACCATCCACTCCAGGAGCTCGGGCTCGACAGACTCGCGGGCTCGTTCGACCTCGGCGGCTGGCCCTCGCTCCTGCGGGAGCCCGATCCCCTGCCGGTCAAGCTCGACGACCCGCCCGCTGCCCGGCGACTTCTGGCCGCCGCCTTCGCGGGGGACCTGACGCCGGTCGTCCACGAGAACCTGCTGAGGGCCTTGCCGAAGTGCGGTCCCGAGGGGACGCTGGGATGATTCCGCAGCCAGATGTGACGAGGCTGGCGGGCCGAACTCGCCGGGCGGTTGGTGCGGACATAACGTGACGCGCGTCGTCGTGACGGTCTCCGGCGGTTCGGTGACGCTCTCCCACGGCGGGGATGTGCTGGCGGGACCCTATTCCTTGGGTGACGTGGACGACGACCTGTTCGACGCCCTGCTGGGGCCCGGTTGGGACGCGCTGCGGGATTCCCTTTTCTGGAACTCGCCCTCGACCTGCCGCCCGAGCTGCAGTCCCGAGGCTGGTCTGTACCGGGTCCCCGCCGACGGTCCACTCGATGCCGCCATCCAGGTCGTCTCGTCGTTGAGTGATCTGCTCGGCCCGCCGCTCAGAACGGCGGCCGACATCGCGGGAAGGGTGTCCCAGGGGCTCGACCAGGTCCTGGGGTACCGGCTCGCTCAAAGAGGGTCACATCGTGGTGGTCAACGCCCCGGACGCCGCGGTCGAGTTCTCCGGCGGCAGGCTGAGAACCGCGCCGGGACAGGATTTCCTGGTGCTCCGTCTCGAGTGCCGTACCGAAAGAGACGACTGGCGGTTCCCCGATCTCGTAGAGATCGTCAGGCGCTCCGCCGAGGCCTTCTTCCAGTACGGGGACGGGCAGGCGTTCAGGGATCTGCGCACCGACGCCGTCTCCCGAGCCTGGAACTCGCCCGACCTCACGCCCCTCGACCGGAAGCGCGTCGGCAAGGCCGTCATGCAGGAGGTCGACGACGTCCTCACGCTGGGCATCGTCCCGGATGTCATCGGATTTGACCGGATCCTCCCCGCCGACGATCCCGGGCTCGCTACCTTGAACCTTCGCGATCTCCTCGCTCGATGACTCATAGGTCCGATGTCTGTTCGACGTCAGGTCAGAAATTGATCCGATCTCTCTCCCGTCAGGCGCCCCACGGGTCGACTTTTGAAGATCAAAAGGCCTAATCCATCGGACTAGACCACCCGTGAGGCGTGGGTCACAAGTTGGTTGCGGCGAAATTCATCGGATCTCAGAGCTTGTTTCGCCTAAGTTTCGGTGCTATTTCATTGTTAGATCACCAACCCTGACCCATAAGGAACACCCGTGAGTCACCCCCCACGGCGGCTGCTCGGTGCCGCCACGGCGCTGGGGCTGGTCATGGCTCTGGGCGTGCCGGTGCTGCAGGGCAGCACCGCTACCGCTCAGGTCCAAGAGGCCGCCGCCGCGCAAGACGATCTGACCCTCTGGTACGACAAGCCGGCGACCAACTGGGAGTCGCAGGCTCTCCCGATCGGTAACGGCGCCCTCGGCGCCATGATCTTCGGTGGTGTCGGCACCGAGCAGATCCAGTTCAACGAGAAGTCCCTGTGGACCGGCGGTCCCGGTTCCAGCGGGTACAACTTCGGCAACTGGACGACGCCGCGGCCCACCGCGATCGCCGACGTCCAGGCGCTCATCGACACGAACAAGCAGATGACCCCGGCTCAGGTGGCGCAGCGCCTCGGGCAGGGCAAGACCAACTTCGGGTCCTACCAGACCTTCGGTGACATGTTCCTGGACTTCCCGGGGGCGCCGGCGAACCCGACCGACTACAAGCGGTCGCTGAACCTGAACGACGCGGTGGCCGCGGTCACGTACAAGGACGGCGACGTCACTTACAAGCGTGAGTACTTCGCGAGCTACCCGAACAACGTCATCGTCGGCCGCATCTCGTCCGACGCGGCGGGCAAGGTCAACTTCACCGTCCGGCACACCTCGCCGCGCAACGACAAGACCGTCAGCGTCTCCAAGGGGCGCATGACGATCCGCGGCAAGCTGGCCAACAACGGGCTCAACTTCGAGTCGCAGGTCAACGTCGTCGCCGAGGGCGGCGCGCGGACCGACGGCACCGACCGCATCACGGTGTCCAACGCCAACGCGGCGTGGTTCGTGATCTCGGCCGGGACCGACTACTCGATGCAGTACCCGACGTACCGGACCGAGGACCCGCACGACAACGTGCGCCACTGGGCCAACTGGGCGTCGTCGATGTCGTACGCGGCCCTCAAGCAGGCCCACCTCGACGACTACCACGGCCTGTTCGACCGCGTGAAGCTGAACCTGGGCGGCCAGATCCCGAACCTGCCGACCGACCAGCTGCGCGCGGCCTACGCGGGCGCCGGGGCGGCGCAGGACCGCTTCCTGGAGAACCTGTTCTACCAGTACGGCCGCTACCTGCTGATCTCCTCCTCGCGTGAGGGATCGCTGCCGGCCAACCTGCAGGGCGTGTGGAACAACGTCACGAACCCCCCGTGGGACGCCGACTACCACGTCAACATCAACCTGCAGATGAACTACTGGCTCGCCGAACAGACCAACCTCGCCGAGACCACGATCCCGTACGACGAGTACATCTCCTCGATGGTCGCCCCCGGCACCAAGACCGCGACGGACATGTACAACGCGCGCGGCTGGGTCGTCAACAACGAGACCAACCCCTGGGGCTTCACGGGTCTGCACAACTACCCCGAGTCGTTCTGGTTCCCCGAGGCCGCCGCGTGGAACACGCAGCAGATGTACGACCACTACAAGTTCAGCAACGACGAGAAGTACCTCAAGCGCACCGCCTACCCGGTGATGAAGGGCGCGGCCGAGTTCTGGCTGGACTTCCTGCACACCGACCCGCGTGACGGCAAGCTCGTGGTCTCCCCGTCGTACTCGCCGGAGAACGGCCAGTTCACCGCCGGCGCCTCGATGTCGCAGCAGATCGTCACCGAGCTGCTCACCAACACCCTCAACGCCGCCAAGACCCTCAAGGTCGACCCGGCGCTGCAGGCCGAGCTGACCAACGCGCTGGCCAAGCTCGACCCGGGCATCCGCATCGGCTCCTGGGGTCAGCTCCAGGAGTGGAAGGAAGACCTGGACAACCCGAACAACGACCACCGCCACGTCTCGCACCTGTTCGGCGTGCACCCGGGCAACGTGATCAAGGCCGGCACCCCCGAGGGTGAGGCCGCCAAGATCTCGCTGACCGCGCGCGGCGACGGCGGCACCGGCTGGTCGAAGGCCTGGAAGGTCAACTTCTGGGCGCGTCTGCTCGACGGCGACCACTCGCACAAGATGCTCAGCGAGCAGCTCAAGTCGAGCACCCTGTCGAACCTCTTCGACACCCACCCGCCGTTCCAGATCGACGGCAACTTCGGCGCCACCTCGGGCATGACCGAGATGCTGCTGCAGTCGCACCAGGACTCGATCCACATCCTCCCGGCCCTCCCGGCCGTGTGGAAGAACGGCTCGGTCACCGGTCTGCGCGCCCGCGGCAACGCGACCGTCGACATCGACTGGTCCAACAGCAGCCTGACCAAGGCCGTCATCAAGGCCGGCGACACCGGCGAGCTGACGGTCCGGGCCGGCGCGGTCAACGCCCGTTACTCGTTCGTCGACGACCAGGGCAACCCGGTCGACGCGATCCGCAACGGCGACGCCCTCACGTTCGGCGCCGAGAAGGGCCGCATGTACACCCTCTACAACGAGATCCAGCTCGCGGTGTCGGCTCCGGCCGAGATCGGCGCCGGTCAGACCGTCCCGGTCAAGGCCACCGTCTCCGCGATCCAGAACCCGTCCCCGGCGGGCACCCTGACCCTGCAGCTCCCCACGGGCTGGACCGCCGACCCCGCTTCGACGTCGGTCGCCTCGGTTCCCGCTGGTGAGAGCCGTGAGATCACGGTCAACGTCACGGCCGGTCCGTCCAACGGCCAGACGTCGGCGCGGATCCAGGCGACCCTGGCCGGCTCCGGCTGGTCGATCTCGGCCGCCACCGGCGCCGCGCTCAACCCGTGTGCGGTACCCCCGGCCGACCGTGCCATCGTCGCCTGGGACCCGCAGTCGGGCTCGGCCATCGCCGACGCCTCCGGCTCCGGCCGGAACGCCGTCGTGGTCAACGGCACCCCGGCCTACGACACCGACGGCGGCCTGATCCTCAGCGGCCAGAACTACGTCCGCACGGAGCAGCCGACGACGCTCGGCTTCCTCCGTGAGGCCACGTTCGCGGCCGAGGTGAAGATCGCCGGCACCGGTTACCGTCGTCTGTTCGACTCGCAGCCCTCGGGCAACCCGGGCACCGACGGCATCCTGATCGACGTCACGCCGGAGAGCCGCCTGCGCGTCATCGGCGCGGGCAACGGCGTCACGACCAACGCGACGCTGCCGACCGGCCGCTACATCGACCTGGTCGTCACCATCAACCGCAACGGCGCCATCGACGTCTACGTCGACGGTGTCCGCGCGGGCGGTGGCAACACCGGATCGTCGGGCATCTACGGCTGCAACACCCGGCCGCTGTTCTTCGCCGCCAACCAGGGCGGCAACGAGCGGATGACCGGCGCCGTGGACCGCATGGCCGTCCTCCCCTACGCGCTGCCCGCCAACCAGGTCTCGACCTGGCAGGACATCGCTTTCTAGAGAACGCCGAACAAGGAGGAAGCCCGGCTCCGGCCGGGCTTCTTTCTTTTGGACGCGCCTGTACGACTAGGGCGTGCTCTCCCACAGCCCCACGGCCGCCCCGGCCGGGTCGGTGATGATCGCGAAGTTGCCCATCCCGGCCACCTCGGTGGGCCCGACCATCTGACTGGCGCCCAGCTTGGCCGCCTCCTGCAGGCCGACGTCGAGGTTGTCGACCCCCAGATAGGCCAGCCAGTACGACGGCACCTCCGCCGGCAGCACGTCGGGCAGCGCCATCATCCCGGCCATCACGTGGCCGTTCTCGGCGAAGGTCGTGTATTCGTGCTCGCCCATGGCCCGGGAGTCGGCGGTCCAGCCGAAGACGTCGCCGTAGAACTCCTTGGACGAGAAGGTGTCGCGGGTGATCAGCTCGCTCCAGTTGAGCGTGCCGGGCTCGTTGGCCAGTTGGGCGCCCTTGTGCTCGTCCGGCTGCCAGGCGCAGATGAAGGCCCCGGCGGGGTCCATGTACGCGGCCATGCGGCCCTCGCGCATGATCTGCATCGGCTCCGCGACGATCGTGCCGCCGCTGTTGCGGACCATCTCGGTGGTCTTGCCGACGTCGTCGGTGCAGATGTAGGTGTTCCAGGCGGCGGGCATGCCCTCCTGGTAGACGGGGCCGATCCCGGCGACCTTCTTGCCGTGCAGCTGGAACTGCCCGTAGCCGCCGTAGTCCTCGCTCTCGTCGAAGACGGCCGTCCAGCCGAAGAGCTCGGTGTAGAAGTCCGTGGACGCGTCGATGTCGGGAGTGGACACGTCCACCCAACAGGGCACGCCGGGTGCATAGCCCGTGAACTCGGACATGCGCCACCCTCCTTGAATCTCAGCCATGGGGACAATTCCAGCCTTACACGTACAAACCCGGCTATCGCGGAGCGTGGCCGTTCCCGGAGGAAGCCTTTACCGGCCCGGTCGCGGACGGAGGCGGGGTGCTCACTCCCTACACTCGATGGCATGGAATCCGCCGCGGTCGAGGTCCGCGATCTGGTCAAGCGCTACGGCCGGGTCACCGCGATCGACCACCTCGACCTGCGCTGCCGCCGGGGCGAGGTGACCGCCGTCCTGGGGCCCAACGGTGCCGGGAAGACCTCCGCGATCGAGATCTGCGAGGGCTTCCGCACCTTCGACGCGGGCTCGGTCCACGTCCTCGGACTCACGCCCGACGACCCGGCGCTGAAGCCGAGGATCGGGATCATGCTCCAGTCGGGCGGCACACCGCAGGCGGCCCGCGCCGGAGAGTGGCTGCGGCTGGTCTCCCGGTTCCACCGGAACCCGCTCGACCCCAGGGCCCTGCTCGAACGGCTGGGGCTCGCCGAACACGCCCGCACCCCCTACCGGCGCCTGTCCGGCGGCCAGCAGCAGCGGCTCGGGCTCGCCGCGGCCGTCGTCGGCCGTCCCGAACTGGTCTTCCTCGACGAGCCGACGGCCGGGCTCGACCCGCAGGCCCGGCACGCCTGCTGGGACATGGTCCGCGAACTGCGCGCGGCCGGGGTGTCGGTGGTGCTGACCACCCACCACATGGACGAGGCAGAGAAGCTGTCCGACCACGTCGTCATCATCGACCGGGGCCGCGTGGTCGCCGAGGGCTCGCCCGCCGAGCTGACCGGCGCCGAACGCCAGCTCCGCTTCCGCGCCCGCCCCGGGCTGAACCTCGACGAACTGCTCAGCGCGCTGCCCCCGGGCTCGGCCGCCAAGGAGTCACCGGCGGGCCACTACATCATCGAGGGCCACGTCGACCCGTCGCTGCTGGCCACCGTGACCGCGTGGTGCGCGACCGAGGGCGTGACGACCGAAGACCTCAGCATCGAGCGGCGCACCCTGGAAGACGTCTTCCTGGAACTGACCGGACGGGAACTGCGATGACCACCCTCGACCTGTCCCCGGCGCCCGGCGCGGCGCCGCTCGCGCGGATGGTGCTCGCCCAAGCGGGCGCGGAGGTCCGCGCCACCCTGCGCAACGGCGAGCAGCTCCTGCTGACCCTGATCATCCCGATCCTGCTGCTGGTGGGGTTCTCCAAGGCGCCTTTCCTCGACGTCGCGGGCCCCAAGGTCGACTTCGTGGCGCCCGGCGTGATCGCCCTGGCGGTCTTGTCGACGGCGTTCACCGGGCAGGCCATCGCGACCGGCTTCGAGCGGCGCTACGGCGTGCTGAAGCGGCTGGGGGCCACTCCCCTGTCTCGGACGGGGTTGATGCTGGCCAAGACCACCGCCGTGATCGTGGTGGAACTGCTGCAGATCGCCGTGCTGGTGCTGGTCGCGCTGGCGCTGGGCTGGTCGCCGCACGGCAATCCGCTGACCGTGCTGCTCCTGGTGATCCTCGGCACGGCGGCCTTCAGCGGCCTCGGGCTGCTGATGGCCGGCACGCTGCGCGCCGAGGCGACGCTGGCCGGGGCCAACCTGGTCTACCTGCTGCTGCTCGCGCTGGGCGGGGTGGTGCTGCCGATCACGGCGTTCCCCGAAGGCATCCGGCCGCTGCTGGAGATCCTGCCGATCACGGCGCTGACCGACGGGCTGCGCTCGACGCTGACCGGGGTCGGCGGGTTCCCGATCGGGGCCGCGCTGGTGCTCCTGTCGTGGGCCGTACTGGCGCTCGCGGCGGCGGCCCGCTGGTTCCGCTGGGAGTAGCTCCGAGGGGCGTCTCACCGATCGGATATCAGCAGCAATGCCGGTGTTTGCCCATTACACTGCTGACCGCTGGTTTCGGGGTGAGGAGTGGACAGGGTGACCGCTGACACGGAAGTGTCCAAGCCGTGGACCAGGGCCGCCGGAGCCGTTCCGCCGCCCGCGCTGGTGATGCTGGGCATCGTCTCGGTGCAGATCGGGGCGGGGCTGGCCAAAGACCTCTTCGCCCAGCTCTCACCCACGGCCGTGGTCTTCCTCCGCATCGCCACCGGGACGCTGGTGCTCGTCGCGTTCGTCCGGCCCAGGCTCAGGGGGCTCTCGTGGCAGAGCGTCAGGATCGGGCTGGCGTTCGGGGTCATCCTCGCGGTGATGAACCTGACCTTCTACGAGGCGCTGGCCAGGCTCCCGATCGGGATCGCGGTGGCCATCGAGTTCATGGGACCACTGGGGGTGGCCGTGGCCGCCTCGCGCCGCAAGCTCGACGTGGTGTGGGTGGTGCTGGCCGGGACCGGGATCGTGCTGCTCGCGCCGTGGGGGAACGCCGCCAACGCCGACTGGGTCGGGATCGGGTTCGCCGCGGCGGCGGGGGTCTGCTGGGGGGCGTACATCCTGCTGTCGGCGTCGGTGGGGCAGCGGTTCCCCGGCACGTCGGGGCTCGTGTTCGCCATGATCATCGCGACCGTGGTGGTGGCGCCGCCGGGGATCGCCTCCGGAGGTCTGGACCTGCTCGACCCCACGATCCTGCTGATCGGGCTCGGCGTCGGGCTGCTGTCGTCGGTGATCCCCTACTCGCTGGAGCTCGAGGCGCTGCGGCGGATGCCCAAACGGGTGTTCGGCATTCTGATGAGCCTCGAACCCGCCGTCGCCGCGATGGTCGGGCTGGTCGTGCTGGGCGAGGTCCTGCATCTGCGGGAGTGGGCCGCGATCGGGTGTGTGGTGGTCGCCTCGATCGGGGCCGCACGTTCGGGGTGAACTACTCCGGCTTGTTGGCCCATATGCCGCGCACGTGCTGAATGTGGTGTTTCATCACGTGTTCTGCCGCACGGCTGTCGCCGGCGATCAGGGCATCGAGCAGTTCGACGTGTTCGCGGGCCGAGTCGACCAGTTTCCCGGCGTCGGCCAGGCTTTTCAGGCCGTAGAGGCGGGCCCTGCTGCGTAGTTCGCGGACCACCTCGACCAGGTGGGCGTTGCCGTTCAGACCCAGCAACTCGACGTGGAAACGCAGGTCGGCGTTGACATAGGTGAGCAGGTCGCCGCGTTCGGCGGCGGTGACGATCTCGCGGGCCAGCGGGCGCAGCCGTTCGAAGTCGGCGCTGAGCCCCGACCCGGCCAGCTTGGCGACCGTGGGCACCTCGATGAGGCGGCGGATCTCGGTGATGTGGTCGAGATCGGTGTCGGACATCTCGGTGACCCGGAAGCCCTTGTTGCGCACCGCCTCGACCAGGCCTTCTTTGGCAAGGTCGAGCATCGCCTCCCGGACGGGGGTCGCCGAGACGCCGAACTGGGCGGCGAGCACCGGCGCGGAGTAGACGACCCCCGGCCTCATCTCACCCGCGACCAGCGCGTCTCTGAGGGCTTGCGCGACCTGTTCGCGCAGGCTCTGCCGCTCACCTACGACCGGCAGGCCGAGCCCCTCTGCTGTGGCCATTCCACTCCCATCCGTGACGTCGGACCTGGTGATCGTACCGGTTCGGACCGGTACGCGACCGCGAGGTCACAGGAGGAAACCCTGCGGAAACGGGTCCCCGGGATCAAGGAAGTACTGGGCGGTGCCGGTGAGCCAGGCGCGACCGGTGATGTGCGGCACCACGGCCTGCCGATCTTCGACCGTGGCGGTCGCGACCAGGCGTCCGGTGAACCGCGTCCCGATGAACGACTCGTTCACGAATTCGGCGTCAATGGGCAGTTCGCCGAGGGCGTGGAGCTGGGCCATCCGGGCGCTGGTGCCGGTCCCGCACGGCGAGCGGTCGAACCAGCCGGGGTAGATCGCCATGGCGTGCCGCGAGTGCCGCGCGGTGGACCCGGGGGCGAGAAACTGCACGTGGTGGCAGCCGCGGATGCCGGAATCCTCCGGGTGGACGGGCTCGTTCTCATTGATCACATCCATGATCGCGAGACCCGCGTCCAGGATCTGCTGCTTGTACGCCCGGTCGAACGGCAGCCCCACCGACTCGATCGGCAGGATGGCGTAGAAGTTGCCGCCGTAGGCCAGGTCGTAGGTGAGTTCACCGAACCCGTCGACCTTGATCGTCTTTTGGAGGTCGACCGCGAAGGACGGCACGTTCTCGATCGTGACCGACTCGGCCACGCCGTCGCGGACCGCGACCGACGCGGTGACGAGACCGGCGGGCGTGTCGAGCCGGATCGTGGTGACCGGCTCGACGACCTCGACCATGCCGGTCTCGACCAGTACGGTCGCCACGCCGATCGTGCCGTGGCCGCACATCGGCAGGCAGCCGGAGACCTCGATGTAGAGCACGCCCCAGTCGGCGTCGGGCCTGGTCGGCGGCTGGAGGATGGCGCCGCTCATGGCGGCGTGTCCTCGGGGCTCGTACATGAGCAGAGTGCGCAGGTGATCGAGGTGGGCCATGAAGTGCTCGCGGCGTTCGGCCATGGTCGCGCCGGGGATGACCCCGACGCCGCCGGTGATCACGCGGGTGGGCATGCCCTCGGTGTGGGAGTCGACGGCGTGGAAGATCCTTCGGGTGCGCACGTCACATGACCTTCTCTGTCGCGGCGCGGATCTCGGCCGCCGTGGCGGGAGGGAGCGGCAGGCGGGGCGGCCGGCAGGCGCCGCCATTGAGGCCGGCCACGTCCATCGACAGCTTGATCGCCTGCACGAATTCTACCCGTGCGTCCCATCTGAGCAGGGGGTGCAGATCCCGGTAGAGCGGCACGGCGGTGTTCAGGTCGCCGGCCGCCGCGGCCCGGTAGAGGTCGACGCACTGGCGGGTCACCGAGTTGGGGAACCCGGCGATCCAGCCCTTCGCCCCGGCGGTGAGCAGCTCCAGCACCACGTCGTCCGACCCGACGAGGAGGTCGAGGTCGGGGGCCACCTCGCGGATCTCGTAGGCGCGGCGCACGTCGCCGCTGAACTCCTTGACCGCCACGATCAGGCCCTCGCCGAACAGCTTGGCCAGCAGCGCCGGGGTCAGGTCGACCTTCGTGTCGATCGGGTTGTTGTAGGCCACGATCGGCAGGCCCGCCTTGGCGACGGTCCGGTAGTGCTCCAGCACGGCGTTCTCATCGGCCCGGTAGGCGTTGGGCGGCAGCAGCATCACGCTGGCGCACCCGGCGTCGCGGGCCTGCTCGGCCCAGGTCAGCGCCTCACGGGAGCCGTAGGCGGCCACGCCAGGCATCACCCGGTCGCCGCCGACGGCCTCGACGGCGGTCCGGACCACCCGGGCCCGCTCGTCGGGCGTCAGGGTCTGGTATTCGCCCAGCGAGCCGTTGGGCACCACGCCGTCACAACCCTCGTCGACGAGCCGGCGGCAGTGCGCGGCATAGGCGTCGTGGTCAACGGTGAGGTCACCGGTGAAGGGGAGCGCGGTGGCCACCATGATGCCGTGCCAGGGTCGGATCATGTGCTGTCCTCTCGATCGTGCAGTGTCAGGTCTGCGAGGGTGATCGGCTGGGCGAACGGTCTCTTCTGGGGGGCTGGCTCGTGCCCGGTCAGCCGGGCGACGGCGTGGCCGCACATGCGGCCCTGGCACCAGCCCATTCCGGGCCGGGCCAATAGCTTGACCATTCTGGGATCGTCGGCGCCGAGGTCACGGGCCTCTTCGATCGCGGTGACCGTGACCTCTTCGCAGCGGCAGACGAGGGTGTCCGGTCTGAGCCAGTGCTGCCAGCCGTCGCGTACCGGATAGGAGAGTTCCAGGGCCCGCGCGAAACGGCGCAGGCGGCGCTTCTCGGCGAGCAGCCGGGGCGGCGGCTCGCCGATCAGGGCGTGGACGGCCAGAGCGCCCTCCACCACGGCGGCCTGCGCACCCGCGACCCCCGCGACCTCACCGGCGGCCAGCACCCCGTCGACGGAGGTCCGCTGCCGGTCGTCGGTGACGACGTGATCGCCCTCGGTCCGGCAGCCGAGCTGGACCAGGAGGTCGACCTGCGGGGTGAAGCCGTAGCCGACGGCGAGGGTGTCGCAGTCGACGGTGCGCCAGGCGTAGGGCTTCCAGTCCTTGGTGATCTTGGCGACGGTGACGCCCTCGACGGAGTCCTTGCCGTGGGCGGCCACCACGGCGTGTCCTGTTCTGTACGGTACCCGCGCGTCCGCCAGCCTTCGCGCGAAGGCGACGGCCTCTCTGGCCTTCGACGGGACCCGGGCCAGTGCGGCGGCCATGTGGGGCGAGGGGCGGTTGGCCTCCAGTACCTCCTTGACGCGCACCCCCGCGTCGAGCAGCGTGACCGCGACCGGCAGCAGGAAGGGCCCGGTGCCCGCCACGACGATCTCCTCGCCGGGCTTGACCCGCTCGCCCTTCACCAGGGCCTGGGCACCACCGGCGGTGAGAACGCCCGGCAGATCCCACCCCGGGAACGGGATGACCTTGTCGTGGGTGCCGGTCGCGACCAGCAGGGTCGAGGCGGTGGTCGTGGTGGACGCGTGGATCTGGAAGCCCTCTCCGGACTTCTCCACCGCCCACACCCGCTGGCCCAGCTTCACGTCGATGCCGGTCAGGCGGGGTTGCGTGGCACCCCGGAGGTACTGACCGCCGGTTCTGGCGTAGGCGTCGACGAGCGCGACGCTGAGCCCACGCCTGGCGGCGACCCTGGCGGCGGTGAGGCCGGCGGGCCCGGCCCCGATGACGGCGAGATCGTAGATCATGGGCCTACCTCATCAGCCTGGCCGGCGCCGGTGTGGTGACATGTCTTCACGGGCCGGGCCTCGGTCGAGCCGTCGATCCTGAGGGCTTGCATTCTCACGGGCTCACCTCGTCGCCGGAGCGAGCGACGGTCTGGCAGGCCCGCTGGTCAGGAGTGCCGTTGACGGTGAGCAGGCAGTCGAAGCAGGCGCCGATGGCGCAGAACAGCCCGCGCGGCCGGTTCCCGAACCGGGTGGTCCGCCACGACCGGATCCCGGCGGCGTGCAGCGCCGCGCCGATCGACTGTCCCTCCTCGGCCGTGATCGTGCGTCCCTGGAAACCGAACTCGATCATGCGAACCTCCCCGGGGCGAAGGGCGCCGGATCTCGCGGGGTCGGCTCGCCGGTGATCTGCGCGGTGATCATCTCGGCGGTGGCCGGAGCCAGTCCGATGCCGGCGCCCTCGTGCCCGCAGGCGTGGAAGAGGTTCTCCAGCCGCCAGTCGGGCCCGATGACCGGCAGATGATCCGGCGAGTACGGCCGCAGCCCCGCGTAGGCCCGCATGACCTGCCGGTCGGCCAGGACGGGAAACAGCCCGATCGCCTGCCGGGCCAGTTTCGCCAGGACCCTGTAGTCGATCGAGGTGTCGTAACCGACCCTTTGCCGCGAGGCCCCGATGAGCACGGTCCCTGCCTGGGTCGACTCGATGACGCCCGACGTCTCCAGCCCTTCGGCGTCGCTGGCGACGTTGGTGATGTAAGCCGCCGTGTAGACCTTGTGCCTGATCGGCGGGACGACGAAAGGCTGCGTGACCAGGATGAACCCCTTACGCGGCCGGATCGGGAGCGGTGCCTGGGCGAAGCTTCCGGCCCAGGTCCCGGCGGCGTTGACGACCGCGTCGGCGTAGACGTCGCCCTCACCGGTACGGACCCCGATCACCCGGTCGCCGGAGACGAGAAAACGCTCTACGGCGGTCCGGACCAGCCGGGCGCCGGAGGCCTTGAGCAGGCGCGCGGCGGCCAGCATGGGCTGCACCTGCGCGTCCTGCGGGTAGTGGACGCCACCGGCGAGACCGTCGGCGATGTGCGGTTCGAGTTCGCGGAGGTCCCCCGCCGCGATGCAGGTGGCGACGACGTCGGCCGGCGCAGGTGCGGCGCCTTCCGGGGTGCCCACTTCGGATCCGGCGATCCGGCCGTGCTGCTGCTGGCGCTCGGCGAAGATCACCAGGGCGTCCAAGACCTCCTGGGTTTCGGCCACGACCAAGCCGCCCTTGGGGTCCCACTCGAAGCCGCCGCACTCCTCGGCGAGTTCTCGCCACAGTTGTGTCGACCTCAGCGCAAGGTCCAGTTCAGGGCCCGGTTCCTTGTCGGACACCAGGATGTTGCCCTCGCCGGCGCCCGTCGTGCCGGACGCCACTCCCCCGCGATCGACTACCGTTACCCGCAGACCGGCGCGGGTCAGGAAGTATGCGCACGAAGCGCCCACGATCCCGGCTCCCACCACGAGGACGTCCACGGTTTGTACCATGTCACATGACATATCAGGCCGCAAGAGGGACCGGTACCCACCGCACCTAGCATTGACGCCGTGAAGCGTCTCCTCTCCTCCGTCTGGTCTCCCTCCGCCCGGAACATGCGGGCCTGGGCGCTGGCGGCGGTCGTCGTCAACGCGGGCATCACCGTGACGGGTGCCGCCGTGCGGCTCACGGGGTCCGGGCTCGGCTGCCCCACCTGGCCCCGGTGCACCGCCGACAGTTTCGTCCCGGTCGCCCATCCGGACCACTCGCCGATCAACACCGCGATCGAGTTCGGCAACCGGATGTTCAGCCTCATGGTGCTGGCCGTCGCCATCGCGGTCTTCCTGGCCGCCTGGAAGCTGAAGCGGCGCTCGCTCATCCCGCTCGCGCTGGTCCAGCCGCTCGGGGTGATCTTCCAGGCACTGTGGGGCGGGCTGGTGGTGCGGACCGCGCTCAACCCGGTCACCGTCAGCGTCCACTTCCTGGTCTCGATCGGGATGATCGCGGCGGCCTACATGCTGTTCGCGCGGTCGACCGAGGGCGACGGGCCGGTGGTTCCCACAGTGCATCCGTGGATCGTCACGCTGGGGCGGGTGCTGACCGGGGCCATGCTGGTGCTGCTGGTCGCGGGCGTCGTCACGACGGGCACGGGGCCCCACTCCGGCGACGAGCGGGCGAGCAGGTTCGACTTCGACATCGAGGTCGTGGCCCGCATCCACGCCGACATCGTGTGGGTCGTCATCGGGCTGACGTTCGCGCTGCTGTTCGCGCTCTACCTCACCAAAGCGCCCGAGCAGGCCAAGCGGGCCGCGCTGATCCTGTTCGGCGTGGAGCTCGCGCAGGGGGTCATCGGCTACGTCCAGTACTTCCTCGCCGTCCCGGCGCTGCTGGTCGGGTTCCACGTGCTGGGGGCGGCCCTGGTGTGGATCGCCACGCTGCGGGTCGTCCACATGCTGCGGGTACGCACCGAGATCACGGAAGTCGTGAACCACGACGCGGTCGCCCGCGTCTGACCCTTCGTGAAACGTGCCGTTTTCCTGGGCGCCGTCGCGGCCAGTCTGCTCGCGCTGGCGCCCATGACGTGGGCGTGGCTCTCCAGTGAGGGCCACCGGATCGACACGAACCACCCCGGCTGGACCGCCGAGGTCCCGGTGGCGCCCGTCGCGCTGGTGCTGGGCGCGGGGGTGAACGGCGACTGGCCGTCCGCGATGCTGCGCGACCGCCTCGACATCGGCGTCGAGCTCTACCGGGCCGGGCGGGTGAAGGCGCTGCTGCTGTCGGGCACCAACCACATCAAGGAGTACGACGAGCCCACGGTCATGCGCGACTACCTGCTGGCCAGGGGCGTTCCTGCGGCGGCGCTCGTGCTCGACTACGCGGGCCTGGACACCTGGGACTCGTGTGTACGGGCCAAGAAGATCTTCGGGGCCGTCCAGGTGACCGTGGTCACCCAGACGTTCCACCTGCCCCGCGCGGTGACGCTCTGCCGGGAGGCCGGGCTGACCACCTTCGGCGTCGGCGACGACTCCCAGCGGAAGTACGCGCTGACGACGTACACCTATGCGGCCAGGGAGTTCTTCGCGACCGCCAAGGGCTTCCTCGACGCGGTCGTGCTCAAGTCGGAACCGAGGTTCCTGGGGCCGTACGAGACCTCGCTCGACACGGCGCTGGCAGCCTCCCACGTGCGGGGCCCGATTCCCGACGCGATGGACCGAAAGATGGCACCGCTGGAGTCCGTCGTCGAGGAGACGACCCGCTCATAGCGGCTGAGCTGGGGATTCCCGTGAATCTTTCAGCCCCAGGGTCAGCCACAGTAGATGTCGGCGATCGTCGGGGCGTCCTTGGCGTCCCCCTTGAAGCCGGCCGTCTCGGTCGCGCCGGGCGCCAGGACCTTGTTCCACTTCTCGGCGTGGATCATCACCGAGGGCCCGCTCTGCATCCAGGTGCCGTTCCACGACTGGGTGACCTTCGCCTCCAGCGGGACGTTCCACTGGACGTACCAGTCGTTGATCGGCGTGGTCCCCGTGTTGGTGATCTTCACCTCGCCCTGGAAACCGCCAGGCCAGGTGGTGATCAGCTTGACGTCGGCGGTGCACTTCGCCGTGGCGGCCACGGGTGACGGCGAGGGGTGGAAGTGGACCGGCTCGGCGCTCACCCCGGTGACTCGCCAGACGACCAGGGCGATCCCGGCGACGAGGGCGAGGACGGCGAAGGCGGTCAGGGAGTTCTTCTTCAACGGGGGGCCTCCAGACATGACAGATCAACACATGTCACGTGGGAGTCGGGCCCGCCGGAATTGAAACACGGCCCCCGGCCGGAGCGCCAGGGGCCGTGGGATTTCAGGTGGTCACTTCACGTCCGCTGCGGAGGACGACCAGTAGAGCGCCTTGGCCACCTGGGCGAACAGGCCCTTCGGGTGGTTGCGGAACATCGGCTCGGTGCCGAACATGACCACGGCCGCGCCGCGCTCGTCTCGGCCGCTGACCACGGCTGCCTGGCCCCGGGCGGCGTCCTGGCCGCCCGCGCCGTTGGTGTTCGCCCGCCAGTGGCCGCTGACCAGCGGACCGTCGGTCGCGTAGGCCTGCTCGACGCGGACCTCCTGGCCGAGGCCGGTGAACCAGCGGGGCGAGTAGACGAACGAGTGGGCCGGGGCGTCGCCGCCGACCGGACCGCCCGTGGAGGTGACCTTCACCACGCCGTTGGCGTCGCTGCGCCCGGCGACCGGGGTCAGCGTGAGCAGGCCGGCGGCGCCGTTGAAGGTCGAGCCGGTGCTGCCTCGGGTGACCACGCCGCCCGTCGTCAGGTAGGCGTCCAGCCCGGCCTTCGCCTCGGCGTTGAGCTGGCCGTAGTTCAGGCCGCTGGAGACGAAGAGCACGTCGGTCGCGCTCCAGTCGAAACCGGCGTTGAGCACGGCCGTCGACACCGGGGTGACCTGGAAGCCCAGCTCACGCAGGGTGAACAGCTCGTCGGCCGAGACCGCGGCGGCGACCCGGACCTGGCCGAGCTTGGTGCCGGCACTCGACGAAGCCTGAGTGAAGGTGACGTCGTACGTGCGGGCGACGCCCTCGGCGGCGCGGCGGGCCGAGGCGGGGATCACGGCGGTGCCGTTGTCCGCCCAGTTGACCTGCACACCCTGGCCGAGCAGGTCGTTCACGGCCTGGATCTCCCGGCCGTCGGTGACCCGCAGGGCCAGCGAGCGGTTCGTCCACGGCACCGAGCCGTCGAGATCGGCCTTGTCGACCTGGCGGGAGTCCACCTTCAGCGAGCTGATCGAATCGACCGTGGCGCCCCACAGCAGGGCGTGGCTCCAGCCGGAGATGTCGTACATGGAGTCGACGCGCGGGGTGATGTCGGCGCCCGGCTCCAGCATCACGTTCGCGATGCCGCGCTTGGGCTGGTGCATGTCGACGATGTAGGAGCCCTCGGCGTAGAACTTCCCGTTGGCGTGGAAGGCCCGCTTGGCCTTCTCCACCCGCACGTCGTTGGCGATCAGGTGGTCGACCAGGCGCGCGGCGGCGGTGACCGAACGCTGCTTGTCACCCGCCGGGATCACGTAGGCGCGCGGGAAGGTGGTGTTGTAGACGTCCTCGGGACCGAAGCCGGGCACGATGTCCAGCGGCACCTGCTTGGAGGCCTCACCTGCGGCGCCCCGGCGGAACGTCTCGATCTGGTCGGCGATGAGCTGGTCGTGGCGGTCCTGCACGAAGGTGTACGTGGCCCGCATCACCGCCGCCGCGATGTCGGTGTTGATCGCGGAACGCCGCCGCAGCTCCTCGACCGGGAGGTTGTTGTAGTCGGCGTTGTTGACCCGCATCGGGAACTCGATGGTGTGCGAGGCCACCGCGCCCTGGAAGGGGGCGTACTGCGGGGTGAAGATCGGGGGCCAGTCGTCCCAGCCCTCGGCGTCGTCGCGGAACGGGATGGTCGGCGGGTTCACGCCGTCCTTCTCGGGCGTGTAGCCGAGGCCGAGCACGGCCTGCTCCATGCCGAGACCGTTGGCGTAGGTGTTCTTGATGAACAGGTCGTACTCGTAGTTGGCGCCGTGCGGCGGGGTCGTCGGCTCGATGAGGGTGCCGTTGACGTAGCCGTGCAGGTCGATCATGGCGACCGGCTGGGTGTCGATCATGACCTGGCGCATCGCCTGGACCTCGGGCTGCGAGGCGGTGATGAAGTCGCGGTTCATGTCGAAGCCGGCGCCGTTGGCGCGGGTGTTGCCGAACCGGCCGTCGGGGTTGGCGGTGACGTTGAAGTAGAGCCGGGTCCTGTTCAGCAGGTCGACGATCTTCTTGTCGTTGCTGGTGGCCAGCTCCTCGATCACGCGCAGGGCGGCGTCGGTGCCCTCCCACTCGTTGCCGTGGATGTTGTTGTTGACGAACACCGGCGCCTTGTACTTCCCGGGCAGCTTCCGGTCCTTCGCGGCCTTCGCGGAGTCGTTCTCGATGCGGTCGCGGATGGCGTCCTGCTCACGCGTCTGGCTCTTGCTCTCCGGCGCGGTGACGGTCACCAGGTAGAGGTCACGGCCCTGGTGGGTCTTGGCGATGATCTCGACGCTGACGCGGCTGCTGCGGGCCTGGAGGGCGTTCAGCTTGCCCGCGATGGCGTGGTAGGGGGTGAGGCCGAGTTTGACGGAGGCGTCGGCCGCGTTCTCCGCCGGCACCGGCAGGCGGTTCTGCCGGGGGTAGCCGCGCTCGTTGTCCCGGAAGTCCCGGAAGAAGGGGAACTGCTTCAGCCGCTCGGTCGCGGCTGCGGGGGTCTCGGCGGTCAGCGCTCGTAAGGTGCCGGCGGTCTGCTCGGAGAGGCCGGCCGCCTCCTCGTTTCGCTCGGGACCGTTGCCGAAGTCGCGGGTCGTCACCCCGGGCGGCGGGGTCGGCTCGGCGTAGGCCGAACCCGTCGGAACGAGGAGCGTGGTGGCCGCGACGGCGACGCTCAGGAGGGCGATGGGGGCACGCAAGAGAGAACCTCCGTGATCAGGGTGCGTGCCCCATTCCTAAGATCAAATGTGATATTTCACAAGATCTCACAGGAAACTCTCATCAATGCCACGGCGGCGGGACGGCCATCTGCTGCGGCGGCGGCACGGGGAACATCCCGCGTGAGTAGGCCATCAGGTCGGCCAGCGACCGCTGGGTGATCAGGAAGTCGTCTTCCGACACCCCGCCGCGCACCGCCCGCTCGTGGAGCAGCCCGAGTTCGGTCGCGGCGAGCTGGTAGTCGCTCATCGCCCGCTGCCCGAGCCGCCCGCCGTGGGTGCGGGCCCATTTGCGGGCGTCGCGCCGGTGCTTCAGCGAGGAGAGCATGACGATGTCGGCGGAGGTGATCAGCCCGGTGCGCTCGTAGGGCGGCAGATAGTGCTGGATCATGCCGACCACCCGCTTGCGGTCGCGCACGATGACCCACAGCTCCAGGAAGAGCAGCGCCATCAGGATCAGGTAGGCCACGATCAGCCCGTTGAAGCCGGAGAACGAGGCGAATCCGTTCCACAGGCCGTGCAGGATCATCGCGCCGATCCAGCCGAAGATCACCATCCACACGCCGCGCGCGCCCCGGTTCTGCGGCTGGGCGGCGTAGGCGACCGCGATGCCGATCAGCGAGGTGAACAGCGGGTGGGCGAACGGCGAGAGCACCCCGCGCAGGACCACCGTGGCGGCCAGCCCCTCTGGACCGTTCTCGGTCAGGGCCGCCAGGTAGTAGCTGACGTTCTCGGACATCGCGAAGCCGAGGCCGACCATGCTGGCGTAGATGATGCCGTCGGTCGGGCCGTCGAGCTCCTGCCGCCGGTAGCGCAGGAACCCCACCAGCACGAGGCCCTTCATCGACTCCTCGACGAGCGGGGCGCCGAAGGTGGCGACGTAGTTGCGGGCGCCCTCGGGGTCGCCCAGCGCGTTTTCCACGTAGATCAGGTTCAGCGAGTTGAGCAGACCGGCGAACAGCACCGCGATGCCGGCGCCCCACATGAACGCGAAGACCAGGTTGCTGCGCGGTTCGGGCTCCATGCGGTCGAGCGCCAGCACCCCCGCCAGCAGCAGGGGTACGGGGGCGATCGCCGCCGCCAGGGCGATGAAGAACTGGACCGGATCACCGTTGAGGATGTCGAACGAGAAGGACACCGTCGCGCAGATGCCCGCCAGGACGAGCCCGATGATGAGCCCGAAAGACGGGCGTCCCCTCAGCACTGATCGCGGATTCCGGCTCGCCATTCCGCGAGCGTAACCGAACCTCGACCCTCTGTCCGCTCAGGCGATCAGGGAGTCGATGGCCACTGCCAGGAACAGGAGCGCCAGGTAGATGTTCGACCAGTGGAAGAAGCGCATCGGGCGCAGGTCCACGCCGGTCTTCCCGGATCTCAGGCGGTGACGCAGGGCGTACACCTCGAAGAGACACGCCGCGCCGAGGACCGCCGCGACGGCGGGATAGAACAGCGAGGTGCCGGCCACCGGCCAGAGCAGCATCGAGCAGACCACGGTCGCCCACGTGTACCAGATGACCTGCTTCACGACCGTGGCCTCGGTGGCCACCGTCGGGAGCATCGGCACCTTCGCGGCGGCGTAGTCGTCGCGGTAGCGCATCGCGAGGGTCCAGGTGTGCGGCGGCGTCCAGAAGAACACCACGCCGAACAGCACGACCGGCGCCCAGGCCATGCCGCCGGTGATGCCGGCCCAGCCGATCAGCACGGGCATGCAGCCGGCGATTCCCCCCCAGACGATGTTCTGCGACGTGCGCCGCTTCAGGAACATCGAATAGAACAGGACGTAGAAGAGGATCGCCCCCAAGGAGAGGGCGGCGGCCAGCCAGTTGACGGTCAGCGCGAGGCCCAGCGTGGAAGCGGCGCCCAAAATCACGCCAAAAGTGAGCGCGCCCTTCGGGGACACCGTGTGGCGGGCCAGCGGGCGGCGCCGGGTGCGCCGCATCACCTCGTCGATGTCGCGGTCGATGTAGCAGTTCAGCGCGTTGGCGCTGCCCGCCGACAGGGTGCCGAACACCATGGTGTTGATCGCGAGCCACAGGTCCGGAAGGCCCTTGGCCGCGAGGAACATGACCGGCAGCGTGGTGATCAGGAGCAGCTCGATGATCCGCGGCTTGGTCAGCGCTATGTAGGCACCGATGACCTCGCCTGCGCCACGGCGAACTGCGGCGGGGGCCATCGCTTCGTTCTTCATGAGCACCGTCAAGGCGCTTCCAGCACGTGCGGGGTCAACGCGTAACCTCGGGATGAGAGCGGGATCTCCGGGCATGCAGCCGGAACTAGGGGAATCACTTTAGTGGGACGGGGCCGTGGTCCCTGAATCGGGGCTGCTCACCCACCTTCTGATCGTTTGGAGGGTGGGCTACCAGACGGTACGCATCCCCACCCGTTAGGGTCCCGTGTGGGCGGGAACGCCTGAACCGCGTAGTGAAACAAAGAGGGGATCGAGCGAGTGAGCAGTACGGGTCTTGAGTGGAGCGACCTCGATCGGCAGGCCGTCGACGTGGTGCGCGCCCTGGCGATGGACGCTGTCGAGAAGGCGGGCTCGGGACACCCCGGAACGGCGATGAGCCTGGCCCCCGCCGCCTATCTGCTGTTCCAGAAGACGATGCGGCACGACCCAACCGATTCCCACTGGGTGGGCCGTGACCGATTTGTCCTGTCCTGTGGGCATTCTAGCCTCACACTTTACATCCAGCTGTTCCTGTCCGGTTACGGCCTGAGCCTCGAGGACATCAAGGGCCTGCGCCAGTGGGACAGCCTGACCCCCGCCCACCCCGAGCACGGCCACACGCTCGGCGTCGAGACCACCACCGGCCCCCTCGGCCAGGGCATCGGCAACGCCGTGGGCATGGCGATGGCGGCCCGCCGCGAGCGCGGCCTCCTCGACCCCGACGCCGCCCCCGGCACCTCCCCCTTCGACCACCACATCTGGTGCGTGGCCTCCGAGGGTGACATCGAAGAGGGCATCAGCCACGAGGTCAGCGCCCTCGCGGCGCACCAGCGCCTGGGCAACCTGACCGTGGTCTTCGACTCCAACCACATCTCCATCGAGGACGACACCCAGATCGCCCTCTCCGAAGACGTCGTCGCCCGCTACGCCGCCTACGGCTGGCACACCCAGACCGTCGACTGGACCGCCACCGGCGAATACGTGGAGGACGTCGCCGCCCTCGACGCCGCCCTGGAGGCCGCCCGCGCCGAGACCGACCGCCCGTCGTTCATCCGGCTGCGCACGATCATCGGCTACCCGGCCCCCAACAAGCAGAACACCGGCAAGATCCACGGTTCGGCGCTCGGCGCCGACGAGGTGGCCGCCACCAAGAAGGTCATGGGCCTGAACCCCGCGGAGTCCTTCGTGGTGCCCGAGGCCGTGCTGGCCCACTCCCGCCAGGTCGCCGAGCGCGGCCGGGCCGCCCACGCCGAGTGGGAGAAGGGCTACCAGGACTGGCGCGCCGCCAACCCCGAGCGGGCCGCCCTGCTCGACCGGCTGAGCTCCCGCGAGCTGCCGACCGGCTGGACCGAGGCCCTGCCGTCCTTCGAGGCCGGCGGCTCGGTCGCCACCCGCAAGGCATCCGGCGAGGTGCTGAGCGCGCTGGCGCCGGTGCTGCCGGAGCTGTGGGGCGGTTCGGCCGACCTGGCCGAGTCGAACAACACCACGATGAAGGGCGAGCCGTCCTTCATCCCCGAGGAGTTCCAGACCAAGGAGTTCCCCGGCGGGCCCTACGGCCGCACGCTCCACTTCGGCATCCGCGAGCACGGCATGGGCTCGATCCTCAACGGCATCGCGCTGCACGGCGGCACCCGCCCCTACGGCGGCACCTTCCTGGTCTTCAGCGACTACATGCGCCCCGCGGTGCGCCTGGCCGCGCTGATGAAGCTGCCGGTCACCTACGTCTGGACGCACGACTCCATCGGCCTCGGCGAAGACGGCCCGACCCACCAGCCGGTCGAGCACCTGTGGTCGCTGCGCGCCATCCCCGGCCTCGACGTGGTCCGCCCCGCCGACGCCAACGAGACGGCCGCCGCCTGGCGCGTCATCCTCGAGCACAACGACCGTCCGGCCGCGCTGGCCCTGACCCGGCAGAACCTGCCGGTCTACGCCGGCACCGCCGACGCCACCAAGGTCGCCAAGGGCGGCTACGTCCTGGAAGACGCCTCCGACGGGCAGCCGCAGGTCGTCATCATCGGCACCGGCAGCGAGGTGGAGATCGCCCTCGGCGCCCGCAAGCTGCTGGAGGAGCAGGGCTTCCCGACCCGGGTCGTGTCGATGCCGTGCGTCGAGTGGTTCCAGGCGCAGGACTCGGCCTACCGGCAGGAGGTCCTGCCCCCGAATGTTCACGCGAGGGTCGCCGTCGAGGCGGGAATCGCGCTGGGCTGGCGCGAGTTCGTAGGAGACGATGGCGTCGTGGTGAGCTTGGAGCACTTCGGGGCATCTGCTCCCTACAGAACCCTTTACGAGCAGTTCGGCCTCACGGCGGAGCGCGTGGCCGCGGCGGCGAAGGCCTCGCTCGCCAAGACGGGCGCCGACAAGGGCGAGACGACGGGAAACTGAATATGAGTGAGAACCTCTCCAAGCTGACCGGCTTCGGTGTGTCGATCTGGCTCGACGACATCAGCCGCGAGCGCCTGCGCACCGGCAATCTCGGCGATCTGATCCGCGACAAGAACGTCACGGGCGTCACCTCCAACCCGACGATCTTCGCCTCGGCGCTGAGCAAGGGCGACGCCTACGAGACCCAGCTCCACGACCTGGCGGTCCGCAAGGTCTCGGTCGACGAGGCCGTGCGCGCGATCACCACGTTCGACATCCGCTGGGCCGCCGACGTGCTCCGCCCGGTCTACGACGCCACCTCCGGCGTCGACGGCCGCGTCTCCATCGAGGTCGACCCCCGCCTGGCCCGCGAGACCGAGGCGACCATCGCCGAGGCCCGCGCCCTGTGGTGGCTCGTCGACCGGCCGAACCTGTTCATCAAGATCCCGGCGACCGTCGAGGGCCTGCCCGCGATCACCGCCGCGATCGCCGAGGGCATCAGCGTCAACGTCACGCTGATCTTCTCCCTCGAGCGCTACCGCGCGGTCATCGACGCCTGGCTCGACGGCCTGGAGCAGGCCAAGGCCAAGGGCCTCGACCTCTCGACGATCGAGTCGGTGGCGTCGTTCTTCGTCAGCCGGGTCGACAGCGAGATCGACGCCCGGCTCGACAAGATCGGCACCCCCGAGGCGCTGGAGCTCAAGGGCCGGGCCGCGGTCGCCAACGCGCGCCTCGCCTACGCCGCCTTCGAGGAGGTCGTGAACACCCCGCGCTGGCAGGAGCTGCGCGCGGCCGGGGCGCGGCCCCAGCGCCCGCTCTGGGCCTCCACGGGCACCAAGAGCCCCGCGTACCCCGACACCCTCTACGTCGACGAGCTCGTCACCGCCGGCACCGTCAACACGATGCCGGAGAAGACGCTGAACGCCGTGGCCGACCACGGTCGTATCTCGGGCGACACGATCCGTCCGTTCTACGAGGCCGCCTGGAACGCCATGGCCGCCCTGAAGAACGTCGGCATCGACTACGACGACGTCGTGAAGGTGCTGGAGGACGAGGGCGTCGACAAGTTCGCCGTCTCCTGGAACGAACTGCTGGAGACCGTCACCACCGAGCTGGGGAAGGCCCGATAACTCATGGCGGTAGAGGTGACCCTGGGTCACGCGGCTGAGGCTGCGGCGGCCGTCAAGGACAAGCTGGTCGCCGAGGGCGTGCCGGCCGCACTCGCTGCGGGCGACTCGACCCTCTGGGGGCCCGAGGCGCAGACCGAGGCGACGATCCGCCTCGGCTGGCTGAGCCTGCCCACCACCAGCCGGGAGCTGCTGCCCGAGCTGACGAAGCTGGCGGAGAAGGTCCGCGCCGAAGGCCTCGACCACGTCGTGCTGGCCGGAATGGGCGGCTCGTCGCTGGCGCCCGAGGTCATCTGCGCGACCGAGGACGTGCCGCTGACCGTGCTCGACACCACCGACCCGGGCCAGGTGCTGCGCGCGCTGGGCGACCGGCTGGAGAACACGGTCGTGGTGGTCGCGTCCAAGAGCGGCGGCACCGTCGAGACCGACAGCCACCGCCGGATCTACGAGAAGGCCTTCCGCGACGCCGGCATCGACCCGGCCGACCGGATCGTCGTCGTGACCGACCCGGGTTCACCTCTGGAGAAGACCGCCACCGAGGCGGGTTACCAGGTCTTCCTGGCCGACCCGAACGTGGGCGGGCGTTACAGCGCGCTCAGCGCGTTCGGCCTGGTGCCGAGCGCGCTGGCCGGCGCCGACGTCGTGAAGCTGCTCGACGACGCCGCCGCGATCACGCCGCTGCTGGCCCTCGACGAGGGCAACCCCGGCCTCGAACTGGGCGCGCTTCTGGGCGCCCAGGCGCTGGCCGGCCGCGACAAGCTGATCCTGCGTGACGCGCTGTCCGACATCACCGGCCTGCCCGACTGGATCGAGCAGCTCATCGCCGAGTCGACCGGCAAGTCGGGCAAGGGCATCCTGCCCGTCGTCGGCGCCGACTCGGCCGAGGCCGCCGACCAGTTCTCGATCGACATCGGCCCCGAGGGCGACGTCCACGTCGACGGCCCGCTGGGCGCGCAGTTCCTGGTCTGGGAGTACGCCACCGCCATCGCCGGGCGCGTGCTGGAGATCGACCCCTTCAACCAGCCCAACGTGGCCGAGTCGAAGGAGAACACCGGCAAGATCCTGGCGGCCGAGCCGCACGTCGCCTACCCCGCGCTGGTCGACGGGCCGGTCGAGGTCTACGGCGACGTCGGCGAGAACTGCGACAACCTGGCCGACGTACTCACCTGGGTGCTGCGGGAGATCCCCGACAACGGCTACCTGGCGATCATGGCCTACCTCGACCGGGAGGCGGCCTTCGACGCCGCGATCCTCGGCGGCGGCGACTTCGAGCAGACGACCGAGGCGTGGGCCGCGGCCGACGTGGCGACGCTGCGCAACCTGCTCGACTACCGGACCGAGCGGGCCGTCACCTTCGGGTGGGGCCCCCGGTTCCTGCACTCGACCGGCCAATACCACAAGGGTGGCCCGCAGGTCGGAGTGTTCCTGCAGATCACCGGCGTCAACAGCGACGACGTGGAGGTCCCGGGCAGGCCTTACGGCCTGGCCGAACTCCAGCTCGCGCAGGCGCTGGGCGACCTCGGGGCGCTCCAGTCGCGGAACCGCCCCACCGTGCGGCTCCACCTGACCGACCGGCGGGCGGGCGTCGCCCATCTGCTGGCGGTCGCCGAGGAGCTCTGACTCGATGAGAGCCGATGAGATCAAAACGGAGCCGTCGTACAGGAGGGCGCCGCATGACTGAGCATCAGGAGGACGCCTCCGCACTCGCGGAGGAGACTCAAGTGGCCACCGCGTCCGTCGCGACGGTCGCGGTCACCGATGAGACCATCGCCGAGAACCCGCTGCGCGACCCACGTGACAAGCGGCTGCCGCGCGTCGCGGGGCCGTGCGTCCTGGTGCTGTTCGGCGTCACGGGCGACCTGGCCAAGCGCAAGCTGCTGCCGGCCATCTACGACCTGGGCAACCGCGGCCTGCTGCCGCCCGGTTTCTCGCTGGTCGGGTTCGCCCGCCGCGACTGGGCGCATGAGGACTTCGCCAACGTCACCTACGAGGCGGTCAAGGAGCACGCCCGGACCCCGTTCCGGGAAGAGGTCTGGAAGCAGATCTCCGAGGGCATCCACTTCTGCCCGGGTGAGTTCCACGACGACGGCGCGTTCGACTGCCTGGCGATGATGCTGAAGGAGATCGACGAGACCCGGGGCACGGGCGGCAACTACGCCTTCTACCTGTCGGTCCCGCCGAAGTACTTCCCGACGGTCGTCGAGCAGCTCAAGCGCACGGGCCTGGCGCAGCACCCCGACGGGTCGTGGCGCCGCGTGGTGATCGAGAAGCCGTTCGGCCACGACCTGGAGAGCGCCCAGGACCTGAACCGCATCACCAGCGCGGTCTTCCCGGAGAGCTCGGTCTTCCGGATCGACCACTACCTGGGCAAGGAGACGGTCCAGAACATCCTGGCGCTGCGCTTCGCCAACAACCTCTACGAGCCCATCTGGAACCGCAGCTTCGTCGACCACGTCCAGATCACGATGGCGGAAGACATCGGCATCGGGTCCCGGGCGGGCTACTACGACGGCATCGGCGCGGCCCGTGACGTCATCCAGAACCACCTGCTCCAGCTCCTGGCGCTGGTCGCGATGGAGGACCCGACGTCCTTCGACGCCAACTCGCTGCGCCGCGAGAAGGAGAAGGTGCTGAAGGCGGTCCGGCTGCCCGACGACCTGTCCACCGGCGCGATCCGCGGTCAGTACACCGCTGGCTGGCAGGGCGGCGACAAGGTCATCGGCTACCTGGAGGAAGACGGCATCCCGTCCGACTCGCTGACCGACACCTACGCCGCCATCAAGCTCGAAGTGGCCAACCGCCGCTGGGCCGGGGTGCCGTTCTACCTGCGCGCGGGCAAGCGCCTGGGCCGCCGGGTGACCGAGGTCGCCGTGGTGTTCCAGCGGGCGCCGCACCTGCCGTTCAGCAAGGACGACACCGAGATCCTTGGCCAGAACGCCCTGGTCATCCGCGTCCAGCCCGACGAGGGCATCACGGTGCGGTTCGGCTCGAAGGTCCCCGGCACGGCCATGGAGGTCCGCGACGTGTCCATGGACTTCGCCTACGGCGAGTCGTTCATGGAGAGCAGCCCCGAGGCCTACGAGCGGCTGCTGCTGGACGTCCTGATCGGCGACCCGCCGCTGTTCCCGCACCAGCGGGAGGTGGAGCTGTCCTGGGAGATCCTCGACCCGATCGAGGAATACTGGGCCACCCACGGCCACCCCGAGGGCTACCCGGCCGGCACCTGGGGCCCCGCGGGCGCCGACGAGATGCTGGCCCGTGACGGACGTGTCTGGAGGCGGCTGTGACCAGCTTCAACCTGACCGCGACCACCGCGTCGAAGATCAGCTCCGGGCTGACGAAGCTCCGCCACCAGATGGGCGCCCCCGCCATAGGGATGGTGCTCACGCTGGTGGTGGTCTCCGACGAGGCGGGCCAGTACGACGCCGTCCGCGCCGCGACCGACGCCGCGCGGGAGCACCCGTCGCGGATCCTCGTGGTGGTCAGGCGCGACGCCAGGGAGGCCGACCGTCTCGACGCGGAACTGCGCGTCGGCGAGTCGTCGCCCGGCGAGGTCGTCATCCTGCGCCTCTACGGCGAGCTGACCCAGCACGCCGAATCGGTGCTCAGCCCGCTGCTGCTGACCGACACCCCGGTCGTGGTCTGGTGGCCGGCCGACGGGCCCGCCATCCCGGCCAAGGACCCGGTCGGTCATCTGGCCACCCGGCGGATCGTCGACGCCCGCACCGCCATCGACAGCGCCAAGGCGATCGCGTCGCGGTGGAACGGCTACGTTCCCGGCGACACCGACCTGGCCTGGACCCGCCTGACCTCGTGGCGCTCACTCCTGGCCGCGGCGTTCGACCAGCCGCTGGGGCCCGTCACCGGCGGCGTCGTCGAGGCCACGGCCGGGCATCCCAGCGCCTACCTGCTGGCGTCGTGGCTGTCCGACCGGCTCAAGACCGACGTCGTCGTCGGCGAGTCGCAGGGCCCGGGGATCACCGCCGTGCGGCTGTCGCTGGCCAAGGGCGGGGAGCTCTCCCTGTCCCGCGGCGACGCCCGCCTCGCGACCCTGTCGCGACCGGGACAGCCCGACCGGAACGTCGCGCTGGCGCGGCGGACCGAATCGGAGCTGCTCTCGGAGGAGCTGCGGCGTCTTGACCCCGATGAGGTCTACGCGAGCGCGCTGAAGCATCTCGCCGGTAAGTAAGATCGTCAACCGCCCGTCTCCCCTTCGGGAGACGGGCGGTTTCTCTTTTACGGAGGTACGTCGTGAGCGCAGTCCCCACTGTTCTGGTGCACCGGGATCCGGGCGTGCTGGCCCAGGCCGTGGCGGCTCGGTTGATCACCCGGCTGGTCGACGTCCAGGCCGAACGTGGAACCGCGTCGGTGGTGCTGACCGGCGGGACCGTCGGGATCGCCACCCTGGCCGCCGTGGCCGCCTCCCCGGCCCGCGACGCGGTCGACTGGCGGTCGCTGGACGTCTGGTGGGGCGACGAGCGGTTCGTCCCCGCCGGCTCCCCCGACCGCAACGAGAAGCAGGCCCGTGAGGCCCTCCTGGACGCCGTCGACCTCGACCCCAAGCGGGTTCACCCCATGGCCGCCTCCGACTCCGGCCTGACGCCTGAGGAGGCCGCCGAGCGGTACGCCGCGAACCTGGGGTCGGCCCCGGAGTTCGACGTGCTGATGCTGGGCATGGGGCCCGACTCTCACGTGGCATCGCTGTTCCCCGGCCACGCCGCCCTCCAGGTGTCCGACCGGATGGCGGTGGCCGTCCACGACTCCCCCAAGCCGCCGCCCACGCGCGTCTCGCTGACCTTCCCGGCGATCCAGGCCGCCCGGGAGGTGTGGGTGATCGCGTCCGGCGCGGAGAAGGCCGCGGCGGTGCGCCTCGGGCTGACCTGCGACCAGCTCTCGGCCCCGGCGGCGGGCGCGCGGGGCGTGGAGAAGACCCTGTTCCTCCTCGACCGCGCCGCCGCCGCCGAGATCCCCGGACAGTGACGATCGGGCCGCCCCGGTAAATCCGGGATTTCCCGGGGCGGCGCCGGCCCCGGACGCGGCCTTGACGGTGTCCGGCCTCCGTTGCATCCCCTCCCGCCCGAGGTTGCCGTGGCCTTTGCCCGGCGGCCCTCTCCGCCAAGAAACCCGATCTGACCTGGGGTTAGTGTCGATGAAGAGGTCCGAAGAGGAGGGAGGGGATCATGTCGATCGACCTGACCGAGGACACGATCACCAAGGAGGTGCAGAGCACCTTCGAGGGCTGTCACGACGCCCGCACCCGGGAGTTGTTCGTCGACCTGGTGCGGCACCTGCACGACTTCGCCCGGGAGACACGCCTCACCGGCGACGAGTGGTTCACCGCGATGGACTTCCTGGAGCGGGTCGGCAAGATCACCACCGCCACCCGCCATGAGTACGTGCTGCTGTCCGACATCCTCGGGCTGAGCGTCCTGGTCGACCTGATCAACGACCACCACGGGCCCCACACCACCGACAGCACCCTCCTCGGCCCCTTCTACGTCGAAGGCCGCCCGACCGCGCCCAACGGCGCCGACATCTCCGGCGGGGTCCCGGGCATGCCGCTGTTCTTCACCGGCCGGGTCGTCGGCCAGGACGGCGAGCCCCTGTCCGGGGTGAAGGTGGACACCTGGCACAGCGACGGGGACGGTCACTACGACGTACAGCAGGAGGAGAAGCTGCACGGCCGGCTCGCCATGCGGGCGCTGATGACCACCGACGACGACGGACGGTTCTGGTACCGGTCGATCGTGCCGCGCTACTACCCGGTGCCGACCGACGGGCCGTGCGGGGAGATCATCCGGGCCGCCGAGCGGTCGCCGATGAGGCCCGAGCACATCCACTTCTGGCTGCACGCCGACGGTTTCCAGCCACTGATCACCATGCTGTTCCGGCGTGACGATCCCTACCTGGACCAGGACGCCGTCTTCGCGGCGAAGCGGTCGCTGGTTGCCGATTTCGTCCAGCACGAACCGGGCACCGCCCCCGACGGCACCCAGGTCGACGAGCCGTTCCAGACCCTCGGCTGGACCTTCACCCTGAGCCCGGGCTGATGTCCCGCCTTCCGCTCGCCCCTGTCGATCACGCGCCGGAACCGTTCCGGGAGTTCATGGCGCGCCGTGGCGAGCTCAACGTGTTCCGGCTGATCGCCAACGCCCCGGCGGTGTGCGACGGGTGGGCCAGGATGACCGACCAGTTCCTGGACAGCCCGACGTTCCCGCCCCGCCTGCGGGAGAGGGTCATCCTGCGGGTCGCCGAACTTCGGGGTTCGGCGTACGAGACCGCTCAGCATCTCGGCCCCGCCCGACAGGCCGGGGCGACCGAGGACCCCGACCCCACCGAGAGGGCCGCGCTCGATCTCGTGGACGAACTGTGCACCACCCACGAGGTGCGGGACGCCACCTTCGACAAGGCCCACGCGGCGCTCGGCACCGAGGCCGTCACCGAACTGGTGCTGCTGGTGAACCTCTACTACGGGCTGGCGTTGATCCTCAACGCCGTCGACCTGGACGTCGACGAGCACGCACGATTGGGAGCGCCGTGACCAGGATCGCCTACCGCGACATCGACACCCTTTCCGGCGAGGCACGCGCCCTGGCCGCCGAACGCGGCGCGCTGAACGTCTACCGCGCGCTGGCCAACGCCGACCGGGTCTTCACGGGCTGGATGGCCGCCGGGCGGGAGCACCTCACCAGCCGCGTCCTGCCCGAGCGGCTGCGGGAGCTGGTCATCCTGCGCACCGCCCACCTGATGGACAGCCGGTATGAGATCGCCCAGCACACCGGCGTCGCCGAGCGGGCCGGCGTCTCGACCGCCGAGCTCGCGGCGCTGGCCGACGGCCTGTCGGCGACCTTCGACGACGTCGAACTGGCCGCGCTGCGGCTGACCACGGAGCTGGTCAACACCGGGCACGTCCACGCCGACGTCTTCGACCAGGTCCACCAGGCGCTGGGCACCGAGGCCACCGTCGAACTGCTGATGGTCGTCGCGCACTGGGCCGGCCTGGCGCTGATGCTCAACGCGCTCCAGGTCGACGTCGACGCCCACGCCCGGATCTCCATGCCGCGGGAGGGGTCGTGACATGCGCGCTCTCCGGTTCACCCGGTTCGGGCCGCCGGAAGAGGTCCTGACCCTCGCCGACGTCACCGATCCCGACATCGGCGGCGGTGAGGCCCTGGTGGCCGTCAAAGCGGCCTCGGTCAACCCGTCGGACCTGAAGAACGTCACCGGCGACATGGAGGGCACCGTGCTGCCCCGGATCCCCGGGCGGGACTTCGCCGGGGTGGTCGTGGGCGGCCCGCGCGACTGGATCGGCGCCGAGGTCTACGGGACCGGCGGCGACGTGGGGTTCAGCCGCGACGGCACGCACGCCGAGCTCGTCGGCGTGCCGAGCGCCGCGTTGGTCCGCAAGCCCGAGCGGCTCAGCTTCGCCGAGGCGGCGGTCCTGGGGGTGCCCTTCGTGGTCGGCTGGCTCGGCGCCGTGGAGACCGCCCTGCTGGAGAAGGGCGAGACGATCGCGGTGTTCGGGGTCGGCGGCGGTGTCGGCTCGGCGGTGGCGCAGATCGCCAGGGTCCGGGGAGCCAGGGTCATCGGCGTCGACCGGACGGCGCCGGCGGACCACGCCCCCGTCGACCACTTCGTGCCGTTGGACGACGACACCGGCGCCGAGGTGCGGCGGCTCACCGGCGGCGCGGGGGCCGACGTGGTGTACGACGCGGTCGGCGGCGTCACCACGCCCGCCGCGCTCGACTCACTGGCCCGGCGGGGACGGCTCGTCGTCATCAGCGCGATCGGGACGCGTACCGTCACCCTCGATCTGATCGACTTCTACCACCGGGAGGCGCGCATGCTGGGCTCCGACAGCCGTCGGCTCGACGCGGTCAGGTGCGCCGAACTGCTGTCCCGGTTCACGCCCTACCTGGAGGCGGGCGACTTCCGGCCACCGCGCATCGCCTGCGACTTCAGCCTGCCGGAGGCCGGGGACGCGTACGCGGCGGTCGCGCGGAGGCCCCGTGGGCGAGTGGTCATCCGCCCTTAGCCTGTTCCGCGTCGAGCGCCTGCCGGGCCTTGGTCTCCTCCCGTCTCACCACCTCGTAGCGCCGCTCCGCCGCCGAGGCCCGTTTCCGCGCCTCCGTGAGCGCGCGCTCCGCCTCGGCCACGGCCTCGATCGCCTCGTCGCGTTCGGCGACGGCCGGTCCCAGTTGCCCGGCCCACTCCGCGTGGCGCTTCCGCGCGGCCGCCACGGCTTCGGCCCGCTCGGTGGATTCGGCCGGAGGCTGCTTCTTGCGTGCGGAAGAAGGGCGTACAGAAGAAGGAGGGACGGCGGTGGGCACGAAGCCGCTGTAACTCAGGGCCCCCGCCAGCCGGCCCGAGCGGACCTGGGCGGCCGCGTCGGCGTCGATGACGGCGGCGTCGAGGGTCTGTTCCAGCTCGGCGGGCGCCAGCTTCCCCGAGGCGACCTTCAGCGCCAGCCGGGAGACCTTCGACACGGCGGCGGCCCGGCGGGGCGCCAGCGCCGCGAGGGCGTCGCCGTCGCCGGTGGCCCAGGCGGCCCGCATCTCCTCCCCCACCGTCAGCAGTTCGGCCACCTCGTCGGGGTGGGAGCGGACCACCTGGTTGACCGCCCACGCCAGGACGGTGGGTTTGCGCAGCCTGCCGATCTCCTTGTCGCCGGTCTCCTTGACCAGCCGGTTCCTGGCGGCGGTGAACTCCCCAGGCGACAGTGTGTAAAGCTGCCGGGCAGCCTCATCAAGGTTCACGTCGAAGTCATACCCTTGCCCGCATGACCGAGTTGCGCGGAGACCGGTTGAGGCTCCGGCCGATCGCGCCGCCCGACGCTCCCTGGCTCCTGGTCCACTGGAACGAGCCGAGCGTGCGGCGGCACCTCTTCGACGACGCACTCGTCACCGTGGAGCTGGTGGCCGAGATCGTCGGCGACAGCGGGGAGGACTTCGCCTCGCACGGCTACGGGCTCTGGGCGATCGTCCACGGGCACGAGATCGGTGTGTGCGGCCTGCGGACCACCGACGATCACGCGGCCGAGCTCCTTTACAGCGTAGATCCGAAGTGGCAGGGGAAGGGGCTGGCCCTGGAGGCCGCCCGGCTGGTCGTCGACTTCGCCTTCACCATCAGAGGCGCTCCCGAGGTCGTGGCGGAGACCGACGCCGCCAACACCGCGTCGCAGCGGCTCGCGGAGAAGCTGGGCATGATCCGCACCAGAACCCGCAAGGGCGAGCACGGCCCCGTTCACGTCTATACGCTTCGCGCGCCCGCCGTTTCCGGCGCATAGTGGGGGCAGTTCCCCCACTTCTCACACGGAGGCCGCCCGTGTTCGAGCGTTTCACCGACCGCGCCCGGCAAGTGATCATCCTCGCGAACGAGGAGGCCCGAGCGCTGCACCACACGTGGATCGGCACCGAGCACATCCTGCTGGGGCTCGTCCGGGAGGGTCAGGGACTGGCCGCCCAGGCGATGGCCGAATGCCGGGTCGAGATCGACCAGGTGCGGACCGCCGTCGTCCGCATGACCGGCGGGCCCAAGGAGCCGCCCTCGGAGGCGATCGGCCACATCCCCTTCACGCCGCGCGCCAAGAAGATCCTCGGTCTGGCGCACCAGGAGGCCATGCGACGGCACGACAAGCACATCGGCACCGAGCACATCCTGCTGGCCACCCTCCGCGAAGGGCAGGGCGTCGCGGTCCAGGCGCTCACCGAGACCGGCGTCGCGCCCGAGGTCGTGGAAGACGCCCTCGACGAGCGCATGCAGGCCCAGGGCGCGATGGACCGGTCGATCCTCGACAGGCTGACCGAGCCCGGCGACCAGGTCATCAGGAACACCCTGCGCCGCCACGGCGAAGACCGGCGGATGATCAACCAGGTCCTGGAGAGCCTGGAGAGCCTCCACCGCCGGCTCGACGCGATGGGCGCGCCGCCCGACCCCGGAAAGTGATCATTCCGGTCCGGGGCCCCTGAGCCGCCCCGGACCGGAATGTTCCGTGTGACGCGGTCTAGGCCGGGACGACCTGCGCCAGCACACCCACGGCGATCCTCGCTTCGACCACACCGGGGTCCTCGGTGTAGCCGAGCGTGGCGCCGAGGGAGATCAGCAGACTCCTCATGCGCGCGTTGTCCGACAGCAACGTCGCTCTCACTTCGGCCAGGCCCAGGTCGCGGGCCTCCTCCAGCAGCAGCCGGGCCATGGCGGCGCCGAGGCCGCGGCCCTGCCAGCGGTCCTCGACCAGGAAGGTCATCTCGGCGATGCCGGGTTCGGCGCCGAAGGTGAGACTCGCCAGCGCGACCACCTGGCCGTCGTGCCCGGCCACCAGCGAGTGGCCCTTCGACCGGTCGCAGAGCCGGTCGAAGACGCGCGGCGGCAGGCTCGGCGACGAGGTGAAGTAGCGGAACCTGCGGGTCTCGGGAGAGCAGCGTTCGTGCAGGTCGCGGACGGCTTCGCGGTAGATCGGGGCCAGCGACCTGATCTGGACCTCGGTCCCGTCACCCAGCGCCAGGGCGCGTTCGGCCGAGACCGGGTCGGTCGGCGGCTGGGCCAGCCGGACCAGCGCGGCGGCGCGGGCCGCCTCGGTCAGGGTGAAGGGCAGGCCGGTACGCCGCAGCCGGATCGCCCGCCGGGACGCCACCGGCACCACCAGCAGCGTCGGGTCGGGCAGCTCACCGCGTACCGCGCCGAACACCCAGCGGGCGTCGTCGGCGCGCAGCAGTTCGCCGAGGATCTCCGGGAGCCGCCACGGCATCGCCCGCAGCCGCGCGGCCAGCAGCAGCACCCGGGTGGGCTCGTCGGTCAGTTCGTGCGCGGTCGCCGGGACGACCCTCACGCGGCGGCCGCCGGCCGCCTCAAGAGCGGCGCGCACGTCGTCGGCCGAGGCCGGGATGTCGGCGATGAACTCGTCGACCGTGCCGTCGGAGTCGGGTTGCACGGACAGGCCCAGGATGTTGCCGCCCTTGGCCGCGAGCGCCGACGCCAGTGACGCCAGCCTCCCGGGACGTTCGTCGACCGTCGTCCTGATCCGCAGAAACCCCATGTCGTTCTCCCTCCGCTGAGCCTCAGCCTGGCTGAGCGTTGTTACACAGGTGCTACTTGCGGGTATGCCACCCGTTTCGTCACGACAAATCGTGTTAAGTCTTCGCATGTCGGCGGCTTACCTGCCCTTGGACGACGCGTTCCGTCGTGAGATGCGCCGTCGATGACGAATAGAGCAGGATTGCCCTATGAACGCTCCGCTCTCCGATTCCTTCGCCAACGGTGACGTCTCCTACTGGTATCGGGGGCTCGGCGTCCCCGAGCCCGCCCACCGCCTCGGCGGCGACCTGCGGGCCGACGTGGCGATCATCGGAGGCGGCTACACGGGTCTGTGGACGGCGTACTACCTGATCAAGGCCGACCCGTCGCTGCACGTGGTCGTCCTGGAGAAGGAGTTCGCGGGGTTCGGCGCCTCCGGCCGCAACGGGGGCTGGCTGGCCGGGCTGCTCCCGGGGAGCCCGCAGCGCTACGCCAAGACCCACGGCGCCGACGCGGCGCGGGCGTTCCAGCGGGAGCTGTTCACCTCCGTTGACGAGGTCATCGCCGTGTGCGCGGCCGAGGGGATCGACGCCGACATCGTGAAGGGCGGGGTCTACAACGTCGCCAGGACCCCCGCCCAGGCGCTGCGGCTGGAGCAGGAGGTCGAGGCGCAGCACTCCTGGGGCTGGGGTCCCAAGGACGTGTCCGTGGTGCCGGTCAACGAACACATCCGGGTCGAGGGGGCGCTGGCGGCCTCCTGGAGCCCCCACTGTGCCCGCGTGCAGCCGGCGAAACTGGCCAGGGGGTTGGCGAGAGCCGTACAGGACCTGGGGGTCGAGCTCTACGAGGGCACCGAGGTGACGGGCATCGCGCCCGGCCGGGTGACGACGGCGCGGGGCACGGTCCGCGCGGACGTGGTGCTGCGCTGCACCGAGGGGTTCACCGCGACGCTGAAGGACAACCACCGCGACTGGCTGCCGATGAACAGCTCCATGATCGTGACCGAGCCGCTCCCCCAGAGCTTCTGGGACGAGGTCGGCTGGCAGGGCCACGAGCTCCTGGGCGACTTCGCGCACTACTACATGTACGCCCAGCGCACCGCCGACGACCGCATCGCCTTCGGCGGCCGGGGACGCCCCTATCTGTACGGTTCCAAGGTCGACGACCGGGGCCGCACCCACGGCTGGACCGTCGACGCGCTCTGGCAGCTGCTGCTCGGCTTCTTCCCCGCCGCCCGGTCGACGAGGATCGCGCACGCCTGGTCGGGGGTGCTGGGCGTGCCGCGCGACTGGTGCGCGACCGTGGGGCTCGACCCGTCGACCGGGCTCGGCTGGGCCGGCGGCTACACCGGCCACGGAGTCACCGCGACCAACCTGGCCGGACGGACCCTGCGCGACCTCGTCCTCGACCGCGGCACCGACCTGACCGCCCTCCCGTGGGTGGGCCGGAAGGTCCGCAAGTGGGAGCCGGAGCCCCTGCGCTGGACGGGGGTGCACGCGATGTACCGTCTCTACCGGCTCGCCGACGCCCGGGAGGCCGGCGGCGTGCCCCGAACGTCCGTGCTGGCCAGAATCGCCGACAAGATCACAGGACACTGAATTGACCGAGACCCTGTTCCACGGTGGCCGCGTCTTCATCCCTGACGGCTTCGCCGAGGCGGCGCTGGTCCGCGACGGCGTCATCACCGCCGTCGGGCCTCTCGACGAGATCAGAAACTCCCAGGCGGAGCCGTTCGATCTCGACGGCGGCCTGCTGACGCCCGGGTTCACCGACTCCCACGTCCACCCCGTCCAGGCCGGTCTCGAACGGGCGCTGTGCGAACTGTCGGAGGTGTACGGCCTCGACGCCTACCTGCACGAGATCGCCGCCTACGCCGCCGCGCACCCCGACCGCGAATGGATCAACGGCGGCGGCTGGGACATGGCCGCCTTCCCCGGAGGTCTCCCCCACCGCGAGCAGCTGGACTTCCTCGACCGCCCGGCCTATCTGATCCAGCGCGACCATCACGCGGCCTGGGTCAACACCAGGGCGCTGGAGCGGGCCGGAATCTCACGGGACACCCCCGACCCCGCCGACGGCCGCATCGAACGCGACCCCGACGGCACCCCGACCGGCGTCCTGCACGAGGGCGCGATGGACCTGGTCGGCCTGCTCACCCCCCGCCCCACCTCCCAGGACCAGGAGGCGGCCCTGCTGGACGCCCAGCAGCACCTGTTCTCGCTGGGCATCACCGGCTGGCAGGACGCGATCGTCGGCTCCTACGCGGGCTCCGACGACCAGCTGCCCACCTATCTGTCGGTGGCCGGGAAGGGCCTGCTGCAGGCCCGGGTGGTCGCCGCGCTGTGGTGGGACCGCACCCGGGGCGCCGAGCAGATCCCGTCGCTGGTGGCCAGGCGCGCGGCGGCGGAGGGCCTCGACCGGTTCCGCGCCACGTCCGTCAAGATCATGCAGGACGGCATCGCCGAGAACTTCACCGCGGCGGTCATCGAGCCCTACTGCCGCTGCGGCGGCACCGGCCTCTCCTACGTGGAGCCGTCGCTGCTTCGCGCATATGTCAGAGAACTCGATCAGCTCGGGTTCCAGGTGCACTTCCACGCCATCGGCGAGCGCGCCGTCCGTGAGGTGCTCGATTCCCTCGACGGGACCGACCCCGCCAACCGCCACCACATCGCCCACCTGCAGATCATCACCCCCGACGACGTCCCCAGGTTCGCCTCGCTGGGCGCGGTCGCCAACCTCCAGCCCCTGTGGGCCGCCCACAGCCCCCAGATGGACGAGCTCACCCTCCCCTACCTGGGCGAACCCCGGTCGAGCTGGCAGTATCCGTTCGCCGACCTGGTCGCTCAGGGCGCCCGGCTCGCGGCGGGCTCCGACTGGCCGGTCTCCTCGGCCGACCCCCTCGAAGGCATGCACGTCGCCGTCAACCGGGTCGAACCTCCCGGCTCCCACCACGCCGGGCACACGTCGAAGCCGTTCCTCCCGGGCCAGGCGCTCGACCTGCGGACGATCATGACGGCGTACACGGAGGGAAGCGCCTGGCTGAACGACTCACCCGCGGGCGTGATCGAACCGGGCCGCCCGGCCGACCTGGTCGTATTGGACCGCGACCCCTTCGTCCACTCTTCGGAGGAGATCGCCCTGACCAAGGTCCGGGCCACCTTCGTGGACGGCCGCCAGGTGTTCGGATAAAACAGAAATGACCCGCCCTGAACCAGGGCGGGTCATTTCCGAGATCTACTAGTAGATCGGACGCGAAGAGGTTCGCAGCCGCTCCAGTGCCTCCGCGAGAATCTGAGCGCCGTCTTTGTCGCTACGGCGCTCCTTCACGTAGGCAAGGTGGGTCTTGTAAGGCTCGTTGCGCGGCGGAGCAGGCGGGTTCGCCTGGTCCTGACCAGCGGGCAGACCGCAGCGCGGGCAGTCCCAGTGCTCCGGGACGGCCGCGTCGCTGGCGAAACTGGGACGCGTCTCGTGAAGATTGGCGCACCAGAAGGCGACACGCACTCGGGGGGCCGCCTCGCCGCGCTCGGCCTCGCCCATCGGGCCTGCGCCGACTCGACTGCCACGGATCGCGTTGCCACTACCCACGGATTACTCCTCGCTCGATCGCCCCGCGGGGAACACGGGGAGAGACTGAACCCTATGTGACGCTCGGGGCTGCTACGGCTTGAGCAGTAGTCCGAGCGCGATGATGCAGACGAACCACACGACGCCGGTGATGACGGTGAGGCGGTCAAGGTTGCGCTCAACGACGGACGAGCCGCCGAACGACGACGCGAAGCCGCCGCCGAACATGTCCGTCAGACCGCCGCCCTTGCCCTTGTGAAGCAGCACCAGCAGCACCATGAGGCCGCTCGAAAGAATGAGGGCGATGGAGATTCCGATAGTCACGGCAGACCTTTTCCGGATAGCGCCTGAGCGGCATGACGATTCAAACGTGCTCTATGAGGGTACGACCTGTTGTCAAGTCGCACCCCCATAATGACCCAGCTAGGCCGACATCTGCGCTAAAACCGACAGATCTTCACGAACTCCGCCGGATCGAGACTCGCCCCACCGACGAGCGCACCGTCGACGTCGGGCTGAGCCATGATCCCAGCGATGTTGTCAGACTTCACCGAGCCTCCGTAAAGAATACGGACAGCCTCGGCGACTTCGGTGTCGTACAGCTCGGCGAGTCGCACCCGGATCGCGCCGCACACCTCCTGAGCGTCGTCAGGAGTGGCGACCTCGCCGGTGCCGATCGCCCAGACCGGCTCATAAGCGATCACGATCGTCTTGGCCTGCTCGGCCGAGACGCCCTTGAGGGCGCCGTCGACCTGGGCCAGCGTGTGCTCGACCTGGTTGCCCGCCTGCCGGACCGGCAGACCCTCGCCGACGCACAGGATCGGCGTCACCGAGTTGCGGTAAGCGGCCTGAACCTTGGCGTTGACCAGGGCGTCGTCTTCGGCGTGGAACTGCCGGCGCTCCGAGTGGCCGATCGCCACGAAGGTGCAGCCGAGCTTGCTCAGCATCGCGCCGGAGATCTCCCCGGTGTAGGCGCCGCTGTCGTGGGCGGACAGGTCCTGTCCGCCGTAGACGAGCCGGAGCTTGTCACCGTCGACCAGGGTCTGGACGCTGCGCAGGTCGGTGAACGGCGGCAGCACCGCGACCTCGACCTTGTCGAAGTCCTTGTCGGTCAGGGAGAAGGCGAGTTCCTGAGCCAGCTTGATCGCCTCAAGGTGGTTCTTGTTCATCTTCCAGTTGCCGGCGATGAGCGGCTTACGACTCACTGTCGGCCTCCAGGGCGACCAGGCCCGGCAGCTTCTTGCCCTCGAGGTATTCGAGGGACGCGCCGCCACCGGTGGAGATGTGGGAGAAACCGTCTTCGGGCAGGCCGAGCTTGCGGACCGCCGCGGCGGAGTCGCCGCCGCCGACCACGGTGAAAGCGTCGGACCGCACCAGCGCCTCGGCGACGGCACGGGTGCCGCCGGCGAACGCCTCGAACTCGAACACGCCCATCGGGCCGTTCCAGAACACCGTCTGGGCGTCGGCCAGCTTCTGGGCGAACAGCTCGCGCGAGCGCGGGCCGATGTCCAGGCCCTCCCGGTCGGCCGGGATGGCGGTGGCGTCGACGACCTCGTGCTCGGCGTCTTCCGCGAAGTGGGTGGCCGCGAGGATGTCGACCGGGAGAACCAGGTCGACGCCGCGCGAGTGCGCGTCGTTGAGGAACCCGCGGACCTTGTCGAGCTGGTCTTCCTGCAGCAGCGACTTGCCGACCTCGTAGCCCTGGGCCTTGAGGAAGGTGTAGGCCATGCCGCCGCCGATGACCAGGCGGTCGACCTTGCCGAGCAGGTTGGCGATGACGCCGAGCTTGTCGGACACCTTCGCACCGCCCAGCACGACCACGTAGGGACGGGCCGGGTCTTCGGTCAGCTTCTTCAGCACGTCGACCTCGGCGGCGATCAGGCCGCCGACCGCGTGCGGGATCAGCTTGGGCACGTCGTAGACCGACGCGTGCTTGCGGTGGACCGCTCCGAACCCGTCACCGACGTAGAGGTCGGCGAGGATGGCCAGGCGGGCCGCGAAGTCGGCGCGGGCGGCGTCGTCCTTGGACTCCTCGCCCGGCTCGTAGCGGAGGTTCTCCAGCAGCGCGACCTGACCGGGCTCCAGCGCCGCGACGGTGGCGCGGGCGGAGTCGCCCACCACGTCGGCGGCGAAGGCGACCGGCTCGCCGAGCAGCTCGGAGAGCCGCGCGGCCACGGGGGCCAGCGAGAACTCCGGCTTGACCTGGCCCTTGGGACGGCCCAGGTGAGCGCAGACGATCACCTTGGCGCCGCGACCGGCCAGATCCCGGATCGTCGGGAGCGAGGCGCGGATGCGGCCGTCATCGGTGATCACGTCCCCGTCGAGGGGAACGTTGAGGTCGGCGCGTACGAGGACGCGCCGACCTTTCACGTCGAGCTCGTCGAGACCACGCATCAGAGCGAGGCACCCACGTACTCGATGAGGTCCACGAGGCGGTTGCTGTAGCCCCACTCGTTGTCGTACCAGCCGATGACCTTCACCTGGTTGCCGTTGGCCTTGGTGAGGCCGGCGTCGAAGATGCAGGAGCTCGGGTCGGTGACGATGTCGCTGGAGACGATGTCGTCCTCGGTGTAGGTCAGGTAGCCCTTGAGGAAGCCCTCGGCAGCGGCCTTGAACGCGGCGTTGACCTCTTCGACCGTGACGTCACGCTTGAGCTCGACCGTCAGGTCGGTCGCCGAACCCGTGGGGATCGGCACACGCAGCGCGAAGCCGTCGAGCTTGCCCTTGAGCTCGGGCAGCACGAGGCCGATCGCCTTGGCGGCGCCGGTCGAGGTGGGGACGATGTTCAGCGCGGCGGCGCGGGCCCGGCGCAGGTCGGAGTGGGGCCCGTCCTGCAGGTTCTGGTCCTGCGTGTACGCGTGGATCGTCGTCATGAGGCCCTTTTCGATCCCGAAGGAGTCGTTGAGGACCTTGCCCAGCGGGGCCAGGCAGTTGGTGGTGCACGACGCGTTGGAGATGATCGTGTGGTTCGCCGGGTCGTAGGTCTCGTGGTTGACACCCATGACGACGGTGACGTCTTCGTTCTTCGCCGGAGCGGAGATGATGACCTTCTTCGCGCCGTTCTCGGCGTGCACCTTGGCCTTGTTGGCGTCGGTGAAGAAGCCGGTCGACTCGATGACCACGTCGACGCCCAGGTCGCCCCACTGGAGCTTGGCCGGGTCGCGCTCGGCGAAGGCCTTGATGGCCTTGCCGTCGACGATGATCTCGTCCGCGGTCGCCTTCACCTCGTAGGGGAGGCGACCCAGGATGCTGTCGTACTTCAGCAGGTGGGCGAGCGTGGCATTGTCGGTGAGGTCGTTGACAGCGACGACCTCGATGTCCTTGCCGCTGGCCGCGGCGGCTCGCCAGAAGTTGCGGCCAATCCGGCCGAAGCCGTTGATGCCTACGCGGATGGTCACGGGGAAGATCTCCTCGTCCGTCGTTACGTGACTGAAACCTCGGTGCAGACCCTATCGGACTCAAATTGGTTTAGACCAAGTGGGTCTGCCGGAGGGCGTCATAGCGTAAGAAAGCCGCAAAGCGGGGCGGCTAACTGTAAAAAATCGCGCCGTTTCCCGAGGCAGATTCCAGGGCGCGAGCCCCAGCCGGACTTCGTCCGGCCGCGTCTCCCGCTTCAGCCGCTCAACATATCGGCGGTGAGGCTCGCCTCGGTGGTCGGCAGGCCGAGGTCCTGGGCGCGCTTGTCGGCCATGGCCAGCAGGCGCCGTATGCGGCCGGCGATGGCGTCCTTGGTGAGCGGCGGGTCGGCGATCTGGCCGAGCTCCTCCAGTGAGGCCTGCTTGTGCTCCACCCGCAGCCGCCCGGCGATCACGAGGTGCTCGGGGGCGTCGTCGCCGAGGATCTCCAGGGCTCGCTGGACGCGCGCTCCGGCGGCCACGGCCGCGCGGGCCGAGCGGCGCAGGTTGGCGTCGTCGAAGTTGGCGAGACGGTTGGCGGTGGCCCGGACCTCGCGCCGCATCCGGCGCTCCTCCCAGGCCAGCACGCTGTCGTGGGCGCCGAGGCGGGTCAGCAGGGCGCTGATGGCGTCGCCGTCGCGGACGACCACGCGGTCGACGCCGCGCACCTCACGGGCCTTGGCGTGGATCTTCAGGCGGCGCGCGGAACCGACCAGCGCCAGCGCGGCCTCGGGCCCCGGGCAGGTCACCTCCAGCGACATCGACCGGCCCGGCTCGGTCAGCGAGCCGTGGGCCAGGAACGCGCCCCGCCAGGCGGCCTCGGCGTCACAGGTCGCCCCCGACACGACCTGGCGCGGGAGACCCCGCACGGGCCGGCCGTGGTTGTCGATCAAACCGGTCTGCCGGGCCAGCGCCTCGCCGTCCTTGTAGACGCGGACGACGTAACGCGACCCTTTCCTGAGCCCCGCAGGAGCCAGCACCAGCACCTCGGCCTTGTGGCCGAACACCTCGCCAATGTCTTTGATCAGGCGGCGGGCCGTCACATTCGTGTCGAGCTCGGCTTCGATCACGATCCGTCCGCCCACCAGATGGAGCCCGCTCGCGAACCGCAGCAGCGTCGACACCTCGGCCTTGCGGCAGCAGGGCTTGAGCACCGGCAGGCGACTCAGCTCGTCTTTTACCACGCCTGTCATGGCCATTAGCGCGTGTCCTCCCCCAAACAGACTATGGCCGTTAGTGTCTCGCACCCTGACTAGGGGGTATCACCGCTTCTCGCGGAAAATCTCGTCCAGGACAGTGGCAAGGCGTGGTGCATCGTGCCTGGGAGATCCGTCGGAAGCGCCCACATCAGCCAATATCAAACGCCCTCCGAGAGCCACCACGGCCTTCTCCAGCTCACCCGGTTCCGGCACCACGCCCCGATCGGCCACCACCGCGTCGACCAGCAACGACGGCGCGTGGTCGCGGAGCACCTCGAGGTGTTTCTCCGGGGAGTAGCCGTCGGTCTCGCCGGGCTGGGGGGCCAGGTTGAGGATGACCAGCCGCCGCGCGCTCGTGGTGGCCAGCGCCCTGGCCAGCTCGGGAACCTTCAGATGCGGCAGCACGCTGGTGAACCAGGACCCCGGCCCGAGCACCACCCAATCGGCCTCGTGGATGGCCTGCACCGCCTCCGGGGAGACCGGCGGATCGGACGGAACCAGCGATATCGCCCGCACCCGCCCGGGGGTGAGCGCGCACGCGACCTGCCCGCGCACCGTCGTGACCTGGCCGTCGAGCTCGACCTCGGCCTCGATGTCGAGCGGCACCGATGCCATCGGCAGCACCCGCCCGTGGGCCCCGAGGAGGCGGCCGACCCACTCCAGCGCCTTGACAGGGTCGTCAAGAAGCTCCCAGAGCGCCACGATCAACAGGTTGCCGACCGCGTGCCCCTGCAGGTCTCCTTCGCCGTGAAAGCGGTGCTGGACGACCCGGGACCACGTCTGGCCCCACTCGTCGTCGCCGCAGAGGGCGGCGAGGGCCATGCGCAGATCGCCGGGCGGCAGCACGCCGAGTTCGCGGCGCAACCGGCCGCTGGAGCCGCCGTCGTCGGCGACCGTGACGATCGCGGTGAGATCGCCGGTGACCCGGCGCAGGGCGGAGAGCGAGGCGTGCAGACCGTGGCCGCCGCCGAGCGCTACGACCCTCGATCTCGCCGGGGCGCCCTCATTCACTCGCGACCCACATCGCGGTGGCTGACCTGGACGTCCATGCCGCGCTCGCGCAGCCGGGCGCCGATCTGCTCGGACATGGCCACGCTGCGGTGCTTGCCACCGGTGCAGCCGACGGCGAGGGTGGCGTAGCCCTTGCCCTCACGGGTGTAGCCGACGGCGACCACACCGAAGACCTCCTCGTAACCGTCGAGGAACTCCTTGGCGCCGGGCTGGCTGAGCACATATTCCCTTACCGGTACGTCGAGACCGTTCATCGGCCGCAGTTCCGGCACCCAATGGGGGTTGGGCAGAAAACGGCAGTCGACCACCAGGTCGGCATCGACCGGAAGGCCGTATTTGTAACCGAACGACACCACGTTGACCTTAAGGCCTGGCCGGTCCTCCCCGCCGAAGAACGAGACGATCTTCTTGCGGAGTTCGTGGACGTTGAGCTTGGAGGTGTCGAGCACCAGGTCGGCGTTGGCCCGCACCTCGCGCAGGATGCCGCGCTCCCGGTCGATGCCGTCGACCAGCCGGTTCTCCCCCTGGAGGGGATGCGGGCGGCGGACGTTCTCGAACCGCCGCACCAGTTCGTCGTCGCTGGCCTCCAGGAACACCACGCGCACCTCGACCCCGCGCCCGTCGAGCTCCTCGATGGCGGCGTTGAGGTCGGTGGTGAACGCCAGCGACCGCACGTCGACGACCGCCGCGACGTGGTCGGCGGCCAGCTTGACCCGCCCGGCCTCCTCGGCCAGCGAGAACAGCAGGCCCGGGGGCAGGTTGTCGATGACGAACCAGCCCAGGTCCTCCAGCGCCTTGGCCGCGGTGCTGCGCCCGGCGCCGGACATGCCCGTCACGATGACGAACCCCGGTTCGCTGCCCGCCTCACTGCCCTTGCCGCCCGTGTTGCCACTCGTGCCGCTCATGCGCTCTCCCCCTTCAACGCCGCGACGATGGCCTCGGCCGTCGCCGGTCCGATGCCGGGAACCTCGCATATCTCGGCGGCCGTCGCGTCACCAAGGCGTTTCACGGAGCCGAAGTGCCGGAGAAGAGCCTGCCGCCGCGCGGGACCGAGACCGGGAACCGCGTCCAGAGCGCTCTCCGTGAGCGATCGGGACCTCTTGGCACGATGGTAGGTGATCGCGAAGCGATGCGCCTCGTCACGGAGCCGTTGCAGAAGGTAGAGGGCCTCACTCGTGCGCGGCAGGATCACCGGCTCGTCGTCGCCGGGCAGCCACACCTCTTCGAGCCGCTTGGCCAGGCCGCAGATCGCGACGTCGTCGATGCCGAGCTCGTCGAGGGCCCGCTGCGCCGCCGCGGCCTGGGCGGGGCCGCCGTCGACGACGACCAGATTGGGCGGGTAGGCGAACTTGCGCGGCCGGCCGGTCTCGGGGTCGATCGGCTCGCCGGTGGGCTCGCCGCCGAGCTCGCCGGTGGCGCTGCGTTCCTCCAGGTAGCGGCGGAACCGCCGGGTGATGACCTCGTGGATGGAGGCGACGTCACCTTCGGTGGATTTGATCTGGAACCGCCGGTATTCGCTTTTCCGGGCCAGCCCGTCTTCGAACACGACCATCGAGGCCACCACGTTGGTGCCCTGGATGTGGGAGACGTCGTAGCACTCGATGCGCAGCGGCGCCTGGTCGAGCTCGAGCCCGTCGGCCAGCTCCTGGAGCGCCTTGCTGCGGCTGGTCAGGTCGCTGGAGCGGCGGAGTTTGTGCTGGTTGAGGGCCTCTTTGGCGTTGCGCTCGACGGTCTCCATGAGCGCCTTCTTGTCACCGCGCTGCGGGATCCGGACGTCGACCCGGGCGCCCTTCGACTCGGAGAGCAGCTCGACGACGGCCTCGTGGTCGGGCGGGTTGGCCGGGACGAGGATCTCGCGCGGGATCTCGGCCTCGGAGTACATCTGGATCAGGAAGTGTTCGACCAGGTCGCCTGGCGTCGACGCCTCGACCTTGTCGACGACCCACCCGCGCTGGCCCCGGATGCGCCCGCCGCGCACGTAGAAGACCTGGACGGCGGCTTCGAGCTCGTCTTCGGCCAGCGCCACCACGTCGGCGTCGGTGGCGTCGCCGAGCACCACGGCCTGCTTCTCCAGCGCCTTCTGCAGGGCCTGGACGTCGTCACGCAGGCGGGCGGCGCGCTCGTATTCCTCGACCGCCGCCGCCTCGCGCATCTGCGTCTCGATGCGCTTGATGAAGCGGGTGGTGTTGCCCGCCATGAAGTCGCAGAAGTCTTCGGCGAGGTCGCGGTGCTCCTGCGGGGTGACCCGGCCGACGCAGGGCGCCGAGCACTTCTCGATGTAACCGAGCAGGCAGGGCCGCCCGATCTGGCCGGCCCGCTTGAACACCCCCGCCGAGCAGGTGCGGACCGGGAAGACGCGCAGCAGCAGGTCGACGGTCTCGCGGATGGCCCAGGCGTGGCTGTAGGGCCCGAAGTAGCGGGTGCCCTTGCGCTTGGCGCCGCGCAGGACCTGCACGCGGGGGAATTCGTCGGACATCGTCACCGCGAGGTAGGGATAGGACTTGTCGTCGCGGTATTTGACGTTGAAGTGGGGGTCGAACTCCTTGATCCAGGAGTATTCGAGCTGGAGCGCCTCGACCTCGGTGCCGACGACGGTCCAGTCGACGCGGGCCGCCGTGGTCAGCATCGACTGGGTGCGGAAGTGGAGGCTCGCGAAGTCGGCGAAGTAGGAGTTCAGTCGTTGCCGCAGGCTCTTCGCCTTGCCCACGTAGATCACCCGGCCGGAGGGATCCCTGAAACGGTAGACGCCGGGGGACTCGGGGATCGATCCGGGTGCGGGCCGATAAGTTGCCGGATCAGCCACTCTCCAAGACTATCCGCCCGGACCGACATTCCGTTTCCATGATCAACGACATCACGGGAGTGTCCAGGTCAAACCGGCTACACAGCCGATGGCGGTCACCACGGCGTAAGGCCGCCAGCCGGGCAGCCGCTCCCCCAGGTGCCGCGCCAGCGCCAGATGGCACATCAGCACGACGACCGGGATGAGGCGGGCGAACTCGTACCGCCCGGCCGCCACGGCCAGAGCGGTGACGGCCGTCCCGACGGCCGCGATGATCAGCAGTTCCCGGCCGAGCGGCTTGCGCAGACCGTACAGAAGAGCGGGGACGCCGAGCAGCGCGAGCCCGTATCTGGACAGGGCTTCCTCGACGAGCGGCCGGTACGACTCCGGCGAATCCGCCGCCAGACCCGTCCCTTCCGTGTACGGCCACGCGAGCGCCAGCGCGACCGCCCCCACCCCCGCGGGGACGATCAGCACCAGCCGCCGCCACTCCCACCGCCGGGCGACCAGGATGCCCGCGATCCCGACCACGGTCTCCACGGCCGTGAACGGATGCACCAGCACGATCACCGGCGGCAGCACGACGAGCGCCACCAGCCCCTGCCCGCTGTCCCGGAACCGCACGAGGCAGGCCCAGGTCGCCACCATCAGCGCGGCCGCCGGGGTGGACGGGAAGGCGAACGAGAACGACAGCGAGGTGAGCCCGGGGAACCCGCTCCAGCCGAACCCCTCGACCCCCCACAGGACGAGGGCGAACACCGCAGCGAGCACCACCACGGAGTCCCGCGCGCCCATCTGACGGCAGAACACCCGCAGCGCGGCCAGCAGCGCCAGCACGTTGAGGATCCCGGCGATCCCGAGTACGGTCTCCGGCTCCGCCCCGAAGACCCGGGCCACCAGCGCCAGCCCGAGGACGTAGGGCGTCGGATCCGACCAGCCGACCTGGGTGTCGTCGAGCGCCGCCCGCAACGTGGCGACGTGCAGATCCCAGTCCCCCACCCAGGCGTGCCGGAAGGCGACGAGCAGCGCCCACCCCAGCACGGCCCCCGCGACCAGGACATACCACCCCGACCGCTCAGCCTGCGCGAAGCCCCTCACACCTCCATGATCATCAACCGACCGTCAACCGAACGCCCCCGACACCCCAAGCCGGGCCCCGTTCCCGGAGCAATGGCCGGACACGGTCCCGGTGCCTGAAGCCGGGACCGCGTCCGGCCACCTTCTCCCTGGTGGGGAGCGGGCCATCGCCCCCCACCGCCCAGGCCGGAACCCGTTCCCGCCAGTGGACGGGCCATCAGCTCCGACGCCTGAGGCCGGAGCCGTTTCCGGCCGTTGGTTCCTGATGGCGAGCCCGACGGCGACGCCGTGAACCGTTCCGTGTCCGGTGGCTGGTCCGTTCCCGAACCCTGGAACGGACCGCGCCACAACCGGGACGCGATGTCCGGCCAGGGGCTACGCCAGGACGATGCTGCCGCCGCTGACCGTGATCTTCTTCTCCTCGAGCGGAGACGGGGCGGGGCCGCCGGCGACCGAACCGTCGCTGATCTTGAACTTGCTGCCGTGGCAGGGGCAGTTGATGGTGCCGCCCGAGATGCTGGCCACCGAGCAGCCCGCGTGGGTGCAGACGGCAGTGAAGCACTTGAACTCGCCGGCCGTCGGCTGGGTGATGACGATCTTCTCCGATTCGAAGATCTTGCCACCGCCCTCGGGGATGTCGGACGTCTTGGCGAAGGCGTTGGCCGCCGCCGGGGGCGGCTCCTCCTCGGCCGGAGGGTCTTCGGCCGGCGGGTCGTCGGCAGGGGGCTCTTCGGCAGGCGGGTCGTTCTGGTCGTCGGCGGGGGGAGGCGGGTCGTCGGTGCCCCCGGCCGGCTTGGCCTGGTCGGCCGGCACCGATCCTGGCGGCTCGGCCTGGGCGGCCGTGCCGGAGGAATAGCCGGTGCACGCCGTCAGGGCGGCGGCCAGCCCGGCGCCGCCCACCGCGAAGACCAGGCCCCGCCGCGTCATCGCGCTCGTGACCTGATCCTGCTCAGAGGTGGCGTTAACGTTCATTTACATCCTCCGCTGGGGGACTTCCCGATCATCTGTAGGTACGGCGCTGACCCCGTTCCTGGTTCAGCCTGACCGATCGCGTCCGAGCGGAGTATGAAGAAATGCACTTATAGGTCGAAGATCTTTCGCAGGAACAGCCCGGTATGGCTGCCGTCGACCAGCGCCACCTCTTCGGGAGTGCCGGTCGCGACCACCTTGCCGCCGCCCGAACCGCCTTCGGGGCCCATGTCGATCACCCAGTCGGCCGTCTTGATCACGTCGAGGTTGTGCTCGATCACGATGACCGTGTTCCCCGCGTCGACCAGCCGCTCCAGCACGCCCAGCAGCCGCCGGATGTCCTCGAAGTGGAGGCCGGTGGTCGGCTCGTCGAGCACGTAGATCGTGCGGCCGGTGGAGCGGCGCTGGAGCTCGGAGGCGAGCTTCACCCGCTGGGCCTCACCGCCCGACAGGGTGGTGGCGGGCTGCCCGAGCCGGACGTAACCGAGGCCGACGTCGTTCAGCGTCTTCAGGTGACGGCTGATCGCGGGGATGGCCTCGAAGAACTCGGCCGCCTCCTCGATCGGCATGTCGAGGATCTCGGCGATCGTCTTGCCCTTGTAGTGGACCTCCAGCGTCTCCCGGTTGTAGCGGGCGCCGTGGCAGACCTCGCAGGGGACGTAGACGTCGGGCAGGAAGTTCATCTCGATCTTGATGGTGCCGTCGCCCGCGCACGCCTCGCAGCGCCCGCCCTTGACGTTGAAGCTGAACCGGCCCTGCAGGTAGCCCCGGATCTTCGCCTCGGTCGTCTGCGCGAACAGCTTCCTGACGTGGTCGAACACCCCGGTGTAGGTGGCCGGGTTGGAGCGCGGGGTGCGCCCGATCGGCGACTGGTCGACGTGGACGACCTTGTCGAGATGATCGATGCCGGTCACCCGCGAGTGCCGCCCCGGCACGGTCTTGGCGCCGTGGAGCTCCCTGGCGAGCGCGGTGTAGAGGATGTCGTTGACCAGCGTCGACTTGCCCGACCCCGACACCCCGGTGACGGCGGTGAAGACGCCGAGCGGGAACTCGACGTCGATGCCGCCGAGGTTGTGCTCCCGGGCGCCCTTCACCACGAGCTGCCGCTTGCGGTCGCGCTTGCGCCGCTTCTTGGGCACCGCGATGGACCGCCGCCCGGAAAGGTAGGCGCCCGTCAGCGATTCCTCGCTGGACAGCAGATCTTCGACGGTGCCGGAGACGACGACCTGGCCACCGTGCTCACCGGCGCCGGGGCCGATGTCGACGATCCAGTCGGCCGCCGCGATGGTGTCTTCGTCGTGTTCGACGACGATCAGGGTGTTGCCCATGTCGCGCAGCCGGATCAGCGTCTCCAGCAGGCGCTGGTTGTCGCGCTGGTGGAGGCCGATGGAGGGTTCGTCGAGGACGTAGAGGACGCCGACCAGGCCCGAGCCGATCTGGGTGGCGAGCCTGATCCGCTGGGCCTCGCCGCCCGCCAGGGTGCCGGCGGCCCGGTTGAGGGTCAGGTAGTCGAGGCCCACGTCGAGCAGGAAGCCCAGGCGGGCGTTGATCTCCTTGACCACCCGCTCGGCGATCTGCATGTCGCGGTCGGAGAGCTTGAACCCGGCCAGGAACGTGGCGCACTCGCCGATCGACAGGCTCGCGACCTCGGCGATCGACGAACCGCCGACCGTCACCGCGAGCGAGACCGGCTTGAGGCGGCGGCCCTTGCAGGCCGGGCACGGGATCTCCCGCATGTAGCCTTCGAACTTCTCCCGCACCGCGTCGCTCTCGGACTCGGCGTGGCGGCGCTGGATCCACGGGATCACGCCGTCGAAGTCGGTGTAGTAGGCGCGCTGACGCCCGAACCGGTTGCTGTAGCGGATGTGGACCTGCTCGTCGTGGCCGCGCAGCAGGGCGTTCTGCTGGACCTTGGTCAGCTTCTCCCACGGAGTGTCGAGGGTGAAGCCGAGGGCGTTGCCCAGCCCCTCGATCAGCTTCTCGAAGTAGTCGCTGGTGTGGCCGCCCGCCCACGGGGTCAGCGCGCCGTCGCCGAGGGCCTTCTCGGGGTCGGGGACGACCAGCTCGGGGTCGACCTCCATGCGGGTGCCGAGGCCGGTGCACTCGGGGCAGGCGCCGAACGGCGAGTTGAACGAGAACGACCGGGGCTCCAGCTCCTCGAACGACAGGTCGTCGTAGGGGCAGTAGAGGTGCTCCGAGTAGAAGCGCTCCCGGTTGGGGTCGTCGGCCTCGAGATCGACGAAGTCGAGCGTGATCGTGCCCCCGGACAGCTGGAGCGCGGTCTCGACCGAGTCGGTGAGGCGGCGGCGGGCCGTGTCCTTGACCGCCAGCCGGTCGACGATCACCTCGATGTCGTGCTTCTCGTACTTCTTCAGGGTCGGCGGCTCTTCGAGGCGGATGATCGTGCCGTCGACGCGCGCGCGGGCGTAGCCCTTGGTCTGGAGCTCGCGGAACAGCTCGGCGTATTCGCCCTTGCGGCCCCGGATCACCGGCGCGAGCACCTGGAACCGGGTGCCCTCCTCCAGCTCCAGGACGCGGTCGACGATCTGCTGCGGGGTCTGCCGCGCGATCGGCCGCTCGCACGTCGGGCAGTGGGGCTTGCCGATGCGGGCCCAGAGGAGCCGCAGGTAGTCGTAGACCTCGGTGATCGTGCCGACGGTCGACCGGGGGTTGCGGCTGGTCGACTTCTGGTCGATCGAGACCGCAGGAGACAGGCCCTCGATGAAGTCGACGTCGGGCTTGTCCATCTGGCCGAGGAACTGACGGGCGTAGGCCGACAGCGACTCGACGTAGCGCCGCTGGCCCTCGGCGAAGATCGTGTCGAAGGCCAGGCTGGACTTGCCCGAGCCGCTCAGCCCGGTGAAAACGATCAGGGCGTCGCGCGGGAGATCGAGCGAGACGTCCTTCAAATTGTGTTCGCGCGCGCCACGCACGACGAGACGGTCAGCCACAGCGTTCCCGATGGTCGTTGGGGTACAGGAGTGCACCGGGCAGGCTATCCGCCGCCACCGACAAAAATGCCCCTGCTTCTTCAGAGTACGTGGACGAGGATGACCCCATGTCCCTTCTTGACGACTACAGGGCGGAACTCGCCGCCGCTGACGCCCGCCTGATCACCACCGTCGCCGGGCTGTCCGACGAGGAGATGCGGGCCCCGTCGGCCCTCGACGGCTGGACCCGGGGCCACCTGGCCACCCACGTCTCCCGCAACGCCGACTCCCTTGTGAACCTGCTCACGTGGGCCCGCACGGGGGTGGTCACCCCTCAGTACCGCGACGCGGCGGAACGTGACGAGGGCATCCTCAAGGGCTTCGCCCGGCCCGCCGAGGAGCAGCTCGCCGATCTGGAGGAGAGCACCGCCCGCTTCGCCGAGGCGGCCGACGCGCTGCCCGCCGACCGCTGGTCCTTCCGGGTCGAGGGCACCCGCCCGCCGAGCCATCCCGTCTGGTACGTCGTCATGCGCCGCCTCCGCGAGGTGGAGATCCACCACAGCGACTTCGGCGCCGGCTACACCTGGCGCGACTGGCCCGACCGCTACGTCCACTGGGAGTTCGGCGACTCCCCCCAGCTGAGCGACCGGGCGACGTACGGGAGACTGACCGCGACCGACACCGGCGAGACGATCATCGGGGCCGAAGGCCCGCACCTCCAGGCCACGAAACGGGAGCTCGCCGCCTGGATGACCGGCCGCCACGCGCCCGACGGCTTCCCGCCGCCCCCGGCCTGGATGGTCCGCAGCGCCCCCGACGGCCTAGCGTGACAGCTATGACTTATACGGGAGACGTGTCCAAGGGCGGACCGGCCGACGTCCGGGAGCTGGAGAAGATCACCATCGCCAAGATGGAGGTCGGCGACTTCGGCAACAACGCCTACCTGATCCGCTGCCGCGAGACCGGTGACGGCATGCTGATCGACGCCGCCGCCGAGCCCGGCAGGATCCTGGAGCTGATCGGCCGGCAGCCGATCAGCGTGATCGTGACCACCCACCAGCACGGCGACCACTGGGGCGCCCTGGAAGAGGTGGCCAAGGCCACCGGCGCGACCGTGGTGGCGGGCCGCGAAGACGCGGCGGCGCTGCCGGTCGAGGCGCGGCCGGTCGACCACGGCGACCGGGTGACCGTCGGGGTGACCGACCTGGAGGTGATCCACCTGCGCGGCCACACCCCGGGTTCGATCGCCCTCTACTACCCGGGCCACGTCTTCACCGGCGACTCGCTGTTCCCCGGCGGCGTGGGCAACACCCAGAAGGACCCGGCGCGGTTCACCGCGCTCTACACCGACGTGGTGGAGCGGATCTTCGACCGGTACGACGACGAGACCTGGGTCTACCCCGGCCACGGGAAGGACACCACGCTCGGGGTCGAACGTCCCGCACTGCCTGAATGGCAGGCCCGGGGCTGGTAGATCAGCGCGCTCCCAGCACCTTGGCGATCAGGGCCGCGGCGGCGTCGGGATCGTCGGCGCTCTCCACGACCTCGCCCCACGACCACCGGTAGAACCAGCCGCCCTGCAGCGAGACGCAGTCGACGGTCTCGTTGAGCAGGGCGGCCTCCGGTGCGCTGATCCGCAAAGAGGGCGGTTCCGGCCGCAGCGTGACGGCGAAGCCGCGCTGTTCGAGTTCACGCGCCAGCTTGCCGAGGAAGTAAGAACGGGTGAGCTCACGCGGGGCGGTCGCCATACGGTCATTAGACAACGGCGGGTCCGCCCCGGAAAGTCACCTAGCGGGAGCCCGCGAGGCGCTCCTTGCGCTTGGCCCGCCTGAACATCAGCACCCGCAGCGGGATCGCCGACACGATCGCGATCTGCATGATCGCGCCGACCTGGATGAGCTGGTCGCCACCGGGCAGCCCGGCGGCCCAGACCATCAGGCAGGCCACGTTGATGAGCATCCAGCCGAGGACGAACGCGGCCATGTTGCCCTTGGGCTTCGGATATTCGATCCGGCTGATCATCAGGAACGCCGTGGCGAAGATGCCGAGGACCGTCCAGATCGTCGGCGGGAACAGCAGCACGATCGAGACGATCGTCATGGCGCCCATGGGGATGGGCAGCCCCATGAAGTCGCCGCTCTTGGTCTTCACGCAGGCGAACCGGGCCAGCCGGGTCACCCCCGCGAGCAGCACCGACCCCGCGGCGGCCAGCACGAGCCACAGCGGCAGCGGGGCGTTGAACCCGCCCCATATGACGATCATGAACGCCGGCGCGAAGCCGAAGCTGATCACGTCGGCCAGGTTGTCGAGCTCGGCGCCCATCGCCGAGGCCCGGAACCGGCGGGCCACCAGCCCGTCGAACAGGTCGCAGGTCGCACCGACGAGCAGCAGCACGACGGCGGTGCCGAAGAACCGCGGATCGGGCTCGAAGTTGCCCCGGGTCATCTTGAGCTGGTCGATCGCGCTGTAGGCCAGCACGACGACCGACAGGAACCCCGACAGCGCGTTGCCGAGAGAGAGCAGGTCGGCGGCCGACAGGCGGAACGCCTTGCCGACCGGACCCAAGGGTTCGGCGTCTTCGTCCACGGACCAGCTTCCGGCCCTGAGGTCAGGCGCGGTCAATGCGGGTCACCCCAGCCACGGTTGTGTCGCCGACGGTCACGGCGGGCTCGACGCCCTCCGGCAGATAGAGGTCGACCCGGGAGCCGAGCCGGATCAGACCGACCCGATCTCCCTGGGCGACCTTCGCGCCCGCCTGCAGATAGGGCACGATGCGGCGCGCGACGGCCCCGGCGATCTGGACCATCTCGATGTCGCCGAGCGCGGTGTCGAAGTGCCACACCACGCGTTCGTTCTTGTCGCTGTCCTTGTTGAACGCGGGCACGAATCCACCGGCCACGTGTTCCACCGAGACGACGGTCCCGGCGACGGGGGCACGATTGACGTGCACGTTGAGCGGGCTCATGAAGATGGCCACGCGGGTGCGGCCGTCGATCCAGGGGTCGACGCTCTGCACGACGCCGTCGGCCGGCGAGAGCAGCCGCCCGATGCCGGGCGAGCGGTCAGGATCACGGAAGAACCAGAGCATCCCGCCCGTGAGGGCCGCCAGCGGCACCGCCGCGAAGGCCCACTTGGGAGACCAGCGGGTCAGGCCCGCCGTCACGGCCGCCGCGGCAGCTGTCGGAGCCAGCCACGGCGACACGCCACGCGCGAGCCGGACACGTGGGCGAGGACTTTCTATTTCGTTCGACACTAGGAGCCTTTGTACTCTTTTGCGACTAGAGGACGGATTTGCGACTTAAGCAGTTATGTTACCGATGCCACAGTCCCTAACCGTCCTCTTTCGCGTCAAGCGCGTGACCCCAGTGGGTCTGGACGCTAGTGCTGCTCCGCCTGCTCGGGGGTGGCGTCCTTCTCGGCGGCCGCGGTGCGGCGCGACTTGAGGATGCTCGCGACCGTCGTGACCAGCATCGTCCCGATGATGACGCCCAGCGAGACCTGGATCGGGATCTTCGGCGCCCACTCGACGATGTCGTGCATGGCCTCGAGAATCAGTTTCACGCCGATGAAGGCGAGAATGAAGGCCAGACCGTAGCTGAGGTAGACCAGACGCTGCAGCAGGCCTCCGAGGAGGAAGTAGAGCTGCCGCAGACCCATCAGGGCGAACGCGTTGGCGGTGAAGACGATGAACGCGTCGGTGGTCAGACCGAAGATCGCCGGGATGGAGTCGAGGGCGAACAGCAGGTCGGTGCTGCCGATGGCGATCATGACGATCAGCATCGGCGTGACCATCTTCTTGCCGTCGACCTTGACGATCATCTTGGAACCGACGTAGTCCTGCGTGGTGGGGAACGCCCGGCGCGCGTAGCGCAGCAGGATGTTCTCGTCGAAGTCGTCTTCGCTCTTGTTGTGGTCGCGGATCATCGTGTAGGCGGTGTAGAGGAGGATCGCGCCGAACACGTAGAAGAGCCAGTGGAACTGGTTGAGGGCGGCGGCGCCGACCACGATGAAGAACCCGCGCATGACCAGCGCGATCAGGATGCCGATCGTCAGCACCTTGTGCTGATAGGCCTTCGGCACCGCGAACCGCGACATGATGATGTAGAAGACGAACAGGTTGTCGATGCTCAGGCTGTATTCGGTGATGTAACCCGCGAAGAACTCACCCGACTGCTGTGGTCCAGCGAAGATCAGCAGGCCGATGCCGAACAGCACGGCGAGTGCGACGTAGAGGCCGACCCAGAAGCCTGCCTGACGGATGGAGAACTCTTTCGGCTCTCCACGATCGACGATCCATAGGTCGATGGCGATGACCACGAGCAGGCCGATGATGACGGCAGCCCAACCCCACACGGGAATGTCCACTCTCTTAATCCCTCCGGCGCGCGACGAAACACACTGCCGGAGGTCTCTCCCGCCCGCGCAAACTGCGCCAGACACGGACCGACGGCCCCGGGTGCTGTGCACCGTGATGACGGGACCGTCACGAAGGGATACTCCCCCCCAACGCCACAAGTATAGGGACCCGCCCCGGGGGCAACTGAACCCCGGGCCCAGGTTTCTTGCACGAATTATTCCTATCAACCCGGAACAAGCCCGGGTGATTCCCCGGTCAGCCGTAGTTTTTCAGGGCCGCCTCGACCGCGTCGTCCTCGCCGGGCAGGGCCCTTCCACGTTCCAGCGCGGCGTCCGCGAGGTCGCTGAGCAGGCTCTCGTCGGCCAGCAGCCGCAGTAGCGCCGAGCGCATCGCCCCGGCGTCGCCGGGCGGCACCAGCAGCCCCGCCGCACCGATCATCGGCGGGATGCCGCCCACGGCGAAGGCCACCACGGGCACCCCCGCCCTCAGCGCCTCCTGGACGCTGAGCGGCTGCCCCTCCCAGCGGCTCGGCGCCACCAGGGCGGTCGCCGCCTTCAGCAGCGCGGCCACGTCGGTGCGGGGGCCGAGCAGGGTGACCGGCAGGTTCTCGCGGGTGATCCGTTCCTCGAGCGCGCCGCGCAACGGTCCTTCTCCCGCGACGGCGAAGACCACATCCCGCGGGTACGGCCCCGCCGCGGCGTCCAGCAGGGTCTCCAGCCCCTTCTGCTGGGCCAGCCGCGCCACGGTGAGCAGGACCCGCTTCCCGGCGAACTCCGTCGTGGCGGGCAGGTCGGCCAGCGGCGGCGCGGGCACGACGGCGGGGGCGACATTCCCGGCGCCGAGCGTGACCATGCGGTCGCCGAGGTCGGGCGAGACGACCAGGACCACATCGGCCCGCCGGGCCACGATCCGTTCGAGGACCGCGTAGACCGCGCCGACCGCGCCGCGAGCGGTGACCGCGTTGTGCAGGGTGACCACGAGCCGCCGGGGCCGGGCCAGCGCGGCGAGGGCGCCGGCCCGCAGGCCGTGGGCGTGCACGACGTCGGCCTCGATCCCGCGCAGGACGCGGACGGTCCGGGCGTCGTTGACCGGGTGCGGTCGGTCGGAGACGGGGATCTCGACGAATGTCTGGGTGAAGCCGAACCTCGCGAAGGTGTCGGCCGGGCCGGCGATCACGACCTCGTGACCCCGGGCGGTGAAACCGTCGGCGAGGGTGCGGACGTGGCGGCCCACTCCCCCGGCGCTGGTGCCGAGGGTCAGCACGATCTTCACCTTCTGATCACTTCCTTGAGGTCGTCCCGGTCGATCGCGGCCGCGACCGCCCCGCCGAACCCGGCCGCCACGATCCCGGCCAGGCCCGCCACCAGCACGCTCAGCCACAGGCCCGGGGTGCCGAGCAGCCAGACGACGGCCCACCCCGCCGCCGCACCGGTCACGCCCCCGGCGACCGCCGCGAGCGTGGCCCGGGTGAGCCCCTCAAGGGGGCCGTAGGCGCGACGTACGGAACCCGTCAGGAGAAGACCGGCCACGGTGAGACCGATCGTGTTGCCCAGAGCCAGGCCGCCGACCACCCACGCGTCGGGCAGGGTGAGCACGAGCGTGACCTGGGCGGCGATCACGACGATCCAGCCGACGACCTGATCGCGGGCGGCCGGACGGCCGTGCCCGCCCGCGTAGAGGACCCTGGACAGGTGGGCCATCAGGCCGTAGCCGATCAGACCAGGGGCGAACAGGGCGATGCCCAGGGCGAGCTGGTCTGGGGGCACGTCGGATTTGACCGACAGGAACACCTCGGCGACCGGCGTGGCCACGGCGAACAGGGCTCCCGCCGCCAGGCCGGAGACGAGCACGACCGCCCGCGTGGTCCGCGCCGCCATGGCGGCGAACCCGTCGTGGTCGGCCGCCTCGAATCTCGCGGAGAGCACCGGAAACGCGCTGGTCGCGATGGGGACCGCGAGGACGGCATAGGGCACGAGGTAGATCGCCCAGGCGTAGTTGAACGCGGCGAGCCGCCCCGAACCGCCTTCGTTGGCCAGCCGGACAACCACCGCCATCGCGACCTGCTGGGCGAGCAGCGCGCTCAGCCCGGCCGCCGCCAGGCGCCTGACCTGGGGCGCGACACCCGGCGGGAAGCTCAGGGTCGGCCGCCAGCGCAGGCCGAGCCGGGCGACCGGCCAGATCACGGTGAGCACGAGGGACAGCACGCCGAGTGTGGTGCCAACGCTCAGCACGAGTTCGGCCGCCTGGGGCAGCCCGGCGATCTCGATCGTGCCGCCGAGCGGGACGAACGCCACGTAGGCCACGATGACGACGACACTCGACACGAGCGGGGCCAGCGCGGGCCCGGCGAACCTCCGGTGGGCCTGCAGGACGCCGTAGAGGACGACCGCCAGACCGTACAGAAGAATCTGGGGTGCGAAGACGGCGAGCATGTGCGCGGCGAGCGCCATGACGTCACCGGCGTCGCAGCCCGCCAGCGCGCCGGGCACGAACACCTGCACGATCGGGCCCGCCAGCAGCGCGACCAGCGCGCTCAGCGGGACCAGGAGCACGACGACCCAGGTCAGCAGCGCCGACGCGATGCGCCCCGCGGTCTCCTTGTCACCTCGCTCGGCGGCGCCCGCCAGCACCGGCACGACCATGCCCGCCAGCGCTCCCCCGACGACGATCTCGAAGACCAGGTTCGGTACGGAGTTCGCGGTGAAATAGGCCGTCGACAGGCAGCCCGTGCCGACCGTCTTGGCGAACACGAGCTGTTTGGCGAAGCCGGTGACCCGCGCCACGATCGTGATGACGCCGATGAGCAGGGCCGCCCCGGCGACCCCCCGGGCGGTCAAGGGGTGGGCCGGATGACCTCGGCCGGAGGCGGCACGGGACGGCGCCCGAGCATGTCGAGCCGGTTCAGCACCGGGTTGCCCGCGATGACCTTGGTGAACGACACCTTCTCCGACGCGGCGGTGAGCGCCACGACGGTGCCGAGCACGGCCAGCCGCCCGGGACGTCCCAGTTTCTGCGCGGCGGCCAGGCCCAGCAGCGCGCCGAGCGCGTTGGCGCCGGTGTCGCCGAGCATCGCGCGTTCGGCCAGGTCGTCGGGGAGCAGCGCGGCGGCGGCCCCCATCGGCACGGCGGCCAGCGGCGACCCGATCAGCGGCGCTCCGGCCAGCAGCCCGACCTTGATCGCGCGGCCCGGCCGCAGGTCGAACAGGTTGGCCAGGTTGGCGCAGCCGGCGATCAGCAGGCCGTCGACGGCGATGTCGGTCACATTGCGCCGGGTCAGCGCGGCGGCGGCGAGACCGGTCGCGCCGATCCCGAGGATCTTCACCGCACCGCTGGTGACCTGGCCCTGCCGAAGCGCGGACAGATGCCCCCTGAACCCCTTGGAGGCGCTGGTGCCGAACACGTCGTCATAGGCGCCCAGCGCGCCGCAGGCGAGAGAGGTCAGCACGCCCGCGGCCTTCACCTGCGGGGAGAGGCCGGGCGCGAGCGCCAGCGCCGCCCCCGCACCGACCGCGAACGCCGGGCCTTCGAGCAGCGTGACGGGCTCGCCGCGATGGTTGACGCGGGCCCAGGTCTTCTCGTCACCGAAAGGCTGCTTCTTCGAGAACGCCGTGTACGCGGCCCGCGCGGCGGCCGCACCGAGCGCCGCCCCCGCCAGGGCGAAGAGCAGGGAACGATGAGACACAGCGGATCCTTCCTGGGGAGGTCAGCCGGTGGCGGAGGCCACGGGAGACGGGCTGGCAGAGGGCGTGAACGACGGCAGGATGGTGGGCACCGCCGGAGCGGGTTCGAACGCGGTCGCGCCGCTGCCGATCCCGTAGGCGCCCGACTGCCCGCCGAGCTGCTCCTTGAGCGCGTCGACCACCACGATCCGCCCCGAGGGCAGATCGAGCGTGTCGACGCTGGAGACCTGGGAGGTCTCCTCGCCCGAGTCGAGCAGCGCGGCGATGACCCCGCCGGTGGCCGACGCGGTGGTGGTGCCGGTCATGACGGTGCCGAGCCCGGCCTTGTCGAGCGCGCCGGACACCGACACGATCGCGTTGTTCATGGTCTCGGCCGTCTCGGCCTCGTAGGGCGCCGCCGGCGCCACCACGATCGCCAGGGTCGCCCGGTCGGCAGGTTCGCCGTTGACGGCGATGAAGCCGCCCTCCTGGAAGGCCGACAGCACGGTCGTGGTGGCCGTGTTGGCGGTGCCCGCCTGCGGCCGCATGTTGGTCACCAGCGCGGCGGCCAGCACCGTGCCCGCCTTGTCATAGGGCGTGGCGCCTTCGGGGAAGGTCGCCCCCACCGGGGCGAGCTGGATCGACAGGCCGTCGATGACCCCGGCCTGCTCGGGCTCCAGGAACGAATCGGTGAGCGTCACCCGGCCCGTGTAGGTGGCCCCCGCGAGCTCCAGCACCTCGCGCATCGGGTCGCGCAGGGCCGTGGGCGCGCCCGGCGCCTCGACGACCACGACGCGCTCGCCCGCCAGGTCGCGCTCGACCAGTTCGGCGGTGGCGGCGGTGACGAAGGCGTTGTTGCCGTCTTCCCTGGCCAGTTGGGCGACCAGATCGGACCGCAGGGTCAGGTTCTCCTTCTTCAAGGTCTCGGCGGTCACCTGGGTCGTCTCGATGATCGGATCCTGCAGAGCGGTGCTGCCGAGCACGATGCCCACGGTCAGCGCCAGGAAGATCGCCACGATGGAGACGAGGTGATAGCGAAAATCGATCACGAGAAGAGTCCGACCACCCAGAATATGAAGCCGTTCCAGACGTCCTGCGCTCCGTCGAGCCAGATCTTGCCGACCGGCGAGACGAACAGCACCACGCCGATCGTCACGATCGTGGTGGCCACGAGGAGCAGCAGCGACGCCGCGGAGATGCGGCTGCGATAGAGCCTGCTGACGCCTTTGGCGTCGATGAGTTTGCTGCCCAGCCTGAGCCGGGTGAGAAAGGTGCTGGCCATGCCGGCCCGCCCCTTGTCGAGGAACTCCACGAGCGTGGCGTGGGTGCCGACCGCGACGATCAGCGACGCGCCTTTCTCGTCGGCCAGCAACATCGCGATGTCCTCGCTCGTCGCGGAGGCCGGGAAGAGGACGGCGTCGCGCCCCAGCTTCCTGACCCGTTCGAGCCCGGGGGCCCGCCCGTCGGGATAGGCGTGGACGACCAGCTCGGCGCCCCCGGCCAGCGCCTCGTCGGAGACCGAGTCGAAGTCGCCGACGATGATGTCGGGCCGGTAACCGGCCTCCAGCAGCGCGTCGGCGCCGCCGTCGACCCCGATCATGACCGGCCGGTATTCACGGATGTAGGGCCGCAGCGCGGCGATGTCGTCTTTGTAGTGGTATCCGCGGACCACGATCAGGACGTGACGCCCGTCGAGCTTGGTGACGATGTCGGGCACGCCGACGCCGTCGATGAGCAGGTCGCGCTCACGCCGCACGTACTCCATGGTGTTAACGGTGAACGCCTCGATCTGCACCGACAACCCCGCGCGGGCCTCGATCATCGCGGCCTCGACCGACTCGGCGGTCATCACCTCGCCCTTGCCGACGATCTCCTCGTCGATGTGGACGACGCCGTCGGCGACCCGGACGACGTCACCGTCGCGGATCTTCTCGAAGAGTTCGGGTGTGGCGCCGTCGACCAGCGTGACGCCGGCCTCGAGCAGGATCTGCGGCCCCAGGTTCGGATAACGCCCGGACACGCTCGCCGCGATGTTGACCACCACGGACACACCGCACGCGACGAGGGCCTCCGCGCTCACCCGGTCGATGTCGACGTGATCGATGATCGCGATTTCCCCTGGGCGAAGGCGTTTCGTGAGCCTCTTGGTGCGCCGGTCGATGCGCGCCGTCGCAGTCACCCCGGGAAGGACACTGACCTTCCGGCGGCGGAGGCCTGGAACCCTGACGCTCGAGACCTTCATCGGGACCATCCTGCCAGAGCTCACGACCATGAAGGTCCGACACCCCGGCACCCACCAGCTTTGTCGCCACCCTGCCCTCATGCCGTCGTCCCCCATGTCGTCATACGGCGTCGTCCGGGCACGATGCCCTCCTCTGCCCAGAACACGAACCGTTGTCACCCGACGAGGGATTGCGATGTACGAGCCGCTTCGCCCCCGGGCGGCCGCTTCTCGTCGTCATTCCAGCCTGGCCAACTTTTTCCTGATTCGCTGGGACTTTTCCGATATGTGACTAAGGGGACTCCCGCACCCACCCCACTGCCCTGAGCTGTGCTCATATCCCGCGGCACCGCTCAGGGAGTTTCCTGCTTCCGTTACGGCTCCGCCCACCCTGGCACCGCCCGCCACCCCCGCATCGCCCGTATCCGGCGCCAACCGCCCGCTCCACGCACCGCCGCGACGACGGCGGACCAGCGTTCAACCATGGCCCCGAGAAAGCCCGGCTCCCGATTCGGCGCGACGCCCTTCCACAGCGGACTTCACCATCCGGGCACCGGCCCTGTTCGCAGAAAGCCCGCCGCCCTCCCCACATGGAGACCGTCAGCCGAGGGCCTTCGCGGCGGCGGCCTCCGTCAGCAGTTCTTCGGCGTGGGCGCGGCCCAGCTCCGAGTCCTCCATGCCGGCCAGCATGCGGGCCAGTTCGCGCTTGCGGGCCTCGCGGTCGAGGGCGACCACGCCGCTGCGGACCACGCTGCCGTCGCTGTCCTTCTCGACGACCAGGTGCTGGTCGGCGAAGGCCGCCACCTGCGGCAGGTGGGTGACGACGATGACCTGGGCGGTGCGGGCCAGCTTGGCCAGCCGCCGCCCGATCTCCACGGCCGCCTTGCCGCCTACTCCCGCGTCGACCTCGTCGAACACGAACGTGGGCACCGGGTCGGCCCCGGCGAAGACGACCTCGATGGCCAGCATGACGCGGCTCAGCTCACCCCCGGACGCGCCCTTGTTCAGCGGCAGCGGCGGGGACGCCGGATGGGGCGCCATGCGCAGTTCGACCTCGTCGACGCCCAGCGGGCCGAAGTCGCCCGTCGAGTCGATCACGACGGTGACCCGGGCGTGGGGCATGGCCAGGGCGGTCAGTTCCCCGGTGACCGCCACGGCGAAGCGTTCGGCGGCGGCCTCGCGGATGCGGGTCAGCTCACCGGCCAGTTCGACGAGCCGGGTGGTCAGTTCCTCGTGTTCGCGGGTCAGCTCGCCGATGCGGTCGTCGTCGCCGTCGAGCTCACCGACGCGGACGGCGGCCTTCTCCGCCCAGGCGAGGACGTCGGCGACGTCGACGCCGTATTTGCGGATCACCCCGTTGAGCAGGGACCGGCGCTCGTGCACCGTCTCCAGGCGCTGGGGGTCGGCCTCGACCGACTCGGCGTAGGCGGCCAGTTCGGTCGCCACGTCGTTGATCAGGTAGCCCGCCTCGGCCAGGCGTTCGGCCAGGCCGGCGAGGGCGGGGTCGTAGTCCTGCGCCGACTCGACGGCCGACCGCGCCTGACCGATGAGGGACACCGCGTCGGCCACCGCCTCGGGCCCCGACATCGGATCGCCCAGCAGCGCCGTGTGGGCGACCGTCGCGGCGCTGCGCAGGGTGTCGGCGTGGGTGAGGCGCTCGGCCTCCTCCTTCAGCTCGACGTCTTCCCCGGCGCGGGGGGCGACCTTCTCGATCTCCTGCAGGCCGAACCGCAGGCTGTCGGCCTCCTGCGCGCGTTCGCGCGCCCGGCCGGTCAGCTCGGCGACCAGGTCGCCGACCTTCTTGTGTCTCTTGTACGCCTGCTCGTAGGCCCGCAACGGCTTGACCAGCTCGTCGCCGGCGTAGCGGTCGAGCGCGGCGCGCTGGCGGCCCGGCTGCAGCAGCCGCTGCTGGTCCATCTGCCCGTGGACGGCCACCAGGTCTTCGGCCAGGAACGTGAGTGTCCCGACCGGGACGGTGCGCCCGCCGAGCCAGGCCCGCGACCGGCCCTCGGAGGAGACGGTGCGGGAGATGATGAGCTCGCCGTTCTCGACCTCGCCGCCGATGTCGAAGACCTGCTGGGCCGCCCGGCCCGCCGGATCGACGATGAGGGTGCCCTCGACGGTGCACTTGTCGGACCCGGGACGGACCCGGGCGGGATCGGCCCGGCCGCCGAACAGCAGGCCGAGACCGGTCACCACCATCGTCTTGCCGGCGCCCGTCTCACCTGTGACGACGGTGAAGCCGGGGGACAGTTCAAGGACGGCTTCGTCGATGACGCCCAGCCCTCGGATACGGACCTCCTCGACCCTCGGTCGCACTGGTCCCTCCCGTTCAACGTCAATGTCGCAAGCGATCCTACGCGCAACTCGCCAAGATTTTCGAGTCACGAGGGCCTGACTCGACCCCGCCATCCCTCAACCGGAAGGCCGAACTTGGCGACCAGTCGGTCGGTGAACGGGACACCGGTGGAGTCGACGCCGAGCATGCGCGCCAGACGTACCGGATGAGTGCCTTTGCGGACCTCGACCCGCACGCCGGGCGGCAGATCGAAGCGGCGGCGGCCGTCGCACCACAGGACGCCGGGGTGGGTCGTGGCCAGCAACTCGATGGCGATCGAGCTGGTCGGCGCGACCACCAGAGGCCGCGCGAACAGCGCGTGGGCGCTGTTGGGGACCACCATCAGCGCCTCGACCTGGGGCCACACGACGGGGCCTCCGGCGGAGAACGCGTAGGCGGTCGATCCGGTCGGCGTCGCGCAGATCACGCCGTCGCAGCCCCAGCGGGACAGCGGATGCCCGTCGATCTCCGCGACCACTTCGAGCATGCCGTCGCGCTTCTCCACGGACGCCTCGTTGAGCGCCCACGTGCGTGCCAGGATGCTGCCGTTGCGGACGGTGACGTCGATGGTCATGCGCTCCTCGACCTCGAACCTCCCGTCGACCACCCGGTCGACCACGACGTGGAGATCCTCCACCTCGGCCTCGGCGAGGAACCCGACGTGCCCGAGGTTGACGCCCAGCAGCGGCACACCGGTGGGGCGGGAGATCTCGGCGGCGCGCAGCAGCGTGCCGTCGCCGCCGAGCACGATGATGATCTCGGCGCCGAAGGCCGCCCTCTCGTCTGCCGGGACGACCTCCACTCCCTGCCGGGCCACCTCCTCGGCCTCGTCCGCCAGCACCCGGACCTTCAGCCCCTCCTTGAGGAGCCGGTCGATGACCAGCCGGGCGCTCTCGACGGCGGCATCGCGCCCGGTGTGGGTGGTGATCAGAACCGATCGGCCGTCAGTCATCGGGGCCCCTCCTCGACGGCAAGCGCGACGGCGGCGGCCACATCGGCGACCGCCTCGTGACCGGGCCCCTTCCCGAGCCGGATCAGATATTCCACATTGCCCGACGGCCCCGGCAACGGACTCGCCGTCACACCCTTGACCGTGAGCCCCAGCTTCTGCGCCGCCGCCGCGGCGTCGCGCACCGACTCGGCTCTCAGTTCCGGATCGCGTACGACCCCTCCAGCGCCCACGCGTTCCTTCCCCACCTCGAACTGCGGCTTGACCAGCATGACCAGCTCACCGCCCTCGGCCAGGACACCGGTCAGCGCCGGCAGCACCAGCCGCAGCGAGATGAACGACAGGTCGCCGACGATGAGCGTCGGCGGTTCCCCGACCATCTCGGGGGTGAGGTCGCGGACGTTCACGCGCTCCATCACGGTGACCCGCTCGTCGGTGCGGAGCGACCAGGCGAGCTGCCCGTAACCGACGTCGACCGCCAGCACCCGGGCCGCGCCCCGCCGCAGCAGCACATCGGTGAACCCGCCGGTCGAGGCGCCCGCGTCGAGACAGCGCCGCCCCGAGACGTCGAGGTCGGTGAAGGCGTCGAGGGCGCCGATCAGTTTGTGCGCGCCCCTGGAGACGTAGTCGGGCCCTTCTGCGGCCTCGGCGACCACGATCGCGGCGGCGGTGTCGACCTGGGTGGCCGCTTTGGAGGCGGGCTGGCCACCGATGGTGACCCGGCCCGCCTCGATGAGCTGGGCGGCCTGTTCCCGCGAACGGGCCAGCCTGCGTCGTACCAGCTCGCTGTCGAGACGGCGGCGCTGACTCAACGGATACCTCTGGGGGGATTGTCGGCGGGGGGTCTAATCGTCACGTGCGGTCGTCCACAGCGGCAAGGGTCTCCTCCAATGTGCCGAGCACCTGCTCGTACACCTCGACATGGGCCGCGACCGGCACCTCCGCGAGCCGTTCGACGGCGGCGCGGACGGCCGCCTCGGGATCGAGGCCGATCGGGGTGCCGGGCGGTCGGGTGCCGGCCGGGGCAACGGCCGGCACCACATTCTTCGTCGGGGTCGCCATGACGTCCGCCGGCGAACCGGCATCCGCGATCACAGCGGCCTGCACCGGCCCAGCGGCTTCCCCACCGCCGGCCGAGTTCATCTCGGTCATGCGCCCCCTCCGGTGTCAGATACGCGGCCCTGGCCCGAAACGCCTCACGAGGCACCCGAGAACAAGGCGTCGAACTCGGGCCGCTGACGCTCCGCCGCCTTGACGGTAGCGGACCGAGCCGACGACGTCGCTCGCGCGGCGGCCCTACGCCTTCTTACCTGCCTTCTTGCCCGGCTTCTTGGCCAGCGCCTTCTTCGCGGCCTTCTTACCGTTCTTGGCGGGACCACTCGACAGCTTGGCCGCCACAGCGGTACCCGCGTGCGACGCCGCCCCGATCGCCTTGGCCGCCCGGGCCTCGGCCTTCACGACCCGAGCCGACCCGGTGGCCTTGGCCATCCGCGAAGCGGCCGTGGCCGGCGTGCGAGCGGTACCGACGGCATGCGCCATCCGAGCGGCCATCTTCTCCGCCCGCGCCACCCGAGCGGAACCGGTGGCCTTGACGATCCGCGCCGCCGCCTTCTCCGCCTTGGCGATCCGGTTGCCTGCCGTCGACCCGGTACGAGCGGTCTTGGCGGCGGCGGAACGCGAAACCGCCGCCTTCCGCACCGCCCCGGACGTCGCGGCACGACCCGTAGCGGTCCGCGAAGCCGCGGGACGAGCCAGACCGGTAGCCGACGAACGCGAGGCCCCCGAACGAGACACCGACGCCGAACGCGAGGCAGCAGCCTTACGCACCGCGCCGGAGGCCGTGGAACGACCCGTCGTAGGCCGTGAAGCCGACGCCGACGCCTTCCGCACCGCACCAGGCGCCGTGGACCGACCGGTCGCCGACCGCGACGCCGACGCCTTCCGCTTCGAACCGGACACCGCGGAAAGGCCGGCCACGGACGCCTTGTGGGACGCCTGAGGAGCGGAACCCGTCGCCTTCCGTACCGACCCGGACGTAGCGACACGACCCGTCGCGGCCCGCGAAGCCGCGGGACGAGCCAGACCAGCCGCCGACGAACGAGACGCCGACGCCGACGCCGACCCGGTCCGCGACGCGGAAACCGACCGCGACGAACCCGAAGCGGCAGCGCGACCAGCCGCCGACCGCGAAGCCGCGGCGCGCACCGTCGAAGCCTTGCGCGAAGCCGCAGTACGGGCTGTCGAAGCCTTCCGCGATGCGGCGGTACGAACCGTCGCAGCCTTCCGCACCGCGCCCGAACGGGCTCCCGCCGTCTTCCGGCCGGAAGCCGACGAACGCGACGCGGTTCCCGAAGCGGCCCTCTTGGCCGCCGCGCTCTTCTCGGCAGTCGCCGAAGTGGCCTTCTCGGCGATGGCCGAGATGGTCCGCCCCGCCTTGGCCGCCGCCCTCGTCAGCCGGGCGGACATCCCCCGTGCCGTCGACGCCGAAGCGGCCGAGGCGCGGGTGGTCGTACGCGACCGGGACCCGCCCGCCCGGCTGCCGGGTTTCTTACGCCCCTGCAGCTCGCGGACCTGCGTCCGAAGCCGATCGACCTCACCCTTCCGCGCGAGGTCGAAAACCCCGAGCACCTGGTCGGCACCCGACCGAACCATCCCCCCGATCCCCTTGGACGACCGCCGCCTCTTGGCAGACCGCGGCGAGTCCGTGTCGAGCATGTCCATGACGGCCTCGCGAGCGTTGCTCGTGGCCGTCTCGGTGAGCGACGTGGCCATCTGTACGATGCCACGCAGCGTGTGGAACACCATGCGAACCCCCTTGTCACCTGACACGCCCCCACGTGCCAGATTTCGCGTAGTACTCAGGTTGAACGCTACCGTCCGTTGGTAGATGGGCATTTGACCGGTCCTGGCTTAAGGGGGATGACGCATGGCGACGATCGAAGAATGCCGTGCCGCATTGGACAAATTGGGCGAGCAGTTCCACGAGATCAGCCCCGACGACCGCGCCAAACATGTCGTCGAGCGCAGAGTCCAATGCCGCATCTCCGACCTGAACGTCACCTTCTACGGCCGCATTCACCGCGACGGCCTCGACCCCTTCACCGACATCCCCCCGGCCGACGGCCACCCCGCCGAAGTGAAACTCACCTTGGGCAGCCAAGACCTCATCGCCCTCGTCAACGGCGAACTCGACATGGCCCGCGCCCTTTTCGGCGGCAGAGTGAAAATCGACGCGAGCCTGGGCGACCTCCTCCGCCTCCGCCGCCTCCTCTGAAAACCCCCGTCCAGTACGCCCCCGCCAAACCCACCCCGAAATCCAGCTCCCGAGCCCCCTCAACCCCAAAAGCTCTCGCCGGACAGAAACGTCGCGCGGACGACAATTCCGCGCGACGAAACATGTCAATGCGAGCTCAGCGACTCCCCGCGCCTACGCCATCGAGCAACCCAGCCCACCGCGCCCAAGGCCCGACCCGCAGCATGAGTTCACCCCCGAGCAACTCTTCCCCGCATATTCCACAGCGGGGAGCACGACGCGGATTGGCCATTCAGCGACCCGTCCCCACCACACCCGACCAAAACCAGAAGCGGCGCGGGCCACCAAGCCACCCACGCCGCCACAGCATGTATCTCAAGCCCGAAGTCCGTAGCGGGACCGCCGCGAACGCCCATGGCCAAGAGCGGCGCGAATCCGCCACCGAACAGCTCTTCCCGCCGCGCCTATCCCAAAGCCTTGAGCGCGGGCTTGACCGCGTCCTCCTCGGCTCGCCCATCTCCCACGCCAGCCCACGTGGCGGCGCATGCCGCACGCAACGCGTCGATCGAATCCCCGCTCCCAGCGAGCCGCAGCCGCCCATCGTCCCAGGACGCCTGCCACCCCCCGCACTCCCATCCACCGTCGACAGGCCGCGCCGAAGCGGCAGGCTGGTGCAGCCCGGACAGGTCAGCCGACACGTGCGTAGGCCGATGCACCGGCACCGCGGTCAGCAGGTCGAGCGGGGTGGCCACCCCGGTCAGCACCAAGAGGCTGTCGACCCCGGCCCTGTTGCCCCCTTCGATGTCGGTGTCGAGACGGTCGCCGACGATCAGGGGCCGCTGCGCCCCGGTGCGGATCATCGACTCCCGGTGCAGCGGCGGCTCCGGCTTCCCCGCCACCACCGGTGTCACCCCGGTAGCGGTCACGATCACCTTCAGCATCGACCCGTTCCCGGGCATCTCGCCCCGGTCGGTCGGCATCGTGCTGTCCTGGTTGGCCGCCACGAACCACGCCCCGCCGCGAACCGCGAGGGTCCCCTCACTGAGCAGCCCGTAGGAGATCCCGTCCCAGATCCCCTGGACGACCGCCGCCGGCCCCTCCAGCGCGGTGCTCACCGGCCGCAGCCCGTGGGCGCGGAGCGCGGACCGCAGGCCCATCCCGCCGACGACCAGCACGGGAGACCCGGCGGGCACGTGCTCCGCCACCAGTCGGGCGGCGGCCTGCGCGGAGGTCACCACGTCTTCGGGGGAGGCGGGCACCCCGAGGTGCGTCAGGTGTTCGGCGATCGCCGCCGGGGTGCGGGAGGCGTTGTTGGTCACGTAAGCCAGGCGTACCCCCCGCTCCCGGGCCAGGGCCAGCGCCTCCGGTGCGCCGGGGACGGCGTGCCGTCCCAGGTAGACCACACCGTCGAGGTCGAGGAGCAGGGTGTCGTACGCGTCGAGCAGGTGGTTCACGCGCGCCTCGCGCGCAGGGTCGCCCGGATCTGGGTGAGGGCGGAGACGTAGTTACGTTCGTCGGGACGCATCGCGACAGCGACGGCCAGGGGTTCCTGGGCGCCTTCGATGTCGCCGGTTCGCCAAAGTGCCATACCGAGACCGTAGTAGGCGTAGTCTTCGGCCGGGTTGGCGGCGACGATCCAGCGGAAGCTGGTTGCCGCCTCTTCGTACCGCCGCGAGTTGAACTGGGCCCGAGCCAGCGCCTCGCGAATGCTCCGGGCCTCGGGTTCGGCACCGGCCGCGCGCTCCAGCAGCGCCGCCGCCGCAGCCGGGCTGCCCTCCGCGAGAAGCTTCACACCGCGCTGGTACCACTCGTACACATCGCCCGACGGGCCGCCGGACGCATCTCCCGCTCCATTCTGATCATGCTCGGTCACGCGAGGGCCTCCTGCTTTCCGATTTCGACTCCAACCGGGCACCGCGGCAGTGGGGAGTCTGGGCCTTTATGGCAGCATGCCCGATATGGAGAGATCTGAACGGGCGGGACTGGTGCTGCGCCCGTTCCGCGGCGTGCGGTACACGGCCGACGACCTGAGCGCCGTGACCTCCCCGCCGTATGACCTCATCTCCCCCGCCGAAGCCCGGCGGCTGGCTGACGCCCATCCGAACAACGTGGTCCGGCTGATCCTTCCCGGCCACTACTCCGAGGCCCGCGACGCCTTGGCCACCTGGTTCAGCGAGGGAATCCTGGCCGCCGACGAGACCCCCGCTCTCTATGTGTACGAACAGAGCGCCCCCGGCTTCGTCCAGCGCGGCCTGATCGGCGCCGTGGGAGTCGGCTCCGACGCCGTCCTCCCCCACGAGAACGTGATGCCCGGCCCCGTGGCCGACCGCCTGGCCCTCATGCGCACCACCCAGGCCAACCTGGAACCGATCTTCCTCCTGTACGCCGGCAACGGCCCCGCCACCGCCTCGGTCGAGGAAGTGGCCGCGACGAGAACCCCACTGGTGGACGTCACCCTGAACGACACCACCCGCCACCGCCTCTGGGCCATCACCGACCCCGCCGACCTGGACAAGATCGCCACCGACCTGGCCACCCACCGCGCCATGATCGCCGACGGCCACCACCGCTACGCCACCTACCGCGAACTCCAGGCCGAACACGACGAACCCGGCCCCTGGGACGGCGGCCTCGCCTACCTCGTCGACTCGACCGCCTACCCCCCAGACCTGAAGGCGATCCACCGCGTGATCCCCGACCTCCCGGTCAGCGAAGCGGTCGCCCGCGCCAAGGGCGCCTGGCAGGTACACGAGTACCCCGACCTCGACGAAGCCCTGACCGCCCTGGCCGACGCCAAGGGCCCGGCCTACGTGGTGACGGCAGGCGGCCCCGCCCACCTCCTCACCGACCCCGACCCCCTCCAGTTGAACCTGGCCATGCCCACGGACCGGTCAGAACGCTGGCGCTCCCTGGAGACAGCCGTCCTGAACGAGTTCCTCCTCCCCAAGGTCTGGGGCATCGAGGACGACGAACAGCAGGTCCAGATCGTCCACCACGACCACGCCACCGCCGCCCGCCTGGCCCACGAGAGCAACGGCACCGCCGTCCTGATGCGCCCTCTGAACGCGACAGACGTCTTCGCCGTAGCCGAGGAAGGCGAACGCGTCCCACGAAAATCGACCTCCTTCAGCCCCAAGCCCGCAACAGGCCTGGTCCTGAGAACCTTCGCCACCGACTGACCAGCCCAAGAGCCGGGCCACGAACTGAGCGACTCTGAAACAGCCGGCCCGACACCACACCAGCTTGAGCCCGCGCGGATCCCCGGCACGCCGCAGCCGATCGCAATTCGGACTGATGCCCAATCGGCCCTGGACCAAGAGCTTCCCGTCGCCCAACATGCAGGTGAGCCGACCTCCATCGCAGCGAAGATCACCATGCTCGACCCGTCGCCCTCGCGCTCGGCTGTCCCCCTTGCTGATCTCTCGCTCCTGCATGATTTGAGGCGAAGCCCTGCTGCTGGACCGGCGCGTCCACCGGGGATGAAAGCGCCGCGAGCCGTCGCTGATCCTCCGGTGCGCGCCGGTCGAGCCACGACCCGCGATGAGCGCACCCTGGCCAGGCTCAGTCTTCACCCCGACGGATCCTCCGGGTCCCTCTCCGTATCCCCCTGACTGGACGACGCGACGGCGGCCCGGTGGGCCAGACGTACCGAGCGGACCTCGACCTCGAAAGCGCTGCCGCCTCGCCACCAGCGGCGGCGCAAGGCGCCCTGGACCTCGATCACGTCGTCTACGGTCAGGCCCGTCAGGGCGTCGCGGACCATGGGGTCGTAGGTCACGCACTCGATCGCGTCGGCGCGGCCCTTGGCGTTTTCGGGGACGGGGCGGCGGACCGCGAGTCTCCATTGGGTGAGTTCGGCGCCGCTGGGCAGCAGGCGGGACTCCGGGGCCTTGGACAAACGGCCTACCAGGATGACCTCGTTGTGGTGGGCGGGGACGCTCACCATTTGATCAACTGACATGTGATCCCCTTCTCTCGGGCACCACTGTCGGTGACTAGGCTGCTGCCCCTGCTGGTCGAAAGCCGTTCTGTGAGAACCCGTTCTCGCTATGAGGTGAGCTGTGGAAAACGTGACCCCGCTCGGCGGAGACGTGTATGAAATCGACACGCGACTGGCCGGATACGCCGGAATCACCGCCGGATATCTGATTCTCGGTGACCGGCCATGCCTGGTGGAGACGGGTACGTCGACGTCGGCGCCGGTCGTCCGGGACGCGCTGGCGTCGCTCGGCGTCGGGCCCGGCGATCTCGCGACGGTCGTCGTGACGCACATTCACCTCGACCACGCGGGTGGCGTGGGTGACATCTCCGGCATGTTCCCGGAGGCGGAGATCGTCGTACACGAGAAAGGGGCCCGGCATCTGGCCGATCCGTCACGGTTGATGTCGAGTGCCCGGATGGTCTGGGGTGATCGGCTGGACACCCTTTTCGGGATGCTGAAGCCGACCGACGCGGCCCGGATCCGCGCCCTCGGCGACACCGGGGCGATCGATCTGGGCAACGGACGGCAGCTGACCAGCCATTACTCGCCGGGGCACGCCAAGCATCACGTCGGGCTGGTCGACTCGCTGACGGGTGATCTGTACGTCGGGGACGCGGCGGGGGTCTACATCCCCGACACCGGAGATGTCCGGCCGTCCACGCCGCCGCCGGATTTCGATCTCGACACGGCATTGGCGTCGATCGCCCTCTTCGAAGCGCTCGGGCCGCAGCGGCTGCTTTTCAGCCACTACGGCCCGGTCGACGACGTCGGATCGATTCTGGCGCGATCCGCAGAGGAACTACTGATCTGGGTGGATCTGGCCAAGCAGGCGAAGGGCGAGCAACTCGACCTCGACCACGCCGTGGCCATGGTCGACCAGCGCACCCGTGACCGGTATGCCCGGCCCACTCCCGGCGACAAGGCCGCTGAGCACATCGAGATGCTCAGCGGCACGGAGCCGAACCTGGCGGGGATCATGCACTGGCTCGACCGCCCGGAGGCCTGATCAGGCCTCCGGCTTGCTCGGCGGTCCGTCGAGGACGTCGCCGTAGTTCGGTTCGATGAAGGCCGGTCCGAAACTGGCTTCCTCGGCGGGCTTCCTGTCGGCCACAGGCTCGGCTTTCGCCTTCGCCGGGGCAGTGGGCTGCTCCTCGTCATCGTCGTCGTCGAGGTCGTCTTCGAAGTCGGAGTCGTCCTCGTCGGCCACGCCATCGGCGGGCTCGTCGTCAGAGTCATCGTCGGAGGCGTTCCCGGCCGCACGTGCACCGGAGTCGCCGTCGTCGGAGTCGTCGTCATCGTCGAAGTCTCCGTCGGAGGCCTCGTCAGAGACCTCGTCGGTGGCACGCGCCGGAGACTCGTCGTCCTCACCGTCAAGGTCGTCTTCGTCGGAGACGTCGCCGGCGACATGCGCGGCGGGCTCGTCGTCGGAGTCGTCGTCATCGTCGAAGTCGTCGCCGTCCGAGTCCTCGTCAGAGGCCTCGGTACCGGCACCCGTCTCGGTGTCGATGCCCTCGTCGTCGGAGTCGTCCTCTTCGAGGTCCTCGATCAGGGCGCCGGTCAGCTCCGCGTAGCGCTCGGCCGCGTCGGTCTCGCCGTCTCCGTCGAAGGAGGCGGCTCGGCCGAACCAGTCGGTCGCGGCGCTCGCGTGGCCGGCCGCCGCGAGGGCGTCGGCGTAGGCGAAGGCCAGGCGGGCCGACCACTCGCGGGGCTTCGGGTCGCGGAGCTCGGGCAGGCGCTGAAGGGTCACGACCGCGGCGTCGAGCTGGCCCAGGTCGCGCCGGGCACCCGACTCGACGATGGCCAGTTCGATCGCACCGGACCGGTCGAGCTTCTCGGCTTCCTTGGACTTGACCAGGTCGAGAGCGCGCTCCGGTCGGCCCATGCCGCGCTCGCAGTCGGCCATGATCGGAAGGAAGGCCTCGGACCCGGTCATCCGCCGGGCGGCCCGCAGGTCGCTGAGCGCCTCGGCGTACTGTCCGGCGTGGTAGGCGGCGATGCCCACCGCCTCCCGGACGACGCCGATGCGTCCCGCGAACCGTCGCGCGACCTTGGCGTGCTCGTAGGCCTTGTCCACGTCTTCCGCGGCCAGCGCCCGCGTCGCCGCGACCAGGTGCAGAGCCACCAGCTCGGCGACGTCGCCCTGCAGCGACTTCAGCTCGGAACGGGCGTCGCGGTCGAGCTCGTCAGCGGTGATGTCCGCCTCGAGCTCGGGCAGCACCTCGTTCTCGCGCTGCGGCTCCTCGTCACGCCCATAGCGGGTGCGGCTGCCGCTCCGGTCGTCACCGAACGACCGCTGCGGGCGGTCATCCCGATCCCCGTAGCTACGCTGCGGACGATCGCCGGAGGGCCGGCTGTCACGGTCGCCGAACGACCGCTGCGGCCGATCGTCGCGGTCGTTGAAGGGCCGCTGCGGCCGGTCACCGCGGTCGCCGGACGGCCCCTGAGGGCGGTCATCCCGACTCTGGTACGGCCGCTGCGGACGATCCCCGGCGCGGAACCGATCCCGGTCACCGTAAACGGGCCGGTCGCCGGACGGCCGCTGCGGCCGGTCACCGCGATCCTGGAAGGACCGCTGGGGCCGGTCGTCCCGGTTCTGGTACGGCGGCCGCTGCAGACGGTCGTCCCGGTCCCCGTAGGAACGCGGGGGACGGTCATCCCGGTTCTGGAACGGTCGGGACTGCCGGTCGTCACGATCACCATAGGAACGCTGGGGCCGGTCGCCCCGGTCGTTGAACGGACGCTGGGGCCGGTCACCACGATCCTGGAAGGACCGCTGCGGCCGGTCATCGCGGTCGCCGGCGGGACGCGGCGGACGGTCGTCACGGTTCTGGAAACCAGGCCGGTCGCCACGGTCGTTGAACGGCCGCTGAGGGCGGTCACCACGGTCCCCGTACGGACGCTGGGGCCGGTCACCCCGGTCGTTGAAAGACCTCTGGGGACGGTCACCCCGGTCACCGAAGGACCGCTGCGGGCGGTCACCACGGTCGTTGAAGGGCCGCTGCGGCCGATCGCCACGATCGTTGAAGGAACGCTGAGGCCGGTCACCACGGTCGCCATAAGGGCGCGGGGGACGGTCACCGGTCGGGCGCTGGGGGCGGTCGTCGCGGTCGCCGTAGGAGCGCTGTGGCCGGTCACCCCGGTCGCCGGTCGGACGCTGCGGGCGGTCACCACGGTCGCTGAAGGGTCGCTGGGGACGGTCACCCCGGTCACCATAAGGACGCTGCGGCCGGTCGCCACGATCGCCGGACGGGCGCTGGGGCCTGTCACCACGGTCGTTGAAAGACCTCTGGGGACGGTCGCCCCGGTCGTTGAACGGCCGCTGCGGCCGGTCACCACGGTCGCCGTAGGACCGCTGCAGGCGATCGCCACGGTCACCGGTCGGGCGCTGGGGGCGGTCGTCGCGGTCGCCGTAGGAGCGCTGCGGCCGGTCACCCCGGTCGCCGGTCGGACGCTGCGGGCGGTCACCGCGGTCGCTGAAGGGCCGCTGCGGCCGGTCACCGCGGTCGCTGAAGGGCCGCTGGGGACGGTCGCCCCGGTCGCTGAACGGACGCTGCGGCCGATCGCCGCGGTCACCCGAGGACCGCTGGGGGCCGGAGTCGCGCACGCCGAAACGGCCGCCGAAGCCGCCGCCACCACGGGATTCATCGCGGGAGCCGCCTCGGCTGTCCGCGCGGAAGGGGCGGGAACCCCTGTCGTTCTGGCCGCCGGCACCGCCGCGTCCATCGCTGCGGCTATCACCGCCGCGGTCATTCCTCTCGCCGTCCCGGCCACCGGCCGGTCGGTCGTTACTCTCATCGCCACGGCCCGCGCCGTCACGCCCGTCTTCTCTGTTCACTTTGATCCTCTGTTGCTCCACCGCGTACGGATCTACGTCTCAGCTGCGAGGCGGGGTGCGCGGTTCGGGCACTGTTGTGGGTCGCGTATTCCTCTGACGCGACGAAGGCCACCCGTTCATCAGGGTGGCCCGGCTACGCCAGCCTAGCAAGTGTTCGCAGGTGATGCGGACCTGCCCTGAAATGACGAAAGCCCGACCAATACTGGTCGGGCTTTCGTTGAAAATTGTCCGGCGGTGTCCTACTCTCCCACACCGTCCCCGGTGCAGTACCATCGGCGCTGGAGGGCTTAACTTCCGGGTTCGGAATGTAACCGGGTGTTTCCCCT
>NZ_BBXD01000014.1:447111-496136 GCF_001570545.1 Herbidospora mongoliensis | reverse complement strand
GGACCAACTCCTCGCGCTGGTGAAGAGCCGGCTCAAACGCATGCAATACCGCCGCCGCATCCTCAGCGGGTTCATCGCCAAGACCGGCCTGGACCCCCACCTCTCATAACCTCAGCCATTAAGGCTCTCTAGACCGCAGGAAGCGCTGCCCCAATATCAGGAGGCTCTGCGACTCGCACGTCAAGTACACAGTCCCGTAGACGAAGGGCGTGCGCTTGAAGGCATCGCCCAGTGCATGGCCCGAACCGGTGACCGAGATACAGCCCTTGTCAGCCTTGGCGAAGCCGTGGCGATATACCGGCGCATCGGCGCTCCGGCGGCGAGGCAGGCGGCGGCCTATCTGGCTGAGTTGGAGAGCGAAGTTCATGGCCGCACCATCCTGCAGGAACCGGTTCAGGAATCAACCGATTGATAGACAAGATCAAATACGCGGCTTGTTCAGAGAACACGTCAACACGCTGCTGATGCAGGAGGTCCTGGCCGATCCGAAGTGGGCAGACAAGCTCACCGACGCCGACCGTAGGGCGCTGTCGCCGCTGTTCTGGACCCACGTCAATCCGCACGGATGGTTCGAGCTGGACATGAACAGCCGCCTCGATCTGGACCTGTCCATCCGGGCGACGGTGCCCGGCCCGCGGACCCCGCATGGGGAGGCAGCCGCAGCCCCGGCGTGACACTCGGGCTCCGGGCCTGGCCGGAGCCCGAGTGAAGACAACGTTGCCCGGGGAAGCTTCGGCGTCCCGGGCAACGTGCGTGAGCGGCAGCGGCGGGCTCGAGTGTAGGGCCTGCCGCATGGCCTCGCCGGTGCCGACAGGTTGCGGGTGCTGCCGCCGTTGAACTTCCGGGCGGCCCACCGGCGGGAGAGCGAACGGCGGGCGGCCCGGTCGCGTGTGATCAGGGAGCGAGCACGACCGTCTTGCCGGGTAGCCGCCCGGTGCCGGCTTCCTCATGCACGGCGGCCAGCTCGGCCACCGGGCGGTGGGCGGCGACGTGGAGCCGGAGCTTGCCGGCATCCACCTTGGCGACCAGCTCGGTCAGCTGGGCTCCGTCGCTGCGGACCCACAGGCTCGCGCTGCGCACTCCCCGGGCGGGGTCCTCGGGAATCGGGCCGGCTGTGCTGACGGCGACCCCGCCGTCGGCGACGTAGTTCGTCAGCTGCGCGAGCTCCTCCGGGGAGACGCGCACATGGTTCACCACGACCTGGAACGGACCGCCCACGGCGGCCGGGCCTGCGGTGGAGGCGAGGGGGCCCACGACCCGGTCCGCGCCGTAGCCCCGAAGGCGGTCGGCGTGCTGCGACGCGTCCACTGCGGTCACGTGCGCTCCCGCGTCGACGGCGAGCTGTACCACGAGGCTGCCGACCGCGCCCCCCGCCCCATTGACCAGGACGGTCTGACCGGGCTTCAGCTCGGCGAGCTCGAACGCCGTCTGCCAGGCCGCCAGGCCGGTCAGCGGCAGCGCCGCGGCGTCGACCAGCTCGGTCGTCCGGGGCGCCGGGGCCAGGGACTCGGCCGGGGCGAGCACGTACTCGGCGGCGCCGCCGGCGGAGTCGAGGGGCAGCATCGCCACGACCCGGTCGCCGACCTCCAGGCCAATCACGTCCGCGCCGAGTTCAGCGACGGTGCCCGCCAGGTCGATTCCCGGCACGTACGGGAGAGTGATCGGGATCATCTCGGCCAGGACACCGGCGCGGATGTGGTCGTCGACCGGGTTGAACGATGTGGCCGCCACCCGCACCAGCACCTGCCCGGTGCCGGGGACCGGACGGTCGACGTCCTCGTAGCGCAGGACCTCGCTGCTGCCGAACTCGTGGAAACGCATTACCTTCATGGCACTTTCCTCCAGGGTGTATTGATGTCGTCGCCAACGGATGAGGCGCTCAGGTCAGCTGCACCGACCGGGTGGAGTTGCCCATCACCATGCGGTCGATGGCGCTCACGGCGCTGCCGGGGTCATCGGCGGCGCCGACGGTGAGCAGCAGCGGGACGAAGTGGTCGGCCGTCGGATGGGCGACCGCGGCGCCGGGTGCCTTGTTGTGGTAGTCGGTGAGGGCGTCGGCGTCACCCCGGGCGAGGGCGTCAACAGCCCATTCGTCGAAGGCCGTGGTGTCGGCGGCGAGCTCCGGCCGGCGGAAGACGGCGAAGCTGTGCGTCATGAAGCCCGAGCCGAGAACGAGGATGCCTTCTTCACGCAGCGGCCGCAGGCGTGCCCCGAGCTCGAGCAGAGCGCTGGGATCGAGGCTGGGCATCGACAGCTGCACGACCGGGACGTCGGCCGCGGGGTACATGGCCATGAGCGGGATGAAGGCGCCGTGGTCGAGGCCGCGGTCGGCGAACTCGTGCACGGGCGTCCGGCCCAGCAGGCCGGTGAGTCGCCGAGCCAGGTCGGTGGCGTCCGGGGTCGCGTAGGGAAGGGTCTTGTAGCGGGGATGGAAGCCGCTGAAATCGTAGTGCAGCGGGGTGCCGGCCGCGGCTCCGGATATCGTGACCGGTGCCCGTTCCCAGTGGGCCGAGACGACGACGATGGCCCGGGGTTTGGGCATCGACTGGGCCCAGTCGAAGAAGTCGCTGAGCCACTGTGGATCGTCGAGGGTGAACGGGGCGCCGTGGCTGACGAAGAGGCTGGGCAGGGGACCGTCGGAGGGGTTCCGCACCCGCTGCTCGCGCGCTTGTGGCAGAACCTCGGCAAGGAGCTCGTCGTACGCCGCGGCCGCTGTCCGCGACGGAAAGGGGGAAGACGGGCCGTTCGGGGTGGCCAGGTTGCTCGTGGTGGTGATCGAAATCAGCTCCTTCACTTGCCTTGACAAGTATTTTCACTTGCCCAGGCAAGTGAAAAAGTACCTCATTAAGAGTTGCCTAGGCAAGTGATGTGAGTTGTCCGGGCAAGTATGATGCGTCTCATGGACACTCAGTCGCCCTGGCTCGACGACGACCAGCAGGACCTGTGGCAGGCGCTCCTCACGGTCGTCATTGCCCTCCCGGCGGCCCTCGACCGCCAGCTGCAGCGAGACGCAGGCATCTCCAACTTCGAGTACGGGGTTCTGGCCCAGCTGTCCATGGCCGACGAAGCCACAATGCGGCTCAGCGACCTTGCCCGGGTCTGTGACAGCACCCAGCCCCGCCTGTCGAAGGTGATGGATCGCTTCGAAGCCCGCGACTGGGTCGCCCGCCGACCCGACCCCGGCGACGGTCGGTACACGCTCGCCACCCTGGCCGACGCCGGCCGGCACAAACTCGTCGAGAGCGCACCGGAACATGTCGCGCAGGTGAAGCGGCTCGTGTTCGATCCGCTCAGCGCCGCGCAGCGCCGCCACCTCGGGGCCGCACTCACCCGCATCGCCGCTACCGTGCGCCGGGAAACCGAAGGAGGCTGAGCGCCGTCCTCAGTCGGGGCCTTCCGGTCAGTCCTGCCACGCCGGTGATGTGGTACGTGGGGAAGGTGTGGACCTTGTCGACGGTGTAGCTGTACGCCGTGGCGAAACCGCGCTCCACCCGGACCGGGACGATGGCACGCCGAACACCGTCAGAGAGCAACCACAGCTTCTCTCGCAAACGGCCCTTTGTCCGAGCAAGATCAAATAGGGCCGAACGAAGACCATTGAGAAATCCATGACGGCCCCTCAAGAATCTTCCGCCGGACCCTGAGTCCGAAGCCGATCTCATCGAGCGCCATCCGTGCCCGAAGTGCAAGGCCGCCCCTGGCTCGCCGTGCCGCTCGCGCAGCGGGGCAGTCACGAGCGCCTACCACACCGGCCGCTTCACCAAGGTGCTGCGGGTGCCGACCCCGGCCAACCGAGGGCCGGGGCAGCCCTGGCGGCCCGGCAATTCGGTGCCCGCGGCCGTCGATCCCAGCCTGCCGAGCGCGGACATCCGCATCGGCTATGCCCGTTGCTCACACCTCAGCCAGGAGCTCGCCTCGCAGCTGAACGCGCTCGCCAAGCACGGCATCGGCAGAGACAAGATCTTCAGCGAGAAGATCAGCACCCGGATCAAGGTCCGCCCGCAGTTCGAGGAGGCGCTGAAGACCGCCCGGGAGATCAAGGAGCACGCCCCGCACTGCCGGGTTATCTTCACCGTGTTCGAGATGAAGCGGCTGGGGCGTGACGCGGCAGAGCTCACCGCCCTCGCGGACCATCTGACCGAACACGGCCTGGTCCTGGAGATGCTCGCCGGGCCGCTGCCCGGCATCTACGACCCCACCGGCCCCGGCAAGCTGCTGTTCGGCTTCTTCGCCGCGATGGCGGAGACGGAGCGGGAGAACATCCGGGAGTCGACGCTGGAGGGGCTGGAGACCGCAGCCCGCAAGGGCAAATCCGGCAAGCGCAAGGGACAGAACCCGTCTGTCGCCAGCATCTACCGGGCGCTCGCCGAGTACGAGAAGACCCAGGCGTACCCGGAGGCAGTCGAAACGGCACACACCGACTTCGCCGCCCTTCAGCAGCGCGACCGCGCCCCCATGTAGTCACTCAGCGCTACATGTCCGTTCGCCGTAGCTATACGAGAACAGGGCCCATGAGGGCGGTTGCCCGCTCCGCAGTGATCTGGCCTTGGGCGACCTGGTTGTCCAAGTAGACCCGCAAGGCTCGTATCCCCGCGGCGATCTGCCGCTGGACCTCTTCGATCGTCGCGCTTAACGTCATCGGTTCGCGCAAGGGGTCGGTCATCGCCCGCTCCATTATCGGTGAGGGTGATGGGACGCGCCGCTGGGACCATGGCGGATGGATTCGCCATGCCGACAGCAGGTGGCGGTCCTGACCGTCCGGCCTGATCATGGCGATGGCGCAGGGCTGGTCACGTCCATCTGGTCACGCGCCGCCGGAGGGTATCGTCCGGCCAGGGGTGCCGTCGTGTCTTGAAGCGCCCGAAGCCGGTGGGTGTGGCTCGGGCCCACTCTCGTAGACGTCCGGGATGCCGTCGCCGTCTATGTCGGCGGTCTCGGTTTCGCGGATGCGCCGGTACACCCGTGCCCGCATCCGCAGGATGACCGCCGCGATCAGAGCCGAGGTCAGCGAACCGGTGAGGACGGCGACCTTGACGGCCTCGTTGGCGTCGAAGGCCAGGTCGCCGATCAGCAGGGACACGGTGAACCCGATCCCGGCCAGCACGGCCAGGCCCACTACGTCGATCCAAGCCAGCCCTTCGTCCATCGTGGCCTTGGTGAATCGGGCCACCAACCACGTGGCGGCCAAGATGCCCACCGGCTTGCCCACGACCAGCCCGGCCACGATGCCCAGCGCGATCGGGTCGCTCAACGTCCCGGACAGGCCGCTCACGCCGCCGAAAGTGACCCCAGCGGAGAAGAACGCGAACACGGGCACCGCGATCCCGGCGGAGATCGGCCGGAACCGGTGCTCGAAGTGCTCGGCCAGCCCAGGCCCTTGGCCGCCGTCGCGGCGTGGTACCGGGACTGTCAGGGCCAGCAGCACTCCGGCCACGGTGGCGTGCACTCCCGAGGCGTGGACCAGCGCCCAGGTCGCCGAGGCCAGTGGCAGCAGCAGCCACCACGAGCGCACGCGCCGCCGTACCAGGACGGCGAACACCGCCAGCGGGGCCAGCGCCAGCAGCAACGGCACCACCGACAGGGAGGCGGTGTAGAAGACGGCGATGATGACGATCGCGACCAGGTCGTCGACCACGGCCAAGGTCAGCAGGAAGGTCCGCAGCCCGCTGGGCAGGAAGCGGCCGACCACCGCCAGCACCGCCAGCGCGAAGGCGATGTCGGTGGCGGTCGGGATCGCCCACCCCCGCGCCCCGGACCCACCGGCGATGGCCAGGTAGACCATCGCGGGCACCAGCACCCCGCCGAACGCGGCGGCCACCGGCACCACCGCGCGGCGTACCTGACGCAGGTCACCGGCGATGAACTCGCGCTTGAGCTCCAGCCCCGCCACGAAGAAGAAGATCGCCAGCAGACCGTCGGCGGCCCAGGTGGCCAGGTCGAGGTTCAGGTGCAGCGCCGCAGGGCCGATCTCGACGGCCCCGAGGTCCTGGTAGGCCTGGGCCCACGGGGAGTTGGCCCAGATGATCGCGGCCAGCGCGGCGGCCAGGAGCAGCGCGCCGCCGATGGTCTCCTTGCGGAGGATGTCGGCGATGCGGCGGGCCTCGGGCCAGGTGCTTCTGCTGAACAGACGGGGGGCACGACGGGACACGGTGCCGGACATGGGTCTCCGCTCGGTTGCCGGGAAACGCTGAAGAACCGCCGACCAGACTTCCCGGCACACCGCTACGAACAATATCAAGACGCCCAGGTTCGGATTCTGGCCGCCCTGCCTGGGCCACAGCGACTGAACACACGTTAGGCAACCTGTACATGCGCTGGGTAGGAAGGTGAGAGCCGAGAACGGTGTCGCCGCCGCGATCGAGGTGCTGGAGTCACTCGGCCGCTGGAACGGGGGAATCGTGGAGTTCACCGGCAGAACCGTCATCGTCACCGGCGCGGGGTCCGGCATCGGGCGGGCCACCGCGCGCCTGTTCGCCGACGCCGGCGCGCTGGTCCTGGGGGTGGGACGCCGTGAGGAGGCGCTCGAGGAGACCGCCGCCGATCGGCCGGAGATCGCGATCCATGCGGCCGACCTACGTCATCCGGACACACCCTCCCGCGTCGTGGAGGCCGCGATCGACCGCTGGGGCCATCTGGACGTGCTGGTCAACAACGCCGGCTCATGCCGCTGGCCGACACCGCCCATGAGGCCGTCTCGGACCTCTTCCAGCTCAACGTCACCGCGCCGAGGCTGCTGGCGAGTGCCGCGCTGCCTCACCTGCACGCGGCGAAGGGCTCGATCGTCAACGTCTCCAGCACCTATGGCCACCGGCCGCTGCCCGGAGCCGCCCACTACGCGGCCACCAAGGCCGCCGTCGAACAGCTCACCCGCAGTTGGGCCCTCGAACTGGCCCCCGACGGGATCCGCGTCAACGCGCTCGCGCCAGGCCCTACGGAAAGCGAGGCCCTGGCCTCATCGGGGCTGACCCCATCCACGGTGGAGGAGATCAAGGAAGACGAGGCGGCCCGAGTGCCGCTGGGCCGCCGGGGCGAACCGGCGGAGGTGGCGGCCTGGATCGTGCGCCTGGCCGATCCGGCCACGACCTGGCTGACCGGCCAGGTCCTCACCATCGACGGCGGCCTCGAACTCCTCTAGTCAGGCTCCAGGTCTCGTTGGACGAACCCGGCGATCCCCACGCCGATCAGCAGCACCGCGGTCAGGCACAACCACACATAGGGCATCGGGGTGAACACTCCACCGGGCAGGGCCGGGAGGCGTGCGTACGGCGAGAGCAGCCGGACCCACTCGTCGAACTGGAACAGCGGACCGAACAGGTCGAGCACCGCGAAGGCGACCAGCAGCGCCCACGCGGCGGCGACGGCCCGTGGCAGCAACCCGAACAGCAGGACCGCGAACCCGGCCGACACCCACACCGCCGGAACCTGGGCGACGGCCGCGCCGAGGATCCGGACCGCCTGGCCGGCCGGATCGCCGACGCGCAGGCCGTGGACGACGCCTGCGGCCAGCCCGGCGGCGGCCAGGATGAGCGCCGATCCCGCCAGGGACAACGTCACGTGGCCGAACAGCCAGCGCGACCGGGGCACCGAGGCGGCCAGCACCGGCTCGGCCCGCCCGGCGACCTCCTCCGAGCGGGGGCGCAACGCCGCCTGGACGGCGTAGCCACCCGCCACCAGGGCGAACAGGTCGAGCTGAGTAGCGAAGAAGGTGTCGACCAGGGCGTTTTCGCCGCCCAGCGCGGCCAGCAGGCCCGCGATCTGCTCATTGCCTTCGATCAGGTCGCCCACAGTCTCGGCCAGCGCCCCGAACACCCCGCCGACCACGGCGAACGCGACCGCCCAAATCGCCAGCGAGCCACGGTGCAGCCGCCAGGCGAGCACGAGCGGCGACCGCAGGGACGGCGCGGCGGAGGCGGGCCCGCGCCGTGCGGCCAGCAGACCGCCGCCGAGGTCGCGGCGGCGGGCCACCTGGTCGGCGACGGCCAAGAGGATGAGTGTCGCGGCGGCGGACATCGGGAGCACCCACCAGCGTTCCCCCGCGAAGGCGCGGGTGCGTTGCGCCCAGCCGAGGGGCGAGACCCACGAGACGGCGTCGTTCCCGGCCGCGTCTCCGGCCGCCCGGACCAGGAAGGACAGGCCCAGCGCGGTCACCGCGATCGTGTTCGCGGCCCGTGCGGCGCCGGCGACCTGCGCGGCGACGGCGGCGATCCCCGTGAACACCAGTCCTGCACCGGCCACCGACCCGGCGAACGCGGCCGATCCGGCGAGGGGCAGTCCCTGCCCGGTCAGGCCCGCGGTCAGCAGCGCGGCGATCACCAGGTTGGCCATGAGCGACGTGAGAACGGCGGCGGCGGGCAGCGCGTACCGTCCGACGGGGGCGGCGCCGATCAGTTCGGCGCGCCCGCTGTCCTCCTCGGCCCGGGTGTGCCGGACGACGAGCAGCGCGCTCATGAGGGCGGCCAGCACGGCGGCGACGTTGGTGGCCCGCCATGCGGTCAGCCCGCCGACCGAGGAGGCCTCGTACACCGGCCCGGTCAGTGCCTGGAGGGCGGGGTTGGCCATGATCGTCGTCCCGAGCGTCAGCCGCTGCCCGGCCGCCGGATACAGCTCGGCGATGGCCGAGGCGGTGCCGATCGGGAGCGCGACGATCACCAGGATCCAGAGCGGCAGCATCAGACGGTCGCGGCGCAGCGCCAGGCGCAGCAGGACACCGGTCCCGGTCATGACGTGTGGCCCTGGTAGTGACGCAGGAAGAGCTGCTCCAGCGTCGGCGGCTGACAGGTGAGGCCGCGCAGCCCGGACTCGGTGATCACACGCAGGACCGCTTCGAGGTGCTCAGCGTCGACCTCCATCCTCACCCTGGTGCCGGCCGCCTCCAGGCCGTGTACGCCGGCCAGCTCCCCCAGAGCTTGAGGGACGACGGCCAGATCGGCGGTCACCGACATCCGGGTCAGGTGCCTGAGCCGGGTCAGGGTCCCCGACTCCACCGCACGGCCGTCGCGGATGATGGTGACCCGGTCACACAGGGCTTCGACCTCGGCCAGAAGGTGGCTCGACAGCAGGATCGTGCGCCCGGCCGCGCGCTCATCAAGGATGCATTCGCGGAAGACGGCCTCCATCAGCGGGTCGAGGCCCGCCGTGGGCTCGTCGAGCAGCAGCAGTTCCACGCCCGAGGCGAGCGCGGCGATCAGCGCGGCCTTCTGCCGGTTGCCCTTGGAGTAGGCGCGGCCCTTCTTGGTCGGGTCGAAGTCGAACCGGTCGACGAGTTCGGCCCGCCGCCGCGGGTCGAGACCGCCGCGCAGCCGTCCGAGCAGGTCGATGGCCTCGCCGCCGGACAGGGTGGGCCACAGTGTCACGTCGCCGGGGACGTAGGCCAGCCGCCGGTGCAGCGCCACCGCGTCGCGGAAGGGGTGCCCGCCCAGGACCTCGACGTGGCCGCCATCACCGTGGAGGAGGCCGAGCATGATCCGCAGCGCCGTGGTCTTGCCGGCGCCGTTGGGACCGAGGAAGCCGTGCACCTCGCCGGTTCGTATCCGGAGATCGAGGCCGTTGAGGGCGTGGATGTGGCCGAAGCGCTTGGTGAGGCCGTCGACGACGACGGCCGAGTCTTCCGACATGGGGGCTCCAGAAGCCGATCGGACAGGACACTCGCCGACCAGGCTTCCCGGCACACCGGTGACAACGGTACTCCTGCCGATCAGGCGGCGCCAGGCCCGAGCATCACGGCGGCCACGCAGGAAAGCGGCCGATCGGTCGCGAGACTGGCGGAGTGATCACCGCCGGTCCTCCTTCGCGGCGACGACGGCGACCGGGCAGTGCGCCCTGTGCAGCAAGCCGTGGCCGATGGAGCCGAGGGTGATGGCGGCGACGGCCCCCCGTCCGCGTGAGCCCACGATCACGAGATCGGCCGTTCGCGACTCCTCCGACAGCAGGTAGACGGGGTGGCCGCAGTGGGCCAGCCGTTCGATCGGGACGTGGGGATACTTCTGCGTCCAGGGTGCCAGTTGCTGCCAGACGAAGGCGGCGCGCTCGTCGAACAACTGCTGGATCAGCGCGCCGTAGGCGACTGCGTAGCCCGCGAACGACGGCGGTTCCCACGCGTACACCAGCTTGAGGCGGGCGCCGCGCCGGTCGGCCTCGGCGAAGGCGAAGTCCAGTGCCGTCTCCGACTCCTCGCTCCCGTCGTAGCCGACGACGAGTTCTCCGTAGGTGTGCCGGGCGGGCTTGCGCACAACGATGACCGGGCCGGGCGTGTGCCCGGCCACGGACAGGCCGACCGAGCCGAGGATCAGCCCGGCGAAACCGCCCATGCCACGGCTGCCGATCACGATCTCGTCGGCGTCGCGTGCCGCTTCTCTCAGGCGTTCTGCGGGCGGTCCCACGACCAACCGGGTGCTGATCTGGAGGTCCGGGGCACAATCCCAGGCCCGCTGCTGCGCCGCGGTGAGGATGCTCTGGTGGTGCTTCTTCTGCATCGCGTTCAGTTCGCCGTCCAGGACGGCCGCCGACCGGACGTGGATGATCCGCAGCGCGGCTCCCCTGCGTGCCGCGTCCTCGGCCGCGTATTCCGCGGCGGCCAGCGCGGGAGTTGATCCGTCGACGCCCACGACGATGATCGGAGTCATGATGATCCTTTCGTGTGTCAGTCGGCCAGCGCGACCACGGCGACGGGACACGAGGCGTGCCGGAGCACCGGGTCGGCGGTCGCGCCCAGATGGCCGAAGCGGCGGCGTCCCACCACGCCCAGGGTCGCCTGCTCCGACAGGCCGGTCAGAGTCTCGCGCGGGGCGTCGATGGTGATCCTGGCGCTGATCCACACCTCGGGATAGGGCTCCCGCCAGGCGTGCAACTGTTCTTCGAGGTCCTGCTCGGCCAAAGTCAGATCGGGCACGAGCGGCATCGAGGTCCCGAGCGACATAACGGGCAGGCCGCACCGCACCGCGAGCAGCGGAAGCCGCCGGGACGCCGCTTCGGCGAACGCGAAGTCGAGCACCGGCCGCGCTCTGCCGCGAGGGGCGCCGTCCACCCCCCACGATCACCGGATCGAGGTTGACCGGAGCCGGTATCGGCCCTGCTCCGCGCACCACCAGCGCCGGACACGCCGCGTGAGCGGCGAGGCGACAGGCCACCGAGCCCAGAATCGCCGAGGGCAACCGGGCTCAGCCCTCGGGAGCCGACTACCACCAGGTCGGCGGCGCCCGGCAGCGCCACGAGGTGGTCTCCGGCCGTGCCCCGCCACAGCTCGCTCCGCACGTCCGCCACCGCGCTGGTCGCCCTGGCGCACGAGACGCCATGCCAGAGCACGTGATCGGCGGCCCGCCGCAGATGGTCCTCGGCCTCATCGGAGGCCTCTCCGTAGGGCCAGTGCCAGGCGTGCGCGACGGTCAGCGGCACTTTCCGCATCTCAGCTTCGCCTATGGCCCAGTCCAAGGCCCGCATCGTGCAGTCTGAGCCGTCATACCCGACGACGACCCCGTTCCTCGTGGTCATACGTCTCACCTGCGATTCCTCGCCTGAGTTCATTATCCTCCACCGGACTGATCGCCATGGCTCTCGCCGGACTGGTCCTGACCTGCGCCCGATGCGCCAACGGGTTCCCAGCCTCCGCGTATCGAGCGCGGCGTGGTAGAAGTCGTCCACGGCGGCACTGACCCAAGTCGGGACGGCCTCAGAGCGGAAGAGATCACATGGGTCCTGACGGCGACCGGTCCTGGCGCGAGGTGGCCTGGATCTTCCTCAAGCTCGGCCTCATCGCCTTCGGCGGCCCCGCCGCGCACACGGCGATGATGCGCGAGGAGCTGGTCCGCCGCCGCGGCTGGGTGAGCGACGAGCGGTTCGTCGACCTGATGTCGGCCACCAACCTCATCCCCGGTCCGAACTCGACGGAGCTGGCCATCCATCTCGGCTACGACCGCGCGCGATGGAGAGGGCTCCTCGCGGCCGGGATCTGCTTCATCCTTCCCGCCGCCCTGATCGTCACCGGCCTGGCCTGGGCCTATGTGACCTACGAAACGACCCCAGCGGTCGAAGGCCTCTTGTACGGCATCGTCCCGGCCGTCATCGCCATCATCGTCCACGCCCTGGCCGGGCTGCTGCATACCGTGATCAAGAGCGTCTGGTTCGCCCTGCTGGCCCTGGCGGCGCTGGCCGCGTACCTGCTCGGCGTGAACGAACTGGTCGTGCTCGCCGCGGGCGCACTCATCGCGGGCGGCGTCAAGCTGATCCGGGGACGACCCCGCGGCTCCGCGCACGGAATCGCGGCCGTACCCCTGATGGTTCTCGGCTCACCCGACCAGCTCACGCAGTTGTTCCTCACCATGCTGAAGATCGGCTCGGTGCTGTACGGCAGCGGCTACGTCCTGCTGGCGTTCCTGCGCGGCGACTTCGTCGACCGGCTCGGCTGGATCACCAGCCAGCAGCTCGTCGACGCCGTCTCCATCGGACAGGTGACTCCGGGACCGGTATTCACCACCGCCACCTTCATCGGGTACGTCGTCGCCGGTCTCCCTGGGGCCTTCCTGGCCACTGTGGCCATCTTCCTGCCGTCCTTCGTCTTCGTCGGCCTGCTCACGAAGATCACCGACCGGCTCCGCTCGAGCGCTTGGACCTCCACCCTCCTGAACGGCCTCAATGCCGCCGCCCTGGCGCTGATGGCGGGCGTGACCGTCCAACTCGCCCAGACCGCGATCGTCGATCCGCTCACGCTGGCGATCACCCTGGCCACGATGACGCTGCTCTGGACGACCAGGCTCAACAATGCCTGGTACATCGCGGCCGGAGCCGCCATCGGCCTGCTGCACACCGTTCTGCGGTGACCTCGTTGATCGTCAGGCCGAGTCACCTTCGACCAGGAGCACTCCCTGAATGAATCTGCGTCAGCTCTGTGCTTCACATGTCGGCCTTCCCGGCGATTCCTCAGCCGCGGCCAGAGAGTGATGGAGATTCACCACGGCCGTGCCCTCTCCGATCCGCTGTCGCCGTCATACGGCGCCGACAGCCGCCCGAGGACAGCCTCATCTCGCCGCTGTTGTAGATGTCCACCTCGACGGCGTCCTCATCGAAGGAGTCGCGCCACGACCAGCTCCGGCCATGACTGCGGCCTGACCTCAGCGGCTCCGGACGATGCGGCGCAGTATTCGGAAGTGGGACTACTCGCCGCCCTGGATCGGCTGCGATGACGGTAAGCAGTTGCTCCACATCAAGGTCGGCGTTCCGGCGGACCTGTGGAACCGGGACGGAGCCTGGTGCAACACCAACGCCATCCCGGCGAGGGGCGGCGTCTACCACGAGGTCTGGACCGGCTCGTCGGGGGTCGGCTGCAGCTGGCGGGTGCGCGACGTCAACATGGGCGTCGTGGTCAACAACGGCCGGCTCGGCGCGTTCGCCTACTCGAAGTACTGGACCGGTGGCCTGACCAACTGGTACCGCCTGGAGCTCTACAACTGCGGCATCGGCGCGGGCGGCAGCATCTGGAACTAGGTCTGATCTCGGCCAGGACGTCGAGAGATGTCCAGCGCCGTCGCCGGCCACGCCCACCGCGCGGCGACGGCGCGGGGACGGCGCGGCTGGATGGTTCAGGAGCCCGCGTGTGCGGTCAGCACCCCGTCGATGTCGACGAGGATCAGCGGCCGTTCCGCACCCAGGCCGCTCAGGCCGCGCGTTCTGCCGTGGTGATCTCGGCCAGGACGTCGAGAGAGATGTCCAGGGCGGTCGCCAGGGCGGCGATCGTGAAGAAGGCCGGGGCCGGTTTCGATCTTGCGGAGGTTCTCCGGGCTGATGCCGGCGGTGGCGGCAACCTCGGCCATGCAAGCCCTGGAAGGGCCTGGCCGACGTCGAACTCGCCACCGCCGAATGGGTCGACTGGTTCAACCACCAATGCATCCACACCGCCATCGGCAACGTCGCACCCACCGAATACGAGACCACCTACTACGCTCAACACCAGCCCCAACCGGCAGCTGGAGTCAGCTTCGAGAGTGGCGTCCCCGGCTTCCGTGGAGTCGCTTTGCTTGACTTGTGTGCCATAGACCCCTCGAGAAGAGGTCGGCATGCCACGCAGGGGCTACCCGTCGGAGTTTCGCCGCAAGGTATTGGATCTGGTCGAGGCCGGACGGCCCGTCAGGGATGTCGCCCGCGATCTGGGGATCAGTGAGCAGACGATCTACGTCTGGCGCAAGCAGTACCTGATCGACACCGGGCGGCTCCCCGGAGCGACCACGACCGAGCAGGCCGAGCTGCTGGCCGCCCGCAAACGGATCCGGGAGCTGGAGACCGAACTGGCCGTCACCCAGCGGGCGATCGAGCTGGTGCGAGAGGTGGTGCCCCCAGAAGACGGCTCGAATCGATCGCGGTGATGGTCGGCATGCGCACACCCGTCGAATACGAGGTGCTCTACCCAACCCGCCAACCGGCATAAGAGTCCAGCAATCCGACTCCGCCCAACATGGGGAACATCAGCATCTGTCCGCCGGTCCACCTCGGCAAGGTCGAACTCAGTCTGGACCACGCCGTCGACGGCGAAGATGACAGCACTGTCCATCGCGAGGTTCCAGAAGACGCTAAAGGCCCGCCCCCGGGCCGACACGGACTCCATGACCTCGATCCCTGGTAGCCGTCGGGCGCGAGCGCGAGCGTCCAGTCGCCGATCGTGACGAGGTGAATCAGCTCGGCCCGGTAGTCCTTCTCCAGCTCCGCGATGACGTCCTCGTCAGCCCACACCTTCGACTCAATGTCGGCCCCGAATCGGCGGGCGACCTCGTCGATGTCGGGCTCCCGGCACCAGGTGGGCAGAGCTGGTCCGGGAGGCCGGCGTCCATCAGCTCGGCGTACTTCGCGTCGGCGGGGTGCACCTTTCCCCTTTCGAAGATCGTGGCCCGCCCGAGAACCGGGCGGGCCACGATGTTAGTCGTCAGCGGACCGGAGACTGGTCACGGTCCTGGGCGCGTGGGTTGGCGGAGACCCAGAAGGGTCGATGCCGAGCCTGCGCGTCTGCTGGTAGAAGACGCCGAGCTGGCTGCCCGAACTGCGGTTGTCAGACGCGTTGATGTACCGCACCGAGAAGTTGCCTCTGACCGGGAGCGAGCCTTCCTTCGTGCTGGCGAAGGGGAACTCGTCGCAGTCCAGCTTCTGCTCCTTCGGTTTCACGTCCGGCCATTCCTTGCGGCAGATGCTGATCGAATGGGCGCGGTTCTTCTTGATGGTCCCGGTGGGCGCCAAGTCGGGGTCGACCAGATCCGGGTTGGCTCCTTCGACCTCACGGTGCAGAGGCCCGTAAGGGGCGTGGCCGGGAACCTTCTTGGGCGTGTCGCTCTCCGGTTTCGTCCACTTGTCGGCGTTGAACTACGCGTTCCATGATCTGGCAGGTGCTCACCAGGTCCTTGCCCGCTCCCATGCTCTTGGGCGAGTGGATCGTCCACTCCGCCTCAGGCTGGGCGGCCCAGGTAGCCAGGGTGGCGTTCTTGACGAACCGTGCGCCATCTCGCGGACCGCCGTCCTGGATCTGGCACTGCGACGTCGTCACCACGCCCGCCCTGATCTTTCATCGGCGTGAAGTACCTCAAGTCGCTGCCGGTGACGTACTTGGGCTTCTCGAAGCGCCAGGTGAAGACGGTGTCACGGCCGTGCTTGCCCGACGGCGCGTCGATCTCGGCGTTGCTGGTGCCCTTCTTGCCACCGACGTAGGTGTAGGCGCGCAGTTTGGCCGTGATGACCGCCTCGCCCTTCCATAGAGTGGTCACCGTCGGGGGCCTCGTTCTGGTATCGGTCTTTTCCTCATAGGCGGGCACCCCCAGACGAATTGGGCGCACCACCGCCGACCGCTCCGTGGCCCTGCTGGCCGAGGCCGCCGCCGCGACCGGCCTTTCGTTGGTCCGCGAGTGGCACGCTGGCGTTGCTGCGCTCGGGCCGGGCCGAGCAGGCGCGGAGCGTGGTGGGTCCCTGGCGGCAGCAGCCGGAGGTGCCGCGCAACTACATGTGGCTGACGCATATGGCGATCCGGGCCGAACTCTGGTCGGCGCTCGTCTCCGCTGAGGCCGCTCATGATCTGTACGCCGAGCCGGCGCCCTACGCGGATCGTGATCGCGGGCTTCGCCGGACACCACGTCGGGCTGCCGGCCAGGGCGTGCGGCGATCTGGACAAGGCCGTTGATCATCTCTCGGCGGCGCTCCGGCACAACGAGAACGCCGGCTTCCTGCCCTTCGCCACGGCGACCGCCCGCGAATTGGCCGCCACTTCGCAGCTACGGGGACGGTGGTTCTTGTCTCGGCGCTTCCGAAGAGGCCGCCATTCTGCATGGGAGGCACCTTCACGACGAGACTGATGACCAGCGGCGTTCCTTTTCGCCGCGAAAACGGCGAAGTCGTCATCTGGCGGCTCCACCTAGACTCGGGTCCTTGACCGAAATGACCCCCCTCGCCCGGCCACCTCGTCTCCACCCCGGAGACCGGGTGGCCGTCGTCGCGCCCAGCGGACCGGTCTCACCCGACCGGCTCGCCCACGGTTGCGCCCGCCTCCGCGCCGCCGGTCTGGACGTCGTCACCGGCGAACACGTCCTCGCGCGGCATGGCTTGTTCGCCGGAACCGACCAGGAGCGGGCCGCCGATCTCACCGCCGCCTGGTGCGACGAGCGGGTCCGTGCGGTGCTGTGCGCCCGTGGCGGCTACGGCGCGCTGCGGCTGCTGGACCACCTCGACCCCGGCCGGTTCGCCGCCGCCACACCCAAACCGCTGGTCGGGTCGAGCGACGCGACCGTCCTGCACCGCTGGCTGGCCGAGCACACGGGCACCGTCGGCCTCTACGGCCCGATGGTCGCCGGCACGGCCCTGGGCACCGAGCGCCTCGGCGATCGATGGGCCACCGAACTGATCCGGACCCTGATGTTCCCCGAGGACACGCGACGCCTGCACTGCCCCGACGCGACCGAACTGGTCCCCGGCCACGCTCGCGGCCCGGTCGTCGGCGGCAACCTCAACCTGCTGGCATCCCTGCTGGGCAGCCCCGAGGCCGGGTCGGCGGCGGGCGGCATCGTGGTGCTGGAGGACGTCAACAAGGAACCCCACCGGCTGGACCGGCTGTTCACCCAGATGCTCCGATCCGGCTGGTTCGACGGCGTCATCGGCATCGTGGCCGGGCGGTGGCAGAACTGCGGCCCCGATCCGGACGCGATCCTGCGCGAGCGGCTGGGCCCGCTGGGCGTGCCGATCCTGACCGGTTTCGACGTCGGGCACGGCCCCCGTCAGCTCACCGTCCCGCTTGGCGTTCCGGCCGTGCTGAACACGGGCGGCAGGTCGCTGACCTACGACGTGCCGGCTCTGAACTGAAGAGCGAACAGGTCGTCGAGCCCGACCCCGGTCAGTGACGGCAGGACCACGTCGGCGGCGGCCAGGTCGTGGCCGGCGGTGAGCGGGCCGGGGACCGCCACGCAGCGCAGGCCGGCCGCGCGGGCGGCGGCGACGCCGGTGGCGGTGTCCTCGATCGCGACCGCCTTGGCGGCCGGAGTTCGCAGGCCCGCCAGGGCGGCCAGATAGACGTCCGGGGCGGGTTTGCCGGCCGCGACGTCGTCGCGGCAGAACACGGCGGAGAACGCCGGCAGCAGCCCGAGGCGCTCCAGATGCCCGGTCACCCATTCCCGGTTGGCGCCGGAGGCGACCGCGGTGCGGACTCCGGCGGCCTGGGCCTGGGCCAGCAGCTCACGCACTCCCGGCAGCACCGGCAGGTCCAGGGCGAAGACCCGCACCCGGGAACGGATCCGGATGATCACCTCCAGCGGATCACCCCCGGCCTGCCCGAGCAGCTCCGCCACTCGATCGGGGCGCAGGCTCGGCAGTCCCAGCGCGGCGGTGAAAGCCTTTTCATCGAAAGGAATGCCGAGGTCAGCGCACTCGTCACGCCATCCGGCGACCACGGCCGATTCGGTATCGACGATCACTCCGTCGAAATCAAAAATGAGCGCGCGATTTTCGCGGACGCCCGTCATTGTGCCTCCGATTTCCGGATCTGTGAATATCCCAATTTAGGCGTGTATTTGATAACGTGCGGAACGGACATTTCACCGAGGCCGGGGGCACAGCGTCGGGAGGATGCATGGATATCGGGCTGGTGGGACTCGGGCGTATGGGGGCCGGGATCGCGCGACACTGGCTGCGCGACGGTCACCGGGTGGTGGGCCACGACCTGGACAAGGCGGCGACCGCCGAGCTGGCCGATGAGGGGCTGGAACCGGTCGAGGATCTCACGGCCCTGGTCGCGGCCCTGCCGGCACCCCGGACCGTGTGGACGATGCTGCCGGCCGGTCCCCCGACACGTGAGGTGAACGCCCACCTCGAAGAGGCGCTCCAGCCGGGCGACCTCCTGATCGACGGCGGCAACACCCACTTCCCCGAATCGGTCGCGCGGGCCGCCCGCTGCCGGGACAGGGGCCTGCGCTTCCTCGACGTCGGCACCTCGTCGGGCCTGCTCGGCCGGGCCGAGGGATACTGCCTGATGGTCGGCGGCGACCCCGACCTGGCGGCCGAGATGATGCCGATCCTGCAGAGCATCGCCCCCGAGGGCGGATGCCGCTACGTCGGCCCCTCCGGCGCCGGGCACTACGTGAAAATGATCCACAACGGCATCGAATACGGCCTGCTCGAAGCCTACGCCGAAGGCTTCGAAGTGCTCAAAGCCAGCGCGTACGACCTCGACCTGCCCGCCATCGCCGAACTGTGGCGGCACAACAGCCTGGTCCAGTCCCGCCTGCTCGACCTGCTCGCCGGAAAACTCGACGACGACCCCGAACTGTCCAAGTTCTCCGACTACGTCGAAGATCTCGGGACGGGCCGCTGGGCGGTGCTGGAGGCGATCGACCGCAACGTCCCGGCCCCGGCGATGACCGCCGCCCTGCTGACACGTCTGCGCTCCCGGCAGGAGACGTCCTTCGGCGGGCAGGTCCTGTCGGCGCTGCGGGAGGAATTCGGCGGCCACGTCGTCAACCGGCCGAACGGCCCGGTGGCCTGAGGCCATGATCCGGGTCGGCATCGTCGGTCTGGGATACATCGCCCGGATCGCCTACCTGCCGTTGCTGAGCGCCGATCCCCGGGTCGAGATCGTCGGCATCTCCGACCTGAGGGCCGACGCCGTCGAGCAGTACGGGCGGCAGTACCGGATCCCGGGGCGCTACCGCGAGCTCGACGACCTGCTGGCGTTACGCCCCGACGTGATGTTCGTGCACACCTCCACCGCATCGCACACCGAGGTGGTGACCCGATGCCTCGACGCCGGGATCGACGTCTACGTGGACAAACCCCTGGCCGACAGCTGGGCCGGGGCGAGGGCCCTGGCCGACCACGCCGCCGCGAAGGGGCTGCTGCTGGCGGTCGGGGTGAACCGGCGCTTCGCCCAGCATGTCCGCGCCGCGCGGGCCGCCGTACCGGAACCGGTGATCGTCACGACCACCCGCCACCGCACCGAGTACAACCACCTGCCGCTGCGGCTGATGGTGTTCAACGACCTGCTGCACTCTCTTGACCTGCTGTGCTGGCTGCTCGGCGACCCCGTCGAGATCGTCAGCTCGACCGTGGTCACCGACGGCCACGGCCGCCTGTCACACGCGCTGGGCACGCTGGCCGGCCCGACGGCCCACGCGCAGTTCGTGATGGCCCGCCACGTCGGCGTCGACCGCGAGTCCCTGGTGCTGCACGGCTCCCAGCGGCTGGCGGAGGTGACCGATCTCGACCAGACGTCGCTGTTCGTCGAGGGCCGCCATAGCACCGTGGCCTTCGGGATGTGGGACTCCCTGCTCCGGCGCCGGGGCTTCGTCGACATGATCGACCACGTGCTGGCCAGCCTGGGCCGCCCCGCCGACTGCGAGATCGCCGCCGAGCGTGTCCTGACGGGTCACCGGATCGCCGAAGAGCTGCTCGCATGAGAGGACGATCCACGTGTCCACGCCGCTCATCATCGACACCGACATCGGCGACGACCCGGACGACACCGTCGCGCTGCTGATCGCCGCGCGCACCGAACCGGCGCTGGCGCTGGTCGTCACCTCCGACGAGCGCGACGGCCTGCGGGCCCGCTTCGCCCGGCAGCTCCTCGATCGGCTCGGGCGCTCCGACGTCGCGGTCGTGGCGGGCGCGCAGATCGCCCCCAGCGGGCCGCGACTGTGCGTACAGGATCTGATCGACCCCGGCGTGCCGCGGCAGACGAGGGAGGTCGCCGACGCGGTGGCCGCCCTGTCCGACGGGCCCGTGCGGTGGGCCGGCCTCGGGTTCCTGTCGAATCTGGCCGCCCTCTGCGTCCACCGGCCCGACCTCGCCGAACGGCTCGTCGTGACCCAGATGGGCGGAGCCCTCGAACGTGATCCGGCCCGGCCCGAGTTCAACTTCGGCGGCGATCCCAGCGCCACTCGGACGGTGCTGGCCGAGCTGACCCTGCCGACCCTGGTCATCGCGGACCTGACCTACCGGCCCCCCATGCGGGTCGAGCCCGGCTCGCCGCTGTGCGCCGGCACCTCCGGCACCTGGTCACAGCTGCTCAGCGAGCAGTTCCGGGCCTGGTTCGCGATCCCGAAGCCGTCGTACCAGCACGACCCGCTCGCGCTCAGCGTCGCCATGGGGCAGGACTTCGTCACGTTCGAGAAGGCGCGGATCGCGGTCGACGAGGCGGGCCGGATGACTCTGTCCCCCGACGGCATCGAGGTCCAGCTCTCCCGATCGGTGGACTACGCACGCTTCACGGCCTGGCTCCACGAGGGGCTGGACCTGCCTGCGGCGAGCCGATGACCTGGAGCGTCGCCACCGGGCTGGCGGACCTGCCCGACCTGGACCCGGCCGCCTTCGACCCCGGCGCCGGAGCGGCCGGAACCCGGGCCCGGCTGCTCGGCGTCGAGACGGACGGACGCTGGCGGCACCGCTACGTCACGGCGAAGTCGCCAGGCGGCCTGGCCGCGCTACTGCCGGTCTACCGGCCGACCGGACGTTCGTGGCCGGACCCGGCGTACGCCCCGGAGAGCTGGGCGATCCCCGGCCTGTCCCCCGTCGAGGTCACCGCTGACCGATGTCTGCTGGTCGGCGGCGTGTACGACCGCCGCACCGCCCTGCACCTCCCCGACGACAGGGCCCGGGAAGGCCTGCGCGAGGTGGCCCGGATCGCGGTGGAAGAGAGCCGCTGCCTGGTCTTCCCGTTCGTCTACACCCGCGCCCGCCGCATCCTCGACGCGGCCACCGGCGGCCGCATCCGGTGGGCCGTCCTGGAACACGAGGCCCGTTTTCACGACGTCGTCCACTCGGCCCGGGTCCGTGGAGTTCTGCGCCGCGACCGGCGGCTCATCGAGCGGGCGGCGACCACCGCGTCCGTCGTGCCGTGGCAGGACGCCCACCCCGAGACCGCCGGGCTGATCGCCGAGCACAACCTCCGGATGGGTCAGTCCGACCACCCGGAGTTCGTGCGCATGCGCTACGCCCAGTGGGCGGACTGCGCGGGCGTGCGGGTGATCGTGTTCGACGCTCGGGCCGGATCCCACCACGGCGTGCTCACGGCGCTGGTCTGGCGGGACGGCCTGGAGCTGCACGAGATCGGCCTGCCGCCGTCCGACGACCCGGCCAGGCTGGCGCTCTATCTCGACCTGATCTTCCACCGGCCGCACGCCTTCGCCCGCGAGAACCGGCTGACCACCATCCGCGCGGGCACGGCCGCCCGGACACCCAAGGCCTCAAGAGGCGCCGCGTTCGAGCCGCTGCACGGGGGCGTGCTCGACGCCGGGAACACCGAGTGGCTCGCGCACGGGCCCGATCCGAGGAGTACCGCATGACCGAGTCCGAGGTGGCCGTCCTGATGGCCGAGATCCTGGAGACCGACGAGATCGCCGCAGACGAGAGCTTCTTCGAGGTCGGCGGCAGCTCGTTCCTCGTCCTGACGTTGATCGCCCGCATCCAGGAACGCACCGGCGTGACCCTGCGCATGATCGACATCATCCGCCGCCCCACCCCGGCCGGGGTGCACGATCTGGTGGGCGGCGTCGCGTGATCTGGACGGCGTTCGAGACCCACGCCGAACGGCACCCGCACCACCCGGCGATCCGTTCCGACACCGGGGTCGTCACCTACGGCGAACTCCGGGGCCGCGCGGCCGATCTCGCCGCCCGCCTACCGGACACCGGCGGCCTGGTCGCCCTCGACACGGGAGACCCGGCCCTGGGTGCCCTGGCCTTCCTGGCCACCGCCCACGCGAAGTGCGCGCTGTTGCCGCTCAACCAGGACAGCCCGGCCCGGCACCGGGCGGCGATGCTGGCCGACGCCCGGCCCGCCGCGACACTCCGCCCCGGCGGACCGGGGCTGCTCGACGTCGTCCCCGAGCCGGACATCGGGCGACCCGGGTTCGACGAGATCGCCTACCTGCTCTACACCTCCGGCTCGACCGGTACGCCGAAAGGCGTGCTGGTCCCGCATCAGGCGCTGGCCGACCGGCTCACCGGCCTGGCCGCCGTGCCCGGTCTGCGGGCGGGCCAGAGCATGCTGGCGATGACCGCGCTGTCGTTCGACATCTCGATCGCGGAGATGCTGCTGCCCCTCGCCGTCGGCGGCACCGTCATCCCGGCCCCGGAGAGCGCCCGTCTCGACCCGGAGATCTTCGCGGCGGTGGTGCGCCGCCACGCGCCCGACGTCGTCCAGGCGACCCCGAGCTTCTGGCGGCTGGCCGTGGCCGCCGGCTGGACCGGCGCACCGGCCGCCGACCTCTGGTGCGGCGGCGAGGAGATGACCACCGCCCTGGCCACCGAACTGCTCCCCCGCAGCCGTCGGCTCTGGAACGTCTACGGACCGACCGAGGCGACCATCTGGGCATCGGCCCAGCTCGTGACCTCCGCCGACGACGTGACCCTCGGCACCGCGCTGCCGGGCGGCGGAATGTGCCTGTCATCCGAGGGTGAGATCCTCCTGTACGGCGACGGCCTCGCCGCCGGCTACCTCAACCGGCCCGACCTGACGGCGGAACGCTTCCGGCCCCGCCCGACCGACACCGGCACCCGGCTCTGCTACCACACCGGTGATCGCGGCCGACTCCGACCGGACGGCCGCATCGAGTTCCTGGGACGCGACGACGACCAGGTCAAGCTGCGCGGGCACCGCATCGAACTGGGCGAGATCGAGCGGACCCTGGAAGCACACGAGAGCGTGTCCGAAGCGGTGGTCGTGCTCAGCGCCCTGGACGACCCGGCGAGAACGCACCTGACCGCGTTCGTCGTCGTCCGTCACCCGGAGCCGGACGTCAGAAGCCTGCGGCGCTGGCTGGCCGAACGGCTGCCCGCGTCCATGCGCCCCGCCCGCATCGAACTGACGGCCGCGTTACCCAGGACGACCGCGGGCAAGATCGACCGCCGGGCCCTGCGGTGACCCTGGCCATCCTGATCGCGGACCGGGGATCCCTGACGCCCGTGGAGATCGTCACGGCCGCCGCCGACACCCTGCCGGTCCTGTTCGTCCTGGACAGAAATGCCGAGGACCGGCTCCGGCTGGTCGCCGAAGCCCTGGCCCCGACCGTGTACGCCGACTTCACCGACGCCGCGGCCTGCGCGGAGGCCATCGCGAAGGCCGGGGCCACCAGCGTGACCACGTTCACCGATCGCCTCTGCCCCTTGGCCGCGGAGATCCGGGGCCACGACCCATGGCCGCACAAGGAGGAGCAGCGCCGCCGTCTCGTCGCGGCGGGCGTCTCGAGGGTCCGCTCGACCGCGCTCGACGACCCGGGACAGACCCGCACCCTGCTGTCCCAGTGGGCATCGGGTGTGGTGGTCAAGCCGGTGAACGGGGTGGCCAGCGCCCACACCTGGCTGTTGCGCACGCCGCGGGACGTCGAGGAGTTCCTCTCCGCCCACCGCGACGGCGCGCCCCGGCTGTTCGCCGAGGAGTACATCGCCGGGCTCCCCCGCGAGACGCCCCAAGTCGCCGACTACGTGTCCGTGGAGCTCGTCGGCCCGTTGGCGTTCGTGACCGACCGCGCGCCACTGGCCCTGCCCTGCCGGGAGACCGGACTGATGTGGCCGACCTCGCTGACGGAGACCACCCGCCTGGTGACCACGGCCAGGAAGGCGGTCGAGGCGCTGGCGGCCGGTCCCGGCAGCTACCACGTCGAGATCAAGCCGGGGACCGACCGCGACGAGATCATCGAGGTCAACGGACGTCTGGGCGGCTTCGTCGCCCGCGCCGCCGCCTACGGCGCCGATGTCGACGTGGCCCGGCTCGCCCTGGACGTCGCGGCCGGTGCGCCGGACCGTCCGATACAGACGATCACCTGGCGGCGGTGCGTCGCCGTCCTGCTGTTCCCCGCGCCGCAGGCCGCGCGGCGGATCAGCCGGGCTCCCGACCGCCGGAGCCTGAGCCGCCGCCCCGGCGTGCTGGCCGTCGATCAGGTACGCGGCGCAGGAGAGCCGTGCGCCTGGCAGCGCGGCACCGACGACGCGGTGGCGACGATCTGGCTGACCGGCGACGACCACCGCGAACTCTGGGCCCGCTTCCAGGACCTGACCGAACACCTCCGGGAGGCGTTCGCGTTCGTCGACGGCGAGGGGAACCCCACGTGACGGCGTCACCCGTGCGCCGGTACGTGCTCGGCTCCTCGGTGTCGGCGTTCGGCAACCAGATGGCGGCGGTCGCGCTGCCCGTGGCGCTGCTCTGGCACGGCGCGAGCGCCGCCGCCCTCGGGGTCGTGCTCGGGGCGGCGATCCTGCCCAAGACGGTGTTCCTGCTGGCCGGAGGGGTGATCAGCGACCGCCTCGACCGCCGGGGCGTGCTGATCCTCGGCGACCTGCTCATGGCGGCCACCCAGGTCGCGTCCGCCCTGCTGCTGTGGCACAGCGGCACCCGGCACCTGCACCTGCTGGTCATCCTCCAGATCGGGTACGGCTGCGCGAACGCCCTTGCCGTCCCCGCCCTCATCGGCGTCCTCCCCCAGCTCGTTCCGGTGGAGGGCCTGCAACGGGCGAACGCCGTGCTGCGCACGGCCATGAACACGGCGTCGGTGCTGGGCCCCCCGGCCGCCGCCGGTTTCGCCGCCCTGCTGAGACCGGAGTGGGCACTGCTCGCGAACGCGGTGACATTCCTGGTGTCCGCGGTGGCGGTGGCCGGGCTGCCGAAGCTGTCCTCCCCAGCCGAGCGCACGTCAATGACAAGAGAACTGGTCGCCGGATGGGCGGTCTTCCGCCGCACCACGTGGGTCTGGCTCATGGTCGGGTCGTTCGCGATCTACCAGGCCACCGTGCTGCCGGTGGTCTTCGTCATCGGCCCCATGGTCACCCAGGACGGCATCGGCGCGGGCGGCTGGGCGGCGGTGCTCACGGCCCGCAGCATCGGCGCGGTCCTCGGCGGCGCGCTGCTCCTGCGCTGGCGACCGCGCCGCCCGGTCACCCTGGCCTGCGCGCTGCTCCTGCTCGACCTGCCGTTCCTGATCGGACTGAGCGCCGGACTCGGCGTGGTCACGTTGGTGCTCGCCTCGGTGGTGGCGACCGTGGGGCTGCTCGCGGCCGACACCCTCTGGGAGTCGGCCCTGCAGGAGAACGTCGACCCCGCGTACATCTCCCGGATCAGCTCCTACGACTGGATGGGCTCGGTGCTCTTCGCCCCGCTCGGCTACCTGGCGGTCGGGACCGTCGCGGCGGCGGCCGGGACCACGGCGACCGTCGTCGCGATCACCGTCCTGCACGGCGTCATCCACCTGCTGCTCCCGCTGGCCCGGCCGATCACAGCCGTCCAGCGGGCATCGTCATGAGAAGAGGACCATCGAGCATGGACGAGTACCTGCGTTCCCAATGGCGGCAGATCTCGCCTGGGGCCGGTGACGACTTTCTGACCGGCCCCGGCGGCGTCGACGCGATGGTCGGCCTGGTGATCCGGCTCCAGCAGTCGGGCTTCCCGGTCAGCATGCGCGATCTGCTCCGTTCGCCGACCGTGCCGCTGCTGGCCGCCGCGCTCCGGGACCAAGTGGCCGGCGCACCCGGCGAATATCCCCCGCTCGCCGAGCTGTGGGCCGAGAGCCGGTCGGTGTGGACGGCCGAGGTCGGCACATTGGTGCCGCTGGCCGCAGGTAGGGGGCTGCCGCTGTTCTTCGTCCACACCGGGCTGGGGCAGGTGCGGTTCGTCGAACAGGCCGTGGACGACTTCCGGCGCGGCAGGCCCGTGTACGGGATCGAGTCGATCGGCCTCCGCGACCGGACCCGGCCCCCGCTGTCGATGGTCGAGATCGCCGACCAGTACGTCGCGCAGGTCCGCCGGGTGCAGCCGCACGGCCCCTACTCGATCGGCGGATTCTGCATGGGCAGCCATGTGGCGTTCGAGATGGCCCACCGGCTCACCGACGCGGGTGAGGAGGTGGCCGTGCTCGCCCTGATGCCCTCCGCGTTCTCGCTGGACGCGGGGCTGAACTCGATCCGGCCGGGCATCCGCCAGCGGCCTCCCGGAACCGGCCTGTCGGACCTCTACCTCGAACGGCTCGCGTACGTGCAGCTCATGTTCGGCGACCTGGACCTGGCCGCGAACCGCTCGGATGTGCTCGACGTCTTCGAGCAGACCTTCTGGCTCGACGGGGTGAAGCCCGAGGACTTCTTCTGGCACGCGGTGGTCGCCGCGGCGAACGCCTTCGCCCAGGAGAACTACGACCCGCGCCCGTATCCAGGCCCTGCTCTGGTCTTCCAGACCGCGCGGACGGCGACCGGGGAGGCCGCGGACTGGTCACCGGTCGCCCCGAACCTCCGCAACCACATCCTCGACGAACCCGACAGCCTGGCCATCATGCGCACCGCCGAGTTCAGCGACGCCATAGCGCCAGCGACCGCGCCCACGGCTCGGTGAACGACGGCTCCTTCGCCAGGTGCCGGGCGATCTGGTCCCGCAGGGCCGAGGTCTTCTGTGGCGATCTGCGGAACGTGTGGGTTCGGTTGATCGCCGCATTATGAGTCGAGCACAGCGGCGATGGCTTCGATTTCCACGAGTTGATCTTCATAGCCGAGCACTGTGACGCCCATCAATGTGCTGGGAACGTCGTGATCACCGAAGAAGGCCCGGACCACCTCCCAGGCGGCCCCCAGGTCCTGCTGCCTGCCGGACGCCACGAGAACCCTGGTGCTGATGACGTCATGCAGAGATGCACCGGAGTCCGTCAGGGCGGTCTGCATGTTTTCGAGGGCCTTCGCTGCCTGACCTGCGTAGTCTCCAACCGCCGCCGTGGATCCATCCTTGTTCAGCGGGCAGGCCCCGGCAAGGAAGATCAGGCGAGATCCGCCAGGTGCTGTGGCCGCGTAGGCGTACTCGGCGACGTCAGACAAGGAGGACGAGCGGATCAACGTAACTGCGCGGCCCATGGTTGTTCCCCTTCGAATCAGGCAAGAACGTGGCCACCATGTCAAAGGATCTTTCGCTATGCCACAGATTATCTGGCCTGGGAGCCTTGTCGCTGAGCTTGTTGTCCAGCCAGTTCGACGGGGTTTGATGCCCTTCTTGTGGTGGGTCGGTGGCTAGGACGCGTCCCACGTCGTGAGGGTTGTCGGGCGGCGATTCTTCGAGCCGGGTGGTCTCCCGTCCGTACTACGTGCAGGACTTCAGCAAGATCGCGAAGGCGGGTCGGGGGCGATTTCGGCGGAACTCGCGACGGTCTGATTTTCCGGGCCGCCGCGCACCACTTCAACGGCCTGTCGGGAAGCCTTCTCAACCCGACACCCACTCACCGACGATCGGAGTCCCTGGATCGGACTGCAAAGATCAGCCGAGCGTGAACGTCCTGGCGCGGATACGGCGCTGGTTGGGAGGGTGGACCTCATGATGGAGGACTTGCGGGACGCCGAGCGCCGACTCCAGGCCGCGCAGCTCGCTGGAGATGTCGAGGCGCTGGATCGGCTGCTGGATGATCGGCTGATCTTTACCTTCGGTGCGAACGTCGCGACCAAGGCGGACGATCTGGAGCTGCACCGCACTCGGACGCAGGTGGTGACGAGGGTGGCCGAGGAGGAGTTGACCGTGCTCGCCGATGGGCGCACCGGGGTGACGTGGTTTCTCGGCACCGTCGAAGGGACCGTCTCCGGTGCGCCGTTCGCGGCCAGGATGCGCTACACCCGTACTTGGCTGTACGGCGAGACGCACGGCTGGCGAATCATCGCCGTGCATGCCAGCACGACCGATTGACATAGCCGACACGTTGTCCGACGACCGGCCGGAAGCGATGAGGTGTCCCGGCACGGGCACCCGGATGATTTCCGCTGCTTCCCAATGACCTGCCTAGCTATTCGTGGCCGCATCAGCCCGCTTCGGCAGGTCGGTCATAGCTGCCGATGCTAGGAGACGCGCCAGAGCGTGGCATTGGCTCCGGGATCATCGGGGTCGCCCTCCGGCGAGGTGAACCCGGAGCCCCACACCTGCGAAGTGCCCGGCCGGCGCGCCACGGCGGCCAGCGAAGCGTTGTACCCGGTGGGCCTCGGCAGCGGCGTGCTCGCCCAGCTCGTGCCCCTGACCTGCCACAGCTGCGGGTTCCAGCCGCCCTGCGCGATCCACACCCCGCCCTTGCCGTCAGGCTCCGCCTCCGTGTACGGCTGCCCCTGCGTCGTCCCGAGCGTCATCCGCCACCGGGAGCCGTTCCAGTGCATGGCCAGCGGCCGGGAGAAGTTCACGTCGTCGCCCTCGGCGTCGGCCCCCTCCCAGCTGACCCCGCCGACGGCCCACACGTTGCGCGCGCTGACGACGGCGACGTCGATGAAGGTGGCGGTGGCATCCTCGGTCGGCAGCGGGATCGCGGGCAACTTCACCTTGCGCCAAGCCTTGCCCGACCAGTGGAAGACGCCGCTCCCGGCGGCCCAGACCTGCCCGCCGCCGGCGTCCACGGCCTGGGCGGTGCCGGGGACGGGGTGGCGTTTCCACGACGACCCGGTCCAGCGCCGCGAGGTGTTCCCGCCGACGGCCCAGACGTCGCGGGCGGAGACGGTCTCGGCGTCGGCGGCGTGGAACGTGCCGAGCGACCACGACGTCCAGGCGCGCCCGTTCCAGGCATAGGCCCGGTTGGGCCCGAAGGCCCAGACCCGGCTCGTGGTGGCGGCGACCGCCGACAGCTCGGGTAGCCGTCCGGGCAGCGCCTTCCTGGCCTTGCCCTTGAGCGACTGCACGAACCCCTGGCGGCGCCCGTTCAGGTACCGGTACCCGGCGGCCCAGACGGTGCCGTCGGCCGTGACCGCGACGTCGGCGAACACGTCGTCGCCCGGGGAGTGGACGACCTGGGCGACCTGCCAGGGGGAGGCGGAGGCCGCCAATAAGACCGCGATGATTGCCCGCATCCGTCCACAATATTTCCCCCATGACCCTGAACGGCGCTCTTCGCCTGCCAGACGGCACTCCCGTTCGCAGCCGCGGACTCCGCCGCCCGCTGCCCGCGAGCCCGCTCCCCGACTTCAGCCTGTACGTCCTGAGCCGCCTCCGCAGGTGCCCTACTTCTGGCTGTCCTCCGACCCTGCTCAGGCGGGCCACGGCGATCCGCGGCCTCTACGACCGGGCCGCCGCCGGAGCCGACGTCGAGGTGGCGTGCGGGGGCGAGGTGGGCCGCGCCGGGCCATAGAACTCGATAACCCCAGATACTCACCGCCTGCGGCTGCTCGACGGCGACGGCCCACCGACTCACGGTGCCTCGCGCCGGGTCGTGAAAGTTTCCCGTCTCGGAGGGCGGCCGACGGCGTACGCGCAGATCGGCGAGCGGGTAGCAGCCCGATGATTGCCCCGGGCGCGGCCAGCGCTTTCGATGAGGATGAGCCGGTAGCCCCATCCCGCCCCGGAGCGTGTGATGCCCAAGCACCTGTACTCGGCACTTTCCATCGTCCTTTGCGCTGTGATCGCCGCCACGGCGCTCGTCGTGACCCAGCCTGCCGCCGCGGGCGCAGGCGGGTTCGACTTCTCCCGGGCACAGGTCGCCGCTGTGGGGCTGCGGGTGCCCTGGGGCATGGCTTTCCTCCCCGATGGCAGCGCCCTGGTCTCCGAACGCGACACCGCGACCATCGCGCGGGTGCGTCCCGGTACTTCGCCCGTACAGGTGGCCACGGTCCCGAACGTGTACCCCGGAGGTGAGGGGGGCCTGCTCGGCATCGCGCTCTCCCCCACGTTCGCGCAGGACCAGTTGGTGTACGCCTACATCAGCTCCGCCTCCGACAACCGGGTGGTCCGGTTCCGGCTCAGCGCTCCGCAGACCCAGCAGGTGATCCTCGTCGGCATCCCCCGGGGCCAGTCCCGCAACGGCGGGCGCATCGCGTTCGGCCCCGACGGCATGCTGTACGTGGCCACGGGCGACGCAGGCTACCCCGCGTACGCCCAGAGCTCGAACCTCGGCGGCAAGATCCTGCGCATCACCCGCGACGGCGCGGTTCCCACGAGCAACCCGTTCTCCGGCTCACCGGTCTACAGCTACGGCCACAGCAATGTTCAGGGGCTCGCCTGGGACGAGGCCGGCCGGCTGTATGCCACGGAATTCGGTCAGAACTCCACAGACGAGATCAACTACATCCGGCCGGGTCACAACTACGGCTGGCCCGCCTGCGAGGGCATGTGCAGCAGCCCGAGCTACGCGAACCCCCTGGTGACCTGGAGCGACACCGAGGCATCCCCCAGCGGCCTGGCGTACGCCAACAACACGCTCTTCGCCGCGGCCCTCGCCGGTAAACGTCTGTGGACGGTGCCGGTCAGCGGCGGCAACCAGGTGGGCACCGCGGTGGCCGAACTGCAAGGAACGCTGGGCCGGCTGCGCACCGTGGCGGTCGGTCCGGACGGCTGGCTCTGGGTGGCGACGAGCAATCGCGACGGCAGGGGGACGGCGGGCCCCGGCGACGACTTCATCATCCGGATCCCGCCCGTCGGCCCATCCGGCCCGTCGCCCTCACCATCCGGCCCGGGGGTCTCCCCTTCGGCCGGCCCGTCGCCGGGCGGCCCCTCGCCGTGCCCCTCTCCTTCGTTCAGCCCTTCACCGTCGCCGACACCCAGCCCGTCGGCGTCCCCCAGCGTCTCCCCCTCGCCCAGCCCTTCGCCGTCGCCGACGCCCAGCCCATCACCCAGCCCATCACCGTGCCTCTCACCGTCGCCCAGTCCTTCGCCGTCACCTAGTCCGTCACCGTCACCGTCACCCAGTCCGTCACCGTCTACGGGTACGCGCTCCTGCGAAGCGACGATCCGGTTCTTTCTCCAGTGGACGACGGGCTCCTGGGGCGAGCTGACGGTGCGCAACACGGGAACGTCGCCCATCACCTCGTGGACCGTCACCTTCAAGGTTCCCAACGGGCTGAGCTACCTGCAGTGGAACGGCTACAACCTGCCAGGAGCCACGGTGACCGTCACCCAGAACGGCGTACTGCTGCCGGGCAATTCGGTGACGGTGCCATTCGCAGTCGGCTGGTCCGGCGGAGCTGTCGCGACTCCGTCGCCCATCACCTGCACGGCCAGATAGCGCCCCGGCTACGGGAGCGAGTCCGAGCGGATCCACATCGCCGACCGGCTCCGCGAGGGACAGAAATTCGGCGTTCGTAGTGTCATTTCGGCGTTCTACACGTGGCCGCCCATCCGCTGACCGTCGAGACGACGCCTTACCCGTTCGACCAGGTCGACCAGGCGCTCAGCGACTCGGCCAGTGACCGAGTGAACGGGGTCGCGGTGTCGCGTATCGCGCCGTGACCACAGCCGCCAAGGTCCCGACGACGGTGGCCAGTACGACGGCCACGACCGAGGCCTGGTCGTAGGTGGGGATCAGGTCGGCGCTCCAGGCCTCGAACGGGGCCATGATCACCAGCCAGACCAGCCCGGTCGTGGCGAGGCCGAACGGCCAGAGCCACGCCGGGGGTCGGACCATGACGGCGAAGAACACCATCAGCGCGAAGGCCACCACCGGCAGGAGGAACAGGGGCAGCAAGAGCAGGGGATGCGGGTACAGCATGCCGTGGCCGCCGAGCAGGACGTCGTTGAACTCGTCCCGGGGAGCCAGCCAGTACCAGGCGCCCGCGCAGCCGACCGCCACGCCGGCGGCGAACCCGAGTCTGCGCACCCCCGTACCGAGCGCGAACAATCCGGCCACGATGCCGATGAGCAGGGCGTTCTCGGGGAGCAGGGCGCTGTAGAGGCCGGGCGCGTTCACCGACACCGTCGCGGACGGGTCGAGTTCGTCGTCATCGATGCCGACCCGGCGCCAGGTCCCGACGCCGTCACGGACCGCGACCCCGTCGGCCCCGTTGGCGACGACGACCAGGCCGGGGATCGCCGAGACGCTGAGCGACTCGACCGGCTGGACGTCCTCGGGCCGGTCGGGCGGATGGGCCCTGACGAGCCGGTCCTGCACTCGGGGGGAGACCTCCCACGCCGCCGTCCAGGCCCCGCCCGCGGCCGACTCCTCGACCTTCAGCCGCCCGGGGACGACGCGGAAACACCGGTCGCCCGCGCAGGAGGAGGACGCCGGGATGGCCAGGACCGCGCCCTCCCACTCCTCCCAGATGCGCCCGTCGCGGGTGATGAAGTGGCTGGTCCTGCTGTATTCGGCGTCGCGCCCGACATGGACGATGATCCCGCCGTCGCGCACCTCGGTGGCGAAGGCGATGGTCGGAATGTACGGGATCTCCGGGCCGGTCGCCGTGATCGCGAGCACGGCGGCCGGGGTGAGCAGGATGACTGCGGTCCTGCCGGCCGGGACCGGGTGCCTGGCGGCGTGCCATGCGACGTACAGGGCGGGTAGGGCCAGCAGGTCGGTGAGGTCGGCGCGGATCAGGGACGGTCCCCAGGCCAGCGACCACGCCTCCGAGGCCAGCCAGGCGCCGGTCTCCGATGCCTTGACCAGGGTGAACCCGATCCCGGTGATCGCGATCGCCGGAAGCGGCCGGCCGATGACAAGGCCGAGCAGGGGCGGCAGGAGGATGAGCCCGGCGACGTCGCTGAGCTTGCCGGTGACGATACCGGGCCAGGTGTACTTCAGCAGGTGGTCGTTGAGGACGAGCACGACCAGGGCCAGCACGGTCAGGGGATGGCCGATCCACGAAGCACGGCTCAAACGGGCACTCTCCTCTGTTTGCCGATGCGGTAAGCGGCAGCGGAGCCCGCTGCGGTCACCGCGAGCACGGCGAGCGGGACGAGGGGGTGACCCAGCCAGGTTCGTCGCACTCCATCAGGGAAGCCGACAAGCCGCCGGAAACCGAGACCTCGTGATCACTCTGGAACCGGATCGTGTGATCGCCGATGCGCCCTGCTCACGAGGTAGTCCCCACGAGCGTCACCCCGCCGACCAGGGCGGCCGGACGCGCGTTCGTAGCCGGTCAGCGCGCCGTCGCGCCACGCGATGAACGGGACCATGGCCGCCTGCCTGGCGACCACCCCGGCGGCCAGGCCCGCCACCCACAACCACGGGCGCACGCACCTACGAGACGCCGTAGATCAGACCTGCGATCCCGGCGGCGATGAGCCTCCGAGAGCAGCAGCCTGGTCAGAGCTGTCGATGTCCCGTCTCATCCATCGTGGGTTGAATCTTGGCGCTGACCTGCGCTCTCACAAGTTCGTTGAGATAGTCCACCGTCCTGAAGCCAACCACCGCGAGAGGTGAGCTGCCGCCGGCCATCACCGCCTCAGACTTCTGTGCTTGGTGGACGCCGCATCCGGGCGACAGCGATGCATCCCGAGCGTTCTATCGCTTTGCGGCGCGATCAGAATCCGGCTCCGCCACGATGTCGAGGTCGGGCCGTGTCATCCCGCAGCGGCGCGAGGCAGGCTGCATCACCACGCCGTCGGGCCCCAACCTGTGGGTGATGGTCGGACCGGCGACCGGTTGGGCACAGATGACCCGACGACTGCTGTGGTCGACCTCCTGGAGCCCCACGCGCACGCTCGCGACCGCCGGAATCGGCGACCCGAGCACACTCACCCTCGTCGGATTGACCGATCTGGACGGCCTGGCCGGCGCAAGCGCAGACGGGACCACCTGGCTCGTAGCCCACGATTCCTTCGTGCACCTCACCCACCTGGAGGGGAATCAATGGCCGACCTAAGACTCTTTGCTTTCTGGCATGGAGATGGCATGGGGTCGTCACAGGTCTGCTGCGGATTGTTCTCTGGTTGTTCCGGCGATCAGCAACGCCACTCCCTGCAGGGCCGCGACCACCAGCAGGGCCTGGAGCAATGTAGTGCGGTCGCCGATCCAGCCGATCAGTGGCGGGCCGGTGAACGCGGCCAGTTTGCCGATCGTGGAGATGACCGCCACGCGGGCGGCGGCGTAGCGGGGGTCGTCCGCGCCGGCGCTCATGCCGACGGGGTAGCCGAAGGCCATGCCCGCGCCCCACAGCAGCGCCCCGAACAGGGCGATCGGCAGGTTCGGCCCGAAGATGAACAGCAGCAGCCCGATGATCGTGGTCACACCGAGCGCGCGGAGCACGGTCACTCTGCCGTAGCGGTCCAGCAGGCCCGCTCCGAACCAGCGCACCAGGGTGACGCACCCCAGGAAGAGGGCGAATCCGATCGCGCCCACGGCTGCGGCCGCACCGTGGCCGTCGATCAGGGCCACGGCGATCCAGTCGTTGGCGGCGCCCTCGCCGAAGGCGAAGGTGAGCACGTACAGGCCGATCAGGAGAGTTCGCGGTTCGCGCCACGCGCGGACCGCGCCGGAATCGCCCCTGGTGATCGGCTGGTGGCCGGGAAGGTAGTGGCGGGTGGCGAGCGGAACGGCCACGGCCACGATGAGGGAGACGGCCGCTAGATGCACGGCCACGGGCACCCGCAGGGCGATCATGGCGGCTCCGATGGCCGCGGCCACCACGGTCCCGGCCGCGTAGGCGGCGTGGAACCTGGGCATGATCGAGCGGCCCAGTGCCCGCTCCACCTCGGTTCCCTGGACGTTCATCGCCACGTCCCAGGCGGCGGTGGCGAATCCGATGAGGAGAAGTCCGGCCACCAGCACGGCCAGCAGGGTGAAGTCGCCGACGCCGGCGATGACCAGTCCGAGCGCGGCGAGCAGGCCGGTGATGGCGACGGTGCGGGCCTGGCCGAGCCGGATCACGATCGCCCCCGACAGCGGCCGCGAGATCAGCGCGCCCGCGGCGGCGGCGAGCAGGACCCATCCGAGCTGGGCGGAGTCGAGGTTCAGGTGGTCGCGGAACTGGGGGATGCGGGATACCCAGCTCGCCATGTGGAAGCCGCAGCAGGCGAACACGATGTTCGTCGCCCGGATGGCGGGCGCGACCGGGGGGCGGACGGTCACCTCAGCACAGCGCCGCGGCGTCGGTGCTCTGGCGGGTGATGAGCCGGACGGGGAAGTTGCTCAGCCAGGTGGGGGCCAGGTCGCCGTCCAGGAGCGCTCGGGTGGCGGTGGCCGCCATCTCCTCCACCGGCAGGGCGATGGTGCTCAGGGGCGGGTTGGCGCAGGTCGCGGCGATGCTGTCGTCGAAGCCGATCACGGCGACGTCGTCGGGGATCTTCCGTCCGATGGCAGTGATCGCCTGTACGGCGCCTGCGGCCATGAGGTCGCTGGCCACGAACATGCCGTCGATGTCGGGATGCTGTTCCAGCAATCGGGCCGCCGCCCGATATCCGCCTTCGCGGGTGAATGCGCCGTTGGCGCTGAGGTCGGGCATTCCGGCGTCCTCGATGAGATCACGATGGCCGTGGCGGCGGCTGGTGGCGCACGCGTTGATCGAGGGCCCGTGGATCGCCGCGATCCGGCGGGCGCCGATCCGGTGGAGATGGGCGAGCGCGGTGTAGGCGCCGCCGGTGTTGTCCGAGGCCACCAGGGGGACCATCGGCGCCGGGGTGTTGAGCGAGACCACGTGCGGGCACTGCCGCCAGAAGCGCACCGCCAGGTCGGAGGTGACGTTGACCAGGACCGCCCCGGCCGTCGTCCGCGCCACCGCGTCGATGAGCTCCCCCGCCTTGTCCAGGGAGGCGACGTGGATGCGCAACTGGACATCGGTGCCCGCCAGTGCCGTCGTCATCCCCGCGATGACCCGGCCGAAGTAGGGGTGCCCGCCGATCCAGACCAGGTCGGGCTCGTAGTTGATCACGACGAGATCGATGGCCATCTGCCGACCGGACGCCAGCGCCCGCGCCGCCGGATCGGGCCGGTATCCCAGCGTTTGAGCCACCTGGGCGACCAGGGCCCGCGTCCGGGCGGAGGAGCCGGGCATGTTGTTCATCGCCCGGGACGCCGTGGCCCGTGAGACACCGGCCTCGCGTGCGACGTCCTCAATGGTCGGTTTGCGGTGATGCATGCCTCGGGACTATAGGAGCGGAAGCGCTCTCTCTTCTACGGGCAGAGCGCTGATTCACACCGCGACGCAGTCCACCTCGATGTCGAACTACCGGCTCAGGGCGCGGTGCATCCGGCGCTGAGATGTGTCCGCCTGCCGAGGACGTGCTGGGCACGCACCGGCAGGTGGACGAGGCGAACCGGGGTTCTACTGACGCCAGCGCGCGATGAGCTGGTCGGCCAGGACCGACAGGTCCGGCGCGACCAGGTTGGGCTGGGGCAGTGAGGCCACCGGCAGCGGCGCGTTGCCCGGCCGGGTGATCAGCCCGGCGGTGTAGCCGGCGCTCTGGGCTCCCACGGTGTCCCAGACGTGGCAGGCGACCATGAAGCACGACGACGGGGGCACGCCCATCTCCTGGTCCACGAAGTGGTAGACCTGCTGGGCGGGCTTGTAGGCGCGGGCGGTCTCGACGGTGAACTGCCGCTCGAAGAACGGCGCCAGCCCCGCATGCTCCAGCGGGCTCTGCCCGCCGGGGTTGGACGGTGAGTTTGTCAGGGTGACCAGCCGGAACCCGGCGTCCTTGAGCTTGGTCAGGCCGGGCTCGACGTCCGGGTGGGCGGGCATGGTCAGCATCGCCTGTCTGATGTCCTCGATGTCCTCCTTGGCGATCTCGACGCCGTGGACGTCGGCGACCATCCGGAGCAGTCCTTGGCCGAGGGTGAAATAGTCCTCCCACAGGCCGGACAGGGTGGTCGTCATCGAGTACATGATCAGGTGGCCGAGCCATTCGCGCATGACCCGGGCGTCGCCGAAGATCTTCTCGAACAGCGGGTTCATCGACTCGAAGTCGATCAGTGTCTCGTTGACGTCGAACACGAGCACCTGGGGTTCGACGCCGATCCACTCCGTGCCGGCGCCGGTGGGCGTGGTCAGGTTGTAGTTCATCGTTCCTCCCCTTGGTGATTCCCGGTTGTCTCTGGCGATTTCCGGGTTGTCCGGCGTGGTTCACCAGTCGGCCGCGTCGTCGACGTAGGGCCGGGTCCACACGGTGACGTGCAACATCACCGATTTGGTGAACGCGGCGTGCATCCGGTCGACCTTCTCGGCCTTGGCGCCGCCGGCGGCCAGGTACTCCCGGGCGGTGGCGATGACCACCGCGGTGAAGGCCAGCAGGTAGCGCATCGGGATGTGGTCGAGAGAGTCGGCGTGATCTGTGGCGTTCTTCTTGGCCGGGGTGTGCCGCAGCCTGATCTCGTGCTCGCTCCTCCTGTGCTATTTCTGACCCCTCCCCATCACATGTGTCGCCAATCGGTGCTTTTCGGACATCTAAACTGTAATCCGGCGACCCTTCCATGACCGTCGAAGCGTTGTCGTTCTAACCTGGAGATATGGGACAGCTATCGACCGTATCTACCGCGGCCGGCGGCGATGCCGACATCGCCGTGATTGGCGCGCTGGTCGCCGACCCGGCGCGGTGCCGGATCCTGCTCGCCCTCGACGACGGGCGGGCCCTGCCGGCCGGTCATCTGGCCGCGGAAGCCGGGATCAGCGCAGCCACCGCCAGTAGCCATCTGGGCAAGCTGACCGACGGCGGGCTGGTGATCGTGGAGGCTCGGGGCCGCCACCGCTACTACCGCCTGGCCGGACCCGCGGTCGCCCAGCTCATCGAGGCCCTGCAGCGGCTCGCGCCTCCGCAACCCGTACGCTCACTGCGGCAGGACACCCGCGCACAGGCACTGCGGCAAGCCCGCACCTGCTACGACCACCTGGCCGGTCGTCTCGGCGTCGACATCATGGCCGCGATGATCGACCATGGCCATCTGACCGGCGGCGACGGAACCTTCGATCCGGCCTCGGCCCGGCAGGACCGGCCCACCGGTTACGGCCACGACATCGGCTACGCCCTGACCGACTCCGGGCGGAATCTACTCGCCGACCTCCACGTCCAGATCCCGCCACGCCGCCCGCTGATCCGCTACTGCGTCGACTGGAGCGAACAGCGCCACCACCTGGCCGGAGCCCTCGGCCGCGGCCTGCTGGACCGGCTCACCGAGGCCCGCTGGATCCGCAGGTCCGAGGCGACCCGCGCGATACGCGTCACCGAGGCCGGACACCAAGGGCTGCGCGAAGTCTTCGGCATCGACCTCACCTCACCGTGAACGAGGTCACCCGTCACCGCAGCAGCCTCGAAAGGATCACGACATGACCGACGAGATCACCGTGCGAGAGAACACCGCCGCACAAACCTACGACGCGCTGATCGCCGACCGGGTCGTCGGCGCCATCGTGTACGAGGACACCGACTCCCGCAGAGTGTTCACCTCCACGATCGTCGAACCGGAATTCCGCGGCCGGGGCATCGGCTCCGAACTCGTCCGAATCGCCTTGGACGACATCAGGGCCAAAGGCGTGACCTTGACCAACCGTTGCACCTTCACGGCCGACTACATCGCGGCCCACCCCGAGTACGCCGACCTCATCGATCCCGCGCACCCAGGACTTCCGCGCCGCCGCCATTGACGATCCGAGCCCCGCGGCACGGCTCACCGTCGATATTTCGGCCGATGCCTTCGCGCACAAGGCCAGTGCGTCCTGCTGAGCGTTTCGCAGGGCAACACAGGTAGGTGATCCGGGACGGTGTCTGGTGCACATCGCCAGCGATCGCTCCACCGGGGGTGGCGTCCTATCACGTCAACCTGGCCAACGGCTCGGTGCGGGTCGAGGTCTGGAGCGCGATCGGCTCCACCACGACCAACCTCGGGATCGGCAACCAGAGCGTCCTCCGACTGCCTCTCGCATAACCGCTGACGGTGGCGGGCCGCACGCGCGACCCGCCGCCATCACCGTTGGCGGCCTTTCACGAGGTCGGACGCGACGTCGACGGCGATCTCGATCGCTCGGGCCGCGAGGGGAGAGTGGGTACGACCGGCCCGCCAGTGCAGGCAGACCGCACGCGCGGGAACGGCCGGTCGCAGCTCGTGGACGCGGAGCCGTTCGTCCGACTCGACGCCGGCGGCGTGGATGGCGAGCCACGGCAGCACCGCCGAACCCATCCCGGCCCGCACCATCGACAGCAGCGTCTCGTTGCCTGACGTACGGAAGACGATTTTCGGGTTCACGCCGGCGCGGGTGAACGCCTCCTCCATCCTGGGCTGGTCGCAGGTCGACGGCCAGGCCACCAGCGGTGCGCCGTCGAGCCAGCCCAGCGGGACGGAATGCTCGTCGAAGGTGCCGCGCGCGGCCACCAGCAGGTAGGGATCGTCGAGCAGCTTGACATGCTCGACGTCGCCGTTGAGGGGGCCGTCGTAGAACAGCAGGTCGAGATCGCCGATCTGCGGCGCCTCCGGCTCTTCCTCGGACAGCCGGATGTCGCTGCCGGGGTGCTCGTCGCGCAGCCGGCGCACGAGGAGCGGCAGGATCACCGTGGACACGCTCTGGAGAGTGCCGATGTCGATCCGGCCGTCGCCGGCCTTGAACCGGTCGACGGCCTCGGCCAGGGCGGCCGCCTTCGCCAGCAGCTCGCGTCCGTGCTCGAGGACGACGGCGCCGAGCGGGGTGATCCGCACCGGTCTGGGCCCACCCGGCCGATCGAACACCGGTCCGCCGACCGACCTCTCCAACGCGGCGATCTGCTGGCTCACGGTCGACTGGGTGTAGCCGAGGCGGACTGCCGCCCGGCCGAACGAGCCCTCCTCGGCGACGGCGGCCATCGCGGCCAGATGCCTCAGTTCGAGATCGGTCACGGTTTCCAGCGTATTCCCAGCCATCGTTCTGAGCGATCAATTCAATCGGAAACCATCGCTTTTCACGATGGCCCTTGGCTCGTAGCGTGGCTGGCATGACCGATCTGTTCGACTACGACGCGGAGTTGCGTCTGCACAACGAACTCTTCCGCGCCGCTGCCCGTGTCGGCTCGCATGACCGGGTGCTCGACATCGGCTGTGGTACGGGGCAGTCCACGCGCCAGGCCGCCCGCGCCGCCGTCACGGGAAGCGTGGTGGGCGTCGACCTCTCCGCGCCGATGCTCGAACGGGCCCGCCGGCTCACTGATGACCAGGGACTGGCCAACGTCACCTACCAGCAGGCGGACGCTCAGGTTCACCGCTTCCCATCGCCGCAATTCGACCTGTGCATCAGCAGGTTCGGCGTGATGTTCTTCGCCGACCCGGTCGCCGCGTTCACCAATATCGGGCGCGCGCTGCGCCCCGGAGCACGCCTCGTGCTGCTGGTCTGGCAAGATCGCGACCGCAACGAATGGGCCTCCGCGATCCGCCAGAGCCTCACCGGCGCAACAGACACCCCCGGCGGCGGCCCAGGCCCGTTCTCGCTGGCCGACCCGACCATCGCGCGAGGCATCCTGGCGGCGGCGGGCTTCACCGACGTCAGCTTCACCGATGTGCACGAGCCCGTCTACTACGGCCCGGACACCGCCACCGCCTTGGACAGCATGCTCCGCCTGCTGAAATACGAAGACCTGCTCGCCGACCTCGACACCGAGACGGCCGAGCGGGCCCGCGCGCGACTACGCGCCACCCTCGCCGCCCACGAGACCGACAGTGGCGTGTACTTCGACTCGCGCGCCTGGATCATCACCGCCCGCCGTCACTGACCACCGCCCTGGCGGCCGGGGTGGTGGTGATGTGGACATGTTGGCCGTCTTCCTCGACTTCGCGGGCAACCGCTGGGACCTCCTCGGGTGCCGCACGGCACATGACGTCGCCATGACCGGCGGCACTTATCCGGGAAAGCCACTACTCCTACCGTCGGAATCCCTTCGGTCAAGGAGTTCCCGTATGCCCTCTCCCCTTCTTCGGTTCGGCGTCGTCTGCGGCGTCATCATGGGCCTGTCGGTCGGCGTCCCCGGCGCCGTCGAGGCGTTCACCGGCGAGACGACGATCACCAGCCTCGTCATCGGTCTGGGGGCCGCCTTCGGGCCGCCCGCGCTCACGGCTTTCCACCTGCGGCAGAGCGAGGTCTCCGGCCGGTTCGGCGAGGTCGCGTACGCCGTCAACATGATCGGCCTCACCCTCTTCGCCGGCATCGCCTTCGCGCTCAACCTGGTCGTCTTCTTCCTCGACGACGTGGTGACGCGGGAGCTGCTCCTGGGGCCCACGAGGATCGTCCTGCTCGGCGGGACGGCGGTGTTCGTGGTCGGCACGGTCCTGTTCTCGGTGGCGATGCTGCGCGCGGGCGTCTTCCCGCGGGTGCCCGCCGCCGGGTACGGCATCACGCTGACGGCGCTGGCGGTCGGCGCGTCGTTGCCGGACAGCGCGCTGACGAGTCTGCTGCACGTCCTGGTCGCCGCGACGCTCATCTGGTTGTCGCTGTCGGTGCGGGGATCAGTGCGGCAGTATGCGGACCGACCGTAGTCTTTCGGGCATGGCCCTGTCCCGTCCGGTGCCGTGGGTGTCGCCGGTGCTCTACGGCGCGGTCCTCGTCGCGGGTCTGTACGCCTGGCTGGCCGGGCTGGGCGACACCCGGCCGGTCCCGTTCGTGGCCGGGCTGGCGGCGCTGGCCGTCCTCGACCGGTGGGAGCGCCGGATCGCTCCGGTGCTGCTGCTGGCCCTGCGGGTGGGGTTGTTCACGCTGGTCGCGTCCGCGGACGGGGCCGGGCTGTCGCGGGTGTTGTTCGTGCTGGTGCCGTTCACGGCGTACTTCGCGTTCGGGCGGACGGTCTCCGTGGCGCTCGCCGTGGGGTGTGTCGTGGTCTTGGCGGCGGTCGGCACGATCCTGGACCCGCACTGGCTCGCCGACGCCGGGCAGGTCTCCGACCTGCTGATGTTCTGCGTGGGGCTGGTCCTCGCGGTGACCATGGCGGCGGTGGCGGCCGAGGAGCGCCGGGCGCGGATGGAACTGGCCGCTTCGGCGGCGGCGGTCGCCGAACTGTCGGCCACGGCCGAGCGCAACCGGGTGGCCAGGGACATCCACGACGATCTCGGGCACCACCTGACCGCGATCGTGGTGCTGCTGGAGAAGGCCACCGCGTTCCGTGACCTCGACGCCGAGGCGGCCGATCGGGCGGTCGCGGACGCGCACGGCTCGGCGCGGCGGGCGCTGGAGGACGTGCGGCGCTCGGTGCGTACTTTGCGCGAGTCCTTCAGCCTCGAAGAGGCCCTGTCCGCCCTGGTCGAAGGCCAGACGGATGTGGTTTTGGAGTTCTCCGGCGAGGAGGGCGGCCATGATCCGGCGGCGTTGCGGGCCCTCTACCGGGCCGCGCAGGAGGGCATCACGAACGCCCGGCGGCACGCCCGTGCCAGGCGCGTGTCGGTCGCCGCGTCGTTGGACCCGCGGGGCGCGGAGCTGGTGGTCAGTGACGACGGGCGGGGCTTCGCGCCCGAGAGCGAGGGGTACGGCCTGCTCGGCATGCGCGAACGGGTGGAGCTCGCCGGTGGCCGGGTCGACATCGGCAGCCCGCCGGGCGGGGGCACCCGGCTGACCGTCACCATCCCCCGGAGGAGCGCGCCGTGAGCGACGAGCCGGTGCGGGTGCTGGTCGTCGACGACCAGGGGCTGATCAGGGAGGCCATTGCCTCGCTGCTCGGCGTGCAGCCCGGCATCACCGTGGTCGGCACGGCGGCCGACGGCCATGAGGCGGTCGAGCAGGCGGTCGCCATGCGGCCCGACATCGTGCTGATGGACGTGCGGATGCCGCGGATGGACGGGGTGCGGGCCGTCGCCGCGCTCCGCGACCGCGCGCCGGAGATCCGGGTGGTCATGCTGACGACGTTCGACGACGAGGAGTACGTTCTCCAGGCCCTCCGCGCGGGCGCCACCGGCTATCTGCTGAAAGACCTCCCGGCACGGGAACTGGCGGCGGCCGTGCGGCTCGCGCACGCCGGGGTCACCCAGCTCGACCCGGCGGTCACCGCCCGCCTGGTGGCGGCCGGCGGCGCCCGTGCCCCGGAGGCGCGGGTGCCGCTGACGGCACGGGAGCTCGACGTGCTGCGGCTGCTGGCCGGCGGGGCGTCCAACCGGGAGATCGCCGACCGGCTCTACCTCAGCGAGGGCACGGTGAAGAACCACATCTCGCGCATCCTCCAGCGGCTCGGCCTGCGCGACCGCACTCAGGCGGCGGTCTACGCCCACGACCACGGCCTGCTTCCGTGATCCTCACGGGGAGATGCCGGGGTCGCAGGCGCGGACGACAGCGGTCGACATGAGGCTGCCGGCCTTCGGCGACTGACGCGGCGACGCGGCCTGGTCAGTGGTCAGCCGGATCGGATCTATCCGTCCACGGCGTCGGCGATGACGCCGGGCGCCAGATGGATCAGGTCGGCGTTGACTCTCGGCCGGTAGGTGAACAACGGTCGCCGGTCCTGGCCGTCGAGGTCGGTCGTATAGAACTCGCTGGCCTCCGCCGTTGGATCCTCGTGGTCGGCGAGCTCTTGGAGATGCCGCGCCCCCACCGCGCCCCACACCCGTCCGGTCAGCTCGGGCGTGGCCCGGACCGTGCCGGCACGGGGGTCGGCGACGAAGCGCCGGTTCAGGTCGTCGTACTCCTCCCGGTAGAGGAGCTGGTGATCGCTCGCCCAGCTCGCCGAGGTCGCGGAAGCGATCGTCGTGATCGGGTAGGACGCCAGTTCCCGCCCCGTCTCCGCCTCGATGACCGTGGTGGACAGCGCGTCGTCGTCGTTCTCCTCATCCCAGGTCAGGTACGTCACCGCGACCAGCCGGCCGTCGGGTGACCAGCACACGCCACACTCGAAACTCGCCGCCCCCACGGCCGACCAGACCCGTTGCCGCTCGCCGGTGGCCGGATCGAGCAGGCTCACCACCGCGAGGTTCGGTTCGGCCCCCTCGTCGCCGGTGAGCACCGCGACAACCGTGCCGTCGGGAGAGAAGGCCGCGTGCCGGTCGTGCTCGAAATCGGGGTCGGGGCTGTCGAACCAGCGCGTCTCGCCCGTGGCCAGAACCCGCACCCCGACCCCGTTCCCCGTCGAGGCCGTCAACAGGAGAAGGGCGCCGTCGTGGGACAGCGCCCGCATGCTCCTCCCCTCCGGCGGCGCGGGCAGCAGGACGAACTCCGCGCCGTCGAAAGCGACGGACTTGCCGTTTTGTGCCTCGATTATGAGCGCCGCCCGGTGAATACGCCGTTCCGTGAGCGAATCCCAGGAGAATTCCGCAGGATAGCCCGCCATAATCACCCTCCGTCATGGCAGTGGCCCGTTTCGTCAACGCATTGACGCGCTGGCAGGCAATGTGGCCCGTGTGGTAGATCCCTTTCAACGGGGCGAATTTTAGCAGCGTCATCACTCCTGTCATCTTGGTGCACTTCTGGTTTGGGGAACCCATGCGGCTCAAGACCGTGCAGATATTTGTCGTCGTGTTATCCCTGGTCGCCGGGCTGATCGTGCCCAACGGGCCAATAGGACAGGCACCATCCGCCTATGCCGCGGTTCCGTGTACGAACGACTCCAACTCGAACGTTCCGGCGACCCAAGGTGACACGCGTTGTGTCAACGGCACGCTCGCGAAAACCAGGGCGCGTATTCAGAAGGGCCCCGGCTGCCTGCTCGGCAGGCTCAACGGCCCGGTGCAGCTCTACTCGAAAGACCAGTGCGGGCACAACGGCCAGAGCGGGAACGCAGGGGTCGAATACATCGGCCAGGCCCGAGCCATCTCCTATCTCCACGAGAAGATCACGGGTAGCGCTCCGACCGACGGAATCCACCCCAATCTTCAGTGGGAGACGACGTTCGGACTGGCGCGGCCGGACATCATCTTCTACGACCACACCCTGACCTCACCCGCGGCCCAGCCCTACGTCCAGATCATCGAGGCGAAGGTCGCCAGCAACTACAAGCCTGGCGACTGGAGCAAGCAGGTCAAAAAGCACATCAAGGCGATGACCGACCGGGGCATGACCAACGTTGGGCTCGGCAACGCGCTGCGCGACTACGTCGACTACTTCTGGGTCAACTTCGGCTGCGGCAAGGGCGAGATCGGTTTCCGGACCCAGGCCTACACGGTCACCTCCCCGCAGGACGGACTGCTGCTCATCTCCCTTTCTGGGGAGGTCAAGATATGCAAGAAGCCGACGCCCGGCCAGCCGGTCGAGCCGCTGCCCGATCCGCTTCCCGTTCCCACCCCGGTTCCGGTGCCCGTCCCGGTTCCGCAGCCCTGGCCGGTGCCGGTGCCCGACCCGATCCCGCAGCCGGTCGTCGACCCCGGGGTCATCACCATCGTCACCGCGGTCGCGGTCGCGCTGGTCTACATCCAGTGGACCATGTTCTGGGGGAATGTCACCGACTTCTTCGACTGGCTGCGCGGGCTGCGGTACTCGAAGGTCTGGGGTGAGCCGCACCTGATCACGATGGACCGGATGGCCTACGACATGCAGTCCGTCGGCGAGTTCGTCCTGGCCCAATCGGACAGCCACGATCTGCGCATCCACGCCAGGTTCGTCGAACGGCGCGACAACGTGTCGATCATCGATCGGGTGTCCATGTTCGTCGACGACCACGTCGTCGAGATCGGGAACAACCTCCTCATCGACGGTGAGCCGGTCACCCTGGCCTCCGGTCACGTGGCCCAGCTGACGGAGACCGCCGGCGTCATGCGCGACGGCGGCAGCTACTACGTGTTCTGGAACGGCATGGACGGCGGCGTGTTCCGCTGGGACGGCGACTGCTGTCACGCCGGGCTGGCCTTCGGCGCCGAGCCCCCAGACGACCTGGTCGGCCTGCTGGGCGACGCCGACGGCAACCCGAACAACGACCTGAGACTCCGCGACGGCACCCAGCTTCCCGCCAACGCCACCGCGACCGTCATCCACGGCCAGTACGCCGACTCCTGGCGCGTCTCCAACGACGAGTCGCTGTTCACCTACGGACCCGGGCAGAGCACCGCGACCTTCACCGACCTCGCCTTCCCCTCCGAGATCGTCACCGTCCACGACCTGACCCCGGAGCAGATCTCCGCGGCGAGCGCCTACTGCCAGGGCCAGGACGTGCCGCCGGGCCCGGTGTTCGACGCGTGCGTCCTGGACATCGCCCTCACCTCGGATGCCAGTTTCGCCGCCATGGCGGCCGAGCAGGTGACCACCGTCGTGGACCCGCTCACCGCCACGCTCGACACCCAGGGCAACCTGGCCGTCGACTTCCAGTCGGCCACGATGCCCAAGAACCTGCGCCCGGCCCGCGTATCGCAGGACCCGTCGACCACCGCCTTCGCCGGGCCGTTCAGCGGCACCGACTCCTACCGCTTCTACGTGCAGCAACTGCCCTCCCATCTCGGCGGCACCCTGGCCTTCGACCTGCTCACGGTCGGCAACTGGACCTCGGACGGCGACGTCGAGAAGGTGACCGTGCGGACCGACCGGGAGGATCCGGTCACCTTCACCCCGAGTGAGCTGACCCCGGTCTCCACGGGAACCCTCGCCAGCGGGCAGCCCTTCGCGAAGTACCGGGTGAGCCTGCCCTACGACCATCAGGACACCCAGATCGAGTTCACTGTGGACGCCACCGGCGTCGCCGGCATCTCCAACCAGGCATTCGGCGTCGACAACGTCCAGCTCACGATGCCGATCGTGCCGCCCCAGGCCTTCCCGGTCGCGCTGCCGCTCGAGGTCTCCGGCGGAGAGCCGGTGGCGGGCGCGGGCAATCTGGAGACCGTCGTCTCCATGGACCAGTACCAGTTCACCCTGGCCCAGCCCGGCGCGCTCTACGTCGACGTCAAGAACTGCCCCGACCTCAAGTGGACCCTGCTCAACGGGAGCGGGACGAGCGTCGCCAGCGGTTACTGCTCCGACAAGGAGATCAGGAACCTGCCCGCCGGGTCCTACCGCCTCAACGTCCAGTCGCAGGGTGACGACAGCGGCCCCTACGCCCTGGCCGTCACCCCGATCCCCGCCGACGTGTCCGTGCCGATCACCGTCAACGGGCCGCCGGTCGAGGTGGCCCTCACGGGAGCCGGGCAGAACGGCGCCTGGACCTTCACCGGCGCCGAGAACCAGCGCCTGTTCTTCTCCTTCACCGGCGGCACGTTCGGCGGCAGTACCAACGCCGACATCAGCCTCCGGAAGCCCGACGGGACGGTGCTGAAGAGCACCGTCTACTGCGGCGGCACGTGCTTCATCGACCCGACCACGCTGCCGGTCGCCGGGACGTACACGATCACCTTGAACCAGCAGGGCACCGCCGTCGGCGAACTCACCGCGGCGATCACCACCGTCCCGGCCGACGTGACCCTGCCGGTGCCGACCAATGGCAGCGCCACCCCGCTGACCACTGTCGCCCCCGGCCAGAACGGGACCTGGACCTTCCCCGGGACGACCGGCCAGCGCATGTCCTTCCGATTCACCGCAGGCACCTTCGGCAGTTCGCTCAACGCCTCCGTCCTGGTACGCAAGCCCGACGGCAGCACCCTCGTGGGCCGGACCTACTGCGGCCAGACCTGCTCCATCGATGTCACCCCGCTCCCGGCCGACGGGACGTACACGATCCTGCTCGATCCGGCCGCCGAACTGACCGGCACCCTGTCGGCGGGCGTGCTGGAGGTCCCCGCCGACGCGTCGGCCACAGTGACGGTGGGCGGCCCCGCCGTGCCGCTGACCACGACGGTCCCCGGCCAGAACGGCGTGTGGACCTTCGCCGGCCTGGCCGGCCAGAACGTCTCGTTCGGCTTCACCGGCGGCTCGTTCGGGAGCATCGTCAACGCGACGGTCTCGGTGCGCAAGCCGGACGGGGCGACCCTCATCAACACGGCCTACTGCGGCACGTCGTGTTCGCTGACCCCGGCGATCCTCCCGGTGGACGGCGACTACACGATCGTGCTCAACCCGTCCGGGAACCAGATCGGCAGCCTGACGGCGAAACTCGACGTCGGCGACGTGACCAAGGACGTGACGGTGGGCGGCCCCGCCACCCCGATCTCGCTGACCTCACCGGGACAGAACGGCCGGTGGAGGTTCGAGGGCGCCGCAGGCCAGCAGGTGTCGTTCGGTTTCACGGCCGGAACCTTCGGCAGCAGCCTCAACGCCACGGTGTCGGTGAAGAAGCCTGACGGTTCGTCGCTGATCGCCCCGGAGTACTGCGGCACATCGTGTTCGTTGCTCCCGGCGACTCTTCCCGTGGCGGGGGTGTACACAGTCGTGCTGGTTCCCGCGGGCGCGGTCACGGGTTCGTTGACGGCGAAGCTGGACGCCGGCTACGTCGTCCAGAATGTGGCGGTGGGCGATCCGGCTTCGACCATCACGATCGCCTCTCCGGGCCAGCACGGCGCGTGGAAGTTCTCCGGTGTCGCGGGCCAGCAGGTGTCGTTCGGTTTCACGGCCGGAACCTTCGGCAGCAGCCTCAACGCGAGAGTGTCGGTGAAGAAGCCTGACGGTTCGTCGCTGATCGCCCCGGAGTACTGCGGCACATCGTGTTCGCTTCCCCCGGCCATTCTTCCTGTGGACGGTGTCTACACCGTTGCTTTGGTTCCCCAGGGTGCCAGCATCGGCGCGATGACCGGGAAGTTCGACGTCGGCTACGTCACCCAGAACGTGACCGTCGGCGGGCCCGCCACGACGATCACCATCGCCTCGCCCGGCCAAAACGGCCACTGGAAGTTCACCGGCCAGGAAGGCCAGCAGGTGTCGTTCGGGTTCACCGGCGGGACCTTCGGCAGCAGCCTCAACGCGAAAGTGATGGTGAAGAAGCCCGACGGTTCGACACTGATCGCCTCGGAATACTGCAGCACCGCATGTTCGCTTCCCCCGGCCACCCTTCCCGTGGACGGCGTCTACACCGTCGCTTTGGTCCCCCAGGGCGCCAGCATCGGCGCGATGACCGGGAAGTTCGACGTCGGCTACGTCACCCAGAACGTGACCGTCGGCGGGCCCGCCACGACGATCACC
>NZ_BBXD01000014.1:319507-447062 GCF_001570545.1 Herbidospora mongoliensis | reverse complement strand
CCTCGGAATACTGCAGCACCGCATGTTCGCTTCCCCCGGCCACCCTTCCCGTGGACGGCGTCTACACCGTCGCTTTGGTCCCCCAGGGCGCCAGTACCGGCGCGATGACCGGGAAGTTCGACGTCGGCTACGTCACCCAGAACGTGACCGTCGGCGGGCCCGCCACGACGATCACCATCGCCTCGCCCGGCCAAAACGGAATCTGGACCTTCGACGGCACGGCGAACCAGCGGGTGTTCTTCAACTTCACCGGCGGGACCTTCGGCAGCAGCCTCGGCGCGAAGGTCTTGGTGCGCAAACCCGACGGCGCCATCCTGAAGGAAAGTCAGTACTGTGCCGCATCCTGTCTCTGGGACACCACGGTCCTTCCGGTGACCGGCGCCTACACGATCCTCCTCGACGGGCAGTCGGCCTACACCGGCGCCCTGACCGTACGCGTCACCGAAGTCCCCGCTGACGTCACCACCGCCCTCACCATCAACGGCGCCGCAGGCTCTGTCACCACTACCGGCGCCGGCCAGAACGCCAGCTTCGCCTTCTCCGGCACGCAGGCCCAGGTCATCACGGTCAGGCTGACGGGCAACACTTTCGGCCTGACCACCTTCACTATCCGCAGACCTGACGGCACGACGCTGGCCAGTTCGAACACTTCCAGCGCCACCCCCACGTTCACCAACCTCACCCTTCCGGCGACCGGCACCTACACCGTCCACGTCAATCCCGGCAACGCGGCGATCGGCACCGTCTCCGCCACCGTCACGGGCTGACCGGGGGCTACCGGGCGGGTGCGGCGGCAAGGTCGGCGCGCACGCCCGGGCTCGTCCTTTCCGAAGGCCGGCGCGGAGTGTGGGGTGAAGCCAGACGTTGGTGGGTGAGGTCCCACACGGTGGCGCGGTCACACAGCGCCCGCCGCAGACGGGAACCGCCGGCTCCAGGGTCAAGAAACCGGCAGTGCGATGCTGTCGATCGCGGCGTCGGCGATTCGGTTCCTGGTCTTCGCGTCGACGCCTGCCTTGGCGAGGGCTTCGAGTCCGCGATGCGTGGTGAGGATCAGTCCGCCGAGCGCCTCAGCGTCGGCGGCCGGATCCAGGTGCCCGGCGCGCTGCGCCTGCTCGACAAGCCGGCGGCAGCTGTCGAGCAGTACTTCGTACGCCGCGAGTGACCTGGTCGCGATGGCGTCGTTCTCCGACGCCAGTTCGGCCGTGGCCTTGGCCAGCAGGCAGCCAGGCCGACCGGTGTGGTCGTCCGGCGACGTCAGCCATGCGCGGAGGCGGTCGAGGGCCTGGTCCTCCGGGCCTTCGAGCAGGGCGGCGGCGCTCTCGTCGGAGTTCGCGCAGTACTCCTCGAATATTCGCTGGAACAGGGCCTCCTTGTCGCCGAAGGCGCCGTAGAGACTGCCCTTGCTGAGCCCTGTCGCGCGGGAGAGATCGTCGACCGAGGTGCCGTGGTAGCCGGTTTCATTGAACTGCCGGCGTGCAGCGGCCAGGACGTCCTGCTCGCTGAACTTCCGTGGCCGCCCCATTCCCCCAGGATACGCCGTTCTGAACATTCGGTCCATAACCTGTTATATTGGACCGTATGTTCAGAACTAGCACGTCACCCGACATCACTGAGTTCGCAGGAAAGCGCGCGATCGTCACAGGAGGCACTCGCGGGATCGGCGCGGCCATCGTGCAGCGGCTGCTCGACGGCGGCGCGACCGTCGTCACCACCGCGCGTCACGCCACCGACGAGACGCCGAAGGCCGCCACCTTCATCCAGGGCGACATCGGCACCCTCGCGGGGGTGCAGGCATTCGCCGCGGCAGCGCTCGACGAGCTCGGCGGCGTCGACATCGTGGTCAACAACGCGGCGGCGGCACGCGCCCACATCGGGGGCATCTCATCCATCCCCGATGAGGAATGGCTCGACGCACTCGACCTCAACTACCTGTCCGCAGTGAGGGTCAACAACGCGCTGCTGCCGGCGCTGCGCGAGGCCGGGCCGGGCAGCGTGATCGTCAACATCTCATCGGGAGCGGCCCTCACGCCCGCGCCGCCATTGGCTCACTACGCTGCCGCCAAGGCCGCCCTCAACACCTACAGCAAAGCGCTCGCTTCCGAGCTCGCGCCCGCCGGAATCCGCGTCACCACGATCATCCCCGGCAACGTGCTCACCCCGGGCGCCGACGCGATCCGCCAGAACTTCGCCGACGCGATGGACGTCCCGCTCGCCGCCACCACAGCGGGCATCCCTCTGGGTCGTCCCGGAGACCCCCGCGACATCGCCGAGGCCGTCGCCTACCTCGCATCGGACCGGGCTCAGTGGGTCACCGGAGTAAGCCTGACAGTCGACGGCGGCGAACTCCCCGTCATCTAGCTCCCGGTTCGGTCAGCCTCTTGCAGGGATGCCACCGGAAGACGGCAGAAGCGGGGGCGAGCCACGATCATGGTTCCGTCCCCTTCACCTGGCCGCCTTCCGGGCGCGGTCCGCGAATCCTTCCGCCCAGCGGATCAGATCCGCTTTGAGCCGTACCTCCACGCGAGAGAACTCGATGAGCGTGACGTCCACGCCCCAGTCGCGGGTGCGGTCGCTGACCTTGGCCGACAGATGACACAGATCGCCTTCGGACGGCTCCGACAGCTCCGCGAGGTCGCGTTCGGCGACGTAGCCGCGGATTTCCGTCTCCGCCACGGCCAGCGTGGCAGAGTTCGGCGAGTTCCTGCTCAGGGCGTAGGAGACCGGATCCCCCACAGAGGCCAGCGCGGCACCGTTGACCGTCACCGCCACGCCATCCCTGGTGACGGCGTCAAGCCAGAGAAGATCGACATAGGTCGTGTCCAGCGGGACCCGTACCACGCGATCGACACCCGGCAACACGACGGCGAGACCCGGGCCCTTCACCGCGGCAAGGCGGCCGAACCGGAACACCACCAGACGCTCATCCTCTGAGACGACCCGGAAGGCGCCGACCGCGAGCACCGCCAGAACCAGCACTGCCGCGACAGCCCAGGCGAGGGGCGGGCCAGGCGGCGCGTAAGCCTGCAGACCGTCAGCGATCACGACCATCACGTCCCCCATCTGGCGTTTTGTAGCTTTCGCCCTATTTTGCACGGCGCTACCGACTCACCACCATGAGGTCCACCACCCATCTATGGCGGGGTAGGACATGCAGGGACGACCTGCGGCAATGGCGGCAACCCTCATGGACAACCGCACCTTGCGACGATGAGGCCGGTGAGATGAACGACCGCGCCGACCGGCACACCGACGGATCTTCCGGTTTACGGATATCGCAGGCCACACAGCGGTAGCTGTAGGCGGCAACATCCCCAATCCAGACGTGATTGCCGCCTTAGCCACGCCTCGCTGGTGAACAGGCGTGGGTCCCACAACCCAGGCGCAACCAGCTCACAAGAAGATCACGTCAGGCTCGGACACGTTTCGTTTCCACATGGAAAGGAGATGCGACGTGTCTGCTCGCATCGAAGACCTTGGCATGTCCGCGCTTCCGGACGACGCGCTCGACGACGTCATCGGAGGCCAGCCGCGCGAGAACTACGGCGAGCTCTGCATCTGGCTCGCCTCCTCGCTTTATGGCGGCAAGTCGGACCCGATCGACCACAAGGTCCCCCGCTAAGGGTTCCTGACGGCGTGGCCGGAGTTCCCCGGCCACGCCCCGTCCATGCCTGGGGGATTGACGTTGATTCTGATTCTGAGCGCCTCCGACGACAGGTCGGTGGACCTGGTCGCCCCGAAGCTCACCGCGCGTGGCGCCGAATTCCTGTGGTGGGATTCGGGTGAGTTCCCGGCGGAGAGCCGTTTCGTCTCCCGGCTGAGCGACGGCGGCGGCTGGCAGCACCTCCTGCGGACCGGCGGGCGCGAATACGACACCACGGCCTTCACCGCCGTGTGGAACCGGCGGCCGTCGAATCCACGCGCACCCGCCGCGGTCATCGACCCGAGCCACCGGAAATACGTGGAGAAGCTCGCGGGGATCTTCCTGTACGGCTGGGAGGACACCCTCGACTCGCGCTGGTTCCCCGGCCGGAGCTGGGACCTGCTGCGCCTCCAGAACAAGCTGCTCAACCTCGCCGCGGCGGCCAAGCTCGGGTTCATCACCCCCGAGACGCTCATCACGAACGACGCCGAGGAACTCATCCCGTTCTGGGAGAAGGCCGGCGGCCGGTTGATCGCCAAAGAGGTGGAGTTCGTCGGGTTCCAGGTCGAGGGCGCCGAACACGTCTTCTACTCGACTCCGGTCACCCGGCGGCATCTCACCGACCGGAGCCGCCTGGACCTCTCGCCGGCGATCCTGCAACCGTACGTAGAGAAGTCGATCGAACTGCGGGTCACCGTCGTCGGCGAGCAGGTGTTCGCGGCCGAGATCCATTCGCAGGGCTCGCGGGCGACGAAGTACGACTACCGCCACTACGAGCAGACGTTCTCCAAATACGGGATCCATCGGCTTCCGGCCGACGTCGAGAAACGCTGCCTGGCGCTGACCGCCGCGCTCGGCCTGCCCTACGGCTGCATCGACCTGATCCTGACCCCCGAGGGCGAGTACGTCTACCTGGAGATCAACCCCTCGGGTCAGTGGGGCTGGATCGAGGCCTCCACCGGCCTGCCCATTTCCGATGCGATCGCCGACTGGCTGGTCGCCGCCGAACCCGTGGAATCACTGTGAACACTTTCGCCGACACCCTGGCCGATGCCGTCGAACTGCTGCGCGGCCTACCGCGGACCCGCGAGGGGGTCCCGGCCGCCCGTCGCGCGGTCGCCGCCTGGCGCGCCGACCGCCCGCAGACCAAGGCCCAGCTCGTCACCGACGTCCGCCCTGGCAGCCCGATCGTCGACTACGACCTGGTGCTGGCCCATCCCGACGGCTGGGACGTGGCGCTGACCGCGCCGACCGGCGACGGCGTGCCGTGGACGGTCGATCACTCCACTCACTTCGCCTCCGGGCGGGTGCTCTCCATCGGCGACCATGAGGTGCTGGTTCAGAACGCCCTGCTGACGCTGCGCACCCGGGCCGAGGGCGATCCCTCGATCCAGGAGGAGCTGATCGACCACTGCCTGCTGGAGGAGCTGATCGGCCAGGAGACCGGGAAGGCGACCGCGCAGGAGATCCAGGAGGCCTCCGACGGCTATCGGCTCCGACGTGGCCTGCTCACCCGCGACGCGATGATGCGCTGGCTGGAGAACGTGGGGCTGACACTGGAGGCGTACGACAACCACATCACGGGCATGGCGCTGCGGCAGCGGGTTCGCGCACGTGTGGAACGGGAGACCGCACGCGACTATCTGGACCGGCACCCCGGCGAGTTCGACCAGGTCTGGGCGGTGTGGGCGACCGGCCCGGAACAGGAGCTCTGCGCCGGACCGCTCACTGCCCGGCCCGCCGACGGCGTCGAGGTGACCTCGGCGGTCCGGGTGGCGCGCGAACTTCCCGAACCGCTCCGGCAGGCCGCCGCGGGCCAGACCGTCGGGCCGGTGCCCTACGGCCGCCACCATCTGGTGGGCGAGATCCGGGAACGCCGCCCGGCCGATCCCGACGACCCGGCGACGCTGGCCGCCGCCGGCCGGGCGGGCTTCACAGCGTTCATGGCCGAACGGCGGGCCGCGGCGGACATCAGGTGGCACTGGCTCTGAGACCCGATCACGGCCGGGCTTGGACACGCATCACCTTCAAGATCGAAAAAAGGTAACGGCATGATGATTCGCTGCGCGCGCCAAGGCCGCTGCCATCCGGTACGGCCGTGAAGCCGCATGCGTTCCTGCTGCTCTGGCTCGTGGTGGCGGTCCTCGCCTCCGCGGGTCTCACGGTCGTCGCGCTGATCGCCGGTGCCCGGTGAGACGCATGAAGGCCGTGCTGCAGAACGCGCAGGCCGAATGCGGGTCGGCGTGCCTGACGATGGTGCTGCACCACCACGGTCACCGCACGACCGTCACCGAACTGTCGCAGCGGCTCGGCGTCGGCCGCGACGGCCTCAGCGCCCGCGCGCTCGTGACGGGCGCGCGGGAGTACGGGCTGACGGCGAGGGCCTTCCAACTCGCTCCGGAAGACCTCGCCCGGGTGCCGCTTCCGGCGATCGTCCACTGGGAGACCAACCACTTCGTGGTGGTCGAACGCTGGGCCGTCGACCGGGTCGAGATCATCGACCCAGGCTCCGGCCGCCGCCGGCTCACCCGCCAGGAGTTCGCGGCCGGGTTCTCCGGGGTGCTGCTCGCCTTCGAACCGGGCGCGGGGTTCCGACGCGGCTCGTCATCGATGGCGAGCGCGTGGCGGCGGGAATTCCTGCGCACCCTGCTGCAGCGGCGGCGCGGGTTGCTCGCGCAGGTCATCGCGGCGTCGCTGCTGCTGCAGCTCCTCGGCCTCGCGCTGCCGTTCTTCTCCGAGATCCTGCTCGACACCGTCCTGCCGCATCGCGCCGTCGACCTGCTGCCGCTGCTGGGGATCGCGGTGCTGATCGCGGGCGCGGCCCAGTTCGTGCTGGGATATCTTCGGGCCGCTCTGATGGTGACCGTACGGGCCAGCGCCGACCAGGAGCTCAGCGAGGGCGTAGTCCGGCATCTGGTGGCACTCCCCTACACCTACTTCACCCAGCGCGGCACCGGTGACCTGGTCACCCGCGCCTCCAGCGTGACGATGCTGCGGGAACTGCTGACCGGGCAGATCGTCACCGCCATCCTCGACGGCCCGCTCGCCGTCGGCTACCTGGTGATCGTGTACGTCCGCGACCCGGTCTTCGGGGCGGCGCTGACCGGCGTGGTGCTGGTCCAGTCGCTGCTCCTGCTGGCCACCTCCCGCCGGGTCAACCAGCTCAACCAGCAGGAACTGGCCGCGATGTCGAAGTCGCAGGGCACCCTCATCCAGACGCTCAGCGGCATCGAGACGCTGAAGGCGTCCGGGGCCGAGCGCCGCGCCATGAAACAGTGGTCCGAGCACTTCGCCGAACAGCTCGAAGCCGACCGGAAGGTCGGCCTCACCCACGGTCTGCTCGACTCCTTCGTGGCGGCGATCCACGTGATCACCCCCCTCGGGCTGCTCTGGATCGGCGCCTGGCGAGTGCTCGACGGCGAGATCTCCATCGGTGCTCTGGTCGCGCTCAACGCGATCGCACTGGCCACGCTCACCCCGCTCGGGTCCCTGATGACGAGCCTGCAGAGCTTCCAGCTCGCGGGCGCCCACTTCGACCGGCTCTCCGACATCCTCATCAGCACCCCGGAACCCAGCCAGGGCATCGAGGTGCTGCGTCTGCGCGGCGCCATCGAACTGCGTGACGTCGGCTTCCGGCACGATCCGCGCGGACAGTGGACGGTCCGGAACGTCACGGTGTCGATCCATCCCGGCCAGAAGGTGGCCTTGGTGGGCGCTTCGGGATCTGGGAAAAGCACCCTGGCTCGGCTTCTGCTGGCTCTGCACACTCCGATCGAGGGCGAGATCCGCTACGACGGCGTTCCCTCGGCCGAGCTCAACCTGCGTTCACTGCGCCGCCAGTTCGGCGTCGTCACCCAGGACCCGTCGCTGTTCAGCGGAACGATCCGGGACAACATCGCCCTCAACGCCCCGGACGCGGCGATCGACCGCATCGTCGCGTCGGCCGAGATGGCCGCGCTGCACGAGGAGATCATGGCGATGCCGATGAACTACGAGACCATGCTGACCGAGGGCGGCGGGTTGTCCGGCGGCCAGCGCCAGCGTGTCGCCCTGGCCCGCGCGGTCCTGTCCCGGCCGAAGGTGCTGCTGCTCGACGAGGCCACCAGCAACCTCGACAGTAAGACCGAGAGTCTCATCGAGGCCAACCTGGCCCGGGTGCCGCAGACCCGGATCGTCATCGCCCACCGCTTGAGCACGGTCCGCGACGCCGACGTGATCCTCGTGCTCGACAAGGGCAGGATCGTGCAGCGGGGGACGCACGACGAGCTCATCTCCGTACCGGGCAAATACGCCGGGCTCGTGGCGGCGCAATCTGCCCTGCACGCTTGACCCGCGCACCCGCGTGCTGATCTTGCTCTGAGAATGGGTCCCGTTTCTGCGAATCACCCGCCGTTACCGCCGTCACACAGAGCTACTTTGCCCTCCAGGAAGATCGCTTGACGCATGAAGTTAACGCCGTTAACCTACAGATAGCGCCGTTAACCAATCTTGTGGAGGTCGTCATGACCGAGTACTTGAGAATCGCCGGTAACAACCTCGCCTATGAGGTGTCCGGGCGGGGCCCTCTCGTCGTCCTGGCGCACGGTATCGGCGACAGTCGGCACTCCTATCGTTTCCTCGCTCCGGCCCTGGCCGGCGCCGGGTACCGGGTCGCCAACGTCGACATCCGCGGCTGCGGCGACTCCAGCCTGGGCTGGGACGGCTACAGCCGCACCGACATCGCGGGCGACCTCATCGCCGTCGTGCGCCACCTCGGCGGCCCCGCCGTGATCATCGGCCAGTCGATCAGCGGCGGCGCGGCGACCATCGCGGCAGCCACCGCGCCCGATCTGATCAACGGCATCATCGAGCTGGCGCCGTTCACCCGCGTACAACCCTTCGATCTTGGCGGCCTGATGCGGGTGAAGCGCTTCCGGACCGGTTACAGCCAGATGGCACAGGTCATGGTCCTGGGAAGTCTGGCGAGCTGGAAGAAGTACCTCGACGCGGCGTATCCGGTCAAGCCCGCCGACTGGGACGCCGAACTGACGCGTATCGAGGCGAAGCTGACGGAGCCCGGCCGGATGAAGGTCCTACAGGCCATGTGCAAGACCAGCCCGACCGACGCCGGCGCGCAGCTGGCCAACGTCACCTGCCCGGTCCTGGTCATCGAGGGCAGCCTCGACCCCGACTGGGCCGACCCCCGCGCCGAGGGCGAGAAGATCATCGCCGATCTGCCCAGGGGCCTCGGCGAGCTCGCCGTCATTGAGGGTGCCGGTCACTACGCACACGTCCAGACGCCGGATCAAGTCCTCGCGCTGGCCCGGCCTTTCCTCGACAAGACGCTGGCGAATGCCTAGGGCCCGGCTCACCCCGCTGTCGGTCACCGAGGCCGGCGCCGCCCTGATCGACGAGGTCGGCTTCGAGAAGCTCAGCATGGGCACGCTCGCCGAACGGCTCGGAGTCAAGACCCCCGCCCTCTACAAACACGTCACCAGCCAGGCCGATCTGGTCCACCGCATCGCCATCGTGTCCATGGCCGAGTTCGCTGACGCCATTCGCGACGCCATCCAGGGTCGGGCCGGCAGTGATGCCCTCGCCGCCGGCGCGCAGGCGATGCGGACCTACGTGCGGGAACACCCCGGCCGGTACGCGGCCGCCAATGCTGCCCGCCCGACCGGACCCGACGACCCGCTCATCCCCGCCGTCGAGCGGGTAGTCGCCTCCTGGGCGGCCATGCTGCGCGGCTACCACCTGGACTCCGGCCAGGAGATTCACGCCCTGCGGATGATCCGCAGCGCCCTGCACGGGTTCTCGACCCTGGAAGCAGCCGGCGGGTTCCAGATCGACGCATCCGTCGACGACAGCTTCACCTGGATGATCAACGTTCTCGACCAGAGCCTGCACGCCGCCACCAGCAGCAGCACCCTCGCCCGCTGACGGATCGTCGACGAACCCGACCACATCGTCCCGGAGGACCGACATCAGCATCACCCGCGCACCCACGATCACCCGGACACCACCACCCGGCGGCCACTTATGGTGAACATCGACGAAGAGCCCAAAGACGCCAGGATCGAGCGGCACGCGAGCTGGGCCGAGCTCTTCTTCGACCTCGTGGCGGTGGCCGGCGTGGCCGCCCTGGCACACGTGCTCGGGTCCGAACTGAACGCCGCGGCGCTCGGTCTCTACGCACTGCTGTTCCTGGCCCTGTGGCTGTCCTGGACGACGTTCATGCTGTACAGCAACGTCGCCGCCGGCCGGACCCGCGTGCTGCGGCTGATGGTCGGCATGTTCGGCCTCGGGGTCATGGCCGCGTCTGTGCCAGGCGTGGCGCACACTGTGCTCGAGCACGGCAGCGACGTCCGTCCGCTCAACGTCTTCGCGATCGCATACATCGCCACGCGCGTCTACGGGTCCAAGTCGTGGCAACGCGGCGCAGTATTGCTGGACTTCCCGGTGGTGCAGTACTCGGTAGGACTGCTGCCCTGGTTCGCGTCGCTCTGGGCCGACGAACACTGGAAACTCGCGCTCTGGGCAGCAGGAATCGGCCTCGACCTGCTGCTGATCCTGGTCCTGTCCGGCAGCAGGATCCTCCAGCGGGTTCAGTCATACCTCACCGCGCCAGAACGTACTCGGCGTCAGTCACGATCAGGAGTCCGTCCCGACGGCCGGGGACCGGTCATTCACGGGGTATCGGTCGACCAGGCCCACCTCTCCGAGCGGCTGGGACTCTTCGTGATCATTGTGCTGGGCGAATCGGTGGTGCAGTTCGTCGCCGCCGCAAGCGGGGCCCGGTACGACATCGGCCTGCTGGCCACCGCGATCGCGTCCTTCGTTCTGCTGGCCGGCATGTTCGGCTTGTCCGTCGTCTTCGGATACGCCGGCCTGCCGCACCTGCGCGCCGGCCGGATCCCCACCCGCGCCGCCCTCGGCCTGCACTGCCTGGTCACCGGCGTCATCGCTACCGTCGCCGTGTCGCTCTCTCTGGTGGTCAGGCACGGCTCCGATCCACTGTCCGAGCAAGGTCGCTGGCTGCTGTGCGGCGCGGTTGCGGCTTACTTCACCCTCGGCGTGGTCACCGGCGTCGCCAGCCACAGCTCCGACCTGCCGAGGACGATCTCACGGGTCACCACCGGCATCGCGGCCCCACTGCTGCTCGGCCTGCTCGCCACCGCCGTCAGTGGCCGAATGCTCGTGGTCTACCTGGCCCTGATCGTCCTGGCCCACCTCTGGTTCGAACGACGACTGGGACCACACGATGATCGCGGCTAATTCGGCAGCGGTTTCGAGGTGGCGGATGTCGCGGGTGAGGGTGTTCGCCCAGGAGTTGTCGAGCTCGTAACGCCTCGCCTGGACCCCGTGACTCACCCTCCGGACACACCTCTCCCTTCACATGTGACCGACCAATCAGTTACCCACACGGAAATGGAACACATCATGAACCCGCTCCGCCCCCTCGCCGCTGCCACCTTCCTCCTGGGCCCAGCGATCTATCTCGCCGCCGAAGCGATCTCAGCCGCGGCGTGGAAATCGCCTCGCTACAGCTACGCCACCAACTGGATCAGCGACCTCGGATCCGCGACGGCCGGCGTGTTCCAAGGCCGCGAACTCAACTCGCCGCTGCACGCCGTCATGAACTCCGGATTCATCGTTCAGGGCCTCCTCTTCGGGATCGCCACAGTGCTGCTGTCGCGGACGATCAGCGGGCGGTCCCGCTTCACCGCAGTGACGGGGGTGGTGACCATGATCGGCTACATCCTCGTCGGAACCTTCCACGGTTCCCTGCAGGCGCAGCAGAGCGGCACGCTTGCCCTGCACTTCACCGGAGCAACGCTGGCGATCGTCGGCGGGAACGTGCTTGCCCTCGTCCTGGGTATCCACTGGCGAAAGACTCCCGAGACGCGGCTGATCGGCCTCGTCAGCATCGTCCTCGGAGCATTCGGCCTGGTCTCCGTAGTCGCTCTCTTTCTCACCTTCGGTGCCGGCCTGCCCTCGGGTGCGATCGAACGCGGCTCCGTCTACACCATCGTCATCTGGCAACTCGCCGTCGCCGCCGCGCTCCTGCGCAGCCGGGGCAACTCTCGCGCACCCCGCGACGCCGCGACCGGTGCATCCACCAGCAACTGAGCCGCCAGCTCCACAATCCGATCAACGACCAAAAACGAGCCCCAGGTCCGAAACCCCCATCACCTCCAGCGAATCGACCCCCCGCCCACGAGAGCGATGGCGCGCGTCTCGGGAACTCCCAGCATCAGCAGGCTCGTGATCGTCGCTGCTCGTGCGCCGAGGGTCCCGTTCGACAGGTCGCTGTCCGCGATGGCGAACACGACGCCGTAGGCAAGCTGGCTCAGAATGCCCGCCGGCAGGTGCTGTGCGAACACGTCCCTGTCCTGACCCCGTTTCACGAGGTCGGCGAGAAGCTCATCGACCGGCCCGAGCAGGCCGTGGATCGCCTCCCCGTACTCGCCGCGGCGCAGCGCCAGCAGCACTCGGTACCGGTGCGCCACCGGCCAGACGCGGGCGATGAACTCGACCCACGTCGCGTCCGCTTCCGCGTCGGAGGCGTTGACTTCGGCGAGCACGGCCGTCATCTCGGTGACGGCCCGTTCCGTGAGCGTCCGGACCAGGTCGAGGCGCGAGGGGAAATGGCCATAGACCGTGCGGCGGACGACGTCGGCAGCGGAGGCGATGTCGCCCATTCCGGCGTCGGGGTTGTCTCCCAGCACGTCGAGGGCGACGTCGAGGATGCGATCGCGTGTCTCGTTCGTCGAGCGCACGCGGGAGGACTCGGTGGGCACGACACCATTGTTGCACACTGGTGTGCAATGACGTAGATTGCACACCAGTGTGCAACGGAAGTTGCGCTGTGCTTCGAAGCTCAGGAGAAGAGAAGCCCATGACCGCACCGACGCCACCGACCCTCATCCGCCCGTTCACCGTCTCGATCCCGGATTCGGAGATCGACGATCTGAAGCAGCGACTGGCCAGAACTCGATGGCCGGATCCGGAAACGGTGGGCGACTGGTCACAAGGGGTTCGCGTAGAGAACGCCAGATCTCTGGTCGACCACTGGGAGCGCCGCTACGACTGGCGGCGCTTCGAGTCCGAGCTCAATCGCCTCCCCCAATTCCTGACCGAGATCGACGGGCTGGACATCCACTTCATCCACGTCAGGTCCAAGAATCCCCACGCGATGCCGCTGATACTCACGCACGGATGGCCGGGCTCGATCGTCGAGTTCCTGAAACTGATCGGCCCGCTGACCGATCCGGTCTCGTTCGGAGGAGACGCCGCCGATTCATTCGACGTCGTCGTCCCCTCGCTCCCCGGGTTCGGGTTCTCCCAGAAGCCCACGGAGACCGGGTGGACCGTATCGCGCATCGCAAGCGCGTGGGCAGAGCTGATGAAGCGTCTCGGCTACACCAGATGGGCCGCGCAAGGCGGCGATTGGGGCGCCGTCGTCACCACCGCTCTCGGGGCCATGCAACCTGAGGGGCTTGTCGGAATTCATCTGAACACCCAGTACGCCTTCCCCGCGCAGATACCCGACACCCTGTCGCCCGAACAGCGCCACGCCGTGGAGACCCTCGCCCTCTACACCGGCGATCTCGGTGGGTCCAACCACCTTCAGGCCACGAAGCCGGAGACTGTCGGATTCGCCCTGGCGGACTCTCCCGCTGGTCAGGCAGCCTGGATCTACGAGAAGTTCCAGTCCAAGACCGACAACCACGGGCTCGCCGAGGACGCCCTCAGCACGGACGACATGCTCGACGCGATATCCCTCTACTGGTTCACCAACAGCGCGGCGTCGTCCGCCCGCATCTACTGGGAGAACAAATCGGGCACTCTCGCCGGCCCGAAGCTGACGCTTCCGGTCGCGGTGACCGTCTTCCCGAGGGACATCCCACTCCTGCCACGAAGCTGGATCGAAGACACCTACAGCAATCTGATCCACTACGGCGAGGCCGACAAGGGCGGGCACTTCGCGGCCTTGGAACAGCCCGACATCCTGGTCAGCGAAATCCGCACCGGCCTGCGCACCCTTCGTTCCTGACGCCGAACGCGCGAGCTCAGGAGCGTAGAGGCTCGGTCAGCCAGTCGGCGGTTTCGTCCTCGTCCGTGTCGACCCAGTTCTGGGCGCTGCTGGACGGTGTAGTCGCCGGAGTCATACATCTCTCTCGGGCCAGGCGGACCGGGCGGGGCCGAGCTTGGGTTGTTGGCCGCCGGTGCGACCCCGGGCGCGGGGCGGACTCCAGTCCGTCGATCGTCGGCTCTGACATGAGGTCTGCACCCGGCCTGGCGGTCTTGTCCGGCGCGGTTCTCTGGAAATCCCTCGTTTGCGTCGACCCATGCACCCCCTTGACTCGGTTGGCTAATTCCATTAGCTTTTAGCTATTCAAGTTAGCAAGTCCATGGAGGACATCGTGCCCGAGTACCTGCGCATCGACGGCAACACCATCGCCTACGACGTGACCGGAGAAGGGCCCTTGGTCGTCCTCGCGCACGGCATGGGCGACAGCCGGCACTCTTACCGTTTTCTCGTTCCGGCCCTGGTGACGGCTGGATACCGGGTGGCCAACGTGGACATCCGCGGCTGTGGTGACTCCGGCCTCGGCTGGGACGGCTACACCCGCACCGACATCGCCGGTGACCTGGTCGCCGTCGTGCGCCACCTCGGGGGGCCGGCAGTGATCATCGGGCAATCGATCAGCGGCGGGGCGGCGACCATCGCGGCCGCCACCGCGCCCGACGTGATCACCGGCATCATCGAGCTGGCCCCCTTCACCCGCAAGCAGTCGGTCCCTCTGGGTGGTCTGCTGCGGGTCAAGCGTTACCGGGCCGGCTCCACCCAGCTCGGGATGACCATGCTCCTGGGAAGCCTGTCGGCCTGGAAGAAGTACCTCGACCTGGCCTACCCCACCAAGCCCGCCGACTGGGACGGCGAGCTGGGCCGCATCGACACCAAGATGAGCGAGCCCGGCCGGATGAAGGTCCTGCAGGCCATGTGCAAGAACGCGCCGACCGACGCCGGCGCCCAGCTACCCAACGTCACCTGCCCGGTCCTGATCATCCAGGGCAGCCTCGACCCCGACTGGGCCGATCCGCGAGCCGAGGGTGAGAAGATCATCGCCGACCTGCCCGCCGGTCTCGGGGAACTGGTCGTCATCCAGGGCGCCGGTCACTACCCGCACGCCCAGACACCCGACAAGGTCCTCGCACTGGCCCTGCCGTTCCTGGCCAAGACCCTGGCCAATGCCTAGGGCCGGGCTGAGCCCGGCGTCGGTCACCGAGGCCGGGGCCGCCCTGGTCGACGAGATCGGGTTCGAGAACCTCAGCATGGGCCTGCTGGCCGAGCGTCTGGGGGTCAAGACCCCCTCGCTCTACAAGCACGTCGCGAGCCAGGCCGACCTCGCCCACCGGATCGCCGTCCTGGCCATGGCCGAACTCGCCGACGCCATCCGCGACGCCACCCAAGGACGTTCCGGCAAAGAGGCCCTTGTCGCCGGGGCGCACGCGATGCGGACGTACGTGGCCGAGCACCCCGGTCGGTATGCCGCCGGCAACGCCGCCATCATCACCGGGCCCGACGACCCCCTGGTCCCGGCCATCGGTCGCGTCCTCGCCTCCTGGACGGCCATGTTGCACGGGTACCGGCTGGACCGCGACGAGGAGATCCACGCGCTGCGGATGCTGCGCAGCATGCTGCACGGATTCTCAGCCCTCGAAGCGATCGGCAGTTTCCAGATCAACACTGACGTCGATGACAGCTTCACCTGGATGCTCGGGTTCATCGACCAGGGCCTGAAAGCGAAGTGGCCCGACCTGATTCCAGCCCACTGACCTGAGTTCTGTTGAACCGTTGTGGAGTGTGATCGTGAGCTACGTCATCAAGACCGGCGTCGACATCAACGCCGGCAGGGAAGCGGTCTGGGACGTCCTGGTCGACTTCCCCCGCTACGGCGAGTGGAGCAACTTCTCCCGTGTCGAAGGAACGGCCCAGGTGGGCAACAGGCTCTCGATGAAGATGCCCGGCTTCTCCTTCAGGCCCACCGTCACGGTCGTGGAACCGGGTGAGCAGTTGCAGTGGTCGGGCACGCTCATCTCCGAGCGGCTGTTCCTCGGCCGGCATTCGTTCATCCTCCTGGCCAATCCGGACGGCACCACCCACCTCACCAACCACGAAGAGTTCTCCGGCGGCCTGACGACCCTGATGCAGCCCTTCATGAAACAGGGCGGCGACAACGGCTACACCGCCTTCAACGCCGGCCTCAAGCGGCAGGTCGAAGACCGCGCCACGCAGCAGAACCGCACCTGAAGTACCCCTCGTCTCCCTCTTATGGGGGACCTGGAGGGGGACTCGTCGGGGACGACCGCAGGGTGTGCGGGTTCCTAACGTTGACCTCAGAACGATCAGCCCGATCGAGTCTGACCTCAGGGAGCATCCGATGAAGACCGCTTTCGTCTCCGCACTGCTGGCCCTGGCCAGCGTCGCCGCACTCACCCCGGTCGGCTCCCCCGCCGAGGCGGTCACGCGGGCCACCGCCGCCCCCGCGATGACGGCTTCGGCCGCCACGGTCGCCGGGCTGCAGCCGTGCAAGGATCTGGAGGCCATGCCGACGGCTCGATGCGGCGTCCTGACCCTGCCGCTGGATCGCCGCAACCCCGCCAAGGGCACCACCCCGGTCGCTTTCGCACTGATCCCGCACACGGACACCTCGAAACCGGGACTCGGCACGATCGTGCCGAACCCGGGTGGTCCGGGTGACTCGGCGATCGACCTGGCCGGTGCGCTGTTCGCCGATGGCTTCGCATCGCTGTCGGATCGGCGGGACCTGCTGCTGATCGACCCCCGCGGGGTGGGCCGCTCGGGGGCCATCACCTGCCCGGCGCTGGCGGGACCGGACCGGGCGTTCGTCGGCCTCGAACGCCAACGCGCCATGATCGGTGAGTGCGGCGAGCAACTCGGCGAGCGGGTCGGCGACTACGGCACGGCCGCGTTCGCCGACGACATCGACGCCGTGCGGGCCCGGCTCGGCGTGGACCGGCTCGACCTGGTCGGCGTCTCCTACGGCACCTACCTGATGCCGGTCTACGCCCAGCGCCACCCCACCCGCGTCCGCACCATCTCCCTGGCCGGCGCGTACGCGGTGAACACCAACCCGATCGGCACCGGTGACGTCGCCGCCTTCCGGCGGGCCGTCCGCCTGGTCTGCCAGCGCACCGAAAAATGCTCGGGCACCACGGTACTGAACGACATCGCCGCGTTGGCCAAGCGGCTGAGAGCCAACCCGGCCCAGGTCGACGTCACCTACGCGGGCACCACCCACAACGTCGTCCTGGACGAATGGCGGATGACGTCGACCGCCGCCGGGGTGTACGCCTCCGAGGCCGACATCGACACCGCACTGGCCCTGGCCTCGGCGGCCGCAGCCGCTCGCCGCGGGAACCTCGAACCGTTCCGCGAACTCGTCCGCGACGACCTCACCACGACGGCCGAAGCCTTCACCAAGGGTTCGGAGCTGTACTCCGACACACTGTCCTGGGCCGCCACCTGCCACGACTACCCCCGCGACTTCGACTACGCCGACAGCCTGTCCACCCGCCGAGCCGACTACGACCGGGTCCAGTCCCGCCTGTCGGCCAAGGACTTCGCACCGTTCAGCCCGAAGGCGTGGGTCACCCGCGCCGACTACGACACCGCCGCCTGCCTGAACTGGCCGAACGACCCGACGGCCAAGTCCCCCCTGCCGCGTGGGGCCAAGCTGCCGAACGTGCCGGTCCTGGTGCTCTCCGGTGACCTGGACGCCAACACCACCAGCCTCGCCGGACGGCAGGCCGCGGCCCAGTTCCCCCGCGCCACGTTCAAGGAGTACAAAAACGTCGGACACACCCCGGGAACCGCCCCGGAAGGCGTGGTGGACATCCTGTCCTTCATCGTGGCCGGTCGGGCCTGACACCATCGCTGACACCACCACCGGCAGGCCTGGCCGCGGCCAGGCCTGCCCGGCGTGCGTACGGACCAGACGGAACAGCTTAGAAGGGATGGATCGGTGAGGCGCAGTACCGGGCTGGACGAGAACGCCTCCCTGCGTCACCAGTCGATCCTGATCGCCCTGATCTGCACGGTCGTGGACGGCGCCATCTTCTACTTCCTGGATGCCTCCGGGCAGCCGCTGGTGCCGGCGCTGTGGCTGGCCGCGGCGGCGATCGCGCTGGTGGATCTTTCCCTGGCCCTACCGGCCGCGACCGCCGGGTGGGTGGCCCTGGCCCACGGGGTGGTCCGCTGCGCGGTGGCGGTGCTGCTGGTCTCGGCCACTGGGGTCGGCGACGGCGGCCCAGGCAACGCCACCGGGCTGGTCCTGGCGGGCTATCGGGCCGGGGCTTGGCTGCGGGGATGGCAGTCCGGTGGCGCGCTGGCCGCTCTGGTGATCGGCATGACCGGCGCCCAGCTGGTGGTGGGCTACGACACCGGCGGCAGCGGCCTGGTGACCACCCTGACCACGGTGAGCAACACGTTCCTGCCGTGGCTGATGGGCCGCTACACCACCGCCCGCAGCGGGTACATCGACGAGGTCGAACGGCGGGCCGAGGCCGAGCGGCAGTCGGCCCGCGAGGCCCTGACCGCGGTCGTGGCCAAGGAACGCGGGGCCATCGCCCGCGACCTGCACGACACCATCTCCCACCATGTCGCCGCCATGGGGGTGCACGCGGCTGCCGCCCGGCTCGGGCTCGCCGCGGGCGCAGGTCCGCAGAAGCTGAAAACCGCTCTGGAACAGATCGAATCCTCGAGCCTGGCCGCGATGTCGGACCTGCGCCGGATGCTTGACCTGCTGTACGACGACCACCGCGACGAGGTCCGCCAGCCCGGCCTGCGCAACCTCGAGGAACTGCTCAACGGCAGCCGGCGAGCCGGCCTGCCGCTGCAGACGCGGGTGCGCGGACTGGAACCGGCCCGCCTGCCGGACTCCGTGGATGTCGCGGCCTACCGCGTCGTCCAGGAGATCCTCACCAATGCCCTTCGCCACGGCGCGGGTGGCACCCTCGATCTCGTCATCGACCAGGACGACACGCACCTGGTCGTCACCGGCAGCAACCCGGTGCCGGCGGTCGCGACACCGTCCCCGGGCACCGGGCGCGGACTGGACGGCATCCGGCACCGAGCCGGCCTGTACTCGGGCAGCGTCGAGTCCGGGCCCGCCCCCGATGGCCTGACCTGGACAACCCGCGTGAGCTTCCCCCTGGAGACAGATCGATGACCATCAGCGTGCTGCTCGCGGACGACCACGAGTTCTTCCGCTCCGGGTTCCGGGCGGCCCTGGAGACCCAGCCCGACCTGCAGTGCGTGGCCGATGTCGGCGACGGCCGGGCAGCCGTCGACCACGTGTTGCGGCTGGCCCCGGACGTCGCCGTGCTCGACGTGCGGATGCCCGTGCTCGACGGGCTGGGTGCGGCCGAGATGATCCTGGCCGGCAACTCCGCCACCAAGATCCTGCTGCTCACCACGTACGACGACGACGCCTACCTCTACCGGGCGCTGCAAGCCGGAGCCAGCGGTTTCCTGCTCAAGAGCATGCCCACCGAGGAACTGCTCGGGGCCATCCGGGTCGCCGCCCGCGGCGATGCGCTGATCGATCCTTCGGTCACCCAGCGCCTGGTCAGCCGCCTCGCCGCCGGGCTGGCCCCCACTCCCGAGCCACCGGAACTGCAGCGCCTGACCGCCCGCGAACTGGAGATCCTGCTGGAACTGGCACGCGGTCGCTCGAATGCGGAGATCGCGGCGGTGCTGTTCGTCGGCGAGCAGACGGTGAAGACCCACATCTCCCGGGTCCTGGCCAAACTCGACCTCCGCGACCGGGTCCAAGCCGTGGTCTACGTCTACGAGCACCGCCTCCTGACCCGCCTCACATCCGGGCCATGACCCCATGGAATGAAGCACAAGCAGGCTGCGGCCATGTCATATCTGGTCGTCATCGACTGCCCAGCCACTCCGGCGCGCCCGCTCACCAGGACGGGCCGCACGAGCGCATCCAGGAGGAGTTCGACCTGATCACCGAAGAGGTCAACCCCCACCCGCCGTGGCTAGTGTGCGGCCGGGCGTTCACGGGCCTGGTTGATGCGCAGCGCCTCGGCCAGCTGGTCTTCCAGGATGACGATGCGGCAGGCGGCCTCCACCGCGATGCCCTGGTCCACCAATTCGCGGGCGCGCGAGGCCAGGCGCAACTGGTAACGGGAGTAGCGGCGATGGCCGCCGCTGGAGCGCAACGGCTCGATCAGCTTGGCGGCGCCCAGCGCCCGCAGGAACGTCGGGGTGACATCAAGCATTTCGGCGGCCGCACCCATGCTGTAGGCGGGGTAGTCCTCATCGTCGAACCGATCCTCGAACCGATCCTCGAACCGATCCTCGAACCGGTCGTCGGCCGCCAACCCGCTCCTGGGTCCGGCCGTGTGCGCGATCCTGCCGGGAGTCAGCGTGTCTCCACCGGCAGCCGAGCGAGTTTGAGCCATACATTCCTTTCCCTGCACGCACAGGGGGCCCCGACGCCTGTGCGCCGGGGCCCCGAAGAGTTCAACACCATCTACCGGCCATCGGCCGGTTCTCTGTTTTCCGCGTCCGCCCTGCTGTGCGGCGGAGATGCGGGGATCGCAAATGCGTGACCGGAGACCACCTGCCTATCTGTGGAACTGCGGTACCCGAGCGGCGAGACACAGCCTGCAACGGGCGATCCTGATGGCGTTCAACACTCCCTTCGTCTCTATCTCCGCGACCTACTGTCTGACTTCTGTCTGACTTCACCTGCGGCAGCGCGTCCACGATCAGGACCCCCAGCACCGCACTGGCCCCTCACGTCCGACCTTCTGCCATGACTGCTACTGCGACTTCACCTGCGGCAGCGCGTCCACGACCAGGGCCCCCAGCACTGCACCGGCCCCTGTCGTCCGACCTTCTGCCATGACAACTACTGCGACTTCACCTCTGGCAGCGCGTCCACGGCCGGGCCCCTTACTACTGCGTGGCCCGTCACGTCCGACCTTCTGCCGTCAATCCACTTCGTGTTGCTCCGGGCGGTTCATCGTGATGCTCGTACTTCCGCCACCCGGTCGATCCGTCCTTGCGATGTGAGAAACATTAGCTCCGACGCCCGCGAATGTCTACTCCAGTGAGTACAGATTTTCGATGTCAGGTGCGGCAGCCTTCCGCCGGCGCCGTGACCAGCGGGAACGCCGTATCACTGCCACCGGCCGGGGCTGGCCCCGCTGCGGCGGACGACCAAAAGGGCTCGCACGACATGTGGGCCACTGGCGTTGGCAGCGATTCGTCGCGCGCCAGAGGCCGCCGCGGTGTGCCACGACCGCTCTATCGGTCTGGCTTGCCGCTGTGGGTGAGGAGTTCGGGGTTTGCCGCTCGGTTTCGTCGGGGCGGGTTGCGGTGGCGAGTGTGGTCAGCCCCAGGATTTCGGCGCCGTGGCCATGGGCTTGTTCCATGGGGGCGGCCACCCGCTCCGCTGTGGTGTGGCCCTGGGCGACCCGATCGTCCAGGTAGAGCTGCAAGGCCCGCATTCCAGCGGAGATCTGCCGCTGGACCTCCTCTACCGTCGCCTCCGAGGTCTTCTGTTCGTGCACGGGCCGGGCGGCCATCGTCAGCTCCCGTTGTCCGCAGGCCGGATGACACGGTGGTCTTGGCGTCCCGGCCCCAGCACAGCACCAAGAGACGACCTCGATGAAGGGCGTCTTCGCCGCCAGCTTCATCGGCACCTCGATCGAGTGGTACGACTACTTCATCTTCGGCACCGCCGCCGCGCTGGTGTTCCCCCGGTTGTTCTTCACCGACTCCTCGCCCGAGGCGGCCATGCTGGCCTCTCTGTCGGCGTTCGCGGTCGGGTTCCCGGTACGCCCGATCGGCGCGGCCGTGGTGGGGCACTTCGGCGAGCGCATCGGCCGTAAGTCGATGCTGGTGCTCACCCTGATCCTGACCGGCACGCTGCCGACGTACGCGGCGATCGGCATCGGGGCGCCGTTGCTGCTGGTGGCGCTGCGCATGATCCAGGGCTTCGGGGTGGCCGGCGAGTGGGGCGGCGCGCTGCTGATCTCCACGGGGAACGCCACTCCGCGCAAACCGCGCCTTCTAGGCAGCCTCGCGCAGTTCGGGGTGCTGCTGTCCAACCTCGCGTTCCTGGCCGTGGCAGGGCTGACACTGGTGCTGGCCTCCACGTCGGTGTGGATCCTGGCGATCGTCGTGTGGGCCCGGCTGTCGGACCGGTTCGGCTCCAAGACGCTCTACATCATCGGCGCGGTCACCGCCGTGATCTGGCCGGTGCCGATGTTCGCCCTGGTCAACACCGGCAACACGGGCTGGCGCTGGTCAGCTTCCTGGTCGCGGCGATCGTGCAGGGCATCATGGCCAGCGCGCAGGGCGGCCTGTTCACCGAGTTGTTCGACCCGAAGGTGCGCTACAGCGGCATCTCGGTCGCGTACGGCATCGGCGCGACCGTGGCCGGCGCGGCCACCCCGGCCTTCCCCGCCATCTACGCCGCCAACGGCTCCTCCACCCCGGTCGCGCTGTTCAGCCTGATCGCGGTGCTGGGCGTGAAGAAGGTCCCCCACGAGACGGAGCCGGCCCCGCCGCGGTGGTGCCCGAGTCCGCCTGAACCACTGCGGGCAGCGTTGCTCATCCCGTCCGCCACGATGTTGGAGAAGTCGAGGGCGCTCATGTCGATCGAGGTCTCCATGTTCTCCGTTGGCTGCTGGAATGCACGAAATTTCGTTATTTGGTTACCCGAAATCCGATCCTCGGGATGGCAACAAGATCGCATTGCATCAGGCTGGTAACGAAAACGGCGAGGAGGTGAGGTCTCCATTTTTGGCGGGCTGAGTGGTCAAAGATGACTGCGATACTGCCGAGGAAAGGAAAACCTGGTGCGGTCGAAGTGGTCATTGCTGGTTGCCGTGCTGGCATTGTCGACCGGCCTGGTGGCGGTACCGGCGGAGGCGTCGGCCGTACGGACGTCGGTCACGAAAGTGACGGCCTCACCCGCCCGGCAGACGACCGACTGTCCCGCCAGCGTGGGATTCTCCGCCATCGTCAACGTCGGCGGGAGGGGCGTTGTCCGCTACCGCTGGGTCCGCGCCGATGGAACCAAGAGCGCGGTCAAAACCCTTAGGACGCGGGGGCCCAAACGCGTCACCGTACGAGACCGACAGGTATTCGACGGCGACGCCAAGGGTTGGCAGGCGGTGCAGATTATCGGTGCTCGGCCGATCCTGTCCCAAAAGGCGCGATTCACGGTGGCGTGCTCGGGCCGCGATCCCGTCTACACCCCCATTCACCCGCTGCCGGGAGGCGCCGCGTCAGAGCGGATCCGGACCGCGGTCTCCGTCAAGGCCGCGCCTTCCAGCTACGCGGGGACGTGCCCGGCCAAGGTGACATTCACCGCGCAACTCCAGGTCTCCCGAGTTCCGGCACAGGTCGCCTATCAGTGGATCGACAGCGCGGGTGGCGAAGGGCCGATCCGGTACGCGAACTTCACCGGCTCACGGAGCCGCACCCTCTCCACGACGGCCACCGTCACCGAGAGCACGACCGGATGGAAGGCCGTCCGCGTCCTGCGCCCTGACGTCAACGTTTCGAGCCGGGCCGTGTACGGCGTCACCTGCGACACCGGTCCCGTCGTCGCGACCCCGAGCATCGACCCCGGTACGTTCTGGAACTCCGGCGAGTGTCCTGTGACGGTTCGATTCACCGGGAAGGTGACCGTCAGCAAGGTCCCCGCCACGGTGGCCTACGAATGGGTGAGCGACCAGGGCGTCAAGGGCCCATCGGGGACGCTGAAATTCACCGGGCAGCCGGGCGCGCTCGCCGTCACCCCGTACGACTATCGGACGCAGGCCAAGGGCTCGGCCACACTCAAGGTCCTCAGCCCCGCGGCCGAACCGGTCACGACCTGGTTCGGGGTGATCTGCCAGGATGGAAATCCGGCGGGAGGCTACGGCCAGGTGAACGAGGTCGAGTTCGCCGGGAACTGGGCCGACATGTGCGGGCCGCAGAAATCGCTACGCGCGAAGGGGACCGTCCGAGCCGCGAGCGGACCGGCCACTATCACGTATGAATGGATGATCAACGGTAGTCCTGTCGGCATCACCGACTCCGCGACTTCCACGGGTACCGATCCGTGGTATCAGGACGTCATCAACCTGGGGCTTCAGGCTCACCACGCGGTATCCGGCTCGCTGGCACTCAAGATCCACAACGATGGCAACATATCTCCGACAGTGAACTACGGCACGGCCTGCGCCGACGCCGACCATGACATCTTCCTGGTCCACACGGTGCCGGACGCGAACCCCTTCTGCGGCAGCAACGCGTGGGTCAAGAACCGCGCCTACTTCACCGCGAACGAGTTCACCGGCACGGCTGGCTACCAGCTGATCAGGAAGGCGTCCGGCGGTCAGTGGCAGCCGATCGGCACCCCGGCCACCGCCACGTTCACCGGGAAACCGGGCGAGCGGCTGTTCGTCAATCTGCCGTGGCCCGCGACGCAGACCGAGGCCGGCCAGTTCAAGCTGGCGCTGACCCACGGCGGCCAGACCTACGAGACCACGCCGCTCTCATACACGGTCACCTGCCCTGCCTGAACCTCTCGTTGAGTTCGGCCCCGATCTCATCAGGATCGGGCCGGGATGCGCGCGCACCCGACCCGATCACCTGATGGCCGACAAGGGCTACAGCTCCCGCGCGATCCGCCCACACCTACGGCAACGCGGGACCGGCCACACCATCCTCGAACGCTCCGGCCAGATCGCCCGACGCAGGCGGCGAGGAGGTTCGGCGGGCGTCCACCTGCCTTCGAGCGGGACGCCTACCGCCGCCGTAACGTCGTCGAACGCTCCTTCACCCGGCTCAAGCAGTTCCGCGGCATGGCCACCCGCTACGACAAGACACAACGTCCTACACCGCCGTGGTCACCCTCGCTTCACTTCTGCTCTGGCTATGACCTTTGAAGACACGGGAAGCCGCGAGGGTGCCCCGGCGGCGGTCATGACGCCGTACACCACCCCGGCGATTCGGTCGGCGGCCTGGTCGGGATCGGGCCGACCGGCGTCGAGCCAGGCGATGACCGCTTCGATGGTGAGGGCGGGGATCAGGTCGGCGGCCCATTCCAGCCACGGTCCCGGGGGGATGACGCGGGCAAGGTTGCGGTGGGCGATCTGGCGTGAGGCGGCGGCCATGGAGTCCGTCAGGTCGCGGAACTCCCGCTCGCGCGCGGCATGGCGGAACAGCAACCGGAACCCGTCGGGATCGGCACTCGCGGCCTCGACCATGGCGGGGACGGCGCGCTCGTCGTAGTCCCCCGAGCCGGTGGCCTCGTTGAGGCGGGCACAGGCACGGTCGAGGACGGCCCGGTAGAGGTCGGCCTTGGATTCGAAGTGCCGGTAGAGCATGGCCCGCGTCAGTTCCGCCTCGGTCGCGACGTCGTCGAGGCCGGTGTCGGCGAACCCGTGGCGGGCGAAGGCGCGCGTGGCCGCGTCGAGGATCTGCTCGCGCCGCTCGGCGCGCCGCAACCGCCGGACCGGGACCGCCTGGTCGACCATTCGGACTCTCCTCTTGTATCCCCCAAAGTGTACAAGTTAGATTACTAGACATCGGAGTGTACAAATAGATGTCTACTTATGAGGCGGTCTCATGTCCACCCTGCCGTTCGAACAGTCGGAAGGCCCGCTGCGCCGCTCCCCTGAGCTGCGTGAACTCCAGGCGCAGGGCCCGGTGCACGCGGTGACCACAGCGGTTGGCGATCCCGCCTGGCTCGTCACCGGTTACGAGGAAGTACGCCGTCTGCTTGCCGACGACCGGTTCGGCCGGGCCCATCCTGAGCCGGAACGCGCCTCCCGCAGCGGAGAGTCAGCGCTCTTCGGCGGCCCGCTCGGCGACTTCGACACCGAGCAGAGCGACCACCGCCGCATGCGCGCCCTGCTGCAGCCCCACTTCTCCCCCAAGCGCATGCGAGCGCTGCGCTCACGGATCGAGGCGCTCACCACCTCGCTGCTCGACGACATGGAGGCCGCGGGTTCACCCGCCGACCTGCACACCGCTCTGGCCCTGCCGCTCCCGATCGCCGTCATCTGCGAACTGCTCGGCGTGCCCTACGCCGACCGCGACCTTTTCCGCGCCTGGAGCCAGGCCGCCGCCGACGTCACCGACCGCGCCCGCTCGGAGAAGGGCTTGGCCGACCTCTTTCTGTACGGCCGCGATCTCGTCGCCCGCAAACGCGCCGAAGGCGACCCCGACGCCGATGTGATCTCCCGCCTGGCCGCCACCGAGGGCGTCTGCGACGACGAGGCCGCCATGCTCGGCATGTCCCTGCTGTTCGCCGGTCACGAGACCACGGTCACCGCGATCGGCATGGGCACCCTGTGGATGATGTCCACCCCCGGCCAATGGCAGGCCCTGGCCGCCGACCCCGCCCGCGTCGACGCCACGGTGGAGGAGATCCTTCGTGGCTTCGGCCTGGGCGGCGGTGGCCTCGTGCGCTACGCCCGCACCGACCTCGACCTGGAAGGCGTCCAGGTACGCACCGGTGACCTGGTCCTGCTGGACACGGGCGCGGCCAACCACGACCCCGCCGCGTACATCGAACCTGAGCGCTTCGACCCCGGCAGCCCTGTGGCGCCCCACCTGAGCTTCGGCCATGGCGCGCGCTACTGCATCGGCGCGCCCCTGGCCCGCATCGAGCTGAGCGTGGTCTTCGGCCGGCTCGTCACCCGCTTCCCGGCCATGCGGCTGGGACGCCCTCTGGAAGAGATGACCTTCGACCCGAACACCCTCACCGGCGGGCTGACCTCCCTGCCGGTGACCTGGTGAACTCTCGCGGTTCGGGGCTAGACGGTCGTGCGCGACCACTGCTGGTTGGTGCCGGAGTTGCACGGATACTGCTTGAGGATCACGCCGTCCGCGGTCGACGCGGACGGTACGTCCACGCATTTGCCGCTGTGTCGTGCCCGGAGCTGGAAGTAGCTGCCGATGGCGACCATCTGGAACTGCTGGTTGGTACCGGTGCCACAGGTGTACTGGACGAGTTCGGCACCGTCGGCGGTGGAAGCGCTCACCACATCGAGGCACTTTCCGCTGTGGCGGCTGATGACGCGCCAGTAGCTGCTGCCGGCGTCCTGGAACTGCCACTGCTGCCACGCGTTGCCGCCGTAGGAGTACTGGCTGACGCGCGCACCGTTATTGGTGTTCGGCTGCTGAACGTCCATGGCCTTGCCGCTGTGGCGCACATTGATCCGGTAGAAGGTTTCCGGCGCCGGCGAAGGGCTGGAGCCACCGATGGTGTCGCCCCAGGCGTACCGGACCCGGTCAGCGCCGGAGGTGTTGCGGACGGTCAGGTTGAGACCGGTGCCACTGCCGCTCAGGGCGTGCATCGAGTAGTGGTCGTAGCCGAGGCCGGCGGTGATCTTGCCGCCGAGGGCGGGCCAGTAGGTGCCGCCCATCTGGTTGTCCCGCATGACCTGGGCCATGGCGCGGATGTAGCGCACGAAGTTGTCGCCGCTGTTCGCGTCGCTGTAGTCGAGGCCGGTGGCCATCGGCGCGCCGAATTCCGTCGCGACCGCGCGGGAGGCGCAGTTGCCCAGACGCGTCTGGATGTGGCTTCGGAAAGCGTCGTAGGTCATGGCGCCGTAGAAGAACGTGTAGTAGTGGAAGGACAGCAGCGTCGAGTTGAAGCGGCTGTCGTTGCAGATGTCCCGCAGGTCCTGGCTGAAGCCGGTGCCGCCGATGAGCACCCGGCCGGGCACCGCCGAAGTGTGATAGCTGAGCCAGTTCGCCGCGACGTTGCGCCACTCCGCCGAGCTGTAGCCGTGCGGCTCGTTCATCGGCTCGAAGTAGACATTGCTGTTCGAGCCGTACGTGTTGGTCACGTTGGACCACATCGTGTTCCACGCGGCGAGGTTCGTGATCCTGCCGCCGGAGGCGGCGCCGTCCTCCCAGTAGGCCAGGATGACCTTGAATCCGCGTTCGGTGGCGGCGTCGATGGCGCCGCGGTAGGCGTTCCACCAGGTGGTGTTGGCCACGGTGTGGGTGTTGACGGGCAGCCGGACGGTGTTGACCCCCATGGTGGAGGCCATGTCGTCGTAGAGGGCGTTGGCCTTGGCCCGGACGGTCGCGTTGCTGTCGGACTGACTCAGGCCCTGCACGACGAGCGTGCCGGTGCTGAAGTTGTCACCGAGTACGGCCCAGTTCATGCCTCGGAAATGGCTGGTGGCGGCATTGGCCGACGGCGCGGAGACGACGAGGCCCGCCACTGTGAGGAGCACGGTCACCACCAGGGCGATCAGCGACCGTCGCGACGCCCGGATGCGCCGCGACGGTCCTGTTAAGTAACCCTCGGACGCCACGAAAATTGCCATGAGATTTCCCATCACTAGATCTGAAATTTTCAGAGCTCGACGTGTTCACCGACCTCGGCCACCCCACTCCCGAGTGGTGGTCCGGGGAACGGACGACCCCCTTCCAGGTCGGTCTGGACCCGGGGACCGCATGTCTCGCATCGGGTGCCGGAACGGTGTGAACCGGAGTGTCCGATCCAGGTCCCGGGCCGCCGGGACACGAGATAACGCTGGTGGTAGAAGGCCCACTCAGGCCGCGGCGCGGACCGCGTACCGGATGGAAGACGTCCACCGCGAGAGCCTGCAGCGCCCGCGTGTTTCGGCCGGGCGCCACGGAGGTTCTGATGTCGCCGCTCTCCATTGAATCGCCGCCATCCACGTGTCTGCCCGGATGCTATTTCACATCCGCCACCTTCCAGCGGTGCGGCCGATAGCCCACCTCCGTCATTCGGCTTCCTGCGCAGAGGATCCGGTGCCCCATAGCATCAGGTCCGGTGAGGCGATCAGACTGGCGAGGTGGAGCTGTGGGCGACCTTGACGTACAGGCACGCCACCACGTGACGGTGAGCGGCCGGCACACGAGCGGCCCGACGTTGATGCTGGCGCACGGGTTCGGTTGTGACCAGAACATGTGGCGGCTGGTGGAGCCGATCCTGGCCCGCGATTTCCGCGTGGTGACCTTCGATCACATCGGCGCGGGCCGGTCCGACCTGTCGGCCTGGCGGGCCGAACGTTACGCGACTCTTGACGGCTACGCCGATGACGTACTGGCCATGTGCCGGGACTTGGACCTTCCCCCGGTGGTGTTCGTCGGACACTCGGTCAGCGCGATGATCGGCGTGCTGGCCGCCGTACGGGAACCGGAGCGGTTCGCCCAGCTGGTGCTGCTGGTGCCCTCCCCCTGCTACATCGACCACGACGACTACCGGGGCGGGTTCACCCGGGCCGACATCGACGAGTTGCTGGAGTCACTGGAGAGCAACTATCTGGGCTGGTCGGCGGCGATGGCGCCGGTGATCATGGGCAATGCCGACCGGCCCGAACTCGGTCAGGAGCTGACCAACAGCTTCTGCCGGACCGATCCGGAGATCGCCCGTTCCTTCGCGAAGGCGACGTTCCTGTCCGACCACCGCCAGGAGCTGGCTCGGGTGAACGTGCCGACGCTGGTGCTGGACTGCACCCAGGATGTGATCGCACCGCCCGAGGTGGGCAGGTTCGTCCACGCCCAGATTCCGGGCAGCGTCCTGGTCACGCTGCCGGCGACCGGGCACTGCCCGCAGTTGTCGGCACCGCAGGCCACCGCCGAGGCGATCGCGATCTTCGCCTCCGAGGTGGCGGATACCGCTGATCGCCCATGATGACCAGCACCGGGCATGACTCGGACGCACCTGAACCCCACGATGACGCAGTTCCCGGCGACGGCGCGGTGGGCCGGGCGGCGTTTTCTGCCCTGCTGGAAGACAGCCCAGAAGACCTGTACGAGAACGCGCCGTGCGGCTACCTGTCCACCTTGCTGGACGGCCAGATCGCCAAGGTCAACGCCACGTTGCTGGGCTGGCTCGGCTACCGCCGCGAAGAGCTGGTGGGGCGCCGTAGTTTCTCCGACCTGCTCACCATGGGCGGCCGGCTGTACCACGAGACCCATTTCGCGCCCCTGCTGAAGATGCAGGGCCAGATCGGCGGGGTGGCGCTGGAACTGCGGGCCGCCGACGGCAGACGGCTGCCGGTGCTGGTCACCTCGGTCATCAAGACCAGCGGCGACGGCCAGCCGCAACTCGTCCGGACCACGATCTTCGACGCCACCGATCGGCGAGCATACGAGCAGGAGTTGCTGCGGGCCCGCCGTGAAGCCGAGCAGGAACGCCGGCGGCTGCAGGAACTGGTCACCACCCTGCAGGCCAGCCTGTTGCCTCCGTCCCTGCCGCAGGTGCCGGGCCTGCGGACCGCCACGCTGTATCACATCGCCTCCCGCGACGAGGTCAGCGGCGACTTCTACGACCTGTTCCAGATCAGCCGAGACCGATGGGCGTTCTTCCTGGGTGATGTGTGCGGCAAGGGCGCCGGCGCGGCGAGCGTGACCTCGCTGATCCGCTACACCCTGCGCGCGGCCGCCGCCTACGACGGTGATCCACTCAGCATGCTGACCACCCTCAACACCGCCCTGTTCCGGGAGTACCGGAGTGAGGATCCGCGTTACTGCACGGTCATCGTCGGCGTACTGACCCCGGACGGCGATGGTTTCACCGTCGCCCTGGCCAGCGGCGGCCACCCACCGGCGCTGCTGCTGGGAGCCGACGGCGAGGTCGCCTTCCGTCAGACCCGGGGCGGGATGCTGGTCGGCATGCTGGCCGATGCCGTCTTCACGACCACCTCGGTACGGCTGGGACCGGGTGACACACTGCTGCTCTACACCGACGGGCTGACCGAGGCTCATGCCCCGGCCTCCGGCACCGGCGACGGCCGCTACGGCGAGGAGGCCCTGCACGCCTTCGCCACCGGTCTGGGCCCCACCACCGCCGAAGGGGCCATCACCGCGCTGGCCGAGGTTCTCCGGGGATTCGGCGACGGACTGACCGATGATGCCGCGGTCCTGGCCCTGAGCGTGCCCGCCGCCGAGATCTCCCCATCCGGGAAAGGCCGGTTGTGACCGCCGTCGTCGAGCTACGGAAACTGCCTGTCCCCAGCACGGGGGGCCTGCTCACACCAACGGTGCTGGCCGTGCGGGGCGACCTGGATCACACCAACGCCACCCAGCTCCGCCAGCACGTGTTCGCTCAGCTGCCCGACCACCGGCACCACCTTGTCCTGGACATGACCGCGCTGGGATTCTGCGATTCCAGCGGCATCAGGGTCCTGCTGACCGTCCACACCTGGATGAACGAGCGCGCGGGACTGCTGGTCCTGGTCGGGGTGCCGCCCCGCCTGGCCCGGGTGTTCGAACTCACCTGTCTGGACCGGCTGTTCACCATCCGCCCCACCCTCGCTCACGCCCTGCGGGAATCACCTGCCCCATGACACGGCTCCCCACAGGTGGACCGTCGCTTAGGGGGTAGGTGTGTGTCCAACAGCGAGGCGTCCAACCCGGAATCCGTTCTCGCCACGTCGGTCGCCCTCTCCGCCCAAGACGGCACCGGAGAGGAGGTCACGACATGACGAATGTGCCCCGGCACTGGCCGATCACCGACGACCTGTCCGCTCTTCGCGACCGCGTCGGCAGCTACGCGTCCGGAGCGGGACTGAGCACGCAACGCGCCCAGGACCTGGAACTGGCGGTCAGCGAAGCAGCCGCCAACGTGCTGGAACACGGCGGCGGTCACGGCACCCTGAGCATCTGGGCCGACGAACTCGACCTCACCGTCGAGATCGCCGACACCGCCGGTCGGCTGGCCCCCCACCACGCCTACCCGCAGCCACCCTCCACCCAGGCCCCGCGCGGATTCGGACTGTGGTTGATGGGGCAGGTCTGCGACGAAATCAGCATCGACCAGCAGCCCGGCGGTTCGCGCCTGCGTCTGCGCATGGCCTTGACGCCCGCCCCGAACGGCTGACTCAGATCGCTGTGGCGCCCGCGTCGACGCTGATCGTCGCACCGGTCATGTAGCTCGCTTTCGGTGAGGCGAGGAACACGACGGCCTCGGCGATCTCCTCGGCGCGTGCCGTACGGGCCAGGGGAAGGACCTTGGCGAGGTCCTCGATGCTCTCGCCCCACTCCACGAGCACGCCCTCGGTCCTGGTGGGTCCGGGAGCGACCGTGTTGACCCGTACATACGGGGCGAACTCGGCGGCCCAGGTACGGGTGAGAGAGGCCAGTGCGGCCTTCGTCGCGCTGTACACCGACGCACCGGGGATGCCCTTCGTGGCGGCCATGGTGCTGATGTTGACGATGGCGCCGCGGCGCTGCCGGACCATGTGGGGTGCGAGCCGGGCCACCAGGAAGTAGGGCCCGCGCACGTTGGTGGCGTAGACCCGGTCGAAGCCCGCGATGTCCTGTTCGAACGTCGTCGCCGTCGGGAACGCCGCGGCGTTGTTGACCAGGATGTCGACCTTCCCGGCCTGCTCGGCCAGCGCGGCGACGGAGTCCGTGTCGGACATGTCAACGGGGACGAAGCGCACCCGCCCCGCCTCGGCCAGCTCGTCGGCGGCCCGTTCGCCCCGCGTCACGTCACGACCGCTGATGATCACCTCCGCGCCTCCGCGTGCGAGCCTGCGCGCGGTCTCCAGCCCGATCCCCGCCGTACCGCCGGTGATCAGGGCCACCTGATTCTCGAATTCCATGTCGGCTCCATCCCTGGTGACTGCTCGATGTCTGGCTGGAACCCCAGGGAGCCGGACGATATTGCCGGGCGGCTGCCGCCATCGCCGATACCCCTCATAAGGCGCGCCACCAGCTGCTCTGTCGAGCGCGCCCACTCGTCGACGTCGTGGGGCCATCCGCGACGATGGGGAGATGGAGATCAGAGAGATGCGGGCGTTCGTGGCCGTCGCGGAGGAGGGCGGCGTGTCGGCCGCGGCCCGCCGCCTGCACGTGAGCCAGTCCGCGTTGTCTCAGACCGTGCGGTCCCTGGAACGCCAGCTCGGGATACAGCTGCTGGAACGCGACCACACCGGTGCACGTCCCACCGCCGCCGGCCTGACCATGCTCGGTGAGGTCCGAGCGCTGCTGGAACGCCACGACGCCATGATCGCCACGATGACCGGCCGGCCGGCCGAACCGTGCTCGCTGAGAATCGGCGTCCCCCTGGAGTTCCCGCTGGATCTGCTGCCCTCGATCCTGGCCGAGCTGAACACGGTCTACCCGGAACTGAAGATCGGGCTACGGCACTCCTCCGGCAGCGCCCAGCTCACCGCGATCCGGAGTGGCGATCTGGACCTGGCCCTGGTCCGCGACCGCCCTTACGACCCCCTCCTCGACAGCGTGCTCGTCGTGGAGGAGGCCATGGGCGTGATTCTCACCTCGGCCCGCTCAGCGGAGCTCGCCGACGCCACCGGCGTTCGGCTGGACCGCCTGCGCGGCATGTCCTGGATGGGGTTCGCGCGTTCGGACTCACCGGCCTGGCACGACCAGGTCACGGCCATCCTGCGCACCCATGGCGTGCCCGTGAGAGATCTGTCCGGAGACCAGGATCGCCCGGTCACTCCGGAGGTGAAACTCGCCGCCGCCGGCACCGGCCGATCTTTCGCCTTCGCCTCTCGCGGCTGGCTGCCGGCCCTGCCACCGGGGCTGATCTGGCACCCGCTGATCGGCAACCCGATCGTCCGCAGAACCTGGGCGGTCTGGCCCGCCGCATCGACCTCCCGTCACCTCGCCGCCCTCGTCGCGACCCTGGACCTCACCGAGCGGACCCCCATCGTGATGGAGTGATCCGCCGGTCGGCTCGGTATCGGTCCTCTCACATACGTCCGTGGACGTCGTACCTCATCGGCGGGAACAGGCGGGTCAGGCGCTCGGCGTCGAGAAAGGTGACGATGTCGGTGATCGCGCCGTCGGCCACGTCGAGCACGATCAGGGCGAACGGGTGGTGGCTGCCGTCCGGGGCCGGGCGGGTCTGCCAGAAGGCCGGCGACCCGTTCGCCTCGACCGGCCACAACCGTGCCCCCGCGCACGACCCCGCGGGGTCGGTCAGGGCCAGGCGGATCTGGTCGCGGCCACGCAGCCACCAGGCGAATGGCGGCATCGACATCCTGACGTCCTCATGCAGGAGCGACACCAGCGTGTCGATATCGTGGCGTTCGAACGCCGCGCAGTATCGATCGAGCAGGTCACGCCGGGTGGCGTCGTCGAACCGCTTAGGGGTGGGGGCAGTGGCTCTGAGCGTCGCCCGGGCCCGCTGCAGTGCGCTGTTGACCGAGGCCACGGTGGTGTCGAGCAGGTCGGCGGTCTCCTTGGCCGTCCAGCACAGGACGTCACAGAGGATCAGCGCCGCGCGTTGCCGGGCCGGAAGATGCTGGAGCGCGGCGACGAACGCGAGCCGGATCGTCTCGCGCCGTAGCGCCACCTCCTCCGGGCCCGCTTCCGCCGGTATGGCGCGGGCGTCGGGGATCGGGTGGATCCACCGCTCGTCCGCGACCGGCGGACCCAGCGCGGCGCCGGCCTGCGAGGCCGGGCCGAGGTCGATGGCGAGGGCACGGCGCTGGGCGCTGCGGAGCATGTCGAGGCAGACGTTGGTGGCGATGCGATAGAGCCACACGCGCAGCGTCGCCCGCCGTTCGTCGTAACGCTCATAGGCCCGCCAGGCCCGGACCAGTGTCTCCTGTACGGCGTCTTCAGCCTCGAAGCCGGAACCCAGCATCCGGTAGCAGTAGCCGGTGAGCTCGGTCCGGTGTCGCTCCAGACGTTCGTCCGGCCCAGACGAGATGTCCACCACGCATCGACCTTACGACCGACCGATGAGTCCTCGGCCTCCGGCCCGTATGTCCTGGGAGACACGAAACGTGGAGGCGACATGAGGAATTCAGCAGTGGGCGACGAGGCCGCACGGGCGGCGGTGCGCGCGGAGCGCGGTGACCAGGCCGACCTGCTCGCCGCGCTCCGGCCCGACCAGTGGGACGCTGCGACGCTCTGCGACGGGTGGCGGGTCCGCGAGGTCGTGGCCCACACGACGATGCCGTTCCGGCAGTCGGCCGGGCGGATGCTCGTGGAACTGGTCAAGGCCGGTGGAAACTTCAACCGGATGGCCGACCGGCTCGCCCGCCACGACGCGAGCCGGATGAGCAGCGCGGATCTTCTGGCCGTGCTACGCGCCAACATCGCGCACCCGTGGAAGCCGCCCGGCGGCGGAGCGGTCGGGGCCTTGTCGCACGACGTCATCCACGGCCTGGACATCACGGTCGGCCTCGGGCTGGGCAGGGTCGTGCCGCCGGAGCGGATCGCGATGGTCTTCGCCGGGATGACGTCCAAGAACATCGCATTTTTCGGTACGGACCTCACCGGCGTCCAGTTGCGGGCCACCGACCTCGACTGGACCCACGGCACCGGATCGCCGGTGACGGGCCGTGCCCAGGATCTGCTGCTCGTGATCTGCGGACGGCGGCTGCCGCCGGGTCACCTGGAAGGAGCCGCCGCCGACCGGTTCACGGCGCCCGGCCCGCAGGAGCGGTGACGAGCTTTTCTCAGCGGTGGCCGGCTCGGGCCGGGGAGGCGGTGCTGGAGCGCACTTCCAGCCGGGTGGCCAGTTCCACCCGGTGGTCGTCCGGTGCCGCGCCGGCGGCCAAGGCCATCACCATCTGGGCGGCGGCGGTGCCCATCTTCCGCAACGGCTGACGCACGGTGGTCATCGGCGGGTCGGCCCACCGCGCCAGCGGCAGATCGTCGAACCCGACGACGCTCAGGTCCTCCGGGACGCGCAGCCCGGCGCGGTGGGCCGCCTGGTAGACCCCGAGCGCCTGCAGGTCGTTGGCGGCGAAGACGGCCGTCGGCGGCTCGGGCAGTTCCAGGAGCGCCGTGCCCTGGCCCCGGCCGCCCTCCACATACAGCGGGGCGGTGCGCACCAGGGTGGGGTCGGCGGGGACACCGGCCGCGTCCAGGGCCGCACGATAGCCGTCCAGGCGAGCCCGGCAGCACATCAGCGTGTCGGGGCCGTTGACCATGGCGATCCGGCGGTGCCCCAGCTCCAGCAGGTGGCGCGTCGCGGACAGGCCGCCGTTCCAGTTCGTCGCCCCCACCGAGGGGACGTCATGGTCGGGCTCGCCGCGCGGATCCAGGGCTATCAGCGGGATGGAGCGGCTGGCCAGGCGGTCACGCTGCCGCTCGCCGATGTCGGCCGAGACCGCGATGACCCCGAGCGGGCGGCGGGCGAGCACCTGGTCGATCCAGCCCGCATGCGGGGAACGCCGTCCGCGCATGTCGGTCAGCCCCAGGATCATTCCGTACGCCTGGGTCACCTCGTCCATGCCCTGGATCAGTTCCAGCGCCCACATGCTGTCGAGGGACTCGAAGACGACCTCGACGACCGCGCTGGATTCGGTGGTGTCCGGCCGGCGACGCCAGCCGTGCTCCCTGACCAGGTCCTCGATCCGGCGGCGGGTGTCGCCGGCCACCCCGGGATGGCCGTTGATCACCTTGGAGACGGTCGGGGCGGACACGCCGGCCAGCTTGGCGATGTGCGCGAGCGTGACCTCCTGGCGGGGAGGCGCCGCATGCGGGTCGCGGGGAAGAGCGGTCACGCTGAGATTCTAGGGATCGCCGGGAAACTGTCGTGAAATATACAGAATCATTCGCTGCTGAAAGCTCTGTGAGCTGCACGAAATGCTTTCTCTCGTACGGACGGCTGTCCTCTTCCGGCCTCGGGGTCACAAGATGCGAAGCCCATGGGTTGAGAGGACTCCACGTGAACACCTCAGGCCGGATGCGGCTATCGGCGGCGGCACTGGCCGTCGCCCTGACCGCGGCATCGATCACCGCGATCGCCACCACAGAGACCGCCCACGCCGTCGCCCGCCCGGCGCTCGGCCAGAACATCAAGGTCAACCAGGTCGCCTACGTGCCCGGCGCCGCCAAACAGGCGACCGTGATCAGCGGTTCGGGCTCGCCCCTGGCCTGGAGCCTGCTGAACAGCTCCGACCAGGTGGTGGCGAGCGGCACCACTACCGTCTTCGGCGCCGACTCCCCCTCCGGAGACTCCGTCCACAAGATCGACTTTTCCTCGTACACCGGGACCGGCACCAACTACGTGCTCACCGTGAACAACGAGTCCAGCCACCCCTTCGACATCGGCACCGCCGCCTGGAAGAAGCTGCCCTACGACGCGCTGGCGTTCTTCTACCACCAGCGCAGCGGCATCGCGATCACCTCCCAGTACGCCGGCGGCAGCCAGTACGCCCGCGCCGCCGGTCACCTGAACGTCTCCCCCAACCAGGGCGACGCCAATGTGCCGTGCCGCAGCGACTGCGGCTACCGGCTGGACGTGCGCGGCGGCTGGTACGACGCCGGCGACCACGGCAAGTACGTCATCAACGGCGGCATGTCGGCCTGGCAGCTGGTCAACGCCTACGAACGGGCCAGGAACATCCCCGGCGCGGACACCACGGCCTTCGGCGACGGCACCATGTCCATCCCCGAGCGCGGCAACGGTGTGCCCGACATCCTCGACGAGGCCCGCTGGGAGATCGACTTCCTGCTCAAGATGCAGGTCCCCGACGGCCGGACGCTGGCCGGCATGGCCCACCACAAGATGCACGACGCGAACTGGACCGGCCTGCCGCTACGGCCCGACCAGGATCCCCAGCCCCGGGTGCTGTCGGCGCCCACCACCACGGCGACCCTGAACCTGGCCGCCGCCGCAGCCCAGTGCGCCCGGGTGTGGGCCTCCATCGACTCCTCCTTCTCCGCCCGCTGCCTGACCGCCGCGGAGAAGGCCTACACCGCGGCCAAGGCCAACCCGTCCCGGCTCGCCCCCACCTCCGACGACGTCGGCGGCGGCTCCTACGTCGACAACAAGGTGAGCGACGAGTTCTACTGGGCCGCCGCCGAGCTGTACGCCACCACCGGCAAGCAGACCTACCGAAGCGACCTGACCTCCTCTTCGCTGTACTACGGGCGCAGCTTCACCAACGAGGGCGCCCAGTGGTCGGAGGTCGGCAGCCTCGGCGACATCACCCTGGCACTGGTGCCCAACGGCCTGACCTCGTCCATCGGCACGCAGTTGCGCGCCTCGTTCGTCTCGGCGGCCGACGGCCTGCTGAACGTGATGCGCGGCCAGGGCTACCCGGTGCCCTTCCAACCCCCCGGCGGCGGCTACATCTGGGGATCCAACAACCTGATCCTCAACAACGCGGTGCTGCTGGCCCTGGCCCACGACTTCACCGGCGCCGAGCGGTTCCGCACCGGGGTGTTCGAGACGATGGCTTACGAGTTCGGCCGCAACCCGATGGGCTACTCCTACGTCACCGGCTACGGCGACAAGCCCTCCCGCAACGTCCACCACCGGTTCTGGGCCAACCAGATCGACTCCTCCCTGCCGATCGCCCCCGCCGGCTCCCTGGCCGGCGGCCCCAACAGCGGCCTGCAGGACCCGATCGCCCAGCAACGCCTCAGCGGCTGCCGTCCGCAGAAGTGCTACCTGGACGACATCGACGCCTGGTCGGTGAACGAGGTCGCCATCAACTGGAACGCCGTCCTGGCGTGGGTCGGCGCGTGGACGGCGGAAAAGTCCGGCACGGGCGGCCCAAGCCCGTCTCCGTCTCCGAGCCCCAGCCCGTCGCCGTCGCCCTCGCCGTCACCCTCGCCGTCGCCGTCGCCAAGCCCGAGCCCTTCCCCGTCACCGAGCCCGTCGCCGAGTCCCAGCCCATCCCCCAGCGGCGGTAAGGCCTGCGCGGCGACCTACACCCTCGTCAACCAGTGGCCCACCGGCTTCGGCGCGGCCGTCGAGGTGAAGAACACCGGCACCACCGCGCTCACCGGCTGGACCATCGCCTGGACCTTCCCCAACAGCCAGACCATCACCCAGCTGTGGAACGGCTCCCACACCGCCAGCGGCTCGGCCGTCACCGTGACCAACCTGTCCTGGAACGGCGCGCTGACCCCCGGCGGCACCACCTCTTTCGGTTTCAACGGCGCCTGGAACGGCGCCAATGCCACCCCAGCCGCAGTGACCTGCACCGCACGGTAAGCCGCGCGGTAGAGGAACCCGCCGGTGCGGACCGAACCCAGGTCCGGCCGCACCGGCGCGAACCACTCACAAGTGTCTATGGGATCAGTTGGCCAGCCACTCCTTGACGCTCCCGCGGTCGTGACCGATGACGGCCCCGGTGTTCCAGGCGAACTGGTAAGTCGGTGGCTGCGGGGGCGGCGGCGACTGACCCGGACGCGGCGTCACCGGCGGAGCCGGAATCTCCCGGAAGAGCCGGACGTCGTAGGCCTGGCAGCGAGGCGGCTGATACGTCCAGCGCTGATTGACCGCGATGGTGCCGATGTCGCGTACGAAGTAGCCGTTGAGGTCGTAGAGCCTGGCGACGAGCTTGTGGTAACCGAGGTTGGTCACCACGACATCGTTGACCACCGCGTAGCCGGCGACCTGGGCGATCGTCCAGGTCGCGGACGCCGTCCGGCCCGAAGGATTGTGCGCGATGAGGGTGTAGACGACGTTGCCGTCGCTGGTGCCGACACCGATCGTGTCCTCCCACAGGTCCAGGGTGTTCCGCTCGAGGGTCTGGATCACTTTGTCGCCCTGCTTGATCTGGATCTTCGTCGCGGCGGTCACCTTCCAGCTGAGCGAGATGGCCTTGGAGTCGCAGATGTGGATCTGGCGCCAGTTGCCGGTGAATGACGTGATGACGGGCTTGCCGCCGGTCCAGCCCTGGGCCGTCTGCCAGGGAGTGATGAGATGCAACGCGTGGAACGGGCGTACCTTGATGAGGTATTGCGTGTTGGTCTTGAGTCCGGTGATGGTGTGGGTCATGACGCCGGTACCCGGATTCGCCGCGATCTCGTGGTCCGTCACGCGGCCGTCCACCTCATAACTGATCTGATAGCTCTGTTCCCCGTCGGTGTTGTCCGTCCACTGCAGGGTCAGTGACGTCTCCGTCGCCTGGATGACGGACACGTTCGACGCCCTGGGCAGCATGGGATCGTAGGTTCGGGCGCACTGGGTGCTTCGAGCTTCGCTCGGCCTGTCGTTGCTGGACACGACCCGCAGGCAGACGGCGGTACCCGGCGCCAGTCCGGTGAATTTGTAAGACGGACTGCTGGACGCGGCCTGGGAACCTGCGGGAACCCACCCAGTGCCGATGTCTTTGGTAAGTGTGTACAGGTCGGCGTTCGGATCCGGCTCCCAGCGGAAGTTGAGCGTCGTGTCGGTGATGTCTTCATAGCCGATATTGAAGTTCGGCGGTTCGACCGGAGCCTCGATCGTCACGTCCTTGCAGCCGAGTTCCCTGTCGGCTCCCACACCTGCGGCCAGGTTCCGGGCCCTGACACAAACGGTGTGCTTGCCCGTCTCAATCTTGATGAGGTTGGGCAGGGTGAAGTCGTAACCGTGGTCGGCCCCGTAGCCGGGCAGGTCACGGCCGACCTCCTCGCGGTACTGGTTGGCGACGGCATTGTGCACGAGCTTCCCGTCGAGGTAGACGTCGACCGTCACCGGTGAGGTCTTGGCGTCGTCGTCGACCGCCCAGCCGACGACCCTCAGGTCCGTACCGGTGCGCTTGACCTGGTCGACCGCGCCCCACGGCAGGTGCCGGACCGTATAGGGCCTGCAGCCGAAGTCGGAGTGCGCGCCCGGTCCCGCATTGATCATGACCAGGCAGACCTGGTGCTCGCCGTCGACCGGGTGCCTCGGCAGGAGCGCGTCGAAGCCGTGGTGGTTACCGTAACCCGGGTTGGCGTCACCGACATCGGGACGCGGCTTGTCGGCGATGATCGACCCGACGAACTTGCTCTCGTCGTACACGTCGATCTGCACGGGGGCGATGGTGTCCGGGTCGATGACCCAGCCCTTCACCCGGTTCTCTTCGCCCTCCTTGACCGTCGACTCCCAGGCCCCGAACGGGTCGACCTTGATCGTCTTGGTGACGCACCCGATGCTCTTGTCCACTCCGGCGCCCATGTTGCGCACCTTGGCGCACACCTGGCCGCCGGCCCGCGGCGGCACCACGCCGTCGAACGTCTGCGACTGACCCTGGTTGGCCGTCACACTGCCGACCCGGGTGCCATCGACAGTGATGTCCACCGTGACCGGGCTGGTCGGATCGCTCGGATCGTGGGCCTGGCCGATGACCTGGATCCCGTTGATCTGCCGGACGACCGCCGTCAGCGTCCCTTCGGGGTCGTGAGCTCCCGGCGGATCGGGATCGTCGTTGCAGATCGGGCGGGTGTCTCCCTCACGGCAGCCAGGGTCGGCGGCCGCGGGCGCTGCGTTGATCACCGCCAGTGTCGCGAGCAGCAGGATGAGGGACAAGACCGTCCTCAATGAGTGCCGCACAAGAAGCTCCTCCTCGGATCGTTTCTCTGGCGGTCGCGGCGCGTGGTCGCCTGCAAAGCCGACATCCGACGCACGGCGCGACCCAGCCTCAAAAGATCGTTTCTGGTCCGCCTTGGGTCTCAGTTGCGACTCACTGGTCGGTCGACCGACGCCGTGCGTACAGCCGTGTCGGCGTCTGACTGGGTCACAAGTCAGGCGCAAGCTCGCGATGGCTTGATTGCCTCTCGTGAGAAGAATCCTTACGGCGGCCCTGGCCGCGCTGTTCACTGTCCTGCTGTTACCCGGGCAGCCCGCGAGCGCCACCCCGATCCAGGGGTACCTGAAGTGGTCCATCCTGCTGTGCAAGCTCGCCGACCGGCCGGCGGAGCAACAGCCGCCGAGCTTCTTCGAGGACCTCTACCTGCCTAAGGGCGCGGGACAGGGGGGCGTGCACGATTTCTTCGACCTGCAGTCACGCGGCCGGGCGACCATGACCATGTCGGTCGTCAAGGGCTGGTTCACGATGCCGTACACGTATGCGCAGGTCAACGCGGCCAACCGCCCCAGGAAAGTCGATCAGTGCCTGGAGACCGCGAAAGCTCAGGGGTACACCCCGCCCGCCGACCATCGCATCGCGGTCATGCTCAACGACCCCGACCTCGAATCCGGCGGTGATGGTCGTGGGCGGGTCGTGATCGACTCGGAGTTCTTCCACGCGTCCGGGCTGGCCGTCCACGAGATGCTGCACAGCTACGGCTACGACGACTCCTTCGCCAAGGCCGAGGACGACACGGCGAACGAGAGGAAGCTGCGTTACGCCGACCCGTGGGACATCATGACCGCCCAGACCCACTATGCCGCCCAGACGGCGCGATTCGGCAGGGGCCTGGTCGGGTTCAACGGCCCGAACATGGACAGAGCAGGCTGGATCCCCTACCCGCGGGTGCTGACCGCGGGGCAGGACGGCCGGACCAGCATGACCGTCAGGCTGGCCCCGCTGGAGCAGCCTCACCTACCCGGCACCCTGCTGGTCCGGATTCCTTTCGACCCGCAGGACCTGCGGCGTTACTACACCGTCGAGTTCCGCAAGCGGATCGAAGTCAGCTCGGGCATCCCGGAAGGCGTCGTCGCCCTCATCCACGAAGTCGACAAGGGCGACAAGAATTGGAGGGGCTACCAGGGCGCGACCATGGTGCTGATGAACCACGACGCGACTGGGCGTCCGACCAGCCCTGCCACGGAGGTGAACGCCAACGGTGTCACCATCAAAATCGACTCGGTGGCGTCCGACCACGCCATGGTGACCATCACCACCGACATCACGACCAAATGCATCGCCGGCCACACCTTCCGCAACGCGGTATCGGGCGACAAGGTGTGTGTCCCCATGGCCACCTACTACGAGACTCAGTCGGACAACCAGGACGCGCCGAACCGGGTGGCCTCGAACGGTAGATGCATCCTCAACACGGTCCACCGCCTGGTCACTCCGAACGACACCGTCTGCGTGCCTTCGGTCACCGCGCGGCAGATCGTGCTCGACAACCAGGCCGCCCCCGACCGGACCAACCCCGCCAAGCACTTCTACGGCCCGAACACCTGTAAGCCCGGCTATGTGTGGCGCGTCGCCGACGACAGCGACTACGTCTGCGTGACCCAGGCCGTCCACGACGAGGCCCAGTACGCCAACTACTCGGCGTTGGCGCGCTGGACCAACGGCCCCTGGGGGCCGCAGTCCTGCGTGTACGGCTACGTCTGGCGGGAGGCCTTCATCGGCGACAAGGTCTGCGTGACGGTCGACGTGCGGGAACGCACCCGCTTGGAGAACGAGACCGCCGGGGACCGCACGGTCGTCTGGTGACATCCGGGGCCTGCCTGCGGACCCGTCGCAGCGACTAGTGACCTCGTTCCCGGCCGAGGAAGCACGACAGGAGTCGCCTGAAGTCGTGCGGGTGCTCGAGCGCCGGCACGTGTCCGCATCGGCCGAGCACGTGCAGACGGACATCGGCCAGGTGTTCGAGCAGGGGCAGGGCTGCCGGCCCGAGCGGGGTGACTCGGTCCTCGGCGCCGTGGACGAGCAGCACGGGCGCGCGGATCCCTGCCAGCGTCTGCGCCGAGAGGGTGAGGTCGTCGTTCCACCGTGCCCTGGGCGGAGGGAACAACGACGCGAATGCGGTCTCCCCCGCTTGCATCGCAGCCGCACGGGCGGCGACGGCCGACTCGGTCACGAGCGCTTGGTCGAGGACGAGGCGACTCATCATGTCCCGTGCCCCGAGCGGGCCGGCGGGGGCGGCCCAGATCGCGTCGAGGTCGGCGGACAGCGGCGCCCCGGGGGCGCCCATCGTCGAGACCGCCACGACATGGGTGACCTGCTGGGGACGCGCGGCCGCCAACGCCAGCGCCACGGCACCGCCCATGGAGTGGCCCACCACGGCGTAGTGCTCGACGCCGAGAGCATCCATCAGGCCCGCGGCCTGCTCCGTCCACATCCGGAGCCCACCCCCGGAACCCGCCGGGATGGGTGTGCGGCCGAACCCCGCCTGGTCAGGAGCGACCAGGCGCCAGGACGTGCCCAGCTCCTGCGCCGTCGCCGCCCAGGCTCCGGATCCGGTCGTACCGGGTCCAGAGCCGTGCAGCATCAGCACCGCGGGTCCGGTGCCGCTCTCCATGACATGTACGGGGGAGCCATCGACTGTGACTGTCCGAAGTGCCGTCATCGAGACAGGTCAGGCGTTGAGGGACTTCGAGAAGAGGTCGATCATCGCCCGGCCGAACTGCGGCATGTCCGGCCAGCCGCGGCAGGAGACAAGGTTCCCGTCCACCACGTCGGGAGCGTCGATGACCGTCGCGCCCGCGTTCTCCATGTCACCGGTGATGGGAGGGAAGCACGCCACCCTCCGGCCCTTCAGCAGCCCGTACACCGCCGGCACCTGCGCACCGTGGCACACCAGCGCGATGGGGAGGTCACGCGCGAAGAAGTGCTCGGTGATGCGCCGGACGTCGGGGTCGACGCGGATCCACTCGGGGGCACGGCCTCCGGGGATGATGAGGGCGTCATAGAGTTCGACGTCGACCTCGGACCAGGGTACGTCGACCGGCAGCTTACGGCCGTTCTTCTCCACGTAGGCGTCCGAGTTGGGGTCAAACTCGTGGATGACGAGCTGAATGTCACGCAACGTCCGTGACGAGACGTCGACGTCCCAACCGGCCTCCTGCACGCGGTAGTAGGGATACATCGTGTCGAGCTCCTCGGCGGCATCGCCGGCCAGAAGCAGCGCTCTGGGCACCTACTTCTCCTCGCATCTGGGGCACGTAAGGTGGATCGGATCCAATCCGATCCGGTTGGGTTAGCATTCCTCGACCCAGCCCGCCCGTCAAGCCTTTACGGCCATTCCGTCCGCGTCCTTCGCCTCGTCGAACAACCGCCGGAACCGCTCGCCGGACCGCAGGATGTGCCGGCGCATGGCGTAGGCGGCGGCGTCGGGGTCGCGCGCGGCGATCGCGGTCAGAACGTCTTCGTGCTCGGCCATGGCCAGGTGGGTGACCTGGGTGTCGTGGACGAGCCGGAACAGGTGCACGTGCGTGTGCAGGCGGGCGAGCGCCTCGCGGATGACCTCGTTCTCCGCGCTCAGGGCGACGAGATCGTGAAAGGCGGCGTCGCGCAGCCCGAAGGCGCCGTAGGCCACGATCCCGCTGCCCCCCTCGAGCTCCGCCATCTCCTCCAGCATTCTTCGCAGGCCGGCCACCTGTTTCGAGGATGCGCGCTCGGCGGATCTGCGCGCCGCCGCCGGTTCGAGGAGGAGGCGGAGCTCGAGCATGTCCTCGAATCGCTGACGGGTGATCTGGGGGGGAATGCGATAGCCGGCATGGGGCACGCGCACGACCAGGCCCTCGGCCTCCATGCGGTTCAGGGCGTCTCGGATCGGCGTCTGCGAGACCCCCAGCTCTCGCGCCAGGACGTCGATCGTGACGCGGGCGCCAGGCTCGATCCGTAGCGACATGAGCTGTCCGAGCAGCGTCTCGTACACCTCGTCGGCGAGCCGGCCGCGCGATCGTCGCCGCGCGATCGTCGCTTCGTCGTCCATCGTGACGTGGGGTCCTTTCTTGGGCTTACGGGAACCTGTTGACATCGGTCCAAATTTTGCGGGATGTTGACGCCCCAACCCGGATCGTATAGGAAAGGTGGCGGATGTCACCCATCTTTAACTCACGCGTAACCGCGCGCCACCGCTCCGATTCGATCAGTTGGAGCTCCCCCTGAGCATGTTCCACGTCCTGCATGGTCCGCCACCGGCCGTGCGGGCACCGAAGGACTTCTCGCTTGATTGAAGCCCCCCATACGTCGCGGCGTACCCGTGACGCCGGTCTGCGGGTCAGCCCCTGCGACAGCCGGCAACACGCCTGAACAACCCCCCTGCTCGGCGAAGTACGCAGCAAGGCTCCAGTGGTCCACACCCAGAAAGCAGGCACGAAGATGCGGTACCCGAAGCGAATAGGACGACTGTCCGTGGCAGCCATGTTGCTGGCCACGGCCGTGGCTTGCGGCGGCGGCGCGGACGAAGGCGCGACGAGCGCCCCCAAGGCCCCGGCGGACATCCCGGAGCTCACCAAGGACCCGCTGACGCTCAGCTTCATCTGGTTCGACTGGCCCCCCGCCCACGCGCTGGAAGCCTTCGCGAACGCGGAGTACACCAAAGGTCGGTCGAACGTGACCATCAAGGTCAACACCGTGCCGAACGCGAACTGGCACGACGCCATGTTCACCCAGTTCGCGGCGCACAAGACCGACTTCGACATCCCGATCCTGGACTCGCAGCACATCGGTGAGGCCGTGACGAACGGCAACATCCTCGACCTCACCGACTTCGTCAAGAAGAACATCGACGTCAACGCCTACAACCCGTACCTCCTGGCGGCCTACGGCCAGTACCCCCAGGCGGAGACGGGCAAGCGCGACGAGAACGCCAGCCTGTACGGACTGCCGCTGCTCGGCGACACCTGGACGATGATCTACCGCAAGGACCTGATCGGCGACAACCCGCCGAAGACCTGGGACGAGATGATCTCGGTCGCCCAGAAGTGCCAGACGGACAACCCCGGCGTCAGCGGGCTGGCCTTCCACCAGGCCAACGGCTCCGACGCCGCGGCCGTCACCTACAACACGGTGAACGGCATCTACGGCGGCAACCTCTGGGACCCCAAGGCGCGCAAGATCAACGGCATCATGAACGACGCCGCGGGCCAGGAGGCGATGGACGTCCTGGTCAACAAGATGAAGCCGCTGACCGCCCCGGGCTCCGGCAACTGGTTCATCGACGAGGTGAACGCGGCGGTCGCCCAGGGCAAGGCCTGCATCGCGTTCAACTGGATCGCCGCGAGCGGCGGCCTGCTCGACCCGAAGCAGTCGACGCTCGGCACCACGCGTGAGGAGATCCTCGGCAAGCTGGGCTTCGCCACCCTGCCGAGCCAGAAGACGGACCTGGTGCCTCTCGGCGGCATGGGCATGCACGTGTCGGCCTACTCCTCCCCGGAGAAGCAGGCCGAGGCGCTCAACTTCATGAAGTGGTTCGAGCAGGCTGACGTCCAGAAGAAGTGGGCCGCCGCCGGCGGCGTGCCGTCGCGTACGGACGCCCTGCAGTCGCCCGAGTTCCTCAACGCCGGGCCGTTCAACAAGGTGTACACCGACTCGGTCTCGCGGATGCGGGACATGTGGAACGTCCCTGAGTACGCGCGCCTCGTCGACATCGAGAACACCAACGTGAACGCGGCTCTCAACGGCGCGAAGCCGCCGAAGCAGGCTCTCGACGACATCGCCAAGGAGCAGCAGGCCGTGCTCGACGCGGGCAGCGGTAAGGGCGGCGGCGGGCTGTGAGTGACCCCGTCACCCTGACGACGGACCACCCCGTGCAGGCGGCTGCGACGCCGCCCGCACGGGGGCGGTCCCGCCGGTTGAGCGACCGATGGCTCACGGTGGCCTTCATCTCCCCGGCGCTGCTGCTGCTGCTCGCGATGTCGGTGTTTCCGCTGCTGTGGGCCTTGTACCTGTCGTTCACCGACTACTCGGCCACCCGCGGGGGGTCGGCCAATTTCGTCTGGTTCGAGAACTACACCGCCATCCTGACGTCGGCGCAGGTCCATATGAGGGCCCTGACGACGTTGATCTACGTGGTCGGCGCGGTCGCCCTGCAGATCGTGCTCGGCTTCTCCATCGCCTACCTGATCTCACGGCGCACGAACGGGCGAGGACTGCTGACCACGCTGTTCCTGGTTCCGATGATGCTGTCGCCGGTCGTGGTCGGGCTGTTCTGGAAGTTCATGCTCGACGCGCAGTTCGGCGTGATCAACAGCCTGCTCGGCTCGCTCGGCGTGGGACCGGTGGAGTGGCTCACCCGGCAGAACACGGCGCTGATCTCCCTGATCGTGGTCGACACCTGGCAGTGGACGCCGTTCATCATGCTCATCGCACTCGCGGGCCTCACCGCGGTCCCCAAATATCTGTACGAGGCCGCCTCGATCGACCGGGCGTCCGAGTGGTTCCGGTTCCGCACCATCACCCTTCCGCTGGTGTGGCCGCTGCTCCTCATCGCCGTGCTGTTCCGGGCCATCGAGGCATTCCGGCTGTTCGACCTCGTCTACATCCTCACCAGCGGAGGTCCGGGCGTCTCCACCGAGACGTTGTCGTTCCACGTCTACAAGGTGGCGTTCCTGGGCTTCAACACCGGAACCGCCTCGGCGTACGGGATCCTCATGGTCCTCATCGTCATCGTCCTCGCGCAGCTCTACATGCGCTACCTCAACAAGCTCAAGGAGGACTGATGGCCGTCTCCGTCGACAAGACCGTGTCCACAGGTCCTGCCAGGGGTCGCACGTCGCCCGCGCGCCGCACCAGCGGCCGGGGCCGCTCCGTGCTGGAGATCGCGCTGCTGACCGTGCTGGCCGTGGTGATGCTCTTCCCGGTGCTGTGGATGATCGAGACGGCGTTCAAGGAGAACCGGGACGTCTACGCCATTCCGGCCAAGTTCTTCAACTTCACGGTCACGCTGGACCATTTCAAGGACGTGTTCGTCGACTCCACCGGTCGCTCGTCCCTGTCGACCGCCTTCCTCAACTCCGTCGTGGTCGCCGGGGTCTCCACGGTGCTGGCCACCGTGCTGGGGGTTCCGGCGGCCTGGGCCTACTCGCGCTTCGCCGTGAAGGCCAAGAAGGACCAGCTGTTCTTCATCCTGTCCACGCGGTTCATGCCGCCCGTGGTGGTCGTGATCCCGATCTTCCTCATGTACCGCCAGCTCGGGCTCATCGACAACAAGCTCGGCCTGATCCTCATCTACACCGCGTTCAACGTCCCGTTCACGATCTGGATGATGAAGGGGTTCGTCGACGAGGTGCCCGCGGAGTACGAGGACGCCGCCATGCTCGACGGCTACACCCGCCTGCAGGCGTTCTGGAAATTCACTCTTCCCCTGCTGCTGCCCGGCATCGCCGCGACGGCGGTCTTCGCCCTCATCTTCTCGTGGAACGAGTTCGTGTTCGCCATCTTCCTCACCTCCAGTGACAGCGTGCGGACGGCCCCACCCGCCATCGCCGGCCTCATCGGTGGAACCACCGTCGACTGGGGTCTCGTGGCCGCCGCCTCCGTGGTGTTCGCCCTACCGGTGCTCGTCTTCGCCTACCTGGTGCGCAAGCACCTCGTCGCCGGCGTGACGCTCGGGGCGGTGCGACGCTGATGGCGGGCATCGAGGTCACCGCGTTGCACAAGCGCTACCCGGACGGGACGGTCGCGGTCGAGCACGTGGACCTGTCCATCCAGGACGGCGAGCTGTTCGTGATGCTCGGCCCCTCGGGGTGCGGCAAGACGACCACCCTGCGGGCCATCGCCGGCCTGGAGCGGCAGACGACGGGCGACATCCACATCGGCGACACGCTGGTCAACGACCTGCCGCCCGCCGATCGCGACATCGCCATGGTGTTCCAGTTCTACGCTCTCTACCCGCACCTGAACACCCGCGACAACCTGGCCTTCCCCCTGCGGGCCGAAGGACTGCCCAAGCCGGAGGTGCAGGAGCGGGTCGAAGAGGCCGCCCGGCTGATGCGGCTCGGCGAGCTTCTGGACCGGCGACCGCACCGGCTGTCCGGCGGGGAGCAGCAGCGTGTCGCGCTCGCCCGCGCCCTGGTGCGACGACCGCGCGCGTTCCTCATGGACGAACCCCTCACCAACCTGGACGCCGAGCTCCGGGCGGACATGCGCACGGAGATCAAGCACCTGCAGGGCGAGCTGGGGACCACGATGGTCTACGTCACCCACGACCAGGTCGAGGCGATGTCGCTCGGTCACCGGATCGCCATCCTCAACAAGGGCCGCGTCGAGCAGATCGGCACGCCGCTGGAGGTCTACGACCGTCCGGCGAGTCTTTTCTGCGCCGCGTTCATCGGCTCCCCGCCGATGAACCTGATCGAGGTGGAGGTGGCCGACGGGAAGCTGCGCAGCAAGAGCGGGCTGGCCCTCACGCCACCGCCAGGTGTGCCGCGTGACCGTTCCCTGGTCGCAGGCGTCCGGCCGGAGGCGCTGGAGGTCACGGAACCGGGGGCGGAAGGTTCGGTCCCGGCCCGTGTGATCTCGGCCGAGTGGCTGGGCGACGAGATCATCTACGTGGTCGACCACGGCGGCCCACGCGACGTCCGGGTTCGGATGGCGCCGACGATCCGTTTCGCCGCTGACGCACCGGTCGGGCTGCGGCACACCGGCGGGCCTCCGCCGGTCTACGACGTGAGCACGGAAGAGCTGGTGGCCTGATGGGAACCGTGGCGGTAAACGGGCTGCGCAAGTCCTTCGGCAAGGTCCAGGCCCTCGACGGGGTGACGCTGGACGTACCGGACGGCTCGTTCTTCGTCGTGCTCGGGCCCTCCGGGGCGGGCAAGACGACGACCCTGCGGGCGATCGCCGGCCTTGAGAAGCTCGACGCCGGGTCGGTGCATCTGGACGGGCGGGACGCGACCGGCGACGCCCCGGCCGACCGCGACCTGGCCATGGTCTTCCAGAGCTACGCCCTCTACCCGCGACTCACGGCGTACGAGAACATCGCCTCGCCACTGCGGGCACGTCGCCGTACTTCGAGCGAGATCGCCGACGCCGTCGAGCGGATGGCGAGCCTGCTGCACATCGAACGTCTGCTGCAGCGTCGTCCCGCGCAGATGTCGGGCGGTGAGATGCAGCGTGTCGCCCTGGCGCGGGCGCTGGTCCGTAGCCCGCGCGCGTTCCTCATGGACGAGCCGCTGACCAACCTCGACCTCAAGCTCCGCGTCGAGATGCGTACCGAGCTCACCCGCATCCACCGGAGCCTCGGCGGAACCTTCGTCTACGTGACCAACGACCAGGTCGAGGCCCTGTCCATGGCCGACTACGTCGCGGTCCTCAAAGAGGGCAAGGTGCAGCAGGTCGGCACGCCGACCGAGGTGTACGAGCGCCCGGCCAACCAGTGGGTCGCGGGCTTCGTCGGGAGCCCGGCGATCAGCCTGCTCGCCTGCCACGCCGAGGGAGATCGTCTGGTCGGGGAGGCCGGCTGGACGCTGCCGCGGCCCCGCTGGACCACGGCCGAAGACGGTCGTCCGCTGCTGCTGGGCCTGCGGGCGGAGGACCTGTCCGTCGAGCGGCGTGGGGACACGTCGTTGCCGGGTGAGCTGTACGGCCTTGAACCGCTCGGTGACCGAACGGTGGTCGACGTCCGGGTGGGGACGGAGATCCTCAAGGTCAAGGCCAGGCCCACCGTCACCGGTACGCCGGGCGAGCGGCTGCAGGTCACGGTCGACCTGGACCGCGCGCACCTGTTCGACGCGGGCACCGGGCTGGCGCTCTCCGAGGCCGGTCGCTGAGGTCACGGTGGACATCACCAAGAACATCGCAGGAGGGACGCAATGAGTGACCCGATGAACGCCCTGGCCCCCGAGCATCGGCGGCTCCGGATCGGCGACGCCTGGCGCGACGCCGCCGGCGGCGCCACCTTCGCCGTCGAGGACCCGGCCACCGGCAAGACGATCGCCGAGGTGGCGGACGCCGACGTCGCCGACGGGCTCGCCGCCCTGGACGCGGCGAGCGAGGCGATGGCGGAGTGGGCGGCCACCCCGCCGCGGAAACGGTCAGAGTTGCTGACCGCGACGTACCGGGCACTGACCGAGCGATCCGAGGAGGTCGCCCGGCTGATCACGCTCGAGATGGGCAAGCCGCTCGCCGAGGCTCGGGGAGAGGTGGCCTACGGCGCCGAGTTCTTCCGCTGGTTCGCCGAGGAGGCGGTGCGCGTCGAGGGGCGCTACAACACCGCTCCCGGTGGTGGCTATCGCATCCTCACCGTGCCGAAGCCGGTCGGACCGTGCGTCTTCGTGACGCCGTGGAACTTCCCGCTGGCCATGGGTGCCCGCAAGATCGCTCCCGCGCTGGCGGCGGGCTGCACGACGATCACCAAGCCGGCCGCCCAGACGCCACTCACCATGCTGCTGCTGGCCCGCATCATGGAGGAGGTCGGCGTTCCCCCGGGCGTCGTCAACGTCGTGACGACCAAGCGCTCCGGCGCGGTGGTCTCGGCACTGCTGGCCGACCGCCGGACCCGCAAGCTCTCGTTCACCGGATCGACCGAGGTCGGGCGCGTGCTGCTGCGACAGGCGGCGGACAACGTGCTGCGCACCTCCATGGAACTGGGCGGCAACGCGGCCTTGATCGTGTGCGCCGACGCCGACCTGGACGTCGCGGTCGACGGTGCCATGGTGGCCAAGATGCGCAACATCGGGGAGTCCTGCATCGCGGCCAACCGCATCTACGTCGAGGAGCCGGTGCGCGAGGAGTTCACGGCGCGCTTCGCCAAGCGGATGGGCGCGCTCACGGTGGGCCATGGTCTCGACGACGGTGTGAACGTCGGGGCGTTGATCGACGAGGCCTCGGTCGCCAAGATCGACGAGCTCGTCGCCGACGCGGTCAATCGCGGCGCCCGTGTCCTGGTGGGCGGCGAGCGTCCGGATGGGCCGGGCCACTTCTACCCGCCCACGGTCCTCGTCGACGTGCCGGAAGACGCGCTGATGCTGGAGGAGGAGATCTTCGGCCCGGTCGCGCCGATCATCTCGTTCACCTCCGACGACGAGGTGATCGCGAAGGCCAACGACACTGAACACGGCCTGGTCGGATACGTCTTCACCCGTGACCTCCAGCGCGCGCTCCGGTTCACCGAGAGGCTGGAGACGGGGATGATCGGCATCAACCGTGGTCTGATCTCCGACCCGTCGGCTCCGTTCGGAGGCGTGAAGCAGTCGGGCATCGGCAAGGAGGGGTCGCACGAGGGCATCCTCGAGTACCTCGACGTCACCTACGCGGCGATCGACCTGCCGTGACCGGCCCGCTGCTCCAGGTGACCTGGACGTCCGCCCAGCACATCACCGCCGACGTTCCAGAGAGGCACTGACATGCTTGAGACCGTCCGCGGACCACGCCAGCTGATTGTGGGCGAAGGGGTCGCGCAGAACATCCCACGAGTGGTGGCCGAGTGTGGCTCGCGCGTCCTCATCGTGACCGACCGGGTTCTTCTGGGGCAGCCGGGCGTGGCCGAGATCGTGGCCGCCGTGCGGGAGAAGGTCGACGTCGTCGGGGTGTTCGCCGACGCGACGCCGGACGTGCCACTCTCCGATGTCGCCCTGGCCGTCTCGGCCGCCGCGGAGGTGGACGCCGACGTCATCCTCGCCATCGGGGGCGGCACGGTGATCGACCTCGCCAAAATCGTCGGCGTCATCCGGCGCCACGGTGGGACGCCGCGCGACTTCTACGGCGAGTCGAGGGTGCCGGGGCCCACGATCCCTCTCGTCGCGGTCCCGACGACGTCAGGCACCGGCTCCGAGCTCACGCCCGTCTCGGTGTTGACCGACCCGGACCGCGCACTGAAGGTCGGGGTCTCCAGCGTCCACATCGTGCCCGACTTCGCCATCGTCGACCCCGAGCTCACCTACAGCTGCCCTGCGACCGTCACCGCGTACTCCGGCATCGACGCGTTCTGTCACGCCGTGGAGAGCTACACCGCGCGACCCCGGCCCCACGGACCGCGCGACCCGGTGGAGCAGGTCTTCTTCGGCCGCAACTCGATCACCGATCACTACGCGCTCCTGGCCGCGGAGCGGATCGCCCGCAGCCTGCCCCGTGCCGTCAGGCACGGAGGCGACAAGGAGGCGCGCGCGGACATGTCCTACGGGTCCATGCTGGCCGGGCTCGCGTTCTCCCACGCGGGCAACGGGGCTCCGCACGCCCTCCAGTACCCCATCGGCGCAGCCACCCACACACCGCACGGCCTGGGCGTCGGCCTGCTGCTGCCCTACGCGCTGGACGCGGCCAGGGATGCCATCAGCGACCGGCTGGCCATCCTCGCCAGGGTGTGCGGGCTCGACGTGACCGACGCCTCGGATGCCGAGGCCGCGGATACGTTCCTCACCTGGCTCGACTGGCTCCTCGCCGACATCGGCATCCCTGCCACCTTGGCGGACATCGGCGTGGCACGCGCCGACCTCCCGCGCTTCGCGGAGATGGCCGGTGGCGTCACCCGCTTGATCCAGAACCATCCAGGCCCGACCGACACCGCCAGCCTGACCGCGATCCTCGAAGCGGCATGGACCGGGGACCGGACCCGACGCGTCCTGACTCCGGAGCAGAGATAGTGATGGCCCTTTCACCTGATGTCGATGATCGAATATGACAGTCCCGCCTCTTTCCTGGGCCGGCTCCAACAGGGGCGCGGTGCCGCGGTGCGTCGCACGGCGACCGCGCCCGGTGCCGCCGACGCGGTGTACGAGTGCGTGATCACGGACACGCGCTGGGACCCACAAGTCGACCAGCGCGACGGCTATCTCGCCGGTCTCGTCGCTCGGCTCGACCTGCCCCTGGCACCGATCCAACAGCACCTGGTCACCTACGACGGCGAGGACGCCGAACCGGTTGAGCTCGCCTTGCAGGTCCTCGCCCTGCTTCCGATGGTCGGCCGACTCGATGCGGCGGCCGTGCTGCGCGGGTACGCGGCCGACGGGCCGCACTGGCCCACGGCGCTCGAGGCGATCGGCGACAGCGGGGCGATGCAACTCCCCGCGATCTGGGACGGGCTCGCTGACGACGTCATCGCCCATCGCGACGATGCGCAGCTTGCACAGGACATCTCGTGCGACACGGAGCCGTGGACGACGTTCGCTCAGTCCCAGCCATGGGTCCGGCGAATCATCGACGAGCTCAGGGCCTCCCGCTCACCCAGATCGGCCGGCCGCGATCGCATCGTCTTCGACTTCGCCGAAGACCCGGGCCTGCGCAACGCGGCCGGGTGGCTGCCGGGCATCCCCCAGGCACTCCACCACCTCGGGCCAGACGCGCTGCCACACGCCCGCACATGGATCGGCAGCGGCGACGCCACACTCGTCGCGTTCGGTGAGCGTGGGGTGGCAGAGGTCGGCGACCGGGGCGACGCCCCGATGTTGCTGGCCACGCTGCACCGTAGCCGCCGTCAGGTGCGGGCTTGATGAGACGGTGATGGAGAGGTGCGCGCCGCGATCGAGTGTGGTCCGGCTCACGGCTTCGCGCGCACGCTGGGAGCTGTCTCAACGCGCCACCGTGAGACCGCCGATCGTCGCGGTCAGCCGCTCCTGGTAGGTCAGGCCGCCGGTCACGTTCAGCTCGAACACGTCGCGCGGCAGCAGGCCGTTGTCGGTCACCGTGATCCGTACCGTCGCGGGGGCGCCGTCGATCTGGCCCCTGGCCTTGATGATGGCCCGGTTCCCGCGGACCACCGTCCAGTCGATCGAGGTGGCGGTTACGGTCTTTCTGCCGATCTGGGCGGTCAGCCAGCCGATCGGGCGGCCCAGTAGGTAGGACCCTGTGGGCTGGACCGTCACCGTCGTCCCCTGGGCGTCCCGGCCGATGGCCAGGCCGCTGAGCCTGCCGCGCGGGTCGAACACGGCCAGTTCCGTCGTGGACGGGGGCGCGGTGAAGCGGCCGTCGTTCAGGGCTAGCGTGACCGACCACACCTCGGCTCCCGCCGGGATCGGGATCGGCGTGCCGAGCGGGCCGGTCACGGTGACCGGTGCGCCGGCTGCCGTGGAGGTCAGGGTGGGCGTCAGGGTGGCGGTGACGGTGACCCCGGTCAGGTCGGCCGGGGTGCTGTCCGCCTCCTGGGTCGCGGTGACGACGAGGGCGGCGTTCCCGGTCGGCTGAGCGCTCTGGCTGGTGACGTTCAGGGTCACCTTCTCCGGGCGGGAGGTGAAGGGCACCAGGCGTGAGGCCGCCGCGTAGGTGGCGTCGCCCGGTGTGGCGACCCGGATGACGTGGGAGCCGGGTGAGGGCACCGTGAGCGGCACGCGTGCCCCGCCGTCGGCGCCGCTGGTGACTGTGACCTCCTGGGTGCCGAAGGTGAACGTGACGGGGACGCCCGCGACCGGCGCGCCGGTGATGTCGTCGCCGACTGTGACGGACGCGGTGGCCGGGTCGGAGTAGTCGGCCGCGGTGTCGCCCGTGTAGGTCAGGGCCAGGCGCCGCTTGGGCACCTCGACCAGGAATCGGTAGTCGGTGCGCACATCGGTGTCGCTCGTGCTGCGGCCGGTGGCCGTGAGCGTGTTGCGCGTGTAGTCGACGCCGGTGGGCGCGGTCACGTTGATCGTGGCGGTGGCCCGCTGGCCGGGGGCGAGGGTCATCGTCTGCTTGGTGGCGGTCCAGCCGGTGTCGCCCAGGACGGTGAACTCGAAGGTGTCAGTGGCTTCACCGGTGTTCATGACGGTGTACGAGATGGGGAGCGACGCCCCCTGCGAGATCGTCGGGTGCGGCGCGTTGCCGTCCGCGCCGGCCGGGTCGACCAGAACGCCGGGTCCGCGGACGTCGAGGTAGACCTGTGAGTGCCACTCGGTGGCGCTGCCCGCGTAGAACGGTCGGCCGATGGCGCGGACGGCGACGCCGGCGGGGGTGCCGTCCGCCCATGGACGGTCCATCGTGCGCTGCGGGGTACGGGTGTCGGCCGGGTCCCAGGCGTCGGTGTCGCCGCCGCCGTCGCACACCGGGGGATTCTCCACGTCGTCCTCGTCGACGCGGCCGTCGCCGTCGTTGTCGGCGTTGTCGCGCGGGTCCTCGTCCTGTCTGCCGTCGACGTCCTCATCGACGCAGCCGGGGGTGCGCACGCCGTCGGGGCGCAGCAGTTCCACCCCGCGCGCGGTCTCCGATCCGGCCTTGTACTGTCGCTCGTCGACCCGCCAGATGACCACGCCGCTGTCGGGGACGTCCTGGTCGTAGGTGCCGGCCCGGGGCTCGCGCGCCTGGACCAGGAAGTAGTCGTCGACGCCCTTGGCCGGGTCGTACAACAGGTAGGAGGTGTCGATGACGGAGGCCGACAGGTCGACGTAGCGGTCCTTGGTGACCACGGTGGGCGTCTGGCCGCCCAGGTGCATCCGGAGCCAGGGGCCGGGCCGCTGCCAGCGCTCGCCGCCGCCGCAGGTGGGTCCGGCCAGGTCCCAGTCGCCGACGCCCCAGCCGTAGTGGTCCTCGATGTCGTACGTCTGGTGGGCGAGCTCGTGGGCGAACGTCAGGCCGTTGGTCTGGCTGCCGCCGTCGGCCGTTCGGAAGGCGACCGACTTGCCGTCCAGGGTGCCGCCGGAGGCGACGCCGCGTGTCTGCCCGCAGCCGTCGGTGCCGGGCCGGGAGGTGAAGATCGTGATCACGGCCAGCTCGGAGTCGTCCACGTCACCGTCCCGGTCGGTGTCGTAGCGGGCGAAGTCGACGTACGGGTCGGCCAGTTCGAGCATTTTCCTGCGCCGCACGCTGGGGTCCAGCGCGATCGCGGGCGCCGACTGGCCCATGTTCACCATCACCACGCCGTTGTCGCGTTCGCCGTAGGTCTCGACCACAGGGACCAGGACGCCGATGTAGTTGGCCAGGTAGTAGTCGGTGACCGTGCCGAACTTGTTGATCGGGAAGATCTTGTCCCGCGCACCCGCCTCGCTGAGGTTCAGCAGGTCGTCGAACCGCGCGTACAGGACCAGCAGCGGGATCAGCGTGTCACCGCGGTCGTGGAACAGGGGCGAGTGCGGCCGCCCGGGGTGGGTGAAGTCGGGCAGCGGGAAGGGATAGGCGCTCTCGGCTCTGGCCGGTGCGGCCACCAGCAGGCTCGCCGTGAGCACGGCCGTCAGGGCGCCGCACAGGGCGGCCAGACGCGATCGGGACATCGGGGCCTCCGGGGAAGGATCGAGGTCTCGAACGATCCCCGGTCCGGCGGGCGGCTCCCAGAGGGGTACCCCTCCGGTCGCGGGCGTGCCAGCCCGCGAAACGGTCATCGCCCTGAAAGGGGGACGGCCGGAATACGCCGGAAAGACCCAGCAGGGCATCGGCGTGAAGGTCCTGGAGGGCATCGCGGCCGGTGAGCACACCGAGCGCTCCTTCATCCTCGACTTGGCCCTCGCCCTGGCTGAGGACCGCCGCCGCGACATCGTCCGCAAGACCAGGAACGGCCTGGAGACCGCCCGAAAGCAAGGCAAGGTCGGAGGCCGCCGACCCGTCGTCGACGACGACAAGCGCGCCGCGATCCTCGCCCGCCGCCGCCGCAGGGAATCCATCCGCACCATCGCCGCCGGGGTGAAGGTCTCTGTTGGTGTCGTCCACAAAACCCTCGCGGCCTCCGCCGAGAGCACTCCCGTTGACCAGCCCCTGACTCCCTGAGGAGAGCGTCATGACGTTGCCGAAGATCCCCCTCGACGACCCGCGGGTGCTCGCCCTGGCCCGCGCCCGACAGCAGTTCGCCCACGACTGCTCCTTCCTCCCGACTGGGGTGCCGTTAACGAACGTGCCACCAGCCGCCAAACCTGTTCTGATCCGTGATAACCCCCGCTGCCGGTCGGCGTCCTCGTCGGCGGGTTTCCCGTAGGTCGGCGTCCACCGATGGTGAACCGCCGGACGGAGGAGAGTCAGGCGAGCTTGTCCAACCGGGTGATGTCGTCCTCGGTCAGTCGCAGGCCGGCCGCGGCGACGTTCTCCTCCAGGTGAGCGACGGAGGAGGTCCCGGGGATGGCGAAGGTGACCGGGGAGCGGGCCAGCAGCCAGGCGAGTATCACCTGGGCGCGGCTCGCGCCGTGACGCCCGGCGACGTCGTCCAGCGTCAGCTCCTGCTCCCGGGTGGGAGCCATGCCGGGGGGAGCCTGTGAGGTGTCCAGGCCGGGCCTGAGCATCCCCGCGGAGAGGGGGAAGTACGGGACGAAGGCGATCCCGTGCTCCTCGCAGGCGGCGAGAACGTCGGAGCTGCCCCGGTCGAGGAGGTGGAAGCGGTTCTGCACCGCGGCCACGGCGGCCAGCTCGCGGGCCTGGGCCAGTTGGGCGGTGGTGGCCCCGCTGAGCCCGAGATGCCGGATGAGACCGCGTTCTCGCAGCTCGACGAGCGTGGCGAAGGATTCGGCGAAGGGGGTCTCGTCGGGGAAGAGCAGGCCGTCGCCGCCGACCCGCAGGTAGACCAGGTCGAGGCGGGCCCTGCCGAGCCGGGAGAGGTTCTCCTCGACCTGGTCGCGCAGTTCGGCCGGTGTGGCGGCGGGGTTCCAGCCGCGCCATTCGTCGCGGACCACCCCGACCTTGGTGGCGATCACCAGGTTGTCGGGATAGGGGTGGAGTGCCTCGCGGATGAGGTCGTTGGCCACGTGCGGGCCGTAGAAGTCGCTGGTGTCGATGTGGGTGACACCGAGTTCGACCGCCCGGCGCAGGACGGCGCGGGCCGCCGCGGGGTCCTCGGGCGGTCCCCATGCCCCGGCCCCCGGCAGCTGCATGGCTCCGAAGCCGAGACGGCCGACGGCGGGTCCGTCGCCGAGCGGGAGGAGGCCGCCGGGAGCGGCGTGGTCGCTGATCATGTGTGATCTCCCTTTACGGGGTCCGGTGCGCGGGTGGCGAGCCGGACGCGGATGGAGGCGACGGTGATGCCGGGAGGATGCCGTTCGAGCTTGCCGCGGTTGGCCAGGTCGTGAACGCCCTGGCGGGTGATGCCGAGCATGCCCGCGGCCACGGACACGGAGACGGCGACGGCGCTGGGATGCCCCGCCCGCCGGATCACTGCCTGGCCGAAGGGAGTGCCCCACCACCCGGCCGGTGGGTCGAACGGGGCGTCGCCGGGATACAGGGCGCTCACCAGGCGGATCGCGGTGTGCGTCGCGGCCTGGTCGTCCTGGCCCAGCAGCGTCTCGGCCCAGGCGCGGGCCTCCGCCGTCAGCCGGTCTCGCATCAGGTCCGCCGTGCCGAAGAGGATGTCGAGCGGATCGAGCAGCCGGCTGCCGACAACCCTCTCCAGATCGTTCGCGAGCGCGTCGCGTGCCTCCGTCCAGGTGTTCATGCTTCCTCCCCTACTTGACGTCGGACGTCAAGCATTGGTGATCAGCATCAACTACTTGACGTTGGACGTCAAGTAGTGCTCGCCGAATGACGGAGATCGGGAGTTACCCGGCACGCCGTTCTCGACGACGCGAGCCGACCGCTCGAATCGCGGGTCTTCGGGTGCCCACCCGCATGGGAACGGCCAGCATCAGGGGGCGAATAGGACGCGGGGTTCGAGATCGAGCCGGGTGGTGGGGGCGGCAGCGGGCGGGGTGAGGTTGAGCGTCCAGTTGCCGAACCGGCGGATGGTGTGGGTGATGTAGGGGGAGACGGTGGCCAGGTCGTCGGTGTCGACGGGGTGGCCTTCGGCGGCGATGGCGTTGGCGGCGTCGGTGATGTCGCAGGCGGTGGAGTAGATGACGCAGTTGGCGAGCAGCTCGTTGAACTTCACCACCAGGTAGCGCAGCAGGGTGATGGTGCGGATCGCGCGGCCGAGTTCGCGGAAGGCGCGGTAGAGGCGGTTCTTGCGGGAGTGGTTGCCGAGGCGGCGCAGCAGCGTCACCGACGACAGCTCGTTCTCCCGGATCGAGATCGCGGCGCGCAGCAGGTCGGTCCAGCGCGTCTCGATCAGGCGCCAGTCGATCGCCTCGTCGCCGAACAGCGAGTCGATGTGGGCGTAGCGGGGTGCTGGCGTCCGGGCGGTAGAACACCAAGTCGTGCCAGTTGCGGATGCGCGGCAAAAGGTCGAAGCCCAGCAGCGCGCCGAGGCCGAAGACCGGCAGCGCCTGGCCTTGGGGTGTCGGCGTGGATGGTGTCGGGCTGGATCTCGGAGGTGTTCTTCAGCAGCCCATCGATGATGTAGATCGCCTCCCATACCCCGCACGGGATGAACCGGGAGAACAGCGCGACGTAGGTGTTGGAGACGTGCCGGTAGGCGATCGCGCCGTACCCGCCGTAGCGGATGGAAGTCTCGGCCAGCAGGTTGTTCTCCCACGTGTCGATCTGGGAGCCGTCGGCGGCGACCGTCTTGCCGTCGCCCCACACGCTGGCCACGTCCAGCTTGCTGAAGGCGTTGATGACGTCCACTGACGCCTTGTCGACCTTGGTGGCGTTGGTGTGCTTGTTGCCGCCAATGACAGCTCGTGCACGCTGACCAGGCCGCGCATGTGCGCGGCGACCTGGGTCGGGCCCAGCAGGGTGCCGTGCGCAAACGCGGTCAGCACGTACCGGGCCATCGCGTCGCGGATCTTGGGGTCCGAGCCGGACGCGGGCCCAAAATGGCGGTGCCATTTCAGCAGGTAGGCGGTGCGGGTGAGGATGTCCAGCAGCGCCCGCTGCGGTAGCCGGTCGTGGATCGCGGCCTCCAGCGCCAGCGCCGAGGGCCGCCGTTCGGCGCCCTTGCGGCGGCGCAGCACCGGCCGTCCGCCCTCCAGTAGCAGGTCGGTGTTGGCCGGGTACCCGGCGTCGACCGCCGCGAGCTTGTCGCGGTAGTGCGCGGTCAGCGCCGACGCGGTGACCGGGATGCCCGCCCTGGGCGCAGAACGCCGGCACCAGCGGGCGGCACTCCTCCCACGACATCAGCTGGTCGTGCAGGTTGGCGTAGGAGTCCGACCCGGCCACCGCGATGTCGCCCCGAGCGCAGCTCGGCCGCCAGGTAGGAGAACAAGCACACCTCCAGGTGGCGGCGCACCAGCATCCCGGGACGGTTCTTGTCCCGAAGGATCTTGCGCCACTGCCCAGAGGCGAACGCGTCCACGTCGATCGCAGTCGCACCTCGACCGGCTCCCCGGCGGGACCAGGCCGCTCCACGGTGATCTCCTCCGGTACGAACGCGGCCTTGGCGCCGCGCAACTCGCGCAGGAACTCCACCGCCTCCAACTCGATCGCTTCGGCCATGGTGAACAGCGCCGGACGGTGCGAGCGGTAGTGCTGGTCCAACAGCGGCAGGTAGTTGTTACCGTGGTGCGCCGAGACCGCCTCGTGCGCGCTGGCCAGCGCGTCCACACCACCGGACTGCTCCGGCAGCCGCTCGGACTCGGCCCGGTGCGCCTCCAGATGCTCGCGGCCCTTCTTGTGGATGGCCGCGATCCGCTTGCAGAACATCGTCACCACATCGTCGCGGACCCCGGTCGCGGCCGTGTGCACGAAGCTGGCCAGCAACGTCAACCGCTTGTCGGTGCCCACCTTGCGCATGTCGGCGACGTCGGTGACGTGCGCCTCCCCTGCGAAGTGCCCGACCTTCCCCGGCGGCACGCCCTCCAGCCAGACCCCGGTCGGCCCGATCGCCTCGATGTCGGCCAGCAACGCCAGCCGCTGTTTGAACTTGCTCAGCGACGCGGCCTTGGCCACGTCCTTCAGCCGATCGAACTCGCTGCGCCGAGTCACCGGGTCCACCACCATCAACCGAGCCAGCCGCGCCCGCGCGGCCGCGTCCAGCCGTCCCGCCACGGTCTGGAAGAACCCGGTGTTCACCTCGGTGCGGATCGCCGCGGCCATCGCGTCCATCGACCGAGGTCACCCGAAGCCCCCAAAACCGCCACCAACACGACGACGATCAACCTAACGACCGGCCTTCAGGCCCCGCGGTGTCTTTCCGGCGTATTCCGGCCGTCCCCCAGTGGGGAGGGAGGTGTGATCGTGAAGGTCTACGAGGCAGTCACAAGCCGACGGGCGGTGCGCGGATTCACCGGCCGGCATGTCCCTAGACCCCCTTGGTGGCGATCTGGGCGCCGTCGTCGGTCGAATCGGGCTTGTTTCCCAGTGCAGGAAGTCGTCGGACCAGGGGCCGGTGACACGGCGCACCTGGACGCCCTCCCCGACCGCGGGCCCGCAGGCCGGCGCGCCGATCCCGGTGAGCCGCAGCGTGGCCGACCGGATGACGCCCTCGGGCAGATAGGACATGTCGAACTTCAGATAGCTCCGGGCCGTCAGGCCGCGCTCGGTGCCTGACAGGAGAAACTCGTCGAGCCAATCCGCGAGGGAATCCTCGTCGTGCGCGGAGGTGACGTGGATGTTGTTCCTCAGCAAAGGAGATCCTGCACGACGACGAGCGTCGGCACGTCGGCCGAGGCGGCGGACGGGATGGTGGCCAGCCCGGCCGCCGTCACGACGGCGGTCATCAGGGACAGCGCCCTCCTCCGCAGGAGGGACGGCACGGACATCATCGAGTTCCTTGCGACGCGGAAAAGATCATTAACATCACGCTGGGACGTTAACAAATCATCCGACAAATCGAAATATTGACATTTTCAAATGCAATTTGAAATGGCCGACAAAGCCGTCTATTAATCATGAGCCTCCCGAAAATCGCCTCAACCTGGCGGGCGGCGCCCACTAGGATCCGTGGGGGCGGGGCGCACTTCCGCCCCCTAGTCAATGGCAGTGGCAGATGGTCTCAGCTCACCGGAGCCCCGTCATGACCGCTGACGGCATCCGAACCGAAGGCCCCTTACCGTACGGCGGGGTGACCCGGGAGACTGTGGTGGCATGAGCCTCGACATTGCGCGGATTCGCGCGCTTTATCCTGCCCTCTCTGACGGATATGCCTGGCTGGACGCCGCTGCGGGCACTCAGGTGCCCCGGCCGGTGATCGACGCCATCGCCGCCGCCTACGCCGAGGGCATCGGCAACACGCACGGCGCCTTCCCGGCCAGCGGGCGGTCGGACGAGATCGTCGCGCGGGCGCGTCAGGCCGTGGCGGATCTGGTCGGCGGTGACGCGGGCGGCGTGGTGTTCGGTCCGAACATGACCACTTTGACCTACCGGTTCGCGTACGCGCTGGCGAAGGACTGGGGGCCGGACGACGAGATCGTGGTGTCCCAGCTTGACCATGACGCGAACGTACGGCCCTGGGTGCAGGCCGCCGCCCGGGCCGGAGCCCGGATCCGGTGGGCGGCCGTCGACGTGCCGAGCGGGGAACTGCCGGCCGAACAGTACGACGAACTGGTGACCGACCGCACGAGACTGGTCGCGGTCACCGCGGCCAGCAACATCCTGGGCACCATGCCCGACGTCCGGCGGATCACCGCGCGGGCCCACGCCGTCGGCGCGCTGACCTACGTCGACGGCGTGCACGCCACCCCACACGCCCCGATCGACATGGTCGCCCTCGGCGCGGACTTCTACGCGACCAGCTCCTACAAGTGGTCCGGGCCGCACATCGGCGCTGTCGTCGCCCGTCCCGAGCTGCTCGAACGGCTCTCGCCCGACAAGCTCGCCTCCTCGCCGGCGGAGGTGCCGGACCGGTTCGAAACGGGCACTCTGCCCTTCGCCGACCTGGCGGGGGTGGCCGCCGCGGTCGACCATCTGGCCGGGCTGTACCCGGACGCGACCGGGACCCGGCGGGAACGGCTGCTCGCCTCGATGGCGGCGGTCGAAGCCCATGAGCAGGCCGAGCTCGCCCACCTGCTCAAGGGGCTGTCCGCGCTGTCCGGCGTCGGCCTGGTCGGCTCACCCCGGCGGCGTACCGCCACCGCGTTCTTCACCGTCGCCGGGCACACCCCCCGCCAGGTGGCCGAGCACCTGGCCGCCCGCGAGGTCAACGTGTGGGACGGGCACTGCTACGCCTGGGAGCTCACCCAGGCCCTCGGCATCCGCGACGCCGGGTCCGGCGTACGGGCCGGGCTGGTGCACTACAACGACAGATCTGACGTGGACCGCCTGCTCAACGCCCTGGAAGACCTGACCACCTGACTGGGGCGGTTCCTGTATCCACTCACGTGAGGGTCGACGCGCCGACCTGAAGGGCGGCTGACCGGCATGCCACCGATTGGCTGGCTCGTGGGTCGGGAAGCTGAAACCGGGGCTGACTGCATCAAACGCCCTTCAGGACGCGATCAAGTGCGGCCCGGCCCGCAGGTCCCCAGTTCGGCTTCCCGCCGGGAAGGCCCCGATCTCCGTTCTGTCCCATGAGCATCAGGAAGAGGCTTTTCATGGCGGCCAGCCCGCGGGCGCGCCGGATCGCCGCCCCGTCTGCCTGCGCGTATACGTCGAAGAACCGTGAGGCCGCGCCTGCGGGTAGCAGCACCCATGCGGCGGCGAGGTCACACGCGGGATCGCCGGCGAACAGGTCACCGAAGTCGATGATGCCCGAGAGTGTGCCGTCCGAGACGACGACGTTCGCGGGGTGGAGGTCGCCGTGCACCCACACGGGCGGGCCCTCCCACGCGGGGGCCGCGACCGCGTCGTCCCAGACGTCCCGGACGTCGGCGGCGATGTCGTCGGGGGTGACGGCCTGGAGGAGGTTCTCGAAGCCGTCCGTGCAGTTCCTGGGATGGGCACCGCGGTCCGTGGCGATCGGCGCCTCGGCGGGCGCCTCCACATGGAGCGCCTGGAGGAAGTTCGCCAGCGTGTCGGCCGCGTGGGTGGCACGGCTGATCGAGCCGTGGTCCAGCGGCTCGCCGGGAACCCACGTCATCACGGTCCAGTGCTTGGGGAAGCGCTCGGACGGTTCGCCGAACCGCACGGGGGTCGGCACCGGGAGCGGCAGGCGCGGGGCCAGGACGGGTAGCCACCGCCGCTCCTTGAGCTGGAGCTCCGGGGTGGGGTCCATGCGCTGCATGCGTACGGCCAATTCGTCCCCGAGGCGCCACATCTGGTTGCCCCAGCCGCCCGCCACCTCGCGGACGGCCAGCCCTGCAAGGTCTGGATGTTGCTCCTGCAGCAGGTCACGAACCAGGTCTGCGGTGATCTCAATATTGGTGTCCATACCAACCCGGTGACGACAACCCGGCCCCCTACGCCAAGCAGGCGGGCGACCTCGACGCCACCTGGGACCCCGTCGAGATCGTAGCGCTGGTGGCCCGGATCGCTCACACATGGAGCGACCAGGTCGACCTGCGCGCGACGGACGGCACACCGCCCGCGCTGACCCCACACCTGGCTGCTCGCCGCGCCACCGTCATCCGCGCCGTGACCGCCCCTGTCCGCACGTAGTCCCCGTCCAGACGAGGCCACCCGCCAATGCCTCTCTCATTGTTCCTCTCCCCTGGCTGCCCGAAGGCGCTCGCGGGGGCTGTTCGAGACGGCCGGAAAGGGCCAATGTCTTGATCAGGGCGATTGCCTTGGCGGATGCTGGAGACGGGCGCTCCGAAGCGGCCCGGGGGACGTGAAGGGATCTCGGGTATTGCGCAGCACATCGGAACCCGCCGCCGTACCCGTGGCTCCCGGGTGCCTTCCGCTCCTCGGCCATCTGCTTCCGCTGATCCGCGATCCGCTGGCGTTCCTGTCATCGCTGCCCGGCCACGGGGACCTGGTCGAGGTGCGCGTCGGCCCGACCAGGGCGGTCGTGGTGTGCGATCCGGAACTGAACCATCGCCTCCTGATGGAGGACCGGACCTTCGACAAGGGCGGGCTGTTCATCGAGAAGGCCCGGGAGTTCGTCGGCAACAGCCTGGGCACCTGTCCGCACAGCCTGCACCGGCGTCAGCGGCGTCTGGCGCAGCCCGCGTTCCACCAGGCGCGCATGCCGGGCTACGCCGGCATCATGGTCGAGCACATCACCGCCGCCACCGGGCTATGGCGGCCGGGAAGGGTCCTCGACGTCTACGCCGAGATGATGGGGATCACCGTCAAGGTCCTCCTGGCTACCATGTTCTCCAGTTCCCTGCCGGCTCAGGCCGGTCATCACCGGCTGCACGAGGACATCGTCACGATCTTCGACAGCCTGTACCGACGGACGCTGACACCACGATCGCTCAACCGGCTGCCGACCCGGGGTAACCTCCGCTACCGGCAGGCCATCGCACGGGTGCACCGGGCCATCCACGCCGTGCTCGCCGACCGCCGCGTCGACGGCACCGACCATGGCGACCTCCTGTCGGCCCTCCTGGCCGCGCGCGACGACGGCTCCGATACGGCGGGCCGGGGCCTGTCCGACACGGAGATCACCGACAACACGATGATGTTCATCCTGGCCGGCACCGAGACCACCGCCTCGGCCCTCGCGTGGGCGTTGCACCTGGTAGCCGGGCATCCGGCGGTCGAGCGCTCCCTGCACGGCGAGGTCGACGCCGTCCTGGCCGGCAGGCCCGCCACTCACACCGATCTGCCGCACCTGAAGCTGACCGGCCGTATCGTCACCGAGACCCTGCGGCTGTATCCGCCGGGCTGGATCTTCACCCGGGTCACCACCGCCGACACCCTGCTCGGCGGCCACCGGATCCCTCAGAACACGACGGTCATCTACAGCCCGTACCTGCTCCACCGCCGTGCGGACCTCTTCGACGCGCCCGACCGGTTCGACCCCGACCGGGTCCAGCCGGGACGCCACTCCCTGGTTCCTTTCGGCGCCGGGAGCCGCAAATGCATCGGCGACACCTTCGCCGTGACCGAGGCCACGCTGGCCCTGGCCACCATCGCCTCCCGGTGGACCCTGCGTCACGTCGCCGGACCGCCGGTGACGCCGGCGAGAAGTGCGGCCCTGTATCCACGGAACCTGCGCATGCGAGCCGAAGCGCGGACCGAATCTACGAAAGCCGGGACCTGATGCCGGTCATTGACCCGACGAGGCTGTTCGACCTCCCGGAGTTACCGCTGATTCCCGGCGACCGGAAGGCGCCTTGGGGACCGGACCTCGACGGGGTGCTGGCCGCGTTCGTCCGCGAGACCGGACTGCTGACGACAGAGACGGCCGAGCGATACTACGCCGCACAGCACATCGGGACGATGTGCGCCTACGTGGCTCCGGGTGCCGTCTCAAGAGCTCGCCGCGAGATCTACGGCAAACTCCAGACATGGTTCTTCATCTACGACGACTGGGCCGAGCAGCTGGGACGTTTCCTTCAGCGCGAAGACGTGGCCGACGTGACCGACATCGTCCTCACCTGGTTCGCCGAATCGGAGGATGACTGCCGGCGTCTGGACCTCGCCGCGGCCCGCAGCATGAGGGAGATCTGGGCGCAGATCCAGCAGGACAGTTCGCCGGACTGGCGGCACCGGCTCCGCGAGGAACTCGGCGTCTATCTCCGGACCGCCGTCGAAGAAGCCGAGCTCGTCCGCAGCGGCCGCGTGAATCCCTTCGGCAAGGCCAGCGAGCTGCGACCGCTCGCCACGGCGGCGCAGGCCGTCTTCACCCTGTCGGAATTCGCGTACGGCATCGAACTGCCGCGCGAACTGATCCGGCACCCGTTCCTGAGGCGGATCAGCAGGGCGACCACGATCGCCATCGCCTATGCCAACGACATCATCGGCCTCAAGGCCGATCTCCTGCGCGGGATCCGGGACAATCTCGTCCTGTCGCTGCAAGAGGAGTACGGCGGCGACCTGCAGACGAACGTCGAGCGTGCGGCGAAGGGCTTCCAACGGGTGGCCGGAGAATTCACCGACCTCCAGTCCCAGTTCCGCTCCGGCGGCGGACTGTGCGACCACGAGATCGCCGGAAGGCCGGACGTCGAGGTGTACATCCAGATCCTGGAGGACTGGATCTACGAGGGCATCAAATGGCAGCTTCTCGACACCAACCGCTACCAGACGACGGTCCGGCTGACTCAACAGGAGCACCCGAACCAGCTCCTGAGCCTCACCGAAGCCCTCCCGCCGGAGTAGCGGCCGGCCAAGCCGGGACGGCCGCCGTATCAACCCGAGCCACCGGAACTGTCGCGATCCGGAGTGAACGGCAACCCCGGCACCGGGCAATCCCCCGACCCCGGCCCTCTGCGTCGCCGACCGCTGCCAATGACACCTGTCTGAACCACCGCGACTCGCCCGTGAGGAGGCCGGCGACCTCCTCACGGGCCGGCCTCAGAGCTTCTCCAGCCGCCCATCACGCCCGATGCTCGGTGGCGGTGTCACAACGCGCGAATGAGACCCAGCGTGAGCTTGTTGTTGATGTCCTCGAGGTTCCATTTCCCCGTCCGATATGCCTGGTTGCTGATCCAGAACACCATGACGTCCTTGGCGGGGAAGCGGGCGAACATACCGTAGGACCAGTCGTTGCCGCCGTCGTGTTCGACGACCCGGCCGTCCTCGGTGCGCGGGAGCACGGCCCAGCCGTAGGCGTAGTACATCTTCGCCTTCTGGTCGATGAGCACCCGCGGGGTGAACAACTCCGCCTTGGCCCGGCGGGACAAGACCCGGTCTCCTTCCAGAGCACGGTGCCAGCGGTACATGTCGCGGGCGGTGGAGAGCATGCCGCCGTTACCTCGCAGGTACCAGTAGGGGCCATCGGCCGCCCAGGGATGTTCGGTGGGCCGCCCCCGTCTCGTGCCCCGCTCGTCGTATTCGATCGCGATCTGGCCTGCCGCCCAGCGGGGCAGCACGTATCCCGTGCCGGTCATGCCGGCGGGGGCGAACAGGTGCTCGGCCAGGAAGCGTTCGTACGAGACGCCGGACGCGCGTTCGATGACGGCGGCCAGCAGGCTGTAGCCCACGTTGGAGTAGTGGAACCGGGCTCCCGGCGCCGACCGCAGCGGTGAGGCCAGCGCGCGTCGCGTCATGGTGTCGCGGGAGACGGGGTCGTAGTCGTCGCCGAGGTCGCTCAGCCCGGAGGTGTGGGTCAGCAGATGGCGCAGGGTGATCAGCTGCTTGTCGGCCGGCACCGGACCGAGGTGGACGGCGATCCGGTCAGTGGTACGCAGCTTGCCCATCATCTGCAGCTTCATGATCCCGGCAGCGGTGAACTGCTTGGTGATCGACATGATGTCGTAGGCCGTGTCACAGCGAGCCGGGGTCCTGGTCTCACGGTCGGCCAGGCCGAATCCGGCGCAGTGCACGAGCTTGCCATGGCGGGCCACCGCCACCGTGCCGCCCGGCCCCGGCGGCACCGTCGCGTCGAGAAACGAATCGATCCCTGGATGGACCGGAGCAGCGGACAGCAGGACGCCGGCCAGAGCGGTGTGGAACCAGGTGGAGATCATGCCGTCGACGCTGGCCGATCGGCCGAGCCGTACACAAGGAATGTGCTGTTCCGGCTTGTGCGGGTCTGTGCGACTCCGCTGTACTCCCAGGTTATGACTACCTCGGACAGCCCGGCGGGGCTTCCCGACCCGGCCGCCGCGCACACCGACGCCGAGTTCGTGGCCACGCTGCGACTGCTCAAAGCGTGGTCCGGACGCAGCTACCGCGACATTCAGTCCCATGCGCAGCGGGCCGGCCACCACCTGCCCTACTCGACCGCGGCCGGGATGCTCAAGCGCCAGACCCTGCCCCGGCAGGAAGCGGTCACGGCGTTCGTCGTCGGTTGCGGTCTCGACGAGCAGGCGGCCGCGGCGTGGAGCACCGCCCGCCGGCGACTGGACATGGACGTGCCGCGCCAACCGGACCCGGAACCGGAACCCGGTCCACCCCGACCGCGACACCGACCGCGACTCCGCCGACGGGCCGCCTTCGCGGCGGTCGCCACGATGGCGGCCGCTCTGGTGATCACCGTCAACGGCGACCAGACCGAAGAGGTCGTCCTGTCCGATGTCCCGGCGCGGCACGGGCAGGTGCTCGACTGAGGACGGCGTGCGGGAGGTGCGAAGTTCCAGTCAGCACGGCGACGGTGCCCGATCAGCTGGATAGGGTGCGGAGGTGGATCGGGAAGGGTCGGCTGCCGCGACGCCCAAGCGCAGCGGCATACGGCACGTGGCGCAGGCTGCCGGGGTTTCCGCGGCCACGGTGAGCAATGTGCTCAACAGCCCCGAGCTCGTGGCCGAGAAGACGCGCCTTCGGGTCTATGAGGCGATGCGGGAGGTCGGATACGTCCCCAACAACGCCGCCCGCCGGCTGCGGGGCATACCGAGCCCACTCGTGGGAGCCGTCGTCCTGGACATCGCCAACCCGTTCTTCACCGAGGTGTGCCGCGGTGTGGAAGACCGGCTGCTGCAGGAAGGGTGCATGCTGATGACCTGCAGCACCGACGTGCAGCCGTCTCGTGAGCAGCACTACCTGCGTGAGCTGGAGAAGCAGGGGGTGCGCGGGGTGCTGATCACCCCGGTGGCCGATGACCTGGAGCCGTTACTGGCGCTGGCGGGGCGCGGGATCCCGGTGGTCCTGCTCGATCACCGGGCCGACAGCAGACTCTGCTCGGTGTCGGTCGACAACCACTGGGGCGGCCGCCAGGCCGCCGCCCATCTGATCGGCCTGGGTCACCGCCGGGTGGCGATGCTGAGCGGAGTGGTGGAGGTCCAGCAGACCGCCGAGCGGCACGCGGGGGTGCGTCAGGCTTTCCAGGAGGCCGGAATGGACCCCGACCTGGCGGTGATGGACGTGCGGGTGCCGGTCCCGGACGTGACCACCGGGGCGGAGGCGGCGCTGGACCAACTGCTGGCCGACCCCCACCCGCCGACCGCGATCATCTGCTTCAACGACGCCGCGGCGCTGGGTGTGGTCGGCGGCCTGAGTGACCGGGGTGTGGCCGTCCCCCGGGAGATGTCGGTGGTGGGCTACGACGACGTGGCCTTCGCCTCCCGGTTGTCTCCGCCGCTCACCACGATCCGCCAGCCCCGCCAGGAGCTGGGGCGCACGGCCGCGGGCATGGTCCTGGACGAGGCCCGACCCGGGCACCGGCATCAGAACCTGGTCTACCGGCCCCGCCTGGTGGTCCGCGAATCGACCGCGCCGCCCTGCCGCTGACCGCCGGGTAAACGAGAACGTTTCATCGCGCGCTGGTGATCAGCATGCCTGCTTTCGGCTTCTGACCTGAAACGTAACAATTAACGATCAGGCCAGCCGTTCGACTGTACGGCCTGATGGTTGACGTCCCTTCCAGCAGATTCTTATCGTCTGGGCTTCTCTTGCTCCCAAGGGATCATGCCCAGATTGGACGTTCAATGAACAGTTTAGGTGGGTCGGTGTCACGCCTGGCCGCGATCGGGGCCGCGGCATGCGTCGCCCTGGCAGGGGCGGTCGCCGTGCAGGCCCCCGCTGCCGCAGCGGTGGCGTGCAGGGTGGACTACGCGGTCACCAACCAGTGGCAGGGCGGGTTCGGTGCCAACGTCACGATCAACAACCGGGGAGACGCCGTCAACGGATGGCGGCTGACCTGGGCCTTCAGCGCAGGTCAGCAGATCACCCAGTTGTGGAACGGCGTCCACAGCCAAAGCGGCGCGAACGTCACGGTCACCGACGCCGGCCACAACGCCTCCGTCGCGTCCGGCGGCACCGTCTCCTTCGGCTTCAACAGTTCCTGGAACGGCTCCAACCCGGTGCCGTCCTCCTTCTCGCTCAACGGCGTGCTCTGCGACGGCGGCACCTCCTCCCCCAGCCCTTCGGCCAGCCCCAGTCCCAGCGCTTCTCCCAGCCCGTCGCCCAGCACCAGCCCACCGCCGGTTCCCGGAGACGCCAAGCAGGCCGAGGACCTGGACCGCGGCCTGATCAGCGTCCGCTCCGGATCAGGCAACCTGGTCTCCTGGCGTCTGCTGGGCACCGAATCGCGTGACACCTCGTTCAACGTCTACCGGGGCGGCAGCCGCGTCGCCAGCGTCACCAACTCCACCAACTACCTGGATTCGGGTGCCGACGCCGGCGCCTCCTACACCGTGCGCCCGGTGAACGGCGGCAGCGAGGGCGCGGCCTCGGAGACCTCACTGCGCTTCGCCGGCGGCTCCTACCTCGACGTGCCGATCAGCCCGCCCTCCTCCGGCCACGTCGCCAACGACGCCTCGGTCGGCGATCTGGACGGTGACGGGCGGATGGACCTGGTGCTCAAATGGGAGCCCTCCGACGCCAAGGACAACTCCCAGGCCGGCGCCACCGGCCTGGTCCACGTCGACGGCATCAAGCTCGACGGCACCCGGTTGTGGCGGATCAACCTGGGCCGCAACATCCGCGCCGGGGCGCACTACACGCAGTTCCAGGTGTACGACTACGACGGCGACGGGCGTGCCGAGGTCGCGATGAAGACCGCTGACGGCACCGTCGACGGGCGCGGCACCACCATCGGCAACGCCGGCGCCGACCACCGCAACTCCGACGGCTACATCCTGTCCGGGCCCGAATACCTGACCATGTTCAACGGCCAGACCGGCGCCGCGATGTCCACGGTCACCTACGACCCGCCGCGCGGCACGGTCTCCTCCTGGGGCGACGGCTACGGCAATCGCGTGGACCGCTTCCTGGCCGGAACCGCGTACCTGGACGGGCAGCGGCCGAGCCTGATCATGTCGCGCGGCTACTACACCCGCGCCGTGATCGCGGCCTGGGACTTCCGCAACGGCTCCCTCACCAAGCGGTGGACGTTCGACTCGAGCTCCTCGGGCAACGGCGGCTACGCCGGACAGGGCAACCACCAGCTCTCGGTCGCCGACGTGGACGCCGACGGCAGGGACGAGATCGTGTTCGGCGCCGCGGTGATCGACGACAACGGGCGTGGCCTGTACACCACGGGCCTGGGCCACGGCGACGCGCTGCACGTCGGCGACCTCAACCCCTCCCGCCCCGGCCTGGAGATCTTCAAGGTGTCGGAGGAGAGCTCCAGGCCCGGCTCCTGGTTCGCCGACGCCCGCACCGGCCAGGTGCTGTGGCAGACCGCCACCGGCGGCGACAACGGCCGCGGCGTGTCCGCCGACATCCACGCCGGCAGCCCGGGTGCGGAGTCCTGGTCGGCCACCGACACCACGCTGCGCAGCCCCAGCGGCGCCTCCCTGGGTCGCGAGCCGTCCTCGATGAACTTCCTGGCGTGGTGGGACGGCGACCCGGTGCGTGAACTCCTGGACGGCACCCGGATCGACAAGTACGGCACCGGCGGGGAGACCCGCCTGCTGACCGCCTCCGGCGTGCACTCCAACAACGGCACGAAGTCCACCCCGTCGTTGTCGGGCGACATCCTGGGCGACTGGCGCGAGGAGGCCATCTGGCCGACCTCGAACAACACGGCGCTGCGGATCTACTCGACCACGAGTGTCACCACCACCAAGATCCACACTCTGCTGCACGACCCGCAGTACCGGGTGGCGCTCGCGTGGCAGAACACCGCCTACAACCAGCCGCCGCACCCCAGCTTCTTCATCGGCAACGGCATGGCCACCCCGCCCCAGCCCAAGGTCTACCTCAGGTAGTCCGCCGCCGTCCCGCCCGGGGCCCTGTCCCGGGCGGGACGCCCCTGTGACAAGACCTGCGTTTCTGCCGCCGCGAATCGTGCCGCCGGCAGCAGAACAGCCCTCCACGAGGAGACCCATCATGCGATTCGCACGCTTACCCGCCCGCCTCCGGCGGCGGAACATCTTCGCCGCCGTGGCCGTGGCCCTGACCGCCACCACCGTGGCCGCCGCAGCGGCGGCTCCCGCCGTCGCGTCCGCCGGCTGCCGGGTCCAGTACGCGGTGACCAACCAGTGGCCCGGCGGTTTCGGGACGAACATCACCGTCACCAACCTCGGCGACCCGTTGTCCGGATGGCAGCTGCGGTGGTCCTTCACCGCCGGCCAGACCATCGTTCAGGGGTGGAACGCCGCCTTCTCCCAAAGCGGCTCGGCCGTGACCGCCGCCAACGCCCCCTACAACGCCGAACTCGCCTCCGGCGCCAGCGTCGGCATCGGCTTCAACGGCAACTGGAACGGCTCCAACCCCACCCCCGGATCCTTCACCCTCAACGGGGTGGCCTGCACCGGTTCGGTCACCGGCTCACCCAGCCCGTCGGCCTCCCCCAGCCGCTCCCCCAGCCCCTCGCCGACTCCCTCGCCCTCCCCCAGCGGCAACAGCTGCTCGGCGGCGCCGGTGAACCCCAATGCCAACGCGGCCACGCGCAGGGTGCTGTGCTACCTCTACAGCCAGTACGGCAACCACATCCTGTCCGGCCAGCAGGAGTCGACCTGGATCGGCGGCCCGGACTACGAGATCAACTACATCCGCACCAACACCGGCAAGTACCCGGCCATCCGCGCCCTGGACTTCGGCGACTCCAAAGACCTGGCACCCCGGGCTGTCGCGTACTGGAACGCCGGTGGCCTGGTGATGATCGGCTACCACATGGGCGCCCCGACCCAGCCGGACACCTACGCGGGCAGCCAGGGCACGGCCTCGATCAACAACACGCTGACCGCGGGCACCTCGGAGAACACCGTCTTCCGCCAGCGCCTCGACCAGGCCGCCGCCATGCTGCAGCAGCTGCAGAGCAACGGGGTCAGCGTGATCTGGCGCCCGTTCCACGAGGCCGGCGGCACCTGGTTCTGGTGGAGCAAGGAGGGTGGCGCCCAGTACAACCGGCTGTGGCGCTACATGTACGACTACTTCACCACCACCAAGGGCCTGAACAACCTGATCTGGCTGCACGGCTACAACGGCCAGCCCCAGTCCGCCTTCTACCCGGGCAAGCAGTACGTCGACGTCGGCGGCGCCGACACCTACGCCGGTGACGGCAACTACGACCCGCAGAAGGCGATGTACGACAACGTGCGCACCATCGTCGGCACCACGGTGCCGATCGCGCTGCACGAGAACGGCCCCATCCCCGACCCCGACCGGCTGCAGTCCACCGGCGCGCGCTGGGTGCTGTTCGGCACCTGGCACGGCAACCATCTGACCGTCAGCAACTCCGTCTCCCACCTGAACAAGGTCTACAACCACTCCTACGTCGTCACCCGGGACGAACTGCCCAACTTCCGGTGACCGACCCTGGGGCGGCTGCCGGCGTGAGCAGCCGCCCCAGACTGGCCGGACGCGAAACACCGGTGCCGGCACGCCGCGTTCACCTCGCGCTCCGATGGCCGTCGCAGCAAGCGGGAGACGAGCCTTTCTCAGCGGTGACCGGGCCGGGGAGGCGGTCCGGTCATCAGCGGATTTCCCACCACGTCAGGTGGGCGGGCGCTTGGGTCACCGGCTCGATGATCTCCCAGGCCTCGGCGATCAGCCCGTCGTCGAGCCGCCAGATGTCGACGACCACGATCTCGGGCCCGGCATCAGGCAGCCGGCGTCGCGAGTGCATCACGACGTGATCGCCGTCCGCGAGCAGGTGCTGGATCTCGACGTGCATGCCGGCGAGAGGGACGAGCGCGGCCTCAACGGCGGCCAGCCATTCGGCCTTGGTCTTCGAGGTCGAATCAGGCCGGCGATGGACGAAGCCCTCGCTCAGCAGCGGCGCGAGCGCGTCGACCTCACCGGTCGCGACCAGGGCCGTCAGGGCCTGCTGGACGATGCTCTTGTTGTCGGTCGTCATGGCTCAGCAGTGTTCTCGCCGCTTGCGAGGATTGTCGATGAAGTGGCATTTCATGGCGTCTGGTGCCTGACGGACCTAGCATCGGCGCCCATGGACTCGGTCGGGGAACTGTTACGGCACTGGCGGCACCGGCGCGGGCTCAGCCAGCTCGACCTCGCCATCGCCGCGGACGTCTCGGCCCGTCACGTCAGCCTGGTGGAGACCGGCAAGTCCACCCCGAGCGCCGACATGATCCTGCGGCTCGCCGATCAGCTCGATGTACCGCTGCGCGAGCGCAACCGCCTGCTGCTCGCCGCGGGTTTCGCCCCCCGCTACGCCGAGCGGCCGCTCAACCGGGAAGCGCTGGCGGCGGCCTGGGAGGCGATCGAAAGGGTGCTGCACGCCCATGAGCCATACCCGGCGCTGGTCATCGATCGCGGATGGAACATCCTGATGACCAATCGCGCCATCGACCCGTTCCTCGCCGAGGTCTCCCCCGACCTGCTGGTCCCACCGATCAACATGGTGCGGCTCGGACTGCACCCACGGGGGCTCGCCCCGCACATCGTCAATCTCGCGCAGGTGCGCTCGCGGCTGCGGATCCGGATCGGGCGTCAGCTCGCCGCCGCTCCCGAACCGGGGCTCACCGCACTGTACGAGGAACTGCTGGCACTCGGCTCGGAGGGGGTGGATGACCCGATCGAGTCCGAGATCGCCATTCCGATGGTCTTCCATTTCGGCGGACGGGAACTGCGACTGTTCTCGACCACCACCACGTTCGGCACCCCCATGGACATCACTCTGGACGAGATCGCGATCGAGTCGTATTACCCGACGGACGCCGAAACCGCTGCCTACTTCACTAGGTCTGACGAGGCACGGCGCCGAGGTCCAGCCGCCGGAACGCCCCTTGAGGCCACGGCCGCTCCGTATCCGTGCGAGTCCGGGCACCCCGCGGTCCAGGCACAAGAACCCTGTTCCAGCGGGTAAAAGGGCGCGGTGCCGGGGCGTGCCCGGGACCACATTGCGGGGATGGGGGCGCCCTCTCCGACAAGCGGGGAACCGGTCCCGGCTCCCTGCTCAGGAGGGGTTCAGTTGAACATCCCCGTATTACGCACGCGAGCGGCGGCTGCGCCGCTCATCGTCGCACTGGTCACCGGCTTCGTGACGACGGCCTCCCCGGCGTCGGCGGACGTCCCCGGCCGAGTGGTGGTCAGCGACACCAGCGACAGCAACTCCAACGACAAGGGCGCCGAGGTCGCCTGCCCCGACGCCAAGCGCGTGATCGGCACCGGAGCCGAGATCATCGGAGACGTGGCCGGCGGCGTGGGCGGTGACGTCGTCATCGACGAGGTGATCCCGACCGGCACCACCGTCAGCGCGTACGGCGTCGAGACCCTGTCGGGAACGAGTTCCCCATGGAGGATCCGCGTGTGGGCCGTGTGCGGGTATCCGCACGGAACCACCTCGGTCCGCTCGGTGGTCACCAGTTCACATCCCAATCCCAAAGAGCTGAATCTCGACTGCCGGGACGGCGACTGGCTGCTCGGCTCCGGCTACCAGATGGAGGGCGCGCGCGGCAACGTGAGCGTCACCGACCTGGTCCCCACGCTGGACTCCGTCTGGGTTCAGACCAAGGAGAACCACCGAGGTTACGGCGGTAACTACTCCCTCCGGCTTTTCGCGATCTGCGCCGAGGAACGACCGGCGGGTCTCCAGGTCGTCCAGGAGGAAACCGAGGAGAACTCGAGCAACAAGGGCACGCTCGTGAGCTGTCCCGAAGGAAAACTGGCGCTCGGTGCCGGGTTCTCCATCCCGGGTGCCGCCGGTGAGACCGCGCTCATCGAATTCGTTCCCACCAGCCGTGCGGTGTCGGCCACTGCGAACGAGCTGAGCTCCACCACCAGGGAGTGGAGCGTCGTCGCATATGCGACCTGCGCGTCCGAGTAATCCGCAGGGCACCCTCCCGAGCGGGGGTGCCCTACGGACTTGAACCGGGTGAGGCGCGGCAGTATCCGTCGACCTCCAGATCGCCACCGAGTCACGTCACCGGATCGGCAGACAGCTTCGGCCATTTACGGCCATGACCCACCTGTCTCTTGTCACGGCGGCAGTTCCGGTTGTGCTGTGCGCGAAGACGCCGCGACGGCGGCGCAGTGGCTGTTTATGGTGAGGCATGGCCTCCTCTGTTACGCCGCTGCGGCGGGTGAGCGATCGAAGCGAGCCGGAACCCGCGCGTGAGCCGCTGTGGCGGGAGGCGCTCGGTGAGTGCCTGCGGGGGATCCGCTACGAGCGTGGTGAGAAGCTGGCGGAGACGGCCCGCCGCGCCGGGGTCTCACCGCAGTACCTCTCCGAGATGGAACGGGGCGTCAAAGAGCCGTCGAGCGAGATGATCGCCGCGGTCGCCGGGGCGCTGGAGGTCACTTTGATCGATCTGACCTCCGCCGTGACCGAGAACCTGCGGGCAGCGCAGGGTGGCACGTCGGCTGGGGCCATGCTGCTGGCCGCCTAGCGCGGCCCGGCGGCCCCGGAGTTCGCAGCGCGTTTCCTGCGATCAGGTGCGTGTGTGCTCCTCGATGATCTGGTCGAGGAGCCCGTATTCCAGCGCCGCCGTCGCGGTGAACACCCGGTCACGGTCGGTGTCGGCGCGCAGCGTCTCGACGGTCTGGCCCGTGTGACGCGACAGGATGCGCTCGATGTCGGCCCGGACACGCACGACCTCGTCGGCCTGCAGGATGAGGTCGGGGATCGCGCCGCGCCCCGAGGCGGCCGGCTGGTGCAGGACCACCCGTGCGTGGGGCAGGGCGGACCGTTTCCCCTCGGCGCCCGCCGCGAGAAGCACCGCGCCCACCGCGATGGCCTGGCCGACGCAGGTCGTGGCGACCTTCGGGCGGATGTAGCGCATCGTGTCGTAGATCGCGAGCATCGCGCTCGGATCGCCGCCCTCGCAGTTGATGTAGAACTGGATATCGGCGTCGGGATTCTCGGACTCCAGGAAAATCAACTGCGCGATGAGCGCGTTCGCGACACCCGCTTCGATCGCCGTGCCCAGGTAGACGATTCGCTCGGTGAGCAGATGCGAATAAACGTCGAGAATACGCTCGCCACGCGAATCGCGGGCAATGACGTTGGGGATCGTATAAGTGCTCATCGGGCCGCTCCTTCGGTGACGCCGAAACCAAGCTGATGGTGGGCGAGCGGCGCGATCTCTCCGAAATCGCTGACGATCGAATCGATGAAGCCGTAGTCGAGCGCCTCCTGCGCGGTGTACCAACGGTCGTGCAGGGAGTCGTCGAAGATGCGCTCCACGGGCTGGCCGGTGTCTGCGGCGATGAGGCCGAGCACCGTGTCGCGGGTGTGGCGCAGGTCGCTGGCCTGCAGTTCGATGTCGACGGCGGTGCCGCCGATCCCGGCCGACCCCTGGTGCATCAGCACCCGCGCATGGGGCAGGGCGCGGCGTTTGCCCCGGGTGCCCGAGGAGAGCAGAAACTGGCCGGCGCTGTAGGCGATGCCCAGCACCAGCGTCGACACATCACACGGAATCAGCCGCATGATGTCGCGGATCGCCAGCATCGACGGAACGGAACCACCCGGGGAATGGATCCACAATGCGATGTCGGCCACGGGATCCTGCGTGGCGAGGGTTATCAGCTGCGTGGTGAGAAGGGTGCCGTTGTCGTCGTCGAGAGGTCCGTCGAGAACGAGCGTTCGCTGCTCGTAAAGCCGCCGCCGCAAATGCCCGTCGAACAGAGGGGCTTTCGATTCTTCGCTCATGCGTCCATCATGTGAGGCCGCCTGGTGCGATATCGACCCGATCCGCCTGCGGCGGATCCGCTCAGAGCAGCGTGACCTGTTTCGAACGGGTGGGTGACCATGACGGGTGACGCCGCCCCACTACGAGCGCGGCCGCCCGCCTGTCATCACCGACCACATGTTCCACACCGTGCCGCGCCGCCGCGCCACTGGCGAAAGCGTCGGACAGATCCGCCCCCTACCGGCGAGCGCGAGGGCCCGTAGCGACCGAGGCCGGCCAGGTGCTGGTAGCGGGAACTGGTCTGGAGTTCGGGCGCGATGCGGCCGTCGGCGGCCAGGTGCTGCAGGGCGCAGCGGCGGAGCTGGTGGGTGCGTGACCTTCTCACTCTGAACAGCGCCTGATGCCGTCAGGACGGGCCGGTGGTCGCGACGTCAATCAGGAACCGTGGCCCCCTACAACAAGAATTCCTTCTTCACCTCATTCGATTTGACGGTGTAGATCGAGCCGTTGGTGCGGACGAATCTGTTCTCGGTGTAGACCTCGTCGCCGGTCAGGGCGTCCTCGTTCAGAGATGCCCAGGAGACTTCGAGCCGGTTGTTCATCGTCGGGTAGTTCTCAGCCCCCAAGTAGTCGTCGAGGTCTGGCCAGTCGGCTCCCCAGAAGATCGTCTGGGCGATCCTGTCGCTGGGATCCGCAGGCGTGCAGTTGTTGCGTACCAGCCACATCTTCACGCCTTGAATCCGCTCGGCGTTGAGGACGCATCTCGCCGTCGCGGCTTCGGCCGGAACGGGGACCACGACAAGCGTGATGGCGGCCGCGAAGGCGGCGGTAAGACGTTTCATGGTTAGTCTCCTGTGAATTAGTGGTGTTCTCCGTACACCCAGGAGACTGACATCGGGGCCTTGCGGGAGACTTTTGCAGGCGTTTTCCAGACGGCCCACACATCACACGCTTTTCAAACGGGGGTTTCATACCCTCAGCCGAGCCCTCGCGCACTGCCGGGGCCGCAAGGCCTGGGTTCTGAGCGCCGACAGGTCGCCCGCAAGTCGCATGACACGCGCAGGTCGAGAGCCTGTCGCCGCCGTCGGCCTGAATCTCGTGCGGACCGTCGCGTTGCGTGCCGTGTCCGGGGATGTGTTCGGGACCCACCATGCGTGGCCGGCGTATCTGGTCACCGCCTACGGGCGCGCCGACTGCCCCGCGCGTTGATGCCGTTCCCGGATGACGCGCACCGGCTTCTGCGTGCGGTCGGCACGGCAATTTGTCGTATTCGACTGTGTCGTAGTCAGCCATGCACCCAGCGGATGCGGCATCGATGACAGACCATCGCCGACGTCGGCCGCGATAGCGGGATGAACGCCGGCCACCCCTCCCCCACTGGAGTGGTGGCCGGCGTCCGGGAGATCAGCGGTAGCCCGCGGCGATCACGTCGGCCTGGACGGCGTTCTCGGTGGCGTCAGAGGGGTATCCGGCGACCATGGCTCCCTCGTAGAAGGTGCCCGCGCTGAGGTTGGCGCCCCCGTCGGGTTTGCAGCAGTCGCCGCCGCTGCCCAGGATGATGGCTCCCTGCTTCTTCATCGGGCTGTAGCCGTTGGGAAGCGCGCCGTCGTACAGGGTGTACAGGCTGCCCGACTGGGCGTTGCTGCCCTTGATGGCGAACCGGGTCGTGCCGTTGTTCTTCAGGGTGGCGGTCACGAACTTGCTGGTGAAGGCGCGCTGGTTGGTGTTCCACGACTGGCTGCCGCCGGGGAACAGGCCCCATTCCAGGTCGGCCTGGACCCAGGGGCCGCTCCCGGAGCATCCGCCGAACCAGCACTGGGTGCTGAAGTTGATGGCGTCCATCGCTCCGGCGGCGTCGGCCTTCCTGGTGGTCTCGCTGTTGCCGTAGTCGAAGCAGCAGCCGCCGTTGACGTGGGTGCCGCTGGTGACCATGTACATGCCCTCGGGTGCGCTGCCCGTGGGGACGCCGGTCAGGTGGCCGTCCCTCCAGTAGCTGTTGCCGGGGTTGATGTAGAGGGAGTAGGCCTTGTTACCGCCGACGGTGAGGGACTCGGTGGTCGCGACCGCCGGCCTGCTCTGGGGAGAGCCGGGGACCACGCTGGATCCCTGGTACCACAGGTCGTTGCCCCGCCCGGACTGGTCGTAGAGCACGGTGATTACGCACGTGGTGCCGGCGCAGAAGGAGTCCTGCGCGGCGGCGTTGGCGACGCCGCCCGTGGTCAGCACGCCGATGTTCCGGGTCGTGCTGTCGGAGGAGCGCCTGACCTGGTAGAGGTTGCCGCTGTAGGCGTTGTAGAGCGCGCGGGTCGTGCTGTGCGCGGCTACGCACGGCGTGCCGCCGGAGCTGTAGATGTCACACGCGCGGGCGCCGCTCGGCGGTGGGCTCGGCGACGTGCTCGGGGTGGGCGTCGGGGTCGGGCTGGGCTGGGCGCCGGTCGTCCATTTCTGGTTGGCGCCGCCGTGGCAGGTCCAGAGGTGGACCTTGGTGCCGTTGGCGGTGCCGTAGGCGGCCACGTCCAGGCACTTGTTCGCGCCGATGGCGGTGATGCTGCCGTCGGAGTTCAGCCGCCACTTCTGGTTGTTCTGGCCGTTGCAGTCCCAGATGATCACCGTGGTGCCGTCGGCCGTGCCGCCGGCGTTCACGTCCAGGCACTTGTTGCCGTACACCCGCACTTCGCTCGCGCTGGTGGTGGTCCACTGCTGGTTGGACTGCCCGTTGCAGTCCCAGATCTGCACCTGCGTGCCGTTGACCTGCGAGATCCCGGGCACGTCCAGGCATCGTCCTGACGCCGTTCCCACCAGGGGCGTGGTCGCCGCGGTCGCCGGCGCCCACCAGGTCAGGGTGGTGGCCAGCAGGGCCGTCAGCACCGCCACGAATGACGTGATGACGGCCATTCGGGAGCGCGGCCCTCGAGCCGCATGGCCTGGTAAGGGGACGGGGGGAGGCTGCATTGTCGTGCTCCTTGAAGGAGGGGTCGGGCGGAGCCGGTCGCCCTCACCATTACGAATCGATTCGACTCACAGGTCGAGCCTTGCTGAGGGAGAGGGGCGCTGGTGTACAGCGAAGCACATACGAGGTCCGGACTCCTTGTCAAGACTCCTTCATGCCCGATCGCCTGCCTAAACCCTCAGCCCGCGGTCTCATGCGGGAGGCCGTGTCAGGACCCTCATGCTGGTCCCGCTCGCCTGATCACGGCCCTTCTGAACACCTGAAATCGAACCGTTTCGGCGAAGGCAGCCGCCCGTGAGAGGACGACCGACCGAGTTGATCAGCCGGGGCCGAGGAACCGCATCCGGCCGGGCGGTGCCGAAGACGCGGCGTCTCGACAGGGAGACGGGGAGAGCTCTCCGGCGGGCGCGGATCCTCAACGCCAGGATGAAAGTTTCATACTCATCTGATGTCAGACCCGTCTGGATGGTCCGACCGAACCCGGCCGAATCGGTATGAGCCCATCGCCCATGAGGCGATTTCGAGCTCGCGGGACGGCAGATATCCCAGAAGGGGCAGAAGCGCCTCATAGATAAGCGTGCTTATCCTAGCTGCGTGGCCCGCTGAATCCCGGATGGAAGAGCCTCTGTCACCGGCCCCCTGCCGCCGTGGCGGGATGGAGCGCCGCACGAAACAAGGCGTTCATCTCCCTAACACACGTTGTTGACAGCGCTGGAGGCGAGATCTAGTCTGCGGTCGAATCGATTCGATCTGGATGTTCCGGGTGTCGCGACTCCCCGTGAAGCCACTCCCCTCACCTGTGCTCAGCACCCCCTGAATGAGGAGAATCCGAGATGAACGTTGGCGACATCGCCCGCCGGAGCCGCCGCGCGCTGGCGGCCTTCCTCACAGTCGGCGCACTCGTCGCGGTCCCCGTCATGACGTCCGCCACGCCCGCCCAGGCGGCCGACCAGTCCATCAGCGTCGACTTCTCCGCCGGTGGCGGCACTCCCACCTACCGGGCCTCCGGCTGGATCTACGGTATGACCGAGAACGCGTCGGGCCCGCCCAGCCAGTACTTCACCGACGTGAAGTTCCGGTACATGCGGGCCGGTGGGGCACAGCTCGACAGTCCGGGCGGCTGGGTGTCGGGCAAGTACGACCGCCGCTGGAACGCCACCCGCGCCCAGTTACTGCGCACCCGCTCGCTGGGCGGGGAGTTCATCCTGCTCGTCCACGACCTGTGGGGCGCCGACGGCTACCCGATCTCCCGCTTCCCCGGCGACAACGGCGACTGGACCGACTACGACAACTTCCTCACCCGCCTGATCAGCGACGTGCAGGCCACGGGCGCCCCGGTGCAGTGGGACCTGTGGAACGAGCCCAACATCACGCTGTTCTGGAACCGCCCCCAGTCCCAGTACTTCGAGCTGTGGCGGCGCACCTACCAGCGTGTCCGGGCCGCGTTCCCCTCGCAGCTCATCGTCGGGCCGAGCTGCGCGTGCGTGCCGTCCACCGGCCACGCCTTCTGGAACGCCTACCTCGACTACGCCAAGGCCAACAACGTGGTGCCCGACATCATCAGCTGGCACTCCCTGCCGGGTGACCCGGTGGCCAACGTGGCGGCGGCCAACACCACGTTGAACTCCCGCGGCATCGCCCACCCGCGGCCGTACCAGATCAACGAGTACGGGGCCTCCAACGAACAGAACCCCGCCGACGGGGCCTGGTACATCGCCCGCCTGGAGCGGGCCGGCGCCGACGGCCTGCGCGCCAACTGGGCGGGCGGCGGAAACCTGCACAACGACCTCGGCAACCTGCTCGTCCGCAACTCCTCGGGCCAATACCAGCCCAAGGGCGAATGGTGGGCCTACCGCTTCTACGGCTCGCAGACCGGCCAGATCGTCTCCGTCACGCCCAGCGCCAACTACGACGCCTTCGCCACCAAGGCGTCCGGGACGGCCAAGATCCTGGTCGGCGGCGGAACCACGACCGGCAACGTCGCCGTCAACCTGCAGCGCCTGGACACCACCAGCGGCATCGTGCAGAACAACCAGGTGCGGGTCCTGGCCGAGCGCATCCCCTCCAACGGCGGCGGCGCCGTCACGGCCCCGGTCACCGTCCAGAACTCCGTCGTGACGCTGTCCGGCAACGCCACCACGGTCAACCTCCCGCACACCGCCATCGACGACACCTACACGATCACCCTGCTGCCCCCGTCCACCGATCCCGGCAACGGGTCGACGTCGGTGCTGCGCAACGTCAACGCCGGCCGGTGCCTGGACGTACCGAACGCGACCACCGCCAACGGCACCCAGCTCAACTTGTGGGACTGCGGAACCGCCGCCAACCAGCAGTGGACCCTGACCTCCTCCAAGCAGCTGCAGGTGTACGGCAACAAGTGCCTGGACGCCTCCGGCCAGGGCACCGCCAACGGCACCCAGGCGATCATCTGGGACTGCAACGGCCAGACCAACCAGCAGTGGAACCTCAACTCCGACGGCACCGTCACCGGCGTGCACTCCGGCAAGTGCCTGGAGGCGAGCAACTTCGGGACAGCGAACGGAACCAAGGTTCAGCTGTGGTCCTGCACCGGCACGAGCAGCCAGAAATGGACCAGGAGCTGATCCGCCCGCCCTCGGAGGGCCCGCGCTCCATGCGGACCGGGCCACGCCGGGTTCCGAGACGGCCACGAGAGCAGGCGAAGGCCGCGCATCGATTCGCCTGCCACAGTTCAGGGGCGGTCGGCTCGGGACCGGGCCGGCCCGGTGGTCTCGCGCAGCGAGATGGGCGGCGCGACCAGCAGGTGACGGAAGGGGGCGTCGGGGTCGGAGATGCGCTGGATCAGCAGTTCGACGGCGCGCGCTCCGAGTTCGTCGGCCAGGATGTCGGCGGCGGTGAGCGGCGGGTGCAGGTTCTCCGCCCAGTGCCGGGCGGCGACCCCGGTGATGGAGAAGTCGCCGGGCACGGCCAGGCGGGCGTGGGTCAGCGCGCGGTACATCCCGGGGATGGCGGCCTCGTTGATCGTGGCGATGGCGGTCAGCTCGGGGTGGGCGGCCAGCAGCCGTTCGACGCACGACCTGCCCGCCTGGGCGTCGTCGGCGCAGCAGACCTGCACGCCCTGCAGGCCGCGCTCGGCGAGGGCACCGGTGAAGCCGAGCTGCGCCCGGTGGCTGGGGCCGTATCCGGCGGCGACGAGCTCGGCCGAGCGGTTGACCAGGGCGATGTGACGATGGCCCAGGTCGGCGAGGTGGCGCACGCAACGGGCCATCAGGGTCTCGTAGTCGATGTCGACCCAGGTCATCTCGTCGGAGCGGCTGGTGTGGCCTATGCCGACGAACGGCAGCCCGCTGCGCCGCAGGCGGGCGACCCGGTCGTCCTCCAGCCGGATCTCCATGAGGATGACGCCGTCGACGCGGCTGCCGGTGACGACGCGTTCGAACGAGCGGTCGTGCTCCCCGCCGGACGGTGAGAGCAGGATGTCGAGGTCGGCGCGCGCGGCGGCGTCGACCACGCTGGCCACGAAACCCAGCTGGACGTCGGTCAGGCGCTGGCTGGCCGGGGGGATGACCAGCCCGATCGTGCGGGTCCTGCCCTCCTTGAGGGCCCGCGCGGCCGCGTTGGGACGGTAGTCCAGTTCGTCGATGACCGCCTGGATGCGCCGCCGGGTCTCCTCCGCCACCGGCCGTTTGCCGCTCAGCGCGTACGACACCGTGCTGCGCGACACGCCCGATCGTCTGGCGATCTCCCCGATGTTCACCGGCACTCCTCAGCTGACTCGGCTCCAACCCGCTCCCATAGTAGGTCGAATCGGTTCACCCCGAGGAGTCACGATCCGGCCAGGACGAACCGCCTGCCGGCAAGGAGGCCAGGGTTGACCCATTGACGCGCCCACGGCACCGTTTTAAGTTCAGTCGAACCGATTCGAGCAATCGATTCGACCCCACGCCCTCGAAAGGACGGCCTGACCCATGTCAGCATCGAGATCAGCGGGATTGGGCCTGGCTCTCCTGGCCGCCGGTTGCCTGGCCGGCTGTTCCGGCACCTCCTCCCCCGAGGGCACCGAGACGGCTTCGGGCCAGGCGGCGGGCGGCGGAACGTACACCATCTGGGACCCCTACCCGCAGTACGACAAGGCGTCCGACTGGGTGAAGCTGCTGGACACCTGCGGCACCCAGGCGGGTGTGACGGTGGAGCGGACCGGATACGACACCAGCGACCTGACCAACAAGGCGCTGCTCGCCGCGCAGCAGGGCAACGCGCCCGACGTGCTCATCGTCGACAACCCCGTGGTCTCGACGCTCGCCGAAGCCGGTGTGCTGACCACCACCGCGGAGAACAAGCTCGACACCACCGCGATCTCACCCAACCTCATCGCGGCCGGACAGAGCGGCGGGAACACCTACGGCGTCCCCATCGGGGCCAACACCCTGGCGCTCTACTACAACAAGGCCGTCCTGGACGAAGCCGGGGTCGACATCGCCTCCGTCAAGGACTGGGCGTCGCTGACCGCCGCCCTGGAGAAGGCCAAAGCGGCCGGCAAGAAGGGCATCACCTTCTCCGCCATCGGCACCGAGGAGGGCAGCTTCCAGTTCCTGCCCTGGTTCTGGGGATCCGGCGCCCGGCTCACCCAGCTCGACTCGCCCCAAGGCGTGTCGGCGGTGGCGCTGTGGAGCGACTGGCTGAAGAAGGGGCTCGCCCCGAACTCGGTCATCAACAACACCCAGACCACCAGCTGGCAGGAGTTCGCCGGCGGTGACTACGCCTTCGCCGAGAACGGCACCTGGCAGCTCGGCAACGCCAAGGACGCCGGGTTCGAGTACGGCATCATCCCGGTCCCGGCCAAGGACGGCGGCACCGCCGCGGCGCCCACCGGCGGCGAGTTCGTCAGCATCCCCGTCCAGCAGGACACCGCGCGCTACGCCACCTCCCAGAAGCTGGTCGCCTGCCTGACCAGCACCGACAACTCCTTCGCCACCGTCACGGCGCTGTCGTACATCGCGCCGACCGAGGCGGTCCAGACCCGGCAGAGCACCGAGAACCCCGAACTCGCCGTGTGGGTCGAGGCGGTCAAGGCGGCCAAGGGCCGTACCGGCGACGACCTCGGCACCAAGTACCCGAAGATCTCCGAGCCGATGTGGGGCGCGGTGCAGGCGGCGCTGAGCGGGGCCAAGAGCCCGCAGCAGGCGATGACCGACGCGCAGACCGCGGCGGCGAGCGCCACCCAGTAGGCCCGCCACCATGACTCGAACCGCCCCGGCACCCACCCGGCGCCCGGCCGTCGCCGCCGGTGGCCCCGTCCGCCAAGGACCGGGCCACCGGAAGGCGGCGTGGGCGGCATGGGGATTCCTGGCGCCGATCGTCGTCTACCTCCTGGCGTTCTACGCCTACCCGATGTACCGCAACCTGGAGCTGAGCCTGCGCCACTACACGGTGCGCTCCTTCGTCCAGGGCGACGCGCCCTTCACCGGGTTCGCCAACTACCTCGACGTCCTCACCGACGCCACCTTCGGCCCCGCGCTGTGGCACACCGTCGTGTTCACCGTGGTGTCCCTGGCCTTCCAGTTCACCCTCGGCCTCGCCCTCGCCCTGTTCTTCGTCCGGAACTTCCCACTGTCGGCGACCCTGCGCGCCCTGTTCCTGGTGCCGTGGCTGCTGCCGCTGATCGTGTCGTCCTCCACCTGGGCCTGGATGCTCAACAGCGACTCCGGCGTGGTCAACGCCGTCCTCGGCGTGCTCGGGGCCGGCCCGGTCCACTGGCTGACCTCGCCCGACTGGTCCCTGTGGTCGGTGATCGCCGCCAACATCTGGATCGGCGTCCCGTTCAACCTGGTGGTTCTCTACTCCGGCCTCCAGGCGATCAGCCCATCGGTGTACGAGGCCGCCGCCCTGGACGGCGCGACGGGCTGGCAGCGCTTCCGGCACGTGACCTTCCCCCTGCTGCGACCGGTCTCGGCCATCACCCTGCTCCTCGGGCTCGTCTACACGCTCAAGGTCTTCGACCTCATCTGGATCATGACCAAGGGCGGGCCGAGCGGCTCCTCCACCACCCTGTCCACCTGGTCCTACCGGCTGGGATTCGGCAACCTGGTGCCCTCCTTCGGGCCCGGCGCCGCCGTCGGCAACATCCTGATCGCGACAGCCCTGGCCTTCGGACTGCTCTACATCCGCCTCCAGCGAAGGCAGGACCTGTCATGAGCACTCCGCGCCGCTGGTGGAAGACCCTCATCGGGCTCGCCCTGACCGGCGTGATGCTCTTCCCGGTCTACTGGATGATCAACGTGTCGTTCACCCGCGACCGGGACATGCGCAGGAGCCCGCCGTCGTGGTTCCCCGTCGACGGCACTTTGGACGGTTATCGCGCCGTCCTCGACCAGCAGCTTCCCTATCTGGGCATCAGCCTGGTGGTCGGGCTGGGGACGGTCGTGCTGACGCTGGTGATCGCCGCCCCGGCGGCCTACTCGCTGGCCAAGCTGCGCCCGCGCGGCGGCGGCGCGCTGAGTTTCGCGCTGCTGATCGCCCAGATGGTCCCCGGGATCATCATGGCGATGGGCTTCTACGCCATGTACCTCAACCTCGGCGTGCTCAACACGCTCCCCGGGCTGATCGTGGCCGACACCACCCTCGCGGTCCCCTTCGCGGTGCTCATCCTCACCACGTTCATGTCCGGCATCCCGCAGGAACTCCTCCAGGCGGCCAGGGTGGACGGCGCCGGCGCCGTGCGGACCTTCCGGTCGATCGTCCTGCCGGTCAGCCGCAACGCGATCATCACGGTGTCGCTGTTCGCGTTCCTGTGGGCGTGGTCGGACTTCATCTTCGCCAGCACGCTCGACAGCGGCGGCGACCACCAGCCGATCACTCTCGGCATCTACCACTACATCGGCAACAACAACCAGCAGTGGAACGCGATCATGGCCACCGCCGTCGTCGCCTCCATCCCCGCAGCCGTCCTGCTCGTCATCGCACAGCGCTACGTCACGGCCGGCGTCACCGCCGGCGCCGTCAAGGACTGACCGGGCTCCCCACCCCCACGAAAGGACCACTTCCCCATGACCGCCGCCGTCACCGGCCCGGAGTTCTCCCTGCGGGAAATCCCGTTCAGCTTCCGCGGGTCCTGGTTCGGCTTCTCACCGGTCATCGGCGAGAACACCTACGCCCAGGACATCCACCTCGTCTCCCACCAGACCGGCATGCACCCCATCCTCCGGCTGGCCCCCACCACCGACAGCGTCGTCACCGCCACCCCCCACCAGCTCACCTGGGACTGCGACCCCGGCCGCATCGACCTCGCTTATGAGACCACCGACACCGTCCGCGTCCGCGGGCGCGGCGTCGACCTGCGGCTCCTGGCCGCCGACCTCGTCCTGACACCCTTCAGCGGCCCCTACTTCTTCCGGGACCCCCGCGACGGATCCGCGATCTTCACCGTCTACCAGACCGGCCGCCGCTACCGCATCACCCTGCTCGCCGGACGGATCACCGAACACCTGGGCACCCAGGAACTCGGCACCACCGAACGCGGCATCGTGGTCACCGGCGACTGGGACGAGTGGGAGATCGCCATCGAGGAGTTCGAGACCGCCCGCACCCCCTACACCAGCCCGCACGACTTCGACCAGGTCGCCGCCGCCGCCCGGGACGACTACCGGCACTACCTCGACACCGTCGCCCCCTGGCGTGACGACCGCACCCCCGCTGCCGAACTCGCCGTCTACGTGCTCTGGTCGGCCACCGTGGGCGCCGCCGGATTCGTCACCCGCCCCGCCGTCCTCATGTCCAAACACTGGATGGACAAGGTGTGGAGCTGGGACCACTGCTTCAACGCCATCGCCCTGGCCGAAGGCCTCCCCGCCCTCGCCTGGGACCAGTTCCGGCTGCCCTTCGACCACCAGGAAGCCACCGGAGCGCTCCCTGACTCGGTCACCCACTCCGAGATCCTCTACAACTTCGTCAAACCACCCATCCACGGCTGGGCCCTGCGCCACCTCCCCCCGCCACCCGCGCGGGAACGATCCGACACCTACCGCCTGCTCGAACGCTGGACCACGTTCTGGCTCGACGCCCGCCGCGTCCCCGGCCACGAACTGGCCCACTACCAGCACGGCAACGACAGCGGATGGGACAACGCCACCACCTTCACCCCCGGACGCGTCGTCGAAACCGCCGACCTGGCCTCCTTCCTGATCCTCCAGATGCGCACGCTCGCCCGCCTCGCCACCGAACTCTCCCTCCCCGGCGAAGCGACGCACTGGACCCAGGCCGCCGACCGGATGCGTGACGCCATGCTCACCCACCTGTGGCACGACGACCGCTTCACCACCCGCAGCGCGAGCTCCGGCGAGACCTGGACCAGCAGCAGCCTCCTGGACCTCATGCCGATCGTGCTGGGCGAAGAACTGCCCCACCACATCCAGACGGCCCTCGCCGCCAGGATCAAAACCCACCTGACCGAATACGGCCTCGCCACCGAACTGCCGACCTCACCCCACTACCAGGACGACGGCTACTGGCGCGGCCCCATCTGGGCCCCCTCCACGATCCTCATCGAGGACGGCCTGCGCCGCGCCGGCCAGACCGTCCTCGCCGACGAGGTCAGCGCCCGCTTCCGCGCCCTGTGTGAGAAATCGGGATTCGCGGAGAACTTCGACGCCCGCACCGGGGCAGGACTCCGCGACCGCGCCTACACCTGGACCGCCAGCGCCTATCTCATCCTGGCCGCCGCCCACATACGCCGGACTTGACGATCATGGTCTCAGGTCGTTCAGGACCGCGTCGGCCGCCCGCCGCCCCGACACCAGCGCCCCCTGGATGGACCCCGTGTCCCGGTGGTCGCCGCAGACGTAGAGCCCAGCCCCCAGGCGGACGCGACGGCGCAAGGGCATGGGCGGCGGCATCGACGGCAACGCCTCGGCGATCGCGTAGGTGGCGAGGTGGCGCCACTCCTGGACGTCCGTACCGTAGATCTCCTCCAGGCGGCCCCGCACGCGCGGCTCGGCGTCGTCACCGGCCGTTCCCAGCACCGACGTGGCGATGAGCGCCTCACCTGTGGCGCTGTACTCGGGAGCCGCGTCGGTCATGACCAGCGTGTCGGCGATGACGCCGTCGGCGTCGATCACCAGGATGGCCTCCGCGAGCGGAGACTCGGGTGCGGCGTGGTAGAAGGTGGTGACGGCCCGCATGGCGGGGGTGCGCAGGCCGGGCAGCAACGCCGCGGCGGCGCGCGGGTCGGTGGCCACCACCACGGCCGCGGCGGGCAGCTCCTCGCCGTCGTCCAGGATCACGCCCGTGCCGCTGACCGCCCGCACCGGGCACTCCAGACGCACGGCCCGCGCGGGCAGACGGCTCGCCAGCTGCGCCGGGATCTCGCCCATGCCCAGCGCCGGCACGGCGATGGTGCCGCGCGCGAACGACCGCCAGATCAGGTGGAAGACCCGGCTGGAGGTCTCCAGTTCCCGTTCCAGCAGCACACCGGCCAGGAACGGCCGGATCAGCCGCTCGGCCATCACCGGCGACATGCCCCAGTGACGGAGCTCGTCGAGGATGGTGCGCTCGGCGCCCGCGCGCAGCATCCGGGCGGGGAAGGCCAGATCGCGCGCGGTCATGGCGGCCAGGACCGCCTTGTCGACCGGGGTGCCGAGATCGGCGGTCAGGCCGGTGAGGGCGTGGCGCGGGTGCTTCCACGGCAGCATGACCCTTTCCCTGCCGCCGCCGGTGCGGAAGACCAGCATGCCCGAGTTGAAGGCGCGCAGCCGCAGCGCCCCGACGTCCAGCACGCGGGGCACCTCGGGATAACCGGTGTTCAGCACCTGGAAGCCGCGATCGAGCCGGAAGCCGTCCACCATGTCGGTGCGCATCCTGCCGCCCACCCCGTCCGCGGCCTCCAGCACGGTGACGGGCACGCCCGACCGGCGCAGCCGCACCGCGCAGGCCAGCCCGGCCAGCCCCGCGCCGACCACGATCACGGATCGCCGATTCATGACGCCTGCTGATGTTGGTGTGCCATGACCTGGTCGTACCCGACCTGCCGCCCTCACCCCCGACTTCACAACTCCTTCAGTCCTTATAAAGTCGGCTCCGGCAACCTCTCAGCATGGGTACGGATGAGGAAGCCGACGTCGTGGTGATCGGGTCGGGGATGGGCGGTCTCGCGGCGGCGCGCGCGATCGCGCAGTTCGGCGGGAAGCGGGTTCTCGTCCTCGAACAGCACTACACGCTCGGCGGGATGACACACGAGTTCTCCCGCGCCGGACGATTCCAGTTCGGCACCGGGCTGCACTACATGAGCACGGACGCCGGGCCTTTCCTCGAGTTCATGACCGACGGCCGGGTGCAGCTGTCTCCCCTGCCGGACGACTACGACGTCCTGCACTTCCCGGGATTCGATTTCGCCGTCCCCGCCACGCGGGAACGGTTCCGGGCGCGTCTGGCCGAACGGTTCCCGGCCGAGACTAGTGCCGTCGACGGCTTTCTCCGGACGACACGTCGCGCGTGGTCCGGGCTGGCGGCGCGCAATGTCCTGGCGTCGATGCCCGCAGGCCTGCGCAAGGTGGGTGCACCCGTCGTCGAGCGGCTCTTCCCGGAGGCGTACCGGTCGTTGCGGGATCAGGTCGTCCGCAGCTTCGACGATCCGCGTCTGCGGGCGGTTCTGGCCGCGAGGTGGGGTCTTTACGGTACGCCGCCGGCGTCGAGCGCCTTCGGCTATCACGCCGCGGTCCCGCTGACCTTCTTCATGGCAGGCACCGCGCACCCCGTGGGCGGGCCGAAGGAGCTGGGCCGGATCGTGCTGGAGATCCTTCAGCGGTACGACGTGGAGCTGCGCCCCCGGCAGCGCGTCGACCGGCTCGTCCTCGATCGCGGCAGGGTGACCGGGGTCGACGTCCAGGACACCGCCACCGGCCGCCGCTACCACGTGCGGACGGGCACCGTCGTCTCGGCGGCGGGGGTGCGCAACACGTACAAACTGATCGGGAAGAGTGAGGAACTGGCCGACCTGCCGGCGGAACCGTCGGCGATCATGCTGTTCCTCGGGCTGGACCGCTCACCGGCCGCGTTCGGGCTACGCGGCGAGAACCACTGGTTCATGCCCGACCTCGACGACCACGAAGGGTTCCGCCGTCCGCCCGGAGAAGGGGTGCTGTACGTCTCGTTCGCGTCGCTCAACAACCCGGCCGCCCGCTCCCACACGGTCGAGGTCGTGGAACTCGTCGATCCGGGGATGGTCGACCAGTGGCGTGGGATACCCGAGGGCGAACGGCCGGACAGCTACCGGCGGCTCAAGGAGGAGCTGACCGAACGGCTGATCGACCGCCTGGAAGGACAATGGCCCGGATTCCGTGACGCGATCGCGTTCGCCGAACTCGCCACGCCGCTGTCCTTCGAGACCTATCAGCGCAGCGTTCTCGGCTCCTTCTACGGGCTCTCGGCGACGCCCCAGCGGATGCGGTCACCGCGGGCCGGATCCCGTACACCGATCAAGGGCCTGTTCGTGGCCGGGCAGGACGCCTGGGGGCCCGGAGTGGTCGGAGCGCTGGCCGGCGGGCTGCTGGCGGCGAACGCGGTGCTCAGGCAACGGCAGCTCGGGACCATGTGGCGCACCATCCTGTCCCGCGGGGCGGCCCGGAACCCGGCCGTCCCGTGGCAGGGCTACCTGCGGGTGGCCTCGATCGAGGCATTGTCGCCGACCGTGCGGCGGATCCGCCTGGAACCGCTGACCGGCCGCTCCCTGCCGTTCACGTTCACGGCCGGGCAGTACGTCAAGGTCGATCTCCCGGTCGCGGCGGAGCCGATCGAACGGTCGTACTCGATCTGCAGCGGACCCGGCGAACGCCGCTTCGCCGAGATCTCCGTGAAGCTCGAACCGGACGGTCTCGGCTCCACGTTCCTGCACGAGGAACTGGCGGTCGGCGACGCGCTGAGGGTGAGCGGCCCGCATGGGGAATTCACCTGGGAACCGCACCCCGGCGCGTTGCTGCTGATTGGCGGTGGCGTCGGGATCACCCCCCTCATGAGCGTGCTGGTCGCAGCCACGGAAGCGGGTCACACCGGCCGGATCGTGCTGCTCGCCAGCTTCCGGACCGAGGCCGACGTGCTGTTCCGGCGGGAACTGGACGCCTTGCGGGAGCGGCTGCCGGGCCTCGAGGTGTCGATCTTCGTGACCGGGCGGGACGGGCGGATCGACGCGAACGCGCTCCGGGCCTTCGCCGGGGTGAGCCGCGTCCATCTCTGCGGGCCGGCGGCGATGATGCAGGACGTGATCGGCTACCTGACGGAACTGGAGCTGCCCCGGGAGGCGATCCTCACCGAGGCCTTCGTGTCGGGCCGCAGCAAGGAGACCCGCAGGGAGCGGGCGCACGTCATCGCCCTCGCCGCCGCGGCGGCAGGCGTCACCGCGTACAAGATCGGCATGGCCGACGGCGAACCGGCGTTCCTCTGCTCACCCGGTCAGTCGGTCCTCGACGGGGCCAACGCCGCCGATGTCGCGTTGCCGCAGTCGTGCGGCGAGGGCGCGTGCGGCACCTGCCGGGTACGGGTGCTGTCCGGCGCCTACGAGACCGACACCCGCGGGATGTTCTCCGCCGCGGAACTGTCCGAGGGGTGGCGGCTGGCTTGCCAGACACTGCCCACCGAGGATCTGACGATCGGCCGCTAGTCCTCCGCGTTCGGAGGCCAGGCCGTGACGGTCGCGCCCATCGCGACGAGCGCGGCCTCGCCCCGGGCGCGGTCGGCCCCGCCGATGGCGACGAGCGTGCGAGCCCACTGGTAACGGCATCCGGCGGCTTCCAACGCGGCGGCCGCCAGGCCCAGTCCGGCCCGGTCGTCGGCCCTGTCGCCGGTCAGGGCCTCGGCCCGGGTCACGATGGCGGCGGCGATGGGGTTGTCCGCGGTGGCCAGGCCCGCGCGGCGGATGCGGTCACGGGCGTCGGGATGGCCGGTGACCACGGCCGCCTCGGCCCACAGCGCCGCGTACCACGGCCGCCACATCCCGCTGGACCAGGTCCGAAAGTGCTCCGGAGGCGTGTGGAGCAGGTCGAGCGCGGCCTCGCCCCGGCCCCGGTGCAGCAACAGGAGCGCGTCGAAGAACTCGTTGAAGTGGATCGCCGACAGCGGCTGGCCCGGGGTCGCCAGTGCGTCGACGATGTCCAGCCAGGCGGCCCTGGCGCCATCGTCCCCGCACAGGCCGTGCACCGTCGCCGCCGCGTAGGCGGCACGGGTGAGGTTCCCGGCGCGCGGCCGCCCGGCCTGCTCCCATCCCTCCCGGAACCGCTCGGCCAGCACGAGGGTCTCGTCCCAGTCGCCGGCCAGGGCGGTGACGACGACCAGCCGGGACGTGGCCAGATGGCCTTCCTCGCGATGAAAGGGCAGATCGCGGATCCGTTCGGCCATCGCCCTGGCGGTTGGCAGGTCGCCGACGGCGGTGGCGCACTCGGCGGCCATGTAGAGCGAATCGAAGACCTCGAGCCCGGATATGGCCGTCATGCGCAGCCGATCCAGAATCTCGGTGCGCCGAACCGCGCTGGCCAGCGCGGCGCGTAGCTCGCCACGGGCCAGCTGGATCGCTGTCAGCGCGTCCAGCGCGGCACTCTCGGCCAGCGGGTCGCCCGCCTGGCGCGCCAGCGCAATGGCCCGCCCGGCCACTTCGGTGGTGGCCGGATCGGTGTAGTCGCCGGCGCAGGCCGCAGCGGTCAGCAGCCGGGACTCGGCCACTTCGGTGGTGGCCGGATCGGTGTAGTCGCCGGCGCAGGCCGCAGCGGTCAGCAGCCGGGACTCGGCCACCGTGCTGCCGTCGGTGAGCGCCCGCCCGCGGGCGAGCAACTCGGCCGCCCAACCGTCCTGCGGCGCCGTCGCCATCAGCCCCACCGCACGGTGGCACAGCTCGGCGGCCTGGGCGAGGTCAGCGGCCGCGCCGGCCCGGTCGCCCGCTTCGACGGCCGCATCGGCCGCGGCCACGTGCAGCCGGAGCGCGTCGTCGCCGAGGTGCCGCGACAGGGCCGCGCCCGCGGCGCTGCGCAAGGCGGCCGCGGCTTCGCCCGCGTCCGCCGCCAGGTCCGCCGCCTGCTCGTACCGCGCCTGGGCCTCGCCGGGCAGTCCACGCGCGAACGCCATCTCGGCCAGCCTGATCGCCAGCCGGTACCCCCGCGCCCGATGCGAGCCGCCGGCCGCCGCCCGGCGCAGCGCGGCGCGCAGCTCGTCCGCCACCTCATCGAACCGGCGCCGCCAGGCCGGGTCGTCGCCGGAGGGCAGCCCGGCGGCGACGGCGGTGTCCAGGCACCAGGCCAGGTGACCGGAATGAGCCCGATCCAGCTCGCCCTCATCGGCCAAACGCGCGGCGCCGTACTGCCGGATCGTCTCCAGCGCCCGGTAGCGGGTCCCGGCCTCGTCCACGACCGCGACCAGGAGGCTCTGATCGGTGAGCCGGGCCAGCGCCGCCGTGACGGCATCACCGGACACCGGCGGCCGGCCCGCGCACACGGCCCGCGCCGCGACCGGGGAGAACGCCGCCGCGAACACGGAGAGCCTGCGCAGCAACGCCTGATCCGCCGCGTCGAGCAGGGTGTAACTCCAGTCGAGCGCCGACCGCATCGAACGGTGCCGGTCGTTCGCGCGCGGGCCACCGGCCAGGAGGTCCATCTGGTCGGTCAGGCCGGCTTCGATGCCGTCCAGGCCGAGCGACGGCACGCGGGCGGCGGTGAGCTCGATGGCCAGCGCCATGCCGTCGAGCGCGCGGCAGATCTCGGCGACCCGGCCGGTGTCCGTCGCCGCCACCGGACTGCCGGCCGCGGCCGCGCGTGCCAGGAACAACTCCACCGCGTCACCCGCCTCGACGGACAGACCGGGCACCGCAACCACCTGCTCGAAGGGCACCAGCAGCCGGGCGCGGCTGGTGAGCAGCATCGACAGCCCGGGACTGCCGGTGAGCAGCCGCTCGGCCAGCGCCGGCATCCCGTCGAGCAGGTGCTCACAGTTGTCGAGCACCAGCAGCGCCTGCCGGGACCCCAGCCAGCCCAGGACGGTGTCCTCGCTCGACCGGCCCTGGCGCTCCCCGAGGCCGAGGGCCGCCGCTATCGCCGGCGCCACCATCGCCGGATCCGTCACGGGCACCAGATCGACGTACCAGGCGCCGTCGGCGTACCGGCCGGCGACATCGATGATGACGTTCAGCGCCAAGCGTGTCTTGCCGACCCCGCCCGGCCCCACCGCGGTCACCAGACGGTGCGCGCCGAGCGCACGGGCCAGGACGGCCCGTTCAGCCTCCCGGCCGATGAACGAGGTCAGCGCCGCGGGCAGCCGCGGTGTCACCGGGTTCGCCGTCTTCCCGGCGGCCGCCAGTGCCCTGCGGCCGTCCACCTGAAGTTTGCGCATCAGGGAGGAGACGTGGCTTTCCACGGTGCGGACCGAGATGAACAGCCGGGCGGCGATCTCGGCGTTCGTCAGGCGCTCCCCGAGCGCGGCCAGCACCTCGGCCTCGCGTGCCGACACGTCCGACCCGGAACCCGTCATCCGCAGCCTTCATCGAGATCCTTGTTGACGGCCAGCGTACCGGGCGGTTTTCACTGAGTCGTTTTCCGTACCCGCCACGGATGCGGCCGGTGCGGGCCCCGGGATTGACTGACCGGAATTGATCCCCTGAGGAGCGGCACATGCTGACGATCCGGCTGCTCGGCCGACCGGTCCTGGAACGCGACGGCGAGCGACTCCGCCCACCGCGTGGACGTAAGACCTGGGCGCTGCTCGGCTACCTCCTGCTCGCCGAGTGCGCGCCGAGCCGCACGCACCTGGCCAGGCTGCTGTTCGACAACGCCGCCGACCCGCTGGGCGCGCTGCGGTGGACACTCACCGAACTGCGCCGCGCCGTCGGCCTGCCGGGGATGCTGAACGGCGACCCGCTGACCCTCGCGCTGGGCGCGGACGTGGAGGTCGACGTCCACACGCTCACCAAGGGTCCCACCGATACGGTGTCGCTGCTGCGGCTCGGCGGCGAACTGCTGGAAGGCGCGGAACCGGTGGCCAGCACGGAGTTCGACCACTGGCTGCTGCTCGAACGCCACCGCCTCGCCTCGATCGTCGAACAGCGCCTGCGCCGTACGGCCGCCACCCTGCTCCGGGACGGCCACGCCCGCGAAGCCGTCGTGTACGCCGGCCGCGCCGTGGCCCGCAACCCCCTGGCCCAGGCCAACCAGGAACTCCTGATCCGTGGCCTGGCCACGTCCGGCGACCACGCGGCGGCCCTGCGCCAGATCGGCCTGTACGAGCGCGCGCACCGCCTGGAACTCGGCGTCGACGCCCCGGCGAACCTGCGCGTGCTGGTCGCGCCCGCCGCCTACGGGTCGGTCCGAACGGGGTGATCGCGTCAGCCGCGGCTGGTTGTACTGATCACCTGTGCCCGGCGAAGCACGTCGATCTGGGCGCGGTTGTAGAGGGCTTCGAGAGCACGGCCGAGGGCAACCCGGGCCTGCCGCGGCGCGGAGTCCTTGAGTTCCAGAGTGACCGGGTGATCGATGAACGGCGCGAGCTGCTCGGCGAGGCTCTGCCGCGTGATGTCGTCGGCGTCCTCGGGCAGGTCGCGGAACTCCTCGTCCAGGGCGACGTTGGGGCGTGCCTCAAGGGTCCGCCGTACGGCGTCCATCGACTCATCCGAGAACAGCTGGGCGTAGATCGTGAGGAGCGCGCGGTCGTTGTCGCGCAGGTCCTCCGCGACGCCGCTGAACCCGGTCGGCACGTCCGCTGACGCGCCCGGCTCGGACAGCGTGGCCAGCACCCGCCGGATGTCCTGGAGCCGCTCCACCGTCGCCTCGAGCTCGGCGTCGATGGTGCGGAAGACCGAGGCCTGACGGTCGGGGTCCGCTCCCATCGCGGCCACCTGGGCGAGCGGCACGCCCAGCCCGGTCAGTCGCTTGATCCGCAGAAGCCTCGTCAGGTGGCGGACCTCGTATCGCTTGTAACCGTTGGGTTCGCGGTCAGGTTCGTCGAGCAGGCCGATCTCGTGGTAGTAGCGCACCGTCTTCACCGTGGTCTCCGCGAGCTCGGCTATCTCGCGAGTACTCCAGGTCATGAGTCGCCCGCCCGGCCCGCGGCTCGTGCTCGCCGCTCGCGCACCCAGACCAGGACGACCATGCCGACGTCGACAGCGGCCAGGATCAGCAGGGACGCGTCGCCGGTGTCGGTGGATCGGTCGAGGGGGAACGCCTCGCCGTCGGCCATCAGCGTGTTGACGGTCGTCGCCAGGACGTTGTTGGCGACGTGGAACGCGATCGGCGCCTCGACGCCCCCGCTGATGATCGCCATCAGCCCGGTGCAGACACCGATCACGACGTAGTAGCCGAACAGCCAGGGGTCGGTCGACCCGTGAACCACAGCGAAGGCCAGGCTGGAGACCACGAGCCCGACGACCAGAGCCGGGCGGACCGCACGCACCCAGGACGCGGCGGCGGGCAGCACGGCGCTCCGGAACATCAACTCCTCCCCGGCGGCCTGTATCGGGGTGGTCAAAAGGATGATCACCAGCATGGCGACCGTCGTGGCGCTCACACCGAAGGCGGTCCAGCCCGGCGCGTCGGGGGCGACCAGCGCCACGACACCGATCCCGGCGCCCACCAGCAGCGCCGCGCCGAGCAGATACTCCGCCAAGCGGCGCGCGTCGAACGCTCGCGGCGCGCTGATCAGGCTGCGCCACGGCACCTCCGCCATCCACGCCAGGAGCACGATCGCCAGCACACCCGCGGCGCCCACGCTCAGGTTGACGGCCAGGAACTTCAACGGCGTGAAGCCGGCTGCCAGCGGGTCGTCGCTGCCCTCGATGACGCCGACGATCTGGTAGAGAGCGACCTGCAGGACCACCATCACCAGCGAGGGCACGATGATGACCACGAGCGGTTTCCACCAGCTCATGCGGAGGTGCGCGCCGAACGGCCGGGCGCGCCCCTGCACCGAGGGACTTGACACGGGGTGCGGGCGACCCGCCGCGTCTCGTGGTGCATCCATCAGGAAGTTCCTCTCAGGTTCGGGCCGGTTGCTGCGCTAGTGAGCGAACACCATGCCCTGGGGGCACACTCAAGTCGTCCAGAGCGAACACGCTGTTCTCGGAACGGGGTCAAGCGCGTCGAAGCCGGGCGCGTGCTCCATCGCTGGCGCGACCAGGGGCTCTACCGCCCGCTTGGATCTACGTCGGCAGGTGCAGCCCGACCGACAGCGCAGCTGGTGTGGCGGGGTCAGGGCAGCGGCCAACCCGCTCTCCATGCCGACCGCACGGCAGCGGCTGCGATCGCAGCCGTCCAAACCGGTGTCAGCTTCAGTCGATGATCGCGGTGACTTCGGCCTCGATGAGGATGCCGGGCTCGAAAAGCACGTCCACCCCGATCAGTGCGGCCGGTGGCGTGGCGATGTCGAACTCGCGGGCGGCCTGTTCGATGCCCGCGTTGAAGGCGTCGTACATCTCTCTCTTCCAGCCTGCGGCGTACCACGTGACGCGGACGACGTCGTGAAACGTCGCTCCGGCCGCGTCCAGCGCCTTGGCGACGTTGCGGTAGACCTGGGTGACCTGGCCGGCGAGGTCACCCGGCGCCACGAGCTCGCCGCGCTCGTCCCAGGCGACCTGTCCCGCGATGTGGACCTGCCTGCTCCCCGTCGCCACCGCGACGTGATGGTAGAGCGGGACTTGGAACTGCCTGTCAGGGTTGATGAGCGAAACAGCCACGAGATCTCCTGATTGATCGAGGCCCGGAGGGCGCCTTTACTCTCTTGCGGTTACTCAGGAACCATAGGAGAGTGTTCGCTGAAGTGGAAGAACGCACCTTTTAGAGACTAGGGAACCTCATGGTGACCAAGAAGTTCGCCGGCACGGCTGATGAAGCGGACCTGAGACGCGCGGACTCCCTGGCGCGGGAGATCTTCTCGGACGTCGCCAACAAGTGGGCGCTGCTCATCATCGAGGCCCTCGGTGAGCGCACCCTGCGCTTCAGCGAGCTACGCGACGAGGTCGAGGGCATCAGCCACAAGATGCTCACCCAGAACCTGCGCATGCTGGAGCGCAACGGCCTGGCCACACGGAAGGTGCACCCCACCGTGCCACCCCGAGTCGAATACACCCTCACCGAGCCGGGCCAGGCCCTTCGCGCGACGGTCGATCTCATCTGCGGCTGGACCCACCAGCACTTCGGCCACATCGAGACCGCCCGCCGGCGCTTCGACGCCTGACTGCAGTCGCCTTTCCGAAGTGATCGATGCGGAACATGCTACGATCGATTTCTGTATCGATCGATACAGAAATAGGCATCGCAACGTCACCACGACGCGCGAGGGAGACGATGTGACCTGGAGCACACGCGAACTCGCGCAACTCGCCGGCACGACGGTGAACACCATCCGGCACTACCACCGGCTCGGCCTGATCGAAGAACCGAGACGCCGCTACAACGGCTACAAACAGTACGGCGTGCAAGATCTCGTACGCCTCCTGCGCATCCGACGCCTCACCGAACTGGGCGTGCCGCTCTCCCGGATCGGCGAGATCGGCGCGGACGGGGACCTCACCCCCGACGACCTGCGCCAGGTCGACGCCGAACTCGCGGCCGACATCGAGCGCCTGCAGCGGGCCAGGTCCGGCATCGCGGCCATCCTGCGCGACGGCGCGCCGGCCGACACGCCCGCGGGGTTCGAGTCCGTCGCCGGGCGCCTGTCCGGCCCCGACAGCTCGATCATCCACATCTACAGGCAGCTGTACGACGAGGACGCGATGACCGATCTGCGACGCATGGTGGAGGCCGACACCGACCCCATCGGCGACGACATCGATTCCCTGCCGCCCGACGCGGACGAAGCCACCAGACAGCGCCTCGCCGAGAAACTCGCCCCGACCCTCGCCCGGCACCTCGCCGACTACCCCTGGCTGAGCGACCCGGCAGCGCATCTGTCCAAGAGCGAGCACCTCCCGCGGCAGACCTTCATCGACGCGGTCGTCGAGCTTTACAACCCCGCTCAGATCGACGTGCTACGCCGCGCAAGCGTTCTCGCCCGCGAGGCGGGCAACGACCGCCGTTGACCCTGTTCCCAGAACACGGTTTCTCCTTGGGGACACGATTCCCCGGCCGGGACGGCCTGAGCCGCCCTCCGTCGAAAGGCACGACCGATGACCGACAACAGAACCGAGACCGAGCCGCTCGGGGCCCCGACCCTGGCGGAGGATCTCCTGCTGCTTCTGTTCCAGCCGGACGCCGGGTCGCAAGGCACCGGGATCATCGCAGGTGAGAACACACTCTTCTACGTTCTCGCGGGCGCGGTGCTCGCCGATCTCGGGCTTGGCGAGCATGTGCGAACCGTTCCCGGCCGGGGCGGATCGACACGGGTGGAGGCCGTCGCGGACCACCCGCCGTCGGACCCCATCCTGCGATCCGCGTGGGACTACCTCGCCGAGAAACCCCGAGGCGTCCAGACCGCGCTCGCGGCGATCGGGCCCACCTTGCGCGGCCCGCTGCTCGACCGGCTCGTCGAACGCGGCGACATCCGGCGGGCCAGCCGCAAGACCCTCGGCCTGTTCAACACGAAGGTCCTCGAAGACGGCGGAACCGGGCGCCGGGCGCACCTCCTGTCCGACGTACGGGCCGTGCTCGTCGACGGCGCGGAACCGCAGCGCCGGATCGCAGCCCTCGGAGCACTGCTCTCGGGAAGCGGGACCCTCCCCCAGTTCCATCGTGAGATTCCCTGGACCACTTCCGTGATCACCCGCGCCAAGCAACTCGAACAAGGCGACTGGGGCGCCGGAGCCGCCGCAGAAGCGGTCACACGCACCATCACCGCGACCATCGTCAGCAATGTCATCGTCGCGGCGGCCGTCCTGCCGAGTGGTGAGTGACATCTCAGCAGGGAGAGGGACGCGCATGGGCACTTACGCAGTGACGGGGTCGGGGATGGGCGCCGCGGTGACCGGGCGGCTCCGTGCGGCCGCTGAGGTCCGCCGGGGGCCGGTAGGCGGCAACGGCACGGCGTGCGTACTCCGGGTCCAATCGCTGGAGATGCCTGGCTCAACGTACTAGTCACAGGCGTCTCCCTGACCAGGAGTTACACCGTTCGGCCTACATGCCGGACGAACCCCAGGAAGCGCACGGAGAGCTCCAGAGGACCTCTCTCGATCTCCTGCTTGGTGGGCCACTCCCTCCCTATAGGGCTCCCCTGCCGGCAAACTCGGCTTCCTTGTCGTTGAGGGTGTGTGGGTTTAATTGGTTGGGTATGCAAAAAACCTGGCGCCTTTACAAAGTAGATTTATAAGCGAGACTCCTAGATTCGTCGGCGGGCGATTCGGCGTACCAGGCGCCGGCAAGTGATCCCGGCCCTCGCAGCCCGGTCGAGCACTGGGTGCCCTCGCACCTGGAGGCGAACTCCCCCAGCCCGGGATCGGCGAGCCTGCCCTGTCCAGGTCCCCCATCAGCTGAGTCTCGTCGTGGCTCCATGCCACGGTCACGACTCCGCGCCGTTGCGGAGCGGGGTACAGCCGTCCTCCGGGGATGGAGACGCGTGGTTGATGATCGCGGCGAGATCGTTGAGCGTTTGGGCGGCCTCCACCCGAGTGGTCAGGTGGCCGATCGAATGCGCGGCGGTGTTGCGCATGTCGCAGATCGCCCGTTCGACGGCACAGGTTTGCCCTGCCCGCACAGCAGGCCCAGGTGACGTGCCCAGTCGTACAGGCCCCTTGAGCATGCCGTTGAAAGCGATGCTGATGAAACGATCGGAGCGCGGCGGCGGCGTTCGCCCGGCCGAACCGGTCCTTCTCCACGCCGTGCGCAGGAAGCCCCAGGTCACCCGGACGCCGAAGATCTGCTCAACCAGCACCTGGACGGCGTGGAGCATCGGCAGCAGCCGGATCACGATCCGGCCGGTGACGACCATGATGACCATGATTGTGCTCACGAGGAGGAAGGCGAGCCCCCGGCCGGGGGCATGCCCGATCCGGGCGGACGGTGCCGGGCAGCGTCTCTTGAGCGGCACTAAGAAATATCCCTTGAGTTCCTCGGAGCCTCTTCGGCCGCTCTAACCCCAGGAACTGGGCTTATGCGCTGGCGCTCCGGCTTGTTCAGGAGTTGATGAGACTTCAGGGATTCTGAAGACCTATCGTTCTGGGCGTTCGTCTTGCTGTGAAAGTGAAGGCGAGGTGCCCGGAGATTGGCAGGGACGAGCCAGCGAGGTTCTTCACCCTGACTCCGGCGGATGTCGCGTTCGTCGATCCCGGTCGGGGCCGTGGTCCGGCGGACCGGCTCGGCTTGGCCGTGGCGTTATGCACGCACGTTGCCACCGTCGTCGGGGAGCTGGTCGGAGCAGTGCGAGCGTGAGACAGGTTACGCGGTGCCTGAACTGACCAAGTAGGTCATCCTGCACTTCCTCAAGTGCTCGGCCTATGTGTCGCAGTGGCGGTCACCGTGTCCCCGCGATGCGCCGCCCTCGCGCAGCCGCAGAAAACAACTGCCCTGCGCCGAGTCAAGCCTTGGTTGCGGCGGGGGCTGGTGTCGCCGACGCCGGGTACGAGTGCCGACGGCCCCCAATCGCAAGTAGACACGATGAGTCAGGGGGCTGGCCCGATGCACCTGCGGGAGCTCACCAATCTGCCGACACCCGACTTCGCCTTCGATCCGAACGTGCCCGGGGCGTGCGTCACCGGGGTGCGGCCTTATCGCGAGGGAACCTTCCGGCTGAACTCCGAGCGGGTGTCCGGCCGGTTCATCGTTCACAACTACGGCCACGGTGGCGCCGGCATCTCGTTGAGCTGGGGCTGTGCAGCCAAGGTGAAGGACATGGTCAGCCAGTTCCTTGCCGTCTCGCCCCAGACAGAGGTAGCGGTGCTCGGCGCCGGCGTCATGGGCCTGACCGCCGCCACGATGCTGCTCGACCTGGGGCTCAAGGTCAAGATCTTCGCGGATCGCAAGCCGGTGGACACCACGTCGTTCAAGGCCGGCGGCCAGTGGGCCGTGTCCGTCGTCGAGACCGCCATGAACCAGCAGGACCTGAAGGCGATCATCAAGACGTCCTACACGACCTTCAAGGACAGCATCGGCAAGGGTTTCGGTGTCTCCGAGCGGCCCAACTACTCCCCCAAGCCGGCCGACGGTCTGGACATGGTGCTGGACCTCCTGCCCGGCCTGCTGCCGGCCCGCCAGCGACTGGACCGCCTGCCGTTCCAGAACCACGCCCAGCCGGGATTCCTGTATCAGACGCTGCTGATCGAGCCGCCCATCTTTCTCCCGCGGCTGGAGTGCGACCTGAAGGCGCGCGGCGTCACCTTCGTGGACAAGTGTTTCGCCACCAAGGCCGACATCTTCGCGACGGTGCCACAAAAGATCATCATCAACTGCACCGGGATGGGCGCGAAGGAGCTGTGGAACGACACGAAGCTGGTCGGGGTCAGAGGCTACCTCGCGATGTTGCCGGCGCAGCCGAACCTGCAATACCTCTACAGCCGCAACGGCTACATGTTCCCGCGCTCCGACCACGTCGTCATCGGCGGCACTACCGACTGGGACAAGGAGGACGAGGACCTCAACCCGGCCGAATGCAAGAAGCTGGTGAACGTCATCGCCGCCGCGTTCGGTCAGGCGGCGCCCGTGCCGATGCCCATGAACCACATCGATGACCCTCGCAACAGGCGGCTGGTCGACTCCAGGCTCTCTGTCTCCGACTGACCGATCCCCGCCGCGGCGGGCCTGCACTGGAGCGTCATCGTGGCCTTCACTGTCGCCGACTACGTGCTCAAGAGGCTGACCCAGCAGCGCGTCGACACGCTGTTCGGCGTGCCCGCCGCCTACTGCGCGGGGCTGTTCGACGCGGCCGGCCGAAACGGCGTCAAGCCGATCGTCACCGCGAGCGACCTCGAGGCTGGCTACGCGGCTGACGGCTACGCCCGGACCAAGGGTCTCGGCGCGGTCGCGGTCGCCAACGGCGCGGGCATGCTCAGCATGGTCAACGCCATCGCCGGCGCCTTCGTCGAGCGCAGCCCGGTCGTCATCGTCAACGGCGGCCCCAACGCGACCAATCTCGCCAACCTCAGGGACTTCGACGTCCTGTTCTCGCACTCGACCGGGCAGCCCGACCACGACCTGCGCACGTACAGGCTGGTCACCGCGAGCGCGACGCGCGCCGGAACGGCCGCCGCGGTGCCGGGCGTGGTCGACGCCGCGATCGCCACCGCCGTCAAGCGCAAGCGGCCGGTCTACATCGAGATCAACAGGGACATCTGGACGGCGCCCTGCCCGGCCCCATCCGGGTCCCTGCCGGTCACCGAGCCGCCGGCGGGCACCGAGGAGCAACTCGCCGACACGATCGTCGGCCTGGTGCGCGCCGCGACGTTGCCGCTGGTCCTGGTCGGCATCGAGATCCAGCGCCACGGGCTCGCCGACAAGGTCGCCGACCTGATCGCCAGGCTCGGTGTGCGCTGGTCGGTCCAGTTGCCGGCCAAGGGAGTGTTGCCCGAGCAGGGCGACGGCTGGGTCGGCGTCTACGCCCCGCCGCACTCGCTGCCCGCCGTGAACGCCATCGCGCAGGCCGACCTGCTCGTGATGCTCGGCTGCGTGTTCCCGAGCAGCTACGCCACGCTCATCCGCACCGGCACGAACCGCGTCATCACTGCCTACGACGGCAAGGTGAAGATCAAGAATGCCGCCAAGCAGAGCGCGCAGCTCGACGCCCTGGTCACCGCCCTGGTCACCGAGGCCGCGAAGGCGGCGCCGCGACCGGTACCGGCCGCCGTCGACCCGGTCACGCCCGCAGCCGAGGGCCCGCTGACCTATCGCCAGGTGTTCGAGCGCATCGGCGCCGCGCTGGACCCGTCCTGGCTGGTGATTCCCGACACCTTCCTCGGCATCCATTCAGCCGCCAACCTGCCGATCAAGGGCCGCGACGGCTTCCTGTGCGGGGCCGTGTGGGCCTCGATCGGACACTCGGTGGCCGCAGCGGTCGGGGCGTCGTTCGGCTCGACCCGCCGCCCGCTGGTCATCTGCGGCGACGGTGGCTTCCACATGACCGCCCAAGCGCTGTCCACCATGGTCCGCTACGCACGCAACCCGGTCGTGGTCGTGATCGACAACGGCATCTACGCCTTCGAGCAGTTCCTGCTCGACGCCGACTACTTCAGCGATCCCGCCACCCAGCCGAAGCCGTACGTCGTCCTCAACCGCTGGGACTTCGTCAAGTTCGCCAACGGGCTCGGCGTGCAGGCCGCCCAGTCCGTCACCACTGCGGCGGCCCTCGACCAGGCGCTCGCCACGGCGAAGGCGTCCAACGCGCCCGCTCTGATCGTCACGAAGGTCAACTCGCGTGACCTACCCGCGGAACTCGGCTGACCCCGCGTCGTCGCCGGGCCCAGGATTGTCGGTGCTCATCTCGGGGCACTCTCGTCGATGGCCGTGGTTCGGAGGATGTCGGCCTGGCGGGCGTGCTCAAGGGCCGGCAGTTCGACGCCGGGCCAACACAGCCAACCCGCACCTGCTCATCAACCAGCAGACGGCGATGGAAACCGGCCCGGTCAGCAAGGTCCATCTGACCGATTCCTTCCTAGGCCAAGCTGCCACTCTGGAGCGGTTACGCGTCCAACGACAACTTGATGAGGCACTCGCCGTTGGACCTGATCCGCTCCACCTTGCGGCCGTCTTCGGTCTTGATCCCAAGACCGCCATCCGCTACGCCGAGAACGCCCGCGCCCTGATCATCTCCCGGTCCGAGGAACAAGACCCACCAGTCGAGACGAACCCAAGGGCCCACAGCCCAGATAGAGCATGAAGAACCACCAGTTCATCCTGAGAATCCTTCAGTTCGCCTGAACTCTGGGCTTTCTAGGGGTGTCGTTAACGGATGTGTCACCAGCCCCAAACGAGCGACTCTTCCCAGGTCAGGACATTCACGCGGAAGGGGCATCCATGCTGAGGCACGCACTTGCGCTGAGATGTGGGCGCGACGCGACGTGAAGGTTTGACGCTCGCCCAGTGACTGCTTGAGTGCCATAGGCGTGGTTGACCACGAGCTTCATCGCCGCCAGCTGGGCGGCAGTCGCGGCCACTTCAGCTTCCAGCCGGTCGAACGACGCGCTCGGCTCAGCGTGCGGGTGGTGGCGTGACCAGGGCTGGCTGGCCGGCGACCCGCTGCGCCGGATCCGCCGCCGCTCGCGCACGCCGGACCGGACGCGGGCGCTGGCTCGGGCGGAGGTCGAGACGCTGCTGACCCGCCCGGTGCTGGACCTGCGCGAGCGCACCCTTGTGGCGGTTGCTGTATGAAAGCGCCGCCCGAGCCGAGGAGGTCCTGGCCCTGGACACCGGCGAGCTCGACCTGCGCAACCGGCGAGCGAAGGTACGGCGCAAGGGCGGCGCGATCGACGTCGTCGTCTGGCGCACCGCCACCGCCCGGCTGCTGCCCCGCCTGCTGGCGGGACGCCGGGTGGGGCCGGTCTTCCTCACCGAGCGGCGGGCCCGCCTGGCTTTGCCGCCGGCGGACCTGGATCCGGACTCGGGCTGGGCCCGGTTGTCCTACCGGCGGGCGGCCGAGTGCTTCGAGCAGGCCACCGTGGGCCTGCCCGGCGGGCCGTGGACATTGCATCAGCTCCGTCACAGCGCGCTGACCCATACCGCGGAGGAGGGTGCCAACACCTCTACTCTGCTGGCGTATTCGGGGCACACGTCGGTCGCCTCGCTTGCGCGTTACGCGCGGGTCTCCCCCGAGGCGCTGGCCCGCTGGCAGGAGGGGCGCGATCCGGCCGCCCGGAGACGCTGATTCCACGGGAATCAGGGGACCCCGTCGACTCCCACTGGCAAACGCCGGAACGTTACGAGTCCCCGCATGTTTCATCCGCTGACGGCCTCCAGGATCTTGATCGCGGTGGCGACGCCGTTCTCCGCGCGTACCGTCTCGCCCAGCGCTGTGGCGTGCGCGGCCATGTCCGCCACCCTGATCGCCGCGACCACCGCTGCCGCCGTCACCTCGGCGGAGAGGCCGTCTCCGCCGGTCCGTTCCTCGATGGCCTCCGCCAGCGGCCCCTCGGCCACGGTGAAGGCCCGCAGTGCCTCGCCCTCAGCTCGGGAGTCAGCATGATCATGCGCAGCCCGGCCCTGTCGGGTTCCGGGTCGGTGAACAGACCGACCATCGCCTCGGTCACCGCCACGTCGAGCGGTTCGTCGGCCGGTCTGGCCCTCAGCGCGTCGCCCGCGCGTTTGGCCTGGTCGGCGTGGTGGCCGCAGATGGCCTCTTCCCTGCTGGAGAAATAGTTGTTGTACGTCCGAGCCGACACCCCCGCCGCCGAGGCGATGTCGTGGACCCGGACGAGCGCCAGCCCGCCCGGCCCGAATTCGACGGCCAGGCGCAGGGCGGCGGTCGTGATGGCCTCGCGGGTGGCCTTCTTGTTGCGGGCCCGCAGGTCGTTCATGAAGGCAGCATATTCAGCCGACGTAGCGCCCGACGCAGTCGGTGAAGGCGCCGTCGGCGACCGCGCAGTCGTAGGTGAAACGTTCCCCGCCGCCGGAGCCGGTCGTGAAGTCGTAGCGGGCCACCACGCGGTCGGCGCCCGCACCGGGGGTGACGTCGAGCAGTGTGTAGGTGCCGCCGGCCTCGATCACCTCGGGAACCAGGAAGCGGTCCATGATCTCGGCACGGCCGGAGTAGATGCGCCCGACGCTGTCGAACCGGGCCGACTCCGCGAACATCGCGCCGACACCTCGGGCGTCGCCGGCGTTGATCGTCTTGACGAAACGGTCGACCAGGGCGCGCTGTTCCGTGGCGACGGCCGCCGGGGCGCTCTCCGCCGGAGGAGTGGCCACCGCCTGTGCTCCCGAATCTCCCGGATCTCCCGAACATCCGCTCACCAGGGCCGCCGCGACTAAGCCGATCACGAGTCTCTTCATGCACTCGATTCTTCAAAAGCACGTGACCGGCCGTCCAAGACCTGCCGTCATCACCGATGGCTATGGGAGTGCCGCCAGAAAGGCCCGTACCGCCGGACGGCGGTCGGCGGCCCGCCAGGCGATCGCCAGTTCGGCCGGGGTCAGGCCGGTGACCGGGCGGCACACCACGCCCGGACGCCGATAGAGCTCGGTGTTGCCCTCCGCCAGCAGGGCCACGCCCAGCCCACCGGCGACCGCCTCGAAGACCTCGTCGGCCGACGACACCTCACCTCCGACGATTGCCCGGGGCCGGACGTCGAGCCCGAGCCAGAAGTCACGGAGCGGCCCGGAGGAGGCGGGCAGGGCGAGGAAGGGTTCGGCGTCGAGTTCGGCGAGGTCGATCTCGTCGCGGCCGGCCAGCCGATGACCTTCCGGCAGCGCCGCGAACTTGCGTTCGGTGGCCAGGACGCGCACCTCCAGCCCGGCGGGTACGGGTAGCCAGACGTAGGCCAGGTCGCTCGACCCGTCGGCGAGGCCGCCGCTGGGATCGTCCCAGCTCACCAGCCGCAGGGAGACGGCCCAGCCGGGCATGCGGTCGCGGAAGCGCCGTAGCGTGTCGCGTTGCAGGTCGCGGCCCACGGACGTGTGCATGCCCACCACCAGCGTCTCCGCCGGCGCCGCCGCTCGGGCGGTCTCCATGCCTTCGGTCCACCGGGCCAGCAGGTCGCGGGCCACCGGAAGCAGCGCGGCGCCCTGCGGGGTGAGGGTCACCCCGGCCGGTTCGCGGTCGAACAAGGAGAAGCCGAGGTGCCGTTCGAGGGCGCGGATCTGCTTCGACAGCGCGGGCTGGGACACGAAGAGGCGTTCGGCCGCGCGGGTGAAGTGGAGGTCTTCGGCGACGGCGACGAAATAGCGGAGGTCACGCAGGTGTGCGTCCATAGAATTCGGCGAGGGCGGTGCAGGCGGCCTTCGGCTCCCACCGTAGACGGTCGCCGAGCACCTTCACCAGGCCCGCACTCGCGACGTCGAGCTCCTCCGGCAGGTCCCACCGGGCGAAGGTGTACCAGAACACCCGTCGGCCCCCTCTTCGTCGAGGATCGTCAGCACCTCGCGCAGGTAGCGGGACTGCTCCTCCTAAGAAATATCCCCTTGAGTTCCTCCGAGGCTCTTCAGCCGCTCTAACCGCAGGACCTGGGCGTATGTGCTGGCGCTCCGGCTTGTTCAGTAGTTGATGAGACTTCAGGGATTCTGAAGACCTATCGTCCTGGGCGTTCGTCTTGCTGTGAGGGTGAAGGCGAGGTGCCCGGAGTTGGCGCTGGCTGTGGTGAAGGATCTTCGAGTGGCGCGTGCCCCGGCCACTGCGGAGGACCTGGAGGCGTTGGAGACCGACGTGCTGGCGGGCTTCGTGCTGGCGCGGGCGGCAGCGGGTCTGTCGGACGGGACGATCTCTTCGGACGTGACGCACCTGGAGCAGATCCGGGCATGGCTCGGCCGGCTGCTGTGGGAGTTGGAGCCGGCCGACGCCGACGTCTACTTCGGCAAGGTGTTGCGCAGCACAGCGAAGGGCACGCGGCTGTCGCGGGCGCAGGCGTTGAAGACGTTCTTCCTGTTCCTGGAGCTACGGCACAAGGTCGAGATTCACCAGATGACCGGCCGGGTCGTCGAATGCCCGATCGACGAGATGAATCGGCCCCGCGGCCGCCAGCAGGCCAAGCTCCGTATCGCACCGACCGTCGAGCAGGTCGGCCGGCTGTTCGCCGGTTGGCGGCAGGAACTGGCGATGTGTCGGTAGTTCGCACCGGCCGCGAGGAACTACACGGCTTGCCGGCTGATGGCCGAGGTCGGGCTGCGGGTCAACGAGACCTGCAAGCTCGACCTGCCCGACATCAAGTGGGGTCTCGGGCGGTTCGGCAAGCTCCACGTCCGCCTGGGCAAGGGCGCCCGCGGTTCGGGCCCGAGGGAGCGGATGGTCCCGCTGATCAATAACGCGCAAGGAACGCTGCGCTGGTTCGTGGAGGACGTCTGGGGTCAGTTCGGCGACGACCACACCCGGCCCGGCGTTCCGCTGCTGCCCTCGGAACGGAAGAACGCCGATGGGACCTCGGCGCGGGCCGGGGACGAGACGATCCGGGCTGCGCTGGCCAGGGCCGCCGCGACACACCTGCCGGACTGGCCCGATGTCGTCACCCCGCACGTCCTGAGGCACTTTTGCGCCTCTCAGCTCTATGCCTCCGGGATGGACCTGATCGCGATCCGGCAGCTCCTGGGTCACGCCTGGATTGCCACGACCATGAACTACGTGCACGTCACCGGCACCCACGTCGAAGACGCCTGGCTCGCCGGCCAGCGGCGAGCCGCCACCCGGCTGGAAGGACTACGGCGATGAAGTGGAACCTGCGGCTGGCCGCTGCCAACCGCGGCATCTGGAAAGCCAGCGAGCTCCAGCGGATGCTCGCCGACCACGGCCTGGCCATCAGCGCCGGAAAGATGTCCGGCCTGTGGTCCGGGGAACCGGCCAGCGTCAAACTCGACGACCTCAACATCATCTGCGCCGTCCTCGGCTGCGGAGTCGAGGAACTCCTCATTCCCCAGCCCGGGAAGGTCCAGCGGGCCGGGCAGCAGGAGCAGCCCGCCGCGGCCGGACAGAGCTGACCCGCAAGGGTTATTGCAGGATGTGCTGGAACCAGGCGCGGACCGAGGCCAAGGCCAGTGGTGAGTCTCGGGAGAAGGCCATCGCCTCCAACTTCCTCGACCGGATCGGGGCCTTCCACCAGCTGTTCTTCGCGGGCATGCTCATCACCAGCGGCGCGAAGACGACCCCCCAACGCCGACACCACCGGCGAGGAGCCCCGCGCAAGCCACCGCCGACCCCAGCCCAGCGACCTCAAGGCCGCTGGATCCAGCCGAAGCTGTTCGATCCGCCACGCGACTTCACCCGGTTCAACGAAGACACCGACGCCGACCCCACCAACCCTTGGCTGATCTGGGGGATCTACCTCGCCCACCAGATCGGCGAGGCTCACGGATGGCGCCGCGGCACCCAGTACGGCGTCCGCAGGGGCCTGACCGTCGTGCTGTCCGGTCACGACATCGGCGACGTCATCCGATACTCCGAGCTGTTTCCCGCGATGCGGGCCCGAGACATCAGCGTCGAACGCGTCGCGGAAGTCCTCACAGAGATGGGCCTCTTGCGCGACGGCCGGATCCCCTCGTTCGAGAACTGGCTGAAGCGCAAGCTCGACGGCCTAGCCGACGGGATCCACCCCACCGAGGCCTGGCTGCGGACCATGCGCGAGGGCGGCCCCCGCACAAGACCACGCGACCCGGCGACTGCCTGGACCCATATGGGCTACGCCCGTCCAACGCTTCTGGCCTGGTCGCAGTGCTATGACCATCTGCGGGAAGTCACCCGCGACGACGTCCTGGCCGCCCTGGAGGGACTCACCGGCTCCCGGCGCTCCAACCTGCTGATCTCACTGCGGTCCCTGTTCGCCTTCGCCAAGAAGACCGGGAAGATCTTCCGCAACCCCACCCGAGGCATCCGCGTCGGCCAGCACCACTACGGACTTGCCCAACGACTCGACCAGGCTGCCGTCCATCAGGCGGCCGAGGCAGCCACCACCCCTGCTGCGCGGCTGGTTCTCATGCTCGACGCCGTCCACGCCGCCCGCACTGGCGCCATCCGCGAGCTCCTTCTCGACGACGTCGACCTCGGCAACCGGCAGCTGACGATCGCCGGCCGCGCCCGTCCGATCGACGAGTTCAGCCACCAGATCCTGCTGGAATGGCTCGACTACCGGCGCACCCGCTGGCCCAGCACCGCCAACCCCCACCTGCTGATCAACCAGATGAGCGCCCATGGGACTGGCCCGGTGAGCACGATCTACTTCGCCAAGACCCAGCTGCGTGGCCAGGCCGCGACGCTCGAACGCTTACGCGTCGATCGGCAGCTCGAAGAGGCTCTCACCCACGGTCCCGACCCTCTCCACCTCGCCGCCGTCTTCGGCCTGGACCCCAAAACCGCCATCCGATATGCCGAGAATGCCCGCGCCCTCCTCGTCACCCTGGTCGAGGAGCAGGACCCTGCCAGTCGGGACGAACTCAAGGGTCCACAACCCACATAGAGCCTGAAGACCCTTCAGTTCATCCTGAGGATCCTTCAGTTCGCCTGAACTCTGGGTTTTCACGGGGCTTGAGCAGCAACCGAATGGCGAGTAACGATAGGGGACCCGGCAGGCTGCCACATGGGTCTGCTACTGGAAATGGAGGCGGTCTGATGCCCGGCGCGCAGTTATATGACGCCATCGGCACTACCTACACCGTGACGCGGCGCACCGAGCCGCGGATCGCCGAACAGATCTGGACAGCGCTCGGCGATGCGCGGACCGTGCTGAACGTCGGGGCCGGCACCGGGTCCTACGAGCCTCCCGGCCTCGAGGTGACCGCTGTGGAGCCGTCGGCGGTCATGCGGGCGCAGCGCCCCGCAGGCGCGGCGCCGTGCGTCGATGCCACCGCGGAGAGTCTCCCGTTCGAGGACCAGTCCTTCGACGCCGCGATGGCTTTCGCCACCGTCGATCACTGGCAGGACCCGATCGCGGGCCTGCGCGAGATGCGGCGTGTCGCTCGCCGCGTGGTCGTGTTCACCTACGACGCCGGTGCCACCGATCTGTTCTGGCTGAATCGTGACTACCTGCCGGAGTTCACCGGCCTCTGGGCCGGTCGGCCTTCCCTGACCGAGCTGGCCGCGGCGATCGGAGCCCGGACAGAGCCGGTGCTCGTTCCGTGGGACTGCGCTGATGGCTTCTACCACGCCTTCTGGCGCCGGCCCGAGGCATACCTGGACGAGCACGTCCGCCGCGGCATGTCGATCTGGGCCAGGGTCGGCCCGGACGCCGAGCAGCGGGCAGTGCACAACCTCCGTGACGACCTCGCATCCGGCCGGTGGGCCGAACGCAACCGCGAGCTCTCCGGCCTCGACGCGGCAGAGTTCGGCCTGCGCCTGCTCATCGCCTGATCCCGCCACAGTGCCGGGTCGCGGACCAACCTGGCCGTCATCGAACGCAGTGCACGAGAGAGACCCCGCCAGGCTCGTTTTCAGGTGAGCCTGGCGTCTCGACCCGATTCGCGGTCGGGTGGGCGGTCGTGCCGAAGGTGTGGAGACACCGCGCCACCTGCAATGGGAGAATGGACGGTGCCGCGAGGCCCTCACGTCACCGAGAAATTCGCCGGGACGACCAAACGCAGACGACCGGTCAATCGACTTTCTAGTGTGATACTGCTGACTTCCCCCAAGCACGACACATGGGCGGCGTTGACCGCTCTGACCGCGGGCGTCCTGACCTGGCAGTCGACCGCACTGATGATGGCGGGCTCACTCACGGCCTGGACCGTGATGCGCCTGCTCGCCGAACGGCAAACGCTCCTCGCCCTCACTCGCACGGCCCCCGAGGGGCTGATCACGATCCGGCGGAACCCCTCGCGGGAACCGACCTTCCATCTGGTCTGGGGAGCCGACCCGGACCAGCGCGGACGGCAGTCGGAGACATGACATGGAGCCCTCCGAACCCCGGCCGAAACTCACCCGGCGCGCGCTGAACACGCTCCTGCGGGGCCGCATCGTCGACGCCGACCACCTCGCCTGACCAAACGGAGGCCCACATGATCCTCACCGAACACCTCGACACCGCCGTACACGACCTGGACCTGGCTGGTCGCCCGGTGATGCTGCACACCTCACTGCGGTCATTCGGGACGACCGTCGACGCCGACACCTTGCTGGACGTGCTGCTGAAGCGCGCCTGCACGGTGATGGTGCCCGCCTTCACCGAGCCCCAGTTCGCCCTGCCCGCTTCCGCCGGCCCGGCCCGCAACGGCGTCGACTACACGACCGTGCCCGCCGGGACCGCGTTCCCGGAGGGACCCGCCTACAGCGTGGACTGCGGTCTGATCAACCCTCATCTGGGCGTGCTGCCGGCGGTGCTCATCGGACGGGCCGGCGCCGTACGCGGCAGGCACCCGCTCAACTCCTTCGCCGCCGTCGGCCCGCAGGCGGCCGAGCTCATGGAGGCCCAGAGCCCGGACGACGTGTACGGTCCCATCCGCGAACTGGCCGATCGCGACGGCGCGATCCTGCTCGTCGGCGTGGGCCTCAACCGCCTGACGGCACTGCACCTGGCCGAACAGCGGTCGGGCCGTCGCCTGTTCCTCCGGTGGGCGCGCGACGAGGACGGCGAGGTCCGCATGGTGGAGGTCGGCTCCTGCTCCGAGGGGTTCCCGCGCCTGGAACCGGCCCTGCGCCCCATCGCCCGGACCACCACCGTGGGCGCCTCACGCTGGCACGCCTACCCCGCCCGGCAGGTCCTCGCCGCCGCGACGGCCGCCATCGCCGCCGACCAGGACATCACTCACTGCGCCGACAGCGGGTGCCTGCTCTGCCGCGACGCGATCGCAGGAGGCCCGCAGGCCCCCTGACCTGTCTCCGACCCTCAGCCGCCGGGCCGCACTCGTAGGCCAGGATCACCAGCTGCACCCGGTCCCGGACGTCGAGCTTCGCGATGGCCCGGGTGATGTGGGTCATGGCCGTCATCGGGCTGATGGCCGGGACAATGGATCTCTCCACCGACAAACCGCCGGAAGGTGTCCGTCAGTGCTGATCACCCGCTTGAGCGCCCGCCGGCTCCCCGACTCCTGGTGCGCCGCCCTGCCCGCCGTGCGCCATCTCGCCGACCACGGTCTGCCGCTGACCGCCCCCGTGACGTTCCTCGTCGGCGAGAACGGATCAGGCAAGTCGACGATCATGGAGGCGATCGCGGACGTGGGCGGGATCAACTCCGAAGGCGGCAAGGCTGGCACGAAATACGCCAGCACCGGCCCCGCCACCCCGCTCGGCGAGGTGCTGGACGCCGAACTCACCATCACCGGCGGACGCCTGCTCCACGGCCCCCGCTTGAAACGGCGCGCGTTCTTCCTCCGTGCCGAAACGCTCTTCGATCTCGCCCGGGGCGTCGCCGACAAGGCGGGGAAGGGCTTCTGGGAGGACGACCTCACCACGCAGTCCCACGGCGAGGGCTTCTTCACCGTCCTCGACTACATGGTCGACGGACCGGGGCTCTATCTCCTGGACGAACCGGAGGCCGCCCTCTCCTTCAACTCCTGCCTGCGCCTCGCCGGGCTGATGCACCGCGTCGCGGGTGAGGGCGGCCAGATCATCTGCGCCACCCACTCACCGATCCTCACGAGCCTGCCGGGCGCCCAGATCATCGAGTTGGGCGACCACGGCGCGCAGGTCAGCGAGTGGGCGGATCTTCCCCTGGTCGACGACTGGCGCCGATTCCTGTCCAGGCCGGATCTCTACATGCGTCACATCGTCGATCGGGAGAGCTGACCCGGCCGGGACGGGGCTCCCGCCTTCGGCGGCAGGTGAACGGCTATCTCTTTATGGCTGATCCTGGGATTCTTGATGTTGTGACGTTCCGGGATCTGATTCGGGCGGCGCGCATGGAGCAGCGACCTGACGTGGCGCTTGAACGGTACGTGGAGGCGCTGGCGAGCTGGCAGGGGTCCGCTGGTGACGAGGCGGCCGCCGGGTCCGGTGCCGTCTCCGTGTTCACCGCGCTGGACCACGAGTTCATCGGCGCCTGCGTGGCCGCGACGCGGCTCGCGGTGCGGCAGGGCCGGGTCGCGCAGCTGCTTCCTCCGCTGCACCTGGCCGCCCGGATGGCGCCGTTGGATGAACACGTCCAGGCGAGTCTCATGTCCGCGCTGGCCGCCGCCGGGCAGCGGGCGGAGGCCCTCGCGCTGTTCCGGACGGTCCGGGCCCGTCTGGCCGACGAGATCGGCGCCGATCCCGGACCGGCGTTGCTGGCCGCGCGCCGCGAGGTGCTGGCGACCGTACCCGAGCGGGAGGTTCGTCTCCGGCCCGGGCCGGTCCCGCTGGTGGGGCGCGACCGGGAACTCGCGGTGCTGCGCCGGGTGCTCGCGGCGGGCGCCGGGGTGGTCGTCGTGGAGGGCGAGCCGGGGGTGGGCAAGACGCGGCTGCTCGTGGAGGCCTGCGCCGAGGCGGAGCAGCGGGGTGCCCTGGTCCTGTGGGGTCACTGCCTGCAGGGGGACGGCGCGCCGTCGATGTGGCCCTGGCTGCAGGTGATCAGTGCGGCCCTGGAGAGTCTCCCTGCCGCGGCGCGGGCCGGCTGGCGGGCCGGTGAACTGGGCCGTCTCGTGGAACCCGACCCCGGAGTGGCCGGAGTGGCCGACAGCGGGACCCGGTTCCGGCTGTTCGAGCAGGCGGTCGCCCTGATCGGGCGGGTCGCGGCGGGGCGGCCGGTGGTGCTCGTCGTCGATGACCTCCAATGGGCTGACGTCGCCTCGCTGGAGCTGTTCAGGCATCTGACCGAGCGGCTGCCGGGCGGCACCGTGGTCGTCGGCGCGCTGCGTGACCGCGCGCCGGCGCCCGGCTCGGAGCTGGCCACGACGCTGGCTTCGGCGAGCCGGTCGGCCGTCCATCGCAGGATCGGGCTGAGACCGTTCGGTGTGGACGATGTGGCTGAGCTGATACGCCGGGAGAGCGGCCGTGATCCCGATGCTGATGTGGTCAGGGCCATTCACGCCCGTACCGCTGGGAACGTGTTCTTCGTCCGGGAACTGTCCCGGCTGGTGGCCGCGAACGGTGTGCTCGGGGACGGGGTGCCGTCCTCGGTTCGCGACGTCGTCCGGGGTCGGATCGCCGACCTCGCCGGTGACGCTCTCGGCCTGCTGCAGGTCGCCGCGCTCATCGGCCGCGACATCGACCTCGTGCTGCTGGCGAAGGCCGTGAGGCTGGAGATGCCGCAATGCATCGAGGGTCTCGAACCGCTGGAGGAGCTCGGCCTGCTCGAACCCCTGCCCGGTCACCCCTGCGCGGTCCGTTTCTCGCATGACCTGGTCCGCGAGTCGGTCGCCGACCTCACGCCGCAGCGGCGGCTGACCCGGCTGCACCTGCGGGTGGCCGACGCGCTGGAGCGCACGTCCCCGGACGACGACTCCACGGCCGAACGGCTGGCCCATCACCTGCGGGCCGCCGGTCCCCTGGCCGATCCCGCCCGGACGGTGGACGCGCTGGTCCGCGCGGGCCGCTCCGCGGGCAACAAGTCCGCGCTCGACGCCGCCTCCCGGCAGCTGCGCTCGGCGGCCCAGATCGCCCGGACGGCGGGTCTGGCCGAACGGGAGCTGACCGCCCTGGCGATGCTCACCGCGGTCGACGGAATGCGGGCCGGGTACGTCGGCTCGGCGCCGGAGGTGCTCGAACGCGCCGAGAACCTCGCCCGTGACCTCGGCCACGAACGACAGGCCACCGACTTCCTGTTCTCCCGCTGGGCCTCACACGGCCAAGGGCTCCGGCTCGACCGGTCGGGCCCGTTGGCGCGACGGCTGCTCGTCCAGGGCGAGGCGTCCGCCGACCCGATCGTGCGCGCCTACGGCCTGCACGCCTGGGGCATCCACCAGTGGGCCGTCGGCGACATCGGGCAGGCCTACCGCTACCTCATCCGGTCGACCTCGACCATGCGAGACGACCTGGTGCGCCGCGACGACGATCCACTCCGGCACGACCTGCAGAGCCTCTCGCCCCTGATGCTCGCGCTGATGACCGGGCTTCGCGGTGACGTCGTCCACGCCCGCGCGATGTTCGACCGGCTGGAAACAGCCGCCGGCGACGACCGCTACGCGGTCACCGTCTGGTCCGCCTTCGCGGTCACCCTGGCGGCGCAGGCGGGCGACCCGGAATGGGCGCTGGGCGCGGCCGAACGCGGAATCGCGCTGGACCCCCAGTTCTCCTTCGGATTCTTCGGCAGCTACCAGCGGCTGGCGCGATGCTGGGCGCGGGCGATGGCCAGCCACGACCCGGCCGGGGCCGCCGAGGAGGCACAGCTGATCATCGACGCCACCCTGTCCGACCCGCCGCGCTCGGTACTGGGCACCTGGTGCGGGCTGCTCGGTGAGATGTGGCTGGCGGCCGACCGGCTCGACGAGGCCGCGCAAGCCCTCGACCAGGCCCGCGTGGTGCTCGACACCTATGGGGAGCGCGACGGCGAGGGCCTGCTGCTTCTGCTGCGGGCGCGGCTCCTGCGGGCGCAGGGCGCACCCCTCGCCGACGTGCGGGCCGCCGCGGAACGGACCCGGACGCTGGCCCTCGAACGTGAGGCGAACCTGTTCGCCCACCGTGCCGAACAGCTGATCGCCGAGCTGGACCAGGAAACCAGCGACTCCGCTGACTGTCTTCCCGGGTAGTCGATCACATGACGCTATTTAGCCTATTTTGTCCCTCATGAAGGCTGACTGGTGGTGCGGCGAGACACGACATTCGAAGCAGGTCTGACGCGCAGAGTTGAATGGCAACATCCACCCACTTCGAGGAAGGGCTCGATGGCCGACGTCTCCCCCACCCGACGAAGCGCCGGGAGCGAACCGATGCTCGCCGGTTCGCTGACCGTCCAGGTCCTCGGTCCGTTGCGGGTGTGGCGTGACGGCGTGGAGGTCGACACCGGACCGCGGCAGCAGACCTACCTGCTGGCCCTGTTGCTGATGTCCCCAGGACGGCCGGTCAGCGCTTCTGAGCTCATCGATCTCGTCTGGGACGAGAGCATGCCGATGTCGGCGTTGAACATCGTCCACAAATATGTCGGGGCGTTGCGGCGGCTGCTCGAACCGGATCTGCCCGCCCGGGCGCCCGGCTCCTATCTCCATCGCCGCGGCAGCGGCTACCAGTTCGACGACAGCCTCGTGGCACTCGACCTGACGGAGTCTCGCCGGCTCCTCGCTCTCGCCCGCGCCGCGCTGGACGATCAGCGGTTCGAGGAGGGAGTCGATGCCTACGACGCGGCTCTGTCGTTGTGGCGGGGGTCCGCGGGTGACGGGCTGGCTCTCAGCGCCTCGGCCGGTCCGCTGTTCGCCTCGGTCAACCGGGAGCTGCTCGACGCCTGTGTGGAGGCGGCTCGGGTGATCGTGCCGCGCGGTCATGCCAAGCGCATCCTGCAACCGTTGCGGCTTGCCGCGTGGATCGCGCCCATCGACGAGACCGTGCAGGCGACGCTGATGACCACGCTGGCTGCGGCGGGACAGCAGGCGGAGGCCCTGTCGGTGTTCGACACGGTGCGGGCGCGGCTGGCCGACGACCTGGGCATCGATCCCGGCCCGGCGCTTCGCGAGGCGCACCGGCACGTTCTTCGGCAGGCCGAGGCCGTCTCCACATCCCGCGTCGCGGGTTCTCTCCCGGGGGTCGTGTCCGGTGCGCAGTCCCTGAGTAACCGGTCCGATCGTCTCGTGGGCCGGCAAGAGGAGCTCGCCCTCCTGCGCGACGCCGTCGAGTCGGCCGCCTTCGGCCGGGCGCGGATCGTGCTGGTCGAGGGTCCGCCGGGAGTGGGCAAGAGCCGGCTGCTCGCCGAGGTCACCGCGAACGGCGCCTTCACCTTCTGGGGTCGATGCCACGACGGCGAAGGCGCTCCGTCGATGTGGCCCTGGATCCAGATCGTCGAAGCCCTGATCGCGGCGCTGCCGGAAGACGAGCGGGCGCGGTGGACCGCCGAACTCGACGACCTGCTCCAGCAGCCCGCACGCGACGCCGAAGCCCAGGCGCGGCCGGACGCCGGAGCGCAGTTCCGGTTGTACGGCAACGTCGTCGCGCTGTTCGGCGCGGCCGCCGCACGCCGGCCCCTGGTCGTCGTCGTGGACGACCTGCACTGGGCCGACCAGGCCTCACTTCAGCTGTTCGCGCGGCTGGCCGAGTCTCTCCCGGACGGGAGCGTGCTGATGGGCACCCTGCGCGACCACGCGCCGACGCCCAATCCACACGTGCGGAGCATGCTGGCGGCGGTCGCGCGCCAAGACGGCCACCGGCGCATCGCTCTCGGACCCCTCGGGCCTTCTGAGGTCGCCACGTTGATCCACCAGGAGACCGGGCAACCGCCGAGTGCGGGTGTCGCGCGGAACATCCAGGCCCGCACCGAAGGCAACCCCCTGTTCGTACGTGAGCTCGCGAGATTCCTGGCCGAAGAAGACCACCTGTCCGACCAGGCGGCAGCCCAGACCGCCGTTCCTTCCACGGTTCGTGACATCGTCCGCGACCGGACGAGCAGGCTCGACGACGGGGACCGGCGATTGATCGAGATCGCGGCGCTGATGGGCCGCGACATCGACGCCCTCCTGTTGGCCAAGGCAGCCGATCTCGACGTGTCGCAGTGCCTCACGCGTCTGGAATCTCTGGAGGCGCTCGGTCTGGTCGAGGTGACCTCCGGCTTTTCGGGTGAGTGGCGGTTCGTGCACGATCTCGTCCGTGAGTCGGTGGCCCGCTCGATGACCCGATCGAACGCGAGCCACTTCCACCTGCGCATCGCGGCCGCGCTCGGCCAGACCCGGGAATCGGCGGAGCGTCACGGTGAGGCGCTCGCCCACCACCTGTGCTCGGCGGGTCCGCTCGCCGAACCCGAGCAGACGGCGCGATCCCTCATCGTCGCGGCCCGCATCGCCGCCCGGCGATCCGCCTACGAGACCGCGGAGAAGCACCTGGACGCCGCGACCCGGATCGCGCGCGGCGCGGGGCTTCCCGAGGTCGAGCTGACCGCGCTGACCGAGCTGACCGCCGTCGCGGGCATCCACGCCGGGTTCGTCGGGGCCGCCATGGACCATCTGGACCGCGCTGAGCAGATCGCGCGCTCTCTGGGCCGGGAACGGGAGGCGACCGGGTTGCTGTTCTCCCGGTTCCTGGCCCACTCCCAGGGCATCCGGCTCGACGCCGCCGGACGCCTCGCCCGCCGCCTGCTGGACCACGGCCGCCGCTCCGCCGATCCCGTCGTGCAGGCCTCCGGCCACCACGCGTGGGGCGTCCACCAGTGGAGTTCGGGCAACGTCGGCGAGGCCTACCGCAACCTCAGCCATTCCGATGCGCTCCTCCGCGCCGAGAAGGACGCCGAGCCGCTGCGGCACCGGCTGCAGATGACCACACCAGTCATGCTCGCGCTGAACACCGCACTGCACGGCGACCTGATCGCCGCCCGACAGTTGTTCGACGTGGTGGAGTTCGAAGCAGGCGAGGACCCTTACGCCCTCAGCATCTGGGGCTCCTTCGCCGTCACCGCGGCAGCCGCCGCGGGCGACTCCGCCTGGGCGCTGCGAGCGGCCGAAAAGACGATCAACGCCGACCCGGACTTCTCCTTCAAGTTCTCCGGCAGCTACCCGCGGCTCGCGCGGCACTGGGCGAACGCCATATCCGGCGGTGATCCGACGATGTCGGCCGCTGAGATGGAGGGCATCATCCAGACCACCCTGGTCGACCCGCCCCGATCGAACCTGGCCACCTGGTACGCGCTTCTTGCCGAGGTTCTGCTGTGCGCCGGCGACGTCTCCGCAGCCACGACCGCGCTGGACAAGGCCGAGACGTTCATCGACACCTACGGCGAACGATACGCGGAGGGCCTGGTCCTGCTCATCCGCGCCAAGGCGTTCCGAGCGGGCGGCGACCTCCCCTCCGCCGTGCGCACCGCCCATCGGGCGCTCGGCCTTTCGCGGGAACGCGGAACCCACCTCTTCGCGGCACGCGCCGAGGGCCTGCTCGCCGAACTCCCCCGCAGCGGTGACAACGGCGTTCTGGGCCTGCACGCGGATCACGGATAGGGCCTGTTTCAAGGCTGGCTCCAGGCATAGGGGGCCTCTCGCCCCGTTCGACTCGCGACACCCGGCGGCCGGGCTGAATCAGCAGGTCGTGCTGAAATTTTCAATGATCAACTTAATTTAACCAAGTTCACCCCCGCAAGGTTCGCCTCGTGGTTGACCCCCTGCGGGAGCCGGACAACACTCGGCCGAACCATCACCCCTCCGCGGCAACGGCTCCAGAGGCCTGAATGTTAACGCCAACATGTCGACGGACGGTGACCTGCTGCGGCAGCGACGAGGAGAAGGCATGACGCAAGATCAGAATGAGCCCGGAAAGGGCGAACGAGGACTGCTGAGCCGGAGAAACGTCCTGACGACGATGGGGGCCCTTCCTGTCATCACGGTCGCGGCCTCGGTCGTGGGCGCCTCGGAGGCCGCCGCCGCCACGGCGGTCATCAATCCCTCGGCGCAGCGGCAGACGATCCGGGGCTTCGGCGGCATGGCGCACGCGGCGTGGATCGGCGACCTGACCGCCGCCCAGCGGGAGACGGCGTTCGGAACCGGCGAAGGGCGCCTGGGGTTCTCGGTGCTCAGGATCCCGGTGCCGGAGAACCAGGCCGACTGGAGCCGTGATCTGGCCACGGCCCAGCGTGCGGTCGCACTCGGGGCGATCGTCTTCGCCTCGCCCTGGAACCCGCCCGCCTCCATGATCGAGACCTTCACCCGCGGCACCCAGACCAACGCCAAACGACTCAGGTACAACGCCTACGCCGCCTACGCCCAGCACCTGAACGACTTCACCACCCACATGCGCAACAACGGGGTGAACCTCTACGCCATATCGGTGCAGAACGAGCCCGACTACGCCCACGACTGGACCTGGTGGACTTCCGCAGAGATGCTCCGATTTCTACGGGAGAACGCCGGCTCGATCAGCACCCGGGTCATCGCGCCCGAGTCCTTCCAGTACGTGAAGAGCGTCTCCGACCCCATCCTCAACGACTCCACGGCGCTCGCCAACGTCGACATCCTCGGCGCGCACCTCTACGGCACGTCCTACTCCAACTTCCCCTACCCCCTCTTCAAGCAGCGGGGCGCGGGCAAAGAGCTCTGGATGACCGAGGTGTACTACCCCAACAGCAGCGACTCGGCCGACCTGTGGCCGCAGGCGCTGGACGTGGGAGAGCACATCCACCGCTCCATGGTGGACGCCGAATTCCAGACCTACGTCTGGTGGTACATCCGGCGCGGCTACGGCCCGATGCGGGAAGACGGCCAGATCAGCAAGCGCGGCGCCATGATGGCGCACTACGCCAGATTCGTGCGCCCCGGCTACGTGCGAATCGACGCGACGGCCAACCCGGCGTCGAACGTCTACGTCTCCGCCTACCGGAACGGGGACACGGTCGTCATCGTCGCCGTCAACAAGAACACCTCCGCGGTGAGCCAGCAGTTCACCCTGTCCGGCGGCGGCGCGACCAGCGCCGCCTACTGGGTGACCGACGCGAGCAGGAACGTCGCCCCCCAGGGGACCGTCGCCGTGTCGGGCGGCTCGCTCACGGTCTCGCTCCCCGCCCGGAGCGTGACGACCTTCGTGACCAGCACGGGCCCCACGCCCTCGCCGACCCCGACGCCCACCCCCACCCCGACGCCCTCCCCGTCGCCCAGCGGCACGGGGCAGTTCCGGGTCGCGTACACGATGAACCCCTGGAACAACGGCTTCACCGCCAACATCAGCATCACCAACACCGGAACCTCGACGATCAACGGCTGGACGCTGGTCTTCACCCTGCCCTCCGGCCAGTCGATCAGCTCCGGCTGGAACGCCGCCTATTCGCCCTCCAGCGGCCAGGTGAGCGCCGGCAACGTCAGCCACAACGCCGTGCTCGCCCCGGGAGCAACCATCGACATCGGCTTCCAGGCCACCCACACCGGCAACACCGCCGAACCGGCCGCCTTCACCCTGAACGGCATTCCTTGCACGGTGGTGTGACCCACCACCGCGTCCCGCTCGACGTCCTCGTGAACAGGGTGAAACTTTCACTGAGGACTTGACATATTTCGACAAGATTTTCACACTGTGTCCCCGAGACGGCTTCCCGCCATGTGTGGTGCGTGGCGAGGACGGCCGTGACGCCCTACTGGTGTGCGTTCCCCGATCACGGGACGCGGCGTCGATCGTGCGGGGAGACCCCGTCTGTCCGCTATTCCGTGATTCTTTCTGGAGCACTCAGTCATGGGCAGAAAAGCCTTACTTCTCAAGAACCCACGGGTTCTCATCGCCGCCATCGTCAGCGTGATCGGCGTGGCCACCGCGGTGACGTTGCCGACCACGGCGGCCGGAGCCGCCGCCAGTACGCTCGGCGCGGCCGCCGCGCAGAGTGGCCGCTACTTCGGCACCGCCATCAGCGCGAGCCGTCTCGGCGACTCGCAATACACGACGATCGCGGCCCGCGAGTTCAACATGATCACCGCCGAGAACGAGATGAAACTCGACGCCACCGAACCCGGCCGCGGGCAGTTCAACTTCACCGCCGGGGACCGGATCTACAACTGGGCGGTGCAGAACGGCAAGCGGGTGCGTGGTCACACGCTGGCCTGGCACGCCCAGCAGCCGAGCTGGATGCAGTCACTCTCCGGTTCCACCCTGCGCCAGGCGATGATCGACCACATCAACGGCGTGGTGGCCCACTACCGAGGCAAGATCTACGCCTGGGACGTCGTCAACGAGGCCTTCGCCGACGGCAACTCCGGTGGCCGGCGCGACTCCAACTTCCAGCGGACCGGCAACGACTGGATCGAAGTCGCCTTCCGCACCGCGCGGGCCGCCGACCCGGCCGCCAAGCTCTGCTACAACGACTACAACATCGACAACTGGACGTGGGCCAAGACGCAGGCCGTCTACAACATGGTCCGCGACTTCAAGCAGCGCGGCGTGCCGATCGACTGCGTCGGTCTCCAGTCGCACTTCAACAGCGGCAGCGCGTACAACAGCAACTACCGCACCACCATCTCCAGCTTCGCGGCGCTGGGCGTCGACGTGCAGATCACCGAGCTGGACATCCAGGGCGCCTCCGCCCAGACCTACGCCGCCGTGGTGAACGACTGCCTCGCCGTGGCCCGTTGCGCCGGCATCACCGTGTGGGGCGTGCGCGACCAGGACTCCTGGCGGTCGGGCGACACCCCGCTGCTGTTCAGCGGCGCCAACAAGAAGCCCGCCTACGACGCGGTACTCAACGCCCTGAACGCCGCCCCGCCGAGCCCCACCCCAACTCCGACCCCGACTCCCACTCCCACCCCCACGCCGACCCCCACCCCGACTCCGACCCCGACGCCAACCCCGACGCCGACTCCCAGCCCGGTTCCGGGCGGGTGCACGGCGACGATCACCACGACGACCACCTGGCCGGGTGGATTCCAGTCGGCGGTGACCGTCCGGGCGGGTAGCGCGGCGATCAGCGGATGGACCGTGCGGTGGACCTGGCCCGGCGGCCAGACCTTCAGCAGCGTGTGGAGCGGCCAGCAGAGCGTGTCCGGCTCCAACGTCACCGTGGTGAACGCGCCCTACAACGGCTCCGTCGCCGCCCAGGGCTCCACGAGCTTCGGCTTCACCGCCAACGGCACCGCAGCCACCCCGACCGCCACCTGCACCAGCTCCTGACGAGCGGCATGATGAGGAGAATTCAGATGCGTCTGCCCTGGCGAGCGCGATCACCGCGCCGCGGCCGCGTGATCCTGGCCGTCTCGGTCCTGCTGGCCGGAGCCGGCCTGCTGACCACCCAGCCCGCCCAGGCCGCCGTCGCCTGCCGCGTCGACTACGCCATCTCGTCGAACTGGCCGGGCGGTTTCGGCGCCAGCGTCACCATCAACAACCTGGGTGACGCGGTCAGCGGCTGGCAGCTGACCTGGACCTTCGGGGCCGGCCAGCAGATCAGTCAGATGTGGAACGCCACGCCCACCCAGTCGGGCTCGTCGGTGACCGCCGCCAGCATGTCCTACAACGGGTCAATCCCGTCCGGCGGCAACACCAACTTCGGGTTCAACGCCTCGTGGAACGGCAGCAACCCGGTGCCCACGTCGTTCGCCCTGAACGGCGTGACCTGCGGCGGCCCCGTCTCCCCCACCCCCACCCCCACCCCGACAC